>CAVTEW010000001.1:0-861091 GCA_963733955.1 uncultured Acidobacteriota bacterium
TTCCTCAGCGAAGATGCGCTGCGTCAGAATGCACTATCAGCCTTCAGCTATGTTCTAAACAGGCCGCCGTTCTATCGTGATCCGCGTGGTCTGTATGTCGTCAGACCTCTACCACCGCTACCGGGCACTGGCCGGGGCACTATAGTGTGCGATGGTAAAGGACACGTTGTGCCCCTAATATGGCCGACCGGTGACGCAGAAAGCGATCGCTGCCTTATTCCCTGTCTTGTCCTCCATGAAATGACCCATGCGTCTGACGCTGAGAATCGTAATCCTGGGCTCTGCAGAGACCGTGCTAGGGGACTGCAAGTCGGCTACTCCAACGGCAACGAGGAGAGAAACTCGGAGCGCGAGGGATGGTCGGCACAGATTCAGTGCCTAGAGGCACAGAAGGCAGCTGACCCAGACAATAGCCAGTGCTGTAACGGGCCGATAGGGTGGTCGCTAACGCATTTACGAGAAGATGCACGCGATTTCGAGTAAAGCTAATGCCTAAGACTGGGTCTGCAATGCTGCTGTGTGCGGTGGCTCTGTTTCAGACAGATGCCGAGCGGTCGGTGCCCTCCACCAGTCCGGCACTCAAATACAGCGTCGCTGCGGAGAGGGACCCAGAAGGGTTGAGCCTCTCGATCAAGATTAGCAACGACGGCAAACGAGCGCTACTCGTTAACGCCGCATCTCTTCCGTGGGCGGCACGCGACGCCTTGATACTCGTTGCTGTTACCGCGGACCGCAACCAGTCTCTCCTCGAAGCGAGCCGGCCGGTGGAAGACGCCCTTCCCTACCCACTAGAAATTGGCGCTGGAAAGACCATCGGGGGTTCGGTTGCCCTTGATCGGCGGTTCCCAGACTTGCATGCGGCACTCCTGAAAGGACCCGTGGTTGTCTTCTGGAGCTTCGAGCTTGAAGGCGAGCTAACGAAACTTGGTAGGCAAGCTGGCGGGCTCGTGCTGGGTCCGAAGAGACGATAGAGGCCGAGCGTGACCTGTTCGTCGTTCCCTTCCAGCTGATCGACATGGTACCGGCGTCACGCGGCTTGCAGCGAGGGCCAAGCCGCGCGCCGCATCAGCATCGTGGCTTCAGTTCCACTGGCCGGCGCCCGGCACACGCGGTCACGCGCCGTGCAACGAAGAAGTGGTCTGCCCCCCATTTGAACTAGACACATTTCGGGGTCCTAGAATGGGGCTCAGAAAGGCGGTCAGGGATGGGGGATTTTTCGAGGAAGGCAGACGGTCGCCGTATTTCTTCAGTTGAGTTCAAGCGGGAGACGGTCGGCCGGGTGACATCCGGGGAGAGGACGCTTGCGGAGCTTTCGCGGGAGCTGGAGATTGCGCCGGCGGTCTTGCGCAACTGGATACGGCTGGTTGAGCGGGGTGGTACCACGGCTGTGGCGGCTGGAGAAGAAGTCGTGCCGATCAGCCGGGTCCGGGAGCTCGAGCAGCAGGTCAAGCAGCTGCAGCGTCTGGTGGGCAAGCAGGCGATGACCATCGAGATCCTGGAAGCGGCGCGGGATCTTGTAAAAAAAAGTCCACACTTGTTTAAAGGATCCGCTCGGTGACCGGTCGTCCCATGGCGGCGGTGTGTCGGACACTGCGCGTGGCCCGCAGCACGGGATATCTGAGAGGTCGGCCGCGGCAGGGCCGGTTTTATCGCCGCGCCGAGGACACCGAGGTGCTCTACCAGATCCTGGCTGTGACCCGAGAACGGGCCAGTTATGGAGTGCGTCGCACCTGGGCGCTGGTCAACCGGGACCGCCGACAGAGGGGCCAAACGCCCTACAACCGCAAGCGGATTCGTCGGGTCATGCGGATGATGAGCCTGACTCTGCCGGGCAAGATGAGACGGCGCCTGGATCGGCCTCACACTGGCAAGATCGCGATGCCCGGTTCTAACCAACGCTGGTGCTCGGACGGGTTCAACATCCCCTGCTGGAACGGCGAGACGGTGCGCGTGGCCTTCGCCCTGGACTGCCACGATCGGGAAGCCATCGAGCACGTCGCCCAGCCTCGAGAGTTGAACGGCCACGATATCCGCCTCCTGCTCGACCGGGCCCTCTGGAGTCTGCATTGGGGTCAGTCCTCTATTAAGCTATTATGGTGAGCGGGAAGTCCTCAGCAATCGTCGGCACCAGCTGGACCCCTTCCCGGCGTCACGCGGCTTGCAACGAGGGGCCAAGCCGCGTGCCGCATCAGCATCGAGGCGCCCGTCGCGGTGGACCGTGGCCCGGCAGACGCGGTCACGCGCCGTGAAACGAGGAGGAGGTCACGTCGCGCGCCCGCTCGAGCGTGGCGATCATCACGCCGGCCTCTTTAGTCGCTGAGAGCGCCGCGGCGAGCGGGTTGGCGTGTTGGAGATCACGCCAACGCGCCTCTCACCGGGGAGGCGCGTCCGCGTGACCGGGGTCGGTCGCGGCTGGTGCCGCTTCGGATATGGGCCCATATCCGACCCGACCCCTTCTCCAACGCGCCAACCAGGCCGCTTCGCGGTTTACGTAATCGAGGATTACGGCGTGAGGCCGAAGCCTCTGCTTTTGTGGGATGAAAGGAGCCCACCTTGGGATGCCTCGATTGGCCCGAGGAGTCTGGGTCCGAGCGTGGTTGGGTAACCGGCCGCGCTGAAACGGGACCGACAAGCCGTCCGGGAAGGCTTCTTCGAAAGGGGGTGTCGTACGCAGCCGGGGGGACGGGACGAATCGGCAGGCCGCAACGCGAGTGAACGCTGAGCAAGCCGCGTGAAGTTATACCCGACTGAGATAGCTGCGAGAGTCGGGAGTGGAGTTGCCGAGCCTCTCATAAACAGGCGAAGGCTTTTACCGGCGGTGGATGAGTCGAGGATGAGAAGCCGTCGGGGCTCCCGCGGTAATGGCGGCGGCATGTCGAGAGAGAGCAGAGGGGTAAAGTGTACTTAGCGGGAGATCTCCGGACAGTTGTAGCAGCCGGCTGAGGGCTGTGGAAACTGCGGAAAAGTGGGGTTGGGTGCTCCCGGGTTCTCCGGCGGTAGATTTGGATTTGGGAATTCAGATTTACCGAAAGGAGACGACGATGAGCACCCGAGAAAAGCTTATCAAGGCGAGGATGGGAATGCTCGCCTTGGCGGAGCAACTTTCCAGCGTGAGCCAGGCATGCAAACGAGCGGGGATCTCCCGGAGCCACTTCTACGAGATCAAGGAAGCCTTCGAGAGGTACGGCGCTGAAGGCCTGGCGCCGCAGCCGCGACGCAACCCGAGGATGCCCAATCAGACGCCGCCGGAGCTTGAGGCGAAGATCCTGGAGATGACCGAGCGGTATCCGGCGATGAGTTACCTGAGGCTCTCGTCCCAGCTCAAGCTGGTCGGCGTCGGGGTCTCGCCTGCGGCCGTACGCGCGGTCTGGCAGCGCCACGGCCTGACGCTTCGCTACCAGAGGCTGCTGTGGCTCGAGCAGAAGACGGCAGCCCGCGGCGGCGTCCTGACCGAAACCCAGATGAAGCTGCTCCAGCGTTGGCGCGGCAAGGTCACCGATCCCGAGGCCCACATCGAGTCGCCCCAGCCGGGCTTTTTGCTGGGTCAGGACACCTACTTCGTCGGCACGATCAAGGGCGTGGGCAGGATCTACCAGCAGACCGTTGTCGACACCAACTGCTCTTTGGCCTTCGCCAAGCTCTACCTCTCCAAGGTCCCCATGACGGCCGTCGATGTCTTGAACGATCGCGTCGTCCCCTTCTACGAAGAGCACGGCGTGGAGATCCAGCACCTCTTGACCGACAACGGTAGGGAGTTCTGCGGCCGACCCCTTCATCATCCCTTCGAGCTCTTCCTGACGATCAGCCAGATCGAGCACCGCAGAACCGACATCGGCTCGCCTCAGACCAACGGCTTCACCGAACGCTTCCACCGCACCATCAAGGAAGAGTTCTACGCCGTCGCTTTCCGCAAGACCTTCTACGAGTCACTCGACCAGCTCCAGGCCGACCTCGATCGTTACCTCGACTTCTATAACCGCGAGCGCGCCCACCAGGGCTACCGGACCCAGGGCCGCACCCCCTACCAGGCCTTCCTCGACGGCGCCGCCCTCCTCAGCAGAAAGGAGGTCGATCCAGAGGCTGCCTAAACTGTGGAAAAATCTGCCGACGGAATCTCGGGAGTGTCCGCCCAACTACCGCTACATACACGTTATGGCGTGAGGCCGAAGCCTCTGCTTTTGTGGGATGAAAGGAGCCCACCTTGGGATGCCTCGATTGGCCCGAGGAGTCTGGGTCCGAGCGTGGTTGGGTAACCGGCCGCGCTGAAACGGGACCGACAAGCCGTCCGGGAAGGCTTCTTCGAAAGGGGGTGTCGTACGCAGCCGGGGGGACGGGACGAATCGGCAGGCCGCAACGCGAGTGAACGCTGAGCAAGCCGCGTGAAGTTATACCCGACTGAGATAGCTGCGAGAGTCGGGAGTGGAGTTGCCGAGCCTCTCATAAACAGGCGAAGGCTTTTACCGGCGGTGGATGAGTCGAGGATGAGAAGCCGTCGGGGCCGAGCGCGTGTTGAACCAGCCCGCCGTCGAGACGCCGTTCGGTCTACGCGATCGCGCGATCTTGGAGACTTTCTACTCGACGGGCATGCGACGAAGAGAGCTCTCGCTCCTGGGCGTCTCCGACCTCGAAGCGACAGGCGGGCTCGTGCGGATCCGCCACGGGAAGGGAAAGAAAGAGCGCATCGTTCCGATCGGCTCGCGGGCTCTCGCCTGGATCCACCGCTACCTGGTCGAAGTGAGGCCGCAGCTCCTCGCCGGCCACGACGACGGAGTTCTCTTCCTGACCTTCACCGGGAAAACGTTCTGGCCCGACAATCTGACCGAGCTCGTGCGCCGCTACATCGTCGCCGCCGGCGTCACCAAACCCGGCGCCTGTCACCTCTTCCGGCACACGATGGCGACTCTGATGCTCGAACACGGCGCCGATATCCGCCACATCCAGGAAATGCTCGGCCACGCCTCCATCCAGGCCACCGAGATCTACACCCACGTCTCCATCAAAGCCTTGAAGGAGATCCACACCGCAACTCACCCAGGCGCCGAGCTGCGGCGGCACGGCGAGGTCGACCAGGACCAGCGATGAGCTATCCTTTCCCTATGACGCTCAAGGTGGACTTCGACCGGGAAGAGGACGGCCGCTGGATCGCCATCGTCGAGTCGATCCCCGGCTGTCACGTCTACGGAAAGACGCGCCAGGAAGCCTTAACCAAGGTCGAGGCCTTAGCCCTCCATGCCGTCGCTGAGAAGCTCGAAGACGGCGAGGTGACGGCCGAGGAGGCGACGAGCGTGACCTTCGTCGTGTCCGCCGCTGCCTGAGCGGTTCAGAGCCACCAAAGCCAGAAGAGTCTTCGCCGCTCTGCTTCGCATCGGCTGGAGCGTGAAGAAAACCTCCGGCTCACACAAAACACTCTCACGCGAAGGCTGGCCCAACGTCATCTTCGCCTACCACGACCGCGAGGAGCTCGGCCCCAAAATCCTCTCCCGCATCGCTCTAAGGAAACCGGCCTCAAACCCGAAGACCTCTGATCGACCAGCGGTAAACTTGCTCCCATGGAAGGCCGAGCCGAGCCCCGGCCGGTCGCGAGCGACTCGCTGCTCGCCGGTGAGATCCTCGCTCAGCTCGAGACCTTGTCCGAAACTCGCGTCAGGGGTTTCGACTTCTCCGAAGAGACTCGCACCGAGCCGCTGCCGTTCCTAAGCTCAACATCGCGACAGACTTCTTCGACCTTTAGCTGCGGAATCGCGTTGGATCTCTGCGGCTTCCTCCAAGAAGACCCGATCGACCTGCTGGTTGACCCGTCGCTCTACGCCTATGTGGGCAACGGCCCACTCGTGTTTGGAGATCCTTCAGGCCTAATCAGGGTGAATTGTTCCGTGTGTGATTTGGCCGCCGGCAAGAAGAACGCCGAACGGCGTCTAATGCTCCTAAGAACCACAGGGAGCGACCGCGCCCCTGGGGAAGTGCCCTCAGGTGGATCAGTCACGACCTGTATGGGGTTCTCCTTCGACCCTGTAGGCGCGCGATCCGGCCGGAATGCAGGAGGGAAGGGGATAACCATTAATTTTGACCGTTTCGACGATGCGCCCTGCTCGTTTCTGTGCCGCCAAGCCCATGAGGCACGGCACCGCCAAGACTGCCAGTCGAAGGGTGCCAATTACTACCGGCTCACGATCCCGCAACGCGAGATTCCGGGCTATGAAGAGGAACTGAAGTGCTACGACACAGCGCTCGCCAGTGGTCACCTCGATGTCGGTGGTATGAAGGTCACGTACTGAACCGATTCGCTATTGGACGGCTCGGTGCGCTGGTTTTATTGCTCCTGGGAGCAGGATGTGGCCGCCATGCGCAGGATCGTCTCTCGGGAACAGCCGCAAGCACGCCTGCGCGGCAGCGGGCAGGCCAAACCGTTACGCCATCAAGCGAAGCTGATCTGCCGCAGCCCCTTGCCGATCCCACCCCGATTGGAGGCTTAGTCACGGAGGCGATGAGAAGCGCTAACGTTAACGACGTGATTATCCGGTTACACGTGGCTCCAGGCGGCAGCGTGGATGCTTGTGAGATTCTCTCGAGGGGCTTAGCGCCTTCGCAGCAGGCGGAAATCTGCTCCGCCGTCAAGCAGCGCCGCTATGCGAGCGGGCAGCCGTTCGAGGGCTCAATCACCGCTCACCGCGGACTGCATTGAGACGAGCAGCTGGATCGGCGCGGTCCCTTAGCTTGGGTGCAAGGCCCGCGACGCTGGAAGGATGAGTCCGTCGCGATCACGTCTCGCGGGAGTGGCGAATGACTTTGCGCCTGGTGCGAGCGCGAGCGCCGTCGCGAGTGTGACGCATGATCGGCTTCTTCTTGGTCGCGGGGCTTCCCGAATTGTGATTGGGGTCAGTCTTGGAGTATGGGTGCGCCGGTCAAAATGATCAATAGGGGGTCAGATCTAAGTGACCGTTGACAGTCAGAGGCCCCGAGCACGCATGGAAACACCTTGCACGGGAACCGGGAGAGCCCGCGTTTGCCTCCGATAGGGTTCGGGGGCCGCATCGGGAAGTTTGAGGACGTAATCCGATGATGGACGGGCGCGGGAAGTCAGACAGCCTCGTAGTACCGGAGAAGCCCTCGAACAAAGCGGGGAAGCTCGCGGCGGAGGGGGTGGAGGGAAGGGGGCTGGCCAAGGGGAACTTGCTCGAGGGCGGCGCGTGCCGGACGCAGAGCCGGGCAAGCGCGTCATCTGCTCTTGAGCGGGTACGTCAGGCCGCTGGGAGGGACCGGCGGCAGCGGTTCACGGCGCTCTTCCATCACGTCAAGGATGTCGAGCGGCTGCGGCAGGCCTATCGGGCTGTGAAGCACGACGCCTCTGCGGGAGTCGACGGAGAGACGTGGCGGCACTACGGGGAGGGGCTGGAGGGCAACCTTCAGGATCTCACGCAGCGACTGAAGAGGGGAGCGTATCGGGCGAGTCCGGTTCGGAGGGCGTACATCGCCAAAGCGGACGGGCGGCGAAGGCCGCTCGGGGTGCCCGTGCTGGAGGACAAGGTAGTCCAGCGGGCGACCGTGGAAGTGCTGAACGCGATCTACGAGAGGGATTTCGTCGGCTTCTCGTATGGGTTCCGGCCTCAGCGCAGCGCGCATCAGGCGTTGGACGCTCTGGCGGTAGGGATCCAGACGAAGAAGGTGAACTGGGTGCTCGACGCCGACATCCGGTCGTTCTTCGACACCCTCGATCGGGGATGGTTGGTGAAGTTTCTCGAGCACCGTGTGGGGGACCGGCGCGTGGTGAGGCTGGTCAGGAAGTGGCTGGCCGCGGGCGTGCTGGAAGACGGAGAGTGGAGGCAGAGTGAGGTGGGGACGGTCCAGGGCGGGAGTATCAGCCCACTTCTGGCGAATATCTACTTACACTATGTCTTCGATCTCTGGGTGAGGCGATGGAGGAAGACGCAGAGCCGAGGCGACATGGTTGTCGTCCGGTACGCGGACGATTTCATCGTGGGTTTCGAGCATCGTCGAGAGTCCGAGCGGTTTTTGGCTGAGCTGAAGGAGCGATTCCTGAAGTTTGGTCTGGAGCTGCACCCCGAGAAGACCCGACTGATCGAGTTCGGTAGGTATGCCAACGAGAGACGCCGGGAGCGCGGGGAGGGCAAGCCGGAGACGTTCGACTTTCTGGGCTTCACGCACATCTGCGCAAAAAGCCGGAAGGGGACGTTTTCACTTGTCCGGCAGACGATGCGCAAGAGGCTTGGGGCGAAGCTGAAGGAGGTCTCTCTTCAACTCCGGCGGCGCCTCAACGCTTCGATTCCCGAAATGGGGGCTTACCTGCGCTCGGTCGTTCTCGGGCACATGCGCTATTACGGTGTCCCCTTGAACTTCAAAGCGCTGCAGAACTTCCGGCGCCTCATCGGGCGCCTCTGGAAGCGAGCTCTCCAACGGCGAAGCCAACGAGCCCGGGTCCGTTGGGATCGGATGAACCGCTACATCCAGCGGTGGCTACCGCCCGTCCACATCTGCCATCCGTATCCGACTACGCGGCTGGGCGTCACTCTCTGAGGCAGGAGCCGGATGCGGGAAATCCGCTCGTCCGGATCTGGGCGGGGGGCGGCTCGCAAGAGCCGTCCCTACCGCGATTATTATCCTGTCTGGATGGCTCGCCCGCTTCGCATCGAAGTTCCTGGCGGTCTCTACCATGTGATCGTTCGGGGCAACGAGCGCAAGGCGGTGTTTCGCGACGACCGGGACCGAGAGCGATACCTCGAGCGCCTGGCGCACTACCGCGAGAAGTTTTCGTTCCAATTGCTGGCTTATTGCCTCATGACAAACCACGTGCATCTCGCCATCGAGACCGGGAAGGTTCCGCTCTCGAAGACCATGGCCGGCCTGCAGTCGTCCTACACGCAGCATTTCAACCGCCGGCACGACCGGGTGGGTCATCTCTTCCAGGGGCGCTACAAGGCGTTCCTGGTGGAGGAGGACCCGTACGCGCTGGCCCTGATTCGTTACATCCACGAGAACCCGGTGAAAGCAGGCCTGGTGGCCCGACCGGAGGACCACGTCTGGTCGAGCGACCGGTACTATCGGAGGGGCCGGGGCCCGGAGTGGCTGGACCTGGATCGCGTCCTCCGCATGCTCGGCCGATCGAGATCGGCGGCGGTTCGTTCCTATCGGCGGCTTATGCGCGAGGCGATTGAAGAGCCGTACGAAGCGGTCGCTAGCTGGGGTCAGGCGGTCAAGGGCGACGAGGCGTTCGCCGATCGGGTTCTGCAGTCCGTGGGCGAGCCGCGGATCGTTCCGCGCGGTCTTACGGTGGAGCGGATTGCCAAAGCGGCGGCGAAGTCGGAAGACGTCCGGCTCGACGCGATGCGCGGCGTAGGCCGGGGCCGGCGCGAGTCGCGTGCCCGCCTTCTGGACTGCGTGGGCTGGTCGTGAGGTGGCGGGCGTCTCCATCGCGAGAACCGCGAAGTTCTTCGCGAGGGATACTTCGAGTCTGGTCAAGGGGCTCGAGGGACTCGAGCGTGAAATGAAGAGCGATCAGACGCTTCGCCGTCGAGCGGAACGCCTCGCCGAGATCGTGTTGAATAATCCAATAATGCGAGACTGACCCCGTCGGGCCCACCATCGGACCTCGCGCCCGAGACGTTGTACCAACGTCCGGCTGTTAACCGGGTCGGATCAGGCGGGGGAGACCCCCGCGCCCCCCCGGGGGTTCGATTCCCTCCCCCACAGCCACAACGGAAGCGGCGGGCGGCATTGCGTTCCCGGCGGCGGCGCGGCCGGCTCAGGCCGGGTCGGGCGGCCCGCCGGTGCCGATCTTCTCGCCGAGGACCCGCCAGAAGCCCGCGCCGTAGCGTCGCACGAAGGCGCCGCGTTCGGCGGCGGTGCGCCGCGGCGTCCGGTCGAGCTCCTCGAGGTAGCGAGCGACCTTCTCCCGGACCAGGTCCCGCAGGGGGAGGGGCACGGTGCCCTCGAGCTGTCCGAGGGAGCCGCGCAGCAGCCGCAGCTCTTTCTCGATGGCGTCGATGCGCGCCGGCACTTCGTCTTCCAACAACACGAAGCGGAGGGAGGCCTCTGCGAACAGGCGCTCGTACTCCGGCAGCTCGAGGTATTCCCCGACCCCGGACGGGCCGGGAGGGCTGTGCAGCGCGAAGTAGCGTTCCGCGTCGGCGTGCGCGAGCAGGGTGATGCCGAAGAGCCCGAAGTGCCCGTCTTCCCGCACGAACGCGACGGCGTGGGGGTTGGGGATCTCGAAGTAGGCCAGGCCTCCCGGGCGCAGCAGCCCGGCGACGCTCTTCAAGAGCGCGGCGGGCTCTACGACGTGCTCGATCACGTCGTTGGCCGTGATGAGGTCGAACATGCCCTGGAGATCGCCCAGCTCCTCGGGCCAGGTGGCGTCCCGGCGAAGGAGCGGCGCGTCGATCGCGCAGTCCTTCAGATTCTCCTGGGCCAGCCGCAGGAGCTTGTCGTCCACGTCGCATCCGACCACCTGCGCTCCCCGCCGGGCGAAGGCCACGAGGAAGCCGCCGCAGGCGCATCCGACGTCGAGAAACGTTTTTCCGGCGATCGGACGGTGCCGCGCCAGGAGGTCCGCCACACGCTCCCCCCGCGTGTTGGACGTGACGGCAAACTCGAAGTAGGTGGACAGGCGCGGGTCGTTCTCCAGCCGCGCAAGATGCCGGCACAGGGCATTGAAGAATCGCCGGTTGTCGGCGGTCCGGAAGGCTCGGAACTGTTCGGCCACGCGCAGATGCGCGAAGGCGGCGACGGGGGCCGACGGGGATGGGCCCGGCGCAGTCGGCGCCGCCGGTGGCTCCGGCGCGGCGGACGCGTCTGGAACGGTCTGGCTGTTGCGGAACATCCGCCCGACTCCGCGGCGCAGCGCCCAGTACGCCGAAGCCGCTTTCCAGAGCCGCGAGCCGTGGATCTGCTCGATCTCGGCTCGCACGCTGCGGATCTCCGATTCGAAGGCGGCGCGCTCCCGCCAGAGGCGGTCGTTCTCGCGCCAGAGCTGATCGTTTTCCGCTTCGAGGTCCTGCCCGGAATCGGCGGGCGTCGGGTCCTCCGGGGTCTCGGGGTCGGTGTGGGTCATCGGTCCGCTCGCTCCCATGCTATGGCACCCGTTTGCGTTCCGCGCCCGGCGACGAGCGGACCGGCCCAACGCGCTCCAAGAGCAGAACCGGCCCGGCGGCGGCCACGGACCGAAATGCCAGCCCGAAGGAGGCGTCCGTGGGCAGCGGCCGGGGAAGCCGCGGCACGTTGACGAGTAGGTAATCGACCTTCATTGCGTCGAGCTCCTCCCGGAGAGCCGTTGCCGAGCCGAGGGCGCGCACGACCCGCGGATACCGGTACGGCCCGACCCAATCTCCCAGGAAGCGCCCCTCGCAGTGATAGGCCAGGTTCTCCAGGAACAAGGCGTAGACGGTGTAGCTCGATCCCTTTGTTCGATTGAGGAACGCGAGGAGGGGATAGCCGGGCAGACTGCGGGAGAGATAGGCCTCGCGCTCGGCCGGCCGGGCCGGAGACGCGCCTTGCTTCGCGACGTTCCAGGCCGCGTACAGGGCTCCCGGTCCGGCAAGCAGGATCGCCAGAATCGGGGCGGCCGCCCGCAGGCGCAGGACGCCGAGGCGCTCGAGCGAGCGCGCGGCGCCGACCGCTGCGGCGCCCCCGAGGAGGGCGACGGCCGGAAGAAGCAGCCGCGGATCGTGCGCGGTCGTCGCGGCGAAGAGCGCGGCGGCGAAGACCACCGCCGGCCGCATGGCTCGATCCAGGATGGCGCCGAGGAAAGCCAGAACGATCAGAAGCGGCAGCCATGGCGACAGGGTCGGCTGGCCGCCGAACGCGGAAGGCTCGTAGGCGGCCTGCAAGGGCCACTGCAGAAGACGCTGGGGATGGAGCACCGTCTCACGGGCCCGGCTGGCGGCATATCCGGCCACCGAGGCCGGGATGTCGCGAGGCCCCGACTCCCAGATGGAACGATCGTCCGGCGTCATCCAGGCGTTGCCCCCGAACACGTCGGGAAGGAGAGGAAAGACGGGGTTGCCGGTCTGCGCGAGATTGCGCCCGTACCACGGGGCCAGGGCCAGAACGGCGATCCCCACGAACTTCGCGAGCGAGGCCCACTCGCGCCGCCGCAACGCGACGACCGCCGTCGCGGCGCCGAGGAGCGCGACGATCACGAGCCCGTTGTACTTGGTCGCGGCGGCGAATCCGGCGAAGGCTCCCGCGAGCGTCAGGCTTGACGTCGCGCCCTCGGTGCGCCAGCGGTCCCACCACGTCCAGGCCAGGACGCCGAAGAGAGCGACAGGGAGATCGACGTAGGCGGTGCCGGCCAGCCAGGCGGTCAGGGGGTGGCCGAGCCAGATCGCCGCCGCGGCCGCGCCCGACGCCGGCGTGCTCCGCCCGTCCACCCAGGCGAAAAGCGCCAGGGCCGTGGCGCCGAGAGCGAGCGCCGAGGGAACGTGCGTCGAGACGTCGCCGGCGACGCGCAGCAAGGCCCCGCACAACGCCTCGACGAGCTGGGGCGCGACCGGAAACCGCAGCGTCTCGAGCCACGGTAGACCCTGATTGGCCGCGAACGCCCTGGCGTAGACCAGGTGATAGAGCGTTTCGTCGAACGCGGTCGGCGGATAGAGCGTCAGGGCGAACGCGGGAACGCCGACGAGGGCGAGCGGCAGGAGGAGCGCGAGCCGCCGCACCGGCGGTCCGGCCCGCGCGCGTCGGACGAGATCGCGCCAGACGCGCCAGCCCGCGGCGTGCACCGCGACGAGAACGAGCGCCAGGACCCGAGCGTCGAACAGGCGCAGGGCGCTCAGGACGAAGAGAACCGTCCCGACCAGGCCCAGTCCCAGGGCCATCGCCGTGGAAAGCTCCTCGGCCAGGCCTCGAAGGGCCGTCCGTCCCAGGACGATCTTCCCGGCGACGACGAGCGTCGAGGCCAGCACGGCGGCCACGGCCAGCTGGCGCGCCAGGAGGATCGCTTCCGCCACGCCGCCCCTCTGCCGCCCGGTCAGGCCTGCGCGAGCGCGTCGAGCGCCTGCTGCATCCGGCCCTGCACGGAGGCCAGGAGGTCGGGAAGATCCCTGGCCGCCAGACCTTGCGTCGTAACCGGCTCGAGGACGCGCATGCGCAGACGCCCCGGGCGAGCGAGACGGCGCTCGGTGTCGCAGATCACGTTCAGGGGCTCGGCCACGATCGGAACGATGGGCGCCCCGGAAGCGATCGCGAGCCGGAACGCGCCGGTCTTGAAGGGCAGGAGCCGGCGTTCCCGATTGCGGTGTCCCTCCGGCATGAACCAGACGGCGATCTTCTCGGATTCCATGATCCGGCCGGCCTCCTCCAGCGACTCGAGCGCGGTGCGCGCGTGGGCCCGGTCGATGATCAGGTTTCCCGAGAGGCGGTAGAACCAGCCGAAGACCGGAATGCGTCCGATCTCGCGCTTTCCCGCCGAGACGGTCCGGCGCGGGAAGATCGCTCCGAACGTCACGACGTCCAGAAAGCTCTGGTGGTTGCCCACGATGACGCACGGACGCAGCGCCTCGAGCCGCTCCCGATTCTCGACCTCGATGCGCCATCCCATCATGCGCGCGAGCCCGCGGCAGAAGACCCGT
Source organism: uncultured Acidobacteriota bacterium (assembly GCA_963733955.1). Classification (GTDB taxonomy): domain Bacteria; phylum Acidobacteriota; class Thermoanaerobaculia; order UBA5066; family Gp7-AA6; genus DATFTF01. Next base: position 13,584 of record CAVTEW010000001.1, read on the forward strand.
CCATAGACGTAGAGCGTCTGCCGGTTGTGAGGCGCTGCGAGCAGCCACACGATCCCGGCGCCGGAACAGAGAACGAACCAGAGGCCTCCCACGACCACGCCGAAAAGAAAGAAGAGCCGCTGGAGGAGGGTGCTCATGAGGGGACTCGGGACTGGGGACTGGAGGACGGAACTCGGGACTCGGGAGTCGGGACTGGGATCAGAGAAGCGCAATGCCGGAAGCCGCGGCCGCGCGGAGGGCTCAACGCCGGAAGGCCCCCTGCGCGGAAAAGCTGGGCGAACCGGCATGGCCGCCGGCGTTCCAGATCGGATCGAAGAGCGCCTTCATCAGCGGACCGGGATCGTCGGCGATGTCCGGCAGAAAGGCCTCCGGGATCACCAGATCGTCGCGGTCGATCGGGCGCGGCGTCAGCCGGCCGTCGGACGAGTCCGCCCGGAGCGACCAGCCGCGCACCCCCGACAGGGTGAGCGCGGCCGCGAGCGGTCCGGCGACGCCGACCTCCCGCAGAATCGCGATCCAGTTCCGGGCCGCCGCGTCGACGGCTTTCTCGAAGTCGGCGATGTCCGGCTTGCCCCCGGAGTCGCCGCTGGACAGGATGGCCGTATCGGCGATCTCGACGTTGCCGGCGCGAAAAAGCTGCGCGTACGACGACGTCTCTTCGGCATCGCTCGATTCCCAGACGAGCAGGCCTTCGAAGTCGTAGGAGAGGCCCCAGCTCTCGCCGGAGAGGCCGGCCAGCGTCGCGTGCCGCAGCGCGCGGGACAAATCGACCTGGGTTCCCGGCGCGAAAGCGCTCGCGGGCATGAGGTGGAGAACCGTCGAGCTCCCTTGCGCGAGGGACACCGGAATTTCGCCGGATTCGATCTTGGCCAGCCGGTCGTCGCGATAGGCCTTCACGAACTCCCAGGTGGCTCGATCGATGGTCATATCTCCTCCGGCCAGTGCTTTCCCCCGCGGTGCCTCACGCCGCTGGCCTGCCAGTTGTCGTGAACGTCCTCGGGCGGGACCCATCGCGGCAGCGGCATGAGCAGGAAGGTCGACAGCGCATGGACGTACGGCTCGTACATGGCGCGGAGGGCATTCAACCTCTCCACGCAGCCCGGATCGGAGCGCGCCGGGACGCCCCGGGAAGCCAGGAACGCGTCCAGGCGCTCGCGCTCGGAGGGCCCGAGGCGATCGGCCGGAAGCGGGACGGGCTTGAGCTTGAAGACCGCGCACAGGTCGACCACGGCGTGGCGGGCCATGGCGAAGGTGAGGCGGGCGGGGTGGGCCACCGATTCCTCGCCGCGCGCCATCACGAAGGCGCAGGAGTCGAGGATCGTCGTCAACGCGGAGACCCACGACTGGTTGTCGTGCTGGGAGCGGAAGTAGGACAGGACCGGAAAGGAGACGTGGCTCTCCAGGAGCTCCGCGGACCAACGCTCCCAGTCCCGGAGCAGTCGGGCCAGGTCCTCGGCGCGGTCCTTGCCGTGCCGTCGGGCCAGCTCGGCCGCCGTGGGCGGGGATCCCGCGCGGGCGTCGAGCATCGAGATGTTCACCTCGCGGCGCGAGAACGCCTGGGAAATCAGCGGCAGGTAGCCGATCATCATCGCCAGAAACGCGAAGCCCATTCCCGACTCGGCGACCGTCAGCGCCCGCGCCACGCTCGTGCGTGGCGTCACGTCCCCCAGGCCGAGCGTGAAGAAGGTCGTGCCGCTCATGTACAGGTCCGTGCGAAAGCCCATGCGCCCGTCGGGAGAGGACATCTGCGAGCCCAACCCCCAATGGAGCATGGCGAAGCACAGGATCAGGCCAATCGCCCACGCGGCGAGCAGGAGGATGAGCGAGAGCGGGCCGAAGACCATGAGGACGTTCTCTCTGCGGTTGCCCTCGGGAACCAGCCTGGCCGCGCCTCTCCACGGCGTCCACAGCGCGCGGTAGAAGACGCGGGTGAGACGGAATTTTCGAGAGACCCTCCGGGACAGGATGATCGTCTCGAAGGCGTCCCACAGGATGACGAAGATGAGGACGACGGCGGAGGCGGCGACGGCTGCGTGCATGGGGCTCAACATACCCGGCGGCGAGTCACTTCTTCGGCGGTTTGGCCGGACGTAGCTCGATCCGCGACGGAATGGCCCGATCGGGAAACCGGACCAGGTCGGCCACGGCCTGCGCGACGTCGTCCGGCGCCAGCATCCAGGACGAGTCCTTGTTCCCGTGGGAGTGCGAGAACTCGGTCGCCACGGACCCCGGCAGGACGACGGCCACGCGGATGCCTCCATGCCGCAGATCGAGCATCGCGGCGTCGGAGAAACCGAGGAGGCCGAACTTGGACGCGTTGTACGCGCAGCCCCCGGCGAAGGCGTTGATCCCGGCGAGCGAGGCGATGTTGACCACGAAACCGCCGCCGTTCTTGCTCATGAGCGGAGCCCCGAAGTGCACCGCGTAGTAGGGCCCCAACAGGTTGGTCTCGATGACTCGCCGGAACTCCTCGGGCTCCATCCGGTCCACGCTCTCGAAGGCTCCGATCCCGGCGTTGTTGACGAGCACGTCGAGGCGGCCGAACCGGCGTTCCACGAATCCGATCAGGGCCCGCTGGTCCGCCTCGCTCCGAGCGTCGGCGGCGTGTCCGGCGATCTGGAGGCCTTCGCCCCGCAAGCGTTCCAGCGCCTCGTCGACGGAGGGTCCGGTGCGGCCCGAGAGGACGACGGAGAAGCCGTCGCGGGCCAAGCGCCGGACGATCGCGGCTCCGATCCCGCGGGTTCCTCCCGTGACCAGCGCGACCCGCTTGTCCCCGTCCATGGCCGGCCTATCTTACTGGCTTCGCTGGCGCGGCCGCCGCGGGCAGGGCTTTTGAATAGCGTCGGTGCGTGTGGAAGGTCATCGGTCGTTTCCGTGCGCTCGCAATGGGTCTGTCCTGCGTGCTCGGCGCCTCCTCCTGCACGCTGATCAGCAACGTCATCGGCTCGGAGAAACGCGACGTCTACAAGTTCGACCATCCCTTCGCCGTCGAGAGCCCGATGTTCCGGCGGTCGGCCGAGGCGCTGGGCAATCCCATGGTCGGAGGCAACGCGGCCGTGCTCTTGAAGAACGGGGACGAGATCTTCCCGGCCATGACCCGAGACATCCGGGAGGCCCGGCAGACCGTCAATCTGGAGACCTACATCTTTCAGCCGGACGAAGCGGGCAGGCAGTTCGCCGACGCGATGATCGCCGCGGCGAAGAGGGGCGTCGAGGTGCGCCTCCTGGTCGACGCCTGGGGCAGCAAATTGGGGGACCTGGAACAGCCGCTCAAGGACGCCGGCGTGCGCGTGCGCAGGTACCGCCCTCTGCGGCTCTTCTCGATCTACAAAGTCGGCAAGCGGACCCATCGCAAGATTCTCGTGGTCGACGGGCGGATTGCCTACACCGGCGGTCTGGGGATCGAGAAGGAGTGGCTCGGCAACGCTCGGAACACGAAGGAATGGCGGGACACGCAGGTGCGCGTCGAGGGCCCGGTGGCGGCGCAGATGCAGGCCCTCTTCAGCGAGGACTGGACTTATACCACCGGGGAGATCCTCGCAGGCGACAAGTTCTACCCGGCGATTCCGCCGGCCGGACCGATGCTGGCCCAGGCGATCAAGGCGTCCCGGGGCGACGCCTCCTCCCTCGCCAAGATGCTGTACTACGTGGCCATCCAGTCCGCCACCGTCTCGATCCACATCGCCAACGCGTATTTCCTTCCCGACAAGCAGTCGCGCAACGCGCTGGTGCGGGCGGTCAAGCGCGGCGTCGACGTGCAGGTCATCGTGCCCGGCCGGCACATCGATCTGCCCATGGTGCGGTTCGCCTCCTGGCTCCATTACGGCGATTTGCTCAGGGGCGGCGTCAAGATCTACGAGTACCGGCCGACGATGATGCACAACAAGACCATGGTCGTCGACGGCCTCTATTCCACGATCGGCTCGATCAATTTCGACTCCCGATCGATGAATGCCAACGCGGAGGAAAGCCTGGCGGTTTACGACAAGACGTTCGCGCGAGAGATGGAAGCGATGTTCGCGGAAGACAAGAAGCGCTGCGAGCAGATCACCTACCGCGACTGGGGCCATCGAGGGTTGCCCAAGCGACTGGCGGAAATGGTGTTCTGGATCTGGGAGCCGTACTATTGATTTGCGGTTTGCGATTGGCGGCGCTTCTTCCTCACTCGCGCTCCGGAGACTTCGCGCCTCGCGAGAGCCCGTCACGCCAACTAACAATACCCATATTGTATCCGAACTTCGGCGTCCCACCTCTGCCGTAGGAGCGGGGCTTGCCTCCGCCTCACGCCTCACGCCTTACGCCTCACGGGCGTGGTCTACGCCCGTTCCGCGGCGGGGGCGCGCGCGGGCTCGGGGGCGCGCGAAAGCAGCCAGTAGAGGAGGCCGGAGGCGAAAAAGCCGACGAACCACCCGTAGGAGTACAGGGGCTGGAGCGCCGGAACGACCTTGCCGCCCCAGGCCAGGGCGCACCCGACCAGCGTCGCGGCCACCGCTTTCCAGTTCCAGCCGCGCCGATATCGGTAGACCCCGTGCGTCAGGTAGAGATCCTCGAGCTTCAGCCGCCTGCGCCGCACCAGCCAGTAATCGGCGATGAGAACGCCGGCGATCGAGCCGAGGCCGCCGGAGTAGCCGACCAGCCAGTCGAAAATGTAGGTCGAGGCGTCCGCCAGGAGGCGCCAGGGCTGCATCACGATGCCGAGGATTCCCGCGATCAGGCCGCCGGTCTTGAATCGGATCAGGCGTGGGAACGCGTTGGCGAAGTCGTTGGCCGGCGAGACGACGTTGGCCGCGATGTTGACGGCGAGCGTCGCGACCACGACGGTGAACATCGAGATCGCCACCACCAGCGGAGCCCGGAACTGGCGCGCCAGGACCATCGGGTCCCAGATGGCCTGTCCCCAGATCAGGATCGTCGCGCTCGTGATGAAAACGCCCATGGCCGAAAAGACCGTCATCGTCGTGGGCAGGGCGACCACCTGCCCGATGATCTGCTCGCGCTGGCTTTTTCCAAACCGGGTGAAGTCGGGCATGTTGAGGGAGAGCGTGGCCCAGAAACCGACCATCGCGGTCAACGACGGAACGAAGACGGGGAAGAACTCGGCGAAGGTGTGCAGCCGTCCGGGCTGCGACAGGAGGGGGCCGAACCCGTGGGCCTTGCGGACGGCCCAGACCAGCAGGATCGCGGTCATCACCAGCACGAACGGCGCGGCCCAGTTCTCGACCTTGCGCAGCAGGTCCATCCCCCGGTAGATGATGAAGACGTTCATCGCCCAGAACAGCAGGAACGAAATCCATTCTGTCGGCGCGTGCCCGAGCACCTTCCCGGGAATGAGGGTGGCCCATCCGGGGATGACCGAGAGCAGCGTCTGGAGCGCCTCTCCGCCGATCCAGGTCTGGATGCCGAACCAGCCGCAGGCCACGACCGCCCGCATGAGCGCGGGCAGATTAGACCCGATCGTCCCGTAGGACGCGCGCGCGAAGACGGGAAAGGGAATGCCGTAGCGCGTTCCCGGATGCGAGTTCAGGAGGATCGGGACGAGCACGATCGTGTTGCCGAGGAGGATCGTGAGGATGGCCTGCCACCAGCTCATCCCCACCGCGATGAGCCCGGCGGCGAGCGTGTAGGTGGGGATGCAGTGGGCCATGGAGATCCAGAGCGCCGCGTAGTTGTAGGTCGTCCAATTGCGGCGGGAGACCGGGACCGGGGCCAGGTCCTTGTTGTAGAGCGGAGAGGCCTCGATCCGGGACGTGTCGATCAGCTCGAAACGCCCGTCGCCGTGGAGCTTCTCGTTACCAAACGTCGTCGTGCGCATGCGGGGATGTTGTCGACATTCTACCGTCGCTTCCGCGGTGCGCGGGATCTGCGCCCTGCGGGCTAACCAGCCGGCGGCTCGGCGAGAGGGCCTCGACCGCCAGCCTGATTCCGAGCCGGAGCAGAGCTCTCGGGATCAGGACCGCGGTCGAGCCCACAGGCGAGCCGCGGTCTGCGAGCTGTCGCGCAGATCCCGAAGCGCAGCGTCGGCGAGGTTAGGATCCCATCCCTTGAGCTCTTCGGAATGGACCCTTCGCAGCCGCAGGGTGGCCACCGCCGGCGGCGTGCGTCCGGCCGCGATCCGCATCCGCTCGGGGCGCATCGCGGCGGTGGAGCCGCCGGACGCGCCGGGGTTGGCGCGGGTTCTCGACGTGGGGGACGCGGCGGTGATGCCTGGAATCGTCGACACGCACGTCCACATCAACGAGCCCGGGCGGACGGAGTGGGAGGGCTTCGAGACGGCCACCCGCGCTGCGGCGGCGGGCGGCGTGACGACGCTCCTCGACATGCCGCTCAACAGCGTGCCGCCCACGACCACGGTGGAAGGCCTCCACGCCAAGGCGGAGGCGGCCGCGGGCCGTTGCCGCGTTGACCTTGGATTCTGGGGCGGGGCGGTGCCCGGAAACGCCGGGGAGATGGAACGGCTCGCCGCGGCCGGTGTCTTCGGCTTCAAGTGCTTCCTGGCCGACTCGGGCGTCCCGGAGTTCGGGCGCGTCGGGCGCGGCGAGCTGCAGGAGGCCATGGAGCTCTGCGCGCGGCTCGAGCGGCCTCTGCTCGTTCACGCCGAGGATCCCGCGCGGATCGCCGCGGACTGGTCCGGGCCGGTCCGGTCGTACGCGAGCTACCTGGACAGCCGGCCCTGCGCCGCGGAGGACGACGCCGTGGCCCTCGTCGTCGAGCTCTGCCGCCGGACCGGGGCGCGCGCGCACGTTCTGCATCTCTCGTCCGCCGGGGCCGCCGAGGCAATCGGGCGCGCGGCGAAGGAGGGCTTGCCCGTCAGCGGCGAAACGTGTCCGCACTACCTCGCGTTCGCGGCCGAGGAGATCCCCGACGGGGCCACGGAATTCAAGTGCGCGCCGCCGATTCGCGGCCGGGGCAACGGCGAACGCCTGTGGGCGGCGTTGAAAGCCGGCGCGATCGATCTGATCGTTTCCGACCATTCGCCCGCGCCGCCGGCCGGCAAGCTTCGGGAGGCCGGCGATTTTCGGCGCGGCTGGGGCGGCATCGCCTCGCTCGAGCTCGGGCTGTCCGCGGTCTGGACGCAGGCCGCGGCGAAAGGCTTCACGATCGCCGACGTGGCGCGCTGGATGTGCGCCGGTCCCGCGCGGCTGGCCGGCTTGTCGGCGAGGAAGGGCGCGATCGCGCCGGGTTTCGACGCCGACCTGGTGGTGTGGAACCCGGAGGCGCGGCGCCGGGTCGACCCGGCCTCCCTCCACCAGCGCCACAAGCTCACGCCGTACGCCGGACGGGAGCTCCTCGGTGTCGTCCAGACGACGTACCTGAAGGGCGAGAAGGTTTACGATCGTGGCGGCTTTCCGGACGTCCCTTCCGGAGAGCTACTCTTGCGCTGACGCCGAACGTTGAACCTGGAACTTCGAACTTCGAACACGTTCTCCATGATCGACTTCACCGACTTCCCCGACCTCGCGTCGGGGCGCCTGGGCGGCGCGGTCATCGCCGCCAACGACGAGTTCTTCGCGCCGAAGGAGAATCTCGTCAAGCCGGAGCGGCCCGTCTTCCGAGAGGGCGTCTACACCGACCGCGGCAAGTGGATGGACGGGTGGGAAACGCGCCGCCGCCGCGAGCCCGGCCACGACTGGTGCGTCGTGCGTCTGGGGCTTCCCGGACGCCTGCGCGGCGTCGTCGTCGACACCGCTCACTTCAAGGGCAATTACCCGGAGGCCTGCTCCGTCGAAGGCTGCGCGGTCGACTTCGGGGATGACGTTCGGACGCTGGAGACGGGAAGCCTCCCCTGGCGGGAGCTCGTTCCAAAGTCGCCCTTGTCCGGAGACTGCGAGAACCGTTTCGCCGTGGACGGCGAAGCCCGGATGACCCATCTGCGCCTCCACATCTATCCCGACGGGGGAGTCGCCCGGCTGCGCGCGCACGGCGTCGTCGTTCCGGACTGGGACCGGATCGCGCGCGGCGGCGGGGAGATCGATCTCGCCGCGATCGAGAACGGCGGGACGGTCGTCGCCGCGAGCGACATGTTCTTCGGCTCGCGGCACAACCTGATCCTGCCCGGGCGCGCGCGCGATATGAGCGACGGCTGGGAAACCCGCCGGCGCCGCGGCCCCGGCCACGACTGGGCGATCGTGCGCCTGGGCGCCCCGGGCCGCATCCGGCGGGTCGAGGTGGACACGCTGCACTTTCAGGGCAACGCTCCGGGGGAATGCTCGCTCGACGTGGCCTTCGCTCCGGGCGGGCAGGGGTCCGACCTCGCCGGCGGGTCCACGGCCTGGAGAGAGCTGCTTCCGCGAACGCGTCTCCAGCCGCACGCGCTGCACCGCTTCGAGCGGGAGATCGGCGCGGCCAGCGAGGACGCGACCCACGCGCGCCTGAACATCTATCCGGACGGCGGCGTCTCGCGCCTGCGTTTGTTTGGAGCGCTGTCGGCGGTGCCGCGTTCGTGAGCGCGGCGCTGGACCGCTGGAACGCCCTGCCCGAGGACGAAGCGCAGGCGGAGATGTTGTCCCTCTGCGGCTCCCGGACCTGGGCGGCGGCGCTGGCGCGGGCCCGGCCGCTGCCCGCGCCGGCGGATGTGCGAGTGGCGGCCGAGACCGCGTGGGCGCGGATCGCCCGGGAGGACTGGGACGAGGCCTTCGCCGCCCACCCCCGGATCGGCGACCGGACCGCCGCCGGCGCCGCAGCCCGGGAACAGGCCGGAGCCCGCGAGGCCTCCCCGGAGAGCCTCGCGGCGCTGGCCGAGGCCAACGCCGACTACGAGGCGCGATTCGGGCGCGTCTTCCTCGTCCGCGCCAACGGCCGTTGCGCCGAAGAGATGCTTGCCCTCTGCCGCCAACGCCTCCAGAATGACGCCGAGGCGGAATTCGCGATGGCCGTGAATGAGCAGAAGAAGATCACGCGTTTGCGCCTGGAGAGGTGGCTCGCATGAGCCTTCCCCGGGACTCGGTCGTTCACCTCGCGAGCTCGATCACGACGCACGTCCTGGACACCGCGCGCGGCCAGCCCGCGGGCGGAGTTCCTTTTCTGCTCTCCGTCCGCGCCGAGAACGGGGAGTGGCGGGAGGTCGCCCGCGGCTCGACCGACAAGGACGGACGAGCCCGCCTGGGCTCGGCGCCGCGCGGGGTCTACCGGCTGATGTTCGACACCGACGCCTACTTCCGGGCCTGGAACATGGAGGGGTTCTATCCCGAGGTCGTCGTGACCTTCGAGGTCCGGGATCCCTCGCAGCGGTACCACGTGCCCTTGCTGATCTCGCCGTATGGATATTCGACGTATCGGGGGAGTTGACGTGGGGAGTCCCTGGTCCTTGGTCCTTGGTCCCTGGTCGACCGGTTGCCCGATCGTGGTCGGCAATGTGCTTGCCCGATGAACGACCACGGACCAGGGACTACGGACTAGGGACTATCGATGCTTGGCCCCAACAGCTACGGCAAATCGGCCATCCGCCTCGTCCAGCTCCGGCGCTCCGCAGATCGCCACGAGATCCACGATCTGACAGTGTCGGTGCGCCTGGAGGGGGACTTCGAGGCGGCGCACGCCGCGGGTAACAATAAAGAGATTGTGCCCACGGACACCATGAAGAACACGGTCTACGCCATGGCCAGGGGCCGCGCGCTCGACCCGATCGAGGCCTTCGGACTGGACCTGACCGGGCACTTCCTCGGCGCCGCGCCCGCGGCGTCGCGAGTCGCCGTGACGCTGGAGGAGCACGCGTGGGAGCCCTTGTCGGTCGGCGACCGGCCGCACCCGCGAGCGTTCCTTCGGTCGGGGAGCGAGACCCGGATCGCCGTCGTGACCCGGACGCGGGATTCGGCGCAGGTCGAGGCCGGCCTGGAAGGGCTGCTCGTCCTGAAATCGGGCGACTCCGCCTTCTCCGGCTTTCGGAGGGACGCCTACACGACGCTTCGCGAGACGCGGGACCGGATCCTGGCGACGTCGGTCTCGGCGCGCTGGAAGTATTCCGAGCCCGACGTGTCCTATCGCGCCGCCGCCCGCGGCATCCGCTCGACGCTCCTGGAAACGTTCGCCGAGCACCAAAGCGAATCCGTGCAGCACACGCTCTGGGCCATGGGCGAGGCCGTGCTTGCGCGCCACGCGGAGGTCGGCGAGATCCGCCTGACCCTTCCCAACAAGCACCATATCGCCGTCGATCTGACGCCCTTCGGCCTGACCAATGACAACGAGATCTTCGTGGCGACGGAGGAGCCGTATGGGGTGATCGAGGCGACGGTGACGAGAGGATCGTAGAGTGCGAAGTTCTAAGTGCAAAGTTCTAGGTTGGAGCCCAAACCTACAACTCAGAACTTAGAACTCAGAACTCAGAACTTAGAACTTCGAACTTAGAACTCATGTCAGGTCCGTCACACCTCAGAGTCTCCTTCTCCCCTTCAAGATTTTGACAAACGACCGTCCCTTCAGCTCCTCGATCGTCAATCCGCTCCGTGTCACCGCTTCCTCTTCGGTGATCGCCCCGCAGCCCGCGGCCCGCAGAAAGTAGTTCAACAGCCCCTGCCCCGTCGCGGCGTCGTCGAAGACTTCGCCGGAGAGCGTGGCCTGTCCGGCGGTGGCGAGGAAGGCCTTCAGGCGCGCCGAAGCGGCGTCCAGGCCTTCCAGGAAAAAGGCGTACAGCGCCGCGTACCGCGTCGGCAGCTGCGCCGGGTGCAGATCCCATCCCTGGTAGATGCCGCCGGCGAGCGAGTGCCGGACGTGGTCGTAGTGGAGCTTCCAGGCGCGGTGCACGGCCTCGCGGTTCTCGGCCATCTGGCGTCCGGACAGCGTGCGGTCGTCGTCGGCCCGGTGCCGCGGGACCGGCAGCACGTTGGTCGCGCCGTCGGAGATCCAGACGCCGGTGCCGGCGAGCGCCACCAGCATGACTTCGCGCGCGAAGTCGCAGGCGGGATGAAGCATGTGCTGATGCGCGGCGGTGATGTTGAGCGACGCGGTGTAGTCGTACGTTCCGAAGTGCGCGGCCACGCAGCGGCCGCGCGCCGCTTCCACGAGGCGGGGCAGGGCGGCGGCGCCGTTCTCGTCCAGGACCGCCTGCGGCGTCTCGACCATGATCTCGAGCTTCAGGCTCCCCGCGGGAAGGCCAAGGCGCGGCTCCAGCAGGTCGAAGAGGTCCGCCAGCGCGGCGACCTGCGTCGCGGCGGTCACCTTCGGAAGCGTCACGACGAAGCGGTCCGGCAGACGGCCGGCGTCGGAGCAGAGCTGCGTGAGAAAGAGGTCGAGGGTGCGGATCGAGCGGGCGGCCAGCTCCGGCGTGAACGGCTTGACGCGGATTCCGATCGCCGGCGGCAGGAGGCCGGCGGCCAGGCCGGTCGCCGCCTCGCGAGCCGTGGAAACCGCGTGGCCGTCCTCTTCGTCGTCGGGGCGATTGCCGTAGCCGTCCTCGAAGTCGATGCGGTAATCCTCGACCGGCTCGCGGCGCAGTTTCTCCCGCATCCGGGCGTAGATCACCGGCGCGAGGGCCTCGGGCAGGCCGACGATCCGGCCGAAGGTCTCCGCGTCCGCCGCCCACGCGTCGAGCGACGTCAACGCCATCGCTCCCAGCTTGGCGGCGACGTCGGCGTGGAAGACCTGCGCGCCGCCGTAGACCGTGTGCACGGGCTGCCGCAGCGTGGGGTCGCCCGGATATGTTTTTGCGAACGCGCGGCCGGCCTCGCCGAGCCGGTCGGCGATCGGAGAGGTCAGGTCGTCGGTCAGCGTCCTCGAAGGCGTCACGCGGTCTCCTTCCAGAACTGGCCGATGAGATTCTGCACGACCCGGCGGCGGTAGTCCGCCGTCGACCGCAGATCGTCGATCGGCCGAATCTCCTCGGCCGCGACCCTCCGCGCCTCGGCGAGGTCGCCCCGCGCGAGCGCCGCCTCGGTTCTCGGCAGCCGGAGGACCGTCGGCGCCGCCGATCCCACCGCGATCCGCGGGCGGTCGGCCCGGATCCCCGCCATCACGACCTTGGAAATGGCCTGCGCCGCGCGCGTGCCGACCTTGCGGAACCACTGGCGGCCTTCGAGCGGCGGGATCTCGATCGCGGTCAGCAATTCGGTCGGTTTCAGGACCGTCTTGCGGTACCCGGTGTAGAAGTCGGCGAAGGCGACTCTTCGGCTTCCTTCGGCGCTCTGCAGCACCAGCATTGCCTCGGCCACGGCCACGACCGGCAGCGTGTCGCCGGCCGGAGACGCGTTGACGACGTTGCCGCCGATCGTGCCGCGGTTCTGGATCTGCGCGCCTCCGACCTCGCGCGCGGCGGCGGCGAGGATGGGAATCCGACGGCGCACGAGGGGGGAGCGGATCAGGGCGGTGTAAGTCGTCAGCGCTCCGATGGAAAGGACCTGACCGCGCAGGCGAATCGCTCGGAGAGATTCGAGACCCCAGAGATTCAGAAAGCGTCTCGGCGTAAGCGTTCCGAAGTTCAAGCCGACATAGACATCGGTGCAGCCGGCCAGGGGAACGAGCGGACCCTCGTCGCGAAGGATCCGCAGCGCTTCCGACAGCGACCGAGGCTCGAAGAGCCGCAGGTTCGAGATCGCGGTTTTCACGGCCGGCGGTAATGCTGCCTGCGGCTCATCCCTTCGAGAGAGGCGTCAGCGGAAAGCCTTCTCGCCGGGCGGCCGCCGTCAGGCGGTCGTCGAGGCAAACGAACTCAAGAGTGGATGGTCGGCCTTCCGCGGCGACGAAAGCCGCGGCCAACTGGAGGGCGTCCCCCGCGCGAAGCCTGTGGACGCGAAGCAGTCGGAACGCGGTTTCCCGCAGGCCGTCATCGGCCTGAATCTCCTGCCAGCCGCCGACGAGTCGCCGCAGCCGGTCAAACGTCTCCGCAGCGACCTGCGCCGAAATCTTCCCATCCCGCTCAGACCGGACGATGGCGGAAGCGCATTCGACGGGTGAGCCCCACCAGGCGAGGATCGCGGGATCTTTTCGGTAGAGCGCTCGTACTCGGGAGCTCTCCACCTCTTCCAGTAAGAGTGGCGCGATCGCGGAAGCGTCCCAGAATCTCAACGGCCCTCTCGGCGCTCCTGGATGAGCAACGTCCGAAGGCTCTTTCCGCCTTTGAGCCGCGGCGGCCTGGCGGTGCCGAGATCTTTGGGAGGAGGAGTGGCGGCTCTCCGGAGAACGCCCTGTCGCTCGAGCCGCGTCAGGCGTCCCTCGTCGTCCTCCGATGATCCCGACAAGAGTGAATCGAGGCGAGCCACCGGCTGTCCACGGTCCGTAATGAGGACGCTTTGGCCGTGGCGTACCTCCTCGATCAGGGCGCTCAGGCGGTTCTTGGCCTCGGTGACGCTCGCCTTCTTCATCTGGCTAGAATAGCCATCTCGATCAGATCGATCAAGCTCGATTGCGTCGCTTCCCCGTCCCGGGCGCCGAGGCCCGACGGACGGCGCTATAAATCCCCTCATAGCCCGTGCACCGGCACAGATTCCCCGCCAGGCCGACTCGCGTCTCTTCGCGGCTCGCGTTCTTCGGCAAGGCGAGAGCCGCGAGGATCATCCCCGGCGTGCAGATCCCGCATTGGGCTCCGCCTTCGTCGATGAAGGCCTTCTGCAACGGATGCGAACCCTTCAGTCCTTCGATCGTCGTGACCTTCGCGCCCCGCACCTGCGCGAACGGAACCAGGCACGAGTTCACCGGCGCTCCGTCGATCAGAACGGTGCAGGCCCCGCACTCTCCTTCGCCGCAGCCTTCCTTGGTGCCGGTCAAGCCGCACTCTTCGCGGAGGACGTCCAGAAGCCGTTTCATCGGATACGCCGCGATGTCGGCGCGCTTTCCGTTCAATCGGAACTTCACGGCGGTCCTTGGTCCTTAGTCCTTCGTCCTTGGTCGGGGCCGTGACGACGTCTTCTCGATGCTTGATGAATCCGCCGACGAGTCTTCTGACTTCCGCGGCCGCAGCATAAAGGTGTTCAAAGCTCTTCGCGTCGAGGTAAGAGAGTCGAGCGCTACGTAGAGGTGGGATTGAAACTCCGTCGCCGACCTCTGCGAAATTCGCAGGAACCGGGCGAACCTGGCAACCGAACCAGAATCGAATCCTTCGGCGATATTGGCCATGGCAGAGCCCGCCGACGTGACCATCTGGCGGCGCAGCTCGAAATCTCTGTGGAAAGGTCTCGCCGAGGTTGACTCAGAGGCAATGCGAACCAACCCGCGGGCCGCTTTCCAGGCTTCTACATCCTCGAATCGCGTGATATTCACTCTTCGCCTTTCTGACCAGGGACTAAGGACCAAGGACAAAGGACTCTTCTCTCTCCCACATCTTCTCCGGCGTCGCCGGAATCGCTCGGACATCGATCCCCATGCTTCGGATCGCGTTCACGATCGCCGGGGCCGGCCCGTCGATCGGCATTTCGCCGATGCCCTTGGCGCCGGAAGGACCGTGCTTGTAGGGATTCTCCAGCATCACGACATCGATCGGCGGCGTGTCGAGCGTCGTGGGCGCGGCGTAGTTGGTCATCTGGGCGTTGGCCATGCGGCCGTCCTTCATGACGACCTCTTCGAGCAGCGCGTAGCCGATCCCCTGCGCCGTGCCGCCTTCGATCTGTCCGGCGGCCAGCACCGGGTGAATCGCCTTTCCGATCTCGCAGACGGCGGTCAACCGCAACGGACGCACCTCGCCGGTCACCGGGTCGCGCTCGACCTCGGCGACGTTGCAGCCCCATCCGTAGGCGCCGTAGGCGTCGCCGCGGTAGGCCTCTTCGTCCCAGGACAGCTCGGCCGGCCGCTCGTACGCCCGCGTGACGACGAGCGGGCCATGCCGGCGCAGGTACTCGCGGTGCGAGAGCCGGCCGACCTTCTTCTTCATATCGCGCGCGCAGGTCTCCAGGATCTTGCCCACGATCATGCAGGTCCGCGAGGCGACCGTGGGGCCGCTGTCGGGAACGCGCGCGGTGTCGGCGTCGGCGACTTCGACCGCGCCGTAGGGCACGCCGAGCGCGTCGGCCACGATCTGGGCGTGCATGGTGCGCGTGCCCTGCCCGATCTCGGTCGAGGCGACGAGGATGCGCGCGCCCCTCTCGGTCAGTTCGAGCGAGGCCTTCGAGGCCAGCTTGACCTCGCCGCCGCCGGTGAAGCCCGAGCCGTGGAAGAAGAGGGAGAGCCCGACGCCGCGATTGGTTCCGGCGAGCGCCCGCCGTTTCCTGCGGAAGTCAGTCCGGCGCACCGCTTCGCGCAGGACCTTCAGGGCCGAAGTGTCGCGGCCGAGCTTCTGGCCCGTGGCCGTCGTGTCGCCCGGACGCAGCGCATTGATCTCCCGCAGCAGCACCGGGTCCATCCCGAGCGCCTCGGCGATGCGCTCCATGTGCACTTCGGCGGCAAACTGCGTCTGCGGCGCGCCGAAGCCGCGGAAGGCGCCGTTGGGCGGCGTGTTGGTCATGGTGACGCGGCCGTCGATTCGGACGTGATCGCAGCGGTACGGGCCGGTCGCGTGCAGGACGCCGCGCGAAAGGACGACGGGGGAGAGCGTGCAATACGCGCCGCCGTCCATGAGGACGTCGATCTCGATCGCCGTCAGGCGTCCGCCGCGCGTGACGCCGGTGCGATGCCGCACGATCGACGGGTGGCGCTTGGTCGTCGCCACCATGTCCTCGACGCGGTCGTAGACGATCTTGACCGGCCGCTTCGCCTTCCACGCCAGGACCGCGGCGTGGCCGGCGATCATCGAGGGGTATTCCTCCTTGCCGCCGAATCCGCCGCCCGTCTCGGTCTGGACCACGCGGACCTTCTCGTCGGGCAGTCCCAGGATGACCTTCAGCGCCTTGTGGACGTAGTACGGGCACTGGAGCGACCCGTAGACGGTGATGCAGCCGTTCTCCGGCACGGCGATGACGCCGTTGCACTCGATGTAGAGCTGCTCCTGGTGGCCGGTCCGGTATTCGCCTTCGACGATCTCGTCGGCCGCGGCGAAGCCCCGCGCCGTGTCTCCTTTGGAGATCGTGATCTTCTTGAACGCCGTCGGCGACTCTGCCGGATCGTAGATCGGGGTTCCCTCGCGATACGCGATGCGGACGGCGTTCTGCGCAGCGAGGAGCTTCTCGCGGTCGGCGTGCGCCAGGAGGAGGACCGGCTCGGCGAAGTGGCGGATCTCCCGTTCCGCCAGGAGCGGTTGGTCGTCCTCGATCAACGCGACGACGTTCCTTCCGGGAATGTCGCGGAAGTCCGCGGCGACGATTCCTTTGGCGTCGAAGGCGCGCTCGATGCCGGTGATCTCCCCGCACGGGACGGTCGAACGCACCGTCGCCCCGTGGAGCATTCCGGGGAACGAGAGGTCGTCGATGTACCGCGCCGCGCCGGTGACCTTGGCGCGCCCTTCCTTGCGGGGGACTTTCTTGCCGATGCTTCTCATCGAGACGTGGGAGGGATCTTAACGGTCCCGTGAACCGGAGACGCAGAATAACCGGCTGTCATTCCGAGGAGCGCAGCGACGAGGAATCTGCTCCGCTTCTTGGGTACTCGACCAGGGAAGATCCCTCGCTGCGCTCGGGATGACAAGGGAAATGTCGCGAGGGTCACCCGGCCGGGCTGATCGGTGCGGTGTCCTCGCCGGCCGGGATCACCGCTTCTCCCGTTGCCGGAGGTAATCCCCCGGGAGCTGGAACATCAGGCCGCGTACTTTCTTTCCCAGGAGCGGGCCGAAATCCCGGACGTCGCCCGTCAGCAGATGCGTTGCTCTCGCCGCGAGGGCTGCGCGCAGAATCGGTTCGTCCTTTTCGTCGATTCGAACACCGCGAGGCGGCGGCTCGACGCTCTCGGCCACGAGCTCCACGTCGGCGAGAAGACCGTCGAGCCTCGAGCGGGTTTCAGGGTCCTCGAGATTCCGCCGCGCCTCCTCCGCTGCATACGCGGAGGTGAGAAGTTGAGCGTCTCGCAGATCCCACAGACGCGTGAGCCCGGCGCCTTCCCGATAAGCGGCGGAGAAAAGGACGTTGGCGCGATCCCGTTCAGCTCCACCAACCTCTCCAAACGACTGGATCGGACCGTCGACCTCCGGGGGTTCGGGGGGCCGCCAGCTGGCCCCCGTTCAAAGTAGCGCGACGGACGGTTCGATCCCGTTCGGCTCCACCAACTCAGACCGACAGCACTCCGGGCCAGTGCCGCATCCACTCGCGGCGTTTCGAGAGCTTTTGCCATTCCGGGTCCGTCGGATCGACGCGCTGCGACTGGGCGAGCAGCCGATCGACGCGAGCCTCCAGCGCGGCGGCGGTCGGCGGATCTTCGACAATCAGAACCAGCTCGTTCTCCCAATACCCGGCTGTCACGTCGAGGTTCGCGCTCCCCACGGAGCAGACCCGGCCGTCCACGCTCGTCACCTTCGCGTGCACGTGGGGATGGATGGCGCCGAGACCGTGTTCCCACGCCGGTTGCTGCGGGACCACGAGCTCATGCGCCTCGGCGCCCGCCGCGACCAGGGCGTCCATCCGCGAGTGGACGAGCTCGGTCGACTGGGTTCGCGCCGAGGACCATGGGCCGTGAAAGGGCGTTCCCTCGTGCGTAGGGGTGAGATTGCCGAAGAGGGTCCGGACCCGTACGCCGCGGCGAAGCGCCCGAAGGAGCGCGTGCTGGATCTCAAGGACGAGCGGAAAACCGTTCACGGTGTAGACGTGCGACTCCGCCGTGTCGATCATCGCGATGTACGCGTCCAGGGCGCGCGCATCGCGAAGGCCGTGATGGAGGACGACACGCGCCGCGACGGCTCCGGCAGGAGGACGCTCCGCAATCTCGAAAGGGGCTCCGCCGGCCGCCGTCCAGGCATCGAGGAACGAGCGATCGAGTGCCGCCACGGCCGGGCCTCCGACCTTCGCCCCGGCGTCGAGCCACGGCACTTCGCGCCACAGCGAGCGCGCGGTCAGAGGCACTTCCTCGAAACCAGCGTAGTACTCGTGCGACAGATTGCGCCCGCCGAGAAGCGCCAGCTCGCCGTCGATCACGGCGATCTTCCGGTGATCGCGCTGTTTCAGCTCGTCGAGCGACGGCGGGGAGGTGATGGGATCCAGGACGCGAAGGTCGACACCGGGGCGCTCGCCGAGCCGCTCCAGCAGCGGGTTGCGGGCACCGAGCGATCCGTAAAACCCGTGAAGCGAATCGACGACAACTCGCACCGTCACCCCCCGGGCGCCCGCCGCGGCCAGGGCTGCCTCGACGGCGCGTCCGACCTCGTCGTCGACGGCCATGTAGATCTGCAGGTGCACGCGGCTCTTGGCGGCGGCGATGGCCTCGAGCAACCAGCGGCGCGCGGTGGCGTTGTCCAGCTCGAGCTCGATCCGGTTTCCCGCGATCGAAGGCGCGCCGGTCGTGGCGTCGAGCCGCTGCCCGAGCGACCGACTTTCCCGAGAGGGAGGCTGGAGCGAGAGGTTCGACGGGAGTTGTTCCGGGCGGATCGCGACGAAGCCGATCGTGGAGGGGGTAAACGGTCCCTGATAAACGATCGCCGCGACCGGGAAACCGGCCGCACGCATCCGTGTGGCCACGCGGGCAAGGCGCACCGAGTCGAGGTCG
Organism: uncultured Acidobacteriota bacterium; assembly: GCA_963733955.1. GTDB lineage: Bacteria > Acidobacteriota > Thermoanaerobaculia > UBA5066 > Gp7-AA6 > DATFTF01. The sequence goes on from CAVTEW010000001.1 coordinate 32,064, forward strand.
TTGCCGACATCGAGGGCGGATCCCTCATCGAGGACCGCCCGGGCATCGACGACGAAGTCGCGAAGTCCCGCTTTCCGGAGGCGAGCGCGAATCGCCCGGGAACTCTCGGTCACGCGCATCCGGACGGCGAGCAGGTCCGCGCCTTCGACTCGGGACAGGAGACGGAGTTCGGACTCGACCAGGTTGGAGTGGAACAGGACGAGCGGGCGGGATGCCGGTCGGATCAAGGCGAAGTCTTCCTCGATGCACGTCAGAGGATCCGCGCTCTCACGGCCAGCGAGGCGGTAGATTCCCAGTGCGTCCGCGTCAGGCACGGAAGTCAGCTCGGCGGCGCCATCCTCGGTCACGGCCGTCGCGACGACGCGCCCTCCGGAGACGACCGCCAGCGTCTGGTCGGGAATGGGTTCGAGCCGGCCGACGCCGAGCGCGTAATGAGCGCGCAGCCTGATGACGCCGTTCTCGTCGATCACGTCCGGCACGTCCATTGCCGGGGGGGCTGCCCCCTCGCGGCTCTCGAGCGGAGGAAGGATCAGGACCGGCGCCTGCCATTTCCGTGCCGCCAGCAGGGCGCCCGGAAAGTGCGCCACCGCGACGAGGTCGAGCGGTCCGGAGGGGAAACGGGTCGCCTGCTCGACGCGTGCCGTGATCCCGGCAATCTGCAGGGCCGAGGCGACGTCGCTCGACAGGCGATGAACGAGCGCCGTGACGCGAGAGCCGGAAGCGACGTGGTCGCGGAGAAACCGCCCCACCGCGCGCCGGGCGCGTTGCCCGACGGCAAGACAGAGGATGTTCTCGATCGGACCGCCGCCGCGCGCTTCGGCCGCCGCCCAGAGAACCGCCAGTGGACGCCGCTTGCGCACCTCGGCGATCTCCGGCAGCGAACGGGTGACAAAAAGATCGATGCCGGCGGCCTCCGCGAGCTCGGCGAGTCCGCCGGAATGGATCTCGGGTTCCAGGCGAACCTCGACCGATCGGGCGGCCCCGGACGCCGCGCTTCGGACCGCATCCAGCCAGCCGGTTGCGGCGGCGCTCAGATCGGCCGGAGCGTGCGAAGAGAACCACGCGACCCGCCGGGCGGGCAGGCGGGCGACGATCCACAGGAGATCCGCATCCGGAGCAACGCGCCGGATCAGATCGATCGCCGGGTCGACGGCGGATTCGACGTCGATGAGCAGGAGCACGCGCCGGAAGTTCATAGACAGGTCGGCCTCGTCGGGATTTCGGTGCGGCGCAGCGAGCCGCTCGCCGAATCGAGGACGTGGGCTTCGATCCGGACCACGTCTCCGTCCTCAAGCCCATAAAGATTGTAGCCGGCGCGGACCGAATCGTTCGGGTGCTCCAGCGCCGCGCCGCTCGCGCACACGACGTCAAGAGGGCCGAAGCGGCAGCGGACGCGGACGTGGAGATGGCCGAACAGCACGAGACCGCGCGGGACCGTAGCGAGAACGTTCCGGAGGGAAGCGGCGTCGGTCAGGCCGTCCCGAAGCTGCAGAAGGCGATGGCGCGAGTCCACCGGTGGATGGTGGACCAGGATCACCGGGAAGCGTTTGGCGACTTCCGGGTGGACGAGGACGGCTTTCAGGGCCTCGATTTGCTCACGACCGAGGTAGCCGGCGGCGATGAACGGGGGGCGCGGAACGGCGCTTGAGAGCCCGATGATCGCCGCCGGCCCCCGAAGTTTGACGAACGGATATGTCCCCGCCGCCACCTCGACACGGAGCTCCGGAAGGTCGCTCCGGACGAACGGACCCAGGTAGTGCTGGAACCTGCGTTCCCGGCGGATCGATGGGAGATAGAGGTCGTGGTTGCCGGGAACGATGGTGACTTCCGCGGCGCCGGCACGGCGTTCGAGGAGCCGCACAACCTCTCGATATTCGCCCTCGAGGGCCAGGTTCGTGACGTCGCCGGTGATGACGACATGATCGGCCTGCGACGCGGCGTCGAGGACCGCCTCGAGATGCCGGCGGCGAAACACGCGCCCGCGCCGCAGCCTCGTGTTTGCCCACCCGGTCACGCGCTTGTTGAAGAGCATCTCGCGCCAGTGCACGCCCTCGGGTGACAGGACGTGCAGATCGGAGATGTGGGCGAGGCGAAAGCTCACGCGTCGACCCTGTCCCCGAACTCCGTGACTCTTCCCGCCGGACGGAGCGCGGCGATGTAGTGATGCGGTCCGTGGTCCGCGATCGTGTACGCGGACTTGTCGCGCTTATTGGCCGGCGCGAGCAGGGCCAGTATGGATCGCGAGACGTCGCGGAAATTCGAGAGCTGCGCCGCCGGATCGCGACGCCGCCAGTGTCCGTCCGCATAGTGGAACTCGTGCCCGAAGTGCTCTAGGGCGCCCCACGCGGCGGGTGGCAGCGACGGAACGACGTCGCGTGCATGGACGTGCCGGAACAGTCTGCGTGCGACGGCCAGAGCGCGCTCGGGCAGCGGCCCGCCCGTCGCGAGCGGCTGACCGAACGTGTAGACGGCTCGCAATCGTCCGTCCAAGCTTCCGTCGTCCGGACGGGGGCCATCTTCGCCGCCGGCCAGACGCAATGCGAAGAGCACCGCCATCGCTCCTCCCAGGCTGTGTCCCGCGACATACAGCGCCTCCAGCGGGTGGTCGACGCGGGTGCCCGGGCGGGCGATCGATTCTCCCCGCGCCGCGGCCTGAAGCAATTCGAGGATCGGCCACCGCGTCGCGCTGACGTTGCGGTCGAAACCGGAGTGGACGGTCAGTCGGCCGCCCCCGACCGCGATCGTGTGGGAGCCGACGTCCGCATCGCCGAGCCAGTTGCCGATGTTCGCCGGCTCCGTACCTCGATAGCAGAGGATGACGACGCGTCCGCAGGAGCTCTGCAGAAGGTACGCGGTAGAGAAGATGGTCATGGCGTCCACCGCCTGGGCGATCCGGACGCTGGCGCTCCCGGCCATTCCGAGCCGGCCGGCCATCATGGCAAGGGTCGCGATGTCGGAATAGGCGTAACCCGAGAGGACCCCTAGGACGTGCGCGACGGCCGCATCGCGATCGGCCCCGTCTCCGACATGCGCGCGGAGAAGATCCCCGATCGGATCGGCGTAAATTGGGAAGGGAGGCAGTGAAGACTGAACCGTCAAGCGCTCGATCTGCATCCAAATCTCCTTCTCGTGGACATTGTCGGTCTGGTCCGATCCCGCTGGAGAGGCGGAGACGTGACCTCGCCCCTATGACTCGATTCGCGGCCGGATTGGCATCGTGCGAACCCACTGCTCGGCCGCATTTCGCTCCGCGTTCCTGAATGGCCGAACGTCGCACACGTCCTCCAGCAGAGCCTCGAGCATCCGCAACATCCCGTACGTCTCGTCATCCGCGACGATGACCGCGGTTGGACCAAAGTCGATTTCGCGCACAATCAAGCGGACTGTGACGATGAGGCTTCGGGCATCGGCGGCGTCGAACGCGGCTGTCGCTCGTGTCGCATCGATCAGTTCTCGATAAGAGATGCCACCGGTACGGCGCTCCTCGGAGAGATGCTGTTCGATTTCAGCCCGGGTAATCGCGCCGACCGCTTCAGCATGAATCAGTTTGTTGGAATGATCGACGGACAATGAAATCGGCATCGATCCTCCTTACCAGACGCGCCTCGATCGCTCCGAAGAGGACGAGGGCCGCGAAAGTGCGGCCCTCGTCGATGATTCCACAGCGGGAGACGGATTCCTTCCGGGCCGCTCCGACTCGCTATGCCGCCGCGGAGGACCGGCCGAGCGCCCGGACGTCCTGGCGGATCTGGCCGGCGATTACCGCGCGCGTGACTCCGTTGATGAAGACAGCGACGCCGACCATCGTGCCGATCGCCCAGACCGAGCTGACCGGCCATTGCACGAGAATCATCACGCCGAGCAGCAGGCTGAACAGCGCGTTGATCAGGAACCCGCCCCGGCCAGCGCCCGCAGGCAGTGCGAAGGCCATGAACGTTTCGGAAACGGCCTCTGCAATGAGCATCACACCGAGCACGGCGGTGAGCGTCACGAGGCCGATGCCGGGGGACGCCACCAGGGAAATGCCAGCGATGCCGTAGAGAATTCCGAGCAGGATGTTCAGAAAGAACTTCCCCGCCGTACCCGAGGCGAAGGCAAAGATCGATTGCGCGACCCCCGCCACGATGAGCGCCGATCCGACGAACACGGTGGAAGCGGCGGCCGTTGCCAGCGGATAAAGGATCATGACGATGCCGACGGCCGCGGTGAGGATGCCCATGAAGACGCTCCAGCCGGCGCGCTTGGAGACTTCTTGGGAGAGAGTGTCTGTAGCCATTTCGAATTCCTTCTCCTTATGAAATCAGTTGCGTCAGATCTGTGTGTGCGCCAGGTCCTTGAGCGCCCGGCCGGCGGCCGCGGCATTCTTCTTGAGAACCGCCTTCTTCGCCTTCTGGCGCGCCTCGAACGCTCCGAGCCGCTCGGTCAGCTTCTTGTCTTGAGCGTCGATCTTCCCTGCGAGCTGTTCGATCTTCTTCTGGAGCTTCGCCTTGCGTTCCGCGTTGGCGTTCGAGACCTCGCTCTTGAACTCGGCGAGGTCCGCCTTCATGGCGGCGATCTCCTCGCGGCGAACCTGCTCCTGCACCGCCCAGAGCGCACGGCGGAAGACGGTCCCACCGAGCGCCTCCATCCGGGTATCCACCGGCGTCGTCCACGCTTCGTCGACTTCCGCGACCACAGCGACTTTGTTCGGCGCCAGCGACTTCGACACGTCCTCGACGAAATCCTCGCCAACCTGGAGCGTGTCGGCGTCGTAAAGCACGCCGATCCCCGCGCCGCCGGCGGCGCCGAGGGCCATCCCGACCGGTCCGCCCAGCACTCCGATGAGGGCGCCGACGGCGGTCCCGGTGAGCGTGCTGACCGGCGCGGACTCGTCGATCTGCTTCACGCTGACGGTGCCGTCCGCATGCTTCAAAATCACCGCTCCCTGATAAATCGTGAGGTTGCCTTCCGTCTCCAGCTGCCGCAGGGCCGATTTGCCTTCATAGGCCTTCTTCTCGTTGTCGAAAACCACCACCAGCATCCGTTCCATAACCTCTCTCCTTTCGCGGGTCAAGCCCGCTTCAACCGCCCTTCACTCCTGATCGCTGAGCCTCCGTCGCTCCAGGAGGATCCACGCGCGGACGAACGGCGGAACGCGGCGTAGCTCGACGCCTCCTCGTTCGGCCGCCGCCAGGAAGCGGACGGCGTCCAAATCGACGAGGCGTACCTGCTGAAGCTCGAGGGCGACCGGCCCCCGAGCCTCGCCGATGCGTGCCTTCAACTGCTGAACGTCCCGCCACGTGATCCTCCCGCTGAGCGTCAAGGCCATCTCCGATTCGCTGGAAACGTCTTCGATTCTCAGAGTCACGACACCTGAGAAGGCAATCGCGGTGCCACAGCGAAGCCATTGATTGGGAAGGGTTTGGCCGCGGTGGACGGTGGCGAATCTCGACAAATGACGGGTTTCGACACCGCCACTCGGGAGCGAGCGGTTAGTCGGCCTTGAAACGGCGCTTGTCGATGCGCAGCGACCGGATCTTGGACTCGAGCGTGGAACGCGGGATACCGAGCTTGGCGGCTGCGCCGTCCGCACCGGCGACGCGGCCGCGGGACCCGGCCAGCGCGCTTTCGATCAGATCCTTCTCTTCATGCACATTCGGCCGGCCAAGAGAACCGGCGCCGCCCGTGCGCCGCCGCGATCCCTTTTCGAACCAGGTTTCATCGACCGTGAGGGTCCCCTCGCACAGGATCACCGCTCGCTGGATGACGTTCTGCAGCTCGCGCACGTTGCCGGGCCAGTCGTACGCCGTGAGCAGATCGATCGTCTTCCGACTCACGATCGTGATTTGCTTCCCCATCTTTGAGGAGTACCGCTGCGTCAGATACTCGATCAGCAACGGAATGTCTTCGCGGCGGTCGCGCAGCGGCGGCACCTGGAGCGGAAAAACGCTCAACCGATAGTAGAGATCGTCACGGAACGAGCCGTCGGACATGGCCCTGTCGAGGTTGCGGTTGGTCGCCGCGATCACGCGCACGTCGACGGGGATCGGTTTGCCGCCTCCGACGCGCTCGAATGTCCGCTCCTGCAGAACCCGGAGCAGAGCGATCTGCGTCTCCGGGGGAAGCTCGCCCACTTCGTCGAGAAAGATGGTTCCCCCGTCGGCGAGCTCGAACCGGCCGAGGTGGCGCTGCACGGCGCCCGTGAAGGCGCCTCTTTCGTGGCCGAACAGCTCCGAGGTGATCAGCGACGGCGGAACAGCGCCGCAGTTGACGGAGACGAACGGCCGTGAGGACCGCGGGGATCGCCTGTGAATGGCGCGTGCGATCAGCTCTTTCCCCGTGCCGGTTTCGCCGGTGATCAGCACCGTCGAGTCCGTGCTCGCCACCTTTCCGACGAGCGCCAGGAGCCGGCGCAGCGGAGCCGAAGAGCCGACGATCTCCTCAAACATCGACGCCTGGGTGACTTCGTCGCGCAGCGCGATGTTCTCCCGCTGAAGCCGTTCCTTCAGAAGGCGAAGCTCTTCCTCCGCGCGCTTGCGGTCATCGATGTCCGCGAGCGTCCCGTACCACCGGATGATCGCGCCCCCCTCGTCGCGCAGCGGAACGGCGCGAGTCAGGAGCCATCGATACCTCCCGTTCTCGTCGCAGCCGCGCACTTCGGCATCGAGCGGGCGCCCCTCGGCGATTGCCTTCCGCCACTGTGTCAAGAGGCGCTCGCGGTCGTCCGGATGGATCACGCTCGTCCATTCCCAGCCGAGGACCTGGTCCCGGGTATGACCCATCCGCTCGAACCAGCTCTTGGTGATGAAGTCGACCTGACCGTCGGGCCGGGCCGTCCAGACGAAACCGGGGATCGTCTCGAGAATCGTCCGGAGCTCCCGCTCGGCGTTCTGGATTGCCTCGCGGGCGCGCCTCGATTCCTCGATGTCGACGCTCGAGCCGAACCAACGGACGATTCGGCCTTGTTCGCCGCGCAGCGGCAGCGTCCGGAAAAGCATCCAGCGATACTCGCCGTTAGCGCGACGGACGCGAGCCTCGTGTATCGCGGGGTCGCCGCTCGCGAGCGAGGCCTGCCAGATTCGCAGGTGCTCCTCCAGATCGTCGGGGTGAATGAAGTTCGTCCAGCCCCTACCCTCGACGGCCTCGAACGATGCGCCGATCTCGTCGAGCCATTGCCGGTTGACGTAGTCGATGTAGCCGTCCGGACGACCGCTGAAGATCAATGCCGGGGCTGTGTCGAGCACCAACTGCGGATCGAGTTTCTGCTGGCTCATCGATCAGCTCCTCAGCCGGCCGATTCTCCTTCAATGCCGCCGAGCTTGCCAGATGCGAACGCCGGTGGTTCCGGCCGGTCCTGGAGGTCGCTCGCCATACTCTCCTCGGCCGCCCGTTCCGCCTCTCCTGCTTCAAGGTTCCGTACAGTATTCGTCAGGCAGCCTTCGCATCCAGGAAGGCCCTTCCGGCGCAAGTCTGCTTAGTCGGAAGGGTGCGGAGCGGCCCTCTGATTGGCATTCAGGAGGTCCTATCGCGCCCCGGCCGCGGCGAAGGACTCCTGCAGGATCTCGACGGCTTCGTCGACGTCGGCCTTGGTCACCGTCAGCGCCGGGGCGATGCGGAAGACGTTGCCTTCGAGGCCGCCTTTGCCGATTAAGAGGCCGCGCTTCTTGGCTTCCTCGAAGACGCGGTTGGTCAGGGCCTTTTCCGGAGTGCGGTCGCCGGCCTTCTCGTCGACCACGAGCTCGACGCCCTGCATCAGGCCCTTGCCGCGCACGTCGCCGACGTTCTTGGGGAAGCGGTGCTGGATCTCCTCGAGGCCGGCGCGCAGCAGGCCGCCCATCGTCTCCGCGTTGGCCGGGAGTTTCTCCTCTTCGATGATCTGGATCGTGGCGTTGGCGGCGGCGCAGGAGACGGGGTTGCCGCCGAAGGTGGAAATGGTCAGGGCCTTCAAAGCCCCGGCGATTTCCGGCGTGGCGATGGTGACGCCGAGCGGCAGGCCGTTGGCGATTCCCTTGGCCATGGTCATGATGTCGGGCTCGACGCCCCAGTGCTCGATCCCCCACATCTTGCCGCCGGTGCGGCCGAAGCCGGTCTGCACCTCGTCGCAGATGAAGACGCCGCCGTACTTCTTGACGATGCCTACGGCGATCTCGAAGTACTCCGGCGGCGGCGTGATGAAACCGCCCACGCCCTGGATCGGCTCGGCCAGAAAGCCGGCGATGCGGCCGGTCGTCGTCGTGCGGATGAGCTCCTCGATGTCCCCGGCGCAGGCGACGCCGCAGGACGGGTACGTCAGGTGCAGGGGACAGCGGTAGCAGTACGGGGCGACGGCGTGCTTGATCCCGGCGACCTGAGACGGCAGCGCCCGCCACGTCGAGTGCCCGGTCAGCGACTGCGCGAGGATCGAGCGGCCGGAGTAGCCGTGGCGCAGGGCCACGATCTCGGTCGATCCCGTCGCGAGCTGCGCCATCATCACCGCGGTCTCGTCGGCCTCGGTGCCCGACGCCGTGAAGTAAGACTGCTGGAGCCGGCCCGGCGTGATCCGCGCGAGACGCTCGGCGAGCTCGACGACCGGGAGCGTCGGATAGAGGGTGGAGACATGGGAGAAGCGGTCGACCTGCGCTTTGATCGCGGCGTTGACCTTGTCGTTGGCGTGGCCGACCGACACGGTCAGGATGCCGCCGAAGAAATCGAGGTACTCGTTGCCGTCGACGTCGGTCAAGCGCAGGCCCTTGCCCTCCTTCGGGACGATCGGCTCGGCGTAGTACTGGAGGGTGGCGGGGAAGAGGTATTTCTTGTGCTTCTCGCGGGTGTCGCGGGTGAGGGAGCCGGCGGGCGCGTCGACTTTGGTGGTGCTCATGGCGCTCCTGTGCGGGCGGCGGGCGGAGGAAGGAAGCGGGCGGGGCCGCCCCTACGGACGTGGGAAGGGGAACGCGGGCGGGGACAAGCCCCGCCCCTACGAACGGAAAGATGGAAGTGCCACCCGTGCCGTAGGGGCGGCCCTCGCGGCCGCCCGCGCCAGGTCCCGGGTAACAATATTTCGATTGTGGGATCATCAGCTCCGCGGCTTCCGCTTCAGGAACTCACCCGCTCCGGCCTTCCCGACGAACTTCTCGTTCTCGATGACCATCTTGCCGCGGGACAGCACCGTCTTCACTTTGCCGGTGATCTCGCGCCCCTCATACGGGTTGTAGTCGACTCTCATGTGGAGGCTCTTCACACAAAGCGTGTGCTTCTCTTCGGGGTCGAAGATCACCAGGTCCGCGTCGCTGCCGGGAGCGATGGTCCCCTTCTTCGGAAAGAGCCCGAAGATCTTGGCCGGCGAGGTCGAGGTCAGCTCGACGAAGCGGTTCAGGCTGATCCGCCCCTTGCGCACGCCGCCGTCGTGGACGAGATGCATGCGCGTCTCGATTCCCGGCGCGCCGTTGGGAATCTTGGAGAAGTCGTTCTTGCCGAGCTCCTTCTGCTCCTTCATGCAGAACGGACAGTGGTCCGTCGAGATCGCCTGGAGATCGTTGCCGGAGAGGCCCCGCCAGAGCTTCTCCTCGTTGCCGGCCGCCCGCAGCGGCGGACTCATGACGTACTTGGCCCCGTCGAAGCCCGGCTCCTCGTAGTTGGCGTAGGACAGGAAAAGATACTGCGGGCAGGTCTCGGCGTAGGCGGGGAGTCCGCGGTCGCGCGCCGCGGTGATCTGCTCGAGCGCCTCGGCCGCGGAGAGGTGGACGACGTAGAGCGGCACCTCGGCCATCTCCGCCAGGCAGATCGCGCGGTACGTCGCTTCGGCCTCGGCGCGGGGCGGGCGCGTCAGGGCATGCCACTTCGGCGCGGTGTGTCCCTCCGCGAGCGCGCGGCGCACCAGCACGTCGATGACGTCCCCGTTCTCCGCGTGCATGCAGATCGTGCCGCCATTGCCGGCCGTTCGGAGGAAGGCGCGGAAGATCGACCCGTCGTCGAGCATCAGGACGCCGCGGTAAGCCATGAAGAGCTTGAAGGAGGTGATCCCTTCGGCCACCATCGCGTCCATCTCCGCCTCGACCGAGTCGGGCAGATCGGTCACGATCATGTGGAAGCCATAGTCGATCGCGGCTTTGCTCTCCGCCTTCTTCATCCAGGCTTCGAAGGCCTGGCGCAGCGTCTGCCCCTTGTACTGGATGGCGAAGTCGACGATCGAGGTCGTCCCGCCGAACGCGGCGGCGATCGTGCCGGACTCGAAGTCGTCGGCGGACGTCGTGCCGCCGAACGGCATGTCCAGGTGCGTGTGGACGTCGATGCCGCCGGGAAGGATGAGCTTGCCCCTCGCGTCGATCGTCCTGTCCGTCTTGTCCGCGGGGATCGCCAGAGGCATGCCGATCGCGGAGATCTTCTCGTCCTCGATCAGGACGTCGCCGCGGTAGGTGTCCGTCGCGGTGACGACGGTGCCGCCGGTGATGCGGGTCTTCATCTGCGCCCCGCGCTCAGATCTGCGCCATCGGCTCGTAGGTTTCCGGGCGGCGGTCGCGGTAGAACTGCCAGACGCGGCGGACCTCCTCGATCATGTCGAGATCCATCTCCGCGACGACGAGCTCGTCCTTGTCCTCCGAGCCGACGGCCAGGAAGTTGCCGCGCGGATCGACGAAATAGGACGACCCGTAGAACTTCCCGATGTTCCAGGGCGCCTCGGTGCCGACGCGGTTGCTGCAGGCCATGAAGTAGCCGTTGGCGACGGCGTGCGCGGGCTGCTCGAGCTTCCACAGGTACTGGGAGAGGCCGGCGACGGTGGCCGAGGGGTTGAAGACGATCTCCGCGCCGTTCAAGCCGAGCAGGCGCGCGCCCTCGGGGAAGTGGCGGTCGTAGCAGATGTAGACGCCGACCTTGGCGAAGCGGGTCTGGAAGACCGGGTAGCCCAGGTTTCCCGGCTTGAAGAAGTACTTCTCCCAGAAGCCGGAGGTGTGCGGGATGTGGTTCTTGCGGTACTTGCCGAGATACGTCCCGTCGGCGTCGTAGACCGCGGCGGTGTTGTAGTAGACGCCGGCCTGCTCGCGCTCGTAGACCGGGACCACAATCAGCCATATTGTGCTTGCTCGCGAGCTTGGCCATCCGCTCGGTGGTCGGCCCGGGCACCGGCTCGGCCAGGTCGTACCAGTGCGCGTCCTGCGAGGGGCAGAAGTACGGTCCGTTGAAGACCTCCTGGAGGCCCAGGATCTGGACGCCCTTCTTGCCGGCCTCCTCGATGAAAGGAAGATGCGCCGCGATGGCGGCCTCCCGCACTTTCTCGATCGGGGCGGAGGGGTCGGTGAGAGGCGCATGGCACTGGATCAGGCCGCCCAGGACTTTACGAGGCATTGGACCTCCGGTTGATAGTCCGTAGTCCTTGGTTCGTAGTCTCTGGTCTTGCGCCTCGGGCGTCCTCCCGACCAAGGACCAAGGAATAAGGACTAAGAACTTCTCAGAACCATCTCGAGATGACCACCTTCTTATCCGTATAGAACTCGAACGCATCCCGCCCGTGCACCTTCAAGTCCCCGAAGAAGCTGTCCTTCGCGCCGCCGAAGGGGAAGTAGGCCATGGGGGCGGCCACGCCGATGTTGACGCCGACCATCGAGGCGGTCGCCAGGCGCGCGAACTCGCGGGCGGACTTGCCGGACTGGGTGAAGATCGACGTGGCGTTCGCGTTGGGGTGCGCGTGCATGACCTCGATCGCCTCGGCCAGGGTCTTGACCGGCGAGATCGACGCCACCGGTCCGAAGATCTCGTCCCTGCCGATGGCCATGGAGGGCCGGACGTCGTCGAACACCGTGGGACCGAGGAAGAAGCCCTGGTCCGGCACCTTCGACTGCCGCCCGTCCAGAACGAGCCGGGCGCCTTCCGCGACGCCCTTCTCGATGTACGAGACGACTTTTTTCCGGTGAGGCGCGCTGATGACCGGCCCCATGGCCACGCCCGGCTCCATGCCGTTGCCGACCTTCAGCGCCCGCGCCGCTTCGACCATCCGGTCGCGCGCCTGCCCGTGGGCCGGGCCGACCGGAACGAGCACGCTCCCGGCCAGGCATCGCTCGCCGGCGCAGCCGTAGAAAGACTCGACGATGGAAGGCATGGCGTGGTCCATGTCCGCGTCGGGCATCACGACGATGAAATTCTTCGCGCCGCCTAAGGCCTGCACCCGCTTGCCGGCGTGCGTGGCCCGCTGGTAGACCGCGCGGGCCACCGGCGTCGATCCGACGAAGGACACCGCGCGGATCTCGGGATGGTCGCAGATCGCCTCCACCACGTCGCGGCCGCCCTGGACCAGGTTGACGACTCCGGGCGGCAGATCGCACCGCTCCAGGAGCTCGATCATCCGCTTCTGAGAAAGCGGGACCTGCTCGGACGGTTTCAGCACGAAGGTGTTCCCGGTCCCGATCGCGAAGGGCAGAAACCACATCGGCACCATGGCCGGAAAGTTAAACGGCGCGATCGCCGCGCAGACGCCGACCGGCTGGCGGATGACCTGGGAATCGATATTGGTCGCGATGTTCTCCAGGGCGTAGCCCATCATCAGCGACGGGGAGCCGCAGGCGACCTCCACGCACTCGATGCCGCGGCGGACGCTGCCGCGCGACTCGTCCAGGGTCTTGCCGTGCTCGGTGGTCACCAGCCGGGCCAGCTCCTCGAAGTGGTCCTCCAGGAGCTGCCGGAATCGGAAGAGCGCGCGGGCGCGGATCACGGCCGGGGTGTCCCGCCACGCGGGGAAGGCCTTCTTCGCCGCGGCGACCGCGGCGTCCACGTCCCTGGCCGTGGAGAGAGGCGTGCGGGCGATCACCTCGCCGGTGGCAGGGTTGTGAACGTCGAAAAACGAGTCGGCCTGCGAGTCCACCCACCGGCCGCCGACGTAGTTGCGAAGCGCTTCGGCCGGGCCGGCGGGTCGGGACTGCGCCTGCCGGCCGTTGGCCACCGCGGAATCGGTCATGGGGCCTCCTCGGGGTTCGCCCTGGAAAGAGGCTAATAGTAGCGCGGCTCCGGGCGGCGGGCTGGTTGCTGTTCTCGGGCGTCCGGGCCGTAGGGGCGGCTTTCGCGGCCGCCCGCGGGGGGGGACGCACCGAGCGCTCGGGAACGCGACAAGCGGCGGGTCCGCCGCCGCTAACCCCCGCCCCTACCCCGCGGGTGGAGCATTCTCCCGGAAACGCCGCGGCCTCCCGGCAGGCGTACAATTTTCCACTTCTCGTTTGCCCAAGGAGGTCCGCATGGCCGTGGATTTGTCCGTCGAGTTCACCGGGCTCACATTCGAGAATCCCTTCCTGCTCTCCTCCGCGCCTCCCACCGAGTCGGAGTCCAACATCCTGAGGGCCTTCGAGGCCGGCTGGGGCGGCGTGGTCACCAAGACGATCGGCCTGCACCCCGTCGTGAACGTGCGCGGCCCCAAGACCAAGTTCCTGCGTGCCGACGTCGAGACCCCCAGAGTGTCGATGAAGAAACGCCCCGCGGCGGCGCTCCACTCCTCCTGGAACTGGGAGCTGATCTCCGACAAGACGCTGGACTGGTGGCTCCCGCACATCACGCGGATCAAGAAGGAGTGGCCCAACCGCGTTCTGGTCGCCTCGATCATGGCCGGCTCCGGCTCGGAGACGGAGTGGAAGCACTGGCAGACCCTGGCCACGGCGTGCCAGGAGGCGGGCGCCGACGCCCTGGAGTTGAACCTCTCCTGCCCGCACATGGACCGCCAGGACATGGGCTCCAACATCGGCAAGGACCAGGGGCTGATCTCGGTGGTCACGAAAGTCGTCAAGGAGGTCGCCCGCGTCCCGGTCTGGGCCAAGCTCACGCCGTCCACGACCGACATCGTGCTGGAGGCCCGGGCCGCGTTCGCCGGCGGCGCGGACGCCATCTCCTCCTCGAACACGTTCACCTCGCTGCCGCTCATCGACCCCGAGACGCTGGAGTTCGAGATCCACGTCGACGGCTACGTCTCGACCGGAGGTCTGGGGGGGCCGGCCATCCTTCCGCTGTCGCTGGCCAAGATGGCGCAGATGACCAAGGCGTTCCCGGACAAGAGCTTTTCCGGCATCGGCGGCATCGCGGACTTCTCGCACGCCCTCTGCTACTTCCTCCTGGGATGCGGCACGGTTCAGGTCTGCACCGCGGCGATGCTCGACAAGGCGATCGGCCCCAACGTCATCCGCGGCCTCAAGCAGGGCATGACGGAATTCCTGGAGAAGAACGCCACCCGCGGCTGGACGCGGCTCGAAGACTTCCGCGGCATCCGGCGCGACCGCGTAGTGAACCAGTCGAAAATCGGCCGCCCCGACGCTTCCGGCTACCACGGCGGCTACGAGGCGGAGGGATACGCGGAGTCGTTCGAGGAGAAAGGTGAGTCCCTGGTCCGTACTCCTTAGTCCTTGGTCGGGGAACGCGAAGAGCGATCAACACGGATAAGAAGAGGACCAAGGACCAGGGACTCAGGACTAAGCACTTGGACTACCCCTCCCTCCTCGCCACCGCTCTCGCCGAAGCCCGCCTCGGACTCTCCGAAGGCGGCATCCCCATCGGCGCGGCGCTGTTCGACCGCGCGGGCCGGCTGCTCGGGAGCGGGCACAATCGCCGCGTCCAGGAGGATGATCCCTCCACGCACGCCGAGACCGACGCCTTCCGCAAAGCCGGGCGGCAAAAGGATTACCGGCAGACGATCCTCGTCTCGACACTGGCTCCCTGCTGGTACTGCAGCGGTCTGGTCCGGCAGTTTCGCATCGGGACGGTGGTTGCCGGCGAGTCGGTCAACTTCTCCGGCGGCCTCGGATGGCTGCGGGAGAACGGCGTCCTCGTGATCGACCTGGCCTCGTCCGAGTGCGAGCGGCTCCTGGCGGACTTCATCCGAAAGAATCCGGAGGTCTGGAACGAGGACATCGGTGAGGCCCCGCGCGCCTGAGGCTTGCCACAACGCGCGGGGAGGCGCCGGCCCGGCGAGGGATCGGCCGCCCTGCTTCTCCACGAGGCGTTCCACGTGGACCAGGCGCACCGGCACTCTTCCTGGGGCGGAAACGAGGTGGATCTCTTTCTCTATCCGGTCGACGCCGCGGAACCGCTGGGTCTGCGGCGCCCGGAGTCGGCGAGCCTGGCGCGCGCGATCCAGGCCTCGACTACGACGGAGGCGGCGCGTCTTCGCCGACGCCGGTTCGCGCTGATTCCGGCGTCGTCGGCGGCCTACGAACGCGGATCGGAGCTCAAGGAAGGCCTGGCGCGCTACATCGAAGCCGAAGCGCGGCGCTCGAGCGCAAGTCCGATTCCCGCGGAGGAGTTCGCTCCGGCCGCAGTCCGCGACCGGGCCTACGCCTCGGGGTGCGCCATCGCGCTGCTGCTCGACCGGCTCGATCCGGGTTGGAAGGAGCGGCTGGACCGGAAGGACCGAAGCGGCCGGCAAGCACCCTCATCTTCGAAGGCATCCGGCGCGTGACCATCACCGGTCTGTCCTCCGAGCCGCTGCTCCAGGAGACCGCCGGCGATGTCGATCTCTCCACTGGCGGCGTCACGCTCAAGCTCCATGGCGTCAAGCTGGCGCGCTCCGGCCGAACATGGACAATCACGCTGCCATAGTTCGTCCGAAGTCCGAAGTCGTTCTTAGCCCCGGTTCGCGGCGCGACCAAGTTTCGCGGACTGGATCCGCGAAACGACTCGCGCCGCGGGAGCCGGAGCGGAGGTCTCGCGATCAGGCGTTCGGTCGAGCCCGCATCCGGGCGAGCCGAACGCCGGTGCGCGCGGACACGCGCGCAGATCGCGAACCGAAGCGAAGGCGACGTTAGTCTGCCCCCGAGTACGCCTTCTGACCGTCGAAGCTGCAGAGATTCTCGGTCTTGATGAAGTCCAGGCCGGCGGCGTCCAGGCGCGCCAGGAGGCTGGCGATCTGGCCGTGCCGAATCGTCGTCGATCCGTCGGCCAGGAAGCGGCAGCGCCAGTGGTCGCTGCAGAACGTTTCCGGGAAACCGCCCGGCCAGACTTCGATGCCGCGGTTGCTGATCGTGCCGAGCTTCAGGCCGTCGCCCGAGAGGGGCTGAAGGAGTTTTCCGAGGTCTTCCGGCCGCCCTTGCTTCCAATCCAGGAACACGTCGACGCCGATCGTCTCCTTGCGCGGAGCCGGGCCTCTCGCGGCGACAGCCTCCGCCGCGGCCTGTTTCGGAGCGCCGGTGTACTTGGCGGCCTTCAGCTTCTCCGGACGCTGTCCGATCCGCGCCACGACCGCGCGCGCGAATTCCTTCGTGCCGACCTTCTCCCTGGAGAGGCCTTCGGTGAAGACGTCGTAGGTGTGCACACCGTCCTCGAGCGTCTTCAGCCAGGCGTTGTGCACGCGTTCGGCGACGTCCTCCTGGCCGATGTGCACCAGCATGAGCACGGCGCCGAGCAGGAGGCCCGACGGATTGGCCAGGTTCTGCCCGGCGCGCCGCGGCGCGGAGCCGTGGATCGCCTCGAACATCGCGCAGCGGTCGCCGATGTTGGCCGAGCCGGCCAGGCCCACCGAACCGGCGATCTGGGCAGCCACGTCGGAGAGGATGTCCCCGTAGAGGTTCGGCATGACGATGACGTCGAAGGCCTCCGGCGTATCGGCCAGCTTGGCCGCTCCGATGTCGACGATCCAGTGTTCCTTCTCGACGTCGGGATACAGCGCGCCGATCTCGTCGAACACTTTGTGGAAGATGCCGTCGGTCATCTTCATGATGTTGTCTTTGGTGAAGCAGGTGACCTTCTTGCGGTGGTTGCGGCGGGCGTACTCGAAGGCGTAGCGGACGATTTTCTCGCTGCCGGGACGCGAGATCAGCTTCAGGCACTCGTAGACGTCGGCGGTCTGCCGGTACTCGATTCCGGCGTAGGTGTCCTCCTCGTTCTCGCGGACGATGACCACGTCCATGTTCGGGTGCTTGGTCTTGACGAAGGGCGGGTAGGAGACGCACGGCCGGACGTTGGCGTACAGGCCGAGCGTCTTGCGCGTGGTGACGTTCAGGCTCTTGTAGCCGCCGCCCTGGGGCGTGGTGATGGGCGCCTTGAGAAAGACGCGCGTGCGTCGCAGCGATTCCCAGGCCGAAGGCTCGACGCCCGTCGCGATCCCTTTCAGATAGACCTTTTCGCCGATCTCGATGACCTCCGGAGCGATGCGCGCGCCCGCGCCGTTGAGGATTTCCAGCGTCGCGGCCATGATCTCCGGACCGATGCCATCCCCATAGGCGACCGTAATCGGAACCTGTTGTGTGGTCATGAACTTAGGCCCTCCCGTCGCGAGTCTGGGGGGGCATTATAGGGGCCAGGCCCCTGGACGCTCTGGTGAGAATCGATCAGATTCGCCCGGTGGCCAGGGGCCCTTCCGGGCTTATAATCCCCGGTCCTGAAGCCCGTATGAAGCCGATCGCTTACACGGAAACCTCGATCGCCGCGGCCGGCGGCGCCGACCTCAGCGCGCACGCGCTGCGGATCGACCCCACGCGGCACGTCACCCTTCGGTTCCGCTTGAACCTGGATGGCACCGAGGACGTCGAGGCCCTCCGGTACGCCCGCCGCGCGATGATCCGCGAGGAGCGAACCCGCGGACTGGAGTGGGACGAGCCTTCGATGGAGCATCCCACCTTCACGCCCAACGAGATTCGCTGGTTCGTGCTGGCCTCGCAGGCGGCGTGGTGCCGGGAGAAGATCGGCGAGCTCGTCGAACGGGCCAACCGCGCTCGCAAGGCGATGCGCGGACTGCAGACCGACTGAACCTCCGTTACAAAAAGTGACGATCGCCTCGACCCCGCGCGCTGCGCGGGAGCGGGGCTCGCTCCAACCATCCTCGGCAGAAGAGGTTGCACGCGCGGCGGGCCGCGGCACGGCGTTCGCTTCCTTCGGCGGGTCATGGCTATTCGCATTCGTCCTGTCGCCGCCGGGCAAACCGGGATTTTCGACGGCTCGAGCGCCCTGGACCTGAAGAACGCCGCGCTGCAGGTCCGGTTCGCCATCGAGCTCTCCGATCCCGCCGACCTCGAGGCCCTCTGTCACGCGCGCCGGTCGATGCTCCGGGAGGAGCGGACGCTGGGCCGCGAATGGGACGAGCCGTCGCTCGAGGAAGCGGTCTTCACACGAGTGGAGATCTCCTGGAGCGTGCGGCCGGATCAGCGCGAATGGTGCCTGGAAAAGCTCGACGAGCTGGCCGCCAGGGCCAATCGAGTCGCTGGCGGCATTTCCGGCGATTGACGCACGGGGGCGAGTACACTCATCACGATGAGCTTGACGAGGTTTCGCAAGCTCGTGATCCTGGCCCTGGTCGCCGGCGCGGGCTACTGGCTCTATCGCACCAAGCCCACGGTCTCCGGGTTCGTCGACGATCTGACGCGTCCGCTCTTTCAGACCAGAGCCGTGGTCGACGAGTCCGAGCACAAGCGCGTCGTGGCCGATGCGGCGCCGGCGGTCGGGGGCGACGAGGCCGTTCCGGTCGGGATGCTCAAGGAGAACATGACCGCGGCCGAAGTGCGGGACTTGATCGGGTTTCCGGATGAAACCCAGCATTTCCGCGACGACGACGGGGCCGACAACGTCCGCTGGATCTACCGCCGTTTCGGCCGCGTCCTGGTCCTGAAGGACGGCCGGGTCGTTTCCATCGCCGTCCGGTAGGCCGCGGCGGCCGCTCCGTAGAGGCCCAGGCGCGCCTGGCGCACGACCCGCACGGGAACGCGGCCCAGGAGTTCTTCCATCGGGGGTTTGGCGCGGAAGGATTCCAGGAACTCCGGTCCCTGCAGGGCCGGCAGAATCTTCGGCGCGATTCCTCCCGCGATGTAGACGCCGCCGGTGGCCCGGTACTGCAGCGCCAGATTGCCGGCTTCGGATCCATAGATCGAGACGAAGAGGCGCAGGGCTTCCACGCACAGACGGTCGCCGCGGGCCAGGGCCACGCGGCTGATGACGGCGGCGCGGTCCTCGGTCGCGAAGGCGGCCGCGACGCCGGAGCTTTCGGCGGCGAACCCCCCGTCCTTGAGAAAGTCGTAGAGGAGGGTCAGTCCTTCGCCGGAGAGGAGGCGGTCGCGCGTGGTTCGCCCGAAGCGACGGCGGACCCACGACACCAGGCGGTCTTCGATTTCCGTGCGCGGGCCGAAATCCGCATGCCCCCCTTCGGAGGCGAGCGCTCGCGTGACCTTGCCGACGCGGACGACCGCCGCCTGCCCGAGACCGGTTCCCGCGCCGATGATTCCGACCGGCCCGCCGGGCTCGCGGTTGCCCCGCGCCAGGACCACGGTCTGGCGCGCAGACAGGTAGGAGACGCCCAGAGCCGCGGCGACGAAATCGTTGACGATCCGCACGCGGGGAATCTTGGCGGCGCGCGACAGCCGCCGTTCGTCGATGATCCACGGCAGCTTGGTGACTTTGGATCGGCCGGCGCGCACCGGCCCGGCCACGCCGAAGCCCGCGACGTTGGGCCGGTGGCGGTCGGATTTCAGGAACTCCTCGACGACCGCTTCCAGGGAAGCGTAACCCGCGCTGGCGTACGTGTGGGCGCGCTCCAGGCGAAGGGATCGGGAGTCGATCTCGACGATGGCGATCGCGGTCTTCGTGCCTCCGATGTCGCCGGCGAGGACGCGCATGCGAGAGAACATAACAGCGAGGGATCGACGGACGTGGGGGACGGGGGAATGCGGGGACGCTCGTTCTCGAGGCAAAAAAATCCCCGGGTCGGGGTGGGGCCGCCCGGGGGGCGAAAGGAGGAGGTGAGGTTTTGGTTTCCTCGCCTTTCTGAGAGTGCAAGCGCGCGGCCATCCAGCCCCCTCTTTTTAAGTGTTTTAATATCAGCTACTTACGAAATAAGATCCCGCCCGGGCTGACAGGGAATGTCACTTGCCAGCGTGGAAATGTAACGGGGTTTTGGCCGGAGGTCCGGCTGGACCCGCGATGGGATTTCGATTCCGATCCGGCGGCGCGCAGTCGGCGAGGGCGACGGGCTGCCTCGCTGCGTGACAGGAGTTGGCGACGGGCGGGTTTTTAAACCGGCCCGTCCGGCGTTCCCCGCGGTGGAAGACCCGTGCTCGATTCCTTCGGGGCCCGGCCGCTTCACAAAGCCTTGGATAGACTCGTCGCTTGCGCCCCGCCGGCATCCTTCGATCACGGGTTCGGATGTTGCTTCGCCTCAGGCCGCCCGGCCGCGGGCGCCCGACCGTTGGATGGATCCGGGCCCTCGCGGATCTGCTTCCGGTCCTCGTCCTGCTCGCCTCGACGGGATGCTCCTACATCTTCTCGGAAAAGCGCACCGTGTATCAGTACGAGCCGACCTACGGCGTCGACAGTCCTCAGTTCCGGCGCTCCCTCGACGCGTTCGGAACGGAGATGGTCCCCCACAACGACGCCCGGCTCCTGGAGAACGGAGACCAGACGTTCGGCGCGATGCTGGAGGACATCCGCCGGGCGCGCCAGAGCATCAATGTCGAGCTCTACATTTTCGACCAGGGCCTGGTGGGGAGCGAGTTCGCTCGCGCGCTGGCCGAGCGGGCCCGGGCCGGAGTGGAGGTGCGCGTTCTCGTGGACGGCTTCGGATCCAGCCTGGGCGGTCTGGAAGCCGAGATGCGCGACGCCGGAGCGCAGGTGTTCGTGTACAAGCCGTTGCGGATCTACTCCCTGTTTCGGATCGGCAATCGCACCCACCGCCGGGTCGTGACGGTCGACGGCCGGATCGGCTTCTGCGGCGGCTTCGCCTTCGACGACCGATGGAAAGGAAGCGCCCGCGATCCGTCGGAGTGGCGGGACACCAATATCCGGATCGAGGGGCCTGCGGTCTCCCAGCTTCAACACGTCTTTTTCGAGGACTGGGTGCACACGACCGGCGAAGTCCTGCACGGAACAAGACAGTTCCCCTTCATCGAGCCGGCGGGAAACCTGCTGGCTCAGGTGATCGGCAGCGGCCGAAACGACCAGAGCTCGATGGCCAAGCTCCTGTACTACATGGCCATCCAGGCGGCCCGCCAGCGCATCTGGATCGAGAACGCCTACTTCGTTCCCGACCGGCAGATCCGCCAGGGGCTCGTGGCCGCCGCGGCGCGCGGGGTGGACGTCCGGATTCTGGTCCCGGGCAAGTACATCGACAGCCCCAACGTCCGGTTGGCGTCGCGCTTCCATTACGGCGAGCTCTTAGACGGCGGCGTTCAGATCTACGAGTACCTCCCCACCATGCTCCACTGCAAGGTCATGGTCGTGGACGGCCTGTGGAGCTCGATCGGATCGATCAATTTCGTGAATCGATCCTTCAAGAAGAACGCGGAGGTCAGCGTGACCGTCTACGACCGCGGCTTCGCCCGCCAGGTGGAAAAGACGTTCGAGAGGGACCTGACGGAAAGCGAAGTCTTTACCAAGGAAAAGTGGCGCAAACGGGGCCTGGTGGCGCGTTTCGGAGAACTGTTCTTCTGGCTGTTCTCCGAGAACTATTGAGGGCTTCAGGCCGGCGGCCCGGGGGCCGGCCTCGGAGTGGTTTACGATCTGATCGAAATGTCGCAACGCAGACTCGCCCTGGAGCGCCCTCTGGTGGTCTTCGACACCGAGACGACCGGCACCAATTCACGGATCGACCGGATCATCGAGATCGCCTGCGTTCGGATTCCCCCGAGCGGCCCGCGCGACCTGTGGATCCGGCGGCTCGATCCGGGCATTCCCATTCCCGCCGCCTCCACGGCGATCCACGGGATCTCCGCCGGCGACGTGGCCGGGCTCCCGCGGTTCGCCGACGTGGCGGCGGAGCTGGCCGCGTTCCTGGACGGCTGCGATCTGGGCGGATACAACATCACCGGCTTCGATCTGCCGGTTCTGCGGGCCGAGTTCCTGCGCGCCGGCGTCGCGTTCGAGATCCGGGACCGCCGGCTGGTCGACGCCCAGCGGATTTTCTTCGCCCGCGAGCCACGAAACCTGGCCGCGGCGGCCCGTTTCTACTGCGATCGCCCGCACGAAGGGGCGCACGGGGCCCTGGCCGACGCGGAGATGACCCTGGCCGTGCTGGAGGGACAGCTGCGCAAGTACCACGATCTGCCGCTGGACGTCGGACGCCTCCACGACCTCTTTTGCGCGGGCCTCGATCAGGACATGGATCCGGAAGGCCGCTTCCGGATGATCCACGGCGAGCCGACGGTCAACTTCGGGCGCAACCGCGGCAGAACTCTTCGGGAAATTAGCCGCGAGGAGCCCGGGTTTTTCCGTTGGATCCTGCGGGGAGATTTCTCGGATCCGGTCAAGGAGATCGCGCGGCAGTACGTGCCGGAGGAGAGGATCGATTCCCCCCGTCCCCCCTCCCCGCGTCCCCCAATCCGGATCCGGGCCGGGGACGCGCCGAGGCGGGCACGCGGGACGATGAGCCGGACGAGGCGCCGACGCTATTTCCCCTGGCGCCGGAACCTAAGGGTCTCGCCTGAAGCCACGTTGCGCACCCGGATCGATCCGGGCTCGAGGTCGATCGACCACTTGCCCGTCCCTCCCCGGAGGGCGAACGCGCAGGTGGACGCCGTCGTCTCGCCGGAAAATCCGTCCCCGGCGGTGGCCAGGTTGAATCCGCACGCGGCGCCGGCCTCGCTGTCGGAGAACCGCGTCGCGCCGGGGGAGAGCGCCGTTACGGTCGGGTCGAAGTGGGGGATGTAGCCCACGTAGACGCCGTTGCCCTGGGACTCCAGGCGGATCAGTCCCTGGCGCTTGACCATCTGCCCGAGGTACTTGCCCGACACCTCCACGAACAGATCGTAGAGATGCTGCGAATCCGTCGGCACGGGCCGGAAGTCCAAGCGCAGCTCGTTTCCGGGAGTGGAGCCCTGAAACGTGCCGGACAGGATGTTGGCGATCTGGTACGTCGGATCGGCCGCGGCAGCGGCGGCGGCCGTCGTGAGAAGGAGGGCGAGGGGGAGACCGAGGTGCCTGAGTCGTTTCATAGATCCTCCATGGGGTCGAGGTGCGAGATCCGTTCCATGGAATCACGCCGGCAGCGGCCGGCCCCAGACGACGTAAGTGTCTGGCCCGTCGGGCCTGGGCGCTCTGGCTTCACCCCGCCGCCAGGGGCAGCCCCCAGGTTCACGTCACCCCGGGAGGACAAATCTAGGGCGAGGAGGACAAGGCCCGGAGGCCGAGCGCGGTCTTCCTGACGGCTTCCTCGAGAACCTGCTGGAGGACGGCCCGTTCGTTGTCGACGTTGCGATAGTTGGGCCGCGAGGCCTCGAAGGTCGAGTCGAACGCGGTCAGCGCTCCCCCGTTGGCGTCGCGCGCCGACACGGTCCAATCCGCGCCGCCGTCCCAGATCGCGCCGTCCAAGAGGGCGGAGAAGCGGTGGATCTCGATGGTAATCGTTCCGGCTGTCGGGTCGGAAACCCATCGGCAGGCCGGGAAGGACTGCGACAGGGAGCCGCGCACGAGCGCCGTCAGCCGCTCCGAGTCGCGTCGCTCGGCGCGCTGGTCCTGCACCTGGAGGTTCCAGGCCAGCCGTCCGCCGGGGCACGCGGCCTCGCGATCTTCGTCGCGCACGGGCTTGAGGCCCGCCGTGGCGCTGCAGGCCACGACGCACAGGAGCACGGCAACGACGGCCCATCGGCGCACGGTCGTCAGTCTCTCACGCCTTGGGCGGCGCCGCGCCTTTTCGCGGGCGGGCCGGCCGGGAGGTCCCGGCGTACCTCCCGTGCAGCGCCTCGACTTCGGCCTGGAGATCCGCGACCAGCTCGGCCGGCTCCAGAACCTCGGCGTCCTTGCCGTACGCCAGCACGAAGCGGCGGGCTTCCTTGATCGACTGCGCGGGCATCTCCAGGACGACGTCTCCGCCCGGAAGCGTCTCGATCTTCTGCTCGCGATGGAATTGCATCTCCCGGATCTGATCGGCGATCTCCGCGGAGAAGCGGACCCGCATCCGGAAGGGCCGCGCGTCTCCGACGTACAGGCCGAACGTGTTTCGGAAGAACGCGTCGGCGTCGAAGTCCCTGGGTATGGCGTAGCGCTGCGACGTCGGTTCCGCGGCCTCGATGCGGGCCAGATAGAAGTTCTTGACCTGCCCGGCGTCGCGGTCCTCCGCCAGCATCATCCAATCCCGTCCGGCGAGCACGAACGCGTAGGGACAAACCACCCTGGCCTCTCCGGGAGCTTCGCCGGGTCGATGGTAGCGGATCGACAGCCCCACTCCGCGCTGCATGGCTTCGGCCGCGGCGGTCCAGATCTCTTCGCGCACGGGTCGGAACGGAAGCGCCCGCAGCGCGAGCTTCTCCATCACGATCTCCGGCCGCAGCCGCACCGCCGGAGGCATCAGCTCGGCCAGCCGTTCGTAGCAGGACTTCAAGTCCCGGGCCAGAGGCGTTCCCCCGAAGAGCGCGAGAACCTGGGCCGCCACGCCGATCGAGAAGAGATCCTTCCCGTCCACGGGGAGGAAGGGGAGGACATAGTCGGATCGGGTGTAGACGTATCCGTTCTCGTCGCGGGAGAAATCGATGGGCGCGTCGAGCTCGTCGCGCAGGTAGTCCAGGTCCCGCTGCACCGTCTTGCTGGACACCGACAGCTGTTTGGCCAGCGACGACGCGTTGGGAAAGCGCCGCTCCTTGATCTCGTGATGGATCGTCTGCAAACGCCTCCACAGCGGCCGATCCTTGAACGCTCCCGATCGGCCCATCTCAGCGTCCGGACCGGGGGCGAACAACTGTCCCTTCGGCCAGTGACGCGGCCGGCCCCGTTTCGGCGAGAATCTCGGATGTAGCACGGATGAGCATGAGCGACCCCGGCAGGGATTCTGTCAGAAAGTGTCGGCGAAGAATCGCCGTCCTCGTCGCCCGACGTCAGACGGGTCGGAGCCGGGAAGGCCTCAAGTCCGTGAAGGCACGTCGGTTTCCGCCGGGCTTCCCGCTGGCCCCACCTTTGCTCTCTCTGGACGCCACTATTCTTCGGTCGAGGTCAAATCCATGATGCTCTGGCGCGTTCTCTTGGACGGCGGGGACCTCCCCGCGGGACTCTTTCTCTGGATCGCCGCTCTGATCGTGATCCTGGCCCTGGCCAACGACGACGATCTGCCGGGACCCCGCCGCTGTTTCGCCCGCGCCGGCGGCCCCAGGGTCCCCGTCTTCGGCGCCCAGACCTGATCCCGACGCCCCGCGGCTCGCGCCCGGTCACTTGAGCAGGGGCAGGATCTCCTTGGCGGTCGCCGCCTCGCTGCCGTTGGGATCGAGCTGCAGGTATTTTTCCAGGTGCTCCTTGGCCGCCGCCTTCTTGTTCAAGGTGAACGACGTCATTCCCAGCCAGAAGTGGGCCAGCGCGAAGTCCGGCTTGGCTTGCGCGGCCTTGCTCAGGAACGACTCGGCCTCCTTGAGGTTCTTCTTGTTGTACGCCTCGACGCCCTTGTTGTAGAGGATCTCCGGCGAGTCGGGGTTGGCCTCGGCGTACTTGCTCTGCCACTCCGCGGCGGCCTTCTTGTCTCCGGACTTCGTGGCCGCGTCGGCGAGCATTCCGTAGAGGCTGGCGAGCGAGGGGTCCAGGTCGGTGGCCTTCTGGCCGTATTCGAGCGTCTTGGCCCAGTCCTTCTTCTCGTACGCGATCGTGGCCAGGGCCTGCCAGCCTTGCGGCAGATCGGGATTCTTGCTCACGGCGTCCTGGAAGCGCTTTGCCGCGCCGTCCTTGTCGCCGGCGTTCAAGAGGTCGACGCCGTCGTTGTAGGCTTTGGCCGCCTGGTCGTTGGCGGACGGCGCCGCGGGGGCCGCCGCGCCGCCCCGGGCCGCCGGCGCGGAGGCCTCGGAAGTCTTCATCAGCTTCTCGTCGACGGTGGTGGGCTCGCTGATCTTGAACTTCTCGTCGCGGTCCGACGGCGCATAACCCTCTTTCTCGAAGCGCATGTGGTAGTGCAGCGTGGCGTCGTTGATGATGAAGCCGTATTGACCGTTCTTATCGGTCTTGACCGTGACCTTGAGATTCCTGAGGGCGGGCGTCGTCACGATGAGCGTCACTCCCTCGATCGGGTTGCCGGCGGAATCGGTGACCTTGCCGGCCACGCGGCCCTGGCCGACGGCGAAGAGCTGGGCGGCCAGCGCCAGGCCGGCCAGCGCGGGGAACGAAGCTGACAATTTCCTCATTGTGTTTTCTCCTCCGCGGGCGCTGCGCGCCCGCCTTCTCCAGAACGCATTCTCTACCGGCCGCCCATTCCCGCGTCAGGCCCCGGCCCGTTCCCGCCGGCGGGGACGCGCGATCGCCTCCAGGATCTCTCCGACGACGGAATAGCGACCCATGGGCATGATGTGGAGTCCCCGGGCCATTCCCGCGATCGCCGCGGCCAGCTCCCGGGCCACCGCCAGGCCTTCCGCCTTCTCGAAGTCGGGACCCTTCGCGTGGGCCTCCCGCATCCGCCGCTGGATGGCCTCGGGCACGACGATCCCAGGAACCTCGTTGGCGAAGAACAGCGTCTGCTTGAGCGACCGCAGCGGGATGAGCCCGATCCAGACGGGCAGGCGCCGCGCCTCCGGGCGCTCCAGGAAGCGCTCCAGGGCAGCGACGTCGTAGACCGGCTGGGTCTGGGCGAAGGTGGCGCCGGAATCGATCCTGGCCGCCAGCTTCGAGCACTCCGCGTCGAGATCGGAGGCCGCCGGGTTGGCCGCGCAGCCGACGGCGAAGGACGTGGGCGCTCCGATCGCGTTGCCGGCGAGATCGGCCCCGCCGTTCAATCCGCGCGCGATCCGCAGGAGGCCCAGCACGTCGACCTCGGAGACCTGCTTGGCCTGCGGGTAGTCGCCGATCTTGAGCGGATCCCCGCCCAGGCACAGAATCGCCTTCAAGCCGAGCCCGGCCGCGCCCAGCAGGTCCGACTGCAGCCCGAGGATGTTGCGGTCCCGGGTGGTGATCTGCGCGATGGCGTCGAGGCCGGTCTCTCTCTGGAGCAGCGCCGCCACGGCGATCGAGGACATGCGCAGACGCGCCATCGGGTTGTCCGTCACGTTGACGGCGTCGGCGCCGCTGGCCTTGAGCGTCTTGGCCCCCTCGATGGCGGTCGTGACGTCCACGCCGCGGGGCGGCTCGACCTCGGCGGTCACCACGAACGCGGAGGGATCGGCGAGCGCTCGCTTGAGCCGGGACGTCTCGATCGCGGGCGTCTCGGCCACTCGGGATCGGGCGGATTCGGAGACCAGCGTCACATGGGCCCGGGCCGCGGCGCGGGGGCGCCCGTCGAATCCGCGGGCCATGGCCCGGATGTGCTCCGGGGTCGTGCCGCAGCAGCCGCCGATGATCGCCGCGCCGGCCTCGGCGAAGGCCGTGGCGTAGTCGCGCAGGTACTCGGGCGAGGAGAGGTAGACGTTGCGCCCGTGCACGAGCGTCGGGTATCCGGCGTTGGGCATGACCGAGAGGGGAACCTCCACGGCCGACGGCAGGCGGACGAAGACGTCGTGCGTCTCCTGCGGGCCCAGCGTGCAGTTCATCCCGACGGCGTCGGCTCCGGCCAGGGCGAGCGCCGGGAGAGCATGGCCGGCCGACTCGCCGAAGGCGGTGCGCCCGTCGGCCAGAAACGTCATCTGGGCCACGATGGGAACGCCCTGCGAGAGGCCGCGAACCGCGCGCACGGCTTCGGCCGCCTCCAGCAGTCCGCCGAAGGTCTCCAGCAGGATCAGGTCCACGCCGGCGTCGAGGAGCACCCGGGCCTGCTCTTCGAAGATCTCCCGCACCTGGCCGAGCGTCAACGTGCCGTAGGGCTTGACCAGTGCTCCCAGAGGGCCGATCGACCCGGCGACGAAGGCGAGCTCGCCGGAGGTCGCCTCGCGGGCCAGGCGCACGCCCTCCCGATTGATCTTCTCCAGCGAGTCGGCCCATTCGTGAGTGGTCAGCTTCACGCGGTTGGCGTCCCACGTGTTGGTCGTCAGAATGCGGGCTCCGGCGCCCAGGTAGTCCTCGTGCACTTCGGCGACCGCGTCGGGATCGGTCAGGTTGAGCGGCGATTTGGCCTGATCCGCGGAGGCTCCCCGCGAGACCAGCAGGGTGCCCATCGCGCCGTCGGCGAGGAGGATTTCCTCCGCCAGGGCCTTGCGAAAATCCCTTCGCATGAAGCTTCCAACAGTAGTTGGGGGCCTGCCGGGTGTCAAACGAGGACGGAGGAGGCGGGACGTAGGGTTTCCCCGACCACTGCGTCCTACGTCCTACGTCCTTCTCTGTTAGAGTCCGCCTGTCCTCACCGGGTCAGGCGTTGGCCGCGGCCCCTCCTCCGAACAGGAGGAAATTCCCATGCGATCCTTGCTCTGGTTGTGGCTCGCCCTGGCTCCGGCCGCGGAGCTTCCCTGGCAGGACCTGTCGTTGTCCATTTTTCCCGATCCCGGCGTCTCGAGCGACACGGCCACGCTCTGCCGCGTGCGCGTGGTCAACAACGGCAACCTCACCTGGCGGGGCGATCGAATCCGCTTCGAGGCCGAGGCGATTCAGGACGGCGTCGTCGTGGACCGCGCCCGCGGGCGGTTCGGCCTCCTGCTCGGACCGCACGAGACGCTGGAGACGGTGATCGGCTTCGTCGGCCGGTACGAACAGTTTTCCGTGAGGCCACTGGCCAAGGACGCCGGTCGTTCCGAGAAGGGCCGCCGCGGCCGGCGGCCGGCGAACCGGGGTCGAGGGAAGAAGAAGCGCTGATCGCCGCGGCCCGCTCCTCCGCTCCCGGCGGCCCGCCCGGGTAGAATGGCCGGACATGAAAATCCTCGTCGTCGGGGGCGGCGGCCGCGAACATGCGCTCTGTTGGGCTCTGCGGCGCAGCGCCTTCGTGGAAGAGCTTTTCTGCGCTCCGGGCAACCCCGGCATCGCCGAGCTCGCCGACTGTCTGCCGGTCTCCCCCGGCGACATCGTGGAGCTGGCCGATCTGGCCGAAGACCTGAACCTCGACCTGACCGTCGTCGGGCCCGAGCTGCCCCTGTCTTTGGGGATCGCCGACGTGTTCGGCAAGCGCGGGCTGCCGATCTTCGGACCCACCCGGCTGGCCGCCCAGATCGAAACCTCCAAGGTGTTCGCCAAGGAGTTCTTCCGCAGGCACGGGATCGCCACCTCGCAGGCGATCGTCTGCGCGTCCCTGTCCGAGGCGCAGGCCGCGATCGAGCGGCTGGGGTTCCCCGTGGTCATCAAGGCCGACGGCCTGGCCGGAGGCAAGGGCGTCCTGACGGTCGATGCGAAGGAGGACGCCGAGCGCACCTTGAAGCTCTTCTTCGAAGAGCGCGTGTTCGGGTCCTCCGGAGACCGCATTCTCGTCGAGGAGTTCCTGCGCGGCACCGAGGCTTCGTTCCTCGCGGTGTGCGACGGGACGACCGCGGTGCCGCTGCCGACGGCCCGGGACTACAAGAAGGTCTACGACCAGGATCGGGGGCCCAACACCGGCGGAATGGGCGGCCACTCTCCGGCCGGGGCCGGCATGGAGGCGGCGACCTCGTCCCAGGTCCTGAAGGAGATCATCTGGCCCACGCTCAAAGGCATGGCCGCCGAGGGGCGCCCGTTCTGCGGCGTGCTCTACGCCGGCCTGATGCTGACCGACTCCGGACCCAAGGTCCTCGAGTTCAACGCGCGATTCGGCGATCCCGAGGCCGAGGTGATTCTTCCCCGCGTCGATTCGGACCTGGCCGCCCTGCTCGTCGCGGCCACGCGGATCGAGCTCGAAGGCATCACGCCCCTCGAGATCAAATCGGAAGCCTGCGTCGGGGTGGTGCTGTGCGCGGGCGGCTATCCGGGCCCCTTCGAAAAGGGCAAGCCCATCACCGGCGTCAGCGAGGCCTCCCGGCTGCCCTCCGTGCAGGTCTTCCACGCCGGCACGGCCACCGTCGGGGACCGCCTGGTGACGGCGGGCGGCCGGGTGCTGGTCGTCACGGCCATGGGGCCGACGCTCGCCGACGCGAGCGACCGGGCCTACGAGGCCGCCGACCGGATCGAATTCGAGGGCAAGCACGTGCGCCGCGACATCCCATCCCGATCCGCGCGGTAGACGCAGGGCGAGCGAGCAACGCCCGCGTCGGGGGACCCTCCGCAGAGTCCGGTCAGTTACCGCAGAGGTTGGAATCCGCGCACTTCATCTCGAAGAACGAGGCGTCCTGGGTGGCGACGTTGTTGCTCGAGCCGCCCGTGGCGACTCCGCCGTCGATGATGGTGACGTAACCCTCGAACGTCGGCGACGTCGAGGTCGGGCTCGGATTGTCGACGAAGATGATCACCTGGTGGACGGTGGAGGAAATGCCGGCGGTGGCCCAGAGATCGGAGATCTGGCGCACCTCGCCAGGTGCAAGGTTGGCGAAGGTCTGGTCGGTCCCGACTTTCTGCCCGGTCGCCACGTCATAAAAAGAGAGGACGACCGTCACGTTGTTCGTGGTCCCGTTGATGTCGGTGTTGCGCACGCCCACGTTGGACCGCAGTTTGCCGGCGACCGACGGGGCTCCCTTGGTGTCGCGGGCCGTTCCCACGAGCGTGGTGTCCGCCGACTCGAAGAAGAGGGAGGCGTTGTAGGCGAATCCGACCGTGGCCGAGGAGGCCGTGAGCTCGTCTAAGTGGTTGTAGGTCCGGGCCACGACCGTCGCTTCCGATCCGAGGATGACGCCGCCGGAGCCGAAGGCCGGGACGTTGGTGAAAGTGACCAGCAGGGTACCGATGGTCCCCTGCTCGGCGCCGCCCTGGAGCAGCCCCTGACCGTTCAAGAAATCGACCAGGTCGTCCTGGTGGAAATTCTCCAGGGCCTGCAGATTGAAGTTCTGCACCGGCGTTCGGTAGAAGCCGCCGACCGGGCTGCAGGCCGAGGACACGCAGGTGTAGGAGAACTGGTACTGGACGGTGATCGTCTGGTTGGTGTTGTTGTTGATGTCGATCGAGGTGCGGAAGAAGGCCGTGCCCTGCACCCGGGCCACCACCGGGACTTCCGACGAGAACGACGTCGCCGCGGCGGCGCCGACGCGGGAGACGCGCGCGACGCGCGCTCTCTGGAGAATCGCCTCGTCGCTGGCATGGAGCGAGGCGGCGGCGAGCGTGAAGAGAGCGACGGCGACCGCGGAGGAAAGTCGTTTCATGTTCCCATTCTCCTATTCCGGCCTCGGGCCGGATGCCTGGGGAAAACCTGGCGGGACTGTAGCAAAACTCGGTCCATTCTGCCGGGAAGCCCGGCGGGCGGCTTTCCGCGCCGCGCCGCCGCCGCCGCGTCCGTCGCGGAGGACTCCCTGTCCTCGGAAGGCCACGGGCCCCCGGGGACCGGCCTGCTAGACTCCGGCGATGGCGGCCGGATCGAAGTTGACCGCGCTGGTCCGGATGGCGACCGGCGTTCTCTTCGTCGCGGAAGGCTTTGGCAAGATCACCGGAAAATTCGTCCACGGCGCGTTTTCCGAGGATGCCCAGGGGATGGCCCGCAAGGCCTGGCCCCTGTGGGGGGCGTTCCTGCGATCGGTGGTCGTTCCAAACGCAGGCCTGTTCGCCTGGGTCGTGGCCGTGGGCGAGCTCCTCCTGGGCATCGCGCTGCTGCTGGGACTGCTGACTCGGATCGCCGCCGCGGCGGGCGTCCTCCTGCTCCTGACGATCCTTCTGGGCCAGTCCTACGTTCCGGGAGCCGACTGGATGGGATGGATCACCGCCGGCCTGACGACGAAGTTCGCGATCCTGCTCCTGCTCTCGATCGCCGCTTCCGGCTACGGAGCCTGGGGGATCGACGGCCGCCGGAAGGGCAAGGTCCGGGCGGGGTTTCGGTAACGTCGCCGGAGCTGCGCTTCGGGATCTGCGCGCCCCCGGCGTGCGGAGACACGAAGAAACCCGAGCGCGGGCGGCCGCAAGGGCCGCCCCTGCGGCACGAAAGGCAAAGGGTTCCGTAGGGGCGGGGCTTGTCCCCGCCCGCGTGTGAGTCCCGGTCCGCGACGCGACGTTACTTTAGGAGGGGGACCGCACCCCTCTCGTACTCCGCGAAGGAATGTTTGCCCGAGAAGACCTTCGCTTTCCTCCCGGTTCGGTCGTAGAGCACGGAGAAGGGCAGCTCTCCGTTCCATCCCTTGTCCACGGCGTCGATGAAATCCTGATCGTCACCGCCACTCTTCTTGTGAAAGTTCGGGAACCCCGGCCTCTGATCCGACAGGAACTTGTGAACGCCGGGCAGGGCGCTGGACAAGTCCGTGGAGACCCCGACGACCTGGAGACCGCGCGGGCCGAGCGTCTTCTGCAAGCGGATCAGATCCGGGAACTCCTCGCGGCAGGGCACGCACCAGGTGGCCCAGAAGTTGACCAGAACCACATGCCCCTTCTGGCGAGCGATCAGGTCTGCAAGGCCCTTCGCGTCGATCTCGCCCGGCAGGGCGGCGGGTGAACCGGAAATCGCAACGTGATCGGGCGATCGCATCGTGATCGCAGCGAGATCGAAGGAATGAAAAGGCGCGATCAGCGCGAAGAAGAGGGTACCGATCATCCGATCACGCTGCGATCACTCGATCAATCGCCAATCACAAATCTCAAACCACAAATCCCTAGACTCGTTTGATCGAGCATCCGAAGGCCTTGGTCTCCGCCTTCTGGATCGGTTTGCCGGAGAGCATCTCCTCCAGGGCGTTTTTCAAGTCCGGGGAGGTCACCTTGGTCGCGTCCTCGTAGTTCTCGTCGATGCGCCCGTGGTAGCGCAGCTTCCCCAGCGGGTCGACGACGTAGATCTCCGGCGTGTGCCTGGCGTCGTACAGGTTGGCCACCTTGTTGCCGGGGTCCTTCATGAGCGGAAACGCGAAGCCGTGTTTCCGGGCGTGCGATTTCACTTCCTCGGCCGGCTCGGTCTTGTTGCTGTTCACGCCCACGAAGAGCACGCTCCGTTTCTCGTAGGCGGCGGCCATGTCGCGCATCCGGTCGTTGTAGGCGTTGGAGTACGGACACTGGGTCGCGATGAACATGACGACGACCGCCTTGTGGGTCCTGGCGGCCTCGGCCAGGGAAAAGGACTGGCCGTCCAGCGTGGTCAGGGTGAACGCGGGAGCCGGAGCGCCGACTTCCGGGCCGGCCGCGAGCGCCGCCGACGCCAGGCCGGCGAATCCGCCGAACAGGGCGAGAGCTCGTAGGGATCGCATGGGAAGCCTCCTTTTTCGTCCTCTCCTAGCTCCAGGACGCGGGTCTTTATTCCCGCGTGAGCGGGTTCCAGGCGTCCGGGCAGGAAGCCGCCCCGGGTTCACTTGAACCAGCCCCGGCGCGGCCGGGCTTCCAGCTCGGCGACCCGGGCGGCCAGCCGCGACAGATCGTGGCGCACCTCGTCGAGGTGCTCGGACTGGCGGCGCAGGATCTCCAGCGCCCGGTCGACCTCGGCGCGCAGGGCTTCCGCGTCGCCCCGCGACGTCATGATCCGGCGCACGTCGGCGAGCCTGACGCTCTTGTCTTCGGTCAGGCGGCGGACCGCGGCCAGGCGCGCGACGTCCTCGGCGCGGTAACGACGGTGCCCGCCCGGCGTCTTGGAGAGCGGGAGCAGGCCGGGCAGCTCCTTCTCGTAGAACCGCAGCGTCGTGATGGGGATGCCCGTCTGGCGCGAGACCTGCGCGATGGTCAGACCGGTGAGGGCGGAGCCGCGCACGGCGAAAGCGTATCAGCCCGCGTCGGGAAACCCCCGAGCCGGCCGGCCGACCCGGGGCGCTCTACACCGCGAAGGTCGGACGCCGGATCACCGGATCGAACTTCCAGACGTACTTGTAGGCCCCGCCGAAAAAATCGACCTCGATCTGGTAGTGGGCCTCCACGACCATCATCTCGTGGGCGCGCGTGACCGAGAGGTTGTCCCGCGTCACGGGAATCCGCAGCTCCTTGGCCTTGGCCAGGATCTCCTTCTCGATCTGCTGGGGACTCTTGATCGAGCCGAAGCCGGCTTCCTCGGTCATGAAGTCTTCGAAGTGCGAGGCCGCGATCTTGACCGGAACGATCTTGATCAGGCTGTATCCGATCAGGGCGACGATCGCCAGCCAGATCACGCACCCGATGCTTCCTTTTCCGCGCTGCCCGCGCGTGGGTCCCATCGCCGACCTCCGAAATTTGTCCCGATTGTAACCGAAGCCGTCGCGTCCGCTCACCCGGGACCTCGGCCCCGGCGGGGGGACCCGGCGGGGTCGCCGGGGCTCCGGGACTCCGGGGTTCCGGGGCACCCGCTCTATCGAACCAGCCGAAACGACCGCCGCCATCGCGTCCGTCCCAGGAAGTCTGCCAGCCGGGCCAGGGGGTTGCCGGGCGGCGCGGCCGCCGGAGGCGCGATGGACCAGTAGATGGCGAGCGCGCGCCCCTTCACGTTGCCGGCGGGAACGGGGCCCCAGAATCGGCTGTCGTAGGAGCTGTCGCGGTTGTCGCCCAGGGCAAAGTAGGCGTCGGGCGGAACCCGCACGCGCCCCCTCGGGTCCGGGGACGGTGCGCCCGGGGCGAGCGGCGCAGGCCGGTGGACCGAGCGCGCGTCCGCGAGGCCGTTGACGAGCACTTCGCCCCCGCGGGTGACCACCAGGTCGGAGGGAAGTCCGACCACCCTCTTGACGAAGTCCTGCGTCGGATCCTTCGGGAACTTGAAAACGAACACGTCGCCTCGCCGGATGCTCCGGTAGGGGAGAAGGGCCGCGAGCCACGGCCGGTGGGGCGCGAAGACGAACTTGTTGACCAGCAGGTGATCGCCGACCAGGACGGTCGGCTCCATCGATCCGCTGGGAACGACGAAGGCCTGGACCAGAAACGTCCGCACGAACAGGGCCGCGATGACGGCCACCAGCACGACCTCGCAGAGCTCCCGCCATCGCCCCCGCGGCTCGCGGGCCGGGTCCGCCTCCGGACGCCGGGGAATCGATTGAACGATCAGCGCACCAGGTGGAACATCCGATCCCATCGCGTTCGGGAGAAGAAGTGCACGGCCACCGAGAGCAGCTGCCGGATCTTGGCGACCGGGCCGCGCCAGATGTGCGAATTGGGCTCCGCCTCGTAGGACCAGTAGATCAGGAAGGGCCGCCCGAAGATGTTCGGGCGCGGGATGGGTCCCCAGAAGCGGCTGTCCAGGGAATTGTCGCGGTTGTCGCCCATGCCGAAGTAGTCGCCCGGGGGCACGGTGAACGGCCCGAAGTAGTCGCGGGGGCCGCGGGGATCGCCCGGCGAGTAGAGCTCCGGATCGATGTGCTGCACGTGGGGACCGTCGGCAATCTCTCCGTTGACGGTCACCGTCTTGGCGTGGACCAGGATCGTGTCGCCCGGGGTGCCCACCGACCGCTTCACCAGGACGTTGCCGTCGTTGATGTCGTCGCCCGGCTTCTTGAAAACGATGATGTCGCCCCGGTGCACGTCGCGGTACGGCAGGAGCTTGCTCCAGCCGTCCAGGTGAGGCGCGAAGGCGAACTTGTTGACCAGCAGGTGGTCCCCGACCAGGATGGTCGTTTCCATCGAGCCGGTGGGCACCTGGTAGGTCTGGACGACGAACGTGCGGACGAACAGGACGAAGACCGCCGCGACGAGGAGGGATTCGTACCATTCCCGGGCCGAGGAGTGGGGGACCGGCTCCGCGGCGTCGGCTGCGGCGGGCGGCTGCGGCGTTTCTTTCTTCATTCCGTTTTGAGGACGGCGAGGAAGGCCTCCTGCGGGATGTCCACCCGCCCGACCCGCTTCATCCGCCTCTTGCCCTCCTTCTGTTTCTCCAGGAGCTTGCGCTTGCGCGTGATGTCTCCACCGTAGCACTTGGCCAGCACATTCTTGCGCATGGCCGAAACCGTTTCCCGGGCGATGACCTTGGACCCGATGGCCGCCTGGATCACGACTTCGAACATCTGGCGGGGGATGATTTCTTTCATCTTTGCGGCGAGCAGCCGGCCCTTGGGCGCGGATTCGTCGCGGTGCACGATCAAGGACAGCGCGTCCACCGGCTCGCCGTTGACCAGGATGTCCAGCTTGACCAGGTCTCCTTCGCGGTAGCCGATGAACTCGTAGTCGAACGAGGCGTAGCCCTTGGAGATCGACTTCAGCTTGTCGTAGAAGTCGAGCACGACCTCGTTCAAGGGGAACTCGTAGGTCAGGACCACCCGGTTGGAGGACAGGTACTCCATCGACTTCTGGACGCCGCGCCGCTCCTCGGAAAGCTTCAGGAGGCCGCCCAGGAAGTCGTCGCGCGTGATGATCGTCGAGGCGATGTAGGGTTCCTCGATTTTCTCGATGTGATTGGGCGGAGGGAGGTGGTTGGGGTTGACGATGTCGAGGATTTCCCCCTTGGTGTTGGTGACCCGATAGTTGACGCCGGGCGCGGTGGTGATCAGGTCCAGGTCGAACTCGCGTTCCAGGCGCTCCTGGACGATCTCCATGTGGAGGAGGCCCAGGAAGCCGCAGCGGAAGCCGAAGCCGAGGGCGGTCGAGCTCTCCGGCACGAAGGTGAACGAGGCGTCGTTCAACTGGAGCTTCTCCATGGCGTCGCGCAGATTGCCGTAGTCGTCCGCGTTGGTGGGGAAGAGCCCGGCGAACACCATGGGCTTGGCCTCGGCGAAGCCCGGCAGCGGCTCGGCCGCGGTGTTGGCGACGTCGATGATGGTGTCGCCGATGCGCGTCGAGTGGAGATCCTTGATGTTGGCCCACACGAACCCGACCTCGCCGACGGAGAGCTCCGGCACGGATTCGCGCTGCGGCTTGAAGATTCCGACCTCTTCCACTTCCGACTCCAGGCGGGTGCCCATGGCGCGGATCTTCATCCGCGGGGCCAGGCGCCCGTCCACGACGCGGACGAGCGAGGTCACGCCGCGGTACGGGTCGTACCAGGAGTCGAAGAGAAGCGCCTTCAGCGGCGCGTCCGGATCGCCCTGGGGAGGCGGGATGTCGCGGACGATCCGTTCCAGGAGCTCGTCGATCCCGATGCCCTGCTTGGCCGAGGTCAAGACCGCGTCGTGCGCGGGAATCCCGATGACCTGCTCGATCTGCTCGCGCACGCGCTCGGGCTCGGCGGAGGGGAGATCGATCTTGTTGATGACCGGCAGGATGGTCAGGTTGTTGTGCACGGCCAGATAGGCGTTGGCCAGGGTCTGGGCCTCCACGCCCTGGGTGGCGTCCACGACCAGGATGGCGCCCTCGCAGGCCGCCAGCGACCGGGAGACCTCGTAGGAGAAGTCGACGTGGCCGGGGGTGTCGATCAGGTTCAGGGTGTATTCGCGTCCGTCGAGCGCGGCGTAGCGCAGCGTGACCGCGCGGGCCTTGATGGTGATGCCGCGCTCCTGCTCGAGCTCCATGTCGTCGAGCATCTGCTCGTGCATCTCGCGCTGCGAGACCGCGCCGCACCGCTCGAGCAAGCGATCCGACAGCGTGGTCTTTCCATGGTCGATGTGAGCGACGATGGAGAAGTTGCGAATGAGGCTGGGATCGGTCATGGGCGAACGGGGGATGTTACATGGTGTTCGAAGTTCGAAGTTCTAAGGTCGGAGGTCGCCAACCTTGAACATTGAACCTTGAACTTACGAACCCAACGGCCACCGCGACCGCGCCTGGGCCGCGGCGGGATCGCCCCCGCCCTCCCGGCGATAGCGCAGGAGCCCGGCCCAGGCGATCATGGCCGCGTTGTCGGTGGTCAGGGCGCGGTCGGGCAGGAGCACCGGCACGCCGTGCTCCTCGCCCCACGCCGCCAGCGTCCGCCGCAGCTCCGTGTTGGCGGCGACGCCTCCGGAAAGGGCCAGGCGCCGGATCCCTTCGGAGCGATGGACGGCGTCCACGCGCTCGATCAAGGCGGTGACGACGGCGCGCTGGAACGAGGCGAAGAGGTCGGCCAGATCTGCCTGAACCGACTCGGGGTCGATGGGCGAACCGTCGATGCCGCGCCGCTCGAACTCGCGGAGCATGGCCGTCTTCAGCCCCGAAAAGGAGAAATCGAGCGTCCCGTCGCTCAAGCGCCCCACCGGCAGCCGGTGCCGCGATCCGTCGCCCCGGGCGGCGATGCGGTCGACCACCGGTCCTCCGGGGTAGGGAAGTCCGGCCCGGCGGGCGACCTTGTCGAAGGCTTCCCCCGGCGCGTCGTCGCGCGTGCGGGCGAGCGGCACGACCCGCCCGTCTTCCACGCGCACGAGCTCGGCGTGCCCGCCCGAGACGACCAGTCCGTGGAAGGGGTAGACGACGGGCCGGGCCGGCTCGCCGCCGGCGCACAGGTGGGCCGAGAAGAGGTGGCCTTCCAGGTGGTTGACCGGCACCAGCGGAAGCCCGCGGGCCAGGGCGATGGCCTTGGCCGCGGACAGGCCGACTAAGAGCGCGCCGATCAGCCCCGGTCCGGCCGTGGCCCCCACAAGTTCTATCTTGTCAAGACTCGTCCCCGCGCGGGCCAGGGCGGCCTCGAAGGTCCCCGGAAGGTTCTCCAGGTGCGCCCGCGCGGCGACTTCCGGAACCACGCCTCCGTACAGCGCGTGCGCGTCCATCTGCGTGGCGATGACGTTGGAGAGGATCCGGCCTTCGCCGTCGAGAACGGCGACGGAGGTCTCGTCGCAGGAGGTTTCGATGCCGAGAACGAGAGGATGTGTGATTTGCGATTTGTGGTTCGTGATTTCGGCCAAGCTATGTCTTTTCCTTCCCAATCACCAATCGCAGATCGCGAATCACAAATTGTCCCGCGAAGCCGATGCGACCGCTTGGGCCAGACTCTCGAGATATGGCGGCCGGCAGATCCCCTGGTCCGTCACGATGGCGGTGATGTAGCGCGCCGGCGTGACGTCGAACGCCGCGTACCGGGCCGTTACGCCCGCCGGTGCGATCGATCGGCCGCCCACGGAGAGAACCTCCTCGGAGGTGCGCTCCTCGATGGGGATGGCCGCGCCGTCGGGGCAGTCCGGATCGACCGTCGTCGTGGGCGCGGCCACGTAGAACGGGACGCCGTTCTCCCGGGCCAGCACGGCCAGCGAATACGTTCCGATCTTGTTGGCGGTATCGCCGTTGGCGGCGATCCGGTCGGCTCCGACGACGACCGCGCCGATGCCACCGCGGGAGAGGAAGTGGCCGCCCATGCCGTCGGTGATGATCTCGACGGGAATCCCATCGCGGTGGAGCTCCCAGGCGGTCAGGCGCGCGCCCTGGAAGAACGGACGCGTCTCGCAGGCCAGGACGCGCACGGCCTTGCCCGCCTCGATCGCGCCGCGCACGACGCCGAGCGCCGTGCCGTATCCGGCGGTCGCCAGCGCCCCGGCGTTGCAGTGCGTCATCACCGTTCCCGAGGCGAGAAGCGCTCCGCCGAGGCGTCCGATGCGGCGGCAGGCCTCGATATCCTCGGCTGCGATCGCGTCGGCCTCTTCCAGAAGCGTCGGCTCGATCCCTTCCGGCGGGCCCGCGGCCAGGCTGGCGAAGCGGCGGTCCATCCGCGCGAGCGCCGCGAAGAGGTTCACCGCCGTCGGCCGGGTGGCGGCCAGCCGTTGGCGCGCCGCGCGAAAACGCTCCGCGGGCTCGCCCATGCCCTCGCGCAGGGCGAACGCCGCGCCGTACGCGGCGGCGACGCCGATGGCCGGAGCGCCGCGCACGGCCAGGTCGCGGATGGCCAGGGCCACCTCCGCGGGCCTCTCCAGGGTCAGCCAGACCTCGCGGTCGGGAAGGAGCCGCTGGTCCAGCAGGCGCAGGGTCCGCCCCTGGCGGTAGAGCGGCCGAAAGAGCTCCGTCACGATCCCCTCCGCCGCGGCGTCCCCGGCTCTCTCACCGCTCCGGCCGGACCACCAGCCCGACCCCGCCGCTGCGCGGATCGGCCACGGCGTCGAGGACTCCGTCGGGGCCGAGGAAGATCGCGTGGACGCGCCCGAGCACGGCTCCGTGCGGCTGCTGCGCGCTGGCCCGCTCGACCACGGTGTGTCCCATTTGTTTCAGACCCTCGATCCAGGCCGCGTCGAAGCGCCCCCCCTCGTACTCGATCTCGTCGGGGAAATCCTGCTGGTGAAAGCGCGGCGCGGACACCGCCTCCACCGGCGGAAGTCCCCGCAGGAGCGCGTTCAACATCACCTGGAAATTCGTCGTGGGGATCGTCGACCCGCCTGGAGATCCCCAGACCAGGGCGTTGCGGCCGCCCTCGACCGCGATCGACGGACACATCGACGAGAGCATCCGCTTGCCCGGCGAGACGCGGTTGACCTCGCCTTGCACCAGGCCGTAGAGGTTCTTGCGGCCCGGGCGCGTGGTGAAATCGTCCATCTCGTTGTTCCACAGGAACCCGAGGCCCGGCGCGATCCGCGCGTTGCCGAACGAGTCGTTCAAGGTCGTCGTCACCGCCACCGCGCCGCCGGACGCGTCGACGACGGAGAAATGGGTCGTGGTGGGCTTCTCGCGATCCCCGGCGGCCAGAGCCTCGGTGGGCGTCGCGTGCTTGGGGTCGATCGCGGCGGCGATCGCCTTGAGTCGGGCCGGGTCGGTCATGCGGGCCTGGCGGACGCCGCCGAAGCCCGGATCTCCCAGGAACTGGTTGCGATCGCGGAACGCCCGCTTCTCGATCTCGGCTAAGAGATGGGCCGAGGCGACATCGGTCGGCTTGAGCCGCGCCAGCCCGGCGAACTCGCCGAGCAGCGCCATCTCCGCCAGCACCGGTCCGGACGAGGGCGCGGGCGTGGTCAGGATCTCGGCGGGCCCGAAGCGGAACCGCACGGGCGGACGGACCACCGCCTCGTAACGGGCCAGATCGCCGCGGCTGATCAGGCCGCCGTCGCGCTGCTGCCCCTCCTCGATCTGCCGCGCGATCCGGCCGCGGTAGAACCCGTCGGCGCCGCGGTCCCGGATCGTCGCGAGCGTGCGCGCGAGCTCGGGCTGCCGCAGGACGGATCCCGGCGCGGGGGGCGCTCCGTTGGGAAGAAACACGTGCGCCGCCTCGGGGTCGCGCGCCAGGCGCCCTTTCTCGATCCCGATCGAGCGCGCCACCGCTTCCGACACCACGAATCCCTGCTGGGCCAGGCGCACCGCGGGATCGACGACCTTGTTCCACGGCAGGCGCCCGAGCTTCCGGTGGGCCAGGGCCAGACCGGCGACCGAGCCGGGCACGCCGGACGCCAGGGGGCCTTCGGTCGAGGACGGCGGCTTTCCGCCCGGTCCGGGCTGCAGGAAGAGGTCCCGGCGCGCCGTGCGCGGGGCCGTCTCGCGGAAATCGATGACCACCACCTTCCCCTTGGCGTCCCGGGAGATCCAGAACCCGCCGCCGCCGATGTTGCCGGCCTCCGGCCAGGTCACCGCAAGGGCGAAGGCGACCGCGACGGCGGCGTCCGCGGCGTTGCCTCCCTGCCGGAGGATCTCCACTCCGACGCGCGCCGCGCTTTCCTCTGCCGCGGCGACCGCGCCGCCCGTTCCGCGCTGGGCCTGGGGGCCCGCGGCCGCCAGAGGCAGACACGGGCCGGCCAGGAGGAGGAGGGCCGCGAGGGTCTTCTTCATCCCCCTATTCTCTCCCGGCCGCCGGCCCCGGCGCGGGCCCGCATCCGGGCTAAGATTCCGCGCCATGCGGTCGATGCGCGATCTCCCGCTCCAAGGCAGGCGCCTGCTGCTGCGGGTCGACTTCAACGTCCCGATCGCGGAGGGACGGGTCGCCGATGCGACGCGGATCCGCGAAACGCTGCCGACCATCCGGCTCGCCTGCGAAGCCGGGGCACGCGTCCTCTGCGCTTCGCACCTGGGCAAGCCCAAGGGCAAGGTCAACCCCAGGTACTCTCTGGCCCCGGTGGCTGTCGCGTTCGCCGAGCTCTTCGGGCGGCCGGTGCGGTTCGTGGAGGACTGCGTCGGCGCGCAGGCCGAGCGGGCCGCCCGTTCCCTCGCGGACGGGGACGTCTTGCTCCTGGAGAACCTGAGGTTTCACCCCGGCGAGGAACAGAACGAGCCGGAGTTCGCGCGGCAGCTCGCCGCGCTCGGCGAGGCCTACGTCGACGACGCGTTCGGAGCGGCCCATCGGGCGCACGCCTCGATCGTCGGCGTGCCGGGCCTCCTCTCCGAGAAGGCCGCGGGCCTTCTGATGGAAAAAGAGATCCGCGAGCTCTCGCGCCTGCTCACGCCGGAACGTCCCTTCGCGGCGATCCTGGGAGGGGCGAAGATCGCCGGCAAGATCGAGACCCTGCGCGTTCTGGCGCGCTCCGCGGACGTGCTGCTCCTGGGTGGCGGCATGGCCAACCACTTCGTGAAGGCTCTGGGTCTGCCGGTCGGGCGCTCGCTCCTGGACGAGGAGAGCGTGCCGCTGGCCCGCGAGATCCTCGACCTGTGCAAGAAGGAGGGCAAGACGATCGCGCTGCCCTCGGACTTCGTGGTCGCGCGCTCGCCCGAGGACGCCGCCGGCGCGCGCACGGTCGGGATTGCGAAGATTCCGGACGACGCCATGGCCCTGGACATCGGTCCCAGGACCCTCGAGCAGTTCGAGCGTCTGCTCGACCCCGTCAAGACGATCTTCTGGAACGGCCCGATGGGCGTGTTCGAGCATCCTCCGTTCGATCGGGGCACCAAGACGCTGGCATTGCTGCTGGCGGAGTCGGACGCGGTGACCGTCGTCGGGGGAGGCGAGAGCGTGGCGGCAGCCGTCGAGGCGGGCGTGGCCGACCGCTTCACCCACGTCTCGACGGGCGGAGGAGCCTCCCTGGAGTTCCTGGCGCAGGGCACGCTCCCGGGAATTCAGGCCCTGGAACAGAAGTGACGAGTGAACAGTGACCAGTGACGAGGGGAAGAGACAATCGGGGTCTTCCCTCGTCACTGGTCTTTTCGTCGCCAACTGGAAGATGAACATGCTCCGCGCTCCGGCGGCGGCGTATGCCGCGGAGCTCGCCCGGCGCCTCGGCCGGCGGCGTCCCGAGGCGGAGCTGGTCGTGGCGCCTCCCTACACGGCGCTCGACGCGGTGCGGGATCCGGACGCGCGGTGGGCGCTGGCGGGGCAGGACGTGGCCGGCGAGCGCGAGGGCGCCTACACCGGCGAAGTCTCCGCCGGCATGCTCGCCGACGCCGGCTGCCGCTACACCCTGGTCGGACATTCCGAGCGCCGCCGCCTGTTCGGAGAAAACGACGCCGTCCTCG
This sequence comes from uncultured Acidobacteriota bacterium, assembly GCA_963733955.1. GTDB lineage: Bacteria > Acidobacteriota > Thermoanaerobaculia > UBA5066 > Gp7-AA6 > DATFTF01. The sequence goes on from CAVTEW010000001.1 coordinate 74,886, forward strand.
CCGCCAAGCTCGCGCGCACGCGGGAGGCCGGTCTCGTCCCGATCTACTGTCTCGGAGAGACCGAGGCCGAGCGCGTGGAGGGGCTGTCGCGGGACGTGCTCGCGCGGCAGGTCGCCACGCTTCGCCAGGATCCGCCCGAGGCGCCTCTGGTCGTGGCCTACGAGCCCGTCTGGGCCATCGGCACGGGCCGCCCGGCCACGCCGGAGGATTGCGCTTGCGCGGCCGCGCAACTGCGCAAGCTCCTGGCCGGCCGCGCGTCCCTGCGGATCCTCTACGGCGGGTCGGTCACGGAGGAGAACTGCCGGCAATTGCTCGCCGAGGCCGGAGTCGACGGGTTCCTGATCGGCGGGGCGAGCCTGGACGTGGCTTCGTTCTGCCGGATCGCGGGGCTGGGTTGAGCGGTGGTCAGGCCCAGTCCGTCGATGGGTCGCGACGCGGGGACTCGGGGAGGGGGGGACGCTGGGAGATCCGACGAGCCGCCGCTCTTTTCCCCGTGTCGCCGCGTCCCAGTGTCTGAGGCTCGAAGTGGGGAGCCGGCTTGACGCAAGCGCGCCTCATACATACACTTCTTCCCCTTTTCGAGGAGGGACCCCGTGGGATTCCTGTATGGCCTTGTCGTTGTCGTCTACGTCTTCATTTGCTTCTTTCTGATCCTGGTGGTTCTGGTTCAGCAGGGGAAAGGGGCGGATCTGGCCGGAGCGTTCGGCGGCGGAGGCACGCAGACGGCGTTCGGCGCGCGGGGCGCGACGACCCTTCTCCACAAGCTGACCACCGGGGCCTTCATCGGGTTCATCCTCCTCGCCCTGACTCTGACCATTCTGCAGGCGCGTCCGAAGGCCTCGGTCGTGCGCACGGGAGCGGCCGCCGCCAAGACCGCCCCGGCCCAGAAAGCGCCCGCTCCGGTCAATCCCGCTCCGGCCAATCCGGCGCCGGCCAACCCCGCGCCGAAGAAGTAGGACCCCCGCCGTGCCGTCGTGGTGGAATTGGTAGACACGTACGTTTGAGGGGCGTATGGGGCAACCCATGCCGGTTCGAGTCCGGCCGACGGCACCAATCTTGATCGACACGCGCGGTTTCTAAGACCGCGATCTTTCCTGTCAGTTCCCTTGCTTCGACGGTCTCGGACGGGGGGATACGGTGACGCGGCGACACGGGGAAGGACCGCGTCCCCGCTTCCCGAGCGTCCCCACGTCTCCCCGTCACCGCGTCTCCGCGTCCCCGCGTCCCCGCGTCAGACACTGACAGCCTCGCTGATCTGTAAACTCACACCGGTCTCGAAGCGTCGGATGGGAAGGAGGGACCCATGGCCCGTCTGCGCCTGCTCGCCGTTCTCGTTGTGCTTCTCGCCGCCGCGCCCGCGGCCCGCGCGGCCTACTCGCCGTCCACCACGAACGGATGGTTTGTCGTCGTGGGGAGGGTCGTGGGCTTCGGCGGGGCCCAGTTTCGCAGCGACGTCTGGCTGTTCAATCCCGACACCGCGCAGAGCGCGGTGGTCACTCTGATCTTCCACCCCCAGGTCGCCGCCGGCGCCGCCCCGCCCGCTCCGCTCCAGTCCGCGCCGATCACGCTCGCGCCGCGGGAGACGAAGTACCTGGCCGACGTCCTGCTCGTCACGGTCCCCGCCGACGGCCAGGTCGGAGCGATCGAATGGACCTCGAGCCTTCCGGTCATGGGAGGGATGCGCAGCTACACCGCCGCGTCCGGCTGCACCGGAGGCACGTTCGGCGCCTTTCAGCCCGGCATCCCCACGGCCGAGTCGATGGACGCGATGCAGTCGTCCGCCGACGCCGTCAACGTGCTGCAGATGTTCGGCACCAACTCCGGCGATCCCGACTACCGCACCCAGCTGGACGTCGCCAACACGTCGACCAACACGGTGGAGATCGAGGTCAAGGTGATCGACTCGGTCACGTCGACGATCTACGGCGGGACCCAGAGCTTCAGTGTCGCGCCCAAGTCGCTTCTGCGCGTGGGGCGGATCCTGGAGACGGTCGCGGCGCCGCCGGTCGACGGGTTGCGCATCACCGTGGGGATTCACGAAGGAACGATCCTGTCCTCGGGCGGGATCCTGGCCGTCGCCTCGACCCTGGACAACCGCAGCCAGGACCAGTACGCGTTCGTGGGCCAGCGCCAGAGTGGAAACATCGTGCCGGCGCAGGCTCTGCCGGCGGAGGTCGTGCCGTGAAACGTAAAACGTGAGGACGGGCGGCTCCGGTTTACGCTTTAGGATTACGTTTTACGCTTTACGTCTTACGCCCCGTCAGTTAGGGCACCGGATCCTCGCCGCCTTTGGCGAACGGATGGCAGCGCAGCAGCCGTCCGGCCGTCAGCCAGACGCCCTTCGGGATCCCGTAGCGCGCGATCGCTTCCCGGCCGTACGCGGAGCAGGTCGGGTGAAAGCGGCAGACCACCACGTGCGTCCGGCGCAGCAGCGGCGAGGCCGTCGCGCGATAGAGGTCGATGGAAATGAGCGCCAGTCGCGTCCCGATCTGCCGATCGACCGGCCGGGACGCGTCCGCGGCGAAGAAGCCCAGGAAGGCGGCGAGAGCGACCGAGGTGAAGCGGCGAGTGCCGGCGGAGGGCGCCTGCGAGGCTTCAGAAGCGGTCGGCATACTTGGAGAGACCCGGCACGATGACGCGTTCGCCCTGAAGAGCCTTGACGACCGAGAGCAGCAGCACCACGGTGTAGAGGCCCGCGGCGAAGATCATGACGATCCCGTAGAGGCAGGACAGGCGGGGGAACAGGATCCCGATGAGCGTCGCCAGCACGGCGAGCACGCCGACCGCGGCGAAGAGCAGGAGCCCGTTCTTGGCGTGCCAGCGCGCCTCGCGGCTGCTCGTGCGCATGGCCAGCACGATCAGTCCCAGCAGCGGGATATAGGCCAGGATCAGCAATACCGCAGGGGGCTCGCGCCGGGCCATGGGGCGACTAGCCTAGCCTAACCGGGCGTGAGGCGTAAGGCGTGAGGCGTGCCGGGCGTTTGGCGTGAGGCGCGTAAGCGGAAGCGACGGCTTAATTCGCCTTGAGGCGGATGGACCCGTTGACCGTCTCGCACTGGAGCGCCTCGGCTCCTCCGTTGTAGGAGCCGCGCGCTTCCTTGGGGCCGTGCTTGCCTTCGACGGCGAGCTCGAAATCCCCTTCGATGCGGCCGTTGACGGTCGAGAGGTCGTAGCGAACCGAGGAGCTGCGATCGAAGCCGACTTCCACCGAGCCGTTGACCGTCTCGAGGTGGGCGCGCTTCAATCCGGTCTTGAAGTAGACGCGCAGCGAGCCGTTGACCGTCGTGGCCTTGACCGGCCCTTCCATGTCGCGGATCTCGATCGGTCCATTGACCGAATCACAGGCCAGGTTGCCGATGAGGCCCTGCACCTGGACCGCGCCGTTGCAGGTCTCCAGCCGGGTTTCGGTGCGTCCGGGCATCCAGATCTCGTAGTCCACCCGGGCGTTGCGGGAACCGAAATCCAGGAATCCGAAGAGCCGGTGCCGGTTCGGGTTGATGGTCTCGATCTTGATCTCGTCGCCGAGCTTGCGCACCCGGATCTCGGTCAGGCGCAGGGTCTCGGCCGAGCCCGAGCCGGTCGCGGTCTTTACGGCGCGGATCTTCAGGTAGGGCTTGTCCCACGCCTGGGCTTCGATCCGGCCGTTGACGTTCTCCACGGAGACGCGCGAAACCCCCTCCATGGAGAAGGCCTTGTCGAAGGTCTCCTCCTGCCCGGCCGCCAGAGGGGCGGCGGCGAGCACCAGGAGGAGAAGGCCGAGGGTCTTGCGCATGAGCGAGGCTCCGTCAGAGTCTAACGAAATTGGCCCGGGAAAGTTCTCGGGCCGCCGGCGGGCCTAGGAGGCGGCGACCACCCGAATGCCCCGGCCGCGGTCGGAGCGCCGCGCCGCGGCGCCGTCGGCGAGCACCGGCCAGACGTCCCAGAGGTTCCATACGGGGACGATCAAGGGGAGATTCCTCCGGATCGACCCGGCCAGGCCGGGCGGGCGCCCTTGCCCGTCGACCGCCTCCAGGGCCATCCAGCGCCTGGCCCGGCCGCCGTGGGCGTCGCGCAGGAGAAAGGCGAGCACGGCCGCCGCGCCGGCGAGGCCCCAGGCCCAACCGGTCAGCCAGCGTCCCGCCGGGATCCAGAGCCACAGGACCGCCGTCACCGCGAGGGCGGCGCCGTCGGCGACCGCGACGGAGACCAGTGCGTCCAGAAGGACGGCGAAGAGCCTGGCCCTGCGCATCGGAGCGCTCATGGAGTTAGATTACCGTCGTCCGAACGTCTTCGAGGCGGTTCTCGTGAACGATTCCGATCATCCGATCACCCGATCAACCGATCACCCGATGCCGATGCTGGCCGACTGCCACCTTCACTTCGAAGGATCGCTCCCCTGGGCCGCCGTCGAGCGCCTGGCGCGTCGCGCGGGACATTCGTTCGCGCGGCGCGAGGCCTTCGAGCAGCGCCGCCGCGCCGTGACCGACGCCGCGGGCTTCCTGGCGCTCTACGCGGAAATTTGCAGGCTGCTGCGCTCGCCGGAGGATTGCCGGGAGGCCGCCGCGGAGCTGTCGCGGGATCTGGCCCTGGGAGGCGTCGGGTACGCGGAAATCTACGTGTCGCCGGAAATCTTTTCCCGCGTGGGTCTCGACGCGGCCGGATGCCTGACCGCGGTGGACGCCGGGTTCGCGTCGGGACGGCAGGCCGGCGGCGCGGTCTGCCGGATCCTGCTCGACGCGGTCCGTCACTGGGGGCCCGAGTCGGCCGACCGGGTCCTCGACCTGCACGAGAGGACGGGCCTGCCTTCGGTCGTGGGATTCGGCATCGGGGGCGACGAGAAGGCCGCCGGGGCCGCGGCGTTCGCGGGCGCCTACCTGCGCGCGCGCTCTCTCGGCCTGAAGACCTCCGTGCACGCCGGCGAATGGAGCGGCCCGGAGTCGGTGCGCGAGGCGCTCGACGCCCTTCGCCCGGACCGCATCGACCACGGGTTCGCCGCTGCGGCCGACCGGGATCTGATGGAGCGCCTGGTCGACGAAGACACCATCCTCTGCGTGGCGCCCACCGGGAACGTGGCGACCGGCGCGGTGAGCGGCTTCGAGTCCCATCCCCTGCCGAGGCTTCTGGAGGCCGGCGTGCGGGTCGCGCTTTCGGCCGACGATCCCCTCCTCTTCGGCACCACGACGGCGGGGGAGTACCGCGTCGCGCGGGACCGGTTCGGTCTGGACGCCGCGACGCTCGACCGGCTCGCCCGCAACGCGTGGCACGCGGCGTTCTGCGGCGAGAGAGAGCGGCGGGAGGGCCTGGCCGGGCTCGAGGCGGGACGCCCGCCCATGGGGACCTGATCGCCCGAGCGGGCGCTCGGCGCTCAGCGCTGCGCGATCCGGTAGGACAGGCGCGCACGGTCCAGGGCTTCGGTGAGCCGCGGCAGGTTCGGCCGGGAGACCCCCAGGCGAAAGACGCAGTCGTCGGCGAAGCGCTCCTCGAGAAGAGAGACGCCCGGCAGATGAAGCAGCCGCCGGACGGCGCCGGCGGACACGAACGCGCAGCGGACCTCGATCTCTCGCAGGTCCGCGATCGGCCTGGATCCGGCGGACTCCAGCGCGCGCCGCGCCGCCTCGCGGTAAGCGCGCGCCAGGCCGCCGGTGCCGAGTTTGGTGCCGCCGAAGTACCGGACCACCGCGACCAGGACGCCGGTCAATCCCGCGGCTTCGATCGCCGCCGCGATCGGTTTGCCCGCGGTTCCGGAGGGTTCGCCGGCGTCGGAGGCGCGTGCCCGCGCCGCGTCGCCGGAGCCGATCCTCCACGCGAAGGCGACGTGCGTCGCGTCGTGGTATTCGCGCTCGAGGGCTTCGATTCTCTCGGTCGCCTCCTCGGGACTGCCGATCGGCGCGGCGAACGCGAAGAAGCGCGAAGCCTTCTCCCGAACCTCTCCGCGGGCCGTCGCCTCCACTGTGCGAGGAGTCTGCGACCTCACGGTCGCACCGGCGCTCGGCTCGCCCAAGGGGGCTCGACCGAGCGCCTGACTCCTCGCTGCGCTCCGGCTCCCGCGGCGCTCGCCTCCTCCCTCGCTTCCGCTCGGGAGGCTTCGCGCGCCGCGAGCGGATGCGCCGCCGGAGTGGATTGGAGGCTTTTCTTGACTAGGGCCTGATGGAGTCGCTCTCTTTCGTTTCACGTTTCACGTTTCACGGCCCGACACGCCTCACGCCTCACGTCGCTTCCGCTCGATCGGGATCTGCGCTTTGCGCACCGGCGGTCCGCTCGGCCGGTTGCGGCCTCGACGGCCCGCCTGATCCCTCCCTCGCTCTCGCTCCCGCGGCGCGCGCCTCCTCCCCTCTGGGAGACTTCGCGCGCCGCGAGCTCGAGGACGGGCTGGAATGGATTCAAGAATTTCCTTGACCGACGTTACCTGTGGGGGTCTTCGTTCGACGCCTCACGCCTCACGCCTCACGCCTCACGCCTCACGCCTCACGCCTCACGCCTCACGTCGCTTCCGCTCGATCGGGATCTGCGCTTTGCGCACCGGCGGTCCGCTCGGCCGGATGCGGCCTCGACGGCCCGCCTGATCCCTCCCTCGCTCTCGCTCCCGCGGCGCGCGCCTCCTCCCCACTGGGAGACTTCGCGCGCCGCGACCGGGGAAGGCACGAAGCCCTAACCCTCACCCTCACCCCGCCCTCTCCCTCGGGGACACGTCGCTTCCGCTCGATCGGGATCTGCGCTTTGCGCACCGGCGGTCCGCTCGGCCGGATGCGGCCTCGACGGCCCGCCTGATCCCTCCCTCGCTCTCGCTCCCGCGGCGCGCGCCTCCTCCCCACTGGGAGACTTCGCGCGCCGCGACCGGGGAAGGCACGAAGCCCTAACCCTCACCCTCACCCCGCCCTCTCCCTCGGGGACACGTCGCTTCCGCTCGATCGGGATCTGCGCTTTGCGCACCGGCGGTCCGCTCGGCCGGATGCGGCCTCGACGGCCCGCCTGATCCCTCCCTCGCTCTCGCTCCCGCGGCGCGCGCCTCCTCCCCACTGGGAGACTTCGCGCGCCGCGAACCATGGCCAGGACGCCTTCCGCCTTTCGCCTCACGCCTTCCGCCTCACGCCTAACGTCTCCTCGTACAGCGCCCGGTAGCGCGCGACGATCCAGTCGGTCGGGAAGGTCGCGACGGCGCGGCGGCGGGCCGCCGCCGAAAACTCTTTCCACCGCTCCTCGTGCTCCAGCAGCGAGAGCGCCGCCTGCGCCATGGCGTCGACGTCCGCGACCGGCCGCAGGAACCCGGTCTCTCCGTCCAGAACGACCTCGGGAAGCCCGCCGGCGGCGGTGCCGATCACCGGGACGCCGCAGGCCATCGCCTCGAGCGCGGCGAGCCCGAAGGACTCGGCGTCGGAGGGCAGGAGCAGGAGGCTGGCCACGGGAAGAATCGTTTCCACCGCGGCAACGTTGCCGAGGAAGATCGTCCGGTCCTCGATTCCGAGGTCGCCCGCCTGCCGTTCCGCGAGCGACCGCTCCGGCCCGTCGCCGATCAAGAGAAGACGCGAGGGAACCTTGAGCCGGACCCGGTCGAAAACCGCCAGGACGTCGCCGATTCTCTTGACCGGGCGGAAGTTGGAGACGTGGACCAGCACCCGCTCGCCGGGAGGGCAGAGAGTCTTCGCGTAGGCCGACGCCCCGTCGGGGCGGTAGAGGCCGGTGTCCACGAAGTTGGGAATGACTTCGACCGGCCGCCGCACGCCGAGCTCGCGGACGGTCACGTCGGCCAAGTGGCGCGAAACCGCGGTCACGGCGTCGCTGCGCTCGATGCCGAAGCGCGTGATCGGCAGGTAGGAGCGGTCCTGTCCCACGATCGTGATGTCCGTGCCGTGGAGGGTCGTCACAATCTTGAGATTGTTGTTCCCGTCGAAGCGCGACATTTCTCGGGCCAGGATCGCGGAGATGGCGTGGGGAAGCGCGTAGTGGACGTGCAGGAGGTCCAGCTGCGCGTGGGCCGCGACTTCGGCCATCTTCGTCGCGAGCGCCAGCGTGTAGGGGGGCGAGACGAAGAGCGGATAGGTCGGAGCCACCACCTCGTGGAAGGCGACCCGCGGACGCGGCAGCGCGAGGCGCGAGGGGAGGGCGTAGGAGATGAAGTGCACCTCGTCGCCGCGGTCGGCCAGGGCCAGACCGAGCTCGGTCGCCACGACGCCGCTTCCGCCGTAGGTGGGATAGCAGGTGATGCCGATTCTCATGGCGCGGGGCGTGAGGCGTGAGGCGTGAGGCGTGAGACGAAAGCGCTCATGGGAGGCGTTCCTTCAGAACCCTGGCTCGAAGCCCTCGAACGCGGCGATGGGGTCGCCGATCCGCGGAGGCCGTTTCGACACGAAGCCTTCGCCGAACTCGACGCCGATTAAGAACCCGAAGTGCCGGGCCCGGGCCTCGATGGCCGCCAGGAACGACTTCTGCGAAAGCAGCGTCTCCGGTTCGTCGGACGCGGGATCGTGAAACTGGCTCTGGTAGGCCCGCACGGCCTCCATGCGCTTGGGCATGGCCGGCGTGACGTCTACCACGAACGTCGGCGCATGCACGTAGGCCGCCGAAAAATAGAGCGTCTGCTGCGGCCGATGGGCCGGGTGCGCCGTCTCCAGCTTGCGCAGGCCGGCGTAGAACGCCGCGTCGGTCACGAGCTCGCCGGCGCGGCGGTGGTCCGGATGGCGGTCGTCGGGGTAGGAAGTCAGGATGAGGCGCGGCTTCTCGCGGCGGATCACGTCGATTAGGGCCAGCTCGTGGCCGCGGCTCTTGGACAGCCCGCCGTCGCCGAAGTCGAGCGTCTCCCGGAACGCCGCGCCGAGAATCGCGGCGGCCCGCTCGGCTTCCCCGCGGCGCGTGTCCGGCGTGCCGCGGGTTCCCATCTCGCCGCGCGTCAGGTCGACGATGCCGAAGGACCGGCCCCGCAGCGCCTGGGCGACCAGCGTGCCCGCGCAGCAGAGCTCGACGTCGTCGGCGTGCGCCGAGATGGCCAGGATGTCAACGGGCACCGGCGGCCTCCGCGGTCTCGTCGGAGGAAACCGCGAGATCGGCGATGGCCACGCCCTCGGTCGAGCCGGTGGCGGCGTCCCGGATCGACGCGAGCGACGCGCGCCCGTAGGCGAGCATCGGCACCAGCGGCGGATACAGGCGGTCGGCCGCCGCGCCCTCGGGTCGAAGCATCGTGGCCAGCCTCTGGCGCCGCTTGACGGTGACCTCGTCCCTGCGTTCGGCCGCTTTGCGCATCTTCTCCTCCAGCTGTGCGATCTGATACGCGACCTTGCGCCGTGTGGTTTCCAGGGCGCCGTTCAACGTCGGGTCGATACGCTCAAGCGCGGGCTCGAGGGCGGCCAGGTCCTCCTCCGCCCGGCGCGCGATGTCGGCAAGGCGCGCGGACTCGGGGATCTGCGGAGCCGCCCCGGCCGCCCGGTCCGCCAGGATCTCGGTGGGATCGATTCCCAGGGACTGGACCGCCCGGCGCTCCGGGGGACCGGTCCAGAGGACGTGCGACCGCGGGAGAAGCACCGGCGGCCGGAGGCCGAAGAGGGCGAAGAGCGGCAGCGACTGCGCGTGGTAGGCGATCTCCGACGGGCCGAGGATCGAGGCCGCCGCGGGGACGAGGGAGGACTTCAAGACCGGGCGGGACAGGACGTCCGCGGAGGCCCAGGCCGTTCCGGCCCGGATGTCCCGCAGGGCCCGGTCGACGTCCTCGACCCGGCGCCGCCCGGAAGCGTCGACGGCGAAGAAGGGAAAGACGCCCGGCCGGTGCGGCGCGGGAACCGCGCGGCCGTCGCGTCGCAGGAGCGCGTCGCTCTCCGCCAGCGAGCGGTCGATCGGCACACGCCGGTCCGCCGCGTCGGCGAAGAACGCCGCGGCGGCGCTCTGCGCCTCCGGGCGCATCGGATCGAGAATCAGCAGCGGGTCTTCGACGAGGTCGAGCAGCGTTTCTTCAAAGGCCTCGCCGTAGGAAACCCCGGCGCGGTACCGCTGTCCGAAGGCGTCGAGGATCTCCGGCGCATCGGCCGCTTTGGCGTCCCGGCGGAACTCCTCGAGGATCTCGCCCACCCGCTCGGGCAGGGGAAGTCCTCCCACGGGCTGCCGGTTCGATCGATCGGCCCCCTCCAGGATCAGGATCTCCGGACCCTCCGGGCCCGGCCGCGCCGTGCGGGCGACCTCCTCGAGGTCGTGGTCGTCGGTCAACGCGTAGAAGACGGGAACGGCGGGAACTCCGCACGCGGTCACCTCGCGGGCCACCCGCACGGCGTCGAAGGCCTTGAGCAGCGTAAAGAGCGGTCCGGTGAAGAGGCCCACCTGATGACCGGCCAGGACGGCCACCGCGCGGCCGTCGGCGAGGTCCCGCGCCATCCCCCGGGCCTTCTCGCCGCGACAACGGAACGCCTCCGCGGCAACGGCCGCGCGTCGGCCCAGGAGCTCCTTCCCGCGGGCCGCCGCGGCCTCGACGGTGGGAGGATCGGGATAGTAGGCGGGCCGGCGGCGGACGAACTCGAGAAACAGCGGGTGCAGCCCGGCGTACCGCTCGAACGGGATGACGGTCTTGGTCATGTTTTGCTCGCGAGTAGGATCAGCCGCGGGGAATCGCAACCCGAAGGGCTTCCGTCGAAATTCCCCCAAACCGCCTCGACGCGCAGCCCGGCTCCCTCGACCATGGCGGTCAGCTCCTCCCGGGTGTAGGCCCGCACGCTCTCGCGGAAGATTTCGGTCGAGCCTCCGCGTCGGACCTCGATCTCCTTCTCCAGCCGCCGCGTCTCTGCCCGCCAGCGGCGCCGGATGCGGTACCGGCGATCGCCGCTGGACCGGCGGTCCTCGGCGACCAGGCGCGTCAGCGTGTGCTCGAGGCCGAAGGTGTCGCAGAGAAAGCGGCCGCCCGGCTGCAGCACGCGCTCGACCTCGGTCAGCACGGAGACGTTGTCGGTCTCCCGCAGGAAGTAGCCGAAGCTGGTGAAGAAATTGACGACCGATCGGAAGGCGCGGTCGGCGAAGGGGAGGCGACGCATGTCGCCGCGCACCAGCCGGAGGTCGTGACGGGGGCCGTGCGCCAGCTCCAGCAGAGGCGCCGAGTAGTCCAGGCCCACGGGGGTCACGCCCCGTTCGGCGAACCGGATCGAATGCCGTCCCGATCCGCAGCACAGGTCCAGCAGCGGCGAGGGTTCCGGCGCGAGATGGGCCAGGGCGAAGCCCACTTCGCGCCGCGCGGACTCCACGTCGCGATGCGGATAGAGCTCCAGATACTCCTCGCCGAACCACGATTCCCACCAGGCCATTGGAGAGATTATGTCGCGGGGTCGCATCGCCTGAGGACTGAGGACTGAGGACTGGGGACTGGAGACTCGAGCGACTGCAACCTCAGAAGTTCTTTGCGCGACAGGCTGCGGAGTCCCCTCCCGCAGTCGCGCTAGAGTCCTCTCTGTGGCAAGCCCGTTCGCCTTCGCCAACGAAGAGGGGCTTCCGATCCGCGGCGACGTGCATGCGCCGGCGTTGCGCGGGCCGGCGGTCGTGTGCGTCCACGGATTCAAAGGCTTCAAGGACTGGGGGTTCTGGCCGGAGGTCGGCGAGCGCCTGGCCCGCGCCGGCTTCGGCGCGGTGCGGTTCAACTTTGCCCACTCCGGCGTGGGAGAGGATCCGAGCGGCTTCGGCGAGCCCCGGCTGTTCGAAACGGGCACGTTCTCCCGGGAGATCGCGGACCTGCGCGAGGTGCTCGTCCGGCTGAGGAAGGGCCGGCTCCCCGTCGCTGCGAGCCTGGACGCCTCGCGGATCGGCCTGCTCGCGCACAGCCGCGGATCGATCGCTGCGCTGTCGGAGGCGGCGGCGGGTGACGAGCCGGTCCGCGCGGTCGCTCTGTGGAATCCGGTCTCCCGGGCCGGGAGCTGGCCGGAGGAGGAACGGCGCCGGTGGCGCGAGCGCGGCTTCTGGGAAGTGGTCAACACCCGCACGGGCGAGACGTTTCGGGTCGCGACGGCCCTCCTGGACGACGCGGAGCGCAACGCCGGCCTCCTCGACCCGCTCGCCCACGCCCGCCGGCTCGCCGTGCCCCTGCGCGTGGTCGTGGCGCGCGGCGACGAGACCGTGCCGCCCGAGTCGGGCGTGAGCCTGGCGCGCGAGGCGCCCGCGTCGCTGGGATCGCTCACTGAGATCGAGGATTCCGGCCACACCTTCGGCGCGGCCCATCCGTTCGCGGCGTCCACGCCGGCCCTGGATCAGGCGATCGGCGCCACGATCGAGCACTTCGTTCGGACGCTCGGGGCCGCGGCATGAGGTCGCGGCGCCCGGTCGCCGCCGCGGCGATCCTGGCCGCGCTTCTGGCCGCCGGCTGCGGAGGGATTCCCACCGTCTCGCGCGACGGCTACCGCGCCCTCGTCGTCTTCGGGCCCTCGGAGCGCTACACGATCGCGGTGCGCGGAGAGCTGCGGCGCGTGGAGGGGGACATCGGGGGCAGCCGGCTGATCAAGATCCTGCGTCCGGACCTGGGCAAGGTCTGGCAGTACCGTCCGTCGACCCGCAGCCTGCTGGAGCAGACGTGGGACCCCTCCGACGAGATCGTGCCGGGCTATCCGCTGGAGCCGCATTTCGATCAGCACGCCTACGCCGACCGCTTTCACGCTCAGGTCAAGCAGATCGGCGACGGCGTGCAGGGAGTCCATCCCTGCGACTGCTACCTGCTCACCCTTCCCTCGGGAGACGAAGTCACCGTGTGCGCGGCGCGGGACCTGGAGCGTCTTCCGGTCCGGCTCGAGCACGCCCGGAAGGTCGGCTACGAGCTGCGTCCCTTCCGCACGGTCGAGTTGCTCGACGTCCGCGCGGGAGCGGACGTGGATCTGTTCGAGAAACCGAAGGGCTACCGGCCGGCCGGGTCCTACGCGGACCTGGTGAAGAACTAAGGCACGCCGCGGTCAGGCGGTGGCCCGGCCCCCCTGCGCGTCGAGCGGGCGGAACTCCCGGAAGAGGATGTGGTCGTAGAAGTAGTGGATCAGGAGGAAGGAGAGGACGACCACGTAGTACGCGCGGTCCTGGGGCATGCGCAGCCCCTGCCAGAGGAGCATGTAGACCCCCCCGGCGAGGACCGTGGCGGTGATCATCGCCGCGTAGAACGCTCCGGTGTGGGTCGTGCCCGAGATGCGACGCACGAATCCGCTCCCGATCTCTCCGCGATCGGCCTGCCGCGACAGGATGAACCAGGTCAGAGCCAGGTACTGCAGTGAGTGCCAGGTGTTGAAGCCCTGGAACGCGATGTCCAGGTTGTCGAAGAGGGGAATCACGAAGGCGAGCGCCACCGTCGCGGCCATGAACAGCAGCCGGGGCCAGCTGGCCTCGCCGCGCCGGATCTCGCCGGCGATCCGGACGACATAGAAGAGAAAGAAGATCGCGAAGCCGACGGTGAAGGCCTGGGCCACCCAGGCGTGCTTCAGGAAGTCGGGGAACAACAGGGTCGATTCGCCGAGCGTGAATTTTCCGGCCACGAACTTGAACATGGCCAGGCAGTAGAGCGACCCGAGGATGACCGCTCCGTCCAGCCAGCGGTCGATCGCGCGGACCGGACCGGCGGTCTTGCGCCGGTAGGTCTCGGAGATGTATTGCGCCTGGTGGGTCACGTGGACGGAGGCCCAGAAGAAGAAGGCGGTCAGGAGAAGCAGGAACGAGTACATCGAGCCGAGGACGACGAGAGTCGGGATCACCACCAGCGGCAGGTAGGACAGGATTCCGAACCGCTGGCGGAAGCGCGGCTCCAGGGCCGTGCGCAGGTAGGTCGAGTACATATGCGGACCGCCGACGGTCAGCGTCACCGCCAGGCCCACGATCAGGCTCGACGTCGCCTGGGAGAGGCCGATTCGCTGGAGGAGCCCGTAGCTCAGGTACGGCAGAAACACCAGCACGCCGGAGAGCGTCAGGAAAATGAGGTCGAAGCGCCGGTTGTAGATCCATGGCCCCTGCGTGGCTGGGGACCGCGGGCTCCGGTCGGTCGTGGCCATCGATGACATCGCGCTCTACCAATCCCCCTGGACGGGGAATTCTATCCTGCTCCAGCGCCCCGGTCGCGCCGCGTGGCCTGTGCTCGGATCGAGGGCCATCGCGTACCCGCCGGACCTAGAAGTAGACCTTGACTCCGGCCAGAGCCTCGAAAAAATTTCCCTCCAGGCCGCTCGTGCTCTCGGCGGCGTGGTACCGGGCCGCTCCCTCGAGCGCCCAGGTGCGTGACACGAAGACGTCCAGGCCGCCGCCGGCGAAGCCTCCGAATTTCGTCGAGGCCGACCGGGCCGGGAAATCTTCACGGTACAGGCCGAGACCGCCCTGGACGAACGGATGGAATTGTCCCATCTCCCAGTTGTACGTGCCCACCGCGTCGAAGTACAGCTCGTTGGCGTGGGAACCCAGATCCGTGCTGGTGCGCCACCCGCCCGCGGCTACGCCGATCGACAGCGCCCGGGTGAAGAAATAGTCGATGCCGCCGGACACCCCGAAGGCGGACGAGAACGCTCCCTCCGACGGCGAGACGAATCCGCCGGTGCCCCATACGGAGAGGCCGCCTTCCCGCGGCATCCGCTGGGCCTGGGCGCGCGCGAGCATCGGGCATCCGACCGCCAGCGCGGAGGCGAGGATCCAGGTCCGGGTCCGCAGGAGTGTCATCGTTGCCCTCCGGCGGATTCGATACAAATCTCGTGCCTTGCGTCGGAGTTGCTACAATTTCGGGGTGCTTCGACTCGGCCGGCTCGACGTGGATCCGCCCCTGATCCTGGCCCCCATGGCCGGGATCACCGACCACGTCTACCGACTGATGCTGCGCCGCATCGGCGGCGTCGGCATCGTGACGATGGAGTTCATCTCCTCCGAGGCGATCTCCCGGGGCAACGCGCGCCAGCTGCGCAAGATGGTCTTCTCCGACGAGGAGCGGCCCCTCTCCATCCAGATCTACGGCTCGGATGCCGAGCGGATGGCCGCCGCGGCCGACATCGTCGAAGCGCTCGCTCCCGACGTCTGCGACATCAACATGGGATGCCCGGCCAACAAGGTGCTCAAGGGATGCGCGGGTGCGGCCCTGATGGGCGATCCCGAACTCGCCCGCGCCATCGTGCGGACGGTGCGCCGCCGGCTGTCGATTCCCCTGACCGTGAAATTCCGGCTCGGCCTGGACGACGGGCGCCGCAATTTCCTGGAGATCGGGCGGATCTGCGAGGGCGAAGGGGCCGCGGCGGTGGCCATGCACGGACGCACCGCGCGCCAGATGTACAACGGGCGGGCCGACTGGGCACAGATCGGCCAGTTGAAGCGCGCGCTGACGATTCCGGTCATCGGCAACGGCGACGTCGAGACCGCCGACGACGCGGTGTCGATGCTGGCGCAGACGGGCTGCGACGGCGTCATGGTCGGCCGCGCGACGATGAAGAATCCCTGGATCTTTCGCCAGATCGCCGACCGCTTGGCCGGCCGCGCCGCGCGGGAGGCCACGCTGCCGGAACGGCGCGACCTCATGCTCGCGCATTTTCGCGCCATCGAGGCCGCGGCGCACGACGGCCGCGAGATGCTGCACAAGCTGCGGACCATGACCGGCTGGTATACCCGGGGGCTTCCCAACGGACGGGCGCTGCGCGTGCGGATCTCGGAGCTCGCCGACGGGGCGCAGTTCCGGGCCGCGGTCGAGGAGTTCTTCGAGAGCCAGGCGGTCGCCGCGCCGGCGGCCTGAGGAAGGACTTAGCACGTGGGGCGACAGCCCTTTTCCCTACCACCGACGTCCTCTGTCGGGAATGCCCTCCCCCCCGACTTCGGTTGCCATTCTCCGCATGAACCGCCCACAAACGATTCTCCTGGCCGCGCTCCTGGCCTGCCCCGGAGTCGCGGCGGCCCAGAAGGCCGGCCCCAAACAGCAGACCGACCTGAAGACCAGGGTCGGCACCTTCAAGCTGGAGGTCGCGCCGGAGTACCTGGGCATGGCCGGCAAGAAGACGGTCGTGCGCCTGCGCCTCTCCTCGTCCGAGCTGTCCAAGGCGGCCGCCGCGCGGGGCGTGAAGTTCGTGAGCGGCGAGCTGCGCGGCGCGTTTTCCAGCGCCGGCCAGATCGTGGATTCCTTCCGTTACCCGGTCAGCGGCGACGTGGAGGGAGGCAAGGCTTTCACCTACGCGTTCCTGCGCGCCGTCCCGCCGGGCACGTACCACGTGGCCCTCGCGTTCAACGAACCGGGCGGGCGCCAGGTCGGGGAGGGATCGGTCGACCTCTTCGTGCCGGAGATCGGAACCGCCTTCCGCCCGGAGATGGCGCCCTCGGAGTCCGGGACCCTGCCCGACGCCGAGGCGATCGTTCTGGCCGACGAGGCCAAGCCGGCCGCCGACGCCGCGGCCGAGCCGAGGCTCAAGATCCTCGCGCCGGACCGCGAGACCCCGGTGGGACTGCTGCGCATGACCGCGCAGGCCGAGCCTCCCATCACCAAGGTCGAGTTCTACCTCGACGACAAGCTCCTGCTCGCCCGCAATCGACCGCCCTACACCGTGGAGATCGACCTGGGCAACGTTCCCCGCCGGCAGACGCTGCGGGCCGTCGGCTACGACGAGAGCGGCAGCGTCGTGGACGAGGACGCCTACGCCATCAACGAAGGCAGCGCCCGGGTGGCCGTCCGCGTCCTGCCCCAGCCGGAGCCGGCATTGGGAAAGGTTCGCATCAAGGTCGCCGTGCAGTCGATCAACGGAGGCGCCGCCAAGAAGGTCGAGCTCTTTCTGGACGAGAAGAAGATCGGGTCCTGGACCGCCGGGCCCTACGAGACGACGATTCCGTACGCGGACTTCACGCGGGCGAGCTACGTGCGGGCCATCGCCCTGGCCGAGGACGGCCGGGAGGCCAACGACATCCGGATGCTCAAGGGGCCGCAGACGACGGTGGAGAGCGTGCGGGTCGACGTCGTCCAGCTCCACATCTCCGCCGTGGACAAGACCGGCCATTTCGTCAAGGGGCTTTCCAAGGACAGCTTCCACGTGGCCGAGGACGGAAGGCCGCAGGAGATCTCCGGGTTCGAGGTCGCCGAGAACCTGCCTCTGAACATCGGCCTGGTCATCGACAGCTCGGGCTCCATGGAAAAGGGGATGCCGTTCGTGCGCGACGCCTGCTCGGAGCTCTTCCGGGCGCTGATGCGCGAGAAGGACCGCGGGTTCGTCGTCGAGTTTCGCGACCAGCCCAAGTTCCTGCAGGAGCTGACGACCGACAGCGGATCCCTGCAGCGGGCTTCCCGCGACCTGCGGGCCAGCGGAGCGACCGCCCTCTACGACGCGGTGGTGCTGGGTCTCTACCAGTTCCGCACGCTGACCGGCCGCAAGGCCCTGGTGGTCGTGACCGACGGCGACGATAACCGGTCCCACGTCGACTACGAGACGCTCCTGCGCTACGCGCGGTCGGCCGGGGCCCCGATCTATTTCATCGCCGTCAACATCCCCCTGACCGACTTCAAGTCGCGCAAGGTCATCAAGGAAGTCGCGCTGGAGTCCGGCGGCGACGTCTTCGCTATCGGCAACGCGGCCAAGATGCCCGAGGTGACGCGGCGCATCGAGGAGGAGCTGCGGTCCCAGTACGTCGTCGCCTACAAGAGCGATTCGGCCAAGCCGCCGGGCGAGTACCGCGCGGTGACCGTGTCGATCGCGCAGGCGGGAGTCACGGCGCGGACGGTGAGGGGGTATATCCCCTAGAGACCGAGGACCGGAGACTGAGGACTCAAGGGGCAACCGTCTCAAGAAGACTGATCCGGGCGGGAGCTGCTTAAGTCCTCAGTCCTCAGTCCTCCAGTCTCCAGTCTCCAGTCTCCAGTCTCCAGTCTTTAGTCAGTAGTTCGCCACCAGCAAATACTTCTTCCCCGTCCAGATCGTCCGGCGCCCGCGAAACTCCTCCGCGAGACGGGCGGGCACGACGGCGAGGATCTTCCCGCCGCTCTTCCATTCGGCCCAGAAGCGGTCTTTCGTCCAGAACAGCGATTCCCGAACGCCCGGCCGCCTCTCGAATTGCGGCTCGAGCTCGCCGACGTAGTCGGCCAGGGGAATCGGATGCTTGAGCTCCCAGGGCAGGCCCTGCACGTAGGCCTGGTAGCCGACCACGGCGGCCCCGGACGCCCGGGCGGAGTCCCGGGCCACAATCTCTAGATTGTGGAGCGCGGTCGCCGGCGGCACCTTCGGCCAGGCCAGGGCCGCGGCGGCGGAGAACCCGAACCACCCGACCGCGAGGGCGGCGAGGCCGGGGGCCCAGCCGCGCCGAGCGGCCCACGGCGCCGTCCAGCCTCCCGCGAGAAGGACGCCGAATCCTCCAACCGCGATGCCCAGGAGCTCCGGCCCGCTCGCGGCCCGCCGCAGCGCCGGCGTGAGGAGAACGCCCGCCGGCAGGAGCGTCGCGAGGACCGCCGACACGCGCCAGATCCCGGGCTTGCCTTCCGCGCCGGAGGCCCCCCGCGCGGCCAGGGCGGCGGCCGCAGGGATCGCCGGAAGGAGGTAGGGCGGCAGCTTGCTCGAGGAGACCGAGAAGAAGAGAAAGACGACCGAGAACCACAGGACGTGGAAAAACCCGTCGGCCTCATCGGTGAGCCAGCGTCCCGGGCGTTTGCCGGCGAGGCCCGAGACGAAAAACGCGAGACCGGGCAGGAACCCGGCGAGAAAGATCTCCGCGAAGTAGTAGATCGGGCCGGGGCGGTGCGCCTCGTGCGTGGCGAACCGCTGGAAGTGCTCGTGGATGAAGAAGAACTGCAGAAAGCCGGGGTTGCTCCGCTCGGCCAGCAGGAACCAGGGCAGGGCGACGGCGAGAAAGACGACCGGCGCGGGCGCCAGCAGGAGCGCGGCCAGGAGCCGGGCCCGCCGCGTGGCCAGGCACCAGAACAGAAGAATCCCTCCCGGCAGCACGACGGCGATGAGTCCCTTGGTGAGAAACCCCAGGGCGGTCGAGAGGCCGGCCAGCGCCGACCACCACGCGGACGGCCGCGCCGCTTCCCGACGCCGCAGGGTCTGGTGAGCGGCCAGGAGCGTCGCGGTGAAGAAGAACGTCAGGAGCCCGTCGGTGATGTTCAGGCGCGACATCACGAAGCCGATCGGGGAGGCCAGATACAGAATCGCCGCGGCCAGGCCGAGCTCGAGGCTCGACGCCGCGGCGACTCCGGCGATGAGGACCGTCACCGTCCCGGCGCCGGCCAGACGCGTCGGCAGGCGCGCGGCCCACGGCGTCTCCCCGAAGAGCGCGAACGCTCCGGCGTTGCACCAGTAGAGCAGCGGCGGCTTCTCGAAGTACGGGACGCCGTTCAACCGCGGCGTGACGAAATCTCCGCTGGCCAGCATCTCGCGGGGGATTTCCGCGTAGCGCGCCTCGTCGGGCTCGCCCAGCCAGGACCCGGAGGGCTCCGTCCAGACGGCGGCGAGGAGCAGAAGGAGGGCTCCCAAGAGAAGCCAGCGGTCGCGAGACATCTCCGAGCAGTCTAGCGGACATCGCCGAGATCGCCGGGATCGCGCGGGATCGCTGAGAAGTAAAGGACGAAGGGCGAAGGAGGAAGTCCGGCGAGGCGATCGCCGCGATCATGTAAGATCCGCCCGCTTTGGCGACCAGCACGACGTCGCGGTGGGCCGTGGTCCTGGGCGCCTCTTCGGGGTTCGGGGAGGCCTGCGCCGTGGCTCTGGCCCGCGCCGGATGGAACGTCTTCGGCGTGCACCTGGACCGCAAGGCCACCCAGGCCAACGCCGACCGCATCGTCGCGGAGATCGCCGCGGCGGGACGGCAGGCCGAGTTCTTCAACGTCAACGCCGCCGACGACGCGCGCCGCGCGGACGTGGTGGCGGCGATCCGGGAGCGCTGCGGCGCCGAGCCTCCCGAGGGGCGCGTCTCCGTCGTCCTCCACTCGCTCGCCTTCGGCACGTTGAAGCCGTACTTCGCCGCCGCGCGCGAGGAGTCGATCAGCCGCGCCCAGATGGAGATGACGCTCGACGTGATGGCGCATTCGCTGGTGTACTGGGTGCAGGACCTGGTCTTCTCGGACCTGCTCGCGCCGGGGGCCCGCGTCTTCGCCATGACCTCGGCCGGCGACCACATCGTCTGGCCGGCCTATGGAGCAGTGTCCGCGGCCAAGTGCGCCCTGGAAGCCCACGTGCGGCAGCTCGCCGTGGAGCTGGCGCCCCGCCGCGTGGCCGTCAACGCCCTGCGGGCCGGGATCACCGACACCCCGGCCCTGCGCAAGATCCCCGGCAACGCGGAGATGATCGACCGGATGGGGCGGATGCATCCGGCCGGCCGGCTCACCGTTCCCGGAGACGTCGCGTCCGCGCTGGTGGCCCTCTGCGACGACGGCGCGGGGTGGATCTCCGGCAACATCCTCGGCGTGGACGGCGCCGAGGACGTGGCGGGAGGAAGGTAGATGCGGAGGAAGGACGAAGGACGGAGGACGAAGGGGAGGCGGCCCGCCGCTCGTCCGAAATCCCAGGTCGCAAGTCCGAAGTCGCGACCGCCGAGGACGCGCGGCGGCGGCTTCGAGTTTCTCCGCGAGAAATCGGGATTCCGCGAATGGCGCCTCTCCAACGGCCTGCGGTTGGTGCTCCTGGAGAACCGCGTGGCTCCGGTGGTGACGTTCGCCGTGGTCTACCACGTGGGCAGCCGCAACGAGGCGGTCGGCTACACCGGCGCGACGCATCTGCTCGAGCACCTCATGTTCAAGGGAACGCCCCGATACAACCGCGAGAAGGGGACCGCCATCGCCGCGGTTCTCGAGGCCATGGGCGCCCGCTTCAACGCCACGACCTGGTTCGATCGCACCAACTACTACGAGACGCTCCCGTCGGACCGGCTGGAGGACGCCGTCCGGATCGAGGCCTCGCGCATGCGGGGAGCGCTTCTGCGGGACGCCGACCGGCAGCCGGAGATGACCGTGGTGCGCAACGAGTTCGAGCGGGGCGAGAACTCCCCGTTCCAGGTGCTCTACAAGCTCACCTTCGCCACCGCGTTCCGCGAGCATCCCTACCACCACCCCACGATCGGATGGAGGAGCGACATCGAGGCCGTCTCGACCGAGCGGCTCAAGGAGTTCTACGACGTTTTCTACCATCCCAACAACGCCACGGCGATGGTGATCGGAGACTTCGAGGAGGCGCAGGCCCTGGCCACGGTCGCCCGCCACTTCGCCGCGATTCCCCCCTCGGCGCGGCCGATTCCGCCGGTGTACACCTGCGAGCCTCCGCAGGAAGGGGAGCGGCGCTTCGTCATCCGCCGGGTCGGACAGGTCGCCTGGATCTCGCTCTCCTGGCGCAGCGTGGAGGCGCGCCATCCGGACACGCCGGCCCTGGCGCTGCTGGGCAACATCCTCGGCGGAGGTGTGACCTCCCGCCTCTACCAGGCGCTGGTCGAGAAGAGCCTGGCGCTGTCGGTGACCGTCGTCCCCTGGCAGCTGCGGGACCCCGCGCTCTTTTCCGTGTTCGCGCCGGTCCGGCCCGGGGTCGAGCCCGCCGCGGTGGAATCGGTGATCCGCGACGAAGTGGCGCGGCTGGCCCGCGAGGGAGTGCCCGAGGCGGAGGCGGAGAAGGCGCGGACGCAGATCGAGGCCGAAGTGATCTTCGATCGCGACTCGACCGACCAGATCGCCGCGTCGTTGTCGGAGGCGATCGCCGTCGCCGACTGGGACTGGTACGCCGACTATCCTGGCGCGATCCGCCGCGTGACCCGGGAGGACATCCAGCGCGTGGCCGGCGCGTACTTGCTGGACGACGCTCTGACCGCGGGCCTCTTTCTTCCCAAGGGCGGCGGCGCCGTGCCGTCCGAGGGCGACATCGAGGCGGAGGAGGAGTGAGGAAGACGGCGCGCGTGGCCGTTTCGTCCGCCTCCGGCCGGCGTCCCTTCGCGGAAGCCGCGGCCCACCGGGGCCTACCCAACGGCGTGCAGCTCTTCGTCCTGGAGAACCACTTCAACCCCACCGTGGCGGTCTCCGGCTCGATGAACGCCGGCGGGCTCTACGCGCCGCCGGATCGCCGCTTGATCGCCGGAGTCACCGCCGGAGAGCTTCTCAAGGGAACCGAGCGCCACACCAAGCTCCAGATCGCCGAGAGCCTCGAAAGCCGGGGCGCTTCGCTGTCCTTCTCCGCCGACGCCTCGGACCCGGTGGGCCTGGATATCGGCGGGGCCGCGCTTTCGCGGGACGTCGAGCTGCTCCTGGACTTGCTGGCGGAGGTCCTGACCGGGCCGGCCTTCCCGGTCGAGGAGCTGGACAAGGAAAAGAAGCGCCTGGTCGGATCGATCCGCCAGCAGCAGGACCAGACCTCCGTCCGCGCCTACGAGGCCGCGACGCGCCGGATCTACCCGCTGGGCCATCCGTACCACCGTCGCAGCGGGCCGGAACGGATCGCCGCGGTGGAGGGGTTGTCGCGGGAGGATCTGGCCGGCTTCTACGCGCAGCGCTACGGCGCTTCGACCCTTCAGCTCGTGGTCGTGGGAGACGTCGAGACGCCGCGCATCCTCGACGGTCTGGAGCGCCGGCTGGGGGGCTGGCGGTCCGGGCCGCCGCGGCAGGTTCCGGCCTGCGCGGTGCCTCCGGCGGCGCCGGCCGCGGAAACCGTCGAAATGGCCGACAAGGCCAGCGCCGACGTCGTGCTGGCCTGCCCGGCCGATTTGACCCGAACGGATCCGGGATATCTGCCCTGCACCCTGGCCAATTCGGCGCTGGGCCAGTCTTCGCTCACCTCGCGCCTGGGCGTGCGGGTGCGGGACACGGAAGGCCTGACCTACGGGATCCACTCGTCGTTCCACGCGACCCACGTGGCCGGCCCTTTCGTCGTCAGCCTGACGGTCAAGGCCGAAAGCCGGGACGCCGCGGTCCGTTCGACGCTCGACGAGATCGCGAAATTCCTCGAGAGCGGCTTGACGCGCAAGGAGATGACCGAGGAGAAGAGCTCGCGGGTCGGCAAGTTCAAGGTCGACCTCGGCTCCAACTCCGGGATCGCCTCGGCGATCGACGCGGCGGTCTACTACGGCTTCGGGATCGACTACCTGGACCGCTTTCCCGGCCTCCTGGCGGCCATCACGCGCGAGGAGGCCGACGCGGAATTCCGCAAGAGAGTGCATCCCGACCGGTTCACAATCGTCTCCGCGGGGTCGTTCGGGACGACGAGCTGACGCGGGACGCGGAGACATACTGACGCGGGGACGCGGGGAGATCGAGGAGCCTTTTCCCCATCCCCCCTCCTGCCCGTCCCCCCCCGTCCGGCTCAGAGGTCTTGGAAGTCGCGGTGGGGACGTGACAGAATTGCGTCCAGAGGAGATCGACGCATTCCCAGACGTCCGCAGTATCGCAAGCCGATTCGGAGGCGCCCCGGCGAGGCGGCGCCGACGCACCGCGTTTGGCTCGCGCAGGAGCCGCCGGTCCAGGAAGGGCCCGCGACCGAAGGGCGGTTTTACTACCGCATTCATCTGGACACGGAGCCGTCTCCGGAGTGGATGCGCGCCTACCGCGCCGGTCTCCTGGGCGTCGTGGCCGAGGACCGGGACGCCGTGATGCGCTTCGAGTTCCAGGGGGGCAGCGTGCGGTTCGCCGCCGCCGAAGGAGAAGTGCAGCGTTTGCGCCGGGTGCTCGAACGCCGGCTCGAATCGGTCAACGGAATCCTGTCCGGAGGCCGGGGCGGATCCTAGGTCGGTCGGGCGCGGCCGCGCGCCGCCCGACCGCCTTTCCGGGCCGTCCGCGGCCTCGCGGGACCGTTCCGGGGATCTCGCCGGGCGACGCCGGCGGGGATCCGCGATGAGCCCCAAGGACGCCGCCTTCGTCTTTCCGAGCGATTTCCTCTGGGGCGCGGCGGTTTCCGCGTATCAGGTGGAGGGATCGCCGCTGGCCGACGGCGCCGGCCCGAGCAACTGGCACCGATTCACCCACACGCCCGAGCTCGTCGCCGGCGGCGACACCGGCGACACCGCGTGCGATTTCTACCACCGCTACCCCGACGACGTCGCGACGATGCGGGATCTCGGGCTCAACGCGTTCCGCTTCAGCGTCGCCTGGAGCCGCGTCCTTCCGGACGGGCGCGGACCCGTCAACCGCAAGGGGCTCGATTTCTATGAGCGCCTCGTCGACAGCCTCCTCGCCGCGGGCATCCGGCCGGCGGTCACCGTGTTTCACTGGGACGTTCCGGCCGCGCTCGACGACCGGGGCGGCTGGCTCAATCCGGACATGGCCGGCTGGTTCGCCGACTACGCGCGCGTCCTCTACCGCGCGCTCGACGACCGCGTCGAGCTCTGGGCGACGCTGAACGAGCCCTGGGTCGTCACCGACGGCGGCTACCTCCACGGCAAGCTCGCTCCTGGCCATCGCAGCCTCTTCGAGGCGCCGCGGGCCGCGCACCATCTGCTGCGCGCCCACGCGCAGGCCGTTCGGGCCTACCGCGCGGAGGGCAAGCACGCGATCGGACTGGCGGTGAATCTGGAGCCGAAATACCCGGCGTCGGCGGGGGCCGCCGACATCGCGGCGACGGCCCGCGCGAACGCGTACATGAACCGCCAGTTTCTCGATCCGGTCTTCCTGGGGCGGTATCCGGAGGAGCTGGCGGAGATCTTCGGCGAGGCCTGGCCGGAGCCGCCTCCCGCCGAGGTTGAGGAGATCGCGCAGCCGCTCGATTTTCTGGGCGTCAACTACTACACGCGCGGGGTCACGCGGCACGCGCCGGCGGCGCTCCCGGTGCGGGCGCGCTCGGTGCGCCAGACCGGGCGCCCCCACACGACCACGGGGTGGGAGGTCTATCCGCAGGGCCTGAGCGACACGCTGCTGTGGCTGCGCGAGCGGTACGGAACGTTCCCCGTCTACATCACCGAGAACGGCGCCGCCTGCCCCGACCCCAAGACGGCGCGCGGCCCGATCGTGGAGGATCCCCTGCGCGTCGACTACCTCCGGTCGCACCTGGCCGCGGCGTGGAAGGCCCTTCAATCCGGCGTGGATCTGCGCGGCTACTTCGTGTGGTCGCTCCTGGACAACCTCGAGTGGAGCCACGGCTTCGCCAAGCGGTTCGGGATCGTGCACGTGGACCATGAGACCCAGCAGCGGACCCTCAAGGCGAGCGCGCGGTTCTATGCCGAGGTCATCCGCACGGGGGGCCGGGTCTTGGCCAAATAGAATCGCGCGCGGCCGGACAGGTCCGCGCGACGGGCCTCTATCGGGGCAAGCCCGACACGCGTCGCAGGGCTTCTCGGGCCGCCCGGGTGCGCGGGTCCGATTCTCCATGGTGGCGCCTGAGGCGTTCGAGCGCTTCCCGGAGATCGCGCCGCGCGCGTGCTCCGTCTCCCTGGGCGTGGGCCGCTCTTCCGCTGGCCAGAAGCATCTCGTCCAAACGAGGGTGGTCCGAGTCGATCTTGCGCTGGAGCTCGACGGCCTGATCGAGCTGCGCCCGGGCCTGGCCGAGGTTCTCCGGCGTCGCCTGCTCGAGAAGGTCGAGCGCGAGCTGCAGACGCGTTTCCGGAACCGCGGGATTCTCGGGCCCCTCGGACTTGAGCTGCAGGGCGAGCTCTCTGCGATGAAGCTGCGCCGCTTCGTCGACGCGGCCGCGGAGGCGCAAAAGCTCGCCCAGGGGGTTGAGCGGTGCCCGGCGGTTGTCCGCGTCCTTTCCGTAGACGGCTTCGAGGCCCGCGACCGAATCCTGGAGGTTCTTCTGCGCGACATCCAGGCGCCCCAGGCGCAGTTGCGCCTCGCCGAGGTTGCCGAGCGCGGTCATCGTGACCTGATGCGACGGTCCGAGCTTCGATTTCGAGAACGCGACGGCTTCCTCGAGCTGCCGCTCGGCCTCCGAATAGCGCTCCTGATTGATCAGGGACACACCGAGAATCCGCAGGGCGTCCGCGGCGTCGGGATGGTCGAGAGTCCGATAGATCCCGAGGGCCTCTTTCAGCGAGGCGTCCGCCTCCGAATATCGCCTCTCGTTCATGTAGAGGGACCCCAGGTCGATCAGCGTTGAGGCGAGGAGCGGGTTCTTCTCGCCGACGCTCTTTCGCTCGACGGCCAGGGCGCGCTCGAACTCCTGCTCCGCCTCGCCGCGCCGGCCGCGAAAGGCGTGCAGCTCGGCCAGACTCCAGAGCGCCTCGGCCGTTTGCGGATTGTCCGGGCCAACCGTACGCTCGTAGAGCGCGACCGCCTCCCGGTACAAGCTCTCCGCGTCGTCGAACCGGCTCGAGTTCTCCTCGATGAGGCCGAGAAGCAGGAGGCTGGACGCCATCTTTGCGCTCCCGTCGTCGTTTCGACGCCGGGAGGCCACGAGCTCCGTTGCGAGCCCGAGCGCCTCGTCGTTCTTGGTTCGATTGAGCAAGACCGAGGCGAGGGCCTGCTTGGCGCGCAGCGTCTCGGAGCCGTCCGCTCCGTACGCCGCCGTGAGCCTCGGCAGGAGAGCTCGCAACTCTCGCTCGGCCGCTTCTTCCTCCGCGAGCTCCGAGTCGATCTCTGCCAGTGTCAGACGGCTCAGATCGGTCGCCGGATCGTCGGCGCCGAGAGCCCGGCGCCTTTCGGCGAGCGCCCGCCGCGCCAGACTCTTCGCCTCGGGGAGCGCGCCGAGGCTGAGCTGAATCTGAGCGATCGCGTCATAGAGCGCCGCCTGAACCGCCGGCTCGGCGGCAAGCTCCTTCTCGATGCGACGCGTGCCAACCGCGAGAAGCTGACGCGCGGTGACCTTCTCCCCGCCGGTCTGATTCGGATCCGAACCCTTGAAAAGATCGATCAGAAAGCCCTGGACGCGTTCCGCGCGGCGCGCGTTGCGCTCGGCGCGCCGGGCGTTGCCTTGCGCGACCCGCGCTTGCCAGAGGGCCGCGGTCAGCCCGGCCACCAGCGCCAGGAGGACCAGCACCG
The DNA here is from genome assembly GCA_963733955.1 of uncultured Acidobacteriota bacterium. Taxonomy (GTDB): domain Bacteria; phylum Acidobacteriota; class Thermoanaerobaculia; order UBA5066; family Gp7-AA6; genus DATFTF01. The sequence continues at coordinate 101,659 of CAVTEW010000001.1, forward strand.
CGGCGGCGACTCCGGCCCGATGGCGGCCCACGAACTTGCGGGCGCGATACGCCACGGTGTCGGGCCGCGCCTGAATCCGTTGCCCGGAGAGAGACCGGCGGATGTCCTCCGCCATCTCCGCGGCGCTTGCGTAGCGTCGCTCGGGCTCCCGGCGCAGAGCCTTCTGGACAATCGCGTCGACATCTCCCTGGAGCCGCTTGGAGAGCCGCCGGCCCTCGCGCGGGGAGCCTCCGGGCGAAGTCGTCAGGACGGCTCGACTGGGCTTCTCCACCGTCTCGCGCTCGACCTGCGAGGCCAGCAGAGCCGCGGAGGCCGCCTTGCGCGTGTGCGGCGGGGTTCCCGTCAACAGCTCGTACAACACCGCGCCCAGCCCATAGACGTCCGTCGCGGTCGTCATGGGCTCACCCAGGATCTGCTCCGGAGCCGCGTACGTGGGAGTCAAGATGCGCTCGTCCACGCGCGTCGACGGGTCGCCGGAGCGGCCATCCTCCTCCGACAACACCTTGGCGATTCCGAAGTCCAGCAGCTTGACGCGGCCCTCCTGATCGACGAGGACGTTGGAAGGCTTGATGTCACGGTGGACAACCAGTCGCCGATGCGCGGCCGCGACCGCGTCCCCGCAGGTCGCGATCAGAGCGAGCCGGGCCTCCAGCGGCAGGTCTCGGTGGCGGCAGTAATCGGTGATTGGCTGGCCCGACACGAGCTCCATCACGAAAAACGGCCGGCCGTCGGCCGCCGTCCCTCCGTCCAGGAGGCGCGCCGTATTGGGATGGTCGAGCTGCGCCAGCAGCTGCCGCTCCTGAAGAAACCTGCGGCGGACGCCCTCGGAGTCGATCCCGCGCTTCAGGAGCTTGAGCGCGACACGCTGTTCGAACTGCCCGTCCACGCGCTGCGCGACCCAGACCTCGCCCATTCCTCCCCGTCCCAAGAGAGAGACGAGTCGGTACGATCCCACTGTCTCACCGATCGATCCGGCGAGCTCTTCCGGCTCCGGTTCGGCACTCCCCTCGAAGAAGCTCTGCGCGTAAGCTCCGGCGTCCTTCTCCAGGAAAGAGCCCGCCGCGCGGTCGCTCGTGAGCAAGCCCCTCACGCGATCGGCCACAGCCGGATTGGACGCCTCGACCCGCGCCAGCCGTTGCTCGATCTCGGCCGCGGGCAGATCCACGATCTCCGAAAAGATCTCCACGGCTTCCCGGAGAGTCGACTTTCCCGCGTCCGTCACCAGCGGCTGTCCATCAATCCCTGGCGCCTCTTTTCCGCAACTCGGCGTTTGGGAGGAAGAGAGGACACCGACCACAGACGATTGCGCTTCCCTGATCGGGAGACTGGGGAGGCGCGCTCATTCGGAGGGTCGCTCGGCCGCGCTCGGCGCGGAGGAAAGCTGCTGAACCAGAAAAGCCCTGGCCGCCCGCCAGTGACGGACGACCGTGCGTTCGGAGACCTCCAAGGTGCGGGCGATGTCCTCGACGGACAGCCCGGCATAGAAACGCCATTCCACCAGGCGCGCGAGGTGAGGATCCTCATTCTCCAGGCGAGACAACGCCTCATCCAGCGCCAGGAGCTCGTCCGGACTCTGGAGCCCCTGTGATTCGCCTTCCGCCCGGTCGAGCGAGAGGAGCCACTCTCCGCCCCCTCGCTTGGCGGACATGCGCCGACGGGCGTCATCCACGATGACCATTCGCATGGCGCGGGCCGTCGTGGCATAGAAATGATAGCGGTCCCGCAGGGACCAGGGAGCGCCCCGGGACAGTTTCAAGTAGGTTTCGTGGACCAACTCGGTCGTGGAGAGCGTGCCATGTCGGCGCACGATGTTGAGCTGGCGCCGCGCCAGCCGCCGAAGCTGGTCATAGACCGTCGCGAAGAGACGTCCAACCGCTTCCTGGTCCCCCGATTCGACCGCTCGCAAGAGATCGGTGATCTCTCCCGCGCCGAGTCGATCTTCTGGCGGTGGATCTGCTTGCTTGGGCATGAGTTGGCCACCCTGGCCGAGTTTGCCGCAATCATAGTTCACGGTGGCTCGCCCGGCAGCTGTCTTCTCGTCGGTCCCCTTTGCGAGAAGAAAAACAAGGAGGTCCCAATGGCCGGACAACGAGCGCAGAAATCGTCGAAGAGAGTCAAGAATCTCCCCGCGAAGACCCTGACACTGCGGCAGGCACGGAGAGTCACCGGAGGCATCGTCGTCCAGGGGACGAGGCTCGCGGACGGAAGTGTCACGAAAGTCTCGGACGGGAGCGTCTCGAGGCTCTGTGACGGAAGCGTCTTCAAGCTCTCCCGGTAGCAAGGCCCTGGAGAGACTCGGAGTGCGGGAGATGGAGAAGGAGCCATGAGAACAAAGCGTGGAATTCTGATTGCATCGGTCGTCCTGTCCCTGGCCGCGGCGGCCTGCACGGGCAGGCTCACCCGGGAGAACTACGACAAGGTCGCCAACGGGATGACGCCGAAGGACGTCGAGTCGATTCTCGGGCCGGGAACGGAGCAGGCCAGCACGGCCGTCGCCGCCCCGTCTGCCGCGATGCCGATACCCGGATCGGGTTCTCCCGCCAGCGCCGCGTCGGCGAAGGTCCTGATGTGGCACAGCGGCGCTAAGGCCATCACGGTCACGTTCGTCAACGACAAGGTCGCCGCGAAGTCCCAGGTCGGACTATGACCGACATGTCACTCCCGCGGCGAAGACGCGCTGTTCGACAGTGGAAGGCGATGATCCTCGCGATCGCAGCCCTCCTGATGGCGCGATGGCCGCTCCTTGCTGGCTTTCAGTCCGTGGAGGTCTATCTTCCGCTCGTCGGCCGAATCGCGGGACAGGGCGGCAGCGAGTTCTACACGACTGTCTGGATCACCAATCCGACGGGCGCCGCCGCGAACTTTCGGTTCGACTTCCTTCTGCGCGGCCAGAGCAATCCCAGCCCGGTGTCCTTTTCAGACAGCCTGGGGGCGGGTCAAACGCGGATGTACGGGAACGTCGTCGGCGACAAGCTCGGGATCTCCAGCGCCGTCGGTGCCGCGAGGATCACCTCGTCGGCGCCCTTGATCGCGTCGGCCCGTGTCTACAACCTCCCGCCCGGGGCGGCGCTGGGCAGCTCGGAAGGCGTGTCGTTCTCCGCGGTGCCGGCCTCGCTGGCGATCGGGGTCGGACAATCGACGACCGTTCAAGGCGTCAGCCAGGGCGGCTCGGACGACGTTCGTTACAACTTCGTGCTGCTCGAGACCGAAGGCGGCGGGCCGACCGTGAGGGTCGAGCTGCTCGATCCCGAAGGCCAGGGGATCGCAAGCAAGGACTACACGCTTTCGGCCTACGAGCAACTCCAGCTCAATGTGACGGACATCCTTGCGTCGATTGCGACGAACAACGCGCGGCTGCGGGCAACCGTGATCGCCGGAAACGGCCGCATCCTCATGGCCGGTGCACAGGTGGCCAACGAGAGCCAGGACCCGACCGGATTCGATATGTCCTTCGAGGAGTCTCCGCCGGGCGTCACGAGCTTGAACGGAAAAACCGGCGTGCTGACACTGGTGGCCGGCGACCACATCGTCATCACGCCGCAGGGCGAGGACACATTGAAGATCGCCTCGACTGTGGCGCAAGGACCGCAGGGCTTTCCCGGACCGACCGGCCCCCCCGGTCCGACGGGCGCCCAGGGCCCTGCAGGACCCGCAGGATCGAATGGCCCCGCCGGTCCTACGGGACCGGCCGGCCCTCCTGGCCCCGCCGGCCCGGTCGGCGCCGCGGGGCCGCCGGGAGCCCAGGGACCGATCGGTCCTGCTGGTCCGCCGGGCGTGACGGGCCCCTCCGGCCCGCAGGGTCCCGTGGGACCCGCCGGACCGACAGGCCCAGCCGGACCGCAAGGACCGGTCGGACAAACAGGAGCGACTGGCCCGGCTGGTCCGCCGGGAGCCTCGCTCAATCCACTTCAGATCGCCTTGCTGCGCTGGTACCCGGCCTTACAAACAGGTGGGCGCGTTGCCGTGGCAGGCGTTCCCAACAAACTTGCGTTCGACGGGACGAACATCTGGGTCACCGAACTGGTCGCGCCCGCCGGGTTACCCGGGGTAGTCCAGAAAATATCCGTCTCAACAGGCGTCGCCGGACCGCCGATTACCGTCGGCATAAACCCCTATGGGATCGCCTTCGACGGCGAAAGCGTCTGGGTCGCGAACGGCTCCGACAACACCGTACAAAGGATTCCCGTCGCGACAGCCACGCCCGGTCCTCCGATTTCCGTCGGGCTGGCACCCGATGGTCTCGCGTTCGACGGCGCGAACATCTGGGTCGCTAACCAGCTTGGCAACAGCGTGCAAAAGATTCCAGTCTCGACGGGAGTTCCCGGAGGGCCGATCGCCGTCGGCGTCGCACCAATCGCACTCGCGTTCGACGGCACGAGCATATGGGTCACCAACGCCGGGGATGGGACAGTGCAGAAAATCCCGGTCGCCACGGGAATTCCCGGTCCCCCGATCGCCGTCGGAGCGTTTCCGGGCGCGCTGGCGTTCGATGGCGTATCCATGTGGGTCGCCAACGACGCCGACGGCACTGTCCAGAGAATTCCGGTGGCAACCGGGGATTCCCGGCGCTCCCATCCCCGTCGGAGTTCAACCGCGCGCTCTGGCCTTCGACGGAGCGTATGTGTGGGTGGGCAATTCCATCGACAACACCGTCCAGAAGATCGCGGTCGCAACCGGTCTTCCCGGCCCGCCGATCGCGGTCGGGCGCGCCCCGATCGGCATGGCTTTCGACGGTGCCAATGTGTGGTTGGCCGATGCGCTCGACTTGGCCGTGCAAAAGGAGTAGACAGCGCAGACGAGGGCCGGTTGTCCCGGCCCCGTTTTTCAGGAGGTCGATCCATGAGCCGCTCTCGCTGGCCGTTCCTTCTCGCGTTGGCTTCGGTCGCCGCGCTCGGCCTCTCCGAGCCGGGAGAGCATGGGCCGTCGTCCGAAGATCGAAAACGCATGGCCTCCGGCAAGATGACGGCTGTCAAGTCCGTCGCGGGGCTCCCGGCGCCGGTCAGGGCGGCCCTGGCTTCGCTGATGCGCCAGGACAAACTCGTGATGGCCGATCCGGACCAGCCCTTTCAAGCCGGGGACGCCATCATGCCCGGTCGCGAGCTGCCGGGCAGGCGCCTGGTCTTCGCGGCGGTCGACGACTCGCTGGCCGTCGTGCACTACGAGCGCGGCGGCATCGCGCACCTTTACTACGTGGCCGCGTTCGGCCTGGAGAAGGGGAAGGATCCGGAATTCCGCTGGGGAGGTCGCGTCGACGGCAAGCTCGAGGATCTCGCCGCGCTTCGAGAGGCCGTCGCCTCCGGCAAGCTCCACGATCCCGGCGCGTATTCGTGGTAGACCTCGGAGAGGGTCAGAGCCTTCCCGCTGCGATCCCTTCGTAGACAACCTCGGCCGGCAGGCTTCTCAAGACGAGCTCTCCCGAAAAGGGAACGCTTTTTCCGCCGATCGTGACCCGACGGGCCGAGGCGGCGAGCGGCGGCTGCAGGACGATCCCTCCGGGCGGGATTCTCGTCCCGCCGGCGACGGAGACGCGCAGAGCCCGACCCTGGCGCCGCAGCGTGTAGGACAGCTCGCCATAGGGCGTCCTCAAGCGATCCACGCGGATCGGCCGCGTGAGCCAGCCCGCTGGGATTCCCGCCGCCAGCACCAACGCCCGATCCGAGCCGCGTTCGTAGGCGAAGAGATCGAGCGCCGAGCGGATGAAGTCCGCTCCGACCCAGGCGTGGGGGATGTCCCCGACGAAGCGGGGCTTTCGCGCCTCGCGCCCGACGACCTCGGCCCACTGGTTCCACGCCGCGGGCCGGCGGCCGGCGAGCAGGAAGTCGAGCAGGCCGGGGATCCGCTCGCGCCAGCCCAGGCGCACGAAGGTGCCGATCTCGCGGGCCTCGTAGGGCGTGTAGGCCTCCCAGGCCGTCCGCGGGTCGCGCCGGCGCGTGAGCTCCGAGAAATACCGTTCGAACGTGTTGGTCAGCTCCGGCCGCGGGAGCCGGTCGGCCAGGCCGGCCGGATCGAGCGCGATCGTGGTCGAGGTCGGGTCGAGATCCGCGAGCTCGGCCGACCCGGGGATGTAGTCGAGGCCGCCCGAAGCGATGGTGCGGGCGAGCGAGGCCAGCAGATCGCGCTCGAACTCGTCGGCCGTGGTCGTCCAGCGCTGCCCAAGATCCGGGCGGCCCAGCGCGGCGGCGGCGTCGGAGGCGTCGTGCAGTCCGGCCAACGCCCAGAAATCGTCCCAGTAGGAGTGGACCGGCTTGGCCGAATAGCCTTCGTGGCTGATCGACTCGGGCAGGAGGCCGAAGAAAGGGAGCTTGCCGCTCGCGCGGTACGCCTCGGTCCGCTGCGTCTGCCGCAGCCGGTCGATGGCGGCGACGTCGCGCTCGAGGTGCGGCAGCATGCGCTCGAGAAAGGCCCGGTCGCCGGTGAATCGCCAGACCTCGGCGATCAAGTACAGGAGCTCGCCGTAGCTGTCGTTCTCGGGCACCGGATCGGCGCCGCGGCGGTCGACGCAGCAGGGGACCCGGCCGTCGGCGTCCTGAAATCCGGCGAACCACTCGGCGTAGCCGCGCGCCACGTCCGGGTGCCCGGTGCGCAGGAGGGCCTCGCCGATCAACGCGCCGTCGCGAATCCAGGAGCGTGCGTAGGAGCGGGTGCCCGGACGAAGGGCCGGACCGTCGCGCTCGATCAAGGCGTAGGCGATGTTGCTGCGGAGGGTGCGCGCGAGCGCCTGGACCGCCGGCGGACCGTCGAAGGCGACGCGGCCGACCTTTTCGCGCCAGGCGCGCGAGGCCGTTTCGAGACGGCGGGCGAACGGGAGGCGCGCGGCCGGCTCGTCGGCGGCGCCGTCGTGGATCGGCAGGCGCAGGACGACCTCCTTGCCGGCGTTCGGAGGAATCTCGAGGTCGAAGGCCAGGGCGCCGCTCGCGTACCCGAACGCGTCGCGGACCTCGCGTCGGTCGGGAAGGGCGCCGCTCCCGAGGATCTCGGTGATGGGACCCTGGTCGAAGGGCGCCGCGCCGAAGGCGGAGGGAGGCGTCTGCGGGAAGACGGCCTCCCGGCCGTCCACGGCGACAGCCGAGCCGTTCCAGGCGAGCTCGTGGATCGGCGCGACGCCCCCCGCGCCGTTCAAGAACTGGGTGGGCGGATCGACCTGGAACGGACGGATGGCCAGGAAGAGCTTCGCCCGAATCGCGCCGGCGCCGCGGTTGGCGACGCGGTAGCGGACGCGGACCGACGAGCGGCCCGGCGTCCCGTCGGCAAGCGCGGCGATGGCCAGAGTCACGCCGCGCAGAGACCAGGTTGCCGTCGGGATGGGCAGGTCCCCGTCTTCGAGGGAATGCGCGATCTCGGCCCCCCCCAGGAGACGAGCTTGCCGTCGAGCCAGAGCAACGGCTCGACCGCGAACGACCCCTTCCGCGGCTCGATCGCGCCGTCTTCGGAAAAGAGCGCGTTGTCCGTGTCGCCGTCGACGCCGACGACCGTCCAGTAGGACTGTTCCCCGGAAAACGCGCGCGGATAGATTCCGCGCGGCGCGTCCCGGGCGATGGCCTCGAAGAACGCGTTGGGCGTTTCGGAAAACGCCAGGGGCTGAACCGAGATCTCCCGGATGCCGAATTCGGCGGAGGCGCCGTCCTCCCCGAGCTCGAGCCGGACGTACCGCGCGTCGGACTCCGGGAGCGACAGGTCGTCGCGTCCGCCGTTTCCGGCCTCGACGGAGCGCGCCAGGGTCCAGGCCGCGCCGTCCTGCGAGAGCTTCACGTCGTAGCGGCGGGCGAAACGCCCGGGTTCCCACTGGATCGTCAGGCCTCCGAACTCCCGCCGTTGCCCCAAATCGATCTGGAGCCAGGCCGCGCCGCCGCCGCCGGTGTCCCAGGCGGTCGACGGATCGCCGTCCATCGCGCGGGAGGCCTCGAAGCCCGGCGCGGCCGCGGACGCCGAGAGCGCCGGCGGATGCGCCGGCGGTCCGGGCGGCGGCAGGGGAGTCAGCGTCAGGTCGTCCAGCGCGATCCAGCCCGAGCCTCCCGCGCGCGCCGTCACCGTGAACTCGATCGCGGCGGCGTGGCGGATCTCTCCGCCTCCCGCCGGCCCCCAGGCGAAGGAGAAGTGGCGCTTCTTGAGCCGGACCGTGGTCCAGGAGGCCGGCGGCTCGAAATCGCGACGCACCGACCACCAGACATTCTCGCCGGACGCGTCGACGAGCTTGATCTCCAGGTCGTTGGCGCGGCCCTGGCCGCGCAGGGCGAAGGACAGCTCGTAGTTCTCGGGCAGGTCGAGTGCCACGGCGCGGCGCGCCGCGGCCCAGCCCGCGCGGCCGGCGAAATCGAAATCGAGCCGCAGCGCCCGGCCGTGGAGGCCTTCGGTTGCCGAGAGCTCGAGCTTCACGCCGGCCGACGGCGCGGCTTTCCAGCGCGCGAGGTCCTCGAAGTCGTCGAGGGCGTTCGGCGACGGCTGCTGTTGCATCGCTGTGCCGCCAACGAGAAGGAGCGCACCCAGCAGGATCGCTCCCCGCGTCCCCGCGTCCCGGCGTCCCCCCCTCACCCCCTCGCACCCTCTCCCACTCACCCGTCCTCCATCCCCCCGTCCGTACTCACTCCTTCACTCCCCCGATCAGGATTCCGGAGATGTACGATTTCTGGAGCGCCAGGAAGAGGATGAGCACAGGCAGGACCGTCAGCACCGAGCCCGCCATCATCAGCTCGGTGTCCTGGGCGTGCTCTCCCGAAAGGATCGCCAGCGCCACCGGGAGCGTGTAGCGCGACTCGCCGGTCAGGACGATCAACGGCCAGAGGAAGTCGTTCCAGGTCGCCAGGAAGGTCACGATGCCGAGGGTCGTCAGGACCGGCCGCAGGAGCGGCAGCACGATCCGGCGAAAGATCGTCCACTCTCCGGCGCCCTCCATCCGCGCGGCGTCGAGAAGGTCGTCGGGGAGGGCCCGCGCGAACTGGTAGACCAGGAAGATGCCGAGGATGGTCGACGCGGCGGGGAGAATCACGCCGGCGTACGTGTTGACCAGGCCCATCGACCGCAGGAGCAGGAAGAGCGGCAGCATCGCGACCGGCGTGGGCACGACCATCGCCGCGAGCAGGGTCCGGAAGAGCCGGTCGCGCCCGGCAAAGCGCAGCTTGGCGAAGGCGTAGCCGGCCATGCCGTTCAAGAGCAGGGAGAGGAGCGTCACGGCGACGGCCAGGAGCAGGCTGTTGGCGAAAGCGCGCCCCAGCGCCAGGCGCGTGAAGAGCTCGCGGTAGTTCCCGACGGTCGGGCGCGCCGGCAGGAGCGGAGGAGGAAGGGAGTTGGCCTCCCCCGGGCTCATGAACGACGCGGAGATCATCCACAAGAGCGGCGCCAGCGTCACCGCCGCTCCGGCCGCGAGCGCCGTGTTGACGAGGACCGCGCCGCCGCGCCGCTTCACGCGTCCTTCCTCCGGGCCAGCGCGAACTGAACCGCCGAGGCCGCCAGGATGATCAGGAAGAGGACGAAGGCGATGGCCGCCGCGTAGCCCATGTTCCACCAGCGGAAGCCCTGCTTGTACATGAGGAGCCCCATCGACAGCGTCGCGTTCAATGGCCCGCCGTTGGTCATCACGTACGGCTCGGCGAAGAACTGGAAGTATCCAATGGCCGTCATGACTCCGAGAAAGAGGAAGGTCGGGCCGAGCAGCGGAAGGGTGATCCTGCGGAAGACCTGCCAGGGTCCGGCGCCGTCCAGGCGCGCCGCCTCGTAGAGCGACTCGGGGATGTTGCCGAGCCCGGCGATGAACAGGATCATGGCGTAGCCGAAGTTCTTCCAGATCGCCAGCAGGATGATGCCGGCCATGGCCCAGCGCGGGTCGCCCAGCCAGTCGATCGGCGCGATCCCGAGCGCGTGGAGCGCCCGGTCGATCAGGCCGAACCGCGGGTGGTAGAGATAGCGGAACACCACCGCGACGCCCACCAGCGTCGTCACGTACGGCGCGAAGAAGATCGTGCGGAAGAGGCCCCGGGCGCGCGCTCTCTTCGAGTGGAGAAGGAGGGCCGCCGCGAGCGCGACGCCGATCGTCAACGGGCCGCCGACGAAGACGAAGTAGAACGTGTTGCGCAGCGCGATCCAGAAGAGCGGATCGCGAACCAGCGCGGCGTAGTTGACCAGACCGGCCAGGCGGACGTTGCCCGGATCGGCCAGCGCGTAGATGTCGAAGTCGGTGAAGGAGAGGGCGAGCGAGGCGGCGATCGGCAGGAGGAAGAAGAGGCCGATGACGCACAGGCCCGGCGCGAGGAAGATCAAAGCGGCCCGGGCTTCGCCGGGGAAGGCGCTGCGGCCGCGCGGCGATCTCACCGCTTCCTCCGGGCCAGCATCCAGCGCCGCTTCTCCAGGATGTGGTCGACGTCTTTGTCGAGGGTGGCGAGCGCGGCGGAGACGCTCTCCCGTCCCCGGACGGCCGGCTCGAGGTCTTCGGGAACTTTCTGGGCGATCTGCTCCCACTCGGCCACCCGCGGCATCGGCGCGACGTGCTCGAGCTGCGTCCGGAACGCGCGGGCCTTGGGGTCGGCGGCCAGGGCCGGGCCATCCCAGGCGGCGGTCCGGGCCGGCAGGTCCCCGGACAGATCGTAGAAGCGCGCCTGGACGTCCGGCCGCGAGAGAAACTCGATGACCCGCCAGGCCTCCCGGGGCCGGCGCGAGGCCTGGAACACCGCCAGGCTCGAGCCCCCGGCGAACGACGTTCCCGGCCAGTCCTCCGCCCTCGGAGCCGGAAGGGGCGCGGTCATCCAGAGGTCCTGCTGCGCGCGCGGGAGCCGCCGCCGGAACTCGCCCAGGTTCCACGGCCCGGTGAGCCACATCGCGATCGTGCCCCGCGCGAACTCCTGGTAAACGTTTCCGATCTGCGTGTAGCTGACCAGCGGAGCCAGGCCCTCCCGAAAAAGCCCCACGTAGTACGCCGCGGCGGCGGCGAACGCGGGCCCGGCGAAGGCGCCGCGCGAGCCGTCGGACGCGAGGAGCTCCGAGCCCTGCTGCAAACCGAGAATCGTGACCTGCTCCCACTCGTTGGTGGGCAGCAGGATCGGATGCCCGGACGGTCCCTGAAGGGCTTTGATCCGGCGCATCGCCGTCAGCCAGTCCGCCCAGCTGCGCGGCGGTTCCCGGAACCCGGCCCGGGCCAGCAGATCGGGCCGGTAGAAGAGGACGCGCGTGTCGACGTACCAGGGGATCCCGTAGACCGCGCCCTCGTAGAGGCTGCCCCGCCAGATGCCCGGAAAGTAGTCGGCCGCCGCGAGCGTCCGCGACGCCGCGATGGAAGCATCGAGCTTCGCCAGCGCCCCGATCGCGGCGAACTCCGGGATCCAGGTGTTGCCCAGCTGCGCCAGGTCCGGGGTGGATCGTCCGACGAAGGCGGTCAGGAGCTTCTCGTGCGCGGAAGTCCAGGGGATCTGCTGGACGGCCAGGTGGAGATCGGGGTTCGCGCGCTCGAACTCGCCGACCAACTGGTGGACGACCTCGCCCTCGCGCCCCATCCCCCAGAAGGTGACCGTGGTGACCGAGCCCCGGCGGTCTGCGCCCCCGCCGGAGCAGCCCGCGGCGAGCAGGGCCGCGAACGCGGCGATCAGGGCGCGGACGCGAGCCATCCGCCGGTGAATCCCGCGCGGCGCAGGCCGTTCACAATATATGTATTGTGACGCATCGTCTTCCACACCAGCTCCGTGCGGGCGTTCTCGATCATGGCCAGGATCGGCCCCTGGTCGATGCCGAGCCAGTCGCCGTCCACCCAGCCTATGCCGGGAACGACCCGGCCGTGATGGACCGGCACGGCCAGCCGGAACGTCGGGTTGAAGGCGTCGAAGAAGCCGTAACGGCCGAAGAGGCTCTCTCCATAGCGCCGCTCCATCTGCGCGATCGCGGGAAGCACGATCTCCGGGGCGAAGGGGAGCGAGGAGACCGCCGCGGTCGGGGCGATCGTGCCGTCGTCGCGCCGGTCGCCCGGGGCCACGCCCCGGGCCCAGTAGGTGTGGAAGGTGCGCCGCCGCCCGTCGATCGTGAAGTCTCCGTCGACCGGACCGTCGCACGCGGTCAGGCCCCAGACCTCGGCTCCGTAGTCGCGCCAGCCCTCCGGGTTCTCGACGGCGTAGGCCCGCTGGGCAAGGGCGGCGCGCCGCGCGTTTTCGAAATAGTCGATCCCCTTGTCCCGCATGTAGGCGTCCTGGATCCCGCGGAAATCGACCCAGACCTGCGAGTAGTGATACCCGAAGAGCGGCGCGAAGGTGACGTACTGCTGCCCCTGGAACGCGGCCCAGCGGTAGGTCGAGGTCCAGGCCGGCCAGGCCGCCGGCTCGACCGGATGCGTCGGCGATCCCAAGGCCAGGATGTACAGGATCATGGCCTCGTCGTAGCCCCGCCAGTCGTAGGAGTTGAAGCCTTCTTCCGGCGTCCATCCGTGCGAGACGAAGGGCGGCCGCGGCTCCAGCCCCTTCCAGTCCGCGTCCCGGTAGAGCCGGTCGGCCAGAGTCCGGATCGCGGCCTCCTGCGGGTCGTCGCGGTCGAAGTAGGAGGCGCAGAAGAGGGCGCCGGAGAGCAGCAGCGTCGTGTCGATCGTGGAAAGCTCGATCGTCTGGAAGCGCAGGCCGGTCTGCATGTCCAGGAAGTGGTAGAAGAAACCGAGGTGCCCGGTGACGTTGGCGGCGCCGGGTCCGCGGGGCGCGCCGGCGAAGAACTCGAGCGTGGTCAGGGTCCGCGCGCGCGCGGCTTCGCGGGTCACGTAGCCGCGCTCGACTCCGATGGGATAGGCGGTCAGGGCGAAGCCGACCGCGGCGATCGAGGAGAACGAGGGACTGGGATAGCGGTCCGGGACGAGGCCGTTGGCGGGATTGGCCGTCTCCCAAAAGAAATCGAAGGTGCGCCGTTCGACGGAATCGAGAAGTCGCTCGGCGCGCGCGTCGAGTCCCTGGAGCGGCAGGCGCGCGCCCGGCGGCACCGACGTCTGTGCGGGAGGGGTCGGAGGCCTGCAGGCCGCGGCCCAGACGAGGAGCGCGACGGCGCAGAAACCGAAGGGGGCGGGCCCGAGCCCGCCCCCTCCAGTCTTCCTGCCGGCCCGACGCGGCGGCACGGTCGACCGCGGCGTCCTAGAAGCCCACGGTCAAGCCGAACTGCAGCCGGCGGGGTTGAGTCAGGAGAGCGCCGCCGGTTCCGAACACCACGTCCGGGATAGGGCCGTTAGGGCCCTTGAAGAAATTCCCATTGATCGAGCCGGGATCGATGTTGTCGTGATTGGTCAAATTGAAAACGCCGACGGTGAAGCCCACGCGGGCGCCTCCGCCCAGCTGAAAATCCTTCGCGAGCTGCACGTCGATGTCCTGGTACGGAAACGTTCCGTTCTGGAAACCCTCGTAGTTCAGGACCTTGGCCAGGCCGGGGCCGAAATAGTCGAAGTAGACGATGTTATAGCCCGTTCCCGTGCCGAGCGTGATGAGCGTCGAGAATCGGATGTCCCAGGGAAGCCCGACGATGCCGGAGAGCACGATCCGGTGCCGCTCGTCGAACTGCGTCCGGTGGCGCGGGTAGGCCGGCACGTTGACGTAATCGAGGCTGAAGAGGTCGCCGCCCGTTCCGGTGGCGTGGCTGTAGGTGTAGGCGAGCGTCGCGCCCCACTTGGAAGCGGCGGTGTAGGGCTTGGTGGCCTGGAGGAGCAGAGCGTCGTACCAGCCGCGCTTGTCCGCGTCGGACAGGAGGATCTCGGCGAAGTCGGGTGCGGGGTGCTGGCAGCACGGAAAGTTGTTCCAGATGTAGGTGTAACCATTGCGGGAGCGCGACCCGGCGTAGGAGAGCGAGAGCCCCACTTGGCCGAACTGCTGCCGCACGCCGGCGGAGAACTCGTCGGTGACCGGCGGCTTGGTGTTGTTGTTGATCAGGAAGACCTGGGGCTTGGGGCCGTTCCCGCTGGCGACCAGAGCTTCCAGGCCGGCGGCCGAGAGGTAGGAGGGGTTCCACATGATGGTCGGCACGCCGTTGCGGGGTTGTCCGTCGGCCGAGAACAGGAACTGCAGCCGCGTGTACTGAAGGCGATACCGCTCGTCGAGGACGTAGTTGTAGGTGTCCCGGTCGAAGTAGCGCCCATAGCCGCCGAAGAGGATCGTCGTTCCCTTGCCCGAGAGGTCATAGGACAACCCGACGCGGGGCTGGAACTCGTTCTTGTAGTTGGGGCGCTGGGTGCCGTCGGTGAAGTAGTCCGGCGGCACCTTCCCGGAGAGCTCGCTGACGACGTTGGCCGGCGTCACGTAGCTGTTGTTCAACTGATCGGTCTCGTAGTCCCAGCGCAGCCCGACGTTGACGGTCAGGCGGGAATTCACGGTCCAGTCGTCCTGGACGTAGACGCCGTACTGGTTGTTGTGCGCCGAGATGTCGGGGTTCCCGAACCCGAAGAAGGCCTGGTACGGAAAGCTGAAATCGGGGCTGATCGAAGAGGTGAAGTCGAACTCCGGATTGTCGTTCTGGAACTTGTGCACGTTGTACCGGTTCGCGTTGACGTAGGCGCCCGACTTGACGACGTGATCGCCGAACGCCTTGAGGTTCAGGAGACTGAAGTCTTCGCGGACGGTCAGCCGCCGCTGGTCGAAGTCCTGGTGGTTGTTGCCTCCGCCGATGCGCAGCACCTGCTCGTAGTTCAGGCCGATTTGTCCGGGATTGACCGGCTGCGGATTCCACCGGTAGTCGTTGTAGGAAAGGGTGGTCTCGGAGAGGTAGGAGCTCGCGGCGAGCGTGTTCTTGACCTGCGCGTTCCACACGCCGTTCTCGATGTTGTTGGCGCTCTGCACGCTGGTCTGGCCGCCGAAGTCGCGGATCTCGTGCTCCTTGCGGTAGTAGCCGCTCGCGTCCACCACGTCGGAGGGAGCGGTCTGCCAGGACAGCTTCCCGAAGGCCAGGTTGGAGCGGAAGGGGCTGGTGACGTTGCCCTGGAAGGAAAGGAGCTGGGTGCGCAGAGGCTCGGGCACCTGGTTGATCTGCGAGCCGACCGCCACGTTGTTGGCGCGGTTCTGATCGTTGTACTCCCAGGAGCCGAAGAAGTGGAGCCCGTCCTTCACGATCGGTCCGCCGATCGAGACGCCGGCCTGGTACCGGGTGTAGTCGGGCTTCTTGTGGCTGGCCGTGTGGCCCGTGCCGCAGCGCCCGTTGACGGTGTCGACGCAGTCGTCGTCGGCGACCAGGGACTTGTTCTGGTACTCCCCGAACCCATCGCCGTGCAGCTCGTTGCCGCCCGACTTGGTGACCGCGGTGATGATCGCGCTCGAGGACTTCTCGTATTCCGCCTTGAAGTTTTGGGTGACCACGCGAAACTCCTGGACGGCGTTCTGGGGAAACGGGTTGCCCCGGCTGGTGTCCTGGCCCGAGATGCCGCCGGTCAGGACGTCGTTCTTGAAGCTGGTGCCGTCGATGAAGACGTTGACGGCGTTGGCGTCGACCGCTCCGGCGGTGATGGTCTTGGAGAGGGCCGAGTCGTTGTAGCGCACGCCCGGAGCCAGGGCGGCGAAGGACAGGAAGTTGCGGTTGTCCTGGGGGAGCTGCTGGAGCTGCTGCTCGGTCACGTTGGTCGCGATCTCGTTGCTCTTGGCCTCGATGACCGGGGCCTCGCCGGTGACGGTCACCGACGCGGATTCCCTGGCCGCGAGCTTCAACTCGAAGTCCAGGCCCTGGGTCTGCCCCAGGAGAACCCGCGTCTTGCGCGTCTCGGTCGTGAAGCTCGGCAGCGTGGCGGTGACGGTGTAGGGGCCGGGCGCGACGCTCAGATTGAAGAAGCCCGCCGCCGCGGTCGTGGCGCCCACCCGGAATCCCGTATCGTCGTTGACCGCTTCGACCGTGGCTCCGGGCAGGACTCCGCCGGTCTCGTCCTTGACCGTGCCTCGCAGAGTCCCGGTCGTTGATTGCGCCCGGAGCACCGGGGCTCCGAGAGCGGCCAGCAGGAGAAAGCCCAGGATTCCCCCGGCCGCCTGTGTCAGCACCTTGCGTCTCATCGTTTCCCTCCTCGATCAAGATTCCGATGTGGAATCGATCAAAATTCCGGATGGCGAATCGTCGGTCGGGCTCATGATTTGCGGTCGGGCGCGGGGTCGCGAAGCGCGTGGAACCGGCCGCCCGGCCTCTCCCGCCCGCGGTTTCGGGGGGCCGCAGGAAGCCCGCACCACCAGCGCGGTCGGAAGAATCTCGGGTGGGCCGGCTGATCGCTCACCTTCACGCAACGCATGCAGGAGTCGGGCCGTCGCCCGGGTCCCCAGCTCGGCGATGGGCACCCGGACGGTGGTCAAGGCCGGGGTGATGAAGCGGCTGGTGGGGATGTCGTCGAACCCCACGACCGCGATCTCCTGGGGGACCCGGATCCCCCGCTCCTGGAAGGCGCACAGAAGGCCGATGGCCATGGCGTCGTTGGCGGCGAAGACGGCGGTCGGCCGCGGCCGCGCGTCCAGGATGCGGGGCGCCGCCCGGTATCCGGCTTCCTCCAGGAAGTCGCCGGGCACCTCCCGGGCGGTGAGGCCGGGCTTGCGCCGCACGGCGTCCCGGAATCCGCGGCGCCGTTCGGCGGCGTCGTGGTTGGAGGGCGGGCCGGTCACGAACGCGAGGGCGCGGTGCCCGAGGCGGATCAGGTGGCGCACCATGGAGACCGCTCCGCCGTAGTTGTCCACGCGGATCGAGCGGGAGGCCGCGCGCCGTCCGCCGCCGTTCAAGAGAACGACCGGGAAGCCGGGAGGGAGGTTTTCGTCGAAGGCCCGCTCCGGCAGATCCGGGGACAGCGCGATCAGCCCGTCCACGCGCCCATGGATGGCTCGCAGCATCGCTTCCATCTCGGCCCGGCTGCCGTGCGATCCGGACACCAGAAGGTGGTAGCCGCCCTGGCGGGCCGCCAGATCGATGCCCCGGATGAGCTCGGAGAAGAACTCTCCGAACAGGTCGGGCAGGAGCACCGCCAGGGTGTGGGTCCGGCGGGTGATCAGGCTCTTGGCGGCGCCGTGGGGCGCGTACCGCAGCCGCCGGATGGCCCGGCGGATCCGTTGGCGCGTCTCGTCGCGCACGGGGCCCTGCTCGTTGATGACGCGCGAGACGGTGGCGACCGAGACGGCGGCGTGCCGCGCGACGTCCTTGATCGTGACGGCCGCTGCCGTGCGCCTGCTCCGTGACCGCCGGACGACCGAGTGGGGCGCGGGCGCGTTCCTCATGGGGCCCCCGGTGACGCGGTGTAAACGTTTACATCGGCCTTTTAGACCCGAACGGCGGCGGCTGTCAAGGGAACGGCCGTCAGCTCACAGCTTTCAGCCATCGGCCGGACCACTGTGCCTTCTCCGAGCTGACGGCTGGGAGCTGAAGGCTGAGAGCTATGTCCTCGCGTCCTCCCACTCGAGCTTGGTGTAGTCGAACCCCTCGGCCTGCGCGTCGAATTTCACGATGTCGAAGTACGGAGACAGGTCGAAGTCCCGGGGCACGGCCAGGGTCGGATGGCGGGCGCGCAGGAGGCCGCTGTAGGCCCGCCGCGTCGGGCGTCCGAGGATCCGCTGGCGCAGCCGCCCCGTCCGGGTCACCGCCTTGGCCGCCCGCGCCGGCACGGGCAGGATGGGAAACCGCACCTTGCCGAAAGCCTCGGCGATCAGGGTCGAGCAGATGGTCTCCGTCGCCAGGCCGCTGCCGAAGTGCAGGGCGTCTTCCCGCAGGCGCCCCGGAATCAGGTGAAACGGAAGGAGATAGCGCGCCAGATCCAGAAAATTGCGGCGGTCGTAGGTGTGCCCGATGCGGCAGACGGCATGGTCGATGACGATCTCCCGATCTTCCAGGCGAAGGCCGCGGGGCCGGCAAACCCGCACGTTCAAATCGATGTATTTCACCGCCGGCGAAACGATGACCCCTTTCTCCACCAGGGCCTCGACGATCAGCGACTTGGCCTCGCGGCCGAACCGGCGGTGGGTCTGCCGCCGCGTCTCCGGGTCCCGGCGCAGAAGCGCGTCGCCGATGAAGAGCGCGCTGTGCGACCAGGTCGACTGGGTCAGGTACTTGACCGCCTGGGACACCCTCTGGTCGCCGTCGACCAAGAGGACGTCGCCCGGCTGGAGGGTCCGGCGCAGCGTCTCCGGGGAATTGTCGACGAAGTGCTGGTAGTGACGGCGGGGCTGCGTGATGAGGTCGAGAAACCGGTCGCTGAGCCAGGAGGCGGGGGAGAGCATGGTCCTAGTGTGCGAGCCGGGCGGTCATCGGCCGGGATCGAGCAAGTTCTGCAGTCGGAGGTCGAGTCGCGATCGGGTGATCTGGCGATCGGGTGATCGGGTGATTTGGGCTCCGAGCATCCGGCCTGGAAACATCACCCGATGACCCGATCACCCGATGGTCCGATTCTTCCTCAGTCCCTCTTGTACAGGTACGCGCTTGTCTCGAGCCGCGGTCCCTGGGCGTCGCAGACGGCGAAATGCGCAGGACGGATCTCTCCCTTGGGGTTCTTGTAGCCGCTCCACATCGCGGCGCCGGCGTAGCGGCCCTCCTTGGTGACGACGTAGTAGTTCAGGTCGAACAGCGGCCGGCCCCTGGCGTCCTTCTTCTGCTCCTTGGCCAGGTGGACGACCCGCTCGAGCGTCGCCAGGCAGGCCTCCTGGGGGGACTTGCCCTGGCGGATCAGCTCGAGGACGGTGTGGGCGCCGACGACGCGGATGTTCCCTTCGCCCCATCCGGTCGAGCCCGCGGCCCCCACCTCGTTGTCCACATAGAGCCCGGCGCCGATGATGGGCGAATCGCCGACCCGCCCGGGGATCTTGAAGAAGAGACCGCAAGTCGTGGTCGTACCGGCCAGGTCGCCCTGCGCCGTCACGCAGTCGCAGTTGATCGTGCCCTGCGGGCGGAAGTCCTCGTCGCCGTACCGATCGATGTACCAGAGGATGTCGGGGTCCTTGGCCTCGGCCGCGGAGGGAATCCAGTCATCCTTGCCGGAGAGGTTTTCCTTCCAGTAGAGCCAAATCTTGCGGGAGCGCTCGGTCAGGAGGTTGGTCTCCTCGAAGCCGTGCGATTTGGCGAAGCGCAGCGCGCCCTCTCCCACGATCATGACGCGGTTGGTCTGATCCATGATCAGGCGCGCCACCTTCGACGGATTCTTGATGTTGTGAAGGGCGCCGACGGATCCCGACTTCATGGTCCGGCCGTCCATGACGGAGGCGTCCAGCTCGACGACACCCTCCTCGTTGGGGATGCCTCCGTAGCCGACGGTGACGTCATTGGGATCGTCTTCCACGATATTGACGCCGGAGACGACCGCGTCGACCGGATCGCCTCCGGCGACCAGCGTTTGGTACGCCTTCTCCACGGCGCGCAGGCCGTTGTGGGAGGAGATGACCAGGGGACGCGTGCCCTTGGCGGGTGCCGCCTTGATCTGGGCGGCCAGGGGAAACGCCGCCGCTCCCTTGAGCAGTTCTCTTCGAGTCGCTCCGCTCATGTCCAACCTCAACTTCACGCTGCGATCACGCTGCGATCACGTGCGATCACGTGCGATCACGCTGCGATGGAATCATTCGTCCGGCAGCTCCGGCTCCTCCTGGATCTGCCGCTTCGTGCCCGGCGCGACGAGGTCCATGACGAGGTCGGGCAGGGTCTCGGAGAACTGGCTGCGGGGAAGCACCTTCGTGGCGCCGGCCGCTTCGGCCTTCTGCGCCAGCTCCCGATCCACGTGCGAGAGAAAGCCGATGATCGGGAGATCCCGGGTCGTATCGTGGCTTCGGATCGCTCGAATGGCCGCCAGCGGCTCGCCCGGGGCGGAGAGCTCGACCAGCGCCGCGGCGATTCCCTCCTCGCGGCAGGCCGCGGGCAGCTCCCCGGCGGTCACGAAACGCACGGGCACCGACAGGTGGCGCACGGTCGCGTCGATCTTGGACCGGAAAAACAGGTCCTCCACGCAGGCGACGAGAAATTTGCCCATCCGTATGGGGATCTTATCCGACGTGAAACGGAAAGCGTAAAACGTAAAACGAATCGCGCCGGCTTCCGGCCACGTTTAACGCCTCACGTTTGGCGGTTTGCGTCTCTAGAACATCTTCACCAGGTCCACCATGACGCGGTTGAGCGTGATCGGCAGGTCCAGCCGGCGCTGGAACATCACGGTCCCCTGGACGAAGATGCGCGGAAGAACCGTCAGGGCGATCCCCGCGCGGCTCCCGCGGTACCAGGTGTGAAACCACCAGTCGTCGGTGTTGTAGGCGCCGTTCAAGGCGTCGCGCTCCACGTACTGGTAGGTGTAGAAGAAACGCCAGTCCCAGCGATTGCCCACGCGTCCGAGGGTCAGGCTCCCTTCGAACGCGTCGCCGTCGTCCCTGGCGATGCCGCGCGTGCCGTAGTTCTTGAGCCCGTCGAGGCTGATCGTGACCGGAACGCCGCCGATCGGAAAGCGGAGCCGGACCAGGAGATCCCCGACGTGGAACTGTGAGACGTAGTGGCGCCGCCCCTGCGAATCCACGGTGAAGTAGTTCTGGCGAAAGTAGATGGCCTTGAGGTCGTCGGGCTCCAGATGCCAGTAGGAGCCGGCGACCTCGGCCTGGAACCGGTCGGCGTCTCCGCGCCGCCAGACGATCTGGCCGGCGCCGATGCGGGTGTGGTCCCCTTCCCGCTGCGGCCCGTAGAAGCCGGCGGCGGCCAGGGTCAGCGTGGAATCGCCGGCGGGGATCTCCCACGCGGCCGCGGCGCCGGGAGTCTGGATGTCATGGTCCCAGAGCATCTCGCTCGCCAGGAGGGGCATGCCGAAGGCGCCCGCGCGGATCACCAGCGGGCCGGGCTTGGCCTCGACATCGTAGCGCTCGAGCGTCGCGCCGCGGGAACGGTAGTTGTCGAAGTTCGGACCGTTGTCGGTGTTGCGGTCGGTCCCCAGATCGCCCACGGCGCGCGCGCCGATCTTGAAGCGGTCCGAGACGACGAAATCGAGCTCCGGCCGGAACTCGAACCGCCCCCGCTCGATGTCCGGCCGGGCCCGCAGGTGATAGATCGAGTCGTAGCGGGCCAGCGCGTCCCACTGGAAGGCGAAATGAGGACGCTCGGCCGGCTGCTCGAAGTATTGGGAGTCCTGGGCCGGGGGCGTCGGAGTCGGGGTCTGAGCTTGGACCCCTGCGGCGACGAACAGGGGGATTGCGGAGGCGAAACGTAGAACGGCTCTCACGTGTTTAGTCTTCGCCTCACGCCTCACGCCTCACGCCTCACGCCGCCTGCGCGGTGACCTTGGTCAACGCTTCATAGAGCTCGTTCACGCTCTGGAAGCGGTCCTCCGGCTTCTTCTGCATGCACTTGAGGATGATCGCGGCAATCTTCGGATCGATCTTGGGATTCTTCGCCTGGGGGGGCGGGGCGTTCTCCTGCACGTGTTTCAGGACCACCGCCAGCGGCGTGTCCCCCTCGAAGGGGAGGGAGCCGGTGAACATCTCGTAGAGCACGACGCCCATCGAGTAGATGTCCGATCGGAAGTCCAGGGCCAGGCCTCGGGCCTGCTCCGGCGACATGTAGTCGGGCGTCCCCACGACCAATCCCGTCGCGGTCATGCCGCGCTCCTGGGTCAGCCGCGCGATGCCGAAGTCCATGAGCTTCAAGCTGCCGTTGGGCTCCATGATGATGTTCTGCGGCTTGATGTCGCGGTGGATGACGCCGACCTCGTGGGCCGCGGCGAGTCCGGCGCACATCTGCTTGGCGATGCGCAGGGCCACGGGCACCGGAAGGAGCTGGTCCTGCTCGATCAGGTGCTTGAGCGTGATCCCCTTGACGAATTCCATCGACAGGTAGCGCAGGCCGTTGGTCTCTCCCAGATCGTGCGTGCGCAGGATGTTGGGGTGCGTGATCTTGCGGGCCAGCCGGATCTCCTGCTTGAAGCGGTCCAGAAGCGTCGGGTCGGCGGACAGGGCCTCGCTGCGCAGCGTCTTGATCGCCACGACGTCGTCCAAGTCGCGGTCCTGGGCCTTGTAGACGATGCCCATGCCGCCCTTGCCCAGCACGGACTGGATCTCATAGCGTCCGGCGAACAGGGCTCCGACTTGCGGCTCCTGCAGCCTGGACGGGGAGGCCGACGCGGAGCCGGCGACCAGCGTAACTTCCCCGCTCGGCCGGGTCAGCGCGTTCTCCTCACCGCCGATCGTCATGGTCAGGGCGCCGATGTATTTCTCCAGGGCGGCCTTTTCCTTGAGCTCCTCCAGCATGGCCTGAAACGAGCGCGCCAGGATTCCGATCTCGTCCTTGGACTCGACCGGGAGATTGACGTCCTCCAGATTGCCGACCCGGACTTCCTCGGTCGCCCGCACCAGGCGTGAGACCGGCTCGGTGATGCGGCGGGCCAGGAGGAAGGAGAGCAGGAAGGCGAAGACCAGGGCGGCCACGCCGACCCAGATCTGAATCGACTGGATGTCCCGGAAGGCTTTCAGTTCCTGGTCCCGGCTGCGCAGGGCCGCGGCCATTCCGACGAGCTGATCGGTGGAGGAGTGGATCGGAAGGAAGTACGCGATGTAGGTCTCGTGGGGCAGCTCCAGAGCCAGGGGCCCGACCGTCTTGTTCTGCCGGAGGACGGCCTGCACGAGGTCGCTTCTCCTGGCCACCGCGTCGAGGACCTCGCGGGAGTGCTCCTGCATCGTCGAGGCGGCCACGGCCGGCTTGGGCGGCTCGGAGGGCCGGGACTGGTCGGCGAAGAAGACGACCTCGGTGTTCATGAGCGTCTTGAGGTTGCGGGCCACGTCGTCGTTGATGGCGAAGGCGGCGGCGATCGCTCCGACCACCTTGGTGCCGCCCTGAAGCACCGGCGCGGCGACGACGTGGAAGAGCCGTCCGCTGGACAGCCAGATTCCCTGGGTCTGCTCGCCCTGGAGCGCGCCGGAGATCGTCGGGACGCGTGACATGTCGGCCGAGTAGGGGAGCGGCTTGTCGGTGCGCGCCACCGCGGTCCCTTCCGGGTTGATGGCGATCATGAAGTCCGCCCGCGCGTTGGAGGCCTGCTCCGTCTTCAGGGTGTCCAGGATCGACGCCGGGTTCGCCTCGGCCAGCAGGGAGATGATTCCCGGATTGTTGACGACGACGTCGAGCGTCCGGTGGAGCTCCGCGTAGCGCGTGGCCTGAAAGGAATCCCAGGCCGGCCCGGACTTCTTCAGGTCGTCGTTGATCTTCGTGTCGGCGATGTCCTTGGCCCGGTAGGCCGAGATGGCGATCGCGCCGCCCACCGCGACGAGGATGAGGAGCGCGGCGGCCAGGAAGACCTTGAGGTTGAGAGAGAACTTCGGCGGCTCGGGCGGGGGCAGCTTCAGGCCCCGAACCGGGATGTTCTCCGACGTCGCCGCGGCCGGACGCTTAGTAGCGCTCATCGTCCGGCCCCGCCTGCGGTGGATAGTCCTTGCCGTACTTGTTCTTGTGGGGCTGCGGCTGGAAGCCGGTGACGTCGAGTCGGGGAAAGACCTGGGTGTCGGCGTGGACGCGAACGACGATCGGCGTCTCCGCCGCGTCGCCGCCCTCCTCGTGCCAGATCTTCAGCCTGCGCGGCCCGAGCGGCACGCCTTCGAAGCGGAACGATCCGTCCGGTCCGGTGACCGTGGAGAAGTCGGAGTCCACCACCATGACGAAGCCGATCATCTGGGGATGGATGTTGCAGTAGACGCGCACGAGGCCGGGCTGCTCGAACTTCTTCTCCTTGGACGCTCCGGCCCGGTAGAGCCCGAGGTCGAAGCGGTTGGCGCCGGAGACGGAGAAGACGTTGTGGTAGATCGGATCGACGTTGGGAAAATCCACCGCTCCCTCGAGCGGCACCGCCAGCACCCGCGGCGTGAAGCGCTTCTTTTCGCTCTTCATGGTCAGCCGGGGCGCCGGCTCTCCGGCGCGGTGGGCTCCCTCGATCCAGATCACGACGTGCGAGGCGTCCTGCTGCGGCGCCCCGTTCTTGGTCAGGGACACCCGTCCGGACACGCTCCCCGTCGGCGCAGGCGTCGAGGGCGACAGCAGAACGAGGAGGAAAAACAGGAGTTCCATCTCTCAATTTGGCCAAAATCATAGCATCCGGGCCGTTTCACGCGGGGCGGCGAGCGTTCCGGAAGGCGCGCGCGCCGCGCTAAGATCGCCCGGGAGGAACACGATGGAACGCAGGCCCGTCGCGATCTTCGGAAAGGACACCTGACCCTACACCACCGCGGCCCGTGAGGACTACGCGCGGCGCAAGATCCCCTTCACGTACATCAACGTCAAGGCGGATCCCAAGGAGCTTCAACGCATGATCGAGCTCTCCGGGGGCCGGGCGGTGCCGGTGATCCTGGAGGGCGACAAGGTGACCGTCGGCTTCGGCGGAACGTGAGGAGTGTAGGGCGCCCCGGCGGGGCGCCCGATTTGCGATTGGCGATTTGTGATTGGTGATTTGAACGGATCAGGCTTTTCTGCCACGACCGCAAATCCCAAATCACAAATGGAAACTGGAGGGAAACCTCTTCCCGTCAGGACCCGCCCGTGCTAGAAAGCCCCTAATTCTCTGGAGGCAACATGGAGTCGGGCAAGGAGTTCCGTCCGTACATTGCACCCGAGCAGACGATCGCGGAGTTCACCCTCAAGGCCATCATTCTCGGGGCGATCTTCGGCCTGATTTTCGGAGCCGCCACCGTGTACCTGGCTTTGCGGGCCGGGCTCACGGTTTCGGCCTCGATCCCGATCGCGGTCCTGGCCATCGCCGTTTTCAAGAAGATCGGAAAGTCGACGATTCTGGAGAACAACATCGTCCAGACCATCGGCTCGGCCGGCGAGTCCATCGCCGCGGGCGTCGTCTTCACCATTCCCGCGCTCATCTTCCTCTCCGGCGGAGCCAACTACTTCAAATACTTGCAGATCTTCATTCTCGCCGTCATCGGCGGCATCCTCGGCGTCCTGATGATGGTGCCGCTACGCCGGTCGCTGATCGTCAAGGAGCACGGCAACCTCCCCTACCCGGAGGGAACTGCCTGCGCCGACGTGCTCATCGCGGGGGAAAAAGGCGGCAATCTCGCCAAGAAGGTGTTCGCGGGCGTCGGCATCGCCGTGATCTACAAGTTTTTTGCGGAGGCTTTCGGACTGTGGAAGGAGACCCCCAACCTCATCGCGACCTCCAACGAAAGCGTGTTTCCGGATGCCACCTTGAATTCCGCCAACACCCCCGAGTACCTGGGCGTTGGCTACATCATCGGTCCGCGCATCGCCTCGGAGCTCTTCTCCGGCGGCGTGCTGGCCTGGCTGGGCCTCATTCCGCTCATCGCGATCTTCGTCCCCGCGGCCCGTCGCATCGCCGACCTCCACAACCTCGGATTCACCGACGCGCAGATCGGGGGAATGGGGATCGCGACCCAGATCTACACCGCCTATGTCAAGTACGTCGGAGCCGGCGCCGTCGCCTGCGCCGGCGTCATGACACTCATCAAGACGCTTCCCACGATCGTGGCCTCGTTCCGCGACTCGATGGCGGACCTCAGGTCGGGGAGGGAAGGGAAAGCAACGGCCCGAGTGAGGACGGAGAGGGATCTTGGGATCGGTTTCGTCGTCATCGGATCCCTGGTGCTCGTGGTGATCATGGCCATCCTGCCGCAGTTCCCCGGCCACTTTCCGAACACGCTGCTGATGTCGGCCTTGATCGTGGTCTTCGGTTTCTTCTTCGTCACGGTCGCCTCCCGGATCGTCGGGATCATCGGCACGTCGTCCAATCCGATCTCCGGAATGACGATCGCGACGCTCATGGCGACGTGCGTAATTTTCGTGGCGATCGGATGGAAGGGCGACGTCTACCAGGCCGTCGCCCTCTCGGTGGGTGCGGTCGTCTGCATCGCGGCGGCCAACGCCGGAGCCACGTCGCAGGATCTGAAGACCGGGTTCCTCGTGGGCGCGACGCCCAAGTATCAGCAGTGGGGCATGATCATCGGAGTCCTTGTCTCCTCGACCATCATCGGACTGACCCTTCTGCTCCTCGACGCCTCTTTTGCGCACAAGAACGGTTTGGCCCACGGAATCGGGACGCCAGATCTCCCGGCGCCGCAAGGGACCCTGATGGCCGTCATCATCCAGGGACTGCTCGCCCAGAAGTTGCCCTGGGCGCCCGTCCTCGTCGGGGTCTTTCTGGCCTTCATGGCCCAGCTCGCCGGCGCGCACGCGCTCTCCTGGGCCGTCGGCGCGTATCTGCCGATTTCGACGACGGCGCCGATTTGGGTCGGGGGCATGATCAAAGGACTCGCGGACCGCGTTCGGGGCGTCAAGGAGGAGTCCGAGCTCGGCTCCGGCATGCTCTATTCGACCGGTCTGGTCGCCGGAGGTTCCATCGCCGGAGTGGTGATCGCATTCATCATTGGCTTCGGCGACAAGCTGCCGATCGGCGGCAAGCGCCTCGACGATTTCCTGAACTTCGGCGCCGGCTACTTCAACAAGATGGGCATCGGCGGCGACGTCATCGGCTGGGCCGTCTTCGCGGTCCTCTGTGCTCTGCTCTTCCAGCAGGCCAGGCAGAAGATGGAGGTCTGAGGCTCGCCGACCGGCGGCGTCGACTAGATAACGCCGAACCGCGTTCCGACTTTGCGGAACGCCTCGACGGCGCGGTCGAGGTCGTTCCGGGAATGCGCGGCCGAGACCTGGCAGCGCAACCGCGCCTGGCCCTGGGGGACGACCGGGAATCCGAATCCCGAGACGTAGACACCCTCATCGAGGAGCGCCTTCGCCATGGCCAGCGCCTTGGCGGTGTCCCCGACGATGACCGGGACGATGGGATGCGTCCCGTGGGGAATGCGGAATCCCGCCTCGGTCATGGCCTTGCGGAAGTACGCCGCGTTGCCGCGGAGCTTCTGGACCGGAGCGGGATCCTGGCGGAGCATCCGGAACGCCTCCAGGGACCCGGCGGCCACGGCCGGAGGGAGCGAGTTGGAAAACAGGTAGGTGCGGCTCCTTTGCCGCAGCGTCTCGATCAGGGCCTTCGGGCCGGTGGTGAAGCCTCCCGCGGCCGAGCCCATGGCCTTTCCGAGCGTCCCGGTGAAGACGCCGATGGCGTCCATCACGCCCTGCTCCTCGGCGGTCCCCCGTCCGGTCGCGCCCAGGATGCCTGTGGCGTGCGAGTCGTCGACGGCGAGCAGCGTGTCGCGCGCGCCGCAGATGCGGACCAGCTCTTTCAAGTCCGCCTCTTCCCCTTCCATGGAGAAGACGCCGTCGGTCACCATGAGCCGGTAGCGCGAGGTCGTATCCTCGCCGAGCATCTTCTCGAAGGCCTTCGTGTCGGCGTGGGGGACGCGGTAGCGCGTGGCCTTGCAGAGCCGCACGCCGTCGATGATCGAGGCGTGGTTGAGCTCGTCGGAATAGAGGCCGTCGGGCTCGTCGAGGATCGCCGCGAAGAGACCCTCGTTGGCGTTCCAGCAGGACATGTAGAGGATGGCGTCGTCCTTGCCGAAGAAGGACGCGATCTCGGCCTCCAGCTCCTTGTGCAGCTCTTCGGTGCCGCAGATGAAGCGCACCGAGGCCATTCCGGCCCCCCAGCGATCGATCGCCTTCTTCTGGGCCTCGCGGATGCGCGGGTGGTTGGCGTAGCCCAGGTAGTTGTTGGAGGTCAGCATCACGACCTCGCGGCCGTCGACCTTCACCCGCGCGTCCTGGGGCGACTGCATTACAAGTTCTGTCTTGTATGTCCCGGCGTCCCGGAGCTTCTGCATCTCGCCGGCAAGATGATCGATGAGGGTCATGTTCCCTTCCGGTTCGTAGGGGCGGCCCTTGTGGCCGCCCGCGGGCGGGGTCAAGCCCCCGCCCCTACGGCTATCCTTCCGAGAGGATCTTGCCGGCGACGCGGCCGCCGGGGAACGCGGCGTCGAGGGCGGCCACGGCCTGGTCGAAATCGACGGCCTCGCGGGCCACGATCTCCGCGCAGAGCGTCGGCCGGTTGATGATCTCGGAGGTGCCTCCCGGGTTGCGGACGATCACCGCCTGGGCCGGCTCCTCGACGAAAAAGAGGATCCGGTCCAGGTCCTCCAGGGCCCGCGAGGCCGCGCGGTGGGCCTTTTCCTTTTCATCGCGGTGGAGACAGACCCCGGCCAGCCCGACGACGCGGAAGACGTTGGGAACGAACTCGGTGCGGTCCCAGTTCTTCCACACGCGCTCCCGGGGCGTGAGCTGAAAGCGGTAGGCCAGGTTGGAGAGGCGCGACTCCTCCAGAGCGAACTCGGCGATGCGCCGGTCGGTCATCTCGCGGGAAAGGTCGGGCTTGGGCGGTCGGCTCGTCGGCATAATCTTGAGAGTCTAAAGGCTAAGGTCTAAAGTCTAAAGTTCGCTTCTAAAGGTATCAGTTCCTCTTGCCCAGTGAGACACTGGGCCTTAGACCTGAGACCCGTCCGTTCGGATAGAACACGACCTTCATGGCCTCCCGCTTGTCGAGCAGTCCCATGGCCTCGTGGAACCGGTCGAGTCCTTCGAACTCGTTGGTGACCAGGTGCGCGACGTCGAGGCCGGCCTCAAGCAGATCGAGCATCTTGATCCAGGTCTCGAACACCCGCCGTCCGATCACCGCGCGCAGGGTCAGGCCCTTGAAGACGAGGTCGTTGGTGTAGTCGCGGATGGTCACGGCCTTTTCCCGGGGGAGCCCCAGGAGCGACAGGGTCCCGCCCCGGCGCGCCGCGGCGAGCCCGAGGTTGATCGAGGCCTCCGCGCCGGAGAGCTCCAGGACCACGTCGGCGCCTCCGCCGGTGGCCTCGCGCAGGCTGGCCGCCGCGTCCTTGGTGCGCGCCAGGTCGATGACCGTGACGTGCGCGAGGCCGCGTTGGCGCGCCCAGTCGCGCGCGTGGGCCGCGGCCTTGGCGTTGACGTCGGTGATGGCGATGTGGGACGCGCCGGAAAAGCGCGCGATCTCCGCGCACATGGCCCCGATCGGCCCGTAGCCCAGGACCGCGACCGAGCGCCCCGAAAGGTCGGCCACCTGCGTCGTGTGCACGGCGTTGCCGAGCGCGTCCAGGAAGGCTCCGACCTTGACCGGCACGGTCCGGCGGTCGAGGGGCACGACGTTGTACGCGGGCACCACCACGTACTGGGCGAAGCATCCGTCGCCGTGGACGCCCAGGATCCGCGTGTTCTCGCAGATGTGCCGCTGTCCCGTCCGGCAGGGCCGGCAGTGGCCGCAGGTGACGTGCATCTCCGCGGACACGTACATCCCCTCGTCCAGGTGCGGCCGCTTGCCGCCGGGCCCGAACGCCACGATCTCCCCGCAGAACTCGTGGCCGTACACGCGCGGCGGCTGGACCATTCCGGCCATCGAGGGATCCCACTGGTAAATGTGCTTGTCCGATCCGCAGACCGCGGTGGCCAGGACCTTGATGAGCACCTCGGCCTGTCCCGGCGCCGGCACCGGCACGTCGCGGATTTCCGTCGCGGACGGTCCGGGGGCGGCCTTGGTCTTGACGACGGCCTGCATCCTGTTCGGGAATCGGGAATCGGGAATCGGGGATCGGGAAGAAAGGCGGGAGGAGGATCGATTTCCGATTCCCGATTTCCGTTTTCCGGCCAACGGCGTCAATCCCCCGCCTCGTCGTCCCGCACGTAGCCCGAGCGCGGCCCGGCGGCGACGTCCGCGTGGGAGAAGGCGTCGACCGGATGGATGAGCCGGGAGACCACGGCCCGGGTGCCGCCCACCCGCAGCTTCTCGAAGAGGAAGGTGAACTTGGCTTCCAGGGAGGCTCCGATGGCGTCGCGCGTTCCCGCGGGGAGATTCCAGAACTGCTCCTTGAAACGCCCCACCGCCTGCTTGCGGTTCTTGTACAGGAACTGGTTCTCCGTCTCGCCGGGCTTCCGCTGGGTCCCCGAGCTCTCGAAGACCCAGCGCTCGGTCTCGCGCTTCAAGGGCAGCGGGAGCGAGGGATGGTCGAAGACCATGTTCTGAAACTCCGTGGCCAGGTGGATCTCCGCGCAGTCGTGATCCGGAAAATGCCCGAAGAATTCCGGCGGCAGCGTCGATGCGCCGTGCTGGACGGCGCCGGCCATGTGGTACTCCTCCCGCGCCACCCTGGAGATCCGGGAAAGTGTTTCGAAGTCGATCGCCGCGCGCTGGACCGTGCCGTCCGGGCCGACGACGCCGCCGTGATGGGAGCCGGTCTGGATGGAGACTTTGGCCAGCCCCTCCGCGCCGTCGCCCAGGGACCGCCGGTAGACCGCCATGTAGGCGCGCAGCTCCTCGGGCGTCGAGTTCTCCTTGCCCACCTCGCCGATCTCTCCCCCGACCGAAATGGGCATGCTCTTGGGCTCGCGGGCCCGGATGAACCGCGTGAAGCGGGCGGCGAGCTCGCCGTTTTCCCGCTGCTGGTCCTCGAGCGACGGCCGGGACAAATCGACCAGGGGAGACGTGTCGATGTCGATCTGGAAGAAGCCCGCCGGAATCGCCTCGTCGATCAGGGCCTCGATCGCCCCGATCTCCTTGTCCGGAGCGTCTTTCATCTTCTTGGGGTTGGTCTGGTAGTGGTCGCCCTGCAGGAAGACCGGGCCGTCCCACTGTTCCCGGATCGCGGCGGCCAGGACGACCGCGGCGTACTCGGCCGGGCGCTGGTCGGTGTAGCCGATCTCGCTGCGGGCGATCTCGAAGATCACCGCGCCGGCGTCCAGGCGGCGCGCCGCCCGCATCGCCGCGCGGGTCGTGTCGTAGGAGAGAATCCGCACGTTGATGGCCGGAACGGTGAAGCCGGTGACTTCGCCGCGGCCGCGGGCCTGGTAGAGCGGAAGGATCGACGCCGGGAGAATGTGCAGCGAGGCGGCGGCCTCCCGGATGGCCCGCCGCGCCGCGTCGCGGGCCTCGGCCTTGCCGAAAACCGCCGTCCAGACGAGGCTGTCGACGGCGTCGGCGCGGAAGCGCGCGGCGTTGGTGACGCGGAGCGGATCTCCTCCGGCGGTCCCGGACCGCTCCAGGAACGCCCTGAGCTCTTGCGCTGTCGAAAAGAGGTCCATCGTTGTCGGTCCGACGGGCGGGGATTGTATCCAAATGTGAGAGTGAGGCGACTGGACCCGACGCGCGGAAGGGGGGACGCGGAGACGCGGGGAAGTGAGGATCGTCCCCGCGTCCCCGTGTCGCCGTGTCCCCGCGTCCTGAACCCGTTGCGCTAAGCTCTTCCTCGGCTCATGTTTCTCTCCCGCACCATCCACTTCAATGCCGGAAGGTCGCTGTGGCGGCCGGACTGGAGCGAAGACAAGAACCGGGCCGTGTACGGCGACGAGGGTCCGCACGGCTACGGGCACAATTACCGGCTCGACGTGGCGGTGGAAGGGCGGATCGACCCCCAGACGTCGATGATCGTCAATCTGACCGACCTCGACCGGATCCTCAAGGAGGAGGTCGACGCTCCCCTGGACCACCGGAACCTGAACCGGGACGTTCCCGAGTTCGCCGCGGCGCCGCCCACCGCGGAAAACGTCGCGGCCTGGATCTGGGGCAAGCTCGCCGCGCGCATCGAGCGCGAGGGGTGGCCCTGCCGGCTGGCCCGCCTGCGCCTCACGCTCGAGCCGGGATTCGCGGTGGAGATTGTGGGCTAGGGGACGGGGCGCGGCGACGCGCTGCGCTCCTCGGGATGACAGGTGGGTGGCGCGAGCCCTTCGACGTTCCTGTCATCCCGAGCGCAGCGAGTGATCTCCCCCCGTTGAGTCTCTTGCCGGCCAATTCCTCTCGACCTGCCCGGCATAGACTCTTCCCCGCGGATGAACTTCGCCTTCGTCATCGACAACCGCAAGTGCATCGGCTGCCACGCCTGCTCGACGGCGTGCAAGTCGGAGAACAGCGTGCCGCTCTCGGTCAACCGCACCTGGGTCAAGTACGTGGAGAAGGGGAGCTTCCCGCACGTGCGCCGCTTCTTCCAGGTGACCCGCTGCAATCACTGCGCGAACCCGCCCTGCGTGCCGATCTGCCCGACCGCCGCGATGTTCCAGCGGCCCGACGGGATCGTCGAGTTCGACGGCGCCCTCTGCATCGGCTGCAAGGCCTGCATCCAGGCCTGCCCCTACGACGCCATCTACATCGACCCGGAGTCGCATACCGCGGCGAAGTGCCACTACTGCGCGCACCGCACCGACGTCGGCCTGGAGCCGGCGTGCGTGGTGGTCTGTCCGGTCCACGCCATCATCGCCGGCGACATGGACGATCCGAAGACCGAGGCGGCGCGACTGCTCGCGACCGAGCGCGTCGTAGTGCGCAAGCCCGAGCAGAACACCAAGCCCAAGCTCTTCTACATCGAGGCCGAGGAGTCGGCGCTGCTCCCCACGCTCGCGGCGCAGGACACCGGCTACCTTTGGGGCGACCCGCCGCAGGGCGGCGACTGGCGCCCTCCCATCGAGATCGCGCAGGGGCGCATGGCCGGAGCGCTGACGCGTTCGGCCGCGCCGCGCGAGACCTACAACGTGCCGCACCGGATTCCGTGGCACTGGCAGGTGCCCGCGTACCTGGTGACCAAGGCGGTCGGTTGCGGGATGTTCCTGATCGCCGCGGCGGGCCTTGCCCTGGGCCTCTTTCCCGCGATCCCTTTGTTCACGACGCTTCCGGCCATCGCCGCGCTCGTCCTGATGGCGGCGACCAGCGGCCTCCTGGTCTGGGACCTCGATCGGCCCGAGCGCTTCTGGACCATGCTGGCGCGCCCGCAGTGGCGGTCCTGGCTCGTGCGGGGCGCCTGGATCCTGATCGGCGTCTCGGGGGTCGCCGCCGCCACGGCCGCGGCCTACCTG
Source organism: uncultured Acidobacteriota bacterium (assembly GCA_963733955.1). Lineage (GTDB taxonomy): Bacteria > Acidobacteriota > Thermoanaerobaculia > UBA5066 > Gp7-AA6 > DATFTF01. The sequence goes on from CAVTEW010000001.1 coordinate 134,296, forward strand.
TTGGGCCGGCCGGATCTCGCCCGGATCCTCCTCCTCCCCGCTGTCGTCTTCTCCGCGCTCGGCGCGGTCTACACGGCCTTTCTGTTCGCGCAGGCCCAGGGGCGCGACCTCTGGCAGAGCTCGATTCTTCCCTGGCACATGTTGGTCCAGTCGATCCTGGCGGGATCGGCGGGCCTTCTTCTGGCCGGGCTCTTCCTGCCGGTGCCCGCCGCGGCGGCCCGCGTTCTCGTCGTCACGTTCGCCGCGAGCGCGGTGGCCGCGCTTCTGATGGCCGTCGGCGGAGAGTTCGGGATCCCGCACGCCAGCCTCGTCGCCGCGGCGGCGGCGCGCCTGGTGACGCGCGGGCGCTATGCCCCGCATTACCGCGCGAGCCTCGTCCTGGGGCTCCTGCTGCCGGCGTCCATGGTCCTCGCGGCCGGCGCCTCGGCCGCGGTGGTCGGAGCGGCCGCCGTTCTGGCCGTCGCCGGGCTTTTCCTGTACGAGTGGGCCTACGTCATGGCGCCGCAGCAGGTCCCGAACAACTGACATGGGCGGCCTGAGAGATCCGATCCGCCTTCCGACTGTCGCGACGGACGCCGGCGAGCGCCTGTCGTCCTATCCGCCTTCGGAGCACTGGGACGACTGGACCGATTGGGACCCCAAGGCCTGGCCGCGCAAGATCGCGCGGCGCTACATGCTGGTCCCGACGGTCTGCTTCAACTGCGAATCGGCCTGCGGGCTGCTCGGCTGGGTCGATCGCGAGTCGCTCGAGGTGCGCAAGTTCGAAGGCAACCCGGCGCACCCCGGCAGCCGCGGGCGCAACTGCGCCAAGGGCCCGGCCACCCTGAACCAGGTCAACGATCCCGACCGGATCCTCTATCCCATGAAACGCGCGGGCCGCCGCGGCGAAGGCCGCTGGGTGCGCGTGTCCTGGAAGGACGCGCTCGAGGACATCGGCGGGCGCATCCGTCGGGCCTTCCAGGAAAACCGCCGCGACGAGGTCATGTACCACGTGGGACGCCCCGGCCACGACGGCCTGATGGAGTGGGTCCTGCCGGCCTGGGGCATCGACGGGCACAACTCGCACACCAACATCTGCTCGGCCGCGGCGCGCGCGGGCTACGCCTTCTGGATGGGCTTCGACCGGCCGAGCCCCGACTATTCGCAAGCGCGGGTCATTCTTCTCATCAGCAGCCACCTGGAGACCGGGCACTACTTCAACCCGCACGCGCAGCGCATCGTGGAAGGGAAGATGGCCGGCGCGAAGCTGATCGTCTGGGACACGCGCCTCTCCAACACCGCGTCCATGGCCGACACATGGATCTCGCCGTGGCCGGGCTCGGAGGCCGCGATCCTCCTGGCGATCGCGCGTCATCTGCTGGCCACCGGCCGCTACGACCGGGAGTTCGTGCGGCGGTGGGTGAACTGGGAAGAGACGCTGCGCCGCGAGCGGCCCGACGCGCCGGTCGTCTTCGAAGAGTTCGAGCGGTTCCTGAAGGAGCGCTACGCGCGCTACACCTTCGACTTCGCCGCGGCCGAGTCGGGCGTCGACGCGGCCGTTCTGCGGACGATCGCCGAAGACGTGGCCGGCTGCGGCGGACGGCTCGCCGCGCACGTCTGGAGGAGCGCCGCGGCGGGCAACCTGGGAGGCTGGCAGGTCGCGCGCTGCCTGTGGCTCGTGAACATCCTGACCGGATCGGTCGGGCGGCCGGGGGGCACCTCGGCCAACGCCTGGGACAAGTGGGTCCCGCGGCCGCCGCATCTGGCCCCGCACGTGGACCGCTGGAACGACCTGGCCTGGCCCGCGGAATACCCGCTTTCGCACTTCGAGATGAGTTTTCTGTTGCCGCACTTTCTCAAGGAAGGACGCGGCAAGCTCGACGTCTACTTCACCCGTGTCTACAACCCGGCCTGGACGAATCCGGACGGCTTTACCTGGCTGGAAGTTCTCCGCGACGAGTCGAAGATCGGCCTCCACGTCGCCTTGACGCCGACCTGGAACGAGACCGCCTGGTGGGCCGACTACGTCCTGCCGATGGGTCACGGCTCGGAGCGCCACGACGTGATGAGCCAGGAGACCCACGCCGGCCAGTGGATCGCCTTCCGGCAGCCGGTGCGGCGGACGGCGATGGAGCGCCTCGGCCACAAGGTCGCGCGCACCTGGGAGGCCAACCCGGGGCAGGTCTGGGAGGAGACGGAGTTCTGGATCGATCTGTCCTGGGCGATCGATCCCGACGGCGCGCTCGGCATCCGCCGCTACTTCGAATCTCCGTACCGGCCGGGGGAGCCGATCACCGTCGACGACTACTTCGGATGGATGTTCGAGAACTCGGTTCCCGGCCTCCCGGAGGCCGCGGCGAAGGAGCACCTCACGCCGCTCGCGTACATGCGCAAGTACGGCGCGTTCGAGATCCGTTCCGGGGCGGAGGCCGAGTTCGACCGCCCCCTGTCGGAGCGGGAGCAGGCCGGCGCCGCGATCGATCCGGCCACCGCGATCGTCTACACGTCGGCGCCCGCCGCCGCGGCCAGGAACATCGTGCCGGTTCCCGCGCCGGCGTCCGGTCCGCTGGGGCGCGCGATCGGCGTGGTGGTGGACGGCCGGGCGCGCGCGGGGTTCCGCACGCCCTCGCGGCGTCTGGAGCTCTTCTCGCCGACGCTCGCCGAGTACGGCTGGCCGGAGCTGGCGCTGCCGGAGTACGTGGAAAGCCACGTGCATCCTCGCCACATCGACCGCGCCGCGGGCGAGTTTCTCCTCCTCTCGACCTACCGCCTCCCGACGCTCATCCACACCCGGAGCGGCAACGCCAAGTGGCTGCTGGAAATCTCCCACGCCAATCCCACCTGGATCCACACGCAGGACGCGCGCCTTCTCGAGATCGTCACCGGAGATCTCGTGCGGGTCGAGACGGAGATCGGTTTCTTCGTCGACCGGGTCTGGGTCACCGAGGGGATCCGGCCCGGCGTGATCGCCTGTTCGCACCACCTGGGACGCTGGCGCACCGCCGACGGCGAGGGCGTCTCCCGCCTGGCGTCGGCCCGGGTCGAGCTGTCGGAGAGCAACGGCGACTGGACGCTGCGCCAGACCCGGGGCGCCGGCCCGTACGCGTCGGCGGACCCGGACACCAGCCGGATCTGGTGGTCCGAGGCCGGCGTCCATCAGAACCTGACGTTTCCGGTCCAGCCCGATCCGGTGAGCGGAAGCCACTGCTGGCACCAGAAGGTGCGGGTCTTACGGGCGCGCGCCGACGACCGCTACGGAGACGTTCACGTCGACACGAAGAAGTCGAGCGAGGCGTTCCGGCGCTGGCTCGAAATGACGCGTCCTCCTTCGGGAGAGTGGCGGCGGCCCCAATGGATGCTGCGCCCGATGCGGCCGGCCGCCTCGGCCTATCGCAGGCCGACGAGCCGATGAGCCGATGAGAGGATGAGCCTTCCGCTCGATCTCGCCGCGCGCCTCTGGCTCGCCGAGCCGGACCAGGCGGCCCTCGACCAGGCGCGGCCCTGGGGCCTGACGTCGGACGCATCGCCGGAGGAGCTCGCCGGCGGATATACCGCGCTCTTCGTCCTGAATGTCTATCCCTACGGCTCGGTGTTCACCGACCCCGCCGCGGAGTTGAACGGGAACGACAGTCTCATCTGGGCGCGCCGGTTCGAGGAGACGGCGTTCCGGCCGGACGAGCTCGTCTCCGTCGGAGCCCCCGACCACCTCGGCCTCTGCCTGAAATACCTGCATCACTGCGAGACCCGCGGCGTTTTCGACGCGCCCGCGCTGTCGCGGACGCTGTCGTGGGGCCCCGTCTGCACGCTGGCGGCCGAGCGGGATCCTCTGGCCGACGAGTTCTACCGGCAGCTGGCCCGGGCGACGCGGGAGGCGCTGCTCGAGCGCTGCGCCGGGAGCGCGGCCGAGTCCACCGAGTCCACCGAGTCCGCCGCGCCCGAGGAGGGCAACGGTGACCTGGAGGGGACCGGCGACAACGGCGAGCTGCGGCTCTCCGATGTCCTGTCCTTCCTTCTGGCGCCCGCGCGGTGCGGCTTCTTCCTGTCGCGATCCGCGCTCGCGCGCCTGGGGCGCCGGGTCGCGCTCCCGGTTCCCTTCGGCGGGCGTTTCGAGACGGCGCGGGGGCTCTTCGAGTCCGCGGGCGAGTCGGGCCGCGTCGAGGAGCTCCTGGATCAGATCGCCGGGCAGATCGACCTCTGGGAGCAGAGCTACGCCAGAACGGCGGCGGCCTTCCCGGCCTGGACCTCCCGGGCCGAACCCTGGAGAACGCGCCTGACCCGTTGCCGGAAAGCCCTGGCCACGCTTCGTGCGGCCGTGCGAGACTTCGATCCGTCCTTCCCTTCGGAGACTCCGGACGCCCGCGGTGCGAAGGAGGCGTGATGTTCTTCAAGCAGTTCTACCTGGGCTGCCTGGCCCAAGCTTCGTACATGATCGGATCGGAAGGCGAGGCCGCGGTGATCGATCCGCGCCGTGACGTCGACGCCTACCTCGAGGAGGCGCGGCGCCAGGGGTTGACGATCCGGCACGTCGTGGAAACCCATCTGCACGCCGATTTCGTCTCCGGCCACCGGGAGCTGGCGGAGCGCACCGGAGCCCGGATCTATTTCGGGGCCCGGGCGCGCGCCCAGTTCGACCACGCCGCGGTGCGCGACGGCGACGAGATCCGCTTCGGCGACGCCCTCCTGCGCTTCCTGGAAACTCCCGGCCACACGCCGGAGTCCGTGTGCGTTCTCCTGTTCGACCGCGCCCGGGGCGGCGAGGCGCAGGCCGTGTTGACCGGCGACACCCTCTTCATCGGCGACGTGGGGCGGCCGGATCTGGCCGGCGGCGCGGGGAGCCCGCAAGGGCTGGCGTCCCAGCTCTACGACTCGCTCCATCAAAAGCTCCTGACCCTTCCCGACTCCGTCGAGGTCTATCCCGGCCATGGGGCCGGCTCCCTGTGCGGCAAGAACATCTCCAGCGAGACGTCCTCGACGATCGGCCAGCAGCGGCGCTTCAACTACGCGCTCCAGCCCATGCCGCGGGAAGCGTTCGTGGCCCTGGTCACCGCGGATCTGCCGGAGGCTCCCGCGTATTTCGCCCGCGACGCCGCGCTCAACCGGCGGGGCCCGGGCCCGCTGGCGAATCTGCCGGCCCTTCCGGCCCTCTCGCCGGGAGAGGTCGAGGCCATGCAGGCCACCGGCGCCGTCGTGGTCGACACGCGGACGGCGGCGGACTACGGCACGGGCCACGTGCCGCGGTCGCTCCACATCGGCCTGACCGGGCAGTTCGCGTCGTGGGCCGGGACGCTGGTCTCGCCGGATTCGGCCATCGTCCTGGTGGCCGAAGACGAGGAGCGGGTCGCCGAGGGTCGGACGCGCCTGGCGCGCGTCGGCATCGAGAACGTGGCGGGGTTTCTTTCCGGCGGGATCCTGGCCTGGCACGAGTCGGGCCGGCCCCTGGCCCGCACGGAGCAGATCGCCGTGGACGAGCTGTCCCGCCGCCTCGCGTCGGGGGAGGCCGGCCAGGTGCTCGACGTGCGGCGCGCCGGCGAGTGGAGCGGCGGCCACATCGCGCAGGCCGCCCACCTGGCGCTTCACGAGCTCGAGGCGAAGGCAGAGCGCCTGGAGCGGGATGTCCCGGTGACCGTCATTTGCGCGAGCGGCTACCGCTCCTCGGTGGCGACCAGCCTGCTCGAGCGCCTGGGCTTCGCGCGCACGACCAATGTGGTCGGGGGCATGAACGCGTGGAACGCGGCGAACTCCTCGTCCGGCGTGCAGTCGTCGGGCCCTCGGAATGAGAGCGGGGAGATTCGATGAAAGCTTCGGTGCTCGCGGTGTGCGCTCTGGTCGCGGGCAGCGGCCTGGCGGCCCAGGAAACCAAGCCCGGCAGCGTCTGGGACGCGAAGAAGTCCGCCTGGGAGTTGCTCACGGGAACGCAGACGGACGAGATGGTCCGCTTCGCCGAGGACTACAAGGCGTACCTGCGGGCGGCGCGGAGCGCTCTGACCTCCACGCGGGAAGTCGTCAAGCTCGCCCATGCCGCCGGCTTCGCCGAGCTGACCGATTCCGCCCAGGTCAAACCGGGCGCCCGGTTCGTGATCCCCGCGCACGATCGGGCGGTTCTCCTGGCCGTCGTCGGCTCGGAGCCGATCCTGGCCGGGTCCCGCGTCGTCGGCACGCATCAGGACAGCCCGCACATCGAATTGAAGGCGCGGCCGATCTATGCGGCGGCCAACTTCGCGCTCTTCAAGACCATCTATTACGGCGGCATCAAGAAGTACCAGTGGGGCAACGTCCCGCTGGCTCTGGTCGGGCGCATCGACACGACCGAGGGCAAGCGGGTGGACGTGGCGATCGGCTTGAAAGAGGGAGATCCGGTCTTCGTGATTCCCGACAACGCGCCGCATTCGGACAAGGACCTGCACGCGCGGACGTACACCAACGTCTTTTCCGGCGAAGAGCTCGATCCGGTCGCCGGGAGCGTGCCCGGCGCGGGCTCGTCGGTCGTGGCCCAGGTGCTGCAAGCTTTGACGGCCACGTACGGAATCCGCGAGGAGGACCTGGTCAGCGCCGAGCTCCACCTCGTGCCGGCGGCCAATCCCGCCGACGTCGGCCTCGACCGCGGCCTGGTCGGCGCGTTCGGGCAGGACGACCGGCTCTCGTCCTACTGCGCGGCGCGGGCGGTTCTGGATCTGAAGGGCACGCCGCGCCACACCGCGATTGCCTACCTCTCCAACTTCGAGGAAGTCGGCTCGGTCAACAACACCGGCGCGTCCTCGCAGCTGCTCAATTCGACGATCGCGCGTCTGCTCGCGGGCGAGCGCGGCAAGGCCTACAACGATCTCGACCTGCGCCAGGCCCTGCGCAACGCGCAGGCGGTTTCCGCCGACACCAACGACGGCATCAACCCGATCTTCCCCGGCACGAGCGAGGCCTCCAACGCGGCGCGGCTGGGATACGGCGTGACGATCAAGCGGTACGGCGGAGGCTTCGACGCGAACTCCGAGTTCGTGGCCCACATCCGCTCGCTCCTCGACCACGCGGGCATCCCCTGGCAGACCCAGACGCCGCGGGTCGACGTCGGCAGCGGCGGAACGATCGGCGAGTACCTCTCGGCCCAGGAGATGGAGGTCATCGACATGGGCGTGCCGCTGCTCTCGATGCACGCCACCTTCGAGATGTCTTCGAAGGTCGACGTCTGGAACTTCTACCGGTTCATGGGGGTGTTTCTGGGATCCTAGCGATCGCAGCGGGGTCGCAACGAGATCGCGGCGCGATCGGGTGATCGACAATATGAAAATTGTGGCCCCCGGTCGTCCATGAAGATTTGGAAGATCTTCGCTGTCCTGCTTTTGGCTGCCGTCTGCCTCTTGCTCCTCTGGACGTTCGGCGGCGGAGCCTGGGCCGCGCATCGGGAGCGGGTCGAGGAGCGCGCCTGGGTCGCGAGCTTCGGAACCTGGGAACGGCTCCTCGGGACTCATCCGAAGACCGCGACGAACGATACGGCGCGGCATCTCGAGCGGCTCGGGCAGCGTCTGGGTCTTGAGTTGAAGCTCCGGAGCCCTGCCGACGCGACTGCCCGTACGGCATCCAGGGTCGGACCCGAGTCCGAGACGGAGCGTGGCGTCCGCGGGCTGTCGCACTACCTGACCGCGCAGCTCGAGGCGGCGGAGGCCGAGGCCGCTCCGCCTCCGCCGGAGGTGAACGCGTTTCTGGCCGCCCACTCCTCCGACCTGGAGGCGCTCGAGACGGAGCTCCTGGCCGCGGCGCCGCCGACCTGGCACTTCGACCCGACCCTGACATGGAACCAAAACCCGATCCTGGATACGACGGCGTCGATCGGCATCCAAAGGGTCCTGCTCGCGAGGTCCCTGGCTGCCGCTGCCTCCGGCGACGAGGCTGGCGCCGGCCGCGCGCTGGAGGCCTCGTGGAAACTGAATCAGGAATATCGCCGAAATCCCGGACACACTTTGTCAGATGCTCGCTTTGGCAACGGCCCGGCTCCAGGCCGGGGTCCTCCGTAAGATCCCGGTGGATCCGGAGCTCTGGCGTCGGCGCCTCGTCGATCACGACTACAAGAGGTCGCTCCTCGACACGGAATTGCTCTCTCATTGGCCGAGCGCACAACGCACCCGCTACTACATCGAGTTCGAGGCGCGATCGGGAAAGAATTCGAAGCGGCTCTGGAATAGGTTCCTGGCGCCGTACCAGGGCCTCGTCTGGTCGCAGGTTGCCGCAGGCCTGCGGGCGGACTACGTGGAGATTCGAGACGCCCGCGTGGTCCGCGACATTCCCGAGGGGGGCCCGGGGAAGAGAACCGTCGTGGGAATCCTCCTCTCGCTTCAGATTCCCAACACGCACGGCCTGTTTCGCCGCGTCGACGAGTTTCTCCTCGACGCCGAGCTGACCGACAAGATCCTGCAGGCCCGTCAGCTGCGCCGGCGGAACGGCGGCCAATGGCCGGCCGCGATCCCCGGCATCGAGACGACGCGCTATCCCGGCGCGCGATGGATCTATTCCGTCTCGCCGACGGGGGTCATGACCCTCGAGCTCGACCAGAACCCGTACAAGGACCGCGGCGGCTTCAAGCTCCCTCTGCGCTTCACGTCCTCCTGAGGTCGCAGGGGTCTCGCTCGGCCGAGTTGCCGGCCGTGCGGGCGTTACGCGCCGACGAGGCGGAAGCCTTCCGCCTCGAAGTCGGGATCGAAGGCGAAGGCCGTTGAGACTCTCCGGCCTTTCATAACGAGGAAGCTGACGCGGTCCACGAGGCTCACCCGGCGCCTGGGTGAGCGTTCGATCTGCCGGGCCGCTTCTTCGTGGAGAGCGCGGTCGACCCAGACGATCTCGAATCCGCCCGCGCTGTCGGCGAGCCGGAGCGCGGGTTTCACTCCGAGCCGGTGCTGCACAAGGGCCATGGCCTCGAGGAGGATGTAGTTGTGGATCAGGAGAGTCTCGCCGCCGGCGAGAAGAGCATCGAAGAGTCGGACGGCCTCCGCGTGACGGGGGTCCGCGCGGTCGGCCAGGGCGTAGAGGGCGGAGGTGTCGACGAAGGTCATCGGCGCTTCTTCGGCGAGAAGGACTCGTCCAGAGCCTCGTCGTGCCGCTCGGAGATCGGCGCCAGGTTGCCCTGAGCCGAGCGGCCCGCTCCGATGAAACAGAAGTCCTTCCTCGGTCTGGGCTTCCCTTGCGGGCGGCCGCCGTAAGCCCGGGAGAGGGTCTCCCGAACCAGGGCCGAGACGGACCGCCCCTGTTCGTAGGAGGCGCGGCGCAAAGCCGCGTGTGTCTCTTCGTCGATCTGGATCTGCGTCCGCTTCACGGTGACATCATAACATCATGACATCATGATGGCACATGCCGATCCTGACGGCTCGAAGACCTGGTTCGTGCTCTCCGCGGCGCGCGAAGCGGGAAACCCCCGCGCAGCGACGTGTTACGGCTGCGGCGTGTACCGCAGGTATGGCCTCACGCGCCGGTGCCCCTTGGGGAACTTCTTGGGGATGTCCGCGTCGGCAACCGCCGCCGTGATGATGCAATCCTCGCCCTTGTCCGGTCCGACGACGAAGACCGAGCGCACGGTGAAGCTGTCCGACGCGTTGGGGTGGATCATGTCGTAGAGCAAGGCGATCTTCCGGTCGGGATCCGCGATCAGCGGGTAGTTCACCGTCGTGTTCTGCGTCTCGTTGATGTCCTTGATCCACCCCTTGTGGGACTCGAGCGGATCGACGGACAGGCCGAGGATCTTGACGCCGCGTTTCTCGAACTCCGGCTGGATCTTGGCCATGTAGCCGAGCTCGGTCGTGCAGACCTTCGTGTAGTCCTTGGGATGCGAGAAGAGGACCGCCCAGCCGTTGCCGATCCACTCGTGGAACCGGATCGGGCCCTCCGTCGTCTGCGCTTCGAAATCCGGAGCCGTGTCGCCCAATCGAATCGCCATGGAACACCTCCCCAATCGAGAAGACGAAGCCTACCGCGATCCTGTCGCAGGCAGGAGCGCGGCGAGCGTCGCTTCGTAATCCTCCGGAAGGGGGGCGGAGACGTCGATCGCGAGCGCCGGGACCTCCAGCCGCTGGGCGTGCAGGAGCGGGCGCGTGGCCGCGGCGAGGGCGCGGCGGTGGGCGGCTTCACGGACCCCGTGCCAGCGGGTCGCGCCGCCGTAGAGATCGTCCCCGACGATGGGGTGGCCGTGCGCGGAGAGATGGACCCGGATCTGATGCGTGCGGCCCGTTTCCGGGGATAGCTCGAGATCGGCGACCGACGGCAGGCGCGCGAGCGTGCGGTAGCGCGTGCGCGCGGCTTTGCCGTCCGGGCGGACCTTCATCCGCCGGCCGTCCGCCGGGTCGCGGCCGAGCGGATCGTCCCAGGCTCCTTGCGCCGGCCGGGGATGCCCCCAGGCCAGGGCCCGATAGGTTTTCCGGGCCTCCCGCGACTGAAAGGCCAGAGAGAGCGCGCGGTGTGATTCTTCCGTTCGGGCGAGCAGGACGACCCCGGACGTCCCTTCGTCGAGCCGGTGGACCAGCAAGAGGTTGCCCCGGCCGCTCTCCCCGCAGGCCGCCAGCAGGCGCGCGACCGCGTCGGCGCCCGACTTGCCCGGCCGGCTCGAGGTCGCCATGGAAACGCCGGCCGGCTTATCGACGGCGATCCATTCGCTGGTCTCGGCGAGGATCACGACTCCAGGCTCTCCCTTCCCTTCCTCACCCGAGTATCCTCTCAGCGAACGGATGGACTTCGAGCGTGCGTACGATCTGGTTTCGAGGTTCCTCGACGAGGGCGGCTACCGCTACGCCCTCGCGGGGGATTGGCCCTCGTCCTACATGGCTCCCCACGGGCGACGGCGGATCTGGATTTCGTGGCCGAGGCCAGGTGCCGCGAGGCGCTCGTGGAGTTCCTGCGAGGGAAGGGCTACGAGACGTTGCACCGTTCCCAGGGGTACTCGAATCACCTTCACCCGGATCTGGCGTGGGGCCGGATCGATGTCGTCTACGTGGACGGTCCTACTGGCGCCTGGGCCTGGTCGCAGGAGACAAGGTTGGGAGCCGTTCACGCTCTGAGGTATCGTCCCGCCCCATGAAAAACCAGATCTGTCATTTCGAGATCGGATGCCGCGACCGGGGCAAGACGACGGACTTCTACTCGAAGATGTTCGACTGGAAGATGGAAGACGAACCGGGCTCGACGCGCATTCGCACCGGCGGCGACATCGGCGGGCATATCCAGGCCCTGGGCCACGAGCCCCACAACTACACGGCGTTCTACGTCATGGTCGACGACGTCGCAGCCGCGCTGGCCAAAGCCGTCGAGCTCGGCGGCAAGAAGCTGGTCGGGCCGGTGCCGCTGCCGGGGAACACCCAGTTCGGCTGGTTCGCCGATCCCGAGGGCAACATGATCGGCGTGTACGGCGAGGCGAAGAAGTAGCCGTTCGCCTGCGCCCGCGCGGGGGCCGGCCGTCTCAGGCCGGGACGGAGTGGACCGTTTCGCGACGGGGGTACTTGGTCGCGACGTAGTCGTCGACCAGCGCGCGGAACGCCTCGGACAGCTCGGCGTAGGTTCCCTTGAGCGTCGTGAAGTGCTGCCCGTCGATGTAGACGGGGCAGTGCGGCTCCTCGCCGGTGCCGGGAAGCGAGATGCCGATGTTGGAGGCCTTGGATTCGCCGGGCCCGTTGACCACGCAGCCCATGACCGCCAGCGTCAGCGTCTCGACCCCATCGTGATCCTTCTTCCACTCCGGCATCTTTTCTCGCACGTAGTCCTGGATCCGCTCGGCCAGCTCCTGGAACGTGGTCGAGGTCGTGCGGCCGCAGCCGGGGCAGGCGGTGACCGAGGGCGCGAAGGAGCGGATCCCGAGCGACTGGAGGAGCTCGCACGCCGCGTAGACCTCCTCGCGCCGGTCGCCGCCCGGCCGCGGCGTCAGGGACACCCGGATCGTGTCGCCGATCCCTTCGGAGAGGAGCACGCCCATCGCCGAGGAGGACCACACCAGGCCCTTGATGCCCATGCCCGCCTCGGTCAAACCCAGGTGGAGGGGCTGGTCGGTCCGGGCGGCCAGGTCGCGGTAGACCGCGATCAAGTCGAGCGGACGGGAGACCTTGCAGGAGATGATGATCTGGTCCTTGCGCAGCCCCGACTGCAGGGCAAGCTCGGTCGACTGGAGGGCGGAGAGGACCATGCACTCGTTGACGATCTCTTCGGAGGTGTGCCCGAGGTCTGAGTCGGTGTTCTCCTGCATCTTGGCCATGACCAGCTCCTGGTTCAGGGAGCCGCCGTTGACGCCGATGCGCACCGGCTTGGCGTTGTCGCGGGCCACGCCGCAGATCGTCGAGAACTGCTCGTCGCGCCGCGCGCCCTTGCCGACGTTGCCGGGATTGATTCGGTACTTGTCCAGCGCCCGGGCCATGGCCGGGAACTTCGTCAGGAGAACGTGGCCGTTGTAGTGGAAGTCTCCGATCAAGGGAGCCGCGACGCCGGCGTCGAGCATCCGCTTCTTGATCTCCGGGACGGCCGCGGCGGCCTCCGGCACGTTGACGGTCACGCGGACCATCTCCGAGCCGGCCTGCGCGAGCTCGATGCACTGCCGGGCCGTCGACGCGACATCCGCCGTGTCGGTGTTGGCCATCGACTGCACCACGACCGGCGCCCCCCCGCCGACCTGGACGGGGCCGACCGGGACGCCGACAGTGGCGTGGCGTTTTCTCTTTTCCATCCGACCCATCAATTTACCAGACCGACCAGGTCGCGCCGGCCTTGCCGCTCACCGGCGCCTCCCCGCGGCCCCCGAGGAGGCCTCTCGAAAGTGCTCGTACACCATCCGGGACAGCTCGGCCCCCGTCACCAGCGCCTCGTTGTCCACGGTCGCCCGCGTGTCGGCGCCCCGCCGCACGCAGATGGCGATCACGTAGCGCACCGTCGGGCTCTCGACGTAGGCGGCGTCCGTACGGATCTCGCCGTGAAAGCCCTTCCCGTCGGCGAGCTTCTCTTCGTCCCAGCCGGTCTTGTTGGCGACGACGATCTTGTCGGCCTCCAGAGGCAGGGACCGCGGGATCATGGCCCGGTCCTGCTGCTCGCGCAGGAGGGCCAGCATCCGGTCGCAGGCCGCGCGGTCGACGACTTTTCCGTCGGCGATGAGCTCGAAGAGCCGGGCCATCTCCCGGGGCGTGGTCATGCCCAGGCCGAATTCGCGCTCTTCCTCCGGAAAGACGTCGGCGTGCCCGTCGCGAAAGGTCGGGCGGAAGATCTTGGTGTTCGGCAGTCCGTACGAAGTCATGCGGCGATCGACCTCGACCGCGCCGACCTTGCGGACCAGGTAGTTCGTGGCGGTGTTGTCGCTGTAGGCGATCATCAGGTGCAGCAGATCGTTCAGCGTGACCACGGTGCCGGCGTGCAGCATGTTGAGCGGAACCGTCTCGTCGCCGGCCTTGTCGCCGTCGGCGAGCGTCACCGACCAGTCGGGGGGAATTTTGCCCTCGGCGGCCTGGTGAAACACCTCCGCCAGGACGGCGACCTTGATGAGGCTGGCCGTGGGAAACGGCGTGTCGGCGGACACCGAGATGGTCTCGCCGGTTTTCAGGCTTTTGGCCGCGATCCCGAGCTCGCCGTGGAAGCGCGCGATGCGCCGGGAGAGGGACGTTTCCAACGCGCTCGGGGCCTTGGGGGCGTTGGGAGCGGCGGGGGCGCCCGAAACGAGCCAGAGGACGAGCCCGGTCGCCCACAACATAGGGAGAGGATACCGGAGCGGCGTCGGCTACAATTCCGCGCTCGGAGCGCATGTTGAACAGGAGCCGCCGGGGGACTCGGGGAACGCGCGGGTCGCGCTCCGCCCCGGCGCGGAGACGGAGAGGTTGACACGATGCCGCTGACGACGCTGCTGGACGAGGCCCTGGAGTCCTGGGAATTTGCCCGCTCCGGGGTGATCGACGAGTTGAAGAACGTTCCCGAGAAGGACATGGGCTTCGCGCCTTCGGAGAAGAGCCGCTCGGTCATCGAACTTGCCCAGCACATCATCGAGTCCGGCATGATGATGGCCGGCGAGCTGGCTCGCCCCGACGGCGACTTTCAGCGCAAGTCCTACGAAGGCTTTCTGCACGAGTACGCCAAGGGCGTCGGCGGCAGCCGGACCAAGGCGCAGCTGCTGGCGTTACTCAAGAAATCGCACCAGGACGGAGCCAAGCGCATCCACCATGCCGGCGAGATCCTGATGCTGCAGCACATCAACCGCTTCGACGGCCAGAAGGGCACGCGCCTGGCCTGGATGCACCACGCCATCGGCCACGAGGAGTATCACCGCGGCCAGCTGGCGCTGTACGCGCGGCTCCTGGGGCGCACGCCGGCCCTGACCCGCAAGATTCACGGAGGCTAGAAGGAAGAGGGAGGGCGGCGCAGGTGGGCGGCGGAGCGCATCGCCGATGAAACCGCTCTTCTTCGAGACGCCGGCCCAGTTCCGCCGCTGGCTCGAGGCGCACCACGGGACGAGCCGCGAGCTCCTGGTCGGCCTCCACAAGAAGGGCTCCGGAAAGCCCAGCCTCACCTGGCCCGAGTCCGTCGACGAGGCGCTCTGCTTCGGTTGGATCGACGGCGTCCGCCGGACCCTCGACGAGAACAGCTATGTCATCCGCTTCACGCCGCGGAAAGCCAGGAGCGTGTGGAGCGCGGTCAACATCGCCAAGATGGAAGCACTCCTGCGCGCGGGCCGCGTGCGCCCGGCCGGCCGCGAGGCGTTCGAGGCCAGGGACGAGGAGCGGTCGAAGATCTACTCCTATGAGCAGCGCAAGACCGCGGTCTTCGACGAGGCTTCGGAGAAGCAGTTCCGGGCCGATGCAGCGGCCTGGAAATTCTTTCAAGCGCAGCCGCCCTGGTACCGCCGGACCGCGACGTGGTGGGTGATCAGCGTCCAGAAGGACGAGACGCGCCTGAAGAGGCTGCGGACGCTCATCGCGTGCTCCGCGCGCGGAGAACCAATTCGCGAGCTGCGGCGCCCGGGGAAGTCCTCGAGCAAGGAGCCTGGCTAGGCGAGCTTCTCCCCGCACTCGGGGCAGAACCTGGGATGGCCCTCGACCTTCGTGCCGCACTTGGAGCAGGTCACCGCGGTCGAGAGGGGCGCGCCGCAGTCCGGGCAGAACTTGCCGCCTTGCGTGTGGGCCCCGCAGGACGGGCAGGTCGCCGCCTGCTTGCGCGCGATGTCGCGGTCCTTGAGCCAGTCGACGCTTTGGGCCTTCTGAAGGGCCTGCTGCTTGGCCGCTTCGGCCTGCGCCGACGCGATCTCCTCGTCCAGGTTGGGAGCGCATTCTTCGCAAAGGTTCTGGTCTTTATTCCAGCACGTCTCGCCGCAGACCCATCTCCCGCAGCGCGTGCACTTCTTGAACTTCGGCTTCATCTCGGCCACCGCGGAGGCCAGGGCCTTGTCGTGCGCGGGGCCGCCGACGGCGCGCTGGATCTCGTAGGAGCTCGAGGCCGCCCGGCCGAAGATGCCGCCGAGGAGGCTGCCGGCGACCTGCGCCGCGGAGGACGCCACGCCCATCATGGAGGTCTCGAACGAGGACATGTAGCCGTTGCCGCACTTGTCGCAGTAGAACTTGAACTGATAGCCCTTGTCCGTCGACAGGTCGTCGAAGTTGCGGACGAATTCAATGGCCATGATCGCGAATTTTAGCAGGAGCATCCGCATGGACGAATGACCCCGATATCATGCGGGCTTCGATGAGGCGGCAACGATCTTTCGCCAGGCCGCGCGCCCTTTTCGGCCTCGCCGCGCTGGCTCTCATCCTCTTCGCCCCGGCCGTCCATGCCCAGCCGCGGCCGGCGGCGGCGTCCCCGGGCGTCTCCCGCAGGCGCCTGGAGCGCTTGGATCGGACCGTTCAAGCGTACGTCGACCAGAAGCGGATCGCCGGCGTCGTGGTCTTCCTCGCGCGCGATGGAAGGATCGTCGAGTGGAAGAGCTTCGGCAAGCTCGACGTCGAACAGGACATCTCCATGCCCGAAGACGCCATCTTCCGCATTGCCTCCATGTCCAAGGCGGTGACCAGCGTTGCGGCGCTCATGCTGATGGAGGAAGGCAAGCTCCTGCTCCAGGATCCCGTCTCCAGGTTCCTGCCCTCTTTCGCTCACACGACCGTGGCGCTGCGCCCGCCCGCGGGCTCGCCGCCGGGAACCTTGCCATCCGTCGTGCCGGCGAAACGGCCGATCACGATCCACGATCTCCTGACCCACACCTCGGGCATCTCCTACGGATACGGACCGGCCGCGGCGCAGTACGAGGCGGCGGGACTCCACTCCTGGTACCTGGGGCACAAGAACGAGACGATCGGCGAGGTCGTGGATCGCCTGGCGCGGCTTCCGTTCAACGCACAGCCGGGCGAGGCGTGGGTCTACGGTTACTCCGACGACGTCCTGGGAAGGGTGGTCGAGGTGGCCTCCGGAACGAGCCTGGACGAATTTTTTCGGCGCCGCATCTTCGAGCCGCTGCGCATGAAGGACACTTCGTTCTTCCTTCCGCCGGAGAAGCGCGCGCGCCTGGCGACGGTGTACGCGGCGGCGCCCTCGGGCGGCATCGTACGGGCGCCCGATCCGGGTCAGGGGCAGGGCGATTACGTGGAAGGCCCGCGGAAGTGCTTCTCCGGCGGGGCCGGCCTCCTCTCGACCGCCTCCGACTACGCGCGCTTCCTCCAGATGCTGGCCAACGGCGGCGAGCTCGACGGCGCGCGCCTGCTGTCGCCCGGGACCGTGGAGCTCGCGACCGTCAACCACGTTGGATCGCTCTACCGGGAAGGCCGCAAGGGCTTCGGCCTGGGCTTCGAGATCACGCAGGACCTCGGCCGCGGGGAGGAGCTCGGCTCGCCTGGCGCGTTCGGATGGGGAAGCGCCTATTACTCGACCTACTGGGTCGACCCGCGTGAGCACCTCGTGGCGATCCTTCTGGCCCAGCTCGTCCCGCCCGGCGACATCGACCTCAAGGAGAAGTTCCGCAACCTGGTCTACCAGGCGCTCGTCGGCCCGCCGCGTCCGGCCCCGGCGTCGAGGGATTGAATCGGCGCTACTTGTCGTCCCCGACGCCATCCAGCGCTTCCTGCATCGCTTTTTTCGTCAGGTTCGACACGACCAGCTGGAAGTCGTCGCTCAGCGCCGCGCCCGGCGCGTACTCTCGGCCGATCCGATCGACGTCGACGGCGGCCCGGATCTGTTTGAATCCCATGACGCCCCGCTCCAGGGCGGCGTGCACCTGATCGAGGATCGCGGCGAACAGGGTGATCGTCCGCCGGAGATAGGTCTTGTCGTGCATTGCCGGCCCCTGGCCCGGGACGATGACTCGGGTGTCGAGCGCCTCTAGCCGGCGGAGGCTCTCCAGCCACGGCGTGACGGCATACGAGTTGGTCGTCCACGGGGGAGGGCCGCTTCCGTCCTCCGGGCTCACCAGGACGTCTCCGGTGACGAGGATCCGGCTGCCCGGCAGGTACAAGACCGTCGATCCGGTCGCGTCGCCCGTGAGACTCATGAGGCGAAACTCGCGCCGGCCGCTCCAGAAAGTCATCTCGTCCCGGTAGGTCAGGTTCGGCAGGACGCGCGGCAAGGCCGTGATCTCGGCCTCGAACTGGATGGCCATCGCGAGGCTCGCTTCTTTCTTGGCTCGGGCCGCCGCGGTGAACGGCGCGCCGTCGGGGAGCTTTCCGGTCTTGATGGCCGCGGCCAGTTGGTCGCGCATCCGGGCCAATCCGAACTGTTCGAGCTCGGCGGCGAAGAAGGGCGATCCCATCCGCGCCATGTAGGCGCGCGTCGCGGCGCTGGCGACGATGCGCAGCCCGGGAAAGGCCCTGGCGTATTCGTGGTTGCCCGACCAGTGATCCTGGTGCCAGTGCGAGTTGATCAGAACGCGTACCGGCTTGGACGTCAGCTTGCGAATCTCCGCGATCACCGCGCGCGCCGTGACCGCGCGCGTGCAGCTGTCGAAGACGGTCACGTCCTCGTCGTCGACGATCACGACCGAATTCGTGGCCGTCCAGTAGTCCAGATCCGATGGGGCGCGAAACACGAAGACACCGTCTCCGAGGTCTTCCTTGACGAGCATCGCCCTGGCCTTTTCCACCGAGACCTCGAGCGGTCCCGCGGCCCCGAGAGCGGCCGTCGCCGCGAGCGACAGCGCCGCAAAGAACGATCCCTTGTATCCGCTCCTCATGATGACCTCCAAGTCGGCGGCCCAAAGATACGATGGCGATCTGGTCCCGGCCTCATCCCCGGAAGGGGAGTCTTCGTCCGCGCGTTTCGCGGGCGCGGCATCGCGGCGGGGTTTTGCCGATCCCCAAGAGTCCGACGACCGGCTGGAACTCCTTCAGGGCATGCTGGATCTCCGAATCCTGCGCACGCTGATCTTCGGATCGCAGCACGGCCAGGGCTCGCCGCGGTCGGACTGGTGCTGCTGATCGGCTGCCTGAACGTTGCGAACCTGCTGCTTGCGCGCGCCAGCGCCGGCGGTGCTGGCGGCGCTGACGGTCGCGACTCCGTTCCTGCCCGACCCGCCCACGGCCGCCGCGTTCGTGACCGAGAACGATCGGCCATTCACTGCAGCCGAGCGGGATCGTCGAGCACGAGTCCGGGCTGGCTGCTCATCGCTACGACTGGGACTGGCTGGTCGGTCGCTGGAACGTCCGGCACCATCGGTTGAAGGGGCGCCTCGTCGGCAGCACCGAGTGGGAAGACTTCGCGGGGACGAGCGTCGCCTGGCTCACCTTAGACGGCCTGGGCACGGTGGACGACAACGTGCTGGAACAGCCCGAAGGGACCTATCGCGCCTTGAGCGTCCGCGCCTTCGACCCCAAGGCCGGCCAGTGGTCGATCTGGTGGCTCGACGCGCGTCATCCCACGGACATCGGGCCGCCGGTGCGCGGCGGGTTCGAGGACGGCGTGGGGACGTTCCTTGGCGACGACACGTTGAACGGCCGGCCGATCAAGATGCGCTTCCTCTGGTCGAAGATCACGCCGACCTCGGCGCGTTGGGAGCAGGCCTTCTCGCCCGACGGGGGCGCGACCTGGGAAACCAACTGGGCAATAGAATTTAACCGCGCCGGTCCCTGACGGCTTCGGCCTTTCGCCCGATCCGGCTACGGCTTGGGCGCCTCCCCAAGCTTGCCAAGCGCCGCGAGGGCGTCGTCGTTCTGGGGATCGAGCTCGAGCGCCTTGCGGTAGAAGATCTCCGCGAGGGTCCTGTGTCCGGCCGACGCGTAGCCGCCGCCCAGGCTCGCCCAGACCTTGCTCGACTGCGGGAACTGAGTCGCGTTGAGCCGCCAGATGGCCAGGGCGCTGTCGGCGTCTTTGAGCTCGAGCAGTTCGGACCCGAACGCGTCCAGCGAGTCCTCCCGGAAGTTGTACGCGCCCTGACCGTCGTACCGATCCTTCAGCTCGTGGTACCGCGCGATCGCGCCGGCGACTCCCGACTTGCGATAGCTTTCGCCAAGCTCCTCTTCGAGCGTCGCCGGCCGGGGGCGCCCCTGGTGGCAGGTGTGGCACCACATGTTGACGCGCCGATCGCCGCTCGGCTGGATTTTCTTGAGGTGATCGCCGATCTCGCCGAGCATCCGGTACATCTCGCGGGCCCGGTTCTTGTTCGGCTTGGCGTCGGACGCGAAGTCGTAGGAGCTGAGCGGCTGGCCCTCCTCCCCGACGTGGCAATAGGTGCAGCGCACGCCGAGCGCGCGCGTGAATCCCCGCATGACGGCGCTCAACTTGGAAGCGGGAAAGTCCTGGGGAAAGACCTGATAGTTCTTACCCTTCGACGGCCAGCGCCATTGGTCCTGCGCGGCCGCGGTCCAAGCGGCCAGGAGCGCCGACAGCGCGATCAAGGCCCGGATCGGGAATCGACGTGTCATGGCGAGGCCTCCTGAGCCGACGATAGACCGCGATGCCCGCCGCGGAGTGTCAGGAAACGGGGAGGATTCTCCCGAACATCCACCTCGTCTGGCAGAAGCCTGAGCAGCCCGCGGAGACTGGACGCCGCTCCCCACCCTTTTTCAGCAACCTGCTGGAAGAGAAAACTCTATCAACGCGCCGACCCGAACGAAGTCGATCGCGGCCGCCCGCTCGGGCACCGGCGCCGGCCCGCGCCCGCTTTGCGAGTCGGCGTTGGCGAAGCCTCTTCTCGCTCGATCGCCGCCTCCCTCAGCGCGGGCCCGCCGGCAGGTGCTCGCGGATGTAGCGGGCGATGGTCGAATAGACGTGGACGGAAGTCCCCGGGCCCTCGTTGATCGCGTGGGTGCGGTTGGGATAGACGACCTCGTCGAATTGCTTGCCGAGCTGCACGAGGCGGTTCACGAGCTTTTCCGCGCCCTGATAGTGGACATTGTCGTCGCCGGAGCCGTGGACGATGAGGAGCCGGCCCTGGAGCCCTTCGGCATGGTCGATCGGGGAGCCGACGCGGTACGCGCCGCCGCCGTCCTTGTCGGGCAGCCCCATGTAGCGCTCCTCGTAGATCGTGTCGTAGAGGCGCTCGTCGGGAACGCTCGCGACCGCGACGCCGACCTTGTAGACGTCGGGGAAACGGAACAGAGCGTTCAAGGTGCTCGAGCCGCCGCCGCTCCATCCCCAGATCGCCACGCGCGAGGCATCGACGTACGGGCGGGCGGCCGCGAACGCCTTCACCGCGGCGGCCTGATCCCGGACCGTCAGGTCGCCGACGGCGAGGTAGACGGCCTTGCGCCAGGCGGCCCCCTTGGGAGCCGGCGTGCCGCGGTTGTCGAAGCTCGCGACGATGTAGCCCTCGTTGGCGAGCGCGCGGTGGAAGAGGTCCCGGTCGCCGGCCCAGTGGTCCACGACCGTCTGCCCGGCGGGCTCGCCGTAGACGAACACGAGCACCGGATACTTCTTCGACGGATCGAAGTTGCGCGGCCGGATCATCCAGCCATCCAGCGTGACTCCCTGGCCGATCCCGATCTGGAAGAACTCGGTCGGGTTCTCCAGCAGGGCCGCGGCTTTCTTCTGGACCTCCGCGTTGTCCAGAAGCGGGCGCGCGGTCGTGTGCGCCGGCAGGGCGACGAGGTCCGTCGCCGGTGGAGTCCCGAAACGGGAGAACGTGTGGAACGCCCAGCGGCCGTCGGGCGAGACCACGTAGAGGTGCGACCCCGACGCGCCGGCCGGAGTGACGCGCCGGACTCCGCCGGAGCCGTCGAGCCTCGAGCGGTAGAGAAAACGCGCCGTGGCCTTTTCGGGCGACGCCGAAAAGTAGATCCACCCGCCCTTCTCGTCCAGGCCGTCGAAATGCTGGACGTCGCCCTCGAACTTCGTGAGCAGGTCCGCGCGCCCTCCCTCGCGGGCCACCCGGTAGAGATGCCGCCAGCCGTCCTTCTCGCTCTCCCACAGGAAGGCCTTCCCGTGGTCGAGCTCTCGGATCTGGTCGTTGATGTCCACCCAGGTCTTGGCTTCGTCCCGGAAGAGCGTCGAGATCTTCCCGGTCGCCAGGTCGGCCAGGAGAAGGTCGTTGCGGTTCTGGAGGCGGTTCAGGTGCTCGAAGACGACCGCGGAGTCCCCGGCCCACTCCATGCGCGGGATGTAGAAGTTGCGCGGGTCCCCCGGCGGCGCGATCCACTGCGTCGCCCCGCCCGAGGCCGACACCACGCCCACGCGCACGGCCGAGTTGGTCGTGCCGGCCTTGGGGTAGGGGAAGCGCTTCAGGGTCGGATAGAGCGCGTCGGTGTCGTCGATCAGCGTGAACACGCCCACGCCGGTCGTGTCGAACTGCCAGTAGGCGATGCGTTTTCCGTCCGGGCTCCAGCGAAACGCGGCGCGCAGGGCGAGCTCCTCCTCGGAGACCCAGTCCGTGGTTCCATTGATCGTCGTCTCCGAGCCGTCGCGCGTCAACGCGGTGACCGCGCCGCTGCCCAGGTCCTCGACGTAGAGATTGCTCTCGCGCACGTAGGCGACGCGATTCCCGTCCGGCGAGAAGGCCGCGAACATCAAAGACGAAGCCGGCGCGTCGGCGCCCAGCTTGCGCAGCGTCCCGGACGGGAGATCCAGGACCCAGTAGTCCCCGCGCGTGTTGAGCCGCCAGACCTTCTTCGTGTTGGTGAAGACGAGCAGGCGCGCACGGTCCTTGGACCATTGGTAGTCGTCGATCTCCATCGGCGCGCTCGCTCCGGGCGGGACGAGCTTGCTCGAGGGGACGAGAACCTGGCGGCGTCCCGTCGCGGTGTCGTATGCGACGATGTCCCTGGGCGGTTTACGCCGACGCTCCTCCGGGCCGCCGGCCGCTTCGGGCGCGCCCGCCGGACCCTCGAGCGTCGTGTAGGAGCGGCCGCCATCCAGCCAGCGCGCCGGCCCGAACGTGCGCGGGCGGTAGGCGTGTTTCTCGAAGATCTGCCGCAGGGTGTCGTCGAAGGACGCGGGCGCCGTCGCGGCCGGCTGGGCTGCCGCTCCCGCGGCCAGGACCAGCAGAACCGGCGCGATCCACCCGGACCGCAGCGGGGCAGGAGCGAATTGTCTCGTTGGCAGCATGTCGGTTGACCTCGTTGCGGCAAAAGGGCCGCCGCGCTTCAATGAAGCGTGTTCTTGAAGACTCTTCCGTCCTTCATGACGAAACCGATCCGTTCGAGCAGGCGCACGTCCTTGAGCGGATCTCCCTGCACGGCGACGACGTCGGCATAAGCGCCCGGCGCGAGGACTCCGATCTTTCCGGACATGCCGAGCATCTCGGCGGCCTTCGAGGTGGCCGACTGGATCGCGGCCATCGGGGTCATGCCGAACTCGACCATCCGGCCGAATTCCCGCGCGATCGGCTCGGTCCAGACGAAGCCGCCGACGTCCGTCCCGAAGACGATCCTGACGCCGGCCTGGAGCGCCTTGCGGAACGAGGGGCCGTGCACGGCGGCGCGCTTGCGGTCGCGCTGCCCGTCGGCGGTCTCCTCGGAGGCCCAATGGTCGTAGTAGACCGAGAGTGTCGGGCAGTACCAGGTCCCCTGCTTGACCATCTGGGCGACGTCGGCGTCGGTGAGCTCCAGGCCGTGCTCGATCGAATCGCAGCCGCCGTCCAGCGCGCGCCGCAGCCCGAGGCCGTTGTAGGCGTGGCAGGCGACCTTCCTGCCCCAGCCGTGGGTCTCGTCGACGATCGCGCGGATCTCGTCGAGCGTCAGCGTGGGCTGCGAGACCAGGTTGCCCTTCTCGTCCAGCCACGAACGGTGCGTCATATAGACCTTGATCCAGTCGGCTCCGTGATCGAGCTGCTCCCGGGCGGCCTTGCGCGCTTCGACCGGGCCGTCCACGATCTGCGCCCCCTTGGGCACTTCGATCTCCGGCGCGTAGCCCTCCAGCGGATAGCCGCCGGTCGTCGAGATGGCGCGCGTGACGACGAACATCCGCGGCCCCGGAATGTATCCGGCCTCGATGGCCTGCCGGATCCCGATGTCCCCGTAGCCCGCGCCCTCGGTCTCGACGTCGCGAATCGTCGTGAAGCCCTCTTCCAGCGCCCGCCGGACGGAAACCGTCGCCCGCGCCGCGCGGAAGGCGATCCCGTATTTCAGGAGCTGGACGTCGTAGCCACCCTCGGCGGGATCTTCGCCCTGGAGAAAGATGTGCGTGTGGCTGTCGATGAGACCCGGCATCACGGTCGCGTTGGAGAGATCGATCACCCGGGCGCCGGCCGGAATCTTTGCGGCCGCCGAGTCCCCCACGCTCTCGATGCGGTTGCCGGCGATGACGATCGCCTGGCTGCGGCGCGGCGCGGGCGATTTCCCGTCGATGAGCGTGCCCGCCCGGATCACCGTGACCGGCCCGCCCTCCGGAGCCCCCCGAGCGGTCGGCGCCAGGGCGAGGACGAGCGCGCCCGCGAGAGGGACGAGTCGCCGGCGACCAGCCATGAGATCTCCTTTCGTCGTGTCCGGAGTGGGCGTCGAAGGTTAGCGGAATTCGGCCGGCGCGCTCAACCGGGAGAAGGTCGGGCGAACGGTACAATCCCGGGATTCCCCGGGGCCGACCGTCTTCCCGGCGGTTCGGTTCGACGATGAGGTGATGTCGGATGTCGATCGCGGCCGGATCTCGGCTCGGACCCTACGAGGTCCTGTCGCCTCTGGGAGCCGGCGGCATGGGAGAGGTCTACCGGGCGCGGGACGAGCGATTGAAGCGAGACGTGGCGCTCAAAGTCCTGCCGAACTCGGTCTCGGCCGACCCCGAGCGGCTTCGGCGATTCGAGCAGGAGGCGCAGGCCGCGAGCGCGCTCAACCACCCCAACATCCTGGCGATCCACGACATCGGGACGCACGAGGGCGCGCCCTACGTCGTTTCGGAGCTGCTGGAGGGGGAAA
Source organism: uncultured Acidobacteriota bacterium (assembly GCA_963733955.1). Classification (GTDB taxonomy): domain Bacteria; phylum Acidobacteriota; class Thermoanaerobaculia; order UBA5066; family Gp7-AA6; genus DATFTF01. Next base: position 158,517 of record CAVTEW010000001.1, read on the forward strand.
CGCTGCGGGCCGCGATGGCCGGGACGAAGCTGTCCGCGCGCAAGGCCATCGACTATGCCCTCCAGACGGCGCACGGCCTCGCGGCGGCCCACGAGAAGGGAATCGTCCATCGAGACCTGAAGCCCGAGAACCTGTTCGTCACGCGGGACGGGCGCCTCAAGATCCTCGACTTCGGCCTGGCCAAGCTGACCCGCAGCGAGGCCGGGGCGCAAGCCACGAATCTGCCGACGGCGACCGGCACGGAGCCCGGCGTGGTCCTCGGGACGCTCGGCTACATGTCGCCCGAGCAGATGAAGGGGAAGACCGCCGACGCGCGCTCGGACATCTTCTCCTTCGGGGCGATCCTCTACGAGATGTTGTCGGGCCAGCGGGCGTTCCAGCGCGACTCGGCGGCCGAGACGATGTCGGCGATCCTGCGCGAGGATCCGCCGGACCTCTCCGTCACGAACCAGGGCATCTCGCCGGGACTCGAGCAGATCGTGCGGCACGCGATCGAGAAGAACCCGGAGCAGCGGTTTCATTCGGCCCACGACGTGGCCTTCGCCCTGGAGGCCCTTTCGGGTCTCTCGGCGCCGCGCGTCGAAGTCCCTCCGGGCCGCGTCCGGCGCCGGTCGGCCTGGATCCCCGTCGCGGCCGCGGTGGGCGTGGCGCTTGCCGCGGGCCTCGTGGCCGGCCGGTGGATCTGGAAGGCGGCGCCGCCCTCGCCCCCGTCGTTCGAGCGGCTGACCTATGGCCGCGGGCCCATTTCCTCCGCCCGGTTCGCTCCGGACGGCCAAACGATCGTCTACGCGGCGTCCTGGGACGGAGCCACCAGGCCGCAGCTCTACTCCGTGCGCGCGGAGAGCCCCGAATCGCTCCGATTGTCGCTCCCGGCCGGGCGCGTCGAAGCGGTCTCGCGCAACGGCGAGCTGCTTCTCTTGAATGTCCTTCATTTTTCCACCGGGTACGCGCGGATCGGGACGTTGTCGGAGGCGCCCATGTCCGGCAGCGCCTCCCGAGACCTGCTCGAGGACGTCGGCAACGCCAGCTGGGCCCCCGACGGCGCCGCGATCGCGGTGGTGCGCGCGCCGAAGTGGCGCTACCGCCTGGAGTATCCGGCCGGCAAGGTGCTCGTCGAGACCACCGGGTGGATCAGCGATCCGCGGGTTTCCCCCGACGGAAACACCGTGGCCTTTCTCGACCACCCGGTCTTCGGGGACGACCGCGGCGGCGTCGCGGTCGTGGATCGCTCGGGAAAGAAGAAGACCCTGTCGACCGGATGGGAGAGCGAACAGGGCATTTGCTGGTCTGCCTCGGGCCGGGAGATCTGGTTCACCGCGACGAAGTCCGGCAGCTCCCGAAGCCTCTACGCCGTTACGCTCTCGGGAAGTCAGCGCACGGTCGAGACCACGCCTTCCGGGATGACGCTGCAGGACATCTCGCGCGATGGGCGCGTTCTCTTCGTCGACAGCAACTCCCGCCTGGGGTTCCTGGGATTGCTGGCCGGCGAAACGAAGGAGCGCGATCTATCGGCTCTCGATTGGTCCTACTACCCGATTCTCTCCGCGGATGGAAAGACCGTGGTGTTCACGGAACAGAGCGAGGGCGGAGGGCCGGGCTATTCCGTGTACCTGCGCAAGCTGGACGGTTCGGCGCCGGTGCGCCTGGGAGAGGGCAACGCGATGGCCATCTCCGGCGACAACCGGTGGGTGATGGCCGCGCTCATCCGTTCGGCTCCGGTGCAGCTGGAGCTTCTTCCGACCGGAGCCGGAGAGCCCAGGAGGTTTCCGAAAGACGAGATCGAGCACTCCGGGCCGTTCGGGGCCTTTCTTCCGGACGGGAAGCGCATCCTCTTCGGCGGGCGTGCTCCGGGGCGGCCCCCGCGCGTCTTCGTTCAGAACATCGAAGGAGGGCCGGCGCGCCCGGTGACCCCGGAGGGCGTCGAAGGACGTCTTCTCACACCCGATGGAACGTCGATCGTCGTCCAGGGGCCCGATGGACCGGCGCTGATTCCGTTGGACGGCGGACCGCTGCGCCCGATTCCGGGGCTCGCGCCGAGCGACACGCCGCTGACGTTCGCCGCCGATGGCCGCTCTCTGTTCTTTCGGTCCGACGCCACGAACCAGGCCCCCGCGCGCGTCCTGCGCCTAGACCTCGCCACGGGACGCCGCGAGGTCTGGAAGGAGTTCACGCCCTCCGATTCGGCCGGAGTCACGGCGCTGGCGGCCGCGGCCCTCTCCGACGATGGGAGGACGATCCTCTTTCTCTACGGCCGCTCGCTGGCAACGCTCTACCTGGCCGAGGGGCTGAAGTGATCGCGACCTCTTTTTGGCGGAACCGGCGCCGGCCTGACCCGCCTCCGCCATGACGCTCGGCCCGGGCACCCGGCTGGGACCCTACGAGATCCTCGTACCGCTCGGCGCTGGAGGGATGGGCGAAGTGTACAAAGCGCGGGACACGCGGCTGGGCCGCGAGGTCGCGGTCAAGGTGCTTTCCGGTCACCTTGCGTCGTCCCTGGAGGCGCGGCAGCGGTTCGAGCGCGAGGCCAAAACAATATCTACATTGTCCCATCCGCACATCTGCGCGCTTTTCGACGTCGGCAACCAGGGCGGCGTCGAGTACCTGGTCATGGAGCTGCTGGAAGGCGAAACTCTGGCCGCCCGCCTGGTCCGGGGGCCTCTGCCGCTCGAGCAAACGACGGCCTGGGGAATCGAGATCGCCGAGGCGCTGGAGGTTGCGCACCGGCAGGGGATTGTCCACCGGGACCTGAAACCGGGAAACGTGATGCTGACCCGAGCGGGGGTGAAGCTGCTCGACTTCGGACTCGCCCGCGCGATAACGCCGACCCCGAGCGCGGTCGACCGGACCGACTCGCCGACGATCGGAAAAGGGACGGACATCACGCAGGAAGGCGTGATCGTGGGCACTCTGCAATACATGGCGCCCGAGCAGCTGGAAGCCCGGCCGACCGACTCCCGGACCGACATCTTCGCTCTGGGCACCGTGCTCTACGAGATGGCCACGGGCCGGAAGGCGTTCTCCGGAGGCAGCCGGGCGAGCCTGATCTCGTCGATCATGACCGCGCAGCCTCCTGCGATTTCGGAGCTGCAGCCCATGACGCCGCCCTCCCTAGATCGGATCGTCAGGACCTGCCTGATCAAGGCCCCGGAGGATCGGTGGCAGTCGGCGCGCGATGTCGCGCTGCAGCTCGAGGCGATCTCCGACAGGGCCGGCGAAGCAGAGCCAGCGGCGGCCGGAGGCCGTCGGCGGCGATTTCGGCAGTGGGCTCCATGGGCGGTCTCCGTTGCGCTCGCCGCGGTTGCAGCGGCGGCGCTCTGGAAGGTCTCCGTCCGCCCGGTCCCGCGTCCCGGCCCGGTTCGCTTCAGCATGCCGCCGCCCGACAAGGCGTTCTTCTACATGCCGGCGGAAGGAGTCCAGATCGCCGTCTCGCCAGACGGGACGCAGATCGCGTTCGTCGCGGAGGAGGCTTCGGGCCGCCGGGTCTTTCTGCGGCGACTCTCGGACCCCGATCCGCGGCCGATCGCGGGCACGGACGGAGCGACCTCGCTCTTCTTTTCCCGCGACGGCCGCTCGATCGGTTTCTTCGCGCAGGACAAGTTGAAGCGTGTCGACCTTTCCGGCGGCGCGCCGGTCTCCATCTGCGACGTCACCGAAGGTATCGGCCGGGCGGGCACCTGGGGAGCCGATGGCCGGATCCTGTTCGTGTCGGTCCAGGGGAACGCGATCTACCGGGTCGCAGCGGACGGAGGCGGCCGGCCCGAGCCGATCGTGCGTGCCGACCCGGAGCATGGGATCGTGCGCGTGGTATGGCCGTGGTTCCTTCCGGACGGCCGGCGTTTCCTCTACGTCCAGATACGGAACATCGGCGAGCGCACCTTGATGCTGGCCGAGCCCGGCCGGCCCTCCCGGGCGATTGCCCCGATCTCCTTTCGCGCCGAGTACCTCTCTTCGGGCTACCTGGTGTACGCGCGAGACGGAGTCCTGCTCGCCCAGCGATTCGATCTCGCCGCGACCCGCGTCGAGGGGGGACCGTTCCCGATCGCCTCGGCCGTGTCAGGCTTTCTCTCGACCGGATGGGCCGGTTTTGGCTGCTCGGCGGCCGGAACGATCGTGTACCAGTCGCACGAGGGGGTTCGGCGTCTCGTCTGGTTCGACCGAACGGGACGGAGGATCGGAGAGGTCGGGACCCCGGGCCAGTACCTGGGCCTCGCCATCTCTCCCGACGGCAAGCGCGTTGCCTTCGCGCGCGCCCTGCATGGGATCGGAACCTTCGACGTCTGGACGCTGGATCTCGCTCGGGGGACGGAGACTCCCGTCACCTCCGAGCCCGCCACGAGCGAGTTCGGCCCGGTGTGGCTGCCCGACGGCAGGTCTCTGCTCTACTCCACCACGCGCGCCACCGGCTCGCCGCAGCTCGTGTGGCGGGACCTCGCCACGGGACGCGAGACCACGGTGCTCCCGAGCGCCGGCTTTCAGGAAGCGCTGGATGTCACGCGGGACGGCCGGATCCTGGCGTTTGCGGAACGGCGCGCCGGCGGCGGCGGCTTCGAGCTGTTCACCCTGCCGCTCTCGGGAGACCGGAAGCCGGCGAAGTTCCCTTATCCCGCCGTCGAGTCGGAGAGCCTGGCGTTCTCGCCCAACGGGCGGGCTGTCGCGTTCATTTCGCAGGAGTCGGGCCGCTCGGAGGCCTACGTCGCGCCCTGGACGTCACCGGGCGAGAGGATTCGAATCGCTCCCGACGGCGCGGCGACTCTGCGCTGGAGCCGGGACGGGCGGGAGATCTTCTACGTGACGCCCGACGGCCGTTTCGTGTCCGTCGCCCTCCGGACCGAGCCGGCTCTGGAGGTCGGCCTGGAGACCACGCTCTTCAAGAGCGTCGAGGCGGGTCGCCCCGGCGGCCCGAGCCACGGCTGGCGGGGGTTCGACGTCTCGGCGGACGGCAGGCGCTTCCTGGCGATCGTGCCCGAGGTCGTCGCGGAGGAGCAGCCGCTCACGGTCGTGACCAACTGGGCTCCGGACGCGAAGCCGTAAGGAACCGGAAGCCTTCGCAGATAAGAAACGCGGATGGACCGAAACAAAGGAGATCAGATGAACGCTCGGATTTTCCTGGCCGCCGCTTTGATCCTGGGTTCGACCCTCGCGGCCCCCCTTCGGGCCCAGCCCAAGCCCAACCCCGCCGAGTCGAAGAAGAACGAGAAGACCGAGGAGAAGGCGGCCGCGGAGGCCTCCGAGAAGAAAGGCAAGCCGGCGGCCGAGCAGTCGGTCACCCAGCACAGCGTGGTGATCGGCGGGGCGACGATCACCTACACGGCGACGGCCGGGACGCTCATCCTGCGCAATGAGAAGGACGAGCCGCGGGCGAGCGTCGGCTACACCGCGTACGTCAAGCGGGACGTGATGGACCTCTCGCGCCGGCCGATCACCTTCGCCTACAACGGCGGGCCCGGCTCTTCTTCGATCTGGCTGCACATGGGGGCGCTCGGCCCGCGCCGCATCGTCACGACAGATGCCGCGGCCACGCTGCCTGCCCCGTACAAGATCGTCGACAACGCGGAGAGTCCCCTCGACAAGACCGACATTGTCCTGATCGACCCGGTCGGGACCGGGTTCTCCCTGCCCGTCGGCGAGGCCAAGGACAAGGACTTCTGGGGCGTGGACCAGGACATCGAAGCCGTCTCCCAGTTCATCAAGCAGTACGTCACCGAGAACGGCCGGTGGAACTCGCCCAAGTACCTCCTCGGGGAAAGCTACGGAACGACGCGTTCCGCCGGCGTGGTCGACTACCTGCAGAGCCGCGAGAACATGGCCTTCAACGGCGTGATCCTCGTGTCGGTCGCTCTGGACATCGAGGCTCTCTTTCCCTGGTCCGGCAACGACCGCCCCTTTGCCCTCTTTCTGCCGAGTTTCGCCGCCTGCGCCTGGTACCACAAGGTCCTGCCGTCGCCCCCGGCGAGCCTGGACGTGCTGCTCGAGGAGACGCGGCGCTACGCGCTCGGCCCCTACACCGACGCGCTGATGAAGGGGGACGCGCTGACCGAGGCGGAGACGAAAGCCGTGGCCGAGAAGCTCCACCAGTACACCGGGCTCTCCATCGAGTACATCGAAAAGGCCAAGCTGCGGATCACCGAGTCGCAGTTCTCCCAGGAGCTCCTGCGCGAGCACCACGTCACGATCGGGCGGCTGGACGCGCGGTTCACCGGCGTGACCTTCGACCTGCTGGGCGAGAACGCGCAGTACGACCCGCAGTCCGCCGCGATCAGCGCCGCCTTCACGGCGGCGTTTCTCGACTACCTGCATAAGGACCTGAAGTTCGGGGACGGCAAGACCTACGTCGTGACCAGCACCAAGGCCTTCCCGGCCTGGGACTGGAAGCACAAGGTCGGCGACGGCGCCGGCGGGTTCCCGCAGCCGGTGGCCAACACGGGCGTCGACATGGCGCATGCCCTCGGCTACAACCCGAACCTGCGCCTGCTCGTCTTGAACGGCATTTACGACATGGCCACGCCGGTCCTGGCGACGGAATACATGATGTCGCACCTGAACCTCGAGAAGAGCCTGCGCGACCACGTCGAGCTCAAGTACTACCCGGCCGGCCACATGATGTACATCAACGAGCCGTCCTTGAAGAGCTTCAAGGACGACGTCGCGGCCTTCATCGACAGGACCGACCGGATGTGAGCCCGGGCCGACGGGAGAACTTCGGAAACTCGACGAACGGCTACTTCTTCTTCGGCGGCGCCTTGGCGGAGCGTTTCGCGGGAGCGGCGGGAGCCGCCCTTTCGATCGATGCCGTGTCGAGGCGCCAGACGCTGCCGCCCGAAGTGCCCACGAGCAGCCGCCCCGGGCCGGAGGGATCGGCGGCGAGCGTGATGGTGTCGGGGTGCGGCGGCTCGCCTCCGGCGCGCGCCCAGGTCTTGCCGGAGTCCGAGGAGACGTAGACCCCCTTCTTCCAGCATGCGGCGTAGAGCTTCTGCGGGGCTGCCGGGTCGACGAGCAGGGCCTGCACGTCCGTTTTCGCGAGGCTCGTCCCGCTCGCGGACCAGGTCGCGCCGCCGTCGCCGCTCTTCCAGACCCCTTCGTCCTCGGTTCCCGCGTACAGAGCCTTGCCCGCCGGATCCGCTGCGATGACCTGCACCCGCGAGATCGGCAGTCCCTTGCCGATCTTCGCGGAGGCCTTCCCGCCGTCGGTGATCCGGTAGATGTCGCGGTAGAAGCCGACCAGGGCGGTGCCCCCGGGGAGGACCACCGTCGGGAAGAGACCGTTGGTGCTGCTCCCGGACTCGAAGTCGCCTTTCAACTGCGTCCAGGTCTCCGCGCCGTCGTCGCTGCGGTAGACGTTGAACGTGTCGCGGGCATAGAGCGTCTTCGGGTTGGAGGGATCGAGCGCCAGCGTCTTGATCTTCGTCATCACGCCCAGGCCTTTGCGCGCCTCGACCCAGCGCTCGGCGCCGTCGGTGCTCTTGAAGACGCCTTCATCGGTGCCGGCATAGAGCGTGTGCGACGAGGCGTCGAGGATGAGGCGGTTGACGCCGCGGTCGGTCAGGCCTTCGCTCTTCAGGGCCCAGGTCGCGCCGCCGTCTTCCGACTTGAAGACGCCGTTGGCGTTGGTCGCCACCCAGATCGTCCCCGGGGCGGACGCGTCCGTGACGATCGCGGTCACGTCCGCGGCGAGGAACCCGGCGCCGGGTCCAGCCCAGGTCTTGCCGCCGTCGGAAGAATGCAGGACGCCGTGGATCGACGTGCCCGCCCAGAGAGCTCCGGCGTTGCCGGCGTCGAAGAGGAGCGGCGCGAAGTGCATGTAGTTGTAATCGTCGGTCAGGTGGCTCCAGCGACGGCCGCCGTCGTCGGTGACGAGCACGTCGTTGGAGACGCCGGCCCAGACCTTGAAGGGGCTGCCGGGGTCCGGGAGGAGGCTGTAGACGTGCGTGTCCTTCATGCGGCCGGAGGATGCCGCGGTCCAGCTCGTGCCGCCGTCGGAGCTGACGTAGGTGCCGTCGTTCAAGATTCCCGCGTAGATCATGTCGGTGCGCGACGGAGCGACGGCGAGGGCGCGAACTCCCTTCGACGCGATCTGGGAACCGGTCGGCTTCCAGGACTGCCCGCCGTCCACGCTCTTGAAGACGCCGTCGCCGGGCGTCACGTAGAGCGTCGAAGGGTTCTTCGGATCGATCGCCAGCGCGTAAAGCCGGAAATTGGCAGGCAGGCCTTCCGTGCTGCGCTTCCACGTCGCTCCGCCGTCCGCGCTCCGGTGCACGCCGTCGTTGGGCCCCGTGTCGGTCGCGGCATAGATCTTTCGGGGGTTCTGGGGATCGATCGCCAGGGCCAGAATCGGGGCCTGACGCTCCTGGCCGAAGACCTTCTTCCAGCTCGCGCCGCCATCCGCCGACTTCCACACTCCCTGGTCCCACGTTCCCGCGTAAACGGTCTTCGGGCTCGACGGATCGATGGCCAGCGAATGAACGGACCAGCCGCGCAGGGCGGGCGAGGCGACGTGCCAGGTCGCGCCCGCGTCGGTCGTCTTGAACACTCCGCCGGCGTAGACGCCGGCATAGAGAGTCCTGGGCGCGGAGGGATCCGCGACGAGCGCGTAGACATTTCCGCCCGGCGGACCGAGCGGCGTCCAGGCGGGAGCGGCGCGGAGCGCCGGCGCCAGAGGCGCGATAACGAGCAGGGTGGCGCGCGCGAGCGTGCGGAGCGTCATGCGTTGTCTCCTCCTGTGACGCGGGTGAGCCGAGTTTAGCAGTCTGCGGTAGGCTTTCCGCAATCTTGATCGAGGGCTCTACGAGGTCGTGGCCGGGTCTTCCGTCGCGGGCAATTGCCGGCTTTGCCCGGCCGAGATGAGCTCATGACCTTCGAGGCCGGCAGGAAGCTGGGTCCTTACGAGATCCTGTCTCCTCTGGGCGCCGGAGGGATGGGCGAGGTCTACAAGGCGCGGGACACGCGGCTGGGCCGGGACATCGCGATCAAGGTCCTGCCTGCGCGGCTGGCCGCCTCCCCCGAGGCGCGGCAACGATTCGAGCGCGAGGCGAAAACAATATCTACATTGTCTCACCCGCACATCTGTGCGCTCTACGACGTGGGGCGGGAGGGGGACGTCGAGTACCTGGTCATGGAGTTGCTGGAGGGCGAAACGCTCGCGGACCGTCTGTCGCGCGGGCCGCTGCCTCTGGAGCAGACGCTCCGGTGGGGCATGGAGATCGCCGACGCGCTCGACAAGGCCCACCAGCAACGGCTCGCGCACCGGGACTTGAAACCGGGCAACGTCATGCTGACGAAGTCGGGCGTGAAGCTGCTCGACTTCGGGCTGGCGAAGGCGATGGCGCCGGCGCGGCCGGCACCGGATCTGACGGCACAGCCCACGGCGGCAGCACTTCCAAATCTCACCGAGGCGGGAATGGTCGTCGGCACTTTCCAGTACATGGCGCCGGAGCAGCTCGAAGGCAAGCCGGCCGACGCCAGAACCGACATCTTCGCCCTCGGCGCCGTGCTCTACGAGATGGCCACGGGACGCAAGGCGTTCGCCGGCCCGAGCCGGGCTTCGCTCATCAGCGCGATCATGTCGTCAGAGCCCGCTGCCGTGTCCTCGGTGCAACCGGCCGCGCCGCCGGCGCTCGATCGGCTCGTGAAGACGTGCCTGGCGAAAGAGCCCGAGGAGCGCTGGCAGAGCGCGGCGGACCTTGCGCGAGAGCTCCGCTGGATCGGGCAAGCGCCCCGGGCGGGCAACGCGGAAGAGCCCGCCTCCGGTGGTGGGAGACTCGGCTGGCTGGCGGCGGCGGTACTGGCGGCCGCGACGATCGCCCTTTCCGCGCTCCTGCTCACGCGCCGCGCTCCCGCCGTACCCGTGCTTCGCGCCTCGATCCTGCCTCCGCCGGGATCCGAGTTCGTCTCCGTGTTGATCGACGCCGGTCCGGTCGAGATTTCCCCGGACGGCTCGCGGCTGGTTTTTACGGCGCGCAAAGGCGAAGGGCCCAACCTGCTCTGGGTTCGTTCGCTCGCCGATTCGTTGGCCCGACCGCTTGCCGGCACCGAGGGGGCCTATCGGCCGTTCTGGTCGCCCGACAGTCGGTTCATCGGCTTTTTCGCCGATCGGGCCCTGAAGAAAATCGACGTCAACGGCGGCCCGGTGTTCAAGCTGGCAGAAATCACGGACGCCCGGGGCGGAACCTGGAATCGCGAAGGCGTCATCCTCTTCACTCCCGACTCGCGTGGCCCGGTGTTCCGCGTCTCGGCCGAAGGCGGCAAGGCGGAACCGGCGAGCACGTATGGCCCGAACGACGCGACCCACCGCTACCCGCGCTTCCTGCCGGACGGGAAGCATTTCCTCTACGTCGTGCGCCACAGCGGCACGGGAGAGAAGACGGGACGCGAGGCGGCCGCGGTCGGCCCCGAGCCCGAAATCCGAGTCGGTAAGCTCGATTCGAAGGACTCCAGGCTCGTCAAGAACGTCGCCTCGAACGCGCAGTACGCATCCGGCTACCTGCTCTATGTGCTGGAGGACGCGCTCGTCGCCCAGGCCTTCGACCTGGATCGCCTCGCCGTCGGGGGTGAGCCTCTGACGCTCGTCCCGGACGTCCGGATGGACGAGCGGTACAGCCGTGGGGTCTTTTCGGCGTCCGACAACGGCATGCTCGTCTACCAGACGGGCAAGGGCTATACGCCTTCCGTTCTGCGCTGGCTCGATCGCCAGGACACCGTGCTTTCGACCCTCGGCGAACCGGCGCAGTTCGTTGGCGGCCCCCGGATCTCGCCCGACGGCACGCGCGTCGCGGCCTCCATCATCGACGTGCGAACCGGAGCGGCCGACATCTGGATGATCGATCTGGCTTCGGGCACGCGAAGTCGGTTCACGACGGGACGCGGGGACAAGGTCGCCTCGACCTGGTCGCCCGACGGCAGCCGCATCGCCTACAACGTCGCGAAGCCCGATGGCAGCGGTTTCGACATCCTGATGAAGGCGACGAAAGGCTCCGCCGTCGAGGAGAGGCTCGTGACAGGTAAGCCCGGGCGCACCTATCCCTGCAGCTTTTCGCCGGACTCCCGCTTCCTCGTCTTTGTGGCGCAGAAGGAGTTCCAATACGACCTCTGGGCCCTTCCTCTGCAAGGAGACCGCCGTGCCTTCCCCGTGGTCGCCTCGCCGGCCGTCGAGCAGGATGCACAGTTCTCGCCGGACGGCCGCTACCTCGCCTACATGTCCGACGAATCGGGGCGCCTGGAGATCTACGTCATGGCGTTTCCCGGCCCCGGGGCCCGCTGGCAGGTTTCCCTGAACGGAGGGATCGAGCCCCGGTGGCGGCGGGACGGCAAGGAGCTCTTCTTCTTCGCTCCCGACAACCGTCTTATGGCGGCGCGGGTGGAGACGGACGGCGAGAATTTCAAGGTCGGCGCGATCGAGCCCCTCTTCCAGGCGAGATCCATGGGCTTCGGCTACCGATACGACGCGGCCTCGGATGGCCAGCGCTTCCTGGTGGAGACCGGCCTGCCGCAGGAGCTCTCGCCCATCACGCTCGTCACCAACTGGACGAAAGGGCTGCGCAAGAAGTGACCATGAAGTGATGAGGAGTCGACAGATGGGAATCGACAGTCGACAGTTGCCATGACGCTCTCGCGTGGCGGCCGGCTTGGCCCCTCCGAGATCCTTTCGCCGCTTGGAGCCGGCGGGATGGGAGAGGTGTATCGCGCGCGGGACGCGCGCCTCGGGCGTGACGTGGCGATCAAAGTGCTGCCGGCGGAGTTCTCCGCCGACGCTGGCCGCTTACGGCGGTTCGAGCAAGAGGCTCGGGCGGCAGGCATGCTCAATCATCCCAATTTGACGGCGGTCTACGACATCGGAACTCACGAAGGCGCTCCTTATGTCGTTCAGGAGCTGCTGGAAGGAAGGACGTTGAGATCGGTGACCCTCGCCGGACGGCTTCCGCCGCGCAAAGTGATCGACTACTCGGTCCAGATTGCACATGGCCTGGCGGCTGCGCATCAAAGAGGCATCGTCCATCGAGACTTGAAGCCGGAGAACATTTTCGTCGCACCCGACGGGCGGGTCAAAATCCTCGATTTCGGGCTGGCCAAGCTGACGCGCGCGGAGCAGAGTGACGACGACGGCGACAAGAGCACCATGACCGCCATGACGGAACCCGGAGCCGCCGTCGGTACCGCGAGCTACATGTCGCCAGAGCAAGTCCGCGGCGAGACCGTCGATCACCGCTCCGATCTCTTTTCTCTCGGAACGATTCTCTACGAGATGCTTTCCGGGGAGCGCCCCTTCCGCGGCGCCACCTCAGTGGAAACCATGAACGCGATCTTGAAGGAGGAGCCCGCGGAACTGGAGGCGGGTCGTGTCTCTGTCGAGCTTCGCCGGATCATGCGGCATTGTCTGGAGAAATCGCCGCTGGAACGTTTTCAATCGGCACGAGACCTCGCCTTCGACTTAGCGGGCCTTCGCGAGACTTTCGGCGGGCCTGGCGTCTCGGCGGCGAGCGGCTCGCGCCCGGGATCGGCGTCGGAGCGCCCGGTCTACCGTCGTCTCACGTTCCGCCGCGGTACGGTTGTCACAGCCCGCTTTTCGCCGGACGCCCAAACAGTCCTCTGCTCCGCTCGGTGGGAGGGGGCTCCGCTGGAGACGTTCGCGATGCGTTTGGACAGTCCCGAGTCGCGTCCGCTCGGAATACCCGAGGCCCGGCTCGTCGCGATCGCCTCCTCCGGCGAGATGGCAATCGTCCTCAATGCCGAACGAATTCCTCGAAGAACCCGCCCGGCAGGAGTCCTGGTCCGCATGCCCATGGCCGGCGGAGCCCCCAGAGAGCTTCTCGAAGACGTCAAGTTCGCGAGTTGGTTTCCGGGCGGATCGGACTTGGCCGTCGTGCGGGCTGTGGATGGACGGGACCGTCTTGATTTCCCCATTGGAACAGCGGTCTATGAATCGAGCGGCTCGATCGGCTTTCCGCGGGTCTCACCCTGTGGCGATCTTGTGGCCTTTTTCGATTACGGCCTAGGCGGCGCGACGGGTTGCCTCGCGGTCGTGGATCGCAGTGGACGAGTCGAGAAGCTCTCCGACGTCTGGGGAGATGCGCAAGGTCTCGCCTGGTCCCCCGACGGCAAAGAGATTTGGTTCACGGCTTCAAACGTCGGAGCGAGGCGGGCTCTGCATGCGATCAACCTGGGAGGCCGCGAGCGCCTTGTGGAACAAGTCCCGGGCGGGCTTCACCTCCACGACATTTCGGCGACTGGCCGTGTTCTCTTGTCCCATGAGGTCGCTCGCATGGGAATCCTCTGCCGAATCGCAGACCAACCGAGCGAACGCGACCTCTCCTGGTTTGATTATTCCTGTGGACCGGACTTGTCCAGTGATGGGAAGACCGTTCTCTTCGCTGAAGGTGGGGAAGGAGCGGGACCCCTTGGGTCCACTTACCTTCGAAAGACGGATGGGTCGCCAGCCGTCCGGCTCGGGGAGGGTACTTCGCTGGGGCTGTCTCCGGATGGAAAGTGGGCACTCTCGCTCGCGGTCTCACCGGAAAGGCTGCTCCTTCACCCGACGGGAACCGGTCAGACCCGAGAACTTTTCCATCCTGGCCTGAATCACGACGCAGTGTCAGCAGCGTGGTCCCCCGACAGCAAGAGGATTCTGTTCGCGGCAAGCCAAGAGGGGCGATATGCACGCTCCTACATTCAGGATCTCGACGGCTCGGAGGCCAGGCCGGTCACTCCCGAAGGCACGATCGCCAGCGCCGTCTCGCCTGACGGCCGACACGTCGTGGCCGGGGACCCCTTACTGAAGTTGTATCCGGTCGACGGCGGCGAACCGATCGCGATTCCGGGCATTCTTTCCGGAGATATCCCGATTCGATGGCACAAGGATGGCCGATCCCTGTTTGTCCGTTGCGGTTATCTGCCGGCGAGAGTTTTTCGCATCGATACGACGACAGGATTTCGGGAGCCCTTCCTCGAGTTGATGCCTTCGGATCCCGCCGGTGTCATATTCATCACCTCGATCGCGCTCACGCCGGATGCGCGATCCTATGCCTACTGCTACACCTGGATGCGCTCCGATCTCTACCTCGTAGAGGGCTTGATATGACAAGCGCTCCGGGAAGCCGTCTCGGCACTTACGAGATCCTGTCGCCGTTGGGCGCGGGCGGGATGGGGGAGGTGTACCGGGCGCGGGACGGCAAGCTCAACCGCGACGTGGCCATCAAAGTGCTGCCGGAGGCGTTCGCGGCGGACGCCGAGCGGCTCGCGCGGTTCCGGCGCGAGGCTCAGGTCCTGGCCGCTCTGAACCATCCGCATATCGCCGCGATCTACGGGCTCGAGGAGTCGGGCGGCGTCGAGGCCCTGGTCCTGGAGCTCGTCGAAGGCGAGACGCTTGCCGAGCGTCTGGCCAAGGGGCCGCTGCCGGTCGAGGAAGCGCTCGAGATCGCGCGGCAGATCGCCGAAGCCCTGGAGGCGGCGCACGAGCGGGGAATCGTGCATCGGGACTTGAAGCCCGCCAACGTGAAGCTGACGCCTGAGGGCACGGTCAAGGTCCTGGACTTCGGCCTCGCGAAGGCCCTCCTGGGCGACGCCTCCTCACCGGATGTCTCGGCGTCGCCGACGATCACCGCGCAGGCGACACAGGCGGGAGTTGTGATCGGGACCGCGGCGTACATGTCGCCCGAGCAGGCGCGCGGCAAGATGGTGGACAAGCGGGCGGACATCTGGGCGTTCGGGGCCGTGCTCTACGAGATGCTGACGGGGCGGCGGGCGTTCGAAGGCGAAACCGTATCGGACACTCTGGCGGCGGTATTGATGCGAGATCCCGACTGGAGCGCTCTTCCCGCGCCGCTGTCCTCGAGAGTCAGGGAGCTCCTGCTTCGCTGCATCCGGCGCGACGTCAAGCAGCGCCTGCGTGACATCGGCGATGCGCGGATCGCTTTGGATGAGGAGCAGAAGGGCGGGGCGTCGCTCGTCAGCGCGAGCGGCGTGGCGCTCCCGGGCTCGTTGTCCCTCGAGAGCGGCACCGGAAAAGCGACTGCTCTGGCAAGCCGCCGCCGGACCTCAATGCGCGCGGCCGCGATCGTCGCCGTTTCCCTGGTCGCCGTTGCGGCCGCGTGGTGGATCGGCCGGCAGTCGCAGACGCCGAAAGCACCCTGGTCGGAGTTCACGCAGCTCACCGACGCGTCCGGGGTGGAGGCCGGTCCGAGCATCTCTCCCGACGGAACGATGTTCGCCTATTCGAGCGCGGCCCGGGGGAGCTGGGACATCTACGTGCAGCGCGTCGGCGGGAGAACCCCGGTGCTCGTCGCCGGCGATCCGGCGAGGGACGAAGTCTGGCCGGCGTTCTCGCCGGATGGCAAGCAGATCGCGTTTTCGGTCAGCGGCGGCGCGGGCGGCGTCTTCGTGGTGGGCGCCACGGGCGAGTCGGCCCGGCGTCTAACGGACTTCGGGTCGAACCCTGCCTGGTCGCCCGACGGCCGGCGCATCGTGTTTTGCTCGGAGGAGGTCCAGAGCGTGTACGCCACCAATTCGGAGAGCGAGCTCTGGACGGTGGACGTCGCCGGCGGCGCCCCGGCGAAGCTCAGCGTCGGCGCGGCGGCGTTTCAGCCGGCCTGGTCGCCCTCCGGCCGCCGCATCGCGTTCTGGGTGAACGTCAACGGCCAGCGCGACCTTGCGACGATCCCCTCCTCCGGCGGGCCCCGCGTCATGGTCACGTCGGATGAGCCGGTGGACTGGGCGCCGGTGTGGTCACCCGACGGACGGTTTCTCTATTTCGCGAGCGACCGCGGCGGCTCGATGGGCATCTGGCGCATCGCCGTGGACGAAGCCTCGGGCCGCCCGGGGGGGCCGCCCGAGCCGATCGCCGCGGGTGTGGATGTCGCGATGGAACTCCCGCACCTGTCCGCCGACGGCAACACGATGGTTTTCCGCTCCAAGCTTCAGTCGGTCAACCCGGCGGCCATCGACTTCGACCCGGCGACGGAGCGCGCCGGCAAGGTCAGACTTCTTCAGCACAGCACGGGACAGCTGGTCCCCTCGGACGTCTCGCCCGACGGGCGGTGGATCTCGTTGTACAACTTGAACGAGCGCCAGCAGGACATCTTCCTCATGCGAGCCGACGGCACGGGCCTCTCGCGCCTGACCGACGATCTGGCAAAGGACTGGTTCCCGCGGTTCACGCCGGACGGCACCGCCTTGACGTTCATCTCGAACAGGAGCGGCAAGTACGAGGGTTGGTCGATCCGCCGCGATGGCAGCAACCGCACGCAGCTCACCTCCCTCCCGGACGCGGAAGTGGACACGGCGATGTTCGCCCCTGACGGCAAGCGGATCGTCGCGACGCTCTTAGACGGCGGGTTCCTGATCGGCTCGGCCCCGTGGCCGTTCACAGGTCCGAGCGCGAAGGCAATCAAACCCGTGCCCGTCGGCGGCGGGTCTCTGTTCCCCGCGTACTGGTCTCGGGACGGCCGCTGGCTCAACGGACCGATTGCCCTGTCTTCCGGGCGGTCTCAGGGCAATGCGATCTACGACGTGGCCGCCAAAACGGTGCGCCAGCTCTCCAGCGACGCAGGAAGCTTCGATGTCGCGTGGCTGCCCGGCTGCACTCACGTGGCCTATTTCACGCTCAAGGGAAAGCTGGTGATCCAGAACATCGCGTCGCTCGAGCGCCACGAGATCGCGGTGACGCTCCCCCTGCCGCCCGACGACCTCTGGAGCATCGCGGCCTCGCCCGACGGCCGGACGATCTACTACGGAGCGCAGCAGACCGAGGCCAACATCTGGAAGGTCGAGCGATCGAAGACGGCGCGGAGGTGACTGTGCGCCGTGGCGCAAGCAATCGCGGCGGCGTTCAGGCTCTCTGGGCATCGACGTAGCGCAGGTAGTCGGTCGATGTCGCCTTGTGGCCGAGCTGGCGCAGCAGTGTCGCCACCTGCCCGCGATGGTACGTGCCGTGATTGGCCAGGTGCAGCAGGGCGTCGCCGAGCTCGCGGGTGAAGCTGTCTCCGGAAAAGCTCACGTAGGACAGCGTCTCGGCCAGACTCTCCTGCGTGAGCGTGGCGATGTAAGCAACTGCCCCGCCTCGACCTCACGCCACTTCCGCGTGAGCGCCTCCAGTCCCACCAGGTCGTCTCCGGCTGGAATGGCCCGCGGCGAACGGCCGTGAAACCGCTCGAGCCACACCCAATCTGCGCCGTAGAGGTGAGTGAGCGTTCCCTGGACCGAACCGAAGCTGCCCCCGATCGGACGCGCGTATTCCTCGGGCGTCAACGTGGCGGCCGATTCGAGGATCGTCCGGTTCGCACATCGGGCGAACGCGAAGAAGTTGCGCAGGGTCGAAAGGTCCTGAGACATGCGGTGCTCCTTCCGGCCGACTTTTCGGCGGAGAGGAAGCCTGTCGCGGCGATCAGCCCTGGATCGCCACCCGCCGAGGTCCGGCCAGCGGTTCGCGTCGATGTGCCGTGGGAAGGCTTCGGGCGCTGGCGGTGCTCACGAATTAGAATCTTCAGGCTTTGCCACTGACATCGGGCACCCGCCTGGGCCCCTACGAGATCCTCGCTCCGCTCGGGGCGGGAGGCATGGGGGAGGTCTACCGGGCGCGGGACACGCGGCTGGGCCGCGATGTCGCGATCAAGGTCCTGCCCGCATCCTTTTCGGCCGACCCGGATCGGCTTCGCCGCTTCCAGCAGGAAGCGCGGGCGGCGGGGATGCTGAACCATCCCAGTGTCACCGCGGTCCTCGACATCGGCGAGCACGAGGGCGCGCCGTGGGTGGCTCAGGAGCTGCTCGAAGGAGAGACGTTGCGGGCAGCACTGGCGGGCGGCCGGCTCGCCGGCAGACGCACGATCGAGTACGCGATCCAGGTCGCGCGGGGTCTCTCCGCAGCGCACGAGAAGGGGATCGTGCACCGGGACTTGAAGCCCGAGAACCTCTTCGTCACGAAAGACGGCCGGATCAAGATCCTGGACTTCGGCCTGGCGAAGCTGAAGAGCCCGGAGACGGGAAGCGCTCAACTGACGGAGATTCCGACGGAGACCGCCGGGACCGAGCCGGGCATCGTTCTGGGGACGCTCGCCTACATGTCGCCCGAGCAGGTGCGCGGAGGGCCGGCAGATGGCCGATCGGACATCTTCTCGTTGGGCTCGATCCTCTACGAGATGCTCTCCGGGAAGCGCCCCTTCCGAGGGGATTCCGCGGCCGACACGATGTCGGCCATCCTGCGGGAGGATCCGCCGGACCTCTCGGCGACGGACCAGGAGGTCCCGCCGGGGCTCGAGCGCATCGTCCGACATTGCCTGGAGAAAAACCCGGAGCAACGGTTCCACTCTGCGCACGATCTCGCCTTCGACCTCGAAGCCCTGTCCGATCCGTCCGGGCCTCGCCCAGGACCCCCGGTGCCGGCCGCCCCGTCGCGCCGGGGGGTGCTCCGAACGATCGCCTTCGTCGTCCTTGCGGCGGCGCTGGGATTGCTGGCCGGGCGTCAGATCCGGGAAAAGCCCCCGTCCTCGACGCCGACCTTCCACCGGCTCACATTTCGCCGCGGTTTTGTGTCTTCGGCTCGCTTCGGACCTGACGGGCACACCGTCTTCTACGCCGCCAGTTAGGACGGCGTCGAAAGGCCACAGCTCTTCTCGGCGAGAGTGGAGAGTCCCGGATCGGTCCGCCTGGCGTTGCCGGACGGGACTGTCGAGGCGATCTCTCGCACCGGCGAGATGCTGCTCCTTCACGACCTTCGTTCTTCGATCGGCCACGCAAGGCTCGGGACCCTCGCCCAGGCGCCGCTCTCCGGCGGCACGCCGCGCGACTTGCTCGAAGACGTCGCCGATGCCGATTGGTCGCCGGACGGCGCGAGTTTCGCGGTTGTGCGGGCGCCCGGCTGGCGCTACCGCCTCGAGTTCCCGCTCGGGAAGATCCTGTACGAGACATCCGGCTGGATCAGCCATGCCCGCGTCTCGCCGGCGGGCGATGCCGTGGCATTTCTCGACCATCCCTTCTTCGGCGACGACCGCGGCTCCGTCGCGATCATTGACCGGGCGGGAAAGAAAAGGACACTCTCCGAAGGATGGGCAAGCGAGCAGGGCCTCGCCTGGTCCCCCTCAGGCGGCGAGATCTGGTTCACCGCGACAACGAGCGGGAGCAAGCGCGCGCTCCATGCGGTCACGCTCTCGGGACGCCGGCGCGTCATTGCGAGCATGGTCGGGGCTCTGACACTGCAAGATATCGCCCGGGACGGTCTGGTCCTCGTCGATCATTCCAATCGTCGGAGCGGGTTGCTCGGCCTCTCGGCCGGCCAGACGAAGGAGCGCGACCTGTCGGGACTCGACTGGTCCGTGCTGCCGAGTCTGTCGGAAGACGGAAAGACGGTGATCTTCACCGAAGCGGGGGAAGGGGCAGGCCCCGGCTACTCGGTCTTTCTTCGCAAGACGGATGGATCACCCCCGGTGCGGCTGGGCGAGGGACAGGCCCTGGCGCTCTCCCCGGACGGCAAATGGGTCTTGTCGGCTCGGGCTCGGCTTCCGCTCGCTCCGCTCATTCTGCTTCCGACGGGTGCGGGCGAGGCGAGACCCTTGCCCGAGGATTCCTTGAACCACGATTTCGACCCGGGCAGATTCTTTCCGGATGGCCGACGCGTCCTCTTCATCGGTAGCAAACCGGGCCAAGCCAGACGCGCCTGGGTCCAGGATCTCGAGGGAGGCCAACCGCGCCCCGTCACGCCGGAAGGGGTCGTTGGAACCCTTCTCTCTCCCGACGGCCGGTTCGTTCTCGCCCGCGGCCCGGATAAGAAGTTCGCCCTCTACCCCGCGGATTCCGGACCGCCGCGCCCGATCGAGGGATTCGATCCGAACGACCGGCCATTGCAATGGTCCGCCGACGGAAGTTCTGTCTATGTCGCCTACGCAGGGGCCGCAGGCCTGACGGCGCGCGTCTTTCGCGTCGGCATCTCCGGCGGCCATCGGGAGCTCTGGAAGGAGTTCACGCCATGCGACCCGACGGGGTTCCAGTCTCTGGGGCAGACCGCGGCGGCGGCCGCGGACGGCAAGACCTTCGTCTTTGCATACAGCCACAACCTTTCCGACCTCTACGCCATCGAGGGATTGAAGTGACCTCGGCTCGGGCGGCGCGCCGAAGCCAACCGCCAGGGTCGCCCGCCGTCGCCTCGGAGGCCCGGCTGCTCGGCGCGCTCGGGGTGGTGGACCAGGCCTTCGAGGTGGTCGCGCGAGCCGATGACGGACGCGTGACCGACCTCTCCTTCACCGGGGTTCCCACGTTCGACTCCCTCCGTGCCGGCCCGAGATTCGGAGCGCTGCTGGAGAGGCTGGAGCTGCCGCGCGAACCGAGCGCCGGCGCGTTGTAGTCTCTTTCGGCGACCCGATGACACTCCAGGCTGGAACCCGCCTCGGTCCGTACGAGATTCTCGCTCCGCTGGGCGCGGGCGGGATGGGAGAGGTGTATCGCGCGAAGGACACGCGGCTGGAGCGGATGGTGGCGGTGAAGGTGCTGCCGGCGCACATGGCGTCTTCGCCTGAAACGCGGCAGCGGTTCGAGCGGGAGGCCAGGACGATCTCGCAGCTCTCGCACCCCCACATCTGCGCGCTCTACGACGTGGGGCGGGAGGGAGAGACCGAGTACCTGGTGATGGAGCTGCTCGAAGGCGAGACACTGTCGGATCGCCTGGCGAAGGGCCCGCTGCCGCGCGAGCAAACGTTGAAGTGCGGCATCGAGGTCGCCGACGCGCTGGACAAGGCGCACCGGCAGGGGATCGTGCACCGGGACTTGAAGCCGGGCAACGTGATGCTGACGAAGTCGGGCGTGAAGCTTCTCGACTTCGGGCTGGCGAAGGCCATGGCCCCGGCATCACAACAGTCGGGGCTGACGTCTCTCCCGACGATGGCCGGAGCCCGGAACCTGACGCAGGAGGGAACGATTCTCGGCACCTTTCAATACATGTCGCCCGAGCAGCTGGAGGGCAAAGAGGCCGACGCAAGAAGCGACATCTTCGCCTTCGGCGCCGTGCTCTACGAGATGGCGACCGGCAGGAAAGCGTTTTCCGGGACGAGCCAGGCGTCGCTGATCTCGGCGATCATGAAGGAGGACCCGGCGCCGATCTCGACGGTCCAGCCGATGACCCCTCCGGCGCTCGACCGCGTGGTCCGAACCTGCCTGGCCAAGGAGCCCGACGAGCGCTGGCAGAGCGCGGGAGACCTGAGGAGCGAGCTCAAGTGGATCGCCGGAGGTTCCCAGGCCGGCGTGCCGGCGCCCGTGGCCTCGCGACGCAAGAGCCGGGAGCGAGTCGCCTGGGGCATCGCCGCCGCGGCCTTGATCGCGGCGATCGCGGCTGGAGCGATGCTCCTGCGGCGGTCTGCCTCCGAAACGCGAGTTGTGCGCCTGTCGCTCGAAATGCCGGCGAAAGCCCCGTTCGAGTCCTTCGACCGCGCCACGGTCTCGCCGGACGGGCGGCTCATCGCCTTTCTCGCGCGCACGGCGGCCGGGAAGCGCTCTATCTGGATCCGGCCGCTCAGCTCGCTTCAGGCAACCGCTCTCGCGGGCACCGACGGCGCGCAGCAGCCCTTCTGGTCGCCCGACAGCCGCTCGATCGGGTTCTTCGCGGATGGGAAGTTAAAGCGCATTGAAGCCTCCGGCGGTCCGCCCCAGGCTCTTGCCGACGCCCCGACTCCCAACGGCGGAGCCTGGAGCAGGGACGGAGTCATCCTCTTCAATCCCAACCAGTACGAGCCTCTCTGGCGCGTACCGGCCTCGGGAGGTACCGCGGCCGCGGCCACGAAGGTCGCGCCCGGCGAAGACGGTCACATCTGGCCGTGCTTCCTGCCCGACGGGAAGCACTTCGTCTTCCTGGGGGACGCCTCGACGACGCCGAATCATTCGATCCGTTTGGGCTCGCTCGACTCGACCAACAGCGAGAAGCTCGTTGCGGGCGCGGTGACGAACCTCGCCGTCGCGCCGCCCGACTGGGTGCTTTTCGTGCGCTCCGGGGCCCTCATCGCCCAGCGCTTGGACCTTTCGGCGAAAAAGCTTGTCGGGGAACCGATCCTGCTCGGGGAGCAGATCGCGCTCACAGATCAGACGCACTTCTTCGATTTTTCGGTGTCTGCCACGGGCGCGCTGCTCTATCGCAGCGCCAATCCCGACTCGCAGCTCGTCTGGTTCGATCGATCGGGAAAGCGCAGCGGCAACGTCGGGGAGCCGGACCGGTACGGAAGTCTCGAGCTTTCTCCCGACGAAAAGGAGGTCGCCTTCGAGAGGCTCGACGCGGACGGCCGGCACGCGAACCTGTGGCTCGTGGACCTGGCGCGAGGCTCGACCTCACGGCTGACCTCCACCGTTGGCTCCGACTATGCGCCCGTCTGGTCGCCGGACGGCAGCAGGCTACTCTTCGGATCGGCCCGGCTGGGCCCCGGGGATCTCTTCGAGATCGGAGCCGGCGGGTCGGCCGAAAAGCAGGTCTTCCACGATGCCCAGGACAAGAACCCGATGGACTGGTCGCGCGACGGCAACTTCGCTCTCTTCCTGTCTGTTTCGCCGACAACGCGGGAGGACATCTGGATCTTGAGATTCGCCGACGGCGGCAAGGCGACTCCGCTGGTGGCCACTCGTTTCTCGGAGACGGACGGCCAGATCTCGCCCGACGGAAAGTGGTTCGCCTACTGCTCCGACGAGTCGGGCCGGCCGGAGGTCTACGTCCAGTCGTTTGCGGACGCCGCAAATCGCCACCAGGTGTCGGTCTCGGGCGGCACGCGGCCGCGCTGGCGAGGCGACGGCAAAGAATTGTTTTTCATGGCTGGAGGGGCGCTGTCATCCGTCGAGATCCGGACCGCGCAGGCTTTCGAAGCCGGCCAGCCGAAGGAGCTGTTTCGGCTCCCTTCCGCGCAGGACTACGCTGCCGCGCGCGACGGGCAGCGCTTCCTCGTCGCGGCCTCTGTGGACGAGAATCCCTTCCTGCCGACAACGGTCGTCCTGAACTGGAATGCCGAGCTGAAGAACTGAAGGACGGCCCGGGAAGTTCCAGACGAGTTGCGAAATTGTGAACCAGGTATTGTGAATCAAGCTCTGCGAAGCAGCGCTTCGCTGTACAGCACGAGTTGAGATGACGATCTTAGCCGGAAGCCGGCTCGGTCCTTATGAAATCCTGGCGCCTCTCGGCGCCGGCGGCATGGGAGAAGTCTGGCGGGCGCGGGACGCCAAGCTTGGCCGGGACGTGGCTGTCAAGGTGTTGCCTCAACAGGTAGCCTCAGATCCCGAGCGCCTCGCTCGCTTTGAGCGGGAAGCGAAATTGCTCGGGTCGCTCAATCATCCGAATATCGCGACGATCTTCGGCGTCGAAGATTCAGCTGATACGCATGCGCTGGTCATGGAGCTGGTCGAGGGCCCCACACTTCAGGATCAGATCGCGCAAGGACCGATTCCCATCGAGGAAGCGTTGCCAATCGCCCTCGAGATCGCCGAGGGACTCGAATTCGCGCACGATCGCGGCGTCATTCACCGAGATCTGAAGCCGGCCAACATCAAGCGGACGCCTCAGGGGAGGGTGAAGATCCTCGACTTCGGTCTGGCCAAGGCTCTCGATCCGACCGGCTCTTCCTCGCCCGCTGTGAGCCGGTCTCCGACCATCACGGCACAGGCGACCGCCACGGGCGTCATTTTGGGAACGGCAGCGTACATGTCGCCCGAGCAGGCTCGCGGCAGCCAGGCCGACCGCCGGTCGGACGTCTGGAGCTTCGGATGTGTGCTGTGGGAGATGCTGACCGGTGAGAAGGCCTTTGGGGGTGAAACTGTCTCGGACACGCTGGCCGCCGTCCTCAAAGAGGAGCCGCCATGGGCGCGACTGCCGCAGGCCACACCGGCTGGAATTCGCGACCTCCTTCGACGCTGCCTGACCAAGGATCCGCGGCGTCGCCTTCAGGCGATTGGCGACGCCCGGATCGCAATGGACGAGGCCATCGACGGTCCGTTTCCGACGAAGGAGACGATTCATTCGAAAAGGCCCGAAGCATCTCGACGGCTCTGGTCGATTGCAACGGCCGCCGCGGGCGCAGCCGCGCTCTTCGGCATGGGCTGGCTCCTGAGAGGAGGCCTTGCCATGAGCCGGCCGACCGCCGGGGCCGTTGTCACTTCCTGGACGCAGCTCACGGATTCTCCGGGCGTTGAATCCGAGCCGACTTTGTCGCCCGACGGCAAGAGCCTGGCCTACGTCAGCGAGGCGACAGGCAAGCGCGGCCTCTTCCTGTTGCGGGTCGGAGGCCGCAATCCTCTTTTTTTGACGGAAGACTCTCAAGCCGACGACTGGCAGCCAGCTTTCTCTCCCGACGGCGATCGAATCGCGTTCCGCTCGGAACGTAACGGCGGAGGGATCTTTACCATGGGATCGACAGGCGAGTCGGTCAAGCGGCTGACCGACTTTGGGTTCAATCCCAGCTGGTCTCCCGACGGCCGCGAGGTCGCTGTGGCGCAACGCGAGTTTCTCTTTCCGACAGACCTCTCGACCACCCAGTCGGATCTCGTGGCTGTCGAAGTGGCGACGGGAAAGAGACGGAAAATCCTGACGGGATCAGATGCGCTGCAGCCGAGCTGGTCCCCGCACGGGCAACGGATCGCTTTTTGGGGTGTGCGAGGGGGGTCCGGTCAGCGCGACGTCTGGACGGTCACGGCCGACGGCTCTGGCGTAGAACGTGCCACTGCCGTCACCGACGATCCCGCGCTCGACTGGGGTCCGGCCTGGTCCCCGGATGGACGGTATCTCTATTTCTCGAGCAACCGCGGCGGCACGATGAATTTGTGGCGGGTCCGAATCGTGGAATCGACCGGTCAGGTCCTCGGCAAACCCGAGCCGGTGACGACTCCATCGTCGTGGGCCGGCCGGATCTCGTTTTCGCGCGACGGAAGGCGATTCGCGTACGAAAGCCTCGACTGGCGCTCGTCGCTTCTGAAGATCGCCTTCGACCCGAAGTCCGGATCAACGGTCGGAACGCCGATCCCGATTCTCCGGAGCACGCAGCCCATTCGCGACCACCAGCTCTCACCCGACGGCGAGCGGGTCGCGTTCATATTGGCCGGCAGTCGCGAAGATCTCGCTCTCGCGCGGACGGATGGCAGTCAGTTTCTCCGGCTGACCGACGATCCGTTTCGCGACCGTGGTCCAGGCTGGTCGCCGGACGGACGACGAATCACGTTCTATTCCGACCGTAGCGGCAGCTATGAGCTCTGGTCGGTTCGGCCCGACGGCAGTGGTCTCGAGCAGGTAACACGCTTTGGCGGCAATGCCAACTTCGGCATCTGGTCTCCTGACGGGGCTCAGATCGTCGAGAGCGTCTTCTCTTCCGGACCGGCGGCGCTGCGCTGGTATTTGCTGGACATGCGTTCGCAGGCGTTTCCGATGCCGGCCCGGCAGATGCCGCCGTTCCCGGGTGAAGGAGACTTTTGGCCCTTCTCGTGGAGCCCGGACGGCCGCCGCGTCGCGGGAACCCTCATCCTGCCCAATGGGGCGATTGGGAACATCGTGTTCTACTCGTTCCAGACAGGGCGATACGACGTGCTGAACACGACTCTCGACGGTTTCAAGACGCCTGTGTGGTTAGCCGATAGCCGGCGTCTGATCGTCCGTACCCCACGGGGAATCTGGCTCCTCGACTCGACCACGGGAGAAAAACGGGCTCTGATTTCGGTCGGAGGCTACGCCGTCGGACTGAGCGTCGGGATCTCGCGGGACAACCATTGGATCACCTATACCGAGACGGCGACAGAAGGGGACATCTGGCTGGCGGAGCTGAAGTAGCGGATGGCGTTGACCGCGGGAAAGAGGCTCGGGCCGTACGAGATTCAGTCGCCTCTAGGTGCAGGAGGGATGGGGGAGGTCTACAGGGCCCGGGACACGAGGCTGGACCGCACGGTCGCGATCAAGGTGTTGCCGGCGCAACTGTCCTCGTCGCCGGAGATGCGCCAGCGCTTCGAGCGTGAGGCAAAAACAATATCTGCATTGTCCCATCCCCACATCTGCGCGCTCTTCGACGTGGGCAATCAGGACGGCGTCGAGTATCTGGTCATGGAGCTGCTGGAAGGGGAGACGCTGGCCGATCGACTGGCCCGAGGGCCGCTGCCGCTCGAGCAGACGCTCCGGTACGGCGTCGAAATTGCGGACGCGCTGGAGACGGCCCATCGCCGGGGGATCGTGCACCGAGACTTGAAGCCCGGCAATGTCATGCTGACGTCGACCGGCGTGAAGGTTCTCGATTTCGGTCTGGCCAGGGTGGTCGAGCCGGTCGCGTCGGCGTCGGAGCTTTCGGTCTTGCCGACAGCGGCTCCGAGCCGCCCCCTGACACAGGAAGGAACGATCCTCGGGACGATTCAGTACATGCCACCCGAGCAGCTGGAGGGCAAGGAGGCCGACGCGCGCACGGACATTTTTGCTTTCGGCGCCATTCTCTACGAGATGGCGACCGGCCGGAGAGCCTTCGCCGGGTCGAGCCGGGCGTCGCTGATCTCCGCGATCCTGCGAGACGAGCCGCAGCCGATTTCCCGGGTCCAGCCGATGTCGCCGCCTGCGCTCGACCGGGTGGTGCGGCGGTGTCTGGCCAAGGATTCGGAGAGACGATGGCAGAGTGCCCGGGATGTAGGGCTCGAGCTCGAGGAAGCCGCGAAGGCGCCGGAGGCTTCGGGGGCGGCTTCACCACGCACCTTCACGCGGGTCGCTGCGGTCTCCGGCTGGGCACTTGCGGTTCTGTCACTGATCCTGCTTGCCGGAATCTGGCTCGCGCCCGGGCGCGCGAAGCGGGCTGCGTCGGAACGAGCGCTTCGGTTCACGGTCCCGCCGCCGTCCGGAGCCTCCTTCGAGGGCATGCTGGCGCTTTCTCCCGACGGACGAACTCTCGCCTTCGTCGCAGCGACCGCCGACGGCCGGGACCTGATCTTCCTCCGTCCGCTCGATGCCCTGGAGTCGAGGTCCCTGCCGGGCACCGAGGGCGCGGCCTATCCCTTCTGGTCGCCCGACGGGCGCGCGATCGCCTTTTTCGCGCAGGGAAAGCTCAAACGCATCGACATTTCGGGGGAAGCGCTGCGGACGCTGAGCGAGGCGCCGAGTCCTCGCGGCGGGTCGTGGAGCTCCGACGGAAACATCGTGTTCTCCACCGACTCGGGAGGGCAGGTGAGGGCGGTTTCCGAATCGGGCGGAGCCTCGCATCTCGTCGAGCCCCTCGCCTCCCGCAGCGGAGAGTCCTACCGGTGGCCGAGCTTCCTCCCCGACGGCCGGCATTTTCTCTACTTCGCGCTCACCGGCCAGCAACCGCGGAGCGCGGTCGGCGTGGCGTCTCTCGATTCGAAGGAAACGGCCCTGCTCGCTCCCGCCGATTCCGGCGCGATTTACGCGCCGCCCGGCTTCCTGCTCTATCGGCGCGGCGACAGCCTGGTGGCCCAGCCGTTCGACTCGCAGCGGCTGCGCGTCAAAGGCGACGCCGTCCCGGTCGTGGACGACGTGTGGTGGGATGGAATCTCGACGCTGGCGACCGCCTTCACCGTCTCGCAAGACGGCCTGCTCGCCTACCAGACCGGCGGGCTGAACCAGACGCGCCTGCTCCTGTACGGCCGCGGCGGGAACGTGATCCGCACCATCGATCTTTCCGGCGCGTTCTTCGAGCCGGCGCTTTCGCCCGATGGGAAGCGCGCCGCCGTCGCGCGGACGGAGTCCTACCTCTCCTCGATCTGGATGATCGATCTCGAGCGCGGCAGCTTTTCCCGATTTTCCTTCGGGAACGACAGGATCGACGCGTCTCCGCTCTGGACGCCGGACGGCCGCAATGTCCTCTATTCGGTCTATCCGACCGGGGCGGTTCATCGCCGTGACGCGGCGGGAGCCGGAAGGGAAGAGCTGCTCTTCAAGTTTCCCGCCTTCGCGCCCTTGGACGACCTGTCCCGCGATGGCCGCTATCTCCTGTACGAACCGGTGGATTGGCCGACGTTTCATTTCAACGTCTCCCTGCGGGATCTGCGGGACGGCTCGGACAGGCCGCTCCTCAAGGAGGCGTTCAACGAGCTCGGAGCACGCTTCTCTCCGGACGGGCATTGGATCGCCTACGAGTCGGAGGAGTCCGGCGTCCGGGAAGTCTTCGTCCGGAGTTTTCCGGGACCGGGGGAGCGGCGCCAGATCTCGGCGGGCGGCGCAACGCAGCCCCGCTGGCGCGGCGATGGAAAAGAGCTCTTCTACATCTCTCCGGATCGCAAGCTCATGGCGGTGGACATGCGAACCGACCCCTCGCTCGATTCGGGAACGCCCCATGCGCTCTTCCAGACCCGCATCTTTCCCACGGTGGAGACCCGAAATCATTACGATGCCAGCGCCGATGGACAGAGATTCCTCGTCAACTCGCGGCGGCCCGAGGACGCGTCGCTCCCCATCACCGTGGTCGTTGGCTGGGCGCCGGGGCCGCGAAAGTGAGCGGAGGCTGCCAGTCATGAGCCTCGCGGTCGGAACGCGCTGCGGGGACCGGGTTTCCTGGAACCGTGGCCGGGCCGGGAGTCGTTGAAATGAAGACCTTTGGCGCCTGCCTGATCGCTCTCGGCGCCCTGGCCTCCGCCTCGGCCGTGCAGCGCAAACCCGATTCACACCAGATCCGGACGGTGACCGTCGGTGATGGGATCGAGCTCCACTACATCGAGCAAGGCAAAGGCGTTCCGGTGATTTCGTCCACGGGTCGCTTTCGGACGGCGGCCTCGGCACGCACGCGTTGGTTGCCCGGATGGCAACGGATCAACGCTGAATTCCTGAATTCAGCAAATCAGCGTTGAACTTCCCTTGACCCCTCTCCTGGCCTCTTTGTTCCGCTCGACTCAGGCGATCGCCTTGGCGAGCTCGGCGACGCGCGCGTGGCCTGCCTTCGCCAGCTCCCGCAGGCTCTGATCGAATTTCGGATGCGTCATGCCGCTGAGGAGGAACGTCCAGCGGTAGGCGGGGACTTCTCCGCCTCGGACAGCCGCCGGCCGATCGCCGCCTCGAGGCTCACGAGGTCGAGCTGGACCTGGGTCTGCAGCCCGCCGTCGAGCATCTTGCCGATGTCCATGTAGTCCTCGATCCCCTCCTCGATCTCCTCCGGCGTCAGCTCGCTCGCGATCTCGTCGACGACCAGCGTGTCGAGCTTCGCGTGCTGGCTCTCCTCCATCCAGTGATGCTTCAGCAGGCTGCTGAAGAGGGGATCGAGGCCTTCCTTCGAGTCCTTCACCGACTCGAAGTAGTGCTTCTGGGTCATCCACTCGATCTGGAGCGTGGCCAGGAACACACCGAGCGGCGAGTGATTGAGGATGCCGGCGGCGATGTCGGCAGCCGGGCCGATCACCCCGCAGGGAGTCCCGAACCCCCGATCGAACTCCTTGACGAACCACTTGAAGAGCTGGATGTGCTTGGTCTCTTCCTCGGCGAAATGGAGGAGGGCCCGCACTTCGTGGTCGTCGCTGCGGTCGCTCGTCCGGACGTGGTCGATCACCGACGGCACGATGTACTCCTCGACCAGGCCGAACATCGCGAGGTAGGTGAAGCCGCGGATCTGGTTGAGCTTCAGCTTCTCCGGCGCGCCGAGGCAGCGGATTCCGGAGACTCCCGCGAGGGCCTCCGGCAGAAAGGGCGCGCCGTAATCGAACGTGCGCCCCTCGATGACGTCTTCGAGCTTCCAGTTGACCCGCACCGATGTCTCCAGGATCGAACCGTAGTCGTAATCGTGACTCAACATAACTTTCACCCTCCGAGCAAGACGATGCGGCCTGCGAGCCTCGGCCGCCATGGGAGTCCTGTCCCGGTTCCACTAGAATGCCGTGATCGACCACGGGACAAATGTCCCGGAGCTCCCCATGGCGCCCAAGCCAGCTCAGCAGCGCATCCGGTACGTCCGCGCCTCCGACGGCGTTCAGCTCGCATGGGCGGACGCCTCGAGCGGCCCCGTGCTGGTCAAGGCCGCCAACTGGCTGACCCACCTCGAGGACGAGTGGGACAGCCCCGGCTGGGCCCACTGGATCCAATTCCTCTGCCGCCACTTCCGCCTGGTCCGGTACGACGAGCGCGGCTGCGGAATGAGCGACTGGGAAGCCGACGACCTCTCCCTCGAGCGGCGCGTCGAGGACCTGGAGACCGTCATCGGCGCCGCGGGCCTCACGGAGCCGTTCGTGATGCTGGGGATTTCGCAGGGCGGAGCGACGAGCGCCGTGTTCGCGGCCCGACATCCCGAGCGCGTCTCGCACCTCGTACTCTACGGAGCATACGCGCGCGGGATCGCGCGCCGGGGAGATCCCGAGGCGGCGCGCACGTCCCGGGCCATCATCGATCTGGCGCGCTTCGGCTGGGGACAGGACAACCCGGCGTTCCGGCAGGTTTTCACTTCGCGGTTCCTGCCCGGCGGCACGGACGAGCAGATCAGCTGGTTCAACGAGCTCTGCCGCAAGACGACCTCACCGAGGATGGCGGCGGCTCTGATGGAGTCGCGCGCGGTCGTGGACGCCGTCGCGTACCTCGAGAAGGTCCGGATCCCCACGCTCGTCCTCCACGCGCGCGACGACCAGGTCGTGCCTCTTGCCGAAGGGCGCCTCATCGCCTCGGGGATTCCGGGCGCGCAGTTCGTCGAGCTCGACTCGAAGAATCACATCCTGCTCGCGAACGAGCCGGCGTGGGAGCGCTTCCAGAGCGCCGTGCTCGAATTCCTCGGACGGGAAGTCTCGCAGGGAAAGCCGGCCGGCGAGGACGCGGCGTTTGACTCGCTGACGCCGCGCGAGCGGGAGGTGCTCGGCCTGCTCGCCCGGGGGCTGGGCAACGCGGACATCGCGGGCCAGCTCTCCCTGAGCGAGAAAACCGTCCGCAATCACATCTCGAGCATCTTCGACAAGCTCGGTGTCTGGTCGCGAGCCCAGGCGATCGTCTTCGCGCGAGACAGGGGGTTCTCGGCATAACGACGGCCGGGAGGTGACCGCAGCCGGAAGAGGAAAAGAATCCGGACTCCCACCCGGGGAATCTCCCGACCTCGATACAATCCCGTTGTTCCATGCCCGTCCAACGAGGCACGCGTCTCGGGCCCTACGAGGTCCTTTCCGCCATCGGCGCGGGCGGGATGGGGGAGGTCTGGAGGGCGCGGGACACGCGGCTGGGGCGCGAAGTGGCGATCAAGGTGCTGCCGGCGTCGTTCGCAGGGGATCCGGGCAGTTTGGCGCGGTTCGAGCGAGAGGCAAAGGCCGTCGCTGCGCTGTCTCATCCGAACATACTTGCCATCCACGATTTTGGGACGCACGAGGGCGTCGCTTACGCCGTCATGGAGCTTCTGGAGGGCGAGACTCTGGGCAGAAAGCTCGATCGAGGAGCGATCCGTGAGAAGCAAGCCGTGGACTACGCCATCCAGATCGCGAAGGGCCTCTCGGGCGCTCACGAGAAGGGCGTCGTCCATCGGGATCTGAAGCCGGAGAACATCTTCGTCCAGAAGGGCGGCCATCTGAAGATCCTCGACTTCGGCCTGGCCAAGCGCGAGGCGCCCGTTGCTCCCGGCGAGGAGACGAGCGCGCCGACGGTCTCGGGCCATACCGAACCGGGCACGGTGATGGGTACGGTCGGCTACATGTCGCCCGAGCAAGTGCGTGGGCAACTCGCGGACCACCGCGGCGACATCTTCTCTTTCGGCGCGGTCCTCTACGAGATGTTGACCGGCCGGGGGGCCTTCCGCGGCGACACTGCGGTCGAAACGATGAACGCAATCCTCAAGGAGGAGCCGCCGGAACTCGCGGAATCGGTGTCGGGGGTCTCCCCCGCCCTCGAGCGGGTTGTTCGCCACTGCCTCGAGAAGAGTCCGCAGGAGCGCTTCCAGTCGGCGCGGGACGTCGCGTTCGCCCTCGGCGAAGCGTCGAGCAGCTCCGGGGCGGCACCGCCCGCACCGCGGACGCCGACCAGGTTGCGCGCACGCGTGCTCGCGCGGGCGGGGAGTCTCGCCGTCGCGTTGGCCGCGCTCGCGGCTGCGATGTTCTGGCTGCGCCCGGGAACAAGGACCATCCACTCTCTGGCCGTGCTGCCCTTTGTCAACGCGGGAGGCGATCCCAATGCGGAGTACTTGAGTGACGGGATCACCGAGAGCCTGATCAACAGCGTGTCGCAGATTCCGGGGATCAAAGTGGTTTCCCGCGGGTCGGCCTTTCACTACAAGGGAAAGGACGTGGACGCGCGAACCGTCGGGAGGGAGCTTGGCGTTGCCGCGGTGCTCACAGGGCGAATCGTCCAACGTGGACTCGCTCTCTCGATCCGCGCGGAGTTGGTGGACGCCCGCGATGACACGCACCTCTGGGGGGAGGAGTACAACCGCAAGCTGTCGGACGTCCTCGCCGTGCAGGAAGAGATCACCCGGGACATCTCCGGGAAGCTCCGGCGGCGTCTGACCGGCGAGGAGAAGAAGCGGCTGACCCGGCGTTACACCGAAAACGCGGAAGCCTATGCGTTGTATCTGAAAGGTCGCTATTCCTGGAATAAGCGGACCGAGCAGGGTCTCCAGGAGGGGATCGGGTACTTCCAACAGGCGATCGCAAGGGACCCGACATACGCACTGGCCTACGCGGGCCTGGCGGACTGTTATGCCCTTCTCTTCAACTACACCGGGCTTGCCTCGAGCGAGACTCTTCCGAAGGCAAAAGCCGCCGCTTTGAGGGCGCTCGAGATCGACGACACCCTCGCGCCGGCTCACGCGACGCTGGCTATTACGCATGAGATGTTTGACTGGGATTTCCCGGCCGCGGAGAAGGAATACCGGCGCTCGATCGAGCTCGACTCGAACTATCCGACGGCGCATCACTGGTACAGCCTGCTTCTGTCCTATCTCGGCCGGCACGAGGAGGCGATCGCGGAGGCCGATCGCGCCTACGAGGCCGATCCTCTGTCGCCCATCATCAGCAATCTCCGCGCGGCCGTTTTTTATAACGCCCGCCTGTATGACCGGGCGATCGAAGCGGCTCGAAAAACCATCAAGCTCGATCAGAACTTTAGTGTGGGTCAGCTCTCGCTCGGGTGGTCCCTGGAACAGAAGAAGATGTACCCGGAAGCCATCGCCGCGTTGGAGCAAGCGGTCAGGCTCTCGGGCCGGTGGGGCCAGGCTGTCGCCGCCGTCGGCCACGCCCGCGCGGTTTCGGGAGAGCGAGAGGAAGCGATTCGGCTGATCGAGGAGTTGAAGAGGCGGTCCGAGCGGGGTCAGGATGCTCTGGTGAATATCGCGCTGGTTTATGCGGGTCTCGGGCAGAAGGATGAAGCGATCGTCTGGCTGGAAAAGGCCTACGGGGTCAGGAGCGCTTGGCTCGTTCAGCTCTCGCTGAAGACAGATCCCCGCTGGGACCCGCTCCGCTCCGACGCAAGGTTTCAGGATCTGCAGCGCCGCATCGGTTTTCCTCAATGACTCTCTCGTCCGGCTCACGCTTCGGTCCCTACGAGATCCTCGCGCCTCTCGGCGCGGGCGGGATGGGAGAGGTCTACCGGGCGCGGGACACGCGGCTCGGACGGGACGTCGCGATCAAGGTGCTGCCGGAGGAATTCGCCCGCGACCCCGATCGCCTGCGCCGGTTCGAGCGAGAGGCTCGGGCGGCGGGGATGCTCAATCATCCCAACATCACCGCGGTCTACGACGTGGGCACTCACGAAGGGACTCCCTACGTGGTTCAGGAGCTCCTGGAGGGCGAGACGCTCCGCTCGCGGCTCGCCGGCGGCCGCCTGGCCGCCCCCCGCGCGGTGGAGATCGCCGTCCAGATCGCCCAGGGTCTCGCCGCGGCGCACGAGAAGGGAGTCGTTCACCGGGATCTGAAACCGGAGAACCTCTGGGTGACCGGAGACGGCCGGGTCAAGATCCTCGACTTCGGCCTCGCGAGCTGGAGGCCGCCGGACGGGGCCGGATTGGCTGCGGGCGCCGCCGCGGGCGGCGACGGCCGCCTCACGGAGCTTACGACGGTCGAGGCTCCATTCACCGAGCCCGGGGTCGTCTTCGGCACGCTCTCCTACATGTCGCCCGAGCAGGTGCGCGGACGTTCCGCCGACGCCCGCAGCGACCTCTTCGCCCTCGGCTCGATCCTGTACGAGATGCTGGCCGGCGTTCGCGCGTTCCGCGGCGACTCTGCGGCAGAGACGATGTCCGCCGTTCTCAAAGAAGATCCTCCCGATCTGTCCGCCGCCGGCCTGAGCATCCCCCCTGGCCTCGAGAGAATCGTGCGTCACTGCCTGGAGAAGTCGCCGGAGGCCCGCTTTCAGTCCGCGCGGGACGTTGCGTTCGCCTTGCAGGAGCTATCCAGCGCGCCCGCCGCCGCTGCCGGTCACGCGACGGCCAGATCACGCCTTCGATGGCTCCCGACGCTCTCCGCCGGGGCCGTGGCTGGCGTGCTCGCCGCCCTCTTCGTGGCCGACGTCGGAGGGATCCGGCGGCGCTGGCTCGGCGCGCCCCCTGCCGGCATCCGGTCCCTGGCCGTGCTGCCGCTGGAGAACTTCTCGCGCGATCCGGACCAGGAGTACTTCGCCGACGGGATGACCGAGGAGCTGATCACGGACCTGGCGCAGATCCGATCGCTGCGGGTCACCTCGCGGACCTCGGTCATGGAATACAAGGGCGCGAAGAAACCGCTTCCGACGATCGGTCGGGAGCTGAACGTCGACGCGATCATCGAGGGTTCGGTTCAGCGGAGCGGTCATCGGGTCCGGATCACGGCCCAGCTCGTCCAGGCCGCCAACGACCGGCACCTGTGGGCCCGAAGCTACGAGCGCGACCTGAAGGACGTGCTCGCCCTCCAGAGCGAAGTGGCCCGCTCGATCGCCGAGGAGGTCCGAGCGGCAATCACGCCGGACGAGGCCAGCCGCCTCGCTCGGCGCCGGGCCGTCGATCCCGAAGCGCACGAGCTCTACCTCAAGGGGCGCTTCGCCTGGGCCAACGGCTCGGAAAGCGAGATGGAAAAGGCGATCGATCTCTTCGAGCAGTCCCTCGCTCGCGATCCGGGAAACGCGGCCGCGTATGCCGGACTGGCCGACGTCTATTACATGATGGCGGACGTCTATCGGGCTCCCTTCGACGTGCTGCCCAAGGCCAAGGCGGCGGCCGAGGAGGCGCTCAAGCTCGACGAGACGCTCTCCGATCCGCACACGTCGCTCGCCTTCGTGCACCTGCTCTACGACTGGGACTGGGACGGGGCGTTGCGCGAGGCGGGCCGCGCCCTCCAGTTGAACTCCAGCTCCGCCGGGGCGCACGACGTGCGGGGGACGTGCCTCGCGGCTCTAGGCCGCAGTGAGGAGAGCGCGGCGGAGATGCGCCGCGCGATCGAGCTCGATCCGCGCTCCGCGCTGCGGAACTTCGACGCCGGATGGGCCCTCTTCATGGGGCGCGATTTCGAGGACGCGGCGCGCCGGTTTCGTGACGCGACGGCGATCGAACCCGGCTACGGCTGGCCGCAGGCGGGCCTGGCGATGTCGCTCGCCGCGACCGGCCGCAACGCCGAGGCCATCGCCGCGGCGGAGAGGGGGCCGCGCGTGGACAAGAGCCCTCTGGTGCTCGCGGTCGCCGGAGGCGTCTTCGCCCGATGCGGGGCGCCGGACCGCGCTCGCCAGGTCCTCACCGAGATCGCGGAGATCTCGAAGCATCACTACGTGTGCCCCTACGAGATCGCGATCATCCACATCGGCCTGGGCAACAGCGACGAGGCTTTCCGGTATCTGCGCCAGGGGCTTCGGGATCGCTCCACGTGCATGCCATTCGCCAGGGCCGACGCGCGGCTCGATCCGATCCGCTCCGATCCGCGTTACGGCGACCTGCTGCGGGACATCGGCTTTCCCCCATGAACACATCCTTTGATCGTTTGATCAGGTGATCGCGCGATCGGACCCAAGGAACCGAGAGAACGGCCGGGCACGCGGAATGGCCTCGATCCCTTCCGCCCGTACCTGCCGTTCGAGAAAGCAGCCTGGTGACGCTGTGCGAAACGGAGGCCCTCGAGGACTCGCGGGCTCCCCGCCAGGCCGTTGGGCGAGAAGCACGGACGACAGACCGGGCCGCGACCGACGAGGCGATCGGTGATTTAATCGTCGGAAATCTCTATGTCGATCACGGCAGGGACGCGGTTGGGCCCTTACGAGGTCCTGTCGTCTCTGGGGGCCGGCGGGATGGGAGAGGTCTACCGGGCGCGCGACACGCGGCTGGGCCGGGATGTCGCGATCAAGGTCCTGCCCGCGCGGCTGGCCGCCTCTCCCGAGGCGCGGCAACGATTCGAGCGCGAGGCGAAAACAATATCTACATTGTCCCACCCGCACATCTGCGCGCTCTACGACGTGGGGCGGGACGGGGACGTCGAGTACCTGGTCATGGAGTTGCTGGAGGGCGAAACGCTCGCGGACCGTCTGTCGCGCGGGCCGCTGCCGCTCGAGCAGACGCTCAAGTGGGGCATGGAGATCGCCGACGCGCTCGACCGGGCGCACCGTCAGGGGATCGTGCATCGGGACTTAAAGCCCGGCAACGTGATGCTCACCAAGTCGGGGGTGAAGCTGTTGGACTTCGGGCTCGCCAAGGCGGTGGCGCCCGCGGCATCGCAGTCGGGTCTGACGTCGCTTCCGACGGCGGCGGGCGCGGCGAACCTGACGCAGGAAGGGGCGATCCTCGGGACGTTCCAGTACATGGCCCCGGAGCAGCTCGAGGGGAAGGACGCCGACGCCCGCACCGACATCTTCGCGCTGGGCGCCGTGCTCTACGAGATGGCCTCGGGCAGGAAGGCGTTTTCCGGAACGAGCCAGGCCTCGTTGATCTCCGCCATCATGACGAGCGAGCCTCCGGCGCTCGCGACCGTCCAGCCGATGGCGCCGCCCGCGCTCGACCGCGTCGTGAAGACCTGCCTGGCGAAGGATCCCGAGGAGCGCTGGCAGAGCGCGGCCGACGTGAAGCGCGAGCTCAAGTGGATCGGCGAGGGGTCCGCCGCCGGCGTCGCCGTGCCGGCGGCCGTCCGGTCGCGCCGCCGGATGCGCGAGTCGCTCGCCTGGAGCCTCGCGGCGGTCGGTCTTCTCGCCGCCGCTGCGTTGCTTTGGACGCGCCGGCCGGTTGCGCTCCCGCAACCCGTCCGCTTCGCGTTGACCGCGCCGGCCGGCCTCGAGTTCCGGCCCCAGGATCGCATCGCGGTTTCCCCCGATGGGCGCCGCCTCGCCTTCATCGCTCTGAATCGCGCCGGCCAGAGTCAGCTTTGGGTTCGGAGCCTGGACTCGATGAATGCGCGCCGGCTGGAAGGAACCGACGGCGCGCTCGCGCCGTTCTGGTCGCCGGATGGACGCCAGATCGGCTTCTACCAGAACGGAAAGCTGCGGCGCATCGGCGCGGAGGGGGGCACGATCCAGACGATCTCCGAATCCGCGGCCTCCCCTTTCGGGGCGGCGTGGGGCGCCGGCGACCGCATCGTCTTCGCGGGCGACTTCGGAACGCCCCTTTTGCAGATGCCTGCCTCGGGAGGATCCAAGACGCCGGCGACCGTTCTCGACCAGGGCCGGGGAGACGCGGCGCATCTCTACCCGGCCTTCCTTCCCGACGGGCGCCATTTCGTCTTCGTCGCGCGCAACGTCGACCCGCGAAAGACGGTGCTCCTCCTCGGAGACGTCGACTCCAAGACGGCGAAGGTCCTCTGGCAGGCCGACACCAACGCGGTGTGGGCGAACCCGGACTATCTGGTTTTCGCGCGCGAGGGAACCCTCTTCGCGCAGCGTTTCGATGCGGATCGCGGCAAGGCGGTCGGCGATGCGGTCTCCGTCGCCGACGATGTCGCATTTCAAACCTCGACCAGCCTGGTCCAGGCTTCCGCCGGCGGTTCCGTGCTCGTCTACGGTCTCTGGCGGCACGACCAACGCCTCGTCTGGGTGGATCGCCGGGGCCGCGAGGTCGGCACGCTCGGGCAGATCGCCGACTATGAGGACGTCCGCATTTCCCGATCCGGCGCCCAGGTTGCGGTCTCGATCCGCGACCCCTCCAACGGCCGGAACCTGGACGTCTGGGTCCTCGACGCGGCCTCCGGTGTCGCCAAGCGGATCTCCGCGGAGCGGTCCGACGAGTACGATCCGGTCTGGTCTGCGGACGGACAGAGGCTCTTCTATTCATCCGATCGCGCCGGGTTCTACGACCTCTACAGCCGACCCTCCGCAGGCGGGGTCGAGCAGATCGTCCTGCGCGCCCATTGGGACAAGAACGTCGAGGATGTCACGCCCGACGGGCACGCGCTCCTCTTCCAGGGCTCGCCGCAGGGACACGCGGAAGACATCTGGTCGCTGGGGCTCGGTCCCGGCGCGTCTCCGAAACCCCTCGTCGAGACGCCGGAATTCGCCGAGTTCGGCGCGCGGCTCTCGCCCGATGGGCGCTGGCTCGCGTTCTCCTCCGACGAGCCCGGCGACCGCACAGTCTTCGTTCAGCCGTTTCCCACGGGGCCGCGGCGGCCCGTCTCGTCCTCGTTGGGTGAGTCTCCCGTATGGAGCCGGGACGGAAAAGAGCTCTACTACCTCGGCGGCGACGGAAGGGTCGCCGCCGTGCGTGTTCACCCGGAGGGATCCGCGCTCGCCCTCGGTGCGCCGGAGCCGCTCTTCGATCTCCGGCCCATCTCCGTCACATCCTTCGAGGCGCGCACCTACGACGTCGCGCCGGACGGTCGTTTTCTGGTCATCCGCCGGGCCGGCGAGGAGCCGGAGAACCCCGTCGTGGCGGACGTCGGCTGGGCCGCGCGGTTGAACCGGTGACGCTCTCTGCCGGAACGCGCCTGGGCCCGTACGAGATCCTCGCGCCGCTCGGCGCCGGAGGAATGGGAGAGGTCTACCGCGCGCGGGACACGCGGCTGGGACGCGCGGTCGCGATCAAGGTCCTGCCGGAACGTGTCGCGAACGATCGCGAGGCCCGGTCGCGCTTCGAGCGCGAGGCGAAGGCCGTGGCCGCCTTGTCCCATCCGAACATCCTCGCGCTCCATGATTTCGCCCGCGAAGGAGACATCGCCTACGCGGTGATGGAGCTTTTGGAAGGCGAGACCCTGCGCGAGGCGCTCGCGTCGGGGCCGCTGCCCCTTCGCCGGGCCGCCGACTATGCGACTCAGATCGCTCTTGGCCTCGCCGCCGCGCACGAGAAGGGGATCGTCCACCGGGATCTCAAGCCCGAGAACGTGTTCATCACGAGCGACGAGCGGGTCAAGATTCTGGACTTCGGCCTGGCGAAAGCGGGCGCGGCGCTCGCCGATGCGCGGAGCGACACGCAGACGCCGACCGTCTCCGTCTACACCGAGCCCGGCCAGGTCATGGGGACGGTCAGCTACATGTCGCCGGAGCAGGCGCGCGGTCTCGCCGTCGATCACCGCTCCGACATCTTCTCCTTCGGGTCGGTTCTCTACGAGATGGTCGCCGGGCGCCGGGCGTTCACGCGCGACAGCGCCGCCGAGACCATGACCGCGATCCTGAAGGAGGATCCGGTCGACCCCGGGGAAGCGGCTCGAGGTCTGCCTCCGTCGGTCACCGCGGTCATCCGCCACTGTCTGGAGAAGAAGCCCGAGCGCCGCTTCCAGTCGGCGCGCGATCTCGCCTTTGCTCTGGAAACGGCCGTGGCTTCCACGGGCGCGGCGCCGGCGGCGGCCGAGGCGCCCCGCTCTCGCTCAGTGCTCGGCCGGCGCCTGGGACTGGGGGCGCTCGTCGCCGCCGCCGCGATGGCCGGGTTTCTGGCGGCACCCCGCCGCGGGCACCAGGCGGGCCCTGACTGGAAGGATCTCAACGTCACGCGGCTCACGACCGATCCCGGTTTCGAGGGAGAGCCGACGTTTTCGCCCGACGGTCAGACGATCGCCTACGCCGCCGACCGCGATGGGAACTTCGAGATCTACCTGCAGCAGATTTCCGGCGGCCCCGCGATCAACCTGACGCGCAGCCCGGCCATGGACATTCAGCCCGCTTTTTCTCCCGACGGCCGCGAAATCGCATTTGTCTCGGATCGGGAGGGCGGCGCCGAGATCTTGAACGCCGCGCCGGGTCTGCCGCACGTCGGCGGCGACATCTG
This sequence comes from uncultured Acidobacteriota bacterium, assembly GCA_963733955.1. Classification (GTDB taxonomy): domain Bacteria; phylum Acidobacteriota; class Thermoanaerobaculia; order UBA5066; family Gp7-AA6; genus DATFTF01. The sequence goes on from CAVTEW010000001.1 coordinate 198,503, forward strand.
GGTGATGCTGGCGCTGGGCGGCGCGGCGCGCAAGGTCGTCGAAAAAGGAAGCTGTCCATCATGGACGCGGGACGGGTCGGGCATCCTCTACGTCCACGACACCTTCCATCACGCGCGGATCGCCATCGTGCCCGCCAGCGGAGGGCCCAGCCGCGATCTGCCGATCGAAGAGGAAACGGTCTTTCGCTACTTCTTCCCGAGGCTCTCCGGCGACGGCCGCTGGCTCCTCTATCAGAACGGGCGCCGGATCCAGGTCGTCCGCGCGGAGGGCGGCAAGGCGAAGGTGCTCGTTCCCGGCGAATCGGCAGCCTGGGGCGCCGGCGCGGCGAGCATCCTCTATACGAACGGTCTGCCCGGCAAGAGCCGCACGCTCTGGAAGGTGCCGTTCTCGTCCGCGCGCGGGGAGCTCGACGGCGAGCCGCGGCCGCTCACGATCGGACGCGGCGCGGATCTGGAAGGGGCGGCTTCGCCGGACGGCGTCTCGATCGCCTTTGCGGCCGTGGACGAGACGATGAACCTGGAAGAGGTGCCGTTCGACGCCGAGGCGGGACGGGTCCTCGGGCCGCCGCGGGCGCTGACCGCCGGCGACAACAACGTCGGGTTCTTCGCCGCTTCGCCCGACGGAAAATCTCTCGTCTTCGCCGCCGACCGCGGCGCCGGTTCGCACCTGTGGCGCCTGGACCCTCCCGGGCCTCCGGTCGAGCTGACGCGCGATCCGGCCTCGGTCGAGCAGTATCCGGAGTGGTCTCCGGCCGGGCGCGAGATCGCCTTTTCCCGCTGGCCCGCCGAGAAGTCCGAGGACACGGCGTCACTCTGGATTATGAACGCCGACGGAACGAGCCCGCGGCGCGTGGCCGAGATGTCCGATCCCGGCGTCTGGCTTCCAGACGGCAAGCGCATGCTCCTCCCGCGAGGCGATCGTCTCTTCGCGCTCGATCCGGTTTCCGGCGCCTCCTCTCCCGTGGCCCGGGCCGACGGCCGCAGTTCCTTCGATGTCGACCGGACCGGGCAATGGGTCGTGTACCAGACGGCCGGGGCCGGGGGCGCGACGCTTTCCGCGGTGAAGCTTCCCAATGGCTCCCCGCGCCTGGTGGTCGAAACGCCGCGCGAGGCGTTTCATTTCTTCTTCTCTCCCTCGGGGCGCTGGCTCTACGTGCAGGCGAATCACAAGAACGTGTTTCGGATTCCGGGCCCCGCGCAGGGCTGGGCCAGTGCGCCTCCCGAAAAGGTGACGAACTTCTCCGGCGCCGATCTCTACATCGAGGCGCCGCGGATCTCGCGGGACGGGACGAGGCTTTTCTACACGCGCGGCCGGAGGACCGGGGACATCGTCATCCTTCGGCGAGACACGGCGACGAGCGGGCGGGGCGCGCCGCGATGAGAGCGTTGACGCTCCGGCTTGCGCTGAGTCCGGGGAAGAGAACACAATTCATATATTGTTAGAACCGATCGCGCGGACCGAAGCCTCGCTCATCGGGACCGACGGCCCATTTCCGGGGACCGGCAGCGCACGCACAACTCTTTCGCCGCCGATTCGTAGAACAAAGGGTTGCGCCCCCTCCTGATCCTGACCGCGTGGCTCGGGCTGGCCCTGCCGCAGACGGCCGGCGGGCCGCAGGACCCGCCGCCCGCGCCGCAGTCGGAGACGGCCGCGCCGCCGCTTTCGTCCCGGAGCGGCCGGACGCTGGTCGAGGAGGGCCGGGCGGCCTACCAGCGCGGAGACAAGGCCGCGTTCCTCTCGATCTACGAGGAGCTCGCCCGGCGGCGCCCGGGCGACATTTTCACGCTCTATTCCCTCGCCTGCGCCCGGGCCGTCAACGGGCGCGCCGACTCCGCGGTGCGCACGCTCGAGGAGATCCTGGTCCACCGGGTGGCCTCGAATCTCGATCTGGACGGGGATTTCGCGGCGATCCGGCAGACCGAGGGGTACAAGCGTGTGCTCGCCGGGATGAACGCGTTGCGCAAGGAGAGGGTCGCTTCCGGAGCCGCGCGCGCGTTCACGATCCCCGAGAAGGGATTCATCGCGGAGGGCGTGGCCTACGACCCGGTCACGAGGAGCTTTTTCGTCGGCAGCATCCGCCACCGCAAGATCGTCCGGATCGACGCCGCCGGCAAGGTCAGCGATTTCGTCCCGGCCGCGCGTGACGGGCTGTTGAGCGCTCTGGGCATGCGGGTCGACGCGGTCCGCCGGACGTTGTGGGTGGCGACCCAGGCCTTTCCTTCGATGGACGGCTACCGCAAGGACGATCCGAAGCCGGCGGCGGTTCTCGAATTCGACGTCGACTCCGGCCGACTCCGCAAGCGGCACGAGCCGGAGGGCGGCGGAAAGACTCTGGCCTGCGACGACCTGACCGTCGGGCCCGACGGCACGGTCTATGTCAACGACGGCGAGAGCTCCCGCATCTGGACGATCCCGCCGCGCGGCGCCCTGCAGGTCTTTCTCGAGACCGACGCCTTCGGCGGGACGCAGGGCCTGGTCGCCTCGGAGGACGGCCGCACCCTGTACGTTTCGGACTATCAGAGCCTCTACGCCGTGGATCTGGCCAGCCGTCGGGTCACGCCGATCGCGGTGCCCAGAGACCTCTCGCTTTCCGGCGTCGACGGCCTGACGCGATACGAGAACAGCCTGATCGCGATTCAGAACGGGATCATTCCCCACCGCGTCATCCGCCTCGATCTCGCTCCCGATCGCGTGACGATCGCGGAATCCCGGATCCTGGAGATGAATCATCCCGACTTCGACGAGCCGACGCTGGGCGTCGTCGTGGACGGCGCGCTCTATTTTTCCGCGGACAGCCAGGGACAGAAATTCCTCGACCCCAAGCGCCCGGTCCGGCCGGGAGAGTTGCGCGACGCGGTGATCCTGAAGCTGCCTCTGGCTCCGAGCCGGCTTCGCTAGGTCGGCCAGACGGCGCGCCGCGATCCGTTTGAAGCTCTTGAAGCTTTGAGCTTGAAGCTTGACGCTTGACGCTGGCCGCCGAGGGCCATAACGTCCGGCGCATGCGCAAGCGATCCGGCTGGACACGCCGGGGCTTCCTGAGCGCGGCGGCCAGCGCCGGCGCGGGCCTCCTGGCGAGGTCCGGCGCGGCGTCCGGCGCCGAGGCCGGCGGTCCCGCCTCGGGGACGGGCGAGGTCGGCGGCGGGCCGGTGCGCCCCTTTGCGCTCGAGCGCGTGCGCCTGCGCGACGGACCCCTGCGCGACGCGCAGTCCTTGAACGCGCGGTACCTGCTCTCCCTGCCCCAGGACCGGCTCCTGCGCGCGTTTCGGATCAACGCCGGCCTGGGATCGGCGGCCGAGCCCCTGGGCGGATGGGAGAAGCCCGATTGCGAGCTGCGGGGGCACTTCACCGGCCACTACCTCTCCGCCTGCGCCCTCTCCTACGCCGGGACCGGCGACCGCGTCTTTCGGGAGCGCGCCGACGCGATGGTCGCGGAGCTGGCGCGGTGCCAGAAGGCGCTCGGGACCGGATATCTCTCCGCGTTTCCCGAAGAGCTCTTCGACCGGCTCCGTCGCGGCGCCAAGGTGTGGGCTCCTTTCTACACCGTCCACAAGATCCTGGCCGGACATCTGGCGGTCCACCGGCATTGCGGCAATGAGGACGCCCTGCGCGTCGCGGAAGGAATCGCCGGCTGGGTGCGCAGCTGGACCAAGGGCCTGTCCGACGCGCAGATGGACCGGATCCTGACCGTCGAGTTCGGCGGGATGAATGAGGCGCTCTACGACCTCGCCGCGGCGACCGGCAAGGAGGAGTACCGGGACCTGGCCCACCGCTTCGACCATCCCGCCTTCTTCGATCCGCTGGCCGCACGCAGAGACGAGCTCAAGGGCCTGCACGTCAACACGCAGATCCCCAAGGTCATCGGCGCGGCCCGGCGCTACGAGCTGACCGGGGAGAAGCGCTACCGGGACATCGCGGAGTACTTCTGGAACGAGGTGACCGGCTCCCGCGCCTATTGCACCGGCAACACGAGCAACGGCGAGCGCTGGGAAACCGCGCCCGGCGTCCTGGCGAGCGAGCTCTCGGCGTCGACCACGGAGTGCTGCTGCGCTTACAACCTTTTGAAGCTGACCCGCCACGTCTTCGCCTGGACAGCCGATCCGCGCGCGGCGGACTACTACGAGCGGACCCTCTGGAACGCGCGGCTGGGAACCCAGAACCCCGAAGACGGGACGCTCATGTACTACTACCCGCTCGCCTCGGGATACTGGAAGTTCTACGGCGAGCCGCTGGGGGCCTTCTGGTGCTGCACCGGCACGGGCGTCGAGGAGTTCTCCAAGCTCGCCGACAGCGTCTACTTCCACGACGCGAGCGGCCTCTACGTCAATCTGTTCGCGGCGTCCGAGCTCGAGTGGCCGGAGAAGGGCCTTCGCCTCACGCAGGAGACGACGTTCCCCGAGGAGGAGCGGACCGCGCTCATCTTCCGGACTGAACGGCCCGTGGAGATGACACTGCGCCTGCGCATCCCCTGGTGGGCCACCCGGGGCGCCGTGAGGGTCAACGGGACGCCCGTCGGCGCGTTCGCGTCGCCGTCGAGCTACCTGACGCTGACCCGCGCGTGGAAGTCCGGCGACCGCGTGGAGCTCGACCTGCCGATGTCGCTCTCGTCCGAGGCCATGCCCGACGACGCGTCGGTCCAGGCCGCGATGTACGGCCCGCTGGTGCTGGCCGGGCGGCTGGGGTCGGAGGGGCTGACGCGCGCGAAGACGTACGGCGGATACGACTGCGAGCTCCAGGGAGATCCGGTGGCCGCGCCCGAGGTCGTGACCGGCGCCGGCGATGTGACCGGAGTCCTCGAGCGGGATCCGAGTCATTCCCACAGGTTCCGCCTGAAAGGCCAGAAGCAGGCGATCGCGCTCGAGCCTCTGTACCGCATCGCCGGGGAGCGCTACGCGGTGTATTGGAAGACCCGCGGGTCCACGGCCTGATCGCGGGCGATTTCCGGAAATATACTGGCGCGGTGCGCTCGAACCTTGCCGAGGGTCTTCGCCGTGAGCTGTCGCAGAAGCTTCGGCTTCTGACGCCCGAGGAGCGCCTCGCCGCCGCCTTTCGTCTCGGCGAAGAAGATTTGGAGCTCTACCGCGGTCCGCGCGGCCTCGCCCGGGAGGCCGCGCGGCGACTGATCCGCCGGCAGCGGCAGAGCGGGCGCCGCCGGTCCGGCTGCGCGGAGTGACCCTCCTGGCGGCGGTCCTCTCGACCCTTCAGGCGCGGGGCGTGCCGCACGCCCTCATCGGAGCCGGAGCCCTCGCCGTCCATGGCGTCGCGCGCTCGACCTTTGACCTGGATCTCCTCGTCACGGACGCGTCGGTGCTCGACGAGCGAGTCTGGGAGCCGGTGCAACGCGGCGGCGCGACCGTGGACGTGCGCCGCGGAGATGCCGATGATCCCCTGGCCGGCGTGGTGCGCTTCGAGCGGCCCGAGAATCGCTCCCTGGACATCATCGTGGGCCGGTACGCATGGCAGCTGCGCGCGATCGAGCGGGCCACACGCGCCTCCATCCGGGACCTCGAGCTTCCGGTGGTGACGGCCGCGGATCTGGTGCTCCTGAAGCTCTACGCCGGAGGTCCCCAGGACGCCTGGGACATCGAGCAGCTCCTCGCCGCCGCGTCACCCCCGGCGCTCACCGCCGCCGTGGACGCGCACATGGCCGACCTTCCAGCCGACGCAGTCGCCCTCTGGCGCCGCATCGCCGGCGACCGTTGACGTTCAGCCCTGACGCGACGCCCGCAGTCATTTTCAGCAGCCTGATAGTCCTCCGGACAGCCCGCGCGCGGCGCGCGGAGAACTGTCCCCAGGGGGACTGCGACGCGTTCTCCTGCAATCCGCTGCCCGGCTTGAACGACGCGGGCGACGGCGTGGAGGCCTTCGCCGATTTCATGACCTTCCTGGCTCCGCCGCCGCGGGGTCCCGTCGGCGTCACCGCAGCCCTCGGCGAGCTTCAGTTCGTCGGGATCGGATGCGCCAGCTGCCACGTGCCGACGCTCGTGACCGGCGCCAACGCGGTCGGCGCGCTCAACAAGGTCACCTTCCACCCGTACTCCGACTTCCTCCTCCACGACATGGGGACGCTCGGCGACGGGATCACGCAGAACAAGGCGACGGGCCGGCTGATGCGGACCGCCCCGCTGTGGGGAGTCCGCTACCAGACCACGCTTCTTCACGCCGGGCGCGCCACCAGCCTGGAGCAGGCCATCACCGCGCTCCGGCTCCCGCGGTGTGCGCCTCCACCCTCCGTCGCCTCCGCTGCGCGAGGGATCTGCGCCTTCGGCGCACCGGCGTCCGGCTCGGCCAAAGGGCCTCGACCGGACGCCTGATCTCTCGCTTCGCTCCGGCTCCCGCGGTGTGCGCCTCCACCCTCGCTTCCGCTCGGGTGACTTCACACACCGCGAGCGTCTCGAGGCATCCCGACTGAGCCGATTCCTTGCTTCGCAGTAGAGACTTCACAGATTCCGTCGCCTCCGCTGCGCGAGGGATCTGCGCCTTCGGCGCACCGGCGTCCGGCTCGGCCAAAGGGCCTCGACCGGACGCCTGATCTCTCGCTTCGCTCCGGCTCCCGCGGTGTGCGCCTCCACCCTCGCTTCCGCTCGGGTGACTTCACACACCGCGAGCGTCTCGAGGCATCCCGACTGAGCCGATTCCTTGCTTCGCAGTAGAGACTTCACAGATTCCGTCGCCTCCGCTGCGCGAGGGATCTGCGCCTTCGGCGCACCGGCGTCCGGCTCGGCCAAAGGGCCTCGACCGGACGCCTGATCTCTCGCTTCGCTCCGGCTCCCGAAGAAGCCCAAGCGCGGGCGGGGACAAGCCCCGCCCCTACGGAACGTTCGCGATGGGTGCCGTAGGGGCGGCCCTTGCGGCCGCCCGCGTTCCGGGCGAAAGGATTTGCGGAACGTTCGCGATGGATGCCGTAGGGGCGGCCCTTGCGGCCGCCCGCGTTCCGGGCGAAAGGATTTGCGGAACGTTCGCGATGGGTGCCGTAGGGGCGGCCCTTGCGGCCGCCCGCGTTCCGGGCGAAAGGAATTCTCACCGGCGGCAACTCCGAGACCTCGAAGTCTCATAGAGTTGTCCGGCATGTTCCTGCAAGAACAAATGGAGGGATCGTGAATCACTCGAGAATCGCCGCTTCGACGCTCCGCCTGGCAGCCGCCTTCACGCTTGCCGCCGCGGGCCTTGTTTTCGCGCAGGAGCCGACCTTGACGCCGCAGCCCGCGCCCGCGCCGACGCCCCGCAAGGAAGACGCCGCCCCCCGATCGCGCAAGGAGCCTTCCAAGCAGGAGACCACCGCCAGCGCGACCGGAAAGGGCGCGGCCGCGGAGAAGGCCGAGAAGGAGAAGCAGGCCAAGGAGCGCAAGGGCGGTTGGACTCCGGAGACTCTGGCGGGCCTCGAGCTGCGGTCGATCGGACCGGCCGCGACGTCGGGGCGGGTCGTCGACATCGCCGTCGACTCGACCAACGGCAGCCGCTGGTTCGTGGCCTCCGCCGACGGCGGGGTCTGGCGCACGACCAACGCGGGGACGCGTTTTCAGCCGGTGTTCGATTCCGAGACATCGCACTCGATCGGCTGCGTGACGATCGATCCGAGGAATCCCCTGGTCGTCTGGGTCGGCTCGGGTGAGAACAACAGTCAGCGCGCGGTCGGATACGGCGACGGCGTCTACCGCTCGGAGGACGGCGGCGAGAGCTGGAAGAACATGGGCCTGAAATCCTCCGAGCACATCGGCAAGATCGTCGTCGATCCGCGCGACTCCAGGGTCGTCTACGTCGCGGCGCAAGGCCCGCTCTGGGGGCCCGGCGGGGACCGCGGTCTCTACAAGACGGCCGACGGGGGCAAGACCTGGAAGGCCGTTCTGACCGCCGGCGAAAACACCGGAGCGACAGACGTGGTCCTGGATCCACGCGATCCGGACGTCCTCTACGCCGCGACCTACCAGCGCCGCCGGCACTTCTTCACGCTGATCGACGGCGGCCCGGAGTCGGCCATCTACAAATCGCAGGACGCCGGAGCGACCTGGCGCAAGATCACCGCGGGCCTGCCCAAGGAAGACATGGGCCGCATCGGACTGGCCGTTTCGCCGGCCGCGCCGGACGTGCTCTACGCCACCATCGAGGCCGCCAACAAGGCGGGAGGATTCTTCCGCTCGGCCAACCGGGGCGAGACCTGGGAGAAGGGCGCGGACTTCGTGGCCTCGAGCCCGCAGTACTACCAGGAGATCTTCGCCGACCCGAAGGTGAAGGACCGCGTCTATCTCATGGACGTCTGGATCCAGGTTACCGACGACGGGGGCAAGACGTTCCACAAGCTCGGCGAGCCGTCCAAGCATCCCGACAACCACGTCCTCTGGGTCGATCCGGCCAACAACGACCACTACCTGGTCGGATGCGACGGCGGCGTCTACGAGAGCCTCGACCGGGCCGCGACGTGGCGCTTCTTCGGCAACCTGCCGGTCACCCAGTTCTACCGGGTCTCCGTCGACAACGCGTCGCCGGTCTACAACGTCTACGGCGGCACGCAGGACAACTTCAGCCTGGGAGGCCCATCGCGCACGTTGAACACACACGGCATCGCCAACTCCGATTGGTTCGTGACCGAGGGCGGCGACGGGTTCCAGAGCCAGATCGATCCGGAGAATCCCTCGACCGTCTATGCCGAGTCGCAGAACGGCGGGCTGACGCGCTTCGACCGAAAGACCGGCGAGAGCCTGATCATCCAGCCGCAGGAGAAGCCGGGGGAGGCGCCGCTGCGGTGGAACTGGGATTCGCCGCTGATCATCAGCCCGCACAGCCACACCCGGCTCTACTTCGGGGCGCAGCGCGTCTTTCGCAGCGACGACCGCGGCGACACGTGGAGGCCGGTGAGCGGCGATCTGACGCGCCAGATCGACCGCAACAGGCTCAAAGTCATGGGGCGGGTCTGGCCGGCCGACGCCGTGGCCAAGAACGCCTCCACCGCGCTGTACGGCAACATCTGCACGCTGGCCGAGTCGCCGCTCCAGGAAGGGCTTCTCTACGCCGGGACCGACGACGGCCTGATCCAGGTGACCGAAGACGGCGGAGCGACGTGGCGCAAGGCCGGCGCGGCTCCGGGCGTCCCCGAGAACGCCTACGTCAGCCGGGTGACCGCGTCGGCGCAGTCTGCGTCCACGGTCTACGCCTCCTTCGACAACCATCAGAACGCCGACTTCAAGCCGTACGTGGCCCGGAGCGCCGACCGAGGACGCACCTGGACCTCGATCGCCGGAGACCTTCCGTCCCGCGGCAGCGTCTGGGTGGTCATCGACGATCCGGCGGAACGCGACCTTCTGTACGCGGGCACCGAGTACGGCCTCTACGTCTCGCGCGACGGCGGCCGCCGATGGCTCCAGTGGAAGGGCGGGCTGCCCAACGTCGCCGTGCGCGACCTGGCGATCCAGAAGCGGGAAGGCGACCTCGCGGTCGCGACGTTCGGCCGGGGCTTTTATATCTTCGACGATCTGGGGCCCCTGCGCGCGGCCACGCCCGAGGCGCTGGCCCAGGACGCCGTGCTCTTCCCGGTGCGCAAGCCGCTCATCTTCATGCCGCAAGCGCCCCTGGGAGTCCGGGGCAAGTCCTTTCAGGGCGAGTCGTACTTCACCGCGCCCAATCCGCCCGCGGGAGCGGTCTTCACCTACTACCTGAAGGAAGAAATCCCCACGCTCAAGAAAGCGCGGCACGAGCGCGAAAAGGATCTGATCAAGCAGGGGAAGGACCCCGACTTCCCGACGCCGCAGGAATTCCGGGCCGAGGCGGCCGAGCAGGAGCCGGCCATCGTGCTGACGGTGTCCGATGCGGACGGCCACGTGGTGCGGCGGTTGAAGGGGCCGGTATCCACCGGGTTCCATCGCGTGGATTGGGACCTGCGTTTCCCGCCGTCGACGCCGGTGAACCTCAAGCCTCCCGCGCCCGACCCGTTCGCCGAGCCGCCGCGCGGGCCGATGGTCCTGCCCGGGCGCTACACCGTGTCCATGGCCAGGGTCGTGGCCGGGACGTGGACCACCCTCGCTCCCGCGCGGCCCTTCGAAGCGCGCGGCCTGTTCGAGATCCCTGCCGCCGATCGGCAAGCGCTGCTCGCCTTCGAGCGAAAGGTGGCGCGGCTCCAACGCGCCGTCTCCGGCGCGGCCGAGGCGATCGACGAGGGCAAGAACCGCATCGCGCACGTGCGGCAGGCCCTGCTGGACACGCCGGACGCGGATGCCTCCCTCTCCACGCGGGTCAATGGCGTCGAAGCGCGCCTCCTCGAGCTCGAGCGCGCGATCAAGGGCGATTCCGTGCTGGCGCGGCGCAACGAGGCCACGCCGTTCTCCATCTCCAGCCGTGTCGATTCGATCGTCGATTCCCAATGGAGCGCGACATCCGCGCCCACCGCGACGAGCCGGGACGCCTACACGTTCGCCGCGGAGGGGTTCGTCAAGGCCCAGGCCGATCTGCGAGAGGTGCTGGGGGGCGATCTGAAGAAGATCGAGGAGGCCCTGGAAATCGCCGGGGCGCCGTGGACTCCGGGGAGGCTGCCGAGCTGGAAGCCGGAGTGAGCCGTCGCTAACGCTCGATCGGGATCTGCGCCTTGCGCACGGGCGGCCGGTTTATCCCTCTCCCCCGAGGGGAGAGGGCAGGGTGAGGGGCTCGGTAGCGGAAGGCCGGCCGATCGATCAAACGACCGTCGGATAGGAATCGACGAAGGCGCCCCTCACCCCAACCCTCTCCCGCCGGGAGAGGGAGAAGGAAAGCCGTCCCCTTGTCCCCCCGTCCGCCCCGTCCGGTTCATTCCTCCGCGACAGTTCCCCGCGCCTCCTGCCAGGCGCGGGTGACGGCGTCGCGGACGAAGAAATCGCGGAAGGCCCGGCTGCGGCCGTAGTCCTCGCCGGCGAAGGCGGCGCGGAAATCCTCCAGGTCGACCTCGCGGAGCGTTTGGTCGAGCGTCGCGCCGCGCGCCGCGGCCGCGCCGGCCCGCTCCCGGACCGCTTCCAGCAGGCCGAGCACTTTGCGCGCATAGCTCCAATCGCGCTCGACCGGACCGTGGCCGGGCACGATCGCCGCGGCGTCGAGGGCCATCAGCTTCTTCAAGGTCGCGATCCACTCGGACGGGTGGCAGCCGTATCCGTACGGAGTCGGCGCGACCAGCAGGTCGCCGGCGGCCACGACACGGGCGTCGGGAACGTAGACCACGGTGTCGCCCGCGGTATTGCCCGCTCCGAGGAAGAGCACCCGAACCTCGCGCCGGCCCAGGTGCACCGTCAGCGCGCGGTCGAACGTCGCGTCGGGCTCGACCAGGCGCGCGCCGCCGAGCTCCTCCGCTTCCAGGCGCAGATCCGAGACTTCCCCGCGCAGATAGTCCGCGGATTCCTTCGGGATCGGCGATCCGTCCGGCCGCGTGCCCTTGGCCAGAACCGCCTCGAGCTGCCGCACGTACTCCGCGTCGTTGGTGCGGACGTCCCGCAGGTACGCCGCCTGCTTTTCGATCATCTTGCGGCGCGTGAAATCGGTCGCCAGAAACGTCATGTTCGGGAACGCCGCCCGGAACGCGCCGTCCGCCGCGATGTGATCGAGATGCCAGTGCGTATGGACGAGGAAACGGACCGGCTGCGAGGTCCTCCTGCGGATCTCCGCGATGGCGCGGCGCGCCAGGGTCGGAAATCGGCCGGAGTCGACGACCAGGGTTCCCTCGTCGCCGACCACGACGAGAACGTTCCCGCTGGGGAAGGGGCGGCTCGTTTCCGGGTTGACGAACGCGAAGACGCCCGGCGCCAGATCGACGATCTGGAAGGCCCGCTCGGCCGGGAACTCCGCGCGGGCGGCAGCCGCGGCGAGCGGCGCGAAGGCCAGAGCCGCCGCGATCCATCGAAAACGGGGGGAGGATCCGCGGCCGGGCTGTTCCCGCCGGACCCTTCGCAAAGCATTCATGCGCGGGAGATTCTCCCCTCGGCCGCCGGGAAGGGCCAGCGGCGAAGGCCGATCGGGCGTCGGACGGGGACGAAACGTCGTGAAAGTGGTCGCAAGCTGCGCTAAAATGCGCGTCCGATTTTGTTGATTCTTTCGATGATTTTGCTGCTCGCCGGGGTAGCGCGGGACACCCGCGTCGCTGCCGGGCCGGAGCCCGCGCGGACGCTCGCGGGGAGCTGGGGCGGGGCGCACGTGCGCATGGACGTCTCGGAGAAGGGCGCCCGCCTGGAGTTCGACTGCGCCCACGGATCGATCGACGCCGCGATCGCTCTGGACGCGGACGGCCGCTTTCGCGCGGACGGCGTGATCGTGCGGGAGCACCCCGGCCCGGTGCGCGTGGGGCGGGAGCCCAAGGCGGAGCCGGCCGTGTATTCGGGACACGTCGACGGCGACACCCTGACGCTCCACATCGCCCGATCCGGCTCTTCGGACGCCGCCGACGACTACACCCTGGTCCGCGGCGCGTCCGGGAGGGTGCGCAAATGCAGTTGATCTCACGCAGCGCGCGGGCCGGTCCGCCGGCGCCGCGTCATGGAATGTCGCGACGATGGGGAGGGACTCGCCGATGAGGCACACGCGCCGGAGCTCGAACGAAACGGGAGCCTCGAAGTTTCAACTGGGCACGTTCCTCGCGATCGCCTGCATCCTCGGGCTGGTCCTGCCGCTGTCGGCGAACATCCGGATCTTCGGCCAGCGCCGCGGCGCGGTTCCCGGCGAGATCGCCGGCGTGACGACGATCGGCGCGATGGGAATCTCCGAGACCGTCGACGAGGCCATGGCGCGGCAGCGTATCGCCGACGCGCAGCCGGCCAAACCGTATCGCGTGATGCCGGAGCACGACGTGGACCGCGAGAACCTGCCGCAGAACACCGACGCGCCGGCGATCTCCCAGTGGCCGCCGCAGACGGACTCCGACCGGCCCGCGCCGGCTCCGGGCTCTCCGCAGACCGTATCCACGAATTTCAAGGGGCCGATGCTTTCCGAGACGGGCGCGTTCCCGCCGGACACCATGGGCGCGGTCGGCCCGACGCAGTTCCTCGTGTTCGTCAACGGCCGCATCCGGTCCTTCACCAAGGCCGGGACCGCCGACGGCGTCCTCGACCTCGACCCGGACCTGTTCTTCGCGCCGGTCATGACGGCGGTCGCCCCACCGATCGTTCTCAATTTCACCAGCGATCCGCAGGTGCGGTACGACCGTCTTTCGGGACGCTGGTTCATGAGCATCATCGACGTCCCCTGCACGAACGGCACGTGCACCCATACCGCGCCCAACCGCTGGCTCCTGGCGGTCAGCGACGCCGCGAGCAACGGAACCATCACCGGCTCGACGCTCTGGACGAAGTTCTTCTTTCAGGCCGACGGCAGCAACTTCTGCGACTATCCGTCGCTCGGCGTGGACGTCAACGCGCTGTACACCGGCTGCAACATGTTCACGACCCCGGCTCCGTCGTTCACCGGGACCAACGGCTACGTCGTGCGCAAGAGCTCCGTCCTCGGCGCCGGCCCGATCGTCGTGACGAAATTCGCAGGTCTCGTTCCGAGCTTTTCGTCCGACGGTCCGTACACGCCGCGCGGCGTGGACAACATCGATCCGGCGGCGACGGAGGGCTATTTCATCGGCGTCAGCAACGTCAGCTTCGGTAAGCTGATGCTGCGCCGCGTGAGCAATCCCGGAGGATCGCCGACCATTTCCGCCGACGTGCCGCTGACCGTCTCGACGACGGCGTTCCCGATTCCGGTGCCCAGCCTGGGCGGGATTCAGGTCGACGCTCTCGACGATCGGCTCTTTGCCGCGACGATGCGCAACGGGCATATCTGGACCGCTCACAACATCGGCACCGACGGCAGCGGAGTTGCCTCGAGCAGTCCGAGCCGCGACGCGGCGCGCTGGTACGAGCTGCAAGGGATCGCAACCGGAGGGACGTTCGCCGTCAGGCAGTCGGGAACCATCTTCGACTCGGCGGCGAGCAACCCGTTCTTTCATTGGATCCCGACCATCAGCGTGTCCGGACAGGGGCACGCCGCAGTCGGATTCAGCCGGTCGGCGGCCAATGCTCGCATCAACGCCGCCACGGTGGGCCGACTCGCCAGTGATCCCCTTGGAACGACCGAGACGATCTCTGTGTACACGAGTAGCTCGACCGCCTACAACCCCGGCCTGTCGCGCTGGGGCGACTACTCCTTCGTCAGCCTCGATCCGCTGGACGACATGACGCTCTGGACGGTCCAGGAGTTCTGCGACGACGCCAATTCGTACGCCGTGCAGGTCGCCAAGCTGCTGGCGCCGCCCCCCGCCTTGCCGTCGAGCACGGACCACCCTTCCGGCGTGGCCGCGGGGCAGTCCTCGGTCAACGTGATCGTGACGGGAACCTCGACGGGAGGAACCGGCTTCTACGATCCGGGCGCCAACCTCGCCTCGCCGGCTCTTCCCTACACGCACATCAGCGCGACGGTGACCGGCGGCGTCACCGTCAATAGCGTGACGTTCACCGACGCGACCCATGTCACGCTGAATCTCAACACGACGGCGGCGACGACCGGCGCCAAGGACGTCAAGATCACCAATCCGGACGGCCAGTTCGCGACCGGCGTCGGCCTCCTGACGATCACCGGAACGGTGGCGACCTCGACGCCGACCGCGACCGCGACGGTCACCTCCACGCCCACGAAGACGTCGACTCCCACGTTCACCTCGACGCCCACGTCCACGTCCACGCCGACGCGGACGGCGACCGCGACGGCCACCGCGACCTCCACGCCGACGCGGACGGCGACGGTCACGCCCACCATGACGCCGGTGGCCGGCCTTCCCAATCCGGCCGCGCTCTCGGTCGACGCCGCTTCGGCCGCGGGGACCTCGTCCAACGCCAACGGGGTGCTGGAGCCGGGCGAGGCGGTCCTGGTCAAGCCCTCCTGGCACAACGGCACCGGGTCGCTGATCTCGGCGTTCACAGGAGCCGGCAGCAATCCCACCGGACCGGCGGGCGCGACCTACGCTCTTCCCGACGCCGCGGCGACGTACGGACTGCTCCTCCCGGCGCTGACCGAGGATTGCGCGAGCGACTGTTACCAGTTCTCGGTCAGCGCTCCCGCGTCGCGGCCCCTCCACTGGGACGCGAGCTTCGACGAGGCCCTGTCGATCGGCGGGACCAAGACCTGGGTCCTGCACATCGGCGGAAGCTTCGTGGACGTGCCGCTCGGCGGCCAGTACCGGTTCGTCGAGACCGTTCTGCACAACGGCGTCACCGCGGGCTGCGGAGGCGCCAACTACTGCCCCAACAGCAGCGTCACCCGCGAGCAGATGGCGGTCTTCCTCCTGGTCTCCAAGGAGGGAGCCGGATACGTGCCGCCGGCCTGCGCCGTGCCGCTGTTCGCCGACGTGCCCTGCTCGAGCCCGTTCGCGAAATGGATCAACGAGCTCTCCAACCGCGGCGTCACCGCCGGATGCGGCGGCGGCAATTACTGCCCGACGTCTCCGGTGACGCGCGACCAGATGGCGGTCTTCCTGCTGCGGACACTCGACCCGACCTTCACGCCGCCGGCCTGCACGACGCCGACGTTTGCCGACGTGCCCTGCTCGAGCCCGTTCGCGAAATGGGTCGACGAGCTCGCCCTGCGCGGGATCACCGGCGGGTGCGGGGGCGGAAACTACTGTCCGGCCTCCCCGGTGACGCGCGGGCAGATGGCCGTGTTCCTGACGACGACCTTCAGCCTCTCCCTCTACGGGCCGTAGCGGCCCGGCGGCGCGGGTTCCTCGCGCCTTGACCGCCCGGGCGGCCCTCGCGGCCGCCCGGCGGGCCTTGCCCCGGGCACCCGGAGCAGTTGGGTATCATCGCGGGCGCTGCATCCACGAAGGAGAGGTCATGCCCAAGAGAGCCAGGGGATTTTGCCGATGGGCGATCGCGCTCGCCGCGCTTCTGCCGGGAATCGTGGCCGGTGCCGCGGCGCCGCCCGCGAAGACTTCCGCTGCGCCGCCGTCACAGGCTCCGGCCAAGGCGGCCGATCCGCTGGCGAGCCTGCGTTTCCGCTTCATCGGGCCGCCGGGCAACCGGACCAGCGCGGTCGTCGGCGTGCCCGGCGACCCGAACACCTATTACGTGGGCGCGGCCTCCGGCGGCGTCTGGAAGTCCACCGACGCCGGCGTGCACTGGAGGCCGATCTTCGACGACCAGCGGGCGCAGTCGATCGGGTCGATCGCCATCGCGCCGTCGGATCCCAACGTGGTGTGGGTCGGCACCGGCGAGCCGTTCATCCGCAGCAACGTCTCCCTGGGCGACGGCATCTACAAGTCCACCGACGCGGGCAAGACCTGGACGCGCATGGGCCTGGAGAAGACCGGCCGGATCGCCCGCATCGCGATCCACCCGAACAATCCAAATATTGTATTCGCCGCGGCCCTGGGCACCTGCTACGGGCCGCAGCAGGAGCGGGGCGTCTACCGCACGACCGACGGCGGCAAGACCTGGGAGCGGGTCCTCTTCGTGGACGAGAACACCGGCATCTCGGACCTGTCCATGGACCCGGTCCATCCCGACGTCCTCTTCGCCGGCGCGTGGCCCATCGTCATCCACACCTGGGGAAGGAAGAGCGGCGGCCCCGGCGGCGTCTACGTGTCCCGCGACGGCGGCGCGACCTGGAAGCACCTGACCGGCCACGGCCTGCCCGATCCCCCGCTGGGAAAGATCGCCGTCGCGGTGGCGCCGTCCCAGCACGACCGCGTCTATGCCCTGATCGAGACGGGCGACCGCGGCTCACTGTGGCGGTCCGACGACGGCGGCGAGAACTGGAAGCTCGTCAACCACAGCCGCCTCTTGAACGAGCGGCCCCACTACTACACCCGCATGCTGGTGATGCCCGACAACGCCAACGAGGTCTACTTTCCCGACAACGGCATGGGCGCGACGCTCGACGGCGGCGAGACGGAATTCCAGGTCCCGTGGGGCGGGGACAACCACGACATGTGGGCCGATCCCAGGATGCCTTCGCGGTTGATGATCGGCAACGACGGCGGCATCCTGATCTCGACCACGCGCGGGAGGCAGTGGAACTCCATGCGCCTGCCGATCGGTCAGATGTACCACGTGGCCGCGGACAACCGGATCCCCTATTTCGTCTACGGCCAGATGCAGGACGACGGCTCCATGCGCGGGCCCTCCAACAGCCTGGGCTACGCGATCACGCCGGCCCATTGGACGTCCACGGCGGGCTGCGAGACCGGATGGGCCACGCCGGATCCGGTGGACGCCAACGTCGTCTGGGCCGGCTGCTACGCGGGAGTCGTCGAGCGCTGGGACGCGCGCACCGGGATGGCTCGCTCGGTTTCGCCGTGGCCGGAGCGCACGATGGGCGCCAACGCCGGCGAGGTCAAGCTGCGGATGAACTGGACGTTCCCGATCGCCATCTCGCCGCACGACCACAACACCGTCTACGTCGGGAGCCAGTACGTGCACGCGACCTCCGACGGCGGCGAGCACTGGAAGGCCATCAGCCCCGACCTGACCTTGAACGACAAGACCATGATGGGCGACTCCGGCGGCCTGACCGTCGACAACCTCTCCGTCGAGTACGCCGGCGTCGTGTATGCCATCGCCGAGTCGCCCAGGGAGAAGGGCGTGATCTGGGCGGGCACCAACGACGGCCTGGTCCAGGTCACCCGCGACGGCGGGGGGCACTGGGACAACGTGACCAGGAACATGCCCAACCTCCCGCCCAAGGGGACGGTCGACAGCGTGGACCCGTCTCCCCACGACGGCGGCACCTGCTACGTGTCGGTCGACTTTCACCAGGTCGACAACCGCGATCCCTACATCTACAAGACGACCGACTACGGCAAGACCTGGAAGGCCATCGCCTCGAACATCCCGCGAAGCCCCCTCTCCTACGTGCACGTCGTGCGCGAGGATCCGTTTCGCAAGGGCCTGCTCTACGCGGGCACGGAGAACGCCCTCTACGTCTCCTTCGACGACGGCGGGCACTGGACGGAGATGCAGAACAAGCTTCCGCACGCGCCGGTCTACTGGCTCACCGTGCAGCCGCACTTCCACGACCTGGTCGTGGGGACGTACGGCCGGGGCATCTGGATTCTGGACGACGTGACCCCGCTCGAGCAGCTGACCGAGGCCGCGCGCGGCGAGGCGGTCCAGCTCTTCGAGCCCCGGCCGGCCTATCGGTTCCGGCACATCTCGCAGCCCAACCTCGCGCCCTCCGGCGCGACGCGCGGAGAGAACCCGCCCTACGGCGCGGTCCTGAACTACTGGCTCAAGGAGCCCTTCGCTTCCGAGGCCAAGAGCGCATCGGCCGACGCGGGCGACGCGCCCAAGGCGGGACCCGTCTCGATCACGATCTGGAACGCCGAGGGCGAGAAGATCCGCACGATCCCGGGCACCAACAAGGCCGGCGTCAACCGGGTGAGCTGGGACCTGCGCTACGAGCCGTCGGAGGAGGTGCGCCTGCGCGCGACCCCGGCCAGCCATCCCCACGTTTTCGAGGAGAAGCGTTTCCGCGGCAAGGACCACCGCGGCGTCTACTACTACGGGATCACCGCGCTGCGAAACGGTCCCCTGGTCGCGCCGGGCACCTACACGGTTCGCCTGGCCGCGGGCGGAAAGCAGTGGGAGCGCAAAGTCGTCGTGCTCCGGGATCCCAACTCGGCCGGCACCGACGCCAGCGTCGCGGAATCGACCAGGCTGTCCGTCGCCATCTGGCGGGACACCACGGCGGCGGCCCGGATGATCAACCGCCTGGAGTGGACGCGGCGGCAGCTCGAGGATTTTCGCAAGATGCTCGCCGCGGAGAAGGCGCCGGAGGCCGACCGCGGCGCGGCGAAGGATCTGGAGAAGAGCGTGGGCGCCGTGGAGGACGACCTGCTCCAGCCGACCATCGAGGACGCGGACCTGAAGTCCTTCCGCGGTCCCCTGAAGCTCTACCTCTGGCTGCTGTGGCTCCAGGCCGAGGTCGGGCCCGGCGCGGCCGACGTCTCCGGCAACGCCGACATGGCCCCGACCGAGCCGGAGCGCCAGGTCTATGAGCTTCTCTCCGGGCGCCTCGGCGAGGCGCGCGGGAAGATCGACGCGCTCTACGGGAAGACCATTCCCGCCTGGAACGACGCGATGCGCGCAAAGGGGTATGTCTCGCTCATGGACGTGAAGGAGCCGGAAGGGCAGCCGGCTCCATCGGTCGAGGAGGACGACGACGACGTCCCACGCGACTGATTCGCCTGCGCTGACGCGGCGTGCTCTCCTGGCCGGGACGGCCCGGGCGGCGATCGTCGCGGCTCCCGCCGCGCGCTGGCTCGCCGCCGCGGCCGGCGAGAGCCGAACGTTCGAGGGCGCGCTGGTCATCGACGGGTGCGGCGGCCCGGGCGACCCGGCGGCCGAGGACGAAGCCGCGCTTTCGCCGCGCGCCATCGCCGACGTCCGGGCGTCGGGCCTCGCCGCGGTCAACCTCACCGTCGGTCCGGTCGGGCAGCGGCCGAGCCTGGCGGCGTTCGAAGGGATCTTCCGCGATCTGGCCCGCTGGGAGGGCGAGATCGCCCGTCATCCGGAAGCCCTCTTTCGCGTCGCCGGCGCCGGCGACCTCGCCGCGGCGCGCGGCTCCGGGCGCGTGGGCCTGATCTACGGCCTCCAGGACGGCGTCGCCTTCCAGGACGATCTGTCGCGATTGGAGATGCTCCACCGCTTCGGCGTCCGCATCGTGCAGCCGACCTACAACCTGCGCAATCTCCTGGGCGACGGCTGTCTCGAGCCCGACGGCGCCGGGCTCTCGCGCGCCGGCCGCGAGGCGATCGGGCGCATGAACGCGCTCGGCATCCTGGTGGATCTCTCCCACTGCGGCCGCCGCACGACGCGCGACGCGCTGGCGGCGTCGAAGCAGCCCGCCGCCTTCACGCACACGGGGTGCGCCGCCGTCGCGGACCATCCTCGCAACAAGACCGACGAGGAGCTGCGCGGTCTCGCGGACCGAGGAGGGGTCGCCGGGATCTACTTCATGCCCTACCTGCGCGTTGCGGGGCAGCCCATGGCCGGGGACGTCGTGGCACACGTCGAGCACGCGGTGCGCGTCGCCGGCGAGGACCACGTCGGCGTCGGCACGGACGGCTCCATCTCGGCGACGGACTTGACGCCGGAGTACCGCGCGCGCTTCCAGGCCGATCTCGACCGGCGCAAGCAGGCCGGAATCGGGGCGCCCGGCGAGCTCGCCGGCGTCTATCCGTTCGTGCCGGACTTGAACGCGCCGCGCCGCATCCAGCGACTGGGAGACCTCCTGCGCGCCCGTGGCCATGCGACGGCGCGGGTCGAAAAGATCACGGGCGGCAACTTCGCCCGCCTCTTCGCGGACGTCTGGAAGGAGCAACGATCCTGAGGTGTCGTCTCCGGCTCGGCATCCGGCCGTAATCGCCGCATCGGGCGATCTGCGATCGGGTGATCGGCTGATCGGGTGATCTGAAAGATGACAATCTCCAGCGGCAGCCATCTCGGGCCATATGAAGTGCTCTCGTCTCTCGGAGCCGGGGGCATGGGAGAGGTCTGGCGAGCGCGGGATACGCGGCTCGATCGCTTCGTGGCCGTCAAGATCCTGCCCGGCGGACTGGTGGACAATCCGGAGGCGCTGGCGCGGTTCGAGCGGGAGGCCAAGGCCGTGGCGGCGCTGTCTCATCCCAACATCCTGGCCATCCACGATTTCGGCCGCCACGAAGAGGTCGTCTACGCGGTCATGGAGCTTCTGGAAGGCGAGACGCTCGGCGATCGCCTCGCCACCGACACTCTGTCGCCGCGGCGTGCCGTGGAGTACGGCCTGCAGATCGCCCAGGCGCTGGCCGCGGCGCACGAGCGTGGAATCGTCCATCGCGATCTGAAGCCGCAGAACGTCTTCGTGACCCGCGATGGCCAAATCAAGCTCCTCGACTTCGGCCTGGCCAAGACGTTGAAGCGGACGCTCGGCGCGGCCGGAAAGGAGCAGGCGGCCGCAGGGCCGCATCCCACGGCGCCGCGCACCCTCACGTCTGCTCCGACCGGCGACCACACAATTCCAGGAGTCATCCTCGGGACCGTTGGCTACATGTCGCCGGAGCAGGTGCGCGGCGAAGACGTCGATCACCGCTCGGACATCTTTTCCTTCGGGGCGATCCTCTACGAGATGCTCGCCGGCCGGCGGGCCTTCCAGGGAGACAGCGACGTCGAGACCATGATCGCCACCCTCAGGGAGGAGCCGCCGGAGCTTCCGCAGGCCGCCGGTCGGCCGATCTCCCGCGAGCTCGCCCAGCTCGTCGCGCATTGCCTGGAAAAGAGCCCGGAGGAGCGGTTCCAGTCCGCGCGCGACCTCGCTTTCGCCCTGAAGGTCCTCGAGCGCGAGGGCGGCTGGCCGGTCTCGGGCTCCGCGGGGGCGGCCGCCGGCGCCGCGGCGCGGCGCGAAGCGTCGATCGCGGTTCTGCCGTTTCGCAACATGAGCGCGGATCCGGAGAACGATTACTTCAGCGACGGAATGACCGAGGAGATCATCAACGCGCTGACCAAGATCGAGGCCCTGCGCGTGGCCTCGCGGACCTCGTCGTTCGCCTTCAAGGGCAAGGACGAGGACGTCCGCAAGATCGGATCCGCGCTCGGCGTGGGAACGGTGCTGGAGGGCAGCGTTCGGCAATCGGGCCGAAAGCTTCGCATCACCGCCCAGCTCATCAACGTCGCCGACGGCTACCACCTCTGGTCCGAGCGCTACGACCGGGAGATGGAGGACGTCTTCGCCGTCCAGGACGAGATCGCGCGCGCCATCGCCGAGACGCTCAAGGTCCGCCTGCTGCCCGCGGAGGAGGAGCGCCTGACCGAGCGCGGGACGGCCGACATCGAGAGCTACAACCACTATTTGAAGGGGCGGTATCACTTCAATCGCCGTGAGCCGCGCGAAGCGATCGCCGAGTTCGAGCGCGCGCTCGATCGCGATCCGCGCTATACCGCCGCGTACACCGGTCTGGCGGACTCCTACTGCATCTACGGATTCTACGGAGGCATTTCGACGGTCGACGCGCTGGCTCGGGCCCGCGCCGCCGCCCGGAAAGCCCACGAGCTCGAGCCCGACTCCGCCGACGCCCACGTCTCGCTGGCCCTGGTCGAGCACTACTTCGGCTGGGACCTGGACCGCGAAGAGGCGGAGCTGCGGCGGTCGATCGAGCTCGCGCCGCGGTCGGCGGCCGCGTACTCATGGCTCGGCCTGATGCTTCCCTTCCGGGGACGCCATGCGGAAGGTCTCGAGCTGACGCGCAAGGCTGCGGAGCTCGAGCCGCTCTCGGCCAACGTCCAGACCAACGTCGGGTGGGCGCTCTACGTGGCCCGGCGGCACGAGGACGCCGTGCGGGAGTTCGAGCGCGCGCTGGCCATCGACCCCAACGCGCCGTACCCTCTCTGGTCCATCGCCATGCCGCTCGAGTCGCTCGGACGCTACGAGGAAGCGGTGGACACACTGGAAAGAGCGGCCGCGGTGACGCAGAGGCGCCAGTCGTTCTACGTCGCGCAGCTCGCCGCGGCGCACGCCTACGCCGGCCGCCGGGCGGAGGCCCGGGATCTGCTCGGGGACCTCCGCGCTCGCCCGGCCGCCGATTACGTCGCTCCCTTCCACCTCGCTTTCGTTCACATCGCGCTCGGCGATGCGACCGAGGCCATCGCCGCGCTCGCTCGAGGCTGTGAGGAGCGCAACGCGCTCGGCTGGTGGCTGCGCGAGTGCCCGGCGTACGACCCGATTCGGTCCGACCCCAGGTTTTCCCTCCTCGACGGGAAGATCGTCCCGGCGTAGCCGTCGCCTCCGCTACGCTTGGCAATCTGCGGGCGAAGCACCGGGCGTGTCAGCCTACGAAAGCTCCGCGATTGCTACCGTCGTGGCGACGCTCGGTACGTGGCCGCCCGCCTTTGACCTTCCGAGGCGATATATTGCCGTTGACCATGCTGCGAAGGACATCGATCGGAATCCTGTGTCTTCTTGCTTCGGCGGCCGGGTTGACGGGGCAGAGCGGCGATCTGGGCAGGATCGACTTCGCCACGTCCGGTTCGCCGGAAGCCCAGAAACATTTCCTGCGCGGGGCCCTCCTGCTCCACAGCTTCGAATTCGACGACGCGGCCGAAGAGTTCCGGGCCGCGGAGAAGATCGAGCCCACCTTCGCGATGGCCTACTGGGGCGAGGCCATGACCTACAACCACCCGCTCTGGATGGAACAGGACCGCGACGCGGCGGTCGCGGCGCTGAAACGCCTGGGTCCGACGCCGGAGGCGCGCCGCGCAAAGGCGCCCACCGACCGGGAGAAGATGTATCTCGACGCGGTCGAGGCCCTCTATGGCGAAGGGGAAAAGGGCGAAGGGGACAAGGCGGCGCGCGACCGGGCCTATGCCGAGGCCATGCGGCGGCTCCACGAGAAGTATCCCGACGACCTCGACGCCGCGAGCCTCTACGCGCTCGCGCTGCTGGGCACCTGCGAAGGCAAGCGCGACTACGCCGTCTACATGAAGGCCGCGTCGGTCGCCGAGGAGGTCTTCGCGAAGAATCCGCTCCACCCCGGAGCGGTCCATTACCTGATCCACTGCTACGACGACCCCATCCACGCGCCGCTGGGAATGCGCGCCGCGCGGGTCTACGCGAAGATCGCCCCCGCCGCGAGCCATGCCCTTCACATGCCCTCGCACATCTTTTTCGCGTTGGGGATGTGGGAAGAGGCGGCGGCATCCAATACCGCGGCATGGAAGGCGTCGCTCGATCGGGCGGAGAGAAAGAAGCTCGGGCCGGACGAGCACAACGACCACGCTCTGCTCTGGCTGGAATATGCGCAGCTGCAGTTGGGGCGCTACGGCGAGGCGCGCAAGACGCTGGCCACCATGGAGGCCGATGCGCGAAAGAGCGGCAGTCTCCGCACGCGCCACCACCTGCTGATGATGAAGGCCGCCTACCTGATCGAAACGCGCCAGTGGTCGAGCGATGCCGCCCGGCTCGCGGTGAAGACGGATGACCTGCCGCAGCTGGGCCGGGGCCTGAACCTCTTTCTCGAGGGCATGCGCAAGATCGACAGCGGGGACCACGTCGGCGCGCAGGCCGCGCTGGACGAGTTGAAGAAGTCCGCCGAGCCGGGGCAAGCTCACGCCCACGAGGGAGGCGGCTACGCGATGACGCGAGCGGCCAGCGTGAGCCCCGTTTTGTCCAATGAGCTCGAAGCGGAGATCCTTTTTGCGGGCGGCGAGAGGGCGCGAGCCTTGACGCTGGCGCGAGAAGCCACCTCGGAAGAAGACGGGATGACCTTCGAGTTCGGTCCGCCGGTCGTCGTCAAGCCGGCCCACGAGCTCTTGGGAGAGATGTTGCTCGCGGCCGGTCGGGCCGGGCAGGCGCAGAAGGAGTTCGAAGCGTCCCTTGCGCGCGAGCCGGGCCGCGCCCTCTCGCTCCTCGGGCTGGCGCGGGCCGCGGCGACGAATCGCGATTCCGAAACCGCGCGGCGCGCCTACCGGGAGCTCGCGCGAAACTGGATCCGCGCGGACCCCGATCTTCCGGAACGCCGCGAGGTCGAGACGGCGGCCGCCGCGACGGCCAGCGGGGAAGGCCGGTAAGCGGCGCGAAGGGCGGAGGATCGGAGAACGGGGCTCGAGGCCGCCGCGTGAGGTTCAGGGAGTGCGCCCTTCGCCAGGGCACGCACTTCTCTCAGGGCGCTCAGTCAGGTCGCTTCGGGGGCTGACACCTCGAGGTCCGGGATGTCCGTGAAGTCCTCGGTGTTGAGCGTCCAGAGCTTGGCGTTGCGAACCAGTGCGCAGGCGGCGATGGCGAGGTCGATCTGCCGGCCGCGAGCCCTGCGGACCCGAGCGCAGAGCGCGGCCGCCAGAGCCGCTTCGGGAGCGGCAAACGGGACCGCGGCCTCCCGCGGGAAGAGCGCCTCCTGCGCCGCCAGCTCTTCTGACCGGCGCGGCCCACGCAGCCATTCATAGAGAACGAGCGCGGGCAGGAGAATTCGCTCACCGCCCGCGATGGCGCGCCGTAAGGCCGTCGCCGAGTGGCCGCGGCTGGTCAAGGCATCGATGAGAACCGACGTGTCGAGGAGGATCACCCTTGCGCGCGATCTCGGCTGCGGCGTCCGCCAGCTCGCCGAGCCTTTCGGACTTGCTCGATCTCGCGGCGGGCTCGAGCCGCGGGACGAGCCGGAATCCGCGGCACGACCTGGTCGAAGACCTGGAGCAGGCGAAGCCGCTCTCGCTCACTCAACCGGCCGACCCGTTCGCTGAAATCGAAAATGGCGTCACGCACGATGGCGCTCTGGGGTTTTGCCAGTCTTTCGGACGCCTGCCGGAGACGGCCGACCGTCTCGGTATCCAGAGTGAAGGTCATCTTGGTCATTGCCATACTGTTACCATACTACCATATCAACGTGGGATCGACGGTGGCGAGCGGCCGCGCGACGCCTCAGCGGACGCCTCCTGGCGCGCTTTCGTCTGAGACTCCACGCGGCCACCGACTCCAAATGATGTCGGTCGGCTTCGAGCAGGAGGCGCGCGCGGCCGGGATCTTGAATCAGCCGAACATCAAGGCCGTCCGCGGGGCCGGGGACGGCGTCCTTAGGGCGAGCCGGCCCGTGCGTGGGCAGGCTCGGAGCGGAGTGAAGGCGATGGACACGGCGCGCCCGCGTCGATCCAGCGCCGGAACGCCGCCGAAAACTCCGGATGCGGCACGTCGACCGCCGCGCGCCCGACTCCGGGATTCCAGCCCCACAGCACGAGCTTGTCCTTGTCGATGTGCTCGAACATCGCCTGAAGATCGCGGCCCCCGTTCTGCTCGGGATCCTTGATGCGATTGCAGAGGTCGGCCCCGGAGAGGCCGATGAAGACCATCTTTTCTTCCGGCGGCGGCAGCTTCCAATTGGGCGCTCCGGGCGGCATGTGAGCGCCGTAGGACGCCGGCGGGTTCTTCGAGGCGTGGCACGTCGCGCAAGGCAGTCCTGGCGCGCCTTCCCCCGCGGCGCCGCGCAGGACGTTCATGGTATGGGGGCGCCCGTCGTCGAACTGCAGCGGCGCATCGCCGGGGATGTGGCAGTTCTGGCAGCGCGGGTGCTGCAGCACGCGCTGCACGACCGCGAAATCCTTGGCCGGGTCCGCCGGCGGCTGGGCCGCGCGCGAGGATCCGCCGATGGCGGCGAGGCCCGCCGCGGCGGCGGCGCAGGCTGCGAGAACGGTGCTCGTCATGATGACCTCCTAGGCCAGCAGGCTGCTGAAAAAAGTGCTCGCAACGACGCGGCTTTCGTCGGAAGAATCGCCGGCCGACAAACACGCTTCTCGGTCCGCTGCGAATTGCCAAAACCCTGACGCGACGCCGGCAATCATTTCTCGGCAGCCTGCTAAACCTGCGTCAGGCGCAGCGGCAGGCGGCGCAGCCGCTTGCCGGTCAGCGCGAAGACGGCGTTGGCCACGGCCGGGGCGATCGGCGGAACGCCCGGCTCGCCGGTGCCGCCCATCGGCTCGCTGCTCTCGACGACGTGGACCTCGATCTGCGGGGACTGGGACATCCGCACGATCGGATAGTCGTGGAAGTTGGATTGCTCGACCCGGCCGCCGGAGAAGGTGATCTCG
Source organism: uncultured Acidobacteriota bacterium (assembly GCA_963733955.1). Classification (GTDB taxonomy): domain Bacteria; phylum Acidobacteriota; class Thermoanaerobaculia; order UBA5066; family Gp7-AA6; genus DATFTF01. The sequence continues at coordinate 225,023 of CAVTEW010000001.1, forward strand.
CCGAACAGCGCGGCCGAAAGCCCGTAGACGACTCCGCCCTGGATCTGGGCCTCGACGCCGTTGGGGTTGACCGTCGGACCGCAGTCGATCGCGCTCACCACGCGGTGGACGCGGATGGCGTCCCCTTCGACGGAGACTTCCGCCGCGTGCGCGACGGCGCTCTTGAAGGACTCGTGCACGGCGAACCCGGCGGCGCGGCCCTGGGGAAGGGGCTTGCCCCATCCGAACTTCTCTGCGCAGAGATCCACCACCCGCAGGAGGCGGGGATCGCCGTGGAGGAGCTCCCGCCGGAAGGCCACCGGATCCTTCCCCGCGGCGTGGGCCAGCTCGTCGATGAAGCTCTCGACCGCGAAGGCGGTGTGGGAGTGCCCCACCGAGCGCCACCACAGCACGGGCACCGGCAGCTGCGGGCTGTGCAGATCGACGTGATAGTCCGAGACGGACTTCAGGTAGGGCGAGTCGGCCGCCCCCTCGACCGAAGTCTCGTCGATGCCGTTCTTGATCATCCCCGCGAAGGGCGTGCCTCCCAGGATCGATTGCCCGACGATGGTGTGCGTCCAGCCGGCGATCCGCCCGCTGCCGTCGAGGCCCGCGCGCAGGCGGCTCATCCACATCGGCCTGTAGTAGCCGCCGCGGATGTCGTCTTCGCGCGTCCAGACGACCTGGACCGGCTTGCCGGCGGCCTTGGCCAGGTGCACCGCCTCGGACACGAAGTCGGCATTCGGATTGCCCCGCCGGCCGAAGCCTCCGCCGAGAAACGTGGTGTGAACGTACACCTGCGCGGGCTTCAGGCCGGCGATTTTCGCGGCGGCCGCCTGGTCGCCGGTCTGGAACTGCGTCCCCGTCCAGATCTCGCATTTGCCCGGGGTGATCTCGGCGGCGCAGTTGAGCGGCTCCATCATCGCGTGGGCCAGGTAGGGCACCTCGTACTCCGCTTCGACGATCTTGTCCGAGCGCATCATCCCCGCCCCGGCGTCCCCGCGGGTCGACGCGGGCAAGCCGGGCATGCGGACCATCTTGCGGTACATCGAACGCTGGCTCTCGGTGGCGTGGCGGTCTTCCGTGCCCGGATCCCAGTCGATCTCCAGCGCTTCGCGTCCCTGCCGGGCGGCCCAGAAATGCCGGGCCAGCACGGCGACGCCGGAGGGGATCTGCACGACGTCGACGACGCCGGGAACCGCCTTGGCTTTCTCCGCGCGGAGAGCCTTGACCTTCCCGCCGAAGTAGGGAGAACGCGCCACCAGCGCGACCAGCATTCCCGGCCGGCGGACGTCGATGCCGAACTGCGCCTTCCCGGTGATCTTGGCCGGGCTGTCCAGACGGTGGGTCGGCTTGCCGATGATCGTCCAGTCCTTGCGGTCCTTGAGCTTCGCCTCCTTGGGCGCGGGCAGCCTGGCCGCCGCCGCGGCGAGCTCTCCGTAGCGCAGGCGGTTCGACCCGTGGATCACCACCCCGTTCTCGGCCTTGCACTCGGATTCCGGCACGTTCCAGCGCCCGGCCGCCGCGGCGATCAGCATTTGCCGGCCCATGGCGCCGGCGGTGCGCAGCTGATCGAACGACTCCCAGGTGCTGGTCGATCCGCCGGTCATCTGCATGCCGTACGCGGTGTGGGCATAGGCGAGATCGGCCGGCGCCTGCTCGGAGCGGACCTTCGTCCAGTCGCACTCGAGCTCCTCGGCCACGACCATCGCGAGCGACGTGGCGACGCCCTGGCCCATCTCGGAGTGCTTCAGGAGAATGGTGACCGTGTCATCGGGCGCGATGCGGACGAAGGCGTTGGGGTTGACAGGGTGGGCGGCCTTGGGCGTCTCCTGGGCCAGAACGCGGCGCACCGACGGCGGCAGCGAGAAGCCGATGATGAGGCCGCCCCCGGCGGCCCCGGACTGGATCAGGAAGCGCCGCCGCGACAGCGGGCGCCCGCTCACGACCGGGCTCCCGGCGCGGACAGCTCGGCCGCGCGGTGCACGGCGGCGCGGATGCGCATGTAGGTGCCGCAGCGGCAGAGGTTGCCCGAGAGCGCGGCGTCGATCTGTGTGTCGGTGGGCCTGGGCGTTTCCTTCAGCAGCGCGGCGGCGGCCATGATCTGTCCGGGCTGGCAGTAGCCGCACTGAACGACGTCGAGCTCGGCCCAGGCCTTCTGCACCGGGTGCGCCCCGTGCGGGTCGAGCCCCTCGATCGTGGTGATCTTGCGCCCGGCCAGGGCCGAGACCGGCGTCACGCAGGATCTCAGGGGGAGCCCGTCGACGTGCACCGTGCAGACGCCGCAGAGGGCCATGCCGCAGCCGTACTTGGTTCCGGTCAGGCCCAGCAGGTCGCGCAGGACCCAGAGGAGCGGCATGTCTCCGGGCGCGGCGACCTCGTGATCCTTGCCGTTGACGTGAAGCTTCATGGTGCCTCCGATCGCGAGAGATTCTAATTCGATGCAAGGCATACGCCCGTCATCGGTCCGGGGGTTCGGGATTCCGGCGCCGGCCGCGGCCCGGTCAGGGCCCGGTCAGGGCTCGGTCGAGGGCGCGGTCGTGGGACGAGGGACGGCGACGCGCGCGGCCACGTGGACCGGCTCCTCCAGGCGGCTGATCAGCAGCGCGGCGGCCAGGCCGACGAAGAAGGCGGCCGGCCACAGAACGCGGCCCCCCTGGTGCGCCAGGAGCGCCGTTCCCGCCCACGGCCCCACCGTGAACGCCAGCCCCATGATCATCTGCGAGAGGCCCATGTATTCGCCGCGCCGGCGCGGCGGCGCGATGTCGGTCAGATAGGCGGCCATTCCCGGGAAAAAGAACATCTCTCCGAAGGTCCAGATCACCACCGTCGCCGCCACGCTCCAGATGTCCCAGGCAAACGCGAGAGATCCGAAGCCGACCGCGCAGAGCACGGCTCCCACAGCGAGACCGCGGCGGTGCGGCCAGTGCGAGGTCGCTATGTTCAGGGGAACTTCGAGCAGAACGATCAGGACCGTGTTGACGGTGAAGAGGAGGCCGTACGCGGCCGGGGAGAGGGCCAGGTCCCGGACCAGGAAGAGCGGCATCGAGGAGATGTGCTGGAAGAAGACCAGGCCCACGGGGAAGAGGCCGGCGAGGAGAAAGTAGAGCAGGCGCCGGTCGGCAAACGCGCTGACCGTCGAGCGGGGCTTGGCCGCGACGGCGCGCTCGATCTCCAGCGAGTCCTGGCTGTGGGGATGGACCGGGAAGCGGGCCGCGAGCAGGATGGCGCCGGCGGCGAGCGAGGTGACGCCGTCGACGGCGAAGAGCCAGCGAAAGGAGATCGTGGCCAGGAATCCCCCCAGCGCCGGCCCCACGCTCATCCCCAGGTTGATGGCCAGGCGGTTGAGCGAGAACGCGGTCTTGCGCCGCGTGGGCTCGACCAGCTCGCCGAAGATGGCCATGTTGGCCGGCCGGAAGGATTCCGCGGTCAGAGCCAGGGCCACCGTCGCGGCCAGAACGAGCGCGAGCGTGCGGGCGAAGGGGTAGAGGAGCATGACCGCGCCGGAGAGGATGAGCGACGCGCGCATGATCCGGATCGGTCCCAGGCGATCGCACAGCCGTCCGGAGAAGGGCGCCGCCACGAGCGCGCCCGCTCCGTACAGCGCGACGACGAAGCCGGCCGTCCCGGCGGAGAGGCCCAGGTCCCGCGTCAGGTAGATCACCAGGAATGGCAGGACCATCGAGCCGGCCTTGTTGACGAGGGTGGCCCCGGCGAGAACCCAGATCTCGCGAGGCATTCCCGAAAGCCCGCGCCACGGATTCACGCGACTCCACCGTCCGCCCGACATGTTCGAAGAGTAGTACGTCGGAAAGCTCGCGCGGTTTGTCGCGCCGCCGATTTCGAGCCCTTCGGCCGGGCGCCGCGCGCTGCGGAGCTCTTTCCACGCGCGCGAACACGGATGTCTTAATGATTTTCGTCCCGGGAGACTTCAGGACGACAAGTGCCGCAGGAGGCAGGCGCCGAGCCAGGCGAGCGCCGCGAGCGCGATCATGAAACCGAAGACGTAGATCAGAATCGAGAAGAAGGGCGTGTTTCGGGAATTTTCTTCGCTGCCTTCAGGGTTCCTCCGCCTCACGCCTCACGCCTCACGCCTCACGCCTCACGCCTCACGCCTCACGCCTCACGCCTCACGCCTCACGCCTCACGCCTCACGCCTCACGCCTCACTCAGTGGATCCCCTTCGACGCCAGCCACCGCTCGGCGTCGATCGCGGCCTTACAGCCCTCGCCGGCGGCGGAGACGGCCTGGCGATACGTCGGATCGGCGACGTCGCCCGCGGCGAAGACGCCTTCGACCGACGTGTAGGTCGAGGGGTGCTTGATCTTGATGTAGCCGACCTCGTTCATCTCGAGCTTGCCCTGGAAGATCTTCGTGTTGGGGGAGTGGCCGATGGCGATGAAGAGGCCCTGCGTGTCGAAGTGGGAGTGCTCGCCGGTCTTCGTGTCCTCCAGGGTCACGCCGTGGATCCCCTTGCCGGGCTCGCCCTGGATTTCCCGCACCGTCGTGTTGAGCTTCCAGGCGATCTTGGGATTCATGCGCGCCCGCTCCAGCATGATCTTGGAGGCGCGGAACTCCTCCCGGCGATGGGCGATGGTCACCTTGCTCGCGAACTTGGTGAGAAACGTGGCCTCTTCCATCGCGGTGTCGCCGCCGCCCACGACCAGCACTTCCTTTCCCTTGAAAAAGAACGCGTCGCAGGTCGCGCAGGCGGACACCCCGTGCCCCATCAGGCGCGTCTCCGATTCGAGACCCAGGAGCTTGGCCGAGGCGCCCGAGCAGACCAGGACCGCGTCGGCCGTGGTGGGGCGCCCGGTGTCGAGCGTCAGACGGAACGGCCGCGCCGAAAAGTCGACGTCGGCGACGGTGTCGTGGACGACCTCGGTGCCGAACCGCTTGGCCTGTTCGCGAAAGATCTCCATGAGCTCGGGGCCCTGGATTCCCTTGGCGAAGCCGGGGTAGTTCTCGACTTCCGTCGTGATGGTGAGCTGCCCGCCCGGCTGCGGGCCCTCGAAGATGATCGGCTCGAGGTCGGCGCGCGAGGCGTACAGGGCGGCGGTCCAGCCGGCCGGGCCGGTCCCGATGATGGCGACGCGGTAGTGGATCTTTTTGGGATTCATGGCGATGATCGGCTCTCCCTTTTCCGATGCGGATTGCGTTTCTCGGACCGGGTGAACATCCAGAGCTTATGCGAGTTGGGAGCACCCGGAAATACGTCGGCGGGCGCGGCGCGGGTTCTTCGGTCCGGACCCTCGTCCAGAGCTGATAGCTTTCGCGCTATGCGCTCCGCCGTCGCCAGGCGCCTGGCCGGTTTCGGCACGACGATCTTTACGGAGATGACGCGCCTGGCCGCCGAGCACGGCGCGATCAACCTGGCGCAGGGTTTCCCCGATTTCGACGGACCAGAGTTCGTGCGCGAGGCGGCCGTCCGCGCGATCCGCGACGGGTACGGCCAGTACGCGCGCATGAGCGGGACGCTCGAGCTCGCCGGCGTGCTCGCCGCGAAGTACCGCCGGGACTACGGGCTCTCCTTCGATCCCGACGCCGAGATCACCGTGACGTCGGGGGCGACCGAGGCCATCTTCGCGACGATCCAGGGGCTGTGCAACCCCGGCGACGAGGTGGTGCTCTTCGAGCCGTACTACGACTCCTACCGCGCCGCGGTGGCCATGGCCGGGGCGAAACCGCGGTTCGTGACGCTCGAGCCTCCGGACTGGACCTTCTCGGCCCGTGCGCTTGCGCGGGCCGTGTCCGCGAAGACGCGGCTCGTCCTGCTCAACACGCCGCACAACCCGACCGGCCGGGTCTTCGGCCGGGCGGAGCTCGAGGCGGTCGCCGCCCTGTGCCGCAAGCGGGATCTCGTCTGCGTGACCGACGAGGTCTACGAGCACCTGGTCTACGACGGCGAGCACGTCCCCATGGCGACACTCCCGGGCATGCGGGAGCGGACCGTGACGATCTCGTCCTTCGGCAAGACCTTCTCGCTGACCGGCTGGAAGATCGGCTGGGCCGCGGCGGCGCCTCCGCTCTCCGCGGCGGTGCGCGCGGCGCACCAGTTCATCACCTTCGCCACGGCGACGCCGCTCCAGCACGGCGCGGCGGTCGCGCTCTCGGTCGGAACGGACTATTACGGGCTCTTGAACGACTCCTACCGGAGGAAGCGCGACTACGTGGTCGGGGAGCTGGCCCGCTTCGGCTTTGGCGTCCGGCCGCCGGCGGGGACCTACTACGTCCTGGCGGACATCCGGCCGCTCGGTTACGACGATGACGTCGCCTTCTGCCGCCACTTGATCGAGGAGATCGGCGTCGCGGCGATTCCGCCCTCGGCGTTCTACGCCCATCCCGAGCGGGGGAAGAGCCACGTCCGGTTCGCGTTCTGCAAGCGGGACGAGACCCTGGCGACCGCGATGGCCAGGCTCTCGCGGGTCGCGCCGGCTCCGTCCGGGCGGGCCCGGGCCCGGAGGAAGCGATGACGCTGCGCACCGCGCTCGTCCAGATGGACCTGGCCTGGGAGGATCCCGCCGAGAACCACCGGCGGGCCCGGCGGCTGCTCGAGCGGGCGAAGGAAGACGGCGCCCGTCTGGCCCTCCTGCCGGAGATGTTCTCGACCGGCTTCTCCATGAACACGGGAACGATCGCCCAGCCGCCCAACGGCCCGTCGGAGGTCTTTCTGCGCAGGACCGCGGCCGAGCTCGGCCTCTGGCTGATCGCCTCGGTCCCGGAGATCTCCGGGCCGAAGGCTCACAATATGTGTATTGTGATGTCGCCTGCGGGCGCCGCGACGCGGTACCCCAAGATCCACCCCTTCTCCTACGCGAACGAGCACGAGCACTACGCCCCCGGCGACCGCGTCGTGACGGTCGAGGTCGAGGGCGTCCGGGTCACTCCGTTGGTCTGCTACGACCTGCGATTTCCCGAGCCCTTCCGCGTCGCCGCGGCGGAGACCGATCTCTTCGCCGTGGTCGCCAATTGGCCGGAGCCGCGGCGGGAGCACTGGCGGACGCTGCTCAAGGCCCGCGCGATCGAGAACCAGGCCTACGTGGCCGGCGTCAACCGCGTCGGCGACGGCGGGGGCGCGCACTACGCCGGCGACTCGGCCGTGATCGCGCCGCTGGGGGAGGTCCTCGTCGAGGGCGACGATCGGGAGCGGGTGCTGGTGGCCGACGTCGATTCCGAGAAGGTGGCCAAGCTCCGGGCGCGCTTCCCGGCGCTTGCCGACCGGCGGCCTCAGGCATACAAGCGATAAACGTCGCCTCCGCTCGCTCCGAACCTGCGCCCTGCGGACGCACCGGTCTGCGGCTCGCCCGGATGCGGGCTCGACCGCAGACCTGATCCCTCGCTCGCTCCGGCTCCCGCGGCGCGCGCCTCCACCCTCGCTTCCGCTCGGGTGACTACGCGCGCCGGCGACCGGGGCTGAGCACCGCCTTACGCCTCACGCCTTCCGCGTCACGGCAGGCGAAGCCCGCGTCGACTTCGCGCGCCGCGAGCTTCGAGTGAGTGAGCGGACAAGCTCAGTCCTTTTCGGTGCCGTAGGGGCGGGGCTTGTCCCCGCCCGCGCTTCGCGCGCTGCGGACCAAAAGCCAGGGCGCGATCACCCCTTCTGCATCAGGCCCACCAGCCAGAGCGCCCGGAGGAGCGCGAGGAACGCGCCGGCGAAGCAGAAGACGAGGCCGGCGATCTGGAGCGCCAGCCGGGCCAGATAAGGCCGGGTGAAGAGCAGGCGGTAGTCCGACGGATCCTGATCCGGCGCGAGGCCGCTCGCGCGGATCCGGAACGGGCCGGACCGTGCGACCGTGAAGCGGCCAAACGGCACCTTCACCCGCGTCACGCCGTAGACGGCGCCGGAAGCCGTGGTCATTCGGTACGCCAGGTCGGCGACGGCGCGGCCGCCGCCATCGGAGACCTGGAAGCGCAGCGCGCGGTACGCGGTCGCGAGGCGCGGCGCCTCGACCGCCAGAATGACGGGACCCCGAGGCAGGACGACGTTCTGATCGGGAACGAGGGACGCGGCCGCCAGCAGGTCTCTCCGAATATCTCGGACGAGCCGAACCGCGATGACCAGGAACGCGGCCGCAAAGAGGATGGCGGCGACGACTCCGACCGCCGGCGAGGACCAGATCCGGATGGCCATGCGGTTTCCCCAAGCGACGGACGACGGCCGCGCAACCTCAGACGGCCGTGGCCGAGGCCAGGCTCTTGAGCGCCTCGACGCCGCCGGCGATCGTCTCCTCGGCAACGGAGAAGGAGAAGCGGAGATGCCCCTGTCCCTCCGGGCCGAAGACGACACCGGGGACGGTCGCCACGCGGATCGCGTCCAGGAGCTGGCGCGCCGCGGCGGCCGAGTCGGCCCCGAGCGCGGCGGGTGTTCGCGGGAAGAGGTAGAGCGCGGCGCGCGGGGCCTCGATCTCGAAGCCGGCCGCGCGCAGTCCGGCCACCAGGGCGTCGCGCCGCCGCCGGTAGCCTTCCCGCGCCTCGGTCAGGAAACCGTCCGAGAGCTTCAGGGCGGCGAGCGCGGCCCATTGCGTCGGCGTCGACACGCCGTTGATCGAGTAGAGGACCACCGTCTGCATCGCGGTGCGCCAGCGCTTGGGAACGAGGACATAGCCGGCGCGCCACCCGGTCATGGAGTAGGTCTTGGAAAGCGTGAAGACCGAGAGCGTGCGCTCGGCCATCCCGGGAAACGACGCCGGCGAGACGTGGGGCTCGCCCTCGTAGATCAGGTCCTCGTAGGCCTCGTCGGAGATGAGGGCCAGCCCCTGGTCGCGCACGAAGGAGCAGGTCTCTTCGCACTCGGCGCGGGAGAAAACCGCCCCGGTCGGATTGTTGGGGGAGTTCCAGTACAGGAGCTTGGTCTTCGCGCTCTTGCGCCGCGCCAGGGCCGCGGTGATCCCGTCCCGGCGCGCCTCCTCCATCGGCACGAGGACCGGCACGGCCCCGTGGTAGGCGATAACGTCCACGATCGGCGTCCAGTACGGGGAGAACATGAGAACTTCGTCGCCCGGATCGAGCAGCGTGGCGAACGCGGAGAAGAGGCCGTGCATGCCGCCGTTGACCACGATGGGAGCCTCGTCGTCGGCGGGGATGGCGTTCTTGGCGCGGACCTTCTCGACGATCGCGCGCCGCAGCTCCGGCACGCCCGAAGACGGGGCGTAGCGCGTCTCGTTCCTGGCCAGGGCCTCGGCCATGGCCTCCTTGATCGGCTGGGGCGTGGGCATGAAGGGCTCGCCCCCCTCGAAGCGCCAGACCTTGTGCCCCTGCGCGAGGAGCTCGAGAACGCGGTTGCGAACCTTGACGATCTCGGAGAAGCCGACCGCGTCGAAGCGCCGGGCAGTCCGCGGAAATCCGCCCTCCGAGGTCATGACAGGCGCGGGCGGGGACGAGTCCCGCCCCTCCGAGCAGGGGAGAGCGATCTGATAGCGGTGCCGTAGGGGCGGCCCTCGCGGCCGCCCGCCGCGAGTTTCGCGTCCCAGGTCCCGAATCCCGGGTCCCGCCTCACAGCACCTTCCGCCGTCCCGGCCCCATCAGGAAGTACAGGATCATCCCGAGAAGCGGCAGCAGGAGGATCAGCAGGAGCCACAGGATCTTCGTGCCGGTGTCGGCCCCGCTCTTCAAGAGCGAAACGACGGCGATGACGTCCAGGACGGTGACGAGAATCCACCCGGCGGAAAAGAGCATGATGCGCCTCCTCGGAAAGAGCTAGCCCACCTTCTCCGCGATCGACTTGGCCTGGGTGAAGAGGTAGAGGTACTCGCGGCCTCCGGCCTTGGAATCCGTCCCCGACATGTTAAAGCCGCCGAACGGGTGCACGCCGACGAGCGCGCCCGTGCACTTGCGGTTCAAATACAGGTTTCCGCAGAAGAGCTCGCGCTTGCCGCGGTCCAGACGGCCGCGGTCCTTGGAGTAGAGGGCCCCCGTCAGGCCGTACTCGGTGTCGTTGGCCACGGCGATGCCCTCGTCGAAGTCCTTGACCGTCAGCACGGCCAGGACCGGTCCGAAGATCTCCTCCCTGGCCAGGCGGGATCCCCGGGCCACGCCGTCGACGACCGTGGGCATCACGAAGAAGCCTTCGCCCGGCCCGGCCGCGCCGCCGGCCACGACCCTGCCCTCTTTCTTGCCGACCTCGACGTACTCCAGGATCTTCTTCTGCGCCCGCGCGTTGATGACCGCGCCGACCTGGACCGCGGGATCGCGCACGTCCCCGACCGTCAACGCCTTCGTCTTGTCGATCACTTTAGCCAGGAGCGCGTCGTGCACTTTCTCGTGCACGATCAGGCGCGAGCAGGCCGAGCATTTCTGGCCCTGGAACCCGAAGGCCGCCGCCACGACGCCCTTGGCCGCCTCCTCCAGGTCCGCGGTCTCGTCGACCAGGATGAAGTCCTTGCCGCCCATCTCCAGGATGGCTCGCTTGATCCAGATCTGGCCGGGCGGAACCTTTCCGGCCTTCTCGCTGATCCCGACGCCGACGTCGCGCGATCCGGTGAAGGCCACCAGGCGCGTCCGGGGGTTCTCGACGAGCGCGTTGCCGACGACCGACCCGCCGCCGGTCACGAAATTGAGAACTCCGGGAGGCACGCCCGCTTCGACCGCGGCTTCGTAGAACATCGTGGCGATCCCCGGGGAGTCCGAGGAGGGCTTCAGGACGACCGTGTTGCCGGTGACGAGCGCGGCCGTCGTCATGCCCGCCAGGATCGCCAGGGGGAAATTCCACGGCGGGATGACCGCGCAGACGCCCAGGGGAAGGTAGACGAGCTCGTCCTTTTCGCCGGGGTACTGCACGACCGGCTGCGGCTGCGCCAGCCGTTCCATGTCACGGGCATAGAACTCGCAGAAGTCGATGGCTTCGGCGGTATCGCCGTCGGCCTCGGCCCAGGACTTGGATTCCTCCAGGACCATCATCGCGGAGAACTCATGCTTGCGGCGGCGAAGAATCGCGGCGATCCGGACCAGGATGTCGATCCGCTCGCGCGGCTCGGTCGCTCCCCAGGCCGCGAAGGCCTGGTGCGCCGCGGCCACCGCCCGCTCGGCGTCGTCCTTGGAGCCCTCGGGAAATCGCCCGATGATCTGGCTCGGCCGGGCCGGGTTGACCGACGCGAAGGTCCCGGCGGCCCCGACGTCCCGGCCGCCGATGTGATTCTTGCCCTCGAGGGGAAGCCTCGACTCGATCGCCGCGAGGGCCCGGGCGAAGGCCTGGCGGTGGGACTCGTTGGAAAAGTCCGTCAGCGGTTCGTTCTGAAATTCGGGCAGCAAGACATCCACCTCCGGGGGAAGAAATCTATATCAGGCCGGCCCGCGCGCGGGTTGGGAGGGGCCCAGTCGATTTGATACGTTCCGGATGATGGGAAAACACGACACCCTTGCGGACTTCACGACCGACCGGCGGGTCCTGATCCTGTCGGCGATGGCCGTCGTCATCGGGGCGATCGGCGCGGTCGTCGCGTACGCGCTGGTCTGGCTGATCGCCGTCATCACCAACCTTGCCTACTACCAGCGCTTTTCGCACACGTTCGTTTCCCCGGCCGGGCATCACCTGGGCGCCTGGTCCATCCTGGTGCCCGTCGTCGGGGGACTCATCATCGGCGTGATGGCCCGCTTCGGCTCCGAGAAGATCCGGGGCCACGGCATCCCCGAGGCGCTCGAAGCGATCCTGATCGGACGAAGCCGGATCGAGTCGAAGGTGGCGGTCCTGAAGCCGGTGTCCTCGGCGCTCTCGATCGGAACCGGAGGGCCCTTCGGCGCGGAGGGGCCGATCATCATGACCGGCGGCGCCGTCGGATCGCTCTTCGCGCAGCTGTTCCATCTCTCCGGCGCGGAGCGCAAGACGCTGCTCGTCGCCGGAGCGGCGGCCGGCATGTCGGCGATTTTCGCCTCGCCGATGGCGGCGGTTCTCCTGGCCGTCGAGCTCCTCCTCTTCGAATGGAAGCCGCGCAGCTTCATTCCCGTGTCGGTCGCCTCGCTCGTCGCCGCCGCGCTGCGCGTCCCGCTCCTGGGCGCCGGCCCGATCTTCCCGTCGCCGCCCCACGCCCCGCTCCAGATCGAAGGGCTGGCCTTCGCCCTGGCCGTCGGCGTCATCGCCGGGCTGGGTTCCGGGCTCCTGACGAGCCTGGTCTACGGATTCGAGGACCTGTTCCTGAAGCTTCCGATCCACTGGATGTGGTGGCCGACGATCGGCGGCCTGTTCATCGGAATCGGGGGACTGATCGACCCGCGCGTCCTGGGAGTCGGATACGACACGATCGATCTGCTGGTCAAAGGGAAGCTCTTCGGGATCGCCGTCCTCGGCCTCCTGGTCGGAAAGGCGCTGGTCTGGTCGATCGCCCTGGGCTCGGGAACGTCCGGCGGCGTGCTCGCGCCGCTGCTCATCATGGGCGGCGCCCTGGGGGCGCTGGAGGCGCCGTGGATTCCCGTGGGCGACGCCGGGCTGTGGGCCATGGTCAGCATGGCCGCGATGATGGGCGGGACGATGCGATCGCCGTTGACCGCGATCGTCTTCACGCTCGAGCTGACGCACGACATCAACGCCCTGCCGGCGCTCCTCGCGGCGTGCGTGGCGGCGCACGCGGTGACCGTCCTGCTGCTGCGCCGGTCCATCCTCACGGAGAAGGTGGCCCGCCGCGGCCATCACCTGACCCGCGAATACAGCGTCGATCCCTTCGAGATCCACAGGGTCGAGGAAGTCATGGACAAGAACGTCCCGACGATCCCCTCCACGATGACGGTCGCCGAGCTCTCCGCGAGGATCTCCTCCGGCGATCCGCTGTCGCAGCGCCAGGGCACGCCGATCGTCGACGAGAAGAACGCGCTCGCCGGCATCATCACCCGCAGCGACCTCATGAAGGCGATGGAGCGCGGACGCGACGCCGCCACGGTGCTCGACGTCGGCAGCCGCCGGATCGTGGTGGGATATCCCGACGAGCTCCTGCGGGACGCGGTCAAGCGCATGCTCGACAGCGGCATCGGGCGGCTTCCGATCGTCGAACGGGAGAATCCCAGACGCCTGGTCGGGTACCTCGGGCGCGCCGGCGTGATGGCCGCGCGCGTGCGCATGTTCGAAGAGGAGCATTTGCGCGAGCGCGGCCGCGCGGCGCGGTGAACCTCAAAGGGGCGAAGACCGAACGTTTCGGAGCTCTCGCAGCCCGGCTCTACCGGCGTTGGGGAGAGCCCACGCTCGAGCCGCTCTACCGCCGCGTCGCCGCGGACGTCGCGATCCGGCGCGGGCGGCTGCTCGACGTGGGGTGCGGTCCGGGCCGTCTGGCGCGGCTGGTCGCGGCGGCCCGGCCCGACCTCGCGGTCGTGGGGCTCGACGCGTCGCCCGACATGATCGGGGAAGCGCGGCGGGGACCCAACCCGCCGAACCTGGAGTTCGTGAACGCCTCGATCGAATCGGCCCGCTTCGAAGGCGGATTCGACCTTGCCCTGACTCTTCTGTCGTTTCATCACTGGGAGGAGCCGGCGCAGGGTCTGCAGGCCGTTTACGACGCGCTCGCGCCTGGGGGAAGGTTCTGGATCTACGAGCCCGATTCCGAGGCGGCCAACGGGGACATCTACCGGGATCACGAGCCTCTTTGGGGCTGGCTGCGGATGCCCGGATGGATCCACCGGCGCCTATCGCGAACCCACGGCTTTTCGCTCGCCGAGATCGACGAGGTCGTCCGCCCGGTCGTGGCCCGGACTGCCTTTGGCGCGTGCGCCGTGGAGCGCCGCGGCTCGACGATCCGGTTGGAGCTCCACCGGTCGTGAGGGCTCGGGCGGTCCGCGCCTTGACAGGGGGGGCCAAGGCGGATACAAGGGAAGCGATGGGCACGACGGGCCGGGGCCGCTGCTGTTGTTGTTCGACGACCCTTCGGGGTCCACAAAGCGGGCTCGCGCCCTAGGGCGCCTTCGAAGTCGAGGTCGAGGAACGAGCCCGCCGCGCCACCGGCGGGCTTTTTCGTTCTCAGATCGATACCTGGAGGTTCTGGAGGTCCGGTTGGTCAAGAGCGTCGAAACGGACGAGGCGAGGACGGACGCGGGAGGCGCCGCGGGGACGCGTGTGCCCGGTTCGCGGAGGCTTCTCGACGCGGTCGGGAACACGCCGCTGCTCGATCTGGCGCGCGTGGCCCGCGACGTGCCCGGGCTGCGCCTCCTGGCCAAGGCGGAATTCATGAACCCCGGAGGGAGCGTAAAGGACCGGCCGGCCCGGGCCATGCTCGCGGACGGCCTGGCCCGCGGCCTGCTGACGCCGGGCAAGCGGATCCTGGAGGCGACCTCCGGCAACACCGGGATCGCCGACGCCATGCTGGGGCGGGCGCTGGGCTTTCCGGTGACGCTGTGCGTTCCGGCCAAGGCCTCGTCCGAGCGCAGGGGCATTCTCGCCGCCTTCGGCGCGGAGCTGGTGTTGACCGATCCGCTGGAAGGCGCCGACGGAGCGATCCGGACGGCCCGCGAGATCTTCGCGCGGGATCCCGACAAGTACTTCTACCCGGATCAATACTCCAACCCCGCCAACTGGCGCGCGCACTTCGAGACGACCGGCCCGGAGATCTGGCGGGACACCGGGGGCGCGCTGACCCACTTCGTGGCCGGTCTGGGCACGACGGGGACCTTCATGGGAATCAGCCGCTACCTCAAGAGCAGAAGCCCGTCCGTGCAGTGCGTCTCCATGCAGCCGGACGGTCCCATCCACGGCCTGGAGGGGATGAAGCACATGGGCTCGCAGATGATCCCGCGCATCTACGATCCGACGCTCGCCGACTCGGAGCTCACCGTCGGCACCGAGGAGGCATTCGCCATGTGCCGGCGCCTGGCCCGCGAGGAAGGCATCTTCGTCGGGCCGTCCGCGGCGGCCAACGTGGTCGCGGCGCTGTGCGTGGCCAGGGAGACGGCGGGGCCGTGCACCATCGTCACGATCCTGTGCGACGGTGGCGGCAAGTACCTGTCCCAGCCGATCTGGGAGGAGGAGGGCGCGCGCCGATGATCGAGATCACGCCCGAGGCGGCGCAGGTCATCCGGGCCCACGGCGCCGCGGAGTATCCCGAGGAATGCTGCGGCGCGCTCCTGGGCGAGGTGGTCGAGGAGACCGCGCGCGTCCTGCGCGCCGAGCCTCTGGCCAACGAGCGGACCGACGAGCGTAGGCGGCGGTTCCGGATCAACCCGTGGGAGTACCGGCGGATGGAGCGGCTGGCCGACGCGGAGGGCCTGGCCCTGCTCGGCTTCTACCACTCGCATCCCGACCACCCCGCGGTCCCTTCGGAGTACGATCGGGAGCACGCGTTTCCGTTTTTTCATTATGTGGTGATGGCGGTTGCCGGCGGACGTCCCGGCGAAGTCTCGTCGTGGATCCTGTCGGAGGACCGCGGCGTCTTCGAGAAGGAACGCCTCGTGGCCAGCGGCACCGGGAGGTAATCATGCCGACGATTCACTTGCCCACGCCCCTGCGCCCTTCGACCGGCGGCGCCGCGAGCGTGGTCGTGCCGGGACACACCGTCCACGAAGCGCTGGCCGCCCTCGCCGACGGGTATCCCGACCTGCGCCGCCACCTCTTCGACGACGCGGGCAAGCTGCGCTCGTTCGTCAACGTCTACAAGAACGAGGAGGACGTTCGCTACCTCGACCGCGGCCGCACGCCGGTCGGCGACGGCGACGCGCTCTCGATCATCCCGTCCATCGCCGGGGGAGCGCCGGCCGCGCCGCAGGTCGCGTCCGAGCCTCCCCTCACCAACGAAGAGATCCGCCGCTACTCCCGCCACCTGATCATGCCGGAGGTGGGCATGGAGGGGCAGAAGAAGTTGAAGGCCGCGCGGGTGCTCGCGGTCGGCACGGGCGGGCTGGGCTCTCCGCTCGCGCTCTACCTCGCCGCCGCGGGCGTCGGCACGATCGGGCTGGTCGACTTCGACGTCGTCGACGACTCGAACCTCCAGCGCCAGATCCTCTTCGGGAGCAAGGACGTCGGCCGCCGCAAGCTCCAGGCCGCCGCGGAGCGCCTGCGCGACGTCAACGCGAACGTCACGGTCGTTCCGTTCGAAGAGCGGCTGACCGCGGGCAACGCCCTCCCCATCGTGCGCGACTTCGACATCGTGGCCGACGGCACGGACAATTTTCCGACCCGCTATCTCGTCAACGACGCCTGCGTCCTGACCGGAAAGCCCAACGTCTACGCCTCGATCTTCCGCTTCGAGGGCCAGGCCTCGGTGTTCTGGGCCGAAAAGGGTCCGTGCTACCGCTGCCTCTACGCCGAGCCTCCGCCGCCCGGCCTCGTCCCCTCGTGCGCGGAGGGGGGCGTCCTGGGAATCCTGCCGGGGCTCCTGGGCGTGATCCAGGCCACCGAGACGATCAAGCTCATCCTGGGAAACGGCGATCCGCTGATCGGGCGGCTGCTCCTGGTCGACGCTCTGGCCATGCGTTTTCGGGAGTTGAAGCTCCGCAAGAATCCCGACTGCGTCGTCTGCGGCCCCTCGCCCACGGTCACGAAGCTGATCGACTACGAGGCCTTCTGCGGCATCGTGCCGGAGGCGGCGGCGGGGGCAGCCGTTGCGGCCGCGGCGGTTCCGGAGATCACCGTCGAGGAGTTGAAGGCCCGGCGCGACCGCGGCGCGGCGACGGTGCTGGTCGACGTGCGCGAGCCCCACGAGTGGGCCATCTCGCAGTTTCCCGAGTCGGTCAAGATCCCCCTGGCCAGCCTGCCGCAGAATCTCAACCGCCTCTCGACCGCGAACGACATCGTCGTCCACTGCCGCACCGGCGCAAGGAGCGCCAAGGCCGTCGCGCTCCTGCGAGACGCGGGCTTCCGCAAGGTCTGGAACCTGGCCGGCGGCATCAACCTCTGGGCCGAGCGCATCGACCCGGGGATGGCGAAGTACTAGAACCGTCGCCTCCGCTGCGCGCGGGGTCTGCGCTCGTTGAGCGCACCGGCGGTCGGCTCGGCCGGATGCGGCCTCGACCGAACGCCTGCTATGAAACGGTGAGGGGTTCCGCAATGGAACGGTCCGCCGCTGTGTCGATCGGCCGACAGAATGTGAATCGACGAGGGCGCCCCTCACCCCGACCCTCTCCCACCGGGAGAGGGAGGAAGACGCCCTGAGTCTTCATCCTCCACGGCGAGCCGCAGGCTCATGACCGCGATGGGCACGAAGCGCTATACCAAAGCCGTGGTAGCTAACCCTCTCAGCGCCGGTCGCGAAGCGACCGCCTGCGCTGAAAGCCGACGTGCCTGGCACCCGGGTTGCTTTAGCTCCGCAGGCGGCGCGCCAAGCGCCCCTGTGGGAGGAGCCATGACGAGCATTCGCGCCACAAACTTTGCGGGATTCGCTCTTTCGGCCGCATTGCTGCTCGGCCTCTCGGGGGCCGCCTGCCGCGACGACACGACGACAGCGCCGGGCGCGCTCGCCAACGTCACCTTCAGCGCGCCCGACACGGCGCACTCGGGCCAAAGCGTTCAGGTCGATGTCGCCGCGGCCGCCGTCGGGATCAACAACGTGCACAACGGGCGCGTCGACGTGACGCTCCCGGATCCCCTTCGCGTCGATTCGGTCGAGACGTCCGATGGGACGGCGACGTTCTCCAACGGTTCCGGAGCGACGGTCGTCTGGATGCTCGGGTCGCTCGACTCGAACTCGCAGTCGAGGCTCCACATCCATCTGACGGGGACGCTCCCTGGCTCGGCCCCGATGTCCCTGACGCTGCGTGCGTCCCTGACGGCGGATGGGGTCCGAGCCGGAGACGCCGTGGCCGAGCACACGCTGCAGCTGGTTCCTTAAGAGGCGAAGGCCGGGCCGGCCGGCAGGGCTCAGCCCTCGTTGCGTGTCCGATCCCTGTCAGAGCCTGTCGACGTCGACGACCGCTCGAGCGAATTCCTGGGGCGCTTCCTGGGGCAGGTTGTGCCCGATGCCGCCCGTGATGAGCCGATGGGCGTACTTGCCCGCGAATTTCTTGGCGTACGCGGCGGGCTCGGGGTGCGGCGCGCCGTTGGCGTCGCCTTCCATGGTGATGGTGGGCACGCCGATGACCGGGCCTTGCGCGAGGCGCTTTTCGTAGTCGTCGTATTGCGGCTCGCCTTCCGCCAGGGCCTGCCGCCAGCGGTAGTTGTGAATCACGATCGCGACGTGGTCGGGGTTGTCGAAGGCCGCCGCGCTGCGATCGAACGTGGCGTCGTCGAAGTGCCACTTCGGTGATGCCAACTGCCAGATGAGCTTCGAAAAATCGTGGCGGTACTTGTCGTAGCCGGCGCGGCCGCGCGCGGTGGCGAAATAGAACTGGTACCACCACTGGAGCTCGGCCTGCGGCGGCAGGGGAGCCTTGCCGGCTTCCTGGCTGCCGATCAGATAGCCGCTGACGGAGACCATCGCTTTGCAGCGCTCCGGCCAGAGGGCGGCGACGACATTGGCCGTCCGAGCGCCCCAGTCGAAACCGGCCAGGATGGCCTTCTCGATCTTGAGGGCATCCATCAACGCGACGGTGTCGCGCGCGACCGCCGCAGGCTGACCATTTCGGAACGAGTCGCTGGAAAGAAACCGCGTCGTACCGTAGCCGCGCAGATACGGGACGATCACGCGGTAACCTTTCGAAGCCAGGGGAGGCGCCACGTCGACGAAGCTGTGGATGTCGTAAGGCCAGCCGTGCAGGAGAATCACGGCGGTCCCGTCGGCGGGACCGGCCTCGGCGTATCCGACGTTGAGGAGACCGGCGTCGATCTGCTTAAGTGAGGCGAAGGACGTGTCCGGCCCAGGCTTGGCGGCGGGCCCATCCGCCGCCTTCGCCTTGCCGGATCGTCCGTTCGCGGACGGGGTCGCGCCGAGCCGGGCAGCGGCGAGCGTCATGGCCGCGGTTCCCAGGAAGCGGCGGCGGTCGTAGTCGAGTTTCGGAGGCATTTGGTTTAGCTCCTTTCCTTCAGGAATCCCCGGACCAGCGAAGCGATCTCATCCGCGGCCGTGTCCAGGGCGAAATGCCCGGCGTCCAGCACACGGATCTCGGCCTTCGGCACGTCGCGGCGATAGGCCTCCGGCTCCGAGAGGTCGAACGAAAGATCATGCTTGCCCCAGATCACCAGCAGGCGCGGCTGCGTCTCGCGCATCCAGGCCTGCCACCGGTGATAGGCGTCGACGTTCGTGCGGTAGTCGTAGAAGAGATCGGCCTGGATGTCGGCCTGGCCGGGTTGCGAGAGGAAGGCATACTCGTCGGTCCAGAGATCCGGGTCATAGCGGTCCACGCTGGGGTCGCTCCCGACATGGCGCGTGCGCGTCGCCGCCAGGGACAGGAGATTCGCGCGGAGCGTGCACTCGTTGGCGGCGCGGTCGGCCCAGAAGGCCCGCCGCGTCTTCCAGTTCGCCCCCAGGCCCTCGTTGTGAGCCACGGCGTCCTGAACGATGAGCGCGTCGATCCGTTCCGGATGCGCCAGGGCCATGCGAAATCCCACCGGGCCGCCGTAGTCCTGCATGTAGAGCGTGGAGCGCGAAAGGCCGAGCGCTTCGGTGAAACGATTCAGGATCTCGGCGTAGTGATCGAAGGTGTAGGCGAACGTCTTCGGATCCGGCCAGTCGCTGTGTCCGAAGCCCGGGTAGTCGGGCGCGACGAGGTGATAGGCGTCGGAGAGACGGGCGAAGAGAGGCTCGAACATCCTCGATGAAGAGGGGAGCCCGTGCAAAAGGAGAAGCGCCGGCGCGTCCTTCGGGCCGGCCTCCCTGTAAAAGAGGGAAAGACCGTCGATCGGTATCGTGCGGTAGAACGTCGGTGTGCTCGCTCCGGGCGCGACGTTGGAAGGCATGCTCACTCCGGCAGTTTCGCGCCCGACTGCTCGGCCGCCATGTACGCCGCGTACCAGTCGGCCCATTGCGCATCCCGCTTCCCGGTGCGCTTCTCGTGCTCGCCGTGGGCGGCCTCCGCGCGCCGCATCGCGGCCGCCAGATCGCTCGCCGAGCCGAACGAGGTGACCTTCGAATCGATGCGCCCGGGGAGCCGCGTCGTGATCTCCTGGAACAGCCACTGGTTGCCGTCGGGATCCCGGAACGAGGCAAACGAGCCGTAGCTCTTGCGCTGGGGGTCGAGGCCCGCGGCTTTGCCGCTCGCGCCGAAGTGGAAGACGGCATCCGGCGTGACGCCGGCGGCCTTGAGCCTGTCGAGCGCCGCCTGGATGTCGGAGACGATGAGCCAAAGCCCCTGGGCGGACCCGGCCACGGCCGTCGTTCGTCCCGCTCCCCATTGAACGGAGCATCCGGAGCCGGGGGGCGTGAACTGGAAGATTCCGGAGCCGGGGGGCGTCACGTCCTGCCTCCACCCGAGGGCCGAGTAGAACTTCACCGCACGATCGGGGTCCGAGACGGGGATGACCACGACCTCGAGCTTCATGTCGACGGCGCTGGTGCTCATGCTTCCTCCTGCTTCTGCTGTGCCGAAACCAATTTCGATCGATCAGAAAATGACGAGGCGGCCGCCCCCGCTCGTCAGGATCACCAGATTGCTGACGAGAAACATCAGGTCGTAATGCCACCCGTACGTCTTGTCTCCCCAGAAGCCGGTGTGCCACACGAACACCTTCTTCTGGATGGCGCCCAGGGAGACGCCGATCAATCCCAGCGCCGCGATCTGCGCCAGGACGCCGAACGCGACGCCGAGCGAAGCCGCCATCTCGACGAACCCCAGCGCCCGCGTCGCACCGGGGGGAAGGCCGATGCTCGCGGCCCGGCCGACCGGATCGCGGGCATGCGAGAGTCCGCTCGTGAAGAAGACAGCGGCCACCAGGAGACGCAGGCACAACAGGGAAACGTCGTTGAATTGGAGCAGCCGAGGAAATACGGGGTGCATCTCATCCTCCCGTTGGGATCTCTTCGTCAGCCGAACGTGAAGCACAGCGCTTCGGCGCCGGGATCGAGGAACTCGATCTCGAATGTTCGATCGGCGATCGGCTTCGACTGGCGAATGAGCTGATAGAGCCGCGGCTCCGTCGCGGTGCCGTTGCCCTGCGCGTCGACGTCGGTTCCGTGAGCGGCTTCCGGCGCGTGTCCGTCGATCAGGACTCGGAAGCGCACCGGCTGTCCCGCCTTTCCGGGACCCATGACCAGGTTCACGTCGCGCGCGTGGAAGCGATAGGCGATGCGGGCCTTGGCCTTCCCCGCGACGGTGGCCTCCCGGCCGAAGGTCCACTCGCCCAGGAGACCCCAGTGGTTGAGACCGAGTTGAGCCGGAACGGTATAGACGTGAGCCTTGTCGGCCGTCACACCTCCGGGCGACGCGAAGTTCTCCGCCTTTTCGTACCCGACGTAGCTCTCGCCCGACCGGAGGTCCTTCCAGTCCGCGGCGACTTCGGTGCCGTGCGGCGTCACCGCGACGAGGTCCGAGCCCGCCACCGTCTTCCCGGCCTCGGTGAGGAGCTGCTGGATGACCCGCTCCGTCTCGCCGTACGCCTCTTCGCCGAGGTGGTGGTATCGGATCCGTCCCTGCGCGTCGGCGATGTAGACGGCCGGCCAGGCGTTGTTGGCAAACGCGCGCCACACACCGTAGTCGCTGTCGACAGCGATCGGATACTCCATGCCCATCTCTTTCGCCGCGCGGCGGACGTTCTCGATCTCGTGCTCGAGGGTGAACTCCGGCGTGTGGACGCCGATCACGACGAGGCCCTTGTCTCTGTACTTGGCGTTCCAGGCGCGGACGTAGGGAAGCGTGCGCAGCCAGTTGACGCAGGTGAACGTCCAGAAGTCGACCAGCACGACCTTGCCGCGGAGGCCAGCCGCGGTCAGAGGAGCCGAGTTGATCCATCCGGTCGCGCCGGCCAGAGAGGGGAAGGCGCCTTCGATAGGCAATCGGGCCTGCGTCGACGCGGCGGGCAGGGTCATACCGACCTCCTCCTCCAGACAGACGATCGAGATCGCGACGCCGGCGACGAGGGCCGTCGCGAGGAGCCATCGGCTTCGCTTCATGGGCGTCGTCCCTCCTCGCCGGTCGCCTTCCCCTCGTCGTCGCACAGGCTCCTCGTAAGCTCGGCGGCGGACATCGGAGCCGCGAGGGGGAACGACTGACCGGCCCAGAGAGGCGTGAAGTCGTCCCGGCCGGCGGCTTCGGCGAGCCGTCGGAGCGGTCCCAGGGCGCGGCCGGCGGTGGGAAACGGGGGGACGAAGTCGGCGAAAGCGCCGAGCTCGGTCATGAGGCGATTGACGATGCCCCGGGCCGGACGGCCGGTAAAGAGGTTGGTGATGGCCGTGGCCCGGTCCGCCGAGCTCAAGGCGTTGCGATAGACGGCGCTGGTCTTCGCTTCCGGCGTGAAGAGGTAGGCCGTGCCGACTTGAACAGCCGCGGCGCCCAGAGCGAACGCGGCCGCGACTCCCCGGGAGTCCGCGATGCCGCCCGCGGCGATCACGGGGACCGCCACGGCATCCACGACCTGAGGCACGAGCGCCATCGTTCCGAGCTGGGTCGTCATGTCGTCGGTCAGGAACGTGCCTCGGTGGCCGCCGGCTTCCGCTCCCATGGCGATTACGGCGTCCACACCCCGCTCCTCGAGCCACCGGGCTTCCGCGACGGTCGTCGCGGACGAAATGACCTTCGCACCGGTCCGCTTGACGCGCTCGAGGAGGACCGTCGGAGGCAGTCCGAAGTGGAAGCTGACGACTTCGGGTCGGTCCTCCTCCACGATCGAGCAGAAGATGTCGTCGAAGGGCGCGCGGCCGCTGGCCGGGATCGGCGCGTCCGGGTCCAGGCCGGCTTCCTCGTAATAGGGAGCGAGGCGGCGCCGCCAGGCCGCCTCGCGGCTGGAATCGGCCCGCGGCTGCCTGTGCGCGAAGAAATTGACGTTGATGGGCCGGCGCGTGGCGGCGCGGATCCTGCTCAACGCCTCCCGGAGCTCCGCCGCCGTGGATTGGGCGCTCGGAAGGGACCCGAGGCCGCAGGCTTCGCTGACGGCGATCACATTTCCGGCGTCGTGACGCCCGCCATCGGCGCCTGGATGACGGGAAGCTTCAGGCCGAACAGATCGAGGAGTCGCTTGTCGGTCAATTGGTGCATGGCGGTGCCCATCAGCGAATCTTATGGAACGCCGCACGGAGCGGGCATTCGGCCGCGGGCAAAGACGCTGACTCACTGCGCTCTGCGGTTCAATCAGACGAAGGTATCGATTGCAACGCGGCGCGCTTCGCGGTTGGATCGGGGCATGGCTACGGATGGCCCTGCGCCGGGGATTCCGGACAACGAGGCGTTCCCCACCTTGACGGCATCGCAGATCGAGCGGATCGCGCGGCTCGGGAGCGAGCGGCCCATCCAGGCCGGCGAAATCCTGTTCGAGGCGGGCGGCCGAAACCGTCCGCTCATCGTCATCCTCGAAGGGGAGGTCGAGATCCTCTCCGACCGGGACACGCTGGTGACGGTTCACCGTCCCGGCAACTTCTCCGGCGACGTCGATCTGATCGCCGGCCATCCGACCGTCGTTCGGGCGCGCGCGCGGGTGCCGGGCCGCATCCTCGAGGTGCCGGCGGAGCGCGCCCGCGGTCTCGTTCAGACAGATCCGGAGCTCAGTCAGATCCTTCTCCGGGCGTTCATGCTCCGGCGCGCTTTACTCATGACGCGCAGCGCCGGCAACGTCGTTCTCATCGGGTCCCGGCACTCGGCGGACACCCTGACCCTGCAGGAGTTCCTGACGCGCAACAGCCAGCCGTACGCGTACCTCGACGCCGACCGCGACGCCGGCGTGCAGGGGACGCTCGAGCGGTTCGGCCTGGGCGTGGACGACGTGCCGGTCTTCATCTGCAGCGGCAAGCGGGTCCTGAGGAAGCCGACGGTCGAAGAGGTCGCCGAGTGCCTGGGCCTGAACCGCTGGAGCAGGGATGTCCTGCGCGACGTCGTCGTCATTGGGGCCGGGCCGGCGGGGCTCGCGGCCGCGGTCTACGGGGCCTCGGAGGGACTGGACGTCCTCGTCCTGGAGTCGACCGCGCCGGGCGGACAGGCGGGCTCGAGCTCGCGCATCGAGAACTACCTCGGATTTCCAACCGGCGTCTCGGGCCTGGACCTGGCGAGCGCCGCGCTCCTGCAGGCGCAGAAATTCGGCGCGGAGCTCGTGGTGGCACGCACGGCGGCGACGCTCGAAGGCGATCGCCCTCCCTATCGGATCGGACTCGGTCCCGGGGTGTGCGTGGCGGCGCGGACCGTCGTGATCGCCAGCGGCGTGCAGTACCGCAAGCCCGATCTTCCGAACCTCTCGCGCTTCGAGGGCGTCGGCGTCTACTACGGCGCCACGCCGGTCGAGGCGCTGCTCTGCCAGGACGAAGACGTCATCGTCGTCGGCGGGGCGAACTCCGCCGGCCAGGCCGCGATCTTTCTCTCCGAGGGGAAGCGGCAGGTCACCATGCTGATCCGGGGAGCGGGACTCTCCGACACGATGTCACGCTACCTGACTCGCCGGATCGAGGAGACGCCCAACATCGTGCTCAAAACGCGCACCGAAATTGTCGCCCTCGAAGGGGGAAATAGCCTGGAGCGCGTCACGTGGTTGGACGCGGCGGAAGGCAAGCCGACGACCGTTCCCATTCGCCACGTCTTTCTGATGACGGGAGCGAATCCGAATACGGCGTGGCTCGAGAACTGCGTGGCGCTGGACGAGAAAGGATTCGTGAAGACGGGGCCGGATCTCGCACCGTTCGATCTCGCCGCGTCCGGCTGGCCGCTCCAGCGGCCGCCGCTCTTTTTCGAGACGAGCCGGCGGGGCGTTTTTGCCGTCGGCGACGTGCGCGCCGGAAGCGTCAAGCGCGTCGCCGCCGCCGTGGGCGAGGGCTCCGTCTGCATCCAGCTCGTTCACAAGGTGCTGGCGGAATAGCTCCTGCCGGCGCTCACCCCTCGACGAGCTGCTGGCCGCCGTCGATGTCCCAGGTGGCGCCGGTGACCGCGGTGTTGGTCATGAGATGGACGGCGAGCGCCGCGATGTCCGCCGGGCCGACGACGCGGCGGATTGGCAGCTTCGCGCGGAGCTGCTCGCGGCGCGCCTCGATCTGATCGCCCAGGATCGTGGCCGACAGCGGCGTGTCGACGAACCCGGCGGCGATGAGGTTCACACGGATCGGCGCGAGCTCGAGCGCGAGGTTCCTCGTCATCGCCGGACCGGCGGCCGTCAGCGCCCCGAGGAGCGAGAAACCCGGCGAAGCGCGTCGGCCGCCCGTCCCGCCCATGAAGAGCAGGGTCCCGGGCGGTCGCACTTTCTTCGCGGCGCTGCGCGCGACCTCGATCGGCAGCAGGAGATGCGCTTCGACGTCGCGGCGCGCCTTTTCGACTTCGAACTCCGGCAGCGGCGCGTAGTACGGACCGGGACCAGTGACCAGCACATGGTCGATCGGGCCGGACAGGTCGTCGAAGAAGCGTCTGAGCCGGTCGAAGTCGGTGGCGTCGAAGGCGGCGGTCCGAGCTTCAAGCTCGGCTCCGACTTCCTTCAGGCGGATCTCGTCGCGGGCCGTCACGATCACGTCGGCCCCCTCGGTGCGTGCGCGCCGCGCCGTCTCCAGTCCGATGCCCGAGGTGCCTCCGATCACGACGACGGTCTGGCCGCCGAGCGCCCGGGATTGGGCGGCCGCGGTCATCGCGGCTCCGGCTTCGGTCCGGTCCGTTTGTTCCATCCATGGAAAAGCGCGAAGTCTCCCGCCTTCCACTTCTCGCGCAGGCCCGGCCTGGCGAGGTCCCAGTCCGGACGGATCTCGCTCGAGACCTCGCGCAGGTCGCGCCACAGGTCGTAGACGGACGGCCGGCCCCAGAACCAGTAGCCGTTGTAGATGCGGTGGATCACCAGGCCGGGCTTCAGCACCAGTGTGTGCGGGATCATCGGATCGTGCTCGGGGTCGGTGTACTCCTGGATGTCGAGGTCTTTCTGGACGATCCGGCCGGGGTCGGAGAGAAATGGCCACTGGGCCCCGACCGACGCCCGGAATTCCTGCGTGGCGTGGTGGTCGTCCGTCGAGATGGTGGCGATCTGCGTGTAGGCCACGGCGATCTTCGGATAGAAGGCGGCGAGCTCGAGGTGCTGCTGGTGCTCCTTGGGGCAGTAGTGGCCGCGCGCGAGCGTCAGGATGAGCGGGTCGTCGCCTTGAAGCTCGGAGAGCTTGCGCGGCGTCGCCGTTTGGTCGGGCAGCTCGTAGTCGGGGAGCGTGGCTCCCGGGACGACGTCAGGACGCATGCGGTGTCTCCTTCGCGAGTGGTGCTGCGACTCCGACGGTGAAATCGGTCTCTGAGAAGCCCTCGAGGTCGTCGGCCCTCGCCTTCGTGCGCCCATCATGTCCCGCGCGCAAGTTGGGGACTACTTCGCTGCTGCGCCCGCCGCCTGCTCGATCAGGCGCGCCACCACATCGGGATGGGAGATGAACGCCACGTGGCTCGACTCGACCTCGCTCGTCTTGGCGTTCATGCGCTTGGCGTAGAACCGCTCGAGCTCGGGGTTGATCGCGTGGTCTTCCTGCGAGACGAGATACCAGGACGGGATCGTCTTCCAGGCCGCGACCGGCACCGACGCGCCGAAGACGCTGTTGTGGACCGGCTTCTGCGTCGCCGCCGCCACCCGGGCATCCGCCGCCGGAAGGTCGGCGCAGAACAGCTCCCGGAATCGTGCGCGATCGACGTACAGGAAGCCGGCGGAGTCGGGCTGCAGCGCGGAGTTCAAGTCCACCGGGTACTTGTCGCCGAAAGCGCCGAGCGGTTCCCCGCCCTCCGGCGCGAACGCGGCGAGGTACACGAGCGCCTTGACGTTCGAGCTCCCCGCCGCCGCGCCGGTGATGACCCCGCCACCGTACGAGTGGCCGACGAGAACGACGGGACCCTTCACGGCCTCCACGAAGCGCTTCGTCGTCTCGACATCGCCTGCCAGCGAGGCGAGGGGAATCTCAACGGCAAGCACCTCGTAACCGTCCCGCTGGAGGATCGGGATGAGGCGCTGCCAGCCCAAGGCGTCGGCGAAGGCTCCATGGACGAGCACGATCGTCGGCTTGGCCGTTGCCGCGCCCTTGGCGGGAGGCGCGCCGCTCTTGCGCCTCGCGGGCGTGCTGGACGATTGGGCGTGAAGCGGGCCAGACAGGACAAGTGCCGCGAGGAGAGGCAGGAGAAGTCGGACGGCGCGGTTTCTCATGTCGATGGATCCTTTCTCTGACCGGCTCGGGGCCGGCGTGTCGCCTGCTTCAGCGCAATGACTTGAACGACTCTCGCAGATCCGCAACAAGAAGCCCCGGCTGCTCCCACGCGGCGAAGTGGCCGCCCTTGTCGTGGCGGCCGTAGAAGACGAGCTTCGGATACGCCTTCTCCGTCCAGCTCTTCGGCGCCTGGTAGAGCTCGTCGGCGAAGGCGCTGACGCCGGCCGGAATGGGGACGTTCTTCGGGGCGAAGAACGCGAGGTGGCTTTCCCAGTAGAGACGGGCCGAGGGGATGGCCGTGTTCGTGAGCCAGTAGAGCGTGACGTTGTCGAGGACGTCGTCCCGCGTCAGGCCCTCGGGCACCCCGTCGAAGACGCGGACGATCAAGGCCATGCTGGCCGCGTCGTGGTCGAGCATCCAGGCGGCGAGGCCGACGGGCGAGTCGCCGATCGCGTAGAGCGTCTGCGGGCGGTTCGCCATCTCGCTGGCGTAACCCAGGCCGTGCTTGTAGAAGTAGGCGAGCTGCTCATAGGCGTGCTTCTCGTCGGCCGAGAGGCTCGCGGGCGCAGGCGCGTCGGCGCCGGCGGCCTTGTCGATGTCGGGCGGCACGGTGGCCGGCATGTTGGTGTGGATGCCGACGAGCTCCGGAGCGCCCAGCAGAGACATCTGCTCCGTGACCGCGTTGCCCCAGTCGCCGCCCTGCGCCACGAACTTCTTGTACCCGAGGCGCTTCATGAGCACGACCCACGCGCGCGCGACACGGATCGGATCCCAGCCGGTCACCCGGGGGTTGGCGGAGAACCCGTAGCCGGGTAAGGACGGGATCACGACGTCGAAGGCGTCGGCCGCGGTCCCGCCGTGCGCGGTGGGGTTCGTCAGCGGGTCGATGATCTTCAACTGCTCGATGATGGAGCCCGGCCATCCGTGCGTGACGATCATCGGCAAGGCGTTCGGGTGCTTCGACTTCACATGGATGAAGTGGATGTCGACGCCGTCGATCGTCGTCACGAAGTTCGGCAGTGCGTTCAGCCTCGCCTCGCACTTGCGCCAGTCGTACTCCTTGCCCCAGTAGCTCGCGAGCTTCTGCATGGTCGCGAGGGGCACGCCCTGCGACTGATCGGAGACCACTTCCTTGTCCGGCCACCGCGTTGCGGCGACGCGGCGCTTCAGGTCGGCGAGCTTCTCGTCCGAGTAGTGGATCTTGAAGGGGCGGATGGCGTCGGCGCCGTCCGCGGTCTTCGCCTGGGCTTCCATCAAAGTGGTCATGGCGATGGTTCCTCCGATCAAGAGTGCGACGCGTGGCCAGCAACGGTTCATCGCTTCCTCCCTCGTACTGTCTGAAGATTCCCGAACAGGGCCCCGGCGCGGGATGACTCCTTATCTTATTCAGGGACTGCCGGCGTCGGACTCCCGCGAATCGGGACCGGGAGACGCGGAATACACCAGGGCCTGGAGGGGAATCTATTGGACAAAGGTATTGGGGTATCGGTCGCTCGCGGCGCCACGGGGGACGGCCTCGGGCGCGACCCGACACCAAAGTATGATGCCGTTCGTCCCGGAGCGGCGAACGCTCCCGGGCGGAATCCATGAGCGACGTCAACGACCGTCCAAGGCAGCTCCTGATCCGGACGGAGCAAGTCCGAGAGGAGGGAGTTCGCCTGACCGTCCGGGACGCGGGAGTGGGTCTCGAACCTCGCGTCCTGGACCAGCTCTTCCAGGCGTTCTATACGACGAAGAGCGGCGGCATGGGCATCGGCCTGTCCGTGAGCCGCTCCATCGTCGAGAGCCGCCATGGCCGTCTCTGGGCGGCACCGAACGACGGGCCAGGCGCCTCGTTCTCTTTTTCGATTCCTTGCAGGCCCGCGGTTGTGACCGCCGCCCAGGGTCCTGACGCCGACCGGACTCCGGACGTGAGGAACCTGGAAGACGCCGTGAGCAGTCGGTGATGGCGATGCGTCCAGGGGCGTCGGTGGTCGAGAACGACGATTGCCTGAGCGGGTCGCTCCGTGCCGGGCTGCCTGCGCAAGCCGCTCGGCGACAGGGCGCTTCTCGAGGCGTTTCCTGTTGCGCTCTGTGAAAATGGAGCACTCCCTGTCGCGCGCCACTCCCGTCGTGTTCGTCGTGGACGATGACGCCTCGGTGCGCGAGTCCCTGGAATCGCTGATTCTCTTCGAAGGATGGCAACCGGAGACATTCGCTTCCGCACGCGAGTTCCTCGCCCGCCCGCGAGTCGACGCTCCGAGCTGCCTGGTCCTCGACGTCTCTCTTCCCGACCTGAACGGCCTCGAGCTCCAGAAGCGCGTCGCCGCCGACCGGGTCGACATGCCCATCATCTTCATCACGGGCTACGGGGACGTGCCGATGTCGGTCCAGGCCATGAAGGCGGGAGCCGTCGAATTCTTGATGAAGCCGTTCGACCAGGACGTGCTGCTGAGCGCCATCCGGAACGCGATCGAGCGCAGCCACGCCTCGCGCGCTCGCGAAGCGGACCTGCTGGTTCTGCGCGGCCTCTACGCGTCCCTGACCCGTCGTGAACGGGAGGTCATGGCGCTCGTGGTCTCGGGCCTGCTGAACAAGCAGGTCGGCGGCGAGCTCGGCATCAGCGAAATCACGGTCAAGTCGCATCGGGGCCAGGTCATGCGGAAGATGAAAGCCGAGTCCCTCGCCGAGCTCGTGACGATGGCCGCGAGACTCGGGCCGGTCGCGGAGCCGACGCCGAAGCGTCGAGAGATCACAGACCGGTCGAACGCGCGCTCCTGAACGGCCGGACGCGCTCGCATCGAGATCGACGTCGTCTCGGGACCGGATGTCCCGCTTGGCAGGCGTTACAATCGAGAGACCTCGCCGACCGCCCATGATGCGAACAATCCCTCGCGCCGCCCGGATCCTGAGCTGTCTGACTCTGCTCGCTCTCCTCGCGCGCGGCCGCGCCGAGGGCCAGTCGGACGATTGCGGCGCGCCGCAGCCGCGGCAGATCCAGGCCGGCCCGACCGTCTCGAGCGTCGCGCCGTCGTCCGGCCCCGCCGCCGGCGACGTCGATTTCGCCGTCCTGGGCAGCGGCTTTCAAACCGGGGCGACCGCGACTCTCGGAGGATCCGCGGCGACGCGCCTCGTCCCGACGTCGGTGAATCAGATCAACGGCTCGGCCCCGCCCCTTTCGGCCGGGACGTTGAACACCGTCGTGGTCACCAACCCCGACACGTCGACGGCGTCGCTGGCCGGAGCCTACTTCGCCGATTTCACCGATGTCGCCCGCTTCGACATGATCCATCCCTTCGTCGAGCGTCTCGTCCGCGCGGCGATTACCGGCGGGTGCGGAGGCGGACAGTTCTGCCCCGACTCTCCCGTGACGCGCGCGCAGATGGCCGTCTTTCTCCTGCGCGGGGAGCACGGCGCGGCCTACACGCCGCCGGCCTGCACGGGGGTGTTCGCCGACGTCGCATGCACCCCCACCCCCGCCTTCGCGGTCAACTGGATCGAGCAGCTTCACAACGAGGGAATCACCGCGGGCTGCGCGGCCAACATGTATTGCCCGGGCGCGCCGGTCACGCGCGCCCAGATGTCCGTTCTCCTGCTGCGGTCCGCTCGCGGGTCCTCGTTCGTTCCGCCTCCCTGCACGGGCCTCTTCAGCGACGTTCCCTGCTCGAGCGCGTACGCGGCCTGGATCGAGGAGCTGTTTCACGCCGGCGTCACCGGCGGCTGCGGCACGAGCCCTCCGCGGTACTGCCCTTCGGCGACGGTGACGCGAGGCCAGATGGCGGTGTTCCTGAGCGCGATGTTCGTCCTGCCCCCGCCGCCGTCGTCGAAATACGACTGGCCCCAGTTCGACGTCGACGCGCATCACAGCGGCCACAGCTTCCTGGAAACCACCATTTCCCGACGAAACGTCGCCACGCTGCAGCAGCTGTTTTCCGTGCCGCTGCCGGAGATCGCCGACGGCGCTCCCGCCGTTGCCGTCGGGATTGTGACGCCCGGCGGCACGAAGGACCTCGTCCTGGACACGACGATGGCGGGCCGCCTCACGGCGCGGGACGCGCGGACCGGAGCGGCGGTCTGGGCCACGACGCCTCCCGCCGGGCCGAAGTTCACGACGAGCTCTCCGGCTCTGGATCCGAGCCGTCAGTACGTCTACAGCTACGCTCTGGACGGATTCGTTCACAAGTACAACATCGGAGACGGCAGCGAGGTCACGACGGGTGGCTGGCCGGAGCTCACGACCTTGAAGCCCGACGTGGAGAAGGGATCCTCGGCGCTGACGCTGGGAGCGAGCGGGGGAGCCTACTTCCTCTACGTGGCCAACGGCGGCTATCCCGGCGACGCCGGGGACTATCAGGGCCACGTGACCACGGTGCGGCTTTCCAGCGGGGCGCAGAACGTCTTCAACGCGAACTGCAGCGACCGGACGATCCACTTCGACGAGACCGGCAGCCCGGCGACGGACTGCTCCCATGTCCAGTCCGCGGTCTGGGCGCGGCAAGGCGTCGTGCTGGACGACCGCACCGGCCGCATCTATGCGGCGACGGGCAACGGCGACTACGACGGCAACATGGGGGGGCGCGACTGGGGGGACAGCGTTTTCGCGCTCGCGCCGGACGGCACGGGCGCCGCGGGCGGACCTCTCGACAGCTATACGCCCGTCAATTTCCAGGTTCTTCAAGACGGGGACCTCGACCTGGGGAGCACGGCTCCGGCCCTTCTGCCGGTTCGGGACACGCGGCGCGTGAGCGCCCTGGCGCTCCAGGGAGGCAAGGAAGCGCTGCGCCTGATCGATGCCGGGAACCTGAGCGGGCAGGGCGGTCCCGGCCACGTCGGAGGGGAGTTCCAGGCTTTCCTGATTCCGCAGGGCGGAGAGATCCTGACGGCCCCCGCGGTGTGGGTCGATCCGCAGGACCTCTCCACATGGGTCTTCGTGACGACGGAAACCGGGATCGCCGCGTTCAAGCTGGTGTTCGATGCGTCGGGGAACCCCTCCGTCGTCATGCAGTGGAGCGCGACCGGCGGCACGTCGCCCATCGTGGTCAACGGGATTCTCTTCTACGCGAGCAGCGGCCGCATCGCGGCGCCTCGATCCGACGACGGGCGGCGTCCTGTGGAGCGACACCGGCATCGGTCCCATCCACTGGGAGAGCCCGGCGATCGCCAACGGGATTCTCTACATCACCGACGGGAACGGCAACCTCAACGCCTACTCTCCCGGCGGCGTCGCGCCTCCCTGACTACGACCGGCCGAAGGGATTCGCGGCGTCGGGATGGTGCCTTCGTGCCCTCGCGGCGCGATCAGCTTGAGGAACCGCGGGTTCTTGCGCAGCGGATCGAAGTTGGGATCGATCTGGAGCCAGGCCGGCGAGAGGTAGTACGGGATCTTCAGGAGCGGCTCGAGGATGTCGAGCGCTTTCTCCGGCTCGCCGACGAGGATGTAGATCCGGGCGAGCTCGTGCTGGTAGTACGGGCCTCTCTGCGCGTCCTTGCCCACCGGAGCGAGCGCAGCCGCGCGCTCTCCCTCCCGAATCGCTTCCTCTTTCCGCCCGAGGTACGCCAGAGCGAGTCCGCGAAAGACGTGGCGCTGCGCGTTGTCGGGTGTTTCGCGTAGCTGTTCCGTGAAGGCCCGCCTGGCCTCCTCGGCGTAGGCGCGTACGTTCGCCGTGTCGCGCTCGAGCGCGTAGGCCTGACTGAGGCAGCGGGCCCAGATGCCCCGGTCGTCGTCGAACGCGCTCGGCGTGAGCCGGAGGAGAAGCTCCCGCTGCGGTTGGTCGAGAACCCAGACGAGATCGTTGACGCTGGCGATGTAGGCCACGAGCTCGATCGGCCCGACCTCCTTGGGCGCGGCATGGAGCACCGCCCTGGCGCCGGCGAGGTTCCCCTCGCCGAGAAACGTCATCGCCGTTTCCCCGATCAGACTCAGATTGGCCGGCGCGAGGGCGAGCCCGCGCTCGAATGCCTCCCGCGCCTGCGGATAGCGCCGCAGCCGTTGGAGCGCGAAGCCGAGAGCCGTCAGATTGAGAGCCGACCGGGGATCGAGGCTCGCCGCTTGCCTCAGGTCTTCCACCGCCGCATCCCAGCGCCCGAGGCCCTCCTCGGCGCGGGCGGTTCCGTAAAGGAGATCGGCGTTGCCGGGCGCGACGCGCTGCCCCTTCACGTACTGCTCCTGCGCGCGGTGGAAATCCTTGGAAACCAGACGTTCGTAGTGGCCGAAAGCCACGTACCCTTCCGGTCTGTTGGGCGCGAGCGCGACGGCCTTCGTCGCTGCCTGCCGGGCGCGCTCGGCGAGCGCGGGCAGGGGCGTGCTGTTGACGTACAAGATCGAGTTGGCGTAGGAGACCCGCGCCCAGGCCTGCAAGAAGACCGGATCCAGCGCGGCGGCCTCCTCGTAGAACGCGAGCGATTTCCGAATACTGGGGGGGTCGTCCCCGGTGCCATTCCAGATCTCCTCGCCTTTGAGGAAGGCGTCGTACGCGGCGAGGTTCTGCGTGGGTTTCTCGGCGAGCCGCTCCTCGTCGACCGCTCCCAGCGCCACCCCCAGAGCGTTCGCGACCCGCGTGGCGATGTCCGACTGGACTTGAAACACGTCGGTCAGAGCCGCGTCAAACGGCTGCTGCCATTTCGAAGTGGGCGCATCCGGATGCGTGACATCCACCAGCTCGGGGCTGACGTGCACGCGGCTCCGGCCTCCGCTCTTCTCCCAGCGCACCGTGGCCGTCAGGAGATACGAGACATTCAACTCTTCGGCAATCTGCCGGGGAGACTTCGTCGTCTTCCTGTAGGGCGTCGAGCTGCCGCGGGCGATGACCTGCACGCCCGGCAGCGAGGTCAGCTTGCCCCGAACCTCGTCGGCGATGCCGTCGGTGAAGTAGTCGTCCTCGGGGGCGCCCACGTTCTCGAACGGCAGGACGACCAGGCGCTTCACGCCGGCCTCGCCTTCGCCCCGGTGCGCTCGCCGAGAAAAGAGAACGCCGGCGGCCGCGAGGACGACGAGGAGCGCCGCGGCGGCGAGAGCTCTCTTCTTCCTCGATGGCGCCGCCGCGAATGGCAAGCCGCTCGTCACGGTCGGATCCGACGCTTGCGTGAGCGCAAACGCGATGGCCTTGGCCGACTGGAACCGTTTGTCCTGGTCCTTCTCCAGACAGTGCCGAACGATCTGGTCCAGGGCGAACGGGACGTTCCTCCCCGATTCCGACAGCTCCGGCGGTTCATCCCGCAGGATGGCCGCCATCGTGTCGCCCGCGGTCTGCCGGCCGAAGGCCTTCGTTCCCGAGAGCAGCTCGTAGAGGACCGCGCCGAAAGAGAAGATGTCCGACCGATGGTCGGCGGGCAGCCCCCGTACCTGTTCGGGTGACATGTAGCCCGCCGTTCCCATCACAATTCCGCTGTCCGTGTAGCCGGGGAGGGTTGGTCCGCTCGTCTGCGCGTCCGGCGAGATTGCTTCGACCCTCTTCGCCAGGCCGAAGTCGAGGATCTTCAAGTGGCCATCCCTGGTGACGAGGAGGTTCTCGGGCTTCAAGTCCCGGTGGATCACGCCTTTCTCATGAGCCGCGGACAGGCCCCTGGCGATCTGAACCGCGTAGTCCATGGCCTGCTTCAGGGAGATCGGTCCCGCGTCGAGCTTTCCTCGCAGCGTCTCGCCCTCCAGCATCTCCATGACGGCGAAGGAGACGTCGCCCTGTTTGCCGAAATCGTGAATCGCAAGGATGTTTGGATGAGAAAGCGCCGCGACCGACTTCGCCTCCCGCTCGAACCGCGCCAGCGATTCCGGATCCGTGGCGACGGACCGGGGAAGGACCTTGATCGCCACGTCCCGGTCGAGGCGGGAGTCCCGAGCCCGGTAGACCTCTCCCATCCCGCCCGCGCCCAGGAGAGCCTGGATCTCGTAAGGCCCGAGCCGAGTGCCTCTCAGAATCGCCATCTTTACTTCACCCGATCACCCGATCACCCGATCCCCCGATCGGATTTGCGCGAAGCGCCGGCCTCTCCCATCCCACCCGCGCCGATCACGGCGCGGATTTCGCACGGGCCGAGGCGGGTGCCGGGGGAAGAGAATCATCGGATGACGGCGAGGCGGATTCTAAGCTGCGACGAGCGAACCAGAGATTAGTGCGGGAAACTGGGGAACCCTGCTTGTTCGCCCTGAAACCCGAATGATGAGTGGCCGTTTGAATCATCTGCCCTGAAAGACATTTCTAGAACCCGGGAGGCATGCGGGTTGGAATGACCTGTCGTCCGTGTCTCCGATAAATCCTGAAGTCGCGGTCGAGCGTCAGAAGGACCGCATCGCTGATCTGCTCGCTCATTCGGACGAGGCAAGCGTCGGCGAGGGACATCGGAACGTCGGCGTAACGCACGAGGAGCCGCCGAATCGAGGCGCTCTCCAGTGCCAGGCGAAAAGGAAGACCCAGAAGTCCACGTTCGACCAGCTTCAGGACCGCCTCCTCCCCGCCACGCGCGCGCCGCAGCAAGAAGCAGGCCTCCGAAAGAACTGCCTCACAGGTGGCGACCGGAGCCTCAATCACGGCAAAGACCTCCAGGGCCCACGCATGGTATCGGTCTTCAGCGTTCAAGAAGGCAACGAGCGGACCCGTGTCGATGAGAACCGCTTCGCTCACTCGCCATATCCTCGGAGTCGTCGCTTGTTCGTCGAGAGATCTCGAGGCGCTCGGACCGAGCCGGCGAGATCCGCCGCCCGCAAGAGGAAGGAACGCCGGGATGCCCGCGAGTGGCGAGGTAGGAATTCGGCGAGCGCCATTCTCACGACCAGGGATTTGCTTCGACCGGTTTGCCGGGCCACTTCTTCGAGCTGGGAGTCCAGGGTCTCCGGCATCTTCAGACTGACGGTTCTCATAGGTAATACCTCTCGGCCATTACAATATTACCACCGCGCTCGCCCGAGATCGCGTTCCAAGCCGAGATCAGTTCGCGCCGGCGACGAGCTTCTGGAATCGCGGGTTCTTGCGCAGCGGGTCGAAGTCGGGGTCGATCTTGAGCCAGCCCGGCGAGAGGACGTATGGGATCTTCAGCAGCGGCTCGAGATGGTCGAGCGCCTTCTCCGGCTCTCCCACGCGGATGTAGATCCGCGCGAGCTGGTGCTGGTAGTACGGGCCGTCGTACGCGTCTTTGGACACGGGCACGAGCGCCACGGCGCGCTCGCCTTCCTGGACCGCCTCGGCCTTCCGCCCCAGGTAGGCGAGGGCGAGGCCGAGGTCGGCATGCCGGGTGGCGTCCTCCGGGGCTTGCGCGAGCTGAACCTCCGCCGCTGCCCGCGCGGCCTGCGCGTATTGCCGGACCTTCTCCCCGTCGCCGCGCAGCGAGGCGGCCTGGGCCAGCGACATTCCCCAGGCCAGGGTGTCGCCGCCGAAGGCTGCCGGAGGCAGGCCGAGGAGGAGGGTCTGCTGTTGCTCATCCAGCACCCAGGTCAGGTTGTTGTACATCGCCATGTACGCCACGAGCGCCTTCGGATCCACCTCGCGCGGGGCCGTTCTGAGCACGGACCGCGCTCCCTCGAGGTCTCCCTGCGCGAGGAAGACGATCACCTTGGTCTCGAGGATGCCCAGGGACTCCGGCGCGAGCGCCAGGCCGCGGTCCGCGGTGTCGCGGGCCTCGGCGTAGCGGCGAAGCAGGAGGAGCGTCCGCGCGAGGCGCCGCGCCGTCAGGGCCGAGCGCGGGTCGATCGTCTGCGCCTGACGCAGGGAGGCCAGGCCCTCCTCCCAATGGCCGGTGTTCTGCTGCACGAGCGCGGTTCCGACGAGCAGGTCGGCATCCCGCGGCGCCTTCTGCCGGCCCAGCGCGTACTGTTCCGATGCACGCGGCCAATCTCCCATGGTGGCCTGGTAGTAGTCGCCAAGAGCCAGGTGAGCGGCCGGGAGGCCGGGAGCCAGAGCCAACGCCCGCTCGGCGGCGGCCCTGGCTTGCTCGCGCTCTGATGGTGTCGGGACGCTGTTGGAATAGTTGAAGGAGTGGGCTCGGGAAAGCTCGACCCACGCCTGCGCGAAGCCGGGGTCGAGCGCCACCGCTTGCTCATAGTGACCGATGGCCCGCCGCAGGCTGGACGGATCGGCGGCGGCCAGGCTCCTCGAGGCATCCTCGCCCTTGAGGAACGCGTCGTAGGCGGCGAGGTTCTGCGTGGGCTTTTCGGAGAGCCGTTCGTGCTCGCCCGCCCCCAGCACAACGCCCAGAGCCTGAGCGACGCGCGTGGCGATGTCCGATTGCACCTGAAACACGTCGGTCAGCGCCGCGTCGAAGGGCTGCTGCCACTTCGAGGTGGGCGCATCCGGGTGCGTCACGTCCACCAGCTCGGGACTGACGTGCACGCGGCTCTGGCCTCCCACCTTCTCCCAGCGCAGCGTCGCCGTGAGGAGATAGGACACGTTCAGCTCCTCGGCGATCTGCCTGGGCGTCTTGGTCGTCTTCTTGTAGGGCGTCGAGCTGCCGCGGGCGATGACCTGAAGGCCCGGAAGCGAGGTCAGCTTGCCGCGCACCTCGTCCGCGATCCCATCGGCGAAGTAGTCGTCCTCGGGAGGGCCCAGGTTCTCGAAGGGCAGCACGGCCAGCCGCTTCACGCCGCCGGCCTCGCTCGCGCCCGTGTGCGCCCGCCGCAGAACGAGAACGCCCGCCACGGCGAGCGCGGCGACGACTGTCGCGGCGAGGACGGCGCCCGCGAGGACGCGCTTCTTCCCGGACCAGGGCGCCGCCGCCTGCGGACCGCTCGCCGAGCCCGGCGAGGACGCGACCGAGAGGGCGAACCCGATGTCCTTGGCCGACTGGAACCGGTCCTCGGGGTTCTTCTCCAGGCAATGCCGGACGATGTTGTCCAGGGCCGGTGGAATGCTCTTTCCGGACTGCGATAGCGCCGGCGGCTCGTCCCGCAGGATCGCGGCCATCGTGTCGCTGGCCGTCTCCCGCTTGAACGCCTTCCTGCCCGAAAACAGCTCGTAGAGGATCGTGCCGAAGGAAAAGATGTCGCAGCGCTGATCGATCTCCAGGCCGCGTACCTGCTCGGGAGACATGTAGCCGACGGTCCCCATCACGGTGCCCCGCACGGTCTGAGCGGGCGCGACTGGGACGCTCGTCTCCTCGGACGGGCGGACGGGCTCGATTCTCTTCACCAGGCCGAAGTCGAGGATCTTGACGTGGCCGTCTCGGGTCACGAAGAGGTTCTCGGGTTTCAAGTCCCGGTGGACGACGCCCTTCTCGTGCGCGGCGGAGAGCCCCTTCGCGATCTGCAGGGCGTAGTCGAGGGCCTGCCCCTGGGGGATCGGACCGGTGTCCAGCTTTCCGCGCAGCGTCTCGCCCTCCAGAAGCTCCATGACGGCGTAGGTGACGCCGCCGTCTTCGCCGAAGTGGTGGATCGCGAGAATGTTCGGATGCGAAAGGGCCGCGACCGCCTTCGCCTCGCGCTCGAACCGCGCGAGCACCTCCGGATCCCTGGCGACGGAGAGCGGCAGGACCTTGATGGCCACGTCGCGATCGAGCCTCGAGTCCCGGGCCCGATACACCTGGCCCATCCCGCCCGCGCCGAGCAGCGACAAGATCTCGTAAGGACCGAGCCGGGTCCCGGCTGGAAGTGTCATCGGATGGCCGCACCGGGAATTCTACGATGGGGGTTCCCTGTCCCCGTCCCTGCGCACCGGCTCACCCCGCCATGCGTGCTCTTGCAGACGCCGTCTTTTTGAATGCCGGCATGGAGCGTAAGGGGCGCTGAGGGATCGAGGACCAGGAGAAAACGAGGTTGCCGGTCAGTCGGTGCTCGCGGCGCTCCAGGTCTCTCCGCCGCCCGGACTGATTCGGGATCGAGCGCGAATCCGATTCGCGAGAACGAGCCGAGTCCGACTCAGTTCCGGCACTCCCGGTCCTGGCCGAAATTGCCGCAGAAGTCGAAGGAGCTCTGCAGGACGTTGTCGGGGCCCATCAACCACACCGACCCGGTGCCGTCCGCGCCTGTCCACAGCACGCGCGTCAAGCCATCCGCTCCCGCCGAAACACGGGCCGGGACCTTCCCGGACGGGGAAGGCCCGGAGACCGTGTCGGAGTCCGTCACGGTGCCGGAGTTGTCCACGCTCCAGAGAGCCATCTGTCCGTCGGCGTTGACAAGGAGGATGCGGGTCCGGTTGTCCCTGGCCACAGCGATGTCCAGCGCCTCCCACCCCGAGCCGGGCGCAAATCGGAATGTGGTGACGATGTGGCCGTCGGCGATCAGCGAGAGTCCCACCCTGCCGTCGGTGTGACTCCACAGGAGCCGCGTCAGACCGTCCGCCCCATCGGAGATGGATTGGGCAGTCCAGCCGTAGAAAGGCCCATACGTGGTGTTCCCGACCAGAGCGCCGGAAGGAGTCACCTCCGTCACGGCCGTCCGGCCGTCACTGCTCGTCCACAATATATGACTTGTATGGCCGCCGGCCGCCGACACGTCCACGGCCGTCCAGCCGCTCGCCGGGCCATAGCGGTAGGAGGCTTGATTGCCCGCGGGGCCCAACAGCCACAGCGCCGCCGACCCGTCCTGGTGATTCCACAGCACGCGTGTCAGGCCGTCCGTGCCGTCGGCCACCGCCCTCGCTCTCCATCCGCTGTAGGGGCCGTGGGGACTGTCGGCTGTGGACTTGCCCGAATCGTCGAAGGTCCGGAAAACAGCCCGGCCGTCGAGGTCGGTGAACGGAATCCGCGTTCCGCCGTCCGCCGCAACCGATACGTCCTGAGGACCCAACGGCCCGGGAACGATCTGATAGGTGAAGACCCCGTTTTGTGTTCCGGCATATAGCCTGGTGCCCGAGGGATCGATCGCCAGGGAATTCGGTTGAAAATCGAACTGCCACCGATCGCCGAAAAGGTCCCAGGTGACGCCGCCATCCCTGCTGCGAAAAACCGCATCGTCGAAGGTTGCTGCCGCGTAAAGCGTGAGGGGATTGCTGGGATCCCCCACCAGGGCCGTGACGGTTCCGATCTCGCTCCCCAGCCTCCAGGTCGAGCCGGAGTCCACGCTCTTGATGACGCCGTCCGAGCTTCCCGCATAGAGCGTGGAAGGGTGGGTCGGTTCGATCGCCAGGGCGCCGGGATAGATCACAAAACCGGTGTTCGTGTTGGTCCACGTCGATCCCCCGTCGGTGCTCGTGTACAGCGAGGAGGGACGCGGCCCGGTATCGTAGTCTCGAAAGTAATCGTAGTCGTAGTCGGTTCCGAAAATCGTAGAGGTCGGCTGGGGAGAGACGAGAAGGCTGTAGATCGACGTCGCGAGAAGTCTTCCACTCCAATGGGCGCCTCTGTCGTTGCTCTTGAAGACGCCGTCCTCGGTGCCCGCCAGGACGGTATCGGGGCGTGCCTGGTCGATGGCCAGGGAATGCGTTAGCGGAAACGTCGTCGGGGGACCCACCGGGGCCCAGGTGGTCCCCGCGTCGACGCTCCGAAGAACCCCGTAACTCGTCGCCGCATAGACGATCGAGGAATTGGTCGGGTCGATCGTCAGGCCCGAAGCGGAAACGGACAGCAGAGCCGCCCAGGTCCGGCCGCCATCCTGAGTTCGGTAGATTCCGTCCGAGGTGCCGGCGTAAACCCTGTCCGGGTTCGTCGGGTCGATCGCAAGCGCATCGACGGACAGGTAATACCCGAGTGGCCCGCTGGTGGTCCATCGGTTGACGCCGGCGAAGGCGTGCGGCGTGATCAGCGCGGTCGCCAGAAGAAAGCCGCAGATACGAAGCGCTTTTCGCGGCACGCCCAGACGAGCAAACCGTTTCATCGCTGACCTCCTGGTCAATTGTCCCGCACTCTGATCTGCCTCCGAAATCGCCTCAGAAGCCGAACGAACTCTGAAGAACGTTTTCGAGGTCGAACAGCAAGAGAGATCCGTTGCCTTCCGGCGTTGTCCATAGCACGCGCGTGAGGCCATCCGCTCCCGCCGAGATTCGCAGAGCCGCCTGGTCGGGCGCCGGAGGCACGTAGACTGTCCCGGAGTTCGTCACCGCCCCGGAGTTGTCCACGCTCCAGAGAGCCATCCGGCCGTCGGCACCGGCAACGAGGATGCGCGCCTGGTTGTCGCTGGCCACCGCAACGTCGCGCGCCGTCCACCCCGCGTCAGGCAAGAACCGATAAGTGACGACGAGGCGACCGGCATCGACCAACGAGAGTCCCACCCGGCCATCGGAATTGCTCCACAGAACCCGAGTCAGGCCGTCGGCTCCGTCGGAGATGGATCGCGCAGTCCAGCCTCTGTAGGGGCCATATGTGGTGTCCTCGACCAAAGCGCCGGAGACCAGCATGCCCGTGAGCCTTGTGCGGCCATCCACGTTCGTCCACAAGATATGTGTCGTGCCTTCGCGGCCGGCGGACACGTCCACGGCCTTCCATCCGGGGGCGGGACCATAGCGGTAGGAGGCTTCATAGCCTGTCGGCCCCAGCAGCCAGAGGGCCGCCGAGCCGTCCAGGTGATTCCAGAGCACGCGCGTCAGGCCGTCCGAGCCATCCGCAACGGCCCTCGCTCTCCATCCGCTGTACGGGCCGTAGGGGCCGATGCTGGTGGATTTCCCCGAATTGTCGAAACTTCGAAGGACTGAACGATCGTCCGGGTCAGCGAATAGGATGCGCGTTCTGTTGTCCGTGCCTACCGACACATCCAGAGTGATCGACTCGTCCAGATAATCAAAGACGCCGCCGCTGCGCGTGCCGGCGTAAATCCTGGCGGGCGACGAAGGATCGATCACCAGGACGGAAACACCGGTACTGGTCAGGCCGGTGCTGAGCGCGATCCACGTGCTGCCGGCGTCCGTACTCTTGAAGACGCCGTCACCGAACGTGCCGGCATACAGCGTGTTCGTCGCCGACGGATCGATGGCCAGGGCGGAAACAGGATGGCCGGCAAGTCCGCTGCCGGCCATCGTCCAGCTCTCTCCCCCATTCGTGCTCTTGAAGACCTCGTCGCCGCTGCCGGCGTAAACCGTGGCCGGCGTCCGAGTGTCGATGGCCAACGCAGAGAAGAAGCTGCCGACGAAGCTCTGC
Source organism: uncultured Acidobacteriota bacterium (assembly GCA_963733955.1). Classification (GTDB taxonomy): domain Bacteria; phylum Acidobacteriota; class Thermoanaerobaculia; order UBA5066; family Gp7-AA6; genus DATFTF01. Next base: position 267,025 of record CAVTEW010000001.1, read on the forward strand.
GTCCAGCTCGCTCCGCCGTTGGTGCTCCTGAAGATGCCGCCGTTCGTCAGAGCATAGAGCTTGGCCGGCGCCGAAGGATCGATCACCAGGCCATAGATAGTGTGATAGTCGTCGGTCAGACCGGCGTTGAAGGCGGTCCAGCTCTCTCCGCCATCGGTGCTCTTGAAGACGCCTTCCCCGGCCCCGGCGTAGAGGGTGGCCGGCGCCGAAGGATCGATCACCAGAGAGGAGACAAAGGCGCTGGTCAGGCCGGCGTTGATCGCCGTCCAGCTCTGGCCGCCGTTGGTGCTCTTGAAGACGCCGCCGGGAAATCCAGAGGCGGTGCCGGCATAGAGCGTGGCCGGCGCCGAAGGATCGATCACCAGGGAGGTGACAAAGGCGCTGGTCAGGCCGGCGTTGATCGCCGTCCAGCTCCCCCCGCCGTTGGTGCTCTCGAAGATGCCGCCGCCAGAGGTGCCGGCGTAAAGGGTGGCCGGCGCCGAAGGAGCGATAGCCAGGGCATTCACAGAACTGGCGATCAGGCCGGCGTTGCTTGCTGCCCAGCTTCCGCCGCCGTTTCCTGTCTTGAAGACGCCGGCGCCTATCATGCCGACGTAAAGAGTGGCCGGTGCCGAAGGATCGATGTCCAGGGCGAGGACACCGGGACTGGTCAGACCTGTGCTGACGGTGCTCCAATTCGATCCGCGATCGATGGTTTTGAACACCCCTCCCCACGTACCGGCGTAAAGGGTCGCCGGCGACGAAGGATCGATGGCCAGTGCCAGGACGTCGTGGCCGCTGAGGGTCTGCCCCCAGTTCGCCCCGCGGTCGATGCTCTTGACCACGCCGCCGGGCGCCCACTCAGAATTGGCGAGGCCGGCGTAGATGTTGGATGGAGCCGACGGGTCAATGCTCAGTGCATAGACCTCGTAGGAAGGGGTAGCGAAAACTGAAGTCCAGCTCCTCCCGCTGTCCGTGCTCTTGAAGATGCCGCCGCCGTACGACGTACTGGCGTAAAGAGTGGCCGGCGCCGAAGGATCGACGGCCAGAGAAAGGACAAAGGTGTTAGTCAGACCGGCATTCACCGGCGTCCAGCTTCCGCCGCCATTGCGGCTCTTGAAGACCCCGGCGCCCGACGTACCGGCGTAAAGCGTGCCCGGCGTGGAAGGATCGGTGACCAGGGCCAAGACCTCGGTGCTGGGCAGACCGGTGCTGGCGGCCGTCCAGTTCTCCCCGCCGTCTGTGCTCTTGAAGATGCCGCCGCCGTACGACGTACTGGCGTAAAGCGTGCCCGGAGCCGAAGGATCGATGGCTAAGTCGTAAACGTAGGCTTCGGTCAGGCCTCTGTTGATGGCCCTCCAGCTCTCACCGCCATTGGTACTCTTGAAGACGCCAGCGCCCGACGTGCCGGCGTAGAGCGTGGCTGGGTCCACGGGGTCGATCGCCAGCGCCCGAACGTCGCCCCCCTCCGGCCCGCTGGTGGTCCATCGGTTGATGCCGGCGAAGGCGTGCGGCGTGGTCAGCGCGATAGCCAGAAGAAAACCGCAGAAGCGAAGCGCTTTTCGCGGCGCGGCGAGCCAGGCAAGATGTCTCATCGCCAAGCTAATAGTCCCAGAACCCGCACCCGGACTGCCCTCCGAAGTCGCCGCAGAAGTCGAAGGAGCTCTGCAGGACGTTGTCGAGACCGAAGAGCGACACAAATCCGTTTCCTAGCGGACTCTTCCACAGGACGCGCGTCAAGTTGTCCGATCCCGCGGTGACGCGGGCTGCTGTCTGGATACCGGCGAGGGCAGAGGTCGGGTCTGTACCTCGATAGGTCGTTGGCGGAGGATCAAACGGCGTCCCGGGGCTCACGAGTCCGAAGTTGTCGACGCTCCAGAGGACCGCCCTGCCGTCGGCGTTGGAGAACAGGATGCGCGCCTGGTTGTCGGTAGCCACTGCCACGTCCTGGGCCTCCCAGCCCGGCCCGGGCGAGAACCGATAGGTGGCGATGATCTGGCCCGAATCGATCAGCGAGAGCCCCGCCCGACCATCGGTATGGCTCCACAGAAGCCGCGTCAGGCCGTCGGGTCCGTCGGAGATGGACTGAGCGGTCCAGCCGCTGTAGGGACCGTACGTCGTGTCGCTGACCAGAGCGCCGGTCATGGCGACACTCGTCAGTCTCGTCCGGCCGTCGACGTGGGTCCACAATATGTGACTTGTATGGTCGCTGCCCACGGACACGTCGATGGCCGTCCAGCCGGCATCAGGACCATAAACATAGGAAGCCTGATTGCCTGTCGGCCCCAGGAGCCAGAGGGCCGCGCTGCCATCCAGATTGTTCCAGAGCACGCGTGTCAAGCCGTCCGAGCCATCGGCCACCGCCCGCGCGCTCCAGCCGCTGTAGGGACCATTCGGGCCGTCGCTGGTGGATCTTCCCGAATTGTCGAAACTCCGAAAGACCGCACGACTGTCGGAGTCGGTGAACAGGACGCGCGTCTTGTTGTCCGCGCCGGCCGACAGATCCAAGGCGCCGGCGACGACAACGTAGTCTTGAACTTCGTAGACTCCGTCGTTCGTACCGGCATAGAGCCTTGTCGGCATCGAGGGATCGATGGCCAGGACGTTGACACCCAGATTGGTCAGCCCGGCGTTGATGGGCGCCCAGCTTTCGCCCGCGTCCGTGCTCTTGAAGACGCCGCCACCCGCCGTGCCCGCATAGATCGTGGCCGGCGCCGCCGGATCGATCGCCAGGGCGCTGACGTTGGTGTTGGTCAGACCCGTGTTGACGGCTGTCCAGCTCCCCCCGCCATTGGTGCTCTTGAAGACACCGCCGTCGTACGTGCCGGCGTAGATCGTGGCCGACGCCCTGGGATCGATTGCCAGCGCGGAGACCAGGGTTTCGGTTAGGCCGGTATTGACGACAGTCCAGTTCCCCCCGCCATTGGTGCTCTTGAAGACGCCGCCGTCATACGTGCCGGCGTAGATCGTGGCCGGCGCCGTCGGATCGATCGCCAGGGTGGAGACCTCGGTGCTCGTGAGGCCGGTATTGACGGCCGTCCAGCCTCCGCCATCGGTCGTTTTGAAGACGCCGGCGCCTCCCGCGTAGAGCGTGCTCGGCTTCGAAGGATCAATGGCCAGGCTAGAGACAGAAGCCGAGAGGATCTCCGTCCAGCTCCCCCCGCCGTCGGTGCTCTTATAGACGTAGTCGGGAAAATCGTTGAGACTCTCCGCGCTGGCATAGAGGGTGCCAGGGTTCGAAGGATCAATGACCAACGCAAGGATGCTCGTGTAAACCAGTTGGGTGGAGCGGAGAGTCCAGTTCTCCCCGCCGTCGATGCTCTTGAAGATGCCGAACTCACCCCCTCCCGCGTAGAGCGTGGCTGACGTCGAAGGGTCAATGGCCAGGGCGCCGACAAAGCCAGTCGATATGCCGCTGTTGACGGGACTCCAACTGCCTCCGCGATCGATGCTCTTGAAAACGCCGCCACCTCCGAATGTGCCGGCGTAGAGGGTGGATGGTGTCGAAGGGTCGATAGCCAGGGCTTCGACCAAAGGAATGGTCAGACCGACATTGACGGCGGTCCAGCCCTTCCCGCCGGCGATGCTCTTGAAGACTCCGCCGCTGCTGCCAACGAAGCCGCCGCCGCCGAGCGTGCCGGCGTAGATCGTGCTCGGCGCGGAAGGATCTACGACCAGGGCGTAGACGGAGGTGGCGGGCAGGCCGGCGTCGATGGCGCTCCAGCTGCCGGCGGCGTTGGTGCTCTTGAAGACACCGCCGCCCTGATTGGTGCCGGCATAGAGGGTCGACGGCGTCGAAGGGTCGATGGCCAGGGCGATGACGCCGGAGCCCTCCGGAAAACCGGCGCCGGGCAGTCCGGTGTGGGCGGGACTCCAGCTCTGCCCCCCGTCCACGCTCTTGAAGGCGCCCGGGCCCGACGTACCCGCGTAGAGCGTGGCCGGCGTCACCGGATCGACGGCCAGGGCCCAGACCTGCAGGTTCGTGAGCCCCGTGTTGATTGCAGCCCAGGTGCCTCCGGAGTCGGTGGACTTGAAGACTCCGGCGTCGAATGTCGCGGCGTAGAGCGTTGAGGGTGTCTCAGGGTCAAGGGCAAGGGCCTCGACGGGGCTCGGACCGGCCCCTCGCGTCGCGGAAAGCCCGTCATTGATGGCGCTCCAGCTTTCCCCGCCGTTGGTGCTCTTGAAGACTCCGCCAACCGTGCCGGCGTAGATCGTGTCCGGCGCCGATGGGTCGATGGCCAGGTCGAGGATAGTCGGCGTGAATGGGTAAGGGGAGTCCGTCAGACCGATGTTGATGGGCCTCCAGCTCCGTCCGCCGTTGGTGCTTTTGAAGACGCCCTGGTCCGTGGTGCCGGCGTAGAGGGTGGCCGAAGACGAAGGATCGATCGCGAGCGCAAGGACCTCGGCGCCTGCCGGTCCGTTGGTCGTCCAGACACCGACGCCGGCCGAGACTGCCGAGGCGGTGAGGGCCAGGCCTGCGAGGATGACGAGGGGAAGCCGGCGGCTGATCCGGTTGTGTGTTGCGTTCTTCATGGTCCCCTCCTTGCGGGATAATCAGAACGCCGCGACTCCGGGAAGTCGTTGGAGAAACACTAGAAATTCATTCGGCTTTTCTGGGAGCGATGAAGCGGGTTCGCCACCGGTCCAAACCATCGGCCGCGGCTATGAGCCCCCGCCTCTCCGCCGAGCGCCCAGGGAGATTGCGGCCGCCGCGGCCGTGCGCGCGGCCCACCGCTACTGCGAGTGCGGGACGATGACCGTCCCGTGGCCGATGCCTACGTTGCCGCTCGCGTCGGCGACCTCGCAGCGGATCGTGTAGACGCGCCCGGGACCGCCCCCCGAACGCTCGGCACGAAGCGATGCCGTGCCCGAAAACGGGCCGCTCATGACCACGCTCGCGTCTCCATCGCCGGGCTCGCTGCTCGTCGCGCTGCAGGAACGAACGGCAAGGTCCGCCCCCTGCGTGCACTCGTCCCTGGCCTCGATCGTGAAGTCGACGGGCACGAGCTTGTGGTCCGGAGGCCAGAGGACCGTCTTCGACAGGTGGAGCGCGACCATGGGCGGCGTGCTGTCGCCGGTCACCGGCGTGACCCTCCGGAGCACGGGTTCGGCTGCCGTCGGAACGGCCGTGCCGTTGAAGATCAGCGTGTTCTCCAGCGGGATCCCCGGATCCTCGTGCTCGGTGGGACTCGTATACTCATGCGGGTCGGGATCGTTTGCCGGATGGTCCAGATCGTAGCCAACCCACGCCAACGGGTCGTTCTCAGCATGGATGACGTAGCTCGAGCCCCGGCCGAAGCGGAAACGCTTCTCGCCGCCGCCGAGAGTGGTCGTGACTTGCCGAAAGGCAAAGATCGCCTCATTGAGCCCGTTGCCGCAGTAGCGGTTGCGTTCGAAGGTCCCCTCGAACTCGAAACCCGTGAGACGGACATTGGGCGAGACGCGCTGCGCGACGCCCAGGCCCCAGTTCCGGTTCTCGATGAAGAGGTTGTCTCTGACGTGCGCCTCGATCCGCCCCGGCAGGGTCGTGTCGCTCCGCGAGTCGTCGTTGACGAGAAAGGACAGGCCCATGCTCGGGAAATTTGGCCCCTCCGCGCCATTCGCGCGGAACTCGTTACCGGACACTTCGGCGGACAGGCTCCCTGGCCCGTCTGCGACCCTCGGGATGTTTCGCGAGCCAGTGCCGCCCTGAAAGGCCGCCCCGACATTGGTATTGCCGACCACCAGGTTGTCGCGGAAGGCAACCGATTTGGCCTGTTCGGGCGGTCCGCCGAAGGACGCGCTGCCGCTGTTCATCAGAGTGAAGCGGTTTGCCCGGATCGTGCCGCTCGCCATGCGGGAGAAGACCCCTGCTGCGGCTCTCTGGACGAGATTCCCGTCGACCGAGAAGCCGTCCGCCGACGTGGGCGCGCCGTCGATGGAAATCACCAGACCACCTTGTTTCGGACCCATCAGGAGCAGCGAGAGCGGCCTGAGACCGTCGAGGACAAGCCCGGTGATCCGAACATTTATGGCGCCCACGTGGAACAGGACCGCGCCATCCGGGAGGTCCTTCTGGACCCTGGCCACGCTCGATTGGTGGTCCGAATCGAGCGGGAACCCGTCCGCACCTCGCGCGAGTGGCGCCGTGCCGGCGAGAGTCAGGTTCGGGACGTCGAGCACGACCTCCGACTCGGGGTAGACGCCCGGCGCGACGAGGATCGTAGTCGAACTGTCGGTCCGCGTGCGCGCCGCCGCGACGGCCGCCGCGATCGTCGGGTAGTCAGCGGGAACGTGGAGCTCGGCCATGCGACCCCTCCTTGTTTAGATCCACGACGCCGACGGCCTGGCCGACATCGTGAAACTTCGAATCGACCGGCGTTGCCCTCAGGGTCCTCGGCGCCGTGGAGTCGCGAGGATCACCGGCTGCCGCGGAATCAACGGCGTCGGCTCAACAACGGTCTCATAATCGAAGACTCCGCCGCCCGTGCCGGCGTAGAGTCTGGTCGGCGCCACAGGATCGATGGCCAGCGCATTGACAGTCGGATTGTGGAGGCCGGCGCTGAATACAGTCCACGTGCCGCCAGCGTTCGTGCTCTTGAATACACCGCCGCCTCTGGTCCCGGCATAGAGCGTTTCCGGCGCGGAAGGATCGATGGCCAGAGCGGAGACCACAGTGTTGGTCAGGCCGGTACTGATGGCCGTCCAGGTTCCTCCGCCGTTGGTGCTCTTGAAAACGCCTCCGGAGGTGCCGGCGTAGAGCGTGGCCGGTGCCGAAGCATCGATGGCCAGGGCATTGACCTCGGTATTGGTTAAACCGGAGTTGATGGCCGTCAAACCTGACCCCCCGTTTGTGCTCTTGAGGACACCGCCGCCTCTGGTCCCGGCATAGAGCGTCTCCGGCGCGGAAGGATCGATGGCAAGGGCAGAGACCACGATGTTGGTCAGGCCGATGCTGATCGCCGTCCAGTTTTCCCCACCGTTGGTGCTCTTGAAGAGACTGCTTCGGCCTGCAGAGCCAAACGTGCCGGCATAAAGCGTGGCGGGGTTCGTCGGATCGATGGCCAGCGAGAAGAACAAGTCGAAGGTCAGTCCGGTGTTGATCGCCGTCCAGCTGGCCCCCCCGTTGGTGCTCTTGCGCATACCGGCGAGGCCGCCGCCCGTGCCGGCGTACAGCGTGCCCGGGTTTGTCGGATCGATGGCCAGGGCCCGGACTGTGAGATTCGGGGTATCGGTCAGTTCAGAGGCCAGGCCTGTGTTGATGGCCGTCCAACTCGTGCCGCCGTTGGTGCTCTTGAAAACGCCGCCGTCAGTACCGGCGTAGAGCGTTGCCGGCAGGGAAGGGTCGATGACCACCGCGTTAACGCCGGTGGCGGTCAGGCGCGCATTGCTGGCGTTCCACCCGACGCCGCCGTCGGTGCTCTTGAAAACGCCGTGGTTAGTCCCGGCATAGAGTGTGGCCGGTGCTGATGGATCGATGGCCAGCGCAGGGGGAGAAATGGAGTTGGACAGTCCGGTCTTGATGGCCGTCCAATTCCCCCCCCCATTGGTGCTCTTGAAGATCCCGTAGGCAGTACCGGCGTAAATCGTGGTCGGCGCGGAGGGATGTAGGACCAGGGCAAGGCCTTCGGGGGAGGCGGTCAGGCCGGTATTGATGGCATTCCAGCTGTCCCCGCCATCGGTGCTTTTGAAGGCGCCTCCACCGCCAAACGTGCCGGCGTAGATCGTGGCCGGTGCGGTTGGATCGATCAGGAGGACGGTGACACACGATCCGATGCTCTTCTCCGTCCAGCTCGCTCCGCCGTTGGTGCTCTTGAAGAGGTAGCCTCCATAAATGTCGTAACCGCAAAAGCCGGCGTAGATCGTGGCTGGGGTTTTAGGATCGATGGCAAGGGCTTCTACAGAGGTGTAGGGAAGGCCAGTAAGACCAGCGTTGACAGCGCTCCAGCTGCCCCCGCCGTTGGTGCTCTTGAAGACGCCTCCGCTATACGTTCCGGCATACAGGGTCGCCGGGTTCGAAGGATCGATCGCCAGGTCATGAACCTCGGTGTCGGCTAAACCGGTGTTGATGGCCGTCCAGGTCTCCCCGCCGTCGCTGCTCTTGAAGACGCCGCCGCCGGTTCCGGCGTAGAGCATGGCCGGAGCGGAAGGATCGATTACCAGGGAGCCGACAGAGGTGTTGGTCAGACCGGCGTTCATGGCTGCCCAGCTCCCGCCGCCGTTGATGCTTTTGAAGATCCCGCCGGTGCTCGCGCCGACGTAGATCGTCGCCGAGTTCGTCGGGTCAAGTGCGAACACCCCGACGTTTCCCCCCTCCGGCCCGCTGGTCGTCCACGTGTTGACGCCTGCCGAGATTGTCGGGGCGGGAGAAGCCAGGCCCACGAGGATGAGGAGGGGAAAGAATCGGCGGATGCGGTTGAGTGTGGTGTTCTTCATGGTTTCCCTCCTGCGATCTTCAGGATTTCGCGCCGACGTGGAGTAAGTCGTTGGGAACACATTGGGAACTTCCTAATGTGTTTCCCTGAAGAGTGCTGTCGATGTAGAAGATCTCTCCGCAGGAACCGGTTGTGGTGAGAGTGCCCGTGACCGCCGAGCCGGATTGACTAAGGCTTGCTCGAGTGTCCGTGCCACATTTGTAGGAAATGGCGTTGTACGTTCCCGTCCAGGCTCCCGAGATACCGCCGGAGGGAGGAGCCTCGCTCGCGACGATCGACTTTACGAAGGCGCCGTCGGCGGACATCTCCCAGAGGATCGCGCTCGAGCCGAAATCGGTGAACAGAACCTGGCTGGAACCGTTGGGCCCCGTCGCGATGCGGATGGTACTCATGTTCTCCGGAGCCGGGTAGACCGGGCCATACTTGATCTGGCCCGAGGAGTCGATGATCCCGAGCGCGATCCGCCCGTCGTGGTGAGACCAGAGGATCCGGGTCAGGCCGTCGCCGCCCACCGCAACGTCGAGACCCGTCCAGCCGGCAGCCGGACCATAGCTGTAAGAGGCGAGAAGGTTTCCGGCCCGAGCAAACGAGATTGCCGCCCTTCCGTCCAGGTTGTTCCACAGGACGCGGGTCGAGCCGTCCGGGCCGTCGGCCGCGGCAATGGCGGTCCACCCGGGATACGGGCCGTAGGTTGTGCCGGCCGTGGCTCGCCCCGAATTATCGACGGTTGAGATCGTGATTCGGCCGTCGGCGTTCGTCCAGAGAACGTGAGTGATGCCGGCGATGGATGCGGCGACATCGACCGCCATGAAGCCCGGCATCGCGTTAAGGCGATACGAGGCCTGGTTGCCGCCTTGCGGCGTCACCAGCCACAGCGCGGCCGGGCCGTCCTCGTTGTTCCAGAGCACTCGTGTCAATCCGTCCGCAGCGCCGGTGACGGCTGTGGCGTTCCAGCCGCTGTAAGGGCCGTAAGGACCGGCGCTCGTCGCGTTTCCGGACCTGTCTATGGTTCGCAAGACCACACGGTCATCGAGATCCACGGACGCAAGACGAGTCGCGCCGTCCGTCCCGACCGAGAGATCCTGGGGCCCGGAAGAGATCTGATAGTCGAAGACGCCGTGATCCGTCCCCGCATGCAACCGGGTGCCCGTCCGATCCAGCGCGAGAGCGTAGACGCTCGAGGTCGTCAGACCCGAGTTGAACGGGAGCCAGCTCGCTCCTCCGTCGGTACTTCGAAGAATTCCTTGCAAGAGGGTCCCGGCGTAGAGTGTGGTCGGATTCCGCGGGTCGATCGCGACCGCGGACACCCTGACATCCTGCAATTGGCTGCTCGACAGGGTCCAGCCAGAGCCGGCATCGACGCTCTTGTAGAGGCCTAGGCGGGTTCCTGCATAGAGCGAGGAAGTCTGTGCCGGGTCGATGACCAGAGCACCGGCCGAGATCCCCGGAAGCTCCGTACTTCTCGCATTCCAGGTCGCGCCATCGTCCGCGCTCGCGTAGACAATCGTTTGAGTGTCCACGTAATCGAAGTCCGGGTAATCGGAATCCGCCGCGTACACCGTCGAGGGCTTCTGAGGGTCAATGACGAGAGCGTAAATTGACTTCGCCCGGAGAAAGCTGATCGATTCCCAGGTGTCGAGTCCATCGGTGCTCTTGAAGACCCCGGGGGGCGCGCCGGCATAGATGACGGATGGCGTCGAAGGGTGGATCGCCAGGGTCGATACGGAGCGTCCGAATGACCGGTCCGACGGTGCGGCTTTCCAGCTGCTGCCGGCGTCGATGCTCTTGAAGACACCGCGATCGGTCGCCGCATAAACAGTTGACGTTGTCAGGGGGTCGATGGCAAGGGCAGTGAAGTAAGAGACTTTTGGGGACCTACTCAAAGCGCTCCAACTCAGACCGCCGTTGACGCTCTTGAAGATGACGTTCCCGCTGCCGGCGTACAGGACCTGCGGGTTGCTCGGATCAAGGGCCAGCTGAGTGACCTCTCCAAACGTTCCGCCCAGTCCAAAGGGTCGGCTGCCAGTCCATCGGTTGACTCCCGCGAAGGTTGGCCCGGCGATTCCGACGAGTAAGGCCAGCGCGCATCCGGACGTGCGAAAGATTCTTCCAACTCTTGCCGACTGACCGATGGCTTTCATAAGGCCTCCCTCTACTCGAATACGCTTTGAAAGACTCCGGCTGGAGACGTCCGGGCCGTCGGCGGCAGCAATGGGGGTCCATCCGGCATACGGGCCGTAGTCTGGGCCGGCAAAGGCTCGTCCCGAGTTGTCGACGCTCGAGATCGCGATCTGGCCCCGGGCGCTCGTCCTGAGAAAGTGGCGTCATGCCGACGAGAATCAGATTCGAGACGTCGGCTCGTCCAGACGTTGACTCCGGCCGAGACTGCCGAGGTGGTCAGAGCCAGGCCGACGAGGGCGACGAGGATAAGAAAACGCCTGATGCGGTTGTGTGTGGCGTTTCCCATGGATTTCCTCCTGCGGGATAATCAGACGCCGCTGCGTCGTGGAAGTCGTTGGAGAAAGACTGGGAATGTCCTAGGATTTCGTGGGGAGCGCGAATGCGGGTTCGATTCGGCGAATGCGTGCTCGATTCCGATACGCGGCAGCTCTCTGTCCGGGGGGAGGCCGTTCACCTCTCCCCCAAGGCCTTTCAGTTCCTGGTGCTGCTCCTGGAGAGCCGCCCCAAAGCCCTATCCAAAAGCGAGATCCACGAGCGCCTCTGGCCCGGCACCTTTGTCTCGGACGGCACGCTGGCGAGCCTGCTCGTGGAGGTCCGATCCGCGATCGGGGACAGTGCCCGCGAGCCCCGTTTCGTACGGACCGTTCACCGCTTCGGTTATGCCTTCAGTGGAAGAGCGCAGGACCTCCAGGACAACGTCCCCGCTTTCGCGGGTCAGAAACTCGTCTACCGGCTCATCTGGGGCAACCGTGAGATCGCCCTGCAGCCCGGCGAGAACCTTCTCGGCCGCGATGAGGCCGCGGTGGTCTGGATCGACAGCGCGCTCGTGTCGCGCCGGCACGCGCGCATCGTGATCGGCGAGACGGAAGCGGTTCTGGAAGATCTCGGCAGCATGAACGGGACGTATCTGCGCGGGAAAAGAATCGGAGCCCCTGTCCGGCTCGCCGATGAGGACCAGCTGACGATCGGGCCGGCTTCGTTGACCTTTCGCGTATTCCAGCAGACGGCCTCGACGGTCGCTGGATAGCCGCGCGGCACTCCGCTGGATTCCCGGCCCCGGTCAGAATCTCACGCCCATGCTGACCAGGAACGTTCGGGGCAGCTGGTAGTCGGCGCTGCTGGTCGGCTTGCCGAAACTCGAGGCGAGGGCGTAGTTTACGCCGCGCGCCGGTTTGTCCGTGAAAGGGTTGAAGGGCCGAAGGGCGCTTGAATTCCGAGCGGTCAGGACCGTGCTGTCCACCGCGACGACTCCTCTTTCGTTGAAGAGGTTCAAGACTTCGGGACGCACGAACAGCTCGGCGGTTCGGAAGAGCCGGATGGTGCCGGTCAGAGCGAGATCGGTCCGGGTAATGTCGTCGGTGCGGAAGGAACCGGGCTTGGTGAAGAAATACATGACCGAGCTCGGCGGCTCCGCGTAACCCGGGTTCTTCACGTACGGGCGCGGGTCGATGAATCCGACCGCCTCGTAGGGAAGCCCGGAGTCGTAGGACTCCAGGACCGCGGCCGAGAGATCGCCCCAGTGCATCGGAGGGTGATAGACGAGCCAGACCCTGGCCCGGTGGCGCTGATCTACGGCCGGTTGCGTCTGCCCCCGGCCCGACAGATAGCCCGTCGGGAAGTTCCAGCTCTCCTCTTTGTACTCCGGATACTCCTCGACGTTGGCCAGCATCGCCGAGACGGCCGGCCCCTCTCCACGGAAGTTTCCGGTCAGCCGGGACCATGTGTAACTGCCGGCGGCCTGGAGTGAATTGGCCAGGCGCCAGGAGAACTGAGTCTGGACCGCCGTGTAGCGACGCTGGAGCTTGTCGCTGTTGGTGATCAACTCCAGATCGTGGACGCCCCCGAAAGCGGGCGGGCTCTGCCCGGTCGAGAGATCGATGCGGCTGGCATAGAGATCACGGTAGTCGCGAAAGAGAAAATCCGCGCGGACGAATCCTCTCGTGCCGAGTGCGGCGCCGGCCCCGGCCGAGTACTCGATGGCGCTCTGCGGTTTGAGACCCGGAGCGATTTTCGCGGAGACGCCGGGCAACACGCCCAAGACTGTGGGAGCGCTCGCCGTGCCGCCGATGCTGTGGAACCAGTCGAATAGGGTCCGCAAAGCCTGATCCGCGGGGACGAGGTCGCTCGTCGAAGCGAAGGGGTTACAATTGACGCACGGGCCCCGGTAGAGCCAGACGAGGGTCGCGGTCCCCGCGGGGGAAGCCGCATTGGCGACGTTGTCGTGGAGCTTGTCCTGGTAGCGCGCGTACCCGCCGTGAATATCCCATCGCCCGTCGCCCTTCGGATCGAATCGAAACGAAAGGCGCGGACTCCACGCCCCGGAGCTGGAGACGAGCTCGCCGCGGCTGTCCCGATCGCGGTTCCGGTCGTATCGCAGGCCCAGGTTGAAGCTCCAGTGGCGGCCGAGCTGGAGGCGGTCCTCGAGGAATGCCGAGTCCGTCACCAGGTCCGATCCCAGCGACGGCTGAAGGATCGGATACCACTCGATCCTCGTCTGCCCGGGGACAAAGGTGGGAAAGAATGTCGTTCCCCGCAGGATGCTGGCGGAGCCGTTGATCCAGAAGTCGCTCCCGGAGCGGTGGAGGTCCGTCCGGGCCGACTCGGAAAAGCGCTCGTAGCCCGCGTGGATCTCGTGGGTCCCGGCGGACGAGGTCGGCAGGAAGTACACGCCCTTGGCGGAGTAGGAGTCGTTGTCATAGAGCTCGGGCTCCTCGTTGACCCCCTGCGGCGCGCTGTAGCTCGCGAATTGACCGCGGGTCGGGTCGAGGATCGCCGTGCCTCGAATCGGATCGGAGTTGAACGGGCCTCCGGTCCTGGAGGAGAACCGGCGTCGCGAATACTGCGCCTCGTAGAAGAGATCGCGGGTCACCACGCCGCTGGAGTTGACCGCCAGGAGTGAATAGGGGGCCTCCCGGGGAACGAGACCCGCGGTGTCCAAGAGGAAGTCCGTGTTCAACGTGGTGTTCCTCTCATCAAACTTCACGTCGATGTACGACGCGACGACGCTGTAGCCCGGGAGCGGGGAAGCTGTCAGCTTGCCTTCGAGGCGTCGCTCGTCGGTCGAGTGAATGTAGGCACTCGAAGTCGGATCGACGTCTCCGGGACGCGGGACGAGCCGCGTCTCGCCCGTGTCGCTGAGCTTTGCCTGGCGTCCGGCGGCGAAGAGCCAGATGCGGTCCTTCCAGACAGGCCCACCGAGGGTCTCCTCGTAGCTTTCGGCGACGTGATCCACGCGGTTGTCCAGACCCAGGGCCCGGTCGAACGGATCGTTGGCCGCCCAACGGTCATTGTGGAGCGACGCCCGGAAGGAGCCTTTGAGGTCGTTGCCTCCCGACCGGGTGATCGCGTCGACGACGCCTCCCGTGAAGCGGCCGTACTCGGCGGAGATGTTGCCGGTGGAGACACTCGTCTCTTCGATCGCATCCTCGATGAAGAGGTCATAGGGTTGCCCGCGCAGGTTCTCGTTGACGACGACGCCGTCGATCAAGAAGAGGTTCGAATAGGAGAGCGCTCCGGAGATCATCAATGCTTTGCGGTCGTTGGTGGTTCCCACGTTTCCGTGGGGGCCGTTGTCCGCGACCCCCGGCGCGAGCAGCGCGATCGACCGGAGGCTCCGGTCAATGGGCAGTTGGTCGATGACCTGTTTCCTGTAGTTGGCCTCGATCGCCGGTGCTGTGAGGGGCGCGGCCGTGGCGGCGCCGGCCGCAACGTCCACCGACTCGGCCACCGCCGCCGGCCGCATCCGCTGATCGAGACGGATCGTGCTTGCGGCGGGGAGCGTGACGGAACGCGAGGCACTTTGCATTCCATCCGCTTGAAAGGTCACGGTGTATTCGCCGGTTGGCAGGAGCGCGACGAGGAAGTCGCCGGTCGCCGACGTCGAGATCTCTCGGACACCCTGGAGGCTCTTCGATTCGAGGCGGATCTTGATCCGGGGGAGGCCCGCGCCGTCCTCGGCAGTGACCTTCCCGACGAGCGTGGCGGTTGGAAGAGACTGAGCGTGGAGGACCGCTACCGTTTCCGAAAGTTCCGCGAGAATCAGGAGAGCGAGCGCCGCTCGAGCGCATCGCGCCAGGCTTGTCACTTCAACCCCTCGACCAGGAAAAGCTCGGAGGAGTAGCGGTGGTGCGTGTAGACGCAGGTCTTCCCGTCCGCGGAGAAGAAGATCGTTCCGATGGCTCCGCCGCCCGACGGATTGATGGGCGGTATCTCCTTCCAGAGCTCCCGGCGTCCGGTGCGTGGATCGAGGCGGTAGACGCGCGTGACAAAGGCCGGGTCACCGGGGCGCAGCTCATCCGCTCCGCGGACGTATAGACCCTCCCGTCCGCGGTCCACTGGATCGGCTCCTCGCCGGGAAGAATGCCGACGACCTTGTGTGTTTCCGTCGTCTCCGTTGAATAGAGTGTCCAGTCGCCATCGGCCGCAAAGCGCGCAGAGAAAACGTCCGTCGCCCGACAGAGTCGTCCCTCCAACCCCCGGAGGCGTCAGCGCTCGAGGCTTCCCCTCGCCAGAGATCCAACCCCCAGGCACGCCGCGTGTGCGCGGGATCCTCCGCCATGAACCAGACCCTTCGGCCGTCGGGAAAGAACCCCATGCGTCCCCCGCGGCGCAGCCCGGGCGTGGCGATGAGTCTGGGCTGTCCGGGTCCGGTCGGGACGAGCCACATCTCGGGCCCGGGACGAGGACCGACGAGAGCGAACTTCCCGTCCGGCGAAAGCGCCCACGCGTAGCCGTCGGCCAGACGCTTTGGAGGGGAGCCGTCGGTCCGCCGCAGATAGACGGAACGGTCGCTCTGACCCATTTCGTTGAAAAGAACGGTGTCGCCGCCCGGAGCCAGAGCCACGGCCACGGAGCGGTCGAGGTGGGAGAGATTCCGAGGGCCAGCCTCTCCCGGAAAGTCCGCGAAGATCTCCGAGCTCTCGGAGACGCGCCCGAGGAGCACCGACCGTCCGCCGAGATGTCGTGGAGAACGAAGTCTCCCGGCAGCGTCGTCACGCGCCTCTTCGGGCGACCGGGGACGACGGCGAACAGCTCGGTGCTCCCGCCCGCGACGGAGTTGAACCAGATCTCGTTCGTCGCCCGGCACCACGCGGCCTCCATGGCTCGCTCGCGGAGGTCGCGACACGCCGCCGGGCTCGCGTCACATGGAGATTGAACTTGAACACGAACGCGACCCGATCGCCCGACGGTGAGACCGAGATACGGTTGGCATGCGCAGCGTTGTCTTCGAACAGCACCCTGCCAGCGGGAAACTCGAGCCGGTTCTTGCCTCCGACTTCGCGCACGATGGCGAGCGACTTGCCGTCCGGGCTCCAGTCCGCGAGGTACGTGTTCTCGAGGAGCTCCCGCGGCGCGCCGCCGGCGAGCGGCGCTTCGGCGAGCATCCCCCGCAGCCGAATCGGGTTGATCGAAAGGTCCGAGTGCGGCGCGCGAAATGGCAGGTCGAACCGCGGAGCGAAGCAGAAGCGCCATCTGGCCGGAGGAGGAGATGGAAAGAATCTCCGCGCTCGAGAGGCCGAGCGAACGCGTCTCGGGGCTGTCGAGACGCGCGCTAAAGAGCTCGGGGGGCTTGCCCTCCCACTGCGCGGCGTACACTACCGTTTGCCCGCCCGGCGCAAACCGCGCCGTCGAGATGCCTGCGCCGCGAAATGTCAGCTGCCGGAAGCTTGGCGAGGAGGTGTGGGACCGCTCGACACGCCTGCCTAGCAAGTAGGTTCCGGCTAGCGTTGCCAACAGCGCAGCCGCAAGACCGATCGCTCTCCATCTCGCCCGGCGCCGCGGCGCATCGAGCGGAACTCCGGCCTCGCCCGAGAGGTCCGAGGCATGCTCGCGCAGGGTCGCGAGGTCTCGCGCGAGGTCCTCCGTCGCCGCATAACGGTCCTGCGGCTCCTTGGCGAGGCACCGCTCCGACGATCCAGCGCAACTGGGAAGGGATCTTGGAATTGATAGCGGCAATCAGCTCCGGCTCTTCTCGAATGATCGCCGCGAGGGTTTCTGGCTTGGTCGCCCGCTCGAATGCCCGTTTGCCCGTCGCCATCTCGTAGAGGATCGAGCCAAAGGAGAACTGATCGGACCGGAAATCCACCCGTTGCCCGGCCGCCTGCTCGGGCGACATGTACCCCACGGTCCCCATGACGACACCGGGTTCGGTCCCGCCGGGAATCGTCCGGGCTTTGCTCCGTCTGCCCTCCGTCCGAATCGGGATACGTCAACTTCGCCAGACCGAAATCGAGGATCTTGACGAGGCCGTCACCGGTGACCATGACGTTCTCGGGTTTCAGGTCCCGGTGAACGATGCCCGCGGCATGGGCCTTGGCCAGCCCGTCGGCGACCTGAGCGGCAATCGAAAGCAGCTTGCGGAGAGGAAGAGGACCGACATAGAGCAGCTCCCGCAACGTTTTCCCGTCCACCAGCTCCATGACGATGAAAGAGGTGGAATCGCTCTGCCCGACCTCGTAGATCGTCACGATATTGGGGTGGTTCAACGCGGAGGCTAGACGCGCCTCCGTCTCGAAGCGCTTCAAGCGAAGCGCGTCAGAAGCCAGCTCGGCCGGCAGGACCTTGACTGCGACCTCGCGTTGAAGCCGCGTGTCCCTGGCCCGGTAGACCTCCCCCATTCCGCCAGAGCCGAGTGGGCTCAGCATCTCGTAAGGGCCAAGCCGCGTGCCTGGGGAAATGGTCATGGGACCTGGCGAAGAATCCTATCGCCGAAGACCTCGAAGGTTCTGAAATGATACAGAGTTGCAAGACCGGCCTTGCGAGGTGTCGGCGGTTTACCGGTCCCGAAGCTCGCGGCAAGGATCTCGGTTCGACGCCCAACCCGCGGCTGCAGCGGGCGCCGGCGCCGGAGAGGCTGCTTGCGAGGAAACAGGTCTGATCCCGGGCAGGCTTGAATGCGGAATATTGAGCCTGGCTTCAAGGAAATGTCTGGCCGCCGAGGCGAGAGATCAGCAAAGGCATACCGTCGAATGATTTCCCATTCCACCTGCGCGGCACCCGAATTGCTTCTGCCTGCATTTCATCGTTCGAAACGGAGCGGAACAATGATGAATCACCGAAAGGCTGTTGGTCTCTTCGCCTCGACCGTCCTTGCCGCGTTGAGCTGGAGTGGTCCGGCGCAATCGCAGGTCCTCAAGACTCCCTATCCCGAGATGGCGCCGGTCGAGCAGTACCGCATCGCAAACCGCGAGGATGAGATCGCTCTGGCACGCAGCGCCGCGCCGCCGTCCATCTCCGGGGACGCCGAAGTGCTCGTGCTCGGCAGCCGCGGTTATGAGACGGCCGTGAAAGGCAGGAACGGCTTCGTCTGCTTCGTCCAACGCTCCTGGACGGCCGGTTTCGACGCACCCGAGTTCTGGAATCCCAAGATACGGGGGCCCAATTGCTTCAACCCGCCCGCCGCGCGCACCGAGCTGCCGCAGGAGCTCAAGCGCACCGAGTGGGTCCTCGCCGGCGCCACGAGGCAGCAGTTGATCGAGAAAACCAGGGCCGCATTCGCCAGCCACGAATTCCAGGCCCCCGAGGCGGGCGCCTTTTCTTTCATGCTGTCGAAGAACGGCTACCTGAGCGACGATGGAGCGGGCCCATGGCTTCCCCATGTCATGTTCTTCCTCCCGCCTGGCCAGGCCGGCAACTGGGCCGCGGGCAAGGAAGGCTCGCCCATCATCGGGGAGGATGGCAGCGCAATCGAATCGACGGTCCTCTTCATTCCGGTGCGCAGCTGGTCCGACGGATCGCCGGCCCCGCCGCCCAAGAAACACGTGATGTGACGGAGCGAGGCGTCTCCGAACTCATCGGCTCCGGACTAACCTCGCCGCGCAAGTTTTGAACCGTTCCGGCTTTGACGCCGGCAGCCGGCGGATGACCGCGCGACGCCGATACTTGCCGGCCTCGCTAAAGAGCCTTGGCTGGGAGGCAGGGACTCGAACCCCGATTCACTGGTCCAGAGCCAGTTGTCCTACCATTGAACGACCTCCCAGTCGTCCGCGGGAGCGCGATTATCCGGGAACCACCCCTCCGGGTCAATCGCCCCGTTGAACGCTTCGTTCGGCGCGGGCCGATAGAATCGGGCCGTGGATCCTCGCGACATGGCCTCTCGAACGTGCGCGCCGTGCCGCGGCGGCGTCCCAACGATGACTGCAGAAGAAGCGCGGGCCTACGCGGCCGCGACCCCCGAGTGGTCGCTGGAAGAAGAGTCCACGCGCCTTCACCGGCGCTTCGAGTTCGAGGACTTTCGGGCGGCCATGGCCTTCGTGAACCGCGTCGCCGACCTTGCGGAAAGCCAGGGGCATCATCCCGACATCGGGATCCACTGGAACAAGGTGGATCTTGTGCTGTGGACCCACGCGATCGGCGGCCTCCACGAGAACGATTTCATCCTCGCGGCCAAGATCGATCGTCTTCTCCAGGAGCCGCGCGGCGCCGAGATCGGCTGACGGCCTCAGTCCTTCTTGCCGGGCAGGACGGTCAGGATGATTCCGACGACGCCCACCCCGACGAAGAGCCATCGCGCGGTGTCCCACATGTCTTTCTGGGAGCGCTCCTTCTGCGAGAAGGTCGTCTTGATCGCCCCCTCGACCGTGTCGTAGCCGCCCCGCTGGCTCGTGGCCACGAGGAAGCCGGCAAGACCCACCACGATGAGAATGATCCCGACTTTGCGCATGGTCCGTGGCCTCCCGGGAGCTTGGCTCCCGCTTCAGTACCTTCTGAGCGACGGATCGACGACCTCGGCCCAGCGGTTGATACCGCCGGCCAGGTTCAACGTCCGTTCGAAGCCTCGCTGACGCAAGAACTGGACCGCCTGGGCGCTGCGCCCTCCCACCCGGCAGTAGACGATGATCTCCTGCGCGGGGGACAGCTCGGAGAAACGCAGCGGAAGCGAGCCCAGAGGAATCTTGACGGCGCCGGGAAGGTCGGAGATCGACCACTCGTGGGGCTCGCGCACGTCCAGGAGCGTCACGGGCTCGCCGCGCGCCTGCTTCGCTTTCAGCTCTTCGACGGAAATCTCAGGAACGCCGAACATCGGCGAGAGGATAGCAAAACCCGATCGGCGCCGGCGCATAGGCCTTGTTCCGGCACCCGCGGGAGGCCGATCGGATGGGCGCGGTGTCACGACGGCGATGGTTCGCTGCGGATCAGGCGCGCGAGGCGGCGCTCGGCCGGCGCGAGGATTCTTGGCGCGCCGCCGACGAGCTTGTCCAGCGCCGGAGGGCTCGCGAGCAGGCGGCCTTTCTCGAAGGCCGCGATCACCGCGGGGCAGACGTAGGACGCGCGGCAGACCGCCGGCGTGTTGCCCAGGAGCGTCGAGGTCTCGCGCATCGCGTCGCGGACGCGCCGCCGCAGCGCCGCCGCGGAGGCCGGTTCGGGAAATCCCAGCCGCGCCAGCGCGCAGGCGCCGAGCAGCGTCCCGGCCCAGGTCCGGAAATCCTTCGCGGTGAACCGGGCCCCGGCGATCTCGCGGATGTAGTCGTTGACGTGCCGGCGCCGGACGTCGCTCCACGTCCCCTCGGGGCCGGGGCAGCGAAAGACCCGGGAACCGCGAACCCGCAGGAGCGCGGCGACCACGGCGGCGACCGCCGCGTCGCCGATCTCGCGGACCTGGAGCTTCTTGCCCTTTCCGGGATAGGTCAGCGTCAT
The DNA here is from genome assembly GCA_963733955.1 of uncultured Acidobacteriota bacterium. GTDB lineage: Bacteria > Acidobacteriota > Thermoanaerobaculia > UBA5066 > Gp7-AA6 > DATFTF01. The sequence continues at coordinate 287,235 of CAVTEW010000001.1, forward strand.
CCGGCGCCCGCGGACGGCGACGTGGCGCGAGCGCAGCGTGGCCAGGCCGTAGGTGCCGTTGTCGCGGGCATAGGCTTCGCTGCCCGGTCTCAGGAATCCCCGCAGCAGGAGCTGGACCATCGCGGCGAGCACGCGCTCGCGCGTCAGCCCGCGTCCCCGGAGGTCGTGCGCGACCCGCGCCCGCAGAGCGGGCAGCGCCGCGAGAAGGCGCAGCAGGCGCCGGCGCTTGCGCTCCTCGCGAATCCGAGTCTGCCTCTCCGAGTAGCGGTACTGCCATCGTCCGGCCCGGTCCTTGCCGATTGCCTGCACCGCCGAGCTCGGCGAGGCGCTGATCCACACGTCCGTCCACGCCGGGGGCAGGACGAGGGCCCGGATGCGCGACAGGTCTTCGAGGGAAGGCTTGCCTCCGTCGGCCCGGCGGTAATGGAAGCCCGTCCGCGCCGAACCGACGCGGCGGATTCCGGTCGCCTGAAGCCGCTGGACGATCGTCCTCGGCGTGCGCGCGCTCCCCGACGAGCCGGCCTTCGGGGCGGCCGCGGCCGGGCGCGCGGCGAGACTTCCGTGAGCGGCCACGCGCTAGCAGGCTTCGGACCGAGGGCGTCGAGCGGCGTTGCCGCCGGCCGGGCGGCGGTCGTCGCGGCGCGCCGCGGCGGCCATCTCTTGAGCTCTCTTGCGGATCGAACCGCTCGTCTTTCCCATGGCCGTCCGCATTCGTGGGGTGCGAGATCCGTGCCGGTCGTCCGGAGACTTCTTTGGCCGGGTGTCACGCTCGGGCGTCCTCGCGCCTATCCGGGCACGACTCCGGCGGATCGGCGCCGGGTCGATCAAGCGAGGTCGGGCATGCGCAAGGCGATCCTGGCGTTCTTCGTGGCGGCGGTGCTCTCGGCGTCCCTGGTCTGGGGAGAGGGCAAGAGCGGAAAGATCAACGCGTCCTGTGCCGACACGTCAGCCTGCTGCTGCAACAAGTCCTGTCCCAAGTAACCGCCCGCCGACTCTGGTGGAACCGGGCGACCGCGCGGCGCTTCAGGAGCAGCTGACCGCGCTCGCCCGGGGCGAGCGGGAGGCCTTCGATCCGCTCTTCCGACGACTCTGGCCTCTTCTGCGGGGGTTCGCGCGCCGCTGTCTGCCGGAGGCGGACGCCGACGACGCGGCGCAGGAGGCGCTCCTGCGGGTGTTCTCGCGGGCCAGCGAGTTTGACGCGCGGCGCGACGCCCTGACGTGGGTCCTGGCGATCACGGCCTGGCAGATCCGCACGCAGCGGACCCGGGCGCGCCGGAGCCGGGAAGACGCGAGGGCGTCGCCTCCGGAGATCCCCGACGCGACGCCTTCGCCGGAGAGCGCGGCGATCGCGGCCGAGCGGACCGCGACCCTCGGCGCCGTCCTGTCCGGGCTGTCCCCGATGGACGTCGAGACGCTTCTGGCCTATGCCCGAGGCGACCGCCCCGATCTCCCCGCGGCGACGTTTCGAAAGCGATTGGAGCGAGCGCTCGCGCGGCTGCGCGCGCTCTGGAGGACCGACCATGGCACTCTCTGACTCTGAGCCTGTTCCGTGGGCCCTGAGGCTCGCCGCGCGCCGGGCCTACGAGCGGGGACGGCTTCGAGGCGCGCTCGTCCGGGGCGCCGCCGCGGCCGCGCTGGCGATGCCGGGGTTTCTGGTCTGCAACCAGACCGCGTGGGCCACCGCTTGCGTTGCCGGGTTCGCGCTGGTGGTCGCGGCGGGCCGCTTCCGCGGCGAGAGCTACGAGGCAGGATCGCGGGCCGGGGCCCTCGCCGGCATCCTGCCCTGCCTTCTGCCCGCCGCCCTGCGAGCGGTCAACCCGGATCTCTGTCTGATGCTGACGCGGCAGGGCCTGTGGATCTGCGCGGCCGGAGGAGTGGCCGCGGGGGTCGTCCTCGGCTTGCGCGCGCACGCGGCCCGCGGCGCGTCCTTCTGGGGCAGCGCGCTCGCCGCGCTCGCCTTCGGCGCGGCCCTGGGCTGCATGCCCGCCGGCCTGTTCGGGTTCGCCGGCCTGGCGGCGGGCATGCTGGCGGGCGGGGCTCCGGTCCTGGCCGCGCGCAGGGCGCTGGCCTGAGAGCGTCGGCCGGGAGTCCGGAGGCGGTATCCTCGTCCGTCGCGGAGGGACGCCGGATGCCGGTCAGCTACCGGATCGACAAGGCGCGCGGACTCATCCGCACCCGTTGCGAGGGATACGTCACGCTGCCCGAGGTCGTGGCGCATTTCCGAGACCTGGTGGCGGACGACGAATGCCCGCGCAGGCTCGACGTTCTCCTGGACCTGAGCGAGATCACCTCGTTGCCGTCCAGCGACCAGCTGCGGACGGTCAGCGGCGAGATCGCCCGGATCCGCGGCGTCGTCGAGTTCGGAGCCTGCGCGATCCTGGTGAGCACGGAAGCCGCTTTCGGGACGGCCCTGGTCTTCGAGGTCCTCGCCGCGCGCGGCTTCCGCACCACCAAGGTCTTCCGCGAGAGCGGCACCGCGGAGGCCTGGCTCGCGGACCAGGGATCCGGGTCCTAGCCGGCGCGCTCGGACGGACGGGCCTCCTACAAGTTATAGATTGTGCGATTCTGCCAGGCGGCCAGGATCAAAACCTGGCCCGCACCTGGATCAGGTCGACCGGCGCCGCGTTGTAGTTCTCGATCTCCAGCTTCTTGGTCTCATGGTCCCAGCTCACCTTCGCGGCGGGGACCAGCTTGCCGTCCCGCTTGCCGCAGGCGTCCAAGTGGAGCTCGATCAGGGTGAACTGGTACCGCATGGAGCGGGTGTTGTTGGCGGCCTCGCGGAACGAGACCGGGCGGTTGGTGGCCAGCGCGACGCGGCAGCTTGCGTCGGGACGCGCGTTGTTGCGGCCGTCGTAGAGATCCCAGCCGATCCGGCCCGGCACTCGCATCACGCCCACGGGCGGCCGGATTTTCTGCAGCGCGTCGAGGAGACGGTCGGGACCGAGCTCCTGCAGCGTCGTCAGCAGCGATTCCCGCTCTTCGTCCGTGGACCAGCGGTAGACCGGGATGTCCACCACGCCGGCCTTCCCGAAGGCGGTGAAGGACGCGATCGGTTTCTGCGCGCGGGCGGTCGCCGTGCCGATCGTCAGGAGGAGGAGGCAGAGGAATGTGGAGATGGCGTTCCTGCGTCATGAAGACTCCTTGACGCGGTGCCTCGACCGGCCGTCGAGAGCGCTCGCCTTCGAATACGCACAAACGACGCCGATCGGCGCGGGGAATCTCCGGCTGCTCGCGCGCCTACGAAGCGGGCTCCGGCAGCGGCGCGGCCATCTGGGCCACGGCCCGCCACGTCCCGCCGCGCCGGGCATAGACCCGGATGTAGCGGACCCGGTTGGGGACGTCCCGGTCCCCCTCCCGGCGGAGTCCCTCCGTCCGCGCCGTGACCACCGCGGTGTCCCCGTAGACGCGGCCGTGGAGGTCGAGGATCTTGAGGCCCGAGTAGTGGCGGGCGCCCGAGCGGTACGAGGCCACGATCTGCGCCTTCGTGCTCTCCTTGCCCGAAGCTTCGAAAGCCACGTAGTCGTCGGCCACAAGACGGTCGTAGGTCGCCAGGTCGGTCCGCGCGATGGCGCCGATGAGCTCCCGTTCCAATGCCTCGATCCGGGCCGGCGGGTCCTGCGCCGCCAGGGGCCGCGCAGCGGGAAGGACGAGCGTGAGCGGCAGGAGAAGGGCGAATCGAGCGCGGCAACGCATCCGGCGTCTCCTTTGCGGACCGATCGAGCGGCTCGCGCCGGCATTCTCCCATCCGGCGGCGAAGGACGAGCGCCGGTTGTCCATTCGTCCATCCGTCTGAAAGGCAACGAGATCATCGCGGCGGCGATGCGGAGCCGCGGGGATCACGAGGTCGATCGTCTCCGGATCGTCTACCGCTGGTACAATGCGCCCAATTTTCTTGTCTCGGCGGGGCGGTACGTCTGGAGATTGATCCCTCGGAATTTCCCTTTCAAGAGTGTCCGACAACGAACAGAAGGAGCGAATGATGAAGAAGGTGTGGCCGATTCTGGTGTTCCTGGTCTCGACCTCGGTGCTCGCTCAGGGAAGACAGTTCGCGACCGAGTTGACGCCCGCGGCCGGACCTCCGGCGACGGTCGCCGACATCATGGCCGCGCGCGCCGCGGCGCACGGCGCGGCCAACGGCACGCCGCACGGAAAGGGACCGCAGGTCATCATCCAGTCCGCGAGTCTGGAAGGGTTCCTGCTGCCGGCGGCCATCAACGCCCCGGGACGGAACAACACGTTCTTCCGGACCGACTTCTTCGTGACCAACAACCGCCTGGCGACCCAGGAAGTCCTGATCGCCTGGCTGCCGCAGGGCATCTCGGCGGCCGGGCAGGGGGCGGCCCGCTTCACCCTGGCCGGAAACACGGTCTACCTGCTGGGAGACTTCCTGTCCGCCGCCTCGGGAAACTTGAACAAGACCGGCGTCGGATCGATCCTGGTGACCGGCGTCATCTCGGGCACGAACATCGTCGACACCAACGCCATCCTCGAAGGGGGCGACCGGATCTGGACCTTCGAGCCCGGTTCGTCCGGAACGAACTCGTTCACGATGGAGGCGCAATTCGACGACGTCTTCGGAACCACCACGGCCACCGCCAGCGGCCTGCGCCAGGACGCGGCGTTCCGGTCCAACGTGGGGATCGTCAACCTCGATCCCACCTTCGCGCACACCTGGACGGTCCGGGTGACCGGCACCGGGCAGTCGACGTCCTTCAACGTGACCGTCCCGGCGCTCTCCATGGTCCAGGTCGCCGCGCCGGCGACGTTCGGGCCGGGCTTCTTCTTCGCCGAGTTCACGCCCGATCTGGGAATCGCCGGCCAGGACTGGTCCGCCTACGGCGTGACCGCGGACAACCTGACCGGCGACGCCTGGGTCTCCCGAGCGACGCAGCAGTAATCGCCGTCCGCGGCGGGGAGCCGCGAATCTTCGCTGCGATCCCGAAAATCAAAAGCGCCGCCGGATGCCGGCGGCGCTTCTTTTCTGACTTGTTGGACGGGGCCGATCTCAGCGGTGCCCGTGCCCGCCGCCGCTATCCGCGTATGTCCGCCGCCGCCATGTCCGCCGCCGCCATGGGAATGCCCGCCGCCGCCTCCTCCATGTCCTCCATGCCCGTGCCCTCCGCCGTGGAAGTGGCCGCCGCCGTGGAAACGGCCGCCATGACCGCCGCGGATGACGACCGCTCCGGAGAAGAAGGGCGAGTAGGAGTACCAGTAGGGATATCCATAGCCCCACCCGTACCAGTACGGATAGTTTCCGGTTCCCTCGTCCACCGCGTAGTCATCGGATCCCGCCGGCTCTTCCGAGTCGTAGATCGCTTCGCCGCGGGGCGGGGCCGCGTCCTTCCAGTTGTCGATGCCGGCCACTCCGGCGAGGTAGGCCACGACCGGCTCGCTGACGCCGGCGTCGCGGAGACGGATCAGATCGTCGGCCGTGACGTCCGCGGACAGCCGCGACCGGCGGGCCTTCACGTAGGCCTCGATGGTCGCGTCGGACAGCCCGGCCTTGGTCATCTGCGCCACGTCGTCCAACAGCGGGTTGGAGAACTGCCGGGGGTTGGAGAAATGCCGGCGAGGCGCGGGCTGCGCCAGGGCCGCCAGGGAGCCGAACAGAAGCAGAATCGCCGAAAGGGCCAGTGTGCGTTTCATGGTAATCATGACAACCTCCCGCGCGCGATCTTTATTCTGACACCGCCTCATGCCGCGCGGCATCGGCCAAACGCATCACCCCGCGACGCCGTCGCCTTCGGGCGACGTCACTCCGGCAGGCCGATATTGCGCAGGATCTTCCAGCTTCCGTCGGCCTGGCGCCGCCAGGCGGTGAGGTAGCGGCCGGTTCGAGCGGTCGGGCCGCCCGGTTTCGGGGCGAAACGGAAGTCGGAGTGTCCCCATTCGTAGGCAAGATTTCCATCGATGTGGACAGCGCCGATGCGCACGCTTCCGGAAACGGCCGGTCCGGAGCGGTCGAGGTACTCCTGAAACGACCGCGCGATCTCTTGCGACCCTTTCTGGCAGGAGCCGTCCCTCGCGACGTTGACGCCTTCGGGATCGAAGCTCGCGCCGATCGGCCCGGCGTCGGCGCGCTTCATGGCCTCGATCCAGGAGTCGTTGACCTTTTGGATGGCCCGGCGGACGCCGGCCGCCGGATCGGCCGCCGAAGCCGGCCTCGCCATCGATACGGCCAGGATCAAAGGCGCGAGCGTCGTCTGCAGCCGCATGGCGCACCTCCGGACGGGGATTCTAACCAACCCGCGCCGCCGCCGACCCAACAATATATATATTGTCGAGCTAGGATCCGGAGACCGCGTCCCGAGTCTCCGCGGAAGGCGCGGCCGCGGAGGCCTCGGCCTGCGGCGCCGCCATCGGACGCGGCCGGACCACGTAGGTCCAGGCGTTGGCGAGCTCGGCCTTCCACCAGCGCAGCAGTCCGTGCGCGATCATCACGAAGAGCGCCGAGCGCACCGAGAAGCCCACGAAGCCGGGGCGCCGGCCGGCGTTGTGGTTGCCGTAGATGCCCAGCGCCTTCTTGCGGCGCGCGATCGCGGCCAGCCGCCGGTTGTAGAAGCGGATCGGGTAGTAGCCGATCTCCGCGCCGTCCTGGTAGAACGGCGGGACGCCCAGCCGGCCGTGGGACCAGCGGTAGATCGGCATGATCGCGGCGGCGTAATAGAGGCCGGTGTCCAGGAGAAAGGCCGTGGTCATCAGGTCGTAATCGCCCATCACGTAGTACTTGTCGCGGTAGATCGCTTCGTAGAAATAGTGGAAGAACCGTCCGTAGCAGCGGTTGTGCTCGGCGTATTCTTTCTCGAGCTCCGCGGGAGACGCTCCGGAGAAGGCCCGCTCGAGGAGCCCGACCCGGGCGTGCACCGAGAAGGCCATCTGGTCGAGGCCCGGCGAGTAGAAGGGATCGAGGAACCCGCCGGCGTCGCCCACGCAGGTCCAGCCCGGACCGATGAACTGGTCCACGAAGTAGGGGAGGTGCCCGTAGGAGCGGCAGTCTCCGTCCACCGGCGCGGCGTGCTCGAGGAGGTCGCGCGTCAAGGGGTGATCGTCGAGGAACCGCCGCAGCTTCTCCCAGGGAGTCGATCCCTCCGGCTGGACCAAACGCTTGTCCCAGACCAGGCCCACGGAGGTCTCGCCGTTCTTCAACGGGATGAACCAGATCCAGTAGCCCCAGCCGGTGAAGTGGTTGGTGGCCAGGCGCCGCGAGGCCAGCACCGCGCGCGCAAACGGATCGGCCGGATCGGTGCCGGCGATCTCCGGGCCGTCCATGTCCTTGACTCCGTGGTAGCGCACCCAGATGGCCGAGATGGGATGGGAGTCGATCGGCGTGACGCCGCCGCGGCGGCGGGCCAGCATGGCGTGGCGGCCGGTCGCGTCGACGATCCAGCGCGCCGCGACCTCGATCGTCTTCCCGTCCTTCTCCACGGTCAAGCGGTTGCCCGCGTCGCCGCCGAGCGTGAAGTCGGCGACCCGCGCCGGGCGCCAGACCTCGCTGCCCTCCTCCGCGGCGACCTTCAGAAGATGCTCGTCGAGCTTGGAGCGGTCGAGCTGGAACGACGGCGTGCGGGTCAGCTGCGTGGGCCCGACCTCCGAGGCTTCGCGCAGGTTGCGCACGCGGTCATTGACGAACCAGTAACGGAAGGCCTGTTTGGGGAGCTGCTCGCGGGAGAGGTGATCGTACTGCTTGAGCACGCGCGTCAGGAAGTAAGCGGAGATCTCCACGGTGGACTCGCCCACCTTCCAGTCGAAGCGGTCGGTCTTCTCGACGACCAGGATGCGCAGGCGGGGCATCCGGCGCTTCAAGAGGATGGCCGTGGAGGCGCCGGCCACGGCTCCGCCCACGATGGCGACGTCGTAGGAGAGGGCAGGCGAGGGCGCGGGCTCCGGTTCCACCCCGCTAAGTCTACCGCGACTGGCCGGGCCGCCCCTGGTCCACGACGCCGCGGTCCTCGTCGACGACGAGCGTGCGGTCGACCGCCTCGATCGAGCCCAGATCCTGGACGCGGCCGGACGGCCACCGGATCGTCAGATCGTCCACGCGCGTGTTCGGTCCCAGGCCCAAGTGCGCGATCGGGCTCGCCGTCGAGAGGTACCCGCTGGCGTTGCCGGTCTCCAGCGCCAGACGCCGGCCTCCCGGGAGCGCGGCGGTCAGCCGGCTGCCTACGCCGGCGCGGTTGTCGCGCGTGCCGCGCAGGCGCACGCGCAGGAAATGCTCGCCGGGCCGGCGCGAGCCGAGGAACAGGGCCTCCGGCGCGCCGATCGAGCGCACGTAGAGGTCCAGGGCGCCGTCGCCGTCGGCGTCGAACGCAGCGATCGCGCGCCCGTTGGTGGCCAGGTCCAGCCCCTCCAGGAACCCGCGCTCCTCGAAGAGCGGATCGCCCGGCGCGCGTCCGGCGTCGCCGGAGCGGTTGCGGAAGAAGCGGTCGCGCTCGATTCCCGCGATGCCCGCGCCCTTGCGGTCGAAGGTGCGGCGGACCGCGACGTAGTCGTCCCAGTACGCCAGCGTCTCCCACCAGAACTCGAGCTCCCGGTCGTGGTCCCGGCCGTCCCCCCACATGCCGTTGGTCGCGTAGAGGTCGGGCCAGGAGTCGTTGTCCAGATCGGCGGCGACCGCGCTCCAGTTCCATCCGGCCTGCGCGGCGCCGGAGCGGGCTGTGGCGTCCTCGAACGCGTGGTCGGGCTTCTGCAGGAGGAGCGAGTTGCCCCGCGTCATGGTTTCGCACCAGCGGATCGCGACCGGAAGGAAGAGGCGGCCGGTCAAGCCGATCGGCAGCGAGGGATACTCGTGGAGGAAGAACCACTGCGTGTCGCAGCCGGTGGTGTAGAGGTCGAGCCGGCCGTCGCCGTCGAAGTCGGCCCAGGCGCCGGACATTCCGTAGGCCCGCACCTGCGCCCCGGCCCGGCTCGTGACGTCCACGAACCGCCGGCCGCCGTCGTTGCGGTACAGGTTCTTCAGGCCGAAGTCGTTGGTGACCAGGAGATCCGGCCGGCCGTCGCCGTCGAAGTCGGCGAAGAGGCAGGAGAGCGACCACCGCGTCACGCCGGCCAGGCCCCAGGCGGCGGTGGCGTCGGTGAAGTGGCCGCGGCCGTCGTTCAAGTAGAGGCGGTTCTCGCGCCCGTCGTTGGCGTCGAATGGAGGCTCGGGCATCTGGCGGTAGTAGTCGCCGGTCACGCAGACGAAGAGATCGAGGTCGCCGTCCCCGTCGAGGTCGGCGAAGGCGGCCGATCGCATGTTGCCGGACAGGGAGATCCCCGATTCCCGGGTGATCTCTTCGAAGGTTCCGTCGCACCGGTTGCGCAAGAGCCGGGCCGGACCGAACGCGTCGGTGACGAACAGGTCGGGGCAGCCGTCGCCGTCCACGTCCGCGGCGGCGAGGCCGGTCGCGGCGATGCCCTGGCCGTTGCCGGAAGCCAGGCCTGCCCGAACGGTCACGTCGGTGAAGCGGCCGCGGCCGTCGTTCCTGTAGAGGATGGAGCGCGCGCCGTCGGCCACGAAGAGGTCCTCGAATCCGTCGCCGTCGTAATCCAGAACGGCCACGCCCGAGCCCGGCCAGATGTCGGCGATCAAGCGATTGGTCAGCGGCAGACGGGGATCGTGCCGCGGCGCGCCCAGGCCGGCCTCGCCCGTGGCGTCGTGGAAGCGGGGCGCGCCGTTGACGCGCTCGTCGGTCACGCGGTCGAGCGTCGCGGAGATCGCCATGGCGATCGGAACAGCCTCCGGCACCGCCGCGGCGGTCGCCTGCAGCGGGGAGGGATCGCGCCGGGGGTCCCACTCCGCGCAGACCTCGACGTCCGCGGCGCGCTCGACGCGGGAGCCGTCGGGACGGAATCCTCCGAGCGTGAACCGCACGCGCCCGCAGGTCCGCTCCCGCCGCGGCGAGACGTCGTGGGTCGGTTTCTCCGCCCGGTATTCGATCCAGTCGACGCGGTCGAGGCCCTGCCAGGCCCATAGCCGCACCCGCTCGAGCCCGGCCGGGTCGGAGGGCGCGGGCTCGCGGCGCCGGAGCGCGCGCCGGGTCTCCTCGATCGCGTCGCGCCACCGTTCCAGCCGGTGCATCCAGGGGACGTATCCGCGGCGCAGCCTCTCGATCGAAGAGTTCTGGTCGAACCAGATCGCGATGCCCGCGGCGATCAGGACGGCCAGCGCCGCCAGGATCCGGCGCCTCCGGCTCCTCATCATCCGCGAGACGCCGGGAGCCTCACTCCGCCTCTCCGCTCCCGGGCTCGTACTTCCAGGCGGTCTCTCCGGCGGCGCCCTCGGCGAAGCGGACGTCCACGTAATCCTCGAAGGGGATCTTCCGGTCCAGGACGCCGGTCTCGATCATGAGGTCCCGCACCATGTCGAAATCGGGCTTGCGCGGCGACAGGCGCGTGTCGATCACGCGGTCGAGAGGCTCGGTCAGGGCGTGCCGCAAAATCTCCGGGCGCTCCCGGTCGTCGTAGCGGGCCTCGACGTCCGCGGCGTGCTCCCGGCGCGGCCGTCCCTCGTCCAGCCACAGGCCGGGCATGACCAGGCGTGTGATCGAGTCGAGCGTCCTGAACGGCTCATCGAGATAGAGCATGTCCGGATCGACGGCCAGCGCCCGCGCCACCTCGACGCGCTGCTTCATGCCGCCGGAAGGCTCGTGCGGGTAGGATTTCTCGAAGCCCTCGAGGCCGACCAGGGCAACGTCGTGCGCGACGCGTTGCTCGCGCTCGGCGCGGGGCAGTCTCCCTGGCCGAAGCCGGTGAGCCACGGGAAGACGCCGCGTTCCTGGAACACGAAGATGCGCCGCGGGCGCGGAAGGCCATGCGCAGGCCGCGGATTTCGTGCTTCGGGCGCGCAACCGCCGGACACGGGGCCGCGGTCATCCGCGTCCGACCAGGAGCCGGGGCAGGATCGCGGGGAGCAGGACGCGGCGGGCGATCTGCCGCCGGGTCAGCCCGAAATTCCTTCCGGCGTTCCAGTGGGTGGCGGAGACGTTGTGCACCGCGCTCATGGCCGACACGGTGAGCGGCAGCGACGAGGCGACGAAAATGATGAAGACGGCCGCGGCGTCTCCGACGCCGAACCAGAGGATGGCCAGCGGAATCCAGGCGAGCGCGGAGATGGGTCGAAGGATCTCGACGAGCGGGGCGATCGCCATTTCCAGCCGGCGGCTCAGGGCCAGGAGGATCCCCAGAGGGATTCCCAGGGCCACCGCCAGCAGGTAGCACCAGGTGACCCGAAAGAGCGAAGCCACGACGTGCTTGACGAGGAAGCCCTTCTGCGCGAGCTCCACGATGGCGCGCGCGGCGGCGACGGGGCCCGGCAGGAGCGGCGCGCGCCCGGAGCGGATGAAGAGATCCCACAGCGCCAGGAAGAGGACGACGCCGGAGACCTGGAGTGCCCAGCTTCCGTAGGGGCGACGGGTTTTGCTTCCAGGGGCCAAGGGGCGGCAGTTTAGCAGGACCGACGCGCCGATCGAAGGCGCTCCCGCCGCCGCGGCTATGGCTTTCCCTCGCCGGCCGCGCTATCCTGATGGAGTGCCCCTGGGGTCGTGACTTTGTCCGTGAGGTGGGCGCCGGTCGGCGCCTTTTTCATTTGAGATGGAGAGCATGAAACCGCCTCCCGCGCCTCGGTGGACCCGGGTCGAGAATGCCGTGGTCGACGGCGAGGGCCGCCTGGTCGCCCGCGCCCGGTCCGCGGAGGAAGCCCGGCGCATCGTGGCCGCCGTCAACTTCGTCGATTGCGTTCCCACGGAGGCTCTGGAGGGGTGGACCGTCGGCGTCATCACCGATCCGGTCAACGATCTGGCGGCGGAGCTGGAATCGGTCCTCTGGACGCCCAACCACCCGGCGGACCGGCGCAAAGGGGAGCGCCGCGGGGCGGACCGCCGGCGGCCGGCCACCGAGGTCCGGATCGAGGTTGGTTAACGAATCGTCCGGCTCGCCCGGCGCCCCGCCGGCCGCGAGCGGCTTCTCGGGCGCGCTGTCCGCGACGCCCCTGTTCGCCGTGCTGCGACGGATCCAGCGCGAGCACCTCTCCGGGACCCTCTCGGTGCTTCGCGAGGAGCAGGTGCGCCAGCTCTTCTTCGAGAAGGGCGACCTGCGCTCGGCGCGGTCGTCGCGCGAAGACCACCGCATCGGCGCGACGCTGGTCCGGTGGGGATACATCTCGGAGCGTCATCTTCAGGAGGCCCTGGAGGTGCAGAAGCAGACTCACCTGCGCATCGACCAGGTCCTGGTCGAGCAGGGCGTGGTGACCCGGGCGATCGTGGACAGCGAAGCGCGGCGGCAGATGGAGCAGATCATCTTTTCCACGCTGGCCTGGCCCGACGGAGCCTTCCACTTCGAGCCCGACACCGGGCCGGTCGAGCACGACGTGGAAGTTTCCTTTTCCGAGGACGTGATCATCGAGGGCATCCGGCGGATCCCGGAGAGTGAGCAGTTCGTCGAGCTCCTGGGCGACCTGCGATCGGTGCCCCACCTGACCAGGGACCCCATGGACTCGTCGGCCTTCCGCCTGCTCAAGGACGCCGTGGACGTTCTCGAGCACATCGACGGCAAGACTCCCTTCGACCGCCTGCTGAAGTCGGCGACGACGTCCGGAAGCACGGCGGCCAAGATCCTGTACTCCCTCCTGTTCGCCGGCCTGATCGAGGCCGAGCCGCCCGGAGCGGAGGCGCCGCCTCCGCCGGCGGAGGAGGAGATCGGAGACCAGACGCGCCCGGTCGGGCGGCGAACGACGGAAACATCGGTCTCCGGCCGGTTTTCCGCGCCCGTGCCCGGCTACTCGGGAACGCCGCGGCAGATCGTGCTGGACACCTACCGGCAGCTCGACTGGCTCTCCCACTACGACCTCCTCGGCGTCACGCGGAAGGCCTCGCGGCTGGACCTGGATCAGGCCTTCAAGGCGCGCTCGCTGCTCTTCGACCCGTCCCTGAAGGCGCACCCGGAGCTGGTGGACCTGTGGCGGCAGCTCACCGTTCTGGCCAAGTGGCTCAAGGTCGCCTACGGCGTCCTGTCCGACCCGGTCAAGCGCGCGGCCTACGACAAGAAGATCGCCGAGTCGACGCCTCCGGCGGAGGGCGGTCCGGGGTCGGGCTGATCCGGAGCGATCGGGTCCCGCCGGATCCGGTGGCCCCGCGCCGACGATGCGACAGACCAAGACGTTCGTCAGCTTCGATCATCGCCACGACGAAGATCTGCTCCACGATCTGCTGGTGGAGTCGCGGCTGCCCGATTCGCCGTTCGTGGTCGAGGACTGGTCGATCCACGCGGACCTGCACGGGGACTGGGAGAAGAAGGTGCACGAGCGCATGCGCCAGATGGAGCTGCTCATCGTGCTGTGCGGCGAGCACACCGGCGATGCCATGGGCGTCACCGCCGAGCTCTGGATCGCGCAGCAGGAGAGAATTGCCTACGCGCTCCTGGCTGGACGGGCGGACCGTCCCTGTCAGAAGCCGAGCGGCGCCCAGCCCCACGACATGCTCTACGACTGGACCTGGGTGAACTTGAAGGCCCTGGCCCGCGGCTCGCGCTGAGTCGGCCGGGCGCCGCCGGTCCGCGCCGCGGGGTCAGCGCGCGGGCGTCGGAGCGGGCGGGGAGGCGTCGAGCGCGGGTGAGCCGGAGGCGGAGGAACCCGCCGCGGGAGTCACCGCCTCCTGGCCGAGGATCTGCATCGCGTTCTGGACGTTGGCGACTCCTTCGACCCCCCGCGCGGCGCTTTCGATCCGCTGACTCTCCTGCGCGCTGTGCACCGGTCCGGCCAGGGTCACCACGCCGTTGGTGACGTTGACCTCGATGCCCGTGATCGTGGCCGCCCCTACGGTCGAGGCGATCTTCGCTTTGATCTGCGCCGCGAGCTTCGCGTCCCGGGCCTGGCCTTCGAGGCTCTGATTGGCGCGGCAGGCCGGGAGCGCCGTCCCGAGAAGGATCGCGAGGAGCGCGGCGGATTTCTTCAGGAACATGATCCCCTCCGCGAGGAGAGGGAGCAATGGATGTGCCACCGCCGGCGAGCCGGAGAATGGAGACGCGCGTCTGTAATCCGTCGGCGATTGGAAGCGTCTAGGTGGTTGATGCTCGGCGGCGGGAAGAATCCGGCGACACGCGGGGACGGCTCCTCCGAGCCCCCCGGGCGGTGGCTTGCCCGCGGACTGCTCGGGGCGGTCAGCGTGGCGTCCTGCCTGTGCGCGACAACGCCGCCGCCGGCCGCGGTCTCCGTCGCGGCGGAGGCCCTTGCCGGCGACTGGCTCTTCGAGGTCACGCGCGGCGGCGAGCCGATCCAGTTCAGCCTGCACTTGGCCGTCGACGGAGGCGTGCTGGCCGGGAGCCTGACCGGCCCCGACGGCAACGTCCGGGAGCTCTCCAGGATCGCCCTGAAAGAGGGCAAGGTGAGCTGGGACGTCGCGGCCGACGCGCTGACGCTTCACTACGAAGGAACCGTCAGCGGCGCGTCCATGAAGGGAACGGTCCGCAGGACCGGGGGCCGACGATCCGGCGGGCGCGGCGACGCGGGCGAAGGCTCGGCGGGCACGTCCGAGGGCGACGGCGGAGGCTTCCGCGGCGGCGGCATGCGCGGACGCGGGCGCCGCGGAAGCCGCGGCGGCGGGGCTCAGGCAATGAGCTGGAGCGCCTACAAGTCGGTGACCGCTGCGCCGGGAGAGAAGTCTTCGCCACAGCCCACGCCGCCCACGCCGACGCCCGCCCCATCGGGCGACTGAGCGCCCCCGCGCCGCTCCCGCCGCCTCAGACGCGCGTCAGCGCGACCCACGCCGCCAGCGCCGCGAGCTTCTGATCCTGCGTCCAGGGCGGCCCGAACGCCCGGCCGGCTTCCGAGACCCGCCGCTGCAGATCGGACGCCGGCCGGCCCAGCGAGGCCTGGGCCTGGACGGCGAGCTCGCGCTCGGGCAGCGTCACGAGGGCGAGGCGCAGGTCGGCCGCGGCCCTCGCCAGCGCGTCTCGAAAGAGAACGCCGTCGGCGGTGTGGATGAGCGCGTGGGACCGAAGGATGGCCGCGAGATCCGGGAGCGGTCTCGCCGAGCCCGTGAGCAGGGCGCAGGCGACCGCCTCGAATCCGCGCGCCCGGAGATCCTCCAGGGCCGCGCGCAGCGACACGGCGCCCCGCCGAAAGGCGTCGCCGGCGTAGCGATCGACGATCCGGCGCGCCTTGGGAAGGGGCTCGCCCTCGGCCTCGTGGTAGGGCTGCTTGGGCCCGGCCGTCTCCGGATCGCCGAGCTCGACGCGCCGGCGGTCGAGCACGCGCAGATCGCCGGGCCCGCCGGCCACCGCGACCAGCGCCGCCCACCCCGAGTGCGCGCGCAGGCCGACCGCGGCCGCGGACGCCTTGACGGCGCGCCGGCCGTCCCCCGTCTTCACTTTCCGGCCGGGAACACGTTCTTCACCTTCCCGGTCCGGGCGTCGATCACCACGCTCACGACCTCTTTCCCCTGGGCGTTCTCGTAGTTGAGGTACCAGAGCGTGTCTCCTCCGCGCCGGTTCTGCACCAGTCCGGCCATGATCTTCGCGCCCGGCCCGGCCTTGGCGCCGCCGGCCTTCTGCGCCGCGTCGTAGAGGGCCTTGCTGTCGAACGTCGCGAGCTCGACCTTTTCCAGGACCCGCCCGCCGGAGCCGGCCACGGCGTAGCAGGTGATCTGCCCGTCGGTGATCGAGATCATGTCGACCGCCTTCGCGGTCGCGGAGGAGAACTTCAGGCTCCAGTCCGTGGACTTCCCCTGCGCGTCCAGGGGCCCGAGCGACGTCGTCGTGACTTCGAAGGGCACCGCGTCGGCCTGCCAGGCTCGGGCCCGATCGTGGGCCAGGTCCCAGGCCTCCTTCGCGGTCAAGGACGCGGGCTTGCCGGTTTTTCCGGCGGGACAGGCGGCCTTCGCCTGGGCCCGGGCTGGGCCGGGCGCGGCGAAGACGACCGCTGCCAGGACGGCGGCGGAGCGGAGAACCGAGGCGAAACGTTGCATCAGCGCCTCCTTTGCCGCGGGGCGGCGGTTTCGAGGAGTCGGACGCATTATCACGCCAACGCCGCGGCGGCCCGAAGCGGTCAGGCCCGGTGGAAAAACGCCAGCGCGCCGGAGAAGGCCCAGTACACCGCGAGCAGCAGGCACAGGCCGAAGCTCGCCGGCGCGGACCAGACGGCCAGAAGGAGCGCGGCGGCATACAGGGCCGGCCCGGTGCGGTACTGGCGCGAGAGCGCGTCCACGCGCGTCAGATCCGCGTCCGGGGAGAGCAGACGGCGTCTCGCGGTCGCATAGTGCCAGAGCAGGTTGAACGAGAGGGCCAGCGCGACGTACGTGCCCGCGTACAGGGCGGCCGCCGTCCGGGCCTGCGGGAGGAGCAGGTACTCCGAGACGAGGGCGGTGGGAAAGGGCACGAAGGCGACGAAGAGCAGCAACAGCCCGTTCAGGAACAGAAACGTTCCGTCGGTCCGCCGGAGATGATCGAGCATCCGATGGTGGTTGACCCACATCACCAGGATGGTGGCGAAGCTGGCCAGGTAGGCGAGGAAGGTGGGCCATTGCCGCCAGAGGGCCGGCCCCAGGGGCCCCTCCTTCAGGACCGCGGGCGGCGGGACCTTGAGATCGAGGACCAGCAGGGTCATGGCGATCGCGAAGACGCCGTCGCTGAAGGCCTCGACCCGTCCGGTCGCCCTGGCCTGACCCGACTCCGGCGCGGCGCGGGAGGTCATCGACATACAATAAATAAATTGTGAGGGCGAACCGGTCCCGCTCCGGCGCCGCTCACTTGCCCGCGGGCGTTCCCTTCGGAGCGGGGGGACGGTCGGCAAGCGCTTCCAGAATTTCCCGCGCGTGCGCCTCGGGCTTGACCTTCGGCCACACGCCGGCGATCTTTCCCCGCTCGTCGATCAGGTAGGTCACGCGGTGCGTACCCATGTACTTGCGGCCGTAGAGCGACTTCTCGCCCCACACACCGTACGACTGCACGATCTTCTTGTCCGGATCGGCCACCAGGCGGAAGGGGAGGCGGAACTTCGCGGCGAACTTCCGGTGGGACGCCTCTCCATCGACCGAGACGCCCAGGACCTCGACCTTGCGCTTGCGAAAGGCGGCGAACGCGTCGCGAAACGCGCAGGCTTCCCTGGTGCAGCCCGGCGTGTCGTCCTTGGGATAGAAGTAGAGGACGACCCTGCGTCCCCGCAGGTCCTTCAACGCGATCGCCGCGCCGTCCTGGTCGACGGCTCGGAAGTCGGGGGCCTTCGCCCCCCTCTCGAGAAGCGTCATGCGATTCTCCTCCCGGTCACGGCCCCGGGGCCCGCGACGACATCTCCGTCCACTCCGCGATCCGCAGCGAGAGGAGCGACTCGAGCTCGCCCGCGAGGGAAACCTCCTGCGCCGTCGGGGCGGCGTCGGCGCTCTCGACGGCGGTATAGACGCCGGCCAGGCGCCCGGCCACGCCGGACAGGCTCTGATCCCGCGCGGCTCCCGATCCGGCTCCCGCGACGAGCGCGGCCACGCGGCCTTCGAGGTCGCCTGCGGCCGGCGCGCCGCCTTTGGGCCGGACCGCCGCGAGCCTGGTCCGAAGGGCACGCGCGCTCTCCAGCGCCTTGCCGGCGCGCTCGAGGTCTGCGACCAGGCGCGTGGCCAGATCGAACTGTCGGACCAGGTCGCCTTCGGGCACTCGCACGCGCGGGTCCATGCGCAGGAGGAGCGGCTGCGTGAGCGTCCTGCCGCCCGCGGTCAGTCGCACCGTGTACGTTCCCGGCAGCGCCAGCACGCCCTGCGGATCGATCGGCGTGTCCTCGCCCCAGACCGCGGCGATCGAGTAGTCGTAACGTTCCGACGCGGGCCGCGCAGAGCGCAGGTCCCAGACGACGCGGTGATGGCCCGCGGTCGCCGGCGGGGGCGCCGCGGGGCGGATCCAGGCGTCGCCGAAATACGGATGCGCGGCGAGGCGCTCGGGCGCGTCGCCGCTGGCGAGGACGCGGACGGTCCGCCCCGAGGAGTCCACGATCTCGATCTTCACGCCGCCCGCGGCGGCCGTCTTCAGGACGTAGTCGATGACCGCACCGGCCGGCGGGTTCATCCCCTGGGGCGTCTCCGGCGGAAGCGGAGTGTCCTTGTTCTCGTTGGCGCGCACGCGCACGGCCGCGGCCGGCCGGATCAGGCGGGCCGGCCCGTCGTCCGCGTCGGCGGCTTCCCGCAGCGGCGAAACGTCGTCCAGGACCCAGATCGCGCGTCCCTGCGTCGCCGCCACCAGGTCCGCGCCGTGCACCGTCAGATCGCCGATCCAGGCGGTCGGCAGGTTGAGCCGCAGCGGCTGCCAGCGGCCGCCGTCGTCGAAGGAGACGAAGACTCCCGCGGAGGTCCCGGCGTAGAGGAGGCCGCGGCGCACCGGATCGGCCCGGACGACGGTGACGAACTGTCCATCGGGCAGCCCCGCGGCGATCGGCGTCCAGGTCTTTCCGTAGTCGCGCGTGCGGTAGGCCCGCGGGGAGAAGTCGTCGTCGCGGTGGCGGTCGACCGCGACGTAGGCCGCGCCGGGCTCGAGCGGCGAAACGTCGAGGGAGACGATCTTGCTCCAGGCCGGAAGGCCGGGAGGCGAGACGTTCTGCCATTGCCCGCCGGCGTCGCGGGTGATCCAGACCATTCCGTTGTCGGTCCCGATCCAGATCTCGCGCTCGTCGCGGGGCGAGGGCGTGATGGCGAAGATCACGCCGAAGCCGCAGGGCGTGGCGTTGGCGGTCGTGATCTCGCCGGCGCATCCCTTCGTGCCGGCGACGGCGCCGGTCAGGTCGGGGCTCACGATCTTCCAGCTCTGGCCGCGGTCTTCGGATCGGTAGAGCCTCTGGGATCCGACGTAGAGCGCGTGCGGCGGCCTGGGCGAGGCGGCGATCGGCGTGATCCAGGTGAAGCGGTCCGCCACGTCGGTCGGGCGGCGGCCGTACGTACTCTCGACGGTGGGCGAGACGTTGGCGACCTGCCCGGTCGAGGCGTCGTAGCGGGTCACCGTTCCGCCGAGCCCGGTGCCGTAGATCAGGTTGGGGTCGGCGGGATCCGGGATGTCCCAGCCGCGCTCGTCGCCGCCGACGGGGTGCCACTCGCGGTAGGTCACCGCGCCGTAGTCGCCGCGGCTGGCGATGCCCACGGTGCCGCTGTCCTGCTGCCCGCTGTAGATCCAGTAGGGAAACCGTTCGTCGGTCGCCGCGTGGTAGAACTGGCCGGTCGGCTGGTTGTACCAGTCGCTCCAGGTCTTCCCGCCATTGACCGTGGCGACGGCTCCCTGGTCGCTCGCCGTGATCATGTGATCGGGGCGCTCGGGATTGATCCAGAGGAAATGGTAGTCGTCCCCGCCCGGGGCGCCCTTGAAGAAGCGGAAGGACTTGCCGCCGTCGTCGGAGCGGCGGATCGACTGGCCCATCACGTAGACGACATCCGGATTCTTCGGATCCGCGGTCACCCGCCCGAAGTAACTCGAGGCGAATCCGTCTTCCTGATGCATCGGACTCCAGGTCGCTCCGCCGTCGTCGGATCGGTAGAGGCCGGCGGCGGACTTGCGGGCGCCTCCGGCCGCGGGGGGAGGAGCCGGCGCGTCCACCAGCGCGTAGACGCGCCCTCCCGGAGCCACGGCCACGCCGATCCGGCCCAGGTCGCCGGAGGGCCAGCCGCCGCCGGAGACCCGCTTCCAGGTGCGGCCGCCGTCGGCCGACTTGAAGAGACCGCTGCCCGGTCCGGCGACGGGATGGAAATAGGAGAGCCAGGGAAAGTTGCGGGCCTGCCAGAGGGCGGCGTAGACGACGGAGGGATCGCCGCGGTCCCAGGCCAGGTCCACCGCGCCGGTGTCGTCGTCGACGGTGAGCGTGTGCTTCCAGCTCTTCCCGCCGTCCTCGGAGCGGAAGACCCCCCGTTCGCGGTTGGGGCCGTAGTAGTGTCCCAGGGCGGCCACCAGCACAATATCCGCATTGTGGGGATCGACCAGGATGCGCCCGATGGCCCGGGTCGCCTCGAGCCCGATCCGCCGCCAGGTCCCGCCGGCGTCGTCGGACCGATAGACGCCGTCGCCGGAAGCCAGGTCATAGCGCGCTTCGGGCTGGCCCGTGCCGGCGTAGAGCACCGAGGGGTTGGAGGGCGCGACGGCGAGCGCGCCGATCGACGCGGAGCCCTGCCGGTCGAAGAGGGGAGCCCAGGTGCGGCCGGCGTCGTCGGTCTTCCAGACGCCGCCCGCGGCCGCGCCGAAGTAAAACGTGTCCGGCGCCGCGGGGACGCCCTCGGCGCAGGTGGCCCAGCCGGCGCGGAAGGGTCCGACCAGCCGCCAGCGCAGCTCGGCAAAACGCGCCGGGTCGATTGGCTGGGCCGGGCCGGGGAACGAGAACGCGGCCAGAAGCAGAGTCCCTGCCGCCAGCCGCCCGCGGATCATCCTCATCGCGTCACCATCCTTGGAAGGGCCAGAGCATATGCCGGCCGGCCGTCCGGCGGCGGGCCGCGGGCGGTTCAGCGCGGATCGGCCTCCAGGTTGACCGGGTTGAGGCCGCCCGCGCGCAGCTTCGCGTTCAATTCGGGCACGTCCCGCGTCTCCAACTCCGTCCAGCTCGCGATCTGGCGGGCCAGGGTCTTCTCCGTCTCCTCCACCGCGGCGCGCGCCTGGGAGGTCGGCCGGACGTCGGCGCCGTCGACGATCGCGAGGAGCGTGGCCAGGGACCGGTTCAGGGCGGCCAGGCTGGGGGCCGCGGCGGCATCGGGGACGCCGCCTCCCGGACGCGGCCCGGGCGGATCGAACGCCGCGGCTTTCCGGTCCAGCGCGGCGATCGCGTCGGCGACCGGGCCGCGCGGCGCGCGATCCGCCGCCGTCTGGAGCTTGGCGCGCAGCGTCCGGACCCGGCCCACCGCGCGGGCGTCCTGCCGCATGGCGCCGGCGATTCTCCGGGCCAGCTCGAACTGCTCGAAGAGGTCTCCCGGCGAGGTTTGGACCCGCGGATCCATCTCCACGACGAGCGGCTCCGTCGAAGCCCGGCCTCCCGCGGTCAGCCGCACCGCATAGGTCCCCGGCGGCACCCAGGGCCCCAGCGGATGCCGGGGCGTGTCGTGCACGATCGCGGCGATCGGGTAGTGGTGGTCGAGCGCGTCGGGGGGCGGGTCGTGGAGGTCCCAGACGAAGCGGTGCATCCCCGCGGCCGCGGAGAGCGGCGCGGGCGGACGGACCCAGTACGCCGGAATCGCCAGATCTCTCGGATCCACCGGCGGCGGCGCGTCGGCGCTGGAGAAACGCACGACCACCGCGCCCGAGGAGTCGAGGATCTCCAGAGTCACCGGGGCGGGCGAGGCGGTTCGCAGCCAGTAGTCGATCACGGCGCCGTCGGGAGGATTCGCGCCGGCCGGCTCTTCCGGAGGCAGCGGCGTGTCCGTGTTGGTGTTCCAGCGGACCCGCCGCGCCTTCTGCGGGCGGAAGAGATGCGCCGGCTCCGCGGCGACAGACGCGTCGATCTGCCGCAGCGGCGCGATGTCGTCGAGGATCCAGAAGGAGCGGCCGTGCGTGCCGACGACCAGGTCGTCCTCGTGGATGACCAGATCGCGGATCGACGTCGCCGGCATGTTCGAGCGCAGCGACTGCCAGTGGCCGCCGTCGTCGAGGGACACCCAGACCTGGCGCTCGGTGCCGGCGAAGAGGAGCCCCTTGCGGACGGGATCCTCGCGGACGACATTGACCGGGGCGTTGTCGGGAAGGCCGGTCACGATCTTCTGCCAGGTCTTTCCGCCGTCGTGCGTTCGGAAGACGTAGGGAGAAAGGTCGTCCAGGCGCAGGCGCGAGACGGACACATAGGCGGTGGCCGGATCGAAATGGGAGGCGTCGATCTGCGTGACCTTGCTCCACGGCGAGAGCTCGGGCGGCGTGACGTTGCGCCAGGTCTTGCCGCCGTCCTGCGTCACCTGGACGAGGCCGTCGTCGGTCCCGGCCCAGATCAGGTCGACGTCCCGGGGCGACGGCGCGATCGCGTAGATTACTCCGCGGTGCGCGGCCCGGCCCCGGTCCGCGTCGGCGAGGGTCCCCAGATTCGGCGGGATTCCCGGATCGGGGCGGGTCAGATCCGGGCTCAACTCCTGCCAGGTTTGCCCGCCGTCGGACGTCTTCCAGAGGATCTCCGACGCGAAGAAGAGGACGTGCGGGTCGGCCGGCGAGAAAACCACCGGCGCGGTCCGGTCGAACCGGTGGCGGCCGCCGCGCAGGGCCACCGGGCCGACCTGCCGGGTCTGGCCGGTCGCCTCGTCGTAGCGCGAGACCTTGCCGCCGTAGATCACGCCGGGGTGGAGCGGGTCGGGCGCCACGTAGCCGTACTCCTCGACGCCGACCGGATGAAACTCCCGAAACGTAATGGCGCCGTCGTTGCCGCGGCTCCAGACCGAGGCCGAGCCGCTCTCCTGCTGGGCGCCGTAGACGCGGTAGGGGAAGCGCCTGTCGGTCGCCACGTGAAAGAACTGGGCGGTGGGCTGGTTGTACCAGGAGCTCCAGGTCCGTCCGCCGTTGACCGAGATGGTGGCGCCCTGGTCGACTCCGAGGAGCAGGATCGCGGGGTTCTCCGGGTTGATCCAGATCCGATGGTAGTCGTCTCCGCCCGGAGCTCCCTTGATGGCCGTGAAGGTCCGGCCGCCGTCGGTCGACCGATACAGAGAGGTGTTGGCCGCGTACACGACGTCGCGGTTTTTGGGATCGACCCGGACCTCGGCGAAATCGGAGCCGCGTCCGTACACGCGGTTCTCCATGTTGGTCCGGTTCCAACTCGCACCGCCGTCGTCGGAGCGGTAGACGCCGGACAGACGCGCGGCCTCGACCACCGCGTACAGGCGTCGGGGGTCCGACGGCGACACGGCGATGCCGATGCGCCCGAGCCCCTGCTCCGGGGTGGGCAGGCCCCTGGTCAATGGCGCCCAGGTCGCGCCGCCGTCGGTCGAGTGGAAGAGCCCGCTTCCCTTGCCGGTGTAGGCGTTCCCGTACTCCCAGGGGCCCTGGCGCGCGGACCAGAGGACCGCGTAGACGTGGCGGGAGTTGGACGGGTCGAAGGCCAGATCGACGGCGCCGGTGTCGTCGTCCCGGAAGAGGACCTTGCGCCAGCTCTTGCCGCCGTCGCTCGAGCGGAAAACGCCGCGCTCCGGGTTGGGCCCGTAGGGATGGCCGAGCACGGCGGCGAAAACAAGATCTGGATTGTGGGGATCGACCAGGATCGCGGCGATCTGCCGGCCCTCGGACAGACCCATGTTCTTCCAGGTCTTCCCGGCGTCGGTGGATTTGTAGACGCCGTCGCCCACCGAGAGATCCGGGCGCTGCAGGCCTTCGCCGCTCCCGACGTAGATCACGTTCGGATCCGAGGCGGCGACGGCGAGCGCGCCGATCGATCCGGTGGGCTGGTCGTCGAAGAGGGGCTGCCAGGTGCGCCCGGCGTCGTCGGTCCTCCAGACGCCGCCGTCGTTGGGAGCCATGTAGAAGACGTTGGGCTGCCCGGCAACGCCGCTCACCGCGACGGTCCGGCCGCCGCGGAACGGGCCGATCATCCGCCACTGGAGCGCGGAAAAGAGCGACGGATCGACGGGCTGCGCCGCGAGCGGGACCGGCCCCGCCGAGGCGGCCACGAGAGCGAAGCGGCACAGGGTCGAGGCCAGGCGGCCGGCTTTCATGGGCGTTCCTCCGAAGGTCCCGAGGATAACCCCGGCGCCGGCGCCGGATGGAGCGGCAGGATGCGGCGCCGCGGGACGAATCCGCGTTCCAGGAGTCTGGCGTAGACTGCGTCCGGTGAAAATCCCGTCCGCCTGGATGCTCTTCGCCGCCGGCCTGGCCGCGTGCGCCGCGGCGTCCGGGCAGCAGCGCCTGGAGCCGCCCGGCCCGATGGAGCCGAGGCAGGGCAATCCCCTGGTCCGCGAAGGCGACGCGCACTTCAACCGCCGGCAGGAGAAGCGCGTGGGCGCGGTGGCCGACAAGGGCGAGATCGCCGCGGCGGTACGCGCCTACGACACGGCCGCCGAGGCGCCCGACACCGCGGAGGCGCGCTGGAAGCTCGCCCGGGCGCTGGTGTTCCAGGCCCTGTACACCAATCTCGATCCCAGCCAGCGGCAGGCGGTGCTGGAGAAGGCCCGGCGGGTCTGCGAGGACGCGGTCGGCGTCCTGGAGGGGCGGGCCAAGCGGGCCGGAGCGCGCGAATTCGCCGCGTCTTCGCCCGAGGAGATCGCCGAGGCCGTGCGCAAGGACAGCGACGCCGCGCCGACCTTTTACTGGGCGGCGGTCTCCTGGGGGCAGTGGGCCCTGGCTCGGGGCAAGGAGATCGGCACGAAGCTCGGCGCCGCGGACAAGATCCGCACCGACGCGTCGGTCGTGGCCGCGCTCGATCCCCGCTTCGAGGAGGGCGGCGGCGACCGCGTCCTCGGCCGCCTGCACGACCAGGCTCCGCGCATGCAGGTGGAGACCGAGTGGGCCTCCCGCAAGGAAGCCGTCCGTTATCTGCGCCTGGCGATGCACATCGATCCCGCGAACTTCGCCAACCGGCTGTTTCTGGCCGAGGCTCTCGCCTCCGGCTCGGCGGCGGAGAAGACCGAGGCGATCGGCCTGGTCGAAAAGCTGGTGGCCGACGCGCCGTCGCCGACCCGACTGGTCGAGGATCTGAGCGTCCAGACCCAGGCCGCCGCGGACCTGCGCGCCTGGAAGTAGTCGGGCCGGCTCCGGTCAGTCGGTCAGGCGCGCCATCGAGACGATCATCACGACGGCCAGCAGCGCGACCGCGCCGGCCACCAGAATGACCAGGCCGCGGTCGGCGGTCGCGCGGCCCTCCTCGATCCCGCGATGGACGGCGTGGTAGCGCCAGGCCGCCAGCGCCGCCAGCAACCCGCCGAACGCCATCATCAGATCGCCGATCCAGAGGGAGGCGCCGGTCGAAAGCCGGCCCGGGTGCTGCGGGACGGCGACGGAGATCTCCCGCAACCAGAGGCTGAACCGCGAGATCAGGAAGCCCAGGCTCAGGACGGCGACGCTGGTGCGGATCCAGGCCAGGAACGTCCGCTCGTTGGCGAGGTACTCGTTCCCCTTTGACACTTGGTGAACGGGCGCGGTCTTCGGCTCGGTCGTCGTCATGGGAGGCCCGAACAGGATTCGAGCAAGCGCTGTGCCGCCGGGACGGCTTCCGCGCCGCCGTGGGCGGCGGCGCGGAAGTGAGAGGGGTTGCCGGTTCTAGGGCCCGTAGAGGACGAGGGTGTAGGTCGTGGTGAGGAAGACGGCGACCTGACCACGGGTGACGGAGCTGCCCGGGCAGTAGTTGCCGCCGCCGCAGCCCGAGCTGATGCCCAGGGCGGCCAGCTGCTCGATGTAGGCGGCTGCGAAGCTGGAAGCGGGGACGTCGTTGAAGACGGTGCCGGTGGCCGGGGGCGGGACGTAGGAGGCGCCGAACTTCTCGCGCAGGAGGAAGACGGCCATCTGGGCGCGGGTCAGGGGGATGTTGGGGCAGTAGCTGCCGCCGCCGCAGCCCGCGGTGACGCCGTCGGCGGCGATTTTCTCGATGAAGGCGGCGGCGAAGAAAGAGGCCGGAACGTCGTTGAAGACGGTGCCGGTGGCCGGAGGCGGAACGTAGGCGGCGCCGTAGCGGGACTTGACCAGGAAGACGGCGGCCTGTGCGCGGGTGACCGGGTCGGCGGGGCAGTAGCTGTCCGGTCCGCAGCCGCCGGTCACGTTGTTGTGCACGAGGTTCTCGACGAATCGGTAGAAGGGAGCCGAGGACGGGACGTCGGTGAAGGTGTTGCCGATGTGGAGGACCCAGGTCTTCACGCCGCCATGGGAGAGGGTCTCGTCGAAGGTGGCGTCCCAGTGCGGTACGGGGCGCGCCGGGGGAACGGAGACGGCCAGCTGGTAGCAGTCCGCGGTGGCCGAGGCGCAGCTGGCGCTGGCGCCGGCGGCGAGCGTGCCGTAGTCCGCCGACGCGTCGGCGATCGTGTAGATCGGACCGGAGGGTCCGGTGAAGTTTGCGGCCGTGCCGGAGAGCGAGACCGGGGTCGCTCCGGTGTTGCTCCAGGTGGGGGAGACCACGACGGCCTCGCCCGGCTCGAAGACGCCGTTGCCCGCCGCGTCGACGGCCAGAGCCGCCGCGGAACAGGCCGTGACGCTGACGGTGACATCGGCGGTGGAGTCGGGACAGGGAGGATTGGAGATCGTCCAGCGCAGGAGGATGGGTCCGGCGCCGGAGACGTGGGTGAAGGTCGCGTTGGGATCGCTCGCGTTGCTGAAGGTGCCGGTGCCTCCCGAGACCACCGACCAGGCGCCCGTGCCGATGGTCGGCGCGTTGCCGCCCAGAGGCGTCGTGGTGCCCAGCGTGCAGATCGTCTGCGCCGGACCCGCCGTGGCCGTGGTCGTGCCGCAGTCGATGGTGGTGGGATCGTTGGCGGTGTCGTTGCCGGTGTCGAGCTCGCCGCCGCCGGAGACCGTGGCCGAGTTGAGGACCGAAGCGGCAGCGTTGGACGCCACGTCGACGGTCAGGGTGAGGACCGGATAGCTGCCGCTGCCCGCCAGGAAGTCGCCGCGCGAGCAGCTCAGAGCCGGCAGTGACAGACAGGTCCATCCTGGACCCGTGAAGGCCGTGGCCGTCAGACCCGACGGCAGCGCGTCGGTCACCGTCACCGTTCCCAGAGTCGGCACCGCCGTCAGGTTGGACACCGTGATCGTGTAGACCGCTCCGGTCTGTCCCTGCGTGAAGTTGCCCGCGTGCGCCTTGGCGATGCCCAGGTCCGGCGGCATGACGTTGAGCGTGGCGGTCGCGGTCAGGCCCGCGCCGCCTTCCGAGGACGTGACGTTGTCGGTGGTGTTGACCTTGGATCCCGCCGTCGTCGCGGTGACGTTGACCCCGAACGTGCACCCCGTGCCCGCCGGCAAGCTCGCTCCCGACAGAGTCACCGAGCCCGATCCGGCCGCCGCCGTGATCGTGCCGCCGCCGCAGCTTCCGGTCAACCCGTTGGGCGTGGACACCACCAGCCCGGCCGGCAGCGAGTCGGAGAACGCCACGCCGGTCAGGGCCGGCGAGGGGTTGGGATTGGCGAGGTCGAACGTCAGGCTCGTGGAACCGTTCAAGGGGATGGTGGCGGCGCCGAAGAGCTTGCCGATGGTGGGCGGCGAGACCACCGTGATCGACGCGAGGCTCGTGTTGCCGGTCCCGGCGTTGGCCGACGTCACCTGCACGCTGTTGTTCTTCACGCCCGGAGAGTTGCCGACGACGTCGAGGGAGATCGTGCAGGAGGCTCCCGGCGCGAGGCTCGCGCCGGAGAGGCCGACCGTGCCGGACCCGGCCGCGCCGGTGGCCGTCCCGCTGCAGGTGCTGGTCAAGTTGCTGGGCGTGCCGACGATCAGGCCGGCCGGCAGGGCGTCGGCGAAGGCCACTCCGGTCAGGGTGATGTTGACGTTCGAGCTCGCGATCGCGAAGGTCAGGCTGGTCGCGCCGTTGATGGGAATCGTCGCCGCTCCGAAGCCCTTCGCGATGGACGGAGGGCTCACGATCGTGAGACTGGCCGACGCGGTGTTGCCCGTTCCGGCCACGGCCGAATCGATCGTGACGCTGTTGCTTTTGACGCCGTCGGGGGTCCCGCGCACGTTGACGCTGATGCCGCAGGCGCCGACGGAGAGGCTCGCGTTGGAGAAGCTGACCGAGCTCGCTCCGGCCACCGCGGTGACCGAGCCGCCGCAGGGGTTGGTCACGCTCGGGATCGGGGAGACGACCAGGCCGGCGGGCAGGCTGTCGGTGAAGTTGGCGTCGATCGCGATCGTGTTGGGATTGGTGATCGCCAACGTCAGGGCGCTGTCGGCGTCGACCGCCACGGTCGCCGGGACGAAGCTCTTGGCGATCACCGGGGGCGCCAGAACGACGATCAGAGCGCTCACGGTCTGGCCGTCCACCGTGGCCGTGCCGCTGCCGTTTCCGGGAGCGCCTCCGGCCGTGAAGGTCGCGCCGGCCGTTCCGGAGGTCAAGGTCGTGCTCGGGGGAGCCGAGCTGCCGAGCGTCCCGCCGAAGGCGACCGGGGTGCCGTCCGGCACGGTGAAGCCGGGGGTGTTATTGGAGTTCTTCGTCAGGCTCGCGGCCAGCGACGAGGTGTTGCCCAGGCGGACGACGCCGGGCGAGGCGGTGATCGCCAGCACCAGCCAGGGGTTGACGTTGAGCGTTCCACCGGAGGTCACCGCGGTGTCGCAGCCGGGATTGCCAGGCCCGGCGTTGCAGCCCCACCAGTTGTTGACGGCGCTGGCCGTGCCGGGGTTGGAGTCCTTGTGGAGGCCGCTTCCGGAGGCCGCGGCGTTGCCGGCGATGCGGCTGTCGCTGATCGTGAATGTGCCCGAGCCGACCGCGATTCCGCCGCCGCCCCTCTGGTCCGAGCCGGCCAGGGAGACCGTGTTGCCGGTGATCGTGACGTTGCTCACCGTCGCGGACGTGCCGCTGAAGTAGATGCCGCCGCCCTCGCCGGCGCCGCCGCTCGTGCCGGTCGACGTGTTGCCGGTGAAGCTCGATCCCTGGTCGATGGTCCAGGCGCCGTTGAGCCCCAGGCCTCCGCCGCGGCTGTTGGACGTGTTGTTGGAAACGACGCAGGCGTGCATCGCGTAGGTGGTCGCGGCGCCGCCGAAGTCCTTCAAGCCTCCGCCCTCGCCGTTGTCGGTGGTGTTTCCGGTGATGGCGCTGTTGGAGATCGTGAAGGAGGCGGGACCCGATGCGAAGCCCACGAAGACGCCGCCCCCCTCGAGGCTCGCCCCGCTCCCGCTGTGAACGGCGTTGCCCGAAAACGTCGTGCCGGTGATGGAGACGTCGCCGCCGTCGAAGAGAGCGATGCCGCCCCCGTCGCCGTCGTCGGTCGAGTTGTTCTGGATGACGCAGTTGGAGACGGTGAGCGAGCCCGAGCCCGTCGGGCCGGCGTCGAAGTCGAAGGCGCCTCCCTCCCCGTTGTTCGAAACGAACGTGTCGGGGTTCCTGCCGAACCGAAGCGTGACTTCCGAGAGCGAGACGGAGAAGCCGGCGAACGATCCCAGGGGGTTGAACGAGAAGATCTTGTCGACGCCGTTGGTCGCATCGGTGCCGCCCTGGATGATCGTGTTGGTGGGACCGTTGCCGGTGATGGTCAGCGCGGCGGTGACGTCGAGATCCCCGTCCTGGGCGTTGTCGTCGTCGCCAACCCGCGTCAGCGTGATCGGGATGAAGTCGGTCGATGGGGCAAAAATGATCGTCGAGCCGGCGTGCCCGTTGGCGAAGACCACCGCGTCGCGGAGGGAGCAGGCGCCGGTTCCCGTGGTGGCGCAGCCCGGACTGTGAATCGTGTCGGTGGTGTCGGTGACGGTGATCGCCGCGGCGGGACTCTGGACGGCGGCGATCGACAGCGGCGCCGCGGAGCGGGCGGTCGCGCGTATCCCGGGCGGCCGCGGCCGACGAGAGCCTGCGGCGTGTCGGCCTGCCGTGCCGCGGCCCGCGGAGCGAACGACCCCAGGGCCAGAGCGAGCGACACGCAAAGCGAATGCCGCGATGGAAACATCATCGTCCCTTCCTCCAGTTCCGAACCGGTTCCGAACAGAATCTCAAGGCCGAGGCGGAAAGATACCCTGCAGAGCGATGATGAACGTCAGACCGAGATACGGCGGCATGTTGTTGTGCGGCAGATTCCCGCCGGCGACCGACAGGGAGAACGGGTGCATCGCGGTGTTGGGCGCCGCGGAGGAATAACCGGGCGGCCGCCCGCGTCCGCCGCTGCCGGACCAGGCGTGATTGGTCGGATCGTTCTGGTTGGACGTTGCGTTGTCGCCCTGCGCGGTGTGCGTGTGGGAGGGCATCTCCGAAACGAGCAGCGTGACCGTCTGCTCGCCGCCGGTCTCTCCCAGGTCTCGCAGGGACAGCCCGTTGCCCTGTCCCGCCTGCAGCGGCGCGCAGCCCTGCAGGTTGGGGAGGGCGAAGGTGGACTTTCCGTCTCCGCCATAGGTCGTTCCGAGGAGGGAAAAGAGCGCGGTGTTCTGGGAGATCGGCATGAGCTGCCCGTTGCACAGGGCCCATCCCTTCGGGGCGAAGTTGCCGGCGAAAATGCGGATCTCGGCTACGAATTGGTCGGACATGCCACTCTCCTCGTCGTGCGGCTAGGTCTGCGACGGAAAGATCCCGGTCAGGGCAATGATGAAGTTCACGACCAGGTAGGGCGGCATGTTGTCGTGCGGCTGGCTCCCGCCGGCCGGCAGAACGGACGCCGGGTTCATGGCCGCATTGGTCGCGGTGGCATAGCCGTTGGCGGACCGCGCCGCCCAGAGGTCGCCGCCCGGCGTGTTCACCGTCGGCGCGTTCTGATCCGCGGCGGGAACGTGATTGTGGGCGGGCAGCTCGGAGATGTTGAGCGTGTGGGCGATTTCTCCGGCCCTTTCACCCAACTGGATCCCGTCGCCCGTGTGGACGGGCGCCCGCCCGCGCAGATCGGGGAGAGCGAAAGTGACCCGGCCGTCGCCGCCATAGGTCGTTCCCAGGATCGAAAAGAGCGCCTGGTTCTGATTGATCGGCAGGAGCTGGCCGTTGCAGAAGGCCCAGCCCCTGGGTGGGAAGTTCCAGCTGATGACCTTGATCTCGCCCAGATACGGTTCGCCCATGCTGCTCTCCTTAGGTCTGGGAGGGAAAGATGCCGAACATGCTGATGATGAAGTTGACCGTGAGGAACGGCATCATGTTGTCGTGCGGCTGGGACCCGCCGCTCTGCCCAAGCGCCGCGGAATTCATGGCGGCGCCGGGGGCTTGATCGCTGTACGCGGCCACCGCCGATGCCGCCCACGCGCCGTTGGTCGGGGAGACCTGCGTGCCGTTGCTCGATTGCGCCAGGGGCACGTGCGAGTGCGCGGGAATCTGACTGACCGTCAGGGCCACCGTCTCCTGTCCGGCCAGCTCGCCGATCACGAACGACTGGCCGAAGCTCGTTCCCTGGTGGATCGGAACGCGGCCGCGCAAGTCGGGAAGGGCGAAGGTGTTCTGCCCGTCTCCGCCGTAGGTCGTCCCGATGAGGTTGAACAGCGTGTCGTTCTCGGAGATCGGGATCAACGACCCGTCACAGAACATCCAGCCGGCCGGGGCAAAGGTACCAGCGAACATTCGGATCTCGCCGACGTAGGGTTGTCCCACGACTTCCTCCTCAGGGAACGTTTGTGTCTTTGTCGGTCATTAAGCGCCTTGCGGAAGATTCTGTCAACGGGTAAACTGTCGTTTCCTGCGTCAAAGAATGAGGAAGTGAACGCTTCTCGGCGAGAAGCGGCGGAGGTTGCGGCCATGGGCATGTCGCGTCGCTCTCTCTTTCGTGCGGGGACGATGGCCGGTCTGGCCGCGAGCCTGCCCCTGGGAAGCCGGCTCTTCGCCGGCACGAAGCCGACGCCCAAGCCGCAGCCGCCGGTCCGGGGCGGCGACGACAGTCTTCCGTACCTTTCGTTCGCCGACTTCTCCGATCACGTCGGGACGCCGCTGGTCCTGCGCCGCAAGATGGGCACGCTGACGCTTCAGCTCATCGCGGTGAAGGATCTCGCCGGGGCGCCGGCGCCGGCGCGCTCCGACCCCGCGCTCCAGGGCGAAGTCTTCGCGTTGACCTTCTCCGGTCCCGCCGAGGTCGCGCTGCGCCAGGACGTCTACGACTTCGAGCATCCGCGGCTGGGAGCCTTCTCGCTCCTGCTCGTGCCCGCGGGACTCTCCGCCGACGGGGTGCGTCTCTACACGGCGATCATCAATCGCCGGATGCCCTAGC
Source organism: uncultured Acidobacteriota bacterium (assembly GCA_963733955.1). GTDB lineage: Bacteria > Acidobacteriota > Thermoanaerobaculia > UBA5066 > Gp7-AA6 > DATFTF01. Next base: position 318,908 of record CAVTEW010000001.1, read on the forward strand.
GGCCCGCCGGCTGCGCCGCGCGGAGCTCAGGTCCGGTTGAAGACGACTTCGTAGCGGATGCTCTGCGCGTCGCGCCCGATGGGCACGATGAAGAGAAGTAACGTTCCCAGGGCGGCGTGCGAGACGGAGTACGTCTGCTGCGGCAGCGCTGGATCCGCCGGTCCGAGAAACAGGGCCGAGAATGATCGCGCGTCCGGGTCGGAGGGCGAGCCGGGCAGCTCCTGAACTTCGATCAGCTCGAGCTCGACGGGGGGCGCGGATTCACGGTGGAAGAGAAACCGCGTGCGCAGGCTTTCGGAAAACGCGGCCCGACCGAGCGCCTCGGACATCCGCCGGGCATGTTAACGCGGCGCGCCGTCCGGCAGTCTCGCGCTCCACTCCATCTCCACGTAGGGAGTTTGTTCGGCGACCGGGCGAAACCCGAGCCGGAGGTACAGCCGACGGGCGCGGCTCTGAGCCAGCACCTGGAGACGAACGGGCTTGTCGGCGCGCTGTGCTTCGCCGAGCAAGCTCTGGAGAAGCCGCCCGCCGATTCCGCGCCCGCGAAACTCGGGAAGCAGCGCGACGTCGACGAGACGAAGCTCGTGTTCGGCGCGATCGACGAGGAGCCGCCCCGCGGGGCGTCCTTCGACCTCGATGATGCGATCGTCGGCCCGCGGGAATCGGGCCCGGTAGCCTTGCCTCTGCGCGGCGTGCTGCATGTGCAGGAACACGTCTTGTTGCGCCTCGCTCCATCCCCAGCCCGCGACCTCCTCGCGGCGCGTGCTCGCGTACAGCTCTTCGAGAAACCGCCCGTCGTCGTCCGTGGCCGGGCGCAGCGCGGCGCCGCCGCCGGTCGGGGCCACGGCCAGACCTATCTCCAGAGCGCCAGGATCACGCCGGCGATCACGAAGCACACCAGGTTGTAGCCGCTGTCGATCAGCCACAAGGACCGCGGCTTGCTGGAAAAAAGAGCGTTGGCGTAGCTCGTGGCGCCGGCCAGTCCGAGCCAGCAAAGCCCGCCGATCTCCGCGCCCTTGAACGCGGAGAGGTCGGGAAAGTGCTTGATCACGATGGCCAGCACCCAGGCCACCAGCAGACCGCACACGAAGGCCGAGAGATACATCAGCGGCATGGACGAAAAGCGGGCGGCCGCGCGCATTTCTTCTTCGGTCTTGCCCTGGAGCGCGACCCAGCGGCGCGCGAAGAGAACCGGGGAGTACCACAGCCCGCCGAGGAGGAAGATCACGACTCCGGTGACGAGGACCGCCAGGTAGTTGACCGCGGGGAGGGACATCGCGGCACCTCACTATGGAAGCGCGGGAGCGGACGCGGCGTCCGCCCCCGCCCTCGTTGGCGCTCTTACTTCTTGCGGGTGTAGGTGATCTCCATCATCTTGTGGGTCTTGCCGTCCGGTCCCGGTCCCCACATCTCCATGGTGTGGTGGTCATTGTCGGTGACGGTGACCTTGGTCGTGGTCTTCATCGGCTTCCCGCTCATGGGGTCGGACAATGTGTCGGTGCTCTTCATCACGTTGCCCGTCATCGTCCCGGTCGAGATCATCATCCCGGTGCTCATGGTGTCCATCCACGAGCCGATGTATTTCTTGCTGACGTTGTCGTACCCCTCAAACCCCATTCCCGAGAAAGGCTGACCCATCGCGGTCCCTTCGTACTTCATTTGAACGAAGCGGTTGCCCAGAACCCAGGTGTTCTCGGACGTGCCCGCCGACTCCTCGGGGGGCTTGGACGGGTCCATCCACATCTTGACCTTGGCGTCGAACGTGCCCACCACCGGCTCGAGCTTCTTGTGGGCGTCCCCGGGAGTGGCCGCCTTCTGCATCATCTCCATGGCCGCCTTCTCGTCCATGGGACCCGCCTTCTTCCCCTTCTCCGGCGCCTTCCCCTTCTCCTGCGCTCCGGCCGCAGCCGCGAGCAGAACCGAGAGTCCGATTCCCAGCCAACGGGATTTCATGGTTCCTCCTCCTCTTCTCAAAGAAATGCGATTCGGGGGATTCTACGAGAAGACGAAGCGCCGGTTTGGGGATATTGCGGCGGATCGGCCGGCGCTGCGGAAAGAACGGCCCGGGCTCGACGCCCGGGCCGAGGAGGAGGGTCGCGAACGCAGACTCAGTGGACTTTCTTCTCCAGGTCGCGCAGGCGCTTGTCCAGGGCGTCGAGTTTTTCCTGGAGGCGGCCGAGTCCCTCGAGGTCGAGGTGCCCCATCTTCGGGATCCTCACCTCGAGGTCGGGGATCCGGATCCGCTCCCGGATGCGCCCGGGCAGATCTCCCAGGTCGCCGATCTCGATCCTCCGGCCCTTGCGCTCCTCCAGCGTCACGCTCACCGTCTTGGCCGTCTGGCCGCGTTCGAGCTCGATCTTCACGGTGTCGCCGCCCTTCCTGCGGCGGATCGCCCGGGACACGTCGCCGGCCGACTCCATCCGGTCGCCGTCGATCCGGGTCACCACGTCGCCCACCGCCAGGCCGGCCTTGGCCGCGGGGCTGTCCTTCTCGACCTCGCCCACCAGGACGCCGGCGTCCCGGGGCGCGCCGAAATGGGCGCGCAGATCTTCGGTGATGTCGATCAACTGGACGCCCAGGAAGCCGCGGCGGCTGTCCCGATGCGATTGCACGATCACCGGTCCTTCGTCGTCCCGGGACTCCAGGGCGAACGACTGGTCCTCGTCGTCGTCGAGCAGGATCGGATCGTCGTTGACGACGATGACCTTGTCTGCCTTGTCCCTGGCGGCGCGGGGCGAATCGCCGGCCTGGGCCGGCGCGAGGGAGGGAAACAGCATCAGGAGGGCGAGGGGCGCGGCTTTCGTCAGTGCCGTGGTCATGGTGGGGAAGACTCCTTTCTCGAAAGGGGGAGACGCCGCTTCCGGGGGAAGGTTTCGCCGCGGTATCCTTCGCGAAAAAGCGGAGGGGAGGCCATGGCGGACTTCGATCGGAGGGGGTTCCTGCTGCTGGGCGCGGGGGCGGCGGCGGCAGCGGCCTGGGCCGGCGCTACCGGCCGCGCGGTCACGGCGCAAGCGGCCAGGAAGCGCGCGCCGCAGGCGGTCCAGTCGGCGGGGATCCGCCTGATCGACGTCGACGGCAAGTACAAGGTCTGGACCAAGAAGGTCGGGTCGGGGCGGATCAAGATGCTCACGCTCCACGGCGGGCCCGGGGTGACCCACGAGTACTTCGAGTGCTTCGAGGACTTTCTTCCGCAGGCGGGGATCGAGTTCTTCTATTACGACCAGCTGGGCTCGGCCTATTCCGATCAGCCCGACGATCCGTCCCTCTGGACGGTCGACCGCTTCCGCGAGGAGGTCGAGCAGGTGCGCAAGGCGCTCGGCCTCGAGAACTTCTACCTCTACGGCAGCTCCTGGGGCGGGATGCTCGGCATCGAGTACCTGCTCAAGCACCAGAAGCACGTCAAGGCCGCGGTCATTTCGGACATGACCGCGTCGATCGCCTCCTACGCCAAGTACATCAACCAGCTGCGCGCCAGGCTCCCCGCGGCGACGATCGCGATTCTCGAGAAGTACGAGGCCAAGGGGGAGTACGAAGCGCCGGAGTACCAGGAGGTCATGTACAAGGAGATCTACGGCAAGCACCTCTGCCGCCTGGACCCCTGGCCCGACCCCGTCCAGAGGGCGTTCAAGCACTTGAACCCCAAGGTCTACAACACGATGCAGGGTCCCAACGAGTTCGTGGTCAACGGCACGTTCAAGGACTGGGATCGCTGGGCCGACCTGCCCCGGATCACCGTGCCCACGCTCCTGATCGTCGGCCGCCACGACACCATGAGCGTCGAAGACATCCAGAAGATGGGCCGGGCCATCCCGCGGTCCCGGGTCGGGATCTGCGAGAACGGCAGCCACCTGTGCATGTGGGACGACCAGCAGGCCTATTTCCGGCACCTGCTGGGGTTCGTGCGCGACGTGGAGGCCGGCCGGTTCCCCGCCAGGGCCTGATCCGGAGGGCGTGCTAAAATCCCCTGCCCAGTTTCCGACAATTCACTGAGCCAGCCGACACGACTCGACACCTGGGGGCCGGTCCGGAAGGGCACGGGACTCTCGGCGTGTCGATTCGGCCGCAACGCGCTTCTCGAGAAGCCGCAGGAGAACATGGAGTTTTCGCAGACGAGATCGTGGAGCCGCCGGATGCGGGCGGCACTGTGCGGCGGAATCGGGATCTTTGCGCTGGCCGGCGTCGCGGCGGCCACCACGACCATCAACCACCAGTTCACGCCGGCCACCATCAACCCCGGCGACGTTTCGGCCTACCGGATCTCCGTCGCCAACAGCTCCACGGTGCAGCTCTTCTCGGCCGCGGTCACGGTGAACCTGCCGCCGCAGATCACCATCGTCAATCCGCCGGCCATCCAGAACACCTGCGGCTTCACCGTCGACGCCGCTGCCCCGGGCACCTCCACGGTCGCCTTGAGCGCGGGGACGATTCCCGCCGGGACCGGCAGCGTCGATGGGACCTGTTTCTTCCAGCTGAACGTCACCTCCACCGTCCCCGGCAACTGGGTGAGCACGATCCCGGTCGGCGGGTTCACCGCGACCGAGAACGGCGTTCCCGTCTCGAACGGGACCGCGGCGAGCGCCACGTTGTCGGTCAATACGCTCTCCAATCCGACCGGGAGCAAGACCTTCGCGCCGTCGCCGGGGATCGCCGGCGACCCGATCACGCTGACCATCACCCTGACCAATCCCAACGCCGGCGTCACGGTTCCCCTGACCACGTTCACGGACACGCTGCCGGCGGGGATGCTGGTGGCCAATCCGCCGACGGCTTCGACGAGCTGTTCCGGAACGGGATCGGCCAACGGCGTGCTGACCGCGACGGCCGGCAGCAACACCGTCACGTTGACGGGCGGGACCATGGGTCAGGGCGGGACCTGCACCATCTCGGCCAAGGTGACCGTGGCGTCGATCGCCGGCGCCTCCCAGGCCTTCAGCAACGCCGTTCTGGTCGGAGCGATCGGCAACACCCGCGGGCTGACCAGCCCGGCCTTCAATCGCAACGAGACGGTCAACACCCCGATCGGCGTGACCAAGACGTTTGGAACGCCGGCCATCCGCGCCGGGCAACCCTCGCTCATGACCCTCACGATCGGCAACGCTTCGACCGCCAATCCGCTCTCGATCACGACCTTCACCGACAATCTGGCGGGTCCGCCGGCCACGACGTTGATCATCCTCAACACCGCGAGCTCGCCCGTGCCCGCTCCGGCCAACCCCGCCGTCACCTGCACCGGAGCGGGCGCCGTCAACGGGACGCTGAGCGCGCCTCCCGACGTGCCGAATCAACCCATCACCCTGACCGGCGCGACCGCGGGCCCCGGCGGCTCCTGCACCATCACCGCCTACCTGACTTCGCTCATCGACGGCCCGCACGTCAACAGCGTCGCCGCCAACGCCGTCGGCAACCCGAACAATTTCGCGAGCCCCGCGGCCTCCGCGACGCTGACCGCCAACGCGCAGCTCAGCGTCGCCAAGACGGTGAGCGTGGCCAACGTGGCCCCGGGGCAGTGGACGCGGTTCGACGTGACCATCTCGAATTTTTCGGCCGGCGCGGTCTCCGGCGTCGTGTTCACGGACGTTCTGCCCAAGACCGGGACCGATCAGATGACGCTCTTTCCGCCGCTTCACTCGGAGTCGGCCGGCTGCAGCGGCGGGACCTTCTTCGGAACGGACGGAAGCGGCAACAGCACCACGGTTCCGCCGGTCGCCGGCGACGCCGGACTCCTTTGGTCGGGCGGCACGATCGTCGGGGGCGTGGGGGCCAATCCGGGCCTCTGCACCATCTCGATCTTCGCGCAGCTCCCGGCCACGGCGCCGGTCGGGACCGTGTTTACCAACAGCATCCCGATCAACGCGATCAGCGCGATCGACGGGTTGGGCAACACCATCCACAACACCAACGCGACCAGCGTCAACGTCACGACGATCGCGTCGGCCAACGTGACCAAGTCGTTCAACCTGGCCAGCATCGCGCAGGGCGCGACGTCGACGCTCACGATCACGATCTTCAATCGGACGGTCAGCGGCTTGACCGGCGTCAACCTCACCGACAATTTTCCCGCCGGCTCGCTCGGCGGACAGATGACGCTCGCCTCCAATCCGGCGCCGACCAACGCCTGCGGCGGATCGCTCCAGGCGTTTCCCAACGACACCAAGGTCGTCCTGACCAGCGGCACGGTGGCCGCGCGTCCCCCCGGGAGCCAGGACTCCAACTGCGCGATCACGGTCAAGGTCACCGCGCCGCTGGTGGGGACCTACCCCAACACGATCCCTATCGCCAACTTCAGCAACGCCCAGGGAGCCCTTCCTTCCGCGCCGGCGAACGCTACCTTGACCGTGACCACCGGCCTGACCGGCTCCAAGACCTTCACGCCGACCTCGGTGGCCTCCGGCGGCACGTCGCGGGTCAGGATCACGATCAACAACACCTCCAGCGGCGGCCTGACCAACGTCTCGATCGACGACAACACCTTCGGCGCCGGGCTCACCGTGGCCAACCCGTCCAATCCGGCCACGAGTTGCGCCGGATCGCCCTCGTTGGTCGTCAACCCCGGGGCGACCCGCGCGCAACTGCTGGGAGCGACGCTCGCCGCCGCCGGGAGCTGCGACTTCTCCTTCGACGTCGTCACCGCCGGCGGCGGCCCCTGGACGAATTCCGTTCCGGCCGGGAAGGTCACCAGCGCGCAGGGCGTGACGAACACGGCGGCGATTTCCGGGACGTTGAACGCCTCCGCGGCGCAGATCAATATCAACAAGTCCTTCAACCCCGTGCTCGTTTCCGGCGGGGTCCCGTCGATCCTCCAGATCGACGTCACCAACGCCTCGGCCATCGTCATCAACGGCGTCCGATTCACCGACACGTTCCCGCCGGGGATCGAGGTGTATTCCGTGCCCGCCGCGTCGACCGATTGCGCCGGCGGCACGGTCACGGCGATCCCCGGCGACGGAAAGGTCAGCCTGTCCGGCGCCACGTTGAACGCCTCGCAGACCTGCCACGTCTTCGTGACGACGACCTCGACGCGGTTCCTGAACCTGACCAACACGATCCCGGCCAACGCGGTGGTCAGCAACCAGGGCTACACCAACCCGACCGGGACCTCGGCCACGCTCTCGACCCTGCAAGGCCTGGGCGTCCTGAAGGGCTTCTCGCCGGCCTACGTCGTGCCCAACCAGGTCTCCACTCTGAAGATGCGTCTGATCAGCACGCTCGATCCCAACGCGCCGACGCCGTTGACGCTGACCGGCGTGACCTACACCGACACGCTTCCCGCCGGCGTCTTCATCTCCGCGACTCCGAACGCGACGACGACGTGTGTCGGAACGGGGCCGGGCGGACTGGCGGTCGTCTCGACCTCCAATGGCGCGAGCGGCGTCGTGACGGTCTCGCAGGCGACGATTCCGCCGGCCACCAACTGCGCGATCGCCGTGGATGTCGTGGCCAGCGCGCTCGGCGCCTACAACAACACGATTCCTGCGAACTCCGTGACGAGCGATCAGGGAATCCCCAACGCCAACGCCGCCAGCGCGACCCTCTTCGTCGTCAGCCAGCCCACCGTGAGCAAGGCCTTCGCCAATCCCACGCGCAATCCCGGCCAGACCACGACTTTGACCGTCACCATCAACAACGGGTCGGCGGTGCCGCTGACCGGCGTCTCGCTGACCGACACCCTTCCGGCCGGCGTCGCCGTCGCCTCGGTTCCCGCCGCGGCCACGACGTGCGCGGGCGGGAGCGCGGCGGCGAGCGCCGGCGGCGGCACTCTCTCTGTCAGCGGCGCGACCGTTCCGGCCGGGGGAAGCTGCAACGTCTCGGCGACCGTGGTCGGAAACACTCCTGGCGTCTACATCAACAACATCAATCCGGGCTCGATCGTGAGCAACGAAGGGCTGACCAACTCGGGGTCCGCCCAGGCGACGCTGACCGTCAACAGCCAGCCGACCGTGGCCAAGGCGTTCAACCCCGTTTCCATCGCCGCCGGCGGCACCTCGACGCTGACGCTGTCGCTGGGCAACCCCAACACGACCAACATCACTCTCTCCGCCGCCTTCGTCGACGCCCTGCCTGGCAACGTCGCCGTCGCCGCCGTGCCCAACGTCGTCAAGACCTGCACGGGCGCCGTGACCGCGGCGGCCGGCGCCACGACGATCACCTACGCGAACGGCAGCACGATTCCCACGGCGGGCGGGGGCTGCACCATCTCGGTCGATGTTACGTCTTCGACGCCCGGCACCTACACCAACACGATTGCGGCCGGGCAGCTTTCGACTTCCGCGGGCGTGAACCAGCAGCCGGCTGTCGCGAATCTCGCGGTGGGGCCGGGGGCCCTCGTGCCGCCGACGATGTCCAAGAGCTTCTCGCCGGGCACGATCCTGACCGGAGGGATCTCCACCCTGACGATCAACCTCGGCAACCCCAACACGGGCGCGCTGACCGTCCAGGCACCCGGATTCACCGACACCCTGCCCGGGAACGTCGTCCTGGCGGCCTCGCCCAACGTCCGCGGAAGCTGCAACACTCCCGACGTCACGGCGGCCGGCGGCGGAGGAACGATCACCTTCGCGGCCAACGCGTCCATCCCGGCGGGAGGCTGCACGATCCTGGTGGACGTCACCTCGGCCGTGGCCGGGAGCTACACCAACACGATCCCGACGACCGCGCTCGTCACCGACGGCGGCAGCCCGTCGCTGCCCGCCACCGCGGGGCTCGTGGTTCAGGCGCTCGTGCCCCCCACGGTCACGAAATTCTTCAGCCCCAGCACGATCAATCCGGGAGCGACGTCGACCCTGACGATCAGCCTCGGCAATTCCAACGCGGGCGACGCGACGTTGACCAGCCCGTTCACCGACAACCTTCCGGCCAACGTGCTCGTGGCGTCGGTCCCCAACGCCGGTACGACCTGCACCGGCGGCACGGCCTCGACCGGCGCGGCGAGCGTGACGCTGTCGGGCGGAGTCGTCCAGCACGGAGGCTGCGTCGTGACGGTGGACGTGACTTCCAACGTCCCGGGCGGTCCCTACACCAACACGATCGTCGCGGGCGCGCTCCAGACGTCGGTCGGGTCCAACGGCGGGACGACCACCGCGAACCTCCTGGTCAATCCCTTCCAGCCGCCGAGCGTCGCCAAGTCGTTCACGCCGACGGTCATTGGAGCGGGGGGGATCTCCAAGCTGGCGATCGCCCTGTCCAACGGAAACGCCTCCGACGCCACGCTGAACGCCGACTTCGTCGACACGCTGCCGGGACCCGGCCTGGCGATCGCGAACCCGCCCAACCTGACCCTGAGCGCCAATTGCACCGCGGGCAAAGTCGTCGCCGCGGCCGGCGGCACGACGGTGACCTATCAGAGCGGGGGAGTCCTGAAGGGCAACGGCGGCTGCACGATCCAGGTCGACGTCACGTCCGGCACGGTTCGGGTCTACACGAACACGATCGCCGTGGGCGCGGTCCAGACGACGGTGGGAAACAACGTGGTCTCGGCTTCGGCCAACCTGCAGGTGCTGGCGCTGCCGACGGTGGGGAAGGCGTTCTCTCCGATCTCGATTCCCCTCGGATCGAGCTCGACCCTGACCCTGACCCTGGGCAACACGAACGCGTCGGCCCTGACCGTGAACGCGGATTTCGTCGACACGCTGCCGGCCAATCTCGTCCTGGGCACGCCGGCGACCGTCGGCGGCACCTGCGCGGCGGCCAACGTCGTGGCCGCGGCCGGCGGGCCGTCGGTCACGTACAAGAGCGGCGCGACGATCCCGGCGGGAGGCTGCACGATCACCGTCCCGGTCACGTCGGGCCTGGGCGGCACCTACGTGAACACGATTCTCGCGGGCGCGCTCAGCACGACGATCGGCGGCAACCCGGCCGGCGCCTCGGCCACGCTCGACATCCTCGAAGCGGATCTCTCCGTCACGAAGACCGACGGCGTCGCCACGGTCGTTCCGGGAACGGCGACCACCTACACGATCGTCGTGTCCAACGCCGGACCGAGCCCGGTCGCCAACGCGCCGGTCTCCGATCCGCTTCCGGCGGGCATCGGCTCGATGACCTGGACCTGCGCCGCCTCCGCGGGCTCCTCCTGCGGAGCCGCGAGCGGCAGCGGATCGATCGCCTCGACGGTCTCGCTCCTGCCCGGCGGATCGGCGACCTACGTCGTGCTCGCCAACGTCCTGCCGGCGGCGCTCGGAACGGTCGCGAACACGGCGACGGTCGCCGCGCCGGCGGGCGTTCCCGATCCCAATCCGGCCAACAACTCGGCCACCGACACGGACAATCTGACTCCGCAGGCGGATCTGCAGGTCGTCAAGGCCGGTCCGGCCGCCGTCGTGCCGGGTCAGAACATCTCTTACACGATCACGGCCACCAACGCCGGCCCGTCGACCGCGACCACCGTGAGCCTGACCGACCTCCTTGCGCCGGGCACGACCTTCGTCTCGCTCGCCACGCCGGGAGGCTGGGCCTGTTTGACGCCTCCGGTCGGCGGGACGGGCTCGGTGTCCTGCTCCACCGCGTCCTTCGCGCCGCCGAGCCCGGCCTCGTTCACTCTCGTGGTCAACCTGGCGTCGTCGGTCTCCGCGGGCACCTCCGTCTCCAACACCGCGACGATCACGTCGGCGACGCCCGATCCGAACCCGGGCGACAATGCGAGCACCACGACGGGCACCGCCGCGCCGTCGGCCGACCTCGCGATCGTCAAGACCGGCCCGGCCACCGCGGTACCGGGCGGACCCAACCTCGTCTTCACCACGGTCGTGACGAACAACGGTCCCTCCGACGCCCAGGGGGTCTCCGTCGCCGATCCGACTCCGGCCAACCTCGTCTTCGTCTCCAACGCCGGCGACTGCACCAGCGCGTTCCCGTGCGTCCTGGGCGCCCTGCCCGCCGGCGCCACGCGCAACATCACGACCACGTTCCAGATCCCCTCGGCCTATCCCGCGGGAACGCCGATCGACAACACGGCCACGGTGTCCTCCACGACTCCGGATCCGGTCCCGGGCAACAACGCCTCGACCGCGACGGTCCTCGTGCCGACCGGCGTGGCCGACGTCGCCGTCGCCAAGACCGTCGACAATCCCGCTCCCACCGTCGGCTCCAACGTCACGTTCACGGTGACGGCGTCGGATCTGGGCCCCAGCGACGCGACCGGCGTCGAGGTGACCGACGTGCTCCCGTCGGGACTGACGTTTGTCTCGGCGGCGCCTTCGCAGGGGTCCTTCGCGCCGGCGACGGGCGTGTGGACCGTGGGCGGGATCGCCGCGGGATCGTCGCAGACGATTCTGATCACGGCCACGGTCACCCAGCCGGGCGTCATCGTCAACACCGCCACCAAGACGGCCGGGAACGAGACCGATCCCGACTCGTCCAACAACTCCGGCTCCGCGGTCGTCAGCGGGCCTCCGGCCGTCGCCGACATCCAGGTCCAGAAGACCGTGGACGTGCCGGCGCCCGCGGTCGGCGCGAACGTGACGTTCACGATCACCGTCCACAACGCGGGACCGTCGCCGGCGACCAACGTGCAGGTGACCGATCTTCTGCCGGCCGGGCTGACCTTCGTGTCCGCGCTTCCCTCCGTGGGCTCCTACGACTCGGTCACCGGCATCTGGTCGATCGGCGCGATGGCCAACGGGTCGACCGTCACTCTCGGAATCACCGCGAACGTGCCGGGGGCGGGAACGTTCGTCAACACGGCTCAGAAGACGGGCGAGACCGAGCTCGATCCCAACACCGGCAACGATCAGGCCAGCGCGGTCGTCGTGGCCGGCGGCGGAGGCGGCGCGCTCGCCGACCTCTCTATCCAGAAGACCGATTCGCCCGATCCCGTCTTCGCCGGACAGACCCTGACCTACACGCTGCTCGTGACCAACCACGGCCCCGACGGCGCCACCGCGGTCACGGTGACCGATCCGCTGCCCGCCGCGGCGACGCTCGCCTCCGCCTCCGCGAGCCAGGGCGGCTGCGGTGGCACGACGACGGTGGTCTGCACGCTCGGCGGCCTGGCCGCGGGCAACAGCGCGACGGTGTCCCTGGTGGTGACCGTGTCGGCGGCCGGAGCGCCCGCGATCGTCAACACGGCGACCGTCGCCGCGACGGAGACCGATCCCAATCCGACCGACAACACGGCGACCGCGACGACCGGGGTGACGCCCGTCGCGGACGTGGCCGTCTCCAAGACCGTCTCCAATCCGGCGCCGCTGGTCTCCCAGACGTTCACGTTCACCGTGACCGTCTCCAACAACGGCCCCTCCACGGCGACCGGCGTGGCGGTGACCGACGTCCTTCCGGCCAACCTCACGTTTGTCGGCGCGGCGCCGACACTGGGAGCCTACGCGCCCGGCACGGGAATCTGGACCGTGGGCACGCTGGCCAACGGGCAGATCGAAACCCTGGTGATCACGGTCCTGGCCGCGGCGCCCGGCGCTTTCACCAACACCGCGGTCAAGACGGGCGAGGTCGAGCTCGATCCCAATCCCGCCAACGACTCCGCGAGCGTCGGAGGCGGCGTCGCCGTCGTGGCCGACCTGACGATCGTCAAGACGCACGCGCCGGCGACCTTCCTGCGCGGCGCGTCGGGAACCTTCACCTTGACCGTCTCCAACGTGGGGACCGGGCCGACGACCTCTCCGGTGACCGTCACCGACGGCCTGCCCGCCGGGTTGACGGCGACGGCGGCGTCGGGCACGGGCTGGGGCTGCGTCGTGGGCGCGGCGGTGGTCTGCGCGCGGTCCGACGTTCTGGCGGCGGGCGCCTCCTGGCCGCCGATCTCCGTGACCGCTTCGGTCGCGCAGTCGGCCGCGGCGAACGTGTCCAACACCGCGACGGTGTCGGGAGGCGGGGACATCGACCCCGCCAACGACTCGTCTACCGACGTCGTTCCGGTCGGCTCGCAGGCCGACCTCGCGCTGGTAAAGACCGGTCCGGCCAACGCCATCCCCGGAACCAACATCGTGTACACGCTCGTCGTGACCAACAACGGCCCGTCCGACGCGCTGGGCGTCGTGGTCAGCGACCCGACCCCGCCCAACCTGACGTTCGTGTCCAACGGCGGCGCCTGCGCGACGGCCTTCCCCTGCAGCCTCGGCACGATCGCCTCGGGCGGCTCGGCCACCATCACCGCGACGTTCGCCATCCCGGCCGGGTACACCACGCCGAGCCCGATCGTGAACAGCGCCTCGGTGACCGGCGCCACTCCCGATCCGACGCCGGCCAACAACGCGTCGAGCGCGTCGACCGCGGTCTCCGCGGACCTGGAAGCGGTGAAGACGTCGAGCACGCCGACGATCCTGCTGGGGATTCCCTTCAGCTATCAGATTGTCGTGACCAACCACGGGCCGTCCGACGCGACCGGCGTGACGCTCACCGACCCGCTGCCGGCCCAGGTCACGTTCCAGTCGGCGACGGCGACGCAGGGCGCGTGCTCGGGAACGACCACCGTGACCTGCGCGCTGGGAACGCTCGCCAACGGAGCGTCCGCCACCGTGGTGATCACCGTGGTGCCTCCGACGACCGCCGCTCCCGGCCCGGTCGCCAACACGGCCATGGTCGCGGCCAACGAGTCCGATCCGGACCCGACCAACAACTCCAGCACCGCCACCGCCGTGCTCGGAAGCCCGGCCATCCCGACGCTTTCGCAGTGGGCGCTGGCCGGCCTCGCGCTCGCGCTGGCCGCGGCGGGCGTCTGGGCTTCGAGAAGGCCGTAGGCCGTCCGCCGTCCGCCGTTCTTCGCCCGGGCGTGTCAGCGGAGGCCGGCTCCGGTGACGACATTTGACGGTGCCTGGATTTTCGGCGAGGGCCAAGCCCCGGCTCACCAGAAGTTTGTGCGCGGCGGCCGGCCTGGCTCTCTCCTTGCAAAAAAAAAGGGCAGCGATCCGAGAAACGAAATGTCTCGCCCTACACAGACCACCGAGGCCGTCTTCACGTTCACGGCCTACGACGTCTCCGTCGACCGGGACTCCGTCGCATCCTGGGATCTCGGCCGCGACGGAACCGGTTTCGCGGTGCAGCTGTCCGGGCCGCTCGACGAGCGCTGGATGCGCTGCTACACGCTGGCGCGCGTCCACACCCCGGGTTGCGGCCGGTTCCATGTGGATCCGGAAAAGAAGATCGTGTGGTTCGCCTGCCGGTCCGATGACAACGCCGGAAAGATCCAGCCGGTCCTCGACGTGCTGGCCCGGCTGGTGGCGGCGGCCAACGAGGCCGCGGAATCCGAAGCCTGGGAGCAGTGGGGGGAAGCGAAGGTCTGACGCGGCGGCCGGATATAGCACAAATGCTATATCTCTCCGGCTTCGAGCGGGATAGTCTCGCGTTCGTGGCGAGGATCTCCCCGGCGTGAGCGCGGCCGAAGGCATCGAGCAGTCCGTCCGGGCCGCTCTGGACGCGCTCGGGGCCCGTTACGAGGTTCTTCCCTGCGACCCCGCTCTGGCCGACACCGCCGCGTTCTGCGCGCACTACGGGATCGCTCCGGCGATCTCGGCGAACACGATCCTGATCGCCTCGCGCAAGGACCCGAAGCGGTACGCGGTCTGTCTGGCCCTGGCCACCACGAAGCTCGACGTCAATCACAAGGTCGCCGAGCTCCTGGGGATCAAGAAGCTCTCCTTCGCGTCCGGAGACGAAACCGTGGCTCTCACCGGGATGATGATCGGAGGCGTCACTCCGTTCGGATTGGCGCCGGATCTACCGATCTACGTGGACGGCCGGATCCTGTCTCTCGACGGCGTCGTCGTCGGCGGCGGGAGCCGCTCCTGCAAGCTCAAGATCGCGCCGGACGTCTTTGCCCGGATGCCCGGCGTGCAGGTGGTCGAGGGGTTGGCGGTGGATCGGGAGGGGGCGTCCTCGTCCTGAGTTCTAAGTTCTAAGTTCTGAGTTTCAGGTTCTGAGTTCCCGCCCTCAACGCAGCTTGTGCAGCAGGACGTGCTGGGTTTTCTGCTGCTGGTAGCCGCGTCGTTCGTAGAATCGATGCGCGGCGTCCCGTTCCACCCGGGAGCGAACGCGCACGGAGCGAAACCCCCGCCGCAGGCACCAGGCCTCGGCGGCCACCACGAGCTCGCCGCCGAGCCCCTGTCCGCGATGGTCCTTGCTCACCACCAGGCCCTTGATCTCGGCCACGCCGTCGTGGGTCAGGGAGAAGTCGCCCCCGATGTGAATCCACCCGGCGACCGCGCCGTCCTCGAGCTCCGCCACGAGAAGGGCCTCGTCTCCCGACCGCCGCACATGGCTGAAGCGGGGCTCGATCTCGGGGAGAGTCGCGGGATAGCCCAACTGCGTGGCGAGGTCGGCCACCGCCGGCAGGTCGTTGGGCGTCATGTCGCGGATGCGCACGGAATGACCATTATGAGCCCGACCGGAGCGCCCGTCGCGACACCGGGAAAGGACACCGGGCCGTTGCGGCCGCTTTTCGGGATATCTTGCGCCTTCGATGCGCCCGGACGTGCCGGCCCTGGGTCTGCTCTCCGCCATGATCACGCCGGCGGTGCTGATTTCCGCCTGCGGAGCGCTGATCTTCTCCACCTCCGCGCGCCTGGCCCGCGTCGTCGACCGGGCGCGCAAGCTGGCCCAGCTGGTGGAGGACCTCGCCGCGGGCCGCGTGGCGGACTTCACGGCCGAACGGCGGCGTGAAGTCGACAGTCAGCTGGAAGTCCAGTCCCGCCGCGTCCTTCTGATCCAGGGGTCGCTGGCCAGCCTCTACGTCTCCCTCTCGACGTTCGTGGCCACCACGATCGCGATCGGATTCTCCTTCTTCGCCTCGTTCGCGGGCTGGATTCCGTTCGTGCTGGGCCTGGTCGGCACCTTCGTCCTCTTCTACGGCTGCATCCTTCTCATCCGGGAGGCGCGGCTGGCCATCCAGGCTGTCAAGTCGGAGCTCGCCTTCGCGCAGGTCCTGCGCGAGCTCTACGAAGCCCGCAACGCCGCCAACCGTCCCATCGGCTTCGACGCAAGCCGATAGAATCGCGGCCGAAGGAACCAACCAGAGTGCCGCTCGAAGTCGTCGCCCCCCGCATCCGGGGCTTCCTCTGCACCAACGCGCATCCCGCCGGATGCGCCGCGGCGGTCGCCCATCAGGTGCGGGCCGCGCAGAAGTCCGGGGGCTCCGCGGCTCCCGCAGGCCGGGCGCTGGTGATCGGCGCCTCCACCGGCTACGGTCTGGCTTCCTGGATCACCGCCACGTTCGGCTATGGGATGGACACGGTCGGCGCGTTCTTCGAGCGCCCGCCCTCGGAGAAGAAGACCGCCTCGGCCGGGTTCTACAACGCCTCCGCCGTCGGCCAGTTGGCGTCGCAAGCCGGGCGCCGGGTCGCCGCGGTCAACGGGGACGCCTTTTCCAACGACGTCAAGCGCCAGGTGATCGAGCGCCTGCGCCGCGGCTTCGGCCCGCTCGACCTGGTCGTCTACAGCCTGGCCTCGCCGGTGCGCGTGCATCCCGACGACGGGCGGACGATTCGCTCGAGCCTGAAGCCGGTCGGGAATCCGTACACGACCAAGAGCATCGACCTCGACCGCGGCCGGGTCATCGACATGCGGCTCGAGCCGGCGGACGAGCAGGAGATCGCCGACACCGTCGCGGTGATGGGCGGCGACGATCTCGAGCGGTGGATCGGCGCGCTGGAAGAGGCTTCGCTCCTGGCGCCCGGCGCGCGCGTGCTCGCGTATTCCTACATCGGCCCCAAGCTGACCTGGCCGATCTACCGCACCGGAACCATCGGCCTGGCCAAGGCCGACCTGGAGAAAACGGTCCGTAATCTCGACCGCCGCCTCGCCGCCTCGGTCCAGGGACGCGCCTGGGTCTCGGTCAACGCGGCCGTCGTGACGCAGGCGTCGTCGGCCATTCCCGGCGTTCCGCTGTATCTGGCCCTGGCGGGAAAGGTGCTGGGCGAGAAAGGGCTCCTCGAATATCCCATCGATCAGATCCTCCGCCTCTTCGCGAAGCACGCCGGGCCCGGCCGCTCGCCCGCTTTCGACGAGGAGGGGCGCATCCGCCTCGACGACCGGGAGATGCGCGACGAGGTGCAGAGCGTGATCTCGGAGCGTTGGCGCGCGGTCACCACGGAGACGCTGCCGGTCCTGGCCGACTTCGGCGGCTTCCAGCGCGATTTCCGGCGGCTGTTCGGCTTCGAGATCGACGGCGTCGACTACGCGCAGCCGGTCGAGATCGACGCGGCCCTTCCCGAGTAGTCGCGGCTCGACTGCCTGCGCCGGGGGTCAGGCGGTCGCCGAACGGGGACAATCGCGGAGAACGTCCTCGCCCGATGTCGCCTGGAAGCGCCCGCGGCACTGAGGGTTAGACGTGGCCCGGGGAACCGGGGCTCCGGCATGGCCGTTGCGAATCAAGGTCGTGGAGGATGGACCATGACCAAGAATGCGAAATCGCTGATCGTCGGTGCGGCTCTGGCGCTGGAGCTTTCCCTGATGCCGGCTGGAGCGTCGGCGCAGACCCGGGGGCGCGGCGTGCATCGCGGCCCGAGAGTCTCCGTCTCCGGCCGTTTCGGCGGGCGCTTCCGGGGAGGTCCGGCGCGCGGACACGGCCGCGTCTTCGTCGGGCCGACGCGATTTTCTCACCGGGCCTTCTTCGCCGGCCCGCGCTTGCGTCACCGCTTCGTCGGCGGCGGGTTCCGGCCTTTCCGGACCGTGCGCGTCTTCGTGTACGACCCGTTTCCGCACTGGATCTATCGGCGGGTCTATGACGGCTATGACCCCTACGATCCGTTTTGCCCGTACTAGACCCTCGCCTACGCTACGGTTCGCGAACGAGAGCGCGGGCGGGGACGCACCGAGCGCTCGTAGAGCGCGACAAGCGGCGGGTCCGCCCGCCGCTAACCCCCGCCCCTACGCAACCGTTGGCATTCGTGCCGTAGGGGCGGCCCTTGTGGCCGCCCGCGCTCCGGTTTCGACGCTGCGGTATCGCGCCGGCGGTCGAGACCGCAAGCCGTCCGTCCTCACTTCCTCAGCAGCTTGAAGGCGTGGCTCCAGGTCCCCGTGCGGATGCCGTAGAGCACCCAGAGGATGCACATCGGCTCGAGCAGACGCGCGCCCTCGATGCCTCCGATGTCGATCGAGGGCCACCCGAACGACGTGAGGATCTCGGCCACGGTCTTCCTGGCCGCGGCGTCGTTGCCGCAGAAGAGCATGTCCGGCGGCCCGCCGGGAAATTGCGGGCGGAACATGAACGCGTTGCCCACGATGTTGAAAGCCTTCACGACGCGCGCCCCGGGAAGCCAGCGCTGCACCTGCTCGCCGCCGGAGTCGACGTGGCCCAGCGCCAGGGAGGGCGGGGCCCCTTCCTTGTAGACGAGGGGATTGGTCGCGTCGATGACGATCTTGCCCGCGAGATTTTCGGGGCCGGCCAGCCGCAGCGCGTTCTCCGTTCCGCTCCAGAGCGTCGCCAGCACGGCCACGTCGGCGAACCGCGCGGCGTCGGCGAAGGTCCCCCCGGACGCCTTCGCGCCCGCGCCGGCGACCCAGGCGGCGACTTTCTCGTTCCTGGCGTCGCGCGCGCCCATCTTGACCTCGTGCCCGAGCGCCGCGAACGCCGAGCCCAGCGCCTTTCCCACGTCTCCCGATCCGAGAATGCCGATCTTCATCTTGTCCATGGCCGGAGTCTAACCCGATGCATCCGGAGCCGATCGACGCTCAGCGTGTGAGAGACTCCCTCCGAAACACTTGCCGAGGTGAGGGTGGAGATCCGCGACGTCGGGGCCTTTCTCTCCTACTGGGAGCGTGTGCGCGAGCGGACCAACCGCGTCGCCGGGCGCAGCGCCGATGGCGGCCTGGAAGTGGCTCCGCGCGGTTGGTGGAGCACGAGGCGCATCCTCGGGGACAGATCGACGTCTCTCTGGGGATGCTCGGAGTTTCCACGCCCCCGCTCTATGGCCTGACCGAGCAAGGAGTGCGCGCGCGAAGCGCGGCCCGTTCCTGAACGGAGGAGGACGACATGCGACGACTGTGGCCCCTCATCTGGATCGTGGGCTTCGCGGCCTGCTCGGCCGGCTCCATTCAGCCGATCGAGATCGATCTGTCCAAGCACACCCCGACGCCGGCGCCTCCCGCGCCGACGGCCACGCCCGCGCCGGCTCCGACCGCGCCGCCGCCGCCTCCTCCTCCCGCCGCAGCCCCGGAATCGGCGCCGGTGTCCGGCTCCGCGGGGAGCCCGGCGGACGTCGTGCGCGCGCAGGGCGAGGCGTACAACCGCCACGATCTCGAAGGCGTGCTCGAGCGTTTCGCGCCCGACGCCGTCCTCTACGACTTTCCGGATCGTGTGACCGCCTCCGGGATCGACCAGATCCGCTCCCGCTTCGCGGCTCGTTTCGCCGCAGCGCCGGACGTGCGGTTGACGCTGCAGGAGGAGATGGTCCAGGGCAACTTCGTGATCGACCGGGTCGCGGTAGCCGGATTCGCCGGCGCTCCCCCGACGCTCGTCGTGATCTCGGAGGTCCGCGATGGCAAAGTGCGCCGCGCGTGGCTCCTGCGCTGAACCGGTGAAAACGGCTCGGGCGATCCTTCTCGCTCTTCTGCTGCTGGCGCCTTCGCTCGCGGCCGCCGAGGAGCCGTGCCTCTACCGCGCCACGCTGGTGCAGGCCGCTCCCGGCAAGCTCCTCGATCTGATCGATCTGTACAAGGCGAACCTGCCGTCCCTGGCCCAGGGCGGCGACGAGGCGCCCGTCTGGATGCGCCACAGCCAGGGCGACCGCTGGGATCTGCTCCTGCTCTTTCCCATGGGCTCCTGGGCCGAGTACGACCGGCCCGAGCGGTTGGCGCGCCGCAAAAAGACGTCGCTGTACTCCGATGCGGTCCAGGCGAGGCTCCGCGCGGATGTCGCGCGGCAGGAGGACGTGTTCGTCGAGGGTCCGCCCCTGGCGCAGGTGCGGGCGGCGGCGGACAAGGCCGGCTTCTTTCATGTCGAGATGTTCGAAGCGCTGCCCGGACGGCTGGCCGACTTGCGCCGGGAGCGCGAGATGGAAGATGCGTACTCCCAACGTCTCAAACGCCCGCAAAACTTGATCTTCGTGCGCGCCGCCGGCGCGGCGTGGGACCTCTTCACCGTCGGCTGCTACCGGGATCTCAAGCACTACGCGGAGAGCGCGGACATTCCCCAGGCCGATCAGGACGCTGCGGCCCGGGCGGCCGGTTTCGCTTCGGCCGCCGACATCGGCCCGTACCTGCGCACGTTGATCGCCCTGCACCACGACACGCTCGCGACGGCGGTCCGATAGCGGGAACGCGGATGTTCGTCGGGCACTTCGGCCTCGGGTTCGCCGCCAAGGCAGCGGCTCCGCGGATCTCGCTGGGGACGATTTTTCTCGCCGTCCAGTGGGCCGACCTTCTCTGGCCCCTCTTTCTGCTTCTCGGGGTGGAGCACGTTCGCATCGTGCCCGGGACCCCCGGGCGACGCCCCTGGACCTCTACGACTACCCGTGGAGCCACAGCCTGATCGCGCTCTCCGCCTGGGGCCTCCTGTTCGCGGCGGCGCATTGGGCCAGGAAGCGGGACGCCGCGGCGGCGCTGCTGCTCTTCTTCGCCGTGATCAGCCATTGGTTCCTGGACGTGGCGATGCACCGCCCCGACCTGCCCGTCTTCCTCCGCGGCCCCTACGTCGGGCTCGGACTCTGGAACTCGATCCCGGCCACGCTCGCCGTGGAAGGCGCGGTCTACGCGATCGGGATCGGGGTCTACGTTGGCGCGACGCGGCCGACGGACCGCAAGGCGTCTGGTCGCTCTGGCTTCTCGTAGGAATGCTCGCGGCGATGTGGCTGGGCGCGATGCTTGCACCTCCACCGCCGGAGGTGCGGGCGCTGGCGGTGACCGGCGCGGCGACGGGTTGGCTCGTGGTCCTTCCGTGGGGCTTTTGGATCGACCGCCACCGCGCGCGGCGCGTGCCGCTGTAACGTTCGGGTCGGAGGCGGCATCGATTCGATGAGAATGCGATCACGCGAAGGGATGTGCGGGCGGCGGGCTTCGATGCTCGCCGCCGCGCTCGTGGCGGCGTGCGCCGCGTTCGCCTGCAAGGACTCCAACACGATGACCAATCCGGTTCCCCCGACCGCGACCCCGGTGTCGGGCTCCGGCACACCGACGCCGATTCCCTCGGTCATCCCGTTCCCGCCGACGCCGACCGTGGGGACGCCGCCGCCCACGCCGCTGCCTCCCGGCCAGTTCACCCCGACTCCCGTCCCCACCGGTCCGACGCCGGCGGCGACGGGCACCCCGGGTCCGACCGTGACCGGCCTGGCCACGCCGCCTCCGACCTCGACGCCGTTCCTGTCGCCGATTCCTTCGCCCACGTCGATCTTTCAGTCGCCCACGCCGGTTCCTTCGGGCACGCCGATCTTCCAGACGCCGACGCCGGTGCCCAGCCCGACCTCGATCTTTCTGACGCCGACGCCGATCATCTGAGCGCGGCGTACCCTGCTTCCCCCGAGAAGCGGCGGTTCGTCCCCACGGAGTCTGACCAGGCGGCGGCTAATGAAGGTCGCGGCGACCGTGTCCGGTGACTACAATGAGTCCAATGGCCGGCCGGACGTCCGCAGCCTTGTTCTTTGTCGCTCTCATGGGCTGCGGCGAAGCACGTGCCTTGACGCTCTACCGAGTCGAGCTCAAGGGCGGCGGCGTCGTTTTTGCCGAGAGCAAGCCGGAAGCCGAGGGAGCGACCCTCGTGTTTCGCTCATCTCCCCAGGGCATTTTGGTCGCCTTGCGGGCCTCGGGCGTCGCGAGAGTCGTTCCCATCGACAGTCTGGACAAGGCGCCGCTCGATCTTGGCGGCGCCGTGGTGCGGAGTCCGGCTTTTACGGGAGGAGCCGCGCCGCCCCCAGTGCCTCTCGAAAGCACCGCGCCGACCGCCCCGCCGCCGGCTCCGCGACGCTATGCGCCGGGAGATGATCAACCGGGAAATCGCGTCGCTTTTCCCGTCTCCCGCGATGACCTCCTCCCCGGCAACTATCGGCCCTATCCGGCCGGCCCGGGCGGCCAAACGGCGCCGCTGCCCCTGCTGGCCGACGGAGCCGCCACGCCGAAAGCTGGGTTACTGGCCGAGCCTCCACACGCGATCGTCGTGGAGGACCCGCCCTGCACCCTCAACAGGAGCGTGTCTCCGCCTGGCCTCGCTTTCGCCGAGTATCCGCGCGTGGACGACCAGACGCCGAAGGCTGCGGCGAAACTCGACGTCCCTTTCTGACGGAGGGTTGCGCGGTCGCTTTTTCGAAGCGGTCGAATGTCTCTTTGCTTCCGGGAGGCCAAGGCGTCAGAATCTGGACATGAGGGTCCACCGCATCCGACAGTCTCTTGCGTTCGTGCTCCTGACCGCGTCTCTGTCCGGCGTGGCCCGTGCCGCTCTGCCGTTCGTCGAGGATGACTACGCCAAGGCGATCGCGGCCGCCCGCGGCCGTCACGTTCCGATCTTCCTCGAGGCCTGGGCGCCCTGGTGACACACGTGCCGCTCGATGCGGGCTTTTGTCTTCACCGACAAGAAGCTCGAGCGGCGCGCCGGACAGTTCGTCTGGCTCTCCATCAACACCGAAAAGAAGGACAACGCTCCGGTCCTGGCGAAGTTCCCCGTCGAGGCCTGGCCGTCCTTCTTCGTGATCGATCCGCAATCGGACAAGGTGCTCGTGCGCTGGGTCGGCGGAGCGACGGCGGTTCAGGTCGGCAAGATCCTCGACGACGGGCGCTCCGCGGCGGGCGGCCGGCAACGCGGCGTCGACGAGATCCTCGCGCGCGCCGATCGCCTCTACGGCGCCGGCAAGAACGCCGAAGCGGCCCGCGAGTACCGGGCTGCGCTGTCCGCGGCGCCGGCCGGCTGGCCGCACTACGCCCGCGCGACCGAGTCGCTGCTCTTCGCGCTCGACGTGCTTCGCGAATCCAGGCCCTGCGCGGAGACGGCCCGGGACGCCTTCCGCAAGCTCGCCCGGACGTCTTCGGCCGCCAACGTCGCCAGCCTCGGCCTGACCTGCGCGGCCCGCATCGACGCCTCGGATCCCGCGCGGCCGCAGCTGCTCGCCGCGCTGGCCGACGACGCGCGCGCCGTGATCGCGGCGCCTCCGGCCGACACCGCCGCGGACGACGTGTCTTCGGTCTACGAGTCGCTGGCCGACGAGCGGGAGGACGCTAAGGACGAAGAGGGACGCCGCAAGGCGCTCGCGGCCTGGGCCGCGTACCTGGAGAAGCAGGCCGCGGCGGCGGGGACTCCGGCCGCGCGGATGGTCTTCGACTCGCACCGCGTGAGCGCCTACCTCGAGCTCGGCGAGCCCGAGCGGGCCATCCCGATGCTGGAAGCCTCGCAGCGGGACGCGCCCGACGACTACAATCCGCCCGCGCGTCTGGCCCTGGCCTACCGGGCCATGCGCCGCTGGGATGACGCGCTCGCCGCGTCCGACCGCGCGCTGGCGCGGGCCTACGGGCCGCGCAAGATCGGGATCCTGACCGCGCGCGCGGAGATCTACGCCGGCAAGGGGGACGCCGCCGGAGCCCGCAGGACGCTCCAGGAGGCCGTGGCGTTCGCCGAGAGCCTTCCGGAGGGACAGCGCTCGGAGAGGACGATCGCGGGACTCAAGAAGAAACTCGCGAACGCGAGCTGAAGTCTCACCGGCCGGCGGACTGACCGCTTAGGCCACGTAGAGGATCACGGCCACGAAGTGGGCCACGCTTCCGCCGATCACGAAGAGGTGGAAGATGCCGTGGCTGTGGGCGTACTTCTCGTCGACGAGATAGAAGAAGACGCCGGCGGTGTAGAGGAGGCCGCCGGTCACCAGCCAGGCCATACCGGCCGCGCCGAGCGACCGGTAGAGAGGGACCGCGGCGACCAGGGCGAGCCAGCCCATCAGCAGATACAAGGAGACCGAGACCGGCCGTACCCGCTTGGGCAGCAGGAACTCCTGGAGGATGCCCACGGCGGCCAGGAACCAGATCACCGCCAGGAGCCGCGTTCCCTCCGGTCCCCGCAGGCTGATGGTCGCGAAGGGCGTGTAGGTCCCGGCGATCAGGACGTAGATGCTGGTGTGGTCCAGCCGGCGAAACACGCGCTTGGCCGGTCCCGACAGCGCATGGTAGAGCGTGGAAAAAAGGTAGAGCGCCACGAGGGAACCGCCGTAGACGGCGAAGCTCGCGATCTTCCGAGCATCTCCCGATCGGATCGAGGCGGAGAGCAGCGCGGCCAGGCCTCCCACGGCGAAGATGGAGCCGCCCAGGTGGGTCGTGCTGTTGAAGATCTCGCCGCGGACCATGAGCTTCCTCCGCGCCCTCACGCCGCCGGGAGAAACTCGGACAGGACCGGCGCAGGGCCGGGTTGGGAGAAGAGCGCCAGCGCGGCGCGCACGACCGAGGCCTGGAGCGGCGCGTCGTCGGGGCGCCCCAGGGGATAGCCCAGCGGATACGGGACGGACAACGCGCGGGGAACCCCGACCCTCCGGGTGATCTCCGGGAGCATCGTCACCGAGGTCGTGGCCACGCCGCGCCGCTCGACCTCCGCCGCGATCAGACCGACGGTCTGGTGGCACATCGGTCACACCGGGACGAGCAAGACCGCGTCCGCGCCGTCCTGGACGAGGCGATCGGCGATCCCAGGAGCCGTCTCGGCGACGAACCGGCCCGGAGCGGTGACCGAGCCCATGACCGAGAAGGCACGCGGCGAGAGCGAGCCGATCTCCCCGCGGCCGGCCATCTCGCGCAGGCGGTCCAGCGGAAAAGCGAGGTTGCGATCCTGCTCGAAGCCGGCGTGGTCGAAGGCGTCCGACCTTTGATCGATGCGCAGGCGCGACACGTCCGCGTCGGAAGGAATCTCGCGGCTGGAGAAGTCTCCGCCCCGCACCGTGAGGTCGAAGGGCGCCTGCTCGGGCAGGGAGACGCCGCCGGTCGTGATCAGCGCGACGCGCGATCGGTTCAGCGCCTTGCGGGGAGCCGCCCAGGGGATCGGATCGACGCGGCGGAACCGGTACCCCAGGAGGAAGAGCCGTTCCTTGAGCGAAAGATCCGAGAACGAAGCCATGGACCTCCTTCTGCGTGGCCTCTGACGAGGTTATGCCGGTTGCCCCGATCCTCGCCTGATGCGATCGCATCGCGGCGTCCGACCGGTCGCGCGTCGATTATCCTCGGGCGCATGCGCGCCGCCGACCGCCCGACACCGCCGCGTCGAAGCGGGCGAATTCCAGCGGCCGCCGCGGCGGTCCTCGGCGTGGCGCTGCCGCGGCTACGTCTTCGTGACGCTCGATCGGGCCCTGGAGGATCCGGCCTACGCGTCGCCGGATGCCTTCGTGGGCGGCGGCGGGATTTCCTGGCTGCACCGCTGGGCGATCACGCGGGGCGCCGGCCTCGTTCAACCGGCAGAGCCGCCGGCGCCGCGCTTCGTCCTGGAGGCCGCGGTCGTGTCCAAGGAATGAACCCGAGGCGGGCCGCCGCTCAGCGCGTCAGCAGGATCGAGACCGAATGGCTCTCGGAGTTCGCGGTGACCGCGTCGGCGCGTCCGTCGCCGTCGAAGTCCGCGAGGACCACGCGCCACGCTTCAGCGCCGCCGTGCGGGACCGTCGCCACCCGCGCGGCCGACAAGCCGTCCGGCCCGCCGAAGGCGACGGTCAGATCGCTGGTGCCCCCATTGGCAGTAACCGCGTCGTCGAATCCGTCGCCGTCGACGTCTCCCACGGCGATGTCACCGGAGGCCCGGCCGGTCGGGATTTTGCCGCCCAGCCGAAAGTGCCCGCGGCCGTCTCCCAGGAGGAACGTCAACCCGTCGCCGGAGGGGTCGTCGATGTGTCCCGAGTAGTTGGCGACGGCGAGATCGATCTTCCCGTCGCGGTTGAAGTCGCCCGCGGCGACGGCGAACGGGCACGGCCCCGCCGGCGTCGGAGGATCGGCCGCGCCGGTGAAGTGCCCGCGTCCGTCGCCGGCGAGGACGGTGATGGCCCGCTCGACCATATTCGGGGCCACGATGTCGCAACGGCCGTCTCCGGTCACGTCGCGCAGCAGGAGATTGCGGTAGGGCTTGCGTCCCGCCTCGACCGTCATTCCGGGGACGGCGAACCGTCCTTGTCCCAGCCCGCGAAGGACGGTGAACCGATTTTCGGCCCAACTGTCGATGACCAGGTCCCGGTGGCCGTCGCCGTCGATGTCGCATGCGCCGATCGAGTGCGGATGCGGGTTGCTGTGGACCGCCAGCGGCGAGCCTGGCGCGGGACGCAAGCCGCCGCGCCCGTCGCCCAGCAGAATCGTGACGCGGGGCGTCCCGTGGTTGGCGATGGCCAGGTCCAGCTTGCCGTCTCGATCGAGGTCGGCGACGGCGATTGCGGTCGGGGAGGGGCCGGCCGGGAAGGACCCGCCGCGCGTGAATCCGCCGCGCCCGTCGCCTCGGAAGACGGTCACGTCGTCGGTTCCGCCGCTGGCCACGAGCAGGTCGAGCTTGCCGTCGCCGTCGAAGTCGCCGGCCGCGACCGCATTGGGCCGGCGGCCGCCATCCATCGCGACGAGGCGGGGTGGGCGAAAGGGCGACGGGCGCCGGGCCGGCGCCTCCGCGAGACCGACGAGGATGGGGATCGCGAACAGCGCGGCCCGGGCTCTCATGCCGGGAAGGACGCCCGGACCGACGGCGGCGTTAGCCGGACTGCTCAGCCTTTCGTTCGACGAAAGCGAAGCGTCTCGCCCGTGCGCACGTCGCGGACAACGATCGCTCCCGGCTCGATGTGGAAGCTCCAGCTCCCGGGAACCGGATTCTGGAACGCGCTCTGGCACATTCCGGCGAGCGTCTTCCCCTCGAACCCGTCGCCCTCCGGCACCAGGTGCGTGTCGCACCCCGGCCCGTCCTCCTTCGTCCAGGCGATGCGGATCCCGTCGGCTTCCCGGGCAACCCGGAGGTTGCCCCGCAGGCTCACGTTGGCCTGCTCGTACTTGCCGAGGATCGTCACGTCGAACTGGTAGGCGTTGGGGACGTTGGGCAGCGGGCGCGCCGGCTGGATGGTCAGCTTGAGGTGGTTGGCCGGTCCCGCTCCCTCGTAGAAGCCGTTGAGCTGCCGGGCGATCTGCAGGGAGGGTTCCTGGGCCGAAAGGACCGCCGCGGCGCCGGCCAGGACCCAGAGCGCCGGAAGGAGGCTGCGTGTTCGAAGATGACGGCGCATGTCTTTCCTCACAGCTGGCAACGCGTGCCCGGGCTCGGGCATTCCGATCTCTCGTGCGTGACCGCCGCGCTTGCTCGACCAGAGCATGATGGAATCCGAGGCTGGCTCGCTGCTCGATGAACCGATGAACCGATGAACCGATTCTACGATTCGGTCGGGGTGGAGGTTCTGGACCCCCGCAGCTCGCACCGACAGTTGCGCTGCCGCAAGTGCGGCGCGACCTGGAGGCCCCGGCGAGACGTGTCGGGACGGCTCAAACGCGAGGACTGGGTCTGCTGGCGCGGCTGCAACTCGGCCGCCCTGCCGGCGGGAGACGCAGAGCTTGATCCGGAGGCACCCGAGTCCTAGGATCCCGTCCCATCGTTCGCGACCGGGTTGGTGATTGCTCGGGCGATCTATCGATCCGTCGATGGGCGAAGAAGCCGCCCGCAGTCACCGGCGTTGGCCTTGGCGGCACGCGGCGGCCGGGCCGCGGAGAGTCGCCACCGGGCCGCCGCTCCGGTCACTCGGGCACAGAAACGGCCTGGCATCGTGGTCACCGTGGCGTGTGCCCTCGGACAGGGCCGCCCCCGGGCAACGCCGGCCCCTGCAGGCTCGCCTCCGGACTCCAGTCCAGGGACGCTCGCCCCGGCGCGGATCCTCGGTGCGCGGCGGGCCGCGGGCTGCTAGCCTTGGACCCGTGAGTGCTACGGAAAAATCGGACGTCCGATTGCCGTCGCGGGTTCGCGCGGCCCGGGCCATCGCGATCGGGGCCGATTTTCTCCAGATCGTGGTCTTTCCGGTGTTCTGGCCCGGCGCGGCCTCCATCGTCAACGATGCCCTGGACGCCGCCGTGGCTCTGGCGATGCTCGTCCTGGTCGGATGGCACTGGGCCTTCCTTCCGACGTTTCTGGCCGAGCTCATCCCCTTTTTCGATCTCGTTCCGACCTGGACGGCCGCCGTGTTCCTCGCCACGCGCGGGGCGGGGCGGCCTTCGAAGGTTCAGGACCCCGGGGCGATCGACACGAGCGTCGTCTCTTCTTCCCCGGTTGGACCTGAATCCGGCGGCAAGTCGGTGATCTAATTGCTTAGTCGGGACTCGGGACTCGGGACTCGGGACTCGGGACTCGGGACTCGGGACTTGAGGTCAAACATGAAAACCGAAAGAGCGACGTTTGCCGCGGGATGTTTCTGGGGAGTCGAAGCCGCCTTCCGGCAGGTGCCCGGCGTCGTGGCGACGACCGTGGGCTACACCGGGGGCCGCACGGAGAACCCGACCTACAAGGACGTGTGCACCGACCGAACCGGCCATGCCGAAGTGGTGGAAGTCGAGTTCGATCCTTCGCGCGTGACCTTCGGGAAGCTTCTCGAGGTCTTCTGGGGGGAGCACGACCCGACGCAGTTGAATCGGCAGGGGCCGGACGTCGGAACGCAATACCGCTCGGCCGTGTTCTTCCATTCGCCGGAGCAGCGGGCCGAGGCGGAGCGCTCGAAGAAGGCGCTGGAAGAGAGCGGTCGGTACGGCAGGCCGGTCGTGACGGAGATCGTTCCCGCGCCGGCGTTCTTCGCCGCCGAGGAATACCATCAGTGTTATCTGGAGAAACGCGGGCTCGCGACCTGCAAGATCTAGCGGGGCCGGCGTCCCGGGGGTATCATTGGGTCGTCGCACTCGATTCGCGACGGAGGCTCGTGGATGAAACGGGTTGTCTTGATCCCGATCGAACCGGGAAAGAAGAATTCCGAACGGCGGGGGGTGCAGCGACGCATGAGCGTGCCTCGGCGGGTCCGGCCGGCGCGCGCGGCGGCGGCCGCTCCGGCGCGCGGGGCCGCAAGCGCGTCCTCCGAGCGGAGGGACTCGGCCGATCGCCGGCGCCTTCCCGACCGTCGGCTCGGCCTGAAAATCGACATGGATTGGTCGGAGCTCGAGTAAAGATGCCGGCCGTCGCGGAGCGCTCCCCGGCCGGCTGATCCTGTTCCCTCTCGATCCCGCGGCGGACCTCGGGATTTCGGCGGTAAACTTTTTCTTGGAATTCGATGGCTGACTGGGCTCGACTTTCCGACGAAGAATTGGCCCGGCGGGGACGCGACCTCGTCCGACGCCGACAGTATTCTCTGGGACAAGAGATTCTGGCCGAATATTGCTCACGCCAGGTCGCTCAGGATCGGGCGATCGGCGCGGCTGTCATGGCGGCGTACGGTCTGGCGATCGGCATGACCGGGGACCTGCAGGAAGGGCTGGAAACCTGCCAGCGGGCCCTTTCCGCCGATCGCCGCAACGCGGAAATCTGGGCGGCGGTCGCCCGCCTGGCCATGCACGCCGGAATCCGCAAGAAAGCCGTGGACGCGGTCGCGCGCGGCCTGGCCATGGCGCCCCGCAGCCGCGACCTGCTCGAGCTGCGCGATGCCCTGGGGGAGCGGCGACGCCCGGTGGTTCCGTTCCTCGGGCGCGACAACGCCGTCAACGTCCGTCTCGGCCGCGTCCTGCACCGCCTTCGCAAGAGCGGCCCGGGCGGAACGAAACCGGCCTGACCGGGCCGTCGGGGGCGATCCTCTGAGACGCCTCGAGGTGCCCGAGCGCTTGATCCGTTCTTCTGACTTGTCTCGTCACTGGTCACTGGTCACTGGTCACTCGTCACTGAATCATGCGTGACTACATCGCGGCCATCGACCAGGGGACCACCGGGACGCGCTGCATCCTGTTCGACCGCGAGGGGCGCCCGGCCGCCTCCGCGTACCGGGAGCACCGGCAGATTCTTCCGCAGCCCGGCTGGGTGGAGCACGATGCGTCGGAGATCTGGGATCGGACCGGACAGGTCGTCGCCGAGGCTCTGCGCGCGGTCCCTCGGGGCCGGGTGCTCGCCGTCGGCGTGACCAATCAGCGCGAAACGGTCGTGGCCTGGGACCGCCGCGACGGGCGTCCGCTGTTCCACGCCATCGTCTGGCAGGACACCCGGACGGCGCAGCGCTGCCGGCTCTGGATCGAGCAGGGGTGGGAAGAGGACGTCCGGGAGCGCACCGGACTGCCGATCTCGACCTACTTCTCGGCCAGCAAGATCGGATGGCTCCTCGAACACGTCGAGGGACTCCGCGATCTCGCCGCCGCGGGGCACGCCTGCGTCGGCACGATGGACGCCTGGATCATCTGGAACCTGACCGGAGGGGCGCGCGGGGGAGCCCTGGTGACGGACCCGACCAACGCGTCCCGGACTCTGCTCTGCAATCTCGCCGGGCTCTCGTGGGATCCCGTCCTGCTCGATCGGTTCGGAGTGTCCGAGAGCCTGCTTCCGGCGATCCGGCCGTCGGTGGCCGGGGAGCCCTACGGGCAGACATCCCGGGAAGGGCCGTTCGGCGCGGCGATTCCCGTCTGCGGCGATCTCGGCGACCAGCAGGCTGCGCTCTTCGGACAGGCCTGCTTCGCCGCGGGCGCCGCCAAGAACACCTACGGCACGGGATCGTTTCTTCTGCAGCACACCGGCGAGATCCCGCCCAGGAGCGTCTCCGGGCTCCTGGCCACGGCGGCCGGCGCGACCGGCGGGGAACGCGCCTACGCGTTGGAAGGCGCCGTGGCGGTCACAGGCTCCGCGGTGCAGTGGCTCCGGGACGGCCTGGGGCTCATCGCCAGCGCCGCGGAGACCGAGGCCGTCGCCGGAACCGTTCCCGACGCCGGAGGGGTGTACTTCGTTCCCGCATTCTCGGGTCTCTTCGCGCCGTACTGGGACATGCGCGCCCGCGGCGCCATCGTGGGCCTGACCCGCTTCGCGTCCAGGGCCCACCTGGTCCGGGCCACGCTCGAGGCCATTTGTTTCCAGACCCGGGAAGTGGCCGACGCGATGGCCGCCGACTGCGGACGGCCTCTGGACGTCCTCAAGGTGGACGGGGGCGCGAGCGTCAACGACCTGCTCATGCAGATGCAGGCCGACATCCTCGGCGCGCCGGTTCTCCGACCCGTGGTTCGAGAGACGACCGCGCTCGGCGCCGCCTTCGCCGCCGGGTTGGGCGCCGGAGTCTTCGCTACCCCGCGCGAGCTGACGCGCCTGTGGAGGGCGGAGCGCACGTTCGAGCCCTCCTGGGACGACGGCCGCCGCGAGCAGGCCCTGCGCGGATGGAAACGCGCGGTCGAACGGTCGCGCGACTGGTTGGAAGAGTGACGGCCGACGGGCCGGACCTCAGGAGGTCGGACTCGCGGCGACCGTGGCCATCCACTTCTCGAACGCCGCGAGGTCGTCCCCTTTGAGGCGGCGCCGGACCCCGGCGGCATGGGTCGAGAGCACCGAGGGATCGTCGAAGGGCAGACGCTCGTACATTCGGCCTCCCTTCTCATGGCAGAGGCAGCGGCGCGCGACCACGGGCCGCACCACGGCCTGGAAGAGATCCACCCCGGCGGCCGCGGCGCTCGGGATCTCCGGCGGCGCCTGGCGCAGATAGCCGTCCGCGTGCGCGCCGTTCCCGCACGCGCCGGCGCCGGCCGCGTGCGTGAAGTGGACGAGGTCCCGCCCGCGGCTCGGATGCACGTACTCGCCCTTGATCTCCAGCCGATCTCCCGGCTGCGCCTCCAGCCAGGCTCCTCCGCAGGTCAGGTCGTGAACGACGTGCACCGGCCCGGCCATGTCGACGGCGGGTCCGGCGCCGGCGGGCTGAGCGGAGAGGACGCGCACGTCGAGCTCTTCGAACTCCCGGGAATTGGCGTGCCGGGTTCGGCGCGGCGCGGCTTCGACGCGGACGATCGCGGTGATCTCGACGTGCGGACTGCGGCGGTGCGTTCGGGCCGGCGAAAGGGCCGGAGCGCAGACTGCGGAGGCGCACAAGACCAGCAGGACCGAGACGGACCGACCGCGCACCGCGTCATTCTCGCGCAAGCGCCGGAATGGTGTCTCGGGGGACATGTCGCAGAGACAAGACACGACGCGTTTTACTGCGGTAACTCTCGCCCTGCGAGGCGTTTGCGAATCCGCCGGGCTGGCACCGGCATTGCGATGAAGAGCCGCAGATGCACCCCAGAGATCGGCGACCGCGGCAGGCCGGCTTCACGTTGATCGAAGTTCTGATCACCGTCTCGGTGATCGGAATCCTCGCGGGGATCGCCCTTCCGGGATTGCATCGGGCCATTCGCAGCGCCAAGCAGCGCCAGACCATGTGCGACATGCGCACGCTGGGCGCGGCCCTGGAAGCCTATGCCGTCGACCACAACGTGTATCCGGCGGCGTCGGGCTCCTGCGTTCCGGGCATCGCGTTTCCGCCCGCGGAACCTCTGAAACCGAACGCCTTCGCGGGCCTGGTGCCCACCTACATCGCGCATTCGCCTTTGCGCGACGGATGGGGCCGCGTGTTCGGCTACTCGCTGGACGCCTCCGGCGAGTTCTACCTCATCCAATCCCGGGGCGAGGACGGCGACGAGTTCGAAAAGCTGCTCTGCGGCCCGACGGAAGACTTCAACGACGACATCGCCTACTCCAACGGCAACTTCGTTCAGTGGCCGTCGGGAGGAATTCCTCCCAGCACGCTGTCGAAGCTGGTGCCGTAACCGTCGCCTCCGCTGCGCTCTCGATCTGCGCCTTCGGCGCACCGGCGTTTGGCTCGCCCAAAGGGGCTCGACCAAACGCCTGACCGCTCGCTGCGCTTCGGCTCCCGCGGCGCGCGCCTGCTCCTTCGCTTCCGCTCAGGAGACTACGCGCGCCGCGAGCTTTAGGACGTGTAGGTAGATTCGAGAATTCGATTGACTAGGGTTTGAGAGGGCGTTCTCGGCTCCTCACTCCTCACGCCTCACGCCTCACGCGCCTCGAATCAATCCCTGTCGCGGTCGCCGGGGACGACGGTGATCACGCCCATCATCGGGAGAGCCCGCCGGGCTGCCCTTCGCCGAGGGCGTCGGAGCGAACCAGCACTTTCCGTGTCCAAAACCCACCGAAAACGAGACATCACGCCTTCACTCTTTCATTTTTCTCGGGAGGAGCTGTTCCCGGGCGGGAGTCTTCCGATCTGGGCGGGCCCTGGGAGGCCGGGTGGTGGACCTTCAGCGTGAAACCGGAATCACCGGTTTTCGTACCAGCGAACACCGAATGCACTCGAAGGAGGACACGATGTCACATTCCCTGCTCTCTCGACGCCTGGTTCCGGCGGCCGTTTGCCTGGCCGTCGCGGCATCGGTCGAGGCCCAGGCGCCCCTGAGGCTGCCGCAAGCCAGTCCCGCCGCGGTGGTCAGTCAGACGGTCGGCCTGACCGAGATCGAGATCTCCTACCACCGGCCGGCGGTCAACGGCCGGAAAGTCTGGGGAGGCCTGGTGCCCTACGGCGAACCCTGGCGCGCAGGCGCCAACGAGAACACCACGATTCGATTTTCCACGCCGGTGAAGGTCGAGGGCCAGCCGCTCGCAGCGGGCGCCTACGGCCTTCACATGATTCCCGGCGAGAAGGAATGGGCGATCGCGTTCTCCAAAGTGAGTTGGGCCTGGGGCAGCTTCAGCTATGACGCGAAGGAGGACGCGCTGCGAGTCACCGCGGCTCCCCACGAGGCGCCCTTCGAGGAGCGTCTCTCCTACCGCTTCGACGATCCGACCGACACCGCGGTCACGGCGACCCTTCGCTGGGAAAAGATGGCGATTCCGTTCCGGGTGGAGGTCGACACGCCGGCGGTCGTGGTCGAGGACCTGCGCAACCAGCTGCGCGGCCTGCCGCGCTTTTCCTGGCAGGGATGGAACCAGGCGGCGGCCTACTGCGCGCAGCACGGCGTCAACCTCGACGAGGCCTTGAAATGGTCCGACCAGTCGATCGGCCTCAACGAAAACTTCCAGAACCTGCGGGTCAAGGCCACGCTTCTGGAGAAGAAAGGCGATGCCAAGACCGCCGAAGCGCTTCGGGCGCGATCCTTCAAGATCGCCACGGAAGTCGACCTGAATCTCTACGGCTACCAGCTGATGGGACAGAAGAAGCTCGAAGACGCGATCGCGATCTTCCAGCGCAACGCGAGCGAGCATCCGCAGTCCTGGAACGTGTGGGACAGCCTGGCCGAGGGCTATGCCACGGCCGGAAACAAGAAGGCGGCCATCGACAACTACTCCAAGGCGCTGGGCATGGCGCCGGAAACGCAGCACAAGCGCATCGAAGAGGCCATCGCCACGCTCAAGGCCTAACCGAGGGCACCCCGGGGCCGGCGGTGTCTCCGGGGGGGCCTCCTTCTCCGGGGAGATGGGCGGTCCGGCGGCTGCTGGTCTCCGGTTCGCTTTTTGCATGAGGCAGGGGCGGCGCGACAGTCTTAGCAGCAATGCAACCGCAGACCACCAAGCTCCTCCGGCGACGATGCAGGCGATGCCGAACGACCTACTTGAACGAAGTGCCGGGGGTGCTCAAGGGGGGCGAGTTCTGGCCGAGCCGGTGCCCGACGTGCGGCCGGCTCGAAGTGGACTTCATCGCCGAGGCCAACTGGGTCGACGAAGGGGCGACCGGCGTCGTTCCCCTCGCGGCGCGGCCAGCGGAGGCGTGGAAGGCGCGATAAGGCCGTCGCTCCCGCTTGCTCCGGATCTGCGCCCTCTGGGCGCACCGGTCCGCGGCTCGGCCGGATGCGGGCTCGACCGCGGCCCTGATCCGTCGCTGCGCTCTCGCTCCCGCGGCGCGCGCCTCCCGCCTCCCGCCTCCCGCGTCACGCCTCATACCTCACGCCCGGCAGGAGTTTCTTTGGGGCCACGGCGCGGTAGCTTTCCGCGATCCAGGTCTTGAGGATCTCGGTCGGCGGATCGTCGCCCGCCGAAAACGACGCGGTCACCCAACCCGACTTTCCGAGTCCGTAGCCGGTCGGCTTGGTGAAGGGCAGGTCGAGCGCCGCCTCGCGCGACTCGGAGAGCTTGACGGACATGCCCATGGGCCCGCCGGGAATCGGATCGGCCCCCAGGAAGACGAACACCTTCCCACGCACTTTGACGACCCGTTCGCCCCACGGAAAATCCTCGGCCGCCTCGGGAAAGCCCAGGGCGAACCGGCGCAGCTCGCGGGAGGCGCGCGCGAGGGCGGTCCCGGCGCCCCGGGACGGGTTCGACGGCTTCACGCGAAGCGCCGCGCGTCCAGAATCTCTCCCGTGGCGCTGCCCTCCACGCAGTCCACGTACGCCAGGGCCAGCCTGTCCGCCGGAAGGCCGCCGGCCGGATCTCGGCCCATGGCGGCCAACGTCTCGGCGACCCAGGGGGGGCGGACCGCGTTGATCCGGATCTTCCGCGGCATCTCCAGCGCCGCCGCGCGGCAAAAGGCCTCCACGGCGGCGTTGACCGGAGAGATCGCCGCGCTTCCCGGCGTGGGCTCGACCGAGAGCACGCCGCTCGTGAGGGTGAAGGATCCGGCGTCGCGCGCGTGTTCCAGGCCCAGACGCACGAGGTTGATCTGGCCCATTTCTTTGCTGTCCAGACCGAGCCGGAAGTCTTCTTCGCTCAGGCTCATGAGCGGGCCGAATTTCGCCAGTCCTGCCGCGCAAATCAGCGCGTCGAAACATCCGATCCCGTCATAGAGCCGGCGGATGGAGTCCGCCGAGCCGATGTCGACCCGGCGCTCGGCGCGCGTGCGCGCCACCGGAACGACCTCATGGCGTCCCTCGAGCGCCCCAACCACGGCCGCTCCGATCGTCCCGCTGGCTCCGACCACGACGACGCGCATAGATTCCTCCGCGCTCCGATTCTATGGCCCCGCCGCGGGAGCCCCCGCAGGAGCCGCCGGCGAGGCGGGAGCCGCATACGCGCTCCGGCCCATCCTCGATTCAGGAAAACACGAGGGCACATCCGCCGCGCCGGCGCCGCGCCGCGGGCTCCGGGAATAAAACCCCGGCCCGCGGAAATCGTTATGTGAGGCAGGAGTCGTCTGGAGTTGAAATCATGGAAGTCCTGAGCCGTTCGATTCCCCGCCCGGTGCCCTCCCGCGAGGAGAGGCTGGGCCTGGTCCTCTCCGCGATCGCGCGGACGATGGCCGAGAGCCTGGAGCTCAAGGACATCTTCGCGCGCGTCGCCGAGGCCACCCGACAGGTCCTGCCGTTCGAAACCATGGGAGTCAGCGTGGTCCACGACCCCTCGACCCCGTTCGAAAACGTGGACGACGTCGCGTTCTCGGCGTACGCGGTCGCGGGCAACGCCACGGTCGAGGAGATCGGGCAGTACCGGAGGTCCGACGTTTCGCCCGGTGTGCGCCTGACCGAGTTCGGAAAAGTGTCGCGTTACGCCGACGTCTCGGCGGTGCTCGATCCGGCGTTCCTTCTCGACCGCCGGATCCAAAGCCTCGATTGCCGGTCCCTCATGGCCAGCCTCCTTCCGGCGGCGCGCCCGCTCGGCACGATCTGGTTTGCCTCGTCGCAGGCCGGAGCCTTCGATCGAGAGGACGAGGCCGCGGTCCTCGCCATCGCGGACCTCGTCGCCATCGCGCTCCAGCACGACCAGCTTTTCCGGCAGGAGCGGGACCGGCGGCGCAGGAGCGAGGCGCTGGAGGCGCTGCTGCCGACGCTGTCGAAGGCGCTGGACATCCGGGACGTCTTCGATCAGCTTTCCGACGCCATCGGAGAGATCCTGCCGCACGACCGGCTGGCGCTGGGCCTCTTCTCCGAGGACCGCAAGACGGTGCGGGTCCACGCCTACACCGGCGAGCGCGTGCCCGATCTCCCGGAGACCATCTCCGTCGACGGCGATCCGGCCACCGACGCGGACTGGACCTTCTTCCTCGTCCGGGACCTGCGGCAGGAGCCCGGGTGCTGCGGCGGCAAGTACGAGACCATGAAACAGGACGGGATGCGGTCGCTTCTGCGCGTCCCGGTGCGCCTCAACGGGGAGATCGTGGGGGGCCTGAATTTCCTCTCCCGGACGGTCGGACAGTACCGCGAAGAGGACGCCGACATCGCGCGCCGGATCGCCGATCAGGTCGCCCTCGTGCTCTCGCACGAAAAGCTGGCCGAGGAGGCGCGGCTGGCCGCGGCGGCGCGGGAAGAGGCGCAGCGGCTGGAGAGTCGCCTGGCCGCCCTCTCCGAGCAGCTGGCGTCCTACATGGGCGACCCGCGGAGAATCATCGGGAAGTCGAAGAGCTGGCGCGAGGTGCTCGACCTCGTCTCCAAGGTCGCGCCGACGGAGACGACCGTGCTCCTGACCGGCGAGTCCGGCACCGGAAAAGAAGTCGTGGCGCGCGCGGTCCATGCCGCCTCGCCGCGCTCGGACAAGCCCTTTCTGGCCATCAACTGCGCCGCGCTTCCCGAGCAGCTCCTGGAATCCGAGCTCTTCGGATACGAGCGCGGCGCGTTCACCGGCGCTCTGCAATCCCGCGCCGGGAAGATCGAGCAGGCCGCCGGAGGCGTGCTCTTCCTGGACGAAGTCGCCGAGATGTCTCCGGCCGTCCAGGCCAAGTTCCTGCGCGTGCTCCAGGAGCGCGAGTTCCAGAGGCTGGGCGGCTCGCGCGTGCAGAAGGCGGACGTCCGGGTCATCGCGGCGACCAACCGCGATCTCTCCGCCGCGCTCGCGCGCGGAGACTTTCGCGAGGACCTCTACTACCGCCTGAGCGTCTTCGGAATCGCGCTGCCTCCGCTGCGTGAGAGGAAGGACGACATCCTGCCGCTGGCGGAGGCCTTCGCCGAGGAGATCGGGAAGACGGTCAGCCGGCCCTGCGCGGGCATTTCCCGGGACGCCGGGGCGGCCCTGCTCGCCTACTCCTGGCCCGGGAACGTGCGGGAGCTGCGCAACGCGATCGAGCGGGCCATCATCCTCTGCGACGGCGGCCTGATCACCGCCGAGCACCTGCCCGCGCCGAAATCGGGAAACGGCAAGAGCGCCGGGCCGCCGGCGCCGCCGCCCGATCAGAACCTCTCAGACGTCGAGCGCAGCCTCGTGGAAAACGCCTTGAAGGAGGCGCGGAACAACAAGGCCCTGGCCGCCCGGCGCCTGGGCATCACCCGTTCGCAGCTCTACTCGCGCATCCAGAAATACAGCATCACCTGAGCCGTCCGGATCGGTCCTGGATTCCGGTCGGCCGCGGCCTCAGTGGAGATGCGCGGAGGGGTTTCCGGGCGGCAGGGCCGCGAAGGCGGGATGGTCGGGTTTGCCGCGCGTCAGGATGATCGCGTAGAGAAACGGCGCGAAGCTCGTGCCCTTCCGGCCGTTGATCGCGACGATGGGCGTTCCGTCGGAATCGAAGTGGGCCGCCGCGGCGATGTCCTGCTCGAGCGCCTCTCGGACCCTGGGGGAGGCGAAGCAGGAGTCCATCTGGTCCCGGGACAGGAACCGCGAGGCGATCGACATCGCCGCGTTTCCCGTCAGGCCCTCCTGCTTCTCGAAGAGAGCCGCGGCGAGGTCCGGCTCCTTGCCGGTCGGCTCGGCGCAGATCCGCAGCCTGGCGGCGACGCAGCGCACGTCGTCCCCCTCCTTGCCCGGCTGCAGGAGGGAATTACAGCGGCCGTCCAGCGGGAACTGCCGGGCGTCGACGCTGTAGCTGCCGGGCGGGACGCTCTCGCGCAGCGTGTGGAGCGTCTGGTTCAGGCTCGCGCAGTGCTCGCAGAGGATGTCGGTGAACTCGGTGATCCGCACCGGCGCCATCTCCGCGCCGACGAGCGCGCGCGGCGGAGGCAGGGGCTGCGGAGCCGACGCGCGGTAGATCGCCAGCGAGTCCGCGAGGGTCTGTTTCATCTGGGGGTCCAGAGACTGGACGAGGTCGGTGAGGGCCTTGTCCCGGTCGGGGTACCCCGTCCCGGTGGAGGCTCCGTCCGCGGGGGCCTGCGAATCGGAGGAATCGGAAGGCCGGGCGGCCGTCTCCACGGCGCGGCGTCCGGCCTCTTCGGTGGACCTGGGCGTCGAGAGACCCGGATAGAGGAGGAGCAGAAACGCGGCGCCGGCGACGACGCCGGCCAGGACCGCCGCCTGCGGCCAGGGCCCGAGCCCGGCAGGACGCCAGGGTCGAAGGGCGACGACGGCGTAGGCCGCGACGAGAACGTCCATTCCGAGGCAGCCGAGGCAGACCGCGCCGGCGGCGAAGCTCGCCGCGAGCATCACCGCGGCGACGACAACGCCCGCGAGCGCGGTGAGCCGGACGGCCGAAAGGATCCGCACCGCGGGCCTTGCCTGCGCGGCGCGCAGGAGTCCGGCCAGCGCGAGCGCGAAGGCCGCCGCGCTCCACACCAGCCCCCAGCCGGCGACGGGAAGCCCGGTGAGCCGCTGGATCGCGGACGCGAACGCGCCGTTCCAGACCGCCGAGCAATCGAGCTTGCCTTCGGCCGCGCAGAACGACCCTGCGCCCGAGCGCAGCAGCACGAGCTCCATCCAGAGAAACACCGACCAGAGAGCGCAAAGGGCGCCCAGGACCACGAGCTTCGTCCAGGCCGAGGCGTCGATCGTGGCGACGGCTTCGGCTGAGCGGGCGTCCACCTCCGGTTGTTTCTTTTTCTTCTCCAAGCGGCTCATTCTGGCACGGCCGGGGACGCGGGTCCGCGACCCGGGCTCCCGCCCCGGCGAGTGCCGATTTCTCATCACACTGTCGAGAAACCCGCAGACACAACCTCCCCGGTCGGCCGGCGGGAGCACACGACTCGGGAGCGCAGGCCTCTCATTGCAGGAGCTTTCCCCGCTTTCCGCGCGCCCGGGCCGCCGTGGCACGAAACGTGGGATTGCCGACTGCCGGCGGCGGCGGTCGATTTGGAGACTCGCCGTTCGTCCTACTCAAGGAGAGCGACGCCGATGTCTCAACGATGCGTGGAAATGTTGCTGGGAAAGATCCTGACGGACGAGGATTTTCGGCGGTCCTTTTTTTCTTCACGGGCGTTGCCCGATCGGACTCCCAATTTCGAGGTCGCCGCGTCCCAGGGCCTGGAGCTGACGCCGGTCGAGCGCAGCGCGCTGTCGGCGTTGAAGCGCCGCCGGTTCGACCTGATCGCCCAGACGCTCGATCCCCGCATCGCGCGGTCCAACGTCTCCTCGCGGGAGACGCCGGCGTCCTCCGCGCGGTGCGAAACCAAGGACTATTCATGAAATGGCTTTCGGCTTCTTCGATGCTTCTGGCCGGCGCAATTCTCTCCGCGGCCGAGCCCGCGCCGCGGCCGCTGGCGCTGTCCCTCGCGGACGCCACCCGGCGGGCCCTCCAGCGCAACACCAGCCTCGCGGTCGAGCGCGAGAACGTCGTCCAGGCGGACTCCGGTGTAACCAGCGCGCGGGGCGCCTATGACGTTCTCTGGAGCGCGAACTTCGCGTGGGAGAAGAACACCGATCCGGTCAACTCGATCTTCTCGGGAGCGCCGGCGGGACTGCTCGCTCCGGACAACCAGAGCGTCGAGGCCTCGACCGGCCTCTCGCAGCTTCTGCCCACGGGGGGATCGGTCTCGCTCTTCACCAACTGGGGCCGCGCGACGACCAACGGAGTCTTCACGATTCTGTCTCCGGCCTACGACACCGGCGTGGGCGTGTCGTTCGCGCAGCCGCTC
The DNA here is from genome assembly GCA_963733955.1 of uncultured Acidobacteriota bacterium. Taxonomy (GTDB): domain Bacteria; phylum Acidobacteriota; class Thermoanaerobaculia; order UBA5066; family Gp7-AA6; genus DATFTF01. The sequence continues at coordinate 359,369 of CAVTEW010000001.1, forward strand.
CTTCGGAATCTCCGCGTGGATCCCGCGCGCGAGGCGATCCGGGTCGCCGCGGCGGTCCGCAGCGCTTCGCGGGCGCGCTTGGCGCGGACGGTCTCCGAGACGGTCGCGGTGGTGGACACCGCATACTGGAGCCTGGTCGCCGCGCGGCGGGACGTCGTCTCCCTGGAGAGCTCCGTCGAGCTGGCCGGCCGCCAGCTCTCCGAGACGAAGACCCGGGCCGAGGCCGGCACGCTGGCCCGGACGGACGTCGCCCAGCCCACGGCGGAGCTCGAGCGGCGCAAGGGCGACCTCGCCCTGGCGCGCCGGCGGGTGGAAGAGGCCGAGAACGCGCTGAAGCTGCTGGTCCTGGGCGACCCGAGCGATCCGGATTGGGCCGCGGACCTCGTGCCGGGCGACGCTGCCGAGACGGACGTGCAGAAGCCGAGCCTCTCCGACTCCCTGGCCGCGGGGCTGGCCCGGCGTCCGGAGATCGCGGAGGCCCGCGCCCAACGCGAGCGCGCCCGGGTCCAGGTGGAGGGACGCCGGAGCGACCTCCTGCCGCGCCTCGACGTCGTCGCGTCCTACCAGCGCCGCGGGCTCGCCGGAGGCGTGAACCCGGACGCCGTGGGCTTCACCGGGGAGCCTGTCGTCGCGCCGGCGCCACTGTCCGGAGGGGCCGGACGCTCCTACGGGACGATCGGCGAGAACCGATTCCCCGACGCGTCGGCGGGCCTGGCCTTTTCGTTTCCGCTGGGGAACCGCACGGCGAAGGCGAATCTCGCGGCGGCCAGGTCGCGGGTCGCGCAGACCTCCTACGGAATCACCGCCGCACAGCAGCAGGTCGGCGCCGAAGTGCGCAACGCGGTCTTCGCTCTGGAGACGGCCGTGCAGCGCATCGCGGCCGCCCGCGCCGCGCGCGCGGCCGCGGAGACGCAGCTCTCCTCGGAAGAGGAGCGATTTCAGGCGGGGCTCTCGACGAATTTCCTGGTTTTGACGCGCCAGAACGATTTGACCAACGCCCGGGTCACGGAGACCTCGGCGCTGACCGACTACCGCAAGGCCGACACCGAGCTCGACCAGGCCGAGGGGGTCCTGCTCGAGCGACGCGGCATCACGATCGACGATTCGGGGAGGAGCAACGCTTCGGGTTCCGGAGGTGTTCGATGAAGGGGGAGGTTTCTCTGTCATGAAGAAACGGATGATTCTCATGTTGATCGCGGTGGCCGTCTTCCTCACGGCCGTCGGCGCGGTGAAGACCGTGCAGGTGCGGGCGGCCATCGCGCACTACAAGTCTTTTCAGCCGCCGCCCGAGGCGGTGACCACGATCGTGGCCCGCCGGGAAGAGTGGCCGGCGAGCTTCTCCGCCATCGGCACGGTGGCCGCCGTCCACGGTGTCACGGTCAGCGCGGACCTGCCGGGGGTGGTCGACCGGATCCACTTCGAGTCGGGTGTGTTCGTCCGCGAGGGCACCGTCCTCGTCGAGCTCGACACCCGCCAGGAGCGGGCGCAGCTCGCCGCCGCGATCGCGGCGCAGAAGCTGGCGCGCCTGAACTTCGACCGGCTCTCCGGGCTTCGCGACAAGGGAGTCATCTCCGAGTCGGACTACGACAAGGCCGCGGCCGAGCAGACCGAGGGCGAGGCCAAGGTCGGCGAGATCCGGGCCACGATCGCGCGCAAGACCATCCGCGCTCCCTTTTCCGGGGTCCTGGGAATCCGCCAGATCAACCTCGGGCAGTACCTTGCCGGAGGCGCCGCGATCGTGCCGCTGCAGTCTCTCGATCCGATCTACGTGAACTTTTCACTGCCGCAGCAGGACGTCGGCCGCCTTCAGATCGGCGCCGCGGTCCGCGTGAGCACGGACGCTTCGCCGGGGGACGCTCCCGCGGCGGCCGGCCGGGCCGAGCGCGCCGGGAAGATCACCGCCGTCGATTCCGTCGTCAACGAAGAGACCCGGAACGTTCAGGTCCAGGCGACGCTGGCCAACCCGGAGCAGAAACTCAAGCCCGGAATGTTCGTACAGGCCCAGGTCCTCCTGCCGGCGTCCTCCGCGGTCGTCTCGCTCCCCGCCTCGGCGATCAACTACGCGCCCTACGGCGACTCCGTCTTCGTCGTCGCGGACCTGAAGGCCCGCGACGGGAAGGCCTACCGCGGCGTGCGCCAGCAGTTCGTGAAGCTCGGCCCCGCCCGCGGCGATCAGGTCGCGGTGACCTCCGGCGTCCAGGCGGGCGAAGAGGTCGTGACGTCGGGGGTCTTCAAGCTGCGCAACGGCGCCGCCGTCCAGATCAATAACAAGGTCCAGCCGGCGGACAACCCGGCTCCCAGGCCCGAGGATTCCTAAGATGAAATTCACCGATCTGTTCATCCGACGGCCCGTCCTGGCCATCGTGGTCAACCTGGTGATCCTGATCGCCGGGGTGCAGGCGATCCGCTCGCTCTCGGTGCGCCAGTTTCCGCGCAGCGACATCGCCGTGGTCAAGGTCACGACCAGCTACGTCGGCGCCAACGCCGATCTGGTCAGAGGGTTCATCACCACGCCGCTCGAGCGCGTGATCGCCAGCGCCGACGGCATCGACTACATGGAATCCTCGAGCGCCCAGGGCGTCTCGACGATCACCGTGCACTTGAAGCTGAACTACGACACCAACGCCGCGCTGACCCAGGTCCAGGCCAAGGTGGCCCAGGTCCGCAACGACCTGCCCCCCGAGGCCGAGGCGCCGGTGATCGAGCTGGAGACCGCGGACACGCAGTTCGCCTCGATGTACATCGGGTTTTCGTCGCCCGAGCTCGACCAGAACCAGATCACCGATTACCTGACGCGCGTCGTGCAGCCCAAGCTCTCGGCGATCTCCGGAGTGCAGCGCGCCGACATTCTCGGCAGCCGCACCTTCGCCATGCGCGTCTGGTTGAAGCCCGACAAGATGGCCGCGCTCCAGATCTCGCCGTCGCAGGTGCGTGACGCGCTGGCGAACAACAACTATCTGGCCGCCCTGGGCCGGACCAAGGGCTCCATGGTCTCGGTCAACCTGGTCGCCAACACGAACCTCAAGACGGCCGAGGAGTTCAAGAACCTGGTGGTCAAGGAGGACAAGGGCGTCATCGTCCGGCTGGGCGAGATCGCCGACGTCGTGCTCGGCGCGGAGGACTACGAGTCCGACGTGCGCTTCAACGGCCAGACCGCGACTTTCATGGGCGTCTGGGTCCTGCCGACGGCCAACTCGCTCGACGTGATCCGCAAGGTGCGCGCGGCGCTGCCGGAGATCCAGTCCCAGCTTCCCGCCGGGATGAAAGTCGGGATTCCCTACGACTCGACCGGATACATCCAGGACGCCATCAACGAAGTCTTGAAGACGCTGTCCATCACTCTTCTGATCGTCATCGTCGTGATCTTCCTCTTCCTGGGGTCCTTCCGCTCGGTGCTCATCCCGATCATCGCGATCCCCGTGTCGCTGGTGGGCGCGGTCTTCCTGATGCTGGTGGCCGGCTTCACCATCAATCTGCTGACGCTTCTGGGCATCGTGCTCTCGGTCGGCCTGGTGGTCGACGACGCCATCATCATCGTCGAGAACGTGGAGCGGCACCTCCATCTGGGGGAGACGCCGTACCAGGCGGCGATCCGCGCCGCCCGCGAGCTGCGCGGCCCGATCATCGCCATGACCATCACGCTCGCCGCGGTGTACGCCCCCATCGGCATCCAGGGGGGCCTGACCGGCGCGCTCTTCCGCGAGTTCGCCTTCACTCTGGCCGGCGCCGTGATCATTTCCGGCGTCGTGGCGCTGACGCTCTCGCCGATGATGGCCTCCAAGCTCCTGCGCGCGGGAGACACCGAGCGCGGGTTCGCCGGCTGGGTCAACCGGCGCTTCGAGGGCGTCCGGAGCACCTACGGGCGCCTTCTGACCGGCACGCTCCAGTACCGGCCGGTCGTCTTCACGCTGTGGGCGATCGTCGCCCTCCTGATCGTTCCGTTTTACATGTTTTCGCAGAAGGAGCTCGCGCCCAACGAGGATCAGAGCGTGGTGTTCGGAATCGTGCAGGCCGCGCCCAACGCCACCATCGACCAGACCAAGCTCTTCGCCTCGCAGGTCCACGACGCCTACCGCTCGTTCCCCGAGGCCGAGAGCATCTTCCAGATCACGTCCCCGACCGGCGGGTTCGGCGGCATGGTCACCAAGCCCTGGAGCCAGCGCAAGAAGACGACCGAACAGCTCCAGGTCGAAGCGGCGGCCAAGGTCTCGAAGATCCCCGGCGTGCGCGTGATCTCGCTCATTCCGCCGGCCCTTCCTGGAGGCGGCGATTTCCCGGTCGACTTCGTCATCGCCTCGACCGCGGAGCCGCAGCGCCTGACCGAGTTCGCCAACCAGCTCGTGCAGAAGGCCTTCGCCAGCGGCCTCTTCATGTTCGCCGACTCGGATCTGAAGTTCGACCAGCCGCAGGCCGAGGTCGTCTTCGATCGCGACAAGGTCCGCGCCCAGGGCGTCGACCTCTCGCAGGCGGGTCGGGATCTCTCGACCATGCTCGGAGGCGACTACGTCAACCGCTTCTCGATCCAGGGCCGGAGCTACAAGGTCATCCCCCAGGTCAAGCGCGCGGAGCGTCTGACGCCGCAGCAGCTCGAGCAGATCTACGTCAAGGGCGCGGGCGACAAGCTCGTGCCTCTGTCGACCTTCGCCTCGTTGAAGACCACGACCGAGCCGCGGGAGTTGAAGCGCTTCCAGCAGTTGAACGCGGTCCGGATCCAGGGCGTCATCCCGCCGGGCGTGTCGCTCGACAAGGCGCTCAAGTTCCTGGAAGACGAAGCGGCCAAGTCTCTGCCCAAGGGCTTCACCGTCGACTACGCGGGCGAATCGCGGCAGCTGCGGACCGAAGGAGGCAAGTTCCTCGGCACGTTCCTGCTGTCGGGCATCCTCATCTACCTGGTGCTCGCCGCCCAGTTCGAGAGCTTCCGCGATCCGTTCATCGTCCTGGCCGGCTCGGTCCCGCTGGCGCTCTCGGGGTCCCTGCTCTTCTCCTTCCTGGGCTTCACGACCCTGAACATCTACAGCCAGGTCGGTCTGATCACGCTGGTCGGCCTGGTGGCCAAGAACGGCATCCTGATCGTCGAGTTCGCCAACAACCTCCAGGAGGAAGGCAAGAGCAAGATCGAGGCGGTCATCGAGGCCGCGACGACCCGGCTGCGCCCGATCCTGATGACCACCGCCGCGACGGTCATGGGGCACTTCCCGCTCGTGTTCGCCACCGGCCCGGGGGCCGGCGCGCGCAACTCGATCGGCATGATGCTGGTGACCGGCATGATCATCGGGACGGCCTTCACGCTCTTCGTCGTGCCGTCGATCTACGTGCTGGTGGCGCGGACGCGCGCGCGGTCGGCGTCGGGCGGCCTGGAGGAGTCCGAGCCGGAGGCCCCCGCGCTGGAAGCCGCCGTCTGACCGGAATCCCGGGGAAAGGAGACACGCCATGTGGGACGAGGTGGTCGAGAAAGAGGTCCGCTTGCTCTACCAGGACCTTTCGGGTCGATGGAACCGGCGCGACGCCGACGGGATCGCCGAGCTCTTCGAGGAGCAGGGCTCCCTGGTCGGTTTCGATGGGGACCCGGTCGACGGACGCGCGCGGATCGCGGCGCATCTGAAGGCGCTCTTCGCCAAGCCGAAGACGCCGGCCTACGCCGCGCAGGTCGAAGACATCCGTCTGGTGACGCCCGAGGTGGCCGTGTTGCGGGCCGTCGCGGGAATCGTGCTTCCGGGCGGGCCGGCCGCGGGCTCGGTGACCGCCCTTCAGACCCTGGTGGCGGCGAAGGGCCGCGATCGTTGGGCGATTGCGCTCTTTCACAGCAGTCCCGCCTTGGGGCACGAGGGACCGGAAGCGGTTCTCGCTCCCCGGTCCGCACCGGCGCCGCCGCCGCTTTCGATCGCAGTCGAGAGGCGGCCGCTCGAGCGGGCCCGCCGAGTCATGTCGCTCGCTCCATGAGGAGATTCCAGATGCAATCCTCCGCTCCAAAGCACTCCGCGGCGGTTCCGGAGCCGGCGGCCGATGTTTCGGCTCGGCGATCGGCAGCGGAAATGCCAGCGCGCGGCCGAGGCATGGGCTTCTTCGCTCGCACGCTGTCCCACAGCGCCACGATGGGATTCACCGTGATGGGCTTCACGCTCCAGATCCCCATCGGCACGGCCGTGGGCCGATGGCTGAGCCGGATGATCGCGCTGCCCCAGTTGAAGAAATTGGTCGACGCGCGGATTCCCTGGACGCCGCTTTGCAAGCCGCTCTCGGAGGCCACCGTCGTCCTGATCAGCACAGGCGGGGTGCACTTGAAGAGCGATCCGCCGTTTCACCTGAACAGCGACTCGTCCTTCCGCGTCATCCCCGGGGACGCGAAACAGGGCGATCTGGCCATCTCCCACCAGGCCTACGACCGCACGGACGCGTGGAAGGACATCAACCTCGTCTTTCCGATCGAGAGGCTGCGCGAGCTCGAGAGGGAGCGAGTGCTCGGACGGCTCGCCGCCGAGCACTACGGCTTCGGCCTGATGGGCAGCGCCCGGAAGCTGATGCCGTCGATCCGGGAGGTCGCGCGGCGCGTCCGGGCGTCGGGCGTCGATCTGGCTCTGCTGGTGCCCGCTTGACCCATCTGCACGCGGTCCGTCGGACTGCTTGCCAGAGAGATCGAGGCCCAGGGCGTCACGACGGTCGCGCTGGCCCTGGTGAAAGAAGTCGCGGTGGCCGCTCGCGCGCCGCGCTTCCTCTACGTGCACTGGCCCTTCGGCCACGCCCTGGGCGAGCCCGGCAACGTCACCCAGCAACGCACCGTGCTTCACGACATGCTCTCGATGGCTGTCGCCGCGCCGCGTCCCGGCCTGGTCCTCGACCTGCCGTACCGCTGGCGGCGCGAGACGTACGCGCCGAAAATCGACTGGAAGACTCCGAGCAAGGTGGTCGCCGCCGCGTTGTCGTCCTGAGCCCGAGCGGCTAGCGCTCGCGGAGCAAGACCGTCGTGATCGAAAGCCCTGAGGAGGGGACATGCGGAAGCTGATCGCGGGAATGAAGATCTCTGCCGACGGGAAGATGGAAGGTCCCGAGGGCATGGCGGATTGGGTCGAAGCGTGGTCGGACGATTACGGCGTGATCCCGCAAGTGGACGCGTGCCTGCTCGGCGGAAAGATGTACCCCGGCTACGAGGGGTATTGGACCGGGATACGCGACGAGCCGGGCAAACCCGCCTGGATCACCGGCAAGGCGCCGACGGAGGCGGAGGTCGCCTACGCTCGCTTCGCCGCGCAGACCCCGCACTACGTCCTCTCGAGCACGCTGACGTCGGCTCGCTGGCCGCAGACGACCTTCCTTCGGGGATTGGAAGACGTCTCCGCGCTGAAGGAGAAACCCGGCAAGAGCATCTACCTCGTCGGCGGCGCGCAGACGACGGCGAGCTTGATCGAGGCCGGGCTCGTGGACGAGCTGCGGCTCATCGTCTATCCGCTGATCGCCGGCGAAGGGAAGGCGCTCTTCGCCGCGGCGACACGCCGTCGTCCGCTGGAGCTACGGAACGTTCAGCAGCTTCCAGGCGGGCGCGTCAGCCTGATCTACGGAGTCGGCTAGCCGAGTACGACGGCACGAGGAGTCCCCGGCAGAGTCAGAAGTCTCCCGCGTCCCTCCGTGTCCGCAGCGACGAGACGGAATCAGCCAATCCTGGTGCCGGGGCAGATGAGCAGGGTACGGGTGCAACCGACGCTGCAGAAATCGCCGCACGTATCACCTGTACCGGCGCCTCTGCCCGCCTTGACGTTCTTCCCCTGGCTCTTCGAATCCAGATCACGGATCGTTTCCTTCTTCAGCTTGAGCGGCTTGGCCCCCTGGCGACCCGTGGACTTCTTCGCGACCATGTCTTCCTCCTTGCCTGCGACCTGTAGAGCAAACCGCGGACCACCGGAGCCGAGGCCTGATTCCATTGAGCTTGCGCGTTCCGGCCTTTCGCGCTGCGGCGCAATTTGAGCCCATAAGGAGTCTCATCCTGCGACAACGCCCAGGACATCGCCGATCCTCGCGCCGGCGGTCCGCGCGGCGATCAGCGCGGGTCGTAGGGCACCGCGGGCGCGATGCGGCCGGACCGGCAGGCGCGCTCGGCCGCGTGCGAGAAGACGTAAACGCCGGCCGGATCGCTCTGGCCGTGGTTGCCCCAGGCGCCTTCCTGGGACACGATCGCGATCGCGTTGTTGAAGAGATAGACGTTGTACCAGCCGTCCGAGTCGAAGCTCGCCCAACGGTTTCCCGGGTTGAGCGTGCCGCACTCCGCTGGACCGTAGGGCCGGTGCGTCGTCGAGACGCAGATCTCCTTCTTCTCGAGGTCGGCGCGATGGACGCAGACGAAATCGCCGACGAAATCCTCCGAGTCGTGGCAGGGGTAGGGCGTCACGCCGGAGGTGGGCCAGGACTTCACAGGCGCCAATCGGGAGAGGACTCCTTTCAAGTCCGGCGACGGCTCGGGGCTCTCCTCCATCGAGGGAAGAGCGGCGAAGTCCGCCGTTCGTACCCAGCCGTATTTCCGGCTGCCGCGCGCTCCGAGATAGACCGCGCACGCGAGCGGGTCCGGAGCCGCGTTCGGGCTCGGACGGCTCGCTTCCACCAGGTCGCCGAGCACGACGAAGCTCCTGAGCCTCTGGGGAGCGGCCGATTCTTGCGCCGGCCGGGAATAGAAGTAGGCCCGCGCTTCCCGGGCCACCATCGGTTCGAAGAGATTTTCATCCTGCGTCTTGTCGCAGGGTTGTTCGGCTCGCGATGGAGCGGCCGTGCCAACCACCACCAGAAACGCCAGCCACAGGCGCCGTCGCGTTCTCATGGCCGCATCCTGTCGCGGACATGTGGCGATCGCGTGGCATTTCGAAGACAAGATGGGGGCGCGGCCGTCGGGCTCTGCCGGGTCAGGTCTGCCCCCGGAACGTCAGGGATTCGCGGCGGCCGGCGCTTTCGACTCGACAGCCTTCCCGCGGGGCGGCGCATGCTCGACGTACGTGTCGAACCAGCGCAGCTCCTCGTACGCCAGCTGCTCGTTGGACTCCATCGCCGCGCACCTGTGCGGTTCGTGCGCGGCGGTCCGCTGCCTGCCGCCATCGCCTCCCAGGTACGACGGACCCTCATCCATGTCCGCCAAAACCGTCTCCGCGCGGGATGTAGGCTATAAACGATCCAACGGGAGGAGTGAACGATGGGCGACTACAGAATGCCCGAACCGCTTCGGTGCCCGAAAACGGGGCAGACCTGGAACATGCGCGTCGCCGATGACAAGCGCCTCGAGCTTATCCGGTGCGAAAGTTGCGGAGAGATGCACACGTTGAAGGACCTTCTCGAGGCGGGGAGCTCGAAGGTGCCGGTGATCCCGACGCGCTGAAAAGACCTCCCCCCCTCTTTCTCTCAGGACTTCGCTTTCTTCGAAGGTTTCGACTTGCCAAATCCGTTGAAGGCGACGGCCTGGCGAACGAGCGCCTTGAAGGCGGACTCGTCTACGTCTTCTCCTTCGTGGATGTCGATCGCGCGGCGGACATGTCCGTCGAGACTCGAGTTGAAGAGACGGGCCGGATCCTTCAGGGACGCGCCCCTGGCGAAGGTGAGCTTCACGTGAGTCTTGTAGGACTCGCCGGTGCAGAGGATGCCGTCGTGCGACCAGACCGGATTCATCCACTTCCACTCCTCGACGACGTCCGGGTCCGCCTTCTTGATGAGCTTGCGCATTCGGCTGAGGGTTGCCCCGCGCCAGTCCCCGAGCTCGGCGATTCTTTTCGAGATGAGCTCCGATGCCGGCTGACTCTGTTTCGCGTCCGACTTTTTCATGTTTTCCTCCTGGAAACCGCGATCAAGCGTTCGCCGGCGCGGCCTGCTGGTTGCGCCAGAAGAAGTACGAGAGCCCCCAGAGCGCGCCGGTGCCCGCCGCCCAGGCCCACACCGCCGGGCCGTCGCCGACCGCAAAGTGGGCGATGAGCGCCGAGGCGAGGGTGATGGCGAAGCCGCCGTAGGCCCACTCCTTGAGTCGCGCCGGCACCGGCGCGAGCAACAGCACGACGCCGAGGAGCTTGGCCCACGAGAGCTCCACCCGGAAGTAGGCGGGGAAGCCGAGGTGGGTGAACATCTCCGCCAACTGCGGCAGGCGCAGTTGCGCGTAGGCGGTGAAGCCCATCTGCAGGCAGAGGAGCGCGGTGACGGTCCAATAGACGATGGTCCTGGCTTTGACTGTGGTCCTGACGGCGGCGAGGGTCGGGTTCTGAAGGATCGATTCCATGGGATTCCTCCTTTCCGGTTCAACTTTTCGGGGCGCTGGGCGGCCAACCTTGCGCCTCTACGCCGAACTGGTTCGCGTACTCCGCGTTCAATCGCTGCCAGCCGCCGAACTTGATGGCCTCGGGGCCGACCATGCGGCCGATGGGATCTCCGCCGAGCAGATGATCCAGGACGTCGAAGGAGATGTGCCACCCGGCGGCACCCATCGAGATGAAGCGGCGATCGATGTTGTGCCACAGCGTCAGGCGCGTGCCGCCGCCTGAGCCTTCGAGCTCCCACCGGATGTCCTGGCCGCCCCAGTTGAACTCGAGCAGCCTCGGCGCTTCGGCCCGCCTCACGGTGGTCTCGGAAACCACCGGCGTGGGCGCTCCCACCGTGGTGAGCTTCACCGTGGCTCCGGCCGTTCCCAGGCTCCCATCGGCATCGAAGGGTGCCCACTCGCGAAGATCCGCCGGGTCGGTCAGCGCACGCCAGACTTTTTCCGGCGGGTGGCGCAGGTCTCTGACGAGGACGAGCGTCCACTTCTCTCCGTCCTTTCGGACCTGGGCCCCGCGCGCCGGGCCCGGCGCGTACTGCTCGCGATCGGTCCTCATCCTCTTCTCCTTAGCGTGAAGAGCGTGCCAGCTGGGTCAGCTGAACGAGGTTGCCGCAGGTATCGTTCAGCATCGCAATGGTCGAGCCGGTCACGTCGGTCGGCGGCATCGTGAACGCGGCGCCGCGGGCCTTGATGCGCTCGTGGTCGCCCTTGATGTCGTCGGTGTCAAACATGGCTGCGGGCTGGCCCTGCTGAAATATCGCCTGCTGATACGCTTTGGCTGCGGGATTGTTGTTCAGCGCCAGCTGCAGCTGCGTGCCGTCCGGCTCCTCGGGCGAGGCGACGGTCAGCCAGCGAAACGGGCCCTGACTGAAATCGGCTTTCTTGGCAAAGCCCAGGACCTCGGTATAGAAGCGCAGGGCCTTGTCCTGGTCGTCCACGTAGACGCTGGTCAATTTGATTTTCATTTCGTTTCTCCTTTGTCACGTTTGCGGTTTGCGCTGCGTCCCCTTTTCCTGGTCTTCCTTGTCGTTGGGGTGGATCGATCCATGCGGTCGAGGTGGCGTTCGAGGGCATCGAGGTGAGCGGACCAGAACCTGCGGAACGGAGCCAGCCAGGCATCCAGCTCCTGAAACGGCTCCGGTTTCAGCCGGTAGAGACGGCGCTGTGCGTCGACCGTGGATTCCACGAAACCGGCCTCGCGCAGCACCCTCAGGTGCTTGGACACGGTCGGCTGCGGCATGCGAAGCTGACGCTCGATCGCACCGACCGACTGCTGCGACGAGACCAGAAGGCCCAGGATCGCGCGACGGTTCGGCTCCGCGAGGATTTCGAAGACGGTCTCCACGCTTCGAATATACTCATTAGCGCATATGCGTGTCAAGGCATATAAGGCCAGGCCGAAGTTCGAACATCCGGAGGCTCGTTTCAAGACCCTGGTCCTCCACGATGGCACCACGCCGTGAAAGCCGAAACTGCGTCCCCGGCGAGCCAAGCCGTTCCAGGGTAAGACATTGCCGGCCGCGCGCGCTTTCTGGCATCGAACGTGATCAGAGGCAGGCAGGCCGGAAGTCGAAGCGGAGCCGGCTGGCGGGGACCTTGCCCTGGAGAGAGGTCGGGCAGGTCCGAAAGGAAAGACCACATGACGATCAGATCCGCGGGAAAGTCGACGCGTAACGTGAAAGACCGCAAGGAAGTCAAGAATCTGCCGGTGAAAAGAACGAGCCTCCGTCAGTTCAAGAACGTCAAGGGCGGCTCCCGCCAATCGGCGCGTCACTTCAATGGGTTCGTGGGTCGCATCAGTAGCGGTTGAGCGATGGGCTCTCCGAACGGCGTCCGGCCACCGCGGGACTCAAACGGGCTGGAGACGCGGACGGGACCTTCAATGCCATCGATGAGCCGGTGGTGCGGGGCGGAAGCGACGTCGGCACAAGCAGCGTCTCGTTTCATCCCTTCAGGATCGCGAGAAAGGACCAGTAACTCCACTCGCTTTTCCCGGTCTGCGGGGGATCGTCCGGAACCGGCGCCCACTTTGCCGTAGACAGTCTCAACTCAATCGTGTCGTAGAACGTTCTCCACAATGGCGCTTCGGAAGCGCGGGCCCGAGCGAGCGCAGGCTCCGTCCTCTGCGGACCAACTCGATTTCGAGGGTCCTGGCGGCGAGGACTTTCGCGGCCGGGGCTCACACTGCGGCGATTGTCAACGTGCAAGCCCCGGCGGCGCGAGACGTCGCCGCCGCAGTCGCTCGAAGCGGATCTTTCAGCGGCAGCCGTTCCTCCGGCGACACTGGTTGTAGATCTGGACGCAGAAGCGCGTGCTCGAGGGATCGCCGTCCATGCAGCTGTCCCGCTCGTCGCGGCAGGCCTTGCACTCGGGCGGGGGAGGCGGCGGCGCGGGAATCTCGATCGGGTCGACCCGGGCAAAGTACACCGACAGGCCGGGCACGTCGGGAAGGCCCGCGGGCGCGGCCGCCGAGGCCCATGCGACGTAGGCGCGCCCTTGCGCGCAGGCGATGCCGTTGTAGTCGCCGAACTTGCCGCGGCCCTTGTCGTCCTTGGGAGGCAGGCATGAGAGGCCGGAGGGGCAGCCTCCGTGAGAGAGATCGCATCGGGGAGTGCTCGCCCGAGGCGCAGGGCAGCCGCCGGTGCCGGCCTGGGCCCAGAACGGGCACGGCAGGCAGAAGCCTGCGCGCTGCGGCTGCTGGGAACAGGCCGCGGCTTCCTCCTTGCCGCCGCCGCCAGGCCAGCCCGAATCGCACTGGCGATCGATGGCGTCGGAGACCTCGACCTCGCCGAGGTCCGGTCCACCGACGAAGTACTCGGTGTTGTCGTTGTGGCTGCCGGTCCGGCTTCTGCGGTCGTACCAGCCCACGAAGACCTTCCCCTGCGTCGCGCAGGCCCACGGATGGTAGCGTTCTCCCCGCGGTTCGAGGTTGACGACGCGCCGGCTGGGAAACTCCTCGTTTCGGGAGAGCGAAGTCACGTTGTCGGTCGACAGGAGCACCACGTCGTGGTTGCCCGGGCTCGTCTCGTCGGCGTAGGCGACGAAGACGCGGAGCGGGTCGTTCCCGTCGACGGCGACGGTCGGGCCCGCCAGGATGTTCCCGACGTTGCAGCGATCGAGTCCCGCGATGGTGTTGGAGCCCTCGCACTTGACGCCGGTGAAATGGCCGATGCGTGAGGGCGCGCTGCGCCCCGCCGAGTCCGTCCAGCGAGGCTGAAAGCCGAGATTGCAGGGACTGAACCGCTGCAGCAGGAGGTCGCCGTTCGTTCGGGCGGTCGCCGAGATGACGTAGACGAAGCCGTCCGGTCCCACGGTCGCTCGGGGATAGTCGCCGCGCCGCTGCGAAGGAGGCAGGTTTCTCTCCACGCTCCGGCGAAGCCACGTCTTTCCGCCGTCGGCGGAGCAGCCGATCATGGAGAAGTAATCCGTGTCGTCCCGCTTGTTGCGCCAGGCGATGTAGATCTGATCCTGGCCCGGCCTCCGGTCGCCGGCGAGGTGCGGTTGATCCGAGGTGCAGCGGCCGGCCGGGACGCACCGCGCGGGCCGCAGCGTCCGATTCTTCCCCATCTTCCTGGCGGTGAAGAGGAACTTGTGTCCGTGCCGGGAGGAGGCGATGAGGCCGTCGGAGGCGCTTCCCATCGTGGCGAAATAGAATTTGCCCTTTCCCGTCCAGGCGAGCGATGGATCGCGTGACGAGTGCATTCCCTTCGGCAGGTCTTTGCCCTCGATCGGAACGAAGACCCCGGTCTCCCAGCGAAAGAGACGCTGCCGTGAGGGCGGGATGTCGAGGGCCCTCACGCCGTTGACGGCCAGCAGGATCTCGTTTCCGTCGCCCGAGACCGCCAGCTCGATCTCGCCCGGTCCCGGAACCACGAACCGGTGTTCGCTCGCCTCCAGGCTCATGTGAGTCTGCGCCGATGCGGAGAGCGCCAGCAGGACGAGCGCGACGCCGACCGCCGGCCTTGCGGATCTCGGGAACCGGGCCACATTCCGCCCTGGAAGGAAAGACACTCATCCACCTCCGGAAAGAAAGGGACGTCCGACCGCCTTGATTGCCAAGTATCCCCCGGGCGAGAGGAGAAAGGAGATCCGGCGGCGGGGAGATTGTCGCCCCGAGGAGTCGGTGCGGCGGCTCGATCAGCGACGGTCTACCTGCATCGCAGCGCCGCGGTCGGCGCGATGCGGGAGGCTTTGCGGGCGAAGAAATAGGCGGCCCGCATCGTCGCGAGGACCATCGCCGGCACGACGATGAGATAGACCGTCAGGTCGACGCTGCCGTTGAACAGCATCGAGTTCATGAGGCGTTCGAGCGCGAACCCCATCACGAGCCCGATCACCGTCCCCGTCGCCACGAGGACGAGACCCTTGCCCATCATGAGGCGGACGACGTCGAAGGGCCTCGCGCCGATCGCCATGCGGATGCCGATCTCCCGCGTCCGGCGGCTGACGTTGTATGCCACCAGGCCGTACAGCCCAGCGATCGCGAGCACGAGGCCGATCGCTCCGAGCATCGCGACCACCGTCACCGCCAGGCCCGGTCCCTCCACCGCGGCGTAGCGGTAGAGATCCTGATAAAACCTCGCTTCGACCAGAGGCATGTTGGGGTCGAGGGTCCGGACGGCGTTCTGGACGGGCTCGAGCGACTGGAGCGGGTCGCCGGTCGTACGCACGAGCAGGACCAGCCGGGCGACGGGATGCTGTAAGAGAGGCAGATACACGAAGTCGACCGGACGGTCCGGTAGGGCGCTGTACTTGATCGTCTTCGCGACGCCGACGATCTCGACCGCCTGTGTCGTCACGGAGGCCGCGGCAGACCCGGCCAGCCGGAACCGCTTCCCGACGGCGTCCGCGTTGGGCCAGTCCCGGCCCGGCACCTGGTCTTCTTGGTCCAAGAAGCCGCGGCCGATCGCCGGCTCGACGCCGAGAACCCGGAAGTAGTTGCCGGAGACGAGCACGCCGGCTCGGACGGCCGCCGTGGCCCGGGCTCGGCGCTGTAGCCGACGGCGGCGGGGAACGTGCTGGCCACGACGCCGTCGTAGCTCCTGGTCTGGCCGCGGATGTCGAGGTACTCGCGGTACGAGAAGTTCGCGAAGCGATTGTCGCGGGACGTGCTCACCAGGGTCATGACGCCGTGGGGTCGGCGACCGGATACGGCCGGAAGATCAGAGCATCGAGCACGGCATCGCCGTCATCCCGATCCCCAGCGCGATCGTGACCACCACGACCACGGTCAGCCCGGGCGCCCGGCGCAGGCTCCGAACCGCGTAGCGCACGTCGTCCCCGAAGTCCGTCAGCCAGTGAATGCCGCGCGCGTCCCGGATCTCCTCTTTCCGCTGGTCCAGCCCGCGCATCGCGCGCAGGGCGCGCCGGCGCGCCTCGTCCGGCGAGAGCCCGGCGGCGACCCCCTCGTCGATCTTGTGCTCCAGGTGGAACAGGAGCTCACCAGTGCTCGACGCGCAGGACGACGACTCGATCCTCGGTGCCTTCAGGCCTCGGAAAGCGCGACGACGGACGAGATGGCCGACGACAGGCGCTGCCAGTTCGCCGTCTCCGTGTCGAGCTGCCTCCGGCCCAGGCGGGTGAGCGAGTAGAACTTCGCCCGCCGGTTGTTCTCCGTCTGCTTCCACTCGGCCTTGATCCAGCCTTCCTGCTCCAGCTTGTGCAGGGCAGGGTAGAGAGACCCCTCGCTGACCTGCAGCACGTCGGAAGAGAGGGATCGCAGACGGAGGCTGATGGCCCAGCCGTGCAGGGGCTGGAGCGCGAGGATCTTGAGAAGCAGCAGATCCAGAGTGCCCTGGACGAGATCGGCTGGTTTGCTCATGCGCGTTGACTCATATATCGGTCTCCGAGGGGAGTCTACGGCCGTGTCCTCTCGGTAAGCAAGGAGAAGTCCGGCCGCCCGTCGCTGCGGACCCGAGTCGGGCGATGCGATCGCCGCACAGTCCCTGATCGTTGAAGAACGGCGCGAGCGCGAATCCGTGTTTTCCGGCGAGAGCCCAGATCTCGTCGACCTGGCCGGGCGAAATGTCGCCCCGGCCGCGGGAGTAGGACTCGCACCGTCCTTCGAGCGCCAGAAGCATCCCCTCGAGAAGGCAGCCCTGAACGATGTTGGGCGCCGGATGAGGCGCCAGAACGGGGAGCAGGTCGGGGACGAGCTGCAGTCCCCCGAGGACCTGGCCCATTCCACCGAAGAAAACAATCGGCCGCGGGCCGGGCGACTCGTCCCCATCCCCATCCGCGAGAACATTCTTGGGATAGCCCGCGTCGCAGACGATCGCGTCCGCACGGACGGATCGCAGCGAAAAGCGGGGCGCGGACAGACTCGCCGCCGCGATGATGATGTCCGCCTCGGGCAGACGCTCCTCCGGATCGGTCGAGATCGAGACGGCCGTGTCGTCCGAAGCGAAGGCGGACGTCAGCGCTCGCTGGAGTTTCCGCAGGCGGTGCGGATTGCGGGCGCAGAGGAGGAGGCGCCCGGCCCGGCCCAGGAGATAGCGCGCGCAGCCGGAGCCGACGTCCCCGGTCGCGCCGAGAATGAGGATGGACTGCGAGCCGAGGAACCGCCCGGCGAGCGCGGACGCCCGCTCGATCGCCTTCACGATGTAGGCGACGGTCAGGGTGTTTCCCGTCGTGAACGCCACGTCCTCGTGGGAGGGAAGGAGGTCGACCTTCCCCTCCAGAACGATCGAGCTGAAGCCGCCGAGGGCGGCGACGGCCGCTCCCTCCCTCCGGGCGCAGTCGGCCGCCTCGCGGATCCGCTGGACCTTCTCCCGCACGGATCCCTGGCCGTCGTCGAGTCCGTCGGGCGCGAGGAACGCGTCCACGTAGACGCCGTGAGCACGCGATCCGTTGGTCGAAAACACCGTGACGCGGCAGACGGTGCGTGGAGGCAGGTACGGCACGATCTCGCGGATGTCGCGCGCCGAAATGGGCCGGCCGCTCTCGCCCCGCAGCGTCCGGACCACGGCGGCGGTCTTTTCCCAGCTGTCGAGGTGACCGATGAGCGCGAACCGCGCGGCGGCCGGGCGGCGATCCCCCCGTGGGGCGGTCGCGCCGGCGGGCTTCACACCGGCAAGCGCGTGATCCACTGCAGCGTCTCCTCTCCGGGGAGGCCGACTCGGTCGAGAGACTTCAGATAGAGGTTGATCGCCCCGCCGCGGAGCCGGACGATGTCCAGATTCACTTGGGGCAGAGACGGCTTGATGCAGGTCTTTCCACAGAGGAGGCAATCCCCGCGGATGTCCTCCCGCGCCACCATCTCCGCCAGGACGGACATCACGTTCTCGTGAACGGCCGCGACCTTCTCCCGGAGTCCGACGGGATCGCGCCGGTAGACCTCGGAGAGCAGCTCGATGGCATGCTCGAGGTGTTCCGTCTCCTCGGCGGCGACCGCCTTGTACGCCCGCCCGAGCCTGCCGGGCGCGACGCGCGCCACAGCCGAGTACATGGAGACGGCGAAGGACTCCAGCATCAGCTCCTGGATGATCAGGCACGACGTGAAGTCGCCGCGCCCGGCGCTCTGCACGAAGGCGGATCGGATGCGCTTCCAATAGGGCGCGTTCACGTTCAGCGTCACGCAGAGGCCCATCTCCTCGCCCAGGCGCTGGAACGAGCGGGCGTGCGCCTTCTCCCTCGCCGCGTGCTCGAGGGCTTCGATCTTGTCGTCCGCGCTCTCGTAGAGATCGACGAGGCTCGCGAAGTTCATCATCCCGACGAGCTCGCCGGTGGCGGACTGAGAAAGAATGCTTTCCCAAACACGGTGCGCCTCCGCGCCCGCCGGCAACGGATCGCCGGGTATCCCTGACGTCCCTTTCATCGCTTCCATCGCTTCCACGTCTCCTCCTCCCGCCCGTCGAAGTCGGGACAATCGGGCTCGGGCCCTCCCGGAGCCTCACTTTTATCGGTTTCCGAGAGGAGTGTGCGGCGGCGTCCTCTCGGTAAGCAAGGGGTGCATAAAGACGAGTACGGAACCGGGAGCCGGAGGTTTCGGGAAAAGCGAGCGGGACCGGGCCGGCCTCAGCCTGGGTCGGATCCCATCCTCCCGGGGGGCGGACTACAGGATTCGCTCGGAGACTCGGCTTGGCCCCGCTTCCGGGGCTTTCTCGCGCTGGCCGGCCTTGTCCCTTCGATACGCGGCCGGCGGCAAGCGGTACTCGCGCTTGAAGGCCCGATTAAAGGCCGCTTCGGACTCGTAGCCAACGTCCGACGCGATCTGTGCCACGCCCTGGCTCGTGGCGGCGAGCGCGCGGGCTCCCAACTGAAGCCGCCATCGCGTCAGATAAGCCATCGGAGGCTGACCCAGGAAGTGCCGGAAGCGCTCCGAGAGCACTGTCCGCGACAGGCCGGCCTCCCGCGCCAGTTCGGCAACCGTCCACGGATGCGCGTGCCGATGGTGGAGCAGCGTCAGCGCTCTGCCGACCGCCGGATCGCGGGCGCCCGCGAGCCACCCGGTTTGCCCTTCCGGAAGCTGCCGGACGTACTTGCGAAGCGTCTCGGCAAAGACGGCCTCCGAAAGCCTCGCCAGCATCGCGTCCGCTCCGGCCTCGCGGTTCGCGGCTTGAGTGACGGAGAACCTCAGGGAATTTTCCAGCCATTGTCCCGACGGATCGTCGCGGATATTGACCTTGATGAGGGGCGGCAGGCCACCGAGGAACGCCTGGCTCAATTGGGGATCGCAGACCAGGAAACCGCAGATGAACCGGCATGACGCGCCGCCGCCGCCAAAGCGCAGCAGCCCCAGGCCGCGTTTGAGAATGCCCGGAAGGGCGGCGCCGGCATCGATCGGGGTCACGCAACCGCCGCTGCCCAGCACGTGTCCATGGCCGTGCGGAAACGTGACGAGGTCGCCGGCGGAAAGGTCGACGCGTTCCCCTTCCTCCAGCTCCACGTAAGCCCGGCCTTCGCTGAGAAGGTGGTAGATGATCACGTGACCGGCCTCTCGCGCGAGCATGGGCGCGATCGCGCGCGACTGCGGCGACAGGAGGCACCACGGCTCGGAGAACTCCACGTTGAAGAAGATGGCCGAGTCGAGCTTGATGGCGCGAAGAACTTCCGGAAGAGCGTCCATCGAAGTGCGGAGTCTACAACCGCCTTGTCGGCGTCTCCGCTAAGAATCCCGAACGACGAATCAAGCCGAGAGCACGCGCCGGCGCCTCGGTCAAGCAAACCGGACGCGCGGGTAACAACTTCAGCGCCGGCGTGGCGCAGAGTCGGCGCTCGAGGAGGAATCACCAATGAGCGCCACAGTCACCACCGCGGCGGCCGCGGAGATCGACGCCCTGAAGACCCGTCTCAAGGCCACCTGGATGGCCGGCAACTACGACTACTTCTCCCGATTCATGGAGTCGAGCGCGGTCGATTTCCTGGATCGATTGGGTGTCGAGGCCGGAGCCTCGCTGCTCGACGTTGCCTGCGGCTCGGGCCAGCTCGGTCTCATCGCAGCGCGTCGGGGCATGCGGGTCACCGGGATCGACATCGCCAGCAACTCCATTCTGGCCGCGCGCGGCCGCGCCGCCTCCGAAGGACTCGACGCGCGCTTCGACGAGGGAGACGCGGAGGACCTGCCCTACACGGACGCGAGCTTCGACGTGGTCGCCAGCATCTACGGCGCGATGTTCGCGCCGCGCCCCGAACTCGTGGCGGCCGAGATGCTGCGCGTGTGCCGGCCGGGCGGCACGATCGCCATGGCCAACTGGACCAGGGAAGGGTTCGTCGGAAAGATGTTCAAGACCTTCGCGCGCTTCCTCGCGCCTCCGGGCATGCCTGCGCCGGCCCTCTGGGGAGACGAGAGCGTCGTGCGCGAGCGGTTTGGCGCGGGGCTCTTCGACCTGCGGCTGACGCGCGTGTGCTATCGGTTCGACTATCCGTTTCCGCCGGCCGGGGTCGTGGAGTTCTTCCGCGAGCACTACGGTCCGTCCACGCGCGCCTTTGCCACGCTCGGGGAAGCCGAGGGAGCGACGCTCCGCAGAGAGCTGACCGATCTGTGGTCTTCGCACAATCAGGCCAACGACGCCTCCCGCACGATCGTCGAGGCGGAGTATCTCGAAGTTGTGGGCGTCCGCGCGTGAGTCTCTATTGAAGAAGAGAGGGTCGATCGAGCTCGGGAGGAATCAGAAATGGAGGACCGGATGACGAACGATCGGCAGCTCGTTCTCGAGCGGCAAGAACCGCTCCGCGAGCACTACCGCACCAGCCCCGAAGAGGCGTGGATCCGAGACACTGCGCGGACCGTCGCGGACGCGAAATTGGATCCTTTCCACACCCTGGTTCTCGCGGGTGCAGGGAGAGGAGGGCCCGTGGCGCGTCGGGATCCACCAGGCGGTCGGCGGTTTTCACGACCTTCCCAATCCCGGCGACATCCTCTGCGCGGCTCTGGCAAGCTGTCTGGAAACCACGCTGAGGATCCTGGCCGCGCGGCTCGGGGTCCCCGTTCGCGATCTCGAGGTCCGAGTCTCAGGCGAGGTCGATGTGCGGGGAACCCTGGGGGTGGA
Source organism: uncultured Acidobacteriota bacterium (assembly GCA_963733955.1). Classification (GTDB taxonomy): domain Bacteria; phylum Acidobacteriota; class Thermoanaerobaculia; order UBA5066; family Gp7-AA6; genus DATFTF01. The sequence goes on from CAVTEW010000001.1 coordinate 380,129, forward strand.
CCGAGAGACTCCCGTTGGATTCCAGCGTATGGTCTGCAACCTGCGTTGGCGGCTCGAGGACGGGACGACCAGCGAGCAGGCTGGACGCCTGGCCGCGGCCGCGGAACGCGCCTGCGTGGTGCTCCAGACGCTTCGGCACGGTGTCACGGTCTCGCTGAGACTCGACGATGTGAGCGACTCGTCCCGCGGTCTTCCTCGGGAGAGGCCAGTCGGGCCGGCGACGACATCGCCGTCGCCGCGGAAGGGTTGATTACGCCCCTCCGCCAGCGTCGAGGGATTCCGCCAGACAATCCGATCAGCCGCGGCCGACCCATCCCGGCGGAGGCGATGTCGTCAGGACGCACGCCGCGGCGTTCACCGCCAGATCGACTTTGCAAGGCAGTACCCGCGTCCGTTCCCCTGCTCCCATCCTTCTGTCGTAGGATTTGTCTCGACGCCCGGGACTCCCGATCTCGATCTCGGGAAACGCGGAGGAAGAAGACGATGCGCTCTTCGCTACGGAGGCCCCGGGCCTCGAGATGGATCACCGCCGCCCTTCCGATTCTGATTCTCGTGTTCGGTGCTCGGGCCGCGACGGCGCAGACGCCGCCCCCAACCAGACCCTCGCCCGCCTACGGCACGACGGATCCGATCCTGTCCCACGTGGGATACAGCGAATTCCTTCCCGCGAGCTCGCTCTACCAGTACGTGTTGGGGGCTGTCTCCGGGCACGAGGGCCTCTGGTCCGCCGGGGGAGGGATTGCCCTGATCGCGCATCCCCACGTCCCGAGCGGAGCTCGCCTGGTCTCCCTCGAGCTCGACTATTGCGACACAAACTTGAACGATCACATGTATCTGATCCTCTCGTACTGCGACTACCTCGGGGCCAACTGCCAGGACCTGGGACAGATCATGACCGCCAAAATACCGTTCGGATCGGGTTGCGGGTCCCTCAGCGTGGACCTGACGCCGAACAACTTCACGCTCGACAACAATGCCGGACAGCTCCGCCTCACGGCCGGGCTGTCGTCCGGGGATTTCACCAACGTCCTCGTCGGAGTGTACGTCGGTTACAAGCTGCAGGTCAGCGCCGCGCCCGCGGTCGCGACGTTCGCCGACGTGCCGACTTCGAGCCCGCAGTTCAAGTTCGTCGAGGCGCTCGTCGCCGCCGGCATCACGGCCGGCTGCGGCGGCGGGAAGTACTGCCCGAACGACGCGATCACGCGCGGGCAGATGGCCGTGTTCCTGGCGACGGCGCTCGGGCTGCACTTTCCCAACTAGGACGAAGCCGCCCGGGAGCCGTTGACTTTTGGGATCAGCGCGATTGGCTGACCTCGAGGCGCTTTCGGGAACGGGCGACTGATTGGAGGCCGCCGGGGCAGGCTTCGAATCAGCGATTCAGGACGGATCGCCTCCTCCAACCCCCGGCCGTTAGAATCGCCAACCCATGGCCCTCACCGCCGGAACGCGCCTCGGCCCGTACGAGATCCTGACACCCCTCGGAGCGGGCGGAATGGGAGAGGTCTATCGCGCTCGGGACGGCCAGCTCGGCCGCGACGTCGCCATCAAGGTGCTCCCGGAGGCCGTCGCGCAGAACGCCGCGGCTTCCGTCTTTTCGCCGAACGGCCGGTGGCTCGCCTACTGTGTCCTATCCGCCCCCGACAGCCCTTCGCAGGTACTGGTCCGGCCGCTCACGGGCGGGGGAGGCAAGATCCAGATCACGTCGGACCAGGGAACGTTCCCGGTGTGGACAGACAAGGAGCTCATCTTCCTGGCCGACCGGCAAGTCGTCGCCGTCGAGGCGCAGACCCAACCGACGTTCCATGCCGGTCCGCGGCGCGATCTTTTCGAGACGCCGTACGACCGCGGCGCCTTGCCGCTGCGAAACTACGACGTCACGCGGGACGGCCAGCCGTTCGTGTTCGTCAAGGACGCGTCCGGTCGGGTCCGGAAGCGGATCGACGTGGTGCTCAACTGGTCGGGCGAGGTCGCGAAGGACGCGCCAGCGAAGAGGTAGGGCCTGGACCAAACGCGGCGAGCCGGTCGGGCGCGCCCGTTGTCGATCGCGGAGCGCGGGATTCCACGGCGCAAAGTTTGCAAGCGGGTCTCTGGTTATCGCTTAGGTCCTGGTTGACACAAGGAGGTCAAAATGGCGAAAGCAAAGAGCGCGGTCCCCAAAGGGTTCCACACGGTGACGCCGCAGCTCACCCTCGAGAACGCGGCGCAGGCGATCGATTGGTACAAGAAAGCGCTCGGTGCGGAAGAGGTCACGCGGGCCGTGGGCCCCGACGGGCAAATCATGCACGCGGAGTTGCGTATCGGAGATTCGCTCGTCATGTTGAACGACGCGATGGGCGGCGGCAAGGGTCCCAAGGCGATGGGCGGCTCGCCGGCATCGCTGTGGGTCTATGTCGAGGATTCCGACGCCCTGTTCCGGCGCGCCGTCGCCGCAGGCGGGCAGGTGCTTCCCGGGCCGATGGGGGCAATGGCAGACCAGTTCTGGGGCGATCGCTCCGGGACGTTCACCGACCCGCACGGCTACCGCTGGACGATCGCGACTCGCAAGGAAGATCTTTCGCCGCAGGAGATGGACCGGCGGCAGAAGGAGTGGATGAAGCAGTTCGCGCCGCAGCCGGTCCATAGCTAGGCCCGTCGCCGCAGGCGAGCCCGCGCGTCGCTCTCACGGTGATGCTCACGGCGGCGTCCTGCGGGCGGCGCTGCGCTGAGGTTACGGGATCGACTTACGGTCGATCGGCCCGAAGCGGTCCTGCCCGCGCCGACGGGCTCGCAGCGGCGATCGAGCGCCGGCTGGTGAAGAGGAAGGCGGATCCCGCCGACGTCGAGCCCTCCAGACTCGACGATCTGGCGCAACGGGCTGCGAAGCGCAAGCCGGCCGGCGCCGAGAAGTCGTTGTGAAAAACAAAGGACTGAGCCCGATCCTCTACTGCCGGAGTGTGATTTGGAACGATCCCGGGACTTCGGGGTCTTCCCGCGTGATCAAAGAGCTCCCAGCCGCTCCCCGATCAGCCGGTCGGCACGGGCGAAGTCGACCTCGTCGAGGCTCGCCGCCCGGCTCGTCAACGCGTCGAGGATTTCCTCCTGAATCACTCCCCGCCGCTTCGCCTCGGCATAGGGAATGGTGTGGAACATCACCATCGAATAGCGGGGGATGAAGCGGCCGGGGTGCCTCTCTTCGAGGCGAAAGGAAAGGTCCTTCTTCAACTGAAACCTCGGCTCCCGGACGGTCGACCGCATCTCCACGTAGTTCTCCAGGGCCATGTCGGCGATCGCGTCGGTATTGGGCCGGCGGCGCGCTTCGAATTCTGCGAAGACCTCGTTCCACGGCCGATTCGGATCCGCCAGACATCGATCGAAGGCGCTGCAATCTTCGAACGCCGCGTTCATGCCCTGCCCGTGAAAGGGAACGATCGCGTGCGCGGCATCTCCCAGCACGAGGGCGTGATCCTCGAACGACCACGGCGCGCAGCGGATCGTCTCCAGGTGGCCGGTGGGATTTCCGAAGAAGTCCTCGAGGAGGCCGGGCATGAGCGCGATCGCGTCGCCAAACCGGCGTTCGAAGAGCGCGAGAGCGGCCTCGGGAGTCGTCAGGGCCTGAAAACTTTCTTCTCCCCGATTCGGCAGAAACAGGGTCGCCGTGAAGCTGCCGTCGGTGTTGGGAAGCGCGATCAGCATGTATTCGCCTCTCGGCCAGATGTGCAACGCGTTCTTCTCCATCCGAAACTGCCCGCCTGGCGCCGCGGGGATCGAGAGCTCCTTGTAGCCGTGGCCGAGCGGCTCCTCGTTGAGGCGTCCGCCCGTCCGTTCCAGAATTGCGGCGCGAACCGCCGAGGCGCTTCCATCCGTCCCGATGAGGACGTCGTAGGGCGTCGTTTGCGGCTCGGGACTCTCACCGGCTAAGAAGCGCACCAGGCGGTGCGCGAAGTCGACGCCGCAGACCGTCTCTCCGAAGCGGATCGAGACTCGGCCGGTCGAGTCCGCGGCATCCAGAAGCAGCGTGTTCAGGCCCGCACGCGAGACCGAGTAGATGACTTCATGCGGCTTGTTTCCGTACGGAACGAGCTTGAGACGTCCTTCCTCGTCGTGAAGCATCCTCCCCACCATCGGAATGAGCTCGGCGCGGACGCTCTCCATCACGCCGACCTCTTCGAGCGCCGCGATGCCGCGGTTGGCGAGCGCGAGATTGATGGAGCGCCCGGCTGATGTCGCCGCCGCCGGCTTCCGGGGATCGGGGCGGCGCTCGAGGAGCGTCACGCGGTGCCCGCGCCGAGCCAGGAAGATCGCCAGGAGCGAGCCGGCGAGACCGGCGCCGACGAGCATGATCCGGGAGGTATCGCGGGGTGTTCTCACAGGGGCGCTCGGAGGCTACACCGAAACGGAAGCCCCCTCGCCCGTCCGCCTCAGCTCTTCGAGTTGGCGCAGGAACCGGGGTCGAGCTGAAAATCATTTGCCAATTGGTTCCGATGTCCGACTTGGGTCAGGGGCTCTTCTGCCAATACATGAATTCAGCGTTGACCCCAATTGGGCCACGGTTAGTCAACAACCTCTCAGGACCGGGGAGGCACGACGGTTGATCGAACCGGCCTCGGCACACGCCGGATCGGAGCCCTGGCCGGGATGGGAAAATCGAGGCGACCGATCTTCCCTGCCGCAGTCGGGCTGAACGAGAGGTTGCCGGCAGTCTCGGTGAACCAGACGGCGCCCTCCGGCCCGATCGCGATGCCGTATGGCTGGCTGCCCGGCGTCGGAATGGGAAACTCGGTGATCTCGCCCGAAGGGGTGATCCGTCCGATCTTGTTGCCTTGCATCTCGGTGAACCACAGTGCGCCCGATTCTGCGGTGATGGCGCCGGGCATGCTGTCGGGCGTGGGAATGCGGAACTCGGTAATCACGCCCGCGACTGTGATCCGACCGATTCGATTCGCGGCTGTCTCCGTGAACCACAGGTGGCCGTCCGGGCCGACGGTGATCCTCAGAGGCTCGCTCTGGGGCGGAACGGGAAACTCGGTCAGGTGTCCGTCGGTCGTGATGCGTCCGATGCGGTCGGCATTGCTCTCCGTGAACCAGAGCGCGCCATCCGGTCCGGCCGCGATCCCCCATGGATGGATCTGATAAGACACTCCGGTCAGATCAAAGAGCTCGAAGCGTCCGGCAGCAGTCATCCGACCGACCTGACCGCCATCCCACTCCGTGAACCAGAGGTTTCCATCGGAACCGACCGCGAGTTCCAGCGGCCCGTCCTCCTCGAAGAACGCCCCGGCAGGCCCGAACTCCGTGATCTGTCCGTCCAACGTGATCCGTCCGATCTTGTCCGCGAAGCCTTCGGTGAACCAGATAGCCCCATCCGGCCCGAGCGTGATCCCTCCCGGCTCGCACTTTGACGTCGGGACGGGATACTCCGAGAGAGTCCCGGACGTCGTAATTCGCCCGATCCGGTTACCTCTCAGCTCCGTAAACCACATCGCACCGTCCGGACCGGCTGTCAGGTTCCAGGGAACGCTGTGCGGATCAGGGACGACATATTCAGTGATCGTCTGGGCGAGAGTGTTTCCCGGGAAGCAGAAGACGAGGGCCAGAGTCAGCGTTACGAGCAGGCTGGTTGGCAGGAGAGACGCTTCTTTGCTCACGAGACCGCGGCGAGTCTATCAATGCCGGCGCCGCCCGCGCCGAGTGCGTGGAAGCGGGCGGGGGCAATACTCGTCCCTACGAAGACCAAGACGACGAGATCCCTCGCTATCGCTCGAGATGACAGCGTCAGAGTAGCCGCTGGGGGTGACGGCGTGAGAGGGGGGCGCGGCTCTCACAGAGCGCTCCGAAGAGTCGTGACGAAGCGGTGGACCTCCTCGTACCGGTTGTAGAGAGGGACGGGCGCCACCCGAATCACGTCCGGCTCGCGCCAGTCGCAGGTGACGCCGGATGCTTCGAGTTTTTCAAGGACGGCTCTTCCCGAGCCGTTTGAATGCGCCTTCACGCGTAACGAGAGCTGGCATCCCCTCCGGCGCGGGTCTTGCGGCGTGAGGATCTCGACCGAATCGCCGATTTCCCGGGCAAGCAGCCATTCGAGGTAGCCCGTGAGACGGAGCGATTTCTTCCGCAGCGGCTCCATTCCCCCCGCTTCCGTGAAAACGTCGAGCGAAGCGCGAATGGCCGCGAGCGAGAGGATCGGAGGGTTCGAGAGCTGCCATCCCTCCGCGCCGGGGATCGGTCGAAAGCCGGGCTCCATCCGGAATCGAGACGCCTTGTCGTGGCCCCACCAGCCGGCCAGACGCGGCAGATCGCGCGACGCGCCGTAGCCGTGCCGCTCGTGGACGAAGCAGCCGCCCACCGAGCCGGGGCCCGAGTTCAGGTACTTGTAGGTGCACCAGACGGCGAAATCCACGTCCCAGTCGTGGAGGGAGAGAACCAGGTTGCCCGCCGCGTGAGCCAGATCAAAGCCGACCACGCACCCCTTCGCGTGGGCGAGCCGCGTGATCGTCGCGATGTCGAACGCCTGGCCCGTGTAGTACTGGACGCCGGGAAGGAGGACCAGGGCGATCGAATCGCCGTCGCAGTCGAGGACTTCGGCGACGCGCGCGGCATCGAGGGTAAGTTCTCCCTCGCGCGGCCGCAGGCGAACGAGCGCTTCGGCCGGGTCGAATCCGTGGAATCTGGCCTGAGACTCGACCGCATAGTCGTCCGAGGGAAACGCGTGCTCCTCGAGAAGAATCCGGTGCCGCTCCGGAGTGGGCCGGTAGAAGCTCGCCATCATCAGGTGGAGGTTGACGGTGAGCGAGTTCATTGTCACGACTTCGCTCGGGACTGCGCCCACCAGATTCGCCATCGGCCCGGCGAGGAGCTCGTGGTAAGGCATCCACGGGTTCGCCCCCGAAAAATGCGCCTTGACGGCGAGCCGCTTCCACTTCTCGAGCTCTTGCTCGACGTACGTTGGAGTCCTCTTCGGAAGGAGCCCCAGCGAATTGCCCGCGAAATAGATTTCTTCCTCGGCGCTTTCGCTTCTGGGAATGTGAAATTCGTCCCGGAACCGGGCGAGCGAGTCGTCGCGGTCCAGGGCCGCCGCGAAATCGCGTCCGGGCTTGAAAGACCCGCTCGGCTCGCTCACCGTTTGCCCGACTCTCCACCGAAGCGTCCGGCGGGAAGGCCGAGCCATTCGAGCGCCGTGCCATGCAGCAGCCGCGCGCGGGTGGCCTCCGGGAATCCGCACGAATCGATCAGCTCCCCCGCGCGAGTCTCGCCGAGGGGGTAGGGATAGTCGCTTCCGAGAGCGATCCGATCGGCGCCCATCAAATCCACGAGGTAGCGCAGCATCAGCGGGTCGTGCACGAGCGAGTCGAGATAGATCCGCCGGAGGTATTCACGAGGGGACACGTCGTTGGAGACGGCGCACAGATCGGGCCGCGCTTCAAAACCTCGGACGATCCGCCCGATCGTCGCCGGAAACGCGCCGCCGCCGTGCGCGAAGGCGATCCGCAGGGACGGGAGCCTCTCGAGCACTCCGCCGAAGATGAGCGAGCAGATCGCGAGCGAAGTCTCCGCGGGCATTCCCACGAGCCAGGGGAGCCAGTAACGCGTCATCCGATCCCGGCCGGCCATCTCCCAGGGGTGGACGAAGACGGCCGCCCCGAGCGTCGCGGCCGCCTCGAAGATCGGAAAGATCTCCGGGCTGTCGAGGTTCGCCCCGTTGACGTTCGAGCCGATCTCGACGCCCGGGAGTCCGAGGTCCCGCACGCAGCGCTCCAGCTCGCGAATCGCGAGGTCGGGGCTCTGCATCGGGATCGTTCCGAGCCCGGAGAACCGCGCCGGGTGCGCGGCCACGACCCCGGCGATGTGGTCGTTCAAGCGCCTCGCGAGCTCGAGCGCGCGATCCGGCTCCGCCCAGTAGCTGAACAGGACCGGAACGGTCGAGAGAACCTGCACGTCGATGCCCGCCGCGTCGCACTCGGCCAACCGCGTCTCGACGTCCCAGTTGTTGCTTTCGATCTCGCGGAAGACAGAACCCTGGACGATCATCCGCGCGCGGCCGGGCGCGTAATGGTCGAGTTGAACGAACCGTTCGCCTCCCGGCGCCTTGCGGAAGTCGGGCAGCGTCTCGGGAAGAATGTGAGTGTGGACGTCGATCTTCAGCAAGTCAGCGGGTCGCCGCGGGCATCACCACCCCACACTTCCTGCAGGTGCGTTTCATCTCGTCGGCGAAGAACCGATCGAAGATAGGCGGAAAGTCCGTTTCGACGTTCTGGAGTGTGAAGAACTCTTCGTACAGCAGGGACGTGCAGTGGTCGCAATACCACTGGAGCCCGTCTTTCTCGTGCGGGAGCCGCTTGCGTTCGATGACGAGGCCCACGGAATTCGGCATCCGCTGGGGCGAATGCGGAACGCGCGGCGGAAGGAGAAAGATCTCGCCGGCGTGAATCGGGACGTCCACGACCTTGCCGCCCTGGATCGTCTTGAGGACCATCTCGCCTTCGAGCTGATAGAAGAACTCGGGTCCCTCGTCGATGTGGTAGTCCTTGCGGTTGTTCGGCCCGCCGACGACCATGACGATGAAATCGTCTTGCTCGAAGACCTTCTTGTTGCCCACCGGCGGCTTGAGCTCGCTCCGGTGCTCGTCGATCCACCGCTCGAAATTCAGCGCCTTCGATTCCATGGCGTTCCTCTCGTAGTATATGCGTCGTGAATCCCTCGCCGGACAAGCCGGAAATCGTCTCCGCGCGCGCGCCGCGGCCCCTCGGTCCCTATCCGCACGCCCGGCGGCTCGGGAATCTGCTCTTCCTGTCCGGGATCGGCCCGCGGCATCGGGAGACCGAGCGGATTCCCGAGGGCATCGAGGCTCAGACGCTCGCGTGCATCGAGAACGTCAGGGCGATTCTCGAGGATGCCGGGAGCTCGCTCGAGAAGGTGGTCGACGTGACGGTCTTTCTGACGAACATCGACCGCGACTTCGCCGCCTTCAATCGCGTTTACGCGGAGTGCTTCGAGACGCTGCAAAGCCGGCCGACGAGAACGACCGTCGGCGTCGTCGCTCTCCCGGTTCCGATCTCGGTCGAGCTGAAGGTCATCGCGGAGGGCTGAAGCTCATCGAGGAGTCTGGAACCGGAATCCCATCCGGCTCCTCACATCGGGAGGAAGCTTCGGAAGCGCCGACCGGGGAATGAAGAAGCTCGAGAGCGCCGAGAGGTCCGCGAAGACCTTGTGACGCTCGGCCGCCCGATCGAGATACTCGTGGCCCGACGTGCCCCCGGTGCCGATGCGGGTGCCGATCATTCGCATCGCCATCTGGGCGTGGCGCTGGCGCCAGGTCGTGAAATTCCGTTCGATGTCCGTCAGGATCGCCAGCAACCGGAACGGCAGGTGCAGAATCGGCTCATCCCGATAGAGATTGATCAGGAGCGCCGCCTGGAGCGCGAGCCGGGAGAAGTGACGTCCCGGCCCGGCAACGGGCGCGGGTTCGTCAGCCCTCTGCTCGAACAAATCCGCGAAACGTCGCGCTGTCGCCTCGACTCCCGCCAGCTGTGTGGCCTTCTCGTCTTCGGTGAGCGTCGGGTTGCTCCGGATCGAGGCGCGGTCGGCAACGAGCATGGCCTCGACCGCCCGCCGATACTCCCGCCAGAAGTCGAAATCGCCGAATTGGAGGAAGGGCGTCCGCTCGAGCCAGCCCTGGATCAATTCGAAGAGAGAGGGCTCTTTCTCCGCGGCCTCGGCGCGCGCGGCATCGTCTCGCTGGAAGCGCGAGGTGTAAGGAGCATCGCTGATCTGAAGGCGTTCCGCGCGCCGCATTCCCAGCTTGTTTTCGATCAAACGGAATTGCACGCTCTGAAAACCGGAGGCCGGAATCAGCTCGTCCCGAAAATCGAGGAAGTCCAGGGGGGTCATGGTTTCCAGAACGTCGATCTGTTGAATCAGGACGCGCTGGATCTCGACGACGCGCCCGAGTCGCAGGACCGCCTGCCCCAGCTCCTCCTCGGGAACGGATGTGCTTCGAAAGGTCGCGAGCACCGCGTCGAGCTCCCACAGGATCTGCTTGAACCACAGCTCGTAAGCCTGGTGGACGATGAGGAAGAGCATCTCGTCGTGTGCGGGCTTGCCGTGGAGGGCGCTCTGCATCTGCTGGCAGCCGAGCAGCCGATCGAGCTGGAGGTAGTCCGCGTAATAGAGAGGTCTGCGGGGCTTGTCGTTTTTCATGTTGGTGAGCTTCGTACCATAAGATTCTCGGCTGTGAAACGCATCCTCAACTTTATCGACGGCCAGTTCCGGCCTCCCCGCTCGGACCGATACCTTCCCGACGTGGACCCGGCGACGGGGCAGGTCATCGCGGAGATCCCGCTGAGCGGGCCGGAAGACGTCGACGCCGCCGTCGCCGCCGCGTCGCGAGCGTTCCCATCGTGGCGCAGGACACCTGCCGAAGAACGGTCACGGCTCCTGATCCGGGTTGCCGAGCTCATCATGGCTGAAGAGAACTTCGAGGATCTGGCGCGGCTCGAATCGGAAGACTCCGGGAAGCCGATCGCGCTCGCCCGCCGGATGGACGTGCCCCGAGCCATCCTGAACTTTCGCTTCTTCGCGACGGCGATCCTGCACGCCGAAACATCCTGCCACAGCACCGACGATCGGGCGCTCAACTACACTCTCCGCCAGCCCCTGGGCGTCGCCGGGTTGATCTCACCCTGGAACCTGCCGCTGTACCTTCTGACCTGGAAGATCGCTCCGGCCATCGCCGCCGGAAATTGTTGCGTGGCGAAGCCGTCGGAGCTGACGCCGCTGACCGCCGACCGGCTGGCCGCGTTGATCGTGGAGGCGGGCATTCCGCCCGGTGTCGTCAATATCGTGCACGGCCCCGGAGGGAGCGCCGGCCGCGCACTCACGTCGCATCCGAACGTCCCGCTCATCTCGTTCACGGGAGGAACGAAAACGGGCGCGGACGTGATGGCCCAGGCGGGACCGCTTTTCAAGAAAGTGTCTCTGGAGCTCGGCGGGAAGAACGCGAACATCGTGTTCGCGGACGCCGATCTCGAGGAGGCCGTCGCCACGTCGATTCCGTCGAGCTTCTCCAACCAGGGAGAGATCTGCCTCTGCGGATCGCGCCTGTTCGTCGAGAAGACGGTCTACGGCGAATTCCTCGACCGCTTTCTGGACGGCACGAAGAAACTCAGGATCGGCGACCCACTGGACGCCGCGACCGACGTGGGCGCGCTCGTGAGCGAGGCCCACCTTCGCAAGGTCGAAGGCTACGTCGCGCTCGCGAAAGAGGAAGGCGGCACGATTCTCACCGGCGGCAAGCGTCCCGCGAAGCTGCCGGAGCGCGTCCGGGACGGGTACTTTCTCGAGCCGACGGTGATCACCGGGCTCGACTGCGGCAAGCGTGTCATGCAGGAGGAGATCTTCGGGCCCGTCGTCACCGTCACGCCCTTCGATTCTCCCGAGGAGGCGATCGCCTATGCCAACGGCACGCGCTATGGCCTCTCGGCGAGCGTCTGGACCCGGGATCTTCAGAAGGCCCACCGCGTCGCCGCCGCGATCGAGAGCGGGACGGTGTGGGTCAACACCTGGCTCCTGCGGGATCTTCGGGTTCCCTTCGGCGGAATGAAGGAGAGCGGCGTCGGACGCGAAGGCGGATTCGCGTCCCTCGACTTCTTCACCGAAGCGAAGAACGTCTGCGTCAAGTTGTGAGAATGGACCGCCGATGAGGGCCAACGCGGAAGCCCTGACTCCGCAAGCAGGATCCGTTCAGCCGGGGGGTCCAGGGGAGTCGACAGGCGATGAGCGGTGAGCGATGAGCGAGGAGCGGGAAGCGGTGCGACCAATGCCTCGCAAAGGCTGCGACGAGCGTTCCAGCGACGGCCCGGTTTTCCCCTCGCCGGCCCGGCCGAAGCGTGCCGACGAGGGAGACGGCCCGACGCCGGGGCCCCCCTTGGATGAAATCAACGTCTCGAGAATTGACAGCGACCGGGCTGTTGAAAAATGATTGCGGGCGTCGCGTCAGGACTCTTGCAATTCGCGGCGGACCGGGAGGCTTGCCTTCGGCGACGAGCGACCATTCCGATGAGAGTCACGTCGCCGCGGGCAAACGCCCTGCCGCCGCAAGCGGTTGCGGCGGCGCGGGCCGTGTCCGTCGCGTCGCCGCTCGACTGTCCCTGAGGACGCCTCGCCGGCGTGGATGCGCCCCGGACACGCCCGAGTCGCGTCGCCTCGGATCCGATCCCGCGGCGCTCCCAACGCCGCTCCACACCCTTTCAGCAGCCCGCTAGGCCACGGCCCGCTGACGCGCGCCGCGGGCCTGGGCGAGCAGGTCGTACCGATCGAGGTTCATGACCTTGTTCCAGGCCGACACGAAGTCACGCACCAACTTCTCCTTCCCATCATCGCTGGCGTAGACCTCGGCCAGCGCGCGAAGCTGAGAGTGCGCACCGAAAACGAGGTCGGCGGACGTGGCGGTCCACTTAGCCTGGCCCGTGGCGCGATCGCGTCCCTCGTAGACGTTCTGGGCCGAAGCCGACGGCCTCCAGGCCGTGCCCACGTCCAGCAGGTTCACGAAAAAGTCGTTGGTCAGCGTCCCGGGCCGGTCGGTAAAGACTCCGTGCTTCGATTGCCCGTGGTTCGCGCTCAAAGCACGCATGCCGCCGACGAGAGCGGTCATCTCCGGCGCGGTCAGTTTCAAGAGGTTGGCCCGATCCAGGAGCCGCGTCTCGGGTGACAGCGGGTCTCCCGCCCGCAGGTAGTTGCGGAACCCGTCGCCGACCGGCTCGAGCACTTCGAAGGTGTTGACGTCGGTCTGCTGCTGCGTGGCATCGGTGCGACCGGGCGCGAACGGGACAGTCACGTTGTGCCCCGCCTTCCTGGCCGCTTCCTCGACGGCGGCGCATCCGCCCAGCACGATCAGATCGGCCAACGAGACCCTCTTCTTGCTCCCGGGCTGGGACTTGACGGACTTGTTGAAGTCCTGCTGGACCTTCTCGAGGGCCTTCAGCACCCTGGCCAGCCGCGCCGGTTCGTTCGCTTCCCAGTCCTTTTGCGGGGAGAGACGGATCCGAGCTCCGTTGGCGCCGCCGCGCTTGTCCGTGCGGCGGAAACTGGCGGCTGCGTTCCAGGCCGTGGACACGAGCTCCGGAATGGACGGGCCCGACCCGAGGATCTCGCGCTTGAGAGCCGCGATGTCCTGCTCACCGATCATCTCGTGGTCGACAGGCGGGACGGGGTCCTGCCACACCTGCGGCTCCGGGACCCACGGCCCGAGGTAGCGCGCGCGGGGTCCCATGTCGCGGTGGAGCAGCTTGAACCAGGCCCGGGCGAAAGCGTCGGCGAGCTCCCCCGGATGCTCGTGGAAGCGCTTGGCGATCGGCCCGTAGATCGGATCCACTCGCAGCGAGAGGTCGGTGGTCAGCATCATCGGCGCGTGCCGCTTCGACTTGTCGTGCGCGTCCGGCACGGTGCCTTTGGCCTCGGGATTCTTCGGGGTCCACTGGTTCGCGCCGGCGGGGCTCTTCGTCAGCTCCCACTCGTACTTGAACAGGTTCTCGAGGAAGCCGTTGTCCCACTTCGTCGGGTTGTTGGTCCAGGCGCCCTCGAGGCCGCTGGTGATCGTGTCGTCGCCCTTGCCCGTTCCGTACTTGTTCTTCCAGCCCAGGCCTTGCTCCTCGAGGGGGGCGGCCTCGGGTTCCGGGCCGACGTTTTCGGCGGCCGGGCTGGCGCCATGGGTCTTGCCGAACGAGTGGCCGCCGACGATGAGCGCAACCGTCTCCTCGTCGTTCATGGCCATGCGAGCGAAGGTCTCGCGAATGTCGCGGGCAGCCGCCGCCGGGTCCGGCTTCCCGCCGGGTCCTTCGGGATTCACGTAGATGAGACCCATCTGCACGGCTCCGAACGGTCTGGCGAGCTCGCGGTCGCCGCTGTAGCGCTCGTCTCCCAGCCAGGTATCCTCCGGACCCCAGAAGATGTCCTCGGGCTCCCAGACGTCGGGCCGGCCGAAGCCGAAGCCGAACGTCTTGAATCCCATCGATTCCATGGCCACGTTGCCCGCCAGGACCAGCAGATCCGCCCAGGAGATCTTCCGGCCGTACTTCTTCTTGATCGGCCAGAGCAGCCGGCGCGCCTTGTCGAGGTTCGCGTTGTCGGGCCAGCTGTTCAGCGGAGCAAATCGCTGCTGGCCTTCGCCGCCGCCGCCGCGGCCGTCGGCAATGCGGTACGTGCCCGCGGCATGCCACGTCATGCGGATGAAGAGCGGGCCGTAGTGGCCGTAGTCGGCCGGCCACCAGTCCTGCGATTTGGTCATCAGCTCGATGAGATCCCGCTTCAACGCCTCGACGTCGAGGGACTGGAACTCGTCTGCGTAGTCGAAGTCCTCTTCCATCGGATCGGAAAGGTCCGAGTGGCGGTGGAGGACCGAAAGGTCCAGTTGATTCGGCCACCAGTCCTTGTTCGTCCTCGGCCGGCCCCGCTTGGGAGTCGGAGCGGGGATGGCAGGGTTCTCGCTCTCGCTGACGCTCTTCGTGTGTTCCTTGTCGGGCATGGGACCTTCTCCTCTCTCCTGTGCGCCTCGCAGGGGGCGCACGCTTCGATCTTAATAGAACCCGCGTTTTTCGGCCGGGTTGGTGGAGCTCACCGGTGACCTCGCCAGGGACGTCATCGCTGCATTCTGGTCGGACCCTCGTGATCGGTCCAACAATTTATTTTGGTTACAATGATCGAGTCTCTCGATCGACACTCATGGAGGCAGACCAATGCCCGCCCTGCCGACGCTGCGACAGCTCGCCTACCTCGTCGCGCTTTCCGAACGCCTGAACTTTCGAGAAGCCGCGCAAGCGCAGTTCGTCACGCAGTCCACGCTGTCCGCCGGGATCAAGGAGCTCGAGCGGCTGCTGGGCGTGCAGCTCGTCGAGCGCGACGCGCACCATGTACGGCTCACCACCGTAGGCGAGGATGTTGTCGCGCGCGGGCGCGAACTACTCGCTGCGGCGACGGACCTGGCGGAGGCGGCCCGGTCCGCGACGCGCCCGTTGTCCGGCCCGCTGCGCCTTGGCGCCATCCCCACGATCGCGCCCTACCTGCTGCCCGGCGTGCTTCCCGCGCTGCGGCGTTCTTACGGAGAGCTGAAGCTCTACCTGCGCGAGGATCTCACCGAGCGCTTGCTCGCGCGGCTTCGCGCGGGCCGCCTCGACGTCGCGTTGATCGCGTTGCCGTTCGATACCGGCGACCTGTACGTGCGCGAGCTGTTCCGGGACGAGTTTTCCTTCGTCGCGCGGCAAGACGATCCCGCGGTCCGAGGCAAGGACGTCGCGCTCCGGAGGATCGACACCGGCGATCTGTTGCTGCTGGAAGAAGGGCATTGCCTGCGCGACCATGTCATCGCCGCGTGCGGTCCGCGCCGAGGCGCCCGGGAATCCCGCATCGAGGCCACGAGCCTGACGACGCTGATCCAGATGGTCGAGGGTGGACTGGGCGTGACGCTGCTGCCGAGGATCACGCTGGACGCGGGCATTCTCAAGGGGACTCGGCTCGTGGCTCGCCCGTTCTCGTCGACGGCGCCGTCGCGGACGCTGGCTCTTGTGGCGCGGCGCACCTCTCCGCGCCTGCGCGACGCGGATCTCCTTGCGGAGTTCCTCATCCAACAGCACCGCCGCTCGGTACGCGCGGGAGCGCCCGGATCGAAGTCTCACCCCTGAAAGGCGTGAGACCGATCGGACGGTCCCCCTGAGTACGTTTGTTCCCGCGGCGGGGCAACTGGGAGTTCAGGCAGGACTGACCGCGGTCCCTCCCCGCTTCCCGCTCCCTTACGCCAGGGAGGGGAAGCGGGGACAAGACCGGCCAATTACGAACAGAGCAGGATGGCGATAGCGACTGCGCTGACCGTGAGCGCCACCACCAGGGCATCTTGCTGATTGAAGAGACACTCCGTCTCCTCGAGCTCAGTCATCTCGAGCCGGCCGGGCTCGATTTCGAGAACCGATTCGTCGTTCATCGCGGCCTCCTTATTGGGAACGCCCCGAATGGGCGGCCCGTCCGGGAGTGAACGCGCCGGCGCGAACGTTACAGGGCGACGCCCGGCCGGTCGGTCAGCCGCGGTCGCGCTTCCTCCGCGAACCCCTGCCGGCCCTTCGCGTCCTGGCAGCGGGCGCAACGCGTCCGTCCCCCACGAAACTCTCGCGACGTCGTGACCCCGGTCGCGCCGTCGCAGAGCAAGGCGCGGTTCGTCAGAAGCGGCGGACCCAACGCCGTCAGGTACCGCATCACGTCGCCGGCGACCCAGGACGCGGTCCAAAACGTGAGCGGCCCGAAGATTGCGACCTTGATCCCGGAGGCGACGGCGAGCGGCTGTTTTTCGCCCATGCACTCGAAGCAAGGGCCCGCCGGGTGCAGGAACGGTCCCGCGACGGCCCAGTTCTCGACGAACCCGCCCCCGACGCTCGGAAGACCGACGTCGTGGCAGCCCCGGTCCACCTCCATGAGAATTCCCGGCGGATAGTCGACCGCCCGCACGACGATGTCCGGCCGGCGGTGAGCGCTCGACAGGATCTCGACCACGTCCTGGTGGTCTACGATCTGCCGCTCGAAGATCTCGACAGAAGTCTCGGGGTTGATCTCCCTCAAGCGCTCCGCGGCGGCTTCCGTCTTGCGCCGTCCGACGTCGCCGGCGCGGTACAGCACCTGCCGGTTCAAATTCGACGCGTTGACGGTGTCGAAGTCGCACACCAGGAGATTCTTCACTCCCGCCGCCGCCAGCAGGTACGCGGTCTGGCTTCCCACGGACCCGAGCCCGAGAACCGCGACGGTCGACTGTTCGAGCCGGCGCTGGCATTGGAACGGATCGCCCGGCTGGACGAGCGAGAAGAAACCGAGCTGTCGCGACTCCCGGCGCTCGTCGTTTCCGAGCTTCCACGGAACGAGAAACCGCTTCCTCGCGAGCTTCCGGACCGTGTCCTGTCCGAGAACGGCGAGGTCCTCGCCGCCGACTTCTCCGTCGCGCATGAGGACGTCGCGCATGAGGACTTCGTTGCCTTCGAGGCGCAAGCGGGTCTGGTTGAACGGACCGAGCTGCAGCGTCCCGCGCATAACGGACCGGATCCGGAACGGGTTGATGAACCATGACTCTCTCCGGGCGGGGTCGGACATGGCGGCCGAGGTGGAGGCCGAGGCGGAGGCTCGCTCGTCTCCGGGATTCTCCCCCCTCTCACTTGCGGCGCCTTGCGGTCGCCCCAGACGGTCCCGGCGCCTCCCTGCCAGCCGTTTCAGAAGAGGCGGCGACAGGGAAACCAGGATGGCGACGGCGAAGAGCGTGAGGCCGATCGGGCGGCTTCGCTCGGGCAGGAAGCGAATGATCCCGAACGCGCCCGCCGCATACATCCCGACCGAGAAGAGCACGCACGTCAGCCCGAACAGGCCTCCCAGGAATCCCGCGCCGCCGGTCCACACGGGGTGATCGGGGCGCCGGAACAGGAGATGAAAGAGCTGACGGATCGCCCTCGGACGGAGGTTCGGTTCCTCGATGGCGTGCGAGAGGATCCAGTAGCCGTCCAACCGAACGAATGGAAGGAGGTTGAGGAGCATGTAGACCACGCTGAAGACGCAGAACCAGAGCCACAGGTCGCCGCCGAATCCCCGCCACACCGCATAGGCGGCCAGAACGGTGGTCGACTGGAACAGAAGGCCGCCGACCGCCACCCAGACGCGCGCGCGCCGGGGAGCGAGCCACGAGTCCGTCATGTCGGTGTAAGCCGCGGGCTGCAGAAAGAACAGCGCGAGTCCGACCTCCCGGCACGGGATCCCGAAATGGGCGGCGACGAGGAAATGCCCGCCCTCGTGGATGGCGGCCGCGATCGTCAGGAGGGCCCAGAGCTGGACGAAGTCCGCCGCGCGCGCCGGAATCAGCGAACCGATTCTCGGAAGGTCGCCGAGGAACAGGGAGGCGGCCGCGGCGACGCCCGCCGCGCCGAGGAAGGCGAGCCGCCCGCGCGTCAGGACGCGGCCGCGCAACCGGTCGATCCAGCCGGACTTTCCCGCCGCCGGACGCCAGAGCGGGATCCGCACGATGCCCCTCATCCACCGGCGCAGAAAATCGCCCTTGCCGGAGTCGCGGCGAAGGATCTCGGCCAGCCGGCGCTCGATCGTGACCGCGTCGGCCGGCGAGATCACTTCTTCCAGGCGGGCGATCGTCTGCGCCGAATCGAGCGCCTCCGCCGCGCCGCTCAGGTGTCGGATCGCCCGGGCGGCCGGCGCCGAGACGAGGAGATATCGACGCCCGACCCGGACGGCGACCTCGCCGGATGGCCGCGGCGCGGCGAAGCGCAAGAGCTGGGACCAGGCGACCGGCGCAGAGAAAGAATGCATCGGGTAGGCCCTTACCGGTAGGGGACGGCGCTAACTGCTCGACAAGACAATGATCGCGACATTGATCGCGATCCCGATGAGGATCCAGTCTTCCGTGCTCAGCTGCAGGGACTCGATTTCCTCGAGCTCGGTCATCTGAAGCTCGGCCTGCACCATCTCCCGCAGTCCCGTTTCCATCGCCAGCTCCTTTCGCGCCTCGGCGCAGTCGGAAGTCTTTCGGGAGTACGTGGGCGAACAAGGGGGAACGTTACGGGGTCAGGAGCCGGCAAGTGAGCGATGAGGGTTCGGGCTCCCGTTTCACCCCGCCGCGCCCCAGATTCGGGCCCTTCATCACCGGGACGAGCGCGACGGTGGGCCATCGTTTTCTCGGGCTCCTCCAACGAGGACTTCCCGGTCCTTTCGGCGACATGTCAGGAGCGCCGAGCTCCCGGAACCGGCGCGTGATGACGGGTAGAGGCTGGCGGCTTGAGATCCGTGTTCCCGTCTCAGGACCGATCGATTGTACGGTCGCCAGAGCTGGTCCGTCGCGATCGGCTCGAGGGAGAGCCTTCAAACCCCGGGGATGACTTCGTCCTTGCGGCCGGCGATCGCGAGCGCGATCGCGAGGTTGATCCGGTCAGCAGCGGCGAAAGCCATCGAAGAACGCGCGATGGCTTTCGAGGATCCGTTCCTTGGCGGCCGGATCCGGCTCGAGCGACCACACGCCCTCTTCGTGCGTGCCTCCCAGGAGGATGCCGTCCGACCGTGGGAACATGTAGAACTCCTCGCGGAGCAGGGCGTAGCGGACCTCCGGCTGCGGAAGCAGGAAGGTGAGCTGGCCCTTGATGGGCACGAGCGCCTGGTCGCCGAAGAGATCGCGCGCGCCGAGGCCCGTGCAGTTGACGACGACTTTTTCCGGGAGCGCCTGCACGGCCTGCCGGTCCTTGAGGTCGGCGACCCGCACCACGGCGCCCGCCGCGCGCACCTCGTCGAGCAGCGCGGCGAGATAGACGGGGGGCTCGATGATCATCGTGTCGAACTGGCGCACGAAGGGATATCCCGTGAACGGATGCTCGCTCGGGTCGAGATCGCGCAGCTCCGGCATCATCGCGGCCATCGGCCCCTGCCGCCCCGTCAGGCCGTTCTCGTTCCAGGCCGTCTTACTGAGTTGGTAGTTGCGCATCCAGCGCACGCCGTAGCGCGGGCCGACGAGAATCTGGTAGCGGCGATACGCGAACTCGCAGGCCACCTGGAACTGACGGAGGAACTCCGGCGTCGTCTCCCGGCGATGAAAGAGGAAGAACGGGAACCACTGTCCGCCGGCGACGTTGGAGGTCGTGTTCGGCGGCAGATCCCTGGCGTAGAGCGCGACGCCGCGTCCGGACTCCTGGAGCAGGGCCGCCGTTGCCAGGCCGACCGCGCCGCAGCCCAGCACGGCGACCGTCCCGCGGTAGTCCGAAGGCACCAGATCGACGGCCAGGCGCGCCGTGCCCCAGGACAATGTAATTCCGGAACCGCCGTGGCCGTAGTTGTGGATGACCAGAGTGTCGCCGAGCTTCTCGGCGCGGACCACGAAGCCCGAAGGCCGAAAGGGACGAAGCCCGGCGATCGTGCGAATCTCGCGGTCCGCGGAGACGCGGACGGGCGGCAGGGCGCAGCGCGACGGAGCGAGATCGCCGAGCGGGCGCAACGCGCTCCGCGTCGTTCGGCATCCGGGAAGGCTCCACGCCGCCGCCGCGGCGGCGGCCGACCGCAGGAAGTGTCTTCGGTTCATCGCCGTCGCTAAGATTACCGCGGGCCGTTCCGCGACCGCTCCCGCGTCGAGACTCTGTCGATTTTCGGGTCCGGTCGCTCAGCCGGGTTCAGATCTGTGCAATGTGCTGAGTCGACGGCCAGAGATGCGGTCTCCGGTCGCTACTATATAATATAGACCTGACCCCATTCCCAGGCCTCGGTTCGACGCCGACGTATTTCGTTTCGAGCCTCTCTGGGTCAACGCGATCTGAGCGCTCTTTTTGCTAAAGTCTCCCGAAGAAAGGAATTAGGGCAGGCGCACCGGCTGGCACCGGGGTTGCGACGAGAGAATCAGGTGATGGCGCGGGGCACTTCCAACCGCCGCGCGGGAAGGGAAGGAACGCATGGACGCCAACAAGAAGACCAGGAAGTCGAGATCGTCCAGGTCGATCAAGACGATCCGCGGAAAGGCGCTCAGCGCCCGGACCGCCAAGAGTGTCCGGGTAGGCTCCACCGCGGCGAAGCGCCCCACTCCATCGGAGTCCGTCAGCCTCGACTGCAGTCGGATCGAGTGGAAATATTGACGATCGCGGAGTGCGGATCGAGGTGGAAGGAGGAGGTCATGGCGGCGAAGAGCGTTCGGAAACGCAAACCCAGGATCAAGACGTTGTCCCTGCGGAAGGCATCCGCGAAGGAAGCCCGCGCCGTTCAGGGGGGCACCGAAAAAAGAACGGTCGCGCGATATCAGCTCGAGTCGGCCTGGCCGGGAAAGTAGACGGCGGGGGGGGGCTTCGCGCCGCCTTGATGTCTGTCGCCTCATCTGCCTTGCTCCAGAAGTGGAAGTGGGGAAGTGAGGAAGTGGGATCAGTCTTGGCATGCCGGTGCCCGTCTCCCCGCTGATGAGCACGGTGGAGTCGGTCGGAGCGACTCGGGTACGCCCTTCCTGCGGTCGGGGTATCCTGTATGAGCACGGCAGCTCGCCGCGGCTCCGTATCCAACTGGAGGTCGACATGATCCGGACTACCGTCTTTCGCCTGGCAATCGTTCTTGGCTTCATCGTTCCCGCCGCGTTGTCGGCTCAGACGGCGTACACGACCCGCGTCGCGAACCTGCGAGCTGGCCCGGCCAGGGACTACGACCTCGTCGCGCAGATTCCTCCCGACGCATCCGTCGAGGTGCACGGCTGCGTCAACGACTGGTCCTGGTGCGATGTCTCGGCCGGAGACGATCGCGGCTGGGTCTACGCGGGCAATCTGGTCTACCCGTACGAAGACCGCCGCGTGACCATTCTGAGCGAGGGTCCGGCCCTCGGCTTTCCGATCGTGACCTTCGCGGTCGGCCCTTACTGGGATACCTACTACCACGGCCGGCCGTGGTACGGGCGGCGCTCCTATTGGAGTGGCAGGCCTGTCCCCGTATTCCGACCCCGCATCTTCTCTCGGGGACATGTGATCGTTCATCCCGGCGTGGCCCACGCGCCGCATCCCGTCCTAAGGCATGAGGAGCATGTCAGGCACGAAGAACACGTCAGGCACGAGGACCATGTCAGGCACGAGGAGCACGTCAGGCACGAGGAGCACGTCAGGCACGAGGACCACGTCAGGCACGAGGAGCACAGCCCGAGGGCCGAGACGCACAGTCCCAGACCCCAGGTGCAGAGGGCCAAGCCCCAGCCCGCCCGGCCCTCTCACGCGGATCACGACAAACATCACTGAGGTCCAGGCACGGTCGGCCAACCGAATCGAGGCTGCGGCGCGAAGGGCGGCCTCTGAGTCGCCTCGCTCCGAGCTCTCCCCGTGGGGAAGAGGCTGGAGGGGCGCTGCTGGGGTCAGGTCTGGGTGATGTACTGAGTCGACGGCCATAGAGGCCGTCGCTTGGCTATAATATATTATATAGACCTGACCCCAAGCGTGGCCTGAATCTGTCGTCATCCACCTGACGTCGGTCGCGACAACACCTCCGGGATTCCGAAGACTCGAAACGCGAACGTGGATCTCACCGGAAGCCCCAGGATTCCGAGCTGCGCGAGCGCGGTCAGTTCTTGATGACTTGCTCGAGCCGACCGGTCTTGGCGTCGACGAGGACGGTCACGGGGGCGTTCTTGTAGTTCTTCGAATAGTTGATGTTCCAGGTCGCGTGCCGTTCGTGGTTGAACGCGGTCTGGATCATCACGATGTATCCTTCCCCCAGATACTTCTCGCCGTGCTCCTTCGCCAGCGCGTAGAGCTTCGCGCCGTCGCGCAGGAAATCGGGCTTCAGGTCGGGAACACGGGCCGCGGATTGCGGGTCGGTCGAGCACGTCAGCGAGCCGCGGAACGTATTGACCAGAAAGTTGGTCTTGGCTTGCGCCGAATAGAACATCATGTCCCAGGACGCGGAGCTCCCATTGGGCTTGAGCGGCCCGAGCGCCGTGTTCCCCAGCCGCGCTGGAACCACGTCCGCCTTCCATGCTTTCGCGAGCTTCTCGGCCATCGTGTACATCTCCGAGAGCGTGGGCTCGGGGTTCTTCAGCTGTTGCGCCTTGCAGGCTTCCGCCGCCGGAGCGCCCTTGACCGCGGCCAGCCCGACCGCGATCGCCAGGACGAGCGTTCGTGTCTTCATCGCGTTCCTCCAATGTTCGGCGCGCCATCGTGACGGCGCCTTGCCGTCAAGCGTGTCACGGATGTCCGCCGACACGCGAGCCCTTTCAGTCCCAAGGACCGGCAGCGGAGCGATGCTCCCGCCGGCTGGTTGGGCCGGCCTCCGATCCGGCGCAGTGGGCCGCAACGCCTGACCCCAGCCGATCCGGGCGACGAATTACGAGCAGCCCTCGATGAATCCGGCCTCCGGGGTTCGGCCGATGCGGTAGGACGTCACGCGCGAACCGTCCGTCTCGAAGACGAGCATCCATTTGCCGTCCGAGGTCTCGACGGTCAGGTAGTGGCCTTTGTCGACGTAGTTGTGAGGCCCGACGATCACCTTGCCGCGGTAGAGGGAGATCACGCGCGCCTCCGAATCGCCGACGCGCGCCCCGGCTTCCGTCGCGAAGCCGCGGCCATCGACATCCGTGCGAGCCACGCGCCCCTCGATCAACATCCAGGAAATGTCCCACCGGTTTCCCGGCAGACGGGCGAAGTTGCAGCTCATCTCCCCCGACTTGTCCTCGAGCTCGATGTCCGGAAGCTCCCGGCGCAGCTCGTCCCAGGACATCCCGACGCGCACGGGTCCGACGCCGGTAAAACGGACCGGCTCGGCAGGAGTGAGGCGGGCCGGTGCGGACGCGGGCTCGGCGGCCTCGATGGCGCTGGAGAGACAGGCGGCGGCCAGGACCGCCAGCAGCATCGGATGGCCGGCAGCAGCCCTGAGACCGCGTGGAGGCGAGGTTCTTTTCATGGGCCAACGCTACGAGAGACTTGTGGCGAGCCCGTGGCGTCGGTGCGTTCACGGCGGGGCTTCTCGAAATCGTCCCACCATCCTGGGCCCGACAAAATCGCGTCGATCTCCGATCGTCTCGCCCCCTCTGAGAGGAGAGACACCAATGGTCGAAATCGGTTCCGCTGATCAGACGGAGGTCAGTCCTGAAAACATGTACTTCCGCGCATCCGGGTGACGGGCTCTGGTGCGGGCGGCAAGTAACACGTCATTTCAGGACTGACGTCGTTCCTTTCCTCTGTTGAACCAAAGAGCTGACCCGAAGTGTCTGCGCAAACGCCTTCCGGTTCGAGGTCCAGGCCGGGCATTGCCGTAAAATATATTCTATAGACCTGACCCCCGGTGACCCCCGTCGCCCGCCTTGTCGCCCGGGTAGTCGCCCGGCGCGTTGTGAACGCCGGTCACTTGACTGTTCGGAAAAGTCGCCGCGTAGAAGCGGGCCGCCTCGAGCGCGTCCCTGTCGTACCAGAGACAGATCGTATTCTTGGGTTTCGCCATCCCCTACCCCTTCCCACTAAGAGGCCGAACCATCCTATCGTTTTCAGCCGCTCCTCGATCAGCTGGTCCGTCCGCAAGAATCGATCTCGTCAGTGCGCGAGGAAACCGAGTTCAAGACTTTCAGGAGCCGCGGATCACAAATCAGTGTCCGGCGGTCATCATTCTAGGTCGCTCAAGAGCTCCCTCCAAGAGCCGGTGCTCGCCAAAGGGCGTTCACACCTGACGTGTAGACACCTTAGCCTCGCCTGCACGTTAACTTTGCCCGCGCCGACACGGCCCCGCAGTGGGGCCGGGTTCCGATCGGTCTCGAACGCGAACCCGATCAGGCCGGGCGACTCGGCCGCCGGACCCCGGCGGACCATCGTCCCCAGCCAAAGTGTATGAGTGGAACTGACCCCATGCCCTCCCCTTAGTCACGCCTGAAAAACGAGGACGCGTCATGAAGCAGAAGAAGGCATCGAAGTCGCGCCAAAGTGAGAGGCCTGGCAAAGGCGGGAGCCGCCAAGAACGCCAAGGACGTCAAGGGAGGCGCGCCGCTGTCCAACATCGCGAACCTGCGGCACGACATCCAGAAGCCCGTGAAACGGCGCCGGCTCATTTCGATACCTGAGGTGTATCGTTCGAAGACTGCATCGATGGGCAGTTGCCGCTGTGGCGCCGCGCAACCGCCTACGCCCCGAGCGGGTTAGCTCGACGCAAGAGCCTGGCATAGCGTTTGCCACGATGCGGCATATCGACAAGGAGGATGCGCATGGCAAAGCGGAAGACGGCTCAGACCAAGACGGCGCGATCTGCTCACAGCCTCCCGGCCAAAAGACTTTCGGCGAACAAGGCGGCCATCGTGAAGGGCGGCGACGCGAAGGCCGGGAGCAAGCCGGCCGGCAAGACGTTCCTGGCTTACACGTTCGATACGATCTTCACAACCAAGATGGATTGAGCCTTCATGAGCCCAGACCGCTCGGTCGGCGTGTGGGGGGCAATGGGGTCAGTCCAAGCAAGTTCTCCTTGGCCAGCCCCCTTCCCTCCACCCCCTCCGCGGCCGCAGCTTTGTTCGGCGGCTTCTCCGGTACTACGAGGCTGTCTGACTTCCCACGCCCGTCCGTCATCGGATCACGTCCTCAAACTTCCCGATGCGGCCTCCAAACCCCACAAGGAGGCAGACGCGGGATCTCCCGGTTCCCGTGCAAGGTGTTTCTGTGCGTGCTCGGGGCCTCTGACCGCGCGGAGCCCCATCGGTTCTCACGCTAACGAACCGACGGATGTTGCCTTCCGGATAAATGGACACCGTCGGCACTCCGATCCGTTCATCCTTTCGCGGCTCAATACCCTGCCCGCACCTTCCCCTGTCAACGCTTCGATCCCGCCCTCACGAACGACACCGCATGACTCGGGGCCAGAATGGAGTCGTTACCTCCTTCCCTGTGTGGCTCTCTCATCCACGACACCTCGCAAAGTTTGACCGGCGCACCCATCTTGCAAGACTGACCCCTCCGCCCACGGGCCATGCCCCCGGTTGGCCTTGCCCGGCCTCTGGCCCAACCGGGTGGCCGCACGTATCATCCTTCTCGCAAGATGCCTATTTCCACGGGAAGCCGTCTCGGTCCGTACGAGATCCTCGCGCCCATCGGCGCAGGGGGGATGGGCGAAGTGTGGCGCGCCCGCGATCCGCGCCTCGGGCGCGACGTCGCGATCAAGGTTCTACCCGCGTCCTTCTCCGCCGACGCGGACCGACTTCGACGTTTCGAGCAGGAGGCCCGCGCGGCCGGGATCCTGAACCACCCGAACATCACCGCCGTCTTCGACATCGGCGAGGACGAACATACGGGAGCTCCCTACGTCGTCCAGGAGCTCCTGGAAGGAGAGACCCTTCGACAGCTGCTTGCGGGCGGCAAGCTCTCCGCGCGACGCGCGATCGACAACGCGATCCAGATCGCCCACGGGCTCGCCGCCGCGCACGAGAAGGGCATCGTCCACCGGGACTTGAAGCCCGAGAACGTCTTCGTCACGAAAGACGGTCGCGTCAAGATCCTGGACTTCGGATTGGCCAAGCTGACGCACGCCGAGGAGGGCGGCGCGACCGGGCTCACGAACCTTCCGACCGCAACCGCCGGCACGGAGCCCGGTGTCGTGCTCGGCACGCTCGGATACATGTCCCCGGAGCAGGTGCGGGGGCGTTCCGCCGACGCTCGCAGCGACATCTTTTCCTTCGGCGCGATCCTCTACGAGATGCTCGCGGGACAGCGGGCGTTCAAGGGCGACTCGGCGGCCGACACGATGTCGGCGATCCTGAAAGAGGACCCGCCGGACATCTCCGTCACGAACCAGAACGTTTTTCCGGGAGTCGAACGGATCGTCCGCCACTGCCTCGAGAAGAACCCCGAGCAGCGATTCCACTCGGCGCACGATCTCGCATTCGACCTGGAGGCCCTCTCCGGCGCGTCCGTCACGAACGCCCGAGCGGGCCAGGCGGCCGCAGTTCCGTCGACCGTCCGAGTCGCCAAGCTGGGGCTTGCGTCGCTGGCCGCGGCCGCGATCGTCGCGGGGGCGCTGCTGGGACACCTGGTCTGGCGGCCGGCGGAGGCCCCTGCTCCCGCCTACCGGCGGCTGACGTTCCGCCGCGGCAATATCGGGACCGCGCGGTTCGCCCCCGACGGACGAAGCGTCGTCTACGGCGCCGCGTGGGAAGGGCAGCCCATCGAGATCTACACGACACGGCCCGAGGGACCCGAATCCATTCCGGCGGGACTGAAAAACGCGGACCTCCGCTCGGTCTCATCCCGAGGCGAGCTCGCCGTGTCCCTGCGAGAGCGGTTTCTCGGCGGACCGGCCGGGGTCGGGACGCTCGCGACGGTCCCCATCGGTGGAGGAGCGCCAAAATCGATCGCCGACTTCACCGAGGCCGCCGACTGGACACCCGACGGCGAGCAGCTGGCAGTCCACCGATTTCTCGAGGGGCGTTATCGGATCGAGTTGCCGCTTGGAAAAGTGCTTTACTCCTCGGAACGCCATCTTCGGTTCCTCCGGTTCTCTCCGCGAGGAGACCGGATCGCCTTCTTCGAGATCACAAACAACGGCAACTCTCTTCAGACGGTGGATCTCTTCGGAAAGAGGACGGTCCTCGTCAAAGACGGGATCCGCGGACAGGGAATGGCGTGGGCGCCATCCGGCGAGGAGATCTGGTTCGACGACCGCGGGGAGCACGGCCAGTTCGTCTTGAACGCGGTCGACGCTTTGGGACGGATTCGCCGCCTCATGACCCTGCCGGTGGGGCTCCTCGTTCACGACATCTCGAAAGACGGCCGAGTCCTCGTCGAGCGGTACGGCAGCCAGCCCGGCATCCTCGGGCGGGCGCCGGGCGCCGCGCGCGAGAGAAGCCTTTCCTGGTTCGACCATTCCCGGGCGGCGGCTCTTTCCGACGACGGCCGGACTCTCCTGATCAACGAAACCGGGGAGGCCTCGGTCGGCGCCGGCGCCCAATACGTGCGCGGGACCGACGGGTCGCCGGCGGTCAAGCTCGGAGAGGGAAGCGCTCTGGATCTCTCTCCCGACGGGAAATGGGTTCTGGCTCTTCGGTCCGGCTCGGAGAAGAACTTGACGCTGCAACCGACGGGAACCGGGACCGCCGTACTCATCGACGAGCCGTCACTGGAACGGCTCGTGCACGCGACTTTCTTTCCGGATGGGAAGAGGCTTCTCGTCCTGGCGTCCGAGCGAGAAGGAAAACCTCTCCTCTACGTTCAGGATCTGCCCGCAGGAACGCCCCGCCGGATCAGCGACAAATCCTACGGTCTCGCGGAACGGCCGATCTCCCCCGACGGAGCGTGGGTCGCCGCCTACGGCGACTGGAGCGAAGACATGTTTCTGCTGCCCGTCGGCGGCGGGCCGCCGCGGAGCATCCCCGCCTCGAAAGATCTCGACCTGATCCGGTGGACTTCCGACGGGAAGGCCGTGTTCGCGGTCGTCACGGGGAGCATCCCCGCTCGAGTCTTCCGCGTGGACGTCGCCACCGGCCGTCGCGAGCCGTGGAAGGAGCTCGCTCCTCCGGAGCAGACCGGCTTGATCGAGATCGGGCCGATCTTCCTGACACCGGACGGACTGTCCTACGTCTACGGATATGGCCGCTCCGCGACGTCCGATCTCTACTTGATCGAGAACCTCAAGTGACGCGGGTTCCGGGGTTAGTCCTGAAATCCTGCGGTTCCGGGGTCAGTCCTGAAATCCTGTATTAATTGGACGGCTGCCAGGACCTTGGGGAAATACATGATTTCAGGGCTGATCCCATTCTTGCCACACCTATGACCGCCCGGACACGATCCGTCTTCGCCGACCGTCCCGATCTCATGCCCTACACCGCGGTCCGCCCGGAGGCGGACATGGAAGAGATGAAGCCGCCGGCAACGAAAGCGGCCCGACTGTCGCAGGATCTCGGCTTCAGCCAGCCCGACAAGGTTGAACGACGCCGCGTTCAACGAGATCCTGCGGTCCAGGTTGAAACCCGGGCAACCCTATCCGACCGTCCATTCGACCGCGCCGCTGCACGCGCTCGCGATCACCCGGTGAGGCGACGCGTGGCGGGACTTCTGACTTGCCGACGACAACGCGGCGATTCCGGAAGATCGGCGAATTACTTCTTCGGCTTCGGGTCCTCGATTGATCCTTGCTTGGAGCCCTTGAGCCAAAGGTAGGACGCCAGGGCGCCGCCCCTGGCGCTCTGCGCGGCCTTCGAACTCGGAGACATGTCTCGAACGGTCTTGCCCCGGCTCACCGATTTCCGAACCTTCTTCGCGACCATGCAGCGCCTCCTTATCGGCCCAACAGTTCTTTGGCCTGGGCGAGCCGGAGCTGATACCTGCCTCGATATCCGGCTTCGACCTTCTTCTCTTCGGCGGAGGTCAGTCTCCTGGCCGGGAGGCTCCTGGCGCTCCTTTGAGTCTTCTTGCGGCGCATCATCTTTGGTACTCCCTCCAGTTCGGTCGGCCTGCGATCGATTTGTACATGCGCCCTCAGGCCGGCAAGGGCGTAATGCCCTGGGCTAACTGAGCAACATCGTCTCCCCCGGAAAAGCAACGGCCGGGCCAACACGTGAGAGTTCGTATCTCACTGAGGAGTGGTCGTTTGGGCACCGCTGAAAAAGGACGTATCCAACATCTGCCGCGTTTTGATGCGGCCAGGCCTCGCTGGAAGGTCTCATCTTGAGACTTCCCCGGCCCGACCCGGCGGCGTTTCTCGCCTCACGCCCGCACGTCGCTTCCGCTTACCAGGATCTGCGCTCTTAGCGCACCGGCGGTCGACTCGCCCAAAGGAGCTCGATCGTCTGCCTGATCCCGGGTGCGCTCTGGCTCCCCTGGCGCGCGCCTCCTCCTCGCTGGGAGACTTCGCACGCCGCGAACCAGGGCTAGAAACTGCCTCCCGCCTCCCGCCTTCCGGCATCGGATTGCGCCAACCGGCTCAATGGGTTAGGCGAAATCTCAACTTTTTTCGATTCGGATGTCGCGATTTCCCCCTCTTTCGACACGGTATGCGTAGCGACTTAGCAGGAGAGTGAGGAGTCCGCCCCCGACCGGGGCGTCAGGAGGAGAAATCCGATGTTGAAGTGCACCGCCTCGAGACGAGGATCCCGGCTGCCGCGGGCGATCGGCGCGGCGATGTTCCTGTTCGCCTTCCTGCCCATCGCCCACATCATGGCGGCGGTTCAGTTCGTGAAGTGGGACAAGCCGCACGGCGGCAGCCGGGCGAACGTCGCCGCGATTGACCTCTCCGCTCGCAAGGTCCTTTGGGAGGCCCGACCAGGCAAGTCCGTGAACTTCGTCGCCGAGACCTCCGCCGGCGTCGCGGTCGGAACGGACGAAGGGTTTCTCGTCCTCCTCGACTCCTCCAGCGGCTCCGTAATCTGGAAGACCTTCCTGGCGAAAGGCGAGATCAACCGCTTACAGTCCGACACCGAGAACGGCTTCTTCGTCTCCAGCGGCGACGAGCGCTTCTGGCTCGTCGATCACAACGGAAAGGTCTTGATGCAGTGCCTGGGTCAGTGCGCGGCCAAGTGAGGGCGATGGGCTTAATACATAATATAGACCTGACCCTAGAACTCGATTCGATCGGTTTGATCCCTGAAAGCCCTGGAAACCAATGCCGAAGAACTGGGCCATCCTGCTCGGCGAGCACGTCCTCGCGGATCTGAACGGTCAGGTCTGGCTGGATTCCGGGGGTCGACGGAATCTTGAAGTCAGGAAGGTGCTGCTGCTGAGCGTGGCGAAGTGAGGCAGGACGAGTGGCTTAGTATCTAATATAGACCTGACCCCAGGAAGACTTGACCCCAAGAAGACGTGATCCCAAGAAGATGCGTTGTGGCCGGTGTCGTCGTATCCGCTGCGATTGCGGCGGGCGAGATTGCAGCCGCCAAACGAGACGGCGGCCCTGAGAGGGTGTCTCGAAACGAAGCACGGGCGCGTCCCCGGTAAATCCCGCCCGCACGCAAGCCCCACCGTCTCCGTCGGTTATGCCGCTGCGCGGTGGCGGGCGCGGGTATTGCTCCTGCCCGGGAAGTGAGCCGCGACGGTGATCGTCGGGGCATCCCGAAAATGCGAAAGGAGAGGTCATGGTTTCGAAGAAGAAGACCACGGTGAAAAAGAGCGTCGGAAAGCTCAGGCTCAGGAAAGAGACGATCCGCGACCTGAATGCGAAGGGTAAGTCTTCCGAGGTCAAGGGCGGACGACGCTGCCTCGATAGTAAACCCTGGTTCACGGAGAGTTGCGCAGCGGGATGCTGAACGATCGGCGATCGAAAGGAGGAGACAGACGATGGTAACCAAGAAGAAGACGGCGGGCCCGAAAAAAACCGCGGGGAAGCTCAAGCTGAAGAAGGAGACGATCCGGGACCTGGACGCGAAGGGTAAGTCTTCCGAGGTCAAGGGGGGACAAGCCCGCGGCGACCGTATCTTCATCCCCACGAGAGGTCGCGCACCGTGCTAATTTGAAACGCATTCAATCGCCGCAAGGACCCTCGGGGCATCCTGAAAATCCGAAAGGAGAGGTCATGGTTTCGAAGAAGAAGACCCCGGTGAAAGAGAACGTCGGGAAGTCCAAACTCAAGAAAGAGACGATTCGGGACCTGGACGCGAGGCGTCGGGCTTCCGACGTCAAGGGCGGCTATCCGGACCAGCATGAAAAGACGGAGAGTTGCAAAATTGCTTGCTGAACGACCGGCGATCAGCAGCAGGAGACGGAAAATCGTAATCAAGAAGAAGAGGCGGGCCCGAAAAAGATCGCGGGGAAACTCAAACTGAAGGAGACGCTCCGGGCCTGAACCTCCAGAAAACGAGCGACCAGATCAAGGGTGGAAAGAAGCAGGGCGGAATCATCACATGCGCCTATGTGAACTGCCTCACTGTCTCCGCCTAGCGACAGAATCGTCGAACTCAGCGGTGGGCGATGAGCCCACAGTCCTGTGAGCGATCGGTCTGCCCCGACGGGCTCAGCGGGGTGGCAGTCTTTCGCAGCCCGTCTTCTCGTCGGTGCGCGTTGCGGCTCCTCGGAAACCGGCCGGGCGGCCGCGGGGCCGCGGGCTTTCTGATTCTGCTCCGCATCGCCGTATCCGGGATCCGGTTGCGGCGGGCGAGAGGCAGCCGCGAAACGAGACAGTGACCGTCGAAAGTGTGTCTCGAAACGACGCACGTCCGTCGCCCCGTCCAGTCCGGATCGCCCACAAATCCCACCGCCTCCGTCGGCTATGCCGTTCCGCACCTTCGGGCGCGGTGATTGCTCTGGCCGAGGAAGCGAGCCGCGGTGGTGGACGCCGGCATCCGAAATGCGAAAGGAGGGTCATGGTTTCGAAGAAAAGGACCCCGGTGAAGAAGAGCGTCGGGAGGCTCAAGCTCAAGAAAGAGACGATTCGGGACCTGGACGCGAAGGTAGGTCTTCCGTAGACCGTAAACACCACCTTACGGAGAGTTGCGCAGCAGCATGCTAAACGACCGGCGATCAGAAGCAGGAGACGGAAAATGGTAATCAAGAAGAAGATGGCGGGCGCGAAAAAAAGCGCGGGGAAGCTCAAGCTGAAGAAGGAGACGATTCGGGACCTGGACCTCCGGAAAACGAGCGGCCAGATCAAGGGTGGTGCAAGAAACCAGGGTGCCGTCATCACCTGCGTCCGTGTTGACTGCATCACTGTCTCCGGCTAGCGACAGAATCGTCGAGCTCTGCCGGGATCGATGAGTCCACATGGGTGTGAGCAACCGGTCCGCCTCGACGAATGCGGTCGATCGGTGGGAGGGAAGACCGACGGAATCGTCGAACAGAAGGGACGGAAAAGGAGGAGACATGGTCACGAAGAAGAAAGCGTCGGCCAGGAAGGGCGTGGGCAAGCTCAAGCTCAAGAAGGAAACGATCCGGGACCTGGATGTGGGGGGCAAATCTGCGAGGGTCAAGGGCGGACTAAAAAGGAGAGATACCGATAACGACTGCTCCGTGGGATGCACAGGCATCACCTGCACCGTCTGCCCTTTCTAGGGTGGACGGCCCGCGGGCGCGCGGTCTTTGATTCTCCATGAAGCCGGTGGGCTGGCGGCCGATCCTGCACGGAGAGCTCGCGAAGGCCGCGCTCGCGGCGGTCGACGCCGTCGGCGAGGACATCCGGAAATCGTCCGCCTCTGCGCGAGACCCGTCGCTCATCTCGGGCTCGGCGGGGCTGGCGGTCTTTCACGCCTACTGGAGCCGGGCCCGATGCCGGCAAGACCGCCTCGGAACCGCCGAGCGATTTCTCCGCGAGGCCGAACAGGGTGTCGCCTCCGTCACCATGAGCTCGTCCCTCTTTTCAGGCTTCGCCGGCGTCGCGTGGGCGATGGCGCATCTGCAGGGAAGGTTCTTCGCCCCCGACGGCGGAGACTCCACCGAGGCGGTCGATGAGGCCTTGATCGGCTTCGTGCGCCGGCCCGGCTGGCGCAACGACTACGACCTCATCAGCGGCCTGGTGGGCATCGGCGTTTACGCGCTGGAGCGCCTGCCATCCCGCGCTGCGGTCTCGTGTTTGGAAGGCGTCGTCGATCGCCTCGAGGAGACGGCGGTGCGCCGGCCGGGCGGCCTCACCTGGCACACCCGGCCGGAGCTGCTCCCGACCCCTCAGAGGAAGCAATGCCCGGACGGCTACGACAACCTCGGTCTGGCCCACGGCGTTCCCGGTGTCATCGCCATTCTCGCCGCGTCGTCGGCGGCCGGCATCCGGAAAAGCATCGCGCGCCGGCTGCTCGACGGAGCCGTTGCCTGGCTCCTGCGCCAGAAGCTCGAGGGCAGTCCGGGCGCGCGCTTCCCGGCCTGGGTCGCCGAAGGGCAGAAGAACCTGGGCTGCCGCTCCGCATGGTGCTACGGCGATCCCGGTGTCTCCGGGGCGCTCTTCGTCGCGGCGCGATGCGTGGGCGACCGCGACTGGGAGCGGGAGGCGCTCGCGGTCGCTCGCGGGGCCGCGCGGCGACCGCCGGAGCAGGCGGGAGTCGTGGATGCCGGTCTCTGCCACGGCGCGGCCGGTCTCGCGCACGTCTTCAACCGGATGTTTCAGGCGACCGGAGACGCGACGTTGCGCCGCGCCGCGCGGTACTGGTTCGCGCGAACGCTCGCGATGCGCAGGCCCGGTCGCGGCGTCGGCGGTTTTCTCGCCCAGGAGGAGGACAAGAAAGGGAAAAAGTCCTGGGTCGGTGCGCCCGGACTCTTCGGCGCCGGGGGAATCGCACTGGCGCTTCTCTCCGCGGCGACCTCGATCGAGCCGGATTGGGACCGCATGCTGCTCGTTTCGGCGCGCGTGCCGCGCCGCGGCGCGAGGTCCGTGCCCGCGCGTTCGGTCAGGAAGCGACTCGGATGAACAAGAACGGGCCGTCTCCGTCCCACAAACCAGATCCGATCGCGTCGTCCGGATTCTTCGTCCTTCGCGCGCCGGCGCTGCCGTTTTCCGCGTTTCAGGCATGGAGCGATGGGCTCGAGGCGACCTACGTTGATGTCCGCAGGACACTGACTTGTGATCGGCGGTTCCTGAAGTTTTGCGTCGTCTGTGGGGTCGGTCCTGAAATCATGTAGTAGCCTGCGCAGGCATGTCGATCCGAGTGGTCACCTCACTCGGCGACGCGAGTCCTCGAGGCGACCTACGTTGATGTCCGCAGGACACTGACTTGTGATCGGCGGTTCCTGAAGTTTTGCGTCGTCTGTGGGGTCGGTCCTGAAATCATGTAGTAGCCTGCGCAGGCATGTCGATCCGAGTGGTCACCTCACTCGGCGACGCGAGTCCTCGAGGCGACCTACGTTGATGTCCGCAGGACACTGACTTGTGATCGGCGGTTCCTGAAGTTTTGGACTCGGAGGAGAAATGCTCGAACAGAAGAACGCTCTTGCCACAGTCGCGGTCAAGGACCTCGCAGTCGCCCGTCAGTTCTACGAAGGCAAGCTCGGCCTGAAGGTCGCCGGCCCGACGGGTCCGGAGGTGCTCACCTTCGAGAGCGGAACCTCGAAGATCCTCGTCTACAGGTCACAGTTCGCGGGGACCAATCAGGCGACGGCGGTCACGTGGGTGGTCGGCGGAGAGATCGACACGATCGTGCGGGATCTCGAGGCGAAGGGTGTCGCATTCGAGAAATACGACTTCCCTGGCGTCACCCACGAGGGCGCCGTGCACGTTTTCGGACCGATGCGCAACGCCTGGTTCAAGGACCCGGATGGGACCATCTTGAGCGTCGTCAACGGCTAAGGGAGAGGGAACCGGCCAGGCTGGGCCACTCGACCTCCTGGACTCCTCGCCCGGCACGGAAAAATTCTGATCGCCGGTTGTCGATTCCGGCCGGTGTCGTTCGTCGCCCTGTCAGAAAGCGGGATTTCGGCGGGCGGACGCGACCTGGCGACCCGCTTCTCGCAGAAACCAAAGGAGTGAGCAATGCGTTTCATGGTCATCCTCAAGGCGAACAAGGATTCCGAGGCCGGCGCGCCGCCCAAGTGGGAGCTCATCGAGGCGATGATCCGGTTCAACGAGGAAATGGTGAAGGCGGGCGTGATGCAGTCCGCCGAGGGCCTCCACCCGAGCTCCAAAGGGGCCCGCGTCCGCTTCGACCACGGGAAACGGGCCGTGATCGACGGACCCTTCACGGAGACCAAGGAGCTCGTCGGCGGATTCTGGATACTCCAGGTCAAATCGAAAGAGGAAGCGATCGAGTGGGTGAAGCGTTGCCCCGCACCGTTCGGCGACGACGAGATGTCCGAGATCGAGATCCGGCAGGTCATCGAGATGTCGGACTTACCGGCGGAAGACGAGCGTACGGCCGACGCGGTCGCGCGCGAACAGAGGATGCACGACGAGCTCGCGGCGCAGGAGGCGGCGAAGCGCAGCTGAGCAGTTGAGCTGTTTGGTGTCGGAACCGGGCAGGCAAGAATCTGACGGGTGGAGACGCAAGATGAGAAAGATCAGGATCTTCGAACACATCTCTCTCGACGGCGTGATCGAACACGACGACGGGTACGCGTATGGCGGATGGACGACACCGTATCGAAGCCCGGCTGGGCTGCAAGCCCTCCTCGAGGCACAGGGCGCGAGCTTCGATCTGCTGCTTGGCCGCCGCACCTACGATCTCTGGTCCGGCTTCTGGCCGAAGGCCGGGAACAATCCGATGGCGGATCGGCTGAACGCCGCGACGAAATACGTCGCGACTCACAGGCCGGAGAGCCTCGGATGGGGGCCGGTCAAGGACCTGGGCGCGGACATCATAGAGGGTGTTCGCGGCGTTAAGTCAACGGATGGCCCTGACCTGGTCCTCTGGGGAAGTTCGACGCTGACGTCCGTGCTGCTCGCGCAGGGACTGGTCGACGAGGTCGTGCTGATCGTCTACCCGGTCTTGCTGGGCCGGGGCAAACGCGTCTTCTCGGACAGTGTGGACGCGCGCGAGCTCGCTCTCGTCAGCACGAAGGCCACGCCAACGGGTGTGCTCATGAACACATATCGATACGTTGGATCGCTGCGAACCGGGACGCGATAGTCCTCGGTGAGCACCGGAAGCTCTGCCGGGTTGCCCCCGAAGTGAGCGCGGAGTCGTTGGATGAAGGCGCCCTCTCGCACCGGAGCTGTCTCCGACATCTTCTCGAGGAAGCTCTGGAACGTCTGTCCAGGAGACTCGGCGTCGAGACTCGCTTTGTCGTTCATGTGAAGACTGGGGAGAAGGATATCAACGAGCGGTCGGTGTCAGGCGTGCGACCCTGGAACTCCTGGTCACGATCTCAATCGGCAGACTTGCGCGCCTGACGTCCTAACGCCGGCTGGTCAGAGGCTCCCCATCCGCCCGCTCCGATAGTCTTCCATCGCCTTGCGGATCTCCGCTTCGCTGTTCATGACGAAGGGCCCGTAGCCGACGACCGGCTCGTCGATCGGGGCTCCCGACAGGACGAGGATCGTCGAATCGGCGGCGGCTTCGATCGAGACGGCCTCCCCGTGACGGTCGAGCACCGCCAGGTCCCCCTCGTCGACCGCGTCGGACCCGTTGACGAGACCGCCCCCGCGAAGGAAGAGCAGCGCGGCCGCGCGCCCTTCCGGGATGCGGAAGCTCGCCGTCTTCGTCGCCTGGAGCCGCATGTCCCAGACGTCGATCGGGGTCTGCGTGCGAGCAGGGCCTCTGGCCGTTTCGAACTGACCCGCGATGACCCGGACGGTCCCGGCGCCGGCGGCGAGAGTTGCCGTGGGGATCGCGGGACTCACGATGTCCTGATATCCCGGCGGGGACATCTTGAGCTTGGCGGGCAGGTTCACCCAGAGCTGGACCATCTCCATCCTGCCGCCCTTCGCGGTGAATTCGCGGCCGTGCATCTCCTCGTGGACGATGCCGGACGCGGCGGTCATCCACTGGACGTCCCCCGGGCCGATCCGGCCTTTGTTTCCGGTCGAGTCGCGATGCTCGACCTCGCCCTGGTAGACGACCGTCACGGTCTCGAAGCCGCGGTGCGGGTGCTCGCCCACACCCCGGGGGGCGAGGGAGGGAAGGAAATCCGCCGGAGCCGCGTAGTCGAGAAGCAGAAAGGGGCTCAAAGACGGGGCCGAGTCGTACGAGAACATGGAGCTCACGGGGAATCCGTTGCCGACCCAGTGGCGGGGCGGAGCCTGCTCGATGCTCAGGAGTCGCTTCTGGTTAGCGGTTTTGATCGTCATGGCGTTTTAAGTACGCCGTTCGGGTGCCAACGGGTTCGGACCGCGCGGCGGGATCAACATGAGGCTGTTAGCGCTCCGTCAGACCCCGGCCGGGCCTCTTGCCAGAGGGGGACAATTGTCCATACATTACTCGGTGTGCGGTTCGAGTAAGACCCGGCCAAGGCGTCTGCCAACCGTCGGGTCCACGAAGTCAGTTTTGCCGAAGCTGTGACCGTTCTTGAAGACGCTTTCGCGCTGACTCGGGAGGACCCAGACGCGGTCGAAGAGAGGCGTTCCGTCTCGCTCGGGATGAGAGATCAGGCTAGGTTGCTCGTCGTCGTGCATGCGTATCGCGGGCACGATCGGATCCAGGATCATTTCGGCATGGAGGGCGAGCAAATGTCAGAGGGAGTCGTATGAAGAAAACCGCCGCTGAGAAACGCCGGAACATCGACTTCGCGGGCGCCAGGCGCGGCCCGGTGTCAGACCTCCTCCGGGCAAGACCAAGATCTCCATTCGGCTCGACAACGCCGTGCTCGAATACTTTCGTAATCTGGTGGACGAGGCCGGCGGAGGGAACTAACAGACTCTGATCAACGATGCGCTGCTCGAGCATATCCATCGTGGGTCGACCCTTGACGCTGTGCGTCAGGTGTTGCGAGAAGACCTCGCGCCGCACGAAAGACTCTTGGAAAGCACGGCCGGTCGGCACCAGAGTTGCGAGTGGAACAGGGGAGAGCTGAGGCCGGGTATAGTCCGAGTATTCTTACTCAGCTCACGAGAAGAAGAAGAAGAAGGGGAGGCGCCGTGAGAACCAAGAAGACCAGAAAGACCGGGAAGACCGCGAAGTCGCGGGCAGCCGGATCGCCCAGGACCCTCCCGCGATCATCTTGCAACAAGGCTGCTCCGATCCGCGTTGAAGTTGCCGGAACACGGTCTGTCGCTCGTTGCCGAGGACGGTGGGCTCTACCCTGTCATCGGCGAGACGGCTCCGATCGAGAGCGGTATCCGAAGCGCCTTGCGCGCGAGGTGGTCGGGGACGGTCAGCCGATCATCTCGAAAACCATTTTCGAGCGCCCCGGAGCCTCGGGAATTATCATTCGTACCGGAAACGAGAACTTGGGGCTGAACCAGAACTGCAAGGTTCCCGCCGTCGGATCCGGCATTTCAACAAGATAGGCGTCCACCATCCCTCTGGCACCAGCCTGCACCTTCTCACGGCGCACAACTCTGAAGGGAATCCCTCGCAGAGGATGATCCGGATCGCCAATCGCAGGGATGACGCCGGAATAGCCGACCTTCAGATCCATGCCCGTGTAATAAAAGGGTAATACTGGTCCGTCGAAATCATAGGCCGGGATGGGGGTGTCGAAGCGCTGGACCACCTCCTTGGCACCCGGCTCGGCGCCGACTATGTGGTGCTCAACATGAATGCCATGAACGATCCATTTTTCCCAGCTTCCATCGAAATTGTGGTGCTCGCTCCAGACCGGCGCGAGAGTATCCGCGTCGACCACATTGACGAAGGCGTTGTAGCCGAGGATCTTTAGCGAAGCATGGCCGACGACGACGGCACCGGCTGTCCGCACCAGCACTCTGCGGCCGTCCACCTCCAGCGCCCGGACCTCTGTGTTCCAGATTCCAGCTTTGACGGGCGCCCCCTTTTCCACATAGGTCACGCCGCTCCAAGCCATGGCGGTAGGAGTTATACGTTTACCGCTGATCGCTCCATCGCCGAGCTTGATCGTCAGAGCTGCGTCGGGCTGATGGTCCCCGATGGTCGGCACGACCTGTGCCGCCGCCGAGCCGCCAATCGCGACCAATGCGCCGAAGACGATAAGCGAAGGAGTCAACGCGGTAGCCTGCTTGGTCACAAGCAATGGTGAAGCAATCGGCATGTCTTCATCCTTTCGGGCGCTCCGTGCGCGTAGCGTCGGAATCCGCGCCCACGAACATGATTTTGCGGCGTCATGCGCACGTTCGATCCTCGCTCGGCGCCACCTCATCGGCGCACCCTCAGAATAGCGATCGCTCGGTATTGTGAAAGATCCAAGATTTCATCGCGCCACCAGACCAAGCCTCTGGCCGCCCGGCGGGCCGGCGCCGCTTGGACTGGGCAATCCGACGACTCTTGGATCTTGGCCTCGTGGCGAGGGGTCGTTAACGTCCGATCGAGGAGGCCGCCACGTCGGGAGCTCGAAGAAGGGAGAGGCGATGACCACGACGACCATCCATCGCGCCACCGCGATCGAAAACCGAAAGCTCGGTCCTTCGTTCGACTGCTACGGCGCCGACTCTCTGAGCCTCGAAACCGCCCGGACGAAGCACGGGGCGCGGGATCTCTGCCTCGCCGAGGGGTACGAGCTCAACGAGCAGTTCGATTACTGCGCGTTCGTCTTGTGACCACGGCTCGTACGCGGCGGCCGCTCCAGGACCTCGCGCAGGCGGTGCACCCCGGCTCGCAAGTCACGCGGCGGCAGCGCCGCGAATCCGAGCAGGATCGCCGGCGGAAACCGGGCGCGCAGACAATATCGAGACAGGGGCGAAGCCTCGATTCCGAGCTCTCTCGCCGCGCGCGAGACTCCGACGTCGCTCACTCGGTTTCCCTGCAGCCAGCCGATGGCGTGCATGCCGGTGTCGGCCGCCTGCATCCTCAGGGCGCCGGCGAGCTCGCGCTCGACCGCATCGAGCAGCGCCTCCTGGCGCTCGCCGTACAAGATGCGCATGCGGCGTACGTGGCGGGTGAAGTGACCTTCCGTGATGAACTCGGCCAGCGTGGCCTGCTCGAGCGTCGGCGCCAGGTGATCGACAGCGCTCTTCATCTCGAGGATCGGACCGACGAGCTCCAGCGGGGGAATCAGGTAAGCGAGCCGCAGGGCGGGAAAGACTGTCTTGCTGAAGGTGCCGACGTAGACGACTCGCGCCGCGGTGTCGAGTCCTTGCAGCGACGGGAGCGGAAACCCGGCGTGGCGAAACTCGCTGTCGAAGTCGTCTTCGATGATCCAGCCGCCAGCACGGCGCGCCCAGTCGAGGAGCTCGAGCCGGCGCGCGAGGCTCAAGCTGCGGCCCAGCGGGAAATGATGCGAGGGCGCCACGCAGACCATACGTGCCGCGCGGGCGGCCCGGACTCCGGCCTCGATCACGAGACCTTCTGCGTCGACCGGCACCGGAATCGGGCGCGCTCCGGCGATTTCGATCAGGCTGCGGGTCGCGAGATAGCCGGGATCTTCGACCCAGACCTCGTCACCCGGGCGCAGCAGCACGCGGCCGGCGACGTCCATCGCTTGCTGGGCGCTGCGCACGAGGATGACCTGCTCGCTGGTGGCGGCGACGCCGCGCGACACCCGGACGTAGTCCGCGATGGCCTGTCGCAGCGGCTGGAAGCCGGCGGGATCGCCGTATCCCAGGAGGTCCCCACCGGAGCGCCGCGCGCAGCGGGCGAAAAGTCGCATCCAGAGTCGCAGCGGGAAGGCGTCGAGAGCGGGTTCGCCCAGCCGGAAAGGGACCGGCGCGGCTCCGAGCGGGCCGAACTCCGCCTCGTCCTGCGCCCGGCGGCCGCGAGGAGATGGGGAGGGGGATCGAGCCGGTCGCGCCGCGGGGCCCGCCGCGGGAAGGCGCATCTCGGCGACGAACGTCCCCGCGGAACCCCGCCCGATCACGTAGCCCTCCGCCTCCAGGTGCTCGTAGGCGAGCACGACCGTCGTCCGAGCGACGTCGAGTTCCGCCGCGAGCGCCCGCGAAGGCGGCAATCGGCTGCCGGCGGCGAGTCGGTCCGAAAGGATTGCCCGGCGCAGCCCGAGGTAGATCTGGCGAAAAATCGGCGTGTCG
Source organism: uncultured Acidobacteriota bacterium (assembly GCA_963733955.1). Taxonomy (GTDB): domain Bacteria; phylum Acidobacteriota; class Thermoanaerobaculia; order UBA5066; family Gp7-AA6; genus DATFTF01. The sequence continues at coordinate 421,025 of CAVTEW010000001.1, forward strand.
GAGGCTCGGTCGAGGTCGAGGTGCGGCGACGCAGCGCTGCGCCCGGCGTTGCGCGCGGATCCGTGGTGCCTCATGGACTGTGGATCGGGGTTGGAAGGGTCACGCCGTCGCCCGTCTTCGAGTGTCGGCGCGAATCCAATGATCGAAGCGCCCCCGGAGCTTCGCCCAACAGGAGGAGCACGGGGCGGTTCCCTCGCGCACGCGCTGCCGTATATCACATGGTGTCGCCGGATGACGGAAGGAGTCGAGCATGAACCTCATGACAACGCCGCGGATCGGAAGACGCTGTGGCTGCCGGGTGGGTACCGCGCCATCGCCGTACGGCGCCGGATCGGCGCGAGGGAGAGCTTGGCTCGCCCGACTCGGGATCCTGGCGCTCGCTGTCACGACGGCCGCCGCGGCAGGCGGCGCGGCGCAGGAGAGATCAGTCGCCCTCGCGGCAGCGCGGTCGCCGAGCAACGACGGGCGCCGGAACCTGGAGGTGAAGGTTGGGGACGGACGGGTGAAGGGCGCCGGCCTCCATCCCTATGCCAACCAATGGCGAGTCGAGGTTCGGAACTCTCACGGGAAGCTCCTGGGCCTGTCGGCAAAGTGGACCGACGAGCTCCGAATCGTCGACATCGACTCGACCAAGTGTCTCCAACGCACGCAGCGAGCCGTGTTCTCGAAGGATGGCAAGGAGGTCGGGACCACCGAGACCGTGAACGTCTTCGACCGTAACACGATGGCCCCGCGATCGCGCCACTTCGCCAAGCACGCCGTCACCCCCGGCCAGGAGGAGGAAACGAGAGTCGAAATCGCGGGCCGATCGGTGCACTGGACGCGGACCGCGGGCGGGAAGAGCGAGGACGAGATGGCCGACCTGCCGGAGCCCGTCTTCGACTTCTACGGCGGTCTCTACGGACTCCTGTTCGCCGCCCTGCCGCTCGAGCGCGGACTCTCGGTGGAGTTTCCGTCGCTCGCGGAGGACGGGCCGCGACCGACCTCCGTGGCGATGACCGTGACCGGAGAGGAGGAGATGGACGCCGGTCATCTGGGAAGACGTCACGCCTGGATCGTGGAGAGCGATACGGCGCTCGGGCCGATGAAGCTCTGGATTTCCGAAGAAGCTCCCTACATCCTCCGACTGGTCTACACCGCGAAGGACAACGGACTGACCTGGACCTACATCGAGACCTGAGAGGGCCGAGAAAGCCGTCACAGCTCAGCGGCCCCCGGTTTCGGGCGCGCGAGCTACGAGGATGCGGGCCGACTGCCGCGAACTCAGCGTGGCTGCACAGGCCATCCGGCGTCAGGCTGGAGATGATCACCGCCGAGAATAGGCGGCGCTTGAAAATCTCAGGTCGGATTGCCTGGCTGCCGGCGTGCGCCTTCGCCTTCCTCGCGATCGCTTTGCTCGGCTCAGGGGCGGGGACTGCCGGATCTAGGAGCCCGCGCTCCCCCAGAGCTGTTCGAGCCGACGATGGCGGCCGCAACCCTCGGCGTACTTGCGGTACTGGTCAGCATTCTTCTTGTAGAAGTCCTGTTGTGGCGCGGGGGCCTTCAGGAATCGCGTTGCCGGCGCGATCTCCGTAACGACCGTGCCGTGAAGTTGTTCCGCGACGCGTGCTTTGGACTGCTCGGCCAGACGGCGTTGGGTATCGTCGTCGAAAAAGATCGCCGAGCGATACTGCCGCCCCCGGTCACAGAACTGGCCGCCCGCGGACAGGGGGTCGATGTTGTGCCAGTACGCGTCGAGAAGATGCTCGTAGGTGATCTTTGACGGATTGTACTTGACCTCGATCGCTTCCACGTATCCCGTGGAGCCCGATTCGATCTCCTCGATCTTTGGATTGGGCTCCGTGCCGCCGGCCCAACCCGCGGTGACCGACACAACGCCCGGCACCTTTTCGAAGGCCTCCTGCATGCACCAGTAACAGCCGCCGGCCAACGTGGCGTGCGCCGTCCCGGATGCGCGGCTGACGGCCACAAGGCTCAGGCCGGCGGAAATGAAGACGACAAAGACAAGCGTGTTCTTCACCATGCCCCCTAGTCTGGTGAAGCTCGAGGCCGCTCGCAATAACCACTGGACGACCGATCGGCATGACCACTGCGCGTGCCGAGACCCCGGGCGCATTCGAGCAGGCGGTCGCGCTATGCCGGCGTCGTCGTCTCTTCGTCAGGGCCGCCGCGTCGCTCGCGCACCTCGCGCGAAAAGAGCGTGATTGCCGGATCTGCCAGGAATCGAAGCAGCAACCCGCTCCACGACCGATGGAAGACCAGACCGTCGTACGCCTCGGGCGCTCCCTTGCGGATCCGAGGAAGGCGGTTCCAGGGAACCGAGGGGAAGTCATGATGCTCGTTGTGATACCCGACGTTGAAAGCGACGGTGTTGAGCGGACCGTAATAGCTATAGGTCTCCTGAGGAGGCTCGAACACGTAATGCTCCTGGATCCACCGGGCGCCCAGCGGATGCAGCCCGAGGCCGAAGAAGACCGACAGGAGGAGATAGAAAAAGGCCTTCGGGCCAAGCCAGGCGTAGACGGCGACGTCGAACGCGATCTGAATCAGGAAGTTCAGGACCACCCAGCGATCGACAGGGCGAATTTCCCGAAGCCTCGGCGGGCGCGTGATCTGGAAGATCGGGAAGAGGAGCATCCAGACGGCCTTCCCCAGAGGGGAGTGCCCGATCAATCGCGCTTCCCAGCGATTCGGGAGGTCCGCATCGAGCTCGTAAACCCCCTGATAAGCGTGATGCTTGAGGTGGTAGCGCTGGAAGGAAACCGCACTCGGCAGGATATGAGGCAGATTCGCCAGGATTCCCGCGAAAACGTTCCATCGGGGCTGGCGAAACAGCAAGTTGTGCGTGCACTCGTGGATCATGACCCAGAGCGCGTGGCTGACGAATGCGCCGACCAGGACCGCGGTGCCGATCACGAGCCACCAGGATTGCGACCTGAGAAGGAAGGCGAGAGCGAGCTGCAGGCCCACCGCCCCGAGGATGATCGCCAGGCTGAAGGGATTGGTGCCGATAAAGACCCGGATCTCGGGGTGCGCGGCGAGAATCCGCGATGTCCGTCCGCGGTGCGGCGGGGCGTCGGGGGAGTGCAGGAAATCTCGGCTCATCGCCGACTCCGTTGTTCGACCCGCGGGTAGCAAGGCTTCCTTCGAGACGGACGAGAGGCAGACGGCGTTGGCAGCGCCATCGTAGAAGAGATCATCTCGACACTGTTTCTACACCCTGCGCCCTGCATCGCGCAACGGACTTGGTGGGGTCGGCGACCGGCGGAGCCTCGGTGCGGATGGAACCCTTCTTGCAGCAAACGGCGGAGAACCCTTGACCGGTCCCCGGTGTTCAAAGCCGCGGCGGCGTGCGGGGCGCAAGCAATCGAGGCGGGCGCAATTATGAGAGTCGCGATCAACGGAATCGGCATCGGCGGTCCAACGCTCGCTTACTGGCTGCGGGCGTCCGGCCACGAGCCCGTGCTCTTCGAAAAGGCGCCGGCGCTGCGAACCGGCGGCTACTTGATCGACTTCTGGGGCCTGGGCTACGAGATCGCACAGCGCATGGGGATCCTCCCCACGCTGCGCGAGCGTTCCTACGTGATGGAACGGCTGCGCATGGTCGACGCGAAAGGGCGCGAGGTCGCGGCCGTGGACGTCACGCCGATGCGCGAGGCTCTCGGCGGGCGCTTCTTCAGTGTGGCCCGTGCCGACCTGGCGGCGGCCCTCTTCGCGGCCTGCGAAGGGGTTCCCGCGCATTTCGGCGTCTCGATCGCGGGAATCGAGCGGGAAAGCGACTCCGCGGTGGTCGCGCTTTCCGACGGCCGGCGGGAGCGCTTCGATCTCGTCATCGGCGCGGACGGCTTGCACTCGCGCGTGCGTCAGATCGCGTTCGGCGAGGAGCGCGCCTTCGAGCGATTTCTGGACTGCTACGTGGCCGCCTTCCGCATCCCCGGCTATCCCCGCCGCGACGAGCTGACCTACGTCTCCCATACGGTGCCCCGAAAGCATGCAGCCCGCGTGGCGCTTCGAGACGGGATGACGCTCGCCCTGCTCATCTGCCGCGCGGGGCTCATCGGCAAGGAACCGTCCCACGACCGTCGGCGGGAAGCGCTGCGGCGGGCGTTTGCGGGAATGGGCTGGGAGGTGCCCGACCTTCTCGAGGCGATGGACGAAACCGAGGACCTCTACTTCGATCGCGTCAGCCAGATCCATCTCACGCGGTGGTATTCCGGACGAGTCGCCCTGGTCGGCGACGCGGCGGCCTGTCCATCGCTTCTCGCGGGTGAGGGCACAGGCCTGGCGATGACCGAGGCCTACATCCTCGCCGGCGAGCTTGATCGCGCGAACGGCGACTTTGCGCGCGCCTTCGCGGCATGGGAACGTCGGCTCGGAAGCTTCGTGGCCGCCAAACAGAAGGCCGCTCTCCGCTATCGCGGCTTCTTCGCGCCGCAGACAACCCTCGGGCTCAAAGTGCGCAATGTTGCCGTGAGCGCCCTCTCTCACCGCTTTCTCGCGAAGCACCTCCTGGCGCGTTCGCTGCACGACGACCTCGAACTTCCGCGGTATCAGGCCGGCTGATTCGCCGTCCGTCCGGACCGGCGAAAACTGCGATACGCCGACATCGGAAGGCGGCTCATCAGAGCGAGGCATCCGGGGAAGAGGTCCCGCGGCAGGGCGCCCGACACCTGAACCATCGAGCGCGCCTTCCGTCGAAGCGAAGACGCGTCTCCCCGACGCGGCGCGTAAAAGGTCGCTGAAGCTGCCGAGGCTCGAAAACCCCACCTCCCATGCAGACCTCGGTGACCGAGAGCTTGCCCGTCGCCAGGAGCCGTCTCGCTCGATCGATCCGCGTCTGGATCCGAAGCGAGTGCGGAATCTGGCCGAACACGGGGTCGAACTGACGAATGAAGTGGAATGGCGAGATGCGCGCCCGCCGGGCGACGTCGGCGATCGAAGGCGGTGTCTCCGGGCCCTCTCTCAGCGGGTGGGGCCCCCCGTTTCAGGGGCTCGGCCGGGCCTCGGTCTACAATGTGCAGATTGTGGGGAGAGACAGATGACCCGCATCTCGAATGCTCGGTTCGCCGGAATCGCCTTCCTGGTCTACATCGCGGCGGGACTGACTGGTCTGGTCCTCTCCGGCCGCGCGACCGCCGGCAAAGGCGCGGCGGCCCGGATCGCGACCGCAGCCGGGCACCTGGGCGACCTGCGTCTCGCCCTGGTGCTCGGTCTGATCGGCTGCTTCTGCGCGCTCGTCCTGGCCGTCATGCTCTATGCCCTCACGCGCGACGCGGACCCGGACCTCGCTCTGCTGGTCCTGGTGTTCCGCACCGGAGAGCGCGTGATCGGTGGGGTCTCCCTCTCGCGGGAGCTCGGACGGCCCCGTCTCGCCACGTCCGGCTCGGCCGCTCCGGACCCCGCGGCCGAGCCCGCTCTCGGCGCCGTCCTGTTCGACCTGCCCGACGCGAGCTCACAGATCAGCGCCAGTTTTTTCGCCGTTGGAAGCCTGGCCTTTTCCTATCTTCTCTGGCGAGGCCGGATGGTCCCAGTTGTCCTGTCCTGGATCGGGATCCTGGCGTCCGTCTTGATCGTCGTTGGCCTACCCCTGCAGCTGGCGGGGCTGATCGGGTCACCTTTGACGGACGTGATGTGGATTCCGATGCTGGCGTCCGAGATTCCCCTCGCCCTCTGGCTGATCGTCAAGGGCGCTGCCGCTCCGGTCCGGCGAACGACGGCCTCGCCTTCCGAGGTGAATGACCTTCAGAGAGCCAGCTCATTTCTCGGCCCGCAGACCAAGGATCTCACCGTGCCGCCACTCTCCGCAGCGCTCGCTCCTTGCCGTCCGCGTACATCGTGACGATTGAATCCGCCTTCCCGTTTTGGCGATGCGACGGCGTCGATACGCCTCCGAGGCTCGGGACGAGTCTCGGGCCGTGCCAGGCCCCAGCCGCCCGTGGAAAAATGGATGCGGGCGCCGTGTCCGGCACTTTGCAATCGGTGCCCGAGCCGAAGCGCGGGCATTGGACGCGTCTCCCTTCCTTCGCGGGCGCCGGCAAAGTGCCGGCCACCCTTCAGGTTACGGCGGCGCGGGCCATCTGCAGCGTCTGAGCTCCTCGACGATGCTCGGGCATCGCCGTCGTCGCCCTTCCTTACATCTGACCCCGCGGCGCTCGTAAGGTCATCCCACACCCTTTTTCCACGGGCTGCTAGCCGCGCGACCCGCGGACGAGGTGAATGATGATCAGAATCACGCCAAGGACGATGAGTAGATGGATCAGGCCGCTCCCAACGTGAAATGCAAAAAGCCCTAACGCCCAGCAAATCAGGAGAATGATACCGATCGTGAGCAACATGATTTCTCCCCTTTATGATGGTCTTCCCTTCGGAATCGAAGATAGCAGAGCTCTTCCGCGAAACGACGGATCGGGCGGCCTCGCTTCGCGACGGATGAGAGCGGGAGCGGCATAATCAGGCTCGCGCGGGCGGGCCGGGCGCGGCTCCGAGCTGCCGGTACCGGCTTAGGAGTCGCACGCGCGCGAGGTACACGACAATGAAGAGATTGATCAGCAAGACGATAGCCCTCATCCAGGTCGCCCGCTTGAAGATCTCGTAGACCTCGAGCGGCAGGTACACCGACCCGGCGATGATGGCGAACCACTCTGCCCACACCCGCATGTGCCAGAGCCCGTACGCCTCGATGAGACGGAGGGCGGCGTAGAGGAACGCGAAAGCGGCCAAGCCTCTGAGCCGAGAGTCGCTCGTCTGCGACGCCGCCTCGAGGAAGATCCGGGGGTAATGGTGAGCGGGGTTCAGGTGTGAATGCCGGACGAGACGCTCGGCCGCGGCTTGGAGATCGTGGTGCAGCAGGGAAAGCAGGCCGAGTCCCGCGCTGAGCACGAGCGCACCTTTCAACGCCTCGAACACTGCGACAACACGTATGCCGCGGGCAATCTTGGGGAGGGGCGGCGTCCGGCTCGCCGCCACCATCGCGACGCGCCTGGGGCTCGCAGCAAACATGGATACGCACTAGATAGCACACCCGGTGGGGCCCTCCCGTGTCAGGGGCTCGGCGGCTCCGGTTCAGCGATAACGACCAGGCGCTTGGGAGCGTGGCCGATGAAGCTGAAGGGATAGCAGGTGATGAGTGTCAGCCTCGGCGTCGCGGTCGGAGCAAGTACGCCGACAGCGCCGGCGTCCACGACCTCGCGTGAGACGACCTTGTACCTCTCAGTGCCCTGGGTCGTCGTCAGCTCGATGCGCTCGCCCTTTCGAACCCACCCGAGGTTTCGGAAGTGCGAGTCCCGATGCGCCGCGATCACGCAGTTGTTGAGCCCGCTGTGACCTCCCGGCAGCTCGGTTCCCTGAACGTGGCCGGGCCCTTTTTCGAGAACGTCCGGGTTGCTTCCCGCAAAGACAATGGCGTCGATTTGCGCCGACGGGATCACGAGCCAGGCGATCGGCTGGCCCTGCGGATAGCTCGCTCGAGCGAAGCCCTTGCCGGCCGAGATGGCCGACAGGGCCGAAGCGATGCTGGGGGTCTCTCGCATCTTCTCGAAAGCGAGCCGAGCCTGCCCCTGTGCTTCGAAGCCGCGCAGGTAGTGAAGGCCGGCCAGCGCGCACAGGACCGCTCCCGACAGGATCAGAGCGAACGAGAGGCTTCGGCGGGACGCCACAGATTCTCCATGCAAGACCCCGAAAAGCGACGCCGGCCGGGGGGCGGGCCGCTCTTCGGGTTGTCCAGTGAGGTTACGACTTGCGGCGACGAGAGAGAGCCAGGCCGGCGAGGAGCAGCCCAAGTCCTCCCGCGAGCGCCCCGGGGTACGCCGTGGCCGTCTGCGGAAGCGTCGTCAGCGGCGCCGGTTCGGGCGGCGGCGGAGCGGCCGCAGCCGGCGGAGGCGCAGGCGGAGGCGGAGGCGCCGCGACAGGAGCCGGCGGCGGCGGCGGAGCCTCGGCGGTCGTCGGGACCGCGTCCTTCGAAGCCACCGTCGTGACCGTGATCTCCTGGCGGTCGACGAGCTCGCCCGCGTTGTTCTTCGCAACCACGGAGATCGTGTGCTCGCCATAGGTGAGATCATGCGCGACGAACACATTCTCGCCCGTCGGCAGGTTCCCGTAGTCCTTGCCGTCCACCCAGATCTGGATCGTCGGTGTCAGCGAGTCCTTGCGCTCCTTCTGGCTCATCATCTGCGCATCGGGCACCCGCACCGTGTTGATGACGACCTGGACCTGCGTGCCCGCGATCGTGGCGCCGTTCACAGGCTCCTTGACGTTCAGGCGGTAGTCCTTGTTGGTCGGCGCGACCGAGTAGCCGCCGACGCCGGGGTTCTGCGCGAGACTCAGCGCTGCGACCCCGAACGCCATCACGGCGAGCAGAAATCCTTTGCTTCTCATACACATCCTCCTTCTAAGACACGGCAAGCATGTCCGCTCAGTTGGACGCCGTCCAATCGCCATTTCCGATCAAGTTGGGATGTTCTAACGATTGGACTTTCCGGGCGGGAGAGCAGGATCATCAGTCGTTCGCCGGCGCTCGGGCGCGTGCCCCCGCCGGCCACCTGTCGCCGAAGCGGCCAACCAGGATGAACGCATCGAGCCGGCCGTCCGGAGACAGGAGACCCTACCCGCGTCGTCCGCCATGAGAGAGGAACGGAGGCAATCATGGGCTTGATACTTCTCGTCGTCCTGGTCATCCTCCTTCTTGGGGTCGTTCCGGCCTGGCCCTACAGTCGATCCTGGGGCTACAGGCCGACCGGTGTCCTCGGCGTCATTCTGTTGATTGTCCTGGTTCTGTTCTTGATGGGCCGCCTGTAGGGCGACGCGCGCCCGTCGGCTCCCGCCATCAACCGCTCGGAGAAGAGGAGGAGAGTAGGTCATGAAAAGAACGATGAAGAGTTTTCTATCGCTAATGGGTATCGGTCTGCTCAGCCTGGGCGTGCCATCGAGCGCGCGCGCGGAGGAAGCCCAAAGGGCCGTCCCCGCGGAGGTTTCCGAGGCGCTCAAGGCCCTGTCCATTCAGTCCAAGCTGATCGACAAGCTCGGCGCCGACGCCCTCCGAATCACCGTTCACGTCTCGGGGGGAACCGCGACTCTGACGGGCGAGGTGGCCAAGAAGTCCAGCCAGAAGCTGGCCGCGGAGGTCGCGCGCTCGGTTGAGGGCATTCAGAAGGTCGACAACCAGGTGACGCAGGCGAATCCGCCCGCGGCGCTCCCAAACGCGGAAGCCAACGTCAAGGACGCGATTCTCCTGACCAGAGTGAAGACCATCCTTCTGACCGACATCGGCGTCAGTGCTCTCAAGATCGACGTCGACGTCACCAATGGCGTTGTCAGTCTTCGCGGGAAGCTCGGAAATGCGGAGATCAACGAAGAGGCGATGAGGAAGACCCGCTCGATCAAGGGCGTCGCCAAAGTCATCAACCTGCTGGACTGAGGCGAGGTCGCGACGAGTTCGCGAGCTGCCAACGAAAGGACCGCTGTTCTATGAAAACGCTCTGGACAGGATGTCTCTGCATCGTCGCCGCCGCGGCGCTGACCTCCTGCGCTACGACGACGACGTTTCAATCCACCTGGAGGTCCCCGGATGCGCGGCCGCTGCACCTGACCGGCCGCAAGGTCGTCGCGGTCTTCATCAGCAACAACGCGACGTTCCGCCGAAGGGCTGAGGACGCGCTGGCACGGGAGATCAACGCTCGGGGGGCCGAGGGCGTGCCGGCATACACCGTCATTTCCGACGACGACGTCCGGAACCAGGAGGAGGCGCGGTCGAAGTTCGAGAAGTTCGGCTTCTCGGGCGCGGTCGTCATGCGGATCGTGGGAAGCGAGACCCAGTACACCTACGAGCCCACCACCGTCTGGGTCCGCCCCCATTACCACCATTTCTGGGGAGGGTACTGGGGATGGGGATGGAACACGGTCTGGGCGCCCTCCTATCTCAGCGTCGACAAGATCGTGAAAGTCGAGACCCTCGTCTACTCGCTCGATCAGGACCAGCTCGTCTGGGCCGGCGTCAGCCGAACCGTGGACCCACGGCAGGTCGACAACTTCATCGCCGAGCTGTCGAGCGCGGTTTCGGAACAGATGGTCAAGGACGGTTTGCTCGCGAAACGCTAGGACTGATCATTGGTCAAGGGCAGTATTCGCGTAGAGTCGGCCGACCAGACTGCCGGGCCCTCGCGTCGGCGTGCCCGCCGCCACGACCGGAACCTTGGGCTCGCCGCGGTCCAGGGTCTTGCCACTGGTCGGTTCCATTCAGTTCAAGAGTAGGGAGGCCGTCGTGTCCATAGTCGCTTGGATCATCCTGGGACTCATCTCGGGTTTCATCGGCAGCAAGATCGTCAACAAGAGGGGAGAAGGAATCGCGCTGGACATTGTTCTTGGCATCGTTGGCGCAGTCGTCGGAGGCTGGCTCTTCACCACGTTTGGAAAGATGACCCATGTGCATCCGGTGCCGGGTGTCAGCGGGCTCAATCTCGAGAGCGTGTTCGTCGCCGTCGTCGGCGCCGTCGTCCTGCTCGTCGTGTACCACGCGGTCAGTCGCCGCTGACATCTCCTTCCCGCAAAGACTTTTCACACCATGGATGCCGCTGAGACGGCCGGCGGCGTGGTGCCTGCTTCCCCGGCGGCTGGTGGGGGCTTGGGCCGAGACCAGCCGTCTGCAGCGAGACAAAGCCTCTAAGACCGGCCGGGCCATCCGACGCCGGCGAGGCGTCCTCGGGGACAGTCGAGCGGCGACGCGACGGAGACGGCCCCGCGCATGCTTCGGCTGCGGCGGCCGCCGCGCGACCCTCAGCCGAGAACTTTCCAACGAAGACAACGGGGCCTGCTCTCGTCTGGAAACGTTGGGGCCGCCGTTTGCGGAGCCACGCCACCGCCGCGAGCCACGCCCGCAATCGTTTTCAGCAGCCCGCTAGTGTGAACGCGACCGTGAGCGCGAGGGAATCGACGGGACCGGCCGAGATGGCGGCGCCGGTCGGTACGCTGGCTTGGACGGATGGCGCTCGGCGTGAGGCGGCCTGGCCTCGCGTTCGCGCGGCGGGGCCACGTGGTACTCCGGATGCCAGCGGCCGTAGTCATAGCCATTGGTCTCGTAGTAGTCCACACTGTACGAGGTTCCGCCTTCGCCCTCGTAGCGGCCGGCCGTCGCGATACAGCCGGTGAGGGCCGTGAACAGTCCCATGCCCATGCCAAGGCCGACCAGCGAGTTTCGTCGGAGAGCAGTCTTCATTTCGGTGCCTCTTTACTCTCGGTTTCCCACCATTCGAGTAGTCCGAAAGGCGCGCCCGACGGATCGGCGACCACCGCGATCATCCCGCCGTGCCGATCGGGATGAGGTTCGACCAGGACGTGTCCGCCCAACGCCGCTGCCTTGGCTGCCGCATCTTTCGCATTCACGACCCGGACGAAATTGAGCCAGTGAGAGTGACGGTCAAGAGAATCGGCGGGCAGCGGATTCGCCCTCGCGCGGGCGTAGCCGTCGGTCGCCAGCAAGAGGTGATTCGCGCTTGTCCTACCCGCAGCGATGCAAGCCATAAGCCAGCGCAACCATGGGCCAGCCGCTCGTCGTCGCGTCGAAGTGTGCATGAGATGAGGCGCCATCATCCGCGATGAGCGCTTGCGCGCCGTGTCACGCGGGTACGCGCGTCGAAGCGAGCGCAAACGCCACCTGCCGAGCAAGAACGACGGAGGTCGGCACGGTTCTGGATACGAAGAGGACGGTTCCGCAGCGGGGCCCTTTGATCGTTGGTCGCTCTCAGTCTTATCGGAAGCAACGATTGGACGAGCCTCAACGAGGCGCACATGATCCTTCCTCCGGAGTCTCGAAGGCCGCCGAGTCAGAAGTCTCGCGGGCCGTGACCGAGATTCCGCGGAACGCGATTTGCACGTCATCAGGGGTGGGAAAAGTTGTGGAGGTGTTCTATGAATCAGAGCACGGTCATCCTCGTCGTCATCGCGATCGCGGTCGTCGCGGTGGCGGTTGCGGCCTGGTACATTGCCCGGAAGACGCGGACAAAGAAGCTGCGAGGGCAGTTCGGACCGGAATACGACCAGGCGGTTCAGAAGGCCGGCGGCCAGCGCAAGGCCGAAGACGAGCTCGAAGGACGCAGGAAGCGGGTTGAGAAGCTCAACATCCGTCCGCTCTCGCCCGAAGAGCAGACGCGGTTTGGAAAGGACTGGACCGCGACGCAGGCTCGGTTCGTCGATGACCCCAAGGCCGCTGTGACGGACGCCAACCGCCTCGTCAAAGAACTGATGCAGGCGCGGGGCTATCCCATCGGGGATTTCGAGCAGCGCGCCGCCGACATCTCGGTCGATCATCCCCGAGTGGTCTCCAACTACAGGTTGGCGCGTGAAATCGCCTCCCGCAGCGAGCAGGGGAAGGTGACCACCGAGGATCTCAGACAGGCGGTCGTCTCTTACCGCGAGCTTTTCGAGGAGTTGCTCGAAACGCCGCAATTCGTGGAGGTAGCGCGATGAACGATCTGAGCAAGGAGAAAGCCCTGACGACGACGGACCTGGCGGGAGCGGGGCCCTTCCTGGAAGTGAAGGGCGGCCCGGGGCCGGTCGCGCGCCGGGAATACGTCGAAGAGCCGCGGGTCAAGGAAGCATCCGGCAGGCCTGCGGCCGACGCTGCGCTCCTCTTCGCAACCGAGGAGACAGAGCGTTTTCGCTCGGACTGGAGCTCGATTCAAATAGGGTTCGTCGACGAGCCGCGCAAGTCCGTGGAGAAGGCCGACCAGCTCGTGGCCCGGGTCGTGCAGCGCCTGGCGGAGAGCTTTACGCAGGAGAGAAGCAGGCTCGAGGGTCAGTGGGACAAAGGCGAAGACGTCTCGACCGAGGAGCTGCGGGTCGGCTTACAGCGTTACCGCTCCTTCTTCGATCGTCTCCTCTCAGTCTGAGGCTCGTCACGACACCGTGGCGGCGATAGAAAGCGGCGCACAGGACAATCACGTCCACGTCGCGATGGAGGCCGGCAAAATCCGGACAATCTGACTGACCAGCCTGACCCCGATGGTGATCCGGCTGAGCGTTCCGGGGCAGGCTCGAGCGTGAGCACCGCCTAGAATAGGCGCCACTTGAGAGTCTCCAGTCGGATTGTCTGGGTGCCGATGTGCGCCTGCGCCCTCTTCGCGATCAGTCCACTCGGCGCACAGGCGGGCCGGGCGCGGGAGGCGGCGGCGCCGCGTCCGCTCAACCTCCTCGACCTGGCCGCGCCGACTTTCACGACTTTCACCGCCCGGGACGGCGTGCCGGAATCGGTGATCGTCGCTCTGGCGACCGATAGCCAGGGCTTCGTCTGGCTCGCCTCGCCCACGGGGCTCGCCCGCTACGACGGTCATCGCTGGGAGGCCGTGCCTCCGACTCAATTCGAGGGCCAGGCCCTGGACCTGTTCCTCGATCACGAACACACCCTGTGGGCCGCTCTCTTCGACAAGGGAATCGCGCATTTCGACGGCGCCCGATGGCAACGGGAGAGCCGGGAAACAGGACTGCCGACCGACCATTTCCGGCGCATCGTCGAGGCGGTCGATGCCGCCGGCCGCGTCGAGCTCTGGGCGCTTTCCTGGGACGGCGCCCTGCTGCGCCGCGTGGAGAACCGCTGGCGGCCGGATCCGGGAAACGGTCTGCCAAAGGACCTGCTCATCAGTCTCACCCGAACCCACGAGATCGGGGGGCGAGAGCGGCTCTGGGTCGCCACGGGGAACGATGGCCTTTGGTCTCGCGAGGAGGGAGGCGGCTGGCAGCGCTTTCGACCGCCGGGCTTCGACGTCGCGCAGGTCGAGGACCTCCTGGTGACACGCCATGGCGGTCAGGAAGAGCTCTGGATCGCGACGTTCGGAATTGGCCTGTGGCGCCTGACCGACCGGGGTGTCACCTCCTGGACGCTCGAGAAGGGCGACCTGCAGTCGAACCTCACCTACCGCCTGGCCGCGACCACCCTTCCCGACGGCGACAGAATCGTCTGGGTCGCCACGCGAAACGGGCTGGTGAGGGTGCACGGCGACAACGCGCAGGTCTTCGACCGCCGCCACGGGCTGCCCTCGAACGTGATCCGCAATCTCCACCGGTGGCGCAGCCCCTCCGGCAACGACGTCCTTTGGATCGCCACCGAGGCCGGCGTGGCGCGAACCGTGACGGGCGCCAGCGGCTGGCACGTCGCCTCGCTCATGGGATCCAACGCCGTCGGAGTCTCCGGTTCGCTGGTCGAGCCCGACGGGCGGGGCGGCGAGCGCCTCTGGGTCGCGTCCTCTCAGGGCGGCCTCGGCCTCTACGAGGACGGGCGTTGGAGGACGTTCAACGCGGCCAACAGCGGCCTTCCCTTGTCGGAAGTGCGGGTCGTGAAGCGCACGCCCGACGAGACCGGGCGCGCGGCGCTCTGGGTCGCCGGTGACGGGGGTGAGCTCTTCCGCGTCAACGACGAGGCGCCTCGCTTGACTCGCTTTAAAGCGGTTTCAACACCCTGGCCGAAGCAGGTCAACGAGTCCGTGATGGACGTAATGGCGCGAACCGTGGACGGCCATTACGAGCGCTGGGTCGCCACCCGACAGGCAGGCATTTTTCGCTGGCGCGCCGGGCGCTGGACGGCCTTTCGCCCCGAGGCCGCGGTCGGCCTCTGGCGAGTCGTCAAGCTGGTCGAACAGGTCGGCCGGGACGGACGCTCCTGGCTCTGGGCGACGACGAACCAGGGGCTCGCCCGATTCGACGGAGCGCAATGGTCCCTCCTGGGACTGGCGGCGGGCCTGCCGGATGCCGAGCTCCTCGACCTGTCGCTTTTGCCCGATCGCGACGGGCGCGCCGTGCTCTGGGCGGGCAGCTCGCATGCCGGCATCATTCGCATCGACGTCTCGAATCCGCGTGAGCCGCGCGTGCTCCCCTCCGGGGAGATCCCCAGGCCTCCCGACAACACGGTCTACAGCGCGCAGCGCGACTCCAAGGGGCGCATCTACATCGCCACGAACAACGGCGTGCAGCTGCTCGTTCCAGACTCGTCGGCTCCAAGCGGCTTTCGCGAACGCGTCTTCAGGCGCCGCGATGGCATGGTGCACGAGGAATGCAACACCGACGCGCAGCGCATCGACGCGCATGATCGCTATTGGACGGGAACGCTCGGCGGGCTCGCGGTCTACGATCCCGAGAGCGACCAGCCCTCCCGGCGAGCCAAACCGCTGCGGCTGACGCACGTGAGCGTGGACGGGCGAGACGTCAGCCCGGCGGCGCTCGACGTTCCCCCTGGGGTGCGCGAGCTGCGGTTCGAGTTCGCGCTCCTGGCCTGGCAGCGCGAGGGCGACTCTCGCTTCCGCACGCAACTGCTCGGCTACGAGCCCAAGCCCACTCCCTGGCTGGCCCAGAACGACCGGCTCTTCGGCTCGCTTCCCCCGGGCCGCTACGTGCTGCGGATTGAAGGACGCGACTACGAAGGCCTCCAGAGCCCTCCTCTCGAAATTCCGGTCCGCGTGCAACCCGCCTGGTGGCAGCAGTTCTGGCTCCGCGTCACCGGCGGGGCCATCCTCGTCCTGGCGGGGCCGCTCTTCTATCTCTACCGCGTGCGGCGGCTTTCGCGGCAGAAGGCCGAGCTCGAGCGCGTCGTGGCGGAGCGCACCGCCGCGCTCGCGGCCGCCAACGACCAACTGGGCGAGCTTTCCCGGCAGGACCCGCTGACCGGAGTGGCAAACCGGCGCCGCCTGGACGAGGCGTTCGAAGAAGAGTGGCGGCGCGCTCTGCGTAAGGGAACGCGTCTGTCGTTCCTGCTGCTCGACGTCGATCACTTCAAGGCCTACAACGATCATCTCGGGCATCAGAGTGGAGACGTTTGCCTGGAGAAGGTCGCGCGATCGGTGGCCGAGGCGCACCTTCGGGCCGGCGAGGTGGTCGCGCGCTACGGCGGCGAAGAGTTCGGCGTCCTGATCCCGGGCATCACCCGGGAGGAGGCTCTCGCTTGCGCGGAGCATGACCGCCGGCGCGTCGCCCAACTGGCGCTGCCCCATCCGGGCTCCGACGCGGCGCCGGTGGTCACTGTGAGCATCGGCGTGGCCTCTGCTCAGCCCGCCGAAGGCAGCTCCCCCGCCGATCTCGTCCGTGCCGCCGACCGCGCGCTCTACCGGGCCAAGCGCGACGGCCGCAACTGCGTCCGTGCCTTCGACGCCGACGGCACCGGGGGTGCGAGCGTCAGTCCTGAAAGGGTGTAGCGACGGGGCTCGCCAGGCACCCTTTGTTCGCCCGGCGGGACTGTGCAGGATCGTCCTGCGTGAGATCACGCACCAGGACGTTCGCATCCAGACCGATCACGGCAATGAGTGATGCTTTTTCGCGATTGCCCTATTCCTCTCGGCGAGCGAGACGGTCTTGCATCAAGGTGATTGCCGTCGCCTACGACAAGCGCCGCCCGGGATTTCGGCGGGATCGTTATGAATAGGCGCGTTCGCAGTCAGGCGTGCGGACCTACAGTCCCTTGGGGGCGGGAACCTCTTGGCGCCACCGTGGCTATCATCCCGTAGGAGGGGGTCGTGAGCTATGACCACGACAAAGCGGACAAGGTGGCTCGGCGCAACCTCCGGCCCGCCGAGCACGACCAAGGCACTTGACATCCAGAAGGCTGGAGAAGTGTGTATATTGACTGGACCACTAAAAGGGGGCAGGTCAGTGCGATACCGGCTCAGACGGTTCAGGTAACAATGTTAGCCGCGGCTGTGTGCTCGGCCGCCTTGGCCGCCGCTTTGGCGCTGTCTCCTTCCTCCATTTCCTCGTCCGACCGGCCCCCGGAGTCCGATGCGCGCGCGGCGGTGCCGGCGACCCGGCGAGATCCCTGTGAGCTGCTTCTCTCGGCGGGCGCCCGAGAGCTCCTGCGCAGTCCTGCGCTAGTGCGTCGAAGCATCGAGGCGCCGATGCCCGGCCCGGCGTGCGAGCTTCATTCCAAAGACGACTACACGCGAGCCGTCTTCCTCCTGATCGGTGGCGAGAAAGGAAGTTCAGTTGGCAAGGAGTGGTTCGAGCGAGAAGAAGGCAAACTTGCCAAGGAGTCCTCTCGCTACCGCGAGGATCGAACGTTTGGCGTTCCGGCATATTCTCTGGTGGACCCCGCGAAGGGGCATGTTGAGCTGATCATCCTCAAAGGGGACTTGGTCGTGATGATCGAATTCGACGCGCCGGGAGCGGATCTCGAAAAACTGCATCTGTTCGCGAGGCGCATCCTGGAGAACTTCTGAGTCGCTCGCACTGGGAGGACGAATGGGGTCAGTCAACACTTATGCGTGCGCCGGTCAAAACTGGCGAGGTGTCGTGGATGAGAGAGCCACACAGGGAAGGAGGTAACGACTCCATTCTGGCCCCGAGTCATGCGGGATCGTCCGTGAGGGCGGGACCGAAGCGTTGACAGGGGAAGTGCGGGCCGTCCCTACCGCGATCATTGTGCAAGGACGCCTCGATCCATTGCGTCTCGGATCATCCCGACGGCTTCGAATGATGTGCGAACCACCCGGCGGTTGACGCGGCGGGCGTCGTCTACGCCAACGGCGAAGATGACTTTCTCTACGCCATCGCCCAGACGTGAAATTGAAGGACTAGCAGGCTGCTGAAAAAGTGCCACGCCTTGGGGTCAGGTCTATATAATATATTATAGCCAGGCGACGGCCTCTATGGCCGTCGCCTCAGTACATCACCCAGACCTGACCCCAGCAGCGCCCCTCCAGCCTCTTCCCCACAGGGGAGAGCTCGGAGCGAGGCGATTCAGAGGCCGCCCTTCGCGCCGCAGCCTCGATTCGGTTGGCCGACCGTGCGTGGACCTCAGCGATGTTTGTCGTGATCCGCGTGAGAGCAGAGTCGTGGGGTCAGGTCTATATTATGTAGTAGCTTGAACGAGTCGTGGGGTCAGCAGAGTCGTGGGGTCAAGTCTATATTATGTAGTAGGCGTTGGCAGTTGGCCTAGGCCCACTTTGGCAGCACGCGCTGAATTCGGTCGAGACTTCCTCGCAAAAGCCTTGCAAACGAGTCGTGGGGTCAGGTCTATATTATGTAGTAGGCGTTGGCAGTTGGCCTAGGCCCACTTTGGCAGCACGCCATAATATATTCTATAGATCTGACCCCCCGACTCACGCTGACGTCGCCGACTTCTTCGCGGACGGCGCTGAATTCGGTCGAGACTTCCTCGCAAAAGCCTTGCAGGCTCTCTGCGACGGCATGGATCTCCGAAGGGAGGCTCTCGGCGACGACGTTGAAGTGCCGTTTGATCTCGCCTGCCGTTTCGCGGTCTATCCGAAGCCTCTCCCGGCCGAATACCATCGGCGACATTTCGAAGAGCGTCCTTACCCTCGGGTATTCGAAGCGGGGGAGGCCGGCTGGCAACGCTCCGAATCGAATCAAGGCCGCGCGATGGCCGGACCGCCAGTGGTCATATCGGATCTTCCGAGAGTAGTCATTGCGCCTCACCGCCTTCCGGGCCAACCTAGCGCCCGCGGGACGGGGCGATCACCTCGTGGACCGGGTCGCTGTCCTGCCTGGGAGGCGCATGTCCTGGAGAGCGATTCGGCCGACTGCGAAGTTCGCTGCCGCGGTACTTCCTCTGGCGGCCCTGCCGTTTGGAACGACGGCGACGGTGTTCTGGATCTATGTCTGCGCGTCGCTGCTTCTCGTCATCGGCCTCATCCGGATTGCCGCGGATGTGCGGGAGGCGCGCGGCGTGGACCGCATCCTGCCGTTTGGCCTGCTGTTCTTCGCGATTCCGATGGCGGTCTTTGGCACCGAGCATTTCACGGACACGGCGGACATCGTGAACCTCGTTCCAGGTTGGATTCCCGCGCATCTGTTCTGGGCCCTAGCGGTAGGCGCCGGTTTCGTTTGCGGGGGGCTCGCGATTGCCGCCCGCGTTCAGGCCCGGCTGGCGGCGGCTCTGATCGGGGCCACGATGCTGATCTTCGTGCTCGTCATGGACATCCCGGGCCTCCTTGGGCACACGGACAGCAGATTCTTCTGGGCCCTGGCGCTGCGGCAGCTCGTTTTCAGCGGCGGCGGTTTCGCTCTCGCGATGTCGCGGTGGAGCGCCCGGCCGCCGCAGCCGTGGCCCGGGGAGCGGAGAGCGGCATGGCTGGCCGTCGCGCGACTCTTCATCGGCGTTCCTTCGGTTTTCTACGGAGTGGAGCATCTGCTGCACCCGGCAAACGTGCCGGGAATTCCGCTGAAGCTGCTCACTCCCGAATGGATTCCCGGGCGGATTGTCGTGAGCTATTTCGTCGGCGTGATTCTCATCCTCGCCGGCGCCGCCCTGGTCGTGAACAAGAAATCGCGCGAGGCAGCCACCGTGCTGGGGCTCACGATTCTGCTGGCGGTGTTGTGGATTTACCTGCCGATGCTCATCGCGGCGCCGAAGAGCCTGATTGCTCTGAACTACTTTTTCGACACACTGCTCTTCTGCGGCACCATCCTGGCGTTGGCGGGCGCGCTGGAGAGGGACCCACCGGCAGCGGCCGCTTAGCGCGACTCAAGAGACTTTCGCCCGGGCGTGAAGCGTGAGGCGGAAGGCGGGGAAATTAGGACTTGGGTCTCGCAGCGCTCGCGGCGACCCGCGGCCGCGTCAGGTAAGTAAACCAGTCTCCGGATTCCTCGCTCAGGTCGTAGGCGTACCACTCGGTTTCCGGCCAGCCGCGGCACGTGTCGCACAGGCGCCGCCGTGTCAGGACCTCGAGGTCGCCGTCGCCGTCGACGTCGGAGACGGCCAGGATCTGGTCCGCCGCCTGATCGGACCGGTCGGCTGCCCCGAGAGTGGGAAGTCCGTTCAGACGCTCCGGAAAATTCATGACCTTGAATCCAGCCGGCGAGCCGATCACGACGAGGGCCGGCGCGCCGGCTCCGCACGGGAACGTAAAGAGCGCCTTTCCGGTCAGAGCGCGCCTCAGGGTCGTTGGATCGTCGAGCGGAATCTCGCAGCCGGGCGCGCCGGCTGCCACCTGCGCCAGCGCCCCGCGCGCGCGGGAAGTCGCCTCGGCGCCGAAGGGCTCTGCAACGCTTGAGGCGATCGCGCGATCCCGAAGAGGCGCCCACACGAGTTTCGAATCGGCGGGGAAGCGCGGCGTTCCCTTCTCGTCGAAAGTCACCGGGACGCAGCCGACCGCGTCGAGCAGGGACTTCAAGACCGATAACGCCCGGTGTTCCTTCTCCTCCCGGGTCCGGCGGCCGGCCGCCGATTCTCCCTCCGGCGGCTCGACGATGGCGAGGGCGGCTTCGATCAAATGATCCCGCGTCCAGACCGAGGGCGTGCGGTCGTAATGGAGCTGCGCGGTCTCCGGATACCTCCGCAGGAGATCGACGAGCGCGTCATCGACTCGCCCCACGGCCGCGGCCGGCGACTGCGACTCTCTTTCCAGCGCGCGCCTCCGTTGATCCGGAGGGCAGCCCGCCGTTTGCCAGTGGTCCAGCGCGAGCGAGAGGACGCCCACGCCCATGCGGCCGAGGTCCTCGACGCGGTCGGGCTCGAAGGGCTCACAGCGCACGAGCCTCGCGACGACCGCCGCTTCGAGCCGCTGCCGCAGCGCGTCGGTCCAGGGAATCGTGTCGAGGAGCACGTCCACGTGCAGACCCGCGGGGATGGCGTCCTGGGGACGCTGCGGCGATCGGGGGGCCATGGTCGCCGCGGCGAACTCGTCCACGGCGCGCGCGGCAAGGAGAGTCGAGGCCGGGTCGCGCGGCACGGAGAGAAGGATCTCGACGAGCGTCGCTCGGACGTCCTCGCGCCCGCACTCCTGGCGCCGGGCAGCCGCGGCGCCGGAAACCGGCGGCTCTCCCTTGCCGTCGTCGTCGAGCAATGCCGTGATGTCCGGCAGCGCGCGCCTCGCGGCCGGTCCGGCCCCTCGAAGAACGCGCATCACTTGAAAGCAGGGTTCGCTCTCGCGAGGAAACCGTTGGAGAGCCTCTTGCGAGACGGCGACGGCATGCCCGATCACCAGGGGAAGACGGGCCGCACGCCGCCGGATGCAGGATGTGAAGGCATCCTCGGCCGAGTGCTGGCTTGTCTGCCGGCGCACGAGCTCGCAGACCGCCAGAAGGCCCGCGGCGGCCGAATCGGGCGGGGCTTGCGCCAGCCGGGCGTCGAGGATCGGGATGAGGCCCGGCCCGCCGTCGACGAAGATCCGCGCGAGGCGACCCAGGGAGCGCGCGTCGCCGACGCGGTTGGCCGTTCTGGCCAGGATCGCCGCCACGAGACGCTCGCGGCTCCCCTCGGTGGCAAGCCGAAAGACGTCTTGCGGCCGCAGGCTGTAGGTGCGTCCGGTTGCGAACTCGTCGCGTACGAGCTGGTCGATGTCGAGCTCGTAGGAGCCGCCATCCTCGTCGTGGACCACCATCGTCGCTCCGGGCGGCCCCGTGATCGCCGCAAGGGCCGGGCGGCGCGAAGGCACGAATCCCCGCTCGAACCGGCATTCGGGCGCGATGCGCGACAGGGAGGCGAGATCGGGCGTGACGCACTGCCAGGACAGATTGGACGAGGTGAGGCTCGGAACGAGGAAGACGCGGCCCGAGCCGATCTCCGAGAAGCCGTCGAATGCGAGCTCGATCGACCCTCCCGCGAGCACGCGAACGCGCGGGCCGGCGGTCCGCTCTGACGACGTCCCTCCCAGCCGCACCTCGTCGTCGCGATCTGGAAATCGGCCGTTCTCCGCGTAGAACTCAGCCACGGCCGTTTTCGCCGGCTTTGCCAGAGCGAGAACCTGCTGCCATCCCGACGGTCCCGCTGCGGGCAGGAGGAGCAAGGAAAGTACCGGCACCGCGAAAAGCACGATCGAGAGTCTATGTCTATGGGAACGGAGTCGCGGGAACGGAGTCGCGCCCATATGCCGGCCAGGCCGCGGCAATCCGAAGGCGACCCGCAGAATCCCGATTACTTCAGCTGCTGGTAGAAATCGTTTCCCTTGTCGTCCACCAGGATGAAGGCGGGGAAGTCCACGACGTCGATCGCCCAGATCGCTTCCATTCCCAGCTCCGGATACTCCAGAACCTCGACCTTCTTGATGTTCTCCGCCGCGAGCAGCGCGGCCGGGCCGCCGGGGGACCCGAGGTAGAAGCCGCCGTGGTTCTTGCAGGCCTCGGTCACCTTCGGGCTCCGGTTCCCCTTGGCGATCATGATCAGCGAGCCGCCTTGCGACTGGAAGAGGTCGACGTAGGAGTCCATCCGCCCGGCCGTCGTCGGGCCGAAGGAGCCGGAAGGTTTTCCCTTGGGCGTCCTGGCCGGTCCCGCGTAGTACACCGGGTGGTCCTTGAAGTATTGCGGCAGGCCGCCGCCGGCGTCGAGGCGCTCCTTCAGCTTCGCGTGGGCGATGTCGCGCGCGACGATCAGGCGCCCGGTCAAGGCGAGCGCGGTGGCGACGGCGTGCCTGGAGAGCTCGGCCAGGATCTCCGGCATCGGCCGGTTCAGGTCGATCCGGACGATCTCGTCTTGCCCATGTCCCTGGACGCGAGCCGCGTCGCGGACGGGCAGGAGTTTTTCTGGATGCCGCTCGAGCTCCTCCAACCAGATCCCCTCTTCGTCGATCCTGGCCAGGACGTTGCGGTCCGCCGAGCAGGAGACGCCGAGGCCGATCGGGCAGGAGGCGCCGTGGCGGGGGAGCCGGATGACCCGGACGTCGTGGGCGAAGTACTTGCCGCCGAACTGCGCTCCGAATCCGAGCTTCTGCGCGGCCCCGAGGAGCCTGCCCTCGAGCTCCCGATCGCGGAAGGCGCGGCCCGTCCTGTCGCCGGTCGTCGCAAGCGAGTCGTAGTAGCCGGTCGAGGCAAGCTTGACCGTCTTCAAGCAAGCTTCCGCCGAGGTTCCGCCCACCACGATCGCGATGTGGTAAGGGGGACACGCCGCGGTCCCGAGGCTCTTCATCTTCTCGACCAAGAACGTCTCCAGACTCGCCGGGTTCAAGAGAGCCTTCGTCTCCTGGAAGAGGTAGGTCTTGTTGGCCGAGCCGCCCCCCTTGGCCACGAAGAGGAAGCGGTAGTCGCGGCCGGGCGTCGCGTAGATGTCGATCTGCGCGGGGAGGTTGTTCCCGGTATTGATCTCCTCGTACATCGTCAGCGCCGCGGTCTGGGAGTAGCGCAGGTTTTCCCCCGTGTAGGTCTTCCAGATTCCCTTCGAGAGAAACGCCGCGTCGTCGGCGCCGGTCCAGACCTGCTGTCCCTTCCAGCCCACGACCGTTGCAGTCCCGGTGTCCTGGCAGAAGGGCAGCTCGAACTTCGAGGAGACGACGGCGTTTTTCAGGAGCGTCGTCGCCATGAACCGGTCGTTGCCCGAGGCTTCGGGGTCTTCCAGGATCGCGACCACCTGCCGCTGGTGCTTCGGGCGCAGCAGGAACGACACGTCGCGCATCGCCTCGCGCGCCAGGAGCGTCAGGGCCTCGGGTTCCACGACGAGGATGGACTTCCCGGCGAAGGTCGCCTTCCGCACATGCTTTCGGCTCACGAGCCGATACCTGGTGGTGTCCTCTCCGTGCGCGAACGGGTTGGTGTAGGCGAACGCATCCTTCGGCGCGGGGACTACCTCCGCGGCCTTTCCGACAGAGCGGGGCCTCCCTCCCGTCGGCTTCGTGCGGGGAACGACCTTCGATCGGGTCATCGTCATCGACATTTCCTCCGGTAGTCCAATCTACCCAAGGAGCGCAAACGCCGACTGATCTGAATTCACCAGGAGCCGTCCGGTCCTCGCCCTTCCGATCCCGCCCCCCTTCAGGAGTGAGGATGCCCGGTTCGCGCGCCTCGGGACCGCGCAGTCGTGCCGCGGCCAAGAACGCTCGGCGTGGAGGTACGAGGTTTGCTTTCGGATGGCTCGTGGTGAGGGGTGAGCCGAGTTTTCAGCGCGAGCGGCCTGCCTTGCCGGAACGACCGGAGGGCCACATGAGGAACGTGCGGAATGGGAAATGGGTCCTGAGCGGCGCGCTGGTGGCCGCGCTTGCCTTCACGAAACCGGCCAGTGCCGAAGGCAACAAGGACGATTCGAGGAATATCAATCGAGGCACGCCGAGAACCACCTCGGGCAAGAAGGAGGGAGCCGTGGCTGAGTCGCTCATTCGAAAGCGCGTCGAGGACCTGGCGAAGGCGGTGACCGCGAAGGACCTCGACGGCGCGATGTCGTTCTACGCACCCGACATCGTTTCCTTCGATCTCAACCCTCCTCTGGGATACGCCGGGGCCGACGCGAAACGCCGGGCCTGGCGAGAAGCCTTTGCTGGATTTAGCGGTCCCATGACCTACGAGGTGAGCGACTTGAACGTCATGGCGCAGGGCGACCTGGCCTTCGTTCACAGTTTCAACCACGTGAGCAGCACGCTCGCCGGCGGTCAAGCCAGCGACATGTGGGTGCGTTGGACGGCGTGCTTCCGGCGAATCGACGGCGTCTGGCTGATCGTGCACGATCATGTCTCGGTCCCGGCGGACCTCGAGCACGGAAGGGCAGTTCTGAATCTCAAGCCTTGAAGGGACGAAGACCGAAGCAAGGGGTCACCCTCGCATCGAGGGCGTGTGCGTGATGCCGACCAGCAGGCCTTCCGGCCCCAGCAGCCGCGTGACGACCTGGCCCCAAGGCTCCTTTCGTCTCGCGACCAGCAGTTTATAGCCCTGCGATTTCAGCTCCGCGGTGGCTTTCTCGATGTCTTCGACGTCAAATTCGATCCACGCTTGCGGCACAGGAACATCGTCAGACCATTGATCCGAGCCAAAGCAGGACTCGGCCGCCTGCGCCAGCGGCCACAAAGCAAAGTGCTTCACGCCGTCCAGCCCGGCCGTATGCAGGTAGCCGTTGGCGTCTTCCTCGAGCGGCAGCCCCAATGCCTCGGAATAGAATCTGCGGCTCGCGGCCGGGTCGCGAACGATCGGACCGAAGCCGGCGACGAAGAGGACGTCCATGTTCTTCGGCGTTTTCATCCGGAGATCTCCTTATCTTCGATCGCGGGTCGCGACCGTCAATGACTTCTATGCAATTTCCGGTTCATCAGGAATGCGGGAAGGAAGGTCCTCGATGCGCATGTCTTATCTCTCCGCGAAAACGGTGGTGCGGGAATCTCCCATCCAGGGGCGCGGTCTCTTCGCCGCCGCTCCCATCGCCGCCGGCGAGGTGGTCGCGGTCAAGGGCGGGCATATCTTCGATCGCGCCACGCTCGCGCGGATCGCTCCGGAGCTCGGGCCGGCGGAGATCCAGATCGGCGAGGACCTCTTCATCGGTCCGGTGGAAGCCGCGGATCGCGAAGGCTCGATGATTTTCAGCAACCACTCGTGCGATCCCAACATCGGCGTGCGCGGCCAGATCGTGTTTGCGGCCATGCGCGACATCGCGGCTGGGGAGGAGCTGACGCACGACTGGGCCATGACCGACGACGACGCCGCAGCGATGGAATGCCGCTGCGGCGCGAAGGCGTGCCGCGGGACCGTCAGCGGACAGGACTGGAGGCGCCGGGACCTTCAGGGGAAATACCGCGGCTGGTTCTCCTCCTATCTCGAGGAGAAGATCCGCCGCGCCGGCCGGACCTGACGCTCAGAGACGGACCCCTCGCGCCACCGCGAAAGCGGCGCTTGCCTTCCCGGTGCTCGACATCGGTCCCGCGAACCTATAATCGAAGTCGCCGGGATGGAGACGCGCATGCCTTTGCTGACTCTGATCGTCAACGGCTCGAAGCGCTCTGTGGAAGCGCCGTCGGAGGAGAGCCTGCTGTCGGTCCTGCGCGAGCGGCTGGGATTGACCGGCACCAAGTACGGCTGCGGCGAGGGACAGTGCGGCGCGTGCACCGTCCTGATCGACGGCCGGGCCGCGCGATCCTGCCGCACGTCGTTCGCCGAGGCGGCGGACAAGAAGATCGTCACCGTCGAAGGCCTGGAGCGCGGCGGCCGGCTTCACCCGGTGCAGGAGGCCTTCCTGCGGGAGGAGGCGTTCCAGTGCGCCTACTGCACGTCGGGGATGATCATTGCGTCGGTGGCGCTGCTGGAAACGACTCCGAAGCCCTCCGACGAGGACATCGTCGGAGGGCTGGCCGGCAACATCTGCCGGTGCGGGACGTACCCCCGGATCCTGCAGGCGGTGCGCCGCGCGGCCAGGGAAATGGGGAAGGAGAAACGGTCGTGAGCCGGCCGCGGGACGAAGCGCAAGCGCACCTGTCGCTCGAGCTGGCGCAGCACGAAGTCGAGGGGCGGCTCCACTGGTTCGACGTCGATCGCCGAAGCTTCCTTCAGACCCTGGGCGGCGGCCTTCTGATCTGCGCCGTCATCCCCGCGGCCGCGGCTCCGGGACAGGAGTCGGGGCGCGCCCGGGAGATGCCCGAGCCGCCGCAGGATCTGGCGGCGTGGATCCACGTCGGCGCGGACGGCCGCGTCACCGTCTTCACCGGCAAGGTCGAGATGGGGCAGAACATCCGCACGTCCCTCTCCCAGCAGGTGGCCGAGGAGCTTCGGGTTCCCATCGGGGCGATCGAGATGGTCATGGGCGACACCGGCCGTACGCCGTACGACATGGGCACGTTCGGCAGCCGCACGACGCCCACGATGGGGCCGCAGCTGCGAAAGGCCGCGGCGGCGGCGCGCGAGCTCCTCCTCGACCTGGCCGCGCAGGAATGGAAGGTCGAGCGGTCCGCGCTCGCGGCGCAGGCCGGAACGGTTGTGGACCGGTCGGCGCGCCGGACGATTCGCTACGGCGAGCTGACCCGCGGGAAAGACCTGGTGCGCACGATCGGGGCCCAGCCGGCGCCTGAGGCGCCGAAGGACTGGAAGGTCGCGGGGACCGTCGTGCCCAAGGTCGGCGGCCGCGATTTCGTGACCGGCAAGCACGCCTACACGTCCGACCTGTCGCGACCCGGAATGCTCTACGGCAAGGTGCTGCGGCCGGCGGGATTCAAGGCCACGCTCGCGTCGCTCGAGACCGGCGGCGCCGAAAAGGTGGCCGGAGCGCGTGTCGTGCGCGACGGAGACTTCGTCGGCGTCGTGGCTCCCGACTCCTGGAGGGCAGGACGCGCGCTCGCTGCCCTCGAGGCGGACTGGAAAGTCCCGCCGCAGACCTCGGACAAAGAGCTCTGGGAGCACCTGAAGAAGAACGCCGAAGCAGGAGACCGCTCGCGCGCCCAGGTTGTCGGCTCGGTCGAGGAGGCGCGGGCGTCCGCGGACGTGAAGCTCGCGGCGTCCTACACGATCGCCTACATCGCGCACGCGCCACTCGAGCCGCGCGCCGCGGTCGCGGAGTGGAGCGGCGACCGGCTCACCGTGTGGACGGGGACGCAGCGTCCCTTCGCCGTCAAGGAGGAGCTGGCGCAGGCGCTCCGGATCCCGGCGGAGAAAGTCCGCGTCCTGGTCCCCGACACCGGGTCGGCCTACGGCGGCAAGCACACCGGAGACGCCGCGGTCGAGGCGGCGCGCCTGGCGCGCTCGGCGGGCAAGCCGGTCAAGGTCGCCTGGACGCGCGAAGAGGAGTTCACCTGGGCGTACCTGCGCCCGGCCGGGGTCGTCGAGGTCGAAAGCGGCGCCCGCCGCGACGGCACGGTCGTGGCCTGGGAGTTTCACAACTACAACTCCGGCCCGTCGGGCATCGGGACGCCCTACGCCGTGGCCAACCAGAAGATCCAGTTTCACCCGTCGGACTCGCCGCTGCGGCAGGGCTCGTACCGCGGGCTCGCCGCGACCGCGAATCATTTCGTCCGCGAGTCGCACATGGACGAGCTGGCCCACGAGCTGAAGATGGATCCGCTGGAGCTCCGGCTCAAGAACCTGGCCGACGACCGCCTGAAAGCCGTCTTCCAGGCCGCGGCGGAGAAGTTCGGGTGGGGAAAGTCCAAGCCCGCCGCCGGCCGCGGGTTCGGAATCGCGGGCGGAGTGGAGAAGGGAGGCTACGTCGCGACCTGCGCCGAGGTCGAGATCGAGCCCTCAACGCGCCGGGTCGCGATCCGCCGGGTGGCCGAGGCGTTCGAGTGCGGCGCGGTCGTGAACCCCGACGGATTGCGCAACCAGGTCGAGGGCGCGGTCGTGCAGGCGATCGGCGGAGCCCTGTTCGAGGCGATCCGCTTCGAGAACGGAAAGATCCTGAATCCGCATTTCTCCCAGTACCGCGTCCCGCGGTTTCCGGATGTTCCGGAGATCGTCGTCGAGATTCTCGACCGCCGCGATCTCCCGCCCGCGGGCGCCGGGGAGACTCCGATCGTGGGCCTCGCGCCGGCGGTGGCCAACGCGATCTTCGCCGCGACGGGGGTCCGCCTGCGCGGCCTTCCGCTCGCGCCGCAGGGCGTCCCCGCGGAAGCGAAGGCCTGACTCTCCGCGTCCGCGGCGTCAGCGCTGGAAGGCGTAGGAGACCTTGAGGAAGAACTCGCGGCCGCCGGTCTGAAGCGTCCCGCGGTCCGAGAGGAGCCGCGTGTCTCCGTAGCCCAGGTACAGCACGGACTGCCAGTTCAGCTGGTAGCCCAGAAGCGCCGAGCCCTGGAGGCTGCCGGACGATTCCGGGACCGACGACGCGTAGAGCGCGGGATTGGAGTCGGTGCGCACGTATTGGCCGACCAGACGCACGAAGGTCGTCCGCGTGAAGACATAGGTGGCCTTCAGGCGCTCGGCCTGCGCCGTGAAGAGCCGCCGGCCTTCGAGGTTGAGCCACTGTCCCGCGAAGTTGGCGTCGAGCTGCAGATGCAGCGTGGGGCGCACGGTGAGGGCGGCCGTGTAGTCGCCGCCCCATCCTCCGCGATCGTCGATGAAGTCGATACCCCGGCCCAGATGCCCGTCCAGCTGGAAGGAGCTGACGAGCTCCGAAGGGGAGAAGCTCAGGTTGAAGTGCCAGCGATCGTCGGGAATCAGCTTGTCGCCCGCGCGCTCGAGGTCGTGGGCGTTGTAGTCGATTTCGCCTTGCATGTTCGCCTTGGCCTGCCAGGAGACTCCCGGCTCGATGTCGCGGGTGACGATCTCGCCGTCGCTCCTGGTGACGTAATCGACCAGGACGAGCGGGTTGATGCGGCTGAAGAAGCCGGACGGATAGAACGTATAGGCCGCGTTGCCGGTCGTCTCGCGGATGCCCACCTGGGGGATGAACCCATCGTCGGCGCGGAAGCTGTCGCCCAGGTCGCGGTATGTCGCCGACCAGTTCCAGTGGTAACTCGAGTGGTTCCATGACAGGAGCGCCGCGTGAGAGTCGCTGCGGGCCCCGGTCCACTGCGCGGTCAGGTCCGGGCGGTTGGGCGTCTGGGTCGAGGAGACGAGGACCTGCCCCACGACTTGGTTGGTCTGGTCGGGCGTCCATTGGAAGTCCGGCCCCAGCACACGATTGAAGCCGCCGCCCTCGACCTCCCGGTCCGTCACGATGAAGCTCGCGAACGAGCGGCCGGCGAAGGCGTGCTGGATGCGGCCGATGCCGAAGAAGGAATGGAAGTCCTGAGGCGCCGAGTCCGAGCCCGCCGGACCGGGAAGGATGACGGTGCCTCCGCCCCGGTCCTCGCCTGCCAGCACGGTGTAAGAGTTCGCGTCGAACTGGCCGCTCGCGCGCACGCCCCACCGGGGCGACGTGATCGTGCGTGTGTAGACCGCCTGGATCGGCAGATTGAAGAGCTGCGACTGCTCCATGAAGAAGGGGCGTTTTTCCGGGTAGAAGAGCGCGAAGCGCGCGTCGGCGGAGATCTGGGCCACGTCGGACTCGACCTGAGAGAAATCCGGGTTGATCGTCCCATCGAACGCCGTGTTCTCGTTGGGAATGAGCTTGACATCGAGGCCCGCGTTGCCGTGCGCCGGATGGTTGACGTAAGGGTTTCCGGCGGCGCCGTCGCGCGGCACGCCCTGCTCGGTCAGCGTGACGTAAGGCGCGGCCACGAAATGCGCCCCATGCGGCAGCCCGGTCAGCCCCTCGATCTTGAGCTCATGGCACTGAAAGCAGTTGGACTCTCGGGGAGCCGGATTGCTCGCGATCTGGTAGCGAAAGTCGCGGGTCAGGCTGCGAAAGAAGACGATGCCCCAGGTCTGGGGATCGGCCTGCGAGTAGCGCAGCGTCGAGAAGGGAATCCGAATCTCCGCCTGCCATCCCGTGGCCGTGATCTTGGCCGCGGAATCCCAGTAGAAGTCGGGTGAGGCGTCCTCCTGGTTCGTGGAGGAGGATTCGTCGCGAGCGAAATCGTCCTGGATGCCGTACGGGTTCACGAACAGCTCGAGGCTCGTGCGCTGGTCGTTCTTGGCGTCGAGGAAGATGCCCACGAAGTCCTGATCGCTGAAGACGTGGTCGCGCTCGACGTAGTGCGCGCGGATTCTCTTGGGGTCCGGGTCGTCGCAGCGGAAGGCGACGTAGAAAAAGCGGCCGTCGTAGGTGGCCCAGGCCGTGGTCTTGACCTTAGGCGGCGTGCTGTCTCCCGGGGAGATTTCGTAGAACCGGTCGACGGTCACGGCGCCCTTCCATCCCGGATCATCCAGGTTCCCATCGATGGTGATCGCGCCGGCGGTTCGTGTGATGTGGATCGGCGGGACCTCCTCGGCGGCAAGGAAAGTGCACAGGAACGCCGCGACTGTGGCGACGAGGACGGCCCGCATGGCTATTCCTTGAGACGAGAAAAAGAGAGGAAGGTTCTCGAAGAAGCCGAGAACCGTGTCTCAGATCTCCGACGCGGCCGGGGCCGTGCGCAGGGGCACCCCCTCCCGCCGGAGCTCGCCGAAGCATTCCGCGGTCCGGCGCAATCCCTCGGCGAACGTCGCGGGCTCCTGGCCGATCCCGATGCGCAGGTGGTGCTCGCATCCGAACGCCGAGCCGGGAGCAAGCATGACGCCGTGCATCTGGGCGAGCCGGTCGGCGAGATCGAGCGAGGGGATGTCGAAGGCATAGCGCAGGAGGGCGAGGAGGCCCCCGCGGGGAGGCGTCCAGGAGACGAGGTCGGCGTGGCGCTCGAACCACGCCGCGGCCGCGGCCAGGTTGGCCTGGACGATCGCGCGCGTCCGCTCCACGATCCGCGCGCGGTGTTTCAGGGCCAGCACGGCCAGCGCGTCGTTCAACTTGCCCGGCGAGAGCGAGACGTAGTCGCGCATGCCCCAGCACTTCGCCACGAGGTCGGCGGGTCCGGCGATCCAACCCACCCGCAATCCGGGCAGCCCGAACGGCTTGGAGAGCGTGCCCACGCTCACGCCGGCGCCGGCGAGGTCGCGCATCGGCGGCGCCAGGGGCTCTCCGCCGGGGATGTCCAGCCAGCGGTAGGCCTCGTCGGAGAGCACGCGCGCGTTGACCGAGGCCGCGATCCGCTCGATCCGGACGAGGTCCTCGGCCCGGAGCATCGCGCCGGTCGGATTGTGCGGCGTGTTCAGGACGATCAGGCGCGTGCGCGGCGTCACCAGGCGCTCCAGCTCGTCCACGTCGTAGCGGAAGCCGGATTCGGAGCGGAGCTTCCAGAGCGTCACGTCGCAGCCGATGGCTCGGGGAACGCTGTAGAGCTGCTGGTAGGCCGGGTAGACCGCCACGACGTGATCTCCCGGCTCGAGCAGGACGTGGAAGAGCAGGAAGTTCGCCTCGATCGCTCCGGTCGTGACGAGTATCTCCTCGGGCCCGGTCGCGCGGTACGTCGCGGCGATGGCCGCGCGCAGCGCCAGCGTGCCGCAGGCCTCGCTGTATCCGAGCCGAAGGTCGAGGAGGTCCTCCAGGATCCGGGCCCGCTCCGGCTCGGGCTCGAAGGCCAGCAGCTCCCGGGCGCTCATCGGGTAGATGCCGCTCTCGGCGATGTCGTAGGGAGTCCTGGTCTCCCAGGCCGTCATCCACCGCTCCAGCGCGAACGTCTCGATTTTCATGCGCGGGAAGATACAACTTCGAGAGAAGATACTCAGGCCATCACCCGAAGACCCCGTCACCTGGAGACCTCGATGTCGAGCGCGGATCAGGAATCGCCGGACGCCGACTGGGCCCTTTCCGTCCTCCCCGGCCGCCGCGCGGAACCGCGCGTTCCGAGTCGCCGCCTCGGATATTTCGGACAGGCCGCCGTCCTCGCCGTCGTCTACGCGCTCTTGGCGCGCCTGGGCTTGCAGATCCATGCGGTCAACGAATTCGCGACGCTGGTCTGGCCGGCGAGCGGCGTCGCCCTGGCGTCCCTGCTCCTGTTCGGCTTGCGGTTCTGGCCGGCGATCGCGCTCGGCGCGTTCGCGGCGAATTTCTGGACCGGCGCTCCGGCTCCCGTGGCGCTCGCGATCGCCTCCGGCAACACGCTGGAGGCCTTGGCCGCGGCGTACGCCCTGCGCCGCATTCCCGGCTTCCGCACGTCGCTCGACCGCCTGGTCGACGTGGTGGGGTTGGTGTCGCTGGCCGCGGTGGCCGCGACCGCGCTGGGCGCGACCATCGGCGTGTCCAGCCTGTGGCTCTCCGGGATCCTGCCGGCGGCCCGGGTCGCCGCGACGTGGCGGGCCTGGTGGCTCGGGGACGCGATCGGGATTCTGATCGTGGCCCCGCTGCTCCTGACGCTTCCGCGCGAGGACGAGCCCCGCGGCAGGCCGCGCTGGCTGGAGTCGACGGCCCTCACCGCGCTGCTGGTGCTGGCCTGCGTGCTGCTCTTCGAGCTCACCAACGGCGGGATCGCCGCGCTCCTCTCGCCGCTTCTGGTCTGGGCGGCGATCCGCTTCGAGCAGCGCGGCGCGGCGCGGGCCGCCTTTCTGATCTCGGTGATCGCGATCTGGGCCACCGTGCGTGGACACGGCCCCTTCGGCGGCGGCGCGGTGGAGGAGGGCCTGTTCGCCCTGCAGGCGTTCACGGCCCTGACGTCGGGCACGTTCCTGATCCTGGGAGCGCTGACCGCGGAGCGGCGGCGGGCCCGCGAAGAATCGGAGGCCGCCAATCACGCCAAGGACCGCTTTCTCGCCGCCCTCTCCCACGAGCTGCGCACGCCGCTCACCCCGATCCTCGCGCTGACGTCCGTGCTGGAGCGGGACCCCCAGTTGCGGATGGAAACGCGCCGCCGCGTGGAGATCGTCCGGCGCAACGCGGAGCTCGAGGCCCGGCTGATCGACGACCTGCTCGACCTGACGCGCATCGCGCGGGGCAAGCTCAAGGTGGAGCTCGAGGACGTGACCGTGGGGAGCGCGGTCGACCACGTCCTGGAGATCTGCCGGTCCGAGGCCGTGGAGAAGGGAATCGCCCTGGAGCGCAAGCTCCTGGAGGGCCGGGATCTGACGGCCCGCGCCGATCCGGCGCGGCTGCGCCAGGTGCTCTGGAACCTGGTCGAGAACGCGATCCGGTTCACGCCCTCGGGAGGGAGCATCCGGCTGCGGGCTTCGTCACCCGGCCCTGGGCGCGTGGAGATCGAGGTGAGCGACAGCGGACGGGGCATCGAGCCCTCGGAGATCGGGCGCATCTTCCACCCCTTCGAGCAGGCCGGCCAGTCCTCCGGAGGGCTGGGGCTCGGCCTGGCGATTTCCGCGGCGTTGGTGGAGGCGCAATCGGGCACCCTGACCGCGGCAAGCGCGGGAAGCGGCCGCGGCTCGACCTTCCGCGTCGAGTTGCCGTCGTCGTCGGAGCCGGCCCGGGTCCGCGCCGGTCCGGCAGCGGCGCTCCCGGCGGAACCGGCGGCGGGCCCGCGGCGCGTCCTCCTGGTCGAGGACCACCCCGACACCGCCGCGGCGGTGCGCGAGCTGCTCCAGGAGATGGCCTGCGAGGTCGCCCTCGCCGGGACGGTGGAGCAGGCCCTGGCCGCCGCGCAACGGGACTCCTTCGATCTCGTCCTGTCCGACGTCGGCCTGCCCGACGGCAGCGGGTTCGATCTGATGAGCCTGCTGCGGGATCGCCACGGCCTCTCCGGGATCGCCCTGACCGGCTTCGGGATGGAGCAGGACATCGAGCGGGGGCGCCAGGCGGGGTTCCAGGATCACCTGATCAAGCCCATCACCTTCGATCGGCTGTCCCAGGCGGTCCACCGGTTCTTCGCGGCGCGGGCGGCCCGAATTCGTACCGGATCCGACCCCGGATAGTTGACAGAGTCAACTAATTGACGCATGCTGGCGGCCGGAGACGCCGCCATGTCCGTCTCGGCTTCCGCCGTCGCCTCGGTGCGCGAGTTTCACCGCTTCTATACCCGCCGGATCGGCCTTTTGGAGGAGGGCCTGCTGGCCAGCCCGTTCTCGCTGACCCAGGTCCGGGTCCTGTACGAGCTGGGACACCGGCCGCCCGCGCCGGCCAGCCGGATCGGCCGGGAGCTGGGTCTGGACCGCGGATACCTGAGTCGCGTGCTGGCGGGGTTCCGGCGCCGGGGGCTCGTTCGCCGCGAGCGCGCTGCCTCCGACGGGCGACAGCGCCTGCTGACGCTGACGCCGAAGGGGAAGCGAACGTTGAGACCCCTCGAGGCCGCCTCGGACCGCCAGGCGGCTCGCCTGCTCCAGCGCCTCGCGCCCATCGACCGCGAACGGCTGGTCGGCGCGATGCGGACGATCAAGGGCCTCCTGGCGGCGGGGCGCGAGCCGGCGACGGATTACGTCCTGCGCCCTCCGCGTCCGGGCGATCTCGGGTGGGTCGTGCACCGCCACGGCGCGCTCTACGCCGCCGAGTACGGCTGGGACGAGCGGTTCGAGGCGCTGGTCGCGGGGATCGTGGAGCGCTTCGTCGCGCGCCTCGATCCGCGGCGCGAGCGCTGCTGGATCGCCGAGCGGGACGGCCGGATCGTCGGCTCGGTCTTCCTGGTCCGAAAGTCCGCCCGGGTGGCCAAGCTGAGGATGCTCTTCGTCGAGCCGGACGCCCGCGGCCTGGGAATCGGGCGGCGCCTGGTGGAGGAGTGCCTGCGGTTCGCGCGGGCCGCCGGCTACGCCAAGGTCGTCCTCTGGACGCAGAGCGTGCTGGTCGCGGCGCGGCGGATCTACGAGAGGGCGGGATTCCGGCTGGTCGGCCGCGAGCGGCACACGAGCTTCGGCCACCGGCTGGTGGCCGAGGTCTGGGAGCGCGATCTCGCTTCGCCCCGGGCGCCGTAGGGGCGGCCCCTGTGGCAGCCCGCGGGCGGGGACAAGCCCCGCCCCTACGTGATCTGTTGGAGAGTAGATTTTCGTTGCACAACACTAGCGAGGCAGCCGTTCCATCTCCTGCGCGAGCCCGTCGATGAGAGAGG
Organism: uncultured Acidobacteriota bacterium; assembly: GCA_963733955.1. Taxonomy (GTDB): domain Bacteria; phylum Acidobacteriota; class Thermoanaerobaculia; order UBA5066; family Gp7-AA6; genus DATFTF01. The sequence continues at coordinate 456,013 of CAVTEW010000001.1, forward strand.
CCTCGCCCTCCAACGTTGCCGCCAGCCGCCGGATCTCCGCGTTGGCTTCTTCGAAGCGCTTTCCTTCGATGGCCTCGCGGACGCCGGGCATCGTCTTGGCGGCGTAGCCGGTGTAGACGCCCGGCGCGTAGAGCATGTGCTTGTACCAGGGACGGCGCGGCAGGCCCTCCTCGGTCGTGAGCGCGCGTTCGCTGCCGCGGAGCCGTTCGTTCCAGGTCCGCAGGACGGGCGCGGGAATCTCCGCGGCGTTGAGCCGGGCCGCGGCGGCTTCGTAGCGGCGCGCGCTGCGCGTCAGGGTCTCCGACGCGTTGGCGAGCGGCGCGAAGTTGAGCAACGGAGGAAGAGCCTCCCGCGCCGGGGCCACGGTCGGCCTCCTGGGGTCGTTGCCCGCGGCGAAGACGCCGTCCTCGAGCTGCCGGTTGCGCTCGGCGATCTCCTCGCGCTGGACCTTGGCCAGTTTCTGCACTTCCCGGAGGTACAGATCGACGGCGTCGGACAGCCCGGTGAACTCGAAGGGCAGCAGGTCGGCGTCGGCCAGGCGCATGACCGCGGTGCCGACGGTCTGGGAGAGGGCGCGGCCGTAAAGGAAATCGCGGTCGGCGAAATGCATGTACCAGTAGTCGTCGTCGTAGATCGAGTGGTAGATGCCGTCGTCGTCCTCGCCCGCGAATCCGAGGTTGAGCGCGGCGATTCCGAGGTGATCGACGAAGGTCGTGTAGTCGGTGCCCGAGCCCAGCGGGTCGAGACGCAGGGCCGGCCGCTCGCGAATCTTCTTGCGCTCCTCGTCGCTGCCGGCTTCGCCGATGTCGTGGAGGCGCCGCCGCTCGAGCACGGACAGGCGCGTCTCGGGATCGGCGACATCCCGGGCCACGGCGTTCACGAGCCGCTCGAGCGTGTGGGACCCTTCCGTCTGCAGGTATCCGCGGGAGTTCCCGTCGGTGTTGATGTAGGCGACGGCGTGCTGCGTCAGCTCGGCGGCGTGGGTCTCCGCCCACTCGGTCGAGCCGAGCAGCATCGGCTCCTCCCCGTCCCAGGCGCAGTAGACGATGGTCCGCCGGGGCTTCCATCCGCCGCGCGCGAGCTCGCCCAGCGCGCGGGCCTCCTCGAGCATGGCCACCTGTCCGGACACCGGGTCGAACGCGCCGTTGACCCAGGCATCGTGATGGTTGCCTCGGATCACCCACTCCTCCGGCGCGTCGGAACCGGCCAGGCGGGCCACGACGTCGTACACGGGCTTGAGGTCCCAGTGGAAAGCGACCTTCAAGTGAACGCGGGCCGGTCCCGGCCCCAGGTGATATGGGATCGGCAGCGCGCCGCGCCACGGGCGAGGCGCCATCGGTCCGCGCAGGGCGGCGAGGAGCGGCTGCGCGTCGCCGTACGAGATCGGCAGCACCGGAATCTTGGTGATGGACGCCGCGTCGCGGACGGCCAGCCGCTTGGCCTCGCGGGTCGCTCCCACGCCCGGAGTCAGCGGATCGCCGGGATTGGACGAGGGGAAGTCCATCACGCTCCCGCGCTGCACGCCCGCGGGCGGGCGCATGGGACCCTCCGGGAACACGTCGTCCACGACGTAGCCGTCGTCGGCCGGATCGGAGTAGATCAGGCATCCGACCGCGCCGTGCTCGGCGGCGACCTTGGGCTTGATCCCGCGCCAGGAGTTTCCGTACTTGGCGATGACGATCGCGCCCCGGACCGAGATCCCGAAACGCTCCAGCTCCTCGTAGTCCTTGGGCAGGCCGTAGTTGACGAAGACGAGCGGCGCGGTGACGTCGCCGTCGATCGAGTAGGCGTTGTACGTGGGGAGCTGCTCGCTCTTCTGTCCGGACGTGGGATCGACGGCGAGGGCGGGCTCCTCCAGTTTGGCCTGGAACCGCCGGGGGGCGACCATTTCCAGGACGCGCCCCTTGGGGGTGGGGAAGAGCACGTCGAAGGTCTCGATCCGGGCGTCCCAGCCGAACTCCCGGAACTTGCCGAGGATCCATTCGGCGTTCTCCTTGTCGTAGGGGGAGCCGACGTGGTGCGGCCGCGCGCTCAACCGGCGCATCCACTCCCTCTGGTTCTGGGCGCTCGGAAGCGCGCGGAATTTCTCCTCCCAGCCGCGCTCGGCGGCCGATCCCTGCGCGGAGAAGCCCGCCAGCGGCGTCTCCGGCGGCGCGGCCGCGAGCCCCGAGCCCAACGCGAGCCACGCGATTGCGAAGGCGAGGGCAAGGGCACGGGCACGGGCACGGGGCATGGCGTCCTCCCTTCCGTCTTCGGGCCGGCGCCGCGTCGCCGCGCGAGCGCCGGGGCCCGGCGTCATTTCCGCGGGAACGTGAACTCTCCCGAGGGATCCCTCTGTTTCAGGGCCTTGACCTGTCCGTTCTCCAGCACGAACTCGTAGACGACGTCGGAGAACTCGGGGACGCGAAACCGCAGCCCCTTGTAGGGCACGAGCTTCTGCTCCGTCGCTCCGGCGCCGACGAGGACCAGGTTCCCGTCCTCCTTGAGGACGATCTGGACCGTGACGCCGCGCGGCGTGAGGTAAGAGCCCGCGAGCTCGCGGAGCGTGCCGGGGTCGAGGCGCTGGGGGCGCCGCACGAAAACGGCCTCCGCCTCGTCCAGCGAAAGGACCGCCTTGTCGACGTCGCCCTGGGGGTTGGTTTCGAAATTGACCGCGAACTTTCCGTAGCGCTCGTCGTCGGGCGTGTCGAAGCGGTCGTAGTGGAAGTGGGCGAGCGGAAGGACGATCTTGTGAAAATCGAACTGGAGCCGGCCCTCTTTCAGGTCGATCTTCAGGAGGCCGTACGCGGGGTGCTCGTACTCGCCGGCGTAGTCCTCGAGCGCGTGGGACGGACGCGTGTTCTTGACCTGGTCGGCGCCGGCCCTGGTCCGCGACTCGGTCTCGGCCTTCTTGCCCTTCAACCGGACCTCCAGCCAGCGTTTGGACCAGGGAGTCTGATCGAGTCCGAGAAGCCGCTCGTAGATGTTGTAGCCGACCACGTTGTAGAGGGTGGCGGCGTGGTCGCCGATGACGGCGGTCAGGACGCCGATCTTCTCCTGCGGCAAGAACGACACCTGAGAGTGAAAGCCGTCGAGGTCGCCGCCGTGATAGGTCAGGAGGTGGCCGCGGTAGGACGAGGTCATGCGCCCCATGCCGTAGGCGGGATTCAAGATCTCCCACCATCCGAACGACTCTCCCAGCGTGTTGGGCAGGGCGATGGCCGGCTTGAGCGTCTCCTTCAGGACCGAGGAGGGGAGGACCTGCTTGCCGCCGTACTTCCCGTCGTTCATGAGCGCGATGAGCCAGCGGCTCATGTCCTCGACGTTGGAGATGATCGCGCCGGCGGGCGCCATCCCCGCGGTGTCCTCGTAGTACGGGATCTTGTAGATCTCGAAGCTGTCGCGCTTCTCGGTATAGGCCACGCCGTGATCGGGCCGGGTCACCATGTCGGCGACCGAATAGACCGTGTGGGACATCTGCAGCGGCTGGAGGATCCGCTCGCGGACGAAGTCCTCCCAGGTCTTTCCGGACGCGAGCTCGATCGCGTATCCGGCCGCGGCGTACATCATGTTGTTGTAGAGGAAGACGGTCCGCGGAGGCTCCTTGGGCTCCATGTACTTCAACTTGCCGAAGAGCTCCTTGCGCGAGTCCGGCGCCTGGTACCAGATCGTGTCGTGCCGCGTGATGCCGGTGCGGTGAGACAGCATGTCGCGCAGCGTCACGGTCGAGTTCAGGTCGTCGTTGGAGAACCGGATCGAGGGGACCGATTCCCGGATGGGCCGGTCCCAGGTCAGCCTGCCCTCTTCAACCAGGAGCCCCGCGGCCACGGCCGTGAAGAGCTTGGAGTTGGAAGCGATCTGATAGAGCGTGTCCGGCGTGAAGGGGAGCTTCTGGCCGTAGTCGCGGTAGCCGTAACCCTTCGCGAAGACGAGCTTGTCTCCGACGACGATCCCCACGGCCATGCCGGGAACGTTCCAGTCCTTCAACGTCTGGTTCATCCAGCCGTCGAAGCCCTTGAGCCGCGCGGCGACGTCGCTCTCGGAAAGCGGCGCCGCGGCGCGGGCGGAGCCGAATCCGAGGGCAGTCAGAAGGAGGGCGGCAGGGAAGGCTTTTCGGGCATTCCTCTTCATGGGAACCTCCTCGATGTCGGGAGTCGCGACGAAAATCGACTCGAGTCTTTCACAAGGGCGCCCACCCGCGACAGGGGCGGCCTATGATCCCGGCACGACAAGTTAGACAAGGAGGTCGCCATGAAATCCATCGCCGGGAGATTCGCCCTCGTCCTCGCGGCCGCAGGAGTGATCGCCGCGGCCGGTCTTTCCCAGGAACAGGCTCCGTCGGTCAAGAGGAGCGTGCTCCTCAAGCAGGATTCCACGATCCCCGGCCGGGAAATCGTCATGGCCTCGGTCGAGCTGCCGCCCGGCGGCCGGGAGGGACGCCACACCCATCCCGCGGAGGTGTACGGTTTCGTGGTCGAGGGCGCGGTGACGGTGGACCGCGAGGGCGAGCCGACCAAGACCTTCCAGGCGGGCGAGGTCTTCAGCATCAAGCCGGGTCAGATCCACGAGGGGAAGAACGAGGGCAAGACTCCCGCGCGCATCGACGCCGTCTTCGTCGCCGAGAAGGGCAAGCCGCTGACGGCGCAAGTCCAGTAAGGCATCGCAACGTGATCTGCGATCGCAACGAGATCGCAGCGAGATCTGGGGCCCCGATCACCCGATCACGTTGCGATCACGCTGCGATCACGCTGCGATCCGTTCAGTCCAGCAGTCTCTTCAAGTCGGGCGTCATCTCTCCCGTCAGCTCCCAGCGGACAAGCGCGGCCGGGATCATGCCGGCCGCGTTGAATTCGTCCATGAACGCGGCCATCCGGAAACGGGGGCCCAGCTGGCGGCGCCGCTCCGCCACGAGCTTCTCGATCTCGATCTTCCCGATGATGTAGCTCGTTCCGTACCCGGGCTGCTGAAGATAGAGGTGCTGCTCGCCGCGCACGAGGCCCCCATCCATGCGCAGCCACCCGCGGGGCGTGTGCGCGCAGGCGAAGGCCGCGGCCTGCTCGAGGGTCCACTCCCTGCTGTGCATGTGCAGGTCCCCCAGCGCCCGCGCGGCGCGCTCGGCCAGGAGAACGTACACGAGCTCGCGGGCCCGCGGCCGCGCGTCGAACATTCCCGCCTGCAGCATCAGCTCCTCCCAGCCCGTGGCGTGCCCCTCGGTCCGGGTGTTGAAGATGTTGTAGAGGAGCGCGACGCGGCGGATCGGGCTCGCCGGCGGCTCGTGGGCCAGGAAGCCCTTGTCGAACCAGTGGTAGCCGTGCGTGCGCATAACCTCGGGATCGCGGTAATCCACTTCGCTGAAGAACTCGCGGGGCCCGTCCTGGAACGCGCCGACGCGGGCGGCGAGCGCCGGCTCCATCCACTCGCGGACCCGCAGGATCTCGTGGTCGCGCAGGTAGGCCATGTACTCGGAGACCGCGGCGGGAAAGCGGCGGTCGAACTCCGCGGCGTTCGCGATCGGCTCGAGCGCAGGGAGCCTGGCGTTCTTCTGCTCCTCCATGGCCAGGAGCGCGCCGGCGCGCGCCAGCTCCCGCTCCATGATCGTCACCTCGTCCCGCCAGGTGTCGGGGACGAGCTGAACGTTCTTCAAGTACCAGTTGTAGTTCTCGACGCCCACGCCGGAGGGACCGGTCTTGGCCGCGGCCTGAGACTCGACCCAGGCCGCGAAGGCGTCGGTGGCCTCGCGGGCGCGCGCGACGTCCTCCTCGAGCGACGTCTGGGTGTCGGCCAGCCGGCTGGCCAGGTCGCCGAGGTCGGCGCTCTGCTGGCGCAGCGCCCGCGCGCCCTGGCCCCAGAGGTCCTTGCCGTTGCCGGTGAGGTTGGTTTGGGCCTGCGCCAGGAGCCTGGGAATGATCCGGATGCCGGCGTCGATCCGCGCGGCGCTCTCCGCGTTCAGGGGAAAGGAATAGCTCCAGAGCTCCACGGCGCCGTAGGAGAGCGGCCCCTCGCGCGCGGGCTGATCGCTTTCCTCGTTGAAGACGGTGACGTAGAACGCCGGATTCTCGGCCCAGGGCTTGAGCACGCGGTGGTCGAAATCGAGGCCGTTCAACTCCGCGCGGACGATGCGGTGATCGACCTGTTGCGGGATCGGCCAGGCGTTGGGATCGATCCGGTCCAGGCGTCGGCGGAAGGTCGCGAGCTCTTTGCGCTGCTCGGTCATGGCCGCCGCGGTGTAGTCGGGGACGCCGTCGACGAGCCGGGGCTTCTGAAACGCGCGCCAGTCGTGGAAGAAGCGCACCAGATCCTCGTAGCGGGCCCCGGAGCCCGCGCCGGCGCCCCTGGCGGTTTGCGCGCCGCCGCCGAGCGCCGCCGCCGCGACGAGACAGGCGGCCGCGATGCCGAGAGAGGACAAGTCCATCGTCGAACCTCCGATCGGGTTTGCTGTTTTCTCATATCACGTCGCCTCCGTTGCGCGCGGGGCCTGCGCTTTGCGCACCGGCGTTTGGCTCGCCCAAAGGGGCTCGACCAAACGCCTGGCCCCGTGCTCGCTCCGGCTCGCGCGGTGTGCGCCTCCACCCTCGCTCCCGCTCGGGTGACTTCGTAAGGCGTAAGGCGTGAGGCGGAAGGCGTGAGGCGGGAGGTGCTCACCGCCCGAATTCGGGCCGTAGGGGCGGCCCTTGCGGCCGCCCGCATACAAGGCGACTGCGGCGCGGGCGGGGGCGTACCGAGCGCTCGCAGAGCGCGACAAGCGGCGGGTCCGCCCGCCGCTAACCCCCGCCCCTACGGCATCAAGGAGCACCGCGTGTGTCCACTCACGCAGTGCGGGAGCGAGAGCGAGGGAGGGATCAGGCCAGCGGTCGAGGCCGCATCCGGCCGAGCCGATGGCCGGTGCGCCGCAGGCGCAGGTCCCGATCGAGCCGAAGCGACGTCAGGGTCTGGCCGTGCGGACCAACTTTTGCTTGCCGAGCGGCGGGCGATGGATCTCCTGTTGGAGCGTCGGCCGCGAGCGCTTGTCGAACGGCTCCAGAGTCACAGCCCGTCCCGTCGCGGCAGATCGGTAGAGCGCGCGGATCACGCGCACGTCGGCCAGGCCCTCGCGGCCGGACGGCTCCGGCTCGCGGTTTCGGAGAATGCAATCGGAGAAGTAGAGAAGCTCCGCCGCGATCTGGTCGCGTTTGGGAAACTTCTTCCGCCGCGTCCTCCCGCCGATCGTGAGCCGGTGGTTGCTCTCCTGGGCGAACTCGAATCCCGGCTCGACCCGCAGATCTCCCTTGGTCCCGAACACCTGGTAGAAGTGGGTCGAGGCGCCGCCGAAGCTCGACGTGAAGGTCGCCAGACGGTCCCCGGGGAACGTCAGGACCGCGCTGGTCATCTCGTCGATCCGGCGGAAACGTCTGCGCCCGTCGTTGGCCGAGAAGGCCATGACCGAGGTCGGCTCGGCCCGGAAGAGCGCCCGGGCGGCGTTCAAGCAGTAGATGCCGATGTCGTAAAGGGTCCCGCCTCCCTTGTCGATGGGACCGAGCCGAAAGTTATCCGCGTCGTCGACCCGGTTGACGAAGACGGAGTCGAAGAGGCGCGCGTCGCCCAGCTTGCCCCGGCGCACGATCTCCACGGCTTCCAGGGTGCTCCGGTCGAAATGGAGGCGGTACGCGGTCATGAGCTTGACGCCGGCGCGATCCGCCGCCCGGATCATCGCCTCGCAGTCGGCCTCGGTCACGGCCAGGGGTTTTTCGCAGAGGACGTGCGCGCCGCCCCGCGCCGCGCGCTCGGTGTACTCGCGGTGGAGATGGTTGGGGAGCGCGATGAACACGGCGTCCAGAGCGCCAGAAGCGAGGACGTCTTCGAGCTCGCCGTAGGAGTGCAGGGCGCAGCCCCGATACCTGCGCCCGAGCGCCTTCAATTTCTTCGGGTCGCTGGAAAAAAGGGCGGCGAGCTTCGCGTTGCGCGAGGCGTGGGCAAAGGCGGGCAGAACGGCGGCCTGGGCAAACCATCCCAGGCCGACGACGCCGTAGCGGACAGATCCATGGCGCCTGCTGACGGACCGCGAAGCGGATTTTTCTTTCTTGCCTTTCTTTCTGGGCACGCGTTCCTCCCATGGACGAACGGGAGCCGTTCAATTTCAGTGCCAGACAGGCTGACAGGCGGGCGGCCACAAGGGCCGCCCCTACGGCACCAATCGCCAACAGTTTCGTAGGGGCGAGGCCTGTCCCCGCCCGCGCTCGGGTTTCTTCGGGAGCCGGTGCGGAGCTCTGGGGATCAGGGTCGCGGTCGAGCCTACAGGCGAGCCGCGACCCGATGCGCTCTCAAGGCGCAGATCCCGAAGCGCAGCTCCGGCGGCGGCGACAGTTAGTCGAATTCCCGCCGCGGCGGGGCCTGATCGGGCCCGACGCGGCCGACGGCGATATCGGCGACGGCGTAGTTCTCGCCGCGGACCGGCGCGCCGGCCATGCGCCGCAGGAGCGCGATCTGGCCCACGTGCGTCAGGGCGTCGGCCACCGGGCCCTGGAACAGTTTCTCGGCCGAAACCTCGAGCGGCGCGTCCGAGGCCAGATGAGCGTCCAGCGCGGCGAGGCTGCCGAAGAACCGCCGCGTCTCCGCGTCCCAGTCCGAGGGGGCCGCGGTCCGCCACTGATTCTCGCCCCGGACCTGCGATAGCGCCCAGTCGAGCAGGTCGCCCAGGTGCGCCAGGATCGCCAGCGGCGTCCGCACGCCGGCGGCGCCCTGGAAACCGGCGAACCCGGGGGGCGCGCCGCGAAGGGTCTTTGCGCCCCGGTAGGCCAGCGTGGCCAGGGCGTGGCGCAGCAGATGGCGGGCGGAGTTCTCGGAGTCGGGCACGGCGGCACCTCCGGCGGGCCGGACGATTCGGCGGGATTCTGTCACGTCCGAAACCGGCGGCCGCCGGCGGAATCTAATCCGCCAGGCTGCGGTTGTGCGTAGTCTGCGGAGAAGAGAGCGAAGGAGGCTTCCCTTGCGCCAAGGTCGATGGATCGTGTTCGTGGTCGGATTGGGAATCGCCGTTCTGGGCCTGGCCGCGCCGCCCGTGAGCCGCGACAAGGCGGTCTTCGCCGGAGGCTGTTTCTGGTGCGAAGAGACCGCGTTCGAGGGAGTTCCCGGGGTCCTCTCGGTGACCAGCGGGTACACCGGCGGGGAGACGAAGAATCCGACGTACGAGATGGTCTCGTCCGGATCGACCGGCCACGCGGAGTCGGTGGAGGTTCTCTACGATCCGGCCAAGATCGGCTATGACAAGCTCCTGGAGATCTTCTGGCACAACGTCGATCCGACGCAGGCCAACGGCCAGTTCTGCGATCACGGCACGCAATACCGCTCGGCCATCTTCTACCGCGACGACGCGCAGAAGCGGGCGGCGGAAGCCTCCAAGGCCAAGGTGGAGCAGGATCCCCGGTTCGCCGGCAAGAAGATCGTGACGCAGGTCGTGGCGGCCACGGCGTTCTATCCGGCCGAGGAGTATCACCAGGACTTCTACAAGAAGAACCCGTTCCGGTATCACCAGTACCGGACCGGCTGCGGCCGCGACGCGCGGCTCAAAGAGATCTGGGGCAAGGACGCGGGAGGCGAGAAATGAAACGGACGATTCTGGCGGCGGCCTGCCTGGCCGCGGCGTTGGCGGCCCAGGCGCAGCCGGCGGGCAAGGGCTGGACGGGGACCTTCCAGAAGCCCTCCGACGATGAGCTGCGCAGGACTCTGACGCCGATCCAATACGAGGTCACCCAGCGCTCCGGCACAGAGCGCGCGTTCGCCAACGAGTACTGGAACAACCACGAAGCGGGCATCTACGTCGACGTGGTGTCCGGGGAGCCCCTCTTCTCCTCGCTGGACAAGTTCGACTCCGGCACCGGCTGGCCGAGCTTCACGCGGCCGCTCGAGCCGGGCAACGTCAAGAAGGGGCAGGATCTGGGCGGGTTCTTCGGCGTCGAGCAGCGGTCGGCGCACGCCAACTCGCACCTGGGGCACGTCTTCACCGACGGGCCCCCGCCGGCGGGCCTGCGATACTGCATCAACTCCGCGGCGCTGCGCTTCGTGCCGGTCGGCAAGCTCGCCGAGGAGGGGTACGGAAAGTACCTGCCGCTCTTCCAGAAGGCGAAGAAGTAGCCGGGAAGTAGCCGGGACGTCGGCGGCGCGAGTCGCGGGGCGGACCTCCGCCGCGGCGAAGGGCCCTATGATGCCTTCGCCGATGGACGAGCGCGGGAGTCGGGAGAGCGGCGCGCGGCCGCAGGCCGTCTACTTCTACGGGACGTGCCTGGTCGACCTGTTCTTTCCGCGCGCGGGCCTTTCGGGCATCCTGCTCCTGCAGCGCGAGGGAATCCGGGTGATCTTTCCGCAGGGGCAGACCTGCTGCGGCCAGCCCGCGTTCAACAGCGGCTATTCCGCGCAGGCCCGCGCGGTGGCCCGCGCCCAGATCGAGCTCTTCGCCAAACCGTATCCGGTCATCGTGCCGTCGGGCTCCTGCGCCGCGATGATGCGCCACCACTACCCGGCCCTGTTCGACGGCGATCCCTTCGCGGCGCGGGCGCGGGAGCTCGCCGGCCGCGTCTACGAGCTGACCGAGTTCCTGGAACGCGTTGCCCGGGTGCGCCTGACCGACCGCGGCGAACGAATCCGGGTCACCTGGCACGCCTCCTGTCACGCCCTGCGGGAGATGGGAATCGGCGAGGAGCCCAAGCGCCTGCTCGGGCAGCTCCACAATGTGGAGATTGTTCCCTTGCGGAGGGAGTCGGAGTGCTGCGGGTTCGGCGGGACCTTCGCGGTGCGGCAGCCGGAGATCTCCGCGGCCATGGTGGAGGACAAGGCCGCCGACGTCGCCGCGACCGGCGCGCCGGTCCTGCTCTCCGCCGACGGCGGATGCCTCTTGAACATCGCCGGCCGGCTGGAGCGCCGGGGCGATCGGGTCGCCGCCCGCCACGTCGCGGAGTTCCTGTGGGACCGCACCGCGGGTCCGGAAGGCGGAAGGCGGGAGGCGGAAGGCGTGGCCCGGGAGGCGGAGGAGCCGTGACGCACGGAGCGGAGCCCGACTTTCGGCGCGAGGCGTCGAAGGCCTTGAACGACCCGCAGCTCAAGGCCAACTTCCGGCGGGCCATGGACGGCCTGATGGCCAAGCGCGCGGCGATGTTCCGGGATCCCGAGGAATGGCGCGATCTGCGGGCGCTGGGGGCCTCGATCCGCGCCCGGACACTGGCGCGGCTGCCGGAGCTTCTGGAGCGGCTGGAGGCGCGCTGCCGGGCCAACGGCATCCGCGTGCACTGGGCCGAGACGGCCGAAGAGGCCAACGCCGTCGTGCTGGCGATCCTCCAGCGCCACGGGGCGACGCGGGTGGTCAAGGGCAAGTCGATGGTGTCTGAGGAGATGCACTTAAACGACTTTCTCGACGGCCACGGGATCGAGTGCCTGGAGTCGGACCTGGGCGAGTACATCATCCAGTTGGACGGCCAGACGCCCTCCCACATCATCATGCCGGCGATCCACATGAACCGGCAGCAGATCGCGCGCCTCTTCGGCCGCAAGATCCGCGAGGCCCGCTACACCGAGGACGTCGACGAGCTGACCGGGATCGCGCGCCGGGTCCTGCGGCGCAAGTTCTTCGAGGCGCAGGCCGGGATCTCCGGCGTCAACTTCGCGGTGGCAGAGACCGGGACGCTCTGCCTAGTGGAGAACGAAGGCAACGGGCGCATGTCCACGCACGTTCCGCCGGTGCACATCGCGCTGATGGGAATCGAGAAGGTGGTTGAGAACCTGGAGGACGTGCCGCCGCTTTACAGCCTGCTGACGCGCTCGGCCACCGGCCAGGCGATCACGACCTACTTCAACATGGTGAGCGGCCCGCGCGGACCGGGCGAGAAGGACGGCCCCGGCGAGGTCCATCTGGTCATCCTGGACAACGGCCGCTCCCGCATCCACGGCGATCGCGAGCTTGCCGAGACGCTCAAGTGCATCCGCTGCGGCGCGTGCATGAACCACTGCCCGGTCTACACGCGCGTCGGCGGGCACGCCTACGAGACGATGTATCCGGGTCCGATCGGAAAGATCCTGATTCCGCAGACCGAGGGGGTCGCGCGCCGGCACGACCTGGTGGAGGCGTCCAGCCTCTGCGGGGCGTGCGTCGAGGCCTGCCCGGTGGAGATCCCGATCACGGAGCTGCTGGTTCGCCTGAGACGAGAAGCCGTGCGCGCGGATCCGGCGGCGGGCGTGCTGGAAGCGGGGGAGGGGGAGAGCCGGCTGGAGACGCTCGTCTGGGCGCTCTGGAAGACGGCGCACGTCCATCCTTCTCTCTACCGTCTCCTGGGATGGCTTGCCACGCGGATGCGGCGTTTCATTCCCCGGCGTCTCCCGGTTCTCTCCGCCTGGACGCGGACGCGGTCGACGCCGCGGCCCGCCCCGCGGACGCTTCACGAGCTCGCTCACGAGCGCGGAGTGCCCGATGCCTGAGCCCGCCCGGGAACGGATCCTCGCGCGCCTGCGCGGCCGCGCGAGCGAGCCGCCGCGGTCCGACGTCTCGGTCCTGGAGCGCAAGACCTGGCCGCCCGCCGAGCGGTATCCGCGCCTGAAGCGCCTGATGGAGTCGTTCCAGGCGGAGTTCCTGGAGAGCTCGACGCAAGAATGGCCGCGCGCGATCTTCGAGCTCCTGCGCAGGGAGAAGCTCGCGACGCTCGCCTACGGCCCGGGGACGTCCGCGGGCCGGCGGCTTTCCCGGGAGTGGCCCGCGGACGGTCCGCGCCTGGTGGCCTACGACCGGCCGATCGAGGAGATGAAGCGGACGCTCTTCGACGAGATCGCCGCCGGCTTCACGACCACGCGCGGCGGGATCGCCGAGACGGGCGGTCTGATTCTCTGGCCGGGGCCGGAGGAGCCGCGTCTGCTCTCGCTCGTGCCGCCGGTGCACGTCGCCCTTCTGGACACGGAGAAAATCTACGACACATTCTGGCATGCTCTGCGCGAGCAGCGCTGGGCCGACCGCATGCCCCCCAACGCGCTTCTCATTTCCGGCCCGAGCAAGACCGCGGACATCGAGCAGACCCTCGCCTACGGCGTGCACGGCCCGAAGCGGCTCGTGGTCGTCGCGGTGGCGCGGTTGGAGACCGCGGACTGAGAGCTGGAGACTGAGGACTGAAGCGGCCGCTCCCGCTCTGCAGATCGCAAGGATCGGACGGGGAGACGGGGGGGACGGGGTGACTGCGGACTGGAGACTGGTGATTGAGGTGGCTGCTGTCACTCTGCGGCTCGAAAGGATCGGACGCGGGGATGGAGGACGGGGACGATCCCTCGTCGCTGCGCTCCTCGGGATGACAGTGAAGGGGGTCGGGTGTCATCCCGAGCCCCTCCACTCTCATGTCATCCCGAGCACAGCGAGGGATCTGCTCCAGTGAGTCTCTCCTCGGCCGATGCTGCTCTCGGGGCAGGCTCCGCGAGGGATCTGCTCGGGTCATTCCCTGCGGCCGCCGGGACGGAGGAGTAGGTCCCTCGTCGCGGTGCTCCTCGGGATGACAGGAAAGGGCTGCGCCCCTCCACTTTCATGTCATCCCGAGCGCAGCGAGGGATCTACCCCCGTGAATCCCCGCGGCCGCAGTCCAGCCTACGAGTGATCGTGATCGTGATCGTGATCGTGGTCGTGATCGCGGTCATGATCCCGGTCATGATCCCGGTCGTGATCCCGATGATGCTCGCGCCACTCCCGGCGGTTGCGGATCTCGTCGCTGACGATCAGCCGCTGGTTCGACCAGTGCCCCGGCTCGTAGATGTAGCCGCGCTCGGACCGGGTGTACCGGGGAGCGATCCACTCCGCTCGCTCGGCGCGCCGATCCCAGCGGCCGGGAACCCAGGCCCAGTGTCCGTCCTGCCAGTCCCAGGACCCGTTGACCCACACGTAGTGGTGGCCGGGCCGGTGCGCGCGGCGTTCGTGCCGGGGCGGCGGCGGACCTTCGGTGGTGATGCGGACCTCGAGTCCGGGTGCGATCGGAACCTGAGCGACGACCGGAAGAGCGACGCCGAACACCAGCGCCGCCAGAAGGATCTTCGAAAGAGTGCGTAATTGCATAAGACCTCCCTGCCGATAAGGGAGCAACGGCTGTGCCATTGCGGGCGTCCTCGTCAGGGCGCCGGCTCGACGCGGCCGCGGGCCTGGATCTCGACTTTGACGCTCTTGCCCACGCGCAGGAGCGCCGTGCTCGGATCCTTCAGGCCCCAGGAGACGTAGGGAATCTGGAGGCGGCATTGGACGGTCGCTTCCCCGCCCGCGGCGTGGATCTCGGTGTGGATCGTGACCGGGTGCTCCGCACCATGCAGCCGGATGCGTCCGGACACCTCGACGATCGAGTCGCCGTTCAACGTGACCGCGCCGGCGACGCGATCGAGCAGGAGCGAAGCCTCGGGGTAGCGCGCGGTCTCCAGAACTTCGCCGTGCATTTTGCGGTCGCGCGACGCGTTGCCGGTCAGCCCGGCCGCCAGGTCGACGACGATCTCGCCGCTCGCCTCGCCCGACGCCGGGTCGAGCTCCACGGTCCCGCGCTTCAACGGAAACGTGCCATGGACGGTGTGGAGAAAGGCGGAGAGCTCGAAGCGCACCAGCGTGCGCGCGGGATCGAGAGTGAACCGCGCGCGGTCGGCGCCGCGCGCCGGCGCTGCGAGCGCGCTCGCCAGAAGCAAGGCCGTCGTCCACGGTCGGCTTCCGAGCACCGGTCTCACCGTTCTCTCATCGCCGCGTCGTCGGGCAACTCCCTCGTCTCAGGAAGTCCACCGGCCGTCGGGGCCTCGGACCTTCAGCCCTTTCACGAAGGAGAGGGCCAGCAGGAGCGCGGCGCCGATCCAGAGAAACCCTCCAACCCCGACGAAGTGGAGGCGCGTGTCGCGCGTGAGCAGCAGCTCGCGCTGCCTCGGCTTGCGGATGAAATCCCGGATCTCCCACCAGTCCACGTCGGGAGCGGTGCTGGGGCGGGATTCGAATTGGATGTTGCCCTGGCGGGTCACAAGGAGAATGGCTCCGACACGCTGAGTCGCGGTGGGCGAGCTACGGTCCTCGGTTCGGACGTCGAGCAGGTCGTTCACGGCGAAGGCCCGCGTCCGGGTGTGGAGAGCGGTCTTCTGCGTCAGCACGCAGAGGCCCGCGGCCCGGCTGCAGCGCAGGGTCGTCACCTCCGTGCACGCGCCGTAGCCAAGGACGAAGATTCACGAACAGGAAGAGCGCCGCCGCCCGGGCCTGGTTCGCCGGGCTCGGTCCGCGCCCTGGGGGTGTCGCAGTCTCACGCGCTGCCGTGCCGATCGCGTGAGAATAGCAAACGCGCAGCTCGTCGGGTTCCGGGCGACGGCGTCGTAGCTCCGTCGACGACAGGGGCTCTCCCGCCTAACAACGTAGAAATTGTGTTTCGCGCCCCCTATAATCCTCGCCGCGTCAGGAGGCTGGACATGAGAAAGAGATTGTTGCTCGGGTGGTTGTGCGGCTTCGCCGCGGCGGCGTCCGCGCTGCCGGCCCAGCCCTTCGATCCGAGCCTGTACGCCGGACTGAAATGGAGGATGGTCGGGCCGTTCCGCGGCGGGCGCGCGCTCGCGGTGACCGGCGTGCCGGGAGACCCGGACCGCTTCTTCTTCGGCGCCGTCGGCGGCGGCGTCTGGCGAACCGACAACGCCGGGCGCACCTGGGAATCCATCTTCGACAGCCAGCCGATCGCCTCGATCGGCGCGATCGCCGTGGCCCCGTCGGATCCGCGCGTCGTCTACGTCGGCTCGGGCGAAGCGGACATGCGGTCGGACATCTCCTACGGCAACGGCATGTACAAGAGCGTCGACGGCGGAGAATCGTGGACCCGGATCGGGCTTTCCGACACGCGGCAGATTGGACGTGTCCTGGTCGATCCGGCGGACCCCAACGTGGTCTTCGTCGCGGCCCTCGGGCACGGCTACGGCCCCAACGCCGAGCGCGGCGTCTTCCGCTCCAAGGACGGCGGCAAGAGCTGGAAGAAGGTCCTCTTCAAGGACGAAAACACCGGCGCGATCGACCTGGCCTTCGACCCGCGCAGCTCCAAGACCATCTTCGCCGCGCTGTGGCAGACGCGGCGGCCGCCGTGGAACGTGTATCCGCCCTCCAACGGCCCGGGCAGCGGCCTCTACCGTTCGACCGACGGCGGCGAGACCTGGCGCCCGGTCACCGACGGTCTCCCTTCCGAGAAGCTCGGACGCATCGGGATCGCCTTCGCGCCGGGCGACGGGAAGCGCGTCTACGCCGTCGTGGACGCCAAAGACGGCGGCATCTTCGCCTCGCAGGACGGGGGCGCGAGCTGGAAGCGGACGAGCTCCGACCGCCGCGTGTGGGAGCGCGGGTGGTACTTCGGCGGAATCACGGTCGATCCGAAGAATCCGGACGTCGTGTACGTCTGCGACACGGCCATGTACCGCTCGGCCGACGGCGGGAAGACGTTCCTTCCGATCAAGGGCGCGCCGGGCGGCGACGACTATCACCAGCTCTGGATCGACCCGAAGGACGCTTCCCGGATGATCCTGGGCAGCGACCAGGGCGCGGTCGTGTCCGTCGACGGGGCGAAGACGTGGAGCTCCTGGTACAACCAGCCGACGGCGCAGTTCTACCACGCGGCGACCGACGACCGCGTGCCCTACTGGATCTACGGAGCGCAGCAGGACAGCGGCGCCGCCGCGACGCCTTCGCGCACGGACTATCCGACCATCACTCTGCGCGACTGGCGGGACATCGCCGTCGGCGGCGAGAGCGGCTACATCGTCCCCGATCCGAAGGACCCCGACGCGGTGTGGGGAGGAACGGTCGGCCGCTTCGACTGGAAGACCCTCCAGGAGGCCAACCTCGATCCCACCCTCGCCTTTCCCGGGGACTACCGCGGCGAATGGACGCTGCCGCTCGCCGTCTCGCCGCGCGACCCGAAGACGATCTACTTCGGCCGCGAAGTCCTCTTCCGCACGTCCGACGGCGGCGAGCACTGGGAGAAGGCCAGCCCGGATTTGACGCGGGAGAATCCCGCCGTTCCGCCCGGCCTCGACGCGATCACGGCCCAGGACTCCGCGGTCAAGGGCCCCCGGCGGGGCGTGATCTACGCCATCGCGCCGTCGCCGATCGCCTCGCGGCGCATCTGGTGCGGCACGGACGACGGCAAGATCTGGCTCTCCAGGGACGACTCCCGGACCTGGCAGGACGTCACGCCCCAGGACCTCGGCCCCTGGTCCAAGGTCGGGATCCTGGAGGCCTCGCACTTCGACGCCGACACCGCCTACGCCGCGATCGACCGCCATCGGTTGGACGACGTGGCGCCGCACATCCTGCGCACCCGCGACGGCGGCCGCACCTGGCACCCGATCGCCGCCGGGATCCCCGACGGCAGCTTCGTCAACGTGGTGCGCGAGGACCCGGCGCGGCGGGGACTGCTCTACGCCGGCACAGAGACCGGCGTCTTCGTCTCCTTCGACGACGGAGACCACTGGCAGAGCCTGCAGGGCAACCTGCCCAACTGCTCCGTCCGCGACCTCGACGCGCGGCACGGCGATCTCATCGCCGCCACGCACGGGCGCTCGTTCTGGGTGCTGGACGATCTCTCGCCGATCCACCAGCTCGACGCGAAGGTCTCGGCCTCGGAGGCCTGGCTCTTCGCGCCGCGGCAAGCCGTGCGGCTCCATCCCGCTCCGTTCCAGGGAACGCCCGAGCCCAGGGACGAGCCGTCCGCGGCGAATCCGCCGCGAGGCGCGGCGATCGACTATTTCCTCAAGGCCGCCGGTCCGGTGTCCATCGAGATCCGCGACGAGAAGGGCGAGGTCGTGCGCCGGTTTGGCAGCGGCGACCGCCGGCAGCCTCCGGACGTCTCGCGCATCCAGATCACGCCGGACTGGGTGCCGGTGCCGGAGCCGCCGCCGGCGACGGCGGGGATGCACCGCTTCGTCTGGGACCTCCGCGACTCCCTACCCGAGGAGCTCCGGCGGCCTGGCTCGCGGGAGTCGGCGGGTCCCTGGGCGCCTCCCGGCCGGTACACCGTCGTCCTGTCGGCCGCCGGAAAGACGTGGACGCAGCCACTCCACGTCGCGCGCGATCCGCGGATCGCCGCGACGGACGAAGATCTCGTCGCCCAGCACGCGCTGGCGCGCGACATCCAGTCCGAGCGGGTCGCGGTGGCGGGCGCCCTGCGGCAGGCGGCGGCGCTGCGCAAGGGGATCGCGGCGCTGAGGCTCCCCGGCGAAGCGGCCGCCGCACTGTCCAAGCTCACGACGGCCATCGACCGCGCCGCGGGACCTCCGGTCCTCGTTCCGGGCGAGGAGTTCTTCGACACCGAGGAGATCTCGCTGACGACGCTGCGGCGCCTGGCCGTGAGCCTGGCCGGCCTGGAAGCGGCGGTCGAGAGCGCGGACCGCGCTCCCACCTCCGACGCGCGGACCGGTTTCGAGCGGCGGCGCGCCATGGCCGCGGAAGGACTGGCGAAGTGGAAGGAGGTCCTGGGCCGCGAGCTCCCCGATGCGAACAAGGCCCTGGAGTCCGCGGGGCTGCCGACGCTCCCGGCGGACTGACGGCGGGCCGGCTCAGGCCCGCGCGGTCCCCGTCTCGACGGGAAGCGCTTCCAGGCCGCGCAGGACGAGGCTTCTCTTCCAGCGCAGGCTCCCTCCCGACCTGCGGGCTCGCAGGCGCAGACCGGGCAAACGGGCGAGCAGCGCGGGAATGGCGATTCCCGCCTCCAGCCGCGCCAGAGGCGCCCCCAGGCAGTAATGGATGCCGTGGCCGAAGGCCAGGTGCTTGTTGGGAGACCGCGCCAGGTCGAGCGCGTCGGGGCGCTCGAACACGCCCTCGTCGCGGTTGGCCGATCCCAGCGCGCCGTAGGTCAGCCCGCCGCGGGGAATCGTGACCCCGTGCAGCGCGACCGGCTCCCGCGCGAAGCGCTCGGTGGTCAGGAAGACCGGGGAGACGAACCGCAGCAGCTCCTCGACGGCGGCCGGCGCGAGCGCGGGGTCGCCCCGAAGGCGATCGGCCTCGCCGGGATGCTCCAGGAGAGCCGCCACGCCGCCGCCGATCAAATGAACGGTCGTCTCGTGGCCGGCGATGAGCAGGAGAAAGACCATGGCCAGGAGCTCGTCCGCGTCGAGCGCGTCGCCCTGCTCCTCGGCCTGGATCAGCGCGCTCGCCAGGTCGTCGCCCGGCTCGGCGCGGCGGCGCGCGAAGAAGCGCCGCAGGAACCGCACGAAGAAGTAGACGTGGGGCAGCACGCGCCAGCCCGCGCCGGGGCTGTCCACGGAGACGAGCGCGTTGGACCAGCGATGGAAGCGCGTCCGGTCCCGAGCCGGCACGCCGAGGATTTCGGCGATGACCGTCACGGGCAGCGGCAGCGCGAAGTCCGCCACCAGGTCGGCTCGACCGCGCGCGGCCATCCGATCGATCAAGCCATGACAGAGCTCTTCGATGCGGCCGCGCATGCGCTCGACCAGCCGGGGCGTGAACGCCTTGTGGACGAGCGCGCGCAGGCGGGTGTGGTCCGGCGGATCGAGATCGAGCATGTTGCGCTCGAGGGGCCGGAACATCTTCGGGATCCACGGCTCGCGCGCCCGCTCCTCCGGAGTCCGGGCGCGGCGCCGGTCCTTGGCGAAACGGCCGTCCTGCAGCAGGGCCTGCACGTCGGCGTAGCGCGTCAGGAGCCAGAGCGGCGTCCCGTCGGAGAGAACCGTCCTGTGGACGGGTTCCTCCGCGCGCAGACGCGTCAGCGTCGGGAAGGGGTCGGCCTTGAACGCGGGGCTGGACAGATCGATCGGCGGCGAGCCCATGGTGTGTTGGGGGAAACGTCCGCATTGTAGATCGGCGCTCGCGTAGGATCGCGGCGTGGGACCTGCCGCGGCAGCGACCGGCGCCGATCGCGTGACTCCCCGGGTCGTGGCGATCCCGGCGGGGACGCTGCGCCTGGCCGCTGGCGGCGCGGCCGCCGTCGGGCCGTTTCTGCTCGGGGCCACGCCGGTGACCAACGCAGAGTACGCCCCGTTTCTCGCCGCGCGGGAAGTCGCGCCGCCTCCCTGGTGGGGCGACGCCGCGTTCTGCGCGCCGCGTCAGCCGGTCGTCGGCGTCACCTGGGACGAGGCCTGCGCCTACTGCGAATGGCTGTCCGCGCGGGCCGGCGGACGGTGGCGCCTCCCCACGGAAGTGGAATGGGAGTTCGCCGCGTGCGGCGGGCTCGATCGTCCCGCGACGGCGTGGGGCGATACGGTGCCGCCCGGCGAGATCCCCGATGGTCCGCTCATGGCGCCCTGGGAGGCGGGGCGCGGCCGGCCCAACGGCTACGGCCTCCTCGACATGGGCACGATCGTGCATGAGTGGTGCGCGGATTGGCGCGACACCGGGCGGCCGGACCTGCCGCCGCGGCGCGCCAGCCGGGGCGGTTCCTGGCGGCACGAGGTGCGCTGGTCGTCTCCGGACGCGCGCAGCAGCTTGCCGCCCGCGTACCGCTACTCCGACTACGGCTTCCGCCCGGCGCGCGACGTCTGACCACTCCGCACCAACAATATATAAATTGTAGGATCGCGGGCCGGCGGGCGTCCCGCCGGGAACGCGGGCCGGAATTTTGCAAGGACCCTCCCCTTGCGTGTGAGCTTCGGGAGGGCGGCCGTGGTTCGAGACGACAATCTCCCTGTCCAGCCCTCCGGTCGTCGCGGTGACGGCCGCCGGGTTTCGGATGGCCGCTCGATCGTCGCCGCGCGCGTCCGGCCCTTCGCAGGAACGCAAGGGCCGGACTTCCCTTACCGAACCACCTGACTGAAGGCTCATGACTTGCGGATCACCCCGGGGATGTCGAGGCCATCGCGCACCGTCAAGGCGGGCGTCGACCTGATTGAGGGAGAATGACCCCCGTGCTCGGCGACTTCTACCTCGAGGACGCGCGGCGGCAGTTTCACGGACAGAAGAAGCTCGCGGAGAAGGCCATGGCGCAGGTCTCCGACGCGCAGTTCTTCGAGAAGCTCGATCCGGAAGCCAACTCGATCGCTCTGGTCGCCAAGCACATCGCGGGGAACCTGCGCTCGCGGTGGCAGGACTTCTACCCGTCCGACGGCGAGAAGCCGGACCGACACCGCGACACGGAGTTCGAGGACGACGGGGCGGACACGCGGGCCGCGCTGACTGGCGAAGCTGGGAGGCGAACTGGAAGATTCTCTTCGAGATCATCGATCCGATGAGGCCGGGCGGACCTCGAGCGCACGGTGACGATCCGCGGGGAGCCGCACTCGGTCGTGAAGGCCGTCAACCGGCAGCTCGCGCACTACGCCTACCACGTCGGACAGATCGTCTTCCTGGCCAAGCATTTCGCCGGACCGAAGTGGGAGTCGCTCTCGGTCCCGCGCGGCCAGTCGGAAGAGTTCAACGCGCGGATGCGCGCGAAGACATGAGGGCGGGCCCCATGCGCCGCTTCGCGGCCGCGGCCCTCCTTTCGATCATGCCCTGCGCCCTCCTTGCCGCGGACTCCCTCGTCCTGCGGTGCGCGCGCGTGTTCGACGGGCGCGCGATGCTGGACGGGCCGCAGCGGATCACGGTCGAGAACGGCCGCATCACGAAGGTCGAGCCAGGAGTCCCGGCCGGCGCGCAGAAGCCGGCGGAGGCACACCTCTCCGGGTTGACGCTCCTGCCGGGCCTGATCGACCTGCATGCGCACGTGGCCTGGCACTTCAACTCCTCGGGAAAGCTCCACACCGACGAGGACGGCGAGAGCCCGGCGGTCGGCGCGCTGGCCATCGCCGGCAACGCCTGGAAGACGCTTCAGGCCGGCTTCACGACGATCCAGAGCCCGGGCTCGCCGGAAGATCTCGATGTGAAGCGCGCGATCGAGGCGGGCCTGCCCGGACCGCGGATCCTGACGTCGCTCGAGCCGTTGTCGGAGAAGAGCGGCGATGCCGAGAAGCTCCGGCAGCTCGTTCGGGAGCGCAAGGCCGCCGGCGCGGACCTCATCAAGCTCTTCGCCTCCAAGAGCATCCGCGACGGCGGCGCGCAGACGATGACCTCCGCGCAGCTCGCGGCGGCCTGCGGCGAGGCGCGGGTCCTGGGCCTGCGCACGCTGGTGCACGCCCACAGCCCGGAGAGCATGCGGGCGGCGGCGGAGGCGGGGTGCACGGAGATCGAACACGGCATCTTCGCGACGCCCGAGGTGTTGAAGCTCCTGGCGCAGCGCGGCACGTACTTCGATCCGCAATGCTGCCTGGTCTTCCGAAACTATCTCGACAACAAGGCGAAGTACTTCGGCATCGGCAACTACAACACCGAGGGGTTCGCGGCCATGGAGAAGGGGCTCGCGCTCGCGCCGAAGACGTTCGCGCTGGCGATCGCCACGCCGGGCTTGAAGGTCGTGTTCGGGACCGACGCCGTGGCGGGCGCGGAAGGGCACAACGCGCAGGAGCTCGTCTGCCGCGTGCGCGAGGGCGGCCAGAAGCCGGTGGACGCGCTCGTCTCGGCGACGGCGCTCGCGGCCGAGGCGCTCGGGATGGCCGACAAGATCGGCCGGATCGCGCCCGGCTACGAAGCGGACATGATCGCGGTCGAAGGGGATCCGGCGACCGACATCACCGCGGTGACGCGCGTGCGCTTCGTGATGAAGGGCGGGGTGGTGTACCGCAATGACGCGCGCGTCGCGGTTCCGTAGGGGCGGCCCTCGCGGCCGCCCGCAAAGCGACCCAAGACGGGTGGGACAAGCCCCGCCCCTACGGCGACCGGTGAAATTCTGAATGCGGCTTCTTACTTAGCCGCCGACTGGATCGGCCGCATCGCGCCGGGCTACGAAGCCGACACGATCGCGGTCGAAGGGGATCCGGCGACCGACCTCACCGCCGTCACGCGGGTGCGTTTCGTGATGAAGGGCGGGGTGATGTACAGGAACGACGCGCGGCTCGCGGTGCCGTAGGGGCGGCCCTCGCGGCCGCCCGCAAAGCGACCCAAGGCGGGCGGGGACAAGCCCCGCCCCTACGGCCACCGACGGGTAACCGGCGCAGTTTCCTACTTCGCCGCCTTGACGTACATCTCCGGATTGGCGTCGAACGTCTGTTTGTGCTCGTCCGAGCAGAACAGATACGTCTTGCCCTTGTAGACCGATTTCGGCGCGGTCTTGGGATCGACGTCCATCTCGCAAACGAAGCAGAGCGGCTTGTCCTCCGTCGAGGCGCGCGCCGTGGCGTAGACCGCGTTGGACTGGGGGTTCTTCCAGCCCTCGCCCTGGTATTCCATGTAGTACGCCGTGCTCTCGGCGGCCTCGCGTCCGTAGTAGCGCTCGAGGACGTGGAGGGCGAGGTCGATTCCCGAGGAGAGCCCGCCCGCCGTGGCCAGGTGGCCCTCGTCGACGAATCGCGCTCCGCGCTTCAGGGTGATGTCGGGAAAATCCATCGCGAACTGGCGGAACCCCGAGTGGTGCGTGGTGGCCGACTTGCCCTTCAAGAGCCCGGTCTTCGCCAGCAGGAAGGCGCCCGTACACACGGACATGACGACATCGGCGGACGGCGCGACCTTGCGGATCCAGGAGATGGGCGCCTCCCCTTTGTCCTGCTGCGCGGGGATCACCACGACCTTCGGCTGGGGAGCGTTCTCGAACGTGTACTCGGGCACGATCTTCATCCCGTCGCTCGTCCGGATCGGCTGGGTGCTCTTGGCGACGGTGTAGAGGTGAAACGCGGGCTCCGAGCGGCTCGGGACGTTCGCGTCCTGAAAGACTTCCCAGGGTCCGCAGAAGTCGATCACCACGGCGCCGTCGGAGAGGAGAAACGCCACGGGAATCGATCCCTCCGCGGGGGGCTTCAAGGGGCTCGCCGGGACATTCGCCGTCGCGGCATCGGAGACCAGGCCGCCGGGAAACGCCAGCCGCGCCGACGCGGGGAGGGCCGCCATCAATCCCAGGCCGGCCGAGCTCTTCAGGAAATCTCTGCGTTTCATGGTCCGTCCTTTCTCTCGTCGAGGATTCAGGAGGTTCGCAGCGCGGTCATCGGATCGACCGTCGTGGCGTGACGCGCCGGCCCCAGGCAGGCGGCGGCGGCGACCGCGGCGAGGACGGCCGACATGGCCAGGAACGTCGGCGGATCGGTGGCCCGGACTTCGAACAGCAGCCCGGACATCAGGCGGGCCAGCAGATGGGCCCCCAGAAACCCCAGGGCCAGCCCGATGGCGACCATGGTCATGCCCTGGCGCAGCACCATGCCCTGGACCTGTCGCGGGTGCGCGCCCAGGGCCAGGCGGATGCCGAACTCCTGCGTGCGCTCGGTCACAGAGAACGCGATGACGCCGGCGATCCCGGCCGACGTGATCAGGAGCGCGAGCGCCGCGAACACGGCCAGGAGGATCGAGGTCAGCCGCGGCGATGCCAGGGCGTTGGCGCGCAGCTCGCCCAGGGTGCGGAACTGATCGACCGGCTGATCGGGATCGATGGCGCGGACCGCGTCCCGGACGAGCCGGATCACCGTGTCGGCGCCGGAGGCGCTGCGCACCAGGACCGACCCGGCCAGGGTGGGGAACTGATCGAGGGCGACATAGACCTGATCGCCGGGGAGGCGGTCCAGTCCGTTCTGCCGGACGTCTCCCACCACGCCGACGATCGCGATCCAGGACTTGCCCTGGTCGACGGAAAGGCGGCGTCCGAGCGGGCTCTCCGAGGGCCAGAGGTGGCGCGCCATGGTCCGGTTGATCACCGCGACCTTCGGCGTGTCCGGGCGGTCCGAAGTCTGGATGCCGCGCCCGGCCGCGAGGGGGACCCGGATGGTCCGGAAATAGTCCGGCGAGACCTGCTGGAAGTCGGCTTGCGGATCGAGGTCCGGGCTCGGCGCCGGCCGCCCCTCGATCTCGTAGCTCTGGTTCTGCGGACCCCCGTTCTGGTTGAGGGGAAGCGTGCCGACGACTCCGAGCGCGTCGATGCCCGGACGTCCGGAGAGCTCGTCGAGCAGCCTGCGGAAGAACGCGCGGCGCTTGTCGCCGTCGTTGTACTTGGAGAAATTCAGGGCGATGCGCATGGTCTGCACGCGTTGGACGTCGAAGCCCGGGTCGACGGCCTGGAGCTTCCAGAGACTCTTGAGCATCAGGCCGGCTCCGATCAGGAGCATGAACGAGACCGCCACCTGAACCACGATCAGCCCCTGGCGCAGGCCGAACCGCGAGCGGCCGGCGGTGGAGCGCCCGGACTCCTGGAGCGCGGCCAGGATGTTGTCCTGCTTCGACAGCGCGGGAACCAGCCCGAAGGCGAGGCCGGTCACGATCGAGATCGCCAGGGCGAAGATCAGGACGGGCGCGTCGATGTGGATCTCGCCGGCGCGGGGCGTGAAGCGCGCGGCGAACACGACGAGCAGGCGCAGCATCCCCGCGGCGAGCGCCAGGCCGAAGAGCCCGCCGAGGACCGAGAGCACCGTGCTCTCCGTCAGCATCTGCCGCACCAGGCGTCCCCGCGCCGCCCCCAGAGCCGAGCGCAGCGCGACCTCCCGGTGGCGCCGCAGGTGGCGGGCCAGCGTCAGGTTCGCGACGTTGGCGCACGCCAGCAGGAGCACCAGGGCCACCGTCGCGAGCAGGATCAGGAACGTCGGCCGCGCGCGCTGGGTCAGCTCGCGGGTCAGGGGCATGCCGACCACGGAGAAACCGGATCCCGCGCCGGGATAGTCCTTGGGATAGGCGCCGGCCAACCGGTGCGCCACGACTCCCAGATCCCGGTCCAGCTCGGCCAGCCGGACGCCCGGTTTCAACCGGCCGAAGACATTCAACATCCGGGCGCTGCGGCTGTTGGACGCCGCGGCGCTTCCGCGGAACGGGCAGGCCGAGGTGGGCATGAACAGGTCGTTCTCGTCCGGGTAGGGAGGGATCGGGGGAAGCACTCCGACCACGGTGTGAATCTTGTCGTTCATGCGGAACGCCTGGCCGACGATGTGGGGATCGCCGCCGTAGCTCTTCATCCAGTAGTCGTAGGTGAGGAGCAAAACGGGCTCGGCTCCGTGGGCATCCTCGCCGGGAAGGAAGAGGCGCCCCAGATACGGCCGGATCCCCATCACGTCGAAGAAATTCGCGGAGACCACGCCGGTGCGCACGCGCTCGGGCTGGCCGTGCCCGAGCAGGATGAAGGACATCGAGTGGTACTCGACCACTCCCTGCAGGGCGCGGGTCTGGGAGGCGTAGTCGGCGACCTCCATCGGCGAGAACGCGGCGTCTTCGATCCCCGCGGCGGGAGCGTCCTGCCGCAGCCGGACCAGGCGGTCGCCGCCGCCGTAGGGGAGGGCCTGGAGGAACACGGAGTGGACGACGCTGAACACCGCGACGTTGGCGCCGATCCCCAGGGCCAGCGTGGCGATGGCCGCGATCGCGTAGGCGGGGTTGCGCTTCAAGCCCCGCAGGGCGATCCGGACGTCCTGCCACAGGCTCTCCAGCCAGGGGATCCCCGCGGCATCGCGCCCTTCCTCCTTGTGCCGCTCGATCCCGCCGAAGCGGCGGAGGGCCTCGGTGCGGGCCTGCCCGGGGGACATTCCCCGGCCCACGTTCTTCTTCGTCTCCATCTCGACGTGGAAGCGCATCTCCTCGTCCATCTCGCGCTCGAGCGCGTCCCGGCGAAAGAAGGCGCGAAAGGCGGCGGCGATCCGGCTCTTCATGACGCTTCCTCCAGCCTGCTAGGCGGTTTCGAGCACGCGTCCGACCGCGGCGGCGAAGCGCTCCCAGCTCTGCGTCTCCTCGACCAGCTGCTTGCGGCCGGCGCGGGTCAGCTCGTAGAACTTGGCTCGCCGGTTGTTCTCCGAGCTGCCCCAGGTCGACCGGATCCAGCCCCGCGACTCCAGGCGGTACAGCGCGGGGTAGAGCGATCCCTGGTTCACCTGGAGGACGTCTCCGGAAACCTGCTGGATGCGCTGGGAGATGCCCCAGCCGTGCATCGGCTCGGCGAAGAGGGTCTTCAGAATCAGGACGTCCAGGGTTCCCTGCAGGAGATCGGTCCGGGTCGGCGTCATGACGGCTCCTCTCGGAAGGTTCCGGGAAGTCTGAGGGCCTTCCTGTCGAAGATCAAGAGGAAAGACCGCTTTCTCCTAGTCATTCGACAGGAGGATACGGGGCAGGCCCGAGAAGGTTTCGCGCTGCGGCGGGCGGAGGCGCGTTTCCGGCGAGCGGAGGCGCGTCTATGATGCGTTTCCGGGAGCGTTCAATGAAAAAAACGGGCCGCCGCCTCGCCCTCTGTCTCGCTCTGGGCGCCGCCGCCGCAGGAGCAGCCGGGATCGCCCGGCCCGAGGTTCGGCCTCCGAAGGCCGACCCCAGGCGCCCCGATCTGCGGCTCCCCGCGGGCGTCCGGCCGCTCGAATATGCCGTCGACTTGAAGATCACGCCGGAGAGCGACGCCTTCTCCGGCGCCGTCGACATCGACATCGACTTGTCCAAGCCGACGTCCCTCGTCTGGCTCAACGGGACGGAGCTGACGATTTCCCGGGCGGTCCTGGAGGTCGCCGGCCGCAGCCGGACCGCGCGCGTGGTTCCCGGCGGCGACGATTTCGTCGGCATGGCCTTCGATGCTCCGGTCGGCCCCGGGCGGGCCCGCCTGCACGCGGAGTTCGAGGGGAAGGTCTCGGCGACCAGCACCACCGGCATCTTTCGCCAGAAAGTGGGCTCGGACTGGTACACCTTCACGCAGTTCGAATCGATCGACGCCCGCCGGGCGTTTCCCTGCTTCGACGAGCCGTCCGACAAGGTGCCCTGGCGCCTGACGCTGCGGGTGCCGCAGAACGACGTCGCCGTCGCCAACACGCCGGTCCTTTCGGAGCAACGGCAGGTGGACGGGTGGAAGACGGTCCGGTTCGCGCCGACGCGTCCGCTGCCGAGCTACCTGGTGGCCTTCGGCGTCGGGCCCTTCGACGTCGTCGACGCCGGCCGCGCCGGACGCAACCACACGCCGATTCGGATGATCGTTCCCAAGGGCAGGAAGGAGGAGGCCCGGTACGCGGCCGCCAGCACCGGCCCGCTGCTCGACCTCCTGGAGGACTACTTCGGGATTCCCTATCCCTACGCCAAGCTCGACAATCTGGTGATCCCCCAGACGGTCCGATTCGGCGCCATGGAGAACGCCGGCCTGGTGACCTACAACGAGGGGATCCTCCTCGAGCGGCCGGATCGGGAGACGCCGTCCTTCCGCCTGCGCTACGCCTCCATCTGCGCCCACGAGACGGCGCACCAGTGGTTCGGCGACCTGGTCACCCTGGCCTGGTGGAACGACACCTGGTTGAACGAATCGTTCGCCACCTGGATGGCCGACAAGGTGCTGGAGAAGTGGAAGCCGGAATGGAACATCCCGGAGGAACGCGTGGCGTCCCGGGCGGACACCATGGGCAACGACCTGCTCGTCTCGGCGCGCAAGATCCGGCAGCCGATCGTGACCAAGGGCGACATCGACAACGCCTTCGACGACATCAGCTACGGCAAGGGGTCGGCGGTGCTCTCCATGTTCGAGAGCTGGACGGGACGGGAGAAGTTTCAGAAGGGGGTCCGGCGGTACCTGACGGCGCACGCCGATGGCAACGCCACCGCGGAGGACTTTCTGGCGGCGCTCGAAGCGGAAGGGGGAAGCGGGCTCGGCAAGGCGTTCGCGACGTTCCTGGACCAGGCCGGCGTTCCCCTGGTCACGGTCCGGCTCGCCTGCGACGCCGGCAAGCCGCCCGCGCTCGAGCTCTCCCAGAAGCGGCTCCTTCCTCAGGGATCCTCGGATGCGGCGGCTCCGGTCTGGTCGATTCCGGTCTGCGCCCGATTCGGAGGCGCGGGATGGTCCAGCCAGCTCTGCGATCTCTTCACCGAGAAGACGGCGCGCCTGCCCCTGGCCGCCGCGCGGTCCTGCCCCTCCTGGGTCCTCGCCAACGACGGGGAGCGCGGGTACTACGGATCCCTGTACGACGGCCCGATGCTCAAGGCCCTGATGTCCGCCAAGGCGAGCCTGACCGCGCCGGAGCAAGTGGGCGTCCTGAGGGAGATCGCCACGCTCGCCCGCTCGGGGCTCCTCCCCTGGGCCGAGGCGCTCGCGGTGGTGCCTTCCTTTTCCGCGGACTCCGATCCCAAGATCGTCGGAGCCGACCTGCGCATCGTCGAGGGCCTCGACACGGAGGACCTGGTGCCCGAAGACCACCGCTCGGACTACGAGCGTTTCGTGCGCAAGACGTTCGGCGGCCGCGCCCGCGAGTTCGGCTGGAAATCCCGGGCCGGCGAGAACGAGGAGATCGGCCTCCTGAGGCCGCGGCTCGTCGGCTTCGTGGCGCGCGTGGGCCGCGACGCGGACTTGCGCGGGGAGGCCCGAGCGCTCGCGCTGGCATGGCTCGAGAACGTCCACACGCTCGACCCCGACACCGCGTCGGCGGTCCTGTCGATCGCCGCCCAGGACGGCGACCGCGCGCTCTTCGACCGCTACCGGGCTCGCATCCCGACGCTTCCCGACCGCGCGGATCGCCGCAGATTGCTCGGCGCCCTGGGACGCTTCGGCGATCCGGCGCTGGAGAAGGAAGCCCTCGCGCTGCTGCTGTCGGACGCCGTGGACGTGCGCGAGGCGGCGGCGGTCCTCTTTTCGGCGGTCTCCCACCGCGACACGCTCCCCGTGGCCTGGGAGTTCTTCAAGTCCAACTTCGACGCCCTCCGGACGCGCCTGCCCCGAGAGATGCTGGGGATCTTTCCGTTCGTCGGCGCGAGCTTCTGCGACGCGGCGCACCGCGCGGACGTCGAGGCCTTTTTCCGGCCGCGCCTGGCCGCCCTGACGGGCGCGGAGCGCACCCTGGCGGAGACGCTCGAGCTCGTCGACCAGTGCGTCCATGCGCGCGCCGAACAGTCGGCGTCGGTCGGAGCCTTTTTCGCCGGCTCATGAGCGACCCGCGGGACGGCGCGGACCCGGCGGAGCTTCTGGCCGAGGGGCCGGAGGACGCCTCCGACGTCGTCGTGCTGGCCCACGGCGCCGGCGCGCCGATGGATTCTTCGTACATGAGCCGCATGGCGCGCGGCCTGTCCGAGCGCGGCTTGCGGGTCGTGCGTTTCGAGTTCCCCTACATGGCCCGGCGCCGCTCCGGCGGCGGCCGCCGCGCTCCCGATCGCGAGCCGGTCCTGCGCAGAGCCTGGCTCGACGTGATCCGCCGGCTCGGAGGCGGAGGCCGGGTGGTCATCGGGGGCAAGTCGATGGGGGGGCGCATCGCCAGTCTGGTCGCCGGCGAGGCCGGCGCGCGCGGGCTTCTGTGCCTGGGCTACCCGTTTCATCCTCCTGGCGAGCCGTCGCGGCTGCGGACGCAGCACCTCGAGTCCCTGGCGGTGCCCACGCTCATCGTCCAGGGCACCCGCGATCCGTTCGGGTCTCCCGAGGACGTCGGGGGCTACCGCCTGTCGCCGGCCATCCGCATCCACTGGGTCGAGGGCGGGGACCATTCCTTCAAGCCCAGGGCCCGCTCGGACCGCTCGGAGCCGGGCAATCTCGCAGAGGCGATCGCCGCGGCCGCGGAGTTCGTGGCGAACCTGCCCCCGCCGGCGCGTCGTATTTGAGGCATGAAAACCGATCTCAAGACCTTCGCCGTTTCCAGGACCGAGGAGGAGTGGAAGCGCTCGCTGACTCCCGAGCAGTATCGCGTCCTGCGGGAGGAGGGAACCGAGCGGGCCTTCACCGGCGCGTACGCGCATTCCAAGGAGAAGGGGACGTACCTCTGCGCCGGGTGCGGGAACGCGCTCTTTTCCTCTCAGACGAAATTCGAGTCGGGAACCGGCTGGCCGAGCTTCTGGCAGCCGCTCTTGCCGGACGCGGTCGAGACGCGCGACGACTCCCGCTTCTTCATGCGCCGCACGGAGGTGCACTGCGCCCGGTGCGGAGGCCACCTGGGCCATGTCTTCGAGGACGGACCGGAACCGACGGGCTTGCGCTACTGCATGAACTCGGCCGCGCTCAAGCTGGAAAAGGCGTGAGGCGTGCCGCGTGAGGCGTGAGTGTGAACTATGATGGCTTTGGTTCGCGGCGCGCGAACCCTCCCAGGGGGGAGGAGGCGCTCGCCGCGGGAGCGGGAGCGACGTTTTGGCCCGTGGTTGGGGTAGAAGCGAAGAGGATCAGCCCGGCGACCGAGAGCAGGCCCGCGCCCCGAGTTCCTTTCAGTCCGCGCCGCCTCCCGACGAGCTCCTGCGGTTGAGAAAGAGACGCTCGATCGAGCTGTCTCTGGCTCGCATCGAGGAGCAGCTGACCAAGATGCGTCAGCCCGAGCGGCGCAAGGCCCTGGAAACGGCGCGCGAAGACCTCCGGCACAGCCTGGCGGATCTCTGACGCGGTCGCTGGACGCCGGCGAACCGGTGGAGCGCGGACGCGATCCGCGGCCGACAGTCGTGGAGCGCGCCTGCGAGTGAAGATCGCGACCTGGAACGTCAACGGAATCCGCGCCCGGGAAGCGCAGCTTCGGGAATGGGTGGAGCGCGACCGGCCGGACGTTCTCTGCCTGCAGGAGATCAAGGCCTCCGCGGCGCAGGTCCCCGCGGCCCTGTGCGAGATGGAAGGCTACTGGTGCTACTGGCACGGGGCCGGCGCGTACTCCGGCGTGGCCCTCCATGTGCGCCGGGACGCCTTTCCGGAGAGGCCGGAGTTCTCGCACCCCGCGTTCGATCACGAGACGCGGATCGTCGCGGCGCGCCTTCCCGGGCTCACGGTGGCTTCGGTCTACGTTCCCAACGGGGGCAAGGACTACCCGGCCAAGATCCGATTTCTCGAGGCCCTGGGCGCGTATGCCGGCGAATGGAAGGCCGCCGGCTCCCCGCTGGTTCTCTGCGGCGACTTGAACGTGGCGCGGACGGACCGCGACGTGCATCCCAAGGAGTTGAAGGCCGGCGCGATCGGCCAGCGGCCGGACGAGCGCGCGCTGCTCGAGGACGTGATCGGCCGGGGCCTGGTCGACGTGGGCCGCGCGCTCGACCCGGACAACGACGGGCTCTTCACGTGGTGGGCGCCGTGGCGCAACCTGCGCCAGCGCAACATCGGCTGGCGCATCGACTACGTGCTCGCGAGCGAGGGCCTGGCCGGCCGCGCGACGTCGTGCCCCGTGCTCAAGGACGTCGGAACGAGCGACCACGCGCCCGTCGTCGCCGAATTCGGCTCGTGAGACGTGAAACGTAAAACGTCGAACGCCGAACGTAGAACGTCGAACGTCTTTCCCTACAACCTCATCGCGCCAGCCAGCGGAACACATTCCGGGCGAAGCGCGTGTTGTCCGCTTCCGAGATCCCGCGGTGCTCGGATCCTCCGACGCTGCCGAAGGCGGAGAGGATGCCGGCATCCCCGATGACGACGACACGGCCCTCGCCGTAAGGAAAAGCGAGGATCAGAGGTTTGCCCGCGGCGGACGGGCCCTTCGCCGTCTGCGCGGTCGGACCGCCGTAGGTCCCCGGCGGCGCCTTGAGAACCACGCCGGGTCCGGAGACCGATTCTCCGACGACATAGACGACGCGCGCGACGCCGGAAAACACCGGGTGAGAGGCCTCGCCCTGCGCGGCCACGTCGATCGTCAGCTCTCCCGTGGGCTTTCCGTCCGCTCCGGGAGTCAGGATCGTGTTGTCGTCGAGCGTCACGCCGAAGGCGCGCGCCAGCGAGCGCGCCGGGCCGCCGAAGGGGGCGCGATCCGCGATCAGGAGGAGGCCGCCTCCCGCCTTGACCCACCGCTCGAGGGCGTGCACCTCCTGCTCGGGAAAAGCCTGGGTCCCCGCGGGAGCTCCTGGCGGCCCCTGGGCGTTGGCGACGACGACCACGCGCACGTCGGTCAGAGTGGTCTTCTGGAACGGCTCCTTTTCCGCGCGCACGACGTAGCCGTCCCTGGCCAGAAACCGCCCGACCGGCCGGAAGTAGCTGGCCAGCGAGACCACGTTGCGGTGGCGCTCGTCGACCACGACGAGCGGCCCCTGGCCCTGCGGAAACGCGGGATCGGAAATCTGCGGATCGAAGGCGTCGTCGACGGTGAGCTCGCTCGGCGGAGTCGGCTGCGCGGTCTGCTTCTCGCGGACGGCCTGCGCGGCCGCGGTCGACCAGGCCAGGGCGAAGCAGGCAAGGGCGATCGGGAGGCGTTTCACGAACCGGATTCTAGTCCCCGTTGCCGGGGTCCCGAATCACGCATAGACTTTTGCGACCGATGAAACTCCACGAGCCCCCGCGCGGCGGCTGGAGCCGCCGGGCCCTGCTTGCCGCGGCGGGCGGCGGTCTGCTCTCCGGCCCCGTGCTGGCGGCGGCGCGACGCGTCGCCGCCAAGGCGCCGGTGGAAGAGATCGCCCGCGAGAAGCGCCGCATGCTCCAGATGAACGCCTACGCCATCGACGCGGAGACGCCCCTGGACGCGTTGACCACCTACCTGACCCCCAACGATCTTTTCTTCGTCCGCCACCACTGGAACCCCATGTATCCGTGGGCCAAGACGTGGGCCCTGGCCATCGACGGCGAGGTCGACCATCCCCTCTCGCTCGATCTGGCCGAGCTGCGCAGGTTCCCGAGGACCACGGTCACCTGCGTCCTCCAGTGCGCGGGCAACGGGCGAGCCTGGCACACGCCGCCCGTCCCCGGCGTCCAATGGCGCTTCGGAGCTGTCGGCAACGCCCGTTGGTCCGGAGTCTCCGTGGCCGATCTCCTCAAGCGGGCCGGAGTCAGGGGTTCGGCCCGGCATCTCCACACCTTCGGATCGGACAAGCCTCCGGGCAAGGTGCCCCCGTTTCACCGGAGCGTCGAGCTGGAGAAGGCCATGGCCGACGCCGTCGTCGCCTTCGAAATGAACGGCCAGCCGCTTCCTCCGCTCCACGGCGCGCCGGCGCGTCTGATCATTCCGGGTTGGGCCGGCGACCACTGGATGAAATGGCTCGTCCGGATCTCCGCCCAGCCGGAGGCGCAGACAGGCTTCTACATGGAGACCGCCTACCGATTCCCCAATGTTCCGGGCGAACCGGGGACGGCGGTGCCGCCCACGGAGACCCATCCGGTCACGGAGCTTCCGGTCAAGTCCAACATCACCGAGTACACCGCCGCCGCCGCGCCCGGCCGGCCCCAGACGATCCGCGGCTTCGCCTTCTCCGGCGCGCCGGACATCGCGAAGGTCGAGGTCAGCGACGACCGGGGCGCGACGTGGAACGAGGCCGTCCTGGATCCGCAGCACGATCCGCACGCCTGGCGGCTGTGGAGCTATCGCTGGACGCCGAGGAACCCCGGCCGCGTCACGCTGACCGCGCGGGCCACCGACAGCCGCGGGAGCGTCCAGCCGGAACGGGCGCAATGGAACCAGAGCGGGTACCTCTTCAACGGATGGCATTCCGTCGACGTCGAGGTGTCCGCGTGAGCCGCGGCGGCGCCGGAAGGCTGGCCGCCTGCGCCGTGATGGCGGGAACGATCGTCCTGGCGGCCGCGACGCTCTCGGGCAAAGAGCCGCGCAAGCCCCGCAAGCCCAAGCCCCGGCCGGCCGCACCGGCCAACTTCGACGTCAAGCTTCCGGTGCTCGGAACCCATCTCCCCGATCTCCCCGCGGGCGCCGCCAAGACGCTCGTCGACCAGGCCTGCCTGACCTGTCATTCGGGCGACATCCTGTGGCAGCAGCGCTTGACCGAGAGCCAGTGGACGGCGGAAGTCGACAAGATGATCGCCTGGGGCTCGGACGTGCCGGAAAACCGCCGGCAGGCCCTGATCGCCTACCTGCTCGCGAACTTCGGCCCGGCCAACGACAAGTTCCAGCCCATCGTCACGCGGCCGGTGGGGAAGTGAGAATTTCCTTAGGACTTAGGACTTAGGACTTAGGACTTAGGACTTCAGGCCTTCCCGTAGACCGGAAGGTGCGCGCCGCTGACGATCCGGGCATCCGGTCCGACCAGGAACAGCACCACTCTCGCGATGGCCTCGGCCGGCACCCATTTCGAAAAGTCCGCGCCCGGATCGGCGCGGCGGTTGGCGGGAGTGTCGATGGTCGAGGGCAAGACCGCGTTGACGGTGACGTTCCTCTCCACGAGCTCGGCGGCCATCGCGTCGGTCAAGGCGAGGATCGCGCGCTTGGACGCCGCGTAGGCCGCGATGTGCGCCCCGGCCTGCGCCGCCGGGCGGCTGGAGACCAGGACGATCGATCCGCCGCCGCGCCGGATCATCCGCGCCGCCGCCGCCCGGGAGGCGATCACCGCCGTTTTCAGGTTCGTGTCGAGCTGTTGCTGCCAGACCGACCAGGGGGTCTCGTGGACGGCCTGTCCGCCGGCGAAACCGCCCGCGGCGTTGACCAGGATGTCGAGGCCTCCGCGGTCCTCGGCCAGGCTCTCCGCGAAGTCGCCGACCGCGGTCTCGTCGGTCAAATCGACGACCGCGCCGGAGAACGCCGCGTCGGCGTCCAGGGCAAGCTCCTGGCGCAGGCGATCGAGCTCTCCGGTCTTGCGGACCGGCACCGCGACGCGCGCGCCGGCGCGGAGAAGGACGCGGACCACCGCGCTCCCGAGCGCCCCGGCTCCTCCGGTGACGACCGCGGTCTTGCCCGAGAGGATCACGGGGGCGGAGTCTACCGAAACGGGGGAGCGCCTGCCGGTGCCCTGCGGAATCGCCCGCTTCGCGCCCGAGGCCCCGATGCCGCCGCGATCCTGGGTCGAGCGCGTCGACGACGTGATCCGCTGGAGCGAGTTCTCCTCCGGCGGCCATTTCGCGGCGATGGAGGAGCCGGAGCTGGCGGCCGGAGACATCCGCGACTTCTTTCGTCCTCTGCGCCGACGCCGGAACGTCGGGCTCGACTCACGCTAGGATCTGGGCCCGCGGCACGCGCGTGCGCGCATCCGAATGACCGAACCGACCGCCGTCGCGCCTTCGCGGGACGAGCTCCCGCACCTTCCGCCGGGACGCTGGCGGGCCCTGGCGCTCCTGGCGTCGGCGGAGCTGCTGGGCATGTCGCTGTGGTTTTCCGCGTCGGCCGTCGCTCCGGCGTTGAAGGTCGAGTGGCGCCTGACCGATTCCGGCGCGGCCTGGCTGACCCTGGCCGTCCAGCTGGGGTTCGTGGCCGGGACCCTGACGTCGGCCGTCGGAAACCTGCCGGACATCCTTTCGACGCGACGCCTCTTCGCGGTGTCCGCGTTTCTCGGCGCGGCGGTCAACGCGGCCTTCGCCCTGTTCGCGAGGGGCTCGGCTCTGGGCGTGCCGCTGCGCTTCGCCACCGGGTTTTTCCTGGCCGGCGTCTATCCGCCGGGGATGAAGATCATGGCCACCTGGTTCCGCCGCGGCCGCGGGCTGGCATTGGGGATCCTCGTCGGGGCGTTGACGCTGGGAAAAGCGTCCCCCTACCTGATCAACGCGGTCGGAAGCGCGGACTGGCGGCGCAACGTACTCTTCGTATCCTTCCTCGCGGTTCTCGGCGGGCTCCTGGTGCTTCTTTTCGTCGCCGACGGGCCGTTCACGCCACCGATCGCGCGCTTCGACCTGGGACAGCTTCCGCGGATCTTCCGCAACCGCGGCGTGCGGCTGGCCAACTTCGGCTACTTCGGCCACATGTGGGAGCTCTACGCGATGTGGACCTGGGCGCCGGTGATGATCCGCGCGAGCCTGGCTCACCGCGGCGAACCGGCGTCGCTCGCGGAGGCCGCGTCCTTCCTCGTCATCGGCGCGGGCGCCGCGGGCTGCGCGCTGGCCGGCTTCCTGGCCGACCGGGTGGGCCGGACCGTGGTCACATCCTGGGCCATGGCCGTTTCCGGGTCCTGCTGCGTCGCGGTCGGATTTTTGTTCGGGGGGCCGCCGTGGCTGCTGATCGCGGTCGGCGCGGTCTGGGGGGCTTCGGTGGTCGCCGACTCGGCTCAGTTCTCCGCGTGCGTCACGGAGCTGGGCGATCCGCAGTACATGGGCACGGCCCTGACCATCCAGACCTGCCTGGGGTTCCTGCTGACGACCGTCTCGATCGAGCTCATCCCGATCCTCGTCGCGCGCGTCGGCTGGCAGTGGGCGTTCGCGGCGCTGGCGCCCGGGCCGGCGCTCGGCGTCGCGGCGATGCTGCGGCTGCGAGGACTGCCGGAGGCGGTCAAGATCGCGCAGGGGCGGCGTTGATCTCCGTCGTGCCGTAGGGGCGGCCCTCGTGGCCGCCCGGAGGAACGGACGAGAGCGCGGGCGGGGGCAAGCCCGCCCCTACGCCGAATCGCCCTAAAGTTCCGCCGTCGCCAGGAACCTCGGCGGCCGGCGATGCCTCGTCGCCTGCTCGAACGCATAAACGATCGAGATCAACTTGCCTTCGCTCCAGGCGCGGCCGAAGAAGG
Organism: uncultured Acidobacteriota bacterium; assembly: GCA_963733955.1. Classification (GTDB taxonomy): domain Bacteria; phylum Acidobacteriota; class Thermoanaerobaculia; order UBA5066; family Gp7-AA6; genus DATFTF01. The sequence goes on from CAVTEW010000001.1 coordinate 493,169, forward strand.
ACAGGCCGACGGGCAAGCCGTGGTCGAAACCCGCCGGAACGGTGATGTCCGGATATCCCGCCACCGCCGGGATCGTCGAGCTCCCGTTGACGCCGTAGTCGCCGTTGACGAGGTCGATCAGGGTGGCCGGACAGGACGTCGGAGCGATCAAGGCGTCCAGCTTGTGCTTGTCCATGGTCTTGTCGATTCCGTGCTTGCGGGAGATCTTGAGATCTTTTTCCAGCGCCTTGCGGTAGTCCTTGTCGGACAGCGGTCCCTTGGCCTCCGCGCGGACAAAGAGTTCCTGGCCGAAGAAGGGCATTTCCCGGTCCTTGTTTTTCTCGTTGAACTCGATCAGGTCCTTCAAAGTCCGCACCGGCGTCGAAGCCAGCCCGGCCAGATAGGCGTTCAAGTCCGCCTTGAACTCGTACAGCAGGACCTCGAGCTCGCTCGATCCGAATCCCACGAACGCGTCGACGGTCTCGATGTCCGCCGGATCGACGATGACCGCTCCCTGCTTCTTCATCTCGGCGATCGCCGCCTCGGCGATCCGGTCGGCCGCGGGGCTTTGGCCGAAGAGGCCCTTGCGCGGCACGCCGATCCGGGCGCCCTGGAGCCCCCTGGGGTCGAGGAACTTCGTGTAGTCGGGCTCGACGCGGGCTCCGCGGGAGGCGGCGTCGCTCGGATCGGCCCCGGCGAGCGCGGTCAAGAGAAGGGCGGCATCCGTGACGGTCCGGCACATCGGGCCGGCGGTGTCCTGCGTGTGCGAGATGGGGATGATCCCCGAGCGGCTCACCAGCCCGACCGTCGGCTTGATGCCGACCAGGCCGCAGTTGTTCGACGGCGACACGATCGAGCCGTCGGTCTCGCTCCCCACCGCCGCCGCGCAGAGGTTGGCCGCGGCCGCGGCGCCGGAGCCCGAGGAGGACCCGGAAGGATTGCGATCGAGCGCGTAGGGATTGCGGCACTGCCCGCCGCGCCCGCTCCAGCCCGAGGAGGAGTGGGTCGAGCGGAAGTTGGCCCATTCGGAAAGATTGGCCTTGCCCAGGATCACAACGCCCGCGTCGCGCAGGCGTTTGGCCACGTGCGAGTCCGCGGCGGACTTTGCTCCTTCCAACGCCAGCGACCCTGCGGTCGTGTTCATGCGGTCGGCGGTGGCGATGTTGTCCTTGATGAGCACGGGGATTCCGTGCATCGGTCCCCGAACCTTGCCCGCCTTCCGCTCGGAGTCCAGGGATTCCGCGATCGCGAGCGCGTCCGGGTTGATCTCGAGGACGGCCCGCAGGCCGGGGCCCTGGCGGTCCAGCGCCTCGATGCGGCGCGAATACTTCTCCGCCAGCGACCGGGCCGAGTCCTCACCCGACTGCATCCGCTTCTGCAGATCCGCGATCGTCAGCTCGTCGAGCTCGAAGGCGTCGGCGTGAGCGCCGTCCGGCACGGGACGCGGCGTCTGTCTCGCGATCGCGGGGCCGGCCGCGGCGAGCGCTCCGGTGATCGCCCCGTAACGGAAGAGAGCCCTTCGATCGATGCCCGCGGTCTTCGCGCCGACGGTCTTGCGTTTCATCCGGCCTCCGAGCTTTCTCGAAGAGATATCACGGGGCGCGCGGAGAGTTAACCGGTTCTTCACCGGCGCTCGAAGCGGCGATTTCGCAAGGCGACGCGCTTGGGGCGCGCCGTCACGCCCCGCGGTGGCCTCGCGATTGCTCGATCACCCGCAGGAGGCGGTCTCGCGTTGCGATTGCGGGAGGCGTCATGAAGAACCTGCTGTGGATCGCGATCGCTCTCCTGGCGGTGCTGGGATCGGCGGCACGCCGGGCCCCCGGCCCGACTCCACCTCCCGGCATGGGCGATGGAAAGGCTGACCCCGGGCTTGACCTATGTCTCGCAGTCATATATATAGGAAAGATATATATGGCTCTACATGTGTTCGACCGCGAGCTCAAGAAGGGGAACGCCGAGCTGTTGATCCTGTCGCTGGTCGAACAGCGCCCGCGCCACGGCTATGAGATCGGCAAGTTGATCGAGGCCCGTTCTGGCGGCGCTCTTTCCTTCAACGTGGCTTCCCTGTATCCGCTGCTCTACCGCCTGGAGTCGCGCGGCTTCCTGGATGGCCGATGGGTAGAGAAGCCCGGCCAGAGACGCCGCCGCTATTATCGGATCACTCCGGCCGGGCGCAGGGCCCTGCTCCGGCAGCGCGGCACCTGGAGAGCCTTCGTCCGCGCCATGAATCAGATCACCGCGGCGGAACATGCCTGACTGGAAGACCGAGCTCGAATCCCTTCTGGAAGGCCTGGGTCTCGACCCGGCGCGGCAGGCCGAGGTCGCCGAAGAGCTGGGGCAGCACTTGAGCGACCGCTACGAAGAGCTTCTGGCGCGCGGTGCGAGCCCCGAGGAGGCGAGCCAGGGCGCCATGGAGGGCGTGGCCGACGGGCACCTGGTCGCCGAGCTCCGGTCTCTCTCCCGTCCTTCCCGCGGACCTTCTGACCTGGGTGCGGACGAGCCCGGCCCCCGGCTCTCGGGCCTCTGGAAGGACCTGTGTTTCGGAGCCCGGCTGCTGCGTTTGAACCCGGGGTTCGCGGCGGCTGCCATCCTGTCGCTGGCGCTCGGCATTGGCGCCAACACCGCGATCTTCCAATTGCTCGACGCCGTTCGTCTGCGACCGCTGCCGGTCGAGGACCCCGGCCGGCTCGCGGAAGTTCGCATCGAGGACAACCCCTACGGGCGGACCGGAGGCTTTTCCGGAAACTTTCCTGAACTGACCTATGGCGTCTGGCAACAGCTGCGTCTCGAGCAAAAGGGCTTCTCCCGCATCGCGGCGTGGGGAATGGACAGACGCAACCTGAGCCCCGGCGGCGAGATGCGTGATGCGGAAGTTCTCTGGGCAAGCGGCAGCTTTTTCGCGACGCTGGGCATCCGGCCCGCGTTGGGCCGCCTCCTGCAGGACTCCGACGACCGGCCCGGGTGCGGCGCCTCCGGCGTGGTCTTGAGCGACGCGTTCTGGAGGCAGGAATTCGGCGGCTCCCAGGGCGCGGTGGGACGGAAGCTCACGCTGGAGGGCCATCCGTTCGAGGTCATCGGCGTCGCGCCCCCCACCTTCTTCGGAGTCGAGGTGGGGCGCCGCTTCGACGTGGCGCTTCCTCTCTGCGCCGAGCCCCTCTTCGATGGGGAACGCCCGAAGGTCGGCGATCGGGAAGCCTGGTGGCTCGCGACCATCGGCCGTCTGCGGCCGGGTTGGTCGGTCGAGCGCGCCTCGGCGCAGCTGTCCGCCGCCTCTCGCCCGATCTTCGAGTCCACGCTTCCATCCGGATACGACGCCGTCGACGCCAAGCACTATCTGGGCTTCCGGCTCGGGGCGCAGCCCGCCGCGTCGGGGCTCTCCGAGTTGCGCGAGCAATACGAGTCTCCGCTATGGATCCTTCTGGCCATTTCCGGACTGGTCCTCTTGATCGCCTGCGCGAACCTGGCGAGCTTGATCGTGGCTCGGGCGAGCGTCCGCCAGCACGAGATGGCCGTCCGTCTGGCTTTGGGAGCTTCGCCCTCCCGGCTCGTGCGTCAGATGCTCTGCGAAAACGTCCTCCTGACTCTGGCCGGCGGAGTCTGCGCCGTGGCGCTGGCGCAGGCCTTCAGCCGCGCGCTGATGTCGTTCCTTCGCACCCAGGGAGATCGCTGGGCGGTGGACCTGTCGCTCGACTGGCGTGTGCTGGCGTTCGCGGCCGCCGCCGCCGCGCTGACCTGTGCCGTGTTCGGCGTGGCGCCGGCGATTCAAGCAGCGCGCACGTCCCCCGGCGAAGTGATCAAGTCGAGTGCGCGGGGAGCCACCGCGAGCCGGAGCCGGATGTTCCTCCGCCGTGCTCTGGTGGTCACGCAGGTCGCCCTGTCGCTGGTCCTCCTCGTCGGCGCGCTCCTATTCGTCCGGACGCTGCGCAACCTGATGACCGTCGAGGCCGGTTTTCGACGGACCCAGGTGCTCGTCGTCAGCCTGGACCTGACTCCCCTGAGGATTCCCATGGACCGCCGCGTGGTTTACAGGCAGGACGTGCTGTCCCGCCTGCGGGCCGTCCCCGGAGTGATCGCCGCCGCCGATGCGATGATCGTTCCGCTCAGCGGGATGGGGTGGAACGACAACGTCGGGATCCCCGGCACGGGGGTCCAGCGGCGTCTCGCGAATTTCAACCGCGTGAGCCCGGGCTACTTTCGGACGATGGGCACGCGCTTGCTCGCGGGGCGCGATTTCGGGCCGGAGGACACGATTTCTTCCCCCCCCGTGGCCGTTGTCACGGAGACGTTCGTGGGAAGGTTCCTGGCCGGAGGCAATCCGCTCGGCAAGGCATTGAGCGTGGCTCAGGAGGGGGGCAAGGCGGATCAGGTCTATCAGATCGTCGGATTGGTGAAGGACAACAAGTACGGCGCCCTGCGCGAGGAGTTCAAGCCGATCGTGTTCACGGCGGCGGACCAGGACCGGGAACCGGGTCTGCAGCAGCGCGTTCTTCTCCGTTCCGATGACGACCTGACGCGTGTCGCGGCGTCGGTCAAGCGAACGCTCACGGACATGAACCCCGCGGTCGGCTTTCGGTTCAGCGTGCTGGAAACGACGATCCGCGAGAGTCTCCTGCGCGAGCGCCTGATGGCGACGCTCTCGGGATTCTTCGGGGCGCTTGCGGCGCTCCTGGCGATGATCGGACTCTACGGCGTCATCTCCTACACCGTCGCACGCCGCCGCAACGAAATCGGTGTTCGGATGGCTCTCGGCGCCTGCCGGCGGGATGTGCTGGTCCTGATCCTCAAGGAGGCGTCCGGCCTGCTCGCGGCAGGCCTTGCCATAGGCCTCGTCCTCGCCCTGGCCGGCGGTCAAGCGGCCAAGGCGCTGCTCTACGGCCTGCGGCCGGCCGACCCGTTGACCCTGTCAGTGGCCGCTGCGGGCCTGGCCGCGGTCGCCGTCTCCGCGGCGCTCCGCCCCGCCCGCCGTGCGGCTTCGCTCGATCCGATGCTCGCCCTGCGCGACGAGTAGTCCTGGCGTTCGTTTTTCTCGCCGACGATGTCGATTCTGTCCCGCTCCAACCGTCGATATAGTGAGTCGAGATCGTCCGTTCCTTCGGGGGCGGCACGCGGAAGGAGTGTGGGATGACGGACGTACGGGTGCTGGTTGGGACGCGCAAGGGAGCCTTTGTCTTGACTTCGGACGCCAAGCGGGAACGGTGGGACGTCGCCGGGCCGCATTTTGCCGGATGGGAGATGTACCACCTGAAGGGGTCGTCCGCGGATCCGAACCGGCTGTACGCCTCGCAGTCCTCCGGCTGGTTCGGCCAGCAGATCCAGCGCTCCAACGACGGCGGCAAGACCTGGGAGCCCGTCAACAACAAGTTCGTCTACGAAGGCGTCCCCGGCACGCACCAGTGGTACGACGGGTCGCTCAAGCCGTGGGTCTTCAAACGGGTCTGGCACCTCGAGCCGTCGCTCGATGACCCGGACACCGTCTACGCCGGGGTCGAGGACGCGGCCCTCTTCCGCTCGACCGACGGGGGACAGAACTGGCAGGAGCTGCGCGGGCTGCGGGAGCACGGCACGGGTCCCCAGTGGCAGCCGGGCGCCGGCGGGATGTGCCTCCACACGATCATCCTCGATCCCAAGAACCGGGACCGCATGTTCATCGCCATCTCCGCGGCCGGCGCGTTTCGCACCGACGACGGCGGCAAGTCCTGGAAGCCGGTCAACAAGGGCCTGGTCTCCCAGTACATCCCCGATCCGACCGCCGAGGTGGGCCACTGCGTCCACCATGTCGCCATGCATCCGGCCCGGCCCAACGTCCTCTTCATGCAGAAGCATTGGGACGTGATGCGCAGCGACGACGCGGCGGAGACCTGGAAGGAAGTCAGCGGCAATCTCCCGACGGACTTCGGCTTCGTCATCGCTATCCACGCCCACGACCCCGAGACCGTCTACGTCGTCCCGATCAAGAGCGACTCGGAGCACTTCGTCCCAGACGGAAAGCTGCGCGTCTTCCGCAGCCGCAAGGGTGGCAACGAGTGGGAGGCGCTGACCCGCGGCCTGCCGCAGAAGGATTGCTACGTCAACGTGCTGCGCGACGCGATGTCCGTCGATTCCTGCGACCCTTGCGGCGTGTACTTCGGCACGTCGGGAGGACAGGTCTACGCGTCGTCGGACGCCGGCGACAGCTGGACGGCGATCGTGCGCGACCTTCCGCCGGTGCTGTCGGTGGAGGCCCAGACCATCTCATGATCCGCGTCGAGCTGCCGCAGCATCTCCGGACGCTGGCGAAGGTGAGCACGGAGGTCGAGATCGAGGTCTCCGGCACGATCACCCAGAGCTCGGTGCTCGACGCCCTGGAGGAGCGGTACCCGGTCCTGCGCGGCGCGATCCGGGATCACGCGACCCGGAAGCGGCGCGATTTCATCCGGTTCTTCGTCTGCGGTGAGGATTGGTCCCACCAGCCGGCGGACGCGCCGCTTCCCGAATCGGTGGCTCGGGGCGCCGAGCCGTTCCTGGTGCTCGGCGCGATCGCTGGAGGCTAGGGAGTTTCTGCGGGTCGGCCGGAGCGCCGAGGTTCTCCGCCGTCGGTCACCATGTAGACGACCTGTCGCGAGGGCCCTCTGCGAGGAGAAATGGCCAGCGTCCGGGTCCCCTGCCGGAAGATCAGCAGGACGGGACTATCCTCGACCAGAGTCCATCCTGGCGTGTGCGCGCGGTTGCGGTAGAACGCCAGGACGTCCTCCGGGGACGCCTTCGTGTCGAAGAGCCACGTCGCTCCGTGCCGATCGTCCCAAGGAAGGAGCCGCGAGATCGGTCCCGGGCCCGTCGCGACGCCGACGGCGTTCGCGATCGCGGGATGGGGGACGATGCCCTCCCGTTCGAGCTTGCGGACGGCCTGCCTCTGTTGCGCCAGCGTCAGAAGCGTGAACGGAATGGGGACGAGCGCCAGCGCCACGAATCCCGCTTGCGCCATCCAGGGAAAGAGAGACGGTTTGCGCGACACGAATCCCCGGTAGTACGCCCAGCCGGCCAGGAAGACGAGACCGGCAAGAATCGCGATCAGCTCGGGATCCACGCAGCGGCCTCCACCGCGCAAGCAGACCGCAGTCGCGCGCGGCGCGCAAGGCTCGCGGCGGACATCTCCCTAGCGGGGACGCGGCGGCCCACTCGCGTGGGCCGGCGCCGGACCGCCGCTCCGCTCCGCGGGCTCAGCGGCATTGCGGTGGGAGCGAGTGTGTTCCGAGTCGCCCGCGGAGAGGCCCCGCCGCGGGAGAGGCCCGCCGCTCGTGGGCGGTGGGACGGCGTCTTTGCGGGATTGCGGTTAGACTCCTCGAATCGGGCTCGACTCCTGGCGGTGACAGCCCATCGGCGGAAAAACAGGCCCGGGACCCGGCCGGGCGCCTACGAAAGGGGAGATCGATGCGTTCGTTCTTCTGCGCCGCTCTCGTCGTGTTCGCGTCGGCCGCGGCCGTCCGGGCCGCCGACACCTGCTCGGCCAAGGGCCTTCTCGGGGGCAAGCCCTTTGCGATGACGCACTGCGCGGTCTCCTACTACGACGACCAGCACAGCGTGACGATCTGGATCTCCGAGGCGCCGATCTCGCCGGAGGAGGAAAAATCGTTCCAGATCTCCTCCTATGCTCCGGATCGGGACGCCGCGGGAAAGATCCGGACCATGCTCCACATTTCCTTTTGCCCGGGCGGCGGCTCCCCGACCCCGTCACCCGGGGCGGTGGGCGACGTCGAGCTGGGATTTTCCAAGGCGGATTCGCCGATGCTCATGCGCCAATGGGTCCTGGACCCGGCCAAGGACAAGGACTTGAAGATCGAGAAGATGTCGGGGGAGCTCAAGCTCGGGGGCCGGCTGGCCGGCCGGGTGACCGGCGCCAAGGCGACCGCCGAGAACGCGCTCGCGGCGTACAAGTGGCAGATCGATTTCGACCTGCGGCTCCCGGAGAAGTCGGCTGCGGCCGGAACGGGCTGCGGCCACGACTGAGTCGCCGAGCGGCTCGCGGACAGGAGGAGACATGCGGCGAATCCTTCGAACGGGTTTTGCGCTGGGATTGGTCGGGATGATCGCGGCGCTCGCGAGTCCGGCGCTGGCCGCGGGCAAGTCCGCGGCCCCCAGGTCGATTCGGGCCAAGTTCTCCGTGGAGCTCGACGATCCCAAGGGCGACGTCGGGCCGATCCAGGTCGGCCCCACCGACAAGATGGTCGAGAAGCCCGGCTTCGACATGGTCCACCTCTCGATCCGGAGCGACGGCAAGCAGCTGGTCGTCGCGGCGACGCTGTCGGAGCCTCCCGGCAACAACGTCGGCTCGGCGGTCGACGTCTACCTCGACACCGACAACAACGCGAAGTCCGGAGCGGAGCTCCCTGTCGAGCGGGTCGCCGGCTTCGAGTACCACGTCACGCTGGACGCCTGCGCCAACTACGACGACCACCTGGGGCCGACCTGCGGGGTCACCCGCAGCGCCAAGGCCACGTCGAATTGGGGGGCGGTGCGGGTCGACCGCTACAAGAGCGCCAAAGAGTATGAGCGGGACGCGGTCATCGAGGACGGCGATTTCGCCATGCACAAGGCGGCGATCAAATCGCCCGTCGCCGGCGCCGTCGTGCGCGGCGTGGTCGATTACGCCGACCTTCAGCTCAAGTCGGGGCAGACCATCCGGATCCTGGCGCGGGAGTGGACCAAGCGCGCTCCCGGGTCGCGCAACGATCCGGTGTTTTGCCCGGAGATCGTCCTGACGCTCAGGTAGCGGGCCCGGAGCCGCGGGAAGGGCAGGGGCGCCGACGGTGTTGCGGTCTTCCATGGGCGGTCTCGATCTGGGAGGGTTCTCGCCGGCGTCGATCGCCGTGGCCATCCTCTTCGGCCTGGTGGGGTTGGCCGCCTTCCGGTACGGAAAGAAGAACGGCGAGCCCAAGCCGCTCTTTCTGGGGATCGCGCTCATGGCTTACGGCTACTTCGTCACGAACGTCTGGTTGTCCCTCGGGATCGGGGCGCTCTTGACGCTGTCTCTGTTCTTCCCGCGATAGCCGGGGGGATCGACGGACTGCGCCGTTCGAGGAGGCAGACGTCCCGCCAGACGCCGTTGCGGCATCCGATGCGCTCCCGCACGCCGACCACGCGGAAGCCGCAGCGGCGGTGGAGAGCGAGGCTGGCCGCGTTCTCCGGAAAGATCCCGGCCTGGAGCGTCCAGACGCCGGCGGCCTCGGAGGCGCGGACGAGCGCCTCGAGCAGCGCGCGGCCGACTCCCCGGGAGCGCGCGGCCGCGGCGACGTACACGCTGACCTCGGCCACGCCTGCGTAGACCTTCCGCGCCGAGACGGGGGAGAGGGCGGCCCAGCCCAGGACGGCGCCGTTCTCGCAGGCAACCAGGCGGCAGTCGGCGCGGTGCGCGGCGTGCCAACGGCTCCAGGTCGGCGCCCGTGTCTCGAACGAGCCGTGGCCGGTGGCCAGGCCCTCCAGGTAGATCCGCCGCACACTTCGCCAGTGGCGGGGGTCGAAAGGAACAATATTCATATTGTATCGGCTCCGGCTGAGGCCCGCGGCGCCGGAGCGGACGCGGCGGCATTCTACGGCCCGCTATCCTCCGGCGCGCGCGCGATAGGCGGCCCAAAGCGCGAGGAGAACCAGAATCCAGAGAGCGAGGCGACCGATCCCCATGAGCCGGCTGCGAGCGACCGGGCGCGTCCCCTTCGGTTTGACTCCGGTGACCGCGGCCACGACTCCGACCAGGACGGCGATTCCCAGCCAGAAGATCCAGCTCATGGCGGCCGTCCTTTCAAGACTCGCGCCACCGGGACGCCGGCACGGCCGGCGCCTCGATATACTGCGGCGCGACCGTGCGCCGAGGAAGCCTGATTCTTGCCGCGTTCGCTCTCGCCTGCGCGTCGCGCCCCGCGCCGCCGACGCGTCCGAGTCCGAGCGCCCCTCGTTCCGCCGCGGAAACGCCCGTCGAGACCGACGAGTACACGCGCTACGAGCTTCTGGCGCCGGACACCGCCTCCTTCCACATCCTCTACGAAGTGACCGCGATCGGGCCCGGCGCGACCTTCTTCTTCAACCCGATCCGCAAGGGCAGCGCCGCCAGCGGCGAACGGATCTTCGACCGCATGAGCGGAAACGCGCTCCCCTTCGAGGTCGTCTCGGGCGAGGAGGCGCGCCGCGGCGGTCTCTCCGACGCCGACCTCGACACCGACTACATCCGCATCCACCTGCCGCGCCCGGTTCCCGCGGAGGGAGGGCAGGTCCGGCTCCTGATCGACAAGACCTACAAGGACGCCCAGAGCTACTTCGTGGATGGCGACGCGGTCGTCTTCACGCGGTCGCTCGGCATCCGGCGCAACAGCGTCGTCCTGCCGGCCGGCTACGAGCTCGTCGAATGCAACGTCCCCTCGCAGGTCTTGAGCGAGGCGGACGGCCGGATCCTGGTGAGCTTCATGAACCCGGGCCCGGGGCCCGCGCCGCTGACGCTGCGAGCCCGGAGGTTGCCGTCGTGACGCGAATCGCGGCCGCGTTTCTCGGCCTGGCGGCTCTGGCGGTCGTCGCAACGGCGCAGGAGGAAGGCGAGCGCCGCCTGACCGAGCGCGCGCACCAGGACCGCGACATCGTCTATTTCCTTCAGCAGCCGGAGACGCACTCGTTCGATCTCTACCACGACTACACGGAGGCGCGCCCGGGCGTCGACAAGTACGTCAACGTCGTGCGCAAGGGCAGCCGGTCGTCCAGGCCGTCGGCCCGGGTCCTCGATACCGGAGAGAAGCTGACCGCGGAGACGCTGCGCGGAGACGCGATCGCGCGCGAGCGCATCGACATCGGCGAGCCGGTCACGGCCGACGCGGAGGCCGTGGTGATCCGCTTTCCGGCCGTCGAGAAGGGCAAGTCGCTCCGGCTTCGCATCTCCGAGACGTACACCGACGAAAAGAGCTACCGGCTCGACGGAGACGAGCTCGTGTTCGACCGCAGCTTCGGTCGCGCGCGCAACGCCGTCGTACTGCCTGCCGGCTGGTTCCTGACCGGCAGCGCGATTCCCGCCGCGGTCTCGCAGACGCCCGACGGGCGGATCCGTCTGGACTTCGTCAACGGCCGCCCCGACGAGATCGCGGTGCTGATCAAGGCGAGACGAAGAAAGAGCCGCTAAGTCTCCGTCCATGGACTTCATCCGTCTCGGCAACACCGGGCTCCGGGTCTCCCGTCTCTGCCTCGGCACCATGACCTACGGCTCGCCGCGCTGGCGCCCCTGGGTCCTCGACGAGGAGGCCAGCCGGCCCTTTCTCCGGCGCGCGCTCGAGCTCGGCATCAATTTTTTCGACACCGCGGACATGTACTCCGACGGCGCGAGCGAAGAGGTGGTCGGGCGGGCGCTCAAGGACTTCGCGCGCCGCCACGAGATCGTTCTGGCCACCAAGGTGTTCAACCCGATGGGGCCCGGCCCCAACGACCGGGGCCTGTCGCGCAAGCACGTCCTCGACTCCATCGACGCGTCGCTCAGACGCCTGGGCACCGACTACGTCGACCTCTACCAGATTCACCGGTACGATCCCGACACTCCTATCGACGAGACCCTCGAAGCCCTCCACGACGTCGTCCGCGCGGGCAAGGCCCGGTACCTGGGCGGGTCCTCGATGTGGGCCTGGCAGTTCGCGCAGGCGCTCGGCCGCGCCGACCTCCACGGTTGGACGCGGTTCGTCTCGATGCAGAACCACTACAACCTGGTTTACCGCGAGGAGGAGCGGGAGATGCTCCCGCTCTGCCGCGCCGAAGGGATCGGCGTGATCCCCTGGAGCCCGCTCGCGCGCGGTCTGCTGACCGGGAGCCGGCGCCGCGGCGGCCAGCACGCGACCACGCGGGCCCGCACCGACGAGTACGCGCAGACGCTCTACACCGACGACGACTTCGACGTGGTCGACCGGGTGGTCGATCTGGCCGGACGCCGCGGTCTGCCCCCCGCGCAGATCGCGCTCGCCTGGCTTCTGCGCCAGCCGGGCGTCACCGCTCCCATCGTGGGGGCCTCGAGGATGCAGCACCTCGAGCAGGCGGTCGGGGCGCTCGCGGTCGCGCTGACCGAGGACGAATGCCGGTTTCTCGAGGAGCCCTACCGGCCGCATGCCGTGCGCGGGCACCGGTAAGAGGTCGCCGCGCCGGGCCGCCGCGCGATCAACGCGCTTCGATCAAGCGCGCCAGAAGCGCGGCCCAGAGAGCGGCGTTGGCCGCGTGGCCGGTCCAGCAGATCCGGCATTCCAGGCGATCTCCGAGCAAACGCGCCGCGAGATAGATGGACATGGCCAGGGCTGCCGAGGCCGCCGCGACGAGAAGCCCCGAAGGCCATCGCCAGAGAAGACCGGCGGCCACGAAGCCGTAGAGGAAAAGGCCCAGAAGCGAGTTGGGAACGCCCAGAAGAGCCGCGAGCGGGGTTCGAAAGAGGGCCACGCAGCCATTGTCCTCCAGCCGGCAGACTGCGGGACCGGTGAGAAAAGCCGGAAGGGCCCGGTAGCGTCCGTAGAGCGCCGCGGCTGCCGTGATGGTTCCCACCGACAGGGCGATCCAGGTCAGGATCTCCGCCGCGCGGATCACGCCGGTCGGCAACGCAGGCTCAGCATTGGATTCACTCTAGCTGCTGATCCGGGTCCTCACGAATCTCATCGCCGGGAGCGCGGTCCCTGCCCGCGCCGGGACCCGGGCCGGGGAACTTCGCCCGGGGGTTTGCGTATCTCGAGTCGGAAGGCGGTGACGCATGCGATTCCTTCAGACAGTCGGCCTGGCGGGAGGTCTTCTCCTCGCTTCGAATCTTGCGCAAGCCGCTGACACCAAAGAGTTTCACCAGACGATCCCCCTCGATCGGGACGGCCGGGTTTCGGTCGAGACCTTCAAGGGAAGCGTCGATGTGAAGACCTGGGACCGCCCGGAGGTCCGGATCGACGCCCGGATCGAGGCGGACGGCGACCACCGGGATCAGGCCGAGAAGGTCCGGCTGACCGAGATTCGGGTCGCCGGCTCCGGCGCCGCCGTCTCCATCCGCTCGGACTACCACGCCGTCGAGCACCGCCACTTCTTCGGGATCTTCTGGGGAGACGACGGCACCCTTCCCTTCGTGCGCTACACGATCCAGATGCCGGCCTCCGGCCGCCTGGACATCGAAGACCACAAGTCCGACATCCGGGTGGCCGGTCTGAGATCGGACCTGAAGCTCCACACCTACAAGGGCACCGCGCGGGTGACCGACCTCGACGGAGCCGCTCGCGTGGACACCTACAAGGGCGACGTCCGCGTGGAGTTCGCGCGGTACGCGCACGACAGCCGCTTCGAGACCTACAAGGGGGAAGTGGAAGTCCGCCTGCCCAAGGACAGCCGGTTCGAGCTCGACGGCGATGCCGGCCGGCGCGGGAACATCGACTCCGACTTCGCCATGACCACGAAGACGGGCCGCTGGCACTCGGCCGACGTGACCGGCGCCGTCAACGGCGGCGGGCCGCGCCTGCGATTCACGACCCACAAGGGGAGCCTGCGGGTCCGGGCGTCCTAGCGTTCCGGATCTCCGCTGCGCTCACGCCGAGCTCGCCCGGGCCGGCGCGGGCAGGGGCTTTCGCCGCGCGAGCATCCAGAGCACGCACCCGCTGGCCAGTCCCGCCGCGACGTGCTTGAGCGTGTGCCCGCTGACCGCTCCGGTCGCCCGCAGGATCGGCTCGTCGGCGAGCTCGAAGACCTTGGCCAGCGCGTAGCCGCCGGCGGCCGCCCACAGCAGGCCTCCGCCCGTCTGGCGGGCCGGATAGAGCAGCAGGACCAGGGCGATCGCGGCCACCGTGTCGTACTGGACCAGTGCGTAAGGCCGCAGATCTCCGCGTCCGGCCTGCTCGGTGAGCCGCCAGTACACGACGCTCGCCGCGCCCAAGGCGAGCAAGGGCCAGAGGATCCGGGCGGACAGGTCCACGCTGACGCGGTCGGCCAGGACCGCCGCGGCCAGGGCCAGGAACGCGACCGCCATCGGGAGGCGGTCCCAGAAGAGGCGGCCGGTGTCGGGCGCCAGGTGATACCAGGCCGATCCGAAGGCGGTGCCCAGGATCCCGAGGAAGAACAGAGCGTAAGGGGTTCTCTCGCGCGGGTCCCGGAACGCGGACCGGGCGCGACTCGTGCCGAGAAAAGCCAGGCCCGCCGCTCCCGCCAGGAGAAACGCCGCGTTGGAGAGGACGTCGCCGGCATGGGGAATCCCCGCGACGACGCTTCGATCGGCGAAGCGATGGTAGGCCGGGTCCTGCGCGATCGGCCCGTGGACGAGCAGGATCAGAACTCCGAGGACGAGCGGCGCGAGGAGGACGACCGCGCGGAGCGTCGGACCGGCCGGGGGCCTCATGGCGCAGAGCTTCTTCCTCGGGGCGATCAGAAGCAATAAGCTCCCTCGGATGATCGCGCTGGAGGAGATTCGGCGGGCCGCCGGGCGGATCGCCGGACGGGTGCACCACACCCCGGTTCTGACGTCGGCGCAGATCGGGCGCCGGCGCGGCATCGCTCTCCACCTCAAGTGCGAGAGCTTCCAGAAGACCGGCTCCTTCAAGCCGCGGGGCGCGCTGAACAAGGTGCTCTCGCTGTCGGGGGGCGAACGGGCCCGCGGGCTCGTCACCGTCTCGGCCGGCAACCACGCCCAGGCGGTGGCCTGGGCGGCGCGGATCGGCGAGGCATCCTGCGCGGTCGTCATGCCGACGGACGCTCCGAAATCCAAGATCGACGCGGTGCGCGAGTACGGAGCCGAGGTCATCCTGCATCCCGACCGCGCCACGCTGTTCGACCGCTTGAAGGAGGTTCAGCAGGAGCGCGGCGCGACGTTCATCCATCCCTTCGACGATCCGGTGGTCTTAGCCGGCGCGGGGACCACGGGCCTGGAAATCCTGGAGGACGTTCCCGACGCGGACGTCGTCGTGGTGCCGGTGGGCGGAGGAGGCCTTCTGGCCGGCGTCGCCTCGGCGGTCAAGCAGACGCGGCCCGCGGCGCGAGTCGTCGCCGTCGAGCTTGCCGCCGGTCCGGGCCTCGGTCCGGCCCTGGCCGCCGGCAAGCCGGTGACGGTCGCGCGCCCTTATGACACGATCGCCGACGGCATGACGCCCCCGTTCGTCGGCGCGCTGCCCCTGGCCATCGCGCGGGAGGCCGTGGACGAGATCGTCACCGTCTCGGAGGGAGAGATCCTGGAGGGCATGCGGATCCTGATGACTCGCGCCAAGCTGTACGTCGAGGGCTCCGGCGCCGCCGCCGTCGGCGCGCTGCTGGCCGGAAAGATCGACCTGCCGGCGGGAGCCCGCGTGGTGGCGATCGTGTCCGGAGGCAACGTCGACCTCGCGCGCGTCGCCGCGGCGCTGGCGCGGGGATGACCATGGAGCCGGTGAGCACGGGCGACGAGACCGCGGTGACCGCCGCGAACCTCGGGTTCTACCGGGCCCTGGAATCGCGCGATCTCTCGGCGATGGACGCGGTCTGGGCGCACGAGGAGGCCGCGACCTGCGTGCATCCCGGCTGGCACCGGCTGGACGGCTGGCAGGAGATCCGGCGTTCCTGGGAGAACATCTTCTCCAACTCGAGGCCGTGGACCGTGGCCTGCCGCGACGTGCGGATCTCGGTGGCCAGGGAGATCGCCTGCGTGACCTGCGTGGAGGTGATCACGCCCTTCGGCGGCGACGAGGACGAGGACGCCGCGCGCATGCAGGCCACCAACGTCTTCGTGCGCGTGGACGGGACCTGGAAGCTGATCCATCACCATGCCTCGGCCTCTCCCACCGAGACGGGGACCGAAGGCGAGACGGTGAATTGAGAAACCGGTAGCTCCGGAGGAGCCATGCCCCAGACGCCTCACGTCGAGAAGCACTTCACGGCATCGGAGAAAGTCCGGGACGTCGTCATCGGCATGTCCGACGGGCTGACGGTTCCGTTCGCGCTCGCGGCGGGCCTCTCCGGCGCCATCGATTCGACGCGCGTCGTGGTGACGGCCGGCCTGGCCGAGATCGCCGCCGGCTCGATCGCGATGGGACTGGGGGGATACCTGGCCGCGCGGACCGACGCCGAGCACTACGCCTCGGAGCTGGCCCGGGAGGACCGCGAGACGGTCGAGATGCCCGCCGAGGAGACCAGGGAAGTCGTGGACGTCTTCGAGGAGTACGGGCTTCCCCACAAGATCGCGGTGCAGGCGGCCCACGCGATCCGCGAGGACCGGAAGCGCTGGGTCGACTTCATGATGCGGTTCGAGCTGGGGCTGGAGAAGCCCGATCCTTCGCGCGCCCGCACGAGCGCTCTGACGATCGCCCTGTCCTACATGGCCGGGGGTTTCGTGCCCCTGGCTCCCTATCTCTTCCTGCACCCGATGCGGACCGCGCTGCTGGGATCGGTCGGCCTCACCCTGGCCGCCCTGATCGTCTTCGGCTACATCAAGGGCCGCTTCACCGTGCGCAAGCCGCTGCGCAGCGCCTGGCAGACCGCGCTCGTGGGGAGCCTCGCCGCCGCCGCGGCGTTCGCGATCGCGAAGGCGATCTCGTAGTCAGCAGACCAGGGATTCATTTCCCCGGCACCGCCTCCCGGTAGAACCCTTCCACGTCCCTGGTCATCTTTTCCAGCGACGGCTTGTGGATGTAGACCATGTGTCCGGATGGATAGTGCTCGATGCGTATGTTCTTGCGCAGCGTCGGGTCCAGCTGCAGATGGTTGAACGTGTATTCCGCGGCGAAGAACGGCGTCGCGAAATCGTAATAGCCCGCGGCGACCAGCACCTTGAGATTCTGGTTCTGGGTCATGGCGCCGCGCAGGGTCTCGGCGACGTTCAAGTACTGATTCTGGGCCGGGCCGAAGTGCCAGGGCCGGACCCGGCCGGTCAGGATCTCGTAGGGCAGGTCGTTCTCGTACTTGAGCTCCGTGCGCAGGTAGTCGTTGATCATGGCCGTGTAGGGCCCGTAGATCGCGGCGTAGCTGGGGTCGTACTCCGAGCGCTCGCCGGCGGCGTCGCGGTCGATCCCCTCGAAGCGGCTGTCCAGCCGGCCGATCGTGCGCCGCTCCCGGCGCAGGAGCTCCTTGGTGAAGCGGGACAGCGTCACCCGGAGATCGTTTTCTTCGACGAAGGTCTGGGACAGGCCGGTCAGGCGGGAGAGGCGGGCCGCGACCGCGGCGCGCTCCTCCCCCGACAGGGCGTCGCCCCTGGCCAGCGCCAGGGTGTACTCGTTGGCCGCGAACTTTTCCGATTCGTCGACGGCCTTGGCGAAGTCGGCCTGGAGATCGGCAGGGAGGCGCTTGTGGTACCAGGCCGTGGTCGTGTAGCTCGGCAGAAAGAGCACGAACGGGAGGTCGTTGCCGACGTGAAAGTCCGCGGTCTGGAAATTCAGGATGCTGGAGATCAAGACGATTCCGTTGAGCCACATCCCGTAGCGCTCCTGCAGGTATCCCGACAGCGCCGCGGCCCGGGTCGTGCCGTAGCTTTCGCCGGCCAGGAACTTGGGGGAGGCCCATCGCGTCGACCGCGTGGTGAACAGCCGGATGAACTCGCCGACGGACTGGACGTCCTCGTCGACGCCGTGGAACTGCTCCGGCTTCTCGCCTTCGGCCGGGCGGCTGTAGCCGGTGGTCACCGGATCGATGAAGACCAGATCGGTGAACGCGAGCCAGGTGAACTCGTTGTCCACCAGCCGGTAGGGGGGAGGCAGCGGCTTTCCTTCGTCCGTCATCACCACCCGCTTGGGGCCCACGGCGCCCAGGTGCAGCCAGACCGAGGAGGAGCCCGGCCCGCCGTTGAACGTGAACGTGATGGGGCGCTGCGGCGAGCCGCCGTCCTTGGAGTAGGCGATGTAGAAGATGTTGGCCTTGAGCTTCCCGGTCTCGTCCTTCATCGGCATGTAGCCGGTCGTGGCGGTGTAGCGGAAGGGCTTTCCGTCGATCCGGATCTCGTGGTGGGTCACGCTGGGCGGCTTCTCCGGCGCCGCCTTCTCCTCGGACTTCTTGTCCTTGCGATCCTTGTCCGAGGGGTCCTCGGACTTCGCGCCGGCGGAGGGGGACGGGGTCGCGCGCGGCGTCTGGGCGGCGGCGAGACCGCTCGAGGCCGACAAGACGGCGGCCAGAACCGGTACGAGAATCCCGCGGCGGATGCGCATGCCCGATTCTCCTTTTCGAAGTCGGGAGTCTACACGGGCGGACGTATGATCGCGGCCGGCGCGCACCGCAAATGATCTCCGACGCCCTGATCGACCGGGTCGGCGCCCGATTCTGGCTGCTCGCCGTGGCGCAGGCGGCGCACAGCATCGAGGAGATGCGCGCGGGTCTCTACGATTTCATGTGGGAAGCGACGGAGAGGCTGGGCTTGCCGCGCATGGGAATGTCCGCGCCGACGTTCGCGGTGGCCAACATGGCAATCATCGCCATCCTGCTCGGCGCGGCGCCGTTCGTCTCGGCGCGCAGGCCCTGGTCCGTCGCCGCGGCCTGGCTCGCCGCGGTCGTCGAGATCGCCAACGGGACGGGGCATCTGGCCGGAACGGTGATCTTCCGCCGCTACGTGCCCGGCGCGGCGACCGCCCCCCTGTTGATCCTGGCGGGAGCCGCCTTGATCGCGGCGCTGCGCGGGGCGGCCGCAGAGCGGAGGCGGTCTTCCTGAAAGAGGGGGTGAACCATGGCTGAACGACCGCGCAAGTCGCGCGCCCTTGCCGGAGTGACCCGGCGCGCGCTCCTGTCCGCCGCCGGAGGGCTCACCGCCGCCGGCCTGCTCGCGGGACCGAGGCGCGCCGCGGCGGCGCTCCTGGCCGTGAGGAAGGCGACGCGCCGCCCCGGCCGCGGCCCGCGCGTCGTCGTGGTCGGCGCGGGCGCGTTCGGAGGATGGTCGGCGCTGTTTCTCCTGCGGGGCGGCGCCCGGGTCACGCTCGTGGACGCCTGGGGTCCCGGCAATTCCCGGGCCTCGTCGGGAGGGGAGACCCGCGTGATCCGGGGAGTCTACGGGCCCGAACGCATCTATACGCGGATGGCCGCGCGGGCCTTTACCCTCTGGCGCGAAGCGGAAGCGCGCTGGAAGAAGAAGCTCTACCGGCGCACCGGGGCGCTCTGGATGGTCGCCGACGAAGGGGACTTCGTGCGCGCGTCCCTTCCGATCCTGCGCGAGAACGGCTTCGCCTACGACGAGCTCACCGCGGCGCAGGCCGGCAAGCGGTATCCCCAGATCGACCTCGAGGGCATTCGGTGGGCCCTCTTCGAGAAGGAGGCCGGCTACCTGGCGGCGCGGCACTCCTGCGCGGACGTGGTGGACGGCTTCGTGTCCGAGGGCGGGGAGTACCGCGAGGCGGCGGTCGAGCCCGGCCCGATCGCGCAAGGCCGGATGGACGGGATCCGGCTCTCCGACGGCGCGTCGCTCGAAGCCGACGCCTACGTGTTCGCCTGCGGGCCCTGGCTGCCCAGGGTGTTCCCCGATCTGCTGGGCAAGCTCGTGGCCCCGACGCGGCAGGAGGTCTTCTTCTTCGGAACTCCGTCCGGCGACGACCGATTTTCCGAGGCCCGCTTCCCGGTGTGGGTCGAGGTGCCCCGCTTCTTCTACGGAATCCCCGGCAACGAGCGCCGCGGTTTCAAGATCGCCGACGACGCCCGGGGAGCGGCCTTCGATCCGACCGACGGCGACCGGCGGCCTTCCTCCGAGGCCCTGGAGAGCGCCCGCCGGTACATCACGCGCCGCTTCCCGGCCTTGCGGGACGCGCCGCTGCTCGAATCGCGGGTGTGCCAGTACGAGAACAGCCCGGACCACCACTTCCTGGTGGACCGGCATCCGGCCGCTCACAATCTATGGATTGTGGGGGGAGGCTCCGGCCACGGGTTCAAGCACGGGCCCGCGCTGGGCGAGCTGGTCGCCGGCAACGTCCTGGGACGCCGTCCGGCCGAGAAGCTCTTCTCGCTGGCGCGGTTCCAGCCCCAAAGAGGGCAGGGATGAGGCGAAGGCTGGCGGCGGCCGCCGCGGCCGCGGCGTTCCTTCTGGCGGCGCCGGGCCCTTGCGCCGACGACGGAGCGGCTCTCGTGCGCAAGGCCGCCGACGACTACTGGGCCTTTCTCCTGGACGAACAGCCGGACCTGCGCATCGGCCAGGGGCTGCCGGTAGAGCGTTTTCCCGACGCGACCCTGGCGCACTGCCGGAAGAACGCGGTCTTCGGCAAGGACCTGCTGGCCCGGCTGTCCGGAGTGTCCGAGGCGAGCCTGTCCCACGAGGACGTCCTGACGCTTCTGATCCTCCGCGAGGAGGCGCAGGATCTAGCCGACGCCCCGGCCTACTACTGGCTGTCGTTTCCGGTCACGCCGTACACCTTCCGCGACTTCGGGACGAGCCAGGTCTTCGGTTCCCACGCCCTTCACAGCGCGGCCGACGCGGACCACTATCTGATGCTCCTGGCGCAGTATCCCGACCTCATCCGATCGATCGAGACCAAGATGAGGGAGCAGGAGAAGCGGTCGATCCGTCTGGCCCGTCCGGAGATTCCTCTCGCCGTGAACGCGCTTGCCGCCTCCGGCGCGGCGGGGGATCGGAATCTCTTCCGGGTCGCGCCGGCCCGGATAGCCGATCTCGATCCCAGGGTCCGCGAGACGTTCACGACGCGGCTGACCGCGCTCCTCGAGCAGCGCGTGCGGCCCGCCGTCGCGAGCCTGACCGCATACCTGCAGGGCGACTATTCGAAGAAGGCGCCCGAGGCGGTCGGGCTCTCCCAGTACCCGGAGGGCGCGCAGTACTACCGCGCGCTCGTGCGGCGCTCGACGATCCCGGCGGCGACGCCGGAACGAATCCACCAGATCGGCCTGGCGGCTGTGGCCAAGCTGAACGAAGACCTGGACAAAGTGCGCAGGGAGGTCGGGTTCGACGGCTCGCTCCCGGAGTTCCGCCGCTTCTTGAAGTCCGATCCCCGCTTCTTCGCGCGGACACCCGAGGAGGTCGGGCAGCGCCTGCTGGCGGCCCAGAACCGCATTCTTCCGAGAATCCCCGAGTTCTTCGGCCGGACCCCGAAGGCCAGGTTCGGCGTCGAGCGCCTGGAGCCGCAGCTGGAGGCCTCGGTCACCTTCGGCTATTACCAGGCGCCCACGCCCCAGGAGCCGACCGGGCGTTACAAATACAACGGCTCGAAGCTTCCGGAGCGCAGCCTCCTGTTCGGCGCGGCGCTGATCGCGCACGAGCTCGTGCCCGGGCACCACTTTCAGATCAACCTGCAGCGGGAGAACGAAGCGCTCCCGAAGTTTCGCCGCGAGACCTACCACACGGCCTTCACCGAAGGCTGGGGCGAGTACGCGTCGGACCTGGCCGACCAGATGGGGATGTACGCCGACCCCTACGACCGCGCGGGCCGCCTGGCCATGGATCTCTTCCTGACCAGCCGGCTCGTCGTGGACACCGGGATGAATCTCTACGGCTGGCCGCGGGAGAAGGCCATCGCCTACATGAAGGAGAACACGCTGCAGTCGGACACCGAGATCGAGACGGAGACGCTGCGCTACGCCTGCGACATGCCCGCGCAGGCCCTGGCCTACAAGATGGGAATGCGGCAGTTCGTCGCGCTCCGGGAGAAGGCGCGCCGGCTCCTGGGCCCGGCCTTCGACGTCCGCAAGTTCCACGACGCCGTCCTGGGCTCGGGCTCCCTCCCGCTCGACGTTCTCGCCAGGCACGTGAACTGGTTCGTTGAGAGGACGAAGGACGAAGGCGGTAGGACGAAGGAGTGAGCAGGGACCCTACCCTCTCCGTCCTTCGTCCTACGTCCTCATCGCCATCACGCCCGTGCGCGACGCCGGCAGTCGCACCGTGAACGTCGCTCCGCGGTCCGGGTTGTTCGCCGCGGAAATGCCGCCGCCGTAGCCCTCGACGATGGTCCGGACGATCGCCAGGCCCAGCCCGGTGTGCCGGCGGCCGCGCTGCCCGCCGTCGGGGCGGTAGCTGAAGAAGCGGTCGAAGATCTTCGCGGCGTGGGAGGCCGGGATCCCCGGGCCCTCGTCGGAGACGGTGACCGCCGCGCCGTCGACCGACCGCGTCAGGGCGACGCGCACCGCGGCGCCGTCGGGCGAGAAGCTGGCCGCGTTGTCGAAGACGTTCTCGAACACCTGCGTCAGCCGCTCCGGGGCGGCGCGGACGGTCACGACGTCCTCGGGCATCTCCAGGAGGAACTGGATCCGGCCGTTCTCCCGGAGGCGGAAGCGCTCGGCGATCTGCTGGAGCAGGCCGTTGACGGGGACGGCCTGCTGCTCTTCGGCTTCCAGCCGCGCGTCGATGCGCGTGATCTCCGCCAGCTCGGAGAGCTGGTGCTCCATGCGAACGACTTCTTCCAGAACCACGCTCTGGAAGCGGCGGCGCTCGACGGGATCGGCGACGTCGGCGAGCATCTCCATCGAGGCGCGGATGGAGGCCAGCGGGTTCTTGAGCTCGTGGGCGAGATCGGAGGCGAACGTCTCGAGGGAGCGCACGTGCACTTCGAGGCGCCGGGTCAGCTCCTCCAGGGCCCGGGCCAGGTCGCCGATCTCGTCGCGGCGGGAGATGCCCCGAAACCTCCGCTTCAACCGGCCCTGGCGATCCAGGATGGCCTCGGCCTCGTCGCGGAGGCGGCGGATCGGGCGGGCGATCGTAGCGGAAACGAACAGGGACAGGATCAACGCGCCCAGGAGCGACGCGGCGCAGACTTCCGAGATGCGAAGCCGGATGGCGTAGAGATCCTGGAGGATCCGGTGCGTGGACTGCGTGACGACGACGGCGCCGGCGACCCGGCCGGAGTCATCGATGGGGATCGCGCTGGAGAGCGTCACCGAGCGCTGGCCCGGGCTGACCCGCGTGGCGCGGCCGTAGCGGCCCGAGAGCGCGGCCCGGATTTCCCGTCCCTCGAGACGCCCCGGCGTTGCGCTCTCTTGCGGCTCGATTCCCGGCTCCGGCGGCAGGAAGCGGCGGTAGAGGTCGTAGAAGAAGGCGCCCAGACGGTAGAGCGCGTTGCGTCGCGCCGGGCCCGTCTCGCCGGATGGCGCGGGCTCGCCCGCGGACGGCCGCGCTCCCGCGCCGCGGCTGGTGTCGGCGAGGATGTTGCCCCGCGCGTCGAGGACGCGCAGCCGCGCCTCCGAGCGGCGGTTCAGGCGAGCCAGGAGGCGCGCGACCTCGGCGGGATCCAGGGCTCCCCGGCCCGACAGCGCCGCGGCGAGAATCCGTCCCTGCTGAACCATCGCGCGCTCCTGGGCTTCCAGGAGCTGCTTCTCGTAGGTGTCCAGGTAGAGGAATCCCGCGACGGGAAGGAACACGAGCAGCAGGTTGAAGAGAAGGAGACGCAGGGAGAGGCGGCTCATGGCGAATCGGCTGATCGGGTGATCGGGTGATCGGCTGATCTCGTCAGAAGATCACTCGGCCCGGCCGGTGACACGTGTCAGTCATGCTCCTGCCACCGATACCCCAGCCCGTGTACGGTATCGATGCCCACGAACTTCGGATCGCGCTCTTCGAACTTGCGGCGCAGACGCTTGACGTGGCTGTCGATCGTGCGTTCCGAGACGTACGCGTCGTTGGGATAGGCCTCTTCCATGAGCTGCTGGCGCGTCTTGACGTGTCCGGGATGCCGGGCCAGCGCCTGCAGGAGAAGGAACTCGGTGACCGTCAAGGCGACAGGCTCGCCGTTCCACCGCGCGGTGTAGCGCAGGCCGTCGAGTTCGAGCGGCCCCGCGCGCACGACCTTCTCCTCCTCGCGGCGCGCGGGATCGCGCGTGAGCGCCGCGCGGCGGAACAGGACCTTGATCCGCGCGGTGAGCTCGCGCACGGAGAACGGCTTGCAGAGGTAGTCGTCGGCGCCCAGCTCGAGGCCGAGCACGCGGTCGAGCTCCTCGTCCTTGGAGGTGACGAAGATGATCGGGAGCGACTCCGACTGCGCGCGGAGCTTGCGGCAGAGCTCCCGGCCGTCCATGCGCGGGAGCAGGATGTCCAGGACGGCCAGGTCGGGCAGCTGCTGCCGGAAGGCGTTCCAGGCCTCCGCCCCGTCGGCGTAGGTGTTGACCCGGTAGCCCTCGCGCTTCAAGGCGAAGGCCACGGTCTCGCGGATGTTCTTCTCGTCCTCGACGACGGCAACGAGCTCGCTGCGCGGTTCTTTCATGTCGGATTCCGTTCTCGCCGCCATCGAGTGTAACGCGGGCCGCGTCCGCCACGATTTCGCCACAAACGTCCCGCGGATCTCCTCGTTCCGGCCTCGGCCCCTCCGGCCGCGCGCGGTCTTCTTGCGGCAGGAGGTGATGCCATGAGTCGCGAGCGCGTATCGAGGGCGGCGGCCGGACGGGCCCTGCGCTTTCTCCTGATGTTCTGGGTGGCCGCGCACGGCAAGGGGGAGCAGCGGCGGGACATCGGCCCGCCGGCGCGGATGGATGAGATCAAGACGGGAACGCTCCTGGTCTCGACGGACAAGCCGGGAGTGTTTCTTCCGGCGCCGGCGCTGGCGATTGACGTCCTGATCCGCGTCACCGGAATCGTGTCCCGCGCGCGCGTGCGGCAGAGGTTCCGCAACGCGGCCAACGACTGCGTCGAAGGCGTCTACGTCTTTCCGCTCCCGGAGGGCGCCGCGGTCGATCGGATGCGGCTGACGATCGGGCAGCGGGTCATCGAGGGCGAGATCCGGGAACGGGAGGAGGCGAAGAAGGTCTACGAGGCGGCCAAAACGGAAAGGAAGAAGGCGTCCCTCCTGGAGCAGGAGCGCCCCAACGTCTTCACCGCGTCGGTCGCCTCGATTGGTCCCAACGAGGACGTGGAGATCGAGATCGAATATCAGGAGACGCTGCGTTACGACGGCGGAGGATTCGAGCTGCGCTTCCCGATGGTCGTGGCGCCGCGCTACATCCCCGGGTCGCCGCTGCCGGCCGCCGCGGCCGAATCAGAACGAAGCCCTGGCGGAGCCTCGCCCGCCTCGAGGAAGGGGATGGGCTGGGCTGCCGGAACGGATCAGGTGCCCGACGCCGGGCGCGTCACGCCGGCAGTGCGCGGGCCGGGGGAGGCCGGAGTCGATCCGGTTCGCTTGAGCGTGGAGCTCGCGCCGGGCCTGCGTCTCAAGCGGCTGGAGAGCGCGTCCCACGCGATCCGGGCCCGCGCGACCGGCGACGCGACGTACACCGTGGAGGTCGGCGAGCCGGCCCTGGCCGCCGACCGCGACTTCGTGCTCCGCTGGGAGCCCGACCTTTCCGAGCGTCCGCGCCCCGCGCTCTTCGCCGAGAACCGCGACGGCGAGATCTTCGCGCTGCTGGTCGTGCTGCCGCCCGACGCGTCGTCGACGCCCTCGGCGCGCCTTCCCCGCGAGACCGTCTTCCTCATCGACACCTCGGGATCGATGTTCGGTCCCTCCATCGATCAGGCGCGCCGGTCCCTCCTGTTCGCCCTCGACCGGCTCGGGCCAGAGGACCGGTTCAACGTCATCGAGTTCAACAGCGTCGTGCGCCGCCTGCACGGCGAGAGCCGCCGCGCGCTTCCCGAGGCGGTCGCGGAGGCGAAGCGATGGGTCTCCGGGCTGCAGGCCGGCGGCGGGACGGAGATGCTTCCGGCCCTTCAGGCCGCTCTGGAAGGCGCCGAAGCCGGCGCGGACGGGTCCGGCGTGCGTCAGGTCGTCTTCATCACCGACGGCGGGGTCGGAAACGAGGAGGCGCTCTTCCGGTACATCCACGATCATCTGGGAAGGAGCCGGCTGTTCACCGTCGGGATCGGCTCCGCTCCCAACTCCCATTTCATGGCCAGGGCCGCCGAGTTCGGCCGCGGAACGTTCACCTACGTCGGGAACCCTTCAGAGGTGGAGGAGAAGATGGGCGCTCTGTTCCGCAAGCTGGAGTCGCCGGTCTTGACCGATCTGCGCCTGAGCTGGGACGACGCGGGCGTGGAGGCCTGGCCGGAGAAGATTCCCGACCTCTACGCCGGCGAGCCGCTCGTCGTGACGGCGCGCCTGCCGCGCGCGTCCGGCGCGGTGACCGTGTCGGGCTCGCGGGCCGGAGAGCCCTGGAGCGAGCGCGTTGCGATCGCCCTCTCGGCCGGCGACCGGGGCATCGATCGGCTCTGGGCGCGACGCAAGATCGCCGCCCTGATGGATCGGTCCCTGGAGACCGGCGATGCCGGAGAGCGGGAGGAGTGGAAGCGGCAAGCCATCGACGTCGCGGTCCGGCATCACTTGGTCTCGAGCTTCACGAGCCTCGTGGCCGTGGACCTGGGTTCGACCCTCGCGCGCGGCACCGTGTGCGCGCCGGCGGCGATCCCCGTGCGCCTGCCCGCGGGATGAAATTACGGCCATGTCTTCGGCGAGATCCCGCAGACCGCGACGCCCGCGAGGCTCGACCTCCTGCTCGCGCTCGGCGCCGCGGCCATGGCCTTGCTTCTGCGCGCGGCGGCCGGGCGGCTTCGCTCGTGAGCCGCGTCGCGATGCGGATCGCCTCGGGAGCGCTCTTCCTGTCGGCGCTCCTGCTCTTTAGCCGGGGCGTCTGGATCTACGCCAAGGCCTCTCTGGCGCAGGTCCTGTTGCGCCGGGCGTGGGCCAGGACGGTCCAGGGCGGAAAGGAGGTTCGCCCGTGGCCCTGGGCCGACACCTGGCCCGTCGCCCGTTTGCGGGCGCGGCGCCTTCGCGAAGACCTGATCGTCCTGGCCGGCGCGTCGGGCCGGACGCTCGCGTTCGGCCCCGGCCACCTGGACGGCAGCGGGAGACCGGGCGGGCCGGGCAACTGCGTCCTCTCCGCGCACCGCGACACTCAGTTCGCGTTCCTGCGCAAGCTCGAATCGGGCGATCCGCTGGAGCTCGAGACGCCGGCCGGCCTCCGTCGCGTGTACCGGGTGGTGGACCGCCGCGTGGTGCACAAGCGCGAGGCCGCCGTCCTGGCCGAGACGCACGAGCCGACGCTGACGCTCATCACCTGCTACCCGTTTTCGGGGGTGGCGCCGGGAGGGCCGCTGCGCTACGTCGTGCGCGCCCGCGAGGACGCGCAGGTCCGCCGGCTAGTTCGCGCGGGGCGGCTCGGCGGCAAGGCTCTCCAGGAGCGCGCGGAACTCGGGGTCGCCGCGCAGTGACTCCAGATCGCCGTCCGTCTCCATCGCCGCGCGGTCGTGGAAGCCCCGGGCCACCGCCGCCCGCAGGTCCTCGAGGGCCTTCTTCTTCTGTCCCGCGCGGGCCTCGACGCAGGCGCGGTTGTAGCGGACGGTCGCGTTCTCGGGATGAATCTCCGACGCCACCGAAAGGGCCAGCGTCGCGCGGGCGAAGTCCTTGGACGCGGTCAGCTCCTGCGGGAGGGTCAGGGCCGCGTGGAAGAACAGCATCGCCAGCACCCGCTGCGCCGAGAGGGACTCCTCGCGATCGGCGGAGGCGGCGGCCTTCTTCCAGCGCGCGATCTCGAGGTCGGCCAGCAGACGGGGAAGGGCCGGCGTTTCGGGGCCGAGCATCGCGTCGAGCCGGCGCAGGAGTCGGGACGTCGCCGCGCGCTCGTCGCGGTCGCGCTCGTCCCGCGCCGACGCGGCCTTGCGGTAGGCCGGGTCCTTCTCGATCGCGGCGGCCTCCGCCTCGACCGCGCTCGTGTCGCGCAGAGTGTGGAAGTCACGGACCAGAGAACGCAGATCGCGATCGGCCTGGAGCAGCCGGCCGCCCGCCCGGGCTTCCCGGGCCGCGGCGAGCCGGCGCTCGAAGCTCTTTGCCGCGAGGTCCGGGTCGACGACCACCTTGCGCGCGATCTCCCGCAGGCGCATCCAGGCCAGCGCCTCCGCGCAAAGAGCCTCGGGCGCCCACTGGTGCGGGCCCGCGAAGATCGTCAGCCGATGCGGCGCGCCGAGCTTCTCGAGCGCCCCGTCGAGAGAGTTCATCTCCGCGTAGTTGAAGTCGGTGTCGCCGGCCGTTCCGAAGTAGGCGAAGGCGGTGTCCCTGGTGGGCGGGCGGCCGTCGGGAAAGCCTCCGCTGCACGCGACGACGCCGGAGACCGGGACGGTGAGAAGCTGCGCCACCAGCGTGGCGATCCGGGCTCCCCCGGAGAAGCCGGCGGTGTAGATCCTGCGGTCGTCGATCTTCAGCCGCGCGTGGGTGTCCTCCCACATCGCCTGGGCCGCGGCCAGGCTCGCGTCCACCGGACCGTTCTGCGAGTTGTTGGACGCGGCGAGAACGAAGCCGAGTTCCTCCGCGCCGGCCTGGAACCGCGCCGCCGCCAGCGGCCCGCGCGCCCCCGGATCGAAAATGTAGACGATCGGCCATGTCCGCGCGGCGTCGTAGCTCTTGGGCAGGTAGAGCGCGTAGCTCTGCCGCGCGTCGGCCTTGCAGACGACGCGGTCGACGATCGTCCCGCGGGCAAGGATCTCTTCGGCTCGAGCGAGTCCGCAAGGAAGCAGGACAGTCAGCAAGAAAACAAGGCGAACGAGGCCGTGGCTTGGTTTACCGTTCAACGCCTCACGCCTTCCGTCGCTATCGCTCGTTCGGGATCTGCGCTTTGCGCACCGGCGGTCCGCTCGGTCGGATGCGGCCTCGGCTCAGGAGACTACGCGCGCCGCGAGCTTCAGGACGAGCAGATCGGACTCGAGAAATCACTTGACTTGGGTTTGAGGGGCGGGCCATCCTTCGACGCCTCACGCCTCACGCCTCACGCCTCACGCCTCACGCCTCACGCCTCACGCCTCACGCCTCACGCCTCACGCCTCACGCCTCCCGCCTCACGCCTCACGCCTCACGCCTCACGCCTCACGCCTCACGCCTCACGCCT
Organism: uncultured Acidobacteriota bacterium; assembly: GCA_963733955.1. Lineage (GTDB taxonomy): Bacteria > Acidobacteriota > Thermoanaerobaculia > UBA5066 > Gp7-AA6 > DATFTF01. The sequence continues at coordinate 521,813 of CAVTEW010000001.1, forward strand.
CACGCCTCACGCCTCACGCCTCACGCCTCACGCCTCACGCCTCACGCCTCACGCCTCACGCCTCACGCCTCACGCCTCACGCCTTGGGCGGCAGCCCCAATCCTCTTGCGGCCTTTCGCGAGACCCGGCGGCGGAACCAGGCGAAGCGCGCCAGCGGGCGGGCCCAGCCGCCCAGGGCCTGGCCGGCCCACCGGGGAAAATCGAAGCGGTCGACGTGCCGGCGGATCTTTCCCCCCTCGAGCTCGAGCTCGGCGAGGATCACGTTGACGACCGGACGCTTCCCGGCGAAGAGATAGCGGGCGGTCAACTCGACGGTCCCCCGGCCGTTGCCGGCCTGCGCGATCGTGTACGAGGCGGAAAAGTCCCTGGCTCGCCGCATCAGCCCGATCCACATCTTTCCGACGTCGGCTCCCCGCAGCCGGAAGACCTCGTCTTCGAACGTGGCATCCGCGGCGTACATCGCGGCCATGGCCTCGCCGTCCTGGCGAGAGAGGGCCCCGTAGAAGCGCTCGAGAACATCCTTGGTCTCGGCGGAATTCACGGGGGAGATCTTAGCCGCTTCTCGGGCGGTGTGATCTTCGCTAGTCTGGGCGGTGCGATGCGATCCGCGGTGCTCTCCCTCCTCCTTCTCGTCCTCGCCAACGGAGCTTCCGGTGAGCTGACCAGCGGCACACCGGCCCCCGAGTTTCCGACGTTCGCGCGCTGGCTGGCCGCTGGTCAGCGCGCTCTCTCGATGCGCGAGCTCCGCGGCAAGGTCGTGATCGTCGATTTCTGGGAGTACACCTGCATCAACTGCATCCGCACGTTCCCGCACCTGAAGGAGTGTTACCGGCGCTACCACGCGAGCGGCCTGGAGATCGTGGGCGTCCACAAGGGAGAGTTCGGATTCGCCTCGGATCCGGAAAACGTCGCGCGGGCGGTCGCGCGGTTCGCCCTCCCCTACCCGGTGATCGCGGACACGCACAGCGAGATCTGGCGCGCCTACGACTGCAATTCGTGGCCGGATGCGTTCGTCGTCGACCGCGCGGGCATAATCCGCGAAGTTCACAAGGGCGAAGGCGACTACGGCAAAGAAGAGCGGCTCCTTCAGGAGCTCCTGAAGCAGGGACACAAGGATTTGGACTTCTCGACGCACGCGATTGCCGAGGATCGGCCGATCGAAGGCAAGGGATGCGGAGACGTCAGCCCGGAGATCTACGTCGGCGACGCGCGCGGGGGACTCTGGGGCGGGAAAATCGCCAACGCCGAGGGATTCCATGACGGCCGGACCGTGGACTACAAGCCGACGGACATTCGCCTCGTGCGTGGCTTCTTCGCGCTGGGTCCCTGGAAGAACCGCCCCGACGATTTCGAGGCGGCCGAGGATCCGGCGCCGTCCCGGCCGGTTACGCTCGGCATCTCGTATCGCGGGAAAGAGGTCTACGCGGTGCTCGACCGGGGGACGAAGGAGCCGGTCGATGTCGTGGTCAGCCGCAACGGCGCGCCGATCCCGACGGCGCAGCGGGGCAAGGACGTCCACGAACTACCCGACGGCCGGACGGCAATCACGATCGACGAGCCCCGGATGTATTACGTCGTCGCCAACGAAGACGATACGGCGACCCACGAGCTCCTTCTGGCGCCGGCGAAGAAGGGCGCCCGGATCTGCTCCTTCACCTTCTCCAACCGTTGTCTCCTCGAGTTCGAGAGGCTCTGAGGCCGGGCCATGCCGACGAATCAGCTCCGTCAGCTGCGGGTGGTCCTGGTCGGGGGGACCGGGTTCCTGGGCCCGCATCTGGCCGCGGAGCTGCTGCGGATGGGGCATCGCGTCATCGTCTTTCACCGCGGGGACCACGAGCCGCCGCTTCCGTTCGGCGTCGAGCACGTGCACAGCCCTCTGGCCGGGCGGCCGGTCACACGGTTTCCTCCCGAGCTGACCGCGCTCGCCTGCGACGTGGTGGTGGCCATGCACGCGGTGGGCGAGGCCGACGCGCGGGCGCTGGCCGACGCGTTCCGGGGCATCGCCCGGCGCGTCGTGGCGCTGTCTTCGGGCGACGTCTACCGCGCCTACGGCATCGTGCGGGGGACCGAGGAAGGGCCGCCCGATCCGGCGCCTCTGGCCGAGGACGCGCCGCTGCGCGCGAAGCTCTATCCGTATCGCGGAGGCCCTTCTGGTCCCTACGATCCGGACACGTACGAGAAGATCCTGGTCGAGCGGGAGGTCGCCCGGCACGCCGACCTGCCGGCGACGATCCTGCGGCTCCCGGTCGTCTACGGACCGGGCGACGACCTGCACCGGTTCTTCCCGACCGTCAAGCGCATCGACGACGGCCGCCCGGCGATTCTCCTGGAGAAGCGCCTGGCGGGCTGGCGGTGGACCCACGGGTACGTCGAGAACGTGGCGCACGCGATCGCGCTCGCGGTCGATCGGGAGACGGCGGCTGGAAAGATCTACAACGTCGGCGAGGCTTCGACTCCGACCGTCGCCGAGCGGGTCGCCGCGGTCGCGGCGTCGTGCGGATGGGAGGGCCGCGTCGTGACCCTGCCCGCGGCCGTGCTGCCGGCCAATCTCGTTCTGCCGCTTCATTTCGAGCAGCCGATCGTTTACGACACGTCGCGCCTGCGCGCCGAGCTTGGCTACGCGGAGCCCGTCGGCGTCGAGGAGGGGGTGCGCCGGGCCGTTGCCTGGGAGCGCTCGAATCCGCCCGCCGTCGACCCCGCGCAATTCGACTACGAGGCGGAGGACCGCGCGCTGCGATGCTGACCGTTCTTGACTGAGGACTGGAGACTGGAGACTGGAGACTGAAGGGGCCGGTACCACGGAATCGTTTTTCGGGACGCAAGCCCTCGAGTCCGCAGTCCACAGTCCTCAGTCGGGGGCCACGAAAGGCCTCCACGCCTCCAGGTACTTCTCGCCTCCAACAATATAGATATTGTTGTGCGCCGCGCCCGTCACGACGTGGAGCGTCTTCGGCTCGGCCGCGAGCTCGAAGAGCCGCCGGGTCTGGGAGAACGGGACCACGTCGTCCCGATCGCTTCCCGCGACGAGCTTGGGGATTGCGATCCGGCCGATCTTGGCCTCGTTGTCGAAGCGGGTCCGCACCAGGAACGGGGGAACGATCGGGAGGACCGCGCGGGCCATTTTCCGGACGGAGAGAAACGGAGCCTCCAGGATCAAGGCCCGGGCTGGCCTCCGAAGGGCCGTCTCGATCGCGACGGCGCACCCGAGCGACTCTCCGAAGAGGACGATCCGCTCGGGCGGAAACCCCCGGGCGCGCGCCGCCGCGTAGATCGCCTCGCCGTCGGCGTACAGGCCCCGCTCGCCCGGCTGTCCTTCGCTCGAGCCGTAGCCGCGGTAGTCGACGAGGGCGACGTCGAGGCCGAGCGCGTTCACCAGGATCCGGGCCCGGTCGAGCCGGTGGCTGACATTGCCGGCGTTGCCGTGGAAGTAGAGAAGGGCGATCCGACCCTTGCCGCGCAGCCACCAGCCTCTCAGGGTGACTCCGTCCGCCGCGGAGACTTCGAGGGGCTCGGCGTCCAGGCCGTACTGGCGCGGGGCGGCGTCGTAGCGGCGGCTGGGGAAGTAGATGAACTTCCCCTCGTTGGCGAGCAGAAGAACCAGGCCGCAGGCCAGGACGAGCACCAGGGCGGCGGCGGCGATTGCGCAAGCGCGGAGAGTCATCCGGTCACGAACGTTCGCATAGTATTCGGTCCATTGTGATTTCAGGAGGTCATGGCGGATGAAGGTCGTTCTCAAGGTCCTCGGAGCCCTGGTTCTGCTCGCCGTCGTGCTGGCGGGAGCCGGGGTGGTCTACCTCGCGATGAAGAAGCCGGCCCTGTCGGCGCCGTCTGCGGAGAAAGTCGAAGCCACGCCCGCGCGGATGGCCCGCGGCGAGTATCTCGTGCTCCACGTGTCCGACTGTCTGGGGTGCCACTCGGACTTCCAGCGCGACCGCTTCGGCGTGCCCCCCAAGCCCGGCACGGAGGGGCAGGGCGGCTACCCGTTCGATAAGAAGCTCGGCATTCCCGGCGTGGTGCAGGCGCAGAACATCACGCCCGATCCGGAGACGGGCCTGGGAAGCTGGACCGACGGCGAAATCATCCGCGCCGTCCGGGAAGGCGTCGACCGGAACGGCCAGGCCCTCTTTCCACAGATGCCGTATCCCTACTTCCGGTCCATGAGCGACGAGGACGTCCGGTCCGTCGTCGTGTACCTCCGGACCTTGAAGCCGATCCGCCACGCGACCGCGCCCCGGCGTCTGGACTTCCCGGTGAACTTCCTGATCAAGAGCGTTCCCAAGCCCGTCGACGGGCCCGTGGCGATGCCCGACCCGGCCGCGGACCATCTCGGTTACGGCAAGTACCTCGTCACGATCGCCGGCTGCCGCGAATGCCACACGGCCCACGACAATCATGGACAGCTTCTGCCCGGGCGCGACTTCGCGGGCGGGTGGGAAATGCTGGGCCCCTGGGGACGGGTGGTGACCGCGAACATCACGCCGCATCCGGACGTCTCTATGGGCAAGGCGACGAAGGAGGAATTCCTCGGGCGCTTCAAAGCCTTCGAAAGCCTGACCGGCGAGAACGCTCCCGTCGCGACGCCGGGGCGCAACACGATCATGCCCTGGCTCCAGTACGCCGGGATGACGCCGGAGGACCTGGGCGCGATCTATGACTACTTGAAGACGCTGCCGCCGATCGAGAACAAGGTGAACCCGTTTCCCGACGCGCCGCTGGCGAGCCCGGCCGATCGGGCGCAGACGCCCGCCGGGAAGTAGGCCGCTGGTGGCCGAGAGCGGGTCGAGCCAGGGCCGCCCGCAGGACGTTCCCTTCCCGGAGAGCCTTTGTCATCGCTGCGCCGCGCCGATCAAGCAGATCCGGACCGAACGCTCGACGTTTCTCCATTGCCCGATCCTGAAGCGTTATCCGCCGCAGCCGGTCTGGTCCTGCGAGGCGTTTCTTCCGAAAGAGGAGACGAAGGGATTGCCCGGGAACTCCTGATCGGCGATCAAAATTCTCTTTTTTCGCCGTGGCATTTCTCTTGCTCCTTTCTCTCCTGCGGCATGTTGGAGCGTTGCCAGGTGTCCTCTCCTCGCCGCAGAGATCAGGAGGGGTTGTTTGCAGAAAGGCAGGTTTCTGATGGTCAAGAAATTTCTCGCTGCCAGCGCCGCGCTCGCCGCCGGGGCGCTGCTTTCCGGGTCGGCGCTTCTGGCCCAGACGACGTCGAAAATCGGTCCGCCGGACAACACGCCGCCCGACATGACCTCCCGCATCGGCAACGAGCCGGCGGCCCCCATGACGAGCGCGGTGGGACGGCTGTCCGCCTCCGACGCGAGCTTTTTGAAGAACGCCGCGGCGGGCGGAGCCGCCGAGGTCGAGCTGGGAAATCTGGCCCGAGACCGGGCGACCGATCCGGACATCAAGCAGTTCGCTCAGAAGATGGTCGATGATCACTCCAAGGCCAACGAAGAGCTGAAGGCGCTGGCGCAGAAGAAGGGCGTCACCGCGCCCGCTTCGCCGGACCCGAAGTCCCGGAAGGAGATGGATCGGCTGTCGAAGCTGTCGGGATCGGAGTTCGACCGGGCCTACGCGAAGCTGATGCTGTCGGACCATGAGAAGGACGTCTCGGAATTCATGAAGGAATCGACAGGCGCCCAGGATCCGGACGTCAAGGACTTCGCGGCCAGGACCCTTCCCACGCTGCAGGACCATTTGAGAATGGCACGCGAGGACAACTCGAAAGTCGCCAAGGGCGAAAAGCCCTCTTAAAGACAGAGTCCAGCCGCGCAGGGAGTTCCAAAGGGGGGCATGGCGCCCCCCTTTCTTCAGGCCGTGACCCGGAGGTCCGCCGGCAGGCAGGGCGAAGAGAGAAGGCTCGCGAGCTCGCGCCAGCGCCGGTCCGGATGCTCGGCCGTCCCTCCGCGCGACGCGATGAACGCGCGCACCAGATCCTTTCCCAGGTTGTAGTTGATGACGTAGCTGCGGTACTTCCGGATGAAGCGGAGGCGTTGCCGCGCCTTGGCCGGGGACATCAGGGCGTGCGCGGTCAGCCAGGAAGCCGCCTCGTCTTCGCCGATCTCGCCGTCGAGCAGCCGCCGCGCCGCTTCGTTGCCCGCGTAAGACAGCTGCTCGACGAGCGTCCGCACGCGCTCGTTGCGCGCCGCGCGGTCGGGCGCGAGGCCGGCCAGGGGGAACAGGACTTCGCGCTCGAACGCGCGGCGGTCGTCCTCGCCGAAGGCGACCTCGACCCCGAAATTCGCGCTGCCCTCCGCGATCAGCGACTGCGGCGAGAAGAGCGGGTAGACCGTGAACTCGATCCAGCCGCGGTCGCGCACCAGGTTGCGCTCGCACAGCGCGTGGTAGACGTGGTGGCCCGGGTAGCCTTCGTGCGCGGCCAGGTCGATGGCCCGGTCGATGGCGATCGGCAAGTCGGTGTTGACCTGGATCAGGCTCGTGAAATTGCCCTGGTACCAGTTGTAGCCGGACCAGGGCTTCCCGGCGACGGACTCGACGCGAAAGGTCTCGCCGGCCGGAAGCGGGATCGAACGCGCGGTCCGCCGGCGCGCCTCGTCGATCGCGGCGGCGAAGACGCGGTCGAGCTGCTCGGCCGGAATGAGAACGTCTTTCTGGAAGGCCTCGAAACGATCGACGAGCGGCCCGTTGCCCGGCAGCTCCCGTTCCAGCTCGTCGAGCGTCGCTCGGTAGAAGTCGTCTCCGCGCCGTGGGGCGACGGCCCCGTAGAGCGCCTCCGATTCCTGGTCGAAGGTGTATCGGGCCCCGGCGAGCATGTCGGCCCGGGCCGCGACCGACCGGAGCATCCGCGCCAGGTACCGCTGCCGGAGCCGGAGCATCCGGTCGGGAGACTCCGTCTGCGCCTCGACGTGGCCGGCCAGCGTGGCGGCGGAATCCCGGATCTCCGGCAGCGGCGTCTCCCGCGATTCCTCCTCGCTCTTCCAGTCCGGCCGGCCGTAGTAGGCGTCGACGTAGTCCGGGTCATGCCGGCCGAGCGCCAGCACCAGGCGGACGTAGGCCTCGGCGATGCGGTTCATCCGGCGCGCCTCCCCAATCCGGGGCCAACGCTGATGTCGAGTCTTGTCAGGAGACCGATGTCGCGCCCCTTTCGCCTCGAGTTTTCCGGAGCTCTCTATCACGTCGTCGCCCGCGGCGCGGCCCTCGCGGCTGCCGCGGGCGGGGACAAGCCCCGCCCCTACGGAACGAGGGCAGTTCAGAACGCGCGGGCGGAAATGGCCGTGCCGTAGGGGCGGCCCTTGCGGCCGCCCGGCCCGCAGGCGCGATGCGCGGGCGGAACGAGTACCGCGCGGATGTTTCCGCCGGATCGCGAGAAGGTCGGAGGTGAACGGAGCGGGAGGAAGAGAGGAGCTTACGAGCCGAGCTCTTCGAAGTAGCCGTGGAGGTTGCGAAGCGCCTGGCGATCGATCTTCTGGCGGCGCAGCGACTCGCGCAGGAGGGACAGCGCGGCGAAGCCCTCGGGGACGAGCTTGTATTCGTCGATGATCGGGAGGGCCTGGCGGATCTCCCACTCGGCCTGACGATCCTGGCCGGCGTCCAGGAGGAGGTCGGCGATGACGAGATGGATCGCGGCGACATCGGCGCGCATGCCGAGCTCGGAAAAATTCGCTTGAGCGGTCCGGTAGGCTTGTATTGAGGATGCAATGTCGCCCCGTGATCTTTGCAGGTACCCAATGCCCCAATGCAGCTTTGCTGCGGCGATGCGATTGCCGAGCTGATTCAGCAGGGGCTCTGCTTTACTAGCCTCCTGGACGGCCTTCTCCACATTTCCGAGGATTCCGTAGATCTGCACCAGATTGACATGGGCCAAGGAGAGTAGCTTGTGGTTCCTCGACTTCGTCGCGTCTTCAATGATCTGGGAGTAGACCGAAACTGAATCTTTCAGGCGATCAGATTCTTTGAGAATTTCTGCCTCGAGAAATCGGCTTTTTAGGGCATCCTCAGACATGCCGAGTTTCTCGAAACAGGAAACCAGCTGCGGCAATAGGGCCAGGACATGTTCGAACTCACGGGATTCGGTCCTTATCGCGAGACGCTGGTAGGACACCTTCGAGAGGTTGCCAGCGGCGTTCTCGGTTTGAAGAAACCAACCTTCCGACAGATCCAGCCAGTGTCTGGCCTCGTCTCGATGCGACAGGTGGCGGCATGCGGTCGCCGCGATTCGGGCAGTTTCGCCGAGAAAGTACTCCCTCTCGTCCAGTAGGAATGAATCCATCGGGTAGTTAGGCCGATGACGTTCCAGAAAGGCGTAAAGAGCGGTGGCCTCATCAAGGACGCCCGACGGAGTAACTTCCAGTCTTTCCCTAATCGATTCTAGGAAAGGCAGCAGCGTCTCCGGATCGTCAAGATGAAAGGCGAGCTCCTGGCTTAGTCTCCGCTCCAAGGGCGTCGATAGCGCAGCCACAGCCGCCGCCTTGCCCTCCTCAGGGCTGAGGCGTTTCTTCCGGAAGGCCCGTACTTCGCCTGTCATCTCACTCTACGTAGGCAGCAAAGGAGCAGCCAGAGATCAGATCACCCCGCGAACGAGCTAACTCCTTACGCCTTCGTATGTTTAGTTTCCTTAGGAAGGAATGCATCCGCCCAGCTTGATGACAAACTTTGTCGGTTTGCTCTCCGGTTTCGGCAACGGACGGGCATTGGCGCTGACTTCGACGGGACGGTTCTCGGGCACGCGGGCAGCCTGGTTGTAAGAAGCCATGATGCAGTTCTCCTTTTCGCCAAAAAAAACTCGACGCGCCCTTTGCGCGGCGAGAAAAGAAACGTCGAAGTGCCGCGGATTATCGCACTCCGGCCGGAAGTCGGCATGATGTATTTCGGACTAACTCCCTCGCCCTGAGCCTCCCCCCGAGGGGGAGACGGGATCTCCACCGCCGGGATAAGCTGCGTCCCTGGAGTCACTTCGCATGCAAATCAAGACTCGGGAAATCGAGCTCAGGGTCGACGGAAGGCCGATGCGGACCGTGGTCGTTTCGCCCAGGTCCGAGGGCCGATACCCCGGCATTCTTCTCTACTCGGAGATCTTTCAGCTGACCGCCCCCATCCGCCGTTCGATGGAGCGGCTCGCCGGCTACGGCTTCGTCGTGGCGGGACCGGAGATCTACCACCGCATCGAGCCGCCGGGGACCGTCATCGGCTACGACGACGCCGGACGGATGCGCGGACAGGACGGCGCCGCGCGCACCTCGGCCGCGGAGTTCGACGCGGACCGCGCCGCGGTCCTCGATCACCTCGCGTCGCAGCCGGATGTCGCGCCCGGCAAGCTCGGCGCGATGGGCTTCTGCATCGGCGGGCACCTCGCGTTTCGCGCCGCGCTCGATCCGCGCGTGAAGGCGGCGGTCTGCTGTTATCCCACCGGCCTCCACAACGGCCGCGTCGGAAAGGACGCCGACGCGGGAACCCTCGCCCGCGCCGGGGAGATCCGGGGCGAGCTCCTCGTCGTGTTCGGGGCGACCGACCCGCACGTGCCCGAAGACGGCCGCGCCAGGGTCTCCGCCGCGCTCTCGGCCGCGAAGGTGAATCACCGCGTCCATCTCGCGCCCGGCGAGCACGCCTTCATGCGCGACGAGGGCCCCCGCTACGACCCGGAGGGCGCCGACGAGGTCTGGCGGATGTCGGTCGAGCTCTTCCGCCGGGTTCTCGCTTAAGGCGTTTCCCGGCGAACCTCGATTTTTCGGGCACGAAGGCTGCACGGAACCCGGCCAGGAAAGAGGAGAGAACATGAACAGCCGGAACACCGACACCGCTCTTCTACTGATCCGCCTGGTGGTGGGCGTCGTCTTCTTCGCGCATGGCGCGCAGAAGGTCCTGGGTGTCTTCGGCGGCTACGGGCTCCAGGGCACCGTCGCCGCGATGACCAAGGCCGGCATGCCGGTCATCGTTCCCTACCTCGTCTCCTTCGGAGAGCTCCTCGGGGGCCTGGGCCTCATCTTCGGAGTTCTGACCCGCATCGCCGCCGCCGGCATGTTCATCGAGATGCTGGGCGCCGTGCTGCTCGTCCACTGGAAGAACGGATTCTTCGCCGACAAGATGGGCTTCGAGTACCCGCTGACGCTCTGCATCGTCTGTTTGGGGATTCTGCTTGCCGGCCCGGGCAAGTTCGCGGTCATGAAGCGAGGTTGAGAGCGCGGGAGGCGACGCGGGCTTTGCCCGCGCGTCAGGCGTGAGGCGGAAGGCGGGAGGCGGAGGGTTAGTTCCCTAAAGCCGCGAGCCGGTCGATGAGATCGACCACCCGGTTGGAGTAACCCCACTCGTTGTCGTACCAGGAGACGACCTTGGCGAAGCCGTCTCCCGACGCCGCCGTCGAGAGGGCGTCGAAAATCGAGGAGTGGGGATTGCCGATGATGTCGGAGGAGACCAGCGGCACCTCGCTGTACTCGATGATGCGCTTCATCGGACCTTCGGCCGCCGCTTTGACCGCCGCGTTGATCTCCGCGGTCCGGGCCGGCTTGGAGAGGCGGCAGGTCAGATCGACGATCGAGCCGTCCACGACCGGCACGCGCATGGCCATCCCGTCGAGCTTTCCCTTCAATTTCGGGAGCACCCTTCCCACCGCGCGCGCCGCGCCCGTGGTCGTCGGGATGATGTTCTCGGCGGCGGCGCGGCTCCTGCGCAGGTCCTTGTGGGGGACGTCGGCCAGGCGTTGATCGTTGGTGTAGGCGTGGACGGTCGTCATGAACCCTTCCACGATGCCGAAGGCGTCGTCGAGCACCTTGGCGATCGGGGCCAGGCAGTTGGTGGTGCAGGAGGCGTTGGAGACGAGCCGGTGCTCGGGCTTCAGGTCGCGGTCGTTGACGCCGATGACGATCATCGCGTCGATCTCGTCCTTGGCCGGAACGGTCAGGATCACCCGCCTGGCGCCGGCCTTCAGGTGCGGCTCGATCTTCTCGCGCGAGCGCAGCGCGCCGGTCGCCTCCACCACCACGTCGACGCCCAGGCGCCCCCAGGGCAGCTTGCCCGGATCCCGTTCCTCGGTCATCAGGATCTTCTTGCCGTCGACGTACATGGCGTCCCCTTCGGCCCGGACCTCCTTGGCGAAGACGCGCATGACCGTGTCGTACTTCAAGAGATAGGCGAGCTGGCCGTTGTCGAAGAGGTCGTTGATGCACACGACCTCCACGTCGGGCCGATCGGAAAGGATGCGGAACACGGTGCGGCCGATGCGGCCGAAGCCGTTGATGCCCACGCGGATCATGAGGGCCTTCCCGGCGCGGATTGCGCCCCCGCGTCGATCGCGGCGAAGCGGCGGATCAGGTCGACCGCGCGGTGGGTGTAGCCGAAGCCGGAGTCGTACCAGGAGACCGTCTTGCCCACCCGCTCGCCGATCGCCATCGTGGACAGGGAGTCGAAGATGTTGGAGTAGCTCGAGAGCGCCACGTCGCTCGAGACGATCGGCGCGTCCTCGAACTGCAAAATCCGCTTCCAGCGCTCCGAAGCCGCCGCCGTGCGCACGACCTCGTTGATGGCGACGGCGGTCACCTTTTTCTCGAACCAGCAGACCAGGTCGACCGCCGAGCCGTTGCGCACCGGGACGTTCATGGCGTAGCCGGTGAGCTTTCCCTTCATCTCCGGGACCAGCTCGACCACCATCCGCGGCGAGCGCGACTCCTGCGGAATGATGTTCTCCGCCGCGGCGCGGCCCAGGCGCTTGTCCTGCTCGGGCACGTCGGCCAGCCGGTGGTGCGCGGTGTAGGAGTGCACCGTCGTGAAGATCGCGCGTTCGATCCCGAAGGCCTCCTGCAGGATCTTGACGATCGGGGCGACGCAGTGGACCGTCGACGACGCGTTGGAGACGATGCGATGCCGGGCCTCGATCTTGTCGTCGTTGACGCCGGCCACGACCATCAGGTCCGGGGCGTCGGCGGCGTCCGGAGGCGGCGGAGCGAGCGAGAGGACGCGCTTCGCGCCGGCGGACAGATGCTTCTCGAGCTCCTTACGGGTCCGCGAGCGGGCCGTGGCTTCCAGGACGATGTCCACGCCCAGATCCTTCCAGCTGACCTCGTCCGCCTTCGGACCGGTCAGGAACGGGATCTGTCGCCCCACCACGTAGAGATTGCTCTCCTTGATCGAAACGACGTCGGGAAAGCGCCCCAGGACCGTGTCGAACCGGAGGAGGTATTCCAGCCCGACCGGATCATCCAGGTCTGTGATGGCGCCCACGCGGATGTCGTCCCGGTTGTAGAGAAGCCGGAACAGGTTCTTGCCGATCCGACCGAAGCCGACCAAGCCCACCGTCGTCGTCAAGACCGACCTCCCGCCCCAGTCTTACACAGCCGGCGCCCTCGTGATAGATCTAGACCCGACACGGGAGGTGCAGGCATGGATCGCTCGGTCCCCACGTACGAGGACGCCCAGTTGATTTTGAAGCTTTACGAAATTCGCCGGGACGAAAAGCTGCGCGAAGCCCGCGCCTGGTTCGGCAAGTTCTCGCCCGCGACGATCGCGGACGTGAAAGCGGTGTCCGCCTCGGCCGGGCCGGAGAACGCCTACTACCGGATGGTCACGTCGTACTGGGACATGGCGGCCTCCTTCGTCGTCCGAGGAGTGCTCAACGCGGATCTGTTCCTCGACTCCGGCGGCGAGATGATCTTCGTGTGGTCGCGGGTCGCGCACCTGGTGCCGCAGATCCGCAGCGAGCTCGGCACGCCGGGCCTCCTGCTCAACGTCGAGAAGGTGATCCAGGCGTCTCCGCGGGCCCAGGAGCGCGCCGCCACGCTCCAGAAGAGGGCCGCGGCGGCCCGGGAGCAGGCGGCCGCCGGCGCGCGCGCGTAGAGGGACCGGAGCGCAGCCCGCGCGTCGGGCTGTTGGTTGCTAGCTGCGCGCGGGGGCCTTCTTCAAGGCCTGGTCGATCTCGAACGTCAGCTTGCCCGCGGTGGTCATCGAGTATCCGTGGGCGTAATAGACCACCACGCCCGCCTTGTCGATCACGAAGTAGCTCGGAAACGTGCTGACGCCGAAGGCGTAGCGCGACACCCGATAGCCGTCGTCGAAGAACTGCGGCCAGGTCATGTCGTTCTTCCGGACGAAGTCCTCCAGCGCTTTGCGGTCCTTGTCGACGCTGATGCCGATGATCTGGAAGGGCTGCCCGCCGAATTTCTTCCGGATGGTCTTGAGCTCCGGGAGGGCGTCGCGGCAGGGACCGCACCAGGTGGCCCAGAAGTCGAGCAGAACGACTTTGCCGCGCAGGCTTTCCGGAGTGATCGTCTTGCCGTCGAGCGTGACCAGCTTGAAGTCCGGAACGAGCAGCTCGGTCGCCCGCCGGTGGTCCTTCTCCATCGCGCGCGCCTGATCCGCGTAGGGCCCGGGCGGCTCCCGCTTCAGATAGTCCTCCAGCACGGCGTCGGCGTCCTTGTCGCGCCCTTGCCGGATCAGGACCTTGGAGAGGTGGAAGCGCGGCGCGTTGAGCGTCGGGTCGGCGGCGATGGCGCGGCGCAGGGCCTCTTCGGCCGAGGCCAGGTCCGGCGAGGCCTCGTCGTTCTTCTTCGCCCTGGTCGCGTAGGCCAGCCCGAGCTGATTGTCGGCGCGGGCCCGCTCGGCCGGCGAGGCGGCAGCTTTCATCGCCCCGCGCGCGTCGGCGATGGCGTCGTCGGGAGCGTTCAGGCGGATGTGCGTGGCGGCCAGAGCCTCGAGGCAGGCGAAGCACGCTCCGCCCGAGAGCCGGTTGGCTTCCTGGTAAGCCTTGGCCGCCTCGGCGAACTTCTGACGGGAGACGAGCTGGGCGGCGACCTTCATCTGGGCATCGGCCTCGGGAGACAGCGCAGACACGGGCCGCGGCGTCGGGCCCGGCGCGGGGATGGGGAGCGCGAGAACCAGGGCGAAGGCGGCGAAGGAAGGGCGCATCCGGAAGGTCCAGAGTATAGTCGGTCGCGACGAGGAGGCCACGATGACGAATCGTCGCGCGCTGATTGCGGCCGTGTTCGGCTCCCTGGCCGCGGCCTTCCTGGCCGCGTTGCCGCCCGGGGAAAAGAGCCTCGAGGTCACGTACTACTTCCTCCCCGGCTGACCGATCTGCGCCAGGATCAAGCCCGCCGTGAGCGGGTTGGACGCCGAGTACAAGGGGAAAGTCCACAGCCAGAACCTCGACGCGACGACGGAGGAGAACAAGAAGATCGTTCGGGAGCTCGGCTTCGAGAACCACGGATTGGTCATCCGCACGGCTGATGGAAAGGTCCTGTGGAAAGAGCCGGATCACGAAGTCAAGATGGAGGATGTGAGGAAGGAGCTGGATAAGCTGGTCAAGAAGTAGGTTCGCGTCGCTGCGCTTCTTGACTAGGGTTTGAGAGGCGGGCCATCTTTCGACGCCTCCCGCCTCCCGCCTCCCGCCTCCCGCCTCCCGCCTCCCGCCTCCCGCCTCCCGCCTCACGCCTCACGTCGACGCGAAGTGCCCGAACAGCGTTCGTTTGCCCGAACGCGCGAGCAGCCGCCGGGCTTCCTCCTCTTCGATCCACGGCCTGGGCAGCACGAGGGGCGCAACGGGGGAGGGCAGCAGGGCCGGCAGGTGCCGTTGGATCGCCGCCTCGGCCAGGGTGTAACCGTGGTTCTCGAGCACGGCGCTCTCGGCGGCGGAGAAGGCGTCCAGGTCCGTGCGGATGTTGGCGAGGACATCCATGGCGAACTCCTTGGAGTAGGCCGGCCGCACGTCCACCTCGAAGCTCGCCACGGCGCTGGCGACGCCCCAGTAGGTGCCCTCGAACTGCCCTTCGATGAACCCGCCGATGAGCCACCGTTTCCGCAGAGCCAGCGACTGGTTGCCGAGGATGGCCAGGTAGCGCTTGAGCCTCCAGAAGAGGCCCCGGTCGGGCTCGAAGTCGAAGACCGCGCCGCCGTCGGAGCAGAGAATCGTCGCGTGGCTCTTCCACACCGGCTCGAGGCCCAGGTTGTCGTAGTTTCCGCCGTCGGTCAGGCGGAGGCCGCGGATCAGCCGGTCGCGCGCGGGACCTTTCGGCGCCTTGCCGCCGGTCAGGTCCTTGGGGCGCAGCCGGATCGGCAGAGGATTGAAGATCGGCGGGAAGCAGGAGGAAGCGGCGACCGCCCGCGCCAGCGGGTCCGCTTCTCGCGGCAGAGCATAGCCGGCCTGATAGTCCCCCATGCGCCGCCGCTCGAAGATCCAGTTGACGCCGAACGCCATGTCCGTCGCCGAGAAGAGGAAGTTGGGCTCCTGCGGCAGCCGGGGAAGGGAGAGTCCGGTCACGCCGCGGTACGCTCGCGCCAATGCCTCGACGCCGGTGGACGCGCGGAACCAGTTCCAGGGGAGGAACCGCTGCAGAATCGCCGGAGTGCGGATGTTGCGCGCGGCAAAGGTCCGCAGCGGTCCGGCCACTTCCCGCTCCCAGTCCGCGGGGGCGACCGGTCCCATCAGGGGAAAAAAAGACGCCGACGCGAGCCGCGCCGACGCGATGCTGCCCCCGGAGACCGAAGAGATCGTGCGCAGCCGCGCCAGCAGCCCGAGCTCGTTCAACCGCGTCATCGCGCCCAGGTGAAAGAGCAGCGCCCGGTAGCCGCCTCCGGAGAGACAGAGCGCGATTCCCTGTCGGACCGATTCGGGCGGCGCGGTGTAGCGCTCCAGCGCGTGCTGGGTCGGAGGAGGAAATTCGTCGATCTCGGGCATCCGTACTCGAATGGAATCGGAAGCCCGCAGTATACGGGCCGCCGTGAGGATCCGGCACTACTGGCGGCGATCGATCCGCCGGGCTCGGCCGGAGCGCTTCGCGGTCCCGCCGCCCTGCGACGCGGCGGCGACGATCGACGCGCTCTCGCCGCGCCCTCAGCCCCCGCTCTCCTGGTTCAGCCGGGCTGTCGCGTTCCTGACCACGCCCTTCAAGTTCCTCGGCGTCTCCGGATGGAAGGAGACCGGCTGCTCCGCGCGGGCTCTCGGCCGCCCGGTGCGCGGCGCCCAGCACTCGACCGACGGCTTCTGGACCATCGACGTCGAGCTCGCGGCGTTTGCCGTCGGGCCGGCGTCCGCGGACCTTTCCGTGCCGCGCTACCTTCGGCTGGAAGTCGAACCGGGAACCTCCGCGCACGCGGTCTGCGCGGCGCAGGCGATCGGCTCCCGCGACGAGCTGTCCTTCGGCGGCGCGGTGGTCGTCGACACCGACGGCCCGTTTCTCGAAGTGCATCCGGAGGAAGACTTCCGCGTCGTAGGACGTAGGACGTAGGACTGAGGACTGAGGACCGAGGAGGCCCGGTGCAACAATATATATATTGTCGATCCCGACCGCGCCAGCCGTTCGAATTCCCGTTCCCAACCCCCCTTCCTCCCTAGACCCTAGAGGTTACGCGGCGAGCCGCGAATCCTCGGGCGTTCGTCGGGTCGCGTCGGCCCCCGAGCGCCCTTTTCGCCTCGCTTGCCCCCTCCCCGGCGACCATCCCGCCCCGGCCGGTGACTCTCGAATGATTTTTCACCAGCCTGAGACGGTCGTCGCGGCGATGTAGTAAGAAGGGAACCCCCGTTGCGGGCCACGCCCCTCCATCCTTCGCCGCGCGAAAGGAGCACGCCATGGCGCCCAGAGCTCCGAGAGTCCGACCGATTCGCAGTCGGCCCACGCCGGAAGAGCAGGTCGTTCCGCCCCGCGCTCCCGGCGAGCCGCCCCCGTTTCCTCCCCGGCGCGATTTCGCGTCCTTGTCGGTCCGCGATCTGCTCGACGCGCGCGACGCGTACCATGTGCACCTCTCGCACCTGGAGAACGTCGTGGCGACCGCGATCGGCCGCTACCTGCTCCACGAGCGGGACTGGTACGCGACGCATCCGCCCGACGAGCCGCGGCCCGACGGGTTCGGCCGGCCGAGCGAGCCGCGGACCCTGACCAACTCGATCCTGCGGTCCTGGTCCTGGCCCTGCGTCCTGGTCTTCGTGCGCCGCTGGGAGCGAAGCAGCGCTCTGGGAGACCAGGCGATTCCCAAGCGCCTTTACCTGCCCGATGGGCGCCAGGTCCCGACCTGCGTCGTCCTGGGGACGCCCGACGAGTCCGTGCCGCCGCCGATCATGGATGCCGGTTTCGCCAGCGAGCTTCTGGGCGGCAGCTACCGCTGCGAGCGCCACGGCCAGGGCCTGACCGAGCTCGGAACGGTGGCCTGCCTGGTCACGCGCGACGGGAACTACTACGCGCTGACCAACAAGCACGTGGCCGGGACGGCCGGCGAGCCGGTCTACGCGCGGATCCGCGGAGAGGCCACGCGCATCGGCGAGGCCGACGGGGCCGCGGCCAACAAGCAGCTCCTCTCCGGCCTGTTCCCGGCGTTGGGCGCCTCGCACGCGTTCGTCAACGTCGACGCCGGCCTGATCCGCCTGGACGACGTCTCCCAATGGACATCGCAGGTCTTCGGCATCGGCGAGATCGGGGAGGTCTTCGATGCCACCGCGTCCACCTTGACGCTGGACCTGCTGGGACTGCCGGTGCGGGGGTTCGGCGGCACGTCGGGCGTCCTGGAAGGACAGATCCAGGGACTCTTTTTCCGCTACCAGTCCCTGGGCGACTACGACTACGTCAGCGATCTGCTCATCGGTCCGCGCAAGATCGCGGCGAGCGGCGACCCGCGCCATCCCGAGCCCTCGAGCACAGAGACCCATCCCGGCGATTCCGGCACGCTCTGGTTCTACGATCCTTCCTCGACGGCAAGGCCCTTGGGCAAGGGCCCAATCCTCCATCCGGCCGATCCTCCCGAACGTGGCCTGCGGGCGCGCCGGCTTCGCCCGATGGCCATGCAATGGGGCGGGCAGCGCGTGGCGCTTCCGACCGGCGAAAAGACGGCCTTCGCGCTGGCGACCTTCGTGTCCACGGTCTGCCGGGTGCTCGACGTCGAGATCGTGCGCACCTGGAGCACGGGCCACGACGAATACTGGGGGAAGCTCGGTCACTTCGCCATCGGCTGGAAGGCCTGCGACCTGGTGACCGGCAAGGTCGGCGACCTCATGAAAGCCAACCAGTCCAACATCGGATTCGGCAACGACGTGCTCTCCCAGGGCAGCCAGTTCAAGATGGGCCGCGGCGGCTTCGTGCCCCTGGCCGACGTGCCCGACTACGTCTGGATCTCGGCTTCCAAGTTCGTGGACGCGCGCAAGGCGGAGCCGGGCCAGCACTTCGCGGACATCGACATCCCGGCGATCGACGGCGGTCCTTCCATGCTGGCGGCCTGCCGGAAAAATCCCAGGAAGATCGACCCGGCGGTCTGGCGCGACTACTTCGCCGGGTTCGCGCAGGCCGGCTGCGGCCCGGAGGAGGGGCTGCTGCCGTTCCGGGTCTGGCAGCTCTGGGACATCATGGTGGCGGCGCTGAAGAAGGCCAAGCCGGACGTCCAGACGTTCTTAGCCGCCGCCGGCGTCATGGCCCATTACGTCGGCGACGCCTCGCAGCCGCTGCACTGCTCCTACCTGCATCACGGCCGCCTGCCGATGATCGACGAGCCGGCCGGCTCGTATCCGGTGGCTCACAGCAGCCACGAGTACGAGGAGTACAAGAAGACGGCTCCGGCCAAAGTCCACGGGATCTACGAGGAGCAGATGCTGGAGGTCGACACCCTCGCGGCGCTCCAGGCGGTCGACGCGGCGCTCGCCGGCGCCAAGGTCAAGGACAACGTGGCCAATGGCTGGGAAGCGGCGCGCGCCACCTTTCAGCTCATGAGCGACGCCCACGACCGCCTTGAGCCCGAGACGATCATCGACGCCGACGATCCCACGCTGTCCGATTCCGCGCGGGCGCGGCAGCTCTGGGCCACGGCCAAGGTGCGCGACGCGACGGTCCGGTCGTTGGCCGACAGCGTGCGCGTGCTGGCCCGTCTCTGGGCCGGCGCCTGGAAGGCCGGCAAGGGCAACGGGATCGCGGCCGCCAGGCTCAAGGCGTTCAAGGAGTCGGAAATCCAGACGACCTACAAGAAGACCTCGTTCGCTCCGGCCATGACGCTGGACGAGATGGTCCAGAGCGGGAAGTTCGAGCTGCCTTGACGGCGCCGACGTTCACCCAGGTCCAGCGGAAGGGGAGGACGTCTCCTCCCGGGGCGCCCGCGCCGGCGCGGCGCTCGACCATCGCGGGAACGGCGAGCAGGCCGGCCATGGCGGCGAAGCCGCTGCTGACTCCCGAAATCAGGATCAGCCGCGGGCCGATGGGGTTCATGGCCGAGCCGGCGACGTAGAGCGCGCCGCCGGCCACGTAAGGCTTGACGAAGAGACGCGGCACGTCGCGGTGGAAGACGCGCCCGGAGGCGACGAGCCGGGCGGCGATTCCGGCGACGAGAAGGATCGATTCCCAGTAGGCCGCCGCGCCCACGAGCGCCATGCCCGCCCGCCAGGCGGCGGCCGGAGCGAGGCCGGAAATGACGACGGCCCAATCGCCCAGGCCCAGGACGGCCGAGAAGAGGAGATATCCCGTGCCGTTGAAGAGATCGACCGCTCCGAGGAGGAGAAGGAAGTAGCGGGCGGGAGTCCAGGTCTGTCCCCTCCGCGCGAGCATGAGGGCCAGCGCGCCGACGACGAGGTTCGCGGCCGTTCCCGCGGCGGCGACGGCGCGGTTCTCGGCCGAGGTCTGGAGCGCGACCGAGGACAAGGAGAGGATTCGGACGGACGACGTCAGGAGCGCGGCGGACGCGTGGCCGAGCGCCTCGTGCACGACGTCGGAGACGGCGTACGCGCAGACCGCGGCCGCGATGACCGTGGCCAGGCTCGAGTGGCGGCCGTCGGCGAAACCCTCCGAGCCTCCTCCCGTACTCTTTCGGATAGTCTTGAATCCTGGACTTTACCAGCCGCACGGCTGGAGAAACGACGAGAGGACGCATGCTCAAGATCATGACGAAGCGAAGCCTCCTGGCTCTCGCCCTGGCGGCGATCGGCGCCGCCGGACTCGCCGCGGCGGACGCGGCGACGGCCCAGAAAGGCCTGGACGTCGGGGGAATGGACCGCGCGGTGCACCCGGGCGACGACTTCTACGCCTACGCCAACGGGGCATGGATGACCGCGACGCCGATTCCCGCCGACCGGCCCGCGATCGGCGCGTTCAGCGTCATCGATGAGGAAGTCAACAAGCGGACGGCCGATCTGATCCGGCAGGCCGGCCAGTCCGGCGCGGCGAAGAACTCCGACGCCCGGAAAGTCGGCGACTACTACAACGCCTTCATGGACGAGAAGGCCATCGAGGCGCGCGGCCTCGCGCCGATCCGGGACGACCTCGCGCGGATCGCGGCCATCGCGGACCGCAAGGCGCTGGCGCGCTACCTGGGAAGCGAGCTGCGGGCCGACGTCGACGCTCTGAACAACACGAACTTTCACACCGACCGTCTCTTCGGCGTGTGGGTCTCGCCCGACTTCGCCAATCCGGATCGCAACGTCGCCTACCTGATGCAGGGCGGCCTGGGCATGCCGGACCGGGACAACTACCGCAATTCCGACGCGCGGGACCAGGCGCTGCAGTCCAGGTACAAGGCCCACATCGAGACCGTCCTGACTTTGGCCAAGGTGTCCGATCCGGCGGCGCGGGCGGCCCGCGCCTACGAGCTCGAGCGCGCGATCGCCGACGCGCACGTGAGCCGGACAGATTCGGAGGACGTGCACAAGGCCAACAATCCCTGGAAGGTCTCCGAGTTCGCGGCCAAGGCTCCCGGGCTCGACTGGGCCGCCTATTTCGAGGCCGCCGGACTGGCCGGTCAGCCGATGATCATGGTCTGGCAGCCTTCCGCCGTCACCGGCATCGCGGCGCTCGTCGCCAGCAGGCCGCTGCCGGAATGGAAGGACTATCTGACCTTCCACGCCGTCGACCGGGTGTCGGCGCTCCTGCCCAGGGCCCTGGCCGACGAGCAGTTCAAGTTCTACGGCACGGCGATCACCGGGGCGCAGGAGCCGCGGCCCCGCTGGAAGCGCGCGGTCGGCGCCACCAACGGAGCGCTGGGCGACGCGGTCGGCAAGCTCTACGTCGAAAAGTATTTCCCGCCCCGGGCCAAGGAGCAGGCCCAGGAGATGGTCAAGAACATCGTCGCGGCCTTCCGCCAGCGCATCGACCGGCTCGACTGGATGTCCCCGGCCACGCGGGCCAAGGCCAAGGCCAAGCTGGAGACCCTCTACGTGGGCATCGGGTATCCCGAGCACTGGCACGACTACTCGGGCCTTGTCGTCGACGGCGACGCGCTGGCCAATCTGCGGCGTTCGAGTCTCCTGCGTTATCGGCAGAGCCTGGCCGAGCTCGGCAAACCCGTCGACAAGACCCGGTGGTGCATGACTCCGCAGACCGTCAACGCGGTGAACCTGCCGCTGCAGAACGCCCTGAACTTTCCGGCGGCGATCCTGAATCCGCCCTTCTTCCAGATCGACGCCCCGCCGGAGCTCAACTACGGCGCCATGGGCGCGGTCATCGGGCACGAGATCAGCCACAGCTTCGACGACCAGGGTTGCCAGTTCGACGCGGACGGCCGGCTCCTGAACTGGTGGACCCCCGAGGACCTCGCGCACTTCAACGCCGCCGCGCAGCGCCTGGCCGCCGAGTACGACGGCTACGAGCCCCTCCCGGGCCTCCACGTCAACGGAAAGCTGACGCTTTCGGAGAACATCGCCGACGTGGCCGGGCTGTCGGCGACCTTCGACGCGTATCGGAGCGCCTATTCCGGAAAGCCCGCGCCGGAGGGACAGGGCTTCACCGGCGACCAGCGCTTCTTCCTCTCGTTCGCCCAGGCCTGGCGCTCCAAGGCCCGGCCCGAGCTGCTGCGCCTGCAGATCATGACCGACGGCCACGCTCCCGGGCAGTACCGGGCCGACACCGTGCGCAACATCGACGCCTGGTACGAAGCCTTCCACGTGGAGCCGGGGCAGAAGCTCTACCTCGCGCCGGATGCGCGGGTCCGGGTGTGGTGAGCCGCAAGGCCTGACACGCGCGGCGCCGGCCGTCTGGGTCGATGATGGGGATGGCGGCAGCGGGCTGGGGGATCCGGGGACGGAGCCGGGGCGGAACGGTCAGCCCCGGTAGCCGGGCTCCTGCTCCCGCTTCTTCTCGATCGCCTTCTTCATGGCTTCCTGCTGCTTGTTGAAGTAGATCGAGGCGTGGATCTTGTCGCAGAAGAACTTATCGGCGGACTTGTGCGGGTTCTTGGCCCACTGCCCGCAGTGCTCGCACAGCCGCTGCCCGCTCAGCCTCCGGACGAAGCCGTCGATTGCGTCGCTGATCGTTGTACCTACACTGGGCATCGTTACTCCGCCAAAAGCCTCGAGTTCGACAGCCTAAGCTTACTCCGTCCGGCGCGCGGGGCAAGCCCCCGGGCGGGCGGTCTCCCGAAGGCCCGCTTCCCCGCTGGGAGCCCGGGATAGGATTCGGCCGCTCTCCGAACGAAAGGATCGAACGATGAAGGCTTGCCGCAAGCTGATCTCCTCCGTTGCCTTTCTGGCGCTCGCCGCGGTCGCCCGGGCCACCACTTTCCCGGTCATGAACACCGCGGACTTGGGCGCAGGGTCGCTGCGCCAGGCGATTCTGGACGCCAACGCCAACCCCGGCGCGGACACGATTTCCTTCAACATCACCGGTTCGGGCGTGCAGACGATCGCGCCGGCCTCGGCGCTCCCGATCATCACCGAAGCCGTGACGATCGACGGGTACCTGCAGCCGGGCGCCACGGCCAACACGAACGGCCCGGGGCTGGGGCTCAACACGATCCTGCAGATCGAGATCGACTGCACCAACGCCGGGCCGGTCTGCTTGAACGTGAACGCGAACAACATCACCGTCCGCGGTCTGATCATCAATCGCAGCTCCAGCTACGACATTCAATTGACCTCGGGCACGGGCAACGCGATCACAGGCTGCTTCCTCGGGGCCAACGCGTCGGGGACGGCGAACTTTGCGGGCAAGGATTTCTGGGGTGTCAACGTGGTGTCGGGCACGGGCGACACGATCGGCGGCCTGGTCCCGGCGGCCCGTAATCTCATCAACGCCAGCCTTCGCGGAATCGAGGTCGGAGACTCTGCGAACCTGGGCCTGGTCATCCAGGGCAATCTGATCGGCACGAACGCGGCGGGGACGGCGCCGTTGGGGGTCTCTTCGGGATTCGCAATTTCCCTGCGGGTCGCTTCCGGCACCGTGATCGGGGGATTGACTCCCGCCGCCTCAAACGTGATCTCGGGGGTCGGAGGGGGCATCGCGATCGGCAACAGCCTCGGCACCTCGTCCGTCGTCAACACCCAGATTCAGGGCAATTTCCTCGGCACGGACGTCACCGGGACGAAAGTGATCGGCATTGGGCAGTACGGAATCGCCGCCTATGCGATCAACAACACCATTGGGGGGACCGTCCCCGGGGCCGGGAACGTGATCGCCGGATCCGACCAGGTCGCCGGAATCACCATCCAGGGCGGCAGGGGAACGGTGGTCCAGGGCAACTTCATCGGCACGGATTCCACGGGCACGCTCGATCTCGGCAACCTGAGGACCGGCGTCGACGTGGAAGCCGATAACTGCGTCATTGGCGGAGTGAATCCCGGCGAAGCCAATCTCATAGCCTTTAGTGGCCAATACGGCGTCACCGTCGACAGCGACCGGGTGATGATCCGCGGCAACCTCATCTATGGGACCAAGGGCACGTCCGTGGCCGACGGGCTGGGCATCGACCTGACGACCGGAGCTCCCGACGGAGTCACGCCGAACGATCCGGGCGACCTCGATTCAGGAGGCAACGGCCTTCAGAATTTTCCGATCATCACGTCGGTGACCTACGGGGCTTCCTCGACGACCGTGCAGGGGACGCTCAACAGCGCCGCGAGCACCGTCTACGACATCGACGTCTACGCCAACCCCGCCTGCGCGTCCCGGCCGCAGGAGTGGGTCCAGGGGCGGACGTACCTCGGCGCGACGCCATTGACGACCGACGGCTCCGGCAACGGGTCCTTCAGCATGGTCTTTCCCGTGGCCGTCCCCGCCGGCTCGCGCGTGACCGCCACAGCGACGAGCCCGCTCGGCCAGACGTCGGAGTTCTCGCAGCGGAACATCTTCGCGACCAACCCCAAGGCGGGACCGTCCACGGGCGGAACCAACCTCAGTCTCTCGGGAATGCTCTTTCAGGCGCCAGCCACGGTGACCATCGGCGGCCAGCCCGCGGCCAACATCGTCGTGGTCAATCCCCTGAGCATCACGTGCGACGCGCCCGCGCTCCCGGCGGGCTCCGTCAACGCCATCACCGTGACGAGCGGCGGCCTGACCGGCACGCTGCAGAACGCCTTCGTCTCTTTCTTCAACGACGTGCCGCAGCCCAGTCCGTTCAACTTCTTCGTCGACAAGCTCGTGGCCAACGGCATCACCGCTGGCTGCGGGGGCGGCAACTACTGCCCGACGGCGACGGTGACCCGGGCCCAGATGGCCGTCTTCCTGCTGCGCGGCAACCTGGGCCTCTGCTACACGCCTCCGCCGGCGACGGGAACCGTATTTACCGATGTCCCGCTCGGCTCCTTCGCCGCGGCGTACATCGAGGCCCTGTCGGCCCTGGGCGTGACCGGCGGCTGCGGGGGCGGGAACTATTGCCCGAGCGACGCGGTCACGCGCGCGCAGATGGCGGTGTTCCTGCTGCGCACGCAGGGCGGCCCGACCTATACGCCTCCGCCCTGCACGACCGCGACGTTCACCGACGTGCCGTGCTCCAGCGGATTCTCCAAGTGGATCTACGAGCTCGTGCGGCGCAACATCACCGCCGGGTGCGGCGGCGGCAACTACTGCCCCAACGACCCGGTCACCCGCGGGCAGATGGCCGTCTTCGTCTCCACGACCTTCGGGCTGCCCTGACCGGGCGGCCGCCGGCGAAGAACAATTTGCATATTGTTTCCTCGCCGGCGTCCCGCCCGGCAGGCTCCGGGCGCCTGATGAGAACGGATCTGGCGTGGCGCGCCGGAACGCGGTCTCATCGAGGAGTCGAAAGGAGTCCGCCATGGCAACCGCGGTCCTCGAACGGGAACAACTCTTTCTCACCCGCAACGACGTTCCGGCGGCGGCGCGGGCGCAGCTCGTGGTGCTCTTGAACCGGCGTCTGGCCGACGCGATCGACCTTCAGGCCCAGGCCAAGATGGCGCACTGGAACGTGAAGGGCCCGGGCTTCATCGCCCTGCACGAGCTCTTCGACAAGATCCATGCCGCGCTCGTCGAGGACGTGGATCTGCTGGCCGAACGGGCCGTGCAGTTGGGCGGCGTCGCGGAGGGAACCCTGCGCATCGCGGCCCGGCGCTCCGAGCTGGAGGAGTATCCGGATGCGATCACCGCCGGCGGGGACCACCTCGAGGCTCTGGCCAACGCCCTGGCCGCCTTCGGATCGCGGGTGCGCCGCGCGATCGACGAGTCCGCCGACCTGCGGGACGCCGGGACCGCCGACCTCTTTACCGGGATCTCGCGGGGGATCGACAAGAGCCTCTGGCTGGTCGAGGCCCATCTCCAGGCGGTCTGAGGCCGGCGTTCGTCTTTGGGAGGAGGAGGCCGGGGGCGCCCGGCCTCCCGGCTTGATCCGATCTTCGCTCTGTTTGCGCGGACAGAGAGAAAGGAGGATCTATGCCGGCCAAGAAGGCAAACCGAGGTTCCAGCGCGTCCGGAGCGGCCAGGGATCTGGTGGTCAAGAAGTCGGGGAGGGTCCGCGGGGGGGTGTCCTCGAAGACCCAGCTTTCCAGACCGTACGACGACCGGGTCCGCGACGAGTTCACGGCTGGGGGCGACCCCTCGAGGTAGGGAACCGGCGGGCCACCGGCGCCGGCCGGCCCGCGGCGGAAGCGATCCGATATGCCTCAGCCGTATGGCCTGGAGTACCGGCCGAGGGGCCGCGTCGTCCTGGAGGCGCATCCGGTCGGGGACTGGTGCTGGACGCCCCACGATCCGAAGCGGGCGGAGCTCCGGTCGGGCGACGCGCCCCGGTCGGTCAACGCTGTTCAGACCAACTACCGGCCGGGGCGGCGGCGTCAGCGCGTCGTCCTGGCCTTCGAATCCGGAGCGTTGAGCCCGGGGATCCTCGAGGCCCTGCGCGCGCGGGGGCTCAAGTTCTTTTTCCTGGATTTCCTGGAGTTCATGCGGCCGGGTTCAGTTGAGCGTCGGAAGCTCGGAGCCGAGCGCGTTCGCTCTGGGTCCCGCGCGGCTTCTCCTGCGCGACGTGGCGGCGGTGATCTGGGCCGAGCCCCTGTCGATCCTCAATCGGATCTCGACCCGCCGGGTCTCCCGTAATCTTCTCCTCCACCGATGGATGCAGGTCCTGCGGGACCTCAAGGAGCTGCTCCCTCCCGACGTTCTCTGGCTGCCGTCGCATCCGCTGGCCGGTTCGAACGACTGGCAGGAGAAGCTTTCCGAGCTCGCGATCGCGCGCCGTTCGGGCCTCCGCACGCCGGAGACGATCCTGACCAACGACCCCGCAGTCGCGGGCCGGTTTCTCGAGCGCCACCGCGGGAAGGTGCTGTTCCGCGACCTGAGCAAGACCGAGATTCGCTTCTTCACCATGTTCGCGACGCTCGGCGCCCGCCAGCGCCGGCGGCTGGAGCATTCGCCCTGCGGATTCCAGCGGTACGTCGACAAGGAATTCGACGTCCGGGCCGTGGCGATCGGACGGCGGATCTTCGCGTGCCGGATCGATTCGCAGGCCTCGCCGTCCGCCCGCATGGACTGGCGCGTCTACGACAACGCCCGGGTCAAGTGGGAGCGGATGCGCCTACCGCCGGCCGTGGAGGCGGCCATCCTCCGGATGATGAAGGCGCTCGGCATTACCTGGGGCTCCTTCGACCTGGTCCGGGGTCGTGACGGTTTCTACTATTTTCTGGAGGTCAACCGCCCGGGCGCCTGCTACTGGCTCCTGCCCTTCGTGGGACTGGACGTTCCCGCGGAGCTGGCGCGCCACCTCGCCCAAACCCTTCGCCGCCGCGGCCGCTAGCTGTCAATTCTCGAGAGATTGTTCTCACAGCAGTCCGTCGCCCCGGCCCTGCGGCCTTCCCCTGGGACCACGCGGCGGGCCTGGCGTGGCAAGGGGCGATTTCTTCCAGCCCGCCGCTTGCGAAATCGCCGCGAGTGCGAGCGAAACGTTCGGTCTCTTCCGTCCTCTGCGGACCAACGCGATTTCGAAGGTCCCGGCGGGGAAGGCCTCCGGGCCGGGGCTCACAGCCTGGCATTTGTCTCACCGCAAGCCCCGGCGGCGGGTCCGCCTCCCGAAGGAGGCGATGAGCGAGGAGCGTCCGAGGCCCGCGCGCTCGGCGCGGCCGCCCGAGTGCTGGGAGGCCGGGAACGCGACGGCGTCGATGGAAGAGCCGCGTTGCGGACCGCGGGATTCGGTTATAGGTTATTCGGCGTGGGAGGATCTTCGTAGGATCTCCCGGCAAGGAGCAGCGCATGAATCGACGCGATTTTCTCCGGACCGCGGGCGCGGCCTCCGCGACCCTGGCCCTTCCCAGGGCGGTGAGCCGTTTCGCTCTCGGGCTGACGCCCGCGGCGTCGGGATGGCGAACGTTCGAAGTGACGACGACCGTCGAGGTTCTGAAATCGGCGGGGGCCACGCGCGTCTGGCTGCCGGCGGCCCTGATCCGCGAAACGGCGTACCAGAAGACGCTGGCCAACGACTTCCGCGCCGAGGGCGGCGCCGCCGAGCTGGTCGTCGAGAGCAAGCCGGACGCGCTCGGCATCGTCTCGGCGAAGTTCCCGGAAGGCGTCAAGCCGGTGGTCAGCCTCACCTGCCGCGCGTCCACCCGCAACGCCGCGGTCGATCTCTCCGCGCCCGGCAGGGCGGCCAGGGCCGAAAAGGCCGAGCTGGCGAACTTTCTCAAGCCGACCAAGGTCATGCCGACCGACGGCATCGTCCAAGCGACGGCGCTGCAGATCACCCAGAACGCGAAGACCGACGTCGAGAAGGCCCGGGCGATCTACGAGTGGATCGTCGAAAACACGTTCCGCAATCCCAAGACCCGCGGCTGCGGCGTCGGCGACGTGCGGTTCATGCTCGAGTCCAAGGACCTGGGAGGCAAGTGCGCGGACTTGAACGCGCTCTACGTGGCGCTGGCGCGCTCGGTCGGTCTTCCGGCGCGGGACGTCTACGGCCTGCGCGTGGCCAAGTCGGAGCTCGGATACAAGAGCCTGGGCGCGGCGACGGAGAACGTGACCAAGGCCCAGCACTGCCGCGCCGAGGTGTACCTGGCCGGTTACGGATGGGTCCCCGTGGATCCGGCCGACGTGCGCAAGGTCGTGCTGGAGGAGCCGCCGGGAAATCGTCCCCTCGAGGACGAGATGGTCAAGAAGGCCCGCGCGCGCCTCTTCGGCTCCTGGGAGATGAACTGGATGGCCTTGAACTTCGGGCACGACGTGGCCCTGCCCGGATCGAGCGGTCCGCCGATCAACTTCTTCATGTACCCGCAGGCGGAGACGGCGGAAGGCCGCCTCGATCCCCTCGATCCGGACAACTTCAAGTACCAGATCACCTCGAAGGAGATCACCGCGTAGGCGGATCTCCGCGAAACGCGGCGGTGCCGCGCGGCCGGGTCTCGGGCGTCGGGCGCCGGGGCGTCGTCTCTACCGCTCCGGGCCCTCGGCGACTTCGACGCGGTAGGTGATCGACAGCTTGGGGAGGGGGCCCGCGGGCCTTCCGGCGGTTTCTCCAAAGGTCTCGGGCAGCCGCGAGGGCGCGTTCAGGACCTGGACGTACACGCCGGGTTTCAGGCCGCCGTCCGTGGGGAGAGACCACGCGGCCCGGTAGCCGGCATATCGGGCGCTGATCTGGAGCGGGCCGGCCTGGGACGCGTTGACCTGGACGCGGGCCGCCAGCGTCACCTGCGACGCCGGGCCTCCGCCGGGCCTGGGCATCTTTCGCGGATTCGTCGGGCGGGCTTCCAGGCGCCGGTCCCCGACGGCGAGCTCGAACGGCTCGGGACGGTCGGACGCAAACAGTTGCCCGGCGGCGGTGGCGGACTCGAAGACCACGATGATTCTCCGCGTGCCTTCGTCGTAGAGCTTCTGCCAGGACGAGCCGGAAAAGCCCCCGGTCACGGTGTTGCGGAGCAGGACCGTGCTGGTCGGACCCGCGGGACCCGCGAAGAGCATGAGGCTGCCGGAGCCGGACGTCGCGCCGAGCGGGACATCGGCCCATTCCCCGGTCAGCAGGCCGCTGTCCAGCGTCCCCTTGAACACGTTGGCGAACGCGCGTCCTTCGTTGGAGGACACGCCCAGCCACCACACCGTGTTTCCGATCTCGCGCACGTAGTAGGTCCCCGCGTCGTTGGCGCTCCAGGCGCCGGTCAGGTTCGCGAACGGCCGCGGCTGTTGGAAGTCCTGGACGACGTCCAGCGCGTAGACCGGATGAATTTCCTGGTTCTGCGTTCCCGCGTCGTCCTCGTCGCACGGGCGCGTCCAGCCGTGGCCGCAGTCGAGCACCAGGACGCCGGTCACGCGCACGCGCGCGCCGAACGGGATGGCCCGTCCGCGGATGGCGTTGACGCGGCAGTCGTTGGCGTCGACGTCGGTCAGATCGAGCTGGCCGAAGATGGGCCGGCCGTTGAAGAGCGTGCTCCCGGCGCCCGGCTGCTGCCAGCCGGGGAGGAGGAACGACGTCACGCCGCCGTCTCCGCACTCCCGCGTGCCTCCGAACATGATCGACTCGACGTGGAGCTGGTTCTTCCGCGCAAGCTTGGCTCGGTAGTTGGACGGCGTGATGCCGTGGCTCGTTTCCCAGCCGTCGCTCCAGAACCCGAGCTGGGCGTCCAGGTCCGCCCGGTCGACTTCGATGTTGAAGTTCATGTCGCCGTCGGGCGGGCTGTCGTTGCCGTCCAGGCAGATGAAATCGTTGTAGCTCCTCCCGTTGCGGGTCCGGTAGGCGAGCCGAATCGGCTTGGGATCGCTGCCGTCGGCGACGACGCTGCCGAAGACGACGACGGCGTCGCGTTTGGCCGGCTTCAAGTTGTCCAGCAGCGAGTGGTCCCGCCAGGCGTTCTGGTTCTTCTTGACGCGGTCGAAGAGATCGAAGATGTCGGGGGGCGGCGAGGCGGGAGTGGTCCGACGCCAGGCCGTCGCTCCGAACCCGCCGGTTTCCGACTGACGCGCGAGCGCATCGGTTCCGATCGTGAGCGAGAGCGTGCCGGCGTTCAAGGTGAGGCCGCGCGGGACGTCGGTCCAGTCGCCGGTGACGACGCCGGCGGCGATCCGTCCCTGGAACACGTTGGTGAAAGCGAGGCCCTTGTGGAAGTCGCCCGCGCCGGCCGGCGTTTCCGCGCTGAACCCGGCCCACCACAGGCGGTCGCCGATCTGGCGCAAGTAGTAGACGCCGCCGTCGTTGGCCGTCCAGGTGCCGGTCAGGCTGGTCTGGGCGCGGGCCGGCGCCGCGGCGAAGAGGGCGCCGCTCAGGAGCGCCGCCGTGAGGGCAATCCGACGTCTGTTCATCCGCGACCTCCTCGGATTCCGGCCGCTTGGGGCCCAATGAAGGAGTGCCGCGAGCGGGCGAACTATCTCACCGGCAGGAACGGCCCCTCATCGGGCGGGTTCGCTGCGTTCCCGCGCGTGCCGGAGCGCGTCGCTCGCCCACTCCTTCCAGGCTTGCGACATTGCTGGGACGGCCAGGATCCGCCCGGCCTCGCCGTGGTCGCGCGTGTAGATCCGGAACACGTCCCGCACGGTCAGGTCGGAGTGCGGCCGCTCGAGAACGCGGATCGCGTCTCCGGCTCCGAGCTCTCCCTCTTCGACGACGCGCAGGTAGGAGCCCGGCCGCTGCGCCTCGGTCAAGCGGCGCGGGAACAGGGGATCGTTCATACGGACGGCCAGCCTCCAGCAGGGAATGCGGGGCTCGGAGACTTCCAGGACGACGCTGCCGATCGACCAGCGCTGCCCGATCCAGGCGCCGTTGACGTCGATCCCCTCGGTCGTCAGGTTCTCGCCGAACTCGCCGGGCGCGAGCGGCCGGCCGATCTCTTGCTTCCACCAGCGGGCGTCCTCGGCGGCATAGGCGTAGACGGCCTTGTCCGGACCTCCGTGCGCGCCGCGGTCGGCCTGGTCGTCGCCGGCGAGGTTGACGCCTCGGACGGCGACGCGCCCGGCGACGGGCGCCTTCCAGATGGCGCTGCGGGCGGTCCGGCCGTGGTAATCGAACTCGCGCGGCTTGCCGACGTTGACGGAGAGGACCTTGCCGGGATTGGCTTGCATGATGGTTCTACGCCGGGTCTCGCGGCGTGTCATCTCATACGCGTGAGCGCCCTCGCGAGGTTCGGCCGGCGGCGCCTGAGTCTTCCGCGGCCCTCACGTTCAGCGATCTCCGACAGGGCCGAGAACCGGCTTGACGTCCAGGATCGGCGTCCCGTCCAGCGCTTCCAGATTGCGCACGCGAAACCGCGCGCCGTCGATCGACAGGAGCGTGACCCGGTGCAACCCGATCGGATTGGGCCGGTCCGGCGAGCGCGTGGCGAAGACGCCGATCTCGGGCCGCGAGAGATCTCCGCGGGGGTGAACCGTCAGGACGTCGCGGCGGCCCCGATCGAGCCAGGTGAGAACCAGGATCTCCATCCCCGCCTCGAGGCCGCGCAGGGCCGCGCGCGCGCCCTCGTCGAAGACGAGCCAGGCGTCGGGCGCTCCCTCGTCCCCCTGCTTCGGGGCGAGGGCGCGGTCGGTGAGCGGCGACTCCACCCGCCCGACCGGGGCGAGGAGGATCTGCGGCCCCTCCCCGGGGAAGGGGGCGTCCTGCCGGGCGAACGCCTCGCGCGCGATTTCGTAGACGACGCTGACGTGTCCGGTCTTGTCGGTCCGCATCCCGGCCAGGATCCCTCCGACCTTCTCCACCGCCCTGCGGGATCGCAGATTCTGCGGACCGACCAGGAAGACGACGCGTTCCACGAATTGGAAGGCGTGGCGCAGCATGAGGTCCTTCATCTCCCGGTTGAAGGCGCCGCCCCAGTGCGAACGGGCCAGGAACGTCCAGCCGATCTCGATTTCGCTCTTGCCGCGGTCGTACCCGTGGAAGCGGGTCGACCCGATGACCCGTCCGTCGCGCGCGTCGAGGACCGCGAAGGCGCCCCGGGACTCGAGGGCCTCTCGGAAGAAATCTCGAAAGACCTCCTCGGTGTACCGGTCCCGGGCGGGGTGCTGCTCCCAGATGAGCGGGTCCGACGCGACGGCGTAGAGCTCCGGGAAGTCGCCGGGCGCCAGCGGCCGGAGCCGCAGGAGCCGGCCGTCGAGGGTGGGCTGGAGATCGAAGACGGGCTGCTCCGGCAGAGAGCTCACGCGGTCGAATGTAGCATTCCGGCGGCCGAAGATCGCCGCGACGGGCGTTGCGCGTTTCCAGCAGGAAGTAAGATCAGGGTTTGGAGCTCGTCCGAGCGACCCGCGCCCGCGGGGCCGGGCCGAGCCCGGAATCTTCGGAGGCCTTATGGACACACCTTCTCAGACTCCTGATCGCTCCCATCCCGCGCCCGGCGCCGGCGGCCCAGAGTCGGGCGACGCGCCCGCCGCCTCGGCGGCGAGACCGGTGACGCCGCTGACGCTTTCGGCGCGCCCCGAGCACGTCTTTCCGACGCTGACGCCCGAGCAGATCGCGCGCGTGTGCGGCCACGGCCGAGTCCGTCGGGTCGAGGCCGGCGAAGTGCTCGCGTCGGCGGGCCACAGAGCCGAGTCCTTCTTCGTGGTGACCCGCGGCTCGGTCGAGTTCGTGCGCCGCGCCGGCGAGGCCGAAGAGGTCGTCGGGGTCTTCACGACCGGCCATTTCACCGGCGAGCTCAACGTGCTCTCGGGGCGCCAGGGCTTCGTGACGCTCCGGGCCGCCGAGGACGGCGAAGTGATCGACGTGAAGCGGGACGACCTGCTCGCGCTGGTTCAGACCGACAGCGAGATCGGCGACGTCCTCATGCGGGCCTTCATCCTCCGTCGCCTCGAGCTGATCTCCCACGGCCTGGGGGACGCCGTCCTGATCGGATCGACCTTCTGCCAGGGCACTCTGCGGGTGAAGGAATTCCTGACCCGCAACGGCCATCCCTACACGTTCGTCGATCTGGACAGCGATCCCGGCGTACAGGATCTCCTGGATCGGTTCGGGGTGGAGGCCGCCGACGTTCCCGTCCTCATCTGCCGGGACAGCCAGGTGCTGCGCAATCCGACCAATGCGCAGATCGCCGATTCTCTGGGGTTCAACGAGTCGATCGACCCGGGGCGCCTCCGCGACGTGCTCATCGTCGGGGCGGGGCCGTCCGGTCTAGCCGCGGCGGTGTACGCGGCCTCGGAGGGCCTGGACGTGCTGGTGCTCGAATCCGACGCGCCGGGCGGCCAGGCCGGCTCGAGCTCCAAGATCGAGAACTACCTGGGCTTTCCGACGGGGATCTCCGGCCAGGAGCTCGCCTCGCGCGCTCTGACACAGGCCGAGAAATTCGGGGCGGACCTGCTGATCGCCAGGGGAGCGACGCGGCTCGCCTGCGAGAAGAGGCCCTACGCGATCGAGATCGAGGACGGGGCGCGGATTCCGGCGCGCACGGTGATCATCGCGACCGGGGCGCGCTACCGGAAGCTCGGCGTGGACAATCTCGCACGGTTCGAGGGCGCGGGGGTGTACTACGGCGCGACGCCGCTCGAGGCGCAGCTGTGCCGCTCCGAAGAGGTCGTGGTCGTGGGCGGAGGCAACGCGGCGGGACAGGCCGCCGTCTTTCTGGCGCTGACCGCGGAGCGCGTGCACCTCCTCGTCCGCGCCGAGGGGCTCGCCGAGACCATGTCGCGCTACCTGATCCGGCGGATCGAGACGAACCCGGCCATCGAGCTGCGGACGCAAACGGAGATCGTGGGGCTGGAAGGCGACTTCCATCTCGAGCGTGTGACCTGGCGCGACAACCGGACCGGGGCTTCCCAGACGCGCGACATCCGCCACGTCTTCTCCATGACGGGGGCGATTCCCAGCACGGACTGGTTGAACGGCTGCCTGGCGATGGACGAGGGAGGATTCATCAAGACGGGGCAGGACCTGACACAAGACGATCTCGCCGCGTCCCGATGGGGACCGACGCGTTCTCCGCGTCTCTTGGAAACGAGTCTTCCCGGGGTGTTCGCGGTCGGGGACGTGCGCCGCGGAAGCATCAAGCGCGTCGCCTCGGCGGTGGGGGAGGGCTCGATCGCGATCACGTTCGTCCACGAGGCGCTTGCGGAATAGGCGGGCTGGAGCTGCCGCGGGCCCTGGTCCGAAGCAATCGGCGGACGCGCGCTTCGAGATCCCTCCGATCTCCGAGTTCCGTCGGGCTCTCGAGAACGCGGGCGGCCATTCCGGCTCCCGTGACGGCGGATCGACCTGCACGGCACAATGTGTAGCTTGTTATCCGGCGGAGGCCCGAGTCGTCCAGGATCCCCCTGGCCGGCGTCGGGCCCCGGGATCGACCGCCGGTTCGTTTTCGCCGAGGAGGGCGCTATGACGTCGCGCGGATCCGAGGGCCGCTCCCAGACGGGTCTCGACAACGAGGACGGACACGGGCTCCCGGAGACCGCGCCAGCGATCCGCGAGGCGGTCCGGCCGGACTTTCCGCGCTGGCTCGTTCTCTGGGAGGGCTACAACGCGTTCTACGGCCGCGTCGGCCCGACGGCGCTCGCTCCCGAGATCACACGCAAACGACCTGGGAGCGGTTTCTCGACGCGCGGGAGCCGATGCTGGCGCTGGTCGCGGAGGACGCCGGCGGCCGCCTGGTCGGCCTCGCGCACTGCGTCTTTCACCGCAGCACGACCATGCGGGCGGACACCTGCTACCTCCAGGATCTCTATACCGACCCGGCCTACCGCGGGCGCGGCGTCGCCCGGGCCCTGATCGACGCCGTCTCCGCGCGCGCCAAAGCCGCCGGAGCGGCCCGCGTTTACTGGCAGACGCACGACTCCAACGAAACCGCCCGGCGGCTCTACGATCGCGTGGCCGAGCGCTCCGGCTTCCTCGTGTACCGCAAGCCCCTCTGAATCTCCGGTTCGGTGGAATGCGCCGGGAGACCCCCGCGTTGGGGACGCTCGAAGCACGAGGAGCGTCCATGAACGTCCGCGCCGCCCTGTCCGCGGTTCTCTTCGCCTGCGCCGCGTCCGCCGCTGCCTTCGCCCAGGAGCCGCCGCCGTCTCCGGCGCCCGCTCCGGCGCCCACGCCGGCTCCCAACATCGACGTGCGGATGCTCCGCCTGAAGCTCTCCGCGGGCGATCTGGCCAGCGCCGAGTCGATCCTGGAGTATCACGAGGCGGAGCATGGGGAGGACGGCGACGACACCATGGGCGTGGCGTGGCTCGCCCGGGGCGCGGCGCTTCTGGGCGACTGGAAAGCCGCGTCGGAGTGGGCGAGGCGAGCGCAGTCGATCGCCGACGCGAAGCTGAAATCGGCGCAGGATTATGAGAAGGAAGGCGAGGCCGTCTACGCCCTGGGCACGGCCATCGAGGTGCGCGCCCAGGTGCTGGCCGCCGCGGGCAAGAGGTCGGAAGCGATCGCATCGCTCGACTCGGCCTCCCGGGAGCAGGACCGGGCCGGAGCGCCGTACAACCTGCGCGCGCGGATCTGGAAGCGGCGCAACATGCTGGATCTCGCCGGCAAGCCGGCGCCGGCGATCCACGAGGACGATCACGCGGGCGGCGGCGCAGCGACCCTCGAGTCCGCCCGCGGCAAGCCGGTCGTCCTCTTCTTCTGGTGGGAATCGTGCGGCGACTGCCGGATGCAGTCGGCGACCTTTCGCA
Source organism: uncultured Acidobacteriota bacterium (assembly GCA_963733955.1). Lineage (GTDB taxonomy): Bacteria > Acidobacteriota > Thermoanaerobaculia > UBA5066 > Gp7-AA6 > DATFTF01. Next base: position 557,419 of record CAVTEW010000001.1, read on the forward strand.
AGGTGGTCGAGGCGTACCGCGGCAAGGGCGTCGTCTTCATCGCCCCGACGCGGTTCTACGGCAAGGCCGACGCGCGCGCCGAAGAGAAGGCGAAGATCGAGAAGACCTGGGCGGAGACGTACCGGCTGGCCGACTCCGTTCCCGTTCCCATCAGCGACGCCGCGATGGTGCGCTACGGGGTCTCCGCGACGCCGACCTTCGTTTTCGTGGATCGCCGCGGCATCGTCCGGCGGTACTGCCCCACGCGCCTGAGCGAGAAGCGTCTGTCCGCCGAGATCGACCGCCTGTTGTCGGACCGTCCGGCCGCGAAGAAGCCCTGAGGCGCAGCGCCTCGAGCCGGCGGATGCGCCGGTCTCCGCGGACGCGGAGCGTTCCGGGACGCGGCGGCGTCGGGTCGGGCTGTGATAAGCTTGCCGCGTTCTCGTTGCGCTCGCCTTTGCCAGCCGCGCGCTGGCGATCCCCGAACGAAAGAACATCGAGAATGTGGTACGCCGCAGCCGGCGGTTTGCCGCATGCCTTTCTACCGGCCGCGCGCATACGGAGGAACGAGTTTCATGAAGCTCTACGTGGGAAATCTCGCCTACAACGTCTCGGACGATCAGCTCCGCGATCTGTTCAGCCGGTTCGGAAATCCGGATTCGGCCAGGGTCATCACGGATCGTTCGTCCGGCCAGTCCAAGGGTTTCGGGTTCGTCGAGTTCAGCAACGACGAGGAAGCCAAGGCCGCGCTGTCCCTCAACGGAACGGAATTCGGCGGGCGCAATCTGACCGTCAACGAGGCGAGACCGCGCAACGAAGCCTCGGGCAACCGGCGCTTCTGAAGCGCCGGTCCCGGGACCGGCCGGCAGAACAGTCGGTCGAAAACCCGGGGCGCCGCCGTGGCAGCGACCCCGGTCGCCACGGCGCCGCAAGTTCGATTTGACAGAGGTCCGGGGTCCGGCTTCAGAGGACCCCTCGCGCTTTGGACGTTTCGCTCCGGGAGGATCATTTGCCAGTCGTTCGCCTCACTTGCCCTCGGGTCGGTTGCTTGAGCACGCTCTCCCCGGACCTGGCCGTCTCGCCGGGCCGGTACGCATCGAGGTGCCCGCAGGGACACCGCCTTTGGATGACCAAGGACTTTCGCGGGGGCTTTGCCGCGCTCCCGAGGGAAGACGGCGAGCCGCAGCCGGGCGGCCGTTTCTCCGCGTCTCCTCAGCGCTAGGACGTCGTGCGCCGTCCCCGGCGCTCGAGGCTCAGCTCGAAAATACCGTCCGGGCGTCGTGCCGAGCTCGCGCTTGAACATTGCGACGAACGCGCTCGGGCTGTCGTAGCCCAGATCGAGCGACACCCGGCTGACCGAAGGGCCCGTGGCGAGCCGGCGCAGCGCGTCGATCAGGCGCAGCCTCTGGCGCCAACGGCCGAGCGTCCGCCGGGTTTCCGCGCGAAACAGCCGTTCGAGCGTCCGGCGGCTGCGCCGGCGTCGCGCGCGAAAGCCGCCAGCTTGCCGGTCGAGCCGGGGTTGCGCCGCAGACGATCGGCCAGCGCCGGGCGCGCGGATCGCGGGGCATCGGGAGCTGGAGCGCCGCGGCCGGCAGCGTTTCCAGTTGATCGAGGAGGACGCCGGCCAGCCGCGCTTCCCGCGGCACCCCGCGATGCAGCAGGCCGAGGTCGATCGTGTGGAGAACGAGCTCCCGCAGGAGAGGCGGGACGTTGATCGCGCGGCACTCCCGCGGCAGCCGGGAGCGCAGGCGCGTCGAGAAGAAGAGCGTGCGAATGGAGACGCGGCCGGACATCTCGACGGAGTGCTCGATGCCCTCGGGGACCCAGACGGCCCGATCGGGCGGGACGACCCGGGTGACGGCGATGTTCCGCGCGCGAATCCGACCTCTGCTCAAGGCAGCGATTCTGACCATTGGTCTCGCCCCGCTGGGGCTTCGAAAGGAGAGCCGCACGATGGACACGGCGCGCCTGATCGGGTTCGCCCGGGTCACCGACTACGCCACGGCCCGCGCCTTTTATGAAGGCAAGCTGGGGCTCGAATTCGTCAGCGAGGATGGCTTCGCGCTCGTCCTCAAATCGGGCGGCAACTGGATCCGCCTCTCCCGAAGCAAGGGGTTCACGCCGGGCGATTACACCATCCTCGGCTGGGAGGTTTCCGGGATCGAGGCGGCGGTGGCCGCGCTCGCCGGGAAAGGCGTGGCCTTCGAAAAGTATCCGTGGGTCAGCGACCCCAGGGGACTGGGCATCTGGACCGCGCCCAACGGCGACAAGGTGGCCTGGTTCAAGGATCCCGACGGAAACATTCTTTCGCTCTCCGAGCACAAGTAGCCGGCGATCGCCTCTCCGGTTCAGCCCCTGGAAGTCAACGGGCGATGTCCGGGCGGGCAGGGAGATAAGCTCCCCACCCGATGATGCAACCAACGGCGACGGCCGGCCGGGTCGCGCCCGCGTGGGAAATCCCGCGCCTCGATTCCCTCCTCGTCCTTCTCCTCGTCGCCGCCAAGCTCGCCGTGCACCTCGTCAGCGCCGGCCGGTACGGGTACTTCCGCGACGAGCTCTACTTTCTCGATCTCGGCCGCCACCTCGACTGGGGGTACGTGGACACGGCGCCCCTCATCGGTCTTTACGCGAAGGTCGCTCTCCTCCTGGGCGCATCGCTTCCGGTTCTCCGGACGATCGCCGCGGCGGCCGGCGCCGCCCGCGTGGCTCTGACGATGCTGCTCGCCCGGGAGATGGGAGGCGGCCGGTTCGCCCAGGGCCTCGCCGGTCTGCTCGTCCTGTCGGCCCCGATCTATCTCGGAGAGGACAGCATCTTCACGATGAACGGCTTCGAATCGCTCTACTGGATGGGGTGCGTTCTCTGCGTCATTCGCATCGTGCGCACGGGCAACGGGAGGCTCTGGGTCTGGTTCGGCGTGCTGGCCGGCCTCGGGATCGAGAACAAGCACTCGACGCTCTTCTTCGGCGCGGCCCTGGTGGCGGGTCTCGTTCTCACCCGGGAGCGTCGCGAGCTCGCGAAGCCGTGGATCTGGATCGGGGGCGCCGTCGCGCTCCTGCTGTTTCTTCCCAACGTGCTCTGGCAGATGCGGCACCACTTCCCGACGATCGAGGATCTGCGAAACGTCCAGCGGTCGGGCAAGAACGTCGTTCTTTCGCCCGGGGCCTTCCTGGGTCAGCAGATTCTTCTCCTGCATCCGCTCCTGCTGCCGTTCTGGATCGCCGGGCTGGCGACCCTGCTCTTCGGGAGGCTCCGACGGCTGCGCCTGCTGGGTTGGGCGTACCTGGCGCTTCTGGCGATCATGATCGCCCTGAAGGCGAAGAACTACTACCTCGCTCCGATCTATCCGATGCTCTTCGCCGCCGGCGCGGTCGGGATCGAGGGATGGCTGGATCGGCCGGAGCGCGGCCGGGAGCGGCTCTGGCCCAGGGTCCTCCTATCCGCATATGTCTTCGCCGCGGGCGCGCTCCTGGTTCCGGCGATCCTTCCGATCCTGCCGCCCGATCAGCTGCTGGCCTACGAGCGGAGCCTCGGCCTCGTTCCGCCAAAGACCGAGGTGCGGCACGAAGGACCGCTCGAGCAGCGGCTCGGGGATCAGTTCGGCTGGCCGGAGCTCGTCGCCGACGTCGCCCGGATTTACCGATCGCTTCCGCCGGAGGAGCGCGCGCGCACCGGCATTTTCGCCTCCAACTACGGCGAGGCCGGAGCGCTCAACCTCTTCGGCCCGGCCTACGGCCTGCCTCCGCCGATCTGCGCCCACCAGAACCACTTCTTCTGGGGTCCTCCCGCGACCAGTCCCGAGAATCTCATCTGGCTCCAGTGGGGCCGGCGCGGGGTCGAGGACCACTGCCGGTCCGTGGAGCAGGTCGGCGAGCACTTCCACCCCTGGGGGATGGCGGAGGAGAATCGCCCGATCTATCTGTGCCGCGGCCTGAAGCGCCCGCTGGCGGACTACTGGGAGCCGGACTTCAAGCACTGGAACTGAGCCCGTGCTTCTCGCCGTCTTTCGCGTGGACTACAAGCCGACTCACCTCGGCGACGGCACGCAGCGCAAGCCGTCGGCATCGCCGTCGGATTCCCGCTGGCCGCGCTGCACGTCACGGGCCTGGCCACGCTGACCGCACCCCTTCCCCGACGCAATTTCCGCGGGAGTCCTGGACTGTCCAAGGCACGAGCACGAGCACGAGCACGAGCAGTCCTCAACAATGTCTATATTGTCACGGCTCCGCGGCGTCCTATCTCCACTGCTCGTCGCCCGAAGGGTCGTAGATCGCCGACACCTTGCCCACAATCCGCCCGACGCTCGCGCGGCACTTCATGAGCACAGGGGGGAACGAGAGCTTGCTCGAGCCGACGGCCTCGCGAACTTGGGCTTACGCGAGCAATCCATTCGATCGTTTTCCAGGCTCGATCAGTTCATCGGATCGGGTTCGCCTCACGGAGTTTCGTCGGGTCCGCAGCGATAGGCGCCGACCTGGCACGAGCTCGCGGTGTCCAGATCGAAATGCAGGTCGAGGGCGATCTTTTCGACGTCGGTCTTCAGCTGTCCTCGGATCCGACCGGGCGAACGCGATTCGATACACAGCCCTTTGGTAATGTCGAGTGTCTTGCGGGAAGATCCGTTGTAGTACTGGACCCTGCCGGACTTGCCGCCCGGAGCGACGTCGAGCGCAACGACGGGCCATGCGAGCCAACCCTTGACTTCCTCCGGATCGCTGCTGGCGGTGACGGCCTCCGGGTTGTTGATGCCGTTTTCCGACAGAAGAACGAGCGTGCTTGCGAGCTGTTTCTAGTCGTCCATCATCCGCACCGCCAGGCCGTCGATCACGCGATGGCTTTGCGTTTCAGGCGCGTCGCTGTGAGGCGTCATCGTCCCCCACACGACGCTGTCAGGCGCGGTTTTGGCCCCGCACGGGAACACGGTGCCTGTCTTGCAGTCGCGGATCTCGCTCTTGCTGAAACTGGCCCCGAAGGTCGGAGTGCAAAAACGCCAGGCGCCGTCCAAGCGCGTCGCAGTCATGGAGCGAAACTCGAGCGGGTTTCCGTCGGTCTGGAAGAAGAGGGTCGCCCGGTCGCCCTGGCGCCGCCCGCCGGCGGGCTTCAGCTCTTGCAAGGAGTCGAACATCTGGAACCAGCTCTTCTCCTTGTTGCCGAGGTGCCACTCCTTGGGGTCGAGCAAGCGTCCCGCGCGCTCCTTGTCGCCGGCCTTCATAGCTGCCGCAAGCTCGACGTAGGCCTTCCCGAGATCGCCTCCGTCCTTTGGCAGCACATCGGTCCTGGCCGGACCCGGGCCTCCCGCGCAGGCGACCCCCAAGAGCGCGAAACTCGCGAGAACGAAAGCGATCCGGCGGTGTGGTCATCATCAGGCCATTGCCGGGGAAGCGTTTCTGTCCGAGGAGAAAGCCAGGTAAGGGATGTAGACGAATCCGAACAGGAAAACGACGAGGAGCATGATCGAATCTCGCCCGAGCGCTTTCAACACGTTGATCCACACCATGATCGTCACGATCAGGTTCGCCACGGGAACCAGCATCAGAAGGATGAGCCAGGGGTTCATCTTCGCGACTCGAAAAAGGGGAAGCATCTGAAAGAGCGGAATCCAGATGATCGCGCCGGGCTGCTCGCCGCACCTTTCGACAATCCTCTTGAGGCAATAGCAATAGAAGAGATAGACCGCCAGGCCGAACCCGAGCAGGAGCAGGAAGGCGATGGGGGAACCGGAAGTGCTCGATTGCATACGTTCTCCCTTCGTTTCAAATTCGTCGCCGCGTCGCCCTCCGGCTTTCGCGGAGGGTGCGGCAGATGGGTTGTTGACGTCAGACCTTATTCATTTTGAAGCCGGCGGCGTTTCGGACGCTGCCGTCGGCCATGGATACCTGACCGGCCCTTCGGACGGCGGGAAGGAGATCGGCTCCGCCCTGGACTCGTTTTGCCTGCTTGGAAGTCAAGCCCCGGGAGGGGAGATTCTTGACACGGTTCGATTTCTTTCCGACTTTCGCCATCGCTCTCTCCTTCTGGTGGACGCCCGCCGAGGGGACCACCGTGTTACGGGATCGCGCAAGCGTCCCTGACCTTATCTGCGCTCGAGATCACCGATCGCGGCGCCCCGATTCCATCCACGGGGAACTTTCAAACTCGGGCGCGTCGCGCCAGCGCTGCGGCTGAGAGTGCGCACGCCCGTCTACTTCGCCGAGTTCCACTCTCCCCGACCCACCTTCCACTGTCCGGCCTCTTGCGCGAGCTCGACAGTCCCTTTTTGCGCCTGCCCGTCCGTCTTTCCAGTCATCGACAGCGTGGCCTTCTTCCCATCGACTTTCAGGGCCGTAAACCGAATGTCTTGAGGCATGATCATCGTGTAGAGCTGCAGACTGTCCTTGGGAGTCTTGCCGAGCTCCTTCATCTGCTTTTCCCCCATCGTCACGCCTTCCGCGGTCGTGACCTTCTTGTACGCCTCGTAGTCGCCTGCCGCGGCCGCCTTGATCTGAGCGCGAAAGGCCTTCGCCTGAGGGGTCTTTTCGAGCCCCGCCGAGTCCGGAGCCGCAAGGGCAGCCACCGAAACAGCCGTCAGCAGGACGAGCCCGGCTCCGATTCTTCGCGGGATGCGCATGAAATCCTCCTCTCTTTCGCTGTCACTTCAGAACTCGCCAAGCGGAGGGCAAGAGGGACACGTGGTCACGCTTTTTCCGGGTTGAGCTATCCTTCCCCGGATCGGAGCCCTCCAGGGTGCTGAACGTGTATGCGGGGAGGACATTTGGCCGCCGGCATCGACGTGGTCAGCGGCGGTCGCGAAGGCGCCTGACCGCGGCCAGCGATGGCCTCCTGGGGCTTGCCGCCTCGCCTTCCGCCCTCTTTCGGCGCGCCGCCGGCAACCCGATGACGCCCTCGGGCAGCATCACGGATCTCCTCCGCGCGGTCGAGGCGGGGGACCCGAAGGCTCCCGACGATCTCTTCGCAGCCGTCTATGGGGAGATGCGTCGCATCGCGCGCCGGCAGCTCTCCGCGTCGGGGAGGCACGCGAACCTGGATACGACCGAGCTCGTCCACGAGGCGTACTTGAAGCTCTCGCACGGTGCACTCTGGTCGATTCGCGACCGGTACCACTTCTATGCGACGACGGCGCGCGCCATGCGGCAGGTGATCGTGGACGACGCAAGACGCCGATTCCGCAGCAAGCGCGGCTCGGGAGTGCTCCCGCTCGCTCTGGGCGATCTGGCCGGGACGCTTCCGCGCTCCGAGAGGCCGGAGGAGCTTCTGGCCCTCGACGAGGGGCTCACCCGTCTCGAGACCGCCGACTCTGAGCTCGCCCGGATCGTGGAATGGCGCTTCTTCAACGGGCTTTCGGTCGAGGACACCGCGCGGACTCTCGAGGTCTCCGAGCGGACCATCAAGCGTCACTGGAAGATCGCCCGAGCGTTTCTCTTCCGACAGCTCTCTGGATCCGACCGGGAGTCGACGGCGTGATCGATTCCGCCGACCGGCGGATGCGTGAGGCGGCGCCGCTCTTCGAAGAGTTGGTGCGGCTGCCGGCCGAGGAGGCCCGGTCTCGACTCTCGGACCTGGAGGCGAACGACGCGCCGCTCGCGTCGCTCCTGCGCGGGCTTCTCGAGGCGGAGCGCGGCGCCGGCGATTTTCTCGAAGGCGGAGCGGTCGAGTACGTCTCGCCGACGCTGGCGCGCGAGCTGACGGACGGGGACCGCGCGGCCACGGCTTGCCCCGGCGAGTGGATCGGCCCTTATGTTCTTGTCTCGCTTCTGGGGCGCGGAGGCATGGGCGAGGTCTGGATCGGCGAGCGCAGGGACGGCGAGTTCGAGCAACAGGTGGCCGTGAAACTGCTGACGCGCGGCACGGATTCCGAGGGGGTCCGACGCCGCTTTCTGCAGGAGCGCCAGGTTCTCGCGAGCCTGGAGCATCCTCACATCGCGAGACTGCTCGACGGCGGGACGTCCTCGGACGGCCGCCCCTACTTCGTGATGGAGCTCGTCCGCGGCGATCCCATCACCGAGCATTGTCGTAAGCGGAATCTTCCGCTCGAGGACCGTCTCTATCTCGTGGCAGCGTGCGCCGAAGCCGTCGCCGCCGCTCACCGAAGGCTGGTCGTCCATCGCGACATCAAGCCGTCCAACGTGCTCGTCGACGAAAGCGGCGAGGTCAAGCTGCTGGATTTCGGAATCGCCAAGGTGCTTTCGGGGGATCCCGACGCTTCGCAGACGCGTGCCGAGGAACGCGTGCTCACGCCGAGCTATGCCGCTCCCGAGCAAATCCTGGGCGAGCCGATCACCACGGCCACGGACGTCTACGCGCTCGGCGCGATTCTCTACGAGATTCTGACCGGGTCTGCGCCGCACGACCGAAGCGCCGCGTCGCCCGCGCAATTGGCGTCCCGGATCGAGCGGGAGACGATTGAACGGCCCAGCCGCAGAGTGTTGAGCGGTGCGCCCCGCGAGCCGTCCCGCGAGGCTCGCCGTTTCTCCCGCCAGATCGAAGGCGACGTCGACGCGATCGTGCAAAAAGCGCTCCGCCGCGAGCCCGAGCGCCGTTACGCGGGCGCCGGCGAGATGGCGGAGGACATCCGTCGACATCTGGCAGGCCAGCGGGTCGAGGCTCGTCCCGACACCTTCGGCTACCGCGCCCGCAAGTTCGGGAGGAGACATCGCGCCGGCGTTGCGGCGGCGGCGCTGGTGTTCGTGTCTCTCGTCGGCGGGTTGACGGCTGCCGTGTGGCAGGCGCGCGTGGCGCGGGTCAATGCGCGGCGGGCCGAGCGCGTTCAAGCCTTTCTCATCGACATCTTCCAGGGATCCGATCCGACCCACACCCGGGGCGAAACGGTCACGGCGCGTCAAGTCCTTGCGGACGGAACCCGCCGCATCGAAACGGATCTTCGCGCGGAGCCGGATGTTCAGGCCACGCTCTACGACACGGTCTCCCGGATTCAGCGCAGCCTCGGCAGCCTTCCCGAGGCCCGGGTCCTGGCGGAGCGCGCGCTGGCGGGGCGCCGGCGCCTGTTCGGCGACGATAACCCTCTGACCCTCTCGAGCCGCGTCACGCTCGCCGAGGCGCTCTTGGAGCTGGGGGACGAAAAGGCCGCGATGCGCGACCTGCACGCGGTGGTCCCGAGTCTCGAGGCCGCGCTCGGCCCGGACAACGCCGAAACGATCCGAGGAAAGGAAGCTCTGGCCAATGCCCTGGCCAATGACGGACAGAACGACGAGGCGCTGAAGCTCGCCAGGGAGATCGTCGCCTCCCGGGGCCGGCGCTCTCGCGCCACGACTCCGGACCTTGCAGCCGACCTGAACCTGCTCGGCATGATCCAGGAGAGCGCCAGCCGCTTCGATGACGCCGAGAAATCCTACCGGCAGGCGATCGCGATTTTCGATCGTTCCCTCGGGACGAGCGATCCTCGGACCGCGAAGGCGCACGGCGCCCTGGCTGAGCTGCTGGCGTACCGCGGTCGACGCGGCGAAGCGGAAGAGGAGTTTGCAGTCGCCATCGCAGCCAAGCGCAAGAGTCTGGGCCCGAATCATCCCGAGCTTGCCGCCACGTTGATCGATGTGGGGTTGCTCCACGTCAACCAGCGGAAGTACCGGGAGGCAGATGCGGACTTTGCCGAGGCGCTGCGCATCTATCGGCCGCTGCACCACGCGGACACCACCACCGTTCTGAGACTGCTCGGACTGTCTTTGATTTCGCAGGAGCGGTATCCCGAGGCCGAGCAGCGTCTCGAAGAAGCCCTGGCAATGGCCCGCGCGGCGTTCGGGGAGAAGCACCTGTCGACCCTGACCGCGCTGGGAAATCTGGGAGAGGTCCAGATGCGACGGGGCAAGCTCGACTTGGCCGACAAGACTCTCACGGCGGCGATCGCCGGCCTGGAGGGCATGCTGGGAAAGGAATCGGATAACCTGCGCTCGCCGCTCAACAGCCTCGGGGAGCTTCGCCGCCTTCAGAGTCGATGGGACGAAGCAACGCTCCTGCATCGGCGGGCGCTGGCAATCCAGCTCGAGACCGTCGGCGCGAAGAGCCCCGCTGTCCCCGGGACGCGACTCCAACTCGCCCTCGACCTGCTGGCCCGGCCGACCGCCGCGCACCTGGCGCAAGCGCGGGCCGAGCTCGACCAGGCCATCGCGCTCACGCGCAACACCGACGCGGACCACCCGCGCCTGGACGAGATGCTCCTGGCGAGCGGGCGCGTGGCCCGGTCGCAGGGAGATCGCGCGCGCGCCCGCCGGGACTTCGAAGAAGCGCTCGAGCGCCTTCGCCGCCACCACGGCGAAAAGGATCCGCGCACGATCGCCGCGAAGGCGGCGTTGGCGGAGCGTACGTGACACTCAAACGGCCGCGGCGCTCTCCAGGCGGCGACAACTCGGAAGCGGGCGCGAGGCCACCGCGCAGGGGCGGCAGCTCGGCGGCCGACGGCCTGCCCGGCGCCGTTCGCGGCGAGCTCGTCGGCTGGGCGCTCTCGCCGGTCCGGGGATTTGTCCTTTCGATCCCGCTTTTCTTCGCCTGCCTCTTCCTGGTCATCGGCTGGAGGATCGGCCCCCAGCGCCTGATCGACGCCGCGCGGCTGCGCAAGCTGACCGCGCACGTCGATGGGCGAATCGTCGAGAGCTGGCTGGCCCTCGACTTCAACCCCGCCGACATGCACAAGCACCGCCTCTGGCGGCCGTTCGCCAGGGAGTCCCTGTGCGCCGTCGTCGAGTATGACCCGGGCTGGACCAGCGGCCCGGTGCGCAGGGCTTTCTGCGGCCCGCGCAGCGCTTACAACACGTCGTACGCGCCGCAAGACATGCGCCAGATCTCGCCGCATGTGCCGTTTCGCTGGGCCCGCGACGCCAACGGCTTCGCCGTGCCGCAGCTGCGCCTGAGCGCCGCGGCGCGCGACTGGCTGGCCACGCATCCCGAGCCCGATCCGCTCCCCAACGATCCCCCGACCCGGTCGGCACTGGAGTCGCTGCGGCTCGACCTCGACCAGCCCGTGGAGCTCGCGGTCGCGGGCTGGACGGCGCCTCCCGCGACCATGCCGCTGGCTTTCGATCCGCACGACCCGCAGAGTGCGATGCCGGCCGGGTTCATCGAGCAGGTTCTCGATCAGCCGCCGACGCTGGTCTCCTGCGTGTTCTTCGCGATCCTGCTCGCGCCGGGAGTCTTCGCCTGGATCGTCGCCATGTCCTTGATGTTCGGCCAGATGCCGCGAGGGGGTTTCTGGTTCCTGACGCTGGTGCCGCTGCTCGCGCTGCCGTGGTGGGGCGACTGGCTTCCGAACTACGTCGGAAACATGAACTCGAGGCTCGGCGAAGTTGTGAAGACTTTTCTGGGCGACCTCGACCGGCTGGGGTACATGGCCTCCAGCACTCCGGAGAACGCGTTGCTGGCGCACGGCGAGCGCCTCGTCTGGCGCCTCGACGACAGCCTCTATGCCGGAACGTTCGGGCGCCTTCGCTTCGCGCCGCCCAAGGAGGCGCCCCGGTCGAAGGAAGACGCCATGCGTAGGCTGGTCGAGACCGTGACGGCGCAAGTGCACGCCCTCGATCCTTCCGAGCAGGCGGCGCTCTTCGTGCGCCTTCGCCAGGAGAAGGAACACGGGCTGCGTGGCGCCGGGTTCGTGTTCATGGACGCGGCCGGCAAGGCGGTGGCGGACGCCGAGGCCAGTCCGGAGCTGCGGCGTTCGGCCAACAGCTTCCTCGAGGCCTGGGGTCAATACTTCAACTATCCAGCGCCGACCAGGGGCCCGGCTGGCGGAGGCAGATGAACGCCCTCTGACCGAAGGGAGAAGCGCTACCCGCCCGAGGTGCGGCAGGGAGACGTCCTTTCGGGCTGAACTTTCCTCTCTGCATGGGAGCTTTTCAAGGCCTACCGAAATATCGCCCGGGAGTCGTGCCCAGCTCCCGCTTGAACATCGCCACGAAGGCGCTCGGGCTGTCGTAGCCGATGTCGAGGGCTACGCTGAGTAACGGATCGTCCCGTGGCCAGGCGGCGCAGCGCATGGATCAGCCGGAGCCTCTGGCGCCAGCGGCCCAGCGTCAGGTGGGTTTCCGACTGAAAGAGCCGCGCGAGCGTCCGGCGGCTGGCGCCGACCTTCCGGGCGAGGGCCGCGACCTTGCGGGCCGAGCCGGGATGACGATCGAGCAGCTCGGCGACGGAGCGGGCGCGAGGGTCCCGCGGCAGGGGCAGCGGGAGAGGGACCGCGGGCAGCGTTTCCAATTGGTCGAGCAGGATTGCGGCCAGTCGAGCCTCTCGGGGCACTCCCCGATGCAGCAGACCGCGACTGATCGTGCGCAGGATGAGCTCTCGAAGAAGCGGCGGAACATGGATGGCGCGGCACTCCGCTCGCAGCCGGCTCGTGAGGCGGGTCGAAAAGAAGAGCGTTCGAATCGAAACCCGGCCAGACATCTGAACCGAGTGCTCGATGCCCGCCGGAACCCAGATCGCTCGATCCGGAGGGACGACCTACGTTCCCTGCTCGGTGAGCACGCTGATGACCCCCTCCGAGGCGTAGACGAGTCGGTTCCACTCGTAGGTTCGCGGCGGTAGCGACGCTCCGGGCGAGTGCGTCGTGGTCCACGTCCGCACGATGAGGTCATCCGGCTCGGTCCGAGGAGAGCGGCGCGACTGACGCTTTCTCGACATAGTTTGACAATCTATCGCAAAGACGCAGGCCGGTCCGCAGTCTAGGATTCACCAGGCGCTCGGACACCAGGAGGAACGATGGGAAACAATGTCCAGCTCGTCATTCTGATGGGAGCGGTTCTGACCCTGTGTCTGTCCGCTGTTTCGATTCAAAAGGAGAGTGCCATGATGGACTCCGCGCGGCTGATCGGCTTTGCCCGGGTCACGGACTACGCGAAAGCTCGCGCTTTCTATGAAGGCGTCCTGGGTCTCCAGTTCGTCAGCCAGGACGACTTCGCGCTGGTCATGCGATCCGGATCCAACATGATTCGTTTGTCCAGGAGCAAGGGTTTCGCGCCGGGCGACTCCACGATCCTCGGCTGGGAGGTCGCGGGCGTCGAGCGCGCCGCGGCCGAGCTTTCGAAGCAGGGCGTTGCGTTCGAGAAGTACCCTTGGGTCAACGACCCCACGGGGCTCGGCATCTGGACCGCGCCCAACGGGGACAAGGTTGCGTGGTTCAAGGACCCCGACGGAAACATTCTTTCGATCTCCGAGCACAAGTAGCCCGATCGGGGCGGCGGAGACTGCCCAGTTCTCAGGTATTCCGCCCGGCTCATCGGCGGTGGGTTGTCAGGACAGCCGATTGCTCGGGGGCGCTTCCTCGACGCGCTGGAGAAGCAGCGCCGTCCAGTCGTCCTCGAGAACGGTCGACGTCGCCGCGCGGACTGGCGTCGAACAGGCGGTCGAGAAACTCTCCGCCGCCGCCGCGGGGCGCGACAGCGGCGGCCGCGATCAATCGCCCCAGAGCTTCATACCCGAAGGGCCGCCGTCGCGCAGCGGCGCCTCCGGGAGACCATCGGTCAGGAAGAGGAGGCGATCTCCAGGCTTGCAGCCGATCGTGACCTGCTCATAATCGACTTCGCCGCGGGCGCCGAGCGGCCACCGGGGGCCCGGTACGGAGATCGCCTCCACGAAACCGCCGTCCTTCAGCAGGTACGGATCGGGCAGGCCGGCGTTGGCGATCTCGAGCGCGCCGCCGGCCGGGTCGAACTTCGCGAAGCAGAGCGCCACGAACTCCCTCGGACCGAGCTCGGCGGAAAGCTTGCGATTGAGCTTCGTCAGGGTCTCCGCCGCCGAGGACTCCGAAGCGATGAGCGGCACGACGGCTTTCACCGAAGCCATGATGAGCGCGGCGCCGATCCCTTTGCCCGAGACGTCGGCGGTGACGAGGCCCACGCTCCCTCCGGTAGCGGAAAGACGTCGTAGAAATCACCCGCGACGAAGCGCGCGGGAAGGTTGCGCGCGCAGACGCGGTAGCCGGCGCCCTCGACCAGGGCGGGCGGGAGCAGGCGCCGTTGGATCGACCGGGCGAGCTCGAGCTCCTTCTCGGCGAACTCGGCTTCCTTCAGGCGCGACACGCTGTTGCGCAGCCGATCCTCGATCACGTCGAAGGAATAAATCGCAAACCCGAAGAGCAGTCCCATGCCTCCGGTCAGAGCGAGCGTCAGGAAGACGTCGTGGGTGGAGAAGGAGAAATGCAGCAGCCGCGTCGAACCGGCGATCAATGTGGCAAAGGTCCATCCCGAGATGCCGCCCAGAAATAGGGAGATCGCCGTCGCGAGACGACCCGCCAAGCCGTAGCGCTTCTCGAGGGTCTTGCCGAGGGATGCGTTGAGGATGCGGCAGGCGATGTAGATCGACAGGCCGCCCAGCGCTCCGTAAGACGCCAGGCGCCATTCGAAAGCTCGCGCTTGGTTCAGGTACATGAGGAAGAGGACGCCGACGCCGATCAGCGCCGAGATCGACCCGTTCCGAAGGTTCTTGGCGCGCCGGAAGCGGGACTCCGAAGCCGTCACCACGAGCAACGCCATGCCGTATCCTACGGCGCGGTCCGACGCGAATCGCTTTCGCTTTCGCGACACCGATCTCTGGTGATTCCGGATCGGCGGAACAGGCCTGCAAGGACCGTCGAAATAGCCGACCTGTCACCGGCGTTTCGGCGGAACGAATGCGTGTCAGAACCACGATTGCCGTTCTCGTAGCGATCGTCGGCGCCGGATCGCTCGCCGCCGAGGAGTCCGGCCGCGTCGCCACCGTCCGAACGTTCCTCACGGCCGGCAAGCGAGGCGACCTCGAGGCGGCCCGCCGCTTCCTCGCGCCGGACGCGCGCATCTGGTTCGATGCCGATGAGCGCAAGGGACCCGGAAAACCCCGGAATCTCGAGCCGGACGACTGGGATCGTTGGGACTGGTTCTTTTGGAGCGCGACAGATTACTCGGATTGGAGCGAGCAGGCGGATAGCGTGTCGGCCGTCGGCCACGAGAGTAACGACTACTACCGCCTTCTCGATTGGGAGCCCAAGCCCATCCGCTTCGTCTGGTTCTTCGATTCCAACGGGAAGATCTCCGGATTCCTGTTCCACGCCGTCGCGGGGCCGCCCGACCGGAGCCGGCTCGCAGAGTTCAAGGAGTGGGCCAGAAAGAACCGCCCCGAGGAGCTTCCCATCTGATGCCCAAGGGCGTTATCGATCCCTCGGTCGACCGGCCGCAGCGGTGGCGTGCGACTCTCGTCCAGTGGCGGCAGGCCGTCGGCCTTCCCGGCGTGCCTGTGCCGACTCCGAGCCCGGGCAACCCCGGACGTTAAGCGGCCGACTCCGGTCCGGCTCCCGGAACCCGCTTTCCGCTCAGAGCGTTCCTGAGATGCGCTCGGCTGCGTCGACCAGGGCGCGGAGAGGCTTGGGCTGCAGATAGGCGTTGGACACGGAGATTCCCCAGCCGCGCTGCGTGAAGCGCGTGTTGAAACGGCTCGATGCCTTGAGACTCCGACCGGCGTCGAGGAGAACCTCCTGGAGCCTGCCGGAAAGAGTGACCGGGCGGCCGTCTTTGGAGAACACGGAGTAGGCGGAGGCGAACTCGGACGAGGCCCCCGAGACCTCGACCTTTTGAAACCCGAACCGCTCTTCGCGGCCCTGGCCGATGTTGATCGCGGTCAGTCGGGCGCTGAATTCCGTGTCGAGCTTGAGTGGCTTCGTGTCGAGATAGAGCGTCCGCCAAACCGTGATGGCCTCATGACGATCGTCGTCCCTCTCGGCCACGTGAACCACATACCGGGGATGGAACCCGGACTTCGAGACCATGGCGTTGAGGGGAGTGCGCGGGCCTTCGTGAAACCGCAGCGTTCCCTCGGGCATGATCGGCGTGAGCGCTTCGAGGGCCGCGACCAGGTCGGGCGTCTTCACGTCGATCTCCTCGTAGCCGCGCTCCCGATACCCGGCAAACTGCCGGTGGGCCCGCCGCGGCGCGACGACGAAGGCCCAGACCAGAACGAGGACGAGCAGGAGAAAGAAGGCGCCGAGGCAGCCCGCGCCAAGGGGCAGGTCAGCCGCGTTGGAGCTGGCTTGAGCCAGGCCGATCCCCATCGAGAGCGTTCCCTACTCCTTCGCCCCGGCTTCCCGCAGAATGTCCGCGAGCTCGGTGTGCCCGAAGATCTTCGCGTACATCATCGGCGTCGCGCCGCCTTTCGCCCTGGCGTTCGGATCGGAGCCCGCTTTGAGCAGCGCCTTGATGGCCGAGGGTGCGCAGCCCGTTTGAACGGCCCAGAGAAGCGGGGTCGAGCCGTTCATGTCCTTGGCTTTCACATCTGCGCCCGCGGCGACGAGGGCTTCGATGATCTGCGAACGCGGCTTCTCCTGCGGTTGATTGCTGCAGAGCTGCGCGGCCAGGAGGATCGGGGGCCCTTCGCCTTTGCCGTGCGCGTTGGGGGACATCCCGATCTTGAGAAAGAGACCCACGGCCTCGAGGCTCCCATCGGCGACCGCGCTGCGGAAAAAGCTCTCGTTGTACTGGTAGCCGAGCCTTCCCAGGGCGACCTTTCGGCTCGTCGCGTCCGTGGCGCCGGCCCCGGGCTCCGGCGTCGAATCCGCGGCTTCCTCCGCCTCCGGCTCGAGCTCGACGACTCCGCCGGACTTCACGGCGGCCTTGACGTTCGCGTGGAAATGCCAGTCCTGCCCGAGCATTTTCGAGTTGAACTCGGCGTCGACGCGCCCGTCTCCGTAGCGGCGCAGATTGATCGTGGGGTGCTCGGAGCCCCGGTGGCCGCTTTGCGCAAGCGCGGCGTCGTACGGCACGGCGAACACGGAATCGTAGCCGACGTGCCAGAGGATCCTCACGGCGTGGAGCTTTCCGTCCTTGGCGAGCTCGGTCAGGCGCGCGACCGTGCGGTCCTCCTCGGCGACCTTCCGGTCCGAGGCCAGAATCACGAGCCAATGGTCGGAGGAGTTGTCCGGGTCGGCCTGTTCGGCCGCGGCGACCGCCAGGAGGGTCGTCGTCTTTCCGCGGACCGTCAACGTCCCAAGCGCGGAATCGGCCAGGACCGGGAGTGACAGGGAGAGACACAGCAGGGAGAAGAAAGCCCTTTTCATAAATGCACCTCGGTAAGGTCGATCTATTTCTTCACACCCTTGGAAGCGGAACCGGCGCCGTTGATCCGACGGTGACGCCCGGCCCTGGATCCCAACTCGTCGCTGGTCAGCCACCGAGCTCTTCAATTCGGCCGCGCCGGCGTACGGACAACAAGCTCCCGAATCGGCCTCGCGGGCTCGAGTGCCTTGACGGGAACGTCGAGACCGGGTCGAACGAGGGAGGCGCGGGTGATCACGAAGTCGACGACGACGTCGGCGTGGCCGCCGCCGGGACAATCGAGGCCGGCCTTGTCGAGGCCCCGAATAGAGTAGCTCACCGTCGCCGATCCGTTGCTCTGGCGGACGACGGCGGCGCTCGATGTCTTCACGTTGCTCGAATTGGCGATCACCGCTTTGACCTGGCTCACGGTCTCTCCGGCGGAGAGATCCACTTTCGCGTCGAGGGTTCCCTTCTTCTCCTCGCCGCAGGCGACATCGATGGCCTGGCTCGTGGCCTTGACCGGTCTCAGGATCACGTCGGCGGCTCGAAACCGCCCCAGGCGCAGCTCGCGCGACTCGACCGTGATCGGCCCCACGGCGCGCAGCGCCAACGCCGAGCGGATCGGCGCCGCCTCGGCGCCGAACTGCCGCTGGTAGGCGGCCTTGAAGAAGACGTAGGGATCGGCGTTCGTGTCTGCCGGCTTGACGATGCCGAGATGATTCTCGACCACCGCCCGGGTCTCGTGATTGCAGAGATACGTCGCGCTCAGCTCCGGGACGATTCGGAAACCGTACGTGTCCTTGAGCTCGTAGGAACAGTACGAGGCGATTTTGTTGGGGTAGTCGAGCGACGGCTCGTTGGCGGTCTGGAGCCATTGCTCGCGCAGGTCCTTGACGTAGCCGCCTTCGTCCAGAGGCTCCATGTCCTTGAGCTGCGGGTTGTCGGAGAGATGAGCCGCGATGCCCGCGACGTTGGCGCCGGCCGTCGGAGTCGCGAAGAAATAGATCATCGGCACCTTGCCCGCCGGAAGCCTGGCCGAAAGGAGAAAGGCTCGCGTGACGAGCCCGCCCATGCTGTGGCACAGGAAGACGAGCTCCCCGTGCTTCGAAATCACGCCCTGGGTCTCCAGGTAGTCCTTCATTCTTCCGGCCAGCTCGAGGATCTGCTGCGCGGTCGTCAGATGCGGAGAGAGGAAGCTGTGAACGTAGACGTCGGCGTCGGCGAAATCCGGATCGGACGCCACGAGCGCCGGCCAGTACTTACCGGTAGCGTCGTTCGTCCAGGTCGAAGTCCCGTCTCCGAACACTCCATTGACGAAAATGATCACGCGGTTGTGCTGCGGGGGATTCACATAACTGCCCGAGATGGAACCAAGCCCGGGCGTCGGTGGCGCGGAGCTCGCCGGCGTCGTCGCTCCGACCGGCTCGTTCTTGCCTCCGCAAGCGATCTCGAGCGCCAGGACGGCGAAGGCCACGGCGGACTTCCAGCGCCAGCCCCTGGCGCTCGCGCCGCCGGCGGGTTGCTTGCTCAACGGATCCTCACTTTTCGAGGCATCGATCGGATCGGCTCAGGGGAACTCTACCGCCGTGTGCGTCGGACCAGAAGCGGAACCGCCCGAGCGAAGCGACCTTGTCCCACAGTTGGACCATCGATCGCGTCATCCTGAGGAGGGTCGCCTGTCGGCGTCCGGGCGCCGCGGTTCCCAAGTCGCGCCGATGGAGCAGGATCCGGTCTTCCTGTAACGTGGCAGGGAAACTGCTCTCGAGGACGACGAGAATTCAGGCACCCAACGTCGCAAGACAGGCTGGCCGCAAGGCGAAGACCGTCAAAGGCGCCGCGTTCCAGGCAGGAACTTTGCCGACGCGCAACAGCTACACGATCAGCAACCCCCCCTCGACGTTGAGAAACACGATCTGACGCAGCCCGAGCTCACTTCCCGCTCGGAAGCTCCAGCCGCGCGCGCAGGCCTTCGATCGGCGATTTCTCCAGGGTGATCGACTCGCACGAGAGCAGCACAAGCTCGCGCGCGATCGCCAGCCGATTCCCGAGCCCGGCGGCTTCTTCGGTGCGGACGCCGCGCTCGAGGATCTTGCTCGCGGAGCGCGGGGTCGAGAGAGGCTGGACCTCGTTGGGCGACAGCTTCAGTTTCCGCGCGGCGCGGTCTCTGCGTGATTCCGGAGCCGGCAGTCAGCCGTGGGGCTCGACCACGCGCGGCGTCGGGCGCTCCGGCGGCGGCGCGGGGGACAGCCGGTCCGGGCCCATGTCGTGGCCGGGCGGCCGCGTGGGCGGCGGCGGGGGCGGAGGTGAAGGCGCCGGCGTGGGCGCAGACGGCTGGTCGGGCGGCGTCTGGTCCTCGAGCGCCGGCTCCTCGGGCGGCGGCGCGTCCTGCGGCGCTTCCGGGGCGTAGATCGGCGCGGGCGGCGCGAACGGAGACTCGATCCTGGGCGGCTCGAACGTCCCGACCGGGTAGGTCGGCTCCGAGGGTTCGGATCGGAAATCGAACTCGAAGGGAGGCGGCGGCGGCTCGTATGGGGTCTGTCGCGTCGCGGCCGCCGCCGGCGACACCGATGCCGGGCTCATCGCGGAAGGAAACGTCGAGGCCAGGCGATAGAGAACGCCGCTCTCGGTTCCGGCGTAGATCTCGCCGGCGGAGTCTTCCCCGAACGTCGTCAGTTTCGGCGCGACCACATTGGTGACCTGACCGCGGCCCCAGATGAATCCCGCGCAGTAATCGCCGTAGAAATAGACGCCGGCCAGCCGCGCGTCCCGCGATCCGCGGTAGACGTAGCCGCCCACGACCGCGCAACCCGTCTTGTCGGCGTAGGTCAGGATTGGCCGGCGCAGATCGGCGGAGACCGGCGCCGGAGCGGGCCAGCCGTAATTCTCCCCGCCCGAGCTCGAGGCCGGCTGAAAGTCGATCTCCTGCGACGCGCCCTGTCCGACGTCGCCGATGTAGAGATCGCCGGTCAGCCAGTCGAACGAGAACCGCCACGGGTCGCGCAGCCCCTTGGCCCAGATCTCGCCGCGCGCGCCCCCGCCGGCGAAGGGATTGGACGGCGGGATCCGGTAGAAGGGCGGCGACGGGATCTTCCCGTCGACGTCCAACCGAAGGATCTTGCCGCGCAGGACGTCGTCCCGCTGCGCGTCGTCGCTCAGGCGGACCGCCGATCCGCCGTCGCCGATGCCGGCATACAGGAATCCGTCGGGCCCGAACGCAAGCGCGCCGCCGTAGTGGTCGGAGTCGGACGGGAAGGGAACCGTCAGCAGGACGACGCCGCTCTTGGGATCGGCGCGGTTCTTACTCGTGCGGCGGTACCGCGCCAGGACCAGGTTGCCGTCCCTGTCGGTATAGGAAACGAAGAAGAGGCCGTTGGAGGCGTACGCCGGGTCGAACGCGACGGAAAACAGTCCTCCCGTGCCGGCCGCGGAGACGCGATCCCTGAGATCGAGAAACGTCCCGCGGAGGAGACGGGTGCGGTTCCAGATCAGGATGCGGCCGTTGCGGAGCGTGAGGAAGAGTCTCAAGTCCCCGGCGTTCGTGATCGAGGTGATCGGTCCCACCTTCTCGGCCAGCTTGAGCAGCGCGACGTCGGAGATCGCTCCGGCGTCCACGGGGTGGGGAGACGAGACCAGGGGAACAACGGCCGGACGGCCCGCGGCGGGCGTCCGAACCGGAACGGGAGCCCGTGTTGGAACGGGAGTCGGGGGCGCCCCCGCCGCCTGGGCCGCCGTCAGGAGAATGCCGAGGCCGATCGCCGCCGCCCCACGGCCCACGCGAGGGACAACCGACATTGGGAGCATTCTGATCCCAGCAACGCGGGGCGAAGAAGGGATATGCCCGCGTTGCGAAGGCGCGCCGCTGCCCCGAAATTTCCCGCGACGGGCGCGCGTCCCGTTTGATTACACGCCCTGCGATGAAAACGGTCGTACCGCGGACCACGATTCTCAACCCTCTCCCCCAGAGGGGATGTACCGAGAGGGCAGGGTGAGGGGTTCCGTATTGAACGGCCCGCCGCTGTGTCGATCGGCCGACAGAATGTGAATCGACGAGGGCGCCCCTCACCCCGACCCTCTCCCGCCGGGAGAGGGAGGGAGACGATCTGAGGTTTCATCCTCCAGGGCGAGCCGCAAGCTCATCACCGCTGATCAGTCCGTGCGCGGGGCTGCGGCGCCGGATCCCGAGCGGCCGCCGGTCGGTGGACTCGGAAGCCGCACAACTCCAGGCAGGATCGGCAGCGAGGCGTTCTTGCCGGCGGTCTCAGTTCCGAACCATCCACCGTCTTCTTTTGACGCGCACTTCACGTCGGCCTCGGACGGCGTCTGCGCAAGCCCCTTTGGTCCAGTGGGTTCCGATTTCGTTCGAGCTGGCAGGGAAGATGCTTTGACTGATGCGAGAATTCGGTGAGCAACATGACCTCGAGCCAGGAGGACGCGATGGCCAAGAAAAGCCGCAAGGGTCCAGTCAGTCGGGGGAAAGTCGGGAACAAGAAGTCTGCGACGACAGATCTTCCGGCCGGCCGGAAGGCCACAACGGTCAAAGGCGGAGCGTTCAAAGTGACTCCGTCCCCTGTCGGATTTCGCAATACGCTCGATGGCGTTCCGCCTTCGCTCCGATTCACCATCTGACGCGGTTACACGAAGGGGAGCGGGCTTCGGATTCGGCGAGGCCCGGCGGCCCGAAGCTGCGGTTCAGTGGCCGCGCAGATCGCGGTCAGCAGCGTCTAGAATCCGATTCACCTGACAGGAGGGCTGCGATGGCGAAGAAAAGCACCAGGGGTTCCACGAGCCGGCGCCGGAAGGCGACCAAGCCCAGGGATCTGCCGGCCGTCCCCAAGGCCAGGACCGTCAAGGGCGGGGCGTTCTCGAGCCGCCTTTCGGCTCCGGGCAACCGCGTTACGATCAAGTAGGACGGTTCGAACGTCACGACTCACGATCTGAGCCAGTCTGGGAGTCGCGGTACGAAGAAGGTCGGCAGAACGATGCGCCGTCGCGCAACGGCCACCCGCGCGGCGCGGCGACCGCTCCGGATCCTCTGGTCTTCCAACAGCGTCACGGTTTCCTCGGGCTACGGGACGCAGAGCCGCAACATCCTCTACCGCATGCTCGCGGCCGGCTATCCGGCCGCGCAGGTCGCGTTCTCGGACATCGAGGGAGGGATCTTCGAGCTCGACGGGCTCCGGATCTATCCGCGCCTGGTCGATCCCCTGGGTGAGGACGCCTGCATCGCGCACGCGCGCGACTGGCGCGCCGACGTCACCTTCACCTTTCAGGACGTCTGGATCCTCGACGCCGCGAAGCTGCGGGACTTTCGGCGCTGGGTCGCCTACGTGCCGATCGATTCGGATCCGCTGATGCCGGCAATCGCCGAGCGTCTGCCCCTGGCCTACGACATCGTCACCATCAGCCGCTTCGGGCAGGACCTGCTGGCGCGGCAGGGATTCGCCTCGACATACATTCCCTTGGGCGTCGAGACGGACGTTTTCGTTCCGAGCGGTCGCCGCGCGGCCCGGCGGGAGTTCGGGATCCCGGCCGATGCCTTCGTCTTCGGAATGGTCGCCGTCAACCTGGACAATCCGTCGCGCAAGGGATTCCAGGAAGCACTCGAGGCTTTCCGGACGTTTCATGCCGCGCACCCGAGAAGCGTCCTCTTCCTTCACACCAACGCCGTGGACCCGCAGCGCGGCTTTCCGATTGCACAGTACGCGACCGCCCTCGGCCTGGAGGACGTCGTGTACGGCCTGCCGGAGTACACGCGAACTTTGAAGCTCGGCGGCGCGGACATGGCCCGCCTCTACAGCTGCTTCGACTGCCTCCTCGCGCCTTCTTCCAGCGAAGGGTTCGGGCTGCCGATCGTCGAAGCGCAGGCCTGCGGCGTCCCGGTCATCGTCAACAACACGACCTCCATGCCCGAGCTGGTCGGGTCCGGCGCCGTCTGCGAGACCGGCTGGGCCTGGTGGACGGCCCGCGGAACCTACGCGCGGCAGCCCGACGTGCGGTCGCTCGTCGAAACGATGGAAGAGATCTTTCGCGCCGACCGCCGGGAGCTGGCGTCGCGGGCCCGCCGGTTCGCCGTCGCGAACTACGACATGGACCGGATCTTCGAGGAGATGTGGAAGCCGTACCTCGCACGCCTGGAGCGGCGCGTGCGCCGCCGCGGCTGAGCAACCGGGCAGGCTGCTACGGCTTGCGCGCCGGTCCGGCGAAGCTCTTGGCGCCGAGGGCGATGAAGGGATCCGAGACGTCGGACAGCGTCCGGTAGATGTCCAGGCGCGCCGCGGATCCGAGGTCCTTCGGGCCGACGGTCTCTTCCGGCTGGGTGAACCAGGCGGTCAGGAAGTTCTTCGCGGCCAGCTGCTCGGTCGGGCCGCTCTGCGGATCGATCATCCGTTCGCGCGCCGCGGGAAGAAAGAGGAACTCCGCGCCAAGCCACCAGCTCTCCTTTTCTTCGCGAAGCCGGCGAAAAAGCGCAATTCGGTCCTCTTCTCCGAGCACCCGGGCCTGCGCGGTGACGGTCTCGGCCAGGGCGGCGACCGCGGCGTCGGGAGACGCTGGCGCCGGATCCGGGCGAACGAAGCGGATGCGTCCGAGCGTGTCGGCGTAAGCGCTCTCGGACAGGCGCCAGACCAGGCGATCGCCGCCGGCGAGCGTCGCGTCCTCCGGCTCGCTCGCGACCAGATGGCCGAGCGGATCGATGTCCTGGAACATGTCGGCGATGACCGAGGCGAACCCCTTGTGGAATCGCCCGAGGTAGCGCGGGAACTGCTCGCCCCACCAGGGGAGGGCGAGCAGAGGCAGGACCAGCAGGACGTATCCGTACGCGCGCGGCAGATCGCCGAAGAGGAGGGCCATCGCTTCGTACCAGACGGCCAGGCCGATGACCCCGGCGATCAGGAACGCGAACCAGTTGGGACCCCAGTAGTGTTTCAGAAATCCGGCGGGAAGCGCCTGCGCGGGCTTTGCCGGGTTGACGGCCAGCGGGAACGTCGGAGCCGGCACGCCCCAGCCGAGGATCGCGAGGTCCACCGGACGGTCGAATTCGAGCCGAAGCTCCTCGAGCGCGGTCGCGGGCGCCTTGGGAAGGCCGAACGTGGAATGGGGAGGATGTGTCGCGAGCCATTGGCGTCCGGCCGGCGTCATGCGGATCTCGGCAACGGCGAATCCATTGGCGTCCCGCATCCAAGCGAAGGGGACGCTCGGAGAGAGCTCGGCCAGATCGTGCAGGGTGTAGGACTCGGTGAACTTCAGCCGCGTGCCGCAGAACGCCCGCCGAAGCGGCGTTCCCGGGCTTGCCTCGTACGCGATGACGGCACACGGCGAGGCAAAGGCATGGGGACGCCAGAGCGTTCGCTGCCCCATGTCCGAGGGATCGAACTCGACCGCGAGCCAGCTCTCGACGATCCGGCCGTCCGTGCGGGCGGTCATCTTCGAATAACGCGCGCCGTCGATCATCCGCTGCGGCCCGGTCTGCCAGGCGACGACGAGGAAGAGCCCGGCGAATCCGAGGATCGGCGCGATGACCAGGTTGGTGAACCGTCCGAGCGTCGCGCCGAGGAGCTGGCCGAGGAAGAAGCCTCGCCAGGGCTTGCCCGTCGGGGCGCCGTCCTTCGCGGCGGGTTCTCCCTGCGGCGCGGCCGGCCGGGCCGGACCGCGATGGGATCGCTTGGCAGTCATCGGTCTCGCCTCGAACGGAGTTTCGGGTCGCGGCCCGCATTATCCGCGATCCGATCCCTTCCCGAGGCGCCGGCAGCGCGGCCGGCCTGCTAGCGCACGCCCCTGGCGGCGTCCCAGGAGCCCTGCTGCTTGCGGATGTAGAGGATCTGGCCGGTGTGGTACGCGTTGTGCGTGCTGATGTGGGCGATCGTCGAGTACCAGGACTGAAGCTTCGCCTCGTCCGCGCTCTCGACGGCCCGTTCCCAGGCGGTCAGGACGTCGTCGAGCTGCTTGACCAGAGCGGGCCAGCTCTTCGCGTCGACCCTCGCGGCGAAGGTCTCGTCGTTCTTGCCGCTGTAGGCCGGCGGCTGCTCGCCCTTGAACTTGGCGAGCTGCTGCGAGTCCCAGAAGGTCAAGTGCGCGACGAGCTGCGCGACGGAGTGGTTCGCGTCCCCTTCCTTCCACATGGCCTGCTCGGGCGTCAAGCCCTGGACCGCTTGGATCGCCGGAACGAACCAGTCCTGATCGTTGTGCGTGGTCTTGAGCTGCGCCAGCAGCACGGAGCGCAGCGTCGGGGCCGGGCGCTCCGCTCGAGGGACCGAAACGGAAGCGAGCAGCAGGATCGCCAGGGCGGTGCTCTTCATATCTCTCCTTCGCGCACGCGCGGAAACTCCCGGACGGCCCGGTGGAAGGCAATGGACCTGCCAGCATGCGCGCGGCGGGAGGATGTTCTCCCGATTCAGGCGTTTCCGCCGCGCGCGCGATTTCGTTAAGGCGGAGGCAGCGTCCGGATTTCTGGAGCGTTCCCCTGAATTCCGGATTTTTCTTTCGCGCGGCGCGCCGCAGGACGACCAATCCCAGCGCCGCGAATGGCGCGGGGTTCAACCGGGTGAAACCTATGTTCTGATCGCGGAACGTTCGTGAGGGTGAGGGGAAGATGCGCGATGGCTGACATGAATCGCCGCCAGGCTATCCAGGCGGCGGCGCCTCCGGCGTGGTGATGCTCGGCCGGCCGCGCGGGACGCCGCCGCTCCCGCGACCTTGGCGGACGGTCCTCTGGCTTCTCCCCGTCGTCCTCGCCGCCTGCGTGGTGCGTCCGGAAATCCACTTCTTCCCGGACGACCGGCGCGCGCGCGCCGCTCCCGCGGTCGGTCCGCTCTCCGCCGAAGAGAGCCTCCAGCGCGGCCTGTATCCGGAAGTCGAGGCGTATCTGAGGTCCCTCCCGCCGGCGACGGTGGCGGCGAGCCCCTCGCTCTCCGCGCTCGCCGGCCAGGCTTCTCTGGCGCGGGGCGACTACGGCGCGGCGCGCCCGGTGCTCGAGCGGGCCCGGAAGCTCGAGGCCCGATCCGCCCGGCGCGCGGAGATCGAATGGGGCCTTTCACAGGGCGCGATCCTGTGGAACGACTTCGCCGCGGCGGCGTCCTACGCGGCGGCGGCCGTGCGCGACGGCTACGGGCTCGTCCCCGGATTCCAGCGATTCCTGGAGGCGTTCGCCGGGACCGACGTCTACGGCGGACCCGCGGCCGGGGCCTCGCGAACCTCGTCGTTCGAGCGGCCCGGCTTCGATCTGATCCAGACGCCGGTCGCCGTCAACGGTGTCGTTTCCGCGGCCGTCCTCGACTCCGGCGCGGTCTACTGCATCGTGACGCGGTCTTTCGCGAAGGAAGCGTCGGTGCGCGAGATTCCCGATTCCCTGGCCTCGGGGCGGGGCCTGCACAAGAAGGAGTTCCCGGTGACCTTCGGCACGATCGACTGGCTCGACTTCGGCGGCTTCACCCTGACCAACGTGCCGGTCATGATCATGCCCGACGACGCGCTGCTGTTCGAAACGGCCCGCGGCCCGTTCCCGGTGCCGGTCGTGATCGGGCTGCACCTCCTGAAGGAGTTCGCGGCCGAGATCGACTACGCGCAGCGGACGCTCACGTTGACGCGGACGGACTTCCGCGTGCCCAAGCGCGACCCCGAACAGAACCTCTTCTGGAGCCGGGGCCGCGCCTTCGCCCGCGCGAGCGTCAACGGCTCGGGCTTCTTCCAGTTTCTTCTCGACACCGGAAGCGAGACCACCATGGTGACGTCGGCGGGCCTGTCCCGGATGGGCGTGGCGTTCTCGACGCTGCACGCCGCGGACCGGGTCTATGGGCTGGGGAAGGCGCGCGCCGAGCACGGCCGGGTCTCCGACATGACCGTGGCGATGGCCGGTTTCGGCGCCCGCTACCGGGGCCTCCTGGTGCTGGACGACACCGTGGCCTTCGAAGACGGCATCGTCGGAAACGCCTTCCTGTCGCATTTCAAGGTCCGGATCGATTTCTCCCGGATGGTCCTCAACCTCGAGCGGCCCCGTCCACCGGACTGACAATATTCAAATTGTATTGTCGAGTGCCGGTCAGGGCTTGGGCAGCGGCAGCGACGCCTGCCCGAACACGTACTTCCAGCCGCCGGGCGCGCGCACGTACGTGTCGCTGAACCAGACGTGGTAATCGAACGGCTGGCCCCGGTCGACGCCTTTCTCCCACAGGAGCGCGGTCACGACCGCGGTGTCGCCCCAGACCCGCACGGTCCGCTGCGTGTCCTCCTGGTGTTCGTAGGTCGCCGTCTTCCGGCGCGCGTCCTCGAGGAGCTCGGCCTTCGTGTGCACCTTGCCGCGCCCGGTGACGAGCACGAAATCGTCGGCCAGGATCCTGGCCATGGTCTCGGCGTCGTTGCTCTTGACCGCGGCCTGGTACCGCTCGTCGAGCGCGGCGACGGCCTGGACGTCGTCGGCCTGGGCGGCGCGTGCGCGGGCCCGGCCGAGGAGTGGAAGGAGAAGCAGAGCGATTCCGACGAAAAGCCCGAAGCGACGGCCCGCGAACGCGTGTCTCATGGACCGACGATCTCGCCGGCGCCGGCGCCGGCGTCGGGCATGGCCGCTCCCGTCTTGTGAGGCAGGAAGAGAATGTCGAAGAGCGGGCGCCAGGTCGGCGCCTCCGTCCGTCGAGGAGTGCGCGACCTCCCGAACTCCGCCCCGCTCGGCTTTCCACGTTCCCCGGATGAGCTCCTTGCGCCCGTCGTCGCCGTACTGCGGGCCGACGAGCGTCAGGGTATCGCCGTCGAAACGGCCCTCGATCGTCAGGAGCCGCCCCCGATTGGTCACCCAGGTCTGGTGCCAGAGCTTGCGGCCGGCGTCGTAGATCGTGAAGCTCTGGCCGACCAGGCCGTTGCCGCCTTCGTACTGTTCGCGCAAGGCGCATCCGCCGAGAATCGCGTCGATCCGCGCCCGGGCCGAAGGCGTCTTGAGATTCTCGATGTCGTAAACGTCCCAGTCGCCGATCCAGAAATCCAGCCGGTGATACTCCGGCCCGGCGCAGGGCGAGGGTTTGTCCGGCGCGGCTCGGGCCTGCGCCGGGTGCGCGCCGAGCCACAGAGCCGCGGCGGCCGCCAGCGCGGCGAGCCGCGTCACGACCCCGGCTCCGCGAGCGGCCGGTCCGGTCCGAAGGGGAGCTGGCCGGGCGCCGGCCGCCCCGATTCGCCGCGCCGCCGGGCCTCCAGCAGTAGAAGCGCGCGCTTGACGCCGAGGCCCCCGCCGAAGCCGGTCAGCGATCCGTCGGTGCCGACGACGCGGTGGCAGGGGATCAAGATCGGAATCGGGTTGCGGCCGTTGGCGGCGCCGACGGCGCGAAACGCGTTGGCGCGTCCGAGGCGGCGGGCGATCTCCGCGTACGTCGTGGTCTCGCCGTACGGGATGGTGCGCAGGAGCGACCACACCTCGAGCTGGAACGGCGTGCCCTGCGGCGCGAGCGGGACGTCGAAGCGCTCGAGGGCGCCGGCGAAGTACGCCTCCAGCTGGGCGATCGGCCGCCGGAAGGGCGCCCGCGACCGGCGCGAATCGGCGGGCGGAGCGGCCGGATGCGCCGTCTGAAACGAGATCCCCCGCAGACCCTCCTCGTCTCCCCACAGGAGGAGCGGACCGATCGGCGTCGCGATCTCGCAGTGCGCGGTCATGCCTGCAGAAGACTCCCGCCGGCCGGCTCGCCCACGGGCATCGCGCCCTCCGGCACCTCTCCGTGCGCCTCGTCCGCGGCGGCCCGCCACAAGTAGATGGCCGCGTAGGCGCGCCAGGGCCGCCAGCGCTCGGCCCGCGCGCGCAGGGCCGCCGCGCTCAAGGGACGGCCTCGGCCGGCCATCCGCCGCAGCACCAGATCGCCGGAGGGAAACGCGTCCGGATCGCCCAGCGCGCGCATCGCGATGTACTGGGCCGTCCAGTCTCCGATTCCCGGAATGCGGGTCAGGGCGTCCACCGAGCCCTCCGCGGTCGCCGCGAAGTCGATCTGGCCGGACACGGCCGCCCGCGCCATGTCCCGGATGGCCCGCGCCCGCGTCTGCGGGATCCCCTGAAGGTGCGCGTCGGCGAGCGCCTCGGGGGCGGGGAAGAGGACGGTCAGGCCGCCGGAGTCGGGAAGACCGAGCGGCGCGCCGAACTGCTGCGCGATCCGGCCGGCGAGCGTGGACGCGCCCGCCACGGTCACCTGCTGCCCCAGGATCGCGCGCACGGCGAGCTCGAAGCCGTCCCAGGCGCCCGGCACCCGCAGCGCCGGATGCCTGCGCACCAGCGGAGCCAGCAGCGCGTCGCGGCCGAGATGCTCGGCGATGACGGCCGCGTCCGTGGACAGGTCGAACAGGACGCGCAGCCGCGTCACGATCGGAAGCAGCGACAACGATCCGGAGAGGCGGATGCGCACGTCCAGCGCGTGGGCGTCCTCGGCGTGGCGCACTTCCAGGATGCCGCGTCGGCCGCCCTGCTGGAAGGTGCGCCGGTACGCGCCCGACGCCACTTCCTCCACGCCGGGAATCGCGCGCGCCCGGAGAAACGCCAGGAGCCAGTCCCAGTCGAGCGGCGGGCGGTAGGAGACGCGGAACACGTACTGGTCCTGCCCGGCCCGCAGGGGCGGGACGCGCATGCGGCGCAGCGCCGTGGGCGTCTTGCCGTACAGGCGCCGGATGGAGTCGTTGAAGCGGCGCACGCTGCCGAAGCCGGCCGCCTGCGCCACCAGCGCCATGGGAAGGTCGGTGTCGCTGATGAGCTCCTTGGCGAAGTTGAGGCGCCAGGTCCGCATCACCGCGGTCGGCGACGCGCCCAGGTGGCTGGAGAACAGGCGGTGGAGATGGCGCGCGCTCACGCCCAGACGCCGGGACAGCGCCGCGACGCTGTGCGCCGGCAGCGTCCCCTCGGTGATCAGACGCAGCGCCCGGCTCACCGTCGCCGAGGTGCCGAACCAGGCCGGCGTTCCGGGCAGGGTCTCCGGCCGGCAGCGCAGGCAGGGACGAAAGCCCGCCGCGATGGCCTCCGCCGCGGACTGGTAGAAGCGCACGTTCGCCCGCTTGGCCGTCGGCGAAGGGCAGATCGGCCGGCAGTAGATGCCCGTCGACAGGACGGCGATGAAGAAGCGCCCGTCGAACCGCGAATCGCGGGCCAGCCGCGCCCGGTTGCAGACTCTCAGGTCGAGCATCAGCCGTTAGCCTAACGCCGCGGTCCCGCGCCGAGTCGCCATTTTCGGACTCGGATGTCCGGACCCTCGACCGGAAGCGGTGACGAGCCGCCCGCGTCCGCGGACGCGACGCCGCGACGATCAGGTCCTCCCGTGGCGACTTTTCGATCCGGGCCGGACGTACGTTGCCGGAGCGCTCTCGCGATGTCGCCGGGCGCAATGGGCCAAAAGGAGGTCATCATGAATCGAGCCGTCACGCGTATCGCAGTTTTCGCCGGAGTGCTCCTGGCGAGCCTCGCCGCCGCGGGAGATCCCGGCGGGACCAAGGGCGATCCTCGGCCCCGCTATCAGGCGGCGAATCTCTCGTCGCTCGGCGGGACCAACAGCAAGGGCAACAGCATCGACGATCTCGGTGTGATCGCCGGGTATTCCAATCTCGCGGGGAACCAGACGCGCCACGCGTCGCTCTGGTTCGGCAACTCCCAGTTCGATCTGAGCACTCTCGGAGGCCCCAACAGCAACGTGGCCTGGCCGGTCAAGAACAACATCGGTCTGATCACGGGGATCTCGCAGACCGACAAACCGGACCCGCTCGGAGAGAACTGGAGCTGCGCGGCCTTCTTTCCGCCGGCGACGGCGACCGGACCGACGTGTCTGGGCTTCGCCTGGCGCGACAACAAGATGAAGCCGCTTCCGACCCTCGGCGGCAACAACGGCTTCGCGACCGGCGCGAACGACTGGGGGCAGATCGCCGGCTGGGCCGAGAACACCGTCCACGACTCCACCTGCGTGCCGCCGCAGGTCCTCCAGTTCCGCGCGGTGGTGTGGGACGCGTTCGGGGAGCGCGTCCGCGAGCTGCCCATCCCGTCGGCCGACACCTCGAGCGCGGCGACCGCGATCAACGACCGGGGCCAGGTGGTCGGCATCTCCGGCCGCTGCGATCAGGCGGTGGGCCGGTTTACCGCCATCCGCGCCCTGCTCTGGGACCGCGGCCAGCCGGTCGATCTCGGCAACCTCGGGCGCCTCTCCTGGAACACGCCGATGGCCATCAACCAGGAGGGCGACGTCGTCGGCTTCGCTCCGATCGACGACACCGATCCGGACAATCCGCAGCTCCACGCCTTCCTGTGGACGAAGGGGCACCCGATGCAGGACCTGGGCACGCTGAAGGACGACCTGTTCAGCGAAGCGCTGGGGATCAACGTTCGCCGCCAGGTGGTCGGCCTGTCCTGCCAGAACGCCGACGGCAGCGGCGTCTGCCGGGCCTTCCTCTGGGAGAACGGCCGGATGACGGACTTGAACACGCTTCTTCAGGCCGGCTACGCCGACCTGCTCACGCAGGCCCAGGACATCAACGATTTCGGCGTCATCACCGGACGGGCCCTGACTCCGGCCGGGGAACGCCCGGCGTTCCGGGCCGTCCCCGTCCACGGATCCCGCTGATTTCTCCCGCCGTCTCGGCGCCGCCAAGCCGGCGGCGCCGGCGGCGGCCCGCTGGTAACAAACGCGAACGGCCGTTCCGGGACGGATCGCCCGGAGTGTCAGCGCGGCCCGGAGCCCGCCGCCGGAGGCTGCGCCGGCGCTTCGTGGATGCCCAGGTTGTCGGCTTGAAACGCCCAGATGTCCGCGGTCTGCGCGATGCGCTTGTCCGTAGGCATGTAGCCGTGGCTGGTCTTGGTCTCCACGCGGATCACCACCGGGTTGGCGCAGCCCTGGTCGCGCTGCAGCTCCGCGGCGAACTTGTAGGAGTGGCTGGGCACGACGCGGTCGTCGTGATCCGCGGTGGTGACGATCGTGGGCGGGTAGCACACGCCCTTCTTCAGATTCTGGAGCGGCGAGTAGCCGGAGAGCCACCGGAAGGCCTGGGGCTCGTCCGCGCTCCCGTACTCGGGAACCCACAGATCGCCGCCGGAAAACTTCTGGTACCGCAGCATGTCCATGACCCCTGCCCCCGCGTAAGCCGATCCGAAGAGATCCGGATGCTGCGTGATGCTCGCGCCCACCAGCAGGCCGCCGTTGGAGTAGCCCTCGATGCCGAGGTGTCTGGCCGAAGTGTATTTTTCCGAGATCAGGAACTTCGCGGCCCAGGCGAAATCGTCGAAGACGGTCTGTTTCCTGCCGAGCTTGCCGGCCTCGTGCCACTTCTCGCCCTGCTCGGCGCCGCCGCGCAGGCTGGCCACGGCGTAGACGCCGCCGAGCTCGAGCCACACCGGGAGCATCGGATCGAAGCTGGGGCTGATCGTGATGTCGAATCCGCCGTAGCCGTAGAGGACGGTGGGGTGGCTGCCGTCGAGGGCGACCCCCTTGCGCGCCACCAGGAACATCGGGACCTGCGTGCCGTCCTTGGACGGGTAGAAGACCTGCTTGGTCTCGTAGGCGGACGGATCGAAGTCGACGTCGGGCCGGAAGAACGTGGCGGTCGTTCCCGTTTCGAGGTCGTACCGGTAGATCGCCGTCGGATACAGGAACGACGTGAAGCCGTAGTACACCACGGTCGAGTCGTTGCGCGTCGAGACGCCGAACACGGAGCCGAGCGTCGGAAACTGCAGCGAGCCTTGCGCGGTCCCGTCGGTCGCGTAGAGTGCGAGCTGGCTCTTGGCCAGGACCAGTCGATGCACCAGGAGTCGGCCATGGGCCAGGAAGGAGCTGTCCAGGACGCCGTCGCCCTCGGGAACGACCACGCGCCAGTGGGCGGGATCGGGATCGGCGAGGCGGACGGCGACGACGCGTCCCTTGGGCGCGCCCAACGTCGTCTGCACGAAAACGGTGTCTCCCTCGTGGCCGATCGGAGCGTAGATGGCGTCGTTCCTGGTGAAGAGAGGCTTGGGCCTGGCGGCGAGGTTGGGTTTTTGCGGATCTCCCAGGTCGACGTAGAAGAGCTCGTTCTGCGAGGCGCTCCCGTTGTTCAGAACGAGGAAGAGGTAGCGCCCGTCCTCGGTCGTGTCTCCGGTGATGATCCACTGCGGCAAGTCCGGCCGGGCGTAGATCGGCCGGTCGGCGCTCTGGGGCGTGCCGAGACGGTGGTAGTAGAGCTTGTGATTGGAGACCTGCTGGCTGATGGCTTTGCCCTTGGGCGGCGTGGGGAACCGCGAGTAGAAGAAGCCTCTTCCGTCGGCGGTCCAGGCCACGTCGGAGAACTTCACCCATTCGATCTTGTCGGCGAGATCCTTGTTGCGGGCCACGTCGCGGACGCGGAGAGTGACCCAGTCCGAGCCGCCCTGGGACAGGTCGTAGGCGACGTGGTCGCCGTGCGGCGAGGGCTGGTACTCGAGCATCGCGATCGATCCGTCCGGCGAGAGCGCGTTGGGGTCGAGGAGCTCCCGCGGGGCCGCGTCGGGCCCGTCCTGGACATAGAGCACGGACTGGTTCTGCAACCCTGTGTTCTTGCGGAAGAAGATCCGGCCGCCGGCGACCTGCGCGGGCGTCGAGACCTTGGGGTAGTTCCAGAGCCTGGTCAGGCGCTCTCGGATCCAGGCGCGCACGGGAATCTTCTCGAGGTAGGAGGACGTGAGTTTGTTCTCCGCGTCGACCCACTCCTTGACCGCCGGGCTGTCGAGATCTTCCATCCAGCGGTACGGGTCGGGCACACGGTTACCGAAGTGCAGGTCGGCGGTTTCGTCGCGGCGAGCCTGGGGGTAGGCGAGCCTCTGCGGCGCCGCGGCGGCGCCGGTCTGGCCGGGGGCGGACGCCGCGGC
Source organism: uncultured Acidobacteriota bacterium (assembly GCA_963733955.1). Taxonomy (GTDB): domain Bacteria; phylum Acidobacteriota; class Thermoanaerobaculia; order UBA5066; family Gp7-AA6; genus DATFTF01. The sequence goes on from CAVTEW010000001.1 coordinate 591,203, forward strand.
CAACGCCAGAAACGCCGCGGCCACGAAAGGCAATCGATCACGGTGGGTCATGGGTCTCTCCTCGGCCGGCCGCCCGCACGGTACGCGCGCGTTTGTCGCGAGTTCGGGCGGAACGCGCGCAAGAGCATACCGCAGCGATACGCGCCGGCTTTCGGGGAGCCGGTCCAGGAGCCGCCGCGGCCGCCGTCAAATTAAGGAAAGCTCAACGCCGGAAACGAAGACCGCCCGGGCTCCGTACTTAAATCAAAAGCCCTCCGAGCCGGTCCTCCCACACCCTCCGCTTTCGGGCGGAGCCTCGCCTGGTCGGGCGTCCATGGCGCCGAATCGGCCGCGGAAGCGATGCTGTGTCCCCTTTTTCGTTAGAGTCGCGAGAACAGATTGTGGGAACGAACAAAAACGGAGGGGACGATGAAGCTCGACAGACGAAGCGTGTGGGTTCTCGTGTTGGCGTCGTGCTTGGGCGCGGCGGCGTGCGCGGGGAAGGTGACCAAGGAGAACTACGACAAGGTCGCGACCGGGATGAGCCCCAAGGAGGTCGAAGCGATCCTCGGCCCGGGCACGGAGCAGGCGAGCTCCTCGGTGACCGTTCCGACGCCCTCGATCACCATGCCCGCGGGGATGCCCGGGATGTCCGGAATGTCCGCGATGCCCGGGATGGCCGGCGGCGCGGTCTCCGGGAAGGTCATGACCTGGCAGAGCGGCGGAAAGATGATCACCGTCACATTCTTCAACGACAAGGTGGCGGCCAAGGCGCAGGTGGGACTCTAGCCGTCGCCTCCGCTGCGCTCACGGTCTGCGCCTTCGGCGCATCGGCGTTTGGCTCGCCCAAAGGGGCTCGACCAAACGCCTGACCGCTCGCCTCCGCTGCGGCTCCCGCGGCGCGCGCCTCCACCCTCGCTTCCGCTCGGGTGACTTCGCGCACCGCGAACGCCTGACCGCTCGCCTCCGCTGCGGCTCCCGCGGCGCGCGCCTCCACCCTCGCTTCCGCTCGGGTGACTTCGCGCACCGCGAACGGGGCTAACCCTCCGCACGTCGCCTCCGCTGCGCTCACGGTCTGCGCCTTCGGCGCATCGGCGTTTGGCTCGCCCAAAGGGGCTCGACCAAACGCCTGACCGCTCGCCTCCGCTGCGGCTCCCGCGGCGCGCGCCTCCACCTACACGTCGCTTCCGCTCGGGTGACTTCGCACGCCGCGACCGGGGCTAACCCTCCGTGCGTCGCTTCCGCTCGCTCGGGATCTGCGCTCTGCGCACCTGCGGCCCCTCGGCGGCCCGCCTGATCCCGGCCCGCGGCTTGACGCGGGCGGCCGCAAGGGCCGCCCCTACCGTCGCAAACGTTTCCGTAGGGGCGGGGCTTGTCCCCGCCCGCGCCGCAGTCGTCTGATAGAGGGCCGGTCACAGCGGAGTTCTTTCGACGCCTCCCGCCTCCCGCCTCCCGCCTCACGTTCGGACTTCACTTCCCGGCGTTCCCGGCGTTCCCGGCGATCACGTGCGATCCCGTCGATCATCCCTTCGGGAGAAACTCTGTCGGAATCCGATTCTTCGGCGTCTCGTCGGTCCAGGTCGCGTTGGCGATCCACCAGCGCCGGCCGTCCCAGAAGAGCTCGATCGAGTTGATGCCCCGGGCGATCGCCGGGCCGTTCTCCTTCTCTCGCGACTCGTAGGTGCTCCAGACGTGGGCGATCGGGCCGAAGCGCTGCTCGACCCGGTGGATCTCCTTCTCGAAGAAGCCGCGGCGGACGAACGCGGCGTCGCTGGCGTCCACGTAGCTCTGATGGTCCAGGATGCGCGGGCGCGGAGCGCCGTGGGCGTCGACGTCGACGGCGACGAAGCGCAGGGCCTCGATGTACAGGGTCCGGTCGCGGCCCCACTGGCGCGGCTGCCCGGCCGGACCGGAGATCACCTCGTAATAGGCCTGCACCATGCCGTCGAGGGTGGAGACGTCCTCCGCCCGCGGCGCCGCGGCGGGCACGGGGACGTGAGGAACCGGTCGTGTCTCTCCCGCCGCCAGGCCGGGCAGGCAGAGAAGGAGGGTCAGACGCAGAGCGCGTCGGATTTGGTTCATACGGACTCCTGAAATCGTTGAATTTTCGCCCGGCAGTATCCCATCCTCTCGATCGGGATCCTGTAAGATCCGGCCTACCCATCGCGCCGGCCGAATCGAAAACGCGGAGGACATGACGATGCAACGAGTTCCTCGAATCTTCGGGCTCTCTTCGACGGCTGTTCTTTTTCTGGGCGCTCTGGCGGCGGCGGCGCCGCTCTCCAACGGGCAGGCCTCGGGCAGCCTCACGGTCAAGGGCAAGGAGATCAAGCTCGCGCACGCGGCGGCGTTCGTCGACGCGCGGGTCGAGCGACAAGGCGACCGTGCTCGTCCTGACCGACAAGGAAGTCCCGGCCGGGCAATGGAAGACCGGATCGGACATGAGCACGTACCGTCGCGAGCATGGGCTCCTGGGGGTCGCCTTCTGGGTCGACGCGAAGGGCCAGGTCTCGCGCTGCGAGTACTACGACGGGAGCTTCCCGACGAGCACGAGCGGCATTTTCGATTTGAAAGTCGAGCGTGCCGGCGGCGCGCTGTCCGGCACGGCCAAGTCCAACCAGGCGGCGGCCAAGCTGTCCGAACCGGTCAAGCTCGACGCGTCGTTCCGGGCGGCGGGGAAATAGGGGACTTCTCCGACTGGAGACTGGTGACTGGCGACTCGAGGGCCTGACGCCTCGGAGAGTGATATCAGGACTCCAGTCACTGAAGTCTCCAGTTTCCAGTCTTTCGGGCCAACTCTATCCATTGACAATATAGCCATGGTGACTATAGTTGAGGGATGGTCCGTGAGACGCCGGATCCCGGCTCCCGACTTCCGCTTCCCCCGGCGACCTTCCACATCCTGATGTCCCTGGCGGAGGAAGACCGCCACGGCTACGCGATCCTCCAGGACGTCGCCGCGCGCACGCGCGGGGCAGTCCGCCTCTCGGCGGGGACGCTGTATCGATCGATCCAGCGGATGCTGGAGGACGGCCTGATCGTCGAGACCCGGAAGCGGCCGGCCCCCGAGGACGACGACGAGCGGCGCCGGTACTACCGCATCACGCCCTTCGGAAGCGCGGTGGCTTCGGCGGAGGCGCGCCGCCTGCAGGATCTCGTGCGCCTGGCCCGCGCCAGCGGCTTCGTGCCGCGGACCGAACCATGAGGCTCTATCGGGCGCTGCTCCGGCTCTATCCCGCGTCGTTCCGAAGGGAGTACGGCGAGGAGATGTGCGCGGTGTTCGCCCGGCGCCTCGCCCAGGCCGGCGGCCGCGGAGCCTCCGCCCTCCTCCTCGCCGCGGCCTGGGACGTCCTGCCCAACGCCCTCGCGGCGCACGCGGACCTGCTGCGCCAGGATCTGCGCTACGCGGCGCGCGTCCTCGCCCGCTCGCCGGGCTTCGCGGTGTCCGCGGTCCTGGTCGCGGCCCTCGGCATCGGATCGGCCACCGCGGCCTTCTCGATCACCGATCACGTGCTGATCCGCCCGCTGCCGTTCCCCCGTTCTGGCGATCTCGTGACGGTTTGGGAATCGGACGCCGAGGGAGGTCTCGGCCGCAACGAGCTCTCGCCGGCGATTTATCGGGATTGGAAAGGCCTGGCCCCGTCCTTCCAGTCGATGGCCGCCTGGCATCCGGCCTCCGTGAACCTGGTCGGCGCGGGGGCTCCCGAGCGGCTGGATCTGGCCCGGGTGACCGCGGACTTCTTTCCCACGCTCGCCGTCGGAGCCGCGCTCGGCCGCACGTTCGCGGCGCAAGACGACGCCCCGGGAGCTCCGGGCGCCGTGGTCCTGAGCGACCGTTTCTGGCGGGAGCGATTCGGCGCGGACCCCGAAGTGCTGGGCCGCAAGGTCCTCTTGAACGGCGATCCCTACCTGGTCGTCGGCGTCATGCCGCGCGGGTTCTTCTACCCCAGCCGCGGCACGCAGCTTTGGGCCGCCTGGAGGCTGGCCGCGCGGGATTTCGAAGACCGCAGCGACACCTATCTGCACGCCATCGCCCGGTTGAAGCGCGGGGTGTCTCTGGAGACGGCGCAGGCGCAGATGCGCGTCGTCGCGGCGCAGGTCCGGCGCGATCACCCCAAGGAGGACGAGCACGTCGGCGCCCTGGTCCTGCGACTGCGCGACGAGATCTCCGGCCAGGCCCGCCTGCTTCTGAAGGTCCTCCTGGGAGCCGCGGTCGGGGTGCTTCTCATCGCCTGCACGAACCTGGCGAACCTGCTGCTCGCGCGCGCGCTCGCGCGGCGCAAGGAGCTCGCCCTGCGCAGCGCGCTCGGCGCCGGCGGAGAGCGGCTGGTCCGGCAGCTCCTGACCGAGAGCGTCGTCCTGGCCGCTCTGGGCGGAGCGCTGGGGGCGCTCCTGGCGGTCGCGGCGGGGCCGCTCCTGGCGCGCCTGGCGCCCACCGCGCTTCCGATCGCGGAGACGCCGCCGACGAACCTGCGGATGCTCGCGTTTGCCGCCCTGCTCACGGTCGGGACGGCCCTGGCCTTCGGCGTTCTCCCGGCGGTCCGGGCGCGCAAGGACGCCGGCGCGTCGGGTCTGAAGGAGGGCGCGCGCTCGGGAAGCGGGCCGGCGACGGAGCGGCTGCGGTCGGCTCTGGTGGTCGCCGAGGTGACCGCCTCGGTCGCCCTGCTCATCGGATCGGGCCTGCTGATCCGGGCCCTCTGGAGAATCCAGTCCGTCGACCCGGGCTTCCGGGCTTCGGGCGTCCTGACGCTGCGCACCACGCTGCCGCTTCCCCAGTACGCGGAGACGCGCAAGCGGCTGCGATTCTACGAGCGCGTTCTGGGCGGCGTCCGCGCGCTCCCCGGCGTGACCGGCGCGGCCTACGCGACGTCGCTGCCGATGGAATGGCGCGGCGGCATCTGGGGCGCCACGCGTCCGGGGGAGCCGCAGAACGCGCCGGACGCGCGGCCCGTGAGCGTGCGGTACGCCACGCCGGGCTTCTTCGAGACGATGCGGATCCCCCTGCGGGCGGGCCGGGACGTCCGCGCTTCGGACACGCGCGAGTCGCCGTACGTCGCGGTGGTCTCGGAGTCGTTCGTCCGCCGGACCTGGCCGCGCGAGAACCCGATCGGCCGGCGCTTCCGCGTGGCCGAGGACGACCGCACGGTCGTGGGAGTCGTGGGCGACGTGCGGGTCCGCGGGCTGGAGACCGAAAGCGAGCCGCAGGTCTACCTGCCCGCGGCCCAGGTCGGCGACAACGCGATCATCGCCTACATCCCGCAGGTCCTGGTCGTGCGCACCGCCGTCGCGCCGGCGACGCTCCTGCCGGCCATCCGCGGCCTGGTCGAACGGGAAGATCCCCAGCAGCCGATCTCCAACGTGCGGATGCTCTCGGATGTCCTCGACGCCGAGACGGCGCCCCGATCGGTCCAGGTGCGGGTGCTGGGAGGCTTCGCCGCGATGGCGCTCCTGCTGGCCGGAGTGGGCCTCCACGGCGTCCTGTCCTTCGCGGTCTCCCAGCGGCGGCGCGAGATCGGCGTGCGCATCGTCCTGGGCGCGCCGGCGGGGGAGATCCTGCGGATGGTCCTTTCCCGCGGACTCCTCCTCGCGGGGATCGGGCTGGCCGCGGGCCTGGCCGTGGCGTTCGCCGCCGCCCGCGCCATGCAGGCGCTCCTCTTCGGCGTCCGTCCCGCCGACCTGCCGACCTTCGCGGCCGCCGCGGCCCTGGCCTTGGGCATGACACTGCTGGGAAGCCTCCTGCCCGCGGTGCGCGCGGTGCGGGTCGATCCGCTCGAGGTCCTCCACGAGTAGGCCCCGGGGCGCGCCGAAACTTTCCCCTGGCCGGATCGTCTAGGTATCCAGGATGGAAGTCTTCCTGCGCGACGCGCGCTACGCCTTGCGCGGCATACGCCGGGCGCCCGGCTTTTCCGCCGCCGCCATCCTGACGCTCGCGCTCGGCATGGGCGCGACGACGGCGATCTTCTCGGTGATCCGCGGCGTCCTGCTCGCGCCGCTCCCGTACCGCGACCCCGGCCGCCGCGTGATGATCTGGAGCCGCTGGGTCGGATTCGAGAAGACCTGGGTGGCCGACGGCGAGGTGCTCGACTACCGGCGGGAGTGCCCGAGCTTCGCGAGCGTCGCGGCCTGGGATCCCGACGAAGCGAATCTGACCGGCGCGGGCCCTCCTCAGCGCATCGGCATCGGCCGCGTCACCGCCAACGCGTTCGACACCCTGGGGGCCCGGCCGCTGCTCGGGCGGGGATTCACCGAGGCGGAAGACCGGCCGGGCGGCCCCCCGGTCGTGGTCCTGGGCTACGGGCTCTGGAGGAGCCGTTTCGGCGCCAGTCCCGACGCCCTCGGCCGCGTCGTCGAGATCGACGGGGTGGCGAGGCGCGTCGTCGGGGTGATGCCGCTCGGGTTCGCGCTGCCGACGGACTTCACGACCAACGCCGCGGCGCCGTCGCAGGCCTGGCTCCCGCTGCGCATCGATCCGTCGCAGGCCGATCACGGCAACCACGGGCTGTACGCGGCGGCCGCGCTCGCGCCCGGCGTCACCTCCCGCCGCGCGAACGCGGCGCTGAAGGCTCTGGCCGCGGATTGGACGCGCCGGGGCCTGTACCCGCCGGTGATGCGCTTCGAGGCGCTCGCGGTGCCGGTCGAGGAGGAGATCCGGGGCTCGGCGCGGACCGCGCTCCTCGTGGTCTTCGGCGCGGTCGGCTTCCTGCTGCTGATGGCCTGCGCCAACGTGGCCAACCTGCTTCTGGCCCGCGCGGAGGGCCGGTCCCGCGAGATCTCGGTGCGGGCGGCCATCGGCGCCGGCAAGGCGCGGCTGATCCGGCAGATGCTGACCGAGAGCCTCGTGCTGGCGCTTGGCGGCGCGGCGGCCGGGTTGGCCCTGGCCTGGGGCGGCATCCGCTGGATCTCCACGCGGCAGACCTGGGGACTGCCGGTCCTCGCTCCCATCCGCATCGACGGCGCGATGCTCCTCTTCGCCGCCGCGCTCGCCGTGGGCACGACGTTCGTCTTCGGCCTGGCTCCGGCCCTGCGCCTGCTGCGCCTGGACCTGGCGCAGGCGCTGCGCGACGGAGCGGGCGGCGCTTCCGCGGGATGGAAGAGGCAGCGGACGCGGGGGATCCTCGTCGGCGCGCAGACCGCGCTCGCCGTGGTGCTCCTGCTCGGCGCGGGCCTGATGCTGCGGAGCCTGGAAGCGCTCCTGCGCGTCGACCTCGGTTTCGATCCCACGCACGTGCTCACCGCGCAGCTCTCCCTTCCCGAGGCGACTTACCGAGAGCCGGCCCAGGTCGTCGGCCTGGATCGCGCGCTTCTCGAGCGGGTGCGGGCGATGCCGGGCGTCGGCGCGGCGGGCCTGGTCCGTTCGCTGCCGCTCGCGGCGGCGATCGGCGACTGGGGACTGGCCGTGGAGGGATACGTGCCGCCCGCCGGCGACAGCGCCAAGGGAGACTGGCAGGTGGCCTCCGATGGCGCGCTGGAGGCCCTCGGGGAGCGCGTCGTGCGCGGCCGGGGAATCGCCGCGACCGACACGGCGGAATCCCAGCCCGTCGTGCTGGTCAACCAGGCCATGGCCCGCCTGTATTGGCCGGGCGCGGATCCGATCGGCCGGCGCCTGCGCATGGGCGCGAACAACCCCCGGCGCCCGTGGCTGACCGTGGTCGGAATCGTGCGCGACGTCCGGCACAACGGAGTGGTGTCCCCGATCAAGGGGAAGTTCTACGTTCCCTACGCGCAGTTCCCGCTGTCGACGGGCTTCGCCGCGCGCAGCGTGACGCTGGTCGTCCGCGCCTCGGGAAATCCGCTCGCGCTCGCCGGGGCTCTCCGCGCGCGGGTGCAGGAGGTCGATCCCAATCTGCCGATCGCCAAGGTGCGCACCATGGGCGACGTGGTGCGCGCGGCCATGGCCACCCAGAGGTGGACCGGTTTCCTGCTGACGCTCTTTGCCGGGCTCGCGCTTCTCCTCGCCGCGATCGGGATCGCCGGAGTGCTGGCCTACCTGGTCAACCGGGGCCGCCGGGAGATCGGCATTCGCATGGCCCTGGGCGCCTCGCGCACGCGGGTGCTGGCCATGGTTCTGGGCCGGGGAATGACGTTCGCGGGCGCCGGGATCCTCTGCGGCGTCGTGGCCGCGATCCCCCTGACGCGGGTGATGGCCGGATTGGTTTACGGCGTCGGCCTGCGCGACCCGGCCACCTTTGCCTCGGTCGCGCTGCTCCTGGCCGGGATTGCCGCCGCGGCCTGCGCCATTCCGGGTCTGCGCGCGACGCGCTTCGAGCCGCTCGAGGCGCTGCGAAGTGAGTGACGAGTGACAAGTGACAGGTGACCTGCGAGTCCGGAGACAAGCCGCGGACCGAGCCTGATCAGCTTGTCTCTCTCGTCACTCGTCACTCGTCACTCGTGGCTCGTCACTCTCCCCATCGCTACTCGACCCGGACGAAGGCGACCTTCTCCGGATCGCAGACCACGAAGACCTTGGTCTCGGCCTGGCCTCCGGGAGCGAGGACCGGCCCGAAGCGACCTCCCTGGGATCCGACGACGGTGTTGCCGCCATCCATCGCCTTGACGGTGAACCAGACGCTCCCGCTGTTGACGGAATCGGAGCAGTGGTTGCGGCCGGCGACGGTGACGCGGATTCCGCTGGGGCTGCTGACGTCCTGGTCCTGCGAGGCGGACAGGTCGAGACAATCCTTCGGGTTGGAGCCGGCCGCCGCCGCGGCGTTGAGGCCGAGGACGAGCACGGATGCGGCAACGAGAATCCGCATGGCGACCTCCCCTGGGAACGTGTCTTCGGATCGACGGATTGGGGCCGATTGTCTCACGGACAGCGTTTTCGGGCTCGATCACGCTGCGTCCGCTAGATCGCCGCCTCCCCCTGTTTCAGGTAGTGCAACGATCCCGACGTCGTGAGCGTCCGCCCGGTCTCGAGCAAGGTCTTCGCCTCGGTAGCCAACCCTCTCAGCGCCGGTCGCGCAGCGACCGCCTGCGCTGAAAGCCAAACGACTCGCGCCGCGGGAGCCGGAGCGGAGGTCTCGCGATCAGGCGTTCGGCCGAGCCCGCATCCGGGCGAGCCGAACGCCGGTGCCCGCGGGAGCGGGCAGATCGCGAACCGAAGCTCCGGTGACAGTCACCTCCCCCTCTCCCCGAGGGAGAGGGCGGGGTGAGGGTTTCCCCGGTCGTGCTTGCCCCGGTTCGCGGCGCGACCAAGTTTCGCCGACTGGACCGGCGAAACGACTCGCGACGCGGGAGCCGGAGCGGAGCTCTCGCGATCAGGCGTTCGGCCGAGCCCGCATCCGGGCGAGCCGAACGCCGGTGCCCGCGGGAGCGGGCAGATCGCGAACCGAAGCTCCGGCGACGGTCACCACCCGATTCCGTAGTCCTCGCCGTGGTCCGATGAGCCGCCCCACATCGTGCCGTGGGCCTGGTCGAGCAGGATCGCATTGATGGGCCCGGAGGTCTTGGGCACAACTTCCAACTTGTATCCCATCCGGGTCAGCTCGGCCCGCACGTAGGCCGGAAGGGACGGGTGGATCATCATCGCTCCCGGGCGGGACTCGTGGTCGCCGAAGGAGCTGCGCATCTGGTAGCTGTTGATGTTGGGGGCCTCGGTCGCCTCCTGCGGGGTCATGCCGAACTCGACGACGTCCAGGAAGAACTGGAGGAGGTTCTGGTCCTGGGAGTCGCCGCCCTGGACGGAAAAGCAGAGGTACGGCTTTCCGTTCTTCAGGGCGAGCGTCGGCGTCAGCGTCACCCGCGGATGCTTCCCCGGCGCGAGCACGTTGAAGGGGCTCTCGGCGGGGTCGAGCACGAAGCTCTGCATGCGCTGGCTCATCCCGATGCCGGTCTTGCCGGCGATCACCGCGGGCACCCAGCCGCCGCTCGGCGTCACCGAGACGACCCAGCCCTCGGCGTCGGCGGCTTCCACCGACGTCGTGCCGGCGTAGAAGGCTTCCTGGAACGAGCCGATTTCGTTCTTTCTTTCGGCCGCCGCCCCGGCGGCCGGCTTCTTGGCCGGCGGAGGCGGCCACTTCGCCAGAAGATCCGCGAACGGGTTCTTCGCGTTCTGGTACGGGTAGGGATCGCCGGGCTTGATCTTCGGATCGTTCCTGCCCCAATCGATTGCCGCCGCGCGCGCCCTGGCGTACTCCTTGGAGAGGAGCCCGGCGCGCGGCTCCTCGGGTGGCAGGTACGTGTCGCCGTAGTAGAAGTCGCGGTCGGCAAACGCGAGGCTCATGGCCTGGTAGATCGCGTGGAGGTAGCGCGCGCTGTTGTAGCCCATCGATTTCAGGTCCATGCCTTCCAGGATGTTCAGGGCCTGCAGCATCGCCGGCCCCTGGGTCCAGACGTCGAGCTTGTAGACGTCGATCCCCTTGTACGTCGTCTTGACCGGCTCTTCGATGTGGACTTTCCAGCGCGCGAGATCCTCCATGGTGTGGAGGCCGCCGACCTCCTGGGAGCCGCGGACGAACTCCCGCGCGATGTCGCCCTTGTAGAAGCGGTCGTAGGCGGCCTGGATCGCCTCCTTGCGGCTCTTGCCGGCCTTGCGCGCGGCCGCTTCGGCCTCGACCAGCTTGCGCAGCGTCGCGGCCAGATCCGGCTGCCGGAAGACCTCGCCGGCCTCGGGCGGCCGGTCCCCCTCGTGCGGGAGGAGCACGCGGCGCGAGTCCGGCCACTTCAGGAGCCAGTCCCGCATGCGCGTCACCGTCGAAACGTGCTGCTGCTCGACCGCGTAACCGTCGGCCATCTCGATGGCCGGAGCGAGCACGTCGGCGAGCGAGAGCTTCCCGTACTCCGCCAGCATCGTCAGGATTCCGCCGGGCGTTCCGGGTGTCACAGCCGCGAGCGGGCCGTACTCGGGCGGATAGGACATCCCCTTGGAGTGGAAGAACTCCGGCGTCGCCCCCGACGGCGCGACGCCCAGGGCGTTGATGCCGATCACTTTTCCGGTGTGCGGGTTGTAGATCAGCGCCTGCGTCTCGCCGCCCCAGGAGAGCGTGTCCCACATCGTGCAGGTCGCGGCGATCATGGCGCAGGCCGCGTCGACCGCGTTGCCGCCCTTCTGGAAGACCATCGCGCCCGCGGTCGCCGCCAGCGGCTTGCCCGTGATCGCCAGCCACTTGCGCGCGTGGAGCGGCGGCTTGTTGGTCGCGGCGCGCGCGCCGCCGGTCCAGACGCCGGCCGCCAGGGCCAGCGCCGCCGCGCCGATCGCGAGCGCTCCGGATCGCCGGGGACTCTTCGCCGCTGTCCGCATGGGTCCTCCCGCGATCCGCGGCGGCTTCGAAGGAGATTGGACGGGCCTCGCGGATCGGCTGGCCGGATTCAAACACGTTGCCCGCGGCCGCTCAACGGCCCGGGGCTTGTCCCCGCCCCGCTCTTGGCGCGCCGCGGACCGGCGCGCCGGCCGATCCCGGAGATAATCGGCGCCGTGAACGTCCGGATTTTGACTGCCGCGCTGGGCTTCCTGGCGATCGGCTCGATGGCCGCGCCCGAGCGCCGGCTTCGGGACACGACCGAGCTCGGCCTCGCCGTCGAGATGGCCAAGAGCCCGGGGCCCGCGGCGGAGGAGAAGCTGCTCGGGGAATTGCGGTCGGAAGGCGTCTCGGCGTTCGCCGTGGAGGTGTCCTGGCCCGACGCCGAACCCTCCCCGGGGCGGTACCGGATCGAGGACGCCACGCGGGCGGCGCGGGTCCTGAGGCAGTCGGGGGCCGTCGTCCACCTGGACCTCCCGCTGGTCTCGGGCCGCCAGAAGCGGGTGCCCGCCGACCTGTCCTCGACCGCGTTCGACGATCCCAAGCTGTCCCTGCGCCTGGGCCGGCTTCTGGACGCCCTCGGGCCCGCGCTGCTGGACGTCTCGACGATCTCGCTCGGTTACGAAGCCGACGTCTACTTCTCCGACAAGCCGGAAGAGCTGGAGGCTTACCGCCGGCTGTTCGAGGGCGCGGTCGACTTCCTCAAGAAGAAGGCGCCGGACCTGATGACGGGCGTGACCACGCTCGCGCCGATGGACAGCCCCGCCCCGCTCGTGGCCGCCCGCCTCCACCAGCGCAGCCCCGTCCTCTTCTATCTGTACGCTCCGTTCGCGCCGGGGCAGCCGTACGTGCATCGGCCGCCGAGCTCGATCGAGCGCGACTGGAAGCGGCTGCTCGAAGGCAGCGGCGGCCGGCCCATCGCGTTCCCCGAGGTGAGCTATTCCTCGTCCGCGGAGAACGGGTCCAGCCCGGAGAAGCAGGCCGAGTTCGTCCGCCGCCTGCGCGGGTTCGTGGGTTCCGCGGACGGGCGGCGGCTCCTGTTCGCCCGGTACGCCACGCTGCGGGACGAGCCGTCCGCGGCCAAGGGGGCGACGCCGGAAGCGGCGCGGCGCAACGCGTTTTTCGCCAACCGCGGGCTTCAGAAGGTCGACGGAACGCCCAAGCCGGCCTGGAAGGAATTCATCGCCGGGCATTGAAGCGGGGCCGGGCAAGGTCTCACGGGGCGCCGTTTGATTGCCGGCTGCCCGGCGCCGGAAGAGAGAGTTCAAAGACAGTTCGGCGAGGCGAGTCGCCAGAGGCCGAGGCCTTCCGCACTCCTTGCGCCGTGCTCCGGCTAGAATGTTCTCAGTGCCTCCCATTACCCTGGACCGCTTCATCCTGGAGAACGAGCACGCGCATCCGGGCGCCACGGGAGAGCTCACGCAGCTGCTGATGCGTTTCGGGCTGGCCGGCAAGCGCATCGCGCGCGAGCTCGCGCTGGCGGGCCTGCGCAAGCTGCACGGCACGGCCGCGTCGTCCAACTCCTCGGGCGAGAAGCAGAAGAAACTCGATCTCGTCGCCAACGAGATCCTCCTGGAGACTTTCGACTACGGCGGGCTCGTCTCCGTCGCCGCGTCGGAGGAGATGGACCGTCCCTTCGTCTACCCGGCCAAGGCCGACGGCGGACGCTACGCCGTCCTCTTCGATCCGATGGACGGCTCGTCCAACATCGACGTCAACGGGACGCTCGGCTCGATCTTCGCGGTGAGGCACCGCGGAGAGCACGAGGAGGCGGATCTCTTGCGCTCCGGCCGCGACCAGGTGGCCGCCGGGTACATCCTCTTCGGGCCGGCCACGCTCCTGGTCTACACCTGCGGCGAGGGCGTCCACCTCTTCACGCTCGAGCCCTCGATCGGCGAGTTCCTTCTCACCATCCGGTCCGTGCGGATGCCCGAGCGCGGACGCGGCTACGCCGTCAACGAGGGGCGCTCGGACGGCTGGAGCCGGGCCGATCACGCCTTCGTCGACTGGCTCAAGGAGCAGGACCCCGGCAGCGGGAGGCCGTATTCGACGCGCTACTCGGGGTCGATGGTGGCCGACTTCCACCGCATCCTTCTCGAGGGCGGGATCTACCTCTATCCCGCCGACGCGCTCTCGGGAAAGCCGCACGGCAAGCTCCGCCTGCTCTACGAGTGTCATCCGCTGGCGTTCGTTGCGGAGCAGGCCGGCGGACGCGGTTCGACCGGGCGCGAGAATGCCCTCGACGTCGTTCCCGACGCGCTCCACGCCCGGATCCCGTTCGCCATCGGAAGCCGCTCGGAGATCGAGACCTACGAGCGCTTCGTCGGCAGCCTGCCGGGCTGACGCCTCCCGCCCGGGCCGGCGCCGTCACAGATCCGCAGCCGCTCAGCCGCCGTAGAGAGAGGCGACGGCGCGGCGCGGAACCAGATCGAGAAGGAACGACGGATGAAGAGCCCGGATGAGCCCACGACCTTCCAGTCCGCGGGGCCCTGGAGAGCCCTGCGCGGACGGGCCGGGGACCCGCCAGACGGCGTAGGGGCCGACGCGCTCGCCCTGCGGCAGGGCGTTGCGGTAGCCGACCCAGACGGTTCCCGGGGCCCGGGCCGCCGCCAGGACGCGGGCGCGGCAGTTCTCGACCGGGAAATACCAGCGCAGCCAGGGATGGACCCAGATTCCGCCGGGAGGAAGGCGCTCGCAGCGCGGGAGGACGTTGCCCCACAGCTCGGAATGCACCCGGGTGTCCGCTGGCATCCGGCGCAGGCGCTCGACCACGGCATTGAAGTCGGGGTCCTCGTTCCAGAACAGCACCCTGCCGTCGAAGGTCTCTCCCGCGGCGAGGACGACGCCCCGCGAGGCGGTGAAGAGCAGCAGGAACGCGGCCACCGGCACGAGGCGGCGGCGCGGACCGGGCTCCAGGGCGCGCGCGGCTCCCACCGCCAGGCAGGGAATGGCCGCGACGGTCTGCATCAGGAGGAAGTTGGGGTACGCGAGCAGCGTGAAGCCGGCCGCGGCCACCACGAGCCACGCGCCGTCGGGCGCGCGGGCGCCGGCGCCCCTGCCCAACGAGAGCAGGAGGGGCACGAACGCCGCGGCCATCATGGCGACGGTGAAGAGACTCGGCGCGAAGGTGACTTCCTGAACCTGGAAGGGAACGAGCAAGGTCCAGCGGAGCATCTCGGCCCCCGCGCCGGCGGCGGCGAAGCCGGCCAGCGCGGCTGCGTAGGGCAGCGACGCGAAGACCGAGAGCACGAGCGCGGCCTTTCGCCGGCGGCGCAGGAGGAGCACGAGGGCGGCCGCGATGAGAACGTAGGCCGCCGTCTGCTTCATCAGGATGGCCGCCCCGATGGCCAACCCGGCGCGCCGCCAGCGCTCCTGCGTGAGGGCGCGCGCGATGGGAAGGGCGAGCGGAGCCATGAGAGCCGCCGGCCAGACCGCGTTGCCGTTGGAGACGAAGAGGCAGACCAGGAAGAACGCCGCCACCAGGCTCCGCCGCGGGATCGAGAGCGCGCGCGTCTCGCGGAGGACCTGCGCGTGGGCCGCCAGGGGGCCGGACAGGGCGAACGCGCGCACCACCCAGGTCGCCGGCCCGAGCACGCGAAAGCACAACGCCAGCAGTCCGATCAATCCGGGGGTGTGCAGGTACTTGACGTCCCGGTAGAGCAGCATCCCGCGCGACCACAGGTACGCGGGGGTCGTCACCTCGGGCCAGGCCACGGTGCGAAGGAGGAGGGCCGCGGCCAGGTGCGCCGCGAGGACCGCGGCCTCGAAAATCAGGACGCCCGGGGCGAGGCCCCGCGGGAGAGCGCCTCGTGAATCCGTCCCGACTTCGGCGCTGGTCAAGGCTGTCGCGATCCTACCTCGGCGCGGCTCTCCTCGCCGCTCTGGGCGCGGCCGCGGCGGCGGCCCACGAGCTCGGCACGATCCGGACCTTCGCGGTCTTGCACCGGGACGGGACATACGCGGTGGAGGTTTTCATCGACCGGGAGCATCTGCCGCGGGCCTTCGAACGCTCGGCGGCCCCGCCGACCCGGGCGATCGCCGGACTCTCGCCCCGGCTCGCGGCCTCCCCGGCGGGGCGGATCCTCGGCGAAGTCGAGCGCCACTCGCGGGTCTTCTTCGACGGGAGGCCGGTGTCGAGCCGGGCAGAGTGGAAGAACCCCGATCCGGCCGGCGCCGAGCCGGTGCTGCGGCTGACCGGCGCGATTCCCGCCGGGGCCCGGACGTTTTCCTGGAGCAACTCGCTCGCGCTCGGCACGTATCTGCTGACCGTTCGCTTCGAAGGCGTCGAAGAGCCGCTCCGGCAGTGGGTGGAAGGCGGCGAGGCGAGCCAGCCCGTGGCCCTGGCCGCTTCGGTCGTGCCGCCGTCGCGTCTGGACGTCGTCCGGCAGTACCTGCGGCTGGGTTATACGCACATCCTGCCGAAGGGGATCGACCACATCCTCTTCGTTCTCGGCGTCTTCCTCCTGAGCACGCGGGTCAAGCCCGTCCTCCTGCAGGTCACCGCCTTCACCGCGGCGCATACGATCACGCTGGCCCTGACGATCTACGGCGTGGTCTCCCTTCCCGCCGCGGTCGTCGAGCCCCTGATCGCCGCGTCGATCGTCTACGTGGCGGTCGAGAACGTGCTGCGGCCGGAGCTCTCGCCCTGGCGCGTCGCGCTCGTCTTCGGCTTCGGCCTGCTCCACGGGATGGGCTTCGCCGGCGTCCTCTCGCAGCTGGGCCTGCCGCGGTCGGAGTTCCTGCCGGCCCTGCTCTCGTTCAACGCGGGCGTGGAGCTCGGGCAGCTGTCGGTGATCCTCGCGGCGTTCGTTCTCCTGGGGCTCCCGTTCCGCCGCGAGGCCTGGTACCGCCGGCGCGTCGTTGTGCCGATCTCGGCCGCGATCGCGGTGGTGGGATTGGTGTGGGCGATTCAGAGGCTGTCGTAGGGGCCGGCCTCTCCCGACTGAGGACTGAGGACTGCGGACTGCGGACTCAAATGGCTGAAGTCCCGAGAAAACCTCTCTGAGGCGTCGGCCACTGGAGTCCTCAGTCCTCGGTCCGCAGTCCTCAGTCGATTAGGATTCACGCCCATGGCGGCCAAATCCCGTCTTCTCGAGACCCTCGAGCAGCGTCTCCTCGTGCTCGACGGCGGCATGGGCTCGCTCCTTCAGGGACGCATCGCCCCTCCGCGGGGGAGCGTCGAGGAGCTATGCCTGTCGCATCCCGATCTGGTGCTGGACGCCCATCTCAAGTACATCGAGGCGGGCGCGCGGCTGATCGAGACGAACACGTTCGGGGCCAGCCGCCACAAGTTGAAGAGCGCCGGCCTCGCCGAAAAGGTCGGGGAGATCAACGGCGCCGCGGTCAAGCTCGCGCGGCAGGCCCGCGAGATCTCCGGCAAGGACGTCTTCATCGGCGGGTCGATGGGCCCGACCTGGCTGGCCTACGATCCCCAGGACGAGGAGTCCGAGGAGCGGGTGCGCGGGCTCTTTCGCGAGCAGGCCGCGGCGCTCGACGCGCGGGGCGTGGACTGCTTCATCCTGGAGACGTTCCTGTCGCTTTGGGAGATCCGCGTCGCGATCGAGGCGGTGCGCCAGGTCTCCGCCCTGCCGGTCATCGCGTCCATGACCTTCCCGGGCGACGCCTGGGAGGAGCGCGAGGACAAGAGCTGGCCCGAGCAGGCCGCCCGGCGCCTGACCGATCTCGGCGCGGACGTCGTGGGAACCAACTGCTCGCTCGGGCCGTCGGATCTCCTGACCGTCCTGGAGGGCATGGCGCGCGCCGGACCGGCGCCGCTCTTCGCCGCGCCCAACACGGGCGTGCCGCGCTACGTCGGCGGGACCTTCGTCTATCCCGATTCCTCGCCGGACTACTTCGCCTGGTTCGCCCGCGAGGCGGCCCGCCGCGGCGCGCGCATCATCGGGGGTTGCTGCGGCTCGACCCCGGAGCACGTCCGGGCCATCGCCGAGGCTTTGAAGGACCTGACGCCGGAGGAGGCCCGCGCCGGCGTCGCGGCCGCGGCGCCTGCGCCGCCGCGCGAGGAGGCGGCCGAGCGGCCGGCGTCCTCGAGACTGGCCGCGCGCCTGGCCGCGGGCGAGTTCGTGGTCTCCATGCAGATCGATCCTCCCAGGGGCACCGACACGGAGTCGGTGATGGCGGCGGTCGCGTCGTTCGCGGCCCACGCGGGCGTGCACGCGATCGACATCAATTCCAATCCGCTGGCCCACCTGCACATGGATTCCCTGTGGATGGCGGTGCGCTGCGAGCGCGCGGGCATCGAGACCATTCCCCACGTGACGCCGCGGGACGCCAGCCTCATGGGCCTGACCTCGAGCCTGCTCGGCGCGTGGAGCGAGGGGATCCAGAACGTCCTGGTCATCACCGGAGACCCTTCCCAGCACGGCGACCGGCCCGGCTCGACGGACGTCTACCAGACCGACAGCGTCGGGCTGGTGAAGGCGATCCACGAGCTGAACCAGGGGCTGGACGTGGCCGGCAACGTCGTCGGGCAGCCCCCCAACTTCTTCATCGGCGTCGCGGTCAACCCGACCGAGCCCGACCTCGACCGCGAGGTCGAGCGCTTCCGCCGCAAGATCGATCACGGCGCGCGCTTCGCCATGACCCAGGTCTTCTTCGATTGGGAGGACTGGGATCGGTTCTGCCGGCGCCTGGGCGGGCCGCCGCCGATCCCCGTGCTCGCCGCCGTGTGGCCGCTGACGAGCCACCGCCTGGCCCTGCGCGTTCACAACGAGGTCCCGGGCATCCAGGTGCCGCAGCGGGTTCTCGCGCTTCTGGACAAGGCCGGCCCGCGGGCCCGCCAGGAAGGGTTCGCCATGGCCCGGGAGTTCCTGTCCGAAGCGCGCCGGCGCGCCCAGGGCGTCTACGTGATCGCGCCTTTCAAGAACCCGATCAGCGCGCTGGAGCTCTTGGAAACGTAAGACGTGAGGGGTGAGGGGTGAGGCGAGGGAACGGAAACGGAGGTTACAATATATAGTTTGTATCTCGGGCTTGGCCTAACGCCTAACGCCTAACGCCTCACGTCCGTTCACACATTGAACCTGAACAGCATCACGTCGCCGTCGGCCACGACGTAGTCGCGCCCTTCCTGCCGCACCCGACCCTTTTCGCGGGCGGCGGCCATGGAGCCGCAGGCGGCCAGGTCCGCGTAGGACACCGTCTCCGCCTTGATGAAGCCCTTCTCGAAGTCGGAGTGGATCACGCCCGCCGCGGCGGGCGCGGCGTCGCCGGCGTGGATGGTCCAGGCCCGCACCTCTTTTTCTCCCGCGGTCAGGAAGGTGCGCAGCCCGAGCAGGTGGTAGGCCGCGCGGATCAGGGTGCCCACGCCGGACTCCGAGACGCCCAGGCCGGCCAGGTATTCGCGCGCCTCTTCCTCGGGCAGCTCCGCGAGCTCGGCCTCGATCTGCGCGGACACCGCGACGACTTCCGTTCCCAGGTGCGCGCGGGCGTACTCGCGGATCGAGGTGACCAGCGGGAGCGCGTCGGCGGCGGCCAGGTCGCTCTCCGAGACGTTGGCGGCGAAGAGGATTGGCTTGAACGTCAGGAGAAAAAACCGCCGCGCGAGCGCGCGCTCCGTCGGATCGAGCGGAGCGGTCAGGGCCCGGCGCCCCGTGTCCAAGTGCGCGGTCAGCTGGTCCGCCACGGCCATCGAGGCCTGGGCCTCCTTGTCGCCTCCCCGCGCGAGTTTCTCCAGCTTTTCCCGCGCGCGGGACAGCGTGTCCAGGTCGGCCAGCACGAGCTCGGTCTGGATCGTCTCCATGTCCGCCTTCGGGTCGAGCGCTCCGGAGACGTGGGTCACGTCCTTGTCCTGGAAGCAGCGCACGACTTCCACGATCGCGTCGACCTCCCGGATGTGCTGCAGGAACTTGTTGCCCAGGCCCTCTCCCCGCGACGCCCCGCGCACGAGGCCGGCGATGTCCACGACCTCGATCGCGGCGGGAACGATCCGCGACGTCCTGGCGATCCTGGCCAGCGGGGCCAGCCGCTCGTCGGGCACGGTGATTACGCCGACGTTGGGCTCGATCGTGCAGAAGGGGTAGTTGGCCGCCTCGGCCTTGCGCGTGCGCGTCAGGGCGTTGAAGAGGGTCGACTTCCCGACGTTGGGAAGTCCGACGATTCCGGCTCGCAGCATGGGCGCGCGAGTATAGCGGCGCAACCGCCGCTATGATCGTCCCGCATGCGGATGGTCTGGTTCGCGCTGGCGACCGGCCTGCCGGTGGCGGTCGTCTCGCGGTGGGCCGGCGGACCGGAGTGGCTCACGCTCGGCGCCGCCGTCGTCGCCCTCGCTCCGCTGGCCGCCTGGATCGCGCAAGCCACCGACCACCTCTCCGCGCGCGTGGGCGTTTCCCTCGGCGGCTTCCTGAACGCGACCTTCGCCAACGCCGTCGAGCTGATGATCACGGTGCTCGCTCTGCGCCGCGGCCTGACCGAGCTGGTCAAGGCGTCCATCACCGGATCCATCCTGTGCAACACGCTCCTCGTGCTCGGGCTCGCGGCCTTCGTGGGTGGCGCGCGGCACGGCCCTCAGAAGTTCCGTTCCAAGGCCGCGGGCCGCCATGCGGCCATGATGATCCTCGCGGTGTCGGCGATGGCGCTGCCGGCCGTCTTCGCCCGCACGGTGGCCAACCCCCAGAGCCGCCAGGAAGTCTCCATCGGAGTGGCCGTCCTCCTCCTGCTCACCTACGGCGCCTACCTCTTCTACTCCTACTTTTCGCCGACGGCGCGGCAGAGGGGGACGCCCACGCCGCCGCCCCGGCAGGCCGCCCGCTGGAGCGTCGGCCGATCGGTGGCCGTTCTCTCCGCGACGATCGCCGGCGCGGCGGTGGCGAGCGAGCTGCTGGTGGAGGCGGTCGAGCCGGTCTCGCGCGGCGCCGGGCTCTCGCCGGCCTTCGTCGGCCTGGTTGTCGTTCCGATTCTGGGCAACGTGGCCGAGCAGTACAGCGCGATCTCCTTCGCCCGGGCCAACCGCATGGACCTGGCGCTGTCCGTCGCGGCGAACTCGTCCACGCAGGTCGCCGTCTTTGTGGCGCCGCTTCTGGTGCTGCTGAGCCTCCTGCTCCATCCGCTGGACCTGGTCTTTCCCACGATCCAGCTCCTGATGCTCTTCGCCTCGACGGCGATCTTCGCCTACATCTCGCTCGACGGCGAAACCAACTGGCTGGAGGGCGTGCAGCTCATGGC
Organism: uncultured Acidobacteriota bacterium; assembly: GCA_963733955.1. GTDB lineage: Bacteria > Acidobacteriota > Thermoanaerobaculia > UBA5066 > Gp7-AA6 > DATFTF01. Next base: position 611,596 of record CAVTEW010000001.1, read on the forward strand.
CCTCTACCTGATCGCCGCGGTCGCCTTCTTCTTCCTCCCGGCCTGAGCCAGGATGTCCGACGCGCCGCGGCCACGGGTCTGGGTCGACACCGACGTCGCGCTCGGCGCGCCGCGCGGGGACGTGGACGACGGCTTCGCCCTGGCCGCGCTCTTCGCCGCGCACCTGCGGGGGACGGTCGAGCTGCTGGGAATCTCGACGGTCTTCGGCAACGCCAGCGCGGCGCTCTCGCGCGACTGCGCGGGCGCGCTCGCGCGCGCCGCGGGGTTGGATCCGGCCATCCTGGCCGGTGCGGAGAGGGCGGGGGAGGATACGCCCGCGGCCGGAGCGATCGCCGGCCTCCCCCCGGGCACGCAGCTGCTCGCCCTGGGGCCGCTGACCAACGTCGCCGCGGCCTGCCGAAGGAATCCGGGCCTGGAGTCCGCCCTCGAATTGCGGGCGGTCGGCGGCAACCTCTCTTCGCGCGGCTTCCTGGCACCGCTCTGGCCCTTCGAGTTCAACTTCGCGCGCGACGCCGCCGGCGCAAAGGCCGTTCTCGCGAAGCCCTGGAAGAGTCTCACGCTCTATCCGCTGGATGTCGTGAAGGACCTGGGCGTCGGGGGCGAAGAGCTTCTCGCGGCGCGCCGCCTCGGGCCGCTCGGACGGGCGCTCTCCGAAGGGAGCCGCCGCTGGCTGGCGCGGGCGCGCTGGCGGCATCCGCTGCGGCGCCGCTTCCCGCTCTGGGATCTGCCCGCGGCGCTCGACGCGCTCGGGCTCCTGTGCGGCCGGTACGAAATCCGGCGCCCGGCGCGCGGCGCCGAACGGATGCTGGCCCCGCGGCGGGAATTCCGGTTCCTGACGGAGCTCGACGCCGCGCAGAGCTGGGAGCGCTTCGCCGGCCTGCTCGCCGGCGCCCTCGAAGCGTAGAATCCCAGGGCATGCGCGAAGGTGCCTCGGATCGCGAAACCGATCCCGTCGTCGAAGCTTACAAGCGCGGCATCGACCGATCGCTTCTTCGCGAGAACCTGCGGCGCTCCCCGGAAGAGCGGATTCTCGGCTTGATGGAGCTCCAGCGCCTCGCCGACGAGGTGCGGCGCGCCGGCCGCGAGCGGCCACCGCGCCCTTGACGGACTATCGCGGTCTGCTCACGGTGTTGACCGAGGCCGGCGTCGACTTTGTTCTGGTCGGGGGAGTCGCCGCCGTCGCTCATGGATCCGCCCGCCTGACTCAGGATCTGGACGTCGTGTATGCCCGCGACGACGCCAACCTCGGCCGGCTGGTCGAGGCGCTCAAGGTCCTGACGCCGTACCTTCGCGGCGCGCCTCCCGGGCTGCCCTTTCGGTGGGACGTGGAGACCGTTCGACGCGGCCTGAATTTCACGTTGACGACCTCGATGGGATCCGTCGATCTGCTGGGCGAGATCACCGGCGGCGGTGGATATCGCGATCTGCTCGGCCGCTCGATCGAGCTCGAGATCTTCGGCCTTCGCTGCCGCTGTTTCTCCCTCGGCCAGCTGATCGAAGTCAAACGGGCGGCCCGGGCGGCCGCGAGACCTCGAGGCCGTCGCCGAGCTGGAGGCCATCCGGGACGAGGGCGGCGAAGGATGACGCCCACGGAACGGTTTTTCTTCGCCGCGCCCGCCGATAGAATGCCCGCATTCTGAGCTCCGCCGCCGCGACGACCGACCCGAAGCCAGGGCTCCTCCGCGTGGTTTCCCGCTGGGAGATCGTCGCGCTGTCGGTCAACGACGTGGTCGGCTCGGGGGTCTACCTGATCCTGCCCGTGGCCGCGGCGACGCTTCTCGGCCCCGCCAGCGTCTGGGCCATTCTCGCCGCGGGATTCGCCGTCCTCCTGCTCGTTCTCTGCTTCGCCGAGGCCGCGAGCCTCTTCGACCAGCCCGGAGGCGCGATCGTGTACACGCGGGCGGCCTTCGGCGACTTCGTCGGCTTCGAGGTGGGTTGGATGACCTGGATCGCCCGCATCTCCTCGATCGCCGGACTCTCGGTCTTCTTCGCGCGGGCGGTGGGATACCTGTGGCCGGGGGCGCGCGCCGGGCTCGGGCAGCAGGCCACGATCGTGCTGCCGCTGCTCGCGCTGACGTGGATCAACGTCCTCGGGGTCAAGTCCGGGGCGCGCACGGCGGTCGTCCTGGCCTGGGGCAAGATCCTCCCGCTCGTCCTTTTCGTCGGCGTGGGCCTCTTCTTCGTGTCCTGGGGCCGCGTGTTCCCCGTGCCGATGCCGGAGCGGGGCAACTTCATGAAGGCGGCTCTTCTGGTCCTCTTCGCTTACGCCGGGTTCGAGAACACCTCGGCGCCGGCCGGAGAGTTCAAGAACCCCCGGCGCGACATCCCTTTCGCGCTGATCGTCCAGATCGCGATCGTCACGCTGATCTACACGGCGGTGCAGCTCGTGGCCATCGGCACCATCCCCAACCTGGGCGTCTCGCAGACGCCGCTCGCCGACGCGGCGCACATGATGATGGGACCGGTCGGCGGTTTCCTCCTCACGCTCGGGGCCGTGCTCTCGGTCCTGGGCACCAACAACAACACCGTGCTCGCCGGGCCGCGGTACCTCTACGCCCTCGCGGAGACCGGCCGGCTCCCCGCGGTCTTCGCCCGGATCCATCCGCGTTACCGCACGCCGCACGTCGCGATCCTGACGCAGACCGGCGTGGCGCTGCTCTTGGTCCTGACCGGCACGGCCGAGGAGCTCGCCGTCCTCTCCGCGATCGCCCGCCTGGCCACCTACATCGGGACGGCCGCGTCGGTGCCCGTCCTGCGGCGCAAGCTTCCGGCCTCGCCGCGAACGATCCGCCTTCCGGGCGGCCCGGCCATTCCGATCGCCGCGCTGGCGATCTGCGCCCTCTTTCTTTCCGCGGCCACGGCCAGGAACTGGATCGCCGGCGGCATCGCCCTCGCCGTCGGAGCGGTCATCTATCTCCTGCGCCGCGGATCGCCCGCGCTCTCCGGCGCCCCTCCGGGCGCGGGAGGACCCTGAGGTGAAGCGGGCGCTCCTGACCGGCGTGACCGGACAGGACGGCTCCTACCTGGCCGAGCTGCTCCTGTCCAAGGAGTACGAGGTGCACGGCATCGTGCGCCGCTCCTCCACCATCAACCGCGACCGGATCGATCACCTGACGAGCTGGCTCGGCCACGCCGGCGGCGCCCTGAAGCTCCACTACGGCGACTTGAACGATTCGTCCTCACTGAATCGCATCGTCCGCACCGTGCGGCCCGACGAGATCTACAACCTCGGGGCGCAGAGCCACGTCAAGGTCAGCTTCGACGTGCCCGAGTACACCGGCGAGATCGACGCGCTCGGCACCACGCGGGTCCTGGAGGCCATCCTGGAGTCCGGCCTGGCCCCGCGGTTCTACCAGGCGTCCTCGTCGGAGATGTTCGGGCAGCCGCGGGAGACGCCGCAGAGCGAGTCGACGCCGTTCGCGCCGCGCAGCCCCTATGCGGTGGCCAAGCTGTACGCCTACTGGATGACCGTCAATTACCGCCACGCGTACGGCATCCACGCGTCCAACGGGATCCTCTTCAACCACGAGAGTCCGCGGCGGGGCGAGACGTTCGTGTCTCGAAAGATCACGCGGGCGGTCGGGCGGATCGCCCACGGGCTGCAGGAGACGCTGGTCCTGGGAAACCTGGAGGCGCGGCGGGACTGGGGCTTCGCCGGAGACTACGTGGAAGGGATGTGGCGCATCCTGCAGCAGGAGGAGCCCGGCGACTACGTCTTCGCCACCGGAGAGAGCCGCTCGGTGCGGGAGCTCTGCCAGCGCGCCTTCGCGCGGGGCGGGTTCGATCTGGTCTGGGACGGCGGCGGGTTGGACGAGGTGGCCCGGGATCGCGGGTCCGGGCGTCTCCTGGTGCGCGTCGATCGGACCTACCTGCGCCCGACCGAGGTCGATCGCCTGCAGGGGGACGCGTCGAAGGCGCGCGCCCGCCTCGGGTGGACGCCGACGGTCACGTTCGAGGGGCTCATCGACGCGATGGTCGACGCGGACCTCGAGCTGGCCGCGCGGGAGGCCCGGTCGCGCTGAGAGACCGCTCCGTGAACGGTCAGGGGTGGACGGTGATGTACCCGTGCATCATGTCGTGCTGCTGCGAGATGTCCCCGGTGCTGCAGCCGGTGTCGTCACAGGTATAGAGGAAGCTCCCCGGCGCCGTCGGCGTGAAGGTCTGGACGCTCTCGTTGCCGTGGTCGTACTGGAGCTTGGCGCCGCTCAATCCGAGGAAGGGAATCCCTGAGAACGTGTGGGGGGCCTGGTTCGGGTTGTCCTGGGGCGAATCGTTGTAGATGTGGATCTCGTAGGTCTGGCCCACCTTGAGGTCGATCCAGTTCAAGCCGGGAAAGCTGTCCGGTGCGGGACTGGGGATGCTGCCCGCCGGCCCGGAGACGAACGACCACTGCCAGCTGCGCGCGGCCAGCCTGATCACGACCGGGGTCGGCGACGGCGTGAGCGTGATCGTCGGCGTCGGGGTGGGCGTGTGCGTCGCCGCCGGCGTGCGCGTCCGCGTGGGCGTGGAATGGCCGGGCGTCGCCGTCGTGCCTGGAGGCACCGTGGGCGTGGGCGTGAAGGTCACCCTCACGACGCGGACGATCGCCATCCGCTGGACGACCTCCGCCTTGGCTGCGCTGACCTTGGAGTCGGCCAGCGGCGGCCCGGTGGGGCTGGAGTCGGAGCAGGCCACCAGGGCCGCCGCCGAAATCCAGCCCAACCGGAACAACCAGGGCACCCAGCGCCGCGACTGGAAAAGATCTGGAACCTTTCGGGTCACACCAGGAATCCGAGATTGGTCGTGGGGAAATGGCTGATGAGCGGGAACACGTACGGCAGATCCCCGGCCGGCAGCCCGAACCACGTCGCCAGCGTCGCCGCGTAGGAATCCAGAGCCGTCGAGGCGATCCAGCGCCCGCGGTTGTCCGTGTCGTCGACGCCTCCCAGTTTGACCTCGGGCCAGATCGTGCCGGTTCCGCCCGGCGTCCCGTAGAAGTCTCCGCCCAGAACCGATCCGCCCATCACGAAGTGGTGCGCGCCCCAGGCGTGGTCGGAGCCGACGTTGCCGGCGCCGATCCCGGAAGGAGCCAGCGTGCGGCTGAAGTCGGACATCGTGAACGTGGTGACCTTCGCCTCGATCCCCAGCTCGACGGTGGCCTGGTGGAACGCGGCCATGGCCTGGCCCAGCTGCGTCATCAGGTTGCCCTGGCTGTTGACCTGGTTCTGGTGCGTGTCGAACCCGCCGATCTGGGTGAAGAAAATCTGGCGGTTCAGGCTCAGCGCCGGGCTCGTCTGGTTCAACTTCATGACCTTCGCGACTTGCTTCAACTGGTTGCCGATGCCGGAATTGGGGAACACGGTCGTCAACGTCGGATCGGTCGTCAGCGCCGCGCTGATGTCCAGAGCCTGCTGCGTGATGTCGCTGGTCGACTGGATCATCTGGACCTGGCGGTCGATCGTCCGGAGCGTGTTGAACGCGGTCTTGCGGGCGATGTCCTCGGGCTTGGTGGCGTTGAAGCCATTCAAGACGAGCACCTGGTTCAAGGCGCCCGTGCCGATCGACAGCGGCCGCGTGGAGAGGCCCACGCCGAAGACGGCCGAGCCGGAGACCGACGTGACCATGGGGAACCCGGAGCCGTTGTTCATGAAGACCAGGCGGTCGGCCAGCCGGCCGCCCCAGCCGTTCTGGATCGACGTGAACGCGTTCTCGGTCTGGTACTGGCGGACCTGGTCGGAGTGCGAGAAGAGCTGGTACGGGCGCGGCGCCCCGGACCTGTACTGGGCTTTGGTCAGAGGCTGCACGAGCGGTCCGACGTTGGTGACGACGGCGACCTTCCCGGCGTTGTAGAGGCCCTGGACGTTCGTGTACGGAGTGGCCGGCGCGGCCGGAAAGGGCGTCCCCAGATTGGGATGGAGGCCGTAAGGGCCGATGGCGGACGTGTTGATCGGCAGGAGATTGGCCTGCGGGATCGCCAGGCCGGCCGGATTGCGGATGGCGAAGTACTTCGAATAGTTGCCCGTGGGGCTGGTGTCGTTGGGCACCACCATGTTATTGGCGTCGTTGCCTCCGGACATGAAGATGCAGACCAGGGCCTTGTAGTTGGTCGGCGCGGCCACGGCGTCCCGCGACAGGGCGTCCTGGGCCAGCAGGTTGACCAGGCCGAGCTTGCGCACGCCCGCCGAGAGGGCGGCCAGCGAGATGCCCGCGCAGCTCGTCTTTACGAAGAATTCGCGACGGGTGGTGCTCTTGTTTTTCTTCATGGTTACCTCTTCACCTGAAACTGCGACGACGTCAAGACGAGATAGACGGCTTGCTTCACCCGCAGGGACGGATTGGTCGTTCCGACGGCGTTGACCGCGTTGACGATGGCCGTCTGCATCTGCGCCGACATGGTGTTGTGCATGAGGACCCGGTTGAGCTCCGCGACCAGGACGTTGGCGTTGTCGGAATAAGGCAGCCAGGCCGAGAAGTCCAGAGCCGTCCCCTTGGGAACGTTGGGGTTGCTGACCGGGACGGTGGCGAAGACCATCGTGTTGATGAAGTTGGCGCGCTTCAACGACTCGCTGGCGGTGTAGATACCGAACTCGGGGCCCGAGGCGTTGGACGTCCCGGGGACCGCGAAATCGGCCGGGAAGTAGCTGAACACCGTCGGCGGCTTGAGGATGTCCTGCGACATGCTCTGGGCCTGCGACGCCAGAACGCCGTCGCTCTGCGACGTGAGATTGGCCGACTTGGCGTTGAAGGCCCGCAGGATCTGGGTCATCAGGACCGCCGGCTCCTTGAGCTGCCCGTAGAGAGGATCGGTCTTGAAGGCGCCCCGGGCCTCGGGGTCGAGCAGGATCGTCTGGACCACCGCCTGCAGGTTGCCGCGAAGTCCCGTGCCGTCGTCGTTGAACACGTCGGCGACGCGCTCGATGTAGCCCGGGCTGGGGTTGGACGTGACCAGGCTCTGGATCAGGTGCCTGGCGACGTAGGGTCCCAGGTTGGGGTGCGTGAAGATGTTGTCGATCGCGCCGTTCAAGTCCTGGTCGCCGGTCTGGTTCGATCCGAGGCTGAAGCCGTTCAACAGGGTCTTGACGCTGACGTCGTGGTTGCCCGTGTTGAGGGACATCGGCGAGATGTAATCGGGAACGCCCGGGCTGGCGTTGGCGATGTACCAGCCGGTGAAGACCAGGGCGAAGTTGTCGATGATCGTCTGGTTGTAGGTGGGGATCGGATCGCCGTTGGGGTCGAGCTGCTCCGTCCCGTCGTTGTTGGTCAGGTTCAGCCCGATGGAGAAGAGCTGGTTGATCTCGCGGCCGTAGTTCTCGTTGGGCGAGAATTTGGTGCTCGTGTCCACGTTGAGGTAATGGCCCATGCCGGCGTTCAGGGAGACCTGGTACAGGATGTCCCGATAGTTGCCGAAGGCGTGGCTGTCGAGAATCTGCATGTAGGGCGAGACCCAGCTGGGCTGCTGGATGTCGATCCCCGAGATGATGATGAGCTCGTGGAGGGCCCAGGCCACGCGCTGGCGCAGCTGGTCCTGGTCGTACATGGCTTTCAGGAAGAACTTCTGCTGGAGCGGATACATCGTGTAGTTCAAGGTCTGGCACTGCGAATTGCAGCTGCCGGGCACGTTGCTCGGGAAGAGCGCCAGGTTGGGCCAGCTCCCCGACGGCAGCCCGAACTGCTGGTTGAGCCAGGCCTTGATGCCGGTGGCCTGCACCTGCTGGATCAGCGTGGAGGTCGGGCCCCAGGTGGCCTGCTCGAGGAAGCGGATGATGTCGCCTTCCTGGAAGCCGCGGATGACCATCATCGCCATCACGTCGCGCGTGACCGGCAAACCCGTTCCGAAGGACGTCGGAGATTGCCCCGTGTAGATCCCTTCCCGCGAGACCTGCTCGCCCCAGGGCGCGAAGCCGCTGGTGGCCGGCAGATCCGCGAACTGACCGGTGGCCGGGGGCGGCGTGTAGGTGATGCCGTGGGCGCCGCGCAGCACGAAGACCGACATCTGCTCGATCGTGATCGAGCTGCTCGGGCAGTAGTTGAGGGGGGTCGTCGAGCACCCTCCGGTGACGCCGTCCCGGTAGAGCTGCTCGATCCAGGCCGCGGCGAAGGATCCGGCGCCGACGTCCGCGAAGATCGTCCCGGTTGCCGGAGGAGGCGTGAAATTGGGGCCGTATTTCGCGCGGAGCAGGAAGACGGCCATCTGGGCTCGGGTGATGCCGGAGGTCAGCCCGTAGTTGCCGCCGCCCACGCCCGCGGTGACGTGCAGCCGGACCAGCTGCTCGACGTAGTCGTGGTACGCGTTGCCCGCGGGCACGTCGGTGAAGTTGACGAACCAGCCTTCCGGCAGCGTGCCGGTCTTTCCGCTGGGCGACGAGATCACGATGTCGGCGAGCGTCCCGGCCGGCAGCGCGGGCATCGCGACGTTGATCTGCGTGGCGCTCGGAATGGAGAGCACCGTCGCGTTGATCCCGCCGACCTTGACCGTCGACCCGGCCTGGAAGAAGTTGCCGCGGATCGTGACCCCGGAGCCTCCGCTGGCCGGTCCCGAATCCGGGCTCAGGCTGGAGATCTGGCTGACCGACGCGGTCGTCAGGATGGCGGCCGATCGGTCGATCGTCCTGGCCCCTTCCTTGAAGAGCGACGTCGGCTGCGGAGACGCCTCGGACGGATCGTCATCGCTCTGGGCCCAGGCCGGAAGAGCGACGGCGGCCCCGAGGATCGCCAGGAGGGCGATCATCGGCAGCGTGCGGGTCCGCTCGGAACCTTCTTCCAAACGGATGGGGGCGGAACGCTCTGAACTTCTCGGCATCCTCATACCTCGGCTTTCTGAAAACGTGGCCACCGGACTTCGGCATCGTCGACAGGTCGTCGGGGTTGCCTCGGGAACACTCCTCCGCGCTTCCGTCCGGAGAGGGCTTCGGCTGCTGGAGGGCCGGGACGAGCAGAAGAGAACGCCGCGGTCAGGCCTCGACGTTCACCTCTTCTCGCCCTCGTCCCCCGCCGCAAACGGGGAGCGGGGAGCTTGTACATCGTTAGGCGGCTAGGATGCGGGAATGATGCAAATGCTGCATCCGGAGAGCGGTTAGGAAATCGGTTAAGATTAAGTACTAGAATTTTAGTTCTATGTGTCACGTTCCGGGTTCGCGCCGGTGATACGCGTTCTGATCGCCGATGACCATCCCCTCTTTCGCGAGGGGCTCCGGAAAGCCCTGTCCATGGGTCCGGACCTCGTCGTGGTGGGGGAAGCGTCCGACGGCCAGGCCGCCCTGGAGATGGCCGCACGCGAGCGGCCCGACGTCCTGGTGCTCGACCTCACCATGCCGCGCTGCGACGGCTTCGGGGTCCTCGAGCAGCTTTCCGGGTTCTCGCCCCACACGCGCGCCCTGGTCCTCACCGTTCATCTCGAGCGCGATTTCGAGGAGCGGGCGCTGGGTTCGGGCGCCCGCGGGTTCCTGCAGAAGGACAGCTCGGTCGAGCTGATTCTCAAGGCGGTCCGCTCGGTCGCCGCCGGCGACATCTGGGCCAGCCGGCGCCACGCCTCGGTGGCCCTGTCCAGCGCGCCGCCGGCCGAGCCGCTCGAATCGCTGACGCCGCGCGAGAAGGGGATCCTGGCTCTGCTGGGGCGGGGCATGATGAATCGAGAGATCGCCAACAAGACCGGTCTCTCCGAGAAGACCGTGGCCAGCCACGTCTCCAGCCTGATCGCCAAGCTCGGCCTGCGCGGCCGCGTCGAGGCGGCCCTGCTGGCCCGCCGGTGGGGCGGGGCCCTTTCCGCCGACGAAGGAACGGGGGAGCGGTGATGTGGCTCTTCGCCGGGAAGCTCGCGCGCCAGCGCCTGTGGCTGGCGCAGGCCACGGCCGGAGCCGTGGAGCTGGCGTCCCGATGCCCCGACATCGACGAGATCCTTCGCCTGTGGGCCAACGAGATCGCCGGGGCCCGCCTCTCCGCGCAGGTCGCGCTCTTCGTGATCGAGGGGGAGCGCTGGCTCCGGATCCTGCCGGAGCGGCAGCCGGTGGACGTCCCCTCCCTCTCCGAGTCCGTCCTGGCCAGCGCCGTGGGGGCGTCCGAGCCGGTCTGGATCCGGTCCCTCGGGCCGGGGCAGCCGGAATCGATCCTCCTGCAGTACTCCGGCCTCAACAGCTGGCGCGGCGTCATGGTGCTCTGGGGCAAGCCCGGCCAGTTCACCCGAGCCCGGATCAGGAGCGCTCAGGAAATCGCGTCGGCGATCGGCCGCTGCCTGACCGCTCTGCGCAAGTCCGAGCTCGGACGGGAGCAGGCCATCGCGCACGAGCGGTCCCGCTGGGCCGCCGAGCTCCATGACGGACATCTGCAGTCCCTCTCGTCGGCCAAGCTCCTCTCCGAAGTCTGCTTGTCCCTGGAGCGCCAGCACGAAGAAGTCTGCCTGAGCCTGGAGTCTCCGTCCGTCACGACCACGCGACTTCAAGGCGAGCTCGGGCGGCTGCACGAGCTCTTGCGGGACACCGTTCGCGAGGCCCGCCAGTTCCTGCTGGAGCTGCGGTCTCCGCCGGTCAGCGCGGAGCAATTCCTCCCGTGGCTGCGGTCCTACGCGGACGATTTCACGCGTGAGACCGGCGTCCGCGTCTCCGTCCGCGTGGAGGGCGAGGGGGAAATGCCCCAGAGCCAGATCGAGGAGGCCACGCGGCTGCTCCGGGAGGCCTTGACCAACGTCCGCAAGCACGCCAAGGCCGGAGTGGTCCGCATCGTCGTGGCGTTTTCCGAGCAGTCCACCTCGATCTCGGTGTCCGACGACGGCATCGGCTTCGACGTGCGGGCCACCATGGAGGAGCTGCTGGACTCCTCCCACAACGGCCTGATCGGCAGCCGCTACCGCACCGAGTCGGTCGGCGGCGAGATGCGGCTGCGCAGCGAGATCGGCAAGGGCACCTCGCTGCTGTTCCGATTCCCCCGCGGAGCCCGCAAGAGCGGAGACGAGTCCCGGCGCAAGCGCGTCCCGTCGCCCAGCGCTGCGCCGCCCCTTGCGGCCGCGCCGCCTCCGCCCGCCGCGGTCCGATCGCTGCGCGACACCTCGGTGCGCGACTCGATCCGGGAGACGCTGGCCGACGCCATCACGTCCTTTCTGGAACAGGAGTCCGGCGCGAAGGCCTCCAAGTCCGGTGAGCCCGGTTCATGAAGGTCAAGCCGACGCTGTGGATCGCCTCGGAGAACGCGCTCCTGAGCGACTGCCTCGCTTCGGAGACGGCCGAGCGCGGGGCCTTTCGGGTCGAGCGCCAGGCCACCAGCGAAAAGGAGCTGCTCGCGCTGCTGCAGAAGGAGCGGCCGGACGTCCTGCTCTTCGACGCCGAGACGATGGGATCGGTGCCCGAGGCCCTCGTCGCGCGGGTGCGCTCACGCTGGCCGGAGACGAAAATCCTGGTCCTCTCGCCGCGGGCCGACGATCACGCGGTCGGCCGCGTGCTGCGGTACGGCGCGCTCGGCGTCATCGGCCGGGGGGAGGGACTGGGCGACCTGGTGCGCGCGCTCCAGGCGGTGGCCGCGGGTCAGATCTGGGCCCGGCGTCCGGCCATCGCGCGGGCGCTCATCAGCCTGCAGAGCGGCCCGTCCGTGCCGGCCGGACCTCCCAAGTCGCTGACTCCGCGGGAGCGCCAGCTCCTGGGACTTCTCGCCGACGGCTATCGAAACAAGGAGCTGGCGTCGATGCTCAAGATCAAGGAGCAGACGGTCAAGATCCATCTCCACAGCCTCTTCCGCAAGCTGAACGTGCGAACGCGGGTAGAAGCCGCCCTCAAGGCCGCCGAGCTCGTCTGATGCCGACGCCCCTTGCCAACGCCGGGGAAGCTGCCCTAATCTGAGGCAGATCCATGAATCCCTTCGCCCCCCTGGGCGAGGTGAAACGAACGCCCGTTGCGCAGGGCGTTTCTTTCTCTTCGCCGCGAGGCGCCGAGTCTCGTTCCCGGCGCCGTCGGCAGCCGCTGATCGCGGCCGCCGCCAGACTCTTCCTGTCACTCCGATCCTGGAAGGCACGCCACTTTGCGTCACCCGTGCGGTCGTCTCCGCCGCGCTCGTCGCGTCCGGTCAAGGAGTTGCGCAGACGTTCCATGCGGTACGGGGGTTGCCTTGCTTCGGGCATGTCTAGGACCGCCGGGAGTCGTCTGCGCGCTGCGCGTCCCCTCTGGGCCGTTGCCCTGCTCGGTCTGGCCGCGAGAGCGGCCCTGGCGACCTCGGTGCTGCCGATCTCCGACGCGGAGCTCTACAGGCGCGCCGATCTCGTGGTCTACGGGATCGTGATCTCGAGCGACGTGACGGTCGACGGGCTGGAGCGGCCCGAGACGCTGACCCTGATCGAGCCTCTGGCCGTCCTCAAGGGAACGCTGTCCGGATCGCTGGCCCTTCACCAGCTCGGCGGCGAGCTTCCCGACGGGCGTTTCTGGAAGATGTGGGGAAGACCCGAGTACGTCCCCGGACGCGAGGTCGTCGTGTTCGCCCTGGCGCGGCCGCAGGGAGAGTACGAGACGGCCGAGATGATGCTCGGCAAGTTCGAGGTCTGGGCCGACGCCGCGGGCGGCCGGTTCGCCGTTCCCGAGCTGGCGCTCCAGTCCGAGCCCGGCGTGCAGCTCCTCTCGCCGGGCGTGGGAGCGGGACCCTCCTGGGAGGACGCGACCCGTCCCCGGGACCTGTCGTCGTTCCTGGCGTCCCTGTGCGCGGGAGCGGCGGCGCCGTCCGCCTCCGCCGCGCCGGCCGGCCCCCTCACTCCGGTCCGGCACGCGGACGTCGAGTCCCGAAACCCGCGGCCCGAGTGGGGCAACATCAACAACGCCCGCTGGCGCTGGAACAACAACGCCACGGCGAGCTGGAGCTTCAACGGCACGGCCAACGTGACCGGCGGCGGCTCGGCCGAGGCCAACGCCGCGCTGGCGGCCTGGACCAACGACCCCTTCTCCTCCATCCACTACACCGCGGGCGCCGGATCGAACACGATCTACCTGAACGCCGTGTCGTCCGTGCTCGGGTGCGGCTGGAGCGCGTGTCTCTCCGGCGGCGGCGTGATCGGCTGCGGCGGCCCGAGCGGCGGCGGCTCGAACACGTGGCGCGGCGAAGGGTACTCGACGATCTTTGGCGGCACGGTGGAGCTGCGCTCCTACTGCGCCGCCAACGCCTTCGACACGATCACGACCCAGGCGGTCCTCACGCACGAGCTTGGCCACACCCTGGGCCTGGGTCACTCCGATCAGAACGTCTCCGCGCACGACGTGTGCCGCGGGGACGAGGTTGCGGCGCAGATGCGATCGAGCGTCCAGCACCGCACGACGCTCGGGACCGACGACCAGGACGCGATCCGGTGGCTCTACGGCGACGGGGGCAATTCCTGCACCGTTCTTCCGGCCCCGACGGCCGCGTCGATCGCCCCGGCCACCGGCTCCGCCGCGGGCGGCGCCGCGGTGACGATCTCCGGAACCAACTTCGCCTTCGGTGCCACCGTCTCCCTGGGAGGCGCGAACGCGGCGGTGACGGCTCTGACCGCGACGTCGATCACCGCCGTCACCGAAGCGCGGGCCGTCGGCACGGTCAACGTGACGGTGACCAACCCGGACGCCCAGTCGGCGACGATTCCCAACGCGTACTTCTACGATTTTGCGGACGTGGCGCCGACGAGCGCGATTCATCCGTTCGTGTTGAAGCTGTACCGGGACGGGGTGACGGCGGGGTGCAGCGCGAGCGCGTACTGTCCCAACGATTCGGTGACGCGGGCGCAGATGGCGGTGTTTCTGCTGCGGTCCGAGCACGGGAGCGCGTACGCGCCGCCGGGGGCGACGGGGACGGTGTTTGCGGACGTGTCGGCGACGTCGTTTGCGGCGGCATGGATCGAGCGTTTGTACGCGGAGGGGATCACCGGCGGATGCGCGACGAGCCCGCTGCGGTATTGCCCGACGAGCGCGGTGACGCGCGGCCAGATGTCGGTGTTGCTGTTGCGAGGGGAGCACGGGAGCGCGTACGTTCCGCCGGCGGCGGCGGGGTTGTTTTCCGACGTGCCGGCGACGGACGCGCAGGCGCCGTGGATCGAGCGGCTCTACGCGGAAGGGATCACGGGCGGATGCGGGACGAGCCCGCTGCGTTACTGCCCGGCGTCTCCGGCCACGCGCGGACAGATGGCCGTCTTCCTGGCCACCACCTTCCACTTGCCGTAGCGGCGGCGCGCGGGAACCTCGAAACGACGCGACCGGCGGCGTCGTCTCGTCGCCGCCGGCGGTGAGTTTCCCGTTGGCTTAACGCGTTCTTAAGAATCCCGTCCGCCCGGCGCGCCCCGCGAATGCACCCGCCGCGCAGGGGCTCGGGCGGGCTGGCGTCGGCCCTCTGTCCGCTCGCTGCTTGACACCGCTTCCGCGCGCCACATAGACTCCGCGCAAATCGGAAGAATGCAGACAGAGAAGGACGCTGTCGCCGTCGTCGCGCTGGGCTCCGTCGATGACAGGGACCCGAAAAGGTCCCTCCACCGGGGAGAGATCCGGCCGCACGGCACATTCCCCCTCTTTCCAAGCGAAATTGTCTCAAATGCCTGCGGGCAGGAGGACGTATGAGGCGACCGGGTCTGACCGCGACCGCGTTTCAGGTTCTGGCACTGGCTCTGTTTCTCGCGCCGATCTCGGTCGGCGCTCAGGAAAGCTCGCCGCCCTCGGGGAATAAGTCCCATGCGGCCAAGAAGAGCGTCCTCGGCCCGGCGGTGGCGCCGGTCAAATCGCCGCCCCTGCGCGACATCAGGCCGATCCCGCCGTCCACGACGGACCATCTGACGGTTCGCAACAGCGAGTTCCCGTTCGCCGGGCGGTTCGCGCCGAGCGCGCCGTCCCGTCCCGATCCGTCGCTGCAAGCGCGCGTTCGGGATCCTCCGCTCCGACGCCGACCGGCGTGAACTTCGACGGCGCCGGCGCCAACGGCTTCGCGCCTCCGGACAACGACGGCAAGGTGGGGCCGAACCACTACATCCAGTGGATCAACGTCAAGTTCGCCGATCTACGACAAGTCCGGAACGCTCCTCTACGGCCCCGCCGACGGGAACACGCTCTTCACGTCCCTGGGCGGAACCTGCGCGTCGCCACAACGACGGCGATCCGATCGTCGAATACGACCTTCTCGCGGACCGCTGGGTCGTCTCCCAGTTCGCGGTCGGCGCTACAGACGGTAACTTCTCGCATCAGTGCGTCGCGGTGTCGGTGACCGGCGATCCTCTCGGATCGTGGTACCTTTATGACTTCCCCACGAGCGACGGGAACTTCGTCGACTATCCTCAGAGGGCCGTGTGGCCCGACAGCTACTACATGTCCGCCCACGTCTTCAACGGCGGCCGGGACGGCCTTCATCGGCCAGGGCTTGTTCGCGTTCGAGCGGCCCAAGATGCTGGCCGGCCTTCCCGCACGGGTCCAGTTCACGGACATGACCGACTACTATTTCGGGGCCCTTCCCTCGGATCTGGACAGCCTGATGCCGCCGCCGCCCGGAGCACCCAATACGGTTATCGCGTTCGGCGCGCCGGAGTTCGACGGGTTCCCCGATTGCCTCCACGTTTGGCAGGCGACCACCACGTGGGGCGCAACACCCACGATGACCGTCACGGGCCCCACGGACATCGCGACGGATCCCTTCAACTCCGACCTCTGCAACTTTTCGCGCAACTGCGTCCCCCAGCTGGGCACGACGACGACCGTGGACGCGATCTCCGATCGGATGCTCTGGCGCCTGGCTTATCGCAATTTCGGAAGCCACGAGTCGCTGGTGGTCAATCACACCGTGAACGTGGCGGCGCCGCTCCGGACACGCGGTGAATCAGGCCGGAATCCGGTGGTACGAGATCCAGAGCCCGAGCACGAGCCCAACCATTACCCAGCAGGGGACCTACGCGCCGGACACCGATTGGCGCTGGATGGGCTCGATCGCTATGGATAACAGCGGCGACATGGCCCTGGGCTATTCCCGGTCCGAGCGCTTCGATCTTTCCCGAGATCGACCTGACCGGCCGTCTGTCCGAGGACGCCGCCGGGACCATGGGCGCCGAGACAGTGATGAAGGCGGGCGCGGGAAGTCAGAACGGCGGCTTGAACCGCTGGGGCGACTACTCGCGCGATGACCGTCGATCCCCGGGACGGCTGCACGTTCTGGTACACCAACCAGTACCAGCCGGCCGACGGCTCCTTCAACTGGTCGACGCGCATCGCCTCGTTCCGTTTCCCCACCTGCGCTCGCCCGGCCCAGGGGCACCATCCCGGACTGGTGACGGACGCGTCGACGGGCGCCCGTCGCCGGAGCTCCCTGGTCTCGATGGACAACGGCTACTCGGGTATGACCGACGCGCGGGCCGGTACACGATCGTGCTTCCGCCGGGCTCCTACAACGTCACCGCGACGGCGGACCAGCGCAACTGCAACCCCTCGTCCTCGCAGCCCGCCACCGTCACCGATGGCGGCCTGGCGACCCTGAACTTCACGCTGACCGGCGCCCCGATCCTGACGCTGGCAACGCGTCCAGATCGATGACAGCATCGGAAACAACAACGGCGTGATCAACCGCAACGAGTGTTTCCTCGTCGACGTGCCGTCGAGGAACACCGGCTGCTCGACCGAGACGGGCGTCTCCGCCGTCGCTCACGACGACCACGCCGGGAGTAACGATCACCAGGCAACGAGTCCATTTACTGGGAACCTGGCCGAGCGGAGGGTCGACCCAACGGGCTGCGCTGCAAGGTGGCGACGACGTCGAGCTTCGTGTGCGGGACGAACATCGACTTCCCGTTGACGGTGAACTCGGCCCGGGGACGACACTGCTCAAGTTCAGCCTCCCGACCTGTCAGGCGACGCCGGCCGTGGTGAACGCGGACGATCGACGGGGCGACCGACGGAAACCGCCCGCTTCGTCCGCGACGGACCCGGCCGCGATGCGGAGGCCAAGGCTTGCGCCGGACCGCTCGGCAGCGGAACGCGGCACTTGACTCCTACAACTTCAGCAACAACGCAACGACCTCCCGCTGCATGACGGTGACTGCTCGGCGCCAACTGTGCCAGCTCCGACGGCGACATTTTCAGCGTCGGCTACCTGGGCACCTTCGATCCCGCCAACCTGTGTCTCGAATTACCGCGGCGACGAGGGAGGGAGCCGTACAACGGAACCTCCGGGTCTTACGCCTTCAACGTGCCCGCCGGGGCGCCGTTCGTCGTCGTCGTCAACGAGTCGACCGGCGGCGCGTTTGCGCGAACTACACCCTGACGGTGGATGGGCTGATCGACAACAGCGACGCCGGGGCCTCGGGGCGCTCCATCACCAAGTCGGATTCGCCCGATCCGGTCACCGCCGGCGGCCAACATCGCTACACCGTCACGGCGACCACCAACGGGACAAACCCGGCCTCCGACGTCACCGTCGACGGCTTCCTTCCGTTCAGCACGACCTTCGTGTCCGCGACGCCGACCAGGAACCTCTCGGGCACCGCGTGCGTTTCGTGCGACCTCGGCACGCTGGCCGGGGGCGCCAACGCGACCATCACGACCGTCGCCCGGGCTCCCTTTACGCCGGGACGTGATCATCAACTCGCCGCACTCTTCAGCCCCACCTGCGAACTGACTCCGCCAACGACTCGGCGACCGATTCGACGACCGTCGTGGCCGGCAGCGCCGTTCCCTCGGCTCTGCTCCGTCGATGGGTTCAGCGCCTCGGGAACGTCATCCAACACACAATAGCGTCCTCGAGCCCGGCGAGACGGTTCTCTTCGATCCTCCTGGATGAACACCGGAGTCGCGCCGCTCGCCCTCACCGGTTCCGAGGTCAGCTTCAGCGGACCCGCCGGGGCAACGTACGCGCTCCGGACACCAGCGCCGATTACGGCACGCTCGCCGCCGGCGCTTCGCAACAATTGCCACGGCGCGACAGCCGACTGCTACTAGATCTCCGTTTCCAATCCCGCCGCGCGGCCGCTCCCGCACTGGGACGCCTTCTTCACGGAAGACCCGAGCGCGGGCGCCATGAAGACCTGGACGCTGCACATCGGCAACAGCTTCACCGACGTTCCGACCTGACCATCCCTTCTACCGGTTCGTCGAGACCATCTTCCACAAGGGGATCACCGGCGGCTGCGGCGGCGGGAATTTCTGCCCCACGACGCCGTGACCCGAGGGCAGATGGCTCGGTGCTCCTGCTCGTGGCCAAGCACGGCTCCGGATACACGCCTCCGCCCGCCCAGGGCCGATCTTCAACGACGTGCCGTGCTGAACAGTCCCATCGCGCCGTTGGATCGAGCAACTCGTCGACCGAGGGCATCACGGCGGGCTGCGGCGGCGGGAACTTCTGTCCCAGCGATTCCGTGACGCGCGCGCAGTCGGCGGTCTTCCTGCTCCGCGCCGAGCACGGTCCGACCTACGTGCCGCCTCCGGCGGTGGGGATTCTCTTCGCCGACGTCCCGGTCAGCAGCCCGTTCGCGCGCTGGGTCGAACAGCTGGTAGCCGAGGCGTCACGGCCGGATGCGGCGGCGGAAACTTCTGCCCGAACGCAGCGGTGAGCCGCGGCCAGGATGCGGTCTTCCTGACCACCACGTTCAAGCTGAATCTCTACGGACCCTAGGTCTCTCCAGAGTTTCTTTTCCAAAGGGCCCCTCGCGGGGCCCTTTTTCTTGTCCCGAGGCCGCGCCGGCGCGGCGGTTTCGCCGGCCCGGGTTTGACTCCGCCGCCGCGGCGGGGAAAGATGGCGCTGCCCGTCAGCCGTCAGGAGGTCCCGTGTTTGTTCGGCATCTCGCCGTCCGCGCCGTTCTCATTCTTTCTCTGATGGCGTTTTCCGGGCTCCTCCTCGCGCAGCAGGACGAGCGCGAGGAAGAGGACCGGTCGCAGCCCGACCGCATCAGCGAGCCCTTGAACGAGGTGCTCGCGGGCCAGCGCAAGGTCGACGCGGTGGCGCTGCGGATCTCCTGGAAGGAAAAGGGCGTCCCCGTCACCGCGGAATTTTATGGAACGGGGATCGGGATCTGGAACAACCAGAGCCAGTTTCCGCTGCCGCGGCCGGCCCTGATGGCCCTCCTCCAGGCGGTTCGCGACGCCGGGTTCGGCGCGATGCCGTCGCAGTTCGGGACCGAGCCCGAAGATCTGGTCGAGCTGCGCGGACGGGTCACCCTGACGATCGAAGACGTGAGCCAGGCCGTGGAACAGCTGACCACCGGCGAGCAATCCGATCCGCTCGCGGACCTCGTGAAAAAGGGACTGACCGAGGCCAGGACGCGGGGAGCGAAGGGCATTTCCGTCACCGGCCTCGACGAGGGGCTCGAGGCTCTGGCCTCCAAGCGCCTCGCTCCGGAGGTCCTTCGGCTGTCGATCGCGGTCCGCCGCGACGCGGGATCTGCGGACCGCGGTCCGGAGGGTTGGCTCCTGAAGATCGAGGGGCGGCGTGCCGAGGCGCTCCTCTATCGCCGGGAGGGCGGGTACGAGCCGGGCCGGCACGCCGAGCTCTCGAGCAAGGAGTTCCGGGGGCTCGTGGCTTCCCTCGCACGCAGCGGCGTGTCCCATTTCCCCGGAAACCTCTACGCCGACGACTACACGGACCTCCAGCTGAGCGTCCTCGGCCAGGCCCGGGACGTCGCTGCCCGCCGGACCGCCCGGAGCGGACCGCCCGCCAACCCCAGGCAGGAAGAGGCCATGGGCCGGCTCCGAGAAGAGCTGCTCGAGCTGGCCCAGGCGGTGCTCCGTCGCGGAGCGGTGAAGCCCTCCGGACCCGGAGACGCCGAGGGGGGCCGACCCGAAAAGGACTGAGCCCGACCGGGGCGGGGGCCCGGAGGCGCAGGCGGAGGAAGACCTCCCGGGCCTGAGGAGAGAGCCGCGGACTCCGTCTCTCGGCCCGCGAGACGCTCCTGGTCTATAATGGCCGGACCAAACATGAAACTTCTCGCTGCCGGGCGGCGGGAAGGAAAGAGCGCCGGACTCGTCGTCGGCGGGCTTTCTCTCCTGCCGACGCGGATCAGTCAGCTGCGCACTCATGCGCCGGGGCCGTGCGACTCTTCGTCGCGCGCAACGGAGCGTTCCCATTGGCCGTTCTCGAGAACTTTTTCGGCAGGAGGCAGTCATGCGGGTTAGGTCACTCTTGGCTGGCGTCGCTCTCTCCGTCTGCGCTGCGCTGGGGTTCGCGCAGTCCCAGGTCTCCACGATGCTCCCGGTGGGGCTCAAGCTCGACGAGCACATGGACTCGGGCACCTCCTCCAACGTGAACAAGGTGCTCGATCCCATGGAGGTCGTTCTCGTCGAGCCGGCCTGGCAGAACTCGGGAGCCTCTCCGCTGGCCGTCACCGGAACGATCATCACGTTCACCGGACCCAGCGGCGCGACGTACTCGTACGAATACGTCGACGGCACCAACCTCCGGTCGGACTACGGAACCGTCGCCGCCGGGGCGACCGCCAACTGCTATAACGCGACGGCCAGCCACAACTGTTACCGGATCGGCGTCCAGCCGCTTGGCGCGCGGCCGATCCAGCACTGGGACGGCAACTTCACCGAGACGCTGAGCAGCGGGGAGTCGAAGACCTGGGTCGTGCACATCGGCGACAGCTTCGACGACGTGCTCCAGACGAGCGGGTTCTACCGTTTCATCGAGACCCTTCTGCACAAGGGGATCACCGGGGGCTGCGGCGGAACGCTGTTCTGCCCGGGCGACCCGGTCACCCGCGGGCAGATGGCCGTCTTCCTCCTGGTCGGCGAGCACGGTTCGGGCTATGCGCCGCCCGCCTGCTCCACGCCTGCGTTCAACGACGTGCCGTGCACGAGCGGCCTGGCGCCATGGATCAACCAGCTCGTCACCGAGGGCATCACCGCCGGCTGCGGAAACGGCAACTACTGCCCGGGCAATCCGGTGACCCGCGCCCAGATGTCGGTCTTCCTCCTGATCGCCAAGCACGGCAGCGGCTACGTGCCGCCGCCTGCGACCGGAACCGTGTTCGGCGACGTGCCGGCGTCCAACCCGTTCGCCAAGTGGATCGAGGAGCTGTCGGCCGAGGGAATCACCGGAGGATGCGGCGGCGGAAATTTCTGCCCAAGCGTGACGAGCACCCGCGGCCAGATGGCCGTCTTCCTGACGACGACGTTCAGCCTGAGTCTGTACGGTCCCTAGTGTCGCGTAACGCGGATCCCTTAGCGTCCGCGTGCCGTAGGGGCGGCCGTATGCGGCGGGCGGACCCGCCGCATGTCGCGTCCCTCGGCCGCCGTCGCGGCCGACGACGCTCGGTACGCGGCCGCCCGCGGGCGGGGACAAGCCCCGCCCCTACGTTGTCCGTTGGATAGGAAACTTTAGTTACACAACACGAGGAACTGAGTTCGGAGGCACGCCATGCGGCGCCGGGTGCTGGGGCTCGTGCTCGCGTTCGTCTCCTGGGCCGGAGCTCTCGCGGCGGCGGCCGGCCCGCCCGCCGCGCCGGCGTCGGCTCCCGCGTCCGCGCGGCTTCCGGAAGAGTCGGTCTCTCTCGAGGCCGGCTTCTCGCGGGCGCTCGCGCTCGCGCAGCCGGGGCAGGACGTCGCCGCCCCGGCCTGGCCGGTGGCTCCCGGCGTTCGATCTCCTCTCGTGCTCACCCGTCACGATGTCTACGCGCCCGACGCCCGCATCGTGGCGATCGACCAGGGCCGCGAGATCGAGGTGCCGCGCTCCCGCCTACGGTTCTTCTGGGGCGAGACCGACGATGAGCGCCGGACGCCGGTCCTCGTCGTGCTCGACCCGGACACCGGAGCCGTGGAGGGCACGAGCTGGTACGGCCCGGCGGCCTACCGCCTGTCCCGCGACGGCGCGGCCGAGGGCCGCTACCGCATCGCGCGCTCCGAGGAGGACCTGGCGTCCCCCCGGTGGAGCTGCGGACAGGAAGGCCTTTCCCTGGCGGCGCCGCCGCTCGAGCCCCGGCGCAACGCCGTCAAGGCCCCCATGCTCACGGGCAGCTACACCGCCGTGATCGTCGTGGACACCGACAACGAGTTCATGCAGATCAAGTTCGCCAACAACACCACGGCCGCGGCGAACTACATCGCGACGTTGATCGCCACGATGAACTCGCAGACCTACAACCCGGACTTCACCAGCCTGACTCTCGTCCAGGGCTACACGGTGCTGCGTCCCTCGACCACGCCGGATCCGTGGACGGGCGGCGGGGGAGCCGCCGACGGCGCCAAGTTGAACGAGTTCACCAGCTACTGGAGCTCCAACTACGGCTTCGTGACCCGCGCCCTGGCGATGCTCCTCTCGGGCAAGGAAACCGACGGCGGCGCCTCCGGCATCGCCTGGATCGGCGGACTCTGCAGCACCGGGTTCGGCTACAGCGTCAACCAGGTCTTCACCGGCGGAGATTTCTTCTCGACCATCGGCCAGCTCGTGGCCCACGAGGTCGGCCACAACCTCGGCGCCAAGCACACCCACTGCGAGACACCGCCCCTGGACATGTGCTTCAACGGCGAAGGGGGCTGTTACTCCGGAGCCGAGAGCTGCCCGGGCGGCGGCGGCACGATCATGAGCTACTGCCACCTTCTGGGCGGCTGCAGCGCCTCGGCCCACTTCCATCCGTTCCAGCAGAGCTACCTCAACACGAACATCACCAACGCCATCAGCGCCTGCGTCTTTCCGACCGTCTCCGGAGCGGCCGCTCCGACAGGCATCGCGCCCGCGTTCGGGCCCGCCTCCGGCGGCGGCGGCGTCTCGATCTCCGGCTCGAACTTCGCGGCCGGAGCGGCGGTGACGATCGGATCGGCGGCCACCGTGACCGGCACGATTCCCAACAGCATTACCGCGATCACCGCGGCGGGCAATCCCGGCAGGGTCAACGTCGTGGTGACGAACCCGGGGCAGACCGGGGCGACGCTCTCCAACGCCTACTTCTACCACTACACCGACGTGCCCCCCTCCAACGGGTTCTACCCCTTCGTCAACAAGCTCCTCTTCGACGGCGTGTCGAGCGGCTGCGGCGGTGGAAACTACTGTCCGACCTCCTCGGTCACCCGCGGACAGATGGCGGTCTTTCTCCTGCGCTCCAACGGCGGAGCGTCCTACAACCCGCCGCCCTGCACGACGCCGACGTTTACCGACGTGCCCTGCTCGCTCAACTTCGCTCCGTGGATCGACGACCTGGCCGCGCGCGGCGTGACCGCCGGCTGCGGCGGCGGCAACTATTGCCCCAACGACGCGGTGACCCGCGACCAGATGGCCGTGTTCCTCCTGGTGACCAAGCTCGGCTCGGCCTACACGCCTCCGGCTCCGACGGGCCTCTTCGCCGACATGCCGGTGTCCAACGGCTTCACCAGGTGGGCCGAGGACCTGTACCACCGCGGCATCACCGGCGGCTGCGCAACCAATCCGCTGCGCTACTGTCCGAGCAATCCGGCCACGCGCGGCCAGATGGCGGTGTTCCTGGTGACGACGTTCGGGCTGCCCTGAGGTCCGATTGCCCGATTGCTCGTCGTGTTGACACTGGTTTCCCTGCCGCCTACACTCTGAGCGAAAGCTCGACACGTTCACAGGAAGGCCCGGCGCGGAGCGCGCCCGGGAGGGGAGGTTTCGCGTGCTGAAGGACCGGTTTGTCTCCGTCTGCTTCGCGGTGCTCGTCGGTGTGACTCTCGCCGCCGCCTCCGCCCGGGCCCAGACGCCTTCCGCGGACGGGTCGTCGGCGGTCAAGGTCTCGGATCCGGTGGTGCCGGTGATCTCGCCGCCGCTGCGCGACATTCCGCCGGCGATCCGCCAGATCACGCAAGCGGAGATCGAGAACCGGCAGCTCCCGCATCCGTCCAACCCCCCGTTGGGGCCGCAGCGGCAGGACGACGCGCTCCAGACCTCCTTCGGAACCACGCAGCCCACGCCCACAGGCGTCAACTTCGACGGCATCGGCCAGAACGGCTTCGCCCCGCCTGACACCAACGGGCGCGTCGGGCCGAATCACTTCATCCAGTGGGTCAACACGCGGTTCGCCATCTACAGCAAGGCCGGAGCGCTGCTCTTCGGTCCGGCTCAGGGCAACACGCTCTTCACCGCCCTGGGCGGCCCCTGCGCCACGGACAATGAAGGCGATCCCATCGCCCAGTACGACCTTCTCGCCGACCGATGGATCCTGACGCAGTTCGTGGTGAACGCGCCCGTGCCCAACGTTTCGCACCAGTGCATCGCCGTCTCGGTGACCGGCGACCCGCTGGGCTCCTGGTACCTCTACGACTTCCCGACCGGGCCGACCGAGTTCGTGGACTATCCCCACATGGGCGTCTGGCCGGACGGCTACTACCAGACCTCGCACGTGTTCGATTTCCCGGGCAACTTCTACCTGGGCCAGGGTCTCCACGTGTTCGAGCGGCTCCAGATGCTCGTGGGCGGGCCGGCCCGCTCCGTGTTCGTCAATCTGGGCGCGGCCTACGGCGGAGCCCTTCCCGCCGACCTCGACAGCCTGACGCCTCCTCCGCCCGGCTCTCCCGGCTTCGTGATCGCGCCGGGCTCGGCCGAATTGGACGGATCGGCCTTTCCCATGCTGCACATCTGGAAAGCCGCGGTGACGTGGGGACCGTCGCCGACGCTCGCCGTCACCGGGCCGACAAACCTGGCCACATCCCCGTTCGTCGGCGGCCTCTGCGGCTTTTTCCGCGACTGCATTCCCGAGCCGCCGCCGGCCGCTGCGGGCGACTACGTCGACGCGATCTCCGACCGCCTGCTGTACCGCGTGGCCTACCGCAACTTCGGCAGCCACGAGTCGCTGGTCTTCAACCACACCGTCAACGTCGCCGGCAGCGGCAACCGGGCGGGCGTCCGCTGGTACGAGCTGCGCAGCCCGGCCAGCGCGCCGGCGATCTTCCAGCAGGGCACCTTCGCCCCCGCCGACGCCAAGAACCGATGGATGGGCTCGATCGCCATGGACAACTCGGGCGACATGGCCCTGGGCTACAGCATCTCCGACGCGACCTCGACCTTCCCCTCGATCTCCCTGACCGGGCGCCTTTCGACCGACGCCGCGGGAACAATGGGCTCGGAGATCTTGATGATGTCGGGCGCGGGCAGTCAGATCGGCACGTTCAACCGCTGGGGCGATTACAGCGCGATGACGGTCGATCCCCGCGACGGATGCACGTTCTGGTACACCAACCAGTACCTGCCGTCGAGCGGCGTGTTCAACTGGTCGACGCGCATCGCCTCGTTCGCCTATCCCACCTGCGCGCCTCCGGCCAAGGGCACGATCTCCGGCACGGTCACCGACGGGACCAACCCGGTCGCCAACGCCCTCGTCGCGGTCAGCAACGGCTACTCCGCGGCCACCGACGCATCGGGCAACTACGCGATCGTGCTTCCGCCGGGCTCCTACACGGTGCAGGCCTCGCGCATCTGCGGCGCCTCGGGCTCCCAGCCGGTCACCGTCACGAACGGGAACACCTCCACGGCGAACTTCACCGTTCCCGTCGGCCCGGGCTTCTCGCTCGGCGGCCCGGTGCTGGACGACTCGATCGGCAACGGCAACGGCATCATCAACAAGGACGAGTGCGTGCGGCTGACCCTGCCGCTCCACAACATCGGGTGCGCCACGGCCACCGGCGTCACGGCCACGCTGACGACCTCGACGCCGGGCGTGACGATCAGCCAGCCGGCCTCGGCCTACCCCAACATCGCCACGAGCGGGACGCAGTCCAATTCCGTCCCCTTCCAGATCACGACCTCGCCCTCGTTCGTCTGCGGCACGCCCATCGGCCTGACCGAGACGGTGACCACCTCGGCAGGGACGCAGGTCCTGACGTTCGCGATCCCGAGCTGCCAGACCCCCGCGCTGGTTTTCTCCGGGTCGATCACCTCGGGCGACCCGACACAGACCGGGCGGCTGAACCGGCTCTCTCCGCTGGGCAGCTGCGCGGGCAAGACCTGCCCGGGCACGCTCGACTCCCTTGCACGCCACTACGACCTCTATTCCTTCACCAATACGTCCTCCGCTGATCGGTGCGTGACGATCGTCACGACGACGTCCTGCAGCGGAAGCAACTTCATCTTCCCCGTCGCCTATCTGGGGACGTTCAATCCCTCGAATCTCTGCGCCAACTATCTCGGCGACTCGGCTTCGAGCCCCAACCCCTCCAACGAGTTCTACGTCGATGTGCCGGCCGGCCAGATGGTCTCGCTCGTCGTTCACGAGGTCTCCGCCGGAGCCGGCTGCTCCTCGTACTCGGTCAGCGTCTATGGCCTCCTGGATTCGACCGATGGCGGCGGCGGCAACGACCTGTCCGTCACCAACGTCGACTCCGCCGACCCGATCCTGGTCGGAGCCAACGTGACGTACACCGTCACGGTGAAGAACAACGGGCTGGCCTCGGCCTCCGGCGTGACGCTCACCGACACGCTGCCGGCCGGAACGCCGGTGTCGGTGACCCCCAGCGTCGGAAGCTGCTCGGGGACGACGACCCGGACCTGCAGCTTCGGCACGCTCGCCGCGGGCGCGAGCGCGACGCTCACGATCGTGATGACCGCGCCGGGCACGGCCGGGACGATCACCAACGCCGCCAGCGTCTCCTCCGGCGGCTGCGACCCCAACGGCGCCAACAACAGCGTGAGCCAGTCGACCAGCGTCGTGTCCAACGTCGCTCCGTTCGCGCTGTCCGTTGACACCGCGTCCTCGGCTGGAACCTCGTCCAACACCAACAACGTCCTCGAGCCGGGGGAGACCGTCCTGGTCAAGCCGTCCTGGAAGAACTTCGCGGCGGCGCCCGTCTCCGCCTTCACCGGCGGCGGCACCAATCCGACCGGACCGGCCGGCGCGACCTACGCGCTTCCCGACGCCGCTGCCGCCTACGGCGGCCTCTCCGCAGGCGGCTCGGAGGACTGCGGGAGCAACTGCTACCAGTTCTCGGTGTCCAATCCGGCGACCCGGCCGGCCGCTCACTGGGACGCCAGCTTCGACGAGGCGCTGACGTCGCCGGCGTCGAAGACCTGGGTCCTCCACGTCGGCAACAGCTTCGCCGACGTGCCCAACACGACGGGCTTCTACCGGTTCGTCGAGACTCTCTTTCACAAGGGGATCACCGGAGGCTGCGGCGGCAACAACTACTGCCCCAACAACTCGGTGACCCGCGCGCAGATGGCGGTGTTCCTGCTCGTCGGGGAGCACGGCACCGGGTACGCGCCGCCCCTGGCCACGGGGATCTTCGCCGACGTGCCGGCCTCCGATCCGTTCGCCAAGTGGATCGAGCAGCTCTACCACGAGGGGATCACCGGCGGCTGCAACACCGCGCCGCTCCAGTACTGCCCGTCGAGTCCGGTGACGCGGGCGCAGATGGCGGTCTTCCTGCTCATCGCCAAGCATGGGACCGGGTACGTGCCGCCGCCGGCCACGGGCACGGTCTTCGCCGACGTGCCGGCCTCCAACCCGTTCGCCAAGTGGATCGAGGAGCTCGCCGCGGAGGGAGTCACGGCCGGATGCGGCGGCGGAAATTACTGCCCCAACGATCCCAACACCCGGGCCCAGATGGCGGTCTTTCTGACCACGACGTTCAGCCTGACTCTGTACGGACCGTAGAGGACGCCCGCTCCGGCATGCCGGTATAGTGAAAGGGGAGCCTGCGGGCTCCCCTAACTTTTCCAGGAGATCCGTGCGCATTCGCGGTCTCGCAGCCGCCGTGGAGCCGATGGGGCGGCGTTGGCCCGGCTGGAGGCGTCGGCTGTCGATTCCGGTCGCCTGGTTCTGTGCCCCCTTGCTCCTAGGAGCCTCGGTTCTGCACGCACAGACCGTCCATGAGTTTGCGCTGCCGACGGGTTCGTTGCCGTGGGGGATCACGGCGGGTCCGGACGGGGCGCTGTGGGTGGGGGATTTCAACCAGGCGATCGACCGTGTGACGACGTCCGGGACGGCGACGGGGTATCCAGCGCCCGGCAGCAACGCGGAAGAGATCGTGACGGGTCCGGACGGGGCGCTGTGGTTCACGCAGGCCGGGGCGACGAAGGTAGGCCGGATCACGACGACGGGGACGGTGACGGGGGTGACGCTGGCGGGCGCGCCGCAGGGGATCGCGGTGGGTCCGGACGGGGCGCTGTGGGTCACGGAATGGAGCGCGAACAAGATCGGCCGTGTGACGACCGGCGGAGGCGTGACGGAGCACACGGTTCCGACGTCGGGCAGTTATCCGTATGGGATCACGGCGGGTCCGGACGGGGCGTTGTGGTTCACGGAACATTCGGGCGGCAAAGTCGGTCGCGTAACGACGAGCGGGGGGTTCACGGAGTTTCCGATTCCGACGGGCAGCGCGGGCGCCGCCGACATCGCGGCGGGGGCGGACGGGAACCTGTGGTTCAACGAGTCGCAGGCCAGCAAGATCGGGCGGATCACGCCGGCGGGGTTGGTGACGGAGTTTCCCTTGTCGAGCGTGACGAGGACGACGGGGATCACGGCGGGACCGGACGGGAACGTGTGGTTTACGGAGGCGGACGCGAACAAGATCGGGCGGATCACGCCGGCGGGAGTGATCACGGAGTTTCTGATCCCAACGAGCGGCGGTCTGCCATGGAGCATCACGGCCGGCTCCGATGGCAATCTCTGGTTCACCGAGTTCGGCGCCGGGCAGGTCGGGCGCGTCAACGGCACGTTCTGGCCGGCCGCCCTCGCCGTCGATTCGGCCGCCGCCGCGGGCACCATCTCGAATGCGAACGGCATCCTGGAGCCTGGCGAGACGGTCTCGATCAAGCCGTCGTGGACGAACGAAACGGCATCGCCCATCGCGGTGACCGGCGCGGCCGCGAGCCCGACCGGGCCGGCGGGCGCGGCCTACGGCCTTCCCGACGCCTCCGCGAGCTACGGATCGATCGCCGGCCAGTCCGCCGGCGACTGCGAGTCCAACTGCTACACGTTCTCCGTCTCCAACCCCGCGGCGCGGCCGAAACTGCACTGGGACGCGGTTCTGACCGAGACCCTTTCGAACACGGCCGCAAAGAGCTGGACGCTCCACGTCGGCAAGAGCTTTCCCGACGTTTCGCAGTCCAGCCCCGAGTACCGATACGTTGAGACCATCCTGCACCACGGTGTGACGGGAGGATGCGCCGGAGGCAACTTCTGTCCCAACGAGCTCGGTGACCCGCGCGCAGATGGCGGTGTTTCTCCTGGTCGCCGAGCACGGGTCGGGATATACGCCGCCGGCGGCGACGGGAATTTTCAGCGACGTTGCCGCCTCGGATCCGTTTGCCCGGTGGATCGAGCAGCTCTACCACGAGGGAATCAGCGGTGGATGCAACACGTCGCCGCTGCGATACTGTCCGTCGGCTGCGGTGACGCGCGCCCAGATGGCGGTGTTTCTGCTGGTGGCCAAGCACGGGACGGGATACGTGCCGCCGCCGGCGACCGGAATTTTCGCGGACGTGCCGGCGTCCAATGGTTTTGCCAGGTGGATCGAGGAGCTGTTCCACGAGGGGATCACGGCGGGGTGCGGGAACGGCGACTACTGCCCCAACAATCCGAACACCCGCGGCCAGATGGCGGTCTTCCTGACGACCACGTTCGCCCTGGCGCTCGACGGTCCGTAGCCAACCAGGGGTATAGTGACGCCTCCAAGGCGTTCGATTTCTTTCCGGGAGAACGGTGCTCGACCACGGCCGTCACGGGTATCGCGTGGAAGCGAGCCGGTCCCATCGGTCCGGGACCCGGCCCCGGCGAAGGATTGCCAGGTGGTTGGCCGCGCTCGCCGCCGCGGCGGTAGCGATCGGATGGCCCGCAGCGGCCACGGCCCAGGTCTACGAGATCGTGCACGCCTTCACCGTGCCGTCCTTCTGGCCGTCGGGAGACGTCATTCGCGGCACCGACGGCGCGTTCTACGGGACGACGCAGCGCGGCGGAGGGTCGAGCGCGGGAACGGTCTACAGGATCGACACGGCGGGTGTCCTGACGACGCTCCACACGTTTTCCAATTTCGACGGCGGCTTTCCCGCAGCCGGGCTCGTGCAGGGCACCGACGGCAGCTTCTACGGGACCTGCGCCTACGGGGGCGCGACCGGCAACGGCACGGCCTTCAAAGTGGACGGCTCGGGCAATTTCACGCTCCTGCACAGCTTCTCCAGCGCCGAGGGCACCAATCCTTCCGGGCGCCTCATCCAGGCCGCTGCGCCCGACGGGAAGTTCTACGGAACGACCCAGTACGGCGGCACATCCTTCGCCAACGCGGGAACGGTCTTCAAGATGGATTCCGCTGGAACGGTGACGACGGTGTACAGCTTCGCCGGTTCGGACGGCGACCTGCCCGAGGGCGGCGTCATCCAGGCCACCGACGGGAACTTCTACGGAACGACCGCGAGCGGAGGTCTGAACGGACTCGGCACGGTCTTCCAACTCACCGCGGGCGGCACGCTGACGACGCTCTACGCGTTTGCCGGCAGCGACGGCGTGTCGCCGCAGGCGAGCCTGGTCCAGGCGAGCGACACGAAGCTCTACGGCACGACCAACACCGGCGGCTCGAGCTCCAACGGCACGGTGTTCCGGATCGACACCGCCGGAACGCTCAACACCATTCACAACTTCACCGGAACCGACGGCAGCAATCCCGTCGGCGCGCTGATCCAGGCCACCGACGGAAAACTCTACGGCGTGACGTATTCAGGCGGCTCGGGTAGCCACGGAACCGCCTACCGCGTCGACACCACCGTCTCCGGCGGCTTCGCTTCGCTCCATAGCTTCAACAACACCGAGGGCGCGGAGCCGGACGGGGGCATGGCCCAGGGCACCGACGGGAACCTCTACGCGGGCGCGCTCGACGGCGGGGCCAACGGGGGCGGCGCCAACGGCGGAGGCACCTTCTTCCGCATGGACACCTCCGGCAACGTGGTCGACAAGCACGATTTCGGCGGGGCGAGCCAGGGCTACGAGCCCGAAGCCGGCGTGATCCAGGCGAGCGACGGCAACTTCTACGGCGCGACCTACCGGGGCGGCTCGAGCGCCATGGGCACGATCTTCAAGATGGACGCTTTAGGCAACGTCACCGTGCTCCACAACTTCACCGGGATCGGCACCGACGGCGCGAATCCGGGGACCACCCTGGTGCAGGCCAACGACGGAAAGCTCTACGGCACGACCGCCAACGGCGGAACCAGCGGCCTGGGGACCGTCTTCCGCATCGACACGGCGGGCACCCTGACGACGCTTCACAGCTTCAACGACACCGACGGCGTGAGTCCGGCGGGCAGCATGATCCAGGCCATCGACGGAAAGCTTTACGGAATGACCACCTACGGCGGCAACAACGAAGGGGGCACCGTCTACCGCGTGGACACCACGACATCGGGCAATTTCACGTCGTTCCACGCCTTTGCCGGCGGCGAAGGCGCCAACCCGATGTCCGGTCTCTTCCAGGCGAGCGACGGCACCTTCTACGGCACCAACTCGGCCGGGGGGACAAACTTCGCCGGGACGGCGTTCCGGATGACCACTGGGGGCGCGGTGACGACGCTCCACAACTTCGCCGGCGGCGCGGACGGCACGTTCCCGTTCGGCCGCCTCGTGCTGGCGAGCGACGGAAACTACTACGGCACGACGCGCATCGACGGCACGGGAGGCGACGGCACCGTGTTCCGCATGACGCCCGCAGGCGTCGTGACCACCATCCACAACTTCAGCGGCGGCGACGGGAGCAGCCCCCAGGCCGATCTCTACCGGGCGGCCGATGGCTTCCTCTATGGAACGACCTACGGCGGAGGCGCGAGCGGCCAGGGCACGCTCTTCAAGATCGACACGTCAGGCAACCTGACGACCCTTCATCACTTCTCCGGGTTCGACGGCGGCGGGCCGGCCGCGCCGGTGACTCAGGCTACCGACGGCAAGATCTACGGGACGGCCAACCAGGGCGGGCCCGGGGCTTCCGGCGTCGTCTTCCGCGAGTCTCCCTGCCTGCCCCCCGTCGCGTCGAGCAACAGTCCGGTCTGCCTGGGGGGGTCGCTGCAGCTCTCGGCGTCCGCCATCCCCGGAGCGGCCTACGCCTGGACCGGTCCCAACGGCTTTACCTCGGCGCTCCAGAACCCCACGATCGCCTCGGTGACGTCGGCGGCCGCGGGGACGTACAGCGTGACCGCCACGGTGGGCGCCTGCACGTCCGCGCCGGCCATGACGACGGTGGCCGTCCTCCCGTGCCTGGTGACGCCCGCGGCGCTCGCCGTGGACGCGGCCGGCAACGGCGTGCTCGAGCCGGGCGAGACGGTGATCGCTTCGCCGTCGTGGAGGAATCCGGGCGGGTCGCCGCGCGCGCTGACCGGAACGGCGACCGGTTTCACCGGTCCGCCCGGGGCGACGTACGGACTTCCCGACGCCAGCGCGAACTACGGGACCATCGCCGCCGGCGCGACCGCCAGCTGCGCAAGCAACTGCTACACGGTGTCCGTCTCCAACCCGGCCACGCGCCCGGTGCAGCATTGGGACGCGGCGCTGGCGGAATCCGTCAGCAGCGGCGACAGCAAGAGCTGGGCGATCCACATCGGCAAGAGCTTCTCCGACGTGCCGACGAGCTCGGGTTTCTACCGGTTCGTCGAGACCATCTTCCACGGCGGCGTCACCGGCGGCTGCGGCGGCACGACCTATTGCCCTTCCAACAACGTCTCGCGCCAGCAGATGGCCGTGTTCCTCCTGGTCTCCAGGGAGGGCGCCGGCTACGCGCCGCCGGCCTGCGCGACGCCCGTGTTCACCGACGTGCCCTGCTCGAGCGGTTTCGCCAAGTGGATCGACGAGCTTTCCAACCGCGGCGTCACCGCCGGCTGCGGCGGCGGCAATTACTGTCCGCTCGACAGCGTCACGCGTGCCCAGATGTCCGTATTCCTCCTGCGGACCCTGGAGGGCTCGGCCTACACGCCGCCGGCCTGCGTGACGCCGACGTTCGCCGACGTTCCGTGCTCCAACGCGTTCGCCAGGTGGATCGACGAGCTCGCCCTGCGCGGCATCACCGGCGGCTGCGGCGGCGGCAACTACTGCCCGAGCGCCAACGTCACCCGGGGCCAGATGGCGGTCTTCCTGACCACGACCTTCACGCTCACGCTGTACGGGCCCTGACTCCTAACAATCTATATATTGTTGGAACCCGGCGCCGCGGCTGCCTCGCCGGTCTCCGCCGGCCTGTTGGGCCTGCGCGCCGGCGCCTTGCCGCGCGCGCCCCAGCGGCGGATCGCGAGGTTGGCGGGTTTCTCGAAGCCCGCGTAGAGAACGACCGACAGGGCGGTCACGAACAGGAAGAGCCCGAGCGTATGGCCGAGCAGGCCGCCGGCGGCCGCCGCGGCGCCCGGACCCAGGTACCCGGCCGCGGTCACCAGCAGCCCGCTCAAGAACACCAGCAGCGGACCGTAGTGGATGAGGTAGAAGGCGTAGGAGCTGCGGCCGAGGAGATCGGCGAACCGGGTCGCCAGGACCGCCCGAAGGAACGACTTCTCCCTGACCAGACCCCAATAGAAGGACCCGATGAAGAGCGGCAGCACGAAGTTGTTCAGGACGATGCCGGCGGGCCGATAGAGGCCGTAAGACATCGGGCCCGGCGCGCCCCCCAGAGCGGCCAGGGCGAAGAGGACCGCGACGATTCCCGACCCGCCGGCGAGCGTGAACCAGGGCATCGCCCGGCGCGCGGGCTCCACCGGCGCCCTGGCGAGGCGCTTGGCCAGCCAGACTCCGACGAAGAACTCGAAGAACCGTCCGAAATACGTGTAGAGCAGCACGAAGCGGGGAGGCCCGAAGACCGCGGCGACCGCCGGCACGGTCGAGAGCGGAAGAAGCACGGCCAGAATCGCGGCGGCGGCCGCCAGGGCGATCCCGGGCCCGCGGCGCCAGAGGAGGAACAGAACCGGGGCGGTGGCGTAGAAGCACTCTTCGACGGTCAGGGACCAGGACAGGCCCAGTCCGGCGAACTTGTAGGCGTCGGAAAACCCCTTGATCAGAGACAGGTTCAGAAACCACACCAGCGGCGATCGCTCGCCTTGAATGAGAAGGGTGGGGATCACCACGAGGAAAAAGACCGGATAGATGCGGGCGAAACGGTTGAGAAAGTACGTAGAGAGCGATTGGATCCGGTCGTCGGACGTTCGGTCGTACCGCCACGTGATCACGAGCCCGCTCAGGACGAAGAAGAGCGTCACGCCGATGTGCATCTCTCTCCACAGGTTGAGCGGCCCGATTTGGAGGCGCGTCGACGGGTGATGGTGAAAGAAGACCAGGAACGCGGCGAGAGCGCGCACTCCGGTCAGCGCGGGGAGCTGCCGCGTGTGGGCGTAGGCCTTGTCCTGCGCCCGTGGTCCGCGGATGTGATCGCCTGCCGCCATATCGATCCCGGATCAGCTTAACCGCCAGACCCCGCGGAAGGCCTCCGTTTTTCACTTTCGCCATCGCGGGGGAATAGCCCGGCCAGACGCGGGAGGTCCCGGTGGAGCTGCTAAGATCCTTTTCCCAGCGCAAGGCGGTTGATCCATTGACCCGTTTCATCCTCTCCGAGGACACACCGCTCCAGGTCGGCGCCTCGGAATCCTCCTCCGTCGCGTGGCGCTCGATTCCCGCCGCCCTGGGATCTCGGCTCGGCCTGGTGGTCGAAGACCGGGCGCGCGTTGCGTTCGGCCCGATCGAGATCGGCGCGGGTCAGGTCTGCTGGGCGACGTTCGGGCCGTCGGATCCCGGTCAGGCCGGGTCGAGCGTTCGTCTCGTCGTGACGTTCCAGCTCCTCTCCGCCTCCGGCGCCGGAGAAGCGACGGTTCTCCTTTCCGCGTCGGTGCCGCCGCTCCACGGCCAGCCCTGGACGGACGTTGAGCTCTCGCTCGACGCGCTCGCCGGCAAGACGGGGACTCTGACCGTGGCCTGCGAGAGCGGCGTCTCCGGCGCGGCCTCGGCGCGCGGCCTGGCCCTGTACGAATTCGTGGTCAGCACGCCGAAGTTCCTGGAGCTTGACCGGTCGCGCGCCTTCCGGGATCTTCGGATGCGCAACGAAAAGGCGAACTTCGCGACGTACTACCAGCACGCGATCTTTCAGGACGCGGCTCCCGCGCCGGCGCCGGCCGCCGCGGCGTCCGCTCCCGCCGCCGCGGAATCTCCCTCGGCGCGGATGCGCCGGATGGGTCGACGCCTTCGCCGGTTGTGGGCGCCCGATCCGAATCCGCCGGTCGAGGCTGCGGCCAGGCCGCCGACGGCGTTTCACTACGCCCACGATCTGTTGATCCGGAAGCTCGCGCTGCGAACGGTCCCGTTCGGATCGCGGCTCCAGGAGAGGATCCGCGGCCTGGAAGCCTCGGCCGCCGCCGGGGAGGACGCGAAGATCCGGATGCTGTCCTTGTGCAGCGGCGCGGCCCGCGTCGAAGCGGGCCTCCTGCAGTGCGTCGCCCCCGAACGCGTCGGGCTGACGCTCCTCGACCTGAACCCGGACCTGCTGAAAACCGCCACGGATCGCCTGGCCCGGACCTGCGAGGTCTCCGGCATGGTGGGCGACGTCAACGAGCTGGACCTCGCGGGACAGACCTTCGACGTCATCCTCTGCGTCTCGGGACTCCACCACGTCGTCGAGCTCGAGCACGTGGCGCGGACCATCGCTGCGGGCCTGGCGCCCGGCGGGGAATTCTGGAGCGTCGGCGAGACCCTCGGAAGGAACGGCGGCCGCATGTGGCCCGAGTCCTTCGAGGTCGCCAACGGCTTCTTCCGATCTCTCGAGCCGGCCTACCGCTGGAACCGCACGACCGGCGTCCAGGCGGAGGAAAACCTTCCCGACGTCGACTGCTCGATCGGTTGCTTCGAAGGCATTCGCTGCGAGTCGATCGAGCGGACCCTGCTCGAGCACTTCGAGCCGGTCGACGTCGTCAAGCACAATTGCATGCTCTGGAAGCTCTTCAGCCCCTCGTACTCCGACAACTACGACATGGGCCGGGAGAAGGACGTCCGCCTGGTCGAGGAAGCGGTGCGGCTGGAGATCGATCTCTTCCGCGGCGGCGGCCGCCCGGTCGAGTTGAACGGCGTTTACCGACGGCCCGCGGGCGCCTGAAGGGGCTCAGCGGTGCGCGGGAAGGACGTGAAAGACCGCCCGGGCGCCGGCCACCGAGACGGCGATGTCGCCGGGCTCGCGGAAAAGCTCCGGCGGCACCGTCGCGGTCAAGAGCTCCGGGCCGCCGTGGACTGTCGGCAGAGGCACGCCGTTCCAGAGGATCCGGTCGCCCGCCTCGAACCCCCAGCCGCGGACGGCCAGCGCGGAGGATCCGTCGGCCTGGACTTGAAACGCCGCGCCCGCCGTCGTCGAAGGGGGATAGAGGCCGAAGATCGCCCGCTCGTGGGGAACCGCGGCAGAGCCGCGCTGGAGGGTTCCGTGGCCGGCGGCGTCGAAGCGCAGGAAGAGCATCTCCGGATACTCCGCTGCCTCGGCCAGAGGGCGAACCACGACGGGCCGTTCCACCTCCTGCGGCTGTCGCTCCGAATCGAGCGGATAGAAGATGGAGCCGGACTCGACGAACACAATCCATTTCTTGTGTAGTCCCACGCGCCTGGTCAGGTATTCGCCCCAGCTCAGCGACCACGGGCTGAAGGTCTCCAGGCCGAGGACGCCGATCCGGGGCTCGGCGGCGAGGGCGCCGCGGTTACGGGTCAGGGTCTCGATCATCCGCCGGCACTGGTCCTGCGCGGTCCGGTAGAACAGCACGATCGCGCGCCGCTCCGCCTGCGTCGAGGCGACAGCCAGGATGGCGGCGGCCGCGCCGCAGGCGAGGAGCGGCCGCCGGAGCGAGGGCCGGCGCGCGGCGAGCTCCTTTCCGGCCACCAGGATCAGGCCGACCTCCCAGGGGACCCATCCGTAGGCGTAATAGGAGAAGACGTGATTGGGAAGAGCGGTGTAGGGGGCGATGAGAAACAGCACGACGAGGAGGCCGAAGAGGATCCGAGGCCGGAGCGCCGGTAGCTCCCAGAGAGCCAGGGCGGCGAGCAGCAGGGTGGCGGCGGTCAGAACGGAGAGGAACGGTGACAGCGCTATGTAACGGCCGAGCACCCGCAGGACGCTGTTGGGGGAAAGGACTTTGGCGTATGGTCCCGAAGCGTCGAGACTCGTGAAGGCGCTCCCGACCCGGTGGTTGTAAGCGGCCACGCAGAGATCGACGAAGAGCAGAGTGCAGAGCACCTGGAGTCCGCGCCGCACTCGCCGCGTTTCCCAGGCCAGCCCCGCGACGAGTAGAAGAGGCGGCAACAGGAAATCCTCCTTGGAGAACGCGCTCAGAGCGTAGAGCCAGACGCCGGAGGTCGTCCAGGCCCGCGCCCGAGGGTCGCGCAGCCCGAGGAGAAGACACAGCATGGCCGCCCAGCCGAACACCGACGACGACAGGTTGGTGATAAGGCCCGTGTAGAGAGGAGACTCGATCGATCCGGGCAGGGCGAAGACCGCCGCGCCGAAGAGGACGACCTCGGTTGGGGTCGCCGGCCGCTCGAAGAACCTCGAGAGGAATGTCAGGACCAGGGCGGGGCAGAGCAGCGTCATTAGGAAGAGCGCACCGTAGAATGCCGGCGCCCCGGCAGACGAAAGCAGGGCGATGAGAACCATGGACACGGGGCGGGCGGGCCACGGAATGATCGTGGCCAGGGACTCGGACAGATTGCGGAAGTCGTCGGGGTGGATGGGGAACGGCAGCGGCC
Source organism: uncultured Acidobacteriota bacterium (assembly GCA_963733955.1). GTDB lineage: Bacteria > Acidobacteriota > Thermoanaerobaculia > UBA5066 > Gp7-AA6 > DATFTF01. Next base: position 649,133 of record CAVTEW010000001.1, read on the forward strand.
GGTGAGACGGAATCAGGACGTACTCGAGGACGGCATACGTGAGAAGCAGAAGTCCGAATGTAACGGGGAAGGTCGCCGGCCGGAGAAACGCGGCCGGCCGGCTGTGGAGCGCTTGGTCTGGCATCCCGTGCGGAGATACTAGCGAAAAAAAACGCGACCCGGCCGGACCGGGGACGCGGCGGCGCTTGGGAACGAGGCGGTGACGTGGGATTCGCGCTGACGGAGCTTTTCCGCCTGGCCGTGCTCCTTGCCGCCGCGTACGTCCTCGGCGCGCTCCTTCTCGCGGACCTGGACTTCGAGTCCGCCGCGGAGTCGGCAGCCTTCCGGATCGGGGCGGGGCTGGGAGTCCTCTCCTGCGTGACGCTCGGGCTCGCGCTGACGCACGCGCTGCGGCCGTCCCTGTCGATCGCCGCCGTTCTGGGCCTGACGGCCGCGCTGCTGTGGGCGCGGCGCCGGAGCTTGCGGCGTCTCTTCCTTCCGGACGGTCCGCGCCTCCGGCGGCTCGACCCGGCTCTCTGGCTCGTCGTGCTCGCGGCGGCGCTCTTCGCGCTGCCCGCGCTCTATCCGCCGCTCGACTTCGACGCGATCATGTATCACCTGCCGTCCGCGCGGCTCCATATCGCCCAGAACGCGCTCGCGTCCTCCTCTTATCTCCATCTGAACTTCATGCCCCAGGCCTGGGAGCTTCTCTACACGCTGTCGCTCCTGATCGGCACGGACGTGACCGCGCAGCTCGTCCACGCGGCGGCCATGGGCCTCGTCGCCGTCGCCTGCGTCGCCGCCGTCGGGCACGCGTCCGTGGCGCGGACGTCCGAGAATTTCGCGGGCGGCTGGGCCGGCGCGCTGTGGCTGGCCAGCCCGATCGTCCCGGGCATCGCGGCGGCGGCCTACATCGACGCCGGCCTGACGCTTTTCGTCTTCCTGGGCATTCTGGCGGTGGGACGCTGGCTCGAGAACGGGGCGACCGGCTGGCTCCTCGCCGGGGGGTTCTTCCTGGGCCTGGCCGGCTCGACGAAATACATCGGCCTGATCTTCCTGGGCCTGGCCTGGATCGCCGCGCTCGCGGCGTCGATCCGGCGCGGACGGCTCGGGCCGCTGGTCCTCTTCTCCGCCGTCGCCGCGGCGGTGTTCGCGCCCTGGCTCGTTCGGACATGGATCACGACCGGCGTTCCGTTCGGGTATTTCTGGGCGAGCCTCTTCGGCTACGGAAAGCTCGACCCGCAGGACGCCGTGAAGTGGGCCGCCCACATGAAGGCCTACGGCTATCCGCTCACAATCGGAAATTTCGTGAGCCTGCCGTGGAACCTCCATTTCCACCCGGCGCGCTTCCTGGAGGATCCCCGGATCAGTCCCTGGCTTCTGGCCGGCCTTCCGCTCGCCGCGGTCGGAGCCGTTCGGGACAAGACCGCCCGCTGGCTCGCCCTGGTGACGCTCGCTTATCTCGTGGTCTGGTTTCTCGATTACCAGAATCCGCGCTTCCTGATGCCGGTGTTTCCGATGGTGGCCGTGAGCGAGGCGATCGGTGCGGGAATCCTGCTGCGTCTCCTCCGGCTCGGGGCCGGCTGGCGGCGGACCGCCTCGGTTCTCCTCACGGCGGCGATCCTCGCGCCGTCCGTCCCACCGGCTCTGCGCGGCCTGCGGCAGCTCGGTCCGGTGCCGGCGACGCCCGCGGCGCGCGATGCCTTCCTCGGCGCACGGCTGCCGGGCTACGACGCCCTGAAGCGCCTCAACGACGAGAAGGGCGATCGCTACGCGGTCTACGCGCTCCTGCTGCCGAGCCCGGTGTATTTCGCCCGCGGCCGGTTCGTGGGCAACTGGTTCGGTCCGCACAAGTACGAGTCGATCCTGCCGCTGGTGCGCGACCCGGTCCGCCTGCGCGCGGAGCTGCGCTCCTTCGAAATCACGCACCTGCTCGTCAACAAGGCTCGCCTGGCGCGGGTCGCGCGCCTGTCCTACGGAGACTGGAAAGCGAGCCTCCCCGATGGCTTCCGGTCGGTGTACGACGACCCGTCGGTGGAGGTCTTCGAGCTTAGCGAGCCAGGGGCGTCGGCGCCGCGAGGAAACGCGGAGCTCCGCGGCTCGAGGAAGAGACGGGTCAGCAGGATCGAAAGCTGCGCCCGATTGACCGGCTGATCCGGGCAGAAATCGCGAGAGGAGCAGCCTCCGGCCACGCCGTCCCGCACGAGCTGCGCGATCCAGGGCGCCGCGGGACTCTCCGGCGCAACGTCGTCGAAGAGACGTCCCGAAGGCGCCGGACGGTAGTCGCGGCCATAGCGCGCCAACAAGAGCGCGTGGGCGGCGTCGGCTCGGGAGATCGGCTGATCCGGGCAGAACCGGCGCAGGCCGCAGGACAGGGCCAGGCCGCGCGATTCGAGATCGCAGATCCACGGCGCGCGCCCGTCCGACGGCGGCACGTCGTGGAAGGCGTCGCACCCTCGATCGGAAGGTGTGTAGGCGGCGCCGTGGAGCGCTCGCAGAAGCGCGCGCGGCAGATCTCCCCGCGGGACGGGCGCGTACGGGCAGAAACGGTCCGGGCCGCATTCCTCGAGGAGTCCGCGGCGGACGGCCAGACGCGCATAGCGCGCGGCGGGATGAAACGGCGGCAGGTCGGCGAAGCCTCCGGGCAGAAGGACGCCGGCGCGCTCGTTCTCCGGCCGCTCGCGGAGGCGCCGGACCATGTCCATGTACGGCGCCTGCCGCTCGATCCAGGCCGATAGCAGGCAAGCCAGAGCGATGAGTACGATCGCTCCGGCGGCCATCGCGGCGATGCGCCGCGGGCGAGACCGCGCGAGGTCGCCAACGGCGTCCAGGCCGATGGCCGCCATCGGAGTCGCCAGCAGGAACAGAGGAAGGGCGAACCGGCACTCGATGACGGCCGGCGCATAGACCGCGGCGTACAGGCCGGCGGCGGCTCCGAGCGGGGCGAAGAGCCCGCGCGGCGTGGCGCGTCGGCGCGCGATCCGCCAGGCTCCCGCGGCGGCGAGGATCCAGAATCCGAAGTTCAGGACGGCCAGCGGCCACCGGTACCAGGGAGTCGGGTCCGAAACGTAGGTCAGCGGATAGTCCTGATCGATCAGTGCGAAGAGATGAAGCCCGAGGGTCGCGGCGTAGGCCGTCGGATGGCGCGGCGCGAACTCGTCAAACCGCGGCCTGGCCGAGTCCGCGAGCGGGTTGACGTAGAAGGCGGCACCCCGGGCCACGGGCGGCTCGACGATCGTGGCACGCTTCAAGTAGAGAATTCCGCCGTCCAGCTGAGAGAGGTAGAGGCGGGGGAGCGCCGGATTTGCCGCGCCGCCGCCGGCGACGTTGGCGTCGATCTGCGGAAGCGCGAGGATCCCGATCACGAGCGCCGCGACGGGAAGCGCCGTCCAGGAGACCCTGCGCGCGAGGGCCGCCGCGGCCCAGAAGAGGCCGCAGACGAGCAGAACGGCGAAATTCGCCGGCCGCATCGCCACCGAGGCGCCGAGCAGCGCGGCGGTCAGGGCGGCCTGCGCCCAACGCCGGCTTGGACGCCCGTGCGGCATCGGGACCGGATCGCCCGACAGCTCCGAGACCGTCAACGCCACGCCCAGGAAGAGCAGCGAGGCGGACGGGAGGTCCGAGATCAGCTGGCCCGTGTTGAGGAGAAGCACGGGATTGAGGACGAGCAGGGGATAGAGAGCCGCCCGTCCCGGGCCGGGCGGGAGACGGCGCGCCAGGAGCGCCGCGCCCGCCGCGCAGGCTCCGAGGAAGACGGCGAGCTGCAGAAGAAACGCGGCGAGGCGAAACGGCGCGAGGCCGCGCTCTGCCAGCGCCGCCGGCCCGGCGAGGAAGAGGGGATATCCATACGCCCGGCTGGCGTTGCGGTACGCGGAGAGCCCCTGCGACGCGATGGCGCGCGCGTGCTCGGCGTACTCGGCGCTGTCGAAATCGAGAGCCGTGCGCCCGTAGGCGAAGAAGAGCGCGGCGAAGAGAATCGCCAGGACCGTCGCGGCGACGGAGGCTCGGGCAACGCGCTTGGGCATAGAGGTCCTCTGAGATACTAACGAAACGTCGCAGGTCGGCCTTGTCAGGAGGAGCGCTCGTGAGCGTCGCCACACCCTACGATCGGAAGCGCATCGAGGATCTCTCGGACCGGGAGCTCTTCGACTGCCTGGAGCAGCGCCTGGGCCACGATCCCGCGCGGTCCGGATGGACTCCCGGACTGGTCGAGCTGCACCGCCATTCGCTCGCGCGGCGCCTGGTCCTGATGCCGGAGTATTGGGCGACGCCGCTCTACGCGCCCGACGGGCTGCCCGCATCGGTCTGGTCCGGGACCTACGCGGCCGGCGTCGCCTACGACGCTCCCAAACAGATGGCCTTCCTGGACTCGGTCAACCGCTTCCGCGAGGAGCTGGACGTCTTTCCCAAGAAGCCTCCGCAGGCGGAGGCGAATCTGCGCCAGTTCTACTGGGCCAACACGGAGTTCAGCCACGGCGACGCCGTTCTCTACTATTCGATGCTGCGCCACCTGCGGCCGCGGCGCGTCATCGAAGTCGGAGGCGGCTATTCGACGCTCTTGGCCTGCGCCGCGGCGGAGAAAAACGGCGGCGCGACCGAGATCGTCGTGCATCGAGCCCTTTCCGCGGCCGTTCCTGGAAAAGCCGCTGCCGCACGTCGAGCTGCGCAAGGCTCTGGCGCAGGACGTGCCGCCGTCGTTCTTCGATTCCCTCTCGGACAACGACGTGCTCTTCATCGACAGCTCCCACATCGCCAAGACCGGCTCCGACGTGCTCCACCTCTTTCTGCGCGTCCTCCCCGGGATTCCCCGCGGCGTCTGGGTGCACATCCACGACATCTTCCTGCCCTACGAGTATCCGAAGCACTGGGTCGAGCAGCTCCTGTACTGGAACGAGCAGTACCTGCTGGCCGCGCTCCTGGCCAACACCGCCAAGTACGAGGTCGTGGCCGGGAACTACTTCCTGTCCCGCGCCGGGATCGCGGACTTTCAGCGGGTCGGGCTGCCGGAGAAGGGGGCGCTTCCGGGCGGGACCAGCTTCTGGATGCGCGCGATGGCCTAGGAGGCCCGCCGAACGAGCGCCGCGCGTCCGCGCGCGCTCAGGATCCCCCGTCCGAGTCCGGCCGGCCCGCCACGAAGCAGATGAGCTCGAGGCCGGTCCATGCAAAGGTCGCGCGGCGCGCGCTCCGGAGCTTCAAGCCCGCGGCTCCCACGAGGGCTCGGTTGGCCGCCTCGCTGCGAATCCAGCGCCCGCGGTCGATCTTCCGGAGGATCCAGGCGATCGGCCGGCGCAGCGGCGAGACCGGCAGGACTCCGTCGATGATGACGGCCGTGCCGTGGGGTTCGAGCGCTCGCCTCATCTCTTGGAGCGCCGCGAGCGCCTCGCGGTCGTCGAGGTGGTGCAGCATTCCGACCGTCCAGCACGATTTCGCCGCGCCATCGCGCAACGGCAGATCGGTCGCGCTTCCGACGAAGGCGACGACCCCCGATTCCCTCAGGGCCCGAACGTAGGAAAACTCGATATCGAGGGCAATCGGACGACGTTCGGCGAGCCAGGATCGGGGCCCGCATCCGACGTCGACCGCCAACCCCGTCGCCGGAACGGTCCGGGCCGCCGCCGCCAGGACCCGTCCGAGGAGCACCCGTGATCCGGGAGCCAGGAGGCTCTGCGCGAGACGGTAGAGCCCGGGGACATTGAGGACCGCGTAGAGGCGTGCACGGCGCTGGAGCATTCGAGAATGCGCGCGGTGGCCTGACCGCGCGGCGGTTCTAGGGTTCCGCCGGCGTTTCCGTCGCCGCGGCGCCGCCGGCCGCCCCGGCGTGCTCGAGATCCTGCAGGCGGCAGTAGAAGAGCTCGGTGCTCAGGATCGCGAGCGCGGGGACGTCGTCGCGCGTGTAATCCACATCGAAGCCCATCGCGCGCAGCCGGTCGTCCAGGTCCGTGCCGAAGGCCCGGTAGGCCAGCGCCCGGTTTTCCTCCGAGTTCGCGTCGCCGTGGTACTCGGGCTCTAAGAGGTGCTCGTCGCGGGAGGGGTCCTCGGGATCGGCGACGCGGACCCGCACGAGCGTCTCGCGGTTGCGGAAGTGGGGAACCGTGAAGAGGTAGACGCCTCCCGGCTTGAGGACCCGGCGGATCTCCTTGTGCGCGCGGTCCTCCAGGCGCACGTGCTCCATCACGTCGCTGGTGATGACGATGTCGAAGCGGGAATCGGGGAAGGTCAGGCGCTCGAGGTTCTGGTTGGACATGCGGGGCCCGAGCTTCTTGCCGAAGGGCTCGCTCGGCCGGTAGACGGAGGTCTGGACGTCGATCCACCGGCAGCGGGAGAGCAGCTCCGGCAGTGGATAGGCGTTGGCCTCGTAGGCGAAGGCCTGCTGGGTGTCGTAGATCGCGATCCGCCGGGCGCTGTCCTTCGACGACAGCTCCTGCAGGCTCTCGGCCTGGACGCCCGCGATGTCGGCGACCGCGCGCAGGATCCCGCGCGCGATCGAGCGGTACCGGCTGGTCGTCTTGCACCGCGCGCAGGTCAGCGACTCGCGGTAGAGGGCCGGGTCGGTGAAGTAGAAGGCGGTCCGCGCGCCGCAGATGTTGCAGGTCCCCCGAATCGACTTGGCGTCGCGGAAGGGCTCAGGCGCCTCCCGCGACGGCGGTTCGACCGCGAGCTCCGGGGCGGCCGCGGGCGCGCTCGCGGCCGTGAGCGCCGGAAGGTCCGCGTCGTGGGCGCCGCGGCGCGGCTCGGCGATCTCCGACAGGCGTTGCCCGACCTCGCGGACCCGGGCCTCCCAGGAGTTGGCCTTGCCCAGCGCGCGCAGGCGCTCGCGGAAGCCGGCGTCGTCCGCGCGCCGCCGCGCCTCGTCGAGCGCGCGGGAGAAGTCCGCGGCGTCGCGGACGATCAGGACCTCGTCGAAGGCCTGGCACTCCGGCATCGGCGTGGCGATCACCGGCTTGCCGCCGGCGAAGTACTCGTACATCTTCAAAGGCGACGTGGCCGTCGTGATGTCGTTGATCCGGAACGGGATCATCGCGGCGGTGAAGCGCTCGAGATAGCGGGGCAGCTCGACGTAGGGCTTGGGCTCGAGGAACCGGACGTTGGGCAGCTTCTCGAGCTCCGCCGTCGGGGGCGCGTCGAGGAGGCGCTTGCCGATGACGAGGAAGCTCCAGTCGGTGCGCTGCCGCGCCGCGGCGGCCAGCAGGTTGGCGTCGAACCAGCTCGCCACAGCCCCGTAGTACCCGATCACCGGGCGGCCGGCCTCCAGCAGGTCGACGAACGCGGGGTCGAGCGCCACGTCTCCCCGGGGCTCGACAAACCGCTCGTACTCGACGGCGTTGGGCAGGTAGAGAGCATCGGGCCGCGCCCGCCGGGCCTCGTCCAGGAGAATCCGGGCCACGCAAAGGACGGCGTCGGCGTCGGCCAGCGACTGTTCGTGATTCGCGCGCAGCGTCTCCTGGTTGTAGGGAAAGACGGCCAGGTCGTCGATGACGTCGTAGACCAGGAGCGACCGCCCGTACCGCGCCGCCCGGGTGACGTTGTAAGGGAGGGCCCAGAGGACCGGCCGCTCCAGCGTCTCCAGGACGCCGCGCGGGCCCTTGTACAGCCAGACGTTCTTGTCGGCCTGGACGAAGTCGGCGAAGTCGTCGATCAGGCTGCCCGAGCAGTCGAAGAAGACGAGCCAGCCCTGGCGGGCCAGGCCGAGCGCCAGGTGGTGGGGGCGCTGGAGGAGGGGCGTGTTCCAGCCGATCGAGGGAAGAAAGACCGCGACCTTGTCGTAGGGCACGCCGGAATCCGCGGTGATGGCGGCCAGGCGCGCGCGCAGCCCGGGGATCCGGCGGCGGTCGACCTCGTCCAAGTGGGGCTCCCACATCTCTCCCCACTTTTCCTGATAGAGCGCGCGGTTCTGCTCGAAGATCTCGAAGTACCGCTTGTCGCCGAGCAGCTTGAACGAGGCCCGCCCGGCGTGGTGGACGAACGCGTCGCGCGCGCACCGCACGGTGTATCCGGCGAGCTTCAGCCGCCGCGTGTAGTCGTCGTCCTCGAACATCCCGACGCCGAACCGCTCGTCCAAGAGCCCGACCTTCTCCAGCGTGTCGCGCCGGATGGCCACGCAGAACATGGCCAGCATCGGCAGCTCGAAGGCCTCGCCGTCGTGCTCGCGCGTCCAGGCGTCGGCCCAGGCCGGCATGTCCGCGAGCCTGCGGTAGCCCACCGGAATTTTGGCCTCGTTGCCGATCTCGTTGGTCACCGGCCCGACCAGGCCGAGCGCCGGATCGTGGGCCAGGTGGCGGACGAGCGCGGTGGCCCACCCGCGCGACACCACCGTGTCGTTGTTCAACATGATCCGGTATTGGCCGGTCGACTCCTTCAGTCCCTGGTTGTTGGCCACGGCGAAGCCCCAGTTCTTCTGGTTCAGGATCACGCGCAGGTTGGAGTACTTCTTTTCCGCGCCGGTCAGGAAGTCCGGCGTGCCGTCGGTCGAGGCGTTGTCGACGGCGAAGACTTCGACGTTGGGCCATTCGGTCCGGCCGAAGACGCTGTCCAGGCAGAGCCGGTTGAGGGCCAGGTTGTTGTAGGTGACGATCACGACCGAGACCCTGGGGAAGGTCCGCGCCACCGCCGGCTGCAGGACCTCGAAGCGCTTCTCCCAGGTGTTTTCCCGCGCGAAGGCCCGCCGCGCCGATGGCTTCTCGTTTCCGCGCTCGTCCAGCGCCTCTCCGATCTCGCGCTCGAAGTCGGCCGCCGTCGAGGCCAGGCGGGCGTGCGGGGCCATCGGAAGGATCTCCGGCAGGGGCACCGCGACTAAGGGCTTGCCGGCGGCGAACATCTCGTAGGCCTTCACCGGGTTGGTCGCCTCGGTCAGCGGTATGCGCTTGAACGGGATGAACGCGACGTCGAACCGCGCGAGCCAGGAGGGGATTTCGGCGTAGGGCTTCTCGCCGGGCAGCTTCACGTTGGGCAGCTTTTCCAGCCGCGAAAGATCGGCCCCGAACGTCGATCCGACCAGGAGGAAGTCCCAGTCCGGCCGACGGGCCGCCAGATCGGCGACGAGATCGGCGTCGAACCAGTCGGAGATGGCGCCGTAGTAGCCCACGACCGGGCGGCGTCCGCGCCGCCGCTTGACGCCGGGGCCGGCGAAATGCTCGTAGTCGCAGGCGTTGCGGATGACCGCGACGTTGGCGTTGCGGGCCCGGGCTTCCTTTTCCAGAAACGCCGACGAGGCCAGCACCAGGTCGGACGAGGACAGGAGATCCTCTTCCTGCCGCAGCATGGCCGGTTCGTTGGTCGTGAAGCCGGCGTGGTGGTCCATGCAGTCGTAGATCACCGGCCAGAGCCACTGCGCCCGGGCGCGGCTCGCGAGCGGCCACCAGAAGGGCAGCTCCACGACCGAGGCCGTGGCGTCGAGCGAGAGGTCGCGGCGCAGCGCGTCGAGCGAAAGCCAGAGCTCGTCCAAGGCGTCGCCGTCCAAGAGGTCCTTGTAGACGTTGCGCGCCGGGCCGCGCAGGGAGACTTCCCAGACGTTCTCGGCCTTGCGCCGGACCTCCCACGGCGGTCCCTGCTGCCGGAACTGCTGCGCGACGTAAAAGACGCGGTGCCCGGCGCGGCCGAAGCGCGCCATGAGCTGCTGGGGGCGCTGGAATCGGAAGTCCCAGTCGATGATGGGAAAGCAGAGGACGTCGTGGCGGTTGGCCGCGGCGATCGGGCAAGGCGACGGGGGTGCGTCCGCCCCGGAGGTCTCGCTGCTGGCGTCGGAAGCCGAAGCGCGCTCGGGCGGCGCCTGCCGGGAAAGCACTTTTCCCAGCCGCCGGGCCGGCGCCGTGACCGCGTCGGCCGCGGCCAGGGCCCTGCGTCGTAGAGCCCAGTAAGCCAGGCCGGTCTTCCAGAGGCGCGAGTGATGGACCTGCGCCAGCTCGTGCGTGACGTCAGAGATCGCGCGGCCGAGCTCGGTCTTCTCCTGGCGATGCTCGTTGCGCTCGACGCGGAGCTTCTCCTCCCACTCGGACTTTCGGACGGACAGCTCCTGGCGCAGAGCGTCCGCCTCGTGCCGGGCCTCTGCGATCTCGCGCCGAAGGCGCTGAACGGCCCGGAGGGACCGCTCCCGCGACCGCGCGGAGGAGGCCTCCACGGCGCGGATGGCCTCGGACAGCGCGCGCAGGCGGATCTGGGCGTCGGCGTCCGACTCGGCGTCCGCCCGCGCCGGCTCCGGCGCCGCCGCGGGCCCCAGCGCCGCGGCGCGCCGCCGGGCCTGCGCCCGGAGCGACCGGCGCAGCGTTTCGGTGGCCGCGGCGCATTCCTCGAGCAGCCTCGAAAGGCCGGCGGCGGCCGGGCCCCGAGCGCCCGCCCGGCCGGCCGGGGCCTCCTCGAGGATGCCGTCCACGACGTCGAAGGCGGAGAGCGCGGCCTGCCTCCAGGAATCGAGCGCGCGCGGCATCGCCGCACGCGTCCGCTCGGCGGCGTAGATGGCCCGCTCGACGGCCGCGGCCAGTCCTGAGGGATCCCCGACCGGAACTGCGAACTCGCCGACTCCCAGCGCCTGCGCCGCCGACGCGACCTTCGGGTCGTAGACGATCGGCACGGCGGGCGTTCCGGCGCAGGCCGCGAGAATGACCGAGTGCAGCCGCATGCCGACGGCGATCTGCGCCCGCCTCGCGAGCGCGATCGCTTCGCCGGGGGTCGAGACTTCCAGCACGTGGCCCCGCCCGTGGCAGGCCGCGGCGGCCTTGACCGCGAGCCCGGTGTCGTCTCCCGAGCCGCCCCGCGCGAAGGGAACGAAAACGGCGCGCCAGCCTTCGGGCAGACCGGCCACGGCCTGTGCCGCTGCTTCGATGAGCGCGTCTTCGCTCGCCTGAAACGACCAGGGACGCAGGGAGAAGACGGCAAGCGACGCCTGGGACAGGCCCTGCCTGGCCAGGCCCGCGGCGACGCGTTCGACGTCGCCGGCCGACGAGGCAAGGAGGCACCCGGGGTCCGCGGCGACCAACGCCGGCACGTCGAATCCCGCGTCCCGGACTTCGTCCGCGGATGCCTCGTCGCGGGCGATGACGGTGTCGGCGAACCGGCAGGCCAGCGCGAAGAGGGCTTTCCCCTCGCGCGACCGCAGCGGCCCGATCCCTCCGCAGAAGAGAACCGCGGGGACGCCGTGGAGCGCCGCGAAGAGGGCCGGCCGCGCATACGCCTCGATGCCGTTGGTCTGCGCCTTGAAGAGGTTCGCGGCGTAGGCGCCCCAGTAGTCCTGGAAGACGCCGCCCATTCCGAACAACACCAGGCGGCAGTGGGCGATGGCGTCGCCGACCTGCTCGGACGCGAAGAAATCGACCGCGTCGATGCCGTAACGGCCCACGGTCTCGGTCGGGTTTCCCGAGGAAGCGATGAGGCGAACCGAGGGATGGCGCCGCTTCAGCTCCGTGACGACGGCTTCGAGGATCGCCTCGTCGCCGAGGTTGCCGAAGCCGAAATACCCGGATAGGAAGATCCCGTCGCGTTTTGGCTTGCTCATCCTCGTGGCAAGTGTCTCAGAGAGGGCGCAGTGAGGCAACGGTGAGCTCACTGAGCGGCAAGTCACTGCGGAAAGAACGCACCGTTGCTCGCGGCGCCGCCCGAGGGAGCTTCACCGCGCGACGATGGCCCTTCGGCGACCGGATGAGTGCTCTCACGCTCACGATCTGCGGCGCTCCCGTGACGGCCTTGCTCCGGAGTATCATTCTGGCGATCTCCAAGTGCCCACAATCAATGAGGAGGAAAGGATGACTCACGTGTCGTCGAGTCGCAGGCAGCTCGCCCTGTCCTGGCGACGGCGCTCGGTCTGCACTGGCCGAACTAGTGCTATCGAACGGACGACGTAGGGGCGGCTTGTCCCCGCCCGCGGGCGGCCGCGTACCGAGCGTCGTCGGCCGCGACGGCGGCCGAGGGACGCGACATGCGGCGGTCCGCCCGCCGCATACGGCCGCCCCTACGGCACGCAGACGCTCAAGTGATCTGCATTACGTGAGACGAATCGAGAAGGAGAATCGAATGCGCTTACAGGAGCGGCCCGGTCAAAGTCGTTTTCGGTTTGCTCTCGCGACGGCGGTTCTGCTTCTAGCCGCGTTGCCGGCGGCCGCGCAGTCCTACGGAGGCGGGTCCCAGGACGAATGGCTTCCGGCGTCGCAGTTCGCGATCCGCAGCGGGGGCTTCGGGTGGTACTACGACAACATCGGGTACTGGAAGCCCAACTTTGCAGGCTCGCTGACGGCCACCCTCGAAGCTCCGCTTCACCTGCCGGCGGGCGCTCAGACGTCGCTTCTGGAATGTTACTTCCAGGACGCGGACGCGGGGGTCGACGCCACAGCGTCGTTCTTCCGATACTCCTACGACGTCTCGAGCGATACGCCGTCGGCCGCGAACCTCGGGTTCGTATCGACCTCCGGCAACTCGGGCTACCAGCGCGTGACCACTCCGCTCAGCGAGCAGATCGTTTACAGCTCCGGCAACACGCGCAATCTCTACGCCGTGGCGATCGACATTCCCGCCACCGACATCGGCTTCCGCGGCTGCCGCGTGGCCTGGAACCGGACGGTTTCGCCGGCGCCGGGGACGGCGACGTTCTCCGACGTTCCGACGTCGAGCCCGCAGTTCAAATTCGTCGAGGCGCTCGCGGCGGCGGGGATCACCGCGGGCTGCGGCGGCGGGAACTATTGCCCCGACCAGCCGATCACGCGTGGGCAGATGGCGGTCTTTCTGTCGGCGGCGCTCGGGCTGAACTGGCCGAACTAGGCAGGCGCGGCCCTCGGCGCATCCGCTAGGATCCCTCGGATTTCACAACGAAGGAGGAGACGATGACTCGATGGGTCAGGACGTGTGCGCTTCTGGTCGTCGCGGCTGCCCTGTCCGCCGGAGCAGCGGCGCTCGGCCAGGAGCGCAGTCACGCGGACGGCAGGCCGCGGTTTGGAACCAAGGACCGCATCCTGTACCACGCCGGCTTCTCGGAGTTCACGCCGGAAAGGAGCTCGACGACCTACTCCATTTCGAATTTTCGCGTTTGACCGCTACAGCACGACACCTGGAGGCGCTGTGTTCCTGGCCCTCCCGCACATTCCGAGCGGCGCCGAGCTGGTAAGCCTCGAGCTGGACTACTGCGATACCAATGCCTCCGGCACCCATGTGAGCCTCGCGTTGTACCTCTGCGACTTTCTCGGGCAGAACTGTTTCGCGCCGCACATCTTGAACTCCGTCTCGAATGGATGCAATTTCATCGAGGTCGATTTCACGGACGTGGCATACACGGTGGACAACAACACGTCGGAGCTGGTGCTCAGCGCGCTCTTCAATACGACCGATTCGTCCAACACTCTCGTGGGCGCCTACATCGGCTACAAGCTGCAGGTCAGTCCCCCGCCGGCGATCGCGACGTTCGGGGACGTGCCGACGACGAGCCCGCAGTTCAAGTTCGTCGAAGCGCTGGTGGCCGCCGGGGTCACCGCCGGCTGCGGCAACGGGAACTACTGTCCCAACGATCCGATTACCCGCGGACAGATGGCCGTGTTCCTCGCGTCCGCGCTCGGGATGCACTGGCCGAACTGATTAGCGGACGGCCGCCGTGGGTCACTCCGGCGGCCGATTCCCCTGGGATGGATGCGTCCCTGAGATAACCGGCGGTCCGGCCGCACTTCTTCTCCGACACGGGGGAGGAGCGCATGCGAAATCCAGCAAGGTCCAGGGTCGGATGGCTGTCGGCTTTCCTGGCGGTCGCCCTCGTCCCGGCGGCCGCAGCCCAGGAGCCGCCCGGCCAAGCGGGCCACCGGGCGGAGCCCTTTCAGGCTCTTCCTCAGTCTCCCGACTTCGGAACCCAGGACTTCGACATCCTGGAAGTCCAGGCGTACGCGTTCCAGGCCGGCAACTCGAGCGACCTGATCCTGGACGACGGCAAAGGGGCCCGCTATTTCGGAACCGCGCCGGCGTCGCCGTTCATGGCCGCCGCCGTCCAGCTGCCGGCCGGCGTGTTCATCGACGCGATCGGGATGGCTTTCTGTACGGCGGCCAACGGCGATCTCGCCGCGACGCTGTGGGACGACAGCTTCATCGCCGGGCCCCCTCCGACCAACCTCGGCAGCTTCACCGCCCCGGGGCCGGGCTGCGGCGTCGGCGGAGCGTTCGTGAACCATCAGTACGACGCAGCCGGAGGCCACCCGCTCTACATCGTGGTCTCCTGGCCCGGCTCGGACTTCACCGGCGCGACCAAGTTCAACAACGTCTACGTCCGGTACCGCCGGGTCGTCTCGCCGGCGCCTGCCGTGGCCACGTTCTCCGACGTGCCGACCACGAGCCCTCAGTTCAAGTTCGTCGAGGCGCTCGTGGCCGCCGGGATCACCGCCGGCTGCGGCAACGGGAACTACTGCCCGAACGATCCGATCACCCGCGGGCAGATGGCCGTGTTCCTCGCGTCGGCCCTCGGTATGCACTGGCCCAACTGAGGCCGGCCTCCGGCGGGGCGGCGGAAATGACCGCCCCGCCCAGGCGCACCCGCGGCCTGTGACGGTCTTCCTGGCTTCGGCGCGGGCCCGCGCTGGCCCAATTGAGCCGCCGTTTACGAGTAAGAGTCAGTGACTCTGCCGCTGCTGGCCGGGTCCTCGGAACGGGGAAGCCGATGAAACACAAGGAGGCTCTCATGATGCCCTTCAAGCGAGTCGCCCCTCTGGGCCTTCTTCTGGCGGCGATCCTGGGAGCCGCGGCGTTGGCGCAGCCGATGCCCGCCGCGGGGGCTCTGGAGGTCCGGTCCCCCGCCTGGGGAACGACCGCCGAGAGCCTGCTCAACGTCAACGCGTTCAGTTTCGATACGACTGTCAGCGCGATCGCCTGGAACATCGCCCCGGGGGGTGCGCGCTACGCGACGTCCGGATCGGGGGAATGGATCGCGGGCGTGAGCCTTCCCACGGGAGCGATCGTGACGGGAATCGAGATCCAGGGCTGCGATCTCTCGCCCACCGGCTCCCTCCAGGTCCTGTTCCTGCGCCAGGCCATCGTGGGGGGCCTCGAAACCAATGAAACCCTGGGTTTTCTCGGGACAGGAGGCACGGCGGTCCCCGGCTGCGGTAACTTCTCGACCGCGATCACTCCCGTCACGATCGACAACGCCGACGCCGGTTATCTGATCGATTTCGTCCAGGGCGGCGACCTCAGCGGCTCGGTTCGATTCCAGGCGGTCCGCCTGCGCTACAAGCTGCAGGTCTCGCCGGCTCCCGCCACGGCGACGTTTGGCGACGTGCCCACGACCAGCCCGCAGTTCAAGTTCGTCGAGGCGCTGGTGGCCTCGGGCATCACCGCCGGCTGCGGCGGCGGCAACTACTGCCCCAACGATCCGATCACCCGCGGCCAGATGGCCGTTTTCCTCGCGTCGGCCCTCGGGATGCACTGGCCGAACTGACGCGTGAGGCGGGAGGCGGAAGGCGTATTCCTCCTCACCCCGAGGGAGGGCCGCGGAAAGGGTTGGCGTGAGGCCGACGAACTCGGTCACCCGGGCCGGATGATAGTCTTTGCGGCCTTGTCGCGGGGTCCGGGCTTTTTTCGTAGTAGCCGGAGCCGCCGAAGCGCGGGGCGCCGGAGATGGAGGTTGTCCGATGACACGATGGCGAGTCGCCCCGGTCGCCCTGTTGTGCTGCGCGCTCGGGTGGGAGGCGGCCGCGGCGCAGACCGGGCCCGCGGCACATCCCCTGGAAACGGCGTCTCCTTCGTGGGGCACGAGCGCCGAGAGCCTCCTCAGCGTCAACGCATTCAGCTTCGACACGACCGGCAACGCGGAAACCTTTCTCACCAATTCGGGTTACGCTCGCTTCAGCACGGGCGGCGCCGGGCAATGGATCGCCGGCGTGAACCTTCCCACCGGAGCCGTGGTCACGGGCATCGAGGTCCAGGGCTGCGACGGATCGGGCTTTGGATACCTGCAAATAACGTTCTTACGCCAGATCATCACAGGCGGATCCGAGGCCGCGCAACCGCTGGGTCTGTTGGCGACCGGAGCGGCAGCGACACCCGGCTGCGGCAACTTCGCGGCCACGATCACCCCCGTCACGATCGACAACGCCAACGCCGGTTACGTGCTCGACGTGCAGCAGGGGTTCGACTTCAGCGGCTCAGTGAACTTCCAGACCGTGCGCCTGCGCTACAAGCTGCAGGTCAGCCCGGCTCCCGCCACGGCGACGTTCGGCGACGTGCCGACCACGAGCCCGCAGTTCAAGTTCGTCGAGGCGCTGGTGGCGGCCGGGATCACCGCCGGCTGCGGCGGCGGCAACTACTGCCCCAACGATCCGATCACGCGCGGCCAGATGGCGGTTTTCCTCGCGTCGGCCCTCGGGATGCACTGGCCGAACTGACGCGGAAGGCCTGAGGCGTGAGGTTCGGGGGGCCCGGGGCGTGTAGTCGACGTGGGTACGGCCGCGCGTGAGGCGTAAGGCGCGAGGCGTAAAGCGCGTCTTCCCCCTCTCCCCGAGGGAGAGGGCGGGGTGAGGGTTAGGGCCTTCGTGCCAGCCCCGGTCGCGGCGCGCGTAGTCTCCTGAGCGGAAGCGAAGGAGGAGGCGAGCGCCGCGGGAGCCAGAGCGGAGAGAGCGATCAGGCCCGCGGTCGAGCGCTGTCCGCGAGCCGCGGGCCGGTGCGCCACAGGCGCAGATCGCGAACGCAGCGGAGGCGACGGTCAGGGTGCCGACCACACGATCTTCCTGTCCTTGTCGTAGAGCGCGATGCCCGGAGTCTTGCCGTCCGCTCCCGAGATGACCACGACGCCCGAGTCGCCGTTCATGGTGGCGAAGCCGCTGCGGGCGGCGCCGTCGGGCGTCAGGAACTGGATAGCCGGCGAGCCCAGCCGCAGGGCGACCCAGAGGCGGTCGTGCCCGGCCGCGTCGGCGAGGGCGAACCGGGGGACGCCGCTGTCCACGGTGAGCTTTGCCGCCGACTTGCCGTCCTGACCGGTCAGGGAAAGCGAGGGCGTTTCTCCGGTGACGACGGCGGCGAGCCGCTCCTGGCCCTTCGCGTCGAGGAGCCGCAGGGCCGCGGCGCCGTCGGGGTCCACCGCCAGCGTCGCGCGCGGGGCTCCCGCCGCGTCGGTCAGCACGATGCGCTTGGCGCGGACCTCTTCGGCCGGAGCCGGGGCGCGCGCGGCCACGACGGCGAACGCGCCGGCGAGGACGGCCGCGGCGACAGCGGCGCGGCGCGATCGGCGCGTGCCCCGCTCGAGTTTCGCGAGGCGCTCTTCCAGAACCGAAGTTCCTTCGTTCATGTCGCCTTTCCCGAGCCGCTGAGGTCGGCCCGATGGCGGAAGTCTAGAGCCTGGCGTTGTGTAACGAAAGTTTACCGTCCAACAGATAAACGTAGGGGCGGGGCTTGTCCCCGCCCGCGGGCCGCCGCATACGGCCGCCCCCAACGGCGCTGGGCGCTCAAGTGATCTGCGTTACTAGACACTCGCGTGGCGGAGTGCGAGGCGGGCTTGGCGGGTGAGCGATCAGCTCGCTCTGGGCGGGAACTTCGGCCGTCGCCGCGGATGAGGTGTCACAACGTTCTTATTGTGAGACCCGGGAGCCGGAGCGCCGGAGCCGGCGCAGGCGCCCCGAGATCGGGCGCCTGGCCGGTCCTGCGCGGGATTTCGAACAGACCGTTACTGGGCCCAGTGCAGGCCAAGCGCCGAGGCGAGGAACACGGCCATCTGGCCGCGCGTCACCGGGTCGTTGGGGCAGTAGTTGCCGCCGCCGCAACCCGCCGTGATGCCGGCAGCCACGAGCGCCTCGACGAACTTGAACTGGCCGCTCGTCGTCGGAACGTCGCCGAACGTCGCGGTCGCCGGCGCCGGGCTGACCTGGCGGAACCACTCCGCGCGAAGCTTTTGAACCCAAAGCAGCGCCGAGCCGACGTCGTCCCACCGGACGCGGCCCCAGTAGAGGCAGGACTCGTTGTCGACCGTCTCGCCTGCTGCGATGCTGATGACTCCGGAGTCGTTCCCGGGCGTGCCCGACGTGGCCGGATCGTCCGACCCGAGGACGACGTTGGTCGGAGGGCCGCCGGAAAACTGCGGGAGGCAGGACTTGAAGGCGAAAAACGCGAGGTCGTTGGCCCCGTCGTTGTCACTGCCCCACCAGCGCAGGAATTCGTAGTGGGCTCCGCTCGGCATCTGCAGCTGCCAGTCGTAGAACCGGTCCCCGGTGGCGGGCGCGATGTCGCCGAGCCCGAGAGGGCTGGTATAGGTGGAGCTTTGGCGAGGATGCGCGCTCGTGCCGCTCTCCGAAGACCAGCCGGGGCTCACGGTGCCGAATTCGTTTGGGGACGGAGTCGAGCTGTGGTGCGAAGTGAGTGCGCCGGGCGCGGCGAAGACGTTCTTCGCGTCGGCGGCAAACCCAAGCTTGAGCAGGACCTGGGGGTCCGTGATCGGCGTCAGGTCACTGGTCTGAGCCGTGAGTCCAGCCGCCGACACCAGAAAGGCCATCGCCGTGAGGATCCAGGGGAACCTTCGTGTAGGGTTCTTCATGCCACTCTCCTTTGTTTTGGTTGATCGCGCGAGATCCGAAGACACTTCCGTCCAACCCCTCCTAACGAAGTTTTTGGTCGCGCAAAGAATATGCTCTTCTTGTCCGCAAGCGAAATGGCGTCCTTTCGCGCGGTCGCCCCGCGGAAGCGTGAGCGAGCGAGGGATCAGGCCAGCGGTCGGTGAGCCCGCTCGAGGCGCGCGAGGCGGTCTTCCGGACCGAGGTTCCTTCGTTCCTGCCCCCTTTCCCGAGCCACCGAGTTCGGCTCGATGGCGGAAGTCTAAGGGCGAGAGGGTCGGAGCGCGAGGCGGGGCGGGGGAGGTGAGGGACGGGATCTTCGATGTTGCGGGCGGACGCGGCCGCACAATGTGCTTATTGTGAGACCCGGGAGCCGGAGCGCCGGAGCCGGCGCAGGCGCCCCGAGATCGGGCGCCTGGCCGGTCCTGCGCGGGATTTCGAACAGACCGTTACTGGGCCCAGTGCAGGCCAAGCGCCGAGGCGAGGAACACGGCCATCTGGCCGCGCGTCACCGGGTCGTTGGGGCAGTAGTTGCCGCCGCCGCAGCCGGCCGTGATGCCGGCAGCCACGAGGGCCTCGACGAACTTGAACTGTCCGCTCGTCGTCGGAACGTCGCCGAACGTCGCCGTCGCCGGAGCCGGGCTGACCTGGCGGAACCACTCCGCACGCATTTTTTGGACGGAAAGCGGCGTTCCGAGGCCGTCCCAGCGGACGCGTCCCCAGTAGAGGCAGCTCTCGTTGTCGACCGTCTCGTTTGCCGTGACGCTGATGACGCCGGAGGTGTTTCCGGGCGTGCCCGACGTGGCCGGATCGTCCGTCCCGAGGAGGACGTTGGTCGGAGCGCCGCCGGAAAAGGCCGGGAGGCACGACTTGAAGGCGAAGAACGCGAGGTCGTTGACCGCGTCGTTGTCATTGCCCCACCAGCGCAGGAATTCGTAGTGGGCTCCGCTCGGCATCTGCAGCTGCCAGTCGTAGAACCGGTCCCCGGTGGCGGGCGCGATGTCGCCGAGCCCGAGAGGGGTGGTATAGGTGGCGCTTTGGCGCGGGTGCCCGCTCGTGCCGCTCTCCGAAGACCAGCCGGGACTCAGGGTGCCGAATTCGTTCGGGGACGGGGTCGACTCGTGGTGCGGGGTGAGTGCGCCGGGCGCGGCAAAGACGTTCTTCGCGTCGGCGGGAAACCCCATCTTGAGCAGGACCTGAGGATCCGTGATCGGCGTCAGGTCGCTCGTCTGAGCCGTGAGTCCGGCCGCCGACACCAGGAAGGCCATCGCCGCGGGGATCCAGAGAAACCTTCGTGCAGGGTTCTTCATGCCACTCTCCTGTTCAGTTGATCGCGGGAAATCCGGAGATACTTCCGCCCAACCCCTCATAACGAAGCTGTAAATCGCCCAAACAATACACACTCTCGTCCCAAAGCGCAATGGCGTCCTTTCCTGCAGTCGTGGCGCGGTTCTCGTGGCTTCCAGGTGGCTGTTCCAGAAGGTTTAGAGTCGGCCGATGCGCCTGAGGCAGAGCGATTGGAAACGTCTGCGCGCGCTCCACATCGGCGGCTACTGGCGGGGCGCCAACGACATGGTCCGGCAGATGATGCTCGGACTCCGGTCCGCCGGCGTCGAGGTCCTGGAATACGGCACCGACCATCACCCCGAGGCGCTGGACGCGGAAGGCCGCGCCTACGACCGCGGGACGCTGGGCCCGGTCTGGCTGCGGCGCGAACATCTCCTTCCGGTCATCGACCGGTTCGATCCGCACTTGATCGTCTGCAACGCGGGAGGACTGTCCTTCCGCCCCGAAGACGCGTCGCGCCTGCGGCAGTGGCGGACGCTTCTCGGGATCGCTCTCTCCGAGCCCGACGTCTTCGAGCCCTCGACGAGCCGCATCTCGCCCAACTTCGATCTCTTCCTGACCAACGCCCCCGAGTGCGTGGCCCGGCACGAGGTGAGCGGCGCGCGCGCCGCGGTCCTGCCGGTCGCGACCAACGAGGAGTTCTTCCATCCGGCGCCGCCGCAGCCCGAGCTCGCCTGCGACGTCCTCGTTCTCGGGCGCGCGCACCCCGACCGCGTCGAGCCGGTGCGGGCGCTGTCGGCCAATTTCGCGACGCATCTCTACGGCGAGGGCTGGACCGACCACGGCTTGACGAGCCGCGGAACGATCTACGGCGACGACGTTCTGGCCGCTCTCAATTCCGCGAAGGCCACGGTCGTCTTCTACCGCACCGGGGCGGGGCACGCGCTGGTCAAGGTCGGGCTCTTCGATTTTGCCGCGGCCGGCGCCCTCGTGGTCACGAACCGTTTCGCCGGTGTGGAGCGGTACTTCGAGTACGGACGGGAGATCGTCGGCTTCGAGGACACCGTGGACCTCGTGCGGCAGATTCGAAGGCTGCTCGACCATCCGGCGGAAGCCGACGCGATCCGGCGCGCCGGCCGCGAGCGCGTTCTCGCCGATCACACCTGGCGCCGGGCCTGGCCGAGGATCCTCCGGCAGCTCTCGGAGCTTCCGGCGTGATCGGGTTCGGCGCGAAGGAGATCGGCGACCGGGCAATCCGGCTGCGCGAGGTGATTCCGGCGGACTCGCCGCTCCTCTACCGATGGCGCATGGACGATTCGAGTCGGCCGATGTTCCGATCGACCCAGCCCGTGTCTCCCGAGGCGCATCAGGCGTTTCTGGCCCGCTACTTCCAGCCGGGCAACACCGACAGGTGGTTCGTCATCGAGGCGGAGGGGCGCGCCGTCGGGGCGATCTGCCTCTACGGGATCTCCGCGGACCGCGGCGACGCCGAGTGGGGGAGGCTGGTCGTCGCCCCGGAGCACCGCGGCTGCGGCTTCGGCAAGCGCGCCCTGGCGCTTCTGATCGAGCACGCGCGGGCGATCGGCGTGCGGCGGCTCCGCTGCGAGGTCCTGGCCGGCAACACCGCCGCGGAATCGATTTACCGCAGGCTCGGATTCGAGGAGACCGGCCGGGACGAGGCGGAAGGCCGCGTCTTTCGGCATCTCGTTCTGATGTTGCCGCGCTGACGCCGGCCCTGGCGGGCGATCGCCGGGCGTGCCGGCCCCGCCCACAGTCATATATAAAAAGTATTGCCACTGGGCGGCGGAGGCGATACCCTCGAATCGGAGGTCCATTCGTGGCCAAGGTCATGATCTCCTTGCCCGCCGAGTTTCTCCGGCGGGTCGATCGGGAAGCCCGGACGCAGGGGCGATCGCGAAGCGAGCTGATCCGTGAATCGCTCCGGAAGTCCTTCGAGCAACGGGGCGGCAAGAGCCTGCCCTGGAAGAAAGCGCTCGCCCGCATGACCTGGCTCGCCGACGGATGGACGGACGGCTGGAGCTCGACCGAGGCGATCCGCAGCGATCGCGAACGCGGGCATGGCAGACAGAATCGTCGTTGATACTTCGGTCCTCATCAGGTGGATGAAGGCCCGCGACGAGGATCTCGTCGAGGAAGCGCGCAATCTCCTCGGAACGATCGAACGGACGCCGCTCGAGGTCGCCGTCCCGGCGCTGCTTCTCTACGAGGTCGGAAACATCCTTCTCAGGAAGACGCGCCTGGGCGCCGAGGCCCTCGGGCGCGCGATCGATCAGATCTCGGCGTTTCCGCTGGTCGTCGCTGATCCGGACGCGGACCTACTGCGCAGGGCCGCGCGCCTCGGGCGTGAGCTGCGGTTGACCTTCTACGACGCCAGCTTCGTGGCGCTCGCCGAAGAACTGGACTGCGACTTCGTCACGGCGGATCGAAGGCTGTACGAGGCGGGCCGCCGTCTGCCGCGGGTAAGACACCTCTCCGAGTATCACGGAGAGGAGAGCGCCCGGCGATGAGCGATCCGATGAACCCGATCCACCTGTTCGTCCCGATTTTTCGGACCGACGAAATCTTCGCGGAGATCCGCGAGTGCCTGGAGAGGGGCTGGACCGGGCTCGGCTTCAAGACCGTGGAGATCGAGGAGAAGTGGCGCGCGTACAGCGGACTGCCGCACGCGCATTTTCTCAACTCCGCGAGCTCAGGCCTCCATCTGGCCGTCAAGCTCTTGAAGGAACAGGGCGGCTGGAAGGACGGCGACGAAGTCGTCACGACGCCGCTGACCTTCGTCTCGACCAACCACGCGATCCTCTACGAGAAGCTCGCGCCGGTCTTCGCCGACGTGGACGAGCACCTCTGCCTCGATCCCGCGTCGGTCCGGGACCGGATCACGCCGCGCACGCGGGCGGTGATGTTCGTCGGCATGGGCGGGAACCCGGGCCGCTACGGCGAGGTCCTGGCGATCTGCCGGGAGCGGGGCGTGAAGCTCGTCCTGGACGCCGCGCACATGTCCGGCACGTGGAGCGGCGGCCGGCACGCGGGGCACGACGCCGACGTTTCGGTCTTCTCCTTCCAGGCGGTCAAGAACCTGCCGACCGCGGACTCCGGCATGATCTGCTTCGCCGACGCGGGCCTCGATGAGGAGGCGCGCAAGTGGTCCTGGATGGGGATCAACAAGGACACTTACACGCGGACGCTGTCGGGCGGAACGTACAAGTGGATGTACGACGTCGAGCACCTGGGCTTCAAGTACCACGGCAACTCGATCATGGCCGCGATGGCGCTGGTTGGCCTGCGCTACCTCGACGAAGACAACGCGCGCCGGCGCCAAATCTGCGCGGCGTATGACGCGGAGCTCGATGGGGTCGCCGCGGTCGAGCGCGTGCCCATAATGCCCGGGTGCACGCCGTCGCGGCATCTCTACCAGGTCCTGGTCGATCGCCGCGACGAGACGATGGTGCGGCTGAACGGGCAGGGCATTTTCCCCGGCGTCCACTACCGCGACAACACGCTGTACCGCATGTACGCCGCGGGGGACGGGACCTGCCCGCGGGCCCGGCGCGCCAGCGACCGGCTGATCTCGCTGCCCTTGCACCTGCGAATGACCGAGGCGGACGCGGTCCGCGTCGCGCGGACGCTCAGGGAGGTCCTGGCTTAGGTTCAGGCTTCCTTCCGTCAAGAAGTGACTTCTTGCCTAGGGTTTGTGGCTTCCGCACGCCGCCGGCCAGTTTGTTCATGGAATTGACAAACCGTCCCTTTCGATATAGCGTCCGACCAAGTTTTTCCGGGTTTCCAGGACATGTGGGCGGTTCCTCCAAAGGCGCGTTCGCTCGAAGAGTCGTTGCCCCAAAAAAAAGGAGGGTCCCGATGAGGTTGCTCCGGAAGCACAGGCGATGGACGATCCTTTCCCTGGTCGGATTGATGGCGCTCGCGGGGGGTGGCGCCAGCACGCTGCTCGCGGTTTGCGGCCCGTTCACCGACGTGCCGGCGGGAATCTGCGGTTTCGTTCTGGAGATCTACTACCTCGGAATCACCGGCGGCACGGGCCCGACCACCTACGATCCCACCAGCAACGTCACCCGGGGCCAGATGGCCGTCTTCATCGCTGCGCTTCACAACAACATCAAGCGCAACGAGAATCCCAACCGCGTCGCGACCCGAAACAGCAACAACATCTTCAACGCCAACTACGAGAACTACGCCACGGTGAACACCGGAGCCCCGAATGGGTTTTGCACCGACGGAGGCTACAACTTCACCGCCAACCAGACCAGCACCAAGATCGACATCTCGTTCAATGGCCTGGGCAGCGGTTCGGCCGGCACGTATACGACGACGACCGGCAACAACCGGCTCGCCTGCGATGGCACGTACTTGTACGCGACGAGCGTCTACGGGACGACGATCAAGCGCGTCAACCTCCACACAGGCCTGGTCGAGGACCCCTGGGTCTCCGGATTTCCTGGTGGAACCGGCGACATCGCCAACGCGGGCTTCGATCTGGCCGTGACCACGGGCAGCGGTCTTTCCATCGTCGGAAAGGGCGGCGGAGCGATCACGAACGTCGACCTTGGAGAAGCGGCGTTTGGAGTCGTTGTGGACAACAACGGCTTCTACTGGACCAACACCGACACCGCTTTGAAAAAGATCGATCAGAGCGGAAACATCCTTCTCACCGTTCCTCTGACCGGCTCGGCCGGCGGCAACGGCTACTACCCCGTCTTCGATGGATCGAGCATCTGGGTTCCCCGGAACACGAACGGCATCGACATCGTCCGGAGCGACGGCGTGCTGATCGATCATCGCACCCTGGGGGACGCCTCGGGCTCCGTCGGCGTCGTCGGGGGCGGTTTCAACGGCCGCTACGTGTTCTTCGACTTCTACGGCGACTATGGGTGCGGCGGGACCGCCGGCAACCTCATCCTGGCCTACGACGCCGCGACACACAACGCCGTCCAGGCGATCGGCGAGCTCTGCAACGACGGCGTCACGTACACGCTGGGCTTCGACGGCCGCTACATGCACGCCCTGGCCTACAACAGTCCCGGCAAGCACTACGTGTGGTGACACGCCCGGCGAGGTGATTCCCGAGGGCCGACGCGCCAGCGCCGGCCCTTTTTATTTCGGCGGTTCGGAAACCGAAATCTTGAGGCAGCGCGTGAGCTCGCGCAGCGTCTCCATCGGCAGTCCGGACCTTTCGCCGACCTCTCGGAGCGACCGATAGGGACGCCCCGCCACGATGCGATGCGCCGCCATGGGCGCGATGCGGCAGATGTCGATCAGTTCCTGCGGGGATGCGGTGTTGACGTCCAGCCGACCGCCGGCCTCCGAGGGAGTTCTGGATGGCGGTAGCGTTCTCGGAGGCGTGGGGTTGGTCGGTCGAGGAGCGGTGTCCTCGATCGCGATTCGGCCCATCAACTGGTTCACCCTGGCGAAAGGAAGCTTCGCCGCCGCGATGAACTCGCTTTGAGTCCGAAAGGGCCGGGACGCGACGATCCGGCCAGCCGTGGCCGCATCGACGTCGAGCTCGCGCATCAGGACCTTGGCCGTCGCGTGGTTGACGTCGACCGCCGGACGCGTCGCCGGGCCGCCTGGAGCTTCCGGCGGCGGAAGCGCGGTCGGAACCAGACTGAACCGGCGGTGGGCGACACGGACGGTCTCCAGGGGCAGATCCGCGGCGACGATCGCCTGATCGATGGTCTGGTACGGCCGGTGCGCGATGAGACGCATGGCCACCGCCCGGGTCACTCCGGGGACGGTCATCAGCTCGGCGACGGAGGCGTCGTTCACGCTGACGACGGGCGTCGGCCGGGCCGGAGTCGGGGCCGGCGCCGAGAGCAACGCCGCCGGCAGGAGCAGCGAGCAGATCACCGCCGATCTGAATTCTCGCGAAGTCATGACGGTGCGGGAAGCTTAGCACCGGGCTTGGACCGTCTTCTCAGAAGGAACACGGAGACGATCCAGACGAGCGCAGCGCCCTCCGAAACGAGCCTCAGAAGACGCCATCCCGGAAATTCAAAGCGCGCCGTCATCCGGTACTTCCCTCGAGGAAGCCTCCAACCGCGCAGGGCGCCGTCGACGGCGACCGCGCGGATTCGCTCGCGCCGGCCGGCCTCGCCGACCGAGGCCTCCCATCCCGCGAAGGACACCTCGTTCTCGACCAGAAGCGCGGGGCGATCGAGGTCGACGTCGTAGTCGATCCGCTCGTTGCCGTAGGCGATCTGGCGCACGGCTCCCGCCGGGATGGGCTCCGTCGCCTGGATCGACCTGGCGTCGGGCGGCAGGAGCGTCGGCTCCCAGCCTTTGACCATGTAGGCAAGAAGATTCGGATTCTCTTCGACGCGCCGCCGGGCGGCCAGGACGGCGCCGCTGTGGTCGTTGATGAGCAAAATGCCCGCGAGATAGCCATCCCCTTTGTATTCCCCCGGTGCGAAGTCCTGGCGCGGGCCGCGGGGCCCCGAACGCGGCTCGAAGAGGCGGCGAGGAACCGTTCCGTCGAATCCTTCGGGAAAGGCGGCGGGGAAGCGGCGGTGGCAGAGGCCGGCGACGTCCGGGACGCGCCAGAGGTCGAGATCGAGGTGTTTCATCCTCCAGAGGACGCGGCCGGCGTCGGCCGCCATCAGGAGCGCCAGGGCGCCGGCGAGGAACGTTCCACGGAAGACGCGAGCTCGGCCGCCAAAGGAATAGACGAGCGCGGTTGCGAGCGCGAAGCCGGTCGCCGTGATCGCCGCCGTCGCTTCGAGCCCATTCCTTTGGGCGCTCGAGACTCCCCAGGCGACGACGGTCGCAAAGAGCGCAAGTCTCAGCCAGATCCAGGGGCCTGGACGCGCTCGCCGGAGCCGGGCGAGGCCGAAGGCACCGAGAAGGCAAAGGCCGAGCGCGAAAAAACCCCGGTAGTCGGCGGCCGGCAACCGCGAGTAACCCAGAGGCGGCGCCAGGGCGCGGGCGAGTCTGTAGACCGGAGATCCGGGTCCCGCGGCCATCGCTAGGGCAACGGCGGTGAAGGCCCAGACCGCGAGCACGCCTGCCCGCCGCCAGGGGGCCCAGAGGACCGGCAGCAGAATCGCAAACGGCAGGAACGTCGAGCTCATCGCGGCGTTGCCGGGCAGAGATCCGTTGGGAAGAAAGAGGCCCGGAAGCTGCCGGAGCCCGAGCGAGACGGCCTCGAAGCCCGAGTGCTCGTGGTAGCGGGCGAGCTCGCCTCGAAAGATCCACGCGGGTCCGAGCGGCAATACGGACATGGCGAGTCCGAGGGCGACCGCGAGCGCCGATCCCGCGACGAACTTCAGGGCCGGCTTTCTCGCGCCGCCGGTCCGGAATTGCTCCGCGGCTTGCAGCACGACCCACACAGCACCCAGGAGCAACCCGGCCAGGAGAATCCCGGCGTAGCCGCCGGCGGCGATCAGGTAAACGACCAGGGGCGTCGCGGCGGGAAAGGCTCGCGGCTTGCGCGCCGGAGCCCGCGGCCGCGTCAGGCTCCACAAGAGCCACGGCGCGAGCGCGAAGCCGCGCACGATGTCGGGGTGCTCCGCGTTGGAGTAGAAGCCGCCGAAGAGCTGAAAGGCGAACGCGGCGAGGAAGGCGTCGCGCCGCGCGAGGCCGAGGCGCCGCGCGAGAAGGTAAGCGCCGAGGGCTCCCGCGAGAACGTGCAGACACTGAAGGACGACCGCACGATGGAGCGAGTAGCTCGCGTGGAAGAGCGGAAAGAGCCAGAACGGCGGATAGCAGACTCCCGACTGAAGATTGATCGCGAACGGATAGCCCATGGACTGGTAGGGCACCCACTGCGGTACGGCGCCCGTCCAGTGAACGCCGCTCGTCCAATAGGCGACCATGGCGTAGTAGGGCCCGAGGAAATCCCAGGGAAAGCCCCAGCCGCGGAAGTAGTGGTTGAAGAAGAGCGCGAGATTCTCGGCGGCCAGGGCGGTGAAGGGGAACCAGGCGAGGGCGCGCCGCCATCGTTTCCCGGCAAGACATGGACGGCGCTCCACGCGCGTTCCGGCGTAGCCGAGGTCGGATTGCACGTGACGATTCTGCCCATCCGCGCGCGCTCCTCCAAGCGAAACCGTCGCGCCCGGCGAGATTGAACGCTTGGAGTACACTTCGCCGATCATGATGCGAAGAATCGGAAGAATCGGAAGAATCGGAAGACTCGTGCATCGCGCCGCGCCGATCGCGCGCGCCGTCCCGGCGGTTCTGCTCGCCTTCTGGGCCGCGCGCTGCGCGGCGCCGTCCGCCAAGAGCCCCTCCGCGGCGCCGACTGCGGCTGCCGCGTCCGCCGCGCCCGCCACGGCCCCGTCGGTGGCGCCCGCGCCCACTACCGTGCCTTCGACATCCGCGCCTGCGGCGCCCGGGTCGCCGGCCGACGAGCAGAAGGGGCGCGCGCTCATCGACAAGGCGATCGCGGCGATGGGCGGCGCGGCGGCGATCGACGGCGTCAAGAGCCTCGAGCTCGTCGGGAAGACCAAACGGATCTTCCCGGGAGGCCAGGAGACCGACTTCACTTCCGACGCGACGATCCTGATGTCCGGCGCGCTCCGCCAGGAGCTGACGCTGTCGTTCGGGAAGCTGACCACGGTCTGGACGCCGCGCGGCGCCTTCACCGACATGGGCGACGGTCCGGTCCTTCTTCCGGACGTGCAGTCCAAGGAGCTGGCCAAGGCGTTCCGGCGCAATCTCATCGGGCTGCTGCAGGGGCGCAAGGCGCCGGGATTTCGCGCAGCTGCCCTTGGGCCGACGGCGCCTATGCCGGGGTCTCCTTCCGCCGAGCGCGTCCAGATCTCCAACGGAACCGAGGAAGTCGTCGTCGAAATCGACCCGGCGTCGGGACGGATTCGGGCGATCCGATACAAGCCAGAGATTGTGGGCGGCCAGGAACCAAAGGAGTCTCTGACCGAGTACTCCGACTACAGGCGGTCCGGGCCCATCCAGTACCCCTATTCGACCCGGACGCTGGTCGGCGGCCAGGTCGCCCAAGTCTCGGAGCTCGAGAAGGTCACGGTCAACGGGCCGGTCGACGAAAGCACGTTCGAGCCCAAGACCGCGCCGGTTCCGGCCGAGGGCGCCAACGAGCCCATCCGAACCGAGACGCCGGCGCCGAAGCCGAACCCGAAGCCGACGGCGACGCCCGGCCCGAAATCCTAAAGAATCCCTCAAGGGCCCGAGAGGGCGCGGTACAATCTTCGCCGACCCGGAGTCAAGAAAAAAAGGACCAGACAACCGATAGAGAGAGGTGTCCGATGACGACTCATCCGGCCTTTCGCCGGGGAGCGTCGGCGTTGCTCGCGATCGCCACCAGCGTGGCCCTGATGACGATCGCCGGTTCCGCCGGGGCGGCCCCGCCAGCTCCGACCGCCGTCACCGCGTCTCCCTTCCCGGATCTCCCGTCCATCACGCTTACCCCGATCGTGACGAGCGGACTGGGATTTCCCGTCGCCATCACCAACGCGGCAGACGGCTCGGGACGCCTCTTCCTCACCGACAAGAGCGGCTTCATCCGTATCTGGAACGGCTCGCAGCTGCTGTCGACGCCGTTCCTGGACGTGAGCGCGCTGATCTCGATGGGGGCGGAGCAAGGGCTGTTGTCCGTGGCCTTCCATCCCAACTACGCCTCGAACGGCTTCTTCTACGTCTACTACACGGACACGGCTTCTCCGACCTACAACCTGGTGATCGCGCGCTACCACGTGTCCGCCGGCGATCCCAACCAGGCCGACCCGAACTCGGCGATGATCGTTCTTCAGGTCCCTCACCCCATCAACACCAACCACAACGGTGGGCAGCTCCAGTTCGGCGCCGACGGATACCTTTACATCGGGACGGGCGACGGCGGCTCGGGCGGCGATCCGCCCAACAACGCGCAGACCCTGTCGATCCTCCTCGGAAAGCTCATGCGGATCGACGTCGATGGCGGCTCTCCCTACGCCATTCCGCCGACGAACCCGTTCGTCGGGATGGCCGGCGCGCGCCCGGAGATCTGGGCCTACGGCCTGCGCAACCCCTGGCGCTACAGCTTCGACCGCCTGACCCACGATCTCTACATCGGCGACGTCGGGCAGAACCTGTACGAGGAAGTCGATTTCCAGCCGGCGGGCAGCCTCGGCGGGCAGAACTACGGCTGGCACCTCATGGAGGGCTTCCACTGTTACACTCCGTCGACCAACTGCAACGACGGGTCCCTGACGCTGCCGGTCGTCGAGTACGCGCACGGCCCGGGCTGTTCGGTGACCGGCGGCTACGTGTACCGCGGCTCCCAGTATCCGCAGCTCTGGGGCGTGTACTTCTACAGCGACTATTGCAGCGGCGACATTTCGGGGCTCGTCCACAACTGCGACGGCTCCTGGACCACGACGCCGCTTCTCTCCTCGGGATTCAACGTGTCCGCCTTCGGAGAGGACGAGGCCGGGGAGATCTACGTCGCCAATCTGGGCGGGGGCGTCTACAAGATCACGTCGACGGCGAGCCACCTCGCGCCGGCGGCCGCGGGCATGGGGCCGATGTCGGCGATCGCCGGCGATCCGGGCTTCACGCTCACGGTCAACGGGTCGGGCTTCGGCCCGGACTCCGTCGTGCGCTGGAAGGGAGCCAACCGGACGACAACGCTGGTCTGCCCGACGCAGCTTGCCGCGTTCATCCCCTCCTCGGACCTCACGACGGCGGGGACGGCCACCGTCACGGTGTTCAACCCCGCTCCGGGCGGCGGGACCTCCTCTGGGATGACCTTCAACATCAACCCGCATTTCTTGGACGTCCCGCTGGGTTACTGGGCGGCCGCGCAGATCGACAAGCTGATCAACGACGGCGTGTCCGCGGGCTGCGGGGGCCGGATGTTCTGTCCGGAGGCTGCCGTGACCCGGGCGCAGATGGCGGTGTTTCTGCTGCGATCCAAGAACGGGCCGGCGTACAACCCGCCGGCGGCGACGGGGACGGTGTTCACCGACGTGCCGGCGTCGTCGTTCGCGGCGGCGTGGATCGAGGCGCTGTCGGCGGCGCAGGTGACCGGGGGATGCGGGGGAGGGAAGTACTGTCCGTCCGACGCGGTGACGCGGGCGCAGATGTCGGTGTTTCTGCTGCGAACGCTGCACGGGTCGTCGTTCACGCCGCCGCCGGCGACGGGGACGGTGTTCACGGACGTGCCGGCGTCGTCGTTTGCGGCGGCGTGGATCGAGCGGCTGTCGGCGGAGGGTCTGACGGCGGGGTGCGGCAACGGGATGTTCTGTCCGACCCTGACGGTGACGCGGGCCCAGATGGCCGTGTTCATGGTGGCCACGTTCGCGCTGCCATAGGGCGAGCCCGGCGGTCCGCGCGCCCGCGCCCTTGTCGGGGCCGCATTCCGGCATAATCGGCTTCCGTGACGATCAACTGGCCCGCGCGGCGCCGCCGCGCGCGGCCGTCTCGATGAGCCCCCCGTCCACCGGGCCCGGCGCCGGCGCCGCGCGGGGCGGCCGCCGCATCTTCATCGTCCTGCCGGCCTACAACGAGGAGTCCAGCCTGGGCAGCCTCCTGGAGAGCGTCGACGGAGCGATGGCGGAGGCGGGACTCCAGTATCACGTCGTCATCGTCGACGACGGAAGCCGGGACGCGACCGGCGAGATCGCGCGGCAGTGGTCCAGCCGGATTCCGATGACGATCCAGCGCCACGAGCGAAACCTGGGCCTCGGCGCCACGCTGCGCGACGGTCTCCATGCCGCCGCCGCAGAGGCCCGCTCCGGCGACGTCCTCGTCACCATGGACGCCGACGACACCCACACGCCGGGCTTGATCGTGCGCATGTCCAGGATGATTTCCGAAGGCCACGACGTCGTGATCGCTTCGCGGTACCGCCAGGGCTCCCGCACGATCGGCGTGCCGCTGTCCCGGCGGGCGGTCAGCTATCTGGGATCGCTGCTCTTCCGCGTGGTCCTGCCGATACCCGGAGTCAAGGACTTCACCTGCGGGTACCGGGCCTACCGCGCGGAGGTCGTGTGCGACGCCATCGCCGCTTACGGCCCGACCTTCATCGATCAGGAAGGTTTCCAGTGCATGGTGGACATCCTCCTGAAGCTGCGCAAACGGCCGCTCATCTTCGGAGAGGTCCCCATGATTCTGCGCTACGATCGAAAGGGAGATTCCTCCAAGATGGATGTCGGGCGCACCGCGTTGGCGACGCTGGGCCTGATCCTGCGGCGGCGGTTCGGCCGGTGACGGCGCGCCCGGCGCGTCGCCTGGGAGTCCTCGCCGGTTTCGTCGGGATTCTTCTCGGCGCGGCGGCCTGTTCCCGGCCCAAGCCGCAGGATCGCAACCTGCTCTTCGTCCTCGTCGACACGCTGCGCGCCGACGCCGTCTTTCCGGGCAAGCTCGCCACGCCCACGCTCGACCGGCTGGCCTCCCAGGGAACGGTCTTCACGCGCTCCTATGCGCAGGCGTCCTGGACGCTTCCGTCGGTGTCGTCGCTTCTGACCGGGCGGTGGCCCTCGGAGAGCCCGGGCTGGGCCGACGCGACGCAGGGGATTCCCGGATCGGCCGTGTCGCTCGCGGAAATCCTGCGGGACTCCGGGCGCCAGACCGCCGCGTTCGTGGCCAACCCGCTCCTCAATCGGGACCGCGGGTTCGGCCGGGGCTTCGACATCTACTGGACGGCGCCGACGGCGAACTCCGTGTTCACGCCGGCGGCGGAGCCGGTCGATCAGGCCATCGCCTGGCTCAAACAACACCAGCGGAGCCGCTTCTTCGTGCTCCTCCACCTGATGGATCCGCACGATCCCTACTGTCCGCCGGCGCGGCGCGTGGGACCGCAAGCGCAATGGCCGGGCCAGCCCGATCCCGCCTTCACGGGGGCCGCGCCGATGCCCGACGCCGCGACGATCCGCCAGTGGCGCGAGCTCTACGCCGAAGAGGTGTCCTATCTCGACGGGCAGCTCTCCCGTCTCTTCGCCGCGCTCGACCCGGGCGTGCGGGCGCGCACGGTCGTGGTCTTCACGTCCGATCACGGAGAGGAGTTCCTCGAGCACGGGTACCTCAAGCACGCGGTCACGCTCTTCGACGAATCGGTGCACGTGCCGCTGCTGGTGCAGGCCCCGGGCGGGCCGGGCGGCCGCCGGGTCGATCAGGTCGTCCGGCTGGTGGACGTCGTGCCGACGGTCGCGGATCTCCTGGGCGTTGCGGTCTCGTCGCCGCTCAAGTCCCGCTGGGCCGGCGTCTCGCTCGCGGGCGCGGTCGTTGAAAAGGCCCCCGTTCCGCCGCTCCTGGCCATGGGGGAGACCTTCGGCTTCGGGCCCATGCGCTGGTACGTCTACGACGGGCGGACCCGGGTCGTGCTCTTCAACCGCGACCACGATCTGCCTTCGGAGATCCCGGCGCTTCCGTTTCCCAACCAATGGCTGCGCGGACACCTGCCTCCCGAAGAGGTCTACGTCTCCACACCCGAGCATCCCGCCGACGTCCCGTCCGCGGAGGACCGGGAGAAGAAGCTCGTCTGGGCGCACAACCTCGCCGCTCGGTACGCCATGGGCAAGATCGGAGGGCTCTGGTTCTCCCTGCGCGGGACCGGCCGCGGCGGGCGGCTGACCGAGCGCGTCGAGATCCCGGCCTCGCCGGAGCGCGTGCGCGTCATTCCGCTCTTCTGGCGCGCCGGAGACCGGGTGCGCCAGGAGGGAGGAGCCCTGACGATCGATGTCGCCGACGACGGGATCACGCGCCTGCTCGTCGTCGTGGGCGGCGCGGAGTCCGCGCTGCCCGGGATTCGGGTCGCGCCGGGAGAGGGATCCGTGCCCGCGCGGCCGGGCCGGCCCGACTCGGAGGAGGCGGGCCTGCGCTACTGGTTCGAGCCGGAAGCGCCGCGCTCTCCGGGCGCGCCCGCGGCGCGCAACGAGATGCTCTTCCGCCTGCGCGCGCTCGGCTACATCCACTGATGGAGGGCCACGGCGCGTCCTCCGAGCCGCGCTACGGCCCGGAGTATTTCCGGGACGTCTATCGCGACTACGCGGCGCAGAATCCTCCGCGCAAGCTGGCCTTCTACCGCGGCCTGGCCGATCGCGCCGCCGGGGACCGCGCGCGGCCGCGCCTGCTCGAGGTCGGCTGCGGCCCGGGGTTCTTTCTCGCGGGGCTCGACCCGCGTTTCGAGCGCTTCGGGACCGACGTCAGCGCCTGGGCGGTGACGCAGGCGCGGTCGCGCGTGCCCGCCGCGGCGATCGAGCAGGCCTCCGCCGAGGCCGTGCCGTTTTCCGGGGAGTTCGACGTGGCCGCCGCCTTCGACGTCCTCGAGCACCTCCCGGATCCCGCCGCGGCTCTCGCGGCGCTGGACGCCCGCGTCAAGCCGGGCGGCGCCATCGTGTTCGTGGTGCCGGTCTACGACGGGCCCGCCGGGATCCTGGTCCGGGCCCTGGACCGCGATCCGACGCACGTCCAGAAACACTCCCGGCGCTTCTGGCTCTCCCTGGCCGCCGGCCGTTTTCGCGTGGAGGAGTGGTGGGGAATCTTCCGCTACCTCCTGCCGCGCGGCCCGTACGTGCACGTGCCGAGCCTCCGGCTGCGCGGGCTGGCGCCGGCGATCGCCGTCCTGGCCAGGAAGCCCGCGTGATCCCCTCCGACGCCGTCCCGGCAGTCCAGGCAGTCCAGGAGCCTCCTCGGTTCCGCTCGGCCGTCGTCGCGGCAGCGGCGCTTTTCGCCGCCGCGGTCCACGCGGCCTTCCTGGCTCAACGCCCCTTCTTCTTCGCCGACGACTTCGGCTGCCTCGCCGACGCGGACAACCTGACGCGCGGAACCTCGGGGTTCTTCACGCTGCCGGCCTGGGGCGCCTGGCGCCTGGGCCAGCGCGCCCTGTGGTTGGCGGAGTATCGGATCTTCGGCCTGGAGGCCTTCCCCTACCACGCCGTGAACGTGGCCCTCCATGCCGCCGCGGCGGCCGCCCTGGCCGCTCTCCTGATGCGCCTGGGAGCCGAGCGCCTGCGCGCGCTCGCGGCGAGCCTCCTCTTCGCCTCCTGGTCGATTCCCTCAATGACCGTCGAGTATCCGTCCGTGTCCGCGGTGATCGTGGCCACGCTGGCCGTCTTCGCCGCCGTCGCCGCGCACGACGCCGGCCGGCCCGTTCTGGCGTCGCTCGCGCTCCTGGCCGGAGCCTGCTTCTACGAGCAGGCCTTGTGCGCTCCCGCCGCGATGCTGCTCGTCAACGTCCTGCGGCGCCGGCGTCCCTGGTGGGCCGGCCTGCCTCTGCCGGCCGCGGCGGCGGCGGGGTTCTTCGTCGTGAACTTCTGGACCCTGCGCGGCACCACGAAAATCTTCGCCTACAACGCCGGCGGAACGCGGGCCCTTCAGCAGGCCGTCTTCGTTCCCCTGCGGATCCTCGACCCGGCGGAGCTCTTCGCGCCTCCGGTCTTCGCCTGGAGCGCGCTGGCGCTCTTCGCCGCGGCGGTGTGCCTGTCGCGCGGGATGCGCGCGGCGCTGCCCGGGCTGGCCTTCGCCTGGATCGCCGTGGCGCCGCTTCTCGGGCGCAACGTCCGCTGGTCGGACTGGTACTTCTACATGCCCGCCGCCGGCGTCGCCGCGGCCGTGGCGCTGGCCTTTCCGCGCAGCCGCGCCTGGCTGCTGGCGCCGGCCGTGCTCCTGGCCTGGAACCTCCACGACCAGCGCTGGCGGTCGCGCTATTTCGTGGAGCAGGCCGAGCGCTACCGGCAGGTGACTCTGACCGCGCCGCCGGCGTCCGACGCGGCCGCGGTCGTGCTGGTGAACATCCACTCGGGGCTCGCGTGGAGCGGGTGGCAGTTCGGCGGCGCGTTCGAGGCCGTCGAGCTCTGGCAGTCCGACGAGGACGGCGCGGCGTGTTTCACCGGACCGAGTCTCGCGGAGGCCCGGCAGGCGATGCTGCGGATCTACCCGCGGGCCGTGCGGCGCTCCGGGTGGCCCGCCGACATGCCGCCGGGCCTGCGCAACGCCCGGGGTCCCGCGCGGCACGCGCTCTTCCCCTGGCCGGCCGCGGGGCAGCGCCCGCCTCAGTGAGCCGGCGCGGGTCGTTCCGCGGGCGGCGCGGTCGGGAGCGGCCCGCCGGAGACCGACCACTGGTGGTACGCGTCGACCACGTCTGCTGCCGGCCCCATGGCGACGGTGCGCCCTTCGTGCAGCCACACCGCGCGGTCGCAGGTCTTGCGGACCTGGCCTGCCGCGTGGGAGACGAAGACGATCGTCTTGCCGGCCTCGCGGAACGCCGCCATCCGCGCCTCGCACTTCATCTGGAAGCGCTCGTCGCCGACGGCGAGGACCTCGTCGATCAAGAGAATGTCCGGATCGACGTCGGTGGCCACGGCGAAGGCCAGCCGGGCGGCCATGCCGGTCGAGTAGGTGCGCATCGGCGCGTTGATGAACTCTTCCAGCTCGGCGAAGGCCACGATGGCCTCCATGCGCTTCTGCATGGCGGCCCGCGAAAATCCCAGCAGGGCTCCCTGGAGCAGGACGTTCTCGCGCCCGGTCAGCTCGCTGTGAAAGCCGAGGCCGAGCTCCAGGATCGGGGCGACTTTCCCGGCGATGACCACCCGGCCCTGGGTGGGCCGGATGACCCTGGCGATGACCCGCAGCAGCGTGCTCTTGCCGGCGCCGTTGCGGCCGATGACCCCTACCGCCTCTCCCCGGTGGACCGCGACGGAGAACTCCCGCAGCGCCTCGAACTCGTCGTAGAGCATCCGGTGCTTCAGCCGGCGGATGGCGTACTCCTTGAGCGACGGGATCTTCTCCCGGGCCACCCGGTACCGCACCGTGACGCCTTCGAGGCGGAGCGCGTCGTCCAACGTCAGCTGATCAGCGCGAACCGGTCGGTCCGCCGCGAGAAGTACAGCCACCCGAAGACGAAGAAGCCCACCGCGCAGGCGACCGAGATGGCCAGGGGCATGGCCCCGGGAAGGCGCCCCTCGTAGATCGGCACGCGGAAGGTCTGAACCATGTAGTACATCGGGTTGAGCCAGATCGGCAGCCGGTACTGCGACGGGACAATGGACACGTGGTACACGATCGGCGTCAGGAAGAACCAGACCTGCACGAGAACGATGTACATCTCGCGCACGTCGGAGAAGCGCGACGCCAGGGTGAAGAGGATGAGGCCGACGCCGGTCGCGAACAGGGTCCCGATGGCCACGGACACCGGCAGGAAGAGCCAGGTCGCGTAGAGCGGAAACCGGGTGAAGAGGAGGATGGCCAGGAGCGGCACGAGCGAGAGGATCAGGTTGATCAGGGCCACGCCCACCGACGCGACGACGAAGACCGAGCGCGGGACGAAGGTCCGCTTGGCGATCTCGTTGGCCTCGTTGGTCTGGAGCGCCGCGGAGCTGGTGCTCTGCGCGAAGAAGTTCCAGAAGAGGATGCCGGAGAGAAAGTAGACCGGGTAGTTGGCGATGGCCGTCTTCAGGATCGCCGAGAAGACGATCGTCATGGTGACCATGTTGAGCAGCGGCGCGAGCATGGTCCAGGCGATCCCCAGGACCGAGCGCTTGTAGCGGACCTTGATGTCGCGCACGACGAGCTCATGGACGAGCGAGCGGTAGTCCCACAGGGCCTTCGCCTCCTCGACGAAGAGGGGCTCGCGGGACGCGGAGTCGTAGACGAATCCGGCCCGGCCGGAGGCGGGTGTTGCGCTCAATGCCAAGGGCTCCGGGCGGGGATTGTACAGGCCCGGCGCCGCCGCGTGGACCGCGGGGAGCGGCCGGTCATCCGATCATCCGATCATCCGATCATCCGGTCATCCGGAGAGGCCGAGCGCGGCGAGCGCCGTTTCCGCGCGGCGGCTCCAGTCGTTGTCCTGGGCCCGGGCCCGCGCGCGGCGACCGAACTCCTCGTCGCGGCGGTCGCGCAGCGCGGCGTCCAGGTTCGCGGCGAATTCCTCCGCGCTCGCGGCGATCCGAACCTCAGGCAGCGCGCGGGATTCCGGAAGGGGCGCCGACACGACCGGCAGCCCGGCGGCGCAGTACTCGTAGAGCTTGATCGGGGAAGCGTGGAGACCCTCCGAGCCCAGCCGGAAGGGGATGAGGCCGACGTCGAAGGCAGCCAGGACCGAGGGGATCGCGTCGTAGGACACCGGCCCGGCGTAGACCAGGTTCTCGGGAACGTCGTCGCCCATCTCGGCCAGCGACTCGTCCAGCGCCTCTCCCACCAGAACGAGCGTCCAGTCCGGCCGCAGCCGCGCGAGGCTTCGGATCAGGTCGAGGTCGACCCAGCGGGCCAGCGCCCCGGTGTATCCGGCCACCGGACGTCGCAGCTCGCGCGCAGCGCGGAGCGCCTCGGGCAGGAGCGCGGGTTCCTGCGGCGCGGCGAAGTGCGCGCAGTCCACGCCGTTGGGAAGGGAGATCGCGTCGGGACGGCTCCGGCGGACCTCGGCCAGGAGCGGTTCGGAGACGGCGAACACGCGCTCGGCCGCCGCGAGCGCCCGCGCCTGGTTCTCGCGGAGCGTCGCCGGGCGCCCGGGAAAGACATCGAGATGATCGATGACGTCGTAGACCAGCCGCGCTCCGGCGAGCGCGCCCTCGGGCGGGACGTTGCGGGCGAAGGCCCACACGATCCGGCCGGGGACGTCCTCTGGTTTCGGACTGTCGCCGCCGCGCGCGAGGAAGAGGTTCGGCTCCACCTCCCTCAGGCCGGCGGAGTCCGCGTCCTTCCCGGACTCCAGATCGAACACGACGGGGACGCCGCGGCGCGAGAAGGCCCGGGCCAGGTGGTGCGGGCGCTGCACCAGGACGACGTTCCAGCCGATCGAGAACGGGAAGTGGATCCAGGCGCCCTTGCGGGCGGCCAGCGCGGCGAAATCCGCCATGGAGACGAGACCGCTCTGGCCCGATCCGTGCCGCAGCAGGGTCGCCGTCCACGCGCAGAGCTGCTCGGCGCGGATGTCCCAGGTGTTTTCCCGCGCGAAGGCCCGACGGGCCGCGGCACGCCCGCTATCCTCCGCGGCGGTCTCCTCCACGGCGCGGACGAAGGCGTCGGCGTCGGCCGCCGGACGCACCAGGCCCAGCCGCGCCGCGGGCTCGAGCGACCGCATCGGCGTCGCCACCACGCCCCGTCCCGCCGCGGCGGCTTCGTAGAGCTTGACCGGGTCGGTGGCGTGGGTGAGCTCGGAAAGACGGAACGGGATGATCTCGGCGTCCCAGCGGGACCGGAAGCCGGCCATCTCGGCGTGGGGCCGCTCGCCGAAGTAGGTGACGTTGGGGGCCGGCGCGCGGCCCACGTCGGCCTCGTTCTCGATGCCGCCGACGAT
The DNA here is from genome assembly GCA_963733955.1 of uncultured Acidobacteriota bacterium. Classification (GTDB taxonomy): domain Bacteria; phylum Acidobacteriota; class Thermoanaerobaculia; order UBA5066; family Gp7-AA6; genus DATFTF01. The sequence continues at coordinate 688,103 of CAVTEW010000001.1, forward strand.
CTCGAACGTCCAGTTCGGCCGCAGGCGGGCCATCCCGTCGACCAGCGAGCCATCGAACCAGCGGTCGACCGCGCCGGCGTATCCGACGGTCATCCGCTGGGGGTCGGCCTTGCGGTCGGGCACGCTCGCGAAAAGCTCGAAGTCGCAGGCGTTGGGCAGGAGCCTGCACTCGGATCGGAATCGGAGCATGCGCTCGGCCAGCGGCGCGGAGGTCGCCACCACCAGATCGGCGTCTCGGGCCAACCGCTCCTCCATTTCTTCCAATGGTCCCCGGTTGGTGCCGAACGCGCCGTGCTCGTCGAGGCAGTCGTAGATGACTTTCCAGCCGAACCGGTCCCGGGCCTGGAGCGCCAGCGGAGTCCAGAACGGCGACTCGACGAAGAGAACGGTCTCGGCCAGGGCCAGGTCGTCGCGGAACTTGGCCAACGATTGAAAGGCCGTCTCCAGGGAACGCCCCTCCAGCCTCCGGTCGGCGGGATCCTCCCGGCGCACTCCCGCGAGCGGCAGCAGCGTCACGCCGGGAGCCACTCCGGTCGGCGCGGTCGCTTCGCCTTCGCCCTCCAGCGTGAGGTAGAAAACGCGCTTGCCGCGCCGCGCGATCGCTTCGGCCAGCTGCTGCGGGCGCTGGCGCCGGTAGGACCAGGGGATGACCGGGAGCACCAGGAAGTCGGGCCGGCCGGGAGGCAGCGCGCGCGGGTCGAAGTCGAGGCGCGACAGCAGGACCGGAGGTTTCTGAATCCCAAGGAGACGCTCGGGCGCCACGCGGCGGCGCACCGCGCGACGCCAGGCCAGCGGCAGCGCGCGCCGGCCCCATCGGTAGATCCGGCCGCGGAGCCCTTTTTCCCAGTCGGGGCGCACGGCGTCAGGTCACCGAGTGCGCGGCATAGCTCGCGGCCGGGCGGAACGGCTCGAAGGCCCTTCCGGCCAGCGCGTCGGCGATGCGGTCCGACGCCCGTCCGTCTCCATAGGGGTTGACGCCTCGGGTCATGGCCCGGCGCGCGGCCTCGTCGGACAGGAGCCGCGCGGCCTGGGACACGATCGTCTCCTCGCCGGTGCCGGCTAAGAGCGCGAGACCCGCCTCCACTCCCTCGGGGCGCTCCGTGGTGTCTCGCAGGACGAGAACGGGCTTGCCGAAGGTCGGCGCCTCCTCCTGGATTCCGCCGGAGTCGGTCAGGACGAGGCGGCACCGCCGGAGCTTGTCCACCAGCGCGCGGTAGTCGAGGGGCTGCACGAGCTCGACGTTGGGAATCCCTTTGTTGGCGGCCACGGCGGCGAGGACGTTGGGGTTGGGATGCACGACGTGGAGAAAGCGCGTGCGCGGAAACGTCGCGGCCAGCCGCGCGATCGCGCGCACGATGCCGTTGAGCGGCTCGCCGAAGCTCTCCCGCCGGTGCACCGTGATGAGAACGAGATCTTCCTCCGCGGCCGGCCCGGACGACTTCGCGATCTCCAGCAGGGCGTCCACCACGGTGTTGCCGGTCAGGAAGATCCGATCCGCCGGCGTGTCCTCCCGCGAGAGGGCGCGCGCCGAGCGCTCGGTGGGGACGAAGAAGGCCGAGGCCACCAGGTCGACCACGCGCCGGTTCATTTCCTCGGGAAAGGGGCGCAGGAGGTCGCCCGTGCGCAGGCCGGCCTCCACGTGGCCGACGGGGATCCGGCGGTGAAAGGCGGCCAGCCCGGCGCACATCGCGGTGGTCGTGTCGCCCTGCACCAGGAGCCAGTCCGGGGCGCGCTCGCGGAGAACCTGGTCCAGGGCGGCGAGCGACCGGGCGGAAAGCTCGTTCAAGGTCTGGTCCGGCCGCATCAGGTCGAGGTCGACGTCGGGCACGATGCCGAACAGGTCGGTGACCTGATCGAGCATCTGCCGGTGCTGCGCGGTGGCGCACACGGTGACCCGAAACGTCTCGGGCTCGCGGCGCAGGCGCTGGATCACCGGGGCGAGCTTGATCGCCTCGGGTCGGGTCCCGAACACGACCAGGATGTTGCGCGGAGCGCTCATGGGATTGGCGGGAGCCAGGCGGAAGGGCGAGGATTCGCTGATGTCGTCCGTGCCGGCATCGTCCGGCCGCAGTGTACCAGCGGGCGTGAGGCGTGAGGGGTGAGGCGGAAGGCGTAAGGCGTAGTTCACCAGGATCGAACCATCGTGTCTCTGTTCGCACCGCACGGGGCGCGGGCGGGGACAAGCCCCGCCCTACGGAACGTTTGCGATTGATGCCGTAGGGGCGGCCCTTGCGGCCGCCCGCGTCAAGCCCCCGGTCGCGGCGCGCGAAGTCTCCCAGAGGGGAGGAGGCGCGCGCCGCGGGAGCGAGAGCGAGGGAGGGATCAGGCGGGCCGTCGAGGCCGCAACCGGCCGAGCGGACCGCCGGTGCGCAAAGCGCAAATCCCGATCGAGCGGAAGCGACGTGAAGCGTGAAGCGTGAAGCGGGAGGCGGGAGGCGAGAGTCTTAGGAGCCGCTGCGGCCCGGGCGTCACCGGGACCGGCGTGGGCGTGTTGACCGGGGTGGCCGTCGGAGCCACCACCTGGATCACTCCGTTCATCGCCGTTCCCGTCGGGCTGCTGTGCACCTGGCAGTAATACGGATACGTTCCCGGAGTCGTGAACGTGTGCGAGAAGGTCGCTCCCGTGAGCTGGATCCCGGAATTCCAGCTCTCCGGGCCGGTCGTGGCGCTGCTGGTCGTCGAGTGCGGCGACCCCATCCAGACCCAGGTGACTTTCTCTCCGGGCGCGATCGTCACGGAGGAAGGCGAGAACGCAAGGGACGGACCGATGTTCACGGTCTGGTCGGCCCGGGCGCAAACGGCTCCGAGCAGCAGGAGGAAGAGCAGCAGGAGGAATCCCAGACTTCGGCCGCGCAAGTTGCCCCCGAACATAACCAGGCGGCCGCGCCCGGCGCGGGCTTTTCGGATTCCCTAATCTGAAAAGGCTCCAGAATAGGCCGCAGTCATGAACAGGCCGCAAGCCTCCGCCGCGCCGGCCGCCGTCGTCGTCCACTACCGGACGCCGGAGGAAACGGTTCGCGCCGCGCGGGCCGCGGCCGAGACGTCGGAGGGCCCGATCGTCGTCGTCGACAACGGATCCGGGGACGGCATCTCCCAGCGGCTGGCCAGGGAGGTTCCCAGGGCCCGTGTGATCGTCGAGCCGGCCAACCGCGGATACGCCGCGGCGTGCAACCGCGGAGCGCGGGAAACCTCCGAAGCGTCGCTTCTCTTCCTGAACTCCGACGCCTTCGTCGAGCCCGGCGCGATCGCCGCTCTCCAGGCGGCGCTCGATCGCGATCCCCGCGCCGGTGCCGCGGGGCCGCGCCTGCGAAACGCCGACGGCAGCCTCCAGCCTTCGATCGGCCGGCTGCCGGGGCCCTGGAGAATCTTCTGCGAGAGCTCGGGCCTGGCCGCCCTGTCGGGAGGCCGCGGGATCTTCCGCGGCCACAGCAGGACCCGCGAAGACCATTCCCGCGGCCGCGAAGTCGAGACGCTGATGGGAGCCGCCCTGCTCATTTCCCGTCAGGCGCTGGACGAGGTCGGCGGATTCGACGAAGATTTTTTCTTCTACGCCGAGGAGTCCGATCTCCTCCGGCGCCTGGGCGACGCGGGATGGAAGATCCTCTACGAGCCCGCGGCGTCGGTCGTTCATCTGGGAGGCGCCTCCGGCGGCGACGCGCTCTTCGGCCAGCTGCACGCATCGCTCGTCCGCTACGTCCGCAAGCACCACGGCCCCGCCGCGGCCGCATGGGCCGCCGGCGTTCTCTGGACCGGCGCTGCGGGGCGGTATCTCCTGGCCCTGCTGACTCCCGGAGCTGCGGGGCGAAGGCGGCGGTTGCGCTACCGCGCGGCTCTCCGCCCCGCATCGGAGCCGGGGAGCCGATCCTCGTGAGTGACGGGGCTTTCCAGGGTCGTGCATGATGGGGCATGTTCCTTGCATTTTCGTGAGCCCGGTCGTCATTCCACGGAATCAGTCGCAAAACGGAAAAGGGAAAAGAGCATGAGGCCGAATCGGTTCGGCGTTCTTCTATGCGGTGCGGTGCTCTGCGCCGTCGCCGCGCTCGGGCAGACCGGACGGCCGGCGGCGGCTCCGGGGTCCGGATCGCAGCAGCGCGACGCGCGGGGCGTGGGGTTTCGGCCGGCCAGCCCGTCCGGCGGGGCCGCGCAGGCGGCGGCTGTGCCGCCCATCGCCGGGACGATCGAGACGGTGGACGCGAGCGGGGCGCCCGTCCCGGTCTTCGCCCACCGGCAGGACGTCTTCTTCGCGGTCGGGCCGACCGCGGCGCCCTGCCAGCTCGCGGCCTTCCTGCCTGACGGCGAGTACGACTTCCAGGTGACCGACGCGTCGGGCAAGACGCTGCTTTCGACCGATCCGGTGTCCGAGCGCGGTTTCACGGTGGCCGGCGGCGTCATTTCCGCCGCGGGCGGCACGGCCCACGCCACGGGCGGCCCGACGGCCTGCGGCTCGCTGGCGATCCAACTCGCTCCCTATAACGACGCGGGCGGAAGCGACGCGCTCTACGTCCTCTGGGTCACCAACGCCGCGTCCTTCGACGGCAGCCCGACCCAGGTCGATCCCGTCTGCGGCACCGGCTGTTTCCACGGCTTCCATGTCGACGCGTCGCTCGCCGCGGCCTTCCGCGTCGAGGACAAGGCGTCGTGCGATCCGTCGTTCTGCGTCTCCGGGTTCGCCTTCGACGACGCCAACGGCAGCGGCGCGCGCGACTCCGGCGAGGCCGGGCTCGGCGGCGTGCCCGTGCGGGTCCAGAGCGCCGGCGGCGTGGTCCTGACGACCGTGACCGCGGCCGACGGGTCGTTCGAGATCTGCGGCCTGACCTCCGGCGACGACTTCCTGGTATCGAGCCCCGCCCCGCTCGGGTTCAGCAAGACCGGCCCGGCCAACGCGACGATCACGAACCGGCTCTTCGCCAAGGACTTCGAGTACGTGATCCTGGTCTGCGGCGGAAACGTGCCGAACCTGGCCTTCCCCAATCAGCCGCAACCCGGCTCGATCGGAGGGACCAAGTTCGAGGACACCAACGCCAACGGCGTGCGCGATCCGGGCGAGCCGCCGCTGTCGGGGGTGACGATCGCCCTGGCGTCCGCGGCCGGCGGGACACCGCAGACGATCACGACGGACGCCTCCGGAAACTTCCTCTTCACCGGCCAGGCCGCGGGGGATTACGTGCTGTCCGAGACGGTCCCGGCGGGATTCACGCAGACCGCGCCGGCCTCGGGCAAGATCTCCCTGAACCTGGCGGCCAACGGGAGCTCGCTCGACAACGTCTTCGGAAACTTCGCCGGTGTCCTGACCGGAACGATTTCCGGTACGAAGTTCCTCGACGCCAACGGCAACGGCGCGCGGGACGCCGGCGAGGCCGGGCAGGGGGGCGTGACGATCACGCTCTCGACCTGCCCCGCGGCGCCGCTCTGCTCCGGGATCGTGGTCGGCACGACGGTCACCGCCGCGGATGGGACCTTCTCGTTCACCGGGATTCCGTTCGGAGGGTACGCGCTCTCGGAGACGGTCCCCGCGGGATTCGTCCAAACGCTTCCCGCCGGCGGAACGAACCTGCCGGTGACGATCGATCTGGCGCACCCGTCGGCGACCGGCCTGCTCTTCGGCAACCAGCCGGTGCTGGGAACGATCTCCGGCGCGAAGTTCAACGACGCCAACGGCAACGGCGTCCGCGACGCCGGCGAGGCCGGGATGTCGGGCGTGACGATCCAGTTGAAGACCCCCGCCGGGAGTCTCGTCGCCTCGACGACGACCGACGCGTCGGGCAACTTCTCGTTCACCGGCGTGGCCGCGGGGTCCTACGTCGTCTCGGAAATCGTCCCGGCCGGATTCGTCCAGACCGCTCCGGCCGCGCCGGGCACGATCGCGGTGACGGTGACGGCAGGCGCGCCGGTGACGGGGCTTCTCTTCGGCAACGAGGCCGTGGCCGCCGGCACGGGGTCCATCTCCGGAACCAAGTTCTTCGACATCGACGCCAACGGCGTCGTGAACATGCCGCCGGATCGCCCGCTCGAGGGCGTGACGATCACGCTGACCGACTCGCTGGGGAACACGCAGACGGCGGTGTCCGCGGCGGACGGCACCTTCCGGTTCTCCAATCTGCCGGCCGGGACCTATACGCTCTCCGAGACGATCCCGCCCGGCTTCGCCCAGACGTTCCCCGGCACGCCGGACGTTCCCAAGTCCTACACGATCACGCTGACGCCCGGGCAGCAGACCGCGGGCTTCCTCTTCCTGAACAAGTGCTGAGTTCCACCCTGATGCGCGCGCGCGGAGGCTTGACGATGACGAAACGGATTTCCGGACTCCTGCTCGGAACGGTCCTGGCGCTTCTGGCCCCGCGGCCCGCCGCGGCGCAGGCCGCGTCGGAGGTCAGCGACCGCGTCCACCCTCCCGCTTCGCTCGCCGGCGAGACCTATGTCGGCCTCCATCTGGGGTACAGCTTCATCGGCAAGTTCGAGCAGATCTACTGCCCGTGCAACGCTGATCAGAACGATTTCCTCTTCCCCGGCCTGCGGGTCGGGCACTTTTTCACCGACCACCTGGCCGCGGAGTTCACCGCGCAGTTCTTCCGCCCCGACCCGGACCACATCCCCGACTACTGGGAGCTCGAGGCCGGCGCGATGTGGGACTTCACGCCGAGCATCCCGGGCTGGAATACCTACGTCGCGGGCGGCGCGGGCGTGTCGCGCCACCGCGTCTTCGCGGGGAAGGGCAACGGCCTGGCCTACCTCGCCGGAGGCTCGGAGTACCGATTCAGCAAGCTCGTGGGGATGCGCCTGGAGCTCAAGGGGCAGTACAACTTCTCGGCGCGCCTGCCGCAGCAGACCGACTTCGGCTCGTTCAACGTGGACCGCCCGTCGCATTTCGACGTCCAGCCTTCGATCGGCGTGCTCCTGCACTTCGGCGGCCGGCCCGCGCCGGTGATCATCGAGCAGCCGCCCGCGCCGCCGCCGCCTCCTCCGCCCGCGCCGCCGGCCGCGCCGGCGCAGCCCGAGACGCCGCCCGCGCCGCCGGTCGTCACGCCGCCGCCCGCTCCGGCGCCGCAGCCCCCGACCACCGACGTGTTGCAGTTCGACCAGGGCAAGTCGCGGGTCAACAACATCGCCAAGGCCAGGCTTGACGACGTGGCCCGGCGCCTGCGCGACAATCCGCACGCCACCGCGGAGATCACCGGATACCCGGACAAGCCGACCGGCCGGGGACAGGAAACGCTGGCGCGCCAGCGGGCCGGCAACGTCAAGCAGTACCTGATCGACCGCCACGGCATCGACGCCTCGCGGCTGACGACGCGCACGGACATGAGCGACGTCGCCGGCCACGAAGGCCAGGCGGTGATCGTCGTGACCTTCCAGCCGTAATCGCAAGTCTCCCGACCGCCGGGGCTCTCTTCGGAGAGCCCTTTTTTTTGCTCGGGATTCTGGCTGACCGGTCAGATGATTAATCTCGTCTTTCCATTGGGAAACAAAGGGATTATCTTGAGCAAGAAATGGCTGGATCGCGCAAGAAAAAGGCGCCCCAGGCGGGCAACGCCCTCGTCTCCCTGACCGTCAACGGCGAGGCCGTCGAGGTTTCGTTCGCGCCCCACAAGACCCTGCTGGAAGTCCTTCGCGAGGACCTGCGGCTGACCGGCACGAAGCACGGCTGCGAGCTCGGCGAGTGCGGAACCTGCGCCGTCCTCGTCGACGGCGAGCCGGTGCTCTCCTGCCTGTACCTGGGCCTGGAGTGCGCCGGGCGGGTCGTGGAAACGGTCGAAGGAATGGCGACGGCGCAGGGGCTGCATCCTCTCCAGAAGGCCTTCGCCGATCTGGGCGCCGCACAATGTGGATATTGTACGCCGGGATTCCTCCTGACCGCGCAGGCGCTGCTGGCGGCCAACCCGCGGCCGGCCCGCGGGGAGATCGAGGAGGCGCTCGCCGGCAACCTCTGCCGCTGCACCGGCTACGTGAAGATCTACGAGGCGGTCGAGCTCGCCGCGGCCTGGATGCGCGGGGAAACGGCCGCCGCGCCGCCGAAGGAGAGCCTCTACGGCCACGACTTCGACGAGAGCGGATTGCTGCCGAGCGTGAACGACAAGCGCGCCGTAGGGGCGGGGCTTGTCCCCGCCCGCGGGCGGCCGCCAGGGCCGCCCCTACGTCCGGGGGATCGAGAATGAGCACCTCGCCCGGCCCCACCCGCGTCGTCGGCCGTCCCCATCCCAAGGTCGACGCGGCGGCCAAGGTCGCCGGGCAGACGAAATTCGCCGACGATCTCTTCCTGCCGCGAATGCTTCATTGCAAGATCCTGCGCTCGAAGGTCGCGCACGCGCGGCTCCTGCGCGTCGACGCGTCCCGCGCGCTGGCGCGCCCCGGCGTCGTGGCCGTGGCCACGGGCAAGGATCTTCCGATCGCCTTCGGGATCCTTCCGGTCTCCCAGGACGAGCACGCCCTGGTCCCCGACCGCGTCCGCTTCGTGGGCGATCCCGTCGCCGCCGTGGCGGCGATCGACGAGGACGCCGCGTTCGACGCCCTGGACGCGATCGAGGTCGAGTACGAGCCCCTGGCGTCGATCGGCTCGATCGAGGAGGCCGTGGCGCGTCCGGAGCCGCGCATCCACGACTACGGCGACCGCGGCAACTTCCACAAGCTCGTGTCGATGGAGTTCGGCCGCGTCGAGGAGGGCTTCGCCCGCGCCGACCGCGTCTACGAGGACCTCTTCTTCTACGAGGGCAACACGCACCTGCCGCTCGAGCAGCACGCCGCGGTGGCCGACTTCGGGCCGGACGGCAAGCTGACCCTGTGGTCCTCCACGCAGACGCCCCACTACGTGCACCGCGCCCTGGCCAAGGTGCTCCAGATGCCCGCGGCGCGCATCCGCGTGCTGGCCACGCCCAACGGCGGAGGCTTCGGCGGCAAGTCCGACCCGTTCAACCACGAGATCGTGGTGGCCCACCTGTCCCGCGTGACCGGGCGGCCGGTCAAGATCTGCCTGACCCGCGAAGAGGTCTTCTACTGCCACCGCGGCCGCCATCCGACGTTGATGAAGGTCCGAACCGGCGTGAAGACAAACGGCGCCATCACCGCGATGCACTTCCAGACCGTGCTCGACGGGGGCGGCTACGGCTCCTACGGCGTGGCCTCGACCTACTACACAGGGGCCCTGCAGACGGTGACCTACGAGGTGCCGGCCTACCGCTTCGACGGCGCGCGCGTTTTCACCAACAAGCCTCCCTGCGGACCCAAGCGCGGCCACGGCACGCCGCAGCCGCGTTACGCGCTGGAAGTGCAGCTGGACAAGATCGCCTGCGACCTGGGCCTCGACCCCGCGGACATGCGCAAGGCGCATCTGCAGCCGGCGCATTCGCTCACCGCGAACTTCCTTCGGATCGGATCGATGGGCCTGGGTCCCTGCATCGACAAGGTCGTCGCCGCGTCGGGGTGGCGCCGGAGGCGGGGCAGGATGCCTCCTGGGCGCGGGCTGGGGATGGCCTGCTCTTCCTACATCTGCGGGGCCGGCCTGCCGATCTACTGGAACGCCATGCCGCAATCCGGCGTGCAATTGAAGCTCGACCGCAGCGGGGGCGTGACCGTCTTCTGCGGTTCGACCGACATCGGCCAGGGCTCCGACTCCGTCCTGGCCTACATCGTCGCGGAAGTCCTGGGCGTGGCGCCGCTGGACATCCGCGTCGTGACCGGGGACACCGATCTGACGCCGGTCGACCTGGGCTCGTACTCCTCGCGCGTGACGCTGATGACCGGCAACGCCGCCCTGCAGGCCGCGGAGCGGGCCCGCGAGATCCTGGCACCGGCCGCCGCGGAAAAGCTCGGGGTTCCCGCGGCCCGGCTGGTCTTCGCCGACGGACGGGTCTTCGACGTGGAGGATCCCGAGCGCGGCCTCGCGTTCGCCGACGCGGTCGTCGCGGCGGAGTCGAAGGTCGGGACGATCGGGACGGTCGGCTCCTACACGCCGCCGCCTTCGGCCGGGCGCTACCGCGGAGCCGGCGTCGGTCCGTCGCCGGCGTACTCCTACTCCGCGGCCGTGGCCGAGGTCGAGGTCGATCCGGAGACGGGGATCTACCGGGTGCCCAGGGTCTGGATCGCCCACGACGTCGGCAAATGCATCAACCCGGCGCTGGTCATGGGCCAGGTCGAGGGCTCCGTCTACATGGGCCTGGGCGAGATCCTGATGGAGGAGATGGCCTACCGGACCGACGTCGGCGGCAACGTCGTTCACAAGTTCCCGTCGATGCTCGAGTACAAGAGCCCGACGACCAAGGAGATGTGCGAGGTCGAGACTTTCCTGATCGAAGATCCCGATCCCAACGGCCCCTTCGGCGCCAAGGAGGTCGGCCAGGGTCCGCTCCTGCCGATTCCCCCGGCCGTCGCCAACGCGATCTTCGACGCGGTCGGCGTGCGCGTGGACGAGGTCCCGGCCACGCCGGAGAAGGTGTTCCAGGCGCTGCGCTGGAAGGCGCAGGGGCGCCCGCCGCGCTATGGCCCGACGCGCTTTCCCGACGTCCCGTATCCGCCCCCGACCTACGTCCCGACGCCCCGGGAGGGCGGAGACGGCAAGGCCGCCGACGCGGTGCCGACCGGGGCGGGGGGAGTCCGATGAGGATCGTGAGGCGTCAGGCGTCAGGCGTAAGGCGAAGCCGGAAGGCTCGCGCGCCGCGCCTCACGCCTCTCGCCTCACGCCTTACGCTCCCATGATGCGCCTTCCGAAATTCCGCTACTGGATGCCCACGACCATCCGCGAGGCCGTGCGGATCAAGGCCGACTGCGGGCCGGAGAGCGCGTTCGTGGCCGGCGGAACGGATCTCTATCCCAACATGAAGCGGCGCCAGCAGACGCCCCGCGACGTGATCGGCCTCTCGCGCGTGGCCGCGCTCGCCCGGCTCCGCTTCGGATCCGACGGCGCCGCGATCGGCTCGGCCGCGCTGCTGGCGCGCGTCGAGCACGACCGGCGCGTGATCCGCCGCTACCCGGCGCTGGCGCGCGCGATCGCTGAGATCTCCACGCCTCCGCTGCGCAACATGGGGACGCTCGGCGGCAACCTCCTCCTGGACACGCGCTGCAACTACTACGACCAGAATTACGAGTGGCGCCAGGCCATCCACTTCTGCATGAAGAAGGACGGGGAGATCTGTTGGGTGGCTCCCGGATCCCCGCGCTGCCTGGCCGTCCAGTCCGCCGATTCCGTCCCCATTCTCATCGCGCTCGGCGCCCGCGCCGTCCTGGTCTCGGCGCGCGGGGAGCGGGAGATCGCGGTCGAGGACCTCTACCGCGACGACGGCATTCGCTATCTGACCAGGGAGCCCGACGAGCTCCTGACGGAGATCCGGCTGGCCAGGCCGGACGGGTGGACCGGCTCCTACCGCAAGCTGCGCCGCCGCGGGGCGTTCGACTTCCCGGTGCTCGGGGTCGCAGCGGCCGTGGCGCGGGAGGGGGACGTGGTGACGGACGCGCGCCTCGTGCTGGGCGGTGTCGCCTCAGCGCCTCTGCGGCTGACCGGCAGCGAGGACATTCTGCGCGGCCGGCCCCTGACGGAAGAAACGATCGCCGAAGCGGCCGCCGCCGCGGCGGGTCCGGCCCGTCCGATGGACAACACGGATTTCTCGGTCCTGTGGCGCAAGCGGATGGTCGCTCATTACGTCACGATGGCTCTGCGGGAAATTCGGGGCGCGGGGACAGGAGACGCGGGGACGCGGGGACGCGGGGTCGCGGGCCGCGTCCCGAAGCTGAAAGGCCAAGCACCCACGAAAGTCCCTTGATTTCCCCCAGGGGGTCGCTTAGACTTAAGGCCTTCTCGTATCGCCTGCCTTCCTCGCACGCATTCCGCGCTCGCAGAAGTCCGACGAACGTCGCGGGAAGTCGGCTTCGGCGAGCGGCGCGACGGAGTCGGAGACAAGACGCCGGTTTGAGGATTCTGTTTCGATGAAGCTTTACGTCGGTAACCTTCCCTACAGCACCAGCGAAGACGACCTTCGCAATCTCTTCTCCCAGTACGGAAATGTCGATTCGGTCGCCATCATCACCGACCGGGACACTGGGCGGTCGAAGGGCTTCGGATTCGTCGAGTACGGGGACGACAACGAGGCCAAGGCGGCCATCTCCGCGCTTTCGGGCCAGGAGTACGGCGGCCGAGCCTTGACCGTCAACGAAGCGCGCCCCAAGACGGGCGGCGGCGGGGGCGGCGGCGGCCGCGGCGGACGCGACCGCTACTAAGTTCGTTCTCTCCCACCGCGGAATTTCGGGGGGCTTGTGCCCCCCGTTCTTTTTTCCCCGGGCAGCGTGGCGGCGTTGGGCCGGCCGACCCCGACCCGCGTCGACCGCCCCGTGCGCCCGCGCGGGCAGGCGTCGGTCTCGTTCTTGCAAATCCACCGGCCGGTCTGATCTCATCGGGAAGGGAGACGAAACATGAAGAAAACCAACAAGACGAAGGAACGCAGGAACAACCAACGCCGGGCCAACGAACGCCGCACGGCCTCCGATTTCGTCCCCGTGGAGCGCCGCGTCGAGCGGGATCGCCGCGTGGAAGAGCGTCGCAAGTCCGGGTCCTTCCTGAGCGACATCCAGGAGCTCCGCCGCCGCGCCCGCAAGCACATTCAGGACGGCGCGGTGACCCAGGGGTACCTGGCCGACCGCGAAAAAGTGATTTCCGTCCTGAACGAGGCCCTGGCCACGGAGATCGTCTGCGTGCTGCGCTACAAGCGCCACTACTTCATGGCCACGGGCATTCACGCCAACGCGGTGGCCGACGAGTTTCTCCAGCACGCCAACGAGGAGCAGGGCCACGCCGATTCGATCGCCGAGCGGATCACGCAGCTCGGCGGCGAGCCGGACCTGAATCCGGCGAGCTTGACCGCCCGCAGCCATTCGCAGTACGTCGAGGGCAAGTCGCTGACCGACATGATCCGCGAGGACCTGGTGGCCGAGCGCATCGCCATCGAGTCCTACGGCGAGATCGTGCGCTTTCTGGGAGAGCGCGACATCACCTCCCGCAGGCTGATGGAAAGCATTCTGGCCGTGGAAGAAGAGCACGCCGACGACATGAAGAACCTCCTCGCCACGCTCGATCCCACGAAGGCGGGGGACTAGCTCGAGCACCGGGAGGGCCCCGGTGACGGTCTCCTTGCCAGGCCATCGCGGTTGTGACTTCCAAGAGGGGGAGAGTGGGGGAATGGGCGAGCGGGCGCTAACCGTCCCCCTTCCGTTACCCCCTCACCCTCTCACCCCCTCACCCCATCCCCCTCCTCTTTTGCCGTAAAATCCCAGGCACGTGCCCGCAAAACTGACTCTGTTTCCCGTTCGGGGGACGTCGCGATCCTTCGTCTTTCGCGAAGGGAAGAATCACTTCATCGGCCGCGATCCCTCGAGCGACCTGCTGCTGGACGATCCCCGCGTCTCGGCGCGCCACGCGCTTCTGCAGTGGAGCGGCAACGATTGGATCTTAGTCGACCTGCGCAGCAAGAACGGCACGCTCGTCAACGGCTCGCCGATCACCGAAGTGCCTCTGCAGACTCACGACTGGCTTTCCTTCGGCGGTCTGGTCGCCCGCATCGAGCGCGTTTCGGAAAAGGACATCGAGGCCCTGCTGTCGGAACGGGCCCGCCGCCTCCAGCGCTTCGTCGAATCGCGCCATGACCTCGAGGAGGGTCTTCCGGCCCGGGTTCTCCTCCAGCGCCTGCTGGAGTTCGCCCTCGAGCTGGTCGACGCGGAGCGCGGGTTCGTGCTCCTGACGCAGCCCTCCGGCGAGATCGACGCGCAGATCGCCGCGGGCTTCGCGCCCTTCGAGCCGATCGATCTGCGCCTCCAGGACAACCTCGGAGAGACCGAAGCCGTGCTGCGCAGCGGAGAGGCCGTCGTCGTCTCGGACGCCGAGGCCCTGGCCCAGGCGTGCCGGCGCCGGGGCTCCGCGGCCTTCGAGGGCCGGGCCCTCGCCTGTGTCGCGCTGAAATCGGGACAGCGTGTGACGGGGCTCATCTGGGTGGAGGGACCCAAAGAGGGAGGCGTGTTCACCGAGCTGGACCTGGAGATTCTCGAGGCTCTCGCCGATCACTCCGCTCTCCTGCTGAGCAACCTCGCGTTGGACAAGCCGATCCGCGAGCTGGTGGGCGTCCCGGCCGCCGCGCCCCCCGCTGCCGGGAGGCCGTTCTTAGACGAGCTCGCCGCCAAGGTCGGCGCGATCGCCCGGAGCGTCGGCCAGGAGACGCGTCCCACCGTCTGAGCCGACGTGAGCGAAGACCTGCGCGTCGAGCCCTGGACGTCCGAGGACGGGCCGTTGACGGAAAAGCGGTTGATGGCCGTCCTGGAACGGGAAGGCTACGAGGTCGCCGTCTATGCGTATCGCGAGGGAACGGTTTTCCCCGAGCACGCCCACGACCAGGACAAGTGCGACGCGGTGGTGGAGGGGTTCCTCCGGATCCAGGTCGGGCCGGCCGTGTACGAGCTGAAACCCGGAGACCGCTTGTATCTGCCTGCCGGGACGCGCCACGCCGCGGAGGTCGTCGGACGCCGGACCGTTGTCGCGTTGGACGGCACGCGCTGGTAGCCGGCGATCACCGGCCGTCGCGCGTTCGCGTCTGCGTGGGGGCCCTCCAGCGCGGCCCGGCGCGTTCGCGCTACACTGTCGGCATCGCCCAACAGTCGTCGCGGAGGGGAAGATGAAGCACACGCCGGCCGAACGGGCGGCGTTGATTGATCGGTACGAGAAGGGACCGGCGGTCCTGCGGGACGCGTTCGCCAAGGTTCCCCGGGAGGCCTGGAACTGGCGGCCCGGCCCGGGCAAGTGGTCGGTCCACGAGATCCTGGCGCACTGCGCCGACGCGGAGGCGGTCGCGGCCATGCGCATCCGCTACCTCGTGGCGGAGGACCGGCCGACGATCATCGCTTTCGATCAGGACCGCTGGGCCCAGGTCCTCGACTACCACGCGTCGAGGGTCGAGCTCGCGCTGGCGGCCGTGGACGTCATGCGCGCGATCACGGTCAACCTCCTGCGGCGGCTTCCCGACGAGGCCTGGGCCCGGGAAGGCACGCACAGCGAGCGCGGCCCCTACGGCGCGGAGGATTGGCTGACGACGTACGCGGAGCACCTGGAGAAGCACGCCGGCCAGATCGAGCGGACGCTGGAGGCCTGGCGGCTGGAGGCGACGCGCCCCGGGACGCGCCCCTAGCAGGCTGCGGAAGAGTGATCGCCCGCACCGCGGATTCGGGGGCGAGCGGCGCCCGCCCCCGACCCGGACCTTCGATCTCCTACTGAATCACCCCGCAGCCCAGGCGGCCGCCGGCGTCACCCGTGGGCTGCGTCTTCAAGTCGTCGGCCTTCTCGTGGAACACGACCGCGCGCCCGACGACGGAGTTGGGCCCGGCCTTGACGGTCAGCATGTCCGAGGTGATCTCCAGGTCGCCAGTCCCGTCGGGCTTGATCTCGATGTTGCCCAGGTCCCCGGCATGGCGCTTCATGTCCATGGGCCCGGCATGGGGCATGCCGCCCGGGTTGAAATGGCCTCCCGCGCTCGCCGCCTTCGGGTCGGAACAGTCTCCTTTTTCGTGGATGTGGAGACCGTGCGTGCCCGGAGGCGCATGCTCGATGTGGACGTGCACCTTCACGCCCCCCGTGGCGAGCTCCGTGAACGTCGCCGTGCCGGTCACGGTCGATCCGCTCTTGGACTCGATCTTCGCCTTGGCCTGCGCCTCCCCGGGAACCCGCGCCAGCGCGCTGGTCGCCCAGAGAAAGCCCGCGGCAACCCCGAAGGTCAGAATCGCTCGTGGAATCGGTCGCATCGGTGCCTCCTTCCTTTCGAGCCGGATCATAAGGCGGATTTCGGGCGGCGGGCGGGTCCGTTGGGTGGAATCGGAAGGAGCCGACCGGTGAAATAATCGCGGGGATGGGCATCGCGAGGCGGCAGCCACACCGTGCGTTCGCGGCGAGCGCCCCGGGGGTCTTCCGGCGGGGAGGACCGCGATGACCGACGTCCGCGTCGCGCCCGTGCGGATCTCCCGGCTCCTGCTCCTGTTCTTCGTGGCCGGCGCGGCTCTCGTCTCGATCGCGACCAAGGGGAACGTTTCCCACTTCGCCGGAGGATTTGCCGTGGGAGTCGGAGTCGTGCTGCTCCTTTCGCGTCTGGGCCTGGAGCCGAAGGATTCCGCGCCTCCCGCGCACGGAGAGCCATGAGAGTTCTGGTCGTCGAAGACGAAGAGAAGATCGCGCAGTTCCTCAAGAAGGGCCTGACCGAGAAGGGGTACACCGTGGAGGTGGCCGGGGACGCCGACAGCGCGCTCGACCGGATCGCCGGCAGCACCTTCGATCTGGTCATCCTCGATCTGCTCCTGCCGGGTTCGCGCGATGGCCTGGAGCTGTGCCGCCAGATGCGGTCCCGTGGAATTCCCGCGAAGATCCTCATGCTGACGGCGCGGGACACCGTGGAGAACAAGATCGAGGGGCTCGACGCCGGCGCCGACGACTACCTGGTCAAGCCGTTCTCGTTCCGGGAGCTCCTGGCCCGCCTGAGGGCGCTCTCCCGGCGCACCGAGGTTCTGCCCCCCGGACCGATCGCGTTTTCGGACCTCTCCTACGATCCGGAGTCGCGCGAGATCGTGCGGGGACCGGAGACGGTGCGCCTGACCGCGCGGGAGGGAGCGCTCTTCGAGCTGCTCCTGCGGCGCCGCGGCAAGGTCGTGCCGCGGTCGGAGATCCAGGCCAGGATCTGGGAGGACTCGCTCGACCTGTCCACCAACATCATCGACGTCTACATCAACTCGCTGCGCAAGAAGATCGACACCGGAGACCGCGACAAGCTCATCCAGACCGTGCGGGGCGTCGGGTATCGCGTTCGAGGCCCGGCGGGGGAGGAAGCCTGAGCCTGTTTCGGAAGACGCGTTCCGCTCCCGAGGTCGAAGCCCTGACGCTCCTGCGGGACCGGCTGGCGGAGACCGAGCAGCATCCGGTCAAGCGCATCCCCGAAGCCGACCTCGCCGGACAGGCGCGCGAGATCGCCCAGCGGTTGAACGCCCGGCTGGACGCCCTGGCCGCCGCGGAGAAGCAACAGCAGCAGTTCATCGCGGACGTCTCCCACGAGCTGCGCACGCCCCTGACGGTTCTGCGCGGCTCGCTGGAGGTCGTCCTGGAGGAGGACCGGCCGCCGGAGGAATACCGGGAAGCGATCGGCAACGCCCTGCTGGAGGTGCGGCATCTCACCCGGCTGTCCCAGAACCTCCTCTTCCTGACGCGGGGCCAGAGCGGGCGCATCACGCTTTCCTTCGCCAACATCGATCTCGGGCGCTTTCTCGCGGAAGTGACGCGCGACCTCCAGCCCGCGGCGTCGGACCGCGACCTCGCCCTGACCGTGGACCTTCCGGCCGAGCCGGTGCGGGCGTTCATCGACGGGGACCGCATGCAGCAGGTCCTGCACAACCTTCTGGAGAACTCCATCCGGTACACCGAACCGGGAGGAACCATCCGGGTGCGCCTGGCGGCGCAGCCGTCGGAGGCTTCGATCGAGGTCTCCGACACCGGCATCGGGATTCCCGGCGCGGACGTGCCCTTCGTCTTCGAGCGCTTCTTCCGCAGCGACCGCGCGCGCCACGCCTACCACGGCGGCTCGGGGCTGGGCCTCTCGATCGCGCGGTGGATCGTCGAAGCCCACAAGGGGACGATCGCCGTTGCAAGCGAGGTGGGCAAGGGAACGATCTTTACGGTGAAGGTGCCGCTGGTGACGTAGGAGGGACGCGGGGACTCGGGGACGCGGCGACGCGGGGACTCGGGGTCCGACGGCAGGTTTTCCGAACGCTCCCCGCGTCCCCCATTCTCCGCGTTCCCGCGTCCGGATCTCGCCGGGAAGGTTGCGCGGAAACTGTGCGTTAGCATCCCTCCATGAGGCCCGTTTACGTCCTCAGCGCCGCGAGAACCCCGATCGGCAAGTTCGGGGGAGCGTTCGCCTCGATGACCGCGGCGGACCTGGGCGAAGTCGCCGCGCGGGCGGCGATCGAACGGTCGGGGCTGCCGGCCGCCGCGATCGACGAGACCATCTTCGGCCACGCGCGCCAGGCCGGCGGCGGGCCCAATACGGCGCGCCAGGTCTCCCACCGCGCCGGCGTGCCCGACTCCGTCCCCGCCTTCACCGTCAACAAGGCGTGCGCGTCGTCGCTCAAGGCCCTGACGCTCGGGGCGCTCGCGATCGCCGCCGGCGAGTCCGATGTCGTTCTGGCGGGCGGCGCCGAATGCATGTCCGCCACGCCCTACCTCCTCCCGCGCGCCCGATTCGGCCAGCGGATGGGGCACGGCGAGGTCGTCGACGCCATGTACCGCGACGGCTTCCTTTGCCCCCTGTGCGGCGAGCTGATGGGCCAGACCGCCGAGAACCTGGCCCGCGAGTTCGGGATCCTGCGGGCGGAGCAGGATGCCTACGCGCTGGAGTCGCAGAAGCGGGCCGCGCAGGCGGCCGCGTTGGGACGGTTCGACGAGGAGATCGTGCCCGTCGACATCCCCGGAAAGAAAGGTCCTGTCCGCGTCGGCCGCGACGAGCATCCCCGGCCGGACACGACGCTCGAGGCCCTTTCCCGGCTGCCGCCGGTATTCGATCCCGGGGAGGGCACCGTCCACGCCGGAAATTCCTCCGGAATCACCGACGGGGCGGCGGCCCTGGTCCTGGCCACGGAGGAGGAAGTCCGCAAGGCCGGCGTCGAGCCGCTCGCCCGCGTCGCCGCGTGGACCTCGAGCGGCGTCGAGCCGGGCCGGATGGGCATCGGCCCTGTGCCCGCGGTGCGGGCGCTGCTCCAGAAGGCGGGGCGGACTCTGTCCGAGATCGACCTGCTCGAACTCAACGAGGCCTTCGCCGCGCAGGTCATCGCCTGCGCGCGCGAGCTGCCCCTGGATCTGTCGAAGGTCAACGTCAACGGCGGCGCCATCGCGCTGGGCCACCCGATCGGAGCCACCGGCGCGCGCATCGCGACGACGCTGTTGCACGAGATGCGCCGCCGCCAGGCCCGGGCCGGCATCGCCACGCTCTGCGTCTCCGGCGGGATGGGGATGGCGGTCCTGTTCGAACGCTGACCGTCGCCTCCGCTGCGCGAGGAGTCTGCGACCTCACGGTCGCACCGACGCTCGGCTCGCCCAAAGGGGCTCGACCGAGCGCCTGACTCCTCGCTCCGCTCCGGCTCCCGCGGCGCTCGCCTCCTCCTTCGCTTCCGCTCAGGAGACTTCGCGCGCCGCGAACCGGGGCTAACCCTCACCGCACGTCGCTTCCGTTCGATCGGGATCTGCGCCTTCGGCGCACCGGCGGTCGGCTCGGCCGGATGCGGCCTCGACGGCCCGCGTGGCCCCGTGCTCGCTCCGGCTCCCGCGGCGCTCGCCTCCACCCTCGCTTCCGCTCAGGAGACTTCGCGCGCCGCGAACCGGGGCTAACCCTCACCGCACGTCGCTTCCGTTCGATCGGGATCTGCGCCTTCGGCGCACCGGCGGTCGGCTCGGCCGGATGCGGCCTCGACGGCCCGCCTGGCCCCGTGCTCGCTCCGGCTCCCGCGGCGCTCGCCTCCCCCTCGCTTCCGCTCAGGAGACTTCGCGCGCCGCGAACCGGGGCTAACCCTCACCGCACGTCGCTTCCGCTCGATCGGGATCTGCGCCTTCGGCGCACCGGCGGTCGGCTCGGCCGGATGCGGCCTCGACGGCCCGCGTGGCCCCGTGCTCGCTCCGGCTCCCGCGGCGCTCGCCTCCCCCTTCGCTTCCGCTCAGGAGACTTCGCGCGCCGCGAACCTCGAGTGAGTGAGCGGACAAACTCCATTCTCTTCGTGAAGTAGGGGCGGGGCTTGTCCCCGCCCGCGCCGCAGTCGTCTTACACGCGGGCGGCCACAAGGGCCGCCCCTACGGCCCGAACTTGGGCGCTGCGGCCAGGGGCAATCGCGAGTCCGCCGTACCGCGGTCGCGTTCTCGCCATACCGTCCGTTACAATCCCCGTCATGCGCATCGTCCTGACCCTGGACCGCGACGCTGGGCAGCGTGAGGAGAACGACTACATCCGGTCGCTCCTCGAGGCGGGGTTCGCCCGCGAGGAGATCGCGCTGCTCGCTCCCGGGGAGCCCTTGCCGCGCGAGATCGACGGCGTCCTCCTGGGCGGAGGCTGCGACGTCGATCCCCGCCGCTACGGCCAGTCGCCGCGGCCGGAGGCCGGCCTCGAGCTCGACGCCGACCGCGACAAGACCGATTTCGCGGCCTTCGACCGGTCCTGGCGCGAAGGCGCGCCGATCCTGGGGATCTGCCGCGGCCTGCAGGTCGTCAACGTGGCCCTGGGCGGAACGCTGCTGCAGGACATCGGGCGCCAGCGCCCGTCTTCGCTGGTCCACCAGCGCCCGCCGCGGCAGAGGGAGCGCCTGGACCACGACGTGGAGGTCGCCCCGGACACGCGCCTGGCGTCCCTGGCCGGATCGGCGACCCTCCCGGTCAACAGCCGCCATCACCAGGCCATCCTGGACCTCGCGCCCGGCCTGACCGTGTCCGCAGTCGCGCCCGACGGCCTGGTAGAGGCGGTCGAGGCGGCGGAGGCGGCGCGCGATGGGTGGCTCGTGGCCGTGCAATGGCATCCGGAGAATCTTCCAGACCCGGTCTCGCGCGGCCTGTTCGCCGAGTTCGCCCGCGCCGTGCGGCAGGGGCCGCCGCGAGGAATCTCCGACCGGGCCGCGCTGTTGTCGCCGGCTTGAGAAGACGTTCCGAGAACGAGAAAGAGGTTCCCACGATGAGATCGCGCGTCGCAAGTCTGGTCGTTGCCCTGGCTTGGGCCTTTCCGCTCGCGGCCGCGGCGCAGACCGCCCCGGCCATTTCCGTCCAGAAGGTGGGAGACGGCGTGTGGATGGCCCAGACCGAAAAGGGATCCAATGCCGGCTGGTTTCTGCTCGGGGACGCCGTCGTGGTCGTCGACACGGGCAGCGACCCGGCGACCGGGACGGCTCTCCTGGAGAAGATCAAGGAGACCGCCGGAAAGCCCGTGCGTTATGTGGTCATCACCCACGCCCACGGCGATCACGCCGGCGGCGTCGCGCCGTTCGCGGCCACCGGGGCCCAGATCCTGTGCCAGGAGAACGCCGCTCCCGGCATCGCCTCGCTGGTCGCGCCGGCGTCGCCCACGCGCTCCGGCGTCCTCACGATCTCGGACCGGCTGGGCTTCTTCGGAAGCCCCCGGCGGGCGGCGGTCTACTTCCTCGGCCCGGCTCACAGCAGCGGCGACCTCTTCGTCTTCCTGCCGGACGACAAGATCCTGTTCGCCGGGGATCTCGCGCTGGGCGGGAAGGCGCCCTATATGCAGTCTCCCGACGTCGACGCCAAGGGGTGGGAGGCCACGCTCAACCGGCTCGCGCAGCTCGACGTGGACAAGATCATCCCGGGCCACGGCTCGCTCGCGCAGCGCAAGTCCCTGGCCGACACCTACGCCTACGTCAAGAAGATCAACGAGCTCGCGCAGACGATGGTGACCGAGAACGTCCCGGAGGAGATGATCGAAGCGCGGCTGCGCCGCCCCAATTCCGGTATCGAGCCGGCCGACATCACACCCGAAGTCATCGCGAATATCCGGGGCGTCCTGCGGGCGGAGCGGGCGCGGGCGGCCAGGCCGACTCCCGGCGTGCGACCCACGACGGCGCCGGCCAAGAAGGCTCCGGACAAGAAGAAGGGGTAAGCGACCCGAGTCCGGTCGCGACGCCGTGAGCGCGGAGCGGGAGATTCGGCTGGAGCAACGCCGGGACGGTCGCCTGGCCCTCCTGAGTCTGCGCCTGCCGCCGGTCAACGTCTTGTCCGTCGGCGATCTCGAGCTCCTGGCGCGGCGCATTCACGAAGCCCGGGGGGCGAGCGTGCTCGTCCTGACCGGCCTGCCTCGGGCCTTTTCCGCGGGGGTGGACGTCGCGGATCACGCGCCCGAGGCCGACGCGGTCGAGCGGATGCTCCTGGCCATGCGCACGGTGCTCGCGCGCCTCGTCACGACCCAGGCCGTCACCGTGGCCAGCGTGTCCGGCGCCTGCCTGGGCGGCGGCGCGGAGGTCGCCGCGGCCTGCGACCTCGTCCTGGTGGCCGACGAGGCCCGGATCGGCTTTCCGGAGATCCGCCTGGCCTGCTTTCCGCCGGGCGCCGCCGTCCTGCTGCCGTCGCGGATGGGCGAGGCGCGGTCGGCGCAATGGATCCTGACCGGCGCGACGTTCTCCGGGGTCGAGGCGGCCCGGGCCGGATTCGCCTCGGAGAGCGTTCCCGCGGCGGCCCTGGAAGCCCAGACCGAGCGCGCCGTGGCGGGACTCCTGGCGCGCAGCCCCAAGGCCCTGGCCGCGGTCCGCGACCTCCTGCGGCGCGGGCGGCGCGAAGCCCTCACCCGCGACCTCCCCCACGCCGAAGAGGCCTACCGCCGCCTGGTCGGGAGCGAGGACCTGGCCCAGGCGGTGCGGGACTGGAAGCAGTGACGAGAGACGAGTGAAAAGTGACAAGTGACAGGTGACAAGTTATGAATTGTTATCGTCGCACTCCCGTGCGGCATCCTTCGCGCTCGTCACTCGTCACTCGCCGCTTGTCACGGATCACTTCCCCATGATCGTCTACTTAAACGGCGAGTACCTTCCCCGCGAAGCCGCGCGGATCTCTCCGGAGGACCGCGGATTCCTGTTCGCCGACGCGATCTACGAAGTCGTCCGGTTCTGGCGCGGGCGCGCCTTCCATCTGGCGCGGCACCTCGAGCGCATGCGGGAGGGTTTGACCGAGCTGCGCATCGACGCCGACGCGGGCTTCTATCCGGACGTCGCCGCGCGGCTCCTGGAGGAGAACGGCCTGGCCACCCGCGACGCCGTCGTTTACGCCCAGGTGTCCCGGGGAGCCGCTCCCCGCGCGCACGCGTTCCCGCCGCCGGGGACGCCGCCGACGATCTACGCGTTCGCCCGGGAGAGCGATCCGGCGCCGGCCGATTCCGGCGGAAAGGCGATTCTCGCGGCGGACGAGCGGTGGAGCCGCTGCGACATCAAGACGGTGATGCTCCTTCCCAACATCCTGGCTCTCCAGAAGGCCAAGGAGGCCGGAGCCATGGACGCCATCCTGGTGCGCGACGGCATGGCCGCCGAGGCGACCAAGGCGAACCTGTTCCTGGTGCGGGACGGGCTTCTGCGCACCGCGCCCACGGGCACGCGCATTCTTCCCGGGGTCACCCGGGGCGCGGCGATCGACGCCGCGCGTGGCCTGGGTCTGGAGGTGGAGGAGCGGGCGTTCTCGGTCGAGGAAATGTTCGACGCCGACGAGCTCTTTCTGGCCTCGACGACGCTGTGGACGCATCCGATCGTGGAGGTCGACGGCAAAGCCATCGGCAACGGACGGCCGGGCGTGGTCGCGCCGATGTTGAAGAAGGCGCTGTGGGAGGAGTTCACGCGCTAGTGCGGCGTTCTGAGAACCTCGCGCTATTTCCTCGGGTACCTCGCCTCCACCACCGAAGAGATCCCCCCGCGCGAAGAGAATTTTCCCGTCACCGTCATGGACTTGGGCCGGCACGCCGCCACGCAGTCGTCGAGGATCCGGTTGATCGCGTTCTCGTAGAAGATGCCGACGTTGCGATACGCGACGATGTAGAGCTTGAGCGACTTGAGCTCCAGGCACAGCGCGTCGGGAACGTATCGGATCGTCAGATGGCCGAAGTCCGGAAGCCCCGTCTTGGGGCAGATCGCGTTGTATTCCGGGACCTCCACGGAGATCTCGTAGCTCGGGTACTGGTTGGGCCAGGTCTCGATCGCCGGCAGGGGGGCATCGAGGCCGGCGCGGGCGTGCGCGTCGGTGTATTCGGGCATCGGGGGATCGTAGATGGATCGCAACGCGATCGCAACGCGATCGCAGCGTGATCGGTCGAATCCTGCTGCGATCCCGTTGCGATCTCGCTGCGATCATGTTGCAATCTCCCCATGGACTGGCTCAAGCATCTGATCCATCAGCTCACCGACGCCGAGGCCCTGATCCGGTTCGGAGGAGTTTCGGCCATGACCGCGGTCGTGTTCGCGGAGACGGGCCTGATGGTCGGGTTCTTCCTCCCCGGGGATTCCCTCCTGGTGACCGCGGGAGTCTTCGCCGCCGCGGGCTACTTCGACATCGTCTGGTTGAACGTCCCGCTGATCCTGGCCGCCGTCGTCGGGGACACGGTCGGGTACTGGATTGGACGGCAGGCCGGGCCGGCCCTGTTCAACCGGCCGCGGTCACGGTTCTTCAATCCCGACCACCTGCGCCGGGCCCACGACTTCTACGAGAAGCACGGCGGCAAGACCATCATCCTGGCCCGATTCATGCCGATCGTGCGGACGTTCGCGCCGGTCGTGGCCGGAATGGGCCGCATGGCCTACCGCCGCTTCATCGCCTTCAACGTCTTCGGCGGAATCGGCTGGGTCCTCTCGATGACGCTGACGGGCTTCTACCTCGGTCACTTCGCCTGGGTCCGCAAGAACATCGAGATCGTGATCGTGATCGTCGTGTTCCTGTCGATCCTGCCGGGGATCATCGCCTTTCTGCGGCAACGCTTCGGGTCCAAGATCCCGGCTTCCAAGTCCGACGCCGAGGCGATCTAAGCGATCCCGAGTCCCCAGTCCCGAGCCCCGAGTCCCGTTTCCTCAGGCCACGGCCGAGCTCGGGCGCGAGCCGTAGGGTTTGCCGTCCCGCAGGTGCGCGATCAGGGCGGCGACGTCGCGTGTGTGACCGGCGTCGTGCTGCGCCATCTGTCGCGGGAGATCGTCCAGGGAAATCCGTCCGACCCCTTCCTGCTCGGCGCGGCGTTTCCACTCGGAGCGTCCGGCCCGGCGCAGGGCTTCCACGTTGCGGGCCCGCGCCTGCGCGAACGCGGCCAGACCCTGAGCCAGATCGCGGTCGTTGTAGCAGCGTTCGCGGGCGAGCCGGTCGCCCTCGAAGTCGGGAAGGAACGGTTCGTCCTCCGCCAGGATCCGCTGGATGCGCGTTCCATACCCTTCGCGCTCGAGATCGGCCAGGTGCCACACGTTCTCGCGGAACGAAAATCCGCCGTCGGCGGGCCGCCGGGAGGTCTCTTCCGGGGACAGATCCCTGGCGGCTCGGGCCAGCAGGGCGGCGGTGGATTCAAGCGTCAACAGAAGGGTTTCGAGCTTGCGTCGATTCATATCCGGTCTCCTCTCTCGAATACGCTCCTCGCCGAAAAAGGTTTCCGGGACGGCGGCGCCGCCGACGGTCCTCCGGTTAGACTCCGGGCGTGGGAATCGACGCCATCCGGGCCTTCTTCGCCGGCCGCGGCGCGGAGACGCGCGACGCGCAGCGGGTCGATCCGGTCACCATCGCGGCCTGCGCGCTGCTGCTCGAGATCGCGCACGCCGACGACGTCTTCACGGCAGAGGAACGCGAGCGGATCGCCCGGCACATCCGGGACGAGATGGGAGTCCGCCAGGAGGAGATGCGCGAGGTGTTCCAGGCCGCCGAGGAAGAACGGCGGGAAAGCGTCGACCTGTATCACTTCACGCGGCTGCTCTCCGATCACCTCTCCCGCGATCAGCGGCGGCGCCTGGTGGAGACGATCTGGGAGGTCGTGTACGCGAACGGCTCGCTTACCGCGATGGAGAGTCACCTGGCCCGCCGGGTGGCCGAGCTGCTCGGCTTCCAGCATCCGGAGGTGCAGGAGATCAAGGACCGGATCGCCGCGCGCGCGGGCGAGTCCGAGGAATGACCCCGGAGCCGCCGGGACGAGAGGCTGGAAATCGGGGACGACCGGCCGGACTCCTGACGGTTCCCTTGCAGAACCCGGGTGCCGTCCGGCCGGGGAAGCTGCTAGGCTTTCTCCTGCGGCGGTGAGGACGAAGGCCTCTTCGGGGGGCCGGGGGAGATCGACCCAATGACAAGGCTTCGGAACGGGAATGGACGCTGGAGTCCTTCGCGCGAGCGGACCCGCGCCGGGCACGGCGGAAGACCGGCCGACACGCCGCGGCGCCTTCGCCGTTGGATCGGCGCGATCGCGGCGGCCACCGCCCTGGTCGCATCGTCCGCGTCGGCCGTCGAGAAGAAGTGGGCGGGAATCTCGGAGGGAGGATTCGTCACGGCGCTGGCCGTCGATCCTTCCTCCCCCTCCCGCGTCTACGCGGCCACGGCCCGGGGCCTGTTCGCCAGCAACGACGACGGAGAGACCTGGACTCCTCTCTCCCACGGGCTGGCCGGGCAGTTCGTCGGCGCGCTCGCCGTGCGTCCGGGCGGGACCGGCGAGCTCTTCGTCGGCACGAACTCCGGCGCGGTCTTGCGCACGGCGGACCTGAAGGCGTGGACCCGGCTCGACACCGGCCTGGGAGATTCGTTCGTGGCCGCGCTGCTGTTGGATCCCGCCTCGCCCGCGACGCTATACGCCGGGACCAATCACGGCGTTTTCCGAAGCTCCGACGGGGGAGCGACCTGGACGCAGAAGGTGCGCGGCCTGTCCAACGTCTTCGTGACCTGCCTGGCTCTGGACGCGAAGGGCCGCGCCCTCTACGTGGGCACGAATTCCGGCGGCGTGTTCAAGAGCTCCGACGCCGGCGAGTCGTGGACCGCCGTCAACACCGGCCTGTCCAACCGGTTCGTCTGGTCGCTGGCGGTGTCCCCGGGCTCGCCGTCCACCGTCTATGCCGCGACCTACGACGGTCTCTACAAGACCAACGACGGCAGCCGCTGGACGCCCCTGAGCCAGGGACTCCACAGCACCTTCGTCCTTTCCCTGGCCGTCGATCCCGAGCAGCCATCCACGATCTACGCCGGCACGGCCGCCGGTCTCTTCCGCAGCGTGAACGCGGGAGCGAGCTGGACCGAAGCGAGCGCGGGCCTGACCAACCTCTTCATCAGCGCGCTGGCGCTGCGGTCGGGCGCCCGCGCGACGATCTACGCCGGGACCAACGGCGGCGTCTTCAAGTCCACCAGCGGCGGCCAGCTGTGGGCCGCGGTGACGCTGATTCCCCGCGACATCCAGACCGCGTCCGCGGGGCTCCGGCGCCGGCCCGTCGCGCCGGGCGTGCGCGTCGCGGAGAAGACCGCCGCGGAGAGGGGCGCCGCGGAGAAGACAAGGGTGGTCAAGCCCCCTGCGGCCCGGGCCGAGCCCGAAAAAGTGGCCGCCGCCCCGCGCCCGGCGCCCGTTCCCGCGCCCGCCTCGCTGGCCGCCGGCTCCGCGGACGCGGCGCCCGCCGGGGCGGAGGTGATCAATGCGCTCGCCGTCGCCCCGGGCACGCCCGACACGGTTTATGCGAGCACGTCGCAGGGCCTCTTCAAGAGCGCGGACGGCGGGGAGTCCTGGAAGGCGATCGGCGGACCTCTGGCCGATCTCTACATCTCCTCCGTGGCCACCGACTCCGGGCATCCCGGCGCGCTCTACGCGGGCACCGACGGCCTGGGCGTCTTCAAGAGCGTCGACGCGGGAAACAGCTGGTCCGAGGCCAATGAGGGCCTGGCCAATCTGTTCGTGACCGCGATTGCCGTCGATCCGGCCGCGACCGGCTCCAGGGTCTTCGCCGCCACCGACGGGGGAGTGTTCGTCGCCGCGGCCGACGGCGCGGCCTGGGCGCCGGCGGGAGCCGGCCTGAGCGACCCGTCGGTCACGTCGCTGGCGCTGACTCCCGGCGCGGCCGTGGTGTACGCCGGGACCAAGAGCGGCAAGGTCTTCAAGTCCGGAGACGGGGGCGGCCAGTGGGCCGAGTCGGGGTCGGCCCGATGGGCCGGATCGGTCAAGGGCGTAACCCTGGCGCGCGACCCGTCATCGACGGTCTACGTCGCGACGGACAACGGCGTCTTCAAGAGCAGCGACGGCGCGGCGACATGGACGCCGTCCAACGCGGGCCTGTCCGCCCTCGCGGTCTGGAACGTCGTCGCCGATCCCAGCGCGCCGGCGCAGCTCTACGCGCTCTCGCCCTCCGGCCTCTGGCACAGCTCCAACGCCGGCTCCAACTGGTCCTCCCTGACGCAGGAGGGGACGCTCGCGGCACTGGCGGTGGCGCCCGGAGGGACGACGCTCTACGCGGGCAGCCGCGGCGCCGTCTGGAAGAGCTCCGACGGCGGGCGGACCTGGAAGACTTACCCCCTCGGCCCCGGCCAGCAGACCGGCATGCGCGGCCGCGAGCGGGACGAGTGACGGGCCAGGGCGCCCGGCGCCCGCGTCGACCCTACTGCGGGCGCACCTCGAAGCCGCTCGAGGCCTCCGCGGTCTTGCGGCTGACGCGGTCGGAGACCCGGACCTTCAGCTCGTAGCGCCCCGGCTCGAGCCCCTGCGGATTGAGCGCGAGCTTGAGGGCGCGGCTCCCGTCGCGCTGCTGGTCGGAGCGCTTGACGACCTGCACGTCGACCTTTCGGAGCTTGCGGTCCGGCCCCAGCACTTCCGGCAGAACCTGCAGCGGCTCGCTTCCTCCCGGGGCTCCGAGGTTGTAGGTGACGACGGTCACCTGGGCCGTCGTGCCCGGCCGGACCACGCCCAGAACCGAGGGGATGAAGGAGTCCGCCCCGACCGCGAAGGGATAGTCGGAGCGGTGGCTGGCCGCGCCGGCGCGGGGATTGGCCTTGACCATCAGCCACCGGTCGGCGGAGTCCTGGAAGAACGGCGGAAGGACCGTTGCCATGGATCCGGGGATCGCCGGGACCGTCAGCGGCAGGGTGTTCAAGGCCGAGCGCCCGGTCGAGGCGTTGCGCACGAGCGCGCGCACGGTGTACTGGCCGGGAGGGAGAAAGAGCGTGCCGTAGTACTTGATGCCGCCGGCCTCCAGGCGCTCGCGCAGACGCTTCAGGTCGAGGCTCATCTGCTGGGTCAGAAAATCCGTCAGCGTCCCGTTGGCGTCGCTGGCGTAGGCGTAGATCTCCACCGGTGCCGTGGCTCCGGTCTCGCCTTCGATCAGGGCCTTGCCCGGGATCTCCAGGACGATCGGGACCTGGGCCACCGTCGCGTCGGAGGCGAACGGAGCGGCGATCATGCGGACGCCGATCTGCGATCCGCCCGCGCCGCCGGTCAGGAGATCTCCCGAGGCCAGGACCCGCTCGATCGGCGTCAGCTTCGTGTACGGCCGCGGCTCGTAGTAGCCCGATCGGGCCGAGACGCGGGACGCCGGCGTCGTCGATTTGAGCTTGACGCGCAGCTCGTGGAAGGCGCCCGGCTTGGACAGGTTTCCCGGCTGGAAGGCCAGGACGTAGACGAGCGCGGTCCGATCGATCAGCTGCTGGAGGCTGCCGGAGAGCTGGTTGGCATTGCGGATGAAATCTCCGTTGGTCTCCGCAGCCATCGTGAAGAGGGCGTCCGCTCCGCTGCCGGCCTTGCGTCCCACGTCTCCTTCGGCCCGCAGGCCGCTGATGTCGATCGTGTCCAGAATCACGTCGGAGCGCCGAAAGACAGAGAGCGCGTTGGTGAGGAAGCTGCGTGTGGAGGAACTGCCGAAACGCGCGTCGCCGTCGATCTTCCAGGTCTCGCCATGGACGGAGGCCTCGGCGCTGCTCTCCTGAGTCGGAGCCGTGGCGTCCATGCTGTTCTTGAAGTTCCCGGCGTCGCCGTTGATCATCCGGCTCTCGAATCCTTCGGTGAAGAGCAGGACGTGCTTGCTGCCGCGGACGGCGTCGAGCGTCCGGGCCATCTGCCCCAGCGTGTTGAGCTGCTGGGTGATGCGCCCGCGCTCGCGATCGTCCGAGGCGGTCATCTGCAGGCGCTGGAGGTCGGCGATCTGCTCGCGGACGGCGTCGTCCTTGGCGTCGTTCTTGGCTCCCCCGGAGCTCCAGCCGGGTTGCTCGAAGGCGAAGGCAAGCGGATCGTTGGTCCGGATGTTGGGCTTGATGAGCCCGAGCGTGTCGACGGCGCGGGAGAGCTGCGTCCGGTCGGCGGTGAAGTTCTCCACCAGGTTCCAGCCGTGCTCGACGGAGAGCGTCGCGACGCCGGCCAGGTCGCTGCCTCCCATCTCTTTCCGTACGAAATCGCGGGCGCCGTCGCGGGCGCGGATCAGGCCGGTGGGCGTCGAATAGGAGAGGTCGAAAACGAGCAGCCAGTGCCGGCGCGCAGCCGCGGCGGGCGGCTCGGCGAAGGGGTTCTGGGCGTCGGGCACCGCGGCCTTGGCGCCAGCGGAAGCTCGCCGCAGATCCACGACCTCGAAGCCGGAGAGGGTCTGTTTCTTCCCGTCGTCATAAAGCTCGAAATCCGCCGCGGTCAGCCCCGGCAGCGGCAGTCCATCCTTGCCGAGGACGTTGACCGGGACCTCGATGACCGTGGCGCCGGTCGACTCCTTGACCACGCCCTTGTCCGTCTGGGCGGGAAGGGCGGCGGCGCAGGCCAGGAGCACGGAAACGCTGGCGGAGAGCGTGGGTTTCATGGGCATAAGCCTACCTCTGTTGCGCCCCCGATGGCCGTTCGTCCTCGCGATCGAGGGCTTCGTCCCGCCCTGGCGCCCTCAGGCCGCCTTCAGCCACCGCCACAGCTCGGGGATGGTGGGGCGCTTTCCGTAGATCAGGATTCCGACCTGGAAGATCCTGGCCGTGATGACGAACAATATATAGATTGTTCCGACCGAGAGCGCGATCGAGAGCGCGATCTGCCAGGCCGGAGGCTCGGAGACCAGGATCCTCAGGAACATGGTGATCGGCGTGAAGACGGGAACCAGCGAGAGGGTCACGGCGAAGCGGGAATCCGGGCTCTGCAGCAGGGGCACGGCCAGGATCCAGGGGGCCATGAGGACCAGCAGGAGCGGCGCGACGGTCTGCTGGGCCTCCTTCTCCGAGTTGGTCACCGCGCCGGCCACGGCGTAGAGGCACGCGTAGACCAGATAACCCAGGATGTAGAAGACGAAGAAGAAGACGATCGTGCGGGCGGTGACGAACTGCTCGGGGTGGATGCCACCAAGCGACCCGAGCCCGCTGGCGAACGCCACCGCGCCGGCGGCCATGGCCATCCAGATGCCGACTTGGGTCAGGCCCGCCGCGGCCAGGCCGAGGACTTTTCCGGAGAGGAGCTCGATCGCGGACATCGACGAGATCAGGATCTCCACGACCCGGTCGGTCTTCTCCTGCACCACGCCGCGCATGATTTCCTGGCCGTAGATCACCATCGGCAGAACCAGAAGGAGGATGAACACGAAGGCGCCCAGGAATTGGAGATCGCCCCGGCCGTGCCTGGCGCCCGAGGCCGAGATCTGGACCGACTCGGTCGCCGCGGGCTGGAGAAGCTTCTCGATTTCCACGACGGGCAGGCCGCGGCTCTCCAGCTTCCGATGCGAAAGGGCCCGATTCACGATGCCCGACACGCGGTCCTGGGTGATGAGATCCGAAGAGGACCGCGTGTAGTAGGTCAGCTTCGCGCCGGCGGCGCCGAGCGCGCCGGCCGGCACGTAGAAGACGCCGTCCACGCGGGCCTGGCCGTTTCCCGGGTCGGTCTGCAGGCGCGCCAGAGTCTGACGCAAGGCTGTCTCGACCTCCGCGCCCGGCCCGACGTACTCGATCGCCAGGGCGCCCGCCTCGCCGCGCCCACGGCGGCCCGGTCCGGATCCGGGCGCGGGAACCCTGGGCGATGCGGCCTCGCGCTTGCCCTCCGTTTCGACGTCGGCCGACAGGGAGCCGGTGCCGTCGACCAGGGCGACGCGCTTGGCGCCCAGCCCTTTCACCGCCGCGAGCGCCGGCACCAGGATCAGGCCGGCCATCAGGAACGGGGCGAGCACGGTCAGGACGAGAAAGGACTTCTTGCGCACGACCTGGAAGTACTCGCGTTTGAAGACGGCGAACATCTTCACGAGGCGGCCTCCGCGGCGAGGGTCTCCCGCCCGACCTGCTCGATGAAAATCTCTTCCAGCGAGGGCGCGGCCAGCTCGAACCGCGAAAGGCGCATCCGCGGCACGAGGTACGCCAGCGTCTCCTGCGGGTCCGCGCCCGGGGCCAGGAGCACCTCCGCGGCATGCCCGTGCACGGAGGCCTGGGCCACGCCCGGCGCGGCGGACAGGGCCGCGCCGTCGCCCTCGAACCCGAGATGGAGCGTGTTGCGGCCAAACGAGGCACGCACCTTCTCGATCTCGCCCGCCAGCACGACGCGGCCGGCGTGGAGGAGGACGATCTCGTCGACCAGCTTCTCGGCCTCGGCCATCTGGTGGGTGGAGAGGAGAATCGCGCGGCCGGCGGCGGCGAGCTCCCGGAGGATGTGCCGCACCAGGACGATGTTGACCGGGTCGAGCCCGGCCATCGGCTCGTCCAGGACCAAAAGCTCGGGCTCGTGGAGCAGCGCGGCGATCAACTGCACCTTTTGCTGGTTCCCCTTGGACAGCTCCTCGAGCTTCGCGTCGCGCTGCGGCCAGAGCTCCAGGCGCTCCAGCCAATGCTGCGCGCGCTCACGGGCCGGACCGGCGCGGCAGCGCTTGATCTCGGCGAAGAAGAGCAGCTGCTGGAGCACGGTCATCTTCCGGTACAGGCCCCGCTCCTCGGGCAGGTAGCCCACGCGGTCGCGGGAGTCCTTGTGGCGGGCCGAGCCGAACAGCGTGACCGCGCCGCGGTCGGGAAGGAAGACGCCGTTGATCATCCGCAGCGTGGTCGTCTTGCCGGCCCCGTTTCGTCCCAGGAGCCCGCAGATCCGGCCCCGGCGCACCGCGAAGGAGACGTCGTCCACGGCGCGTTTCGGGCCGAAGGTCTTGGAGACGGCGGCGACGTCCAGGACGCTCGAGGCTTCTGTCACGGCTGGTTGTTGAGTCTATGACGCGCGGACGAGGGGACGGGGGGACGGACGGACAGGGGGACGCGGGGATAGAGCCACCCCCTCCCGTTGCTGCCTCCGTCCGTTCATGGATCGATACACACAACCCGATCATGGGTACCAAGGCCGGACACCAATTCGATCGAGACTAAAATCACCCCATGTCCCGGACCGAGATCGACCTGACCGAAGACCTGGTCGCGGAGTTCGGCGAGAACGCTTCGTACGTCGCCGATCTGCTGGCACGCTTCCGCGCCAACCCCGACGCGGTGGACGAGGAGTGGCGGAGCTTCTTCCGCGAGCGTATGGGCGAGCCGGACCGGTCGGGAGGCGCTAGGCCGGAGGCGGAAGGCGCGGAGACGGAAGGCGGGAGGCGGGAGGCGGAAGGCGAAAGGGCCGCGACTCCGCCCGCGCGGGCGACCGCCGAGGCGCCCCGGGCTCTCCGACCGGGCGAGGAGCGCGACCCCATCCGCGGCGCCGCCCTGCGGATCGCGCAGAACATGGAGGCGAGCCTCCAGGTCCCCACCGCCACCTCGCAGCGCCAGGTCCCCGTCAAACTCCTGGACGAGAACCGGCGGCTCATCAACGGCTGGCGCTCCGCCAACGAGGAAGGGAAGGTCTCCTTCACGCACCTGATCGCCTGGGCCATTCTCCAGGCCCTGAAGTCCTTCCCCGCTTTGAACGACGCGTTCGACGCCTCGGCCGGGACGCCTTCGCGGATCCGCCGCCGGACGGTGAACTTCGGGCTCGCCGTGGACGTCGAGAAGCCCGACGGCTCGCGCACGCTGCTCGTGCCCAACGTGAAGGCCGCCGAGGCCATGACCTTCGACCGGTTCGTCGCGGCCGCGGACGACGTCGTGGGGCGCGCCCGCCGCGGCAAGCTCGAGGTGCGGGACTTCGAGGGCACGACGATCTCGCTCACCAATCCCGGCACGCTCGGGACCTCGGCCTCCGTGCCCCGCCTGATGCCGGGCCAGGGCGTGATCGTTGCGACCGGCGCGATGGAGTACCCGGCGCAGTTCCGGGCCATGAGCCCGGAGGCCCTGTCGCAGCTGGCGATCAGCAAGGTCGTGACCTTCACCTCGACCTACGACCACCGCATCGTCCAGGGAGCCGAGTCCGGCGCCTTCCTGGCCCGGATCGAGGCCCTTCTTCTGGGCGAGGATGGGTTCTACGAGAAGGCCTTCCAGGACCTGGGGATCCCGCACCGGCCGTTGCGCTGGGCGCTCGACCGCAATCCCGCGTTCTCCGGCGACGGGAGGAGCGGTGAGATCGAGAAGCAGGCCAGGGTGCTCGAGCTCATCAACGCCTACCGTGTGCGGGGACATCTCATCGCCGACATCGACCCGCTGCGGATGATGCGGCTCCAGCAGCATCCCGAGCTCGATCTGGAAACCTACGGCCTGACGATCTGGGACCTCGACCGCAAGTTCTGGACCGGAGGGCTGGCCGGCGGCGATCACATGCCCCTGCGCGACATCGTCGCGCTCATGCGCCGCGTGTACTGCGGCAAAGTCGGCGTCGAGTACCGGCACATCTCGAGCCCCACGGAAAAGTACTGGATCCGCAAGCGCGTCGGCGCCGAGCCGGAGCCCCTTCCCGCGCCGCTCAAGCGCCGGCTGCTCGACCGGCTGGTGGCCGCCGAGTCGTTCGAGCGGTTCCTGGGGACGCGCTTTCTGGGACAGCGCCGGTATTCGATCGAGGGCTGCGAGACGGCCATCGCCTTTCTCGACCAGCTCGTCGAAGGCGCCGCGGCCCGCGGCGTGACCGAGGTCGCGATGGGGCTGACCCACCGCGGACGGTTGAACATCCTCGCCAACGTCGTCGGCAACGCCGCGGAGCGCATCTTCGCCGGCTTCGAAGGCACGGTGCATCCGGACTTTCCCGCCGACGAGGGGGACGTCAAGTATCACCAGGGCGCGCGCGCTTCGCGCCCCACGGCGAGCGGCGGCGAGATCACGATCTCCGTGCCCTCCAATCCTTCGCATCTCGAGGCCGTCGATCCGGTCGTCGAGGGACTGGTGCGGGCGCGGCAGGACGCCCTGCGCGTCGAGCGCGAAGAGAGCTGGGGCAAGGTGCTCCCGGTCCTCCTTCACGGTGACGCCGCGTTCGCCGGGCAGGGGATGGTCGCGGAAGTCTTCAACCTGTCGCAGCTCAAGGGCTACCGCACCGGCGGGACCGTGCACCTCGTCGTCAACAACCAGATCGGGTTCACCACCAATCCGGCCGCGGGACGCTCGTCCCTCTACTCGACCGACGTGGCCAAGGGCGTTCAAGTCCCGATCTTTCATGTCAACGGCGACGATCCGGAGGCGGCCTGGCGCGTCCTGCAGATCGCCCTGGACTACCGCCGCGAGTACCACAAGGACGTGGTCGTCGACCTGATCGGGTTTCGCCGCCACGGGCACAACGAGGGCGACGAGCCGACCTACACGCAGCCGTTGATGTACAAGCGGATCCAGGAGCACCCGGGGGTCCGGGCGCTCTATGCCGCGCGGCTCGTGCGGGAGGGCGTGCTCGCGCAGGACGAAGTCGAGGCCCTGGAGAAGCAGGAGCACGACCGCTACGAGCGGGCCCTCGCCGCGGCGCAGGAGGCGGCCAAGCGGGCCGGCGCGGCCGCGATCCCGCCCCACGCCGGGGAGAGCGGGCGGGTCCGGACCGTCGAGACGGCCGTGGCCCGCTCGACGCTGGCCTCGATCGGACGCGTGCTCACGACCGTGCCGGCCGGATTCAACCTCAATCCCAAGATGGTCCAGCAGCTGGCGCGCCGGGCCAGGATGACGGAAGGATCGCAGCCCCTCGACTGGGCCACCGCGGAGGCGCTCGCCTTCGGCGCTCTGCTGCTGGAGGGAACGCCGGTGCGCCTGTCCGGGCAGGATTCCGCGCGCGGCACGTTCTCGCAGCGCCACGTCGTCTTCCACGACACGCGGACTGGGGAGACCTGGACGCCCTTGACACAGCTCGGGGCCGAGCAGGCGCCCTTCTGGGTCCACGACAGCCCGCTCTCGGAGGCGAGCGTCCTCGGGTTCGAGTACGGCTACAGCGTCGCCGCTCCTTCGGCGGTCGTCCTGTGGGAGGCGCAATACGGCGACTTCGCCAACGGGGCCCAGGTCATCATCGACCAGTTCGTCGCCTCGGCCCAGGACAAGTGGCGGGAGACGTCGCGGCTGGTGCTCCTCCTGCCGCACGGGCACGAGGGCCAGGGGCCGGAGCATTCGAGCGCCCGCATCGAGCGTTACCTGCAGCTCTCTGCCGACGAGAACTGGCGGGTCTGCAACGTGACGACTCCTGCCCAGTACTTCCACGTCCTGCGCCGCCAGGCCCGCGACCAGCAAGCCCGGCCGCTCGTCCTCTTCACGCCCAAGAGCCTGCTGCGCTTGCCGGCGTCCTTTTCGCCGCTCGAGGAGCTCGCCGCGGGGAGCTTCCATTCCCTGATCGATGACGCGGCCGTCGCCGACAAGGGTGCCGTCCGGCGGGTGGTTCTCTCCGCGGGCAAGATCATCTACGACCTCCAGAACGCACGCCAGGAGCGCGAGGACGCGAAGACGGCCCTGGTGCGCCTCGAGCAGTTCTATCCCTTCGACGCGGAAGGTCTGCGCGGTCTCCTGGCCGGGTATCCGGCGATGCGCGAGCTCGTCTGGGCCCAGGACGAGGCGCGCAACATGGGAGGGTGGAGCTTCCTGGAGGACCGGCTGCGCGCGCTCCTGCCCGACGGGATCACGCTGCGCTACGCCGGGCGGGTTCCGTCGGCGTCGCCGGCGACGGGCAACGCCAAGGTGCACAAGGCGGAACTGGCGGAGGTGATGGACGAGGCGTTGCATTGGCCGTAGGGGCGGGGCTTGTCCCCGCCCGCGGGCGGCCGAACGGCTGCCTCTACAGGACTCAGTCTCCAGTCTCCAGTCCCGAGTCCCGAATCCCGATTCCCAAATCCCGCGTCTCCTCCTACTTCTTCCGCATCGCGGCGAGGCCGGCGCGGAATTGGTCGCGCGGGACCTTGCGGTAGTCCGAGAATTCTCCCGCCCCGGCCAGCCATTCGCCGCCGTCCATCGTGACGCAGTCGCCGGTCTGGTAGAGGCAGAGGTCCGAGAGGAGAAACGTCGCCAGGTTGGCGATCTCGTCCTTTGTGCCGAAGCGGGCGAGCGGGATGCGCGAAAGCGCGTTTTTCTGGGCCTCCGGCGTGGCGATCAGGCGCGAGAAGGCGCCCTCCGTGGGGATCGGCCCGGGGGCGATCGCGTTCAAGCGGATCCCGGCATGGCCCCACTCGACCGCCAGCGAACGCGTCATCGCGAGCACGCCGGCCTTGGCGCAGGCCGAGGGCAGGGCGAAGGCGGTTCCGGCCCAGGCGTACGTCGTCACGATCGAGACGACCGCGCCGGGCGCCCTGCGGGCCAGCAGGTGCCGCCCGACCGCCAGCGTGCAGTGAACCGAGCCGTGGAGAACCGTGCGCACGACCGCGTCGAAGCCGTTGGGAGTCAGGTCCTCGGCGGCGACCAAGAAGTTCCCGGCGGCGTTGTTGACAAGGTCGTCGAGCTTCCCGAAGCGCTCGATTGCGTGGGCGACCAGGGCCTCGACCTGCTCGGCGTCCCGGACGTCCGCGGCGAAGACATCCGCCTCGCCGCCTTCGCGAGCGGCCGCGCGGATCTCCGGCAGCGCCGCCTCCAGTTTCTCCCGCGTCCGCCCGGCGATCGTGACCTTCGCTCCGTACGACGCGAACGCGGTGGCCATGGCCAGGCCGAGTCCCGATCCGCC
Source organism: uncultured Acidobacteriota bacterium (assembly GCA_963733955.1). GTDB lineage: Bacteria > Acidobacteriota > Thermoanaerobaculia > UBA5066 > Gp7-AA6 > DATFTF01. The sequence continues at coordinate 725,482 of CAVTEW010000001.1, forward strand.
GCCCGTGACGAGGATCGACTTGTCCGCGAGAGTTTTCGACTCGAACATCTCGACCAACCTTGACGTTTGAACTTTGAACTTTGAACTTTGAACTATTTCAAATACTTGTTCAACCAGCCCACCACGCGCTGCTCGATGTCCTTGACGTGGTCCGGTCGCCGGACGCCGTGGCCTTCGCCCTCGTAGATCACGAGCTCCGTGGGCACGTTCAGGGTTTTCAGAGCGTGCCAGAACTCGTAGCCCTGCGGCGTGGGGACTTCGGAATCGCGGTCCCCGTGGAGAACGAGCGTGGGGGTGCGCGTGTGCGTGATGTAGGTGATCGGGGAGGACCGCGCGTAGACCTCGGGGTCCTCGTACACGGACTTGCCGAAGTAGGGGACCAACCATTGGTCGATGCGGTTCTGGCCGTAGTAGCTCTGCCAGTTCACGATCCCCGCGCCGGCCACGACCGCCTTGAACCGGTCCGTCTGCGTGACCGTCCACATCGCCATGTAGCCGCCGTAGCTCCAACCGACCATCCCCAGACGGTTGGCGTCGATCGGCGCTTCCTTCAGCGCGGCGTCGACGCCCGCGAGGATGTCGCGCAGATCGCCGTGCCCGAAGTCCTTGACGTTGCCCTGGGTGAAGGACTCGCCGAAGCCGTAGCTTCCGCGAGGGTTGGGCAGGAAGAGGAAGTATCCCTGGGAGGGCAGGACCGCGTTCCATCGAAACGGCCAGCTCGGGCCATTGGCCGCCGCCGGCCCGCCGTGGACCGACACCACCATCGGGTAGCGCTTGGCCGGATCGAACGCTCTGGGATAGAGGAGCCATCCCTGGACGCGGGCGCCGTCGCTCTGCCAGTGGAGGCTCCTGGCCTCGCCCCAGAACGGCTTGACGAAGTCGTTGGCGTGCGTGATCTGCCGCCACTTGCCGATCTCGCCGGCCCAGACTTCCGAGGGGTGCCCGAAGGAAGAGCGCACGGCGGCGGAGGCCCGTCCCCGCGACGCGACCGACAGGCGGAGGACCTCGGGTCCCTGCCAGAGCGAGGCGGTCTTGCCGCTGGCCGGATCGACCGTGGCGACCCCGTAGCCGCCGTCGATCTGCTCGGAGAACAGGATCTGTCCGTCCCCGCGATAGAAGAGCGCGTTGGGGGAGGCGGCGATCCCCGGCGTCAGGTTCCTGGGCTCGCCTCCCGCCGCCGGCACGGTCCAGATGTCCCCGCCGGTCGACCCGAAGTCGCTCATGAGACCGTGGATGACGGCGATCGACTTGCCGTCCGGCGACCAGCGCGGACTGGCGACCTGCAGCGGCGGCTTCCAGATCGACCTGGCCGTGCCGCTGTCCGCGGCGATCGTGTAGAGCTGCGCGATCCAGTAGTTGTTGGTGCCCGAGCCGTGCGCCGCGGTGGCGGCGAAGCTCTTCCCGTCCGGGGACCAGTCGTACTCGTAGACGTAGAGATCGGCGGGGCTCACCTCCCGCGGGTGTCCGCTCCCGGCCGCGTCCACGACGGCGATGCGCTGCTCTTCGACTCTCTCTTCGACGACGCCGGCGTCGAGCTTGTAGGCGACCAGCGCGCCGGTCTCCTGCGTCGACCCCTCCACGAACAGGAACGCGATCGCGCGGCCGTCCGGAGACCAGTCGGGGCGGCCGAGCTGGCCGGCGACGCGCGTGATCTGCCGGGTCGGGCCGCCGTTGGTCGGAGCGACGTAGATCTCGAGCTGCCGCTCCTTGTCCGCGTCGGAGAGAAAGGCCAGGCTCTTGCTGTCGGGCGACCAGGCGATGCCGAGCTCGCGGTGGAAGCGGCCGTCCCGCGCCGCGGTGACGCGCTCGGGCTTTCCCCCCGCCGCCGGAGCCGTCCAGATCGCGCAGTGGCGGGCGTCGCTCCCGGACTTGTCGCCCGCCGGCTCGACCCAGGCCACGCGCGTGCCGTCGGGGGAGATCTCGACCGCGGTGAAGCCCTGCACGTTGTGGAGGGCGTCGAGCACGGAATCGACGGACGGAGGGGACTGGGCGGAGAGAACGGCCGCGGCGAAGAGGGCCGCGAGGACGACGAGACTCGATTTGGCCTTCATGCCGCGAGTCTATGACGAGCGGGTTGGGATCCCGACTGAGGACTGCGGACTGCGGACTGTGGGCTGGGGACTCCAGGAGCTGTTGCCCGGGAAATTCATTCTGAGGCGCCGGCCGTTTCCGTCTCCCGTCTCCCGTCTCCCGTCTCCCGTCTCCCGTCTCCCGTCCTCAGTCCCGAGCCCTACGTCAGATCGATCCAGATCGACTTGACCTGGGTGTACTCCTCGAGGGCGTAGTGGCCGCGCTCGCGGCCGAAGCCGGACTGCTTGTAACCCCCGAACGGAAGACCGGGCTCGTAGAGGTTATAGGCGTTGATCCAGACGGTGCCGGCTTTCAGGGCCCGGGCCGTGCGGAGCGCCTTCTTGATGTCGCGGGTCCAGACCGCCGCGGCCAGGCCGTAGATGGTGGAGTTGCCGACGGAGATCGCCTCGCCTTCGTCCGCGAAGGTCAGCGTCGCCAGCACCGGGCCGAAGATCTCTTCGCGCGCGATCGTCATCGCCGGGGTCACGCCGTCGAAAACGGTGGCCTCGAAGAACGCGCCCTTGCCGTCGACCGCGGCGCGGTTTCCGCCGGCGACGAGCTTCGCGCCTTCCTTCCTTCCCGCTTCGACGTAGCGGGTGACCGTGTCGCGCTGCGTTTCCGAGACCAGCGAGCCCAGGCGCGTCTTGGGGTTCATCGGGTCGCCGGGGACCATCTTCTTGGCGCGGTCGATCACGCGCTCCATCAGGGCGTCGTGCGCCGAGGCCTCGACCAGGAGCCGCGAGCCGGCCGAGCAGAGCTCGCCTTTGCCGTAGAAGATGGCGTTGATCGCGCCCTTGGCCGCGGCGTCCAGATCCGCGTCGGCGAAGACGATGTTGGGGGACTTGCCGCCGAGCTCCATGGACACGCGCTTGACCGTTCCCGCGGCGGCGCGGAGGATCGACTTTCCGGTCTCGGTCTCGCCGGTGAAGGAGATCTTGTCGATGCCGGGGTGCTCGGCCATGGCCTGCCCGACGACCGCCCCGGGGCCGGTCACGACGTTGAACGCGCCGGGAGGCAGGCCGGCCTCGGCCAGGAGCTCACCGAAGAGCAGAGCCGTCAGCGGCGTGACCGACGCGGGCTTCAGCACCACGGCGTTGCCCATCGCCAGCGCCGGCGCGATCTTCCACATGGCCTGGAGCAGGGGGAAGTTCCACGGGGTGATCGCGCCGACGACGCCGACGGGCTCGCGCACCGTCAGGAGCATGGCGTCGGGCCGGCCGGGGTGCGTGTCGCCGTAGATCTTGTCGGCGTGCTCGCCGAAGTAGGACAGGCACTCGGCCGCCGCGGGCATGTCGATCTTGGCCGCCTCGAAGATGGGCTTGCCGTTGTCCTGCGTCTCGACGCGCCCGAAGTCGTCGGCCCGGGCGAGCAGGAGCTCGGCGGCGCGGGTCAGGATCTTCCCCCGCTGGCGCGGCTTCATGGCCGCCCACGGACCCGACGCGAAGGCGCGCCGCGCCGCGTCCACGGCCCGATCGAGGTCCCCGCGCCCGGCCTCCGCGACCTCGGCGATCGTTTCGCCGGTCGCCGGGTTGATCGTGGCGAAGCGCTTGCCCGACGCCGACGGGACGAATTGGCCGTCGATGAAGAGGTCGGTGCGCAGTGATAACGTGGTGGACATGGAACGACTTGTGATTTGTGTTTGATTTGCGATTTTGTGATTTGGGCGTGAAAGGGCTGTCTCGCCGCAATCACAAATTACAAATCACGAATCACAAATCATCCGTCTCCCGCGCTATTTCCCCTTAAACTTGGGCACCCGCTTCTCCTGGTTCGCGGCGATGCCTTCCTTGGCGTCCTCGCTCTGGAAGAGGAGCTGCTGGAGCTCGCGTTCAACCGCGAGCGCGGACTCGAGCGGCAGGTCCCAGCCGCTCTGGACCGAACGCTTGATGCGCCCCACGGCCTTGGACGCTTTCTGCGGCGGCACGAACTGCCGCGCGTAGTCCATCACCTGCTGCCACCACTCGTCCGCCGTCGCGTCGATGACCTGGTTGACCAGGCCCATGTCGTGCGCTTCCTCGAAGGAGAACGTGTTGCCCACGATCATCAGCTCGATGGCCCTGGACTTGCCGACCATCTTGGCCAGGCGCGTCGTACCGCCGGTCCCGGGAAGGACGCCCAGCGTCACTTCGGGAAGGCCTATCTTGCCGGCGTCCTTGCGCGCGATGCGCAGGTCGCAGGCCATGGCGATCTCCAGGCCCCCGCCGACGGTATGGCCGTTCAAGGCGGCGATCACCAGCTTGGGCGTGTGCTCCAGGCGCAGGAGCGTCTCGTTGGCGTGCAGGCAGAAGAAGTATTTGAAGCCGGGCGTGACCGCGTTCAACATCCCGATGTTGGCGCCGGCGGAAAAGAAGCGGTCGCCCTTGCCGCGCAGGATGAGGACGTGGACGTCGTCGTCGAACCGCGCCTTCAGGATGGCGTCGTCCAACTGCCGCATCAGGGCGTAGGTGTAGGTGTTGGCCGGCGGATCGTCCATCTCGATGATCGCGATGCCGTCGGCGGCGCGGTAGTTGACGACCGGATGATCGAGCTGCGCGCTCGTCCAGTCGCGGGCAGGAGTTTGTGTGCTCATGAGAAAACCTCCGGTACTGCAGAGCGACGAATGCTATCAAGGAAACCGTCTCGAGCGATCCCTTTCACCCCGTCCCCCGTCCCCCCGTCCCCCGGTCGTCTTCGTGGGGTCCACCCAATCCGACGACCCGTCCGGGTGGTGCTCCTTCTTCCAGATCGGGACGGTCGTCTTGATGCGATCGATGGCCGCGCGGCAGGCCGCGAACGCCTCGGCGCGGTGGGGGGAGGCGGCCGCGATGGCCACGGAAGCCTCGCCGACCGTCAGGCGCCCGACGCGATGACGGATGACCACGCGGACCGACGGCCATTGCTCGGCGAGCTGCCCGGCGATCGTCTCCACCTCCTTTTCCGCCATCGCGCCGTAGGCCTCGTACTCGATGGCCACGGTTTCCCGCCCGTCCTTCTCGTCGCGCACGACGCCGAGAAAGAGACAGAGCGCGCCGTCGGAGGCGCGGACTTCGTGAAGCAGCGCGGCGACGTCGATCGGTTGGGCAGTCAGGAACATGCGTGCGGATGATTTGCGATTTGTGATTGGCGATTTGTGATTTCGGCTCGTCAAGCCTTGTCCGACGCAATCACAAATCACAAATCTCAATTCACAAATTCTTCCTCATCCTCCCGCCACCGGCGGCAGGAACGCGATTTCATCGCCATCGGACAAGACCGTTTCCGCGTCCACGTATTCCTCGTTGACCGCCGCCGGGGGCATCGCCGGAAAAGCGCCGAACCTCGGGACCTCGCCAGCGAGCGTGGCCCAGAGATCTCGAACCCTCGTTCCGTCCGGCAGGTCCCGCATCTCCTCGCCCTTGCCGGCGGCGTCCCGAAATGACGCGAAATAAAGGAGATGGATGCGCATCGGAGCGGAGTCTAACAAGGGAGGAGTGTCCGTAGTCCTTGGTCCCTTGTCCGACTTGTATTTATCCGACCGGTCAGTTAGTATACCGCCATGCCCAAAGCCGCCGCCGCCACGCACGAGTCCGAGCGCCGGCTGGCTCTCTTGAAAGCGGCGTTTCGCGAAGTCGGCGAGAAGGGGTTCTCCGACGTCACCCTCGAGGACATCGCCGACCGGGCCGGCGTCTCCAAGGGAGTGACGCTCTATTACTTCGATTCCAAGGAAGACCTGTTCTGCAACCTCTTCGCGTGGCTGATCGACTCGATTCAGGACCGCATGCGTCAGGCGGTGGCGCAGGCGGCGGATCCGTCCGACAAGATCCGCGCGCTGGTCGGCTTGATCTTTCCATCGCCTCTGAAGAACCGCGCCTTCTTCCGCGCGTACATCGACTTCTGCGGACTGGCCGCGCGGAGGGAGGCTTTCCGGCAGGTCGGAGAGCGCTTCTACGCGGGCTGTCGGGAGATCGACCGGGGCATCGTCGAGGAAGGCATGCGCCGGGGCGTCTTCGCCCTGCGCGATCCGGCCGAGGCGGCCTCGACCCTGCGCGCGATCTTCGACGGACTGATGCTCCAGTGGCTGATGGAGAAGGACCAGGAGGCGACCTTCCCGGCCTATCGGGAGCGCTGCGAGCGCGAGCTGCTCAACTACTTGCTTCCCGCGACGGGGCCGGTCCCCGCCCGGGGAGCACGGGAACGGGAGAAGAGATCATGAGCGACCACGTCGAGGTGATCCGGTGCGGCAACGACGGCTGCGGCCGCGAGGCGGCCCCGGGCGAGCGATTCTGCGAGGCCTGCGGCCTGGAATGGACGCTCTTCCGGCGGGATACCCGCCCGGAAACGATGGCGCCCTGGGGCGCCGGGTCGGCGGAGGTCTTGCCGGGCGCGCCGATTCTGCTCGCCGGCCTGGACTCCGTCCGCCTCCGATAGAATGCGCATGTGGCTCTCCGCCACCTGAAGACGGTTCTCCTCGCCTCGCCGCGGGGCTTCTGCGCCGGCGTGGTCCGCGCCGTCGAAATCGTGGAGCTCGCCCTGGAAGCGGTTCCCGGTCCCCTCTACGTCCGCAAAGAGATCGTTCACAATAAGCATATTGTGCAAGGCTTCGAGGAGCGCGGCGTGCGGTTCGTCCAGGAGCTCTCCGAGGTGCCCGACGGGGCGACCGTGGTCTTCTCGGCCCACGGCGTTTCGCCGGCCGTCCGCGCCGACGCCGCGGCCCGGGGGCTCCGGATCCTCGACGCCACCTGCCCGCTGGTCACCAAGGTGCACCGGGAGGCCGTGCGGTTCGCCCGCATGGGATTCCAGGTCGTCCTGATCGGCCATCCCGGCCATGAAGAGGTGGAGGGGACGATGGGAGAGGCCGCCGGGATGGCGCTCCTGGTGGCCAGCGTCGCGGACGCGGAGTCCGTGGCCATCGCCGACCCCGAGCGCGTGGCCTGCGTGATGCAGACGACGCTTTCGGTCGAGGACACCCGGCCGATCCTCGACGCCCTGAAGCGGCGCTTTCCCCTCATCCGCTGTCCCGCGAGCGACGACATCTGCTACGCCACGCAAAACCGCCAGGTGGCCGTGCGGGCGCTGGCCCGCGAGGCCCCCGTCGTCCTGGTGGTGGGCTCGCGCAATTCCTCCAACTCCAACCGCCTGGTCGAGGAGGCCCGCCTGGCCGGGGCCCGGGCGTACCTGCTCGACGACGTGTCCCAATTCGACCCGTCGTGGCTGGACGGCGCCGACACGGTCGGCGTCACGTCGGGCGCCTCGGCGCCGGAGCTTCTGGTCGAGCAGATCGTCGATCACCTGCGCGGCTTCGGGTCGCCGCGCGTGCGGGAAGTGGCCACCGTCGTCGAGGACGTCTCCTTCCCCCTTCCGCCCGAGCTCGACGCGTTCCGAAGGGCGGGGGAGCCGGTGCCGACCGGGCATTGATCCTCGGCAGAAACACCAGAAGAGGGAGGGACAGCGTGGGACAGGAGCATTCCTACTCGTCCAGGGGCGGCGGCGATCCGCGTCCGTCGGCCCGCCGCCTGGCCGGGAAAGTCGCCTTCGTGACCGGGGCCTCGCGCGGGATCGGCGAAGCGATCGCCCGGCGGTTCGCCGCCGAAGGCGCGCGGGTGGCCCTGGCCGCGCGCGACGAAGCGGCCTGCGCGCGCATCGTCGGCGAGATCGAGTCGCTGGCCGGGGAAGCCCTGGCCATCGGCTGCGACGTGACGTTGTCCATCTCTGTCTCCAACGCCATCGCCGCGGCGGTGTCGCGCTGGGGGCGCATCGACATTCTCGTCAACAACGCGGGGCTCGGCGGCCCGACGCCGCTCGAGGATCCCGACGACGCGCGCTGGAACGCGATCCTGGCGACCAACCTGACCGCGGCCTTCCGCCTCACGCGCGAGGCGGCTCCCTTTCTTCCCCGGGGCGGCCGCATCGTCAACATGTCTTCGGTTCTCGGCCGGTTCGGCGTGGCCGGGTACGCCGCCTACTGCGCGACCAAGCACGGCGTCATCGGCTTGACCCGGGCGCTGGCCATGGAGCTCGCGCCGCGGGAGATCACGGTCAACGCGATCTGCCCGGGCTGGGTCGAGACGGAGATGGCGCGCGACGGCTTCCGCCGGATCGGAACGCAGACCGGAAAAACCGTCGAGGACGGCCGGCAGGCCGCCGCGAGGATGGCCCCGCTCGGGCGCGTCCTCGATCCTTCCGAGATCGCCGCCCTCGCGGCCTACCTCGCGTCCGACGAAGCGCGCAACGTCACCGGCCAGGCCATCGTCGCCGACGGCGGACAGGTCATGCCGTGACCGGGCGGGAGGCGAGAGGCGTAAGGCGTGAGGCGTGAGGCGAAGACCCGAAGCGACGTCTTCCCCTCCGGCGAGCGCTTCGGATCGTTCCTTCCCCGGTTTCGTAGGGGCGGGGCTTGTCCCCGCCCGCGCCCCGATCGACTTGCATGTTTTCCCTCTCCCGGCGCGAGAGGGATCAGAAACATGTCCCGCAACGTGGGGCGGCGGTTCTGAAAGAATGCGAGAGTGCGACAAGGAGGACCGATGATGTCCGAGGAATTCCTGGCGGCTCTCGATGCCCTGGTGGACGCGAAGCACCTGTTGAAGCATCCCTTCTACGTCCTCTGGAGCCAGGGCAAGCTTTCCAGGGAGACGCTGCGCGCGTACGCCGTCTCCTATTATCCGCAGGTCGCGAACTTTCCGCGCTACGTCTCGGCCGTCCACGCCGGCTGCGAAGACGCGGCCCTGCGCCAGGAGCTGCTGGAGAACCTGATCGAGGAAGAGCGGGGCGAGGACAACCATCCGGCTCTCTGGCGGCGGTTCGGCGCCGCGCTCGGGGCCGCGCCGGGCGACCTGGCCTCGGCTCCCCGGACTCCCGAAGTCGCGGCGGCCGTGGCGGAGTTCCTCGGCGCGACCCGCGGCGGATCGACGCCGGAAGGGTTGGCCGCGCTCTACGCCTACGAGTCCCAGATTCCCGAGATCGCCAGGACCAAGCGGGAGGGGCTGGCCGCCTTCTACGGCATCTCCGATCCCGACGCCATCCGGTTCTTCACCGTCCACGAGGAAGCCGACGTGTGGCACCGCAGGGTCGAGCGCGACGCGCTGTCCCGGATCGCCGCGACGGCGGAGGATCGCTCCAGGGCCCTGGCCGCGGCCGCGCGGTGCCTGGACGCCTTGAACGGCGCGCTCGACGGCGTGATGCGGGAGAACGCGCTCTCCGCGGAGTGACGCTCCGCGCCGTTTTCTTCGACGCGGGCGCGACGCTTCTGCACCCGCACCCTCCGGTCGAGGAGGTGTACGCCCGGGAGTTCGCGGAGGACGGGGCGCGCTTCCGCTTCGAGGATTTCGCGCGCGCTCTCTCGCGGGCCTGGCAGGAGGTCCACGCCGAGTCGGCCGCCGACCGCTACGGGGGCGTGAGCGGGGAATCGGCATTCTGGCATCGCTTCCTGAACCGCGTGCGCCGCGATCTGGACGGCGGCTCGGTGTCCGCGGAGGTCTTCGCGCGGCTGGCGACGCACTTTCGCGATCCGGGCTCCTGGGCCGTCTACGAGGACGTCCTGCCCGCGCTCGACGCGCTCGCCGCGCGCGGCCTCCCGCTCGCGGTCGTCTCCAACTGGGACTCCTACCTGCCGACGCTCCTGGAGGCGCTCGGTCTCCACGCGCGCTTCCGCGCGGTCTCGGTGTCCGCGATCGAGCGGATCGGAAAGCCGGATCCGGAGATCTTTCGGATCACCTGCCGGCGGATGGACGTCGCGCCGGAGCAAGTCCTCCACGTCGGCGACTCTCTGGCCGAGGATTACGAGGCCGCGCGCAGCGCCGGGCTCTCGGCCGTCCTCCTCGACCGAACCGGCCGCCATCCCGCCGTGCCCGACCGCATCGCGTCCCTGTCGGAGCTGGCCGCGGTGATCGCGGCCCGCTGAGAGCCGTCGAGGCGGGGCTTGTCCCCGCCCGCGGGCGGCCGCAAGGGCCGCCCCTACGGCGCGAAACGCGGATGCTCGCGGCCGCGCGCGGCCGGTCGTCTTGCGTCGGCGCGAAACGCGGATGCTCGCCGCCGCCCGCGGCCGCAACCGGGTCCGAATCCGGCCGAGGTTTTCGGGCGCGGCCGCCGCGACCCGCTGGTAAACTCCCCGCACTTTGTCGGTGGTCAAACGGCTATTCCAGACCAAGTCGCTCGACGAGTTGATCGCCGAGACGCACGAGCCCGGCCACGAGTTGAAGCGCGCGCTGGGCCCGTGGAACATCGTGGCCCTGGGCGTCGGCGCGATCATCGGCGCCGGCATCTTCGCCACCATCGGCACGGCATCCGCGGGCGACGCGGCGCGTCCGGGGGCCGGTCCGGCCTTGATGCTTTCCTTCGTCGTGACGGCCACGGTTTGCGCCTTCACCGCGCTCTGCTACGCCGAGTTCGCCGCGATGGTGCCCGTGGCCGGCTCGGCCTACACCTATTCCTACGCCACGCTGGGCGAGTTGATCGCCTGGATCATCGGCTGGGACCTGATCCTGGAGTACGCCATCGGCAACGTGGCGGTGGCGATCTCCTGGGCCAACTACTTCAACACGCTGCTCCAGGGGCTGGGCGTCCATCTTCCCGACTGGATCACCATCGATTTCACGACCGCGCGCGACAAGATGCCCGACATCGTGCGGCACGCCCCGCACCTCTTCGGCGTCCCCATCGTCTTCAACATCCTGGCCTTCCTCATCGTGGCCGCGATCACGGTCGTGCTGGTGTGGGGCGTCAAGGAGTCGGCGAATTTCAACTTCTGGATGGTGGCGATCAAGCTCGTCGTGCTCGGCTTCTTCGTGTTCGTCTGCTTCCACTACGTCAAGCCGGCCAACTGGCATCCCTTCGCGCCCAACGGATTCTCCGGGATCGCCGCCGGCGCGGCCATCGTCTTTTTCGCCTACATCGGTTTCGACGCGGTCTCGACCACGGCGGAAGAGGCCCGCAATCCCAAGCGGGACATGCCCTTCGGGATCATCGGGTCGCTGGTGATCTGCACGATCATCTACGCCGTCATCGCCGCGGTCTTCACCGGGATGATCCCGTTCGAAGCGCTGCGCAAGACCCTCTCCAACGAGCAGGCCGAGCCGCTGACCCTGGCCATGAAGTTCGTCAACATGCCGGGCTGGATGGTCGGGGTGGTGGCCTTCGGCTCGGTCGTCGCGCACACCGCCGTGCTGCTGGTCTTCCAGCTCGGCCAGCCGCGCATCTTCTTTGCCATGGCGCGCGACGGCCTGCTTCCGAAGTCGTTCGCCAAGGTCCATCCGAAGTTCCGCACGCCGTACGTCACCACGATCTTGACCGGCGTCCTCGTCGGCGTGACGGCGATGTTCACCTCGCTCGACGACATGGTGAACCTGACCAACATCGGGACGCTCTTCGCGTTCATCCTGATCTGCCTCGGGATCATCGTCCTGCGCTACAAGGATCCCGGCCGCGAGCGGCCCTTCCGCGTGCCCTTCGGGCCGTTGCTGTTTCCGGTTCTCGGGATCCTGTCGTGCCTGGGCCTGATCTACTACCTGCCGCCCTCGTCCTGGTGGCGGTTCGTGGGATGGCTGGGCGTCGGTCTGGTCATCTACCTGCTGTACGGGTACCGGCACAGTCGGTTGCGTGGGGCGGGCCCTCGGCCGACCACCTTCAACCCGGCGTCCTCGCTGCCTCCGTCGGAGCTCTGAGCGGCGGCCGCTGACGCGCGCCGTAAGGCCGCAGGCGTAAGGCGAAGACCGGAATCCGCTTCGTCGTCCGCCTCACGCCTTACGCCTCACGCCTTACGCCTCACGCCCACTTGGCACCTCACGTGCTAGCCTCCTCGACGGAGGTGGCACGATGGTGAAACGCTTCGCACTGTCCGTCTGCGTCCTGCTCCTGGCTGCCGCAGCGCGCGCCGAAGTCTCCACGCAGAAGTTCGATTGGGCCCCCGGCGCCGGCGGCGTTCAGAACGTCGATTTCAAGTGGAACAACCTGTCCGTCGCGCAGATCGCCTGGAATCTGGGCGACACGATCAAACCTCTGCGGGTCGCCAACACCAGCGCGGAAGTGCGCGTCGACAACAACGGGTTCCTCGATCAGATCGTCGGCATCGCGATCGCGGTCTTCGACGAGCAGGGAAACCTGGTCGCCGCGGGGAGCGGCGGGAACAAGATCGGCCACCTCGACAAGGGAGAGCGCGATCACTTCCGCATCGCCTTCCCCTACGTCTACAGGAATCTCAAGAACGCCAAGTACTTCTACCTGACGATCGAAACGGTCGATCAGGGGTACAAGAAGAAATAGGGCTTGGGAAGGACGTAGAACGTCGGTGATCCCCTACCACCCACGTCCTACCACCTGCGTCCTTCTACGGTCCGAACCCCGGCACGTCGCGGCGCGCATACCCCGTCAGCTCGGCATAGGCGCGCCCGGCGACGGGCCGTCCGGCGCGCGTCCCCGCGACCTTGCAGGTCCCTTCCCAGTAGATGACGCCGGTCGACTGCTCGGTCACGAGCTCCTGATCGGGCACCAGGGGCTCCACCGTCGCGTCGAGGCCCGCGGAGGCGACGGCGATCCGCCATTTCGCCGGGTAGGTCGCGCCCGTTCGAGGCGACTTCCAGCGCGCCTGCTCCGTCAGCGTGACGTCCTGCCAGCGGACGGGCTGCGCCTTTCCGCGCTCGTCGACGAACGTGCCGGCGGAGAACGCGGTGGCCCGGCCGGTCCGGTCGCGCATGCGGTAGAGCATCAGGTCCGAGCCGTCGGAGAGCTGCAGCGCGAACCAGTCCCAGCCGGCCGCCTCCTTCGGAAGCGCCCCGGGACCCCACTCGTGGTCGAACCAGGCCGTGCCGGAGAGGGTCCCCTGGCGGCCGCGATCGCGAAATCGCCCGCGCGCCTGGAGCCGGGTGATCGAGACGTAATGGGAGTACTCGTTCGCGCCCGGGCCCTTGCGCGAGATCCCGCCCGGTCCGTTGGCCACGGGGAGCTTGGAGGGCCGCAGGGTCAGGTCGAGGTCCCATTCGCGGCCGCGCGCCTTGAGATGGTGCGCGCCGTCCGGCCGGGCCTCGGCCGACCAGTCCTCGTTGGAGACGGCCAGGCGATCCGCCGCCGTCTCGGCGATCCCCGGAAGGGCCAGGTGCGATTTCTCTTCGAAGCGGAACGTCTTGGCCCCGACGTCGGTCCAGGCGAAGTGCGCCAGGTCGAGGTCCCGCAGGCGGAAGAACGTCAGCTGGAATCCGTACTCCCGCTGGCGCTCGTCGGTCAGGTGCCCGGTGTAGTACCACCACTCGATCGCGGCGTCGGAATGGCTGCCGTGGTCCCTGGGGAACGAGAGAGGGCTCGCAAGGCTCGGTTTCGTAGGGGCGGGGCTTGTCCCCGCCCGCCCGGCACGGAAGGCTACGAGGCCTGCCCCGACACACACCAAACAAAGAGCGACTCTTCGCCCCGACGTTTTACCGGCCCGAATCACAAATCACCAATCACCAATCACCAATCACCAATCGCCAATTGTTCCCCCCTCACTCTTCCGCCAGCGCCGCGGCGGGGTCGACGGCGGCGGCGAGTCCTCCCGGAAGGATCCCCGCGGCGAGCGAGGCGGCGAGCACGACCGCGACGGTTGCCGCGAGGCGGGCCGCGGGAATGTCCAGCGCGACCGTCCATCCGAAGGACTGGGGATTCAGGACGGCCAGGAGCAGGTAGGCGAAGGCCGCGCCGGCGGCGATCGAGGCCGCCGCGGCGACGATCCCCGTGAGCGCCGCCTCCAGGAGCACCGACCGCCGGATCTGCCGCGCGTCCGCGCCGATCGCGCGCAGGAGCCCGAAGGAGCGCCGGCGCTCGACCGCCGAGGCCACCAGGGCGTTGGCGATTCCCAGGATGGCGACCGCGATGGCGATGGCCTCGAGAGCGCGGGTCACCGCGAAGGTCCGGTCGAAGATCTGGAGCGCGGCGCGGCGCAGCTCGCGGTTGGTCGAGATCGAGAGCGCGTACCGGCCCTGCGCCGCGGCCAGGATCCGCCGGCGCAGCTCCTGCGCGTCCTGTCCGGGCCCGGCGAGGACGGCGACGCTGGTGACGCGGGGATCGCCGAAGAGGGAGAGGTAGAGGGCGCGGTCGAGCATGACCGTCCCCTTGTCGTTGGAGTAGTCGCGGTAGATCCCCTCGACGCGCAAGTCCCGCGGTCCGCGCGGCGTGACCAGGCGCACCGTGCCGCCGGCGCGAACGCCGAAGCGGCGCGCGTAGGGCTCGGAGACGAGGGCCTCGTTGCCGGCCCGCGCGGCCAGCGCGGTCTCCTCGGCGTTGCGGCCGTTCAAGAACGGAAGGCCTCCCAGGCGCGCCAGGACGCGGAAGTCACCCGAGCCGACGGTGTAGGGGCGCCCGCGCTCGTCGGCCGCGTCGCGGACCCGCAGGGGATCGAGCGCGGCGACGCCAGGGATCGACCCGAGGAAATCGAGGACGTCGGGAGGAAGATCCCCGATGAAGCCGCGGTTCCTGCCGGCGGCGGCCTTGACGAAGAGGTCCGACCGCAGAGTCTGTCCGACCCAGACGCGCACGGTCTCGCGGATCGACGAGACCGTCACGATCATGGCCAGCGTCATGGCCAGAGCCATGGCCAGCGCGGCGACGGCGACGGCGTTGCGGGCGAGCGATCCGCCGAAGAAGCCGGCGGCCAGGCGGCCCGACGCGCCGAAGAGCCGCGCCAGGGGAGAGGCGGCCGCGCGGGTGGCGTTGGCAACGAGGATCGGCGCGGCGAAGCCGAGGGCGGCGACGACCAGGGCCACGGCGGCAAAGCCGAAGAAGGGGAAGCCGTTGACGGCCGGAGCCGCGGCGGCCCCGGCGGCCAGCGCCAGGGCTCCCAGCGCGGCGAACCCCTGGCGCGTGCGCTTGCCGCGGCGGACCGATTCCACCGAGCCCGCGCGCATCGCCGGCGCCGGCGCGACCCGGGTCGCCTCCGCGGCCGGCAGGAGCGTGGCCGCGAGCGCCGCGGCCATGCCGACGAGGGCGGCGAGGAGGGCCGGGGCCGAGTAGCCGGCCGCCGCGATGCGCGCGGTCGGCAGGTAAATGCTCCCGACCGTTCCGGCGACCGATCGCAGCGCCGCGCGGGCCAGGAAGACGCCGCCGATCTCTCCCAGAGCCGTGCCCGCCGCGCCCACGGCCAGTCCCTCGGCGAGGAAGGCGGCGAAGATCGTCCCGCGCGACGTTCCGAGCGCGCGCAGCGTGGCGATCTCCGGGCGCCGCCGCAGCACCGAGATCGAGACGGCGTTGGCGATCAGGAAGACGCCGACCAAGAGCGTCAGCGAGCCGAGCGCGTTCAAGTTGAAGCGGAAGGCGCGCACCATGCGGTCCGCCGTCGCCGCCGAAGCGCCGGGCAGCTGCAGCGTCAGGCCGGGAGGGAGGCGCTTCCGGATCTCCCGGGCCAGTTCTTCACGCGCGTCCCGCGGCTCTCCCGGATCGAGGACGATGTCGACGCGGTCGACGAAGCCCTCGCGCCCCAGGAGCTTCTGCGCGGTGAAGACTCCCGTGACCAGGAGGTCTCCGCCGGCCGCCCGCGCCGCGCCGGACAGCTCCAGAAGCCCCGCCACGGTCGCGCTCCTGCGGACGCCGCCGGCAACAATAGAAAACTTGTTGCCGGGAGCCAGATGGTGCCGCCGCGCGAAGCTCTGTCCGAGGAAGACCGCGCCCGGAGCGAGCAGCTTCTCGATGGGCTCCTCTCCGACCACCCGGATCTCCCGCACGACGCGGTCGCCCCCGGGATCGATCCCGAGGATCTCGGCGATCTCGCCCGAGCCGTCGTCGACGACCGCCGTGCCCGTCACCGCCGGAGCGAAGGAGCCGCGCCCCCACAGGAAGGAGAGCGACCGCAGCGCCTCGACCGGGACCCCGGCCACGCCGGTGACGACAAAGTCGCTCCTGCCCGAGAGCGACGCCGCGGCCTCGCGGAAGGACTCGGTGACGCTCCGGTTGGCGTGGTGGATCGCCGCCACGGCGGCGACGCCGACCGCGACCCCGATCGCCGGCAGCGCCAGCCGCAGCGGCCGCCGCAGCGCCGGCCCGAGGACCAGGGCGCGGAGGACGAGGAGAATGCCCTTCAACCGATCACCGGTGAGCAAGATAGCGCAGGCCGCAACGGGCTGGGCAGGGCAGGGTCAGTCCTGAAATCGCGGGCTTTCGGATCCTGGAGGACTGGGCATGACAATCGCCGCAAGAGATTTAGGACTGATCACTTGAATACAGGCACCTCTTTCGAGAAGCTTTGACCCCGTCTCCCATCCTATTTCCTGACGTCCAAGCAGCAGCCGGCCGACCCGACGAGACGCTCGTTCCGGAGCGAAGCGGCGCGGATCATCTCGACCTCTCAGGATGAGCGTTGGTGGGAGGCGTTATCCTGTTACGGAGGAGGTGACCACGCATGCGACCGATCCGACGGAGCTTTCGGGCCTCGAGACGTCTGGGCAGGGTTTTGCCGATCCTACTTCTCGCCCTCTGCGCGCCAGGGGTCTTCGCCCAGTCGCCCGCAACGGCGGGCGTCTCCCCCGGCTACGGCACGTCGAATCCGATCCTCTACCACATCGGCTTCGCAGAGCTGACGCCCGAGCAGTCGACGTACGACTACACCACGGTCACCCAATTCGGATTTCAGGGAAAGTATTCTTTCGGAATGCCCGCGTCCTTCCTGGCCCATCCCCACATCCCGAGCGGCGCTCTCATCACGTCCCTGGAGCTCGATTCCTGCGACACCAACATCAGCGACCACCATGTCACGGCGGAGCTCACATACTGCGATTCCCTGGGCGCGAACTGTGTTCTCTTGGGGAACATCACGAGCGCCAGCGCGGCGGTCGGGACGGGTTGCGTCGCCCAGACCGTCGACCTGACGTCGCAGAGCTTTACGCTCCACAACAACGCCCAACAGCTGCTGCTCAGGGTTACGGAGACGGCGGGCAACCCCACCAATCTGATCCTCGGCGCCTCGATCGGTTACAAGCTGCAGGTCAGCCCCGGCCCCGGGGTCGCGACGTTCACCGACGTGCCCACGAGCAGCCCTCAATTCAAGTTCGTCGAGGCTCTCGTCGCGGCCGGAATCACCGCCGGCTGCGGCGGCGGGAACTACTGCCCGAACAGCCCCATCACCCGCGGGCAGATGGCCGTGTTTCTGGCCACCGCGCTCGGGCTCCATTTCCCGAACTGACAAATGGGGTCAGTCCTGAAATACTGTATTATCGCATTTGAATGGCCCGGCCTCCCCGGCTCGAGTTCTCGGGCGCTGTCTATCAGTGGTGGCGCGTGGTAACGAGCGCAGACCGATCTTCTGGGATGACGAGGATCGCGAGCAGTACCTTCGGCGCTTGAGCCACTACAGGGACAAGTTCGGCTTCACGCTCCTGGCCTATTGCCTCATGGACAACCACGTTCATCTGGCGATCCGGAGGGGCGAGGAGCCGCTGTCGCGGATCATGGCGGGCCTGCAATCGTCATTCACGCAGTGGTTCAATCGGCGCCACCGCCGGCCGGGACATTTGTTCCAGGGTCGGTACAAGGCTTTCCTGGTGCAGAGGGATCCGTATCTTCTGGCCCTTGTGCGATACATCCACGAAAATCCGGTCGATGCCGGGGTAGTCATTCGGCCGGCCGATTATCGATGGTCGAGTGATCGGTATTACCGAAAAGGCGAGGGGCCGGAATGGCTTGGCCTCGATGAAATTTTGGCGATTTTCGGGCGCCGGCGGCGGGAGGCGGTGAAGGGGTATCGGGAGTTCATGGCGAGGGGCGAAGGGGTGCGCTACGAGGACGTCGAGAGCCTGGGCCAGGTGGTCAAGGGCGACGAGGAGTTCGCGCTGCAGCGATTCGAGCAGGCTCGCGAGCTGGAGCCACCCATCCGCGGACTGAAGGAATCGCGCGTCCTGGCCGCCGTCGGCGCCATTCTCGATTTCCGTGTCGAGGACCTGCGGGGACCGAGCCGCCGACGGGCCCTCTCAGAGGCGAGGGCGATGGCGGGCTATCTTGGGCGCCGGCTGGGTGGGATCTCGTGGGCTCGAATGGCGCGCCACCTCCACCGAGATGAGTCGACTCTGGTGAGGAACATCCAGAGGCTGGAAGCGACGCTCAAAGCCAGGGCTGGCCTTCGGCGGCGAATGTCGGCCGTGGCCAGAAGGCTGCGCGCGGCGGCTGGCCGACAAAATAATACATGATTTCAGGACTGACCCCACGCCACGCTGCCGGGGGACCAACAGCGCTTTCGCCGCGTGGCGGCCGGACGTTATCTGCTGTGAGCGACGTCGAGTGCGAACGCCAGATCGAAAAACACGTGATCAGGCGATCTCTTGTACGCGGCGTCCCTGGAGACGTACGTGCCCTCGATCCGCTTGCCGTCGTTCTTCGTCAGCTTCAACGCCGCGCTCTCATTGCGCGATGACGTGCCATTCGTGTCGTAGATCTGAACGTTGTACGGACTGCCGTCGTACTTGATCTTGAGTTCGACGAGAACTTTGAACCTCTTGCCGACCTGATGGCCGAGTGCCCGGCACGGGTCGTCCGCGGCCGTCGCGGCCGCCTTGTCCATCGGACCATTTGAGAAGGCGACGATCGTCACCAGCTTGCCCTCGTTCAGCATGTCGGGCTGCGTGCAGGCGTAGGAGTCCGTCAGCGCGATCGGCTTGCCGTGGTCGTAATACGTGCTGCCGGCCGCGACGAGCGCGGCCGTCGTTGCGACAACGGCGCTTCCAACGACCGCAGTCATCGAGGGTCGAATGAACATCATCGGGCACCTCCCGGGGAACAGCACGGATGATAGCAGAACCCTCTCAGGACTGAGAATGCCGCGGTTCGTCAGGTAGGCGAGACAGGTCTCCTTAGGACGCCGAATCGCGCGCTACCGGGAGAAGTTCGGCTTCCGGTTTCTGGCCTATTGCCAGATGGACGATCACGTCCATCTGGCGATCGAGGCGGGCAAGGTCCCGGTGTCCAAGATCATGGCCGGGCTGCAGGCGTCGTACACGCAGTACTTCAACCGGCGGCATGATCGGGTGGGGCACCTGTTCCAGGGACATGAACCCAAACCGCCGCTACGCGAAGTTGTGGGGAACCGGGTGGGGTCAGTCCTGAAATACTGTATTATTGCGCTTGAATGGCGCGGCCTCCCCGGCTCGAGTTCTCGGGCGCGGTCTACCACGTGGTGGCGCGTGGTAACGAGCGCAGACCGATCTTCTGGGATGACGAGGATCGCGAGCAGTACCTTCGGCGCTTGAGCCACTACAGGGACAAGTTCGGCTTCACGCTCCTGGCCTATTGCCTCATGGACAACCACGTTCATCTGGCGATCCGGAGGGGCGAGGAGCCGCTGTCGCGGATCATGGCGGGCCTGCAATCGTCATTCACGCAGTGGTTCAATCGGCGCCACCGCCGGCCGGGACATTTGTTCCAGGGTCGGTACAAGGCTTTCCTGGTGCAGAGGGATCCGTATCTTCTGGCCCTTGTGCGATACATCCACGAAAATCCGGTCGATGCCGGGGTAGTCATTCGGCCGGCCGATTATCGATGGTCGAGTGATCGGTATTACCGAAAAGGCGAGGGGCCGGAATGGCTTGGCCTCGATGAAATTTTGGCGATTTTCGGGCGCCGGCGGCGGGAGGCGGTGAAGGGGTATCGGGAGTTCATGGCGAGGGGCGAAGGGGTGCGCTACGAGGACGTCGAGAGCCTGGGCCAGGTGGTCAAGGGCGACGAGGAGTTCGCGCTGCAGCGATTCGAGCAGGCTCGCGAGCTGGAGCCACCCATCCGCGGACTGAAGGAATCGCGCGTCCTGGCCGCCGTCGGCGCCATTCTCGATTTCCGTGTCGAGGATCTGCGGGGACCGAGCCGCCGACGGGCCCTCTCAGAGGCGAGGGCGATGGCGGGCTATCTCGGGCGCCGGCTGGGCGGGATTTCGTGGGCTCGAATGGCGCGGTACCTCCACCGAGATGAGTCGACTCTGGTGAGGAACATTCAAAGACTGGAAGAGATGCTCAAGTCCAGCGCTCGTCTTCGGCGGCGAGTGTCGGCGGTGGTCAAACGGCTGCGTTCAGCAGGCGTTGGCCTGAATACTACAGGATTTCAGGACTGACCCCCTGAGCTTCGGAGAGAGACCTCACGAAAACTCTGGACCAGCCCTTACTATAGAAGCATCGTGTCGCGCGGTATCAGGATCGCCGTCCTCGGGCTTCTCCTGGCTCTGTTGACGGCGTCCCGGTTGAGACTCGTCGACCATCTCCGCGACCAGGGTTACTTCGCGAAGTATCTCGACGTCGCCGATCGGATCGTGAGAGGAGACGTGCCGCGGGAGCGGCTCGGCGATTTGAGTCCCGCGTATCTGGCGCAAGTCTGTCTCTATCGGGTCCTGCCGTTCGCCGGCTGGAAACCGCTGCGCGCCCTTCAGGTCGTTGGTCTGACGCTCGCGGCCCTGTTCACGGGCCTGGCCGCCCGCCGTCTCGCCGGCGCTCCGGCGGGAATCGCCGCTCTTCTCCTGGTCCTGGGAAACCGGGCGGCGCTCGTCAACGCCGCCGAGCTCGAACCCGAGACCCTGATCCTCTTGTTGAATTCCGCGGCGCTCGCGCTTCTCATCGAAGTGCAGCACGACGGTCGTGGAAACGCGCGTCGGGGCTTGCTCTTGGCCGGCGTTCTCCTCGGTCTCTCCATCGACGCTCGGCCGGCGGCCCTTCTCGTCCTGATCGCTCTCGCGGGCGGACTCTGGCTTCAAGGCTCGCGATCCGCGGCCGATCGACCTCCGCTGTCCACGCGCTGGCGCGGCGCGATGCTCCTGGTTGCCGCCGCGGCGCTGCCGGTGGCGCTCGCGCTCATCGCCAGCGTGAGCCTGACGGGGATGCTGCGAATCATGGATCCCGGCTATGTCTTCTACGAGGGCATGAATCCTTCCGCCACCGGGGCGGCCGGCGTCGATCCGGTCATCGCGGTCGATCTCGAAAATCCGTCGGTCGAGTCCGATCCTCTGCACAGCGCTTATCGCCTCGTGGCGGCCCGGGCTCAAGCGGGAACGCCGGACCCTCTCCCGCCCAATCGCTACTGGACGCGAAAGGCGCTGCTCTATGCCGGCGCGCATCCGCGTCGAGCCCTCGAGCTCGAGCTGGCCAAGGCCCGGCTGGCAATCTCGAGCTACGAGATTTACGACCTCGCCTCGATGTGGCGCAAAGATCAGGAGCTCAAACGTCTCCCGTGGATTCCGACGGGCGTGCTCGTCGCGCTCGCGCTCGCGGCTCTTGTTCTCGCCCCGCGGGAAAAGGCGCTCCTTCCGCTTCTCTATGTTCTGTCGAGCGGGTTGACTCTCGTCGTCTTCTACGTCTCGGCCCGGCAGCGCAACGCCCTTCTTCCGGGCCTCGCCGTTCTCGGAGGGATCGGCATCGCCGAAATTCTTCGGCGCGCGCGGACGCGGCCGATCACCGCGCTCGTGGCGGTCGCGGCGGTGTGCGCGGGGGCGTGGATTCTCAAGAGCGGCGGTCGCGTCGCGCGCGAGGATCTCTACGGCTGGTTCGCCTCCGAGCAGCGGCAGCGAGGCCTCGGAGCGGTCGCCGCGGCCTCCCAGGATCCGGTGGCGAGCCGGCGCGCGAACTGCTGGCTCGCCACCTGGCCGGTGGGCGTGCCTCCCGATGTGCCTCCAGACGCGCTTGGAGAGACGGCGCTCGCCCAGCTCAGCCATGCGGCGGTCCCGGAGCGAAGGTTCGATCTGGCGCTCGCGCTCGAGCGCGCCGGCGATTGGGCGGATGCGGAGAGGATCCTGCGCGCGCTCGAGGAGGGTGGGTATCGTCCGGATCGCGGCGGCGCGATCACCAACTCCGTGGCCTTCTACCGGGCGCGGGCACTCCTCCACCTCGCCCGCGCTCCCGAAGCGCGCGAAGAGCTCGCGATCGCGCAGCGCCAGGCTGCCGGGGACGCGCGGCTTCTCGCTCTGCAAGCCGCGCTCGCCGATTCCCGAAAGGAGGAGTCGCGATCGGCCGAGGCTCTCCGCGAGCTCGCGCGCCTGCACGATCCCTTCACCGCGGATCTGGCTCGAGCGCTGGCGGAATACGACATGAGCCGGAGCGAAGCGGCGCTGGACCTTGTTCGCCGGGCGCTCGCCGCCTGTCCCGACTGGGATCGCGCCCGCGACGCGGAGCGGCGTCTGCTGGCCGGACGGCCCCTGTAGTTCGTGCGCGGACGTCGAGAGGCTCGTCAGGCGGCCGGCGCGAGCTCTGTTCCCAGGATTGGAGAGATGAGGCAGTCCACCGCATCGCCACGATGAGCTACGAAGCGCCCTGCTTGCGCTGGGAGGCCCATTGGGCGAAGTCTTTGACCTCGGCCGGATCCACGCCCGCGGGATCGACGCTCCTCTTCCCAACCCATTTCTCGATCGCCGCCGCCAGCTCGTCGGCCAGGGCCCGATCCCTCTCAGAGAGCGAGATGTAGTCGGGCTTGACCTCTTCGATACGATTCAGGGCGAGAAGCGTCTCCGCTCGGTATTCCATGGCCAGCGTGTAATTGGGCTGGATGCTCAGCGCCTTCTGGCACGCCTCGAGCGAGGACGCGTAGTCGCCCGTCTTGCGGTAGGCGTAGCCAAGATATCCCCAGGCCGAATAGTGGTTCGGGTTTTTCTTCGTGGCCTCGGCGAACTTACGGATGGAGTTCCGGTACTTGTCCCTGGCTTTCGTTTCCAGTTTCGCTTTCCTCGCAGCGTCGGTTTCGGAAGCGGCCTCCTTCTGGAGCTTGTCCGCCTTGTTGCTGTCGGCCATCCCCTCGGTGTAAAGACGGTCCGCCTGCTGTTCGGGAGTCAGAAAGCGAGGCGACTTCATCGCCTCCAGAGGCTGGATCGGCTGCGCCGGCTGCATGGGCTCCATCTGCGGAGACGGCGCTTCCGAGGCAGGCGCGCCGCCGCCCGGGCTCGAGCCGTCCATCGCGGCGGAGACGAGAAACGAGGACGCGCCGATGAGGCACGCGGCGAAGGCTGCGAAATGTTTTCTCATGTCGGACCTCCTGAGGCGAACCCCCGCCCGTGACCGGGGCGGGCTGCTGTCACAGACGGGAAGTCTGTCTTCAGGAGCGGTGAACGGCAATGACCACTCGCGCCCGCGTCGATATAGCCACCGCCGGGTTGATCGAGGCGATTTTTGCTCTCGGCGCGAGACGCTCCTGGAATGCGCCCGAGAGCTCGGGAAGGGAAGAGGCCAGGACAGACCCCAGCTCCGCCCCCCGCTCGTGTCATGTAACGCAGACCACTTTAGCGTCTGCGTGCCGTAGGGACTCGGCACGCGGCCGCCCGCGGGCTGGACAAGCCCCGCCCCCACGTTGTCCGCTGGATAGTAAACTTTCGTTACACAACACGAGAATCCATCTCCTGCAAATCGCCAGAGCAGCACCGGTCGAAGCCCCGCGGCGCGCGGGCGCCTGGATCCTTCCAGGCGCGCTGACGCTCGCGTACCTGGCTCTGCGGATTCCGGGGTTGATGGCGCTCCCGATCTTCTGCGACGAGTCGATCTACCTGCGCTACGCGCAGCTCATTGCGCGCGCGCCGATCGCCAACGCGCTCGTGTCGCTGGTCGATCCCAAGCCGCCTCTCCATTATTGGCTGCTCGCGGCCGTCTTCGGGACGACGTCCGATCCGCTCCTGGCCGGGCGCCTTCTCTCGGTCGCCGCCGGCCTGGCGACGCTGTGGATCCTGATGCCGCTCTGCGGCGAGCTCGCCGCGCTGGCGCGGCCGCGCCGGACCCGAAGAGAGGCGAGCTCCGCCGGCGTCGATCCGTTCCCCCTCGCCGCGGGACTTCTCTTTCTGGCCTGTCCGTTTCTCGCCTTCTACCAGCGGATGGCGCTGGCCGAGGCGCTCCTCGTCGCGCAATCGCTTCTCGTCGCATGGCTCGCCCTGCGCCTGGCCCGCGACCCGTCGCGCGGCGGACTCGCCCTGGGCCTCGCGCTCGGCCTGGCGTTTCTGACCAAGCAAGTCTTCAGCTATGCGCTCGCGGCGCTTCCGATCGCGGCCGCGGCGCTGCGATGGCGCGATCTTGCGGACGCCGCCAGACGCTCCCTGCTCCGGCGAGTCGCGGCCGCGTTCGGTCTCGCGGCGCTTCTCTTCTCGCCGGTCCTGCTGGTCGACTACGGTCCCGGCCTCCAGGACCGCGTTTTCTTTCACGTCAGCCACCGCTACGCCGCGGGCGCCGCGTCGCACATGGCGCGCGTCGTCGGCGACAACCTTCGCTACGTTTTCGTTCCGGGGATCTTGCGCGAGACGCTGCCGGAGACGCTTTACGAGGGATTCCACGCCCCGGCCGACACGGGGTGGCTGTGGATCTACCTGACGCCGCCGGTCTATCTGGCCGCGCTCGCCGGGCTCGCCGGTCTCCTGGCCCGGCGCGAGAAGCGCCTCTTTGCGTTCCTCGCGGTCTGGATCGCCGCGACGCTCGTTCCGTTCGTCGGCTTCGCGACGACCGCCGTGTCGCGCTACGCGCTCTTCGCCGTGCCGCCGTTTCTGCTGGCGGCGGCGAGCCTGGCGGCCTGGACGGCAGAGCGCGTCCCCCGACCGATCCGCGTCCCGGTCCTGGCGGCGATTCTGGCGGCGCTCCTGGCCTGGCCGGCGCGCTCCCTCACTCTGCAGTGCGCCGATCCGGCCCGGCAGCCGCTGGCCCGGTCGGACTTCTGGCAGTACGTGTCGGGATGGCCGGCGGGCGGCGCGTCCCGGGCCGCGGTCGCCGCGATCGAGGCGATGGCCGCGCGCGGCCCCGTCGTCGTCGTGACGTCGCGCAACGCCGGGACGCCCGACGACGTGGTCTGGACGTACCTCGACGGCCGCCCCAACGTGTTTCTCTACTTCGTTCCCTGGACGTTTCAGGCGCCGATCCTTCGCCCGGCCGGGCGTCCGAACTCCTTCATCCTCTTCGCCGGCTTTCACGGCATCCGGCGGCCCGCCAGGGAAGTGACCGTGCGGCGGGACGTCCCGATCCTGTTCGTCGCCACGGACCCGTTTCCGTCTCCCTCGGGCGCCATCCCGGCGAGCTCTTCGGTCCTGCCCCGCAATCGGGAGATGCGGGAGATCGCCCGGTTCGAGAATCCATCGACGCCGGGCATCGCCCACCGGGACGCGGTGGTTCTCTACCGACTGCGCTGAGCCGTTGCGCGGCCCGCCGATAACAATCTAGATATTGTGAGGAGCCGCGATCCGGCCGTCGGCGATCTCGACGACCCGGTCGGCCCGCCGGGCCGCGGCCGCGGAGTGCGTGGCCAGGACGAGCGTCGTGCCGCGCTCGCGCCGGATCTCGTCCAGGAGCGACAGCACGCGCTCGCCGTTGGCGCTGTCGAGGTTGCCGGTCGGCTCGTCGGCCAGGAGGAGCCGGGCGCCGGTCACCAGGGCCCGCGCGATCGCGACGCGCTGGATCTCGCCTCCGGAGAGCTCGTAGGGATGCGCGGCGGCTCGGTGTGCCAGACCGACCCGATCGAGCAGCTCCCGGGCCCGCGCCTGCGCGTCGGGCCGTCCGTCCAGGGCCCGGGGCAGCTCGACGTTCTCGCCGACGGTGATGTGCGGGAGCAGGTTGAAGAACTGGAAGACCAGGCCGACGTCCCTGCGGCGGTAGAGCGTCAGCTCCCGTTCCGGCAGGGCGGCCACGTCGCGGCCCGCGACCAGGACCGCGCCCGAGGTCGGGCGGTCGATTCCCCCGAGCAGATGGAGGAGCGTCGACTTGCCTCCGCCGGACGGGCCGACCACGGCCAGGAACTCGCCGGCCGTGACCGCCAGATCGATGCCGTCGAGCGCGACGACCGGCTGGGCCGCCGCATAGACCTTACGGACGGCGCGGCAGAGAACGTCCGGCGCGGAGGATGCCGACGGGGAAGCCACGGCGCCGGAGAATATCGGATAGATTCCTCGGGACGTGAGGCGTAAGGCGTGAGGCGTGAGGCGAAGCGCGGAGACCGCGCGGCCGAGGGCCTGGCGCCACGGACGCCTGACTCCTTACGCCTCACGGCGGGCGCGCGATGCGCCCGCTGATACGCGCCTGGAGGCAGCGCGCGCTCATCGTCGCGCTGACCCGGCGTGAGCTCGCGGCGCGCTACCGCGGCGGCGTGCTCGGCTACTTCTGGTCGCTGGCCAATCCGCTGCTGCTTCTGGCGGTCTACGCCACGGTCTTCCGGCTGGTGTTCCAGCCGCGGGCGGACGTCCGGCCCTACGCGCTCTTTCTCTTCGGGGGCGTCCTGGCCTGGGGCTTCGTTTCCGCGGCGCTGCTCGATTCCGCGGAGACGTTCCGCAGCAACGGACCGCTCCTGCGCAAGACGACCGTGGCTCCCGAGGTCTTTCCCGCCGTCGCGGTCGGGGCGCGGCTTTCCCACCTCGTGCTCGCGCTGCCGGTCTTGGCCGGCGCGATCGTGTATGCGGCGGCGAACGGGAGCGTCGCCCCGGGGATGGCCGGGCTCGCCTTCGCGGCGGTCCTGCTGCTCCTCACGCTGACCGTCTTCGGGCTGTCGCTGACGATCTCCTCGCTCGCCGTGCATTTCGGCGACGTGCGCGACCTGGTGGCCAATCTCCTGACCCTGGCGTTCTTCCTGACGCCGATCCTCTATCCGGTCGCGTCCGTGCCGCAGCGCTTTCGCCTGGTGATGCGGCTCAACCCCTTCGCGACCTTCTTCGCCGCCCTGCAGGACAGCGCGTTCTTCTTCCGGCCGATTCCGGCGGCCGAGTGGGCCTGGATGGCCGGCACCGCCGCGGTCTGCCTGATCGCGGGGGCGTGGATCTTCGAGCGGTTGCGCGACTCGATCGCGGAGGAGGCGTAGGTGGGACGCGGGGACGCGGGGAGGGAGGACGGGGGGATGGGGGGACGCGGGGATGACTGACGTCGGCCGCAAGGAGACTGCGGTTCTCGTCCGCGGCGTCACGAAGCTCTACCGCCGCTATGGGCGCAAGAACACGATCGGGACGCTCAAGTCCGCCCTGCTTTCCGGGCTGGGTCGAAGAGCGCTCTCGGCGGATTCCGCCGTGCCGGCTCTCACCGGAGTCTCGTTCGGCGTCGCCCGCGGCGAAACGGTCGGCGTGGTCGGCGCCAACGGCTCGGGCAAATCGACCCTGTTGAAGCTCCTGGCCGGCATCGTGCGGCCGACCGAGGGAGAGGTCTCCGTGCGCGGGCGCCTGGCCGCGCTGCTCGAGCTCGGCGCGGGGTTCCATCCGGAGATCTCCGGCCGCGAGAACATCGAGATCAGCGGGCTGTTGCTCAGCCTGACGCGGCGGCAGATCGCAGAGCGCTTCGACGCCATCGTCGCCTTCGCCCAGATCGAGGAGTTCCTGGACGCGCCCCTGAAGACGTACTCCTCGGGCATGGCCGTGCGCCTGGGGTTCTCGATCGCCGCGCACAGCGATCCCGACGTGCTCTTGGTCGACGAGGTGCTGGCGGTGGGAGACGAGCAGTTCGCGCACCGCTGCCTGGAGAAGTTCGCGGAGTTCGAGCGGGCCGGCAAGACGATCCTCGTCGTGTCGCACGATCTGCAGCTCGTCACCGAACGGTGCCGGCGGGCCCTCTGGCTCGAGCACGGACGCCTCGTCGCCGACGGCCCGGCGGGCGAGACGGTCGCGCGCTACCGCGCGAGCGTGGCGTTGCGGGAGTCCGCGGACCGCCAATCGCAAATCACAAATCGCCAATCACAAATGAACGCGGCGGAGCCGCGGTCCAGGATTGGTTCGGGCGTGGCGGTGATCTCGGCGGTTCGGCTGCTGGACCCGGCGGGGAGGGCCGCGACGAGGATCCGCTCGGGAGAGCCGGCCCGGCTGGAGATGGACGTGTCCGCTCCGACGCCGCTCTCCGACATCGTCTTCGGGTTCGCCATCGCGACCGTCTCCGGGGACGTCGTGTTCGGGACCAACACGCAGATCGACGCCTGCGCGCCCGGCGAGCTCGCCGGCGCGGCGCGCGTGACGCTGGAGATCCCGGCCCTGGCGCTGGCCCCCGGCGCGTACTCCGTCGACGCCGCGGCCCACGCCGCCAACGGCGCCCCCTACGACTACCGGCGCGACGCGCTTCGGTTCGACGTCACCTCCGACCGCGGAGCGGCCGGCGTCTGGAATCCTCCGCGCCGGTGGAGCTTCCAGGGCGCGGTTCCTGGGAAAGCGTGAAGGGCGCCGTCCCGGTCGCGTTCGCCTCGAAGCTGCGCGCGTTTCTCCGTCGCCGCTTCTCGCGGGAGGAGGTCGAAGGCCTCTACCTGACCGTGGGCTTTGCGGCCTGCGCGGTCCTGGCCGTCCTCTTCGGGATCCTGGCCGACGAAGTCTTCGAGGTCCACGGCCGAAATCCCGTCGACCGGGAATGGACCCTGGCCGTGCGTCCGTACCAGACGCCCGCCCGCGACGCCCTGGCCCGCTCGGTGACGTCGCTGGGAGACGCGCGCTTCCTGGTTCCGGCCACGCTGGCCGCCGCGGGCACGCTGGCCTGGAAAAAACACCGCGTGTCCGCCCTCCTCTTCGCCGGCGCGGTCGTAGGCGGCTGGCTCCTGGAGATGCTCCTCAAGATCTCGTTTCGCCGAACCCGCCCGGATCTCTGGCCCGCGCTGGTGACCGAGAAGACGCCGAGCTTTCCCAGCGGCCACGCCACCATGTCCTGTCTCTTCTTCGGCGCCGTCGTCGCGCTGGTCTTTCACCTGTCCGGCAACCGCCTCCTGCGGGCGTTCGCGGCGGCGGGCGGAGCGGCCGTGATTCTCGCGGTCGGCTTCTCGCGGATCTACCTGGGCGCCCACTGGCTGACCGACGTCCTGGCGGGGTTTCTGGTCGGCCTCTTCTGGGTGGTGATCTGCGCGACGGGGACGGAGTATTTCGCGCGGCGGGGACGCGCAAAATCGGGGACGCGGGCGGCCGGGTGAGCGGTTGATCGGGCGCGCGGAGGATCGCGGCGCGATCGGAACCGGCCGTTCCCCCTGTAGACTTCGTTCGCCGATGAGATCCACATTCCTGCCCTTCGCCCGGCCGGCGATCGGGCCAGACGAGATCGCCGAGGTGGTGGACACCCTCGAGTCCGGCTGGATCACCACCGGCCCCAAGGTCGAGAAGTTCACCGCGGCGTTCGTCGACTACGTCGGCGGACGCTTCGCCGTACCGGTCTCCTCGGCCACCGCGGGGCTTCACGTGGCCCTGCTGGCGCTCCATATCGGGCCGGGCGACGAGGTGATCACGACGCCGATGACCTTCGTGGCGACCCTCAACACGATCGTGCACTGCGGCGCGGTCCCCGTGCTGGCCGACATCGACGCCGCGACGTTGAACATCCGGGTGGAGGAGATCGAGAAGAAAATCACGCCGCGCACACGGGCGATCGCGCCGGTGCACTACGTCGGGCAGCCCGCGGACCTCGATCCGATCCTGGAGCTCGCCGCGGCGCGGGGCCTCGCCGTCCTGGAGGACGCGGCCCACGCCGTGGGGACCGAGTACAAGGGCCGGCGCATCGGGTCCTTTCCCACCACCTCGGTCTTCTCGTTCCATCCGAACAAGAACATGACCACCGGCGAGGGCGGCATGATCGTAACCGACGACGAGGCGGTCTTCGAGAAGGCCTCGCTCTTGAAGTTTCACGGCATGGACCGGGAATCCTGGAAGCGCTTCGCCAAGAGCGGGAGCCCGCGCTACGACGTGGCCATCCCCGGCTACAAGTACAACATGATGGACATCCAGGCGGCGCTGGGCCTTCACCAGCTTCGGCGGCTCGAGGGATTTCTCGCCGAGCGGCAGCGGCTGGCCGCGCGCTACGACGCCGCGCTCGCCGGCGCGGTCGGCCTCATCCTGCCGCAGCGCGTTCCCTACCCGGCCCGGCACGCCTGGCACCTGTACACCCCGCTGGTGGACCTCGACCGCCTGACCATCGACCGCGACCGCTTCATGAGCGAGCTCCAGCGGCGCAACATCGGCACCGGCCTCCACTACACCGCGGCGCACGAGTTCTCCTACTACGCGCAGCGCTTCGGGTGGCGGCCGGAGGATTTTCCGGAGGCGCACTTCGTCTCCGAGCGGATCGTCTCGCTGCCGCTCTTTCCCGGCCTCTCCGACTCCGACCAGGACGACGCGATCGCCGCGATCCGCGCCGTGCTCGAGGAGTTCCGCCGGTGAAGGTCTCCGTCGTCGTGCCGGTCTACAACGAGGAGGCCAACCTCGAGGAGTTCCTGCGCCGGGTCCTCGCGGTGATGGACGCGGCCGGCCGCCCCTACGAAATCATCCTGGTCGACGACGGCAGCCGCGACCGGTCGCTCTCGATCCTCAAGGCGCAGGCCGCCGCGCGGGGCGACGTGGTCCGCGTGCTCGAGCTGTCGCGCAACTTCGGGCAGCACCAGGCCATCCTGGCCGGATTCCGGGACGTCGCCGGGGACGTCGTGATCACGCTCGACGCGGACCTCCAGAATCCGCCCGAGGAGATCCCCAAGCTCCTCTCCAAGTACGAGGAGGGCTACGACGTTGTCGGCGGCGTGCGCAGGAACCGCCAGGATTCCTCTGTCCGCAAGCTGGCCTCGGCCATCGTCAACCGGGTCACCGCCTCGATGACGCGCATGAAGCTGACCGATTTCGGTTGCATGCTCCGGGCCTACTCGCGCGACGTGGTGGAAGAGATCAACCATTGCGACGAGGCCTCGACGTTCCTCCCCGCCCTCGGGCAGAGCTTCGCCCGGCGCCCGACCGAGGTCGAAGTGGCCCACGCGCCCCGCACCGGCGGGGAGTCCTCGTATTCGCTCTACCGGCTGGTACGATTGAACTTCGACCTGATGACCGGGTTCTCCTCGGTCCCCATCCAGGTCTTCGGCATCCTGGGAACCCTGGTGGCGGCGGGGGGCATCGCCTTCGGCCTCTTCCTGTTCGTCCGCCGCCTGGTGGTGGGCGCGGAAGTCGAAGGGGTCTTCACCCTGTTCGCGATTCTCTTTACTCTTCTGGGAATCGCCATGGCCGGCCTGGGCATCGTGGGGGAGTACGTGGGGCGCATCTACGAGCAGGTGCGCGGGCGGCCGCGCTTTTCCGTGCGCCGCGCGTACGGCCTGCGCGCCGAGCCGAGGCCGGAGCGCCGCGAGTCCGCGGCGGAGGAGGCGCGATGACGCGGATCGCCGTCTTCGCCTATGCCGACGTCGGGCACGCCTGCGTGAAGCTTCTCCTCGACCGCGGCGAGAACGTCGTCCTCGTCGCGACGCACGCCGACGACCCCGCGGAGACGCGCTGGTTCGACAGCGTCGCCGACCTGGCCCGCGGGCACGGCGTCGAGCCGGTGGTGTTCGGGGAGGCCGGCGGAGCCGCCGCGCTCGCGCGGGTGCGGGCCGCGGCGCCAGACCTGATCTTCTCCTTTTACTATCGCGACCTCCTCCCCGCGCCGCTTCTCCAGGCGGCGCGCCTGGGCGCCTTCAACATGCACGGCTCTCTGCTGCCGAGGTACCGCGGGAGGGCGCCGGTCAACTGGGCGGTCGTCAACGGCGAGACCCGGACCGGGGCGACGCTGCACGTGATGACCGAGAAGGCCGACGCCGGCGACATCGTGGACCAGGAGGCCGTGGTCATCGGTCCCGACGACACCGCTCTGGACGTGCAGCGGCGGGTGACCGCCGCCGCGATGGAGATCCTGGGGCGGCGCCTGGAGGACGTCAAGGCCGGGCGCGCGCCGCGGCGTCCGCAGAACGAGGCGCTGGCGACGACGTTTCCGCGTCGCCGTCCCGAGGATGGGCGCATCGAGTGGAGCAAGAAGGCCTCAGAGGAGGTCCACAACCTCGTGCGGGCGGTGACCCACCCCTATCCCGGCGCGTTCTCGGACGTGCTCGGCGCAGGGCGCGTCACCATCTGGAAGACGCGGGTGCCCAACCTGGCCGCCCACGATAACTTTCCGGGCCAGATCCGCCAGGAGCAGGGGCATCTCTACGTCGCCTGCGCGGACGACCACTACGTCGAGATTCTCTCTCTGCAGCGCGAAGGGGGGCTCGAGGTCGCGGCCCAGGACTTCCGGATCGACCTGCGGGACACCCGATGAGGGTGCTCATCCTGGGAGTCAACGGGTTCATCGGCAACGCCCTGACCGAGCGGATCCTCTCGACGACGGAGTGGTCCGTCGCCGGCCTGGACGTGGGCAGCGACAAGATCGCGCCCTTCCTCGGGCACCCCCGCTTCACCTACCTGGAAGGCGACATCGCCATCAACAAGGAGTGGATCGAGTACCAGGTCAAGCGGTGCGACGTCGTGCTGCCCCTGGTCGCGATCGCGAATCCCTCCCTCTACGTGCGGCAGCCGCTGGCGGTCTTCCAGCTCGATTTCGAGGAAAACCTGCGCATCGTCAAGCAGGCCGTGCAATACAAGAAGCGGGTTGTGTTCCCCTCGACCTCCGAGGTCTACGGGATGTGCCCCGACGCGGAGTTCGACGAGGAGAGCTCGCCGCTGGTCTACGGGCCGATCCACAAGCAGCGGTGGATCTACTCCTGCTCCAAGCAGCTGCTCGACCGCGTCATCTATGCGTACGGGGAGGGCGAGGGACTCGACTACACGCTCTTCCGCCCCTTCAACTGGTTCGGCCCGCGCCTGGACGACGTCGACTCCCCCAAGGAGGGGTCGAGCCGGGTCCTGACCCAGTTCCTGCACAACATCCTCTACGGCCTGCCCATCAAGCTCGTGGATGGCGGCACGCAGCGCCGCGCGTTCACCTACATCTCCGACGGCATCGACTGCCTGATGAAGATCCTGGAGAACGAGGGAGGGCGGGCCGACCGGGGCATCTTCAACATCGGCAATCCCCGCAACGACCTGTCGGTCCGGGAGCTCGCGGAAAAGCTGATCGCCGCGGTCGCCGCGCACCCAGGGTACGCGGAGAAGGCCCGGGCCACGCAGATCGTCGAGGTCTCGTCGGGTGACTATTACGGCCGCGGCTACCAGGACATCATGACCCGCGTTCCCTCCATCCGCCGCGCGCGCGCGATCCTGGGATGGGAGCCGAAGGTGGACATGGACGAGGCCCTGCGGCGCACGGTCGACTTCTATCTCGAAAAACGACCCTCGCGGCCGTGAGCCGCCGGCGGCTGTGGTTGCTCGCCGCCGCGATCCCGGCGGTGTGCCTTCGGGTCCGCCTGCTCTGGAGCTTTCCCGGCAACTACGACACCGAGTCGTACCGGGAAGTGCTGGCGATTCTGCGGCGCGGCGGCAGCGTGTACGCGGAAACGGCCCGGTATAACTACTCCCCGATCTGGTGGAACGCGCTGCGTCTCTGCGACGGGCTGGGCCGGCGGTGGAGTCTGCCGTTGCCGACGAGCGTCGGCCTCCTGCTCCTGGCCGTCGATCTGCTCACCGCGGCCCTGCTTGCCCGGATGGCGGGCCGGTCCGGATCGCGATGGCCCGAGGGGGCCGCGCTCCTGTTCCTCTGGAATCCGGTCTCCGTGCTTCTGTCGAGCTGGCACGGCCAGTTCGACAATCTGGCGATCCTCTTTCTGGTCGCGGCGGTCGCCCTGGCGCGGCGGGAGAAGGACGGCCGGTCCGTCCTCGCGCTCGCGGCGTCGCTCCTGGCCAAGCACCTGGCCTGGTTCCATCCCCTGCTGTTCGCGCTCCGAAAGGAGAACCGCCATCGCCTGGCCACCGCGGCCGTCCCGTACGCGCTCTTCGCCGCGTCCTTTCTTCCCTTCGCTCGGGACTGGCCGGGGATCCGCCGCCATGTGCTGGCCTACGGCGGCCTGGGGGGGCTGTATGGAACCGACGTGATTCTCCTGTTCTCCGGCGTGCCCTTCTGGGCGCCTCGGGTCCTGTTCGCGGCCGGATCGCTCGCGGCGATCCGGCTGCTTCGCGGCGTGGAGATCGGGCGCGCCAGCCTGATTCTCCTGATCGTGACGCTGCTGCTCGTTCCGGGAATCGGCCAGCAGTATTTCGTCTGGCCCATCGCCCTGGGGTCGCTCGTTCCGAGCGCCGGCTACCTGATCTACACGGTGATCACCGCGCTCTTCCTGATCGGCTCTCCCCGGGGCCTGGGGGTCGCTTCGCCGCTCCTGCCCGGGTGGTACGGACCGTGGTGGGCCGCTCTGGCGTGGCTTCTCCTGGAGATTCGCGGCCTGCGCGCTCGGAGGACGGCGTGACCGCGGCGCGCGTGGTCTTGAAGATCGATTGCGACACCTACGTCGGAACGCGCGAGGGCGTGCCGCGGCTCCTGGAGATCCTGGGACGGCGGGGAATCCGGGCGACCTTCTTCTTTTCCTTCGGGCCGGACCGCTCCGGCGTCGCCGCGCGGCGCGTCTTCACACGGCCGGGGTTCCTCAAGAAGATGCTGCGCAGCCGCGCGGCGTCGCTCTACGGCTTTCCGACCGTTCTCTACGGAACGCTGCTGCCGGCGCCCCGGATCGGCGCGCGCTGCGAGGAAATCCTGCGCGCGGCCGCCGCGCAGGGGCACGGGACGGGCGTCCACGCGTGGGACCATGTCGGCTGGCACGACGGCCTCGACCGCTGGAGCGAAGCCAAGATCCGCGAGCAGGCCGGGCTGGCCCACGCGGCTTACGAAGGCGTGTTCGGCCATCCGGCGGCCGCCGCGGCGGCGGCGGGCTGGACGGTCAATGACCGCTCGCTCGCGATCGAAGACGAGCGCGGCCTGCTCTACACGTCCAACACGCGCCGCGGCAAACCGTTCTTCCCGCGCGCCGGAGGTCGCGCGCTGCGCACGCTGGAAATTCCGACGACGCTCCCGACGCTGGACGAGACGCTCGGCCGCCCCGGCCTTCCCGACGACGCCGCGCAGCGGCGCCTGTTCCGCGAGGCCGCGCGGGGCACGCAGATCCACACCCTCCACGCCGAGGTCGAGGGCCGGTCCAAGGCCGCGCTCTTCGCGGGGATCCTGGACGACTGGCTGGCCGCGGGCGTCGTCTTTCCGACGCTCGAGGAGATCGCCCGCGAGGAGCTGGCCCGCCGCGCGGACGTCCCGTTCCGGGCGATCGTGCGCGCGGCGGTCTCCGGACGCGGCGGAACCGTGGCCACGGGATGGCCGGAGGAGACGGGGCCTTGAAGAAGCCGGCGGTCCGGGGCGCCCTTTTCGCCGTCGCCGGCTTCGCCGCGGCGCTGGCGATCCGGTCGGTGTTCCTGGCCCGGCTGACCGAGGGGTACGACATCACCTCCTGGAAGATCGCGGTCGAGATCCTGGAGCGGGGCGGACACCTCTACCGGGAGACCAGCCGGTACAATTACTCGCCCTTGTGGGCCGGAATCCTGGTCGTTCTCGACCGGATCGGGAGGCCGCTGTCCCTCTCGCTCGAGCGGATGGTGTCGCTCTTCCTCCTCGCCGTCGACGTGGCGACGGCCCTGCTCCTGCGGACCCTGGCGATCGAAAAGGGCTGGAGCCCGCGGCGGGCCCTGGCCGCGTCCCTGGTCTTCTTCGCCAACCCCGTCTCCGTGATCGTCTCCAGCTACCTCGGCACGTTCGACAACCTCTCGATCCTCTTTCTGCTCCTGGCCCTGCGGTGGGCGGCCCGGCGGCCGGCTTCGGCCGTCGCGGTGACCGGGTCTCTGTCCTTGTCTCTCCTGGCCAAGCACGTGACCTGGTTTCACCCGATCGTGTTCGCGCAGCCGCGCGGGGGGCGCGCACGGTTCTCCTGGATCACGGCGATCTGCCCCTACCTCGTGTTCCTCGCGTCGTTCCTGCCGTTCTGGCGGGAGTGGGACGCGATCCGCGCACACGTGTTCGGCTACCGCAGCCTCGATGAGCCGTACGGCCTGGAGCCTCTGCGCTTCGTGCCCTGGCTGCCGCGGGAGACGACGACCATCCTGATGGTGCTGGCGGCGCTCGCCACGGTGGCGCTCTGCCGCAACGTCGAGACCGGCCGCGCGAGCCTCCTGCTCTTCCTGGTGCTGCTCCTCTTCGCGCCGGGCATCTGTCCGTACTATTTCGTCTGGCCGATCGCGCTCGGCGCGCTCTACCCGAGCGCCGGCTACGCGGTCTACACCGCCGTCGTCACGGCCTTCCTGGTGCACTCTCCCGACGGCCTCGGCGTCGAGCTGCCGCACCTGCCCGGTTGGTCAGGGCCGTGGTGGGCGCTGGTGTTCTGGCTCCTGTGGGAGATCCGAAGCTTGTCGCGGGAGCGCCTGGTCCGACGGGAGACTCCCGCCGCGGTCGCCGCGCCCGGGGCGGGCGATCAGCGCGAGAGATAAGAGCAGCAGAGCCGCGCACGCCTGCATCCAGACGCCGATCTGGAACGGCCGCGGGTCGTACGCGAAGTCGATCCGGTGCCGGCCGGCGGGCACGGCGACGGCGAGGTCCCTCCCGTTGGCGATCAGGACGGGCGCCGGGCGGCCGTCCACCCGCGCTTTCCAGGCCGGGAAATAGGTTCGGGAAAACACGGCGTAGCCCGCGCCGGACGCGTCGACCGTCGCCGCGGCGCCGGCGGGCTCGACCCGCACGGCCGAGAGGGCCGCGGCCGCGGCGGCTGCCCGTGGATCGCGGTCGCCGCGGCCCGGGAGCACCACGTCCGAGGAAGGGGAAAAGGCGCCCGAGCGGATGAGCTCGAACGCGCCGGAGAGCGACTTGCGCCAGTAGGCGCGTCCGGCCCATCTCAGCTCCTGCGCCGGCTCGGAGAGGCTGGAGAGAACCAGCCGCCGGCCGGCGATCACGACGCCGGTGACCGGCTGACCTCCCGGGAGCCGGTGGTCTTCCTCCTCGAGGATCCACCGCGCTCCGAACGCTCGCAGCAGGCGCTCCGCCTGCGCGGGCGTCGACGCGGCGAGCACCTCGTCGGCCACGCGATTGCAGAATCCGTACGAGCCGTCCGGGTCGGCGTCGAAGAGATACCGCGCCCCGAACGGCGCTCCCGTGGCCGGGATGAGCTCCTCGACCTGCACGCGGGCGAACTGGCCGAGCCGGGGCGGGAGCTCCGGATGGGCCGTTCCGGAGACCAGCACGTTGAGC
Organism: uncultured Acidobacteriota bacterium; assembly: GCA_963733955.1. Taxonomy (GTDB): domain Bacteria; phylum Acidobacteriota; class Thermoanaerobaculia; order UBA5066; family Gp7-AA6; genus DATFTF01. The sequence goes on from CAVTEW010000001.1 coordinate 762,300, forward strand.
TCCGGGAGCTCGGGGGAGACGTAGAGCCGTCCCGGTCCACCCATCGAGGCCAGGAGCGCGGGCGGGCGCTCGAGGTCTTTTTCGTCGCTGGAGACGAAGAGCGGCAGCCCCCAGGGGAGAGCCAGAACGAGGACGGCCAATCCCACCCAATAACCCTGGCCGGGCCTGCGCCGCGCGGCCAGAGCCGCGGCCACGACCGCCACCGCGGCCAGGCCGAGCAGGGCGTCTCCGCGGACGCTCGCCCGGATCGCCGCGAGGAGGACTTCGGACCGGGCCTTGAGACCCGCGAGCAGCGGCAATGCCGCACGGTCCAGCGGACCTCCCGCGCCCGCGGCGATCCACGCGGCGGCATAGAGGGCGCTCGCCGCAGCCAGCAGGATCGCCTGCCGCCACCCGGCCCGCCGGACTCGCCAGAACTCCGCGGCCAGCCCGGCCAGCAGAGCGACGCCGATCGTCGTCAGCAGGTAAAACTTGATCGGGTAGCGCAGCCGACGCATCCAGTCGATCGAGAAGAGCATCCGGTAGAGCGGGAACGCCGAGCCCAGGGCGTAGAGGAGCGCCGCGATCGTCCCCGCCGCGAGCCAGCGCGCGCGCCGATCCCAGAAGTCGCGAGAGAGGCCGGCGGATCCGATCAAGAGCAACGGCACGACGCCAAACGTCACGCACCAGATGTACACGAGGTCCCCGGCGTGGAGGGCGTACTGCCAGTGGCCTCCCGCGCCGAGCGCTCCGGGATCGCCGGAAAATCGAGGAAAGAGCCACTCGATGGCCCGCCAGGGAGAAAACGGTGACGCGCCGAAGGCGCGCTCGGAGTAGAGGTGCTGTCCGCGGTAGGTGAACTTGACGATCGCCGACAGGGGGAGGAGCAGCGGCGCGGCAACCGCCGCGGCGCCGGCTCCCGACGCCAGGGCGCCGAGGACGAGAAGCCCGAGGCGCCGGCTCCGTTTCCCCGGGGCGGCCGCGACACGGCCAAACGCCAGGGTTCCGGCGAAGAGGAGCGTCAGGAGCGAGATCGCCGGCTCGCCGGCGAGCAGCTGGAGCCCGAAGGCGAGGGCCACGGCAGCCGCGGCCCGCGCGCGCCGGCGCGGCCGATCCGCCGCGGCCAGATCGAGCGAGGCGGCCGCGCACCAGGGAAGCCAGGCCGCCGCGGCGGCCGAGTTGAGGAAGGCGGACCCGTAGGACAGCATCATGCCCGAGAAGGCGTAGGCGACGCCGGTCACGAACGCGGCGCCGGGAGACAGGCGCAGCCGCGAGCCAAGGGCGCGCGCGCCGAAGAAGGCCCAGAGCACGTGCAGGAGGTAATGGAGGTTGAAGGCCGCGGCCGGGGGAAACACCGTCTCCAGGAGAACGGTCGGGTAGAGCAGCACGGCGTTGGGATTGGCCAGGAGCGGCTCGCCGCCGGACGCGGAGGCGTTGACGAACGGCGCCCGGCCGGCCCTCCACTGCTCCATGGCCACGCGCCGCCAGGGCCAATGCGTGATCTGCGCGTCCCGGAAGACGATCCGCCGGGATCCCAGGAGCTCCGGCAGGAGGGGAAGCAAGAAGAGCAGCATCACGGCGGCGGCGAAGAGCGCACCCCGGGTGCGAGAGCTCATGCGCAGAGTGTACCGGCTCGAAACGACGTCAATGGGTTTAATGTTGCGGCACCGAGGACCGCACACGTTGCAGCACGAACGTTCCCGCGCCGGCGCGCTGGTCGTGGCCGCATTCGGCCTGACGACCCTCCTGTTCTCCGGGCAATTTCCGCCCTTCGCCAATCCCAACGAGCTCTCGCGGCTGGAGACGGTCTACGCCGCGGTCGAGCACGGAACGCTCTCCATCGACCGGGCCATCCCGATCCTCGGAGACCACGAGGACAAGTCGGTCTCCGGCGGCCGCTTCTACTCGAACAAGGCGCCCGGCCTCGCTCTGGCGGCGATTCCGGTCTACCGGCTCCTGAGGATCTTCCTTCCGCGTCCAACGTCGGCCGGCGCCACAATATTCGTATTGTTACGGATCCTGGTGGTCTCGTCGGTGTGCTGGATCGCTCTGGCCCTGTTCCGGCGGCGGCTCGGCTCGGGCCCCTGCGCCACGATGGCGGCTTTCGCGGCGGCGTTCGGGACGCCCTACCTCTTCTACGCCCGGACGTTCTTCTCCCATGCCTGGACCGCCGCGCTCCTCTGGATCGCCTGGGAGCTCGTGCGCGTGGCCGAAGAGAGGGAGCATCGGTCGCGCGTCGAGCTCCTGAGGGTGGGCGCGGGGTTTCTGGCCATGTGGTCGGCGATCACCGAATACCCGTTGGCCGTCCTGGTCCTGGCGCTGGCCTGGCGCGTCTGCTGGCGCCGCTCCGTTCGTCCGCTGGCGTGGTTCGCCCTCGGCGCGGCCGTGCCGGTGGCGGTCCTGGCCGCTTACAACGCGGCCTGTTTCGGATCCCCGTTCGTCCTCTCCTCGGCGCGGGAAGCGAGCTCCCTGTACGCTCGGCTCGACGCCGGCGCGCTCTTCGGATTTTCCCTGCCGCGCCCGGCCGTGGCCTGGCGCTACCTGGCCGATCCGAGCCGCGGCATGCTCCTCTTTTCGCCCTTCCTGCTCTGGGCCGCGCCCGGATTCTGGCGCGGCGTGCGCGGCGGCGAGCCCGACGCGCGCTTCGCAGCCGGGGCGGCCCTCGTCTATTTCGTGGTGATGACGGGATACGCGAACTGGCACGGCGGCTGGTCGCTGGGAGACCGCTATCTGCTCCCCGGACTGTTCCTGGCCGCCGCCGCGCTGCCCGACGCGCTGCGCTCGCCCTGGTCGCGGGTCCTCTTCGTCGCGGCGGCAGTCTGTTCCGCCGCGGTTCACCTGGCGCTCACCCTCAGCTGGCCGCACTTCCCGCCCGGCTTCGCCTGGCCGGCCGGCAACGGCTCCCTGTGGTTCCTGGCGCGCGGTTGGGTGGCCCCGGGCTTCCCGGGCCGCTGGGGAATGGCGCCGCCGGTCCTCGCCGGCCTCGCCACGCTCGTCGCCGGTGTCGCCTCCGTCCGATCGGCCGGCGGCGGCGCGGTGCGGACCGCGACGGGCGCTGCCGTCGGAGTCCTGCTGGCCCTCGCGCTGGTTCTGGCGCGGCCGCAGCCGCCCTTCGGAGCGCGGCTCTGGCGGGCCGCGGTGTTCGGCGCCTATTCCGGCCGCGACCCGGAGCGCCGCGAGCTGCGCGACGTCGCCCTCTCCGCGCGGGACCCGGGCGAACGGCGCCAGGCCATGGGAGCCTGGCGGATCTACGGACCGCCGCGGCGCTAGCAAGCTGCTGAAAAATGATTGCGGGCGTCGCGTCAGGGCTTTTGCAACTCGCAGCGAACCGAGAAGCTTGCGTTCACCCGATCGCACCGTTGGAGGATAAGAGTCGCATCGCCGCGAGCAAAAGCCCCGCCGCCGCAAGCGGTTGCGGCGGCGCGGGGCCGTCTCCGTCGCGTCGCCGCTCGACTGTCTCGAGGGACGCCTCGCCGGCGTCGGATGCGCCCCCGGACACGAGTCGCGTCGCGGCTCGCATCCGTCATCCGATTCGGCGGCGCTCGCAACGCCGCTCCACATCCTTTTCAGCAACCTGCTAGCTGTTAGTCTTCGGGAAGGATCTCGAACACCTTCCACCGGGCGAGCGGACGTCCTCCGCGGGAGATCGCGCTGGCGGAGTGGAACCGGAGGCGCAACCGCGCCAGCGGCGGCACGGTCTGACCCGGCAGCCGCGCCCCCAGGCCGTCGAAGTCGTAGAGCCGCGACTGGAGGGTCCGGAAGTAGCGGTCGGTCGGCGCCAGGCCCTGCGCGGTGACCGCGAGCGAGGGCGGGCGCTCGATGTAGCCGGCGTAGTCGTTCATGCGGGGCACCAGGTCGGTGGCCAGAACCCAGCGGGCCCGGCGGCGGCGAGCGATGGCGAGCGCTTCGCCCTCCGTCTCCGCCAGAAAAAACTTCAACGAGTCGGTGAAGCCGTATCCGAAGTTGTTGGCGATCACGGGAAGGCCCGCTTCGTACAGGATGAGGTGCCCGAGCGACCACGGCGCCATCACCGCCCCCGCGCGGGCGAGCTCGGGGGGCGGAGCATCCAACGAGAGCAGGCGCGGATCGTAGGGGTCGACCGCGTGCGGGATCTCGCGCCGCATCCAGTCGAGCGTGGCGTAGAGGTCGGACCCCGCTGGATGCACGGCGCGCATCTGGCGCGGCGTGCTCCAGGCGAAGGGGCTGGCGAGGAGCAGCCCGGCGGCCACCGCGGCGAGAGGCATCAGGCGCGGCGTCCGGACGCGCGCGGCGGCCGCGCGGCAGGCCTCGACCAGGGCCGCCGCCGCCAGGGGGGCGGCGTAGTACACGTCCATCCGCTGCGCCAGCGCGAGCGCCAGGGTCACGGCGCCCCAGACGGCCAGGCCGATGTGCACGCCGGCGCGGTCGCCGCGCCAGGCGCGCCGGGCCCAGAGGAGAATCGCGAGCGGCGTGAGGAAGAACGCGAACGACAGGTCGCGCAGGGCCAGCCCCGGCCCTTCGGAGAGGAGCGGCCGCGCTTCGAAGATTCCCTTGAGCCAGTTTTTCGGGTACGAGACGTAGCCGACGGCTCCGGCGATTTCGCCGGAGGTGTTTCCCAGGACGTATCCGACGCCCCGACCGAACCCGGTCCACAGGCCGCCGGCGTTTCCGAGCACCGCCGCCGCCGCGCAGAGGACACAGGCCACGCGCAGAGCCAGATCGCGGCGCGGGAGGCCGCCCCGCCCCGCGGCGAGCAGCGTGTCGAGCAGGATCGTTCCTCCGGCCAGCGCGGCCAGGAAGAGGGGCTGGAAGAACCCGAAGGAGATGTAGGTCAGGGGCGGCCGGAGCCCGCCGAGCCAGAACGCCGTGGCCGCGGCGACGAAGGCCGCGGAGAGACCCAGGATGAGCGCGGCGGCTCGGAAGACGCTGCGCCGGGCGATCGCCGCTTCCAGGAACAGGGCCAGCGCGAAGATCGCGCCCCAGTAGATCGCGCCCTGCCAGGCGAGCGTGGCCAGGGCGAGGGCGAGCCCGGCCGCGGCCTCCCACCAGGATGCGCGCGGCCGGCCTGCGCGCGCGCGGGCCGCGACGAAGAGCCAGAGGACGAGCAGGCCGAAGAAGGACTCTCCCACGTGCTGATCCGTGTGGCCGTACTGGGTCCAGAGGATGTGGCCGGGGCAGACCGCCACGAAGAGGGCGAGCGCCCCGCCTCCCCAGATTCCGAAAAGCTCCAGGCCGAGCAGCCCGGCCAGCGCGATCGCGCCAGCGGCCAGGGCCAGCGGGACCCAGGCCGCGCCCCGCTCGATCTGCGCGGGAGTGGCCCCGGCGCCGTGGAGGAGCCGGGCCGGGGCGGCCAGGGCCAGGTCGAAGAGCGGCGGCCAGATGGGAACGCCGCCGGAGGGAACGTTCATCATCGGATCGAAGACGATCGTCCTGGGGAAGTGCGCCGCGGCGAAGCGGGCCCGGCGGAGGTGGTAATTGTCGTCGGAGGTCAGGGCATGCACCCGGTCCCCGGCGCGCAGCTCGCTCCGGGTCGAACAGCGGAGGGCGCAGCCCAAGGCGATCGCCGCGGCGAGCAGACCCAGCAACAGGGCTCGTCGCGAGGTCATGCGGACAAGCTCGGGATGGCCAGTCCCTCTAGTGTAGACGCCCGGCGCGGCGTTGACAACCGCGGCGGCGCGGGCGAGTTCTGTATCATTCCTCCAACGCCGTGAAGCTCTCCGTTCTGATCCCCGTGTACAACGAGGCGCGGACCATCGGCGAGGTCCTTCGCCAGGTCGCCGCCGTCCCGATGGAGAAGGAGATTCTCGTCGTCGACGACGGATCGACCGACGGGACGCGCCGGATCCTCGAGGGCTGGAACGGGCGGGAGGGCGTGCGGGTGATCCTGCACGAACACAACCTCGGGAAGGGGCGCGCCCTGGCCACCGCGCTGCGCGAGGCGGCCGGCGAGATCCTCCTGATCCAGGACGCCGACCTCGAGTACGACCCCGCCGACTATCCGGCCATGTTGAAGCCCATCGAATCGGGCCGGGCCGACGTCGTCTACGGCTCCCGGTTTCGGGGCGCCGCGGAGAACCGGGTCCAGAACTTCTGGCACACCGTCGGCAACCGCGCGCTGACCTTGATCTCCAACGTCGTGACCGATCTCAACCTGACCGACATGGCCACCTGCTACAAGGTCTTCCACCGGCGGGTCGTGCCGTCGCTCGACCTGCAATCCCCCCGCTTCGGCATCGACGCGGAGATCACCGCGAAGATCTCGCGAGGCGGATACCGGATCTTCGAGGTCCCGGTGTCCTACTTCGCCCGCTCCCGGGCGGAGGGCAAGAAGATCCGGCTCCGGGACGGGTTTGCCGCGCTCGGCGCCCTCCTGCGGTACCGGTTCTTCTGGAGGCCGGACGGGCGTTGAGCCTGCGCCGCTGGACGCCGATCGCGGGCGCCGCGGCCTTGACCGCGTTGTCGCTCGCTCTGGTGTGGGACCACACCCGCGGAGATTCCTTTTCGGCCGACGAGCCGATCCACATCCTGGCCGGCTACCTGCAGGCGGCCGGCCAGAACGCGATCGTCAACATCGAGCATCCTCCTTTGATGAAGGAGCTCGCCGGCCTGGCGCTCCGGACGCTGCCGCTCCCGCCTCCTCCGCGGCAGGTGCCCATGGGCAATCGGTTCATCGACTACGGGCACGCCTTCCTGTTCGGAAGCCCGGTCGCGCCGGACCGCATCCTGGCGGCGGCCCGGGCGCCCTTTCTCCTGGTGCTCGCCGGCCTCCTCGTCCTCATTTTTGTGGCGGCCCAAAGCCGCTACGGAAACGGGGCCGCGCTGTGGGCCCTGGCCCTCGTCGCGCTCGATCCGAATTTCGTGGCCCATGCCGGCGTCGTCCATACCGATCTGGGAGCGGCGGCGGCGTTTCTCGCGGCGGTCCTGGCCTGGGAGCGCGCGCGCCGCGGGGGCTGGATCGCGATCGGGGTCGCCGGCGGCGCGCTGGGCCTGGCGCTGCTGACGAAGTTTACTTCCGTGTATCTCGTCCCCATCCTGATTCTCCAGACCCTGATCGCCGCCCGCGAGGATTCGCATCCCGGCCGGGAGCTCGTCCGGACGATCGGCCGGCTGGCCGTGACCGGGATCGTGGCCGGTCTCGTCGTCTGGGCCGGATACGGACTCGTGACCGCCCGGATGGATCCGGCGGCCCAGAGGGAAATCATCCACGAGATGGTCGGCGCGCGCGGAGCTCCCGAATTGTCGCGCGTTCTCGAGCGGATCGCGGCCGCGTCTCCGGCGCTCGGGCACTACCTGGGCGGGCTCGCCTCGGTCTACCGCCAGAACGCGCAGGGGGGAGGCGTCAACTACCTGTTCGGCCGGCTCTCCGTGCACGGGTTCGCGTCATATTTCTTCGTGGCCTTTCTGGTCAAGAGCACGCTCGCGTTCCTCGCCGCCACGTTCGTCGTCGCGGTCTCGCTCGTCCGAGACGGCCGCGCGCGCCGCGAGGCCCGGCTCTGGCTCCTCCCGGTCGCGGTCCTCTTCCTGGCTTCCGTCGGAGCGAGCTACAACATCGGCATCCGGCACATGCTCCCGGTCTATCCGTTCCTGGCGTTGGCGGGGGCCGGGGTCCTCGCGCGGATGCGGAAGGACGGCAGGCGCCGGGCCGTCCTCGTCCTCGCGGCGCTGCCGCTCGTGTCCGCGATCGAGATCGCGCGCGTGCATCCGCACGAGCTGTCCTACTTCAATCCCCTGGCGGGGGGACCCGTCGGAGGGCGCCGGATCCTGTCGGACTCCAACGTGGACTGGGGGCTCGATCTGCGGCGGCTGGGCGCGGAGCTCTCCCGCCGCAAAGTGGCGGATCCGACGGTGGTGTACTTCGGCGGCGACGACGTGCTCGAGCGGATCGGCGTGCCCGACTTTTCCGCCGATCCCCGCGTCCGCGGGCGGGTCGTGGCCATCTCGGCGTTCCACTGGGCCGAGGGGCCGGCCTTTTACGCTTATCATGGCGCGGCCGGCGTGGCGGCGGCGCTGGCTCGGCTGCGCCAGGAGCTGGCCGCGCGCGGACGCTGGATCGGCCGCGTCGGATACTCGATCGACCTCTACGACTTGCCGCCCAAGGAGACGCCCGCGCGATGAAGCTCTCGGTGGTCATGCCGGTCTACAACGAGTCCAGGACGATCCGGGAGATCGTCGGGCTGGTGAAGGCCGTTGCGGTCGAGAAGGAAATCCTGATCGTGGACGACGGATCGACCGACGGGACCCGCGAGATCCTGCGCGAGCTGGACGGCGCGGAAGGCGTTCGCGTCTTCCTCCAGCCCCAGAACCAGGGGAAGGGGGCCGCGGTCTCCGTCGGCTTCCGTCACGCCACCGGCGACGTCGTCGTCGTGCAGGACGCCGACCTGGAGTACGACCCGCGGGAATACCCGCGTCTCTTGAAGCCGATCGAGGAAGGACACGCCGACGTCGTCTACGGCTCCCGGTTCCTGGGCGGGGGAGAGCGGCGCGTCCTGTACTTCTGGCACACGGTGGGAAATCGGTTTCTGACGCTCGCCTCCAACATGTTCACCAACCTCAACCTGACCGACATGGAGACCTGCTACAAGATGTTCCGGCGCGAGGTCGTCTCCTCGATGACGATCGAGTCGCGCCGCTTCGGGATCGAGCCGGAGATCACCGCCAAGGTGGCCCGCCGGGGATACCGCGTGTACGAGGTCCCGATCTCCTACTACGGCCGGACCTACGAGGAAGGCAAGAAGATCGGATGGAAGGACGCCTTCTCGGCGCTGTGGACGATCGTCAAGCACGCCTTGCGCGAGGCCGAAGATCCCAGCAACGTCGGGCACGTGACCCTGGCCCGGCTGGCCCGGCTGGAGCCCTACAACCGCTGGATCGTGGACCGGTTCCGCGCGTCGCTGGGGTCGCGCATCCTGGAGATCGGAGCCGGCTTCGGCAACGTGACGCGCCACCTCCTGGAGTCCGACGGCGGGCCGGCGCGGCAGCTCGTCGTGGCCTCGGACCTGGATCCGGTGGCGCTGGAGTATCTGCGGGGCACGTTTCGGGAAGCGCCCAACGTGCGCGTGGCGTCGTACCACTTTCCGCTCGACGCGGCGGCGCGCGAAGACCTGCGCGGCCTCGCGCTGGACACAATCGTCTGCTGCAACGTCCTCGAGCACATCGAGGACGACGGCGCCGCGCTCAACGACTTCCGGGAAGTGCTGCGTCCGGGCGGGCGGCTGGTTCTGCTGGTCCCGGCCCTGGCCCGCCTCTACGGGACTTTGGACCGGCACCTCCACCACTTCCGCCGCTACGAAAAGGCGGAGGTCGAGCAGAAGGTCTCGCAGGCCGGTTTCGTTCTGGAGGACTGCCGGTTTCTCAACCGCCCGGGCGTCCTGGGGTGGTACGTCAGCGGCAAGATCCTGCGGCGGACCGTGCTGCCCAAGTCCCAGCTGCGGGTCTTCTCCCTTCTGCTGCCGTTCCTGCGGCGCGAGGAAGCGTCTCCGCCGTCGTACGGACTTTCGCTGCTGGTGGTCGCAAGGAAGGACTGAATCCGGCCACCCCGAGCCGGTCGATGTGGTCAAGCCGGCGGCCGAACGCTCTCGCTCCGGGCCGGCGGCGTCCAGATCAGCAGGACGGCGTCGGGGCGTCGAACCACCTCCTGGATCCTTCCGCGCCCCTCGATGGCCCGCTCGAGGGCAGTCGCGTAGTAGGGATGGATCAGGAGCAGGGCGTGGCTGCTCGGAGCCATCAGGCCGAGGCGGCGCCGGAGGGCGGCGAAATCCTCGGGCATCGCGGGCGCGGCCGCGAACCAACCGGGATGGAGCGCGAGGTCGGCGGGGAAACTCTCGACCGCCGCGTGGAGTCGACCGCGATCGGCCGCGATGCGCAGCGGGAGATAGAAGCCCGCGCCACCGAAGACACGGTCCCCGGGCCGCGCGATCCGGGCGACGGCGGCAGTCGCCGGTCTCCAGACCGGATCGTCGAACCGCGCGGTGATCGCAACGAGGATGGCGATCGTTCCGAGAGCGATTGCGGCGACGGCCGCCGAGAAGGCCAGGCGGCTGGTATGGGCCGCGCGGGCCAGCGCCCAGATCCAGACGCCGAGCACGGCGAGCTCGCTGCGCCCCGCAAACGCGACAGGACGAACGAATGAGCAGAGAAGAACGAACCCCAGAGTCAGAGCCGTCACCATGACCGCAGCCCGAAGATCTCGATCCTCGCGCTGGAGGTGCGCGACGGCGCCGGCGCCTGCCGCGGTCGCGAGAACGCCAAACCAGATCACGATCTCGGGAAGCGGAGGCCCGAACGGCGAGGGGATCCGGCCCGCTCCCCCCAGGGCGGCGGCGAAGCCGACGAGCGCTTTCCCCGGCGACTCCCGCACCCAACTCATCGCGTCAAGGGGTTGACGCAGGAGCAGGGGAACCCAGGGAACGAAGAGGACGGCGCCTCCGGCCGCGGCGGCGAGCGACCGCCACCGGCGGAGCGTCGCGAGCGTGATCCAGAGCGCGGCAGCGAAGAAGATCGCCAGATAGTGGGTGTAGAGCGACGCCGCGGCGAGAACGGCGACGCAAGAGAGGCGCCGCGGATCCTCCGTTCCACGCGCCGCCGCCAAAAAGAGCCCAAGGTCGAGGAATGCCAGGAGCGCGTACGCGCGGGCCTCCGACGAGTAGAGAAAGAAGAGCAAAGAGCTCGCTCCGAGGAGGATCGCGATGGCCCGTCCTCGGCCGCGCGCGCCGGCCGGGGCCAGGAGCGTGACACCGAGCGCGGCGAGCCAGGCCGGCGCGCGCAGGAACTGATCCGAGAGCCCGAACGTCTCGGCCAGGCGAACCACCGGTTTCTCGATCAGGTACCAGAGCGGCGGGCCGGAGTCGGCGCGCAACTGGCCGAGCAGCGCTCCCAGGGAAAGCCGGGACACCCAGAGCGTGAAGAGCTCATCGTGCCAGAGTGACCGCCGGAAGAGGAAGAGTCCGCGCGCGACGCAGAAGAGGCAAAGCGCCCCGAGGAGGGCCCAACGGCGCAGCGGGCTTGGCGGCCGGGAGTCGATGTCGTATGCTAACCGAACCCTTGAGTTCTCCAGCTCCGTCGAGGAACTCTCTCCTTTCCCGCCTCGGGCCCGCCCTTCTCTTCACGCTGCTGGTGGCCCTGGTCTACGCGGATCCGCTCTTCGTGCGCAAGACCTTCGGCGGACGGGATCTGATCGGCTACGCGTTGCCGATCGAGAAAGCGGTCCACGAGGCGTACCGTCGCGGCGAGATCCCACTCTGGATCCCGGACGTTTCGGGCGGACGGCCCCTTCTCCCCAACCCCAACACCGGGGCGTTCTATCCGGTGAGGCCTCTGCTGGCTCTCCTGTCGTTTCCGGCGGCCATGCGGCTTTTCCCGATCCTGCACTGGGTCGCCGCGGGACTGGGCATGCTGGTCCTGCTGCGGTCGCTCGCGGTCTCTCGCCCGGCGGCGTGGGTCGCAGCGGTCACCTATGTGTTCTCGGGGGTCAGCGTTTCGGAGGTCTTCTATCCGGCCAGGCAGCCCGGGTCCGCCGTTCTCCCCTGGATCGTTTGGATCCTCAGCCGAAACACGCTCTCTCCTCGCCTTCGCGTCCTGGTCCTCGCCGGGTTGCTTTGCCTGGACCTGCTGCTCGGCGACCTCTTCACGGTGCTCTTTGCCGTGATCGCGGCGGGCCTCTGGCTGGTGTTCGAGACTCTTCCCGCGCAACGGCTCCGCGCAGGAATGGAATTCGCGGGCGCGACGGCCCTGGCCGTTCTCATGGCCGCGCCGCAGATCGTCGCGACCGCGCTCTGGATTCCGCACATCGGCCGCGCCGTGTCCGGCATGAAGCTCGAGTCCGCATTCTTCTTCTCGATCTCACCCTGGCGTCTGCTCGAGTTCGTGATCCCTTTTCCCTTCGGCGCGACCTGGGAGCTCGAGAAGTCCGCGGTCTGGGGCGTCCCGGTCTTCCACGGACACATCGTGGGCCTGTTCACGTCTCTGTACCCCGGAGCCATCGCCGTGATCGCCGTCGCCGTGGCCTGGAGGATCGCCCGCCGCGGCAGGCGATTTGCCGTCGCGTTCTTGCTGGGTTCGCTCGCGATCGGGGTGCTGCCCTCCCTGGCTCCGGGCGGTTTGGGCTCGTTGCAGGCGCCCCTCGCGCTGCGGTATCCGGAAAAGTTCGCCGTCCCCTTGCTCTTCGCGGTGTCGGTCCTGTGCGGGTTCGGGTTCGAGGAGATCCGGCGGGTGCGCGCGCGGCGGCCCTGGGTGCTCGGCGTCGGAGCGTTGCTGGCTCTGATGGCGGGCGGCTCCTTTCTCTTTTCCGCGAGGGTGGGCGACGCCGCGGCCCGGCTCGTGGGCGCCGCTCCGGTGTTCGGCAAGGGCGCGGCTCGGGAGCTTCCGCGCGCCCTGACCGAGGCGGGACTCCTTTGGATGGCCACGGTGATCGCCGTCGATCTGGCTCCAAGCGCCGGCAGGCTCTCCTCACTCTTCGGGCTGGCGATTCTCACGGGAGTGCCGATCGCCGCCAACCGAAAAATCGCTCCGACCTTTCGGGAAGAGGAGATGCTCGCGCCGACCCGGTTTACGCGCTTCTTGAATCGCGTAGACCCTGAGGATCAATACCGCGCCCTCGGGGAATCCCTCTACCTGGGGATGACCCCGGCCGAGATCGACTTCGCGGGCGCGGACGTCGGTCTGATCGAGATTCCCCGCCGGAACTACTCGGAGTACACGCCGGCGCTGTGGAATCGCGGGACCGTGCTCAACCGGAACTTCGACGACGGAGATCTTTCCCGTTGCGACACTCTGCGGGAGCTCTCGAGGCTGGCCGCTCGCTACCGGGACTCGCAGGCCTTCTTCGGCGCGCTGGCCCTTCGCTGGGGCATACGGTTTCGCGGTTCCGAGCCGATGGCCGGCTACCGCCGGATCGGAGGCGACCTCGCGCAGGACTGGGACGAGCTCCCGGAGGCTCTTCCGGATATTCGGTTGGTTGGACGGGCCCGAGAGACATCCGATGGAATCCACGCTTTGAATGCCCTCCGCCAATTGTCTTGGGGAGAGATCGTCATCGAGACGGGCTTCGAAAGATCCGAATCGCCGCGTCCCGGGAGCGTCCGGGTCCTCCGGCGGAGCCCGGAATCCTTCTCCGCGGAGCTGACGGCTCCCGATCCCTCCTGGCTCTTCGTGCTCCGCGGCTTTTGGCCCTACCGGCAGGTTCTCCTCGACGGGGAGCCCGTGGAGGTCTACCCGGCCCAGATCGCGTTCAGCGCGGTGCGGATTCCACCCGGCCGCCATCGCATCTCCTGGCGGGAAAGCTTTCCCGGAATCGAGATGTCCTGGGCCGGGCCGGTCCTGGGCCTCCTGGCGGCGGTTCTGTTGTGGAAGCGCGCCCGCCCGGACGCCGTGGCGTCATGATCGAGACACGGCCGTCCGGCGTCTCGAGCCGAAAATCGACCCTCTTGCTGTCGTTGGGATTCGCCCTCCTGATTCTCGCGTCCTACGCCGATCCCCTCTTTCAGCATCGGACGTTCTCCGGCCGCGATCTGCTCGCCTACAACCTGCCGATGGAGAAATCGATCCACGACGCCTACGCCCGCGGGCGGTTGCCGGTCTGGTCGCCCCACATCTCGGGAGGCAGGCCGCTGCTCCCGAATCCGAACGCGGGCGCGCTCTATCCGGTGCGCATCGGGCTCTCGGTGCTCACGTTCCCTGCCGCGGTGCGAGTCTTCCCGGCTCTCCACTGGATCGCGGCGGGAGTGGGCGTGATCCTGCTCCTGGGATCGTTGGGGACCTCCGCGGCCGCCTGTTGGATCGCCGCGGTGACCTACGTGTTCTCGGGAGTCGTCGTCTCGGAGGCGTACTTCCCGCACATTCTGCCCGGAATGACCTACCTGCCGTGGATTCTCTGGCTCTTGCATCGGCCGGCTCGTCCCCTGCGGCGGATCCTGGGGCTCTCGATGGTGATCGCCCTCGATCTGCTGGCCGCCGACGTCTTCACCATCGCGGTGGCCGTGGGGGCAGGCGTCCTCTGGATCGTTCTCGAGGAGGACGCCTCCCGGCAGCCATCGCTCCTGGCGCAGTTCGCGGCGGCGGGAGGCCTGGCTGTTCTCGCGGCCGCTCCGCAGATCGTCGCAACGGCGCTGTGGATCCCGGAGACGAACCGAAGCGTGCTGGGAATGCGCGTGTCGGAGGCCATCCTCTTCTCGATCCGACCGGAGCGTCTCCTCGAGCTCTTCATTCCGTTTCCTTTCGGCGCGACCTGGAAGCTCGAGACCTCCCAGATCTGGGGCTGGCCCGTGTTTCGCAACAAGGCCATGGGCCTCTTCGCCACGCTCTACGTGGGGAGTCTCGCTCCGATGGCCGTGGTCATGCTGTGGCGCTCGCGGCGCGGCGGAACGCGCTTCGCGCGAATCGCCGCGGTCGCGGCGGGCGCCCTGGCCATCGCGCCGAGCCTTCTTCCGGCGGCCTTATCGCGGCTGCGCTCCCCCATAGCCCTTCGCAATCCCGAGAAATTCGCGGTCCTGATCGCGCTCGGGCTGGCCATCCTCTGCGGGCAGGCCGTCGACACGGTTCGGGAAGGGCGCCGGGCCGGCTCCTGGACGACGATCCTGGGCGCCGTGCTCGCGGCCGCCGCTCTGGCGGCGTCGGCGTGGCCTGGAGCGTTCGCGCGGGCCGCGGTCGGGCTGGTCGGCGCCGATCCGGTGTTCCTGCCGGCGGCTCGCAGTCTCGTCGCTCCGGCGCTGGTGGAGGGAGCGCTCCTGTGGTGGATCACCCTTCTGGCCCTGGACGCGCTCACGGTGCGAAAGCGGTGGCGCCTGCTCGTCGCGTTGGCCTTGCTGACTCTGGTTCCGCTGACCAACCGCCGGATCGCTCAGACCTCCTCGGAGGATGCCGCCTTCGCGCCGACCGGCTTCGCCCGCCGGCTCCGGAAGCTGGATCCGCACAATAGCTATCGGACGCTCGGCGAGTCGATCTATTGGTTGGCGCCCAAGGTCCCGCAGGGAGACCTGGGGTGGAGCGAGATTCCGGGCCGCAAGTGGACGCAGCACACCCAGGTCCTCTGGGATCGGGGCACCGTCTTCAACGTTGATTTCGACGCCGGAGATCTGGCCAGGGTCGAGGGCCTGCGCCGCGTGTCGGCGGCTGCCGCCCTGTCGCCGGACTCTTCGCCCTTCTTCGGGAGTTTGAGCCTGCGCTGGGGCATCCGTCCCAGGGAACAGCCTCCGGTCCCCGGATACCGGCGCTTCGGCGGCGATCTGCTGCAGGATTGGGACGAGCACGAACGGCCGTTTCCGGATCTTCGGCTGGCCACCCGCTGGCGCGAGGAGCCGGATTCTCTCGCGGCGCTCCACGCGCTTCCGCACCTGGCCCCCGGGGAAATCGTCGTCGAGACGGGCCGGGCCCTGGTCGGATCGGCGCCCCCGGGCAAGATCCGGGTGATCGAGAAAGAGCCGGAGAGTCTCCGACTGGAGACAACCGCTTCGCAACCCACCTGGCTCTTCGTTCTGCGCGCCTTCTGGAATCACCGGTCGGTCTGGCTGGACGGCCGAAAAACGGAATATCAACCCGCGCAGCTCGCGTTTTCGGCTGTAGCGATCCCCGCGGGAGTGCATCGATTGGAATGGAGGGAAGCTCTGCCGGGCGGCAACGTCTCGCTCTGGGGCCCGGTCGCGTACGTTCTGGGTCTGGCCGGGCTGCTGGCCGCCGACCGAAGGAGGGGCGCGGCATGAGCCGCCGAAGCCCCGCCGCCGCCGTGGCCGGCGTCGTCCTGCTGGCCTGCCTCGTCGCATGGGGATGCCGGCGGGCGGAGAAGGTCCCGGCAGCCACCGCGGAAAAGGATCTCACGCGTGCGCCGGAGGAGTGGCTGCGCGAGGAACCGATCCGCCTCCTCAGGGACGACATCCGGATCGTCACGACCGAGGCCAGGGGAGAACGCGAGGGCGCGGAGTTTCTCCAGCGCATCTTCGACTGCGCGGACATCCCCTCCGAGATCGTCTGTCCCGCGCCCGGTCGCTGCAATCTCCTGGCTCGCCTCAAGGGAAAGACCAGCGAGGGAAGCCTTCTGCTCCTCAATCATCTCGACGTGGTCGACGCCTTTCCCCGGTTCTGGAAGGAGGCGGCCCCGTTCGAAGGGACCATCAAGAATGGGTACCTCTACGGCCGAGGGGCCTATGACATGAAGTCGCTGGCCATCGCGCAGGCTCTGGCGCTGCGGGCGATTCGGGAGCGCGGCATCGTTCCGAAAACCGACATCCTGTTCCTGGGAGAGGCCGACGAAGAGGTCGGCCAGCGCTGGGGCTCCCGCTGGCTGCTGGAGAACCGCCCGGAATGGTTTCGGGGCGTGACCAATGTGCTCAACGAGGGCGGGATCAACGAGATGATCCTGCGGGACGTGCGCTTCTGGGGGATCGAGACCCTTCAGTCCGGGTACGCGACGGGAGAGTTCGAAAGCGCCGATTCGCGGAAGCTCGTCGAGCTCGCCCGGGCCTGGCCGCGGATCGAGTCCTCCCCGAGAGAGCCCGAGCCGCAGGTGGTCGAAGCCTTCGGCCTGCTGGCCAACCACCTCTCCTACCCGCTCACGGACCCTCTGCGGCATCTCGACCGCGTCGTGCGCAATCCGGCCGAGTTGAAGGCCCTGCCCGATCGGTACGGCGCGTTTCTGGAGGCCCGGATCTTCTGGTCGGGGCCGTACCATTTCCCCCCCGATCCGAAGGCCCCGTTCCGCTGCTACGTCATCGTGTCCG
This sequence comes from uncultured Acidobacteriota bacterium, assembly GCA_963733955.1. Lineage (GTDB taxonomy): Bacteria > Acidobacteriota > Thermoanaerobaculia > UBA5066 > Gp7-AA6 > DATFTF01. The sequence continues at coordinate 778,964 of CAVTEW010000001.1, forward strand.
TTCCTCCGCGGGTGGATCCCAAGCCCTTTCTGGATCCGATCGTCGAGTCGGCACCCGGTCGCGGCGTGCGCGTGGTGCATACCTTCTCCGGCGAACCGACCACGCCGAGCCCCTATCCGACGCCTCTGACCGATCTTCTGCGCCGGGTGACCGAGGCGGTCTACCCGGGAGTGCCGTTCGGTCCCCTGCCCACTTTCGGGGGCTACACCACCTCGACTCTCTTCCGGCAGCGCGGCTTCGCGGCCTACGGATATTCGCCGATCCCGATGAACATCACCGACGAGGCGCGGCGCCACGGCAACGACGAGCGGATCTATCTCCGCGATTACCTCGACGGCGTCGCGCTGTATCGTGAGGCGCTGGTCGAGTACGCGCTCTCCAACTGAGCAACGTGCTTCCGGCAACGAATGTCAGCCGATGCGGCCTTTCCGTGACAAAAAGCGACAGGCGTCCTGGCATGTCGAAAACCTAAATCATTGATACAAGGCCATTTAATTTGGCGTGGCGCTGGCTCCGATCTTGCGATCAATGCATCCCAGCTTGCAATTCAGCGAGACAGCAGAACCAACCCTAAAGGAGGCACGATGAAGAAGCGGGAATCCGGTTTTACCCTGATCGAGCTGTTGATCGTCATTGCGATCATCGGCATCCTGGCTGCGATCGCCATTCCGAATCTGTTGAACGCCGTGCAGCGCGGCAAGCAGAAGCGGACCATGTCGGACATGCGCGCTCTGGCGACGGCGATCGAGGCCTACGCCGTCGACAACAACACGTATCCGCCCGCGACCTGCAACGCCGGCATCTACACGGGCGACACGGACACCGCCCTGGACACCGGTTCCTTCACGAACCTGACCCCCACCTACATCGCCCAACCCCCGAAGATCGACGGATGGGGCAACGCCATGCTCTATGCGCACGACGCACCCTTCAACAACTACCGCGTCACGTCCTACGGCCGCGATAAGAGCTCTACCGGCTTGCTCTGCGGCACGACGACCGACTTCAACGACGACATCGTCTACGCCGACGGCACGTTCATTCAGTGGCCCGAAGGGACCCAGAACTAACGTCCATTTCCCGCGTCTCATCGTCGTAGGTATGGAGAACGGTCCCGAGAAATCGGGACCGTTTTTTTATGAACACTCGCAGGAACGGGTTTACCTTGATCGAGCTCCTGATCGTCATCGCCATCCTCGGGATCCTGGCGGCGATCGCGATCCCGAACCTGTTGAACGCCGTGCAGCGCGGCAAGCAGAAACGCACGATGGCCGACATGCACGCGTTGGCGACCGCGATCCAGGCCTACGAGGTGGACCACAGCGCCTTTCCGACCGCGTCGCGCACGGGATGAGAGTTTTTCACGCCGGGCGCGAGCCTGGCTCCGACCTCCTTCGCCGACCTGACACCGACCTATAGCGCCGAGCCCCCGAGGATCGACGGGTGGGGCCGTTTTTACACCTACTCGCTCGACGTGGACCGGCGAAACGACAACATCTGGAGCGCGGGGCGGGACGGCCTGTTCCAGGGCAGCCTGGGCTGTGGAACGACCACGGATTTCAACGACGACATCGTGTATTCCGACGGTACGTTCATCCAGTGGCCGGAGGGCCTTCAGCAATAGCGGCGCGCCCGGCCGCCCCGGCCGGCTCGTCCCTTAGAATCAAGTTCGTGACCGCGCGCCGCTGGCTGCTTTCCGGAGGCCTGGCCGCGGCCGGTTTTCTGCCCGCGGTGTTCTGGCTGTGGCCGGCCCTGGCGCACGGTCAGGCCCCGTCGTTTCGGGACCAGGGAGACTTCTTCTATCCGCTCAAGCTCTATACGGCGGGACGGATTCGAGAGGGCGCGATCCCATTCTGGAACCCACTCTCTGGAACCGGCGAGCCCTGGCTCGCGAACCTGCAATCGGGAGTCTTCTACCCTCCGACCTTCTTTTTTCTCCTGCGCTCGCCGGCGCTGGCCGCGGCGCTGTTTCTCCTGTTCCACTTCGGCCTGGCCGCCTGGGGAATGCGCCGCTTTCTGCTCGAGGAGGCGGTCTCCGAGGCCGGCGCCCTGGTCGGGACCGCCGTGTACTGCGCCGGAGGGCTGGCGGTGTCCCTGTCGGCCTACTGGAACCATTTCGGGGGGTGGGCCTATCTGCCGGCCATTCTCGGCCTCGCGCGGTCCGGCCTGACGTCGCGCCCCGCCCGCGTGGGACTGGCCTTCCTGGTGGGACTGCAGGCCATGGCCGGGAGCCCGGAGCTCTCCGGCGCGACGCTCGCGGCGGCCCTCCTGTTCGCTTTCGTCCCTCGGTCCAACCCGGAGGAACCGTGGGCTCCGACGACGCCGCGGCGCGGTGCGTCCCGGCTGGCACTGGCCGGGCTCCTCGGGCTCGCCTTGGCCGGGTGGGCGCTCGTCCCGGCCGGCGAGCTGTGGTGGCACTCCGACCGGCGCGCCGCGCTCTCGCAGCCGGACCGCGAGGGCGGCGCGGCGGGAACGAAAGCCGTGACCTCGGCCCTGGGCCTGTCTTCCGAGAACGCCACCTCCTATCTCTCGACGCTCTACTTCGGCCCGGCCGCCCTCTTCGCCGCGGCGGCCGCGTTCTCCGAAAAGCAGCGCCGGAATCTCCTGCGCGTCGTCGCGCTGATGGGGCTGGTGGGGATACTCGCCGCGGCCGCGGGCCCTCCGGGAACCTGGCTGCGCCAGCTCCCGCCGCTCGATCGCGTTCGCTACCCGTCCAAGGCGCTGGTGTGGACCTCGTTCGCGGTCGCCGCGCTCGCGGGACTGGGAGCCGACCGGCTCCGATTCGCCGGAGACGCCGGCCGCCGGTGGAGGATCGTCCTCGGCGCCGCCGGCGCGGCGGCACTGGTCTTGTGCGCGGCGGCACGACAGCCGTTGCCGGTCCGGGCGCTCTCGGCGGCGGCCGCCGCGGCGTTTCTCGCGCTGGGCCAGGGGGCGGGGCGATTGCGGATCGGCGGCGCGCTCGCGGGAATCGGCGCGCTCGCGCTGACGGCGGCCCTCGCCCTCGCCGGAGCGCCGGCGTTCGCGTTCGTGCCGGAGGCCGAGATTCGCCGCGAGCCCGCGGAGGTCGCGCCGCTCTCGCGCGTGCCCGGGCGCATCCTGACGCCTCCGGGAGAAGAGCTGGCCCTGCGGGCAATCGCGCGCGGCGTCTTCAACCCGCAATCCCTGCGCGCGCAGCGGGAGTCGCTGGTGGGGTACACGAATCTCCTGTTCGGCATCTCCACGGTTCGCACGGCGGCCGCCCTTCCCACGGTCGGGGCCCGGACGATCGCCGACACCATCGACTCGGCCGACGACCCGGTGCGCGCGGCGGCTCCGGCGAGCGCGCGGGTTCTGTGGACGCCGTTCCGTCCGGCCTCTCTTCCGTCGCACAAGGTGGGGGAGTACTACCGGGTTCCGCTGGCCCCCTACCGTTCGCGGCTCTCGTTCGTGCGGACGTTCCGCGTCGAGCCCGATGCGGCCAGCGCCTGGCGGCGCGCCGCGGGCGGACAGATCGATCTGGACGGGGGGGTCTTCCTGGATCGGCCGCCGGGGATCTCCCTGGCCGGCGTCTCCTCGCGGCCGCTCCTGGTCGCGCACGTGGCCGAGGACAGCCCCGAGCGCGTCGTCGCCGAGGTGACCACCAACGGTCCCGGCCTCCTGGTCCTGACCGACCTGTTCTATCCCGGTTGGATCGCCGAGGTGGACAAAGCGCGGGCCGACCTTCTCAGGGCCGACGGGTTCTTCCGGGCGGTGGCCCTGGGCGGCGGAACGCACCGGGTCGTTTTTCGATACATGCCCATTTCGTTCTACGCCGGGGCGGGTCTCTCCGCGGTCGCCGCGGCCTTTCTCGTGCTTCGTCTCCTTCTGGCCGGGCGCGACGACGCCCGCTCGCTGCTGTGAGCGTTCCGTTCCTCGAGCTGGGACCCTTTCTGGCGATCGCCGCGGGGGTCGCGGGCCTGGTGGTGGGCAGCTTCCTGAACGTCCTCATCCATCGCCTTCCTCGCGGGGAGTCGGTCGTGTTCCCCTCCTCCCACTGCCCGGCCTGCGCGGCGCCGATCGGCCCCTGGGACAACGTCCCCCTTCTCTCCTGGATCCTGCTGCGCGCCCGATGCCGGGCCTGCCGCGCGCCCATCTCCGCGCGCTATCCCGCCGTCGAGCTCGCCAATGCGGCGCTCTGGGTCTTCGTCTCCCTGTTTGCCCGCGACTGGTCCGATCTCGTTGCCGGAGCCTTCCTCTGCTCGGCCTGCCTGGCTCTGGCGGCTATCGACGCGGAGTTCCAGATCCTCCCGGACCGCATCACGCTTCCGGGCATCGCGGTCGGCCTCGCGCTCTCGTTCTTTTCGACGGTCCGCTCCCCGCTCTCGGCCTTTCTCGGCGCGGCGCTCGGAGCGGGATCGCTCTTTCTCGTGGCCTTCCTCTACGAGCGGATCGCCGGGCAGGAGGGGATGGGCCTGGGAGACGTCAAGATGCTCGGCATGGCCGGAGCTTTTCTCGGTCCTTCGGGCGTTCTCATCACGGTCCTGCTGTCCTCGGTCGCCGGGAGCGTGGTGGGGCTGGCGCTCATGGCCGCCGGGAAGGGAGACCGAAAGCTGCGACTCCCTTTCGGCGTCTTCCTGGCCATGGGGGCCGTGGCGACCTACTTCTTCGGAGAGTCCCTGGTCGCGCGGTATCGGTCGATGTGGGGATAAAACCGTCGCCTCCGCTTGCTTCGGATCTGCGCCCTTCGGGCGCACCGGTCCGCGGCTCGGCCGGATGCGGCCTCGACCACGGCCCTGATCCGTCGCTGCGCTCCGGCTCCCGCGTCGCGCGCCTCCTCCTTCGCTTCCGCTCAGGAGACTACGCGCGCCGCGAACCGGGGCAGGAACGTGGGCCCTTCGCGGCGCGACCAAGTTTCGCGGATTGGATCCGCGAAACGACTCGCGCTGCGGGAGCCGGAGCGGAGGCAAGAGGTCAGGCCTGCGGTCGAGGCCCTTTGGCCGAGCCGCAGGCCGGTGCGCCGCAGGCGCAGACCTTTTCCCGAAGCGAAGGCGACGTGCCTCCCGCGTCGCGCGCCTCCTCCTTCGCTTCCGCTCAGGAGACTACGCGCGCCGCGAGCTTAAGAGTGTTTACTTCGGGTTAAAGAATTCTCTTGACTAGGGTTTGAGAGCGGGCCATCTTTCGACGCCTCACGCCTCACGCCTCACGCCTCACGCCTCACGCCTCACGCCTCACGCCTCACGCCTCACGCCTCACGCCTCACGCCTCACGCCTCACGCCTCACGCCTCACGCCTCACGCCTCACGCCTCACGCCTCACGCCTCACGCCTCACGCCTCACGCCTCACGCCTCACGCCTCACGCCTCACGCCTCACGCCTCACGCCTCACGCCTCACGCCTCACGCCTCACGCCTCACGCTCTACAATGCTCCGTAGATTCGTATGAGCACGTCCCTCCCCGGAGCGAGCGAGCCGGTCCCGCGCACGTTTCGCCGGGAATCGCGGCTCTTTCTGGCCATCGCGCTCCTGCTCATCCTGTTCCTGAACTTCCTGACGCTTCTCTTCTTCCGCCAGTCGGTCCGGTGGGGCGCCCGGGAGACGGAGCTGCGGGCCTCCCAGATGCTGCGGCGGATCGCCTTGTCCGGCTCGGAGCCCCGCGACGCCCTGGATCGCTCGGCGCTCGAAGAGAACGTCCTGTTCGCCGGCCAGTACGACGCGCGCAATCACCGCATTCGAGGAGTCGGACACGAGATCGAGGCGCCGGCCATCCTGCCCGTCGGGCGTCCCCTTCCCGGACGACTCGCGCTGCAATGGAGATCGTCGCCCGCCTACCTGCTCGGAGCGCTCAACGCCCCCGAAGGAACGTTCGTCGTGGCGCTGGATCCGGGCCCCGGCGGCGCGTTGCTGACCTACGAACGCTGGGCCACGATCCTGGTTCCGCTGGCCGGACTCGCCTTCGCCGTCCTGGCCTGGCTGTACCTGAGGTCCCTCCTCGCCCCCTACGAACGCCTCCTGGCGACCGCGGGCTCTGCGCCGACCCCGGCCGGCGCGCCCCCGGGCAGGGAAGACGAGCGGGATTTCCTCATCCGCAAGTTCCAATCGACCATCGACGCGCTTTCGGACAAGGAACGGGAGCTGGAAGACCTGGCGCGCCATGAGAAGGAGCGCGCCGACGACCTGGAGATCGCCGCCCGCACGCTCGCCCGCAACCTGCCGACCGGGCTTGTCTCGGTCGACCGCGAAGGGCGGTTAGTCGAGCTCAACGAGGCGGGCCGGGAAATCCTGAACGTCGCCGGGGAGGTCCGGGGGTTGGACCTCCCGTCGGTTCTGGGGGACGCGTCTCCGTTCGGCGCCGTGATCGATGCTGCGCTGCGGCAGCGGGAAGCGGTTTCCCGCCAGGAGGTCGTCCACGGAGCCGGCGAGGCCGTCCGCGTCCTGGGCGTGACCGCCACGCCGGCGCACGGAGCCGACGGCCGCTTTCTCGGCGTGCTCGCCCTGTTCTCCGATTTGACCGAAGTGCGCCGGCTGGAGTCCCGGATGGCCCTGGCCCGCCACATGGCCGCCCTCGGCGAGGTGTCCGCCGGAGCCGCGCACGAGTTCCGCAACGCGGCCGCGGCCATCGACGGTTTTGCCGACCTGGCGCTGCGGGATCCTGGCCGGGCTCCCGATCACCTCAAGGCGATCCGTCGCGAGGCGCAGGAAATGAGCCGCGTGACGCGCGATTTCCTCCTGTTCGCGCGCCCCGAGGAGTTCGTTGCCGAGCGTGTGAGCCTGGAGAGCGTGACGCAGGACGCGGTCGCGGAGACCGAGCGCGCGTTTGACGGCGTCGCGGTGAGCCGCTCTGGGGCCTTTCCCGTCGTGCCGGGGTCCCCGGTGCTTCTGCGCCGGGCCGTGGCCAACCTGCTGCGCAACGCCGTGGAGGCCACGCCGCGGGAGCGTCGGGAAATGCCCCGAGCGGTCGAGCTCGTCGGCGAGACCGGCGACCGCGAGACCGTGCTCAAGGTCGGCGACCGGGGAGAGGGCGTGGACCCGTCCGACCGGGAAAAGATCTTCCTGCCGTTCTACTCGAGCAAGGCGGGAGGCGCCGGATTCGGGCTGGCCATCGTGGCCCGGATCGCCGAGCTCCACGGCGGCACGGTGGACGTGACGGCCCGGCCGGGAGGCGGGGCGGTGCTCACTTTACGTTTGCCGCTGACTTCCCGGGAAACGGAGTCGCCGAGCTCGTCGGGCGAGGGGTCGTCGATCGCGTCTCGGTCCCCGCGCTCAACCCCGCGAGCATCGCCTTGAACGATTCCCGGTCGAGGGCCCGGTCCAGGGCCTCCTCCGGAAGCACCACGTTGTGCCGGACCAGCTCGGCCAGGCTCTGGTCCATCGAGATCATCCCCTTGCTCTTCCCGGTCTGGATCAGGTTGTTGATCAGCGAAGTCTTCCCTTCGCGGATCGCGTTGGACAGGGCGGTGGATCCGATCAGGATCTCGAAGGCGGCGGCCCGGCCCTTGGTGCGCTTGCGCAGCAGCTGCTGGGCCACCACGGCCCGCACCGTCTCGGCGAGCACGATGCGGATCTGCTCCTGCTCATCGGCCGGGAAGGCGTCGATGATCCGGTCCACCGCCTTGGCCGCCGAGTTGGTGTGGAGGGTGGCGAAGACCAGGAGGCCCGTTTCCGCGGCGGTCAACGCCATCCGAATCGTTTCCAGGTCCCGCATCTCGCCGACCAACAGGCAGTCGGGGTCCTCGCGGATGGCCGCCTTCACGCCGTCGGCGAAATCGGGGACGTCCGGGCCGATCTCCCGCTGCGTGAAGATGGCGTGGTCGTTCCTGTGCACGAACTCGATGGGGTCCTCGATGGTGATCACGTGATAGGCCAGCCGCTTGTTGACCCGGTCGAGGATGGCTGCGAGGGTCGTGGACTTTCCGCTTCCCGTCGGTCCGGTGACCAGGATCAGGCCCCGCTGGGCCTCGAAGAGGGCCGCGACCGGGCCGGGAAGGGACAGCTCTTCGGCCGTGGGGACGCGCGACGGGATCAGGCGGAACACCGCGGCCGAGCCCCGCTCCTGGCGGAACAGGTTCACGCGGAACCGTGCCTGGGCTCCCATCTGGTAGGCGAAGTCCACGTCGCCGGTCTCCTGGTACGTCGCCCAGATCCGGGGAGGAGCGATCGGTCCGACCAGGTTGTAGAAGTCGCCCTCGGTCAGGGACCGGTAGCGGATGCGCTCGAGCTCGCCGTCCAGGCGAAGGACCGGCGGAGAGCCGACGGCCAGGTGAAGGTCGGACCCGTTGCGCTTGGGGAGGACCGAGAGGAACCGGTCGATGCGGTTGGCGCCGACCGAGATGATGTCGATCTCGCCGACCTGGACCGTTTTTTCGCCGGCCGCCGCGACGGGGTTCTCGGCGCTCACGCGACGACCTCGTCGGCGGGCAGCAAGGCCTCGAACATCTCCTTGCGCAGCGCCCGGTCGTAACCGACGCGGGGCTCCACGATCCCGTCGTTGACCAGGGTCAACAGCGCGTTGTCCATCAGCACCATCCCCATGGCGGCGCCGGTCTGCATGGCCGTGGGGATCTGGAACGTCTTCCCTTCCCGGATGAGCCCCGCGACGTTGGGAGTGTTGCGGAGGATCTCGAAGGCGGCCACGCGTCCCGCCCCATCGCGGCGCGGCAGGAGGGTCTGCGAGAGGACCGCCTTCAACGAGTCGGCGACCATGAGCCGGATCTGGGCCTGCTGGTCGGGCGGGAAGGCGTTGATGATGCGGTCGACCGTGGCCGCCGCGGTCGTGGTGTGCAGCGTGGCCAGGACCAGGTGGCCGGTTTCCGACGCGGTGATGGCCAGCGAGATCGTCTCCAGGTCCCGCATTTCGCCGACCAGGATCACGTCGGGGTCCTCGCGCAGGGCCTGGCGCAGCGCCTTGGCGAACGAGACCGAGTGGGAGGGGATCTCGCGCTGGTTGATGAGCGCCTCGCGGCTGGTGTGCACGTACTCGATCGGGTCCTCGATCGTGATGACGTGGGAGCGCTGGCGGTCGTTGATGTGATCGACCAGGGCCGCGAGGGTCGTGGTTTTCCCGCAGCCCGCCGGCCCGGTGACCAGAACGAGGCCCTGGGAGTAGAGCGTGACATCCCAGACGCTTTCGGGCAGTCCGACGTCGGTCAGGTTGGGCACGTCGTAGGGCACGACCCGGAAGACGCCCTTCAGTCCCTTGCGCTCGTAGAAGACGTTGGTGCGAAACCGCCCCAGCTCGGCGTGCTTGTAACAGAAGTCGATCTGCCGGCCCACCCGCAGCTGCTCGCCTTGCGCGCCGGCGAGGATGGGAAGCACCAGCTTCTCCGCCCGTTCCGGCGTCGTTTCCGCCAGCGGCAGGGGCAGAAGACGGCCGTTGATCCGGACATGGGGAACGACCCCGGCGGCCACGTGCAGGTCGGAGGCGCCGACCGCGCGGGCGTGCCGCAGCATCTCGTCGATCGTGGGATCGGGCGTCGCCTCGAAGTCGATCGGCGAGAACACGCGGGCCGAGCCGCCGACGCTGAGGCTGACGGCGACGCCGTCGGTCTCGGCGTGGTTGCGCTCGGCGAGGAGCCGCACCGCCTTGTCCCGGACCAGCGGATCCGGGTCCGCGCGGGTGATCGACTCAAGCAGTCCCTGAATGCGCGGATCGGAGATCCGTGCAAAAGCGTCCAGGATCTCCAGACGCAGGTCCTTGGTCCCCTTCTTGTAGGACTCCAACAGGCCGGGCAAGGCCTCCGGCGTGGCCCAGATGCCCAGCGCGTGGGCGGCGGAGATGTCCGACTCGGGGTCGGCCAGGAGCTGGAGCAGGGGGGGAAGAGACCGCGGATCGCGGATCTTGGCCAGCAGCTGGGCCGCGCGGTCGCGCAGCCACCACTCGTTGCCCTGGAGGAAGCGGATGCAGTGGGGCACGACCTCCGGAGACTCGATCGTCACGGCGATCGAGGCGGCGAGCATCGCGATGTTGGAGTCGGGGTCCTCGTCGCGCTGCAGGAAGGCGCGGATGTACTCGGGGCCGAGCTCGGCGAGCGCGCCGACGGCCCGCTCACGATCCGGCCCGTAGATCGTTCCGAAGGTCACCAGGAAGGCGTCGGCCACCCGCAGCGGGTCCTGCGTCGCCAGGATGCGCGAGGCCAGTTGCCGGACCTTGGGATTGAGGTCGGTCAGGAGCGGGAGAATCTGCTCGTTCCAGCGGGCGTCGGCGCGGGCCAGGAGGGGAGAGAGCGTCGCGATGGCGGCGTCCTTGATACGCGAAGAGTCGTGCCGGCAGTGGCGCAGCAGGGGCTCGACCTGGCCCTCTTCGGGAAACTTCGACATCACCTGGATGGCCCGGAACCGCAGGTTCTCGTCGTTGTCGTCCAGCGCTTTGATCGCCAGCGGCGCGGCGCGGGGGGAATTGGTGGCCTCCACGATCGAGAACGCCTTGCGCCGCACGGCGACGGACGAGGAGCCCAGCGCTTCGGCCAGCCAGGGGAGGGCCTGCTCGCTCGGGTTGCGCTTCAACCAATCCAGCGCGGCGTCCACGACGTTCGGATTGGGATGCGCCAGAAACTCCTTGAGCCGAGAGACGAAGGTCGGACCGGCGAGCCACTCGATCGCCTGCATCGCCAGGCGGCGCAGGGTCTCCGTGCGCGAGGCGAGAATCGGAAAGAGCGCCTCGGCCCCTTCGTCGAAGGGGAAGCGCTGCAGCATCTCGAGCCCGGCCTGGCGCAGGTGCCCGTCGGGATCGAGGCACATCCACGTGACGTCCTCGGGCTTGAGGCCCTCGAGGGCGCCGACGCGTCGCAGCAGGTCGGCCCGCTCGGCGTCGGTCTTCCAGGAATGGGCTCGGAGCTTGCCCACGAGAGTGCGGGCTTCCGAAGGAAGAGAGTGGCGTCGTTTTCCCCACATCCCGGTTTGTATCCAGTATTCTTCAGTTTACGACACCCCTGGAAATGCCCCGGGCAGCCGGCCGTCGGACGCGGTCCGGCCGAACCGTTACCGAAGGTGACGAAGATCGCGCGGGCCACCTCGACGGCTCCGCCAAGGACCGCGAGGAACGCTCTCTCCGCAATGGACTTAATCGAATTGGCGACCGGCGGCACAGGAATCGCTCAGATAGTGTTCGCATGCTTCGCAGACATTCGCATTGTCTCGTCCCCAGGGGGAGGTACTGGACGCCGGCAGCCCGACGCCGCGAACGCGGCTTGACGCTGATCGAGCTGCTGATCGCTCTGGCCCTGCTCGCGTTCATCCTGCTCGGCATCGCGCCTCTCTTCCTGGCCAGCGTGAAATCCAACTTTTCCGCCAACGAATACACCAGCGTCAACATCCTGGCGCGGGATCGGCTGGAACAGCTCATGAATCGCCCCTTCCTCGACACCGAGCTCGCTCCGGGTTTTCACGACAACGACCAGATGGCAACCCTGCCGGACCCGACCGATCCGACCGCGCTCTCGACCGTGCTCAACCCGTTCACGATCACCTACACGGTCGAGCAGTATCAGATCCCCGCCTCCGCTGGGATCGCCGCCAACGCCGCCTGGACGCCCGCGCTCATCACGGTCGCGGGCCAGCCCTTCCACTACAAACGGATCGACGTGACGGTGCAAACCTCAACGGGGCCGCTCGGCATCGGGTCCCGCGTGACGCGCGTCTCCGGCGTCCTGAACAACCCGTCGCCAAACGGCAGCCTCTCGGTGCTCGAGTGCTCGGGGACCTGTCCATGAGACCGCTTTCGGCGCGGTTCGGGGCGGCGCAGAGCGGCTTCACGCTGATCGAGATGATCGTGGTCACGCTCCTCCTGGCGATCGCGATGCTCGGCATCCTGGCCGTCTTCGACGCCAGCGCCCGGATCAACAAGAGCGAGTCGGAAGTCGCCGACGCCCAGGGCTTCGTCCGCTTCGGCATCGCCAAGATGTCGAGCGCCATTCGGATGGCCGGCTCCGGCGGGTTGTACGTCACCCAGGCCGTTCTCAATCACAACGATCCGCAGCTGGCCGCAATCGGCGGTATCAGCGTCACCAATTCGGCTCAGCCGCAGTCTTTCGATAACGTCGAGAGCGGCACGGTGGTGACAGATTTGAACGCGGTCAATCATCCGGTCCGGCCCGGGACCGACATGATCGAGGTGCGCGGCGTTCTCAACTCTCCCATGATCGGCTTCGACCGGACGACCGGCAACGGCTGCGGGACCTGCACCGGGGTGTCTCCCTTGACGGCCAAGGCCCTGACCGGAACGGTTCTGACCGGCCAGCACGTCAACGAAGACCCGGCCAACCGCCCGCAATTCGAAGCCATCGACGCCTACACCGCGGGAGCGAGCGCGACAAATACGATGTTCGTCCTGGTCTCCCAGAACGACGATCTGCACGGCGGCTGCTCGCAGCCCAACGCGCAGAACCCTTCGCCGCAGCCTCAGTATCCCCAGCCGACCTACAACGTCGGGATCATCACCCAGCCCACCCAGCTGGCGGCGACCCAGACGTTCGGCAACGTCAACTTCGGGGACGCCACGGCGATCGAGTTCAACAACGAGTTTCCGGCGGTCAATGGAACCGGGGCTGCTCCGCTGACCGATTGGCTGCGCCACGCGGGAATCATGGACGACATCGTCTACTTCATCGACGACACCGACCCGAACCACCCGACGCTCTCCCAGGGCGTTCGGCGCGGCGGGGCCTTCGACGTGGCGCCCCTGGCCGACGACGTGGAAGACATGCAGATCGCCTACGGCTCGGACACGGACAACCCGCGCAACGACACGATCGAGCGCAAAACGGTGCCGTCGGCGACCGACAAGGATCAGAACGTCTCCAATCAGATCGGAGGGGACGAATGGGTCCCCAACGTCCCCGGCGATACCGTGCCCGGAAGCGGCGCCAGTTTTTTCACCGCGAACGATTTCGTCGACAACCCGGGCGGGGCTCCGAGCTCGCACTGCGTGCGGCTCCACGGCGTCATGATCGCGCTGGTCGCCAAGTCCAAGAGTCCCGACCCGACCTACCGGGCCCCGTCCGCGCGGGGGATTCTCCTCATGAACTCGCCGTCGTCGATCGATCCGCCGTTCCCGGACACCGGCCAGTACACCGGCTCGAACCAGTATCGCCGGCGGGTTCAGACGCTCAAGATCAACCTGCGCAACTACGCGTTTGAAGGATGAAGCGTTTGAAGGATGAACGGCCTTCCAGGGATGAACGGCATTCGAGGGTGAACCGATGACACGGGCTTTTCGGAACAATACGCGAAGAGGGGAACGGGGAGCCGCGTTGGTCGTGGCGATCCTGGTCCTGGCGATTTTGACCGTCATCGGCATCGCCCTGATGCTGATCACCTCGACCGAGTCCAAGATCGCCGCCAACGAGTGGTCGGCCAACCGGGCCTTCTACGCGTCCGACGCCGGGATCCGCTGGTCGACCGCGGTCATGGCCTCCGACGTGATCAATTTCATGCAGCGCACCGAGTTCACCACGGCCACGGCGCCGTACACCAACTCGCCGTTCGGCACCGTTCTGTTTCCGCTGCCGAGCCACCGCCACGGCGCGGGCACCTTCTTCACCGGAGACACCGGAGTCGGCACCGACATCTACGTGACGGTCCAGACGCCGAGCCTCCTGGGGCGCCGTTTCGCCCCGGGCTACGTCATGAACGTGGCCCCCCAGGGGCGGGCCCAATACAACTACGCGTTTGAAGTGCGGTCCACCGGCGGCCAGAACGACGCCCTCCTGCAGTACTCCAAGGCGCTGCTGGCGGACGTCGAGGTCGGTCCGCTTCCCGATCAACTTCCGTGGATTCGGTGAAGACAATGCAAAGAACACGCTCGGTCCGCATGCTCCGTTTCGTGGCTCGCCATCGGGCGGCGATCGCCCTGTGGATGATCTTCCAGGTCGCCGCGCCGCTGTGGGCGGACGACCGGCAGCTGCTGCAGACCAACAGCGGCGCCAACCTGGACGTGCTCGTCATCCTGGACTCCTCGTCCTCGATGAACCGCGAATTCACCGACTCGATCATGCTGCCGGCGTACATGGACGACTTCATCTACCCCGAGGGCACGGTCCAGGACACCCTGGGGAATCCCGTCTTCGGCTCGAAGGTCGGCGTGGCCAAGAGCGTGCTGCGCCAGGTCCTGACCGACGCGGTCAACGTGAACTGGTCTTTCGCCTACTACCGCAATCCCAACCAGAAGTACGGCGTGTCCAACGTCGGCGTCGGCGGCATCGGTTCGGGCGGCGTCGATTCACCGACGGACGTCAACTCGGCGGGATTCTCCGGACAGCTGGAAAACGGCGGACTGGAGTGGCTCTACTTCGCGGATCAGATCGATCCCAACTCTCCCAACAACGCCGGCCAGCCGATCAAGTCCGTGTACCCGCTGCGACCTGGCGGCCTCGCCGGCGGTCTGCGACTACCCGGACATCCAGCAGGGGCGCTTCCTTTCGCTCGGCCACAAGGTCATGCGCAACTACATGCGCGAGACCGACAACTATGTGGCCGACATCCGTCCCCCCTATCCCGCCGCTCCGGGCAACTGGACCGCGGGCACGGTGCCCGCCCCGGGCGTGTGGCGCGGCGCCTTCGGCCCCAACCCCGCCACCGGCTCGGGCATGGTGGTCTACCGCAACCCCAACAAGCCCGGGTTCGAGCTGCACATGCGTGTCGTCACGGGCTGCGGGACGTGCGGCAACTACGGGGACTCGAACATCGTGGTGGAAGTGGCCGAGTATGGGCCGCCGCCGACGCCGACCGCGACGCCGACGCCGACCAATACTCCGACCGACACGCCGACCAACACCGCGACGGCGACCCCGACGTCCACGGCGACCAGCACGCGGACCAACACGCCGACCGCGACCAACACGTTCACCGCGACGAACACCTTCACGCCGACCAACACGTTCACCAAGACGAACACGCCGACCAAGACCTTCACGCCGTCCCGGACCTTCACGGCGACGGCGACGAACACGTTCACCAACACGCCGACTCAGACGTCCACCTTCACGGCGACCAAGACGTTCACCGCGACCAACACGTTCACCCGGACCAACACCGGGACGAACACGCCGACGCCGACGCGCTCGAACACGCCGACGGTGACGTTCACGCCGTCTCAGACGTTCACGGCGACCAAGACGTTCACGGCGACCAAGACGTTCACCAAGACCAAGACGTTCACCAAGACCAGGACGGCGACCAAGACGCGCACGCCGACGCGGACGTTCACGGCGACCCAGACGTTCACGCCGTCCAACACGTTCACCCAGACGAACACGCCCACGCGGACGTTCACGCGGACCAAGACGCCGACGTCGACGAACACGTTCACCCCGACGAGCACGAATACGGCGCTTCCGCCGACCAGCACGTTCACGGCCACCAGGACCTTCACGAACACGAGCACCGCGACGGCGACTCCGACGGCGACGTCCACCAGGACGCCGACGCCGACGATCACGCTCACGCCCAGCCCCACGCCGACCTTCCCGTTCGGCCGGATGCCCGCGAAGAGCGTGATGCCGGTCGTGGCCAACTGGTTCTCCGCGGCGGTCCGCGGCCTGCTGGCGATGGCGCCGCCGCCCCCTCCACCGCCCCCGCTGCCCACGCCCCCGTTCTTTCCCTGCCCGGGCTTGACCGCCGCGCCCGCGCCCGCCAACGCGCTCTGGTGCGCGCCGTGCGGCGCGGACCTGCAGGGCAACGCCATCGTGTGCGCCTTTGAGGAGGACCCGCTGGCGCCGGGAACGGTGAAGACGCGCCCGTTCGATCTGGACTATCGGGGCTTCGACGATCCGCAGGCGGACCCCGATCCGACGCGGGTTCCGGTCCCAGGGCATCAGATCTACATCACCTATCAGCGGGCCGACGCCTACAACCTGCCGCCGAAGTTCCGCTCGACGTTCGTGAACGATCCGCCCTGGGGCTCGCAGGCCAACGACGGAGACGCCGACGGCGTCGCCGACTCGGCCCTGATTCCGGACCGGCACAACCAGGGGTCCTACGCGGCCTTCTATGACCCGGATCGGCCGACGATCCAGAAGCCCAACGACGTCTGGGCCGACGTGTCGTGCCCCTTCCCGCCGCTCTCTTCCCCGTGCGACGTCTACGCCGAGGACTGCGGCGGCTATGCCCACTACGGCGCATTCACTCCGCGGGGAGGCTCGCCGCTGCCGGCCGAGGGCCCCGGCGGCTACACTCCCTATCCGTCCAGCCCCCCGCCCGGAGCCAGCGACTGGCCGGTCATTCCGTTCCAGCGCGACTGGGTCAGCACCGACGCCCAGAGCGTGCCGGCGATCAAGAGGCTCCTGCGCTTCACCTCCTCGATCGTCAACTTCGATTCCACGGCCGCGCACATGCACGAGTACACGATGGCCGAGGATTCCCGCAGCGTGGTCGTCACCGCGCCCGGAACTCCGGTCGCCGGCGTGCTGTTCGACGCCTACAACTACTTCAAGAACGCGGTCTTCCCGGACCTGAGCGACCCGCAGATCAACTGCCGCAACTACATCGTCGTGTTCATCACCGACGGACTCGAGGAGTGCGCCGGAACGGCGGACCGAGGACCGGGCGAGTGCTTCGGAACGCCCTACCCGGGCGCGGGACCCTGTGTGGCGGCCAACGTCGACGGCGGCCCGTCCAAGGACCTCGGCCTGATCAAGCTCCCCGAGGACGCCCCGGGCGCCCGCGCCGCGGCCCACGCGATCGATCCGACCATTCCGATGGACGCGGTGCCGGTGTACATGGTCGCCATGGGTGCCAACCTGTCGCCCGCGCCGGCCTACTTCCAGAACATCGTCGACAACAGCAGCAGCATCACGGACCCGTCCCGCAAGGGCAAGGTGATCGTGGCGACGGACCGCACGTCGCTCTTGAACGCCCTGCAGAACATCATCGGCTTCAAGCGCACGGCCAACACCATTTCGGCCCCCGCGGTCCCCGCGTTCGCCAACGGGGCGGGAGACACGTCCCAGATCGGCGCGGTCATCCCCAGCCACACGAACCTGGACGGCTCCGCCGCACAGTGGTCGATCTGGAACGGCTCGCTCAAGAGCTTCCGGCTCGATTCCAACGGCTTTATCCCGGTGGTGGCCGGCACGACCCCGGCACCCCCAGCGACCCAGACGCCGGGCGGCCCGACGGCGACGCCGACGCCGACGCCGACGCCGGGATCGGGTCTGTTCCCCGACGAGTCCAATGCCGATGACGCCAACGCGTCCAGCCGCAAGCCGGTGTGGAACGCCGCGCGCGTTCTCGGATACACCGATGCCTCGACCGACCTGGCCGAAGCCGCCGCGCCCCTTGGACCGTTCGCGCCCAAGGCCCCCGCGGTGACCGTGTGGCCGGGCCGCAAGATGGTGTGGGCGGAAGGCAACTTCCCCAACGTCCCCCTGACGCGCCACGACTTCCTGCCCAACGCCGGGACCTGCACGGGAGCGGGAACGGCGAACACCTGCTTCGACGACCTGATGAACATCATGGGAACCAATCTGCCCGGCAATCCGCCCACCACCGACCCCGGCCGTCAGGCCGAAGCGATCCGGATCGTCGATTTCCTGCGCGGCAACACGAGCCGGGCCCCGGCGGCTCCCATCCCGGCGACGCACGACCGCGATCAGATCATCAACGAAGTCCTCGGAGCGGCCTCGGGGCCGCCGTTCGTCGGCCCGCTGACCGGACAGATCCAGCAGTTCTCCTACACCTATCAGGACGACTGCCCGCCGGGCGGATGCCCGCCGCAGTTGCGCACCGACGACAACGGCAACGGCGTGCCCGACGACGCCGACGGCTATGCCCACAAGCTCGGCGACATCTTCCACTCCGAGCCGTCGATGCTGCAGCCGCCGCGCTACTTCCCGTTCCTGTCCTCGAACCTCACGCCTCGCGTCGGGGCCTGCGGATCGCTGGCGGATTGCTCGTACCTGACCTTCGCCAACCTGCACACCAAGCGACGCAAGGTGGTTTTCGTCGGCGCCAATGACGGCTTCCTGCACGCCTTCGACGGCGCCGAGTACAACCGCGACGCCGCCAATTTCCCCAACACGTTCGACCTGGGCACCGGCCGCGAGATCTTTGCCTACGCGCCGCGCCTGGTGATGCCCAACAAGTTCCCCAACCTTCTCGGCTCGGCGCGGCCGCAGTACTTCGTGGACGGCTCGATGGGCTTCTCCGACGTCTTCATCGACACCAGCCACTCCGGCGCCCCGGTCAACGCCAATCGGACCTGGAAGACCGTGATGGTGGGAACGCTGCGCCAGGGAGGCTCCGGAGTCTTCGCGCTCGACGTCACTCAGCCGGACCAGGTCAACGCCAGCGGCGACAAGACGGCCGCGCTCGACACCGCGCCGGACTGCTTGAACGGAGGCGGCGGAAGCTGCCAGTCGGTCTATCCCGACGTGCTGTGGGAGCTGACCGACGACTGCGCCGTGGATCCGCTGACCTGCTCGACGCCGCAGCCGCCCAAGATGGGGGAGACCTGGTCCCGTCCGGTGGTCGGCCGGGTCAAGATCATCAACGGCGCGTCGTTCGAGGATCGCTACGTGGCGATCTTCGGCGGAGGCTACGATTCCTCCTTCGAGCCGGGCGACACCATCCTGACCGCCGATCAGATCTGCCCGCCGACCTGCCCGGCCAAGAACGCGACGGTGGGCCGCTCGCTCTACATCGTGGACGTCGAGACCGGAAAGATCGTCTACAAGGGCACCTCGGGCGTCGACGGCGGCGGCAACACGATCGACTTCGCGTCGATGACCGCGCCGCCGGCGGTCGCCGACTTCGACGACGACGGATATCTGGATCTCGTCTACATCGGCGACGTCAACGGGCGGATGTGGCGCCTGAGCCTCGTCCCGGACAACACCGCGAGCCCGAAGGTCGGCGAGCTCCTGGGCGGGAAGCTGCAGGGTTACCAGCCGTTCCTGCTCTACGATGGATGGTGCACGGCCTATTCCACGGCCGACGCCTGCTCGTCGCTGACGACCGCGCCGATCCAGCCCATCTTCCTGGAGGCGACGCTGATCTTCCTCTCCGGAGGCTCGCCGCCCTCGATCGGCGTGGCCTTCGGGACCGGCAACCGGGCCGAGATCGTGCGGGCCAACCCGAACGTGAACCGCTTCACCTTCGTGGTGGACAACGGCGGGTCTTCGCAGACGTTCCACGAGGACGACCTGACCAACATCGACCCGGCCGCCGCGGCCACGTACTCCCTGACGACCGGCTGCGTGTCCGGCACCTGCTCCGGATTGAGGCTGGACTACCAGGACCAGGCCGAGAAGACGACGTCCAGCGTCTTCTCCACGCAGGGCTTCCTGACCGTCGTGACCTTCGAGCCGACGCAGGGAGTCTGCGGCACGGAGGGCAGCTCGTTCCGGTACCGGTTCTTCTACCTGACCGGCCAGGGCGGCTACAACATCGCGGTACCTGCCAACTCCTATGCAGACTACCGGCAGGAACTCGGGACGGGCCTGGCGGCGGCGTCGCAATCGACCTCTCCGGAAGGCGCTACAATAGACACGGCGCTCTTCTCCGGCGGCAATCTCAGCCAGAGCTCCACGCCGGGGACGCTGAGGACCAATAGCGTCAACTGGAAGGAGAACAATCAGTGAGCAAGGCCTCTTGGTTGGCTGCAGCGGCGGCGCTGATCCTCGCCGCCGCGACGGCAACGGCCGCGGAAGTCGTCGTCCTGAAGGGCGGATCCCGGATCGAGCTCAAGCAGCCTCCCGTGCAGCAGGGCAACAACGTCCTGCTCACGCGCGTGGACGGGACCCTCTTTTCCGTTCCCGCGTCGGAGGTGGACTGGAAGGCCACCGCCGCGGCGCGCAAGGCGCCGGCGCCCAAGCCCGCGGGACTGCCGGCCGCGCCGGCGGACACTCCCGCCGAAGCGGCGCGGGCCACCCGCGAAGCGCCGAAAGCCCGCGTCAAGATCACCGATTCCGACGTCAATCACGTCGCCGAACCCGGTGAGGAAGTCTCCGAGGAGGCCAAGAAGGAACCGGCGGAGGCGTCCCGCTCCGCCACGGCCCACGTGGAGGTCGCCGACTACTCCCAGGACAAGTCGGGGAACAACCTGCTGGTGCGCGGCAACCTCCGCAACGTCGGCTCGACCAGCGCCATCAACGTTTCCATGTCGGTGACCGCGATCGATGAGGCCGGCAAGGGAATCGGCTCGGGCCCGGCCACGCTCTCCAAGGGAGTGATCGAGCCCGGGAGGACCGTGGCCTTCTCCGCCGCTCTGCCGGTGGGCGACAAGGTCCCGCGCTCGATCCGCTTTACGCCTCTCTGGATTCCGGAAGCCGCCGCCGTTTCGCCGGCTTCCTCCGGCAATGCAGCGGCCCCGTCGTCCATGACGCCCTCGGGATCGGCCCCGGCCCCCGCGCCCGCGCCG
The DNA here is from genome assembly GCA_963733955.1 of uncultured Acidobacteriota bacterium. Classification (GTDB taxonomy): domain Bacteria; phylum Acidobacteriota; class Thermoanaerobaculia; order UBA5066; family Gp7-AA6; genus DATFTF01. Next base: position 799,272 of record CAVTEW010000001.1, read on the forward strand.
CAGTCCTCTTCGCAGCCCGCTCCGGTCCCGACGCCGTACGGACAGGGACTCCTGTACGCGCCCCCCGCGGCCTCCGCGGCTACCGCGCCGCCCGCGGACGGCAAGGACGGCTACATTCCCGGAGCCGCCCGCCCGGAAGACCAGCCCAAGCCGCCCGAATAGGACGTGAAACGTCGAACGTGAAACGTGAAACGTGAAACGTGAAACGTTAGACGTTAGACGTTAGACGTTAAACGTTAACGGAGCGAGGCTTCGCGTTTCCTCGTTTTACGTTTGACGTTTTCCGGTTTACGCTCTTTCCGATGGCCACGATCCTCGTCGTCGAAGACAAGGATTCGCTGCGGTCGATGCTCGAGCAGATGCTCCAGGCCGAGGGATGGGGCGTCCTGGGTCTCGCCAGCGGATCGGCGGCGGTCGAACGTCTGCGGGCCGGAGAGAAGGTCGACCTGGTCCTGACGGACTGGCGCCTGCCGGGGGCGGACGGCCTCGCGGTCCTCGACGCGGCCCGAGCCGCCGACCCCACCGTGCCGGTCGTGGTCATGACCGCGTTCGGGTCGATCGAAACGGCGGTGGACGCGATGCGCCGCGGGGCCGAGGACTTCATCACCAAGCCGGTGGATCCGGATCTGCTGCGGCTCCTGGTGGCGCGGGCGATCGAGCGCCGGGCCCGCCGCCGCGAGTCCCTGCTGTTCGCCGAGGCCCAGGCACGAGTTCCGCCCATCATCGGGGAATCGGCCGCGCTCCGGACGGTCAAGGCCGAGGTCGAGCGCGTGGCCGCCACCGACGCCACCGTGCTGCTGGAGGGGGAGAGCGGCACGGGCAAAGAGTTGTTCGCCCGAGCCATCCACCTGCTGTCCGGACGCGCCCGGCGAGCGTTCGTCGCGATCAACTGCGCGGCGATCCCGGACACGCTGCTCGAGAGCGAGCTCTTCGGCCACGAGCGCGGGGCGTTTACCGGATCCGCCGGCCGCAAGCTCGGCAAGTTCGAGCTCGCCGACGGGGGAACGGTCTTCCTGGACGAGATCGGCGAGTTGACGCCCACCACGCAGGGAAAGCTCCTGAGGGTTCTCCAGGAGAAGTCGTTCCACCGCGTCGGCGGCACCGTTGCGATCCAGGTGGACGTCCGGATCGTGGCCGCGTCCAACCGGCCGCTGGACCGCCTGGTGTCGGAGGGCCTCTTTCGCGAGGACCTCTACTACCGGGTGCGCGTCTTCCCGATCCAGATCCCGCCTTTGCGGGAGCGTCCCGAGGACGTGGATCCGCTGGTGGACTGGTTCCTGGAGCACCTGCCGCAGGAGCTCAAGCACAAGCCTGTGGCGCTCGATCCGGCGGCGCGCGAGCGCTTGCGCTCCTACCCCTGGCCGGGGAACGTGCGCGAGCTGCGCAATTGCCTGGAGCGCGCGATCATTCTGGCCGACGCGGACCGGATCGAAGAACGCCATCTCCGCCTCACTCCGGATGCGCCGTCGCTGCCGGTCTCCCACAAGGGTGAGACCCTGGAGGAGGTGCGGGAGAGGGCGGCGCGGGCCGCGGAGCGGCAATGGCTGGCCCGGGCCCTCGATCGGGCCAAGGGCGACCGCACCGCCGCGGCGGCGGCCCTGGGCTTGACGCCACGCCGACTGGAAGCGAAGCTGCGCGAGCACGAGCTCGACGGCGAACCCAGCCGCGCCTGAGCGCGGGCTACGCCCGCGCGTGAGGCAGTGAGGCGTGAGGCCGTTCCCAGCCCCGGTCGCGGCGCGCGAAGTCTCCCGAGCGGAAGCGAAGGAGGAGGCGCGCGACGCGGGAGCCGGAGCGGAGCGAGCGGTCAGGCGTTTGGTCGAGCCCCTTTGGGCGAGCCAAACGCCGGTGCGCCAACGGCGCAAACCGTGAGCGCAGCGGAGGCGACGGTTTAGAACGGCAGCGTCGGCGACGGGGTCGGCTGCCCCGGCCGGAGAGTCGGCGGCGGCGGCAGGGTGGGAGGCATGTGCACGACCGGACCGGCCGTGGGCGACTTGGGAGGCCCCTTCGATCCGGAGCGGCTGCAGCCGGAGATGAGGGGCAGGGCGAAAAGAACCACCGCGGCGGCCAGGGCGGACTTCCGCAATCTCATGTCGAAAATTCTCTCATGATTCCGCGCAGCGCCGCGACGACGAGCTCGTCTTCCCGGGGATCCACGGTCCTCAAATCGATCCAAAGGCGGTCCTCCTCGACGCGTCCGAGGATGGGAGGTTCGCCGCGCCGCAGCGATCGGGCGAGCTCGTCCGGTCCGATCCGGTCGTGGCCGACGCGCAACGCCCGGGACGGAAACCGTTTTTCCGGACTTGTCCCGCCCCCGAAGAGCGCCTCGGAAGGGGCGAGATCCAGAGCGAGGCCCCGCTCGGGCCCGACCGCGTCGCGGATCGCCGCGCCGCGCGCGTCCAGCGAGGCGAGCGACGCCGAGGCCTTGCGGTAGATCGGGAGCTCGCGCCAGCGGCCGGTCGACCAGGCCGCCAGGGTCGCCGCCAGCGCCGCGAACGTGAGCTTGTCGGGGCGCACCACGCGAGCTACCGGGTGCGCCGCCGCCCGCCCGACCAGGTCGGCCCGGCCCACGAGGAAGCCGGCCTGCGGACCGCCGAACAACTTGTCGGCCGAGAACGTCGCGAGGTCCGCTCCCGCCTCGAGCACCGAGGTCACGGTGGGCTCGCCGGCGACGCCGAACTCGTCCAGCGGGGCGACGCAGCCGGTGCCGTGATCGTGCACCCACGGGATGCCCGCCTCGCGCGCGAGCGCGGCGATCTCGGGCGGAGCGGGGCGCGAAGCGTAGCCGCGGATCTCGTAGTTGGAAGGATGCACGGTCAGGATGAGGGCCACGTCGGGAGCGAGCCCGCGGCGATAATCCGCGATCGCCGTTCGATTGGTCGTGCCGACTTCCGCCAGGGACGCGCCGGACGCTTCCAGGATCTCCGGGATCTTGAACGATCCTCCGATGGCCACCAGCTCGCCGCGGGAGACGAGCACCCGGCGGCCGCGGGCGAGCGCGCTCAAGGCCAGGAACACGGCCGACGCGTTGTTGTTGACGGCGATGGCGTCTTCGCACCCGAAGAGCGCGCGCGCCGCCGCGCGCACGTGGTCCTGGCGCCGCCCCCGTCCTCCCGACTCCGGATCGAGCTCCACGGTCGAATAGCCGGGCGCGATCCGCGCCAACGCTTCGCAGGCGGCGGCGGACAGGGGAGCCCGGCCGAGATTGGTGTGGAGAAGGACGCCGGTCGCGTTGATCACGGGCTTCAGGCTGGGCGCGAAGCGGCATTCCAGGCTTCGCACCGCCTCCGCCTCGAGCTCTCGCGCGGCGGTCCTTCCGCCCGCGATGGCTTCCCGGAGCGCGTCCTTCACCGCTTCACGGCCGTACAGCGCGAGAATTCCCTGCGTCCCCGGCGCCGACAGCAGCGTGTCCATGGACGGCGGCCGTCCGGATTCCCCGCGTCCCCGCGTCCCCGCGTCTTCCCCCCGTCTTTGCGTCCCCCCGTCCCCCCGTCCCTCCGCCCCCCGGCCGGCCGCCTCACGCCTCACGCCTGACGCCTCACGTCTTTTCGCCTCACGCCCGTTACTATAGGGCCATGGGCTGGGAGGGAGACCTGCAATCGCTCGAGTCGGCGATCGTGCGGCTCAACGCCGAGTACGACGCGTTTCTCTACGGCTCCTCGGCCCGGCCGCCGGCGGAGACGCGCAAGAACGTGGAGAAATCGATCCGCCGCTTGAACGCCCTGGAGCCGGATTCCGCGGCGGACCGGTACCGTTTCAACACGATCCAGGGCCGCTACAACGCGCTCTGCGAGCGGTGGGACCGCCTGCAGAACGAGAAGGAGCTGGGCAAGCGGCCGGGAGTGTACGGCGGCTTCGCCCGGGAGTCGCGGCGGGAGGCCGCGGCGGGACAGGGAGGAGGACTCGAGAGCGGGGGGCGCCCCAACGCCGGCGCCTTCTCCTCCGTAGAGAAGACGAGCCCGGGAGACCGGGACGCGGAGCTCTTCGGCCGCTACCTGGCCGCCCGAAAGGCCAAGGGCGAAGACGTCCGCGGCTACGATCTGTCCAGTTTCAAGCAGAGTCTCGAGCGGGAACGCCAGAAGCTCCAGGAGCGTTTCGGAAGCGCCAACGTCGATTTCGACGTCACGGAACGGGACGGTCGGGTGAAGCTGGTGGCGCGCCGGCGGGCGGAGCCGGGCTCGGAAGGCGGAAGCGAGGGAAACCGATGAAGACATCGACGGCGGCGGGCCTGGCCCTGAGTCTGGCCCTTCTCGGCGCGGCGAGCTCTTCCGGCCGCGCGGCCGGGGCCGACAAGCCGAGCTCCAAGGCGGCCAAGGAGCCCTTCTACCGCCGCTTTCTCATCGCGGGTAACCCGCTGGACGACCGGATCCGGGAGCAGGAGAAGCTCCTCGAGGCCCGCCCCGATTCCGCGGCGCTCCACAACGATCTGGGCAACCTGCTGGCGCGCCGGCGCTTTCCCAAGGAGGCCCGGGAGCAGTACGAGATCGCCATGAAGCTCGACAAGAAGTCGTATCTGCCCGCCTACAATATGGGGATTGTGTACGAGATGGAGGGACGGACCTCCAAGGCCATCCGGGCCTACGAGCGGTGCGTCGATCTGAACCGGGGCTTTCCCCCCGGCCTCTTCCGCCTCGGACGCCTCTATGAGAGGGAGGGACGGGAGAGCGCCGCGGTGAAGGCCTACGCCAAGGCCCTGCGCATCGACCCGAGCATGCGGTATCCGTCCCGCAATCCGCTGGTCGTCGACGCGCGCCTCCTGGACCGAGCCTCGCTCGCCAACTACGAGCAGGACATCGCGCGCGCCTCCCTGGAGGCTGACGCCCGGTACGCGGACGAGTGGCGATTCCGCCGCATCCCCTACGACCGATCAATCGACTCCGAGGAGCTCGAGGGGCCCTCCGCGGCGGGAGCGCCCGACAGCGCCTCCGCGGCGCCGGCCGCGGGCGGGTCCAAGTCTCCGGCCGAGCTGCCGGCGGCGCCGGGACAAACCCGGCCCCAGGCGCTGGCCCCCGCGCCCGCCTCGGCCATTCCGATCCCGACGCCTCCGGGCGGCCGCCCGGCTCCGCCGCGGGTTCCGCCGGGCCTTCCGGTCTACGCGCCGGCCACGCCCAACGTTCCGTTCATCACGCCGGTGCCCCCGCCCCCGACCCCGGAGGGGTGATCGCGGACGGACGCCGCCGGCGCGGCGGCCGCACGTCTCAATCGAAGTCCGCGCGTTCGATCAGGATCGTCGGCGCTCCGGCCAGAAACGGCGCGGGGAAGAACTGGCGATCCGTGGCCACGGCCGCGATCCGCCGCAGGAGCTGCGAGAGCCGGCCCCGGGCCCGGGCGCCCGCCACGGGGCGCTGCGCGCGGCCGGCCACGACGGCGATCCCGGTGAACTCGATGTCGTAGCGGTCCGCCTCCAGATCGATGCGGGGCGGCGCGGTCAGGGCCGAGGCGAACAGGCCGCGCCGAACCGACGGGAGCAGGTCGAGGGGCCGGGCGCCCGCGGCCGTTTCGAAGAACAGCCGGCGCGGGCCGACGCTCGGAGGCACGCGGTAGGAGGCGCGCACGCCGTGCCCGGTCGATCGTTCGCCCGCCGCCGCGGCAGAGCGCAGGTCCAGCAGCCGTCCCACGAGCTCGCCTCCCTCGACGAGCGGGACGCGCCGCGTCGGCGTCCCTTCCCCGTCGAAGCCGGCGTCGGCCGTGGCGTCGTCGACGATGGTGACCGCGGGCGCAGCGAAGCGGGCGCGATTGAGCCAGCGCGGCAGGCGGTCCGCCGCGAAGAGGGGCGCGATCCCGGCCAGAATCGCCGCGCCGACGGAAGGATCGAGGAGCCATTCCCCCCGCGGGAAGGGGGACGCTTCCCCCGAGAGCGGCAGGATGGCGCGGTCGGCCAGCCGCCGGGCGACCGGCGCGAGATCGGGCTCGCCCTCCCACCGGAAGACGAGGCGGGCCTCGCAGGACCGCGTCGCGCGGCGTCCCACCGCGGCGGCGACTCCGTCGGTCCACTGGAACGATTGCGAAACCGCCAGACCGGCCCCGTTCTCGATGCGTTCGGACGCCTGGCCGCGGCGCAGCGTGAGGTGGGTCAGGAGGGCCTCTCCGCGGGACTCGGCGGCGAGCAGGCGCGTGAGCTCCGCCCAGACCTCGGGGGGCGCTTCGAGCGCGGGTTCGCTGGGATCCCGCTCGGCCCGGCCGGTGGGCCACCGCGGCGCGGGAGCCGGACAAACCCGCACGCGGCCCGCGGCGGTCATCGCGCGCGCCAGCGTGTCCGGGTCCGACCCGCTGGCGAAACGCGGCGCGCCCTCCTCCCACCACCGGGCGGCCCAGCCCTCTTCGCGCCGGTCCGCCTCGGTGCGCCGCGTCGGCGCGGCGGACGCTTCCCGGGACTGGCCCCGCTTCCGGTAGAGCTCCCAGTCGTTGCCGGCTCTTGCGATGAGCTCCTCGCGGCAGGCGCGCTCGGGGTGCTCCGCCGGGCGCGCCTCCTTGCCCGGATCGGGCGTCATGTCAGCGAGCGCACGGCGATCGACCGCACCAGGACGTCCGGCGCCGCGCCCTGGACCGGCACGACCTGCCCGGAGCGCGCGCAGAACCCCAGCGGCCGATAGACGTGCACGTCCCGACCCAGGCCCCCCTCGACCGCCTTCAGGACGGAGAGCACGTCGCCGGCCAGGAGGCCCGGTCCGCACTCGTCGGCCATGCGGCCGCGCCGGACGCGCCGCGCTCGCGGGAACCGGAGCCGGAACCTCCCGCTGACGAGCTCGATCGAACCGCCGTCGAGGTCTTCGATCCACAATCCCGAGGCGAGTCGGCGCGCCATCTCCTCGGTCGACGTGTGGCCGGGAGCCACGACCACGTTGGAGCCGCGGGGCAGAGGGAAGTCCCCCGGTCCGGCCCGACGCGCGTGGCCGTTGGAGGCGGGCCGGGAGCCGTGCGCGCGGTCGGTCAGCTGCCCGGCCAGGCGTCCGCCGTCGAGCAGCTTCACCGCGCGGGGCTTGGTGCCCTCGTCGTCCCGCTCGTAGCCGCCGAAGAGATCCAGGCGCAGGGGATCGTCGCGCACGTCCAGCTCCGGCACGGCCAGGCGGGCCTGCTCGAGACCCGAGAGCGGCGACTCCTGGCCGGCCTCCAGGGGATGGGACAGCACCTCGTGGAAGAAGACGGCGGCGCACCCGCCCGCGAGCACGACGGCAGTCTCGCCGTCTCCGCAGGGCGCCGGCGCGTCACGCGGCTCCTGCGCGCGGTGAAGCGCGACCCGCAGCTCGTCGCCGGTCGATTCGGCGTCCGGGGCGTGAAAGCTGAAGGCCCGGATCTCGTCGCCCCGGCGGGAGGCCGCGGTCAGCTGGCCCTCGATCGAGACCAGGCGCCGCACCGACGTCGCCTCCGTGCCGCGCCCGGGAATGATCCGGCGCGCCGTCTCCGTCAGGGACCACCGCAGGCGATGGCGCGGCGCGAGGCGCGACAGGAGCGCGGGCAGGCGGCGGCTCCACCGGTCCACGTCGAGCGCGGGGATCGTTTCTTCCGGGAGCGCCCGGCCGGGCTTGACCGGAAGCGGCGCCCGGCCCAGAGCCTGCTGCAGGGATCGGATCGCCTCGCGCGCGCCGGCGTCCGAAGCGCTCGAGACGAACGCGAGGCTCTCCCGGGCCGGCGTCGAAAACCGCGCCGACAGTCCTTCCTCCTCCCGCGCCCGCGCGGCCGCGATCTCGCCGTCGACCAGCTCGGTGACGACGGACCGGCGCTTTTCCGCGAAGACGTCGGCGATCTCCTCCGGCCCCTTGACCAGGGAATCGATCCACCCGGCGACGCGCTCGACGTCGAGGTCCATGAGACCGCGATTATCTCCTCAGGCGCCCGGCGGCGGCTGTCGGACGCCGGTGCGAGGCGCCCGGCGTGGGGCGCGACGGCCAGGATCTCCTGTATTACCATCTCGACATGAGCCTCGCCGATCGGAAGAAGGAATTCATCGCCCTGCGCACGGCCCGAGGCCTGGCCGCGCGCAAGCTCTTCGAGGAACGCGCGCCGGGAGCCATGCGGGAGAGCGTGCTCGCGGCGCTGGCCGACGAAACCGAGAAGGAGCGGGCCCTGGACGACGAAGCCCGCCGGATGATGGAAGCCGCCCGCAACGAGATCGCCTCGGGCCAGGTGGACGGCCAGGAGCTCTTTCGCCGCATTCGACGCAAGCTCGCCGAGCAGCGGGGCATCGTCCTCTAGGAATCGGGGATGATCGGAACATCGGTTCGTCGGATCGGTCCGGGCTCTCCGATCACCCGATCACCCGATCGCCCGATCGCCCGATCGCAATGACGCTCGACAAGAAGATCGCCGAACTGGAGGCGCTGCGGGAACGCCGCCTGGAAGGGGGCGGTCCGGAGCGGATCGAGCGGCAGCACGCCGAGGGCAAGCTCACCGCGCACGAGCGCGTCGAGCTGCTCCTCGACCCGGGCTCCTTCTTCGAGCTCGATCCCTTCGTCAGTCATCGGTGCCGCGATTTCGGCATGGAGAAGACCCAGGCCCCCGGGGACGGCGTCGTGTGCGGAGCCGGCCGGATCGACGGACGCGCCGCCTACGTGTTCGCCCAGGACTTCACCGTGTTCGGCGGCTCGCTCTCGGAATCCAACGCCGACAAGATCTGCAAGGTGATGGACCTGGCGGTCCAGGACGGCGCTCCCATCATCGGATTGAACGACTCGGGCGGAGCGCGCATCCAGGAGGGCGTCGTCTCCCTGGCCGGCTACTCCAAGGTGTTTCTGCGCAACACGCGCGCCTCCGGCGTCGTCCCCCAGATTTCCGCGATCCTGGGACCCTGCGCGGGCGGCGCGGTCTACTCCCCGGCCATCACCGACTTCGTCTTCATGACCGAGAAGACGTCGTATCTCTTCGTCACCGGGCCGGAGGTGATCAAGACGGTGACGCACGAGGAGGTCACCAAGGAACAGCTCGGGGGCGCGCGCACCCACTCGACCGTTTCGGGCGTCGCGCACTTCGTGCGCGCCAACGACGAGGCCGTGCTGGCGGGGATCCGCGATCTGTTCTCGTACATCCCGTCCAACAACCTGGACGATCCGCCGCGCCGGGAATCGCGCGAGCCGCGGGGCGCGGCGGCGGATCTCGACGCGTTCATTCCCGAGGAGCCCAACAAGCCGTACGACATGGGCGACCTGGTCCGGCGCATCGCCGACGACTCGGTGTTCCTGGAGGTGCACGCGGGCTTCGCCCGCAACATCCTGGTCGGCTTCATCCGACTGGCCGGGCGCTCCATCGGGGTCGTGGCCAACCAGCCCCTGTACCTGGCCGGGGTCCTCGACATCGACGCGTCGGTGAAGGCGGCGCGCTTCGTGCGCTTCTGCGACGCCTTCAACGTCCCGCTCCTGGTCTTCGAGGACGTGCCCGGTTTTCTGCCCGGGACGCAGCAGGAGTACGGCGGGATCATCCGGCACGGCGCGAAGCTCCTCTTCGCTTTCGCCGAGGCGACCGTCCCGAAGGTCTCGGTCATCACCCGCAAGGCCTACGGCGGCGCCTACTGCGTCATGCTCTCCAAGGACATCGCCACGGACTTCAATTTCGCGTACCCCACCGCGGAGATCGCCGTGATGGGACCCGAGGGCGCCGTCAACATCCTGTACCGGCGCGAGCTCGCGGAGAACGCGCCGCCCGAGCGCCGCGCGGAAAAGGTCGCCGAGTACGTCGAGAACTTCGCCAACCCCTACGTCGCGGCCCAGCGCGGCTACGTCGACGAGATCATCGAGCCCTCGGAAACGCGCGCCCGCCTCATCCAGGCCTTCGGCTTCCTGGAGGGCAAGCGGGTCAGCTTGCCGGCGAAGAAGCACGGGAATATACCGCTGTGACGAGACCGGAAGGCGGAAGGCGAGAGGCGAAAGGCGATGAGCCTCGACAAGCCGATCCTCTCGGCCACGAAAAGCTCGACGTTTACAAGATCTCGCGCGCACTTGCCGTCTCGCTCTTTCGCGAGGCACAGGCTTTTCCCGTCGAAGAACGCTTCGGACTGACCGCCCAGATTCGTCGTTCGGCCGTTTCAATACCTGCAAACATCGCAGAAGGTGCTGGGCGGAGATCAAAGCGAGAGTTTGTTCAGTTCCTGGGCGTTGCTCGGGGCTCCTCATCGGAGCTGCGCGTGCTCCTGGAGATTGCTCGAGAAATCGGCTATCTCAAGTTAGATCGCTGGCGAGAGCAGGAATCGATGGTGGACCGCATTTCAGCAATGATCAGTGGTCTGATTCGCGTGAACTCTCAACAGCGCTCCTCGCCTCCCGCCTTTCGCCTTCCGCCTTCCGCCTCCCGTCCATGAGACTCCTCGTCGCCAACCGCGGCGAAATCGCCCTGCGGATCTTCCGGGCCTGCCGCGACCTCGGCCTCGAGACCGTGGCGGTCTTTTCGGACGCCGACCGCGCGGCGCCGCACGTGGCCGCCGCGGATTACGCGGTCCGTCTGGGGCCCGCTCCGGCCCGGGAGAGCTACCTGTCGGTCCCCAGGATCCTGGAAGCGGCCCGCCGGACCGGCGCGACGCTCGTGCACCCGGGCTACGGGTTCCTGTCGGAGAACGCCGGCTTCGCCCGGGCCTGCCGGGACGCGGGATTGACCTTCGTCGGTCCCCCGCCGGAGGCCATCGAGGCCATGGGCTCGAAGACGCGGTCGCGCCAGCGGATGCAGGCCGCGGGCGTCCCGATCGTGCCGGGCCTGATCCAGGCGGCGTCGGGCCCCGCCGACGTGGCCGCCTTCGCGCGCGACGCCGGCTACCCGATCCTCCTGAAGGCGGCCGGCGGAGGAGGAGGCAAGGGGATGCGCCGGGTCGATGCGGCCGCGGATCTGGCCGCGGCGTTCGAGCGCGTGGCCTCGGAAGCCGCGGCGTCCTTCGCCGACGCGACGGTGTACGCCGAGAAGCTGATCGAGAAGCCGCGCCACGTCGAGGTCCAGGTCGTGGCCGACACGCGCGGGTCGGTCACCGCGGTCGGCGAGCGCGAGTGCAGCCTCCAGCGCCGGCATCAGAAGGTCGTCGAGGAGTGCCCCTCGCCGGTCGTCACGGGTCCCCTGCGCGAGCGCCTGGCCGCCGCCGCGGTGGCCGCCGCGCGCGCCGCCGGGTACGTGTCCTGCGGCACCGTCGAGTTCCTCCTGGCCCCGGATGGCTCGTTCTATTTTCTGGAAATGAACACGCGGCTGCAGGTCGAGCATCCGGTGACCGAAGAGGTCTGGGGCGTCGATCTGGCGCTCGAGATGATCGCGATCGCGCTCGGCGAGCCCCTGTCGTTCGTGGGGGACCGGCTCTTCCCGCGCGGGCACGCCATCGAGTGCCGCGTCTACGCCGAGGATCCCTACCGGGCCTTCGCGCCCTCCCCGGGCCGCATCGAGGCCCTGCGGCTTCCCCAGGGTCCGGGGATCCGCAACGACGTCGGGGTCGAGAACGGATCGACGATTCCGATCGATTACGATCCGATGCTGGGCAAGCTGATCGTCCACGGGCCCGATCGCCCGGCGGCCGTTTCCCGGCTGGCCCGGGCGCTCTCCGAATACGAGGTGGCCGGCGTCGAGACCACTCTTCCCCTGTTCCGCGCGCTCGTGGCGGACCCGGATTTCCGCGAGGCCTCCTTCGACGTCCAATGGCTCGATCGGAAGCTGGCCGAGGGCCTGCTCGCGCACCGCGGTCCGACCGACGGCGAAGTCCTTCTGGGGGCGCTCGGCCAGACCGATTCGGCCGGCCTGCCGTCTCCGGCGCCGGGCGACGCGGCGCCCACGGCGTGGCGGCAGGTGGCCCGGCGGGAGTCGCTGCGCGGCGGCGGCCGATGAAGCAGGTCTTCATTCTCCGGGCCGGGGGCGAACCGGAGACGCTCACGGTGGAAGGCCGGGCCGGTCGATGGAACGTGAGCCGATCCGCGGCGCTCGAGCAAGCCGAGGCCGAGGCGGAGGCCGAGGTCGTCCGGCTTCCCGACGGACGGATCTCCCTCGTGTTGTCCGACGGCCGGCAGTTCTGCGGCCGGGTGTTTGCGCGCCCGCATGGCGAGATCGAAGTGTCGAGCGCGCGCGGGATCTGCCGGTTCGGCCTGGCCGATCCGCTTCACGACCGCGTCGACCATGCCCGCGGCGCGGCCCTCGAGGAAGGCGCCCAAGAGGATGTGCGCGCGCTCATGCCCGGTCGTGTGATCGAGATCGCCGTGAAACCGGGCGACAAAGTGGCGGCCGGAACCCTGCTGCTCGTTCTCGAGGCCATGAAGATGCAGAACGAGATCCGAGCGGAGCGGTCCGGCGTGATCGTCGAGGTGGTGGTTTCGGCGGGCGAGGCGGTCGACGGCGGCGCGCGGATGTTGACCATCCAGTCAGTTACGGACTAGCCTTCCCTTCGAATCCGAAATTTTGGACGTAAGTCCAAAAAACCTTCGAGACTCTCCGATTTCATGGGTTTGGATTTTTACTTGCCCTTTTGTCCTGAGGCATTTAAGCTCCGGCCTCGCATCCCAATAAAATGGCAATGACATTGCTCTCTAGGACAACGTTCCCTCTGGCTTTGCTTCGGATTTTTTAAGGAGGCACGAATGAAGTCTGGATTCCGATTCACACTCGTTCTGGCCGCTTGCCTTCTCCTGGTGGCTCCGCTGGTCGTCGCGCAGACGACGGGGACCATCGAGGGGACGGTGACCGATCAAAACGGCGGCACGCTGCCCGGCGTGACGGTTGACGCGACAAGCGTCAACCTGCAGGGCTCGCGCACCGCGACCACGGGCAGCGACGGGCGATTCCGTTTCGTCAGTCTTCCCCCGGGCATGTACAAGGTCACGGCCAACCTCTCGGGTTTCGGCGCCGTCCAGAAGAACGCCCAGGTGACCCTGGACGCGACGGCGACGGCCAACCTGCAGATGCAGCTGGCCACCAAGGAAGCCGTCACCGTGACGGGCGAAGCGCCGCTGATCGACACGGCGTCGACGACGACGGGCTCCACCTACACCGCAAAGGTCATCGACAAGTTGCCGGTCGGCCGCAACTACGCGTCGATCGCCTTGTCACAGCCGGGCGTCCAGATCGACTCCGGTGAGTCGCAGGGGCGGTCTCCGGCGGCCGGAAGCGGCATGAACGGAGGCATCTCGATCTACGGATCGACCTCGGCCGAGAACTCGTTTCTGATCGACGGGGTCAACACGACCAACGTCATCAAGGGATTCCAGGGCAAGTCGATCAACACGGAGTTCATCCAGGAAGTCGAGGTCAAGACGGGCGGGTATCAGGCCGAGTACGGGCGCGCGACCGGCGGCGTGGTCAACGTGATCACCAAGTCGGGCGGCAACGAGTTCCACGGCGACTTGTTCGGCTATTACAACTCGCCCGGAATGAGCGCCAAGCAGAGGTTCGACAACACCTCGGCTTACTCCCTGGGCGGCGACGCGCTGAACACTCCGGGCAACATCCTCACGCCTCAGGACCGTCGCGAGGGCGGCGTGGACCTGGGCGGCTATGCCTGGAAGGACCGGATCTGGTTCTACGGCGCCTACGACCGGACGGTCACTGACGACAACGTCGAGCCCCTGACCGGCAAGTTGAAGAATCAGCTCTTCAACCAGCACTTCCTGTCGAATCTCTGGGCCGGCAAGCTGACGTTCAACGTGGCGCAGGGGACGTCGCTGGTGGCGACGGCGTTCTCGGACCCGCAGGTGAACACCGGAGCGCTTCTGGTTCCGACCAGCCCGAACCCGAACACCTACAACGGCCGTCGCGACGTGGGCGGCACCGACTACGCCGGACGAGTCAATCAGCTCTTCGGCTCGTTCGGGATCTTCACCGCGCAATACAGCCATCACAAGGACCGGTTCAACACGACGCCCAACGGCGTGGACGTGATCCGGTTGACCGATTCGACGCCCAACCAGCACCCCACCAGCGTCCCGTGCCCGGACGGTAGTGCGGGAAAAAACTGCACGGGCAGCGTCGTGACGGGCGGCTTCGGCAACGTGTTCGGTCCGACCATCAACAACGCCTCCAAGCGGGACCAGTACGGCGCGAGCTTCACGGCCTACGCCGGCAACAACGAGGTCAAGATCGGCGGCGACTATCAGAAGGACGACACGTTCGGTTCGACTTATCGCACGGGTGGACAAGGAGTGGCGATCCTGACCTGCATTCCGGGCTCCTCGAACCGGAACTGCTCGGCGGCCGCTCCCTCCTACACCAACTCCGTTGGCGACGTGGTCAACGTCTTCTATCAGCACGCGTTCTACACGGCCAACGCGACGGATCTGACGCCTCTGGTTTCCGCTCCGTTCAACACGCCGTCCAAGCGGACGGGTCTGTTCCTGCAGGACCAGTGGCGGATCATCCCGACCTTGACCGTCAACGCCGGGATCCGCTGGGACCAGGACGAGTCGGACAAGGGCAACGGCGAGGTTGCGTTCAAGCTCAAGAACGAGTGGGCGCCGCGCGCCGGATTCGTGTGGGACTTCATGGGCGACGGCACGAGCAAGCTCTACGGCTCCTACGGCCGCTTCTACTACTCGATTCCGACGGACTTGAACGCCCGCGTCTTCACCGCCAACACCTCCGTGGTGACCTACAACTACAGCGCGACGGACCTGAACCAGGTGTCCGACGCGCCCCGCGCGCGCACGATCCAGGTCGGGAGCTTCGCGGGCGAGCCGGTGGACCCGGGCCTGAAGGCTCCGTACCAGGATGAGTACACGTTGGGCGTGGAGAAGGCCCTGGACCCGACCTTGTCGGTCGGCATCAAGGGCACGTACCGAGCTCTCGGCCGCACGGTCGAAGACCGGTGCGATCTCGACTACAACGATCCTCTGGCACAGGGCTCGACCTGCGCCATCTTCAACCCGGGCAGCTCGAGCGTGCAGAACGGCGGCATCTTGAGCTGCGACACCTCGGTCAACCCCTCGGACCCCAATGCGAATCAGTGCGGTCTTCCGGCGGTAGCGGTGGGCCCGGCCAAGCGGATCTTCCGGGGCATCGAGCTGACCGCCCGCAAGCAGTTCTCGCAGACCCTGTGGGCGCAGGCGTCGTACCTGTACTCGACTCTGCGCGGCAACTATTCGGGGGCCATCCGCGAAGGCGACGGCCAGACCGACCCCGGCATCAACGCCGACTACGACTACAACCAGTTCCTGATCAACGCCTACGGCGACCTGGAGCTCGATCGTCCGCACCAGTTCCGCGTCGACGCGGTGTACAACGCCCCGTTCGGTCTGGCCGTGGGTCTGCAGGCCTACGTCCGCTCCGGCATTCCGACGTCGCGGCAGGGCTACTACAACAGCTTCTATGCGACCGAGCTCTTCCTGGATCAGCGCGGCTCGGACGGCCGGTTGCCCACGGACTACGAGGCGAACCTCTCGCTCGCCTACAACATCAACGTCGGCCCGGTGACGATCACTCCGCAGCTCTACATCTTCGATCTATTGAACCGGCAGACGGTCTCCGCGATCGATATGCGCTACAACCCGAGCGGTTCGTACGTCAACAACACGGCGAGCCCGTTCTACGGCCAGGCCGGCGTCGAGCCGGGAACGGCCGGTCCGGACGGCACGCTCTGCCCCGCGAGCAACACGGCACCCTGTACCGACAACCAGGATTACCGAAAGGCAACGAATCGGGTGGGCGCTCGCTCGCTGCGCGCCGCGTTGAAGATCACCTTCTAGAGTTTCGGCCGGTATGGTTTCTCGACGGGGCGGCTTCGGCCGCCCCGTTTTTTTTGACGAGGTTGTCCGCAAAGGACGACCGGGCGTAAGATCGAATCTTCCTCGGAGGTTCCCATGAACCGTCGCTTCGGGGTCTTCGCCGTTTCTCTCCTCGCCGCCTCGGTTTGCCTGGCCGCCCCCGCCCAACTTCCTCAGCTTTTTCAGAAGGCCAAGGAGCAGTTTCGGCTCGCCTCGTACAGCGAGGCGCTCAAGACCCTCGATGAGATCGCGCGTCTCGCCTCGGAGCCCCAGAACGAGCGTTACCGGACGGCGCTGACGCCCTCGCTGGCCTTCTACCGGGGCGCCTCTCTGGCCGGCCTCGATCGCAAGGACGAAGCGCGCGCGGAGTTTTCGATCTACCTGACCTTCGAGCCCAACGCCCGGCTCGATCCGAACCTCTATCCCAGGAAGGTCATCGCCGAGCTCGACGCCGCGCGGGCCGGTTTGAAACGCCAGAAGGAAACCCCCGCGGAGGCGGGCGCGATCGCGATGGCCTACAGGGCGTTCCCCTTCCAGGAGACCGACGCGCGCTCCGACGTGGGAGAGGACTGGGATCGCGGCCCGGTGCACTTTCTGTTGACCTCCCAGGAGCGGCAGAACTTCGACCGCCTGTCAGATCCGGTCACCCGCTCCGAGTTCGTCGTGGCGTTCTGGAAGGCGCGCGACCCGAGGCCGGAGACGGCGGAGAACGAGCTGCGCGAAGAATTCGAGCGCCGCGTGGCGTTCGCCGACGCCCACTTCGCCCAGGACGAGGTGCGCGGAAGCTTGACCGACCGCGGCATGGCCTTCGTCCTGCTCGGCCCGCCGACGTACGTCGGGCGGCAGCCCATCCGGACCGGCGAGGACAGCAGCGATCCCTCCGGCATGGTCAAGTTCACCCACAACGACATCATGCAGGTCCAGAAGCTCGGCGGGCCCTCGGCGGCGACCAACGTGGCCATCGACAACATGACCGGTCCCTCCAACACCCTTCCGGAATCGTCGATGCAGTGGAGAGAGGTCTGGCACTATCGCCGCGAGCTCCTCCCCAAGGGAGTGCCGTACCAGCAGGTCGATCTCGAGTTCATCACCCGAAAGGGATACGGGAAGAACGTCCTTCAGCGGGACTCCGTCGCCTTGAATACGCTGGAGATCGCCCGCAAGGACCTGCGCACCTCCGCGGCGTTCCAGAAGGCCGCTCGGTAGAGCGGTCGACAGGCATCGGTCCCCGGCTCGCCCGCGGAGGGCGAATCCCGCCCGGGGGCGCTTGCCGCGACTCGCGGACGTCGGAGCCAGGAATTGGCGCGAATTCCGGCCCGCTCGGGCGCGATGGGCACGAAGAAACCAAAGCGCGGGCGGGGACAAGGCCCGCCCCTACGGAGCGTTGGCGATTGGCGCCGCCCGCGTGCCAGCCGCCGTCCGTGCCGGCCCCCGTCCGCGGCGCGCGAAGCTCCCGCAGTAACCAAGGGAGGACGTCGCGCGCCGCGGGGAGCCGGAGCGGAGGCAAAGGGTCAGGCCGGCGGTCGAGCCCGCATCCGGGCGAGCCGCCGGCCGGTGCGCCGCAGGCGCAGACCCTTTCCCGCAGCGGAGGCGACGGAATCCGCCGCCTGGTAGGGCGGAGGCGGCGACGTTGCGGATTGGTGCCGCGGGCGTGCCAGCCGCCGTCCGGTGCCAGCCCTCGTCCGCGGCGCGCGAAGCTCCCGCAGTAACCAAGGGAGGGGTCGCGCGCCGCGGGGAGCCGGAGCGCAGGCAAAGGGTCAGGCCGGCGGTCGAGCCCGCATCCGGGCGAGCCGGCGGCCGGTGCGCCGCAGGCGCAGACCCTTTCCCGCAGCGGAGGCGACGGAATCCGCCGCCTGGTAGGGCGGAGGCGGCGACGTTGCGGATTGGTGCCGCGGGCGTGCCAGCCGCCGTCCGGTGCGCCGCAGGCGCAGACCCTTTCCCGCAGCGGAGGCGACGGAATCCGCCCGCGCACCCGCGTGTTAACTTTTCATCGTGTCCAAATTCGCCGCCCTGACGGTCCTCGGGCTCGCCCTGGCCGCTCCGGTCCGGTCCGAGGAACGGACGGCGCAGCGGATCGTCCGGTACTTCGGCGGCTGGTACTCCCACGTTCCGGGCTCCCGGGTCAGCGCGGTGGAGACCGACGAAGTGCGGCTTCCGGGACTCACGGCCTACCGCGTCGAGCGCCACGGCGGCGGCAAGTTCCATCAGGAATCCAACGTCGCCTTCTACGACGCCGCTCGGGACGAGGTCTTCGTCGGGGACGCGTTCCACGACCCCGGCCGGGCGGCGGCCGGCAAGCCATTCGACCCGGGCGCGGACCTTCCGAATATCCAGGCCTCGCTCAAGGAAGCGTTCGGCGTGCCCGTCCGGGTCGAGAGGAGCGGCGCCCCTCGGGGACCGCTCCTGCCCTTGACCCTGCGGATCGAGGAACAGCGCGAAGCCTTCTGCGAGCGGGCCGGCTTCGTCTCCTCCGACGGCTCGACCCTGATGTTGGGAGAGTTTCATCCCCTCTCCGAAAACCCGGCGGCGTTCCGCAAGAGTCTCCTGGCCCGGAGCCCGGGCCTGCGCGGAAAGAAGCCGGGCGCCTTCACCGTCGTCGAGTTTCTCGACTTTCAGTGCGAGCGCTGCCGCAAGCGCACGCCCGAGGCGCGCCTGGCGGTGTGGGAGCATGGGGGAACGCTGGAGACGCGGTTCCTGCCCCTGGTGAAGATGCATGGCTCGGCCTTTCCCGCGGCGGAGTGCGCGGCGGCTCTGGCCGCGGTGAATCCCGACCTGCTCGGGAAGTACGAGGAGTTTCTCTTCGCGCGCCAGGAGGGGATGACCGAGCCGGCGGCCCGGGAGCTGGCCTCCGACCTGGCCGAGACAAGCGGCGCGAAAGCGGCCTATGAGTCGGAGCTCGCCAGCGGCCGCGCGCGCGCCCGTGTGCTCTCCGACATGACTCTGGCCCTGCGGCTGGGCCTGACCGGCACACCGTCGTTTCTGGAAGACGGCACGTTCATCTCCGGGGAAAGTGATCTGCTGGAGCGGCACCTGGCGGAAAAGTTCGGCGAGCGTTCTTCCGGCGCGGCCGGGAGCAAGGCTCGGTGAGCGCCGCCGCGCCGCGCGGCGCGGTCCGGACGCGGGGTGCGAAGGGGGCGGTGGGTCTCGCCGGTCTGGCCGCGCTCTTGGCGGCGCTCGCGGGCGCCGCGGGGTGCGGCCGCGGAGAAAAGAAGGCAGCGGAGACTTCCTCCGAACCCGCCGCCGCTTCCGCCGCGCCGGTCGAGACCGTCGAGAGCGCCGACGTCGGAGCGCGTGCCCGGCGCCCGGAGGGCGCTCCGCGAGCGGTCATCTGGGTCGGCCTGGACGGGCTGGACTGGGAAATCCTGGACCGGCTCGCCGCGGAAGGGAAGATGCCCAACTGGAGCCGGCTCGTCGCGCAGGGCTACTCCGCGCGGCTGACCGCGTTCATGCCGATCCTGTCGCCGATCATCTGGACGACCGTCGCGACCGGCGTGGGCCCGGACGTGCACCGCGTGCTCGACTTCCAGGAGGTCGACGCCAGGACCGGACAGAAAGTCCCGATCTCGGGCCTCTCGCGGGCCGTGCCGGCGGTGTGGAATCTCGCCTCCGCGGCGGGAAAGAAGGTCGGCGTGGTGGGCTGGTGGGCGACCCACCCGGCGGAAGAGGTCAACGGCTTCTTCGTGACCGACCACGCGAGCCCGATCCTCTACGAGAAGCTCCCGCTCTCCGGCGCGGCCTATCCGCCGGCGCTCGAGAGCGGCATCGCGCAGATCGTGGCCCGCGACGGGCGGGTGACCGCGGCCGACCTCGCTCCCTTCCTCGACGTCGCCCCGGCCGACGTGGCCAAAGCCCTGGCCAGCGGCGAAGGCATGGAGAATCGGATCGTGGCGCTCGCCCGCATCCTGTCGGCGACCCGCGTCTACCACCGCGTCGCCCGCGAGCTCTACGACAAGAACCTTCCCGACCTCATGATGGTTTATCTGGAAGGCACCGACGAGGTCGGGCACGTGTTCGCTCCGGTGACGCCTCCCAGGATGGATTGCGTCAGCGACGAGGATTTCGCGCGCTTCCGCGGCGCCGCCGCGGCGTACTACGCCGTCGTCGACCGGATGCTGGGCCAGTGGATGCGGCGGGCCGCGGAGGACCATGCGACGCTGCTCGTCCACTCGGACCACGGATTCAAATGGGGCGCGGACCGCTCGTGCGGCCGGTCGTCGCTCGGCTGGTCCACCGCGGCCTACTGGCATCGTCTGGACGGCGTGTTCGCGGCGTGGGGAGACGGCGTCCGCCCGGGCAAGGGCGCCGCGAAGCCGTCGATGTTCGACGTGGCGCCGACGGTGTTGTCCCTTCTGGGGCTGCCGCAGGATCGGAGGATGACCGGGCGTCCGATCGCCGCGGCGTTCCCGTCGCTGCCCGCCCCGGTTCGCGCGGACCTCGG
Source organism: uncultured Acidobacteriota bacterium (assembly GCA_963733955.1). Lineage (GTDB taxonomy): Bacteria > Acidobacteriota > Thermoanaerobaculia > UBA5066 > Gp7-AA6 > DATFTF01. The sequence continues at coordinate 819,345 of CAVTEW010000001.1, forward strand.
CGCGAAGCTCACCGTAAGGCGTGTGGCCGCGGCCGCCATGTCTTCCGCGGAGGCCGCCGAGTACACCAAGAAGCTGCTGGCGCTGGGCTATCTGTCCGGCAGCGAAAGCCGTCCCCTGGCTCCGCCCGGCGGCGATCGGCCGGGGATGACCGAAGGGGCCTGGAACAACCTGGGACTCTACGAGCGGGAGACGGTCAAGAACCCGGCGGCCGCGCGCGAGGCGTTCGAGAGATCGCTGGCCGTCTCGCCCGGCTACCACTCGCCCATGTTCAATCTGGCCATCCTGTTTCGGGATCAGGGAGAAGATCGCGGCGCCCGGGAGTGGCTGTTCCGATCCTTCGCCGCCGGCCACGCCGAGCCGGAGGCCACGCTGGCGGGCTGGATGAACTGGTACCGGGAGAACCGGCCCGCCGGTCTGAATGCCCTCCTGGAGGAGGCGGTCCGCCGCTACCCGGCCAACGAGCTCTTTGCCCGGACGCTCGCCCTGGCGCGCTTCCGGCGGAAGGACTGCGCCGGCGGCTACGCGCTCCTTGCGCCCTTCGAGGCGAAGACTTCGGACCCGGACACGTTAAACTCCCTTGCCCTGTTGCAGACATGCCAGGGGCGCAGGCTAGAGGCCGTGGCGCTCCTGGAGCGGTCCCTGGCGATCAAGCCGGGCCAGTCCGGAGCGATCCAGTCGCTGGAGATCTTGAAACGGAGCCACCCGCCCTAAGGGTGAGAAAAGGAAACGCATGAAGCACCGATGGATCGCCGTTCTCGCCGTCGCCCTCGCCGCGGCTTTGCCCGCGGCGGCGTCCCAGAGCTCCGGCAAGAAGGCCGCGCCCGCGTCGAAGGAGCCCGCGGGGACGGTCGAGAAGGAGCTGGAGACCTACGCCGCGCGCTTCGTGGCCTTCGATCCGGAGACGAAAGTCTCCGTGGAGAAGTCCACCGAGGTGCTGCCTGGATTTCAGGCCTACAAGGTCCACCGCCGGGGACGCTACGAGAAGTTGAACGTCGACAAGGTCGTCTACGTCTCCACCGACGGCAAGTGGTTCTTCGCCGGGGACATGATCACCAACACGGATCCGAAGCCGGTCAAGGGTTCCTCGGACCTGGCCTGGCTCGACAGCAAGTTCACCGAGATCTTCCACAGCCGCGTGCACGCGCAGCCCACGCCCGACCGCGACGCCGGCGGGCTCAAGGGCGTGGCGGTCACGCTGGAGACGGGGTACTTCCCGGTGCGCCTGCCGGGCTACGTCACCGCGGACGGGCGGTACTTCCTGCAGGGGACGCTCTGGGACTTTCACATGGACCCGAGGGCGGAGCGGCGCAAGCGCATCGACCTCTCGGCAAACCGGGCCACCGGGCCAGCCAACGCCACGGTGCAGGTGGCCGAGTACGCGGACATGGAGTGCGGGTATTGTCGATTCCGCGGCCTCCAGATGGACAGGCTGCTGGAAGCCAACGCCGGAATCGTGAGCGTGCGGCGGCACTACAAGTTCTTTCCGCTCTGGATGGGACACGTGTGGTCGATGAAGGCCGCCTCCGCGGCCGACTGCATCGCCAAGTTCGCTCCGGGGCCGGCGATGTTCAAGTTCAAGTCCGCCGTCTATGCCCGGCAGGACACCATGACCGTCTCTGGCATCGATGAGCTGGCCTTCGCGACCGCGGAGGCGGAGGGCGTTTCCACCGCGGACTTTCTCTCCTGCTACCTGAGGGACGACAGCCTGGCGCGGGTGAAGAAGGACATCGAGGAGGGCTACCGGCTGGGCGTCATCTCGACGCCGACCTATTTCGTCGACGGCACCGAGATCACCTGGGTCGAAGACAAGGTCATGGAAGACTTCCTGAGGACCTTGTTTCCGAAGATCAAGACGGTCGACTACTCCAAGTAGAGTTCGTGAGGCGTGAAGCGGGCTTGCTCTGGTCGCCCAACGCTTGACGCCTCACGCCTCACGCCTCACGCCTCACGCCTGACGCCCCGTTTCAGGGCTCGAACGGAATCGGGATGGTCGTCCAGGCGCGAACCGGCTGGCCGCCCTTCCGGCCGGGCTCGAACGTCCACCGGCGAACGGCGGAGACGGCCGCCTCGGTGAGGCCTCCGCCCGCCCCGCGCAGGACCTGGATCTCCGCGGGAGATCCGTTCTCGCCGACGAGAACCCGCAGCAGGACGATCCCGCGGATGCGCGCCCGAAGAGCGAGCTCCGGATAGGCCGGCTTGACGATCCGGAGGATCTTCGGGGGCGCGACGGCCTCCTCCGGGGCCTCGGTCGGGGTCGGCGGCGCCGCGGCGCTCTCCTCCGCCGGAGCGTTGGGCGTGGGAGGAGCGGCGGCGGTCGGCTCGGGCGCCGCCTCCGTGGGAGCAACGGCCGGCGGAGGTTGGGCCTTGGCGGCCTTGCGGGAGGGCTCGGCCGCGGGTTCGGACTCCTGCGGCGCCTCGGCCCGCGCCGCGCGCTTGGACTTGGCCTGCCCGGCGGGCGGCGCCGGGTTTGCCCGCCGCGTCTGCTCCTGCAGGCGCTTGAGCTCCGCGGCCACGCGGCGCGCCACCTCGTCCTTGAATTGCGCATCGCTCATGCCGGCGGTCGGGGGAGACGTCGGCTCGAGCGGCGGCGCGGTGCGGCGCGTGATGGCCAGCGGAGACGCGGTGGGCGCGACCGGCACGATTTCGCGGGGCGGCCGCCGCGAAATGAGGTACACCGTTCCGGCCACCGCCGCGGCCAGGAGCAGAGCGCCGCCGACCGCGACCGAACGGCCCTTGCCGCCGGCCGGGCGGGGTTGCGGCGGACGGGCTCCGGCGGGCTTGGGACGGGGCGCCGCCGGCGGCGGGGGAGGAGCCGGTCTCTCCGGCTCGGCGGGCGCGGAGGGATCCATCGCCAGCTCGGACGCCCGCTTGCGATTCTCCGCCTCGATCTCGGGACCGAAGAGGCTGGTGATGAAGAAGGCGAGGTTGAAGGTCGACGGCGAGTACGGGCCGGAAAAGAGGATCTTGCCCAGCTCGCGGCGCAGGTCGCCGCTGGACTGATAGCGGGACTCCGCGGGCGACAGGCAGGTCCGCAGCACCGACATCGCCTCGGGCGGGATTCCGCCGGCGTGCGGGTTGGCGCTCTTGACGTCTCCCAGGGGGTCGGTGGGCGAGGGGAGCCTGCCGAACAGCATCTCGAAGAGCAGCACGCCGACCGCGTACACGTCGGAGTTCTTGGCGATGGCCAGGCGCGCTCTCTCCTCCGGCGCCAGGTATGGCGCGATCTCGCGCGCGAAGCGCGGTCGGCTCATGGACGGGAAGAACCCGGCGGCCAGACCGAACCCGGTCAGGCGCGTCTCGCCGTCGTCGGAGATCGAGACGAAACCGGGCCAGACCAATCCGTGGAGCGTGCGTTCCCCGTCCAGCGTCGTGTTGTAGGCGTGCTCCAGCGCGGTGGCCACCTTCTCGCCGATCAAGAGCGCGTGCTCCACGGGGATGGACATGCGCTGGTCGCGCGCCTTGGCGATCAGCGCGTCGAGGGTTCGCCCGTTGGCCTCGTTCCAGCAGAGAAAGGGCACGCCCTCGACGGTGTCCATCTGCACGCCGCGCGCGATGGCGGCGTTCTTCAGGAACGTGTGGATCTCGCCGTTGCCCTCGATGGCGTCGAGGAGGGCGTCTTCGGACACCTCCGAGCTCTCGAAGATCCGCAGGCGAACGAACGCGCGTTCGCCGGCCGTGCGCAGAGCCCGGAAGACCGTGCCCAGCGCGTCCTCGCCGAGCTCTTCGGTCAGCAGGTAATGGCCGAAGCGACGGGGAAGCGACGAATCCGCGCTCACCCGAAGCGGTCCTCCCGATGCGGCGGCTTGTGCATGGATTTCCGGAACTCCGGCAGATTCTGGTCCCCGGCGGCGCGCCGGTCAAGGAAGGAAGTCGTCAGTGCGGATCGCCCGAGGCGCCGCCCCCGGCCGAGGCCTCGGCCCGCTGGCGCCGGACACCGGCGATCGCGTGCAGATGCTCTTCGAAGGATCGGGAGAAGGTGTGCCCGCCCGAGTCGTCGGCCACGAAGTAGAGAAAGTCGGTCTTGGCCGGGTTGAGCGCGGCGCGCAGCGCCTTCAATCCGGGACTGCAGATGGGCCCCGGCGGCAATCCTCCGTAGAGGTAGCTGTTGTAGGGAGAGTCGTAGCCGTAGTCGGTGCGGTGGAGGACCCCGGTCCAGCGGCCGTCGCGTTTCAGGGCGTAGATCACGGTCGGATCCGCCTGCAGGCGCATGCCCCGCTTCAGGCGGTTCAGGTAGACCGAGGCGATGAGCGGTCCCTCCTGCTCGAGGGCGCTCTCCTTCTCCACGATCGAGGCCAGGGTCACGGCCTGGCGCGGCGTCAGGGCGAGGGCGCTGGCCTTCTCCCGCATCTCGGGGGTGAAGTTGCGGCGAAACTCCTCGACCATCCGGTCGATGATCTGCCGCGCCGACGTGGACCGGGTCACGACGTAGGTGTTGGGAAAGAGGAAGCCCTCGAGATCCGACACGCCCGGGGTCAGGCCCGGGACGAGCTCCGTGGCCCGGAGGGCCTCCTCGAAGGCCTGCGGGCCGCCGATCCCCTGTTTCCAGAAGAGCTGGAACGTTTCTTCCGCCGTCAGCCCCTCCGGCACGACCACGGTGTACTTGACGACCTCGCCGCGAGCCATCCGATTGATGACGTCGTCGATCGGCATGGGCCGTGAGAACCGATATTCCCCGGCCTGGAGGTGCGTGCCGGCGCGGTAGACCCGGTAGTAGATCTCCGCCAGCCGCGCGTCGGACACGACCCCGTTGTCGGCCAGACGCCGAAAGATCTGCGCCGTCGGCGTGCCCTGCTCGAAGAGCAGGGTGACCTCGGTGCCGGGCCTTGGGACAGATCCGGGGTGGCGGAGGCGGTCAAAGAGGGAGACCGAGACGGCGATGGCCAGGACGACGAGCAGGACCGCCACCCGCAGGATCCGCCGCGCGGGGCTCAGGGCGGCCAGGAGCTTCCTCCCTTGCGGTGATCGAGGTAATCCTCCAGAAGGACGGCCGCGGCCATCTTGTCCACCTCCCCGCGGGCCGACCGGGGAGGCAGTCTTCGTTGGGCCTCGTGGGACGTCAGGGTCTCCTCGTGGAAGACCAGCGGCAGATCGGTCCGGGAGGCCAGCTTGGCCGCGAAGGAGCGGATGCGGGCCGCGAACGGGCTCTCGGCGCCCTCGGGAGAGCGGGGGATCCCCACCAGCAGCAGGCCGATGTCCTCGTCGCCGCAGAACCGGAGGATCTCCTCCGCGGCGCGCGCGTCGTCGGAGCGGTCCAGCGTCCGTCGCGGGGTCGCCAGGGTGCCCGTGTCGTCGGACGTGGCCAGGCCGATCCGCCGCTCCCCGAAGTCGATGGCCAGGATTCGCACGGGGAAAGAGTAGCCGATGCGGGACGGGGGGACGGGGGGACGCGGGGACGGGGGGGTGACTGGAGACTGATGCGGCTGCTGCACAGTCTGCGGCTTTCATGGATCGGACACGAGGACGCGGGGAAAACTCGGCGCGTGACAGGAGCGATAGAATTGCTCCCGCCATGAAAAACGTCGTCATCCTTTCCGCGCAGCGAACGCCGGTGGGCTCGTTTCTGGGGAAATTGTCTTCTTTGCCCGCGCCGGTCCTGGGCGCGGCCGCCATCCGCAGCGCCCTGGCCAAGGCCGGGGTCCAGCCGCAGGACGTCGAGCAGGTCATCCTGGGCAACGTCCTCCAGGCCGGGATCGGGCAGGCCCCCGCCCGACAGGCTTCCCTGAAGGCCGGGATCCCGGATTCCGTCCCCTGCGTCACCGTCCACAAGGTCTGCGGCTCGGGCATGCGGGCGGTCATGGACGCCGCCAACGCCATCCAGGCCGGCGAGTACGAGCTCGCCGTGGCCGGCGGCATGGAGTCGATGTCCAACGCTCCCTACCTGCTCGAGCGCGTCCGCAGCGGATACCGCATGGGCAACGCCGTCCTGGTCGATTCGATGATCAAGGACGGCCTCTGGGATCCCTACAAGGACATCCACATGGGCAACTGCGCGGAGATGTGCGCGGCCAAGTATCACTTCACGCGCGAGGAACAGGACGCCTTCGCGCTGGAGTCGTACAAGAGGGCGCAGAACGCTTCCAAGTCCTGCCTGTTCGGAGAAGAGATCGCCGCGGTCGAGATTCCCCAGAAGAAAGGCGATCCGGTCCAGGTCGCCACCGACGAAGAGCCGTTCGCGGCGCCCCTGGAGAAGATGGGGGGCTTGAAGCCCGCGTTCCAGAAGGACGGGACGGTGACCGCGGCCAACGCGTCGAAGATCAACGACGGCGCGGCGGCGCTGGTGGTCGCCTCGGAGGAGAAAGCCAAACGGCTCCAGGCCCATCCGATCGCCCGCATCGTGGCCTACACCGGAGTGGCCCAGGCGCCGGAATGGTTCACCACCGCGCCGGTCGGGGCCATTCAGAAGCTCCTGCAGAAGACCGGGCTCACCGTCGCCGACATCGACCTGTTCGAGATCAACGAGGCCTTTGCCGTGGTGGCCATGGCGGCCATCCGCGAGCTGTCGCTCGATCCCGCGCGCGTGAACATCCGGGGCGGCGCCGTGGCCCTGGGGCATCCCATCGGAGCGTCCGGCGCGCGGATCCTGACCACGCTCGTTCACGCCCTGCGCAAGGAAGGCAAGAAGCGCGGCATCGCGGCGATCTGCATCGGCGGCGGCGAAGCCACGGCGATGCTGGTTGAGACGGACGGGGCGTAAGGCGGAAGGCGTCCGACGTCCGACGCCCGGAGAGGTCAGAGCGCTTCGCCTCACGCCTCACGCCTCACGCCTGACGCCTCACGACCACGTGACCATCGCATTCGACCTCCTTCTCGGCGGCGTCCCCCGTTTCGCCGCGGAGTCTCCCTGGGCGCGGCGGCTCATTGAGCGCGGCGCGCGCTCGCTGGCGCCGCGCGCCTGCGCGCAGGCCTGGGGCCGGCGGCCGACGGCGGCCGACTTGCCGGGCGACTCCGAGAACGTCCTGGTCCAGGCGGATGCCGAGGCCTATCTGATGCCGGCGGCCGCGCGGCGCCTGCTCGACACGCTCGCGCGCGAACGGTGCGACCTGGTCATTCCCGTCACCAACGAGCCCTGGTGCGAAGACGCGCGGTACGCGCCGGCGTTTCCGTACCACACGCCCTCGATGCTGGAAGACGCCGCGGCGTCCACGGCGCTCCATGCCCCGCCGCCGCGCCGCCTGGCCCGGCCGCGCTCCCCGGTGTTCGCGGCGCGGCGCGAGGTTCTCCTGGCTCTGCCTGCGGACGTTCTCCTGGAGAACGCCCCGGAGGAGGCGGCGCTGCGCGGAGCGGCCGTTCTCGTCGATCCCGGCGCCTACCTCCACCGCTACGGCGACATGGACGGCCAGGCGCGCTCCGACCTGGTCGCGCTCCTCCCGTCCGGCGCGCGGACCGTCCTCGATGTCGGCTGCTCGCGCGCGGCCACCGCGCAGGCGCTTCGGCAGGCCGGCGTCGAGCGCGTGGTCGGGATCGAGCCGGATCCCGGCGACGCCGCGCAAGCCGCCCGCGTCTGCGACCGCGTGATCGCCCGGCCGCTGGAAGAGGTGGCGGAGGAATTCCCGGAGCAGTTCGACGCGATCCTGTTCGGAGACGTTCTGGAGCATCTGGAGGACCCCTCCGCGGCCCTGGCGCGGGTGCGGCCCTGGCTCTCCGCGCGGGGCGCGGTGATCGCCTCGGTGCCCAACCTGGGGCACTGGTCGGTGCTCGCCGACCTCTTGGAAGGCCGCTTCGACTACATCCCGTACTCCATCCTCTCCGGGACCCACCTGCGGTTCTTCACCCGGGCAACCCTCGTCGACCTCTTCGACGCGAGCGGCTACGAGGTCGAACGGATCGGCGCGGTGACCGCCCCGCCTCCGCCCGCGCGCGGCGCCGCGCTCGCGGCGCTGGCGGGATTCCCGGGGGCGTGCCAGGATCTGACCGCCGTCGAGTTCGTGGCGGTCGCGCGCCCGGCCTCCTCCGCCTGAACGCCGCGCCCGGCGACCCCGCGCTCCGCCTCGGATATCATCCCTTCGATGATCGACAAGGTCGTGGCCTCGGCGGACGCCGCGGTGGCCGACGTCCCCGACGGAGCGACCCTGGTGGTCGGCGGCTTCGGGCTGTGCGGCATCCCCGAGAATCTGATCCAGGCCCTGGTCCGCCGCGGCTCCAGGGGCCTGACCGTCGTCTCCAACAACTGCGGCGTCGATGACTGGGGCCTGGGACTCCTGCTGCGGACGCGGCAGATCCGGAAGATGGTCTCCTCCTACGTCGGCGAGAACGGGGAGTTCGAGCGCCAGTTCCTCAGCGGAGAGCTCGAGGTCGAGCTCTCTCCGCAGGGAACGCTGGCCGAGCGGATGCGGGCGGGAGGCGCCGGGATCCCCGGCTTCTACACGCCGACCGGGGTGGGAACGCTGGTGGCCGACGGGAAAGAGACCAAGGTGATCGACGGCCGGGAGTATCTGCTCGAGCGCGGCATCGTCGGCGACTTTTCCATGGTCGCGGCCTGGAAGGCGGACCGGATGGGGAACCTCGTCTACCGCAAGGCCGCGCGCAACTTCAACCCGATGGCGGCGACGGCCGGACGTGTCTCCATCGCCGAGGTCGAAGAGCTCGTGGAGCCCGGGCAGCTCGATCCCGAGTGCGTGCACACGCCGGGCGTCTTCGTGCACCGCGTCGTGGTCGCGCCCCGGGAGAAGCGCATCGAACGAAGGACCGTGCGCAAGTCATGACGAGAAGTCACAATCTCTATATTGTTGGCGGACGCCTCACGCCTCACGCCTAACGCCTCACGAGGACCATCATGGCGCTCGATCGCGAGGGAATCATCCGCAGGGCCGTCCAGGAGCTCCAGGACGGATTCACCGTCAACCTGGGCATCGGCATGCCCACGCTCGTCTCCAACTTCATTCCACCGGGGATGGAGGTCGTCCTCCAGTCGGAGAACGGAATTCTCGGCGTCGGACCGTACCCGTCGGAGGACGAGGTCGACCCCGATCTGATCAACGCCGGCAAAGAGACCGTGACGGTCAAGCCCGGAGCCTCGTATTTCTCTTCGGCGGATTCCTTCGCCATGATCCGGGGAGGCCACGTCGACCTCTCGATCCTCGGAGCGATGCAGGTGGACGAGGAGGGCTCGATCGCCAACTACATGATCCCCGGAAAGATGGTCAAGGGGATGGGCGGGGCCATGGACCTGGTCGCGGGGGCCCGTCGGCTGGTCGTCACCATGGAGCACACCGCCCGCGCCGGCGAGCCCAAGATCCTGAAGCGTTGCACCCTGCCCCTGACCGGCCGGCGGTGCGTCCACCGGATCATCACCGACCTCTGCGTGTTCGACGTGGACCGCCGGGAGACGCGGCTCCTCCTGGTGGAGCTCGCGCCCGGCGTGACCGTGGAGGAGGTGCGCGCCAAGACCGAGGCGGCCTTCGGGGTGATCGAGGGCATCGCCTGACTCCGTGGCAGGAGGACGTGGGTGGTAGGACATAGGTGGTAGGTGGAGCGCCGCATCTCCCTTCGTCCCACGTCCTTCGTCCTGCGTCCTCTGGTGTTCCTCCTGGGATGTCTGATCGCCGCGCGCGGCCTGGCGCAGCAGACCTACGGCCAGACCACCGATCCGTACGAGGCACGGTTCCGCCAGAAATCCAACTTCCAGATCCGCTTCCGCCCTCCGGACAAAGGCGGCGAGATCCGCCTCCACACCAGGAACCCGGTCCAATACGAGAAGGACCAGTTCTGGGAGGGATCGGGCGACGTGGTCATCGAGTACCAGGACGTCAAGATCACCGCGGACCATGCGCGCTACGTGTTTCCGACCGACGTGGCCACGCTGGAGGGGCACGTGGTCATCGACCAGGGGCCGACCCGGATGTCCGGCAACCGGGCCGTCTTCAAGCTGAAGGCCAAGACCGGCCGCCTGGAAGACGCCACCGCCGACCTCGCACCGACGTACCACATCGTGGCCCGATCGATCGAGAAGATCGGCGAGGCGACCTACCGCGTCGAGAAGGGGATCTTCACCGCCTGCGAGGTGCCGCGGCCGGCCTGGTCGTTCTCGATGGCCGAGGCCGTCGTCACGCTGGACGATTACGCGCGCATGAAGAACGTGGCCTTCCGCGCGTTCCGCTCGGCCGTTCCGCTGCTCTACACGCCGTACCTGATCTGGCCGACCAAGCAGGACCGGGCCACGGGATTTCTCGTCCCCGGCGTGGGCTCGAGCGGCGGGCGGGGCGGATACCTGGGGCTCTCCCACTACTGGGTGACCGGGCGTTCCACCGACCTGACCACGACCCTGGACACCTACACCGGCGGCTCGGTCGGCCTGGGCGAGGAGTTTCGATGGGCTCCGACGCCCGAGTCGGCCGGCATCTTCCAGGGCTACGCCATCCACGACACCGACGCCACGGTCTGCGTGCCCCCGGCCGAGGAGCCGTCCGGCGGGGACGGTCCCTGCATCCTTCCCGACGGGTCGGCCGGCGTCTTCACCCATCGCACCAAGGACCGCTGGAAATTCCGCCTCGACCACGTGGCCGACGATCTGCCGTGGGGGATGCGGGGCGTGGTGGACGTCCGGGACTATTCCGATAACCAGTACCTCCAGGATCTGGAGCGGTCCTTCGCCTTGAACGCGGCCAGCCAGATCCTGTCGCGGGCCTTCCTCTCCAAGAACGCCGGGGACGACTCGTTCAACCTGCGGTTCGAGCGCAGCGAGACCTTCTTCGGCACCGAGGTGCTCCAGGAGAGGCTGCCCTCGCTCGAGTACATCCGCCGCACCGACCGGATCGGGTCGACCCCGTTCTTCTTCGCCGCGGAAGCGTCGATGGCGTTCCTCTACGTCAACCGCGGTTCGGGCCTGCCGCGGGGCGATTACGGCCGCGCCGACGTGCACCCGACCCTGTCGCTGCCCTGGAAGCGCATCCCCTGGCTGTCCATCACCGCCAGCGTCGGCGGGCGCTGGACCGGCTACTCCGACTCGGTGGACGACGGGCAGACCCGCTTTCTGGGCTCCTCCTTCACGCGGCACTATGCCGAGGCCGGGCTTTCGATCGTCGGCCCTTCTTTTTCGCGGATCTACGACGGCAGCCTGTTCGGGTTCGGCAAGTTCAAGCACGTGATCGAGCCGCGGATCGACTACACCTACGTCTCCGACGTCTCCGATCCCCAGCGCATCCCCGAGTACGACGAGGTCGACCTGCAGTTCGGCCGGAACCAGGTCCGCTACGCGCTGGTGAACCGGCTGCTGGCGCGGCCGGCCGATCCCAAGGCGGGCGCGGCCAGGGAGATCGCGTCGCTGGAGATCTCGCAGACGCGGGCGTTCGAGCTCCCCCAGACCGTCGTCTTGCCGGGAACGCTGTACCAGCCGCTGATCAGCAAGGAGGGGCCGGTGGCCGCCGCGCTGCGGCTGTCGCCGGGAACGTTCTTTCAGCTCGACGGCCGCGTGGACTACGACACGAAGTCCTCCCAGATGACCGACAGCTCGATCACCGCGGGGGCAACCTGGAAGGGGAGCTTCGTCAACGCGACGTACTTCGCTTCGCGGCCGGTCCTGGCCGCGCCGCTGCCGCCCGGATCGCCCTCGCCCAACTCCGACCAGTTCCGCGTGGCCGCCGGGGTCGACCTCTCCAAGGCCTTCCGCATCGACACGCAGGTGAACTACGACGCCCAGCAGAGGCTGGTCCAGGAAGACCGGTCGCTGCTGACCTTCAAGGGTTCGTGCTACTCGATCTTCCTCGAGGTCCACCAGCTGCGCCTCCCGCCCAGTCCGCGGCGCGACTTCCGGCTCGTGTTCAACTTGAAAGACATCGGAACGCTGCTCGATTTCCACCAGTCGGTGGATCGGTTGTTTGGACAGTGACCGGGATCGTGAGGCGTGAGGCGAGAGGCGTGAGGCGAAGCCCGACGAGTCAGGGGCCTCTCGATTCGCCTAACGCCTTACGCCTAACGCCTGACGCCGAGTGATCTTTCGCTATGATCTCTCTCTCATGAAAGGCCTCATCCTCTCCGGCGGCAAGGGAACCCGCCTGCGCCCGCTGACGTACACGCGCGCCAAGCAGCTGGTTCCGGTGGCCAACAAGCCGGTCCTCTTCTACGGCGTCGAGGCCATCGTGGCCGCGGGGATCCACGACATCGGGGTGGTGGTCGGCGACACGCGCGAGGAGATCCAGGCCGCCCTGGGGGACGGCTCGCGCTTCGGGGCGCGCATCACCTACATCGAGCAGGACGCGCCCCGCGGCCTGGCCCACGCGGTCCTGATCTCCGAGAAGTACCTGCGGGGCGAGCCGTTCGTGATGTACCTGGGGGACAACCTGATCGCCGACGGCATCGCCGGCCTGGTGCAGGAGTACCAGGCGATCGGCTGCAACTCGCAGATCCTCCTGGCCCGGGTGCCCAACCCCGAGCAGTTCGGAGTCGCCGAGCTCGACAACGGGACGGTCGTGCGCCTGACCGAGAAGCCCAAGGAGCCGCGCTCCAACCTGGCCCTGGTCGGGGTCTACATGTTCGACGACTCGATCTGGGAAGCGGTCAAGGCGATCCGGCCCAGCGCCCGGCAGGAGCTGGAGATCACCGACGCCATCCAGTGGCTGATCGACCACGGCAAGACCGTGCATCCGCACGTGGTCTCGGGCTGGTGGAAGGACACCGGGAAGATCGAGGACATGCTGGAGGCCAACCGCATCATCCTGGACACGTTCACGCCCCGGGGGGCGGAAAACCTCGACGCGGACTGCCGGGTCGAGGGAAAAGTCGTGGTCGAGCCGGGGGCCCGGCTCTGCGGCTCCACGGTGCGCGGCCCGGCCATCATCGGGGCCGGGGCGGAGATCCGCGACGCCTTCGTGGGCCCCTACACGTCGATCGGATCGGGCTGCTACATCGAGCGGTGCGAGATCGAGAACTCCATCGTGCTGCAGGGGTCGCGCATCGAGCGCATTCCCGGCCGCATCGCCGACTCGTTGATCGGAACCTACGTGCGCATCCATCCGGGCGCGGAGCGGCCGCGCGTGCACCGGTTCCTGGTCGGAGACAACTCGGAGATCGGGATCGTATGAACGAAGACGTGAAACGGGAAACGTCAAACGACAAACGTATGCCGGCCTTCTCCGTTTTACCTTTGACGCTTTACGTTTTACGGCCTCGCTCCGGCGGGGACCTGCCGTGAAGGTCCTGGTCACCGGCGGCTGCGGCTTCATCGGATCCAACTTCATCCGGCGGCTCTTCCAGGCCCGCGGCGACTCCGTCTCGGTCGTCAACCTCGACAAGCTCACCTACGCGGCCAATCCCGCGAACCTGGCCGACCTCGAGGGGCGGCCCGGATACCGCTTCCTGCGCGGGGACATCGCCGATCCGGAGGCGGTCGCGCAGGCCATGGACGGCTGCACGCACGTGGTCAATTTCGCGGCGGAGACCCACGTGGACCGCTCGCTGCTGGGAGACGCGTCGTTCATCGAGACCGACGTCCGCGGCGTCTTCGTCCTGCTGGAGGAGGCCCGCCGCCGCGGGATCGAGCGGTTCATCCAGATCTCGACCGACGAGGTCTACGGCACGATCGCGCAAGGCTCGTTCGTCGAGGAGTCGGCGCTCAATCCCCGCAACCCGTACTCGGCGTCCAAGGCCGGGGGAGACCGGCTGGCCTATTCCTATTGGGCCTCCTACGGGATGCCCGTCGTCATCACGCGGGCGTCCAACAACTACGGCCCCTATCAGTACCCCGAGAAGCTCATTCCCCTCTTCGTGACCAACGCCATCGACGACCAGCCGCTGCCCCTGTACGGGGACGGCCGCAACGTGCGCGACTGGCTCTTCGTCGGCGACCACGCCGCGGCGGTGGACTTTCTGCTGGAGCGCGGAGAACCGGGAGAGACCTACAACGTCGCCGGGGGCAACGAGATGGAGAACGTCGAGATCACCCGCCGCGTGCTCGCGATGCTCGGCAAGCCGGAGTCGCTGATCCGCTTTGTGGACGACCGCCCCGGCCACGACCGCCGCTATTCGCTGGACGCCGGCAAGCTGGCGCGCCTGGGATTCCGGCCGGGGACGCCGCTCGAAGCGGGACTGGCCGAGACGGTCACCTGGTATCGGGACCACGAGGACTGGTGGCGGCCGGTCAAGGAGAAGGACGCGGCGTACCAGGAGTTCTACCGATCCCAGTACGGCGACCGCCTGGCCGGCTCGACGGCCACGGCCAAGCGGCCGAACTCGTAAGGCGTAAGGCGAAAGGCGTGAGGGCAGCGGAGACGACCGCCACGATCCGTGGGATCGCCTCACGCCTCACGCCTCACGCCTGACGTCCATGAGCGAATCGGCCATCGCGGTTCACGAGACCCTGCCCGAGGTCCTGGCCGCTCCTCATCCCACGGCGCAGCTGCGCCGCCGGGTGCTCGTGACCGGCGCGACGGGGATGCTGGCCATGGATCTGGCTCCGATCCTCGCGTCCGGCGGAATGGAGGTCTACGGGCGGCCCCGGTCCGACCTGGACGTGACCGATGAGAGCGAAGTCGCCCGCGCGTTTCACGATCTGCGGCCCGACGTCGTCGTCAACTGCGCCGGGTACACCAGGGTCGACGCCTGCGAGGAGGATCCACGGTCCTTCGAGGTCAACGCCCGGGCGGTCGAGCTCCTGGCCCGGCATTGCATCCGGCAGGGGGCGCAGCTCGTGCAGATCTCCACCGACTTCGTGTTCGACGGCGCCAAGCGTTCGCCGTACACGGAGGACGATGCCGCCGCGCCCCTGTCCGCCTACGGGCGCTCCAAGCGGGCCGGCGAGGAGGCCGCCCTGCGGGTCCCCACCGGGCTGGTCGTTCGGGCGTCGTGGCTCTTCGGCACGAGCGGCTGGAACTTCGTCGAGGCGATCCTGAAGCAGGCCGAGGAGGGCAAGGAGCGGCTCTCCGTGGTGGCCGATCAGCGCGGGCGGCCCACCGCGACGGTCGACCTATCCGAGGCCATCCTCGCGCTGCTGCAGGCCGGCGCCCTGGGCCTGTACCATTTCGCCAACCGCGGCGAGGTGAGCTGGAACGAGTTCGCCCGCGCGATCCTGGACCTGGCCGGGCGCGGCGGCGTCGCCGTGGATCCGATCGATTCGGCCGCCCTGGGGCGAGCGGCCGCGCGTCCGGCGTACTCCGTGCTGGACACGTCCAGGTACGAACGGGTGACCGGACGGCCGATCCGGCACTTCACCGAGGCGCTGGCCGAGTATCTGAACCGGCGCGGCCGGATCCAGGCGTGAGGATCCCGCCGGCGGAGTGGAAGCGCAAGGCCCTCCACGCGGGGATGGGCCTGTTCGCCCTGGCGCTCAAGTGGCTCGACTGGCGGCAGGCCGCCGCCCTCGCCGCCGGGGCCCTCCTCTTCAATCTCTACGCGATGCCGCGGCTGGGCCGGGGAATCTACCGGGACGGCGCGCGGCGGCGCGATCCGGGCATCGTGGCCTATCCGGCCTGCGTCCTGCTTCTGATCCTGCTCTTCAGAAACAATCTATATATTGTAGCCGCGGTCTGGGCCATGATGGCGTTCGGCGACCCCGCGGCCACGATCGCCGGACGGCTGGTCGAGGGCCCGCGTCTGCCCTGGAATCGGGAGAAGACCTGGGCCGGCTCGTGCGCGGCCTGGGCCGCGGGCGGGCTCGCCGCGGTGCTGGTGTTCCATTTCGTGTCCGGCCGGGCCTGGACGCCTCCGGCGGTCGCGGTCCTGATGCTGGGCGCGGGACTCTTCGCCTTCCTGGAGTCCGTGCGCGCCGGCGTGGACGACAACTGGGTCGCTCCGCTCCCGACCGCGCTCGTCCTTCTGCAGCTCTCGGCGGTCTGGGGACAGCCCCGTCCCGGACCGGCCTGGACGCCCGGGTTCGTCCTGGCCGCCCTGGCGGTCAACGCCGCCGTCGCCGCGCTCACCCGGCGCCTGGGGCTCGTCTCCGCGTCGGGCGCCTGGGCCGGGGCGATCGCCGGGGCGGCGATCGTGCTCCTGGGCGGATGGGGCGCCTATGCCGTCCTGTGGACCTTCTTCCTGCCCGCGACCGCGGCCACGAAGTGGGGATACCGCCGCAAGGCCGAGAAGGGCGTGGCCCAGCGCGATCGGGGCCGCCGGGGCGCCGCGCACGTCGTCGCCAACGTCGGCGTGGCCGTCGTGCTGCTGCTCTTGGCCGCGCGCCCGGTGGCGTTCGCCGCCGCGCTGGCCGCGGCCCTGGCCGACACGCTGGGCACCGAGGTGGGCGGGCTGCTCGGGCGGCGGCCCTTTTCGGTCGTCCGCTGGACGCGCGGCGCGGTCGGGGACCCCGGCGCGGTGTCCTGGCCCGGCCTCGCCGCGGGCCTGGCGGGAGCGGCCGCCGTCGGCGCGGTCGGTGCGCTCACGGGATTCCTGCCCGCGTGGAGCATCGCGGTCGTCGCCGCCGCCGGTGTGGCCGGATCGCTCGCCGAGAGCGTGGTGCTCGATCTCGGGCGCCGGCGGGCAGTGGCCCTGGACCACGACTTCGCCAACGGGTTCAACACGCTCGCCGGCGCGCTCGTCGCCCTGGAGATCGTGCTCTCGATCCAGGCGCGAGGACTCTACATTCCCGTCGGAGGCGCGTAGGGGATGAAGCGTTACCTCCGCCTGGCCCGTCCCTTCACCCTGCTGCCGCCCCTTCTGGGCATCGTCTCGGGCGCGGTCTGCGCCTTCGGCTCCGCGCACAATCCGGACCCGTCCCGCCGGGTGACCTGGGCGGTGGTCCTGACCGTGGCGATCGGGTCCCTGTGCGCCTCGGCCATGAACGCGGCCTCCAACATCGTCAACCAGATCGCCGATCTGGAGATCGACCGGAAGAACAAGCCGCAGCGGCCGCTGGTGACCGGGGAGGTGGCGGTGCCGCGCGCCTGGGCCGCCGCCGCGGTCCTCTACGTCCTCTCGATCGTTCCGACCTGGATCGTGGTCCCCTATCCCTATCAGACCCTGTCGCAGCGGCTGTCCGCGCCGCTGTCCCTCCACGCGGCGTTCTTCATCTACTGCGTGGGCGCCCTGGCGACGTTCGTCTATTCCTTTCCTGCGTTCGGCCGCACCAAGCGCCACTGGCTGGCCGCCAACGTGACGATCGCGATTCCACGGGGGGGACTCCTGAAGGTCGCCGGATGGGCCTTCGTCGCTCCGGTCACGGTCTGGGAGGCCTGGGCCATCGGCGGGATCTTTGCCCTGTTTCTCCTGGGCGCGACGTCGACCAAGGACTTCTCGGACATGGAGGGCGATCGCGCCCACGGCTGCGTGACGCTGCCGGTGCGCTTCGGCGTGGTCCGGGCGGCCCGGATCATCTCGCCGTTCTTCGTCTTTCCATGGCTCCTGATCCCCCTCTTCGCGCGCCTTCCCGCTCCCAACGGAGCCGCGGAGCGCCTCCTGACGGGGAACGCCCTGTTCCTGACCCTCCTCGGCCTCGCTCTGGCGGCCTGGGGTTCCTATGCGGCGCGCCTCTTGCTCAGCAACCCCGAGGATCTGGCGCGTACGGAGAATCACCCGGCGTGGACCCACATGTACCTGCTGATGATGGCGGCCCAGGTCGGCTTCGCGCTGGCCTACGCGGTCTGATCGGTCCACGGGAAATCGTTTCGACGCCGGCGGCGTTACAATAGGTTGTAGATCCGTGCGACAACAACTCAATAGGAAGTCGATGGACCAGGACGCGACCGCCCCCTTGCTGCCCATCCCCCTCGCCGAAGAGGAGGGATATCGGGTTCGATGGAGCGGTCTTTCCCTGACTCTGGACGAGCGGACCTTGAACGCCCTGGTCGCCCGGCTGGTCGAGCGGATCGAGGATCTCAAGGACCTGCACGTCGAAGTTTCCGCGGGAGAGCTCGCGGCTACGCTGGTGGTGCACCGGTTCGGCGTGCCCCTGTCGGCCAAGGCCACCCTGTCCCAGCTGCGCTTGAAGGACGGCTTCCTGGCCTTTCTCCTCGACAAGGTCCAGGCCCTTTCCTTCATCCCGATCCCCGACCAGCTTCTGGGATACCTGGTCCAGAAGGCGCCTCCGGGGCTTCTGACCTACTACCCGGAGGACCGCATCCTCGTGGTCAACCTGAATGACTGGATGCCCCCCGGAATGGACCTGTCCCTGGAGCGCACGGTGTTCGAGGACGGAGCCTTGACGCTGCACTTCGCCGCGGGCTCGTTCGACTTGAGCGAGCTGCTGGAGGAGTCCGGCGCCGCGGACTGACCTCGCGGCGCCCGAGCCCGACCGGGTCGTTCACGCCCCCGGGGAGAGCACCAGGAGCAGGATCGTGCCGTCGGTCGCGTAACGGTCGCCTCCGCCGTTGGAGTCCGTCCTGGGGCGGCCGGGAACCTCGGCCTCGCGGAAGAGGAGGCCCGTCCTCACCAGATCCTGCCGCAGCTTCTCGCGCTCGCGGTCCACGTCCGGATCGATGTGGTGCATCGGCTCTCCCGTGTAGGCGGAGACGCCCATGGCCCGGTCGAACGTGGCCGACCCGATCCAGGTCTCGGGCGAGGACGGATCGGTGCCCGAGCTTCTCCAGAAGCGCGCGTGGTGACGCCGGCGGGGACTCCCGCCCACGGCCTGCTCGAAGCCGAGGTCCTGCGGGCGGCCGGACAGCCAGTGCGTGCTCATCGGCGCGGCCGGATACGGGCGGCCCAGCAGAACGCTGTGCGCGTCGCGCAGGCCGGAGCGGACGCCGATGCGGTCGGCCAGAGTCCATCCGGCCGCGCTCATCGCCGCGACGACCTGGCCGCGCGATCCCAGCAGGCAGACGTTGATCGGATCGGCCGGAATTCCCTCCTGGGTGTAGCTGATCGGCCAGGGCCGCGGGGCCATGCGCGTGCGCGCGTAGTGCTGCCACGACGCGGGCAGGAGCACGTAGGCGGTCAGCGCGTAGGCCGGGACGAGGAGAAGCAGAAAAGCCAGGCCTCTCAGGACCCCCCGCGCCGCGCGGCGGGACAGTCGGCGCAAGTCCGGTCGTGGCATCGGAAGAGGTTAGTCCAGGCTCGATGACGCAGGCATGAACGGAGCTACAGGCCGTCCCAGAACGGGGCGTGCAGGGCGCGGGCCCGCTCGATGACGTGCCGGGCCGCGGAGCTCACGGCGGGGAGACTCTCCGGCCCGGGATCCTCACCCTGGAGCACCCGCATGCAGGCGGCCGCCGACTGCGCGACCGCGTCCAGGCGGTAGCCGCCTTCCAGCGCCAGCACGAGGCGCCCCTGGGCCAGCGCGAGCAGACGGCTGGTCATCAGCGCGTAGCCCTCCGGAGTGATCCGCATCTGCCCCAGAAGATCCCCCAGGGCGGCGTCGAAGCCGCACGAGACGATCACCAGATCCGGCTCGTGCCGGCGAGCGATGGGCAGGAGGAGCTCATCGAAGGCCGCGAGGTACTCGGCGTCGCCCATGCCGGCGGGCCAGGGCAGGTTGACCGTCCGCCCGCGCGCGTCCTCGCCGCCGGTTTCGTCGGCGGCGCCGGAGCCGGGATAGAGGGGCCATTCGTGAGTCGAGAAGTAGACCACCCGGGGATCGTCCCAGAAGGCGTTCTGCGTGCCGTTGCCGTGGTGGAGGTCCCAGTCCACGATCAGGAGCCGCCGGGCTCCGGCGCCGAGCGCGGCGTGCGCGGCGATGGCGACGTTGTTGAAGAGACAGAAGCCCATCGCGCTGTCGGCTTCGGCGTGGTGTCCCGGCGGGCGCAGGAGGGCGAAGCCGTTGCTCCAGTCGCCGCGCAGCGCGCCCAGGGTCAGGTCTACCAGGCCGCCCGCGGCCAGTCGCGCCGCGGCCGCGGAA
This sequence comes from uncultured Acidobacteriota bacterium, assembly GCA_963733955.1. Lineage (GTDB taxonomy): Bacteria > Acidobacteriota > Thermoanaerobaculia > UBA5066 > Gp7-AA6 > DATFTF01. The sequence goes on from CAVTEW010000001.1 coordinate 839,039, forward strand.
TCGGCGCAGGCGTACGTGTCGGGATCCAGCTGCGTGAACGCGCTCCCGGCGGTCTGGTCGATCTTCCAGACGTGGTCGGGCGTGTGCACGAGGGTCAGCTCTTCGTCGGTGGCCGGCCGGGCCGCAACGCGGCGGCAGAGATTCATCAGGCCCTCCCGCTCGAGCCCGGCCCGGATTGCGTGAAGCCGGCCGGGGTGCTCGGGATGTTCGTAGGGGGCCCGGTGGAGCAGGAAGCGTTCGTCGAAGACGAGTCCGGTGGTCATGGCTGTCCCACGTCCCACGTCCAACGTCCCACGTCCTAAGTCCTAAGTCCTAAGTCCTAAGTCCTAAGTCCTAAGTCCCAAGTCCCAAGTCCCGAGCCTCCGCCGCTTCTCACCGCAGCTTTCCCCCAAGCTCCTCGGCCAGCCGCGGGCTGCGGGAGCAGGACTTTTCGTTGGCCAGGCAGTCCGACAGGGTCCGCTCGCAGCCGCAGTCGCAGCGGTCGGTGGCGAGGTGGCGGAAGTACTCGGGCCGCGCGGAGGGAGCGACGGCCGCGCCGGCGAGCAGGTCCTGGCGGCTGCGCGGAGGCGCTCCCGGCGGGGCGGGATCGGCCTCGGAAGCCGCCTTGGCCCGAGCGTCTGCCGGCGGGGGCGCGGAGGCCGGACGGTGGCCGAGGGGGCTCTTCGCGCGCAGGTACCAGAGCGCGCCGCCGAAGAGCAGGGCGTAGGCCAGCACGGAGAGCACCGCCGGTCCCGGCCGCCGGGACCGCGGGCCCTCGTTGGGGCCGACGACGTGGAAGCGGGGGGACTGGTCAGCCATCGAGCGCCTCGCGCAGCTGCGCCGGGGTCGCGACGGGGCTGCGGCAGGCGAAATCTTCGCAGACGTAAGCCAGGGCGGGTCCCTCTTTGGGTCCGCGTCCTTCGACCAGCGGCGAGAGGCCGGCCAGTCCGGCGCCGGAGTCCGCCAGGGCGAGCACGCGGTTGAGCCGCGCAGAGGCGAACGCGGCCTCGCGAAGGGCCTCCAGGTCGGAGCGCCCGAGATCCCCGGACAACACGACCTCGCGGGAGCCGCCGGATCGGAAATCGAGCGCGCAAAGGAGCCGCGGGACCGCCACGGCGGCCCGGCTCAGATATCCCGAGGCCGACTCGAAGATCCGCTCCGCCGCGGCCCGGTAGCGCTGCTCGCCGGTGAAGGCGAACAGCCGAAGCAGGTTCATCGCGGCGACCGAGTTGGACGCCGGCGTCGCGGCGTCGAGCGTCTCGCGGGGGCGCAAGGGAAGGGTCTCGTCGCCCTCTCCGGTCAAGAAATATCCCCCCCGCGGATCGTTGAACCGCTCGTCCAGCGATCGCTGGAGCTCCAGCGCCGCGCGGAAGTACTTCGCGTCGAACGTCGCCTCGTAGAGATCGAGCAGCGCCTCGACGGCGTTGGCGTAGTCCGAGGCGAAGCCCGGAATGCCGGCGCGGGAATCCCGCTCGCGGTGCAGAAGCTCGCCGCCGCGCAGGCACCGGATCAGGATGCGGTCGGCGGCGTCCCGCGCGGCCGCCTCGTAGCGCGGCTCCTTCAGCAGTCGCCCGGCCAGCGCGAAGGCGGAGATCGCCAGGGCGGTCCAGTCGGTGAGCAGCTTGTCGTCCGTGGCCGGGGCCACCCGACGGGCCCGGGCCCGGAACAAATCCCGGCGGGCCTCCGCGAGAACGCCGGCGATCTCCTCTTCGGACCTGCCGAATTCCCGCGAGAGATCGGGCAGGCCGGCGACCACGGAGAGCACGGTCTCGCCGCCTTCGAAGTTGCCGCGGGCGTCCACGCCGAAGCGCGCGGCCACGATCGGCGCCGCCTCCGGACCGACGGCCCCCTCGAGGCTCCGCGGGTTCCAGACGTAGAAGGTCCCTTCCTCTCCCCCCGAGTCCGCGTCCTGGGCCGCGCAGAATCCCCCGCCCGGAGGCGTCATCTCGGCCAGGAGGTAATCGAGGGTCTCGCGGGCGACCCGGCCGAACTCCTCGCGGCCGAACGCGCGGCTGGCCAGAAGGTACACGCGGGCCAGCATCGCGTTGTCGTAGAGCATCTTTTCGAAGTGGGGAACGAGCCAACGCTCGTCCACCGAGTACCGGTGAAAGCCGCCGCCGACGTGGTCGTACATGCCGCCCGCGGCCATGGCCTCGAGCGTGCGCTCCGCCATGTGGCGGCTCGACGGCTCCCCGGTGCGCAGCCACCACCGGATCAGGAGCTCCAGCTGCATGGACGGCGGGAACTTCGGCGCCGCGCCGAACCCGCCGTGGGCCCGGTCGAAGCGCTGGCTCAGGGCGCGCACGGCGTCCTCCAGGGGCGCCGCGCCGACGCTTTGCCCGCCGGGCAGTCCCTCGATCGAGGCGCGCACGTGCGCGAGCAGGGCGTCGGCCGAGGCGACGAGCTCCGGGCGCCGGGCGGTCCAGCCGTCGGTGATGGCCGCGAGGAGAGTCAGGAATCCAGGCCGTCCGTAGCGGTCCTCCCGAGGGAAGTAGGTTCCTCCGTAGAACGGCTTGCGGTCGGCGGTCAGAAAGACCGAGAGCGGCCAGCCTCCGCTGCCGGTCATGGCCTGGACCGCGGTCATGTAGATGTCGTCGACATCGGGGCGTTCTTCCCGATCGACCTTGATGGAGACGAAGTTCCGGTTCAGGTAGCCGGCGATCGTCGCGTCCTCGAACGACTCCCGCTCCATGACGTGGCACCAGTGGCAGGTGGAATAGCCGATGGACAGGAAGATCGGACGGCCCTCGTCCCGCGCCCGCGCGAACGCTTCCTCTCCCCAGGGGAACCAGTCGACCGGATTGTCTTTGTGCTGGAGGAGGTAGGGGCTGCTCTCGGCGGCGAGGCGATTACTCACGCTTCGAGCATAACCCCGCCGCTGGAGGACGGGGGGACGCGGGGACGCGGGGAGGGGGTGAGGGGCCCGCCCCGGTCGCGGCGCGCGAAGTCTCCCGAGCGGAAGCGAGGGAGGAGGCGAGCGCCGCGGGAGCCGGAGCGAGCACGGGATCAGGTCTGCGGTCGAGCCCGCATCCGGGCGAGCCGCAGACCGGTGCGCGCCAGCGCGCAGATCCCGCGCGCAGCGGAGGCGACGTGCTAGCGCGCTTGCGCGGTGATGGTCACCTGGTCGTCGCGGTCCTTGATCACGACCACGTCGCCCGGTCCCATCTCGTCGAGCTTGTGGAGGATGTCGCGGGGGGAGAGCCGCTTCTGTCCCGACAGGCTCTCGACCAGAGAGCGTGGAACGCGAACGCGCACATTTTTGCCCCAGTCGTCCTGAACGACCACCTCGAGCGCGCTCCCCTCGGTGGTGACGGAGATCCGGGTATGGTCGCGGTTGATCTCGCCGGGCTTGCCGGGAGAGCTCCGGTCGGCCGCGTCGAGGATGTCGCGCGGCGTGACGTTCCCGCCCCAGTCGTTGCGGACGTCGCTCCCGAAATTGTCGAAGGGGATCATCGTCGCGATCCGGGCGACCAGCGTCATCGGCACGGTGAAGGACAGGTGCTTGCTCGCCCCGCCCTCGTGCTTCTCGATCTCCACGCGGTAGCCGCGGACGTGCTTGAATTCCCGCCCCGGGCGCTTCCACACCGCGACCGCGATGGCGAACACCACGACGATGAAGAGCCCCAGGACGACGGCTCGGGTCTCCTTCATACTCACTCCTAACGCAATGGGGCGGGGAAAGTTCCGCGCGCCGCTTTCGAGGTTCCCGACCTTGTGATAATTTTCACAAGCGAATGCCTCATTTCATCACCGAAACCTGCATCGCCTGCGGGGTTTGCGAGATCAAGTGCCCGACCCACACCATCACCGGGGAGAAGGCGGAGAAGTACGTCATCCACGCCGACCGGTGCATCGATTGTTCCGTTTGCGCGCGGTATTGCCCGGTTTCGTGCATCCAGGACCAGCGCGGGGAGCTCGTCGAAAAGGTCAAGCCCAAGGACATTCCCAAGGCCATCGTGGACCGCGACCTCTGCACCGGGTGCGAGTTCTGCATCGACATCTGTCCCTTCGACTGCATTTACCTGGTCGAGGATCCCCTGCAGGAGACCTTCCACAAGATCGCCGAGGTGGAGGCCGGCCCCTGCGTGTCCTGCCGCCTCTGCGAAACGGTCTGCGAAAAGGACGCGATCTTCGTTCCCAATCCGATCACCCAGGCCAAGAGATACCTTCCCGCCCTGTGACCGAAGACCAGCGGCTCCCTCCGCGCCCATCCGCCGACGACGAGGACGCGGAGACCGAGGCGCCGCGCCGAGGCACGGCCATTCGTTTCTTCCTGCTGCCGCTCTTGGTCGTGGGAACGGCCGTGGTGATTTTCCTGGTCTTCAACCTCATGACCTTCGAGAGGCGCTCCCCCGCGGATTACCTCCAGGAAGTGCGGGGAGGCACGGCCAACCGCCGATGGCAGGCCGCCTTCGAGTTGTCCCGGGAGGTCGCCCGGGTCCCCGCGGGCCAGCAGCGGCAGGCCCTGGCGGCGGAGACGCTTCGGGTGTTCGAGGGTCTGTCCACCCGGCGCTCCGAAGACGTGCTGGTGCGCCGGTACCTCGTGCTCGTGCTCGGCAAGCTCCAGGAGCCCGGCGCCGTGCCGGCGCTGCTCGCCGCGGCGAAGGATCCCGACTCGGAGACCCGCCTCTACGCGGTCTGGGCGCTCGGGCGGATCGGCGACCGCGACGCCGTGCCGGCGATCCTGGAAAGCTCGCTCGCGCAAGACTCGGGCGCGCGCAAGATGGCCGCCTACGTGCTCGGCCGCCTGGGCGACGCGCGGGCCATCCCGCGCCTCCAGGTCCTCCTGGAGGATCCGGTCGCGGACGTGCGCTGGAACGCCGCGATCGCGCTGGCCTCGCTGGGAAACCGCTCGGGCCTGTCGGTCCTGCGCTCCATCGTCGACCGGCCGTCGCTGGCCCGTCAGGCCACCCTGACGGCGGATCAGGCCGAGGTCGCGATGGTCAACGCGCTCAAGGCGTTTTCGGCGCTGCGCGACGCCGAGAGCCTGCCGCTCCTGGAGCGGGTGGCTCGCGAGGATCCCAACCTGCAGGTGCGCCAGGCCGCCCGCGACGCGATCGAAGCGACCCGGCGCGGCTCGGCGGCGCGAGCGGTGTCTCCCGCCGCCAACCTTGAGCGGCCGGACGGACTTTTGGTAGGCTGAGGGCTCACGATGGCAACGGTTCCACAGGAAGCGCCGCCGGCCACGGCGCCGGATCTGGATCTGGATGGAGTCACCCGGCGTTCCACTTTGAAGTGGATGACTCTGGCTTGGGTGGGCTTCGCCGCCGCCACCGTGGCCGGCCTGACGGCCACGATGCGGTTCATGTTCCCCAACGTCCTCTTCGAGCCCCCCACGCGCTTCAAGGCCGGCGATCCGTCGACTTACAGCGTCGGCGTGGACGAGCGGTGGAAGGAGAAGTTCGGCGTCTGGATCGTCCGCAACACCAGCGAGGTCTACGCCCTGGTGGCCGTCTGCGTGCACCTGGGATGCACTCCCAACTGGCTGGCCGCCCAGAACAAGTTCAAGTGTCCCTGCCATGGCTCTGGGTACTACGTGTCCGGGATCAACTTCGAAGGCCCCGCGCCGCGCGCCCTGGAGCGCGCGGAGATCACGCTCTCTCCCGACGACGGCCAGGTCATCGTGGACAAGGCGACGCGCTACCTCTACGAGCGGGGCCAGTGGAGCGATCCGAAAGCCTTCATCAAGATGGCGTGACGGGAAGTCCGTAGTGCCTGGTCCTGAGTCCTTGGTCCGAAGAAGAGACTATGGACTACGAACCTGGGACCTGGGACCAGGGACCAAGGACTAAGGAACTAAGGACTAAAAACTGGGTTTGCGGAGGTGACGTTGGTTCCTCGGTGGCGTGAGTGGCAGCAGTCGATCGTCGCGAGCCAGTTCTGGAAGTCCATCTTCCGGGTCGGCGTCCCCAACACGAACCGCAAGCGCGTCCTGGCGATGCTCGGCAACGTCGTGCTGCATCTCCACCCGGTCAAGACCCGCAAGTCCGGCGTCAAGATGCGCTACACCTGGTGCGCCGGCGGCGTGACCTTTTTTCTCTTCCTGGTCCTGACCTTCACCGGGCTCCTCTTGATGTTCTACTACCGGCCCACCGTCGAGTACGCGTTCGTGGACATCCTGGACTTGCGCGAGCAGGTGCCCTTCGGGATCATGCGCGAAGTGCACCGCTGGGGCGCGCATGCCATGGTCATCTCCGTCTGGATCCACATGTTCCGGGTCTTCATGACCGGCTCCTACAAGCCGCCCCGGGAGTTCAACTGGGTCATCGGCGTCATCCTGCTAGTGCTCACGCTGCTGCTCTCCTTCACCGGGTACCTCCTTCCCTGGGACCAGCTGGCGATCTGGGCCATCACGGTCGGCTCGAACATGGCTTCGGCGTCGCCGCTGGTGGGCATCCAGGGGCCGGGGACGGGGCTTCTCAAGATCGGCGACATCTCCCTGGTGACGTCGACCAACGACGCGCGTTTCGGCCTGCTGGGCGGCCGCTTCGTGGGGGCCGGCGCGCTCTTGCGCTTCTACGTCCTTCACTGCGTGGGGATCCCGCTGGTCGCGGCGTTTCTGATGGCCGTTCATTTCTGGCGCGTCCGCAAGGACGGCGGCATCTCGGGGCCGATGTGAGTCGCGGGCCATTGGGCCGGTCGCCGTCCGGGCTTTTCGAGCTGTCGGCTCTCAGCTGTCAGCTGTCAGCTGTGTAAGCCATGTTCATCGTTCACGCGCTCAAGTCGGCCATCAACTTCCTCTCCGCGCCGCAGTACCTGGTGACGCTGATGCTGATCGGGGTGCTGGCGGCCATTAACTGGCGGCCGCTCTGGACTCGCAAGGGCGGCGTGGTCCTCTTCGCGGCGCTCGGCCTCTCGATCGGCCTGTCCTACCTCGACCCCAACTTCGCCGCGGTCGCCACGCTGCCCGACAACGTGCCGATCGTGGGCATGATCTTTCTGGTCGGCTTCTTCTTCTGGTATGCGATGTACCAGGCCTACGAGAACGACCGCCGCGTCACCGCGGGAATGGCCACCATCGAGGGGGAGCATTCCTCCCAGAAGGTGTTCTCCTGGCCCGACCTGGTCTACGTGGAGCTGATCTGCCTGGTCCTGGTGATGGCCCTGCTGATCGTGTGGTCGATCGTTCTCAAGGCGCCGCTGGAGGAGCCGGCCAACCCGACGGACTCTCCCAACCCGGCCAAGGCGCCCTGGTACTTCCTGGGGCTGCAGGAGATGCTCGTCTACTACGACCCGTGGCTGGCCGGCGTGGTGCTCCCGTCGCTCATCATCGTGGGGCTGATGGCCATTCCCTACATCGACACCAATCCCAGGGGCAACGGCTACTTCACGTTCAAGGAGCGGCGCTGGGAGATCACCATCTTCGTGGTCGGGTTCATCGTCCTGTGGTGCTCGTTGATCGCGCTGGGGACGTTCCTGCGCGGCCCCAACTGGAACTTCTTCGGGCCCTACGAGTTCTGGGACATCAATAAGCTCGTGCCACTGAACAACATCAACCTGTCGGAGATCATCTGGATCAAGGTCTTCAAGACCAGCATGCCCCACTTCTGGCTCTTCCGGGAGATCTTCGGTCTGGCCCTGGTGGGGTTCTACCTTCTGGCGCTGCCGCTGGTGCTCTCGCAGACGCTCCTGCGGCGATTCTTCGAGAAGATGGGCATGGCCCGCTACATGATCGCCGTCAACCTGGCGCTCATCATGCTGTCGCTGCCCATCAAGATGTACCTGCGCTGGATCTTCAACCTGAAGTACATCGTGGCCATCCCGGAATTCGCGTTCAACATATGACCGGGCGGAAGGCGGAAGGCGGAAGGGGGAAGGCGGAAAGGGCGGTGGCGTTCGCCTACCGCCTCTCGCCTCCCGCCTGCCGGCGATAGCACCATGCCCCGCAAGGCGCCGGCCGAGCCGATCGACCACCACTACAACATCCCGAAGCTAAACCGCGTCTTCTTCGTCTCGGCGCTGGTTCTGACGGTGGTGTTCCTGGTCATGGTCGTGGCGGATTACGCGCGCGACTGGAAGGGCTTCCAGAGGACGTTCCTCCGGCTCGACCGCGACAAGACGATGGACGCGGCGCGGGCCGCGCGCGAAAAGGCCTTCGGCGAGGAGCGCGCGAAGCTCGCCGGCGACCTGGCTTCCTCGCGCGAGGCGATCCGCGAGCACGGCCGGGCGCTCGCGCGCCTCAACCGGCACCTGACCGATCTCAACCCGAAGATCTACGGCGCCGACCAGAGCGCCAAGTTCCTGAAGGCCTCGTTCGACGCGGCCCTCTACACCTACGAGAACGACCTGGCCAACAACCCCCGCTCGGCCCCGGGTTCACGGAAAGCCGTGGATCGGCTCCGCAAGGAGCTCGACGACGCCAACGTGCGGCTGGCCAAGCTCAAGAAGGACGAGTCGGAGACCCAGGCCGAGATCCACCGCATCACCGCCCGGCGCGACGAGCTGCAGGTCTCCATCGAGAAGATTTCGGCCGACTACAAGCTGGCGCGCCAGAAGGTCGACAGCCTCAAAGAGGACACGCTCTTCCGCCTCCGCAATTCGCCGATCCTGGACATGGTGAACCCGTCCCTGCGGGTCCAGCAGGTGCTCCTGCCCGACCACTACAACGACGTCAACTTCATGAAAATCCCGCGGGTCGACCGCTGCACGACCTGCCACATGGCCGCCGATCGCAAGGGATTCGAGAAGGCCTCGCTCGACCAGCTCGTGGCGGAGCATCCCGGCCTGAAGAAGGCGCTGGGCGACGAGACCGTCTACACGACGCATCCGCGCCTCTCCCTCATGGTCGGCAGCGAGTCACCGCACCCGGTGGGGACCTTCGGCTGCACGCCCTGCCACGGGGGCCGCGACCGGGCGTCGTCGTTCTGGTCCGCGGGGCACTCGCCGGAGACGCCCCGGCAGGAGCGGATCTGGACGAAGAAGTACGACTGGGAGTTCGACCGGTTCAACGACATGCCGGTCCTCCCGATCCAGTACGCGCAGGCCGGTTGCTACCGCTGCCACTCCGACGAGGCGAACTTTCGAGAGGCCCCGGTGCTCGACGCGGGCATGCGGATCGTCGAGAGCGTGGGCTGCTGGGGCTGCCATCGGATCGAGGGACTGGAGAACCAGAAGCTCCCGCGCGTCGGGCCGTCGCTCGAGAAGGTCGCCTCCAAGGTCACCTCGGACTGGGCCACGCGCTGGATCGTGAATCCGGCCGCCTTCCGGGCCAACACCAAGATGCCGACGTTCTTCTACCAGGAGAATTACGTCAACGTCTCCGGCGAGCGGGCGCCGACCAAGGCCCAGGAGGAAATGAACGTGCGCGGGCGCCGCGAGAACGACGTCATGGTCAACGCGATCGTCGCCTACCTGTTCGCCCGGTCGCAGCGCGCCGCGGTCGAGCCCATGCCCGGGGCCGGAGACGCCGCGCGCGGACAGAAGCTCATCGCCGACCGGGGATGCTTCGGCTGCCACTTGATCGATCCGCGGCCCGACGCGCCGCGCGACCTCGTGGGAACCTACCGCCAGTTCGGCCCCAACCTGGCCGGCGTCGGATCGAAGGCCTCCCGCGACTGGATCTACCAGTGGATCTCGGACCCCAAGAAGTGGAACCCCGAGACCAAGATGCCGAACCTGCGTCTGGCGCCGCAGGACGCGATGGACATCGCGCAGTACCTGTCGACCCTGAAGGAACCTTCGGCGTTCGCGACCGGGCCCCTTGCGCAGACCGATCCGAAGATCCTGGATTCGATCGCGTTCTACTTCGAGACAGCGACGAAGACGCGTTTCGACGCGCGGGCAGATCTCGACCGGATGGACCTCCACGGCAAGGAGGTCTACACCGGCGAGAAACTGATCGCGCACTACGGGTGCTACGCCTGCCACAAGATCCCCGGCTTCGAGGACGCCAAGCCGATCGGCACCGAGCTGACCGAGGAAGGGTCGAAGGCGGTCCACCGCCTCGACTTCGGCTTCCTGCACCTGCCGCACACCCGACAGGACTGGTTTCGGACCAAGCTTCACACCCCCCGCGTGTTCGACCGCGACCGCGCGCGCGGCTGGGAGGAGAAGCTGAAGATGCCGAACTTCCGCTTCACCGACACGGAGCTCGACAAGGTGGTGACCGCGGTTCTCGGCTTCCAGAAGTTGAACGCCGCGTCCGCGGCCCGCAAGGAGCTGTCCGGCGAGGAGGCTGCGATCGAGCGGGGCCGGCGCATCGTGAAGGACCACAACTGCCAGGGCTGCCACATCATCGAAGGATTCGGCGGCTCCTTCCGCTCCCTGGTGGCCGACCCTTCGCTCGCGCCTCCGATCATCCAGGGCGAGGGCGCCAAGGTGCAGAGCGGCTGGCTGTTCGGATTCCTGAAGGCTCCCCAGACCGGACAGATCCGTCCCTGGCTCGAAGTCCACATGCCGACCTTCGGATTCACCCAGGACGAGCTCAACGATCTGACCCGCTACTTCGCCTTCCTCGATCGGGCCACCTACCCGTTCCTGGTCGAGGACTACGTGACCGCTCCGGACCGCTGGGCCGCGGGCCGCAAGGTCTTCGAAGTCCTCCGGTGCAAGCAGTGCCACCCGCGCTCGATCGAAGACATGAACCGCCCGGGCGTCGATCGCGCCAGTCTCGCCCCCAACCTGCAGATGGCCGCGGTCCGCCTGCGCCACGACTGGATCAACGATTGGATCCGGCGGCCCGACGAATGGATGCCGGGAACCCGCATGCCGACCAACTTCCCCAAGGGGGACGATGGCCGGCGCACCTCGCCGCTGGGCATGATGGTCGACGCGCCCTCCTTCGCCGCGGACCGGGCGGAGTTCGCGAAGATCCTGGGAGGCGACGAGGCGGCCCGGAAGTTCCTGGGCGATCCCGACGCGGTGACGCGGGCCCTGCGCGACTATGTCTGGTCCATCGGGATCAACGGAGGAACGGCCCCGGCGGGTTCGCACGCGGCTGCCGAATCGAAAACCGCCGCGGCGCCGGCGGGAGGCCGCTCGGCGTCGAAGATCGCCGCCCGCTAGCGGTCCCGCGGTGCGGCTCGATCTGTCCTTCGTTCTCTGGGCCGGAAGCCTGGTTCTCTCCGCCGCCGCGGTGGTGTTGTTTCTGTGGCTGATGCGGGAGGAACGTGAGGCGTCAGGCGCGGGGCGTGAGGCGAAGGACGAAGCGCGGGGCGGTCCGGATCGCCCGGCCTCGCCTGACGCCTGACGCCTGACGCCTGACGTCTGACGTCTGACGCCTTACGAGTTCAGCAGCTGCACGATCCGCTGCTGCACGGACTGGTCGTTCCACTCGACGCCGCCCTGGACCCGGTAGATCACGCGCCCGGCCTTGTTGACGATGTAGGTCTCCGGATACTGCGTGGTTCCGAACCGCTGTGCCGTCGCCGCGTTGGGGTCGCGGTAGACCGGCAGGTCGTTGGGGTTCTTCTTGTTGAAGTCGTCGATCGTCTTCCAGTCCTTGTCGACGGAGATGGTGTAGAGGACGATGTCCGAACGGTTGCGGTACCGGTCCCAGAAGCGGGAGAGCGCGGGAATCTCCTCCACGCACGGAGGGCACCAGGTGGCCCAGAAGTGGATGACCGTCAGGTGTCCCTTTTCCCGGGTCAGGTCGATCTTCTTGCCGGACCGGTCGAAGATCGGGAGCGAGGGGGCTGCGGAGAGAAACGCCAGCGATCCCGAGGGCGACTCCGGCGGACGCAGCGACCGGATCCAGACCGCGGTGACCGCGACGACCAGAACGGCAAAAGCGATCGTCAGAACGGAGCGGGTTTTCATGGCCTCTTACTATTGAATCACGAGGGAGCGTTCCGCTGATGCATTTGCATTAATTGCCGGTCCGCCGGGGGCTGCGGCTCCGCCGGTCCGCCGGCGGCCGTCGGGACATGCCTCGCGGGCGAGGCAGTCCGCGCAGCGGGAGCGCCGCAGCTCGGAACGGCAGATGCCGAAGATGCCGATGCGGCAGAGGGCATAGTCGAAGCGCACCGGGTCCTCCGGGTCGAATCGGGCCAGGGAATCCGTGATCTGCCTCGCCGTCTTCCAGTCGGCGGTCCTGCGGCGGGTCAGCCGCAGCCGGCGGGAGACGAGGTGGATGTGCGTGTCCGTCGGCATGACCAGGCGGTTGGTCGGAATCCCGCCCCACTGGCCGTAGTCGAGGCGATCGCGCCGCACCATCCATCGCAAGTACAGGTTCCACCGCTTGCAGGCCGAGCCCGAAGCGGGATCGGGAAAGAAGAATCGGGCCGGCGAGCGGTCCGGGAGGCGCCGGGAGCCCGAGACGGGGCGATAGTCGAAGGCCTCGATTCGGGCCACGGCCCGGGAGAGGAGTCCCGCCACGTCCCGCTCCTCCGGCCGGAACTCGGATTCGAAGAAGGAGCGGATCCCGCCGGGGCGGTCGGCCGCGCGGGCGATCGCGTGGAGCAGGACGGCCAGATCCGGGCCGGAGTGGAACCGGTGGCGAAAGCCGGGCAGGCGTTCCCGGACGAAGCGCCGCAGGTCCAGGCCTCCCGCGAGCGTCCGCGCCGGGTTCGGACCCAACGCGTCGAGGATCCGTCCGACGTGCTCCTGGATCGTCTCGACCCGCCCGTAGGCGAAGGCGGTGGCGATCCAGCCGGCGACCTCGCGGTCCTCGGGCCGGTCGTAGCGCGCCAGGAAGACGATCGGGTCGCTGGCGGCCGTTTCCGGCCCATAGGACAGGTAGAGCTCCTGCAAGCGGTCCGCGAGCAAGGATTCGCGAGGAGTGAGTCTCACGAATCCATTCTAGGAGCAATCGGTTCATCTGCCCATCGGTCCATCGGATGATGTCGCCGAAGACTGTCTCGTGCGGGGCCGAGAAACCGATGAACCGATGGACCGATCAGCGCTCGGGAGAGAGTGATTGAATACTCCCCCGATGGCCCTGCGCAGCTCCGGGAGAGCCCTTCTTGTTGGCGTGAGCTCGCGCGCCGCTCCGCGCGCGTTGATCGAGGAGCACCTGGACGAGCTCGCCCGGCTGGCCGATACGGCCGGCGCGCAAGAGGTCGGGCGATTCGTGCAGGCGCGGCCGGCGCCTGATCCCGGCACTTACGTGGGGCGGGGCGCGGTCGAGGAGATCGGCGGCACGCTGGAGAAGACGAGGGCGGGCCTCGTGATCTTCGACGACGAGCTCTCGCCCGGCCAGCTGCGGAATCTCGAGGAGCGCTGGGGAGACTCCGTTCGCGTCCTGGACCGGCCCGGCCTGATTCTCGACGTGTTCGCCCTGCACGCGCGCTCCCGCGAGGCCCGGACGCAGGTGGAGCTCGCGCAGCTCCAGTACCTCCTGCCGCGCCTGGCCGGCCGGTACGGCCACCTCTCGCGCCTGGGCGGCGGAATCGGCGGCCGGGGCGCGGGCGAACAGAAGCTCGAGCTGGACCGCCGCAAGATCCGATCGCGCATCGCCCACCTCCGGCGGGATCTGGAAGGCATCGAGACCGCCCGGACGGTGCGCCGGAAGCGGCGCCGCGGGCAGTTCCAGGTCGCCATCGCCGGCTACACCAACGCCGGCAAGACGACGCTCTTCAACCGGCTCACCCGCGAGTCCGCCTACGCCGCCGACCGCCTGTTTGCCACTCTGGACGCCCGCGTCGCCAGGGCGCGCTCGGCCGCGCTGCCCGAGACCGTGTTCATCGACACGGTCGGCTTCGTGCGCAAGCTGCCGACGACGCTGGTGGCCTCGTTCCGCTCGACGCTGGCGGAGGTCCGGGAGGCCGATCTGGTCGTCCACGTGCTGGACGCGTCCTCGCCGCGCGTGGACGAGGAGCGGCGCGTGGCCCTGGACCTTCTGCGGGAGCTCGGGCTGGACGCGGACCGCGTGTTGCCGGTCTGGAACAAGAGCGATCTCGCGCGCCCCCCGGCCGGCGGCCTCGCCGTCTCCGCCAGGACCGCGGAGGGGATCGACCGCCTGGAGGCGGAGATCCGTCGGCGCTCCCGACCCGAACGGGACGTCTTCGAGCTTCTCATCCCCTACTCGAACGGACGATCCATCGCAGCCGCTCGGTCGCGCTTCCGCGTACTCGCGGAGACCGATCAGGGCGACGCGCTGCGCCTGCGTCTGGCCGGAGCGCGCTCGGAGCTCGCGCCGCTACGCCAGTACGAAGTCGAGATCGGGAAGAAGGGCTGAGCGGAAGGCGTGATGCGAAAGGCTTGAGGCGTCAGGCGTGAGGCGCGAGGCGCGAGGCGCGAGGCGGGCGGGGACAAGCCCCGCGCCTACGGCACCGAGCGTATCGAGTTCGTCGACCCACTCACTCCAGGCTCGCGGCGCGCGGAGCGAGAGATCAGGCGGGCGGTCGAGGCCCTTTGGCCGAGCCGAACGCCGGTGCCCGCCTCAGCGGGCAGATCGGCGAACCGCAGCGTAGGCGACGGATAAAACAAGGGGGGGAGCCGGCGAGCTCCCCCCCGTGCCGGAACTCCCACGCCGGCGCTCTTCTTGACGTCTCTCATCATCAAATCGCGTACCATTCCGGCCGATCGGGCTTGTCATTGCAGGAGAAGGGGTTGCACGAATGCGCGCCGCGGGGACCGGCAAACTCGGGCATAATCCGAGGCGTCGAAGGACAAATTTTTGTCGGAATGGGCTAGAGAGGGGACTTGATGCGCGCGTCTCGATGGGTGCTTTGGATGGTTGGAATCCTGGCCGTGACCATCTCCGCGGGCTGCGGCAAGTCGCATTCGGCGAAGCATTCCTCCGGGCAAGACGCTCCCTCCGCGGCCCTGGCTCCGACGCCCGACACGACCCCCGTCGAGGCCCTTCGGACGCCTGCCGGCCTCGTGCTCAAGGGGGGGCCGGAGCCGACCCCGACCCCTCTGCCGGCCGTCGTCGGAGGCCCCGCCGGAGCCGCGAAATCCTCTCCATGATCCCCCGGGAGGACCCGGTCCCGGTCCCGGTCGAGGATGAGACTCCTCGTCCGGCCGCGGCGGCCGAGGATCGTGAGCGCCGCCCCGAGCGCGTCTGCCCCACGTGCGGAGCGCTCCTCATCGAACGCAAGTGCAAGCTCCTTTGTCCGGACCCTTCGTGCGGCTACTACATGTCCTGCTCGGACTTCTACTGAGCTCCCGTCGGGAGGGCAGACCGATTTCCCGGATGCCGATCGCCGCGACTTGCGCCGCTCCGGTCCTGCTCCTGTTCCTCGCGGGGGCGCGGCCGGCGCGGACTCCGACGCCGCCGCCGGCGCAGGACGAGGGGTATCTCCCCGGTCCCGCCGCGTCGCGCATCGTCAGCGTCGCCGCCGCCGGTCCCGTGGCAGCGTCGATCGTCGTGCAGACGCAGGCCGTGGCGGTCAAGGAATCGGGCCCGAAGGAAACGGTGCGCGCCTTCGGCGAGGTCTATGCGTTCTCGCCGAGCTTCTTCACGGTCCATCGCGACGAGCCCACGCTCGTCACGTTCTGGAATCTGCAGCCCGACGACCTTCACGACTTCCTGCTCCTGGACCCGCAGTACGACGTCTTGATGAAGCTGATGCTGCCGCCCCTGAAGAAGACCGCGTGGGTCCTGACGTTCCACCGGGAAGGGCTCTTCCGGTTCTACTGCGCCGCGCACCCCCCCGAGATGGCGGGCCAGATCCTCGTTCTTCCACCGGTCGCGCAGGCGCCCGAGCGTCGGCCGACCTTGCGCCGGAGGCGGTAGCGTCGGACTCCCCGGGGCCGCTTCCGGGTCGGGAGCCTGCCGGAGCGAGGCGGCAATTTTCGGGATGGCAGACGGAGTTGAAACGGACATGGCCGTGCCCCTTCCCATCGGAACGTATTTCGGGTCGGTTCGGCGGCAGAGCGATTTTTCGGCGGCGGTCGTCACGAAGGTCGCTCACACGAGCGAGCGGGTCCTTCCCGCGCACCGGCACGATGTTCCGTACTTCTGCCTCCTGGTCCAGGGCGGCTACGTCGAGGAGGTCGAGGGCCGGCGCCTCGAATACGGTCCCTTCTCGGTCGGCTTCCATCCTCCCTTGACCCACCGCGATTGGATCGGACCCGCCGGTGCGGTCTTCTTCTTCGTCGAGATTCGGCCGGACTGGCTCGCCGACGCCGCGGACGTCCTGCCGTCCCACCCCGATCTCGAGCCGCGATTCCTCGACGGAGATCTGTCCTGCCTGGCGACGCATCTCTATCGGCTGCACGTCGAAGAGACGCTCGGGCCCGAGTCGGTGGACAGCGCCCTCTGGGAGCTCGCCGGATGTCTCTGGAGAGGCCGCCGCCTCGTCGAGCGGGGACAGCCCCGGTGGCTGGCCACGTGTCTCGATCTGCTCCACGGGGAATTTGCCCGGCCCCTGACGATCCTGGAGGTCGCTTCGGCCGTCGACATCCATCCCGTCCACCTTTCCCGGGAGTTCCGGCGCCGATTCGGCGAGACCATGGGGGAGTACCTTCACAAGGTGCGCGTTCGGGCGGCCTGCGAGGCCCTCGAGGACCCCGACCGGCCGTTGACCGAGATCGCGTTGGACGCCGGCTTTGCGGATCACAGTCATTTTTGCCGGGTCTTCAAGGCCCGCATCGGTTGCAGCCCGGGCCGGTTTCGCCGGCTGCTCCGAGCGGTCTGACGCCACGTTTCATTGGTTCAAGACCGGCCGTGGCACCGATGTTAGGGTGTCCGGCAGGTGAGCATCCGGTTCCGCCGTCGCCGCTCTCACGCCCTTTCGCCGGGATGGAACGTCGCGCGCGCTCGCCCGTTCCTTTTTCGAGTGGGACACCCTTCGAGGGGAGAGACTGTCCGGCTGAGCGTGTCGTTCCTCTTCTTCCTGGCGGCGGGAGTCGGTCTCTCGGGAGGCACGTTGCAAGGCGTCCAGCCGGGCGGAGCCGACCCGGCCGCCCTTCCCTGGGTCAGGGGAGCCGATTCCGGCGCCGCGGAGCCGACGCACCGGGACAAGCCTCCGGCTCCGGCCGAGGGGGCGAAGCAGAACCGTCGCCGTACGACGCGAGGGGACAGGGTGCAGAATCGCTCCAGGATTTTCAGGAGGAAGACCATGCGCGCCCGCTCTTTTCTCGTTCTGGCCATGGGGATGGGACTTCCTTTCCACGCCGCGGCGGCGCAGGCTCCGCAGATGCACGGCGCCGCGCCGGCGGTCTCGCCCGACGGCTCGCGCATCGCGTTCCTGTCGGACCGGGATGGAGCGACCGATCTCTACGTGGTATCGGCGGACGGGGGAAGCGACGTGCGCCTGACACGCACTCCCGAGCAGGAGAGCCAGCCCCAATGGGCGCCCGACGGCAAGGAGATCTGGTTCAGCGTTTTCGCCGACGGCGCGAGCCGCCTCTACGCGATCGGAGCGGGCGGCGGGTCTCCGAGGCTCGTCGGAACCGTCCCCGGCCGAGCCATGAAGCGTTCCCCGGAGGGGAGGCGCGTTCTCTACTGGACCGGAACCTGGACGGCCATGCGGGAGTTCGTGTCGGACCTGGACGGTAGCCGGTCGAGCCAGCTCACCGACGGGTCCGGAGTCGTCTGGGGCTCGCGCTGGTCGCCCGACGGGAAGCGGATCGCGTTCGGGGACAGGGACTCGAAGGGCGCCCTGGAGGTCTATGTCATGAATGCCGACGGGTCGGGCCGGCGGCAGGTCACGCAGATCCCGGCCTCCGACGGGGGAGCCCAGATGCCCTCGTGGTCACCGGACGGGCGCGCGCTCGCCGTGCAGGCGGGGGCGAAAGACCGGCCCGCGCATATCTGGACCGTGGACCTCGCGACCGGCGCCGCGCGCAAGCTCGCTGCGCACGACCAGCTCTACCAGGACGAGGTGCCGGCCTGGTTTCCGGACGGGAAGCGCATCGCCTTTCAGAGCGATCGGACCGGGCGGATGGAGATCTGGGTCATGAACGCCGACGGGTCGGGGGCGCGTCGGGTCACGAAATCGGAACGGTGAGGTCCGCGCTGCGTCCTCAGTCTCGCGCCGAGCTCTCCGCCAGGGCCCGGTAGCGGCTCGGCGTGATCCCCAGGAGCCGCACGAAGGCGCGCCGCATGACGTCGACGCTGCCGAAGCCGACGGCGGCGGCGACCTGTTTCAAGCCCTTCTCGGTCCGCTCGAGCTGACGACGCGCCGCCTCCACGCGCAACTGCAGAACGTACTGGGACGGCGTCGAGCCGACCTCCCGGGTGAACACCCGCTCGAAATTTCGAAGGCTCATCGACATCCGTTCCGCGAGGTCCTCGACCGAGAGTCTCTTGCCCAGATGTTCGGCGACCCAGATCTGCAGCTCGCGGATCGACATCATCTCGGACGCCTGTGAGGCGAGCGAGACGCTCATCTGGGGCTGTCCGCCCGGCCGCCGCAGAAACAGCACCAGCTCGCGGGCGGCTTCGTGCGCGAGGCCGGTTCCGCAGTCCTCCTCCACCCACGCGAGCGCGAGGTCGATACCCGCGGAGAATCCCGCCGACGTGTAGATGTTTCCGTCCTTGACCCAGAGCGGCTCGTGCTCGACCCGCACGCCGGGAAATCGGGCCGCCAGCTCGCGGCCGAACTTCCAATGCGCGGTTGCCCGCCGCCCGTCGAGCAGGCCGGCCTCGGCCAGCAGAAAGGCCCCGACGCACAC
Organism: uncultured Acidobacteriota bacterium; assembly: GCA_963733955.1. Taxonomy (GTDB): domain Bacteria; phylum Acidobacteriota; class Thermoanaerobaculia; order UBA5066; family Gp7-AA6; genus DATFTF01. The sequence continues at coordinate 857,522 of CAVTEW010000001.1, forward strand.
GGCGCCGAGCCGCCGCACCTGGGCCGCCATCTTTCGCAGCCACGCGGAAAGCGCCGCGTCGCGCACCGTCCGGCCGTTCATTCCGCAGACCAGGAGCACGGAGTCGCACGCGCCTTCGACTCTCCGGAAGTGCTGCCGGGCCATGAAGGTCAGCACGCCTCCTTCGCCCTCGACCTTCAGGCCGTCGGCGTTCGTGACGACCTCGATCGCGTAGATGGGCCGGCCGGCCAGCCGATTGACCGAATTGAACACCTGGAGAGGCCCGACCAGGTCGAGCTCGTCCACCGGAGGCACGACGACGACGACGACGCGGCGGCCCTGGGGGCGGCGGCGCAAATCGGGATTTCCGGACGCGGCGGCCATCGGTCCACGCACTATCTCGCCGGATTGGAGCGTTGCGCAAGGGAATCGCGGGCGATGGCGGAATTCGGCGGATCTGTGGCGCGAATCGCCGCGTCCTTCTCCGTAGGATGCCGCGGATCATGAAGGCAAAGTTCTTCGGCCATCGCCGGCCTCGCATCCCAAGCTCCGGGCTTCTCTTCGCAGCCCTGCTCCCCGCGATTCTCGCCGCGCAAACGGGTCCTTCCGTGGAGCGCGGTCCCTACGCGCGCATCGCGGTCCTGCGTCCCCACGAGGGACGCACCGTCGAGTTCGAGGCCGGCTACATCCGCCACCTCGCGTGGCACCGGCAGGCCGGGGATTCCTGGACGTGGTACGGCTGGAATGTCTGGGCCGGGCAACGCCAGCGGTGGTTCGTTTATGCCACGTTCGGGCATCCCGCGGCGGACTTCGACCACGCGGTCGCGCCGGCGGAAGACGAGCGCGACAACGTGATGAACGTCGTGCCCCACGCCGAATTTGCGGAAAACGGCCTCTACGAATTCCTGCCAGCGCCATCGCGCGGCGTGGGCGAGCCGCAGCCGCGGGCCCGGCTCGAGCTCACGACCGTCGACCTGCTTCCCGGGGCCGCGAAGCCTTTCGAGGCGGCGCTCGCCGCGGGCCAGCCGCGGCTCCAGGGCGAAACGCTCTGGTACCGGATGGTGGCCGGCGGGGCTGTTCCGCGCTACGTCCGCCTGCGCCCGCGGCCCGACCTCTCGTCCCTCCTCGAGGAAGGCGCCGAGCAAGCCCTTCCCGACGGAGTCCGCCGCTGGATCGCCAAGACGACGGTCGAGATCCTGACTCTGCGGCCGACCATGAGTCTTGGCCTCCCGCCGGCGGGCCGCCCGTGACGCTTCCGTCCGCGGACCGGCAGGTTCGGGGCGCCTGCGCGCTCGATTGCCCGGACACGTGCAGCTGGATCGTGAACGTGCGGGCAGGGGAGCCCGTGTCCCTTCGCGGCGATCCCGATCATCCATACACGCGCGGATCGCTGTGCAACAAGGTCGCGGACTACCTGGCCTACGCGCGCTCGCCCGACCGCCTGCTGTATCCGATGCGCCGCGTCGGACCCAAGGGGAGCGGCACGTTCACCCGGATCTCGTGGGAGGAGGCTCTGGAGAGAGTCGCGGCGGGCCTCTCGAAGGCGATCGCCTCCCACGGGGGCGAGGCGATCTGGCCCTTCCTGGGCTCCGGCAGCATGGGATTGCTCCAGGGCGTCTACGGCGCCGGGCGCCGGCTGTGGAATGTCCTCGGGGCGTCGCGCCACGTCGTCAACATTTGCACGTGGGCGGGGGGATTCGGCACGGGGTACACGCTGGGGGAGAACCGCGTGGGGATGGATCCGGAGACGCTGCGACACTCCAAGCTCGTCGTTCTGTGGGGCGCCAACGTCGTCACGACGAATCCGCATCTGTGGCGGCCGATCCTGGACGCGCGCAAGAACGGCGCGGTCGTCGTCTCGATCGACCCCATTCGGACCCGGACCGCTGCGCAGAGCGACTGGCACCTCGCGCCGGTCCCCGGCACGGATGCCGCGCTCGCCTTGGGCCTCCTGAACGTCGTGCTCTCCGAGGGCGGAGACGATCGGGACTTCATCGACCGGCGCACCGTCGGCTGGGACGCCTTCCGCGAGCGCATCCTCGAGCATCCGCCGGCGCGCGCCGCCGCGATCACCGGACTGCCCGCGGAATCGATCGTCGAGCTCGGACGCCGCATCGCCAGGACTCGGCCGACCGGCATCCGCATCGGCATCGGCATCCAGCGCCATGGCGGAGGCGGCATGGCGGTGCGGGCGATCACGTGCATTCCCGGCGTCACCGGCGACTGGGGCCGCCTGGGAGGCGGCGTCTGCTATACGACCGGCGGTTTCTACGGCATGGACTGGGCTGCGTACTGGCGCGACGACCTGAGGTTGCGTCCTGCGCGGGCGCTCAACATGTCGCAGCTCGGGGACGGTCTGCTCCGGGTCGGCGACCCGCCCGTCCGGGTCCTCTTCGTCTACGCGAGCAATCCGGCGGCGAGCGTCCCGCAACAGGAGAAGGTTCTGCGCGGCCTGGCGCGCGAGGATCTCTTCACGGTGGTGGTCGAGCACTTCGTGACCGATACCGCGCGCTACGCGGACGTCCTCCTTCCGGCCACGATGCAGATCGAGCACCAGGATCTGCTGATCTCCTACGGGCATCTCTACCTCTGCTGGAACGAGCCGGCGGCCGCGCCCGCGGGCGAATGCCTGGCGACGACGGAGCTGTTCCGGCGGCTCGCGCGCCGGATGGGCCTGGAGACGCCGGAGCTCTACGACAGCGACGAGACGATGGCGCGGCAGCTCCTCGCAAGCGGGCACCCGTCGCTCGACGGCATCACCTTCGACGAGTTGAAAGCCCGGGGCTGGATGCGGCTGAACTATCCCAATCCGCTCGTTCCGTTCGCGGCGCGCTTTCCCAGCCCTTCGGGCAAGCTCGAGTTCGTCTCCGACCGGATGGCCCAGGGCGGGCTGGACCCCGTTGCCGGTTACACGCCGGCGTACGAGACATCGCAGAGCGGCACGGAGCTGGCCCGGGAGTACCCGCTTGCTCTCATCACGCCGGCCGATCACTACTTCTTGAACTCGATCTTCGCCAACGTACCGCGCCAGCGGAGGAGGTCGGGCCCTCCGACGCTCCTGATTCACCCCGACGACGCCGCTCCCCTGGGCATCGCGACGGGAGACGACGTGCGCGTTGGCAACGCGCGGGGCGCGTTCTCGGCGGTGGCCGACGTGAGCGACCGCGTGCGCCCGGGCGTCGTCGCGAGCTGCAAAGGGAGATGGCCCGCCAACGCCGAGGGCGGCACGACCGTCAACGCCACGGTCGACGAGCAGGACTCCGACATGGGCGGGGCGGTCTTTCACGACAACCGGGTTCGCGTGGAGCGGGCGCCGCGGGAGGACTCGCGGGGTCCTTTGCCCTTCTGAAAGCCGCGTGCTATCCTTCGCGCCCTCCCGCGTGGGGCTGTAGCTCAGTTTGGGAGAGCGCCTGAATGGCATTCAGGAGGTCGACGGTTCGATCCCGTTCAGCTCCACCAATTCTGATCGCCAACGCAGACAATTAAGGCCGAATTACGTCTCGGAGTACGAGACGGATCGAACCGTCGACCTCCGGGGGTTCGGGGGGCCGCCAGCCGGCGCCCCGCTCAAAGGAGCGCGAGGGGCGTCCC
>CAVTEW010000002.1:0-276659 GCA_963733955.1 uncultured Acidobacteriota bacterium
GCCGAGCGCAGCGGCAGCGGGACGGTTCGATCCCGTTCAGCTCCACCAAGACCGTCGCCTGCGCTTCGCTTGGGGGTCTGCGCGCCTTTGGCGCGCACCGGCGGCCCGCTCGGCCGGATGCGGCCTCGACGGTCCGCCTGACCCCGAGAGCTCCGCTCCGGCTCCCGCGGCGCGAGTCGTTTCGCGGATCCAGTCCGCGAAACTTGGTCGCGCCGCGAAGGGCACCGGAGGCACGTTCCAAAGCCCTGGTAGCCAAACCTTCTCAGCGCCGGTCGCGCAGCGGCAGCGGGACGGTTCGATCCCGTTCAGCTCCACCAAGACCGTCGCCTGCGCTTCGCTTGGGGGTCTGCGCGCCTTTGGCGCGCACCGGCGGCCCGCTCGGCCGGATGCGGCCTCGACGGTCCGCCTGACCCCGAGAGCTCCGCTCCGGCTCCCGCGGCGCGAGTCGTTTCGCGGATCCAGTCCGCGAAACTTGGTCGCGCCGCGAAGGGCACCGGAGGCACGTTCCAAAGCCCTGGTAGCCAAACCCTCTCAGCGCCGGTCGTGAAGCGACCGCCTGCAGCGGGAAACGATCTACCTCGGACGGGACAGCGCTCCTGCGAGTCCGCACCGGCGGGGCTCAGCGCGTCCCTTCTCCCACCGCGACGAAGTGCTCGGTGAGACGGCCGGTCAGGCGGTCGCGGCGGCGCAGGCGGGCGGCGTCGACGAGCATGCGGCCGGCCCAGCGGTAGATGTTGAACTCAGCCAGAAACGCGCGCATCGCGCGCATGCGGTCGCGCTGCTCCTCGGGCGACATCGCGAGCGCGGCGGCCAGCGCGGAGCTCGCTTCGTCCAGATCGTAGGGGTTGACGATGAACGCCTCGGTCAGCTCGCGCGCCGCTCCCGTGAACTGGGACAGCACCAGCACGCCGCGCTCGTCCTCGCGAGCGGCGACGAACTCCTTGGCCACGAGGTTCATTCCGTCGTGGAGGCTGCTGACGTAGCACACGTCGGCCGCGCGGTAGTGGCGGAAGACGTCGGGCGGCTCGTGATGGAACCGGCGCAGGACGATGGGGCGGTACTTTCCCTTGCCGAAGCGCTGGTTGATGCGCGCCACCACACGCTCCACCTTCTCCTGGAGCTCCTGGTAGCGCGGAATGATCGTGCGGCTCGGCGCGGCGAGCTGAACGAACGTGAACCGGCCCCGGAACTTCGGGAACCGCTCGAGCAGCCGCTCCACGGAAAGCAGGCGCTCCTCGATCCCCTTGGTGTAGTCGAGGCGGTCGACGCCGACTCCCAGGAGCGCGTCGGGCGCGAGATCGAGCTCCTGGAACACGCTCGCGCGGCACTCTTGCGGCGGCGGCGCCATCTTCACCCATCGCATCGGCCATTCGAGCGAGATCGGGTAAGGCCGGACGAGGGTGCTGCGGCCCTGCTGGACCACGGCGTTCTGCTCCCGGTCGATTCGCGCCTCGAGCAGGCGGTCGACGGAGTCGAGGAAGTTGTTGCAGTGAAACTGCGTGTGGAAACCGAGGATGCTCGCGCCGAGCATCCCGTTCAGGAGCTCGGTGCGCCAGGGGCAGATGCCGAACTGCTCCGAGTTGGGCCAGGGGATGTGCCAGAACATGATGACCGTGGCCCGCGGCATCCGCTCGCGGATCAGGCGCGGAACGAGCGCCAGGTGGTAGTCCTGGACCAGGACGATCGGGTCCTCGGAATCGACCTCCTGGCAGAACGCATCGGTGAACTTCTGGTTGACCGCCTGGTAGTGCGTCCAGTCCTCGCTGCGAAACACCGGGCGGGTGTGCGCGATGTGGCACAGCGGCCACAGCCCCTCGTTGGCGAATCCGTAGTAGTAGCCCTTCTCCTCCTCGGCCGAGAGCCAGACCCTTCGAATCACGTACGACTCTTCGCCCGGTGGGACGCGCACGCGGTCGTCGCGATCTGTGGTCTCCCGGTCGGCCGAGCCGCTGCCGTGGGCGATCCAAACCCCCGAGCAGGCGCGCACGATCGGCTCCAGGGCGGTGACCAGGCCGCTGGCCGGATGGACGACGTTCACCAGCCCGTTCTTCCCGCGCTCGTGGAGGTACGGCTCGCGGTTGGCGAGGATGACGATCCGTTCGCCGCGCAGGTGACGGTTCAACGTCTGCTTGAGCCGCTGGGGCGTCCAGTCGCCCCCCTCCTGGTCGGACTCCCGTTCGGCGACGATGCGCTCGACGAGGTCCTGGACGTCTTTCAGGATGGGCTGAAACTCGGGACGCTGGGGGCCTCCCTTGAGGAAGCTGCGCAGCTCCTGGCTCCAACCGCGCCAGGACACGCGCGCGGCGATGATCGTGACCACCGAGGCGGCCGCCGCCAGAAATCCGAAGACGAGGAACAGGAACCTGCGGGTGCTGGCCTCTCGCCGCTCGATGAAGCTCAAGTCGTGGACCAGGACCACGAATCCCACCGGCCGCGCCGCTTCGAACATGGGAAAGGCGCTGACGAAAACGTTCCCGCCGGGAAGCGACACCACGCTCTGCCACGCCGTCCAGCGGCCGGCGCCGGCGGTTCCCGAGACGACGTGCCGCCCGACCTCCCGGCAGTTCAAGGCCTCCGGATAGTCCTGAGTCCGCGTCAGGTTTTCCAGGTCCGCCCTGCACGCGGCGGCCGCCATGATGCGCTCGTCGTGGGTGATCTCGGACAGCAGCTCGCGCAGGACGGATCTCTGCTCGGGTTGCCAGTGCGCGATCAATGCCTGCCGGGCCCCGCTCACCGCCAGCTGCGCCCGCAGCCGAATGTCCTTCTCGAACCAGTCGCGCGTCGTCTCTTCAACCGCGACCGTCGCCGCCCAGGTCACCAGGCCGAGTCCGAGGATCAGGGCAACGAGAAATCGGAAAGGACGGCGCATCCGAGTCGATTGAAGCACAAACGGCCGCCGAGGGACAGACGCCCGGGCCTGTGGACGGATCGGGCCCAACGGCGCCCGGGCTTTGACAACGGTCGGGAAAACATTTGAGTGGACAGATCGACTGTTCTCGATCTATCGAAATCGAGGGTGCCATGGCTTCTTCGGTCCACACTTCGCTGAACGTCTCCGATCTCTCGAGGTCCACTGACTTCTACCGGCGTCTTTTCGGTGAGCCGGCCAAGGTGAGGGCGGATGACGCCAAGTTCGTGCTCTCGAATCCGGAGATCCATCTGGCTTTGCAGCCGGGCCGGATCGACGGCTCGGGCGCGCTGTCGCACCTGGGCATCCGCGTCGAGTCGCCGGCGGCGGTGGCGCAATGGAAGAGCAGTCTGGAGGCGCGCGGTCTCGCCGCCGGCGAGCAGCGGCGGAAGGCCTGCTGCTACGCCCTTCAGGAAAAGTCCCGGGTCGCCGATCCGGAGAACAAGAGCACAAGAGATTCAAGATCCTTTTCCTCCGCACCGGCAATTCCGCCCGCAGCAACCTGCGGAATTCTTCCTGAAGCGGCTCGACTCCACCGCTTCGAGGTGAGGTCCGAACCGGTCTCGGCGCGCGTTTCTTCGGCGCGCCCGGTCGGACAGCCCGGCGGCCGATGCAGTCGAACCGGTCTCTCGGAAGCGTTTCGCCGCACGGTGAGATGGCGGGATGCGCCCCCGCTCCGTCCGGCTGCTGGCCGTGGTTTTCCAGGCTGCGGCCGGAGCGAAGGGAGTCTCGGCCGGTCAGATTCCGGCCATGGCCGCGCCCGCGTCCGGCCCTCCCCACGGAGCACGCCCGCCTCTCGGCCCTCCTTGACCTCGAGCCCCGCTCCGAAACAGGATGGCTCGGGCCGGTGGCGGAATTCGTGATGCGGACCGCTCGCCGTGCCGGGGCGAGCCTCGCGGAGCCGGATCGGGCCCGCGCGAAGCGCTCTGCGCAAAGAGGACAAGATCATGCCGACCGTCGCCCCTGATGTCGATGTTCTCGTCGTTGGAGCCGGACCAGTCGGACTGTTCCTGGCGAACGAATGCGCCCGCCGAGGCCTGAGATGGCGGCTCGTCGAGGCGCGGCCATCCCAGTCGGAACACTCCAAAGCGCTCGCGATCTTTCCCCGGACGCTCGAAATCTTCGACATGGCCGGGGTCGTCGCTCCGTTCCTCGAAGCGGCGAACCGTGTGACGTGGGTCGCGATCGTGTCGCATGGACGCGCGCTGGCGCGCATCCACTTTGCGCCCGAAGGGACCCCGTATCCGTTCGTCGCGATGGTGCCGCAGGACGTCACGGAACGATTGCTCGTGGAACAAATGCGGCGCAAAGGCGCAGCGGTGGAGTACGAGACGACGTTCGTCTCCGCGGTCCAACACGACGACCATGTGAGCGCGACGCTCGAACACAAGGGGGAGCGGAGCGAGCTCACCGCGGCGTTCGTCGTGGGGTGCGACGGCGCGCACAGCGCGGTTCGGCACTTGCTCGACTTGCCGTTCGAAGGCGCGGTCTACGACGCGTCGTTCCTGCTCGCGGATGTCGAAACGAACGAAGCCCTTCCCGCCGACGAGATGCAGCTGTGCCCGAGCGAATTCGGACCGGTCGCGATCTTCCCCATGAGCGCCACGCGCAGGCGCATCGTGGCGACGATCGAGAACGTCGAGGGAGAGGCCCCGTCCCTGGACCTCGTGCGGAAGGTCCTTTCGCAGCGCGGCCCCAGGGCGATCGAGGCTCGGGCCATGCACTGGAGCAGCTATTTCCGAATTCATCATCGGCAGACGGCGCGGCTGCGCGTCGGCCGCATGTTCATCGCCGGCGACGCCGCGCACATTCACAGTCCTTTTGGCGGGCAGGGGATGAATACCGGGCTGCAGGACGCCTGGAATCTCGCCTGGAAGCTCGATCTGGCCGTGCGGGGGAGGCAGAATGAGCGTCTGCTCGACAGCTATGGCGCCGAGCGCCGTCCGGTGATTCAGCAGGTGATCGGGACCACGGATTTCCTGACCAGGGCGATGGGAACTCCGAACAAGATTGCGCAGACGCTTCGCGATACCCTCATCCCCCTGGCGTCGCGACTGCCGGCGTTTCAACGCGCCTTCGTGAAGAGGCTTTCCGGACTCGGCATCACCTATGGCGGAAGCCCTATTGTCGAAGGCTCCGGAGAGCGCTACTTCGATGACTCGCTGCGCGGCGGCGACGGCATTCGCGGCCGGTTCCTGCTCGTGCTGAGTCACAAGGTGGACACGGCGATTCAGGATGCCGCCAGGCGGCTCGCCGGGTCTTTGAGCGAGGTTCTGGAGCTGCGCTTGGCAACGTGCGACGCGCCGACGCTCGTTCGGCCGGACGGCTACATCGCGTATTCCGGGCGCGACGTCAATGGAATGACGGCCTTGAACGACGTCCGCCGGGTCGTGGAGAGCCAAACGGGTTGAGCGGCGCGGCCTCGACACGCCGAGGAAGGCCCGTTTCTTCTGTGCTTGACGCCCGGGTCTATATATCTATATATTTCTATCTATGAAGACGCGGGAAGACCTCGTGCCGGCCTTCAAGGCCCTGGGCGATCCGACGCGGCTCAAGATCCTGGAGCTCTTGAAGACGCGCGGGAAGTCCTGCTGCGATCTGGTCGAGCGCGAGGAGCGCGGTCTCTGCGCCTGCGACATCGAAGGGGCGGTCGGGCTGTCCCAGGCCGCCGTGTCGCACCACATGGATCTCCTGCGCCGCGCCGGCCTGGTCGTGGCGGAGAAGCGGGGGCGCTGGATGTTTTACCGGAGGAACGAGGCCGCCCTGGCCGGTCTGGCCGAGGCGGTGGCCCGGGCGGTCTGAAAAAAATTTGAGCGGATAGATCGACTGTTCTCGATTTATCGAAATGGAGGGCGCCATGTCTTCTTCGGTCCACATCTCGCTGAACGTCTCCGATCTCTCGAGGTCCACCGACTTCTACCGGCGTTTCTTCGGTGAGCCGGCCAAGCGGAAGGCGGATTACGCCAAGTTCGTGCTCTCGAATCCGGAGATCCATCTGGCTTTGCAGCCGGGCCGGATCGACGGCTCGGGCGCGCTGTCGCACCTGGGCATCCGCGTCGAGTCGCCGGCGGCGGTGGCGCAATGGAAGAGCAGCCTGGAGGCGCGCGGTCTCGCCGCCGGCGAGGAGCGGCGGGAGGCCTGCTGCTACGCCCTTCAGGAGAAGTTCTGGGTCGCCGATCCCGACGGCAACCGCTGGGAGGTCTACACCGTTCTCGAGGACCTCGAGAACAAGGACGAAGCCGCGATGGCCTGCTGCGCGCCGGCGGCCGCGGAAGGCTCGTGCTGCTGACCAACGGCGCTCGGCGCAAAAGGGGAAGGTGGTGACCGCGCTCGACGTCCGAGGCAGCGGGGCCGCGAGCGAGGTTCCCCGCCGGATGGGCGTCTTCGAGCGCTACCTCTCGCTGTGGGTCGCCGCGAGCATGGCGTTGGGACTGCTGCTCGGCCGGTCGCTTCCCGGACTGACCGACGCGCTGCGAAGGCTCGAGTTCGGGCGGGGCTCGCACATCAACATTCCGATCGCCGCCCTCATCTGGCTGATGATCTACCCGATGATGCTGAAGATCGACGTGAGGTCGATCGCCGGCGTCGGGCGGCGGCCCCGCGGGCTCCTGGTGACCCTCTTCGTCAACTGGCTGGTCAAGCCCTTCTCGATGGCCTTCTTCGGCTGGCTCTTCTTCCGGCACGTGTTCTCGCCGTGGATCGGTCCGGAGCTGGCCGGCCAGTACACCGCCGGTGTCATCATCCTTGCCGCCGCGCCCTGCACGGCGATGGTCTTCGTCTGGTCGTACCTCGCCGACGGCGATCCCGCCTACACGCTGGTCCAGGTGTCGATCAACGATCTCGTCATGCTCGCCGTCTTCGCGCCGATCGTCAAAATCCTGGTGTCCGGCGCGGCGGGGCTGGAAGTGCCGCTGCGGGTCCTGTTCCTGTCGGTCCTGATCTTCGTGGTCGTCCCGCTCGCGCTCGGCGCGGCCAGTCGGGCCGCGCTCGTCGCGCGGCGGGGCCGGGCCTGGTTCGAGGAGCGTTTCGTGCGCGCCTTCGCCCCGGTGACGACGGCGGCCCTGCTGGCGACTCTGACGCTCATCTTCGCGTTCCAGGCCGCCAACATCACCGGGCGCTGGCTCCACGTCCTGCTCATCGCCGTGCCGATCCTGCTGCAGGTCTATTTCAACGCGTCGTTGACGTACGGATTGATGCGCCTCGCGAAGGTCGAGTACGCGGTCGCCGCGCCGGGCGCCTTGATCGGGGCCTCGAACTTCTTCGAGCTCGCCGTGGCCACGGCCATCGCTCTCTACGGGCCCGGCTCGGGCGCGGCGTTGGCGACCGTGGTCGGCGTGCTCGTGGAAGTCCCGGTGATGCTGTCGGTCTGCAGGGCTTGCCTGGCGACCCGTGACTGGTTCCCCGCCGCCGTGCGCGCGGCCTGAGGCGCGGTTTGAGTCCAGGAAGGAGTTTCGATGGCCGGAGAACAAGAGCACAAGAGATTCAAGATCCTTTTCCTCTGCACCGGCAATTCCGCTCGCAGCATCCTGGCGGAGTTCTTCCTGAAGCGGCTCGACCCCGACCGCTTCGAGGTGTCCAGCGCGGGGGCCAGCCCGCGAGGCCGGGTCAATCCCTATGTTCTCGAGCTTCTGCGCGAGGGGTACCACATCGACGCGAGCTCGGCGCGCAGCAAGTCGTGGGAAGAGTTCCGGGACGTAGAGTTCGACTTCGTCATCACCGTCTGCGACAGGGCCCGGGAGTCCTGTCCGATCTGGCCGGGACAGCCGATCGTCGCCCACTGGGGCTCCGAGGATCCCGACGCCGCGGCGAGCGAGCAGGAGCAGCGCCAGATCGTCAAGAAGGCCGCCGTCGAGATCTACCGCCGCCTGGGGCTCTTCACCGCCCTTCCGCTGGCGAGCCTCGACCGCCTGCGCCTGGAGGAGATGACCCGCGGAATCGGGAAGGCATGATCCGAAGGCCCTGGCGCCGGCCACGGGGAGGCGGTCCTTCTGCTAGGCTCGCGCGCCAACGATGACAACGACGACCGGAGGCGACGCCCCTTCGACCTGCCTGCTCTGCGGCGGGACGGCCGCGATCGCGGTGGAGTGCGCGGCGGGGAAGATGAAAGGCTTCTCCCGCGTCGAGTGCCTGCGGTGCGGCTCGAACGAGGGCTCGCCCTTGACCTACTGGGTTGATCCCGCGGTCGCGTTCGACGCCCTGCGCGCGCTGCCGGAGAGGGCGAGGCGGCACCTGGCCCGGAACGCGCGGGTGATCACAAGCGCCGCGATCACCGTTGCCCGCATTCGGACGGCCTGAGCGAATCACACATCGCGTCCGCGGCTCAGCCCTCAGGACGGCGGCGGCATGAGGCGAGAGCATGGCGGAAGCGTGTGGGAGTCGAACCCACCTGTCCCGGCGAAGCCGCGACACCGACGGATTTGAAGTCCGCGAGGGCCACCGGGCCCCGTGCGCTTCCGGGCGGGGATTATGACGGATCGCCTGCCAGCGCCGGGAACGCACGGGATCGCGAACCGAAGCGGAGGCGACGTTCGATGGTCCATGAATTGCTTTGCGAGAACGTTCAGAATGCCTGGGAGTCGATTGGGCGAGGGGAAGAGGGTGAGATCCGGAGAGCCCCTCCGTGCGGCAGGAGGCCCGCTTTCGACCCCGGAAGACGTCGAAGGCATGGAGGGCCCGCGACTCAATCTGCCCTCGGGAAAGGCAGCCCGATGACATCGAAACAGAGCATCGCTGCTCCCCGCAGAGGTCACGCGGCGCTGGTCGGCCTAGCCCTGCTCCTGGCCGCGATCCCATGCTCGGCGCAAGGCCAGCGGGTTGGCGCGACCGACGTGGACGAGACCGGCCCCCTCACGACGCCCTCCCTGCCGGGCGCGCTGAAGGCGGAGGCGAGGCGCTATGTCGAGGACGGCGGCGGCATTCTCTTCGCGCCGCTGCACTGGGACGGGAAGAGCTGGGCGGAGGCGGCCGGCGCGGTCGCGACCGTCTTCCTGCTGTCCCAGGAGGACTCCTCGATCGACAGCGTCTTTCAACGGAACCGCAACGCCCACACGAATTCTTTTTCGACGGCGATCCGCCCTCTGGGGACCTACGGAGCGATCGGCCTGTCCGTCGCGTCCCTGGGAGCGGGCCTCGTTTTCAAGAACGCACAGCTGCGCGATACGGGCCGCGACGCGATCGAGGCCGAGCTCTTCGCGGCCGGAATCGCCTCACCCGCTCTCAAGCAGATCGCCGGCCGCCTGCGTCCCAGTCAGGGGAGCGACGCCGACGAGTTCCGGCCGCTCTCCGGAAAGCAGTCCTTTCCCTCGGGCGAGTCGACCGAAGCCTTCGCCCTGGCGTCGGTCATCGCCGCCCGATCGCGGGGCTGGGTCGTCCCGACGGTCGCGTACACGCTGGCCAGCGGGGTCGCCCTGGCGCGGATGAATTCCCACGCTCATTTCGCGTCCGACGTCGTCGCCGGCGCGTTCCTCGGCACGGCGATCGGCCACAGCATCGTCCGCCGGCACCGGGCCGATCAGGAAGCCTCGGTCGACTGGACTCTCGTGCCCGTCGCGGCGCAGCGGGGCGGGGTGGGCCTGGGCGTGAGCCTCGAGGTCGGCAGGTAGCTTCGGCTCCAACAATATATAAGTTGTTGGATGCCGCTCGGCCGTCAGAGGCCCGCGGCGCGGCAGATGTCGAGGAAGTCGTCGGTCCGCCGGGCCTGCCGCTGGGCCCGCTCGAGGCTTCGGCGGATCCGTTCCTCGCCGCTCTCGCCCCAGAGCCGCTCCACCAGGCCGGATCGCCAGGCCAGGACCGCTGCCGCGACCGAGATCAGGAGGGCGCCGGTACCGAGCCCGCCGGCGAAGTTGTCGATTCGTGTCATGTCGGGCTCCCTTCGACCGACGCCGTCCGGCACTTCCGGCGGCCTTTCGGCTTCTGGCAGCCCAAATTGCAAGGGTTGTACCCGAAAGCGAGGATCGAGGTGCGAACCGGTTTCGGCGCGCGTTTCTTCGGCGCGCTCGATCGGACAGCCCGGCGGCCGATGCAGTCGAACCGGTCTCTCGGGTTCGCTTCGCCGCACGGTAAGATGGCGGGATGCGCCTCCGCTCTGTCCGGCTGCTGGCCGTGGTTTTTCTGGCTGCGGCCGGAGCGAAGGGAGTCTCGGCCGGTCAGATTCCGGCCATGGCCGCGCCCGTGTCCGGCCCGGCTCTCCGGGCCGGATCGACCGCCGGCTTCTCCTGGAATGCCGAGGCGCTTTCGGGCTTCGACGAGATGGAGCTCGTTCTCTCCCTCGACGGAGGCCGGACGTTCCCGCTGCGCGTGACCGGGCGGCTGGCTCCGGAGTCCGGGAACATCGCCTGGCGCGTTCCGGCCCTCCCCACGGAGCACGCCCGGCTGGCCTTGCGCGCGGGCGACGGAGAGGACGAGGCGCAGGAGGCGATCGTCTTTCTCGGCGAAGAGTTCTCGATCCGCGCGGAGCCCAACGGTTCCCTGGAAGAGCTGTTCCGCGTCGGCGGCGAGTGGCGCACGCGGGAGGCCCTGGCCTCGCCGCCGGATCCGATGACTCAGGCCGGACTGGCCGGCGCGCCGTCGGAGCGGCTGCGCGCGATCCCATTCTGGGCGCCGGCCACCGAGCCGTCCCGGTCCGCGCTCTCGACGGTCGCCTCCGGCCCGAGCTTTCTTCCGCGCCGTCGCGGCGTCCCGCCCCGCGTTGCGCGCTCCGATTCGGACGCGACCCGGCCTCTTTCGATCCCTCTGCGGACGTAGTCCTCCTCCTTCCTTCTCTCGTCTCGTCTCCAAAATCAGGAAGGAGGAATCATGGTCTCGAGGGCCGTTGGTTTTTGGGCGTCCGCCGGTGTCATTGGAATGGCGGCCGCCGGTTTGCTTCTCCCGGCGGGAGCCGCGGCGCAGGACGCCGGCGCGGCCAAGACGCCGGATGCGTCGACCCAATCGCAGCAGCAGCAGCCCCAGGTCAAGGAAGACGTCGTCGTCTCGGCCGCGCGCGGTCCGGAGATCGAGACGGAGATCCCCGGCCAGGCCACGGTCGTCACCGGCGAGGAGCTGCGCAAACGCAACGTCCATACCCTCGCGCAAGCGCTGCAGGACGTCGTGGGTCTGGATACCGGGGAGGGAAGCGACAACGGGGCGCGCCTCCCCAACATCGGCATGTGGGGCTTGAAGGAGTTCGACGCCCTTCTGGTGATGGTGGACGGGGTCCCCGTCGGCGGGCCCTTCAACCCGTCGCTCTCGCAAATCGACGTCGCCGACATCGACCGCATCGAGATCGTCAAGGGTCCCCAGGGCACGCTCTACGGCGTCGCCGCCTTCGCCGGAATGATCCAGATCTTCACCCGACCGGCTTCGGAGGGAACCGAGGTCCGGTTCTCGGGCGGATCGTTCTCCGAGGGCCGCCTCTCGGCCTCCCACAACTTCGCCTTCGGCGACACCAGGCTTCGTGTCTTCGGAAGCTTCGACCGCTCCAAGGGATGGCAGGACCGCACCGACTACAAGGATGACCGCGGCGGCCTGCGCCTGGACCTGCCGGTGGGCAAGGGCGGCACGTTCACCTTCACGTTCGACACGTTTCGCAACACGCAGTTCTTCGGGTCGCCGCTTCCGGTCGATCCGCCGTCGGGCGAGACGATTCCCGGCTTCCGCATCGACCGCAACTACGAGGTCGACGGCGCGCGCCTCGACCACCGCGTCTACAACGCCAACACGCGGCTCACGCTGCCCCTGACCTCGAGCCTGGTGCTGGAAAACGTCCTCGCCTATACCCGCGACGAACAGATTTCGATCCGCTCCTTCATCGACGGCGTGGAGGACAACACCGCCACCGCCGCCGGCGTGGCCTTGAAGCCCCGCGAAACCGACGTCTACGAGGATCTCCATCTCGTCGCCAACTTCGAGGGCGCGGGCAAGCACCGCCTGGTGGGCGGCGCGGCCCTGACCTGGGGCCGCACCACGGCCGTCGGCACCGGGTTCGACATCGAGCTCCAGATCGATCCGGTCGAAGTGCCCCGTTTCTCCGAAACGCCCACCGGCGACAACCGTTCGTTCCGCGACCGGCGAACGTTCTTCGGCGTCTATGTCAACGACGAGTGGACCCCGTTGGATCGTCTGACCATCACCGGGGGCGCGCGGTACGACCGCGTTTCCGAGACCCTCTTCGCGCAAGGGCAGGAGGTCGGCGCGCCGGAGCCCGATGTGACCAACGACTCGAAATCCGACGGGCAATGGTCCGGAGGGCTCTCCGCGCTCGGCCGCCTGGTGCAGAACGGCTCGGGCCCGATGACCGATTTCAATCTTTACGTCGCCGCCAAGTCCGCGTTCAAGCCGGCGGCCCCCAACCTGACCGAGGCCGAGAGCGCCCGGATCCTCGATCCGGAGCGGACGCGGAGCCTGGAGACGGGGATCAAGACGCGCTGGCTCGACGGCCAGATCTCCTTCGACCTGTCGCTCTTCCACATGATCTTCGAGAATCTCGTCGTCTCGATCGTCGACCAGAACGGGGAGCCCGAGCTCGTCAACGCCGGAAGCGAGCGCTTTCAGGGCATGGAGATCGAGACCGGGTACCGGCCCAAGGCGCTGCCCAACCTGCGCATCGGCGCGGGCTACGCCCATCACGACGCGCGGTACGTCCGATTCAGCTTCATCGATCCGGACGAGGGGCTGACCGTGGCCGACGGACAGAGGCTGGAGCTGACGCCCCGGGACATCTGGAATGTGAACGCGTCCTACCTTCCCAACGCGGGCCTGGGCGCCTGGACCGCGCTGCGGCACCAGGGCCGGCGTCCCTTCGACAAGATCAACGAGGCCTACATGGATCCGTACTACGAGTGGGACGCCGGCGTCTCCTGGGCCTTCGCCAACGCCCGGCTCTCGGTCACCGGCCGCAACCTCTCCAACAACCGCCACTTCGTGGCCGAGAGCGAGATCGGCGACGCGCAGCTCTACGTCGCGCCGCCCCGAAGGTTCACCGCGGAGGTCTCCCTCAAGTTCTAAACTTTGGCCGGGCGTGCCGGTCCGCGGCAAGGAACACGTCCTGATGGAGCTCATCCTGACGCGCAAGGGAGCTTAGGCCGGGAGCCGGGCTCCGTCGCGTCGCCGGCGGACGGCCGCGGACGCCAACTTCCAAAGCTCGAACCAGAGAACGCTCGCCGCGCCGGCGCCCAGACACAGAAGCGCATCGCCGGCGCGGAGGCGCTCGAACTGGAACAGGTCGCGCAGGGCCGGGACCTCCAGGACCAGGACCAGGGCCGCCGCGGCCCCGCCGACGACCCACCATAGCGTCGGGTTTCGCCTCCCCAGCGAAGACAGGATGGTCCGCGAGCGGGATCGCTCCACCAGGATGAGCCCGAGGTTGGCGACGAGGAGCGTGGAGAAGGCCAGGGCACGCGCGGCGCGCTCGCCGTCGCCGCGCGACAGCGCGAGACCGTACACGACACCGACGGCGGCGAGGATGACCGCTCCCTGCAGAAGCGCGAGGGCCACCGTCCAGAAGGAAAAGAGCCGCTCGCCGGGGGGCCGCGGGCGGCGCCGCATGACGTCGTCGTCCTCGGGCTCCGCCTCGTAGACGATCGAGCACGCCGGGTCGATGATGAGCTCGAGAAAGACGATGTGGACGGGCAGGAGCAGCAGCGGCCATCGAAACAAGAACGGCAGGAGCGACATGCCGGCGATCGGGACATGCACCGCGAGCAGATAGGCCATGGCCTTCTTGAGGTTGTTGAAGATGCGGCGGCCGAGCCGGATGGCGCCGACGATGGACGAAAACGCGTCGTCGAGGAGGACGAGCGAGGCCGCCTCGCGCGCCACGTCGGTGCCGCGCTCGCCCATGGCGATCCCGATCTGCGCGGCCGCGAGGGCGGGAGCGTCATTGACTCCGTCGCCGGTCATGGCGACGATCTCTCCCTGGGCCTGGAACGCCCGGACGATGCGCAGTTTCTGCTCGGGGACGACGCGCGCGAACACTTGCGCGTCCCGGGAGCGCCGGGCCAGCTCGGCGTCGGCCATCGCCTCCAGCTCCGGCCCGGTGATCAGCGCCCCGTTCGCGTCGAGGCCGATTTCGCCGGCGATGGCCAGCGCCGTGGCCGGCGAGTCGCCGGTGATCATCACGACGCGAATACCGGCGCGGCGGCACTCGGCGATCGCCTCGGGCACGCCTGCCCGCACGGGATCGACCAGCCCCACCAGTCCGACCAGCTTGAATTCGAAGTCGTGCTGCTCGCGGGGAAGCGACGGGGGAGCGAACAGCGCGCGCGCGACGCCCAGGACGCGCAGTCCTCGGGCTGCCATCGCCTCGACCCGGGCGGAAACCTCGCGCGCCCGCTCCGGCCCGAGGTGGCACAGGTCCACGATCGCTTCCGGCGCCCCCTTGGCCGCGACGACGAACGCGCTCCCTTCGGGCGAGCGCCACACGTGCGACACGGCCAGAAGCGTCGGCGAGAGCGGGTATTCGCGGACGATGGTCCAGTCGCGGTGGAGGTGGTCGCGCGCGAACACCGCGTCCCGCGCCATGCGCAGGATGGCCCGCTCCATCGGGTCGGCGGGATCGCGCTGGCTGGCCAGGATCGCGTACTCGAGGACTTCGTGGACGGGCTCGTCCAAGGGAACCGCTCCTTGCGCGGGGATCTCCTGCTCGTGGTTCCCCTCGGACAGGACGCGCAGGGTCATTCGGTTCTCGGTCAGAGTGCCGGTCTTGTCGACGCAGAGAACCGTCGCCGATCCCAGGCTCTCGATGGCGGCGACGCGGCGGGTCAGGACGCGGCTCTTGGAAATCCTCCACGCGCCCAACGCGAGGAAGACCGTCAGGACGATCGGAAATTCCTCCGGAAGGATCGCCATCGCCAGCGTGAGGCCGGCCAGGAGACCGTGCAGCCAGTCGTGGCGGGTGACCGCGTAGAGGACGAAGATCGCGAGGCACAGGGTGATGCCGATCGCCGCGAGGACACGGACGACTCGGCGCGTCTCGCCTTCCAGGCGGGTCGGCTGCTGCGCGATCGCGTGGAGCGTCTTGCCGATCCGGCCCACCTCGGTGCGCGGACCCGTGGCCGTGGCGCGTGCGATCCCCTGGCCGCGGACGACGAGCGTGCTCGCGTAGAGATGAGGCTCGTCGTCCCCGCCCGGCCGCGCGGCGGAAACCGCTCCCGACGCGGGGACCTTCCGCACGGGTACGGACTCCCCGGTCAGCAGCGATTCGTCCACCAGAAGGCTCATGCCTCCGATGAGCAGGGCGTCGGCCGGAACACGGTCGCCTTCCGAGAGGAGGATCAGGTCTTCGCGGACGACCTCGCGGCCCGGAATGCGCACAGGGGCGCCGTCCCGGATCACCAGGGCCCGCGGGCTGGCGAGATCGCGCAGCGCCTCGAGGGCGCGTTCGGTTTTGCGGCCCTGGGAGAGCGAGATCGCGATGACCACGCCGATCGAGCCGAGCAGGACGGACGCCTCGCGCGGGTCGCCCAGAAAGAAGTAGAGCGTCGAGGCCGCGAGCAGCAGGAGAATCATCGGCTCCCGCAGGATCTCCAGGGCGAGGCGGCCGATCCCCCGGCGGCGCGGCGCGGGAAGCTCGTTCCATCCCTCTTGCGCCAGGCGCCGGGCGGCTTCGACCTGCGTCAAACCGGTGAAGGCCGAGAGGTCGATCGCGGCGCCGCTCATCCCGCGGCCGGGACGCGCGTGGCCCGCCTCCGGAAGGCCGCGGTGCGGTCGATGGGCGCGCGGAGCGCAAGCGTCTTTCTCATGGCTCGTCTCGGGCGCCGCCCGCGACCGCGCACGCGCGCGGCGCGGCGGCCGGCTACGCGGACTTCTTGTTGGGGCCCTTGCCGGGCTCGCAGATCGCCAGAAGCGCTTCCACGACGACGCGATGGATCTCGTCGGCGCCCCGCGCAGTCACGCGGCCCTCGGCCGCTCCCGCCGCGACGTCGTTGACCGACACGACCCCGACCAGGCGCCCGCCGCCGTCCACGACGGGAAGCCGGCGGACCCGGCGGCGTGCCATGGTCAGGAGCGCCTCCTCGATCTCGTCCGACGGCTTGCAGACGAAGGGATGCGGGCTCATGACTTCGCGCACCCGGATGTCCCCGGGAAACCGGTTCTTTCGGGCCAGCGCCATACAGATGTCGCGATCGGTGATCATGCCCGCCGGCCGGCCTTCGGCGTCGAGCACCGGCAACGTGCCGCAATCGTGATCCCAGAGCGTCTGGGCTGCGGCGACCAGCGTCGCGTCGGGCGTGCAGGAACGGGCGGGAGACGTCATCACATCCTGGACTTTCATGTGTCACCTCGACGCCTCCATGGTCCTCCCGCGCCGGCAACGGCGCCTGATGAGAACTCATCAGGGATGAGCGTGAGGCGTGAGGCGTAAGGCGTAAGGCGCAGCCCGGAATTCGACCGCCTCAATACGCGATCCGGCGCGACGGCGGAAGAATCGGCCGCCGTCCCACGCGGATGCGGGCATCGACCACGCGAGCGCCGCTCGTCAGCACCTTGACCGGGTTCAGGTCCATCTCCCGAACCTCCGGGCAGTGCTCGACCAGGGCGGAGACGCGCAGGAGCAGATCCTTCAGAGCCGCTTCGTCCGCCGGCGCGGCGCCCCGGTAACCGCGCAGGAGCGCCGTTCCCTTGACCTCCTCGAGCATGGCCGTGACGTCGGCGTCGGTCAGGGGGTGCAGCCGGAAAGCCACGTCGGCGACGAGCTCGACCAAGATTCCGCCGCTGCCGTACAGGACCAGCGGGCCGAAGGTCGAGTCCTGCGTGACGCCGACGATCACCTCGACGCCCCCGGGCACCATGGCCTGGACCAGGAAATCGGTCAGACCGGGCCCCAGGCGCTCGCTCAGATCGCGGCAGGCGGCCAGGACCGCGGCGTCGTCGGCGAGGCCGAGACGCACGCCCCCGACCTCGGTCTTGTGGAGAATGGCCGGGCCCACCGCCTTGATGGCCACGGGAAATCCGATCTTCCGGGCCGCCGCCAGCGCGGCGGTCTCGTCGCGGGCGACCGCCATCTCGGCGACCGGAATTCGAAACGACGTCAGGAGTCCCTGGACGTCGGCCGGCCCCAGCCAGCCGCCGCCCGTTGCGAGAGCGCGATCGACGATGGCGCGCCCCCCGGCGACGTCGAGGTCGTCGTAGGGAGGGATCTCGCCCGGCGCCTCGGAGCGCCACTCGCCGTAGGCCGCGGCGCGGGCGAGCGCGAGCGCGGCGGACTCGGGAAAGGGATAGCAGGGGATGGTGGAGAGCGCCGAAGGCGTTCCCTTCGCGCTCATGAACGTGCCCAGGACCGGCTTGCGCGCGCCCTTGGCGCCTTCCACGATGGCCGTGGCCACGGCGTCCGGATTGGTCGCGATGGGCGGGATGAAGATGACCAGGACGCTGTCGAGCTTTTCCTCCGCCAGGAGGATCTTGAGGGACTTGCGGTAGTGCTCGGGCGGGGCCGAGGCCAGCATGTCGACGGGATTGCCGACGCTCGCCGCGGCGGGCAGGAAGGCCCGGAGCTTCGCGGCGGTCGCCGGCGAGAGCGGCGGCAGGTTCAGGCCCTGCGCCTCGCAGACGTCGGCCGCCAGGATGCCCGGGCCGCCGGCGTTGGTCAGGATTCCGACGCGCCGCCCGCGGGGCACCGGCTGGTGCGCCAGGAGCGTCGCGACGTCGAAGAGCTCCTCCAGCGTCTGCGTCCGGATCACGCCGGCCTGCCGGAAGAGAGCGTCGACCACCGGATCCGCTTCGGCCAGCGCTCCGGTGTGCGAGGTGGCGGCGCGGGACCCGGCCCGGGAGCGCCCGGACTTGACCGCGATGATCGGCTTCTTGCGCGCCACGCGCCGGGCGATCCGGGAGAAGCGCACCGGATTGCCGAAGCTCTCCAGGTACAGGAGGATCACGTCCGTGCGCGGGTCTTCGGCCCAGTACTGGATCAGGTCGTTGCCCGACACGTCGGCCTTGTTGCCGACCGACACGAACGTCGAGATCCCCAGGTTGAGCTTGGACGCGTAGTCGAGCAGCGCCAGCCCGAGGGCGCCGCTCTGCGAGGAGAGCGCCACGCGGCCGGCGGGAGGGTAGACCGGAGCGAAGGTGGCGTCGAGGCAGACGTCCGGGTCGGTGTTGACCAGGCCCATGCAGTTGGGCCCGACCATGCGGATCCCGGCGGCGCGGATCTTCTCGACCAGGGCGGCCTCGCGGCGCCGCCCCTCGTCGCCGGTCTCGGAGAAGCCGGCGGTGATGACGATGATGGCCTTCACGCCCTTGGCCACGCAGTCGTCGACCGCGCCGCTGACGAGCTCGGCCGGGACGGAGAGGACCGCGAGATCGACCGGCCCGGGGACGTCGGTCAGACGGGCGAAGCTCGGGATGCCCAGGATCTCCTTGGCTTTCGGGTTGATCGGCACGACCTTTCCCCGGAACCCGTTGGAGACGAGGTTATAGAAGATCTCGGCGCCGATCTTGCCGCGCTCGCGGCTGGCCCCGATGACCGCGACGACCTCGGGCTCGAAGAGCAGTTTCATCGAAGCCGTGGCGGCCCGCTCGGACCGCTCGGCGGACTGTTCCTCGTAGTGGGCGGTCGGCGTGAGGTCGAGGACGATCCGCTCGACGCCTTCCTCGATCCGCCGCCGGGTCGTGTCGAATCCGCAGTTGTGGAAGACGTCGATCATGCGCCGGTTGTGGCCCAGGACCTCGGCTTCGAACGTGGTGATTCCGTGCTGGCGGGCGATGTCGGCCAGGCGCTCGAGCAGCCGCGTCCCGACGCCTTGTCCCTGCAGCGCGTCTTCGACCGTGAAGGCGACCTCGGCGCGCTCGGGCCGTTTCGGATCGCGGAAGTAATGGGCCACGGCGACGATGCGTCCGGCCGCCTCGCCGACTAAGGCGAAGAGACTGTCGTAGTCGACCCGGCAGAAGCCCTCGGCCCGCTCGGCGTCGATCCTGGGGACCGAGAAGAAGCGAAAGTACAGGCTGTCCGGCGAGAGCCGCTTGTAGAAGGCCAGGAGGGCCGGCGCGTCCGACGGCCGGATCGGCCGCAGCCGCAGGGTCGATCCCGAGCGCAGGACGACGTCGCGCTCCTCGTGGGCCGGATACGCGGCCTCGGCAACGACGGGGGTCGGGAAATCGGCGATCTTGATCGACAGGGCGGTACCTCCGACGCCACCTTCTCGCGGCCCGACGCGGGGTCCCTGATACGGATGCATCATACCCGCGGGCGGACCCGCGGGCGGGTTCTTCCCTGTGGCGAACGCGTCGCCGCCAGTCGAGGCCTTCGGCGGCCTACAGCGCGCGGATCAGCTCGGTCACGTCCGGGAGAGCCGGCGCGCTCGCGGGATAGCGCCGCTCGCCGATCTTCTGGAGCGTATGGACGACGTCGGAATGGGACACGCCGGTCGCTTCCCCGCCGGCGTCTGCCTGGCGGATCGCGTCGTTCAACGAGAGGATCCCCGAGAGGTTCCCCTCCGCGTCGACCACCGGAAGCCGCCGGACTCGCTTTTCCCGCATCATGGCCAGGGCGCGCCGGACGTGCGCCTCCGGCCGGCATGCCGCGACCGAGCGGCTCATCGCCTCGCCCACCGTCATCTCCGAGGGGCGGCGGTCGTTCTCGGTCAGGGCGATGCAGATGTCGCGGTCGGTGATGACGCCGACGACCCTGCCTTCGGAAACCACCGGCAGGACGCCCGAGTCGATCGACCGCAGGGTCCGGCCGGCCTCGGCCAGAGTGCGCTCGGGAGCGCAGCTGGTAACGCCGCGGGTCATCAGGCTTTCGATTCTCATGGCTCACCCCCCGGTGTTTTCCCCGTCTGTCCGCCCGCAGATCGTCCGGTAGGCCTCGACGATCTCGCGGTCGGGCAGGGCTTCCATCGCGCCGGCCCGTCCCAGGACGTCATCGATGGACAGGATCCCGACGAGCGCTCCGGAATCGTCCAGGACCGGCAGGCGGCGGACGCGTTCGCGCTGCATGGTCGTCAGCGCGGCGCCCAGGTTGTCGTTCTCGCGGCAGACGTGGATCGGCCGGCTCATGACGTCCGCGACGGGCAGCTCGTTGGGGAGGCACTGGGCCGCTCCCAGGCCCATGCAGATGTCCCGATCGGTGATCATGCCGACGGTCTGTCCGCGCGAGACCACCGGGAGCGTGCCGCAGGCGCTCTCGGCCATGAGGACGGCCGCCGCGCCGAGCGTGGTCTGGGGCGTGCAGCAGACGGGATGACGCGTCATCACCTGGCGCACTCGCATACCCGAATCTTGGCCGCCGCGGACGGAATCCGCCCTGATGCCGACGCATCAAATCGAGATTCCCGTCCAACTGATGCATTCGCCTCATTTCCGGCGGGGCGGTGTTCGGAGAGCATCGAAATCGGAGGCGGGCAACAACGCCTGAAACGACGATGGTCAACGCAAACCAACCCCGGTTGAGAGTTCTCCTTCCGCTCAAGCCGAAGGACGACGTGGCGGACCTGGCGCGGCTGCTTCCCGCGCTGCTGCCCCCGGAGGCGACGCAACTGCGGCGCCTTTACGTCCATCGCCCGGTGGAAGCCGACGTCTTCATTCCGGAGACCTACGCCCGCCTGCCGGAAATCGCCCAGATCGAATTCGACGCGGAGAACGCCACCCGCGTGGAGACCGAGCGCGAGATGGCGCCGCTGGGGTCGGAGGGGTACGGCGTGACCTCGGAGGTCGTGCGCGGCAATCCCACCGAGGAGGTCCTGCGGGAGGCGAGCTTCTGGCGCGCCGACCTGGTCGCCGCGCGCACCCGCAGCGCGTCGGCCCAGGACCGCAAGATCGGCGGAATGGCCGCCGCGCTCCTCCACCACGCGACCTGCGCCGTGCTGCTTCACCGGGAGATCCCGGAGGGGTACCGCATTCGGCGGGTCCTGATCCCGACGGACTTCTCCCGGGCGGCCCGTCAGAGCGCGGACTGGGGCCTGGCCCTGGCCGATTTGACCGGCGCCCAGCCGCACCTGCTACACGTGATCGCGCGCTGGAACAACCGCCACGGCATTCACCAGGACGAGCTGCTGCGCCTGGCCACCGACGAGCTCGAGCGCTGGCGCGCCCGCGGACATGCGCTCCTGCGCCGCCCCGTCGAGCAGGGCCAGGTCATCGAAGCGGCCACGCCGGCGGAGGGGATCCTTTCCTACGCGCAGCAGAAGCAGGTCGATCTGATCGTGGTCGCGGCCACCGGAATGTCGGCCGTCCGCGCGGCCCTGCTGGGATCCAACACGCGAAAGGTCGTGCGCGCCGCCGGCTGCCCGGTCGTCGTGATCCCCACGGCCAACCGGGTCAGCGCGCGGACGCTTCTGGATCGCGCGCGTGCCTTCGCGGCGAGGCCGGTCGAAGCCGGGACAGCCGTCGAGAGCGCGCGATGAGTGAACGAACCAACCGAGGAGGAGATTGACCATGGCGACTTCGGAGACAGTGACCGGCAACTCCCCAAAGAAGCCCGCGGGCCCGCCCTCCGGGACTCCCAGGACCGTCCCCGCCGCCGGGAAAGTCCGGGTGCGGCTGGTGCGCGACCTGATGACCGAAACCGTCTTCACCCTGAGGGCGAAAGACGATCTGGCCACGCTCTACGACCTCATGGACTCCCGCCACGTCCGACACGTTCCGATCGTGGACGCGGAGGGCGAGATCGTCGGCCTGGTCACCCACCGCGACCTGTCGCGCTCGGCGCTCGGGGCGCTGGACGACCTGCCTCTGTCGGCCGAGCGCGACGAGCTGCGGCGCCGGAAGGTGCGCGACATCATGGCCACCGAGCCGGACACGATCGAGCCGGACGCGAGGCTCCAGGAAGCGGCGCAGATGCTCCTGGAGAACAAGATCGGCTGCGTCCCGGTCGTGGAGGGCCTGCACCTGGTGGGCATCCTGACCGAAGCCGACTTCGTCCGCGACTTCCTGGAGCGGGGCTGACCGTGCGCGCGCGCCGGCTGGGCGTCGCGCTGATCAGCCTCCTCGCGCCGGTCCTGGCCGCGGTGACCTTCGCCGCGGTCGAGATCGAGAAGTTTCATCGCGTCGACGACCGCGTCTCCACCGGCGCGCAGCCGACCATCCCGCAGATCGCCTCCCTGGCTCAGGAAGGGTTCCGTACGGTGATCAACCTGCGGGAACCCATCGAGCACGAGGGCGCCGCGGAAGAAGCCGCGGTGAGGGACCTGGGAATGGACTACATCAACATCCCTGTCCGGACCACCGATCCCAGGGACGCGCAGGCCGACGCCTTTTTGAGGATCACGGCGGACGCCCGGATCTATCCCGTCTTCATTCACTGCGGAACCGCCAACCGCGTCGCGGCCTTCTGGATGATCCGGCGAATCGTCGTGGACGGCTGGGGCGCCGACGACGCCGAGAAGGAAGCTCGGGAGATCGGTCTGAAGAGCGCGGTGATGAGGGACTTCGCCCTCGACTACGCGCGTCGGCACGCCCGGAAAGAAGGCTGACCGTGTTCGCGCGGATCCTGGTGCCCGTCGATTTCTCGCCCCGCAGCCTCCGGGCGGCGCGCTCCGCGGCCCGCGTGGCCGCGAACGGAAAAGCGCAGGTCACGCTCCTGCACGTGATCGAGAAGATCGAGGACGCCGACATGCGCTCGCTCAAGACGTTCTATCGGAAGCTCGAACGGGCCGCCCGCGACCGGATGCGGCGATTCCTCGAGATCTTCCAGCGTCGGGGAGTCTCCGTGCGGGCGATGACGCTGTACGGCAAGCCGGTCAACGACATCCTCCGCTTCGCCGAGGAAAACCGCTCCGACCTGATCGTCCTCTCCTCGCACAAGCTTCCCCTTCGGCACGGACAGAGCTGGGGCACGGTGAGCTACAAGGTCGGAATCCTGGCCCGCTGCCCGGTCCTTCTGGTCAAGTAGGCAGCCCGCGCGGCCGCGCCCCGGGCTATCGTAGGATCGGCTTTTCGCCGATCCCATGAAGTCCTTTTTGGCGCATCGAAGGCTCGGCCTGGCCTGGCTCGTGGCGGCGTCGCTCACCGCGCGCCCCGGAGCGGGCGCCGCCCTTCCCGACCGGAAGGACGCCTGGAACCGCGTCGACACAGCGCATTTCACGCTCTTCGCCGACGCCGCCACCGCGCGGGCCCGCGAGATCGGCCTCGAGCTGGAGAAGCTGCGGGCGGTCCTCGCCACGTTTCTGCCCTCGGCCTCTCAGAACGCGCCGGTCCCGACGCAGGTCTTCGTCTTCAAGAGCGACGCCGCCCTGGATCCCTACAAGCCGCTCTACAAGGGCAAGCCCACCGGGGCGACCGGATTCTTCCAGGGCACGCCGGAGGGGAACTTCATCGCTCTGACGGCCTCCTGGAACGCCGATCCGCGTCCGGTCGTTTTCCACGAGTTCCTCCACTATTTTCTCCACAGCAACTTTCCGCCGCAGCCGCTCTGGTACGACGAGGGCCTGGCCGACTTCTACAGCACCTTCCGGGCGACGTCCAGGCAGGCCAAGATCGGCCTCCCGGTGGAACACCACATCTGGCGGCTGCGGGGCGAGGCCATGCTCCCGCTGGCGACCCTCTTCGCGGTGAGCCGCGAATCGCCCGAGTACAACGAGCAATCCCGCCAGGGCATCTTCTACGCCGAGTCGTGGGCGCTGGTGCACTACCTGATGCGGGGATCCCCCCGCCGCGCGACGCAGCTCCCCCGCTTTCTGACGCTCCTGCAGGAAGGAAAGCCGCAGGACGAGGCCTTCCGGGAGGCGTTCGGCGTGGACTACGCCGGCCTGCAGGGCGAGCTGTCCCGATACGTCCAGCAGGCGAGCTTCCCCTACCGGCGCGTCGCCTACGAGGAGCTCAAGCTGCCCTCGGAGACGAAGACCGCACCGATCTCCTACGGGGAGGCGCTCTGCCATCTGGGCGACCTCCTCGTGCACGGCTCGCCGGATCACCTCGCGGACGCGCGGGCGCATTTCGAGGCCGCCCTGGCGCTGGAGCCGGGCAATCCCGACGCCCTGGGCGGCCTGGGACTCATCCGGCTGCGCGAGGACCGGACCGCGGAGGCGCGGGATCTTCTCGGCCGCGCGCTCGCCGCGGGCTCGACGGACTTCCGCGTCCCCTTTCATCTCGGGCAGCTCGCCATGCGGTCGCTCTCCGGCAAGCCCTTCAGCCCCGGCCACCTGGAACCGGCCCTGCGCGCGCAGGTCGATCTCGCCCGCGGCGCGTTCCGCAAGGCCGTCGAAGAGAACCCGGACTTCGCGCAGGGGCGCGCGGAGCTCGGACGGACCTTTCTCTTCGAGACCGGCCCGGACGTTTCCGAGGGCATCTCCGAGCTCGAGGCCGCCGTCGCCCGGCTCCCGGGCCGCCGGGACCTGTTGCTCGATCTGGCCAGTCTCTACGACCAGGGAGGCAATCGGGCCAGGCACGAGGAGCTGTTGCGCAAGGCGCTCGGACCCGAGGCGGAGGCGCTTCTGGAGCGGCGGAGGAAACAGGAGGATCTCGAGGCGTCCCTCGCCCGCGTGCACGCGCTGCTCGCCGACAGCCAGGACGACGCCGCGATCGACCTGATCGAGCGGATGGCCGCCGCGATCGATCCGGATTCCCCCGCGAGGCTCCCCGAGGAGCTCCAGACGCTGCGGCGGCAGTCCGCGCGCAACCGCGCGATCCACCGGTACAACGACGCGGTGGCGCGGTACGGCCGCCGCGAGCTCGCCGCGGCGCTCTCCGGTTTCGAGGCCGTCGCCGCGACCGCGGAGGACCCCGAGCTGGCCGGGACGGCGCGGGAGCAGGCCCGGTGGGTCCGGCACCTGATCGCGCAGGCGAGAACCAAGAAGAGCGCGCCGGCGCGAAAGTGAGCCCCGCCGAAAAGAAGCCGGCGAGGAAACTGGAGGAGAAGACGTTTCCTCGCTGATCCGCTCCCGGCGGGGAAGCCAGCCTACTACCCCGGCGCCGCGGCCGGCCGGGCGGCTCCGCCTGGCGCGGGGTGCGCGATGCCGCGCACACCAAGGGTCCTTTCCGCGAAAAGGAGCCGCGATGCCGGCCGGCCGCGCCGGGTCCGGCGAAGGGCTCTCCTGGACCGGGAGGACCCTCTGGCCCCGAGTTTGCTTCGAGCTGCGCCAGGGGAAGCTGGGAAGGGGAGGCATGACCGGCCGGAACGGGGCCACCGCGCGAACGGGGATTGCCGGGCTCGACGACGTCCTGGGGGGAGGCTTCCCCCGCAACCACGTCTATGTCGTCCAGGGCAGTCCCGGAGCCGGCAAGACGACGGTCGGCCTGCAGTTCCTCCTGTCCGGCAGGGCCGACGGAGAAACAGGGCTCTATGTCTCCCTGTCCGAGACCGAGCGGGAGCTCTCCGACGTCGCCGCCTCCCATGGGTGGTCGCTGGACGGGATCGCCGTGCAGGAAATCCTGTCCCCCGGCGACTCCGAGGGAGAGCGGGACAACACCCTGTTCCATCCCGCGGAGGTCGAGCTGGGGGAGACGACGCGATCGATCTTCCAGCAGGTCGAGCGCCTGCGGCCGTCCCGCGTCGTCATCGACTCCCTCTCCGAGGTGCGCCTGCTCTCGGAGAATCCGCTGCGCTACCGCCGGCAGATCGTGGCCCTCAAACAGTTCTTCGCCGGCCTGCGGTGCACCGCGCTCCTCCTGGACGACGCGGGCTCGAGCGGCGCGGACATCCACCTGCAGACGGTCTCGCACGGGGTCCTGCAGCTCGATCAGATCACCCCGCTCTACGGCGCGGAGCGCCGCCGCCTCTGGATCATCAAGCTGCGCGGCGTGAAGTTCCGCGGCGGCTATCACGATTTCAAGATCCAGACCGGCGGTCTCACCGTCTATCCCCGGCTGGTGGCCGCGGAGCACGGCGCGGAGGCGGCCGGCGAAGCCACGTCGAGCGGCCTGGCGGGCCTCGACATGCTCCTGGGCGGCGGCATCCAGCGGGGGACGACCGTTCTCATCATGGGGCCGGCCGGCACCGGGAAGTCCGCGATCGCGGCGCAATACGCGGCGGCCGCCGCGGGCCGCGGCGAGAACGTCGCGCTGTTTACGTTCGACGAGGGCCTGGGAACGCTCTTCGCGCGCACCGACGCCCTGGGAATCTCCCTGCGTCGACACGTGGAGGGCGGGGCCGTCCGCGTGCAGCAGATCAATCCCGCGGAGCTCTCGCCCGGCGAGTTCGCCCATCTGGTCCGGACGAGCGTGGACGAGGCCGGCGCGCGCATGGTCATCATCGACAGCCTGAGCGGCTATTACAGCTCCATGCCCGAGGAGCATCTGCTCTCGGTCCAGCTCCACGAGCTCTTCACGTTTCTGCGCAAGCAGGGGGTGATCGTCATCCTGACGCTGCCCCAGCACGGGTTCGTGGGGGCGCACGTCGACGCGTCGTTCGACGTCAGCTATCTCGCCGACACGGTCATCCTGATGCGGTACTTCGAGACGTTGGGGGAGATCCGCAAGGCGATCTCGGTCGTCAAGAAGCGCAGCGGCCGCCACGAATCGACCATCCGCGAGCTGGCCATGGACGACAAGGGCCTGCGGATCGGGCAGCCCCTCAGGGACTTCCAGGGCGTTCTCACGGGTATCCCGGCCTTCGCCGGGGCCTCCGGATCCTTGCTCCAGGACAGGGATGGCCGCTCCGATCGCTGACGGCGCCGAGTCGCGCGTTCTCGTCTTCGCTCCGACCGGGCGGGACGCGGCCCTGGCCGCCAGAGTGCTCCGCACCGCCGGCATCCGCTCGCAGCCCTGCGAAGATCTCGAGGACCTGCGGATCGAGATGAGGCAGGGAGCGGGGGCCGTGCTCCTCACCGAAGAGGCCTTGACCGCCGGCACGATGGATCAGCTCGTGGAGATCTTCTCCAGTCAGCTGCCGTGGTCGGACCTTCCGGTCCTCGTCTTCTCCAGCCGCGGCTCGCAGGGAGAAACGCTTCCGCTGGCCACGCGCCGGCTGGGCGCCGCCGCCAACGTCATTCTCCTCGACCGTCCCACGCGGAAAGTGACCCTGGTCAGCGCGGTGCGTTCGGCCCTGCGCGCGCGCGGCCGCCAATACGAAGTCCGGGACCTTCTGCTCCAGCTCGAGCGGGGCGTGCGGGACCGCGACCGGTTTCTGGCCATGCTCGGACACGAGCTGCGCAACCCGCTCGGAGCGATCCTGTCGTCGGTCCAGCTCATCGAGCGCCAGGGCGCCCGGGCGCTGGCCCGCGAGTCGGCCGTGATCCACCGGCAGACGTGCCTGCTTTCGCGGCTGGTCGACGACCTGCTGGACGTCTCGCGCGTGACCTCGGGGAAGATCGCGCTGGAGCGCGTCGCGGTCGACTTGAGGACGCTGGTGGCGCGCTGCGTTCAGGCCCAGGCCGTGACGGCGTCCGCGCGGCGGATCGAGCTCGCCGTCGAGCCCGGGGACGATCCGGTCGCCCGGGGAGATCCCGTCCGGCTAGAGCAGGTCCTCAACAATCTCCTGACCAACGCGATCAAGTACACGCCGGCGGGGGGGCGCGTGCGGGTGAGCCTGGCGCGCAAGGATTCCCAGGCG
This sequence comes from uncultured Acidobacteriota bacterium, assembly GCA_963733955.1. Taxonomy (GTDB): domain Bacteria; phylum Acidobacteriota; class Thermoanaerobaculia; order UBA5066; family Gp7-AA6; genus DATFTF01. The sequence continues at coordinate 27,306 of CAVTEW010000002.1, forward strand.
GAGATTCGCGTGCAGGACACCGGCGTGGGGATCGCCCCGGAGGTGCTGCCCCGCGTTTTCGACATGTTCACGCAGGCGGACGACACGCTGGACCGCGCTCAGGGCGGGCTGGGAATCGGCTTGACCCTGGTACGCAGCCTGGTCGAGCTTCACGGCGGGAGCGTGCACGCGGAAAGCGCCGGGCGTGGCGAGGGAAGCACGTTCGTGGTGCGTCTTCCCGGCGGCGGCGGCGGGTCCGGCCGCTCGCCGCGCCCCCAACGGCCGGCGCAGCCGGCGCCGCGGGCGATCCTCCTCGTCGAGGACAACGCCGATGTCCGCGACGGCCTGCGGCTTTTGCTCGAGGAGGTGGGACACCGGGTCGAGACCGCGGGGGACGGGGTCGAGGGTGTGCAGATCGCCCTGGCGCGCCGGCCGGCGGCGGCGCTGGTGGACATCGGTCTTCCCGGGCTCGACGGCTACGCGGTGGCCCGGCGCATCCGGGAGGCTCTGGGCGGCTCGATATTCCTGGTCGCCCTGACCGGTTACGGGCTGCCGGACGACCGGCGCCGCGCCCTGGAGGCGGGTTTCGACGCGCACCTGACCAAGCCGATCACGCTCGACGCCATCCTGGAGGCCCTGGCCCGGCTGCCCGACAGGCCGGAGTCCGCGCCGCCCGCGCAATCGGAGGAGCCGGCCCGGCTTCGCCGCTCGGCGAGCAACAATTTCTAGATTGTCTCTGCCTCGAGCCGCTACGCGCGCTTGACGTAGATCTCCGCGGCAATGGCCGGATCCACCGCCAGCGTCGTCTCGGCGATCCGCAGGACCGCGGCGGGACTCTTCTGCTGCAGATGGATCATCGCGCCCGGAACGATCCCCAGGTTGGAAAGCTTGACCAGGCGCTGGGGCTCCCGCGGGACGATGTAGACGATGCGGCCTCGGAAGCCGACCGGCAGGCGATCGAGGGGCTGGACCAGCGGTTCGACCGTGCGGGTCAAAGCGCGGCAGCAGGGCCCGGCCGGGATCGCCTTTCCGTGCGGACAGAACTTCGGGTGCCCCAGGAAGGCGCAGATCGAGTCGGTCATTCCGTCGCCCAGCACATGCTCCATGACGCAGGCGGTCTGCTCGACGGCGCCTTCGTCGGCGACCTCGAGCACCGTGGTGAAGAGGGTCTCCCCCAGGCGGTGGCGGCGGACCTGCAGCTCGGCGAGCTCGCGGCCGGGCGGCGTCAGGACGACGCGGTCTCCGTAGATCTGGGCCAGGTTGCGCGCGGTCAGCTGCGCCAGGGCCGCGTCGACGGCGTCGATCTTCGTGGCTTCCTTGAGGTCGGCGATCCGGTCGCTGCCCTCTTCGGCCAGGTTCCACAGCTCCTCGGCGATCTCTTCGACGTCCTGGTCGGCCAAATCCCGGTCGTGGCTCATGCCGTCCTCCTGATCCGCTTCCACAGCCGCCCAAGGCTCTCGGCCAGCCGCGACGAGCGGGGAAACTGAAATCCGCAGCGCGGGCAGGCCACCACGTCGCAGCCCGAGGACATCGGGCAGGCCCGGCAGGCCTGCGCGCCATGCGTGAAGCGGAACCCGCAGAGAGAGCACTGAAGAAGACCGCAGCGTGATCGCGGCGCGGTCGCGGCGGGATCGGGTGATCGGGAGACGCCGACCGACAGGCTCATTGGAGTTTCACCGGGAAGGTGGTCAGCGCCCAGCGGACCGCGGCCCCGGCGGCGAGCGCAAGGGGCGTGATGAACGCGGCGATGGCCAGGGCGATCTTCCAGCCGCGCTCCTTGACGATCATGAAGAAGTTCGCGATGCAGGGGATGAAGAGGGTGATCGTCACCATCGACACGACGATCTGGACCGGGTTGAGCCGGCCCTGCCGGGCCAGCTCGAAGAGGCCGGCGGCGCCGAAATCGCGCCGCAGGAATCCGATCACGAACACTTCCGCGGTCTGGGGCGGGAGGCCGAGCCAGCCGGTGACCACCGGACGGGCCAGCCGCTCCAGGGCCCCCAGCAGGCGCAGGCGGTCCGCCGTGAAGAGGATGAGCGTTCCCAGGACGAACAGCGGGACGGCCTCCTTGAGGTACCACTCGATGCGCGCGAGCGTCTTGAGGGCGATGTTGCCCGGGCGGGGGAGGCGCAGCGGCGGAAGCTCCAGGACGAAGTCGCTTCCGCGCCCCGGCAGGATCGTGGCCGCGAGCCGACCGACCAGGACGATGATCCCGAGGACGACGGCGGCCCAGATCAGCACGGCCCAGATCGAGAGGCCCGAGAGCATGGCCATGACGACGCTGAGCTGCGCCGAGCAGGGCACGCCGAGCGCCAGGAGCAGGATCACGATCAGCCTCTCCTTGGGCGTCTCCAGGATCCGGGTCGTGAGAGTGGCCATGGTGTCGCAGCCCAGGCCCAGGACCATCGGGAGGACGGCCTTGCCGTTCAGTCCCATCTTCTTGAAGACGCGATTGACCATGACCGCCAGGCGCGGCAGGTAACCGGAGTCTTCCAGGGCGCCGAAGGCCAGGAAGAACGTCCCCACGATCGGAAGGACCAGCGCGAGGGAATAGGCCAGCGCCATCGTGATGATTCCGTAGGGACCGACGAAGAGATCGCGGACGATGGCCCACGGAATCCAGCGCTGCGCCGCGGCGGTCGCGGCCGGCGAGAGGATCTTGCCGAAGAGGCCGTTCTCCAGCAGATCGACCAGGATCTTGGCACCGAAGACGCCGACGAAGAGGTAGCACGCGGCGAGCACGCCCGCGAGCACCGGCAGGCCCCAGAACCAGTGCGTCGCGGCCCGATCGAGCCACCGTGCCGTCCGCGATGGCTCGATCCGGTCCGACTCCGGCGCCCGGGACGCCTCCCGGACGATGCGCCTGGCTTCGGCCAGCCGCGCGCGCGCCACCACGCAGGCCAGGTGATCGGGAAAGAGCCGGCGCAGGCGCTGGCGTTCCTCGTCGAGGAAGCGCAGATCGTCGTCGTCGAGGCGCCGGGAGAGCCAGGGCGAGAGCGTCTCGTCCCCGCACAACGTCAGGATCGCCAGGGCCCGCGCGGAGAGGTGCGAGGCGGGCATCCTCGGAGCGACGCGGGCGATGGCGTCCTCGACCGGCGCGGGATAGCGGACGTGCACGGCCCCGGTCCGCGGGTCGCCGAGCGCGTCGGTCAGCCTGCCCATCCCTTCGCGCCGCACCGCCACCGTCGGCACCGCGGCCACGCCCAGGCGGCGGCCCAGAACGTCCTCGTCGAAGTCGAGCCCGCGCGCCCGCGCCTCGTCCATCATGTTGAGGCAGAGCACGAACGAGAGCTCCATCTCGGCGACCTGGATGGCCAGCAGGAGGGTCCGTTCCAGGTTCTTGGCGTCTCCCACGACGATCACGGCGCGCGGCGGAGAGTCCAGGAGGATGTCCCGCGTGACCCGCTCGTCCTCGGAGGAGGGAATGAACGAGGCCGCGCCCGGCGTGTCGACGACGAGCACGCGCCGCCCCAGGATGTGCGCGTGGCCCCTGGAGACCTCCACGGTCGTGCCCGGATAATTCGACACGGTGACGTACTTGCCGGTGAGCGCTCCGAAGAGGACGCTCTTGCCGACGTTGGGGTTTCCGACCAGAACGATCGCGTCGGCGACCGCGGGAGCGGGAGCGGCGGTCTCCGCCTCCGGGGCCGGGGCGTCGGGATCTCGGCGATTGAGACTCGATCTCACACGGACAGCCTAGAGACTCCGGACCGCCGGGGCCTGATGTAAACGCATTACGCGCGGTCGCCGGGGGCGGATAATGCTCCGAGACCGAGAGGGAGGCACGATGCGCAGCCGGCAGGTTCCCCGGGCGGAGTGGTACCGGTTCTTTCGCGACTTCAGCCGGCGGCACCAGGGAAAGCCCTTGTCCGTCCGGGTGATCCACCCCCGCATGGGCTCGCAGCTGGAGGCCCGCGATCTGGCCCTGGAGGGCGTCGTCGCCGATTCGGAGGGGCTGGGTCCGATCTCGATCCACCTCGGCCAGGAGGCGACCGACCACGTCGAGCACGACATCCGGAATCCAACTCAGGTCTGGGTCGAGATGAACGACGACGGGGCCGAGGAGGCGCTCAGCATCGAGGCGTCCGACGGCACCAAGACGATCCTCGAGCTCGCTTCCCCTCGGCCGACGGCCGGCGCCGGCGGGGCGCGCGGACGCTAGCGAGGCCCGGCCGCGCGGACAGGCGCATGACCGTACGCGCCGATCGGCCCTACGCCGACCGCGCCGAGGCGGGCCGGATCCTGGCCCGCGCGCTGGAACGCTTTGCCGGGCGTTCCGACGTCCAGGTGCTCGCTCTCCCTCGCGGAGGCGTGCCGGTGGCGTTCGAGATCGCCCGCGCGCTGCCCGCGCCGCTGGACGTTTTCCTGGTGCGCAAGCTCGGCGCGCCGGAGGACGAGGAATTGGCGATCGGCGCCGTTGCCAGCGCAGGCGTCCGGGTGTTGAACGCGGACATCGTCCGGCATCTGGGTGTTTCGGACGAGTGGATCGAACGGGTCACTCGCAGAGAGACCGAGGAGCTGGATCGCCGGGAGCGCCTCTACCGGCGGGGCCGCGGGCCGCTCGACCTCGGAGGCCGAGTCGTCATACTCGTCGACGACGGTCTGGCCACCGGAGCGACGATGAAGGCGGCGATCGCTTCGCTGCGGCAGCTCCATCCCGCGGCGGTCGTCGTCGCCGTGCCGGTCGCGGCGCCTTCCACCGCGCGGGAGATCGCCGCGCTCGCCGACGACTTCATTTGTCCTCTTCAGCCGGAGACGTTCCGCGCGGTCGGGGAGTGGTACGACGAGTTTTCGCAGACGAGCGACGACGAGGTGCGGGAGCTGTTCGCCCGGGGGCAGCGATGACCTCGAGTCAGGTTCCCAGCCGCCGCTCGGTCCGAGGATCGAAGAGGTGCAGGCGGTCGAGGTCCACGGAAAGGTCCACCTTCTCCCCGGCCCGCGGCATCCTGCGCGGCTCCACCTTGAAGACGATCCGATCCTCCCCGGAGCGGGCGTGCACGATGGCCTCGTCGCCGAGCAGCTCGACGACGTCCACCTCGACGGCGATCGTCGCGCCGGAGGCTCTCGACCCCGGGGAAGGCGCCAGGCTCTCCGGCCGGACTCCCACGACGACGTCCTGACCGTCTCGACCCACGGTCAGCGGCCGCAGGCCGGGCGGCGTCGGGAGCGTGAAGCGCGTCCCGACGAGCTCGGCCCCCGCGCCCCGGACCGTGGCGGGGAGGACGTTCATCGGCGGCGTCCCGATGAAGTTGGCCACGAAGAGGTTCTCCGGCCGGTCGTAGATTTCCAGCGGCGTCCCGACCTGCTGGATCCTCCCGTCTTTCATGACCGCGATCCGGCTGCCCATGGTCATGGCCTCGGTCTGGTCGTGCGTCACGTACACCGTGGTCGTCCCCAGGCGCTGCTGCAGCCGCTTGATCTCCGCCCGCATCTGCACGCGCAGCTTGGCGTCGAGGTTGGAGAGGGGCTCGTCGAACAGGAACACCGCCGGCTTGCGGACGATCGCACGGCCGAGGGCGACGCGCTGCCTCTGGCCTCCGGAAAGCTGCTTGGGCCGCCGATCGAGAAACGCGGAGAGCTCCAGGACCGCGGCGGCCTCGTCGACCAGTTTCTCGATCTCCGCGGCCGGCAGCTTGCGGATGCGGAGGCCGAACTCGAGGTTTTCCCGGACGGTCATGTGGGGATAGAGCGCGTAGCTTTGAAAGACCATCGCGATGTCGCGGCTCTTGGGCGGCAGATCGTTCACCACGCGCCCGGCGATCTCGATCGAGCCCGCGGAGACCTCCTCCAGGCCGGCGATCATCCGCAGCGCGGTCGATTTTCCGCACCCCGACGGACCGACCAGGACCATGAACTCCTGGTCGGCAACGTCGAGATTCAGGTCCTCGATGACCGAGACCGTGTCGAATCTCTTGGAGACGTGTTCGAAACGGACGCGCGCCATGGTCCTCCCGGACGGGCCTCCAACGGGGATCGCCGGGAGGGATCGTACTCCGACCGCGCCTCCTCCTCTCCGGGCCCGGCCGCCGCGGGCCGCCGCGCCCGCTCCCGATTTGATGCGTCCACATCAAGCCGCCGGAGGCCTCTCGGATTTACTTTGGCGATCGATTCCCGGGCCGGTCCCCGGAAGGAGTCGGACATGGGCCAGACGTCGATCGCGGCGGCGCCACACGATCCGCCGGAACAACTCGCCCCGGCCGTTCCGGGACGTTCGCCGATGGACGTCCGGACGGCCATCGCGCAGCGCCGGGCCGTGCGGTCCTATGCGGACCGGCCGGTCGGCCGCAAGACGATCGAGGGCCTCCTGGACGCCGCGGTGGAGGCCCCGAGCGCGATGGGGCTGGAGCCGTGGGCCTTCGTCGTCCTGGAAGGCCGGGAGCGGCTGCGTCAGCTCTCCGACGACGTCAAGCGCGAGCTGGCCCGGGGGGCCGGCGAGGTCTCGCCGCATCTGCGCGCGCTCTTGGAAGACCCGGCCGCCAGCGTCTTCCATGGAGCGCCGGCGCTGGTGGTCGTCTGCGCGACGTCGCCGCAGACCCAGGCCGCCGAGGACTGCTGCCTGGCCGCGCAGAATTTCATGCTCGCCGCGCACGCCGGCGGCCTGGCGACCTGCCCGATCGGCCTGGCCCGAGCCTGGCTCAACCTGCCCTCGACCAAGTACCGGCTCGGAATTCCGCGCGAGTACGTTCCGGTGTTCCCGGTGGTCCTCGGCCATCCCGCCGAGCGGCCGGCGTCCCACGGCCGCCTCGCGCCGGCGATCCTCTGGCGCTAGCCCGAATCGTCCCGGCCTGGTTCGACTGAATCTGGCGCCCCGCCCCTTCCGCCGTCACACTGTCCGGGACGTCATGATCCGGCAGCGGATCGGCTCAGGCAACGGGCGCGGGACGAGCGGATCGGCGCGAGGAGGAGAAAACATGGTCAGCAAATCGACGACCTTGGCCGTCTTGGGTGGAGCAGGCCTGGGTGCCGCTCTCATGTATCTGTTCGATCCGGAGAAGGGACGGCGCCGCCGCGCGCTCTTGCGCGACAAGGCGGTGCACGCAGCCCGCAAGGGAAGCGGCGCGGTGGAGTTCGCGGCCCGCGGCCTTTCGCAGCGCGTCCAGGGACTGACGGCCCGCATGACCTCGTGGTGTACAGCGGAGCTCGTTTCGGACGACGTGCTCACCGAGCGCGTGCGGTCTCGCGTCGGCCACGTTGTTTCTCATCCGGGATCGATTCACGTTTCGACCTGCGACGGCCGGGTCACCCTGACCGGCCCGATTCTGTCCCGCGAAGTCGAAGCGCTCCTGGAGCGGGTCGGTCGGGTCCGCGGCATCGGAGAGGTGGTGAACCAGCTCGAGGTCCACGAGGGGTCCGGTCACGTTCCGGGACTGCAGGGCGGGGCCGATGTGCCCGGCCCAGGCGCTGTTCAGTAGCCGCGCCACGGCGTGTCGGTTACACCGAATTACGGGGGCCGGGCCGGACCTGACCGCGATGATGGACGATGGCGGAAAGCGTCGCCACCGCCTCCTGGCGCAGGGGGCGCGAATCGAACGCCTCGGCCCACAGGATCAGGTCGCTGACGGAAACGATCCCCCGCAGGAGTCCTTCCTGATCAACGACGGGCAGATCTCGAACACGGCGCTCCCGCATCAATCGGAGAGCGGCCCGGGCATCCTCGTTCTCCCGGCAGGTGACCGGACCGCCGCTCATGGCGTCACGGACCAGGATCTCGCGCAGGCCCCGCGCTTCGCGGAACCCGAGGGCGCGCAGGTCGGAGTCCGTGACGGCGCCGATGGGATGGCCGATCCGGTCGACGACCGGAAGGTAATGGCACCCGGATTCGAACATGGACCGGGCCGCCGCCGCGAGGGTCTCGTCGGGGCGGCAGGTGCGAACGAGTCGGGTCATCAGCGCGCTGACCGGTGTCGACGGGCGTTGACCGGTCGCGGGCAGCGGGACGAGGGTCGGCCGGAAATGCTCCCCGGGATCGAAAGGAGCAGGATGAGAAACGGAAATCCACCCTTCGTCGCGTTGCCCTCGATCCCTGTCTGTGCTTCGATACTCCATGGGCCCCACCCCACGCCTCCATGCTCCTCCCGCGCGCCCTCGCATGCATGATCTGAACGCACCATTTGCCCGGGCCCTCGCCCCTCGCCGGCGCATCTCCCGGGTTGCAGCGTCTTTCTGCCTGCTGCTCTTCGAGGGTTCCTCTGCCCTCCGCGCGTTTGGGCCGGGCGGCGATCGAATCGTGGGGAGCGAGCTCATCTATACCGTCCAGAAAAGTGACTCTCTGGCGCGCATCGGCGCGCGCTTCGCCGTCGACCCAGCCCTCCTCGCCCGCTCCAACGGGCTCTCGGCGAGGGCGAGGCTTTCCGTCGGCCAGAGCCTTCGGATCGACAACCAACACATCGTCCCGCCCGCGCTGGATGAAGGAATCCTGGTCAACGTTCCACAGCGGATTCTCTACTTGTTCCACGAAGGGGCTCTGGTCGCCTGGTACCCCGTCGGCCTGGGACGCGCGGACTGGCAGACGGCGCTCGGCCGCTTCCGCGTCGTCCAAAAGGAACGGGAGCCGACCTGGCACGTCCCCGTCTCGATCCAGAAGGAAATGCTTCAACACCGCGAGCCCGTTCGTACGAGTGTTCCCCCCGGCCCGGAAAACCCTCTGGGACACTACTTCCTGCGGTTGTCCGAGTCCGCCTGCGGAATCCACGGAACGATCGCGTCGGCCAGCATCTACACCTTCCAGACCCACGGCTGCATCCGCCTGCATCCCGACGACGTCGCCGAGCTGTTTCCGCGGGTCGCGGTCGGCACGCCCGTCTGGATCGACTACGAGCCGATCCTCCTCGCGCAGGGGCCGGACGGATCGGTCTTCCTGGAAGCCAATCCTGACGTCTACCGCCGCTCAGGCGATCCTGCCGCCGCGGTCGCGGCGATGGTGTCCCAGGAAGGATTCACGGTGAGGCTGGATCCCGTTCGCGTCGACGCCGTGCTCGCCGCGCGGGACGGGATCGCGCGCCGCGTCGACGCCTCTCCCTGAGGGCGCGGCGGAGGAGGCCCATGCGCGCCGGGTCGCGGATGATTCGAACGGATCATGCGCCGGGCGGCCTCTTCACGTAGTCTCTTGCTCGACCGTTCCAGGCGACACGCCCGACGAGGCGAACGCCGCCGGACGGCAGGAGGCGCCTACAGCGCCTCCTTTCTTTGGCGGGCGGACCCAGCGCACCGGAACGTCCGGGGGCTGCGAGGTCGGAAGCGGGGCAAGAAGAGCACGGATCTCGTCGTCGGCGGCGCCGAGCTCCCGGTCGTAGGCTCTGCGCCGGGAGGCCAGATCGGCGGCGCGGTCCGGAAAGAGAAGCGCGAGGCGCGCCGCGACCGTCGCCGCGATCTGCTTCGCGTTGGCGCAGGAGAGCCAGTAGTGGGGATCGGCGGAGGAGGCGCCGCCTGGCCCGCCCCCGAGTCGGCGAAGGGCGATGCCGCCGTCGACCACCGTGACCGGCCCGGCGCCGGCCGCGCCGCCCATGGACGCCGCCCAATCGTCCAGGCCGTGGCCGATCGCAAAGATCGTCTTCACGCCGGCCAGCCTGCGCACCACGCTCGCGGTGGGCTCGAACGTGTGCGGGCTCGCGCCCGGAGGGAGGATCAGAACCACGTCGACGCCTTCGCCGGCGACCTGCCGAACGATGTCGGCCAGCGGGGGGATGGTCGCCCCGACCCGCGGAGACGGACGGACCTGCGGCGAAGCCGCGACCGCCGTGGCCAGGGCGCAGGTCAGCAGGATCATCGAGGGAGTGTAAGTCGGGGCGCGGCGTTCCAAATGATCCACTTGGATCAGGGGGCCTTCGGCGCGATCGGAGATAGGTTGTTCCGGAGGCCGGGGAACCCGGAAAGGACGCGAGCGATGAGCGCGGAGCAGTTCGAGCATGGGGCCGACGTTGGCGTGCGCGGCCGCGGCCGCACGGTCGAGGAAGCCTTCGAAGGCGCGGCGCAGGCCCTGTTCTTGCTCCTTTGCGAGGACCTCTCCGGCCTCGGTTCCGAAGCCGAGCAGCCGGTCACCTGCCAGGCGGCGACGCTCGAAGAGCTGCTGGTGGCCTACCTCAACGAGCTCATCTTCTACTCCGAGAGCCGCAGCCTGGTGTTCGGGCGTTTCGGCGTGAAGATCGATCGGGCTGGAGAGGTCTTTCGACTGTCGGGCCGCGCCTGGGGAGAGGCCTTCGATCCCGCGCGCCACGCGTTCACGGTGCAGCCGAAGGGGGCGACGTTCACGGCGCTGGAAGTCGCCCGGCGCGGCGAGGAGTGGGTGGCGCAATGCGTGGTCGACGTGTAGAGAGAGCGACGAGTGGCAAGTGACGCGTGAGAGAGGGCTGCGACGGTGACAATATGAACATTGTGTGGCGGGAAGTCGAGCCGAACGTCTGGGAGCTTCCGGCGACGGGGGCGATGCGGGTCACCGGCCGCCTCTACGCCAGCGCGGAGCTCGTCGACGCCCTGGACGACAAGGTCCGCGAGCAGGTGTCCAACGTCGCGGCGCTGCCCGGCATCGTCGGCGCGTCCTTCGCCATGCCCGACACCCACTGGGGATACGGCTTCCCGATCGGCGGCGTGGCCGCCTTCGATCCCGATCGGGGCGGCGTCGTTTCCGCCGGCGGCGTGGGCTTCGACATCTCCTGCGGCGTGCGGACCTTCACCACCGGGATCCAGGCCGCCGACCTCGGAGAGCGGCTGGAGACGGTCGCGCATGATCTCTACCGCACGGTGCCGGCCGGCGTCGGGTCGGGCGGCGCGGTCAAGCTGACCATTTCGCAGCTCGACGAGGTGCTTTCCGGCGGCGCGGTCTGGGCGGTGGAGCGGGGATGGGGAGAGCCCGAGGATCTCGCGCGCATCGAGGAGCACGGCCGCGCGGAAGGCGCGGACCCCTCGAAGGTGAGCCGGCGGGCCAAGGAGCGGCAGCTGGACGCGGTGGGAAGCCTGGGCTCGGGGAACCACTATCTGGAGCTGCAGGCGGTGGAGAGGATCTTCGACGCCGAGGCCGCCGCGGCCTTCCGCCTCGCGCAGGGAGATCTCCTGGTCAGCATCCATTGCGGATCGCGGGGCCTGGGGCATCAGATCGGAACGGAATTCCTGCAGCGCTTCGTGCCGGTCGCGCCGCGGTACGGGATCGCCCTGCCCGACCGGGAGCTGGCATGCGCGCCGATCCGCTCGCCCGAGGGCGAGGACTACCTGGGCGCGATGCGCGCGGCCATCAACTGCGCGCTGGCGAACCGGCAGGTCATTGGCGCCCTGGTCCGAAGGGTCTTCGCCCGGCACGTTCCTCGGGCAGAGCTGCGGCTCCTCTACGACGTCTCCCACAACACCTGCAAGGCCGAACGGCACGAGGTGGACGGGCGCGAACGCCTCCTCTTCGTCCACCGCAAGGGAGCCACCCGCGCCTTCGGGCCCGGCCATCCCGAGCTGCCGCAGGACTATCGCGCGATCGGCCAGCCGGTCCTGGTCGGCGGCACGATGGGGACCGCCTCCTACATCCTGGCCGGCACGCGCGAGTCCGCTTCGCGCGCGTTCGCGTCGTCCTGCCACGGGGCCGGTCGAACCATGAGCCGCACGAAGGCCAAGGCTCGCTGGCAGGGACCGGCGCTTCTGCGCGAGCTCGCGCAGCAGGGGATCCTCATCAAGGCGCACACCGCCAAGGGCGCCGCCGAAGAGGCCCCCGGCGCCTACAAGGACGTGGACGAGGTGGCGCGCGTGGCGGAATCGACCGGTTTGTCGCGGCGCGTGGCCCGGGTCCGGCCCGTCGCCTGCGTCAAGGGCTGAGGCATTTGCATCAGGCATCCGGGCGCGCCCCCGGGTTTCATGGAGCTGCGGACGGCCGGAAAACCGACGCCGACCGCGGAGAGGCCCCGAAGAAGCCCGATGTCCTACGTTGTGACGCTCACGATGAATCCGGCGATCGACGAGAGCTCCGAGGTGGATCACGTCGTTGCCGAGCGCAAGCTCCGCTGCATCCAACCGCGATATGAGCCCGGAGGAGGCGGAATCAACGTCTCGCGCGCGCTTGCGCGGCTGGGCGAGGAGTCCCTGGCCATCTATCCCGCAGGGGGCCTGGCCGCGGATCTGCTCCGCGGGCTGTTGACGCGGGAGGGACTCTCCCTCCTTCCCCTCCCGATTGCCGGGCAGACTCGGATCAATCTCAACGTGTTCGAGAGGACCTCGGGCCATCAATACCGTTTTGTCTTTCCCGGTCCGACCCTGTCCGAGTCCGAATGGAGCCCGTGTCTGCAAACGCTCCGGGACATGGATCCGCCTCCGCGGTACGTGGTCGGGAGCGGCAGTCTGCCGCCCGGAGTCCCGGAAGACTTCTGGGCTCGCGTAGCCGCCTACTGCCGGAGGTCCGGAGCGCGGCTGGTTCTGGACGCGTCCGGCGAGCCGCTGCGGGCCGCTCTGGCCGAGGGCATCTATCTCCTCAAGCCGAGTCTCAGGGAATTCAGCGAGCTGGTCGGGACTGCGCTCTCCGACGAGCTGCGGCTGCGAGAGCAAGCCAGAGATTTCGTGCGTCGAACCGACTGCCAGTCTCTGGTGGTCTCGCTGGGCGCGGCCGGAGCGCTCTGGGCGACCTCTTCGGACGAAGGCAAGGTGTCTTCTCCCGCCGTGCTGGCGGCGGGCAGCGTGGGCGCCGGCGACAGCCTGCTGGCCGGCGTTCTGTTCTTTCTCGTCCGCGGCCATCCCCTGGGAGAGGCCGTGCGTTTCGGAGTCGCGGTCGCTTCGGCGGCGGTCCTGAACCCGGGGACGGAGCTCTTCCGGGCCGAAGACGCCTGGAGGCTCTACGAGCAGCTGAGCGAGGTCTACGCGTAGCCACATCGCGCACGTGGATCGAAGCCGACGAGGATCTGTCCCAAAGGAGGCGCGCATGAACATCCCGCTCGACATCGCCATCCGGGGAATCCGTCCGTCCGAGGCCGTCGAGGCGAAGGTGCGGCGCAGGGCGTCGGGTCTGGAGAGGTACTCGAAACGAATCTCGCGATGTGAGGTCTGGATCGAGGCGGATCGGGCCCATCACCGCAAGGGTCCGGTCTACGGCGCGCGCATCCGGCTGACCGTTCCGGAAGAGGAGATCGTCGTGGATCTGCAGCCCGAGGAGGAGGACGTCTTCGCGGCGATCCGGCTGGCCTTCGACGCCGCCCGGCGGCGGCTCCAGGACTACGAGCGGCGCTGGCCCGGGCGCCTCCGGGGACGCCCGCAATCGCGCCGCCGCCCGAGGCCCGCGGCGAATTCGGCCGGGTCGGCCTCCGGGGCGGGGGACGCCGGCGCGTAAGCGCCCTGCCCCTTTTCCGCCGCCGCCGCGGTCAGGACGCGGCGAGCGCCCGTTTCCGCGCGCTCGAGCGCTTGAAGATCGCCTGGAGAATCGGAATCAGCTTGTCCGGCGGCAGCTCCGGCGCCTGCCGCGTTCCCGCCGACCGGACGCGCAGGACGACGTCGTCGATGCTCAGGATTCCGCGGAGCTTGCCGTCGGCGTCGACGACGGGAAGACGCCGCACCCGCTCCGATTGCATCGTCTGCAGCGCCGCCATCAAGTCGTCGGCGGGGCCGCACAGGCGGGGCGTCTTGCTCATGACGTGATCGACGGGGATCTCCGCAGGCAGGCGCCGCGCGTTGGCCATGGCCAGGCAGACGTCGCGGTCGGTCACGATGCCGACCACGCGCCGGTCGTCGTCGACGATCGGAACGGCCCCGCAGTCGTTGTCGGCCATGATTCGAGCCACGTCGGCCACGGTCGCGTCGAGGCCGGTGAATCTCACGCTGCGCGTCATCACCGCTTGAACGTCCATGACTGCCTCCCCACGGTGCCGACTCGAGCTTGGGCCTCCGCCGGACCGGAGGCCAGATCCAGCTGCATCAAAGGGTCGCGCTCTCGCGGTTGATGCAATCGGACCATGCGCGAATCCGGCGAGTGCGAGACCCTGACATTCGGACGAAGCACCATGAACACAACGTCTTCGACGGTCCCGACCAGATACTGGCGCCGGCTCGAGGACGGCCGCGTGCAGTGTGACGTCTGCCCGCATCTCTGCACCCTGCGCGAGGGGCAGCGTGGGCTCTGCTTCGTGCGGGCCCGCCAGGAGGACCAGATCGTCCTGACGACCTACGGGCGCTCCAGCGGCTTCTGCGTCGATCCGATCGAAAAGAAGCCGCTCCACCATTTCCTTCCTGGAACGGCGGTCCTCTCCTTCGGAACGGCCGGCTGCAACCTCTCCTGCAAGTACTGCCAGAACTGGGACATCAGCAAGTCGCGCGAAACGCGGACGCTCTCCGAGGAGGCCTCTCCGCAAGCCATCGCGCGCGCCGCCCGGGAGCTCGGGTGCCGCAGCGTCGCGTTCACGTACAACGATCCGACGATTTTTCTCGAGTACGCGGCGGACGTGGCCGCGGCTTGCCGCGAAACCGGCATCGCCACGGTCGCCGTCACCGCCGGCTACATCCGCGAGGAGCCGCGCAAGGAGTTCTATCGGTCGATCGACGCCGCCAACGTGGACCTCAAGGCGTTCACCGACAAGTTCTACCGGGAGATCACCGGAGCGCGCCTGCAGCCGGTTCTCGACACGCTCGTCTATCTCAAGAAGGAAACGGACGTCTGGCTGGAGATCACCAATCTCGTAATCCCCGGCCACAACGACGCGAGCGACGAGATCGCGCGCATGTGCGGCTGGATCGTGGAGAACCTCGGTCCGGACGTGCCCTTGCATTTCTCGGCCTTCCATCCCGACTGGAAGATGCGGGACGCGCCGCCGACCCCGCCGGAAACGCTGCGGCGGGCGCGGCGGATCGCGCTCTCTCAGGGCGTCCGCTACGCCTACGTCGGGAACGTCCGCGAGCCGGAGGCGGGGAGCACGCACTGCTACGCCTGCTCCGCGCTTCTGATCGGGCGCGACGGCTACGAGATCACCGACTGGAACCTGGAGAACGGCCGCTGCCCCGGCTGCGGCGAAGCTTGCCCCGGCGTGTTCGAGCGGCGCCCCGGCCAATGGGGCGCTCGCCGCCTGCCGGTCGAGCTGTCGCGCTTCGCCGCCTGACCGCTTCACGTCCCCGAGAGGAGAAGGCAAATGGAAACCGAGACCGCCACCGAGACATTCGGCATTCGAAAGGTCCTTCGTGAGGGATACCAGGAAGCCCTGGCCAGTCTTCCCGAGGCCTTGAAGAGCGAGGGATTCGGCGTCCTGACGCAGATCGACGTCCGCGAAACCCTCAACGAGAAGCTCGGAGTGGACTTCCGCCGCTACAAGATCCTGGGCGCCTGCAACCCTCCGCTGGCGCACCGCGCTCTGGAAGCCGAGCTCGAGATCGGCCTCCTTCTGCCCTGCAACGTCATCGTCTACGAGGGGGACGACGGCCACGCCGTCGTGGTCGCGGTGGACCCGATGCAGACGATCGCGGCGCAAAGCCGGCCGGAGCTTCGCGAAATCGCCGGGATCGTCCGCGAGAAGCTCCAGCGGGTCCTGGAGCTGCTCGAGTAGCCGACCAGCCTCGCCTCTTCTTCCGTTCCTTCGCGGTTCCAATGATGAGTTCGGATCATGCGCCGCGCGGCGAAAAGGAAGAGGATTTGATTGCGGGGGTGGAAGTGAAGAATCCCGCGGGAATTCTCTTCGCGACCGATTTTTCCGGGGCATCGTCTCCCGCGTTTCGGGAGGCGATCCGTCTGGCGGCCGGCCGGGGCGCGCCGCTCTTCATCGCTCACGTGCTGCGGATTGCCGCTCCCCTGTCGCCGGACGGCTTCCCATTCCCGCGGACCGCGGATGAGCTCGCGGCGGCGGCGCGGCGCGAAGCCGGCCGCGCGATCGCGTCCCTCCTGAAGACCGCGGGCCGGGCCCGGGTGCGGGCGACCGGCCTGCTGCTGACGGGAAATCCGGAGCGGGCCATCGCCCGCGCCGCGAAGAAACACGGCGTGGATCTCGTGGTCGTCGGGACCCACGGGCGCAGCGGCCTGCCGCGCCTGATCCTGGGCAGCGTCGCCGCGAGAGTCATCGCCGCCGCGCCGTGCCCGGTTCTGGCCGTTCCGCAGCGTCGCGGGGCGCGAGGGTCTCGGTGGACGGAGAGGATCACGCATCGATTCGCCGCGGGAAGAGAGGCCGATGTCGGCCGAGCCCGCGACCAGGTGAGGAGGAGCGCACCATGAATCCCTTTCGTCGCATTCTGGTGGCCACGGATTTCGGCGAGGCGTCCGAGCCGGCGCTGCACGAAGCCATCGATCTGGCCAAGGAGAGCGCCGCGGAGCTGCTGATCGCCCATGCCTACCAGCACCCCAGCGTGATCGAGGCGCAATCGGTGGCCGCCGGCGTGTACGAGGAGTGGGACCGGGTTCTCCGCAATCAGGTCGAAGAAAGGCTGCGTCCGATCGTGGCCCAGGCCCAGAAGGAAGGAGTCCGGGCCGGAGCGTTGATCCTGGCCGGCGCGCCGGATCAGGCCATCACCGCGGCCGCGAAGGAAAACAATGCGGATCTTGTGGTGATGGGCACCCATGCGCGCAAGGGCGTCTCCCGATTCCTCCTGGGAAGCGTCGCCGCGCGGGTCGTCGCGACGGCGCCTTGCCCGGTCCTGACGGTGCGGGCGGCCTAGCAGCCCGTGGAAAAATCGATGCGGGTGTCGCGTCAGGGCTTTTGCATTTCTCAGCAAGCAAACATCCGTGCCGGTTCAACGGAGTTCGTCCCGGCACGGATCCGCGGTGCACGGCAGGCAAAAGCCCCGCCGCCGCAAGCGGTTGCGGCGGCGCGAAGCCGTCTGCGTCGTTGCCGCTCCTCCCCGATGCGTTCCACATCGCCTTCGTCGCGTCGCCTCGCATCCGGCTCCGCGGCGCTCGCAACGCCACCGCACACCCTTCTTCCACGAGCCGCTAGGAGGCGAGGTTCCGGTGTCCCGGAAAGGCGGTGATGGCGATGCGCGTTGAGGACCTCATGACTTCGCGGGTCTTGACCGTCTCCGCGGGGGAGTCCGCGGAGCACGCCTTCGCTCTCATGCGCGAGCGGCGGATCCATCACCTGGTCGTGCTTCGGAACCAGGAAGTGGTGGGCATCGCCTCGGCTCGGGATCTGGAGGCCGCCGGCACCTTCCGGCAGGTCCAGGTCGTCGAGGACGTGATGACTTCCCCCGCCGTCACCGCC
The DNA here is from genome assembly GCA_963733955.1 of uncultured Acidobacteriota bacterium. GTDB lineage: Bacteria > Acidobacteriota > Thermoanaerobaculia > UBA5066 > Gp7-AA6 > DATFTF01. The sequence continues at coordinate 44,411 of CAVTEW010000002.1, forward strand.
GTTCCGGAGATGACGTTGCGCCAGGCGGCGAACCTGCTGCGCGGCCGCAGCATCGGATGCCTGCCTGTGATGGACGGCGGCGACCTGGTCGGCATCGTGACGACGACCGATCTCCTGGAGGCGCTGGGACGGGGCGTGGCCCGGCCGCTCTCCCAGACCAAAGGGTGGGTCGTCAAGAGCCGCGGGCCGCGGCGCAAGGCCGCCGGTTAGGACCGAAACAGCCGGATGGGCGAGAGGTCGGCTCCCGACGCCCGCTCACTGATTCGAACGCATCATGGCTGCCGCTGAGGGCGGCGAGATGCTGCAGGGGGCTCGCGGCCATCGGTTGGTCGCCCTCCCCTGGAGGAGACGGCATGGCCTCTTTCCGACGCATCTTTTACGCCACGGATTTTTCCGAAGCCTCGGCCGGGGCCTTCCAGAAGGCGCTCGAGATCGCCGGAAAGGAAGGCGCCGAGCTGGTGATCGCGCACGCCTACCTGCCGCCGAGCCTGTGGGCCGACGGATTCGTGGCCCCGGCGGTGTACCAACAGGTGGATACCGGCATGCGGGAAGAATCGGAGAAGAGGCTCGCGGCGCTCCAGGAGCAAGCCCGCAAGGCCGGTGTGAACGCCCGGACGCTGGTGCTCCTGGGCGCCGCCAACGAGGCCATCACCGCCGCCGCCGCCGAGAACAATGCGGATCTTGTGATCCTGGGGACCCACGGGCGCACCGGCGCCGCGCGTTTCTTTCTGGGAAGCGTGGCCGCGCGCGTGATCTCCACGGCATCCTGCCCGGTGCTGACCGTTCGGGCAAGTTAGAGGGCCTGCCGGTGTTCTCGACGGACGAGCCGAGCCGCCCGGCCGCGCCGGTGCGCCGAAGGCGCAGACTCCAAGCGCAGCGTAGGCGACGGTCATGCCAACGCCTCACGAGCAAACCAGCACCGCGCGATCCTGATTTTGCGGACGGAGAAAGGAGCAGGCCATGGAATCCTTCCGGCGCATTCTCTTCGCGACGGATTTCTCTCCCGCGTCGGGCAAGGCCTTCAACGAGGCGATCGAGCTGGCCAGGACCGCCGGGGCGCAGCTGCTGATCGTCCACGCGTACCAGCCGCCCTCGCTGCTCCCGACCGACGTGTCCCTGAGTCCGGCGGTCTACGACGAGCTGGACGCCAAGCTCCGCGAGGGCGCGGAAATCGGACTCCGGAAGCTCGTCGAGGACGCCGGCCGCCGGGGACTTCGGGCGGAATCCTTCCTCCTGGCGGGCCTCGCGGACGAGGCCATCGCCGAGGCGGCGCGCGAGAAGCGGGCCGACCTCGTGGTCGTGGGGACGCACGGGAGGACCGGCGTGGCCCGGTTTCTCATGGGAAGCGTGGCCTCCCGCGTCATCACGTCGGCTCCCTGCCCGGTGATGACGGTCCCGGCGAACTGAGCGCCGGAGGACTGTTGGAGCGGGGCGGCCGCCCGCCCGGATCGGCGATGCCTTGGGCGCTGTCTTCTTGATACGCTCGGGGAGACCCGTTCCTCGCGGCGCAACCGTTTGAGAAGAGCCATGCCATCCGCCCTCGACGCATCGTCCGCCGCGCGCGCCGCGCATGGATAGCCGCGCGAAGCGGCGGATCCGGCCCGCCGGAGTAAGTCCGACGATCGGAAGCATCCTGGAGCGAGCCTGGGCCCTGTGGGCCGCCGCCTGGCGGCACCTGATCGTTCCCTGGCTTCTCCGGCGCGATCCCGCGGGGCGCGCCGAGCGGATGCAGGAGGCCCTCGAGGACCTCGGCGGCACCTGGGTCAAGCTCGGCCAGGCTCTGGCCCTGCGTTTCGACATCCTCCCCGAGGACTATTGCCTGCAGTTCTTTCAACTCTTGAATCAGGTGCGGCCGTTCCCGGCGGACCAGGTGCGGCCGATCGTCGAGAGCGAGCTCGGGCGCCCGGTCGAAGAGCTCTTCCGGTCGTTTAGCTGGGAGCCGCTGGCCGCGGCGTCGATCGGGCAGGTGCACCGGGCCGAGCTTCCGGACGGCACCCCCGTCGCGGTCAAGGTCCAGCGTCCGGGGATCCGGCGGCGCGTGCTGGCCGACCTGCGCCTGATGGGCTGGCTGGCCGCCTGGATCGACGCGATCCCGCTCTTCGGTCCCACCCGGGCGCGCGACCTGGTCGACGAGTTCGCGCGCTGGACCGTGGAAGAGCTCGACTACCGCATCGAGGCCCGGCACGCCTCGGTCCTGCGCAACAACGCCCAGGGCGACCCCTTCGAGCGCAATCCCCGCGTCTACCCCGAGCACACCACGGCGCGGGTCCTGACCCTGGACTATCTGGAAGGAATCCCGGTTCTCGACGTCGTGGCGGCCATCCGCAATCAGGACGCCGCGCTGCTGCAGGTTCTGGCCGCGCAGGGGCACGACCCGCGCCGCATCGCCAGCCACATCGTCTGGAACGCCCTGAACCAGATCTATCGGTTCGGCTACTTCCACGCCGATCCTCATCCGGCGAACCTGATCGTGCTGCCCGGCGACGCGATCGGCTACGTCGATTTCGGGATCGTGGGGAAGCTCGACGACAAGACGACCCAGTCGCTGCGGTACTTCGCGCAGAGCCTGTTTGCCGGACACACCGGGAAGGCCGTGGACGAGTTCTTCCGGTTCCTCACGCCCTCGCACGGGACCGACGCGGCCGCGGCCCGCCGGGACCTGATCGAGTCCATGAAGAACTACGTCGAGAGCGCCCGCGTGGGCCCGGAGGGATTCGCGCTCTCCGAGGACATCTTCGAGATCGAGATGCTCGCGGTCGTGCGCAAGCACGCCATGGCCCTCTCGCCCGACGCGGTCCGATACCTCAAGGCGGTGCTGACCGCGGAGGCCATGGTCAAGGAGCTCGATCCGGAGTTCGACCTGCGGACGCACGAGAACCGGTTCTTCGGCCGCCTGATGCGCCTGGAGGCGGGCGAGGGCCTGCGCCTGCGCAACGTCGGGCAGTGGATGCTCGACGCGCGGTTCCGCCTGGACCGCGTCCTGGAATCGGTGGAGAGCATGCGCGAGGCGCCGGGCCGCCTGGCCGCCATCGCCCACAACGTGCGGCGCCGCGTGCAGGTCCTGTCCGTGCTGACCCTGTTCGGATGGGCCGCCGTGCTGGCGGCGATGTGGATGACCCGCGCCAGCGGCTCGGCGCTGCTGTTCGGACTCCCGTTCCGGACCATCGCGCTGCTCGGCGGCGCGGTCAGCGTGCTGCTCGTGCTCGTCTCGATCCTGCAGGTGCGCCGGCTTCCCTCCGACGCGGAGGCCGGCCACCTGGCGCGATATCCGAGACGATTGCGATAGGAAGTGGCGAGTGACGAGTGACGAGAAAGGCCCGCGGTGCCAGCCCCGGTCCGCGGCGCGACGAAGTTTCGCGAACTGGATTCGCGAAACGACTCGCGCTGCGGGAGCCGGAGCGGATGCAAGGAGGCCAGGCGAGCGGTCGAGGCCGCATCCGGCCGAGCCGATCGCCGGTGAGCCGAAGGCGCAGGCCTCCTTCCGCAGCTCCGGCGACGGTTAAAACGGGACGCGGCCGCGGCGCGGCTGCTGGTACAGCTCCTGTTCGAAGGCGCGGCCGGCGCGGACGAAGTACGACCACATGATCGCGGGGGCGTGGGACAGGGCGTAGAACGAGCCTTTGCCGGCGAGCTCCATCTCGCGCAGGAAGCGCTGCGCGACCTCGGGGAGCACGAGCTCGGCGGCGCCCTCTTCCATCCACTGGCCCCAGGGGCCGGCCGATTCGCGGCGGGCCCACCGTTGCTTTTCCTCGGACGAAGGTCCCTCGGCCCACTGGCGGCGGCGGCTGTTCTCCGCCTTGGCCCAGGCTTCGACCTCGTCCGCCGCGGGAGCCGAGGGCGGCGCCCCGAGCTCGGGTCCGGATCGGCCAAGGTTTCGGCGGGCCCAGTCCCGTTTCTCGTCCTCCGTCGGTCCCTCCAGCCAGGCCTTGCGGCGCGCCCGCTCCTGCTCGACCCACCGTTTCACGTCCTGCGGAGACGCCGGCAGGCGCGATTCCGCGAGGCCGACACGGGCCTTGAGCCGCCAGCGCAGTGCCCATTCCCTCTGCTCGTCCTCCGTCGGTCCCTCCAGCCAGGCCTTGCGGCGCGCGCTCTCACGCTGCGCCCAGTCCTCCACTTCCTGCGCCGTCGGACCGGGGACCTGGAATCGCGGGTCGAGGGGGGATTCGGAAAACATCGTGCGCTCCTTCCGGTTGCGCGGGCCAGACCGGATTGTAGTCACGAATGGTGCGGGCGGACAAGGCGGCGCCCGATCGGTAAGATGGGCCGATCGCGCGGGACCCCGCTCCTCTCGCGCAGAAGGGAATCGCGATGACCTACATCAAGGCGTTCCTGGCGGGATTCCTTTCCACCCTGATCTTCCATCAGGGCCTTCTGGCGCTCCTTCACGCCGCCGGCAAGACCGACCGGGCCGCCTACGCCCTGACGCCGACCAGGCCGCTGCAGGTCCCCGCGGTAATCTCCCTGGCGTTCTGGGGCGGCGTGTGGGGGATCCTGCTGTGGCTGGCGATTCGAGGCTTCGGGGGCGCGGCGCACTGGGCTTTGGCGGCGGTGATCGGCGCGATCGCTCCGAGCCTCGTCGCCTTCTTCGTGGTGTTTCCGCTCAAGGGACAGCCGGTGGCCGGGGGGTGGCGCTCGGAGATGCTGATCGGCGCCCTGATCTTGAACGGCGCGTGGGGCCTGGGGGTCGCGCTCCTGATGCGGCTGTTCGGCGCGGCCGGCGCCGCCGGAGCCGCGCGCGCGAGCTGACGTCCCCGCGGCCGGTTCGCTAGAGTTTTCGAAGGAGGGTCCAGCCGAGCCAGACCCATGGTGCCCCGTGCAGGAGCAGGTCGAAGACGTCCACCGGAGCGAACCGCCGGCCGGACAGGAGCCATCGCAACTTCTCGAGCAGGTGCGGCTGAGGAACGAAGGGGGCCAGGCCGAGCGTCAGAGAGGCGATCGCGGGGACGATCCAGTCGATTCGGACGATCCCGTCGATGCGCTCCATGACCGGCAGGCGCGATCGGCGCGCGTCAGTTCTGGAGAAGGGCGCAGCGGTCGAGCGGCTCGACGAGCATCCCGTCCCCGCGCACGTCGATGGCCTGGCGGTGGAGGAAGAACGGGCCTCCGCACGCCGGATGCTCCTCGACCCCGTTGCGGCCGCAGCGCGGGCAGACGTCCACGCGGCCTTCCTGCGGGACGACGAATCCGTTCGGCAGTGACGTGAAGTCTTCGACGCTCAGCATGGAGTCCTCCTTGGCCTGCTTCAAACTACCGGGACTCCGGCCGGCGCGCCTGATGCGAACGAACCAGAAGCGGTTTCCCCCCGTCCCCCCGTCGGATCCCTTATGGCATCCTCCAGCTCTGCAGCACGCGCATGTAGTTGGCGCGCTCGAGCGCGGCGGGGTTGCCGCTCTTGACCATGCTCATGCTTCCCTGCATCTGGCGCAGCGACTCGTAGCCGTGCTCCTCCATCCACGCTTCCATCTCTTCGCGCACCGTGCGCAGGTGCTGGGGCCCGCGCTTCAAGAGGGCGCAGACCATCTGCACCGCGTGGGCGCCGGCCATGACCGCCTTGATCGCGTCGGTCGCGGTGTGGACGCCCCCGGTGACCGCGAGCGAGGCGTCGATGCGGCCGGAGAGGATGGCCAGCCAGCGCAGGCGCAGGAGCAGCTCGGCCGAAGTCGAGAAGCGCATGGTGGGCAGGACGTCCAGGGCCTCGACGTCGATGTCGGGCTGGTAGAAGCGGTTGAAGATCACCAGGCCGTCCGCGCCGGCCTCGTCCAGGCGCCGGGCGAAGTTGGCGAAGGAGGAGAAGAAGGGGGAGAGCTTGACCGCGACGGGAATCGAGACCGATCCCTTGACCGCCTCGACGGTTTCCAGGGTCCGCCGCTCCACGTCCTCGCCGGTCTCCAGGATGTCGGAGGCCAGGTAGTACACGTTCAACTCCAGCGCGTGAGCGCCGGCCTGTTCGATCAGCCGCGCGTACTCGATCCAGGAATGGGGCGTCGTCCCGTTCAGCGACGCGATCACCGGCACGGCGACGGCGGCCCGGATGCGCTGGACCTGCTCGAGGTACTCGTCGGGACCGAGCGCGAAGAGGCCGGGCTCGGGCAAGTACGAGACGGCCTCGGCGTGCGACTCCGCGTTGGTCTCGAAGAGCAAGGCCTCGCGCTGCTCCACGAGGATCTGCTCCTCGAAGAGGGAGTGCATGACGATGGCCGCGGCCCCGGCGTCCTCCAGGCGGCGGACCATTCCCAGATCGTCGACCAGCGGCGAGGCCCCGGGCATGAAGGGGTGCGGCAGCTCGAGGCCGAGGTAGCTCGTGGTCAGGTCCATGGCGTCACCCCTCCGGAACGGGCGCGGGTTGCGCGGCCGGCGGCGCCGCCGGCGTCATGGCCGCGAGCTGCTGGTACTGCCGGAACCGGCGGTCCGTCGCGAGCTGCGCGGCGGCGCCGAGCTGCCGGGCCCGGTCGGGCCCGAGCCGCTCGATCATCCGGAAGCGGTTCTCGTTCTTGGTGTACTGATCGACGCGGATCTTGGGCGGCGCGGAGTCGAGCTGAAAGGGAGCCTGACCCTCGGGCGTGCGCCGCGGATCGAACCGGTAGAGCGGCCACACGCCGCTGTCGACGGCGAGCTTCTGCTGCTCGGTACCCATGGCCATGTCGTAGCCGTGCGCGATGCAGTGGCTGTAGGCGATGATCAGGGACGGTCCGGGATAGGACTCCGCCTCCAGGAACGCCTTGACCGTCTGGTGATCCTTGGCGCCGAAGGCGATGCGGGCGACGTACACGTGGCCATAGCTCATGGCGATGAGTCCCAAGTCCTTCTTGGCCGTCTCCTTGCCCGCAGCGGCGAACTTGGCCGCGGCCCCGAGCGGCGTGGCCTTGGACTGCTGGCCGCCGGTGTTGGAATAGACCTCGGTGTCGAGCACCAGGACGTTGACGTCGCGGCCGGAGGCGAGGACGTGGTCCAGGCCGCCGAAGCCGATGTCATAGGCCCAGCCGTCGCCGCCTACGATCCAGACGTTCTTGCGGACGAGGTAGTCGGCGCAGAGGAGCAGGCGCGCCGCCTCGGCGTCGCGGCGTCCGGTCAGCAGGGCCTTCAAATCGCGCACCCGCGACCGCTGCGCGGCGATGCCGGCCTCGTTGGACTGGTCGGCGACGAGGAGCTCGTTCACCAGCGTCTGGGGAAGCCCCGAGGCCAGCCTGGCCAGCCCGTCGAGCGCGGCGTCCCGATGCGTGTCGACGGCCAGGCGCATGCCCAGGCCGAACTCCGCGTTGTCCTCGAAGAGGGAGTTGGACCAGGCCGGCCCGCGCCCCTCGCAGTTGGTGGTGTAGGGCGTGGTGGGGAGATTGCCGCCGTAGATCGAGCTGCATCCGGTGGCGTTGGCGACGAGGGCCCGATCGCCGAAGAGCTGCGTCAGCAGCTTGATGTAGGGTGTCTCGCCGCAGCCGGCGCAGGCCCCGGAGTACTCGAAGAGAGGCTGGAAGAACTGGGTCGACTTGACGTCCAGAACCCGCGGCTTGGTCCGGTCGGGCTCGGGCAGGTCGAGGAAGAAGGCGTAGTTCTCGCGCTCGGCCTCGCGCAGGGGCGCCTGCGGCGCCATGTTGATCGACTTGTGCTTGGGATTGGACTTGTCCTTGGCCGGGCAGAACTGGACGCACAGCGTGCAGCCGGTGCAGTCCTCCGGCGCGACCTGCACGGTGTACTTGTGGCCGGCGTAGTCGGCGGCGCGGAAGTCCGTCGACTTGAAGGTCGCCGGGGCTCCGACCAGGCCCGCGGGCTCGTAGACCTTGACGCGGATCGCCGCGTGGGGGCAGACCAGCGCGCACTTGTTGCACTGGATGCAGAGCGACTCGTCCCAGACCGGGATCTCCGTCGCGATGTTGCGCTTCTCCCATTGGCTCGTCCCGAGGGGCCAGGTGCCGTCGACGGGAAACGCCGAGACGGGAAGGCGGTCGCCGTGGTTGGCGATCATCACCGCGGTCACGCGCTGGACGAAGTCCGGCGCCTCGACCGAGACGATCGGGGGCCGCCCGTGCCGGGCGGTGACCTGCTCCGGAAGCGGCACGGCTTTGAGCTCGGCCAGCGCGCCGTCGACCGCGGCGAAGTTGCGCCGCAGGACCTCGCCTCCCTTCTTCCCGTACGTCTCTTCGATCGCCTTCTTGATCTGGGCGATGGCTTCCGGCACGGGAAGAACGGCGCTGATGGCGAAGAAGCACGTCTGCATGATCGTGTTGATGCGGCCCTTCAAGCCGATCTCCCGCGCCAGCTTGTAGGCGTCGATCACGTGGAAGCGGATGCGCTTGGCCAGGAGCTGCTCCTGGACCTCGCGGGGGAGGTGGTCCCAGACCTCTTCGGGGCCGTAGGGAGCGTTGAGAAGAAAGTCCGCTCCGGGGCGCGCCTCTTCGAGCATGTCGTAGCGGTTGAGGAACTCGAACTGGTGGCAGGCCACGAAGCTCGCCTTGCGCACGAGGTAGGAGGACCGGATGGGCCCGGGGCCGAAGCGCAGGTGGGAGATGGTGACCGCGCCGGACTTCTTGGAGTCGTAGACGAAATACCCCTGGGCCTGGTGCGCGGTCTCTTCGCCGATGATCTTGATCGTGTTCTTGTTCGCGCCCACCGTCCCGTCCGAGCCCAGGCCGTAGAAGACCGCCCGGACCATGGCGTCGGGCTCGATGTCGAAGTCCGCCTCCACCGGGAGGGACGTGCCGGTGACGTCGTCGACGATCCCGACGGTAAAGTGGTTCTTGGGAGCGGGGCGCTGGAGCTCGGCGAAGACGGCGTAGACCATGGCCGGGTCGAATTCCTTGGAGGACAGGCCGTAGCGCCCGCCGAGCACGCGCGGCATCGCGGCGATCGTTCCGGCGGCCTGCGCTTCGGCCAGGGCGGTCACGACGTCCTGGTAGAGCGGTTCGCCCACCGAGCCGGGCTCCTTGGTGCGGTCGAGGACCGCGAGCGCGCGGGCCGACGCCGGCAGCGCGGCGACGAACGCCGCGACGTCGAAGGGCCGATAGAGGCGGACCTTGAGCAGGCCGACCTTCTCTCCGCGCGCGAGCATCCAGTCGACCGTCTCGTGCGCCACTTCGGCGCCCGAGCCCATCAGGACCAGGACCCGCTCGGCCTGGGGGTGGCCGACGTAGTCGAAGAGGGAGTAGGCCCGGCCGGTAATCTTCTCGAACCGCCGCATCGTCTCGGCCACGATTCCCGGCGCGGCCAGGTAGAAGGGATTGCAGGCCTCGCGGGCCTGGAAGAAGACGTCGGGATTCTGCGCGGTGCCGCGCAGGATCGGGCGATCGGGCGTCAAGGCCCGCCGCCGGTGGGCGGCGACCAGCTCCTCGTCGATCATCGCTCGGAGGTCGTCGTCGGCGAGCTCCTGGATCTTGGCGATCTCGTGGGAGGTGCGGAAGCCGTCGAAGAAGTGGAGGAAGGGGATGCGCGAGGCCAGCGTGGCGGCGTGCGCGATCGCGGCGAAGTCGTGGGCCTCCTGGACCGATCCGGAGGCGAGCAGGGCCAGTCCGGTCTGGCGGCAAGCCATGACGTCGGAGTGGTCGCCGAAGATGGAGAGGGCGTGGGTGGCCAGGGTCCGGGCGGCCACGTGGAGGCAGAACGGGGTCAGCTCGCCGGCGATCTTGTAGAGGTTGGGGATCATCAGGAGCAGACCCTGCGAGGCCGTGAACGTCGTCGAGAGCGCGCCGGCCTGGAGCGCTCCGTGCACGGCGCCGGCCGCGCCCCCTTCCGACTGCATTTCCACGACTTTGGGCACGGCGCCCCAGATGTTGGTCTGGCCCCGGGACGACCATTCGTCGGCCAGCTCGCCCATCGCCGAAGAGGGGGTGATCGGGTAGATGGCGATGACTTCGCTCAGGCGGTGCGCCACCGAGGCGGCCGCTTCGTTTCCGTCCAGCGTGATGGTGCGTGTGGGTGACATGCTCGACACGTTAGGTCGCGCCCGGGAAGGCCGTAATGATGTATCTGCATCAATCGGCCGGGCGGCCGCCGGCGGGGCGGCGGGGAGGCCCCGGCCGTGCCGGAAAGACTACCGGAGAAGGACGCGCCCGGACGGGTTCAGACCGGCCCGGGATCGCCCAAGCGGCTCGAAGCCGCCGCGCGCCCGTCGAGACGGCCGAGAAGCCGCAGGAGGCCGTCGAGAATCGTCAACGGGTGGGGAGGGCAGCCCGGTATGGACAGATCGACAGGGATGTCCGCGGGGACGCCGTCGCGCGAGGACTGCGCCCCGGCGAACGGGCCGCCGGTCAAAGCGCACGCGCCCACCGCGATCACGATCTTCGGCGCGGGAACCGCCGCGTAGGTCTCGCGCAGCGCGAGCTCCATGTTGGTGGTCACCGGGCCGGTCACGACGATCCCGTCGGCGTGCCGTGGAGAGGCCACGAACTGGATTCCAAAACGCCCGAGATCGAAGACCACGTTGCCCGTCGCGGTGAGCTCGGCTTCGCAGCCGCTGCAGCCGCCGGCGGAGACTTGACGCAACTTGAGCGAACGGCCGAAGAGCGCGCGCATGCCCCGGTCGAGCGCCGCCATCCGCGGCGCCTCGGCGCCCGAGACGATGAGGCCCGCTCGCGACCGCGCGGCCAGGCGATGGTCCTGCGTGTAGACGATTGCGCCCTCGGGGCACGACTCCTCGCAAATCGGGCAGAACAGGCATGCCCCCAGATCGACGCGCAAGGGCTCGGTCCCGATCGCCTGGGTCGGGCAAGCCTCGGCGCAGGCGCGGCACCCGTCCCGGCACTTGGAGGCGTCGACGATCGGGCGGCCTCGAAATCGCGACGGGAGCCGGACGCCCTCCGGAGGAAAGGCCATCGTCCGATGCCCCTGGCGCAGCCGGGCCCTCCACAGCTCGAAGATCACAGATCGTGTCCCGCGTAGGAGAGATTGAAGCTCTTGTTGCAGAGCGGAAAGTCGGAGATCTGGCCGCCCCGCAGGGCCATCGCCAGGCCGAACCAGTTGTGAAAGGACGGGTCGACGACTTGATAGCCCACGAGCCGTCCATCCGAGGATGTGGCGGCCACGTGCGCGATCTCGCCGCGCCAGCCCTCGACGATCGCGACGGCGAGACTGTCGGGGGAGAGACGGTCAACGGAGCGATCGGGCCCGACAGAGAGCGTTTCCGGCGGCAGCTCGTGGATCTGCTCTCGGAGGAAGGTCAGCGACCGCTGCGTCTCGAGCCAGCGGACGAGGGCACGCGCCATGACGTCTCCGGACTCGACGCGGGCGACCGGAATATGGGCGAACCGGTAGATGCCGAACGGGTGATCGCGGCGCGCGTCCCGATCGCAGCCGCTGGCCCGCGAGACCGGACCGACCAGGCCGAGCGCTTGCGCGGTCTCCTGAGTGACGACGCCAGTGTGCTCGAAGCGCGAGCCGACCGACGGGGAGTCGAAGGTCGCCTGCGCCGTGTCCTTCAAATCCCTCTCGGCCGCGGCCAGACGGGGGAGAAAATCTCTTCGCTGCTCGGCAGACAGTCCGAACCGCACGCCTCCCGGCCTGAGGAGGCCTCTGCCGAAGCGGTTTCCGGAAAGGTCCAGAAGGAGGTTCAGGAACTCGCCCCGGAGGCGCCCGAACCAGGACGCGCCCGGCAGAAAGCCGATGTCGTTGCAGAGCGAACCCAGGTCTCCGGCGTGGTTGGAGAGGCGTTCGAGCTCCAGCGCGATCCCGCGCACGGCGTGGGCGTAGAGCGGTGGCTCGAGGCCGGCCAGCGATTCCACCGCCATGCAGTAGGCGAGGGCGTGGCCCACGGCGGTGTCTCCGGCGATCGATTCCGCGACCGCCAGTCGCCGCGCGGGAGAAGATCGGAGAAGGAGCTCCTGCGCGCCGCGATGCTGGTAACCGAGCTGGATCTCGAGGTGGTGGACGATCTCGCCCTGGCACTGAAACCGGAAGTGGCCGGGCTCGATGATGCCCGCGTGCACGGGCCCGACCGCGACCTCGTGGATCCCCGATCCTTCCACGCGAAAGAATGGATGGGGCTCGGCGCTCTTTGCGCCGTCGGTCCGGGTCTCAAGGTCCGCATGACGGCGCAAGGGCTTCAACCAGGGATGCCCGTCGGGGTGGATCCCGTGATCCTCGGCGATCTCGCGCTCGAATGCCTGCGCCTGGGGGATCTCGGTCGAGAGGGCCGGATAGCTCCGGCTCTTGGGGACGGGCGTCTTCAGCAGGCCGAGGGTTCCTCGGGCGTCGTCCGCCAGCACCGCGAGGATTTCGTGCCTTTGCTCCGAATCTCGCTTCTCCGCCGGAAGGATGCACAGGGCAACGAGTCGACCACCCCGCGAGCAGATGTCGACGCAAGATCTCCGAAAGGAGCCAAGGGGAAACTCCGGAACGTCCACTCGCCGAATGGCCGAGCCGCTCCTGGTCCAGAGCGGCGAAACAATCGTGGGCGCCATCGCTCCCGGCGAGGCTCCTTTCTCGTTGGGCGTCTCTGCCACGGTCATCCTCCCAGCATGCCGGCGGCCCGGCGCAAGGCGTCCGCCAGGATTGGAGGAAGATAGATTCCCACCGCGAGCGCTCCGGCCGCGAGAGCGAGCGGCGGCAAGATCGAAAGCCGCGGCTCGCGAGACCGCGGCGCGCCTTCGTCGGGCGCTCCCTGGAGCATCGGGAGAAGAGTCCCGGCCATGCCCAGAAAGGCCACCGTCAAGAAAGCGACGAAGAGAACGCCGATCCAGGCGTGGGGCCCTCTCAACGCCTCCTGAAAGATCAGGAACTCGCTCCAGAATGGTCCGAACGGCGGCAGGCCACCGATCGCGAGGAAGAGCGCCGCCATCAGGGCGCCGGTCGTTGGAATCCTTGCGAGCACTCCACGCGCCTCGCGAGCGGTCGTCGTCCGGAAGACTCGAAGGACGTTGCCCGCCAGGAGGAAGAGACCCGCCTTGCAAAGCGAGTGGTTCACCGAATGAAAGATCGCGCCGTACGCCGCGGTGCCCCCGAGCCCGACGCCGGCGGCCATGATTCCCATGTTCTCGATGCTGGAATAGGCGAAGAGACGCTTGTAGTCGCTCTGGCCCACCAGGAAAGCGCACGCGACACCCATCGACACGAAGCCGAGGACAACGAGCAACGTTCGCGCGAACGCCGCGTCACCGGAAGCCAGGCAAACCTGGAAGAAACGCAGGATCGCCAGGAAGGCGCAGTTCAAGAGTGCTCCCGAGAGAAGCGCCGAGACGGGCGACGGAGCCTGACTGTGCGTGTCCGGGAGCCAGGTGTGGAGAGGCGCGAGGCCCATCTTGGTTCCGTATCCCACCAACGCGAGAATAAAGGCCGCCTTGAGCCATGGCCGCGCCATCCCGGGGGCTGCGGCTTCAAGCGTCCTGAGCATGAGACCGGCTTTCCCGCCGGAGACCGCCGACGCCGCGACCCCAAGGCAAAAAGTTCCGAGTAGCGCCAGGGCAATTCCCACCGAGCAGAGAAGCAGGTACTTCCAGGCCGCCTCGAGAGCTCCCCGCCGGCGATAGAAATAGACGAGCGGCGCGCTGGCGAGCGTCGTTCCTTCGACGGCCGCCCACATCAGGGCAAGGTTCTGGGTGACCGACACCAGGCTCATGGCCGCCAGAAACGCAAGCAGGCAAGGCACGAATCGGTGCGGCGCCGCCTGCGTGTCGTGAGTGCCCTGAAGAATGTAGGGGACCGTGTAGACCGCGACGAGCAGGAAGAGAGCGCTGGTGATCGACAGGAAAATCAAGCCGATCACATCGAGCTGCAGGAGCGTTCCGAAGGTCTTCGACGGAGCGCCGGCCCAAAGAACCGCTGTCGCCGCGAAATGAAGCAGCGCTCCTCCCAGGAGGATGCCGAGGCCGACGCGAAGATCTTTGACCGCGAGCGCCAGGAGCCCCAGAGCGGCCGGCGCAAGAACGAGGAAAGCCAGGAGCCACGTCATCCCCGTCAGCCCCTGAGAGTCGAGAGCAGTTCGGTGTCGATATGCTCGAACTCGCGGCTGATGTGATTGATCGCGATCCCCATCACGAAGACGCCCACGAGCAAGTCCAGAAGGATCCCCAGCTCGACCGCAAACGGGACCTGCTCGACCAGTGTCTGGCCGAATATGAAGATGCCGTTTTCCAGCATCAGGTAACCCACGACCTGAGTGACCGCCTTCCGACGGCTGACGAGGACCAGGAATCCCACGAGCACCGTCGCGAAGGCCATGGGAACGAGCAGGGGCGTCGGCGCAGGCCTGGGCAGAACGAGAACCGTGCCGAGCCAGAACGAGAACCCCACCAGCGCTGCCGCGATGAGGAGGGAGAAGTGCAGGCTGATGAAAGGCTCGGCCTCGCGGCGCACATTGGCCTCGCGAATCGCACGGGAAAGCAAGAGCGGAATGACGATGGCCTTGACGGCCAGCGCTCCCAGGCTCATCAACGCGACGGGTACCAGATGCCGGTCGAGCGACGGGCCCCAGAGCGCGAGAGGCAAGAGCGAGAGCGCCACGCCCTGCAGCGCCGAGGCCCGCACACAGCTCGTCAGGCGGCTGGTGGCGACGATGGAGACGGAAAGCGTGGTCACGACCAGGAGCAGAAGATCCGCGTAACCGCTCATGGCGCGCCCCGGTAGAAGAGAGCGGCCAGGCCGATGGCGGCGAGCACGGCCGCCCCGACCAGGAACTGGGGCACTCGAGGAAGCCGCAGCCGAGCCACCACCGACTCGACCACGCCCACGAGCACCGCCAGTGCGATCTCGCCGACGCAGAGCAAGGCGGCGCCCTGCCATCCGCCCCCAGCAGGGATCGGCAAGAGAATATGGGTGAGCAGCGCTCCGATCACGAAGAGCTTGACGGCGCTGCCGTAAGACACGAACGCGAGATCCGGGCCCCCGTGATCGAGCACCATGACCTCGTGGACCATCGTCAGCTCGAGGTGGGTGTTGGGGTCGTCCACGGGGATGCGGGAATTTTCCGCAAGGAGGACGGCGAACAGCGAGAGCGCCGCGGCCAGATAGGTCGGATGCTCGAATCCCCATGTCGCCCACGGCAGCTGCCGGAACGCATCCCCGAAGGTCGCGCTCCGGGCGGGGACGCAGAGGATCGCGACCGAGAGAAAGAGAGCCGGCTCCGCCAGGGCCGCAAAAGCGGCTTCGCGACTGGCTCCCATTCCTTCGAAGCTCGAACCGGTGTCGAGGGCGGCGGCCATGGTGAAGAACCGACCGAGGCCGAGCAGATAGGCAAAGAGGACGACGTCTCCGGGAAAGCCGAGAGGCGAAGCGTTGGCCGCTAGAGGCAGCACGAGACCGGCGCACAGCACGGCGGCGAGTGAGACGATCGGTCCGGCACGAAAAATCCAGGTCGCGGTGCGGCTGTAGACGGCGCCTTTCCGAAGCAATTTCCAGAGATCGCGATAGGGCTGGAGAAGGGGCGGGCCAAGCCTTCCCGCGAACCAGGCCTTCGTCTTGTTGATCATGCCCGGGAGCAGCGGCGGCACGAGCAGAAGAAGTGCCAGGTGAATCCCGAGGTCCAACATCATGTCACTGTCCCATTCCCGTGAGCTGCCAGACCAGGAGCGCGACGAGGGTCACCGCGATGTAGACGAGATAGAGCTGGAGGCGGCCCTGCTGGATCGCATGGAGCCGGGAAAGCGCCCGAACCACGCGCCGGACCGCGGGCAAGAGAATCCGCTCGCCGGCCATGTCGCCCAGGTGTTCTTCATAGTGGGCCGCGCCTGGAAAATATCCATCGGGGCCCTGTTGGTCGACGCGCGTGGAAATCACCGGCGTGAACAGCGCGAGAATCGGCTGTGCGAAGGAGGCTGCAGTGTACTGCATTCGAGAGGTTCCCGCCGCGTAGCCGCAGCCCCAGGTCGCCCCCCGCGACACCGAACGGCCGCGAAGGAGGGCCAGGCGGACCAGTCCGAGCAGCAGAACGAGAACGAGGAGCACGACGCTCACTCGCGTGATTGCGGAAAGCGCTGCGGCGTTGGGAAACGCGTCCGCCTTCTTTCCGAGAAACGCAGCCGTCGGCGCCACGACCCGCATCGCTCCCGCCGGCCAGAGTCCAATCGCGAAGCACAGGAGCGCCCCCAAAAGCATCGGCGCTCGCATCAGGGGCCCGGCTTCGTGGGCCTTCGAAGCGGCCTCCGTGCGGGGCTGACCCAGGAAAACGACGCCGAACGCCTTCACGAAGCACGTCGCGGCCAACCCCCCGACGAGCGCCAGCGCCGGAACCACGGCGAGCGCCCAAACAGCCCATGTGGTTGGGAAGAAGGCGCCGCCCCGGAACGCGCCGATGTAGATCAGCCACTCACTGACGAAGCCATTGAGAGGCGGCAGACCGCAGATGGCGACGGAACCGACGAGAAACGTCGCGGCTGTCGTTGGCATGCGGCGGGAGAGGCCTCCGAGTTTGTCGATGTCCCGCGTACCGGTGCCGTGAGCGACGCTGCCGGCTCCCTGAAAAAGAAGACCCTTGAAGAGCCCGTGATTGAGAACATGGAGCAGAGCTCCCGCGAAGCCCAGGAAGGCGACGGAAGGGTTTCCCTGGCTCTGCCCCAGAAGACCAAGGCCAATTCCCAGCGCAATGATTCCGATGTTCTCGACGCTGTGGTAGGCCAGGAGACGCTTGAGGTCGTGCTGAGCCAGGGCATGGAGCACGCCGGCCACCCCGGAAACGGCTCCGATGGCGATCAGGAGAGCGCCCCACCACACCGGCGGCGGCCCGAGGAACGAAAGAATTCGGAGCAGCCCGTAGATCCCCATCTTGATCATCACGCCCGACATCACGGCGGAGACGTGACTCGGCGCGGCCGGGTGCGCGTCGGGGAGCCAGATGTGCATCGGCCAGAAGCCGGCCTTGGTCCCGAAACCGACGACGGCGAGCAGGAACGCAACACCCGCGAGCGCCGGAGTCGTGGCGCCGGCCGCCGCCAGAGCGTCGAAATCGTAGGTGCCCGACTCCTTGCCCAGAACGGCGATCAGGACGAACAGGAAGACGACGCCGAGCTGGGAGGCGATCAGGTACGTCATCCCGGCCCGGCGAACCTCCTCGCGCTCGCTCTCGAAAGTCACAAGGAAGAACGAAGCCAGCGTCATGATCTCCCAGGCCAGGAGAAAGAGAATGCCGTCCCGAGCGATCGCCACCACGGCCATGGCGGCGACGAGCAGGTTGAAGAAGAAAACGGCCGGCGCCAGGCGCCGCTTCCCGAGGTCGGCACGCAGGTATCCTCCCCCGTAAATCGCCGAGAGGCCCGACACCAGGAAGACGCAGACCAGGAAGAACGAGGAGAGCGGGTCGAGCGCGACGTGGAGCTCTCCCACCGGCAGCGGCCAGGCCGCGCGCAGCCCGCTCCGCGAGCCTGAGATCAGCGCGGAAAAGGCCGCCGAAAGACCCGTGGCGCAAGCGAGCCCGGCTCCGACCGTGCCGATCCACAGCGCGGCTCGGTTGGAACGGCCCGACAGGGCCGCGGCGAGGGCGCTGGCGCACAGGAGAGCGATCGAAAGCAGGACGATCTCGAGCTGCACCGGACTTACTCGGAGCGCGCCGCGGCGGCGCGGGCCTCTTCTTCGATGGCGCGGAGACGGTCCAGGATCTCTTCCCGCGGCGCGGTTCTCTCCAGGAG
This sequence comes from uncultured Acidobacteriota bacterium, assembly GCA_963733955.1. Classification (GTDB taxonomy): domain Bacteria; phylum Acidobacteriota; class Thermoanaerobaculia; order UBA5066; family Gp7-AA6; genus DATFTF01. The sequence continues at coordinate 61,948 of CAVTEW010000002.1, forward strand.
GCTCTGGAGCGCGTCGTCGTGCAAGGCGAAGGCGAGGCGGGCGAACATCTGGAGGTGGACCCGCACCGACGGCGACAGCAGCACGAACAGGACGCGCACGGGCCGGCCGTCCAGGGCATGAAAATCGATCGGCCGGCGGAGGAAACAAACCAGGACCACAGGCTCATCGGTGTGAACCACGACGGGATCGCGCGGGTGCGGAATCGCGATGCCGTTGCCGATGCCGGTCGACGCGAGCGCCTCCCGCGCGGCCAGGAGCTGGTGGAGGAGCTGCCGGTCGACGCGCGGCGGGATCCCCGGCAACCGGGAAACCGCCTGCAGAACGTCCTCGCGCCGCTCGCCCGGGATGTCGTAGAAGATGCCGCCCCGGCCGATCGCCGCGGAAAGGCTCGAGACCTCTTCGGACGCGCCGTTGCCGGCGAGCAGCTCGGGCGAGACCCGATGCTCGTGCAGCGCGGCCCACTCCTGCAGCTCGACGCGGTGGAACATGTACTGGTCATGAATCCGGTGAGCCGGCAGGGAGCCGCTGCGGATCCAGCGGTAGATGGTCTGCTCCGAAACGTTGAGCAGGCGAGCGACGTCTCGAACTCTCAGTTCCATCGGCGCAAGCTCCTCGCGAGTCTCGAAAGTGGGACGGCCATGACCCTGGCTAGCGCTTGGCCGGCTTGGTCCCGGCGGCTGTCCGGGGCCCATCGTCCAAGGCGACCTTGCGCTCCGTCGCGGCAACGGCCCGAAAGATCGACTGGGCGTCGGACGCGTCGAGGACGGCCCGGACGGCCTCCGCGCGCGCGAACATGTGCGCGAGCTTGTTGAGCCACGGAAGGTAGAGCTCCTCGAACTTGAGGCCGAGCGCGAAGAAGAGATGGGTCGGCCCGCCGTCCAGAGCGTCGAAGTCCACTCCCGGCCGCGAGCGGCCGAGGAGCATGAACGGACGGGAGACCTGCTCGGGATTTCGGCGCAGGGTGTGGAGAAAGGCGACGCCGTTGCCCATGGCGCTGGGCATCACATTCTCGCGCTCGATCAACGCCCCGACGAACCAGGTCTTGTCCCGCACGAGGCCTAATCGGGCGGCCAGACCCGCGAGCTCCTCGATGACCGTGTTCTTCGTCGCGGCTTCCAGATCGGGCACGATGTGGTCCGGCTGAAAGCAGGTGGCCAGCGCGAGCATGCGCCGTGGGGAGCCTTCCAGGCGCGGCGCGTCCACGTACCGCGGCATCACGCCGAGCATCTGGTCGTCGAGCCACGTGTCGATCATGGCCTTCCGAAAGCGCCACTGGTTCCCCACCTTGACTCCGGGGAGGGCGCCGTCCGAGACGAGCTTGGCCACGGTCCGGTCGTTCACGCTCAGGTACTCCGCCAGCTGCTTGATCGTCATCAAACGATCTTCCATCGCGCTTTTCTCCGGTGTTTTGGGGATCAGCCAGTCAGTTTTCCGGGCGCGCCACTGTAGGGTAGAAATACGTCTGTTGTCAACGAAAGGCGTTATTTGACTCAAAACAACCTCAAAATGCGCCGGACGCGGATCTTTCCAGCCCTGTTCTTCTAGGACTGGAGAATCATTCTTGCGTCACGAGCGACGGCGAGCTCCTCGCGCGTCCGGATGACCAGAATCCTCGCGCGGGCGGATGGCGCGGCCACGTCGGCGTCGGGGACGCACGCGGCGTTGGCGGCGGAGTCCAGGGACGCGCCCAGGAACCCGAGGGTCTCGCAGACCGCTTCGCGCAGCGAGGCGGAATGCTCGCCGACTCCGGCCGTGAAAACGAGTGCGTCGAGTCCGCCCAGGCCGGCCGCGAGCGCGCCGATCGCGCTCCGCACGCGGTCGGCGTAGATCGCCAGGGCCAGCCGGGCCCGTTCATGACCTCCGGCGGCCGCCTTCTCGACGTCCCGATAATCCCAAGAGAGTCCCGAAACGCCCAGGAGCCCCGACCGGTGGTTGAGCAGGTCGTCCAGCGTCTCCGGGGAGAGCCCGCGCCGGCGCGCGGCCCACAGCAGAATTCCCGGATCGAGCGATCCCGACCGCCGCCCCATCATCAGGCCCTCCATGGGCGTGAAGCCCATCGTGGTCGCGACGGGAGATCCGTCCAGGACGGCCGCCGCCGAGCAGCCGTTGCCGAGGTGGCAGACCACCAGGCGCCGGGGCCGCGCCGGCAGGATCTGCGCGGCGCGCCCGGCGCAATAGGAGTGGCTCAACCCGTGGAAGCCGAACCGGCGGATTCCCCAGTCGGCCGTCCATTCCCAGGGCACCGGGTAGACGCGCGCGCGGGCGGGAAGGGCGGCGAAGAAGGCGGTGTCGAAGGCGGCGAACTGCGGAATTTCCGGCAGCGCCTCCCCGACCGCCTCGATGACCGCCAGCGCCGGCGGATTGTGGAGCGGGGCGAGCTCGGAAAGGGCCCGGAGGGACGCCAGGACGGTTTCGCCGATCCGCACGGTCTGCCCGAACGCGTCCCCCCCATGGACGACGCGGTGGCCGACGGCACGGATCGAGTTTGACCCGGCTGCTGGAGCGACGGAGCGGAGAACCCGCTGCGCCGCCGCCCGGTGGCCGTCCGGCTCGGGAGACACGTCTTCGGCGCCCGAAGAGATCTCGTCGCGCGCCTCGTCGTCGAAGAGGGCGTGCTTCAGCGTGCTCGAGCCGGCGTTGAAGACGAGGATCATGGCGGGGCGTGAGGCGTGAGGCGGGAGGCGTGAGGCGTGTGGCGAGAGGCGTGAGGCGTGAGGCGGAACGCCAAAGGTTTCATGGACCGGGTCTCGGCTTCGCCTAACGCCTAACGCCTAACGCCTTACGACTTGGAGGTCCCAGTCGGCCACTTCCAGTTTGCGACTTCCGGCGGGTCGACGCCGTGGTCGGAGACGTAGGGCCGATGCCTGCGCACCTTCTCTTCGTACGCGCGGACGATCTCCTCGGCCCGCGCCGCCGAGGACGGCGTCCGCGCGGCGATCTTCTCGGCCGCCTGGATCACGATGTGGTAGCGGCTGGTGCGGTTGCGCACGTGCATGTCGAACGGAGTGGTGGTCGAACCCTCCTCCCGGTAGCCGTTGACGTCGAATCGCTCGTTGCCGGGCCGCTCCCAGCACAGCTGCTTGATGGCGGCGGTGTAGCCGTGGAAGTTGAAGACGACCGGAACGGCGAGGGGGAAGAGGCGCTGAAAGCGGTCTTCGGTCAGACCGTGCGCGTATTTCTGGGGAATGCCGAGCGCCACCAGGTCCGTGACGTTGACGACGCGCACGCGCCAGTCCGGCGCCTCCGAGCGCAGGAGGGAAGCGGCGGCAAGGACCTCGATGGTCATGTTGTCCCCGCAGGCGGCCAGGACGACCTGGGGATCCTCCCCGCCGTTGGTGGAGGCCCAGCGCCAGATCGACGCTCCCAGCCGGCAATGCTCGACGGCCTCCGGGAGCGAGAGCCACTGGGCCATGGGCTGCTTGCCCGCGATGACGAGGTTGATGTAGTTGACGGACCGGAGACAGTGGTCGATCGTGGAGAGGAGGCTGTTGGCGTCGGGGGGCAGGTAGATCCGATAGGTGTGCCCCTTCTTGGTCAGGAGATTGTTGATGAAGCCCGGCCCCTGGTGGGAAAACCCGTTGTGGTCCTGCCTCCAGGCCTCCGACGTCAGCAGATAGTTGAGCGACGAGACCGGCTTCCTCCAGGACACCTCGCCGGAAGCCTTCAGGAACTTGGCGTACTGATTCATCATCCCGTCGATGATCGGGATGAACGCCTCGTAGCACGGAAAGAGCCCGTGCCGCCCGGTCAGCAGATACCCCTCGAGCCAACCCTGGCAGAGATGCTCGGAGAGGACCTCGAGCACCCGGCCGTCCCGCGCGGTCTTCTCCGTCCCCTCGGGCAGCGGCCAGTCGTACTGCCGCCGCGTCACGTCGAGGAGGCCGCCCAAGCGGTTGGACTCGAGCTCGTCGGGGCAGACGATCCGGAAGTTGCGGGCGCGCTCGTTGTCCGTCAGGACGTCGGAGAGGTAGCCGGTCAGGGCCTGCATGTGGCTCACCACAGTGCCGCCCCGCGCGCCCGGATCGACGGCGACGGCGTGCTTGGCCAGGGGCGGAAGCTCCAGGGCCACGCGGCGGTCCCCGCCGAACGTCGCGGGGTTCATGGCGATGCGCTGCGCGCGGGGCGGGCACAGCTCGAGCAGATCGGGCGACGGATGGCCGTCCCCGTCGAAGAGCTCCTCGGGCCGATAGGATCGGAGCCAGCGCTCCAGGATGGCCAGGTGCTCCGGATTCGTCTTGGGATCCTTGACCGGGACCTGGTGCGCCCGGAAGCTCCCTTCGATCCGCTCGCCGTCGATCTCGCGCGGGGCGCCCATGCCCTTGGGCGTTTCCAGGATCAGGAGCGGCCAGCGCGGCCGGGGGTCGGGGGCGCCGGCGCGCGCCCGCCGCTGGATCTCCAGGATCTGCGCGTGCGCCCAGGACAGCGCCTGGTCGAGATCCGCGTCGAGCCGGTCGAGCTGCGAGACGAAACGGACCGCGTAGCCGTGGCCGGTGTACAGCGCCTCGAGCTCCTCGCGGCTCATCGACGCGGAGATCGTGGGGTTGGAGATCTTGAAGCCGTTCAAGTGCAGGATGGGCAGGACCGCTCCGTCCGCGGCGGGGTTGACGAACTTGATGCCGGTCCACGCCCCCGCGGTGGGGGCCGTCTCGGCTTCTCCGTCGCCCACGATGCAGACCACCAGCAGCTCGGGGTTGTCCAGGGCCGCGCCGAACGAGGTCGACAGCGCGTAACCCAGCTCGCCCCCCTCGTGGATGACGCCGGGCAGCGCCGGGGAGAGGTGGCTGGGAAAGCCGTAGGGCCAGGAGAAACGGGTCATGAGGCGCTCGAGTCCGGCCGCGTCGCGGGTGATATCCGGGTAGAACTCGGTCATCGTGCCCTCGATCCACATGTTGGCCATGTTCGCGGCGGCCCCGTGGCCCGGCCCGGTGACCAGCATCACCGACGCGCCGGTTCGGAGGATCAATCGGTTCAGGTGGGCGTAGACGAGGTTGATGCCGGGCGCCGTGCCCCAGTGCCCCAGGAGGCGATCCTTGATGTGCGCGGCCTCGAGCGGGCGCGCGAGCAGCGGATTGGACTTGAGATAGATCTGTCCCGCCGCGATGTAGTCGACGGCGCGGCGATAGCGGGCCAGGCTGGAATCGGGGCCCGGTCGCTCGGACGACGCGGGGCGTTGGAGAGCGGTGGCCATAAGAGCTCCTGGCGGCGCCCCGCCGGATCCAGGCGCCGCGAAGAAGTTGATGTAATCACATCACGCCGCGTTCGGCGCGAGGTGTTTTCCTCGTACCTTATGGTGTCGAGAGAGCGGTGGACCCCGGTCTCCATGAGCCTCATGGCTCGCGCGCTGGCCGGCTTCGGGCTGGCCGCGGCCGCGGCGGCGTCCTCCCCCCGGGCGCTGCCCATGATCCTGGGCGCCTACGCCTTTGCCGACGCGCTCGTCCTGTTGCAGCTCTCTTCCGGGCTCCCGAGCCGCGCGCTGTTCGTGTCCGGCTTCGCGGGCCTGGCTCTGGCCGCGTTGTTGCTCCTTGCCCCTCCGGCCTCCGCCTTCGGCCTGAACGCGCTCGTGGGCGTGTGGGCCATGGCCATGGGGCTGCTCGGGCTCCTGGGCGCCGGCGCCTTCGGGGCCGTCCCCGTCGAGCGGTCCCTCTTCGCGTCGGGGAGCGTGGGGGGCATCGTGGTCGGAAGCTGGCTCGGAGTTTCTCCCCATGCGGCTGCGGCGACGCTCTCCGTTCTGATCGCCGCGCTCGGGCTCGCCGTCGGCGGTTCGTCGCTCGCCGTGGCCGTCCGGCGTCGATCTGATGCAGTCGCATCATGCGGTGGGGTCTGAGGATCTGTTAATTCTGCAGGCAGGCAAAGGGGCGCCGGCACGCGGGCCGGCTTCAAGGAGTTCCCATGAAGATTCTCGTAGCCACAGACGGATCCAGAGGCAGCACGGCGGCCCTGAGCTTCGCTGCGAAACTCGCCGGCGGCGAGGGCGCGGAGCTGATCGTGCTGACCGTCGATCCGAGCAACGGGTCGCGGCCCGGACTCCGCGAGGTCGGCAAGGACGGTCCCGCGGCGGCCGTGCGGCCGGAAGCGCGCAAGACCCTGGACGCGGCGGCGCGCGAGATCAAGCGTCACCACGCCAAGGCCCAGTTTCAGACGATCTCGGCGAGGCGGCAGGACGAGATTCCCGACGTGATCTCCCGGGAAGCCGATCGGATCAAGGCCGATCTCGTGATCGTCGGAAGCGAAGGCCGGGACACCCTGAACGAATGGGTCGTCGGCGGCGTCGCCCTGCGCCTGATCTACGTGGCGCGCCGGCCGGTCACGGTCGTGCGTCCGCCCCGGCGCCGGCAGGCGAGCTAGATTGATCCGGGCCGAAGCCTAGATGTCAGGTTGAAGCCGGAGCAGACCTTGTTCCAGAATTCCGAAGCCCTGGACCGCATCTCCCGCAGCGGCGAGGCCGTGTTCGCGATCGACTCCGCGGATCGCATCGTTCTCTGGAACAAGCGGTGCGAGGAGCTGCTCGGCCGTCCGGCCAAGAGCGTCCTCGGCAAGCGCTGCTACGAGGTGATGGGCGGGCGCGACCCCAACGGCAACGTCTACTGTTATCGCAACTGCCCGGTCGCCTTCCAGTCGCGCGAGCGGCCCAAGGAGCCGGTCAAGCGCTTCGAGCTGTCCGTGGAGGGGCCCCGGGGAGGGCGCCGCTGGATCGAGGTCTCCATGTTCGCGATTCCGTCCTACCACCCCGCGCTGGCCACGGTGGTGCACGTGCTGCGCGAAGGGAAGGACAAAGAGACGCCGCTCGAGCACGCCCTGAGCCGCGAGGCCGAGGCCCGCGAGCCGCTCTGGCCAATGATGACCAACGACGGCAAGCCGGTCGACCTGACCAACCGCGAGAAGGAGATCCTGCGGTCGATGGCCGGGGGGCTCTCCACCGCCGCGATTTCCAGGCGGCTCTTCATCTCGCCGGTGACGGTCCGAAACCACATCCAGAACATCCTGCACAAGTTGAACGTCCACACCAAGCTCGCCGCCGTGGTCTTCGCCTACCAGCACGAGTTGATTTAGGCGGGACTCGGGATCGACGGAAGACTGAGGACTTCATCGGGCCGCGCCCGAATCTGTCTTTCCCCGAATCTCCGCCTGCAGGGCCACACGGAACTCATTCATCGCGAGCCCTTTAGCCTGGTGAAAACGCCTCATCGGCCTGATGTGGATTCATCAGGAATTGATGCATTCGCATCATCACGGCGTTTCCGGGGCTGGGCAACGATAGGCCTCGGAGGACGCCATGAGAGTTTTCGACGAGACGCTGGAACGGATCTCCCGCAGCGGCGAGGCGGTCTTCGCGATCGACGGAGCGGACCGGATCATCCTGTGGAACAAGGCCTGCGAAACGCTGGTCGGAAAGTCCGCCAAGAGCGTTCTCGGCAAGCCCTGTTACGACGCCATGTGCGGAAGGGATCCCAACGGCAACCTGTACTGCCATCGCAGCTGTCCGGTGGCCTACCAGGCCCGCGAAAAGACGGAAGACCCCGTACACCGGTTCGAGCTCACGGTGAAGGCCGGAGACGGGAAGCTCCGCCAGTTCTCCACCTCCCTCTTCGCGATCCCGTCCTATCACCCGGCCCTGACGACGGTGGTGCACGTGCTGCGCCCGGTGACGGACGCCTCTCCGGCCGCCGCGCCGGCGATCGTTTCCGAGCCGCTCACGCCCCTGACCAACGGGGACGGAGAAACGATCGCCCTGACGCCGCGCGAAAAGGAAGTCCTGCGCTGCCTGGCCCAGGGCCTGGCCACTCCGGCCATCTCGAAGAAGCTCTTCATCTCGGCGGTGACCGTGCGCAATCACATCCAGAACGTCCTGCAGAAGCTCGGCGTGCACTCCAAGCTCGAAGCGGTCGTGCTCGCGCACAAGCACCAGCTGATCTAGCGTGGGGCGTAAGGCGGAAGGCGTGAGGCGACGCGGGCTTCGCCCGCCCGTAAGGCGTAAGGCGTGAGGCGTGAGGCGTGAGGCGTAAGGCGGTGCTCAGCCCTGGTCGCGGCGCGCGTAGTCTCCTGAGCGGAAGCGAAGGAGGAGGCGGGCGCCGCGGGAGCCGGAGCGAAGCGAGCGTTCAGGCGTTTGGTCGAGCCCCTTTGGGCGAGCCAAACGCCGGTGCGCCAAAGGCGCAGACCGTGAGCGCAGCGGAGGCGACGGTTACGTGATCTGGACGGGGCGGCCGGTCAATTCCAGGACGAATTTCTGGAGGGTCTCGTTGTCGAAGGAGTTCCAGCCGTCGCAGGCGCAGTGGTCGCGCGTCTCGACGTCGCAGCACAGCGTCGCTCCGGTGACCTGCTGGCGCCCCAGATGGTAGAAGCTGGCCAGCCTCTCGAGCTCCTCGCGGTCGGCCTTGGGACGGCGGCGGGAGATCCAGGAGAAGCGGTTGCGCAGCTCGGCGTCGCTCAGGGCCGCGAATCCCTTGCAGAAGAGCCCGTAGCGCCCGGCGACGACGCAGGCGCAGCGCTCGTCGTCGGTCAGGGCCTGCAGGACGCTGCGGATCTGCTCGATGGCCTTGGGGCGGGACAGTTTCTCGACCCTCATCGGTTGGAAGCTTTCTCCGGCGTTCATGGTTTGATTCTGGAAAGAAACGGCGGAGGCCGCCTGATTCAAATGGATCATTTGGAGATCAGGCCTTCGAGCCGCCGGCGAGGATGATGCGGCTCCTTCTGCAGGCCCTGGCCCTGGTGACGATCGCCGTCGCGTGCGCGGCGGCGTCCAACGCCTTCGCGGGCGCCGAGCGGCGTCTGGCCTGGCGGGGTCCGGCGGTCTCGGGCGCGGTCGAGGGGCGGGCCCCCCGGAGCGGCGCTTCCGCGCCCGCGGCGGCCGCGAGCCGTGCCGCCCCGAGCCCGACGGCCGCGAGCTCAACCGCCGCCGCGCCGGCCCAGGCGAAGTCCTTCGCGCCGCATCCCAACGCGCCGTTCGAGGAGATCGGCGGCGAGGACGCGGCCGTCCTCCAGGCGCGCGGCGACGCTCCGTTTCTGGATGCCCGCCGGACCGCCGTGTACCGCCAGGGCCACATCGCGGGGGCCCGCCCCTTCTCGGTCTGGGAGTCCGACGTCGACGACAAGGTCAAGGCGTTCTTCGCCGAGGGACACGAGCCCTCCGCGCCGATCGTCGTCTACTGCAGCGGGGGAGAATGCGAGGACTCCCACACGCTCGCGCAAAAGCTCTACCTCGTCGGCTTCGACGCGGTCTTCGTCTACAAGGACGGGTTTCCGGACTGGCAGCGGCGGGGCCTCCCCGTTCACATCGGGGAACGGCCTTGAGGACGCCCTGGCGGGATCGGCTGTCGTCCCCCTGGCTGACGATTCGGGCCCAGATCGTCCTGGCCGGGATCTTCGTCGTGGCCGGCGCCTTGAAGATCGCGGACCCGCCCGGCTTCGCCCATGAGCTCCACAACTACGCGCTCCTCCCCGAGCGCTTCGTCGCGCCCCTCGCCCTGGTGATGCCATGGCTGGAAGTGGTGTGCGGAATCGCTCTGTTCCTGGGCCTCTGGCGCCGGGCGAGCGCGGCGATCCTCGGGGCCCTGCTCGCCGTCTTCATCGGGGCCCTGTCGATCGATCTGGCCCGGGGACAGCCGGTCGACTGCGGGTGTTTCGGCACCTCCGCCGTGCCCAGGACCGAGGCCGAGCGGCTGACGGAAATGAAAGTCGCCATCGGCCGCGACCTCCTGATGCTCCTGCTGGCCGGGCAGGTTCTCTGGGCCGTGCCGCGATCGTTCCGAAGCCGCCCGAACCCCTAAGTTCCCGCGCGCCGCCCCGAAACCCGAGGCCTCGTCGGCCTGATGTGTTTGCACCATTGCCCCCCGCTCGGGCGCCGCTCAACATGACCCCCCAGTGGGACGTTTCGGTCCCGAGGAGTGAGCCGATGCGCGCCTTTGCCTCACGGCCGCCCGATTCGTTTTCGTTTCGGGAGATCCAATACGAAAAGGGCGGAGGCGTCTCCCGCATCACCATCGACCGTCCGGCGCGATTCAACGCGTACTCGACGGCTTGCCTGGAAGAGTTGGCGACGGCGCTGAAGGACTCGTCTTTCGACGACGCGGTCGGGGTGATCGTCCTGACCGGCGCGGGGCAGCGCGCGTTCTGCACCGGAGGAGACGTCAAGGAGTACGCCGAAACGTACGTCGCCGCTCCCCGCGACTACTGGAAGTACATGGCCCTCTTCCGCGCCTACATCGACGCCATCCTGTCCACCGGAAAGCCGGTCATCGCGCGCATCAACGGCATCGCCGTCGGCGGAGGCAACGAGACGGTCCTGGCCTGCGACCTGGCAGTGATGGCGGACCACGGCTACGTGGGACAGGTCGGAGTGCGGGTCGGTTCCGTGGCCTGCGGGGGCGCGACCCAGTGGCTGCCCCTGGCCGTCGGCGACAAGCGCGCGCGGGAGATGCTCTTCACCAACCGGCCCATCCCGGCGCGGCTGGCCGCGGAGTGGGGACTGGTCAACCGGGTCGTCCCCTCGGTGCGCCGCGGCGGCGTGTTCGTGGAGGCGGCCTCCCCGGAAGAGGTGCAGAAGGCCCAGAAGGGGGAAGACGGCTACGACCTGGATCTCTCGCGGCTCGATGAGGAAGTCGATCGTCTGGCCCGCGAGCTCCTGGCGAGCTTCCCGGAGTGTATGCGCTACACCAAGCAGCAGGCCAACTTCTGGAAAGACTTCTCCTGGGCCCTCACGGTGCGCCACGCCCAGGACTGGCTGGCTCTCCACTACACGGACTATGAGCCTTTCGAGGGAATGAACGCGTTCCGTCAGAAGCGCGCGGTCGACTTCGACGCGGTGCGCCGCCGGGCGGTGGAGCCGGGTGGTTCGCCCGAAACGCCGTGGGGACCCCACGTCGCGGCGTGCCCGTCCTGCGGAGTCGAAGGGTTGCCGGCCGCGTTCACCCATTGCGGCGCCTGCGGGGCCGTCCTGGAGGCGCCCGCGCCGGTCTGCGCGCGATGAGCCGGCGGCGCGAGCTCGCGGGGCGTGTCGCGCTGGTCAGCGGCGGGGCCAGCGGCATCGGTCTGGCCTGTGCGCGAGAGCTCTCGCGACGCGGAGCCAGAGTCGCCCTCGCCGACGCCGACCCGCGGCGGCTTCGAAGGCTGGCGCAGAGCTTCGGCGCCGGGAACCTTTACCTCATCGATGTCTCCGATCCCGCGGCCGTGCGGGCCGCCGTGCGGGACCTGGTGCGGCGTTGCCGGCGTCTGGACATCCTGGTCCTGGCGGCCGGCATCTGCCGCGACGCGGTCCTCTGGAAGATGAGCGACGAACAGTGGGACCGGGTTCTCGCCGTCGACCTGTCCGGGGCGGCGCACCTGCTGCGGGCGGCCGCTCCGATCCTTCGGCGCCAGCGCTTCGGGCGCGTCGTGATCGTTTCGTCGATCAACGGGCGTCGGGGCAAGTTCGGCCAGGCCAATTACGCCGCGGCGAAGGCCGGACTTCTGGGGCTCGCGCGCTCGGCGGCCAAGGAGCTCGCGTCCCGGGGCGTCACCGTCAACGTCGTGGAGCCGGGCTTCACCGACACGCCAATGACGGCCGGACTTCCCGACGCGGTGCGGGTTCGCGCGCTCGGCGAAACGCCGCTCGGCCGGATCGGCCGGCCGGAGGACGTCGCCGCCGCCGTCGCCTTCTTCGCCGGCCCCGGAGCCTCCCACATCACGGGCCAAGCCCTCGCCGTCGACGGCGGTCAGGCCATGGGTGCCTGATGAGCGACAAGCTCTTTCCCACCGTGGCAACGTGATGGAGACGTTCGCCGGCTATGAGATGGAGGCGCCCGGGCGGCCGCTCCGTGAGACGCGGCGTCCGTTGCGCCTTCTCCAGCCGGACGAGGTCCTGGTCCGGGTCGCCGGCTGCGGGGTCTGCCATACCGACGTCGGGTTCCTCTTTGACGGAGTCAAGACCCGAGCGACTCCTCCTCTGATTCTGGGCCACGAGATCAGCGGCGTGGTCGAGGACGCCGGGGCGAGCCAGAAGCGGCTCGTCGGCCGCGCGGTCGTCGTTCCCGCCGTCCTGCCGTGCGGAGAGTGCGAGCTGTGCCGGTCCGGCCGCGCGACCATTTGCCGGCGGCAAGTGATGCCGGGCAACGACTGCGATGGCGGTTTCGCCACGCACGTCGTGTTGCCCGGCCGCGACCTGTGCCCGGTTCCGGGTGCCGACGGAAATCCCGACGCGCCCATCGGCGCCGTCCCCGGGCTGACGCTTCGGCACCTGGCCGTGGTCGCGGACGCCGTTTCGACCGCTTACCAGGCCGTCGCGCGGTCCGAGCTCGCCGCGGGCGAGCTGGCCGTCGTGGTGGGGCTGGGAGGGGTGGGCGGATACGCGGCGCAGATCGCGGCCGATCGGGGAGCCGCGGTCGTGGGTCTCGACATCGACGCCCGGCGGCTGGGGACGGCCGCGGCCTCGCGAGTGGGCCTGGCTATCGATCCGCGCGGCGTGACGGGCCGGGATCTGAAGGCCAGGGTGGCCGACTTCGCGCGCTCGGCGGGAGCCTCCGACACGGGCTGGAAGATCTTCGAATGCTCCGGAACGGCGGCCGGCGAAAAGATGGCGTGGGGACTTCTGGTGCCGGGCGCCACGCTCGCCGTCGTGGGCTTCACGATGGAAGCCGTCGAGATCCGGCTGGCGAACCTGATGGCGTTCGACGCCCGGGCGCTCGGCAACTGGGGATGCGCTCCGCGCCTGTACCCCGAGATCCTCGAGAAAGTGCTGTCGGGGTCGATCGACGTCGTCTCCGGCACGCAGCTCGCCGCGCTGTCGCAGGTGGCCACGGCCATGGAGGATGTTCGAACCCACCGCGCCAGTCGCCGACTGGTGCTCACGCCGGATTTGAACAGCAGGCCCACATTGGGCAGGGAGGCTCCATGACGACGCCAATCCGATGTACCAGCGAACACTCGGGGGAGCTCTCGAGGATCGTCCTCGACCGGCCCAAGGCCAATATCCTCGACTTCGAGACGCTCGCCGCGATCCGGCGACGGATCGAAGAGCTCGCCGAGTCGCCGGGACCGGTGAAGCTGCTGGTCTTCGAAGGCTCCGGTCCGAACTTCAGCTTCGGCGCGTCGGTCGAGGAGCACATGCCGGAAAAGGTCGCCCGACTCATCCGCCAGTTCCACCGGCTGTTCTGGGATCTCGAGCGGCTCTCGATTCCGACGGCGGCCGTCGTTCGCGGGCAGTGCCTGGGCGGTGGCTTCGAGCTCGCCCTGTGGTGCGGGTACGTCGTGTGCGAGCCCTCGGCCCGGTTCAGCGTCCCGGAGATCAAGCTCGGCGTCTTTCCGCCCATCGCGGCCCTGGCGCTTCCGTGGCGGGTGACCGGCGCCCGGTCGACGCAGATGATTCTGAGCGGCGAGTCGCTGACAGGGGAAGAGGCGGCCCGGTGCGGGGTGGCGGACCGGTGCTCGGAGGACGCGGAGGCGGCGCTGCAAAAATGGTTCGTGGAGGGCTTGCAGCCCCGGTCCGCGGTGGCTCTGCGCGCGGCCTGGCGCGCGTCGCGCCGCCTGCTGGCCGACAGCCTCAAGAACGACATCGGCGCGCTGGAGACGCTTTACCTGACCGACCTGATGTCTCACCACGATCCGGTCGAGGGACTCTCGGCGTTTCTCGAACGCCGCGCGCCGGTGTGGACCAACCAGTGACGAGGAAGGAGATCCTCGACTGGGCGTTCGGGGTCTACGAAGATCTCGAGTTCGGCGCCGCGCGGAGATGGCTGGAGGACCGCCCGGGGCGAAAGGCCGCGGGCTACCTTCCGGTCTACGCTCCCCGCGAGGTGATCCGCGCCGCAGGAATGCTTCCGGTGGGACTCCACGGCGGAGGCGAGCAGCTGGAGATCATCAAGGGAGACGCGTTCTACCAGTCCTACATCTGCCATTTGCCGCGCTCGGTCATCGAGCTCGCGCAGTCCGGGCGTTTGTCGCTGCTCTCAGCCGTCCTGTTCCCCTCCACCTGCGACGTGATCCGCAACCTGTCGGGGGTGTGGCAGCTTCTCTATCCGGACATCTACGTCCGTTACCTCGACCTGCCCCAGGGCGCCGACGTCGAGATCGCCGCGGGGTTCTGGAAGCAGGAGCTCGTCACGCTCCTCGCGGACCTCGGCGGAATCTCGGGTACGCCGGCGACGGAGGAGACTCTGCGCGAGGCGATCGAGACCTACAACCGCGCGCGGTCTCTCATCCGGGAGCTGTACCGCGCTCGGCGCGACACGCCATGGCGCGTTCCGACCGAGGAGCTCTACGTGCTGATGAGGGCGGGGGAGTGCGTGCCGGTCGAAGAGTTCCTGACCAGGGCGCAGGCCTATCTGGCGGAGGTCCATGCCGATCCGGGCCACGTGCGCGACAAGTCGCGCGTGGTCGTGGTGGGCGCCTTCTGTGAGCAACCGCCTCTCGGCCTCATCAAGACGATCGAGCGCTCCGGGTGCTTCATCGTCGACGACGACTTCCTGGTGGGGAACCGGCTGATCGGAGCCCGAGTTTCGACAGAGGGAGACCCCGTCGAGAACCTGGCCCGGGCCTTCGCCGGCGGGGCGCTCAAGACTTCGACGATCTACGAGCCGGACCCCCAGGGAAAACGGCGCTTCCTGCCCCAGAGGGTCGCCGCGGCGAAGGCCGATGGCGTGCTCTTCGCCTCGGCCAGTTTCTGCGACCCCGCGCTGCTGGACCGGCCGCTGCTCGCCGCCGGAGCCGAGGCGGCGGGCATTCCCTGCATGGCTTTCAAGTTCGCCGAGAACACCGGCCAGTTCCAGCAGTTCCGCGAGCAGGCCGGGACCTTCGCCGACTCGATCAAGCTCTGGGGAGGCGCCTGATGGCGGAAGCTCCGAAAGATCGCTCGATGGAGATGCAGAAGGAGATGCTGGCCGGGCATTACCGCCGCCTGGAAGCGGCGCGGGACGCGGGCGAGCCCGTCGTCTACACGTTCGTGCCGGGAAACCTGACCGAGCTGATCCGCTCGTTCGGCGCGCTGCCGGTGCTGCCGGAGATCAATGCCCTGCAATCAGCCATGCGCGGCAAGAGCCAGGGCTACATCGCCGCGGCCGAGCGCGCCGGGCACTCCGAGGACGTCTGCTCGTACGTCAAGTGCGACGTGGGCATGATGAAGGCCGGCAACATCGGGCCCACCGGGACGAAACTGCCCAAACCCGATCTGCTGCTGCTTTCCTACACCGGCTGCTTCACGTTCATGAAGTGGTTCGAGCTCCTGCGCGAAGAGTACGGCTGTCCGACCGTCTTCCTGCACGTGCCCTATCAGGGAGAGGGGCGCCAGACCCCCGAGCAGCGCGCGTACGTCGCCGCCCAGATCCGAAAGGAGTTGATCCCCGCGCTCGAGCGCATCACCGGGCGGCCCTACGACGAGGATCGCCTGCGCGAGAACCTGGTCCGGAGCGCGGCCGCGGAGGACGATCTTGTCGCGGTCCTGCAGTCGGCGCGCCAGGCGCCCAGCCCCATCGACGCGTACTTCGGCGCCGTGTACTACGTCGGACCGATCTTTTCCGCCTTCCGGGGAACGCCGGAGGGGGCCGCGTACTACCGCGCCCTGCGCCAGGAGGTCGAGAGCCGGGCCGCGAAGGGGGAGGGCCCCATGACCCCCTCCGGGCCGCTCCACGCGCAGAAGTACCGATTGGTGGTCGAGGGCCCGCCCAACTGGACGCATTTCCGCGAGTTCTGGCGAATGTTCTCCGACGAGGGAGCGGTCGTCGTCGCGTCGACCTACTCCAAGGTCGGCGGCACGTACGACTTCGGCTTCCGGCACGATGCCTCCGATCCGCTGGGAACCATGGCCGACTACTGCAGCGGCTGCTACACGAACCTGAGCCTGCCCGCGCGGGTGGACATGCTGGAGCGCTACGTGCGCGAGTATCGGGCCGACGGCTTCCTGGTCCATTCGGTCAAGTCGTGCAACTCGTTTTCCGCCGGCCAGCTCACGATCCTGCGGGAGCTCGAGAAGCGAACCGGAATCCCGGGAGGTTTCATCGAGTCCGACCTGGTGGATGCGCGCTACTTCTCCTCGGCCAACCTGAAGAACCGCCTGGAGAGCTACTTTCAGATGCTCGACGCGCGGCGGGGGGCGGCGGCCGCGTCATGAACTGCTTCGTCGGGATCGACCTGGGCTCGACGACGACCAAGGCGGTAGTCCTGGACGAGCGGGGGCAGATGCTGGGGCGGGGCATCACCAACTCACGTTCCAACTACGATCTGGCCGCGGAGCTGGCGCGCACCGAGGCGTTCGTCTCCGCGCGGTTCGCGCTGCTCTCGCGGGAGGTCGAGCGCGCGGCCGGCCAGGCCCTCCTGGGCCGTTTGTTGACGGCCTTTCGGCTGGAGCAGACGCTGGCCCAGCTGGCGCTTCTTCGGACCCGGATGGAGGAGGAAGCGCAGAAGAGCGCCGCACCGGAGCGCCGCCCGGCCCTCCTCTCGACGCTCGAATCGATCTTTCATCGTCTGCTGGCGGAAGAGGAAGAGCGCTTCCTCGATCCCTCGCCGCCGGAGCGCTCCGACTTTTTCCGCGACGCGGCCGGCTCGGCCTTCGCGCGCCTGGCCGAGGCGCTCGCCGATCCCGGCGCCGTTCCCTTCGACCTTCTGACCGGTCTGTACGACAAGTGCATCGTGAAAGTGGAGAACGAGCCGGTGGACCTCGGGTTTCGAGAGCACATCGGCAAGGCGCTCGCCAGGATCGGCCGGCCGGCGCAAGTCGAAGAAGGTGTCGAGCGGGCGGTCGAGGCGCCGTTGACAGTGGTCGGAAACGTCGGAACGGGGTATGGGCGCGCGCGGCTGCCCTTCCCCAAGGAGCAGATCCGCTCGGAGATCCTCTGCCATGGCCTGGGCGCCCACGCCCTCTTCCCCGGCACGCGCACGGTGCTCGATATCGGAGGACAGGACACCAAGGCCATCCAGGTGGACGAGCGGGGGATCGTGACGAGCTTTCAGATGAACGACCGCTGCGCGGCGGGCTGCGGGCGGTACCTTGGCTATATCGCCGACGAAATGAACATGGGCTTGCACGAGCTCGCGCCGCTGGCGCTGGCCAGCCGCCGCCCCGTCCGGATCACGTCGACCTGCACCGTGTTCGCCGGCGCCGAGCTGCGCGAGCGTCTCTCCCTGGGAGAGAAACGCGAGGACATCCTGGCCGGCCTCCACCGCGCCGTCATCTTGCGGGCCATGAGCCTCCTGGCGCGCTCGGGCGGCATCGAGAACGAATTCACGTTCACCGGCGGCGTCGCGCGCAATGCCGCGGCGGTCGCGGCGCTGGAGAAGCTGGTGGCCGAGAGCTACGGCCCGCGCCGGATCAACATCTCCGTCGACAGCATCTATACCGGAGCGCTCGGAGCCGCGCTCTTCGCGTTGAGGGCCGCGGCATGACCGTCACCGCCGGAATCGACGTGGGGACGAGCGCGATCAAGGTCGTCGTGATGGGCATCGACGCCGCGGGCGAGACGATCCTCTCCCAGGCCTCGTCGCGGATCCGACGCCGCAGCGTGGCCGCGGTGGTGGAGGAGTCGTTTTCTGCGGCGGTTGCGGCGGCCGGCGTCTCGGCCCTCGACTATGTCGCCACCACGGGGGAGGGGGAAGACGCGCCCTTCGCCACCGGGCATTTCTACGGGATGACCACGCATGCGCGGGGCGCGCTGCACCTGGAGCCGCGCGCGCGCGCGGTGCTCGACCTGGGCGCCCTCCACGCACGGGCCGTGGTCATGGATCCGCGGGGCCGCGTCACGGCCTCCAAGATGACGAGCCAGTGCGCGTCGGGCTCGGGACAGTTCCTGGAGAACATCGCGCGCTACCTCGGCGTGTCCCAGGCCGAGATCGGTCCGCTGTCGCGGGCGTCGAAGAAGCCCGAGGCGGTCAGCTCCATTTGCGCGGTTCTCGCCGAGACCGACGTCATCAACATGGTTTCCCGCGGCGTCGCCACGCCCGACATCCTGCAGGGCATCCACCAGAGCATGGCCGGCCGGTTCGCCCGCCTCCTCCAGTCGATCGGGGCGGAAGAGGTCGTTTTCGTCAGCGGCGGGCTTGCCGCCGACGAGGGGTTGCACGAGGCGCTGGCCGAAGCGCTGCGGCGCGTTCCGCGGGAAGGGGGCGGCGCCCCTCCCGAGCTCGTCCGGCATCCGCTCTCGGCCTATGCCGGCGCCATTGGCGCGGCGATCTGGGGCGCGTTCCGCCACGCACGAGTGGCGATGGGAGGTCCGGCATGGACGGCGACGGCAGGAGCACCAACGGCGGCAGCGAAAACGGCATGACGATCCGCACCCTGCACGCGGAGGATCTCGCTCGGTTGGTCCGCATGGACGAACAGATCACCGGGCGCAATCGCGGGGCGTGGTACGAGGGCTCTCTCCGGCGGGCGCTCGCCGATTCGGATCTCAAGATCTCGCTCGGGGCGGAGCTGGACGGCATTCTCGTGGGCGCCGTCCTGGGATCGCTCCAGTACGGAGAGTTCGGCCTTCCCGAGCCGGTCGCGGTGCTCGACACGATCCTCGTCGACCGCGGCTTTCAAGGACGCGGCATCGCCACGGAGATGCTCGTCCAGCTGATGAGGAACCTGAAGGCGCTCGGAATCGACCGCCTCCGCACGGAGGTGGCCTGGAACGAACGTGAGCTCGCGGGTTTTCTGGACAAGAACGGCTTCGCTCCGGCGGCGCGCCTGGTGCTCGAGCGCAGCCTGGCGGGGCCGGACTAGCGAAAAGGAGGCTTTCATGGCATCCCCCGGTCTGGTGATCCTGGCCATTTTCGCCATCGGAGCTCTGCTGGTGCTCCTCCCGGTGGCTCTGGCGGCGTCTTCCCGGGCGCGCGCGACCCGCGTCGTGGTCTGCCCCGAAACGGGAGGGCCGGCCTCGGTGGCTCTCGATCCGGGGCGCGCCGCCCGCGGCGCGATCTTCGGAAAGACGTGGCTGGCGGTGGAGAACTGTTCCCGGTGGCCCGAGCGCGCCGGCTGCGACCAGGCCTGCGTCACGCCGGCGTCCGAGGCCGCGGGCGGGTCCTAGCAAGGGTTTTGACGCCGTTCGCCCGGCCCGCCAAAACGGCGGTCTGATGCATTTGCACCATCCGGCATCGACCCGGAGGGCGAAA
This sequence comes from uncultured Acidobacteriota bacterium, assembly GCA_963733955.1. Lineage (GTDB taxonomy): Bacteria > Acidobacteriota > Thermoanaerobaculia > UBA5066 > Gp7-AA6 > DATFTF01. The sequence continues at coordinate 80,999 of CAVTEW010000002.1, forward strand.
CAATAGAGCCATGCCACAGCAACGCCTCGCGCCGACGCTCCGCTCGGTCGAACCCGCGGACCGCGAGCGCCTGATCGAGATGGACGAACAGATCACCGGCCTCTGCCGGCGCGACTTCTACGAGCGCAAGCTCCTCCACGAAGCCAGCGACCTGCGCGTCTCGATCGGCGCGGAGGTCGGCGGTGTTCTGGTCGGCGCGATCCTGGGAGCGCTCCGGCAGGGGGAATTCGGCGTCCCCGAGCCCATCGCGATCCTCGACACCGTCCTTGTCGATCGCCGCTACCAGGGGCACGGGATCGCCACGGCGATGCTCGAGCAGCTCTCCCGCAACCTGCGCGCCTTCGGCGTGCGGCGGATCCGCACCGAGCTCTCCTGGGAAGATCACCAATTGAACGGGTTCCTGAACCGCCGGGGATTCGCGGCCGTGCCCCGGAAGGTCCTGGAGATGACGATCCCGCCGGCGGAGACCGTGGACAAGACTCCGCACGGAAAACATCCGTGACGGCGCCGGCCTCGCGGGAAGTCTCCGTCGACGCCCAAACCCTGCCGCTCTCCGAGCGGGCCTCCCGGATCCTGGCGGTTTTCGACACGCTCTGCCCCGGCGAGAGCTTCGAGTTCGCCTCGGGCGTGCCGCCGCGGCGGCTCCTCTCGCAGTTTCAGGCCGAGCGCAAGGGGCTCTTCGAGTGGGCGACTGTGGACCAGGGCCCCGACATGTGGCGGATCGAGCTCTTCCGGCGCCGCGCGGCTGCCGGCGATCTGCGCGGCGTCGGAGAGGCCCTGGCCTGGGATCACGGCCGCCTGGAGTCGCTGGAGGCGCTGGCGTTCGGCGCGCGCCTGGCCGGCGACTTCGCCACGGCCCTGGTGGAATACGGCCGGTTCGCGCGCGGGCTCGAGCGCCACGTGCGGTTCGAAGATGAAGTTCTCTTCCCGCGCTTCGAAGCGGAGTCCGGCCTCGATGCCGCGCTCGGTCCCACCGCGGTCATGCGTCGGGAGCACGGGGAGATCCTCCTGCTGCTCGAATCGACCGCCGCCGCGATCGGCGATCCCGACGCCCCGGTCGTCTCGCTGCGCCGCCGCTTTCACGAAGTCATTTGCGAGCACAGCGAGAAGGAAGAGCTCGTCCTCTATCCGGGCCTCGACCACCTGATCGGCCCGGAGGAGAGCGATGCCCTGGTGGCGCGATTCCAGGAGCTGGAGGGGTAGAGCGCCGCACTTCTCGCGTCAATTACTGGGGTGACAATTGTCACCCCTAAGTGATACTCTTCTCCCCGTGAAGAATCTGACCATCCGCGATCTACGTACCCGGCCCCGCCAGGCTCAGAAGACCCTGGCCAGAGAGGGTTCGGCCGTCCTCACCTCCAACGGGAAGCCCGTCGCGTTGATGTTGCGCGTCGACGAGGACTCCCTTCTCGAAACGGTGGAGACCGTTCGCCGCGCGCGAGCCCTGGCGGCGCTGCGGGAAATCCGCGCCGACGCGAGGAAGCGCGGTCTCGACCGGCTAGGCGGCCGGGAGATCGACGCGATCATCGCCACGAGCCGGAAGGGACGCCGCGGCAACCCCTCTTGAAGCGTCTCGTCCTTGACACCAACGTCCTGGTGTCTGGAGTCCTTTCGGCGAACGGACCTCCCGGCTGGATCGTGGAGGCCGTCCTCGCAGGCGAGGTCGAGCCGGCTTTCGACGCCGCGATCCGGTCCGAGTACGAAGACGTGCTCGAGCGCCGCGAGCTATCTCTCGAGCCGACGCGCGTGGCCGCTCTCCTGGAAGTCGTGGATGGGTTCGGTCTGGAGGTCGTCGTCCCCCCGTGGCCGGAAAGGCTCCCCGACGCCGCCGACGCGCCATTCCTGGCCGTCGCGGCGTGGGTCGGCTGCCCGCTGGTGACCGGCAACTTGCGTCACTTCCCCAGGACCGCCCGAGGCGGTGTCGTCGTCCTGTCGCCGCGGCAACTCCTCGATGCGCTCGCCGAGCGGCCGTGACGACAACAATGTATCTCTTGTTGCCTGGCTGGCGGCTCTTTTGTGGGCGTTCTGTGTCCCGGCGGTCGACCGGGGACTGTATGCAGGTCGGGGTCCGTTCGCTCCGGTCCAGTTCAGGGCACTCAGCCCCCGCGGGACTGTGAGGAACGCGATTGGCTGGCCCGGTCAGAACGCCGGGGCGAAGGAGCGCAGTACCTCGGCCGTGCCGGCGATAGGGCCGTCCTTCTGGGCCTGGCGCCGGATGGCGGCGAGGCGGTCCAGGAGCGACGGCTGCTCGACCTGGTAGAGCACACCGGTCGTCAGCGTGGCGGTCTCCCGCGTGTACCGGAGCGCCGCGGCGCGGTCGGTCCGGTCGTGGTCGGGGGGCAGGAACTTGAGCTTGGCCTTCAGCGTCTTGAACTGGTCGTCGCCGCGCCAGGTGACGCAGGGCGACATGACGTTCAGGAACGCGAAGCCGTGGTGCTCGATGGCCTGAGTAGGCAGTTCGGCAGAGCTGCTTCTCAAAGCTGCCTACGCGTCACGAAGAAGGAGGTCAGGCCGGTCGCCTCGTCGCGAAGCGCGACGCTCCACGTGTAGGGGCCAGGCACGAGACCGAGTTGGAAGACGCTTATGTAGCGATCCTCGTCGGCCCCATCGCCGCGCGCGGCCTTGACGGAGCGGCTGATAGGGTCGGCGCGATTGCCCTGGTCGTCGGCGCAGACCGCCCAGATACGGACGTCGCGGTCCGGGCCAGCAGCACCCGGAGCTTCGGGGGGCGGCGGGAAATCCAGACGCATAGCGACGACATCGCGCACGCCTTCCTTGCGGAGAATGTCGAACGATAGGCGCGCCTGCAGAGGGTTGTCCCCCTTCGGTGCGAGAAGGTGGGCGACCACGGCATCCAGCGCTTCCTCCTCGTCGGTGCGGATCCGGTATCCGCGCCGAAACGTAATGTCCAGCCCGCCGCGTCGCGTAGTCATCTCGATTTTGTGGTAACGATTGTCACCGGGTGAAGGGTCTCGAAAGGTCAGAAGATACCCGGCAGTTCTCTCGGAAGCGAGAGCCGTCAGCTGATCGGTGGTCTTCCGCGGGACCAGGATAGTCCGGCCTCCGGTCGTTCGCGCGAGACCCTCCATCGACTGGACGACCGAGACCCGGGCGGTCACGCCTGAGGCAGCCGGCATGCTATTTCCGCGGCTTACGCCCGGCATCGACCGGGCCACCCATTTCCCGCTGGCGTCCGGGTTGGTGCCGCGGTCAATTGCCTCGGAATCGATGGGATAGAGGGCGACGTCCAGCTCGACGGCTTTGTTAACGACCTGTGCCATCCGACGCACCCACGCGGCGTCTTCGGCCGCGCTGACCGGCGCGAAAGTCGATAGGGCATCCTCCTGAAGCTGCTGCTCAATGGTTTTCGCAACTGATTCGTCCCCGCTCCTTCGGAGGAACTCCACGGGGGATTGCGTGTCCGTAGCCGCGGCATTCGTGCCGGCGAGCATCAGCGACAGGTCGAACGGAGTCAGAAGCGGCGTACCATCGGTCACAATTACCAAGCTTCGCTTCCCCTGCATGTCCGCCGGGAACTGGACGAGGGCCTGATAGATTCCATCAAATGTCCGCCGCGCATAGAAATCGAGCTGCTGACGGATGTCGCGGCCGCTCTTACTTGCGCGGATCTCGCTCGCGAGCTCCGAGGGGCTTGGCATCCGCTGATCCGCCATGTGTCTCTCGATCTTCTTGGTTACCTCCTGGGCTCTGGCGAGATCCGTCGTCCATGGACATTCGATGTGGAGCTGGCCGTCGAATCTCTCGATCATCACGTGCACGCCCCGCGCCGCCTTCCCGCGAAGAAAGGTGTCGACTTGCCGGAAGACGTCGCGCCGGTTGAACGGGTTGCTTGAGGTCTCGTCGAAGAAGAGGGCAAGGTGCAGGTCTTCCGCCGTACCGGCTTCGACGGCGACGGACGGCGTCGGCGCCGCAAGTGAGGCTGCAGGCGGCGACGCATCTGTCTGGGATGCGACCTTGTCGGGAGTCCTCTCCGGCGGGGCAGGCGATGCCGCGATGGCGTCCAGTCCCTCGATCGCAACCTCCTGTCCGTCCACGCGAAGCGTGAGATCAGAACCGTTCAGTTCGGTCACTTCGCGGCCACTCGAGTCCCTCACGTCCAGACGAATGGTCACCAGCCCGACGCGGACCTTCTCGCGGAAGGTCTGAGCGAAAAGCAAACTCGCGAAGGCGAGAGTAGCGCCGGCTGCGAAGAGGAATCGACGTCTCATGAGGTGCTCCCAACGCGTTGAGCATACCGATCCGTTCCACGCGTCTCTGGGCCCGGTCGGTTGGGGGAGAATGAGAACTGAAGAACGCCGTGGCCTAACGTACCCGCGAAGATGCGGCCGGCCGCGGAATCGATGGCGATCGACGAAACAGGAGCGTGGGCTTCGGGGCCTGCCATCAGCTGCCAGGATCTTCCTTCGTCACGGCTCTGAAAAAGACCCGCGACGGTGCCCGCGAACATGGTGAGGGGATCAGCCGGATCGACAGCGAGGGCGTACACGATGGCACGCGGCAGGCCCACGCTCATCCATCGCCAACTCCGCCCCGAGTTCTCGCTTGCAAAAACGCCAGCATCGGTTCCAGCGTACACAGTCTCGTTGTGGTTGCCGCCGACCGCGAGACAACGGACGATCATTCTGTCCAGACCAGCCGCCTTCCACGACTTTCCGCCGTCCGTCGATCTGAAGACGCCCTCGCCGGCCGTAGCAGCGTAAAAGAGAGCCCGATGCAGCGGATCGGCTGCTATCGCAAAGGCAAAGGTCCGCTCGAGCCCTTTCGAGGAGGAACCCCATTTGAGCCCTCCATCTGTCGTGCGAATCACACCGCCTCTGGTGGCGGCCAACGCAACGCCCGGAACATTCGGGTCGATCGCGACCGCGAAGACCGGCAGCTCCGCCATGAGCTTCCAACCGTCCTCTCCCGCGCGGCGGCGACCGATTCCGCCATTGGACCCAATGAATAGCTCAGCCCCTTGAGCAATCGATCCGATCGCGTAAACCTCTCGCGGTTCACCTCCGATGGGCATAGCACTCCAGTGCTCGCCACCATCCCGCGAAAGCCGCAAACCCGTACGAGTTCCCGCATAGATTGTTCGAGGCGACGTCGGCTCGATGGCGACGGCATATACAACCCTTGTCTCTGCGCCGGCAACGGGCTGGCCCTCCTCGACCGGGAGGTGGCCTGAGATCTCCCGACCCGCCAGGGCCACGCCAGGCGGCAATTTGGGTTCGAAGTCCCGTGAGTCGACTCTTCCTCGGATCCAGGCAACACGCTGTTGGTCGATACCCTTGCGGAGCGCTTTCAGTTGGGCTGCAAAATCCTCTCCGCCGCGCAAGATCGGCCCAGCAGGCCAGCCCCTCGCTGCTCCTTTCCCAACCCGCCAGACGACAAGCGGAACGCCAACCGCGGCCAGGTACGCTTGCGCCTGCGTCGGTGAGAAGGCACTCTCGTCCACTCCGTCGGGGCCGGCGATGAGTACGAGCATTCGACGACGGGAAGTTCCGCCGAGGTCGTAGCCTACGGCCGCGACCGTGTCAGCCGTGCGCGAACGCTTTGCGGAGCCGCCCCCGCGCGCGGCTCGAATCATCCGTCGGATCCAAAGTCCCTCCTTTGCGGTAGCCGCCGCGGTGAGAGAGTTGAAATCAGCTCCCACTTCGATGCGCGTCAAGTTCCGGACAAAGACGGCGTTCCAGAGATCGACCGATGCCATCTTGTCGTCGGCAACGACCAGGCGCACCTCGTCCGCTCCTTGCAGAGGGTTGGTAAACAGGTTCGAGTCGCGTCCCGCGGCGGCGCCCAGGCCGGGCATCCCATCAAGGGCATGCGGTGTCACGACGAAGGTGATGGCGAAGCTCCCGCGCTCTAATGTTCGCAGCGGCCAACCGGCTCTGAGAAGTGAGGCGGCGATATCGTGCTCGTTTCCATTTGCCTCATTCACGGTGATCAGCACTGCCTGTAGGGAAGCCTCCGCCCGCTCCGAGTACGAGTTCCCCAGCATGTGCGTAAACGTTGCCCGCCGGCCGTCCGGGAAGATCGCGTTCGCGGTGACGAGTTGTGGCATAGCGCCGCTCGGGATGCCCACCCGTACGGTTCGTGATACGCCCCGGCTCACCTCCGCCCCATCGAGCGCGACCGACACTTCGGTGGGGTCGAGCTTCGACGGATGTGCCCAGGTCAGCAGAAACTCGCAGCTTTTTGTCTTCTCGTCACAGTCGCCCGCCGCTCTCAGCTCCGCCTCGACTCCGGGTCTATTAATCCAGCGCGCGGCGCGCTCGACAACCTGACCGGTTGAGTCGGTTCGGACGAGCTCGAGCAGATGCAAGGCCGGGTTTGGTCCAAGATCGACGGTGCAGGCGGGCGCTTCAGCCGTTACGGTGCAACTTTGTCGGCCGTCCAGCAGCAGGCGCGCAGGCGCTCGGCTGTCGCCCATGTCGACCAGTACAGGCAACAGGCCGATCAACAAACCGACGGGATACGAGACGATCTCCAAGGCCGAGCTCCTCAATCTCTGGCGATCTCAGAACATGGCATCCTTGGCTTCTTAGCCGAGCGGGCCGAGCCGCTGTCCAGATCGCACGACTACACTGTCCAGTCATCAGGGCCAGACGCGCTACCTTCGTGCTGGTGAGAATACCTCCACCACGATGCCACAACGATCTACGGCGACCGTGTAAGGCACTGGCACGTGCGGTTTAGGTTTGGATTGTGGCCCGGCCATCGTGAATATCTGCTCTGCCGGGAGGGCCACACCTGGTATCGCCGAAATGGGGGAGCTCTCATCAACGGCGACAAAGACGATGCCATCACTCCCGTGCCGGGTCACATAATCGGACCAGGCCGGCAATTCTGCAAGACACGTCTCACATTTTAGCGATAAGAAGTGAAAGATGGTCCGATCCCTGCGCGCCGCGATTTCGCCTGCGGACCACGGCGTACCATTGGAATCGATCGCCGGCAGCCGACGAACCGAGTCGCCCACGTCGGGCGCCGACGGAATGGCTACCGTTCGCGTCCTACTGTGGAGAAACAGGGCGAAATCGGCTTTCAACCGCTGATTCTGGATCACCAAGCCGACGACAGCGGCGGACAGCACGGTGCCAGAGAGGACCAGGAGCACCCGTGCGGCGGTCGCCGGCTTCAGCGCGGCCTTAGGAAGAGCAGTAGAGTACGACGTCATAGTAGCAAAACGTGGGTTGATGTGTCCCACAGGAGTCGAATGGATTCTCCGGAATCGAGTAGCTGGTGATGGTTCCACCCTGCGACCGACCGTTGCACGTCCACCATATGTATCCCACCCACGTGGAGTAGGTATCGTCGCTGTAGAAGTCTACGATCCCCTCTACGGTCGGCATAGCCGATGCGAGGGAGGCAAAGCCCATCATTGAGAGAGCGAGCAGAAGCACGGCTACAACAAACATCGAGCGCGGCCTCATCGACGACTCCTTTCTATTGATACCACAAAGTAGGGAGAGTTGTGATGCATCGCTGGCCATCCGCCCGGAAACCACTCAGACGAAGGCGATGGCGACCTTGAGCCTGGCGGGCAGCTCCGCGCACGCCGCGAGCTGCAAATCTGGAAGGCGGTCGAGAAATGCACTGGAATCAGCCACCGCAACATGAAACCGCCTCCCATGTACTCGCCCTGCACCACTCGAACGGTGGTCGACCGCCCGATTGGAGCCCACCATATCTGTCCTGTTGAAGTAACGAGGCAGAAGTGCAAAGTGGGCCGGGGGTCACTGCCCCCGGGTGACCCTCGCTGGAGATTGCGAGCGCTGTGCCTAATCGGATGAGCCCTTCAGCTCTCGCAGGCAGCGCCGCTCAATCCGCCTTACGGAGCCTCGAGTGAGATGCATTGCCTGAGCGACTTCGCGCTCGCTCATGCCTTCGGCATAGTGCAGATCGCAGAACTGGCGGAGCCTGGAGGGGAGGCGGGATATGCGAGTTCTCAGAAGGTGCTGCAGCTCGGGCGCGGCGGTACCCCGCTCCGGCGCGTTGGAGGGTAGATCGTTAAGCTGGGACGCGTGGCTGCTCGCATGAGCTCTGACGAAGTCCAGGACACGGCTGGCCACGACCTTGAAGATCCATGTTGCGTTAACGACGCGGCCCTCGCCGGCCCTCCAGATGGTGAGGCGGACCTCCTGGGCGAGATCGGGATAATCGTCTCGCCTTACGCGATAGCGAGAAGCGACTAAAGCAACAACTCGGTCGAGGTCCGGCCAGAGGAGCCAATCTTGAGCGAGCGTCGGCCTGGACTCCACCATGGTGCTTTCGAGCCTGCGCGCCAGGAGCGGGCGGAAAGATGATGCGAAGGCATCATTTTGTTCCGACAGGTTGAGCCAGTGTCGGCGAAAAACGCGGCTTCGGGATCGCCTCAGAACGCCGGGGCGAAGGTCGCGAGGATCTCCTGCGTGCCGGCGATGGGGCCGGACTGCTGGGCCTTCTTTTTGATGGCGGAGAGGCGATCGAGGAGCGACGGCTGCTCGATCTGATAGAGGACCCCGGTCGTTAGCGTGTCCGTCTCCCGCGTGTAGCGCATCGCGGCCGCGCGGTCGGTCCGGTCGTGATCGGCGGGGAGGAATTTCAGTTTCGCTTTCAGCGTCTTGAACTGGTCGTCGCCGCGCCAGGTGACGCAAGGGGACATCACGTTCAGGAACGCGAAGCCGTGGTGTTCGATGGCGGCCGTCATCAGCTCGACGAGCGTCTTGGGATCGCCGGAGAAGCCGCGGCCCACCCAGGTCGCGCCGAAGCTGATGGCGAGCTCGCACGGATCGACCGCCGGCTCGGGATTGCCGTACGCGGTCGATTTGGTCTTGTCTCCCGTGGGCGTCGTGGGCGCGACCTGGCCCTTGGTCAGGCCGTAGATCTCGTTGTCCATGAGCAGGTAGGCGACGTCCAAGTTGCGCCGGGCGGCGTGGAGGAAATGATTGCCGCCGATCGCGATGCCGTCGCCGTCGCCGCCGACCGCCACCACCGTCAGCTCGGGCCGGGCGACCTTGATCCCGGTCGCCAGCGTCAGCGCGCGCCCGTGCACGCCGTTGAAGCCGAAGGTCGAGACGTAGCCGGGCAGGCGCGAGGAACAGCCGATCCCGGAGACCACGACGGTGTTCTCGGGCAGGAGCTGGAGCTTGGCCATCGACCGGTGCAGCGCCGCGAGCGCGCCGTAGTCGCCGCAGCCGGCGCACCAGACCGGCTTCAAGTCCGACTTGTAGTCGGCGGGTTGGAGGACGGGCAAAGGGACGACTTCCGAGCTCATGCCAACACCTCTTCGGGCTTTCCGGCGGCGAGCCGGCGGACTTTCTCGATCTCCGACGCGACCTCGGCCACCGTCAGATCCTTGCCTCCCGAGCGCTTGAAGACGTGCGTGCGCCCTTCCGGAAGCGTCAGGAACGTGCGCAGGTACTTGTAGAACTGGGCGGTGTAGGAGAGCTCGACGACCAGGAGCTCGTCGACGCTCGCGAGGAACTCCAGGAACTGCTGCTTTGGGAAGGGATAGATCATCTGCGGCACGAAGGCCGCGACCTTCTCTCCCCGCGCGTTGGCGGCGAGGACGGCCTCCTTGACCGCGCCCTTGGAGGAGCCCCAGCACAGCACGCCGACCTCCGCCCGGGCCGGGCCGTAGCGGCGGAAGAAGTGGTAGCGGTCGCGGATGGGCCAGAGCTTGCGGTAGCGCTTCGCGTTCATCTTCTCGTGCGCCAGGTGGAGCGACGTGGGCCGGCCCATCTCGTCGTGCTCGAGGCCGTTGGTCTGGTACATCCCGCCCTTCATGCCCGGCACGGCCATGGGGGAGACGCCGTCGTCGGTCTCGCGGTAGCGCTCGTAGTGGACGAGCTCGGCCTCGGTCGGCAGGATGCGCTCGCGCACCTCGTGCTCGAGGGTCTCCGCCGCGATGGTCTCCTTGCGCTGTCCGACCGACTGGTCCGAGAGGACGAGGACCGGGAGCTGGAACTCCTCGGAGATGTTGAAGGCGTCGACGGTGGCGTGGAAGCAATCCTCGACGTCGGAGCAGGCCAGGACCACGCGCGGCGCGTCCCCGTGCGTGCCGTAGAGGCACTGAAGCAGATCCGACTGCTCGCTCTTGGTCGGATTTCCGGTCGAGGGTCCGCCCCGCTGGACGTCCACGATGACCGCGGGCACCTCGGCCATGGAGGCCAGGCCCAGCATCTCGATCATCAGCGAGAGCCCGGGGCCGGACGTGGCGGTCATGGACTTGACTCCGGCGAAGGACGCGCCGATGACGGCGCCGATCGCGGCCAGCTCGTCTTCCGTCTGGACGAAGGAGCCGCCGACCCTGGGCATCCATTCGGCCAGGAAGTGCAGGATCTCCGAGGACGGCGTGATCGGATAGCCGGCGAAAAACCGGCAGCCGGCGTGGAGCGCGCCGACCGCGGCCGCCTCGTTGCCGGACATCAGGAGGCGCGGCGGCCCGGCCTCGTACACCAGCCGCTTGTGGGCGATGTTCTCGGTGACGCCGCGGGCGAAGGCGCGGCCGGCCTCGAAGGCGCGGTCGTTGGACTCGGCGAGCGAGGCCTTCTTGCGTCCGAACTTGCGGGCCACCGCCTTGCGGATCGTCTCCGCCGGCAGGCCGAAGAGCTCGGCGACGATGCCCAGCGTCACGATGTTCTTGGCCGCCGTGGTGCCGGCGGAGTCCTTGGCCAGCTGCTGGAAGGGGATGGGGATCCAGCGGGCGTGCTCGCCGACCGGGAGATCCAGCTTTTCGAACTGCGTCTCGTCAGCCGCTTCGTACAGGATCACGGCGTCGGATGCCGCGGCGATCTCTCCGCGGAAGCGCGCGAAGTCCTGCCAGCCGAAGACGACCAGGACGTCGACGGTGTCCCCCTGCGCGAAGACCTCGCGCGAGGCGACCCGGACGGTGCAGGATGTTTCGCCGCCGCGGATCTGCGGCCCATAGGCCTCGGTCTGGATGACGTGGAGGCCTTCGCGAGCGGCGGCCTGCGCGACGAGACTTCCCATCGTCACCACGCCGTCTCCTCCGGAGCCCACCATGGCGATCGTCAGGTCATTCGTCGGCATTGGAAACCCTTCCTTCCCGGCTTTCCCGCAGGCCCCGCCCGCGCGGCCGCAGACAGTCTTGAAGACAGCCGGTTTCTACGCCTGATGCATTTGAATTAGTTCCGGGGCGGGACGGATTGGATCGCCGGGATCGCCGGGAAGTGAAGTAGGAACGGGTGAAATCGGAGGCTCCGTGTCCTGGTGCCTTCGCGGCGCGACCAAGTTTCGCCGAGTGGATCGGCGAAACGACTCGGGCCGCGGGAGCCGGAGCGGAGGTCTCGCGATCAGGCGTTGGGTCGAGCCCGCATCCGGGCGAGCCGAACGCCGGTGCGCGCTTTCAGGCGCGCAGATCGCGAACCGCAGCTCCGGCGACGGTTTCCCCGGTCGTGCTTGCCCCGGTTCGCGGCACGACCAAGTTTCGCCGAATGGATCGGCGAAACGACTCGGGCCGCGGGAGCCGGAGCGGAGGTCTCGCGGTCAGGCGTTGGGTCGAGCCCGCATCCGGGCGAGCCGAACGCCGGTGCGCGCTTTCAGGCGCGCAGATCGCGAACCGCAGCTCCGGCGACGGTTTCCCCGGTCGTGCTTGCCCCGGTTCGCGGCACGACCAAGTTTCGCCGAATGGATCGGCGAAACGACTCGGGCCGCGGGAGCCGGAGCGGAGGTCTCGCGGTCAGGCGTTGGGTCGAGCCCGCATCCGGGCGAGCCGAACGCCGGTGCGCGCTTTCAGGCGCGCAGATCGCGAACCGCAGCTCCGGCGACGGTCTAGCGCTGCGGAAATCCCTTGGAGAAGACCTCGCGTTCGAAGTCCTCAGGGGTCATGGTCCAGTCGAGGACGGGGAGGAGAATTTCTTCCTCGTTTTCCAGGTGGGCCAGGAGGACCCCCAGCAGCTGGTCGGCGCGGCGGGCGAAGGCTGCCGCGTCGGGCTCGGATTTTCCCGCCTCGGCGGCGAGCTCGTCGGTCCACCGCGCGATGACGGCGTGTTCCTGACGCATGCAGGCGGTGAAGCGGTGGGCGCCACTGCCGGCGCGGCGGTCGACGACCGGGTACAGGACTTTTTCCTCCCATTCCGCGTGCAGGAGGACGTGCTCGCGCAGAAATCTGAGAACTTGAGCCATCGTCCGCCGCCGCTCGCCCGGCTCGGAGGTCGGCAGAAGCCCGATCTGCCGCTCCACCTCGGCCAGGCGGTCTTCGATGTCCCGGTGCTCCAGGCGGAAGGGATCGGTCGGACGCTGGCCGGCGCAGATCTTGACGCGGTGCGGATCGCTCGACACCTTCGCTCCTCCTCTTTACCTTAGGATTTTCCGAGCTTCAGCTTCAGGTACTCGCCGATGACGATCGACGCGGGATACAGGACTTCCTCCTCCATTTGGGCATGGAGGATGAGCTTGCGGGCGAACTGCGCGTATCCGACGTAACCCTCGGCGGTCGCCGCCTGAAGCAGCTTTTGAAGGGCGCCCACGATGAGTTTGTGCTCGTCCAGCATCCGGGGAAGCTCGGCCTTCAGGAGCTCGGTCTGATGAAGCACGTTGGCCATGTCCTCGGTCACCTCGCCCCGGGCCAGGCGCGGAAGGAGCGACAGCGGCGGAATCCCGAACTCCTCCTCGAGCAGCACGTGGGGGAACAGCACCTTGACGACCGCCTTGGCCGCCGCGCCGGTCTCGCCGCCGAGCTTGGTGGCCTTGACCATTTCCTCGTGGAGCTCTTCATGGGCCATCTGCAGGACGTGGGGAAGTTCAGCCTTCAGCATGGCGTCCTCCTCGGGAGCGGCCAGTCGCGGAGGGTTCGGAATGTCGATTCGGCCCATCATCGCTCAAGAGCAAGCGCCCCGCCATCGCTACGCGGGGTCCTTGGGACCTCCGGTCCGCGCCTCGCGGGCGGCGCGGCCCATGGCCGCGGCCGGAAAGCGGTAGTGGCCGCCCGGCGTGCGGACGGCCTGGAGCAGGCCCTGGCGGGCCCACCGCGTGACGGTCGACGGCGAGACGCCGAAGAGGCGCGCGACGTCCAGACGCGAGAGGAAGCGCGGGGACTCGACCGGTTCGGAGGCAGACGGATCGCTGTCTTTGGCCACTTGCATGAACCGATTTTCGGGCAACGCCGCTCCGAGCCCATGATGTAAACGAATCAAAGCGAGCGATCTCGCCCCGGCGACTCCTATCGGTCCGCACCTCGGGCCAGCGCGGCGCGCGCGCGGCGGGCCGGCGCGAAGGCCGATCGCCCTCCGGGACCGCGCAGGGCGGCGAGGAGACGGCCCAGGGTCCTCCGGAAATCGCCGGCGGCCTGTCCCAGGCGCCGGTTCGACGCGGCGGCACGGCCCTGGACCTCGAAGGCGAACCCGGCCAACCGCGTGGCGTCGCGGAGCCCGCGTCCGGCCAGGGCGAGGGCGAGGGGTCCGCGGTCGCGCGCGGTCAGGGCCAGAGCGCTGGCCACGACGTAGGGCAGATGGGACACGGCGGCGACGGCCGCGTCGTGCGCGAGGGCGGGGCAGAGGATCACGCGGGCGCCCAGGTCGCGGTGGAGGCGGGCCGCGCGGAGGACCGCGGCCGGCGCGCCGTCGGTGCAGACCGCGACCCGGCCGCCGTTCCAGAGATCGCCGCGGCTGGAGGCGAATCCGCCGCGTTCGCCCCCGAACATGGGATGGGCGCCGACGAAGAGGACGCCCTTCCGGACGCGCCGCCGCGCCGCGGCGACGATCGGCGCCTTCACGCCGCCGACGTCGGTCAGAAGGGAGCCATCCCGCATCGCGCGCGACACCGGCCCGAGCAGACGCAGGATCGCGGGCACCGGGGCGCACAGGACGACGACCGCGCACCGGGCGAGCTCGCCGGACGGCCGGGCCAGGACCGCGTCGAACGGTCCGCCGGCGCGGGCCAGGGCGCGGGCCTTCGCGTTGGGCTCGACGCCGATCAGGACGCGCCGCGGAAAACGCCGGCGCAGCGCCTTGGCCAACGACCCGCCCATGAGCCCCAGGCCGACGATGCCGACGGCGTCCGTCTTTTCGATCTTACGTCTCCCGCTTCACGCCGCTTCCGCTCGATCGGGATCTGCGCTTCGCCTCACGCCTCCCGCCTCACGCCTCACGCGCGCGAAGCGCGTCACGTCTCACGTCCGACCGCCCGCGCCACCGCCCCGAGCTCCTGCATCATGACCGCGAGCATCTCCGGCGTGAGCGATTGCGGCCCATCGGAGAGCGCCCGATCCGGATGCGGATGGACCTCCACGATCAAGGCGTCCGCGCCGGCGGCCACGGCGGCCTTGGCCATCGGAGCGACCAGGGAGCGCTGCCCGGTCCCGTGGCTGGGATCGACGACCACCGGGAGGTGGGACCACTCCTTGAGCACCGCCACCGCGGAAAGGTCGAGCGTGTTGCGGGTCGCGCGCTCGAACGTGCGCATGCCGCGCTCGCAGAGAAGCACGTTGCGGTTGCCCGAGGACAGGATGTACTCCGCCGCCATCAGGAGCTCCTCGAGCGTCGCCGAGAGGCCGCGTTTGAGGAGCACGGGCTTGCGCGCCTTCCCGCAGGCCTGAAGGAGATTGAAGTTCTGCATGTTGCGGGCGCCGATCTGCAGACAATCTGCATATTGTTCGACGAGCGGCACCGCCTCCGGCGTCATCACCTCGGTGACCACCGGGAGGCCGGTCTCCTCCCGCGCCCGGGCCAGGAGCTTCAAGCCCTCTTCGCCCAGGCCCTGGAACGAGTAGGGGCTGGTGCGCGGCTTGAACGCGCCGCCGCGCAGGAGCCGGGCTCCGCAGGCCTTCGCCGCGACCGCGACCTCCTCGAGCTGTTCCCAGCTCTCCACCGCGCAGGGCCCGGCCATCACCACGACGTCCCGGCCGCCCACCCCGACCGCGCCGGCGCCTTCCCCGATCCGGACCACGGTCCGCCCGGCCACGAAGTCCCGGGAGGCGAGCTTGAAGGGCTTCAGGATCCGGACGCACTCGGCCACGCCCGGAAGGGCTTCGAACATCCCCTCTTCGGCCACGCGGCGGTCGTCGCCGACGACGCCGATGATGGTCCGCTCCTCGCCCCGGGACAGGTGCGCGGCGAAGCCGAGCTCCCGGATGCGGGAGACGACGGCTTCGATCTCGGCGTCCGGCGCGCCCATCTTCATCACGACGATCATCGCGGGCGTCTCCTTTTCGCCGCCGTCCGGCGGCGTTCCCGCGCCAGGTCGGGCCGCAGGAGGTCGAGTGCCCCGCCCAGGTAGACGTGCCGGGGCTTACGGCGCCCACGCGCGTGCAACAGGACCCTGCAAATCCGCGGCGGAGCTCCCGGCACGGGGATCTCCTGGGCGCAGAGCATCGGGACGTCGTTCCACCCGTGCTCGCGGGCGGCCCGGGCCGGGAAGTCGGCGCAGAGATCGGGCGTGAGCGTGAAGATCGCCGAGACGATCCGGGCCGGCGCCAGCCCGTTGGCCCGGCTGACGGCGCGGCACAGGGCGGCGACGGCGGCGGAGATCGCCGCGGCGGTGTTTCGCTCGACTTGAATCGCCCCCCGAATGGCCCGCATGCGCTCCCTGCCTCCGGCGTTTTGCCCGTTTCCGGGGCGGGCAGCATACCGGATTGAAAACTGAGTGATTTAAATCATGTACAGCCGGAAACGCCTTGCTTAAGGTGCTTTTGAGAAGGAGCGAGGATGTTTTCTCCCATTGAGCTGGAAATCGAGCTGTTCTGCCGCGGCCTGCGCATCGACGCTTCCTGCGACGTCGAAACCGACGGCCGGAGGCTCGCCCGAACGCGCGCGGGACTGGGTTCCGGCCTGGAGCTCGTCCTCGCTTCGCCGCGCAAGCCGATCTGGGTCAACGTGCCGGTGGTGGAGCCGTTCGCGGCGCGGTCTCCGTTTGCGCTGCTCAAGCAGCCGGGCGGGTATGTCGTGGCCGACGATCGGGACGGGTCCGCCTATCCCGTGGGCGTGCCCGAGGAGCCGGCCTGGTACGGGCGGCGCACGTCGTCGGGCATCGAGATGCACCGCGTCGGCGTCCTCCAGGGCAACTATCTCGGCGTGTACGTCTCGACCTCCTGCCTGCTCTGGGCCTCCAAGCCGTCGCGGGCCTGCAAGTTCTGCACGACCGGGAAGAACCTCGGCGTCAACGAGCAGCAGCGCAAGAACCTCGAAGACGTGATCGAGGTCGCCCTGGCCGCGCGCGACGAGTCCGGCTCGGTCTTCACGCACTTGAACACCGGCTACCACTACGAGGACGTGGACCGCCTCGAGGCGATCCACGGGCTCAAGCAGTGCGAGCCCTACGTGCGGGCCCTGCGGCAGCGCGTGGGCGGATTCGTGGGCGTCCAGGCCTTCCCGGTGCCGCAGCGCCAGTTCCATGAGTACGACGCCTTGATCGACGCCGGCGCAGACCACTTCTCCTTCTGCTACGAGTTCGAGGATCCCGAAGTCTTCGCGCGGCTCTGTCCCGGCAAGGCCGACACGCTGGGGCAGGAGGGCTTCTTCCGCGCCATGGAGTACACGGCCGGCAAGCTCGGCCGCGGCCGCGTGTCCGGGGAGATCATCGCCGGACTCGAGCCCGTCGAGGCGACCAAGCGAGGCATCGACCGGATCGTGGCCGCCGGCGCCTTCCCGACCGTGTGCATCTTCCGGCCGACGGTGGGCTGCGACCTCGAAGACGCCGCCCCGCCCGAGCCCGACGCGATGAAAGAGGTCTTCGCCCATCTCTGGGAAGCCTGCCGCGACGCGGGCCTGCCGGTGGGGATCCTGCCGATCGAGGTCTCCCTGGTCGTGCAGCCGGAGGAGACGCGCGACCTGGTTGCGCCGTCCTGGTCCTCCAGCCTCTACGCCTGGAAGCTCTCGGCCCTGCGGCGCCTCGCCCGGCCCTACGTCGCCTGGAAGCGCAGGCCCCGGGCGGCCTGATCGAATCGGGCTCGGCTGATTCGTTCGCATCATCGCCGCCGGCTCCGGCCTATCTAGATTGGACTTTCAATGAGCGCGATCACCGAGACCGACTTCCCTCCCGCACCGCCGGCCGGCCGCGAGTCCGCGTCGGGTTGGCTGGCCGCAAGCGCCGTGATCGGCGCTCTGGGAACGGCCTTGATCTGTCTGGACGGCGAGTTCCATGTTCTGAATGCGGCCCCCGAGCTCGATGACCTGCTCGGAGAGGGCTCGGCTCGGCGCGCGGTGGGTCGTCCGGCCGAAGACTCCCTCGGCGCTGATCTCTTCGGCGCCAACGCGGCGCTTCGTCATGACCTCACAGCGGGACGAAGGTGCGTGGAATGGCCCGTCTCCCTCCCGAGCCGCGCCGGGAGCGCACCCTTCTGGGTCGTGGTCACGGCAGCCCCCATCGGTCCGGAGGGAGTCTGGGATCGGCGCCTGTCCTACGTCGTGGCTCTTCGGCCGTTGCGGGAGGAGGAACGCGTCGCAGACCCCGCGCAGGAGGACCTCGCGCGGCGCCTCCGGGCAGCGCTGGAACGGAATCGATGGCGTCGCTCGGCCGCCGCGCGGGCTCTGGGCATCAGCCGAACGACCCTCTGGCGAATGATGCGGGACGCCGGCCTCTCGTCCTAGGCTCGACAGCGCAGTCACCGCACGGACCGCACGGCGATCGCGCTGCGGTCCTTTACTCCTCCGGCGCGATGGCCGCCAGCCGGGCGGCGTCGCGGATCAGGAAGCCCTGCTTGTCGGTCTCGACGATGCCTTCCTTCTGCCACCGGCTCATGACCCGGATCGCCGTCTCGATCGTGGTGCCGGCCAGATCGGCGATGTCCTGGCGGGAGAGGGCCAGGGGGATGAAGACGCCTCCGGCCGGACGGGCCTGCCCGATGCGCTGCGAGAGAGTCCGGAAGAGGCGGGCCGCGCGGTACTCCACGGACCCGGTCATGTCGGCCATGCGCCGGTTGACCGCCATCAGGCGAAGCGTCAGCCCGGCCAGGAGGCGGCGGGTGATCTCGGGGCGCCGTTCGATGAGCTCGAAGAATCGGCGCTCCGGGATGGAGATCGTTCCGGAGGGCTCCAGCGCGATCGCGGTCGCGGGGAAGGGCTGCCGCTCGAAGGCGGCCACGGCTCCGACCGGCTCCCCCGGCCCCAGGATCTCGAGGATGAGGTCGCGCTCCGGTCCGGCCTTGACGATCTTGACCTTTCCGACGAAGAGAAAGTGGATCCGCTCGGCGGAGTCCCCTTCCTGGAAGATCGCCACGCCCTTCTCATAGGCGGTCAGCTCGCACAGGGGCGCCAGGGCGGCGCGGTCGTCGGGTTTCAGGAGGGCCAGCACGGGGATCGCGTCGAAGGGGATCGGAGGACGCGCGTTCACCGGCCGATTATAGAGATCCGACGTGCCGTTCGGCCTCCGCCGAGGACGGCGCTCCAGCGCCAAAGATCCCGATTTCGGGCGAAACCTTGAGCCCGGTTTTGGCGTTTCTAGAGAGGTACGGGAAGCCGGTTCGTTCGCATCTGTCGCGGGCGGCGGTTTTTCGGTCTACTGGAAAAGCGGTCGCCCCTGGAAACGGGCGATCGGGCATCCCGAAAAGGAGTCTTCATGCCGAAATCCCAGCGCGCCGAGGATGCGGGAAAGACGACCAAGCGACGGCGGCACGGGTATCGCGGATACGGCTCGCCGCTGCGGCGGGACGCCGAGCAGTTCGGCGGAACGGTTCACTGGGGCCGCGGATTCGCCGGTCTTGGTTTCCCGGGCGAGTCCGGATCCATGCTGCCACCGGGGTCCGAGCTGCTTCCCGACGACCGCCGCGAGCCCGTCCGCAGGTAGCCGCGGCGGCGCTCAGCGCCCCTCCGCGGGCCGGTCGAGGGTTTCGCGAATCCGGCGCAACAGCACGTCGGGGAGGAACGGTTTCTGGAGCAGCTGCTCCCGCGCCTCCACGGAGTCCTCGGGGCGCAGGGCCTCGTCGGTGTAGCCGGACATGTAGAGGACCCTTGGCAGCAGCCCGAACGCCCCGAGCTGGCGGACGAGCTCGCGGCCGTTCATGCCCGGCATGATCACGTCGGTCAGGACCAGATCGATCCGGCCCTCGAAGGACCGCGCCTGATCCAGGCCTTCCTGCCCGTCCCGTGCCTCCACCACGGTGTAGCCGCCCCGCGTGAGGACGACCTTGGTCAGGCGGCGCACCAGGTCGTCGTCTTCCACGAGAAGGATCGTTTCTTGCCCCGAGCGCTCGGGACTCCGGGCCCGCGGCGCGCCGGCTTCGGCGGTCGTCCCTTCGACCACCGGCAGATAGACGCGGAATTGCGTTCCGCGCTGCGGCTCGCTCTCGACGCCGATGTAGCCGCCGCTCTGCTTGACGATCCCGTAGACGGTCGCCAGACCGAGTCCGGTGCCCTTGCCCTTCTCCTTGGTGGTGAAGAACGGCTCGAACAGATGAGACAGGACGTCCGGAGCCATTCCCTGGCCGGTGTCCCGGATCGAGATCAGCGAGTGCCGGCCGGCGCGGATGCCGGGGTGGGTGCGGACGAACGCCTCGTCGATCGGGCAATCGCTGGTGGAGACGGTCACCGTGCCGCCGTCGGGCATCGCGTCGCGCGCGTTGACGATCAGGTTGAGGAGGACCTGCTCGATCTGTCCCGGATCGGCGCGGACCGCTCCGAGCCGCCCGTCCAGCTCGGTGACGAGGGCGATGTTCTCGCCGATCAGGCGCCGCAGCATCTTTTCCAGGTCCCGGACGATCGCGTTCAAATCCAGGATCTCCGGAAGGAGAACTTGCTTGCGGGAGAAGGCCAGGAGCTGGCGCGTCAGGGAGGAGGCGCGCTCCCCGGCCTTGTGGATCTCGGTCATGGCCTCGGTGACGGGCTCGGGCAGGCCCTCCTGCGAGAGCAGCAGGCCCGAGTACCCCAGGATCGCGGTCAGGAGGTTGTTGAAGTCGTGGGCCACGCCTCCGGCCAGCCGGCCGACCGCCTCCATCTTCTGGGATTGCCGGAACTGCTCCTCCAGGAGCCGCTTGCCGGTGACGTCGTTCTGGACCGCGATGAACCCGATGCACCGTCCGCCGCCGTCCAACACGCGGGTGACCGATTCCTCCACCGTCACCATTCGCCCGTCCCGCGTCTTGTTGACGATCTCGCCTCGGATCGGCTCGCCGGCGAGGAGCTTCTTCCAGAAGAGATCGTAGAAGGCCCGGCTGTGGCGGCCGCTCTTCAAGAGCCGCGGCGTCTGCCCGACGGCTTCTTCGGGCGGGTAGCCGTAGACGCGTTGGAACGCCGGATTGACGAACGTGATCGTCCCCTGTGGGTCGGTCATGAAGATCGCGTTGTCCGCGTACTCGACCGCGCGCTGCAGCTTGCGGAGGGTCTCCCCGGCGAGTTTCCGCTCGGTGATGTCGCGGTAGTTGACGATGACGCCCGCGATGGACGGATCCTGCGTCTGGTTGTTCCCGAGGGCCTCGAAGTAGCGCCAGGAGCCGTTCTTGTGCCGGACCCGAAATTCGACCAGGTCGGGGATCGGCCCGGGGATGTCGGTGTTGCGGAAGAAGATCTGCCGGACCTTCTCGCGATCCTGCGGATGGATCAGCTCGAAGCCCGAGCGGCCTTCGCGATCGGAGGGTCCGTAGCCCAGGACACGCTCGATCGAAGGACTGGCGTAGCGGATCTGACCGGAGGCGTCCAGGACGAGCGTGACGTCGAGGGCGTTCTCGATCAGGGTCCGGAAGAGCTCTTCGCTTTTCTTGAGAGCCCGGGCCGCGCAGACGCGCTCGCTGACGTCGAGCAGGACGCTGCGGATCGCCGGCTTGCCGCCATGATCGACCCGCCACCCGCACACCTCGATCTCCAGAATGCGCCCGTCCTTGCGGATGCCGCGGAACGGATACTGCGCGACGTCCTCCTGCCCGGAGAGCCGGCGCTGCAGGCTCTCCCGAACGAGCTCCACGGATTCCGGGGCGACGAGCCGCAGGATGGGCAGGCCGCGCAGCTCCGCGAGCTCGTAGCCGAAGATCTCGCCGACACGGGGGCTGGCCTCGACGACATGGCCGTCCTGGAGGAGCAGGAGCCCGCCCACCGCGCCGCCGGCGAATCCGGCGGAGCCGTGGCCGACCGCGCTCGCCGCCATCCTGGGATTGGCCATGGTGTCTCAGGATCGCCAGCGGCGCCGTTGGCCGCTTGATGCAAACGCATCATGGCTCGGGAACCGGCGGGTCCGCGGGCCGGACCAGGCGATCAGGCGCGCGCGGCGGCGTGGCCGGCCCGGCACCAGATCCGATCGCAGCTTGGCCAGGGGCAGGCCGGGGCCTCGCGCCGGGAGACGACACGGCGGCGGACGATCGGAAAAGCGAACCGCTTCCAGAGGGCCGGCGCGTAGTGGCGGTGCAGCCAGCCGCGGGCGTCGCCGATGGCGGCGATCGAGCGCATCAACCGGGCGTAGCCCGAGTCCCCCATCCGCGAGAAGGCGCAGCGGTTGACCAGGGACGTCTGGAGGAGCCCGCCCAGGCGCTGCCGCCAGGCGCGGTCGTAGCGTTCCGGAGCGCGCGCGAGGAGGGCTCGGGCGGCCAGATGTCCGGAGACCATTCCGATGCGGATCCCGAAGCCCCACAGCGCGTCCTGGAAGCCGGCCGCTTCTCCGGCGAAGAGAATGCAGCCCTGGCGCGCCGTCCGCGGCAGGAGGATATTGCCCGTTCCGCCGAATCGAACCGCCCGGCGCATCTGGAGTCCTGCCCGCTCCTGGAAGAACGCGACGGTCCGATCCAGGTAAGACGCTTCCTCGCGGAAGCCGTCGAAGAGACACGCGGCCACGGTGCCGCAGCCGCCGGAAATCAGCAGGTACGCATAGCCCTTCGGCGCAAGGCGGTCCGAGAGAACGCCGAACACGCCGTCGGCCCGGTCGGTCTCGAAGACGTAGCCCACGGCGACGACGTCGGCGCCGCGGGGGCCGCCGGCGACGATACCTCCTTCCGCCAGCCGCCTCCACGGTTCCCGGAAACGGATCTCGACGCCCGCCTCCACCGCCTGCGACTTGAGAGCATGGTCGAGCGTGCCGGGCCCCGGCCCGCGCCGGACCAGGTAGAAGAGAGGATCGGGGGAGCGGTAATGGTAGTCGCGGCCGGCGGGATCGAAGAACACGCCTTCGCGGAACGGACGCGCGACCCCGCGCAGGTCGGCGCCCGTGGCCGCGGCCAATTCGTCAAGGGCGTCGCCCGCGGTGGTCCAGTTTTCGATTCCCTGCAGATCGCCCTGGAAACGGACTCCTACGTCCGAGCGCTGCTCGTGGATGACCGCTCGCCGGCCCGCCCGCGCGACGGTCAGCGCGGCGGCCAGGCCGGCCGGTCCGGCGCCGACGATATGGATCGGTTCACCCGCGCGCCCTGTGCCCGTGTCGCTCACCGCGGAGAGCTCCTTGTCCGAATCATCCTCCAGCTCGATCCGGAGCACCAGCGCCGGTATTCTTCGGCCGTGCTCGAGCCGGCCGCGAACCGCCACTCCGCGTCATGAGGCTCAGACTGCGCCGGCGGAGCCGCCGGTGGCGGGCCATCCTGCGGCCCCGAGCCGGCCGGACCCTGCCCAAGGACCTGCGTCCGGAGGCCGTTGCCCGGATGGCCGCGGGCCTTCCGAGCGGCGTGCGCGGTCCGGATTTTGCGATCCTGCTTCGCAAGATCGAGGAGGCTCCCATCCTGGAAGGAAACCGGGTCCGAATTTTCTTTCGTGGAGACGAAACATTTTCGGCGATGCTGGCGGCGATCGACGCGGCGCGCACGGAGGTGCTGGTCGAGTCCTATATTTTCAAGGACGACGCGACCGGGCATGCGCTGGCCCGGGCCCTGGGCGGAGCCGCGGCGCGCGGCGTCGCGGTCAAGGTGCTGGCAGACGCCTTCGGGTCGCTGGCGACCCGCCGGACGTTCTGGAACGGAATGCGCGCGAGCGGGGTCGAGGTGCGTCTCTTCAATCCGCTCTTCCCCCATCTCCTGCTGCAGCCCTTTCGCGACCACCGCAAGCTGCTGGTGGTCGATCGCGCGACCGGGTTCACCGGGGGCATGAACATCGGCGACGAGTACGGCTCCAGCCGGCGCTCGCGGTCCGGACCCTGGCGCGACACGCACATGCGGGTCGACGGTCCCGCGGCCTGGGAGATGACCACCGTCTTCTCGGAAGCGTGGGGAATGGCCGGCGGCCATCTGCAGCTGGCGCCCCTTGAACCGGCCTCCGGCGGCGTGCCGGTGATGGTCGTCGACTCGCGGCCCGGGCGGGGGCACGGCGAGACCGCCTCGGTGCTCGCGGCCATCGCCGCGGCGGCCCGCCGCCGGTTGTGGATCACCAACGCCTATTTCGCTCCCCGGTGGCGGGCCGTCGACCTGCTGGGCGCCGCGGTCGCGCGCGGCGTGGATGTGCGGCTCCTCCTGCCCGGGCGCACCGACGTGCCCCTGGTCCGCCATGCCGGGCATGGATACTTCGCCGGCCTGCTCGCGCGGGGAGTCCGAATCTTCGAATACCAGGCGGCCATCCTGCACGCCAAGACCGTGGTGGCCGATGACTTCGTCGCCTTGGCGGGCTCGACCAATCTGGATTTCCGCTCCTTCCACTTCAACGCGGAGTGCAACCTGGTCCTTTTGGACGACGGAGTCGGCGCCGCGTTCTCCGAGGCGTTCCAGAGGGACCTGGAGCGCGCGGCCGAGATCACCCCGGCGCTCTGGTCGCGACGCTCCCTCGCGCACCGCCTCGGCGACGCCTTCGCGCGCCGCCTGGGGCCGATCCTCTGACGGATCGTTGACGCCTTCGATAACAATATATGCATTGTCCTGGGCGGCGGCAACTCTCCGTCGCTGCCGCCTTCGTCCGAGTCAGGCCCGGTGGGGCGTCATTTCTCCCCCGTACGTTGACCTAAGATGTCGGCAAACATCGGTATCCTTGAGTCATCGTGGCGAGAGCGCGGTTCGGGAACGGAGATTGATCTTGGCGGGGGCGATGAGAGCGTGAGCCCCTCCTGCCCCTGGGAGCACTTTGTCTTCAGGCAAGCTGAGTTCTGCGAGCGGTCGCTCTGCGCCTGGATTCGCCAGCCGGCCAACACCTGGACCAACGTCGGATTCCTGCTTGCCGCCCTCGCGATCCTGCGCTCCACGCGGCGGGACAACCGTCCAGACCTGCGCGGCGTGGCGTATATCGCGCTGGCCACCGGCATCGGATCGGCCTTCTTCCATGCCTCCGAGACGTTCGTGGGTCGGCTGTTCGATTACGGCGGCATGTACATGGGGGGCGCCTGCATGCTGGCCGTCAACGTGCGGCGCTGGCTTCTGCCGGGCCGGCGGAGCATCGTTCTGCTCTTCTGGGCCGCGACCGCCGCTCCGCTCCTGCTGATGCTGGTCGACGACCGCTACGCGCTCTCCGTCTACATGCTGGAGGGAATCCTGTGCTGCGGCTTCCTGGAGGCCTATCTGTTTCTGCGCCAGCGAAGGAGTCCCATTCCCGTCCGTTATGGTTGGCTGGGAGGTTATTGGCTGGTCTTCTCCGTCGCCTTCGCCTTCTGGTGGCTCGACAAGACCAGGGCGCTCTGCGATCCCGACAACCATTGGATCACCGGACACGGTGCCTGGCATCTTCTCGATGCGTTGGCGCTTTACTGCGTCTACCTCTTCTATCGTCAGTTCGACGTCCTACGTTTCCAAGATGAACCGCCCCGGGGACCGGCGTGATCCCCGGCTTGCGCCGCCCGATGTCGGGGTCTTGGCGGGTACCGGGCCAGGTAGAGGTAGGCCGCCGCGGCTTCCTCGTTCAGTGACATACCCGAAAGCGGGCGTCAGAAGGAGAACGACGGCGAAGACGGCCGTTCGATTGGCCCAGGTACGCACGTCACAGTAAACCTCCGGCACGGTGGTCAGAGCCAAGCCCCCGGTCTGTCCGCGCCCTCGCAACAGTCCGAATGGCCATCAAATCCTCTCGCAAACCGGGCGCGGCGGGTCGACTGAATGAGCCATCCGTGGAGACCGACCCCAGCACGGTCGCCCCTTCCCGTCCCCGCCGATTCTCCCGCGAGCGGAGCGGCGCTGCGGGAACCCTCCTAGGAGGAGCCGCCCGGCGGCGTTCGGCGTCCGAAGCTCTTGAAGACGAGCCAGAGAACGCCGATCACGACCACGACCCCGAAGATCCACCAGACGTTCATCCCGCCCATGCCCATGCCACCACCGTGCATCATTCACCTGCCTTTCATCATCTGTCAGGCGCAAGGTCAGTCGGGGTGCTTCTCGGAATGCGCATCCCCGGCGGGTGCCATGCTCTTCATCATCGGGCACTTGGCCATCGAATCCTCCATGCCCTTCATCATCCCCATGAGCATGTGCTCCATCATGTGCTTCATCATTTCCGGCTGCATCGCCATCATGTGTTCCCGCATCTGTTTGCGCTGGGCGACGAGCTCGTTGACGACGGCGGCGACGGCGTCCGCTTTCTTACTTCCCTTTGCGGCGTTCATCTTCTCGACCAGGTCGTCGAGCCGGGAGTCCATGGCCTCCATTTTGGCCATCATCTCCTTGTGGCGAGCCATCATGGATTCGTCCATCTTCATCTCGTCCATCATGCCCGGCTTGCCCGGCATCTCCATCTTCTGCGCGGCCGCAGGCGGAGGCGTCGGCTGCTGCGCCCACAGGGTCACAGCGCTCACGAAAGAGACGAGGAGGATCGGGATCGTTCTGAGGACCTTCATGGAGACTCCCTCCTTTTCTGCTGAACGCGCACGGCCGCACCGCGGCTCTGGCGTCCGTCTTCATGCTCCCGTTTCCCGGGGGCAAGGGTCATGATCGTGGTTCCGCCGCCGATGGGTCCAATCGTTTGTTTCGCTGAGACCGAGTGGTTGAAACGATCACACGGCCCGGACGAAGAACGGCCATCCATCCCAGAGGACCACGGGAGTCGCCAGCGCAAGCTCGAGCCAGACGATCCAGGCCGGCCCTACATGGCTGGTGCCCGAGAGCAGGTCCCGCATCGCGATCCCGAAGAGGGGAACCGACAACAGAGTGCAGACTCGGAATCGGCGGCGCATGCGCTGGCCAGGGAGGAGCTTTGGCCTCCCTTTGAAGAATCGATCGAAGCCCGCGGGCCAGAGCGGAGCGGGCTCAGGCGGCGGCGGAAGCGCCGGAGCGTGAGATCACCCGGACGCCCGCCCGGAGATCGGCGGCGCAGAGGGCGACGGGCAGCCGACCCTCATCGAGATTTCGTCCTGATGTCAGCTGGCGCAGCCGCCTCGTTCCGGCAAAGAGCGCGTGTTCCCGGAAGGGTCCGGGATTCAGCATCCCGGAGCCGCCTCGTCACGCCCCGGGCCCGCTCAGGCCCCGCGAGCGAGGCGCTGCGGCGGGGTTTCGTTGACGAGCGGCGACCTGTGAAGCTTCCAGGACCGCCAGATGAAATAGATCGACGGGTACACGATCAGCTCGCCCAGGAACGAAGTGACGACGCCTCCGACCATCGGGGCGGCGATCCGGCGCATGACGTCCGCGCCGGTCCCATGCGACCAGAGGATGGGAACGAGCGACAGCAGGATCGCCGCGACCGTCATCATCTTGGGCCGAATGCGCTGCACGGCGCCGTGATCGATCGCCTGCGCCAGATCGGCATACGTGGCCATGCGCCCTTCGCGCTTGCGGGCCTCGTAGGCCAGATCGAGGTACAGGAGCATGACCACGCCGGTCTCGGCGTCGAGGCCGGCGAGCGCGATCAGTCCCACCCACACGGCGATTGACCAGTTGTAGTGGAGCAGGTACATCAGCCACACGGCGCCCACCGCGGAGAACGGAACCGCCAGGAGCACGATGCCGGTCTTCACCAGCGACTTCGTGTTGGCGTAAAGGATCAGGAAGATCAGGAAGAGCGTGACCGGGATGATCAGGCGCAGCCTCGCTTTGGCGTGCTCCATGTACTCGTACTGGCCGGACCAGAAGACGCTGTAACCGGGAGGCAGGGCGACCTTCGCGGCGACCTCTCTCTGCGCCCGCGCGACCCAGGTGCCGACGTCGATGCCCCTCAGGTCCACGTAGACCCAGGCGTTGGGGCGCGCGTTCTCCGTCTTGATCGAGGGGGGGCCCTGGTGCACGCGGACGGCGGCGAGCTGGGAGAGCGGGACTTGGGCGCCCCCGGGGGTGGCCACCAGCGTGTCGGCCAGAGCCTGCGGGTCGTCGCGCAGCTCGCGGGGATAGCGGACATTGATCGGGTAGCGCTCGAGCCCTTCCACCGTCCAGGAGACGTTCATGCCGCCGATCGCGGACTGGATGACGTCTTCGACGTCCCCGACCGTCAGGCCGTAGCGCGCCGCCGCGTCCCGGTCGATCTGGAAATCGTAGTAACTGCCTCCCAGGACGCGCTCGCCATAGGCCGACAGCGTGCCCGGCAGCGGCTTGACCACCGCCTCGACCTCCTCGCTCAATTTCTGGAGCTGCGAGAGATCGGGCCCGGCGATCTTGATCCCCACCGGCGTCTTGATGCCGGTCGAAAGCATGTCGATCCGGGTCTTGATCGGCATGGTCCAAGCGTTGGTGACGCCGGGAAAGCGCACGGCTTGGTCCATCTGCGCGATCAGCTTGTCCTTGGTCATCCCGGGACGCCACTGTGAGGGATCCTTCAGGACGATCGTCGCCTCGATCATGGAGAGCGGTGCCGGATCGGTCGCGGTCTCCGCCCGGCCGACCTTGCCGAACACGTCCCGGACCTCCGGGAAGGTCTTGAGGATCTTGTCCGCCTGCTGGAGGAGCTGCTTCGCGTCGCTGATCGTGATCCCCGGAAACGTCGTCGGCATGTAGAGGAGATCCCCTTCCCAGAGAGGCGGCATGAACTCGGAGCCGATTCTTGAGAGTGGCCACAGCGTGGTCGCGATGAGAACGCCGCCGAGGATGAAGACGAGGTAGCGGCGCCGCAGAGCCAGGTTGAGAGGCGGCGTGTAGAGGCGGCGCAGCACCCGCGAGACCGGATGGCTCTCCTCGCTGTGAATCCGGCCGCGCACGAACCAGTACATGAGCACGGGGATCACGGTCACGGCGACGAGGGAGGCCATGGCCACCGAGTACGACTTGGTGAACGCGAGCGGCTTGAAGAGACGCCCCTCCTGAGCCTGCAGCGTGAAGATGGGCATGAAGGAGACGGTGATGACCAGCAGGGAAAAGAAGAGCGTGGGGCCGACTTCCTGCGCCGAGCGCAGGATGATCTCGAAGTGCGAGCGCTTGCCGCTCCACTCCTCGTAGTGCTTGTGCGCGTTCTCCACCATGATGATCGCCGCGTCGACGAGGACGCCGATCGAGATGGCGATGCCGCCGAGCGACATGATGTTGGCGCCCAGCCCCTGGATCTTCATCACGATGAAGGCGAGGAGGATCGAGAGCGGAATCGAGAAGATCGCGACGAAGGCGGAGCGGAAGTGGAAGAGAAACAGGAGGCAGATCAGCGCCACGATGATCGATTCTTCGACCAGCGTGTGGGTGAGTGTCTCGACGGACCGGTTGATGAGCCCGGTTCGGTCATAGGCGACGGAGATCGTCACGTCCTTGGGCAGCCCGGCCCTGAGCTGCCCCAGCCGCTGCTTGACCCGCGCGATCGTCGTGCGCACGTCCGCGCCCGCCCGGACCACCACGATGCCCCCCACCGTCTCGCCCTGCCCGTTCCATTCAGCGACGCCGCGTCGAATCTCCGGTCCGATTCCAACCTGTGCCACGTCCCCCAGTAAGACAGGGGTGCCTCCCGGCCCGAGCCCGAGCGGGATCTTCCGGAGATCCTGGACGTCTTTGACATAGCCCAGGCCCCGAACCAGAAACTCGTGCTCGCCCATCTCGACCAGCCGCCCCCCGACGTCGTTGTTGGAGCGCTGGATGGCGTTCTTGATCCGGGATAGGGAGATGTCATAGGCGCGCAGCCTCACCGGATCGACCTCGACCTGATACTGGCGGACGAAACCGCCGATCGACGCGACTTCGGAGACTCCGTTGACGGAGGTCAGGCCGTACTTGAGGTACCAGTCCTGGTAGGAACGAAGCTGCGCCAGCGAGTGATTCGGAGAGTTGAGCACGTACATAAAGGCCCAGCCGACGCCGGTCGCGTCGGGACCGAGCTGCGGAGAAACGCCCTTGGGGAGCTGAGAGGCCAGGCTCGACAGATACTCGAGAACGCGGGAGCGGGCCCAGTAGAGGTCCGTTCCGTCCTCGAAGATGACGTAGACGAACGAGTAGCCGAAAAAGGAGTAGCCCCGGACGACCTTGGAGTAGGGGACCGCGAGCATCTTCGATTCGATCGGATAGGTGACCTGGTCCTCGACCACCTGGGGCCCCTGGCCCGGATACTCCGTGTAGACGATGACCTGAACGTCGGAGAGGTCCGGGATGGCGTCGATGCGGCTCGCGCGGATGGCCCACACGCCCCCCAGGATTCCGAAGAGGACGGCCACGACGACGAAGAACTGATTCTTGAGAGACCACTCGATGACGCGGTTGAGCATGGGCCCCTCTTACTTCCCGGCCTTGCTCGCGGCGACCATCTTCTGGATCGCGGCCTGCAGATTCGATTCCGAGTCGATGAAGAATTGCGCCGAGGTCACCACGCGCTCGCCGACCTGAAGTCCCTTCTTGACCTCGACCACGCCGTTTCCGGCGGCGCCGATCTCAACGTCCTTCGCCTGGAAGTTGCCTTGCCCCAGCGCCACGACAACGACGTTGCGCTCGCCGGTGCGGATGACGGCCTGAGAAGGAATGGTGATCGCGCCCTTGGCCACCACCGGCGCGAAATCGACGGTGGCGTACATACCGGACCGCAGGCGCTCGCCCGGGTTCTTCACCTCCAGGGTCAGGCCGACGGTGCGCGTCTTTTCCGAGACCTGCGGCTCGATGTAGCGCACGCGCCCGGTGAAGGTTTCGCCGGGAAAGTACGTGATGTGAATCGTCGCCGGGCTGCCGACCTTGAGCCACGGAAATTGGTCCTCGTAGACTTGAACGTTCAACCACAGAGTCGAGATGTTGGCGATGTGCAGGAGCTCCAGGCCCGGCTTGACCGCCATCCCCTCCAGGCCCTCCATCCGCTTCATCACGATGCCGGCGGCCGGCGCGACCAGGGCCAGCGCGCGGAAGACCTCGCCGCTCTTTTCGAAGCGCTCGACCTGCTTCGCGCCGATGTCCCAGTAGGCGAGGCGGGCGCGCGCCGCGGCGACCAGGTCGGCCGCTCGCTCGCGGGCTTCGCCGGAGGCCATGCTCATACGCTGCAGGTACTCGCGCGCCGAGAGGAGCTCCTGCTCCGTCTGGACGAGCTCGGGCGAATAGATCTCGAAGAGAGGCTGTCCCTTGCGCACCGGCTGGCCGAGGTAATTGACGAACGACTTTTCGATGTAACCGCTGTACTTGGTGGTGACGGAGACCATCTTTTCCTGGTCGTAGTCGAGGTAGCCGACGGTGCGGATCGACCGCGTCAGGTCGCGGCGCTCGACCGCCGCCGTCGTCACGTTCATATTCTGCACCGCGGCGGCGCTGACCGCGATGGTCCCGCCCGCGTTGGGCCGGGCCTCGTCGGCGTAGACCGGCACGTAGTCCATTCCCATGTCGTCCTTGGCCGGGACCGGCGAGGTGATGTCCGGGTTCATGGGGTTGCGGTAGAAGAGGACCTTTCGGGCAGGTTTCGCGGTCTGGGCAGACGTCTTCTCCGTGCCCTTTGGCTGAGACCCGGTCCTGGCTTGGGGCCGACCGAGAAGGCCGAGGATCCAGCGGTCGAATGGGTGGAGGTGGAGCGGAACGGTCAGCAGAGGCAGCGCGATGAGGGCCACGCCGGCCCAAAAAGCGATCGCGCGAGTCGGGCCGCTCGACGGCGCGGGGCTTGTCGTCGCGGGAATCTCCTCCTGCGGGGAATCCTGGCCGTTCTCATTCTCGGTCACGGTCTGGTCTCCTTTGGAGTCTCCGACGAAATCGGAGCGCCGACCGCTCCCTCGAGTTCCGCCAGAGCGATGTCGTAGTCGGCGCGGGTTCGACTGGCCTGAATGCGGACTTCCAGGAGAACGCGCTCGGCATCGAGCAGGTCGAGCGCTTTGGACGTGCCCGCCGTATAGCCGGCCTCCGCGGATCGCAGAGACTGGTCGGCCTGGATCACCAGGACGTCTTCGAAGAGGCGGAGGCGCTGCCAGGTCAGCGCGAGCCGGGACGTCAGGTCTCCCAGCGCCTGGTCGATTGCGGCGACCTCGGCGCGTTTGCTTTCCTCGGCCTGCGACCGCATCTGGAGAGCCTCCTCGATCCCGGCGGAGAGCTTGCGCCGCCAGATCGGGAGGTTGACGCCTCCCGAGACGGCCAGGATGTCCTTGCCGTTGTCGGGCGGAGGGCTCATCCGCCCCGGCGCGTCGGTCCGGTCGCCGACCTGCGTGTAGGAGAGTCCCAGCGTCACGTCGGGAAGGCGGTCCTTCCTCGCCAGCTCGATCATCGCCCTGGCGCGATCGATCGAAGCGTTGGCCGCGGCGATCTCCGGACGCGACGTCAGGGCCTTCTCGCGCAGATTCTCGAGGGTTACGTGCGGCTCTCCGACGCTTGCCAGAGGCGAGACGTCGAGCGGCGTTTGGGGAAAACGATCCCGCAGCGCGTTGACCGAGGCCAGAAGCGTTGCCCGCCGGGTCGCAATGTCGATCTTTCTGGCGTCGTCTTTGGTGATCTCGGCCTGGATCTTGATGACCGACTGCTCGAGCCCGAAGCCCGCCGAGTAGCGTGCGCGGGCGAGCTCCTCGTAGTGCACCAGCGTGGCCCGGTCTTCGTCCACGACGCCTTCGAATGCCCGCAGAAACACCAGCTCGTCGTAGAGCTGCCGGGCCTGCGTCACGACGCGAAGCCGCGCCGCCTCGACCCGGGCGCGCGCGGCGGCCAAGTCAGCCAGCGCCGCCTGTTCCTTCCATTTGAGCTTGCCGAACCAGGGGAAGCGCTCCGAGAGGCTTCCCATGAACCTCTGCGGGCCGACCCGGGTCTCCGGCGCCGAGAGATAGGCGGTCAACACGGCCATCGGGTCCGGCAGCGCAGCCACTTGCGGGGCGCGTTCTCCCGCCGCGCGGCTGGCCGCTTCGAGCGCGGCGATCTGCGGATTGCGCTCGAGGACGTCCCGCGCCAGATCGTGCTCGGGACGCCCCCCCAGGCGCTGGACGAGAAGATCCGCGGGGGCGGCGCCCTGGCTCGGCGGAATCTGCCGCTCGATCGCGGCAATGCGCGCCGGAGCCGCGAGCGCGGCGAGCGCGAAGATCGTGAACGGAATTCGATTTTTTTCGGTCAGTCGGAACACCGCAGTCTCCTTGCACAAGACGACGGACCTCGGACGTCGAGGCCCCGCTCGGAACAGGAGGGCGGTCTTAGATCAGGAGCTGGGCGTGGAGGCGAAAGAGAGACGTGCCCGTGGGAAGGAAGGCAACCGGGAATCGGGCGAGCCCGACTCGCGGAGCGGACGGGTCGCGGCCGCACTCGACGGCCGACGCGATCCGCTCGAGATCCGAGCAGGCGATGGCGGCGGCGGGGGCGGTCGAGTGGACGGATCCCGGGCAGCAGGCCGACGCCGCGCCGCCGCAGCAGGGCATCTGCGCCGAGACGGCGGGCGCGGCGGTGCCCGGCGCACAGCAGGCCCGCACCGGTGCGGGAGTGGCGCCCGCGACGAGGAACAGGACGGCGACGGCGGCTCGTAGGAAGTTCACGGGTTCACTCGAACAGTACGGATCGTTTCTTCCCCCGGATCGAAGTATGGGATCGGAGAGAACCGCAGGCTGATACAAACGCATCAATTTTCCGGAAAAGCATGGGAACGCCGTGGAAGTGGGGCCTGGGATCTGACGGTGGTCTTCGTTCTCCCTTCCGTCCCGGTGCTTTCGCGGCGCGACCAGGTTTCGCGGACTGGATCAGCGATACGACTCGCGCCGCGGGAGCCGGAGCGGAACTCTCGGGGTCAGGCGTTCGGTCGAGCCCGCATCCGAGCCGAACGCTGGTGCGCGCCAACGGCGCGCAGGCGCCGAAGCGCAGCGGAGGCGACGAATAGGAGGGGGGCCGGCCGGACGGTGTCGGTTCCCGTTCGAGGAGAACGCCGCCGTCTCAGCCGGCCCCAGGATGAGGGAGCGCGCCGGGAGTTCCGCTGGCCGGTTCCCGAAGAGCGGCCGGCCGCGCGTTCGCGCGGCCCCCGCGGCATTCCAGGACCGGAATCGTCGGCGCCGCCGGTACAGCGCCGGTCGCGCAGTCGAACACCGGATTCGATCGAAAGTCCGCCGCCCGAAAGAGGGGCGCAAAAGCGCTGAGGCCGTCGGTTGTCCGCATGGTCTCGTTCTTCAAATCGGCGATTTCGATCCGCCCTCCAGGTTCGAGACTAGGGCCTTTGGGCCGCCCGGTCTTGATCCAAACGAATCAATTCCGGACCGGAAGCGCCGAGGCGAACGGGGGCCGCGGCGGAGCCGCCGAGGCGGATGGAGCGCGCATGGTCCGCACGAGATTGAAAACGAAGAGAACGAGCGCCAGGACCACCGCGATCCCCATGAACGATCCGATCTGATACAGAACGGGCGCGAAAGCCGCCGGATACTGGAGCAGCCGCAGCACCGTCGCCCCGAGCAGGAGCGCATAGGTGGCCAGCGCCAGGCGGGGAGACCAGAGGCGTTTTCCGGAGAACACCGGGAGGATGCGCAGGCTCATCCCGACGATCAAGAGCGTCAGGAACCCGATCGTGTAGACGTGCCGCGCGGCGTCCGCCCACCAGAGGTTCTGCGCCGGGATGCGGGTCAGCCGGACCAGGGCCACCGCGCCGAGCTCGAGAACGGCCCACAGGCCCAAGCAACCGAACGCGCAGCGGATGGCCAGGGTCGGCCGCCCCGGCGCCGCCAGCATGGGCAGGGTGGCCCGCCGCCAGAGAAAGCCGTGCCCGGCGAGGTAGACCAGAGCGGAGAGCGCGGCCGCGGACATCCCCGCGTCCCTCAGGAGCAGCGCCGACCGCATCGACAGAACCGGCAGGTAGGACGTCAGGGCCAGCGGCACCGCGAGCGCCTGGAGCGCCATGGCCGTTTGCGGCGTCCCCCGGACCGCCGGGCCGACGCCCAGGAACAGCGAGACGACGCGGTTGCCGAACCCGTAGATCCAGGCGAGCAGGAAGCCGTACAGCGCGGCGAAGTAGAACGGCTCGGTCAAAGCAGCGGGAGCCGCGGCCTCCACGTGCCCGGCCAGCCAGAGTCCCTGGGCCGCAAGGAAGGCCGCTGCGACGACGAAGAAGATCGTGCCGAGAGCGACGAATCCGAGGATCGGGTCGCTGCGATCGTCCTTGCCTCGCCGAACGCGCGCGAGCAAGCGAAACGAGAAGACGGCGAAGAGCAGGATCGAGGCCACCTCGAGGCCCGCCGAGAGGAGCGACAGAAGCCGGCCGATCGGATAGACGCCCAGCGGCTGTCCGGCGTTGCGCAGGATGACTCCGGAGAACATCAGCCAGAAGGCGGGCCGGGCGGAGGCGGGCCGCAGGCCCCCGATGCCGAGAATGCGGGGCAGCGCATGGTAGGCGATGCCCATCAGGAAGAGCGCGGCGAATCCGAGGACCTGCGTGTGGCCGTGGATCTGCCGATGGGAGATCGGCACGTCGCCGCCGGCGGCGATCCGGATCAGGTTCACCATCCCCGTCGTCGCCCCGAGCGTCAGGGTCAGCAGCAGAGAGCCGAGGAGGAAATGGGGCGAGAAGGGAGCGGCCGCTGACGCGGGCGCCGCCATCCGAGGCTGCCGCGCCGCGTCCAGCGCCGCGGCCTGCCGGATCTCCCCGAGGAACTCCTCGAGCGGAAGGCGGTGGACGGTGGCGAACCAGGCCAGCGGCTCCTCGGGTCCGTCCTCGCCGCCGCAGTCGCCCAGGCCGAAGCGGGCGAGGACGGGGATCGTCGAGGGAAACCGCCGGCGCGCCTCGCGAACCGACATGGTCGGGGGCACGATGCTGTAACCCTCGGCGGCCCGGTGGGCCGACTCCATGTCGCGGAGCACCTCCGCCAGCGGAATCTTCCTGGCCGCGCAGGCCTGTTCCAGCGGATGCTCGCCGCCGCAGCACGCGTCGATGGCGTAGGAGGCCAGGACGGAGCGCACGTCGGGATAGCGCTCCAGGAGCGTCTTGACGGGAAGCCCCGGATCGAACACTGCGGTCGTCGTCATGAAGAGAGCATTGCGCGGCGGCGCGAGCGCCGTCCATGACGCAGGTCATACGGGGCGCAAGGCGGAAGGCGGGAGGCGGAAGGCGGGAGGCGGAGGCCTACCGCTTGTTCGCGGCGCGAGACTGGGCGGCGTTTTGACGCTCGATCTCGATCTTGTGGTAGTCGGAGAGAGCCTTCCGGACGATGCGCTGGAGGTTGCGGACCCGGCGCGCCGCGCGGGCGCGTTCGCGCTCGGCCCATGCGGCCTGCCGGCGGCGCCGCACCGTCTCGCGCCACAGGATGTCCACGGCGCGCTTCCAGCGCGTGTAGAGGAGGTCGGCCCACAGGTCCAGGGTGCTGGCCACGGCCGCATTTTCTCCCGAGGCCGGCGCAAAAGGGAAGGTTCCCGGCTGATGCATTTGCATCAAGGTCGGCCCGCCTCCGGGTCGTACCGTCTTCTCGTCGGCCCGTGAAACGGCGGCGGGAGGTGGCGATGTCGACCCGATCCCGATTTTCGACCTGGATCTCGATGGGCGCAACGTTGTTCGCGCTGCCGATCCTGGCCGCGCTCGCCCTCGACCACGCCGCTTCGGCCTCGCCGGCCCGGAAGGCCCGGTTCTTCGACGCGCCCTCCCAGGCGGCCGAGTACATCGGGTACAACCGATCGATCGCTCTCACCGCCGAGCAGCAGAAGACGCGCGAGAAGGCGCTCTCGGCCATGGCCGCTCCGTGCTGCAAGAAGTTCTCGATGGCGACCTGCTGCTGCCCCTGCAACCTGGCCAAGTCCGTCTGGGGGCTGACCAATTCGCTGATCGTGCGGGAGAACGCCAACCCGGCTCAGATCCAGACGGCCGTGCGCGGTTGGCTCAGGTTCGTCAACGCGCAGGGGTTCTCCGGCGACGTCTGCGATACCGCCGGAGGATGCCCCCGCGAGTTCTCCCACGACGGCTGCGGCGGCATGGACGAAAGGAATCTCGTGGCCGCCCGCTAGAACAAGGGCCTCTCTCTCCGGCTGCGCCCCCCGCGGCCGGAGTCCTCCCCCTCCTGCCCCGAGCCGCTCGTCGGCTCGGGGTTTTTCTTTCCGTCGCGATCGCTTGCTTCGGATCTGCGCCTGAGGGCGCACCGGTCCGCGGCTCGGCCGGATGCGGCCTCGACCGGACGGCTGATCCCGAGGCTCCGCGAGGGCTCACGCGGCACGAAGAAACCGTGGCGCGGGCTGGGACAAGCCCCGCCCCTACGGAACCTTCGCGATTCGTGCCGTAGGGGCGGCCCTTGTGGCCGACCGTCTTAGGCTTCCGAGGACAATATGTATATTGTAAGCAGAGGGGGCGGAATCCTTCGTCCCTGGTCCCGTTGCCTGTTACGTCCGGACTTCCGCGGGCTGCTCCCACCAGGGGGAGGTGGGTTGGGGCGACGGTTTGCGGCGGGGAGGCAGGCCCATGCCGGCCAGCCGCTCGACGACCTCGAGGGCCGCCCGCTCGACGGCCGCCTGGACGCTCACGGACAGGCCGACGCCCTTGGCGACGACTTCGGGAACCACGCCGACTAAGACGAGGTCCCGCGGCGCGCAACCGGCGAACGACAGCGTGAAGAGAGCGTCGGCCACGCCCGGATCGTGCGGCGACACACGGGGCTGGGGCGGCCGGGCCAGGAGCTCGTCCTTGGAGTAGACGCGGACCCATCCCGAAGGAGCGTCGGCCTTGACCGTGTCGACCATCAGGACCGTGTCGGCGTCGGCCAGGTAGGGTGTCAGGTCGAGCCCGGGAGTGCCCACGTCGAGCACGGAGACGCCCTCCGGGAACTCCCATTTCGCCAGCAGCTCCTCGATGACCCAGGGGCCGAGCGCGTCGTCGCCCATCAGGACATTGCCCAGACCGAGAACGCGCACGTCGCCGTCGCCGGAGCTGCGCTTCGGGATCTGCGTGCTCACGCGCGCATCGCCGTCGCCTCCGCTGCGCGTCGGGATCTGCGCCTTCGGCGCACCGGACCGCGGCTCGCCTGTTGGCTCGACCGCGGTCTTGATCCCGAAGCTCCGCTCCGGCTCCCGCGGCGCGAGTCGTTTCGCCGATCCAGTCGGCGAAACTTGGTCGCGCCGCGAGCTCTTGACGCTTCTCTTGCTTCGAGTCTTCATCGGGGTTGAGACGGTCCTTGGACTTTGGACTCTCGCGCTATCTACACTACAGCGCCTTGACCCGCGCGATTTCCCGGCCCTCCGGATCGAGGGTGTGGACGGCGCAGGCCAGACACGGATCGAAGGAGTGAATGGTGCGCAGGACCTCCAGCGGGAGCTCCGCGTTGGCCACCGGATTGCCGACGAGCGAGGCCTCGTAGGGCCCGGGCTGGTCCTTTTCGTCCCGCGGCCCGGCGTTCCAGGTCGAGGGCACGACCGCCTGGTAGTTGGCGATCTTTCCGTCGCGGATGACGATCCAGTGGGAGAGCACGCCGCGCGGCGCTTCGTGGAAGCCGTATCCGCGCTGCTCCCCCTTGGGGAACACCGGCTCGTTGAAGATCGTCATGTCGCCCTTTCCGATGTTCGCGACGAGCAGACCCCAGTGCTTCTTGGCCAGCTCCGAGAGGACGCACGTGCGGATCATGCGCGCGGCGTGCCGCCCGAGCGTCGAGTGCAGCACGGCCGGCGAGAGCTTGGTCTTGGCCACCGCTCCGGCGGTCTCCAGCGTCTTGATCGCCCAGCGCTTGGTGGGCTCGTGGTTGAGCGCGAAGCCGACGAGGACCTGCGCCAGAGGCCCGACCTGCATCACCTTGCCCTGGAAGCGGGGCGACTTCACCCAGGAGTATTTCTTGGAATCCTGGTACTCGGTGTACTTGGGAACCGTGTCCTCGTCGTAGGGGTGCTTGGTCCAGTCCCCGTCGTACCACGCGTGGGCGATCGACTCGGTGACGTTCTCCTTGAAGTACGGCTCGTCGAAGGACTTGATCTCCCGGACGGTCGAGAGGTCGCCGTTGAAGATCGTGCCGCCCGGCAGATCGAACTTGGTCCCCTTGGTGTCCAGCGGAAGATCCGGCACCGCGAGGTAATTGGTGACGCCGGCTCCATAGCCGAGCCATTCCGGATACATCCCGGCGATGGCGCAGACGTCCACGAAATAGACCTGCTCGATGAACGTGCTGATCTCGTCGAGGATGTCCTTGACCATATACAGCTTGTTCATGTTGAGCGTGGATTCGTTGTCGAGGTTGATGGCGTTGGCCACGCCGCCCACGGCGAGATTCTGGATGTTCGGGGTCTTGCCCCCCAGGATCGCCACGATCTGGTTGACCTTCCTCTGGTACTCCAGGGCCTGGAGGTAATGCGAGACCGCGAGCAGGTTGACCTCCGGCGACAGCTTCATGGCCGGATGGCCCCAGTAGCCGTTGGTGAAGATGCCCAGCTGCCCGGCCTCGACGAATCCCTTGACCTTCTCCTGGACCGCCTTCAGCTGCTGCTTGCTGTTGCCGGGCCAGGGAGAGAGGCTCTCGGCCAGCGCCGAGGCCTTGGCCGGATCGGCCTTCAAGGCCGAGACGACATCGACCCAGTCCAGGGCCGAGAGATGGTAGAAGTGGACGATGTGGTCGTGCATGGCGTGCGCCATCACGATGAGATTCCGGATGTACTGGGCGTTCAACGGGACTTCCATTCCCAGCGCGTTCTCCACCGTGCGCACGGAGGCGATGGCGTGGACGGTGGTGCAGACGCCGCAGAAGCGCTGGGTGAAGAGCCAGGCGTCGCGCGGGTCTCGGCCGAGGAGGATGGTCTCGATCCCGCGGAACATCTGACCCGAGGACCAGGCCTTCTGGACCTTGCCTCCGTCCACCTCGCAATCGATGCGCAGGTGGCCCTCGATGCGGGTGACCGGGTCGACGACAATGCGTTTCGACATGGCTTGACCTCTATGCTTGGGCGGCCGCCCGACGGGGCGCGCCGCTGAAAATCGGGAACAGCTTCACGATCACGATGTAACCCGCGATTTCGAGGGCGACCAGGCCGAGCGTGATCAGGAACTCGGGAACGCTCGGGAAGTAATGAACGTCCTCGCCGGGCCGGTAGGCCACGAGGTACGTGTTGAAGCGGTAGAGGCCGCCGGCGAGCATCATCGCCATCGCGGCGCGAAACAGGTTGCCCGGGTCTCGCCGCCGGGCCGCGGATGCCAGGAGAATCAAGGGCATCAGGACCAGAACGGTTTCGATCCAGAAGGCCAACGCGTAGCGGTCGGGGACGAATGCCAGGGCCAGGTGGCCGCGGTAGACGAGGTCTCCGATTCTCAGGAGAAAGAACCCTCCCAGGACGGGAAGCATGGCCTTGGACAGGCCCGCCAGCATCTCGGTCTCCGGCTTGCGGTGGAAGAAGACCGTCGCCAGCGTCGACTCGAAGACGACCGCGGCGTAACCCATGGCGATGCACGAGATCAGGAACAGCAGAGGCAGAAACGGCGTCTGCCAGAGCGCGTGCAGCTTGGGGCCGGTCAGGAGCATCAGGCTCCCGAGCGACGACTGGTGCATCGTCGGCAGCAGCATCCCCAGGGCGATGATCCAGATGAGCGATTTGTCCACGATCGGGTAGGCCTTCTGGGAGGACCTCTTCAACCAACCGTCCGGCCCCTCACGGAACCGTTCGAGGAAGGCGGGGGAGAGCTCGAGCCACAGCACGACCGTGTAGGTCATGATGCAGAGGGCCACTTCGAGCAGGGCCGAGTGGAGATTCCAGTTCCAGAAGAACAGCGGCACCTTCCAGGCCAGCCACGGGCGGCCCACGTCCAGGCCGATCGAGATGCCGGCCAGCGTGTATCCCAGGGCCGACGTCAGGATGGCCGGGCGCACCATCGGGTGATAGCGGCCCTTGTTCAGGATGTAGACCAGGATGGCCATGGCGTAGCCGCCGCACGCGAGCGCGGTGCCGGTGACGACGTCGAAGGCGATCCAGAGTCCCCACGGATACCCGTCGGAGAGGGCGGTCGTGGCGCCGAGTCCGGCGGCGAGCCGCCACAGGATCAGGACCGCGCCGACGGCGAACAGGGCGAGGAGGAATCGGACGGGGCGGGTCAAGATCGGTCCGCCCAGGGGGCGTGCCTGCTCACTCACGACCGGCCCCCTTTCTCCGCTTCACGTTCCTCGGCTTGCTGCTTTTTGCGATTGCGGAAGATGGCCGCGCCCAGCAGACCGTAGAGCGCGATGGGCGCGACGAATCCCTGGTAGACGCCGTGCTGGATGGTCTCCTGGATCTCGGGAACCGGCTCTTCCGACAGCCGGGGCAGCCCGAGGTTTTCGAAGGGGATGTGGGAGAGGTACAGGCACTGCGTTCCGCCGCCGTCCTTCTCGCCGTAGATCTTGTTCACGTAGCGGTCCGGGTGCTCCGCCATGCGGCGCCGCGCTTCGGCCAGCAGCTCCTCCCGCGTGCCGTAGATCACCGCCTCCCGAGGGCAGACCTCGGCGCAGCCCGGTCCGTGACCCTTCGGATATCGGCTGAACCCGCCGGTCTTCGTCAGCGTCGCCCCGGCCGCTCGATGGCGGCACAGCTCGCACTTGACGATCTTGGGAGCGGCCTTGGCCCATTGAAACTTGGGAATGTTGAACGGGCACCCCATCTGGCAGTAGCGGCAGCCGATGCAGAGGTTCGGATCGTAGGAGACGATCCCGTGCTCCTTCTTCTTCAACGCCCCCAGCATGCAGGCGTTGGTGCAGGCCGGATCGATGCAATGCATGCACTGGGCCTTGAAAAACGAGCGCTGGAGGCCGTCGGCGCTCCGATAGAGCTTGATGACGGTCTTGGTGTCGCCGTTCAGGTCCATCGGCATGTCCCAGAGAGCTCCGGGCGCGTTGGTCGTGTCGGCCTTCAGGTCATTGGCTTCGCGGCAGGCGACCACGCAGGTCTTGCAGCCGATGCAGCGCGTCGTGTCGTAGAGCAGTCCCAGGGCGTCGGCGGGTGCTGCGGGTCGGGTTCGGGCCTCGACGGTCCGCGAGGCGGCCGCCGCCGCTCCGGCCGCGGCGAGGGTCTTCAAGAGAGAACGTCGGTCGACCGACATGTCAGGCCTCCTTTCCCGGGTCTTTCCCTTTCTCGGGAGGCTCCGCTGCGAGCTTCTTCGAGACCATGAAACCGGCCCCCACCAGAGCGCCTCCGACCAGACCGGCCAGGCCGGTGGCCACCGGGCTGATCCTTCCCTGCGCGGCGTGGAGCGGAGCGTAGGTGTCCGGCGGCGTCGGGTGCTCGATGTCCACCGTGGCGAACTGCGCGACGCGGAATCCGTACTGCTGCTCGGTGCAACCGAAGCACGGATGACCGATGCCGATCGGCCACGCGCCGATCACCTCGCCGAAGTTGAGAACGGAACAGTTGGCGTGGGTGACCGGCCCCTTGCAGCCGAGCTTGTACAGGCAGTAGCCGAGCCGATGGCCTTCGTCGCCGAACTTCTGTGCGAATCGGCCGGCGTCGAAATGGGCGCGGCGCGGGCAATCCTCGTGAATGGTGCGCGCGTAGGCGAACTTCGGGCGGCCCTTGTCGTCGAGCTCCGGCAGCGTCCCGAACGTCGCGTACTGAAGCACCGTGCCGAGGAAGTTGTACGGGTTGGCCGGGCAGCCCGGAATGGTGACGACCGTCTTGCCCTTGAGGACCATCGGCGCGCCGGTCGCGCCGGTCGGGTTGGGATCGGCCGACGGAATGCCGCCCCAGGACGCGCAGGAGCCGATCGCGATGATGGCCCCGGCCTTGGCGGCGACCTCGTTGACGATCTGGAGGGCGGTGCGGCCGCCGATCTGGCAGTAGATCCCGTTCTCCTTGGTCGGGATCGCGCCCTCGATCACGCAGACGTACTTGCCGGCGTTGTCCTTCATCGCCTTCTGCAGGGCGGCCTCCGCTTGATGGCCGCCGGCGGCCATGAGCGTCTCGCAGTAGTCGAGCGAGACCAGGTCGAGGATGAGCTCGGAGACGGCCGGGTGGGACGTGCGCAGCAGCGATTCGGTGCAGCCGGTGCATTCCTGGAAGTGGAGCCAGATCACCGAGGGCTTCAACTTCTTGTTGACCACGGCCTCGGCGACCTTCGCGGCGGCCGCGTAAGGGATGCCGACGGCGGCCAACGCCATCGTGCAGACGCGGAGGAAGTCGCGGCGGTCCACGCCGTGCGTCCCCGTCGGAGCCTCGGGTTGGACCAGGCCCGTGCCTGTCAAGGTCATACCAACCTCCTATGTGTGGACGGTTCGAGAGCGCCTGCATGCCCTTGCGACGGCTCGAGCAGGGGGTCGTCTCGGTACATTCTGGGTCGAACGATGCGCCGGGGTCGGCGGGCCTGCATCCTGCAGATGCATCATTTTCGTTTCCCGAGCGGGCGCGGATCGGTGCGTTTGACTCAGGCCCGTCGGCCGGCGCTTCGGCATTCTGGAGGCATGCAGCGGGACACGGAAGGCGACGTCTCGGACGGCGACGTCTCGCGGCGCGCCTGGCTGGAGGCGGTCTGCGGTCTCCTCGGCTGGGCCGGGCTGCAGGTCTCGGAAACCGCCTGCGCTCCGGAGAGCCCGCCCGATCCGGCCAAGCCGCGAGAGGTCGCGATCCCGCTCCGAAGCCTGGCGGAGGATCGCCGCGTGACGGTCCTCGTGGCCGGCAATCCCGTCGAGGTCCACCGCGGCCCCGACGGCGTCGTGGCCCGGTCCCTCCGATGCACCCACTGGGGCTGCGTCGTCCGATGGAAGCCGCAGGAACGCGTCTATCTCTGCCCCTGCCACGAAGGGCGCTACGACGAGAACGGCGCCGTGCTGGAAGGACCGCCCCCCGCCCCCTTGCGCGCCGTGCCGGTGCGGGTGGCCGGAGGAGCAATTCTGATCGGCAGCGCGGCGCCGGCGTCAAATTGATGCGTTTGCATTAAGGCGCCGCACCCGCGCAAACCCTAAGTTCGATCCGAAGTGAACGAAGCGGGACGTCGAATCGAAATCCGGGGCACGGTGCAGGGAGTCGGCTTCCGACCCTGGATCTGGCGCCTTGCGCGCGACCACGGCATCGCCGGCTCCGTGGCCAACGATTCGGGAGGCGTCACCATCGACGCCTTCGGAAGCGAGCAGGCCCTGGACCGGTTCCTCTTCGGCATCCGCAGCTGCCCGCCGCCGGCCGCGCGCATCGAGGAGCTCCGGTTCCATCCGATTCCTCCGGAGCCGTCTCCGGCCTTCGTGATCGCTCCGAGCGCGGCCGGCGAGGCGCTGCAGGTCTCGATCCCCCCGGATCTGGCCACCTGCGCCGACTGCCTGGGCGAGATCTTCGACCCGTCCGACCGGCGCTTTCGCTACGCGTTCACCAATTGCACCAACTGCGGCCCGCGTTTCACCATCGCCGGGGCCGTGCCGTACGACCGGCCGTCCACGACGATGGCGCCCTTCACAATGTGCGCATTGTGCGCCCGCGAGTACGACGATCCCGCCGACCGCCGTTTCCACGCCCAGCCCAACGCCTGCCCCGACTGCGGGCCCCGGCTTCAGGCGCTCGGTCCGGATGGAAGCCCGCTCGAGCGCGCCGACCCGATCCAGTGGGCCGCGCGGACGCTCTCGGCCGGGATGATCGTCGCGGTCAAGGGCCTGGGTGGCTTCCACCTGGCCTGCGACGCGACGTCCTCCGAAGCGGTGGCGCGCCTGCGCCGGCGCAAACACCGCGAGGAGAAACCGCTGGCGGTGATGGTACGCACGATCGAGGACGCCGAGGAGCTCGCCCACATCACGCCGGAAGAGCGGGAGCTTCTCACCTCCGCGGAGCGTCCGATCGTTCTGGTGACCCGGCGGCAGGATTCGCCGCTGGCCCCGGAGATCGCGCCGGACAACCCCTGGGTCGGCCTCCTGCTGGCTTACACGCCGCTCCACCATCTTCTGCTGGAGGACGTGGGACGCCCGCTGGTGATGACGTCGGGAAATCTGTCCGACGAGCCGATCGTCTGCGGAAACGGCGAGGCGCTCGAGCGTCTGGCCGGCGTCGCCGACGCCTTCCTGACGCACGACCGGGAGATCGAGTCGCGCTGCGACGATTCCGTGGTGCGCGCGATCGCCGGCGGCCCGGTCCTTCTGCGGCGCTCCCGCGGATGGGTGCCGCGGGCGATCCCAGTCCGGACGCCGTTCGCCGAGCCGGTGCTGGCCTGCGGCGGACAGCTCAAGAACACCTTCTGCATCGGGCTCGGGTCATCGGCGTACCTGGGCCCGCACATCGGCGATCTGGACGGCCTGGAGAACCTGACCGCCTTCGAAGAAGCGGTGGACCGCATGGAGAGGTTCCTGCGTGTGACGCCGGAGATCGTGGCGCACGACCTGCACCCGCAGTACGTCTCGACCGCCTACGCGCGGTCCCGGCTCGGGCGCAAGGTGGCCGTGCAGCATCACCACGCGCACGCCGCGAGCGCGCTGGCCGAGCACGGCCTGGAGGGTCCGGCGATCGCGGTGGCCTTCGACGGCACCGGCTACGGGACCGACGGCACCTCCTGGGGCGGCGAGATCCTGCTGGCGCTCCCGGAGAGCTTCGACCGCCTGGCCACGTTCCGGGCCCTCCGGCTGCCCGGCGGGGAAACCGCGATCCGCGAGCCGTGGCGCATCGCCCTCGCTCTGATGGAGGACGCGTTTCCGCAGGGCTTCGCCCTCGAACGGTTCCCCTTGTTCGCCGGCCTCGGATGGCGCGCGGTGGATCTGGTGCGCCGGATGCTGGCGGGCGAGGTCCACGTTCCGCGGGCCCGCGGCGTGGGCCGGTACTTCGACGCGTTCGGCGCGCTCTTTCTGTCCCGGCCAGTGTCGGCCTACGAAGGCCAGGTCGC
Source organism: uncultured Acidobacteriota bacterium (assembly GCA_963733955.1). GTDB lineage: Bacteria > Acidobacteriota > Thermoanaerobaculia > UBA5066 > Gp7-AA6 > DATFTF01. The sequence continues at coordinate 125,761 of CAVTEW010000002.1, forward strand.
TCTACTGTGGAACGTCGCCGCGGACGCCTCGGAGCGGGGAGCCTATCCCTTCGCCGTGGATCTGGCGCCGGCCACCGCCGAGGTGGACCTGCGCCCCGCGGTCGTCGCGGCGGTGGAGGACTTTTTCCTGGGAGTGTCGCCGGCGACGATTTCCGGCCGCTTCCACAACGCGCTCGCCCGAGCCGCCGCGGCGATGGTCCGGCAGGCCGCCGAACGGGTCGGCGATCTGCCCGTCGTGCTCACGGGTGGATGCTTCCAGAACGCGCTTCTGGCCGAGCGCGTCGTCGCCGAGCTTGCCGGAACGCGCGTGCTCCTGCACAGGAGCGTCCCTCCGGGCGACGGAGGGCTGGCGCTGGGACAAGCCGTCGTGGCCGCCGCGGTTTGCAGATCAGGAGGTCGGTGATGTGCCTGGGAGTTCCGGGTCAAGTCGTCTCGGTCGCCGACGGATTCGCGGTCGTGGATTTCTGGGGCGTGCGCCGGCAGGTGTGCCTGGACATCGTGGACGAGCCGGTGGCGCCGGGCGACTACATCCTGAACCACGTCGGCTTCGCCATCCGGCGAATCCCTCGGGAGGACATCGAGCAGACCCTGGCGCTCTACGAGGACCTGATGAAGGAAACCTCCGGCCGGGACCTCATGGCCGCCGACGTGCGCGCGGAGATCGCGGCGACCGGGGCGTCCTCTCCCAAGGGGGGGGCATGAACCTCCTTTCGATCGACGCGGCCAGGCAGATCAAGTTCCGGGATCCCGAGACGGCCCGGCGGCTGGCGCAAACGCTCTCCCGCGTGACCGAGGACATCGGGCGGGATCCCGTGTCGGTCATGCACGTGTGCGGAAGCCACGAGCAGGCCATCGCGCGGTACGGGCTGCGCGCGTCCTTTCCCCGGGCCTTGAACGTGATCATGGGCCCCGGCTGCCCGGTCTGCATCACCGATCTGCCCGAGGTGGACGAGGGCGTGGCCCTGGCGCTCCAGGGCGTGACGGTGGCGTCCTACGGCGACATGCTCCGGGTCCCCGGGACCCGCCGCTCGCTCGCCGACGCGCAGGCCGAAGGGGCTTCGGTCGAAGTCGTGTACAGCGCGTCGCAGGCCGTCGAGCTGGCGCGCAAGACGGAGCGGGAGGTGGTCTTCTTCGCCACCGGCTTCGAGACCACCGCGGTGGCCACGGCCGCCATCGCGAAGGGAAATCTGCCGGCCAACTTCTCCATTCTCTCGGCGCACAAGTACATCCCGCCGGTGATGGAGATCGTGGCCGAGATGCCGGGCACGAAGGTGGAAGGGTTCCTCGCCGCCGGGCACGCCGCGACCATCACCGGATGGGGCATCTTCGAATCCTTCGTCGAGCGGCATGGAATCCCCGTCGTGGTCGCCGGCTTCGAGCCCCTGGACATCCTGGCCGGCCTGGTCGCCTTGGTCGAGCTCGTGCGCGACGGCACGCCGCGCGTGGTCAACACGTTTCCGCGCTGCGTGACCAAGGAGGGCAACCTCCAGGCCCAGCGGGAGCTGTGGAGCGTGTTCGAGCCGCAGGGCGGGCGCTGGCGCGGCATCGCCCACGTCCCCAACGGAAACCTGCGGCTCTCCCGCGAATGGGCGCACCTGGACGCGCGCAAGCGCTTCCAGATCGACCTGACGTCGCTGTGGGACGACGCGCCGTCGGTCTTGACGGCCAGCTGCATCTGCGGCGACATCATGTCCGGCATCGCCAACCCGACCGACTGCACCCTCTTCGGAAAGGAGTGCGTGCCCGACGCTCCCGTGGGCGCCTGCATGGTCTCCTCGGAAGGGACCTGCAAGATCTGGCACCAGTACGGCGGGCTTCCCGATCTGCGAGGTGCGCTGTGAGCTCGATCACCGTCTCGACGACGCCGGCGCAGGCCCGGGTCACCCTCAAGCACGGGGGAGGGGGCCGCGCGATGCGCGCCCTGATCGAGGAGGTCTTCCTGCCCGGAGCCGGCCGCCCGCCGGTGCCCGCGCGGGGCCTGGAAGCCATGGACGACGGCGCCGCGCTGTGGCTGGGCGATCGCTGGCTGATCCTGACGACCGATTCCCACGTCGTGCACCCGATCTTCTTCCCGGGCGGCGACATCGGCCGGCTGGCCGTCTGCGGAACGGTCAACGACCTCGCGATGATGGGTGCGACCGAGCCCCTGGGCCTGACCTGCGCCGTGATCCTGGAAGAGGGATTCTCCCGCGCCGACCTCGAACGCGTGCAGAGATCGATGGCGCAGGCCTGCCAGGAGGCCGGGGCGGCCATCGTCACCGGCGACACGAAGGTCATGGGCAAGGGCGAGATCGACGGAATCGTTCTCAACACGACCGGCGTCGCGCTGGCGGACCGGATCGTTCCGGACTCCGGACTCTCCGCGGGCGACCGGATCCTGGTCACCGGCACCGTGGGCGATCACGGCCTGGCCATCCTCTCGGCCCGACACGGTCTGGGGCTCGAAGGGGACCTCTTCTCCGACGTGGCCCCGATCAACGGCCTGATCCGCGCCGCCCTGGCCGCGTCGCCCGACGGCGTGGTGGCCATGAAAGACCCCACGCGGGGCGGGCTCTCCTCCGCGCTCCACGAGATGGCCGCCAAGAGCGGCGTGGGGATCGTCCTGGAGGAACAGGCCGTGCCGGTCACGCCCGCGGCGCGCGCCGCCGCGGACCTGGTGGGCGTCGATCCCCTGTGCGTGGCCAACGAAGGCAAGGCCGTGCTCGGCGTATCGCCCGAGGCGGTCGACGCCGTGCTCGCCGCGCTGCGCGCGCATCCGCTGGGCCTGCAGGCGCAGGTCGTCGGCACGTGCGTGGCCGAGCGGGCCGGCAACGTGATTCTGGACACAGGCTTCGGGCGGCGGCTGCTCGCCGAGCCCGAGGGGGAGTTGTTGCCGAGAATATGTTGAAACGAGAACGGACCCTGCGCGTCGCGATCCTGTCTTCCCGGCGGACCCCGGGCCTGTTCGAGCTCCTGTCCGATCCGCGGCGGGGGCAGATCTGGGACCTCGCCGGCGTGCTCGCCACCGACGAGGACTTCACCGGCGCGGTCGAGCTCGAAGGAGCGGGGATTCCCCTGCTGCCGCATCCGATCCGCGACTTTTACGCCGCGCGGAAAGCGCGGATCTCCGACCGGGCCGTCCGGGGCGAGTACGACGCGAAGACCGTCGAGCTCCTGGAGATCCTGCGGCCGGATGTCCTGCTGCTGTCGAGCTACCTGTATCTGCTGACCGGGCCCATGTTGACCGCGTACCGCGGACGCATCGTCAACGTCCACGGGGCCGACCTGACCAAGCTCGACGCGTCCGGGATGCCGCGGTACCCCGGCCTCAAGGCGGTGGCCGAGGCCGTTTTCGCCGGCGAGCGCGAGACGCGCGCGACCGCCCACTGGGTCGACGACGGCGTGGACACCGGGCGGCCGATCCTGCGGTCGCGGCCCTTTCCGGTCTCGCCGCTGGCCCAGAGCGCGCGCCTGGGCGGGGACGTTCGGTCCCTCACGGCCTACGCCTTCGCCCACCAGGAGTGGATGCTGCGCGAGGCCTGGGGACCGCTCTCCCGCGGAGTCCTCCGGCTCATCGCCACGGGTCGCGTGACCCTGGGCGGCCGGCGGGAAGACGTGGTGCGCGTGCCGCTCTGGGACCTCTCCGAGCAGGGCACTCTCTGCGCGACCAACGCGGCCGTCCGGCCGGTGGCCTACTGCTGACGCCATGACCGTGGCCGCAGGGGAGCACATCCGCGTCGAGCGGGAAGGGTCGGTCGGCATCCTGACGATCGACCGCCGGGAGCGCTTCAACTCGCTCGACGTCGAGACCGCCCGGGACTTCCGCAAGGCCGGCCTGCAGCTCGCCCGCGACCCGTCCGTGCGGGCGGTCCTCTTGCGCGGCGAGGGCGGCGTCTTCTGCAGCGGAGCGGATCTGAAGTACATCCGCGCCGGCGGCGACGGATCGGATCTGTCCTACTTGAAGGGCGCGCGGCAGACGCCGGCCGGCTTCGGAGAGATCTTCAAGCAGATCCTGGAGTACATCCACGCGACGATCTCGGAGATCAAGCGCGCGCCCAAGCCCTTCGTGGCGGCGGTCGACGGCGCCGCCGCGGCCGGGGGGTTCGGGATCGCCATGGCCTGCGACCTGGTCTACGCCTCGGAGCGCGCCACCTTCGAGTGGGCCTACGGCAAGACCGGGCTGACCGGCGCGGAGAGCTCGACCTTCTTTCTCCCGCGCCTGATCGGACTGCGCCGGGCGATGGAGCTGGTGCTCCTGAACCCGCGCCTGTCCGCGTCGCAGGCCCTGTCGATGGGCCTGATCAACGGGGTTTTTCCCGACGACCGGTTCGATGCGCAGACGCGCGCGGTCGCGCAGCGCCTGTCCGAGGGACCGACGCAGGCCCTGGGGATCGCCAAGGGCCTGGTCCAGCAGGCCGCCGGCGTGGACCGCCTGGACTGGCACCTGGACCGGGAGCTCGAGGCCCTGGCCGCGATCGCCGACGGCGCCGATTTCGCCGAGGGGATGGCCGGTTTCTTCGAGAAGCGCGCGCCGCGCTTCGGGAAGGGATGACCATGCACGAGTACTCGATCATCCAGGCGCTGCTCTCCCGCATCGAAGAAGAGGCCGGGCGGCGAGAGGCCCGCGCGGTCACCCGCGTCCGGATCTCGATCGGCGAGCTGTCGGGCGTGGAGACGGAGCTCCTGGCGACGGCGTATCGGACCTTCCGCGAGCGCACGATTTGCGAGAACGCGCCGCTGGAGATTCTGCCGGTCGCGGCGCGCTGGGCCTGCCCGCGGTGCGAGCGCGCCATCGCCAGGGGGAGGATCCTCAAGTGCCCCGACTGCGATCTGCCGGCCCGGCTGACCGAAGGGGAAGAAATCGTCCTGGAGCGCATCGAGATGGAGGTGGCGTAATGTGCGGAACCTGCGGCTGCGGCGATCCGGAGATCGTTCCGGTGGAGATTCACGACCGGATCCTTTCCGGCAACGACCGGACGGCCCGGCACAACCGGGAACACTTCGAAGAGTGCAGCGTCTTCGCGGTCAACCTCATGGGCTCGCCGGGCGCGGGAAAGACCGCCGTCCTGGAAGCGACCTCCCGGGCGCTGGGCCGGAGCCGTCCTCTCACGGCGGTGGCCGGAGACCTGGAGACCGACCGCGACGCCGAGCGGCTGCGGGCCGCGGGAATCCCCTCGGTGGCGATCACCACCGGGTCGGCCTGCCACCTGGACGCCGATCTCGTGCACCGCGCGCTCCACGATTTTCCGTGGCAGGACAGCGAGTACCTCTTCATCGAGAACGTGGGCAATCTGGTCTGCCCGGCCATCTACGACCTGGGGCAGGCCGTCAACGTGGTCGCCCTTTCGGTGACCGAAGGCGAGGACAAGCCCCTGAAATACCCCGTGATGTTCCGCAAGGCCGACCTCGTTCTGCTGACGAAAGTCGATCTGCTCCCGCACCTGCCGGACTTCCGGATGGCCGAGCTGGTCGACGCCCTGGCCCACGTGATGCCCCGGCCGGAGATGATTCCCGTCTCCGCGCGGACCGGGCAGGGCGTCTCGCAGTGGCTGTCCTGGCTGGAACGGCGCCGTCCGGCGGCCGCGCCGGCGGCGAAGGCGGATGAGGCCGTGGAGGCCGCGGTGAAGCAGTCGTCGTGAACGCGCCTCTTTTTTCCGCCCTGGCCGTGGCCGCGGCGTCGGTCGGCTCCCTGCACACGATCGCGCCGGACCACTGGGTCCCCTTTGCCGCTCTGGCCCGGGCGCAGCGCTGGTCCGCGCCGCGAACGCTCGCGGTGACGGTGCTGTGCGGGTTCGGCCACGTCACCGTCTCCGCGCTGCTCGGCCTGGCCGGGCTCCTGTTCGGCATGCGCATGGTGGAGGCGTTCGGGCACCGCATGGAGGCGGCGGCCGGCTTTCTCCTCGTGGCCTTCGGGATCGGCTACGCCGTGTGGGGCCTGCGGCGGGCCGCGGGAAAGCGTCTCCACGGACACTCCCACTCCCGTTACGATCACATCCACGAGCCCGGACGGGCCACGGCCTGGGGACTCTTCCTGCTTTTCTCGGCCGATCCCTGCGTGGCGGTCATACCGCTGCTTTTCGCCGCGGCCCCGCTCGGGGGCGCTCGGGCCCTCTCCGTCGTGCTGATCTACGAGGCCGCGACGATCGCGACGATGGCCGTCCTGGTTCTGCCGGCGCGCGCCGGCGCGCGGGCGCTGCGCGTGGCGTGGCTCGATCGCTACGGGGACGCCGCTGCGGGCGGCGTCATCGCCACGGTCGGCCTGGTCGTCGCCGGTCTGGGCTGGTAGCGGCGGCGGGCTGCGGCGGGGACCGCCCGCCCGAGGGCCGGCTCCGGCGCTGAGGCGTTTGCATCATGGAATGGCGCGATCCGTCGCGCCACCATGTGCCAAAAGGTGGAGGTGGACATGAGCGGCGCTCTTTTTCTGGTGATCGGCGTCTCGTTCGTGCTGGCCTGGATTCCTCTTCTGATCGGGCTGATTCGTTCCTACCGGCGGTATCGTGGCGTTCGCCTGGTGGTCTGCCCGGAGACGATTTCCCCGGAGGCCGTCACGCTCGACGCCGGGCACGCCGCCTGGACCTCGGTCACGGGGCAGCCGGATCTGCGGCTGGCGTCGTGCTCCCGCAATCCCCACGCCTGCGGAGACAAGTGCCTGGAGCAGATCGAACGGTCCCCGGAAGGATGCCTGGTGCGGGAGCGGCTCCGGAACTTCTGGGAGGAATCGGCCTGCGCGGTCTGCGCCAAGCCGATCGGCCCCGTGCGGTGGTTCGGCGCCCGGCCCGGCCTGCTCGGACCGGGGCGGGAAATCCGGCGGTGGCGCGAGCTGACTCCCGAGCTCTTGCCTGAGATTCTGGCGACCCACCGGCCGCTGTGCGCGGCCTGCGTGGCCGCGGCGGGGGCCCGCGCGCGGCGGCGCGCCGGCACCGCGGCGTGAGCGCGACCGAGCCGGTCTGGCAGCGCGGCGACGCGATCGCGCGGCTGCGCACGGCCCTCCTGCGCCTGTGCGACGACGAGCATTCCATCTGCCAGGTGGCCGCCGCGCGCGGCATCTTCTGCCGCGGCTTCCGGCGCTGGAACGCCCTCGAGTTCGACCGCCGGTGGACGAAGGCCATCGGGCGCAGCACCTATCTCTCGCGGGAACAGATGGAGGAGTTCGCCAACCTCTGGCAGCTGGCCGAGCAGATCCGCCAGCGCGTCGGCCTGGCGTGCGACGCGCGGACCAGCGGCGCGGACGGCTGCCGCGGGTGGGAGGAATTCTCCAACGAAGAGCTCTCCCGCTTCTGCGCCGACGTCCTGGGGGAGCGGGTCCGCGTCGCCGATCCGCCCTCCTGACAATTTACAAATTGTAGGGTGTCCCGGCCGGCGCCGGCCAAAAAAGAAACGCGGCCGGCGAGCCGGCCGCGTCCAGACGAGCCGCCCGGAGGCGGCCCCCGGCGGAGAACGCTTACGAGACTTTCACCTCGAGGGTCTTGGGACGGGGCTTCTCGAGCTTGGGCAGCTTGACCAAGAGCAGGCCGTCCTTGAACTCGGCGAAGATGTGGTTCTCGTCGGCGTCGTTGGGGACAGCGAAGGAGCGCACGAACGTCCCATAGGCGCGCTCGATGCGGTGGAATTTCTTCCCCTTCTCCTCCTTCTCCAGCTTGCGCTCGCCGGTGATGGTGAGCTCGTTCTCCGCGTAGGTCACCTTCACGTCTTCCTTCCGGACCTCGGGGATCTCCAGCTTGAGCAGGTACTCCTTGTCGGTCTCCTGGATGTCCACGGCCGGCGCCCAGTCGGCGACCTTCAGAGACTCCGTCCCCTCGTAGGGGCGGGTCCAGGTGCCGAACAGCTTGTTGAGCCGATCCGACATGTTCTCCATCTCCCGGAAGAACGGCGTCTCCAGGCGCGGGAAGAAGGGGAGGGTCGGCTCGCGACGGATGAGGTTCATAAATCCTCCTTTCGAATCACTCGAAGTTGACGCTGCGAGCATGCGCCCCTTCTCCCGATCTGTCATGACGCGATCGAATCAATTTCGGGGAGGATTCGGAACAGTTCGAAGTTCGAAGTTCAGAGTTCGAAGTTCAAGTTCAAATTCGAAAGCCGAAACTCTCGGTTCGATGTCCCGCGCGGCGCCGTCCCCGCACCGCTTCGTCGCGGGCTTCCTCCTCCAGGGAACTCTCGATCCATCGGATCTCATGGTCCAGAGACGGCAGCACGACGCGGTCCAGGGCGTTGGAGCGCCGGCTGGTGCGCGCCAGGCCGGCGCGCAGGCCGTCGAGCTCGAGGGCCCGCCCGGCCAGCGCGATCACCAGGGGCAGCGCGCGTCCGAAGGCGGCCGCCGCGCGGTCGAGGGATTCCGACGTGCCGCCCGGCGAGAACCGCAGGCGCAGCGCGGGCAGGTCTTCCTGGAGGGCGAAGATCGCCACGCCCAGGAGCGAGCGGCGCGCGAGCCGGAGACGCGGGGCGTCGCCCTGGGCCAGCCCCGCGGCCTCGACCGCGTCGCCGCCGAGCTCGATCCGCGCCTCCTCGAGCACCGCCCGCGCGTTCGCCAGCGCCTCTGCGGCCCGGTCGCGGGCCGCGTCGCGCTCGGCCCGCGATCGGAGGATCGCCCGGATCAGGGCCTGGCGTTTCTCCTCCAGCAGCTGGCGGCCCCGCCGCGCCGCGGCCCTCCGGCGCGTCAGCAGGAGCCATCGCGAACGGGTCGCGGCTTTCACGGCGACGCCGCGGCCGCGCCCGGTCCGCGCGCGCCGCTCGACGACGCGGACAGGACCTCCAGCCCGCGGTCCAGCGTCTGGGCGATGGCGCGGTGCTCGCGGCGGCCCTGCGCCAGGAAGGTGGACTCGAACGCGCGGCCGAAGGCGATGGCCGCGCGCTCGTCGGGGGAGAGCTCGTCGGATCCGATGATGGCGGCCAGATCCCTGGCCCGGGCGGCGCGGGCGCACGCGGCGTACAGGCGCTCGGCGATCTTGGCGTGGTCCGCGCGGGTGCGCCCGGCCCCGATCCCGTCGGGCATGAGGCGGGACAGCGACGGTAGGACGGCCACCGGCGGATAGACGCCGCGCCGCTCGAGCTCGCGGTCGAGAACGATCTGCCCCTCGGTGACGTAGCCGGTCAGATCCGGGATGGGGTGCGTGGCGTCGCCGTTGGGCAGGGTCACGATCGGGATCTGGGTCACCGATCCGGCCCGGCCCTGGATCCGCCCGGCCCGCTCGAACAGCGACGCGAGGTCGCTGTAGAGGTAGCCGGGGTAGCCCTTCCGGCTTCCAACTTCTCCTGCGGCGGCGGACGCTTCGCGCAGGGCCTCGCCGTAGTTGGTGATGTCGTGCAGGAGGACCAGCACGTGGTAGCCGCGTTCGAAGGCCAGGAACTCCGCTGCGGTCAGCGCGCAGCGCGGGGCGATCAGGCGCTCGGCCGGCGGATCGTCGGCGTAGTTCAGGAACGCGACCAGGCGGGAGAGCGCGCCGCTCGCGCGGAACTCCTCCTCGTACCGGAGGGCCAGCTCTCGGGGCAGGCCGAGCGCGGCGAAGACGACGACGAATTTCTCGACCGAGGGCGCGCGGGCCTGCCGGATGATCTGCATGGCCAGGGCGTCGTGCGGGAGACCCGACTCGGTGAAGATGGGGAGCTTCTGGCCGAGCACCAGGCTGTTCAACCCGTCGATCGCGGAGATGCCGGTCTCCAGAAAGTCGCGCGGGTACTCGCGGCGGCAGGGGTTGATGGGGAAGCCCTCGATCGGGCGCTCGACGGCCGCCGCGGGGCGCGGCAGTCCGTCGCGGGGGCGGCCCAGGCCGTCGAAGACGCGGCCCAGCAGCTCCTCGCTCACGCCCAGGCGCATGGGGCTTCCCGCGCAGCGGACGAGGCATTCCCGCGGAACGAGCCCGTCGGTTCCCGCGAAGACTTCCAGAACGGCGGCGTCGTCGGTCACCGAAAGAACGCGCCCCAGGCGGGGCACGCCGTCCTTTCCGACGACCTCGACCTCCTCGCGGTACGCGAGCCCGGTCGCCCCGGAGAGAAACACCAGGCCGCCGCGCGCGCGGTCGAGGCCGCGGTACTCCAGCCCGGCGACGCGGGTCATGACTGGGCCTCCGCCGGGCTCGCAACGGCCGCGCGCTCCAGCTCGGCGATGGCCGGCTCGATCGAGAGGGCCAGGGACTCCCACCCCGCCAGCTCGGCGTCTCCCAGCTCGCGCCGGGCGCCGGCCAGGCGCGCGGCGATCGGGAGCCCGGAGAGCAGCGCCGCGCCGACGCCGCGCTCGACGGCCTCGAGTCCGCGCCGCCGGAAGGCCGCCAGCGCCGCGAGCATCACGGCCTGGCGGACCGGAGAGCAGGACGCGTCCTTGGGATCGAAGGCGTCCTGGCGGAGGTACGCCTCTTCGAAGAGCGTCGCGCAGGAGAGCAGAAAGCGCTCGCGCTCGGGAAGGCTCTCGCTGCCGATCAGCCGGGCGGTGGCTTCGATCTGGGCCGCTTCGTTCAGGAAGGCCAGGGCGTCCCGGCGCAGGCGGGCCCAATCGGCGCCGGATTCGCGGGCCCACCACGCCTCCAGCTCGTCGGACACCTCGGAGTCGGACTCCTCGATCGACACGGCCGGGAAGATCCGGGCCTGCGCCCGCTCCTTGTCCAGCGTCCAGAAGCATCCGGCGAAGCGCCGGGTATGGCGGGTCACCGGTTCGGTCAGGTCGCCGCCGGGAGGGGAGATCGCTCCGATCAGCGTCACCGATCCCTCCGCGCCGCCGAGCGTGCGCACCCGGCCGGCCCGCTCGTAGAACGCGGCCAGCCGGGACGAGAGCGACGCCGGGTATCCCTCCTCGGCGGGAATCTCCTCCAGGCGGCCGGACACTTCGCGCAGGGCCTCGGCCCAGCGGGACGTGGAATCGGCCAGCACGGCCACGTGGTAGCCCATGTCGCGGTAGTACTCCGCGATGGTCGCCGCGGTGTACAGCGAGGCCTCCCGCGCCGCCACCGGCATGTTGGACGTGTTGGCCACGAGCACGGTCCGCTCGGAGAGCGGCCGGCCGGTGCGCGGGTCGGAGAGGCGCGGAAGCTCGGTCAGCACATGGGTCATCTCGTTTCCGCGCTCGCCGCACCCCACGAAGACGATCACGTCGGCCCAGGCCCACTTGCAGAGCTGCTGCTGGGTGACCGTCTTGCCGGTCCCGAAGCCGCCGGGCATTCCGGCCGCGCCGCCCCGGGGCAGAGGAAAGAACGTGTCCAGGACCCGCTGCCCGGTCACCAGGGGCACGGAGAGAGGCAGGCGGCCCGCCGACGGCCGCGCCGAGCGGACCCGCCAGCGCTGGAAGAGCGGCAGGGCCACGAGGCCCTGGGCCGTCTCCACGCGCGCGAACACGTCGGCCACGCGGCGCGGCCCCGGCGGCAGGATCTCGGCGAGTCGGCCCTGGATCCCCGGAGGGACGAGGAGGCGATGCTCGATTGCCGCGGTTTCCTGCGTCGAGGCCAGGACCATCCCCGCGGAAACGTCCGCGCCGGCGGCCAGGCGCGGAACGACGTCCCACAGGCGGTCGCGGTCGAGCGACGGCGCGCGCCGGCCGCGGCCCAGGAAGTCTCCTTCCTCGCGCGCGAGCCAGTCGAGCGGCCGCTGCACGCCGTCGAAGACCGCGCCCAAGAGACCCGGGCCCAGCTCGACGGACAGCGGCGAGCCGTCGGCGTAGAACGGGTCGCCCGGCGCCAGGCCCGAGGTGTCCTCGTAGACCTGCGCCGTCACGCGGGGGCCGGAGATCTCGATGACCTCGGCCAGGAGCTTCTCCTCTCCGACCCGGACGACTTCCGCCAGGGCCACGGGCGCCTGGGTTTCCGCCCGCACGACCGGGCCGAAGATCCCGGTCAGGCGGCCGCAGGGGACCTCGGGAGCGTTCATGGCCCGTAGATCTCGACGACCGCCGCCAGCCAGGCCGACTCGAAGCGCCGCATCCGGGACTCCACGCGGTTGTCCAGTGCGGTCCGTCCGTCGCAGGCGCGCACGATCACGCCGCCGATCCCGGGCAGCGTCTCGGCCGATAGCTGCAGCCGCCGCTTTCCGCAGCGCTCTTCCACCGCCGCCAGGTCCCCGGCAACGAGGTCGCGGTCGGCGGCGCGGACGATCACCTCGAAGTCGTCGCCGGGCAGGTGCGCGAAGGACTCGGCGATGAGACCGCAAAGCCAAGCGCTCCGGGCCGAACGGTCGTCGGGCGCGGCGAGCCGCGCCAGTCCGCGGCAGGTGACCTCGGCCACGAAACGCTCTCGTTCCTCGAGGGCTTCGCGGCGGTCCGTCCAGTCTTCGCGGCTGGCCAGCTCCGCGGCCTTGCGGCGCTCGTCCTCCAGACGCTCTCGCCGGTCGGCGATCGCCACGGGCTCGGCGGCCGCGGCCTCGGCGAGGAGCCGTTGCTCGTCCTCGCTCTGGCGGCGGATGCGGGCCGCTTCGGCCTCCACGTCCTCGTGGAGCGCTTCGATCACCGAGGCGACGCTGCCGAGCCCCTTCACCGGCCGTTCCCCGGAAGCACCAGCGCGACCGGCGCAGGCCCCGCGGCCGCGAGGGCCCGAAGCTCGGCGGTGAGCTGGCGGGCCAGGGGCTCGGAGAGGAGCACGAGTCCGACGTCCCGCGCGGCGCGCGCCGCGGCGAGCTCCCGCCGCCCCGACTCCGCGTCGGCGGCGACGCGTCCTCCGATTCCCGCCAGCGCGAAGCCGCGGACGTCCGGAGCGGATCCGATCACGAGAATTCTCACGGAAGGCGGCCCAGGATCATGATCGCGATGATCAGACCGTAGATCGCGATTCCCTCGGCGAGCCCGACGAAGAGAAGGGCCCGTCCCGCGGTCTCCGGCTTCTCGGCCACCGCGCCCATGGCCGCGCTCCCGACCACCGCGACGGCCACCGCGGCCCCGATCGCGGAGAGCCCGGTGACCAGCGCCGCGGAGATGAAGATCCACTTCACGCTTTCGGGCGGGAGCGCCTGCGGCGCCGCGGCGGCTCCCGGGGGCGACGCCGCCAGCGGCACGATCACCAGGACGAGCGGCAGGAGCGCCAGAAACAGAATCTTTCGCTTCATGGTTTTTCTCCCTTTGCCGCGCGCAGCATGAGCGGGCGATACGGCTCGCCGCCGCCGCGGAAGAACTTGCCGAAGAACTCGTAGTACTCCAGACGCAGGACCTGGACCGAGACGGTCAGGCCCTCGAGCAGGATGATGAGCGCGTTGCCTCCGACCAGAAGCGCGACGGAGAGGGCGCCGCCCAGCCGCTGGCGGTTCAGCGTCTCGGCCAGGGCGAAGAGCGCCAGGAAGGCGCCGGCGTGCACCAGGGCGAACGCGGCCACGCGCAGGAAGGAAATGGTGTTGGCAAAGAAGGAAATGACCGAATCGACCAGCTCGACGCAGGCCTCCAGCGCGGCCAGCCAGCGCGGCCCGTCGCCGCCCTCGTGGCGCCGCGCCGGAAGGCCCCGTTCCAGCCGCGCCACGATCGGCCGCTGGAAGAGCAGAAGCAGGATCGGCACGGCCAGGAGAACCGCCACGGCCCAGGCCGGCAGCCCGGCCTCGCGCGCCGCCAGAGCCCGCAGCCCCAGGCCCGCGATCACCCAGTACCCGAAGGCGGGCAGGAGGCCGTGCGGCCCGAAGAGGGCGGCGCCGCGCTCTCCCGCGCGCCAGGTGTTGAGGACGTTCAGGACCAGCCCGGCGGACACGAGCGTCACGCCCAGCCCCACCGCCACGGCCAGGAATCGGTGGAGGTCCCGCATCGGATCCATCCAGAGCACCGGCAGGGCCCCTTCGATCCCGAAGAAGCTCCCGTACAGGAAGCCGAAGGTCGCCGAGGCCGAGCCCGCCTCCATGAGGAGGATCCCGTAGTCGAGGTAGCGGGGAATCCAGCGGAAGAGGCAGTACCCGGCCAGGAAGAGGATCACGCCGTGGCCGACGTCCCCGAACATGAGGCCGAACATCAAGAGGAAGCTCACCGCGAAGAACGCGGTCGGCTCGATCTCGCCGTAAGAGGGAGTCCCGTAGAGCGCGACCAGCTTCTGGAAGGGGCGCAGGAGAATCGGATTGCGGTGGAGGATCGGGACCTTGAGCGCTCCGGCGGCGACCTCGGGCAGGTCCTCGGGGCGCTCGACGTCGACGACGACGCGTTGATCAGTCCGGCTGGCCAGAGCGCGGCGCATCTTTTCGGCGCTCTCTTCGGGAACCCAGCCGGAGATCACCACGAAACGGCCCGCGCCGGCGAACAGGGTTTGCGCGCCGAGCAGGAGGAGGCCGATCTGGGCGCGGCGCGAGAGGTCGGGCAGGCACGCGGCGGCGCGCGCGCTCATCTGGGCGAGCGTTTCCTCCAGGCGCGCCTCGTCCGCGGCGGCCTCCGCCTGGCTCCGCCGCAGGAGCTCCAGGCTCCGCTCGGACGCGTTGTCGGCCACGGCGTACGGCATCAGCGAGACCAGCCGGGCCGATTCGTCGAGGCGGGCGCGGTCCGCCGAAGGCACGGCCACGGCGACCAGGACGTTGTCCCCGGCGCTTTCCAGGGGCAGCACCGCAAAGGGCGACGGAGCGAGCAGCGTCGCCAGCGTCCCCATCTCCGCCGCGGGCATCGAACCGAAGCGCAGGGCCAAGAGCTCGACCTGCGAGGCCCGGGAGACGTCGACGCCGGCTCCGGAGAGCCGCTCGAGCTTCGCCGCGGCGTCGCCCGCGCGGACGCGGCGGTCCCGGGCGGCCGCGCGGGCCTGCCACTGGGCCTCCAGGTCCCGCTCCAGGGGGGCCAGGTCTTCCTCCAGGAGAAGCCTCTCGCGCTCGAAGTCGAGGGTCTCCGCGGCCGGCAGTTTTCCTTCCGGCTCCGACAGAGGCGCTCCGCAGCGCTCGGCGAGCCGACCGATCCGGCGGGCCAGGTCGCGAAACGCCGCGAGCAGCTCGCGCGTGCCGGGAGGCGCCGCGTCGGACGCGGTGCGGCCGTGCGCCAGGTCGACTAAGTGCAGGAGTCCTTCCGCGGCAATGCAGCGCGTCACCGCCGCGGCGTCCCGGTTGGGAGCCTGGATCCGCATGTGGACCATCGGAACGGGCCGAAACATGTTCAGCGCTCCATCCAGGAAGCGGCGCGCGCCCGCACCAGGGCGGGATGCTCCGCGTCCCCCGGGCCGGGATGCCGCGCCAGCGCGGAGAGAGCTCGGACCTCCTCTTCGCGGAGAAGGAGGAACGCCGCGGCCGGCGCCAGGCGGAATGGAAACAGGCGGAACGCGCGCCGGCACTGCTCGCGGCGCTGATGCGCGAGCGCGCCGGCCAGGGCGTCCCAATCCGTCACGGACGTCAAGCGCCGGGCCAGCCGGGCGGGAAGACTGGTCTGCAACGGACCCGAGACGGGCGTCCAGGCCGCCAGCCGCCGCAACGTCTCCGCGGGCTCCTCGCGCCGCAGCACGGCGGTTGCCGCGGCCGCCGCGTCGGGGGCCCATCGTCCGGACGCCACGGCGCGGCGCAGCAGATCGTAGTCGCGCTCGCGCACGCGCCCGAGCGTCAGCTCCGCCGCGGCGCCCTCCACCCGGGGAAGCGCCAGGGCGGCGTCGGCCAGCCGGGTCCAGGCCCAGCGGTCGAAGGCGATCTCCGCCGCCGCGGGGTCGGACTCGTGCGCCTGCAGGACCTCGGCGACAATGCGCTCGTAGGGCGAGCCGCGGGCGCTCGCGGCGGCCTCGCGGAGGGACGCCGCGCCGCTCCAGTCGGAGAGTCGGATCGTCTCGAGGCGTCCCAGCGGACTCCACAGGGAAATCCAGCGGGAGGCCGGTAGCGCGCGCGTCCGGGCGCGCCAGGCGAGCTTGACGTTCTCGATCTCGCGCAGGCCGACGAAGGCCTGCCACAGAGCGCCGGCGCGCGGATAATCGCGCGCCACCCAGGCGTAGTCCTCGAGGAGCCCTTCGAGGAGGAACGCCGGAAGGCGGCCGGCGTCGCGCGTCGGGTCGGCGGCGAGCGCCGTGGCCAGCGCCGACGCGCTCGCCGCCGCCCTCAGGACCCGCAGGTCGTCGGGCCCCCGCAGACGCGCCTTGCGCGCGCGGAGCCGGGCGTTGGGGTAGGCGTCGGCGAAGAGACCCATCACCGCTCTCCCCGGCCGCCGTCGCGCACGACGCGGACGAACGCTTCGACCGCCCGGGACAGCAGCGCCTGGGACGCGATGCGGCGTTGGGCCAGGAATTCGGCGCGCCGGCGCCCGCGCTCCTCGACCGTCCGCGCTCCGTCCGCGCGGATGCCCGCCAGCTCCCGCTCGAGCGCCTCCTGGAGATTCCTGCGCTCGGTCTCGCGGGCCTGCTGGAGCGCCTGGCGGGCGGCGGCGACGGCCTGGCTCGCCTGGGCCCGGGCCGCGGCGAGCCTGGCCCGACCCTCCTCGTCGGCCGCGAACAGGCGTTCGAGGTCCTCGTTCACAGGAGGCCCCGCTGCCGGGCCAGGCGCAGGAGGGCCGCCGCGGCCGCTTCGCTCGGGCCCGCGCCGGGGAGGACCAGGTCGGGCGCCTCGGGCTCATCGTACGGCTCGGTCGCGCCGGGCACGTGCGGAGCCTTTCCCAGGCGGGCCAGCCGATAGAGTCCCTTGGGGTCGCGCTCCTCCCGCACCGCCAGCGGCGTCTCCACCAGGACCTCCAGGCACTTCTGGATTCGCGAGCGGGCGTATTGGCGGTGCAGGCGGCGCGGCGCGGTCGCGTCCACCACGACGGGAAAGCCCTGGGCCACCAGGAGCGCGGCGATGTCGGCGATCTGCCGGTAGAAGCGGTCCCGCTCGCCGGGCTCGTACGTCGCGTCGGGCGTCAGAATTTTTCTCAGAGGGTCGGACTCGAGGTGGACGACGGCGACGCCTTCCGCGGCGGCGACCTGGCAAAACGCGCGCGCCAGAGTCGTCTTCCCGGCCGCGGGAGGGCCGGTCAGCCAGATCGCCCAGCTCATGGCGAGGTCCGCTCCAGGTACGCGGGTACGTCCTCGATCCGGAAGGCCGGCGCCTCCAGGACGGACAGGAGGAACCGCACGAGCAGGCGCCGGGTCCGATCGCTCTCGGAGGGGTACCAGACCGGATGCGCGACGACGAGGGCCCGGAACGCGAAGTGGGGCGCGATGGCTTGCGCCAGGCCGGCGTCGGCGGAGCGCTCTTCGTAGCGCCGCCAGAAGAGTCGGAAGAGCTCCGCGAAGGGACCCAGGAAGGCGCCCTCGCAGCGCAGGGCGAAGAAGAGATAGTTGATCGCCAGGGCCGCGACGTCGTCGGCGGGATCGCCGAATCGCCCGCGGCTTCGGTCGAGCAGCGAGAAATCGACTCCCTGCCGAAAGAGGATGTTCCAGGGATGGAAGTCGCCGTGAACGGCGCGCAGGCGTTCGTCCCGCCCGCGCAGCCGATACCTCCAGTCCAGGGCGAGCCGTTCGATCGCGAGGAGCAGGCCGGCGTCGAGGAAGCCGGGGCCCGCGGGGTAGGAGTCGGCCACGCCGGCGAGGCACTCCCCGGAGCCGGTCAGGTCGCGCAGCCGCCTGCGGTAGTAGCTGGGATGCGAAACCGGCTCGCGGTGGATCTGGGCCAGGTAGTCCGCGAGCGCCGCGGCGCGCTGGCGGTCGAGCGGCTCCAGGCGTCCGCGCGTGGCGAGGGACTCCAGGTCCCGCGCGTACGGCAGCCCCTCGCAGAAGGCGACGAGGGTGAAGAGCTCCTGCGTGCCCGACAGCGACACCGGCGCCGCGCCCCGGCGGAACGCGCCGGCGTCGAGGACTTCGACGTGGCGCGGCAGGAGCCCGAAGTCGTCCTGGGCGCGCAGCACGATCGCGGCGCGATCGGCGCGGTCTTCGTGGCCGAACGGGCCGGGCCGGACGGTCTCCAGAACCAGCCGCCGCTCGCCCTGGGCGGTGGGCCAGTGCACGAGGTAGGGCGTTCCGTATCCGCCCTCCTTGATGGACTGTTGGGTCGACAGGGGCTCCCAGGCCGCCGCTCTCGCTTCGGCCCCGAAGCGCTCACGCAGGTAGTCGGCCAGCCCCGGGAAGACCTCTTCCCCGTCGCGCCCGGGGGGCCGTGGGGAATCGTTCTGCATCGTTGTCTCGGACCGTTTCGATCGTAGGGCCCGGGCTTTGGTGCAGCTTGATGCGGACACATCAGGCGCCGCGGGCGATCGTCCTCTAAGGTCGTGGGCGTGACCGACTGCCCTTGTCCCGGCATCGAGCCTCCTTCCCGAACGGCGGGTTCGGAGAGCTCGGAGCGCCGTCCGCAAGCCCCGCTTAAGTTGCTTCTTTTTCAGCTATTTACAAATTGATACATCTGCATCAGGGGCCGTTTGCAACTCCCCTTTAGAAATGCGACAGCACCCAAAAGCAAAGAAATGAAGACGAACTCGATCCCACACACGGCCTTCCAGGAAGGCCGTCGAATCCGTCAAACGTCGCGCCTGCGCGCGAAGGAGGTCTCATGGGCGTGCTGAGGAAGGCTCTCCTATTGGCGATCACTGCTGGAGCGATGACCGTCTCCGGGAGCCGGAACGGGCCGATCACGGTCGGGGCACGCGGCGAGCTCTCGCCGCAGAAGCTCTATTCGGCGCAGTCGAAGGAGCACTATCTCTCCACCGAGGACTTCACCTACATCCGGCCCGGGTTCCACATGGCGATCAATGGGGTGACGATCGGGACGGACAACAAGCCGCTCGTCGATCTCTCCTTCACCGACGATCTGGGCCAGCCGCTCGACCGGCTGGGCAAGGTGACGCCGGGCGCGCTGTCGGCGAGCTTCGTGATCGCCTGGCTCAATCCGGACACCTTTGACTACACCTCCTACATCAACACCACGGCGACCGCCGCTCCCCCCAGCACGATGGTCGGGAACAAGGCCACGCAGGCCACGTCGGATTCGGGGGGAACGTGGACGGACCTGGACATCGGCCACGCGACCTACAAGTTCGGCAAGGCCTTTCCGGCGGGCTTCGACGCCACGAAGACCACCACGCTCGGCATCTACGCCACGCGCAACACGACGGCAATCGTGGGGAAGAGCTACTACGCCAACGCCGAATTCGACTTCCGGCCGGACGGCCAGACGGTGACGGCGAAATGGGATCTGATCCGCAACGACGCGTGCAACACCTGCCATGACCCGATCTCCGCGCACGGCGGCTCGCGCCAGGACGTGAAGCTCTGCGTGCTCTGCCACAATCCGGGATCGACCGATCCGGACACCGGCAACACCGTGGACTTCAAGGTCATGATTCACAAGATCCACCGCGGGGAGAACCTCCCCAGCGTCGTGGCCAAGAAACCATACGTGATCATCGGGCACAGCCAGTCGGTCAACGACTATTCGACCGTCGCCTTCCCGCAGGAGATCCGCAACTGCACGACCTGCCACTCGGCGGCGGCGTCCGGCGCTCCGGCCTGGTACACCCAACCCACCCGGGCCGCCTGCGGCTCCTGCCATGACGACCTCGATTTCTCGACCGGCGTCGGGCACGCCGGCGGACCCTACAACGACGACGCCGCCTGCGTAAGCTGCCACGCGCCCCAGGGCGACCGGGAGTTCGACGCCTCGATCCAGGGGGCGCACACGGTGCCTCTGAAGTCGAAGCAGTTGAAGGGCTTCAACGCCAAGATCGTCTCCGTCGACAACACGACGCCGGGCAGCAAGCCCACGGTCAAGTTCCAGCTCACCAACGGCGACGGCTCGGCCGTCGATCCCTCGACGCTCGGAAGCAACCTGAACCTGATCCTGGGCGGTCCGACCGTCGACTACGGCACGGGCCAGAATCCTCCCGCGCAGCCGTTCCGCGAGCGAGCCGACAAGTCCGCATTCGACGGCACGACGGCGACCTACACGTTCACCAACGCCATTCCCGCGAACGCGACCGGAACCTGGGTGGCCTCCATCGAAGCGCGGCGCACCGTGACGTTGAGCCCGGCTCCGATCAAAGGACCCGCCACGGTGACCGAGGGCGCCACCAACCCGATCTTCTACATCGCGGTGACCGACTCTCAGCCCGTCCCGCGGCGCACCGCCGTGGATCTGGCCAGTTGCAACAAATGCCATGACCGCCTCGCCCTCCATGGAGGCCAGCGCTTCGCGATCGAAGAGTGCGTGATCTGCCACAACCCCAACGGGACCGATGCCTCCTTCCGGCCGGCCGACAAGGGGCCGGTCGAGTCGATCGACTTCAAGCGGATGATCCACCGGATTCACACGGGCGAGAATCTGACGCAGGACTTTACGATCTACGGGTTCAACGGCAGCGTCAACAACTTCAACGAGGTCCGTTTCCCGGGCGATCGGCGCGACTGCCAGGCGTGCCACGTCGCCGGCGGTTATGTCGTCTCGGAAATTCCGCCCGCGGGCCGGCTCTCGACCCTGACCCTGCGCGACTATTTCACTCCGATGGGTCCGACGACTACCGCATGCCTGGGCTGCCACGACGATCAGGCTCCGGCCGCCCACGCCTTCGTGATGACCGCTCCGTTCGGCGAATCCTGCGCCGCGTGCCATGGCCAGGATGCCGATTTCGCAGTCGACAAGGTCCATGCCCGCTAAGTCCAACCGCGAGGGGAGCAGCCGGCCGTCCGGCTGCTCCCCCGGCGTCACCCCGCCCCGGGGCGGAGGTCCACCGATCGCCACGCTCGCTCTGCTCCTGATTCTGGCCGGAACGCCGGCCATCCTCTGGGGCCGGGCCGAAGAAAACCAGGCGAAACAGGCCGAGAAGCCCGCGGCCGCGGCTCTGGTGGCGCAGGCGGCTCCGGCGCCCGCCGCGACTCCCGCCGCCACGGCCGAAAAAAAAAGAGGGAGGAACCCTCTGCACCGATTGCCACGAGGATCAGGGCAAGTCGTTTCCGGGGAATCCCCACAACCGCATCCCTGCGGCCATGGGCAAGGACGGCAACGCCGCGTGCGTGCCCTGCCACGGAGTCGGGAGCAAGCACACCGAATCGAGCGGAGAGGATAAGTCCGACATCCGCCTCTTCAAGGGGAGAGCGGGCGCCGATTTCTGCCTGACCTGCCACAAGAGCGACCAGGCGCACGCCTCGTTCAAGTCCGGCATTCACGCTTCGACCGAGGCGGTCAACTGTACTTCCTGCCACTCGGTCCACATGTCCGAGCCCAAGACGCCGCACCTGCTGGCCAAGTCCCCGACGGCCCTGTGCGCCTCGTGCCATCCGGCCCAGGCCGCGTCGTTCAAGAAGCCCTTCGCCCACCGACTGGGGCGCGGCGGCATGGAGTGCACGTCCTGCCACGACCCGCACGGCCTGCCGATCGACAAGGGGTTGCGGTTGACGCGCGTGGGGGAGATGCCGTGCCTCACGTGCCACGCCGAAAAGCGCGGCCCCTTCGTGTTCGAACACGTCAACGGGGTCGTCGGCACCTGCACGACCTGTCACGAGCCGCACGGTTCTTCCAATCCCAAGCGTCTGATCCGCTCACAGGTCAGCCTGATGTGCCTGGAATGCCATTCCACAATGACGGCGGGCCTGCTCGGGTCGCAGCCACCGTCGATCCACGATCTGACACAGCCGAGGTGGCGCAACTGCACCACGTGCCACACGGCGGTGCACGGCTCCAACCTCTCGCCGCAACTGTTCAAGTGAGGCGCCGCCGATGAGAACAATATATAGATTGTTGGCCGCCGCGGGGGCCGCCCTCCTGGCGGCGCCGCTCGCCGCCCAGACGGTTCCTCTGGATCTGGAGTTCGGCTATCGCGCCGTCCGGGTCTCCGGCGACGAGGACGAGTACCGCACGCAGATCAACGACCGGCAGGGATTCATCCTTCGAAATGTCAGCTTCGCCACGGCCGACTTCGGCGGCAAGGCCGCCTGGATCGACCATTTCCGCGTGGACGGCAGCGACCTGGGCGCCGGGCCCGCGGGGGCGCTGCGCCTGGAAGCCGGCCGCGCCGGGCTCTACACCATCCGCTTCTCCTACCGGCACGCCGATCAGTTCAGCGCGCTGCCGGACTTCGCCAATCCGTTCTTCCCCGCGATTCTCCCGGGCCAGCACACGATCGACCGCGTCCGCGACCTCTACGACGCGGAGATCGAGCTGCTGCCGGGCAAGATGATCACGCCGATTCTCGGCTACACCCGCAACACCTACTCGGGACCCGCACGCACCACCTACCACGTGGGCGGCGACGAGTTCCGGCTGGCGTCGGACCTCTCCGACGTGGATCAGGAATTCCGAGCCGGCGTGGCCTTCCACACCGGACCGGTCTCCGGCCGCATCGTGCAGGGCTGGAGGCAGTTCAAGGAGACCGAAGGCCTGACGCTCGCTCCCGGAGCGGGCAGCGGCAACAACCTCGCGCCGGTCCTGGGCGTCGGGGTCAACCTGACAGATCTGACGCGCAACGACTCGGTCAAGACCGACACGCCGTCCACCTCCGCGGTGGTCACCGGCCGGGTGGGCGACCGGGTGCGCCTGATCGGTTCCTACCAGCGGGCGAGCGCCGAGGCCGACACCCACGAATCGGAAGACCTCGCCGGCAGCCTGGTCTCCTTCGAGATCAGCCGCTTCTTCGCCGGACTGACCGAGACCGCTTCGACCAAATCGAAAGCCACCTTCTGGACCGGCAGCGGCCGAGCGGAAGTCGCGCTCACCGACGCCGTGGACCTGACGGTGGGGTATTCGCGCCGCCACCGGTGGCTCGACGGGTTCGCCCTGGTTTCGGACCTCTACGTCAATTCCGTCACGTTCGCCGGGCAGGATCCCAAGGATCTCCTCGCGCTCCTGCAGGCCGACAACGCGATGGACCGCACCGACGACGTCCTGGACGCCACCGTCAACGCGCGGGGGCTGGGTCCCTTCGCGGTCAAGGTCGGGTTCTCCCAGGACAAACAGGACGTGACCGTCACGCCGGATCTCTCCGAGATCGTCTTGCCGGGCAACCAGGGAGGAGAGTTCAACCGGCGCATCAACACCTTCAACGCCGGAGCCAACTACTCCCGTTCCGGCGTCACGCTGGGCCTGGACTATCGCCGCGACCGGGCCGACGACCCGATCGTGCGCACCGATTTTCTGGATCGGGATCGCTATCGGGCCCGGGTCTCCTGGAACGACGCCACCGATCACGTCCGCGTTTCCGCCAACGGCACGCGGACCGACGCCTCCAACGATCGGACCGGGATCGCCTACGACGCCCGCGTCTGGGAGTACGGCGGGGACTTCGAGATTCTGCCCATCAAACCGCTTCGGGCGCGGGTGTCCGCCAGCAAGTACCAGGCCGACAGCGCTCTGCTCTACCGCCTGCCGCAGGATTTCACGACCGCCGACTCGATCCACAGGGAGCGGGGCGTCAACGTGGAGGGGGGTCTGACCCTCACTCTGGGCGCGTTCCTGCTCGACAGCTCGTACGGCCGGTTCTCCAACCGTGGCTCGTACCCGTTCACGCTCGACCGGGCCCGGGCCAGCGCCGAGATCCCGGTGACCGCCCAGTTCGGCCTGGTGGCGGAGTGGATGCGCGACAAGTACAACGACGCCAAGCAGACCTTCGGCAGCATCGGTAAATTTGCCGCCAACCGCTACGGCCTCTACGTGCGGTGGCACCAGTAGGAGGAGAACGTGACAAAGTCCGGATCGCGGATCGCTGCGGCCGCCGTCGCCGCCGCCTGGCTCCTCGGAATGCTCGTGGTGGGCACGTCGCAGGCGACGCTCCCCATCAGCAAGAAGGCCAAGGAGCTGGGATTCAAGGTCGAGAACTGCCAGTACTGCCACATCGACAAGCTCCCCAAGAAGGGGCATTCCGATCCCAACGAGCGCGGCCAGTGGCTGCGCGACGAGAAGAAGAAGCGGGCGGCCAAGGAAGTCGATCCCGCCTGGCTCAAGGACTATCCGGGGGACAAGGGGAAGTAAGCTTGGGGCACCTCCGTCATGTCGGCGGAGCGTTCTCAAGGAGGAACGGGATGAAGAAGGCTGGCTCGAGTCTCGGTCTCGCGGTGGTGCTCGTGACGTGGTGCGGAGGGATGCTTCTCTCCGGAACGTCCACGGCGACGCTGCCGCTGCAGAAGAAGGCCAAGGAGGCGGGTTTCCCGGCGGACAACTGCCTCTATTGCCACAACGAGAAGCTTCCCAAGAAGGGCGCGGTGACGCACAACGACCGGGGCAAGTGGCTCATCGCAGAGAAAGAGAAGCACAAGGCGAAGGAAGTCGACGTCACCTGGCTGAAGGAATACCCCGGGGACAAGAAGTAGGAGCCTGGACTCCAGTTTGGAGGCAGACGCATGAAGAGATCGTGGGGACTCGGTTTGATCGTGGTTCTGGCCTGGAGCGGCTGGGTGGCCCTGTCGGGGACGTCTTCGGCCACGCTCCAGATGCAGAAGAAGGCCAAGGAGCTCGGTTTTCCCGTGGAGAACTGCCTCTACTGCCACAACGAGAAGCTGCCCAAGAAGGACGCCGCGACGTACAACGAGCGGGGCAAGTGGCTCCAGGCGGAGAAAGACAAGCGCAAGGCCAAGGAAGTCGACGTGTCCTGGTTGAAGGAATACCCGGGCGACAAGAAGTAAGTCCGCAGCGGTCCGGCTCGCTTTCGGTCGGCCGGCGGTGATCGCGAGCTGAGAGCCCCGGGGAAGGGGCACGGTTCGCCGGCGCCGCCGGCCGCGAACAAAGAAAGTTCGCGCGACGGCAGACGTGTGTCGCGTCGATCGGTCGACGAGGACGTTTGGGAAGAAGGCGTTCGATGAAGCTCGCAAGGATGGTCTCCGTTCTCTGGCTCCTGGCGGGAGTCGCTCTGGCCGCCCCCTCCAAGGCCCCCAAGCCCCCGTCCAACGAGGATTGCCTGACCTGCCACGCCGACGCCGGCGCGGCCAAGCGGTCCAACGGGACCTCGGTGTTCGTGGCCAAGGCGAAGTTCGACGCGTCGGTGCACGGCCAGGCGGGCCTGGCCTGCGTCGATTGCCACGCCGACCTGGCCACGGCCAGGGATTTTCCGCACAAGGCCAAGGTGAAGCCGGTCGACTGCGCCTCCTGCCACGACAAGGCCGGTGCGTCGCACCCGTTCCATCCGGAGATCGCGCGCGCCGCGGCGGGCAAGGAAAAGGCCCAGGCGGCCTGCGCGGACTGTCACGGCTCCCATGAGATGACCGCGGTCAAGGATCCCGGCTTCCGCTTCACCTCGGCCCGTCAGGCCGAGGCCTGCGGCAGCTGCCACGACGAGGAGAAGATCCACTTCCTCGCCTCCGAGCATGGGAAAGCCCTCGCCAGCGGCGCCCAGCCCTCGCCCGACTGCCTCTCCTGCCACAAGAACCCCGTGACCTCGGGATCGGGATTGGAGCCGGCGGCCTTGAAACGAGCCCAGGAGCGGTTGTGCCTCTCCTGCCACTTGAAGAACAAAGCGGTCCAGGATCGAGTCTCCGCGAGCGCGGGATTCATCGCCGCTTACGAACAGAGCGTGCACGGGGCCGCTCTCCTGCGGGGCGACGCGCGCGCCCCCACCTGCGTCGACTGCCATGGCGCTCACGACGAGCAGCACGGCTTCGACACCTCCTCGTTCGTCAACAAGATGCGCGTGCAGCAGGTCTGCGGCCGCTGCCATGCGGCCGAGGGGCGTCAATTCGCCGGGAGCGTCCACGGAGTCGCTCTGCAAAAGGGGAACAAGGACGCGCCGGCGTGCACCGATTGCCACGGTGAGCACAGCATCCTGTCGCCCAAGAACCCCCGTTCCCCCGTCGCCGCGGCCAACATTTCGGCGCGCGTCTGCACGCCCTGTCACGCATCCCTCGCCCTGACCCAGAAATGGAATCTCCCGCGCAACCGGTCGCAGACGTTCGCCGACAGCTACCATGGCCTCGCCGCGCGCGGCGGTTCGCTCACCGTGGCCAACTGCGCGAGCTGCCACGGCGCGCACGACATCCTGCCCTCCGAGAATCCGGCGTCCCGCGTCAACCGCGCGAATCTCGCCGCGACGTGCGGCGCCGCGGGGTGCCATCCCGGCGCCAACGCCCGGTTCGGCAACGGAAAGGTCCATCTGGCCGCCAGCCAGACCGAGGAGCCCCTGGTCTACTGGATCGCGACGCTCTACGTCCTCCTGATCGTCGGCGTCGTCGGCGGCATGGGCGCCCACAACGCGCTCGACTTCCTGAAGAAGGCGAGACACCAGCTGAAGATCCGCCGCGGCGAGATCGTCGAGCCTCCGGCCGGCCGCGCCCTGTACCTGCGGATGACCGCGGGCGAGCGCCTGCAGCACGGAGCTCTCACCTTGAGCTTCACATTGCTGGTCATCACCGGCTTCATGCTGCGCTATCCGGAATCGTGGTGGGTGGCAGGCATCCGCCGACTGAGCAGCCGCGCCTTCGACCTGCGCAGCCTGATCCATCGGATCTTCGGGGTCGTGATCATCGTGGCGAGCCTGAGCCATCTGGCCTACCTCGCGTTCACCGCGCGCGGCCGGCAGCTGGTGCGGGACCTGTGGTGGAGACCGAAGGATCTGCGCGACGCGATCGGGCTGATGAAGTACAACACCGGCCTGTCCCAGGAGAAGCCGAAGCTGGACCGCTTCAGCTACATCGAGAAGAGCGAGTACTGGGCCCTGGTGTGGGGAACCATCGTCATGGCCGTGACCGGCATCATCATGTGGTTCGACAACACGTTCATCGGGCTCCTGACCAAGCTCGGCTACGATGTCAGCCGTACGATCCACTTCTACGAAGCGTGGCTGGCCACCCTGGCCATCGTGGTCTGGCACTTCTACTGGGTCATGCTGAATCCCGAGACGTACCCGATGAACATGTCCTGGCTGACCGGCAAGCTTTCGGAAAAGGAGATGGAAGAGGAGCATCCTCTGGAGCTCGAGCGGCTGCGGAAAGAAGGCGCCGCTCCCGAGAAAGCCTCGCCCGCGGCGGGCGAAAAGAGTGATACTCCGGGGGGCGTGAGGAAACCGCCGCAAAAATGAAGCGATCGATGAAGGACTGGCTGCGGCCGGCTCTCTACCTCGGCCAGAACCCGATCACGCTGGCGGGAGCCGTCCTCACCACCAGCTCGGCGATCACGCTTCTGGGCTTCTGGGCCTTCGAGATCGTCCAGGCCGGACCGATCCACCCGTACACCGGGATCATCTTCTTTCTGATCCTGCCGGGCGTCTTCGCCCTGGGCCTGATTCTCATGCCGGTTGGAGGGTTCCTGCGCCGCTACCGGCTGCGCCGGGAAGGGAAGCTGCCGCACGTCTACCCCACGATCGATCTGCGACGGCCGATGCTGCAGCGCGCCCTTCTGTGGGTCGCTTTTCTCACGCTCCTGAACGTCACGATCATGGGCACCGCCAGTTACAAGGCGGTCGAGCACATGGACTCGGTCCAGTTCTGCGGCCAGACCTGCCACTCCGTCATGGCGCCCGAGTACACCGCGTACCTGAACTCGCCACACTCGCGCGTGGCGTGCGTGGACTGCCATATCGGGGCCGGCGCTCCGTGGTTCGTGCGCGCCAAGATCTCCGGCGTGCGCCAGCTCTTCGCGGTCAACTTCAAGACCTACTCCCGTCCGATCCCGTCGCCGGTGCGCAACCTCCGGCCGGCGCGGGACACGTGCGAGCGCTGCCACTGGCCCGCGCGATTCACGGGAGACAAGCTCCTGGTCAAGACCAAGTACGCCGACGACGAGGCCAATACTCCATCCACCAGCGTCCTGTTGATGAAGATCGGCGGCCGGGCCACGCAGGGGCTGGTCGGCATCCACGGCCGTCACCTCGACGTGGCCAGCCGCATCGAATATGTCTCGACCGATGGGCGGCGGCAGGTCATACCCCGCGTCACCTACGTCGACGACAGCGGCAAGAAGGTGGAGTACGTTTCCGAGGACGTCAAGCCGACCCCGGCGGAGCTGGCGCGCGCCGAACATCGAAAGATGGATTGTATGGACTGCCACAACCGGCCGACGCATGCCTTCCAGCTCCCGGAGCGCGCGGTGGATGAGGCCATGACGGCGGGCGCGATCCGCAAGGACCTGCCGTACATCAAGAAGCAGGCCGTCGCCGTCCTGCGCACCGAGTATCCCGACCGGGCGGCCGCGTCCGAGCGCATTCCCCAGGCGCTGATCGACTTCTACAAGACGAAGTACCCGCAGGCGTACCAGGACCACCGGGCGGCGGTGGAGACCGCGGCCCAGCAGGTCAAGGCGATCTACCTGCGCAACGTCTTTCCTGAGATGAAGATCACGTGGGGAACCTATCCCAACAACCTGGGGCACGACGATTTCCTCGGCTGCTTCCGATGCCACGACGGCAAGCACAAGAGCTCCGAAGGGCGCGTCATCAACGACGACTGTTCTGCCTGCCACGAGGTTCTGGCCATGGAGGAAAAGGAGCCGAAGGTCCTGGCCGATCTTGGCCTGAAGTAGGCGGCCGTCCCGGCCAAGGGCCGCTCCCCGCTCGTCCGCTGCCAGGGAAGGGCACTTGAGCCCGCTTTCGTCGAGTCTTGCCGGGGTCTCTCGAGCCGGAGGCTCCCAGCCAGAGGGTCCCGCGCCGAAATTAGTGCATATGCATCAGAAGGACTTTCGCAAGCGCACCCTATGGTCTTGAACAGTGAGGAGACTCTCCTGGCTTCGAGGCTGTTCTCTCGTTGAGCGGCGCCTTCTGACGGCGGCCCTCCGTGCGTCCGCGCCTTGCCCGCGGCGGGTCGACCGCCTCGAGCCGACGCTCTTCCTCGACCCGGCGAAGACGGGCCGATGATCCTCGGGAAGCCGTTCTCTTTGACCGTCGCCATCCTGGCCCTGACAGCCGGACTCCCGGGCCAGGAGGCGGCGCCGCCGAGCTCGGAGGATTGCGCCGCGTGCCATGATTCCGGGCCGCGCGTGGGCAAGCGCAAGGCCAGCGAGGCCCCCGGTTTCAACGCCGCAGCCTTGAAAGCGTCGCCTCACGCCGGCCTGGACTGCACCTCCTGCCACGCCGACATCAAGGAGCTGCCTCACCCGGACAAGCTCGCCCGGGTCGAGTGCGGCGCCTGCCACAGCGAAGAGCAGAAGCAGTACTCCGTGAGCGTACACGGCCGGAAAGCGGCGGCCGGCGACGCCTATGCGCCGGGCTGCAAGTCCTGCCATGGCACACACGACATCCTGCGCCCGTCCAACCCGAACGCTCCAACCGCGACCATGCAGGTTCCCCGTCTGTGCGGCAGCTGCCATCGGGAAGGCACGACCGTCAGCCTGACGCGGCAGATCCCTCAGACGAACATTCTCGCCAATTACATGGACAGCATCCACGGCGAAGGCCTGTTCAAGCGCGGCCTGATCGTCACGGCCGTGTGCACCAGTTGCCACACCGCGCACTTCGTGCTGCCGCACACGGATCCGCGCTCCTCGATCGCCAAACAGAACATTTCCAAGACCTGCACGCACTGCCACGCGCTGATCGAGACCGTGCATCGGAAGGTCATCCGCGGCGAGCTCTGGGAGAAACAGCCGGGCCTGATTCCGGCCTGTGTGGATTGCCACTCGCCGCACAAAGTGCGGAAGGTGTTTTACACGCAAGGTATGGCCGACCAGGACTGCCTGCGCTGCCACAGTGACCCGAATCTCAAGGGAACGCTCAACGGGCAGACGGTCTCGCTGTTTACGAGCAAGGACGAACTGGCGCACTCGCGCCACGCGAAGATCGCATGCGTGCAGTGCCACACCGGCGGTGACCCGGCCGACGCCACGCGGGCGTGCCGCACGATCGCGGCCAAGGTCGATTGCTCGATCTGCCACGCCGAAGTCGTCGATCAGTACCGGGAGAGCAAGCACGGGCAGCTCTCCGCGCAGGGCAGCCCGGACGCGCCCACGTGCCAGGACTGCCACAGTCCTCACGGGACGCTCTCCAAGAACGACTCGGCTTCGCCGACCTTTTCGCGCAATGTGCCGGCTCTGTGCGCCAATTGTCACCGCACCGGGCAGAAGGCGGCCGTTCGCTACAAGGGCACCCAGCGACATATCGTCGAGAACTACCTGGAGAGCATCCACGGCAAAGGACTGATGGAGTCCGGCCTCACGGTCACCGCCAACTGCGCGGACTGCCACACCGCGCACCGGGAGCTTCCGGCCGCCGATCCGCGATCGAGCGTGAACCGCGCCAACATCGCCCGGACGTGCTCCAAGTGCCATCGCGGAATTTATGAGTTATTCAACGCGAGCGTCCATTCGCCCGCCGTGACTCATACCGGGAAGACGCTGCCCGTTTGCAGCGACTGCCATTCGGCCCACAGCATCGAGCGGACGGACCTCTCCAATTTCCGCCTCCACATCATGGATCAGTGTGGCCGATGCCACGAGAAGATCGCGGAAACCTATTTCGAGACCTTTCACGGAAAGGTCTCCAAGCTCGGGTACCTGGCGACGGCGAAGTGCTACGACTGTCATGGCTCGCATGACATTCTGCCGGTGACCGACCCACGGTCCCGGCTCTCCCGGGCCAACATCGTCCAGACGTGCGGCAAGTGCCACGGTGGCTCGCACCGGCAGTTCGCGGGCTATCTCACGCACGCCACGCACCACGACCCGAAGCGCTATCCGTTGCTGTTCTACACGTTCTGGGGGATGACGACACTGCTGGTCGGGACCCTCGCGCTCGCGGGGACACACACGGCGCTGTGGCTCCGCCGCTCCCTCGTGGATCGCAGGCCGGCCGTCGAAGCTCAACCCGAGGGCGGCCAGGTGTACGTCCGCCGGTTCACCAAGTTTCAGCGCAACCTGCATCTCATGGTGGTCGGCAGTTTCCTGGGTCTGGCGCTGACCGGCATGACTCTGAAGTTCTCCTATGCCGCCTGGGCCACGGTGCTCGCCAGACTCCTGGGCGGTTTTCAGGCAGCCGGCCTCATTCACCGGTTCTGCGCGGTCGTGACGTTCACTTACTTCGGTTTGCACCTCTGGGACCTGGCCCGACAAAAGAAGGCGAGCGGCGGGAGTTGGCGGAGACTGATCTTCGGCCAGGAGAGCATGATGCTCAACCGCCGCGATTGGCGCGAGTTCGTGGGATCGGTCAAGTGGTTTCTCAAGAAGGGGCCGCGGCCCCAGTACGGCCGCTGGACGTATTGGGAGAAGTTCGACTATTTCGCCGTGTTCTGGGGGGTGGCGGTCATCGGTCTGACCGGCCTGATCCTCTGGTTTCCGACGGTCTTCACGCACGTGATGCCGGGCTGGATGGTCAACGTGGCGACCACCATCCACAGTGACGAAGCGTTGCTGGCGGTGTGCTTCATTTTCAGCATCCACTTCTTCAATACCCACTTCCGCCCGGAGAAGTTCCCGATCGACACGGTGATCTTCACGGGGGGCGTGCCTCTGGAGGATTTGAAGCAGGACCGCCCCCGGGAATATCAACAGCTCGTCGAGAGCGGGCGGCTGGAGCAGGTGATGATGTCGGCGCCCGAGCCACTGGCAAGCCGGATGTGGCGGAAGTTCGGCTTCACGGCGCTCGCGGTCGGGCTCTTCCTGATCGCGCTCATCCTGTACGCCATGATGTTCGTGTATCGGTGATTTGAAACCGGAAGGCGCGGCAGCCGCTCGACCAACGACGACGGCTTTGGCTTGCCGTGAGTCCTGGACGATGGAGGAGAGAATCAGCCAGAGGTTCTGGCCGATCTCGGCCTGACGTGATCTACTCGGGTGACCCGGTTTCCCGTCCGAGCGTGATGCATTCGCATCATTGCCGCTCGGGAGCAACTTTCTAGAATCGGCGCAGCCAAAAAGGAGGTCAGCCTGGGAATCGGAGACGCGGAAACGCAGGATTCCGTCCGGGACGTTTCGCGGCGCCGGTGGGTGTCGTGGCTTCTGGGCGGCTCGATCGGGGCGACGCTCGCTTCGTTCGTCTATCCGATCCTCCGGTACCTCGTCCCGCCGCAGGCGTCGGAACCATCGCTCTCGGAATTCGAGCTCGACGTGAAGGCCTCCGACATCGCCGCCAACTCCGGACGCATCGTCCCTGTGGGAGGCAAGCCCGTCCTGCTCTTCCGAACCGCCGCGGGAGAGCTCAGGGCCCTGACCGCCAAGTGCACCCACCTGGACTGCACCGTGCAGTACCGGGCCGAACGCTCGGACATCTGGTGCGCCTGCCACAACGGGACCTACGACGCCAAGGGCCTCAATGTCTCCGGTCCGCCGCCGCGCCCCCTGACGCCCCTGGAGGTCAATGTCCGCGGAGAGAAGATTGTCCTCAAGCGGATCTGAGCCCCGCGGCGCGGCCGCGCGGAGCCTGGCCTGGCTCAAGGACCGCGCGGGCTGGGACGACCTGGTCAAGCTCGCGGCGAAGAAGGAAGTGCCCGTCCACGGGCATACGCTCTTCTATTACCTGGGCGGGATGGCGCTCTTCCTGTTCTCCGTCCAGGTGGCCACGGGGATCCTGCTCCTGCTCTACTACCGCCCGAGCTCGTCGGAGGCGTTCGAGAGCGTTCAGTACATCATGGCCGACGTCCCGTTCGGCTGGCTCATCCGCTCGATTCACTCCTGGGGAGCCAACCTGTTCGTCGGCGTCGTGGTGCTCCACATGCTCTCGGTCTTCTTCCTCAAGGCCTACCGCGGGCCGCGGGAGATGACCTGGATCTCCGGAGCGCTGCTGCTCTTCCTGACGCTCGGCTTCGGGTTCTCCGGGTACCTCCTGCCCTGGAACACCCTGGCCTATTTCGCCACCAAGGTCGGCACCGACGTGCCGGCGCAGGTCCCCGCGATCGGCCATCTGCTCTCGCGAATCCTGCGCGGCGGCTCCGACGTCACCGGCGCCACGCTGTCCCGGTTCTACGGGATCCACGTGGCCATCCTTCCGGCGATCACCACGGCCCTCCTGGGCGTGCACGTGCTCCTGGTGCAGCGGCATGGGATGAGCGTGCCGGAGGAGCTGGAAAAGAAGGACGACCTCCCATCGATGCGGTTCTTTCCCGACTTCCTGCTGCGCGACATGGTCGGATGGCTCGTGGCGGTCGGCGTGCTCGCGGCGCTGGCAGCGTTCTTCCCCTGGGAGCTCGGCGTGAAGGCCGATCCGTTCGCGCCCGCGCCGGCCGGCATTCGCCCGGAGTGGTACTTCCTGTGGACCTTCCAGGGCTTGAAGTACCTGCCGGCCAAGATCCTGGGGATCCCCGGAGAGACCCTGGGCGTGCTCTTCCTCGGAGGGCTCGGGGGACTCCTCGTCGCCGTGCCGCTCCTGGACCGCGGCCGCTCGCGCTGGTGGCAGATCGGAGCTCTCGTCGTCCTGGCGGGAGCGGCGGTGCTGACTGTCCTGTCTCTGATGCCGGTCAAGACGACGCCATGACCGCCCGGCCTGTCCTCCTCGCGCTCGGCCTTTCGGCGCTGGCCGCGACGGCGCTGGCGCAGGCAGCGCCGGCGGCCAAGCCTGCTTCGGGGGCCGCTCCCTCCGCCGCCCCGGCGCGCAAGGCCGCTCCGGCCAGCGGCTGCCTCGATTGCCACCTTGCGCTGGACGACGCGCGGATCACGCCGCCGGCCAGGCTCTTCTCCGGCGAGGACGTGCACGCCCAGGCCGGGTTCACCTGCGTGTTCTGCCACGGCGGAGACCCCAAGGCGGAGGACGAGGAGAAGGCGCACGACCGCAAGAAGGGATTCCTCGGGAAGCCCGCGCACAAGGACATCCCGGCCCTGTGCGGCAAGTGCCACAGCGACGCCGCGGTGATGAAGCAGTTCAATCCGTCCCTGCGGGTCGACCAGCTCGCGGAGTACCGGACCAGCGGGCACGGCAAGAGGCTGGCCCAGGGAGACGTGCACGTGGCCGAGTGCGCCAGCTGCCACGGGGCGCACGGGATCCTTCCGGTCAAGGACTCGCGTTCACCGGTGTCGACCCGGAAGATCGCCGAGACCTGCAACCGGTGCCACGGCGACGCGGCGCTGATGGCCGCCTACAAGCTTCCGTCCGACGCCTTCGCCAAGTACCAGAAGAGCGTCCATTACAAGGCGCGCGTGGACAAAGGCGACCTGTCCGCGCCGACCTGCAACTCCTGCCACGGCAACCACGGCGCGGCGCCGCCGCAGGTCGGCAACGTGGCCAACGTCTGCGGGACCTGCCACGCCACGTTCGCCGAGCAGTTCAAGGTCAGCCCGCACTGGGAGGCCTTCCAGGAGTTGAATCTGCCCGGCTGCGTCACCTGCCACGAGAACCACGAGATCCGGCGCCCCTCCGAGGCGTTCCTCTCCGACGGACCGGAAGGCAAGTGCGCGAGCTGCCACGAGCCGGACACCGCCGGCGGAAAAGCCGCCGCCGCGATGCGGTCCGATCTGACCATGCTCGCCGGCGAGACCCAGGGGGCCCGCGAGACCCTCGACCGCGCGGCCGAGGCGGGGATGGAGGTCTCCCGGATCCGCTTCGAACTGGTCAAGGCGGACGACGCCCTGACCAAGGCGCGCTCGAGCGTTCATCTCTTTCAGGTCGCGGCGGTGCACACCAACGCCGCGGCGGGGCTCGAAGTCGCGCGGGCGGTCCGCAAGGCGGCCGAGAAGGCTCTCTCCGAGCGCGACTTCCGCCGCAAAGGCTTGTTTCTCTCGCTGATCCTGATTCTGGCCAGCATCGTCGCGCTCCTGCTGGCGATCCGAGAGATCGACCGCCGGCGGGCGGCCCGCTCCGGACCGTAGCTGCTTCGGGACCCCGCGGCCCCGGCTCTCCCCGCGGTCAGGCCGCGGCCGTCTCTTTGGACCGGAGCAGGCGCTGCGCGCCGAGCAGACCGACGCCGTAGAGAACAAACCCGGCGAAGAGCGTCAGCGACCGCCCGTGGGGAAGGTCCTCGAAGAGGAGCTTGGCCGCGCCCGTAACCAGGACGGCGGCGGCCAGCCACGACAGCTCGGCGCGCGACGACCGGCGCCGGGCCCAGGCCAGAGTCACCGCGGCGGCGGACAGGACCGCCGTGCGCACGGCCGCGAGCGTCGCGTCGTCGCCGGGCCAGAGCGCGCGCAGGCCGACGACCGCGAGGGCGGCCAGGCCCAGAGCGCCGACGGCCGCGAGGACCAGCGACGCCGAGAGGACCGCGGCGCCCGGGACCGCCTCCCGGCGATCGAGGAGCAGGTAGGCCGCGCCGGCCGCGGCGAGGGCGATCCAGCCCGATGAGGGCACGAGGCCCCAGGTCTCGCTCGTGGCCAGGAGGAGGGCTTTGAGCGAGGCCGCGAGAAGTCCGCTCTGCAGAGCGGCGGCCAGGACGAACAGGGCGGCGTGGATGTCGAGCGCGCCCCGGCCCGAGCGACGGGCGGCAACCGCCGCGGCGACGCCCAGCAGAGACCAGAGGAGCGTGCGCGCCAGGGCGCCGGGCAGCGTCCACCCCGCCGCGAGCGACAGGCCCGCGGCCCAGGTGGCGTACAGAAGCAAGAGGGCGGCGCCCCGCGGGGGGACCCGAGCGGCCACGCGGGCGACGACGAGGCAGGCCGCCGCGGCGGCGAAGAGGGTCAGACCCAGCCAGGGCACGCTCGCCGGAGCGACGCGCGTCACTTCGAATCCCGCGACAATGCCGATGGCGAGCGACACGGTCACTTGAATCGCCTCGAACGATCCCAGGGGTCTGCCGCGCCGCAGGGTCCGCCAGGTCACCCAGGCCAGGGGACCCAGACCCAGGGCCGCGGCGAGCGCGAAGACGACGAGCGTGGGCGGCAGGGATTCCGCGGGCAGGTCCTCGAGCCGCAGCGCGGTCCAGAGCACGAGCACGTCGGCCACCAGGGCGGCCGGCCAGCGCAAGGCCTCCGCCCCTTCCCACGTGTCCCCGAGAAACGCGGTCGCCGCGGCGATCAGAGCGCAGGCCGCTGCGAACGGCTCGGGCCGCCCGGTCGTGAAGCCCAGCAGGGCCGCGGTGGCCGCTTCGGCCAGGACCGCGAGCCAACCCACCGCGAGGAGGTCGCGCCGGGACGCGACGCCGAGCACGAGCGCGGTCAGGATGGCGATCGCCGCGGACGCGCCGACCGGGGTGAACACGCCCATCCGCGCGGTCGTCTCGAAGAGCAGCGGGTAGGCCAGGATCACCGCGGTGATCGACAGGAAGGAGGCCGTGCGCCGGCGCCCTCGGGCCGCGGCCCGGTCGGCCAGGAGGATCCAGGCCACCGCGTAGGCCAGCCCCGCGGCCGCGCCGACCGAACGGGGAATGGTCCCCGAGTCGGTGATCGCCCGGACGAGAAACCCGCCGGCCGCGACCAGGATGCAGCGTCCGGTCTCGGTCAACGCGCCGGAGACGGCCCGCGCGTCGGGGACCAGAGGATCCAGCGCCGGCTCGGCGATCCGTTCGTCGGCGGGCGGCGCAACGGGCGCCGGCGCCGCCTCCTCGAGCGCACTCAGGCGGGCCTGGAGGCCGGCCACGGTCCGGGCGAGCCTCCGGACCTGGCCTTCCAGGGCCTCGAGATCCCGCCGATCGGGAGGTTGCTTGTCGGGACTCACGTTAGGTCTTCGGACGGCCGCCGGCGGCCTCGTCCATGGCCGCAAGTGTGTTGCGCCCCTGCGCTACTGTCCTGATTCAAACGACCCATCCGCGGTGAGGCTAAACTCGGCGCGCCGGAAGGACCATGCCGTGAACCGCTCAGGCCGCCCATGACCGAAACTCTGCCGTCCCCCCGCGTCGCGGCGCGGGCCGTCTCCAAATCCTATCGCGTCGGGCCGACCGTCGTGCACGCCGTCCGTGACGTCTCCCTGGTCATCCAGGAGGGCGAGTTCGCGGCGATCCAGGGTCCCAGCGGATCGGGTAAGACCACCCTCCTGAACCTCCTGGGGCTCCTGGACGCGCCGGACTCCGGATCGGTCGCAGTGGACGGAAAGGACGTCACCGCGAGCGGAGAGAACGCGCGGTCGGATCTGCGGCGAGACCGGTTCGGGTTCGTGTTCCAGACCTTCAATCTGATCCCCGTGCTGTCGGCCGAGGAGAACGTCGCCTATCCCCGGGTGCTGGCCGGCGCCTCGGCGCAGGACGCCCGGCGGCGGGCCCGCGAGCTCCTGGCGATGGTGGGCCTGGAGGAGAAGCGGTCGGTGCGCCCGGACCTTCTCTCCGGCGGCCAGCGGCAGCGCGTCGCGATCGCCCGCGCTCTGGCCAACCGCCCGGCGGTGATCTTCGCGGACGAGCCGACGGCCAACCTCGATTCGGTCACCGCGGAGGAGATCCTCGACCTCATGCGCGGGGTGTGCGACGCGAGCGGTGTCGCATTCCTCTTCGCCACCCACGATCCGCGCGTGGTGGCGCGGGCCCGCCGGGTGATCGCGCTGCACGACGGTCGGATCGAGTCGGACACCCTTGCGGGCCGGGAATCGGGAATCGGGAATGGGGAATCGGGAGCACCGCGAATATGAGTCGATTTCCGATTTCCGATTTCCGATTTCCGAGCTCCTCATGAGCGTCTTCGGCCTGGCCCTGCGCAACCTGCTCCGCCAGAAGCGGCGCACGATCCTGCTCGGCTGCGTCGTCGCCTTCGGCTTCGCCGCGTTCGCGCTGGCCGGCGGCTTCATCGCCCAATCCTTCGAGGGCCTCAAGGAGGGAACCATCCGGACGGTGGGGCAGCTGCAGGTCGTGGACCGGCGGGCGCTCGGACGCGAGGAAGAGACCACTCTCGAGTTCGGCCTGCGCGACGCCGACCGCGCGCGCGGGATCGTCGCCCGGGTGCCCGGCGTGGCCTCCGTTCTTCCCCGGATCGATTTCGTGGGGCTGGCGACCAACGGCTCCAAGTCGGTTCCGTACCTCGGAGTGGGCCTCGATCCGGAGCCGGAAGCCGCGGCGACCTACGCGCGGGAGCTCGTCGTTTCCGGCAAATACCTCGCCGGCGACGGAGGCGACGGCGTGCTCCTCGGGACCGGACTGGCCTCGGCGCTGAACGTGCGGGCGGGAGACCGCATCACGCTGATGGCGACGACTCCGGACGGGTCGTTGAACGCGGTCGACGGCGTGGTCGCCGGACTGGTCGACGTGACCATCAAGGAGTTGAACGACCGGTACCTGGCCGCGGGCACCGGGCTGGTGGGGCGTCTCCTGCAGAGCTCGGGCACCGTCTCGAAGCTCGTGGTGTTCTTGAGGCCCGGCGAGGACGAGAACCGGGTCGCCCACGCGGTCCAGAGCGCGCTGGCAGGCGCCGGCTACCCGGTGGCGCTCCGCCACTGGAGGGAGCTGGCCACGTTCTACGAGCAGGTCAAGCTCCTCTACATCGGCATCTTCGGCTTCGTGGGCGCCGTCCTCGTCGTCATCGTGATCCTGTCGGCGGCGATCGTCATGACCATGGCGGTCACCGAGCGCACGCGCGAGGTCGGCACGCTGCGGGCGCTGGGGACGCGCCCGGCGCGGGTCCGGCAGATCTTTCTGGTCGAAGGCATGGCCCTGGCGCTCCTGGGCTGCGTGGCCGGGACCCTCTTCGCCCTGGTGGTGCGCGCCGTGTTGAACGCCTCGGGGATCATCCTGCCTCCGCCTCCCGGAGCGACGCACGGCATGCCGATCCACGTGCAGTTCTATCCCCTGGCCTACGCCGCGGGCCTCGCGGCCATGGTCGCCACCATGACCATCGCGTCGTACTTTCCGGCGCGCCGGGCTTCCCGTGTGTCGATCGTCGAGGCGCTGGCGCATGTTTAGCGCGAGCGTTGCTCGCGCGTGAGGGGGGAGGCGTGAGGCGGAAGGCGTGAGGCGGGAAGTGACTTCGATGGGAAGAGGTTGTCTCTGAAGATGAGGATTCTTCTTGCGGGCCTGCTCGTTCTCTTTCTGCCGCAGCCTCCCTTGCAGATCCTGCAGAACGTCGACGCGGCGCGCAACGCGTTCGCGGAGGCGGTTCTCACCGCGCGGGCGGTCGAGGTCGAGGGCGATCGTGTGCTCGGCAGCGCCGATTTCGAGGTGTACACCAAGGGGGAGGACAAGGGGCTGATCGTGTTCCGGGGCGGGAAGAACAGCGGCCGGAAGATCTTGAACGTCGGGGACCGCATGTGGCTGCTTGTGCCGGGAGCGACCAACCCGATTCCCATCACGCCCAACCAGCGGCTGGCCGGAGGCGCGTCGGTGGGAGACGTGGCGCGGCTGCGCTTCGCCCGCGACTACACCGCCGCGGTCCGCGTGAACGTCCAGGAAGACGTCAACGGGAAGCGGTGCCGCGTCCTCGACCTGACCGCGCGCTCGCCGCGGGCCCCCTACCCGAAGGTGATCCTGTGGTACGACGAGGCGGCGGGACTTCCGGCTCGGCTCGAGTTCTTTCTTCCGTCCGGCCTGCCGGCCAAGGACGTGACGTTCACGAAGTTCGGCAAGTCCTTCGGGAAGACCGTCGTCGCCGAGATGGAGGTGCGGGACCTGCTGGCGCGCGGCTCCAAGGTCGTCACCCGGTTGGAGTACCGCGATTACCGGCCGGCCCGGCTCGACGACAAGATCTTCACGCCGGAAGGAGCGAGGGGAATCTAGCCATTTGTGATTTGTGATTTGTGATTTGTGATTTGTGATTTGCGATTTGCGATTGAGAAGGACTCTACCGGGAGCTCAGCCGCTGGATGGCCAAGGACGTCAACTGCGGTCCCGCGATGCGGGCGGCCGCGGAGGCGACCGACGGGCTGAGCATCAGGCGGCGGAAGACCGCGCTCCAGCCGAAGCGGCGCGCGAACCGCTCCCTCCAGGCGTCGCCGTAGGCCCGAGCGAGCCTTTCCATGGGAATCGCTCCGGCCAGCGCGGCCGCGGTGGTTTCCGCCGCGAGGATTCCGCAGGCGAGCGCCGCCGACTGACCCTGGCCGGAAAAAGGATCCAGGACGCCGGCGGCGTCCCCCGCCATCAGCACGCCGTTCTCGACCGGGGGCTTGGCGGTGAAGAAGACGGGCCCGGTCCCGAGGAACCCCTCCGGAGCGAGATCGAGGCCGCGGAGATCCCGATCGAGCGGCGGGTTCTCCCGCCGGATGGCGTCGAGCAGGGACTCCCATCCCGTCCCGGCCCGCCGCATCGCCCGTTCCGACGCCACGCCGGCCAGGTTCACCGCCCCCCCTTCCACGCGCGAGAGGCCGCAATAGCCGCCGCGAAAGAGATAGAGGCGCACCCTGCCCGCGAGGGGACGCGAGTCTCCCTGGAGCCGCGCGCTCCAGCCGAAGAATCGACGGCCGCGCAGGAAGCTCCGATCGAGCGACCGGTCCAGCGCGTCCCACCGTCCCCACGCTCCGATCACGGCGCGGGCCTGGGCCTCGTGGGTTCCGTCCGGCCCGATCCAGCAGACGCGGTGGGCCCCCGCCGGCCCCGCGGCGGAAACGACGCGCGCCCCGAAGCGCACCTGCGCTCCGGCAGCGGCGGCGCGCCGCGCCAGCAGATCGTCCAGAACGAATCGGGAGAGGCCCAGCGCGGGCGCGGGAAGAGCCAGGGGCGCCGAGCGCCCTCCGGGCAGATGGACCGATCCCTCGCGGATGATCTCCGGGCGCGCCCCGCGCGCGTCCTTCAGGACGGAGAGCCGCGCCAGCGCCGCGACGCCGTCGGAGGCCAGAAAGGCCCCGCAGACCTTGCGACGCGGAAAGTGATCCTTCTCCAGCACGACGACGCGGCAGCCCTTCTCCGCCAGGATCAGCGCGGCGGCCGATCCGGCCGGCCCGGCTCCGACGACGAGGACGTCGGCGTTCTCCATCAGCGGGCCGGGCCGCCGCGGGCGCCCGCGGTGATGAGCAGACGGAACGGAAACACCGCCTTCGCCCGCGCTCCGGGGACGGCGCGCTCCGCGATCTCTCCGGCCTCCCGCGCCGTGTAGGCCTGGCGCACCGAGGCCTGCCCGTCCTGGACGGAGACGGACGTCTCGAAGGCCAGGCGTCCGGCGACCGCGACGAAGAGAAGAGGGAAGACGTGGCGCCGGATGTCCAGCATGGCGACGCCCCGCCGCGCCACCCGGGCGAGCTCGCGCAAAATCCGAACGTTCTCCTCCGGCGAGAAGTGATGAAAGAACAGCGTCGACACGACCCAGTCGACCGCGCCGTCCGCGACGGGGATTCGAAACGCGTCCGCGCAGAGCGAGGAGGCCAAGGAGCCCTTCGGGCCGCGGCCGGCCGCCAGGTGCCGCCACTGAAGATCGATGGCCACGACCCGCGCGTCCAGGCCGGCCGCCCGCAGGCGAAGGCCGAGCGAGCGCGCGACCGATCCGGCGCCCGCTCCGACGTCCAGCACGACGAAGCGGCGCCCCGCCTCCGGGAGCATCCGCGGGCGGAGGTACTTCTCCAAGGCACGGGAGGCGCCCCAGCGGCGGTTGACGTTGTCCAGGTCGCGAAGCGAGGCGGCCATCTCCTCCGGCGCCAGATTCGCGCCGTCCAGGAGCTCGCGGGACGGCCGGCGTCGAGGGACGAGGAGCGACATGCCTGGAGGTCTCGAGCTCAGAGGCGGCCGTTGACCGACGACCCGCGACGAAACAATCGGGCGGCCGGCACTTGGATTCTCAGGCGCAGACCTGGGAGACGACCAGCGCGCTGTTTTTCGATCCGAACCCGATGCAGTTGCAGAGGGCGTGCTCGAAGGAACCGAGGCGCGCCGCGTTGGCGACGTAGTCGAGGTCGCACTGGGGGTCGGCGCGCTCGAGGTTGATCGTGGGCGGGAGAAACGCGTCGCGCATTCCCAGAAGCGTCGCGGCCAGGCCGGCCGCTCCGCAGGCGCCCTGGGGATGGCCGATCATCGATTTGATCGAAGACCCCGCCAGCCGCCCGGCCGCCGCCCCGAACGCCAGGCGGACCGCCTTCGTCTCGACCCGGTCGTTCAACTCCGTGGACGTTCCGTGGTACGCGACGTAGTCGACCGCCTCCGCGGGGAGGCGGGATTCCGCCAGCGCCAGGGCCATGGCCCGGGCCGGCTCCTCGCCGGTCTCGTCCAGCCGCACGCGGTGGTGCGCGTCGCAGGTCGCGCCGTAGCCGCGGATCTCGCCGTAGACGCGCGCGCCCCGGGCCTGCGCGCGCTCTTTCTCCTCCAGCACGAACATCCAGGAGCCCTCCCCGAGGACGAACCCGTCGCGGTCCCGGGAGAAGGGGCGGGAGGCGCCGGGGGGATCGGCTTCGCGGGCGGTCGACACGATCCGCATCATCACGAAGCCCTCCATGATTCCGCGCACCACCGTGGCGTCCACGCCTCCGGTCAGGACGACGTCCGCCGTCCCGTGCTTGATCGAGCGGAAGGCCCATCCGATGGCGTCGGTCGACGACGCGCAGCCGGTGGAGACGACCTGGGAAGGGCCGCGCAGGCCGAAGCGCATCGAGATCTCCGAGGAGAGCGTGCCGATCGTCCCGGAGGGGATGGAGTAGACCGACGCCTTCTTGACCTGGTTGGTGTAGTAGAGATGGTACATCCGCTCGGAGAACTCGATGGGCCCTCCGCCGGTTCCCAGGAGCACGCCGATCTCCCGGCGCTGTGCCAGCGTGAACGAGTCGGGGTCCAGGCCCGCGTCGGCCAGGGCCTCCGCGGACGCGGCGATGGCCATCGGCACCGCGCGCGAGACGTGGCGATGGTCCTTGGGGCCGACGTGCGCGGCCGGATCGAAGTCCTTCAGCTCTCCCGCGATCGTGGCCGGCAAGCCCTCGGGATCGAAGAGGGAGATCCGTCCGACGCCGCTGACGCCGCCGCGCAGGGCGCGCGCGAAGGCCTCCCGGCCGTTGCCGTTGGGCGACAGGCATCCGATCCCGGTGACTACGACCCGCCGGCTCATTGCGTCCGATTCTATTTGCAGGATCCGTGCGCGCCCGGCGCCTAAAGAAGAGCTAAGAAACCGAGCGGCATGGGACGGCGCCCTCGTTCGCCTCACGCCTCACGCCTTCCCTCACGCCTCACGCCTCATGGCGGGGCCACCCGCTCGAACCACCGCGTCAGGACGCGCAGGATCTTCAACGGGACGAAGCGCACCAGGGCGTCGGCATGGAGCGAGCCGGGTTGATCCAGGTGCACGGCCTCGACCGGCGGGGCGGCGGCCTGTTCCAGAAGGCGGGCGTGTCGGGGATCGACGAGCCAGTCGCCTTCCGCGCTGACGATGAGCTTGGGCATCGTCAGGACCGCGATGGCCTCGACCGCCCGCGGCTTTCGGGCCAGCAGGGCCCCCGCGGAAAGGCGCGGCATCCGGGCCACGTTTTTCAGGCTGACCTGACGCAGCGCCCCGGTCTTCCAGGGATGGGGCCGCACGGCGGCCAGGTCGGCGGGGGAAGAGATGAGCGCGAGG
This sequence comes from uncultured Acidobacteriota bacterium, assembly GCA_963733955.1. GTDB lineage: Bacteria > Acidobacteriota > Thermoanaerobaculia > UBA5066 > Gp7-AA6 > DATFTF01. Next base: position 168,661 of record CAVTEW010000002.1, read on the forward strand.
GCCCGGCAGGCCAGACCGGGGTCCTTCGCCAGCGCGTCCGCGCCGATCGAGCCTCCCATCGACAGGCCCAGCAGAGCGAAGCGGCTGTAGGGCTTTCCCGGACCGACGAGCTCTCGGGCGACCGCGATCAGATCGTTGGCCTCTTTGAATCCGAACGTGTAGGTGCCGCCGCTGTCCCCGTGGCCCCGGAAGTCGAACGCGACGACGTCGTAACCGCCGCGCAGGAAGTATTCGGCGAGAAAGAGATTCTCGCGCGCGAGACGGGACCGCCAGAAGCCTGGCGCGATCATCACGAGCTCGGGGGACGGGCGTTTCCACCAGGTGTAGGCGATGGGGACGCCGTCGGCGGTGCGCACCCGGCGGTGCAGCGCTTCGATGGACGTCCGGGTCATGGTCCGGCCTTTTCGTCTCGGACCTGTCCGGTCACGACGCACTCGACGAGCGCGCCGGCGGCGAGAGCGGCCGAGCCGGCGGGCTGGCGGATCAACGCGTTGGCGCCGGCATGGGCGGCGATGTCGTGGCTGCCGCGCGTCGAAAGCGGATCGGCGCGCAGCTCTCCCGCGTGGATCGTCAGGCGCGCGTCCCGGTAGCTCTCCCGCGGTCCGGGCGCCTTGAGGTCGCGCAGGAGGCGCGCCGTGACGCGGGGAGAGCCCGGCTCCGCGTTGCCCTCCAGCAGGTCGAGCGCGTGGCGCACGAACAGATGGAAGCCCACGGCGCTGGAGACCGGATTGCCGGGAAGGCCGATCCAGAGCGTGTCGCCGCGGCGCCCGAAGGCGATCGGCTTGCCCGGCCGCACGGCGACGCCGTGAAAGAGGATCTCGAACCCGGACGTCCGCGCGGCGCCGGGAAGCAGGTCGAGGTCCCCGGCGGAGACCCCTCCGGAGGTGAGGAGCACGTCCTCGGCCGCTCCGGCCCGCGCGAAGAGCCGGTCGACGGCGCCGGCCTCGTCCGCGGCGCGGTCGCCGAGCTCGAACGGCCAGCCGGCCTCCCGGCAGAGCGACGCGATCATCGGGCCGTTGGAATCGCGCAGCTGCCCCGGTCCGGGCCGCGCTCCCGCCGGCACGAGCTCGTCGCCCGTGGCCACCACCCGGACGCGGGGACGCCGGAAAACCTGCAGGGGATCGCGGCCGGCCAGGGCGGCCAGGGCGACCACGCCCGCGGTGGCTTTCCGGCCCGCCGGAGCGAGGACGCGTCCCGCCGTCACGCTTTCGGCGCGCCTGCGGATGTGGGCGCCGGCCGGCGCGGGCCGCTCGAACAGCACGCCGCGGTCCGAAACCCGGACGAGCTCGACCGGCACGATCGCCTCGGTGCCTGCGGGGATCGGCGCGCCGGTCATGACGCGCACCGCCTCGCCCGGGGCAAGCGGCGGGGGAGGGGCGAGTCCCGCCGTGACCGTCCGCGCGCGGGCGCGCAGCGCGCCGCCCCCGTCCGGGACGTCGGAGCACCGGACCGCGTAACCGTCCATCGCCGAGGTGTCGAACGGAGGCCAGTCGACGTCGGAGACGAGGTCGCCCGCGAGCACGCGGCCGGAGGCCTGCGCCAGCGCGACGCCCTCGATGCCCAGCGGTTTGGCCGCGGCGGCGAGGATCGCCAGGGCCTCTTCGACCGTGATCACGGGCCGCATTGTAGGGCGCTCCGGGAAGAGGACGCCGGTCCAGGCGCCGGGATTCGAGGAGCCGGCGGCCCGCATCCCCTCCTCCGGCGCCCTTGCGCCTTCGACCTGCCCGGTGGTTCGGGTTACGATTACCGGACGCCTTCATGGAGAAACGATTCGAATACCGGGGGGATCTCGCGGAAACCCCGCTGGCTGAGATCCTGGCCACGATCCACCGCTACCGCGTTCCGGGCGTGCTCACCCTGACCCGGGAAACGCGGATCCGGAGGATCTCCCTGGACGACGGACTGGTCGTCTCCGCCGGCTCCAACGAGCGCGAGGTGAGCCTGGGCATGTACCTCCTCAAGCACGGCATCCTGAAGCCGGAGGCGGCCCGGGAAGCGGACGCCCGCAGAACGCGCGACGGCCTGCGGCTGGGGCAGGTGCTCCTGCAGATGGGAATCCTGACGCCGGAGCGCTTGAACGAGGCGATCGGGGCCCAGACCCGCGAGATCCTGTGGAGCGCGTTCGACTGGGAGGAAGGCGAGGTCTTGTTCGAGATCGGGCCGCGCCGCGGGCCGGATCTGGTGCGCCTGGATCTGCGCATTCCCGAGGTGATCCTGGAGGGAATCCGCCGCACTTCCGACGTGAAGCGGCTGGTCCAGAGGCTCGGGTCGGGGCAGACCATCCTCGAGCGCATGTCCGGCCCGCTGCTCGCGCTCTTTGCCCCCGACGAGCAGGCCTTCTTCCAGAAGGCCGACGGCCGGACCCCCCTGCAGATCCTCTGCGCCCGCGGGCCCGGAACGGTCCCGGAGAACGCGCGGCTGCTCTACGCGTTCTTCTGCCTGGGCCTCCTGCGGCGGCTGCGAAGCACCGGGGGCGGCGCCAAGAAGATCCAGTACAAGACCGAGGGAGGGAGTCTGGGGAACTGAGGGGAATTTGCGATCGGCGATTTGTAATTGGCGATGACGGAGACCCGGAAAATCACAAATCACAAATCACAAATACTAAAATTGTTCCATGCCCATCTACGAGTACGCCTGTCAGAAGTGCGCCAAGCGCATCGAGGCCATCCAGCGGGTCGGCGAAAGGCCGCTGAAGATCTGCCCGCATTGCGGTGGCCGCTTGAAGAAGCTCGCCTCCGCCCCGGCAATTCAGTTCAAGGGAAGCGGCTGGTACGTCAATGACTATGGGAGCGGGGGCCGCGGCGGGAAGGGCGGCTCGGAAAAATCAGACTCGGAAAAATCAGACTCGGAAAAATCGGGCTCGGGAAAATCGGATTCGGAGAAGTCCTCGTCGGAGAAGAGCGAGAGCTCCGAGAAAGCCGCGGCGAAGAAAAAGGAAGGGAAGGAAAAGAAGGCGGCCAAGGGAGACGAGAAACGTTGAGTCCGAAGTCCTAAGTCCTAAGTCCTAAGTCCTAAGTCCTAAGTCTTCCGTCCTTCTCCCAGATCCAGTCCCTTCAGGTACTGCCGGAAGGGCTCTCCCAGATCCTCCCGTTTCAAGGCGAACTCGACCGTGGCCTTGAGGAAGCCGAGCTTGTCGCCGGCGTCGTAGCGCTTGCCTTCGAAGAGGTATCCGTCGATCGGTCCTCGGGAGAGCAGCGTCTTGAGGGCCGACGTCAGCTGGATCTCCCCGCCGACGTCGGATTCGGTCCGGCCGAGGATGTCGAAGATCTCGGGGGGAAGGATGTAGCGGCCGATGATGGCGAGATTGGAGGGGGCCTTCTCGGGCGCCGGCTTTTCGACCAGGTCGGTGATCTCCACGACCCGGTCCTCGATCCTCTTCCCGGCCACGATCCCGTACTGGCGCGTCTCGGCGTGCGGGACCTCCTGCAGCGCGATGACCGGGTTGCCGCGCCGCTCGAAGAGCCGCATCATCTGGCCGATGCAGGGCTCTGCGGCGTCCACGATGTCGTCCCCCAGCATGACCGCGAACGGCTCCCGGCCGACCAGATCGCGCGCCTGGAGGACGGCGTGGCCCAGGCCGAGGGCGCTCTTCTGACGCACGTACGCCACGGGAACGAGCTCGGAGATTTCGCGCACCTGGTCCAGAAGGTCGTCCTTGCCGCGGTCCTCGAGCATGCGCTCGAGCTCGAACGACGTGTCGAAGTGGTCCTCGATGGCGTTCTTTCCCCGCCCCGTGACGATGACGACGCGCTCGATGCCGGCCGCCCGCGCCTCCTCGACGACGTACTGGATGAGCGGGCGATCGACCAGCGGCAGCATCTCCTTGGGCTGGGCCTTGGTGGCCGGGAGGAACCGCGTCCCCAGGCCGGCGGCGGGAAAGACGGCGACGCGTACGGAGGACACCACGGCTGCGAAGTGTAGCGGAATGCGGGGGAAGCTCTCAGCGGTCGGCTCTCCGCGTTGAACCGGAGTTCCTCGGGACGCCGAAAAGGCTGAAAGCCGATCGCGGACGGCTTAAAATGAACAGTTCATGTCGGACCAGGTCTTCTTTCGCCGGCTGACCGAGGAGCTGGAGTCGCGGGGACGGCTCGCGCTGGCCACGGTCGTCGAGACGCGCGGATCGGGGCCCTCCCGAAACGGCCGCCGGTTCCTGGTCTTCGAGGACGGGACGTTCTGGGGAACGATCGGCGGAGGCCCGTTCGAGGCCCTGGTCGTGGCCGACGCCGGCGAACTGTTCCGGGGCGTCGAGAAGACGCGCGCGGTCAAGTGGTACGACTTCTTCGAACGGGAGATCGGAGCGGGGGAGAGCCGGGAAGCGACGAACATGATCTGCGGCGGATCGGCCCGGGTCTCCATCGAGCTGCTCAAGGCCGCGCCGGCCCTGATCGTCCTGGGCGGCGGCCACGTCGGCCTGGCCCTGGCGCGTCTGGCGCGCGAGCTCGGCTTCGACGTCCTCGTCGGAGACGACCGGGAAGAGTACGCGTCGCCGTCCCGCTTTCCCGAGGGCGTCCGGGCCGTCCGGACCAACCGGAACTACGAGATCCCCGGCTCGGACCTGTCCCGGGGGCGGGACCGCTACGTCGCCGTGGTCACCCGGTGCTGGGAGACCGACCTGGCGGCCCTCCGTCCCTGGCTGGCGCAAGGCGCCCCGAACGCGCGCTACATCGGCCTGATCGGCTCGCAGCGGAAGGCGCGGGGGGTCCGAGAGCGCCTGGCGCAGGAGGGCGTTACCGCGGAGCGGATCGCCGCGATCCACGCGCCGATCGGCCTTCCCATCGGGGCCGTCACGCCGGAGGAAATCGCCGTCGCGATCCTGGCCGAGATCACCGCGGTCCGGCGCTCGGCCGCGCCGGAGAATCGGGTCATCGGGTCATCGGGCCATCGGGTCGTTGAAACGAAGGACTGAACCGGAACAATATTTATATTGTACCCTCTCGCTCTTCCTCTTCGCATGCCTAGGCCCGCGCATTCCGATCACCCGATCACCCGATCACCCGATCACCCGATGGTGGCGGTCGCGGCGGGAGTCTTGCTGTGGCTGCTGCCCACGCTCTGCGCGGCGGCCACCTGGTGGCGCCTGCCGGTCTGGGGCGCCGAAGTGCGGGTGTTCGCCGTCGACCCGTTCGAGAGCGGCCGGGTCTACTGCGGAACGTCCCGCGGCAACTTCTACGGATCGACCGACGGGGGCGCCACCTGGACGCCGCTGCGCCCCGGTCCGGCCTTTCCCGGGTACGTCGTCTCCGGCCTCGTTCCCGATCCGCTCGTGCGGGAGCGCCTGTGGGCCTCCCTGGAGGGGCAGTACGCCGGAGGCCTGGTCGTCCGCAGCGACGACCGCGGGCAGACCTGGACGATCCTGGCGCAATGGAAGAAGTCCATCGCCACGCGCGCGCTGGCGCTGACTCTGGACCCCGAGCCGGTCCTGGCGGTGGGCGGCGACGACGGGGTGCGGATCTCGCGCGACGGCGGGCTGACCTGGTCCGTCACGGGCGCGGGGACTCCCGGCCTCTACCAGGTCGAGTCCCTGGCGTTCGATCCGTCGGATCCCCGCACGCTCTACGCGGGGACCTGGCGCCAGGCGTTCCGGACGCGCGACGGCGGCGAAAACTGGGTGCGGATCGCCGAGGGGATGGTCCTGGACGCCACGGTGTACGCGTGGGACTTCGACCGCGCCAACCCCCGCGACGTCTGGGTCTCCACCTGCGGCTGGGTCTACCACTCGCCCGACGGCGGCGATCACTGGACGCGGTTCAAGACCGGCTTCACCAACCGGCGGTCGCACGCCATCCGACGCGATCCCAACCGGCCCGGTGTCGTCTACGCCGCCACCGTCGGCGGCCTGCACCGGTCGACCGACGGCGGGGAGACCTGGACGCGGATCTCGCGGGAATCGCTGGTCGTCACGTCCCTGGAGGTGGATCGCCGCAGCGGACGCTTGTACGTCGGGACGGAGGGAGAAGGGGTCTTCTATTCCGACGACCGCGGCCAAACGCTTCAGAACGGCTCGGTCGGGCTTGCGGAAGGGCGCGTGACCGACCTGATTCCCGATCCGAACGATCCGGCGCGCGTCTTCTTCTTCCGCGCCTACGGCGGAGACGAGAGCGGCGTGTGGGAAGCCCAGGGGATGCGCGTGCGGAGAGTCTCGCTCGATCCGCTGCCCGCGTCCGCGTCGCTGGCGGCCTTCCGCGACGCCGCGGGCAAGACCGTCCTGGTCCTCTCCTCCTCCTCCGGCGTCCGGTTCTCCCGCGACGGAGGCCAGCGCTGGTCCGGGCTGGCCAGCGCGCCGCCGGGAACGCCGATCGCCCTTTTCGGCTCGCCCTTCCCCGCGCCGATCCTGGTGACGTCCGCCGGCGTCTATCGCGCCGCCGACGGGGCGCGGCGCTTCGATCTCGTTCCGGGCGCACCCGCTTCGCCCACCGCGGCCGAGCTCCTCCTGGGCCCGGACGGGCTTGCCCTGCTCGAGGTGCGCACCGCGGAAGGCGCCGAGCGCTGGAACGGCCAGATCTGGAACGCGCACCGCCAGGGTGTTCTCAAGGGAGGGCTCTTCCTTCGGGAGACCGGAAACGCTCCGGCGATGTCCTACAGCACGCTCGAGGACGTCGGCGGAACGCTCGTCTGGCAGGAGGGAAGCAAGAAGCTCTCTCTGACCGCGCCCCGCCCGGGGCTGGCCCTGGCCGCCGCGGCCTCCGCGCCGGGAGGTTTGGTCTATGTGGGGACGACGGGGGATGGGTTGTATCTGTTCGAACCGTGAAGAATCAGTTCAAAGTCCAAGGTTCAAGGTTCGAAGTTCGAAGTTCGAGAACTTAGAACTCAGAACTTAGAACTTAGAACTCACTTCACTTGACGTCCACGGACCGAATCACGCTCCCGACCTCAACCTTCTCCTGCCTGGCCATTCCTCCGGCGATCTCGAGCACGCTCGAGACCGGGGTCTGCGGGCCGTAGGCCGGGCAGGGATCGGCCTCGCAGGGCGGAGTGTCCGCGGAGACGAACAGGACCTTCCCGCCGCGGTCCATCCAGATCATGTCCAGCGGGATCATGGTGTTCTTCATCCAGAAATGGTGGTCGGCGACGTCGGGGAAGAGAAAGAGCATCCCGGACCGCGCCGGCAGGCTCTCCCGGAACATCAGCCCCTGGGCCTGCTCTTCCGGAGTGCGCGCCAGCTCGACCCGGTAGACCGCCCCGGAGGGGAGGACCACGCGGGGTCCCATGGGCGCCGGGGTCGCGCCGGGCTCGGGAGCGCCGCGCGGCGCCGCGCCGCAAGAGATGGTCAAGAACAGGATGAGGAGCGCCTTCGTCTCGGCGCGATTCTTCCAATGACAGATCACAAATCGCAAATCACAAATTCTTTTCAGGCTTCGGTCGCCTCGGGCGGCGCCTCGTCCCCCTCGTAGACGTCGTCCTTCTTCACCAGGTTGTATTTCTTGGCGTAGTAGCGAAACGAGCGGAACGACATGCGCAAGAGCTCGGCGGCCTTGGTCTGCACGCCCTCGCAGCGGTCCAGCGCTTCGCGCATCAGGCGCTTGCCCACCGCCTCGAGGTAGGCCTCCAGGTTGATGCCTTCGGCGGGCAGGCTCTCGAAGTCGGGGACGCGCGTGCGCACGCCGAGCGCGATGGCTTCGGGCAGCGACGAGACCGTGATGACCGCCCCGGGCTCCAGGGCCACGGTGCGCTCGAGCGAGTTCTCCAGCTCCCGCACGTTGCCGGGCCAGGGGTACGCCTCCAGCAGCCGCATGGCTTCCGTCGAGATCTTCTTCTCCGGGATCTTCTGCTCCTTGCAGATCTTCCCGATGAAATGCTGGGTCAGCGGCGCGACGTCTTCCACGCGCGCGCGCAGCGGAGGCAGCGCGATGGGGATGACGTTGATGCGGTAGAACAGGTCCTCCCGGAACTTCCCCTCCACCACCAGGGCGGCCAGGTCCTTGTTGGTGGCGGCGATGATGCGCACGTCGACGCTGACCTCGTCGTTGCCGCCGACCTTGCGAATGAGCTTCTCCTGGATGGCCCGCAGGAGCTTGACCTGCATGGTCGGCGTGGTCTCGGAGACCTCGTCCAGGAACAGGGTGCCGCCGTCGGCCTCGGAGAAGAGTCCCCGCTTGTCCTTGATCGCGCCGGTGAAGGCGCCCCGCTCGTGGCCGAAGAGCTCGGATTCCAGCAGGGACTCCGGCAGCGCCCCGCAGTTGATGGAGACGAACTTCCGTTCCTTGCGCACGGACGTGTAGTGGATGGCCCGGGCGATCAGCTCCTTGCCCGTTCCGCTTTCGCCGGTGATCAGGACGGTCGTGGAGACCTTTCCGATCCGCTCGATGGTCCGGAAGATCTCCTGCATCCGCGAGCCCTTGCCGATGATGTTGGCGAAGGTGTACTTGGCGGCGAGCTCCTGCTTCAGGTAGACGTTCTCGTCGAGCAGGTGCTTCTCGCCCAGGGCCCGGTCGACGATCATGGCCAGCTCTTCGACGTTGAAGGGCTTGGCGATGTAGTCGACCGCTCCGGCCTTCATGGCCTCGATGGCGTCCTGCGTCGACGTGTGCGCCGTGATCATGATCACCGGCGTCTTGGGGCTGTCGGCCTTGACCTTGCGCAGCAGGTCCAGGCCGTTGCCGTCGGGCATCTTGATGTCGGAGAGGACCAGGTCGGGGTTGAACCGCGCCGCCGCGGCGACGCCCTCGGTGAACGACGACGCCGTCATCGCTTCGAAGCCGCGCTTGTGAAAGAAGAACGCGAGCATGTCCCGGATGGACGCCTCGTCGTCGACGATGAGGAGGCGCGCCGAGTGGCTCATGCCACCCCCGTCAAGGCGTCCGAAGCGACGGCGCCGGACTTCTCGGCGCGGCGGGGCAGGAGGACCGTCACGGTGGTTCCCTCCCCGGGCCGGGACTCCGCGTCGATGGCGCCGCCGTGGTCGTGCACGATCCGGCGCACGATGGCCATGCCCAGGCCCGTCCCGCCGTCAAAGGCGGTGGAAAACGGGGTGAAGAGGCGGGCCAGCTGTTCCTGGTTCATACCGCGACCTGTGTCGATGAACTGGATGCTATACCAAGCGTCGTCCTGGCGGCCCACCACGGTCAGGCGTCCGCCGGCCGCCATCGCGCGGACCGCGTTCTTGGCCACGTTGTAGACGATCTGGCGGATCTGGTCGCGGTCGCCCGACAGCGTGGACGAGGACGGCGCGACGTCGACCACGATCTGGTGCGCGTCGGACACCTCGTCGGAGAGACGGAACAGGTCCATGACCTCGGTGATGGTGGCGGCGACGTCGAAGGAGGCCACCCGGCGCTCCTGGGGCCGGACGAAGCGAAGGAACTCCTCGATGATGCGCGAGAGGCGCTGGGACTCGGAGACGATGATCTCCATCAAACGGCGTTCGGCCGGACCGACGTCGAGCTCGCTGGTCAGGACCTGGACGGAGCCGGAGATCGACGCCAGCGGATTGCGGATCTCGTGCGCGATGCCGGCGGCGAGCTCGCCGACCGCGGCCAGCTGCTCGTTGAAGCGGGCCTTGCGCTCGAGCTTCTTCATCTCGGTCAGGTCCTGGAACAGGATGAGCAGTCCTTCCTCGTCGTTGTCCTTGAGCGCTCGCAGGGAAAATCCGACGATCTGGCGCCCGCTCTCCCGCTCGAGCTCGAACTCTCCGCGGTAGGTCTCGCGGCCCCGGGATCGCTGGCGGATCAGGTCCCAGTCGTCGGGGAAGACGAAGCCGAGCTCGGCGATCGGCTTTCCGGCGGCGCGCGCAGGGTCCAGTCCCAGCAGGTCGCCCCCGGCGCGGTTGAGGAACGTGACGCGGTGGCCGGCGTCGGCGGTCAGCAGGCCGGAGGACATCGTCGCGATCACCTTGCCGTGAAGATTCTGGAGCCGCTGCAGGGCGCGCTGCCGGACCTCCAGCTCCGACCGCGCGAACAGGAGCTTCTCCGAAAGGTACGAGACCATGAAGGCCACGCCGTAGAACCCCGCGATCGAAATGGCCAGGTTGTAGCGGATGCGGGCGGACTCCCAGTCGACGAACGGCGTCAGCGGCGGCCGCGGCAGGATTCCGTAGGCCAGCAACTGGACCATCAGTCCGTAGAGCACGGCGGCGACCGAGGCGATGAGCACCGCGCCGGTGCGGTACAGGAGGAAGGCGGACGTGCCGATCACGACGAGGTAGAGGAAATTGAAGACCGAGTCCGGGCCCCCCGAGGAATAGACCAGCACGGAGACCAGGCCGAGATCGGCCAGGAGCTGGAGGAGCGCGGAGAACCTGGGGGAGAGGTGCCGTCCCACGGTCCAATGGAAGAGCGCCAGCGCGACGGCCCCGGCGTTGACGGCGTAGAGGAACGACACCTCGATTTGAACGCCGGAGCCGGCCTGGACCAGAACCGCGGAGAGCAGGATCAGCAGCAGGACGACGATCCGAATCGTCGTCAGCCAGGCCAGGGAGCGCTTGAGGGGATCCACCGCTTTCAGCGGATCGGGTGACCTGGCGATCGGGTGATCTCGTGATCGGAGCCGGGCGAATGCCGGAGCGGCAAGATCACCCGATGACCCGATCTCCCGATCTCCCGATTCCTCCTTACCCGATCTTGTTGATCAGCGTGAACATCGGCAAGTACATCGCGATGACGATGCCGCCGATGACCACGCCCAGGATGAAGATCATGACCGGCTCGAGGAGCTTGACCAGGCCGGCTACGGACGCATCGACCTCGTCCTCGTAGAAATCGCCGATCTTGTTGAGCATCTGGTCGAGGGCGCCGGTCTGCTCGCCGACGCCGATCATCTGCACCACCATGTTGGGAAAGACTCCCGAGTCGCGCAGGGGCTCGACGATCGTCTTGCCGCCTTCGACGCTCCGGCGCGTCTCCAGGATGGCGTCTTCGACGATGGCGTTGCCGGAGGTCCGCGCCGTGATGTCCAGGCTCTCCAGGATCGGGACGCCCGAGGACGTGAGGGTGGCCAGGGTCCGGCAGAATCGGGCCACGGCGATCTTGCGCATGATCGATCCCAGGATCGGGAGCTTCAAGATCAGGCCGTCCACGACGTGTCGCCCGGATTCCGTGGCGTACCAGCGGCGGAAGGCGAAGATCCCCGCGACGATGCCGATCACGAAGAAGATGAAGTAGCGGGCCAGGAAATGGGACGCCGCGATGACCACGCGCGTCGGGAAGGGCAGCTCGGCGCCGAGGCTGGTGAACAGGGCGGCGAAGGTGGGGATGACCTTGAGGAGGATGACCGCCACCACGATGGCAGCGATCACGATGACGGCGACGGGATAGATCAGGGCCGACTTGACCTGGGTCGCCAGCTTGACCGCCTTCTCGATGTAGACGGAGAGGCGCTGCAGGATGGTGTCCAGGATACCGCCGGCCTCTCCGGCCGCGACCATGTTGACGTACAGGTTGTTGAAGGCCTTGGGATGCCGCCGCATCGCGTCGGCCAGGGTCGAGCCCGCCTCCACGTCCTGACGGACCTGTAGCAGGATTCTCTGGAAGCTCTTGTGCTCCTGCTGGTTGGCCAGGATCTCCAGACATTGGACCAGCGGAAGGCCGGCGTCGATCATGACCGAGAACTGGCGGGTGAAGATGGCCAGGATTTTGGGGGGGACCTTGCGCCCCACCTTGGTGAGGGAGATCTCCTTGCCGCGCTCGCGGATTCCGGTGACGACGATGTTCTGGCGGCGCAGAGCCGCCAGGGCGAGGTCCTTGGAGTCCGCGGCGAGCACCCCTTCCTGGATCAGGCCCGCGCGGTTGCGCCCCTTCCACACGTAGTTGGGCATGTCGCTTCTCCCGCTGCGCCGTTACGCGCGCTTGGGGCCCGCTCCCGCCGCGGTCTGCGGCACGTTCAAGCCCGCACCGCGGTTGATGATCTCCTGCAATTCGTCGGGATTGGAGGAGCGCGAGAGGGCGATCTCGAGGGTGATCAGTTTCCGGTGGTAGAGAGTGGCCAACGACTGGTTGAACGTCTGCATGCCGAACTTGGACTGGCCGGTCTGCATCATCGAGTAAATCTGGTGGATCTTGTCCTCGCGGATGAGGTTGCGGATGGCCGCGTTGGGGACCAGGATCTCCATGGCCATCACGCGCCCCTTCCCGCTGGCGCGCTCCAGCAGCGATTGGCACATGATCCCTTCGAGCACGAAGGAGAGCTGGGTCCGGATCTGGGTCTGTTGGTGGGCCGGGAACACGTCGATGATGCGGTTGATCGAGGAGACCGCCGAGTTGGTGTGGAGGGTCGCCAGGGTCAAGTGGCCGGTCTCGGCGATGCGCAGGGCCGATTCGATCGTCTCCAGGTCGCGCATCTCGCCGACCAGCACGACGTCGGGATCCTCGCGCAGAACCGAGCGCAGCGCGTTGGGGAAGGAATGGGTGTCCGCGTGCAGCTCGCGCTGGTTGACCACGCACTTCTTGTGGGAGTGCAGGAACTCGATCGGATCCTCGATGGTGATGATGTGGAGCTGCTTCTCCCGGTTGATCCGGTCGATCATGGCCGCCAGAGTGGTGGTCTTGCCCGAGCCGGTCGGGCCGGTGACCAGGATCAGGCCGCGCGGCTTGTCGCACAGGAGCTCGACGACGGGCGGCAGGCCCAGCTCCCGGAAGCCCAGGATCTCATAGGGGATCTGCCGGTAGACGCCGGCCACGGCGCCGCGCTGCATGAAGTTGTTGGCCCGGAATCGGGCCAGTCCCTTGACGCCGAAGGACAGATCCAGCTCCATGTTCTCTTCGAACCGGTGCTTCTGGGTGTCGGTCAGGACCGAGTAGGACAGCTGCTTGGTCTCGCCGACGGTCAGCGGGGGATAGGGCAGAGGGATGAGCCGCCCGTCCAGGCGAACCATCGGTGGCGAGTTCGTGGTCAGGTGAAGGTCGGATGCTCCCATCTCGACCATCTGCTTCAAAAGCTGGTGCAGTGTGGTATCGCCGGCCATGGTTTTCGGTTCTCCTAGGAAGGTCAGCCTATTTTAGACCGAGTCGCCGAGGAAAGGAAGAGAGGGGTGGAGAACAACCCATTTCCTGTTCGAGGTTTAAGGATCCGGCGGGCCCTCCGGAGCCCGGCCTTCGAGGGTCCGACGGCGTCTAGAGGGTGGTTTCCCGCAGGACTTCCTCCAGCGTGGTGACGCCGTCGCGGATCTTCTGGAGCCCGGCCATTCGCAAACTGACCATGCCTTCCTCGATCGCCTTGCGCTTCAACTCGATCGAGCTCGCCCCCGAAAGGATCATGTCCCGGATCTCGTCGGAGAACTGCAGGACCTCGTACAGACCCACGCGTCCCTTGTAGCCGCCGTTGTTGCAGCGCTCGCACCCTCGTCCCCGCTTGATCTTGAGCACCTTGACCTCGTCGGGCGAGAAGCCGACCTGGATCAGCGTCTGCGGCGGGGTCTCCACGTCCTCCGCGCAGTTGCCGCAGATGCGGCGGACGAGCCGCTGCGCGCAAATGGCGTTGATGGAGGTGGCCACGAGAAAGGGCTCGATGCCCATGTTCATCAGGCGGTTGATCGTGGAGGGGGCGTCGTTGGTGTGGAGGGTCGAGAGCACGAGGTGTCCGGTCAGAGCCGCCTTGACCGCGATCTCGGCCGTCTCGAAGTCGCGGATCTCTCCGACCAGGACGATGTCGGGGTCCTGCCGGAGGAAGGCGCGCAGGGCCGAGGCGAAGGTCAGCCCGATCTGCTCCTTCATCTGGACCTGGTTGATGCCGGCCAGGTTGAACTCGATGGGGTCTTCGGCCGTCATGATGTTCACGGTCGGATCGTTCAACTGGGCGATGGCGGAATACAGGGTGTTGGTCTTGCCCGAGCCGGTGGGGCCGGTCACCAGAACGATCCCGTAGGGGCGGTCGATGGCGTCCTTGAAGCGGCGCAGAGGCTCGGTATCGAAGCCGAGCTGCGTCATGTCCAGCTGGAGCTTGGTCTTGTCCAGCAGGCGCATGACGACCTTCTCGCCGAACTGGGCCGGCACGGTCGAAACGCGCAGGTCCAGGTCGCGGGAGCGCTCCTCGACCCGCAGTCGGATCTTGATCCGGCCGTCCTGAGGCAGGCGCTTCTCCGAGATGTCCAGCTTGGCCATGATCTTCAGGCGGGAGATGAGGGGATCGCGGGTCCGCATGGGCAGCGCCATGATGTTGTGGAGAATCCCGTCGATCCGGAAGCGGACCCGGAACTCCTTTTCGTACGGCTCGATGTGGATGTCCGAGGCGCCCGCCTTCAGCGCCTCGATCAGGATCAGATTGGAGACCTTGATGATGGGGGCGGACTCGGTCGACTTGGCGATGTCGGCGAGGTCGATCTCCTGGCCTTCCTCCTGCTTGAGGACGTCGACGTCGGCGCCCTCGTCGATGCCGGTGATCTCGTCCATGTTGATCTCGCCCAGACCGACGCCGGCCATGTCGTCGACGGTCAGCGCGGACGTCTGCATGACGTCGTCCAGGCTTCCTGACGGAGGCGCGAAGCTTCCGCGCGCCGCGGGCTTCTGGTCCTTCAAGACGACCGAGCGCGGCGTGCCGTAGTGTTTTTCGATGGCCTTGCGCAGGGCGAGCTCGGAGGCCACGACCGGCTCGACGTTGTAGCCGGTCATGAACTTGATGTCGTCCATGGCGAAGACGTTGGTGGGGTCGCCCATGGCGATGGTCAGGGTGGCGCCGGTCTTGTTCACAGGAAGGACACCGTACTTGCGGGCCACGTCTCCGGGAACGATCTTGATGACCGCGGGATCGATCTCGAAGTTGGCCAGGTCGATGGAGGGCACGCCGAACTGCTGGGACAGGGTCTCGGTGATGTCGTTCTCGCTGACCGCGCCGATGCGCACCAGCGCCTCGCCCAGCTTTCCGCCCTCCTCGCGCTGCGACTTGAGCGCGGCGTCGAGCTGCTCCTGATTGATCAGCTTCGACTTGAGTAGAAGATCTCCGAGCTTGACGGCCATGGAAGTGGGGAAATCCTAAGGCTTCAGGGAGTTCGTGTCAAAAGGGAGGCCGTCCCGGGCTTGCGTTCGATCTCCTTGAGCCTCCCCATGAGCGTGCCGACCTTCAGCTTGGACTTGATCTGGACGGGGATCTTGCGTTGGTCGTCGGTCAGCCACAGGACCAGGTTCTTCCCCAAGAGGGTCGTCCCCTCGCTCTTGGGCTCGACCCGGATCGTGTCGAATGTGCCGGCGGGCGTGGTGATTCGCTCCCTGGCCTGCACTTCGACCCGCAGCAAGTTGCTCTGGCTCGAGAAGACCGCGAGCTCGACCGGTTTCTCCTTGTCCAGGTCGAGGGTCCGCAGGTAGTAGACCGAAGACAGCGTGTCCAGGTTGGCGTCGAGGAGCGGTTTGGCGACGCCGTCGACTCGGGCCACGCCGCGCTCGTAGTCGAACTCGGTCAGCTCGTCGCGGACCCGCCTGCCTTCCACGGTGTGTTTCTCGAAACGCAGGGAACGAAACGTCCTGGGGTCGACCCAGGAGACCATGTCGTCGCGCACCAGGAAGAACTTGGAGAGAAAGTCGTTGGACAGGGCGGAGAGCTCGAACCGGTAGGCCGGGCGTCCGTTCCACTGGGTCTCCTCGGAGGTCAGGATGAGCTCGCCCCCAACGATGCCGAGGATGGTCATCACGTAGCGCAGCTTCTCGCCGACGAACGGCGGGGGCGGGGCGGTCCGCTCCTGACCGGGGGACAACCGCGGCAGCAGCGTTCCGAGCGCCAGGCAGGCCAGCGCGACCCGGCGTCGCGTCAACGTTCGAGAACGATCCGAGCCCGCGCCCGGCGATCTCTTCGGGGCACCCACCCGCCTCGCTGACGGTTTGCCGACGTGCTCACGACCGTGTTGTTCCGCGCTCTCCGTCCAGTCTCGGGCCCGGGTCCGAGGATGACGATCCGGGGCGATCCAGGATCGCGACCGCTTCGGCCTCGACCAGCGCGACGGCGGTCGTCTCATCGTAGCGCATCGCTCGGCCGCGGTAGGGACCGTTTCGCCGGGGATTGTTGCGGGACCGGGACGCCGGTCCGAAGAGAGCCAGAGTCGGGCGACCGAGCGCATCGGCCAGGTGCGCGGGGCCGGTGTCGCCGGCCACGAAGAGGTCGCAGGCGTCGATCACGCGGGCCAGGCCGGCGAAGTCCAGGGGAGGAATCACGCCGGCCTCCGGCACGTCCGCGGACATTCGGTCGCGCCGCTCTTCGTCGCCCGGTCCCCAGGAGATGACCGGCGCGATTCCCCGGGCGCGGCGCAGCCGCCGCGCGAGATCGGCGTACCGCGCCTCTCCCCAGGCTTTCTCCGGGCGGGCGGCCCCGGGATGGTAGAGCGCAAACGGGCGGGGAACTCGAGCCAGGAAAGACGAGGCCGCGGCGTTTTCGCGGGAGAGCAGATAGCGCGCGTCCGGGGCCCGCTCGACGACCGGAACGCCCGCGGCTTCGAGCAGGCGCAGGTTCTGATCGACCACGTGCACGTCGCCCACGCCGACCCGAACCGGGCGATCGACGAGAAAGGCCGAGCCGAGCTCGCGTCGCTGGAGCCAGGTCAGGCCGAGCACCGGCGCGCCGGCCAGGCGCGCCAGGAGGGCCGATTTCCAGAGGCCGTGGGCCTCGATCACGGCATCGGCGTCAAACGCGCGCAGCTCGGCGCCGAGCGCGCGCAGGCCGCGGAGCGTCGCGGCGCGCAGGGGATTGCCGCGCCACTGGTGCGTGTCGGCGACGAAGAGGCGCGCGATCGCGGGGTTTCCCTGCAGGAGGGGGGCGAAGGTGGACTCCACGAGCCAGGCCACTTCCGCGCCCGCCTTCGCCGCGTTGGCCGCCAGCGGGAGGGTGTGCACGATGTCGCCCATGGCGGAGAGGCGGACGATGAGGAGGCGCATCACTCGTGAGGCGAGAGGCGTGAGGCGTGAGGCGTGACGAGGAGGACGCAAGGACGCCGTCGCACGCTTCGCCTGGCGCCTTACGCCTTACGCCTTACGTTCCGACCGAGCGATGCGCTCGATCACATCCGTCGTCGCGTGGTCCTTGGGGTCGCCGACGATCAGGGTGCGGCCGCCGTAGGCCGCCACGGCCGAGCGCTCCGGAACGGACTCCGGCGTGTAGTCGGTTCCCTTGGCATGGACGTCGGGGCGCAGGAGGCCGATCAGAGCGACCGGGGAATCCTCCTCGAAAATCGTCACGGCATCGACGCAGGCGAGCGCGGCGACGATCTCGGCGCGCTCGGCCTCGGCAACGATCGGCCGCCCCGGGCCCTTGGCGCGCCGGACCGATGCGTCCGAGTTGATCCCGACGACGAGCCACCCCCCTTCGTCCCGAGCCGCCTGAAGGTAGCGCACGTGGCCGGCATGGAGCAGGTCGAACGCGCCGTTGGCGAAGACGATCGAATGCCCGCTCGCGCGTGCAGCGGTCGCCGCTTCGAGAAGCTTCTCGCGGGAGAGGATCTTCGAGGTCGTCATCAGGCCCGTGAGGCGTAAGGCGTAAGGCGTAAGGCGGACCCCGTGAGGCGTGAGGCGAGAGGCGTGAGGCGAGGGAAGAAACGACGGGTTGCCTGACTTGGGCGAGCCGTTTCCGAGCGTTTCACGCCTGACGCCTCACGCCTCACGCCGGTTGCCTCACGCCTCACGCCAGGTTCCGGTCCGACGCGATCGCCTCGGCGAGCTCCTCGGGCGTCACGACGGCCGTTCCCATCTTCATGACCACGACGCCGCCGGCGAAGTTGGCCAGGTGCGCGGCCTCCAGGGCCGTGGCGCCGGAAGCGAGCGCGAGAGAAAACGCGGCCAGGACCGTGTCTCCGGCTCCGGTGACGTCGGCGACCTGATCCGTTCCGTGCACGGGGATGAGCGCGGCCTCCCGCCCCCTCTCCAGAAGGGCCATGCCGCGCGAGCCGCGGGTGACCAGGACGATCGGGCATCCGATGGCCTCGGACAGCGCGTGTCCCGCCGCGGCCAGCCGCTCCGGGGAGTCCCCGAGACGGCGGCCGGCGGACTCTTCGAGCTCCTCCTCGTTGGGAGTCACGGCGTCGACGCCGCGGAAGAGCCGCAAGTTGTGGCGGGAATCGACCAGGATCGGCGTGCCCGGCCGTGCGCGGGCGCGCAGGGCCGCGACCGCGTCGGCTCCGACGGAGCCGTATCCGTAATCGGAGAGGACGATGCCGTCGGCCGAGGGAGCCAGCGCCTCCATGCGGCCGGCCAGGGCGGAGCGGACCGGGTCCTCCGCGGACAGGACGTCCTCGCGGTCGTACCGCACGATCTGCTGCTTGATCGAATGCGGCCCGCCGCCGAGAATCCGGGTCTTCGTCGGCGTGCGGTAACGCTCGGTCGCGCAGAGGCCGGAGACGTCGATGCCCCGCTGCGAGAGGATGCGGGCGAGCGAGCCTCCGAACTCGTCCTGGCCGATCGCCCCGACCGCGAGGGGAACCCCTCCCAGGGCCCGGACGTTGGCCGCCGTGTTGCCGGCGCCGCCGGGCAGGCTCTCTTCCTTCCAGAAGCTCAGGACCAGCACGGGCGCCTCCCGGCTGATCCGCTTGGGGTGGCCATAGATGAATCGATCCAGGACGAAGTCTCCGGCAACCACCAGCCGGCGCCCGGCGAAGCCGGCGAGCAGGGAGAGCAGGCGCTGGCGCGAGACGGCGGCCGTCACGGCCGGAGCCCGCGTGGCAAGATCTTCAAATCGCGCGGATTATAATGACGGCCCGTCGAAACGGTCGAAAGAAGGTCATGCTCGATTCGCAGGTTCTCGTTTTGAATCGGGTCTTCCAGGCGGTGCAGGTCACCTCCGTTCGGAAGGCCTTCTCCTTGTTCTACAAAGGGCACGTGCGGGCGGTCCTGCCCGACTACTCGACCTACGAGTGGGAGAACTGGTGCGACATCCCGGTCCAGCCGCACGACGAAGTCGTTTTGACTTCCTCCATGGCCATTCGCGTTCCTCGGGTCATCGCCCTCAAGGACTTCGACCGGCTTCCGCGCCAGGAGGTCAAGTTCTCCCGGCACAACATCTACATCCGCGACGGGAACCGCTGCCAGTACTGCGGCCACAAGTTCTCTTCCTCGGACCTGTCGCTCGACCACGTGATCCCGTTGTCCCGGGGAGGGACGTCGTCGTGGGAGAACGTCGTGTGCGCGTGCCTCTCCTGCAACGTGAAGAAGGGCAACCGCACTCCGCACGAGGCGGCGATGAGGCTGGTCGCGGCGCCCAAGAAGCCGCGCTGGCATCCCGTGGGGCACTTCAGCGCGAGCAAGTTCCATCCGGCCTGGAAGAACTTCCTGGATCTGGCCTACTGGAACAGCGAGCTGCGGTAGGAATTTGGCGACCTCGGTTTGGCGCGATCCTTTTTCGCCGCAATCGCAGATCACCAATCGCAAATCACAAATCCTTGACTCCGACCAGTCCCTCGATCTCCCGCAAGACGTCGTCCACGGCGATCTCCCTCATGCACTCGTGCCCGTACGGGCACTCCTTCAGAAAACAGGGAGAGCAGAAGACATAGCGGTCCAGGACCCTCGTCGGGGACCCCGTGGGCGCCGTCCGTCCGGGGTCGGTCGGGCCGAAGAGAGCGACGACCGGGGTTCCGACGGCGGCGGCCAAGTGCATCGCTCCGGAGTCGTTGGCGATCGCGACGCGCGCGCGGGCCAGAAGCGCCGCGAGCTCGACGGGGTCGAGATCGGCGCCCAGGACGGGCGGCGTCGCGCGGGACGAGGCCGAGATCGCCGCCGCGAGCGGCTCCTCGCCCGGTCCGATCGCCAGGGCGACCGCGTATCCCGAGTCGGTCAGGCGCTCGGCGAGCCGCGCGAAACGTTCCGGAGGCCATCGCTTGGTCCATCCGAAGGCGGCGCCCGGCGCCAGCAGCGCCAGCGGCGAGTCTGCCGAGATTCCCGCCGCGGCCAGCGCGCCGGCGGCCCGATCGGCCGCGGTCTGCGAAACGGAAAGGCGGGGGGCGTCCAGGTCGGGGGCGACACCGCGGGCGCGGAGCAGGTCGTCGTAGTCGCGCAGCTGATGCCCGGTGCGCGGGGGCGGCGGCAGCGCCACGGTCAGCAGGCCGGACCGGTGATCGGTCGCGTAGCCCAGGCGCTCGCGGACGCCGCCGGCCCGCGCCAGGATCGCCGCGCGCATCGAGTTGGGCAGCAGCCAGGCCTGGTCGAACCGGCCCTTGCGGAGGGCGGCGGCGTCGGCCAGTAATCCCGAGCGGGTCAGGACGGCGTCGGCGCTTCCTTCAGCTCGAAAGATCGCCGCGGGGCCCCGGCGCGCCAGGACCGCGAGCCGATCGGCCGGATGCGCCTTCCGCAGCGCGCGCAGAAAGGGAATGGCCATGACCGAATCGCCGATCCAGTTGGGAGCGACGACGAGGCGCGCGGTCACGACCACTTCGAAAGGCGGGCTCGGTCCGCCTCACGCCTCACGCCTCGCGCCTCACGTCTTCCCGCGGCCTCGTCCGCCACCGATTGTGCATCCATAGCCACGCCGCGGGATACTTGCGGATCACCGCTTCGGCGGCGGCGGTGTACCGGGCCGTCGCCAGCCGCACCCGCTCGGTGCGGTCCGCGGGGCCTTCGAACTCCGACGCCAGGATCGTCGGCTCGAACACGAGACGGTAGCGCCCGCCGCCCTCGGGCCAGGTGAAGACCGGGACGACCGCGGCGTCGGTCTTGAGCTGCAGCAGAGCGAGCGAGGGCGTGGTGGCGGCCAGGCGCCCGAAGAACGGGACGAAGATCGCCTCCTCGGCCAGGACGTTCTGGTCGATCAGGATCGCCACGGTCTTGCCCGCGCGGATGTCGCGAAGGATCTCCCGCGCGGCGTCCTTCTTGCGGATCAAGCGATTGCCGAACCGCGTGCGGCGGCGGGCCAGCTCCTCTTCCAGAAGAGGGTTGTCCAGGGGCCGGACCACCGACGCGATCGGCTCGCCGATCAGGCCGGCCCGCACCGCGCCGATCTCCCAGCTCCCGAAGTGCGCGGAGAGAAGGAAGACGCCTTTGCCCCGGCGACGCGCGTCGAGCAGGTGCTCGGCGCCTTCGACGGCCACGCGCCGCTCGATCTCTTCGCGCGTGAGCGCGGAGGATTCCAGGAACTCCATGAACGTCGCGCCGAACCGGTCGATGCACTCGCGCGCGATGCGCCGGCGTTCGCTCTCGTCTTTCTCCGGAAAGGCCTCGGCCAGATTCCGGAGCAGGATCCGTTTTCGCGATCGGGCGACCGCGAGCGAGAGCCGGCCGGCCAGCCGGCCGAAGGCGGCGGCCGAGCCCTCCGGGAGCAGCCCGAGCGTGCCGGACACGGCCCGAAAGAGCCCGTGCTCGGCCCTGTGGCGAACCCAGGAACGGGACCTCATCGGCGGGCGCCCCTCCCGGCCAGGCGCTCCTGGAGGAACGCGAAGAATCCCTCCTCCAGGACCTCAACGCCCAGGCGCACGGCCACGGCCGGCAGGGACACCCGCCCGGCCAGCTTGACCGCGTCCTTCTCGGTCGTGACCAGAAAGGCGCTGTCGGTGCGCAGGGCGGCGCGCCGGATCCGCTCCAGGTCGCGGTCGGTGTAGCGGTGGTGATCGCGGAACGCGAGCGTCTCCTGCGCCGACAGGTCGAGCTCGGCCAGCGACGCGGCGAAGGTGGACGGCCGGGCCACGCCGCAGACGGCGAGCAGGCGGCGATCGGCGAGCGCGCCCGCGTCCACCGGAGCGCCCTCGAGGTCGCGCAGGCCGGCCGCGCGGATCCGCGCCGTGAACACGGGGGCCCGGGGATTCCACCGGGCCAACGTCCGCAGCGAGGCTTCCGTGGGCAGGCCAGCCGCGGCGCGGGTGAAGACCACGGCGTCGGCGCGGCCCAGGGCGGAGAGCGGCTCGCGCAGGCGGCCCCGAGGCGGGAAGCGCCCGCCGCCGAACGGGTCCGCGGCGTCGAGCAGAAGCAGATCCGCGTCGCGCCGGACCGCCAGGTGCTGGTAGCCGTCGTCCAGGACAAAGAGATCCGCGCCGATCTCCCGCGCCGCCCGGGCGGCGTCCGCACGCCGGCGTGCGACGACGACCACGACTCCGGGAAGCCGCCGCGAGAGCTCGACCGGCTCGTCGCCGCCTTCCTCCGGCGTGACCAGGGGTCCTTCGCCGCGCGAGACCACGACGACGCCGCGGCTCGACCGGCCGTAGCCTCGCGAGAGGATGGCCGGCCGCAAGCCCTCGAACCGGAAGCGGCGGGCCAGGAACTCGACGAACGGCGTCTTGCCCGACCCGCCCAGGGTCAGGTTTCCGACGGAAACCACCGGCAGCCCGAGGTCGTGGGACGGCGTCCGCCCCGACGCGTACCGGCGGGCTCGCGCCTCCAGGATGCGCGCGTAGAGGGCCGACAGCGGGGCCGGACTCACCGGGCGGCCCGATGGACGCCACCGGCCGCCAGAAGCGGCAGGACCAGCTCCGCCGTGGCCCGCGCGGCTCCGCGGTTGCGCCCGACGAAACTCCGCGCCCGGTGCCCTCGGCTCCGCGCCTCTTCCGGCTGATCGAGGCAGGAGACAATCCAGGCCGCGAGGTCCGCAACGCCGTCCACGCGCCGGAGGAATCCTTCCCTCTCGCCGTGCCCGGCGATCTCCCGAAAATTCTCGACGTGGGGACCGGTCGCCACGGAAAGGCCCTGGGCCCAGGCCTCGATCGGATTGTGGCCGCCCGCGGGAATCAGGCTGCCTCCGACGAAGGCCATGGTGCCCAGTGCGTAGGCCGAAGCGAGCTCGCCGATCGAGTCGAGGAGGTAGACCGGGGATCGGGCGATCGGGTCATCGGGTGATCGGGTGGTCCGTTGCGAGGATCCCGAGCGGCGGGCCACGTCGAAGCCCTCGCGCCGGATCAGGTCGGCCACCGCGTCGAAGCGCTCGGGCCGGCGCGGAGCGAGGACGAGCAGGCATCGCGAGGCCACGGGACGCCAGGCCTTCAGGACGATCTCCTCTTCGCCTTCGCCGGTCGAGGCGGCTACCAGGACCGGGCGCCCCGCGGCCAGAGTTTCCACGGCCGCGGCATCGGCGAACGGCGGGGCGGGGGGTCGGTCGTACTTGACGTTGCCGGTCACCCGAACCCGCTCGGCGGGCGCGCCCAGAGCCAGGATCCGCCCCGCGTCCCCCTCGCTCTGCATGGCGAACAGGGCGATCCGAGACAGGGACCGGCCGATGAAGCCGCGCGCCGCGCGGTAGCGGGGGAAGGATCGGGAGGAGATGCGTCCGTTGACCAGGGCCACCGGAATCCCGCGCCGGTCCGCGCGCTCGAGGAAAAGGGGCCAGATCTCCGTCTCGGTCAGCAGGACCAGGCCCGGTCGGACGGCGGAGAGCGCGGCCTCGACCGGACCCGCCAGGTCGAAGGGAAAGGCAAAGACGCTCGCCGTGTCCGCGGCGGTCCGCTGCGCCAGAGCCCGTCCGGCCGCGGTCGTCGACGAGAGACCCAATCGCGCGCGAGGATCCGCCTGCGCGAGCGCGCGAAGCAGGTCACGCGCGACGCCGACCTCGCCCACCGAGACGGCGTGAACCCAGATCCCGCCGTCCAGGTCCGGGTAAGGGCCGCTGCCCAGCCGCCCCCGCAGGTCGCCCAGACGCCTGCGGCCGGTCAGGGACCGCAGGAGAGCGAAGGGGGCGTAGGCCAGGAGGGCCAGAATCGAGAGGAGGCGGTAAAGGAGCACGCTCGGGGATTATGACCAAAGCCGAATCGGTCCATCGGTGCCTCGGAGCACGTGCCCGAGCCGGAGCCTTCTTCGGATCCGACCAGCCGGGGAACGGAATCGGCCGGCATCCACTCGGTGAACCCACTGCCCCCGCTTGCTCTTGGAGGCTCAAGACTTTACCATCCAAGAGGTTATGTCGGATGAAAAGCCCCCAACGTCGGACGAGCCGCCTCCGTATAAGCAGCTGATGGAGCTCGTTTACAGCGAAGATCGCCGCCGCAGCGAAACCCGCGAGCTGACCGATGGCGAGCTCGCGATCGCCGCTCGGAGAGGCGACCGGGTCGCCTTCGAGGCCCTGGTCGTGCGCAAGACCCCCGCGGTCGTCGCGGTGGCTCGGCGGATCGTGGGGGACCGGGAAGACGCGCGCGACGTGGCCCAGATGGTCTTCCTGCGCGTGTGGGAGCAGCTCCAGCGCTACGACGAGACGTACTCTTTCAACACCTGGCTCTACCGGATCTCGACGAACCTGGCGATCGACTTTCTGCGCAGCTCCCGGAGCCGGGACCGCGCCCACGGCGCGAGCCTCCATCTGGTCCTCCAGCGCGAGGAGTCCATCGGCGCGGAGACGACGCGCGCGGCCGAGGACGGCCAGATTTCGCGTCTGTTCGATCGCGTCTCCGGACGCCTGTCCGGCAAGCAGAAGGCGGCGTTCGTGCTGAGGGAGATGGAAGACCTGGAGACGAGCGAGATCGCCCGCATCCTCCGGTGCGGAGAGTCGACGGTGCGAAACCATCTCTTCAACGCCCGCCGGATCCTGCGGCGGGAGATCGAAAAGCTCTATCCGGGCTTCTTCCACCGCCGGGACCCGAAGGACAAGCCATGAGCCTGTCCTGCCAGCGGTCGCGGGAGCTGCTTCCCCTTTATGCCGCCGAGGCCCTGGACGGGGGAGAGCGCCGCGGGCTGCGCGCCCACCTGGCCGACTGCGAGCCCTGCCGGGCGGAAGCCGGACGCTGCGACGAAGGTCTTCTCTTCGCCTTCGCCGAGGCCGACGAGGTCGCTGCCCAGGACGTCGAGCGGATTCTGGCCGGCATTCGCGCCGGGCTGGACTGGCGGCGGGTCGAGCGGCGGATCGCGCCGCCGCGCCCGGCGCGCGGACGGCGGGGCTTCCTGGCCGCGGCGGCCGCGCTGGTGGCGTTCCTGCTCGGCTTTCCGGAGCTGTCTACCCGCGGTCCGGCGCCCGTGCGCGTCGCGCCTCCGGTCGCGGCCGCGCGTCGGGAGCCCGGCCCGCCGGCGGAGCCGGCGGTGTCGCAGGTTCAACCGGCCGGTCTCTCTCCGGCGGACGCGCCGGGCGGGGCGATTCCCGCCAAGGCGACCGTCTACGACTGGAATCCCGGCAGCGGGCAGCCCCGCGTGGTCTGGATCGTCGACCGTTCGCTCGACATTTAGACGCAACAGTGAGGATGGACGGATCGGAGCATGACTGACTGAAGGGCGCCTCCGGCGCGCTCCCGCCCGACATCGGTTCCCCGCCTCCGTCCCTCGGCTTTCGGCGCTCTTCGTTCTTGGGGTTTTCATCGCGTGAGAAAAAGAACTTTCCTGGCGGCCGTGATGGCCCTGGCGTTTCTGGCGTTCCCGCTCGCCGCGGGGGCCGCCGGGAAGCCGTCCGACGGCGCGTCCGTCCGGGTCTTCGTCCTGAAGTGGAAGAGGATCGAGGAAGCCGCGCTGCTGATCCGGCCGCATCTCTCGGAGTCGGCCTCGGTGACCCTGACCCAGCGCTTGAACGCGATGACCGTCACCGACCGGGAAGAGAACCTGAAAACGATCGCCGCGATGCTCGCGGAGTTCGACGTGCCTCCGCGCGGGTTCACCTTCGCGGTCAAGCTCGTGCGCGCCCGGGCCGATGTGCCGGCCGGGTCGATGGCCGGAGAAATCGCGGGGCTCGGAGCGAAGCTGAAGGCCATGTTCCAGTTCAACGACTACGCCTTGCTCGACTCCGCGGTCCTGCAGGGAGCCGAGGGGCGCACGCTGTCGTACCGTCTGGGCGGTGAGTACGTCCTGAACTTCACGATCGGCCCCGCGGGATCGAGCGACCAGCTGCTGCTCTCGCCCTTTCAGCTCTCCCGCTGGAAGAAGACCGAGCAGGGGCGTCTCTACCCGGTGCCGCTCTACCGCGCGGCCATCCCGATCCAGCTCAACCAGACCCTGGTGGTGGGGGCATCCCGGGAAGAGGGCTCCAAGAACGCGCTGATCCTGATCCTCCTGGCCCAGGAAACCGCTCGGCCGGGCGCCCCGGGAGGCAAGACCGTGGAGAAGAGGTAGCGAGGATGCCGCACTTCCAGGTCAAGACCGGCTGGCCCGACGGCAGCGTCGGCGAGGAGGCGGTTCTGGCGGCGGACGCCGGAACGGCGCGCCGCGAGGTCGAGCGCCGCGGCGGACACGTGTTCGAGATCCACCGCCGGGGCATCACCTTCGCGGGCGCCGGCGGCCGCGGGCGGCGCGTCAAGATGTCGGACTTCCTCGTCTTCAACCAGGAGATGATCGCGCTGCTCAAGGCCGGTCTTCCCGTCGTCCATTCCTTCGAGATCCTCCTGGAGCGCCAGCAAAGCGCGGCGCTTCGACGGGTGCTCGCCGACGTCAAGGAGAAGGTCAACGCCGGGTCGTCGCTGTCGGACGCCTTCGCCGCGCAGGGGGACGTCTTCCCGCGCCTCTTCTGGACCTCGCTCAAGGCCGGCGAGAAATCGGGCGAGATCGAGGCCGTGCTGCGCCGCTATCTGAAGTATCAGAAGACCGTCATCAGCCTGTCCCGCAAGGTCGTCTCGACGCTGGTCTATCCGGCCATCCTGATCCTGATCTCCATCGTCCTGATCGCGATCCTGATGACGTTCGTGATCCCGCGGTTCTCGACGCTCTACGCGGACTTCGACGCCGAGCTGCCTCTGCTGACCCTGATCGTCATCCGCGTGGCCGGCTTCCTGCGCAGCGAGATCGTCCCGATCGTCGTGGGCGGCGTGGTCGGGGGATTCCTCCTGATGCGCTGGCTGCGGTCCTCGGTCGGACGCCAGTGGAGCGACGCCGTCCTGCTGAAGATCCCGGTGGTCGGCGGGATTTTCCTGCGGTTCGCCATTTCCCAGTTCACGCGCAGCCTGGCCACCCTCCTCGCCGGCGGAACGCCTCTCGTGCCGGCCCTGGAAAACGCCGCCGACGCGGTCGGCAACCGCCACGTCTCCCGCCGCGTGCGCGGCGTCGTGCCGCGCGTGCGCGAGGGAGGGGAGCTGTGGCGCGCCCTGGAGGTGACGAAGATCTTTACGAACCTGACCATTGAAATGATCAAGGTCGGAGAGTCCGCGGGCGCCCTGGAGGAGATGCTCTCCTCGGTGTCGGACTTCTACGACGAAGAGATCGACGTGCGCCTGGCCCGCGTCATCTCGTTCGTGGAGCCGGTCATCCTGGTGGTGATGGGAGGCGTGATCGTGACCATTCTGCTCTCGGTCTACCTGCCGATCTTTCGAATCATGTCGCAGATCAAGGGTTGACGGGGACGTGAGGCGTGAGGCGAGAGGCGTGAGGCGTGGAGCGCAGGAAGCGTGGCCTGCCCCGGGGCTTCGCCTGACGCCTCACGCCTAACGCCTGACGAGGAACACATGTCCAAGCAGCTCATCAACGGCAGCGCGCTCGCGACGGCGGTCGAAGGGGAGACCCAGGCGCAGGCCCTGGCCGAGCGGCTGGGTCTGCCCTACGTGGACCTGGCCTCGTTCCGCGTCGATCCGGACCTCTTCCGCTCCATCCCGGTCGAGTGGATGCTGCGGTACTCCTTCGTGCCCGAGAAACGCACCGAGAAGGCGCTGACCATCATCTGCGCCGACCCGGCCGACGTGGTCAAGCTCGACGAGCTCGAGCTGCTGGTCGGAGCCCCGCTGCGCCTTCGCGTGGGCAGCCGCACGGCGATCCAGGACATCCTGCAGAAGAGCGAATCGTCCCAGCGCGTGCTCGACGAAGCAACCGAAGAGTTTCGGATGCAGCTCGTCTCGGAGGACGAAGAGGGCGAAGAGACGCTCACGATCGGCCGGATCGCCCAGGATTCCTCACCCATCATCAAGCTGGTCGACTCCATCGTCTTCAACGCGATCCAGCGGCGAGCCTCGGACGTGCATATCGAGACCCAGGAAAACGTGGTGGTGATCAAGTACCGCATCGACGGCGTCCTCTACCAGGCCATGGATCCCATCGACAAGCGCCACCACGGGACGATCATTTCCCGCATCAAGGTCATGTCCGAGCTCGACATCGCGGAAAAGCGGATACCGCAGGACGGCCGCTTCAAGCTGCGCGTGCGCGGGCGCACCATCGACTTCCGCGTTTCCATCATGCCGACGGTGCACGGCGAGGATTCGGTCATCCGCATCCTGGACAAGGAGTCGGCCAACGCCGAGTTCAAGAGCCTGAACCTGGACGTCCTCGGATTCGATCAGGAGACCAAGAAAAAGCTTCGCAAGTTCATCCGGGAGCCCTACGGCATGGTGCTGGTCACCGGACCGACCGGCTCGGGCAAGACCACCACGCTGTACGCCTGCCTGTCGGAGATCCAGTCGGTCGAAGACAAGATCGTCACCATCGAGGACCCGGTGGAATACCAGCTGCGGGGAATCACCCAGATCCCGGTCAACGAGAAGAAGGGGCTGACCTTCGCGCGCGGCCTGCGCTCCATCCTGCGCCACGATCCCGACAAGATCATGGTCGGCGAGATCCGCGACGAGGAGACCGCCCAGATCGCCGTCCAGTCCGCGCTGACCGGGCACCTGGTCTTCACCACCGTGCACGCGAACAACGTCGTCGACGTGCTCGGCCGGTTCCTGAACATGAAGGTGGAGCTCTACAACTTCGTGTCCGCGTTGAACTGCATCCTGGCCCAGCGGCTGGTCCGCAAGATCTGTCCGCATTGCCGGGAAGTGGCGCAGGTCACGCCGGAGTCGCTGCGGGAGGCGGGCCTGGACCCCGAAACCGTGCGCGGCCAGACGTTCTACGAGGGAAAGGGCTGCCTGGAGTGCGACGGCACCGGCTTCCACGGCCGGATGGCCATCGCCGAGCTGCTCGATCTCTCCGACCGGATCCGCGGCCTGATCCTGGAGCGGCGGCCCGCCGCGGAGATCAAGAAGGCGGCCCGGGAAGAGGGGATGATCTTTCTCCGCGACTCGGCGCTGGCCAAGGTCTCGGACGGGTGGACCACGTTGAAGGAGATCAATAAGGTGACCTTTGTCGAATAGGCAGAACTTCCGCTTTCAATTCCCCGCGTCTGCGCGTCCCCCCTTCCCCGTGTCTGGGACTCGGACGCGGGGACGCGGCGACACGGGGACGCGGGGACATCACCGATGAAGATCCCCTTCCTGCGCCCGGTCGTGCCGCCGCACGTTTTCTGCCTCCTGGCCGACGGCGTGACGTACGCGAGCGTTCGCCGGGATCCTCCGCCGGGCTTCGCGCAGTCGCGGTTCTTCGCCTATCCGCCCGGGAGCGTCGGGACGGGCGCGGCGGGGACGCCGCTCTATTCGCGCGAGGCCATCGCCGAGGCCGTCGAGAGCGGACGGAGGCTCTCCGAGGGCCGTTTGACTCGCGCCTCCGTCGTCTTCCCGGACGCCTGGGCCCGGATGCTCCCGGTCGACTTCGACGCCGTGCCGGGCTCCGACGAAGCGCTGAAGGAGATGGTGTCCTGGAAGGTCAAGAAGCTCCTGCCGGGCATCACCGGCGAGCTGGCCATCGCCTTCGAGTCGATGACGGCGGCGGGTCCGATCCCGCGGCTGCTGGTGGCCGCCGCCCCGGCCGAGACGCTCCGCTCGATCGAGGAGGCCTTCCAGGCCGCGGGCGTTCGGATCGGGTCCCTGGCCCCGGCGAGCCTGGCGCTCTTCGGCGGCTTCTCCGGCGCTCTGGCGGCCCGCTCGTCGGGAGACTACGCCCTGATCCATCGCACGTCCGA
The DNA here is from genome assembly GCA_963733955.1 of uncultured Acidobacteriota bacterium. Lineage (GTDB taxonomy): Bacteria > Acidobacteriota > Thermoanaerobaculia > UBA5066 > Gp7-AA6 > DATFTF01. The sequence continues at coordinate 198,142 of CAVTEW010000002.1, forward strand.
TTCCTTCGTGCTTTTGGTCGCGCGGGGAGCGACGCCGGTCTTCTTCCGGCAGCGGCCCGCCGACGAGGAGGCCGAGGGACAGGATCAGGAGATCCGCCTGTCGCTGTCCTACTACGCCGAAAAGCTCGAGGGGTCCGGCCTCGCGGCGGCCTTCGTGCACGACGAGGCGCCGGACGCTCCGCCTCTCTCCGAGAGCCTGCCCGTCGCGCCGCAGCCCCTGGGGGCCGCGCTCTTGAACGCCGACGCCGGGTTCGACGAGCGCGTGGCCTCCCGCCCCGAGCTGCTGGCGGCTTTCGCGTCGGTGTACGGGAGACGGTGATGGCGGGCATCAACTTCGCGCGCCGGCCCTTCCGCGACGAGCGCCAGGTCTACCTCGCGGCCGGAACGGCTCTGGCCGCCGCCGTCGTTCTCCTGGCGCTCAACGTCCGCCTGTACGCGGGATATCACGCGTCGGTGGCCGGCACGTCGCGGGAGATCGCCGAGTTGAACAGGCGCAAGGCCGACGCGGCCGTGCGCACCCGAGACGCCCGCGGCGCGCTGGAAGCCTTCCGCATGTCCAGTCTGGCCGCCGAGAGCCAGGGACTCCTCAAGATCGTGGCCGAGCGGCACTTCTCCTGGACCGCGCTCTTGGCCCGCCTGGAGCGCGTGCTCCCGGCCGAAGTCCGCGTGACCCGCCTCTCGCCTCGATTCGACGGCCGGAACGTCAACATCATCATGACCCTGGTGGGGAAGGATTCCACGAGCGTCGTGCGGACGATCACGGCCCTGGCGCGCGACCCGGCTTTCTCGGTCATCGATCTGAAATCCGAACAGAGCCCCGAGCAGGGAATCCCGGAGGGACGGACCTTCGAGGTCAGCGCCCGCTATGCCGCGCCGGAGCCGACGGGGAGCCGGGCGCGATGAGGCGGGGCGAGAACATCTGGGCTCGCCGCGCCGGGCTCCTGACCGTCGCGGCCGTCGCGCTCCTGGCCAACCTCGGGTTCTTCCTCTGGTATCGCGGCACGTCGCAGGACCGGCAGCGGATCCTGGAGGAGCGCAAGGCCGCCCTGTCCAAGGAGGCCGCGGCGGCGGAAGCGGACGCGGCGCGCCTCTCCAGCCAGCGCGACCGTCTCAGCCAGGTGTCCGCGGCGGTCTCCGATTTCTACGCGAACCGGATCGGGCCCCGGCGCGAGACCCTGGCCCCATTGGTGGAGGAGATCCACGGCGTTCTCCAGAAGGCCGGCGTCAACCCGTCGGCGATCTCCTATTCGACCTCCCCGGTGAATGACCTGCCCCTGACCCAGATGACCGTCTCGTTCTCGTTCCGCAACGACTACGCCAAGTTCAAGCAGCTCGTCGCGGCGCTCGAAGCGGACCGCCGCTGGATCGTCGTGCGCGAAGTCGGGCTGTCGCGGGACAACGACGTGCCCGGCGGCGTGCAGGTGCACCTTCAGCTGGTGACCTATTTCGCCGGTTCGGAGGCGCCGTCGGGGCGCGCTCCGCGGACCGTGCCCACGGGAGCCCGGGAATGAAGAGGTTTCTCGCCAACCGCGGTCAGCTTGGGCTCCTGGGCATTCTGCTGGTCTTCCTCGTGCTGGCCCTGGTCAAGATGCGCGGCGGGTCGGGGGGAGCAGGAACCGCTCTCGCTCCGGGAACCCGCCCTCCGGGAGCGGAGGATCGGCCGGCCGCGGCCCGCCCGCGCGCCGGGCGCGGGGACAAGCAGGTCAATCCGGACGACATCGCGTTTTTCAGCACGCGGGACCTGGACGTCGCCAAGGCCCGCGCGGTGCCCGGCGAGCGCAATCTGTTCGACCCGCGCGCGGCCTCTCCGACGCCGCTCCCGACCCCGACGCCGGCGCCGCCTCCGCCCCCCGCGCCGGGAGAGGCCGTCTTCGTCGGTCCCCTTCTGCCTCCGGGGCCGACGCCGACGCCCCGTCCGCCGGAGATCTCCTTCAAGTTCCTCGGCACATTCGGCCCCCGGGAGCGGCCGATCGCCGTGCTCGCCCTTGGAACCGACACGATCAACGCCCGGGAGGGCGAGGTCGTCTTCCAGCATTTCATCATCCGGAAGATCGGCTATGAATCGATCGACGTGGGCTTCATCGGGCCGTGGAAAGACACCAGGCGCGTGGGGCTCACGCAATGACCAGGGACGTGACGGGAGGCGAGTGTCGAGCGACGAGTCGAACGCGAAGCATCGATCTGCGCGGATCGCGCGTCGCTTCTCTCTTGTCTCTCATTTCTTGGGAAGGGAAGCGCTGACTATGTTCTCGAAGCATCTCAAGAGGCTTGGCTTCGTCCTCCTCGCCGCCAGCGCGACGTTCTGCGCCGGCTCGCAGGCGTTTCGGGAGGCGCGCGAGGAGGAAGTGCTCCAGCACTGGGACGTCGCGGTGTTGAAGTATTCCCGGGCCCTGGGGATGGATCCCCACAACAGCCACTACAAGATCGCGCTCTCGCAGGCCAAGCTGCGGGCCTCCCAGTTTCACTTCGAGAAGGGGAAGATCTACCGCAGCTCGGGCCATCCCGAGCTGGCCGTGGTGGAGCTCGAGCAGGCGGTCGTTCTCGATCCGACCAACCAGTACGCCGAGACGGAGCTCAAGAAGGCCCGCGACGAGGCGCAGAGGGCCGCCGCGGAGCGCGCCGGCGACACCCGCATGCAGGAGCTGAAGAAGCGGTCGCGGGGGGCCCGCGCCCACGCCCCCATCCTGGAGCCGGCCAGCGACAAGCCGATCAACCTGAATTTTCCGCAGCAGCGGCCCATCAAGCAGATCTACCAGGCCCTGGCCTCGGCCGCCGGGATCAACGTGATCTTCGATCCCCAGCTCAAGGACGACAATGTCTCGATCGTCCTGACGAACGTCGAGTTCCAGAAGGCTCTGGAGACGCTGATGCGCCAGGAGAGCCACTTCTACAAGGTCATCGACGAGCACACCATCCTGATCGCCGCGGACACGCCGGCCAACCGCAAGACCTACGAAGACCTGGTCCTGCGCACGTTCTACCTGTCCAATGGGGACATCACCGACGTCTCCAACGCGCTGCGCAACCTGCTGCAGACCACCCGGATCTATCCGAACAAGGCGGAGAACTCGATCACCATCCGGGACACCGCCGACAAGGTGGCTATCGCCGAGAAGATCATCGACCAGAACGACAAGCAGCTGGCCGAAGTGGTCATCGACGTGGAGCTGCTGCAGGTCAACACCACCAAGATGCAGGACCTCGGGCTGCTGCTTTCCACCTACACGCTCGGCGCGTCGCTGCCGGCGCCCGGGGGGACGACCGACCTGGGCGTCACGCTGCCGGCGGCCTCCGGAACGGGCGGCGGACAGTTCACCTTCGACCAGATCGGCCAGATCACCAAGCGCTCCTTCGGCTTCACCCTGCCGGCCGGCGCGACCCTCAATTTCATCAAGAACAACACCGACGCCGAGCTTCTGGCCAAGCCGCAGCTGCGCATCTCCGAGGGCCAGAAGGCCCAGCTCATCATCGGGGACAAGATCCCCATTCCGACCACGACGTTCAATACCTCGACGACGGTCGGCAGCAGCATCGTTCCGATCACGTCCTTTCAGTACCAGGACGTCGGCATCAAGATCGAGGTCGAGCCGCGGGTGCACCACAACAAGGAGGTCACGCTGAAGCTCGCGCTGGAAGTGTCCCAGCTGGGGCAGCCGGTGAACTTCGGCGGCACGTCGCAGCCCACCATCGGGACCCGGACCATCTCCTCCAACATCCGCTTGAAGGACGGGGAGACCAACTTCCTGGCCGGGCTCTACCGCACCGACAAGACGCACACGAACTCGGGGATTCCGTTTCTGGGCGACATCCCCGTGATCGGGAGGATCTTCTCGGACCGCGCCGTCAACACGACGACGACCGACCTCGTGCTGACTCTGACCCCGCACATCATCCGCATCCCCGACGTGACCGAGGAGGACCTGGCGCCCCTGTACGTCGGGACCGATCAGAACATCTCCTTCGCCGGCTCGCCCCGAATCGAGACGCCGGGCGTGGCCGGGCCGTTCGACTACCAGAGGCCGGTCCCCGCGCCGCCGCCGCCAAACCGGTCGACCGCCCCCGCCCCGGTCAACCTGGCCCCGGTGGCTCCGCCCTCGGACATCTTCCGGCCGCCGTTGAACCAGGTGCCGCCTCAGCCGGCGCCCACGCCGGTTCCGCAGCCCTTCGGCGAGGCCATCGGCGTGCCGGTCGGCGACGCGGCCGCGCCGGCCGCCTCCGCGACGTTCGATTTCGATCCGCCCAGCCTGGTCGTTCCGGCCGGGCAGCAGCGGGCCGTGGTCGTGCGCGCGACCGGCCAGGGCGCGATGGCCGACGCCAGCATTTCGATCCGCTTCGATCCGTCCGTCGCGGCGGCCGTCTCCGCCCGTCCCATCCTGGCCGACGGCGGGGTGGCCGACGCCAAGGTCGAGGCGGGACACGTCTTGATCTCGATCCCCGCGACGGTTCCACTCTCGGGCACCCGGGCCGTCGCCGAGATCGTCTTTCTCGGGGTCAAGGCCGGCAAGACGACGTTGACGTTCGACGGGTCTTCGCCGGGAACGAGCGCCGTGGTGGAGGTCCGCTGAGTGACCGGCAAGTTCGACTTGCGTCGTTCGCCTCACGCCTCACGCCTCACGCCTCGCGGGCCGCGCGGCTTGGCGGGTTTCACCATGGTCGAGCTCGCGATCACCGCGGCGGTCCTGGCGATCCTGGCCGCGATGGTGGTGCCGGTCGTGCGCTACACCGTCAAGCGGCAGGACGAGCTGGAGCTCAAGTTCGATCTGCGGACCCTGCGCGACGCCATCGACAAGTACAAGCAGTACTCCGACGCGGGCCTGATCCCGCCGCAGCTGGGCGCGGAAGGCTTCCCGCCGGACCTCCAGACGCTGGTGGACGGCGTCACCCTGGTCGGGCAGATCAACAAGAAGCAGAAGTTCCTGCGGCGCATCCCCGTGGACCCCATGACCAAGAAGCCGGAATGGGGGCTGCGAAGCTTCCAGGACGAGCCGGACGCCTTTTCGTGGGGCGGCCAGAACGTCTACGACATCTATTCGCTGTCGCCCAACCGCGCGATCGACGGCACGTTTTACAAGGATTGGTGATCATGCGTCAGGCGTTAGGCGTCAGGCGTCAGGCGAAAGTGAGGACCGAGGGACGGTGGGGATCGCGGCGAAGCACGCCTCACGCCTCACGCCTCACGCCTCACGTCTCCGGTTTCACCCTCCTCGAGCTCCTCGTGGTCATGGCCATCATCGGTATCCTGGCGGCCATCGCCGTGCCCGCCCTGAAGGACTCCCCCCAGCGGGCGCGCGAGGCCACGCTCAAGGAGGACCTGTTCTCGATGCGCAGCGTCATCGATCAATACCATGGCGACAAGGGCAACTATCCGGCCGATCTCCAGACCCTGGTCACCGACGGCTACCTGCGCAAGATCCCCATCGACCCGATGACCAAGTCGGCGGACACCTGGGTCCTGGCCATGGAGGAGGTGCCGACCGATCAGCCCGCCGACCAGCCGGTGACGCCCGGCGTCATCGACGTCCACAGCGGCTCCGCCAGCAAGGCCCTGGACGGCACCCTCTACAAAGACTGGTGATGCGCGTATCCGGAAGGCGGAAGGCGGAAGGCGGAAGGCGAACGGCAATGGGGCATTGGCATTGCCCACCGCCTCACGCCTCACGCCTCCCGCCTCACGAGGGCGGCTTCACCCTCGTCGCGGTCATGATCGGCATCGCCATCCTGACGATCGTCATCGCCGGGATCGCGCCCACGATCGCCACGGTCATGAAGCGGGACCGGGAGCAGGAGCTGATCTTCCGCGGCCGCCAGTACGCCCGGGCCATCGCGATCTTCCAGCGGCGGTACGGGCGGTATCCCAACGACCTCAAGGAGCTCTACGAGAACCGCCCGCGCGCCATCCGGAAGCCCTGGAAGGACCCGCTCTGCGACTGCGCGTTTCACGCGCTCATCCAGGGGATGCCCGACGCGCTTCCCGGCGCCCAGAGCGGACTGGCCACCACGCCCACGCCGTCGCTCTTTTCCGGGCCGCCGACCCCCGTCCCGACGCCGGGGGCGTTCGGGCCGGCCTCGGGGGAGACCAAGACGATCGGACCGATCATCGGGGTGCGCTCGACGGTGCACAAGGAAGCGCTCCAGGAGTGGCGGGGGCAGAAGTATTACGACCAGTGGCGTTTCATCGTCGGCGACGCCGACCGCAACGACCTGGGCGCGGGCGTTCCCGGCGGCGGCCTCCCCTCGGGAGCGCCGGTCTTTCCGACCCGGCCCCCGATGCGGTGAGCGGCCGGGGAGCGCGTCCGCCGGGCGGCTCTCGGATTTTACAAACCATTTCTTTCTAGTGATTTAAGGTGGCCGCGGCGGGACCGGCCGGGGAGGAGGCCCGACCCCCGGATAGAATAACGACGCCCGCCCGAGACCCCGATGACCGTCAAACACCGACTCGACAACGGCGTCACCGTTCTGATCGACCGGATGCAGGACGTGCGCTCGTTCGCCCTGGGCTTCTTCGTGCGGTCCGGGTCCGAAGACGAGCCGGCGGAAAAGCAGGGTCTTTCGCATTTCCTGGAGCACGTCCTGTTCAAGCGGACCCGCCGGCGCTCGACCGTCCAGATCGCCCGGGAGATCGATCGGCTCGGCGGAGATGTGGACGCGTTCACGACGCGCGAGTACACCGGTTTCTACGTCCACACGCTCGACTCGCTTTTTCCGGAGGCCCTCGATCTGCTGGGCGACGTGGTGCTCTCTCCGGCCTTCGGGGCGGCGGACGTGGAGATGGAGCGCGGCGTCATCCTGGAAGAGATCGGAGAGGCCAACGACAACCCCGACGATCTGGTCCACGAGATGTTCGTCCGGGCGTTCTGGAAGAGCCATCCGCTCGGCGCCCCGATCCTGGGGACCGCGGCGACCGTTCGCGCCATCACGGTCTCGGACCTCTATCGCTACTACCGCGAGCGCTACGCGCCGGGAAACCTGATCCTCTCCGTGGCCGGCCATGTCGAGCCGCGGGACGTCCTGGCCCGGATCGACCGCCTGTTCCGCCGCCGCAGCCTGCGCGACGCGGCCCGCCGGCGCAGGGCGACGGCCCCGCAGGGGCACCAGCACGTGCTGCTGACGTCCCGGCGCGGCCTGGAACAGGTCCACGTGTGTTTCGGGACCGAGGGGCCTTCGCAGGCGTCGCAGCGCCGGTTCGCCGCGAACCTCCTCGACATCATCCTCGGAGGCGGCATGTCCTCGCGGCTCTTCCAGGAGGTCCGCGAGAAGCGTGGCCTGGCCTACTCGATCGCCTCTTCGCTGAACTCCTACCGCCTGGGCGGCTACGAGACGATCTCCGCGGCCTGCGCGCCCAAGAACCTCACCCGCCTTCTGGAGGTGACGCTGCGCGAGTTGTCGCGGTTGAAGCGCGACGGCGTGCGTCCGCGGGAGCTCGCCTGGGCCAAGGAGAATCTCAAGGGAAACATGATCCTCGCGCTCGAGTCGACCGTCTCGCGCGCGTCGCAGCAGGCCCGTCACGAGTTCTACTTCGGCCGCTCCATCCCCGCCGAGGAGCTGATCGCCGGCGTCGAGCGGGTGACCGCGGCGGACGTCGGCGAGGAAGCCGAGCGTCTCCTCGACGGCTCGACGCTCTCGCTCGCCGTCGTCGGCAACGTGCCGCGGCTACCGATCAAAGCCGCGGACCTGGTGGCGGCGCTCTGACGGGGCATGAGGCGTGAGGCGGAAGGCGGAAGGCGATAAGCTCCGCCTCGTGATTTCGCCGGGCCCGCATTTGGCCACGCCTCACGCCTCACGCCTCCCGCCTCACGAATGACGCAAGTCCTCACCATCCCCCTCGCCGTCCTCGCGCACGGAGAAGGGCTCGAGCTGCCGGCCTATGCGACGGCCGGGGCGGCCGGGTGCGATCTGCGCGCGGCGATCGAGACGGAGCTCGTGCTCGCCCCCGGAGAGCGGACCCTCGTGCCCACGGGGATCGCCGTGGCGATTCCGCCGGGCTTCGAGGGCCAGGTCCGAATGCGCAGCGGTCTCGCCCTCAAGCAGGGGCTGGCTCTCTTGAACGCGCCCGGAACGATCGACAGCGACTACCGCGGAGAGATCCGCGTCATCCTGGCCAACCTCGGGCAGGAACCGGCCACCTTGAGGCGGGGGGAGCGGATCGCGCAGCTCGTGTTCGCGCCCGTCGCGCGCGCCGCCTTCGAGCGCGTGACGGACCTGCCGGCGAGCGAGCGCAGCGACGGAGGGTTCGGGTCGACCGGGAAGGCGTGAGGCGGGAGGCGGAAGGCGGAAGGCGGAAGGCGGAAGGTCGGGATCGTGGTGTCGGACAAATGCTGACCGAGGCTCGGTATTTTCCTCCGAGACGCGGCGCAAGTCGTTTTCGCTGGCCGAAGCTATAATCCCTCTCGATGCGCGTCACCGTCCTCGCGTCGGGCTCGGGTGGCAACTCGTGCCTGGTGGAGTCGGGCGCGACGCGGATCCTGATCGACGCGGGGCTCTCCGCCCGCGAGATCGAGCGGCGGCTGGCGGCGCGCGGGGTCGCCGCCGACACAATCCAGGCATTGTTTCTGACCCACGAGCACAACGACCATTCCAGCGGCGCGCTGACCTTTTCCTCGCGCTGGGGCTGTCCGATCTTCGCCACCGCCGGCACCGCCGACGCGATCGGGTTGGACGGATCGCTCTTCGCGCCGTTCGTGCGGGTCGATTCGGGCCGTGAGGGCCGGGTGGGGTCGATCGGCTTTCGGGCCCAGGCCGCGCCGCACGACGCCAACGAGCTGGTGGTCTACGCCTTCGAGGGGGACGACGCCCGGATGGTGATCGCGTCGGACCTGGGACGGGTGGAGGCGCCGTTTCTCGATTTCCTGCGCGAGGCCACCACGGTTCTCCTGGAGTTCAACCACGACGAGGACATGCTGCGCGACGGGCCCTACACGTGGCCCTTGAAGCGCCGGATTTCCGGCGGCTGGGGACATCTCTCCAACCGGCAGTCCGCGGAGGCGGTCCGGCGGGCCGCGGGGGCCCGGCTCAAGCGCGTCGTGGCCACGCACCTGTCGCGCACCAACAACACGCCGGCCCTGGCCCTGGCCGCTCTGTCCGAGGCGCTCGAGCGCTCGGGGTGGCCGGTGGCGTTCGACGTCGCCGATCAGGTCGCCGGCGTGGAGGCGTTCGACGCATGAAGGTGGAGGTCCGGGTCTATCCGCGCGAGGGAATCCTCGATCCGCAGGGGAAGGCCATCGCCGCGGCCCTCTCGCGCCTGGGCCACGCCGCGGTGCGCGACGTGCGCGCGGGCAAGGTCTTCTTCCTGGACGTCGCCGGCGAGGATCGAGAGCGCGTCGAGGCCGAGGCGCGCAAGATGGCCGAGGAGCTCCTGGCCAACACGGTCATCGAAGGCTTCGACGTGCGAGTCGTATGAGTTCCGCCTCACGCCTTACGCCTTACGCCTCACGCGCGGGCGAAGCCCGCGTCGCCTCACGCCCGGCATGAAATTCGCGATCGTGGTTTTCCCCGGATCCAACTGCGACCAGGACTGCTATTACGTCGCGAAGGACCTGCTGGGCTGCGAGGCGGACTACGTCTGGCACCATGACACGGATCTGAAGGGCGCCGACGTCGTGATTCTTCCGGGCGGCTTCGCGTACGGCGACTACCTCCGCGCCGGCGCTCTGGCCCGGTTTTCGCCGGTCATGGAGAGCGTCGCGGCGTTTGCGAAGCAGGGAGGACCGGTCCTGGGCATCTGCAACGGGTTCCAGGTGCTGCTGGAAGCCGGACTCCTCCCGGGCGCCGTCCGCGTCAACCGCGGCTTGCGTTACGTCTGCCGCGACGTCCACCTGCGCGTGGAGAACACCGACACGCCCTTCACCCTGCTCTATGCGAAGGGAAGCGTCGTCACCATGCCGATCGGCCACATGGAGGGCAACTACACCGCGCCGCCGTCAGAGCTCGAGGCCCTGGAGCGCGATGGGCGCGTGGTCTTTCGCTACTGCGACGCGCAGGGGAAGCTCACCGACGCGTCGAATCCCAACGGCGCCGAGCATGGGATCGCCGGGATTGTCAACACGCAGGGAAATGTCGTCGGCCTCATGCCGCATCCCGACCGCTGCGCCGAGGCGCTGCTCGGCAACGACCAGGGTCGCAAGATGTTCGCGTCGGCGGTGCAGGCCCTGGCCGCTCGATGACCCGCTCGTCACTGGTCCGAAGAGGCGCCCTTCGCGGCCGCCTGCGGGCGGGGTCAAGCCCCGCCCCTACGCTCTTCTTTTCATGATCACCGAAGCTCTCATCGCCGAGCACAACCTCTCTCAGGAGGAGTACGCCCGCATCCTCCAGATCCTCGGGCGCGAGCCCAACCTCGTGGAGCTCGGGATTTTCTCGGCGATGTGGAGCGAGCACTGCTCCTACAAGTCCTCGCGGATCCATTTGAAGAAGCTTCCCACCGAGGGGCCGCGCGTCCTGCAGGGTCCCGGGGAAAACGCGGGGATCGTGGACATCGGCGACGGGCTGGCCGTGGCGTTCAAGATGGAGTCGCACAACCATCCGTCCTTCATCGAGCCGTACCAGGGCGCGGCGACCGGCGTCGGCGGGATCCTCCGCGACATCTTCACCATGGGCGCGCGGCCGATCGCCTCGCTCGACTCGCTGCGGTTCGGGTCGCTCTCCGCGCCGCGGATGAGGCACCTCGTGGACGGAGTGGTGCGCGGGATCGCCGGCTACGGCAACTGCATCGGGATCCCCACGCTCGGCGGCGAGACGACGTTTCACGCCGCCTACAACGAGAACATCCTCGTCAACGTGATGAACGTCGGCGTCGTGCGGCAGGACCGGATCTTCCGCGGCCGCGCCGAGGGGCCGGGCAACCCGGTGGTGTACGTCGGCTCCAAGACCGGGCGCGACGGGATTCACGGCGCGACGATGGCGTCGGAGGAGTTCGCCGGCGACGAGACGAAGCGGAAGCGGCCGAACGTGCAGGTCGGCGACCCCTTCACCGAGAAGCTCTTGATGGAGGCCTGCCTGGAGCTCTTCGAGACCGACGCCATCGTGGGCATCCAGGACATGGGCGCGGCGGGCCTGACCTCCTCGTCGTTCGAGATGGCCGGCCGCGCGGGCTCGGGTCTCGAGCTCGACCTCTCCAGGGTCCCCGCCCGCGAGACGGCAATGACGCCGTACGAGATCATGCTGTCGGAGTCCCAGGAGCGCATGCTCCTGGTCTGCCGCCGGGAAAAACTGGACGAGGTCCTGGCGGTCTTTCACAAGTGGGAGCTCGAAGCCGTCGAGATCGGGCGGGTGACCGCCTCCGGGCGCGTCGTCCTCTTCTTCGGCGGGGAGATCGTGGCCGATCTGCCCGCGGCGCCTCTGGCGGACCAGGCTCCGGTCTACGACCGCCCACGCCGGGCTCCGGCTCCACGCCCCGATCCTCTCTGGCCCGCGGAGGACGAGCCCCCCGATTACGCGGAGTGCCTGCGGCAGCTGCTGGCGTCCCCCGACGTCGCGGAAAAGTCGTGGATCTGGACCCAGTACGACCACATGGTCGGCACCAACACGGTCGAGCGGCCCGGCGGCGACGCCGCGATCGCTCGGATCAAGGGTACGTCCAAGGGGCTGGCAGTCAAGAGCGACGTGAACCCGTTCTTCTGCGCGCTCGACCCTTACCGCGGCGCCGCGATCGCCGTGGCCGAGGCGGCGCGGTCCCTGGCCGCCGTGGGCGCCCGGCCCCTGGCAGTCACCGACTGTCTCAATTTCGGAAGCCCGGAGAAGCCGGAAGTGATGTGGCAGTTCGCGGAGGCCGTCCGCGGCATCACCGACGCCTGCGACGCGCTGTCGATTCCGGTCGTCTCCGGCAACGTCTCCTTCTACAACGAGACCGAAGGCCGGCCCATCCTGCCCACGCCGACGATCGGAATGGTCGGTCTGCTCGAAGACGTCGGGAAGCGGGTCCGGATGCCGTTCGCGCGGGTTGGCGACCTCGTCGCGCTCCTGGGTACGACCCGCGACGAGCTGGGGGGCAGCGAATTCCTTCGCACGATCCGAGCGCGTGACGAGGGTCCCTGCCCGGGGGTGGACCTGGAAGCGGAGCGGCGCCTGGTGGATCTGCTGATCGCCCTGGCGGTCCATCGGAAGCTGTCCTCGGCCCACGATTGCTCCGACGGCGGCGTCGCCGTGGCGCTGGCCGAGTGCGCCATGCGCTCCGGCCTGGGAGCAGACGTGACGCTCGCCGGGGACGTCCGGCCTTGCGCCCTCCTCTTCGGCGAGTCGACCGGCCGGGCGCTCGTCACCTTCTCCCCCGGAGCGGAGACGGCGGTCGCGGCGTCGGCGGAGCAGAGCGGCGTGCCGCTGCGGACCATCGGGCGCGTGACCGGTGACCGCCTGCGGATCTCCATCGGCGCCCGCCGTCTCGTCGACGAGAGCGTCGCTGCGCTCGCCGGCATCTGGACGACCGCCTTCTCCCGGGCCATCGAAGCGGCCGATGTTCTGTAGGCGCCGCGACGGCCCGCCGCATCCGCGCGCTCGGTCCGGCCGCCCGGGCCTCTCACTTCAGGCACTTCGGATAGGGGCGACAGGGAAGCGCCGGCGTCGCGAGCGGCGTGGGCTCCCGCGTCGGAACCGGCGTTGCCTGCGCCGGGGCCGCGCTGACGCTGGGCGCGGTCGGCCCGGCGCCGCAGCGGACCAGCGCTCCGACCGCCAGAATCAGGATCGCAAGAAGAACTCTCATGGCTGTCCCCTTTCTTCGAATCGATCGCTTCTTTCCCGCGGCCTCAGGGTCCAATCCGGCCGGCCGTGAAGTCCTCGGGATCGGACGGGAGATTTCCGGGAATTCGCCGGGGCCGGCTCTTCTTCCCGGGCGGGCCGGCGAGATGCTCGTCGCCGGCGACGAAGTGTCTCGTCCGCGCCGACGGACGGCCGCTCCTGGCCGGGAGAAATCCGCGGCGCAGAAGGAATCTCTTGAGACGCAGGAAGGCGTCGGGCTCCGACCGCCCGTGGGGCAGCTCGAATCCTTCCGTGCGCGTTTGACGCATCGCGTCGTCGAGAGTGTGGGACTTGCGGGTGCGGTCGGCCCGATCGATGGCCCACCCGGCGTCCGAAGCGCTGCAGCCCGTTCGCAGGACGGCCTCGATCCTGGACGCGCGGCTTCCCCGGCTCCGGTCCGCGGCCCGCGCGGCGTTGCGCAGCTCGAGGACCCTCCGGTACCCCAGCCAGAGATGGCTCGCCATGAGGAAGTCGATCGGCGGCCGCGAAATCCGACTTCCCGTCATGTGCCGGTAGAGGTCGCGCAGCTGCATGGCGGCTTCCCGGGAGCCCTCCGCGGTGGCCTCCCACGAGAGGCGCGCCAATCGATCCCGCACTCGCCAGGACCGGAGCAGGGAACTCGGCAGCAGGTGGAAGGCGCAGGCGAGCGGCCACTCGGCCGGCGATTCGGGAAATCCCCGCTGCAGGGTCTTCTCCGCGACGATTTCGTCGAGGAGAATCGCCTGCCAGGGAATCGCCAGGGCGTCCGCCTCGGCCAGAAGGGCCTCTTCGCGCGCGGGGGCGTCCAGCCTGTTCATTTCCCGCACCGCGCAATCACCCGAGCCGTGATTTCCTTGCTGGTCGGCGGGTCCTCGCCCAGCCCGAGCGAATGGAGCTCTTCGTGGATCACCAGCACCGCGACGAGGCCCGGATCGCGGCGCTGCTTTTCCAGGAACTGGGGAGCGCAGATGTACACGACGTGGCTGCCGGGAGAGGTGGAGGCGATCGTGCTCCGGTCGTCGCACCGCGCGTAGCCGTGGCCGTCGTAGAACAGGATCGAGCCCAGGTGAATCGTGGCGCTGTGTCCGAGCCTGTCGAGGTTCTCCTGGATCGACCGGCCCGAGCCGTCCCGGAAATCGGAGAACACCTGGAGGCAGGCGGGGCTCGCGAGCTTGGATTCCGCGGTGCGCACCGCGTCCCGAACGGACCGTTCGAGCGCCGAGGATCCCTCCGCGCCGGTGAGAACGAGCCGGGCGGGGCCGCCTCGGGCCGTCACCTCCGGCGCCGGGAGCAGGGCGAGAAGCACGAGGGGAGCGAGGAGCGGGGAGCGACCCTTCGCATCGCGTCGAACCATGGGCGTCTCCTTTCGGAGCGCCCGGCCGCCGGATTTGGCGGCCGTTGCGCGATAATCAAGATCTGCTCCGGGGCGAAAAGAGTCGTCGGCGAAAGCCGGGGAATCTCCGGGTTTTTTCCGGGGAGGCCAGATGCGATTTCGATTCGGTGACTGCCTCCTCGACGGCGAGACGCGGGAGCTGCGCGTCGCCGGCGAGCCGGCGCACGTCTCTCCCAAGGGGTTTCAGTTCCTGCTCCTTCTCCTGGAGAATCGCCCGCGAGCCCTCTCCAAGACGGAGATCCACGAGAAGCTCTGGCCCGGAACGTTCGTCACGGACGGGACGCTGACGAGCCTGCTTGCGGAGGTCCGGTCGGCGATCGGCGACGATGCCCAGCAGTCGCGGTTCGTTCGGACCGTGCACCGGTTCGGGTACGCGTTCTCCGGCGACGCGACCGAGGAGTCCGCCCGTCCGGAGCCGAAGCGGGCGCGGCGTCCGGGATTCGCCTACCGCCTCTACTGGGGGCCCCGGGAGATCTCGCTCGAGGAGGGCGATACGGTCCTGGGCAGGGATCCCGAGGCGGGCCTCTTCCTCGACCACAAGAGCGTCTCGCGGCGCCACGCCCGCATCCGCGTCGCCGGCGATCGGGCCACGATCGAAGACCTGGGCAGCAAGAACGGGACGTTTCTCCGCGGAAGCAGGATCACCGTGGCCACGGCACTCCTGGACGGCGACGAGTTCAAGATCGGCTCCCTGTCGCTGATCTATCGGATTTTTTCCGCCTCCGGGTCCACCGAAACGGGGACAAGCGGATGAGGCCGGCCGTCGCCTCGCTGACGTCGCGCGGCGGATCTCCTCTCAGTGCGAAGGGTCACCGTCCGCAACGATCGCGGACTCGAATGGTGATCTCCTCCGTCGTCGGTAACCCCGGCGTGGGGGCCTCGCCGGCGCCCAACGAGTGCAACTCTTCGTGGATCAGAACGTTCGCGGCCGTGGCCACGTCGAGCGTCGCCATCCTTCGGAAGCTCTGACAAAGGAAGACCGTGGAGCTTCCCGGATGCGTGAAGGCCTGGATGCCCGACCCGCTGCGGCGAAGATAGGATTCGCGCAGGAGTCCCATGCCCCTGTCCGCCGGTACGCGGCTCGGCCCGTACGAGGTGCTTTCTCCGCTGGGCGCCGGCGGGATGGGTGAGGCGTACCGGGCGCGGGACACGCGTCTCGAACGCGAAGTCGCCATCGAGGTCCTGCCGGCGGAGGTCTCCTCAGACGCGTCGCGTTTGAAACGCTTCGAGAAGGAGGCGCGGGCGGCGGCGGCCGTTGGCGCGCGAGCGGTTTGCCTGGTCTCTTGAGGTCGCGCCGATCCTGGCCAGGGCGACAAAGGGATTGACGTCGGGGTGGTCTTACGTTAACGTGCTTACGTAAGGAGGCGGCCTGTGGACAAGATCTTCTCGGCCCGGCTGGACGAGGCGGCGCTCGACGAGATGGAGCGTGTGACTCGGAGACTGAAGATGACCAAGCGCCGGTTTCTCGAGGAGGCCATCCATCTGCGCGCCGGACAGCTCTCCGAGGGAAGAGACGGCGACGTCTGGTCCGAAACGCTCGGCGCCTGGAGGCGTGGAGAGCGGCCCGAGACCACGATTCGCCGGGCGCGGCGGGAGTTCCAGAGGGGATTCGAGCGGCTGCACCGGGAGCGACATGCGCGCGTACGTCGATAGCGACATCCTGATCTGGCACCTTCGTGGCGAGGGTAAGGCGGCAGACGTGCTTCGCAGGCTCTCGGCGGAACCGGGCGTGGAGCTGTGGACCGGCGCTCTCCAGCGGGCCGAGGTCGTCTTCTTCATGCGGCCGGAGGAGGAAAGCCCGACGCTTTCCTTCCTCTCTCGTTTCAAGACAGAGGCTGTCACTCGGGAAATCGTGGACCAGGCGGGACTCCTCTACCGCCGATGGCACCCGTCACACGGAATCGACGTCCACGACGCCATTCTGGCCGCTACGGCGGCGGCGACGGGCGGGAAGATCTATACGCAGAACGTCAAGCACTACCCCATGCCGGATATTGCCGTGACAAAAGGCTGGTAAGCGGGCGGCGCGGTATGACGCTGCCGTCAGGATCGCGGCTCGGCCCGTACGAGGTGCTTTCTCCGCTGGGCGCCGGCGGGATGGGAGAGGTGTACCGGGCGCGGGACTCGCGGCTCGAACGCGAAGTCGCCATCAAGGTCTTGCCGGCGGAGGTCTCCTCAGACGCGTCGCGTTTGAAACGCTTCGAGAAGGAAGCGCGGGCCGCCTCGGCGCTCAACCACCCCAACATCGTCACGATCTACGAGATCGGGCAAACGGAAGCGGTTTCGTGGATCGCCATGGAGAAGGTGGACGGGAAGACCCTGCGCGAGGCGCTCTTTGGCGGAGCACTACCGGTCCGAAAGCTTTTGCCGATCGCCGCGCAGATCGCGGACGGATTAGCCAAGGCTCACGAGGCCGGGATCGTTCACCGGGACCTGAAGCCCGAGAACGTGATGGTGACGAAGGATGGGCTGGTCAAGATCCTGGACTTCGGCCTGGCCAAGCTGACGACAACCGGCTCGGGCAGCGACGAGGGCTCTCAGCTTCCGACGGAGACGGGGACGAGCCCGGGGGTGGTGCTGGGGACGGTCGGGTACATGTCTCCGGAGCAGGCCGGGGGCCATCCGGTGGACTTTCGGTCGGACCAGTTTTCCTTCGGCTCGATCCTCTACGAGATGGCGACCGGCAAGAGGGCATTTCAGAAGAGCACCGCCGTCGACACGCTTTCGGCGATCCTGCACGAAGAGCAGAAGCCGGTCGCGGAGATCAATCCGCAGGCTCCGGCGCCGCTGCGCTGGATCGTGGAGCGATGCCTGGCCAAGGAGCCCGAAGGCCGCTATGGGGTGACGCGGGACCTCGCGCGCGAGCTCGCGACCGTGCGAGACCATCTTTCCGAAGCGTCGCTGACCGGAGTGGCGCTCGCGGCCGTGCCTGCCCGATTCCCCGCGCCTCTCCGGGTTGCGGTCCTGCTGCTCGCATTTCTTTGCACGCTCTCGATTGGCGTCTTTGTCGGCCGACCAATCTGGAAAGCGCGATTCAGCTCTCACCCGATCCTGCGGCAAGTGACGTTCCGGCGCGCCGGCGTCAACTGGGCGCGATTTGGCCCCGACGGCCAGACGATCATCTACTCCGTCGCCGTCGGTGGTCCGGGCGAGCTCTTCGCGGTGCAGCCCGGTACGCCCGAGTCGCGATCGCTCGGTTTGCCTCCGGCCAACATCCTCTCCGTTTCGGCGTCGGGCGAGCTCGCGATTCTGGTCGGCGGCACGCCGAATCTGGGGACACTCGCCACCGTATCTCTGGCCGGCGGTGCGCCTCGCGAGCTCGTGGAGAACGTCTGGAGCGCGAGTTGGGCCCCTGATGGAAAGAACCTGGCGGTGGTCCACCAGGTCGACGGACGAACGCGGGTGGAGTTCCCCATCGGGAAGGTGCTGTACCAACCTGCGGGCTCGACCCGCTTTGTCGAGTTCTCGCCGATCGGGGACCGGATACTCTGCGTCGAGGGGATGTTCTCGGTGCCCGGCGCCGCCAGGAATCTCACTGTGCTGGATCTCTCCGGGAAGACGCGCCGGATCGCATCGATTCCTCTGGAAGCTCACTGGTCGCCGCGCGGTGACGAGATCTGGTTCAACGAGATTGAAGGCGGCGCGACATCGCTCCGGGCGGTGACGCTTTCGGGGAAGAGGCGCTTTCTGGCCTCCTTCCCCGGAGATTTCGTGCTCCACGGCGTCTCCCGCGCCGGAGGGGTACTGCTCGAACGAGAATCCGCAGAACACGAGATCGTCGGGCGCGTCGGGGGCCAGCCGGCCGAGCGAAACCTGACCTGGCTCGACGGTTCGGTTCCGGCCGACCTCTCGGCCGACGGGACACTCCTCCTCTTCACCGAAATGGGCGTGGGGGGCGGCCCGCGGCAGTCGGTCTACAAGCGCAGGACCGACGGCTCTCCCGCGGTGCGCCTCGGCGAGGGTCACTCCCTCGCGTTGTCGCCGGACGGGCAGTGGGCGCTTGCCTCGCCGGGCGCCGACAGCTCTCGTCTGGTCCTTCTCCCGACGGGCGCCGGCCAGCCGCGCGAGTTGTCGCTCCCCGGGATCAGGCTCTTGGGCGAGGGAGCCTGTTTCTTCCCGGACGGAAAGCGCATCCTCTTGCGGGCGATCGATGCCGACCAGAAGATGCGGCTCTACGTCTTCGACATCGAGAGCGGCAAGGCCCGCGCCGTGACGCCCGAAGGAATTCACCCTCAGGTGCCCTTTGCGCTCTCGCCCGACGGCAGGGTTCTGGTTTGCTACAGGCAGGGAAGCGGGAGCGAGCTGTACGACGTAGAGGGAGGACCCGCCCGAGCGGTGCCAGGCCTTCCAAAGGATCTCTTGCCGATCAAATGGTGCGCCGACGGACGCTCTCTCTTCGTGCGGACGACGGAAATCAACCCGGTCAAGGTCTACCGTCTCGCGCTTTCCACGGGCCGCCTGGAGCTCTGGAGGGAGTTCTCCGTCTCGGAGGTCGGTAACCGAGGCATGGAGGTTCTTCCCACGCCGGATGGAAAGTCCTACGTCTATGGCTACAGCAAGTACTTCGGAGACCTCTTCGTGGCCGAAGGACTCAAATGATCGAGCATCGCGATCGGGCGGATTTGACCCCTGTGGACCGATCAGCACAAGACTCCATGAATCGAGCGTTTCAAGGCGAAGAGAGCTCGCCGAGGAGTGACAATGAGTCGTCGGGTTTTTCCCGGGGCGGCGCTGGGCTTGCTGTGCTCTCTTGCGGCGCTCGGGCAGACGACCGGCAACATCGAGAGGCGCGTCAGCGATTCCACCGGAGGTGCTCTTCCTGGCGCCTCCATCGAGGTGACCAGCGGCGTTGCGAGCCGCCGCAACCGCTTGCGGCGGCAGGGCTTTTGCGCGCAGCGACGTGACTCTCATCGGAATGGTCGCTCGTCGGCCGTGGCGAGTCTTTCGGTCCGCTGCGGGTTGCAAAAGCCCTGACGCGACGCCCGCAATCATCTTTCAGCAGCCTGCTAGAGCACGCATGCACTTGACGTTTCGGGACAACGTTCTGGATCCGAAACTCGGGAGTTGCACCGGATCTCGAGGACGCGCTCGACGCTCTGCTCGAGGGCCGACCGATCAAGCCCGCCGAAACGAAGGCTTTCGGATGCGCGATTCCGAAGAGCTGACCGGGTCGGCCCCGTCCGCGCCCGCCGCAGGATAGATCACTGTTTCCAGGAAGAGTCCCGACGGCGGCGCGGTCCAGCGAGCCGGCTCCGTGGATCTCTCGGTCATGAGTCTCTCGACCTCCGCCGGAGTCAGGTTCCCGCGGCCGACTTCGACCAGGGTCCCCACCAATCGCCGCACCATCTTCCAGAGGAAATGTGAGGCCCGGATCCTGTAGTGGATCTCGTGGCCGCGGTCGAGAATCTCGCTCGCTTCCACGATGACGATCGTCGATGTCTGACCCTCCGGATTCTCGCAGAACGAGGCGAAACCGTGGCGTCCGGCGAAGAGCTTCGCCGCGGGCGACATGGCGCTCACGTCCAGCCGGTCCTTGACCCACCACACGAATCGTTTCTCCAGGGCCGTGCGCCGCCTGGAAATCCGATAGACGTACGTGCGTGAGCGCGCGTCGTGGCGCGCGTCGAAGCGCGGCGGGGCGGGAGCGACCTCCAGGACGTTGACGTCGAAGGGAAGCCGGTCGTTCAAGCCCCACAGCAGGTCACGTTCGGAGAAGTCTCCCGCCGCTTTGAGATGAGCGACCTGCGCCAGGGCATGGACGCCGGCGTCGGTCCGGCCCGCGCCGCCGATCGTGACCGGTCCTCCAATGAGCTCGCGAGCGGCCCGCAGGAGAACGCCCTGAATCGTGCGATCGGTATTCTTCTGCGACTGCCAGCCGCGGTAGCGCGTCCCGTCGTACTCGAGCGTCAGCTTCCAGGTCGGCACGCGGACAGGTTATCGGAAATCACAGATCGGGAATCGGACGTCCGACCAGTCCCTCTTCAGGGACCGATCCGGTGCCGATTCCCGATCGCGGATCGCGGCTCGAGCTAACTCGCGTGCTTGATCTGCAGCTCGTTGTTCACGCGCACGACGCCGTCAACACTACGGGCAACTCTCTCCGCCGCTATGCGGTCGGACTCGTCACGGACCTGGCCGGCCAGAGTCACGACGCCGTTGGTGGAGTTGACTTCGATGTTGGTGAGAGTCGAAAGCTGGACATCGGCGGCCAGCTTGGCCTTGACCGAGGCCTTGATGGCCCCGTCGTCGAACTGCTGGTGTGGGGACGATGTCGTCTTGCAGGCTCCAGCGAGCACGACGGCGAAGATCGCAATCGAAGCGAGACCGACGAAGGAACGGACACGGGCAGCCATGGGAAACCTCCTTGCGAGTGTCTGGCTCCGCGCCGGGGAGCGCGGAGAGTAAACGTTCGGCCTCGACCGGCAACGCCCGCGCGCGCGTTTCGCCGAGCCTCGGCCTCCTGAAGTGAAGAGAGCACGGGCCGTGCCAGTTCGCGAGGAGAGGGCCGCTAGAATTGCGACTTCCGGGGAGGTTTCTCTGGGCTGCCTTCTGCGCTTCCTTGGCTTCCTGCTGTTGTTTCTTCTCATCGCGGTCGCGGTGCGGCGGCTGCTCGAACGGCCTGCCTCGATCCCCCCTCTGCAAGCGGGCGAGCGCGATACCGTGGTCGATGGCGTCCGGTGGCGATCGCGGGAAGTCGGAGGCACGCTCGAGCCCCCGATTGTGTTCGTTCAAGGGTTCCTCTCTTCCTCCGCGACCTGGAAGAGGGTTCTCGCGCCGATCGGGGCCGGGCATGCCGCGATCGCCGTCGACCTTCCGTGAGCGGGGTACTCGGACCGCCCCCGGCACAACGATTATTCGTCAGCGGGACAGGCCGCGGCCCTCCTGCGATTCCTCGATGTTCGTGGCATCCGACGCGCCGTGCTGGTGGGCAACTCTCTGGGAGGCGCGGTTTGCCTCATCGTCGCCGCGGCGCGGCCCGACCGGCTGGCCGCCCTCGTTCTCGTGGACTCGGCATTTCCCGGTGGCACGATACCTTTTGGGTTTCGGACGCTACGGATGCCGCTCTTGGGCGAAGTGCAGATGGACTTCCTTGTGAAGCCTGTTGTTGCTTACACGCTGCGCCACCGGCTCTACGCCAGAGGCGAGCGCGTGACGGAGGAGACGATTTCCGACTGGTGGGATCCCATTCCCGTTCCCGGAACACGCAGGGCCGCGCTCGCCTTCGTGCGGACCAGCGAGAAAGGACGAGAATCTCCTGGCGAAGATCGAGATGCCGACGCTGGTCGTGTGGGGCAAGGAGGATCATCTCCTTCCGGCTTCGGATGGGTTCCGCCTTGCCTCGGAGATCCGCGGAGCGCAGCTCGTGGTGCTGCCCGACGCCGGGCACCTGCCGCAGGAGGAGACGCCGGCGGCATTCGCCCGCGCGGTGGCGGGGTTCCTGCGTGGCGCGGATCCTGGCGTTTCACCGACAAGCGCGGCTCGCTGAAACATGACTTGCCTGCCGTCCGGCGGGCTGGCGGCGCTCTTATTGGGTCTCCTGGGCTGGTTCTGGACCGTCCAGCCGATGGCTCGCACGCGGCGGGGAAGGGGCCTTCCAGACTGCGTAGCCGATCGATCTCGGCTCCAGTCTTCCGTCGAGCGATTGGTGGGCGAGTTCTCTCCTCGAGACTTCGGCCATCCGGTGAACCTGTCCCGCGCCGCGGCGTGGATTGGGGAGGAGCTGTCTCGGCGCGGGGCCGCGGTCTCCGAACAGGTCTTCACCGCGAACGGCGAGGAGTACTGCAATGTCATCGCGCGGCTCGGCCCGCCAACCCCGGAAATCGTCGTCGTGGGAGCTCACTACGACGTGGCCGGCGAGCTGCCGGGCGCGGACGACAACGCGAGCGGCGTGGCCGGGTTAATCGAGCTCGCCCGGCTGCTGGAAGGAGCGCCCCTCGCGAGAAGCGTCGAGCTCGTCGCCTTCTGCCTCGAGGAGATGCCCTTCTTCGGAACAGGCCTCATGGGAAGCTCCGTGCACGCGCGATCCCTGGCCAGCGACGGCCGCCGCGTGGTCGGCATGCTGTGTCTGGAGATGATTGGTTGTTTCGAAGACGCTTCGGGCAGCCAGCAGTTTCCGTTCCCGCCGCTGCGGTTGTTTTATCCGGGGAGGGGCAATTTCATCGCGGTCGTCGGAACCCTGCCTGGAGTCGGCCTGGTCCGCCGGGTCAAGCGGGCAATGCGTTTCGGCGAGCGACCTGCCGGTCCATTCGATCAACGCCCCGAGGTGGGTTCCGGGCATCGACCTCTCCGACCACGCCAGTTACTGGAAGGAAGGGTTCCCGGCCGTGATGATCACCGACACCGCTTTTTATCGAAACGACCGCTACCACACGGCGGCGGACATGCCAGAGACATTGGATTACGGAAGAATGCGAGAGGTCGTTCGGGGTGTCTTCCACGCCGTGGCCGATCTGGCCGGATCGGGACGGCGGGAAAAGGCGTCTGATCGAAGCGGCGACTGATATTAGATCCGTTAGTCTCGCCCGCCCCGTGATCGGCTCGCGCGGTCGGATTCCGTCAGTCATTACTCTCTCGGAAGAGACGGCCGACCGCGCGAGCCTGCTTCACGTTGACCTTCCGGGCTCACTCGTCGCAGGTGAATGCCGGTCTGCATTTCGGCGTCGGTGTGGCCCGCGGCGGCTGGGTTGGGTGCCCCTGAGTTGGGGGCGGTGGCTGAGTCGGAATCGCGGTCACCGATCCACGACCCTCCGGCGCCGTGGGACCACTGTTGCTGCAGCCGAGGAGCGCGCCGAGGAGCATGAGCCCGATTGCTGCTAGCGTTTTCATGGCCGAACCTCCTTTCCAAAGTCACCCGCCCGAATCGGGTTTCTTCATTGGGAAGGATGGAGAAGGCGCAGCCTGAAGTCTTAAGAGATCGCCAAGCCCTGGACAGGTTTTCGCCAAGCCCTTCAGGTTCGGAGATCGGTAAGATAGCGCTTTAAGGGAAACCTCGAAAGACTCGCGCGACGATCGCGCCGTCTCCCGGGGATCAAATGCGAGTCAGCTTCGGTGATTGCCTCTTCGATGCGAGCACGCGAGAAGTGTTTCGCGGCGGCAATCCTGTTGACTTGTCACCCAAGGCCTTCCAATTGCTCGAGCTCTTAATTCAGCGCCGGCCCCACGCGGTCTCCAAGGAAGAGATCCACAAGTTTCTCTGACACGACACCTTTGTGTCGGACGCGAACCTGTCCAACCTCATGGCAGAGCTGCGCGCCGCGCTCGGCGATGACGCCCGAAATCAGCGAATCTTCAGGACTCTGCCCCGATATGGCTATTCGTTCTGTGCGGAGGCGGCGAGCGCCGCCGAAGCGCATGGTCTTTCTTCGCCTTCCTATCGACTGGTTTGGGGGGACCGGGAGGTCGCATTGACCGCCGGGGAAAACGTGCTGGGCCGCGATCCCGAGGTTGCCGTCTGGATCGATTTGAACAGCGTCTCACGCCGCCATGCCCGAATCGTGATCACCGATGGGGTCGCGACACTGGAGTATCTCGGTAGTCGAAACGGAACCTATGTAGGAGATCGAAAGGTGACGTCCCCCACGAGGCTCGCCAATGGGGATCAGATCAAGATGGGGAAAGCTCGGCTCGTCTTTCGCTGCTTCGGAGGGGTCGGGACAACGGAGGCGGAAATTGAGAGGGGATGAGCACGCGGAGTACGCGGGACAATGATTGACGGTTTTGGCTCGCGCCTCCCGTCTTGTACGAAGATGTATACAAGACAGGATTAGCTGCGGGGAGACGCCATGTCGGTTCGACTGAACATCACAATGGATGAGGCGCTCCACAAGCGGCTAAAGAAGGAGCTCCCTCCTAGGCGGATCAGCGCGTTCATCGAAAATGGCGATCCGCGCGCGGATCCGCCCGGACCGGGCGAGGCTCGATGCCGCGTACAGGACCGCGGCCAAGGAGCCCTGGCGCCGAGGGCTCGCCTCCGATTGGTCCAGGACGGAGACCGAGCATTGGCCCGAGTGAGAAATACGCCGCGTCCCGGGGATGTCGATTGAGTTGCTCTCGAGCCTGCTCTCGGACCGAGATACGGAAGACTCGTTCCGCCGTCGTCATCTCAAACGACTCCTGCAACCGCCACGGGTCCCTCGTCGTCGTTCTTCCGATCACGAGCAACGTCGAATCGCTCTGTCCGAGGGAAATCGGATCGAGGTCCGCGGGGCGCCCGCCCGAATTGACATGACGATTTCGCCTCGAAGTCGCCTGGTGCCTTACGAAGTTCTCTCTCCCCTTGGAGCTGGGGGAATGGGAGAGGTTTATCGAGCGCGGGGCACGCGTCTCGCGCCGCGAGGTGGCGATCAAGGTGCTGCCGGTCGAGGTCTCGGCCGACGCTGGAAGGTTGAAGCGCTTCGAAAAGGAGGCGCGCGCCACGTCGGCCTTGAACCGAGATTCACTCCATCATGTTGCGGAGCTCAGGCAACACTGATATATTGCCAATATGAAAACTATTGCGATCTCAATAGACGAGGAGACGTTGGCCGGTCTCGATCGGCTGGCGCGGCCCTCGGAGAAGTCGGCGCGGACCCCGCCGCACGCCGGGAGGAAGACGGCGAGCGGAAACCGATCGCGGATCGTCCGTGAGGCCCTCCGAGAGTTCCTGCAACGTCGGGAAGGTCGGCAGCGCGACGAACGGGAGAGAAAGGTCTATGCGGAGCACCGGCGTCTGATCGCGCGGCAGGCGAAGGCCCTGGTCGGCGAACAGGCAGAGCCTTGAACCGAGGTGAAATCTGGAGGACGCGCGAGAAGGCACCGGAGCGCGGCGGCAAGCCAGGCTTCTACGTCATCGTCTCTCGGCAGTTCGTCGCGGATAATCCCGATATCTCGACCGTCGTCTGCGCCCCTGTCTACAGCGAGGTCCTGGGAATCTCGACCGAAGTCGTGATTGGTCCGGACTCGGGGTTGCCGAGGATCTCCGCGATCCGCTGCGATTTCCTGGCTCTGATGTTCAAACGAAAGCTTTCGATGTTCGTGGGATCACTCTCGCCGTTTCAAATCGATGAGTTGAATCGGGCGCTGGCGATTTCCTTGGATCTGCCGGCCGCGAGATGACCTCCAGATCCGGTATTTGGCCCGGCGACCGGGTCGATCGTCAGCGACCGCGTGACAGGGTCATTGGAAGATGACGATCTCGGGCGCCAGCCGCCTCGGACATTACGAGGTGATTTCGAGTCTCGGCGCCGGAGGGATGGGAGAAGTCTGGCGGGCTCGGGACACACGGCTCGCGCGCGAGGTAGCGATCAAGGTCCTGCCGGCGGAGGTCGCGGGCGATCCCTCGCGCTTGAGGCGCTTCGAGAAGGAAGCGCGGGCGGCGTCGGCTCTCAATCATCCCAACATCGTCACGATTTACGACATCGGAACGTCGGACTCGGTCTCGTGGATTGCCATGGAGCGGGTGGAGGGCAAGACGCTTCGCGAGCTTCTTTTTGCCGGACCACTTCCGAGCAAGAGGCTTCTCCACGTCGGTGCTCAGATCGCCGGCGGCCTCGCGCGTGCGCACGAAGCCGGGATCGTGCACCGGGACTTGAAGCCCGAGAACGTGATGGTGACCAAAGACGGGCTGGTCAAGATCCTGGACTTCGGTCTGGCCAAGCTGACGACGACCGGGTCTGGGAGCGATCAGGGATCGCATCTGCCGACCGAGACGGGAACGAGTCCCGGCATGGTGCTCGGCACCGTCGGCTACATGTCCCCGGAGCAGGCGGCCGGGCAGGCGGTGGATTTCCGCTCCGACCAGTTTTCGTTCGGGTCGATCCTCTACGAGATGGCGACGGGAAAGAGGGCGTTCCAGAAAGGGACGGCCGTGGACACGCTGTCGGCGATCCTGCACGAGGAACCCGAGCCGGTCGGGCAGGTCGTGCCGCAGGCTCCGGTTCCGCTTCGGTGGGTCGTGGAGCGTTGCCTCGACAAGGATCCGGCGAACCGCTACGCCTCGACGCGCGACCTCGCTCGCGATCTCGGGACACTTCGGGATCGCCTTTCCGAAGCGTCCAGCCCGGACGCATCGGCCGCCGTGGCGCCGTCGAGAGGGTTGCGGCTTCCAGCTGCCGTCGCCGCACTCGCGCTTCTCGGGGCCGTCGCTCTCGGCGTGTTCGCGGGGCGGCCCTACTGGAAATCGGTCTTCTCCTCGCGGCCGACGCTCCGCCAGATCACGTTCCGGCGAGCAGGGATCGGCGACGCCAGGTTCGCCCCCGACGGCCAGATCGTCTACAGCGCCGACGCGGGCGCCCAGAGGTCTCCCGGAGAGCTCTTCTCGGTGCGGCCCGGAACGCCGGAGCCCCGCTCCCTCGGCCTGCCTCCCGCGAACATCGTGGCGGTCTCTTCCTCCGGGGAGCTCGCGATCCTCGTCGGCGGCGCTCCCAGGCAGGGGACTCTCGCGACCGTCTCGCTCGCCGGAGGCGCTCCGAGAGAGCTCATGGAGGACGTCCGCTATGCGGATTGGGCGCCGGACGGAAAGAGCCTCGCGGTTGTCCACGTCGCCGGCAGCCATCCCCGTCTGGAATATCCGATCGGAAAGGTCCTGTACGAACCACGAGGATGGGTCGGCCCCATCCAGTTCTCGCGGAAGGGCGACCTGATCGCGTTCGAGGACAACGACGCCTGGGTTCCGGGAGCGAAACAGGCGCATCGGCTCACGACGATCGATCGGGCCGGGAAGACGCGGCGAATCGCGGACGTTCCCTGGGAGTTCCGATGGTCGCCGGGCGGCGACGAGCTCTGGTTCAACGAGATCGAGAGTGGTACGACGACGCTCCGGTCGCTCTCGCTGACCGGCCGGAGCCGGTTCCTCGCGTCGTTTCCGGGCGATTTCGGCCTCCATGACGTCGCCCGCGATGGCCGGGTGCTCCTCGAGCGCGTCACGCAGGAGCGCGAGATCGTCGGACGGGCGAAGGGGGAGCCCGGCGAACGCAACCTCTCGTGGCTCGATGGCTCGGTGCCGGTCGCTCTTTCGGCCGACGGGCGGACGCTGCTCTTCAACGAGATCGGGCAGGGAGGCGGTGTGAACCACGCCGTCTACCTGCGCCGGACGGACGGTTCCCCCGCCGTGCGCCTCGGCGAGGGGCAGGCGCACGCACTCTCGGCAGACGGGCAGTGGGCGCTCGTCTCTCCCGACGCCCAGGCCGACTACCTCGTCCTGCTCCCCACCGGACCCGGCCTCCCGCGGCGCGTCCCTCTGGGGAAGATCCGGATCGCGGGGGGCGGCGCTCGCTTCCTGCCCGACGCCCGCCGAATTCTGGTTCGGGGAAGCGAGGCTGGTCACGCTCCGAGGCTCTACCTCATGGACGTCGAGAGCGGCTCCTCGCGCGCGGTCACGCCCGAGGGACTCTCCATCGATTCGGCGGTCCACGTCTCGCCGGACGGCCGGAAAGCATTCCTCTCGACGAACGGCGGTCAGAGCCGGATCTGGGATCTCGAGGGAGGATCCGCCGAGCCGATCCGTGGGATTCCGGCCGACCACTACGCGATCGAATGGTGCGCGGACGGGAAGTCGCTCTTCGTGCGGTCGAGCGCGGACGTCCCGCTTCGGGTCTTTCGCCTGGAGCTCGCGACGGGGCGTCTCGAGCCCTGGAAGGAGTTCTCGATCGCCGACATCGGCACGGGTCTCGTCGGGGTCATCCCGACGCCCGACGGCCAGTCCTATGTCTACGGCTACACGCGCTACTTTTCGGACCTCTTCATCGCCGAGGGAATCCGGTGATTGTAGCCTCAACGATGGTACTCTCATGGCCACAGGAGGCTCCATGACACGGGTGGGCGTTCGGGCTCTCAAGGACCATCTGAGCGAGTACCTGAAGCGCGTCCGGCAGGGCGAGCGGATCGTCGTCACGGATCGGGGCGAGCCGCTCGCGGCGCTGACGCCGGCCGAAGAGACGGACGAGGCGCGGTGGGGATGGGGCCTGGTTCGCGAGCGGGTCGCGAACTGGAGCGGCGGCAAGCCTCGCGGCAGCGCCAGGCCGGCGGCGGTGAAGGCGAAGACGACCACGTCGGACATCGTCCTTCAGGACCGACGTTGATCGCTTACCTCGACACGAGCAGCCTGGTCAAACTCTATGTGGAAGAGGAAGGTTCGCCTCTTGTTCGGGACCTCGTCGAGAGCGCCGAGCTCGTGGCGACTTCCGTCGTCGCCTACGCCGAAGCACGAGCGGCGCTTGCCCGGCAGCGGCGGGAAGGCGGGCTGACGAGCGGCGGATACGACCGAGCGAAGAAAGACTTCGAACAGGACTGGCCCAGGTATCTGAGCGTCGAAGTCAGCGAAACCGTCTGCCGCAGCGCTGGGGATCTCGCGGAGAAGCATCGTCTTCGAGGCTTCGACGGCCTTCACCTCGCCTCCTACCTCTCCCTGCATGAGGACGGTGCCCCGGAAATCCGGTTCTCGGCATTCGATGCGGCACTCAATCGGGCGGCGCGAAAGGAAGCGGCGAGCCGGTAGTCGGGTAGTCGTTTGTGACATGAGATGACGATCGCCGCCGGCTCACATCTCGGGTCCTATGAAGTGATCTCTCCGCTCGGCGCCGGGGGAATGGGGGAGGTCTGGAAGGCGCGGGACTCCCGCCTCGGGAGGGACGTGGCGATCAAGGTGCTGCCGGCGGAGGTGGCCTCCGATCCTTCGAGGCTCAAGCGCTTTGAGAAAGAGGCGCGCTCCGCGTCGGCCCTGAACCACCCCAACATCATCACGATCTACGAGATCGGGTCTTCCGACGGTCAGTCCTGGATCGCGATGGAGCGGGTCGAGGGCAAGACGCTGCGGGAGCTTCTGTTTGGCGGTCCGCCTCCGGTCAAGCGCCTCCTCGCGATCGCGTCTCAGATCGCCGACGGGCTCGCGAAGGCCCACGAGGCCGGGATCGTCCATCGGGACCTGAAGCCCGAGAACGTGATGGTGACGCAGGATGGGCTCGTCAAGATCCTGGACTTCGGGCTGGCCAAGCTGACCACGACGGGATCGGGAAGCGGCGGAGGCTCGCATCTGCTGACGGAGACGGGCACCTCGCCGGGGGCCGTGCTCGGCACCGTGGGGTACATGTCGCCGGAGCAGGCGGCGGGGCAGGCCATCGACTTCCGCTCGGACCAGTTCGCTTTCGGCTCGACCCTGTACGAGATGGCGACGGGCCGGCGCGCATTTCAGAAGAAAACCGCCGTGGACACGCTTTCGGCGATCTTGAACGAGGAGCCCGAACCGGTCTCTCGGATCAATCCCGACGCGCCGGCACCGTTACGATGGCTGGTCGAGCGCTGTCTGGCCAAAGAACCGGCGGAGCGATATGCCTCGACACGGGATCTCGCTCGCGACGTCGCGAGCATGCGCGACCACATCTCGGAGCTCCCGCGTGGAAGCGAGGGGGCCCTCGCGGCACCGGGGCGAAGAAAGTCGCGAGTCGTGCCGCTCATGTTCGCGGGAGCGATTGGCGTCGCCGCTCTGGCGGGGTGGTTTGCTCGCGCAACGTCCCGGAAGCCCTCCGCGGCCTCATTTCACCGCGTGGCATTCCGACGCGGGATCGTCGGGAGCGCGCGATTCGCTCCGGACGGGCAGACGATCGTCTACGGCCTGTCGGAGGCTGTAGCCTCGCGGGCGGTTCTCTATTCCACCCGACTCGGCAGCCCCGAGTCTCGCGCCTACGATTTTCCAGACGCGGACATTCTCTCGATCTCCTCATCCGGGGAGATGGCGGTCGCGTTGCACCTCAGGCCCCTGCCCGGAGTGGACAGTCCCGTCGGCCTTCTGGCCCGCGTACCCTTCACGGGCGGAGTTCCGCGGCCGGTGCTGGAGGGAGTTCGCGACGACGGGGCGGATTGGGCACCGGACGGCAAGGACCTCGTCGTCGTGCGCAACGTCAACGGGAGAGATCAGCTCGAGTATCCGATCGGGAGAGCCATCTACAGCACGGCGGGCGTTCTGGAATACCCGCGATTTTCCCCGCGAGGCGACTGGATCGTCTTCTTCGAGCACGCTCCGGGATATCGCGGTTCGGGCGGCGAATTGGTCTCGGTTATCGATCCCTCCGGCAACCACAGGAAGGTCATTTCCTCGAGTTGGCCCTTTATCATCGGCGAGCCGTCATGGACTCCGGATGGTAAGGAGATCTGGCTGACGCCATACGTCGAAGGTGCCCCCAGCGCGATCTACGCGCTCGATCTTTCCGGGAGGTCGCGCGTCCTCACGCGCGTCCCCGGGTATCTCGAGCTCGACGACATCTCGCCGCAGGGTCGAGTTCTCGTTGCGCACCACACCGTGATCTTCTTCATGTTCGAGGCGGGCGCCGGTGACGCTCGGGACCACGACCTTTCCTGGCTCGATGGCTCGGATCCTGCCGACCTGTCATCCGACGGGAAGACGCTCGTCTTCACGGAAGACGGGGAAGCGAACCGCGGCGTGCCGGCCGTCTACCTTCGAAAGACAGACGGTTCGCCGGCGGTGCGCCTGGGCGACGGCTGGGCGCTGGCCCTGTCACCCGACGGAAAGTGGGTGCTCGCCTCCATCATGCCCGCCGGAGGAGGAGTGCCGCGCATCGACCTCCTGCCCACCGGGCCCGGGCAGGCGAAGACGGCCGTAAGCGCCGGGTTCACGAGCTTCGGAACGGCGGCATGGTTTCCCGACGGCTCCCGGTTCGTCTTTTCTGGCAAGGAGCCCGGCCACCGCTCGCGCATCTACGCCCAGGACTTGGCGGGCGGCAGGCCGCGGCCGCTCGTGCCCGAGGGTGTCTGGATCCCGGGGACAACCAACCCGATGTCCCCCGACGGCAAGTCTCTCCTGTGCTTCAAGGAAGATGGTACAGCTTCCGTCTATCCCCTCGATGGAGCCGAGCCGCGACTCGTTCCCGGCCTGGCGAAGGAGGATCAGCCGATCCGATGGAGCGTGGACGATCACTCGATCTACGTCCTCCGAGGAAAGCTCCCTGCGCGGGAAATCTGGCTCCTGGACGTCCGAAGCGGTCAGCGTCGCCTCTGGAAGGAAATCCGGCCGCCCGAGCCGGACGCCCGGGAGATCCACGTCGTCATGACCGCCGATGGCAGGTCCTACGCGTACCAGACTTCTCGCCTCTTCTCTGAGCTCTATGTCGTGGACGGCCTGAAGTAAGTCGGCCGGTGGAGTCCTTCGCTGAGATCGGGGTGCCGGCGCTCCAGGCATTGCAACGCCAGCTCGCCCGCTAAGAGAGCATGGCGGGCTCGAGGCGACCGCTTGACCTGCCCCGCTGCTCCCAACAGAATTGATTCCAACGCAACACAGCGACAGGGAGAGCTGGGCTCGCTGCCCGACCCTCCATCCATTGCGTAGGGGAGGTGGGTGTGTCCCGTCGTCGAGAAGACGGAGAAAAGCGCCGTCGCTTCTCTGGACGGAGTGGCGACGACCCACCCGACTCGGGCTCCCGCCGCGCAGGAAGCGATCGCATCCGGTCACTCGCCGACGATCGATCTCAACTCGATGACGACCGGAACCTCCGATACGTGCGACCCAGTGGTCCCCGGAAACCGATCGCTCCCGCGTCGGAGCCTCCGCCGTGGAAGAGTCCGTTCGTCCTCTACCTGCCAGTCCAGCGGTCGGGTTGATTGGACATGACGCTGGCACCAGGAGCTCGGCTGGGCCCATACGAAGTCGTCTCTCCCCTGGGCGTCGGCGGAATGGGGGAGGTCTGGCTGGCGAGGGACCCGCGGCTCGCGCGCGAGGTGGCTGTCAAGGTGCTGCCGGCGGAGGTGGCGGGCGACGCGTCGCGCCTGAAGCGCTTCGAGAAGGAGGCGCGCGCGGCCTCGGCCTTGAACCACCCCAACATTGTGACGATCTACGAGATCGGCTCGTCGGATTCCGTCTCCTACATCGCGATGGAACGCGTGGACGGCAAGTCGCTTCGGGAGCTGCTGTTCGCGGGCCCGCTTCCAAACAAGAGACTCCTGTTGATCGCGGCGCAGATCGCGGACGGTCTGGCGAGCGCCCACGAGGCCGGCATCGTCCACCGGGACTTGAAGCCCGAGAACGTGATGGTGACCAAGGAGGGCCTGGTCAAGATCCTGGATTTCGGGCTGGCCAAGGTGACGACCACCGGGTCGGGGAGCGATCAGGGATCGCATCTCCCGACCGAAACGGGGACGTCTCCCGGCGTCGTGCTCGGCACAGTCGGCTACATGTCGCCGGAGCAGGCGGCGGGGCAGCCGGTGGACTTCCGGTCGGATCAGTTCTCCTTCGGCTCGATCCTCTACGAGATGACCACCGGCAAACGCGCCTTCCAGCGAAAGACGGGCGTCGACACCCTCGCGGCCATCCTCAACGAGGACCCGCCGCCCATCGCCACGCTCAACCAGAGCGTTCCCCCGCCGGTGAGGTGGATCGCCGAACGATGCCTCGCGAAGGACCCCGAGGGACGCTACGCCTCGACGAAGGACCTCGCCCGCGACCTCGTGAGCATCCGGGATCGGCTTTCCGAAGCCGGAGACGCGGGCGCTTCCACGGCTCTCTCGCGAAGGCGGTCGGCGCTCCTGCCTCTGGCGGTTCTCGCCTCGCTCGCCGCCGGAGTGATCCTGACCGTGCTGCTGGGACGGCCCCTCTGGCGCGAACCGCCGCCCCGCTTTCGCCAGCTGACATTCGGGAGCGGTTCGATTCTGACCCCGCGGTTCGCTCCCGACGGCCAGACGATCGTCTTTGGTTATCAGCGCCAGGGAGGCAAACCGGAGATCTTCCTGACCCAGCCGGGCGGCAGGGAGTCCCGCTCCCTCGGGCTTCCGCCCGGGAATGTCCTTTCCGTCTCTCGCTCCGGGGAAATCGCGCTCGTGCTCGGTGGCAACTGGCAGCGCGGGACGCTCGCGCGCGTGCCGCTCGCGGGAGGCGCGCCCCGGGAGGTTCTCGAGAACGTCCGGGGAGCCGACTGGTCGCCGAATGGCGACGGAATCGTGGTGGTCCATTCGGTCGGCGACATGCAGCGCGTCGAGTTTCCCATCGGGCATGTTCTCTACGAAAGCCGCGAGGGCGTCGGCAACCCACGCTTCTCGCCGCGAGGGGACTTGATCGCCATCGCCACGAGGAACTCCGTATCGCTCCTGGATCCGAAGGGCTCGGGAAAACCCCGGCCCATCGAAGTCCCTCCTGGGCTGGTGAGCCTCTTCGCCTGGTCTCCGACGGGCGAGGAGATCTGGTTCAGCGAGGACGACCGGGGCGTGACGACCGTGAGCGCGCTTTCCCTTTCCGGCGGCAGGCGCCGCGTCGTCTCTCTCCCGGGGCAATTCCTTCTGCACGACGTTTCCCGCGACGGTGCGCTCCTCATGGAGCGAAACGCCTGGGACCCGGCGATGTTCGGCCTGCTGCCGGGCGACGCGGACGAGCGGGACCTGACGTGGCTCGACGGGTCGGTTCCCGCGGACATCTCCGCCGACGGGCATTTCGTGCTCTTCACCGAAGCCGGAGCGGGGGGAGGCCCTCGGCGCAGCGTCTACCTCTGGAAGGTCTCCGATGGCCAGGCCGTGCGGCTGGGAGACGGCACGGCGCTCGCTCTCTCGCCCGACGGCCGGTGGGCGCTCGCCACCGGCGACTCTCCGACGAAACTCAGCTTGCTCCCGACCGGGGCCGGGGAGCCGCGATCCCTCGATCTCTCCAGCGTTCATCCCGGCGGCTCGGGAAGCGCCCACTTCCCGATGTCGGGGACGTTCTTCCCCGACAGCAAGCGCGTTCTCGTGACCGGCTTCGAGGGGAAGAGCGGAAGACGCCTGTTCGTCGTCGATCTCGACGGCGGCAAGCCGCGGCCCATCGGCCCGGAAGGCGCGTTCTTCACCGACGGCGCGCACGGCGTTTCCCCCGACGGCCGCTCCATCGCGGCTTTCGGACCCGACCGCAGGACGCGACTCTTCCCCGTGGATGGCGGCGCGGAAGCCAGGGGCACTCCGATTCCCGACGCCGCAGAAGGGGAGGAGGCCATCCAATGGTGCGCCGACGGACGGTGCGTCTTCGTGCTCGCTGAGGGCGGTATCTATCGGCTCGACATTCGGACCGGCCGCCGCGAGCTCTGGAAGAGCGCGAAAGATTTCAAGAACGCCGGCCCGAACTTCGGCTACGTCCTGCCGACGCCCGATGGCAGGTGGTACGTGTACGGCTTCTACCGGATCCGCTCCAACCTCTTACTCGTCGACGGCGTGAGATGACCATCGCCGGCGGGGCCGGATCATGCCGTGACCAAAGGCTGGTGAGCGGGCAGCGCGGTACGTCAAGATCCTGACCCGGCCCGGAGCGCCAGAGTCGTCGAAGGACGGAAACAGCGTTACCTGGTACGAATGGCCGTTTTGGCTTGACCGATTCCTTTCGCAGCCGGAGAATCCACCCAGCAACTCGTTTCCCAGTTGACCCGGCCGGCCGAACACGGAGCCGTGTTCGACTGGCGATTTCATTGCGAAACGAAACGGGGTAGGAAGTATGGCCGCGCGGCGTGGGCTCTCGGGCGTCCTTTTCCGATGGCTCCTCCTATCTCTACCGGCCCTGGTTCCCGCGAGCGGTCAAACGACCGGGAACATCGAGGGGCGTGTCACCGACTCTTCCGGCGCGGCGCTTCCGGGAGCGACCGTGGAGGCGACCAGTCCAAGTCAGCAGGGGGTTCGGCTCTCCACGACCGCTCGGGACGGCTTCTATCGGTTGCTTGCCGTGTCGCCAGGAAGCTATCGGGTTCGAGCGAGCCTCGACGGGTTTCGCCTGGCTGAGAAGAGCGCCGTCGCGCTTCTCGACGCGACCGTCACCGTCGACTTCATTCTCGAGCCCGCGGCGGCCGAGACGGTTGTCGTTTCCGCCGAGGCCTCGAAGGTCGATGTGACCTCGACAACGACCGGAACGAACTACCCGAGCGACGTGATCGGCCATCTGCCCGTCTCGCGAAACTACGCCGACATCGTGCGCTCCAATCCCGGCGTCGATACGGACCGCGGCGTCACGCAGGGCCGCTCGCTGACGCTCACGATCTACGGAGCCACCTCGGCCGAGAACCAGTGGATCATCGACGGCATCAACACGACCAACGTCCAGATGGGGACTCAGGGCAAGGCGATCAACAACGAGTTCGTGCAGGAAGTCGAGGTCAAGACGGGCGGATATCAGGCCGAGTACGGCGGAGCGCTCGGCGGCGTGGTCAATGTCATCACCAAGTCGGGCGGGAATCAGGTTCACGGGGGCGCGTTCGTTTATTATGACTCCTCGTCTATGACGGCAGACCAGGTCTCGACGCCAAACGACTCGCCGCTCTTCGACATGCGCGTCGCGGATTACAGACGCACGGACTTCGGCGCGGATCTCGGCGGATTCCTCATCAAGGACCGGCTCTGGTTCTTTGGCGCATTCAACCGCGTCGACGCCCCTGCAAAGGTATCCCGCTGGGTGGCGAGTCCTTACGTTTCCACGACCGACCGGTTTCCGATCGATGCGGCGGACAATCTCTATTCCGGAAAGCTCACCTGGAACCTCGCGTCGAGTTCGACGATCGTGGGCACGGTTTTCGGGGACCCGACGACGATCACGGGCGCATCCGGCGCGGACCCCAGACAGGGTGTCGGGGCGTTCCAGGTTCCGGCGATCGTGAACCCGGATCCGAACACCTGGTACTCCGAACGCCGTATCGGATCGACGGACTATGGATTGCGGTGGAACGAGATCTTCGGCCCGACCGCTCTGCTGGCGATCCAAGGCTCGCGACATCAGGACAAGTACGCGTTGACAGCGCCGGATCTCGTTCGCACCCGGGACCAGACCTGTCTGGGCGGGACACCCGACGCCCCTTGCCCCCTTCCCCCGGTGGACAACTTCGCCACGGGCGGCTTTGGTTCCATATACGGCCCCTTGAACCACAGCCAGTCGCGGCGCGACCAGGTGAGATCGGACCTGAACTTCTACGCTTCGAACCACGAGATCAAGGTCGGCGGCGACTATCAGTTTGCCCGGTCGGATGCAACGAGCTCTTTCAGCGGAGGGCAGCAGGTCTTGATCCGAAACGAAAACGGCCAGACGTACTACCGGCACAATTTTTTCGCTCGGAGCTTGACCGACCTGACTCCCGCCCCGCCCTACGAGGTGCACGCGAAGTCTCGGGAGTTCGGTTGGTACGTTCAGGATTCCTGGAGGCCGGCGCGAGGCTGGACTGTGAATCTGGGCCTTCGGTGGGATCAGGAAGATGTGATCCAGACCGACGGCACCATCGCCCCTCGCACGACCAACGATTGGCAGCCCCGCGTCGGCATCGTGTGGGACCCCCTGGGCAACGGCTCGACGAAAATCTACGCCTTCGCCGGCCGCTTCTATTACTCGTTGCCCACGGATCTCGAACTGCGCATCTATCATCAGCCTCCGTACGTGCAGACCTACAACTTCGACCCCGTCGGCGTTACCCAGGATCCCAATGTGATCAATCACTCGAGCCCGGATGGCCCCTTTGGGGCCTCTGGCGAGAGGGTGGACACAGGGCTGCGCGGCATCTATCAGGATGAGTACACGATCGGGGTGGAGCGGCTGCTCGATCCGACCCTTTCGGTGGGCGTCAAGGCCACGTACCGCCGGCTCGGCAACGCGATCGAAGATCGCTGCGATCTGGACTACAACGCGCCTGAGAACCTCGGCAGCTCTTGCGGGCTGATGAACCCCGGTTCCAGCGGCGCGGTCGCTCGCGGCGCCGTCCCGGGCTGCAACGGCTTGACCGCGCTCAATTTTCTCTACTACTCCTGCGGGGACAGTGTTGCCGCAGAGCCGCCCGCCCGCCGCCTCTACCGAGGCATCGAGCTTCTCGCCCGAAAGACCGTCTCGGACAAGCTGTGGCTCCAGGCGAGCTACGTCTACTCGTCCCTGCGCGGGAACTACGACGGCGAGGTCAGCGAGGGTTATTACGGCCAGACCGATCCGGCAGTCAACGCCGATTTCGACTACGCGGCCTTCAACCACAACGGCTACGGCCGCCTGTTCCTCGACCGGCCGCATCGTTTCAGGCTGGATGGCTACTACGTCACGCCTTTTCGCCTGGCGATCGGCCTTCAAGGATACGTGACCTCCGGAGCGCCCTTGAACAAGATCGGCTTCTTCAACCAGTTCTACGGCTCCTACATCCAGCTCGTTCCCAAGGGGTATGCCGGACGGATGCCGACGCAGTGGGAGGCCAACCTGACGCTGGGCTATCCGGTCCTGATCGGCGCGGCGACCGTGACTTTGCAGGGGTACCTTTTCAACGTCTTTAACCACCAGACGCCGACCTATCAGGACACCGTCTGGTCGACGCAGCCGCCGCCCGGGTACGCAAATTCGCCGGATGTGATCTACGATCCCAACCAGCCCCGGACCAATCCCGCCTACGGCAAGGTCACCGAACGGCTGCCGCCGCGCTCTTTCCGCGCCGCGGTCAAAGTCTCCTTCTGAAGGCTTCCCGGTGAGAGTGAAGTCTGGAAAGTGCTCCCCTGACCCCAGGCATTACGAGTAGGTGCGGGAGAGCGTCGGCGACCGGAGCTCACGCCCAGAACCGCAGGAGCCGGTAGACGTACGCCCCGGACTGGTACAGCTCCCGGTAGACCTCGCCGCTCGTGATCAGGGCGTCGATCTGCTGGGCGGAGACTCCGAGCGCCTCCACGATCTCGCCGCGGCGGCGCGACAAGCGCTCGAGGAAGTAAGTGACGGTGGGCGCCGCGCGGTGGGAGAGGTCGACGTCTTCCTGGGGCCGGAAGCCGTACTCCCGCGCGGCGGCGAGAAAGTGATCCAGACGGTGGAGCGCTCCCGTCCGGTCGACGGAGCGCGTCGCGAACTCGTCGAGTACGACGACGCGGGCGCCGGAGGCGGCAAGATCCCGGCACTCGGCGAAGAGCCGGCCGCTGTCGACGTATTGGGACGACTCCTGGAAAAGGATCGCGTCGTACGGCCGGTCCGCCGTGAACCCTTCGAAGGAGGCGGCGTGCGCCGGCAAGTCCTCTCCGAACAAGGACCGCGCGGTCGCGATCTGGTGCGCATCCGGCGTGATCCCCTCGGCGTCGTACCCCCGGGCGTTGAGGTGCGCCAGCGTCCGCCCGGTCCCCATGCCGACGTCCAGAAGCCGCGCCGGAGGGGGCGGCAGCCGTTCGAGCAGGAGCGCGGTCGATCGCCGCTGGGCCTGCCCGATCGAGTCGTCCGGACGATCGAAGAGTCAATAGTGGAGCGCCTCGACGCTGCCTTCCTCGGCGAGAAGGACATGGAAAAGAACGTTCAGCGGAAAGGGGAATTCGCGGTGGGGCGGCGTTCCGTCACGCACGCGGGTACTCGACCTTCTCCAGGAACAGCCCCGAGGGCGGCGCGGTCCAGCGGGCCGGTTCGTCGGATCTGGCGGCGAGAAGAGCCTGCACGTTCGCCACGGTCCGGTGCCCTCTCCCGACCTCGACCAGCGTTCCCACCAGGCGCCGGACCATCTTCCAGAGGAAATGGGAAGCCCGGACCCGGTAGTGGATCTCGTGGCCGCGGTCGAGGATCTCGCTCGCCTCGACGACGACGAGCGTCGACGTCTGGCCTTCCGGGTTCTCGCAGAACGACGCGAAGTCGTGGCGGCCGACGAAGAGTCTCGCCGCGCGCGCCATCGCCGCCGCGTCCAGGCGGTCCTTGACCCACCAGACGAACCGTTTCTCCAGGGCGGTGCGGCGCTTGGAGAGGCGGTACAGGTAGGTGCGCGCGGCCGCGTCGTGGCGCGCGTCGAATCGCGGCGCGGCGGGCTCGACCTCGAGCACGTTGACGTCGAAGGGGAGACGGTCGTTCAGGCCCCACAGGAGATCGCGCTCGGACAGCGTGCCCGCGGCCTTGAGGTGCGCGACCTGGCCCAGCGCGTGAACACCGGCGTCGGTGCGGCCGGCCCCGCCCAGGGTGACCGGCCCGGCGCCCTCGAAGAGCTCCCGCGCGGCGCGCAGAAGCGCGCCCTGCACGGTGCGGTCGGTGTTCTTCTGGGACTGCCAGCCACGGTACCGCGTCCCGTCGTACTCGATCGTCAGCTTCCAGGTGGGCACGCGGGGCATCTTATTGCCGTTGCGCTGACCGAGAAGGGAGGAACCGGCGCGCCTTGTCGTTTGATTGCAAGATCCTGATCGAAATCCGGGTTGCTCCTCTCGGACCAGCGGCGTAAGAACGTTCGCGAGAGGTGGCCACCTCCCGGAAGTGAAGCGCGAACAGGAAAACGACGGAAGGAGGATC
This sequence comes from uncultured Acidobacteriota bacterium, assembly GCA_963733955.1. Lineage (GTDB taxonomy): Bacteria > Acidobacteriota > Thermoanaerobaculia > UBA5066 > Gp7-AA6 > DATFTF01. The sequence continues at coordinate 237,414 of CAVTEW010000002.1, forward strand.
CGATGAGACCGATGCCCAAAGCAGCGATGATCGTGAGTCTGGCGACTCTCTTACTCGGCGTGATTCTCGTTCCTCAGGCGGCCGCGCAGTGCGCGTCTTCTCTTTGGAACAAGACGGCAGTCATCGTGCCGCAGGCGTGGCAGGGAGAGGCTCCAGTCAGGTCAGGATCGTTTCAGCTCGCCTCGGAAAGGGAAGGTGTCAATGACCGGATCGTAGGATTCTGGAAGGTGAAGTTCGTGTCGCAAGGCACTTCGGGCATCCCGGATGGAGCGGTGATCGACAATGGATTCGCGCAGTGGCACAGCGACGGGACCGAAATCATGAATTCCTCGCGTGTCCCCGCGACCGGGAATTTCTGCCTGGGAGTCTTCGAGAAGAGCGGCCCCTCGAGCTACGACCTCAATCACTATGCGTTGAGTTTCGATCCGGCGGGAAATTTCGTCGGGCCTGCCCGGATTCAGGAACACGTCTCACTGAACAGGAAGGCGGACCAGTACGAGGGCACCTTCACCATCGATCAATACGATCCCTCGGGAAATCTCCTCGCCCATATCACCGGCCAGGTGACCGCAACACGCATCTCGGTCGATACGCCCGTCGCCGACGTGCTCTGACGACTCTGTTTCCAGTCCGAAAGCGTCGCCGGCCTGCGGGTTCCCGGACATCCATTCCGCACCCGCTCGCCGGCGACCCATCTTTCCGATGGCCGCCTGCCAAGAGCTGGAGTACTTCTTCTGAATCTGAGCTCGCGTGCTGGATCTGCGGCAGCTCGTTGTTCACGTGCACAACGACGGCGACGTTGCGGGCCACTCGCTCTGCCGCGAAGCGGGTCGAAGCGAGACCGGCAAGGGAACGCGGGTGATTCGGCGGAGGCGCCGCCGCGCCTCTCTCTCCCCAAGCTCGCGCGCTCCAGCTCCACCGCAGCTTGAACCCGGCCGCCCGTTCGCTGAGCCGTTCGCCCTGGCGCGCCGGGTTCCCTTCGGCGATAACATAAGGAAGGGTCTCGGGCGCAGAATCTCCTAAGATTGATCCTGAGGCAAGGCCCATGCGACTCGCGTTCGAGAACTGCGTCTTCGACTCGGACACCCGCGAGGTGATTCGGGGCGGCGTCGCGGTGCCTCTTTCCCCCAAGGCCTTCGCTCTTCTGGAGCTCCTCATTGCGCAGCGGCCGAAGGCGGTCTCGAAGACCGAGATCCACGAGCGCCTCTGGCCGGGCACGTTCGTCTCGCCGGCGAATCTCGCCAACCTGGCCGTCGAGCTGCGCGCGGCCCTAGGCGACGCCGCCCGCCGCCCGCGAATCCTTCGAACGGTGCCCCGCTTCGGCTACGCGTTCGCCGCCGAGGCGTCGAAGGCTCCCGAGCGGACGCCGCTCAGTCCCCGGGCGCCGTTAGCCTGCCGCCTCGTCTGGGGGCCGCGCGAGATCGCGCTCGATCCAGGCGAGAACCTGATCGGCCGGGAACAGGGGGCAGTCGTCTGGATCGACGATGCATCCGTCTCCCGCCGCCATGCCCGGATCCTGATCGATGACACGGGAGCAACCATCGAAGATCTCGGCAGCAAGAACGGAACCTTTGTCCGCGGCCGTCGGATCATAAAACCGGTTCCGGTCGCGGACCGGGACGCGATCAAGATCGGTCCTGCCTCCATGATCTTTCGCCTCTTCAAGAGAACCGGCTCTACGGCTTCCACCGTCGGTGAGCGCAAGCAGCGTTGATGCTCGCCGCAGGGACCCGGCTTGGCCCCTACGAGGTGCTCGGGCCGCTCGGAGCGGGCGGAATGGGGGAGGTCTACCGTGTCCGCGACGAGAGACTGTCCCGCAATGTCGCGCTGAAGGTGCTGCCCGGCGAGATCTCGGCCGACAAGAGCCGGCTGGAGCGCTTCGAGAAGGAAGCCCGCGCGGCTTCTTCGCTCAATCACCCCAGCATCGTGACGATCTACGACATCGGATCGGCCGATTCCGTGTCCTACATCGCGATGGAGCTCGTCGAGGGCAGGACGCTGCGGGAGGTGCTGGCGTCCGGCTCGATCGCCCTGCGCCGCCTCCTGTCGTTCTCCGCGCAGATTGCCGACGGGCTGGCCAGGGCGCATTCCGCGGGGATCGTCCACCGGGATCTCAAACCCGAGAACCTGATGATCACCCGGGACGGCTTCGTCAAGATCCTGGACTTCGGCCTCGCCAAGCTGGTGCCGTCGGGGTTCGAGTCGTCGGAGGGTTCCCACCTGGCAACGGTGACGCGCGGCACCGAGCCGGGAACGGTGCTCGGCACGGTCGGCTACATGTCGCCCGAGCAGGCCAGCGGCCACCCGGTCGACTTTCGCTCCGACCAGTTTTCCCTCGGCGCCATCCTGTACGAGATGGCGGGCGGAAAGAGGGCGTTCGAGCGTCCGACGCCCGTGCAGACGCTCTCCGCCGTCATCGAGGACGAGCCGGAACCGATCGCCGCCGTCGCGCCGAAAATCCCGACGAACCTGGTCTGGATCATCGAGCGGTGCCTGGCCAAGGATCCCGAAGATCGCTATGCCGCCAGCAAGGACCTCGCCCGGGACCTGGCCGCGCTGCGCGACCACGCGTCCTCGATGTCCACGCCTTCCGTCGGCCAGCCGGCCGCTCGCCGGTTTCGGCCTTCCCGGGCACTCTTCGCCGCCGCGTCCCTGGCGGGAATCGCCCTCGCGGTGCTGGCGTTTCTCGCGGGCCGGTCGCTCCAGGCCCGTCGCGACCGTGAGACGCCGCCGCCGGCGACGCAGACGCTTACGTTTCGTCGGGGCTTTCTGACCGGCGCGCGGTTCGCCCCCGACGGTGAGACGATCGTCTACTCGGCGGCGTGGGACGGGAAGCCGAGCGAGATCTTCACCACGCGCGTCGGCAGCACCGACTCGCGGCCGCTCGGCATCTTTCCGGCGGGCGTCCTGGCGATCTCTTTCACCGGCGAGATGGCGATCTCGCTCGGCTGCCAGAACCGATGGGAGCCGTGCTTCGGGACGCTCGCCCGCGTGCCGCTCGCGGGCGGCACTCCGCGGGAGATGCTCGACCATGTCGGCTCGGCGGACTGGTCCCCGGACGGCAAGGAGCTCGCCGCGGTCCACGCCGTCGAGGGAGGAGACCGGATCGAATATCCCGTCGGCAAGGTGCTGTACCAGAGCGCGGGGTATCTCACGTTCCTTCGGGTCTCGCCCGACGGGAACCGGGTCGCGTTCCTCGAGCATCCGCAGGGCGACGATGAGCGCGGCTTCGTCTGCGTCGTGGACCGCGCCGGCCACAAGCGGAACTTAACCGGAGAATGGCGACTGCTGCTCTACACGCTGTGGAGTCCTCCGGGCGATGAGGTCTTCTTCTACGGCGACCGGGGAGAGGGTGGGGGAATCTTCGGCGCCGATTTGTCGGGTGGCGTGCGCGCGACTCCCTGGATTCGCGGTCTCGACGACATCTCGCGCAACGGCGTCGCCCTGGATGCCGGCCAATATCGAAACATACGCAGCGACATTCTCGCTCTGGCTCCGGGCGCTTCCCGCGAGAGCAACCTCTCCTGGCTGGCAGACTCCCACGCCGCGGCTCTGTCGCGAGACGGGCGCAGCCTTCTCCTCTACGAATACATGGCGAGGAAGGCGGGTGCACAGAACTTCCAGACCTTTCTGCGGAGGACCGACGGCGCGGACCCCAAACTCCTGGGAGAAGGAAAGGCGCTGGCCCTCTCTCCCGACGAGAAGTGGGCGCTGGTGGCTCGGCCGAGCCCCAGCCCTCATCTGACCCTTCTGCCGACGGGAGTCGGAGAGCCGCGAGACCTTCCCGCCAGGGCAGCCGTTCAATATCACTGGGCGTCGTTCTTCCCCGATGGCCGGCGGATCCTGATCGCGTCGCAGGAGAAGGGCAAGCCGCCGCGCTCGTACATCCAGAACCTCGCGGGCGGGCCCCCACGTCCCTTCGCCGAGGAAGGGATGCGTGCGACGCTCGTCTCGCCCGATGGGACCGAGATCGCCGGCACCACGCTCGCAGGCCTGCAGCTGATCTACCGGGCGGATGGAGAAGGCCGGGCCCGCGCGATCCTGGGAGCGGAGCCGGGAGACTTTCTCGTCCAGTGGAGCGCCGACGGCAAGTCGATGCTCGTCCGCGGCGAAGAGGAACGGCCTTTGACGCTTTACCGCATTGATCTCGGCACCGGCCGTCGGGAACGCTGGAAAGAACTGGCTCCTTCCGACACGACCGGCTTCCTGGAGTTCGGAGCGGGACCCAAGGGGTTGAGTGTGGCCCCGGATTTCCGCTCTTACGCCTACTCCTACTACAGCGATCAGGAGCACCTCAAGACGACGGAACTGGGCAAGTCGTGGTGGAAGTGAGGCGGATCGGCCGACCTGATGGATCTCTTATCGAAATCCTAGTTGATCGCGGCCGAATCCCGCTGTAAACAGGTCGAAAACCTGCGAGAGGAGGACGAGATGGCAAGGCGAGCATGGGGCATTGCGGCGATGGCTGCCGCTGCGCTGATTCTCGGGCAAGGCATCGCCGCCGGCTGTGGAGACAAGTTCGTGCTGGTCGGCGCCATGGCCCGCGTTCATCGGTCCAAATTCCCGTCGCGGGTCCTGGTCTACATGAATCCCGTGTCGCGCGTCCCCGCCGCGGAGAAGAAATTCCACGTGGAGGCGACGCTCACGGCCGCCGGGCACAAGACGACGGTGGTGGAGACCAAACCCGAAGTGGACAAGGCGCTCGCTTCCGGTCAGTTCGACCTCGTGCTGGCCGATTACACGGACGTTCCCGATCTGCGCAAACGCTGCGGCACGAGCGCCTCCAGGCCCGCCGTCCTGCCTCTCCTCTTCGAGCCGACGGCCCAAGAGCTCGCCGCCGCCGAGAAGGAGGCGAACTGCCTCGTCCGGCCCTCCAACAAGAGCAGCGACTTGCTGACCGTCATCGACGAGACCATGAAGGACCGGCGCGAAGGAATCGCGCCGAATTGCCCGACCAAGTAGGCCAAAGTCTCGAACGACGCCGCGATGGACCGCTCTCGAACCCGGCTCGCCCTCCTCGCCGGAGTCCTCGCCGCCTGCGGCGCGGCGCCGGTTGGGGCGCAGGCCTGGCTCCCGCCGAAGGGAGAAGCGTCCATCTCCCTGGGCTACGGGAGCGTCTTCGTCAACAAGCATTACCTGGGAACGTCGCTGGCCCCGGGCGACGCCGTCGAGAATGACTTCGGGCACATCCGCTCGCAGAACTTTGAGATCGCGCTGGGCTACGGCCTGTCCGACCGGCTCGCGGTTTCCGTCGCGCTCCCGTACATCCTCACCAAGTACTATGGAACGCCGGGCCAGAATTTCTTTCCGCACACGATTTCGGTCGACGACGGCGGGTACCACGGCACCTTCCAGGACTATAAGTTCAGCCTCGACTACCAGGCTCTGCGCGGGCCGGTCGCCGTCGCGCCGTTTTTCGCGGCGGTCATTCCCAGCCACTCGTACACGTATTTCGCGCACTCGGCCGTGGGCCGGGATCTGCGCGAGTACCTGGTCGGATCGAGCTTCGGGTCCAGACTGGACCGCCTGCTTCCCGGCAGCTACGCCGAGCTGACCTACTCGTACGCCTTCGTCGAGCGCGTGCTGGGCGTTCACCATGACCGCAGCAACGCGTTTCTCGAGCTGGGCTACTTCCTGACGCCTTCTCTCTCCGTGCGCGGAATCGGGACCGGCTTCTACACCCACGGAGGGCTGGTCTTTCAGGCGGCGGACCAGCTGCCTCCGCCCGACGTCTTCCTGCACCATGACCAGATCGACCACGAATCGGGGATCTCGGTCGGAGGCGGGCTGTCCTACGTGCTGACGGGCTCCACGGAGGTCTACGCCGCCTATCTGACACAAGTGCAGGGCCGGGGGGGACACAAGATCAAGGACTCGTTCAGCTTGGGAGTGAGCTACAGCTTTTCGCCCGCGCAGATTGTGCGCCGCGTCTTTTCTCGGAGGCCCGCGGCAATGTCGGCCGCAGCGCCTTGAGAGGCCCGGCGCGACGGGCGGCTTGTCTCGCCGGCGTTCTTCTGACATGGGCCTGCGGAGGCGTCGGAGCGCTGGAGATCGGCGCGGTCGCGCCGGCGTTCGAGATGACGACCCTGGACGGGCGTCGCTTCTCGCTCGCCGAAGCCGAGCGGACGCACACCGGCGTGGTCATCCTGTTTCTTTCCACGATCTGTCCCTACTCCAACTACTACAACGATCTGGTCCGCGACCTGTCCGCGGATTTCGGCAGGCGCGGTATCCTGTTCGTGGGCGTCAATTCCGGGTCGCTCGAGACGGCGGAGGAAGCGCGGGCCCACGCGCGCGACCACGGACACGCCTTCGACATCATCAAGGATTCCCGGAGCCGGATCGCGGAGCTTCTCGACGCGCGCCGGACTCCGGAGGTGTTCCTCCTCGATTCCCGGGGCACTCTGCGCTACCACGGGCGCATCGCCTCGAAGATCTCCTCGCCGGACCTGAAGAACGCCCTCGAGGCGTTTCTTGCCGGCGAGCCGATTCGTCCCGCGGAGACCAAAGCGTTCGGCTGCTCGATCCCGCGCCGGTAGCTGGGGCCGCGCCGCGGCGATCCGAAAGGCCGAGTCGCGGCTGCGCCGCGGCCGATCTCTCTGAAGTCGCCGACGAACGGTCGACGTCCCGCGCTGCTCGTCCTTAGCGCTCGATTGCGCGTTCCTTATCGAAACCCGGCTTGACCCTACGGAAGGTCGGCCGTAAGAACGATGACACGGGCCGGTGGTGGCGCCGGATGGAGATCGAAGCCGAGGTCGATCGAGTGCGACGGACAACGAGGAGGAGCGACGATGAAGAGGGCTAACCCTGACTCGAGATCGTGGTCCTACAGGAGAGGGCTGGAGAGTATCCCGGCGGAAGGCTGGACGGGTGACTCGAGACTTTAGGAGGCCACAATGAAATCCCCTGTGAATGCGTTCCCTTTCGACTCATATATTCGAGTTCGAAAAGAACGGTCGTCCACGGTGCTCGCAAGCGACCTCGCGGAGTTTGCGAACCGGACCTGGGGCGCAGGGAGACGTGCCCAACGTGCGGCCGGGGGTAAGAACCACCCGCGCTCGGACTCTTCACCAGCTCCCGATCCCCCCGCGAACCGTCGATTGGCAAGGGTCTTCGCCCGGACGGCTCCCTACACGATTGGCGAGCCGGATCCGCCCGCCGTCGTTCAACCACTCGAGAGTTATCCCGGTGTTGTCAGCAGCCGATCATTTGGCGACCGGACTCGCGGTGAACTCTCGGTGGCGGTGAACGGCGGTCTGATCAGTGGCGCCGGATTCGGTGGCGGCGGGCCAGCCTACGAAATACCGATGCCGGAACGGTGGCTCCTGGGAGATGCCATTTCGAGCTCTGCGGCAGTCGCGCAGGTGGAAGAAATACCGACGGGGCTCACGGACTATTCGCATCTGAGGGTGGAGGCAGACTTCGCGTTGGCGCCGGCTCCCCTGAAGAACTCGGTCATCGCTGACCCCCTCGACGAGTGTCTGATCTATCACCCGGGACTGAGCACGTCCGCCCTGGATGGATTCATTGGCATGACGGTTTACTTCGAAGTGGGGGCTACGCTCTATAGCGGATCGACAATCGTTGGGACCAGCAGCAAGTCGCAGAACATCCTGACCTACGGCATCAATTCAGAGCTGACCGGAACGACGCCAGACAACGGCAACTCGACCTATGTGCTTCGCGAGTGGGCATTCGAAAGCGATCCCACCGGCGCGATCCCCGTTTCCCTGATCATCCCTCTCGATCCTTCCGCCGATCAGGTGATTGTGGAAGCGAGGGCCTGGCTCTTCGGATTGCGCGGCGGCATCGGCGACCCCGGCGCCGGCTGGGTGAATGCGGCATTTCAAAACGTCGATGCGAACACACCCCAGACCGGAGTCGCACCGAGTCTTCCTTGCCCGTTCGCCGTACGGCGAATCTCGGCGGCCGCGATTGCCGTGTAGCGGAGCGTGTCAATTCCGCCGAGATGAGAGGAGGCTGCTGGGGTGAGCTCGCATCGTTTCGACCTTCTCTCCGGTCCGTATTCGGCGCCCTATCGCTCGAGGGCGATCTGAATCTTCGCCCGTGACCTTGCAGCGGCCCCCGATCGCGCCAGCGTCCTTGGTCGCGGCGATCACCCCGGCTCATCCCTATGTGCGTCGTCGCGCTCCTCGCCGAGGCCGGATGCTCGCACGGGCTCGCAGGGACGACCAACGCGATCCTTCGACGACGAGGGGAGGCTGTACGTCCTGGAGTCCATGACCGCGGCCGGATTCCCGGGCCCCGGCCAGCTCGGCACGGGAAAGATCGTTCGGATCGGACACGGCTGCCTCACCGAGACGATCGCATCCGGATTGTCGTTTCCTACGGCGATGACCTTCGGTCCCGACGGCGCCCTCTACGTCTCCGATCTCGGTTTCGCCGGACCGGGAGCCGGGCAGATCCTGCGCGTCCCCGTTCCGGAGTAGCCCCGTTCCGCGCGCCGTCCCGCCCGCCGCGGGCGGGACGGACGCTCGGCGGCCTCTTTCCCTCTACTGGTTCTTGACCTGGAGCTCGTTGTGGACGCGCACGACGCCGTCGACGGACCGGGTCACGCGCTCGGCGGCGACGCGGTCCGACTCGTCCCGCACCTGGCCGGCCAGGGTCACGATGCCGTTGGTCGAGTTGACCTCGATGTTGGTGAGCGTCGAGAGCTGCACGTCGGCGGCGAGCTTGGCCTTGACCGAGGCCTTGATCGCCGCGTCGTCGACCTGGCGGTGCGGAGACGACGTCGTCTTGCAGGCGCCTGCGGCGAGCGTCACCGCGACGGCGATGGCGGCGAGACCGATGAGGGAACGGACACGAGTAGCCATGGGACCTCCTCCTCAGAATTGGTGCCTCCGGCGCCGGCGGGCGCGGGAGTCTCGGTTTGTCTTGGCCCGGCCTTGCCGCGATGAGAGAGAGCGCCGAGCCTTCTCGTCTGGCAGTAGGGAGAGCACAGGCCGTGCCAGGGCGGCCTGGGCGCCCATGGCGCCGATCTAGAATCGCCCTGCGCCGACGCGGGAGGTCTTCTGGGCTGTCTTCTCCGTTTCCTCGGTCTCTTCCTGCTTCTCCTTTTTCTCGCCGTGGCCGCGCGCCGGCTGCTCGAGAAGAACGCGGGCATTCCACTCCCCGGCGCCGGCCAGCGCGACACCGTCGTCGACGGCGTGCGCTGGCGGACGCGCGAAGTCGGAGGGACGGTCGATCCGCCGATCGTCTTCGTCCACGGGTTCCTCTCCTCGTCGGCAACCTGGAAGAACGTCCTGGCGCCGATCGCCGTGGGTCATGCGGTGATCGCCGTCGACCTGCCCGGCTCGGGATTCTCGGACCGCCCCTGGCCCTACGACTACTCGGCGGGAGGACAAGCCGCCGCGCTCCTGCGCTTCCTGGATGCGCGGGGGATCCGCCGCGCGGTCCTGGTCGGCAACTCTCTCGGCGGGGCGGTCTGCTTGATCGCCGCCGCCGCGCGTCCGGAGAGGGTGAGCGCGCTCGTCCTCGTCGACTCGGCGTTTCCCGGCGTCACCATACCGATGGGCTTTCGTTCCCTGCGGACGCCGCTTCTGGGCGACATGCAGATGGAATTCCTGATTCGGCCGGTCATGGCCTATACCCTGCGGCACCGCCTCTACGCCCGGGCGGAGCGTGTGACGGAGGAGACGGTGTCGGACTGGTGGGATCCCGTCCCCGTGCCGGGGACGCGCCGAGCCGCGCTGGCGTTCGTGCGCACCAGCGAGCGCGGGTACGGCGACCTCCTTGGGAAGATCCGGATGCCCACCCTCGTCCTCTGGGGCAAAGGCGACCAGCTCCTGCCCTCCTCCGACGGATTCCGACTCGCGTCGGAGATTCCGGGTGCCTCGCTCGTCCTGCTGCCCGACGCCGGACACCTTCCGCAGGAGGAGACGCCCAAGGAGTTCGCTCGCGCCGTCGGCGGATTCTTACGAGGCTTGGCGGCCGGCGATACGATCCCCGCTGCGAATCGGTGAGTGCGGAATCGGATCCGGAGTCTCTCGAAGGAAAGCCACCGCTGCGGGCGTTACTTGGCCGAAATCTCCTTGGGCGGCACCAGGAAGAGAATCGTTCGTTTACCGCCTTGGATGCGCCCGGTCGTCTTCCCGCTCAACGCCCTGACCGGCAGGTCCTTCGTTTTCGTTCGCGGTTTTCCCGCGTTCCTCCTGGCCATAGTCCACTCTCCCTGCGCCAGCGAGCGTTCATAGGCGCAGCCGTGGAGATGCATCGTCCCTGCCAGCCGGCCCGTCCGCGTAACCGCCTGTGGCGGCGAAACTTCAGGATGCATGGACCTCGACCACGCCATGGAAAAGAGTCTCGCGGTGAGACCGCCTGCTGCGAAATCGAACCCCCGGGGGGAGCTCAATCGCGGTTCTGGGCGTCGATCAAACCTTGCAGGAATCCGCGGTCCGCCGCGTCCGACGGCCGCACCGTATTCTTCGTGCGGATGAGCGTTCGGGCGCTCGCGACCGGGATCGTGACGCCCTGGAGCTCCACGGTTTCGGAATCTGCCGAAACTTCGTCGTAATCCAGACCGCACGCGCGGCCCATCAGATCGATGACGACCTCGTCGGCAACTCGAACCACCGTGTATCGACGAACGTCGTCGGTCGCCACTTCGGCCGCCGCGTTGTCGGAAAGAATCGCCAGAGCCTTCTTGACGCGAGTCACGTTCTCGTCAGAATCGTCGATCAGGAGGTCGATGTCTTTCGTGGGGCGGACCAGGCCGTGGGCGATGACGGCGAAGCCGCCGATGAGTATGTATCGGGCCCTGGCGTCGTTTAACGCGCGGCAGACGCGCGCGAGGTCTTCCGGGCGTGGCTGGCGTGCGTACGCGCGATCATCTCGATCATCCACCGGTCAGCCTCTTGGAAGGTCTCGAATCGGTAGAGTCCTCGCGGGACCATTTTCGAAGTCCCCCGCAGGGCCTCGGCCGTTTCCACGACTCGCCGCACATCGTCCCAGTCGAAGTGATCGACGATCCGCCGACCCACGACTTTCATCGAGGCCGGGTCTGGTTCTCGACGAGCTCCTCGCACCGAGACCATGATACGCGGTCCGCGATCCGCGGCAAAGGACGGGCGGACCCTCAGGTCCCTGCCTTCGAAGAGATGGTCGTTCTCGAGCCCGGGCCAGCGGCCGTAGACCTTGCCGCCCTTAACGCCGCCGCCCAGCACGAGCATGACGTTGGCGTGCCCGTGGTCCGCGCCGCGGTTGCCGTTCTCCCGCACCGTGCGGCCGAACTCCGACATCGTGACCAGCGTGACGTCGGCCACGCGGGAGCCGAGGTCGCGCGCGAAGGCGGCGATCGCGTCGCTGAACGATCTAGGGAGCCGGAAGCAAGGGAGCATCGCCCTGAGGCGTTTCGTCGATCCGCTTCGCCCGGAGCGAGTGGTCTCCGCCGCGAAGGCCGGGCAGCAGCAATCTTTCTTGCGCCGCTATACTGATGAGATGGGCACGGGGACCGAGGAAATCCTTCGGGACTTTTTCGCGAAGAGTGCTTCCGAGATCGTCGCGGTTTATCTGTTCGGCAGCGAAGCGCGCGGCACGGCGGGCGCCGACAGCGACGTCGATGTCGCCGTCCTCTATGGCCAAAAACCGCCGGCCGCCATCGGCTCCGCGGACCAGATCCTGGAGGGGAATCTGGAGCGCCTCCTCGGGCGACCAGTCGAGGTCGTCCTTCTGAACTCGTCGCCGGCCGATCTTGTGCACCGCGTCCTTCGGGATGGGCGCCTCCTCTTCGAAGGATCTCGCCCGGCGCGCCTGTCCTTCGAGGTCCAGTCCCGCAACGAGTATTTCGACCTCCTGCCGATCTTGCGCCGGTATCGAAAGCGCGAGCCTGCGGCTTCATGACCGACCCGGAGCTCATCGCAAAAAAGCTCGCAGCGATCGAAACGGGAGTTCGAGAGCTCCAGACGCTCGCCCGAGCGGACGAGATCCGGCGGGACATCCGCGAGCGGCGGTTCGTCGAGCACACTCTCCAGGTTTCGATTCAAGCGGCCCTGGACATCGCGTCCCACATCGTCTCCGACGAGAGGTTGGCGGAGCCGCGGACAAACCGCGAGCTGTTCGATCGCCTCGAGGAGGCGGGATGGCTCGGATCGAGTCTCGCCCAGACTCTTCGCAACATGGTTGGTTTCCGCGACGTCCTCGTCCACGGGTACGACGCCCGTGGATCTCGCAATCCTGGAGGACGTGTTGCGCAATCGACTCGACGACCTTCTCGAATTCGTGTCCGTCATCCGCCGACGGCTGCCGCCAGTCTGATTCGCCGCGCTGAGACGGGCAGTTCGCCTTTGGCTCGCTTCCGTACGAGATGGCGACAGGCCGGCGAGCTACGAGGAGCTTTGCGGAATCAAGCGGTGAGGATGCCGAGTTGCCTCTTCTCATCCAGATCGTAGCCGGGGAAGATCGGTGCTCACGCCCATGCGCTTCGCTAACACCTCGGCGAAGACGCCGTGGAAGTCGGTGGTGTCCGTAAGGTTTCAGCATCGTAGCGCCCGTGCCAACGCCGGAAGCCTGACGGGCTACGATTTATGCATCGATCGTCAAAACGTAGGTTATACTGGCAGCGGAGGGAGCAGTCATGGCAGAGGCGGTCGTTTCGACGAAATTTCAGGTCGTCATCCCAAAGGAAGTCCGACGAGATATCGGCCTGAAGTCGGGGCAGCGCGTCCAGATCATCGCCAAGAGCGGAGTGATCACGATGGTTCCCGATCAGCCCATTGGCACGATGAGAGGGTACCTCAAGGGCATGAAGTCGCGGGGCCTGCGTGAGGAAAAGGATCGTGAATGATCCTGGTCGATTCCTCGGGATGGATTGAGTTTTTCACCGACGGCGGAAACGCCGAGAGGTATGGCTCCTATCTCGAGGAGCCCTCTCAGGTCATCACGCCAACCGTCGTTCTCTACGAGGTTTATAAGATCGTCAAGCGCGAGCGGACCGAAGAGGAGGCTTTGTTGGCCGCTGCGCAAATTCAAAAAACGCGCATCGTTCCTCTTTCCGAGTCGCTGGCGCTGGCTGCGGCAGATGTCAGCCTGGAGTTGCGGTTAGCCATGGCCGACTCGATTGTTTACGCTACGGCGCAGGCCGAAAACGCGGAGCTCGTGACGAGTGATAAAGATCTTCGTGGGCTTCCGGGTGTGACGTTCGTCGCGAAGCGCGGAAATTAGAGATGACCGCAGCGCTCTGGGCAGGAGAAAGCCAGACGGCTCAGTCTACAACGCCGGGGCGTCCTCTCTCGTCGAGAGCGAAGCCCGGAAAAACGGATACCAGATTCGCGATGCCCAAACGCTTTGAGAGGATCTCGGCGAAGACGTCGCGGAAGTCGGTGGTGACGGCCAGGTCCCGGTTCTCGTAGAGCCGCTCGCGATCGAGTCCCGGCCAGCGGCCATAGACGTTGCCGCCCTTCACGCCGCCGCCGAGCACGAGCATGACGTTGGCGTGGCCGTGGTCCGTGCCGCGGTTGCCGTTCTCGCGCACGGTGCGGCCGAATTCCGACATCGTGACGAGCGTGACGTCGGCCATGCGCGAGCCGAGGTCGCGCGCGAAGGCGGCGATCGCGGCTCCGTAGTCGCGGAGCCGGTTGGAGAGCTGACCCTGGGCCCCGCCTTCGCCGGCGTGCGTGTCCCAGCCGCCCACGTCGGTGAAAGCGATCTCGAGTCCCACGTCGGACTTGATGAGCTGGGCGATCTGCTGCAGGGCAATGCCGAACGGGCCCCGCGGATACTGGGCCCCGTTCTCCGGCGGGCGCTTGCCCGGCTCGGCGGCCTGGAGGATTCGGGCGGCCTCGAACGACTCGCGCGCCGCGCCGCCGAGGGAGCCGGCGACCGCGTCTTCGTACATCGATTCGAGCGTGTTGGACACGGCGGCCGTGGACTGTCCGGCCCGGATCCCGAATTGCGCGATGTTGGTCATGGCCACGGCGCCGGCCGGTCCGGCGAAGATGCGGGGGAGCGACGGAGAGAAGGCGACCGCGCGCAGCGGCGACGGCTTGTCGGCTCGCCGGGCCGCGATCGCCCGCGAGAGAAATCCGTCGGCGGTCGACTTCACGCCGGGCGTCCCCGACTCCATGAAGTCCTGGGCGTCGAAGTGGGACCGCGTGCTGTCGGGGCTCCCCACGGCGTGGACGAACGCGGCGGAACGGTCGCGGAAGTAGGGCAGGACGGGCGCGAGGGACGGGTGGAGGCCGAAGAAGCCGTCGAGGTCGAGCGCGGCGCCCTCGTCCGATCCGGGCCGCGGCACGGCGATGGTCGGCCGGGCGTCGTAGTAGGACTTCTCGCCGTAGGGCACGACCAGATTTAAGCCGTCCACCGCGCCGCGCTGGAAGATCGCGACCAGGACGCGTTTGGAAGGCGTCGAGGCCGCCGCCATCCGCACGAAGACGCGCGGCAGGAGCGCCCCCGCCACCAGTGCCATCCCGCCCTTTTTCAGAACGTATCGTCGATCGAGCATGTCCTTCTCCACTTCCCGGCGATCCCGCGCGATCACGCTGCGATCACGCTGCGATCCCGGCGATCCCCTCACTGCCTCTGAAACTCCGGGCTTCCCAGAATCAGGCCGGCGGCGATCGGCATGCGAGTGTCCGCCGAGGGATCGTCGGGAAGATCCGCGTCGGGATCGAGACGCCGCTCGATCGTGGCGCGGGTCGCCAGAGTGAGATCCGCGCCGGTCAGGGCCCGGGCCAGCCTGGTCCACGGACAATCCGAAGCCGCCGCGTCGCCGCGCCGTTCGAGGGCGGCCAGATCGACCCGCGTGCCCGGGATCCTGTTGGCGGCGAGCGCCAGAGCGAAGTTCAGCCTCGCCACCAGCGCTCCCGCGTTGACCCAGGCCGAACCCGCGTCGGAATAGCCGGTCGGAGGCTGGCAGAGGTAGAGCGGCTCGCCCATCTGGGCCAGGACGCGGGCCAGCGGAAGGCCGCCGTCCGTTTCGGCGCCGGTCGCGCGGATCGCCGAGACGACGTACTCGAAGGGGGACTTGACCTTGTTGCCCGGGACGCTCGGCGCGAAAAACTCCGGGCTCTCCACGATCGCGCGCACTGTCTCGCGCAGGTCGCCGCCGGTCTTCAGGAACCTGCGGGTGACGCGCTCGACGAGCTCCCGCGGCGGATCGTCGGATACCAGCCGCTGGCAGAGCTCCAGGGCGATGTGGCGGGCGGTGGAGGGATGGCGCGCGAGGATTCGGATCATCTCCTCGCCCTCCTCGATTCTTCCCCCGGCGGGGAAGGGGTGCCCCAGCACGGTCTTCACGCCCTCGTCGTGGACTCGCGCCCGAAAGAGGAACGCGCCCGGCTTTCCGCCCTGCCGCTCGATGGACCAGCCGGTGAGAACGCGCGCGAGCTCGGTGACGTCCCTCTGGGTGTAGCCGCCGTCCACGCCGAGCGTCTGGAGCTCCAGCAGCTCCCGCGCATAGTTCTCGTTCAAACCGTTCGCCCGCCTCTTCGGAGCGGCGCTCTTCTCTTCGACCGTTCTCAAGAAGCCGTAGCGAGTCCGGTTCCAGAACGGCCGCGGGGGCGGCGCCGGCCGATGGGCCTCGTCGGCGATCGACACGGCGTTGTCCAGGTAGAAGAGCATGGCCGGCGACTTCGCCGTCGCCAGGAGGAGATCCTCGAACCGGCCCCAGACGTGGGGCCGGACGGTGTCGCGCTCGAACGCCGTGACGAAGACGCGGTCGAGCCCCTTGTTGGCGAAGACGTTGAAATGGTTCATCCAGAAGTCGACCAGGACCTCGTTCAACTGGCGCTCCGAGTAGACCGCGCGCAGGATCCTGGCGGCGGTCAACTCCTCGAGGATGCGCCGGGGACGGTTCTCCGGCGGGATCGGAGCCCCGGCCGCGGCCGGCGCGCCGGAGTCCGCCTGGAGCCTGCGGCGCGCCTCGCGCAGAGGCTTCTCGAACCGGTCGAAGAGCTGACGGCTGGACAGAGAGAGCGTGGCGAGTGGGGAAAGCCGCGCCGGAAGGCCGGGGTCGGGGATGCTTTCCGGCCGGAGCTGGCGCGCGATCCAGGTCTCGACCCCCATCTCCGCGACGCGGTCGACGTCTCCCGGCCTCGGGCCGAACCCCAGCCGGTTCAAGGCATGGATCGCTCGTTCGCGCGGGCCCATCCGGGCGGCCTCTCTCTCCGGGGCCGTCGGGGCGAGTCCGCAGAGGCCCGGCAGAACGGCGGCGAGAAGAAGGGCGCGTGCGGTTCGGGCGGGGGGATGTCTGACCATCTTGCTCTCAGCCCGATAGACGACCGCCGGCGTTCCCGGGATTACCTGATAAAATCTTGAACGGATGCAGCTTCCTGCCGGTTTCCGGGCCGAGGTCTCAGAAAAGAGGGGCCCGGCTCACATCCCGATCCGCCGGAAGGACCGGACCTGACCCATGCCCTTTCGTGACGAGTGCGGCGTCTTCGGAGTCTGCGACTCGCAGGACGCCGCCAACCTCGCGTACCTCGGACTCTACGCTTTGCAGCACCGCGGGCAGGAGTCCGCGGGCATCGCGACGCTCGAGGAGGGAAAGGTCCGCGTCGAGCGGGAAATGGGCTACGTGGCCGATGTCTTCGACGAGTCACGGCTGTCCCGCCTCCCCGGGCGCACCGCGATCGGGCACGTCCGGTACTCCACCGCCGGCGCGTCGCTCCTGATCAACGCCCAGCCGATCGTCTTCGCGACCGGCCGCGGTCCCCTGGCCCTCGCGCACAACGGAAACCTGGTCAACGCGCGCCAGATCCGCGAGCAGCTGGAGCAGTCCGGCGCGGTGTTCACGACCACGTCCGACTCCGAGATGATCCTGCACCTGATCGCGAGATCGAAGGCGCCGACCATTTCCGGCGCCATCGCCGAAGCCCTCCTGGAAGTCCGGGGAGCCTACTCGCTCCTGATCCTCTCGCTCGACGGCATCTTCGCGGCCCGCGATCCCAACGGCATCCGCCCCTTGTCGCTGGGCATCCGCGAAGGCGCTCCGGTCGTCGCCTCGGAGACCTGCGCTTTCGACCTGATCGGCGCGAAGTTCGAGCGGGACGTCGAGCCGGGCGAGATCGTGAAGCTGTCGCGGGAAGGCTTCACCTCCTACCGATTCGCCTTTCCTCAGTACACGCCGTGCGTGTTCGAGCACGTCTATTTCGCCCGGCCCGACTCCCTGGTCTTCGGCCGGAGCGTCGCCGCCACGCGGGAGGCCTTCGGAGCGCGCCTGGCCCGGGAGCACCCCGCCGCGGCGGACGTCGTCGTGCCGGTGCCCGACTCCGGCATGTACGCCGCGCTCGGCTACGCCCGGGAATCGGGAATCCCGTTCGCACTGGGGCTGGTGCGCAACCACTATGTGGGGCGGACCTTCATCGAGCCGAAACAGGCCATCCGCCACTTCGGGGTCAAGGTGAAGCTGAATCCGGTCCGCGAGGTCGTGGAGGGCAAGAAGATCGTGCTGGTCGACGACTCCATCGTCCGCGGCACGACTTCCCGCAAGATCGTGCGCATGCTCCGGGAGGCCGGCGTCCGCGAGGTCCACGTCCGCATCTCCTCGCCCCCGACCATGGCCTCGTGCCACTACGGGATCGACACGCCCACGCGGCGCGAGCTCATCGCGGCCACGCAGACGGTCGAGGAAATTCGCGACTACGTCGAGGCCGACAGCCTGGGATACCTCTCTCCGGAAGGGATGCTGGAAGCCTTCGGCCGCCCGCAGCAGTCGACCTGCACGGCCTGCTTCACCGGCATCTATCCGGTGGAGGTCCCGGAAGAGGAGCGCGAGAAGGAGCACGCGCTCGACGCGCGGTGAGAAGCCGTAAAACGAGGGGCTCCGGAGCTCCAAGCCGCCGGAAGCCGGTATGATCTGATATCATACCAGCGTGGGAACCGCCAAAGTCGCGATCACGCTGGATGAAGATCTGCTCGAGCGCATCGATCGTTTGGTCAAGGAGAAAAGATTTCCCAGCCGAAGCCGGGCCATTCAGCTGGCCGTGCAAGCCCAGATCGAGCGCCTGGATCGCCGCCGTCTAGCTCGGGAGTGCCGCAAGCTGATCCCCGCCGAGGAGCAGCAGCTCGCCGAAGAGAGCGTCTCCTATGATCTTGTGTCGTGGCCCGAGTATTGACAGGAGACGTCGTCTGGGCCGAGCTCGACCCGTCTCGGGGACATGAGCAGTCCGGCCACCGGCCTGTCCTGATCGTCAGTCATGACGTCTTCAACGAGCGCTCCGGCACGGTCATTGCCATGGCGGTCACGAGCCAGCCGCCGCGCGCCGGTTTTCCCCTGTCGCATGAGCTCGCGAGCGGAGGGCTCCCGAAGCGGTCCTGGGTCAAGATGAGCCAGATTCGCACTCTTTCCGTCGAGCGTCTCGGCAAGCGGATCGGCCGGATCTCGCCGGAAGAGCTGATTCGAGTGATCGAAGGCCTCAACGAGATCCTCGCTGCGTAGCGAGGCCATGAAATCCATTTTCAACGACGTTCGCGCCAGGACATCGCGACGGTCGTGAAGACCCTCCTTATGGTCGTGACCATAGCGCTGCGCGGCGCGAATCTGATCGACGGGACCGGCGCGCCTCGGCGGCCCAACGCGCTGCTGGTCGTCTCCGACGGGCGGATCGTCTCCGTCGGCGAGGCCACTCCCGCGGCCGTTGCGGCTCTCCCCGCGGGAACGCAGGTCGTCGACGTCTCCGGCAAGTGGATCCTCCCGGGCCTCATCGACGCCCACGTCCACGCCGAGTCGGATCAGGACCTGCGGACGATGCTTGGTTGGGGAGTGACGTCGGTGCGTCTGATGGCCGAGGACGTCGCCGCCGCCGAGAAGGCCGCAGCGCAGTCTCGGATCCGCTACGACGTTCCCGAAGTCTTCCCGGCGGCTCCTATCTTCACGACCAGGGGCGGATGGTGGGACCAGGGCCAGCCGCCCGACGCGAACTTGAACCGCTTTCCGGCCACGCCGGAGGAGGCGCGGGAAGCCGTCCGCAAGGCCAGGGCGCTGGGATCGCGAGAGATCAAGCTGATGCTGGACGACATGGCCTGGTGCCGCAAGGCCACGCTTGCGCGCGTCCGACCGGAGGTGGCGGCGGCCCTTCTCGACGAGGCCCGGAAGGCGGGGCTGCGCGCCTCCGTCCATGCGCCGAACCTGACCGACGCCAAGGAAGCCATCGGCGACGGCGCCACGGCGCTGGCCCACGGGGTCCTCGAGCCGTTCGACCCGAAGACGATCGCGACGATGCGGAGCCGGCCCGTCTTCTACATCCCGACCATGGACATCTTCGAGTTCCTGGCCGATCCGCGCTCCTTCGTCGATGGGGTTCTCTCCGATCCGCGCGCGGAGAAGGGTCTGTCTTCAGAGGCCGTGGCGCGCCTGCGCTCCCGCGCGTATTCCGACGGCTACCGGCAGCGGTACCCGAACTTCGAGAACGTGGAGCGGCGCCTTCCCGCGCTCCGGCAGAACCTGCTCGCGCTTGATCGGGCCGGAGTCCCGATCGCCCTGGGCACGGACATGTGGGCCTTCCCGGGACTCGGCGTCTCGATCGAGATGGATCTTTACGTCAAGGCGGGCCTGACGCCGCTCGAGGCGATCCGCGCGGCGACCCAGACGGCCGCCCGCTCGTTGGGAATCGACAAGGACCGCGGCACGCTGGAGGCCGGAAAACGCGCTGACGTCCTCGTTCTCGACGCCGATCCGCTTGCCGACATCAAGAACGTCCGATCGATCCGCGCGATCTACAAGTCCGGCCGCCTGGTCTCGTCGATCACCCGATGACCCGATGAACTGATCGCGCTTTCGCTCCGAGTTTCCGATCCTCGAAACGTCGACCTATCTGATCTCCAACTCCGTCGAGCTGGTGACCTGACCGGGCAATCCGTCCAATCAGGGCCAGAAGAGCCCGACCCAGAGCCCGCCGAGAAACGCCGGCAGGTCGGCCAGCGACGAGACGACCAGGCCTCCGGCGCGCCAGAGATTGGTCCGGCGATCCCCGGCCATGAACTCCCGCAGACTCGGCCGGCGCGCGGCGATCAGCGGCACGACGAGCCCCCAGGTCAGCCACCGCAGCGGAAGGAGGACGGCGACGTACCGGACTCCCTCGGGCATGGCGGGCACCAGGGCCTCGGCGAGAAAGGCGGCCGCGCGCGCGGCGAGGAGGCGGACCGTCGCCGGGGTCAGGGCCCTGGACAGGCCCGGGCGGGCCGCGCCGTCCTGGAGCCGCGCCAGGCCCACAAGGCACCAGGCGGTCTCGGCGGCGAACTTGACCAGGACGTAGACGAGCATCAGGCTGCGCGGGCGGCCGCGCCCGACTCACTGATGGATGTCATCGCGGCGGCCGAAGGGAACGACTCTTCGGCCGGGAAGGGGCGAGATCGGGCGGGGGACCGCGCGCGCGGCGTCGGAGACCTCGCCCTCTTCGTGATACTCCGCGTCGGAGTTCACCTTCCAGACGTCGAAGGCTCCGCCCAGGATGTTCCGGGCGGCCAGCAGCCCGGTCATCATCGCGTGGTCCTGGTTGTTGTACTTGTGCATGCCGTTGCGGCCGATCAGCTGCAGATTCGGCGTCGCCTTTCCGAGGAAGTCCCGGATGACCGCGACGTGCTCGGCGTAGCGATCGTCGTAGACCGGGTAGGCCTTCTTCATCCGCACGACGCACCCGTCGGTGACCCGCGCCGGGTCGACCAGGCCGATCCTGGCCAGCTCGTCGCGGCCGAGGGCGATGAGGTCGGCGTCGCCGCGGACCCAGAGGTCGTCCCCCTCGGAGCAGAAGTACTCGAGCCCCAGGCAGGTCAGCGTCGGATCGGGCACCATGAAGGGGCTCCAGTTCTTGAAGTTCTGCACGCGGCCCAGGCGCACGCTGGGGTCGTGGATGTAGATCCAGTTGTCGGGGAAGGCCTCCGGCTGGTCGACGATCAACGCGACGGTCAGAAAGTCCCGATACTGGAGGGAGCGCGCGGCCTTCAAGACCTCGTCGGGGGGAGGCGGCGAGAGGCTCTCGATCAACTCTCGCATCGGCATCGAGGAGAGGAAGTGGGTCCCGGCGTGGCGCTCCTGCGCGGCGCCGGCGCCGGCCACCACCTCGGTGACGCCGCGGCCGTCGCGAAGGATCCGCCGGACCTCCCGGCCCATGCGCACCTCTGCGCCCCGCTCCCGCACGAGCCGCGTGACGGTCTCCCACATCTGGCCGGGGCCGAGCTTGGGGTAGCGGAAGGCGTCGATCAGGGTCTTGATGACTTTTTCCCGGGGCCCGCGGCGCCCGGGAAGGAGCGTCGCCTTCAAGAGGGAGACCATGGAGAGGCCCTTGATGCGCTGCGCGGCCCAGTCGGCGGAGATCTCCGAACAGGGGATGCCCCAGACCTTCTCGGTGTAGGTCTTGAAGAACGTGCGGTAGAGCCGCCGCCCGAAGGAATTGATCGTCCACGCTTCGAACGAACGGGCGTCGCGGATCGGGCGCAGCTTCGCGTACGCGAAACTGGCCATGGCCAGGGCCACGTTGACCGGGCCGAGATTCTTCAGCACGTTCATCGCCTTCAAGGGGTAGTCGAAGAAACGCCCCCGGTAATAGATGCGCGACAGGCGCGCGCGCTCGAGCATTTCCTCGCCCAGGATCTCGGTCCAGAGGTCCTCGATCTCCCTGCTCTTGGAGAAGAAGCGGTGGCCGCCGATGTCGAAGCAGAAGCCCTTGTACTTCTCGGTGCGGGCGAGCCCGCCGACGCGCTCCGGGCTGGCCTCGAGGACGGTGACGGCAACGCCGTGCTTGACGAGCTCGTACGCCGCGGTCAGGCCCGCGGGCCCGGCGCCGATGGCGACGACGCGCGTCGTGGGCGCGCCTCCGGCGGCGGCCGCCTCCGGCGCGCTTCGTTCCGTACCGACACCGGCCTGTTCCATCGATTTCCCTCATCCGCGGGCCGCACGAGCGTTCGTCCCGGAGAGGCCGTCGTTCGAATTCCGGGCTGAGATCGGCGCGCTGTGTCGATCAAGAATACCCGATCGGAGCGGCGCGACCGACGCCGCTATAATTCTCCCGCTTGACCCACTCTCGCTACGCCGACGCCGGCGTGAACATCGACGCCAAGGCCGCCGCTCTGGCCCGCTCGCGGGAGGCGATCCGCTCCACCTTCACCGCGGGCGTGCTGGGAGACATCGGGGGATTCGGCGGTTTGTTTCGTCCGGACCTGGCCGGATACCGCGAACCGGTGCTGGTGGCCTCGACCGACGGCGTCGGCACCAAGCTGAAGGTCGCGGTCGAAGCGGGGCGCCACGACACCTGCGGCGCGGACCTGGTCAACCATTGCGTCAACGACATTCTGGTCCAGGGCGCGCGGCCGCTGTTCTTCCTCGACTACGTGGCGGCGGGGAAACTCGACCCGGCGGTTCTGGAGGCGGTCATCGCGGGCGTCGCGCGGGGCTGCCGCGAAAACGGGACGGCTCTGCTGGGCGGAGAGACCGCCGAGATGCCCGGGTTCTACGCGCCGGGCGACTACGACCTGGCCGGCACGATCGTGGGCCTCGTGGATCGGGAAAAGATCCTCGACGGATCGCGGGTCCGTGAGGGCGACATCGCCCTGGGCCTGCCCTCCGCCGGCCTCCATACCAACGGCTATTCGCTGGCCCGCAAGGTCCTCTTCGCCGATCTCAAAAAAAAGCCGGGCGACCGCGTCCAGGAGCTCGGCGGACGCTCGATCGCCGACGTCCTGCTCGCTCCGCACCGGTCGTACCTGCGCGCCCTCGAGCCCCTCCTGAAGGAGGACCTCGTGCACGCGATGGCCCACATCACCGGGGGAGGCTTTTACGACAACATTCCGCGGGTGCTCCCCGAGGGAGTGGACGTCGTTCTCCGCTCGGGAGCCTGGCCCGTGCTGCCCATCTTCGATCTGCTCGCCCGCGAAGGCGGCGTGTCCTTCGAAGAGATGCACCGGGTCTTCAACATGGGGATCGGCATGGTCGTGTTCGTCGCGCCGCCGGACCTGCCCCGCGTCGCGGCGCTCTGGGCCGGCGGGCAGGAGCGCTTCTTCGCGATCGGCAACGTGACGTCGGGGAAACGGCGCGTCGTCCTGGAGCCCGCTCCCTAACCGACCGTTTTCCGGATGGACAGAGGACCGGAGGAAGCGCACTTGCGCGGGGCGGCGCCGGACGGAGCCTCCGCGCGCGATTTCCGCCCGGCCGCGGCGTGGAAGAACCGAGCCGGCCACCTGGCCGCGGTCCTCGGCGCTCTCCTGCCGCTCTTGTACTGCGGGCTGCGGGGCTGCATGGGCGCGTCGCTCTGGCTGGACGAGATCCTCTATTACAACTTCGAGCGCCATCCCGAGGTCCGCGCGATCGAGTTGGGAGTTCCCGGATCGTTCTGGGCGCGCCTGGTGGGTCCGTTCGCGTACTGCGACTTGACGCGGGGCATCCACGCGGTGTTCGACCTGTTGGGGTTTCCGATCTGGCGCAACCCCGAGCTCTCTCTGCGCCTGCCCTCGCTCGTCTCCTTCGTCGCCTGCGTGGTCCTGTTGTACGTGCTGGCCTTCCGGATCGGTCGGGACCGTCTCTGGGCCTTCGGCGTCGCGCTGGCGTTCGGGTCGGCGCCGGGGTTCCTCTTCTACGCCTTCGAGGGCCGCGTCTACAGCTTCGGCACGCTGCTGGTGATCGTTTTCCTGATCTGCGTCGTCGCCGTCCTGCGGGGGGGCGGGCCCGGGGTGCTGGCGCTGGGGACGGGACTGGGCGTGCTGGTGGCCTGGTCTCATCCCTGGAACGCGTGTCTTCTCGCCGGTCTGGGCCTCTGTCTTCCGTTTCTGATCTGGAGGCGACCGGACGGCTGGCGACTGGGATGGCGAATCGCTCTGATGATCGCCTTCGGGTCGGCCCTGACGATTCTCCAGGCCGCGTACGTCTTTTCGATCCGGGTGCCGGGCCAGCACGGGATTCCCTTTCTGGAGCCCCAACCCTGGAAGTCCGTTCTCTGGTCCACGGCCTACGGCCCGTTCCTGGGCCTGCTCCGGGGCGACCCGGAATACGTGCTCGGGATCCTCTTCGCGATCTCGCTGTGGCGGATCCGGGCGCGCCGGGGCTGGTGCATCCCCGCGGCGACCGCGACCGCCCTGGCCATTTCCGTGGTGGCCATCTCCAAGATCGGCACGGGGATCAGCCCGCGGCACCAGATGGGGCTGTACGGAGGGATCTTCGTGTCTCTGGCGGTGATGCGGGCCGGATGGATCAGCAAGGCGCTCCTGGCCAACATCGTCGGGATCAACCTCGTCCTGCTCGGCGCGACCGTGCCGCGCATCGACGCCAAGGGCAACGCGCGCGGAATCGCCCAGGTGATCGTTTCGTCCGGGCCGCTGCGCACGGCGCCCGTCGTGGTCCAGCATTCCTACGGGTTCCGCTACCCCGATCCGCTGCACAGCTTCGCGCTCTCCTTCTATCTGGCCGGTGACGGCCTCCCGCCGGGAGCTCCGTCCACGCCGATCCTCGAGTTGCCGTCGCACCGGGACGTGCGCAAGGTCTGGATCGACCGGGAGTATTTCTTGAACGGCGTCTCCCGCCTCGACGCGTTTACGCGCGCGCCGGTGGAGGAATGGACGGCCTTCCTGCGCGGCCTTCCCGCGGGCGCGCTGTGGCTGGTCGCGCCGCAGAGCAGCCCGCTCGACCTCGCTCAGGAAAAGAAGTACGAGACCGCCCTCAAGAGCGCGGGATTCGTTCGCGCGCCGGACGTGCGGGAATTCACCGGGCACCCTCCGACGAAGCTGACGCTGTGGCGGCGGACACAGGCCCGTTGACGGCGGCGGACCGGCGCCGCATCGGCGTCCTGCTGTCGGGGCGAGGCTCGAACTTCGAGGCCATCGCGGACGCCGTATCCGCGGGACGGATTCCGGGCTGCCGGATCGTGGCCGTCGTCTCGGACCAGCCCGAGGCGCCGGGACTCGCCGCGGCGAGCCGCCGCGGTTTTCCCGCCCTCGCCGTGCCGCGCGAGACCGGGATGTCCCGGCGCCGCCACGAGGAAGAGATCGAGCGCCTCCTCGCGCCCCTGGCGCCGGACCTGATCTGCCTGGCCGGATACATGCGCGTCCTGTCGCCGGAGTTCGTCGCCGCTTACCGGGGAAAGATCCTGAACATCCATCCGTCGCTGCTGCCCAAGTACCCGGGCCTCCATCCGCAGCGGCGGGCGCTCGAGGCGGGGGAGACCGCCTCGGGCTGCACGGTGCACTTCGTGGATGAGCGCGTCGACGCGGGCCCCATCGTGGTCCAGCGTACCGTGCCCATTCTGCCCGGAGACACCGAGGAGTCGCTTTCCGCCCGCATCCTGGAGCAGGAGCACCTGGCCTATCCCGAGGCGATCCGGAAGGTGTTCGGCCTATGAGCGGGAGGCGGGTTGCGCCTTCGCGGCGGCGTCCCGCACGTACGATGTCATCGTCTCGACGACGTAGTCGAGCATCCGATCGGTGATCGCCGGGTAGACCCCGATCCAGAAGGCGTTGTCCATTACAATATCTGTATTGTGGAGCGTCCCGGCCACGCGGTGGGGGACGTCCCGGTAGGCCGGCTGGCGGAGGATGTTCCCGGCGAAGAGCTGCCGCGTCCCGATCTTGCGGGATTCCAGGTGGCGCACGAGGTCTCGCCGCGCGAGCGGGCTCTCCGGGCGGACGGTGATCGGGAAGCCGAACCAGGCGGGCTCGCTGCCCTCCGTGGGCCGGGGCAGCACGAGGTGCTCGGCAAGCGGCGCGAGGCCCTCGGCGAGGCGGCTCCAGTTGCGCCGCCGGGCGGCGATGAAGTCGGGGAAGCTTCTTCAACTGCGCCACGCCGACGGCGGCCTGGAGGTCGGTCGCCTTCAGGTTGTAGCCGACGTGGGAGTAGATGTACTTGTGGTCGTAGCCGTGGGGCAGGTCGCCCAGCTGCCAGTCGAACCGCTTCCCGCAGGTGTCGGCCTTTCCCGGATCGCACCAGCAATCGCGCCCCCAGTCGCGGAACGACGCGGCGATCTTCTTGAGGAGCGGCTGGTCGGTGGCCACGGCCCCGCCCTCTCCCATGGTGATGTGGTGGGCGGGGTAGAAGCTGAAGGTGGAGAAGTCCCCGAAGGTCCCGGTCAGACGTCCCCGGTAGCGGGAGCCCAGCGCGTCGCAGTTGTCCTCGATCAGCCAGAGCCCCTGCTCGCGCGCCAGCGCGCAGATCGCGTCCAGATCGAAGGGGTTGCCGAGGGTGTGCGCCAGGAAGATCGCGCGCGTGCGCGGACCGATCGCCTCGGCCACCCGCGCGGCCGCCGCATCGTAGGTGCCGAGCTCGATGTCCACGAAGACCGGCACGAGCCCGTTCTGGAGGATCGGGTTGACGGTGGTCGGAAATCCCGCGGCCGCAGTGACGACCTCGTCGCCCGGCTCGCAGGCGCCGCTCGGAGAGCTCCGCCGCTGTCAGCGAGGAGAGCGCCAGCAGGTTGGCCGACGAACCGGAGTTGCACAGAAGCGCGCTGCGCAGGCCCAGCAGCCGCGGCCAGATCGCGCTCGAAGTCCGCGGCGAACCGGCCGGCGGTCAGCCAGAAGTCGAGCGACGCGTCGACCAAGGACGCGACGTCCTCGGCGTCGAAGACCCGTCCGGAGACCGGAACCGGCGTCTCGCCCGCGACGAAATCCCGCGTCCGGCCACTCGACCTTCGCGTAGTCGCCGACCAGGGCGAGGATCCTGCCGCGCAGCTCCTGCGGCGTCACGCGGCGCCTTCCAGGCGGGCTCGGTACCATCCGATCGTCTCGCGCAGGCCCCGCTCCAGGGTCCACTTCGGCTGCCAGCCGAGCAGCCGCGCCGCCTTGGCGCTGTCCAAGTGCTGGTCGCGGATCTCCGCGCGGGCCGTGTTCTCGATGACCGGGGCGAGGTCCTCGCGGCCGGCCAGCCTGCAGGATCGCGCCGGCGACCTCGAGGACGGTGGAGGACTCCGGAGGCCCGAAGTTGAACGCCTCGCCGCGGATCTCGGGCAGCTCGATGCGCTCGGCCATCGCGAGGTAGGCGTCGACCGCGTCGTCGACATACACGTAGTCGCGCCGGTACCGGCCGTCGGAGCGGATGACCGGGGGCTGGCCGGAGAGCGCCGACCGGATCGTCCCGGGGATCAGGCGGCTCCAGTTCAGGTCCCCGCCGCCGTAGATGTTCCCGCAGCGCGCGACGACGACCGGCAGCTCGTAGGTCTCAACGTAGCAGGCGGCCAGAAGATCGGTGCAGCTCTTGGAGACGTCGTAGGGATGCCGCCCGCGCGCGGGCATGTCCTCGGTGTAGGGCAGCACCGCGGACTCGCCGTAGGCCTTGTCGCTCGAGGCGACGACGATGCGCCGGACCATGTCGCTGTGGCGGCGGCACGCCTTCCAGCAGCGTGTAGGAGCCGCGGATGTTGCTCTCGAACGTGGCGTGCGGGCTGCGGTATCCCGTTCCGACGAGCGTCTGCGCCCCCAGGTGAAAGACCGTCTCCACGTCCTGCTCGACCAAGCGCGCGCTCGACGTCTTCCATGGACTCGAGCTTCCCGGAGACGACGCGGCAGGCCTCGATCGCTCCGGAGCGGATGAGCTCGGACTGCGGATCCCAGTCCCGCACCAGGGCCGCGACACGCGCGCCGGCCTCGATCAAGCCGGGGCACGAGCGCGGAGCCGACCAGGCCGGTCGGCGCCGGTGACCAGGACGGACCGGTCGCGCCAGAACGTCATTTCCACTTCTTCCAGGGCGCCTGGCCCGAGCTCCAGAGCTCTTCGAGCCGGCGCTTCTCCCGCAGCGTATCCATGGGCTGCCAGAAGCCGCCGTGCCGGTAGGCCATCAGCTCGCCGCGCGCGGCCAGCGTGTTCAAGGGCTCGAGCTCCCAGAGCGTGTCGTCGCCCGCGATCAGGTCGAGCACGGCCGGCTCGAGCACGAAGAAGCCTCCGTTGATCCAGCCCTCTCCGACCTGCGGCTTCTCGGCGAAGGCGGCCACGCGGTCTCCCTCGAGCACCAGCGCTCCGAAGCGCGCGGGCGGCAACACCGCGGTGATCGTGGCGAGCTTGCCGTGGGCCTTATGGAACGCGACGAGCGCGGCAAGATCGATGTCCGCG
This sequence comes from uncultured Acidobacteriota bacterium, assembly GCA_963733955.1. Classification (GTDB taxonomy): domain Bacteria; phylum Acidobacteriota; class Thermoanaerobaculia; order UBA5066; family Gp7-AA6; genus DATFTF01. Next base: position 265,393 of record CAVTEW010000002.1, read on the forward strand.
ACACCGTCGCCGTAGGTCATCATGAAAGTCTCCCGTCCGATCCGCGAGGCCAGGCGCTTCAACCGCCCTCCGGTCTGCGTCGGGAGGCCGGTGTCGACCAGGTGTACGGTCCAGTCCGGCGAAGACGCGGTATGGATCTGGTTCTCGCCGCGTCCGAGCCGCACCGTGACATCGGCGTTGCGCGCGTAGAAGTTCAGGAAATAGTCCTTGATGACGTCGCCCTTGTAGCCGAGCGCGACGAGGAACTCGGAGAATCCGTGGAACGAGTACATCTGCATGATGTGCCAGAGGATCGGGTGCTCTCCGATCTCCAGCATCGGCTTGGGGCGGAGGACTGTTTCCTCCGAGAGGCGGGTTCCGGCTCCGCCGGCCAGTATAATTGTCTTCATGAAATCTCTGAGCGGCGTCCCGACCGCGTCCAGAGATTGTAGCAACCCGCGCTCCGAGGCTCTCTCCGACGGCTGACCGCGGCGTGACCACGCGGCCTCCATCGACGGAAGAGCGATCGAGAACCCGGAGCCTTTTCCGGCGCGTTTTCCGGAATCGATTCGTGCGATTTCTCCTCGTCGGAGGCTTGAATATGGCGTTCGGCTATTGCATCTTCGCCGGCGGCGTTCTGCTCGGCGTTCCCTACGCCGTCGCCGCGTTTATTTCGACCTGCCTCGGCGTTCTCTTCAACTTCAAGAGCTACGGCATGCTGGTGTTCGGAAGCCACGACAACCGGCTCATCTTCCGCTTTCTTCGCCCTGTACGGCGTTTGCTACGTCCTGGGCCTGGCTATCCTGGCTTGGGGCAGGACGAACGGCGTGTCCGTGCTCTTCGTGGCCGCGGTGTGTGCCGTTCCGCTGGCGGCATTCGCCTACGTCCTCCAGCGGATCCTGGTGTTCCGGCCCGCCTCTCCCCCTCTTGCCGGAGTGGAGCCCCCGACCGACCGGATCGGTGACGCTAGAGTCCGCGCTCCTCGATGACTTTACGAAGCTCGGGATTGCGCGCGTAGGGCGTGTCGAACATGTCCACCAGGATGGGCTGATCCGCTTTGACCTCCCGGGTGAGCGGCTCGCCGGCGATCAGCTCCCGACAGGAGATCTGTCCCTTTTGAAGGGGGATCGCCAGATAGACGTCGTCATCGTGGATCCGATAGCCCTTGGGGAGGTCGTACCGGGCGTAGACACCGCGCACCAGGGCGTCGAGATAGGAGATCTCCTTTGGAGGCGGGATTCGTTTTTGGGTTCCCGGTGCTCCGCACATCTCTTTGGCTTTCTGAAAGGCCTTGAACCACTGGTCGCACTGCTCCGGCAGCGTGCAGTAGGGCGAAACGGAGATACCGTCCGCGGCGATGTCGATGTGACGCTCGAACGTTCGGGCGCCCTTAGCGTACGCCATCATGATGGAAGACGTCCAATCGTGATACTCGTGCGTGGAGAAACCGATCGCCAGGTCCGGATAACGGTCCCGAAGGAAGTCGATCTGGTTGAGCTCGAGGTCCGCATCCTCCGTGGGGTACAGGGAGACGCAGTGGTTGAGCGCCAGAGGGATATTGCGATTTCGGAAGAATTTCACGAGATCGTCAGTGTCTTTGAGCGAGGAGCCTCCGCTCGATGCGATCACAGGTTTGCGGGTCCTGGCGATCCTCTCGATCAGAATCCAGTCATTGATATCGGAGCTGGCGATCTTGATGATGTCGATGGATAGCTCGACGCACAGATCCACGGACTTCTCGTCGAAGGGAGTCGCCATGCGGAGGCAGTTGTTCGCGTGAATCGCCTCGACCAGCTGCCGGTAGTCGTCCTTCGACAATTGAGTTTCGGAGGTCTTCTTGACGTACCGGATGTCCGTTCTTCCAATGAAGTCCTTGTGAATGAAGCTCCCGACGTCGCGGAACTGCAACTTGATCGCGGCCCTCACGTTATTGAAACGTGCGACCTTGCCGAAATCCCGAATGATCTGGAGCCCGCGGTCAACTCTTCCCCAATGGTTGTTCGCAAGTTCCAGAACGAACAGCTCATCAAAGATCTGTCTGTCGAGAGACATCGTGCCTCCGGTCTGGAATGGGATGACTCTATGGTAGCCGAAGACCTGCCGGGCAGGGTAAACGGAATGGTCCGCGAGGGCTTGTCCCCCCGATGAGCCCGGCGGGCAGCTACCGGGAGTACTTCGAATCTCGAGCTCCGAGCGAAATAGGCTCTCGGGTGCTGGCTCTCTGGCACCGCAGGATGTTCGACATCGCGGCCCGTTCCGTTCCGAGTCTTCGAAAGGGGGGGAGCATCCTGGAGATCGGTGCGGGACACGGCTATTTTGCCGAGGTCTGCGGGACCCGGGGCGTGTCGTACCAGGGGCTCGAGATCAACGTCGAGCAAGCCGAGCGTCTTCGCGGGAGGGGATATGCCGTCACGGCTGCGGCGGTTCCGCCTCTGCCGTCCGGGGAGCTCGTGGACTGTGTGTGGATGTCACACGTCCTCGAGCACTCTCGGGACCACGTCGAGGCGCGAGAGATGCTCTCCTGCACCCGGAGCCGATGCAAATCGGGGGGATACGTCGTGATCACCTCTCCGGATCTCCGCTCCTGGCGCTCCGAGTTCTGGGGCGCGGACTGGTCTCACGGCTATCCCACCACGCTTCGCCGGGTCTCTCAGCTGGTCCGCGAGGTGGGCATGGACATCGTGGCGGCCCGAGGGGTCGTTGCCACTCTCTCCAATCCCGTTGCGGTCGTCCTGCTGAGCCTTCTCGCAAACTGCATTCCTTACCGGACTTTCGACGCCGTCTCCACCAGCCTAGGCGGGCGCGACCTGGGCTACTCGTTCATGGGGACCTACGGTTGGCGTCAGGTTTTCGTGATCGGGGAGTGGCGATGAGGTCGGGAGCCGCCCCACATACCCGGGAGTTCATCACTGACGTGAATGCCCGGTATCACGACGCCATCTCCCCGGAGTACGACCGGCGGCTGGAGGGATGGCATCCGGACGTGCTCGCTCATCGCCAGTGGATTTTCGACACGTACATCCGGCCGCGACTCGCCGGCGTCGATCGCCCGCGGTGCATCGACTTCGGATGCGGCTCGGGATACCTGGAGCAGTTTCTCGAGAAGTGGCCTCCGGTCGACCTGATCGGGATCGACGTGTCGATGAGCATGTTGAAACGCGCCTCCGGCCAATTCCCCTCCGGCAAGTTCTTTCAGGCGGACCTCTACAGCTATCCTTTCCCGCATCCATTCGATCTGACGATGGAGAATGCGGTCCTGCACCATCTCAAGGACTACGAGGCGCTGATCGAGCGGATGGTCGGGTTGACGAAGCCGGGCGGCGTGATTTTCATCGGCAACGAACCGAATCGGCTCGCTTACCGCTATCTGGCGCCTCTGAAGGCGGCCTTCCGCAAAACGGTCAACCGGCACAGGTCGGAAGTCGCCGAGGAACGCCTCGGGACGGCGGAATTCGAGGCGCTTTCCGAGTATCATCTCTTCTTCAATTCGGGTTTCAGTCCGTTTTTCATCAGGCGCAAGCTCTTGCGTCTCGGATGCACGAGAGTGTTCCTCTTTTTCTCGCTCCGCGAGCTGTTTGCGGCGGTGGAGGAAGCGGTGCCGCGCCTCAAGTTGAACTCTCTGGTCCCCGACTTTCTGCGGGATCACTTTCTCCTGAGCAGAAACTTTTCATTGGTTGCCTGGAGATAGCGGGCGAACGTGCAGATCGCCGGAAAGCTCGAATCCGTCGTCCGACGGCTCGGACTCTTTGTTGCTCTCAAGCGTTTGACCGGGGGTTTGAAGGACTCCGAGCTTTATCGGCCTCGTTTGAGTCCCTGGAGAGACCGGAAGTTTCTCCAGTCCATCGAGCCCTTCCGTCCCTACACGCTTGTCTCGCCGGATCGCCTTTATGTCCTGAAGACTCTCGTGTTGCAGACCCTGAGCCTGCCCGGAGAAACCTGGGAGTGTGGAGTCTATCGGGGCGGCACGGCAATGCTCATCGCTTCACTCATCTGCTCGTCAGGATCGCCGGAGGAGAAGACTTTGAGGCTGTTCGACACGTTTCAGGGTATGCCGGAGACAGATGCCGTGAAGGACTTTCATCGGAAAGGCGATTTCTCGGAAACCAGCCTCGAGTCGGTGAGGGGTCGCCTGCCCCAAGCGTCGTACGTGCAATTCCACGCTGGGCTGATACCGGCAACGTTCCATGGCCTCGAGAGCTCCAGGATCGCCTTTGCGCATGTCGATGTGGATGTCCTGCGCTCCGTGACCGACTGCTGCTCGTTCATCTATCCCCGGATGATGCCTGGTGGGTTCATGCTGTTCGACGATTACGGATTTCCCTCGTGCCCGGGCGCCCGCGAGGCGGTCGACAATTTCTTTTCGGGCAAGCCGGAGCAACCTCTCGTCCTCGCCACAGGTCAGGCGGTGGTGTTCATCGGGGGGAGAGCCCCCGAACGGACGCCAGAGCCCGGCGGGAAGGCCTAGCCCTCGACCGGCGGAACGAGCATATTTTCGAGAAACTCCTCGCGATCGAGGAAGGGGAACATGTCCTCGAGGGGTGCCGAGACCATTCGGCCGTCCGGGAGCCGACGTGAGGAGGTCTTGGGGGCGAAGGGCTGTTGGGGATTCAGGAAGACTTCGCAGATTCGGGGCTCGCTGGCGGCCAGCGCCTGCGGGATTTCCAGATCGAGATCGGAATGCTTGCGGATCTCCTGATAGGCAAAGCCATAGGCGGCGGCGAGCTTGCGGAAGTCGGGGACGCCGACACCGCTGGCGGGATCACAGCCCACCGGGTTGCCGGGGAAGAAGGCTTGCTGCGTGAGCCGGATGGAGAGATATCCGCCGTTATTGAGCACGAAAATCGTGATCGGCATCCGGTGCGTCGCGATCGTCTGCAGCTCCTGGATGTTCATCTGGATGCTTCCGTCGCCGGCGAGGCAGACAAATCGTTTCCCGTCGCCGCCCCCGACCCAGGCTCCTATCGCTGCGGGAAGATCGAATCCCATGGGAGCGCAGCCGCCGTCGCTGTAGAGTCGCTGACCTCTTTCAGAGCCGCGGCCTGAAACGTCGTGATGCAGGCGGTTCCGTCTCCGGTGACAACGACGTGGCTGGAGTCGAGCCTCCGAAAGAGCTCCTGAACGAAGCAGTACGGATTGATTCCCGCGGAATCGTCCTTCCAGTATTCCGAAAGAACCACCGGATAACGTTCTTTCCTTTCCATGCACCACCGTCTCCAGGTGTCGAAGCGATCCTGCGGGGAATTGCCCAGGACCTCCCGAAACGCCTCGAGGAAGTCGGAGGCGTCGGCTCGAATTGGCAGATCGGGATGGATGGTCGGTTTCTTGAGCTCCGCCTCGTCGATGTCGACGACAATCTTGTAGGCGGCGCGGGCGAAGTTCTCCCAGTTGTAGCTCACCTGACGAATGGTGAGGCGACAACCGAGGACCAGGAGGAAGTCCGCGTTTTGTACGGCGAAGTTTCCGGCCCGGTCACCAATCGTTCCCTGACGGCCAACATAGCAGGGATGGTCGTTCCAGATCAGATCGTGGGCATTGAACGCGGTGACCACGGGAATCCCGAGTTGCTCCACGACGTCGAGAAACAGACGCTCCGCCCGAGCCAGCCGGATCCCGCTTCCGGCCAACAGGACCGGTCGCTGCGACCGGCGCAGCTGCTCCAGGACCATCTGGATCTGCGGAGCGAGTGAGCGCCGACACAGGTCTCTCGGCATCTCGGGGTCGGGGACAAAGCCGCGAAGCTCCAGCGGCTCGACCGTCGCAGACTGCACGTTCATCGGGGATGTCCAGCCAGACCGGTCCCGGCCGGCCCTCGGTCGCCAGGAACAAAGCCTTTTCGAGGTGAAATCGAATCGTCGTCGGATCGGTGACCATCACTGCGTACTTCGTGATCGGGGCGACGAGCCGGGCAATGTCCAGTTCCTGGTCCCCGAGCTGGCGCAGAGGCAAGTGCGTGCTACGGACAGTTGTCTCGAATTTTACCTGGCCGGACAGGACGACGACTCCCAGCGATTCCACCCACGCACCGAAGACGCCGGTCAGCGCGTTGGTGCCCCCGGGTCCCGTGGTGACGTTGACTGCCGCAAGGCGATTGGTGAGGCGGAAATAGCTCGCCGCGGCCATGGCGCACGCCTGCTCGTGATGGCAACAGATGTAAGCGAGGCGCCCGCAGCGGCCGATCGCGTCGTTCAAGTGCATGGCGCCGCCGCCGGTGACCAGGAAGACGTGCCGGATTCCGTGATCGGCGAGCGTCTCCATGACGTAATCCGCGACGCGAATCATGGAGCGGCCGGAATCGCGTCCGACGCGGAAAGGCGATGCCAGCGATAGGTTTTCCGCAGAGCCGTCGGAAGGTCGATTGTCTCGGTCAGGCCGAGCTCCGATCGTGCGCGCAAAGTCGAAGGAACGTACCGCTCGGGTGGCAGAGTCGGGTCCGCCTGGCCGGCAATCTGGACCGCAAGAGGTGGATCCGAGAGGCTGGCGGTCTCCCGAGCAAGCTCGGCGATGGACACCTCGGTTTCCGATCCGACGTTGTACGCCCTTCCAGGACTCCCGGTCAGAAGAAGAGTCCAGAGCCAGAGCGCAAGATCACTCGCATACATGTAGGACCGCCGGGCTGTCCCGTCGCCGCGGACCCGAATTGGCCGGCCTTCGAGCGCGTCATAGAGAAAGTTCCCGGCGGCAAAGTGACGGTCGAGGGGCAGATGCGGCCCCACAAAAGCGAAGCCACGAGCAATCACCACACCCAGGCCATGCTGCTGGCGGTAGCCGGCGCAAAGCAACTCGCCCAGCCGTTTGGCCTCTCCGTATGCCGAGCGAGCGTCCGAGAGGTCCGGACCTCCGAGGTAGTCCTCCGCGGTGCGAGCCAGATCCGGGGGTTGACGACCATAGACGGCCCCGGAGCTCAAAAACAGCATTCGCTTTGTGTTCGCGCGAACGGCGAAGTCGAGCACGCGGCGGGTGCCCTCGACGATGATATCCATCATGGTCAAAGGCTCCTGGAGATTCAGCGCCTCGCTCGACGGCGCGGCTGCGTGAATTACGAGATCGAACTCAGGCGGTCTTCCGATCGCCTCCAGAGCCTGACGGTCGAGAGTTCGGACGTCACCAGCAACAAACGTGAGAGCACGATCACTCGTCAGATGCGGGACGCGCCGGCCGAAAGCCTTTGGATCTCGAGTCAACACTGTCATCCGTCCGTCCAGTCCGAGCCGCGCGTTGGCCAGGAGGAAGCTCTCCACGAGCCACTGACCAATGAATCCTGTGCCGCCGGTGACGAAGATGCGGCGGCCGGCCAGCATTTCGCGGAAGGGGGAAAGGCGGTTGACGATTTCGTGCAGGTCCTCTTCGGGACCTGCAATCCCGGGCGATGTCTGGATCAAGGCTTGGCCTGGATCCTGGGCACCCCCAGCAGGTTCGGAGCGCCGTCGAAGTTGATTCGCTCCTTTTCGATGACCAAAGGTCGGCGCTGAACCTGAGTGTGGATCGCCCCGACGTATTCACCGATGACTCCCACGAAGAAAAGCTGAATCGAACCCAGCAGAAAGAACCCGATCAGCAATGGCGCCAGGCCAAAACTGAAGCGGCTCCAGAACAGGAGCTTTGTGACCAGGTAGCCCAGAGCAACGAGGAAACTCGCGACAGCCATGGCGAAACCCAGCATCGTGGCCAGCCGCAGCGGAATCTTGGAATAGCTCGTGATGCCCAGCATCGCCATGTCATAGAGGGTATAGAAGTTGTTGTGCGTGATGCCGCGCTTCCTCCGCGGCTGGCGGAACTCGATCATGGAGGGCTCGAAACCGAGATCGGCAATCAGACCGCGGAAGTAAGGGTACGGGTCGTCGATGGTTCGCAGGAGTTCGACGACCTCGCGATCGTACATTCCGAATCCAGTAAAATTGCTGACCAACCGGGTGTTGGCGATTCGGCCGAGGAATCCGTAGTAGGCCTTTCGGAGACGGAACATCAAACCGCCCTCGTCGCTCTCCGGCTTGACCCCCAGGACGAGTTTGTAGCCTTTTTCCCATCTCCGAACAAACTCCGGAATCAGCGACGGAGGATCCTGGAGGTCGCCAGCGAGCGCGATCACGGCCTCGCCGGACGCTTGCAGGAGGGCGTGGTGCGGAGAGCGGATGTGACCGAAATTGCGAGTGTTGACGATGACCTTGACGTTTTTGTCCGCGGCCGCGATCGTGCGCAGGACGGCAACGGTGCCGTCGGTCGAGGCATTGTCGATGAAGATGTGCTCGTATTGGTATCCCGACAGACCCCGGATCGCGGATCGCACACCCTCGTAAAGCTCCCGTACGTTGAGCTCCTCGTTGAAGCAAGGCGTGATGACGCTGATAAAAGGCATGGGACGTTGATCTAGATTTTAGCGGAGATTGCCGTGGATTTTGCAGTTGGCCGCCCGGGGCGCCGTTCCGACGTCACGGCAAATCGGTGCGATCTCCGAAGGGTCCCTCGAGCAGACCGGAGTTCCCAACGTCTTGCAGGAAATCGAAGCGATCGCGATGCGGCGGATCCCCAAGCCTGTTCACGGCGGAGAGCGTGAGCCGTTGCGCCGGCCTCCGCGACCGTCGTGCCGTTCCATCGAGCCCCGGCCTTCTCCGAATTTGCCGTGGCTTGACCGACCGGGGAGGCGTCCTGATTGCCGCCGCCGAGGCGAAACGATTTGTCCTCTGAGGGTCGGAGGGGAGCAGTGGCAGTTTCGGGTACATCCGGGCGACCCCCCGGCGGCCTGGGCTGGGGCCGGAAACCCTCGGAAAGGACACTGAAACGACTTCCCGCAGCCGATTGAGACTCGTTTGGCGGGACCGCCTGAAAAGAGGGGGCGACCTGCACACAATTCTGTGCATCACCGTGAGATCAAAACCCACGCCCCTATTGGCTTTTCCGCGATTTTTCGAATTCCCTTGACAGGGGCTTTACCGGGTCCTATATTGCGCATCCCCGCAAGGGTTCTGGTTCTTTCCAAGGGCTTCGTGGCTTCTCGTGTCGCACTGCGCCGACTCGGGAGGGACCAAAAAGAAGAGCTTGACGAAGCCTAAGTGAATGCGTAGACTGAAGTTTCCGTCTTCGGACGGAATCCGATTCTTCGTACGCCGGTGGAACGGCGCCGTCCGCGGGGCAGCGGCCCCGAGGATCCGGTTCCTTGAAAACTGAGTAGAGCGTGCCAGACGTCTTTTCCTGTCTTTTTTGAAAAGGCAGACGTTCCTGTTCAACGTTAAAAACAGGACCAACTCGGATCTGGCGGCGCGGGTCCGCAAGGATTCGCTCCGATGGAACACTTTTAAGTGGAGAGTTTGATCCTGGCTCAGAATGAACGCTGGCGGCGTGCTTAACACATGCAAGTCGAGCGAGGCGGAGGGGGCAACTCCTCTAGCCGAGCGGCGGACGGGTGAGTAACACGTGGGTAACCTGCCCGGAAGTGGGGAATACCTCGGGGAAACTCGAGCTAATGCCGCATGACATCGCCGGGACGAAAGTCCTGGCGATCAAAGCGGGGTCGCAAGATCTCGCGCTACCGGATGGGCCCGCGCCCGATTAGCTAGTTGGTGAGGTAACGGCCCACCAAGGCTTCGATCGGTAGCCGGCCTGAGAGGGTGATCGGCCACACCGGAACTGAGACACGGTCCGGACTCCTACGGGAGGCAGCAGTGGGGAATCTTGCGCAATGGGCGAAAGCCTGACGCAGCAACGCCGCGTGGAGGATGAAGGCCCTTGGGTTGTAAACTCCTGTCGGCTGGGAAGAAATCTCTCGGGGCTCATACCTCCGAGAGTTGACTGTACCAGCAAAGGAAGCCCCGGCTAACTCTGTGCCAGCAGCCGCGGTAATACAGAGGGGGCTAGCGTTATTCGGAATTATTGGGCGTAAAGGGCGCGTAGGCGGCCTTGCGTGTCTTTCGTGAAATCCCTCGGCTTAACTGAGGACGTGCGGAAGAAACTGCGAGGCTCGAGTCCGGGAGAGGGGGGTGGAATTCCCAGTGTAGCGGTGAAATGCGTAGATATTGGGAGGAACACCGGTGGCGAAGGCGGCCCCCTGGACCGGTACTGACGCTGAGGCGCGAAAGCGTGGGGAGCAAACGGGATTAGATACCCCGGTAGTCCACGCCGTAAACGATGGGCACTTGGTGTCGCGGGTATCGACCCCTGCGGTGCCGAAGCTAACGCATTAAGTGCCCCGCCTGGGGAGTACGGTCGCAAGGCTGAAACTCAAAGGAATTGACGGGGGCCCGCACAAGCGGTGGAGCATGTGGTTCAATTCGAAGCAACGCGAAGAACCTTACCTGGGTTTGAAGATCAGTAGATCGGGGGCGAGATCTCCCTTTCCCGCAAGGGACTGCTGGTTAGGTGCTGCATGGCTGTCGTCAGCTCGTGTCGTGAGATGTTGGGTTAAGTCCCGCAACGAGCGCAACCCTTGCTGCTAGTTGCCAACGGTTCGGCCGGGCACTCTAGTGGGACTGCCGGTGATAAACCGGAGGAAGGTGGGGATGACGTCAAGTCCTCATGGCCTTTATGTCCAGGGCTACACACGTGCTACAATGGCCGGTACAAAGTGACGCGAGAGCGCAAGCTGGAGCAAATCACAAAAAGCCGGTCTCAGTTCGGATTGGAGTCTGCAACTCGACTCCATGAAGCTGGAATCGCTAGTAATCGCGGATCAGCACGCCGCGGTGAATACGTTCCCGGGCCTTGTACACACCGCCCGTCACATCACGAAAGTCGGCTGTACCAGAAGTCGGTGTTCTAACCCGCAAGGGAGGAAGCCGCCTAAGGTATGGTCGGTAATTGGGGTGAAGTCGTAACAAGGTAGCTGTAGGAGAACCTGTGGCTGGATCACCTCCTTTCTAGAGACCTTCCGCCTTCGTTTCGGTCTCACGAAACGTCGGCGGACACTCGATGGTCGATCGTCTGATTTCGGCGCAAGCCGGAAAACACCCTCTACTCAGTTTTGAAGGTATCGATTCTCGGGGCATCCCCCGGAAGCGATCTTTGAATTCACCGAGACGAACAGATCCCACTGGGCCTATAGCTCAGTTGGTTTAGAGCACACGCCTGATAAGCGTGAGGTCGGTAGTTCGAATCTACCTAGGCCCACCAATCAGGTGGTAGGAGGTAGGACATGGGTCGTAGGGCCATCCCTACCGCCTTCCACCTGCCACCTAAGTCCTTGCCGTGGGGCTGTAGCTCAGCTGGGAGAGCGGCGGCTTTGCAAGCCGTAGGTCGGCGGTTCGATTCCGCTCAGCTCCACCATTCCGGGCGTGAGGCGAAAGGCGTGAGGCGAAAGG
>CAVTEW010000003.1:0-3226042 GCA_963733955.1 uncultured Acidobacteriota bacterium
ATCCGCCGCCACCTAGAAGAAGAAGAACGAGAATAACAACGAGGATGGTTCCCATGATCTTGGCCTTTCTGTTCCGAAAGTCTTTACAGGACCGATTCAAGAGTGAGCATGTACGGGTTGCCCAGCCACGTCCAATCGTTTGTTGCGTTCTGGCTGAGACCGTGAACACGATGAGAGAGGAATTTGGTGACGTCTCTCTAGTGTCCTGTCGCTAATTATTAGTAATAACTTATTGGAATAGTTCGTGGGGTCAGGTCTATCCTATATATTATGAGCTGCCCGAAAGCCCGTAGGCAGTATGCATTGTGGCCGCAACCGGGCGCATCACTAGGAGAGCTCTTCAATAGAAGTTCCGAGGCTTACGAAGACAGCCCGACGGCCAGGCAAGCGGTCCGCTTAGCCTGAGAGGCGGCTGGTCCAGTGCCCCAGGCGTCGGCTCTGATGTGCAACAGCCAGGACGTAGATTCGGTCCTGCTGCAGGGGGCGTAGACGAGCGTATAAGGCTGGGGTCAGGTCTATACTATATATTATGAGCTGCCCGAAAGCCCGTGGGGCCGTATGCATTGTGGCCGCAACCGGGCGCATCACTGGAGAGCTTGAATAGAAGTTCCGAGGCTTACGAAAACAGCCCGACGGCCAGGCAAGCGGTCCGCTTAGCCTGAGAGGCGGCTGGTCCAGTGCCCCGGGCGTCGGCTCTGATGTGCGACGGCCAGGACGTAGATTCGGTCCTGCTGCAGGGGGCGTAGACGAGCGTATAAGGGAAACGACGGAGTAGCTTGCCGCGAGCCCCTCTCCCGCCGAAGTGAGGCGCTATTCCCGGATCGTGGAGAACCAATTCGATGCACCGCCGAAGTTCGGCGTCGAAGTCTGAGGCCACCCTCCCCGACACTGCCTCCCGATAGAAGCGCAGGGCCGCGAAGAACTCTTCCTCGGCGGCCGGGTGGAACTCGAATCTAGGAAGAGAGGTGCGCGCGGGCACGCGCGAAGACTCCTCGCCCGGGATCGCCTTTACCTTGCTCTGGCGCAGCTCCTCCATTCGCCGGTGGATCTCCTCTGTCCAGAGCCTTTCCCACTCCTCGGGCGACAGGTTCTCTTCCTCGGCGTCCCGGCTGTCGATCAGCTGGCTGGCTAGGTGGGCGCGTTCTTTGCGCTCGAGTTTCAGCGCCGCGTCGACGATCTCCTTCGTGGTCACAAGGGAGATGGTACTTCTCGAAGACGGCGTATTTCAACGCAAAGGGTCGATCCCCGTCTGGCCGGACCGGCGCTCTAACCACAACTGCGGGATAAATCGGTCGATCAGCCCAAAGGACGTTGGCGTGTTCGACCTCCGGTCGCTGCCGCGCTACTCGCTCTTGTCGCCGCACCCGTCCTGGCCGGCGACACGACTCTGACTCTTCGCTTCACACCGAAGGAGAACGTGAGTGAAAGCCTGGCGTCTACGCTGGAATCCTGCATTTCGGCGCACGGAGGTAGAGCAGCTCGGAATCGGAATGGGTGACGAGGAAGTCGATCTCGCCCCCTCCCGGATGGCTCGTCGGCGATAGGCGATGACGTACGAAACGGAGTGATAGACGCAGTCCTCTCGTGGACCATTCTCGACATCTACCCGCGAAGAGCGAGTTCGAGGTCCGCAACCGTGATCATCAAGATCATTGGATCGATCGGCGATTCGGCAAAGCCGTAATCAGTGCAGAACCGCTTGCTGGACTCGGAGATCGCGTGCAGTAGAACGGCTCGAATACCGGCGATTTCCGAGGCCTGTACGGTCCGAAGAAGGGCATCTTTCAGCAAGGCTACGCCGAGGCCCCTTCCTTGATACTGGCGGTCCACCGCGAGTCGGCAAGGACCATCACCGGGATCGGATCAGGCATGTTGCGCCGCACCCGGCCCGTCGCGATCGCGCGCGAGATCGCACCAGTAGCCAGTGCGTAGTAGCCAATCACGCGGAGGCCAGCGGTTATGACGAACGTCCGCGAGGCGCCTGTCGACTCATTTTGGAGCGCCCGGTTCTTTAGCCAGAGGTCGAGTTCAGCGACTCCGCATTCGAACTCCGAGACGTCATGCTCACGCCCGAGGCGCCGGGGCGCGCTAATCCATGTCTCATCGCTCCCAAGGAGCCCGTCTTGCGAAGAGCTTGTGAAGGCGAGGGTTGTCCGCGGGCGACGCTTCGAGTGCCTTGACGAACCGCTTATAGCTGGCGTCATCGAGCTGAAAGAGGCGCCGATCCAAGAGAACTGCCTGGGCTTCGCGCGTGGCAGCCTCCAGCATGAACTCCGTGCGGTCCTTTCCCAGGGCCTCAGCGGCGCGATCGATCAGCTCGCGACGAGCTTCGGTGGTTCTCAGATTAATGACGCGGGTTCGCGTCGCTGTCGCCGGCATAACTGCCTCCTAGCGCCAGGCGTCCAGCGCCGATGAGAATGCTATCGCTATGTATATACGTTGTCAATACACCCGGGTGGTCCCGGTAGGTCCCCCCGTCCGGAGATTACCCGCTCGATATTCTCGCTCGGCTCGGCCGAGCCTTTCGGTCGAGGATCTGGAATGTGAGGAAGTCTTGGCGGACAGCGTCCGCATCCGAGTGGCGACTTCGCGTATGCTCTATCGGATGAAGAAGGGCACGGTTCGCCCCCGCCGATCGCGCGACGCGGCGGAAATCAAGGAGCACTTCAGGCTCGGGGAGGAGTGAGTGCTGGTTCGAAAGTTCCGATCCGTCGAAGAGATGAGCCCGCCTGCACCGAGGCGCCCTCTGGACCCCGACAATCTTCGGTTGGCGCTGGCCCTCGCCGAAACCGCCTACGGCCTATCTGTACTTAGGGGAGATCTCCGGACAGTTGTAGCAGCCGGCTGAGGGCTGTGGAAACTGCGGAAAAGTGGGGTTGGGTGCTCCCGGGTTCTCCGGCGGTAGATTTGGATTTGGGAATTCAGATTTACCGAAAGGAGACGACGATGAGCACCCGAGAAAAGCTTATCAAGGCGAGGATGGGAATGCTCGCCTCGGGCGGAGCGAGTTCCAGCGTGAGCCAGGCATGCAAACGAGCGGGGATCTCCCGGAGCCACTTCTACGAGATCAAGGAAGCCTTCGAGAGGTACGGCGCTGAAGGCCTGGCGCCGCAGCCGCGACGCAACCCGAGGATGCCCGATCAGACCCGCCGGAGCTTGAGGCGAAGATCCTGGAGATGACCGAGCGGTATCCGGCGATGAGTTACCTGAGGCTCTCGTCCCAGCTCAAGCTGGTCGGCGTCGGGGTCTCGCCTGCGGCCGTACGCGCGGTCTGGCAGCGCCACGGCCTGACGCTTCGCTACCAGAGGCTGCTGTGGCTCGAGCAGAAGACGGCAGCCCGCGGCGGCGTCCTGACCGAAACCCAGATGAAGCTGCTCCAGCGTTGGCGCGGCAAGGTCACCGATCCCGAGGCCCACATCGAGTCGCCCAGCCGGGCTTTTTGCTGGGTCAGGACACCTACTCGTCGGCACGATCAAGGGCGTGGGCAGGATCTACCAGCAGACCGTTGTCGACACCAACTGCTCTTTGGCCTCGCCAAGCTCTATCTCCAAGGTCCCCATGACGGCCGTCGATGTCTGAACGATCGCGTCGTCCCCTCTACGAAGAGCACGGCGTGGAGATCCAGCACCTCTGACCGACAACGGTAGGGAGTTCTGCAGCCAACCCCTCCATCATCCCTCGAGCTCTCCTGACGATCAGCCAGATCGAGCACCGCAGAACCGACATCGGCTCGCCTCAGACCAACGGCTCACCGAACGCTCCACCGCACCATCAAGGAAGAGTTCTACGCCGTCGCTTCCGCAAGACCTCTACGAGTCACTCGACCAGCTCCAGGCCGACCTCGATCGTTACCTCGACTCTATAACCGCGAGCGCGCCCACCAGGGCTACCGGACCCAGGGCCGCACCCCCTACCAGGCCTCCTCGACGGCGCCGCCCTCCTCAGCAGAAAGGAGGTCGATCCAGAGGCTGCCTAAACTGTCAAAATTTTGCCGACGATACTCGGGAGTGTCCGCCCAACTACCGCTACATAACTTCATCCCTGAAGGTTCAAGCCGGGCGTTCGCAAGTTCCGCTCGATCGAGGAGGCCTCGAAGGCGAGAGATGAGCTCGACGGCGCGAGGACGTAACGCGCAGCTCACAGGCTCCGTTTTGGAATCGAGGACTGTGCTTCGCGGGCCGCGTCGAACCACCGATACCGATCCGCCGAGGTAGGCCGTGCCGCACGAGATTCACGCAGTGACCGCTTTCGAGAGGGTCGCACCGTTCACTCTCCGAATCCGCTTCGAGGACGGAGCGAGCCAGGTCGTCGACTTTCGACCTGTTTTGGCCGGCGAGAGCTTCGGGCCGCTGGCCGATCCCAAGGTCTTCGATCAGGTTCGCCTCGACGCCGAGTCCAGGACGCTCGTTTGGCCCAAACGGGGCTGACTTGGATCCGACCACGCTGCACGATTGGCCGGAAGAGGGCCCGAGGCTGGCCGCCCTCGCGCAGACCTGGGCATCGGTCGCTCGTTAGCAGCGCGGCAACGGCGCTCCCCGCTCCCTGCTCCTCGCTCCCTCGCCCTACCGCCCCATCGTCAGGACGACCCGGAACCGCGCTTTGCCGCTCATCATCCGGTCGTACGCCTCGGCGGCGCGGTCGAGCGGGAATGGCTCGTTCATCGAGCGCACGCCGGTCTGCAGCGCGAACCTCATGGTGGCTTCGGAATCGATCGGCCGCCCGGAGGCCCAGCCGGCGATGGAGCGGCGGGCGGCGATGAGAGCGTAGGCGGGGACCTGCAGTGGATCGGCCGGCGCGCCCACGACCTCGAGGACACCGTCGACTCCGAGGCCGCCGAGCACGGCCGTCATCGCGGCGCCGCTCGTCACGGTCGCGAGGATCGCGCGGGCGCCGCCGAGCTTCGTCAGCTCCGCCGCGGGATCCTGCTTAGAGCTGTCGATGTAGACGCGCGCGCCGAGCTTCTTCACGAAGGGCTCCTTGTCGGCTCCGCGCGCGATCGCGACTGTGTCGAAGCCCATCTTCGCCGCAAATTGGACACCGAGGTGTCCGAGACCGCCGACGCCCAGGATCGCGACCAGGTCCCCGGCCTGGGCGCCGCTGTGGCGCAAGCCCATGAAGGTCGTTACGCCGGCATCCATCAGCGGCGCGGCCTCGACCGCCGAGAGGCCGTCCGGGATCCGGGCGAGGGCCACCGCGGGCGCGATCACGTAGTCCGCGTAGCCGCCGTCATAGGAGATCCCGGTGATGAGCGGCGAGACGAGGCAGAAGCGGAAGTTGCCGCGGCGGCACTCCGCGCAGGTTCCGCAGTGACCGCCGTGCCAGCCGATCCCCACGCGGTCGCCCTTCGTCCACGCGGCAACGCCCTCGCCGACGGCGTCCACGACGCCGGCGACCTCGTGCCCGGGCACGCGCGGGTACTCGACCCCAGGCAGGATGCCTTCCTTCGTCAGGACGTCGCTATGGCAGATGCCATTGGCTTCGACCTTTACGCGCGCGAGGCCGGGTCCCGGTGTCGGGATCTCGCGCTCGACCATCTCGAAGGGCTTGCCGGCGGCCGGGACCTGGAACGCACGCATCTTGGGCATAGATCCTCCGCCACCAAGTAGTCGGCAGGCGCCGGGGAGGATTCAGTGTAGTTTCCGGGGTCAGTCTTTGTAGTTTCCGGGGTCAGTCTTGGCATAGGGGCTTATCGGGTCAGTCTCCCATTGTGCGTGCGCCGGTCAAAACTGGCGAGGTGTCGTGGATGAGAGAGCCACACAGGGAAGGAGGTAACGACTCCATTCTGGCCCCGAGTCATGCGGGATCGACCGTGAGGACGGGACCGAAGCGTTGACAGGGGAAGTGCGGGCCGGGTATTGAGCCGCGAAAGCATGAACGGATCGGAGTGCCGACGGTGTCCATTTGACCGGAAGGCAATATCCATGAGTTCGGTAGCGTGAGAACGGATGGGACTCCGCGCGGTCAGAGGCCCCGAGCACGCATGGAAACACCTTGCACGGGAACCGGGAGAGCCCGCGTTTGCCTCCGATAGGGTCCGGAGGCCGCATCGGGAAGTTTGAGGACGTAATCCGATGATGGACGGGCGCGGGAAGTCAGACAGCCTCGTAGTACCGGAGAAGCTCTCGAACAAAGCGGGGAAGCTCGCGGCGGAGGGGGTGGAGGGAAGGGGGCTGGCCAAGGGGAACTTGCTCGAGGGCGGCGCGTGCCGGACGCAGGGCCGGGCAAGCGCGTCAACTGCTCTGGAGCGGGTACGTCAGGCCGCTGGGAGGGACCGGCGGCAGCGGTTCACGGCGCTCTTCACCATGTTTTTGAAGTCGAGCGACTGCGGCAGGCCTATCGGGCAGTGAAGCACGACGCCTGTGCGGGAGTGGACGGGGAGACGTGGCGGCACTACGGGGAGGGGCTGGAGGGCAACCTTCAGGATCTCACGCAGCGACTGAAGAGGGGAGCGTATCGGGCGAGTCCGGTTCGGAGGGCGTACATCGCCAAAGCGGACGGGCGGCGAAGGCCGCTCGGGGTGCCGATGCTGGAGGACAAGGTAGTCCAGCGGGCGACCGTGGAAGTGCTGAACGCGATCTACGAGAGGGACTTCGTCGGCTTCTCGTATGGGTTCCGGCCTCAGCGCAGCGCGCATCAGGCGTTGGATGCTCTGGCGGTAGGGATCCAGACGAAGAAGGTGAACTGGGTGCTCGACGCCGACATCCGGTCGTTCTTCGATACCCTCGATCGGGGATGGTTGGTGAAGTTTCTCGAGCACCGTGTGGGGGACCGGCGCGTGGTGAGGCTGGTCAGGAAGTGGCTGGCCGCGGGCGTGCTGGAAGACGGAGAGTGGAGGCAGAGTGAGGTGGGGACGGTCCAGGGCGGGAGTATCAGCCCACTTCTGGCGAACATCTACCTACACTATGTCTTCGATCTCTGGGTGAGGCGATGGAGGAAGACGCAGAGCCGAGGCGACATGGTTGTCGTTCGGTACGCGGACGATTTCATCGTGGGTTTCGAGCATCGTCGAGAGTCCGAGCGGTTTTTGGCTGAGCTGAAGGAGCGATTCCTGAAGTTTGGTCTGGAGCTGCACCCCGAGAAGACCCGGCTGATCGAGTTCGGCAGGTATGCCAACGAGAGACGCCGGGAGCGCGGGGAGGGCAAGCCGGAGACGTTCGACTTTCTGGGCTTCACGCACATTTGCGCAAAAAGCCGGAAGGGGACGTTTTCACTTGGTCCGGCAGACGATGCGCAAGAGGCTTGGGGCGAAGCTGAAGGAGGTCTCTCTTCAACTCCGGCGGCGCCTCAACGCTTCGATTCCCGAAATGGGGGCTTACCTGCGCTCGGTCGTTCTCGGGCACATGCGCTATTACGGTGTCCCCTTGAACTTCAAAGCGCTGCAGAACTTCCGGCGCCTCATCGGGCGCCTCTGGAAGCGAGCCCTCCAACGGCGAAGCCAACGAGCCCGGGTCCGTTGGGATCGGATGAACCGCTACATCCAGCGGTGGCTTCCGCCCGTCCATATCTGCCATCCCTATCCGACCACGCGACTGGGCGTCACTCTCTGAGGCAGGAGCCGGATGCGGGAAATCTGCACGTCCGGATCTGGGCGGGGGGCGGCTCGCAAGAGCCGTCCCTACCGCGATTATCAATTCGCGCGCCTGAGCGGCGACCCCCCGATGCGGCGCCAGGCCGTCGTGCTGCTTGCGCCCCTCAGTTGGACTTCGCCGGCAGGGTCTCTGATTACTTCGTCTTGAAGGCCCGACCTCTTCCAATCGAGGGCGAAATGAGGTCAGTCTTGGCCTGAGGGTCTTGGCAAGCCGGCGCGGAGGGCGCGGCGAAACGTTGGTTCCAGTCTGATACCGGCATGCCGCATTTCGAGCCTGTCGGCACCTCGCGCGGCCAGGCGGTATCGCTGCCAAGCTCTGCGGAAGGAGCAAGTTCGGAGACCTCCGCGCGGTTGGCATCGGAGCTGCTAATTTGATCACGCGAAGCAAGGAGGTCGCGTCATGGAAAAGAAGAAGAGCAAGACGGCGTCTAAGTCGGTGAGGAGTCTTCCCGTAAAGCCGACCGGCGCCAAGGCTGCGAGCGGCGTCAAGGGAGGCAGCTTGAGTTACGGGGAGATCAAATGGACGTACACCCAGCAGAAGAGAAGTGACTGAGGTTCACGCCTTCGTTTGGACGCCATCGCCTGCCCGACCCGGCGACAGGCACCATCGCTCGAGGGAAACGATAGAAGGAGCGCACGATGAAGAAGAAGACACCCGCCACCAAGGGCAAGCGTCTCGGGAGCCTCGCAGCCAAGACGGTTGCCTCGAAGACTGCCAAGAAGATCAAGGGCGGGAGCGTCGCGTTCAAGTACGGCCAGGCGCAGGTCCAGTACCTTTCCCAGAAGCCCAACGTCAAGATCTGGTAAAGGGCCGACATCGCAGTCCCAGATTCCGATCACAGGCAAAACGCGGCACTTCACATTCTCAAAGGAGGGGCTCGTGACAAAGAAGAGGACGGTCAAGAAGGCGGCGACGGTTCGCACCCTGCGGACGCGAAAGATTGGAAATGTTAAGGGCGGCGTGACGCCTCAGATGGTTTTGCAGCTGCTGAGAATGATGGAAGGAGACAGCAAAAGAATCATCGGAAATATCCGGTGAATTTATTCGGGTAGCAAAGCCAAGCCGACGCGCCGTCATCATTTGTCAGCAGCCTGCCAGTGCCGGACGCCAAGCCGCTAAGATTGATCCCTTGAGGTAGGCCGTGCCGCACGAAGTTCACGCAGTGACTGAATTCGGGAGAGTCGCCCCGTTCACGCTCCGCGTCCGCTTCGAGGACGGACAGCCCGCTAAGTCTTCATCGTCTGGCAGCTGCGCGAATTGAACGTCTGGGGCTTCGGGGCACGGACCACCGGCTATCGGTTCCCCCCAGGTGTGCACAAGCTTCGCTCGATCGAGGAAGCCAACATGCTCCGGGAGAAATGTGAGAAGGCGAACTTCGAGAGCTATCAGGGGCGCAAGAAGCCCGTCAGGTGATCGGTTTGCCGCCAGAGATCGCCGGATGCACGGTGATCCTTCCAAGAGCGTGGCCTCGCTCCAGTCGAGAATCTCCTGCGCCTCCGATGAGCGTGAGATGTGCCTGCTGGTCACGCAGGGTCTTTCGGGATCAGTCCTGATCCTGTACTCATCTGCGTCGTTCCCGTCACGTTAAGAATCGGCATCGTGAACATTTCCGCCCTCGGAGCGCGTCCGAAGATGGCGAGGGGTCTCAGGGCAGCCTGCAGGTCGGCGGCGCTGGGGGTTTGGCTCGCGTTTTCCGCGTGCGTGAAATCTGCGGATCAGACAATCACGATCCAGTCCGGCGGGCGCGAGCGGACGGCGATCGTTCACGTCCCACCGAGCGAGGCCGCTCGCCGGCCCATGCCGCTCGTTCTCGTTCTTCACGGCGGCGGCGGGGCCGCCGAAGGCGCGATCCGGACGTCGCAGATGAGCGGGGCGGCTGACCGGCTCGGATTTTTGGTGGCAGATCCGACCGGGACGGGAGTCCTCAAGTCCTCGCTCCTCACGTGGGACGCCTGGAACTGCTGCGGCTACGCGAAGAAAACCCAGGTGGACGACGTTGCATTCCTCCGTACTCTCGTCCTGAGACTCGAGTCGGACGTCAGCCCGTCAGCCCCGGCGCGCGGCCTCGATCGCGGCCACGTCGATCTTCTGCATCGGCATCATCGCCTCGAACGCGCGCCGCGCCTCTGCGCCGCCGGCCGCAAGCGCGTCGGTCAGCGCGCGGGGCGTGATTTGCCAGGAAAGGCCCCAGCGGTCTTTGCACCAGCCGCACGCGCTTTCCTTGCCGCCATTGCCGACGATCGCGTTCCAGTAGCGATCCGTCTCTTCCTGATCGTCCGTCGCGATCTGGAAGGAAAAGGCCTCGGTGTGCTGGAACGTCGGGCCGCCGTTGAGGCCGAGACAGGGGATGCCTGCCACGGTGAACTCGACCGTCAGGACGTCGCCCTGCTCGCCGCCGGGGTAGTCGCTCGGGGCCTTGTGAACAGCGGTCACGCGGCTGTCCGGAAACGTCGCCGCGTAGAAGCGGGCGGCTTCGAGCGCGTCCTTGTCGTACCAGAGGCAAATCGTGTTCTTGGGTTTCATGTTCGTTTGCTCCTCATTCTCAATCAGCGCAGAACGACGCCGCCCTGTCAACCCCGTCGTATTTGCCCTGGTTGCCCTGCTTGCTCAGAAATCGCGGCGTCGTTCGATCTCCCGGTGCGCTTTGCGCTATTTTCGGTGAGTGTTCGGGCGCAGCGCCCCCGACGGATGGACGATGAAACTCTCAATCTGCGGAAAGACCGACCGGGGGAAACGGCGGCCCAACAACGAGGATGACCTCGCAATGGTCGATCTGACGGCGAGACTCGAGTCCAAGCCGCCGGTCGATGCGGAGGGCGTGACGGTCGGCGACCGCGGGATCCTGCTCGCCGTGTGCGACGGCGTCGGCGGCCACCGGGCCGGCGAGATCGCGAGCGCGCTGGCGCTGGAAACCCTGTCGCACGAGATGGAATCGCTCGCCGGAGGCTGCCCGCGCCAGGCCCTCTTCCGGGCGGCTGTCGAGAACGTCAACCAGCGCGTCTGGCAGGAGGCGCAGACCGAAACGCGTCTGCACGGCATGGCGACGACGCTGACCGCCGCCGTCATCTGTCACCGGCGAGCCATCATCGCGCATGTCGGCGACTCGCGCGCCTACTTCTTGCGCGGCGGGTCGATCCAGCAATTGACGCGCGACCAGTCCTTCGTCGCGTCCATGATCGCCTGTGGTGCGATGACCGAGGAGCAAGCCGAGCACTCGCCCTTCCGGTCGACCATCCTGCAGGCCATCGGGCGCACGTCCACGGTCGATGTGGCCCTCGACGGCGTCGACCTCGAGAGGGGCGACGTTTTGCTGCTCTGCACCGACGGCCTGTCCAACAAGGTGCGCCCCGAGGAGATCGCCGAGGCATGCCGCTCGAGATCCCTCTCGGACACCGTTCAGACGCTCGTCGCTCTGGCCAACGCCCGCGGCGGCGAAGACAACATCACCGTGGAGGCCGCGCGGGTGGAGGAGTAGGCGACGAAGTATCGGGGATCAGCCGGCCTTCGAGAGCTTGACGGCTTGAATGGATGAGATCGGTCCGCAGATCGTGTGGCCGTGTTCGTCCATGAAGACGAACCCCGTCGCGGGAAGCGCATGCCCTTCCTGACCGCCGCGAAAGATCGTCTTCCCGTTCTCTTCGTACTCGTAGGCGTCCAGGCTAAAGACCCTTTCGCAACGGTCTGCCACCCATCGGGCAGCATCACTTTCGCGACCTTGTCTGTGTCGATAGCGAGACTCATGGGAGCGCACTCCTTTGCCCGAATTATCGCTCCCGGGCGTCCTCCATTGTGTCCGTACCTGAGGAAGGTAGAATCCGCTCGGCAAGACAATGAGTAAATCGAGAACGCGATGCGACGCCTCGCCTGAGGCGGCTCGGGCGAGCACCGCCAGAAGATGGACCGACAAGTGACATCGAGCATCAGCGACGCGCTCGCGAAAGAAATGAAGGCTGTGGGTATCTCCGTAGTGAGCGATGACGCTTCCGCTCTCAAGCTCAAGTGCAGGTCGTGCGGGAAGGCATGGCGCATCAAGTGGGATGAGAGTGAGGAGGCCGCGCGGGGCTGGTGGCGCTGCCCGGGCGGCTGCAACGCGAACGTTGTTCGAACGCCCGAATTCGATTTTGGACGGGTCCGGGCCTCGGTGAGCAATAAGCCATGAACCCAGAGGGGTCAGTCCTCGGTTATTCGCTTGTTCGCTGCAGAAAGCATCAGTCGGCTTTCCGAAGCCAGTGCGAAGCGCTCGGCGAGAAGCCCTGCGATTCGGCAGGCGGGTCAGTCCTCCTCTGCTCGGTGTCAAGCCGAGAGAGCGAGGAGCGTCAGCATTTTATTCGTAGTCTCGGCCACGGGCCGTTTGTTCCAATGCGAGAGGGCGCGGTTAGATCCGCGCCCGTCGCACTGAACGGCGGCGAGGAACTGTTTCCAGGATGTGGCGTAAACGCTGTGCCGCAAACGTTAGCAGGGCTCTGTGTGGGCAGAGACGTCACATCCGAGGCGAAGGCCTTGGACGTCGGGGTCGCGAGCGCGGGTGCTGGCGGGGTCAGCCTCGGAGCATCGGCTTATTGGTCGGAGGCCAGGCGAGCCTCGGAAATGTCGGGTCAGCCCTCTCTTTTGAGTTATTCGATCGGCACGTTGCCCGAGAGGAGACTATGTGCTTAATACATAATATGGACCCTGACCCGGGTGATCGCCGGCATTCGTCGTGCCGATGGTCAGGAACGAGATGAGGCCCAGAAGCTCGTAGGCCCTGCGGATGAGGCGCGCGAGGCCGCTCCCGGTGCTGGCGAGGATCCAAAGGTGCCCGACCAGAAAATCCTCTCAACGCCAGCGCTTGTGCTGCCGCTGGCCCCGTCCGTCCGAGACGGAGAATTGGACGGATAGCGTGGCCCCAAAATGGCCCGATTGGCGTGATGTTGATCGAAGACCCTGATCGCCACCCAGCACCCCAAGCGTCCTCTACAGAGTACGAAGGAGAAGAAAGGTGAAACGTCACATTCTGGCAGTCGCGCTCGCTCTTTGCCCGGTCCTTCCCGCGGTTGCGCAGGAAGTCGGGGCCGCCTCTGGCAAGGGGACGATGGACCGCAGCGTCCCCGGTAGTAAGGCCGTGGCGTTGCACGCCGCCTACGAGAAGGTGAGCTTTTCGCCGCGCTTCTCCTTTGCCTCCCAGGAGGGAAAGGGTACGGAGGCGTCGACATGGATCGTTCTCACCGAGAAGCAGCCGCCTGTCAAGCAGTGGCTCGCCTCCGAGGACCAACTGAACATGCTCCGGCTGTGGTGCGGGAAGGAGAAATCGTCGTTCATCGCGATGAGCCTGGATGCAAAGATGGCTGTCGACTACTACTTCCTGTGTCCCGGCGACGGTCAGGTCAGCTCTGAAGGCCTCAATGTCGCGAACGGGCTGGAGAGCATCGTGGTGAAGTTTCAGACGAGAGACGCCAAGCGCCTGAAGGGCACTTTGCGGACCGGTAGGGGCAACTGCTCCAAATCGGGCGGCCCGCAGGTCTATTGCGAGCCGACCGGAGACTTCGCATTCGACGCGCCGATCGTTCGATGATGCCGGAGGGGGGGCATGCCGAGGAGCACCCGATCCTCCTGGAGAAGCACGGGAGGACGGAGTAAGAGTCCCTGGCGTTCATCCATTACGGTGCCCGCTGTCGCCACAAGTGAGCCAGCACCTACCTATTGCGTCGACCCGGCCATAAAGGAGAGAGGGGAAGGCCAACGGATCGTGTGATAGGCTGCCGCTATCGCATTCGCTAGGTCCGCTGTTAGCTTCCGTTTCTGACAGATCCCGACGAAAAGGCGAGGAGACGCAGTCGCAGAGCGGCTAACGCTTGCGAGTTGTGGACTTCCATAACCGCCCGGCGTCCAGCGACTGAGGGACGACGGGCAAACGATCGAGGAAGAGACATGAAGACGAAGACCATCCTGGCGTCTCTGGTGGTGTTTCTGGCGGGTATCGCTCTGTGCGCCGCCGCAGACCTGAACATGGGTACCTGGAAGCTCGACGAAACGAAGTCGACGTTCAGCGCTGGAGCGGTGAAGAACAACACGGTTGTGTACGAGGCAGTGGCCGACGGCGTGAAGGTCACGGTCGACGGCGTCGACGGGGACGGCAAGCCGGCGCATAACGTGTGGACGGGCAAGTTCGACGGCAAAGACTATCCCGTCACGGGCGACCCGGCTTCAGATGCGCGTTCCTATCAGAGCGTCGATGCCCATACCCTGGCGCTGAGCGTCAAGAGGGACGGCAAGGAGACCGTGACAGGCCGCATTGTGGTCGCCGTCAACGGCAAGAGCCGCACGGTGACGACCAGCGGAACCAATCCGAAGGGCGACAAGATCAGCAACGTGGCGGCATACGACAAGCAGTAATCGGAGATTCGACTCGGGGCGCCTCGTGGACTGGAGTCCGCGAGGCGCATTTCTTTGCGGGATGGACCTGAGGTCAGGTCTGTATTAATATATTATGGATTGGCGCTGAATCTCTTGGGGGCCTGAAGGAAGCGGCGCATCAGAGGGGCCCCCGACCGCTGGTCGGCCGGTCGTAGTCGGAACGAGGGCGATCGTAGCTCCGCGGCGAATCGTATCCGTCGCCCGGGCCATCGTAGGCGTTTTCGGGATGGTCATAGGTGTCGGCAGGGCCGTCGTAGCCGCGGCGCCCATCGACCTGGTCGGTTGAATTGCGAGGGTCGGAACCCTCGTCATGCCTGCGGTCATTTCCCACTCGATCTTCGATCGCCGTCCGGCGCTCCGACGCTCTTGAGCATCGAAGCAATGAGATTGCGGCGGCGCCCGCCGGCCAGGTCCCAATGTCCCGAGGCGGCGCTCGCCCGCTGATGTGTTTCCCCAATCAAAGCGTTGCCGGTTGTCCAATGGCGGAGGGTCACGCCTGGCCGTGCGGCGGAGGCGGGTCTCTTCATGACGAGCTCCCGCGAATGGTCGCGGTGATCTCGAGTCGAAATGTGCTGTTGCCGTTCTGGAAGTGTCGCAGGCCGGCGATTCGCCAGCCGGGTCCGCCCGCGTTGAGCGGAGAGCTCATGTCCGGACCGCCGATGTACTCGTCTCCGACGCCGTCCTGCGTGCCGCAGCCGGCGCAATCCTCGAGCATGGCCGTCAGGGGCTGTTGGTACCGCTGCAAGTAGTCGATGACGGCCGACTGCAGGGCATCCGGGGACATACCGGGGTCGCCCGCCGTGGCGAGGTAGCCGAGTCCGGCGATGAGAGCGGGATCCTGGCTGACGGCCCTGCGCATTGCCGCCACCAGCTTTGGCGAGATGCCGTCCATCTGGCCAGTCTTGCCAGGGGTCCGGCCGTCGTTGGCCTCGAAGGTAATGTTGAACACGAGCTCGCGCCGGTTGTCCGCCGGCGTTGGATACTCGGTGTCGACCAGAACCGCCGAGGAGCCCGACGCGCCGTGGAACGTGTAAGAACGTTCCCTGCGGTCGGCGGGCCTCGTACCGCTTACCAATTCCACGAGGATATAGCCCGCCCGCTGGAGATCCTCCTGGTCCGTGGCCGCCGCCACGACCGTCTGGGGCAGGCTCCGCATCGCGATCGGAAGCGGCCTGAGCGCTTGACTCTGGCCAAGCGCGCTGCCAGGCAAGAGCATGGCTCCTGCGGCTAGAACGAGAACAACCGAGAGAACTCGACCCATGGGACACCCGCTTTCTGCCGGACGCCGGCAACGGGATTCAGTGATTTGACTGGATTGGGTCCGTCGAAGGGAACCGGGCAATTTGGATCCTATCACTCCATACGAATGATTCATGAGGGCATCTCCTTCGTCCATCGCGTCTGCGGCCCAACTGTCGGCACTCTTACGCGCGGATTGGCGTGCGTCCTCAGTTGGCCACTCCCACGAGAACTCCTCGTCTTGCCGTTCTCTCACGCGCGTCGAACCGGACCGTGACGTCGTCCCAGTTCCACAAGTTCCAAACCGCGTCGAAGTACTCGGCCTTTCGGGTTTGATACTGAAGGTAAAAGGCGTGTTCCCACGCGTCGAGCACGAGCAAGGGAGTGCCCGCCAACGCCAGATTCGACTGGTGATCGTAGATCTGCGTCACGAGAAGCTTTTGTCCCAAAGGCTCCCAAACGAGGGCAGCCCAGCCCGAGCCCATGATGCTTCCGGCGACCGCGTTGATCTGTTTCCGGAAGGTCTCGAAGTCGCCGAAGTCGTTGTCGATGGCGGCGGCCAGTTCCCCCTTCGGCCGCCCGCCGGCTTTCGGAGCCAGGTTCTGCCAGAAGATCGAATGGAGGACATGTCCCGACAGGTTGAAGGACAGGGCCTTTTCGAGCGCGGCGATGTTGTCGTACTGCCCTCCCTGGCGGGCCTCCTCGAGCCGGTCGAGGGCCGTGTTGGCCCCTTTGACATAGGCGGCGTGGTGCTTGTCATGGTGCAGCTCCATGATCCTGCCCGAGATGTGGGGCTCCAGAGCCGCATAGTCAAACTGAAGGTCCGGGAGTGTGTAGGTCGGCATCGTCTTTCTCCTTGAATCAGGAACGCCCTGGGGCGCGTCGGGGGTTGGTTCCGGATCCGTGCGCGTCCGAAGCTGCCGGAGCGAGAGGTCGTCGAATCATGAGCCGCCCGCCGCAGCCTGGACCGCGGGGAGCAAGGTGGCCAGACCGAAGGCGCTCTCGTGCTTCAGGGAGTTGATGAAGAAGGTGGGCACGTCGACGACCCCGCTCCGAACGCCGCCCTCACGAACAACTCGAACCTTCGCCAGGTGAACGTGTCCCTTCATCTCCCGCCGGAATTGTGGGGCATCCAGTCCGGCGGCTTCGGCGTGCTTCTCCAGCTTTGACTGGTCCGAGGCGCCTTGCTTCTCGAACATGCGGTCGTGGATCTCCCAGAACTTTCCCTGCGCGCCCGCGGATTCCGCCGCCTCGGCGGCGCCCTCGGATTTGCGGTCCTGCGGAGTCTCGGGAAAGCTGCGAAAAACGTAACGGAGCTTCGAGCCCATCTCCGCCTGGATTCTCTTGACCGTTCGGTAGGACCTCGCGCACTCCAGGCACGTAAAGTCGCCGTATCCCACCAGGGTCACCTGCGCGAACGGAGAACCCCGAACGTGGTCCTTGGAGGTCACCGGATCCGTCAGCTTACGGGCGCGATTCATTGTTTCCATCCTTGTCTTCGCGTGAGCCGAGATCGTAGAATCTCGACGAAAAATCTGATGAAGAGCTCTCGATGCATACCTCTGAGCCCCGAGCACACAGCATGGGGCACCCGCGGGAACGCGTCCAATCGTTTGTTCCATTCGGGTTGAGACTTTAAAAGGATCAGAAGGAGTCGACATTGGAGCTTCGTCATCTTCGATCTCCGGTCGCGGTCGCGGAAGAACCTCATTTCGGGCACGCCACGAAGCGGCTGAACGTGTCCTGGAGCCGGCGGAGACCCGGTCTGTACGCCGCCGTACGGACGGAGTCGCCTTTTCATCGCAGGATGTCGCAAGATCCAGGGCGAGCAGGCAGCGGAACTCGGAGGCGATGTGTCCAAACCTCGAATCAAGCAAAGGGATGCGAATAGGATCTTGGCCGCCCTGCCTGCTGCCGAGCACCGCCGGGCGCTGACCAAGCTCGAGCCGACGTCTTTTCGGCGGGGGCTACCGCTTTACGAGCCTGACAAACCGATCTCCTACGTCTACTTTCCACGGACCGGGGTCGCCTCGATGGTGGCTCGGATGGTGGAGGGTGGCACCTTTGAGGTGGCAACGATCGGAAACGAGGGGGTCGTTGGTCTCTCCGCATACCTCGGAAACGGCCGCTCCTCAATGGAAGTGTTTGTCCAGATCCCCGGTGAGGCCTTGCGCATGGACACCGACGCTTTCCTTCGAGAGATCCGGGCGAGCAACGCCTGGCGCGAGGTCATCCGCCGATATTCGCAAGCCCTCTTGACCCAGGTCGGGCAATCTGCTGCCTGCAACCGCGCTCATTCGATCGGGCAGCGGTGTGCACGATGGCTGCTCATGTCCCATGACCGAGTCCTTGGCGATGAGATTGCGCTCACTCATGAGTACCTCGGAGAGATGCTTGGAGTTCGGCGTGCCAGCGTGACACAAGCAGCGGGCAAGCTGAAACGTCGAAAGATCATTGACTATCATCGTGGAAAGATCCGGGTTCTCGACCGTAAAGGACTCGAAAGGGCGGCCTGTGAGTGTTACCGGCTCATCCGCTCTCACCACGACCAGCTTGTCGGATAGGACGCCTCAGCATGGAGCTTCGCCATCTTCGATACTTCGTCGCGGTCGCGGAAGAGCTTCATTTCGGGCATGCGGCGAGCCGGCTGAACACCTCACAGCCTTCCCTGAGCCAGCAGATCCAGAACCTGGAGCGCGAGCTCAAGGTGAACCTCCTCGTCCGAACCAAGCGTCTTGTCGGGCTGACGCCGGCGGGCGAGCGGTTCCTGCAGGAAGCCCGCGGCATTCTCGCCTCGGCGGATCGCGCCGCTGGCCTGGCCCGAGAGACGGCGCGGGGCGAGTCCCGCAAGCTCGTCCTTGGCATATCCCAGGAGACCGACTGGATCTTCCTGGGCCAGGTTCTCCGCCTCTTCGCAGAGCACGCGCCGTTGGTCGACGTCACCTTTCAGAATCTGGCCCCGGAAGACCAGGTGGACGCTCTTCGCGAAGGCCGGATCGACATCGGGTTCGTCGGCCTTCCCCTCGAGACGGAGGGTCTGGTTACCGAGACGACGGGCCGGCTCCGACTCATGGTCGCCCTTCCCGAAAGGCATCCCATGGCGCGCAGGAACCCTCTCAAGCTGGAGGACCTGTCAAAAGAGGCGTACGTGCTCTGGCCGAGACATCTGTCGCCCGGCAGCTACGATCAACTGCTGGGCGTCTTTCGGAGGGCTGGTTTCGGGCCGCCGATCGCCATGGAGGGAGGGATTCCCTCGACCCGAACGGTTCTGGGAATGATCGCGGCCGGTCTGACGATCGCTCTGGTCGACCCGGCATTGCAGCAGATGGCGGCGCCGGGAGTCGTCTTCCGGACGCCGGAAGGCGAGGGTGTGTGGACCGAAACGGGGATCATCCATCGAAGAGGGGATCCGTCGCCGATCCTCGGGTCCTTCCTTCACGAATTGAGGGCGACGCCCCGCCAGCCTGTTGACTTGCCGGCCCCTGCCCCTGTTCCCAGAAAGGAAAAGGCACGGGTCCGGACTCGGCCGCCCGGGCGCAAGAAAAAGCGGCCGGTTTCGCCTCGGTCGGTGCCGCGGCGCTAAGACGCCACCGCGTCGAGCGCGGCAAGCGGCCTGTCATCCCAAGTCGCGCCCCGGGTTCCGGGAACGGTGAAGAAAAACGTGCTTCCCGTCCCGAGTCGGCTCTCCGCCCAGATCCGTCCACCGTGCGCCCGAACAATGGACTTCGAGATGAAGAGCCCGAGTCCCAGTCCGGAGCGGTCGGCGCGGTCGAGTTGGCAGTAAGGGTTGAAGATGCGCTCGAGGTCGGTCTCGGCGATTCCTCGTCCGGAATCTCGAACGGCGATCCGAACCACGTCATCGACCTTCGCGGCGCTCACGCTAATCGCTCCGCCTTCGGCAGTGACTTTGATCGCGATCGAGAAGAGGTTCGAGAGGACCTGAAAGATCCGATCCGAATCGATTCGGGCCGGAAGAGTCGTGCCTGGGAGCGTCGCGTCGAAAGAGATCGACTTGGCAAGAGCCAGCGGTCGGAAGATCTCGACGGCTTCCCGGACGACCTCGGCCGCGTTGCGTCGATCGAACCTCACGTGGAACGCCCCCGCCTTCAGCCTCGACAGATCGAGCAAGTTGGAGATGAGCCGGTCCATGTGGCGAACGGTCAGCTGGAGAGTTTCCAACCGCTTCGGATTTCCCTCTCCCTGCCTCGAAGACAGCTCGACGTTCAGCGCCAGGACATTGAGGAGGTTCCTGAGGTCGTGTCCGAACGTGGCGAGCAGCTTCTCCTGATCCGCCAGGGCGGCATCGGCGGACCCATGAGCCCGCTGTTCCTCGAGCAGATCTCGCGAACAGTCGAAGATGGCCGCCATCACCTCCGCCCGTTCGTCGGCGAGCCCCAGGTCGGTCTGCCGGCGTGCCCGATCGGCACGGATGGTCCATTCGGAAGATCCCGGAGCGCGCGCCCGAACGATCTCGTCGAGCAGGCGGCGCTCTCGTTCCAGATTGTCGTCAGTTCGAGAACTGGTGATCGCCCGGCGCGGTCCGTCAGAAGATTTCAATTCGATTTCTCTGAAACGGAAGGCTAACTCTGCCCGAAGTTCACCGGTGATCGTTTGATCCTCTCAGTCTGGGAGGAAAGAACAATCAGACATCTTTGACAACCGGCTCACCATCGCCTCGTGACCTTTCGACGACGGCCCGGGGTCGCGGATCCGCCTCAGTTCGTGGATGCGCGGCCTGAGTGTTTTTTGCGCCCTGCCGCGGCGCACAGCCTGTGAAGAGCCGAGCCCTTGTGCATCGCCAGATGCGTCGTCCTGTCGCTCTGGATCAGGTATTGAGGCTCTTCTTTCGAAGCGCGCACCGTGTACCCCTTGAATGTGATTTCCGATGTGATCTTCTTCCGGATCGTCCCCCGGACACGGCCGGCTTCCGAATTCCACGAAACGCGATCGCCTGTCTCGAAGTCTCCTGGCATCTGCGCCTCCTTCACCCCGGGTCGTCAGATGTTGGCCAGCTCGCCGAAGTACTCGTGGTCCTCGGCGTAGCCTCCTTCGCCCTCGTGGATCGACCGGACGTCCTCGACGAACTCGATCGCCTGGATCCACTTGACCATCTTGAAGCCGAGCTGGTTCTCGACGCGCAGCCGAAGCGGCGCCCCGTGCAGATGCTCGAGCGGTCCATAATTCATCTCGTAGGCGAGCAGGGTGTGCGGGTTCAGCGCGTTCTCGATCGAGAGACTGTCGTAGTATTGGCCGTTTGCAACGCCGGTCGTGAACTCGACGCCCTCCCCAAATGAGTAGAAGACGACCGCCCTTGCATTCGGTCCTGGACGGACCAGCTTCATCAGCTGCGCCAGCGGCAGTCCGCCCCACTCGGCGATGCCTGACCAGCCCTGGATACAGTGGTGCAGCGTGATCTGGGTTTCCTTGCCAAGGGCCCGCAGGTCTTCCAGGGACAGCTCCACGGGGTTCTCCACCACACCGTACACTTTGAGCCGGTAGCCCTTGAAATCGCCGGTCGCGAGCGTCTTCCACTCCTCGCAGGTCGGCATCTTGCCGTTGATCCAGAAGAAGGGAGAGATGTCTTCGCGGC
The DNA here is from genome assembly GCA_963733955.1 of uncultured Acidobacteriota bacterium. Classification (GTDB taxonomy): domain Bacteria; phylum Acidobacteriota; class Thermoanaerobaculia; order UBA5066; family Gp7-AA6; genus DATFTF01. Next base: position 20,812 of record CAVTEW010000003.1, read on the forward strand.
CGAACAGCGCCACCGGGACGGGGCGGTCGAGCACGAAGCGCATGACCGGCGTGACGATCCTTCCGGCGGCGTGCTGGACTGCCCGTGGGCGTCTCCACGCCGCCCAATTAGCGAGCGCATTCGACACGATGACGACAGCGATGCCGACGAGGCCCAGAGACAGGCCGGCGGGACTCGCGTCGTCGGTCCCCCGCACGATGTGGTTCATGTTCCGAACCAACCCTGTCATCGTGACCATCGCGACGTGACCGACGACGAAGACGACGAAAGCGCACATGACGAGAAAGTGGATCGACCGCCCGATCTGCCGGTTGCCCGGCAGAAACGGATACCACTTGAACCGGTTCGTCAGGGCGGGCGACATCGAGGGACCGGTCAGGATCGCGAGCGGAGCCAGGACGAACACCACCGCGAAGTACGCCAGTTGCTGGAGCGCGTTGTAGCGGAAGAAGCCATTTGGCTCCGGAGGCAGGTGGAAAGTGGCGTAGTGGACAAAGACGGCCCAGGCCTCGGGCACGATCCGCCAGGATGTCGGCACCAAACGCTTCCACTGCCCCGTGCCGAACAGCAGCGCGACGAACGCCATGCCGTTGCCCACCCAGAACAGGACACTCAAGAAATGCCAGTGCCGGGCCATTCCGACCGTGTGGCGGTACCCGGGCAGGCCGATCCAGGGCGAAAGGTGGCGGGAGTCGTCCTTGGCGGTCCACACCCGGTCCCGGGGAACCTCGACCGGCGTCAACCGCAGCCACTCGGTTCCGGGAGTGCAGTGGACGTTGCCGTACAGGCGGGGATGATCCATGAGGATCTGTAGACCGCTGCGGATGAGCAGGATCAGGAAGAGGAAGTTGACGTAGTGGGTGATGCGAAGCCATGCCGGGAAGCCGACAGGCCCCGCGGCCGTTTCGGGCGCCAGCGCGGCGCTGGATGTCAGTCGCGGAAGACCGGCCGCGCCCCACTGGATATAGGCAGCGGCAACCAGGAGCAGGACGGGCGACACGAGCAGGAGAAGCGTCTTCGGCCGGATGCGCATCGCGTCACTCCACCAGGCTGCGGCCGAAGGTTTCCGGCCTCACCGATGTCCTGACTTGCGGCCTTCGAGCACGGCCTTGGCCGTCGCGACGACGTGCTCCACGGTGAACCCGTACCGGGCCATCACCTCGGGTCCCGGCCCCGAGGCGCCGAAGCGGTCCACGCCGATGATCGCGCCGCTTGGCCCGACGTAGCGTTCCCAGCCGAAGGGCGAGCCCGCTTCCACGCTGACTCTCGCGTGCACCGCCGGCGGTAGGACCGCCTGGCGGTATTGCGCGGATTGCGCATCGAACAGCTCCCACGACGGCATCGACACGACGCGGCTCCCAATGCCCTCGCCGGCGAGCTGTCGGTGCGCCTCGAGCGCGAGCGACACCTCTGAGCCGGTCGCGATCAGAATGAGCTCCGGCAACCCCTCTTTGGCGTCAATCAGAACGTAGGCGCCGCGAGCTGTCCCGGCGGCCGGGGCGAGCGTCGTCCGGTCGAGCACCGGAAGCTTCTGGCGGGTGAGGACCAGCCCAACGGGGCCCGCTGTGTGCTGCATCGCGATCCGCCACGCCTCGACCGTTTCATTGGCGTCGGCCGGCCGGAGCAGCAGCATGTTCGGCATCGCGCGCAGGCTGGCGATCTGTTCCACCGGCTCGTGGGTGGGGCCGTCCTCTCCCACCGCGATGCTGTCATGGGTCCACACATAGATGACGTGCGCGGCGCTCAGCGCGGCCAGGCGAATGCTCGGGCGCATGTAATCGGAGAACGTCAGAAAGGTTGAGCCGAACGGGACGACGCCGCCGTGATGCGCCATCCCCGTGAGAATCGCTGTCATCGCGTGCTCGCGGATCCCGAAATGGATGTTCCGGCCCGCGTATCCCCACACCCCACCGGCCATCCCTTGCGTCGGCGGCGTCTGCCCTTCCTCCGGCACATCGGCGCTCTCAAAGTCTCCCTTCTCTTTCATCATGGTGCGTGTGGACGGATCGAGATCCGCTGACCCGCCGACCAAATTCGGCACCGACTCGGCGAGCTCCGCGATCACCCTTCCTCCGGCATCCCGAGTGGCCATGTCACCATCTTTGGCCGTGAAAACGGGGAGTTTGGCATCCCATCCAGGCGAAAGCTCACCCGCCATCGCGCGGTCAAGCGCGCCCGCGAGCTCCCCCTGCGCGGCACGGTAGGAATCCATCGCCTGCCGCCACGCGCTCGAGAGCGCGGCGCCGAGCATACGGACTCGGTCGAATTCCCGCTGTGCCTCCACCGGCACGTAAAACTTCGCGTCTTCCGGCCAGCCGTAGGCTCTCTTGGTCAGCCGGACTTCGTTGGCGCCGAGCGGCTCGCCGTGGGCTTCGAACGTGTCGTGCTTGTTCGGGCTGCCGAATCCGATATGCGTGCGCGCCACGATAAGCGAGGGTCGCCGCTCGTCGGCGCGGGCCGCCGTGAGCGCCGCGTCCACCGCCGCCACGTCCATCCCGTCCACTTTCTGCACGTGCCAGCCAAATGCCGCAAAGCGCGCGCCGACGTCTTCGGAGAAGGTGACGTTGGTGGTTGCGGAGAGGGTGATGCGGTTCGAGTCGTACAGGACGATCAGCCGGCCAAGATGGAGGTCGCCCGCGAGCGACCCCGCCTCCGAGGCGATGCCCTCCATCAGATCGCCGTCGCTCGCGAGGACGTAGGTGCGGTGGTCCACGATCGCGTGGCCCGGCCGATTGAACGTAGCGGCGAGCCACCGCTCCGCGATCCCCATCCCGACGGCATTGCCAAACCCCTGACCGAGCGGCCCGGTGGTGACCTCGACGCCGGTCGTAACTCCCCGCTCGGGGTGACCGGGCGTCCGGCTGCCCCAGCGCCGGAAGTGCTCGAGGTCGTCGAGAGTGAGCCCGAACCCCGTCAGAAACAGGAGGCTGTACAACAGCATGCTCCCGTGCCCCGCCGAGAGCACGAACCGGTCGCGGTTCATCCATTCTGGGTCCGCCGGGTCGTAGCGGAGGTGCCGCGTCCACAGGACGTAGGCCATGGTCGCCGCGCCCATCGGCAGACCTGGATGTCCCGACGCCGCCTTCTCGACCGCATCGATACTGAGCGTGCGGATGGTGTCAATGCAGAGATCGTCGAGGGTGCCGCCTGGCGGCGTCATTTCGCGCTCCCGTTGCGCGATCGCATGTACCGCCGCATCAGCGCGGTGGTCGAGCTGTCGTGGCCACCGGCCCGCGCCCCGTCGCCCTCGAGCTCCCCGCCGATGCGCTGGGCCAGGGCTTTCCCGAGCTCCACGCCCCATTGATCGAAGGAGTCGATGCCCCAGATCACGCCCTGGGTGAAGACGCTATGCTCGTAGAGCGCGACGAGGGACCCCAGCGTCTCCGGCGTGAGCCGCTCGGCGAGAATCGTGGTGGTCGGCCGGTTTCCCTCGAAGACGCGATGCGGCACGAGCCTCGCGGGCGTCCCTTCCGCCTCGACTTCGCGCGCCGTCTTGCCAAAGGCGAGCGCCTCGGTCTGCGCGAACACGTTGGCCATCAGGAGATCGTGGTGGCCGTCCAGGGGATTGAGCGACCGGCAGAAGGCAATGAAGTCGCATGGAATGAGCTTCGTTCCCTGATGGATCAATTGGTAGAACGAATGCTGCCCGTTGGTGCCCGGCTCCCCCCAGACGATGGGAGGGCGCCGGGATACAGCCGGCTCGCGAACGGATAATCGACCAGAAACGACGACAGCAGGAGCAACGGCGTATCGCTCACATCGGCCGTCCGGTAGCGCTGCAAGGCACCCAGGTAGTCCGCGTACCCGAGCTCGCCACGCGCCACGCAGTTGTTCGAGAATCGCCCAATACCGGTCCCGGTTTGCGGGTCCTAACTCTCGCGCGAGGTGATCCCGGAGGTCCTCCTCCACGAGGTCGTTGTCAAGCAGTGTGTTGTCGCAGTCAACGAGAACAAGGAGGTCATCGGGCGTGGTCACGTGTTCGCCTCATCGGGCGTGGGGTTGTGCCATCGGCCGTTGGGGGCGATGAGCGCATCGGACTGTTTGGGTCCCCAGCTGCCGCGCTTGTACCGGCGAGCCCGGGAATGGGTCTCGAGAACGGGATCCACCGCTGCCCAGGCCGCTTCCACCGCGTCTTCGCGTGTGAAGAGCGCGCCATCCCCTGCCATGGCATCGGTCAAGAGGCGCTCGTAGGGTGCCTCTTCTCCCGGCCGTTCCTCGAACAGATAGAGCTCACGCTGCTCGCCGACGAACTCCTTGCCCGGGAGCTTGACGCGAGCGGCCAGGCCGACGGCCGAGCTGGGCGCGAGGCGAAAGCGAAGATAGTTGTCACGGCCGGTGACCGGCGCCGAATCGGCGAAAAGCCTCTGAGGCGGCGCCTTCAACTCCACCAGAACCTCGGTCGCGGTTTCGGCCAGGTACTTGCCGGAGCGCAGATACCACGGCACTCCTTCCCACCGCCAGGAGTCGATGAAGAGCCGCAGGGCGCAGAACGTCTCGACGTCGGAGCGCTTCGCCACGTCGGGCTCCTTCCGGTAACCGGCGTACTGGCCGCGCACCACATCGCCCGGCTTCAGAGGGCGCATGGCCTGAAAGACTTTGGCCTTCTCGCTGTGCACGGCTCCAAAGTCCCGATCGGCCGGAGGTTCCATGGCCAGCAGCGCAACCACCTGGAAGAGGTGATTCTCGATCACGTCGCGCAGACACCCGGCGGTTTCGTAAAACTTGCCGCGGTCCCCCACGCCGAAATCCTCGGCCAAGGTTATCTGGACGTTGTCGACGTAGTTGCGGTTCCAGATCGGCTCCAGGAACGAATTGGCGAAACGAAAGTAGAGGATGTTCATGATCGCTTCCTTGCCGAGAAAGTGATCGATGCGGAAGATCGCATTGTCCGGAAAGACCGACCGCGCGACGCGATTGAGCTCCCGCGCAGAGGCCAGGTCTCGCCCGAACGGCTTTTCGACAATGACGCGCCCATGCTTGGCCAACTTCGCGGCACCCAGCCCTGCGATCACCGTCCCGAAGAGCGAGGGCGGGATGGCGAGGTAGTGCGCCGGGCGCCGAGCTTTTCCGAGGGCCTGACGGATCGCCGTAAACGTGCTCGGGTCGTTGTAATCCCCGCTCACGTACCTGAGCAGGGACAGAAGATGGCGGAGCGCACGCTGGTTATCGATCCCGCCCGATTTCCTTATGCTGTGCGTCACGCGCTTGCGCAGACGCGCCAGACTCCACTTCGGAAAGGCAACGCCGATGACCGGCGTTCTGAGGGTGCCTCGCTTGACCATCGCATAAAGTGCTGGGAAGATCATCTTGTGTGCGAGATCGCCCGTCGCACCGAAGAGCACCAGCGCGTCCGAACGGGACGCGGTCATCAGTCGACACCCTTCCTGGCGGCGGCCTTTTCTTTGTGGCCTCCGAATTCGTAACGCAGAGCGGACAGCACCTTGTCGGCGAAGTCTGCCTCGCCGCGCGAGCTGAATCGTTCGTACAGCGCGGCACTGAGAACAGGGGCAGGGACCGACTCGTCGATGGCCGCCTGGACCGTCCAACGCCCCTCGCCCGAGTCCGAAACCCGCCCCGCGAACTTCGCCAGGTCGGGACTCTGGAGGAGGGCGAGAGCGGCGAGGTCCAGGAGCCAGGAGGAGATGACGCTCCCGCGACGCCAGACCTCGGCGATATCGGCCAGGTTCAGATCGTACGGGTAGTGTTCGGGGTGGCGCAGCGGTGTGGTCTCGGCATCAACGGAGCGCCGCTGCTTGCCGGCGTTGGCATGGCGGAGGATGTTCAAGCCTTCCGCGTAGGCGGCCATGATGCCGTACTCGATGCCGTTGTGGACCATCTTGACGAAATGGCCGGCGCCACTCGGGCCGCATCGCAGATAGCCGTGTTCAGCGGTGCCGACGATCTTGGCCCGACCCGGCGTTCGTGGCGCCTCCTCGATGCTTGGAGCCAGAGCGGCGAAGACGGGGTCGAGGCGCTGGACGACGGATTCCTCACCGCCGATCATCAGACAGTAGCCCCGCTCCGATCCCCAGACCCCGCCGCTGGTCCCGGCGTCGACATAGTGGACGCCCTTCGGCTTCAGTTCGGCGGCGCGGCGTAGATCATCGAGATAGTAAGAGTTGCCGCCGTCGATGACCACGTCGTTCCTTTCGAGCAGTGGAACGAGGGTCCTCAGTGTCGAATCGACCACGGCCGCCGGCACCATCAACCACACGGCGCGGGGCTTCTTCAACTTGTTCGCGAGGTCTTCGAGCGACTTTGTCCCGACCGCTCCCTCTTTGGCGAGGACCTGGACCGCTTCCCGCTGGAGGTCGTAAACGACGCACCCGTGGCCGGCCTTCATCAGGCGCCGCACCATATTGGTTCCCATCCGCCCCAATCCGACCATGCCGAGCTGCATCCTGAACCTCCTTGCCAACCAGGCTGCTCAACCTTCCGCCGCGGGGGAAACCGCCCCGAGCACGCCGTCCACGATCCCTTGCGCTTCCTTCACGATTCGAGCCAGCTGATCCTTTCCGCGGAAACTCTCGGCGTAAATCTTGTAGATATCCTCGGTGCCTGAGGGCCGCGCGGCGAACCAGGCGGTCGCGGAGGTGACCTTCACGCCTCCCATCGGTGCGTGATTCCCCGGAGCTTCATTGAGGATGCCCTGGACCTTTTCCCCGGCCAGCTCGGTGCATCGCATCTGCTCGGGCGAGAGCGCCGCGAGCCGTTTCTTCTGGTCGGCGGTCGCGGGCGCCTCGACCCGATCGTAAGCTGGCTCGCCAAACTCGCGCGTCAACGCCGTGTAGATCTCTCCCGGGTCGCGACCGGCACGCACAGCGATCTCGGCCGCGAGCAGCGCCGGGACGATGCCATCCTTGTCGGTCGTCCAGACTGTGCCGTCGCGGCGCAGGACGGACGCCATCGTTTCGCCGCACCAGCCGCTCGTCGACGGACGCCATCGCCCGTCGCGCGCGATCGGCATCGGCGGCGCCCGACAGGACGCTCCACGATTGCGGAATCGGGGCGATGGCGCAGGCATCGCTTCCGGCAGTACCGAGGGGCGTGCCGTCGTCGAAATACGCACGGCGTTACCAGCTTCCGTCCCACGCTTCACGCTCGACGTTGCGCTGGATCGTTCCGGCATGGCCGATCCAGGTCTCCGCGCGCTTTGTCTCGCCGCGAGCGGCCGCGATTGGAGCCCAGGCATCGAGGATGGTGTGCAGGAACCAGGCGAGCCATGCGCTGTCCCCTTTGCCCTGGACACCGACGCGATTCATTCCGTCGTTCCAGTCTCCGGTTCCCATCAGCGGGAGGCCGTGAGCCCCAACCCCGAGACTCCGATCGAGCGCCCTCGCGCCGTGCTCGAAGAGCGTCCCGTGCTCGGCCGAAATGTGCGGCTCGAAGTACCACGTCGTCACTTTCGAGCAGTGGAATGAGCGTCCTCAGCTTCGGGTCGACCACGACCGCCGGCAACTTCAACCAGAGCCTACGTCTTCTCGCGAGGCAATTCCTCTCTTCGATTCGGGCGTAAGCCTGGACGTCGCGAGCTCGCAAAGGCCCTGTCGCGATGCCCGCAATCATTTTTCAGGGGCTTGCGAGTGCTTCTCTTCGCTCTTGCCCTCTTCGGCCGGCTTTGCACGCTTGGAGCCCTGATTGGGCGGAACCTGTTGCGCGACGCGGGCTGGAGCCTGGCGGACCTGCGAATGGACCACCGGGGCCGGCCCCTGGCGGCTTTGCGCGGGGGCGGCTTCGCGGCCCGGCGCCGTTGAACGCGCCTCGCTACGACCCGGAACCTTCGATGGATGCTGGACGGGTGCCTGAGCCGTCTGGCCGCGCGATTCTGCCGGCGATGCCCGATGAGCCTTCGGAGCCGTTTGCTCCCGGCGCTCCGGCTTCACGGGCACGCGCGCAATGGTTTGGCCCTGGGCCTGCCGGGGTTCCGGCGCGGCGCTCCTGCCTGGCTGGTTGACCTGCGTTCTTCTGCCCATTTCCGGCGAGGGAGCCGCGGCGCGTGAGACTGCCTGCGGCCGGGCGGCGATTGCGGCCTTCACCTCGCGCGCGGGCGCCACGATGGCCAGCCGCCGGCCCCCGCCGGTCCCCGCGGTCAGCGAACGCGGCGTGGATCTGGCTTCGCTGATATTGCGCGTTTCGATCCGGACTCCCGAGGCCCGCTGAATCGTGGCCGCATCAATGGCCGTATTCCGGACGATGCCGCCGGACACTCCAAAGCGAGTCACCGGCGTCGTCTGGCGGAAGATCGTCGCGTTTTGTTTCGCCGCGATGCGCACCGAGGTCACGTTCGCGCCGGCAAACCGATTCATCGGGACGAAGACGTACTGCGTCGGACTGACGACGACGGCTCGCCCGGAGTATCCGGATTCGCCGAAGGCGATGTTTGGAGGCAACGGCGCCCAGCCGACATAGTTGTTGCCGTAGCTCCAGGTCACCCACGCCGGAGCCCAGACCGTTCCGGGAACCCAGCACCATCCGTAACGGTCTAGGGACGTCCATGTTCCGTAGTGGTACGGGTTGCCTCCCCAGGGGTCATCGGACATCCAGGTCCACCCGTAGTCGGTGTAGACCCATTGCCCGTTGGTGTAGGGCTGCCAGTCGGCGTTGACCCGCGCGGGAACCCAGCACTGCCCGTAGGAACAGTCGATCCAGCGGCCGTACGGCGCGAGCTCGTCGTAAAACCCTCCGACCGTCATGTTCACGTCGACCTGGGCATGAGCCGGCCGCGCGGGAACGACCATTGCGAGGACACACAGAAGAAGAGTCGTGACGAGAGACCTGTTCATGTTCGTACTCCTGGTCCAGACAGGCGCCCCGGGATCGCGGCGCACGATGCACGATGGACCCTGAGCATGTCCGCGCCTTGGGGCTGCGTCCAATCGTTAGATCCGATCGAATCGAGACCGGAAACCGATGGGCGGAGACGGAAGCCAGGATTCGAGTGGCCCGGGAAGAGAGATACTGTTGGGAGCTGGACGCTCCAGGAACGCCTGGCGTCGCGGCAGACCGAGAGGGGAAGGACTGTGAGCTCCTTAGTCGAATGGCTCCGCTGGCTCTTTCCGCTCGGTCTTGCCGTGGCCGTCCTCTGGGACGGGCGCCGGAAGGCGAATCCCCTTCACATGGCCGTGTCCTGGACGATCGCGGAGATCTATGGCGCGGTCTTGTTTCAGGCGGGGCAGCGATGGTGCGCGGTCCTCAGCGTCGTCGCGGTGACAACCGCCTGTCTTCCGGGCTTGCTGCGCCTTCTGGCCGATTCGCCCGTTCGGCCGAGCGATCATTGGAACAACGGATGAAGCGAAGCGCCGGCGTCTGATCCTCTGCGCGGCGCGTCCTTCCTGTTTTTGCGCGTGAAGGAGATGGGGGCGCTCCCAATCTCATGACGGAGCCGAAATCCAATCGTGACGGGAACAGCTCGGGCGAGGCCCGAGAAGATATGCAGCCGCTCCCGTCCAGCCGCTCCATCGTTCGCTCGACGCTGCAGGTTCTGCTCGTCGTGCTCCTGTTCGGTGTGACGCTCTGGGCTCTCTACAGCCTGCGGGGGATCCTTCTTCTGATCGTCCTCGCGGTGTTCTTCGCCTATCTGGTCGCGCCGTTGGCCGCCTTCTGTCGCCGGCCAGTGACGTTGCGAAGGCGGAAGTTCGCTCTTCCGCTCCCGGCGGCGATCGGCCTGGTTTATGTCGTGATCCTGGGATCGTTGGCGGCCGTTTTGACTCTCCTCCTTCCAACCCTCGGAGACCAGCTCGGTGAGCTCGAGCGCGAGGCGCCCGGCTATCTAGCGCGAGTTCAGGTTCGCTGGCAGAGTTGGCAAACGGGCTACCAGAACCGCGCCCTTCCGCCGGTCGTCCGTGAGGCCGTCGACCGTGGACTTCGTCAGGCGGTCACGGCTGGAGGGACGTACGTGACGAACGAGCTGCTTCCGCGCCTCGCCGGCTGGCTCATCTATCTGCCCTGGCTCCTTCTCGTTCCGATTCTTGCGTTCTTTCTGCTCAAGGACGCGGGCGTCCTCCGAAAGGCGGCCTTGCGGATCGTTCCCCGCGGGCACCTGAGATCGCGCGGCGACGTCTTTCTCGTGGAGCTCAACGACACCCTGGCGGCCTACATCCGGGCTCAGGTGACGGCCTGCCTGCTCGTCGGGATCGTCTGCACGATCGGATTTCTCGTGATCGGGGTTCCGTACGCGATTGTGCTCGGGATCGCGGCTGGACTCCTGGAGTTCGTCCCTTTGGCGGGGCCGCTGGCGATCGGGGTTCTTGCGGCTGGCTTCGCCGTCTTCCACTCGGCCGGCCAGGCCGCGGTCGTCGTGCTCTTCCTGCTCGTGCTTCGGGCCGTCCAGGACTACATCGTGTATCCGAAGATCGTCGGAAAGGGGATTCACCTGCATCCGCTCGTCGTCATTCTCGCGATCCTGTGCGGCGCCGAGCTCGGTGGTCTGGCGGGAATCTTTCTCGCGATCCCCGCCGTTGCGGTGCTCACTCTGGTCTACTGGCATTACCGCGACCATCGCGAGGCGGAGGCCGAGAGCTCCTCGGGATGAACGCGGCGGGCGCCGGCCCCGATCTCTAACGGCCGCGCGCCCGATGGGGCCGCGACAGCATGACGCCCCCGAGCAAGAGAATCCAGGCAATCAGGTAAGCCCAGATCAGTAGCAACACCAGGCTGCCGAGCGTGCCGTAGAGCCGCGCGGCGCCCCAGACCATCGGAACAATCAGGGAGAACCCGAGGCTGGCGCCGATCCAGGCCAAGGAGGCCCCGAGAGCGACTCCGGCGACTCTCCATGGGCCCGCGCGCGGGCCGACCGCCACTCGGTAGGTCAGGAAAATGGCGCCGAACAGGATGCCGGGGACGACGAGGATTCGCAGTCCCGAAAAGGCCGAGGACGAGAGGTCCGACAGTGCGGACCGCCCGAGCAGTCCGTGCGCGATGACCGGCGCCGCGAGCAGGAACAGCGAGGTGGCCACGAGCGCCACCATCCACACCACGAGCAAGAGCAGCGACCGGACGCTCGATCGCCAGGTCCACGTCGACGGGCGGACGTCGCCGAAGATCATCGAGCCCAGCGCGTGGAGGCACAAGGACATGAAACGAAACGAGCTCCAGAGCGCGAGCAGGAAGCCGACCGTCAACCACCCCTTGCTGGCCGAGGATTGCGCCCAGGTCAGGACCTCGGCGGCGGCCGGCGAGTCCGCGGGGAGCATGTTGCGAAGCACCTCGCCGATCGACTCGTTCATCCCTGCCGGCATCCAGCGGCCGACGAGCGCAATGGCGATCCCCACAAAGGGCACCAGGGACAACGCGAGAAAGAAAGCCACCTCGGCCGCGGCGCTATCGAGCAGCGCCAGCTTCGCCATGACCGCTTTGGGCCGGGCGCGGACCATGGCGGGCGAGCTTACCGTACGACTGCCGGGGGCGCGTTGATCCAATCCATTCCCGAGACTCTGCGCGCCGGCAGGGGAGAACCCGGGGGCTACCGCGCCCGCAGACGCTTCGCCGCTTCCGATCGCATGCGCTGCATGGCGTCGGTTTCATCGTCGGAGTAACGCTCTTCCTTCCATGGATCGGCGTGCATGTGGTACCCGTTTTCCTCCCAGAAGCCGGGCGCGTTGACGTCGGAGAATTCGAGAGCCTGGATCCACTTGGCGCTCTTCCAGAAATACAGTTTGGGCACGACGAGCCGGCAGGGGCCGCCGTGCTCGGGCGGCAGGTCCTGGCCGTCGTGCTTGACGGCGAGCAGGACGTCGTCTTCGAGCAGCTCGGGCAGCTCGAGATTGGTGGTGTAGCCGCCGAAACTCCGAGCGGTCACGGCGGCGACGCCGGGCCGCAGGCGCACGTGGCGGAGAATCTCGCGGAAGGCCACGCCCTCCCAACGATTGTCGTACCGGCTCCAGCGCGTCACGCAATGAATGTCCGAGGTCACCGTGACGCGGGGCAGCTGGAGAAAGTCCTTCCAGGACCAGGAAACGTCCTCCTCGACGAGCCCGAAGCATCGAAACGTCCAGGCGGCCAGGTCGACCCGCGGGACCGCCCCGTAGGTCAAAACCGGCCACTTGGCGGTCAGGACTTGACCGGGCGGCAGGCGCGCGTGCATAGCTGCCTCGTTGCGGGGCCGCCGCGGAGCCCGCGTGGCGATGGAGTCTACCCCGCGGCGCTCGCAACGCCGCTCCACACCCTTTCTCAGCAGCCTGCTAGTCGGCTTTCACCAGCGGCACGTCGACCAGGTGCTCGGAGATGAACCAGACCTGCTTTTCGTTCAAGCGAATCAGGTCCGAGACCAGGAGATCGTTGGTGCCGTCGTCGCCGGCCTCCGCCGCCTGGCGAGCCATGGAGCGGGCCTCCTCCAGGACGATCTCGTGAGCGTGAAGGAGCCGCGAGATCTGCACCGGAGCTTCCTCGCGCCCCCTGGGCGGGCGGGGCACGATCGTCGTCTCGGCGACGTCCGGGGCCATGGCCAGGGTGATGCCGCCGAGCGACTGGATGCGCTCGGCGATCGTGTCGACCAGCTCGTTCTGCTCCTCGTAGTGCTTGTCGAAGAGGAGATGGAGCTGGTAGAACGTCGGGCCGGCCACCTGCCAGTGGTGTTTCTTGTAGAGATCGCGCAGCGTCATCGTGTCGGCGAGGACCTGGTTCAGGTTCTCGACGCTCTGCTGGGCGGTCTTTTCCGAAAGCGCGATCGGCAGATGTGTGACCTGTCCGAACGCCTGGATCTCGTGGGCCTTCTGGCGATCGACGGGCCGCGCCCGGTCCGTCGTCGCGGCCTGGGCACTTCTCGATTTGCTCATGATTTCCGATTCTCCTTTCCTCATTTCAGGTCGAAGACCAGGATCTCCGCCGGGCCGCCGCGAAAGCGAAGAATTCGCTCCTCGGTCACCCCGGCGCCGTCGCCTTCACCAAGCTCGGTTCCGTTGAACGAAGTCGATCCGCGCGCCACGTGCACCCAGGCCCGCCGGCCCTCCGGGAGGGGGAGCTCCCGATTCTCGTCCGCTCCGATCTCCGTCATCCAGACGTTCGCGTCCTGCGCGAGCTGAAGGCTGTTCTCCCGGCCATCCTGCGAGGCCAGGAGAAGGAAGGAGCCGCGCGCGCGGCCGCGGTCGAAGTCCCGCTGGCCGTACGCCGGCTTCAACCCGTGTTTGTCGGGCAGGATCCAGATCTGCAGGAAATGCACCGGGTCGGTTTTCGAGTGGTTGGCCTCGCTGTGGGTCACGCCCGAGCCGGCCCGCATGAATTGGATCTCGCCGGGCCGGATGACGCCGCCTCCGCCCGAGCTGTCCTTGTGCTCGAGCGCGCCCTCCAGCACGTACGAGAGGATCTCCATGTCGCGGTGCCCGTGCGTGCCGAATCCGGCGTCCGGGCGCACGCGGTCGTCGTTCAAGACCCGGAGCGGCCCGAAGCCCATCTGGCGCGGATCGTGGTACTCGCCGAAGGAGAACGTGTGCCGGCTGTCCAGCCAGTCCCATTGCGTGCGGCCGCGGTCGCCGGCCCGCCGGATCTCGATCACGGGCAATCCGCCTTTGTCGAACTCCGTTTTTCGATCGTCATGGTCGCGCTCCAATGCCCTTCATATGCCCAGGCTCCGGGATCGGATTCGGGCAGGAGGCACGAAAACGCTTCACGGCGCCGGTGTGAATTGAGCGAGATCGTACAGTCCGACCTTCTTCTCGAGCTCCGCGATCTGCGCGACGATTCTCTCGAACCCCTCCTTCCCGAAGAGCTTGTGCTCCTGGTTCTCGAACTCCTCGCCCAGGGCGTCGTACTCGTGCTTGCCGACGATCTCGTGGAGAGCGGGGAACAGGACGGTGTCCTCGCGCGCTTCATGCGGACGGTACATGCGTGTGAAGAGTCGCAGCGCCCGGAGCGTGCGGTCGCGCTCTCCGGCGTCGCGCAAGCCCGCGACGGTCGCGCCTTTCTCGATCTGCCGCGTCAGGAGGCGGCCGGCTTCGTGCTGGCTCCTCAGGGTGCGCACCAGGTCCACGAGCTTGCCGGCCTTCTCGAACCGCGGAAAGAGATGCTCCTCCTCCAGCTTCTCGTGGTACTCCTCGATGAACCGGCGGATGATCCCCGCCGCGGAGGCCAGCACGTCGGGCGAAAAGTCTCGGCGCTCACCGATACGGTGGAGAGCCTGGTCGTAGAGGAGCAGAATGCGGTTCAGGGCGCCGTGCTCGCGCATCAGGTCTTCCGCCGGGGAGACGTCCTCGCCCGATTCCGGTTTCTTCTCTTCCGGGAGTGCCGGGAGAAACCCGGGGGTGATGAGCGCCGAAGCCCCGATCAGGCTGGTGGCGCCGAGAAGCACGGCCCGCCGGTGGAGACCGGTTTCCTGGCGATTGCTCATGAAGTCTCCCCTCGAGGAGATCGAGAAAGGAGCCTGCAAGAAAGACGCCGAGCACGGCTGGGATTACGTCTTCGCCCGGCTTCTCTTCTCCTGGATCCTTCGGGCCACCGCCGTCACGAAGCGCCGCGGCGCGACGCGGACGCTCTGTACCAGGATTTTGTTGGGCAGTCCCGGGATCACGATCCGCTTGCCGCGCCGCATTCCCTCGTAGCCCGCGCGGGCGATCGAGCGCGCGTCGGAGACGAGCGGGCCGGAAAAGAGCCGGGTCTCTTCCAGGCCGGCCTTCTTCTGGAACTCCGTCTCCGTCGGGCCGGGGCAGAGGGCGGTGACGCTCACGCCCGTGCCGGCGAGCTCGTTGGCGAGCGCTTCGGAGAAGGAGAGGACGTAGGCCTTGGTCGCGTAGTACACCGCCATCAAGGGGCCCGGCTGAAACGCTGCGGTCGAGGCCACGTTCAAGATCCTGCCTTGGCGGCGCTCGACCATTCCCGGGAGGAAGAGCTTGGTCAGGTGGGTGACCGCCGCGATGTTGACCTCGATCATGGCGAGCTCCTGCGCCCCGTCCGTGGCGACGAACGGCCCGTAGACGCCGAAGCCGGCGTTGTTGACGAGGATGTCGATCGTGAGGCCCGCCTCGGAGAGCTCCTGGGCGATCTTGCCCGCGCTGGCCGGCTTGGCCAGATCGCGGGCGATGACGCGGACGGCGATGCCGAAGGCCGCGGTCAGGTCCTTGGCCAGCTCGTCCAGCTTCTTCTTGGCGCGCGCGACCAGAACCAGGTCGTTCTTGTCCGCGGCCAGGAGCATCGCGAGCTCGCGCCCGATCCCGCTCGAGGCGCCGGTGACGAGCGCGGTGACCACGCGGGTAGTCTATGTTTCGATCGAGGACCGCCCAACTGGCCTGTGGGCCGGTTCGAGCGGCGATCGTTTCCATGGTCCGCCGATCGCGATCCGAAGCTTGTGGCCGTAGGCGCGGCCCTTGCGGCCATCCGCTCCGTCCTTGGCCCTGGTCGCGCGCAGCGAAGTCTCCGCGAGGGGAGCGGAGGCGACGTATATGGCGGAGAGGGCCGGATTCGAACCGGCGGTAGAGTTATTAGCCCTACGGCGGTTTAGCAAACCGCTGGTTTAAGCCACTCACCCACCTCTCCGCGAGTCGCCGAGCGGCTGATGTTAGTGGATACGCTTCGAGTTTGAAACCAGCGGTTCGCCGCTACGCGGCGCCGCTGGGTAAGCGCCGGCGTGGCCGGCGCTGTCTCCGGCCGCCTGGCGGCGGCCTCCGGCTCGAGCCACTCACCCACCTCTCCGCGAGTCGCCGAGCGGCTGATGTTAGTGGATACGCTTCGAGTTTGAAACCAGCGGTTCGCCGCTACGCGGCGCCGCTGGGTAAGCGCCGGCGTGGCCGGCGCTGTCTCCGGCCGCCTGGCGGCGGCCTCCGGCTCGAGCCACTCACCCACCTCTCCGCGAGTCGCCGAGCGGCTGATGTAGTTACGCCACTCACCCACCTCTCCGCGAGTCGCCGAGCGGCTGATGTTAGTGGATACGCTTCGAGTTTGAAACCAGCGGTTCGCCGCTACGCGGCGCCGCTGGGTAAGCGCCGGCGTGGCCGGCGCTGTCTCCGGCCGCCTGGCGGCGGCCTCCGGCTCGAGCCACTCACCCACCTCTCCGCGAGTCGCCGAGCGGCTGATGTTAGTGGATACGCTTCGAGTTTGAAACCAGCGGTTCGCCGCTACGCGGCGCCGCGTCGACCACGTGCGGCACGTCGTTGAAATCGCCGCCGACGTGACCGACGCGTTTTTCCGCCTGGCCGAGATCGACCGGCGCCTGGCCGTTCTGGGCCAGACCCGCGCGCGGCTTTCCGACGCCGTGATCTCGGCGCGGGAACGCTACCGCGTCGGGAAGGGGGCGCAGACGGACGTCCTGCGCGCCGATCTGGAAAAGACCGCTCTGGAAGACCGGCTGGCGTCGCTCAAGTCGGCGCGCCGGACGGAGGCGGCCCGCTGGAACGCGCTCCAGAACCTGCGTCCCTCGGCGCCCGTTCCTCCGATCGCATTCTCCGGGAATCTCGAAGCGGCGGTCCTGCCCGAGCCGCTCCCACCGGTCGAGGAGCTGCTCGAGCGAGCCGAGAAGGAGAGCCCGCTCCTGCTCGCGGCGCAGGCACAGATCCGCCGCGCGCAGGCCGGCGTCGACCAGGCGCGCCTGGAGCGCCGGCCCGAATGGATGCTGTCGAGCTACTACGGGCGTCGGGAAAAGTTCGAGGACCTGGCGGGACTCTCCGTTTCGATCAGTCTGCCGTGGGTCCATCCGCGCCGGCTCGAGGAGCGGCAGGCCGAGCGCCGGGCCGAGCTGGAAGCGGCCAGCGCCGATCTCGCCGCCGCGCGCAACCTTCTGCGGCGAGATCCGGACCAGGCCTACGCGGAGCTCGAGCGCAACCGGGAGCAGGCCGCGCTCTACCGCGATGCGATCGTGCCGGAGGCCCAGGTCAACGATCGCGCCGCGCGGGAGGGTTATGCCGTCGGAGCCATCGACTTCCTGACCTACGTCCGCGCCGCAATCGATCTGGACACGTACGAAGGGGACCTGGCCGAGCGCGAGGCCGGAGTCGGCCGGGCCCTCGCCGCGCTCCAGCGCGCCTCCGGAATCCCCCTGATCGCCGGAACGCCGGGAAGAGAGGCAGCCCATGAGAAAGAATGAAGTCCTGGCTTCGGCGCTCTTGGTCGCGGTGCTAGCGGCCTCCGGCTGTCGAGAGAGACCCGCGGTTTCCGCGAAGGCGCCCTCGGCCACGCCTCCCGCCTCCCGCCTCACGCCTCCCGCCCGACAGGTTCTCTACTGGTACGACCCCATGAAGCCGGAGGTGCATTTCGACCACCCCGGCAAATCTCCCTTCATGGACATGGACCTGCTGCCCCGGTACGCCGAAGAGGCTTCTGATTCGCCTTCCGCCTCCCGCCTTCCGCCTCCCGGTCTCTCGGTCGTCAAGGTTCCCCTCGAGCGCCGGCAGGAGTTCGGCGTGACGACGGCGCGCGTTCAACCCCGGGCGCTCGCCGCGACGCTCTCGACCAACGGCGTGGTGGCCGAAGACGAGGGCCGGGTCCATGCGGTCATCGCGAAGTTCGCCGGCTACATCGAGAAGCTGTTGGTCGACCGGACCGGCCAGAGCGTGCGCCGCGGCGAGCCCCTTCTGACGGTCTACAGCCCGGACCTCGTGGCGACACAGCGAGAGTTGCTGCTCGCGGTCGAGAACACCCGGCGACTCTCCGGGTCCTCCTCCACCGACGCGTCCTCCGATGCCCGGGCCCTGGTCGAGGCCGCGCGGCAGCGGCTCCGGCTGTGGGACATCCCCGACGCGGAGATCGACCGGATCGAGCGGATCGGAAGCGTGTCCCGATCCATGACCCTCGCGGCGCCGGCCTCCGGCGTCATGCTCAAGAAAGACGCTCTACCGGGGATGGCCATCGCCGCGGGGATGCCTCTCTACACGATCGCCGACCTTTCCACGGTCTGGGTCCTGGCCGACGTCTACCAGTCCGAGCTTTCGGCCGTCGCCCCGGGCAACGGCGCAGACGTGACCGCCTCCTTCCTCTCGGGCCGCGCGTTTCGCGGCCGCGTGGACTTTCTCTATCCCACGGTCTCGGAAGAGACCCGCACGGGGAAAGTGCGGATCGTCCTGACCAACGCCGGGCAGCGGCTGAAACCCGGGATGTTCGTGCAGGTCGCGATCTCGGGACGGGCGCGCTCCGTGCTGGCCGTTGCCCGCTCGGCGCTGATTCAGACCGGAGAGCGGCGGGTCGTCTTCGTGGAGACGTCGCCCGGCGTCTACGCCCCGCGCCCGGTCGAGACGGGCGCGGCGGGAACGGACTTCGTCGAAGTGCTGTCCGGCCTGTCGCCGGGCGAGACGGTCGTCACGTCGGCCAACTTCCTGATCGACTCGGAGTCGCGGATCGGGGCGATCGGCAGCGCGCCGGCCGGGTCCGCGGGGCAGCCCGCTCCGTCTCTCAAGAAGCGCGAGGAGCCCAGGCCATGATCGAGCGGCTCATCGCGGTCTGCGTCCGCAACAAGTTTCTGACCACCGTGGTCGTCGCCGGTTTGTTCGGCGCCGGCCTCTGGGCGCTGCGCCGGATCCCGCTCGACGCGCTGCCGGACCTCTCCGACGCCCAGGTCATCATCTACACCAACTGGGAGGGGCAGAGCCCGAACCGGATCGAAGACCAGGTGACCTATCCGATCGTCTCGGCCCTGATCTCGGCCCCGCGCGTCAAGACCGTGCGGGGCTACTCGTTCTTCGGCCTCTCCTACGTCTACGTGATCTTTCAGGATCGGACCGATCTGTACTGGGCCCGAAGCCGGGTGCTCGAATACTTGAACGGCCTGAAGGGCCAGCTTCCCGAGGGAGTCAACCCGGCCCTCGGGCCGGACGCGACGGGCGTGGGCTGGGGATTCGAATACGTCTTAGTCGACCGCTCGGGGCGCAACTCGCTCGCCGATCTTCGGACCTTCCAGGACTGGGACCTCTCGTACTGGCTGCGCGCGGTGGCCGGCGTGGCCGAGGTGTCCTCGGCCGGCGGTTTCCAGAAGCAGTACCAGGTCGAGGTCGATCCGGTCCGTCTGGCGGCCTACCGGATCGCGCTGCCGGACGTTCTCGCGGCCGTCGGCGAGAGCAACGGCGACGTGGGGGGCCGCGTCGTCGAGTGGAGCGGCCGGGAGTACATGATCCGCGGACGCGGGTACATCCGCAGCCTGGACGACTTGCGGCGCGTTCCCCTGCGCTCCCGCGGCGCAACCGGGACGCCGGTCTATCTCTCCGACGTCGCGACCGTGCAGTTCGGCCCGGAGATGCGCCGGGGAGTCATCGACTGGAACGGCGAAGGCGAAGCGGTGGGCGGCGTAGTGGTGGTGCGGGCGGGGGAAAACGTGCTGACCGTCGTCGAGGCGGTCAAGAAGAAGATCGCCGAGCTCGCGCCCTCCTTTCCTCCGGGCGTGGAGCTGAAGGTCGCCTACGACCGGACCGAGCTGATCCACCGCGCGATCGACACGCTGCGGCGCACGCTGATCGAGGAGATCCTGAGCGTTCGTCATCCTGATCTTCCTGTTTCACTTCCGCTCGGCGCTCGTTCCGATCAGCGTGCTTCCGGTGGCGATCGTGGTCTCGTTCCTGCCGATGGCGCTGCTGCACGTCTCGTCCAACATCATGTCGTTGGGCGGGCTCGCGCTCGCGATCGGCGTCCTGGTCGACGCCTCGATCGTGATGGTCGAGAACGCGCACCGGCATCTGGCCGCGGCCGGCAACCCCCAGGGGTCGCGGCGCGAGTCGGTGATCATCGCGGCGTCGCAGCAGGTGGGCCGGGCGATCTTCTTCTCGCTCGTCATCATCGTCGTCTCGTTCCTGCCGGTCTTTCTGCTGTCGGGCGAGGAGGGGCGCCTCTTCCGTCCGCTGGCCTTCACCAAGACTTTCGCCATCGCTGCGGCCTCCCTGCTCTCGGTCACGCTGGTGCCGGTCCTGATGCTGGCCTGGATGCGCGGCAAGATCCGCTCCGAGGAGAACAATCCCGCGGCGCTCTACTCGCGCAAGCTCTACGCTCCGGTGCTGAACCTGGCCCTGGCCCACCCGAAGACCGCGCTGCTGCTGAACTTTCTGATCGTCCCGGCCGTCGTCCCTCTGGCCCTGTCGCTCGGGTCGGAGTTCATGCCGCCGCTGCGGGAGGGCTCGCTCATGTACATGCCGACCGGGCTGCCCATGATGTCGATCGAGCAGGCCCGCGACATCCTGGTCCGCACCGACGGCGTCATCCGGTCCTTCCCCGAGGTCGCCTCGGTGCTGGGCAAGTCGGGAAAATTCGAGAGCTCGACGGATCCGGCCCCCATCGAGATGTTCGAAACGACCATCGTGCTCAAGCCGCGGGCGGACTGGCCGGCGTCCCTCCACCGCCGGTGGTATTCGGAATGGCCGGAGTGGTCTCGGCCGCTCTTTCGTCCCCTCTGGCCCGAGCGGCGGGCGCGGACCCAGGACGAGCTCGTCGCGGCGCTTAACGAAAGGCTTCAGGTGCCGGGCATGTCGGCGGCCTGGACGCAGCCGATCCGCAATCGGCTGGACATGCTGGCGACCGGCGTGCGGACCAAGGTGGGCGTGAAGGTCTATGGCCCGGACTACCCGGCGATCGAAGCGGTCAGCCTGGGCGTCGAGAGCGCCCTGCGGGGGCTGCCGGCGGCCCGGAGCGTCTATGCCGAGCGAACGACCGGAGGCTCCTACCTCGATTTCGTCGTCGACCGCGGCGCGGCGGCCCGGTACGGACTCTCGGTCCTGCAGATCGAGAACACGCTGGAAGTGGCGACGGGGGGAAAGGTCGCCACCACGACGGTCGAGGGCCGGAGACGGTTCGCGGTGCTGGTGCGCTATCCGCGCGACTCCCGCAGCGATCTGGAGAGCCTTCGCCGCATCCTGGTGATGACCGCCTCGGGCGCGCAGGTGCCCATCGGCGAGCTCGCGCGGATCGAAATCGCCGCGGGGCCGCCGATGTATCGCGACGAAAACGGCCGCCTTTCCGGGGTGGTCTACGTCGACACCGACACGTCCGACCTGGTCGGCTTCGTCGACGGCGCGCGCCGGCGCGTCGAGGCGGCGGTGACGCTTCCCCCCGGGGTGACGCTGGAATGGACGGGGCAGTACGAGTTCCAGGTGCACGCGCGCCGCACCCTGCAGGTCGTCCTCCCGATCGTCTTCGCCGCGATCTTTCTTCTCCTGACGATGACGTTCCGCTCCGCGTCGGAGGCGACGATCGTGATGTTGTCGGTGGTTTACGCCATGACCGGCGGCGTCATCCTCCAGTGGCTGCTCGGCTACAACTTCTCCGTCGCCGTCTGGATCGGCTACATCGCCCTCTACGGCGTCGCGGTCGAGACGGGCGTCATCATGGTGATCTATCTCCACGAGGCGCTCGACCACAAGCTCGCCCGCGGCGCCGAACTGACGCGCGAGGACGTGCTGGAGGCCACCCGCGAGGGCTCGGTCCTGCGCCTGCGGCCGAAGTTGATGACCGTCTCGGCGGCGATTCTGTCCCTCGTCCCGATCTTCTGGTCGTCCGGGACCGGCTCCGAGGTCATGCGTCCAATCGCCACGCCCATCGTCGGTGGCATGGTGACCTCGACGATCCACGTGCTTCTCGTCACGCCGGTCATCTTCTTCCTGATGAAGGAGCGGGCCCGGCGAAAGGGAAAGCTCCGCGCGTCCGGGATGACGCTGGAGGGGACGGAGCCGCGCAAACCGACGGGGGAAGGCGAAGAGGCCAAGACCGCCGCCGGAGGGACCGCTCGCGAAGCTCGCGATGAGGGATGATGAAAGTCCGACGCCGGTCCCGCGACCCCGCGCGGGGCGCTCAGCGCTTGACGCCGAGCATGAGCGCGTAGCCGAGGTAGGGGCTCGCGAAGATTCGCTCCGACTCGAACACCGTCCGCAGCCCCGCCAGGCCCCACCGCGTGAGGACGCTGACGACGATCTTGAGATAGCCGAGCAGGCCGAGCGTGCGTCTCGCGTTGCGGGTCCAGGCAGCCATCAGCTGAGAACGATCGAGCACGCGGACCTCGACCAGACCCGCTCTTTCGAGCGTCCCGGCCCAGCCGGGAATCGTCTCCGGCGCCTCGCGCTCGATGTCCGCGAGGCGCCGTTTCAGAGCTTCGGGCGTGCCCTCCTTCCAGGCCAGGTCGTGAATGCCGACCCGCCCTCCGGGTCGGACGACCCGTGCCATCTCGGTCAGCGAAAGGAGCTTGTCGAAGTGGCAGACCGCGCATTCCGAAATGGCAACGTCGAAGCTCCCGGCGCGGAAGGGAAGCCGATGCGCATCGGCCAGGACGATTCGAACAGCCGGTTGCAGCGGGAGGAGCTTCCTGCGCTCCCTCGCGATCATGAGCGGCGACACGTCGACGGCCGTCACGCGAGCCCCAAACTCTGTGGAAAGCAATCGCGCGGTTTCTCCCGTGCCGGCGGCGACCTCGAGCACGGTCGTGCCGGGGGTGATGCCCGCGAGCCGCGCCAGCTCCCGAGTCACATCGGTCCCGCCCGGATGCAGAATCTCGAGCCCGAGATCCTCGGCTTCGACCAGCGATTCGAGTGAGGGGGAGTCCTTTCCAGCAAAGGCCCGATTGCGACGCGCGTCTTCGATCATCTTCGCCCCGCCTTACGAACCAGCCGAACTCGAATTTCTACGCCTTTCGGCCGGTGTCCCTTCGGCTTTCGGAACGTTCCCGGGCGTTGATCAGTGCGCCGGCTGCCCGGTCGACAGAATGAACGGCCGCGAGAAGCGAAGACATGAGCGGTCCGGATACGTGGAGCGCGATCGCATTCGCGCTCTCGTTCGCCGGGCTGTCGCGGGCCGCGCGGGGGTAACCGGCGGGAACGGCGGCCCAGGGTCAGGACCGTGGCCTGCGCGTTCTTCGAACTCGTTCCGATCATGTGGTCCGCTGGCACGGGCACCGACGTCATGGAGCGCATCGTCGCACCGAGGCTGAAGGGAGAATAGTGCGACCGCATCACGGCAGAGGGACACGATATATCGTAAAAGGATATTTATGGAAATGCTCGATGGCACGGGCTGGTGATCGCGATCGCCGTCGTCCTCGCCGGGGAGCTGATGCCGACGTGCCCGTCCTGCTGCGCCGGCCGCGGAATGACGGCGCGTATCCAGGTTCACGCGCTGTCGAGTTGCTGTCAGCCCGGCGTGGTTCTTTCGTGCGCGAAGCAGTCGGAGCCCCGTCCTCTGTGGGTTGAGAGCGCAGCCGCTTCGATGGACGAGTCACCCGGCGGCCAATTCGCCGCCCTTCCTTTCGGCCAGTGAGGCGACGAACGGGAGCTCGCGCAGAGGGGTCATGAACCGCGAGGGCGGGCATGGAGACCATCGCGGCCGCCGAGCTTCAGGCGGCCACGCCGGCCACGCGGACATGGTGTCGGACTTCCGCCGGCGCTTCTGGATCTGTCTGGCGCCGACCGTTCCGGTGCTGCTGATGTCGCCGGTGATTTTCTTCCTGATGAAGGAGCGTGCGCGCCGCAGGGGAACGCTGCGGACGTCGGGAATCCAGCACGGCCGGCCCTGACGCGCTAAGATCGGGGCACGAAGGCATGGAGATCGAGATTGCGGCCGCGCGTGTGGGCTCTCGAGCCGGTGCTCTCCCCGCGCCCGGATGACCGATCTGCTCGCCCCGCCCTGGCTCATCCGCGGCGCGGTCGCCGCGGTGTGGCTCTACGAGGGCCTGTGGTGCAAGCTCCTGGGCCGCGAGAAACGCCAGTTCGAGATCGTCGCGGCGGTCCCGCGGTACGGGGCGCGCTTCGGCGCGCTCTTCCTGAGGCTCCTGGGCGCGGTCGAGGTGGGCGTGGCGCTGTGGGTCTTGAGCGGATCGTTTCCGGTCCCCTGCGCGGCCGCGCAGACGCTCCTGCTCGTGGCGCTCAACGCCAACGGTCTCCTCTGGGCGCGGCGGATCATTCACGACCCGGGCGGCATGGTGGTCAAGAACTTCGCCTTCCTCGTCCTGGTCTGGGTCGGCGCGAGCCTGGCGCCATGGCGGTAGGCGCCGCGGCGGCGGAGACCGCCTGGGAACGGGGCAGGCTCGACGCGCGCCGCGGCCCCCGCGAGCTGCTGTTCGGAAGCATGCACGAGGACGTCGCGATCGAGCTCGGCGCGTTCGGCCCGGGAGGCCGCGTCTTCTGCATCGCCTCGGCGGGGTGCACCGCGATGGCGCTGTCCCGGCGCTTCGACGTCGTCGCCGCCGACATCAATCCCGTCCAGATCGCGTACGTCGAGGAGCGGCTGGCCGGAGCGCCGGCCCGCCGCGGGGAGGCCGAGCGCCTGATGGCGCTGGCGCGCGTGTTCGCGCCGCTCGTCGGCTGGAGCCGCGCGCGGGTCGCCGAGTTCCTGGCCCTGAGCGATCCGGAGGCCCAGGTCGCCTTCTGGCGCCGCCGTCTCGATACGCGGCGGTTTCGCGCCGGAGTCGATGTCCTTCTGTCGCGGCGCGTGCTTCCGCTGCTCTACGACGCGGCCTTCCTCGTCGGCTTGCCGGCTCGTTTCGGTGCGGTCCTGCGCGCCCGCCTGGAGCGGGGCTTCGCCCGACACGCCAATCGGGACAATCCCTACGCGCGCGGGCTGCTGCTGGGCGCCCTTCCCGAATCGCCGCGGCCCGCGCCGGCCCGGCCGATCGAGCTCGTCTGCGCCGACGCGGCGGATTTCCTGGAACGGGAACGCGCCGGAAGCTTCGAGGGCTTCACGCTCTCGAACATCCTCGACGGCGCCACCGAGGCTTACCGGGCCCGGCTCCGGGCCGCCGTGCGCCGCGCCGCGGCGCCGGGCGCGGTCGCGGTCCTGCGCAGCTTTGGCGAGCCCTGCGGCGCGGCGCGCCCGAATCGCGCGGCGGAAGACCGCGCCATGCTGTGGGGAGTGGTGGACGTCGGGGCGGCGTCCTCGCTGTGAGCGGCACGGCGCTTTCGGCGGCGGAGCGGGGCCTGGAGCGGGCGGCGGTCACGACCGGGATGCGGATCTGCGCGCCGGCCGAAGAGGTCTGGAACGGACTGATGTTCTACGAGCAGATCTCCAGCCGGCCCCCGATTCACCTGCGCCTGTCGCTGCCCGTTCCCCTGCGCGCGCAGGGGCAGTGCTCGGCCGTCGGCGACGAGACGCGCTGCCTCTACGAGCGCGGGCACCTGTTGAAGCGCGCCACGCGGATCGATCCGGCCCGGCACTACGGCTTCGAGGTCATCGAGCAGGAGCTGGCCATCGGCCGGGGCGTGCGCCTCTTGGGCGGCGGGTACACGCTGCGCGCGCTCGAAGACGGCTCGACCCGGATCGAGCTCGAGACGCGCTACCTGAGCCCGCGGCGCCCCCGCTGGCTGTGGCGGCCGATCGAGGCGGCGATCTGCCACGCCTTCCATCGGTACATCCTGACCGCGATGCGCAGAGACGTGGAGGCGCGCCGCGCGGGGGAGGACGGCGGCGCCGGTGCTGATAACAATTTATAAATTGTGACCGGCTCAGCGCTCCGGCGCGGCAACTGTTGGCCAGACCGGCAGGGCGAGCTCGATCGTCCAGATCGGGCCGCCGGCATAGAGCGGTCCCTCTGACTTGAGAAAGGCCGGGGCTTTGCCTCCGAGGATCCACACGCGGGTGGGCGGAGGGGACTTTCCCAGGATCGGCGCGATCACGCCGGGCAGGCCGCGCAGCTCGACGCGGACGAGGTAGCGCGTCGCGGCCCGGGTCGTGCCGCCGACGCGGAGGATTTCCTGCCCCTCGGGCGACACGACGAGGTCGGCCAGGAGCGGCTTGGGAGATGCCAGGACCATCGAGAGCTTCGTTTCGCCGGCGCCGGGCGGGAGATTCTTGAGAAGGGTCAGGATGAGCCCATTGGCCAGATCGGCGGGCAGGCGGCGCCGCGTGTCGACCTTCTCTTTTCCGTTTTCGTCCCAGGACCGGACCGTCGCGAGATCAGGACGAACCGTGACGTCCATCGGGCGCGGAAAGGTCGGGCCCCGCTGGACGAGGTGATCGCTCACGAAGCGGAATGTCCGGCGCTGCCGGAAGACGGCCGTCTCGTCCTGGAGCGAGCCGTCCCGAAAGCGAAAGACGAGCCGGCTCGTCACGGTGTCGCCCCGCGCGGTCTGGATGAGCTCCCCGTCGGCGATCGCCTCGCCTCCGGCGGCCCGCAGCGTCAGACAGCCCTGCACGACGCCTTCGGTCTGCCGAACCGCGACGGCGGCCGCCCCCGCGCCGTTCGCGGGCAGAAACGCCACGCAGAGGAAGCCCGCCGCGCGTGCGGATCTTCCGGTTCTTTGGCTCATGACGCAGTCGCTCCCGCCGGACGAAGTTGCAAGCCCGGTGCCTCGGGCGCGCGCCTTAGGGTTTCCCTCAGGTTCGGAAGGGCCGTCTCGCCGCGCGCTCCCGGCGTCTCAGCCCTCGAGCGCACGCGGGCGGTCGCCGGGAGGTCGAACGGCGGACGATCCGTCCAGACGCCGCCAGTCCGCGGGCTGGCGCCGGAAGGGCATCGCCAGAAGTTTGGGCAGCGTGACGGCCGCGGGGTCCTGGTACGCGGCGACGCCGACCGAGATCGTCTCCTGCGGCACGTCCAGGCGCACCGTGCCGTGCAGGTAATCCCAGGCCGACAGCAGGCTCGACCAGTTCGTATTGGTCTCGTTCTCGACGTCGGAGTGGTGGATGCCATGCATGCGCGGTGTCACCACGATCCGCACCAGGACACGCTCGAGGCGCAGCGGGAGCCGGGTATTGGAATGGTGAAAGAGGATCGAGGCGAAGAGCAGGACCTGATAGACGGCGACCGCGAACGGATCCGCGCCGATCGCCACGATCTGAAGCGCCCGGAACAGGACCGACATCCCGATCTCGCCGAAGTGAAACCGCAGCGCGGTCGAGGCGTCCATGTCGCGGTCCACGTGGTGCACCTTGTGGAACCGCCAGAGGAAGGAAACGCGGTGGTTGGCCCAGTGCCAGAACCAGAGGGTGTAGTCGAGCAGCACGATCGTGGCGGCTACGCGCGGCCAGCCCCGCGCGCCGAGCCAGTTCAGAAGGCCGATCCGGTGCGCGGCGGACCACGAGGCGACGGGAACGAGAACGGGGATCTGGAGCAGCTCGATTGTCGCGCCGCCGACGCCGGCCAGGAAGAGGTTGCGTCCCAGGCGCCGCAGCTTCGATTCCCGCCGCAAGCGCAGCGGCGAGAGCGTCTCCACCGCGAGGAACAGGAGGAGCGCGCAGACCACGAACGCGGGAAGGACCCAGCGCGGCCACGGACGGAGCATGTTTGGAGGATAGTCCCTCGTGTCGTGCCCCGAACGCCTCTTGACGGCTTTTGATTTCGGCCGGGACCGTGAGCAGGCGCCCGGCGTCGCCGACATTGCCCTTCGCGGCAAGCGGCGGCCCGGCCGCGATGAGCCGGAAACCTGGCCGCCGCTCCGGTCACTCGGGCACAGAAGCGATGTGGCTCGAGCACCGACTCCGTCTGTGCCCTCGGACAGGGCCGCGGCCGTTCGGGCATCGGTGTCGTCGTCATGGAGGAGCGCGGTCGAAGCGCCGGAGGGGCCGCAGGAAAGACTTCAGAAAGAGTGCCATCCCGCGGGTAGGATCTCGCCGTGGCCACGCTGTTCTGGGCGCGCCTGCGGCGCTACTACCTCGCCGGCATCCTGATTCTCGCGCCGACGGCGCTGACCCTGTGGGTGGTCTGGAGCCTCTTCCGTTTCTTCGACAACATCCTCGGCGAGCAGCTGCGGGCCCGCGGCATTTCCGTGTTCGGTCTGGGCTTCGTTCTCTTGAACGCCCTCCTGCTCCTCCTGGGCTGGGTGACTGCCTCGTTCCTGGGAAAGCGGATCTTCCTGCTGTGGGACCGGGTCATGCACCGCGTTCCTCTGATCAACAAGATCTACGCGACGCTGCGCCAGATCGCCGAGCTCCTGATCGGACCCGAGCGGGGCGGCGCGTTCGGCAAGGTCGCGATCGTGGAGTTCCCCTCGCCGGGGACCTGGGGGCTCGGGTTCGTGACCTCGACGGTGGCGGGGGAGTCCGACGGCCGAACCGGTCAGAAGCTTTGCAGTCTCTTCATCCCCTCGGCGGTCAATCCGACGACGGGTTTTCTGCTCCTCGTGCCCGAGGAGAAGGTCCGTTACCTGGACATGACCGCGGAGCAGGCCATGAAGATGATCGTCTCGGCGGGAGCGCTGGTGCCGCCGGCGAAGATCTGAGAAGCCTCGACGCCGTCGTCAGCGCCGGCGGATCCGGAGATTCGCGTAGTCGACGGTCGGGCTTCCCTGGCTCACCGTATCGAGTCCTTCGACCTCGGGCCGGGCGAAGCAGTAGATCTGATCGTAGAACAGGGGAAGCAGCAGCGCGTCCCGCGCGAGGATCTCTTCGACCTGGCGATAGATGGAATGACGCACGCGCGGGTCCGTCTCCGCCCGCCCGCGGTCGGCCAGCGCGTCGATCTCCGGGTCGCCGACGTAGCGGCCGAGGAAGCCGGCCTGGGAGTGGAGCGCGCCGTGCACGAACGTGTCCGCGTCGGGATAGTCGGCGTTCCAGCGCCCGATGAAGAGATCCGTGTTGGACTCCTGGTTCAACTGGATGTACTCGGCCATCGTCTTGTTCCGCGGGCGGATGGAGAAGCCGATCTGGCGATAGGCCTCGGCCACCTCGCGCGCGAAGGCGGAGAACTCTCCGAAGAAAATGGGGTGAATCGCCGCGGTGAGCTCGACGGTCTCCCGCGCGACGGTCGCCTCGACCGAGCTGTCCGAAGCGCCGACGGCGTCGGGCGAGCTGCCTCTCGGGCCCGCCGCGGAGGACGAATAGCCCAGCAGACCCGGCGGAATCAGCCCGCGGGCCGGAACCGCCAGCCTGCCCAGCGCGCGCCGGACGACCGCGGCCACGTCCACCGCGCGCACCAGGCTGCGCCGCAGCTCGACGTCGCGCAGGAGCCCGCGGTGCCTGTTGAAGGCCACGCAATAGATGTTCAGGCGGGGACTCTCGCGGTAGCCGGCGGCGAATCGGGAATCCTGGCGAAACGCCTCCGCGTCCGCCGGGAGGAGATCCGAGGCGAGGGACAGGCGGCCGGCCAGGAACTCCTCGCGGATCTCTTCCGGCGAAACTCCGAATCGGAAGACGATCCCCTCGCTCCGGGGAAGGCCGTCGCGCCAGTAGTGGGGGTTTCGCTCGAGCTCCAGGCGCCGGCCGGGCTCGAAGGCGACCACCCGAAAGGGCCCCGTTCCGACGATGCCGTCGCGCCAGCTCGGACCCGTCACGTCCGATCCCTCCGGAAGGATTCCCGCGGCGCTGTAGGAGACCACGGCGGGGAAGAACGAGACCGGCTTGTCCAGGTCGATGAAGAACTCCATCGGCGAAACGATGTGGAACCCCTCCAGGTCCGTGGCCGCGCCTTCGAGCAGCCGCCGCGCTCCGCGGATGGGCGAGAGCAGCCAGCGGCTGCTGTTCTGGGTGTTCAGGAGGAGGCGCTCGAAGGAATAGCGGACGTCGCGCGCGCCGAGCCTGCGGCCATCGTGGAATCGCACTCCCGGGCGGAGCCGGAACCGGAATCGGGTTCCGCCGTTCTCGGC
Source organism: uncultured Acidobacteriota bacterium (assembly GCA_963733955.1). GTDB lineage: Bacteria > Acidobacteriota > Thermoanaerobaculia > UBA5066 > Gp7-AA6 > DATFTF01. Next base: position 50,202 of record CAVTEW010000003.1, read on the forward strand.
CAGGATCTGGGAGGCCAGGCCGGGCACGATGCGCGTTCCCTGCACCGCGAAGGTCAGCGTCTCGAAGACGCAGGGGAGCACCTCGGCGTCTTCCTGCGTCGTCGAGAACGAAGGGTCCAGCGTGCGGACGACGCCCGCGATCGGCACGTTGAGCACTCCGCCGCCCGCGCGCTCGGAAATCGCCGCCGTCGCCGCCGCCGGGGCCTGCGCCTTGCCGACCTCGGCGTAATTGACGTACGGCGCGGTGCTCCGAAGCTGCAGGCCCCGGACCCGCGGGCTTCCGATGCGGTAATCCACGTCGTGAAAGAGCGGCAGGAGGATCGCGTCGTCGAGCAGGATGTGCTCGAACTGGCGGTACAGGCTCTCCCGGGCCGCCGGGCGGGCTTCGCTCCGCGCCTGATCGAGGATGCGGTCGGTCTGCGGCGAGCAGAAATGGTTGCGCAGGATGCCGCTGCCGGAGTGAAACAGGGTGAACGTGAAATTGTCCGGATCGTCGTAGTCGGCGATGTAGCGGCCCAGCAGCAGGTCGATCGAGGTCCGGCCGTGCCAGGACTCCAGGAATTCCGGCATCGTCTTGTTCACGACGTCGACTTCGATTCCCAGATCCGACCAGACCCGGAAGAGCGCCTGCGTCAGGGAGGCGTATTGGTTCTGGAGGGTCGGGTGCACGGCGGCGGAGAGACGCAGGGGAAGAGCGAGCCCCGACGAGCGGATCAGGTCGGCGGCCTTTTCCCGCGCCAGGTGCGCGTGGCGCCTGCCCGGATCGTGCCCGAGGATTCCCGGCGGCAGGAGGCCCGTGGCGGGCAAGGCGAAGCGTCCCAGGGTCGACCAGACGAGGTCCTGCGCGCGGGCCGCGCCGGCGAGCGCGCGCCGCAACGAACCGTTCGAGCCGGCGGCGCTGCCGGTGGGGAAGATCGCGAAGTAGGTGTTCTTCTTGGGCGTCTCCACGAGCCCGGACCGGAATTGCGGCTCGCGCGTGATGGCGTCGAGATCCTGGGGCAGAAGATCCCGGGCCAGGTCGAGCTCCCCGGAGCGGAACCCTCCTGCGATCGACTCGGCGGAGAGCGAGGGGTGAAATTCGATCCGGTCGAGGCGCGCCGGGTCCCTGGAGTATTGATCGTTGCGCTCGAGCACCACGCGATCGGGCGCGTGGGAAACCACGCGGAAGGGGCCCGTTCCCAGGACGCGCCCGGGCCCGGCCCCATCGTCGGGCCCCGCCGGAACCGCGATGGCGGTTTGACCGTCGGTCAGGAGCGCGGGAAAGATGGGGAGCGGATCGCGCAGGCGGATCGTGATCGTGTCCGCGGAGGGCGCCTCGATGCCGGCGACGCCGGCGGCTGACCCGGCGAGGTATTCCGGGACGCCCACGATCGCGCCGAAAGCCGCGGGCGTGGCGTCGCTGGAGAGCCGGATCGAACGCTCGAGCGCGGCCTTGACCGCGGGCGCGGTGAGCGACGCGCCGTCGGAGAGGTGGACTCCCCGGCGCAGGGTCAGCCGCACCGTCCGGGCCTCGTCGTCGAGCGACCAGCGCTCGCAGAGGGCCGGAGCGAGGTTGCCCTGCGCGTCGGTGGTCACCAGCGTCTCGAAGACGTTGGCCATCGCCTCGTGCTCCTCCACGGTCTCGTACTCGCCGGGCTCGGTCGCCATGACCGGGTTGGCCATGGGGACGACGAGCGTGCCGCCCCGGGGAATCTCTTCCTCCGCCGCTTTCTCGCCCGGCGTGAGCCTTTCGATCTCGGCCTGATGCTCCGCCGCCCGGGCGTACTCGCCGCGCAGGTTGGCGACGGTCGTGGCCAGGCCCAGCAGCTGGATCAGGACCTGCGACCGTCCGGCCGAGCGCGCCGTCTCGATCCCCTTCTCGACGTAGCGGCGGGCCTCGTCGATGCGCCGGGACTGCCAGGCCGTCTCGGCGGCGAAGAGGATCGCCTCGACGGCTTCCGGCGAGCTCTTCTCGTCCTCGAACACCTTGACCGCGGCCTCGGCCTCCCGGAGCGAGGCTTCGACGTTGCCGGCCATGAGCTGTCCCCGCGCCAGCAGGAGCCGCGCCTCGCCCTCCAGGGACCGCGGGCCGGCCCAGTCCTCGTCGTCGAGGAATTCGATGGCGATCTTCGCGACGCGGATCGTGTCCTCCGGGCTGAAGGCCTCCAGCGACTTGCGGGCGAGCTTCAGGCCGTACTCGACCGTCTTGTCCGCGACGTCGGCCTGCGAGAAGTGATGCACCAGCTCGGGGTACACGCGCTCGAGCCGGCCGGCGTAGCGCTCTTCGACGAGCTCGGCGTACTTGCGGTGGAAAGAGCGCCGCTTGCGGCGGGAGAGCGCTCCGTAGAGCACATCGCGCACGATGCCGCTCGCAAACGTCAGCCGGTCGCCCCGGGACTCGCGCTCCTCCTCGAGGATTCCTTCGCGGATCAGGCGGTCGATGTCGTCGTCGAGGTCCTTGGCGCCCTCCGCGAGGGCTTCCAGGTCGCGGGCGTCGAACGTCTTGCCCAGCACGGCGGCGATCGAGAGAAGCGCGCGCAGGTCCTCGGGGAGCCGCTCCACGCGCTTTTCCACCGCCTGCTGGATCGTCGCGGGCAGGGCGTCGGCGGAGATCTCCGCCTCCCTGGAAAAGCTCCAGGCTCCGGTGTCGTCCTTCAGGATTCCCCCGGAGTCCATGAGCGACCGCACCAGTTCCTTGGTGAAGAACGGGTTGCCCTCCGTCGCGTCGCGCAGCCGCCGGGCCAGGTCCGGAACGATCTTGGGCGCCCCCACCAGGGACTCGACGAAGGCCTGATGCTCGGAGGGCGAAAACGGCCCGAGCGAAAGGGACACGAACCGCGGGTCGTCGGCAAAGGAGTCGAGCGTGCGGATGAGCGGATGCCTCTTGTCGGTCTCGGTCTGCCGGTAGCTGCCCACGATCAGCGTGGGCGTCGAGCCCAGGCGGCGGACGATGTACTGGAGCGCCTCGATCGAGATCTCCGCGCCATGGAGGTTCTCCAGGATCAGGACGAGCGGCTTTCCGCCGGCGATGCGGGTCAGGGCCCGGGCGAAGAGCTCGAAGATCTGGATCCGATCCTCGGGCTTGCGATCGCCGGCCGTCGCACCGCGCGCGTCACCGCTGACCGCCGACCGAAGCTCGGTGATCTCGGAGAATTGGGGAAAGAGGGCGATGAGCTCGCCCGCGAGGTCGGAGAAGTCGGGCCGCTCCGAGGAGCCGCCGGAATCCCGGGAGCGAAAGTAGTCGGCGATCAGCTCGTAGAACCCCTGATAGGGAAAGGCGCGGTCCTGCTCGATGAATCGGCCGTAGAGAACGCGGATCTTGCGCGCGGCCGCGAGATTCTTGAGCTCCTCGAGCAGGCGCGTCTTGCCGATCCCGGGCTCTCCGGCCACGACCGAGAACTGGCTGTCGCCGGAGATCGCGGCGTTCAAGCGGCGCTGGAGCTCGGCGAACTCCCGTTCGCGGCCGATGAACGGGGAGAGCACCGGCCGCTGGATCATCCGGCTCGGGCTCAAAACCATGGACATGCGGAACTCGTCGCTGGCCAGGCTCGACCGGTGGCGCCGCAGCGCTTCGGCGAGCTGCCCGGCCTTGGGAAAGCGTTTGCCGGGGTCCTTGTCCAGGCAGCGCAGAACGACGTCCTGGAGCTCCTCCCGGATCTCCACGCCCAGCGCGCGGGGCGGCTGGGGAATCTCGTGAACGATGCGGTAGAGGATCGATTGGACCTCGCCGGTGAACGGCGGCTCGCCGACCAGGCATTCGTAGAGGACGGTTCCCAGGGAGTAGATGTCCGACCGCAGGTCGAAGGACCGCGAGACGACCTGCTCGGGAGACAGGTAGGCGACGGTTCCGACAAGGGTCCCCGTCTTGGTCAGGCGCGACTCGGAGGTCGCGTGCGCCAGGCCGAAGTCCATGACGCGGACCCGCACCGTGGCGCCCTCCTCGCGCGTCACCATGACGTTGGCGGGCTTGATGTCCCGATGGACGACGCCGCGGGAATGGCTGTAGTCGAGGGCGTCGGCGACCTGGATTCCGATGTCCACGACCTCGCCCAGGCGCAGGGCCTGGTCCCGGATCAGGCGCAGCAGGTTCGTGCCGGAGACAACCGGCATGACGAAGAACAGCGAGCCTTCGTGGCGGCCCAGGTCGTAGATGGGCACGATCGCGGGGTGATCCATCTGGGCCACGATCTGGGCTTCGCGCTGGAAGCGCTCTTCCGTCTCCGGAGCGAGGTCCGTCGAAGAGATGAGCTTGATCGCGACTTCCCGGCTGAGGAGCGGGTCGCGGGCGCGGTACACGACGCCCATCCCGCCGCGGCCGAGCTCGCCGACGATCTCGTAGCGGTTGGACAGGCGAGTGCCGATCACGGGTTTCCCATCTGCAATGGATTCGTTGTGGCCGGATGATACGACACCGCGTCCGCCGCGGAATCGCGGGAACCGGGCCGGAGCCCAGGACCGCTAGCGGATCTCCGCCGCCCCGAAGTAGGTCCTCAGGGCCTCGGGCACCTCGACGCTCCCGTCCTTCCTCTGGAAGTTCTCCAGGATGGCCACGAGCGTGCGGCCGATCGGAAGCGCCGAGCCGTTCAAGGTGTGCACGAACTCAGGCTTCTCGCCTTCGGCGCGCCGGAAGCGGATCTGCGCGCGCCGGGCCTGGAAATCGGTGAAGTTCGAGCAGGAGGAGATCTCCCGGTAGGCGTTCTGACCGGGGAGCCAGACTTCCAGGTCGTAGGTCTTGGCCGCTCCGAAACCGAGATCGCCGGTCGAGAGCGCGACGACCCGGTAGTGAAGGCCGAGCCGCCGCAGCGATTCCTCCGCATGGGCGGTCAGGCGTTCGTGGGCCGCGCCGGAATCTTCCGGCGTCGTCAGCGTCACGATCTCGACCTTGTCGAACTGATGCTGGCGGATCATCCCGCGGGTGTCGCGGCCGGCGGCGCCGGCCTCCGCCCGGAAGCAGGGCGTGCAGGCGGTGTAGAGGAGCGGCAGGCGGCCCTCGGGCAGGATTTCGTCGCGGTGCAGATTGGTCAGCGGAACTTCCGCGGTCGGAATCAGGTAGTACCCTTCTCGCGTGCGGAAGAGATCTTCCTCGAACTTGGGCAGCTGGCCGGTGCCGAACAGGGAATCGGCGTTGGCCATGGCCGGAGGCAGAACCTCGACGTAGCGGTGAGCGCGCGTCTGAAGGTCGAGGAGGAACGAGGCGAGGGCGCGCGAGAGGCGGGCGCCGGCGCCCATCAAGACTGTGAATCGCGCTCCGGCGATCTTCGCGCCGCGATCGAAGTCGAGGATCCCGAGGGCCGGGCCGAGGTCCCAGTGCGCGCCGGGCTCGAAGTCGAAGACCGGCGGCTTGCCCCAGGCGCGTTCCACGCGGTTGAAGGATTCGTCCCGGCCCCGCGGAACGTCGTCGGCGGGGACGTTGGGCACGCGCTGTTCGACTTGCGCGACGTCGGCGTCGCACCGCTCGACCTCGGCTTCGAGCCGCCGGATTTCTTCCTTGAGCGCCTTCATCTCCGCCAGCGCCTCGGGCGACGGCCTGCCTCCGCCCTGGGTCAGCTCGTTGCGCCGCCGCCGCCGGGCCTCCAGGCGTGTGACCGCGTCGCGGCGCAGGCGGTCGATCTCCACGAAGCCCTCCAGGCCCGAGCCGGCGTACCGCTCGGGGAGCTCCGACAGGAGACGCTCTGCGTTCTCGCGCAGAAACTCGCGTGGTAGCATGAACGCGGCGATTTGATATCGCCGTGCAACGCGAGTCAACCGCGGCGACGTTTGAAGCGCTCCTTCCAAATTCCCGACGTGGACTGCGTCGTGGTCAACCGCGACGGCGGCGACGCGCTCTTCCGGGCCCTTTCGTCGCTGGAGGCCCAGAGCGGTGTCGACCTCTCGATCGTGGTGGTCGACAACGCCTCGAGCGCCCCCGAGCGCGACCGCCTGGCGCGCGAGGCTCCGGCCGTCCGGGTCGTGCCGCTGGCGGCCAACCGCGGTTTCGCCGGCGCCGCCAACGAAGGAATCGCCCACGGCCGCGCTCCCTACGTGCTCCTGGTCAACAACGACGCGGTCCTGGCTCCCGACTATGCCGCGCGGCTGGCCGCGCGCCTGTCGCTCGACCCGCGCCTGGCCGCGGCGCAGGGCCTGGTCCTGACGATCGACGGATCGCGGGTCGACACCTCGGGCCTCTGCTGGAACGAGCGGGGCGAAGCGCTTCCCGCGCTGGCCGGAACCGATCCGGCAGAGGCTTCGGCCGGATCGTTCGAGGTCTCGGGCGTCTCGGCGACCGCGGCGCTCTATCGCCGCGAGGCGCTCGCCGCGGTGGCGCCGGCCGGCGAAGTGTTCGAGCGCTCGTTCTTCGCGTACTACGAAGATGTCGACCTGTCCCTGCGCCTGGCCCGCGCCGGATGGCGCTTCGTGTGCGAGCCGTCGGCGCGGGCGCGGCACGAGGGATCGCGCACGGGGCGCCGCACGCCGGTTCGCCGCGCGCTCTGGACCTGCCGGAACCGCTGGCGCACGCTCTTCCGCAATTTCGACGGCCGCTGGCTGGCCGGCCGGCTCGGCGGCCTGCTGCGCGCCGACCTCGCCCATGCGCGCCGGCTCGGCTGGCGGGGCGCCCTGCTACCCCTGATGGTCTGGCCCGTTCTGCCGATTCTGGCGCTCAAGGCGCGGCCCGCGGGCGGTTTGCTGTTCGACTGGCCGTCCCCGACGCCGCGGGGCCTCCGGGGCGAAGGGTGACCGCGGCCGACGCGGGGACGCGGGGACGCTGGGACGCGGGGAGCGGCGTTCGAGTCGGCGTTCGCGAGATCAGCGTCGTTCTCGTCTCGTGGCGCGACGGCGGACAGGTCGAAGCGGCGGTCGCGTCGATGGTTCCGTCCGTCCGGCACGGGCGCGCCGGGGGCCCGAAGCTCTCGCTGGTCGTGGTCGACAACGGCGGAGGACTCGCGGATCGCGCGCGGATCGAGGCGCTCTGGCCCGGCGCGACGATTCTCGAGAACGAGACCAACCGGGGCCTGGCCGCCGCCGCCAACCAGGCCGCAGCCGCGGCGCAGGGCGACATCCTCCTGTTTCTCAATCCGGACACGCGCGCCGAGGGAGATCCCTTCCCGGAGATCGCGCGGGCCTTCGAAACGCATCCGGAAGCGGTGGCCGTGGCGCCCCGCCTTCTCGACGACGACGGAAGGGAGGTCGAGAGCGGACCGCTCGCGCCGCCGGACCGGGAAGACCAGCGCACATTCCAGCTGCGCCGCCTGCCCACGCTCCGTACCGACGCGCGGGCCCTCCTGCTCCTGGACCACCTCTCTCCGGACAACGCCGGCCGCCGCGAGGAACGGTACGCCGATCGGCCCCGCAGCGAGCCGTTCGCGGTCGAGCAGGCCGCCGCCGCGGCGCTGGCCGTCCGCCGGGAGGCGTTCCGGCGGATCGGCGGGTTCGACGAGCGGTTCTTTCCCGCCTGGTTCGAGGACGTCGATCTGTGCGCCCGGCTCAAAGCCGAGGGATCCATCCTGTACTGGCCGGGAGCGCGTTTGCGGCACCGCGGGCGGACGTCGTCGGAAACGCTCGGCTACGCGGCGTTCCTTCCGATCTATTACCGCAACGCCCTTCGCTACCGCCGCCGCTACGGCGCCCCTGCCCGGTGGGCCTATCGGGCACTCCTCGCGGGCGGCATGCTGCTGCGGCTGGCCGCCTTGCCGTTTCGCGGGGACATGCCCCGTCCTCGGGGAGAGGCCGCGCGCGCGTATCTCGGGGCACTGGCGGTGGCGTTTGGCCGAACGCCTCACGCCTCACGCCTCACGCCTCACGATCCGTCATGACCGACGTGTCGATCCTGATCGTCTCTCACAACGATGCGTCGGATCTGCCCGCTTCCGTCGGCTCGGCCCTGGCACAGCGCGGAGTGTCCGTGGAAGTCGTGGTGGTCGACAACGCCTCCACGGACGGCTCGCGCGATGCCGTGGCCGCGATGCCGTCGGTGCGCCTCCTCGTGTCGCCCGAGAACGTGGGTTTCGCGGGAGCGATGAACCTCGGCATCGACGCGACCTCGGGACGGTACGTGCTGGCCCTGAATCCCGATTGCCGCCTGGAGCCCGACTTCGCGGCCGCGCTCGCGGCGCGGCTGGACAGCCGCCCCGACGCCGGATCCGCCTCCGGGCGCGTCCTGCGGGCGGAGGGTGCCGGACTCGCCGCGACCGGCACGCTCGACACCACCGGGATCCGATTCACCGCGTCGGGGCGCCACTTCGACCGGGGAAGCGGGCAGCCCGCCGCGGGCCGCTTCCTCGAGCCCGAGGACATCGCCGGGGCCAGCGGAGCGGCGGGCTTCTACCGGCGCGCGGCGCTGGAGGATGCCCGGATCTCCACGGGGTACTTCGACGCGGATTTCTTCCTCTACCGGGAGGACGCCGATCTGGCCTGGCGCCTGTCGCGCCTGGGATGGGCCTGCCTGTACGCGCCGGACGCCGTGGCCTACCACCGGCGGCGCAACCTGCCCGAGCGGCGCGGTCGGATGAGCGCCCTGGTCAACATGCACTCGGTCAAGAACCGATTCCTGCTGCGCATCAACAACCAGCCGGCCGGGCATTTCCTGGCGACGCTCGTCCCGACGGTCGCGCGCGACCTCGTGGTCCTCGCGGCCTGCCTGACGGTGGAGCGCTCGTCGCTGCCGGCCTTCGGATGGCTCTGGAGCAACCGGCGGCGGTTGTGGAAGAAACGGCGGGAGATCCGGGACAAGGTCCGATCGCGGCGGAAACGCAACGAGCGCGGCGGGAGCGCCGGGAAGTGAAATCCGAAGTTCGAACTTCAAAATTTACTTCCCGGCGATCCCGGCGATCCCGGCAGTGTCCGCCTTGACGCCTGATACGTTGATCTGGTGAAGATCGCGATCCTCGGCACGCGCGGCATACCCGCCCGCTACGGCGGCTTCGAGACGCTGGCCGAGGAGCTGTCGGCGCGCCTGGCCCGCCGTGGCCACGACGTGACCGTCTATACCCGTTCGCGCTACGCCGAGCCCGATCTTTCGGAGTGGAGGGGCGCCCGGATCCGCGTTCTGCCGGCGGTGCCGTCCAAGTACCTGGATACGGTCAGCCACGCCTTCCTTTCCACCCTGCACGCGGTGTTCGAGGGTTACGACGCGGTCCTCGTCTGCAACGCCATCAACGCGCTGTTCTGCCTTCCGCTGCGAACGTCGGGGGCCCGCGTGGTCTTGAACGTCGACGGCCTGGAGCGGCGCCGGCGTAAGTGGAGCGCGGCGGGGCGCGTCGCCTACGGCGTCTCGGAAGTCCTGTCCACGCTCGCGCCGGACGCGGTCGTTTCCGACGCCCGGGTGATCCAGGACTACTACCGGGATCGCTACGGCGCGGACTCCGTCTTCATCCCCTACGGCGGAGACCTGCCCGCGCCGCGGGGCGCCGAGACGCTCGGGCGGCTCGGCCTCGAGCCGGAGCGGTACGTCCTGTACGTCTCGCGGCTGGAGCCCGAGAACAATGCGGAGGTTGTGGTCCGCGCCTTCCGGGACGTTCCCGGGACCGTCCCCCTGGTGGTGGTGGGGGACGCCCCGTACGCGCGGGACTACATCGCCCGCGTCCGGGCCGCCGCGGACGCCCGGGTCCTCTTTCCGGGGGCCATCTACGGGGAGGGGTACCGGCAGCTCCTGGCCCGCGCCGCGGTCTATGTCCAGGCCACCGAGGTCGGGGGAACCCATCCCGCACTGGTCGAGGCGCTGGGCTTCGGGCGCGTGGTTTGCTACCACGCGTCCCCCGAGAACGTCGAAGTCGCCGGCTCCGCGGGGCTCCCTTTCGACGTCAACCGACCGGCCGGTCTGACCCGTCTATTGAGGGGCGTGCTGGATGATCCGGCGGGTTACTCCGTATTTCAAGACAGGGCACGCCGGAGAATTCAAGAAAGCTATCGCTGGGACGATGTCGCCGACCGTTACGAAGCCGTCCTTGAAGGAAAGAGCGTCCTGCCATAGCATCACAGCGGCTCTGTGGCACCACGGTCGCCGCGGGCAGGTCCCATGCTGAAACAAAAGGCTCGCGCAATCGCTCTGGGCGTGCTCATCGGGGATCTGGCCTTGACGGCAGTCTCCCTGCCGGTGGCTTACCTCGTGCGCCACGAGGTCTTGACGCGGCTGTTCCCGACCCTGTTCCCCACGCTGCTGCGGCCGATCTCCCAGTACGGGCTGCTGCTCATCCTGATCCTTCCGATCTGGGGCCTCATGCTCTCGGCGGTGGGCTTCTATCGCAGCCACCGAACGCTGCCCCTGGGAGAGGAGATCTGGGGAGCCATGAAGGCGGCCTTCGGCGGAACCGCGCTGCTGGCCCTGGCGGTCTACGGCCTGCGGCTGGAGTTCGTCAGCCGCTTCTTCCTTGTGATTTTCGGGATCGTGAACTTCACGTTCCTGACGACCGAAAAGATCGCCCTGCGCCTGACGTCGCGGTACGTGCGCGCCCGCGGCTTCAACTTCCGCACCGTGCTGCTGGTCGGGACGGGACGCAAGGCGGTGCAGCTGGCCGATCTCCTCGAAGGCCGGCCCTACTGGGGCTTCAAGGTGCTGGGGTACCTGGAGGACGACAACGGAGGCGAGATCCGGCACGACGCCCGTTGGATCTGCCAGGGAAAGCTCGCCGACCTGGAGACGGTCCTGATGCGCGAGGTCGTCGACGAGCTGGTGTTCGTGATCGAAAAAGGGAAGCTCCAGGAGTACGAGCAGGCCCTCCTGGTGGCCGAGCGCCACGGCGTGCGGGCCCACATCTCACTCGACATCTTTCCGCACGTGCTGGCCCGTCCGATCCTGGAGGAGCTGGAAGGCATCCCGCTGCTCTCCTTCACCACGACGCCGTCCAATCCCGCCCAGCTCGTGGTCAAGCGGGCCATCGACCTGGTCGTCTCGCTCGTCCTGTTCGGTCTGACGCTCCCCGTGCAGCTGCTCGCGGCCCTGGGGATCAAGCTCTCCTCGGCCGGTCCGGTCTATTTCCGGCAGACCCGCTGCGGATTGAACGGCCGGCACTTCACGCTGCTGAAATTCCGAACCATGTACGACGGGGCGGAAGATCACCGGGAGGAGATCTTCCACTTGAACGAGATGACCGGTCCGGTCTTCAAGATCTCCAAGGACCCGCGCCTGACGCCGGTGGGGCGGCTCCTGCGGCGCCTGTCGATCGACGAGCTGCCGCAGCTCTGGAACGTGATCCGCGGGGACATGAGCCTGGTCGGGCCGCGTCCGCCGCTGCCCGAAGAGGTCGCGCTCTACGAGCCCTGGCAGCACCGGCGGTTGAGCATGGCGCCGGGCATCACCTGCCTCTGGCAGGTCTCGGGTCGCAACGAAGTCGACTTCGACCGGTGGATGGCTCTCGACCTGAAATACATCGATACCTGGTCGCCGATGCTGGATCTGAAGATCCTGTTGAAGACGGTGCCGGCGGTGTTGTCGGGACGAGGAGCCAGATAGGAGATTTGTGATTTGTGATTTGTGATCTGCGATTTTCTCGACTCGATCGCCCCAATCACAAATCAGAAATCACAAATCGCAAATGGATTACCGGTTCCCCCCGCCCCCGCGCTCCTCGGCCTTGAAGAGATACTTGATCGACGTCTTGGGGATCAGCAGATTCGGTCCGCGATCGCGGTTGACCTTCAGGCAGTTCTTGTCGTACCACTCGATCCAGCCGTGGATCTCTTCGCCGTCGTTCAAGACCACGACCATCGGCGTTTTGGCCGCCATCTGCTTGAGGTAGTAGTAGCTCTCGGCGTTGGTCTGCTCCGCCGGAGCCTGCTTGCGCTGCTGGAACGTTCGGGTCGGGTAGCGCTCTGCCATGTCCGACAGGTTGGGACGAATCAGTTTTCTGTTGCCCGGCGCTTCGTCCTCGGGACGATAGGCGTTCCCGGGCGGATTCCGGTTTGGCACGGCTGTCTTTCTTGCTCCCGGTCAGGCGGGACGCTCTGAACCGCTAAACCGGGGCGTCTGGAGAAATATTCTGCGACTTTCGTGCCGGAGTGGAGAAGTCGGCCGCGGGCTTCCCGCCCTCGTCCTCGTAAGCCAGGCAGCACATCAGTCGTCCGCACATCCCCGAGATCTTGGAAGGGTTTAGCGAGAGATTCTGGTTCTTGGCCATCTTGATAGTGACCGGGTGGAAGCCCTTGAGGAACGTCGAGCAGCAAAGAGTCAGGCCGCAAGGGCCCAGGCCGCCGCGCATCTTGGTTTCGTCCCGGGGACCGATCTGGCGCATCTCGATGCGAATCGGGTGCTTCAGGCTGAGGTCCGAAACGAGCTTGCGGTAGTCGATGCGCGTCTCGGAAGTGTAATAGACCGTGTACTTACGCCCATCGAAGCTCTCCTCCGTTCGGATGAGCTTCAGCGGCAGCCTCTTCTGCGCGGCCAGGTCGGCGACGTCGGTGAAGAAACGGACCTCCCGCCCGACCTTGGCGTCGTAGCCGGCCAGGTCGGCGTCCGTCGCCGTCCGGACGAGCCGGCGCGCGTCGCGCAGCTGGCACTGTTTGTAGATCAGGGGCCGCAGGGTGATCACCTGCGCGTATTCGAGCCCCTGGTCTCCCTCGACGACGACGCGCTGGCCCTTGCCCAGGGAAACGCCCTGCGTCTCGCAGAAGACGACCCGCCCATCCTCGTTTTCGTTGATCCGGACGCCCACGTAGTGGCCCCCGGGATTGAATGCATTGCCGACCGAACATCCGCCGCCGCAACCGGACATGTGGTCACCCCTAAGTCCTTAACATAGCACGGGCTAGGCGGGGGGACGGGGGACGCGGGGATGGGGGCTACTTTTCCAGAGCGTCGAGGACGCGGGCGAGATCGGCCTGGATCGATCCGTCGGGTGAGGCTCGAAAGATCGGCGGGGGCGCGGGCTCGTCCTCGCGAATGGCTTCCTCGATGCGCGGGCTCTCCGCGCCGGCCGCCAGCAGGACCGCGTCGATGCGCCGATTCCTTCCCAGCTTCTCGAGCGCGTCGTCGGCGCCGCGCGCGGACAGGATCTCGACGGAGGGACTGTCCGACGAAGCGCCCGCCGGTTCGCCGTGAGCGGGGAAGACGACGAGGATCGAAAGCATCGGGCCTTTCCGATCAGTCGAACCAGAGGACCGCCGACGCTCCCGGCCGCGGCGCGGACGTGGGGTTGGCGGAAACATAGAAGACGAACGCATAGAGGCCGGCCCGCGGCGGCACGAAGTCGAAGGAGAAGGAATGGTCGGTGTGCATCTTGAGGCGGTCCTCGGCGGTCGTGCCCTGGACCTGCAGGGCGCGCAGTCCTTCGGGGATGTAGGAGAGGCGCGGGATCGGGTAGGAGTAGCTCGTCCGGCCCGACGCCTCCTGGCGGGACAGGGGGCGGGGCGAAGGCTCCCAGGCGATGGTCACGAACCGCAGCACATCCTTGGGGAGCGGACGTCCGTCGAAGAGAACGCCGCCGAGGCGGCCGGACAGCGGCGACAGGGAAAGACTCTTCAATCCGCGCGTCAGGAACTCCTGGGCCATCTGGAAGCGTCCATGCGCCAGGGCGTATCCCACGCCGACGTGCGTGGCGTCCGGATCGAGGATGGTCTGGCGGTGTCCGTCGAACGGAGGCTTCTCCTTCATCATGTCGGCGTGCCCCTCCAGGGCCAGCTTTTCCGGGGTGTCGGAGAAGGACTCGGCGTTGGTGATCCAGGAAACCGAATTCTCCGCGTGCATTCCGAACACGCCGGCGAAGGACATGCGCGCGTAGGGAGGAATCCCGTCCATCAGGAAGTGCCCGCGGGTCTTCTCGGCCACCTGGCGCGCGCAGAATTCGTCCGCCGCGCGGGCGGCCTCCTCGTCCCACGCGACGGGGGCCAGGCCGGCCGCCGCGCGGTCCGCGTTGATCCGCTCGAAGACCGTCTTCTTGAGCGGATCGCGGGGAGTCGCGGGCTCGGGGTAGACGTCCTGGCGGCGCGGGGAAATGTCCGGCGCGCGCAGATGGAGCGCCTGCGTCATCGTCGCCGGCGCGGCGGCGAGCCCGGCGACGGCGAGCAGCGCCGCGAGCCCTCGCCGCGTCGGCGGTCGTCCTGTCCGGCTATGATTGGTCGTCGACATGTTCCTGGGCCGGTCTCCCCGACGGAAACCGCTCCGGGAGGCGGCTCTCTTCCCGTCGGAGATCGCGGCGAGGCAAATCATGTCCCAGATCCGCTTTGGAACGTCCGGCTGGCGCGCCATCCTGGCGGAGGATTTCACCTTCGGCAACGCGCGGCGGGTGGTGGAGGCGATCGGCCGGGTGCTCGCGGCGGACGCCCCGGCCAGGGCCCGGGTCCTGGTCGGCTACGACACGCGCTTTCTGGCCGGACGGTTCGCCTCGGAGGCCGCCCGCCTCCTGGAGCGCCACGGCTTCGACGCCCAAATGTCGCTGCGCTCCATTCCGACTCCGGTCCTGGCTTTCGAGATCCGCCGCCAGGGCGCCGCGGGCGCGATCAACTTCACGGCCAGTCACAACCCGCCGCAATACCTGGGCATCAAGTTCTCCACGTCCGACGGAGCTCCCGCGCTTCCCGAAATCACCGGAAAGATCGAAGCCGAGATCGCGCGGATCCCGGAGGTCGCGGCGCCCGGAGCATCCGAGGTGCCCACCTTCGATCCGGTGCCCGTCTACCTGGAGGACCTCCGGCGCAAGGTCGCCGCCGCCGACGTGGCGCGGGGCGATCCCCATTTCGCTCTGGATTTCCGGTTCGGCACTTCGTCGGGTTTTCTCGACGCCTACCTGGAAGCCGCCGGAGCGCGGCTCTCGCGCCTGAACGCCAGGGCCGACCCGCTCTTCGGCGGCGAGTCTCCCCAATGCGGCGAGAAGGAGCTTCGGCGGCTGGGGGACGAAGTGCGCCGGGAGCGTTCCCGCCTGGGCCTGTCTTGCGACGGCGACGCCGACCGGTTCGGCGTCTGCGACGAGACCGGCGCCTACGTCTCGCCCAACGCCCTCCTGGCGCTTCTCTTCTGGCACATGCTCGCCCGCAAGGGCCGCCGCGGCGGGGTCGCCCGAAGCGTGGCCACGACCCACGCCCTCGACGCGATCGCGAAGAAGTTCGGCGTGCCCCACTACGAGACCCCGGTCGGCTTCAAGTACATCGGGGAGAAGCTGATCGCCGGCGAGATCATCTTCGGGGGAGAGGAGAGCGCCGGGCTGACCGTCGAAGGGCACGTTCCGGAAAAGGACGGCATCCTGGCGGACCTGTTGGCGGCGGAAATGGCCGGGGCGACGGGCCGGACCATGGCCGAGCTGGCCGCGGAGCTCGAGCGCGAGATCGGAGTCTTCCGGTCGCTGCGCCTGGACCTGCCCCTCTCGCCCCGGGAAGCGGAGAAGCTCAAGGGCTTGCGGAGCGCGCCCCCCTCGGTGTTCGGTGGGAAGAAGGTGGCGTCGGTCAACGCGATCGACGGAATCAAGTTGCTTTTCGAGGACGGTTCGTGGATTCTCATTCGCGAGTCGGGGACCGAGCCGTTGGCCAGGTTGTACGTGGAAGCCGGATCCGCACAGGACGCCGAGGCGCTGGCCCGCGCAGGCCGCCAGTTCCTGGGCGCGTCGTCATGAGCTTCGCAATCGAGGCGCTCTTCGGGCGCGAGATCCTCGACTCCCGGGGGAATCCGACCGTGGAGGTGGAGGCGCTCCTTTCCGGAGGAGCCACCGGACGGGCCGGCGTGCCGTCGGGAGCCTCCACCGGCGAGCGCGAAGCCCTGGAGCTGCGCGACGGGGACAAGAAGCGCTACGGCGGGAAGGGCGTGACCATCGCCGTTTCCCACGTCAACGGCGAGATCGCCGACGCCCTGTACGGGACTGACGCGCGCGACCAGGCGCTCATCGACCGGATCCTGATCGAGCTCGACGGCACCGAGAACAAGGGCCGCCTGGGGGCCAACGCGATCCTGGGAGCCTCGCTGGCGGTGGCCCGCGCCGCGGCCGAGCAGTCCGGGCTGCCGCTGTACCGGTACCTGGGCGGCGCCGGGGCGCGGGTCCTTCCGGTGCCGATGATGAACGTGATCAACGGCGGCGTGCACGCCGACAATCCGCTGGACCCCCAGGAGTTCATGGTCTGCCCGTCCGGCTTCGAGAGCTTCGCCGAAGCCCTGCGGGCCGGCGTCGAGGTGTTCCACGCGCTCAAGGCGATCCTGAAGAAGAAAGGGCTGTCCACCGGCGTCGGCGACGAAGGGGGCTTCGCTCCGGCGATCTCCGCGTCGCGCGAGGCGCTGGATCTTCTGGTCGCCGCGATCGAGGCCGCGGGCCACCGCCCGGGAAAGGACGTCTCGATCGCCCTCGACCCGGCGGCCTCGGAGTTCCATGAGAAGGGCAAGTACGTTTTGGCCGGCGAGAAGAAGACGCTGTCGTCCGATCAGATGGTGGCCTATTGGGCCGCCCTGGCGCGCGACTATCCGATCGCCTCGATCGAGGACGGCATGGCGGAGTCCGACCGCGCCGGCTGGATCGCGCTGACCCGGGAGTTGGGACACAAGATCCTTCTTGTGGGCGACGACGTCTTCGTCACCAATCCGGCCATCCTCGCGCGGGGGATCGCCGACCGGATGGCCAACGCGCTGCTGGTCAAGTTGAACCAGATCGGCACGGTCTCCGAGACGCTCGCGGCGGTGCGCCTGGCCCAGACCAACGGCTACCGGGCCGTGGTGTCCCACCGATCGGGGGAGACCTGCGACGACTCGATCGCCGATCTGGCCGTGGCGATCAACGCCGGCCTCATCAAGACCGGCTCGGCTTGCCGCGGCGAGCGGCTGGCCAAGTACAATCGTCTCCTGGAAATCGAGGACGATCTTTCGGGGGCCGGGGTGTTCGCCGGCTCCGGAGCCTTCGCGCGGTGAGCGCGGGAATGGTCGCGCGGTGAGCGCGGGAATGGTCGCGCGGTGAGCGCGGGAATGGTCGCGCGGTGAGCGCGGGAATGGTCGCGCGGTGAGCGCGCCCGACACCGCCCCGACGCCGCGCGGCCCGCGCCCGATCGCGGCCTTCTTCCTGTCCCTTCTCGGGTCGGCCGTGGTGCTGGGCCTCCTGGTGCTTTCGGACGGCCGCGTCCTGGAGCTCAAGAAGGCGCGCGTCGACGTCCGGGAGCTCGACCGGCGGGTGGCCGTGTTGCAGCAGGAAAACATGCGGCTGCGCGCGGCCATCGAAGGAGCGCGGCGCCACGACTTCCCGGCCGAGCGCGTGGCCCGGGAGGAGCTGCACCTGGTCCAGGCCGACGACCTCGTGCTGCTCTACCCGGACGGAAGCCTCTCGGGCAAGAAACCGGTGGCGGGGTCGAGGCCGACGCCGGCTCGCCCTCCAAACCCCTGACCGTTCAGTCCGCGTCGCGCCGATCCTCTGCGCCGAGGGTCCGGACCAGCGCCAGAGCGACCAGGAGCGCCGCGGCGGCCACCGCGGCCCAGAACCATTTCGGCAGCGCGGCCTGCGGCGGAGCGGCCGCGGCCGGACCCAGAGCCGCGGGCCGCGCCGGCGCCGCGAGGACGCGCTCGGCGAGCATGGCGAGGTCGTAGCGCGGAGCGGACGCCTGCGGATTGTCCGACAGGAGGGTCAGGGATTCCCCCGGAGGCGGCACAAAATCGAGCCGGACGAAGGGGACATGGATCTGCGCCTTGGCCAGGATGACGGGAGCGTTGTCCCCGTTCTCGATCTCGATCGAGAGCACTCTCTCCTGCGGCGGCGCGATCGGAATCGTCAGCGGAGCCGGAGTTGCGCCGGGCTGACGTTCCCAGTGCGCCGCTCCGAGGAGCCGTTCCTGCGCGGGTCCGCGGGCGTCCCGCGCGATCTCGACGACGCGAACTTCCCGGGAGAAGAACTCGGGGCCCGCGGCGGAGAGGGTCACCGCATCGGGCGGCTCGGCGGGATCGAGGCCGGAGAGCTCCGCGATCGTGCGGCCTTCCCGTTGCGTGGTGCGGAGGGCGGCCGGACGCGGCCGCGATCGGGCGCCGGTCTCGACGACGTAGGGAATCTGGCGGTTGGCCCCGTCGACGATTCGGATCGAGGCGACCTCTCCGGCCATGCGGCCGGAGAGGTCGAGGTAGGCGACGTCCGACAAGGCGGCTCGGATCGGCCGGCGGGTTCTCCACGCGGAGGGGTCCACGACCGCGCCCCGGGGCGCCGGGAGCACCGCCCGCGGCGCGCCGATCTCGCGCGGCGCGCCCAGGCTCGCGTCGGCGGGCGCCGGCGGAAAGCCCCGCGACAGCGCGGCGGCCATATCGTAGCGCGGTGGAAGGATCGAGGGCGATGCATAGAGAAGCGTCGCGCCCCTTCCCGCGTCGTAAAAGAGGACGGCGCGGCGGCGGGCCAGAACGGCCAGGCCGGTGACGGTCAGGGGCGGCCCGTCGCCGTTGTCGATCTCGACCTGGAGAGTCCGTCCGGCCGGATCGCACACCGGGATCTCGGTCTCGCCCTGGCCCCCCGGCGCGCGGCGCAGCAGCCCGGCGCCGACGAGACGCCGGACGACCTCGTCGCGGAAAAAGATCCGTTCGTACACCCGCGCGGGGCGCTCGAACGCCGGCTCTCTGACGGACAGCCGCACCGCGCTCACTCCGAGGTTGGCCGCCGGCAGATGGATCTCCATCGCCGGCGCCTCGCTCGCCGACGTCGACCACGGCAGGGCGATCTCGCGGGCCGCGGCGGCGGCTCCGGCCGGCTCGACGCGGACCGCGGAGGGGTGAATCGGATCTCCGTTGCGGTCGTCGAACCGAAAACGCCAGAACCTGCGGTCGTTGGGCGCGAAGCGCAGAGTCGTCGAGCGCGCGCCGGGCGCGGCGAAGAGAGAGCCGCGGGCAATCTCGCGGAAGGCGATCCGGTCCTCGGACGCTTCGAGCACCACCGGCTTCAAGAACTCCGACTCGGCGATTTCCAGGTTCGCGGCTTGAGCCGCCGCGGCGCCGGCGCCCCGATCGAGGAGCGCGATCGTCTCGCGTTTGGGAGCGGACTCCACGTCCGCGAGCGGGAAGCGCGCGACGTCGACCGCGACGGCGTCCTCGAAGGCGAAGGGAATCTCCCGTCCGCCGGCGTCGGTCAGCCGCAAATCGGGCAGGCCCGGCCGGCAGGCGTCGAGCACGTCGTCGGGAAGCTCCAGCCGCGACCAGCCGGGCCGCGTGCTCACCGGCCGGGAGAAGCGGAAATCGCCGGGCGCCAGAGCTCCCAGCAGGCCGATCGAGAACAGGGCCGCGCCCACGGCGCGACCCCGGGCCGCCCCTCTCACGGCTGCTCCCGCGCGAGCACGAAGCGCTGGGTGAGGAAGGAGACCGCCAACAGAGCCACGGCCAGACCCACGATCGAGCCGACCCGGTAGAGCGCGCCCAGGTTCCACAGGTCGTGGAGAAAAACCTTTCCGATCGTCAGGAGGAAGACCACGAGAGCGGCCGCGCGCGTGCCCTTGGAGCGGCGGGTCAGACCGAGGAAGAACAAGCCGATCGCGAAGACGCCCCAGGCAAGGGAATAGGTCATGTCCTCGCCCAGGCCTCCGCCGGACAGGCGGAACGTCAGCGCCACCCCGGTCGAGTAGACGTCGGCGATCTCGACGTTCAGGAGCACGAAGAGGAGGATGCCCGCGGCCACCCGCAGAAGCACGTCCAGCTTTGCCGCCTTGGCCCAGGCGCTCCAGGACGTCCACCGCGCCGACAGCAGGAGGGCCGCGGCGGGAAGACCGAAGGTGTAGAGGTACCAGTTGGCGACGGGCGTGCCGCCGCGCGGGTGATAGCCCCAGAGCTCGGGATTGAAGACCAGGCGCGCGAAGGCCGCTCCCGCCAGCGCCGCGCAGGCCTGGACCAGCCCTTCCTCCGGGATCCGGGTCGAAAGCCAGGCGAGCGCGGCGGCCTCCAGGGCCCAGGCCACGGTGATCCATTCCTTGTCGAGGAGGATGGGAATGGCCGCGGTCACGAAGAGCAGGGTCACCGCCCCGAAGAGGGCGGCGCTGAAGCGGCGGTCTTTCGGATCGGACAGGATCGCCGCCGCGCCCTTGAGCGAGGCCAGGGCGGCGAGCCCGAACAGGACCGCGATCGCTCCGAGGACCTGGGTTCCCCAGGCGTCGCGGGCGAGGACGTACAGCACGGGATAATGCAGAAGCGGAGCCGCCGCCGAGGACCACCACGCGAGGCGGTCGCTGCGCAGCGGCCGCAAGAGGAAGGGAGCGGCCCAGTACGCCAGGGTCGGGATCGCGAGAAAAGGCAGGAATTCTTCGAGGCGGGCGCTGGAGAACCGGGTCGTCAGGGCGAGCAGCGCGGCGAAAAGGAATCCCTGCGAAGCGAGGATCCAGGCTCCCGAGCGCCGCAGGACCGCCGCCAGGAGGAGCCCGAGGGCGTGCGCGGCCGCGAAGATCCAGAGCGGAAGAACCGGCTCGGCGGACCGCTCCAGCGCCAGGACGCGCAGCAGGACGGGAAATCCGCCGGCCAGCGAGAGGGCCGCGGCGATCCGGAGCACGGGCTCGTGCTCGGTCGAGCGGCGCACGCTCCACGCGGCGAGGTATGCCGCCGGCACCAGGACGAAGAGCGCGAGGGCCTCCGTCCGGCGAGAGGGAAAGAGATCGGCCTGCGTGCGCGCGATCAGCGCCGCCGCGGACAGGCCCGCGGCCACGGCCGTGAGCGGAGCGAAGGAGGCGCGTTGCGCGACCAGGAACGCTCCGGCGCCGAGGAGGAGCAGATAGCCGACCAGGAAGACCGGCGCGACGTCCAGAGCCGGAAGTCCGGAGACCACAGCCGCGGCCAGGAACGGACCCACCATGGCCAGGATGGCGATGGCGCGGGCGAGGTCGCGCCTCTTCGGATCGGTCTCCGTGTCCGGCGCGAGCGCCGCGAAGAGGCCGGCCAGGGCCGCCGCAGCCAGAAGCGCCCAGGACAGTTTGGCCGCGTCAAGGTGCTCGCCGGCCCATCCCGCATACAGGACCGCGGTGGCCAGCAGCGCGAGCAGGCGCAGGCCGAGCCAGCCGCGGCGTCGGGCCACCGCGACCGTTCCCAGGTCGAGGAGCAGAACGTAGCCGAAGAGCCCGATTGGATGATCTTCGTGGGTCGCCAGAAGGTAGGGCGTCAGAAATCCCCCGAGCGTTCCCAGCACGGCGAGAATAAACGCGTCGCGCCGGGCGGCCACCAGTCCCGCGGTCGCGGTGACGAGCGCCATCAGGCCGACCGTCGCGGTGGTCGACAGCAGGGCGTAGAGAGCATGGGCCGCGAACAGAGACGCGTAGAGGATGGCGATGCCCGCTCCCGACGTCGCCTGGCCGGCCCAGGCGGCCTTTGGACGCAGCCAGTCGCCTCCCGCCAGCGCCGCGGCCCCCACCACCAGACCGATGGCCACGCGCGCGGCCGGAGAGATGAGTCCGTGCTGGATCGAGTACTGGAGGAAAAGCGCGGCCCCCAGGAAGAGCGCCGCGCCGCCGAGCCAGGCGAACGCGCGCACGGAGATCAGTCCTTCCCAGTCGAAGGGCGCCGACGGGGCAGGCACCGTGGGCGTGACGACCGGCGGAGCGTTCCCCGGCGGCGGAGGCGCCGTGGTCGGGGCAGGAGAAGGCGCCGCCGCGACCTTGGGCGGCGGACTCGGCTCGATCGGCGGAATCGGAATCGGAGCGACGGCCGCCGCCTCCCCGGCCGGGGGCGGGGCCTCGATCTCCGGGAGGCGCTGCCGCGACTCGCGGCGCAACTCCATCTGGCGGGATTCAAACCGATCCAGACGCGCGGCGAGGGCCTCGAGCTTGCCGCGGGTCTCGTTCCCCTGTTTCCGGGCCTGCAAGGCGGCGACGAGGGCCCAGATCGGAGCGCCCACGATGACGAGAGCCAGACACCCGAGCAGGGGCAGCGCATCGTTCATCGGATGTGGGTCCTGAGTGAGAGCCCGATCTTATCAACGCGGGAGGCGTGCCCGGCCGCGCCTGGATCGAGACCCTACCCGATCGGGACGGTCGTCTACGTCCGGAAGGTGAGCTTTTGCATCCCGATCTGGATGACGTCGCCGTCGACCAGCACGTAGTCGGTGACGCGCTTGCCGTTGACGAGGATCCCGTTGCCGGAATTCAGATCGACGATCTTGTAGCCGTCGGGGGTGAACACCACGTTGGCGTGATGCCGGGACACCTCGGCGAACGGAAGGGAGATCTGGTTCTTCGGAGACCGTCCGATCGACGTCGTGCCCGGCGTGAGCGCGAACTCTTCGGCCGGACCGTTGTCCGACTGCTTGACGATTCTCGGGATGGGGACTCGGGCGGTCGTCCCGGGGGACGGCACGACGGCGTCGGGGCGGGTCGCGGCCGGATCGAGGGCCGCGGCGCCCGGCGCGAGCTTCGAGGCCACCATCGTGGATTCGTAGATCTGCCCGGCCGGCGCGATGGGAGTGGGCGAGGAAATCCTGGTTCTCTCGCCTTCCGGTTCGGGAGACTGGGCCGGCTCCTCGATCTCCTCGCCGGCGGGCGTCTCCAGATCCGACTCGGTGTGGAACGCGTCGATGAACTGCTGCTTGAGCTGGTCGATCTCGGCGAGCTCCTGGCGCTTGGCCGCGAGCGTGGTCTCGCTCTGCGCGAGCCGGGTCTGAAATTCTTCGCCCTGGAACTCGCCCAGGTCGTGGCGGAAGACGAGCTCTTCCTTATCCTGGGACGCCTTCTCGAGCGCTTGCTCGATCTCCGCGCGCAGGGCGCGCAGCTTCGCATACTCCTGACGCGCCTTCTGTTTGAGGGGCCGGGACTCGGCGTCGAAGGCGGCCTGCCGGGATCGATAGTCCTCGCGGACCCGATCGTAGACGGCTCGCGAAACTTTCTCCTTGCTCGCTTCCATTTTCGACAGGCGGGAGGCCAGGAGCTCCTCCTCCTGCTTGATGCGGACGAGCTCGGCGATCGCCGAGACGTCGATTTGACGCAGTTCGTCGAGCATGGCACTCTCCGCCCCCGCGGGGGGGTATCCCGTAATTATATGAGCGGGTCCTTCGGTGTCGCGCTCATTTTGCCGCGCCTTCTGTCCCCTTGGCCGCTTTGTCATCGCTCTCCCTCGGGCCGGGCCGTCCGCCCGGGCACCGCTTTATTTTGGACCTTCCGCGGACGCGGCGCACTCTTGGATTGAGGACCTCGCCGCACCGGAGTCCTCCGCTGACGTCCGCCCCCTGACGCGGGGTGGAGTGCTGGGCTCCTGACCCAAAGGCCTTGAGGCTTGACCGTTCTTTCAGGCTCCGATATCCTTCGCCTCCCTGACGCGGGGTGGAGCAGCCCAGCCCGCACTGCTCCCGACCCCTCGACCCGGCTCTCGGATCCCTTTCCGCCATACGTCGTCATCCCTCCTCTGCGATGCGCAGCGGCATCGCCGTCGTCGGGCTTCCTCGTCTGGCGAAAAAGGGCTCTCTCGATCCGGGCCGGGGGCCGGAAGCAGTCCGGGCTCAGCTCGCTGGGCTCATAACCCAAAGGCTTGACCGCGCCGGGTGCCTCCGATATCTTTCGCCTCCCTGACGCGGGGTGGAGCAGCCCAGCCCGCACTGCTCCCGATCCCTCGGCCCGGCTCTCGGATCCTTTTCCGCCATACGTCGTCATCCCTCCTCTGCGATGCGCAGCGGCATCGCCGTCGTCGGGCTTCCTCGTCTGGCGAAAAAGGCTCTCTCGATCCGGGCCGGGGACCGGAAGCAGTCCGGGCTCAGCTCGTTGGGCTCATAACCCCAAGGCTTGACCCGACCGGACACCTCCGATATCTTTCGCCTCCCTGACGCGGGGTGGAGCAGCCTGGTAGCTCGTTGGGCTCATAACCCAAAGGTCGGTGGTTCAAATCCACCCCCCGCAACCAAGAGTCTGAGACGCCGGGAGGAAACTCCCGGCGTTGCTTTTCTTGGCAGGACCCGATCGAGCGGAAGCGACGTTCAATGCGTGAATGTTCCAGCCGGCCGGAATATCGAACCACTTTTTGTCACTTCTCACATGCCAGAGTTCTGAAAGCCATGTCTTTTGAGGATCTTCCGTGTTTGGCGTCTGCTTTGCTCTTCGAGTACGTGAGACAAAACCCACGGAGGCTCGATGGCAGCGGAACTGGAAAGCAGCGGATACGAAGTCGTGGTGGAGGTTTCCGCCCTGGCTTGGGAATCCGCGACTCCGCTGTTCGCCCGCTACCGCGTTCCGTTGTCCGGCGACCTGGACGCTCCGTGGCTGTCCTGCTTCGATCGGGCGAGCCTGGACTCGGCCGAATTCTCGCGGTTTCGCCTCGACCCGGACACCCGCACGGTGTCCTTTACATCCAAGATGAGCGACGGTCCGGCGGAGGTCGCCGCGGTGCTCCGCAGGCTCCGGCTGCTGATCGACTTCGTCAACACCCGCGCGCGCCACGCTCCGGAACACGTGGCCGAACCGCTGATCCGCCGAGACGCGTTTTCGGGGTAATCCTCGGCCCCTCCGCAGGGGACTGCCTGTTCGGGGTCGCCGCCCCATGACCCGCTCCCGCCTCGGCCTGTTCCTGTGTTTCCTCGCGGCCTCGAGCGCCAACCCGAAGATCGCCGAGTTCGAGATTCCCGGACCGGGCGCGGATCCCGTCGATCTCGCCCTCGGAGCCGATGGAAACATCTGGTTCACCGAGCAGCACAGCGATCGCATCGGCCGGATCTCTCCCCGCGGCGGGATCCTCGAATTTCCCCTTCCGTTTTCCCGGAGCTTTGCCCGGGGCATCGCCGCCGGGTCCGACGGGGCCCTCTGGTACACCGAGCTCCCCGGCCGCATCGGCCGCATCAGCGTGGCGGGGTCGATCACGGAGTTTCCGATTCCCGGCGGCCTCAGCGAACCGATCGAAATCGTCGGCGGGCCGGACGGCGCCCTGTGGTTCACCGACTACTACGACCGAATCGGCCGGATCACCACCGAGGGCGTGGTGACGTTCTACGGGCTTTCGGCGGGCCGCGCGCCGCGGGGAATCGCCGCCGGGCCCGACGGCGCCCTGTGGTTCGCGGAGCAGGCGGGAGACCGGATCGGCCGCATCACGACCGAGGGCCAGGTCACCGAGTTCCGATTGCCGGCCGGGTCGGGCCCATTCGGAATCGCCCGCGGGGCCGACGGCGCGCTGTGGTTCACCGAGTCCTCGGCGGGCCGCATCGGCCGCATCACGCCGGCCGGCGCGATCTCGGCCTTCCCGGTTCCGACCGGCGGCGGAGGGTTGACGGCCCTGGCGGCGGGTTCCGACGGGGCCGTTTGGTTCACCGAGACCGGCGCGACCCGCCTGGGCCGGGTGGACGCGGCGGGCGTCGTGACCGAATGGGCGGTTCCCACGGCGGGATCGAGTCCCTACGGCGTCGCCTCCGGCGCCGACGGCGCGATCTGGTTCGCCGAGTTCACCGCGTCCAGGATCGGTCGTGTCGAGCCGCTGCCGCGGATGCCTCCGCGAGCCGTTCCCTTCCGTACGACGCCGGCTGCGCCGAGTTCGATAGAGTAGCTCGCGCCACGATCAAGACGGATCTTGGATCTCGATCCGGGGGGGAATTCATGCGCCGCGCCGCTCTCTGCTTGTCCGCCTGCCTCGCCTTGATCGCTTCCAGCGCCCGCGCCCAGAGCGCGACATTCTCCGTCGGCACCGCCACCGCGGCCCAGGGCCGCCGGGCCACGGGATTTCTCGAGGTCCCCGCGGGCGTCGACGCCGGGCTGCGCATCCCGGTCGTTCTCTTCCACGGAGCCTGGCCCGGCCCGGTCCTGGCGATCGTCTCCGGCGCGCACGGCACGGAGTACGCCTCGATCCTCGCGGTCGAGCGTCTGGCCGAACGCGTGGATCCGACGGAGCTGTCCGGGACGCTCATCCTCCTGCCCCTGGTCAATCTGCCCTCCTTCGAGCAGAAGGTGATGCACGTCAACCCGGTCGACGGCAAGAGCATGAACCGCTTCTATCCGGGCCGGGCCGACGGTACGCAGACCGAGCGGGCCGCCTTCGCGATCACCAAGGCCGTCGTCGATCCCTGCGACTATCTGATCGACCTGCACGGAGGCGATCTCGACGAGAGCCTTCGCCCCTACACGTACTGGACCAAGACCGGCAACGCGGTGCAGGACGCCGCCTCCCGGGAGATGGCCCTCGCCTTCGGGTTGGATCACATCATTATCGTGACGGACCGGCCGCGCGAAGCCAATGCGTCGCGCTACCTGGACAACACCGCGACCGCCCGCGGCAAGGCGGCGATCGCGGCCGAGGCGGGGTACGCCGGGCGCACCGATTTCGAGGACGTCGACGCGCTCTATCGGGGAAGCCTCTCGGTGATGCGGCAGCTGAAGATGCTGCCGGGGACGGCCGGACGCATCGAGCATCCGGTGTGGATCGAGAACGTGCGCGCGGTCGTGAGCGAAGCGGGCGGGATCTTCTTTCCGCTGGTGCACCGCGGGCAGTACGTCGAGCAGGGAATGAAGGTGGGGACGGTCACGGACTACTTCGGCAAGACGCTCTTCGAGGCGCGCTCTCCGGCGGCCGGGGTGGTGCTCTACGTCTGCGCGGTGCCCTCGATGAGGAAGGGCGACACGATCGCCAACATCGGGGTGGTGGCAAGGTAAACCGTCGCCTCCGCTTGATCGGGATCTGCGCTTTGCGCACCGGCGGTCCGCTCGGCCGGATGCGGCCTCGACGGCCCGCCTGATCTCTCCCTCGCTCCGGCTCCCGCGGCGCGCGCCTGCACGTCGCCTCCGCTGCGCGAGAGGTCTGCGCCTTCGGCGCACCGGCGCTCGGCTCGCCCAAAGGGGCTCGACCGAGCGCCTGACCTCTCGCTCCGCTCCGGCTCCCGCGGCGCGCGCCTCCTCCTTCGTTTCCGCTCAGGAGACTACGCGCGCCGCGAGCTCAAGGGGACTCCGTGGCGTGCCGAGGCGCGGCGAGGCTTGACTTCGAGATTCACTTCCCGGCGTTCCCGGCGATTTCGCGCGATCTCGGTGTTTGTGCGACGGGTTACCATCTTTGGCGAACAAACGCGGAGGATCCCATGCCCCAGTGGATACAGGCGATGGTGTCGAGCGATCTCTTTATGCCCCACGGCCACTGCTATCTGTGGAAACCGGGGCTGGTCTGGCTGCACGTGGTCTCCGACGGGCTGATCTGGCTCTCCTACATCGCCATTTCCGCGACGCTGGCCTATCTTGTTTCCAGGGTCGGGGATATTCCGTTCAAGTGGATCTTCTTCGCCTTCGGCATCTTCATCGTCAGCTGCGGCTTCACGCATTTCTTCGAGGTCTGGACGGTCTGGAAGCCGATCTACTGGATCTCCGGAGGGGTCAAGGCGATCACCGCCGTGGCCTCCGTGGCGACCGCCGTCCTGATGCCGCCGCTCGTTCCCAAGGCCGTGGCCCTGACCCGGGGCGCCCGCGTGGCGCGGGAGAAGGGGATCCAGCTCGAGACTGCCTACAAGGACCTCGGGACGATGTACGAAAAGGTGCGCGAGCTCGAGCGGTTGAAGACGGACTTCTTCGCCAACGTCAGCCACGAGCTGCGCACGCCTCTGGCCCTCGTTCTGGGTCCGACCGAGAAGCTGCTCTCCGGCTCCCTCCCGGACGGAGAACGGCGGGATCTCGAGGTCGTCGCGCGCAACGCGCGTCTGCTCATGCGTCACGTCAACGATCTGCTCGACCTGTCCAAGCTCGAAGCCGGCAAGATGAGGGTCGACTACGCCCGGGCCGATGTGGCCTCGGTCGTGCGCCTGGTGGCCTCGCATTTCGATTCGCTGGCTCAGCAACGGCACATCGAATTTCGCGTCGAGGCCTCCGAGGTGGTCACCGCGGACTTCGACTCGGGAAAAATTCAACGGGTGATCCTGAATCTCCTCTCCAACGCGTTCAAGTTCACGCCGTCGGGCGGTCAGATCCGCTGCGTCGCCCGGCGCGCCTCGGGGAGGGTCGCCATCGAGGTGGCCGACAGCGGCCCGGGCGTGCGGCCGGATCTGCGCGCGGCGATCTTCGAACGCTTCCGGCAGGGCGACGGCGGCTCCACGCGGCGCTTCGGAGGCACCGGGCTCGGCCTGGCGATCGCCAAGGATTTCGTCGAGCTGCACGGGGGCTCGATCGGAGTCGGGCAGGCCGCGGAGGGCGGCGCCGACTTCCTGGTCGAGCTGCCGGTGGAGGCGCCTGCCGGCGCCTCGCTGCGCGACGCTTCGGCCGCGAACGGGGAATCGGCGGAGGCGAATCTGTTCCGGCAGTCCATCGAGACCCTGCGCGACCGCGTCGAGGCGGTGGCTCCTTCCGACGCGCGGGAGAAACCGCTCGTCCTCGTCGTCGAAGACAACCCGGAGATGAACCGATTCATCCGGGAATCGCTGGAGCCGGACGTCCGAACCGCGTCGGCCCTCGACGGCGGCGAGGGTCTGGCCCGGGCGCGGGAGCTGCTTCCCGACCTGATCCTTTCCGACATGATGATGCCGGCGGCGTCGGGCGAGATGCTGGTCTCGCAGCTGCGCGCGGAGAGGACGTTCGACGGCACGCCGATCGTGCTGCTCACCGCCAGGGCGGACGACGAATCACGGGTGCGCCTCCTCCGGGCGGGCGCGCAGGACTATCTCATGAAGCCCTTCTCGGTCGAGGAGCTCAAGGCGCGCGTCGGGAACCTCGTCACGATCAAGCGGGCCCGGGCGGTCCTTCAGACCGAGCTGGAAAGTCAGGCCCGTGACCTGGAGTCCCTGGCCGGCGAGGTGGTCGTGCGGCGCCGGGAGCTCGAAACGGCGCTGGAGGCCATGCGGGTCGCCCGCGAGCAGGCCGAGCAGGCCAGCCGGGTCAAGACGGACTTTCTGGGACTCGTCTCCCACGAGCTGCGCACGCCGCTCGCCACCATCCTGCTGCAGCTCGACCGGCTCGCGCAGGATCGGGAAGCGCCGTTCTCGGACCGCCAGCGAGGGGCCATCGAGCGCATCCATCGCTCCTCGGCCCGGCTCTCGGACCTGATCGAATCGCTTCTGGAGTACGCCCGCATCGAGTCGGGGCGGCTGTCCCTGGAGCTCAAGCGCTTCGATCCGGCCGCCCTGGCGTCCGAGGTGGCCGAGGAGCTGGCCCCGCAGGCGGAGAGCAAGGGCCTCGATCTGCGAGTCGACGCACCTACGGACGGGCAGGACTTCGAAAGCGACCCGCGCCTGCTGCGGCTCATCCTGGTCAATCTGCTGGGCAACGCGATCAAGTACACGCAGCAGGGCTTCGTCACGCTGTCGGTCGAGCGCGGCGCGGAGGAATCCCGATTCCGGGTTCAGGACAGCGGCCCGGGCATCCCCGAAGAGGAGCAGGCGCGCGTCTTCGAGCCGTTCACGCAGCTGGAGTCCATTCGCCACAAGCACACGCCGGGCGTCGGCCTGGGCCTGGCGCTGGTCCGGCAGATGGCGCACGCCCTCGGGGGACGCATCGAGCTCGAATCGGCGCAGGGCAGGGGAAGCACGTTCACGGTGATCCTTCCCCGCGGCATCGCCGGAGCGGCGGCGCTCTTCCAGTCCTGAGCGTCGTGCGCCCCATGACGCGGGGACCCGATCCCTCCTCCGGCCCGCTCGCCCTCGCCGAACGCCTCCGCGCGGCGCCCCGGCTGACCGTCCTGACCGGAGCGGGCGTCTCCGCGGCGAGCGGGGTGCCGACGTTTCGGGGCGCCGGCGGCCTCTGGAGGACGTTCCGGGCGGAGGACCTGGCCACCGCCGAAGCGTTCGCGCGCGATTCGCGCCTGGTCTGGGAATGGTACGACTGGCGCCGGCAATTGATCTTCCGCGCGGCGCCCAACGCGGCGCACCGTGTCCTGGCCGCCTGGAGCCGCCGCTTTCCGGGCTTCGCGCTCGTCACCCAGAACGTGGACGGCCTGCACGAGCGGGCGGGCACGGCGGGCGTCGTGCGGTTTCACGGCTCGATCTGGGAGCTCGCGTGCTGGGACGGTTGCGGGGTCGCGGCCTGGACGGACGAGCGCGAATCGCTGCCGGAGCTTCCGCCACGCTGCGCCGCCTGCGGCGGACTGGCCCGCCCCGGCGTCGTCTGGTTCGGCGAGCCGATCCCGCCGGCCAGCCTCCGGCAGGCGGCGGCGGCCCTGGACTGCGACGTCTGCCTGGTGGTGGGGACGTCGTCGGTCGTCTATCCGGCCGCTGGGCTCGCAGAGGAAGCGGCGCGACGCGGCGCGTTCACCGCGGAGATCAACCCGGAGCCGGGGGCGGCTTGCGACCTGGCGATCCCGGGGAGGGCGGAGGACGTGCTCAAGGAGATCGACCGCCTGCTCTGAGCGGGGATCGCGTCGATGCGCTACCCGACGGTCTCGCCGAGCACCTTGTCCGCCTGTTCCTTGCGATAGCCGCGCAGCTTCTCCGCGAGCTCCGGGCGGCTGCGGGCGAGGATCGCGGCCGCGAGGAGCGCGGCGTTGACGGCTCCGGCTTTTCCGATGGCCAGGGTTCCGACAGGGATCCCTCCGGGCATCTGGACCGTCGCGAGCAGGGCGTCCAGGCCGTTCAACGCCCAGCCTTCCATCGGAACGCCCAGGACCGGGAGGATCGTGTGGGCCGCGGCCACGCCGGCCAGGTGCGCGGCCCCTCCGGCCGCCGCGATGATCACCTCGATCCCGCGTCCCTCGGCCTGTGAAACGTAGTCCGCGGTCGGGCCGGGAGTGCGGTGCGCGGAGAGGACGCGGGCTTCACGCGCGATGCCCAGGCGGTCGAGCGTTTCGCAGCAGTGCCGCATCGTTTCCCAATCGGACTTGCTGCCCATCAGGACCGCGACAAGAGGTTCTGCCATGCCCGGGAGTCTAAAGTCTACGGGCTCGAGTCCGAAGCCCTCTTTCGCCGCCCCGCCAAGCCTCAGACCGGCTTGTCCGGCAGCCGATTGAGCTCCAGCCAGTAGACCGGCAGCATCTGGAGCCGCCGCATCATCAGCTCGGGCGTCTCGGACTTGGAGACGAAGGAGTTGGCCCCGCACTCGAAGGCGAGCCGCACGTCCTCCTGGTCCTGCGAGCTCGTCAGGACGACGACCGGCAGGGCGCGGGTCCGGGCCTCCCCGCGCAGGCGTTTGAGCACCTCGAAGCCGGAAATGCCCGGCAGATGGAGATCCAGCAGGACGAGATCGATCCCCGGGCGCCGCGCCGCGCGCTGCAGGGCGGTCTCGCCGCTTTCGGCCTCTTCAATGACGATCTCGCCTCCCAGGGAGTTCTCGAGGACCCGGCGGAGGACCCACCGATGGCTGCGGTCGTCTTCGACCAGGAGTATTCGATGGACGGGAGTCTCTTCCATTTTCGCCGCTCGGAGCAAGGCGGAGCAAAACCGATACCCGCCCGCAAGCTGTCCCCCTCCGGGGACGGCGGAGCGGCGGTAAGATTCGGCGAGGAAATGAGAAAAGCCTGGTGGGTTGCCGTGGCGATTGTCATCGGTGCGGCGGGGGCCTGGTTGTACGGCGCGCTGATGCGCGAGGAGAACGACACCGCCCGGCCGGTGCGCCTCCTGGCCATCGCCGAGGAACAGAGCCTGGACCTGTCCTTTTCCCGCAGCGGCCGTCTGGTGACCCCGGTTCCCGACGAAGGAGATCCGATCGGGGCCGGCGCGGTCGTCGCGCGGATCGAGGAACCCGGCCTGGCCCAGGACGCCGCGGACTTTGACCGTCAGCGGGCGCAGGTGCGCGCCCGCGACGAGAGCCGCCAGGAGGAAGTGACTCAGCTCAAGGCCGACCTCGCGCAGATCGAGAGCGACGAACGCCGGCTCTCCCGCCTGGCCAAAGAGGGCATCGCCGCCACCGCCGATCTGGAGAGTCTCCAGCACAAGCGGGACGCCGCGCTGGCCGGCATCCGCGCGCGCGAAAAGGAGAAGCTGCAGCTCGACGCCGAAGAAGCCGCGCTCGCCGCGCGCCAGGCCAAGGTCCGCCGCTTCGAGAGCGAAGGCACTCTGGTTTCGCCCGCGCAGGGGCGCGTGCTGACCCGACACCATCGGATGGGCGAGTTCGTCGAGGCGGGCACGCCGATCCTGACCATGGAGGTTTCTTCCCCCTACCTCAGGGTCGAAGTTCCCGAAGAGCGTCTCTCTCTCTTCGCGGTGGGCTCCCGGCTCCGGGTATGGCCCCAGGCTCGGCCCGACGCCCCCTTCTTCGCGAAGATCCTGTCGGTCAAGCCCCGCTCCGATTTCGCCACCCGCCGCAATTGGGGCCTGCAGAGCCGCGACTTGAAGACGTTCTCCGTCCGGCTGCAGCCGGAGACCGCGGGCGTGATCGCCGGGCAGACCTTCGTCGTCGAAGCGAAGAAGAACTGATCCGTTGAGCCACCGTCCGGGTCGGAACCAGGCGAACGAGGAATCCACGCGCGTCCATGGACCGATGGGTCCTTGAGCCCATGGAATCCTTCCTCCCCATTTCCGTCGATCGCCTGACCAAGCGCTTCGGAACGTTCGTGGCCGACGACGCGGTCTCGTTCTCCGTCTCTTCCGGCGAGACCTACGGACTGCTCGGGCCCAACGGCGCGGGCAAGACGACGTTGATCCGCCTTCTCACGACGCTTCTTCCCCCGACGTCGGGATCGGCCCGGATCCGCGGGCACGACGTGGTGCGTGAGAAGGCGGCCGTCCGCTCCGCGATCGGGACGGTCTCCCAGGCGGTCACCACCGACGAGAACCTGACCGTCGAAGAAAACCTCTCCGTCCAGGGAAAGATGTACGGCCTGTGGGGCCGCTCCCTGGCCGAGCGCATCACGCGGCGTTTGGAACAGGTCGGTCTGGCCGACCGCCGCAAACAATTGACGCGGCAGCTTTCGGGAGGGATGCGGCGCCGCCTGGAGATCGCGCGCGGCGTCCTGCATTCGCCGCACGTGCTCTTCTTGGACGAGCCGACCACGGGCCTCGATCCGCAAAGCCGGCGGTCGATCTGGGACATGCTGGGGGAGCTGAAATCGGCCGATCCGGACCTGGCCATCATGCTGACCACGCACGCGATGGACGAAGCGGATTTCCTGTGCGACCGCGTGGCCATCCTGGATCAGGGCCGGATCCTCTGCGAAGACGCGCCGGAAGCCCTGAAGCGGGGATTGGCCACCGGAGAGCGCGCGGAGATGGAGACCGACCGTCCGATCGCGGCGGAAGACCGCGGCGCGATCGAAGCGCTGGGAGCGGTCAACTGGCGTGAGATCACTCCGGCCGTCGTCGAGTTCCAGTCCCGCCCCGGCGAGGGAGTGGGGCGGCGCGCCGCCCAGCGGCTGGAGGAAAAAGGCTATCGGGTGCTCCACATGACCATCGCGCCGGTCACGCTGGAAGACGTGTTCTTCTCGTACACCGGCCGGGCTCTGCGCGAATCGTGAGCCCGCGCGCGCAACGGGAAGGTCCGAGCCGGCCCCGGATCGCCCTCCTGGGGATCCTGGCCATCTGCCAGCGCGCCTACCTGACCCTCTGGCGCCAGCCGGTCCTGATCGTCTCGACGATGCTCTTCCCGCTGGTCTACCTCCTGATTCTGGGCAACGCCTTGAACCGCCAGATGCGCCACATCCCGCTCGCGGTGGTCGACGAGGCGGACAACGCCTACTCCGCGGCCTGCCGGCGCGGCGTGATGGCTCTGGCGGGCGGCCGCGATCTGGTCATCGTGGATTTCCTCGCCGACCGGGACGAGGCGCTGGCGGACCTGCACCGGGGGCGATACCGCGGCGTCTGGATCCTCCCGTTTCGCCTGGCGCCCCGCGGCCCGGCTCCCGCCTTCATCGGGGACAACACCGAGCGGTTCTCTTTCGAGGCGATCGATGCCGCGCTCGGGGCGATCTGGGACGAGGTCACGCGCAGCGGCCAGCCGGAACAGTCCGTTCCCGCGGTCCGGCTGGAGGCCTATCCCTACCTCGACTACCTGACCTACCTCGGCCCCGCGGTGGTGTGCCTCTCGATCTTCATGGGCTCCATGGTGTCCGGCGGGCTGCAGGTGATCGAGGACCGGATGTACGGATACCACGAGGGGTATCTCGTCACGCCGATCTCGACCGGCACGCTGGTGACCGGGCACATTTTGGCCGGTTCGGTCGTGGCGTCGCTCGCGGGAGGTCTGGTTCTGGTGGCCATCCTGTGCGTCGCTCCGGGCCCCACGCCCTCGGCGGGGGCGATCACCGCCGCGCTCGTCACCGTGTTCCTGACGTCGCTCGCGATCGCCTCGGTCTGGTTCCTGCTCTTCGCCCGCGCGCGGCAGGCCAGCGTCCTGCGCGGGATGTTCGGAATCATCAACGCGCTGCTCTTCTTCCCCTCCGGCGCGCTCTACCCCGTCGAGTCGTACCCGGGCTGGCTGCGGGTGATCTCCAACGCCGATCCTCTGACCTACGGCGTCGAATCCCTGCGCGATCTGCTTCTGCGCGGATCGCCGGTCGCGACGGCCTATCCCCGCTGGGTCTTCCTCTTGACCTTCTCGCTGGTCTGCGGCGTGTTTACCAAGGTGCTGTTCCGGAGGGAAGTGTGAGCCGTGTGAGGCGTGAGACGAGAGACGAGAGGCGAGAGGCGCGAGGCGCGAGCGTGCGTCTCAGGCCCGTAGCAGCGTCTCGAACTCCTCGACGTGGACGGCCCCGATCCGCGCCTCATCGGCATCGACCAGGCCGTCCTTGACCAGCCGGGCCAGCGATTCCTCCAGCGTGACCGACCCGGTCTTGCGCGTGAGGGCGATCTCCTGGTGCAGGTGCTGGAGGGCGTTCTTGCGGATGTGCTGGCGGGTCCCGTAGCCGACCACGAGCAGCTCCGCGGCCGGAACGAGGCCGCCTCCCTTGCGCGGAAGGAGCGTCTGGGACAGCACCGCGGCGAGCGCCATCGAGATCTCCTGACGGATCGTCGGCTGGCGCTCCGTCGGAAACGAGTCGGCGATGCGCGACACCGTGGAGGCCGCGCCGGTGGCGTGGACAGTCGAGAAAACCAGGTGGCCGGTCTCGGCCGCGGCGAGCGCGATGTGCATGGTTTCCGGGTCTCTCATCTCGCCCACCACGATCACGTCGGGAGCCTGGCGCATGGCCGCGCGCGGGGCGGTGGGGAAAGCCGGGGCGTCGGAGCCGATCTCGACCTGTTCGATCAGGCTGGAGCGGTGCGCGTGCTCGTATTCGATGGGATCCTCGATGGTGAGGATGTGGCGGGCGTAGCGTCGGTTGATCTCGTCGACCAGAGCGGCAAGCGTCGTCGTCTTGCCCGAGCCGGTCGGGCCGCCGACCAAGACGAGGCCGCGGGGGAGCCGGATGAGGGATTCGACTCCCGCGGGCAGCTGCAGCGAGTTGAGGCGCGGGGGCTCGGCGGGAAGGGCCCGCACCGCCGCCGCGGCGCGTCCGCGCTCCCGATGCAGGTTGACCCGAAAGCGTCCCAGGCCCCGCGCCTTGTAGGAGCCGTCGGCGATCTGCTGTCGCTCCCACGCCGGTCGAGGAGCTGTTGGAGCCATGCCGACAGACGGGCCGGCTCGTTGCCCGGCGTCTCGCGCCGGACTCCGGCGTTGAGCTCCTGGATGAGCTGGTTCAGATCGGGAGCGTCGGACATCTCAGGACCTGGGACGTAGGACGTAGGACTCAGGACGTGGGACTATGGACGTACTAGCCCTCCAGGCTCAGATGCCAGTCTGTGTGGGGCGCCTGGTTGTCCAGAATCCACCCGCGCAGGAGGCGGTGGTACGTCGTCGGCTGCCAGTCGATGGATTGGAAGAACGGCTCGAGCGCCTTGTGAAGCCGCCGCAGGTTGTAGAACGGAACGCCGGTGAAGTAATGGTGCTCGATGTGGTAGGCCGAGTAGAGGTACCAGAAATCCCACCACCGGGACGGCCGGATCACCGTTCCCCATTTGGCCGGGTCTTCCGGGACGATCGCGTAATGCTGGCCGAGACGATTCAGGGCGAAGGCGATCGGGAAAACCAGGAAGTAGGGGACGAGGTAAACGCGGGCGAGGACGCCCGCCCCTCCCGCGGCGAAGAGCCCCGCCATCACCGCGACGTGGAGGAGAATCGTGGCCCAACGCTCGAGCGCGATGCGCTTGCGCAGCCTCGGCGGGTAGCTCGCCGTTTCCCGCCGGGCCGCCCGGAAATAGATCGGGAAGAGCGCGGGCGTGAAGTACATCAGCTTGTACCAGGCCCGGTTGATCTTGGGCGAGAGGTAGTGGCGCTTGGGGTCGGCGGTCGCGTCGCCCAGCTCGGCATGGTGCGTCAGATGCCAGCGGGTGAATTGGAGGGCGGAAATGCCCGAGGGGACCGCGTAGAGGATCGCCAGGAGCCGCTCCGCGCGGGGACGGGGCGTCTCGAACACCGCGCGGTGGATCACCTCGTGGAGCAGCACGGTGAAATTGAACGCCGTCCATCCCGCCGCCACGGCCGCGGGGATCCAGATCCAGGGCTCCGAAAACCTCCAGGACACCGCGGAGGCCGCGGCGAGCAGGAGAAACTGCCGGACGGCGATCGCCAGATGCCGCATCGGGCTCTTGCGATGGAGATCCTTCAGGACCTCGTGCGGGATCTCCCGCGCCAGGCGGATCCTCAAGTCCCGCGACGCTTTGGCCCAATGATGGTCCCCGCCCATGGGAGGGTATTCCTCGGGGCGGGAGACGGCGGGAAGGGGGTTGGCGCTCATGTGTGTGTGCCGCGGAAAACACAGGACCGCGACGGTCTTATTCTACCCGGCCGCCTGCGCGCGGTCGGGATAGGTGCCTCCGTTCGAGCGGCAAGAAAAAAGCCCCGCTCGCGCGGGGCTCGAACGATCTCAGACGGAATCGAGTCTAGCTCGCGGGCGTCATCGAGGAGACGGCGATCTCCTTCTTGCTCTTGTCGAGGTTGCCCTTGACCGTGACCTTCTTGCCGGCCATCTTCTCCATCATGGCGCTGTCGCCCGTCATCACCGTGACGGACTTGTCGGTCGGGTTGTAGAGGGCCCACTTGGCGCCCTTCTCCTTGACGCACTTGATGGCGCAGTCCGCGTGGGACTCCTTGGCGCCCTTCTCCCCACAGTGCGTCTCCGTGACGTACCCGCTCCATGACCCTTCGTCCGCGGCCGCCATGTACGAGGCGATGCCCAGAGCCAGGGCGAGAATCATCATCCGAGAAATGGCTTTCTTCATGCTGGCTTCCTCCTTAATCTTGGAAAGCCCGAGGCTGTCCCCCGGACCTCTGAATCCTGTGGGCGCATCTTATACGCCGAAAACGTGAACGCTGAATGAACGGAGGGCGCCTGAAGGGTTTCTTAAGGTCTCTGTACGGGGCCGCTCTGGCCGGGGCCGACCCTGCTCTGGCCGTCGAGGCGGGGCTGCGGCGTCCGGCGGTCGAGCGGGCGCTGCGCGGCGCGCGCCGGCTTGGGGTTTTCGCCGTGGGGAAGGCGGCCGGTCCGATGATCCGCGCCACCCCCGCCGCGGCCGCGGCCCTGGCCGTCTTGCCGGAGGGATATCCGCCGCCCCCGGCCGCGGCGATCGAAGTGCTCTTCGCCAGCCATCCTTCGCCCGACCGCAGCAGCGTCACCGCGGCCCGCCGGGCGCTGGCGTTCTTCGCGCGGTTCGACGCGTCCGACGTCATCCTCTGCCTGATCTCCGGCGGAGCCTCGTCGCTGCTATGCCTGCCGCGTCCGGGCCTGACCCTGCCTGGAAAGCGCGCCGCGATCCATGAGGTGATGGCGGCGGGCGCTTCGATCGTGGAGATCAACCGCGCCCGCAAGAAGCTCTCGGCGATCAAAGGGGGGAAGCTCGGCCGGGCGACCCGGGCCCGGCTCGTCACGCTGGTTCTCTCCGACGTGCCGGGCGACGACCCGGCGCTGGTGGGATCGGGCCCCACAGTGCGTGCGCGCTTGCGGGACGTGGTCGTCGTCGTCGGTTCGAACCGGTCGGGGACCGAGGCGGCCTTCGAGCGCGCGGCGGGCGGCGCGAGGGCGCCCCGCAGGCTCGGCCGGCGCTTTTCCGGGGAAGCGCGCGAAGCCGGCCGCCGGTTCGCGCGGGCGGCCCTGCGGCTTCCTCCGGGCGGCGTGCTCCTGGGCGGAGGCGAGACGACGGTCCGCCTGACCGGGGAAGCGGGCCGAGGCGGACGCAACCTCGAATTTGCCCTGGGCGCGGCGCAGATCCTCGACGGCTCCCGCGGCGTGGCGATCCTGGCCGCGGGCTCCGACGGGATCGACGGCAGCTCGAGCGCGGCCGGCGCCGTCGCCGACGGCGGATCGCTCGCTCGGGCCCGCCGCGCCGGCCTCGATCCGGAGGCGGCCCTGGCCGGCCACGACACCGAGCCCTTCTTCGATCGGCTCGGCGACCTCGTCGCGCCGGGACCCACCGGCACCAACGTGGGCGATTGGGCCTTCGCGGCTCGGGCGCGGCGTGGGTGAGGCGTGAGGCGTGAGGCGTGAGGCGTGAGGCGTGAGGCGTGAGGCGTGAGGCGTGAAGCGTGAAGCGTGAAGCGTCCAACCCAGCACCTATAATGAACGGTTCGCCATGAAGCAGACCCGCAAGGCCGCCGAGCTCGCCGCCCTGGAGCGATGGACCGAGGCTCCGAATCGATTCGGGGCGCATCGGATCGCGCTGGGCTTCCCCAACTCCTACGAAATCGGCATGTCCAATCTCGGGTTCCAGTGGGTCTACCGGCTCTTCAACCGCGTGCCGGACATGGTCTGCGAGCGCTTTTTCCACGAGCCGGGGGAACCGGCCGTCACGTTGGAGACGGGGACGCCGCTGGCGGACTTCGGTCTTCTGGCCTGGTCGCTCTCCTGGGAGATGGACATCGTCCACATCCTGGCGAGCCTCGCCGCGGCGGGCATCCCGCCGCGCCGCCGGCAGCGCGACGAGCGCCACCCGCTCATCCTCGTCGGCGGCGACATCGCCCGCATGAATCCGTCCGCCCTGACCGAGTTCGTGGACGTCTTCGCCCTGGGAGACGGCGAGCGCCTGGTGCCGAGGATCGCGCAGCTGGCCACCTCCGGCTTCTCGCGCGACGAGTTCCTGGCCGCGGCGGCCGGGATGCCGGGCTTCTTCGTCCCGTCGGTCCAGGGACTGCGCGCGGAGTCCGCGGAAAGCGGCAAGATCGTGATCCAGCAGCCGATGTCTCGGCACGACATCACGCCCGCGTTCGAGGTCCCCCACTCCACGATCCTGACGCCGCGCACCGAGCTCGCCGACAAGCTCTTAATCGAGATCTCGCGCGGCTGCACCGAGATGTGCCGGTTCTGCTGGGCCGCTTACGCGATGGCGCCGATCAAGCAATACCCCGCGGCCTCGATCCTCAAGGTCGCTCGGGAGGCCCGGCCCCTGACGGATCGCGCTGGTCTCATCGCCACGGCGGTCTGCGACCATCCCGAGATCGGCGAGATCCTCCACGGGCTCGCGTCGCTCGGGTACCACATCGCTCTGTCCTCCATCAAGATCGACGCGATCGAAGACCCCATCCTGGAAGTGCTGGCCGGGCAGGGGGAGCGGGCCCTCGCGATCGCGCCGGAGGCGGGCAACGAGCGGCTGCGCCGCCACATCAACAAGAAGGTGTCCGATCAGATGCTGCGCGAGAAGGTCCGCCTGATCTTCGCCCGCGGCTTCACGCGTCTCAAGCTCTACCTCCAGGTCGGCCTGCCGTCGGAGACCGAGGAGGACGTGCGGGACCTGGTCCGGCTGGTGGCCGACCTGCATGAGATCGCCGTGGCCGAGGGGCGCCGGTTCGGACGGGTGCCGCAAATCGTTCCGTCGGTCAACGCCTTCATCCCCAAGCCCCACACACCCTACGAGGAAGAGTCCCTGGCGGAGCCGGAGTACTTGAAGCGCCAGCTCGCCTTTCTCCAGGGCGAGTTCGAGCGGATGGACAACGTCGTCTTCCGCGGGATGTCCGTCACCGAATCGGTCTGGGAGGCGTACCTGGCCAAGATGGACGAATCCGGCGCGGACATCCTGGAGGAAGCGGCCTCCGGCGTCGCGGTGCGGCGTCTCTTGAAGACGCACCGCGAGCGAATCGCCGCCGTCGTGCGCCCTCCGTCTCTTTCGGGATCCCCGCGTCCCCCCGTCCCCGAGCCCCCTTCGCCCTGGTCTTTCATTTCCAAGAGGTGACCATGCGATTTGGCGTCGCGCCCAGGGGGCTTCGCCCGCGCGTCCCCGCGCCGGTTTTCCTGGGATTGGTCCTGTTGCTCGCCGCTTCGGGGGCCCGGGCGATCGACTTTCCCGACCTCAAGCCGTCCGCGGACATGTTCCGGCGGCACCGGGAGAACTTTCTGGCGCGCCTGGCGCCCAACGCGCTCGTCGTGCTGCGCGGCGCGCCCGAGCGGACCATGTCCAACGACGTCCAGTACGTCGACCGCCAGGACTCCGATTTCTATTACCTGACCGGCCTCGGAGAGCCCGGCGCGGTCGCCGTCTTCCGCCCCAACGCTTCGGACGGAAAGCGCTACATCGTCTTCGTGCGGGCCCACGACCCCCGGCGCGAGGCCTTCGAAGGCGCGCGTCCGGGACCCGATGGGGCGGTGTCCCGGTTCGGGGCCGACGCCGCCTTTCCGATCGCGGACTTCGAGGGGCTTCTGTCGCGCGTCGAGCCCGGCAAGGGACCCTCGGGCTACCTGGTCGGGCCCGACGCGTCGTACCTCTCCGACGGCGGCGAAGCCGCGTGGGGAGAGAAGATCCGCGCCACGATCGAGCGGCTGCGCTCGCGCGACGCCATTTCCATGACCACGATCGATCCGCGGCTGATCCTGCACGAGCTTCGACTGGTCAAGGACGCCGACGAGATCGCGCTGATGCGTCGCGCCGCGGAGATGAGCGCCAGGGGGCACGTGCTGGCGATGCGCGCGGCCGGCCCCGGCAAGTACGAGTACGAGGTCCAGGCGGCCCTGGACGGCTACTGTCTTTCCAACGGCGCGCACCGGATGGCCTATCCCTCGATCGTAGGCTCCGGTCCCGATTCGATCTTCCTGCACTGGCAGAAGAACGACCGGCAGATGAAGGACGGCGAAGTCGTCCTGAACGACTCCGGCGCCGAGTACGGCTACTACGCGACCGACATCACGCGCACCTATCCCGTGTCCGGGCATTTCTCCAGGGAGCAGCGCGCGGTTTGCGACGCGGTCCTGGCGGCGCAGAAGGGCACGATGGCCACGGTCAAGCCGGGGACGACTCACGCCGATGTGGAGAAGACCTCGGCGCACCTCCAGACCGAGGGGCTGGTGAAGCTCGGTCTCCTGGCCGGCGACGTGGACAAGCTCGTCGCCGACCTGGCCTACCGCCGATTCACCGTACACGGCATCTCTCACTGGGTAGGCCTCGACGTCCACGACGCCGGCCGTTACCACGTCGGCGCCGAGGAGCGAGCGCTCGCGGCGGGAATGGTACCGACCGTCGAGCCGGGGATCTACATTCCCGCCGACACGCCGGGCGTCGATCCCAAGTGGTGGAACATCGGCGTGCGCATCGAGGACACCGTTCTCGTCACGCCCACGGGCTTCGGCTGCCTTTCCTGCGGCGCCCCGCGAGAAGCCGCCGACGTGGAAAAAGCGGTCCAGGCGGGGAAGAGATAACCGCTTCGGGACGGCATCGAGAGTATGTCCGCGCCTCTCCCGAGAAGACGGGCCGATGTTTCAATCGTTCAAGACCGCGGCCCGTTCCGGTGCCACGATCGGCGCCCAGCCATGCGGACTGCGATGTCTTCGATCCGCGGCGCGGGCCTTCTCGCGCTGATCCTCAGCGCCGGGCGTCCGCTCCCCGGTCAGACGATCACGGAATTCCCGATCCCGACGCCCGACGCCGGGGCCATGCGCATCGCGCCGGGGCTGGACGGCAACCTGTGGTTCACGCTGTCGCGGGCCGGACGGATCGGACGGATCGCGCCGAGCGGGCAGGTCGTCGAGTTCTCCCTGCCCACGCCGGGAGCGTTCCCCGGCGGCATCGCCGCGGGCCCGGACGGGAACCTCTGGTTCGCCGAGAACGGGGCCAACCGGATCGGGCGCATCACCCCGCAGGGCGCGATCACCGAGTTCCCGATCCCCGACGCGTTTGTCTCGGGCGGACCGAGTGAGATCACCGCCGGTCCCGACGGCAACCTGTGGTTCACCGAGACCGACGGCGGCCTGGAAGGCCGGGTCCGAAGGATCACCACGTCCGGAGAGTTCACGGAGTTCCCGGCGCGGCCGAGCGCGGCGCCGCACGAGATCGTGACGGGCCCCGACGGCAACCTCTGGACCACCTTGACCGGCGCCGGCCGGATCGCGCGGATCACCCGGGACGGCCTGATCCAGGAATTCCCGACGCCTGCGCCGTCCGGCCTGCCGCTGGCGATCGCGGCCGGACCGGACGGGCGCATCTGGTTCGGTGAGGATGGGAACACGAGCCACCGTATCGGCGCGATCGGTCCGGGCGGCGACATCCAGGTCTTTCCCGTCTCCCAGGGCCTCATCGGCGGCATCACCGCGGCGCCCGATGGGCGGCTCTGGTTTACCGAGACCGGCGGGATTGTCGGAGCGGTGTTGCCGGCCGGCGGCGCCGTCTTCGAGCTCCCGCTGCCCGCGGGGTCCGACCCCTGGGGCCTGGCGGTCGGCTCCGACGGCGCGCTCTGGATCGTCGAGCGCGACGCGAACCGGATCGTCCGGCTCGTGCTGCCGTCGGACGATTGCCCGCGGGATGCGTTCGGTCTGTGCGCGCGCCTCCCGTTGGCGCCCGCGGCTCCGCCGCGCCCGGCGCCGGGAGTGCATCCGAGGTGACCGGCAGCCGTTTCACCAATTTACAGATTGTTACCAGTAACTCTGTTACACGCGGGCAGATGGCCGTCTTTCTGACTGTAACGTGGGGGTTCACCACTGCCGCCACGCCTGCCGGTCAGAAACGCGTCGTCCTCTACACGCCGGGGATGAATCTGGCGACCGAGACCGAGTATACGAGCGCGTACCACCGGGCCGTTCTTTACGAGTACGTCCCGTTCAACGGGCATCCCGTCGCCCAGGTGGACAGCGGGACCACGACGCACTGGACGTTTACCGACCACCTCGGTACGCCGACGATCCAGACGAAGTCCGACAAGACTCCCTACTGGCAAGCTGACTACGAGCCCTACGGGAAGGTCTTCGGTTTGCGGATGGCAAATCAGCACCAGCCGCAGCGACTGCCGGGCCAGGAAGCCGAGGAGCTGATTGCGCGACCACTGAGTGCGTCGACCCCACATGCCTATCGAATGCGACTCACGCGTACCCGTGTGGTGGGACGTACAAGCTAACAGGACCAAATAGCAACACCTTCGCGTCGACCGTCGCGGCGAAGTGCCATCTGAACACCCCCCTTCTTGCCAACCCGACGACGGCGCCGGGTTGGGGCATGTCCCCACCCAGATGAGATCTCTGACGTGAGTGACCGTCACCTCGGCTCAGCCGCGGCCTGGGCGGCTTTATTCAGTGTAGTCACGGCGGTAGCGATGCTCTGGGTCGGGGCCGGCCACGGTCTGGATGGTGAATTGGCCTTCGCCGTCAATAGGTTTCCACGACACTTTCTTCTCTGGGTCGGTGGTCCCGACGCGGATCAGCGACCAATGCTGAACAGCCTCATTACCGGTGTTTTCGTCTTCTTGGTTGCCTTTGCGGTCCTTTTCGCCACGGCAAGGCCCGCCGCGGCAGCAACCGCGGTGGGGAGGGGTTCGATCCCGGCGGTCGTCTTCCTCGTTCTGATCCTGTGGGAGGTCGGTTACCTGCTGCTTAGTTCGGCCGCGAGGGAACGTCTGGGCCGCTGGGCGGTAACAATGTTC
Source organism: uncultured Acidobacteriota bacterium (assembly GCA_963733955.1). Taxonomy (GTDB): domain Bacteria; phylum Acidobacteriota; class Thermoanaerobaculia; order UBA5066; family Gp7-AA6; genus DATFTF01. Next base: position 93,651 of record CAVTEW010000003.1, read on the forward strand.
CTGCCCTGGCATCTAGCTGCCGCTGTCGTTACAGCGGGGTTTATCGTGCTATGCAGAAGGGCCGGTCTCCCGCGGTGGGCGAGGCGGACCTATTGGCTCCTGATGTTCGCACTTGCCCTGGCCGTCCTCTTCCCGATGACGGACTCTCTCTGAGGCGAAGCCCAACACGAACATAGTGGGGTCAGTCTCCCATTGTCACATTATGGACGTCTCGCGAAGAGCCGAGCTTCTCGCCTGGTTAGAGGTTCAAGCCTCGGGGAATTCGGCCTTCGTTTACGGCCCCGTCCCCTCACGTCCGGGGCGAAGCACGGGCACGGCGGGCAGATCGAAGTGAATCTCGAGCTCCGACCGCTCCTTGAGCCGGTCGAATCGGACTGCGGAGGCCAGACTGGCGCTACCCGGGGGGTCAACAATCTAAATATTGTTGCGAGGGCCGGTCCGGCCGTCCCCCGGACGCGGCACCAAAATCTGGACCGTTGTCTCGGCCGGGCGGCAGCTGACCGGGGTGGCCAGCTCGCAGTCGCCGTCGACGTGCACTTCGACGGGGTAGCTCTCCAGAGACTTCAGCGTCACGACCTTGCCGCGCACGAGCGTGGCCAGTCCACGGGTCAGGTGCCCGAGCTTGCCGAGCTGGATCTGGCGGAAGAGGGAGAGGAACGCCGGGCGGCTCCGGCCGGTGAAGAGGAGGACGTCCACCTCGTCGGAGGCGAGCGAGGCGTCGGGCGCGATCAGCCAGTCGCCGGCGTAGTGGCGGGCGTGGCAGACCACGGCGAAGGTCGCCGCGTGCGCCGTCCCGTCCACGGTGACCTCGAGCCGTGGGAATTCGTAGCGGAAGAACTCCGAGGCCACGGTCACGAAGATGCCCGCGCGGCCGAGCCAGCGCTTCAAGGTGGGCCGGGTGTTTCCCATGATCCGCGCGTCCAGGCCCGCGCCGGCCCAGAGAAGGAACGGCCGCTCGTTGGCCAGGAGAACGCGCACCGGCGTCGGAATGCCCTCGGAGAGGAGCGCGGTCGCCCCTTCCAGATCGAGCGGGATGCCCAGCTCCCGCACCAGCACGTTGGACGTTCCGCCCGGCAGCGCCGCCAGAGGCACGGTCGAGCCGGCCAGGCCGCAAGCCACTTCGGAGATGGTGCCGTCGCCGCCGCAGACGGCCACCACGTCGACGCCCCGGGGCAGGAACTCGCGCACGATCTGCGTGGCGTGGCCCGGGCCCTGCGTCGGCGCGTTGACGAGCTCGAGACCCTTCCCGCGCATCCGGTCGATCAGCGCGGACATCTGGGCCCGACGGTCGCGCTGGCCCGCGGTCGGGTTGTAGATCAGGAGCCCCTTCTTCAGACCGGGGCCGGGCGCCGGGCGCGGCGGTTCGGGATGGCTCGCGGCGGACATCAGAACAGCGACCCGTCTCTCGGCGGCTGCGTGATTTTCAGGTGCCGGTAGGCCGCCGCCGAGGCCACCCGCCCGCGGGGCGTCCGCTGCAAGAAGCCGGCCTGGATGAGGTAGGGCTCGTAGAGGTCCTCGAGCGTGCCGCGGTCCTCTCCGAGCGAAGCCGCGAGCGAGCCGACGCCCACCGGGCCGCCGCCGAACTTCTCGATGATCGTGTGGAGAATCCGGCGGTCGAGCTCGTCGAATCCGTGCTCGTCCACCTCCAGCCGCGTCAGGGCCTCGCGCGCCGTCGGCAGGTCGATCCCGTCCTTGCCGGCCACCTCGGCAAAATCGCGCAGACGGCGAAGCAGCCGGTTGGCGATGCGCGGCGTGCCCCGGCTCCGGCCGGCGATCTCCTGGGCCGCCTCCGGCGTGACGGCGACGCCCAGGATCTGCGCCGAGCGGACGACGATCCGCGCGAGCGAGGCAACGTCGTAGAAATCCAGGCGCAGGGCGATTCCGAAACGGGCATGGAGGGGTTGGGAGAGCAGTCCCGGCCGGGTCGTGGCTCCGATCAGGGTGAACGGGGGCAGATCGACTTTCATCGTGCGGGCCATGGGGCCCTCGCCGATCAGGATGTCCAGCCGGTAGTCCTCCATGGCCGGATAGAGGATCTCTTCGACCGCGGGCGAGAGGCGGTGGATCTCGTCCACGAAGAGCACGTCCTTGGGCTGCAAGTTGGTCAGGATGCCCGCAAGATCTCCGGCGCGCGCGATCATCGGCCCGGCGGTCAGGCGCAGGCCGGCGCCCATCTCGCGGGCCACGATGTAAGCGAGGGTCGTTTTGCCCAGGCCCGGGGGACCGGTCAGGAGCACGTGGTCCAGGGGCTCGTCGCGGCGGCGCGCCGCGGCGAGAAAGACCGCCAGGTTTTCCCGTGCCTTGGTCTGGCCGATGTATTCCGAGAGCGTCTGCGGGCGCAGCTTCGGCTCGACGGCGACGTCGTCGTCGAGCGCGGTGCCGGCCAGGAGGGATGGATCTTCGGTCATCGACGCAGGTGCCTAGAGTGTACAAGTCCTTAGGACAGGACTCTCATCCCCCCGTCAGCCGCTTGAGTGCGGCCTTCAGGTACTCGCCGAAGTCCGGGGGCGCCCCGATTCGGGCAATGGCCTCCACGGCGCGCTCCGCCTCGGCCTTGCGGTATCCCAGATTGACCAGAGCCGAAAGGACGTCGTCGGCGGCGACCGCCGCGGGGGCAGCCGCTTCCGGCTCCGCGGCGAAGCGGTTCGCCTTCTCCGCGAGCTCCAGGACCATGCGCTCGGCGGTCTTCTTCCCGACGCCGGGGACGGCGACCAACCGGCGCACGTCCTGGGTCCGCAAAGCGTCGACCAGCTCGGCCGGCGGAATTCCCGAGAGAACGGTCAGGGCCACCCGCGGCCCGATGCCCGCCACCGAGATCAGGAGGAGGAAGAGGGCGCGCTCGCGCTCGGTCAGGAATCCGTAGAGCGCCAGCGTGTCCTCGCGCACGTGCGTGTGAATCCACAGGGAGGCCGGGCTCTCGGCCTCGGGAAGCTCGTAGAACGTGGAGAGCGGGATATGGACCAGGTAGCCGACGCCGCCGACGTCCAGGAGCACCTGGTCGGGGTTCTTCTCCGCCAGGCGGCCGGTCAGTCGTCCGATCATGGGGCGGAAGGCGAGAGGCGGGAGGCGGGAGGCGGGGAGCCGGCGGCCCGGCTCAAGCTCGACTCCGCGCCGCCGATCCTGTCCTCACCCCCGGGCGCCCTTGGCGGGCAGGAACGTCGCGAGCGCGTCCTCGTTGATCTCGACCTTCTTTTCGGTGCGCAGCTGCTGGAGCGTCGCCCGGACGAGGCGGTCCGCTTCCCGCGCGCGCAATCCGTCGGCGATGTCGCCCTTCTGGGCCTCGAAGGCGGCCGGGGCGGGCGTCGTGCGCGTCAGCACGCGAAACAGGACGAATCCGCCGGGCACCGAGACGGGCGGTCCGGCCTGTCCCTGGTTGGTCGAGAACACCGCGGTCGAGAGCGCCGGAGCGTTGCCGATCTCCGGGACGGGACCGCCCGGTGCGAACTCCGGCGTGGTCTTGACCTCCGTCTCGTAGCGCTTGGAGATCTCGGCCAGGGTCGCTCCCGAGTTGATCTCGCGGACGACGGGCTGGAGCTTGTCGATGCCTTCCTTCTCCCGCCGCTCGGTCTGGTAGTCCAGGCCGACGCGCGCCTTGATCTCATCGAAGGGTGTCACGCCGGCCGGCCTCTCCTCCGACGGCTTCACGAACACCGGCCCGCGGGCGGTCGGCACGGCGATCCTGGAGAGCTCGCCGATCTTCGAGCCCCAGGCCTGATCGGTGAACTGGGGATTCGCGCCGATGCCGGGAACGGATTCGCCGCGCGAGAACCACGGCGACTCGTTGTAGAAGATCGTGTCGTTGTCGGCGAGCTTGCGCAGCTCCTCGTCGGAGGCGCTCTTCACACGCTTGACGCGCTCGGCCAGGTCCCGGGCGCGGCGCTCGGTCTCCTTGTCGGCCCGCTTCTGTGTGAGCTCGGAGGACAGCTGCGCGCGGACCTCCTCGAACGTGCGCACCCGCGGCGGGTTCTTGGAGAGGACCTTGATCACGTGGTACCCGTACTGGGTCTTGATCGGCCCGGCGATCTGCCCCGGCTCGAGAGAGAAGGCGGCCTTCTCGAACTCCGGAACCATCTGGCCGTGGGAAAAGGGAGGAAGCTGACCGCCGTTGCCCTTCCCGGAGGGATCCTCGGTGTTCTCGTTAGCCAGCTTGGCGAAGTCCTCTCCCGACTTGGCCCGCTCGGCGAGTTTTTCGGCCTTGGCCTGCGCCGCGGCGTCGGCGGCCGGGCCCTTCGAAGGATCGACGCGGATCAGGATGTGGGCAGCGGTGACCTGCTCGGACACGGAGAAGGTGTCCTTGCGGCTCGCGTACTCGGCCCGCAGCTCGGCGTCGGAGACGGAGACCTTGGAGGTCACCCGCGCCCGGTCGACCAGGAGGTACTTGACACGCCGCTGCTCGGGGGAGCGGTAGCGGTCCTTGTGCTGGGCGTAGTAGTTCTTCAGGTCTGCGTCGGTGGGGCCCGCGCCGCTGTCCAGCCGGCTGGAAGGGATCTTGACGTACTCGATCGTGGCCTTCTCGTTGCGGGCCGCGAACTCCTTGCGGATGTCGTCGTCGGAGACCAGGACCGTGCCCTTCACCAGGGCCTGGTACTTCTGCGCCAGGAGGCTCTCGCGGACGTCCTCCTCGAAACGCTCGCTGCTGAGCCGGTTGGCGGCCAGGATCTGCTGGTACCGCTCGCGGCCCACGAACTGGCCGTTGTCCAGCTGGAACGCCTTGAGCCCGACGACGTAATTGGACACTTCGTCGTCGGAGACGCGCAGCTGCAGCCGCCGGGCTTCCTCGATCTGGAGCTTGCTGTCGATCATGCTGTCGAGGACCTGCCGCGGCAGGTCCATGGCCCGCACCAGCTCCGGCGAGAGGTTGCCCTGGTAGAGGCTCTGTTGCTGCTGGTAGACCTGCCGGTACCGCGCGTCGAACTCGGCCGCGCCGATCGTGTCGCCGCCGATCTTGGCCACTTCGTTCTTGGCCATGCCGGCGGTCGTCGCGCTGCCGCCGGACAGGTAGACGAAGCTGATGACGAAGGCGATGACGATGGCCCACAGGATCCACTTGAGCTTGTGGAAACTGTCCCGCATGACCTTGAGCATTCCGGACCTCCCTGGAGAGAACGGGCGACTATAGCCGAGAATTCGTAAGGCGTGAGGGGTAAGGCGTTAGGCGCAGCGCCCAGGCACCAGGATCCGTCCGCCTCTGGCCTCGCGCCGGACGCCTGACGCCTCACGATCCCCACGTTTATGTTATAAACAAACTGGTTAAGTCTCGCAAATCCGGAGGTTTATGCCTCATAAGAAGCCCGCGCAGCCTGTCGGCGGGGATATCGACTGGTTCGTCATCCCCATCGAGAGGATCCGCCACATCGCGATCATCTCCGTGATCGTGCTCGTGGCGGGCGGAGCGGGCTACTTCCTTTTTCTCCGCACGCGCCGCTCTCCGGAGGAGAAGGCCCGGGGCGAGATCGCCAGCGCGAGCAAGCTCCTGACGCGCGCGTCCTCGTCGCCGTCGTCGGCGCGCCCGGGCTCCGCCGTGGCCCAGGCGCGCGATCTCTTGAAAAACGCGCAGGATTCCTTCGACAAGAAGACCTTCGACGAGGCGTTCCGGCTGGCCGTCGAGTCCGAATCGTACTCGCGGCGGGCGCTCTCCGGATCGGCCAACGAGGAGACCGGAGACGCGTCCTTCATCTTCGTGGAAGGCGACGTCTCGCTCCAGACGGCCGGACGCACGACGTTCGAGCCGGCCAAGCAGCGCCAGGCTCTCTACGACGGAGACTTCATCAAGACCGGCCGGACCGGCTCGGCGGAGATCATGTTCTCCGACGGCACGCTGTACACCATCCGTCCCGGCTCGCTGTTCGAGGTGCGCCGGCCCGCCTCCACCGACGTCGCGGGCAGTCAGGTCAAGATGGTCTCCGGCGCGTTGAACGTCTACACCTCGGGCTCGAGCTCCAGCGTCGCGACCGACGCGGCGACCGCGGCGATCGACCGCGAATCCCGCGTCGGCCTCGACGTCGAGGCTGGGGAGAAGACGCAGGTCACCACCTACCGCGGCCGAACGACCGTCTCCACGGCCAAGGACACGGTGGTCCTGAACGACCGCGAGAAGGTCGTGGCCGGAGCCCGGACCGGCGCGATCTCGGCCAAGGAAATCGTGCCCGAGCCTCCGGTCCTGGTCTTGCCGGCGGACAATCGGATCTACGACCTGAAGACGGGCGACGAGATCGAGCTCAAGTGGAATCCGGTGCCCAACTCCAAACGGTACCGGATGCAGATCTCCCGGTCGCGCCTCTTCGTCCCCGACGCCACCGAGGTCGACCTGGACGACCGCGTGGAGACCTCCGCGCGCGTGAAGGTCTCCCGGGAGGGCTCGTACTACTGGCGGGTCGCCTCGATCAACACGGACGGAAACGCCTCGGATTGGAGCTTCGTGCGCCGGTTCAAGATGCTCACCGAGCCCCCGCGCCTGATCGCGGGAGGCCGGCCCCCCGGCCTGACCCTCTCCGCTCCCCAGCAGATGGGGAATCTGTTCCTGATTTTCGGAAAAACCGACCCCGGCGCCATCGTGACCGTCAACGCCGAGCCGGCCGACGTCGAGCCGGACGGTTCGTTCAAGAAAACGGTTACGATCGACCGGGAAGGGTATGCGACCCTGATCGTCAAGTCCGTGGACGCGGCGGGCAACGAGACGGTCAAGCCGATTCGGGTGTTCGTGGAGTCGTTGTGAAATGCGTGAGGGGTGAGGCGTGAGGCGTGAGGCGAGAAGAATCTGCGCGGCGCGCGGCCGCGGCGTCTTCTGCTCGACGCCTGACGCCTAACGCCTTTCGCCTTACGGGTCACAGGGGGGGTCCTTGGCGTTCAAATCCGTTTTTTCGATCTTTTCCAACGATCTGGCGGTCGATCTGGGAACGGCCAACACGCTGGTCTTCGCGCGGGGCAAGGGGATCATCGTGCGCGAGCCGTCGATCGTGGCGGTCAACAACGTCACCAACCGCGTGGAAGCGGTCGGGACGGAGGCCAAGGAGATGCTCGGCCGCACGCCGGGCAACATCGTGGCCATCCGTCCGATGAAGGACGGAGTCATCGCCGACTTCGAGGTGACCGAGAAGATGCTCGATCACTTCATCAAGAAGGCCCACGGCCGTTCGCTCTTCGTCCGGCCCCGCATCGTGATCTCGGTGCCCTCGGGAATCACCCAGGTGGAGAAGCGGGCCGTGCAGGACTCGGCGCTGCGCGCCGGGGCGTCCGAGGTGTTCATCATCGAGCAGGCCATGGCCGCGGCGATCGGCGCGGGGCTGCCGATCACCGAGCCGGCGGGCAACATGATCGTGGACATCGGCGGCGGCACCACCGACGTGGCGGTCATCTCGCTGGCCGGCATCGTCTACAGCCGCTCGGTTCGAATCGCTTCCAACGAGATGGACGAAGCCATCATCCAGTACGTCAAGCGCAAGTACAACCTGCTGATCGGAGAGCGCACCGCCGAGCAGATCAAGATCGAGATCGGCTCGGCCCATCCCCTGGACGAGCCCCTGACCATGGACATCAAGGGGCGCGATCTGGTGGAGGGCGTCCCCAAGACCCTGACGCTGACCGACGAGGAGGTGCGCGAGGCGCTCTCCGAGGTCGTGGCGGCCATCGTCGAGAGCGTCCGGGTGGCTCTCGAGCGCACGCCCCCGGAGCTCTCCGCCGACATCATGGACAAGGGAATCATCATCACCGGCGGAGGCTCGCTCCTGCGCAATCTGGACCGGCGCCTTCGCGAGGAGACCGGCCTGCCCATCTCCTACGCCGAGGATCCGCTGGCCTCGGTGGTCCTGGGAACCGGCGCGATGCTCACGGACATGGACCTGCTGCGGAAGATCAGCATCACGTGAGACGTGAGGCGAAAGGCGTAAGGCGAAGCCACGGTAGACGAAGAGATCCGATGACACACCAACGGCCGACGCCTGACGCCTGACGCCTTACGCCTGACGCGCGTCATGAGACTCACCAATCCCCGCACCGAGGTCATCGGCCCGCGCCGCCGCCGCGGCGAGATGGTGCTCGCGTCGGTCCTGGCGTTCTGCATTCTGATTCTCTCGGCCCAGGCTCCCGCGCGGAGTCGGCGCGGATCGGTGCTGCAGTCCTGGATTCTCTCCGCGGTGGCGCCGCTGGCCTCGGCGGTCTCGGGCCTGTCCCGCGCCGTCTCGTCGGGCGCCGACTCCTTCCAGGAGCTGTGGAGCGCGCGCAGCGACAACCGGCGGTTGAAGAGCGAGATCGCCGGCAAGGACCGCGAGCTTTTCGAGCTCCGGGCCCAGGCTTCGCAGAGGAGCGAGGACGAGCGTTTGCTGGCCTCGTCCGCGTCGCTGCCCAACCTCCGCGGGGCCGCGGCGGTCCTCTTGATCGAGAACCGCGCCGGGTTCCAGAGCGCGGTGATCGGCGCGGGCTCGGCCCAGGGCGTCGTCGCCGGCTGCCCCATCGCCGTCGCGGAAGGGCTCGTCGGGCGCGTGGTGACGGTGGGTCATTCGGTCAGCCGGGCACAGCTCCTGGTGGACGCGTCGGCGGCGGCCGGGGCGCGGATCATTCGGACCGGAGAGTTGGGGGTGGTGCGGGGCGACGGGCGCGGCGGGATGCGCTTGAACAACGTTCCGACCACGTCGACGGTGGCTGCCGGAGACCTCGTCGAGTCCGCGGGCATCGACGGGATCTATCCGCGCGGGGTTCCCATCGGCCGGGTGACGAGCGTGGGGCGCGGAAGCCTCTTCCTGGAGATCCGCGTCGCTCCGGCGGTGCGCTTCTCGCAACTGACCGACGTCCTGGTCCTGGCGCCGTCGCCGGCCGTCGTGGACGTCCTCGAGGGAGCCCGGGGTGGCCGGCCGTGAAGCTCGGGCGGATCGCCCTCCTCCTGGTCGCGGCGGCGGCCCTGCAGTTCTTCGTCGGCGGCTCTCCGCACCGGGCCGCCTGGCCGGTCGACTTCTTCCTGCTGGCCACCGGCATGGTCGCCCGGGGCGGCGATTTCGTGCGGGCCGTGCTGGTGGGCGGAACGGTGGGCCTGGTCGAGGACGCGCTGAATCACGATCTGATCGGGATGAACGCGTTCGCCAAGGCCGCGATCGGATACGGGCTGGCGTTTCTGTCCGTGCGCGTGATGTTCGGAGGCGCGTGGGCGGTGGGGGGAGCGCTGGCCGCGGCCTCGCTCCTCAACGATCTCGTCGTCGCGCTGCTGGCGGCGCTGCTGCTGCAGGCGCCCATCGTGCTGTTCTCCCGCGAGGCCCTCTGGCGGGCCGTGGCCACCGGAGCCTCCGGAGGAGTCCTGGAAGCTGCGCGGACCTTCCCGTGGCGCGAATGGTGGGAACGGCGGCGTCTGCGGAGGCTGCGATGACGAGAGCCGCCCCGCCTCACGCCTCACGCCTTACGCCTCACGACACGGCGCCGGAGGCGCCGTGTTAAAGGTCCGCGAGAACCGCCGCGAGCTGTCCCGCCGCATCGAGGCGATCCGCCTGGCGGTGGGGATCGTGTTCGCGATTCTGGCCTCCGCCTACTGGTACCTCCAGATCGTGCGCGGCGACTACTTCTTCGGGCTCTCGGAGAACAACCGCCTTCGCTCGGTGCGCATCAACGCGCCGCGGGGCTACGTTCTGGACCGCCACGGCGCGATCCTCGTGGACAACGAGCCGGCCTACACCCTGCACCTCTACCGACGCGAGGCCCGGGATCTGGACACCTCGATCGACCTGGCCGTCCAGGTCTTGAAGGTTCCGCGGGACCAGATTCGCGGCCGCGTCGACCGGGGCTTGAAGGATCCGGAGTTCCTGCCCATTCCGATCGCCGAGAACCTGGGGATCGAGGAGGTCGCCGCGATCGAGGCGCACGCCCCGGACCACCCCGAGTTCGCCATCACCGTGTCGCAGCGGCGCCTCTATTCGCGCGGCGCCGAGGCCGCGCACGCTCTGGGCTATCTCTCCGAGGCGAGGCCGGACCAGGTCCATTCCGGCGAGGACGGCTATCGGGTCGGGGACTGGATCGGGCAGAAGGGCATCGAAGGGTCCTACGAGCGGCTCCTCGCGGGCGTGGACGGCGAACGCCGCGTCATCGTCGACTCGCACGGACACGAGATCGCCGAGGAGCGGCGCGTCGAAGCGCGGCCGGGACAGAATCTGTACCTGACCCTGGACCTCGATCTCCAGCAGATCGCCGAAGAATACTTCCGCGACCGGGTCGGCTCGGTCGTGGCCATGGATCCCCGCAACGGCGAGATCCTGGCCCTGGTCTCCTCGCCCTCCTACGATCCCAACTGGTTCACCCGGCGCGTCACCGCGGAGCAGTGGGGCGAGCTTCTCGCCGACCCGCACAACCCGCTCCAGAACCGCGCGATCCAGAACGCCTTTTCCCCGGGATCGATCTTCAAGATCTTCGAAGCGTACGGCGCGCTCTCGCTCAACCTGGTGGACCCGGATCAGAAGATCTTCTGCCCGGGCCACGCGACGTTCTACGGACGCACCTTCCAGTGCCACAAGAAGGAAGGGCACGGCTGGGTAAATCTGCGGGACGCGATCAAGATGTCCTGCGACGTCTACTTCTACAACCTCGGCCGACGGCTGGGCATCGATCGGATCGCCGAGATCTCCAGGGGCTTCGGGTTCGGCGAGCCGACCGGCATCGACCTGCCCTACGAAAAGGCGGGGCTGGTGCCGTCGGAGGAATGGGCCCGCGACAAGCGGCACGCGCGCTGGTATCCCTCCGAGACGATCTCCGTCGCCATCGGGCAGGGACCCGTGCTGGTGACCCCGATCCAGGTCGCGCGCGCCCTCTCGGGCCTGATCGAGACCGGCCGGTTGCCGACGCCGCATCTCTTCCTGGCGTCCCAGGATCCGGCCACGAACCAGAAGCTGAAGTTCTCCGCCGATCCCAAGCAGGGCCTCGCTCTGGCGCCGGAGAAGGCGGCGATCGTCAAGAGCGGCATGTGGGCGGTGTTGAACGAGCCGGGCGGCACGGCCTTCGGCTCGCGCCCGCCGGGAGTCGAGGCCGGCGGCAAGACCGGAACCGTGCAGGTCATCGGCCGCGAGGCGGTCATCCGCGCGGGCGCCGATCGCAAGAGGCTCCAGGACCACGCCTGGTTCGCGGGTTTCGCTCCTCTGGACGATCCCCAGATGGTCGTGGTGGTCTTCGTCGAGAACGGCGGGCACGGGGGTTCCGCCGCCGCGCCGCTGGCTCGCGACCTTTTCGAGAAGCGCTTCGTCAAGCCGAAGGAGAAACCGGATGGGACGCCGGCTTTGAGGGCGCAACGCGGAGCGCAGGACGGACTGCAGTCCGCTTCGAGCCGGAAAGGTCAACCATGACGGCGTCCGGAAGGCGGAAGGCGGAAGGCGGAAGGGGAATGGCCGATCTCGGAACCAGCCGGCCGCCTCACGCCTCACGCCTCACGTCTCACGCGGCGCCGGAGGCGCCGTGATTTCCCGCGTCCTGCCCGTTCCCCGCCGGCTCGACCTGGTCGTGCTGCTGTCCACGCTCGCCCTGGCCGTGCTGGGAATCCTCTTCGTCGCTTCGGCGACCACCGCCGGGCGCCTCCACGGGCTGGCCGCGCGGCAGGCCATCTGGGTCGGGGTCGGCCTGGCGCTGCTCTGCGCCGCGGTCCTGGCCGACTACCGCACGCTGCTGAAGATCTCCTTTCCCCTGTACCTGGCGAGCCTCGTGCCGTTGGTCTACCTGCTCGCCTTTGGACAGCGGATCGCCAACGTCCGCTCCTGGATCCGCCTTGGGAATTTTCAGTTCCAGCCGGCCGAGGTGACCAAGATCGCGACCGCCTTGCTGGTGGCCTACCTCTTCGAGAACGAGGACGACGCCCGCCTGCGTCTGTCCGCCTTCGTCAAGCTCGGCGTGATCGTGGGCGTTCCGTTCCTGCTGGTTTTCCTGCAGCCGGACCTCGGGCTGGCGCTGACGTTTCTGCCCATCCTCGGCGTCGGGTTCTTCTTCGGGGGCATGCCGCTCAAGGGCTGGATCGCCATCGCGCTCATCGTCGTCGTGGCGGCGGGAGGAGCCTGGTTCTTCCTGAAGGACTACCAGAAGCAGCGGATCTCCACGTTTTTCAATCCGGACCAGGACCAGCTGAAGGCCGGCTACCAGGTCCGGCAGTCGAAGATCGCGGTCGGCTCCGGGGGCTTCTCCGGGAAGGGCTTCCGCTCGGGCTCCCAGAGCCAGCTGCGGTTTCTGCCCACGCCGCACACCGACTTCATCTTCGCTTCGATCGCGGAGGAGTGGGGGTTCCTGGGGGTCATTGTCGTCCTCTCTCTCTTCGCGACGCTGGTCCTGCGGAGTCTCCGGCTGGCCCTGGTGGCCCGCGACCGCGGCGGCGTGTTCCTCATCCTGGCCTTGACCGCGACGATCTTCTTCTCGGTGACCGTCAACACGTCGATGATGATCGGCCTCCTGCCGACCACGGGGATTCCCTTGCCGCTGGTCTCCTATGGAGGCTCCTCCGTGGCCACCACGTTCCTGGCGATCGGCTTGATTCTGGGCGTCGAGTACCGCCGGTTCGCCAACGCGTGAGAAAGGAAATCCTCGTCAACGCGACGCCCCCGGAAACCCGCGTTGCGGTGACCGAGGACGGGCGGGCGGTGGAAGTCTTCCACGAACGGAGGCGCCGCCGCAGCCTCGTGGGCAACGTGTACCTGGGCCGGGTGCACCGCGTGCTGCCGGGCATCCAGGCGGCCTTCGTGTCGATCGGCCTGGACAGGGACGCGTTCCTCTACGTCGAGGACGCGATCCCCCGGCTCGACGATCTCGACGCCGAGGCCGAGAAAGACGATGCGGCGGTGGCAGACGGGCGCGGCCAGCGGCCTCGAATCGACGAGCTCGTGAAGGAAGGGCAGGAGATCGTCGTCCAGGTGACCAAGGATCCACTGTCGGGAAAGGGGCCGCGGGTCACCACCAATCTGTCCCTCCCCGGGCGCACCATCGTCTACCTGCCGGGAATGCGGGGCGTCGCCGTTTCGCGGCGCATCGCCGACGAGACGGAGCGGGAACGGCTGCGCCGGATCCTGGAGGGGCTGGCGGGCCAGGGCGGATTCATCGCGCGGACGGCCGCCCGGGGATGCGCGGCCGAGGAGTTCCAGGCCGACTGGCGCTACCTGACCGATCTGGCCGCCCGCATCGACAAGAAGGCAGAGCTGGGCGGGGCGCCGCTCCTGCTCCACCGCGAGCTCGACCTGGCCGTGCGCGTGGCGAGGGATCTGGCCGGCGCCGACACCGGCGCGATCCGCGTGGACGACGAGGAAACGCGCGCACGTCTCTCCGAGTTCCTGGCCGCCGTCGCGCCGGCGCTGCTCCCGCTCCTGGAGATCGATTCCGCGACCGAGCCGCTCTTCGCGCGTCTGGGCATCGAGGCGCAGATCGAGGCCGCCCTGGGCAGCCACGTGCTCCTGCCGTCGGGAGGCACGGTCGTCATCCACCAGACCGAGGCGCTCGTGGCGATCGACGTCAATACCGGAAAGTTCCTCGGCAAGGACGAGCTGGAAGAGACCGTCTTCGCGGCCAACCTCGAGGCGGTCGGCGAGATCGCCCGGCAGATCCGTCTGCGCGACCTGGGCGGCCTTCTCGTGGTCGACTTCATCGACATGATCTCGCCGGAGCATCGCCGGGAGGTGTTCGAGAAGTTCGAAGCGGAGCTGGCCAAGGACCGAGCGCGCACGCGTGTGCTCCAGATCTCCGAGTTCGGCTTGATCGAGATCACCCGGCAGCGCTCCCGCGGCAATCTCGAGCGCACGGTGACGCGCTCCTGCCCCGAATGCGGAGGGACCGGCCGGGTCAAGACCGATCTGACCGTGGCGCTGGATCTGCGGCGCGAGATCGAGAAGGTGGCTCCTCTCTGCGCCGCAGGCGACACGATCCAGGCTCGCGTCCGGCCATCGCTTCTACGCCTGGTGGAGGAGGAAGAGCCCGACCTCTTCGCCGATCTGGCCAATCGCTTCGGGGTCCGAATCGAGCTGGTCTCAGACCCCCTTCTGGCCCTGGCCAGCTTCGAGATCGTCAGTCAATAAATCTCGTTCTATCAAAGACTTATCATTCTGGAATGAACTCCGAAAAGAGCCTGTTTTATAGACCAGCACGCGATACCTTCCTTCCCGGCCCCGGCACAAAATAAGCCGGGGCCGCCTTTTTATGGGGACTTTCGGATCCGGCCAGACCCCTCTTACGGCTCCGCTCCGATTGCTCGTTCGCCCGGGTCGATCGAAAACGAGAGCCCTCGTCCTCGGGGTGTCGTCGAAGGTGTCGCCGACTCGCGCTATCTGTTCTTTTCCACGGGCGCCCGAAACGTGGCGGCGTAGTAGAAGGTCTGGCTCCCGGCGGTGCGGGGCGCTTCGAGGTAGACGCGGCCGGCGACGACGTCCGGGCCCAGCTTCTCCGCCTCGAACCTGGGGCCGGATCCCGCGCTGCTCAGGAAGCCGTTCTCGAATCCCTCGTGGTAGAGCATCGTCCCGTAGACCTGCTTCGTCTCGCCGATCGACAGCTCGAGCCAATGCAGGGTTCCGGCCTTGACCTTGTCGCTCTGGCTGGAGTCGTTGGGCTTCCAAGGCGCGTCGGACAGCGTCACGTGGTACTCCGTCTTGGTCTTGTCGAAACTGTCCGGTCCGGCCGTCGCCCGCGCGTAGAGGAGCTTGGCGGCCTTTCCGTTGACCGTGAATTCGCCGACCGCGCGGCCGGATTCGAGAACGGTCGCGGGAATCTTCGGCGCCGCGGGCGGCGGACCGCCGGTCCAATCGTCCTTGGCGAGCTTCCAGGCTCCGCCTTCGCGGATGATCTTCGCCCAGCCGCGCACACGCGTCGGGGTCGATTTCTGAGTCCCTTCCATCTCCAGGAGGAATCCGTCCTGGTACGGCGATTCCTTCAGGATCCGAACGCCCGTGACGAGCTTCTGCTTGGCCTTCTCGATCATCTGCTTTTCGGATTCCTTGGGCACCGTGCTCAGGACGGCCACCTGGTCGGCGGGAAAGAAGGGAAGCACGTCCTTCAGGCTGGTCATCTTTTCCGCCGCGGCGACGAAGGACAGATAGAAGGCGCTCGGAGTCTGCGCGGGTTTCTGCGCCAGGAGCGGCCGGCCGAGCCAGATCGCCGCTCCGACCGAAAGAACCGCCATCGCTGCGCGGATCCGGGATGAGCGCTCGCCGAGTCCCATGTCGTCCTCCAATTTGTTGGAATGCCGGTGACGCGTTGAGCCGATTGTGACACGCGCAGCGGGCTCCCGGCCGTGGCCACAGGAGGATAGAATCGGCGCCAGAGAACAACATGCGCAGATCCGAGCGCCCCCTTCCGGTCGGGCTGGCGCTCCTCCTCGCCGCTCTGGCGGCGCAGGCCAGGACGATCTTCGTCGACGCCGCGGCGGCCGGAGCCAACGACGGGACGTCCTGGACAAACGCCTATCAGACCCTTCCGCCGGCCCTGGCCGCGGCGGCATCCGGCGACGAGATCTGGGTCGCCGCGGCGACGTACAAGCCGACCACGACGACGGACCGCACGCTCTCCTTCGCGCTGAAGAACGGTGTCGGCGTCTACGGCGGGTTCGCCGGCACGGAGACGCTGCGAATCGAGCGCGATCCGGCCGCGCACGTGACGACCCTCTCCGGCGACATTGGGACCGCGGCAAGCGCCGCCGACAACAGCTACCACGTGGTCGCGGCCGACGCGACGGTGACCGCGACGGGGATCCTGGACGGGTTCATGATCACCGCGGGCAACGCCAACGGCGCGGGCACGAATCAGGATCGGGGCGCCGGCCTGCTCGTCACGGGCGGAAATCCGACGATCGGCCACTGCGTCTT
Source organism: uncultured Acidobacteriota bacterium (assembly GCA_963733955.1). Taxonomy (GTDB): domain Bacteria; phylum Acidobacteriota; class Thermoanaerobaculia; order UBA5066; family Gp7-AA6; genus DATFTF01. The sequence goes on from CAVTEW010000003.1 coordinate 109,436, forward strand.
CACCGGCGGCGCGGCGGGGACGCGCGGCGGCGGTGTGCGGGTCGAGAGCGGCGGGGCGACCATTTCCGACAGCACGTTTCTGTCGAACTCTTCGGGCGTGGCCGGGGGCGGCGTCTCCGCCGGAACGATCACGAGCCTGACACTGCTGCGCTGTCTGATCCGCGGCAACTCGGCGGCCGACCCGGCCCGCGGAGGCGGCATCGACGTCACCAACAACGTCACGGCGATCGATTGCCTGATCGCGCAGAACTCCGGCAACGGCGTGGAGTACTTCCAGGGCGGCAACACGCTGATCAACAGCACGGTGACCGGACATCCCGGATACGGCGTGGCCGTCCTCTCGGGGACGAGCGCGGTGGCCAATTCGATTCTGTGGGGGGATGCGACCGGCGAGACCTTCCTGAGCGGCGTTCTCAACGCGACCTACAGCGACGTCCAGGGCGGGTTCGGCGGGACCGGCAACATCAATGCCGATCCGCTCTTCGTCTCGCCGGCCTCTCACGACTGGCGGCCGGGCGCGGGCTCTCCCGCGATCGACGCCGGAAACAACGCCGCCGTCCCCGTCGGCGTCACAAGCGATCTGGCCGGGCTGCCGCGCTTCTTCGACGATCCCGCCAAGGGCGACACTGGAGCGGGCACGCCGCCCATCGTCGACATGGGCGCGTACGAGCGCGTGCCGTTCTCCGTCACCGCGCCGTCTCCGTCCCCGCAGACGCTCTGCGCCGGCCAATCGGCGGGCTTCTCGGTGACGGCCTCGGGATCGGGTCCCTTCACCTACCGCTGGCGGCGCAACACCGTCGACCTCTCCAACGGCGGAGCGATCTCCGGAGCGACGACGGCCATGCTGACGATCAATCCGACGGGAACCGGCGACTCGGGGAGCTACGACGTCCGGGTCACCGATTCGCTCTCCCAAGCGATCCTCTCGGCGACCGGCTCGCTCACAGTCAATGCGGTTCCGAGCGCGCCCACCGCCGGCAACAACGGTCCGGTGTGCGCCGGCCAGACGCTGCAGTTGACGGCCTCGACCGTGGCCGGGGCGGCCTACGCGTGGACGGGCCCCAACGGCTTCACGTCCTCCGTGCAGAATCCGTCCATTCTCTCGGCCACCGCCGCGGCCTCCGGGATCTACAGCGTCACGGCCACGGTCGGCGGCTGCGCCTCGCCGGCCGGGACGACCAATGCCAGCGTCGTGACGTGCTCCGCCGTGCCGGCCGCGTTGTCCGTCAACACCGCCGGGAATGGCGTGCTCGAACCGGGGGAATCCGTGGTCGTCTCGCCGTCCTGGAAAAACACGACCGGCTCCCCGATCGCCTTGACCGGCGCGGCGACGGCCTTCACCGGTCCCGCGGGCGCGACCTACACCCGTCCCGACGCGAGCGCGAGCTACGGGACGATCGCCGCGGGGGCGACGGCGGACTGCGCCTCGACGACGGCGGACTGCTACACCGTTTCGGTCTCCAACCCGGCCACCCGGCCGGTGCAGCACTGGGACGCGTCGCTGTCGGAATCGGTCAGCTCGGGGGACTCCAAGGCCTGGACGGTCCACATCGGCGGGAGCTTCGCGGACGTCCTGGCGAGCAGCGGCGTCTACCGGTTCGTGGAGACGCTCCTGCACGACGGAGTCACCGGGGGCTGCGGCGGGAGCAACTTCTGTCCGGGGTCGAACGTGTCGCGCCAGCAGATGGCGGTCTTCCTGCTGGTCTCCCGGGAGGGCGCCTCGTACGTGCCGCCGGCGTGCGTGACGCCGGTCTTCAACGACGTACCGTGCTCGAACGGGTTCGCCAAGTGGATCGACGAGCTCTCCAACCGTGGAGTGACGGCGGGGTGCGGCGGCGGCGCGTATTGTCCGACGGCGGACGTGACGCGCGCGCAGATGGCGGTATTCCTGCTGCGGACGCTGGAGGGCTCGACGTACACGCCGCCGGCGTGCGTGACGCCGGCGTTCGCCGACGTGCCGTGCTCGTCGGGCTTCGCGGTGTGGGTGGACGAGCTGGCCGCGCGGGGGATCACCGCCGGCTGCGGCGGCGGCAACTACTGTCCCAACAACCCGGTCACCCGCGGGCAGATGGCCGTCTTCCTGACCACCACTTTCGGACTCACGCTGTACGGACCGTAAGATCCTTGGCAGCCTGATTGTGTCGTTACGGGCCGACCTCGAACGGCGCCCGGCGCAGATCGAGGGCGGGGTTGTGATCGAAGAAGTGGGCGGGCTTCAGCTCGAACGACAGCGATTCCCTCCCGAGGACCGGAGAGTCCTCGGTCACCGGCACGTGATGAAACCCGACGGTCAGCCAGAGGACGATGTCGGTGTCGACGATTCTCTGGTTGTTCGCGATGTACCGCGGCAGCCCGGGCTCGTCGGGGTTCTGGTTCGGCGTGTCGCCGGCAGCGTAGCGCTCGTCCGGATCGAATGCCGTCACCCACAGGTTGTGGTCGATGAAGCGCGCGCGGCGGAAGTCGTCCTTATTCAGAAGCGGTTCGACGTTGGCGTGTGATTCGACCACATAGCCGGTTTCGTAGCCGCGCGCGTTGCGCCGGTGCGGATTGACGACGCGCCACACCGAGTTCTTTTCGTCGAGCTGTCCGTCCGACTCGCGCCGCAGCACCGTCTCGTCGACGACCCAGACGCTCTTGCGCGGCCCCGGCGCCGGGCGCTGCTTGAGCTGTCCGAGCACGAAGCTGTTGTCGCGGCCGTCGACGTCGACGTCCAGCCGGAAGTTGAAATGGTGGCTGTGATTGATCGCGACGAGGTTCGGTGAGACGAGCGTCCCGAACTGCGTCTCCTGCGCGGCGTCGTCCACCGTTTCCGCCACGACGCCCCGGGGGGCGTCGATGCCGGTCAAGCCGACCTCCACGCGGATCGAGCCGCGCTGCGTGAAGATCCAGTCGACCATGTAGTCGTAGTTTCCCAGCTGGGAGATCGACCGCACGACCAGCTCGACATCGGCTCGTCCCTCGTACGCCCCGTTGGAGAAGAGCTCGAAGTGCCGCCACGCCGGATTGCCGGTCAGCCGCTCGAAGACGCCGACCACGTGGGGCAAGGGCAGCGGAATCACCGGCAGGTTGGGATCGGGGATCGCCGCCGCCACCAGCGCATCGCGCAGCACCGCGTTGGCGGGCAGGTCGAGCCCGAGGGTGAGCGGCGACGACAGCAGCCCGAAGCCGAATTCACCGGCGTCCATGTACGTGCGATAGAACCAGTTGCTCCCCGGGTCCTGGTACGGCACGAAGATCTCGGCCAGCGACCCCTGGTAGAGCACGGGGCGCCCGTCGTAAGTGGCCAGGGAGATCACCGTGCCCGAGCGGCGCTCGAAGCGGACGTGGAAGCGCCATTTTTGCCACTCGACGAAGTTTCCGTCGAACGCGAAGTTGGCCCCCTGCGGCTGGGCGACCGTGATCGGCTTGAGCGCGGGGCGCAGCCCATAGCGCCCGGCGACGGTGGCCTCGTCGAAGTTCTGAGTGATGTCCGAGACCGGCACGACGCCGGTATCGATCACCCGAATCACCTGCCGGTCGTCGAGGTCCATGATGGCCTGCATGCCTTCGATCGGCCTGGCGTACAGGTTGATGCCGGCTCCTTCTGTGTAATACATCTGCGCCTTGACGATGCGGCGGGCCTCCTCGGGCAGGCCGAAGGAGCCGGGCGTCAGCGGCGTCACCAGAACGTGCGCGAGCTGGTCCGGCGTCGTGAGTCCCCGCCGCGCGAGCGCGGACAGGAAAGCGGGATTCTGGAACGCGAAAGAGAAGTCGCTCACTTCGGTGATGGTGAGCCCGAGCTGGCCGTCGCTTGCCGGAATGAGCTTGGGCGTCGTGAACGTCCCGTGGGTCAAGTCGACGATCGTCTTGTAGCTCTTCTTCTCCTGCCGGTAGAAGACCGTGGCCGCGCGGGGGATCGGATCGCCGACATGGAACGAGAGCACGTCGTCCTTGGGCGGCTCGCGCAGGTCGATGCTCTGGAAGATCGCGCCAGGCTTGGCGGCGTGCGCCTGCAGCAGGATGTTCGCGGCGGCGAGGATCTCGGTGTCCTCGAGCGGATCGAGCGGGTGTTGGACCGCCCCGCGGGCGGTGCCGCCTCCGATCAGAAAGACCCCGGCGACGAGCACATACGCGGCGATCTTGACCTTCGTCAGCATCACGACCTCCTTACCCCACACCTTGTCCTCGTTCCTTATCCCACACCCCTTACTCGGGAAGTCGTCGCCGCAGGGGACACGATCCCGAACGGGGACGGTTCGAGTCTAAGAAGCGGGGATCGGCGAGGGGCCGCCGCTGAGCCTCGCGTAGAGCTCCTCGACGTCCTGGAGGGTGTTGGCGTCGATGGGTTTCTTGTCCGGACGCAGGCGGACGATTCTGGGGAACCGCAAGGCGTAGCCCGACTTGTGGCGGCTCGATTTCTGGATGGTGTCGAAGGCGACTTCCAGGACGACCTCGGGGGACACGGCGCGCACCGGCCCGTAGCGCGCGGTGGTGATCTTGCGGAAACGGGTGCCCAGGTTCCGGATCTCCTCGTCGGAGAGGCCGGAGTAAGCCTTGCCGATATTGACGAGGCCCTCCCCCTCGCGCACGGCGAAGGTGTAGTCCGACAGCATCCCGGCGCGCTTGCCGTGCCCCTGCTCGACGGCGGTCACCACGACGTCCAGGGTGGCGGTCGCCTTTTTCCACTTGCGCCAGGCCCGGCCGCGCTTGCCGGCCTGGTAGAGGGAGTCCCGCATCTTCAAGACCAGTCCCTCGTTGCCGCGGGCGCGGGCGGCGGCGAAGAGATCCTCGAGCTCTGCGGGCGAGGCCGCCGACGAGGCCGCCGACACGCGCAGATTCCTGCCGAGCGACGCCAGGTGCCCGCGCCGCTCCTCCCAGGGCTTCTCGAAGAGCGCCGCGCCGTCGCGGTACAGGCAGTCGAAGGCGATGAACACCGCCGGGATCTCGGCCAGGATCTCCGCGGCTGGCGCCTTGCGCCCGAGGCGGCGCTGCAGCCGGAAGAACGACTCGGGGCGCTCGCCCGACCAGGCCACGATCTCGCCGTCGAGCAGGAACGAGCCCGGGGCCGCCGCGAGCGACGCCGCCACGTCGGGGAATTGCGCGGTCACGTCGTCGAGCGTGCGCGAAAAGAGCGCCACGCGGACGCCGTCCTTGTGCGCGTGGGCGCGGATCCCGTCGAACTTGTCCTCGACCGCGAAGACCGCGAGCTCCGCGGCCACGTCGGCGGCCTCTTCGATGGGCGAGGCGAGCATGAAGCCGATGGGATGAAAGAGCCGGAAGCCGATCCGGTCCAGGCGGCTGTCCCGCGCCGCCCGCGCGGTCTCGCCGATGTCCCCGCTGTCGCGCCGCGCCCGGGCCACGGCCTCGCGGTCCGCGCCGAAGGCCTTCGCGACGGCCTCCTCGACCGTGGCGACGTCGGCGCCGATGCGCAATCCGCCCGAGAGGGTCTTCACGAGGAACTTGGCCTCGACCGGCGAGGCGCGCCGCAGCGCATCCTCCAGGGCCCGCTGCTTCTCGGCGGCCTTTCGCAGACCGGCCAGCCGCCGGTAGAGCGCGTCGGCGTCGGCGACGGAAAGGGGATCGCCCGGCGTGGCGTCCAGGAGCAGCCCGATCGCCTCGCCCAGGTCGCCGATCGCCCCGGCACAGGCCCCCACCGTCTCCAGGTCCCACCCGGTGACCGCGGCGGCCGCCCGCGCCGCCGTGGCCCAGCCGACCGACGTCACCGTCTCCTCCCACTCGGCAAACGGCGAGCCGGCGAGAAGGCGAGCGCCGGCGACGAGGTCCTCGCCCTCCAGGCCGGACAGAGCGGCGGCGAGATGATCGATCTTGGCGAGCTTGCCGCGCGTCGCGGAGACCGCCTCCAGCGCCTCGGCGATCGCGCGGTAGGCGGTCATGCGTCCTCGGCCGGCCGCTCGGAGGCGCCCGAGAGCGCCTCGGCCTGGATCGACCGCGCCGCCAGGATCCGCGCGAAGTCCTCGGCGAAACCGTGATGCGCGACGATCCGTTCCGGAGCCACGTCGGCGACGTGGTCCAGAAGCTCGGGGAAGTCGGCGTGGTCGGAAAAGGCAAGCAGGACGTCGGCGTCGAACTCGGCGCGCGCCGCCGAGCGCACCGCCCACCCGGAGAGATAGATCACGCGCCGCCGCTTCACGTTCCGCACGATCGGCGTCCGCGCGGACCGCGGCGGGACGATGAGGGCTTCGCCGGGCTCCGCGGGGCCGGACTCGCAGGGGCGCGCGAGCGGAAAGGCAAATCCCGCCGCTTCGTACTCCGGCAGGAGCTTCCAGGCCGCGCCGTGCAGGGCGCAGCGGATACCGGCTTCGGCGAGGACGAGACTGGCCTCCTGGGCCTTGCCGAGGGCGTAGGCGAGGACCACCGGCGTCTGGCCCGCGGCGATCGCGTCGCGGCAGGCCTCGACCAGCCGCGCCTCGACCTGGCCGCGGGGCGGAAAGCGGAAGACCGGCAGCCCGAACGTCGACTCGGTCAGGAGGACCCGGGCCCGCGGCGCCTGGGCCGGCCTCGTCGTGCGGCCCGCCCGGCGTTTGAAATCTCCGGTGTAAAGGAGCGACGCGTCGCCGCCGGAGAATCGCAGCTGCGCCGAGCCCAGGATGTGGCCGGCGTCAAAGACCTCCAGCACGGCATCGCGTCCCTCGACGCGATCTCCGGCCTCGAGCACGCGGGCCAGGCCCGACCAGTCCGGATTGCGGCGGCGGTAGAGCGCGACGGTCTCCGCGGTCGCCCAGATCTCGCCGTGTCCCGGCGCGGCGTGATCGGCGTGGGCGTGCGACAGGAGGGCGCGGGCGACGGCGGCGGGAGGGTCCACGTGGGCGTCGAACGCCGGCGCGTAGAGCCCGGTTGGACGCGGTTCGAGAAAGGGCCGCAGGCTCGCGCTCATGCCGCGGGAAGGGGAGCAAACGGCCGGCCAGAGGGCGCAGCCCTTCCGATCATTGCGGCGCCGGCGGCTCGCGCCGGGACCAATGAATGGGCGTGTGGATGAGCGCGCTCATGCTCCGGGTCCTTCGGACCGGCCCGGAGAGGGGGCGAAGATCCGGGCAATCGCTTCGCGCCGATGGTCGAAGATCGATTCGATCTGGCGCCGCACCAGCAGCCGATGGGCCGCCGCGCCGAGGACCCCCAGGGGAAGCGCGTACTCGACGCGGTCCGTCATGACCGTCCTGCCGTCCGGCGTCGCATCGAACCAGTGCGTGTGCAGCCAGAAACGGTAGGGGCCGTATTCCTGCCGGTCCTCGAACGCGCGCGGCGGGTCAAAGCGCGCGATGCGCGTGACCCATCGAAGCGGAAGGAACAGCCAGCGGATCCGGTAGGCGATCCGGCTTCCCTCCGTCAGCGGGTCCGCGGGGATCCCGGCCACGCGCAACGCCAGACCCGGCGGCGTGATCCGGGCGAGGTTCTCGGGCCGCGAGAAGAACGCGAAGACGTCGGAGATCGACGCGTCGATCGTCTGCGTTCGCTCGAGGAGGTGCATCGAGCGCGGAGCCGTGGCTAGGAAGCCGGCTCGGGAAAGAGGCCGAAGAGGGGCAGCGTGACGACCTTGTGCAGCCCGGGGTTCGCCGCCACCAGGAACGGGATCGCGTTGACGACGCACCCGACCGTGGCGCGGTCGCCGTGGAACCCGCCAGTCACCTTGAGGTGCACGGGGGGATCTCCCTGGATCTCGATCGCGTCGGCGGGATCGGCGACGCCGACGGCCATGGTCAGGTCGAGGATGACCCTGGGCTCGTCTCCCGCCTGCACCAGCGCGATCTGGTGCAGGCCCAGCACGTGGCCCGCGGAAATGCCGTCGGTCGCGTGCGCCGCGATGACCGGCTCGATCGTCTCGGTGATCTCGTCGATCGGGAGCCCCAGCCCGAGGGCGATGATCGCCGCGGATTCCGACAGGCCCACGTGGCCCAATCTGCGCTCGGCCACGCCCTGGTCGAATTCTTTCCGCGTCAATCCCGCGCCGACCTTCGCTCGCAGAGGCCCGCGGCGCTTGGCCGCGTCCACGACGCGCGTCACGGTCACTCGATCCACCCGAACGCACGCGGCCGCAGCGGCGAGCGCCAGGCGGTCCATCACCAGCCCGGGGTTGACTCCCGTGCCCAGCACGGCGACGCCCTTGGCCTGCGCTCTTTGGTGGAGGCGATGGGCCGGGACGGCGTGCTTGAGCTCGGGGTAGGCCAGTTCCTCGCACGTCGAGACGACGTGAAATCCCGCGTCGATGGCCTCTTCGATCTGCGGAAGGACCACCTCCAGCCGGGAGCCGGTGCACAAGACCACGATGTCCCGTTTGCCGCGCGACGAGGCCGACTTCGCGTAGAGGGCCGGCGCGGAGGCCTCCACGCGTAGGGCTCCGGCCTCCCCGGCCAGCGGAAGGAGATCGGCCAGGCGCTTGCCGGCCAGATCCGGCGAAGGATCTGCGGCGCCGAGAAACTCCACGGATTCCCGCACGGCCAGGGCCTTGCCGACCTCGATGCCGATCGGCCCGAGACCCACCAGCGCCACGCGCGCTCGAAACGGTGCCTTGATCATCTTCTTGGCAATGCTCTGACGGTCTTCAACTCACGCTCGGGCGGATTCGGCCCGGGTGCCGCTTTCCGCCTCGCGCCTCACGCCTCACGCCCGGTTTAGCATATACGCCAACGGAGGGACCGAAAAGATGCGCACGATCGTTTTCCGGACGTTCCTCGCGGGGATCCTCGTTTCCATCGGCGCCTCGGTCGGGGCGGCGCAGCAGCCGCCCGGCAAGCCCACCCTCGCGCTCGTGGGCGGCCGCATCGTCGACGGCTACGAAGGCACGCCGATCGAGGACGGCGTCGTCCTCGTCGCCGGAGAGCGGATCGTGGCCGTGGGGCCGCGCTCGCAGGTCACCGTCCCGCCGGGCACGCCGACGATCGACACGCGCGGCATGACCGTCCTCCCCGGTCTGGCCGACATGCACGTCCACCTGATGATCCTCGGCCACGGCGATTACGAGCACTGGGACCTCACCTACCGTTCGCGCTTCCGCAAGGAGATCATGCCCGCGGCGGCCCGGCAGCTTCTCGAATCGGGCGTGACCTTCGGGCGCGAGCTCGGCGCTCCTCTGGAGGACGTGCTGGACGTGCGCGATCGAATCAACCGCGGCGAGATTCCCGGCCCGCGCCTGTTCGTCTCCGGCCCATTCATCCAGCACGAGTCCTACACCGAGCGGGAGAAGGAGTACCGGTGGGGAGTCCACGGAGCCGCCGACGCCCGGGCCAAGGTGCAGAAGATCGTCGACGCCGGCGTCGACCTGGTCAAGCTCATCGATCAGGACCAGATGACCGAGGCGGAGGTCCAGGCCGTCCTCGAGACGGCGCACAAGGCCGGCAAGCCCGTGGTCGCCCACGCGCACCGGGAGGACGAGATCCGGATCGGGCTGAAGTACGGCGTGGACTGCTTCGAGCACACCGGCCTGGGCACCGAGCCGGGGTATCCCGAGGACATCCTCCAGGGCATCCGCAAGCGCAACCAGACCCTGGCCTGGTGCCCGACCATCGAGGGTCTCTTTCTCGCGCAGTACACCGCGGACACGTTTCCCGAACGGCTGAACGATCCCCGGTGGCAGGAAGGGCTCGCCCCGGACATCGTCGCGGACATCCGGGCCTCGCTCCAGCGCCTGCCCGCTCTCCCGTATTTCCAGCTCGTGCGCCGACGCATTCCCACGCTCGCGCACAAGTTCCAACAGCTTCGCGACACCGGCGTCACGCTCCTGGTCGGCACCGATTCGGGCGTCCCGGGGAATTTCCACACCGACTCGACCTGGCGGGAGCTGGCCGCCTGGGTGCGGCTGGGCATGACGCCCATGCAGGCCATCGCCGGCGCCACGCGGTGGCCGGCGGCCTGGTTGAAGCACGCGCAGGACTTCGGGACGCTCGCGCCGGGACGGTATGCGGATGTCATCGCGGTTCGAGGAGACGTCCTCTCCGACATCAACCTGCTCCAGCGCGTCGATGTGGTGGTGAAGAACGGTAAGCGGATCCGGTAGATTATTTGCAGACGGTTGAAATCAGAGGTGCATCATGGATGAGACGGGCCAGACCAAGCCCCCCGGCAACGACATGGCCGAAGAGCTGCGCCTTCTGGGGCAGTCCTTTTCGACGCTCGGGCGAACGGTCTTTCGCGAGGGGCGTTCCCTGACGCTCGAGCTGCTGCGGTCGACGCGGTCGATCGTGGACCGGGCCCGGGAAGAGATCGAGCGCCTGACGGGGGACCGCAAGTGAAGACCGTTGTGTGCGCCGCCCCGGCGCTGGCCGTCTGCCTTCTCCTTTCTGGCTGTGCCTCTTCCAAACCGAATCCCGCCAGCGGTTCGACGGCGGGCAAGGGTTTCCGGACCCTGGAGGCCGTGGTGGTGGACCGCACCTTCGAGCCGCCGGGGAGCGCGGGACAGAGCTACGGAGGATCGGGAACGTACTACCTCGACTTCGAGGCCCAGGACGGCGGCGCGACCGCGCACTACCGCTTCCCCGTCACCCGATCGCAGTACCAGCGCTTCATCGAAGGCACCCACGTGCAGCTCATCCTGGCCGAGGACCGCCTGCGGGAGATCCGGCCGGTGCCATAACGTCGCCTCCGCTGTGCGCGGGGCCTGCGCCCTAACGGGCGCACCGGCGTTTGGCTCGCCCAAAGGGGCTCGACCAAACGCCTGGCCCCGTGCTCGCTCCAGCTCCCCGCGGCGCGTGACGTCGGCTTTCAGCGCGGGCGGTCGCTGCGCGACCGGCGCTGAGAGGGTTGGCTACCGGGGCTCTGGAATGGGGCTCAGGCGCCTTCGTGCCTTCGCCGAGCCCCTCCACTCTCATGTCATCCCGAGCGCAGCGAGGGATCTACCCTGGATGCGTCTCTCCTCGGCCGATGTTGCTCTCGGGGCTCCGGCGACGGCCTTCTCCCTCTCCCCGAGGGAGAGGGTGGGGTGAGGGTTTCTCCCGTCGTGCCTGCCCCGCTCGCGGCGCGACCAAGTTTCGCGAACTGGATTCGCGAAACGACTCGCGCCGCGGGAGCCGGAGCGGAGGTCTCGCGATCAGACGTTCGGTCGAGCCCGCATCCGGGCGAGCCGAACGGCGGTGCGCCGAAGGCGCAAATCGCGAACCGGAGCGAAGGCGACGTTATTGCATATCGAACGGGAACGAGCTCTCCGCCGTCTTCCCCGTCTTGGGATCCTTGAGCTTGACCGCCAGCGCGTAGCGCCCGGGATCGAACCCCCGCGGCTCGAATTCGAGCATCAGCTTGCGGGCTCCGGCATGTTCGGCGTCGGACGATCCGATCAGCTTCAGATCGATCCGGCCGTGCGTCTTGCCGTCCACGCCGACGGCGCGGGCCGTGTACTCGAGCGGAACACCGTCGGCCGGGAAGTTGTAGGCGATGACGCACACCCGGCTCTTCATCCCGTTCTTCATGTCCGCCAGGGCCGCCGGAACGAAGGACTGGCCGGAGATGGCAAACGGATACTCGCCGGGGTCCTCCGCCTTGTGCAGGGACTTGGCCTTGACGAGAATCCATTTCCGGCCCTGGTCCACGAAGAGCGGGGGCAGGGCCGTGGGGGCGGAGGCCTGCGGCACCTTCAGCGGCGTGATGCTCACGCCGTAGCGTCCCGTTTCGTTGTCGCGGACGAGCGTGCGCAGCGTGTAGTCGCCCGGCGGGAGGTTCAACTGGCCGTAGTACTTCAGGCCGTTGCGCGCCAGGTTCTCCTCGGCCACCTTCAGGTCGATGGTCACGGGCTGGTACAGGTAGTCCTGCGTCTTGCCTTTCTTGTCGATCGCATAGACGAAGAGGTCCACGTCCATCTTGGAATCGGTATGGCCGGTCAGGAGACGGTCGCCGGGAACCTCCACCACCACGGCCACGCGCGAGCCGCCCTGCTCGGTGGGGACCGGGGCCGCGAGCACCCACGACGGCACGTCGGTGCGGGGAAGCGCCGAGGCGATCGCCGAGGAAAGCGCGAGCTTGCGCTCCACCGGGCTCAACGATTTCTCCGACTTGGGCTCGTAGTAGCCCGAGCGCGCCGAGACGTGCCAGGACTTGTTCTTGACCGTGACCTTGAGCGGGTGGAACTTGCCGTTCTGCGGGACCCGGACCGGCTGGAACACCAGGACGTAGATCAGGCCGGTGCGGTCGAGCAGGCGCTCGAAGGAGTCGGACAGGTCGTTGGAGTTGTGCAGGAACTCGCCGCCGGTCTCTTCCGCGACGTAGTAGAGGGAGTCTTCTCCGTTGACCACCGTCTGCGCGCCGCCGGTCACGTCGGACAGGGCCTTCAAGCCGCCGATGTCGATCGAGTGAATGATGCAGTCGGACTTGTTGAAGAGGGAGAGGTCACGGTCCATCAGGCTCTTCAACTGCGAGTCGCCCCAACGGGAGTCCGAGTCGAACTTCCACGACTCTCCGTTGACGATCCACTGCGCCTGCTGCGCGCCGCCCGACGCGGAGCCCGAGAGGTCCTGGCTGTCGAACCCTTCCGACAGGAGCAGGATGTGCTTCCTCCCGGAGACGGCGTCCAGAGCCCGGGCCATCTTGCCGAAGGCGTCCAGGAACCGCACCACCCGCTCGCGGTAGACCTGGCGGAGATTGCGGCTTCTCAAGACCTGCATGTTTTCCAGCGCCTCGTCCATCACCGCGTCGTTGCCCGCGCCGCGGGGACCGAGTTTGTTCACGTTGAAGAAGCCGGAGTCGTTGGAAAAGGAGGGAGGCGTCAGGACGAATCCGAGGGGATCGGCCGCGCGCTCGGCCAGCGTCGGAAAACCGATGGTGTCCACGGCCGCGGCCAGCTGCGTGCGGTCGCCGGTGAAGCTCACGAGCAGGCGCATGCCGCGCTCGACCGAGTAGGTGACGATCGCCGCTTCGTCGAGCTCCTTCATGCGCGTGACCACGAAGTCGTGCGCCGCCTTCTTGGCGTTGGAAATTCCGTGCGGCGAGGAAAACGTCAGATCGAAGACCAGCACGAAGTGCCGACGGGCGGCCGGATTGACCGGGGGCTCGTCGGCCGTCGGCGCGGGCAGGGGCTGCCTCTGGTCGATGACCTCGAAGCCCGTGATGGGCTGCTTCTTTCCGTCGTCGTAGACCTCGAAGTCCTCGGCCTTCAGATTCTCGACGGGGTTGCCGTGGCGGTCGAGGACGTTGACCGGGACCTCCACCACGGTGACTCGCGCTTCCTCGCGGACCGTCGTGTCCGCCTGCTCCTGTTTTGGTTTGTCCTTGTCTCCGGCGTGGGCCGGAAACGGGATCAGGACCAAGAGCGCAATTGCGGCGAGCGAACCAGAGACCGACTTCGGCAGGCGCATGGAGAGCCTCCCCCCGGGAAAGTTACCGGAAGGCTATCTTCCTCCCGGGGCCCGGCGCTTTGCAACACCTTCGGGACGACCTTCAGGAGCCCTTGAGAAAGAGTCTCAGCCGCCTTCGGTTTCGGTCCGCTCATGGGCGCCCGGGAACCTCTTCCTGCTCTCGGAGCGGACGGCGACGGCCCGGCCCGGGTCGCCGAGCACGTCGTACGTCCGGGCCACGGCGTAGTAGGGGCCCGGCGTCTTCGCGTTGGCCAGGCAGCTCTCCAGGGTCCGGCGGGCCTCCATCTCCTTGCCTTCGCTGGCGAAAAGGACCGCGAGCCCGGTGTAGGCCTGCGCGGAATCCGGAAAATCGTGCATCTCCTGCTCGAAGGCGGCCTGGGCTTCGGCATTTCGCGACAGCCTGGCGAGCAGGTCTCCCTTCAAATAGTTGAGACTGAAGAGCGCTGGCTGGAAGGGCTTGGTCAGACGATCGACCTCCGCGATCTGCGCCAGCGCCCCCCGCAGGTCTCCATGATCCCGAAAGACGTGGGCGAGGATCAGGTGCGGGATGCGTCGGTTGGGGTACTCGTGGAGCGCCGCGCGCGCCTCCGCCTCGGCCGTCTTCAGGTCCTTCTGGCCGAGCGCGATCCGGGCCAGGTTCTCATGGGCGTTCAAGGCCCCCGCGTCGCGCGCGAGCTCGGCGTGGCGGCGAGCCTCCGGGAACTCGCCGACCAGCCGGAAGTACTCGGAGAGCGCCAGGAGGACCTGGGGATTGCCCGGCGAGAGCTTGGCCGCCTGGAGAAGAGCCTGGTGCGCTTCGTCGTCGCGGCCCAGCTGCAGGTCGGCCTGCGCCAGGAGCTGCCACACGTCGACCATCCGAGGGTTCTGGGCCACGAGGTCGCGGAAGAGGCGCGCGGATTCCTCGTAGCGCTGGTCCTTCAGCGCCCCGAAGGCCTCCTTCAGCTTATCGACCGCGTCGATCCGGTCCTTGGGGTCGGGCAGGTCTTTGGAGGCGAGGTCGGTCGGGCTCCCGCTCAGGTACCCGAGCGCGGCGAGCTTCTTGATCTGCTCGGGGTCCGTCGATCCCGGTGGCTGTAGCGGCCGCGCGATCCGTGACAGCGCGATGCGCAGGGACCGGAACGCGGCGGGGAGCCCTGCGGCCAGGTCGTGGCGCTCGGCGGGGTCGGCGACCATGTCGTAGAGCTCGGACCGTGGCGCCTCGATGTACTGGTACCGGTCGTCTTCCAGCGCCGCGAGGTCGCTCCACCCCAGGTGCAGCCGCGGATAAAGGGTCTCGCTGTAGATCCGGCGGACCGGGAGTTTCTCCTGCGCGGTCACGATCGGAAAGCCGGCGAGGCCGGGCGGGGCGGGGAGTCCCAGCAGAGCGGCCACCGTCGGGAAGATGTCGGTGAGAGCGACGGGCGCCGCGATGCGACTTGCGCCCCGGCGCGCGCCCGGCAGCTTGATCAGAAGCGGCACGTGGATCGTCTCCCGGTAGAGGAGCACGCCGTGCTCGTCCTCCCCGTGGTCCTTGAGCCCCTCGCCGTGGTCGGCCATGAACACGATCACCGCGCGGTCGTAGATCCCGCTCGCCTTCAAGGAATCGAGCAGGCCCCCGACGATTTCGTCGGCCCGCGCGATCGTGCCGTCGTAGGGGAGCGGGTAGCGGCTGCGGTAGGGCTCCGGCGGCTCGTACGGCGTGTGGCATTCGTAGATGTGGAAGAAGGCGAAGAACGGACGCGTCTTGACCGACGCGATCCAGCTCTCCAGGCGCGCCGCGGTCTCCGCTCCGTCGCGCCGCAGCCGGCCGATGGTCTGGTCCATGGCCGTGGGCTCCACGTCGTCGTCATAGAAGGAGAACCCGCGGTTGACGCCGGTGACATGGGACAGGACGGCGGCCGACACCGCTCCTCCGGTCGCGTATCCCTTTCCCGCCAGGAAGGCGGCCAGGGTCACCGGAGCCGGTCCCAGCATGTAGCCGATGTTGTCGCGCACTCCGCTCTGCGGCGGCAGGAGCCCGGTCATGACCGAGACGTGCGACGGAAGAGTCAGCGGCACGTGCGTGTAGGCGTTCTCGAACAGAATCGCGTCCTTGCGCAGAGCCTCGAGGTGGGGCGTCGAGACCGCCTGGTAGCCGTAGAAGGGGAGGTGGTCGGCGCGCAGCGTGTCGACGGAGATGAGGACCACGGGGGCGGAAGGAAAGACCATCTTGCCCCGGCCGCCGCGGCATCCGGCGGCGGCGGAGAAAAGGAAGACAAGGACGACCAGGCCGCCGGCGAGTCGGAGAAGTGTCCCGCGCAATCTCATCCGGGCAGGGCTCCCAGGATGCGGCGCGCCTCCTGGATCTCCCGCGCGAAGAGGCGCGGGGGCGCCTGGGCGACGAACCGCTCGAGGGCCGTGCGCGCGAAAGCGACGTCGCCCCGCCGTCCGGCGGCGATGGCCAGGTTGTAGAGCGCTTCGTACTGATTCGCGTCGATGTCGATCGCCTTCTGCCAGGCCGCCGCCGCGCCGGCCTCGTCGTTCAAACGCGCGCGGACGTTGCCGAGCGACGCCCAGGCGGGAGCGCTTCGCGGATCGAGGCGCACGGCCGTCTCCAGGCGGTCGCGGGCCGCCGCCACCTCGCCCAGCTTCAGGAGCACGGCGCCGAGGTTGCGGTTGGAGAGCGGATCGTTGGGATCGAGCGACAGGGCTCGCTCGAAGAGCACGCGCGCCTCGCTCCAGGAGCCCGACTGCGCCCGGGCCGTTCCCAGGGCGTTCAAGGCCGTGGGGTCCGTGTAGTCGGAGCCGCTGCCGAGCGCGAGCGCCTCGGAGGTCCGTCCGCCCTGGACGAGGAGCAGAGCAAGATGCTCCCGGGCCGCGGCGCGCCGGTCGGGCGCCGCCGTCGCCTCGCTGTCTTTCAACCCCTGACGGAGCGTCGCGATCGCGCCTTCCCGGTTTCCCATCTTTTCCTGAGCCTGCGCGAGCATACGCGAGATCTCGATGGTGGCGGGATTGGCCGCGAGGAAGGCCCGGCAGGCCCGGACGAGCTCGGGGTAGTTCTTCTCGGCGAAGAGGCGTCCGATCGAGGTCTGCAGCGCGAGCGTGGAGATGCGGTCCTTCGGATCGGGAAGCGCGCCCGAGGCGCGAGACGAGCCCGTCAGGTACCCGAGCGAGGCGAGCTTCTTGGCCCGTTCGGGATCGGCGGTCTGCGAGACAGCCGGGGACCGCGGGATCGCCGCCATCTCCGTGCGGCGCCGGCGGAACTCGGCATCGAGGCGCGGCGCCAGGTTGTTCTTCTCGCCGGGGTCCTGGCGCAGGTCGTAGAGCTCGGGGCGCGGGGCCTCGATGTACTGGTAGGCCTCGTCGGTGAGCGACGCGAGATCGCTCCAGCCCAGGCGCAGGCGGGGATAGAGCGTCTCGGACAAAATTCTTCGCTGAGAGGATCCCTTCGCGGGAGCCTGCGCCCAGCTGCGTCCCGGAAGCGATGCCGGGGGAGTCCGCCGCAGCGCCCCGGCTACGGTCGGAAAGACGTCGATCAATCCCGCGGCCGCCTCGACCGTCTCGCCGGCCCGGGAACGACCAGGAAACTTGACGAGCAGCGGCACCTGGATCGACTCCCGATAGAGGAAGACGCCGTGCTCGGCCTCGCCGTGGTCGCCGAGCCCTTCGCCGTGATCGGAGAGAAAGACGATGAGAGAGCGGTCGTAGAGATTCCACTCCTTGAGCTTCGCGAGCAAGGTTCCGACGATTTCGTCCGCCCGGGCGATCTCTCCGTCATACCGGTTGGGGTAGCGCGCCCGGTATGGCTCGGGAGGCGAGTAGGGCGCGTGCGGCTCGTAGAGGTGCAGGAAGGCGAAGAACGGCTCGCCGCGGTGGGCGGCGATCCAGCGCTCAAGGCTCTCCTCTGCCACGGCGCCGTCGCGCTTGTCCGCGTTCCCGACCGAATCGTCGTAGAAGGAGAAGCCGCGGCCGATGCCCGTGCCCTTCTCGAGGACGGAGGAGGACACGGCCGCTCCGGTCGCGTAGCCGGCCTGGGAGAGCCACTCCGCGAGGGTGAGCGCTCCCGGGTTCAGGGGGAATCCGTAGTTGTCTCGGACGCTGTTCTGCGCCGGAAGGAGACCGGTGAAGAGCGTGGCGTGCGACGGCAGCGTCAAGGGCACGTGCGAATAGGCGCGCGCAAAGAGAACCGAGTCGCGGCGCAGGGCGTCGAGCGCGGGCGTGGCCACGCCGCGGTATCCGTAGGCTGGCAAGTGGTCGGATCGGAGCGTGTCGACGGAGATCAGGACGACCGGCGTCCGGGCCGCTCGGGAGCGGCAAGCCGGCAGGCAAAGGGCCACTGCGGCCGCCGCCATCGCGGCGAGGATCCGGCTCGCGGCCTGTCTCGGTGCGCGGGGCATCGCCATCCGTCTTAGCTTAGCCGCGGCGGGCCCGGGAGGCGAAATGGGATGACCGGCGGCTCCAGAACGCCTTTGGTACCCTTCGCGGCGTGAAGCGCAGGCAGCGCGAGCGGGCGCGAAGGCGAGACGCGCAACGACGGCCATCGCCCCCCGCACCGGGCGCCGCGCCGAGCGCGCCGCCGAGCCCGCGTCGCTCGCTCGGGCTTCTCTGGACCCTCGGAATCTTCGCCGTCGCTCTGGCGCTACGGCTCTGGACCTCCGCACGGCTGCAGGAGCTGCCGATCTACCGATCGCCGCAGCTCGATTCGCTGGAGTATCTGATCCGGGCCCGCCGCATCGCCGCCGGGGACTTCGCCTTTCCCAACCCTCCCGCGCACGGCCCGGGGTATTCCTTCTTCCTGGCGGGCCTGTTGGCGCTCTTCGGAGGATCGCTGCCTCCCGTCTGGGTTGCGCAGGCGGCGATGGGCGCGGCGCTGTGCTGCGCCCTGGGCGTCCTCGCCGCGAAGCACTTTGGACGAGGAGCCGGAGCGGCCGCCGGACTTCTCGCCGCGGCGCTCGCGCCGTCGATCTGGATCGACGTGTCGCTCTTCGCCGAGGGCCTGCTGATCCTCCTGCTCGTTCTCTCCGCGCTCGCGGCCGGCCATCTGCCGCGGACGCTGCCGGCGGCGGCTCTTTCAGGAGTGCTGCTCGGCTTCGCCACCGACGTCCGGCCGACGGCCCTGGTGCTGGCACCCGCGCTCGTCCTCTGGCTCCGGGCTCGCCCGGCGCCTCGTCGCCGGGCCCTGGCCATGGTCCTCTTCGCCGCCGGTCTGGTTCTTCCCATCGTTCCGGTCGCCGTCGCCAGCCGTCGGGCCACGGGCGGCTTTCTCTTCGTTCAGTCGCACGGCGGCATGAACTTCTACCTGGGCAATTCGCCGGCCGGCAGCGGCGTCGCCAGCGCGCGGCCGGGAAGGGATTGGGACGCCCTGGAGGGCGAGGCTCTTCGCAACGGCCGCGAGAGCGCCGCGGAGCAGGATCGCTACTACTTCCGCAAGACGCTCGCCGAGATCGTTCACCGGCCTCTGGCCTACGCGGCCCTTCTCGGACGCAAGCTCGTGTGGACGTTTCAGAGCGATGAGATCCGGGACACCCACAGTTTCGCGTTCTTCTCCGCGGCGGTGACCCCGCTCGCTCTTCTCCCCGGCTTCGGCCTGGTTTTCGCCCTGGCGGCGCCCGGCCTTTATCTGGCCGCGCGGCGGCGGCCGCGCCCCTGGCCCCTCTTCGCGGCGGCCGCCGGTCTCGCCGCGAGCTGCGTCTTCCTGGTCGTCGGGACGCGCTATCGCCTCCCGCTCACCGCGTTTCTGATTCCGTTCGCGGGCTGGACCGTCGCGCTCGGCGCCGAGGCGGTGCGCGGGCGCGCCTGGCACCGCCTGGCGATCGGCGCGGCCGCCGCCCTGGCGGCGCTCGGGTTCTCCCACATCTGGCGCCACGGTCCCAGCCACGTGCTGGCCGAGGAATGGTTCTACACGGGAGAGGCTCTGCTCGGGGAAAATCGTCCCGCGGACGCGGAGGCGGCGTTCCACCGCGCGCTCTCGCACGACGCCGCCTTCGGGCCGGCGCTCGACGGACTGGGAGTCCTCGCGGCGGAACGTCAGGCGCTTCCCGAGGCCGAGAGCCTCTTTCGGGCGTCGCTCGCCCAGGGCGGGGAGAGCCAGAAGGCGCGATACCACCTGGGCCTTCTGCTCCAGCGCGAGGGGCGCACGGCCGAGGCGGGCGAGCAGTTCCGACAGGCCGTGGCGCTGCGCCCCAACGATCCCCTGAGCCTCGAGGCCCTGGGACAGAGCGAGCTCGCCGCAGGAAACGGAGCGGAGGCGGAGAAAGCCCTCCGGCGGCTCCTGCAGCTCTTCCCCAGGCACCCCGGCGCGCGTCGGGGTCTGGCGCGGATCGCCTGGGGAAGGCACGAGACGGATCAGGCGACCGCGCAAGCCACGGACGCCACGCGCCTCGATCCGAGCAACGCCGAGGGCTGGACCCTCCTCGCCATGATTCGCCTCGAAGCGGGAGACGCGGTGGGCGCCGAACCTGCGGTGCGCAAGGCCCGGGCGCTCTCGCCGCAGGCGCCTCCCGTGGAATTGGCCGCGGCGATGCTGGAGCGCCTGCGCGGGAACCGGCCGGAAGCGGACGCGATCCTGAGGCCGCTCGTGCGCACGTCTCCCGGGTACGCGCCGGCGGTGCGCCTCTTTCTGCAGAACGCGTCCGAGCTCGGGCGACTCGCCGAGGCCGAGCGCTACGTGGCGAGTGTTCGGGAATCGCCGCCGGCCGCGAAGCGGTAGTGTGCCTCAGGCATTCCTCGAAGAAATCGGATGACCTGTCATCCCGAGGAGCATGGCGACGAGGGATCTGCCCCGGGGGATGACGAGAGTTTTCTCACGCGGACCGGGGGCGAAGTCTCAGGAGCCGCCGAGCCCGGCCAGAAGCTGACGCGCCTGCGCCACGTCCTTTCCGTACACCGCGGGAGGCGCGGTCGCGACGAATCTCTGGAGCGCCTCGCGCGCGGCGGCATGGTCGCCGATCTTTTCCGCCACGAGGCCGATGTTGAACAAGGCGTCGTATTGCCGCGGATCGAGCTGCGCGGCGCGCCTCCACGAAGCGATCGCGTCCACCGGGCGATTGAGCTCGGCTTCCGCCACGCCCTTGGCGTTCAGGGCCCGGGGCATCTTGTCGTTGATCGCCAGAGCCCTGGCCAGGACCTCGACGGCCCGGGCCGCGTCGCCCGCCTTCAAGCGGGCGATCCCTTCGTTCTGGAGCGCGACCGCGTCGTTGGGATCGCGCGCCAGGAGCTTCTCGAAGACCGCCAGCGCGTCGGGGATGCGGCCGGCGTCCGCCAGGGCGATCCCCAGGGCGTTCTGCGCGTCCGGATCGGAGCTGGACGAGAGCGGCTGCAGAACCGCCAGGGCCTCCTGGCTCTGGCCCGACTCCGAGAGGATGAGCCCCAGCCGCACGCGCATCGGCTCGGAGGCCAGACCTTTCCGGTCCGCGTCCCGGAGGACCTTCGCGGCGTTCCCGTCGTCGCCGGCGTCCTGGAGGAGGAAGGCCAGGAACTCGTATCCCGTCGGCATGGCCGGATGCTCGGCGACGACGCGGCGCGAAAGAGCGATGCCCTCGTCGCGCTTGCCCGTCTGGAAGAGCTCGATGATCCGATGAATCTGGTTGTCCACGCGGACCAGGCGTTTGGGATCGTCCTCCGGCGTGTAGACCGCCTTCGGCTTGGCTCCGCCGGAGAGGTAGCCGAGCGCCAGCAGCCGCCGGGCCGTCTCCGAGTCGGGGCTGGGAGCCGCGGAGCCGGGTTTGGGAAGCAGGCGCTTCAACCGGGCCGCGATCTCCGGCTGTTTGGAGAAGAGATTGACCGTCTCGCCGGGATCCGCGGCGAGGTCGTAGAGCTCCGGAATGGGAAGATCGATGAACTTGTAACGGCCGTCGAAGATGCCGGCGAGCGGCGCCCAGCCGCGGTTGAAGGAGCTCGAGAGCGACTCGAAGTAGTCCGTCTCGCTCTCCTCCGGCCCGAGCAGCGAGCGG
Organism: uncultured Acidobacteriota bacterium; assembly: GCA_963733955.1. Classification (GTDB taxonomy): domain Bacteria; phylum Acidobacteriota; class Thermoanaerobaculia; order UBA5066; family Gp7-AA6; genus DATFTF01. The sequence goes on from CAVTEW010000003.1 coordinate 130,617, forward strand.
CCGGGAAGGTCCTTGGGCGGGGTCACGCCGGCCGCGGAAAGGACCGTCGGAAGAATGTCCACGTGCCGCGCCAGGCGCCGGCTGCGCTGCGCGGCGACCCGTCCGGGGGACCAGAGCAGCAGGGGCACGTGGAGGGTCTCCTCGTAGGCGAAGAGGCCGTGGGTCAGCTCGCCATGCCCGCCCCGCGCCTCTCCATGGTCGCCGGTTACGACGACGAAGACGTTGTCCCGGCGGATCGCGTCGAAAAGCGGCGCGAGCGCGGCGTCGGCCGCGGAAACCTCGCCCAGGTACGGGTCGTCGGCGAACTTCGCGGCAAACTCTGGCGGAGGACGGTACGGGGCGTGCGGCTCGTAGATGTGCACCCATAAGAAGTGCGGCTTTCCGCTCTGGCTCGTGAACCAGGACAGACCGGCGGCCACGACTTCTTTTCCGGGACGCTCCTGCATGACGAAATCGTACGGGGACGCCGAAGGCGGATACCGCTGGTCATAGACGTCGAACCCGCGGTTCAAGCCGAATCGGGAGTCCAGCGGAAAGGCGGCCACGAACGCGCCGGTGACGTATCCGTCGGCCTTGAGCAGCGTCGCCATGGTCGGGAGGCGATCGCCCAAAGCGAAGCCCGCGTTGTCGCGCACGCCGTGCTCGAAGGGATAGCGACCGGTCAGGATGTTCGTGTGCGAGGGGAGCGTGATGACGTTGGACCCGTGGGCCTGTTCGAAGACCTCTCCTTCCCGGGCCAGCCGGTCGAGCTGCGGCGTTTCCACCCGGCGGTTTCCCATGAAGCCGACCGCGTCGGCGCGCAGGGTGTCGATGGTGATCAGGACGATGTCGGGGCGCCCGGGCGGCGCCTTCCCCGCCGGCGCCGGAGGCCGATCGCCCCCGCGGCAAGCCCCGAAACAAACCGCCCCGGCGAGGACGAGCGCTCGCAGCCGGGAGCGAGCGGCTCGTTCCGCGCGCGGTTCGAGGGTCATTTGAGGGCTGGCAGGAGATCCTGCCGAATCTCCTTGGCCTCCGGACCGCTGGGAGCGATCTGGAGATACTTCTGGAAGTCGGCCTTCGCGTCCGCGTTCTTCTTCTGCTGCATGAGGGCGAGGCCCCGGTAGTAGTACCCGTCGGGCTGATTGGGATCGAGCTCGATGGCCTTGCCCAGATAGGCGACGGCTTGCGCCGCGTCGTTCTTGTTCAGGAACAGGATGCCGACGTTGACGTAGACCGCGGGATCCTTCACCGATCCGGGCGGCAGTCCGTCCAGAAACGCTTTGCCCTCGTCGAGCTTGCCCTGCTGCAGGAGAACGCTTCCCAGCAGAAGGCGGGTGTCGGTGTCGGCGGGATCGAGCTGGGTGACTTTCCGCAGAAGCTCGATCTCCTTGTCCACGTTCTTTTCGCCGTGGTAGGTCTGGACGATCCCCTTGAGAATCGCCGGATTGTCCGGGACGAGCGCCAGGGCCTTCTCGTATTCGGCCCGCGCTTCGGCGTACTTCTTGTCTCCCAGGAGCTTGTTGCCGGTCTCGATCGCCTCCTTGACCTGTTGCCCGGTCGCGGAGGGCGCCGCGGCCACGCCCTGTCCACCCGGCGCCGCCTGCGCCACCTCGGCCTTGAGTTGGATCTCCATCGCCGGCGTGCGGCTCGCTTCGGAAACGGGCACCGAGAGCTTCTTGAGCTCGAAGCCCGCGGCGCTGATGTCCATGTTCCATTTCCCGCCGGCGATTCCGAGGATGGCCCAGTATCCCTTTTTGTTCGTCTTGGCCTTGGGACCGCCGGAACGATTCTCCATCGTCATCTGAACGACGGCGCCTTCGACGGGCTGTCCCTTTTCGTCCTTGACCCAGCCGTCCAGGCGGCCGGTCCCGCGCCAGTCCTGCGCCCGGGCGGCCGGGGCACAGGCCGCCGCGAGCCCCAGAGCCAGAAGCGCCGCCCACCGAATTCGCATACTGCCTCCTCCAAAGAAAAAGCCCCGGCGGCCGTGAGCCGCCGGGGCAAGGAGTCTATCGAATCGAAAGGAGGCGAAGCTAGAAGGAGATGCGGGCTCCCAGCCGCAGGACGCGCGGGGCCTGGATCTCGAGGATCTGGTTGTACGAGGAGAGGTCCTCGCGGCCCTGGCGCTGCAGGACCGTCCCCTGGTTGGTGACGTTGAAAACTTCCGCCGAGAGGGTGATCGTCAACGGGTTGACCTGGATGTTCTTGTCGAAACGCAGGTCGATGTCGTAGACATTCGGGTTGCGCTGCGAGTCGAGCTTCCCGTCGATGATGCTGCGCGTGCCCAGGCCGTCGCCCGGGTTGGTGTTGATCCAGTTGACGTTCGGATAGCCCTGGCGGCCGAAGATGTTCGCGGCGATGTCGAAGCCCAGCGGCAATTGATAGAGGCCGCTGACGTTGAACTGCCACTTGGAGTTCAGGAAGACCCCGCCCTTGGCGCCGCTGCCCCCGGATCGGGGAGCCACGATGTCGCCATTGGCGCAGCTTCCGCCGGAGTTGCCGGAGAGGACGTTGTCGAGAACTTTGGAGCCGAGGCCGTTGCAGGCATCGAGACTGTCCGCGTTCTGCTTCCAGTCGGTGTAGGTGAAGCTGCCGCGGGCCGACCACTTGTTGGACAGCCGCTTGTTCAGGGTCAGCTCGGCGCCGTTGTAGGTCTGGTCGTAACCCGAAGCGTTGGTGACGGTGAAGCCGCTGGGGAGTCCCGCGCCGGTCAGCGAGTAGACCGGAACCTGCACGGTGGTGGTCGATCCATGAAAGTCGGTATAGATCGTTTTTTGGACATTGCCCAGCGTGTAGTCGGCCGCGGTCAGACCGATGCCCGGGTTGGTGAGGGAGTCCTTCCACTTCCGATAGGTGTAGGCACCTCCGACCACCAGGTCGGGCATGAGCTCGTAGTCGGCCCCGACGATGAACTCGTCGGTCGTGGGGGCTTTCAAGTTCGGATCGATGGCGTTGAAGACGTCGTGGCCGGTCGGATTGCTCGGATCGATGTTGTAGGAGCCATAGACGCCGGCCGCCAGGTTGAGCTCGTCGCGCGAGATCTTGTGGTCGCCGTTCTTGTCGTTCCAGTAGTACTGCAGGTAGGAATAGCCCGGAATGGCGTTGACGCGGGAGACCGTGCCGCTCCCGAGTTGATCCGCGTAGCGGGCGTAGCTCGCCTTCAAGATGAGCTTCTTCTGGTCGCCGACCGCGTAGGTCGCGCCGACGCGGGGCTCCCAGTTCTGCCACTTGATGACCGTCGGTCCGGCCGCGACGCTGAAGCCGGGCATGATGTCCGGGATGATCGGGTTGGCCAGAACGGTCGCGGCGCCGGTGTTGCCCTTCTGCTGGTCGTAGCGCACGCCGGCGTTGATCGTCAGGTTGCCCGCGGTGATCGTGTCGCCGAGGAAGCCGTTGTAGTACTCGAGGTTGTTGGAATAGCTCGCCGTCCGCCACATTCTGGCGATGTTCTCGCCGGCGATGGGGTCTATTCCCGTTCCATCACTGGTGATGGTGAAGTCTCCGTTGGCCGAGGTGGGTCCCGGCCATCCGGATACCGACGAGATCGGAGTGTGGCGGTACTGGAACCCGAACTTCAGCTCGTGGCCGACCGAGCCGGTGTTGAAGAAGTACGAGCTGTTGGCCGACACCTGATGCTGCGGACGGCTGGTCTGGTAGAAGGCGTAGCTCCCCTGCCAGCTGCCGTTCGCGTCGAGGTAGGCGGTGGTGCCGACACCGGCCTGCGGTATCAGCTCGAAGCCGCCATCGACGAACGAGTACGACGCCGTGGCGAACAACTGCGAGGAGAAGACCTGGGACAGCTCGCCCTTCCAGATCGTGGTCGGGCCGTCCTGGTTCCAGGACGTCGGGGCGGGGCGTTGGGGGCCGGCGCTGCGGCCGAACTTCAACTTGTCGTCACGCGAGTAGAAGAGCGTTCCCGCCGTGGACTCCAGGAACTGGACGTTGAACTTGCCGTTGACGCCCTCGAGCGTCGTCTTGTCCGCGGCGCCGCCTGCCGTGACCAAATCGACCTGGTTGCGCCCATAGGAGGCCCACAACCAGGCGTGATCACGCCACACCGGTCCGCCGACTTCGATCCCGTAGTCCTGGACCTCGTTGATGCGGTTCCCGCTGGCCGGGGTGCCGCCCAGCGCCGCCTGAGCCTCCAGCTCGCTGGGAACGTTGTTGGACTGCCAGCGGTCTTTCTCGAGCAGCATGCGGGCGCTGCCGTGGTAGTCGTTGGTGCCGCGCTTGGTCACCAGGTTCAACTGCACGCCCGGCGTCGCCGCCGAGAGGTCCGTGCCACCCGTCCCGACCTGCATCTCCTCGAAGGAGTCGAAGTCGTAGTAGGCCGGGGAGGAGCCCAAAGCGCCCATGTCGGTGATCGTCACGCCGTCCACGTTCCACACGCCCTGATTGGACTGCGCGCCCTTGCCGACGTAGACGGACTGCTGTCCGCTTTCCGAGCCGCCCACGTTGACGCGGTCGACCTGGATGCCGGGGACCGTCTGCAGGACGACCCAGGGGTCGCGGGCGGAGGGAATCGACTTCAATTCCACCTGGCTGACGGTGGCGCCGGTCTCGACCCTGCGGGTCTCCAGCAGCGCCGACTCGCCGTGCACGGTCACCGTAGCCTCGACGCTGGAGAGCTTCAGGGTCGCCGAGGTCTGCGTGTCGCGGCCGACGGAGACCTGCACGCCCGACTTGGTGACCTTGGTGAAGCCCTGGAGGTCATAGGTCAATGTGTAGTTGCCGCCGGGAGCGATGTTGAGAAAGCGGTATTCACCCCGGGAGTCCGTGGTGAAGACCTGCGGAGCGCCGGCGCCGGAGAGCGTCACGCTGACGCCCGGCAGCCGCCCGCCCTGCTCGTCTGCGACGTAGCCGAAAATGTTTCCCGTCAGCTGCTGCGCGTAGAGCGCGCCGCTGAAGGACAGGAGCGCCAGCGCGGCGACGGCCAACACCGCGATGCTCCTCGTGTTTCGAAGTCTCATCGTTCTCGTCTCCCTCTCTTTTTCAAAGCTCATAGGCATGTCGTCATCCAAAGAAAAACCGCCGATTGGATTCAGTTGGCTCGGGAAATGCCCTCCTTTCCTTCGAGTGATCAGAGTCTGGTGATCTGAAAATCGCCTCTCTTGAGATTGAGTTCTTGGGTTCGGTTTAAGCGAAAGACATTCCAAGTCATGGCAAATTTTCCTTGCACATTAACTAATTGATAATAGACAGTTTCTTTTATTTGTACCGCAATTTATCAGCGGTTTGATCGGTGGTTTATCCAACGATCGGAATTGAAATCCATTTTTTTGCATAATCCAGACCGTAGGTTTTCGGATCGGCGCACGGCGAGAGAAGTGCCAGGCGCGATCTCGCGCGGCGTCCTTGAGTAAGAGACTGGTGGCGGCCGCCCCGCGTTCGGGCAGAGTTGGTCCGAGCTCTCCCGGGCCGGCGTCAGGCCGAGAGCGAGGCGCCGGCCGGCGGTTGCGCGGCGCGCTCGGGCTCGCGCGCCTGGGCCCGGCGCCGCGACACCTCGCCGGCGTGCTCGAACCACCAGCGTCGCGCGCGCTCCTGAGTCCAGGGAGTCTTCAACGGGATCGCCTGCAGCGCGTTGCCCAGCTCCTGCATCGTCTGCGGCCGGTCGTTGGGATCCTTGCGCAGGCACGACATCAGGAGCTGCTCGAGCTCGCGGGGAATCTCCTGGGAGGCTCTCTGCGAGATCGGGATCGGCGCAGACTGCACGTGTGCCATGACGACCTGCATCGGCGTGGCGCCCTCGAAGACCTGCTGCCCGGTCAGGAGCCAGTAGCCGACGCAGCCCAGCGCGTAGATGTCCGCCCGCCAGTCGATGTCGGGATTGCCCATGCCGATCTCCGGCGGCATGTATCCCGGAGTCCCGGCGATGACGCCGGCCAGAGTGAGCTGGCGGCGGTCGTCGGGAACGCCGGTCGCCTTGACCAGGCCGAAGTCGAGGAGCTTGACGAAGTCCCAATCCAGCCCGTAGCGGCAGATGTACACGTTGGCCGGCTTGACGTCGCGGTGGATCAGCCCGCCCTGGTGCGCCTCGGCTAGCGAGTGGCAAGCCTGGCGGAGGATGTCGATCGCACGCTCGGGCGGCACGGCGCCGAACTCCGTGACCAGCGTTTCCAGATCGAACCCCTCCAGGAGCTCCATCACGTAGTAGAACGTTCCGTCCTCGGTCGTGCCGTAGTCGTAGATGTCGACGGTGTGCGGAGACCGCAGTCCGGCGGTGGCCCGGGCTTCCCGCTCGAACCGCCGCAGCCAGTCCCGCGCGTCGCTGCCGAGCGTATCGGGGCGGATCAGCTTGATGGCCGCGGAGCGCGCCAGCAGCCGGTGGCTCGCCTTCCAGACCTCTCCCATGCCGCCGCGCCCGAGCAGCTCCTCGAGGTTGTAGCTGCCCATCTCCTGCCCCTTGCCGGCCTCGACGGACAACGCATAGACGTTGCGCGACACGATGACCGCGACCGCCGCGCAGACGAAGGTCGGCAGGAACAGCACGATGGCCCGCGACGGAGACGGCGCGGGATTTCCGGCCAGGACGTGGATGGCCAGGCCCAGGGGATCCATGGCCGCCGCGGCCACCGTGGCGAGGAGGGTCTTGCCGCGCGTCCCCGGCACGATCAAGGGATAGGCCAGGATCCAGACGGCCACGGCGCTCCAGCCGCGCGGGATCACCTGCGACGCGACGGGAACCGCGTGAAAGCCCAGCGCGATGCAGAGCGCGAGCGCCACCTCGTAGAGAAGCCCGAAATCGAGCAGCCTCTCCGGAGCCACCATCTCCCGGAAGGCCACCCAGGAAATGGCCAGGGACAGAACGGCCCCGCCGATTCCGGCCACGAGCCAGATCGTCTGCGAGGCGGCGGGCAGAGGCGTCGTTCGGGTGAAGGTGTGCCAGTCGACCGCGCTCAGGAGAACGGTGACGCTGGCGGCGATCAGGCCGAGGATCCCGAGGCGCTGGGCCCCGGCCGAGACGAGCTCGAGAGGCAGGACGGCCGGCGGCATTTCCGCCGCGACGCGCCGCGCCCCCGAGGATTGCCTCTTGCGAAGGATGAAGCTCATGGTGCTGGAGAGATCTTACCGGCCTGACCGTTGAGAAGTACGCTTCGCGCCCGCCGTCGGTTCTACGCGGAAGGCGGAAGGCGGAAGGCGGAAGGCGGAAGGCGTGAGGCGGAAGGCGGAAGGCGTGAGGCGGAAGGCGGAGGCGTAGTCCCCAGTGTGTTCTCCCTCTCCCCGAGGAAGAGGGCCGGGGAGAGGGTTAGCCCCGGTCGCGGCGCGCGTAGTCTCCTGAGCGGAAGCGAAGGAGGAGGCGAGCGACGCGGGAGCCGGAGCGGAGGGCGGGGTCAGGCGGGCGGTCGAGGCCGCATCCGGCCGAGCCGAACGCCGGTGCGCTCAACGAGCGCAGACCCCGCGCGCAGCGGAGGCGACGGTTACGAGTGCGACACCCCGGGATCCTTCTCCGGCTCGCGGTCGCTTCCCCGGATCTCGCGCCGGTCGGGCCCCTCAAACTGCTCGACCTGCTCCTCGAGGTCCTCTTTTTCCTTCTTCGTCATTTTGTCGTCGGGCGTGGAGGAGCCTGGGCCGGGCCGCGAAGCGCCGGAGTCTTTCGATGAATCCATGACGCACAGTGTATTCAATTCCCGGGCCGGTTCTCCGGCCGCGGCGGCGCTGCCGGCGCCCGATCGAGCGCGCGCCGCGGTGTAGACTGCGCTGGACGGGGGAGCCTACTCCGCCCCGGCGGGCGGAACGGCTGAGAGTTCCTCGCGGCAGGTCGCGCGGAGGAAGACCCCAAACCTGATGCGGGTAATGCCGCCGTAGGGAGGTTTCGATGAGCACCCGAGCGGAGTCCCTCCCCGCCAACGAGATCGCCAACCGCGAGCCGCTGCCGGGATCCCGAAAGACGTACGTGGCCGGTCCAAGCGGAATGCGCGTCCCGTTCCGGGAGATCGCGCTGTCTTCCACGCGCGGCGCCAGGGGAGAGATCGAGATCAACCCGCCGCTCAAGGTCTACGACACCTCCGGACCCTACACGGACCCCGAGGCGGTCATCGATCTGCGGCAGGGACTCCCGGAGCTGCGCCGCCCCTGGATCCTCGCGCGGGGATCCTACGAGGAGACCGCGCCGGTGCGTCCCGGCGCGCCGGAGCTCGCACTGACCCGCACCCGACGCGTCCTGCGCTGCCGGGGCAACGCCACGCAGATGCACTTCGCGCGCAAGGGCATGGTGACGCCGGAGATGGAGTTCGTCGCCCTGCGCGAGAGCCTGGCGCCGGAGTTCGTGCGCGGCGAAGTCGCCCGCGGCCGCGCCATCATTCCCGCCAACATCAATCACCCCGAGTCCGAGCCGATGGCGATCGGAAAGAACTTCCTCGTCAAGATCAACGCGAACATCGGCAACTCCGCGGTCACCTCCTCGATCGAGGAAGAAGTCGAGAAGATGACCTGGTCCATCCGCTGGGGCGCGGACACGGTGATGGATCTCTCCACCGGCAGGAACATCCACGAGACGCGGGAATGGATCCTGCGCAACTCTCCCGTGCCGATCGGGACCGTCCCGATCTACCAGGCCCTGGAGAAGGTCGGCGGCAAGGCCGAGGAGCTGACCTGGGAGGTCTACCGCGACACGTTGATCGAGCAGGCCGAGCAGGGCGTGGACTACTTCACCGTCCACGCGGGCGTGCGCCTCTCCTACATTCCGCTGACCGCGCGCCGCGTGACCGGCATCGTCTCGCGCGGCGGGTCGATCCTGGCCAAGTGGTGCCTGGCTCACCACCAGGAATCCTTCCTCTACACCCGCTTCGACGAGATCTGCGAGATCCTGGCGGCCTACGACGTGTCCTTCTCGCTGGGGGACGGGCTGCGTCCGGGCTCGACCGCCGACGCCAACGACGAGGCCCAGTTCGCCGAGCTCGACACGCTCGGCGAGCTGACGGAGAAGGCCTGGGCCCACGACTGCCAGGTGATGATCGAGGGGCCGGGGCACGTGCCGATGCACCTGATTCGCGAGAACGTGGAGCGGGAAATGGCGGTCTGCCACGAGGCGCCCTTCTACACGCTGGGGCCGCTCGTCACCGACATCGCGCCCGGCTACGACCACATCACCTCCGCGATCGGCGCGGCGATGATCGGCTGGCTCGGAACGGCCATGCTCTGCTACGTGACGCCCAAGGAGCACCTGGGCCTTCCCAACAAGAAGGACGTCCAGGACGGCGTGATCGCCTACAAGATCGCCGCGCACGCCGCGGACCTGGCCAAGGGCCATCCCGGAGCGCGGGCCTGGGACGACGCGCTCTCCAAGGCGCGGTTCGAGTTCCGGTGGGAGGACCAGTTCCGGCTGGCCCTCGATCCGGAGACCGCGCGCGCGTTTCACGACGAGACGCTACCCGCGGAGGGCGCCAAGCTCGCGCACTTCTGCTCCATGTGCGGCCCGCACTTCTGCTCCATGAAGATCACGCAGGACGTGCGCGACTACGCCGCGACGCTCGGGATGGCCGAGGACAAGGCGCTCGACCAGGGGATGAGGGAGAAGTCCCGGGAGTTCCTCCGGGAGGGCGCGGAGATCTATCGAAAGGTCTGACCGGCGAAGAGTCTGACCGCCGTCGTTTCGCATCGGTCGAGCGGCCTCTGGTCCCTCCGATCGGTCACCTTGACCCGATGCGCGCCGCCGGACCGGCGCCGGGGATACGCTCTGGCCCGCGATTGGCAGGGAGGAAACACCATGACCGAAGTGACGCGTCACGAGCCCGGCAGCTTTTCCTGGGCCGAGCTGGCCACGAGCGATGCGGCAGCCGCCAAGACGTTCTACACGGCGCTCTTTGGATGGAGCCACGTGGATTCGCCGGCCGGCCCCGACATGATCTACACCACGTGGAAGAAGAAGGAGAAGTCCGTCGGCGCGGCCTACGGGCTCGGCGCGAACCAGAAGGGCGTGCCGCCGCACTGGAACATCTACGTCACCGTCGCCTCCGCCGACGACTCGGCGAAGAAGGCCAGGGACCTGGGGGCAACGATTTTGGCCGAGCCGTTTGACGTGATGGACTTCGGACGCATGGCCACCATCCGGGATCGGGAAGGCGCGACGTTCTGCCTCTGGCAGGCCAAGACGCACATCGGGGCCGAGGTCGTCAACGAGCCGGGCGCGATGTGCTGGTGCGAGCTCGACACGACCGACACCGAATCCGCCGGCAAGCTCTATACCGGGCTCTTCGGCTGGGGCACCAAGGTCGGCGGCGACTACACGGAGTTCCAGCGCGGCGGCGTCTCCATCGGCGGCATGATGAAGATTCCCGCGGAATGGGGCTCGGTGCCTCCGAACTGGCTGACCTATTTCGCGGTCGAGGACTGCGACGGGACGGCGAAGAGGGCGGCCGACCTGGGCGGCAAGCCGATCGTCCCTCCGACGACGATCGACAACGTCGGCCGGTTCGCGGTGCTCGCCGATCCGCAGGGCGCCGTCTTCGCGGTGATCAAGCTGGCGATGTAGGGGCGGTTCCCTCGCCTCAGGCGCGCGGCGAAACCCTACGCGCGCGGCGAAAAGTAGCGCAGCCGGTCGGGGCGGAGGTCGTCGGTCCGAGGCGATGTTCGTGTAGAAGTTTCCCACCGGCGTCGATTTCCCTGCGACGTGGTCGCTTCGGTCTTCCGCCCGGTCCCGTCGGAATATACCAGATTTGCTATATTCGTCTCAGTGCGCCGGCGTCTCCCCGAGGAGCCGGGCGGCCTCGCTCGCGAACCGGCCGAAGCCGCTCGTCTTTGCGTCCCGGGCCAGCGACGCGAGCTCGGCGCGGCCCCGCGCCGACTGGCCGGAGTCCAGATCGAGCTGCGCGAGGGCCAGCCGCGCGTCCAGCTGAAAATTGACCCAGCCGATCCGATCGGCCTTCTGCAGGACTCTCTCCATCTCCTTGCGCGCCGGCGCGACGAGGCCGGCGGCGGCGTCGGCCCGGGCGAAGGCGAGACGCGCGGGAAGGATTTCGTTGACCTTCGTGTCCTCGAGCAGAGAACGGGCCTGGTCCGAGATGTCCTTGGCGTCGCGGCTTCGGCCGAGCGCCAGCAGCGCGCGCACGAGAGTGCCCTGCGCGAGCGCGGTATTTCCGTTCTCTCGCTGCTGTTGGAAGTGCGCGCCCGCCTCGCGGGCCAGGCGCGCGGCCTCCTCCGGCTGTCCCGAAGCAGTCAGCGCGTCGGCGAGCGAGAGCGCGGTCTGCGCGCGCGTGTCGAGATCTCCGAGCTTCGTCTCGATGGCCATCGCTTCCTGGGCGTCGGCGCGCGCCTGGGCGACGTCTCCGATATCGAAGAAAAAGCCGGAGAGATCGTTGAGGATCCGCGCGCGTGCCCCCTCGTCCTTCAGGCGCACGTAGATCGACAGCGCCTGCTCGTAGCTCTCGCGCGACGACTGCAGATTCCCCGCCGAATGGCTCACGTCGCCGATGCACTCCAGGCTCCAGGCTTCCCAATCCGGCTTCCCGATGGCGCGGGAGATGGCGAGCGCCTGCCGGTGAAGGTCCATCGCGCGGGCCAGGTCCCCCTGGTCCCAGGCCACGGTGCCGATCCCGTTGAGCGCCCAGGCGGTGCCCGAACGGTCCGCGACCTCTTCGTAAAGCGCGCGCAGCCGCTCGAGCTCGCGGCCGACCAGCGAAAGATCGCCGGCCTGCAGCCAATCGAGATTGATCATGTCGGTCAGAGAGGCGGCCTCGCCCCCTCGATGGCCGAGGCTCTTGGAGATGTCGAGCGCCTGCGCGTACAACGCGCGTGCCCCGGAGAGCTCTCCGCGGGAAAGCTCGAGTCCCCCCAGGCTGCGCAGGACAGCCGCTTCACCGGCGCGGTCGCCGACCGCCCTGTAGAGCGATCGCGCTTCCTCATACTTCGGCTGCGGGCCCGCGTAGTCGCCCAGGTCTTGCATCGCGCTGCCTTCTTCCAGGCGCGCCTGCGCCAGGATCATCTTCGTTCCGAGCCGATGGGCCTTGTCCACGGCCCGCGTCGCGGCGGCCATCTGGCGACGGTGATCCGAGAGCGCGGCAGCGGCGGCCGCCTCCGCGAGGTCGATGCGCGGGTCCTCGGCCTGGATGCCGGGCGACTTTCGGAGCAAGACGACGGTCTGCAGAGCCGTGTTCGCGCGGCCCGCCGCGATCTGCATCCGCGCAGCGCGAAGACCGTATTCGATGTCGTCGGGGAACCAGGTCCAAAGCGCCTGGTAGAGCTGGATGGCCTCGTCCCACTTCTTTCGGGCCTGCGCGAGCTGCGCCTGAACACCCAGCCGCTCTTCCCGCGACAGTCCCTCGGAGTGTTCCACCGCCTTGCGCGCCTCCTCCTCGGCGCGCGCGTCGTACCCGAGGGTGGACCAGGCCTCCGAGAGCGCGGCGTGGGCCAGCGCGAAGCCGGGCTCCATCGCGGTGGCCCGCATCAAGAGATCGCGTGCGGCCGACGCCTCGCCGCGGCGCAGGTGGTCGAGCCCTTCGGCATAGATGCGCGTCGCCGCGGGGTCTCGCGGGAGCGCGGCGCGCACCGCCTCGGCTTCGGCCGCCGTTCTTCCGGACAGGCCGAGCTTCAGGCGCAGGTCCTGTCCCGCGGCCGAAACGAGGCGGAAGAGATCCGACTCCGTCCCCGTCTCGGAGACCGCCGCCAGCGTCTCGCCGCTCGCGGTGTCCTGCACCAGGACGTCGAGGCGGATCTGCTCGCCGCCCGGCGCGGCAATCGCGACGTAAGAGCCGAGGGCGACCTCGTCGGCGTCGAGGTCGTTGCGCATCGTTTGAAGCGTCTCGGCGGAGAGAGCGCCCGGCGCGGGCGTCAGCCGGCGGCGCGCGACGTTCTCCGCCGGCACGATCCGCATCTGTTCTCCCGCGGAAAGCTCGGCGGTCACCATCGCCGCGAGCGCGGTCGAGAGCCAGTCCGCTTCGTGGCGGCCGGAGAGATTGGCGAGCCCGAGGACGGCGATCGACTTGCGCAGAGGAGCCCCCGGATGCGCCCCGGGGGACGGCTTCGCCGGGGTGGGATGGCGCCGCGCCAGGAAGATCAGCGCCGCGGCGGCGATGAGGACGATCCCGGCGATCCCGAAGCTCGCCGCGAGCCGGGGCAAGCGCGGCGGGCCGGGGACGGGGGCGACGCCTCTCGCGCGATCCGACGCGGCGCCCGTGCCGCCGCCGATCGCCGTCAAGTCGAAGATCAGATCGCGCGCCGACTGGAAGCGCTGATCCGGATTCTTTTCCAGACAATGGTCGAGGACGCGCTCGAGCTCGGGCTGCGCGGGGATGCCGGCGGCAGAGAGCGCCGGCGGCTCGTCCCGCAGGACCGCCGTCATGGTCTCCGCCGGAGTCTCGCGGTGGAAGGCGCGTCGCCCGGTGAGCATCTCGTAGAGGACCGCGCCCAGGGAGAAGAGGTCGCTGCGGGCGTCCGCGGGCTCGCCCCGCACCTGCTCGGGCGACATGTAGCCGGTCGTTCCGAGGACGGCGCCGGGCTCGGTGTCGGCCCGAGTGTCCGAAGCGTCCGTCGGTCCGCCGCCGGAAAGATCCGTGCGCTTGGCCAGGCCGAAGTCCAGGATCTTGACGCGGCCGCCGCGGGTGACGAACAGGTTGTCCGGCTTCAGGTCGCGGTGGACGACGCCCCTCTCGTGCGCCACGGCCAGGCCCTCGGCAATTTGAATCGCGAAATCCACCGCGCGCCGTGGTGGAAGGGGCCCGGCCGCGAGATGGTCGCGAAGCGTCTGACCCTCCAGAAGCTCGGTCACGATGTAGGGCGAGCCGGCGTGAACGCCGAAGTCGTACACCGCGGTGATGGCGGGGTGATTCAGCGCGCCGGCGGACTGCGCCTCCATTTGAAATCGCCGCATTCGCTCCGGATCGAGAGCGAAGGATTCGGGCAGAACCTTGACCGCGACGTCGCGTTCGAGGCGCCGGTCCCGGGCCCGATACACCTGGCCCATGCCTCCCGAGCCGAGCTCGGCCACGATCTCGTAGGGACCCAGACGGCGCGGCGGAGTCGGCGGCGGCGCGGGCTCCGCCGGGGGCGCTTGCGCTCCGGCGCCGGCGACGACCGGCGTCTCCGGGATCGGCACCGGCTCCTCGGCGGGCCTCTCCGAGTGCGCGGCTTCCAGCGGCGCGGCGCGAACGTCGGCGACGAACCGGTAGCCAATCCGCGGAACCGTGTCCACGAAGAGGCCGCCTCCCTCCGCGTCGCCCAGGGCCTTTCGGATGGACCAGATGTTCTTGGTGAGGTTGCTCTCTTCGACCACCGCGTCCGGCCAGAGGGCCGCCATCAGCCGCTCCTTGGTCATCAGGTGGCCGGCGTTCTCGACCAGCAGGACGAGCGTGTCGAAGACCTTGGGCTGGAGCGTGACCGCCTTGCCGTCGCAGGTCAGACGCCGTTCCCGCGGCTCCAACCGAAACGAGCCAAAGGCGTATCCGGCGGGCGGATCAGGGCCGGTCACGGGACTATCCACGGCTCGACCATAAGAAATCCATGCACAAACCAGCGCTGGCCCAAGGACGGAATTATTCCACGCGGCGATCCTGACGCCTGAAAGGGGGAACCTGCATGCGCCACAGCGTGTCTCTCCTCATCGGATTGCTCTCGGGTCCCTTCACGGTCGCGTCCGCCTTTGCTGTCTCTGCGCCTTCCACCTTTGGCACCTCCCAGGAAACGATCGTCCAGGTTCCGGCGGCCGCCTTCGTGCCGCGATCGAGCGGCGTGCAATTCGTATTGAGCGGCTCGGACTCGGAATCCGTGCCCGGGTACATTGGCTACAACGGCGGAGACTTCCCCGGCGGAACGCCCTTCTGGGCGCCCGTTTCGCTACCCGCCGGCGCACTCATCACGGGAGTGGACTTCTACACCAGGACCCCCTATTCCGCCCCCGCGGGGGACATGAAGGCCTACCTGCGCGAGTACACGGACATTGCCAGTTACAACGACATCGTCATCGTGGACTCGGCGGCCTGCACCTTCCTCGGGGGATGCCTGGCCAGAGCCACCGAATTCACCAACCATACGGTCAGCGGTTCCTCCCAGTACGTGATTCTCATCCATCTCGGGCAGGCTCTCCTGACGGACGCGGCCGGCTATGACTTCAAAGCGGTCGCCGTCCACTACAAGCTCCAGGTCTCGCCGGCGCCGGCCGTGGCCACGTTCTCCGATGTTCCGACCACGAGCCCGCAGTTCCGCTTCGTCGAGGCGCTGGTCGCCGCGGGGATCACCGCGGGCTGCGGCGGCGGCAACTTCTGCCCGAACCAACCGGTCACGCGCGGACAGATGGCCGTGTTCCTGGCGACGGCGCTGGGGCTCCAATGGAACTGAGAGGACGCTCCTGTGCCGGCCGCGCGCCCGAGGGCGTCCTGATCGCATTGCTTGAAAGGAGGCGCTCCATCATGCGACTCTCGAATTTCGGCGTCGTCTCGATTCGGAAATTCTCCCGTCTCCGCGGCTCGATTTCGCTCCCCGCGCTCCTGTTCGCCGCCGTCCTCGTGCCCGCCGAGGCCCGCGCGGCCTGGGGCACGAGCCAGAACACGATTCATCTGATCCCGGCCGCGGCGTTCCGGCCTTACAGCGGTTCGGATTGCTGGGTGGGAAGCGGAGACTTCCTGCACTCCTGCGGCGGCAGCGGCCAGTTCGTGGCGCCGCTCGGGCTTCCGACGGGCGCTTTCTTCGACGGAATCACTCTGGAGGGCTGCGACCTTTCCTCGTCGACGGACATGGTCGCAGGCATCGCCGAGTGCGACAACCGCAACGGAGATTTCAGCACCTGCACGACGGTCGTGACCACGCACAGCTCCGGCAGCGGTTCGACCAACTGCTACGTCTGGGGAGCGCCGGGCACCGGCTCCATGTTCACGATCGACAACGTGAACCACAGCTACTACGTCTTCGTGTCCCTCGATGACACGACCGGCGTCGAGTTCCTGCGGACCGTGCGCATCTACTACAAGCTGCAGGTTTCCCCCGCGCCGGCCGCGGCCACCTTCTCCGACGTGCCGACGACGAGCCCGCAGTTCCGGTTCGTCGAAGCGCTGGTCGCCGCGGGAATCACCGCGGGCTGCGGCGGCGGCAACTTCTGTCCGGACCAGCCGATCACGCGGGGTCAGATGGCCGTGTTCCTGGCGACGGCGCTGGGGCTCGAATGGAACTGACGAAGCGGTCTTGTGCCGGCCGCGCGCTCGCGGGCGTCCTGATCGCCCTGGGGGCGGCCGTCGTTCTGGGCGCGGTCGGCGTCGCGGTCGTGGTCCACCGGGCGGCGCGTGCGATCGATCCGGATGGGAAGGTCCGCTCCTCCGTCGCTCGGGCGGCGGGCCGCGTCGCCGCGAGCCTCCCGGAGATGTCGCGCGAAGAGCATCGGCCGAAGTCCTACGGCTGTAGTTTGCTCTCGCAGCAGGACGCGGGGTCGATCGCCGGCACGGCGATCACCCGCGTGGAGTCCGCGTCCGACAGCTGCTCTTACTTCGGCGTCCCGGACAAATCGCTGAATCCCGAGGCCGAGGCGATCCGCAGCCTTCCGGGCCTTCCCGTCGACCCGCAGGCCTCCAAGATGATCGACGGGTTCACCAAGGGAATGCGGGCGGAAGTCGAGGCCAAGGATCCGGGTGCGCGGGCCGGCCCCGGCGGAGAGCGTCTTCTTTTCGGAATCAACGACTCCGCGGCGCTCTCGGCCAGCATGGAAGCGGCGCGCGGCATCGCCGGGACGCCGCTGGGCGGGGAAGCCGTCGCCGACATTGGCGACGACGCGGTCTTTTCCGCCATGCACCGCATGTTCTTCGTCCGCAAGGGCACGCGCTATCTCCTGATCCAGCCCCAGTTCGTGCGGGATCCGCGCGGCGTCGCCATCGCGGCGGCGCGGAAGGTTCTCGCCTCGCCGAATTTCTGAAACGCAAGGAAGGAGCGGGTCATGCAACACCATGGGAGCGTCCACGAGCGATCGGTTTCGGAGACGCCGCTTCGGGTCCTGGGCATCGTCGCCGCCGGGCTTCTGATGGTCGCCGCCACGGGCTCCGCGCAGTCGGCCGACAAGCACCGGCCGGGTCAGGCGCACCATCCCACGGCCGTCGCGCCCCTCACGGCGCACTCCAACGCGAAGGGTCCGGTCGGCGCCACGCCGGCGCGCAAGGTGACCGCCGTGCCGGGACAGCCGAACCACAATTCCGTGGCGCCAGGCCAGAAGTCGAGCCTCAACCCGCAGCCGATTCCTCCGGGACACGGCACGTCCACGGGGCCGAAATCGAAGTCGTCGGTGGCGGGGACTTCGGCGAAGCGCACCACCTCGAAATCGCGGGTGAAGCGGTGATTGCGGAGGTCTCGGCTCCGGGCTAAGGGCGGCCGCCACGGCGGCCGCCGCCGCGCCAATGACGAGAGTAGATCCACGCACAACACAAACAGAGGAGATCGCGCCATGAAACTCGCCGCATTGATCATCGCCGTGTCCGCGCTGGCGAGCGCGGGCGCCCGTGCGGATCAAGACGCCTGCGGCCGGATCGCGGAGGCGAACAGGAAGACCGGCAGCAGCCACGGGCAGATGAAGGCGACCGGATACAACTTTGCCGCCGACACGCCGGACATCTACGGTCCCGGCGCCCACACCTGCAGTTATCTGCGCGACGAGACCGTGGACGGTCAGGCCGCCGCCGTGTACCGCGAGCGGTATCAGTCCAAGACCGGCAGCACCGACGCCCAGATCTGGATTTCCAAGACATCGGGATTGCTAGTGCGCGAGGAGCAGGACGGCGACGTGACGGGCAAAGGGAAGGGCCACATTTCGTATCGATGGACGTCCGCGGAGCCCGTTCGCGCCGCCGCGCCCGCCGCGGCTGCTCGGAGCAACGGCAAGCTGCCGATGTATCCGCGCGGCCGCAACTTGAACGACATGCCGGCGTCGGCCGTCGCCAGGGGCGTGCCGATGGTCCTGGAAACGAACGATTCGGTGCAGACGGTCGACGCCTGGTACAAGGCCAACGCTCCGGCGTCCTGCGCGCGATCGACGGCATCCCAGGGCGTCAAGTACGCCTGTCCGAGCGGCAGCATCATGATCTATGCGCACGCCGGCAAGACGCAGATCGCGTTCGTTCCGACGATGCCGTCGTTCGAGGAGAAACAGCGATGAACGCACTCGTCCGCACGGTGTCCCTGCTGTTGGTAGCGAGCGGCGCGATTGCGACCACACCGCCGCCGGCCGCGCCGGTGCGGCCGGTCACCGACGACTACTTCGGCACGAAGGTCGTCGACAACTATCGCTGGATGGAAAACCTGAAAGACCCGGAAGTCCAAAAATGGATGAAGGCGCAAGCGGGCTACACGCGCGGTACGCTGGATGCTCTGCCCGGCTATGCGCAACTGCTCCAGCGCGTTGCCGAGCTCGACCAATCGCAGCCGGCACAGGCGTCCGGCTTGCAGATCGTCGGCGGGCGCTATTACACGCTGCGCACGCCGGCCGGCTCGCAGTCGCCGAAGCTCTATGTCCGCGACGGGGTGAACGCCTCCGACGTGCTGCTGATCGATCCGGAGATGGTCTCCGGCGCAGACAAGGCGCACTCGAGTATTCACTCCTATCGGCCCTCGCCGGACGGACGCTATGTCGCCTACCAGCTGGCCGCAGGGGGTTCCGAGGAAAGCGTGCTCCATGTCTACGACGTCGAGGCGCGCAAGGACCTGCCGGAAACCGCGGATCGTATCGACGGCGACATTCAGCCGCCGTCCTGGCTCTCCGACAGCCGGTCGTTCTTCTACTCGCGCGACCAGAAGGTCGCTGCCGACATGCCGGCCTCCGCGAAAAAGGAAAACAAGCGAGTCTACCTGCACACTCTGGGCCGTTCGTTCGACGCCGATCCGCCGGTGATTGGCCGCGGCGTCAGCGACGCGGCGATCGCGATGACGAAGGTCGAGATTGCCGAGATCGTGACTCGCCCTGGATCGCGCTACGCCGTCGCCTATGTTTCGCCGGGTACTGATCCGCGCCTGCGCATCTACACCGCGCCGGTCGCCGCGATCCAGGACGGAAAGACCGTATGGCGTCCGATCGCTGCGAGCTACGACGATCAGTACATCGGTGGCGACGATAGCGACAATCCCGTGATCGCCCTGGCAGGCGACAGGCTTTACTGGCTGTCGCGAAAAAACGCGCCGCGTGGTGAGATCCTGGAGCTCGATCTGTCACGCGCCGACTCGAAACCGCGTGTCGCCGTCGCGCAGGGCGACCTGCCGATCAGCGCGGTGTATGCCGGTCGCGGCGCGATCTATTGGCGCGTCAGCGTTGCCGGCGTCAACAGCATCCACCGCCTTGCCTTCGCGGCCGGACCCAAACCGGAGTCGTTGCGTTTACCCTATGCCGCGGATGTCGCGAACGTGTCGACCGATGCGCTGAGCGAGGCCACCGTGCTGCTGGCCACGAGTTGGCTGCGCTCGCCGGCTTTTCTCGCCGTCGATCCGCATGCCGGCACCGCCGCCGTCACGAATCTCCAGCCCTCCGGACCGTACGACCATCCGGATGATCTTGCCGTCGAGGAAGTGAAGGTCAGAAGCTGGGACGGCGTCTCGGTGCCGTTGTCGATCGTTCACAAGACGGGGTTGCCAATGGACGGCGGCAACCGGACCATGATCACGGGCTACGGCGCCTACGGCGACAGCACTTCGCCGTTCTACATCCCCGCCATGCGCGCCTGGTACGAGCGCGGCGGCGTGATCGCCTTCGCCCATGTGCGCGGCGGTGGAGAGTACGGCGAGGCCTGGCACCAGGCCGGCTTTCAGCAAACCAAGCCGAACACCTGGAAGGATTTCAATGCCTGCGCGCAGTATCTGGTCGACCACGAATATTCCAATCCGCGCAGGCTGATCGCCTTCGGACAGAGCGCCGGAGGCATCACGGTGGGACGGGCCATCGAGGAGCGGCCGGACCTGTATGCCGCGGCCACCATCCGGGTTCCGGCGGCCGACATGCTGCGCTTCGAAACCACCTCCAACGGTCCGGACAACATTCCCGAGTTCGGCAGCGTTAAGACCGAAGCCGGCTTCAAGGCCCTGTATGCGATGAGCCCTTACGCGAACGTCGAGGACGGGGTGAAATATCCGGCCGTGATCATCTACGCCGGCGCCAACGACCAGCGCGTGCCGGCGTGGATCCCGGCCAAGTTCGCCGCACGCCTTCAGGCGGCGACGGGCAGCGGCAAGCCGGTGCTCCTGCGCGTGGACTACGACGCCGGCCACACCGGCTTCGATACGACCCGGCAACAGCACGACCTCGACATCGCCGATCAGATTGCGTTTTGGCTGTGGCAGACCGGAGATCCGGCGTTCCAGCCGAAATAGAAGGAAGGAGTCATGAAGACGTCACCACTCTCCATTCTGGCCGGTGCGTTGCTGGCGGCGACACCGGCCTCGGCCATTCCGCGCGGCGCTCTTGCGGTGGATTCCGCCTGCCAGGGCCTGATCGCCGCCGAGGTCGCCGCCGGGCGCACGCCCTACCGCGTGCAGGCCACGATCACGCACAGTTTTCCCGGGAACTATTCAGCGTGCACGACGTGACGGAGTTTGGGACGGTCGACAGCAAGGCCTGGATTTCGAACAGCCGGAGCCCGCCGCTGCGCCTGGAGGTGACGACGCCGGGCAGCATCACGACCATGCGTTACGAATACGGAAATGTCCGGCCGCCTCCGGGCGTTCGCTGAGGGTCCCGGCGGACGGCAGGAATCGAGTTTCTGGAGAGAACGGGGGAGTCATGAGAGAGATTTCGAGGTCGGTGATGATGGCAACTCTGTTCGCAGTCCCGGCGTACAAGAGCGGATAACGAACGGCCCGGATTTCAACCACAAATCGCAACGATCGATCACCAGTGACCGCCGCATCGAATGAAAGGAGTCAATTATGAATAGGCACATTTACACCGGCACGACCCACCAGATCAAAACGCAGCGTCTCGTATTGTTGCTTCCCATCGTTCTGCTTTTGTCGATCCTTCCCGCAAGAGCGGATGACGATGAGAAAGCGCAATGTCATGCCGTCTACGGCCCGTTTACCTCGGTCGTCGTGCCGCCGCCCGACTGCAAGTCGCCGGTGGGACTATGCACTCACGGCACGTTGGTCGGCGAATTCCCGGCCACCTACGATTTCACGGCCCTGACGCAGATGACCGATCCTAACGATCCGAATATCGTCACCCTGACTGGACAGAGCATCGTCACAACTGCCGCCGGCGTGATTTACACCGACGACGTCAGCGTGATCAACTTCGCGACCGGCGAGTTCGTCACCAAAGCTCTCGTTCATAAAACCAAAATCCACGACGCGAAGACCGGAGGTTTCATAGCAGCCGGAAATCTCAATCTCGCGACCGGTCAAGCCACCGGGAATTATTCCGCCATTCTCTGTTCGCGCGGGAAGGATTAACTGAGGAGCTGAACGCAAGGGCGCTTCCTGTATGTCACGGGTGCCTGCCGTAAGGAAACAGTCATCGCGCCGGCGACCCTGTCCACTTACGGCAGCCATGCTTTCCGGATCGGCACGGATCGCCGGCCGCGCTTCCCTTTATGGCCAGGGCGGATCGGAGTTCCCCGATGGTTATGATGCCGTCCAAGCTGCAACCCCAAACCCACGAGGTAATTTCTGGGAATGCCTTAGTGCGCATGCTGGAGGTGACTGTGCCACTGGTGGGCAAGACGATTCCCATGCGTCACGATTCGTGTCCGAGGGTGTTCCTCAGGTGGAATACCGGCGGCAAGTCGCCGAATATACGGTATCGCCGTCCGGACGGCAGCGTGCGGAATAGTCCAACCCACGAGGAACCGGTTCATCCCGGCCGCTGGGGCGTGCAGTGGATGACAATGAAACTGACACCCGGTTTCATCTGGGGCCAGTCGTTGCTCTTGGCGAGTGCGGCGATCGCGGCTTCGCCGCCGCCCGCCGCGCCGGTGCGTCCGGTCACCGACGATTACTTCGGCACGAAGGTCGTCGACGACTACCGCTGGATGGAGAACCTCAAAGATCCCGAGGTCCAAAAGTGGATGAAGGCGCAAGCGGACTACACGCGCGCGACGCTTGACGGATTGCCCGGACGCGCCGCTCTGCTGGCTCGGATCAAGGACGTCATGAACTTGCAGCCCGCCATGGTCTCTCATGTACAGATCGTCGTTGGGCACTACTACACACTGCGAACTCCTGCCGGCGCACAGGCCGCGAAGCTCTACGTGCGCGATGGTCTCCATGGCACGGACCGGCTGCTGATCGATCCGGCGACGGTGTCTGAGCGCGGCCCCGGCCACGCGGCGATCTCGTTCTACGCGCCCTCTCCGGACAACCGTTATGTCGCCTACGGGCTGTTGTCGGGCGGCTCCGCGAGCGCCGTGCTGCACGTGTTCGACACCGCCGGCGGCAAAGACACCGGCGAGATCATCGATGGGGCTCGCTTTGCGCACCCGAGCTGGCGCGACGCCCGCTCTTTCTACTACACGCGACTGCAAGGGCGTGAGGACAAGTCATTCCGGGCACAGAGCTACCTGCACATCGTCGGTCACGACCCCAATTCGGATGCCGCCATCCTGGGCTTTGAGGTGAATCCAGGCATTCTCCAGGGGGAGGAGTACCCGACCGTCTACGCCGCGCCCGGCACCGGCTACGCGGTCGCAGTCATCCGCCGTGGGGTCGAGCAGCGCAGGCGCCTGTACGTGACACCGCTCGCGCAGGCCACCGGGCCGGGCGCCCGCTGGCGGCCTCTGGCGGCAAGCTATGACGACGGCATCATTGCCTGGAAGACGGAAAGCGCCGGAGCCTTGCCGACGGCCGGCGACACCCTTTTCATGATCTCGCGGCGAAACAGCCTCGACGGGGAGATCGTGAGCTTCGATCTCCGCAAGCCGGGTCCCGCCGCTCCGACCACCGTTCTCGCCCCCGGCGGTCTGCCGATCGAGGCGATTCAGAGCGCCAGGGACTCACTGTACGTGCAGGTCATGGATGGCGGGGTGGGACGGCTCGAACGGGTTGCGTTCGACGGCAAGGGCGCACCGACGTTCGTGGCGTTGCCCTTCCCGGCCAGTGTTCTCGCGTTCTCCACCGACCCGGCCGCCGGGGGTGCGGTGATCTCAGTTGCGACTTGGACGGGCCCGAGAACGTTCCTCCATGTCGAGCCGGAGGCCAAGCTCGCCGCCGACGCTGGCCTTCAGCCACCGGGCGCCCTCGATGGTGCGGAGGACCTGGAAGTCCGCGAGGTGATGGCCAGGAGCTGGGACGGCACGGAAATCCCTCTTTCGATCGTCTCGAAGAAGGGGCTCGCGCTGGACGGCAGCCACCCCACGTGGTTGGACGGCTACGGGGCGTACGGTTATCCGGCGACCCCGGGATTCTTCCCGGGCCTCCGCGCCGCCTTGGAGCGCGGCATGATCCTGGCCCGCGCGCACGTTCGCGGGGGCGGCGACTACGGAGAGGCGTGGCATCTCGCCGGATACAAGCTCACCAAGCCCAACACCTGGCGAGATTTCATCGCCTGCGCCGAGTATCTCGTCGACCGCCGCTACACCAGCCCGTCCAGGCTCTTCGCCGTCGGCGCGAGCGCTGGGGGCATTCTGATCGGCCGCGCGATCGAGGAGCGCCCGGATCTCTTCGCCGCAGCGATCGTGACCGGCCCGGTCGCCGACGCGCTGCGCTGGGGGACCACCGCCAACGGCGCGGGCAATGAGGTCGAGTTCGGCAGCGTGAAGACCCGGGAGGGCTTCGAGGACCTCACCGCCATGAGCCCGTACGCACACGTTCGCAACGGCGTGAACTATCCCGCCGTCCTCGTGCAGACCGGGATCAACGACGGGCGCGTCGCACCGTGGCAGTCGGCGAAGTTTGCCGCACGACTGCAGGCGGCGACCGCGAGCGGCAGGCCGGTACTTTTGCTCGTGGCCTACGGAGAGGGCCACGTTGGCATCGGAGCCACCCAAAGCCAGGAAGAGGAGCGTTTCGTCGACATGATCGCCTTCGCGCTTTGGCAGACCGGCGATCCGGAGTTTCAACCGAAATGAGAAATGGCTCGGCCGATGCGGAAGGCGATGGATGGCTGTGCGGCCACACGACCTGCTGCGGAGGAAGGAAAAGATGAAAACGAAACTCAGCTTGCTCATCGGTGCCTTGCTCGGTGGCGCCTGTGTCGTCATGACGGGATCGCCGCCGCCGCCAGCGGCGCGTCACGCTCCCCCGGCCGACACTCTCTCGGGGATCGTCGTCAACGCGACTGTCCACAGCCCCGCGCTCGTCGGCAACCTGCTCGGTGATGCTCCCGATCGGCCCGTCGCGATCTATCTGCCTCCGGGCTACGCCAGCAGCACTTCCCGGTTCCCCGTGATCTATCTGCTCCACGGATTCGGTAGCACGAGCAAGGCCACCGAGGCTTGGACCAAAGGGGGCTGGGCCAACGTGCCCAAAATGATGGATCGCCTCATCGGGGCCGGCAAGATTCAGAAAATGATCGTCGTCATGCCCGATGCCTCCAGCAAACTGGGCGGCGCCTTCTACACCAATTCGATTGCGGCCGGAAACTGGGAAGACTTCATCACGCGTGACCTCGTGAGCGACATCGACGTCCACTACCGAACGATCCGGGGCGCGTCGAGCCGCGGCATCGCCGGCCATTCCATGGGCGGCTACGGCGCCCTCAAGCTCGCCATGAAGCATCCGGACATCTATGGCGCCGTGTACGGCTTGAGCGCGTGCTGCATGGAATGGGGCGGTGAGATCTCGGCAGCCAACCCGGCCTGGGACAAGACTGTGGGCTTCCGAACCCTGGACGACGTCGCCGCGGCGCAAGATCTCATCGTCAAGAGCGGCGACAACTTCAAAGACCCGGAGGTGCCGCGAGCGTTTCTCGCGCTGGTGTTCACGGCATTGTCCGCCGCGTGGTCGCCTGACCCCGAGCGCCTTCCTTTCTACGCGGATCTGCTGGTCGAGGGAAGCGGCGATGCGCGCAAAGTTTCGGAAGTGCAACAGGCCCGGTGGTCCGCCAACATGCCCGTCGCGATGCTCGATCAGTACCGCTCGAATCTCGCCCGTCTCCACGCGATCGCCTTCGATGTGGGCAGCCAGGATGAGAACCGTCACATTCGAGACGGTGCCCGCGATTTCGATGCCGGCCTCACGCGCAACGGCGTTCCTCACGAGTTCGAGCAATACGACGGCACGCACATGAGCAGAATCGGCGAGCGTCTCGAGACGAAGGCGCTGCCCTTCTTTTCGCGCACCCTCGCTTCCGGCAGGCCGGGTTCTCAGCCAAAGCGGTGAGGCAGAAGGAACGCTCCATCGGGAAGGAGACCGTGATGATCCGCCTGTATCTCGCGCTCGTGTCCGCGCTCGCGGCCGGTCCCGCGATTGCCGAAACCCCGGCGAGCGAGGCCGTCGCGACCCCCGCGCGGGTCGGCCCGGGCTACGACATCGAGATGAGTCGCATGATTCCGATGCGAGACGGCGTCCGACTCGAGGCCTGGATCACCAGGCCATCAAACCTGAGGGGCAAAGCGCCGGCGGTGTTCACACTGACACAGTACGACATCGACGGCGGCCGCCACGGCCCCGAGATCGCCCCCTTGGTCCGGCGCGGTTACGTGTTCGTGCAGGTCCTCGTGCGCGGCCGGGGCCGCTCGGGGGGCGTGAAGAGCGACAGCTTGGGGTTGCAGGTCGGGCGAGACGGCTACGACGTCGTGGAATGGATCGCCGCGCAGCCCTGGAGCGACGGGCGCGTCGTGATGTACGGCGGTTCCTTCGTCGGCATGACGCAGTGGCGCACCGCTGCGCAGCATCCGGCCCACCTCGCCGCCATCGCGCCCTATGTGCCGATCTACCCGGGATGGGACGTGCCCAACACGAACGGGATCCCGCAGGCGTGGTCGGCCGTGATCCTGGGCTACACGTCGGGTCGCTCGCTCAATACAGGCTTCATCGCAAACAGCGACTATTGGCAAGGCAAGATGCTCGAGCAGTACGCCGCCGATCGGCCGTTCCGGGAGCTGGACGACGCGATCGGCATCGCCCCGGACGACTGGTGGATGGTCGACGAACGCGGCAAGAAACTCTCGTTCATGAAGATGTGGCTCGATCACGTGGGCGACGAGGCGTTCAACCTGGCCGCGGAACCGAAGGTCCGGGACTACGAGCGGATGACATTTCCCGTTCTGACGGCGACCGGCTATTTCGACGATGACCAGCCGGGGGCGCTGCGCTACTACCGCGGCTACGTTGCCCATGCGCCGCCCGGCGAGGACGCGAAGACCTACCTCGTGATCGGCCCGTGGGATCATCCGGGGACTCAGTTTCCGCAAAAGATGATCGAAGGTCTGGCCATTCCCGATGCCGCCGTGCTCGACATGGGCAAGCTGCACGCCGATTGGTACGACTGGGTGCTGGGACGGGGACCACGCCCGACGTTTCTCCGCGACAAGGTCGCCTATTTCATGCTGGGCGCCGACGAGTGGCGGTACGCGAAGTCGCTGGATGCGGCGTCGTCGGGCAAGGATCTGACGTTCTTTCTGGACGCGCCGGAGGGAACGCCCGCGGACGTGTTTCATTCCGGCGCGCTGTCGGAACAGAGACCCGGCACCGAACCGCCCGCCGTCGTCGTCAGCGACCCGCACGAGCTTCCCGAGCTCGAAGTTGCGAAATACGCCAGAGACGAAGACCTGACCAGCCAGTTCCGCGACTTCCAGAAGCGCGCGATCGTCTTTCATTCCGCCCCGTTCCCGGGCGACGTGGAGGTGGCCGGACACCTGCGCCTGAAGCTGATCGTCCAGGCGGACGCGCCGGACTTCGATCTCTGGGCGCAGGTCTTGATGGTTCTTCCGGACGGCTCGGCCGTGCGCCTGGGCGAGGACATCCGCCGCGCCCGTTTCCGCGACGGTCCGTTCCATTCGGAGCTGCTCGAGCCGGGCCAGGTCGCCGAGATCCCCTTCGAATTTTTCTGGATGGCGCGGCGGATTCCCGCGGGCGCGCGCCTGCGTCTGACCATCGCTCCGCTCAACCGGCCCGACTATCAAAAGAACGACAACACGGGAGGGCGGATCGGCTCCGAGAATCTCGAAAATGCGCGGGTCGCGCACATCCAGGTGTTCCACGACGGACGCCGCGCGAGCCGCCTGGTCCTGCCTCTCGCGGCGCCCGCGGGCTCGTCCCCGGGCCGTCCGGAGGGAGGCCCAGGTAACAATATATAAATTGTTCGTCGCCCTTGGTCAGATCTTGAGGAAGATCCGCTTGCGGAAGAGCAGGCCCGCGGCGGCGATCCAGATCGCGCAGAACGTCAGGGCGAACAGGAGCGAGCCGAGCCGCGGATCGGCAAAGCGGTCGAAGACCGATCGGAAGATCGCGCTGTAGAGCGAGCGGCGTTTGCCGTCGGGCCCGTCGACCTTGATCCACAGGAGCAGGATCGTCGCGAGGTCGGCGGCAACGAAGATGGCGATGGCGTTGCTCCCGAGCCACTGGAAGGGCCGGGCCCAGGTCCGCCATCCCTTCACATCGACGATCCACACGCACACCGCGAGGCAGATCGCGGCCAGGCCGGCCATGAGGAGCGCGTAGGAGGACGTCCAAAGGTTCTTGTTGATCGGAAAGTAGGCGCCCCAGATGAGCCCGAGCGTCGTCGCCAGGGCGCCCGCGGCCATCAGCGGAACGAGCGCTCGACGTCGGTCCTGGGCCGCCCGCAGGAGCTCGCCGGCCAAGAGCCCCAGGAGCGTCGTGGCGACGGCCGGGATCGTCGAGAGGATTCCTTCCGGATCCCAGCCGGGATCGTGCTTCCAGGTGTGGGGACCGAGCACGGCGCGGTCGACGTACGCGGCGAGGTTGCCTTCGACGTCCAGGCGTCCGGTTCCGTACCCGGGGACGGGAACCCGCGTCAGGAGTGCCCAGTACCAGACCAGAAGCACCACCGCGAGCGGCAGAAGCGGCTTGCGGCGCAGTCCGAGGTAGGCGGCCGCGGCGAGGAGGTAGCAGACCGCGATCCGCTGGAGGACGCCGGGGATCCGCACGTGCTGCCTGTGGAAGAGCAGAACCGAGAGCCAGTTGATTCCGAAGCCGAACAGGAAAATGATCGCGGCCCGCCGCAGCGTGTGGAGCAGCAGCGTTCTTCTTGCGCCTTGCGCCTCCCGCCGCCCGAACGAAAAGGCCATCGAGACGCCGACGATGAAAAGAAAGAACGGAAAGATCGTGTCGGTGTAGGTCCAGCCGTGCCACTCGGCGTGCAGGAGCGGCGGGAACACGTGGCTCCAGGTACCGGGAGTGTTGACAACGAGCATCCCCGCGATGGTCAACCCCCGAAGGACATCGAGCGAAACGAGGCGGCCTGCGGCGCGCTCGTCACTCGTCACGCGTCACCCGTCACTCGGCTCAGGCTTCCAGAATCACCATCTCGCCCGGACGGACCGAGAGGCTGATCGGTCCCGACGGCCCCACCGCGTAGTCGTCCTCGATGCGCACGCCGAACTTTCCGGGCATGTAAATGCCCGGCTCGGACGTCTCGACGTTTCCGGCGATGAGCGGTCTCCTGTTGCCGTGAACCAGGTAAGGCTCTTCGTGCCCGTCCATGCCGAGCCCGTGCCCGAGGCGGTGCGTGAAGTACTGGCCGTAGCCGGCGTCCTCGATGACCTTGCGCGCCGCCCGGTCGACCTCCTCCGGGATCGCTCCGGCCTTCAGGGCCTGCGTGCCCGCCAGCTGCGCGCGGTCCACCACGTCGTACACCTTCCGGAACTCGTCGACCGGCTTGCCATAGCCGACCGTCCGCGTGATGTCCGACGTGTAGCCTCGCACCTTGCAGCCCGAATCGATCAGGACGACGTCTCCCTTCTCGAGCCGCCGCTCCGCAGGCGCGCCGTGGGGAAAGGCCGACGAGGGCCCGAACTGGACCAGGCCGCCGCCCCGGACGCCCAGCTTCGTATATTCCTCTTCCAGGATCGTCGAGACCGCGCTCTCGGTCTGGCCGGACCGGAGGCGCCGGTGCGTCGCCGTGATGGCCAGGTTGGTGCGCCGCGCCGCCTCCCGGATGAAGGCCTGCTCGTCGGAAGACTTGACCATGCGCAGGGCGTCGAAGACGGCCGTGGCGTTCTCGACCTTCGCGGACACCGCCGCGGACAGGGCGGAGACCGTCGCATAGGCGGTCGAGCCTTCGATGCCCAGAGTTTTTTTCCCCTTGCAGAGCTCGGCCACCAGGGCGATCGGGTCGTCGTCCTCCTGCCAGGCCTTCACGTCGTCGACCACGGCGGAGCGTTTGTGGTTGGCTTCCTCGAACGAGGGGGTCACAAGGACCGATGGCCCGTCGGTGAAAAGGATGAGCGCGGTCAGCCGCTCGCTGCGCCCGATCGCCAGGTTGGCGGCGTACGCGAGGTTGGTGGACGGCGTGACGAACAGGGCGTCGAGCCCGGCTTTCTTCGCCTCCGCTCGCAGCCGGGCCTGGCGCTCGCGAAAGGCGTCGGGCTTGAGCGGCGGCGGGAGCGCCGGCGCCTCCTGGGGGAACGCGGAAACACGCGGCGGCAACAGGCTCGCGGCTGCGGCAGCCCCGGCCGAAACCACAAGGCGGCGACGGGTCCATTTCACGGTGGCCTCCCCGAAAAACTTTTCGCGGATAGGATATAGGTTTCTCGGGGCGGGCCGGGCCCGCCGGGAGGAGGCGATATGCCGTATCCCGAGCTGATGGTCGAGCCGATGCGCGCGGATCTGCGGCGGTTGGGGTTTCGGGAGCTCAAGACGCCCGAGGACGTCGACGGCGAGATGGCCGCGGCCGCGGAGCCGGTTCTGCTGGTCGTCAACTCGATCTGCGGCTGCGCGGCCGGCGTGGCCCGGCCCGGCGTGGCCCTCTCGCTGAGGCATCCCGCGGCTCCCAAGAGGCTGGCCACCGTCTTCGCCGGCCAGGACGTGGAGGCGACGGCCCGGGCTCGAAGCTACTTCGAGGATTTTCCGCCATCCTCGCCGCAGGTGGCGATCTTGGCCGGCGGCCGACTGTTGTTCCTGCTGCAGCGCAACGAGATCGAGGGCCGGTCGGCCGAGCAGGTCGCGCAGGCGCTCGCCAGCGCCTACGAGCGGCTGGCGCCGGCCGCCACGGCTTAGCCTGATCGGCCGGACGGGCGCCCGGTGAAGAAGCGCGTTCTCGTGCTCGGCTGCGGCCTGGTCGGGGCGGTGATCGCCCGCGATCTGGCCGGGCAGGAGGGCCTGGACGTCACCGTCGCCGACCGCGACGCCGACGCCCTGGATCGGCTGCGGCGGGACGCGCCGGTCAAGATCCGCCGCGCCGACCTCTCCCAGCCCCTGGAGATCCGCGACCTCGCCGCCGAGGCCGACGTGGCCGTGGGCGCGCTGCCCGGACGATTCGGGGCGGCCATGCTGCGCGCCGTCCTCGAGTCGGGCCGGCCGCTGGCGGACATCTCGTTCTCTCCGGAGGATCCGCTCGCATTCGACGCGCTGGCCCGCGAGCGCGGCGTCGCCGCGATCGTCGACTGCGGCGTGTCGCCGGGTCTCTCCAACTTCGCCGTGGGCCGCGCCGCCGCGCGCCTCGACCGCGTCGAAGACGTCACGATCTTCGTCGGCGGGCTCCCGGTCGATCGCCGGCGGCCCTACGAGTACGCCATCGTCTTTTCCGCCACCGACGTGATCGAGGAGTACACGCGCCCCGCCCGCGTGGTCGAAGACGGACGCATCACCACCGTGCCGGCCCTGTCGGGAGTCGAGACGCTCGAGGTGCCGGGCCTGGGGACGGTCGAGGCGTTCCTGACCGACGGGCTGCGGACCCTCCTCTCCACCGTCGCCGCCCGGTCCATGCGCGAGAAGACCGTGCGCTATCCCGGGCACGCCGAGAAGATGCGTCTCCTGCGCGACACCGGCTTCTTCGGCCAGGTGCCGATCGAGGTCGGGCGGACCAGGGTCGCCCCGCGCGATCTCACCGAACGCCTCCTCTTCCGCGCGTGGAAGCTCGGGCCCGGCGAAGAGGAGCTCACCTGGCTGCGTGTGACGGTCACCGGCGAGAAGGGCGGCCGCCGCCGGAGCCTCCTCTTCGAGCTCCTGGACCGCACCGACACAAAGACCGGGACGACCTCGATGGCGCGCACCACCGGATTCCCCTGCGCGATCGTGGCCGGAATGCTGGCGCGCGGAGAGTACGTCCTGCCGGGCGTGGCCGCTCCCGAAGTCCTGGCCCGCGACGAGACGGCGTCGGCCGCGCTGCTGTCCGGGCTGGCGGCCCGCGGCCTGTCCTGGACCGAGAGGGACGAAGAGCTCGCCTGAGGAAACGGGGACTCCGCACGGAGTCCCGGCGGCGCCGGCTCGAAAGTTACTGAGCGCGGTGCTCGGTCTGGCGGCGGTCTCGAGCGGGCGCGCCGATCGAGAAGCGCGGCTCGATGCGCCGGTCGGTGTGCCGGCGGTCGCCGCCTCTCCGATCCGCGCCGCGTTCCGTCCTGTGCGGAAGTGTCACGCGGCGATTGTCGAATCTTCGAAGGAAAAGAAACAGTCTTGACATGGCCGGGGAACCTGTTCTCCGGGGGAAGGACTTAGCACGTAGGGCGTAGGACGTACGACATCGTTTCAATACACCCCGCCCGTCAGGTGCACGATCGCGGTCCAGAGGCCGCGGCTGAACCGGAACGTCGCCAGCGGCACGAGGACCGCAGCCGAGCACCACACGATCAGGCTCGTCCGGAGCGACCAGATCGGACCGAATCCGACTCCGGCCATCAGAACGACGGCGGTCACGAGCGTGTTGATGTCGAGCGACCCGACCCACTGTCCGTG
The DNA here is from genome assembly GCA_963733955.1 of uncultured Acidobacteriota bacterium. GTDB lineage: Bacteria > Acidobacteriota > Thermoanaerobaculia > UBA5066 > Gp7-AA6 > DATFTF01. The sequence continues at coordinate 162,264 of CAVTEW010000003.1, forward strand.
CTCGCGCGCGAAACCGACTCCGCAGCAGGCGCAGCGCTCGTTCATCGCGAAGTACGTCCGGAAGAGCCTGCCCTGGCCGCACACGGGACACCGCAGCCGAAGTCCCCGGATCACCACCCGCCGCCAGTAACCGTCCGGCCACGCCGCGCGCCGGCGCGTCGTTCCCGACCGGAAGGGCAGGACCGGCTGGGGCGTCGGGCTCGGCGGGCGGCTCTCTGCTTCCATCGGGAAAAATGCTACCGCGAAATCGGCCGCGGAAATCAGAGACCGAACCGGTCGCCTTCGGCGGCGACGCCGAAGCCCCGGCGGGCGAGGTCCCGGAGCGCCGCGCCGTCCCAGAAAAGACGATTGGTGTGGTTCAAGTGCGTAAAGAAAACCTTTCCCGCCGGCGTTGCCGCCGCGCGCAGCCGCTGCACGGTCTCGGGCACCAGAGGATGAGGAATGGCGGCGATGGAGCGGCCGGGGATCTCGTCGGCCGAGAAGAAGGTCCCGTCCAGGTACGCGCGGTCCACGCCGGCCACGATCACCTCGATCTTGCGGTCCCAGGTCTCCCACTTGTCGACGTCGGGAAGCCACAGGAGGCTGCGGCTGGGTCCGCGCGCGACGAAGGCCACGGTGTCGGAGTCCTCGTCGCGGTGCGGAACCCGGATCGCGGTCACCCGCAGGTTCTCGGTCAGCGAGAACTCGGCGTCGGGCGCGATCTCGCGGATCGCGATGTTTCCCCGCTCGACCAGACGGCTCCACGGCGCGTTGCTCTCGAGGAACTTCGCCATCGCCGCGGTGCAGTAGACCGGAAGGCCGCGGGCGTTCAACACCTCCCGGCCCAGCTGCGCCAGGCCGAGGTAGTGGCCGATGTGGGCGTGCGTCAGGAGGATCGCGTCGGGGAGACCACCCAGCGCGTCGACCTGGGACGGGAAATCCGGGGTCGCGTCGATCACGAAACGCTTGCCGGCGTCCCGATCCACCAGGCCGAGCGAGGCGACCCGGCGGCGGCGGGAGGGGTCTCTCCGGGCGTCGCGGCACAGCTTCTGCGCGCATCCGAGGTGCGGTACGCCGCCGTCCTGGGCGATTCCGAGGACGATGGCGTATGGGGCGGCCTGTCGAGCTCGTTGGACCTCCGGAGACGGCCCGACGGCCGTCGCGGCGGCGGTCCCGAGCGACAGGGCGACGATGCCCCACGCGGCCCGGAAGTGATGCATGCGAATCTATTATCCGGCACGGAATCTGCTCTAATGGCACTGGAGGAAAACCATGGCCCGTCGCAGTCTTTCCCACGAATCCATTCGCGCGCTCGCGCCGGTTCTCGTTCCGCTGGTGACCAAGGTCGCCCTGCCGATCGTGATCGAGAGCCTGCGGCGCCGCAAGTTCGACCCCGACGAGTACTTCGAGGACGCCAAGGAAGGGCTGGGCAAGGGGTTGAAGAGATCGCGCGCCGACATGGAGGACGTCAAGCAGGAATTCGCCGAGCGCGGCAAGAAGCTTTACGACGAGGCCCGCAAGCAGGGGACCGAGCTGCTCGAGGCGCTCGCGGAGAAGGGCTCGTCCCTGGCCGAGGACCTTCTGGAAGGCGTGCGTCCGCGCCGCCGCCGGCGGTTTCCCTGGAAGCTGATGCTCGGTTTCGCCGCCGTCGCCGGAGTCGGACTTTATCTGGCGAGCCGCGATTAGGACGTAAGACAGGGCGTAGGACGTACGGACGTAGGGCGTCCCTCCCAACTTGTCCTAAGTCCTAAGTCAGCCCACCGCCAGCTTCTTGTACTTGATCCGGTGCGGCTGGTCCGCCTCCATGCCCAGGCGCCGTTTCCGGTCGGCCTCGTACTCCTGGTAGTTGCCCTCGAACCAGACCGTGCGGCTGTCCCCCTCGAAGGCGAGGATGTGGGTGGCGATGCGGTCGAGAAACCAGCGGTCGTGGCTGATGACGACGGCGCAGCCGCCGAAATCGAGGAGCGCGTTTTCCAGCGACCGCAGCGTGTCGACGTCGAGATCGTTGGTAGGCTCGTCCAAGAGCAGGAGGTTTCCCCCGCGCTTCAGGGTCCGGGCCAGATGGAGGCGATTCATCTCGCCGCCGGAGAGATCGGCCACCCGCTTCTGCTGGTCGGCTCCCTTGAAGTTGAACATGGCGCAGTAGGCGCGCGAAGGGATCTCCCGCTTGCCCAGCACGATCTTGTCCAGGCCGCCGGAGATCTCCTCGTGCACGGTCTTGGCCGGGGCGGGGCGGTCCCGATCCTGATCGACGTAGGACGCCACGACCGTTTCGCCGACGGCGAGCTTGCCGGCGTCCGGTTTCTCCAGCTGCATGATCATCTTGAAGAGCGTGGTCTTGCCCGCGCCGTTGGGGCCGATCACGCCCACGATGCCGCCGCGCGGCAGATCGAAGGAGAGGTCCTCCATCAGCAGGCGGTCGCCGTAGGCCTTGCGCACGCGCTCGGCCCGCACCACGACGTCTCCCAATCGCGGCCCGGGGGGCAGAAACAGCTCGGTCGTCTCCCCGCGCGTCTCCGGCCCTTTCTCGTTCAAGAGCGCCTCGTACTGCTCCAGGCGGGCCTTGCTCTTGGCGTGCCGCGCGCGCGGCGACATGCGCACCCACTCGAGCTCCCGCCGGAGCGTCCGGCGCTTGGCCGTCTCGGCCTTCTCCTCGAGCTCCAGGCGCTGCTCCTTCTGCTCGAGCCAGGAGGAGTAGTTGCCCTCCCAGGGGATTCCGTAGCCGCGGTCGAGCTCGAGGATCCATCCGGCCACGTTGTCCAGGAAATAGCGGTCGTGGGTCACGGCGACGACCGTGCCGGGATACTCGGCCAGGTGCCGCTCGAGCCAGGCCACCGACTCGGCGTCGAGATGGTTGGTGGGCTCGTCCAAGAGGAGCAGGTCCGGGCGCTGCAGGAGGATCTTGCAGAGCGCGACGCGCCGGCGCTCGCCGCCGGAGATCCTGGACACGTCCGCGTCGGGCGGAGGCAGGCGCAGGGCGTCCATGGAGATCTCCAGCTGCCGGTCGAGCTCCCAGGCGTTGGCCGCCTCGATCGCGTCCTGCACCTTCTGGTACTCCGCCATGAGCTTCTCGCTCTCGGCCTCCGACATGTCTCCGGCCATCTTCTCGTTCAACTCCTCGAAACGCTTCAGGAGGCCGCGCGTTGCGGCCACGGCTTCTTCGACGTTGCCCAGGACGTTCTTGGCGGTGTCGAGCCTGGGATCCTGGGGAAGGAATCCCACCGTGGTTCCCTCGGCGGGAAACGCGTCGCCGGCGAAATCCTTCTCGACCCCGGCCATGATCTTCAAGAGCGTCGATTTGCCCGCTCCGTTCAAGCCGAGGACGCCGATCTTGGCGCCGGGCAGAAACGAGAGGTAGATCCCGCGCAGGATCTCCCGCTGCGGTGGAACGACCTTGCGCAGGTTGATCATCGTGTAGATGTACTGGTGGGCCATTGGAGCGGGGGAGTGTACATGAGGCCAGACGTAAGGCGTCAGGCGTGAGGCGGGATGAAGGGGTAGTGCTTCGCCTTACGCCTCACGAGAATGGCGCTTCGCCGATATTGATCCCCATCGTTCCCAGGAGACGCTCTTCGTAGCGGGGCTGCGCGAAGCCGACCCGGCGCATCAGGTCGAGGACGCCGCGCTGCGCGGGATACCGCTTGAGCGATTCGGGAATGTAGAGATAGGTCTGGGGATCGCCGTGGAAGATCCATCCGACCGCCGGCATCATCGTGTAGAGGAAGCCTTGATAGAGGGCGGCGGCGACGGGATTGGAGGGCTTTCCGAAGTCGAGAACGACGGCGCGGCCTCCCGGCGCCAGGACCCGGCGCATCTCCGCCAGGCCCGCCTCCGGATCGGCCAGGTTCCGCAGGCCATAGCCGACCGTGACGACGTCGAAGGCGCCGTCGGCGAACGGAAGACGCAGCGCGTCCCCCTGGGCCCATCCGATCGCGGATCCCTCGGCCCGGCCGCGGTCCCGGGCCACCCGAAGCATCGGGAACGTGAAGTCGAGGCCGACGACCCGGGCGGCCGGGGCCGCCCCGCGCGCCAGGAACGCGATGTCTCCGGTGCCGCAGCACAGGTCGAGCCACCGGCGCGGCTTGCCCTCCGCCGCGAGCGCCGCGGTCCGGCGCTTCCAGCGGCGGTGCATCCCGAAGCTCATGACGTCGTTGACGAGGTCGTACCGATCCGCCAGGCGGGAGAACATCGCCCGCACTTTCGGCGCGCGCTCCTCGTCGTAGGAGAGGTACTTGTTCACCATGGCGGGCGGCCATTATCCAGCGTAGCGGAAGTGGGTGTGTGGCTTCTGAGACATGGACGCGGGGACGCGGGGACGGGGGGACGCGGGGACGCGGGGAAAGACTGGAGACTGAAGACTGGAGACTTACGCGGCTGCTGCCTCTCTGCAGCTTGTCAGCAGCGGGCGCATGGACGCCTGGACGGGGGGACGCGGGGACGCTGATGTAAAGTTGATTCCGTCCATGGCAAAGACCTCCGGTCCCACCAGCGAGTCCGAGAGCCGCCAGGTCGCCGAGGAGGCGCGGGAGGCGGAATGGACCGCCCCAAGCTTCCTGAAGGAGCTCTTCCTCGGCAACTTCCGCCTCGACCTGGTCCATCCCTTCCCCCCGGCGCCTCCCGAGCGGCCGGAATTTCGCGCCTTCTACGATCAGATGAAGAAGTTCCTGGTCGAAGAGGTGGACTCCGACGCGATCGACCGGGAGAGCAAGATCCCTCCCCGGATCGTCCGCAGGCTGGCCGAGATGGGCGCCTTCGGGATGAAGATCCCCAGGGAGTACGGCGGCCTGGGCCTGACTCAGCGCGAGTACGGGGAGATCATGAAGCTGCTCTCCTCGCAGGACGGCAACCTCGTGGTGCTTCTCTCCGCGCACCAGTCGATCGGCGTGCCGCAGCCGTTGAAGCTCTTCGGCACGCCGGAGCAGAAGAAGAAGTACTTCCCCCGGCTGGCCGCGGGCGCGATCTCCGCCTTCGCGCTGACCGAGCCGCAGGTCGGCTCCGATCCCGCGAACCTCGCGACCTCCGCCACGCGCACGCCGGAGGGGGACTACGTCTTGAACGGCGAGAAGCTGTGGTGCACCAACGGCACCGTGGCCGATCTCTTCGTCGTGATGGCGCGCCACCCCGACACCAAGAAGATCTCCGCGTTCATCGTGGAGAAGGAATGGCCGGGCGTCGAGGTCGTGATCCGCTGCCACTTCATGGGGCTCAGGGCGATCGAGAACGGCGTGATCCGCTTCACCAACGTCCGCGTTCCCAAGGAGAATCTCCTGTGGGCCGAGGGGCGCGGCTTGAAGCTCGCGCTGGTAACCCTGAACACAGGGCGCCTGACGCTTCCGGCCTCCTGCGCGGCGTTCGCCAAGCGATGCCTGGAGATCTGCCGCCTGTGGGGCAACGAGCGCGTCCAGTGGGGCCAGCCCATCGGCAAGCACGACGCCATCGCGCAGCTCCTGGCCGAGATGGCCGCGACGACCTTCGCCATGGAGGCGGTGACCGATTTCGCCTCGGGCCTCGGCGGACCTGCACGACCGGGACATCCGCCTGGAAGCCGCGGTGGCCAAGATGTGGAACTCCGAGGAAGGCTGGCGGATGGTGGACCGCACCGTCCAGATCCGCGGCGGCCGCGGCTACGAGACCGCGGATTCCCTGCGCGCGCGCGGCGAGCCGGGCATCCCGGTCGAGCGGATGATGCGCGACTTCCGCATCAACCTCATCTTCGAGGGCTCCTCGGAGATCATGCGGCTCTTCATCGCCCGCGAGGCGCTCGACCGCCATCTCGCGGTGGCCGGCGACCTCTTCAATCCCAAGGTCGACCGCGCCGCCAAGTTGAAGAAGATCCTGCCGAAGTTCGTCGGCTTCTACGCCAAGTGGTATCCGTCGCGGTGGCTCGGCTGGGGGCACGCGCCGCGTTTTTCCGAATTCGGCCCGCTCGCGCGGCATGTCGGGTACGCCGAGCGCACCAGCCGGCGCCTGGCGCGGTCGCTCTTCCACATGATGGCGCGCCACGGCCCCAAGCTCGAGAAGCGGCAGGCCCTGCTCTTCCGCGCCGTCGACATCGGGGCCGATCTCTTCGCTCTCTCGGCGTGCCTTTCGCGGGCCCAGGCCATGCGCGCCGCGCGCGACCGCCACGCCGCCGACGCGGTCGAGCTCGCCGACGTCTTCGCCCGCATGATGCGGCGGCGGATCGAAGAGCATTTCCGCGCCATCCGCGCCAACGACGACGTGCGCAAGTCACGGACCGCGCGCCGCGTGCTCGACGGATCGCATCTCTGGCTCGAGGAAGGCCTCACGCCGACGGGCGAGCTCGAGAAGATGGCGGCGGCCATTTCTGCGGAGGGTTCCCCAAAGGAGCCTGAAGAGCGTCTAGCGACCATCTGATTTAGCCTCGAATCACAGATAAGTAATTCACTGCGGCACGAACGGCCGGAGGTCCAATGCGCCTGCGAACCCGTCTTCTGTTCTCAGCGGTCGCTCTTGCCGCGCTTGCGTTTCCCGCCGCCGCGACAACGTTCGGCGTCATCAACACCAACGACTCCGGACCCGGCTCGCTGCGGCAGGCGATTCTGGACGCGAACGCGAACCCCGGCATGGACCTGATCCATTTCTCGATCGGAGCCGGCCCGCAGACGATCTCCCCCATCTCGACGCTGCCGACGATCACGGACCCGGTCCTTCTCGATGCGACGACACAGCCCGGATACGCAGGCAGTCCCCTGATCACGCTCTCCGGAACGAACGCCGGAGCGGGAGCCAACGGTTTCTGGATCACGGCGGGCCAATCGATCGTGCAGGGCTTCGCCGTCGTCGGTTTCATACCGCAGTTCCTGGTGGGCGGCGGCAACGGAATCCTGCTCGACACCGGCGGGAACAACGACGTTGGGTTCAACTATTTCGGTCTCGACCACACCGGGGCGACCGCTCCCGGAAACGCCGGCGAGGGCGTGCTGATCAACAACTCGAGCGGGAATTGGATCGAAGGAAATGCGATCTCGGGCAACTCCAACGGGGTGCGGATCGTCGGCGGTCTCGGCAACACCATCGATTCCAATCGCATCGGAACGGATCCGACCGGCCAGACGAAGCTCGGCAACTTCAACGCCGGCGTCGTGATCGCCTCGGGCAACGCGACGATCACGAACAACGTCATCTCCGGCAACGCCGCCGACGGAGTCCTGATCGCGGGAGCGCCAGGTTCCGTCGTCGCGAACAACAGGATCGGGACCGACGTGGGGGGCGACTTTCAGCTGGGGAACGGATCGAACGGGGTGGAGATCAGCGCGACGTCGTCGACCATGGTCGGCCCGGGCAACGTCATCTCCGCCAACGGCATCAATGGAGTGCTCCTCGCCGGCGGGGCCAACGCCTGTACCGTCGTCGGAAACTTTATCGGGACGAACTTCGAAGGAACGGCAGGAATCCCGAACGCTTTCAACGGGGTCATCGTCTCGTCCGCGAACAATAACGTCATCGGTCCGGCCAACGTCGTCGCCGGCAACGGCACCAACGGCATTCGGATCCGAACGGGCGCCTCGGGCAATGTGGTGAAGGGCAATTCCCTGGGGATCAATCCGGCTTTGGGAACGACCGCACAAAACTTCGGAGACGGCATCCAGATCAACGACGGAGCGTTGAACAACACGATCGGCGGGACCGGCGCGCAGGATGGGAATCTGATCGTCGCGAGTCTGGGCCACGGGATCCACATCACCGATGCCACGACCTCCGGAAACGCGATTCTCGGAAACACGATCGGTATGCCGCTTGGCGGTCCGACCTCGATCTCCAACTCCGGCAACGGCGTCCTGATCGAGAACGGTGCGAGCGGCAACACCATCGGCGGCGCGTCTGCCGGCGCGGGCAACACCATCCACGACAACGGCGGCGCCGGGATCTTCGTCGACTCGGGGACCAACAACCTCCTCTCGGGCAATCGCATCGATTCCAATGCCGGCTTGGGCATCGACCTCGCTCCGGCCGGCGTGACGCCCAACGATCCGGGCGACGGCGACACGGGGCCGAACAATCTGCAGAACTTCCCGGCGCTCTCCTCCGCGAGCTCGGCCGGGAGCATGACCAACGTTCTGGGTTCGCTGTCGAGCGCGCCGACGACGACCTACCGCGTCGAATTCTTCGCGAGCATGGCGTGCGATCCCTCGGGCAACGGCCAGGGTCAGTTCTTTCTGGGGTCGGCGGACGTTCCCACCGACGCCACGGGACTTGGCCTCATCGACGCGACGCTGGCCGTAGCCGCTCCCGGGGCCTTCCTCACCGCGACAGCGACGGATCCGGGCGGCAACACGTCGGAGTTCTCCGCCTGCGTGACGCTGCCGGGACCGAGCCTGACGTCGGAGACGCCGACCTCCGGGCCCGCGGCGGGGGGGACGACGCTCAACCTGATCGGCGCGCGGTTCCAGGCCGGTGCGACGGTGTCGGTCGGCGGCGCGGCCGCGGGGTCGCCGGCGGTCCAGGACGACGCCCACGCCACCGCGGTCTCGCCGGCCTTGGCGCCCGGCGCGCTCTACGACGTGACGCTGACGAACCTGGATGGCCTGCCGGCGACACTGCCCCAGGCCTGGCTGGCGGACTTTCTGGACGTGCCGCAGAGCCACATCTTCCACTCCTTCGTCGAGAAGATCTTCCGGCACGGAGTGACCGCGGGATGCACGTCCGGCAACTTCTGCCCGTCCGACGCGGTGACGCGGGCGCAGGTGGCGGTCTTCCTGCTGCGGGCGCACGACGGGCCGTCCTACAGCCCTCCTCCGGCGACCGGAACGGTCTTCGCCGACGTGCCGGTGGGCTCCTTCGCCGCGGCCTGGATCGAGGAGCTCTCGCGCCGGTCGATCACCGCGGGGTGCGGCGGCGGGAACTACTGCCCGCAGTCGCCGGTGACGCGGCAGCAGATGGCGGTCTTCCTGCTGCGCACCGAGCACGGCCCGACCTACGTGCCGCCCGACGCGACCGGGATCTTCGCCGACGTCCCGGTCACCAGCGGCTACGCGCGCTGGGTCGAGCAGATCTTCCACGAAGGGATCACCGGCGGCTGCGGCGGCGGCAACTTCTGCCCCGACAACCCCACCGCCCGCGGCCAGATGGCCGTGTTCCTGGTCGTGGCGTTCGGGCTGATGTGAGGTACTTGCAGGGTGGACCGGGCATATCATATATGATATATCGGCCCGGCCGCCTCGGCGATCTCCCAATCCGCCGCCACGGTTCGTGAGCCGCTCGGATCGGGTCCCGTCGGCCCGGAGGGGACGCGGCTCAACTTCCGCCGCCGCTCGCGGGAGATAGAATCTCTTCAAGCTCGTGTCTCTCTCTCCTGGCCAGCGTCTGGGTCCTTACGAGATCGTCTCTCCGATCGGCGCCGGAGGCATGGGAGAGGTCTACCGGGCTCGCGATCCACGGTTGCGGCGCGATGTGGCCGTCAAGGTCCTCCCGGCGGATGTGGCGTCCGACCCTGAGCGCCTGGCCCGGTTCCAGAGCGAGGCGCGCGCCGCCTCCCTCCTGAGTCATCCCAACATCATCACGGTCTATGACATCGGGTCCGAAGCGTCGATCGCCTACATGGTCATCGAGCTCGTGGACGGCAAGACGCTGCGGAGCCTCCTGGGATCGGGCCCGCTGCCGATTCGAAAGCTTCTCGATATCGCGGTCCAGATCGCCGAAGGACTCGCCGCGGCCCATGAGGCGAGCATTATCCACAGGGACTTGAAGCCCACCAACGTGATGGTTTCGCGGTCGGGCTTCGTCAAGATCCTGGACTTTGGCCTGGCCAAGGTCTCGCCGCGATCGACCCCGAAACCGGGAAGATCCGCCTCCGAAACCGCAACGGAAACCGAGACGACGCCCGGCGTCATCCTGGGCACGACCGACTACATGTCGCCGGAGCAGGCCCGCGGCGAGGATCTGGACTTCCGCACGGATCAATTCTCCTTTGGCGCGCTCCTGTACGAAATGGCGGCCGGGAGCCGAGCCTTCGCGCAGCCGACGCGCGCGGACACCCTCCTGGCGATCCTGCAGCAGGAGCCCAAGCCGATCGGCACCGAGGTGCCGGCCCCCTTGCGCTGGATCATCGAGCGTTGTTTGGCGAAGTCGCCCGCGGATCGATACATTTCAACTCGAGATCTGACGCGCGAGCTTCAAGCGCTGCGGGACCATCTGGCCGAGATTTCGGCGGGCCAGGCGGCCGCATCGCCTTCGCGCTCGGCCGGCCCTCTCGGGCGTCGTCTTGGAATGGTCGCGGTTCTCGCGGCTGTCATCGGCGCGGCCGTCCTCCTTCTCTTCGGCGGCCATAACGACAGACGGCCCGAATTCCGGCGTTTGACGTTCCGGAGCGGTCTGATCTCACGGGCTCTTTTCGTTCCGAATTCGAACTCCATCCTCTACAGCGCTTCGTGGGAAGGGCAGCGGCCGGGATCCTTTCTGACGCTTCCCGACTCGCCGGGATTCGATCTTCGGCTGGAATCCGAGCCGCAGATCCCCATGGCCTACTCCGGCGACGGCTCTCAGGTTCTCGTTCTCCTGGGCGTCTCACGAACGGCGATCGATCTGCACGGGACGCTCGCCTGGCTGCCGCTGCACGGCGGAAAGCCACGCCCGCTCCTGGACGGAGTGGGCTGGGCCGACTGGGCGCCCAAGCGAGGCCTGTTCGCCGTCGTGCGCGATGCCGGCAACGAGCGCGTGCTTGAGACCCGGTCGGAAAACGGAGAGACGAAGACGCTGTTCCGGACTCAGGGGGCCATCTCGCGGGTGCGTTTCTCGCCGGACGAAACGGCCGTCGCGTTCATCCACCACCCCTCCCGCTTCGACGACGCCGGCCAGATCGACCTGGCATTCACCGATGGATCCGGATCCAGGGCGCTCTCTCCCCAATACGAACGCTGTCTGGGCCTGGACTGGAATCGGAAAAGCGGCGAGATCTGGTTCACCGCCTCTCCGGGAAGTCCCTACAGCAGCACGATCTGGTCGGTCCGCACGTCCGGACGCCTGCGCGCGCTCTATTCGCTGCCCGATCTATTCGTCTTGCAGAACGTGTCGCCGGATGGCTCGGCGTGCCTCTTGATCCTCAACGAGAGCAGGATCAGCCTGATCGTCCGGCGCCCGACGGAACCCTTGAGGGATTTGTCGTGGCTCGGCCTGACCATGGTGGCCGATCTCTCCCCGGACGCGAGCACGGTCCTCTTCTCGGACAGTCTCCCAACGCGGGGCGCTCCGACGATCTGGACTCGATCGCTCGATGGCAGCGACGCGATGCTCCTGGGACCCGGAGAGCCGGGGGCCTTCTCCCCGGACGGGCATTCCATCGCCGCGCTCACCAGTCCTCTGACAGGCCCGCCACAGCTTCTGATCGTTCCCAACGGCACGGGCAGTCCGGTGCCCGTGGCTCCTTCGAACAGGAATCACTGGTCGCCTTCCTTTGCCGGGCCCTCGACGATCCTGTTCGCGAGCTCGGACGGCACGAGGAACCAGATCTGGCGGATTCGAAGTGATGGAAGCGGTTTGCAGGCGCTCGGAGCGCTGGGATGCGATCAACCTCGGGCCGATCCATCGCTGACCGAATTTGCCTGTGTTTGCGGGCCGGAGAAGAAAGATCTCTACGTCTATCCGCTGAATCCGGGTGTTGGACGACGCCTCTACCGTCTGGCCGGCAACGACCGTTTTGCCTCCCTGCGCTGGAGCAGATCCGGCGACCAGATCTTCGCGGCAACGAGCGAGCGCCAGTTCTTGAGGCTGGACGCATCCACGGGAAGCGTGCTCTTCCAGGAGACGCTCCCGGTTCCGGCCGGCAGTATCTACGGGGTCTTCTATGGCGCCGCGTTCAGCGATGACGGGAAAGTCCAGGCCTACTCGATCGCTCGTTCGTCCTCCGGGCTCTATTACTGCGCGGGACTAGAATAAGCGGCAAGCAAGGAGGAGCTCATGCCGAAAGACTCTCCGCGAAACACCGTGTGGATCATCCCGGGAGAGCTGGATCAGCAGATTAGGGCCAGTCTCGGCCCCAATTGGCTAGCGAAAGCGGCTTACTACAACGCTTCTCCGATGAAGAGCAGCTGTGGCGCAGATGCAAAATTCTATGAGGTGATCGCGCGTAGACGAAAGCCGCCCGTCAAGTCCGTGAGGCGCCGCAGCGGATAAGGTCGCCGCCCTTGGGGCGTCTGGTTCGGTCTCCAGATCTTCTGATCTCGTGGTTCGAAGGATCGCTCCTCGTCGAAGATCTGGCGAGGTCCAGGTCGCTACGCGCCTCGCCTTCCGTCATCGCCGTTCTCGACCTCTTCGCCCGGGCCCGCGATCCGGAACATCTGGCGAGGCGCCTCCGTCCCCTGGAGAAGCGAATTTTCCTCGGACGAGTCCGGCATCTGGCTCGCTTGGGCTTTCTTCTGCCACAGGAGGAAGCATCCCGGCGCATTTCACGGCTCAAGCCCTGGAGGAGGAACCTGGCGTCCGCCTACTACCACCTGGCTACCAGTAACCCGAGATTCCTTCGAACCCCCGCCGGAGTCGACTCCTTTCTTCGCAAGCACGTGGTTCCAAGACGCCCTCCCGGGCGATTCAAGCGCTCTCGAGGAACGTCCCTGCCGCTCTTCCCGTCGACTGCAGCGAGTCGGAATGAGATCGGGATCGACCGTGTGATTCAGGCGCGGCGGACCGTAAGGACCTTTCGAAAGGAACCGGTCGCGCTCGAAGATCTGGCCGCTGTCGTGCGGGGTACCTGGGGCCAGACGGGATGGATCGACGGCGGCGCGCTCGGCTGGCGGGTCATCAAGTCGAGCCCCTCCGCCGGCGCCCTTCATCCCATCGAGGTTTACGTCGTGGCCTGGAACGTCCGCGGTCTGCGGCGCGGGATCTACCACTACGAAGTGCCCGCGGACGACCTGAGACTCATCCGCGCCGGCGACTTCCGTCTCGCCGCCGTCGAGGCGGCTTCCGGCCAGCGCTGGATCGCGAAGGCCGGCTTCCTCTGCGTCATGACCGCCGTCTTTGGCCGCACCCTCTGGAAATACGACTTCGAGGGCGCCTACCGGGTGCTCTGGCTCGAGGGCGGACACCTGGCCCAGACCTTTTGCCTCCTGGCCACGGCGCGCGGACTCGGACCGTTCACCACCGCGGCCATCCAGTCCTCCTACATCGAGAAGCTCATCGGATTGGACGGCGGCAAGGAGTTTCCGATGTATCTCTGCGGGGCGGGCCTGCCGGCCAAAGCGCTTCTTTGATCGACAGACCAGAGGCGGTGCGCCCCAGGCCCGCGCCGGGGCGCGAGATCACGGTTCTTTTACGCCACCTCGTCGGTCCCCTCGTTGATCCCTTCGAAGAGGATGGTCGACAGGTAACGCTCGCCGGTGTCGGGCAGCATGGCCAGAACAACCGCGCCCTTGCCCGCCTTCTCGGCGATCTTGCGGGCGCCGGCGAACGTGCCGCCGGAGGAGATGCCGCAGAAGATCCCTTCCTTGGACGCGAGGTCGCGCGCGGCGTCGCGGGCCTCCGTGTCGGAGACTGTCACGAGCTCGTCGAAGCTCTTGCGGTCCAGGACCGCGGGGATGAAGTCCGGCGTCCAGCCCTGGATCTTGTGCGGCTTCCATTCCTTCCCGGCCAGCAGCGCCGCGCCTTCCGGCTCGACCACCGCGATCTTCGTCTCCGGCCGCGCCTTGCGGAGCATGTCGGAGACTCCGGTGAGCGTTCCGCCCGTTCCGTAACCCGTCACCCACCAGTCCAGCCGCTTGCCGACGAAGTCGCGGATGATCTCGGGTCCCGTCGTCTGCCGGTGGTACTCGGGGTTGGCCGGATTTTCGAATTGGCGAGCGAGGAACCATCCCTTCGATTTCGCCAGCTCCTCGGCCTTCTTGACCATCCCGGTTCCGCGCTCGGCAGCCGGCACCAGGACGACCTTCGCTCCGAGGATCCGCATGAGCTTGCGCCGCTCGACGGAGAAGCTGTCGGACATGAGTGCCACGAAAGGATAGCCCTTGACCGCGCACACCATCGCCAGCGCGATTCCGGTGTTGCCCGAGGTGGCTTCGACCACCGTCTGTCCCGGCTTCAACGCGCCCCGCCGCTCGGCGTCCTCGATGATGGCGATGGCCAGGCGGTCCTTGACCGAGGAGAGAGGATTGAAGGCCTCGCACTTGACGTACATGGTGACGCCTTGCGGTGCCAGGCGATGGATCTTGACGATTGGGGTGTTGCCGATGGTGCCGAGGATGTTTTCGTAGATCATGGAGCCTCCATACTGAGAGCAGAAGAATCGAAGGCAGAGCCTAACCGATTAGAGAACCTATGTCCCCGCGTGCGTGACGCAGGGTCTTCCACTGGCCCCGGAGGACGCTTACGGCAGCGTGAAGGAGCAGCCTGGAACGGTGGCGCCGATGGGGACGTTGACGAAGCCGCTGGAGCATTTTGGTCCGGTGTCGGACTGGACGGTCAGGAGAGTGGAGATAGCGGCGGGAGTCCCGGTTCCGCAGGAGTTCGCGCCCAGGTGCACCTGGTAGCTGCCGGTGGGGAGACTGGAGCCCTGAAGGACGACGCGCTCGGTGCGGCTGGCGCCGCCCGGGTCGCATCCGACCGGCAGGCGCTGGCCCACCATCTGGCCCGTGGGTCCGACCAACTGGATGTCGATGTCGCCCAGGCCGCTCCAGGTTGCTTCCACTTCGACGAATCGGTTGACGATTTGTGACGGTGCGGACGACTTGTTCCCGTGATTGCTCACTGCGACGGCGACCCCTGCCGCGACGGCGACCCCGCCTGCGACGATCACCCCCGTGCTGAGGCCTCCACCGGCGGCGCCTCCGCCTGCTCCGGCGCCTGCCCCCGTGCCGGTGCCGGTTCCGGTGGACCCGCCCACCGTGGCGGAGGTTCCCGCGGCTGCGGCGCCACCGCCCGTCATTTGCATAGCTACCGCTACCGTCACAACGGCACCGGTCAGGAGAACGATTTTCGCGATGTCGTTCTTATTGAAACCCGGGGGAAGAAGTGGCTGTTTGGAATCCGTAAGTCCGATGGTCAAGCCCGCTCCCTCAGGGCCGACGATCTTCCCTTTGACCTTGCAGGCGTCCTCCCGCATCACCGGTGGCAGGTAATCAGGCGTCTTGCGGGAGAGAGCGGTCTTGTCGGTCGCCTGGACGAAGTAATCGACGCTCTTGGTCTCGGGAAGCGGTCTGGGTATGGTGGCCTGCTGATCGGGCGGGGTTCCCGTCATGATGGCGTAGTAGAAGTAGGGCGTGCCGGCAGCACGGAAGTAGACATAACTGCTGGAGAGCTCCTGTCCCGGCAGCATCCTGGCATCGACTTCGGGCGCGATGACCGTCGTGATGCAGGTCAGCGGATCGTGCTGGATCTGCACGCGCGCTTCGCCCCTGGGCGTCGGCTGCAATTGAGCCGAAGCGCTCAAAGTTGAAGTCAACGCGAAGATCAAAACAGTGCCCAGAGCCGAAGCCTTGCGAAAGAAGAGGCCGTCAGCGCAGATCATCGCGCACTCCCTTCGACCCGTTGTGGTCCTGGGCCTCTTCGAGGAAGGCGTCGAACTTGCGGGTGGAGACGAGCTCGAGCGTCCAGACACCACGGAGCCCGTAGGAGCCGAGGTCAAAGAGAGCCTCCTGACCTGGCGCGATGGAGAGGCGCCGCTCCCTGGCCAGGCGGCCCGAGCCGTCCCGAAAACGCAGATAGACGACGATCTCTTCGCCCTCGCCGGAAAAGACGTGGAGCCACGAGTTGCCCGAGGAGGCTATTCGAACTCTTTCGAGGTGCTGACGCTCCGGATCTGTGGCGTCGAAGACGCGCGTCGAACGGATGCCCTGGGGTACCGATGTGATGGACTGGACGGTCTGCTGCTGGTTCGTCTGACTCGAGCCCGCGCCGTTGGATGCGACCAGGACGACGCTGTAGATGCCCCGGCTCGGAAAGGTATGGGTCGTGGACTGCGTCGTGGCGATGGCGCCGTCGCCGAAGAGCCATAGCCAGCTCGTGGCCTGAGGATCGCTCGTGTCCGTGAAGGACACGGTGGCACCCGGCGAGACCGGTGCCGAGGCCGAGAAGCTGGCCGCTGGCGGCGAAGGAGAGTAGGTCGGGCTATCCACCGCGCTGCCGGCGACCTCCGGGTTGCAGGCACGGCCGCGCACGTGCAGCGTGATCGGATCGTTGCTCCCTCGCGGAGGAGCCGTCACCGACGTTCCGCTTTGCGCGGTGAATGCATCGCCATTGATCGCCCAGGCATAGCCATTGGGCGTCAGGCCGGAGGCAGGCGGGGACCAGGTCAGATCCAAGAAGTCGATCCCCGTCACGGGACCCGTGGAGTTGCCGAGCGGAGTCGCGACTGGGCTCACCGGCGCGTCGGCAGTGCAGACACCTTCACGAATATCGTTGTTCCGGGTGTCGGCGACAAAGATGAAATTGTTCGCGAAAACGATTCCTACCGGCGCGAAGAAAAGGGGACCAGCCCCGGTGCCATCCATTCCGCCGCGCCATCCGGGCGTCCCGGCAACGGTTGAGACTTGTCCTGTCGCGATCACGATGCCGCGGATAACTCCATCCGTTACATAAAGATTCGTTCCGTCCGTCGTGATGCCCTGAGGAGCATTGAAGCGGGCTGCGCTCCCGATTCCATCGCTGAAGCCCGAGCCCGGCGGGCTTGCGACGCCGGCGATTGTCGTTACCTGTCTTGTCGCGATGACGATCTTGCGAATGGTTGAATTCTGTCTGTCAACTACATAGAGGTTCGTCCCATCGCCCGTGATATCCGTGGGGAGGTTGAAGCGCGCCGCGCTTCCGATGCCATCGCTCGAGCCGGTAACACCCGGGCTCCCGGCAAGCGTCGTGACTTCTCCGGTAGCGATGACGATCTGTCGGATCGTCGAGTTTCCTGTCTCAACCACGTAGAGGTTGGTCCCATCGGTCGTGATTCCCCTTGGGGCCAGAAAGCGGGCCGCGGCACCGACGCCATCGCTCGATCCGGGAACGCCCGCGGTTCCGGCGATCGTCGTGACCTGGCCGGTGGCGATGACCAGTCTTCGGATGGTCGAATTCTGGCTGTCTGGTATGTAAAGGTTCGTTCCGTCGGTCGCGAGACTGTAAGGCGCGGCGGTGGATTGGGAGAAACCGAAGCTGGCGGCGCTTCCGGTCCCGTCGGCCGAGCCGAGCACGCCCGGAGTTCCGGCGAGTGTCGTGACCTGCCCGCTGGGACTTACCTGACGGATGGTCGAGTTTCCGGAGTCGGCCACGTAGAGGTTCTTGCCGTCGGTTGCCAGAGCGGTCGGGAAGCTGAAGCGTGCCGCCGTACCGATGCCGTCGGTCGAGCCTGCGAATATGGGGCTCCCGCCGGCGAGCGTCGTCACCACTGCCGTCGCGACGACGACCTTCCGAACCGCATTGTTGTTGGCATCGGGAATGAAGAGGTTCACGCCGTCCGAAACCAGATTCTCGGTGCCGTCGAACCGTGCGTCGGCTCCAGTCCCGTCCACGAAACCGAGAGTCTGCGCGCCGGCGATCGTCGTAACAGTTCCCGCAGGTGTGACCTTTCGTATCGCGACTCCGCCGTCGCCCACGTAGAGATTGCCTGCGCCATCGAAGCCGATGCCGTTCGGGTCGAGAAAGCACGCAGCGCTACCGGTACCGTCCGTGAGGTTCGGACAGCTCGGATTGCCTGCGAGAGTCGAGACGATGCCTGCCGGCGTGACCTCGCGAACAGTCAGATTGTCCGAGTCGGCAACGTAGAGGCTCCCAGCATTGTCCACGACGAGCGCTCCCTCGTCGCCGAAATCGAAGAGCGCATCCGTTCCGCTGCCATCACGATAGCCGCGTACTGTTGCCGAGCCTGCAAGCGTCGTGACGACGCCCGCCGGCGTGATCTTACGAATCGTGCTGAAGCCCTTTCCATTGGGCTCGAAATCGGAGTCCGAATCAACGACGTACAGGTTACCGACGGCATCCGTGGCAATGGCAGTGGGAAAGAAGAACAGAGCGGCGCTTCCCGTACCGTCGGTGCCGCCGGTCCTTCCGGGTGTGCCGGCAACCGTGGTGACTACGCCGGCCGGCGTGACCTTTCGGATCGTGCTATTCGAACTGTCGGCGACGAAGACGTTACCTGCGGAATCGGTGGCGATTCCCTGGGGGAAAGCAAAGCGCGCCGCACTGCCTGTGCCGTCGCTACTCCCGGCGACCCCGGGCAGCCCCGCAAGTGTCGTGACCACCCCTGTCGGACTGATCTTTCGGATGACGTCATTGCCCGAGTCGGCGACATAGACGGCCCCCGAGGAATCGACCGCCACGCCTACCAGCCGGTTGAACCGGGCGCTCGCCGCGGGTCCGTCCAAGAAGCCGCCTCCCCCTGGTCCACCAACAAAGTGGGTGATGCGGTAGGACTGAGCGGACAAGACCGCCGCCGAGCCGGCCCAGAGCAGAAGAGGCATAAGCGGAAGAAGGCGTCGAACCCATCGGCCTTTCATGGAGCTTCCTCCCTCCTCTGACTGATGTGGGCCGTCTTTTTCGCCGCAGAACCTGAGGGGTGGCCACTCTGAGATGATTTTGGACGAGGATCGATCGTGGGCGCCGCCAGGCGTCGTGTGGCCGCAGGGGCGAGGCGAGGCCTCACATTTGCTACCGAAGAAGTGGCGGCATCAGATCACCGGGCATCCGGGGATGTCAATCGTCGTTCGCTCCAGCCGGTCCTGTCCCGGAGGCGGCTCCTCGGACGCTTCTCCAACTGCTCTCTGAGGGGAGCCTTTGGGCGTACGATTCGCGCCAGTGGCCCCCTTCGAAAGTCGTGAGAATCGGATCGCCGATCTCCTATCGGACCGCTACGAGCTTCTGGAGCAGTTCGGCCAGGGAGGCTTTGCCACCGTCTACAGAGTGAAGAATCTGCGCCTCGGGCGGATCGAGGCGTTGAAGGTTCTCTCCCAGGAGCTCACCGAGGATAGTGATTTCGCGCGGCGGTTCGAGCAGGAGGCGCGGGTCTCTGCCTCTCTGGACCATCCCAACATCGTCAAGATCTATGACTACGGCGTCACGGAAGGGATCGCCTGGTTCACCATGCAGTTCATCAACGGGCAGAGCCTCGCCCGCGAGCTGAATGCCGGGACTGGGAGAATGGAAGAGCCGGAGGTCATCCGCATCGCGGTGCTCATTCTGGACGCCCTGGAATACAGCCACGGACGCGGTGTCATTCACCGGGACATCAAGCCGGACAACATCATGATGGATGCTTCCCGGCGCCCCTACCTCGCGGATTTCGGCATCGCCAAGGCTGAGGACAGCCTCGTGAAGACCCGGTCCGGTCTCTTGATCGGCTCGCCCGCCTACATGGCCCCAGAGCAGATCAGGGGCGGAGCGGTGGATGGGAGGACCGATCTGTACGCCCTCGCGGTGACGCTGTACAAGACGCTGAGCGGCGACTTTCCCTTTCGAGGCGATGACGCTTTGGGCCTGGCGATGAAGAAGTTGCAGGAGGCGCCGGAGCCGCTCCACCCAAAGAGGCCCGAGCTGAAAGCGGAGCTGGAAGCGGCCATTATGAAGGCCCTTGCCCGCGGCCCGGCAGAGCGATTCGAGAGCGCGAGCGAGATGCGCGACGCGCTCGAAGCTTGCATCGGCGACCTCGGGCCGCGGGAGCGCTTGCTGCGAAACTCACGGCCCGCGCCGTTCGCGAGTACCAGGGAAAGAGCGCCCGAGCTCGACGCGACGATCCGAACGGCGCCCGATTCGAGGGCCACGAACGTCCGGACGACTCCCTACGTAACGGCGATCGAACGCCCAACCAGTGGGTCCGATGGCTGGCGTCGGCGGCGAGGATGGGCCGTTGTGGGACTCTTTGTATTGCTCGCGGCCGCAGGCGGCTGGGCTTTGCTCCGTCGCTGGAGCAACTCGACCTCCGCTCCGGCTGCGACGATTCGGCCTCAGATTACCGCCGCCGGAACCGAGAGCCATACCGACGCCGGAGACTCCCGGGGCGCAGTTGATGCCGACCGTGACTGCAGCCGTGCTCTCCCATCTGGAGGTCGTACAAGATCTCGAGCGGAGTCCGAGGGGGAGGGCCGCGAGCAAGGAGGCGTCGCGCCATCTTCCGGAGAAGAGAGCGGAAACTGTGAAGGAGGCCACCTTGATCCAGAAGAGCCTACCGACCGCGCCGGTTCTTTCCATCCCGTCGGCCGGAAACATCCTGTATTGCGCGACGGTCGAACCGACGGCCTACGTCCAAGGAACGGCCAAGGAGGCCCCGATCGGGTTTTCGAAAGATCAGGGAGAAGTGGGACGAGCGCCACGACCCGATGCGGCTCGAATTCAGATAGAGGTTTCGGTCAGGCCGTCGGAGCCTCATGAGGATGAGCCGTTCGAAATCTCGGGAAGGGTCGTCAATGGGGGCGATTTGGACCTCACCCTGGTGCGTGTCGAGGAGTCGGCGGTCAGGACCCGCGGAGGTTTTCAGCCGACCGGCGATATTTCTCTGCCGACGACGACCAGCGTGGGCGGGGCGGTCACCATCTACAGATACCGAGGCGTTCTGCACGGAGGCGGCACCTACTTCAAGGAGCTGCGCATCACGGACGCACTCGGGGATTCTTGGAAGACCTCCGTGCGCCTTCTGCCGTGCCCCCAGCGCTGACGGCTGACGCTCAACGTGGCCAAGGGGCGTAGGATAAGCGATTCCATGAAACACCGAACCGCTTTCATGATCTTCTACGCTTCCGTAACCGCCGGAGTTTCCGCGGCGGCAGCCGCCCCGCGCACGATGCGGATCGACTATGTCCACACCGGCAACGCCTCCCAGGAGCAGTTCGCCCTCGACCGGGTCGTCCTGGAGCCCCTGGAATGGCCCGGCAACCCGGCCCGGCCGCTGGACGACACCAACCTGGGCAAGTACTTCTTCGAGGTCGTCGACCGCGGGTCCAACCGCGTGGTGTATTCGCGGGGGTTCGCCTCGGTGTACGGGGAGTGGGAGACGACCGACGAGGCCAGGGAGAGGAACCGGGCCTTCTCGGAGTCCTTGCGCTTTCCCGCGCCGTCCGGACCCGTGCAGATCGTCGTGAAGAAGCGCGACGCCCAGAACGCCTTCCGCGAAGTCTGGACGTTCCTGCTCGATCCGAAGGCTCCCTCCATCGACGATTCCAAACCGCCCTCGCCCGGAGTGCTCCTGGAGCTGGAGAAGCACGGCCCGAGCGCGGAGAAAGTGGACTTCCTGATCCTGGGCGACGGGTACACCGCCGCGGAGCGCGGGAAGTTCGAGAAGGACGCCCGGAGGCTGATGGCGATTCTCTTCGCCCATTCGCCGTTCAAGGAGCGCCGCGCCGATTTCAACGTCTGGGGCTTGTGCCCTCCAGCCGCCGAATCGGGGATCTCCCGCCCCTCGACGGGGATCCACCGCCGCTCGCCGGTCGGGGCCTCCTACGACGCGTTCGGTTCGGAGCGCTACGTGCTGACGTTCGAGAACCGGGCCTTTCGCGACGTGGCGTCCTTCGCGCCCTACGAGTTCGTCGAGATCCTGACCAACAGCAACACCTACGGCGGAGGCGGGATCTTCAACCTCTACTCGACCGTGGCCGCCGACAGCCTGTGGTCGCCCTACGTCTTCATCCACGAGTTCGGGCACCATTTCGCCGGCCTGGCCGACGAGTACTACACGTCGGACGTGGCCTACGTGGCGGCGGCGGAGCGGATCGAGCCGTGGGAGCCCAACGTCACCGCGCTCCACGATCCGGCAAGCTTCAAGTGGAAGGACCTCGTCGTGCCCGGCACGCCTCTGCCGACGCCCTGGTCGAAAGACGCCTTCGAGGCGCAGTCGCGCGAGATCCAGAAGCGGCGCCGGCAGATCCGCGCCGAGCGCAAGCCCGAGAGCGAGATGGACGCGCTCTTCACCGAGGAGAAGAAGGCCGAGGAGAAACTCCTCTCCTCGGACAAGCACTCGGGCAAGGTGGGCGCGTTCGAGGGCGCGATGTACGAGGCCAAGGGCTACTACCGGCCGCAGGAAGATTGCATCATGTTCACCCGAGACGACGTTGCCTTCTGCGCGGTCTGCCGCCGGGCGCTCGAGAGGGTCATCGATCTGTATGCGGGGCGTTAAGAGTTAAGTGTAAGGCGTAAGGCGTAAGGCGTGAAACTCCGGTCTGGCAAGCTCAAGGCCTCCTCGCCTCGCCTCACGCCGCACGCCTCTCGCCTCACGTCCTTATGAGCTTCCGCCGCGGATTGCAGCTCGCCGGATTCGCCCGGCGCCACCTGGGGCGCATGGGCCGCGGGCGCAAGGAAGTCATGGCGCACCTGGCGGAACCTCGGCCGGAGAACCTGCCGATGCCCACGTTCGTCCAGCTGCGGGTCACGAACCTGTGCAATCTGCGCTGCAAGATGTGCGGGCAGTGGGGAGACACCGGCATCTACCGCGCCGACGGGTTTTCTGCCTCGGCCACGGACGGGGAGAAGGAGAAGGCCCGGATCCGGGAATTGATCGGAGCCAGGCGTCAGCTCGCGCTCTCCGACTACGTGCGGCTGCTCGACGAGCTGGCGCCGTCGCAGCCGATCATCTCCCTTTTCGGCGGCGAGCCCTTGCTCTATCCCGACGTACTTCCTTTGGTGCGTGAGGTCAAGAAACGCGGACTGACCTGTTCGATCATCACCAACGGCTGGCGCCTGGCCGAGGCCGCCCGCGAGCTGGTCGAAGCCGGCATCGACACGATCGCCATCTCCATCGACGGTCCGCCCGACGTCCACAACCGCATCCGGGGCAAGGAGGATTCCTATTCCCGCGCCGCGGACGGGATCCGCGCGGTCGCGAAGTGGCGTCGGGAGCTCGGCCGGCCGCTCCCGATGCAGATCGCCATCGTGCCGGTCACGGAGCTGAACGTCGGCGACATCCACCGGGCCGTCGAAGCCCTTCGAGAGCTGCCGCTCGACACGATCAACGTGGGGCTGCGCTGGTTCGTGCCGGCGGAGGCCGGGCGAGAGTACGAGCGGGTGATGCGCGAGACCTTCGGCGTGTCGGGCGATTCGTGGAAAGGCTTCGAATTCGACGGCGGAACGGCCCTGGCCGGCCGCAGCGAGCAGATGGTCCAGCTCGTCCGCCTCCTGAAGGGTCTCAAGCGGCGGCGCTATCTGGACTCCGCCATGGGTCGGCCCTGGGTCTCGTTTGTGCCCGACGTGCAGGCCGAGAAGGTCCCGGACTACTTCTCCGACTTCTCCCAGACCTTCGGCCACAGCCTGTGCCCGGTGGCGTGGTATTTCGCGCAGGTCGAGCCGGACGGGGAGGTCTGCTTCTGCGGCGATTTTCCCGACTACTTCATCGGCAACGTCCGGACGTCGTCGTTTCGGGACATCTGGACCGGCGACCGCGCCTGGGCCTTCCGGCGCAAGCTGGCGCGCGAGCCGCTTCCGATCTGCAACCGCTGCTGCGGCTCGTTCGTTTACGGAAAGTGGGAACGGCCCGGCCGGGCCGCCAGGGCGCCGGCCTAGCCTCCGCTCCCGCCTCCCGGCCTCCGCGGCGCGGGCCGGCTTCCTCGCTGTCGCCAACTGCTAAGATCCTGAAGCGACTCCTGGAGCGGCTTCTTCTTTTTTTTTTCGCTTCGGCGAATTTGTTGAGGAGGGAGGCCCAGATGCGTCGACTCCATTTCTTCCCCTTCGCAGTTCTCGCGGCTCTTGTTCTGGCGTTTCCGCCGGTGAGCGCGGCGCAGGCGCCCGGCGGGAAAATCGATGGCACGGTGCGCGATCCCAACGGGGCGCCCGTCGTCGGAGTGACCGTCGCCGTCACCAGCCAGGCGACCGGAGCCACGCGCGTCGTCCGGACGTCCGCGGCCGGGTCCTATGAAGTGTCCGATCTGAAGCCCGGCATCTACACGGTCTCGGCGGACATGCCGGGATTTCGCAAGGTGACTCGGGTCGTGACGCTGTCGGGCGCGCTCACCGTGGATATCGCGATGGAGGTGAAGGTTTCCGAGCAGGTCACCGTCACGGCGCGCAAGCGCGAAGAGACCGTGCAGGACGTGCCCTTCTCCGTCGCGGCGCCCTCGGAAGAGACCCTGCGCGAGCGCGGCGCGCAGAACATCGAGGACGTCGCCGCCAACGTCCCGGGCTTTGCCGTGCAGAACCTGGGACCCGGCCAGAGCCAGGTGGCCATCCGCGGGATCTCCTCGGGCCAGATCGCCCGCGACCAACCGGGCGTCAAGGAGTCGGTGGGCTCCTACCTGGACGAATCGGTCATCTCCATGTCCCTGTTCACGCCGGACATCGACCTCTTCGACGTGAATCGCGTCGAGGTGCTCCGCGGGCCGCAGGGAACCCTGTTCGGCTCCGGCTCCGAAGGCGGAACGGTCCGCTACATCACCAATCAGCCCGAGCTCGGCGCGACGCACTACTTCGGGGAGCTCGAAGGCAGCACGCTGGCCGGCGGCAATCAGGGCGGCTACGCCAAGGTCGGCGTCAACGCGCCGCTGGGCAGCACCGCGGCCCTGCGCATCGTCGGTTACTACGACCGCTTTGCCGGCTATACCGACGCGGTGCAGCCGGATCTGAGCGTCAAGACCAACGTCAACACGGGGGACCGCACCGGCGTCCGCGCCGCGGTCGAGATCGCGCCGAACGACCGACTGACCATCACGCCCCGCTTCGTCTACCAGAAGGTGAACATGGACGGCTGGAACCGCGAGGACGCCTACAACATCCTGGCCAACCCCTTCACCACCACGCGGCCGGCGGTCACTCTCGGAGACCGCCAGATCTTCACGCAGATCGACGAGCCGTACACGGACAAGTTCTATCTGGGTGACGTCAACGTCAAGTACAACTTCGGCGACGTCGCGCTGACCTCGGTCACGACGTATACACATCGCGACATCCTGGTCGTGCGCGACGCGGGGGCGTTGACCTCCAGCATCACCGGCGGCTCGATCGGCCTGCCCGAGAACATCTACACGTTGAACGCGCCGCTCGACGACGCCACGAAGGCGCAGGGCTGGACCGAGGAGCTGCGCCTCAACGGAGGCAAAGAACGCTTCCAGTGGGTGGCCGGCGCCTTCTACGGCGATTCCCGGCGGGAGTACGCGCAGAACCTCTTCGTGACGGGGTTCGAGGCGCTGTCGGGAATTCCGACCAAGGGGGTTTTCGCTCCCAAAGACGACCTCTTCTTCTCGGCCCTGAACTACAAGCTGAGCCAGTACGCGCTGTTCGGGGAGGGCACGTTCAAGTTCAGCAACGCGTTCAGCGTGACCGGCGGACTGCGCTACTACCACTACCACGAGGACAAGGCGCAGGTCTTCGACGGGCTGTTCGGCTCGGACGCCGACGGCCAGCCCCAATCGCAGCCGGGCTCGGTGAAGGCGGACGGCGTGGCGCCCCGCGTCATCGCGAGCTACAAGGTGAGCGACACGACGAACTTGAACGCCCAGGCCTCCAAGGGGTTCCGCCTGGGAGGCGTCAACGATCCGTTGAACGTCAATCTCTGCTCGGCCCAGGACCTGATCACGTTCGGCGGACGGGACCAGTGGAAGGACGAGACGTCCTGGAACTACGAGGTCGGCTCGAAGACCACGATCCTCGGCGGGAGGGGTTCGTTCAACGTCTCGGCGTTCTACGACGACATCAAGGACCTTCAGGTCACCGTGACGGCGGGAACGTGCTCCTCGCGCTTGATCTTCAACGTGCCCAAGGCCCGCAGCGTGGGCGGAGAAGTGGAGCTGGCGCTCACGCCCAGCGACCGCTTCGACTTCGCCCTTTCGGGCAGCTACGCGGATTCGACCCTTCGCTCCACGGTGACGTCGACGGACCCCAACGGCAACGTCAGCGTGGTGTCCGGGATCCGGAGCGGATCGCGGCTGCCGGGCGTCCCCAAGTTCCAGGCCGCTCTGGCCGCCACCTATCAGCAGCCGATCACGCCGGTGTTTCAGGGCTACGTCACCGGGGCGTACCAGCACGTGGGCTCGCGCTTCACCGAGGTCGGCGACGATGTGCCCGGGTTCGGCACGGTCAACCTCCTGGCTTTGCCGAACACGATCGGAGGTCCGCTGACGCAGAACACGTTCACGTTCAATCCCGAGCTTCCGGCCTACGACATCGTCAACCTGCGGTTGGGCGTGCGCCACGCCGGCATCGACCTGGCGCTCTATATAAACAACCTGACCGACGAGAAGGCGCTCCTGGCGCTGGATCGCGAGCGCGGGCTGCTGGCGCGGGTGGGGTACCTGACCAATCAGCCGAGGACGTTCGGAATCACGACGCGGGTGGACTTCTAACCGTCGCGATCGCTGCGCGAGCGAGCCGGCTCCGCCGCCGGCCGGCGACTCGGCCAAAGGGCCTCGATCGCCGGCCTGCTCGCTCGCTCCGCGATCGCTCCCGCGGCGCGCGCCTGCACGTCGCCTCCGCTTGCTTCGGATCTGCGCCCGTTGGGCGCACCGGTCCGCGGCTCGGCCGGATGCGGCCTCGACCGCGGCCCTGATCCGTCGCTGCGCTCTCGCTCCCGCGTCGCGCGCCTCCTCCTTCGCTTCCGCTCAGGAGACTACGCGCGCCGCGAGCTTAAGGACGAGCAGATCGGGAATCGAGAATTCTCTTGACTTGGGTTTGAGGGGACCGCATCTTTCGACGCCTCACGCCTCACGCCTCACGCCTCACGCCTCACGCCTCACGCCTCACGCCTCACGCCTCACGCCTCACGCCTCACGCCTCACGCCTCACGCCTCACGCCTCACGCCTCACGCCTCACGCCTCACGCCTCACGCCTCACGCCTCACGCCTCACGCCTCACGCCTCACGCCTCACGCCTCACGCCTCACGCCTCACGCCTCACGCCTCACGCCTCACGCCTCACGCGCGGGCGACGCCCGCGGCTACTCGTCGCCGTGGATGGGGCCTCGGCGGGACTTGACGCGGGCGCGTTGGGCTTTGGCCGCGAGGCGCTGCTCGACGGCGCCGCGGCTCGGACGGGATTTCTTTCGGCGTTTGGGCGCCGCGGCCGCGCGGCGCAGGAGGTCCACGAGACGTTCCCTGGCCGCGGACCGATTCTGAGCCTGCGTGCGGTGGGCGCGGCTGTCGATGAGCAGCGTCCCGTCCGCGCCCATCCTCTTTCCGGCGAGCGCGATCAAACGCGCCTTGACATCGTCAGGCAGGCTCGACGCGCCGACGTCGAAGCGCAGCTCGACCGCGGTGGCCACCTTGTTGACGTTCTGGCCCCCCGGGCCGGAGGCGCGGACGAAGCGCTCGCGCAGGAGACGTTCCGAAATCGAGAGCGCGGGCGTGATCCAAAGGGCGGGCATGAGGGACGAAGCATCGCAGAAATGCGCCGGGATCGAAACGGCCGGACAGGCCGGGCTACGACTCGGGCTGGCGACGCCGGACGTCTGCCCGGATGAACTCGGCGAGCTGATCTGGAGTCTCGCCGCCCCGCGCCAGGCTCGGTTGAATCTCCTGCGCGGCAGCACAGTGGTCGCACTTGGCTTTTCCGTCCAGCGTTACCTCGGTGACGTTGGACCGGCCGCAGCGCCTGCAGGTCCATTTCTGCATGAGGTATTGCATCAGCCCTCACTTCCCTCCGGAGGCCGGCAACGGACGCGTTCTTGAGAAGGCGCGGGGCTCGGAGAGGTCACGCTGAACGATACCATCCTCTTGGGTTCACGGGCTCCGCGGCTTCACGACGTGAGTCGCCGAAGGGGGATCCGTGGCGCCCAGGCTCGGCAAGATCGGGCAGAAGAAGACGGAGACGTGCGCGCAGAGCCATGAATCGGAGGCACGGCCCGTTCGTCTCGGCGGCACGACCGGCCCGCGGGCGACGAGGGCTGCGAACAGAATTGGAGCGATCATCTCGTCACGCTCTGCGAGGCCGTTGACAGCTCCGCCTGGCCGCAAAGATACGCTTCGCCGAGCACGCGCGACTCGTTGAGCTCACCGGACCATTTCGCGATGGCGGGTCGCAGCAACGCCGCGTCTCCGCCGAGCTGCGCGGTCTTGAACCTGAGAATGTACTCGGGCCAGGACGCGCCCATCGGCCGGTTCGCCGGATCGCCCGGTGGGCCGTCGTAGTAGCGTTCGCTCACGACTCCGAGCGATGAGCAATTCCTGAGCTGATCCAGGCTCGTGGCGACGCGCAGACCATGGGCGCGCGTCCAGATGTCCCCGTCGCGATCGAGCTCCGGTTGCGTGCGTGCGTCGCGGTGCGTCGTGCACCCCGTGAGCAGGAGCAGGCCGACTGCGACGAGGATCGTGAGGTTCATGAGGCGCTCGCTTTCTGTCGAGAACCGGCGGCGGGCCGCTCGCTGAGAGCTGCTCGGGCCCCGTCGGTGTCGTGTGGGAGCCTCTACAGTAGTGCGCCTCGCCGATCGCCGTCCAATCGTTTGTTCCGATGGGATTGGACTCGCAGGACGATGAGAACTCCCGGCGCGGGCGCGAGACGGCGCGGCGGCGCCGACGCCGATCTGATCGAGGCGCGGTCGTTCTCCGAATCCAGAATCCTCATCGGTTGGAGGTCCTAGTCTCATCGCCACAAACGATTGGACTCCTGTTCGTTGGGCGCAGATCATTCGTAGCGAGAGAGAAGGACGTCTGGTGGGCTGAGTCGCTCGCCGACGAACGATGCCGCCGAGGTCCATCGCCGGTATTGGAAGAACAGGAAGCGTTCCATGTCCCAATCCATCTCGAGCGATCGCTTCAGCGCGTCCTTCCGAGCGGCGCTCGTCCTCCTGCTCCTTCCAGCGATTCCGCTGTTCTCGCAGGTGCGGGTTTCGTCCGTCAAGGATCCTGCCGCGTGTCCGTTCAACGGGCTCGTCTCCTGCGGCACGGCCATTCTCAGCTTCAGCCTCGACTCGGGCTTTCGACTCGCCGGCGCTTCGACACCCCGAACCTACAGGCTGGAAATCGATCGGCTGGAAGCTGTTCCGAGTTTCGCGAGCCCGATCTTTGGCGCGCCTTTCGCGCGACCGGCAATCGGGGTCGAGGGCGACGTTCGCCAACGTCCCGGCTGGGGCCTTGATTTTGGCGCATCTCCGATCCTGCGCCCCTTCCTGGACATCGTCAGGGAGACGCCGCGGGCGATGGTCACTCGATACACCATCGACTCCGAGTCCATGGCCGATCGCGTCGACCTGGCCATCGAGGAGTGGGCCGCCGCATGTCACGCGAATCGCGCGACAGATCCATGCGACGCCGCGTTGTCGCATGTCGTCAGCACACTGCGACGGGCGCGCCTCGACCTGACCGATGAGCCCTTTGCGTATGGCGCGCCGTGGGTCACGCGCCTCGCGTTGCACCTGCAGAACGACCAATTGGGATTGGCGTATGGCGAGATGGAGCAAGGGTTTCTCTATTGGGACAGCGCATGCAACGGCGATCGCGGGACCTCGATGGGCCCCCGCGCGGCGACGGCCTTCGAGACCGGAGCGGATCGCCGGGTCCGTGTCGACCATGCCCTGGGGAAGCTCTTGATCTCGGGACTCTAGGAAGGAGGCGCGATCCTCGTGCGGTTTGCAGCCGCCGGTGAAGGTTGTCGCCTTGGAATCGACAATCGGCTCCGACGCTCATTGGGTTGTTGGGGGAATCTGCATCATGCGATTCGATAACGGACGCGCCATTGTTTTCGAAAGGTGGACCTCATGCTTTACACGATCGCGATTGTCCTGCTCGTCCTCTGGGCCCTCGGAGTTCTGGCTTTTCATATTGGCGGAGGTCTGATCCACGCGCTCATCGTGCTGGCCGTGATCCTTTTCCTCTTTCAGATTTTCTTCGGACGCCGAAGTGTCACGTCGTGAATCGGCTCCGAAACGACCCAGACCACGGCGGGCCGCATCGCGAGCGGCACATGGGCGTCCGGAGACTGCACAATGAGGTTCTGGTCGGCGTGGTGAAGTCCTGAGGCCCGGTGGGATTGGAGGATCGTGATGCTTTGGACCATCTTGATCGTTCTCTTGGTGTTGTGGCTGCTCGGCGTCGTCACCTCTTACACGATGGGCGGCCTCATCCACATCCTGCTGGTGGTGGCGGTGGTTATTCTGATCATCCGGCTCGTCTCCGGACGGCGCGTTCTTTAGAACGATCGCCGGCGGCGAAGTGTGGGGCCGCGGAGAGCGCCGTTTCGTTCGGCGCAGGAAGGAAGAGGAGCGCACGAAGGAGATCCAGGTCCGGCTGCGGTCTCCAGCATCGTGGACTCCAAGGGCCTCAAAACACATAGGAAACCGAATAGATGATGCCGATATTGGAGATCTTGACCTTGGTCCGGGTCAGCTCCGTGCCGGCGAGGTCGGCGACGAGCCGCTGCTCCGAGGATCCGAACTGGTATTTGAGGCCGAGCGAGCCGGAGATGTGCTTCGAGGCTCGACGCCGAGCGTCACGCTGTTCAAAGTGATCCGGTCGAAAAAGCCGTCGGCGCTGGCGACGGGCGACGGATCGTTCGCAAAGCCGGCATGGAGCTTCCAGAGCCGATCCTGGCTGAGGTTCAGGAAGCCGCCCAATGCCACGCTGACGATCGAGCGTGCCGCGAAGGGGATGCCGGGAAAAGGCGTCAGCGTCTGCCGGGCCGGCGTCCCGTCTCCCGGGTCGGTGATCTGGATCACCGATTTGGTGCTGGAGAAGCCGTCATACACGGAGTGTCCGGTTTGCGCCTTGAGGTCGAGCTCGATCTCGCCGATGTCGGAGACCCAGGCGGCGGCGGCGGCGGCCTCGAGCGGCAGGATGTACTTGAACGTGATGTTCGTGGAGTCGAAGAAGGAGAGCTGATCCGACAACGCCCCTCTCTGGTCGACGACGTCGATGTTGAAGCTTCCGCCCGGCAGGATCCGGACTCCCGGCGACCGGACGACCGCTCCGAGCCGGACGTGCTTGGAGAGGTCAACCTGCGTTCCGAGGCCGAGGCGCAGGTTGACCTGGTTCCCGGCGGCGCGGTACGAGTCGAGAAACGTCCGAACGTACGTCTCCGTCTGCTGACGGAAGGTGAGCGACTGGACGCTGCGGAAGTTGAGGATGTCGATGAGCAGGCCTCCGCCGAGGCGCCAGTCCTTCCCGCCGTCGTGGCCCAGGGTCAGGGCGACCGTCGTCCGGTTGAACGAGGTATCCGCAGACAGCGTGATGCGTTCGCGCGGGTCGGGGGCGCTGACGACCCCGTCGGTGAACTGAGACCATGCGGCCGTGCGAACGATCGCGAAGCCGAACGTCCACTTCTCCCAGTCGAAAGGCTTTTTCAGGACGAAGCCGACCGCGGCGGGGAGCTGGTCGATCGAGCCGCCCCTGCCTTCCAGCTTCTGCGGGGAGACGGTCAGGATCCGGAAGGTCCCGGTGCTGGCGCTCACCGCCGACACGTTGGCGCCGGCGATTCCGGCCGGGTTGAACCACAACGACGCCGGATCCGAGGCGCGCGCCGTGTAGGCGTTCGCCTCGAGGCCGCCGGTCTCACCGATGGGAAGGCTGTTGTTGTTGGGAAGAATGACGTTGGGCGGGAAAAGCGCCTGCGGGTTCTGGGCGAGCGCGACCTCGGCCGTCCAAAGCCCGCAGACGATGAAGGCGACTGCCGCGACAGATCGTGTCACCGGTCCAGCCGCCGTCGACCCTCGCCGGCCTCAGTTTGCGGCGGGCCTGTCCGGCGGGTGCCCATCCTGAGACCGCAGATAGGCGTGGCTGTCGTGTTCGAGGGCTCCCTGGGGGAGCCACTCCCACAGCGACCCCAGATCCGTGCGGATCTGGTCGGCGTAGAACGCCGGAAGATCGGTCGTCTCCCGGTCGAAATAGCGCTGGACCTCTCGGTCGCTGTCGAGGCGCCGGCGCACTTCGGTGTAGAACCCGATGCGCCCGAATCCTTCCGACGAAATCGCGCGGATCACGTTCATCCACCGCG
Source organism: uncultured Acidobacteriota bacterium (assembly GCA_963733955.1). Lineage (GTDB taxonomy): Bacteria > Acidobacteriota > Thermoanaerobaculia > UBA5066 > Gp7-AA6 > DATFTF01. The sequence goes on from CAVTEW010000003.1 coordinate 193,999, forward strand.
GAATCACCGTTCGCGTGTTGCGAAAACGGTTGAGGATGGCGCGCCACGAGAAGGTATATCGGGTCAGGTCGATCACCCGGTCGTAGAACTCCCTCCAGGAGTAGTTCTTCGGCTTGACGTTCATGGCGTGGTTGTTGTCCAGAAAGTGAAACGGGAACGGAAGCACCCGGTCGGCGCGCTGGTACTCGAGGTTCAGGGGCGCCGCCCTTCCGAAGGCCGAGAGCAGGGAGTATCCCGGGAAGGCGCCGGGGCTCGAGTCCACGAAACGCTTGGTCAGCTCGAAGGGCTCCTCGCCGCTGTCGGAATCGAGGCCCAGTACGAAGTTGGTCTGCACATAGGGGACGTGCCGGAGAATCCCGTTCACGTGCTCGGAGATCTGCCGGACCTTGTCCATCCCGGTATTTCGGCCGGTCTTCGACTTGTTTCCCATGTCGTACCAGGACTCGACCCCGGGCAGCAGAACCTTGAATCCGCTGTGGCGGAGCCGCTGGAGGTGCGGTTCGGACAGGAGCGAGAGACTGCTTTCGGCGATGAAGTCGACGCGGCCGGGGGGCACCGCGGCGTCGATCGCGTCGAGGTAATCGTCGAACCGGACCCCGAAATTCGGATCGTGCCACCCCACCCGGGGGTGTTTGAGCTTGCCCTGCAGGAAACGCAGGTCCTCGGAGAGGCCCCCGAAGTCGAGGGGCTGATAGGGGACGACCGAATCGATGCAGAAGCTGCAGGTGTAGGGGCAGCCGAGGCTGCCGATCATCGGCACGATCTTGAAGAGCGGCGCCTTGCGCAGCGTCGCGGCGATGAACTTCCAGCGTTCCCGGACGCCCGGCAGCGCCGCGGGCTGCTGCTTCGCCGCCAGGTGGAGGCCCATGGGCCGGTGCGGCGCGCAGTCCCGCAGCAGCTCGCGGATCACGCCCTGGTCGGTGAACCCGAGCACGTAGTCGAAGTACTTGCGCGCGTCTTCCGGATAGCAGCGCGCGTGCGGGCCGCCCAGGACGGTCACGGCGCCCTTGGAGCGAAACAGGTTGGACAGCGCGTAGGCCAGGAGCGCCGCCTCGGTGAACGCGCCGATGAAGACGAGGTCGACCCGGTCGGGCAGCTCGTCGGCGAGGTTCTCGAGGCCGGTGTAGCAGACGAACGAGACGTCGTGCCCTTCCGCCTCGCACCAGACCCCCACGACCTGCGGCATGATGCTGGCGAGGTTCGCGTTCATGACGCGCGCGTACAGAGCGCGGGTCGGACCCTTGGTGACCAGATCGAGGACCGCGACGCGCAGCTTACGCACGGGCACCCGGGCGTCGGTCGGGTGCTCGCCGGCGTTCGCCGCGGTCATCGGAACGGAACGGGCGGATGGAAGCGGCTGCATCCCCGGATTCTATGGGAACGGAGCGGGCCGCGGCTGCCCCAAAAAATATTTTCCGAGGGCCGGGGCCCCTCCAGCTGTGGTTTCTCAACACGTGGTCCCACCTGTGTAGTCGCCCCGGCCCTGCAGGCTTCCCCCTGGGACCAGGCGGCGGCTCCTGGGAGAAGAGGGAGGTTCTCCGGGGCCGCCGCTCACGAAATCGCCGCGAGGCCGCGAGGCAGAGCCAGGCACCCGTTCCTCCCGTCCTCTGCGGACCAACGCGATTTCGAGGGACCCGGCGGGGAAGACTTCCGGGCCGGGGCTCACACTGCGGCGTTCGTCAACGTGCAAGCCCCGGCGGCGGGTCCGCCTCCCGGAGGAGGCGGTGAGCGAGGAGCGGGGAGCGGTGCGACCGATGCCTCGCAAAGTCTGCGACGAGCGTTCCAGCGACGGCCCGGTGTTCCCTTCAGCGGCCCGGCCGGAGCGTGCCGACGAGGGAGGCGGCCCGACCTCGGGGCGCCTTGGATGGAAACAACGTCTCGAGAATTGACAGCTTAGCAGGCTGCTGAAAAATGATTGCGGGCATGGCTAGCGGCCGCGGCATTGGCTTCGCCAACGGCGGCCGCAACGTTTCCAGACGAGAGCAGGCCCCGTGTCTTCTTTGGAAAGTTCTCGGCTGCCGCTCGCGCACCGACCGCCGCAGCCGAAAGATGCGCGCGGCCGTCTCCGTCGCGTCGCCGCTCGACTGTCTCTCAGGACGCCTCGCCGGCGTCGGATGCGCCCCGGACACGCCCGAGTCGCGGCGTGGCTCGCATCCGTCATCCGATTCGGCGGCGCTCGCAACGCCGCTCCACACCCTTTTTCAGCAGCCTGCTAGCGGATCGCCTCGAAGCAGGCGCGCAGCGGGATGGCCCGGGACGGATGCCGCAGCCTCCGCAGGGCCTTGGACTCGATCTGCCGGATGCGCTCCCGGGTCACGTGGAACGCCCGGCCGACTTCTTCGAGAGTGTGCTCGGTCCCGTCGTCGATGCCGAAGCGCATCCGCAGGATCTGTTCCTCGCGCGGCGTCAGCGTCTTCAACATACCACGCGTCTCCTTGCGCAGATGCGAGGCCTGGGCGGCGTCCGACGGGGAGGAGGCGCGGTCGTCCCGGATGAAGTCGCCGAAGCGAGCGTCGTCGTCGTCGCCGACGGGGCTCTCCAGCGAGATCGGCCGCTGCGACACTTCGAGGATGTGGCGCACCTTCACGATGGGTAAGCCCATCTCCCGGCTGATCTCGTCCGCCGTCGGCTCGCGGCCCAGCGACTGCACCAGCGCGGAGGACGCGCGCGTGAGCCGGTTGATCGACTCGACCATGTGGACGGGCACGCGGACGGTCCGGGCCTGATCGGCGATGGCGCGGGTCACCGCCTGGCGGATCCACCAGGTCGCGTAGGTGGAAAACTTGTAGCCCAGGCGGTAGTCGAACTTCTCGACCCCCTTCATGAGGCCGAGGTTTCCTTCCTGGACGAGCTCGAGCAGTTGCAGGCCCCGGTTCAGGTATTTCCTGGCGATGGAGACGACCAGGCGCAGATTCGCCAGGACCAGCTCCTGGCGCGGCTGTTCCATGGCGGCCATGCCGGCCCGGATCTTGCGGACGGTCTTCTGTATTCCGAGATGGGACGCGCCGAATCGCTCCTCCAACTGCCGCAGAGCCGCTCGCGACGCGGCGAGCCGCTCGCGCAGGAGCTCGCGGCGGCCGGCGTCTTTTTCCTTCTCCAGCGCGGCGGTCCGCTGGCGGATCGCCGACGCCAACACCGAACACTCCCGGTCCACGTCGGCGAACAGGGCGATCAGGCGATCCAGAACGCGGCCGCTGAACCCGATCTTTCGAATCAGCCGCGTCACCTCGGCCAGGTTTCGGTCGATCGACGCCTCCAGACGCAAGGCCGCCTTGCCGCGCCGCATCGTCTTGAGCCGCAGCTTCGCCCCTTGCATTTTGGCGGCGATCGCCGCGATCCTGCGAAAGCAGTCCAGGATCTCGCGCGTGCGCCGGGCCGCTTGCGGATCCGGGATCGGCGGGCGCGAGGCGGGGACTTCGGCGGCGGCCTGAGAGCCGGTTCCGGCGGGCTCGAGCGCCTGGAGCAGCCGCTCCAGCGGGCGCGGATGCGCGGCCAGCGCCTCGAACACATGCGTCTCGCCCTGCTCGATGCGCTTGGCGATCGCGATCTCGCCTTCCCGATCGAGCAACGGCACCGCGCCGAGCTCACGGAAATACAGGCGGACCGGATCGGCCGCTGGGTCGGCCTCCGCGCGCAGGATCGTCGCGACGGCTTTCCTCTTGCGCGGAAGGCGGACGGGAGACGCCTCCGCGCGCGCATCGGTGGGAGAAACGTCCGGGATGAGCGCCGGTTCGTTCGCGAGCGGCATCATGACCGGATGAGGACGCTGAAGACACTGGCGTCCTTGTCCCGCTTCTTTTCGACCTGCACGACCACGCTCCAGCCCCCCCGCGTGGCCGGCGTCTCGAGGACCTGTTCGTCCGACGCAGCCAGGAGATCGAAATCGCCGGCGACGTCGCAGCCCAGGACCAGGAGCTCGCGCTTCATGCGGAGGGTGAGCCATCCCTCTCGCGCCAGGGGGTCGACACCGTAGATCTCGGTATAGCGGGAGCGCTCGTGGTCGGAAATTCTCAGATCCACGACTCTCCTCCCGCGACGCGGCGCCGCGCGGCCCTGGATGGTTTCGAATCGTTCGATGCGGACTTCGGCACGGTCACCTCGTTGGTGTCGATTCGGACCCTCGATTCCGGCGATCGGTTGCCTTGGCGGAGGCCGGCGGCGGGTTCTGCTATCGACTGGAATGGGATCCGTCGGGGGGAAACCGAGAGCCAAAGCTTACCACGCGCAGGCGGGTGGATTTCTCGAGGGCAGCCGTGCTACAGTAGGGACGTTCTCGATTCGCTCGCCTTGTCAGATCCGCTCTGACGAATCCCGATCGAACATGCACGAGAATGCGGAGCGCCGTGCCGGCGGTGTTTCCGGAACTATTTGCCCGGCGCAAGGATGGATCTGATGAAGCTCTATGTAGGCAATCTCCCGTACGATGTTTCCGACGACAAGTTGAACGAGATGTTCTCGAAGTTCGGCACGCCGGACTCCGCAAAGGTCATCACCGACCGCGACACCGGCCGCTCCAAGGGGTTCGGGTTCGTCGAGTTCAGCAATGCGAACGAGGCGAAGCAGGCCCTGTCGATGAACGGCACCGACATGGGTGGCCGCGCGCTCACCGTCAACGAAGCCCGTCCCAAGACCGACAGCGGCTTCGGCGGCGGACGGTCCCGCTACTAAGCGATCTCTCGCGTTGTCATTCACGAGGCGGGGCCAGTCCCCGCCTCTTTCTTTTGGGGCGTGAGGCGTGAGGCGTGAGGCGTGAGGCGTGAGGCGTAGTCTCTAAGCGTCCTCTCCTTCTTCCCCGGGAATTCGCGACGGCTTAGTACATCTTCACCGCCACGAAATGCCTTCCGGTGAAGAGGCGCCGGGCCAGAGCCTGGATCTCCCCGGGCCGAACCGATCGCAGCCTGGCGACCCGTTCCTCATAGGTCCGCGGCGGCGATCCCGCCAGGAGCTCCTCGGCGAGGATCGTGGCGCGGCCGGCGTTGGTCGCGTCGCGGCGCGCTTCGGCCGTCTGGAGGTAGCGGACGGCGCGACCGAGCTCATCCGGGCCCACCGGAGAGGATGCGATGCGGGTCAGCTCCTCGCGGACGACCTTCTCAATGTCGGAGAGATGCTCTTTCTCCGCGCCGGTGGTGACCTCGAACAAGCCGGCGCCCGGATAGTTGTCGCCGCCGGCGTCCACCGAATAGGCCCAGCCGCGCTTCTCGCGGATCTCCTGGTACAGGCGCTCCTGGAATCCCCCGAGAAGGTGGGACAGCAGCGCGAACGCCGGACGCTCCGCGTCGGACAGGCCCGGCGTCGAAAGCGCCACGGTCAGCTCGGCCTGCGTCGTGCGCCGGGAGACGTGTTCCGACTCGTCGGCGGAAAGCGGCGCAGGAGGAGAGAAGGTGGGGCGGAGGAGCGTGTCCGACGCGGACGGTCCCGCCGGCAGGGCGCCCAGCAGGTCCTCTGCGAGCGCGAGGACGTGCCGCGCGTCGCAGTTGCCGACGACCAGGAGAGCCAGGCGGCCGCCGACCAGGCGGCCCCGCTGGAACGCGCGGACGTCTTCGAGGGTGACGGCGCGGATCTGCTGCTCCGAGGGGAGGGCCAGCCGGGACAGCGGATGATCCCGGAACACCGCGCGATCGACCGCGTCGCGCCGCGCGGTGGAAGGCTGATCGCGCTCGGTCGCGAGCTCGCCGGCGAGAAGGTCCTTTTCCTTGACCAGGTCCTGCGCGTCCAGCCGCGGCGCGAAAAGGGTCTCGACGGCCAGGCGTATCGCCGGCTCCGCGCTTTGCGCCGGAACATTCAGGGAAACGGTCTCGTTGAGCGGACGGGAGTAGGCGGCCAGGCGCCCGCCCAGCTCCTCGGCCGCGCGGGCCAGAGCGAAGCCGGTCTTCTCCTTCGTCCCGCGCAGGAGCATCGCGGCATGGAGGCGCGCCACGCCGGTTTTTGCCGGAGGGTCGTCCAGATCTCCGCCGCCGACGAGCACGCGGACCGCGACGGTCTCCGTCGCCGGCCGCGTCTCGATGAGGATCCGCACGCCGTTGGGGAGCCGCTGCTCCTCACCGGCCGCGGTCGCGCTCGCGGCGATCAGGGCGGCGCGGAGGATCGCCCAAGCGACTCTCCCGCTCCGTCGCGCTCGCCGGGCGGCCCGGCCTTTCCGGGGCTCGTCACTCGTCACTGGTCACCCCTCACTTCTTCAGATGCTCCGGAAGATCAGGTACCGTAGGATCGCCGTCAGCTTTCCCAGCCCGCGCGCCGGATCGACCTCCAGCTCGCGCAGGCGCTCGGCGGAGAACCGCGCGCGCGCGGCCCGCAGCAGGGCCTCCGGAGTGGCCCGGGCGGCTTCCTCGAGGTAGGCGTCGCGCGAGATCGGCAGGCCGTAGAGGAGGCTCTCGGATCGGAACGCGGCGATGCCGGAGTTGGTCTCGAACTGGCGGGTCAGGTCCGCGGCCAGCAGCCGGCGCGCCAGGTCGAGCTCCGACGGATCGATGGCCTCGCGGGCGATCCGCGCGAACTCCTCTTTGAGGACCGCCTTGAAGCGCTCGGCGCGGGCCGGATCGACGGCCCCGCCCGCCGCGAAAACGCCGAGGTTGGAGAGATCGTAGCTCTCCGCCAGGAACTGCGACGTGAGCCCCTCCTGTTCGACCAGGCGCCGGTAGAGGCGCGACGTGCGGCCTTCGCCCAGGACGCGCCGCAGCAGCTCGACCGCCGCGCGGTCGTGGCCGGCGTGCCCGGGCGTCAACGCGCCGAGCGCGTAGTAGACCTGCTGGACGAGGGTGGCGAAAACGAACCGCTTCTCCTCGGCGACCCGGGGCGCCGGCGGAAACGGGGCCGCCGATCCGGCCGGCGCTCCCTTCCAGGCCGAGAGCGTGCTCGCCACGAGGTCGGCGGCGCGCTCGACGTCGACATCGCCGATGACCAGCGCGTAGCTGTTGGCCGGCGCGTAGAAGCGCCCATAGTAGGCCTTGGCGTCTGCGAAGGAGATCCTCTGGAGCGTCTTCTTGAACCCGATGACCGGCTGGGAGAGCGGGTCGCCCGGGAAGATCCGCTTCAGAACGGAGTAGGCGGCGACCGAGGCCGGATTGCTCTTGTCGCGGGCGGCCTCCTGCAGGACGACGTTTCTCTCGACCTCGACGTCGCGCGCGGAAAAGGCCGTGGCCGTGACCATGCTGGCCAGCCCCTTCCACCCCTCTTCGAACGCGTCGGACGAGACGTCGCAGAAATAGTTGGTCAGCTCGAACGCCGTCGTGGCGTTGACCTCGCCCCCCGCCGCCCGGATCGCCGAGAAGGCGGGATTCTTGCGGGCGCCCGGTCCTTCCCCTTCTTTGAAAAGCAGGTGCTCGAGTAGATGGGAGATCCCAGCGAGATCCAGCGGCTCGTTGCGCGAGCCGACCCGCACGCCGATTTCGCAGTACACCGTACGGCGCCCGGGCCGGGAGTCGATCACCGCCGTGAGGCCGTTGGAGAGCCGCATGCGGTAAAGGGCCGGCGCCGCGCGCTCGGCGATGCGCTCGAGCTGCGGATGCTCCGCGAGCGCCGCGGCGGCGGCGAGAAACAGGACGGCGCCGAGCCCTCCGCCCGCGCACCCTCCCCGCTTCCGGCCGGCGCGCCTCAGGACGGGACTCCGCTGGCCCAGAACCGGTAGAAGTTAAACCACTGCGTCGGGTGCTCGCGGATGACGCGTTCCAGGTCCCGGGCCACGCGCCCCAGGATGCGGCGCGCGTCGTCCTCCGGAGAGAGCGAGGAATCGGCGCAGAGCGGCTCTCCCCAGACGTTGAAGTAGGAGCCGTCGGCGGCGCGGAGAAAAAATCCGGGGAGGATCTCGCAGTTGCAGAAGCGGGCCAGCAGAGCGGGGGAGCGCAGGAACGGCGTCTCGCGCCCGAAGTACGGCACGACGACCTGGTCCTCCGGATAGGCCCGGTCGACCAGGAGCGCCACGGCCCGGCCGGCGTCCACCGCCGCGCGGACCCGGAAGGCCGTGGCCATGGACGTGCCGATGTCGATCGATTCCACGCCCACGCGACGGCGCAGCGACAGACGCATCTCCTGGACGTTGGGATCGAGCTCGGGCTGACCCACCACCGCGGGCACGAGGTCGTGCCGCCGCAGCGTCACCGCGCCCATCTCCCAGTTGCCGACGTGGCCGGTCACCAGGAGGAACCCGCGGCCGCCCCGCCGGATCCGGGCCAGGACCCGAGCGTCCTCCTCGAACGTGGTGATGCGGGGAACGAAGGCCTCGCTCCGCAGCCGCCAGGTGTCGATCGTCGCGCGGCCGTAGTCGAAAAAGAGGCGGCGGGCCAGGGCGGCGGCCTCGCGCGGGGAGACGCCCAGGGCCAGCCGGAAGTTTTCCCGGATGCCGCGCTGGGTCTCGTGGAGAAACGCGATGGCCAGCGAGTTGCCGACCAGGTTGATGCCGTTCAAGACGGGCATGGGCAGCCACCGGGCTCCATAGTGGAGGCCTCCGTAGACGATCGCGTTGGACAGGCCGTGGCTGACCCACTTCTTGCGCGCACGCGCGCCGGACGAGCCCGGGGGCGAAGTCCCGTCTTCCCTTTCCGCCATTGACGAGGAAATATACAATCTCAGTCTGGCCATGAAGGTGCTCCTGCTTCGTCCCGATCCGGGCAACGAACGCTTCGGCTTGGGCCCGTTTTTTCGCGTGGAGCCGCTGGGCCTGGAGTACATCGGCGCCGCGCTGCGCCGTCAGGGTCACGAACCGACCGTCGTCGATCTGCGCCTGGGAGGGAGCATCCGGTCCTGGATCCGCAGGACGCGGCCCCGTATCGTGGGTTTGTCGGGGATGCACGCGCTCGAGTACGACAAGATCCTCGAAGCGGCGCGCGAGGTGCGGCGCCACGCGCCGGAGGCGTTTGTCCTCGTCGGGGGACACGCCGCGGCGGCCTATTCGCGGCCGCTCGAGACGGAAGACCTCGATGCCGTCTGCGTCGACGACGGCGAAGAGGTCATGCCATCGCTGGCGGCCGCGCTCGATTCCGGACGGCCGGTCTCCTCCGTTCCGGCGCTACGCCTGCGCACGCCGGCCGGGTGGATCTCGACGCCGCCGCTGCCCGAGCGCACCGGCCTCGATCGTGTGCCTTTGCCGGCGCGCGATCTCGTGGAGCGGCACCGCAAGGGATACCACTGTCTTCTCTTCAAGCCGGTCTGGCTGATCGAGACGGCGCGGGGCTGTCCCTTCCGCTGCAATTTCTGTTCGGTCTGGCAGCTCTACGACCGCTCCTTCCGCGAGCGTTCGATCGGAGCCGTGGTGGACGATTTCGCCTCCGTCGGCGACGCCGTCTTCGTGGCCGACGATCTCTTCTGGAATCATCCCGAGCGCAGCCTCGAGCTGGCCCAGGCGCTGCGCAAGCGCGGGGTGCGCAAGCGCTGGATCCTCGTGCAGACTCGCACCGACATGGTCTGCCGGCATCCGGATCTCCTGGAAGCGTGGCGGCCCCTGGCCCAGGACTTCGACATCTTCTTCGGCCTGGAGGCCGCCTCCGACGAAGGCCTGGCGCACGTGGTCAAGGACGCCAGGGTGTCCTCCTCGGTCGAGGCCGCGCGGGTGGCGCGTTCGATGCGATACGGGGTGACCGGCAACTTCCTGGTCGACCCCGATTGGGGCGAACGCGAGTTCCAGGAGCTGTGGGACTTCGTGGCGCGCCACGGATTCCAGCGCGCCGGCTACACGATCCTGACGCCTCTGCCGGGCACGGAGCTCTTCCAGAAGCTCGCGCCGGTCCTGAAGGGCCAGCCCTGGTTCAAGTACGACATGCACCACGTCCTCTGGGAGCCGCGCCTGGGCGCCCGGCGTTTCTTCGAGCTCTATGCCGAAACCTGGCGGCGCTCGATCCTGAACACGTCGGGCGAAAAGTCCTGGATCGACTGGATGCGCCAGATCCGGCCGTCCCAGATTCCCTACCTGACCCGCGTATTGCTGCGCACGCAGCGCATGATGAAGGCGGGCGCCTACCTGGCCGAGCACGAGGCGTCGCAGGGCGCCCCGGAGGAAATCGCCGCCCGCGCCGCGTCGGCGTCCTGATCCGCCGAGCCGCTCACGCAGGCTCTCTCCAAGAAACGGCCCGAGCGAGCCAGGGTGTTCTCCTTGGTTCGAGCGTTTAGGAAGAGCCGTACAGGCTCAGTCCGAACGTGGTGCTCAAGAACACGGCCATCTGGCCGCGGGTGATGGCGGCGTCTGGGCAGTAGTTGCCGCCGCCGCACCCGGCGGTGACGCCGCGTCGGGCCAGCTCCTCGATCCACTTGGCGAAGGGATTGGAGACGGGGACGTCGCCGAAGGTTCCCACGGCCGGCGGCGGCGTGTAGCCGGAGCCCTCCAGGGTGACCAGGAGGAAGACGGACATCTGGGCGCGGGTGACCGAAGCGCCGGGGCAGTAGTTGCCTCCGCCGCAGCCGGCGGTGACGCCGCGCCGGGCCAGTTCTTCGATCCACTTGGCGAAGGGGTTGGAAGCCGGGACGTCGGCAAAGGCGGTCCCTTCCGCCGGAAGCGGCGCGTAGAACGGCCCCTCCTTGGAGACGAGGAGGAAGACCGCCATCTGCGCCCGGTTGGTCAGATTGCCCGGGCAATAGTTGCCGCCGCCGCAGCCCCCGGTCACGCCGTTGTGGAAGAGGTTCTCGACGAAGCGGTAAACCGGACTGCTCGTCGGGACATCGCTGAAGCTCCGGCCGACGTGCAGGGTCCAGACCTTGGGCGGATCTCCGGTGCCCGGCGTCTCCGTGAACGTCGCGTCCCAATGCGGCGCGGGGCGCGTCACGGGGTTGGACACGGAGAACTCGTAGCAGTTCGAGCCGCAATTGCCGATCGACCCGCCGGCAATGCTGCCGTAGTTGGCCGCCGCGTCGGGGAGACCGTAGACCGCGCCCGCGGGGCCGTCGGGGGCGGAGGCGGCGCCGGTCAGCGCGATGGGCGCCGCGCCGATGTTGGACCAGGACGGCTTGACCAGGACGGTCTCTCCGGCCTCGAGCACGCCGTTGGCGTTGGAGGTCGTGCCGGCGGAGGAGGCGGAATCGACGGACAGGGCCGCGGGCGAGAGCGCCCCCGGGTTGATCCGCCCGACGTCGTAGCCGTCGGCGAACCAGAGCGCGCCGTCGGGGCCGGGAACGATTCCCCGGGGAACGCTCCCGACGGGCAGAGGGAACTCGGTCACCTTCCCGGACGGCGTGATTCGGCCGACCCACGCGTCGACGAAGTCGGAGTACGTGATCCACAGATTCCCGTCCACGCCGGCGGCGATGTCGTGGATGGCCAGCCCGGAGGGGACGGCGAACTCGGCGTAGGCGCCGGCGGTCGAGAGCCGGCCCACGCTCGTGCGTCCGGAGTATTGAAACCAGAGATTCCCGTCCGGCCCCGCCACGATTTTCTGGGGGCAATCGCCGGAGACCGGATTGGGGATCGGCAAGTCCAGGAACTGGCCGTTGGGAAGCAGGCGCGTGCACACCGGCGCGTTGCTCTGGCATCCCGCCAGCCAGAGTGCGCCGTCGGGCCCCAGCGTGATTCCCGAAGCCTCGTTGTGAACGAGGAACTCGGTGATCGATCCGCTCGTCGTGATCCGGCCGACGAGGTTGGCGAAGTTCTCGGTGAACCAGACCGCGCCGTCCGGGCCGGCGGTGATGCCTTCGTACGCTTTGCCCGAGCCGTTGGAGTACTCGGTCGTCGCGCCGGACGTGGTGGCGCGCCCGATCATGTCGGGAGCCTTGCGGACGTACCAGAGGTTGCCGTCCGGCCCGGGGGCGATGTCTCGGAGCAGGCCGTTTGCGGTCAAGGGGTAGGCCGTGAACGTTCCGCCGGTCGTCATTTTGCCGAGGCCGTCCGGGTCGAGCGATTCCCCGCCGTTGGTGAGAAACCAGAGGTAGCCGTCCGGGCCCGCCGTGATGTCGGTGACGAAGACATCGGGGACCGAGATCGCGAAGAAGCCGATGGCGAACGCTCCCGACGGCGCGAGGTACTTGTAAGCGCTCGCGAGGCTGCCGGTCTGGGTGTTCGGGTTCGTGACGGCGACGGTGACGGGACCGGCGGCGTGGACCGGCGGGCGCGCCGTCAGCGCGTTCGCGTTCGTGACCGACACGGAAGTCGCGGCGACGCCTCCGAAGGTGACCGTCGCGCCCGCGGCGAAACCCGAGCCGCTGACGATGACCAGACCGGTCCCGGAAGCCGGGCCGAAAGCGGGCAGGACGCGGTCGATGACCGGTGTCTGAGAGAGCCCTGTCCGCGAGAAGAGAACCAGCAGGGCCCCCGCCAGGAGGGGCAGGAGACGGCACGGCGTGGCCGGGGCAGGGTCCGCAAGGGCAGGAATGGTCGAGCGTTCCATGGCAGTCCTCCGAGTCACACGCGCAGCCGATGCCCCGGGAGGATCACCGGGCCGCTGTTGTGATTTGATTGAGCGAATCTCTCGGGCGGAAGAGGGACATGGTCGATGATTCGCCAAGACAGGATGTAACGGGGCTCTTGCGCCGCTGGAGCGACGGGGACCAGCAGGCGCTGGAAAGCCTGATGCCCCTGGTTTACGAAGAGCTTCGCGGCCTGGCCGCGCATTACCTGCGCACAGAGCGGCCCGACCACACCCTTCAGCCGACCGCCCTCGTCCACGAGGCCTACCTGCGCCTGGTCGATCAGAAGAGCGTCGCCTGGCAGAATCGGTCCCATTTTTTCGGGATCGCGGCCCAGATGATGCGGCGGATCCTGGTCGACCACGCCCGGCGCAAGAAGGCCGTCAAGCGCGACGCGGCGGCGGCCAACCGGCTGGGGTTCGATCCGGGGGCCGGGGCGGAAGAGCTCTGCGATCGCGACGAGGAGCTCGTGGCCCTGGATCAGGCCCTGGTCGAGCTCGAGGCGCTCGATCCCCGGCAGGCGCGCATCGTGGAGCTGCGCTTCTTCGGCGGCTTGACCGTCGAGGAAACCGCCGAGATCGCCGGGGTCTCGACGGCCACGGTCAAGCGCGAGTTCCGCACTGCCCGGGCCTGGCTCCGCCATGAGCTCGACGCCTCCGGCGCGAGAACCTGAAGCCGGCCGCGAACCCGTTCCGGGGGAAGAACTTCGGCCGCTCGCTTCGTGCGGTGATCCCCTTTTTCCCTTCCTGCGCGTGTCCAGCGAGGAGATTGATTCATGAGGAGGTCGCGCGACACGGTGGAGACTTCGGCGGCGTGGGCGCGTGCGGCCCGGGCCGCGGCCCTCCTGCTCAACCGCGAGGTCTGCCGGCACGTTCTGGCCTGCCGCGCCGACCTCTGCGCGACGCAGAAAGCAAACCTGGAGCGCATGTCCGTGAGCGCCTGGCAGGAGGCGAGCGCCCTCTACGATCCGGGCGTCTGGCAGTACTTCGAGATCGATGAGGTCGAGATCGCGCGCCGCGCCGCGGGTCTGGCGCGGCTTCGCATGGCCGGACGGCTGCTCGAAGCGGCCGAGGCCGAACGCGAGGCGCTGCGCCGGGTCCTTTCGGCGGCGTGACGGCGCCGGGCCCCAGGGGATCCATCCGCCCCTCCCGCGGAGGTCGGTCCGTTTTACGGCCGCGTCCGGCCCGGCCGTTCGGCGTGGTCTAATGGAACGAAAGAGCTCGAGTCCGCGGATGACGCCGGCCCAATGGAGCGTGGTCAAGGAGATCTTGAGCGGCGCGCTGGAGCGCCCGCCCGCGGAGCGATCGGACTACCTCGAGGTAGCCTGCGGCGGAGATCCGGACTTGCGCCGCCGCGTCGAAGCGCTCATCGCCGCGGACCAGCAGACCTGGGGCCTCATGGAAACGCCGGCGGTCGCGTCCTCGTCCCTGGCGAAGAGCCTGATCCTGCCCTCTTCCGGCGAGCGCATCGGAGCCTACGAGATCCTCGAGGAGATCGGCCACGGCGGGATGGGCGTGGTCTTCCTGGCGCGGCGCGCCGATGACCAGTACGAAAAGAACGTGGCCATCAAGCTCGCGCGGCTCGGGGTCGCGGGCGACTGGGTCGAGCGGCGCTTCCGCGCCGAGCGGCAGATCGTGGCGAGCCTCGATCATCCCCACATCGCCCGGCTGATCGACGGGGGAGCGACCACCGACGGGCGCGCCTATCTCGTCATGGAGTACGTGGAGGGCGAGCCGCTGGGACGCTGGTGCGACGCGCACGGCCTCGGCACGCGGGAGCGTCTGGGGATCTTTCTGGATGTCTGCGCCGCCGTCGCCTATGCGCACCAGCACCTGGTCGTGCACCGGGACTTGAAGCCCGCCAACATCCTGGTGACCCCGGAGGGCGCGGTCAAGCTGCTCGACTTCGGAATCGCCAAGCTGATCGGCCCGGAGGTCACCGGCGAGCCGGCCGAGCGGACCGGCACGCTCTTGCGCCTCCTGACTCCCGACTACGCCAGCCCCGAGCAGATCCGCGGCGAAGCGATCTCGACGTCGAGCGACGTCTATGCCCTGGGGATCGTGCTCTACGAGCTGCTGACCGGCTCCAAGCCCTATCGGGTCACCGACCGCTCGCCGGCCGAGCTCATCGAAACGATCTGCGAAACCGATCCGCCCCGGCCGTCTTCGGTCGCCAGGCCCCCGCTCGCGAAGGAACTGGCTGGAGATCTCGACACGATCATTGCGACCGCGCTGCGCAAGGAGGCGGCCCGACGCTACGCGTCCGTCGGCGCCCTCGCCGACGACATCCGCCGTCATCTCTCGGGTCTCCCGGTCGAGGCGCGCACCGACGCCTTCGGCTACCGGGCCGGAAGGTTCGTGCGCCGCCACCGGGCGCCGGTCTTCGCCGCGATCCTGGTCGTGGCCGCGCTCGCCGGGGGGCTGGTGATGACCCTGCGGGAGGCGCGGCGCGCCCGTGCCGCCGAAGCGCGCGCGGAGCGGCGGTTTCAGGACGTCCGCCGCCTGGCCAACGTCTTTCTCTTCGAGATCCACGACCAGATCCGAGAGCTCCCCGGTTCGACCGCGGCGCGGCAGACCCTGGTCAAGCGGGCCCTGGAGTATCTGGACAGCCTTTCCCGGGAGCGGGAACGGGACGGCGCGTTGACGCTCGAGCTCGCGTCCGCCTATCAGCGGGTCGGCGACGTCCAGGGCAATCCGTACCAGCCCAATCTGGGCGATAGCCGGGGCGCCGCCGCCAGCTACCGCAAGGAGATCGCGCTCCTGCAGCCTCTGGCCGCGGCGGGCGGTTTGGAGGCCAAGGACGCGCTGGCCAAGGCCTGGTTCTCCCTGGGCGGTCTCGAGGTCACGACCGGCGAGCGCAAGGCGGCCGTGACGATGTCGCAGAAAGGCCTCGAGCTCGTACGCGAGCTGTCCGCGGCGGCGCCGGGCGACGCCGCGCGGTCGAAGAAACTCGCCATGGGACTGCGGTTTCATGCGTTCAGCCTCATGTCGGCCGGCCGCGGCCCCGAAGCCTCGACGCTTCTGACGGAACAGGCCGTCCTTCTGCGCCGGCTCCGCGCCGCCGCGCCCCAGGACAGGCAGATCCTCCGCGAGATCGGTCAGAACCGATACCTGACCGGAAGCGTCCTGTTCCAGACGGGCGACGCGGCCGGCGCGCGCGCGGCCTTTACAGAATCGATCGACGCCTGGAGAACGCTGGTGGCCGAGAATCCCGCAAGCCCGGACCTGCGGCGTGGCCTCCTGTGGGCCTTGACCGACGACGCGCAGGTCTTGGGCGGTCCAGAAGACCTGCGGGCGGGCCTCGAGCGCTTCCGCGAAGCGCGCGATGTCGCCGAGTCTCTCGTCCAGTCGGACCCCAGGAACACCGACGCGCGGCTGGGCCTGGCGATGGCCGAGATCAATGTGGGAACTCGCCTGCGCGACCTGGCGAACTCCGGAGAAACCGGGAGCCATTGGTCCAAGGCCCGCGCGCTGCTGGAGCCGATCGTCGCGGCAGACCCCTCCAATTCGTGGGGCGTCGCGGTTCTGGGCAACCTGTACGTGACCATCGCCGAGGAGCGGATGGCGGGGGCGAAGGCGGGCGACCGGAAAGAGGCCTGCGATCTCTTTGGCAGGAGCTTCGACTCCCTGTCGGGGCTGAAGGCGGTGGGCCGGCTGCCCCCGGATCGGATTTCCGCGCTCGAACGTGCGACCGCGGGGCTGGCCTCCTGCGGCCAAACGCGGCCGACCTCCGAAGCGGGCAAGCTGGAGAGCCCAGCGGCGACCGCGAGTCGGTAGCGACCGGGAAAGGAGCTTGCGATGGTCGGAATGATTCTCGCCCTGGTTCTGCACACCGCCGGCGCGGGCCGGGAGGCCGAAGTCGCCGCGGTGGTCGACGACTGGCACGCGGCGGCCGCGGCCGCGGACGAGACCCGGTACTTCGGGCACTTCACGAGCGACGCCGTGTTCCTGGGCACCGACGCCTCGGAGCGCTGGACGGTCGAGGAGTTCCGCAGATACGCACATCCGTACTTTGCGAAGGGCAGGGCCTGGACCTTCCATGCCGTCCAACGGCACATCTCTTTCTCGCCCGACGGAGCGGTGGCCTGGTTCGACGAGAAGCTCGACACGCCCAATCTCGGGCCGGCGCGCGGCTCCGGTGTTCTCGTCAAGATCGCCGGCGACTGGAAGATCGCGCACTACGACCTGGGGTCCCGATCCCCAACGATCTGATGCAGGATGTCCGCGAGCGGATCGAGCAATACGAAAAGGGCCGGCGCAAGCCTGCCCCCCGTTAACGCCGCGGCCGGGCCGTTCCTGTGAGCCGCGGTCAGGGTATGGTAAACGAGCAGCCGTTGATCATTCCCGGAATCGGCACGTCGATGAACGTGGATCCGCACTTGGGGCCGGACTCGGATTGAACTGTGACGACCGCAGTGATCGAAGCGGGTGTGCCGGCGCTGCAGGCCTTCCCGATGAGGACGATCCGGTACTGACCTGCGACGAGTGTACTTCCCTGGAGCAGCGCGCGCTCGGTCCGGGTGGCAGTGGACTCGCAGCCGGCGGGGAAAGGCTGTCCGACCACTTGATTCGCCGCGTTCAAAATCTGGATGTCGATGTCTCCCTCCCCCGTCCACGTCACCTCGGCCTGGGCAAAGCGCAGCGAGGAGGCCGTCGGCGTCGCGCTCGGAGTCGGAGTCCTCGTCGGCGTCGGGGTGCTGGAGGGCGCCCTGTTGCTCTTGTTGGACGCCGCCACGCCCACGGCGATGGCTCCGGCGGCGACGACGCCGCCGGCAACGAGGACGCCCGTCGAGAGTCCGCCGGATCCGCCGCCGGAGGACTTGCCGACCGAGCCCGCGGCGTTCGACCCCGTCCCTCCGGCCGTGCCGCCCTTCAGGGCGGCGGCAATGCCGATGACCGCACCGCCGACGAGGATGACGTAGGCGATGTCCTTGCGATTGAACCCCGGCGGAATGGGCGCCTGGCCGACTCTGGTCAAACCGACGGTGAGTCCCGCTCCCTGCTCTCCCACCGCGACGCCCTTGGCCTTGCAGGCGTTGCCCGGAACGACGGGAGGAACGAAGTCCCGAGTCTTGCGCGCGAGGGAATCCACGTCCGTCGCGCGCAGGTAGTAGTCAATGGCGCGCGTTTCCGGAAGAGGCCGCGGCAGAACGCCGGTCAGGGTCTGCGGCACTCCCTTCATCGTCGTGTAATAGAAGTCTTCCGTGCGGTCCGCTTTGAAATAGACGTACCCGCGGTCGAACAGCGGAGCGGGAGCGACGGCGGCATCCACCGTGGGAGCCAAGTCGGTGTTGACGCATTTGAGCGGCTCGTGGTCGATGGTCAGCCGCGACTGCACCGTGTTCTGGGGCAGAGGCGTCGGAGTCGCCGGCGCCGCAGCAGCCGGCGCAACTCCCCTCAGATAGGCGCCGAGAGTGGCAAGCGCGATGCTCCGCTGGAAGTTTGGCGAAAGCCGGATGGTCATCGAGTACCTCCGACGGTCCGGCGCGGATGCGGGACCGGCACGACTCGCTCGCGAACCAGGTCCGCCCCGCGAAGTCGGGCCGCTGCCCTTCCGCTGCCGACGATTTCGACTTCGAACGTCCCCGTCACGCCCCAGGCCCCTATGTCGTGGACGGCTTCTTCACCCGCTTCGAGGACGAGCCGGCGCTCCAACCTTACCGCTCCGGCGGAGTCGACCAGGCGCAGGAAGACGACCTCCTCGGCGGCAGAGCCAGAAGAGAGGATCAACCACGTCCGGCCCGATCCGGACAGACGTACCCAGCGCAGGCTCGAGCGACCGGGCTGATCGGGCTGCAGGAGCATGGAAGTCGGGCTGGTCCGTGATCCACCCCCGGCCGCCTCGACCGACACCGATTGAATCCTGACTTTGGAGCCGGAGCCGTTTGAGGCGATCAAGGCGACCTTGTGGTTTCCGGCCTCTGTGAAGACATGGGTCGGCGACTGGAGCGTCGAAGTCTCCTCGTCGTCGAAGATCCACAGCCACGAGGTTGCCTGCGGGGAGCTCGTGTCGGTGAACGTCGCCGGCTGCCCGACCCGAGCGTCGCTCGGGACGGCAAAGTCCGTTCCCGGGGCGGCCGGTGCCACCGGCAGCGTCGAAACTTCCGGGCCCGGCGAGTCCGGCACGCAGGAAAGCGCCCGCACGAAGAGCTGGATCGGGTCGTTCGAGCCTCTCGCCGGTGCCGTGACGCTCGTCGTGGTCGTGGCGGCGTACGCGTCTCCGTTGATCCGGTATTCGTAGCCCCGGGGCGCGGGGCCGGTGTTTGGCGCACCCCATGAGAGAAGAAGCGGATCGGCACCCGTCACCGGTCCGCCGGGGTTCGAGGCGTTGGCGATCTGCGGGTCCGAGGGTGCGCCCGGAAGGTCGCAGACCGTGAACGCGGCGGGCGTCGTCTTGATCGGGCCGGGGTTCACGACGGTCACCTGCACGGTCGCGGCCGCCGCCACGTCGGTTGCCGGGATCGCGGCCGTCAGGCGAGTCGCCGACACGAATGTCGTGGTCCGCGGTGATCCGTTCCAGGTGACCGCCGAGCCGGGGACGAAGCCCAGTCCGTCCACCGTCAGCGTGAACAGACCGGAACCCGAGATGGCCGAGTCCGGCGTCAGATCCGAGATGGTGAACCCGCTGAGGACGATCCTCACCGAGTAGTCGCCGACCCCGACGCAGCCGCGGAAGTCCGTCGCGGTCAACCGGAACGCGAAATCTCCTGCGCTCGTTGGTGTGCCGGCGATCACTCCGGACGGCGAGAGCGTCAGACCCGGAGGGAGACTCCCGGAGGTCAGCGTAAACGTATAAGGACCGACGCCGCCCGTCGCGGAAAGAACCTGTCTGTAAGGAGCTCCCAGCGAGCCGTTCGGAAGCGCCGCCGGCAGGGTCGTGATCGTCGAGCAGTTGGAGACGGCGATCGGAAAGCCCCGGCTTCCCTTGCAACCGAGACTATCCGTCGCGGTGACCGTGAAGACTGGCGTCGGAATTCCCGTGGTCGCCGTCGGCGTCCCCGACAAGAGACCCGACTGAGTGAGCGACAGTCCGGCAGGCAGACTTCCCGACGTCAGCGAAAAGGTGTAAGGGGCGGCGCCGCCGCTGGCCGCCAGAGTCCGGCTGTAGAACACGCCGACTCTCGCGTTAGGAAGACTGGCCGGGTTGATGTCGATCGAAGGGCACCCGGAGATGTTGATCGTGTAGGAAGCGGTTCCCGCGCAGCCCATGGCATCGGTCGCGGAGAGGTCGAAGCTGTAGCTGCCGGGAGTCGTCGGACTGCCAGAGAGCAACCCGGCTGCGGTGAAGGTCAGACCGGACGGGAGGCTGCCTGACGCGAGGGCGAAGGCGTACGGGCCGGTGCCGCCGGTTGCGGTGACGGCGACGCTGTAGGAGCTCCCGACCGACCCGCCCGGCAGCGCCGCCGGCGACAGGGTGACGGGAGTGCAGCCCACCGTGACCGTGTACGACCGACTTCCGGCGCAACCATTGGCGTCCGTGGCTGTGACCGTGAACGTCGAAGGGCCGTTTGCGGTCGGCGTCCCGGACAGAACGCCGGCGGCGGAGAGCGAGAGACCCGGCGGAAGAGAGCCCGCCGTCCTGGTGAAGGCGTACGGGCCTGTGCCGCCGCTGGCGGTGATCGTCTGGTTGTAGGCGCTGCCCAGGGCGCCGCCGGGCAGCGACGCCGGCGACAGGGTGATGGCCGGGCAGATGACGACGGTGTAGCTCTGACTGCCGCTGCACCCGTTGGCGTCGGTCGCGGTGACGGTGAACGCGAAGGAGCCGGCGGCGGTGGGGGTTCCCGAAAGGACGCCGGCGGCCGACAGAGCGAGTCCGCCCGGAAGAGTTCCGGTTCTGGTGAAGCTGTACGGGCCTGTGCCGCCGCTGGCGGTAATCGTCTGGCTGTAAGCATTGCCCACCGAGCCTCCCGGCAGCGACGCCGGCGACAGAGTGATCGTTCCGCAAACGACGACGGTGTAGCTCTGGCTTCCCATGCAGCCGTTCGCGTCGGTCGCGGTGACCGTGAACGTGAAGGATCCGGTAGCCGTCGGGGAGCCAGACAACACGCCGGCGGCCGACAGTGCCAGGTTTGTCGGCAGCGCGCCGCCTGTCTGGGCGAACGTGTAGGGACCCGAGCCGCCGTTGCCGGTGAGCGTCTGGCTGTAGGCCGCCCCCACGGTACCGCCGGGCAGGAGGGCCGGAGTCACCGTGATCACCGGGCAGACCGTCAGGCTGGCGGAGGCCGGGCCGCCGTTGCCCCCTTCGATCGACGTCACGTTGCTCGTCAGGTTGTTTTGAACGCCCGCCGCGGTTGCCGTGACATTCACCGAGAAGCTGCACGAGGCGCTCGCCGCAAGCGTCGCCGTCGCCAGGCTCGCCGAGCCGCTCCCCGCAACGGCCGTGATCGTCCCGCCGCCGCAGGCGCCGACCAGACCGCTGGGCGTGGCCACCACGAGCCCGGCGGGAAGGTTGTCGTTGAAACCCACACCCGAGAGCGACGTGCCGGAGTTCGGATTCGTGATCGTGAACGTCAAGGAGGTCGTCCCGTTGAGCGCGACGCTCGGCGCCCCGAAGGCCTTGCTGATCGTCGGCGGCTGGGTGCTGGAGACGATGCTGATCGAACTGAAGCCCTGGATGTAATTCGTGGCGGGGTCCTCCGCGAAGATCTGTTGCGTCCCCGGCGAGGCGAAGCTGAAGCCACTCGTAAAGGTGTGGCTGCCTGCGTCCGCTGCGGTAAAGTCGTAAGGATTGGGAGCAACCTGATAGCCGAGGCCGTCGAAGATCACCGTTCCTGTGTAGCTCGCTACCGGCGCGTCGGCGTCGTTGACGGCCTTCACGGTCCCATCGAAGAGTGCGTTGACGGCCGCGCTCGCCGGCAGCAGGATCAGGTAGTGCGTGGCGATCGCGGTTGTGTATTCGGAGGCGCCGCTGTCGCAACTTGGCCCCTGGGGCCGAGGCACCCCCCGCTGATCCGTCGCCAATCCACAGCTCGGTGTCGTGTCGATTGCGGGACTACCGGCTCGTAGCCGCCGGGTCTGCAGGAAGCTGAAATTGCCGCCGACAATGCTCAAGGGACCACCGTAATAGCCTAGCGGGTCGAGCAGCGGGTCGGTGCTGTTCTGGTCGCCAGGTCCCGTGAGGGAGCAGCTTGCGTCGCTGCTGACATTGTGGCCGCCCGAGGAGATCGACCCGGAGCAGTTGTTGTTGTGGTAGGCGACGATCGAGCTCGTGAGCGTGGCCGATCCGCCGCTGTTGGTGACGCCGTTGTTGCCGCCGGCGCCCGTGTTGCCCGCGACCGTCGAGAAGTCGAGCGTCAGCGTGCCGCTGCTGAAGATGCCGCCTGCGAAGGAGAACGCGAAGTTGTCGCTCACCGTTGTGTTGGTCAGGTGCGCGGCACCGGTGTTGTAGAGCCCGCCACCCTGTCCGACCACGGTAGCCGGAGTCTGGTTGTTACTGATGGTGGTGCCGCTCACCGTCAGCGTGCCGGCGTTGTAGATTCCGCCTCCGGAGTAGCTGAAAGCGCCGCTTCCGCTGCTGTTGCCGTCGATCGTCACCGACCCGAAGCCGAAGATCGTCGTGGTGCCTGAAGCCTCGTTGTAGAGGCCGCCGCCGTCAGTGCCCGCCACGTTAGACGCCAGGCTTGCCCCGAAAACAATGATCAGCGTACCCTGATTGTCGATTCCACCCCCCTGTCCCGACGTGGAGTTGGCATAAATATCGGCCGACACCTGGGCGCTTCCTGTGGAGGAGTTGAAGAGGCCGCCGCCGGCCTGAGCGTTGTTGTTGTTGACGAATCCGCCGAGTAGGACCGTTCCGGCGTTGTAGATGCCGCCGCCGGAGGCGCCGGGGGCCGAGTTGTTCTGGACGTTCGCGCTAAGCGACAGAAATGCACCGGGGCCGACGAAGATGCCGCCGCCCCCTGTCGAGGAATTGCCGCCTTGGATACCCATACCGCCCATGCTGACAGTCCCGCTCGACACGAGGAAAACGCCCGAGCTGTTGTTCCCGTCGATCACCGTGGTGAATGCACCATTCCCGTTGATGATGATGTTGCTCGTAATCGTGAGCGGCCCGCTCGTTACGAAGATCGTCCCGTTGGCCGAAGCCGCAAAGGTGATCGTGCAAGGATCCCCGCAGGCTCCCAGATTCGCGTCGATGATCGCCTGGCGCAGGCTTCCGGCCCCCGAGTCGTTCAGGTTGGTCACTACGCTAGAACCGGCCAGAGCGAAGCGACCGATCCGGCTGCCGGTTTGTTCCGTGAACCACAGGTTGCCATCAGGGCCGGCCGCAATGGCGTAAGGGGTCGCACCGACGGTGATGCCGGCGCCGAACTCGGTGACGGCTCCGAGCGGGGTGATCCGCCCGATCCGGTCGACGTTAGCTTCCGTGAACCACAGGTTGCCATCGGGGCCGGCCGTGATGCCCCAAGGCCCCGCGCTGGAAGTGATGCCGGCGCTGAACTCGGTGACGGATCCGCTCGGGGTAATCTGCCCGATCCGCTGGCCGTTATATTCCGCGAACCATAGGTTGCCGTCGGGGCCGGCCGTAATGCCGATAGGCCTCGCGCCGGCTGTGATGCCGACGCCAAATTCGGTGACGAATCCGCTCGTAGTAATCTGCCCGATCCGGTCGCTCTCTTCTGTGAACCACAGGTTGCCATCAGGACCGGCCGTGATGCCGTGCGGCTTCGCGCCGGCGGTGATGCCGACGCTGAACTCAGTGACGGCTCCGAGTGGGGTGATCCGCCCGATACGGTCGAGACCGTATTCTGTGAACCACACGTTGCCGTCAGGGCCGGCCGTGATGCCCATAGGGGCTGCACCGACGGTGATGCCGACGCTGAACTCGGTGACGGCTCCGAGCGGGGTAATTCGTCCGATGCGAGGGCCGTTAATTTCCGTGAACCACAGGTTGTCGTCGGGGCCGGCCGTGATGCCCTCAAGCAACGAGCTCGCGCTGATGCCGGCACTGAACTCTGTGAAGGCTCCGCTCGGAGTGATCTGCCCGATCCGGTTGCCGACTTGTTCCGTGAACCAGAGGTTGCCATCGGAGCCGGTCGTGATGCCGTCAGGCTTGCTGTTGGCGGTCGGGATCGCAAACTCCGTGACGGTCTGGCCCGCGAGAAGGCTAGGGAAGGCCGCAGAAAGGAACGTAACGAAAGCGAGCGGCGCGAAAACCCATCCCCCTGGTTTTCTCGGATCGCGACCAGAATTCCTGACCATTCCCACCTCGCTTTACCAACCCACACGACAAAGACGCGTCAAACGGTGCCGCAAGCGGCGTCAGCAGCCCGGATCGGAACCTTTTGTTGTCCGGTTTCGATGAGCTTTTCGCACTTCAAACGCGCAGAGCGGCGTGCGCCCGCGCCCGCGCCGAGCGACCCGTCATACCGCGCCACGCACGGACACAGCGCGCGACAGGATCTCCTGCTCGAGAATCTGAGCCTGCGCGGGCTGTCCGAGCATCCGCAGCCTTGCGAGGCCGACCGCGGCCCGGCGAAGATCCCGCTCGTCGATCTCGAACGACCGACGCAGGGACGCGCTGTAGAGGCGCAGGCCCTCGGCGAGCGCGCAGCGGGCGAGGCTGCGGAGGACCTGGACATGGAAGAAGGAAAGGTCCGCCCGGCACGCCACGAGAAAGCGACAGACGTGGTGGTTCAACAGCAGAGCCGCCGCACGGGTGGCCCTCTCGAGCAGAACCTCCGGTCTGGTGCGCCGAGCCTGGTTGTCGGAACCGTTCATCGCGTCCTCCTTTCCACAGCAGAAAGTTCCAAGCCTTCGAACAACACGCGGGAACGCGGCTCAAACGGGCTCAGACGGCGGGGCTTAATTTGCGTCCGACCGCAAAGGGCTTCACGATGACACCGCGCGCTGTCTGGCCGGCACTAATTTGCTGAATAGAAAATGGTTACGTCCGGAATGAAGATTGCCCTGCCGAGCCTCACCTTGTGGAGGGGAAAAGCCATATGCTGGCGCGAAAGTTCCGAGACAACGCGAGGGGTTCGATGGCGGCAGTCCCTCCGAGAGATGTGACTTCGCTCCTCAAAGAGTGGACGCGCGGCGATAAGGACGCGCTCGGGCAACTCATGCCGCTCGTCTACGAAGAGCTGCGCCGCCTGGCGCGGCACTACCTCCGAGGCGAGCGCCAGGGCCACACGCTCGAGTCGGCGGCGCTCGTCAACGAGGCGTTTCTGCGCCTGATTAACCAGCGTGGCGTGCGGTGGCAGAACCGGGCGCATTTTTTCGGCATCGCTTCCCAGATGATGCGGCGCATCCTGGTGGACCACGCGCGCAAGCGGCTTGCCGCCAAGCGGCAGGCCGCCATGTACCGGTTGTCGACCGCAGACGGTCTGATGCCCGCACCGGGACGCGAGCCCGAGCTTCTGGCGCTCGACGCGGCGATCACAGCGCTTTCGGTTCTGGACCCCGAGCAGGGCCGTGTCGTCGAGCTGCGCTTCTTCGGCGGGTTGACTGTCGAGGAGACCGCCGAGGTCACGGGCGTTTCGCCAGCCACCGTCAAGCGGGAGTGGGCGACGGCGAAGCTGTGGCTGCGCCACGAGATTGCGAAGGGGAAGGTGGCGGAGTCGTGACTCCCGAAGACTGGCAGCGGCTCAAAGCCCTGCTCGACGCTGCCCTGCAGCGGGATGCCGGCGGGCGCGAGGCCTATCTGCGCGAGGCATGCGGCGACGACGCGGAGATGCTCGAAAGGGCCGAGTCGCTGATCGCTTCTTCCGAGGAGTCCTGGGACGGGCTCGAAGGTGGTGCGAGCCGGTTGACAGATCTCGAGGGGGGACCTCGAACCGGCGAGCGGATCGGGGCCTACGAGATTCTGGATGAGATCGGTCACGGCGGGATGGGGACGATCTATCTGGGCAAGAGAGCGGACGAGGAGTTTCGTCAACGAGTGGCGATCAAGCTCGTGCGGCGAGGAATGGACACGGACTTCGTTCTCCGGCGGTTCCGCCACGAACGGCAGATCTTAGCTGGCCTCGACCATCCCCACATCGCGAGGCTGCTCGACGGCGGCGCGACCAGTGACGGGCGGCCCTACTTCGTCATGGAGTACGTCGAAGGCAAACCGCTGCTCGACGACTGCGACAGCCGGCGACTCTCGATCGCGGAGCGGCTGAAGCTCTTTCTCGACGTCTGCTCGGCTGTGCAGTTCGCCCACCAGAATCTCGTCGTGCATCGAGACATCAAACCGTCCAACGTGCTCGTCACGGCCGAAGGCGCGGTCAAGTTGCTCGACTTCGGCATCGCGAAAGTCCTCAACCCTGGGCCTTCGTCTCACACCGTCGATCAGACGGTGAGCGTACTGCGCCTGATGACGCCCGACTACGCGAGCCCGGAGCAGGTTCGGGGCGATCCCATCACGACGGCGACGGACGTCTACTCGCTGGGAATCGTCCTCTACGAATTGCTGACGGGGCATCGTCCGTATCGCGTGACGAGCGCGGAGCCTGGCGAGGTCGCTCGCGTGGTCTGCGAGCAGGTGCCGGGAAAGCCCTCGACCGCCGTCACCCGTGCCGAGGAGTTGCCGGCTGCCGAAGGCTCGGAAAGCATCACGCTGACCCCGGAATCCGTGAGCCGGACGCGGGAAGGGGAGCCGAAGAAACTGCGCCGCCGACTCAAGGGAGACCTCGACAACATCGTGCTGATGGCGCTTCGCAAGGAGCCGCAGCGGCGCTATGCCTCGGTCGGGGATTTCGCCGAGGACATCCACCGCCACCTTGATGGACGGCCCGTGCGCGCCCGCAGAGACACCGTCGGTTATCGCACGAGCAAGTTCGTGCGCCGCAACCGGGCCGGGGTTGCGGCCGCGGCGCTCGCGATCGCGGCGCTCGCGGGCGGTCTCGTCTGGAACCTGCACGAAGCCCGGCGCGCCCGGGCCGCCGAGGCCCGAGCCGAGCGGCGGTTCAACGACGTTCGGCGGCTCGCCAATTCGTTTCTCTTCGAGTTCCACGACGGGATCAAGGACTTGCCGGGCTCCACGCCGGTCCGCCAGCTTCTCGTCAAGCGCGCGCTCGAGTACCTCGACAGCCTTTCGACGGAGAGAGGCGGCGATGTGTCTCTCACTCGTGAGCTGGCCGCCGCCTACCAAAAAGTCGGCGACGTGCAGGGCAATCCCTTTCAGCCGAACCTCGGCGACCTCGCGGGAGCGAAGGGCAGTTACCGAAAGGCGATCGAATTGCTCGAGCCGCTCGCCTCGGCAAGCGGCGCAAAGGACGAGGATCGCGCAGCGCTCGCCCAGGCGTACCTGACCGGCAGCGGCATCGAGCTCGCGACGGGCGACGCCCGAGGCGCGGTCGGCATGTCGGAAAAAGGTCTCGCGCTGCGCAAGACTCTCGCGAAGGCGAGCGCGGACCCGAAGCGCGGCCAGGATCTGGCCTCCGCATGGCAGTTCTACTCCTACAACCTCTCGGCGGCCGGCCGAAGTGCCGAATCGTTCGACGCGCTGCGGGAGCAGGCGGCTCTCCTGCGGCCACTGTTGGCAGCTTCGCCCAAGGACCGCATGCTCCGGCGTGGATTCGGTCAGAATCGCTACTTGACGGCGCTCGCGTTCGACAAGAGGGGCGACTACGCCGCCGCGCGGGCGGCTTTTCTCGAGGCAGTCGGCACTCAAAGGGAGCTTCTCGCCGCCGATCCGGGCAACACCGCGTTTCGCCGTGACCTCTCCTTTTCCCTAACGGATCTGGCAAACCTTTCCGGCCACTCGGGCGAACCAGTCTTGGCCCTCCAGAGCCAGCGCGAGGCTCTTGCCATCAGCGAGACGGTGGCTGCGGCCGATCCGAAGAGTGTTGACGCGCGTATCGCGGTCGCGATCGCGCACAACAACATCGGCCGAATGCTGGTCAAGCTCGAGCCCGCCGAGGGCTTGCGACAGCTCACCGAAGCCGTTTCTCTATTTGAATCCGTAGCCACGATTGCGCCTTCGAATGCGTGGGCGGCGGGAATGCTGGCGAGCAGCTATGCGAGTTGCGCGGATATCTACGCGGCGCGGAAGGACCAGGCCAGCCTCGAATCGGCTTATCGTCTTTACCGAAAAAGCGTCGACTCCTTCGAGCGGCTGAAAGCCGCCGGCAGCTTGATGCGGTACAAGGAACCGGAGGCCGAGGTCGCGCGGAAGGCCCTGGCCGACTGCGAAGCGCGGCTCGCGAAGCTTCGCGGCGCGAAGGAGGAGTCATGAGGTTTCTCTGGATCGTCCTGGCCGCCGCGGCTCTGGCAAAGGCGGATTCCCAGTCGCCTGCGCATTCCTCTGCGGAGGCCGGCGGCGTCGGCCGCGTGCTCGACGACTGGCACGCGGCGGCGGCCGCGGCGCAGGAAGAGCGCTACTTCTCGCACTTCGCTCCCGGCGCCGTCTTTCTTGGCACCGACGCGACGGAGCGGTGGACGGTCGAGGAATTTCGCCGCTACGCACATCCCTACTTCGCCAAAGGGAAGGCGTGGACTTTCAAGGCCGTCGAACGCTACGTTTCGTTCTCGACTGATGGATCAGTCGCCTGGTTCGACGAAAAGCTCGACACCCCCAACCTCGGCCCGGCGCGCGGCTCGGGCGTTCTCATTCGGGCAGCCGGAGAGTGGAAAATCGCTCAATACAATCTCTCCGTTCCGATTCCCAACGACCTGATGAAAGAGATCCAGGGGCGGATCGAGCAGAACGAAAAGAGCCGGCCGAAGCCGGCTCCTCGTTAGCGCCCGCGCGGCGACCGCTACTTCTTCCGGGTGTAAGCGAAGTGCCCGACCTCCTCCTTCGCCCCCGTCGTGTAGCTCCAGTCCGCGCCGAAGTGATCGGCGTCGGTGAAGGTCAGGACGAGGCCGGACATGTGCGGCGCGTCGGGGGAGGAGAGATTTGCGGCGTCCACATAATGGAATACCAGCTTCCCATCGGAAAGGGCGTTCGCCCGCATCCGCGGCTGATTGCCCATCGAGCAGTAATGGGTCATGAGGATGTTCTTCCCGTCGGGGTGATAGACCGACATCATTTCCGACGCGTCCGGCCCGGTGATCGTCTCCATGAGCGCCGTGCCGTTGGACACGAGCCTGTAGGAGACCTGGGCCTTTCCGTTGGCGACGCCCTCCCAGTTGCCCGCGAGCGATTTCAGTTTTTCCCAGGCGGGGTTGGGGGCCTGGTCGGCGGTCGAGAGAGCCGGACACAGGACGAGCAGGGCGATCCCGAGAATCCGCGACATTTTCATGGGTTCCTCCATTGCTGGCGGGGTCTTTCGGAAAGAGCGTATCAAATCGGGCCGGCTTGTTGCGTAAGCTTGTGACGTGGCGGCCTCGCGAATCTTCCTGCTCTCTCCAGCCAGCTGCTCGGGGCTGCGGGCCCGGCAGATTCTCTCGCCGCGCGCCCGGTTCGCGCTCGCCCAACGCCTGCGCGAGCCGCGCGGAGCTCCAGTTGGCGAAGTGTTTTCCTTTCTCTCGGGCCTCTACTTTCGCGGCAAGCACGCCTACGCGCACGCCTTCGCGCGTCCGCCGGAGAGCCTGCCCGGCGTCCTGGTGATCACGGCGGGGGAGGGGCTGCTCCCCGCGCACGAAGCGGCGACCGCGGCGCGGATGCGCCGATGGTCGCGCGTGTCGATCGACGCGGACGAGCCGCGCTACCGGCGGCCGCTGTCGCGCGATGCGCGGAGGATCGCCGAGCGGGCCGGGGCGGACACCGAATTCGTGCTCCTGGGCTCGATCGCGACGGGCAAGTACGTGGACGTTCTCCTCGGCGTGTTCGGAGATCGGCTTCTCTTCCCCGGCGATTTCGTCGGCCGGGGCGACATGAGCCGCGGCGGCCTGATGCTGCGCTGTGCGCGGGAGGGACGCGAGCTCGAATACCGCTCCGTCGCCGGCGCGGTCCGCCACGGATCGCGGCCCCCGAAGCTTCCGCCGATTCCCCGCCGGGACTCCTTCGGATGACCGACACGAAGGCGACGCGGGACTTTCATCCCGCGCGCCGCCACGCCGCCGCGGGCCGCCCCTCGCCCAAATCCGCCGGAGGCGTCCGCTTGCCCTCCGACGCGGAGCAGCTCGATGTCCGGCTCGGAGAGCGGACCGTGCACCTCACGAATCTCGGAAAGGTCTTCTGGCAGGAACTCCATCTCACCAAGCGGGACCTTCTCCAGTACTACGCCGACGTCTCCGAGGCCCTCTTGCCGCATCTGCGCGACCGGGCCATGGTGATGAAGCGCTATCCCAACGGCGCGGCGGGCGACTTCTTCTTCATGAAGCGGGCGCCCTCGCCGCGGCCCGACTGGATCGAGATCTGCTCGATCGGGCACTCCTCGGGCAACGTGATCGACTTTCCGATGGTGCAGGACCTGGCGACGCTGCTCTGGCTGGTCAACCTCGGCTGCATCGACCTGAACCAGTGGTACGCGCGCTGCGACGACGTCGACCGGCCCGACTACCTCCACTTCGATCTCGACCCGGGCCCCGGAGCGGATTTCGAGAAGGTGCGGGACACGGCGCTCCTCGTGCACGAATCGCTCGACGCGCTGGCGATGCCCAATCTGCCCAAGACCACCGGCTCCAAGGGCATCCACGTCTACGTGCCGATCGTGCGCGGCCCGACGCAGAAGCAGGTCTGGACCTTCGCCAAGGAGTTCGCCCGCGCGATGGAATCGCGGGAGCCCAAGCTCGTGACCGCGGAGTACAAGATCGCCAAGCGCCCGCACGGCCGCGTCCTTGTCGACTACAACCAGAACGCCTGGGGCCGCACGCTCGCCTCGATCTACTCCGTGCGCCCGACGCCGAAGGCGGCGGTCTCGACGCCGGTCTCGTGGGCCGAGGTCCGGAAGGGCATGGCGATCGCCGACTTCACCCTGGCCAACGTGCCGGCCCGCGTCAAGAAGCTCGGCGACCTGTGGCGGCCGCTGCTCGCGCGGACGGGCCGGTTCGCTCTGGAGAAGTTTTTCTAGAGCGGCGGCGGCCCTGGGTAGCGCGCTTGACCCGGGCCCTGAGGCCATATATGGTAACCATATGAAGGCGCTTCAGAAGACGACTGTTTATCTAGACCCCGACGACTATCGACGCCTGAAGGCGATGGGGAAGCGGCTCGGCCGGCCGCCCGCCTCCCTGGTTCGAGACGCGGTCGCGCAATTGACACGGCGCGCCAGCCGACGCGTCAAGGCCCGAAGCCTGGGAATCGGACGCAGCGGGCGCGGCAACCTCTCGGAACGCTCCGAAGAGCTCTTGAAAGGATTCGGCGGCAAGTGATCGTCGCCGATACCGGCGCGGTCGTCGCGCTGATCGATGCCGACGACCGCCATCACAGGCCGCTGCGTGGATTGTTCGAAGACGATCCTCAGGCCTGGGTGCTCCCCTGGGCGATCCTGCCCGAAGTCGATTACTTGATCTCCGCACACGTCGGCGCTCGCGCTCAGGAGGCCTTTTTTCAGGATCTGGTCAGCGGCGCGTTGTTGGTCGCATGGGGAGACGACAAGGACCTCGAGCGCGCCGAGAAGATCTGTCGCCAGTACAGAAACCTGCGCCTGGGGCTTGTGGATGGCGTGGTCATCGCGGTCGCCGAACGACTCCGAGCCGAAGCCATTGCAACGCTCGATCTCCGGCATTTCGGCGCGGTCTCGATCCGCGGCGAGCCCCGGCTCCTGCCGCGCGATCTCCTCTGACCCGGCGTTCGAGCCCGACCCGATGACCCTGCCGATCGCTCCGCCCTTCCCGCCGATGGAGGCGGAGAACGTCGCCGATATCCCGGCCGGCGCGGGCTGGCAGTACGAGCCGAAGTGGGATGGGTTTCGCTGCCTGGTCTTCCGCGACGGCGACTCCGTGGAGCTGCAGTCGAAGTCGGGCCAGCCGCTGGCGCGCTATTTCCCCGAGCTGGTCGGATTGTTCTCGGGTCTTCGCGCGCCGCGTTTCGTCCTGGACGGCGAGATCGTCATTCCCGTCGACGGCGCGCTGTCCTTCGACGATCTCCTCCTGCGCATCCATCCGGCGGAAAGCCGCGTCCGAAAGCTCGCCGCGGAGACGCCGGCGGTCTTCATCGCCTTCGATCTCCTGGCTGACGAGAAGGGCCGCTCGCTTCTGGCCGAGCCGTTGGAGAAGCGCCGTTCGCTGCTGGAGACGTTCGCGGCGAAGTACTTCGACGCGGCCAAGGGCGTCGAGTTGTCCCCGGCGACGGGCGATCTCGCTGCGGCGCGCAAGTGGCTGGACGCCTCCGGCGTGGCCCTGGACGGCATCGTGGCCAAGCGGCTGGACGAGCCGTACCGCTCCGGCGAACGGGCCATGCGCAAGGTCAAGCTCCATCGCACGGCCGACTGCGTCGTGGGGGGCTTCCGTTACGCCTCCAAGGGCAAGGTCATCGGCTCGTTCCTTCTCGGGCTCTACGACGAGGACGGATTGCTCCACCACGTCGGGTTCTGCTCGAGCTTCACGGCGCGGCAGCGCGCCGATTGGACGCCGAAGCTCGAGGCGCTGCGCAAGGCGCCCGGGTTCACCGGCCGCGCGCCGGGAGGGCCGTCGCGGTGGTCGACCGAGCGGTCCGGAGAGTGGGAGCCGCTCGATCCCAGGCTCGTCGTGGAGGTCGCGTACGACCACTTCTCGCAAGACCGCTTCCGCCACGGCACGAAGCTCCTGCGCGTGCGGCCGGACAAGGCGCCGCAGCAGTGCACGATGGACCAGGTGCGCCGCCGGTCGGCGAAGACTTCCGACCAGGTCCGGGCGAAATCTTCTAGGGCAGCTGGAAAGCGGTCGTCAGGAAAACGGCCATCTGGCCGCGGGTGATCGAAGCGCCGGGGCAGTACCGAAGCGGGTTCGTTCCGCAGCCGCCGGTGATTCCTTCCGCGTAAAGCCGCTCGATCCAGGCCGCGGCGAACGCGTTGGCGGGCACGTCGGCGAAGACGGTGCCGACAGCGGGTGGCGGCGTGTACCCGAGGCCGTGCTCGCCGAGCAGGAGAAAAACGGCCATCTGCGCGCGGGTGACGGGATCCGCCGGGCAGTACCGGAGAGGGTTCGTCCCGCAGCCGCCCGTGATGCCCTGGGCATAGAGCCGCTCGATCCAGGCCGCGGCGAAGGCGCCGGCGGGGACGTCGGCGAAAACGGCGCCGGTGGCGGGGGGCGGAGTGAAGCAGACTCCATGCTCGCCGCGCAGGAGGAAGACGGCCATTTGAGAGCGCGTCACCGGATCGGCCGGGCAGTAGGCTCCGGGACTGCAGCCCGTGGTGACTCCGTTGACGAGGAGAGTCGCGATGAACGGCACGAACGAGGGAGGGGCCGCGTCGACGAAGTCGGCGACCCACCCGCTCTCGAGTGTGCCGGTCAATCCGCTCGGATTGTGCACGGTGACGTCGTGGGCGGTGCCTGCCGGCAGGGCCGGCATGATCGCCGTGATCGTCTCCGGGTCGATCGGCATGACGTTGGAGGCCGGAACACCTCCGACGGCGACCGTCGCTCCCGGCTCGAAGAGCATGCCGTGAATGGTGGCGGTGGTTCCCCCTGCGGCGGGCCCGGAAAGAGGATCGACGGTGAAGACGATCCGCGGGCAGGTGAACTCCGACGTGTTCCCTCCGTCGTTTCGGTCCGTCGCGGTGGCGGTCACGGGTTGCCCCGCGGCGAGAACCACCGGGACGTCGGCCGCAAAGGCGGCGTTTCCGAAGCCGTCGGTCGTCACCTGGAGCGATCCCAGGTACGTCTCGCCCTGCAGGTAGTCGTGGGGCGAGCGCCGGCAGACCGAGTCGGCGAACAGGTCGATGTCGAAGGTTTTCAACGCGACGCTGTTGAGGCTGCCTGCGATGTGTGTCGTGGATGCTCCCGGGACGACCGACGTGATCAGTGGAAAGTTCTGCAACGGGTTCCCGCTGAAGTCCCCGTCTCCGGGATCGTTGGGGAAGGGAACGCCTTCCGTGAATTGTGCGACGTCGATGCCGAGCGGCCAGTTGTCGAAGATCCGATTGCCTCGGATGTTGATGCCGAGGTTTTCGGCAAGGACTCCTCCTCCCGCCATGGGCTGGTTGGATGGCCTCCGATGCCCGTTGTGCGCGATGACGTTGCCCTCGCCGGGGCCTGTTCCCCCGATCGTCACGTAGGCGTTGGTCGTGATGCCGGTCCCTCCGTTTCCCAGATCGATCGTTGCGGCGGCGTCGGTACCGATGAGATTGCCCTGGATCACGGTTCCGGCTTGGGAGCCAAACGAATTCAGGCCCTCTGCTCCGTTGGCCGCGATGACGTTGCCGATCACGGTTGCAGGACCGTCGAGCTCGATTCCCGGGCCGGTATTTCCCAGCGGTTTCGTTCCCCCGGCGTTCGTGCCGATGAAGTTGCCCTGAATCGATTCGCCACACCCGCCGATGATTCCGCCGCCATTGCCCGAGACCACGTTGCCATCGCCGATCGTGACCGAAGCAAGGAGGCTCGAGCAGCCGATCGAAATGCCGTCGAGATTCGGAATGGCCATGGTTCCGGCCGCGTTCGTTCCGATGAGGTTGCTCGCGACGGTCACAAAGGACGAAGCGTTCGCCACTTCGATTCCGTTCGAGTCGGCGCCCGACACGAGATTGGAGAGGATCTGGATCGAAGACGCTCCATCGATGAGAATGCCTTTGCCGATGTTTGAGCCGGTCCCGTTGAACCCGGTACTACCCGTGGCATCGACTCCGATGAAGTTGCCCGAAACCTGGACGTGATCGGCTCCCGCCGTGAGGTGGACCGCGGACAGGCAATTACCGATCACCAGACCCTGAATCCCCAGGCCCAGGACGTGGCCGCTTGCGGCGCTGTAGATGAAGCAGGGCGCCCCCGTCCCCGCTCCCCGAACCTCGATCATCAGCACGGTGTTGAAGCCCTGGCCTGGCGGATTGGTATTCGGCGAGGCCCCCGGCTGGGAATAGCCGTCGATGAGAACTCCCTCCGTGATCGAAGGGAGAGGCGAGAGGAGCTGAATCGTCTGAACGCCGCTCCCTGGAATCGCGAAGACGATGTTGTCGATTCCCGGGGTCGAGTTGGCGTTCAGAATGGCCGCGCGCAGCGTCCCGCTCAAAGGGTCAGCTGAGTCGCCCGTGCTGGTGACCGGGAAGGTTCCAGCGCGAAGTCGGCCTGCCAAGCCCGCGACCATGCAGAGGACGAGACGCCAGCGCACGAGCCGGCGTCGTCGCGAGTTTTTCATCGTTGCCTCCGCGAGCCGATGGTGTCTCATTGATCGTCTGGCCGCCACGTCATCATCCACCCGGCACGAGGTTCCCCAGGGACGGGCCGATGGATGCGGCCCTGGTGAGAGGAGTGCGGGAGTGAGCCGAGTTATCTCACCGTGAAAATGGCGGAAATTCGCCTTCGACGCCTACGGCAACCCGAATGTCGCGGCGAGGAAGACGGCCATCTGGGCTCGGGTGGCTGGGACGAGCGGGCAGAAATTGCCGTTGCCGCAGCCGGCGGTGATGCCCCGGCGAGAGAGTTCCTCGATCCATCGGGCGTAGGGGCTGGAGACCGGCACATCGGCGAACAGGCCGGTGGCGGGCGGAGGCAGATAACCGGCGCCCTGGTCGGCCAGGAGAAGCAGGACCGCCATCTCCTCGCGCGTGATGGGACTGTTGGGACAGAAGTCTCCGCCGCCGCAGCCGGCGGTGATCTGGCGATGGACCAGTTCCTGGATCCAGGAGGCGAAAGGACTCGAGCAAGGCACGTCCGCGAAGGGGCGGACGTGCAAGGGGGCGGCAGGTAAGTCGGGCCATCCTTGCCTCGGAGGAGGAAGACAGCCATCTGGGCGCGGGTGGCAAAAGCTCCTGGACAGAAGTTGCCGGCTCCGCAGCCGCCCGTCACCCCGTTGCGAATGAGCTTCTCGACGAAGGGATGAAAAGGGCTTGCTTGCGGCATGTCCAGGAAATCCGCGAGCCACGCCTTCGCAAGCGTGGCGCTCGCGGTGCCCGGGTTGACGACCGAAACATCGTTCAGGGTGCCCGGCGGGAGAGATGCCGTCTCCACCGTCACCTGGGTCGAGCCCATGAGCGAGAGGATCGGCGCCACGAGTCCGCCCACGGTGACGGAAATCCCCGGAACGAAGTTGGCGCCCGTCAGATCGAGCGGCGCACCCGCGGCGACACCCGAGGTCGGCGAAACGGATTTGAGCGCCGGAGTCGGGCAACCGCCGGGACAGCTGGCCACGGTGAAGCGGGTAATTCGAGCCTCGACGTCGTTCGCTCGCGTGATCCAGAGACTTCCATCGGGTCCGAGAGCGATTCCAAGGCCCTGTCCCGGGAATCCCGAGAAGTGAGGCAGGTCAAACTCCGTCGCGACACCCGCGGGTGTGATCCGTCCGAGCTGTTCGGTAACTCCGACAAACCAGAGATTCCCATCCGGGCCGACTGCGATGGCCTCTGGCAGAACCGGCTGAGTGATCGGAAACTCGGTCACAACGCCGGCCGGCGTGATGCGCCCGATCTTTCCTCCGGCGAGCTCGGTGAACCAGATGTTGCCGTCCGGGCCGGCGGCGATCCCGGTCGGCGTGCTGTTCGCGGTCGGAACCGGAAACTCGGTGACGCTTCCCCCCGAAGTGATCCGACCGATGCGGTTTCCGAAGCTCTCGGTAAACCAGAGGTTGCCGTCGGCTCCCGCGGCGATCCCTACGGGTCTTCCCGTGGAGGTTGGAATATCGAAGTCGGTGACGACGCCGGCGGTCGTCACTCGGCCGATCTTCCCGATCGCTTACGAGATCCAGAGGTTCCCGTCGGGACCGGTGACGATGCCCGAAGCGCCGCTCGAGGAGAGACAGAGAGGGGGATCCGCGCACGGCAACGGAAACTCGGTGAGGATCCCTGTGGGCGTGATGCGCGCCACCTTGTTCTGGAGAAGCTCGGTGAACCACATGTTTCCGTCCGGGCCGGCCCCGACGGCCCACGGTCCGCTGACGTATCCAGGGAGCGTGAACTTCGTGAAGACGCCGACAGGCGTGATTCTGCTGACGGCCTGCCCCAAATACTCCGCGAACCAGAGGTTCCCGTCGGGACCCGCGACGATGCCCCGAGGCGAAGAGGTCGCATCGGGGATCTCGAACTCCTTGATCGCCTGAGCGGACAGAGTGCCTGTGAAGGACGCGAGGACGAGGCCTGCCAGAATCGCGCGCTGCTCCGACGGAGCGGATTTCACGGCAGTCCGAACGTCGAGACGAGAAAGACCGCCATCTGGCCGCGGGTGATCGAAGCGCCGGGGCAGTACCGAAGCGGGTTCGTTCCGCAGCCGCCGCTGATGCCTTCGGCGTAGAGGCGCTCGATCCAGGCCGCGGCGAAAGCGCTGGCGGGGACGTCGGCGAACACGGTCCCCGTGGCGGGAGGCGGCGTGTAGCTCGAACCGTGCTCGCCGCGGAGGAGAAGGACGGCCATCTGCGCGCGGCTGACCGAATCGTTCGGACAGAAGCGGAGGGGATTCGTCCCGCAGCCGCCGGTCACGCCCTCGGCGTAGAGCCGTTCGATCCAGGACGCGGCGAAGGCGCCGGCGGGAACGTCCGCGAACACGGTCCCCGTGGCGGGAGGCGGCGCGTAGGCCGGGCCGTGCTCGGAGCGCAGGAGGAAGACGGCCATCTGGGCGCGCGTGATCGAGCTCGACGGGCAGAAGTTTCCGCCGCCGCAGCCGTTGCTCACGCCGTCGCGGATCAGCTTCTCGACGAACGGATGGAACATGTTTGCCTGCGGCACGTCCAGGAAGTCCGCGAGCCACGCCTTCGGAAGCGTCGCGCTGCCCAGGTCCGGGTTGGTCACGGTGACGTCCTGGAGCGTCCCGGCCGGCAGAGATGGGGCCGCGAAGTGAAGATGCGCCGCGTCGACCAGCGTGACCGAGCCGGCGGCGGTCGATCCGAGGCGGACCGTTGGGGTGGCGACGAAGGCGCTTCCGACCGCGGAGACCGTCGTGCCGCCGGAGGCCGGTCCCGAGGTCGGCGCGATGCTCGTGAGAACCGGCGGATTCGGGGCGTACGAGACGGTGATTCCCTGGCTGGCGTTGCGGTAGGTTCCGGTTCCGCTCGTCTCCAGGCGCACCGCGCGGACCATGTAGACCGCGCCGGACGGCGGCGCGCCGTCGGTGAACGTCGTCGCGGACACGAGCGACGCGTTGAGGCGCGTGAAGGGGCCCGCGGGGCTGCCGGACCGGTAGATGTTGTAGCCGAGCCCGGCGTCGGGCGACGCGGTCCAGTCCAGACGCACGGCGCCGGCCACCGGCGTCGCGGTCAGGCCCGAGACGGGCGCAGCCGGCTGCAGGCGCAGGGTCGAGTCGCCCATCAGCGCGATGTGGATGGACCTGTTCCAGGAGTACCAGTAGAGGCCGTTGTTGTTCTGCGTCACGAGCGCGGAATAGCCGATCGTCTCGCCCATTCCCATGTGGTGGAAATACCAGGGGGGCCGTCCGGCCCAGGCGCAGGTCAGCCCGTAGGTCGTCGTGGCCAGCGGCGCGCGCAGGAAGTTGTTCTGGGTGTCCCAGTCTCCGAAGTAGCTGCCGAAGAGCATCGTGAAGACGGTCTTGGTGTCCGTGGAGACGAAGTTGCTCGTGGATCCGACGCCGCCGGCTCCGGTGAAGTTGCCGCCGCCGCACCCGTAGGCCCACAGGTAGCTCTGACTCGACAGCGTCGTGAACCAGTCGAGCGCGGAGACGTTGGCCGCCCCGAAGAACGCCGAGAAGGCCCGCCAGCCGCTCGAGGCGAAGGCTTCGCCGCCGAACGCCCCGAAGTTGTCGTCGATCAGGCCGCGGCCCTGCGCGGTGACGACCTTGTGGCGGAAATTGTGGTCCTTGTTGAGGTACTGGCGGAGCAGGTCGAGCTCGGTCTTGGGAGCGAAGGCCGGCATGTCGGCGAGATCGACCCGTCCGACCTGGAGCTCGAGAACGGACGGGGCGTAGCTCTGGTCGAACTTTCCGTCTGCGGGATGGTTGCTCTGGCGTCCCGTGGCGCCGGGAGTCAGATCCATGGTGTCGGTCCACGCGCCGTCCATGTCGGCGTAATACATGTCGGCCGGCCACGCCCCGATGTGGTTGCCGTGGCCGTCGGGCGCGATGTCTCCGGAATAGGGGACTGGCACGTGGCCGAAGAGCAACACCGCCTTCACGCCGGACGGGTCGGCGGCGTAGTCGGCGTGGATCAACCCCTTGACGCTCGGCACGGCGGCGGTGCGCGAGACGTCGTGCCGCAGGACGGTCCAACCGTCTCCGACCAGATCGTCGGCCAGACGCGAGAGCTCCGCCTGGAGGCTCGCCGCGTACGTCGAATCGACGATCAGCTCGACCTTGCCGCGATTCTCGACCAGCGGGAGATCGATGCCCGAAGCGACGTAGCCGTAGCCGGTGACGCCGCCGGCGCGCAGAACCTGGTATTCGTACGGAGTTCCCACGGCGACCGCGGCGTCCGGGTAGGACGTGGCCGTGCCGGGCAAGGTCGCGACCGGAGAGCCCCAGGCGCCGGCGGCGTAGCTCTTGCGATAGATCGTGTAGGAGGTCGCGCCCGCGAACGCCGGCCACGCGAGGGTGATCCTGGGCGGGGAGGCCTGGACCGTCGCCGAGACCTGCACGGCGTAGTCCGCCGCGACCTGACCACGCGCCTCGGAGGCGCAGACGCCGGCCAGGAGGGCGAGACCGGCGGCCGCGCGCCCGAGAAACGTGGCGCTTGCAAGGACCCGATTGCTATGGACCATTTTGGAGGCGAAGTCAGAATGCACGATCGCGCCCGATTGCGCATCGGAAATGCGGGGCGGATTCCGGCTCGGATTCAGTACT
This sequence comes from uncultured Acidobacteriota bacterium, assembly GCA_963733955.1. Classification (GTDB taxonomy): domain Bacteria; phylum Acidobacteriota; class Thermoanaerobaculia; order UBA5066; family Gp7-AA6; genus DATFTF01. The sequence continues at coordinate 232,986 of CAVTEW010000003.1, forward strand.
AGAACTTAAGGTTTAGATGGAGAGGACGCCCGCCGCGCCCGCGGCGGGCCCGGCCGCGGGCGGCTCGAGTACAAGGCCGGAGTGATCAACTCAGCGAGAACGTGGCCGTCAGAAACACGGCCATCTGGCCGCGGGTGACGTCGGCGTCCGGGCAGTACTGGAGCGGATTCGTCCCGCAGCCGCCGGTGACGCCTTCGGCGTAGAGCTGCTCGATCCAGGCCGCCGCGAAGGCGTTAGCCGGGACGTCCGCGAAGACGGCTCCGCCGGCCGGGGGCGGAACGTAGCTCGGGCCGTGCTCGGCGCGCAGGAGGAGAACGGCCATCTGGGCGCGGGTGACCGGACTGTCGGGGCAAAAGCGGAGAGGGCTCATGGCGCAGCCTCCGGTGATGTTCTCCGCAAAGAGCCGCTCGATCCAGGCGGCCGCGAACGACCCGGTCGTCACGTCGGCGAAGACCGTGCCCGACGCGGCCGGCGGCGTGTAGATGGGACCGTGCTCGCCGCGCAGCAGGAACACGGACATCTGGGCCCTCGTCACGGCGTCGTCCGGACAGAAATTGCCCGACCCGCAACCCGAGGTCACGCCGTCGCGGACGAGCTTTTCGACGAAGGCGTGGAGCGGGCTCCCTCCGCCGACATCGAGAAAATCCGCGAGCCATCCGTTGGTCAACGTCGCCGTGCCGCCCCCCGGGTTGGCGACCGTGATGGGGTAGAGCGCGCCCGGCGCGAGGGGAGGGACGCTCATCGAGAGGTGGCTCGCCCGATCGACGGCGATGCTCTCGGCCGGCACTCCGCCGACGGTGACCGCCGCGCCGGGGTCGAAGTTGGACCCGCTGACCTCGACGCCCGCCGCGCCGGACGCGGGGCCCGACGTGGGCGCCACCGACGTGACGACGAGCGTCGGCCCGACGATCACGCACGCGGAGAACTCCGACGTGTTCCCTGTGCCGTCGGTCGCCGTGGCCGTCACGAATTCCCCTTCGACGAGCGCGACCGGGAGGGTCGCGGTGAACGAAGCGCCGCAAGCCGCGTCCGTCGTGACCGAGATCCACCCGACATGCTTTGCGCCCTCGCCGTACCCGGACGGGTCGCAGGTCGAGCTCGAGAACAGCTCGACCACGAACGGCGAATTCGGCACGGAGTTGAGAGTCCCGGTGATGGTGGTTGTCGCTGTCGCTGCGTCGGTTGCGACGGCGGTCAATACGGGGAAGTTCTGGCCCAGGTTCGGCCCGCGGCCCGAGTCGCAAGCGTTGTTGTAGGTGACTCCGTCGGATCCCAGATCGATTCCGAAGCGCTTGTTGTCGTGAAGGGCGTTGGTCTGGACGGTGATCTCCGAAGGAAGGTCCTGCGCGCGGTCTCCGATCGCGACCCCCGATCCGGAGTTGAAGGCGATCGTATTGCTCTCGATGACGTTGCGAACGGAATGACCGACGACGCGGACGCCCAGCGTGTTGCCGAGGGCGCCACTGCCCGAAAGGTCGACGCCGATATGGTTGTTGAGGACGCCGGAGACCGTGGTGGTGTAGAGGTTGACACCGGGTCCCCGGTTTCCGGCGATCACGTTGTCCTCGACGAGATCCGCGGTTTCGAAAAGGAGGACGACGCCCGAGCCGTTGGGGAGCGCCGTCGCGCCGGTGGCGTCGGTTCCAATGTAGTTTCCGGCGATGACGGACTGCGCACCGTACGCGAGTCCCACGGCCTCCCCGAGATTTCCGGAGATCACATTGACCGCGTGCGGCCCGGGAGCGAACGGGTTATCGCGGCCGATCGTCAGCGAGCAGCCGAAGCACTCGAATCCGTCGCGGTTGGGCACGGCGGCGGAGCCGGACGCGTCCACGCCGATGTAATTGTTCTGGAAGACCGAGGCGGTGACGCCCTCTCCGTGGAACGCCCCGTCGACGTTTCCGGAGATGACGTTGCGGTCCGACGGATCGGGCCCTCCCACGATCACCGTGTCCGGTAAGTTCGACCCCGTCGGTCCGGCGGACTGAAAGACGATCGAGATCCCAAAGCCGTTGGGAACCGCGGCCGTCCCCGTGGGATCGGTCCCGATATAGCAGCCGGAAATTCGATGCCCATATCCTCCCGAGATGCCGACGCCGAGTCCCCGGAAGCGGTTGATGGCCATCCCGCGAATCGTGGCCTGGCGGCCGTCCAGGAGGAACCCGCCTTGTGCTCCGACCGTTCCCGTGCCCTGGATCTCGATCAGAATCACCGCGTCGCTGCCGACGGCGAGCGTGTTCGGGCTGGCGCCGGGTTGCGTGAAGCCGTCGATCGTCACTCCGGCGTCGTCGGTGAGCGTGGGAAGGTCGATGGTCGGGGCAATCGTGTGGACTCCCGGGCCGGGGATGTTGAACGCGATGGCATCGAGCCCTGGGTTCGCGTTGGCGTCGAGAATGGCCTGCCGAAGCGACCCCGGTCCGGAATCGGCGGTGTTCGTGACGGTGTAGGTCGTCGCGGCGGCGATGGTCGACAGGAGCGGGAGGAGAAGGCTCAGGGAAGCGGTTCGGATCCGGTAGCGTGACGTGCTCACGGTTCCCTCCGTTTCTTCGGCCGGGTCGTCAAAGTCCGAACGTGGCGGCGAGGAAGACGGCCATCTGGCCGCGGGTCACGGAAACGTCCGGGCAATAGGCGCGCGGGCTCGCCCCGCAGCCGCCGGTGACGCCTTCGGCGTAGAGCTGCTCGATCCAGGCCGCCGCGAAGCCGTTGGCCGGGACGTCCGCGAAGACGGCTCCGGTGGCCGGGGGCGGAACATAGCCCGGGCCGTGCTCGGTCCGCAGCAGGAGGACGGCCATCTGGGCGCGGGTGACCGGCGCGTCGGGGCAGTAGCGAAGCGGCGCGGTGCCGCAGCCGCCGGTCACGCCCTCGGCATAGAGGCGTTCGATCCAGGCGCCCGCGAACGCGCCGGCCGGCACATCGGCGAAGAGGACGCCCGTGGCGGGAGGCGGGAGGTAGCTCGCGCCATGCTCGGCGCGGAGGAGAAAGACGGCGGACTGGGCTCGCGACACCGGGTCCTCGGGACAGAACCGGCCGCCTCCGCAGCCCGCGCTCAATCCGCCGCGGACGAGCTTCTCGACGAACCCGTGGCCGGGACTCGCCTGCGGGACGTCGGTGAAGTCGGCGAAGAAGCCGCCGCGCAGGAGGGCCGGCGTGGAGGAGCCCGGATTGGCGAGGGAGACGTCGTTCAAGGTCCCCGGCGCGAGCGGCGGTGAATCGGCCGTCGCGAACGCGGAGCCTCCGACGTCCGCGTTGGCCGCCGGGATTCCGGCGATCGTGATGGCCGCGCCGGGCTGGAAGCTCCCGCCCAGCAGAGTCAGCGCGACGGGGCCGGCCGCGAGGCCCGAGGTCGGCCGGACAGCGTGGAGCGCTTCCGCGCAGGGGCTCGGGGCGCATGGAACCAGGCGGTAAAGAACGCCCGCGCCATCGGGTCCTCCCCCCGACGTGACGCCGTACAGGACTCCGCCGCTCCCCTGGACGAGCCCGTCCCGCGGAGCGCCTCCGTCGATTCCGGCGAAGTGGTGGAGCGTGGTGAGGGTCCCGAGCGTGTCCGTTCGAAAGACCGTACCCAAGTTGAAATCGCCCGCGGCCGACGTCGTGCCGTAGAGATCTCCGTCCTGCCCCTGCAGGAGCCGCGACCACGGAGCGGCGCCGTCGGTGCCGTCGAAGCGGTGGATCGCGTTGGCCGCACCGCCGGCCGACACCTGGAAGATCGTTCCATGCCCGGAGGCCGCCGGGACCGCGCCGCCTCCGGACGCGGTGGCATAGAAGCTTCCGTCCTCGGCCTGGATGAGCGCGCCCCTCGGGGCGGTGCCCGTCTCGGATGTGAAGCTCGTCACCGGCGCAAAGGTTCCCAGGGAATCGACCCGGAAGATGCCGGTCGTGTTGGGATTCGTGGGCCCGACCGGCCGGAACGCCGTGACCCAGAGGGAGCCGTCGGCGGCCAGCGCGGGAGGCGCGCCGAGCGAGCCCTCGATCGACGAGAACTCGTGGAGCACGGTCAAGCCGCCCGTCGGAGCGAGCGTGAAGAGGATGCCCAACGACTGCGCCGCGCCGCCGGCCGTTCCGTGGAGATTTCCGGCCGCGTCGCGGATCACGCCGAAGGGGTAACTTCCGGTCGTCCCGTCGAAGCTGTAGAGCGTCGTCAGGGTTCCCGACGGGTCCAGCCGGAAGATCGTGCCGAACCCGGAGGCGCCCCCGCTGATCGTCGCGCCGTAGAAGTTGCCCGATCCATCCTGAGCGAGCTCTCCAATGGGAGAGGATCCCTCGCCGGGCTGGAATGCGTGGATCGTTCGCAGGGAGACGTCGCCGGCCGCCTGGAATTCCAGAGCCACGATGGCGCCGGCGCCCTGGGAGCCGCCGAACGTCGACGAGGCGTACAGGCGGCCATCGGCGCCGAGCGTCAGCCCCTGCGGAGCGCCGAATCCCGAAGGAAAGGCGAAGAGCACCTCATACGCCTGCCCGCGCAGGGTCGCCGCTCCCGGACAGAGACAGGCCACCAGCCACGCCGCGAGGAGTGCCGACCTCGAGCCGCCCACAGCGGCCATTGGACGCCGATGCTTGAGAGTTCGCACGGTCTGATTGCATCAAAGTAGCGAGACCCGTGCCCGCCGTCGAAGGCGCGGTAAGTCGTGGCGCTGGCGAGTTTGGACGGGTCGCGGCGGGCCGGGCGCTCCCGGCTTCACGCAAACCGTCACTTTTGGCAACGGTCCGCGGCCCGCGGCTCAGTGCGCGCTGTCCTCATGCCGCCGCGCGATGTCGGCGGAGTCCGTCTTGCCGAGGCGCTCGAGCTCCGAAGCGGCGGAGGCGAACGAGGCTTGCGCGTCCTCGCCCCTGCCGGCGGCCTCGAGGGTCAGGCCCAGGTGGAACAGGGACAGCGCCCGACCCTCCGGCAGGCCGTGGGTTTCGCGGATCCGGATCGCCTCCCGCAGGGACGAAACGCTCGCGTCGAGGTGCTCGGCGGCGTGCTCGGGGTCTTTGCGGGCCAGGCGCCGCCACACAATGCCCATATTGTGACGGGTGACGCCGCGCGCGATGGCGCGCTCTTCGTTGCGCCAGACGAGCGCTTCTTCGAACAGCCTCACCGACTCCTGGAGCTCCGCGCGGGTCTGCCCCAGGTTCGAAAGGGCGGTCGCGAAGTTGTGCAGCGTGCGCGCGCGCCAGCCGCCCTCGTCGTAGGCGCCGAAGAACTCCAGGGCCGCCTCGAACGCGGCCCGCGACCGGGACAGATCCGCCGCCGGGCCCTCGCTTCCGAAGAAGACCCCGAGGTTGTGCTGAAAGCGGGCCCGTTCCTGCGCGGAAGGGAACGCGAGCTCCGGCAAGAGGGACCAGAGATCGTCGGCCAGCGCGCGCGCCGTGGCGGTGTCGCCCTCGTCGACGAGCTCGTCCTGGAGACGGAACCACTCCCCGTACGCCGCCGTGGGACCGGCGCGAAACGCCTCCCGGAAACGCCGGAGCAGTTGCTCGATGCGCTGTTCGATGGTCAACGCCTCCGGTTCGGCGTGGGAGTCCAGGTCACCGCGGGGCGGAAGTCCGACGGCTCGTAGTAGGCGCCCGGCTTGTGGGTGGGCGTCGGTTTGTCGGACGTGGGCTCCCGCGTGACGATGCGAAACGTGATGACCGGCGTCGTCGTGGGCGGCTCGGTCCAGGTGGGGCGGAAGGCGCGCGTCGAAGTCGAAGTCGGAGTCGCGGTCGGCGAGGCGCTCGCATCGGGCGCCGCGGCTCTGACAGCGGCGGCGGCGGCGGTGGATCGCGGCCGTGCCGTCGGGACGGGAGAGGGCGCGACGCGATGCTCCGGGACGGGAGGGCGCCGCGTCGGCGTCGGAGCCGGGCCGGCGGTCTGCTCGTAGAGCACTCCCGGCGTGCGGTCGTAGATCGACGGAGCGGCCGGGGCCACCGCCATGGGCGTGGCCGTGGGCGATGGACGCCGCGGCTCCGCCGTCGCGGCCGCGGGTCTGGGAGCGGTCGCCGAGGGCGCGGGCACGGGCGTGATCACGCGCGCGACGATCGTCCGCGAGGACCGACAGGTCGCCGCTGCGAAGACCGCGGCGGCGGCCGCCAGGGCGGCAATCAGGATGCGACTCTTGCCCACGCTGCGGACAGCATACCGCCGCCGCCCGAAGTCCTTCCACGCTGACGCATAATTCGCCGATGTCGCCGTGGACGCGCTGGCGGGAGACCTGGCGGCTGCGCCTCTGGACGTTCGCGAAGATCCGCATGATCGCGTTCGTGCGCCCCTCCGTCGTCGCCCTGAACGACGCGCGCTGCGAGATCCGGATTCCGCTCGACTGGCGGACCCGCAATCACCTGCGGTCGATGTACTTCGGCGCGCTGTGCACCGGCGCGGACGCCGCGGCCGCGCTCATTGGACTCCAGGCCTCGCGGGCCACGGGCGGCCGGATCGCGGTGATCTTCAAGGACGTCCAGGCCGAGTTCTTGAAACGCGCGGAAGCGGATGTCCACTTCGCCTGCGAAGACGGCGCCCAAATCCGCGAGCTGTTGCGGCGGGCCGACGCCTCGGGAGAGCGCGAAAACCTTCCCGTCCACGTGACCGCGACCGTGCCCTCGCGTTTCGGCGCCGAGCCGGTCGCTCGGTTCACGCTGACGCTGTCGGTCAAGCGGCGCGGGTAGGAAGACGATGGGCGAGACGCGGGTCGATCTGCTGCACTTGCTCGAAGACCTTCGCGACGCCTATCCCGGATCTCTGGAGGAGAGCATTCTGACGGAGATTGTCGCCAACGCGCTCGACTCGGGAGCGGGAACGATCGCGATCACGGCCGACCCGTCGGCGCAGACCTTGTGTGTCGTGGACGACGGATCGGGGATGAAGCGTCGGGAGCTCGCGCGCTACCACGACATCGCCGCGAGCGGTAAGGCGCGCGGGGAGGGAATCGGATTCGCCGGCGTGGGGATCAAGCTCGGACTCCTGGCCAGCCAGGAAGTCGTCACCGAGACGCGCCGCGGCAAGACGCACGTGGCCACTCGCTGGCATCTGGCCTCCCGCCGCCGCGCGCCGTGGAAATGGGTTCCTCCTGCCGGTTTGGTCGGCGAGCGCGGAACCGCGGTCGGGCTGACGCTGACGAGCGCTCTCTCGCCCCTGCTCGACGCCGGCTTTCTCGAAGGAGCCCTTCGCCGCCACTTTCCCCCGTTTTTCGATTCCTCATTCGACGAGATCCTGCGCCCGGCCTACCCCTCGGGGATCGCGTTCTCGATCAACGGGCGGGTCCTGGAGAAAGAGCGATCCGCCTGCGCGCAGCGGGCGGACCTCGCCTTGCGGCTCCCGCGCCACCGCAAACCTTCCGCGGCCGGCTATCTCGGGCGCGATCCGGGGCCCTTGCCGGAGGAGCGTCAGGGTCTCGCCGTCTCCACCTTCGGCAAGGTGATCCGGCGGGGTTGGGAGTGGCTCGGACTCTCTCCGTCGCGTCCGGAATGCATCGGGGGGATTCTCGAGGCTCCCGCGCTCGCCGAGTGCCTGACGCTCAACAAGACGGATTTCCTGCGGGCCGGCGCGAAAGGCGCGGTCTATCTGGCGTATCGCAAGGCGATTCAGCAGGCCGTCGCGGCCCAGCTCGGAGAGTGGGGCGACGCGCCGGAAACGGAGAGAAAGACCGCCCGCGCGCGCCCCCTCGAGCGCGAGCTCGAGACGGTCCTCGTGGACCTCGCGGAGTCGTTCCCGCTTCTGGAGAGCCTCGTGGACAAGCGCCCCGGAGGCCAGCGCAATCTGCCCGTCGGGCGCGCGGGTGAAGGGCCCGGCCTCGCTCCCGCGTCGCCGGGGCCGGCGGACGAAGAGGGCGAGAGCCGGCCGTCGGGAGCGGCTCCCGCCGCCGAGCCTCCGGCAGAGGAGAAGGGCCCGGCGCAGCCTCGCCCCGAGCCAGCCACCGCGATCGAAGAGACTCCTACGGCGCGCGCCGGCAGCCGGCGGCGGTCCGTCCGGTACGGGTTGGCGATCCGCTTCGAGAGCCGGCCGGAGGACCGAGAGCTCGCCCGCCTGGTCGAGTCCACGATCTGGATCAATGAGGCGCACCCGGCGTACGGCCGGGCGGTCGCCTCGCGCTCGGAGGGATATCACGTCGCCCTGGCCAGCGCGATGGCGCTCGCGGCGGTCGCGGCCGATCCGGCGAGCCATCACGAGTTCATCACCGCGTTCTTCTCCCGTTGGGGAGACGCGCTGCGCCGCACCGAGGCCGGCAAGCGGACCCGCAAGAGATGAGCGGACGCTGCAGGGCCGAACGCGCGAGGACGCCGTCCCGGTCATCTCCTACGGCGCGCGGCGATTCTGTCGCTGCGAGCGGAATGCTGAAAAACCGCGGCGTCGCCGGAGCGGGCTCGCCGTGCCGCTCCAATTGAATTAGAGCGTCCGCGCGAACTCTGCCGCGTCCTTCTTCCACACCGTGACGCCGCAGAAACGGTCCCCCTCGGGGCAGACCGGGCGGACGCCGGCGTGCTTGCGCAGCGTGCAGGGAGGCAGGAGCCAGGGGCCGATGCGCGGATTGACCACGCGGATCTGCAGGGCCTCGTCGAGCGACGCCCGCCAGATCTCCTCCTGCGCGTTGTAGCAGAGACGCATGGCGAACTTGTGGTGGAGGTTCAAGAGGTCCGCGGACTCGGTGAAGCGGATGGCCACGGCGTTGGGAAGCAGGTACGCGGCGAACTCGTCGGCCACGCCGCGCGCGCGCAGCTGGCCGATCGCGTCCCACGTTTCCTCCATCGTGCGGCGGTACAGCTCCGCGGCCTCGGGGACTTCATCGACGAGCATCGGCGTGACGTAGTCGGGCTCGTCGGACAGGTAGGCGGGCAGTGCCGGGCGCGAGGCGGGAGTCATGCGGTGGCGCTGGTCCTGGCTGTCGGCGGTGTGGGAGAGCTTCTTGCGGAATGTGTACGAAGGATGGAAGAGCGCGCGGGAGAGTTTCCCGTGCGTCGTAAGGGTGAGCGTCTCGCCGAGCAATCGGTTGCTGGCCGGATCGAGCGCCAGCCGGATCGCCTCGCCGTCGGAGAGACCGGCCCGGGGCAGGCCCAGGATCTCCCGCACCGAGGAGGCCAGAATCTCTTCGTTGTTCGCCTTCCAGTCCACCAGGCGCGAGACGCGGCCGGAAAGCTCGCGATCGAACTCCTCGCGGAAGTCCTTGCCGCACGACGGAGAAGCCGACATCGATTGAAAGACGGCGAATTCGGGAGTTTCCTCGAGGGGAATCGGATCCTGAAGGACGGCCCGGTAGAGCGGATCGTGCCGCAGGATCTCCTCGACCATGCGGCCGACGACTTCCCGCTGCTCGGTCGGCGCGTCGAACGACTCGCACAGGCGCCAATAGCGCAAGAGCGTGACGCCGGAGACCGTGTGGTACAGGTAGGCGAAGGTCGCGACCGGGAGGACGTAGCGGGCGATTTCCTGGGCCCGCTTCTGCACCGAGCCGGCGAATTTCTTCGGCCCTTCGCCGCGCAGGCGTCCGGGAAAAATGTCGAAGTAGCGCTGGCCGGCGACCGGAGTCAGAAGCTCCGTCAGACGCCGGTAGGCCTCCTGCAGCCGCTGAGCCGTCTTTTCATAGATCTCCCGCTCGGCCGCGTGGAGCGGCGGGATCGCGTAGTTGCCCGCCTTGACCTCGACGTAGCGCTGCGAGACCTGCTCGGAGTTGTAGAAGGGATGGCTGTGCAGGAACGTCCACAGGAACTGCCGCGAGACGTTCTCCAGGGAGAACTGGAAGTGCGCGTGCTGGAACGTGGTGTGATGGCCGGCCTCGTAGATCGATCGGGCCAGGGCATCCCGCCGCTCCGGCCTGGCCGACGCCTGGTCTTCCGTGACGATGCCCTTGGAGGAATAGCAGGTCCGCGCCGTCGCCACGACGTTCTCGAAGGGGCGCTCGAAGGCGTGCACCAGACGCACGCGAGGGGGAGGCGACGAGAAGGTGAAATGGGACTCGGGACGGGGCAGGCTCGACATCGATCCGACCATTCTAGTCCCGAGCGGCGAGCCCGCGGGGGGCGGGTCGCCTCAGCCGCGGCGCGAGCGCCGCGCCGCCGGCGGACCGAGCTCCGCGACTTCCGCGGTGGCCTCCCGGGCCACGGCGTCGCACACGGCCGCGCAGATGCGCTCGAGGGTCGGATCGGCGATGGCGTAGACGGCCCGGCCGGCGGTTCTCTCCCGCCGGACCAGCCCCTCCGCCCGCAGCACCGAGAGGTGCTTGCTGACGTTGGCCTGCGTGCCGCGGACGGCCTCCTGGATCTCGCCGACCGAGGCGGGGGCCCGGAAAAGCCGCTCCAGGATCTTCAGTCGCGTGGGCTCTCCCAGCGCCTTGAAACGGGCGGCGACGCGCTCGCGGGCGCGGTCGGAAAGGAAATGCGGCCGTTCCATACAGAGAGAGTAGCCGATGGGGCCGCCGGCCTGCCCAGGGGATGGTTCTTTCATACTTCTTGACTATATAACCACATAGACATATAGTCAAGTTCTATGTTGCTGTTCGGAATCTGGCTCGCCCTGGCGGCCTCCACCGGGCCGCTCTCCCTTTCCGAGGCCGCTCGGCTCGCCGCCGACGGCGCGCCCGCGGTCCGCCGCGCGGCGGACGAGGCGCAGGCGGCCCAGGCCCGCCGCGATGCCGCCCGCGCGCACCTCTTTCCGACCTTGACCGCCGAAGCGGGCGTTCTGTCCTCGACCGACCCGGTCGACGCCTTCGCCCTGGCGCTCAAGCAGGAGCGTTTCTCGGCCTCCTCCTTCTTCGCGTCCGACCCCAACCACCCGTCGAGCACGACGGACTGGAGCGGATCGTTGACCGCGTCGTGGGCCATCGATCTCTTCGGGACCGCGCGCGGCCGGGCTCGGGCCGCGGACGCCTCCGCGTCGGCCGCCGATCACTCCGCGCTGCGGGCGCGGGACGGAGCCGCCGTCGAAGCGATGGAGGCATTCGTGAGAGCTCGGACGGCCGAACAGTCCCTGGCCATCCTGTCGGAACGTGAACGGGACGCGGAGCGCGACCTGTCTCTGGCCTCCTCGCTCTTCGAGCAGGGAATGACGACGCAGGCGGATCCGGCGCGGGCGCGCGCGGCACTGGCGGAAGTGGGCGCGCAGCAGGCCGCGGCGCGAGCGAGTCTGGTGGAGGCGCGGGCGACCCTGGCGGCCCTGATCGGGCCGGAGGAGGCATCGCGACCGCTGGCGGACCTCCCGGATCCCGGGGCCATGCCGAACGATGAGACGGGACCGGCCCAGCGCGACGACGTGTTCGCCGCCGAGCTCTCGGCCAGGGCGGCGGGGGAGACGGCGGCGGCCGCTCGAGCCGAGCGCTTTCCGGCCGCTTTCCTTCAAGGCCGCTACGAGGCGCACGCTCCGCGGCCCGGAGAGCGCTGGGGAGACGCGTCGTCGATCTTCGGCGGCCTTCGGGTACCGCTCTTTGCCTCCGGCGCCGTTCGAGCCGGGATCGCCGAGGCTTCGGCCAACGCCCGCGCGGCGCAGGAAGGCGCCGAAGAAGCCCGGCGCGGCGCCGTCCGCCAGGCAACCGCCTCCCGGGCGGCCGTCTCCGCGGCCGACGCGAAAGAGGAGTCCTACGCCGCCGCCCGCGCGGCAGCCGGAGAAGCCGCGAAGATCCAGCAGGCCCGTTACGAAGAGGGGGTCGGGAGGCTCTCGGATCTCATCGAGGCGCGGGGCGCCGAAGTCTCGGCGCGCCTGGCGGGCGTGACGGCTCGCGCCGAGCGGATCGTCGGCCGCGCGCGTCTGCGTCTTGCCCTGGGGCTGTCCCCGGAAGAAGAGGAGAAGCGATGAAACGGATCTTTGTGCTGTCGCTCGCCGCGGCCGCGGCTCTTTCCGCCTGCGCGCGCAAGACGCCGACGCCCGCGGAGAGTGCGGAGATGCGGCTGGAGACTTCCGCCGTCGTCCGGCGCGACGCGCCGGGCCGCATCGAGCTGGAAGGCGTGGTCGTGGGCCGCGAGGAGGCCGTACTGGCCAGCCGGCTGGCGGCTCCGGTCACGCAGGTGTCGGCGGTTCCGGGTCTTCGAGTCCGCGCGGGAACGGTCCTCGTACGGCTGGAAACGAGGGAAGCGGAGGCCGGTCTGGCGAGCGCGCGATCTTCGCTCGCAGCGGCGCGCGCCGCGTGGGAGGTCGCCTCGAAGAATCGGGAACGCTACGAAAACCTCGCGTCGCGGGGCGCGGCCGCGGCCATCGAGCTCGACCGCGCGCGCCAGGAAGAAGCCGCCTCCGCCGCGGCAGTCGCCGCCGCGCAGTTGGGGGCCCGGCGCGCCGAGACGGATCGGGACCAGGCGGTCTTGACGGCTCCTTTCGATGCCGTGGTCGTCGAGAAGATGGTTTCGCCGGGAGACCTCGCCGCGCCGGGCCGTCCGCTGGTCCGCCTGGCCTCCATCTCCGGGCGCCGGGTCGAGGCGGCCCCGGGGGAGAACGAAGCCGCGCGGCTCTCCGTCGGGGACACGGTGGACGTCGTGCTCTCCGCCGGCGCCGGCGCCGATCCCAGGACGGTCGCCGGGCGGGTCGCGGAGATCGTGGGCGCGGTGGATCCGTCGACGCGGCGCCGGACGATCCGCGTGGACCTTCCGGCCGGGCTCGAGCCGGCGGTCGGATCGTTTGCCCGAGTTCTGCTGCCCGGCCCGACGCAGCCGCGCCTGCTCGTGTCCGGGCGCGCCGTCGTCGAGCGCGGCGGCCTCGAGCTCGCCTGGCTCGTCGGCTCCGATGCCCGCGTGGCGCTGCGCTACGTGCGGACCGGCGCCCCGGCCGCCGACGGCCTGGTCGAGATCCGCTCGGGACTCGAGGCCGGGGACCGGGTCGTGCTCGATCCTCCGGCCGACCTCGAAGCCGGCGCCCGGGTGCGGTCGTGACCCTCGATCCCAAGACGCGTTTGACGCTGGAACGGCGGCCGCTGGGAATCGCCGGGCGCGTCGCCCGCGCCTTCGTCGGCTCCAAGCTGACGCCGCTCATCGTGGTCTTCGCCATCGGGCTGGGGGCGCTGGCGGTCATGACGACGCCTCGGGAAGAGGAGCCGCAGATCAAGGTGCCCATGATCGACGTCTTCGTCGCTACTCCCGGCCGCAGCTCGGTCGAGGTCGAGCGCCAGGTCGTGGCGCCGCTGGAGAAAAGCTTCTGGTCGATCCCCGGCGTCGAGTACGTCTACTCGACCTCGTCGCCGGAGGGAGGCCTGGTCATCCTGCGGTTTCGGGTGGGAGAGGACCCCGACCGCGCCCTCGTGCGTGTGCGCTCCAAGCTCGATTCCGCCGCCGACGCGTGGCCGAGAGACCTCCCGCCTCCCCTGGTCAAGCCCCGGTCGATCGACGACGTGCCGATCTGGGCGCTGACGTTCTGGAGCCCGACCCTCGATTCCCAGACGCTGCGCCAGCTCGCCGCGGAGGTCGAGAACGAGATCAAGACGATCCCCGAAGTCTCCGACACGGAGTTGATCGGCGGCCTTCGCCGGCAGTTCCGCGTCGAGCTCGATCCGGCGCGGCTCGCCGCGCGCGGCCTCTCGGTGGGAGCGGTGCTTCCTTCGATCCAGGCCGGCAACCGCCGCGACCAGGTCGGGCCCATGGTTTCCGGCGGCCGGGAAGTCCTGGTCGAGGCCGGCGGGTTCCTGCGCTCCGCGGAAGAGCTCGCCGCGGTGGTGGTCGCCCACAGCGGCGGAAAGCCGGTCCGCCTCGCGGACGTCGCGCGCGTCGTGGACGGCCCGGAAGAGCCCTCGGCCTACGTCACGCACGGGGAGCCCGGCGCCGCCGGCCGATTCCCGGCGGTCACGCTGTCGGCCTCCAAGCGGCGCGGCGCCAACGCGATTTCGGTGGTGCGCGCCATCGACAAGAAGATCGAGGCGTTGAAGCCCCGCCTCTTCTCCGCCGGAGTCCGAACCACGGTGACGAGGGACTACGGTGAGACGTCCTCGGAAAAATCCAACGAGCTCTTGAAGCACATGGCGCTGGCCACGCTTTCGGTGGCGCTCCTGATGGCCTTCGCGCTCGGACGCCGCGAGGCCGGCGTCGTCCTTCTGGCTGTCCCGGTGACGCTCGCCCTGACGCTCTTCGTCTTCGAGCTCTTCGGCTACACCCTGAACCGGATCACGCTCTTCGCCCTGATCTTCTCGATCGGCATCCTGGTCGACGACGCGATCGTGGTGGTCGAGAACATCGTGCGGCACATGCGGATGCCGTCGGCCCGGGGGCGGGCGCTGGCCGAGATCGCGGTGGAGGCGACCGACGAGGTCGGCAACCCGACGCTGCTCGCGACCTTCGCGGTCATCGCCGCGATCATTCCCATGGGCTTCGTCGGAGGCCTGATGGGACCGTACATGCGCCCGATTCCGGTGGGGGCCTCCGCGGCCATGCTCTTCTCGCTCGCCGTCGCTTTCGCCGTTTCCCCGTGGGCCACGCGGCTTCTGTTTCGAGGGGCGCCGGCGGCCGCGGGACACGGGGAAGAAAAGCGCGGAGCGCTGGCTCGCCTGTACCGCCGGGCCATGACGCCGTTGGTGACCGAGGGAAGCGGACGCGCCCGTCTCGTCTTCTTCGCCACGATCGCCGCGCTTCTCTTGATGGCGGTCGCGCTCGTGCCCCTGTCCGTCGTGCACGTGAAGATGCTTCCGTTCGACAACAAGAACGAGTTCCAGGTGGTCGTCGACTTTCCGGAAGGGACGACGCTCGAGACGACGAACCGGGCCCTCTCCGAGATGGCCGACGCGCTCGCCGTGTTGCCGGAAGTGATCTCGACCGAGGTCTACGCCGGCACCGCCGCGCCCTACAACTTCAACGGCCTGGTGCGGCACTATTTCCTGCGTTCCGGTCCTCACCAGGGCGACGTCCAGGTGACCTTGAAGAAGAAGGGGGACCGGCGCCGGTCCTCCCACGAGATCGCCAAGGCCGCGCGCCCGCTGGTCGCGGCGATCGGACGCCGGTACGACGCGCGCGTGAAGGTGGCGGAGGTGCCGCCCGGTCCGCCGGTGCTGGAGACGCTGGTGGCCGAGATCTACGGCCCCGACGACGTCGGACGGCGCGACGTGGCGCACCAGGTCAAGGACCTCTTTGCGCGCACGCCCGGCGTCGTCGACGTCGACTGGTACATGGAGAGCCCCCGCGACAAGGCCGTCTACCGGCTCGACCGGACCAAGGCCGGCCTGGCCGGCATCCGCGAAGCGGACGTCGCCGCCGCGCTGCGACTGGCCCTGTCGGCGGACGCCGTCACCGACATCCAGCTGCCGGGTTCCCGCGAGCCGATTCCTCTGGTCGTCACTTTGCCCCCGCAGCGCCGCCACGATCTCTCCGCGCTGGAAGCCCTGACCGTGCCCGGAGTCGGAGGTCGGCTCGTCCCGCTGTCCGAGCTGGGGAGCTTCGGGCGCGAGCCGGCGGAGACGTCGATCTACCACAAGAACTTGAAGCCCGTGGTCTACGTCACGGCGGACGTCGCCGGCGCGAAGGAAGCCCCGGTCTACGCGATCGCCGCGCTGAACAGGGGGTTGAAGGAGATCCGCGTGCCCGGCGGCTACGCCATCCGCGCGCAGACCGCGACCGCACCCTTCGACACGTCCCGATACGGCCTCAAATGGGACGGAGAGTGGCAGGTGACCTACGAGGTCTTCCGGGACCTCGGGCTGGCCTTTGCCGTCGTTCTCATCCTGATCTACGTGCTCGTCGTCGGCTGGTTCAAGAGCTTCACCGTGCCGCTGGTGATCATGGCGCCGATTCCCCTGACGCTCGTGGGGATCCTTCCGGCGCACGCCCTCTTCGGCGTCTTCTTCACCGCCACGTCGATGATCGGATTCATCGCCGGGGCCGGGATCATCGTCCGCAATTCGATCATCCTGGTCGACTTCATCGAGCTGCGGCGCCGCGAAGGGATGGGCCTCTCCGAGGCGGTGCTCGACGCGGGAGAAGTCCGCTTCCGGCCGATGCTGTTGACGGCGGCGGCGGTCGTCGTCGGAACGTCGGTCATGCTCTTCGACCCGATCTTTCAGGGCCTGGCCGTTTCGATGATGGCGGGCGAGGTCGCCGCGACGCTCCTCTCGCGCGCCGCGGTGCCGGTCCTCTACTACTTGTTGAAGCGCTCCGAGGAGAGAACAGCCTCGCCGGAGCGATCCTCGGAGTCGTCCCCCGAACAGGAAAGGAGTCTGGCATGACTCGGTCGATCGATGAGTGGCTGCGCGGCATCGCGGGAGCGGCCGTCCTCGCGTCCGTGGCCCTGGGATACTTCCTCCATCCGGCGTTCTTCCTCTTCACCGCTTTCGTGGGCGTGAACCTGCTCCAGTCGGCCTTCACGCGGACCTGCCCGATGATGGTCTTCCTGAGGAAGCTCGGCGTGCGCGAAACGACGGCCCGCGCATGAAGCTCCTCGTCCTGGTCGTTCCACGCGAGGCTCGGGACGACGTCGAGGCGGCTCTCGAAGAGTCCGGGGCGACGGGTTTCACAGAGGTGCCGGGCGTCTACGGCGAGGGAGCGACCGGGCCGCGGTTTGGCTCGCGATCCGCGCCGGGCGTCTCGGACCTGATCTTCGTCGCCATCGCCGAGGAGCGGCTGGCGCGGGTGGGGGAGGCCGTGGGCGCCCTGGAGAAGAGACTCGACCGGCGCCTGCACGCGTTCTCGATGCCGATCGAGCAAGTCTGGGGCTGAACAAGGCGCTTCACGCGGCGAGCCGGTCTTCCGGCCGCGCCCGAATTTCGTGGTCCCGGGGCGCGTTGCAGACCCGGGGTGCTGAAAAACCGCGCCGATCCACCCTATAGTGGGAGGATCCGGCCGGGATGCCCATGACACTGCCGATCTACATGGACCACCACGCCACCACGCCGGTCGATCCGCGCGTGGTCGAGGCGATGCTGCCGTACTTCACGCAGGTCTACGGCAACGCGGCCTCGCGCAGCCACGTCTTCGGGTGGGCCGCGGAGGCGGCGGTGGACGAGGCGCGCCACGCGATCGCGCGGGCGATGAACGCCTCCGACAAGGAGATCGTGTTCACGTCCGGCGCCACGGAGTCGGACAACCTGGCGATCCTCGGCGCCGCCCGGATGTACCGTTCGAAGGGCAATCACGTCGTCACCGGCAAGACCGAGCACCGCGCGGTGCTGGACGCCTGTCAGGCCCTGGAGAAGGAAGGCTTCGAAGTCACCGCCCTCGATCCGGATCGGTTCGGCCAGATCGCGCCGGAGCGGGTGCGCGAGTCGATCGGCGATCGGACCGTCCTGGTCACCCTGATGCTCGCCAACAACGAGATCGGGACGATCCATCGGATCGCCGAGATCGGCGCGGTGTGCCGCGAGCGAGGCGTTCTCTTCCACACCGACGCGGTCCAGGGATTCGGGAAGATCCCCTTCGACGTGGAGGCGATGTCGGTCGATCTGGCCAGCGTGACCGCGCACAAGCTCTACGGCCCCAAGGGCGTCGGGGCCCTCTACG
Organism: uncultured Acidobacteriota bacterium; assembly: GCA_963733955.1. Lineage (GTDB taxonomy): Bacteria > Acidobacteriota > Thermoanaerobaculia > UBA5066 > Gp7-AA6 > DATFTF01. The sequence goes on from CAVTEW010000003.1 coordinate 250,326, forward strand.
TGCGGGCGAAGAATCCGCGCGTGCGCCTCCTGCCCATTCTCCACGGCGGGGGGCACGAGCGGGGCTTCCGGTCCGGCACGTTGAACGTGCCCGGCATCGTGGGGTTCGGGCGCGCCGTCGAGATCTCCGTCGCGGAGATGTCCCCCGAATCGGAGCGGCTGCGGCGCCTGCGCCGGCGGCTGTTCGACGGCATCACCGCCCGCCTCGACCGCGTGTTCTTGAACGGAGCGCCGCTGCCGGCCATCGACGAGGAGGGCCGTCTCGTTCCGGGAACTCCGCAGTGGCGTCTGCCGGGCAATCTCAACCTCTCCTTCGAGTGGGTCGAGGGAGAGGCCCTGCTCATGGGCCTGAAGGACGTGGCGGTGTCTTCGGGGTCCGCGTGCACCTCGGCCTCCCTCCAGCCGTCCCACGTCCTGAAGGCGATCGGCGTGCCGGATGATCTGGCGCACGCGTCGATCCGCTACGGCCTGGGCCGGTTCAACACGGCCGAGGAGGTCGATTTTGTGGTCGACGCCACGGTGCAGACCGTCGAGAGACTGCGCCGCGAATCGCCGCTCGAAGGAATCGGATCATCGGGTCATCGGATCATCGGTTCAGGTGCCCGGAAGGAGCTCGATGGAGGCAAATGAACCGATGGACAGATGAACCGATGACCCGATTGGTTCATTAGGTTCCGCGTTCCCGTTCCGTTCGACGAATGCTCGCGGATCTGACCCGGTCGCTGCCTTCGTACGCGGACCTCGTCATGAGGGTCCGGCGGGGAGAAGACCGTTTGACGGTGGCCGGCGGCGTGGGAGCCCTGCCGGGCATCCTCCTGGCGGCCCTGGCCCGCGATCTCGCCCGGCCGCTCGCGGTCGTCGTCGCCGACGAAAAAGAGGCGGAGCGCCTCCGCGGTGATCTGGCGGCCGGCGGACTGTCCCGTCTCTACCACGCGCCCGCCCCGTCGCTGACTCCTTACCAGCGCATCGTGCCGTCGCTCAAGGCGCGCCGGGAGGAATTCTCTCTGCTCTGCGCGCTGCGCGACCCGGGCTCGATCGAGGCGGTGGTGATCCCGGCGCGGGCCCTTTTCACCCGGCTTCCGGCCCCGGACGCCTTCGAGCGGCTGCTCGTGCCGCTGGCCGAAGGGGACGAGATCGCGCTGCCGCGCCTGGTGGCCCGGCTGACCGCGCTCGGCTACCGCCGAAGCGACCTCGTCGTCGAGACCGGGGATCTGGCCGTGCGCGGCGGCCTCTTCGACCTCTTTCCGCCGGATCGGGACCTGCCCGTCCGGGTGGAGCTCGACGGCGACCGCATCGCGTCGCTGCGGGTCTTCGATCCGGACACCCAGCGCTCCGTCGAGCGGCTCGCGGCGCTGCGCGTCGCGCCGCTGTCGCCGGTCGAAGAATCCGAGGAGAGCCGGGAGTTGTTGAGCCGGCGCCTGGGACGGCTTCCCTCCGAAGTCGAACGGATCGTGTTCGCTCCCGCGGTCTCGCCGCTCCCGTCTTCCTGGCTCGATCACGCCGCCGGCGCGCTCGCCGTCGTCTTCGAGCCCCAGGCGGTCGCGGAAGAAATCGCGGCGTTCGGCCAGCGCTTAGCGTCCGACCGCGATCCCGACCGCGATCCCTTCGCGCCCGAGGAGCTGGCCCACTCCACCGACCGCATCGCGGCGGCGCTCGCGGGCGCGGTCCTCCGCTTCGATCGCGTGGGGATCGGCGCGGAGTCCGACGTCCTGCGCCTGCCCGCCGAGGCGATCCCCGGCCACGGCGGGCGCACCGCCGACGCGGCGGAGGATCTGTCGCGGGCGCTGGCGCAGGGCGAGGAGGTCTTCGTCGCGCGGGAGCCGACCGGGGGCGCCGAGAAGCTCCGGCGTTTCGCGCTGGAGTACGGGCTCCACGTCTCCTCGGAGCGCCGCGAAGGCGCGTTGATCTCGGTGGCCGCGGAGATCTCCGCGGGATTCCGCCTGCGCGAGCCCCGGATCGCCGTGTATGCGGAGGAGGAGATCTTCGGCGAGGAGAAGCGCAGCCGCGTGGCCCGCGGGCGGCCGTCGGAGGCCTTCCTCTCGGACCTTCGCGACCTGAAGCTGGGCGACGCGGTGGTGCACCGCGACTACGGAATCGGCCTCTTCAAGGGCCTGAGGCGCGTTCCCGTGGAAGGCCAGGACCGGGAGTTCATGGAGATCGGGTACGCCGAAGAGAAGACGCTCCTCCTGCCGGTCGAGCGCCTCGACCTGGTCCAGAAATACTCCGGCGTGGAAGGCGTCGCTCCGGTGCTCGACCGGCTGGGCGGCGCCGGCTGGGCCAGGCGCAAGGAGTCGGTCAAGCGCGCCATGCGCGACATGACCGACGAGCTCCTGAAGCTCTACGCGCGCCGCCGCGTCGCCGAAGGGTTCACCTTTTCCAAGGACTCGCCGTGGCAGCAGGAGTTCGAGGACGCGTTCGAGTACGTGGAGACCCCCGATCAGGCCCAGGCCATCGCCGACGTCAAGCGCGACATGCAGTCGGGCAAGCCCATGGACCGTCTCCTGTGCGGCGACGTCGGGTACGGCAAGACCGAAGTGGCCATGCGCGCCGCGTTCAAGGCCGTGCTCGACGGCAAGCAGGTCGCCGTGCTGGCCCCGACCACGATCCTGGCCGACCAGCACTTCCGGACGTTCAAGCGCCGCTTCGCCGCGTTTCCGGTGACCATCGAGCTCCTCTCGCGCCTGCGCTCGCGCGTGGACCAGAAGGGGATCGTCGAGAAGGTGGCCGAGGGCGGGATCGACATCCTGATCGCCACCCACCGGATGCTCGGAAAGGACCTGGCCTTCCGGGACCTGGGTCTTCTGATCGTGGACGAGGAGCAGCGCTTCGGCGTCGCGCAAAAAGAGAAGCTGAAACAGTGGCGCGCCTCCATCGACGTCCTGGCCATGTCCGCGACGCCGATCCCGCGCTCCCTGCACCTCTCGCTCTCGGGCATCCGGGACCTGTCGGTGATCGAGACGCCTCCGAGGGACCGCCTGGCCATCGAGACGCAGGTCGTGCCGCGGCGTCCGCAGGTGATTGCCGAGGCGATCGAGGCGGAGATCGAGCGCGGAGGGCAGGTCTTCTTCGTGCACAACCGGGTGGAGTCGATCGGGCGGATCAAGGAGGAGCTCGAGAAGCTCCTGCCGGCGATCCGGATCTCCGTGGCCCACGGCGCCATGCGCGAAGGCGAGCTGGAGAAGGCCATGATGCGATTCCTCTCGCGGGACGCCAACCTCCTCCTGGCCACCACGATCATCGAGAACGGCCTGGACATCCCCACCGCCAACACGATCCTGATCGACCGCGCGGAGAACTACGGCCTGGCTCAGCTCTACCAGCTGCGCGGGCGGGTGGGGCGCAGCGACAAGCCCGCCTATGCCTACCTGCTGGTGGACGAGACGGCCGCCCTCTCGGAGACCGCGCGGCGGCGGCTGGCGTCGATCCAGGAATTCTGCGATCTGGGTGCGGGATTCCGCATCGCCGCCAAGGACCTGGAGATCCGCGGCTCCGGGAACATCCTGGGAGGCGAGCAATCGGGCCACATCGCCTCGGTCGGGTTCGAAACGTACTTGACGCTCCTGGAGGAGGCCATCCGCGAGATGCGCGGCGAGGAGAGCGTCCCCGAGCGCTCGGTGACCCTGTCGCTGGGCATCGACCTGGCCATCCCGCCGGCCTTCGTCGCGGACGAGAACTGGCGCATGATGATCTACAAGAAGGTCGCGCGGGCCCGGGACGACGCGGCCCTGGAAGAGACCGCCCGCGAGATCGCCGACCGCTTCGGCCCGCTCCCCGACGCGGTTCTGCGCCTGGTGGCCTATTCGCGGCTGCGGTCCCGGGCCGAGCGGATCGGCGTGACCGCGATCACGCGGCAGGCCGGGCAGATCCACCTGCGGTTCGCCGAGGACGCCGCCCTGGACGCCGAGAAGATCCTGGCCTTCGTCCGGCGCACGCGCGGGGCGCGCCTTTCTCCCCAGCGGGTGTTGACGATCCCGTCCCCGCCCGGGGACGCCGTTCTGGCCGAGCTGGCCGTCTGGCTCGACGAGTTCGGGAAGCGCGAAGCGGCCTGAAACGCTGCGCCGTGCGCCGCGCGCACGGGGCCGCGCCTGGCCCGAAGGCGGAATTCCGATAGAGTCTTTTTGTTATGAAGGCCCAAATGAAAACCCGATCCCTGGCCCTCGTTCTCGTCTCCCTCGTTTTCAGCGGCTCGCTCGGCGCCGCCGAGCTCGTCGAGAAGATCGTGGCCCGCGTCAACGATCGCCTGATCACGAATTCCGAGTTCCTCAAGCGCATGGAGGCGGCGCAGCACGGCCCGGCCCCGGTGCCCACGGGCGATCCGCTCAAGCGCGAGGTGCTCGACGAGATCATCAAGGAGAAGCTGATCGAGGAGCGGGCCAAGGAGTTGAACGTCACGGCCACGGACGCGGAGATCGAAGAAGCGGTCGAGCGGGTCAAGCGGCAGTACAACCTGGCGACCGACTCCGAGTTCGACGCCGCGCTGGCGCAGTCCAAGCTCAATCGCGACGAGCTCAAGCGCCAGATGCGCCAGACCATCACGATTCAGAAAGTGATCGGAAGGGATGTGACGTCCAAGCTCGAGCTGGGCGAGGATACGCTGCGCCTGGAGTACGAGCGCCAGAAGGAGAAGCTCTACAAGGTCCCCGAGCAGGCGCGCGTCTACGAGATCGTCATCCGGTTCAACCCCAACGATCCGGGCGACCGGCAGCGGGCCGTGGCGCGCATGGAAGAGGCCAAGGCGAAGGTGGCCGCCGGAGCGGGATTCGCCGACGTCGCCAAGCAGTACTCCGAAGGCAACGCCCGCAGCCGCGGCGGGGACCTCGGAATGGTGGCCCGGGGCGAGCTCCTGCCCGCGCTGGACGCCGCCGTGTTCGCCGACCCTCCGGTGGAGTATCCCGCGCCGGTCCTCATGACCAACTCGATGCACCTCTTTCACGTGACCGAACGCAAGGCCGCCGGCTACAAGCCCTTCGAAGAAGTCAGCGAAGACCTCAAGAAGCGCATCGGCGAGGGCCTCTACGACAAGCGCTTCGCCGAGTACATCGAGAAGCTCCGCCGGGAAGCCTTCGTCAAGATCTACGATTCGGATCTGGCCAAGCTGGAAGAGAAGAAATCGTGACGCGGAGACGCGGGGAAGGGGGGACGCGGGGACTCCGGGCGATCGCCGCATCCCCGCGTCCCCGTGTCCCCGTGTCGTCATGATTGTCCGGATCCCCCTCCCTCCCGACTTCCACTTCGACGCGGTCGTCCGTTCCCACGGCTGGTACGACCTGCCGCCCTTCGAATACGACCGGGCCGGGCGCGCGCTCTCGACGCGGGTGATCTCGGGCGGCGGCGCGGTTCAGGTCGAGTTCCGGGTAGCCGGCGGAACGCTGGAGACTCGGTCCGCCGGCCTGGATCGCCCCGCGCTCGCCGCGGTCACGCGCCGCGTCTTCTCCTTCGACGTCGCCGTGGACGGCTTCGCGGCGGGCCTTTCGGGGACGCCCCATCTTGCCAGAGCCTTCGCGCGGGCCGGCGGCCGGATGTTGCGGGCCCCGACGCCGTTCGAGGACGCGGTCAAGATGCTCCTGACCACCAACTGCACCTGGGCCGCGACGAAGGGAATGGTGATCCGCTTGATCGCGGAGGCCGGCACGGACGGCGCGTTCCCGTCGGCCGAGGCGGTGGCGCGCCTGGGCGCGGCGCGCTTGAAGTCGCGGGTCCGCTGCGGCTACCGGGCCGCGGCGCTGGCGCGTCTGGCGCGGCGGGTCGCCGCGGGCCGTCTCGATCCGGCCTCGTGGGAGCGGCGCGATCTGGCCGTGGAGGAGGCGCGGGCGGCGATCCTCGCCGAGCACGGCTTCGGACCCTACGCGGCCGAGGGTCTCCTGCGGATCTTCGGACGCCACGAGTTCCTGGCCATCGACTCCTGGGTTCGCCAACAATACCGGCGTTTCTACCGGGGACCGGCGAAGACGACTGACTCCTCGATCGCCCGGCGCTACGCCCGCTTCGGCCCGTACCGCGGCCTCGCTCTCTGGCTCGACATGACCAGGGAGTGGCACGAGGCGGACTGACCGCGGGACGCTGGGACGCGGGGACGCGGGGTCACTGGGACACGGGGACTTTGAGACGGAAGAAGAGACGCAATGATGCGGAGACACATTGACGTCTTTCCCTGCGCCCCGCACTCCCCGCGTCCCCGCGTCAGGGGATAGCGAAGCGAACCCGGAATGACGGCTCCGAGGAAGTTCAGAGCCCGTCCGACTGTTACGCCTCCTTAGCGCCCCTAATTTTTTTAGGCCAAACCTTTCTCTTGACTAACAAAGCTCGGCGAACCTAACATCGCCGCCAGTGGCCTAATCTGGACAAAAGTGGGAGAAAGTGGGCCGAGATCTCGCAAGATCCCGGAGAACACAACTGAAGAATGGATCGCTTCCGCGGCAGTGCACCTGCTCGCCTGGACGAGAAGGGCCGACTGAAGGTCCCGACTCTCTTTCGCCAGCAGATCGAAGAAGCCTTCGGCCCCGAGGTCTTTGTCACCTCGTTGCACGGCCGCGAGGTGCTGCTGTACCCGCTTTCGATCTGGCGCGCTCTGGAAGAGAAGCTCGCCTCGCTTCCGGCGATCCACCGGGCCAAGACCAAGTTCCTCGAACGGGTCAACTACTACGGCCAGGACGGCGCCCTCGACGGCCAGGGACGGGTGCTGGTGCCGCAGATTCTGCGAGACGCCGCAAAGCTGCCGCCCGAGGTGGTGGTGACGGGAAATATCGACCACTTCGTGGTGTCCGACCGCGCAGCGCTGGCGAAACGGCTCGCTTCGGAAGACTTCACCGCCGAGGACTACGACGACCTCTCGAAGTTGCTTTCGTGACGCGGGCCGAGGCCGCGGGTTGAGAGCCGGAAGGACGGGAGTGGGGAGACGAGAGAGATTGCAACGCCGGCGCACGTTCCGGTCCTGCTCGAAGAGGTCGTGGGCGCCCTCGCGCCCGAGCGCGGCGGATTTTTCGTCGACGCGACGGTTGGGGCGGGAGGCCACGCCGAGGCCCTTCTGGAACGCGGTCCCGCCGTCCGCCTTCTGGGTCTGGACCAGGACCCGGACGCCCTCGCCATCGCCCGGCAGCGCCTGGCCCGATTCGGCGACCGCGCCGAGCTGGTCGAGCGGAACTTCGCCGATCTGGACGCGGCCCTGGACGGCCGGCCTCCGGCCGACGCGATCCTGGCCGACCTCGGCGTCTCGTCGATGCAGCTCGAGCGGGCCGAGCGCGGGTTCTCCTTCCGGCGCGACGGTCCCCTGGACATGCGCATGGGCCGAAGCGGCCGAACCGCCGCCGAGATCGTGGCGACGGAATCGGCCGAAGAACTGACACGCATTCTGCGTGAATACGGGGAGGAGCGGATGGCGGCAAAGATCGTGCGGGGAATCGTGGCGGAACGCACGCGGGGTCCGATCGCCTCGACCCGGCAGCTGGCCCGGATCGTGGCCGGCGCCAAGGGAACGCGCGAGAAGATCGATCCGGCGACCCGCGTCTTCCAGGCCCTTCGAATGGAGGTCAACCAGGAGCTTCTGGCCCTCTCCCGATTCCTCGTGGCCGCGGTCCGTCGCTTGAACGCCGGCGGGCGGCTGGCCGTGCTGTCGTACCACTCGCTCGAGGACCGCGTCGTGAAGGAAGCCTTCCGCCGCGACTCCGGAGTCTGTCTCTGCCCGCCCAGGCTGCCGCGCTGCGTCTGCGGGTCCCAGCGGATCCTGAGAGTCCTGACGCGGCGGCCCACGCTTCCCTCGGAGGGAGAGCGCCGGGCGAATCCCCGGTCCCGAAGCGCGCGGCTGCGCGTCGCCGAGAAGATCGCCGACGCTCCGAGAGCGGAGTTGTGACCGGGAACGTCCGGACTCCGGACCTTGAGCCTTTGACCTGATCCGACGTCTGTAACCTGAGACCGTCTTCCATGAGCTCGCTGCACTACATCCAATCCAAGCGCGTCGAGAACCTGCACCTGACGCGGGAACGCGACCGGCGCCGCGGGCGGGAGCTCGCCACGTTTCTCCTCGCGGGGGTTCCGGTGGCCGCGGCCCTCCTGATCTACGCCGCGCTGCACATCGAGACCGTACGCGTCGGCTACATCCGCGAAGCCCGGGTCCGGGCGGTGGCGCAGTTGAACGAGGAAAATCGGCGCCTGCAGGCGGATCTTCTTCTCGCGTCGTCTCCCGAGCGGGTCGCCGCCGCGGCGGCGCGCAAGCGCCTGGCCCCTCCGCGGCCCGGCCAGATCCAGTACGTGCAGCCTCCCGTCGGAACCGCCGGAGAGTCCCGATGAGCCCGGTCTCGCCCCGCCGGCTCCGGCTCCTGTGCCTGGCTCTCCTGGTCTGGGGAGCGGTCGTGGCCGGCCGCCTGGCGCAGATTCAGATCGCGCAGGGCCCCCGCTACCGCGCCCGCGCGCAGCGCCAGCAGGAGCGGCGCATCGAGGTGCCGCCGCGGCGGGGTCCGATCGTGGACCGCGAAGGGCGGGAGCTCGCCGTGTCCGTGGAGGCCGCCTCCGTGTACGTGGTCCTGGAAGAGATCGATTCGCCGGAAAAAACCGCGGCCGCGCTCGCTCCGCTCATCGACCTTGCTCCGCGGGCCCTGGCCGCCCGGCTGCGGCAGCGCCTCGAACAGAAGAAGGTCTACGCGCGCGTGGCCCGCCAGGTCGATCCCGCCGTCGCCGACGTGATCCGCGCGCGCAAGATTCCCGGCATCCAGCTCGTGCCCGAGCCCAAGCGCTACTACCCGAAGGGCTCGCTGGCCGCGGCGGTCCTGGGCTACGTCGGAACGGAGAACGCCGGCCTGGCCGGACTGGAATACGCCTACGACTCGCAGATTCGCGGCAAGCCGGGAGAGATCGTGGCGTGGACCGACGCGCGCCGCTCCGCCTACGGCGAAGACGCGACGGAAGAGAAGCGGGGCGAAGAGGGGGCCACGCTCGTGCTCTCCCTGGACGCGGGCGTGCAGTTCGCCGCGGAACGGGAGCTTCTGGCGGCGGTCGAGGAGTCGCACGCCCGGTCCGGGAGCATCGTGTTGATGGACCCGGAGACCGGAGAGATTCGGGCCATGGCCAACGCTCCCTCGTTCGATCCGAATCAGTTCGGCAAGTACGCCGACGAGATCCGGCGCAACCACGCCGTGGCCGACGCCTACGAGCCGGGCTCGACCTTCAAGATCGTGACCGGGGCGACGGCCCTGGATCGGCACGCCATCCGCCTGGACGAGGTCTTCGAGACCGACGGAGCGATCCGGATCGGCAACGTCACCATCAATGAGGACCGCCACCACAATTACGGCAACCTGACGCTGGCGGGAATCTTCGAGCACTCCTCCAACGTCGGGATCATTCGCGTCGGGCTTCGCCTGGGCGCCGAGCGACTCTACGAAGGCGCGTCGGCCTTCGGGGTGGGACGGCCGACCGGAGTCGACCTGCCCGGCGAGAGCGCCGGGATCTTCCGTTCGCTCGATCGCTGGTCGCAGCTCTCCAACGCCTCCATCTCCATGGGCCAGGAAGTGGCCGTCACCGCCCTCCAGCTCGCGCGCGTGACGGCGGTCGTGGCCAACGGCGGCATGCTGGTCACGCCCCGGCTGGTGACGCGCATCGTGCGCTCGGATGGGCGCACGGAAGGACCGGTCCTGCCGCCGGCCCAGCGCGTGATCTCCGCGCAGACCGCCGCGGACCTGCGCCAGATCCTGGCCGGTGTGGTCGAGCATGGAACCGGCGCGAAGGCGGCGATCCCGGGCTTCCGCGTCGCGGGCAAGACGGGCACCGCGCAGAAGGCCGGCGTGGGCGGCTACCAGGCGGGGCGCCATGTTCCCAACTTCGTCGGCTTCGTCCCGGCGGAGAATCCCCGCCTGGTCGGCGTCGTCGTTCTGGAAGAGCCCCAGGGAAAATATTACGCGGCCGACGTCGCCTGTCCTCTCTTCTCCCGCGTCCTGACCCGGGCGCTGGGAATCCTGCGCATCGCGCCGGAGAGCGAGCGGCTGCCCCAGACCGTGCTCGCGTCGTCCACTCCGCGCTCCTATCCGCCCGGAGTGGTCCCGGCGGCCCGGCGCGAGGGACAAGACCCGTCGCTCTGGACGGCCGTCCGGCAGCGCGAGGCGGCGCCCGCCCCTGGCCGGATTCCCGACGCGACGGGGCTCTCGGCGCGGCAGGCGCTCGCGCTCTTCACCCGCCTGGGCGTGGTGCCGCGCTTGCAGGGGACCGGCTTCGTGATCTCGCAGGAACCGGCGGCGGGCGAGCCGCTGCGCACGGACAAGCCGATCTGGCTGCGTTTGTCCGAGTCGGCGCCGGACGCCCGAGGCAATCGCAGCAGCGAGGAGGCGAGTTCCCCGCTTCCCTCTCCGTGAACCTGATGGACGTTCTTTCGGCCCTTCCGGAGGCGGAGATCGCCGGCGGGGCCTCAGCCGCTCCTCCTTCCATCGGGCGAGTCGTTCACGATTCCCGCGCCGTCGAACCGGGCGATCTGTTCGTGGCCATCCGCGGAGAGAAGGCCGACGGCTACGCCCACGCCGGGGAAGCCGCCGGGCGCGGAGCGGCCGCGGTGGTGTCGGACCGGCCCGCCCCGGAAGGCTGGCCGGCGAACGTGGCCTGGGTGCGCGTCGCCGAGCCGCGCCTCGCGCTGGGACGCTTGGCCGCGCGCCGCGCGGGCAACCCCGCGGAGAAGCTGGTCCTCGCGGCGGTCACCGGCACGAACGGGAAAACCTCGACCACCCTGCTGCTGGAAGCTCTCCTGGCCAGGCGCTACGGGCGCGCCGGATTCCTGGGGACGATCGGCTACCGCACCGGGCTTGGCGAGGAGCCGGCGCCGCGCACGACCCCCGAGGCCACCGTGATCCAGGCCCTGCTCGCCGAGATGGTCGCCGGCGCCGTGCCCGCGGCGGCCGTGGAGGTGTCCTCCCACGCCCTGGCGCTGGGCCGGGTGGAAGGATGCCGCTTCGACGTGGCCGTCTTCACCAACCTGACGCGCGACCATCTCGATTTCCACCGCGGCATGGAGGAGTACTTCGAGGCCAAGGCCGGCCTCTTCGCGCTGAGGAAGCCCGGCGCCCCCGCCGTCGTGAACGTGGGCGATCCGTTCGGCGCTCGCCTGGCCGGCCGGATCGCCCCGCCGGTCGTGACGTTCTCGGCGGCGTCGCGGGACGCGGACGTCCACGCCGGGGAGGTGCGGACGGATCTCTCCTCGACGTCCTTCGACGCGGTGCATCGGGGAGGACGTCTGCGCGTCGTCTCGCCTCTGCTGGGCCGCTTTCAGGTCGAGAACCTCCTCGCCGCGGCGGCCGCCGGGCTGGCGCTGGCGATCCCCGACGACCAGATCGCGCAGGCGCTTGCCTCGGTGCGCCGGGTTCCCGGACGGTTCGAGCCGGTCGAGGCGGGGCAGCGCTTCACGATCCTGGTCGACTACGCGCATACCCCCGACGCGCTGGAGCGCCTGCTTCGAGCCGTGCGCGCCGTGACCGACAAGAAGATCCTTCTCGTCTTCGGCTGCGGAGGAGACCGCGATCGGGGCAAGCGCTTTCCCATGGGAGAGATCGCCGGGCGCCTGGCCGACATCGCCATCGCCACGTCGGACAATCCCCGCTCGGAAGATCCCGAGACGATCCTCGCCGAGGTCGAGCGGGGGATTGTCGCGTCCGGAGCGACCAAGTACCTGAAGATCACCGACCGCCGGGAGGCCATCGCCCGGGCTCTGGAGCTCGCTCACAGCGGAACGGTCGTCGTGATCGCCGGAAAGGGGCACGAGACGACGCAGGTGATCGGAGGCCGCGAGCTGCCGTTCGACGACCGCATCGTGGCCGCGGAGCTGGCCGCGCGCAAGCGGCCGGCGGGCGCAGAGTAGGCCGGAGACCGGCGACGCTCATGGATTTTACGCTCGTCAAGCTCACCACGGTCCTGGGCGCGGCGCCCGCGGGAGACGCGCCCATCTCCGGAGTCGCCGTCGATTCGCGGCGGGTCCGGCCGGGCGATCTCTTCGTGGCGATCCCCGGAGAGCGGGTGGACGGCCACGACTACGCGCGCCAGGCCGCCGCGGCGGGCGCGCGGGCGATCCTGGCACAGCGCACGCCGCCGGGCCTTCCGCCGGGGTTTCCGGTGGTCCTGGTCGCCGACACGCGCCGGGCCCTCCTGGATTTCGCCGGCGTGGTGCGCCGGGAGGCCGGCTTTCGCCTGGCCGCGGTGGCCGGCTCGGCGGGCAAGACCACCACCAAGGAGTTCACCGCCGCGATCCTCGGCCTCAAGTTCGCCACGGAAAAGACGCCGGGCAACCAGAACAGCGCCATCGGATTCCCCATGTCGGTCCTCAACCTGACGCGGTGGCCGGAGTGGATGGTCGGCGAGATGGGGATGAGCGCGGTGGGAGAGATTTCAGTTCTGTCGCGAACCTTCGAGCCCGACGCGGCGCTCATCACGTTGATCGCCGCCGAGCATTTGGAGTTCCTGGGCTCCCTGGACAACGTCGCCAAGGCCAACGGCGAGATTCTCGAGGGCCTGAAGCCCGGCGGGGTGCTCGTCGTCAACGCCGACGACGCACGCGTCGTCGCGCTGGCCGAGGGATTCTCAGGGACGAAACTGCGCTTCGGACGCGGCGCCTCCGCGGACATCGGCGCCGACAACGTCGAGGACCTCGGCTCGGAGTCCCGATTTCGGCTGCGCGCTCCCGGCTGCTCCGCCGACGTCCGCCTGCCTCTTCCCGGCGCGCACCAGGTCTCCAATTTCCTCGCCGCTTCGTCGCTGGCGATCGCCTGCGGCGCGGATCTGGCCGATTGCGCCGCGGCGGCGCCCGGCCTGAAGCCGGCGGCCCATCGCGGCGAAATCCATCGTCTTCCCTCCGGCGCCCTGCTCTACGACGACGCCTACAACGCGAGCCCGCCGTCCATGCGCGCCGCGTTGGACACGTTGAGCCGCATGGAGGGAACCCGCAAGATCGCCGTGCTCGGAGACATGCTGGAGCTGGGCTCGGAGGACTCCTGGTTCCATCGCGAGACCGGCCGCTACGCGCGCGGCCGCGCGGACGATCTGGTCTGCGTCGGCGGGCGCGCCCGCGTCATCGCCCAGGGGGCTCTGGAGGAGGGATTCGACCCCGACCGCATTCGGACGGTGGACACGCCGGAAGAAGCGGCGGCGCTCCTGGCCGGAACGCTTCAGGAGGGGCAGACCATCCTGTTCAAGGCGTCGCGGGGCGTCGGGCTCGAGCGCGCGGTGTTCGCATTGTTGGGACGGGCGTCCCGGGGTGCGCGGTGAGACTCTTCCCCCCCGTCCCCCCGTCCCCCCGTCCCCCCGTCTCGGGCTCCAGGGACAGGGAGGCTTGAGTGCTCTACCACCTCCTCTACCCCTACGCCCGCTCGGTTCCGGCGTTCAACGTCTTCCGCTACATCACGTTTCGGACGGCCATGGCCGCGGTGACGGCCCTTCTCCTGGCCCTGGTCCTGGGCCCTCCGATGATCCGGTTCCTGAAGTCCCGACAGATCGGCCAGTCGATCCGCGAGGAAGGCCCGAAATCCCATCTGGCCAAGGCCGGCACGCCGACCATGGGAGGTCTGCTCATCCTGCTCGCCGTCGTCGTGGCGACGCTTCTCTGGATGGACCTCTCCAACCGCTTCGTGTGGATTGCCCTGGCGACGCTGCTGGCCCTGGGGCTGGTCGGCTTCGCCGACGATTTCGTGAAGCTCACCCGCCGGCGCAGCCTCGGCCTGACCGGCCGCGCCAAGCTCCTTCCCCAGTTCCTGGTGGCCTTCCTGGTGGCCTGGGCCATCCAGACCTGGGCCGGCCCGGGAGCGATCTCCGACATCGTGACCATGCCGTTCTTCAAGCGCGTGGCGCTTCCGCTGGGCGCCTTCTACGTTCCCTTCGTGGCCCTGGTCGTCGTGGGATCCTCCAACGCGGTCAACCTGACCGACGGGCTGGACGGCCTGGCCATCGGCGCGGTGGGCATCGCCGCGGGAACCTACGCCATCCTCTCCTACCTGACCGGCAACGCGGTCACCGCGCATTACCTCCAGATCCCGTTCGTTCCGCGGTCGGGCGAGCTGGCCATCTTCGCTGGTGCGATCGTGGGCGCCTCCCTGGGGTTCCTCTGGTTCAACTGTCATCCCGCCGAGATCTTCATGGGCGACGTCGGATCGCTCCCGCTGGGCGGCGCCATCGCGGCGATCGCGGTCATGACCAAGCACGAGATCCTGCTCGCCATCGTGGGAGGCCTCTTCGTGCTGGAGACCCTTTCGGTGATCCTCCAGGTGCTCTCGTTCCAGACTTCGGGGCGCCGGATTTTCCGGATGGCGCCCCTCCATCATCATTTCGAGCTGGCCGGCTGGGCCGAATCGCGCGTGATCATCCGGTTCTGGATCATCGCGATTCTCTTTGCCGTTCTCGGCCTCTCGACGTTGAAGCTGCGGTGAACCCGATGCGGAAGGCGGCAGGCGGGAGGCGGCAGGCGTGACGCAGGGCGTTGCGGGACTGCCGCGGCGGATCGCCGTCCTGGGGTTTGCCCGGAGCGGACAGGCGCTGGCGGCAGTCCTGCTCGAGCGCGGCGTGGATGTCTCCGTCCACGACGACAAACCCGAGTCGGACTTTTCCGACGCGGGGGCATGGCGCCGACGCGGCGCGCGCCTTTCCTTCGGCGCCGATCACTCCGGGTTTCTCGACGGAGCGGGCGTGCTGGCCCTGTCGCCGGGAGTCCCGGCGGCGGCGCCCCTGGTCGGCGAGGCGCGGCGGCGGGGTCTGTCCGTCCTCTCCGAGGTCGAGATCGCCTGGCGGATCGCAGAGGCGGAGGCTGACGGACGGAACCGTTGGATCGCGGTGACCGGGACCAACGGGAAATCGACGACCACGGCGTGGATCGCCGAGATCCTCCGTCGCGGCGGCCGGTCCGTCGCCCTGGCCGGCAACATCGGCGTTCCCCTCTCGGCGTTTCTGTCCGACCGCTCGCCGCGCGATTTCGTGTGCGAGCTCTCCTCGTTCCAGCTTGAGACGATCGACCGCTTCCGCCCGGCCGTCGCGGTTCTGACCAACATCACCCCTGATCACCTGGACCGCTACGAGAGCTTCGAGCGGTACGCCGACGCCAAGAGGCGCGTGTTTCAGAACCAGCTCGAGGACGACTTCGCGATCGTCAACGCGGACGACCCGGCCTCCGCCGGGGTCCGGCCGAGGTCGCGCCGGATCCCGTTTTCCCGCGCTGGAGCGGACCGCTCGGGCACGTGGGTGGAGAACGGCTGGCTGCGCTCGGCCCTGCGCGGGACCGCCCGCGAGGTCCTGGAGACCCGCCACGTCGCTCTTCCCGGGGCGCACAACCTGGAAAATGCCCTGGCCGTCCTGGCGGCCGCGGACTGCCTGGAAGCGCCCGACGCGGCGATCCGGGAGGGGTTGTCGGGCTTCGCGGGCCTCCCGCACCGCATGCAGCTCGTGGCGCGGTCCGGCGGCGTCGACTGGGTCAACGACTCGAAGGGGACCAACGTCGACGCGACGCGCAAGTCGCTGGAAGGCTATGGGCGCGGGAGTGTGCTCCTGATCCTGGGAGGGCGGGACAAGCACGGCGATTTCGCCGCGCTGGCGCCGATGGTGGAGCGGACGGCCCGCCGCGTGCTGACGGTGGGGGAGGCCGCCCCGGCCGTGGAAGCGGCGCTGGCCGGCGCGGCGCCGATCGAGCGGGTCTTCGACATGGAGCGCGCCGTCCTCCGGGCGGCCGAGCTTTCCCGGCCGGGAGACACCGTCCTGCTCTCGCCGGCCTGCGCGTCCTTCGATCAGTACCGAAACTTCGAGGAGCGGGGCGAGCACTTCGCGCGGCTGGCGCGGGCTGCGAGCGCGGCCCGTAAGGCGTAAGGCGTAAGGGGTAAGGCGTGAGGCGAACACAGGACAGGCAGGCGGCGAGCATGGGCGGCTCCCGCCTCACGCCTTCCGCCTCTCGCCTCACGAGTTGCCATGGCCCGTAAGCTCTCCTCCGACAAGATTCTCTTCGCGGCGCTGGTCGCGCTGTCGCTGTTCGGCTGCGTGATGATCTACAGCGCGTCCGCGGTGTCCGCGGCTCAGACCGGGGGCAATCCGTATCGCTATCTGCTCAAGCAGGTGGCGGCGCTGGCGGTGGGCGGCCTCGCGGCGTTCGCCGTGTACCGTACGGACTATCGGCACTTCGCGCGGCCGTGGGTGGTCTATGGGCTCTACGGAGCCTCGCTGGCCCTGTGCGTGGCGGTTCTGTTCGAGGCCCCGATCAATTCCGCGCGGCGATGGATTCCGCTCGGCCCGGTGACGCTGCAGCCCTCGGAGATGCTCAAGATCGCGCTCGTCCTCGTGCTGGCCTACCAGATCACACGGCAGACCCGCGCCACGGGAAATCCCGAGCGCGCCCTGCTGCCCGGCGTCGTCTTCACCGCGGTGGCCGCGGGCGTCGTCGTCCGGGAGCCGGACCTGGGAACGGCGACCTGCTACGTCGTCCTGTGCGCCGTCCTGATGTGGCTGGCCGGCGCGCGCGCGCGGATCTTCTGGACGGGCGTCGCGGCGATGGTGCCCATCCTGGGAGTCCTGGTCCTCTCGGCCAGCTACCGGCGCGCCCGCATCCTGTCTTTCTTGAACCCCGAGGCCGATCCTCTGCGCGCGGGGTTCCAGGCCGTGCAGTCGCTGATCGCGGTCGGGACGGGAGGCCTGCTCGGAAACGGGCTCGGCAGCGGGCGGCAGAAGCTCTTCTTTCTTCCCTATCCGCACACCGACTTCATTTTCGCCATCGTCGGCGAGGAACTGGGGTTCGTCGGATCGATGGCCGTCGTGCTGGCCTTCGGCGTCGTGGCCTGGCGCGGATTTCGGGCCGCGCGGCGGGCGCCGGACTCCTTCGCCGCGCTCCTGGCCGCGGGAGCCACCGCGGTCCTGGTCGTCCAGGCGGCGATCAACGTCAGCGTGGTGCTGTGCCTGGTGCCGACCAAGGGCATTCCTCTTCCGTTCGTCTCCTACGGGGGCTCGTCCCTCGTGGCGTCCTGGATCGCCGGGGGCCTGATCCTGAACATTTCCCAGCACGAGGTCGCGGAGTCGTGAAGCGCCGCAACGAGTGGTTGCCGCAGTGAGTATCGAGGCGCCTCGTTCGCCTCACGCCTCACGCCTCACGCCTCACGAGGAGTTTCCGCAGGGCTCCTTCGTGATCGCTGCGGGCAAGACCGGCGGGCACATCTACCCGGGCATCGCCCTGGCCAACGAGATCCGCGCCCGGCGTCCGAAGGCGTCGGTCGTCTTCGTGGGCACGGCCGGCGGGCTCGAGTCGCGCCTGGTTCCACAGGCCGGCTTTGCCCTGGAATGCGTCGCGGCGTCCGGCTTCGTGGGCAAGAGCCTCGCGGACAAAACGCGGGCGCTGGCCGATCTTCCGGTCGGGTTTCTTCAGGCGCGGCGCCTGCTTCGCCGTCACGGCGCCCGGGCCGTCGCGGGCATGGGCGGGTACGTCATCGTCCCGGTTCTGGCCGCGGCGCGGTCGCTGGCGATCCCGACGCTGGTGCACGATTCCGACGCCCTGCCCGGCATCGCCAGCCGCCTGGTCAACCGCTTCGCGACGCGCACGGCGGTCGGCGTGGCCCAGGCCAACGCGCGGCTGGCCCGGCCGGGCGTTGTGACCGGGACGCCGGTGCGGCGGGAGTTCTTCGACATCGCGCCGATGGACCCGGGCGTGTCCACGCGGCGCCTCCTGCTCTTCGGAGGCAGCCAGGGGTCGGCCGCCCTGAATCGGGCCATGGCCGGCGCGGCGCGGCTTCTCGCCGGCGCGAGCGTCGAGGCGGTACACCAGACCGGCGACCGCCATCTGGAGACGACGCGCAACGCCTACGGCTCGGTCCCGGAGGGGTGGCGGTTGGAGGCCTTTCTGCCGAGGCTCTTCGAGGAGCTGGCCTGGGCCGACCTTGTGGTGGCCCGCGCCGGCGCCATGACCCTGGCCGAGCTCGCCGCCGCGGGACGGCCCGCGATCCTGGTTCCCTTCCGCTCCGCGGCCCACGGCCACCAGCTGGCCAACGCGCGCGTTCATGCCGCGGCCGGCGCGGCGGTCGTTCTCGAGGAAGGGGAGCTGAGCGCGCAGACGCTGGCTGCCGCCGTGAAGGAGCTCCTGGGCGATCGGGAGCGGCTCACCGAGATGGGCCGGCGGGCGCGGGAACTGGCCGTTCCCGACGCGGCGGCCCGGCTGGCAGATCTCCTGCTTGGGATCGAGCGATGAGATTTCTGCGCCTGCGCCGCATTCACTTCGTGGGGGCCGGAGGCGTCGGGATGAGCGGCCTGGCCGAGATCCTGCTCCTCTCGACCCCGCTGGAGATCTCCGGATGCGACCTGCAGAGGTCCGAGAATACCGACCGGCTGACCAAGCTCGGGGCCCGGATCGCCTACGGCCACGATCCGCGCCACGTGCGGGAAGCCGACCTGCTGGTGACGTCCTCGGCGGTGGAGGACTCCAATCCGGAGGTGGCCGAGGCGCGCGCGCGCGGCGTTCCGGTCATCCGCCGGGCCGAGATGCTGGCCGAGATCATGCGCTTGAAGCAGGGCGTGGCCATCGCCGGCACGCACGGGAAGACCACCACGACGTCGTTGACCGGAATGGTCCTGACCGAGGCGGGGCTCGATCCGACCATCGTGGTCGGCGGGCGGGTGCGGATCCTCGGCACCAACGCGCGCCTGGGGAAGGGAGATTTCCTGGTGGCGGAGGCGGACGAGTTCGACCGCTCGTTTCTGAAGCTCACGCCGGTGGTCGCGGTGATCACCAACATCGAGGCCGATCACCTGGACTGCTACCGCGATCTCGACGACATCCTGGAGTCCTTCGTCATCTTCGCCAACCGCGTTCCCTTCTACGGGGCCGTGGTGGCCTGCGTCGACGATCCCGGAGTCCGCCGCGTGCTGCCCCAGGTCAAGCGGCGCGTGGTGACGTACGGCGTGTCGGCGGACGCGGCCCTCCAGGCGCGGGCGCTCAAGCTGGAGGCGACGGGCACGGAGTTCGAGGTCTGGGAGGGCGAGACCTGGTGCCTCGGATCGGTCAAGCTCAGCCTGGCCGGACGCCACAACGTCGCCAACGCGCTGGCCGCGATCGCGGTCGGGCGCGAGCTCTCGATTCCGTTCCCCACGATCGCCCGCGCGCTGGCTGACTTCACCGGAGTCGTCCGGCGATTCGAGACGAAGGGAGAGCGCGGCGGCGTGCTCGTCGTCGACGATTATGCCCACCACCCCACCGAGATCACCGCCACGCTGGCGGCGGCGCGGCAGGTGCATCCGGGCCGCCGCCTCGTCGCGCTCTTTCAGCCGCACCTTTACTCGCGCACGCGCGACTTCGCCGCGGAGTTCGGCAGCGCCCTGACCGGGTCCGATCTGGCCCTGGTCCTGGACGTCTACCCGTCGCGGGAGCGGCCGCTTCCGGGCGTGAGCGGGGAGCTGATCGTCGAGGCGGCCCGCAGCGCCGGGCATACAAATGTCGCCTATCTCTCTGATAAAAATAGAGTTACTGAGGAGCTGGAGCATCTCGTCCGCTCGGGCGACCTGCTCCTGACGCTCGGCGCCGGGGATGTCGTCCGATTCGGCGAGGAGTTTCTGGCGCGAGGCGGCCATGGATCGTGACGCGGGCTTCCTGCGGCGGGGCAACGTCGCGGTCCGTCGGCGCGCGTCCTCCGGGTGGCGACGCTGGCTCGGAATCTCGCTCGCCGCGATCCTGCTCGGCGCCGGGCTGGCGAGATTCCTCGGGGGATCGTCGTTCGCGTTGCAGCGGTTCGAGATCGCCGGGAACCGGCGGACGCGAACCGAAGAAATCCTCCGCGCGTTGGAGCCGTGGCGCGGACGCAACCTCGTGGTGCTCGATCTCGGTCCGCTCGCCGAAAAAGTGCGCGCGCTCGCCTGGATCGATCGCGTGACGCTGTCCAAGCGTTTTCCCGACGGGCTCGCCGTGACGCTCGGCGAGCGCTCCGCGGCCGCGCTGTGGAAGACCGGCAACGGCTTGTGGTGGCTCGACGGAAGCGGCGAGCCGATCGCGCGTTACGACCCGCGCTCGGATCCCGCTGATTACGTGATGCTTTCGGGAGAGGCCGCGAATCTTCCCGACGCGGTCAGGCTGCTCGAAGATCTGCGCGCTCGCGTTCCCGAGTACGTCGCGTCGCTCTCGGAAATTGATGCGTTGCCGGACGGCGATTTCGGTATGATGGATTCGATCTTCCGACGGCCAGTTCGCGTCCTTCGGCGGGACGCTCCGGAAAAAATCGAAGCCTTGCTCAAGGCGCGTGGTTTGATGGAAAGTCGGGGGTGGGAGGCGCGGGCCATCGACTTACGTTTCGCGGATCGAATCGTGCTCGAGGGCGCCTACGGGGCGGGACACACGCTCTGATGCGCCGCAGCGTCGTCAGGCGTCAGGCGTTAGGCGTAAGGCGAAGCTTTCGACAGTCGGCACCGGATCCTTCTTCCCACCCGGGCGCGCCTCACGCCTCACGCCTCACGCCTCACGCCTTCGGGTCTCACAATGGCTAAGCCCGAGAACTTCCTGGTCGCCTGCGACATCGGAACGTCCAAGATCTGCGTCTTGATCGGCGAACAGAACGCCTCCGGCTCGCTGGACGTCATCGGCAAGGGCGCCGCGGCCAACCGGGGGACCCGCAAGGGCAACATCGTCAACGTCGACGCCACCATCGAGGCCATCAAGCGGGCGGCCGAGGAAGCCGAGATCATGGCCGGCGTGCAGATCGCCCGCGCCTGGGTGGGCGTGTCGGGCTCGAATGTCCGATCCTTCAACAGCCGCGGCGTCGTGGCGGTCGCCGGCAAGGACCGGGAGATCACCAGGGACGACGTGGCCAGGGTGATCGACGCGGCCCGGGGCGTCCAGATTCCCCAGGACCACGAAGTCATCCACGTGGTGCCGCGGGAGTTCTCGGTGGACGGGCAGGACGGGATCGCCGATCCCGTCGGCATGGTGGGGGCGCGCCTGGAAGCGGACGTGCACGTCGTGACGGCGCCGGTCGCGGTCACGCAGAACATCGTCACCTGCGCCAACAAGGCCGGGATCGAGGTCGTTCAGCTCGTGCTCGAGCAGTTCGCCGCCGCCGAAGCGGTGCTGACGCCGGACGAGAAGGAGCTGGGCATCGGGCTGGTCGACATCGGAGGGGGGACGACGGAGATCGCGATCTACCACAAGGGCTCGATCGTCCACACCGCGGTCATCCCGATCGGAGGCGACCATTTCACCAACGATCTGGCCGTGGTGCTGCGGGCCCCGATCACCGACGCCGAGCGGATCAAGAAGAAATACGGCTGCGCGCTGCGCAGCGCCGTGGGCGAGGACGAAATGGTCGAGGTCCCGATGGTCGGCGGCCGCGCGCCCAAGCTGTGCCCGCGGACGACCCTGTCGGACATCCTCCAGCCCCGCGCCGAGGAGCTCCTGGGCCTGATCCGCGAGGATCTCGAACGCCTCGGCCTGGAAAAGGAGATCCGTTCGGGGATCGTGCTGACCGGAGGCGGGGCCGAGCTCGAAGGGATCGTGGAGGTGGCCGAGACGATCTTCGAAGGGCCGGTGCGGCGGGGCATTCCGGCCGGCGTGGGCGGGCTGGTCGACGTGGTGTCCCGCCCCGAGTGGGCCACGGCGACGGGCCTTCTTCTCTACGGGCACCGTTACAAGCCGGCGCGGCGCCGCGCCGGGCTCTCGCGCATCACCACCTCGGTGGCCAAGGTGTTTCGGGATTTCTTTTGAGCGGCATGAGCGGAAATCGACGAGGACGCGGAGGGAGGAACCAGCGCATGATCGAGTTCGTTGGCGACGAAGAGCGCAAAGGCATTGCGATCGAGCTCGAGGACACCGACGCCTCGCCGGCCATCATCAAGGTGGTCGGCATCGGCGGCGGCGGCTCCAACGCCGTCAACCGGATGATCGCCGCGGGCCTGCGGGGCGTGGACTATATCGCCTGCAACACCGACCTTCAGGCCTTGAAGAAGGCCACGGCCGCCCTGAAGCTGCAGATCGGCTCCCGCCTGACCAAGGGACTGGGCGCGGGCGCCGATCCCGACGTCGGCCGCAACGCCGCGCTGGAAGATCAGGAGCGGCTGGCCGAGGTGATCCGCGGCGCGGACATGGTCTTTCTCGCCGCGGGCCTGGGCGGCGGCACCGGATCGGGCGCCGGGCCGATCATCGCCAAGCTCGCCGCGGAGGCCGGGGCCCTGACCGTGGCCGTGGTCACCAAGCCCTTCCAGTTCGAGGGCAAGAAGCGGATGCGCCAGGCCGAGCGCGCGGCGCGGGAGCTGCGGGACCACGTGGACACGCTCATCACCATCCCCAACCAGCGCCTGCTCTCCTTCGTCGAGCAGAACACCCCGCTGGCGGAGTCCTTCAAGATCGCCGACGACGTGCTGCGCCAGGCCATCCAGGGAATCTCCGACCTCATCAACTGCCCCGGCGAGATCAACCTCGACTTCGCCGACGTGCGCAAGATCATGTCGGACATGGGGCGCGCCCTCATGGGAACGGCCGTGGCCGACGGCGAGAACCGGGCGGTCCACGCCGCGCAGGCGGCGATCAGCTCGCCGCTTCTCGAAGACGCGTCCATCGAGGGCGCCCGCGGCATCCTGATGAACATCACCGGCGGGGCGGACCTCACCCTCTTCGAGGTCAACGAGGCCGCCGAGATCATCCAGCAGGCCGCCGATCCGGAGGCCGAGATCCTGTTCGGCTGCGTGCACGACGAACGCATGTCCGGATCGGTCAAGGTGACCGTCATCGCCACCGGGTTCGACCGCGCGGAGACCGAGGATCTGCAGATCGACGACGAGCCGAAGGTGCCGACGGCGGCCCGGACGACGCGGGCGCCCTTCCTGCGCGGCGACGACTCGGGGGGATTCGGGCCGAACGCGAGCGCGCGGGATGACTTCGACATCCCGACGGTGCTGCGCCGACAAATGGATTAGGAGCTCGCCGAGGACATCTCCCTCGCGGGGACGGGGCGGCCTCTGACGTACGGGGGCGAGTCTGGCCGCCCTCCGCTCCGCGGGCACAGTTTCAACATCTCGAAGTCATCCGACTGCGGGTGTGCCCGCGGAGAGGCCCCGCTCCGGGACAGGCCCTCGTCTCGCGGGCGGGGGAAAAAAGGAACCATCGCCTCGTGGCAGTCCCGCTGTGGAAACGCGAAGCGTTTTCCATAGCGACTAGCGCAACCGATCGACCCCGCTGGCTACAACATCTATATTGTTGGACCCGGCTCGGCCCGCGCTTTCTGCCGGCGGATTCTGGCCAGGCGTTTCTTGCGCCGGCGGTCTTTCCACTTCTTGTAGGCGTGGGCGATCTTGGGGTGGTGGTGGAGGAACCTGCGCAGGCGGCGCCGGACTGGTGGGAAGACGAGCGAGAGGAACAGCACGCTCATGACGAAGAACGGGACCTGCGGCATGATCGGCACCATCACGCCGATGACGCCGAGGAGAAAGAACACCGCGGCCCAGAAGAGGTTCTTGGCCCGGCTGCGCCGAAGGCTGGACCCGGGCGCGGCGCGCGGTCTCACGCGAGAACCGCGCGGATCGAGTTGGTGCTTCCCGAAATCCCCATGGGAATGCCGGCGGTGATGACGATCGGCTGGCCCTTGCGCACCAGGCCGGTCTGGACGACCACGGCCGGGACCCTCTCCATCGCGCCGTCGGCGGGGCCGAGCGCGTCGGTCCGGACCGGCACGACGCCCCAGACCAGGGCCAGCCGGCGATACGTTTCCGTCAGCGGCGTCAGCGCGAGGATCGGCTGGCGGGGCCGATGCCGGGCCACGCGCAGGGCGGTGGATCCGGACTGCGTGCAGGCCACGATCGCCGCTGCTCCGATGTCGCGCGCGAGGGTGCAGGCCGCGTCGGCGATCGCGTCGGGAAGGCTCTCCAGGGCCGGCTCCGCGAGGCCGGCCTCCCAGCGCTCGTAGGGGAAGCCGCCCTCGGCGTCCACCGCGATGCGGCTCATCATGGCCGCGGCCTCGACCGGGTAGCCGCCGCTGGCGGTCTCCTCCGAGAGCATCACCGCGTCGGTTCCGTCGAAGATGGCGTTGGCGACGTCGGCGGCCTCGGCCCGCGTGGGACGCGGGCTGTCGACCATCGAACGCAGCATCTGGGTCGCGGTGATGACGGGGATGCCCTCGCGATTGGCCCGGGCGATGAGCATCTTCTGGAGCAGCGGGACGTGCTCGAGCGGCGCCTCGACGCCCAGGTCTCCCCGGGCCACCATGATCCCGTCCACCATCGGAAGGATCGCGTCGAGGTTGTCCAGCGCTTCGTGCTTCTCGATCTTGGCGATGAGCGGAATGTGCGCCTTGCGCTCCTCCAGGACGCTGCGGGCTTGCGCGACGTCCGCGGCCGAGCGCACGAACGACAGCGCGACGTAGTCCACGCCCTGGGAAATTCCGAACTCGAGATCCTCGCGGTCCTTGGCCGTCAGGGCCGGCGCGTCGATCGTGCGTCCCGGCAGGTGAATTCCCTGATGGGACGCCAGGCGTCCGCCGGCGATGACGCGGCAGCGGATGTCGCCGCCGGCCGTGTCGACCACGGCGAGCTCGAGGTTGCCGTCGGCGAGCAGGAGCCGGTCGCCGGGCTGCACGGCGCGGAGGAGCTCGGGATAGTCCAGGGAGACCTCCCGGGCACCGCCGGCGACGGGCCGCGTCGTGAGAACGAAGTTCGCTCCGGGCGCGAGCGTCGCGCTGCCCGCCTCGATCGGCCCGATGCGAAGCTTGATGCCGCAGAGGTCCTGCAGAACGGCCACCGGCCGGCCCCGGCGCGCCGCGATCTCGCGGATCGTTCGCAGGACTCCGGCGTGCCAGTCGTGCGTGCCGTGGGAAAAGTTCAGCCGGGCGACGTCCATTCCGGTTTCGACCAGGCGTTCGAGAGTCTCCGGCGCCTGGGAAGCCGGACCGATGGTGCAGACGATCTTGGTGCGCCGCATGGCCCCATTATTTCCGAGGTGGACCGGAGCCGGGCCGCACGCTCGCGGGTCGGAGTCGCGCGTCCGACCTGGAAACATACATTGTATTACTATGTATAATGCATTACATGGCTACGACTCCGGAACCCGAGGGCCCCGACAACTGGGAACGGCAGGTCAAGAAGGGCTGGCTGGAGCTGGCGATTCTGGCAAGCCTCTGGAACGAAAAGGTCTACGGCCTGGATATCCTGAGGCGGCTGGAGCAGGACACCGACCTGGTTCTCGCGGAAGGCACCATCTACCCGATCCTCGCGCGCCTCAAGGCGGAAGGCCTCGTCGAGGCGAAGTGGGTCGAAGCGGACACCGGCCACCCGCGCAAGTACTACTGGCTCACCCCGACCGGCCGCCGCCGCGCCGTCGCGATGGCCCGCTACGCGTCCGGCTTCCTGGGGTCGATCCACGCCCTCATCGCGCCTCTACTCAAGAAGGAGGAGAAGTGATGCAGTCGGAGAAGTTGCAACGAAGGATCGACGCCTATCTGGCGGAGCTGCGGCGGTGCCTCGGGATCTTCCGCCGCAGGAGGTCAACGAGATACTCCAGGAGATCCGCGGACACATCTTCGAGCGCGCGGAGGCGAGCGGAGAGCTGACCGAAGAGCGGGTGGTCGAGATCCTGAAGGCGCTCGGCCGGCCGGACGTCATCGCGCCGATGTACCAGGTCGATTCGGTGATCGCCAAGGCGCGGACGAGTTTTTCGCCCCGGTCCGTCCTGCGCGGCATTCATCGATGGTCGATGGTGAGCGCCTGGGGGTTCGTTCTGTTCGTGCTCGGGATCGTCGGCTACGCGGCCGGGTTCTCGCTGGTCCTCGCGGCTCTGGGCAAGTTCGTCGCTCCGAGCCAGGTCGGCGTCTGGGTCGGCCCGCATGCGCTCTTCGACATCGGCGTCAACAACGACCCGACGGCTCGGGAGGTTCTCGGCTGGTGGCTCGTTCCGGTGGTCCTGGCCGGAGGAGCGGCGATCGTCGTCGCGACGACGCGCCTCCTGCGGTGGACGCTGCGCTTCGCGCGAATTCGCCGGCCGACCGAGCGCCCGGCGACGGCGTGAGTCTCCGGCGAAGCCGGCAACGCCCGGGAGGATCGAACCTCTCTCGGAGCCGCAAGCTGCTTCCTTCGGCCGCCGAGTTCACCGTCCCGGTGGCGGCCGGCGCGTCGAGCTATTTCATGTCCCCATCGAAGAATGCGGTGGCCGGGTCTCCCGCGCCCCTCCCTCTTGTTCAAGACGACAGGCACCTCGGCCGTCGTGAACATCTACGTCTATCCCACGCCGAACTGAGGAACCGGGTCGACGCTGCCGACGGTCGAGAATCCCCGGCGACTGCGGCGCCGGGCCGTTGGCGCACTCGATCCGGGTCCGCCGGATCGATCGCGGCTCAGCGCTGATCGGGAGAGGACGTCTCGGCGCGGACTCGCACGAGAACACGCTTCCAGGTTGTCCCGTCGCCGATGACGAGGGTGTCCCCGGCGAGGTGAAACGGGCGCGGCTGATCGGTGTCCGTAAAGCTCGGATCGAGGGCTCCTTCGACGTGATGCGTGACGATAGATCGTCTTGCGTCGAGGGTGTAGGTCCCGAAATAGGCGAAGTAGGCGTCGTAGGCGCCGGCCTTCCGCTCCACGGTCGGCCTCTCCCCGCGGCCGAACCCGAACGCCGGCACCGGCGGCGTCCTCATGATGTGGACGGACAAGTGCCCCGTCGCGTCGTACACGAAGTAGCCCCGAGGGTGCTCTCCGAAACGCGTCGCACGCTTTCCCGAGGCATCCCAGTCCTCGAACGACACCAGCCTCCACGTGCCCACCACCGAGGCGCCGGCGGCGGTCCCGCCGTCGCCGGCTCGCGCGGGTTCCCGACCGGACTCCGAGGTCGCCACGAACAGAGAATAGCGCGCCGCGGCGAAGCCGCGCTCAAAGGAAGCCGCCTTGAGAGGGCTGCGTCCGTTAGGACGCGGCGAAGATGGACACGCCGAGAGGTTTGATAGCCCATGCGGGGCTTAGGTGGAACCCGCTGGCCCCCTTCCTGCGGGATCTCGGGTCGCTTCGGGCGGCTTCGCCGCGGCGCGGAGCGCCCGCCATGTTGCCCGGTGCCCACACGCCCGGAGTGAGAGGGTTGGGCATCGCGCTTCACGTAGGCCACGAAAGGCTTTTCGGTGAGCCGGCTGGCGATCCGGATCCCAACGGGATCGTCGCCGCCGCCGTTGAGCCGGACATCGATGGGCGAGCAGCGTCGCGAGGTCAGCCATGAGGACCGATTGCCCCCTCGCTGATGGTGTGCCACGAGGGATCGAAGTGAGGACGAATGAGCCAGGCGGCGGACCGGAAGATCGACGAGTTCATGACCGTCCCACGCTCGCGCCCAGGGCGACGAGAAGCTCGTCCAGTTGCTCGAACGTCTCGCTCATCACTTCCGCCGCCCCGGTGCCGGCAGCGTCGAGAGCTTCCTTCGAGGGATAAAGCTCCTGCATGACCAGCAGCGTCTTGCCGCCTTTTTCCGCGAAGGTCACCGTCGTGACGGAACCCTCGTCACTTTCCTCATTGGTCCAGACGAGGCGCGAGTGCGGTGTTACTTCCTTGTACGTGCCGAAGAACGCCGCCTGTGAGTCCCCGTGTGCGAACTCCAAACGGTACCTGCCCCCGACACGAACATCCATTTCGCAGGAAAGCAGGGACATGCCCATCGACTTCGGCACCCACCACTGCCTGAACAGCTCGGGCTTGGTCCACGCCTCGAACACGAGGCGCGCCGGGCCGTTGAAAGTTCGCGTGACGACGACCTCACGTTCGGACTTACGTTCCACGGTCGTACGGTTCTTCATCGGTGTGGCCTCACTCTCTCTTCTTGCGTCCATCGACCTTCTCCTTCCGTTTCCATTCCTCGATAGCCCTGTCCAACTCGTCGAAGCGTGCGTCCCAGAGCTGGCGATATCTCTCGATCCAGGCCGTCTCGTCTTCCAATCGGCGCGGGCCGAGCTTGCAGGTCCGCACGCGCCCGACCTTCTCCGTGGTGACGAGCCCGGCCTCCTCCAGGACGCCGACGTGCTTCTTCATGCCCGTGAGGGTCATCTGGAACTTCTCGGCAAGCAACGTGATCGAAGCGTCGGAACGTCCGAGCTGCTCGAGAACGCCGCGTCTCGTGGCATCCGAGAGAGCGGCGAACGAGTCATCGAGCCGAACCCGCGCATACTGAACCATATGGTTCAGTATAACGCAGGGATTGGGAGCATGCAAGGAGGGGCCGAGCGCGGGCTGCGCGTCAACCGATCAGGGTGCCAAGACCGAGGCTAAGCCCTTTGATTCTAAGGCGCGACCTTGGTGGCGGTGCCTTCTACGATGGTTACATAACGGCCGTTCGGGTCGAGCATTTCATACTTGATCGTGAACTGAGAGGCTGATTTGACGGTGACTGTCGTTCTTCCTTTGGCGGCTTGGCCAAGCCACTTGTCTTCAAGCATCCACGTCCAGGTATTTCCCTCAACCGTTCCTGTGCCGCCACCCACGAGTCCGGCACTGCTCACGTAAAATGTTGTGTAGACCTTCGCGTCACTGTCGTAGGCCGTGATGCCTTGGGTTCTCGGTATTTGCCCTTCAGGGCGCCCGAACTCGAGAGAGAATCCCCCCGGACCCAATGTATATGTTTCAGTGGTGACACTCTTACCGGCCGGCACATAATCGTTGGCTTTAATCTCGCTTTCCATTTTCCACGTGCCAAGGAAGTACTCCAAGTTCTTGTGCTCGGGGCCTGGCTTCGGGCGCACTGGCGGAGCTTGTGCGAGTGAGAGTGCTGTGAATCCGCAGCTCAGAATGAGGGCGACCGACGATCGGGTGCTCATTTTCTTCTCCTTCGAAAGCGCGTTCATGACAGCGATCCCGGGCGTGCCGCGTCCTTAAGGAGTTGTTAAGATTCGCCTAAATCTGATGGCCAGCAGTGAGACATTTCATTTCGACGAGTTCACGCTCGACGTGCGTGAGCGGCGTCTCCTGCGCGGCGTGGAAGTCGTCCGCTTGTCACCGAAGGCCTACGATGTGCTGGTTGCGTTGGTGCGACAGCGGGGCCGTCTGGTCACGAAGGATGAATTGCTGACGCGCCTCTGGCCCGGGTCGTTCGTCGAAGAGGGCAGTCTCAACGTTTACGTGTCGGCGCTGCGCAAGGCGCTTGGCGAGGACGCCCGCCGGCCGACCTTTATCGAAACGGTGGCGCGGTCCGGGTATCGCTTCATTGCCGCAGTCAGGTTTGATTCGCAGGACGAGAAGCCCTTCGCACCGAGCGCCGTGGCGCGTCCCGTCGAACTTTACGAGCTTGTCGGCCGCGGTCGGTCTCACCTGTTGTCGGGCTCGTACTTCGAACTGCCTGCCGCCGTGGATGCCTTTCGTTCCGCGATCGAGATCGATCCGACCTATGCGCCGGCGCACGCCGGCTTGGCGCGCGCAGGGTGCGTGCAAGCAGTGTTTCGCGCGGTGCCGTACCAGGAAGCGTTTGCAGAGGCGAAGGCGTCTGCCTTACGCGCGCTGGCCATGGACAGCGCCTCGGCGGACGCGCAGGTTGCCCTTGGCACGGTCCTTTTTCTCAGCGAGTGGGACTGGACGGCGGCGGAGCGCAGCCTGCAACGTGCGCTCGAAATCAATCCGGATCACACCGGGGCGCTCCTGCAGTATGGGTCGCTCCAGGAAGCGCTCGGACGGCTCGACGATGGGCTGCGTTGCAAGCAACAGGCGCTCGCGCGCGATCCGCGATCGCCCGGCGTTCTGGTGCAGATCGCCATCTCTTACTGGCATCAACGGAAGTACGACGACACGCTTGTCTGGGCTCGGCGGGCGCTGGAGGTGGACCCGAAGCATGTGCAGGCGTCCCAATTCATCAACCACGTCTATGTGAGGATTGGGGACATCGATCGATTCGCGGCCTGGACCGTCAGTATGGCCGTCGAGTTCGGCTTTTCGGAAGAGAGGGTGGCGGTGTTGAAGCAGGTCACCGCGGACATGCAGCACGTGTACGCGACGGCCGGCCTCTCCGGAGTGCGAAGATTCCTGGTTGAACAGATCACGAACCCGCAACTGGACTTCGACATTTTGCTGAAGATGGCATTCTTCCGCGCCGTTCTGTATGGGGCGGCAGGCCGGCTCGATGAAGCGTTCGACTGCCTGGATCAGGCCATCGCGCACCGCGACCCGGCACTGGTTCACCTGGCGGTCGCACCGGATTGGGACAGCCTGCGCGATGATCCGCGATTTGACGATCGCCTGAAGAAAATGGGCCTGCCACGCGAGCTCTGACCGCGCTCACGACGCCGATGCTCGGCGGCGGCGAAACCGCGCTCAAAGGAAGCCGCCTTGAGAGGGGCGCGTCCGTTAGGACGCGGCGAAGTCTGACAACGCCGGGAAGGTTTGGTAGCCCATACGAGAATCGAACTCGTATTTCGGCCTTGAGAGGGCCGCGTCCTAACCGTTAGACGAATGGGCCAAACGGGCAGAAAAAACTAGCACACCCGTCAACTT
The DNA here is from genome assembly GCA_963733955.1 of uncultured Acidobacteriota bacterium. Lineage (GTDB taxonomy): Bacteria > Acidobacteriota > Thermoanaerobaculia > UBA5066 > Gp7-AA6 > DATFTF01. The sequence continues at coordinate 280,706 of CAVTEW010000003.1, forward strand.
TTCGCCACGCGGCGCGGGAAGACCCGCCGCCGCCCCGGTCCTACGGCGTTTCCGCGACCGCCGGCTGGGGGCTCTTTCCGGGGGTGTACCGGACCCAGCGCACGATCTCCGGGATCGTCGGTTTCTTGCCGTACATGAGGATCCCGACACGGTAGATCCGGCCGGCGAACCAGGCCAGCCCGGCCGTCGTGGCCAGGAGCAGAGCACAACTCAAGAGAATCTGCCAGGCCGGCGGCTCGGAGAGCGCGGTGCGCAGGAACATCGTCAGCGGCGCGGTGAACGGCAGGAGCGAGAAGAAGAGCGCGATGCCCCCGGACGGGTTGTTCAGGACCGCCGGATACACCGCGATGCCCCCCAGGATCATGAACATCGGGATCATGGCCAGCTGCTGCGCCTCCTGATCGGTGTTGAACGGCGCGGCGATCGCGGTGTAGATGCTCGCGTAGAGGAAGTATCCGAGCACGAAGAAGAGGATGAAGAAACCGACCATCGACGCGGGAACCCGCGGCGCCCCCATGTCGGTCGAGGCCATGGCCGTGGCGATGCCGGGCAGCGAGAGGTTCGCGGCGATCAGCGCCCAGGCGGCGTACTGGGTCAGCCCCACCAGGCCGATCCCGAAGATCTTTCCGAGCATGAGCTCGGTCGGGCGCACCGACGCGACGATGACCTCGACGATGCGGTTGCTCTTCTCCTCGATCACCCCGCGCATGACCTGGTAGCCGTACATGAAGAACGTCGAATACATCACGAAGAAGAAGATGAGCGCGGCGACGATGCCCGCGCCCTTCTCCTCTGCCGTCCCCGTCGCCGTGACCTTGAAGGCCTTGAGGTCGATCCGCTTTTCGAGGTCGGCCGCGAGGTTCCCCGGGAGGCCCCGGTCGGCGATCTTTTGCCGCAGGCGGATGTGGTTCAGAGCCGTCTCGAGCTGGTTCATCGCCGCGAATTCGGACACGGTGACCGAGTAGTACTCCGCCCGGTCCTTGGTCAACTCGGCGGGGTCCAGAATCAGGTACCCGTTGATCTTCTTGGCCAGGACTTCCTTGCGCAGCGCCTCTTTCGTCGCGGCCAGGTTCTCCGCCACAGGACGGTTCTCCAGAGCCCAATGGATGGCCCGGGCGGGCGTCTCCTTGCGCTGCTTGGCCTCGGATTCCGCGAGCTGCTGGACGAGCGGCGCGTAGAGGCTGCCCGACAGATCGACCACCGCGAGGCGATGCTCGCCTCCCGCCCGGCGCCCGATCACGATCTGCATGCCGATGAACACCATGAGCAGGATGGGGATGAGCAACGTTCCGATCCAGAACGCCTTGGTGCGGATGCGCTCGACGTACTCGCGGCGCACGACGGCAAAGATCTTCTTCCAGCTCATGGGCTCCTCAATCCACCGTGCGGGTCTCTTCCAGGCCCGCCGCCTTGACCGCGGTCAGATAGATCTCTTCGAGCTCGGGCTCCTTGTCGGAGAAGGCGGCGACCTCGTAGCGGTCGATGACGCTCTTCAGGAACGCCCGCCGGTCCGTGCCCGGCGCGAGGGACACGATGTAGGAGCCGTTCACGGCCTGGCATGACGCGACGCCGGGCAGGGCGGAGACCTGGGCGGGAGAAGCGGAGACCGAGAGGTGCAGGAGCCCCTGGGAGAAGCGCTTCTTGAGCTCCTTGAGCCCGCCCTCCAGGATCTTCTTGGACTTGGCGACCAGGCAGATCTCGTCGCAGAGCTTCTCGGCCTGCTCCAGGACGTGCGTGGAGAAGACGATCGTCTTCCCCTTGGAGCGGAAATCGGTGAGGTATTCCTTGATGAGCGCGGTGTTGATCGGGTCGAGGCCGGAGAACACCTCGTCGAGGATCAGGATCTCCGGGTCGTGGACGATCGTCGCGATGAACTGCACCTTCTGCTGCATCCCCTTGGACAGCGCGTCGACCTTCTTGTTGAGCCAGGGGCGCAGCTCCATCTTGTCGACCCAGTCGGCGATGCGGGCCTTGGCGGTCTCGCGGGGGACCTCCTTGATGGCCGCCAGGAAGTAGAGGTGATCGATCACCTTCATCCTGCGGTAGAGGCCGCGCTCCTCGGGAAGGTACCCGATGCGATTCTGGGTGACGCGGTCGAGCGCCTTTCCGAGGACCATGATCTCGCCGGCGTCCTGCGCGGTGATGTTCATGATCATGCGGATCGTGGTGGTCTTGCCCGCGCCGTTGGGACCCAGCAGGCCGAAGACGGTTCCCCGGGGCACGCGGAACGACAGGTCGTCCACGGCGCGGAACTTACCGAAAAATTTCGAAACGTTCTTGAGCTCGATCGTGTGTTCCATGGCTCGCCGTTCTATACGTTTGGGACGAAGGGGAGTTTATCGGGGATCATTGGCGGAGAGGGAGGATAAGCGCCGGGCGGACCCGGCGCTGCCTCCTGCCGGGGGTCTGCCTCTGGTGGCCGGCCACGAACCCTCGAAAGACCCCTCGTCGAGCATTGGAGATGCTAGGATTCGCCTTCCCCTCGGCCCGGAGAGGTGCTGGAGTGGTTGATCAGGCCGGTCTCGAAAACCGGTGAGCCCGAGAGGGTTCCGAGGGTTCGAATCCCTCCCTCTCCGCCAATGGTCACCTCCGGACCAAGACTCCATCGTCATCTGAAGACCGATCTCAGCGCCTTTCCCGCCGCGCCTGAAAGAAAAGTCTCAGCAGTTCTCCGCATTCGTCGGCCAGCAGGCCGCCCTCCACCTGGCAGCGGTGGTTCAGGCGCGCGTCCTGGGGGAGATTGGCGAGCGTGCCGCAGTATCCGGCCTTCGGGTCGGCGCAGCCGAAGACGATCCTGGCGATTCGGGCATTGACCGCCGCGCCGGCGCACATCGGGCAGGGCTCGCAGGTCGAATACAGCGTCGCTCCTTCCAGCCGCCAGGTCCCGGCCGCGGCGGCGGCCTCGCGGATCGCCGCGATCTCGGCGTGGTGCGTGGGGTCCGCCAGCGCCTCCCGCTGGTTCCGGCCGCGGCCCAGCATCCGGGCACCGGCCACGACCACCGCCCCGATGGGGACTTCCCGCTCGGCAAACGCGATACGGGCGAACGCCAGGGCCTCCCTCATGAAGTGTGCGTCGTCGGCGGTGAAGGACATGCGGCGAGAGGGTACTTCAGGGTGGCCGAGTTGGCGACGCGGGGACGCGGGGAGACGGGGATGCGGGGATGCGGGGATGCGGGAGGAGAGGGGAGAGGAGAGTTGGGAGAGAAAGGGATCCCCGCTCACCCGCTCTCCCCCTCACCCGCTCGATCACTCGAAGCGTAGGGGCCTTGCGCAGACCCTTGAAATACACGCATCGATTCCGTTACCCTCGCCCCCCCTGCGCCCATAGCTCAACTGGATAGAGCGTCTGACTACGGATCAGGAGGTTGGGGGTTCAAGTCCTCCTGGGCGCACCAAAATTTCCAGCCGGGGATCCGCGGTCTGCGGCGAGGATCGACGGAAAGCGGGAAGGCGAACGGACCCCCGGTTGTTAGCTAAGGCGCAACGGCTCAGATGGTTGATGCGCTGGAACTTTCGGCGCTCCCATCCGTAGAAATGGATACGCTGTTCCCGGGCAGTTGGAGGAGAGGGAGATGTCGAAGAAGGGCAAGATCATCCTTGGCGTCGCGGTCGCCGTCGGTCTGGCGGCGATCCTGGCCTTTTCCCTGAGCGGGCGGGACCGCAACCTTCCGCACGTCACGACGGCGAAGGTCGAAAAGGTCGATCTGGTGGCCAAGGTCACGGCCAACGGCAAGATCCAGGCCCGCAAGAAGGTCGACATGTCGGCCCTGGTCATGGGGCAGATCGTCAACCTGGCGGTGCAGGAAGGGGACCGGGTCAAGCGGGGAGATTTGCTCCTCCAGATCGACCGGGCCCAGCTGGCCGCGCAGGCCGAGGGCCGCGAGGCCACCCTGGCGGCGATGCACAACGACCTGGACGCGGCCAAGTCCAACGCCGAACAGGCCCGGCTCGATTACGAGCGCGCCAAGCAGAACTACAACTCGAAGATCCTGGCCGAAGCCGACTTCCAGAAGGCGCGTTCGACCTATGAAACGGCGCGGGCCAACCTCTCGGCGACCGAGCAGCGCATGCGCTCGACCGGCGCCGACCTGGCGGCCAGCCGCGACTCCCTTTCCAAGACCACGGTCACCGCCCCGATCGCCGGAATCGTGACGGCCCTGCCCATCAAGGAGGGCGAGGTCACCGTCATCGGAACGATGAACAACGCGGGAACCCAGCTTCTGACCATCTCCGACATGTCCGAGGTCGAGGCGGTCATGATGGTCGACGAGACGTCGGTTCCCCAGGTCAAGATCGGCCAGACCGCCACCCTGATGATCGACGCCTATCCCGGGAAGACCTTCAAGGGGACGGTCACCGAGGTGGGATCGTCTCCCATCGAGAAGAACGATCCCGACCTGCAGTCGCTGGTCGCCAACTCGGAGGCCATCAACTTCAAAGTCAAGATCCGGGTGGAGACTCCTCCGGAAACGATTCGGCCGGGCTTCTCCGTGACCGCCGAGATCGTCACCGGGCGCAAGGAGGCCGCGTCGGCCGTTCCGATCCAGGCCCTGGTCGTTCGCGACGTTCCCCAGAAGGGCAAGAAGACGACGTCTTCGGGCCGACCGGAGACGGAGGAAGGCGTGTACGTGGTCCATAACGGCAAGCTCGAGTTCAAGAAGGTCAAGACCGGGCTCGCCGGAGAGCTCATGGTCGAGGTCCTCCAGGGGCCGTCCGTCGGCGACCAGATCGTGACCGGGCCGTTCAAGGTGCTGCGCCAGGTCAAGGAAGGCGACAAGGTCTTGATCGAGAACGAGGGGGCGAAGAAGAAAGCCACTCCCGCCTCCGCGTGACGACCGCCGAGCTCTTCCGCGTCTCCTCCTCGGCGCTGACGCGCCATAAGATGCGGGCGTTTCTCACGCTGCTCGGCGTCATCATCGGCGTGGCCACGGTCGTCGCCGTGGTGTCGGTCATCTCCGGCCTGAACTCCTACGTCAAGGACAAGGTCATCGGGTTGAACCCGGACATCGTGATCTTCACGAAGTACGGCATCATCACCAGCCGCGAGGAATGGCTGATCGCCCGCAAGCGCCGGCCGGTCACGCTGGACGACATGCGGGTTGTGCAGCGCGAGTGCCGCCTGTGCGAGCAGGTCGGCGCTCGGGGAGACCGCAACCGGCCGATCAAGTACGAGGACAAGAAACTCTCCGACGTCGGCGTCCAGGGCCACACCCCCAACATGGGGGAGGCCATGAAGTTCGACATCGCCAGCGGCCGGTACTTCACCCAGACCGAGTACGAGCACGCCGAGGCCGTCGGGGTGATCGGATGGGACGTCCAGGATCAGCTGTTCGGGAACCAGGATCCCCTGGGCCGCATCTTCAAGATCGACGGCTACCCCATCAAAGTGATCGGGACCCTGGCCAAGCAGGGCAACGTCCTCGGCCAGAGCCAGGACAACGTGGTCTACGTGCCGCTGACGCTCTTCAAGAAGCACATCGCGCCCACCGACGACATCGGGATCTTCATCAAGCCCGTCGGCGGGGTCGAAGGCGTCAACGCCGCGACCGACGAGGTCCGCGCCATCCTTCGGGCGCTGCGCAAGACGAAGTTCGACAAGGACGACCCGTTCGGGCTGGTCACCGCGGAGATCCTGCAGCAGCTCTGGGGAAAGATCTCGCAGGGCGCCTTCCTTCTGATGATCCTGATCTCGGGGATCTCGCTCCTCGTCGGCGCGATCGTGATCGCCAACATCATGTTCGTGTCGGTCGTCGAACGGACCAAGGAGATCGGCGTCCGGCGCGCGCTGGGGGCCCGCCGACGCGACATCCGCTGGCAGTTCCTGCTCGAGGCGGCGCTCTTGGCCGCGGTGGGAGGCGCGATCGGCGTGTTGATCGGCTCGGGTATCGCTCTGGCCGTCAACCAGGTCTTTCCCGCGCAGGTGAAGTTCTCGTTCATCGTGATCGGAATCGGGGTGGCGACGTTCACGGGGCTCCTGGCCGGCTGGATCCCTTCGGCGCAGGCCAGCCGTCTGCCGCCGGTCGAAGCCCTGCGGTATGAGTAGGACAGTCGGGAACTTCCGTAACTTCGCTCGACGCCTGACGCCTCACGCTTGACGACCCATGTCTTCCATCCTCTCCAACTTCCAGCGCGGCTTCGGCGAGAACGTCCGATTCGCCCTGCTCGCCGTCCGCGCGCACAAGCTGCGGGCCTTTCTGACCGTCCTGGGGATCGTCGTGGGAGTGGCCACGGTCATCGCCATGGTCTCCATCGTGACCGGCTTCAACAACAACATGGTCCGCAACTTCCAGAGCTTCGGGGCGACCCTGGTGCAATTCCAGAAATACGAGGCCCGATTCGGGCCGGGGCACCGTCCCCCCGAGGAGCGCGCCCGCAAGGACCTGACCTTCGAGGACGCCATGGCTCTCAAGACGTCCATCCCGGAGATGCGGGCGGTGTCGCCGGAGCGGTATCTCTGGAACGTCGATGTCCACGTCAAGTACCGCGGCTCGGAGACCACGTCGCCGGTCATCGTCGGCGCCACGCCGGACTACTCGATGGCCAACAACCACTTCGTCGGCTACGGACGTTTCCTGACCGAGACCGACCTGGAGCATGGAACGCCGGTGACTGTCATCGGCGAAGACACCCGCGAGGCGCTCTTCGCCCGCGAGGACCCGCTGGACAAGTGGGTTGACTTGAACGGGACCCAGTACCGCGTCGTCGGCATCTTCGAGAAGAAGGGCAAGATGATGGGGCACTCCAACGACGACTTCATGCTGATCCCCTTCACCGCCTTCGACCGGCAGTTTCCGTTCATCAAGGCCAGCGGCGGCGACACCATCCACATCGCGACGGTGCCCTACCGGTCCGATCAGGTCGATACGATCATCGAGAAGGGCCGCGCGGTGCTGCGGGCCCGCCGGCACGTCCCGTTCAACAAGCCGGACGATTTCGCCATCTTCACCCCGGACAAGCTGATCGAGAGCTTCCAGGGGATCACCCGCGGCATCACCCTGGCCATGATCTTCATCGCCTTCGTCTCGCTCCTGATCGGCGGCGTCGGCGTGATGAACATCATGCTGGTTTCGGTCACCGAGCGCACCCGGGAGATCGGCGTGCGCAAGGCCGTGGGCGCCTTCCGCCGCGACATCGTCATGCAGTTTCTGACCGAGGCGACCACGCTGTCCATCCTGGGCGGAGCCATCGGGGTGTTCGTCGGGTACGCGGTGCCCGCGCTGATCAAGCAGGTGTTCGACGCCCTGCCGGCGGAAACGCCGTTCTGGTCCGTCCTGGTGGGGCTGCTGGTCTCCCTCACGGTGGGGATCTTCTTCGGTCTCTACCCGGCGGTGAAGGCGTCTCGCCTCGACCCGATCGAGGCGCTGCGCTATGAGTAGCTTTTTAGCCTTCAGCTCTCAGCCCGACGCCGGAACTCCTGGGCGGCTGAGAGCCGAGACCCGAGAGCCGAGAGCTGAGAGCCGAGAGCCGTCCGGCTGAGACCATGTCGTCCCTGTTCGCAAACGTCCGCCGCGGTTTCGGAGAGAACCTGCGGTTCGCCCTCCTGGCCATGCGCGCGCACAAGCTGCGGGCCTGCCTGACCGTTCTGGGCATCGTGGTCGGCGTGGCCACGGTCATCTCCATGGTCTCCATCGTGACCGGTTTCAACAACAACATGATCCGGAATTTCCAGAGCTTCGGCGCTACTGTGGTGACGTTTCAGAAATACGAGATGCGCTTCGGCGGCGGCAACCTCCCGGAGGGAGAGCTGCGTCGCAAGGAGTTCACGATCGGGGACGCGCTGGCTTTGAAGGACGCGATTCCGGAGATGCGCGCGGTCTCCCCGCAACGCTACCTCTGGAACAACACCGACTATCACGCCCGGTACCGCGACCTGGAGGCGCTGTCTCCCCGCGTGTGGGGGGTTCTGCCCGAGTACCCCATCGTCAACAACCGCGGCGTGGCGGCCGGGCGCTTCCTGACCGAGACGGACCTGACGCACGCGGCCAACGTCGTCGTTCTCGGCGACGACATCCGGGAGCGGCTCTTTCCCCGCGAGGACCCGCTGCAGAAGGTCATCAAGCTCGGGCCGATCCAGTACCTCGTGGTGGGCGTCCTGGAGAAGAAAGGGAAGATGTTCAACGACAGCCAGGACAACTACGTCCTGATGCCGATCACGACGTTCGACCAGCACTTTCCGTGGGTCAAGTTCGGCGTGGAGGACGGCGACGCCTTGCGCATCTCGGCGATTCCCTACAAGCCGGATCAGATGGACTCGGTCATCGAAAAGGGACGGACGATCCTGCGGGCCCGGCGCAAGGTGCCCTTCAACAAGCCGGACGACTTCGCGATCGTGACGCCGGACAAGCTGATCGAGAGCTTCCAGGGCATCACCGGCGGCGTGACCATGGCCATGATCTTCGTCGCGCTGGTCTCCCTGGTGATCGGCGGCGTCGGCGTGATGAACATCATGCTGGTCTCGGTCACCGAGCGCACGCGGGAGATCGGCGTGCGCAAGGCCGTGGGCGCGCACCGCCGGGACATCGTGATGCAATTCTTGACCGAGGCCGCGACGCTCTCGCTCCTGGGCGGGGCGATCGGCGTGCTCGTCGGCGTCGCCGTCCCTCTGGCGGTGAAGAAGGCCTTCGAGGCCCTTCCGGCGGAGACGCCGCTGTGGTCGATCGTGGTGGGCCTTCTGGTGTCGCTCTCCGTCGGGGTGTTCTTCGGCCTGTACCCGGCGGTCAAGGCGTCGCGCCTGGATCCGATCGAGTCGTTGCGCTATGAATGACGTGAGGCGCGGGGCGCCAGGCGTGAAGCGGAATGCCCGTAGCGCCGCCTCGGTTCTCTGACGCTCCATGACGAATCCCGTTCCCAAGGACGTTCTGCTCGTCGGCTCGGAGCTGGCCCTCGTGTGGGACGACGGGCGGGAGGAATACATCCCGCTCGAGAAGCTTCGCCGCGCCTGTCCCTGCGCGATGTGCAAGGGCGAGAAAGACATCCTCGGCAACCTCTACAAGGGCCCCGAGCGTCCCTATACGCCCGCGTCGTTTCGACCGGTGACCCATCGAAGAATCGGGTCCTACGCCTTGCAGATCGACTGGGCCGACGGCCACAACGACGGGCTGTACTCGTGGGAGACGCTCAAGCGGCTCGCGGAGGGGACCGATTGACCCATCGGTTCATCGATTCATCGAGATTCATTTGCCCGGAAATCAGCCGTTCGACGCGATCAACCGATCGGCCGCTGAATCCATGGACCGATTCTTTGCTATCCTCGGCCGCCCACCGGAGAGGTGTCCGAGTGGCTTAAGGAGCACGCTTGGAAAGCGTGTGTACCCAAAAGGTACCAGGGGTTCGAATCCCCTCCTCTCCGCCATGTAAGAATCTGGACCGATGAACCGATCCGCAACACAGGCGCGTAGGTAAAGATGGAAGCCGTCGAAAAGCCCGAGCCCAGCCCGACGGACCTGGAACTGGTCCGGGGGATCAAGGCGGGCGACGAGCGGGCCTTTGAGCAGATGGTCGAGCGCTACCACGCGCGCGTGTATTCGCTGTCCTACGGCGTGCTGCGCAACGCCGAGGACGCCGAAGAGGCCACCCAGGACACGTTTCTGACCCTGTACCGCAAGATCGGGACCTTCGATGAATCGCGAAAGTTCTTCTCCTGGTTCTACCGCGTGGCGCTGAACAACGCCTACAGCCGCGCGCGCCGGAGGCCCGCGGCTCCCACGGTGGCCATCGAGGAGTATCTGCCGCGCTTCCGGTCCGACGGGCACCTGGAGACGGTCGATCCGCGCGATTGGAGCGTGGCCATCGAGGACTCCGCCGCCTCCCGCGAGCTCGCGGCCCGCGCGGAGGAATTCATCGCCGAGCTCTCGCCTCCTTACCGCGACGCGATCTGGATGTACGACGTCGAGGAGATGTCCGCCGACCAGGTCGCGGAGACTCTCGAGATCTCGATTCCGGCGTTCAAGTCGCGGCTTCACCGGGCCCGCCTGTACGTGCGCCAGCGGCTGGCCGAGATCGCGAGCGCCAACGCGCGCCGCGTGGTGGCGGGATGAAGGACGAGGATCCCGAGTCGGCCTGCCACGCGGAGGGGGACGTCACCTGCCGCAATTTCATCCTCGACTACCTCCTGGCCTACGAGGATCAGACCATGCCCCAAGAGGAGCGGATCGCCTTCCGGCGCCACATCGAGAAGTGCCCTCCCTGCGTGGAGTTTCTGGCGACCTACGAGGTCACCGGGCGGACTCTGAAGCTCTTGAAGCCCAAGGACGTCCCGGTCGACCTGGCCAAGGCCGTCGTTTCGTTCGTGAAGTCCCGGTGCAAAGAGGAGAAGTGAAGCGTGGTCCGGTTCTGACCGCCGTCCTTCTGCTGGCCGGCCTCGCCCTCTTCGCGATTCTCTTCAGCATCGCCGCCGAGAACGACCGCTGGCCGCGCCTGCCCGCGGGCGCGCTGCACAACACGGACTTATGGGCGGGCCTCGCCGCGGGAGCCACGTTCTTGCTCCTGCTCCTTCGCGGCGGCAGACGCGGGAGGCGGGGACGCGGGGACGCGGAGACGCGGGGCGGCCGGGATGCGGCGGCGGCGGGACGCGGGGACGGGGGGATCGGCGGGGAAGCCTGACTCACGTGTCTTTCCCCGCGTCACCCATTCTCCACGTCTCCGCGTCCGTTCGCCTCGCCTCGTTGCGGCGGATCGGGAGGCGCGCTCCGAGCGACGGTTGGGGTAAACTGCGAGATCCGGCGGCCGAAGATGAGTTCGGGCCCTGTGCGACGGAAGCCTCTGAACCTCGTCAGGTCCGGAAGGAAGCAGCGATCAGGAGGCGCCCCCGTGCGCCGCAGGCCAACCTGAGCTCATCTTCGGCCGCCGGAACATTACAGGCTCGAAATTGATCGAGACATCCGGCGGCGCCCCGTCCCCTGCGGCTCGCCGCGGCCGCCGGCCGAAGGCCCCATGACCGAGTTTCTGTCGCTGCCCCGCAAGTGGCGTCCCCGCCTGTTCTCCGACCTGGTCGGTCAGGAGGCCGTGGCCCGAACCCTGTCCAACGCGATCGCCGAAGGGCGCGTCGCGTCCGCGTACCTGTTGACCGGGCCGCGGGGCGTCGGCAAGACGTCGACCGCGCGCCTCCTGGCCCGGGCGCTCAATTGCGAGAAGGGCCCCACGATCTCGCCCTGCGGCCAATGCGCCTCCTGCCGCGAGATCCTCGACCGCGGCGACTCCCTGGACGTACACGAGATCGACGGCGCCTCCAACCGGAAGATCGAGAACGCCCGGGAGCTGATCGACACGGTGCGCTACGCGCCGCAGCGCGACCGGTTCCGGATCGCCATCATCGACGAAGTGCACATGCTGACCACGGAAGCCTTCAACGCCTTGCTCAAGACCCTGGAGGAGCCGCCGCCGCACGCCCGCTTCATCCTGGCTTCGACCGAGCTCCACAAGATCCCCGCCACCATCGTTTCCCGTTGCCAGCGTTTTCGCTTTCGCTCCCTGACCGCCGCGGAAATCTCGCAGCAGCTGGCCAGGATCGCCGGCGAGGAAGGGATCCGGGCGACTCCGGGAGCCCTGTCCATGATCGCGGCGGCGGCCGAGGGCAGCCTGCGCGACGCCCTGTCGCTGCTCGACCAGGCCCGGACGCTGGCGGCCGGTCGCGAGATCGACGAGGCCGAGTGCCGCGAGATCCTCGCCCTGGTCGATCAGGGGCTGCTCGAGGCGGTTTACTCCGCCATCGCCTCCGGGGACCGGGCCGCGGCGATGGCCACCCTGGGACGGATGCTCGAGTCCGGCGAAGACCCCCGCCATGTCCTCAAGGAGCTCATCCACCTGCTGCGCCGGCTCCTGCTGCTTTCCGCGGGAGCCTCGTCGGACCTGACCGAGGCGGAGCGCAAGCGGATGGCCCCTCTGGCCGCGGCCATGCCCTACGAGAACCTGCTGCGGGCCGTCTCGCTCAGCGTGGACATGCAGGAGCTGGCGCGCCGGGCCGACGACGGGGGGCTGGTCCTGCAGATGCTCGTGCTGAAGCTCGTGGAGCTGCCGAGGCTGCGCAAGGTGGAGGACGCGCTGGCTCAGGCCGCGGCCGCGCCGGCCGCTCCGGCGCCGGTCTCCCCGTTCTCCCGGGAAGAATCGCGGGGGCCCCGGATCGTCTCCATCGTTCCGGTCGAGCCGGTCCGCGAAACGGGGGCGGAGTCGGGTTCCGAGTCCGAGGCCGGTCCGGACGCCGCGTCCCGGTCCGGCTTGCCGCGCTTCCACGAGGTTCTCAACGCGCGGCGCCGGGTGACCGCGGCCCAGGTGAGCCTGGCCGAGTCCATCGATCTCGTTTCCGACGAGCTCGTGCTGCGCTTCGGCATCGACAAGGCCGCGGCCAAGGAGGCCCTGGAGGAGCCGGCCACGCGCAAGCTGCTGTCCGAGATCGCCCGCGAGGCGTTCGGCCGGCCCCTGAAGATCGTGCTCAAGACCGGACCGCCCGCCGACGGCGACCTCGGGAAGGCCGCCCGGGACGTGCCTCCGGATTCCCTCTCCCGCGAGCGCGCCTCCAGCCGGGTCGAGCGCGACCCGGTCGTGCGGTCGGCCCTGGAGCTCTTCCGCGGAGAGCTGACCGACGTGAAGGAGGAGGAGTGAGGAAGACATTTGCGATTGGCGATTTGCGATTGGCGATTGCGGCGCAAAATGCCTGTTTCAGACAAATCACAAATCACAAACCGCAAATCTTAAATTGAGAATGACGTCACAATGAATATTCAGAAAATGATGCAGCAGGCCCAGGCGATGCAGTCCAAGGTCCAGGCCGAGCTGGAAGCGCTGCGGATCGAGGCGTCGTCCGGAGGCGGAATGGTCCAGATCACGATGTCGGGGACCAAGGAAGTCCTGGCCGTCAAGATCGATCCGGTTTGCGTCGACAAAGACGACGTCGAGACGCTGCAGGACCTGGTTCTGGCCGCGGTCCGCGAAGCCGGCCGCCTGGTGGACGATGCGGTGCAGAAGAAGACGAGCAGCATGCTGGGCGGGATGATGCCGGGACTTCGCTAGGCGTAAGGCGTTAGGCGTAAGGCGAGACTCCGTACAATGACTTTGGAAGTTCGCCGTCTCGGTTTCGCCTCACGCTTGACGCCTCACGCCTCACGATCTTCAGAATGAAGGGCATTCCCAAATCCTTCGAGCGCCTCGCGGCGGAGCTGCAGCGGCTGCCGGGCATCGGCGCCAAGAGCGCCGCCCGCCTGGCCTATCACCTGCTGCGGTCTCCTCGGGAAGAGGCCCAGCGCCTCTCGCTGGCGATCGCCGAGGCCCGGGAAGCGGTGCGCCGCTGCTCGGTCTGCAACACGCTGACCGAGGAGGATCCCTGCGCCATCTGCTCGGACCCGGAACGCGACGGGACGGTGATCTGCGCGGTCGAGGAGCCGGGAAACGTGCTGGCCATCGAGAAGACCCGCGAGTTTCGCGGCCGCTACCACGTGCTCTGGGGCGCGCTCTCCCCCTTGAAGGGCATCGGCCCGGACGAGATCGACGTGGCCGGTCTCCTGGGCCGCGTGACGCCGGAGGTACGGGAGGTCATCCTGGCCACCAATCCCAACGTCGAGGGCGAGGCCACCGCGTTGTTCCTGGCCCGCAAGCTCAAGGCCGACGGAGTCCGGGTCACGCGGATCGCCTTCGGCCTGCCGGTCGGCGGAGACATCGAGTATGCCGACGAGGTGACCATGGCCCGATCCCTGGAGAACCGCCGCGAGCTGTGACCTTTGGGCCGATCGGGAAGAGGCCGATGGTCGGGGCGGGAGGCTTCTGCTAATATAAGTCCTCACAGGAGAATTAGTTAAAAACGTGAGCACCCCCGATCTCGTCCTCTACGAGGAGGAGTTTCAGAAGATCAAGGAGGCCCTGCAGCGCCTCCGACTGGACGCCAACGCCAACGTCGTCTTCCTCGTGGACAAGAACGGCCAGCAGATCGCCGCCATCGGAGACTTGAACTCCCTCGATACCACCTCGCTCGCGTCTCTGACCGCGGGCAACGTCGCGGCCACGGACGGCCTGGCCAGGCTCATCGGGGAAAAGGAGTTTTCGATCCTGTTTCACGAAGGGGAGAAGGACAACATCCATATCTCCATCGTGGCCCAGAGAGTCATCCTGGTGGTCATCTTCGACGAGCGGTCATCCCTCGGCCTCGTCCGGCTGCGCGTGCGGCGGGCCACGTCGGAGCTCGAGAAGATCTTCGAAGAAATCACCGAGAAAGTGGAACGCGATAAAGAATCACTGCATGTGGACTTCGAGTCTCCCTTCTCGGAGATCACCGACGACGACATCGATCGTCTCTTCTCCGAGTGAGTCGGCCGGGCATTCGACTCGAGTCCGGTAGGCCAGCATGACCTTCATCAATTACGCGGCCCGGGAGATCAACTGCAAGATCGTCTACTACGGACCGGGTCTGTGCGGGAAGACGACCAACCTCCAGTACATCTACGACCGCACCAACCCGACGGCCAAGGGAAAGCTCATCTCCCTCGCCACCGAGACCGACCGGACGCTGTTCTTCGACTTCCTTCCGCTGGACCTGGGAACGGTCAAAGGCTTCAAGACGCGGTTCCACCTCTACACGGTTCCCGGCCAGGTCTTCTACGACGCTTCCCGCAAGCTGATCTTGAAAGGCGTGGACGGGGTGGTGTTCGTCGCGGACTCGCAGGAGGCCCGGATGGAAGCCAACGTCGAGTCGATTCGGAACCTGGACAAGAACCTGAAGGAGCAGGGCTACGAGATCGCGACGATTCCCTACGTCCTGCAGTTCAACAAGCGCGACCTGCCCACGGCGGTCCCCACCGACGAGATGTACCGCAAGCTCAACATCAAGGGAGAACCGACCTTCGAGGCCACGGCCACCACGGGCGTGGGCGTCTTCGACACGCTGAAGGCCGTGGCGCGCCAGGTCCTGATGGAGCTGCGCAAGAAATAGCGTCCGGACTTCCGAAATCTCGACGCCGGACTTCGGACGTCGCTCTCAGCTCTTCGCTTCCCGCCCCACCGCAGGCTCGAAACACCCCCGTTCGTCGGTGCAGTCCTCGGGAAGAGCCAGCGCGCCGTCCGGGCCGTCCGCCCGCATGGTCTTCAGGCACCAGTACTGAGCGGTCGAGGACGAGCGGGACACGTCGCGCTCGGCGTGGGAATCCGGCACGTACCAGGTCTTGGTCCTCAGGTGGCGGCACAGAAGGGGATCGGGTTCCCGTTGTCCGTCGCGGAAGGGACGGGCAAACCGGCGCATTTCCTGGAGGGGATCCTCCGGAGTCGGGGGCTTGGTCACCGCGCCGGCGTCAGGCCAGGGCTTCCCGGATCGCCCGCTCGAGCATCACCCGCGCCAGGCGGACCTTGTAGGCGTTCTGGGCCAGGGGCTTGGCACCGGCGACCGCCGCCTCGGCCGCGCGCCGGGCGATCTCGGGCCCGGCGTGGGCGCCGGACAGGATCGCTTCCGCGGCCTTGGAGCGCCACGGGGTCGGCGCCACCGAGCCGAGGACGACGCGGGCCTGTCCGATCTTCCCGCCCGAAACGGTCAGATGCACGCACGCCTCCACCAGGGGCCAGTCGAAGGATTCCTTTTCCTTGAGCTTCTTGTAGACCGACCGCGCTCCGTCCGCCGGGGGCGCGAGCACGGCGGCCTCGATGATTTCTCCGGGGCCGAGGACGTTCTCGCGCACGGCGTCGTCGGTCGGGCGCACGAAGAAATCGTCGATCGCGATCGTGCGCTTGCCGCGCGGCGAGACCGTCTGGAGCTTTGCTCCGTAGGCCAGCAGGGCCACGCCGGTGGCGGAGGGATGGATGCAGCAGCAGAAGAGGTCGGAGTCGAAGATGGCGTGGAAGCGGTTCTCCCCGTCCTGGGCGAAGCAGGTCGCGCCGCCCTTCTTGCGGCAGTCGAAATCGGTATTGCGGTAGTACCAGCAGCGCGGCTTCTGGCACAGGTTTCCGCCGAGCGTGGCCATGTTGCGGATCTGCGGCGTGGCCGCCTCGGCGGCGGCGTGGGCCAGGGCGGGGTAGGCCTTCTGGAGCTCGCCGTGCGAGGCGAGGCGCGCGAGCGTGGCCATGGCCCCGATCCGGGTGGGGGAGCCCACGGAGATCTGGTCCAGGCCGGGCAGGTGCGCGATCGAGACCACGCGGTCGGGAGCGTCAATGCCCTCCTTCATGCGGTCCAGGACGTCGACGCCTCCGGCTTTCAGGAGCGTCTTGGGCTTGGCCGTCTCGTGAGCCGCCTCGGAGAGCGAACGGGCGGGCAGCAGAATGAAGTTCTTCACGCGCGACCTCCTTTCGACTGCCGCTGTGCTTCGTCCAACGCGGCCAGGACCGCTTCCGGAGTGACGGGAAGCCGGCGGATGCGGGCGCCGATGGCGTGGGACACGGCGTTGGCGATGGCGCCGGAGGTGGGAACGGTGGCCGGCTCGCCGATGCCGACGGAATGAGTGTTGTTGACTCCATCCCACACCTGCACGAGGTGGACTTCGATCTCCGGGACGTCCTTGGCCCCGGCGATCTTGTACTGCTCGACGTTGGGATTGACCATCAGCCCCCGGTCGCGGTCCAGGATCCGGTTCTCGTAGAGGGCGTAGGAAATTCCCTGGATCACGCCGCCGTGCACCTGGCTCTCCGTCGTCAGGGCGTTGACGACCAGGCCGCAGTCGTGAACGGCCACGACCTTCTTCACGCGCACGACGCCGGTCTCGGTGTCCACCTCGACCTCGGCGAACTGCGCTCCGGCGGTGAACCGCTTCCAGGCGTCGGCGTGGTTTTCGGCGCGCTCGCCTTCGGCCGACACTCCCGCCCCCTCTTCGGGAAGCTTCGCGCAAGCCTGCTTCCAGGAGAGCCTCTTGCCCGCGTCGCCGCGGACCGCGACCACGCCGGGTGAAAACTCGATCTCCGAAGCAGGCACGTTCCAGGTCTTGGCGAGAACCTCCGCCATCTTCTGTTTGGCGTGAAAGGCCGCCGCGCGGATCGCGGGAGCGGACGAAGGCGTCGTGGTCGAGCCGCCGGAACCGGGTCCGAAGGGCATTCGTGTGTCGCCGATGCGGACCGAAACCTTGTCCAGCGGGATCCCCAGCTCTTCGGCCGCGACGATGCCCACCATGGTGCGCGAGCCGGTGCCGAGGTCCTGGACTCCGTGCACGACCTCCGCCGAGCCGTCTCGATTGATCGTGACGATGGCCTTGGGCCCGGTGCCGCCGGTGTTGTACCAGATCGCAGCGGCCATGCCGAAACCGCGGCGCACGGCGGGATCGGAAGTCTGCCGCCGCGCCTCCCGCGAGGTCCAGCCGATGCGCTCGGCGCCGATCGAGAACTCCTCCCTGCGGATCTCGGAGGGATCGTTCTTCATCCGCAGTTCCAGGGGGTCCATGGCGAGCTTGAGGGCGAGCTCGTCCAGGGTGGCCTCGAGGGCGAACGCACCCTGGGGATGTCCCGGGGCGCGCATCGCGGCGGACGGGCCCGCGTTGGTGAAGACGTCGTACTCCTCGGTCTTGACGTTGTCGCAGGCGTAGACGTTCTTGAGCGGCCCGGAGGTGCCGGTCCCGCCGTTGGTGCCGCCGGTGCCGTGCACGACCAGGTGCAGCGCGGTGAGCTTGCCGTCGCGCGTGGCCCCGGCCTTGATCCACTGCACCGAGGAGGGACGGTTGCCGGTGGCCAGCTGCTCCTCTTTGCGGTCGAGGAAGAGCTTGACCGGCGCTCCGGCCTCCCGCGCCAGGCGGGCCGCCGTCACGCCTTCCGTCCGCGCCCCGAACTTGGCGCCGAATCCTCCGCCCATGTACTCGGTGACGACGTGCACCTTCGAGGCCGGAATCCCCAGGACCTCGGCCAGCTCGTCGCGCACCGAGAAGATCCCCTGGGTCGAGGCCCAGACCGAGAGCTCGTCCCCTTCCCACCTGGCGACCAGCCCGTGGGTCTCCAGCGCCGTGTGGGTCTGGACCTGGGTCACATAGGTTCCTTCGACCACGGCGTCGGCCTTCTTGAATCCCTCTTCGATGTTGCCCTTCTCGGACAACCGCGGGCCCTGGACGTTGCCCTTGCGCGGAAGGGTCTTGCGGGCGGACGGGAGATCTCCGGCGGACGTCTTCGTGCCGGCCTGGCCCTGCTCGAAGACCGGTGGCGCGCCCTCCTTCCTGGCCGCTTCCAGATCGACCACGAAGGGTCCGGGCTGGTATTGCACGCGGATCGCGGCGAGGGCGTCGATCGCCCGCTCCGGCGTGTCCGCGGCGATCGCGGCGACTTCCTGGCCGGCAAAGCGGACCTTCTCGCCCGGCTTCGCGATGACCAGCGCCGCCCGCACTCCGGGCATCTTTTTCGCCGCGTCCAGGTCCACAGCCTTGACCGTCGCCGCCGGGTAGGGCGAGCGGAGGATCTTCGCGTAGAGCATGCCGGGGAGGCGCTGGTCGATCGAGTAGCGGGCCTGACCGGTGACCTTGGCCGCTCCGTCGAGGCGCGGGACGCGCGTTCCCAGGATGGTGAACTTGTGGGAGGGATCCCAGGGGATTGGATCGCCCGGCGCGATCTCGACCTCTTTCTCTTCGAACTTTCCGTTGAATCCGAGGCGCAGCTTCTCTTTGCTCATCTCACGCCTCCTCGAGCAACGACAGATCGTTCAAGGCCGCCTCGATCCGGTCGTCGTGGACGAGCCCGGACGCCCAGGCGGTCAGGGGGTGGACGAAGAGCCCGCCGCTTTCCCGCCCCGCCGACTCGGCCGTCTTCAAGCCCGCGGCCCGCTCGACCGCCTCGAACACGTGGGGATAGGTTCCGCACCGGCACAAGTTGCCGGCCAGGCCGTCCCGGATCTGCTCCCGGGTGGGTCGCGGATTGCGGTCGAGCAGCGCCTTGCACGAGAGCACCATTCCCGACGTGCAGAAGCCGCACTGGAGGGCGTCGGTCTCGATGAACGCCTTCTGGATCGGCGAGAGCTCTTGGTTGGCGGAGAGACCCTCGATCGTCGTGATGGCTTTTCCCTGCACCTCGGCGGCCAGCAGCAGGCACGAGCAGGAGGCGTCGCCGTCGACGAGGACGGTGCACGCCCCGCAGGCTCCCCGGTCGCAGACGACCTTCGTGCCGGTCATCCCGAGGCGATCGCGCAGCGCCGAGGCCAGCAGAACCCGAGGCTCGACGGACAGGCGGTGCTTCTGGCCGTTGACGGTCAGCTCGATGGGGACGGCCGCGGGGCCGAGGGCGGCGGACTCCGCCGCCGACGCGACTTTGCTTCCGACTCCCGCGGTGACCGCCCCCACCAGCGCGCCGCGGACAAGGTCTCGGCGAGTGAAACCGGGCTGGGACTCGTCGCTCTTGGAGTGGCTCATGGATCCTCCTGGCGAGGAACCGATCATATGTCCATCGAGGAGGGGTGGGGGAGGGCCGGGGGACGGGGGGATGGGGGATGCGGGGACGGGGGGACGGGGGAATGGGGGACGGGGGGACGGGGGAATGGGGGACGGGGGATGATGCGGATCGCGAACGACCCGACGTCTCTTATCGGTGGCGGTCGTAGTCCTCGGGCGTATCGAGGTCGACGAGGACGCCCGGATCGTCGACCTCCAGGTCGAGGACGAGATCCGGCTGGAGGCGCCAGAGCCGGCGCAGCCCCTCGCCGGGAGCAATCGCGGCCACGGCCGGCAGGAGGTCCGCGCCGAGAACGACCGGATGGCCGCGGCGTCCCCGGTACCGAGGGAGGACGGCGCGCGATCGGCCGGCGCCGGCGCAGAGCGTCTCGAGCGTGGCCACGGAAACGGCGGGATGGTCGGCGGGCCAGACGAGCACGCCGTCGACGGACTCCGAGAGGGCGGCGACTCCCAGGCGGATCGAGGTGAGCATGTCCTCGTCCGGATTCGGATTGATCACCACACGGGCCCCGCGCCGGAGGGCCCGCTGTGCCGCGGCGGAGAGATCGGAGCGCAGGACGACGACGATCGGAGCGGCTCCGATGGCGGCGAGCTTGTCCAGGACCGTTTCGAGAATCGTGGAGACGTCCCAGGGAAGCTCGATCTTCTCCCTGCCCATGCGCCGCGAGCGGCCCGCGGCCGGAACGACGGCGGCGATCCGGGGACTCATTTGCGTTTCGGGAGAGGCGCCCTGGGAGCCGGCACCGGAGGCGCCGCCCCGGACTCCAGGACGCGGAGCCACTGTCGCGTCGCCTCCAAGCGGGCCAGCACGCACCGCCGGACCTCGCGCCGGAATCCTTCCGCCGCCGGCGCCGCCCGCAGGCGGATGATCTCCTCGGCGGTCATCCGCTCGAAGCCGGCGATGGCCTCCCTCCGCTCCGCGGGCGCGAGCGCCTCCAGGAAGGCGAGGCGAGCCAGGACCTCGTCCTTTTCCCGCAGCGCGGCGGGGAGGCTGGCGACCCAGCGCTTGAGCTCGCGCCGCCCGGCCGCGGTGGTTCGGTAGAGGTTCCGGCGCGGTCCCTTTCTCGGTCCCAGGACGCGCAGGAGCACGAGCCCGGCCCGGCGCAGGCGGGCCAGGGTCGGGTAGATCTGGGAGTACTCGGCTCGCCAGACCGAGTCGAGCTCCTCCCGCATCGCGCGCTCGAGGTCGTATCCGGTGCGCGGCTGATCCGCCAGCAGACCCAGGAGCACATGGGAGAGCGGCATCGTCCGACTATATCAATTTATATATAGTACCGTCCTCAAAAGGCCGCGGTCGGCCGGCCGACGCGCAAAAAGAGGACAAAAAAAAGGGGGCCGAATGGCCCCCCGAAAGAAACACAGATTTTCGTAAGTGCTTGACTTACTTCTTTTTCTTGGTCGCCTTCTTCGCCTTCTTCGCGGCCTTCTTCTTCGTGGCCATCGTGTCACCTCCCTCCCGACAGCTGATTGACAGCCTCAGGGCGAGGTGCTAATTTTGCCGCCCCCGTGGAGGGGCGTATCGCCTTCAGTCTGTCGCTGCCGAACGATTGACGGGTCATACGTTCCATTTATCGCCGGGTGGGCTGCAACCCATCCGGCGATTCATTTTAGAGGGTTCTTCCACCATTACAACAAAAATCTCTTGCAATTTCCTTGACGCTCATTCTCGCGTTGTGCGGGATGGAAGTCAAGCGACGCGGCGCGCGCGCGCGTCTCTCCGGCGGCGCGCCGAGAGGTCCGCGCGGTCCGCGCGTCGCGCGTCGAGTGGTTCCCGCCGCCGCCACCTGCCCGCTCGGTCGAAGTCCGCGCCGAAGTCCCGCGTCTTCGAGCGGACCACATAGAATCGCAGCCATGATCGCCGAGGACGTTCTGACCGTCGCCCACAGCCCCGACTCCGACGATGCCTTCATGTTCTATGCGCTGGCGGAGGGGTTGGTCGAGACGGAGGGTCTCTCCTTTGAGCACGAGCTCGCGGACATCGAGAGCCTGAACCGCCGCGCGCTCGCCGGAGAGCTCCCCATCACCGCGGTGTCCTTTCACGCCTACGCCTATCTGGCCGACAAGTACCTGCTGCTGCCGCACGGGGCGTCGTTCGGCGACGGATACGGACCGGTCGTGGTGGCGCGGCAACCGATCTCCCGCGAGCGGATCGCCTCCGGCGCTGTGATCGTCGCGTCTCCGGGGGCGCGGACCACGGCGCACCTGGCCCTCTCGCTCTGGGCTCCCAAGGCGGCGACAGCCCTGCTCGCCTTCGACGCGATCCTTCCGGCGGTCCTGGAGGGCCGGGCGGAGGCGGGGCTGCTGATCCACGAGGGCCAGCTGACCTTCGCCGGCGAGGGCCTCGCCGAGGTCGTCGATCTGGGCCGCTGGTGGAAGGAGGAGACGGGCCTGCCGCTTCCCCTGGGCGGGAACGTCGTGCGGCGGGACCTCGGCGCGGAACGGATCGGCCGCGTCTCGCGGGCGCTCTCCCGCTCCATCGAGTACGGCCTGGCCCATCGCGCGGATGCGCTGTCGCATGCCCTGCGCTACGCCCGGGGCCTCGATCGCGGCGACGCCGACCGCTTCGTCGGGATGTACGTCAACGACTGGACGCGCAGCTACGGCCCGCGCGGCCGCGAGGCGGTCCAGACCCTGCTCGACCGCGGTCACGCCGCCGGTCTCATCCCGGCGGTTCGGGCCGAGTACGTCGAGGCGTAAGGCGTCAGGCGTAAGACGGACTTTCGATCCGAGCTCTATGGCTTCGCCTCACCCCTCACGCCTCACGCCTCACGTCCGTGGCCTCGAGGCCCCCCTCCTCTTCTGGCACTTCGTCGCCATCGCCCTCGCCCTGGTCCCGGGCCTCTTCTTCGCCTTCGCCGTGGCGCCGGCGGCGTTTCACCTGTTGCCGACCCGGGACCTGGCCGCTTCCCTGGTCAGCCCGATCCTGACCAAGGCCTGCTGGCTCGCCGAGGCGAGCTTCGCCCTTCTCTTCGTCACGTCTTGGCTCTTCGGAAAGTGGTGGAGCGCGCCCCGGCTCTCCCGCTCGCTGGCGACGCGCGCGGCCATCCTGGGCGTCATCGCCGCGGCGGTCATCGAGAAGCTCCTCATTCCTCCGATGGACAAGATTCGAGAGGAGGCCCCGGGCCTGATCGACAACCTGCCGACCAATGACCCCTCGCGGATCCTGCTCGATCGCTACCACCGCCTGTCGACGGCCTTCTTCGCGGTCGTGATGGCCGCGGCTCTGGTCATTCTGATGGTGACGGTGCGCCTTATCGTGCGCCGGGCGCAGGGAGTGGCGCCCCCGCCGGCCGCGGCCCGGCCGCCGGTGCCCAAGCTCCTGGACTTGAGCGACGTGTGATCGCGGGCTTCGCCCGCGCGTGAGGCGTGAGGCGTGAGGCGTGAGGCGTCGAAAAGAAAAATGCCCCCTGAAACCCTAGTCAAGAGAAACTTTCGACTCCGATCTGTTAGTCCTTAAGCTCGCGGCGCGAGCGGTCAGGCGTTTGGTCGAGCCCCTTTGGGCGAGCCAAACGCCGGTGCGCCGCAGGCGCAGACCGAGAGCGCAGCGAAGGCAACGTTTATGTCTGACGGCCCTTGACCGCGCGGGCGACCAGGATCAATCCCAGCGCCACCAGAGCCCAGGGCCATAGGACTTCGAGCCTCTGGAAGAAGCGATCCAAGCTCAAGCGCTGATTCGCGGCGGCGAAGAGCGCGATCACGACCAGGATCACTCCGGGCGCGATCGGTCCCGGGCGGCGCAGCCGGCCGGCGGCCGCCTCCAACGCGGCGGCGAGAAGGAATCCGGCTCCCAGCCCGAGGACGATCGTGGCCCAGCGGGGCATCCAGGCTTCCCACGGCCCCTGCAGAAGGAGCCCGGCGCCCAGGCCCATCAGGATCGCGCCCGGAGCGATCGGGCCCCGCCAATGCCGCGCCGCCGAGAGGGCCAGAAACACCGCCCCGATCAGGAGGAGCAGCGGCCCGGCGCCCCCGAACCCGACGCTGCGCGAGAGGATGATGTAGACGCCGACGGCCACCAGGACGATGCCGGCGACCAGACCTCGGTCTCTCACGCCCCCTCCTCCGCCGGCCCGATCTCCTCGGGGGTGTCTCCGGACCACCGGTAGAAGCCCCGGCCGGCTTTCTTGCCGGTCTTGCCCTCGGCCACCAGCCGACGAAGCAGCGCCGGCGGCGCGAAGCGCGGGTCGATCTCGCGAGCGAGGGTCTCGGCGATGGCCAGCCGCACGTCCAGCCCCACGAGATCGCTCGTCTTCAGGGGGCCCATCCGATGGCCGTAGCCGAGCTCCATGGCCCGATCGATGTCGCCGGCCGACGCCACGCCGGCTTCGACCATCCGCATCGCTTCGAGCCCGAGGGCGACGCCCAGGCGCGACGTGGCGAAGCCCGGAGAGTCCTTGACGCGGATGGCCTGCTTGCCCAGGGCGGCCGCGAAGGCGGCGGCGCGTTCGCGCGTCGCGGGCGAAGTCTCCGGGCCGCTGACGATCTCGACCAGGGGCATCGCCGCGACGGGATTGAAGAAGTGGATTCCCACGACGCGGTCGGGCCGGCGGGTCGACGCGGCGATCGCCGCGATCGAGAGGGAGGACGTGTTGGACCCCAGGATGGTCCCGTCGCCGCAGAGCGCGTCGAGCCGGGCGAACAGGGTCCGTTTCATGTCCAGGTCTTCGGGAACCGCTTCGAGGACGAAGTCGCAGGCGGCGGGAACGTCCAGGGCATCCGCGACGTCCAGGCGGCCCGCGGCCTGCGCCGCCAGGTCCCGGCTGAGCTTGCCCTTTTCGGCCGCCCTCTTCCAGGACGATTCGATCGACGTCTTGATCGAGCTGCGCACGTCCGGAATCGCTTCGAAGATCCGCGTCGCGTATCCCGAGAGCACGCAGAGACCGGCGATCCCCCGTCCCATCGTGCCGCCGCCGACGACGAGGACGCTTCGGGCTGCCATTCTGCGAATTATAAGGACGGCTGCGTGACCGGCGAGGACCGCTTGCGTGAGGACTGAGCACTGAGGACTGAAGACCGGGGACCGAGGACTCCAGCGGCTGTGAGCCAGCCGGGTCTCCTACGCGGACCCGGGAGACCTTCGCTCCACCCGAGTCGCGCCCGGCGCCTCCGGCCCCCCTACCGGATCAGCGCCGCGCCGTTGCTCCACAGGATCCGCTCCCTGGCGGCCTCGCTCAAGGGGAGCTTCACGAACTCATCCACGTTCTTCTTCATCGAGACCACGCCGGGGCTGGGGTAGTCGGTGCCCCAGAGGCATTTGGACGAGAGCTCCTCGAGGCGGGGCAGGTACTCGAGGAGCTTGGCGGGCGGGATTCCCGAAAGGTCCAGATGCACGTTGGGGTGCCGCCGGGCCAGGAAGACCGCGGTCGGCATGAAGAGCGGCCGGC
Source organism: uncultured Acidobacteriota bacterium (assembly GCA_963733955.1). Taxonomy (GTDB): domain Bacteria; phylum Acidobacteriota; class Thermoanaerobaculia; order UBA5066; family Gp7-AA6; genus DATFTF01. Next base: position 305,403 of record CAVTEW010000003.1, read on the forward strand.
CGGCGTGGGCCAGGATGAGCGCGAGCCCGGGGAAGTCCACGGCCACGTCGTCGGCGTCCAGGGGATCGGCGAAGCGGTTGCGCGCCCCGGGGAAGATCGTGGTGCCGGTGTGGATCATGATCGGGCGGCCGCACTCCTGCGCCGTCGCGTAGATCTCCCGCAGAGTCTCCTGGCCGTGCACGTACGCGTTGGACGCGAACGCCTGGTGGGGAGGGTGAATCTTGAGCATGCGAACGCCCGACTCGAAGAGCCGCAGCGTGTCCTGCCGAGGCTGCCGCGTGCGGGCGGGGTGGAGCGAGCCGACGGCCACCAGGCGGTCCTCGTGGCCGCGGACGAACCGGCACACCCAGTCGTTGACCGATTCGGTGAAGCCCATCACGTCCGGCGCCACGTAGTTGATGAGCGCCGCCCGCTCGATCCCCTGGGCGTCCATCAGGGCCAGGAGCTTGCCGGGGTCCCGGCGGGCCTCTTCCACGCGGGCGAGGTCGGGATGCCCGGCGGTCATCACCGTCCGGGCCGACGGCTTCAACTGCTCCCACGGCTGGATGTGGATGTGGCAGTCGAAAACTCGCAAGAGGCCGCTATTCTGCCACGCGATCTTCCGCTACCATCGTGGGGAACATGCCGAACAGACGCCGCGAAACGGCTCTCGCCGCCGGGGCTTTTCTGTGCCTGGCCGCGGTTGGGACGGCCGCGGGCCAGACGCGCCGCGCGCCGCAGCCCACGCCGGTCCCGCCGCCCCGCGTCGAAGAGGGAAACAAGGGCGGCCCTCCCACCTCCCGCGTCACGCGGTTTCCCAGCCGCGAAGTCGCCTTCTCGCGGCTCCTGCGCATCGAAGAGGTCGATCTCGATCGCGACGGAGACATGGAGGCGTTGATCGAGGGAATCGGAACCGTGCGCAAGCTTCCCGACAACGTTCCCGCCGTCGATTTCGTCTCGCGTTCGCGTCTCCCGTTCGAGAGTCCCATTCTGGCGGTCATGAAACGCGTCGGGGACGAGTGGCGGCCTCTCATGCTCGCGCACGTGCCGCTGCGCTGCGGCCAGAGCGACGACGTGTCCAGCTGCGACCAGGTGACGCAGTTTCGCAGCGTGCGGTTCCGCTTCGACGACCGCCCGCAGGTCGTGTTGCAGATCCTGCATCCGGGGGAGGCCGGAACCAACGAGAGCTACGTGTACCGCCTGGTCGGCCCCAAGCTCGACACGACTTTCGGAGTCGCGCTGCCCAGAGCTTCGGTCGACGTCGTTCTCGAGCCCAACGGCATCACGCGCCGCCTGGCCGTGGATACGTTCGTCAACCGCGAGCTCCCTTCGCGATACCGCAGCTTCACCCTGCGCTCCCTCTTCGTGTTCGGAGAGGCGCGTTTCCGGGTCGCCACCGAGAGCATCGAGGAGCCCTGGGGCGAGCGCGCGGAGTCCGAGCTGGCCTACTGGGGGCTGGTCCACCAGCCCACCTTCGCCGTCGATATCGAACGCATGCGCGACCGCGGCCGCAAGGAGGCTCCGGAAGCCTGGACGCTGGAGCCCCTGGAGGTCATGAAGAAGCGGTATCCCGACGTGGCGCGCCTGCGGATCGGCACCCGGGCGCCCGGAGTCTGCCTCGTCTACTTCGACCGGGCCGGAGGCTGCCACGGCCATGCCGTCCTCTATCAACCGCTGCGGGAGTGGGAAGGCGACAGGAGCTTCTGGGAGATCGCCAGCATCCGCGGCCAGAAGGACGGCCCGTTCGAGTGCCTGGACGAGCCGGTCCTGACGCTGGCGCGATAGCGATCTGACCGCTCGAGCGGGCGGCCGCAAGGGCCGCCCCTACGCACGAATGGCCAAGGTCCTCTCCGCTCTCGGTACCGTGCCCTTCGCGGCGCGACCCAGGCCCAGCCCCGGTCCGCGGCGCGACCAAGTTTCGCGGACTGGATCCCCCGGGCCCAGCCCCCGTCCGCGGCGCGCGAAGCTCCCGCAGTAACCAAGGGAGGACGTCGCGCGCCGCGGGGAGCCGGAGCGAAGTGCGGGATCAGGTCGGCGGTCGAGGCCGCATCCGGCCGAGCCGCCGACCGGTGCGCCATCGGGCGCAGAGCACGCATTTCGCGGAGGCGACGGTTAGTACATTCGGGAGATTCCCAGCCGCAGGGTGAGCACGCGGCGGTCGCGTCCTCCCGAGAACTCCGAGCCGGCCCCGCCGAAGAGGATCGTCTGGGTGCCGATGCGGCGCCGCGCTCCGACTTCCGCGCCGACGATCGCCGGGCCGTCGATGAGCGGATGCGTGCGCACGACGACATCGGCCATCAGGAGCGTGTCGGTCAACCCGCGCCGGCCGGCCGGAACATCGATCCCGGCGACGCCCTCCCAGCGCTCCGAGCGTTCTGCCGGGCCGGTGTCGCCCAGCCGGGTGAAGCGGAAGTTGCCGTGCAGCCGGAAGAGGTCGAAGGACCGCGTGGCCAGCAGCGCCAGGTGCACGTCGGTGCCCTTGGAGTCGAGCCCGGTCGGAAATTGAAGGTCCGCGCGAACGGCCAGCGCGGGCAAGGACGCCGTCTCCGTCGTGAGGGCATAGAGCGCGTGGACGAACAGATCTCCCGAGGAGATCCCGCGCTCGGCGTTGCGTTCCGGGCGAGTCACGTAGCGCAGCGCGGTGCCGACCTCGAGCCCGCGCGCGGCCCCGTAAAGAATGGAAAAACCCGGCCCGTGGTCGTTGGAATGGTTGCGCCGCTCGGTGAAGGTCCAGTCGAACGCTCCCGAGAACGCCCGAAACGAGACCGGACGCGCGTCTTCGACCGTGATCGGGCGATCCGGCTCGAGGTCGGTGAGTTGCTGGGCGGCGATCGGGGTTATCAGGGAGACGAAGGCGCACAGCCCTGCCGCCGCTGCGAGAACCGGACGCGGTGACGCGGGGAGTGGGGGACGCGGGGAATGAAGAAAGGACTCCCGGGACTCCCCATGTCCCCGCGTCTCCGCGTCTCCGCGTCCGGCGTTACCGCCCACCGATCCCATCCGCGGGCAGGCGCCAGTCGCGGGCCAGGCGGCGAACCGCCTGGTCCCGCTGTTGGCGGGCTTCCCGGGTCCGCCCGCCCGGGACGAGCGCCTCGAACAGCGCGCCTCGAAATCGTCCCAGCTGATCCAGGGCTTCGGCGATCCGGGGAAAACGCTCGAAGACCGTCGGAGCGGCGGTCCGATAGCTCGGGTCATCCGGAGCCCTGTCCAGGGCGAAGGAGCGATCGAACTCGATCACGGTTTGACGTACGCGCCACCGCTGCTGCCCGAAGTCCGCGGCGGCCAGATCCTCCGCGGCCAGGGCGAAGAGGCGCGTGCCGACCTGAAGGAGATGGGCCGACTCCGGCGCGGCCTGCAGGGCCTCCGTCGGCGCGATCTCGGTCGGCGGAGCGGTCAGGGCCCAACGCTCGCGCCGGTAGAGATCGTAGAGCCGAGACAGCCGCTCCTCGGTCGTTCGCGCCGAGGCGTCCGAAGCGGCCAGGATGTCCAGGATCTGCTGCTCGAAGACCTGGCCCCACCGCAGCGCATGGAAGATCGGGCCGGCCTCGCGGGCGAACCGGGGCGCCACGAGATTGGCCTCGGGGGCAAAGCGAGGCGGATCCTCCAGGAGGGCCGTCAACGCGCGGGTGAAAGTCCTGTCGGTCTCCGCGTTGACGCCGGAGATCCAGGCCATCTCCGCCGCCCGCCAGCGCCCGTAGCGCACCGCGTTCAAGCGCGCGTCGAGGTCGGGGAAGAACCGGTGGACCGAGTTGTTGTACGACCCCTTGGGGGGATAGGGCTCTTCGCCCGCCATGCCGCCCAGGGCCAGCAAGAAGAGAAGGACCCAAGCCGCCGGGAGGCGCTTCATCGGCCGAAACGATACAGCAAACGTCGCGGCGCGGAGAGGAGCGGGATCAGCGCGGCGCCGCCGCGGACGATCCCCGGCCCGGGGCGCGCGGCCACGCCGCAGCCGCCGCCAGGACCAGGCCGCAGGCCGCGGTCCCGGCGAGCACCGGATCGCGCCCGAGGGCGAGAGGAGGCCAGAAACGTCCAGCCGCGGCGACGGCTCCGCCGGCCGCCATGGCGACGATCGCCGCGGCCGGAGCGACGCGCCGGCCGGCCGGAGAGAGCGCGACGAGAATGGGCAGGATCAGCCCGGCGGCGAAGATCGAGTAGCCGAGCTTCAGGGTTTCGATCACGTTGCGGTTCATCGCCAGGGCGACGGCGAGGCCCAGCGCGCCGTAGACCGGCGCCAGCCCTTTCGCCCCCCGGAGCGCGACGGGGCGCCGGATCACCGGGGGCAGCAGATCGCGCACCGTCACCGCGCAAGCCGAGAGCAGAACGGCGTCGGCCGAGGAATGCATCGTCGCCACGAGGCAGACCAGGGCCAGAGAGGCGAGCGGAGACGGCACGAATGCCAGCACGGCGCGGGGCAGCGTTTCGATGGCGGCTGCCGGGGCGAGCGCGGCGCGTGCGGTCAACGCGATCGCCCCGACGGCCAGGCCGAAAACGATCTTGGAGGCGCCCGCCCACGCCGCCGCGGCCCGCGCCGTGGCTTCGTCCCGGCAGGAGAGAACCTTCGCGTAGACGTCGCTGCCGACCAGGTGGGGGAGGCCGATCGTGACCAGAAGCGCGAGGACGGCCTCGGGCGGCAAGGAGGGGGACGACGGGAAGCTCCAGGTGACCGGCGGGAGCGCGGACCAGGTGCCCGCCCGGGCCAGGGCCGCCGCGAGCGCGATGACCGGGATGCCGAGCACCATCAGGCCGTACTGCACGAAGTCCGTCCGCACCACGGCGAACTGACCGCCCAGGCTGGTGTAGAGGACGAAGACCGCGGTCGAGCCGACGATGGCCGCGGTCGGCGTCCATCCGAAGGCCGCGGTCAGGACGACCTGCGTCGCTTCGATCAGGAGCGCGAACCAGACGATCTCCGAGACCAGAACCAGAAGCGCCGCGGCCATGCGTGCCGCGCCGCCGAAGTACCGGCCCACGATCTCCGGAAGCGTCACCGCTTTCTCGCGCCGGACGCGCCGGGCCAGGAAGAGGGACAGCGCGAAGAGGCCGAGAGCGCCGGACAGGTCGAGCCAAAGGCCGGACACGCCATGCTGGTAAACGAGCGCGGCGAGCGCGATCGTGGTCGACCCGCCGGTGGTCAGCGACGCCAGCCCGATGAATCCCCAGAACCGGTTGAGCGACCGGTCGGCGACGAAGTAGGAGACCTCGTCCCGGCCCGCGCGCCGGCGCGAAAGGGCGCCGATCACGAGGACGGAGGCCAGATAGGCGATCAGGAGCAGAAGGGTCAGGGAAGTCATGGCGCGGGGCGCCGGATGCGAACGGAAGGCGGGAACGCGGCCTTGTCCACTTCAGACTTCGGACTTCACTTCCCGGCGCTCCCGGCGATCCGGCGATTTCTAGATTCTCCGCGCGGCTTCCGCCGCCACGGCTTCCAGCAGCCGCACGCCGATCGCCAGGGATCGTTCGTCGATGTCGAAGCGCGGCGAGTGGTGGGGCCGGTGCGGACCTTCCGGCGCGGAGCCGACGAAGAAGAAGCAGCCGGGAACCTGATCCAGGAACACCGACATGTCCTCGCCCCCCAACGTCCGGGTGTCCGCGTCGACGTTCTCGGCGCCGACGAGGCCCTTCGCGGTCTCGATGACCAGGTCGGCCATCGCGGCATCGTTGACCGTGGCGCGGTTGATGCGCTTGTAGTCGACGGAGGCGGAGACGCCGGCCGCTTCCGCCGTCCCCCGGACGATGCGGGCGATCTTCTCAGGGAGGGCCCGCCAGGCGAAATCCGTGAACGCGCGCGCCGTTCCGGTCATCCGCACCAGGGAGGGAATGATGTTGAAGGCCGAGCCTCCGTGGATCGAGCCGACGGTCACGACGGCGGCGTCCAGCGGCGAGATCTCGCGGGCCACCACCGACTGCAAGGCGTCGACGATGCGCGCCGCGCCCAGGATCGTGTCGTAGGTCTCGTGGGGCGACGCTCCATGCCCTCCCGGCCCGGTGACGTCGATGGTGAACTCGTCCACCGCCGCGAGCAGAGCGCCGCGGTTGACGCCGACCTTGCCCACCGGCAGCTGGTTCCAGAGATGGAGGCCGAACGCCGCGGTCACGCCCTCGAGGACTCCGTCGGCGGCGCAGGCGGCGGCGCCGCCCGCCCCCTCCTCGGCGGGTTGAAAGAGGAAGCGAAATCGTCCGGCGGATCGGCCGGCGGCGAGCCGGTCGGCCACGGCGAGGGCGATGGCGACGTGCCCGTCGTGGCCGCAGGCGTGCATCACGCCGGCGTTGGCCGACGCGTACGGCGCGCCGGACTCTTCCGACAGCGGCAGGGCGTCCATGTCGGCCCTCAGCAGAATCCGGCCCGACGCCGACCCCGCCGGATCGGCGGTCACGCCGGTCCGGCCGACCTGGCGGCGCGGCGCGAGGCCGGCGGCCTCCAGGCGGGCGGCGACGATTTGCGCGGTTCGGGTCTCCTGGAAGGCCAGCTCGGGGTGGCGGTGCAGGTCGCGGCGCGTCTCGATCAGGCGCGCGCCCTCCGCCGGGGCGAGCTCGACGGCCGCGGTCGGATCGGAGTTGGGCACGCGCGGATTATAAGAGCGGCGCCCGGCGCCCGGCGCGCGCGCGAGCGGGCGGGCTATATTTGGCCCATGACGCCTCTCTATGCGCCGGACATCGATCGCTACGTGAAGGATCTTCTGCCGCCGCGGCACGCCGTCGTCCTCGAGATGGAGGCCCAGGCCGCCAGCCGCGACATCCCCATCGTCGGGCCCGCGGTCGCGACGCTCCTGGCCATGCTGGCCGAGTCGATCGGCGCACGCCGGGTGTTCGAGCTCGGGAGCGCGATCGGGTACTCCACCGCGTTCTTCGCACGGGCGGTCGGCGCGCAGGGACGGGTCTTCTACACCGACGGAAGCGAGGACAACGCCCGGGAGGCCCGGGGGTACCTGGAGCGTCTGGGACTGCTCGCGCGCGTGGAGGTACGGACCGGCGAGGCGGTCGAGCTCCTGCGCCGGACGCCCGGAACGTTCGACGTGGTGTTTCTCGATATCGACAAGCACGGGTATCCGGAGGCGCTCGAGGAAGCCGCTCCGCGGGTCCGTCCGGGAGGCTACTTGCTCGCCGACAACGTCCTGTGGTCCGGACGGGTCGTCGAGGCCGCGACACGCGATCGGGACACCGAGGGGATCCGGGAGTTCAACCGCCGCCTCTTCGCGCGGTCCGATTTCGACAGCGTCATCGTCCCGATCCGCGACGGCGTGGCGATCGCGCGGCGGCGCATGGCATGAGCGGCCGCACCGGGATCGTCGCGCGATTCGGGGCCCTGGCTTCCCGCGCCTCGCTCGAGCTGTGGGACGGAGCGCTGCTGGCGGCGCTGCTCGTCGATCCGGCGGAAGATCTGGGCCCGTGCGAGGCGAAGGTGGAGCAGCTGGCCCGGCGGGTTCGCGAGGCCGGGCACGGCTCGCCGACCGCCGAGCATCTGATTCGTGTGCTCTTCTCGGAGGAGGGGTTCCTGGGGGACGCGGACTCCTACGACGATCCCGAAAACTCCTCGGTCGCGCGCGTGCTGGCCAAGAAGACCGGTCTGCCCATCACCCTTTCGATCGTCGCGATCGAGGTCGGCCGGCGCGCCGGCCTGCGGCTGTCCGGCATCGGTTTGCCCGGCCACTTCGTGGTGGGCGGCGAGGACCTTCCGGAGGGAACGTTTCTCGACCCGTTCGACGGAGGCCGGTTCGCCGACGCGGAGTCCCTGACCCGGCGCGTTTCCGCGATCTTCGGCTCCCCGATCGGGCTTCCCGCCGAGGCGTTCCAGCCCGATTCGAATCGGGCCATCCTCCTGCGGATGCTCTTCAACCTCCGACGCTCCTGGGAGCGCCGGGATCAGTTCGAGGAAGCGCTCGCGGCGCTCGACTGCGCCGAGACCCTGGCCCCCAACGACGCGACGATCCTGCGCGAGCGCGGGCTCCTTCTGCTTCGGGCCGGCCGGTCCGACGAAGCGCTCGAGTCGCTGGAGGGCTACACGCGCGTCGCCGACGGGGAGGACGCCGAGGCGGTCTCCAAGCTGGTGGAGATCGTTCGGGAGGGCGGCGGCCCGGAAGCGGGCGAGTTCGACATCCACGAGCACGAGCACGAGCACGCCGCCAAGCGCGTGTTCACGCTGGTCCAGGCGCGCGAGATGCTGCCGAAGGTCCGGGAGATCACGACCCAGGCGGTGGCCCGGTACGCGCAGCTCACGCCCGGCGGCGACGGCGAAAAGGAGCGGGAGGGGATCGTGCAGGGCTGGGTGCGGGAAATCGCCTCGCTCGGAGCGGAGATCAAGGGGCTGTGGCTCGTGGACTTCGACTCCGGAGCCGGGTACTACTGCTGGAAGTATCCCGAGCCGGCGCTGGAGTACTTCCACGGCTACGAGGAAGGCTTCGCGGGGCGGCTGCCGCTTCAGTGAGGTTTCCGGAGCTCCGGGGCGGCCGACGCGGGACGTTCGACCTCGGAACGCGGACCCGGGGCCATCTCAGGCGGGCCAGGACGTTCCGGGCGCGAGCTCGATCACCTCGGTCGCGAGCTTGCGCGCGGCGATCTCCGTTCGCAGCTGCCCGGGCGTGCCGGTGAGCGCTGGAAAGGTTCCCCAGTGGATCGGGATGACGCGCGCGACGCGCAGGAGCTCGCAGGCCTTGGCGGCCTCGCGGGGCCCCATGGTGTAGAAGCCGCCGATCGGGAGGAGCGCGAGGTCGGGCTGGTAGAGCTCGGCGATCAGGGCCATGTCGGAAAAGACATCGGTGTCTCCGGCGTGGTAGACGCGGAACCCGTCCTCGAAAGTCAGGACGTACCCGCACGGCTCGCCCGCGTAGGCCGCCGGGCGGTCGCCGGGAGACGCGCCGGAGGAGTGGTCGGCGTGGACCATGCGGAACTCGACGCCCTGGAGAGTCAGGCTTCCGCCCTTGTTCATGCCGGTGACCTTCTCCACCCCGCGCGAGCCGACGTGGAGGGCCATTTCGAAGATCGCGAGGACCGTGCCTCCCGTCGCCTTGGCCAGCTCGATCGCGTCGTCGCCGAAATGATCGAAGTGCGCGTGCGTCGCGGCGAGGACGTTCAGGCTTCCCCAGGCGAAGCCCGGGGGAAACTTGGGATTGTTCTTCGTGAAGGGATCGATCGCGATGCGCGCGCCGCGCGGCGACTGGATCAACGTCGCGGCGTGGCCGAGCCAGGTAATTGTTCCGGTGAAGGTTTTCCGGCTCATGTCCGTCCTTCCTCCTTCCGACCCGACCCGCCGTCTCCCCGTCCGGCGGCCAACGAGGCCCAGTCGACCAGGGGGATCAGCGTCCGGACGAAACCCTCCAGTCCTTCGCGATCCGCTTCGTCGAACCGGCCCGTCTCCGGAGCGTCGACGTCGAGAACGCCTCGGAGGATTCCGGCCTGCACGATCGGGACCACGATCTCCGAGCGCGAGGCGGCGTCGCAGGCGATGTGGCCGGGAAATGCCAGAACGTCTGGAACGACCACGGTCTCCCGTCGCGCCGCGGACGTGCCGCAGACTCCCCGGCCGAGCGCGATCCGCACGCAGGCGGGCCGCCCCTGAAAGGGCCCCAGGACGAGCTCTTCGCCGCGCCGGAGGTAGAAGCCGCACCAGTTGATCCGGTCCAGGGCCTGGGACAGAAGGGACGAGGCGTTGGCGAGGTTCGCCACCGGATCGCTCTCGCCCTGGAGGAGCGATCCGAGCGCGCGGAGAAGGTCCCGGTACAGCGCCGGCTTGGGCTGGCTGCGGTCGACGCCGGCGGAGAGCATCCGGGGATTTTAGCGAATCGCGGGGCCGGGTGCGTCGTATCGTCTCGCGACATATAATGCCTCGCCCGGGCGGCGGAAGTCCGTTCTCCTTCTCTGGGGCGCGAGAGCGAGCAGGGTGTGCGAACGAAGCAGTTGACAGCCGGCGACTACGAGCGTCTGGCGCGCTGGCGCTACGCGCTGCGCCAGTTTCTCCATTTCTCGCAGCGGACGACGCGCCGGGCGGGGCTCTCGCGATCCCAGCACACGCTGCTGCTCTTCGTCAAAGTGTTCCCCGGCTCGCACCCTTCCGTCTCCGAGCTGGCCGCGCGCCTCCACGTCCGCCACAACAGCGCGGTCGGCCTGATCGACCGCTGCGAGCGGGCCGGCCTGGTGCGGCGGGAGAAGGACTCCGCCGACCGGCGTCGGGTCCGGGTCCGGCTGACCGGGAAGGCCGAGCGGCTCTTGAACGACTTGAGCCTGGAGCACCTCAGAGAGCTGACCGATCTGCGCGACGCCTTCCCCATTCCGGTCGCGCGCGGGGCATCCGCCGGTCGAGCCCGCCGCGCCGCGGCGGCGCGCGGACGGCGGCGAAGAGCCGGCAAATCCGGATCAATCGTGAGCGGGGGCCAGTAAGGCCCCCTGGGGCGCCGATCCCGTTCGCCCCGGGGAGGAGCTCCGCGTGGCGAAGTCCCCGAACGTCAGGACGATCAGGATCGCCAGCCAGAAGAGACCGCCGGCGATCACCGTGACGGTCAGGCGCGGGCTGTCCTTGACATGCATGAAGATGAGGACGACGAGCGAGGCCTTGAACAGGGCGATGGCCAGGGCGACGACGGTGTTCCAGGGACCCAGGTCGAGAAAGGACACGGCCGTGGTCGTGGCCGTCATGAGCAGCAGGACGAGGAAGACCACGATGTAGTTTCTGACGGGGACGACGTGAGCGCTCATGGAAGTCCTAAGTCCTAAGTCCTAAGTCCTAGGTCCCGAGTCCCGAGTCCCGTGTCTCATTTCAGATGTCTCCCGATCAAGTACAGCAGCGGAAACAGGAAGATCCAGACGATATCGACGAAGTGCCAGTACAGGCCGCAGATCTCGACCGGGGTCGAGTACTCCGGCGTGAAGCGCCCGCGCCGGGCCATGACCAGGAGCGTCGCCAGGAGCCCCAGTCCGATGATCATGTGCAGGGCGTGGAGGCCGGTCATCGCGAAGTAGAGCGAGAAGAACTGCTCGGCCGGCCGCGCGTCGCCCGGGTCGGGGTAGTGGAAGCCGGCGCCGGGAAGCAGATGGTGCTCGATGTGGTCGGTGTACTCGACCGCCTTGATGCCGAGGAAGGCTCCGCCCAGGATCATCGTCAGCACGAGAAAGCCCATCAGGACCTTGCGGCGGCCCAACGCCGCGCTGTGAACGGCCATGGCCATGGTCAGGGACGAGCAGATCAGGACCGCGGTGTTGACCGTGCCGAGCGTGATGTCCATGTGCCGGCTGGCCCGGGCGAACGCCAGCGTGTTTTGCCAGCGGTAGATCGTGTAGGCGAGGAAGAGGCCGCCGAAGAACAGGATCTCCGTCACCAGGAACACCCACATCCCCAGCGACGAGGCCTCCTTCTGCTGCTCCATCGAGTCGAACTGGTGCTGCAGGGCCGGGGCTTCCCCGTGGGCGGCGGGAAGGGCGTCAGCCAAGGGTCTCGACCTCCTCGTGCGAGTAGACATAGGGATCTTCGGTCACCACCGGCATCTGCTTGAAGTTCTCCGTCGGCGGGGGCGAGCTGGTCTTCCATTCCAGTCCGGTCGAGCCCCACGGGTTGTCCGGGGCGTTCCTCCCGTAGCGCATCGACCAGATGAGATAGATCATCGGCAGCAGGTAGCCCACACCCAGGACCGAGGCCCCGGCCGTCGACATCACGTTCAAGACCTGGAACTCCGGGGGATAGGCGTGGTAGCGCCGCGGCATCCCCAGGTACCCGAGGAGGAACTGCGGGAAGAACGTCAGATTGAACCCGAGGAAGATGACGAGCGCGGAGAGGCGGGCCCACACCTCGGGGTACATCTTTCCGGAGATCTTCGGCCACCAGTAGTGGATGCCTCCCAGGTAGCCCATGATCGCGCCGCCCACCATGATGTAGTGGAAGTGGGCCACGATGAAGTAGGTGTCGTGCACGTGCACGTCGACTCCGAGCGTGGCCAGGAAGAGGCCGGTCAGCCCGCCGATCGTGAAGAGCCCGATGAACCCGAAGGCGTAGAGCATCGGCGTCCGGTAGGAGATCGAGGCCTTGTACATGGTCGCGGTCCAGTTGAAGACTTTGACCGCGGACGGGATCGCCACCAGGAACGAGAGCACCGAGAAGATCATGCCGGCGTAAACGGACTGGCCGGACACGAACATGTGGTGGCCCCACACCAGGAATCCAAGCACCGCGATGCCGATCGAGGCGAAGGCCACGAACTTGTAGCCGAAGATGTTCTTGCGCGAAAAAGTCGTGACCACCTCCGACACCACGCCCATGGCCGGCAGCACCATGATGTAGACGGCCGGATGCGAGTAGAACCAGAAGAGGTGCTGAAAGAGGATCGGGTCCCCTCCCAGGGCCGGATTGAAGATCCCCAGGTGCAGGACGCGCTCGGCGGCGACCATCAGGAGGGTCACCGCCAGGACCGGCGTTCCCAGGACCATGATCAGGCTCGTCGCGTAGTGGGACCACACGAACAGGGGGAGGCGGAACCAGGTCAGGCCCGGCGCGCGCATCGTGTGGATCGTGACGATGAAGTTCAACCCCGTCAGGATCGACGAAAAGCCGGTGATGAAGATGCCGACCGCGGTCGTGATGACGTGCGTGTTGGAGGAGACCGTCGAATAGGGCGTGTAGAAGGTCCAGCCGGTGTCGACCCCTCCGTGCACCACCGCCCAGAGGGTGAAGCAGGCCCCGACCATGTAGACGTACCAGGAGAGGAGATTGAGTCGGGGGAAGGCCAGGTCCCGGGCGCCGATCATCATGGGGATGAAGAAATTTCCCAGCACCGCGGGGATCGAGGGGATCAGGAAGAAGAAGATCATCACTACGCCGTGCATGGTGAAGAGCTTGTTGTAGGTCTCCGACTGGACGAGATCGCCGGCCGGCGTGAGGAGCTCCAGCCGGATCACCAGCGCGAAGAGGCCGCCCAGGAAGAAGAAGAACGTGATCGAGGCCAGGTAGAGAAGTGCGATGCGCTTGTGGTCCCGCGTCAGGAGCCACGATCGGACCCCGTAGCCCGCGTTCAAGTAGTTGTCGCGCGGCTCGATCGGTTCGGGTTCCAGGACGGCGGCGGACATCAACGGTTCTCCTTTGGCGTCGGGTGGAGCGGAGGATTGCCCGAATTGTTGGGCGGGAGCATCATCGCTCCGGCGGCCGGATTGGGCTTGGACAGGGTCTTGATATAGGCGGTCAGCTGGAGGATCCCTTCCTCGTCGATCAGGCCCTGGAACGTGGGCATGATCGACTGGAAACCCTCGACGGTCTTGGCGTTGGGCGTCAGGATCGATTCCCGGATGTAGGCCTCGTCGGCGACCACGGTCCGGCCGTCGGAGAGGCGCACCGGGTTCCCGAAGAGGCGCTCCAGGTTCGGGCCGCGGGCGAGCGAGTCGGGCCGGTGGCAGGTGTTGCAGGCGTGCTGCTGAAAGAGCTTGGCGCCCGCCGAGGCCAGCGACTCGCTCGAGGCCCCGCCGGCCAGCCAGGCCTGGAAGTCCGCCGGCTCCATGACGTCGACCCAGCCGATCATGGCCGAGTGCTTGGTCCCGCAGTACTGCGAGCAAAAGAGGTGATAGCGGCCCGGGCGCGTGGCGGTGAACCAGGCGGTGGTGTAACGCCCGGGCAGGACGTCCTTCTTCATGCGGAAGGCCGGGACGAAGAAATCGTGGATGACGTCCTCCGAGGTCATGGTCAGCCGGACCGGGCGCCCCACCGGGACGTGCAGCTCGTTGATCTCGCGCTGCCCGTCGGCGTGCTGGATCTTCCACATCCACTGCTTGCCCACGACGTAGACCTGCAGGGCGTCGTCGGGCGGCCGGTTCATGGCGAAGAAGAGGCGGGCTCCCCAGAAGAAGAAGGAGAGGGCGATCAGGAGCGGGATCGCGCTCCAGGCGATCTCGAGCTTCAAGGACCCCTCGATGCCGCGCGGCAGCTCGCTCTCCGAGCGGCGCCGGTAGCGGATGGCGAAATAGACGATCGTCAGGGCGATGAGTACGGAGAAGAAGACGCTGACCGCCAGGAGATAGAAGTAGAGGTGATCCACCCGCGGGGCCATGGTGGAGGCCTGGTCCGGGAAGAGGGGCAGCGTCGGGCCCATCAGACCGCCCTCGGATCGGGCGGAACTGGCTTTGGCGCCGCCGGTGTCGCGGGTGCCGCCGTCGGGCGCGCCGGAAGCGCCGCGTCGCGGATCCGATCGCGCCGGCGGTCGCGCCGCCACATTACGGTCAGGAAGGTCGAGAGGATCAGGACCGCGAGCACTCCTCCCAGCCGCACGATGTTCATGACCACGGCGCTGTACTTGCCGGCCTTCGGGTCGTAATGGAAGCAATAGAGCAGGATCTGGTCGACCGGAGATCCGATCTTCCCCCGCGAGGCCTCGACCAGCGCGAGGCGCAGATCGCGCGGAGCGTACTCGATGCCGTAGAAGTAGCGCGACAGAATGCCGTCGGCCGTGGCCACGTAAACCGCGCTGGCATGGGCGAACTGCCCCTGGTCCTCGTCGTAACGGTAACGGAAGCCCACGGCCTTGGTGATCCGCTCGATCGACGCGGTGCTGCCGGTCAGAAAGTGCCAGCCCTGGTCGGCGCCCGGCCGCTTATATTGCGCCACATACGGCTGTTTCTTGGCCCGCGCGTCGGCCGGCCGATCGCGCGGATCGAAGCTGACCACGACGATCTCGAACTCTTTGCCGGCGTCGAAGGACAAGACCTTCGCAGCGGAGAGCAGGCCGCCGAGGACCTCCGTGCAGAGCATCGGGCAGTTGTAATAGGCCAGATCGAGCACGACCGGACGGCCGTGGAAGTACTGTCCCAGGCGCACCGGGCGCCCCTCCTCGTCCTGGAAGATGGCGTCGAGCGGCAGGCGCTGGCCCAGCCGCTGGTCGATCCCGACGTCGCGCAGCATGGGAGGCGTGGCAGCGTTGTCGGCGCGAACAGTGGGAGCGCACATCGCGAGCAGAGCCGCCGCGATCAGCGCGAGTCCCCCGATTGCGGACTGCGGACTGCGGACTGCGGACTCGAGCGGCCGGCGCCGCACGAGAGCCTTTCCGAGGCTCCAGCCTCTGGAGTCCTCAGTCCTCAGTCCTCGGTCCTCAGTCAAAGAAGAGACCGTCATCGCTTCATCCCCGGCGCGGCCATGGGGGCCGGCGGCGGCGTGACCGCGGGAATGGGCTTTCCTCCCGGCACGCCGCTCTGGACGATCATGGCCATGGCCTTGTCGATGGGAATGTGGACGACCCCTCCGGCCCGGTCGACCCAGCCGTAGGTCGAGAGCTGCGCGTCCTCGCGGGCCCGCAGGCCGCGCCGGAGAGCCAGCGGATCCGTCTCCAGGCGGGGGTCGGGGGGCGTGCGGCGCAGGCTCGCGGCCACCTGCGGCTCGATCGGTTTTTGCGCGCGGTCGCCGCCGCGCTCGAGCACGCGCAGAAAGCCCCAGACTGCGACCAGGATCACCGCGATCGACAGGCCCAGCCAGAAGCCGAACAGGAGCACGCCGCGGTTGTCCACGTCGCGGCGGCCCGGCGGAGGCTCTCGCATCTCAGTGTTGTCCATGCGCCAGGGCCTCGGGGAACTCCGGGTCGTTGACCGGAACGAGCGGACGCTGCGTGAGCTGCCAGAGAAAGACCGCCAGCCAGAGGCCTCCCAGGCCGATCGCCGCGGCGAAGTCGAGCCAGTGCACCGCGAAGCGCGCCGGGGAAAACGCCGGCTGAATGAGCCAGTAGAGATCGACGGCCCGCATGGCCACGATCAGGACCGCGATCCCGGCCAGGATCCGCGGATTGCGATCGGCGTCGGCCGGCAGCAGGACCAGGAAGGGGAGGGCGAAATGGAGCACGATGAGCGCGATGCCGAACCAGCCCCATCCTCCCTGCAGGCGCTTCAGGTACCAGGGGATTTCCTCGGGGAGATTCCCGGCCCAGATGATCAGGTACTGCGAGAAGGCCACGTAGGCCCAGAACATGACGAAGGCGAAGAGGAGCTTGCCCAGATCGTGGCGCTGCTCGGCCGAGAAGATCGAGGCCAGCGGCTCGTAGCGCGCGAGAAGGACCGTCACCACGGTGACGAAGGCGAGGCCGGACAGGGCCTGCCCGGCGATCAAGAGGACCCCGTACATCGTCGAGTACCAGTGCGGCTCGAGCGAGAGGATCCAGTCGATCGACCAGAACGTGATCGTCAACCCGTAGGCCACCAGGCCGCCCGAGGAGAGCAGCTGGAGGCGCCGGTTCAACTCCGGCGAGGGGGACCGGTCCTGCTCCGCGGACCAGCGGTTGAGGAAATAGGCCAGGACGAGCCAGGCCGCCAGGTAGACCACGCCGCGGCCGACGAAGAAGGGGACGTTCAAGTAAGCGCTCTTGTGCTGGAGGATCGGGTCGCGCGCCACGTCCTCCGGGCGGGCCCACTCGTAGAGCGTCTTCAATCCGAAGAGGAGGGGGACGAAAAAGAGCGCGACCAGCGGAAGGGTGCGTGTGGCCGACTCGAGGGGGCGCCGGATCGGGACTCCCCACGCGCCGCCGGTGATGTAGCGCAGCATCAGGACGGCCATGCTCCCCAGGGCCACGCCGGCCCAGAAGACGCAGGCGAAGAGGTAGGAGTGAAAGAACTGAGGAGCGTTGACGAACGCGCCGACGGCGCACAGGAGGATCCCGATCACGCCGGCCGCGAGCGCGGGCTTGCGGACCCGGTCGACCGCGGCGGAGAGGTTCGCGTCGATCACTTCGCCGACTCCGGCTTGGTTTCGGAAAACGGAAACGGGGCGGGTTGGGGCGTCGGCGAGGGCGCCGGGGCGGCGGCCGGGAGCGCCTCCAGGCGGGCCCGCTCGTCCGCGGGCACGCTGGCCACGCGGGCGTTCTGGGAGAGCTGGAGCGCGCGAACGTAGGCGATGATGGCCCAGCGGTCGGGGACGTCGATCTGGGCCGCGTAGTCGGGCATGGCCCCGAAGCCGTTGGTGACGACGTCGAAGAAATGCCCGACCGGAGCGTCGCGCAGCCGGTCGATGTGGAAGGACGGCGGGGGCCGGTAGCCGCGCAGGACGACCATTCCGCGTCCGGTGCCGGCGCGGTCATGGCATGGCGTGCAATAGATGTTGAAGCGCTCCTGTCCGCGGGCCAGGAGGGCCGGCGTGACCGGCAGCGGAAACTCCGTCACCAGCAACTTGCCGTCGGGCGAGATCCCGCGGTAGAGCCGGGAGTCCGCGCGCAGGAAGCCGCGGGCGACGACCCCTTCGGGCAGCGGCCGCTCGTTGCGCGCGTCGGCGAAGAAATCGCTCTTGCCGAGCGGCTTGTACTTGGGCTGGTCGTACATCTCCTGGCGGCAGCCTGCTGCTGCGGCGGCGGTCAAGAGGACCAGCAGGGGGAGAGCCTGCGTGAGGCGATAGCCACTCGAGTCCTCAGTCCGCGGTCCGCAGTCCGCAGTCAAATGCCCCCGACTGAGGACAGAGGACTGAGGACTGAGGACCGAACGTGCTCGAACCACGCTAGTCCTCCACTTCCGACACGACCGCCGCCCCCACGCTCTCCAGGAACTTCGTCGTCGCCTCCAGGTCGAACTTCGGATCCGCCGCCTCGATGCACAGGAAGAAGCGGTCCCGGGAGGCCAGCGCGAAGCGCGGCGCGTTGAAGATGGGGTGGTAGGGCATGGGCAGGCCGTTCATGCCGAGCATCCCCAGGACCGTGGCGAAGGAGGCGAAGAGGATGGTCAGCTCGAAGGTGATCGGAATGAAGGCGGGCCAGCTCGCCAGCGGCCGTCCGCCCACGTTGATCGGGTAGTGGACGACCGCGGAGAACCACTGCATCAGCAGCGCCGTCGCCGTCCCGGTCAGCCCTCCGGCCAGCACGAGCAGCGGCAGTCTGGTGCGCCGGAAGCCCAGCGCCGCGGTCAGCTCGTGGATCGGGAACGGGCTGTAGGCGTCCATCTTCCGATAGCCCGCGTCGCGGCACTGCCGCGCGGCGGCGACGAGCGCGGTCGGGTCCGCGAACTCGGCCACCAGGCCGTAGAGCGCCCCGCGCTCGGCCGGAGCCGCGCCGCTCATCGCTCGCCCTCCAGTCGGCCGGGGTCGGGGATCGGCTCGCCGCCCACCTCCGCCTCCGGCACCAGGGTGCGCATCTCGAAGATCGAGATCATCGGGAGGAATCGGATGAACAGGAAGACCAGGGCCAGGAAGAACCCGATCGTCCCGATGAAGAGGCTCCAGTCCCAGAACGTCCCGGCGTACATGCCCCAGGAGGACGGCAGGAAATCCCGATGGAGGCTGGTGACCACGATGACGAAGCGCTCCAGCCACATTCCGGCGTTGACGACCATGGCGATGCACCACAGGACGAGCGGCGTCGAGCGGACTTTCTTGAACCACAGGAGCTGGGGCGTGACGATGTTGCAGAGCATGAGGGCCCAGTAGTAGTGGGCGTAGGGTCCGGTCAGGCGATTCCAGACCGTGTAGGACTCGAAGGTGCTGGCGCTGTACCAGCCCATGAACGCTTCGATCATGTAGCCGTAGCCGACGATCAGGCCCGTGGCCAGCATCACCTTGGCCATGTTCTGCAGGTGCCGGGAGGTGATGAAGCCCTCCAGCCCGTAGACCGCGCGCAGCGGGATGGCCAGCGTCAGCACCATCGCGAAGCCGTCGTAGATCGCTCCGGCCACGAAGTAGGGCGGAAAGATCGTGGAGTGCCAGCCGGGGATGATCCCGATGGTGAAATCGAAGGACACCACGGTGTGCACGGAGACGACCAGCGGCGTGGCCAGGCCGGCCAGGAGCAGGTAGGCCGTCTCGTAGCGGTGCCAGTGCATGGCCGAGCCGCGCCAGCCCATGGCCAGCATTCCGTAGACGATCTGCGCGACCTTCTTCTTGGAGCGGTCCCGCAGCGTCGCCAGATCGGGGATGAGGCCGACGTACCAGAAGAGCAGCGACACCGTGCCGTAGGTCGAGACGGCGAAGACGTCCCAGACCAGCGGGCTGCGCCACTGCGGCCACAGCGCCATCGTGTTGGGATACGGCAGCAGGTAGTAGGCCAGCCAGGGCCGCCCCAGGTGGAGGAGCGGAAAGAGGCCGGCCTGCGCCACGGCGAAAAGCGTCATGGCCTCGGCGAACCGGTTGATGGACGTCCGCCACTCCTGGTGCAGCAGCAGCAGGATCGCCGAGATGAGCGTCCCGGCGTGGCCGATGCCGATCCACCAGACGAAGTTGACGATGGCGAAGCCCCAGCCCACCGGCACGTTGACGCCCCAGACGCCGATGCCGCGCACCAGAAGGTAGCCGATGGCGCCGAAGAGGGCGAGCGTGACGAAGAAGGACAGCGCGAAGCCGAGCCACCAGAACGGGGGCGTCTTGCGCGCCAGGACGATCGAGGAAATCTTGTCGGTCACCGAGGCGAAGGTGTGCCCCGGCTCGAGGATCGGAGGCCGCTGCGAGGTCGGCCGGGACGCGCGCTCGCTCACTTCTGCCCCGTCTCGGCGTCCAGCTCGGTGTGGGGAAACGCCGTCGAGACCGCGCGGCGCAGCGCGGGATTGGGATTGCGCAGGGATCCCATGTAGGTGGTGCGGGGCCGCGTTCCCAGCTCGGCCAGGAGCGAGTAGGTCCGGGGATCGGCGCGCAGCTTCGCGGCCCGGCTGCCCGCGTCGGCTAAGTCGCCGAAGACGATGGCCTGGGCCGGGCAGGCCTGGGCGCACGCCGGGGTGATCTCGCCGTCCTGCACGCGCCGGCTCCCGAGGTCGGCCTCGATCTTGGCCGCGTTGATGCGCTGCACGCAGTAGGTGCACTTCTCCATGACGCCGCGCCAGCGAACCGTCACGTCCGGGTTGGCCAGCATCTTCATCGACGGCGGCCGGAACTGCGTGCCGTAGTGGTAGAAGTTGAAGCGCCGCACCTTGTAGGGGCAGTTGTTGGAGCAGTAGCGCGTGCCCACGCAGCGGTTGTAGACCATGTCGTTCAAGCCCTCGGCGCTGTGAACGGTGGCCCCCACCGGGCAGACCAGCTCGCAAGGGGCCTTCTCGCACTGCATGCACGGGACCGGCTGGAAGAAGTGCTCGGGATTGCCGGGATCGCCGCCGTAGTAGTGGTCCACGCGGATCCAGTGCATCTCCCGCCCGCGCCGGACCTGATCGCGGCCCACAATAGGGATATTGTTCTCGGCCTGGCAGGCGACCTCGCAGGCGTTGCAGCCGATGCAGGCGTTCAGGTCGATGGACAGGGCCCAGGCGTAGGTGTCCGAGGGGACCTGGGGATACATGCTTTCTTCCGGCCCGACCTCCTTCTCGCGCGCGTGGACGAAGGAGGGATTGGCCCGGAAGCCCTCGACGGTCGCGGCGCGGACGATCTCCCGCCCCTCCATGTTCTGGTGGAGCTGCGTGCAGGAGAGCTCGCGGCGGTCCCCGGTCTTGCGGACCCGGCCCGGCGCCCACCAGAGATGGTCCGACGTCCGGAGGGGCGTGACGTCGAACCCCGAGCCGTTTCCGAAATGCCCGGAGCGCCGGCGGCCGTAGCCCAGGTGCACGGTGACCGAATCGTCGGGGAGCCCCGGCTCGATCCAGGCCGGAGCGAGCACCTGGCCGCCGCCGCAGGAGATCTCGACGACGTCCTCCTTGGTCAGGCCCAGCCGCTCCGCCGTGGCGATCGAGAAGAGCGCCGCGTTGTCCCAGGTCAGGCGGGTGATCGGATGCCCCAGCTCCTGGAGCCAGCCGTTGTTGGCGTACCGGCCGTCGTAGACCTTCACGTCGGGGCGGAAGACGACCTCGAGGAAATCGGGCGATCGGGGCGGGGAGGAATCCGGCGATCGGGTGATCGGGGGATCGGGTGATTGCGAACGGGCGGCGAGATTCTTCGGCGCAAAGGCCGTCCCGGCGATGACGCCGTCGTGGAGCGCCTGCCGCCACTCGGCTTCGAAGTCGCGCCCCATCCGGGCCTGCCAGGTCGCTCGCACCAGGTCGTATCCGGATTTTTCCGGCGACTGCGACAGCGCGGCCAGGACCTCGTGGGCGGACTTCCCGTCGTAGAGCGGCGCGATGAGCGGCTGCACGATCGAGGCGGTCCCGTCGAAGGCGCGCGCGTCGCTCCAGGCTTCGAGGTAGTGGGCGGCCGGGACGTGCCACTGGCACAGGCGAGACGTCTCGTCGGCATACAGGGACTGGTGGACCCGCAGCTTGACCTTGGAGAGCCGCTCGGCAAACCGCAGGTCGGCCGGGGCGTCGTAGGCGGGGTTGCCGCCGAGGATGAGGAGCGTCGAGACCTTGCCCGCGTCGATGTCCTGGACCAGGGCCTTCAGTTGCGCGAGCTGGTCGGTCGGGCGCGCCTCGATCGGATCGATCAGGACGGCCGTCTCGCCCAGGTTGCCGAGCGCGGCGTTGATGGCGTGAGCCAGCGCGTGGACCGCGGCGGGCTCGGCGTCGCCGGCGAGGACGAGGCTACGGCCCCGGTTCGCCTCGAGATCCTCCGCGGCCGCGGCGAGGAACGGGTCGGAGGACGCGGGGGCGCCCGCGCTGCCGACCGCGGCGGCGAGCGCGCGCGCGAAGGCCTCCATCTCGCTCGGCCGGACCGGTTTGCGGTGGTCGGCGTTGGCCCCGGTGACCGTCGCGGTCGACTCGACCACGTAGAGGCGGTTGCCCTGCGCGCCGGCGGCGAGGGCGCGCCGGCCCGCCGCGAAGTCCCGGGCGTGGCGCAGGTGGCCGCGGCCGCTCGCCAGGACGTCCGCGCCGAGCGAGACGACGACCCGCGCGCGATCGATCCGGGGGAGGACGTCGACGGCCTGCCCGAAGGCCGCCAGGGCACCGGCCCGCGCGTTGTCCCGGGTGGCGGACTCCCATTGGACCCACCGCGCGTCGGGCAGCTCGGCCAGAAGCGCCGCGATCTGGGCCGCCAGCGTCGGCGAGGAGACCGTCTCGGTCAGGATCCGCAGTCCCGCGCCGCGGTGTCCCCGCTCCGCCTCGACGGCCACGCGCATCGCGCCCAGGAACGCCGGCCACGGCCGGATCTCCTCCAGGTACGTCAGCGTCTGCGACCGGTCCGGGTCGTAGAGGCCGTAGAGCGACGCCTGGGAGTAGAGATCGCACGCGCCCAGGCTCGCCGGGTGGAGGGGATTCCCTTCCGCCTTGGTGGGGCGCCCCATGTGGCTCTCGATCAGGAGCCCGGTGGCGCTTCCGGAGACCGTGTGCGAGGTGGCGAAGACGAGCGGGCGTCCTCCGGGGATGATCTCCTCGGGCTGCCGGACGTAGGGGACGATCTTCTCGGCGGGCTGGCGCGTGCAGGCGGTCGCGCCGGCGAGCGCGAGGGAGACGCCCAGGTATTGCATGAGCTCGCGGCGGTCCAGGCCCTCCGCCTGCGCCAGGACGTCCGCGGAGTCTTCGCCGGCGAGCGCCGCGCGAAACTCCGGCGCCGCGGCAAGCTCCTCCAGGCTGCGCCACTGCCGCGGGCTTCCCGGGTGGGCCGGTAGTGTCGTCACGTTCGCCTCACGCCTCACGCCTCACGCCTTACGCATCACCTGTGGCACGTCGAGCAGCTCTCCAGAACCGCCCGGCTCCGCAATCCGTACTGCTTCGCCAGCGCCAATCCGTACTCCTGGCGGTCCACGCCCGCGGGCGGCTCCCAACCCATCGTGAAGACCGCTTCGCGCGGCCGCAGAAACCGCTCGGGATGCCGGTGGCATTCCAGGCACCAGCCCATCTGCAGGCGCGCGGCCTGGAAGACCAGGGGCATCTTGTCCACGCGGCCGTGGCACGTCTCGCAGCCCACGCCCTTGTTGACGTGGATCGAATGATCGAAGTACACGAAGTCGGGAAGATCGTTGACGCGGTTCCACTCGAGCGAGCGTCCGGTGCGGAAGCTCTCGCGGACGGGTTCGAGATAGGGGCTCTGGGCCCAGATCTGCGAGTGGCAGTTCATGCAGGTCTTGATGGGCGGGATGCCCGCGAACGCGGCCTTCTCGACCGAGGTATGGCAGTAGCGGCAGTCGATTCCGATCGCGCCGGCGTGATGGGCGTGGGAAAACTGCACCGGCTGCTCCCGCGCGACGTTCTGCTCTGTGGTGTACGGAGACGCTTCCAGGACGTAGAAGAGCCAGCCCAGAAACGCCAGCACGAAGACGGCGCCGAAGATCGAGACGCGGGAGATAGTGTTGGTGCTGCGGTGGAAGATCTGCGGCATGAATCGATCGGCGAAATTCCTCTGCCCGGCAACGATCGTATCCCATCACGATCCCTTTCGACGCCTGCGGCTTTCGGCTCTCGGTATCGCTCTTGCATCGCCCCGTGGGGTTCGTTCGAAAGGGAAAGGAGTCCGGAGATCGCTCCGTCCGAGTCCGCGCCTCGCGGGTCGTTGTTCGCCGGCCGTGGCGAGGCCGGCCGTTCTCTGGCCGCCGCCGTCCGGCCGCGAGCCGGCGGCCGGGGAGCGCTGTTGCTGGCCGCTTCGGTCCGCGCGTTTCCGGTGGCCAGGGCCCTGGCGCAAGTCCTCGACGCGCCGCTCGACCTCGCCCTGGTGCGCCGCCTGAGGCTTCCGGGAGGAACGCCCGTGGGCGCGGTCACGCGGGGAGTCCTCATGCTCAACGAGAGCGTTCTGCGCCGCATGCGGCTCGAGCGGCGGATCGTGGAAGGCCTCGCCTCGCAGGCCGGCGTCGAGCTGGCGCGGGAGGAAGTGGCGCTTCGGGCGGGGCGTCCCGCGGAGACGGCGGGGGGCCGGACGGCCGTCCTGGTGGACGACGGTCTGGGCGACCCGGGCGATTGGATCGCGGCGGCCCGGGCGCTGCGCCGGCAGGGAGCGACCGGAGTCTGGCTCGCCGCGCCGGCGCTCGACGAGGCCGCGCGGGCGCTGGTCGCGGGAGCGGTGGACGAGATCCTGACCGTCGCGCAGCCCCCGCCGGACGGACGCTGGTACGCCGAAGATGACGCTGTGCCGAAGCGGGAAGGTCCGGCCTGCCCGGAATCCCCCGCGCCCTGACGGCGCCGCCGGGTCACGCGGCGGACGTAAGCGCGAGCGCGAGCGCAACCCTCATTCCAGCCATCCTCCGCGGAAGCCCGCGCGCCGCAGGCCGTCCACGACGTACCGGCACGTTCGCATCCGGCTCCAGACGAGCTCGCTGCGAAAATTCTCGATCATCAGGAGAATCGGCCCCTGGTTGAGCCCGAAGACCCAGGGAGAAGCCCACCCGATCTCGCCGTCGCTCGTGTTCGGGCAGGTCGCGTTGAAGCTCGCGTCGAAACCGTACGGCTGGCGGTCCTTCAAGCGAACGTCCTCGATCAGGTGGCGCATGGTGGGCAGGACCGCCTCCGGCGCGAAGGGAAGCGAGGCTACCACCGCCCAGGGGGAGATCGTTCCGTCGTCGGGCCCGAAGGGCGCGCCGCGCGCCAGGTATCCGTAGAACTGCCGCTCGATTCCGTCGACCTTGACCGTCGCCGGTCCGGGCCCGTCGCTGGCGGTCAGGCCCCAGCAGTCCCTGCTGTAGTGGGAAAACTCCCCGGGATTGCGCACCGCGTACTCCTGGTGGAGGAGCGTGGCGCGGCGGCTGTTCTCGAAATAATCCAGGCCGCGCCCGCGCAGGAACTCGTCCTGGATTCCGCGCAGGTCCATCCACACGTGCGGAAGCTGGTGGATGAACAGCGGGCCCGCGTAGAGGACCTCGGTGCCGTAGATCTTCTTCCAGGCGTAGGAGGAGGTCCAGGCGCTGTAGCTCTCCGGCGGGATCGGATGCGTGGGCGAGCCCAGCGCCAGGGCGTAGAGCAGCAGGCCTTCGCTGTAGCCTTCCCAGCGGTAGGGAAGAAACCCCGTCTCCGGCCGCCATCCGTGCGAGACCGTGGCCCCCCGGTTCAGCGCCCAGTTCCAGTCGACGCGGCGGTACAGGACGTCGGCCGTCTTGCGGATCTGGGCTTCCGTTTCCTCGTCCCGGTCGAAGTACGCGGCGGCAAAGAGAGCTCCGGCGATCAGAATCGCGGTGTCGATGGTGGACAGCTCGCAGGTCCAGGCCCGCCGGCCGCGCGCCATGTCGAGGAAGTGGTAGTAGAAACCGCGGTAGCCCGTGGCCTCGGACGAGCGCCCCTGCGGGCTGCGGTGGAAGAAGCGCAGCGTGGCGAGCGTTCGATCGGCCGCGTCCCGCCGGCTCCACCGCCCGCGCTCGACGCCGGCGGCGTACGCGGTCAGGGCCAGCCCCACCGCGGCGATGCTCGCGGGAGCGGCGGGATCGGTCTTGTCGCGGACCAGGCCGTTGTCCGGGTTGGCCTCCCGGACGAAGTAGGGGAACGTGTCGTCGGCGACGCGATCGAGCATGGCCCAGTCGGCCTGCGACGGCGCCGGGACGGGCTCCGGATCGCCACGATCTCTCATGCTCTCAGGAGATCTCGGATGCCGCTCTCGCGGCCCGCCGCGGGGGCAGAGCGGGATCCAGGCGTCGCATCGTTCTGTCGCCGAGGGAGTGCGAGATTCGTGCCTTCAGGAGCCCGGCGCGCCGCGCCGAGCGCGGACGAGGACCTCGGCCAGATGCAGGGCTTCGCGGCCGGTCCCCTGGCGGATCTGCTCGCGGCAGGAGAAGCCGTCGGCCACGATGAGCGTGTCCGCCGACGCGGCCCGCACGGCGGGCAGCAGCGCCCGCTCGCCGATTGCCACCGAGACGTCCCGGTGCTCGAACCCGAAGCCGCCGGCCATGCCGCAGCACGAGTCGTTGGGCAGGGCGACGTCGAGCCCCAGGCCGTTCAGGATCGCCTCCTCCGCTTCGGTTCCCAGGACGGACTTCTGGTGGCAGTGCATCTGCACCAGGGCGCGCCCGGCGAGCCTTCCCGGCGACCAGTCCGGCGCCCGGCGCGCCAGAAGCTCGGAGAGGAGGAGCGTTTGTTCGGAGAGGCGCTGCGCCGGCTCTCCGCCGAGCAGCTCGCGGGCTTCGTCGCGGAAGACCGCCGCGCAGGAGGGCTCCAGGACGACGATGGGAGTTCCCTGCCGCAGCTCCTGCGACAATTCCGCGACGACGCGCCGCAGGAAGGACCGGGCGAGATCGAGCATGCCGAAGTCGTAGAGGGGCCGTCCGCAGCACAGGCGCCGCCGCGGAAGAGTGACTTCGAATCCGGCCGCCTCCAGGACTTCGACCGCCGCCCGCGCGCTCTCCGGCCGGAAGTGGTCGTGGAACGTGTCGGGCCAGAGCAGGACGCGGCCGCGTGCGCGGGATTCGGAACCCGGGACGCGGGACCCGGCGGCCCGCCGCCGAAACCCCCGCCGCCGAAACCACTGTCGAAAGGTCTCCGGCGCGAACGCCGGGATCTCGCGGCGGGCGTCGATGCCTGCCGCCCACCGCGCCAGGGAAGCGGTCATCCGGGACCGCGTGAGCCGGTTCGCCAGGCCCGGCGCGAGGGAGGCGACGCGGGACCACCAGGGGATCAGGCCGAAGGCGTAGGCCGCGCGGGGGCGCAGGCGCCCGGCGTAATAGCGCGAGAGGAACTCCGCCTTGTACGTCGCCATGTCCACGCTGACCGGACAGTCCTTCTTGCATCCCTTGCAGGAGAGGCAGAGGTCGAGCGACTCCTTGACCTCGCGGCTCCTCCACCCGTCGGTGAGGACCTCGCCGCGGAGCATCTCGAAGAGGAGGCGGGCCCGGCCCCGCGTGGAGTGCTCTTCCTCGCGCGTGACGAGGTAGCTCGGACACATCGTCCCGCCGGAGGTGCGGCGGCACTTGCCCACGCCGACGCAGCGCAGCACGGCGCGGGAAAAGCTTCCCCCGTCCTCCCGGTAGGGAAAGACGGTCGCCGCGGCCGGCGGCGTCGCGTCGGAATGCAGACGCAGGTCCTCGGTCATCGAGCGGGCGTCGACGACCTTTCCCGGATTCATGCGCCCGAGCGGGTCCCAGATCCGCTTGAACTCCCGGAAGGCCTCGATGAGCTCCGGGCCGAACATCCGCGGGAGCAGCTCGGCGCGGGCCTGCCCGTCGCCGTGCTCGCCCGAGAGCGAGCCGCCGTAGGACACCACCAGGTCGGCCGCGGCGCAGACGAACTCCCGGTAGCGGTCCCGCCCCGACGGCGTCGCCAGATCGAAATCGATCCGGGTGTGCAGGCAGCCCTGCCCGAAATGGCCGTAGAACACCCCCTCGTAGCGGTGCGCGTCCAGGAGCGCGCGCAGGTCCCGCAGGTAGGCGCCCAGTTTCTCGGGAGGGACGGCGGAGTCCTCCCAGCCTTCCCAGGCCAGCGGCTTTCCAGGAACGTGCGCGGTCGCCCCCAGCGCCGATTCGCGGATCCGCCAGAGTCGGGCCGCTTGCCCGGGATCGCGGCAGACGCGCGTCTCCAGCGCGCCCAGGCGCTCGACGTCGGCGGCGGCCCGGAGGGCCTTGCTTTGCGCGTCCGGCGCGGAGTCCCCGCCGAGCTCGATGAAGAGCCAGCCGCCCCCGTGCGGCAGCAGGTCGAGATCGCGCGGGTGCAGGCCGATCGCCCGCATGTCGCGGACCAGCCGGTCGTCGATGCCTTCCAGGCCGATGGGGCGGTGCGCGAGGACATCGGGAACGCGGTCGGCCGCGGCGAAGACGTCGGGGAAGCCGGCCACCACGAGGCAGCGCGCCTTGGGATTGGGCAGGAGCCGCACCGACGCCTCCAGGACCACGACGCAGGTGCCCTCCGAGCCGGTGAGCGCGCGCGCGACGTGAAAGCCGTTTTCCGGCAGGAGGGAAGGCAGGTTGTACCCGGAGACGCGCCGCGGAATGTTCGGATAGCCCGAGCGGATCCGATCGGCGTAGCGCTCGACGAGCGCGGCCAGGCCGCGGTAGATCTCCGCCTGCCGTCCTCCCGCGGCGAGAATCCGGGCCAGCTGCTCGGGCGGCGTCCGGCCGACCCGCAGGCGCGCGCCGTCGTAGGTGGCGATCTCAAGCTCTTCGACCTGGTCCGCCGTGCGGGCGCCCTCGCCCTCGAAGGCGGCCATGACCGAGTGCACGCCGCAGGAATCGTTGCCGATCATTCCCCCCAGGGTGCAGCGGTCGTGCGAGGCGGGGTCCGGCCCGAAAGTCAGGCCGTGCTTCTCTGCCGCGGCGCGCAGATCGTCGAGGATCGCGCCCGGTTGGACCACCGCCAGCCGGCGCTCCGGATCGATCGAGACGACGCGGTCCACGAACCGGGAGAAGTCCAGGACGACGGCGACGTTGCAGCACTGGCCGGCGAGCGACGTGCCTGCGCCCCGGCCGAGAACCGGTGCCCCGTGGGTCCGGCAGACCTCGAGCGCGGCGACGGCGTCTTCCGCGTCCCGGGGCAGAACGACCCCGATGGGCACCTGGCGGTAGTTGGACGAGTCCGTGGAGTAGAGAGCGCGGCTGCCGGCGTCGAAGCGCACGTCGCCGCGCACCGCGGACCGCAGCGCCCGCTCGAGCTTCGCGGCGTCCACGTCCGCAGTATTCCACGAAGGTCGCAGGCGCCGTCGAGCCCGGACGCGAGGCCCGCAATCTTGTTTCGGCCCCCTAGACCAGCTCCCGCACCCTGTCGGAGAGAACGGTCAACGCGATCTCCTTGCGGTTGGGCGTCCCCCTGGCCAGGGCTAGCGCGAAGTGCTCGGCCTGACGCGCCGTGATCCGGGCGGGTATGGGCGGCTCGTGGGGATCGACCACGGCTTCGATCACCGCCGGCCCCGGCGTGGCCAGGGCCTGGTCGAGGATCGTGCCGCAAGTCTCCGGATCGTCGATGCTGAAGCCGGCGCCGCCGCAGGCCCGGGCGAAGGCCGCGAAGTCGATGGGGCTCAGATCGCAGCCGTACTCGGGGTTGCCGAGAAAAACCATCTGCTCCCACTTGATCTGGCCGAGCGTGTTGTTCTTGATCACGACGATCTTGATCGGCAGCTCGAGCTGCACCGCGGTGGCGAACTCGCCCATGAGCATGGTGAAGCCGCCGTCGCCGACGAAGCCGACGCACTGGCGGTCGGGATGGGCGATCTGCGCCGCGATGGTGTAGGGCAGCCCGTTGGCCATGGTGGCCAGGTTGCCGGAGAGGGAGTGCATCTGTCCGCGCTTGACCGGGATCTGCCGCGCGAACCACGTCGAGATGGTGCCCGAATCGCAGGAGACGATCGCGCTCTCGTCCAGCCGCTTGCCCAGCTCCCAGGCCACGACCTGCGGCTTCATCGGCTTCTCGCGGCGGGAGGCGCGCTCCTCCATGAGCTTGCGCCAGTCTTTCATTCCCTCCTGGGCCTTGCGCAGGAAGGCGCGGTCCTCGTTGCGCGGCAGGAGCGGCTTGAGAGCGGCGAGCGTGGCCCGGCAATCGCCGACCAGGCCGACCTCGACGGGATAGCGCAGCCCGATCCGCGCCGGATCGAGGTCGATCTGAACCGCGCGGGCGGCGCCCGGCCTGGGGTAGAACTCGATGTAGGGGAACGACGTGCCGGCCAGGAGCAGCGTGTCGCACTCCTCCAGCGCCTCCTGCGAGGGGCGCGTGCCCAGCAGTCCGATCCCGCCGGTGGTGTACGGGCTGTCGTCGGGCACGCAGGCTTTTCCCAGGAGCGCCTTGACGACCGGCGCCCCCAGGAGCTCCGCGACCGCGAGCAGCTCGTCGGTCGCCCCCAGCGCGCCTTGCCCCGCCAGGATCACCGGCTTCTTCCCTGCGGCGAGAAGGTCCGCGGCCCGCTTGAGGTCGGCGGAGGCCGGAATCCGGGCGCTGCGCCCAACAATATCTGTATTGTGACGCGCGACGTTGCGCCGGGAGCGCTCGTCCTTCTCCATCTCCTGGATGTCGACGGGAAAGTTGATGTGGGCCACGCCCTTGTAGGCGAGGGCCGTGCGGCAGGCCAGGCTGGTCACGTTGGCGACGTGGGCCGGTCCCATGACCCGTGTGTTGTACACCGCGACGTCCATGAATACCCGGTCGAGATCCACGTCCTGCTGCTGGTGCGTGTCGATCAGGTCGTGGAAGGCGTGGCCGGTGATGGCCAGGACCGGCTGGCGGTCGAGCTTCGCGTCGTACAGCCCGTTCAAGAGGTGGAGTCCGCCCGGACCCGACGTGGCCAGGCAGACGCCGAGCTTGCCGGTGTACTTCGCGTAGCCGCAGGCCATGAAGGCGGCGGACTCTTCGTGCCGGACGTGGACGAACCGGACCCGCTCACGCTGGCGGCGCAGCGCTTCCAGGATTCCGTTGATGCCGTCTCCGGGGAGGCCGAAGACGACCTCGACCTTCCAGTCGAGGAGCGTTTCCACGAGCGTGTCGGCGGCGGTCCTGGACACCGGGGCTCCTTTCGAATCCGCATTCCGGTCGTGCGATATCGATGCCACCGGCGGCGCGCCGACGCGCCGCGCCGCTCCCGCGTCCGAAAAGAAGAAAGCCCCGCGGTGGTCGCGGGGCCTTTCGATTTCCCTCAATCGAGACCCCCGCGGCGCGGGAATCCGGATCGCCGGAACTCGAGTGACCTACCGTCGGCTGCGGTCGGGCACCGTGGACGTCGTCGTCGTGGTGTTGCCTGCGGACGCGCCGAGGGAGGGATACAGATTCGAGCAGAAGAACGGGCTCACGTAGAGGCACAGCCACGAGTCGGTGCGCTCGCTTTGGAACTCGACGCTCGTCTTGGCGACCTGCTGCCGCGCGGCCGGGCGCGTCTGCGCGCGCTCCGGAACGGAGCGCTGCGGAGCCGCCGGGGCCGAGCCGGCCAAAGCCAGCGCCATCCAGCCCGCCAGAGCTATCCTTCCCATCTTTTGAACTCTCATCCGATACCTCCTTTCCTGATTCGGTTCGCGGCTGTCACCTCGCGAACACACTTCTGTGAGTTCAGGAAACGTGCCACGCGATAAGGAGCGCGCTTTCAGCGAATTAAAAGAGGACACTCCCGCGCCGTCGAAACGAGCGGCCTCGAAAACGAGCCGCGAATCGCAGAGGGGTCGCAATTTTGCACCGTCTCGCGCCGCCTCTTTGGAATGACGCGATGACTCTTCCTCGCCCAACATGGATCGGCGGGTGTCGGCCTTCGGCGCTTCGCCGCGCGACCGACGGTTGGAGCTGACGGTGCGCGACAACGGCGCGGGTCTGCCCCCGCCGTCTCTGCGCGAGGCCGTCGGCCGGTCCAACACGCGCGTGCGTCTGGCCCGGCTCTACGGCCCGCGTCAGCGGCCGACGCTCTCCGGCGGGGCAGGCGCCGGCGTGATCGCGAGGTCTCGCTCCCGCGCGCGCGGGCCGTGGACCGGGACGCCGGGAGGCGGTGGGGACATGAGGATCGCCATCGTCGACGACGAGGCGCTGCGCGATCGGCACTCAGGTTTACGTTGGGAGGATCTCCTCGGTTCATGCCTCCAGGGGAGGCGAAAGGCGCCCTGTTTTCTTGACCGGCCGGTCTAGAATCGCTTTCCTTGGAGGTTCCGGACATGAAACGCACCGCCGCCTTCGCCCTTCTCGCGCTCGCGCTCGCCGTTCCCGTGGCCGCCCAGGACCTGGGCGCCCTCTTTCAGAAGGCCAAGGACCAGGTCAAGACTGCCTCCTGGGACGCGGCCTTGAAGTCGCTCGACGCGCTCGACACGGAGAGCCGAAAGCCCGGCCTGGAGAAGGCCCGAACGCAGCTCGAGCCGGCGCTGGCGTTCTACCGCGCGGTGTGCCTGGCCAATCTGGACAAGGCGGCACAGGCCCAGGAGCAGTTCGAGATCTTTCTTGGGTTCAACCCCAACGCCAGCCTGGACCGCGCCATGTACTCGAAAAAAGCGGTCGCGGCGATGGAGGAGGCGCGCAAGGCGGTGGCCAAGCGGGGAGAGCCCGTCTCGGGCATGCCCTCCCTGGCCGGCGCGTATCGCGATTTCCGCCTGAACCAGTCCGTTCCGGTCGACCCTTCGCGGGAGGACTGGGGCAAGGGACCGGCGCGGTTCCTGATGACGCCGGAGGAGAAGCGGGAGTGGGAGCGCCAGACCGACGCCGTGGCGCGCTCGGAGTTCGTCACGAAGTTCTGGGCCGCGCGCGACCCGAAGCCGGAGACGCCGGAGAACGAATTCCGCCAGGAGTTCGAGCGGCGCGTCGCCTTCGCCGACCAGAATTTCGCCCAGGACGAGACGCGGGGCGCGCTGACCGATCGCGGCATGGTGTTTCTCCTGCTCGGACCGCCGACCTACGTGGGACGCAAGCCGATCGCGGCGGGGGAGGACTCGGCCGAGGCCTCCGGCAACTCGACGGTCGGTCGCCACGACGCGGAGACCGCCGCGCGTTTGGGCTCGGCCGGTCGCGCGCCCAGCGGCCAGACCGCCGCGGCCGTGGACCGCGTGAGCGGGCCGGGGACCCAGATGGCCGACAGCTCCGCCAACAGCTGGCGGGAGGTCTGGCACTACCGCAAGGAGCTCCTGCCGCCCGGCGTGCCCTACCAGCAGGTGGATTTCGACTTCATCACCCGCAAGGGCTACGGTCAGAACGTGCTCCAGCGGGAGTCCGCGACGCTCAACACCCTGGACAGCGCGCGCAAGGCGACCGCCTGGGCCGCGGCGGCGGGGGAGAAGAAGAGCTGAAACGATCGCCGGGAACGCGCGGGAACGCCGGGAACGCCGGGAAGTGAAGTTGGAACTCACGACGTAGCCCCACGTCGCCTTCACTCGCCCGAATCCGCGCCCTTTGGGACGCACCGGCGCGGCCGCCACGAATTCGCCACGGGACGCCTCGAACATTCCTCGCCGCCGCCGCGGCCAGGAGCGCTCCGCGCGGTCTGATCTGCCTGGAGAGACCGTCGTGAACTTGAGCGGAAACCGGCCCCAGCCCGATTCGGGCGCGTTCCCGGTTGAGGAATCCCCGGTCTTCGGCTATAGAAGAAGGTCAAAACCCGACGCCGCGATCCCGTCCCGAAGAACCGAGGAAATCTGTATGGTTCTTGCGCCTCTGCTGAGCGTGCTCCTGTCGGCCCTGCCGGCCTCCGCCGGAGATCGGCCGACCGGCAAGGTCCTGGGCACGGGCACGACCGCGCCGGTGATCACCCTGACCTCTCCGATGGGAGGCTGGACGGTCGACCGCATGGTCTCCGTCGAGGGCCGGGTGAGCGACGCGACGATCAACCCGGTCACGGTGAGCATCAACGGCGACCGCTACCTCTTGAAGACCGTCAACGGCGCCTTCCAGAGGAAGTTCCCCGTCACCTCCGGAAAGAACGCCATCGTGGTGCAAGGCGCCAACGCCGGCGGTTCGGGACGGGCGCAGCGGACGCTCTTCGCCCAGGTCCCGCCGGTCCCGATCTTCCTGGTCCTGACCAGCGACACCGACGGCGTCTACACGGACCTGCACGTCTATGAGCCTCCGCCGGACGCGGCCGACGTCGAGACCGCGGGCCGGGACGCCGCGACCCACGTCTTCTGGGCCCGCACGAGCTCTCCCTCGGGGGGCCGCTTCTACCTGAACGAACAGGGAGGCGATTTCGACAGCCCGGGTTTCGGGCCGTACCTCTACACGCACGCGTCGCCGCCCCTGGGTTTCTACCGCGTGGACGTGAACTACTGGCCGAGCGGCGACAAGGCCCACACGATCGCGACCCTGAACATCGTCCTGTTCGGCGGCACGCCCAACGAGATCCGCCGCCGCGTGCGCCTGCCGCTGGTCAAGCCGGGCGAGACCCAGACGCTGGCCTGGCTCCGCGTGGACAAGGGCGGCCAGGCCCACGTCTACCTGCCGACCCTGGAGAAGAAACCGGCCGACGCGCGCGTCTGGCCGGCCTGGGTGACCGACTACCGGCCCAAGCAGGGCGACGACCCGGGCCTGGACAACTGACGTGCGGACGCTCCTGCTGCCCTTGACCCTCCTCCTCGCCGGCGGACTCTCGGGGGCCGACAGCGCGCGGTTTCGTCTGTTGAACGAAGCCCTCACCCAGGCCGAGGCCCCGCGCCCCGATTGGGATCCTTCCCAGCGCGATTGCGCCGGCTTCGTCCGCTTCCTCTACCGCAAGTCGCTCGGTCAACGCGGTCCTCTCTGGCGGGATCGCAGCGGCCGCCCGGCCGCGTTCGTGACCGCCGAGGAGCTCGTCGGGTACAACTTCTCGCCGGTCTCGCGCGCGCCTTCGAAGGATTCCGTCCAGACCGGCGACCTGCTGGCCTTCTACAATCCGGAAAAGCCGCCGGCCGACGGGTGGCACTTGATGCTCCTGCTGCGCCCGCCGGGCGCGGCCCCCGACCGCATCCTGGTCGTGTACCACAACGGCGCCGCGGGATCCGACGCCGCGGTGCGCAAGGTCTGGCTCGAGGAACTGCTCGCCGGTCCGCCGGAGTGGCGGCCCGAATCGACCAATCCGCGCTTCGTCGGCACCTTCCGCTGGAGCGGCTGGGCCGGCCGCGGGCGCAAGGAGCACTGACATGAGCGCCGCCCGACGCGTGCTCGCCGCCGCCTTCGCCGCCTGGGCCCTGGCCATCCCCGCCGCGCGCGGCGACGACGCTCCCGCGCCCGCGCCGCTCGCCCCGGAGTACGAGGTGACCGTGTCCGACGGGGCGCGCCTGCGCAAACTCTTCCGCGAGAACGCCTGGATGAAGAACGTCCAGGCGTCCAACCTCTTCCGCGGCGCGATGGTGCGGATGGGGCCGGTGCTCTACGCCGCGGGGCCCCGCGATTCCTGGAAGGGCCGCCTGGTGGACTTCCTGGCCGAACGCCTCCTGGATGGACGCCCCCTGCGGCTCGCGTACTTCCATGCGCCCGACCTGGTCAGCCCGTTCGGGGTCTGCCTGCCCGCGCTGTCGCCGGCCGAGCGCGAGGCGGCGGCGCTGGTGGTCCGCGCGCTGCGGTCGGGAGAGGACGTGGCGACGAGGATTGCGCTCGACGTCGGGCGGGTCGAGGACGTCGCGGTGACCCCGATCGCGCTGCAGCTCCAGCGCTTCGCCGTGGTGGAGACGCCGACCTGCCTGGCGATCAGCCGCGACCCCCGCGTGGCCGCGGTTCTTTCGCGGCGGTGCGCCCCCGACCCCGGGCCGGCCGCCGCCGTCCTGGACGTGGACCCGCGCGTGTTCTTCGCCTCGTGGTCCGCGGTCGTCGAGCGGCTCCTGGGAGTGGGCCAGCGCCTGCGCCTGACCTTCGACTGGGACGCGCGCCGCGCGCGCTTCACGCCGGCGGGGGGTGAGCTCACCCTGACCGCGGAGCACCGGATCGGCTCGGGCCCGGCGGAGGCCGCCCTGCTCAACGCCGTTCCTGCGGACGCGCTCTTTTTCGCCACCGTCTTTCTGCCCGATCCCGGCCCGCTCTCGATCTCCTCGATGGAGTCGTACTTCCAGGCCGCCCCCGGCAGGGACCGCCGCGCGGTTCCCATCTCGCTGGTGTACCTGGGAATGCGCTCGGGGGAGCGTGGCGTCCCCGAGGCCCTGTCGGTCCTGCTGGTGCCGCAGCCTCGCGGAGACGACCGCGCGCTGGCCGACCTCGACGCGCTCTTCAATCAGAGCGCTCGCTACGAGGTCCACGCCTCGCGGGCCTGCCCGGGCTTCGTCGCCCTGTCGCCCTCCCGGGCGGCGCTCGCCCGCGTGGCCGAGGTCTGCGCGGGACGCCAGCCCTCCCTGCGGCAGATGTCGCCCAAGCTGCTTTCCGTCTTCACCCGGCAGCCGCTGTCGTCCGGCGTGCTCTGGAACGCCGGAGCGTTCTTCAAGTCCGCGGTCGCCTGGGGCTGGGAGCGCGAGACTCCCCCGCGCGCGCAAGGGGATTCCAACGCGGAAGCGGAGACCGGCCGGCCCCGCGCCAAGGGTCCGCCTCCGCCCGAGCTCGCCCAGGCCATGCAGCTTCTCGGAGAGCTTCCGGTCTACGCCTTCGCCGGTCGCGTGCGGGGCAACGCCGTCGTCCTCGCCGGAGCCGAGCCATGAGCCGCCGCGTCGCCGGGCTCCTGGCCTTGCTCTTCACGTTCTCCGGGGCCCTCTGGGGCAAGGAGCTGTACATCACGGTGCGGCGCGACTTCGGGCCCGGCGAGGCGCCCGAGGTGGAGCTCCACTACGGGCGGGAGGCGCCCTTCGCGGTGCGCATCTATCGCCCCCGGGACATGAAGGAGTTCGTGACCAGCCAGATCGATCTGCGGCGCGCCTGGCGCGAGCCGGCGGTGGAGTGGAACAGCGCGAAGTACCTCTTCGCCGGATTGAACAAGACGCGCCTGGATCTCCAGTGGCTCCGGTCGGCCGCCAACCTGGAGCTGCGCAAGGGCCTGATGGGAGAGTTCGGCGGCTCGTCCAACCCCTCCGGCTCGCGGCTGTCCGAGGGGCCCGCGCGGATCGTCGCCGGCCCGGCCAACTTCACCCTGGTGACCGAGCTCGCCTTCGAGCCCGACGCCGCCGACGCGCGGACGCCGTTCGACGTGCCCGGCTTCGACTGGTGGTTCTCCCGGGAGGGGAGCCTGCGCCAGAAGGTCATCCGCCTTCCCAAGCTCCCGCCGGGCTTCTATCTGGTCCAGGTCCTCCAGGGCGATCTGGAAGGCCAGGTCGTGCTGGCGGTCAACGATCTGTCCGCGGTGGTGCAGCAGACCGACGGAGCGGCGCTGGTGCGGGTGGCGCGCCGGGACGGGCGTCCCGCGGCGGGCGCGGAGGTGGAAGTCCGCAACCTGCGCGGGCAATGGATCGGCAGCGGCAAGACCGACGGCGACGGCGTGCTGTCTCTCCAGGGATGGCGGGACACGGAGCTGCTCGTCGTCGTGCGGGAGAGGGACTCCGTCGCCATCGTGGACACGGAATTCTTTCCGACCACGGCGGTCTTTCCCGACGTCTATCTCTACACCGACCGCCCGCTCTACAAGAGCGGCGCGACGGTCCGGTTCAAGGGCGTGCTGCGCCAGCCCGCCGACGGCTGGAGCCGCTTGTGGAACGCGGTGACCGGAAAGGCCGACGTCGCCCGGGTCTCCCTCGTGGATCTGACCGGCAAGGTCCTTGCGCCGGAGGTCGACGCGCGGGTGACCCCCTACGGAACGTTCTCCGGATCGCTCCCGATCGGCACCGGCGACTTCAACGGCATCTACCGGGTGCGGGCCGCGATCGCCGGAGCCAGCCATGCCGGCGAGTTCCGCGTGCGCGAGTACGTCAAGCCGCTCTTCTTCTTCAAGGTCAAGACCGAGCAGGAGACGCTGCACGCCGGCGGGAAGCTTCTCGCCGAGGTCGCCGTCGAGCGCTACGCCGGAGGCGTGCCGGCCGGGGTGAAAGTGTCCGCGCAGCTCTTCCGCGTGCGGGCGGAGACGCCGCAGTGGGTGGAGGACGCCGGCCTGGGAGAAACCGGGAGCGCGACGACCTACGGATGGGACGCCAGGGGGGAGGGCGACTCCGTCGCGGTGCCCTATCCGGTCGCCGCGGTCGAGGACGTCGAGCTCGACGCGCAGGGCAAGGCCTCGATCGAGCTGGCGCTTCCGGAGACCCTGCCCGGGCCGCCGAACTACGACTACACCTTCGTCCTGCGGCTCTTCGGCCAGGATCCCGACGGCAACGCGGCCGCGTTCTCCAGGACGTTCCTGGACGTCCGCAGCGAGGTCGTGGCGCTTGCCCGGATGTCCTCGGTGTACGCCGGCGCGGACCACCCGGCGCGCCTGTCCATCCGCGCGGTGCATCCGTCCGGAAAGGCCTACGGGAAGACCGCGGGCTCGATCGCCTGGACCCTGACGCCCTACAAGAAGCCTCCGCTCAAGCGCGAGACCTTGTTCGCGACCGCGGAGAACGGGCGGTTCGAGGTCCCGGTCCCGCTGGACGCGCCCGGCCGGCTCGACGCGGTCGTCACGCTGCGCGACAGTTTCGACAAGCCGACCACCGCCGAGGCGTCGATCGTGGTGGCCCCGCGCGAGCCGGGCGCGCCGATCGTGGACGTCTCGGACATCACGATCCTGCAGGAGCGGTCCGTCTTCGCGCCCGGAGAGACCGCGAAAGCGCTGGTCCTGCTGCCGGAGGGCTGGGGCGAGCGCGGAGAGAACCGCGGCCGGCTGCACCTGACCGTGGCCGGGCGCAGGATCTACGAGCAGCGCGTCCAGGCGGTCGTCGGCAACTCGACGTGGATCTCCGTCCCCATCCTTTCCGCGTACGGCACGGCGGCCTATGCCGTGCTCGGATACGCCGATTCGTCCCGGGGCTGGATCGAGCGCACGCTCACGCTGCGAGTGCCGCCGCGGGACAAGACCCTCTCCGTGTCGGTGAAGCCGCAGCTCGCGTTGGCCAAGCCGGGGCAGCGCCAGGCGGTGTCCGTGCGCGTCGTCGACCCGGCGGGCAAGCCGGTCGATGCGGAGGTGTCCGTGTCCGTGGTGGACAAGGCCGTCCTCGCGCTGCAGCCGGAGTTCCGCCCGTCGCTGCTGGCCTTCTTCTATCCGACCGAGCGTCTGAATCTCATGAGCTTCTACAGCCGCGAGTTCCAGTCCTACGGCTACGGGGAGCGCCTGGCCCGTCTCTTCCGCCCGAATTTCTGGATGGCCGCGACCAAGCCGGATAAGAAAGACAGCAAGGAGGAGGACACGGCCTACTGGAACGCCCACGTGGTGACCGACGCCGACGGGCGCGCGACCGTCTCGTTCCGGCTGCCGGCCAACCAGACCACCTGGAACGTGTCGGCGGTGGCCGTGGACACGCGCGGGCGGTTCGGCGAGGGGACCGGAGAGTTCGGGACCAACGCGAAAGTCACCTTCTCGGTCGCGGCGCCGCCGTTTCTGCGCGCCGGGGATTCCACACAGCTGCGCCTGCTCGTGGCCAACCAGGACAAGGCGGCCCGCCAGGTGCAGGCCGCCGTGGAGCTCCCCGCGGCCCTGACGTCGCCAGCGCCGCCGGCCGTTTCCGCCACGCTCATGCCGGGGGCCGAGGCGTCCGGCCGGGCCACGGTCAACCTCGCGGCGGCGGATCCGTCCGGCGCCGCCGTGCTGAAGACGACGATTTCTTCGGCCGGCGACGTCCAGCGCTTCGAGAGCTCGGTGCGCACGCTCGCGGCGCGAGTGGCCTTCAGCCAGACCCGCGAGCTCGCGCCCGGCCGGCCCGCGACCGAGGCGCTCGCTCCCGGGGAGTCCTTCTCCGAAATCCGGATCTACGCGACCGATGACCTTGCCGCCACGATGCTTCCGGCCCTGCGCTGGCTGATGGCCTATCCCTACGGCTGCGCCGAGCAGGTCGCCAGCGCGACGGTGCCCAGTCTCGTGGCCCGCGCGCTCCTGGATCCGGCCAAGGCCGGCGCGCTCACGAGGGAGCAGGAGGAGATGCGCAAGAACGCGCTCGAGTTCTCCGATGCCGGGCTGGCCCGCTTGAAGGGCCTGCAGAACCTGGACGGCTCCTTCGTGTGGTGGCCCGGCTCGGGCAAGGGCGATCCGTCCATGACCGCGATCGTCCTCGGCCTTCTCTCGTCGCTCGACGATCCGGGCCCGGCGCAGGCTCTCGACGCGCCGAGGTCGCTCGGGTGGCTGAAGGCCCAGATCCCGGACGAGGCCTCGTCGCTCGGCGTCGCGGCGACCTACATCGAAGGGCGCCTCCATGCGCTCGGTCTCATCCCCGAGGCCGGGAGCACGGTGGAGGCGGCGGTGCGCTTCCAGGCCGAGTGGGCCAAGGCGCACGGCACGGTCCTCGACCGCGCTCTTCTGCTCGAAGCGATCAGGGGTTTTGGATTCGAGAATCGAACCGGCTTCGACGGGATCACGGCCGGCCTGCTCGCCGACGTCTCTGCGGAGGTCGGCCGCTTTCTCGCCGGCGCGGCGCCCGATCCGAAGGCCTGGACGCCCCTGGCCGGCGACTGGCCGCGGTTTCCGGGCCGGCTGCCCTCGACGCTCTCGGTGGCCGCGCGCGCCCTCCACGACTTCGGACGGCTGGACGCGGCGGCGACGCGCAAGCTGTCCCTGCGCCTGCTCGCCGCGTTCGACGGGCGCCACTTCGGTTCCACGTTCGAGACCTCCGGGGTCCTGGCGCACTCGGCCTGGCTCATCGACCAGTCCTTGAAGTCGGCCCGCGAGATCCCGCGCCCGCGGGTGACCGCCGGCGGCCGGCCGGTCGAGGCCGCCAGGCTCGCTCTGCGCGAAGTGCCGGGCGGACTGGAGATCGTGGTCGATCCGGCCGAGGCGGCCCGGGGGCCGATCGCCGTGGACGGCGTCGCCGAGTCGGTGCGTCTGCGAGCCCGCGTGACCCGCGAGGTCCCGCTCGACCGGGCGCCCGCGGTAGCCGGAGGGTGGGATCTCCAGAAGGAGTACTTCCGTCTGAATCCCAAGACCGGAGCGGCCTTGCCGCTTCAGGGACGCGTGCGCATCGGCGATCTGGTCTACGTGAAGCTCACCTTCCGCCCGCGGTACGGCGCGCTGCCGTGGTGGACCTCGTCGTACTACGCGCTGTCCGACGAAATCCCCGCCGGGCTCTCCGTCGTGGAGGAGGACCGGGTTTTCGACGCGGCCCCCTACGGCCTGCGCCTTCACGCGGGGGGCTACGCGACGCGCGACGTGCGCAACGACCGGATCCGCTGGACCTTCGCCTTCGCGCGCAACTGGATGGATCGGGCCTACCAGGTCGGATACGTGCTGCGCGCCCAGTACGCCGGCGACTTCGCCACCGGGGTCGCGCGGCTCGAGGACTTCTACGATGAGTCGATCTACTCGCAGACTCCTTCTCGCCGCGTGGGCGTGGATCCTCTGCCCGATCGCCCGCGGCGGTGACATCCGCTTCGCCCCGCCGGTCTCCGCCGCCGACGCGGCGCGGTGGGACTCGCAGACCGGGCAGGCCTGGTCGTCCTGGGAGTCGCGGCTCGGCCTGCGGGTCGACCGGCCGCCGCTCGCGGTCTCGCTGGGGGATCCCGCCGCGATGCCCGCGGATTTCGGGCGCGCCCGCGGGAACCGGATCGAGCTCCATCCCCTCCTGACCCGGGGCGCCGCGGACGCGGTCGTCCGCCACGAGCTCGCCCACGTCTTCCTGGAGGCGCGCTGCCCCGGGCTGGCCGCCTCGACGCCGCTTCTGTCGGAAGCCTTCGCCCTCTTTTTTTCCGGCGACGCGGCGCGCCGGACGTTCCAGGGCACCCGTTTCGTTTACGCCTCGGCCGCGCGGGACTGGCTCGCCGCCAACGCCTCGGAGGCCCGGAGCGATTCGCGCTCCGCGCAGCAGGCCCTTGCGCGAGTCCTCTCCGAGCCGCGCTCGGCCCGGCTCTGGGAGACGACCTTCGCGCGGCTTCTGTCCTCCTGCGATGCGCCGCGGTTTTCCGGCAGCGGCGCCCTGGCGGAATTCCTGGACGCCGTCCGCGGCCTGGGCGCGGAGGCGGCGCCGTCGCGAACGGACTTTCTGCTCGTCGACGGCCTCTCCGGCGACACCCTGGCGCAGGACGGACGGCCGCGCGCCCGCTCTCCGGCCGGCTCGATCCTGAAGCCCTCGCTGGTCGCGTCGGCCGGGGCCCTCCTCGAGCCTCGCCCGGCGCGGGACTCTCTGGAATGGCGCTGTCCCGGCCCTCCCGCGGCCGGAGACGTCTTCACGTGGGAGCGCGCGCTGGCGACCTCCTGCAACGGCTTCTTCCTCGACGCCGAACCGGCCGCCGGACGGCAGCTCGACGGCTGGGACGAGGAGATGAAACTCCTGGGCGTGCGCTTCGAGGGTCCGGCCGTGACCGCCATGACGATGGACCAGCGGATCGGCCTGCGAGACGGCTTCACGCTCTCGCCGCTCGACGCGGTGCGTCTCTTCGCCTGGCTGGATCGCAAGGCGCCGTTCGTCGTCGACGCGCTGCGCGCCACCGCGCGGGAGGGAACGCTGGCGGCGGCGCCGGGGGCGGAATGGTTCGTGCGGCGCGGGATCGCCCTGAAGACCGGCACCGTGCGCGACGCCGGCAGCGCGCCGCTGCACGCCTGGATCGTCGCGGTGGGGCCGCGCGACGGCGCGGGGCCTCCGGCGTTTCTCGCCGCCCTCCACGCGACCGGGCGCTCGACCGCCTCGCTCCTGCCCGAGCTCGAGCGGCGGCTGGCGGCGTCGCTCACCGGCCTCGAACGGCCCGCCGAGGTCCAGGTCCTGGGCCTCGTGCCGGACGCCGGCCTCGTCCTGTCCTGCGGCGACGGCGCGCCCTTGCTGCG
Organism: uncultured Acidobacteriota bacterium; assembly: GCA_963733955.1. GTDB lineage: Bacteria > Acidobacteriota > Thermoanaerobaculia > UBA5066 > Gp7-AA6 > DATFTF01. Next base: position 347,191 of record CAVTEW010000003.1, read on the forward strand.
GCGCTCGCCGTCGGGCTCGTGGAGCCTGCGGGAGCCCGCGACGGTCGTGGCCGCGGAAACGCTCCGATCCGGCGAGGTCTACGCCTGTCCCGCCGCGGCTCTGGAGGCGCGCTACGCCGACGGCCGGGGATCCCCGAAACGGCGCCGCCTGTTCGGCGCGCTGCGCGTCGAGCCTCTCTCCGCCGAGGAGGGGTTCTCCTCGGTCCCGCTGCGGGAGAAGAGCGCGCGGGCGCGCCGGGGGTCGCGGTTCGTCCTGGCGACGAGCGAACGGGCCTACGCCGTCTCGAGCGTGCTCTCGGAGCTGCCCGCGGGCCACACGCAGCTTCTGGCCGCCCTCGCGCTGGTCGTGCGCAACAACCGGCACGTCCCGCGCCACGGCGAGCGGCCGCCCTGCGATACGACGCACTGCAGCCTGTTCGGTCAGGACGGAGACGTTCCCGCGGCGGCGCGCCGACGCGCCGAGCAGGCCGTGGCGCTGACGGCGAGCCTGGAGATCGCGGCCCCCGCGGCGGGCCGGACCTGGCTGCCCTTCTTTCTGGGAGGGGCGCGGCCGTGGACGCAGGTTCGCAGCGCGGACGCCGTAGCGCGGGCCCTCGGACTGGGCGGCGGTCCCGTGCGCCTGTCCCGCGCCGCCGACGGCGCCTTCGAGATCGCGGCCCCGGCGGTCCGCCGGTTCCCGTGCGAGGTCGTCCGCAACCAGCTCCGGCTTCCGTCCTGTCCGGAGTCGGCCACGCTCGGTGCCGGCGAGGTCGCGTTCCGAGGGCGCGGCGAGGGGCATGGGCAGGGCCTCGATCTGACGCGGGCCGCCGCCGCGGCGTCCGAAGGCGCCGGCTACCGCGATCTGCTGGCGCTGGCCTGGCCCGAACTCGACGTCGAAGCCGCGGCCGCGCCCGCGATTGCCCGGCAGCCCTGAGTTTCCGGAGCGGTCAGCGCGCGGCGTTGCGGGAACGCCGGTAGAGCCAGTCGAAGAGAGCCCGTGCCCGCGGCGTCAGGCGCTTCTTCTGCAGCTCGTCGCCGAGCTTGCGGGCGATCTCGGAGTACGTCGGGTAGGCGTGGACCAGCGAGGAGATGGTCCTCAAACCGATCCCCGCCTTCATGGCCAGGGCGAACTCGTGGATGATCTCTCCGGCCCGCGCGGACACGACCGTGGCGCCCAGGATGCGGTCGGTTCCCCGGGCCACGAGCACCTTGGCGAAGCCGGCCTCGGTCCCCTCCACGATCGCGCGGTCGGTGACGGCCATGGCCTGCTTGTAGACGTCGTAGGGCACCGCCCGCTTCACCGCCTCCTCTTCGTTCAAGCCCACGCGCGCGATTTCCGGCGAGGTAAAGGTGCACCAGGGGATCACCTCGCCGCCGACCCGGGCGGGAAACCAGGGAACCAGGATGTTGCGGGCGATCGTCCGGGCGTGCAGGTCGGCGACGTGCGTGAACCGGAGCCCGCCGGCGATGTCCCCGGCGGCGAAAATGTGCGGCTGGGAGGTGCGCAGTCGGTCGTCCACCACGATCCCCCGGGCGTTGTGGGCCACGCCGGCGGCCTCAAGGTCCAGCCCTTCCACGTTGGGGACGCGGCCGGCGGCGAGCAGGATCGCGTCGCAGTCGACCGGCTCGCGGTCGCGGCCCTCGACTTCGACCCAGACGCGCGTGCGCGAGCCCTGCCGCGTCACCATCTTCACGTCGGCGTTGGGAACGACGCGGACGCCGTCGGCCTGCAGGCTGGCCAGCGCGACGTCCGACGCGTCGGCGTCCTCCCGGCGCAGGATGCGCGGGCCGCGCTGGACCATCGTCACGGATACCTTGAGCCGCGCCAGCGCCTGCCCGAGCTCGCAGCCGATGGGGCCGCCGCCCAGGATCACGATCCGCAGGGGCTTTTCGTTCATGTCGTCGAAGATCGTCTCGTTGGTGTAGACGCGGGCGTCCTGCAGCCCCTCGATCACCGGCACGGCGGCGCGGCTTCCCGCGGCGATCACGAAGTGGCGCGCCTTGAGCACGGTCTCGCCGACGGCGACCTCGCGCGGAGAAAGAAACCGCGCCGATCCCCGGAAGACGTCCACGCCCAGCCCTTCGAAGCGCTCCTGCGAATCGTGCGGAGCGAGGCGATCCCGCCGCTCGCGCATGCTCTGGAGCACCCGGTCGAATTCGTAGGTCGGCTCCTGGGAGGGAAGCCCCCAGGCCTCGCCGCGGCGAACCTGCGCGATCAGGCGCGCGGAGGAGAGCAGCGCCTTGGAAGGCACGCAGCCGGTGTTGAGGCACTCGCCTCCCATCCTGGCGCGCTCGATCAGGGCCACGCGTCCGCCCAGGCCCGCGGTCGCCGCCGCGGTGACCAGTCCGGCGGTGCCCGCGCCGATGACGACGACGTTGTAGACGCCCTTGCCCTTGTCTTCCAGGAGCCCTCCGTCTCTCGAGGATACAGAGGCCGGGCGCGCTCGGGAATAGACTCGTTCCCGGGAACGAAGAAAAGCGGGGAAAAGGTCGGTCATGGGACATTCGGCGAAGGGGCGACCATGAGCGCAACGCCTCCGAATCGTTACGATTTCATCGCGATTGGAGGCGGCAACACCGGCCTGACCGCCGCGTACCGGATCGCCGCCGCGGGGCGCAAGGTGGCCCTGGTGGACCGCGGACCGGTGGGCGGTCTCTGCTCGCTGGCCGGCTGCAACCCCAAGAAGGTCTTCGTGCGCGCGACGGAAGTCTTAGACGAGGTGCGGCACGCCGGCCGGCACGGGATCGACGCACCGGTGCGCGGGATCGACTGGGAAGCGGTGCTGCGGCGCAAACGGACCTTCACAGATCCGGTTCCCGCGGCGACGGAAGCGACGCTCGCGGAAAAGGGCATCGAGCGCATCCATGGAGAGGCTCGGTTCGTCTCGCCGGAGACTCTCTCGGTCGACGGCCGGGCGCTGTCGGCGGAGGGCTTCCTGATCGCGACCGGATCCCGGCCGCGGCCGCTCGCGTTTCCGGGAGCGGACCTCGTCCGAACGACCGACGACATCCTGAATCATCCCCGCCCTCCCGAAGCGCTCGTGATCCTGGGCGCCGGCGTCGTGGCCTTCGAGTTCGGCCAGGTGTTCGCCCGACTGGGCTCGCGCGTCGTGTTTCTCCTTCCGTCCGACCGGGCCCTTCGCGGGGCGGACGAATCGTTGGTGGACGCGCTGGTCGAGCACTCCCGGTCGCTCGGGATCGAGTTCGTGCAGGAAGCCCGGGTGAAGGCGGTCACCTCCAGCGCGGCGCGCTTCTTCGTCGACGCGGAGGCGGGCGGCCGGACCCGCGTCTTCGAGGCCGATTTCGTCCTGAACGCCGCCGGGCGCGTTCCCGCCGTGGAGGCGCTCGACCTGCCCGCGGCCGGAGTCGCCGCGGACAGGAAGGGCGTCGCCGTCGACGCCTACCTGCGCAGCCCGGGCAATCGCCGCGTCTTCGCCGGCGGCGACGCGCACGGGAGGAGGCAGCTCTCGCCGGTCGCGTCGTACGAGGGCCGGGTCGTGGCCAGGAACTTTCTGGAGGGAGACGTCGAGCGGATCTCCTACGACGCGATCCCGCAGGCGGTGTATACCGTGCCGCCGCTCGCGTGGGTGGGACAGACCGAAGCGGAAGCCCGCCGGGCCGGGCTCGCTGTCCGCGCGACTCTCTTCGACATGGACGACTGGAAGGTGTACGCGATCGCCGGCGACCGGCCGGCCAGGGCCAAAATCGTGACCGAGGAAGGCTCGCGGCGGATCGTCGGCGCGCACTTCTACGGGGCCGGCGCGGCCGAGCTCATCCACGTTTTCGCCATGGCGATCCGCTTCGACCTGACCGCCGCGGACCTGGAGTCCATGGTCTGGGCCTATCCGACGTTCTCCTCGGCGTTCTCGAGCATGCTCGCCTAGGGCGTGAGGCGGAAGGCGGAAGGCGGAAGGGAGAACGCGAAGCAATTTTTAGATTGTTTTCTGTCCTGAGTCTTGAGTCCTAAGTCCTAAGTCCCCGGTCCTCCGATCGTCACTTCTTGCGCACGTAGGTTCCGTCGAAGACGGTCGTCCAGGTGCGGCCTTCGTTGGTGGTGGCCTCCCAGAGCTGCTGGACCCGGTCGGGCGCGAGGGGCGACCAGGTGATGCGGTGCACGACGCGTTCGTTCTTGTTCTTGACCGAAGGCCGGCTGCCGACCAGGACCATCTTGCCTTCGTCCAGGGTCCCGTTCAACTCGAGCAGACCGCCCTGATCGTCGACCCAGGTCTGGTGCCAGCGGCGGGTCACGATGTCGTACACGTTCAGGCTGGTGCCGTGGCCCCCCTTGGCGGATTCCCAGTTCTCCTGGAGCCCGCAGCCTCTGAAGAGCGAGACCACATGGTTGGTTCCGGCGGGCTTCCCGTCGGCGGTCACGACGTCCCAGTCGCCCAGCCAGAAATCGAATTGGCGGTAGGCCGCGGCGGCGCAGGGTTTGGCTTCCGGCGTAGGCGTCGCCGACGGAGCCTTCCGGGCGTTCTTCTGCGCCCAGCCCCGCGGCGCGGCGCACGCCAGGATCACCGCCGCGAGGAAGATTCGAGTCCGCATTCGCGTCATCTCTGCCCCTTTCGCGACCGTAGAATATCCGCATGGATCGGGCGGCGCCGCCGGCGACTTTCGAGCAGTTCTGGCCCTTCTACGTGAGTCAGCACCGAAGGGCCGGCACCCGCGCGCTGCACTTCGCGGGAACGACCCTGGGACTTTTCTGCCTGGCCCGGGCGATCGGCTCCCGGGAACCGTTCTTCCTCCTGTGGGGACTGGTAGGCTCCTACGGCCTGGCCTGGATCGGCCACTTTTTCATCGAGCGCAACCGTCCGGCGACGTTCCAATATCCCCTCTGGTCGTTTCTCGGCGACTTCAGAATGTACGCCCTGATGTGGATGGGACGGATGGACGCGGAGGCCAGGCGGCTGGATCGAGCGGCGGGCAACGGGCCGATGGAGACGAGCTAGCCGGATCGGCCGGGTTCGAAGTTCTCCTGGACCCTTCCGGGCATTCCCGGTGGCGTCGCCGTGTTGCGTTCCTCCAGGCGGAGGTGGACGATGCGCACGAAGGACATCCGGCTTTGGGCGCTCGCGGTGGGCGCGCTCCTTCTCATGGTCGGAGAGACTCCTCGGCCGGCCCTGGCCGATCGCGACGAGGCCGATGAAATCCTCGACCGCTACCTGTCGGCCTACAACGGCGGGGATCCGGCGCAGCTGGCTGCCCTGTACACCGATGACGCGCTGCTGATGCCCCACGAGCGGCCCATGGCCCGCGGCCGCGAGGAGATCCAGGCGTTCTGGCGCCGCCGCATCCTGGCCGACCACCTTCGCCAGACGGGGTTTCCGCTGCTGGTCAAGACGCTTCAGCGCAACGTCGGAAGCGACACGGGCTACGTCGTCGGCTCGTTCCTGCGCCGCGAAGGCGAGACCGGCTTGAATTTCGTGATCGGCTTGAAGCGAAACGACCACGGAGAGTGGCGCATCGCCGCGGAGGTCTGGAACTCGACCGAGTTGAAGCCCCGCTACCAGCCGGCGTCGTGAAGGCCATGTCCTTAGTCCTTTTAGTCCTTAGTCGTTGGTCTCGACCCGTTTCTGAACGATCTCTTCGAACTTGTGGTACTGGACGAGCCTCGAAGCCTTGCCCGAGGCGTCCAGGACGAAGATCTGCGGGTAGATGCCGCCCCTCGGCACGAAGACGAGCGGCGACAGCGCAATCATCTCCTTGAGCGACGTCTCGTTGCGTCCTCCGAAGAGCTTTCCCTCGCGGACCCGCACCATGTAGTCCCGCCCCGGGCCGAGGCGGTAGGTGCCTTCCAGGCGCGCGAGCTCTCCGGGCGTCGGCGTCACGAGCGGCGCGGGATCGCTCGGCACGACGGTGACCTGCGTCGCCACGAGCTTCCAGCCGGCGCCGTCCTTCCGGTACGTGTCGGTCGCGCGGTAGAAGGTGTGGAGCTCCTGCCCGAAGATGGTCTCGTGCTCGTCGTCGAGATAGCGGACCACGGCGAAACCGGGGTACTGGTCGACGGTGAGGTCCTTGACCGCGATGGTTCCGGAGAAGCCCGCGGGCAGCCCCTTCAGCTCCTCCAGGAACTGCCTGCGGCCGATGATCGTCCCCTCTTCGTCGGTGACCCGGTACTCCGGCGCGGTCGCGCGCTCCCAGACGGCGCGGTCGCCGCTGCCGATCGCGTCCATCAGGGATTGCGTCTGAGCCTGGAAGGTCCGCAGGGTCTCCGGCGACGCAGCGGCGGCCCACGCCGGCGCCGCCGCCGAAACGGAGACCAGGCCGAAGACCGCCGGAAGCGCCCAGGACCGCTGCGCGAGGATCGTGATCTTCATCGTTCGTTCTCCCGGGAGAAGTCTAGCGGCGGACCCATGCGCCCGCGCGGCAACAAAAAAAGCCCCGCGCGCGCGGGGCTTTGCAGGAACCGTGTTCGTGAGGATTACGCCTGGAAGGACTTTCCGCAGCCGCATCCGCCCGAGGCGTTGGGATTGGTGACCGAGAAGCCGGCGCCGCGGAAATCTTCCACGTAGTCGACCGTCGCGTCCTTCAGGTACGTCGCGCTCTGGGGATCCACCAGGATCGTCACGCCGTCCTGGTCCCAGGCGTTGTCGCCTTCCTTCTTCTCGTCGAACGTGAAGCCGTACTGGAACCCGGAGCATCCGCCGCCCTGGACGAATACGCGCAGGGGCTTGCCTTCCGAGTCCGGCATCGACTTGGCGAAATACTTGACCTTGTCCACGGCGGCAGGCGTCAGGTGGAGCAACGGCCCGGGCGCGCTGATGGGGACGGGGGTCGAAGACTCGGCGATCGAAGACATTGGGTTTTCCTTCCTTTCGGTCGACTCAGCGCTCAACAGACCGGCCGCCCGGTCCGATTCCCGGTCATTATCCGGCGGCGCCTTGGTCGGCGTCAAACGGCGTCAAAAAAGGACCATCTAGGAGGCTTTTTTGACGTCCTCCGTCGCGAACGCGAGCATGCGGTCGATCGATTTCCACGCCACCGGGACGTTCTCCTCGGGAGCCACGAAGGAGATTCGCCCGCGGTCGAGCTCGTACTCCTGGAATCCCGGAAGGGGTTCCATTTCCCAGGCCTTGCGGAACTTGCGGCATTCGGTATCGAGCAGCGGTCGGTTGAACACGCCGATTCCGAGCCTCGAGTTGTTCACCTCGAAAACGGACTTCGCCTCGATCCGAACCGGATCCTGACCGTTTTTCACTTTGCTCACGGTACCTCAAACAGCAAGGGCTGTGCCACCATTCCAAGCGTCGTCATCGGCTGACGCCACAACATCTTGTATTTTTGCTTGACTTGGGCCAAACCCGGTCGTACCTTGAAATTCAACGCCGGTTGGGCCCGGCAATCCTCTGAAAGAAGGGTTTCATTTTGTCGGGTGGGGCGGAGCATTCCGAAAAAACGCAGAAAAAGGGGGGCGAAAGGATGAGCGCGACCGAGAAGGACGTCCCGGCAGCCACGAAGTCCACGGCGGCCGCCGCAGAGCGGGGCTCGGCGGCAAGGAGCCTGCGAGGACTCGAGGTTCGCCGGGTCTACTCGGATCCCTCGGTCTCGCCCTACGAGGCGATCGAATGGGAGCTGCGCACGGCGGCTATCACGTCGGAGAAGGGGGAGACGATCTTCGAGCAGAAGAACGTCGAGGTCCCCAAATCCTGGTCCCAGACCGCCACCAACATCGTCGCCCAGAAGTACTTTCACGGCCGCGTCGGCACGCCCGAGCGGGAGAGCTCGGTGCGGCAGCTGATCGAGCGCGTGGTCAAGACCGTGACCGGCTACGGCGAGAAGGGCGGCTACTTCCGCACGGCCGCCGACCGCGACGCCTTCCGCGACGAGCTGACCGCGATCCTCGTGAATCAGGTCGCCTCCTTCAATTCGCCGGTCTGGTTCAACGTGGGTATCGAGCCGAAACCCCAGGCCTCCGCGTGCTTCATCAATTCGTGCGGCGACAGCATGGATTCCATCCTGAACCTGGCGAAGACGGAAGGAATGCTGTTTAAATTCGGTTCGGGGACCGGGTCAAATCTGTCCAGCATCCGCGGCTCCCACGAGGGGCTGTCGGCGGGGGGGACCGCCTCCGGGCCGCTCTCGTTCATGAAGGGGTTCGACTCCTTCGCCGGCGCCATCAAGTCGGGGGGCAAGACCCGCCGCGCCGCGAAGATGGTCATCCTGAACATCGACCATCCCGACATCGAGGACTTCATCCTGTCCAAGGCCAACGAGGAGAAGAAGGCCTGGGCCCTGATCGACGCCGGCTACGACGGGTCGTTCAACGGCGAGGCCTACGGGTCGATCTTCTACCAGAACGCCAACCACTCCATCCGCGTGACCGACGAGTTCATGCACGCGGTCGAGTCTGACGGGGAGTGGTGGACAAAAGAAGTCCTCACGGGCAAGCCCTTCAAGAAGTACAAGGCCCGCAAGCTCATGTCCGAGATCGCCGAAGCCGCCTGGGTCTGCGGCGACCCGGGGATGCAGTACGACACCACGATCAACAAGTGGAACCCGGTCAAGACCACGCACCGGATCAACGCGTCCAACCCCTGCTTCCCGGGAGACCAGCGGGTGGCGACGGATAAGGGTTGGATCGCGTTCAAGGAGCTCATCGAGCGCGTCAACCGCGGCGAGGAATTCAAGGTCTGGACGCACCGGGCGACCGCGGGAGCCGACGGCGTCGAAGGCAAGCCCGATCACGGGCTCGTCCTTTCTTCGCCAACGCAATACATGATCACCGGCGTCAACGACGTCTACCGCGTCGTCTTCGACAACGGCGTCGAGATTCGCGCCACCAAGAACCATCGTTTCTGGACGGTCAACCGCGGGTACGTTGCGGTGGAGGAGTTGCTACCCTCGGATCGGGTGCTGCTGGCGGATGCGGCGATTCCGGCCACGGCGGCGGAGAAGGCGCTTCCAGTTTCGTCGAATTGGCTTGACTACCGCGAGCGGGCCGACCGTTTCAAGGAGATGACCTTTCCGACGGAATGGTCGGGGGAATTCGGAGAGCTGCTCGGTCACTTGGTCGGCGATGGCTCCGTCGGCGAGACGATGCTCTCGTGGATCTACGGGACGCCGGACGACGCGCAGGAGCTGATGCCGCGGCATCGGGAGCTCCTGCGGAAATACGTCGGGGCGGGATCGGTCAACGAATGCCTTCAAGCCAACGGAACGAAGCAGCTTCGCGTGACGCGGGGGCCGTTCCGGCGTTTCCTCGCAGCGCTCGGCGTCGGGCAGAGAAGGTCTCATGAGAAGGCCGTCCCCGCGTCACTCTTTCAGGCGCCGGCGGAGGCCCAGGTCGGATTCCTGCGAGGGCTGTTCGGTGCGGACGGCTGCATTGTGAACCAGGAGGCGAAAGGAACGCGGTACGCAGGGCTCGGTTCGCGATCCCTCGCGCTGGTTCAGGGCGTTCAGAAGATGCTTCTGGGTTTCGGAATTCAGAGCGTCATCTACATCAACGACAGGGCACATTCGACTTTTCGTTACCGGACCGTGGAGGGCGAGGAGCGGACCTACGCTGGCCACGCGCCTTCCTACGACCTGCGGATCACAGGGCCGTCGCTTGAGCGGTTCGCAAGGACGATCGGTTTCTCGCTCACCCGGAAGGATCAGAAGACCCTGGAAACCGTCGAGGCACACGCGTTTTACCGAGAGGACCCGTCCGCCTCGATCGTGGACGTGATCTACGAGGGTCCGGAGGTCACATACAACCTCACAGAACCGCAGCACCATTCGTATGTTGTTGAAGGCATTGTCGTTGCGAATTGCTCCGAGTACATGTTCGTGGACGACTCGGCCTGCAATCTCGCCTCGCTCAACCTGATGAAGTTCTTCAACGCCGAGGACGGGTCCTTCGACGTCGAGACTTTCCGGCACGCCTGCGACATCGTCATCTCGGCGCAGGAGATGCTGGTCGACAACGCGTCCTATCCCACCCCGGCGATCGCCGAGAACAGCTACAAGTTCCGCCCGCTCGGCCTGGGCTATGCGAACCTCGGCGCGCTCTTGATGGCCACCGGCCTGCCGTACGACTCCGACGAGGGCCGCGCCTACGCCGGGGCGATCACGTCGCTGATGTGCGGCGAGGCGTACCTGCAGTCCTCGCGGATCGCCGCGGAGCTCGGCACGTTCGCCGGCTACGCCCCGACCCGCGACGCGTTTCTGGAGGTCATCGGCATGCACCGCGACGCGGCCTACAACGTGCCGGTCGTCGGCGTGCCCCCGGAGCTCCTGAAGGCCGAGCGCGCGGTGTGGGACGCGGCGCTCGCCTCGGGACAGCAATACGGCTACAAGAACGGCCAGGTCACCGTGCTCGCGCCGACCGGCACGATCGGATTCATGATGGACTGCGACACGACCGGAGTGGAGCCGGACCTGGCGCTGGTCAAGTACAAGAAGTTAGTCGGCGGCGGCACGATCAAGATCGTCAACAACACGGTGCCGCTCGCCCTGAAGCGTCTGGGCTACACCGAGTCGCAGATCAACGTGATCGTCGACTACGTCGATGAAAAAGGCACGATCGAGAACGCGCCCGGATTCAAGCCCGAGCACCTGCCGGTCTTCGACTGCGCCTTCCGCGCGTTGAACGGCACCCGCTCGATCCACTACTCCGGGCACGTCCGGATGATGGGCGCGGTCCAGCCTCTCCTGTCCGGGGCCATCTCCAAGACCGTGAACCTGCCGCCCGACGCGACGCCCGAGGAGATCGCCGGCGTCTACGTGGAGGGATGGAAGGCCGGATTGAAGGCGATCGCGATCTACCGCGACGGCTGCAAGCGCACGCAGCCCCTGAACACCGCCGCCTCGGCCTCCGATTCGAAGTCGCCGGAGAAGCGGACCTCCTTCGAGTACGTGGGCAAGGCCGTCGCGCCGATCGCCGCTCCTTTCCGCCGCAAGCTTCCCGACGAGCGGCGAGCCATCACCCACAAGTTCAACGTCGCGGGGCACGAGGGCTATATCACCGTCGGCCTCTACGAGGACGGAAAGCCGGGCGAGATCTTCCTGACCATGTCCAAGGAAGGCTCGACCATCTCCGGCCTGATGGACTCCTTCGCCACGGCCGTCTCCCTGACCTTGCAGTACGGGGTGCCGCTCGAGGCCCTGGTCGACAAGTTCACGCACATGCGCTTCGAGCCGGCGGGATTCACCAAGAACCCCGAGATCCCCATGGCCAAGTCCCTCGTCGATTACATCTTCAAGTGGCTGGGCTCGAAGTTCCTGACCGCCGAGGAGAAGAAGGCCATCGGCGTCATCGCCCGCGACACGGCCTCGGAAGCGCCCGTGCCGGTCACCGAGCAGGTGGTCGTGGCCAAGGCCGACCCGTCCGGCGGCCAGCGCGTGACCTTCGAGACGTCGACCGACGCCCCGGCCTGCCACGAGTGCGGCTCGATCATGGTGCGCAGCGCGGCCTGCTACAAATGCATGAACTGCGGCGCCACGAGCGGCTGCAGCTAGACCGAGCGCCCCGACCGATGCCCCGCGATCTCATCTTCGTGGAAGCCTGCTCGCGCTGCGGCCGGGTGGGCCGCGTCAACCGGCGCTATCAGGCGCGCCGGAAGACGCCTCTGGTTTGCCAGGCGTGCCGTGAAGAAACAAGAGACACGTCACGCCCGACCGAGCGCGGAAACCTCCGGCGCGGGGTCTGGCGCGCTGCGAAGGACTAAGGACTCAGGACTAAAAGGACCAAGGACCAAGGACCAAGAATGCCGTCGGCGACGGACCCCGACACCGCCTCGATCGACGGCATCATCCGAGCCCTCTACGAGGTCATCTCCGGTCCTGCCGGAGCGCCGCGGGACTGGGAGCGCGAGAAGAAGCTTCTCTATCCGGGGGCGCGCCTCGTTCCGACGCGCGTCCGGCCCGAGGGCGGCGGCGGGGTCGCCGACGTCTTCGACGTGGACGGCTACATCGCGTCGCGGTCGCCGATGTTCGTGAAGGATTCCTTCTTCGAGACCGAGACCGCGCGCCACACGTTTCGATTCGGGCACTTGGCCCACGTGCTCTCGGCCTACGACCTCTCGCGGTCGCCGGGGGAGAAGCCGTTCGTGCGCGGCGTCAACTCGATCGATCTCCTGCACGACGGGACCCGCTGGTGGGTGCTCTCGATCGCCTGGAACAACGAGGGTCCCGGCAACCCGCTTCCGGAGCTGCCGCGATAGATAGCGACCGAGTTCGTCCTCGCTGCGGGCCGTAGGGGCGGGGCTTGTCCCCGCCCGCGAGCGGCCGCGAGGGCCGCCCCTACGCCACGCCTTCACATCTTCGGTTCCATCACCTCAGCCCCGGTCGATCTCGACCGACTCCTTCCGGCCGCTGTGGGCGACCGCGATCATGATGCCGATCCCGAAGAGCGCCAGCAGGCCCACTCCGACCCAGAACGTTCCGATGGAAGCGAGGACCCCGGTCTTCCAGAGGGCGAGCAGAGCGGCGACAACGAGCAGGACGTAGCCGGCCAGGTAGACGCCCATCCATTTCATACGAACCTCCTCCGCGAGCGACGCGCCCGGGGACGGAAGTAGCAAGGCATGCGCCAGCGGGCGGGTCATCCCCGAGCGACCCGTCCTGGTCCCTCTCCTGTTGATTCTCTAGGGGAAAGACGAGAGCCTGCGCTTGCGCCGGCGCAGCTTTGCCGGGGAAGGGAGTCCAACATGCGAGTTCGGAGGACCGCCGGGCCGATCACGGTCCTGGGAGCGGGGATTCTTCTCGCTGCGCAGGCGCTCGCCCAAGAGCCGCCGCGCTTCGAGGGCGGCGACCCTGCGATTGCCGGATCGTTTCTGCGCCCCTACACCAACGCGTGGAAATTCACGATCCAGAAGCCGGGAGCGGATCCTGTCGACGCGGGCGTCTGGACCGACAAGATGGAGTCGGTCACCCACGAGGGCCGCCCGGCCCTGAAACGCACGCAGGTCGCGCAGTACAAGAAGGGGATCCGCCTCACCTTCGTGAACGTCTTCGACTCGAAGACCATGGCTTCGCTCACCTTCGACTACGTCAGAAGCGATACCGGGGAGAAGCGGCACCTGGAGTTTCGAGACCGCTCCGCTCACTTCGTGCGTGAGCCGGGGACCGGCGATCAGCCGGCGCAGGACTACACAGCGAAGCTCGATCGCGCCGTGCTCGACTACTACGACGGTCTGTACGGGATCCTGCTCGACGCGCTCCCGCTCAAGGAGGGCTTCGCCGCGACGATTCCCGCCTTCGACACCGACCGCGCGTCGGTCGACTGGATCCGAGTCCGCGTCACCGGCCGCGAGCCGATCGCCGGCCCCGCCGGCAAGTCCTTCGACGCCTGGGTCGTCCATGTCGAAACGAAGCTCTACGCTTCCAGCGACTGGTGGCTGACCCGCGAGCCGCCCTACGTCCTCAAGGCCGTGCTCCGCACGCCGGAGAGCGAAGGGGGCCTCACGATCACTTACACGATGATCTGAGCAGGGCCGCGGGCGCCGGCCGTCCGGCGTCTCGCAGCCTGCGTGGAGCCGGACCGCGTTCGGCTTGGGCCGAAGCCGTTCGACCCACTGGTTCCTTCTCCGAAAAGGGACGCCAGATCGAGAAGGCCGGCATGGCCTCGCGCGCCGCGATCGAGGAAGCGAGGATCGGGAAGGTGAACTCGAAGAATCTCATGATGCCGGTGGAAACCCCGGTTTCGCCGGCAAGGTTGCGGCGGCGCCGCCGTCATTTCCAGGGCGGCGTCTCCACGATCCAGCCCGCCTCGATCTCACCGCTGCGAGGCTTCGCCTCGCCGGCGCGGCGGAACCCCGTGAACCGGGCGGGCAGGCCCTCGGAATCGGAGGCGCCCGGCCCGGTGCGCAGCTCATAGTGGGCGTGCACGAGACCCGAGCCCATCCCGGAGTGCCCCATCTCGCCCAGGATCTCGCCCTGGGCCACGCGCTGTCCCCTGCGGACCCGCACGCCGCCGTTTCGGAAGTGGGCCAGCGCGGAGAACTCTCCGTTGCCGTGGTCGATCACCACGTGGTTGCCGATCATCAGGCCGGGATTCTCCCGGGCCCGCGCCTCGTCGAAGGGGATGTCGTCCGGGAGCGATCCCTCCGCCTCGATCACGACTCCCGCCGCGGGGGCGACGATCGACGTTCCAAATCCCACCCAGTTCTTCTGGTCCGACAGATCGCCGTGGAAGGGCGCGCCGTCGCGGTCCAGGACGACGAGATCGACGGCGTAGCGCTCCCCATTGGCGCGGATGTGGAGGACGTCGCGGTTGAAGGGATTCAAGAGATCCAGACGCCGGTGGTGGGAGAGAAATCCCGGCCCGTCGTAGGCCCACAGGCGCACGCCCGGCACCGGAACGATGAGCCGCGTCTTCTGGCGGAACGTCACGGGCCGGACTTGGGTCTCGACGCGGGCGTTCGGCCCGCCGTCGGCGGCCATCCGGAACTCGAAGGCGACGTGATCCACGGCCGCCGCGGTGTCGAAGAGAAACGGGTTGAAGACGGTCAGGGCGCCGCGGCCTTCCACGCGGCGGGGACCGAGGACTTCGACGGAGGGGCGTCCGCCGTTGCCGTCGACCTTGTTCCACGCCAGGAGTGTTCCGTCCGCGGCGAACGCCCTGGCCCAGAGGCTCTGGATCTCGAAGGTCTTGTCCGAGGCGTTGGAGAGCTCGAAGTCGCAGGCGAGGCGCAGGAGACCGCCCTGCCGGTCGGCGTAGACGGGGTCGGGATGGACCCGCACGGAGATGGGGAAGGCCGCGGCGGGGAACGAAGGCGAGGGCGACGGCGATGGGACGGGCGCGGGCGAAGACGCCACCAGAGCCAGGAACAGGGCAAGGGCGTTCATCGGACCTCCTCGACGCTGGTGGGGGTTGGGAGCTCGTAACGAGAGAACGCGAAGAGCGAGAAAAGGTTCCGGCGCCGGCCGCCGACCCCCCGGTCCCGCCCCGATGGAGAATGTTCCCGGCCTTTTCTTGGAGGAACGCATGCGCAGGATCTCCGCCGTCCTCGTCCTGAGCCTCCTGTCTCCGGGCCGCCGCGGGCCCGGCGCCGCGGAGCCCCCCGCCGCGCAGACCGCCGCGCAACCCGCCCGAGAGACCGCCGCCCAGACTGTCCGGACCGGCGTTCCGACGCCCCTGCCGCTGGCCGAGCGCGTCTGGATCGCCACCCGGATCTACGACGCCGTGAACACCTACTTCGGCCACTGGCGCGGAGTCCCCGACCTCGATTTCGACAAGGAGTATCGGGCCTACCTCGATCAGATCCTCGGCAGCGGCGATCGGCGCGCGTTCGATCTGGCCTCCATCGGGCTCGTGGCCAGGCTGCGCAACGGCCATAGCGGTTTCGCAGACTCCTGGCTGCGCGAGACGTTCGGCCAGCCCGTGGGATTCGCGGCGCGTCCGATCGACGGACGATGGCTGGTGACCGCAAGCGAGGTCGCCGGTCTCCAGCGCGGCGATGTGCTCGCGAAGATCGACGCAGAGAGCTTCGACGCGTTTGCCCGATCCCAGGAGGCCTACGTCTCGGCGTCGGACGAGCGCTGGCGCCACCGGGCGCTCTTCGAGTCTCCGTTCCTCTTTCCGCCTTCGTTCACGCTCGAGCTCGCCGACGGGCGGCGCCTGTCCATCGTCCGGCGCGGCGCCTTCGCCTGGCCGGGCGCGGAGCACGCCGGAATCGCGGCCTCCGAGGAGGGCGCCGTGACCATCCGCGTCCCGTCGTTCGGAAAGCCCCTCTTCGAGGAAGAGGCGATCGCCGCGGTGAAGGCGCACGCTTCGGCCCCGGCGCTCGTCCTCGACGTGCGCGGCAACCACGGCGGGAGCACGCCGGAGAAGCTCGTCGCGGCGCTGATGGACCGGCCGTACGGCTGATACGCGGAATCGACGCCGGCCTCGATCGGCCTCTTCCGTTTCCTGGGGCTTCTCGGCCGGCACGCGGAGCTGTCCTGGTACGGCGACGTCGAGACGCCGGCGAAAGACGCTTACCGCGGCGCGCTCTTCCTCCTGATCGACGGCGGCTGTTTCTCGGCCTGCGAGGACTTCGTCGTTCCGTTCAAGGACAACCACCGAGCCATCCTCATCGGCGAGCGGACGGCCGGAAGCTCCGGCCAGCCGGCGACCGAGGATCTGGGCGACGGGAGGGCGATCAGTCTGTCGACGAAGCGCGAGTTCCTGCCCGACGGCTCGGCGTTCGAGGGCGTCGGCGTCGCGCCGGACGTGGAGATCCCTCTGACCGCGCAGGATCTGCGCTCGGGGAAGGATCCGGCCTTCGACCAAGCGCGCCGCCGCGCGCGGGCGGCTTCCGCTCATTGAGCGCCGCCCCGGAGCGGGACCTCAGGCGGTCTCGCGGCGCTTCCACCAGAGCCGCGCTTGCTCGGCGTTCCACGGCTCGACGTCGTCGCAGGCGGCCAGCCGGTCGCGCAGCGCCGCGGCGCTCTCCGGCCGGCGGTTGGGATCCTTCTCCAGGCAGGCCAGGACCAGGGCCTCGAGCTTGGCGGGCAGCGCGCGGCCCAGACGCCGGGAGGGCGGTTCCGGCGTCGTCTGGAGATGGCTCTGGATGACCTCGATGGGTCGGCCATCGAAGACAGCGGTGCCGGTCAGAAGGAAATAGGCGACCGCGCCGAGCGAATAGAGATCGCTGCGCGGGTCGGGAGATCCGCCGTTGATCGTCTCCGGCGCCAGGTATTGGAGCGTGCCGGGAAAGACGTCCTCCCGGGTCAGGCGCGCGTCGCCGGGCTCGTCGACCTCCTTGACCAGGCCGAAGTCGACGATCTTGGCGAAATCGGCCTCGCCGCCCCACTCCGACAGAAGGATGTTGCCCGGCTTGATGTCGCGATGGATGAGGCCGATGCCGTGGGCTTCGGCCAGGGCCTCGCAGACCTGCGCGAGGATGTGCACGACGCGGCCCGGGGCGAGGGCGCCGCTTTCGCGCACCAGCCGCTCCAGGTCCACGCCGTCGAGAAACTCCATCACGTAGTAGAACGCGCCTTCGGGCGTGCGTCCATAGTCGTAGACGGAAACCGTGTGCGGGTTGGTGAGCCTCGCGGTCTGTTGGGCTTCCCGCTCGAAGCGCTTGAGCGTCACTTCTCCGGCGCTCTGCGCGGGCAGGAGCTTGACCGCGGTCGGACGGCGCAGCATCTCGTGCTCCGCGCGGTAGACGACGCCCATTCCGCCCTCTCCGATCTTCTCCAGGAGGCGGTACTGCCCGAGGCGCCGCGCGCGGGCGACCGAGCGGCGCAGGTGGAAAGTGACGTTGGAGAGGACGGTGGCCAGGACCGCCGTGAACCCCGCCCACAGAACGGCCTGGGTGACGGCCGAGCCGGCCGGCAGTTCAGGGACAGTGCCTTCCCGAAAGAGCCAGTAGGCGACGGCGGGGATCGGCAGCACGGATGCCGCGGAGATCCACGCGGTGCGGCGGGGCTCGCTCGGAACGAGGGCCGCGCGGCCGAGCAGCACGGCGTTCATGATCACCAGCAGGAGCTGGTCCGGTCTCCAGGAGAGCGGCATGGCGAGGGCCATGACGGCATAAGCCATCGCCGCGGCAATCGTCCCGACCGCGTCGAACAGGCGCAGCGCGGCGTTGGAGAAGCCGTGGCGTCGAGCGAGGATCCAGAGAACGAAGAGAACGGCCGTCGCGACGAGATGAAAGACCGGGAACCCGACCAGAACGGACAGGCGCTCGGCCTGCGGGCGGGCCGCGGCCATCAGGACGACGCGCATGACGAGGAACACGCTCGACGCCATCCAGGCGATGCGCGCGAAGAGGGCCAAGCGCTCGGCCAGGAAATCGCGCTCTCCGGAGGGGCCGCTCGGCGCGAAGGCGGCGGTCGGCTCGTCGGTGGCGTGGAGCCTCAGGGGCTCGACGTGCTGCGAGCGCGGCCGCGCCTGGCCGGCGCCTGCGCCCGACGGCGCGTTCGGGTCTTGCTGGGACACCGTTGGCTTCCTCCCCGCGCCGCTTTTGCCCGGGCGGCGCCTCGATGGCTCAGACTTTATCCCCGGGGCGGCGGGCCGCCGGCTCCCGAAGGCGCTAGAATTCGTCCATGATTCTCGGGCAGGCGCCGCGGTCGCGGGGAATCCGGCCGGCCCGGTCGTTGTTTTGAACCAAACCCCACGCCAAAGGACGAAGACCCGATCATGACCAACGCCCTCGTTCTCATCGAAGCCTGCTCCGTCTGCGGCCTGGTGCAGCGCGTGTACCTGGCCCGGCGGGGTCGGCGCAAGACGCCCCTGGTCTGCGCCGCCTGCGCGCGCCCCTGGATCCGGTGGGGCTGCGAGGAGTGCGGCGCGGCCAACTACGAGCAGGTCGTGGCGCTTCCGCGGCGCGGCGCGCTCTTCGGGTCGTGCGCGGCCTGCGGAGACGAATCGGAACAGGTGTCCTGGACGCGCAGCTCGCGGGAGGAAGCGCGCCGCGCCGGCGCGCGCCGGCAGACTTCCAATTGCCGCTAGGACGGTTCTCCGAAGACCCCCAGACGGATTGATCTTGGAAGCCGGCGCGCTATGCTGCGGCCGGCGGTCCAAACCAGGTGGTCAGAGCGTCCGCGAGGCCCACCCGGGTTGAGTCTCCCACCCAGGCCACATATCCGTCGGGCCGAATCAACACGGCGGTGGGAGCAGTGACCGCCCCGAGGGCCGGAAGCTCCCACGGACCAAGGTATTTGGCGTCGATCAAGTCAACCCGATCTGCCCATGGAGTGATGTCCAAGCCGCCGGGCTCGCCGAGGTTCACGAGCACGGGCCGGGCCTCGTGCAGCAGGGTGAAGACCCGCAGGGAGCCGTTGGCGGTGACAAGATCCAGATCGGGCATGCGGCGCCCGAGCAGCGGGTGTCCGTCGCCGAGGTCGTAGTGAATGCCCAGACCAGACAGCTCGGACGCCAGCCGTCTGCGAGGCTCGTCCATCCCCAGGAGCTCGGACACGGTGTCGCGCAGTGCCTTCGTGCGTTCGTCCTCGCGGCGAAGCGCGACGGCCGCCGACGTATTCCGAAGCACGCGGGCGGCGACCGGGTGGCGTTCGGCATGGTAGGTATCCAGGAGGGTCTCCGGCGATGTCCGATGGACCACCTGGGCCAGCTTCCAACCCAGGTTCACCGCATCCTGCACTCCGGTCTGGAGGCCCTGTCCGCCATCCGGCGGATGCACGTGCGCCGCGTCGCCCGCCAGGAGGACCCGCCGGTCGCGGTAGACCGCGGCCTGCCGGGTCGTATCGGTGAACCGGGAAATGAAGGTGGGGCTGTGGATCCCGTAATCGGTGCCGTATGCGGCGATGAGCGCCTCGCTCAAATCGCGCAGGGAGGGCTCGCTCGTGGCCCCGACGTGCTGTTCGGTCACCAGGACGCGTACCCGCCCGTCCTCCGACCGGCTCAAGGAATGGATGCCGACGGCGTCGCGGCGGATGCCCCATTCCGGCTCCTCGGCCAGCTCAGCCGCGGCGATCAGGTTGCTCGTTGTCGGATCCGACCCGGGAAACGCGATGCCGGCTGTCTTACGGATCAGGCTGCGTCCTCCGTCGCACCCGACGAGATAGTCCGCCCGCAGCGAGTGGCCGTCGGAGACCGAGACGTCGACGCCGGTGTCGTCCTGCGTGAAGCCGGTCACCTCGCGGCCGCGGTAGACCTTCACCTCGAGCTCACCGACCCAGCCGGCGAGGATGCGCTCGGTGTGGTTCTGCCACAGCGCGAGCACGTAATTGTGCCGTGTGGGAAAGTCGCTCAAGTCCAGACGGATCCCGGAGAACAGCGCGGCTGGACCCGTTTGCCCTTGCGAGAGGAACCGATCGGCGATTCCGCGTTGGTCGAAGACCTCGATGGTGCGGGCGTGCAGACCGCCCGCGCGCGAGCCGATGAGGTCCTGGCTGGCGCGCCGCTCGACAATCGCGGCGTCCACCCCCGCCAACGCCAGCTCGCCCGCCAGCATCAGCCCCGTCGGACCGCCCCCGGCGATCACCACCGCATGCTCGGTCATCGCCACACTCCGATCGGCGCCGGCGTCACGGCGCCACGGGCCAGCGGCTCCGCGCAGTCCGGCGGCGCGCACACCCGCATCTCCGCGCCGAGGGTCCGCGACCGCACCGCGCGTCCCGCGACAGGTTCGGCGTCCCCGCGCGATCCGTACGTCGACAACACCACACGCATTTCGTGACTCCCACTTGCGCCGGTTCCGGCATCGGGCGGCGGTGCCGCGGCACGATCCGGGCCTTTCCGCAAAGCCCTCGGTGCAACAGATTCGGAGAGTACCAAGGAGCGGTCCTTTCCTTTCCTTTCATCGCTGTGGACGCCAAGTCCTTCGCGAAGCGGCGGCGCGCCGCGCATGCGGGCACGTGCGCCGGGTGCGCGGCCGAAGCGGAAGAAGTGCGCTGGTCGCGCAGCCCGCGCGAAGAAGCGCGATCCCGTCCGTTCTGGTGTACCGTGGAGCGGCTCTTCATGGCTCGCTCCCTTCGTTCCTTCGCGCCGCCCGCCCTGGTCGGGCTCGCGTTCGCCGCGCTCCTGCGCGCCGCGGCGCCCGTTCCGGCCGCGCCGGCCAGGTACGTCACCGACCACGCGGGTGTCTTCGACGCGGCGCGCGCTCGGGCCCTGAACGAGAAGCTCGCGGCGTACGACCGCGCGACCTCCAATCAGGTCGTGGTCGACGTCGAAACGAAGATCCCGCAAGGCACCACCCTCGAGGAGTACGCGCACGCCGCCTTCCGGCAATGGGGCGTCGGCCGGAAGGGGAAGAACAATGGGGTGCTCCTGCTCGTCTTCCTCGACGACCGCAAGATGCGCATCGAGGTCGGCTACGGGCTGGAGGGAGCGATTCCGGACGCGGCGGCCCATCGGATCACCGACGAGACGATCAAACCGCGGTTCCGCAAGGGGGACTACGCCGGAGGCGTCGCCGCCGGCGTGGACGCGATCCTCGACGCGGCGTCGGGAGAGCACAATCGCGGCAGCGGGCGCACCGAGGCGGAAGGGCGATTGGCGCCTTCGCGGCTCCTGGCGGCGCTGCCCGGCGGCGCGAAGAACCTCCTGATGGTCCTGTTCCTCGGGATGCTCCTGCCCGTCCTGCTTCTCTTCTACATTCTGCGCCGCGCGCGCCGGGGCGGCTGGACCTCGTGGGCTCGGCCTACCTCCCGAGGCGGGTCCGGCCGGGCCTCGTCCTCTTCCTACTCGGATTCCTCGTCGTCCTTCTGGCCGAGCTCGTCGTCGGATTCGTCGTCCTCTTCGTCGTCGGATTTCTCCGGGGGCGGCGGCGACAGCGGCGGCGGCGGCTCCAGCGACTCCTGGTGAGCGGCCGCGGGATCGGACTCAGCGGCGGCGGGACCCGGCCGCGCGCCCCGAGCGCGGGGCGAACTTCAAGCCGATCGACAGCATGACCAGCTCTTCGCCCGGCCGCATGGGCTCGCGGCCGTGCACCCGCCCCGGCGACACGACTACGGCGCTGCCGGGCGCGGTCTCGTAGCGTCGGACCGCGCCGTCGTGCCGGTACGCCAGGAACGCCGAACCGCGCCGCGCGCGCGGCGGAAGGAGATGATCGACGCAGAGCAGCAGCTGCGCGTCGTAGGCGGGATCGTCGGGGTGGGGCCAGAAATGATCGCCGGGCCTGGTGTAGAAGAGATAGCGGGCCTGATAGCCGGGCTCCAGGGCTCTTCCGAGCACCCTTCCGGCTTGCCGCAGGAGCCGTGGATCGACGGCGAGGAGCCTGCCCTGCAGGCCGGCCCGGCGTCCGCTCGCACGCCGACCGCGTTTGCGGCCCCTGCGGGATTCGCGTTCCAGCGCCGCCAGCCGGAGGGCGTCGACGCCGTCGAGTGGTCCCACGGGGCGGGCCGCGGCGGGAAAGATCCGCGCGAACGTGCGCACGACGGTTCTCCAGGCCACGGCGAGAAGACCGCGGCGGGGCGCCCGCCCGTGTGGAGCGAGCGCTCCGGGCGCGTACGCCAACAGCACGCGCAGCGGCCGCGATCGCCCCGAGCCGCTCCTGCGCAGGACGGCGACCAGCTCACGGGTCAGCCGATCGCCGGCGCGATCCCAGCCATGCGCGTCCGCGCCTCCACCCTGATTCCATTCCGCACCGAACGCGCGCCGCAGCCGCCGGCGCGGATCGCGCCCTCCGCCCACGCGGCCCACGCGGATGTCGTCGTGCGGAAGGTCGTAACAGAGCTGGCCGGCGGCGCAGAGGAGGTCAAAGAGCACCGCCTCCCGCCGGTCGGCGAGCCGAGACCGCAGGGCCGCGACCGGCGCTCGGAAGGGCCGATCGAGGCGCGCCCTCAACGGCCCGAGAGCGTCTCGGGACCCGGCGTCATGCCCCCCTTGACCTTGTGCGCGTTCGTCTTCTGGATGCGCAGGTCCTTGACGCTCGTTCTCGGGGAGGACTTCCTGCTCTTCGCCTTGCCTTTTGCGGCCATGCCTGTCTCCTTCTGCTCGTCGCGGGAAAGCGCTTGCGGATTCCGGGATGCTAGCAGACCGCTCACAGCCGCGGACTGCGGCCGGAGTCGTCCATGAGTAATGCGGGCTAGGGCCCGATCCCCTCCTTGCCCGCCGGGCGCAGGGGCGCGGCAGGAAGGTCGAAGGGGAGGTCCACGTCCGACCAGCGCCCGACCGTGTCGTATCGGACGCCGGCGACCTTCCCCCAGAAGGCGATGGTCTTGCGCGAGACGTCGTTGTGAAACTCCGTCTTCTCGTAGTTCTCGTAGCGTTCCAGGCGCCTGCCCGACGCGTCGTAAGCCCGGAGGGGCTCGACGCCAGAGATGGTCAGGATGTCGGGCAGACCGAGCGCCTTCTCCGAGTACGTCACATACGGGCCGTCCATCTCGATGCCGATTTTGCGCGCCTGCGCCGAACGCGCGTGCACCCGGATCGTGCGGACGGCAACGGGGTAGTGGACGTGGACGCGACCCACGGCCCGATCGAGGGGGACGAGCCCCTTGCCTCCCGGGGCGGTGAAGCGGATCTCGGTGGAATGCGTCTCCGGATCGTACAGACCGTTCTCGATCTCGTGCGCCAGTTCCTTGCCGTCCTTCGACAGGGGCTTTGCGTCGGCGAACGTGACCCGAGCGTAGGAGCTGTTGCCGATCGGCGGCATGCGCACCTGGACGGTCGGTGTGTTGTATCCGAAGACGGCGAAGCTGCGTCGGGCGACGACGTGCATCTTGCCAGCCAGAGACGCCGGCGCGATGGTCGAGAAGGTCGGCTCCGGTCCCTTGTCGTATCTCTTCGCGTTTTCGATCTCCTGGCGCGAGAGGCTCTGCGCCAGGGCCAGCGGGGCGAGAAGGATCGCGCCGGCGACCGCAGCCCGGCAACGACCGCGCAACGGAGCCCTCATTTCTGCGCCGCCACCGGCGCCCGGAAGGTCGCCGCGTAATAGAACTTGTCTCCCATCGCTTCCTGCTCCCCCTCGACGTAGGCGCGCCCGGCGATCATGCTGGCGGCCATTTTCTCGGCCTCGAACACGTGCGGGCTCCCGGAGCTGCTCAGGAAGCCCTGCTTGAAGGCGCGATGGTAGAGCCACGCGATCTGGGTCCGACTGTCCGGCCCGATCGTGAGCTCGATGTAGTGGAGCGTGCCGGCCTTGACGTGGTCATTCTGGTTGTAGTCCTTCGGGTTCCACGGCACGTCGCTCAGGACCACGTCGTAGTCGGTCTTCGTCTTGTCGTGGCTGTCCGGCATCGCCCGGGCGTAGGCGTAGAGGAGCTTCGCGGTCTGACCGTTGACGGTCATCTCTCCGACGGCTCGTCCCGATTGCGCCACGCTCGCCGGGATCTTCGGCGGCGCGGGCGGCGCGGTGCCCGACCAGTCGTCGCCGGCGAGCTTCAGCGCCCCGTCTTGGCGGATGATCTTGGCCCAGCCTCTGATCTTCTTGCCGTCCGTCTTGCGCGTCCCGGCGGCCTCCACGATGTACCCGTCGCGGTACGGTCTCTCGTTCACGATCCGAACTTGCGTCACCGCCTCCTTGCGCTGGTCTTCCATCATCTCCTTCTCCATGTCCGGAGGCATCTTGTCGACCATGGTCGCCATCCTCTTGGGCAGGTATGGTTTCAGATCTTTCATGCTCTTCATCTTCTCGACCGCCGCGACGTAGGAGAGATAGAAGTCCCCGGCGCTCCCTGCTTTCTTTTGCGCGAAGAGCGGGGCGGCGGGTTCGAGCGCGACGAGCAGAGCGAGGATGGCCAGGCGAGAAGCAAACCGGCAAGCAGGAACTCTCATGGGTCCTCCTATAACCGTGCCGAAGCTGCGCAGATTGTAACCTCGCAGCGAAGCGGAGCGGCACGGCAGGGAGGCCGCCGGCGAGCCCTCGTCTGATTGAGCCCCTGCGCTACATCTCCACCCTGCCTTGGGGGATGCCTCGTGCGGCGGCGCAATACGGGATGAATCGTCATTTCGAGGGAAGGACGTTGGAGACGGACGCCTCTTCCATTTTGAACTCGAGGTACTTGACTGGCTTGTCGTTGGATTTCTTGCCGCCGCCACGAATGTCGCCGGCCTGCCCTTCCTCGACGGTCCGCGTGCGAAGATTTGCGAAAGTCCTGCCTGCGTTTGCGTTCCTTGATAGCGGTGCGACGGAGGTCTCTACACGATCGCTGCTGGATGGCCCGAACACGCCAAAAGAGCGCGTTCCCAGGGCCCGCGCGTTCTTCGGCGCGCGATCGCGGAGTCAAGAGGGGTTCGAGTATGAGACCGTTGCCTTTCAAAAGAGACTGTGTGACTGGCCCGGAAACAAAAAACGGGGGGCGCCTTCGCCCCCCGTCCGATTTCGAATCGAGAACGGTTACATCTTTCCTTTGGCTTCGCCCGTCTTCACCCAGGTGGCCCACATCTTGCCGTCCTTAGACGTCGCCTTGAACCACACCATGGCGCCCTCGGTCGGCGCGCCGCCCTCGACCTTGGTGCCGTCGTTCCAGTAGATCGACCACTCCTTGCCCGACTTGTCCTTGACCATCATCATCTTCTCGGTGTTGTCGACCTTGGTGATCGTTCCGCTCATCGTCTTTCCGCCCATCTTGGCGTCGCCGGCGAGCGCCACGGCCGAAAGAGCCAATCCCAGCACCAGAGCCACTGCGAAGAACCTTTTCATGGATTTCCTCCAAGAATGAGGAGCCGCGGGAATGCGGCCCCTGTCTAAGCTACGAGCGTCCGCGAGGCCCGGATTGCCCTCGCTGTGCCGGACTCTATCCGCAAGCAGTATGAACGGATCGTGAACGGCGGCCGGGCCGCCTTCCGGCCGGAGGAGGCTCGGCGGCGCCTCCCCCGCCGCGTCGAACAATTTAGATATTGTTAGCGCCGGCCCGCCGGAGCGCGGCCATAATGGCCAGGATGCGGGCCTCGCGCCGCGGTGTCCTGGCTGTCACGATCATCGGGTCCAGCATGACGTTCGTCGACGCCACGGTCGTCAACGTCGCGCTGCCGGCGCTCCAGGCGGCGCTGCGCGCCTCGATCACCCAAGTGCAGTGGGTGCTCGAGGCCTACGCCCTGCTGCTCGGCGCGCTGGTTCTGGTCGGCGGATCGATCGGAGACCAGTTCGGGCGCAAGCGCGTGTTCCTCGTCGGCGTCGTGGTCTTCACCGCGGCCTCGGCGTTGTGCGGATTGGCTCCGTCCGTGACGATCCTGATCGCCGGCCGGGCCCTGCAGGGCATCGGCGCGGCGTTCCTCATGCCCTCCAGCCTGGCCATCCTCACGGCGACCTTCGAGGGGCCCGAGCGAGGCCGCGCGATCGGAATCTGGTCGGGGTTCGGCGCCATGACGACGGCCCTGGGCCCGGTGGTGGGCGGCTGGCTGATCGAGCGCGTCTCGTGGCGGGCCGTCTTCTTCCTGAACGTGCCGCTGGCGGCGCTGGTGATCGCGCTGACCTGGCGCAGCGTGAAGGAGAGCCGCGATTCCTCGCGGACCGGCGTTCTGGACTGGAGGGGCGTCGCGTTGGCGGTGCTCGGCCTGGGCGGCGTGGTGTTCGGTCTCCTGGAGTGGGGGCGCTTGGGCGCGGGTCGGGCGCTCGAGACCGCGTCGCTCGCCGGGGGCGTTGCGAGCCTGGCGCTGCTGGTGGGCGTGGAGCGCCGCGTCGTGAATCCGATGCTGCCGCTGGAGCTCTTCCGGTCCCGGACCTTCACGCTGGCCAATCTCCTGACCCTGCTCCTCTACGGCGCCGTGGGGATCGTTCTCTTCGTCGTGCCGCTCGACCTCATCCAGGTGCAGCGCTATTCGCCGACCGCGGCCGGCGCCGCGTTTCTGCCGCTGCCCGTGATCCTCTTCGTCCTCTCGCGCTGGTCCGGCGGCCTGGTCGCCAGGGTGGGAAGCCGGCTGCCGCTGACCGCCGGCCCGCTCCTCGCCGCGATCGGCCTGGCCCTCTACGCGCGGCCGGGAATCGGGGGGAGCTACTGGACGACCTTCTTTCCGGCGGCGGCCGTGCTCGGATTCGGGATGGCCTTGACGGTCGCGCCGCTGACGACGACGGTGATGGGCGCGGTGGAGAGCCGGCACGCGGGCTCAGCGTCCGGGATCAACAACGCGGTCGCCCGCGTCGCCGGACTCCTGGCGATCGCCGCTCTCGGACTGGTGCTCGTGCGGGTCTTCGACGCCCGCGTCGGCCCGCGCCTGGACCGCCTCGGTCTCTCCGCCTCCGCGCGGACGGCCGTCGACCGCGAGCTGCCCAAGCTGGCGGGCGCGGAGCTCGACGCCGTGCCGGTCGACTCCCAACGGCGGGCCGAAGTGGCCCGGGCGGTCGACGAGTCGTTCGTGAGCGCCTTTCGCCTGGTGATGATCGGCGCGGCCGCGCTGGCGGTCGCGGCGGCGGGCGTAGGAACGGCGATCAGTATTCCCGCGTCCGGTCGTCGGGAAAGCAGTAGAGCCAGCGCTCGCCCGGCTCGCCCGACGCGATGACGGGATGCCCGGTCGATCGGGCGTGTTTGCTGGCGTGCCGGTTGGGCGAAGAGTCGCAGCACCGCGTGCCGCCGCACTGCTGACAGGTTCTCAGGTGGACCCACTGGGCCCCGATCTTCACGCAGTCTTCGCACTCCCGGCGGGCGGGGTGCCTGACCGTTTGAACGGCGTCCAGATGAGCGCACGTCGCTTCGGGCATGGTTCCCTCCTTCTCGTTCGGGAGCGACTCTAGCCCTTTGGATAGCGGCCGGATCTCCCGAGCCGATGGCGGACCCTACCCGGCGCTCGGAATGGCCACGTTCCCGGAACCGTTCTTGCGGTCGAAGGGAGATTCGGATAGCGTACGCTGTCCGGCGTCGACCGGCTTCCCGGAGGCGGGCCCCGCGTCCCGAGGCGGGCGCCCAACGGCGCAGACGAACCAGCCGCCGTGTCTTGCGCGACTCTTCTCCGTCGTGAGAGTCGAAGGGAAGGGTCGCCGTGTCCGGCCGGTCGTTGGGACGCCCACCCCGGAGACAGATCGCCGGAAACTCTCCGCTCGCAGGGGTCGTACAAGTTCGGAGGAAGGGGAAGGATGAAAACAACGAGATTCTTCGTCCGCGCCGGGAGCGTGGCGCTAGCCCTGCCTCTGGCGCTTGCCGCCGCTTTCTCGGCGTCCTGCAAGGGCAAGGGCCCTCCTCAGGGGTTCGAGCGCCCGCCCGCCTCCGTCACGATCGCCGCGGCCGTCGCGCGGGACGTGCCGGTCTACCTCGACGAGGTCGGCAAGACCGTCGCGCGGGAGGTCGTGACCGTCCAGCCCCAGTTGACCGGGCGGATCCTGGAGCTGCATTTCACCGACGGCGCGTTCGTCCATAAGGGAGATCCCCTGTTTACCATCGATCCCCGGCCGTTCCAGGCCGCGCTCGACTCGGCGGCGGCGACGCTGGCGCAGAAGAAGGCGGCGCTCAACCTGGCCCGGACCCAGTTCTCCCGCTACGCCGATCTGGTGCAGAGCAAGGCGGTCTCGCAATCGGAGTACGACACGCGCAAGAACGAGGTGGACGTCGACCAGGCCCAGGTGCAGCAGGCCGAGGCCGACGCGGAGACGGCCCGCCTGAATCTCCAGTACTGCTCGATCCATTCGCCCATCGACGGCCGCGCCGGGCGCCGCCTGGTCGACATCGGCAACGTCGTGACCGCCAACAGCACGCAGCTCCTGACCATCCAGAGGCTCGACCCGATCTACGCCGACTTCACGGTCACCGAGAACGACCTGACTGCGGTGCAGCGGAACATGAAGCGGGGGTCGCTCAAGGTGGAGGTGCGCCTTCCCGACGAGCCGGACAAGCCGCTGAGCGGCCAGCTCACGTTCCTCGACAACGCGGTGGCCGGAACGACCGGCACCGTCGAGCTGCGGGCCACGGTTCCCAACGCCGAGCACCGGTTGTGGCCGGGCCGCTTCGTGAAAATCCGCCTGGTGCTTGAGACGCTGCAGGGCGCCGTCCTGGTTCCGGCGACCGCTCCGCAGATGTCCAACCAGGGTCAGTTCGTCTACGTCGTCAAGGACGACTCGACCGCCGAGCTTCGGCCGGTCAAGACCGGGCAGCGCCAGGGCGACCTGGTGGTGGTCGAGCAGGGCTTGCGGCCCGGCGAGCGCGTGGTTGTGGCCGGCCAGCTCGGCGTGACGCCGGGCGGCAAGGTGCGCGAGCTCTCCGCCGCCCCACCGGCCGCGCCCGTTCCCGGCAAGGGAGGCAAGTCGTGAATCTCTCCGAGCCCTTCATCCGCAAGCCGGTCATGACCGCGGTCCTGACCCTGTCGGTGATCCTGTTCGGCGTGATGGCCTACCGCCGGCTCCCGGTCAACGACCTCCCGGTCGTGGACTATCCCGTCATCACCGTCAACGCCAGCTACCCCGGCGCCACGCCGGACACGATGGCCGCCAACATCGCGACCCCGCTCGAGCGGCAGTTCATGCAGATCAACGGGCTCGAGCTGGTGACGTCCTCGAGCACGCAGGGGAGCACGAACCTGACCCTGCAGTTCGCCCTCGGCAAGTCGATCGACGCCGCGGCGACCGACGTGCAGACGGCGATCTCGCAGGCCTCCGGAAGCCTGCCGGTCGATCTGCCTTCGCCGCCGACCTTCTCCAAGACCAATCCGAACGACCAGCCGATCATGTACATCGCGCTGACCTCGGACTCGGTCACGCGCGGGCAGCTCTACGACTACGGCTCGACGCAGGTGGCCCAGCGCATCAGCATCCTGCCGGGCGTTTCGCGCGTCCACGTCTTCGGCACCAAGTCGGCCATCCGCATCAAGGCGGATCCGTCGGCGATGTGGGCGCGGGGCATCTCGTTGGACGACCTGGCCGCCGCGGTCAAGAACGGAACGAGCTACACCGGGGCCGGGCAGCTCGATGGATCGGCCGGCACGTCGGTCCTGCGGCCGCAGGGCCAGCTCGAGGGGGCCGAGGCGTACAACAACCTGATCGTCAGCTCGAAGAACGACTCCCCGGTGTACCTGCGCGACGTCGCCCAGGCCCGGGACTCCGTCCAGGACGAGCGGGTCAACATGCGCTTCTGGGTGCGCGGGTACCCCATCCCCTCGGCCACCGTGATCGTGGCGGTCAACCGCCAGGCCGGAGCCAACGCGGTGGCGGTGGCCAAGAGCATCCGCCAGGCCTTGCCCTTGATCGGCGCGGAGCTGCCCGGGTCAGTGCGGATCACCATGATCTACGACCGCTCCCAGTCGATCGTCCACTCCGTGGCCGACGTGCAGGCCACGCTCCTGATCGCCTTCGTCCTGGTGGTCGCCGTCATCTTCGTCTTCCTCGGCCGCGCCACCGACACCCTCATCCCGGCGGTGGCCCTGCCGCTCTCGCTCCTGCTGACGTTCATCGTGATGAACATGCTGGGGTACAGCCTGGACAACCTGTCGCTGATGGCCCTGACGCTCGCCATCGGATTCCTGGTGGACGACGCCATCGTCTTCCTGGAGAACACCGTGCGCCGGATGGAGCGCGGCGAGGCGGCGTTCCCGGCGTCGATCGCGAGCGCCAAGGAAATCAGCTTCACGATCATGTCGATGACGATCTCGCTCGCCGCGGTCTTCATCCCGCTGGTGTTCATGTCCGGCCTGGTGGGCCGCATCTTCCGCGAATTCGCCATCACGATCGTCGTCTCGATCCTGGCCTCCGGACTGGTGTCGCTCACCCTGACGCCGCTCATGTGCGCGCGGCTCTTGAAGCCCCGCGGCGAGGGCGCGAAGAAGAACTGGATGGAGAGGGTGATCGGAGGCGTGGAGAAGCGCGTCCTCGACGCGTACGGAAAGAGGCTGTGGTGGTTCCTGGAGCGCCGCTGGATCTCCGCGATCGTGTGGGGGATCTGCCTTGTCGGCACCGGCGTGCTTCTCTATCTGATTCCCAAGGCCTTCCTTCCGCCGGGCGACAGCAGCGTCGTCCAGGGCGTCATGATCGGCCGCGAGGGCTCCTCGCCCGACCAGATGCACGCGCTGCAGAACCAGGTCGACCAAGGCCTGCACAAGGATCCCAACGTCCTCATGGATTTCACGCTCACCGGGGCGACCGGGTTTCTGGCCTCCAACCAGGGACTTCTCTTCATCTTCCTGAAACCGCCGGATCAGCGCCCGCCGATCGCCAACGTGGCCGGCCAGCTGATGGGGGAGCTCGGCTCCATCCCCGGGGTGTTCGCGTTCCTGCGGCCGTTTCCGGTCCTGCAGATCTCCACCGGCGCCACGAACCAGAACCAGGGGCAGTACGCCTTTTCGATCTCCGGCGTGAATCCCACGCAGGTCTACGACGTCGGAAACAAGCTGATGGGCAAGCTGCGCGAGTACCCCGGCTTCCTGACCGTGTCGTCGGATTACTTCAACAACACGCCCAGCCTGGAGATCGGGATCCGGCGGGAGCAGACCCGGATGTACGGCGTCTCCGAGAGCAGGATCCTGACGCTCCTGCGCAACGCCTACTCGCAGAACTACCTCTACCTGATCAAGAAGCCGACCGACCAGTACCAGGTCATTCTGGAAGCGCAGGACAGCGCGCGGTCGCGGCCCGAGGACCTGTCGCTGCTCTACATCAAGTCCGACGACGGGAAGAACCTGGTCCCGCTGCGGGAGCTGGTCACCTGGAAGTCGTCGCTCGGCCCGCAGTCGGTCAACCACCTGAACCAGTTCACCAGCGTCACGTTCTTCTTCAACCTGAAGCCGGGCGTGGCGGTCGGCGACGCCACTGCCTACATCAGCAAGGCCGCCGCCTCGATCGTGCCTCCCACCATCCGCGCGAGTCTCCAGGGAGAGGCCCTCACCTTCCAGGACACGGTCCGCAACCTGACCATCCTGATGATCCTGGCCGTCTTCGTGATGTACGTCATCCTGGCCATCCTCTACGAGAGCTACGTGCATCCCCTGACCGTGCTCTCGACGCTGCCCACGGCCCTGGTCGGGGGGCTGCTGACCCTGTTCGTGTTCCGCGAGCAGGCCTCCCTCTACGCCTTCGTCGGCATGTTCATGCTCATGGGAATCGTCAAGAAGAACGGCATCATGATCGTGGACTTCGCGCGGGCCCGCGTCGACCGCGGCGAAAAGGCGGAGAAGGCCATCCACGACGCGAGCATGGACCGCTTCCGCCCGATCCTCATGACCACGCTGGCCGCGGTCTTCGGGGCGCTCCCCATCGCGCTCGGCTTCGGCGCGGACGGATCGTCCCGGCGGCCTCTGGGCCTGGTGATCGTGGGCGGGCTGGTGGTCTCGCAGTTCATCACGCTCTTCATCACGCCG
The DNA here is from genome assembly GCA_963733955.1 of uncultured Acidobacteriota bacterium. Lineage (GTDB taxonomy): Bacteria > Acidobacteriota > Thermoanaerobaculia > UBA5066 > Gp7-AA6 > DATFTF01. The sequence continues at coordinate 378,701 of CAVTEW010000003.1, forward strand.
GTCATCTACCTGTACCTGGAGGAATTCCAGGAGAAGGTCTTGAACCGCACGTCGTTCTTCCACTCCGGGCACGTGGAGCTGACGCCGGAAGGCGTGTCCCCGAACGCAACGGTTCCCGGCGCGACGGTCAGCTGACATGAAGAAGCTCGTCGCTCTGACCCTGGCCGGTCTCACCGCGGGATGCGCGATGGGCCCCAACTACAGGCGGCCGCCGGTCACCGCCCCCGAGGCCGCGCGGGGCCAGGTCAGCGCTCCGGATGCGGCGTCGATGGCCGATCAACCGTGGTGGGACGTCTTCGGCGACGAGGCCCTGAGGGGATTGATCGCCGAGGCGCTGCGCAACAACTACGATGTCCGCGCGGCGGCCTGGCGCGTGGAGGAGTTCCGGGCGCGGGCCGGGATCGCGCGCGCGGACCTCTTCCCGCAGATCCAGTACCAGGGCTCGTGGACCCGCACGCGCCCGTCGGACCTGCTGACCGGCGTGACCAACTCGTCCCCCTTCAGCTACCACGACGTGAACCTGGGCGCGTCCTGGGAGATCGACCTGTGGGGCCGGATCCGGCGCCTGTCCGAGGCGGCGCTGGCCCGGTACCTCGGCACGGAAGACGCCCGGCGGGGCGTTCTCCTGACGGTCGTCTCCGAGGTGGCCCAGGCGTACTTCGAGCTGCGCACGCTCGACGCCCGGCTGGAGATCGCCAGGCGGACCACCGACGCCTTCCAGGGAACCTACGATCTCTTCAGCCGCCAGTTGAGCGGCGGCATCGCCTCCCAGCTCGAGGTCGCTCGCGCGGAGGCGGCACTGGGAACGGCGGCGGCGACCATTCCGGATCTGGAGCGCCAGATCGTCGCGCAGGAGAACCTGCTCTGCTTCCTGCTCGGGAGGAACCCCGGCCCCATCCCGCGCGGCGCGAGCCTGACCGAGCAGGGGATGCCGCCGGACGTCCCGCCGGGCCTTCCGTCGGCGTTGCTCGAGCGGCGTCCGGACGTTCGGCAGGCCGAGCAGGAGCTCGTGTCCGCCAACGCCAACGTGGGCGCGGCGATGGCGAGCTTCTTTCCGACCATCAGCCTGACCGGCGCGTTCGGAGCCGTCAGCACGGACGTCGGCGATCTTTTTCCGGCGGGAAAGACCTGGTCCTTCACCGCCGGGCTGACCGGGCCTCTCTTCCAGGGACTGCGGCTCAAGAACCAGTACGACGCCGACGTCGCGCTTTTCGAGCAGGCCAAGGCCCAGTACGAATCGGCCGTGACCAACGCCTTCGGCGAAGTCTCCACGGCGCTGGTGGCTCACCAGAAGCTCGCGGAATCGGAGAAGCAGCTGGACCGTTCGGTCAATGCGTATCGGGAGGCGGTGCGGCTGGCCAACATCCGGTACGTGGCGGGGCTCTCGAGCTACGTCGAGGTTCTCGACGCCGAGCAGCAGCTCTTTCCCGCGGAGAACGCGCTGGCGCAGCTGCGCTTCACCCGGCTGGCGAATTTCGTCGCTTTGTACAAGGCCCTGGGCGGCGGGTGGAACATCCAGAACCCGTCGTGGGCCGCTCCGGCGGACGCGGCGGCCGGCCATTCCTCCCGACCCTGACCGTTCGATCCCGGCGTGACGTTTCTTTGCCCTCTGAGCAACGCGGATGCCATGTCCGCTGTCCTCTGCCGCGACCATGGCGGCGGCCGGCGCAAAATCCGCCTTGTCGGAATCGCGTCACGGCGTAAACTCCGGAGCTGAAGCCATGATCCCCGAAGTCTTCGAGTGCCCGCGCTGCGAGAGGCAGTTCGTCATCGACGGCGTTCCCGACAACGGAACCGAAGAGGTTCATTGCCCGCAGTGCAGCCGTTTTCTCGGCGTGCGCGACATCGCGTTCGTCCTGCGCACCGAGGTCGACGAGCTGATCGAGCGCCTGTCCTATGAAAAGGATCGCCTCGAAAAGGACGAAGCCGTCTACGCCTTGACCGACTGCGACGCGGAGCTGAAGTTCTACGGCCGCGAAGTCTCTCGCGTGATCCGGGTGCTGCGGCAGTCGCTCAAAGACCTGCGCCACCTGCGCGAGGACTACAAGATTCGCAGCAATTGACCCTCGCCTGCGCTCCGGTTCGCGATCTGCGCGCGATTACGCGAGGGCACGAGGAAACCGGAGCGCGGGCGGGGACAAGCCCCGCGCCTACGGAACGTTTGCGATTGGTGCCGTAGGGGCGGCCCTTGCGGCCGCCCGCGTGTCAGCCTGCGTGCTTGCGCCGCGAGGAGTGCGGAGAAAACGCAAGCCCCGGTGCCGTAGGGGCGGCCCTTGCGGCCGCCCGCCGTGTCCCTCTCCGTGAGGGTCTGAACCGGCCGTGATCGATCCCTACGCGGGATCGTGCGGCCGGATCGCCTCGAGGAACCTCCGCAGGCGGCGCAGCGTGGTCTCCTTGCCCAGTAGCGCCGCGACGTCGAAGAGCGGCGCGCCCACGGTAAGGCCGGTGAGCGCGAGGCGCGTGGGATGAATCAGCTTGCCCGCGGAGACGCCACACTCCTCGCCGACGGAACGCAGCGCCGCTTCGAGGGAGTCGGTCTTCCACGACGCGCTTGCCTCGTACCGCGCGATGAGCTTCTCCAGGAGCGCCGGGGTCTCCGGCTTGACCTGCTTGCGCATGCCGTCGGCGTCGTACGTCTCCGGGTCCACGGCGTACGTCGCCAGCGCTCGGCCGACTTCCGTCGTGCGGCGCACCCGGGTGCGGTGGAGCTCGATCGCCCGGATCGCCGTCTCACGCTCGGGAACGGCGCCGGCATAGGGGAGCGACCGCTCCAGGATCTCCTCGGCCGGGAGCTGCGCAAGGTACCGGGCGTTCATCCAGAGAAGCTTCTCCGGGTCGAAGACCGACGGCGAGGCGCCCACGCGGTCGAGCGAAAATTCCTTCTCCATCTCGGCCATGGACAGGATCTCCCGGTCGTCGCCGGGCGACCAGCCCAGCAGGGCCAGGAAGTTCACCAGCGCCTCGGGCAGGATCCCCTCCTCGCGCCATTCCTCGACCGCGGCCGCGCCATGCCGCTTGGAGAGCTTCTTCTTGTCGGTGCCCAGGATCATTCCCAGGTGCGCGAACTTCGGCAGCGGCGCTTCGAGCGCCCGGAAGAGCGCGACGTGCTTGGGCGTATTGGCCAGGTGGTCGTCCCCGCGGATCACGTGGGTGATGCGCATGTCCACGTCGTCGACCACCACGCAGAAGTGGTACAGCGGGTGGCCGTCGGAGCGGACCAGCACGAAGTCGTCCAGGGCTTCCGCGGGGAACTCGACGCGTCCCCGGATCAGGTCGTCGACGACGATGGTCTCCTCGGGCATGGCCAGACGCACCACGTGTCGCTCGTCCGCTCTCGCGCGGCGCTCCGCTTGCTCCGGGTCGATCCGGCGGCCCGCCCCGGAGTACCGGTAGGCGCGACCCGCCGCCTCCGCGCGCTTGCGGTCGGCGTCGAGCTCCTCGGGAGTCTCGAAGGCGCGGTAGGCCTTCCCCTCCGCGAGCAGGCGCCCGACCGCGGCGCGGTAGAGCTCGCTGCGCTGCGACTGGTAGTACGGCCCCTCGTCGTAGGCGATGCCCAGCCACTCCATGGCCGACAGGATCTGGCCCGACAGCTCCTCGCGCGAGCGCTCGACGTCGGTGTCCTCGATGCGCAGGATGTGCGTGCCTTTCTCCCGCCGGGCGAACAGGAGGTTGTAGAGCGCCGTCCGCGCGCCTCCCACGTGGAGCGATCCCGTGGGCGACGGGGCGAAGCGAACGCGGGGGAGCGCCGGAAGGTTGGACAAAGGACGACGATGCTAGCCTAAGCAACCGGCCGCCTCAACGGCGCCTTCTTCACGAGGACACAGGGAGGAGAAGACTGGACAGCCCCGTGCCGCGGGAAACCGCCGGCCCGACCCGGGAGCGCCTGCGCGCCGATGGCGTGCTCGTCGCGGTCACCTTCGTGTGGGGCCTGTCCTTCGTCATCGTGCGCAACGCCCTCTTCGAGGCGCCGCCGGTGGCGTTTCTCTTCTGGCGTTTCCTCTTCGCGTCCGCAATCGCGCTCCTCCTGGCGTTGCGGCGGCCGCGCCGGCCCGGCCTCCTGCGAGACGGCGCGGCGGTCGGTCTCCTGCTCGGCGCCGGGATGGCTCTCCAGGTCCTCGGGCAGGTGGAGACGACGGCCTCCAAGGCCGCGTTCCTGACCGGGCTCTCCGTCGTGCTGACGCCCTTCGCGGCGTATCTGCGGTCGCGGCGCGTGCCGTCGCTCGAGAACAGCGCGGGCATCGCGCTGGCCTCGGTCGGTTTCGTGCTCCTGACCTTTCCGCGGGAGGGATGGACGCTCGGCCGGGGGGACGCCTTCGTGCTGTGCGCCGCGGTGGTGTTCGCCTTCTACGTCGTCGAGCTCTCCGAGCGCGCGCCGCGGCACGACGCGCTCTCGCTGACCGCCGTGCAGCTTCCGACGGTGGCCGCCGTAGCCGGGATCCTCGCTCTGGCGCTGCGCACGCCGCCGGCGCGTGGCCTCGCCGCCGTGGGAGCCGAGGCCCGGCCCCTCGTCCTGTCCCGGACGTTCGTGGCGAGCGTCCTCTACCTCGGCTCGATCGGCACGGTCGGGACCTTCCTCGGACAGGCCTGGGCTCAGCGCCGGATCTCGGCGACGCACGCCGCGATTCTCTTCGCGCTGGAGCCGGTCTTCGCGACCCTTTTCGCCGCGTGGCTTCTCGGCGAGCGCCTCGGAGGCCGGGGACTCGCGGGAGCGGGACTGGTCCTCGCCGGGATCGTGGCCTCGGAGTGGACCCCTCGCCGGGGGCCGTGAACCGGGTCGGGCGGTTCGGTCTCGGGCCGCCTGGAAATGAGACTTCGACCCGGGGAGTGTCTCGTTCCCGGACTCGGCCGCTGCGCCCCGCCCGCTGCCGCAAATCGGTAAGTCGTGCCCGCTCAATTGCCTGAAGGAGGCGGCGCATCTGGTCCCTGGCTTGCTCTTCTGCGCGGTGAGGCGACGGTGACCCGGGCAGGCGCCGAGGGGCCGGGCATCCCAGTCGGGGATTCCGGAGGCCGCGCCCGGTGAGAGAAAAGCGTCGGTCGGACCACTCTTGAGTGAGGGTCAAGGACAAGGAAGCACGCGCAGGGCGCGAGGAGGACGACGGTGGTGGCGAAGAAGGAATCCAGCCGCGCGAGAGAGCGGGCCGACAAGCCCGGGCTCAAGAAGGAAACGCTCAAGGACCTGAATGCCGGAGGCAAGAGCGTTCGCGGAGGCGGTCGAATCCTCTCCGGGGCGTGCACCGGGGAGACCTGTCGGCTATGAGACCGGCGGAAAGTCTGAGCCGATTCCACAGCGCGCGATAGGCCCCCGAGGGGCTACGACAGGGATCACGATGGGAGCACGATTCTCGAGAATCAGGCAGGCCCTATTGACACAGAAAGGAGAGAGAAATGGTCGTATCGAAGAAGGCCGGGCAAAAGTCGAGAGGCAAGGTCAAGCTCAAGAGAGAGACTCTTCGGGATCTGGACGCCGGCAAGAGGGCGGGCCGCGTCAAGGCCGGGGCAGCCAAGAGTCGGGGATGCGTACTCGAGACGATCGCCTCGTGTATCACCTGCGTCTGCCGCACGATCAGGTGAGCTCGTTGCCGTCGCGGAAGCTGGTTGCCCGGCCGGGAGCCGGGTTCGCCTGACCGTTTCATGGAGGCTGGAAGTCGCATAGGCTTGGATCTCGTGCTGCCGGCCTGTGAATCGCCTCTCCGCGGCTTCCTTTCATCGAGATGAATCCCGGCGAGAGATCTACGGAGGGAGAGAGCGCTTTCGCTCCTTCCGGTTTCTTCGCCTTTCGAACGCCCCTCCTCTCCTTCGCCGAGTTCCTGGCCTGGAGCGAGGGGCTCGAGGCGGATGCGGCGGCTGGCGATCCCTCGCTCCTTGAACGCGCCCTCGCCGGGGACCGCGCGCGCCTGCGCGCGCGCCTGCGCGAAGCCGTCTGCCGGCCATCGATTCGCGAGGCTCTCTTCGTCGCCTCGCCCGATCTCGCGGAGTCCCTGGCTGTCTGGCTGGGCGATCCCGAAAGTGAGCGCGGTGGAAGAGTCGAGCGCGCGCTCGTCCGGTATTTCACGCGGATGTCGTGCCGGCCGACGCCGTTCGGATTATTCGCGGGGTCCTCCGTGGGCACGATCGGGGGCGAGACCCGGCTGACCCTGGCCCCACGCGAGACCTACCGGCGCCACAGCCGGCTGGACATGGATTACCTCTTTGCCCTGGCCGAGGCGATCGGGCTGGACCCCGTCTGCCGGAAAGGTCTTCGCTTTCTTCCCAACTCGAGCCTCTATCGCGCGGCGGGCCGCGTTCACTACGTCGAGGCCAGGGTGGAGGGGAAGGAACGCACCCATCACCTGGTCGCCGCGGAAGATTCGGAAGAGCTCCAGGCGGTACTGGCCGATGCGGCGACCGGAGCGGCCGCAGCTGCCCTGGCCGCCGGGCTCGTGGGCCCGGACGTCTCGGCGGCGGAGGCCGAGCAGTACGTCGGGCAGCTCATCGACAGCCAGATCCTCCGAGCCGATCTCGATCTTTCGGTGACCGGCGCCGAGCCGGCCGAGGGATTCGCGAGCCAGTTGCGCGGGCGACCGGAAACCGAACCCGTGGGAGCTCGCCTGGGAGAGGCCGCGACGGAGCTCGCCCGGATCGATGCGGCCGGCCTGGGAGCCGATCCGGCCCGCTACCGGGAGATCGCCCGGCGTCTGGAAGGGCTTCCCGCGCCCCCGGAGCTGCCCCGCCTCTTCCAGGTCGACCTGGTCAAGCCGACGCCGCACGCGCGCCTGGGTGGAGCCGTTCTGGAGGAGGTCGCCCGGGGCGTCGAGCTCGTTCGGCGGCTCACACCCGCTCGAAAGAACGACGACCTCTCCCGTTTCCGGGAAGCCTTCGTCACCCGCTACGAGGGGCGCGAGGTCGCACTGGCCGAGGCGTTGGACGACGAAACGGGAGTCGGGTTTCCGCCGCACGGCGAAAAGCATGCCGACGGCGGTCCGCTGCTCAAGGGGATCGAGCTGGAGCTCGAGCCTGAGGAGACAACGGCCTGGGGGCGTCGGGAAAAGAACCTGCTCGCCCGTCTCACCGAGGCGTTGTCCCGTCGGGAGGGCGAGATCCGGCTCGACCCCCAGAAGCTCGGCGATCTCGCGCTCGAGCAGCCTCATCCTCTCCCCCCCGCGTTCGCGGCGGTGCTGACGGTCGCCGCTGCTTCGCCGGAAGCGCTCGACGCCGGCCTTTTTCGGATTCTCTTCCAGGGCGTCGACGGTCCCTCCGGTGCGCGCCTTCTGGGACGCTTCTGCCACGGCGACGCGGAGCTCTCGCGGCTCGTCGAAGGGCACTTGAGGGCCGAGGAGGCGCTCGATCCCGACGCCGTCTTTGCCGAAGTCGTTCACCTGCCCGAGGGACGGATGGGAAATATCCTCTCGCGGCCGCTGCTGCGCCAGCACGAGATTCCCTATCTCGGCCGGTCCGGCGCTCCCGCCGAGCGCCAGATCCCGGTCGGCGATCTTCTCGTTTCCGTCGTCGATGGCCGGATTCTTCTTCGCTCACGGAGCCTCGATCGCCGCGTGATTCCGCGCCTGACGTCCGCGCACAACTTCGGATGGAAAAGCGTGCCGATCTATCGCTTCCTCGGGGAGCTCCAGGGGCAGGGCTCGACCCGCGGGCTGGGCTGGGACTGGGGTCCGCTGGGGTCGGCCTCCCACCTTCCCCGCGTGATCTGCGGCCGCCTCGTGCTCGCGCCCGAGCAGTGGAACGTCGGCTCCGAGGAGTTGAAACGCCTGGCGACGGAGCGGGGAGCGCGGCGGTTCCGCGCCGTGCAGGCGTGGCGGGAGGAGCGTGGACTTCCCCGGATCGTCGTGCTGGCCGACGGGGACAATCGGCTGCCCGTCGACTTCACCAACGTGCTGTCGGTGGAGTCGTTCCTTCACCTGATCCAGGAACGGCCGGAGGCAAGACTGACGGAGATGTTTCCCGGGCCCGACGAGCTCGTCGCGAGCGGGCCGGAGGGACGCTTCGTGCACGAGCTGATCGTGCCCTTCGTTCAATCCGCGCGGGGGCCCGCAGCTGCGCAAACGCGGCGCACCGAGCAGGGGATGCGCGCGGTGCCGCCACCCGCGGGGAATCGGGACCGGACCTTCCTCCCCGGATCGGAATGGCTGTACGCGAAGCTCTACACCGGCGCGGCGACCGCGGATCGATTGCTCTCGGACGTCGTCGGGCCGCTGGTTCGGGAGGCGCTCGACTCCGGCGCCGCGGACCGGTGGTTCTTCATTCGATACTCCGACCCGGGCCGGCATCTCCGGCTGCGGCTCCATGGAACTGCGTCCGACCTTCTGCGGCCGGGTGCTTCCCGCGCTCCAGGCCGCGGCGGGGCCGGCGCTCGCGGATGGCCGCTTGGTCAAGGTTCAGCTGGACACCTACGAGCGTGAAGTCGAGCGCTACGGAGGGCCTCAGGCGATCGAGATCGTCGAGCGGATCTTTCAGGCCGACAGTGAAGCGGTCCTGGAGATTCTCGACATGCTCGAGGAGGGCGACGCGGGATCGGACGAACGCTGGCGGCTGGCGCTCAAGAGCGTCGACCTGCTCCTCGACGATTTCGGCCTCGAACAGAGAGGCAAGGAGGACTTGATCGAGCGGGTCCGGCGTTCGCTCGCGGCGGAGCTCGGCGCCGGAAAGGTGGCGGCCAGGCGGGGGCTGGGGGATCGGTTTCGAAAGGAGTCGCGCAGCCTCGAGCTCCTGTTCGATCGGTCGCGGGAAGACGAGAGCGCGCTCGCACCGGGGTTCGCGGTCCTGCGCCGGCGCTCCGCGGCCCTGGCTCCTTGGACGGCGCAGCTCTCCGACCTCGATCGCGCGGGCGAGCTCGGAGAGCCGCTCGCCGCGATCGCCCAGAGCTGCGTCCACATGCACGTGAACCGGATGCTCCGGTCGGCCCAGCGCGCGCAGGAGTTCGTCCTCTACGACTTCCTGGCGCGCCTCTACCAGATCCACGCGGCTCGCGCGAAGACCAAACCCTGATCCGAACGGCGCAAGCCGGTTGTCTCAAAGAGGTGCCGTTGGCCGCGGCCACGTCGCTTCCGCTCGATCGGGATCTGCGCCAACGGCGGTCCGCTCGGCCGGATGCGGCCTCCCACGTCGCTTCCGCTTAGCCAGGATCTGCGCTTTCAGCGCACCGGCGGTCGACTCGCCCAAAGGGGCTCGATCGCCCGCCTGATCCCGGGTGCGCTCACGCTCCCGCGGCGCGCGCCTCCTTCCCTCTGGGAGACTTCGCGCGCCGCGAACCGGGGCTGAGCACCGCCTCACGCGCGGGCGAAGCCTGCGTTGACTTCGAACGCAGTGGAGGCGACGTTAGTCCGTCGGAAACGTCAGCGTGTACTCCCACGGTCCGCGGGCGACGGTCATGAGCAGCGTCGTGCGCGAGTGCTCCCTCGAGAGGATCTTGTTGACGTCCTCGACCTGGGCCACGCGCACGCCGTTGACGGCGATGAGCAGGTCTCCGTTTTCCAGGCCCTGCTCGGCGGCGGCCCCGCGCGGGTCGGCCACCGTGATGCGCAGGCCGCCGCGGACGGGGCGCAGCGTGATTCCGAGCTGGTGCCGCAGGACGCGCGCGCCGTAGTCGGCGGGCGGGGTCTGCCCGGCCACGGTGACCGTGCGCTCCCCCTGGTTTCCCCGCAGGGCGATCTTCATCGGTTTGCCGGGGCCGCGCGTGGAGAGGATCGTCTCGAAGGATTCCTGCGAATCGACCGGAGAGCCGTCGACCGAGACGATCTGGTCGCCCGAATGGATCCCGGCTTTCTCGGCGGGGGAGCCCGGCTCGACGTCGCGCACCCGGAATCCGTGCGGCCGGTCGTCCTCGCGGCCGGCGGTGATCGTCCGCCCGTGGAGGCCGATCCAGACGGGCTTGACTTCCCCGAACTTGACCAGGTCGGCCACGATCCGCTTGACCCGGTCGACCGGGATGGCGAAGCCGATGCCCTGCGCCCCGCCGATGATCGCGGTGGCCACGCCGATCATGTCTCCCTGGATGTTGACGACCGGGCCGCCGGAGTTGCCCGGGTTGATCGGCGCGTCGATCTGGAGGAAGTCGCTGTACACCCGCTGGTTCTCGCCCGCCACGCTGCGGCCCATCGCCGAAAGGACGCCGGCCGAAACGCTGTTGGAGAGGCCGTAGGGATTGCCGATGGCCACCACGGTCTCCCCGATCAGGAGGTCCGAGGATGTTCCCAGGTGGATGGTGGCCAGGGCGGCGCCGGGCTTCTTGACGCGCAGCACGGCCAGGTCGTTGTCGGCGTCCGAGCCGATGACCTCGCACTCCATTTCGCGTCCGGCCTTGTTGGTGGCCAGGATCTTGGAGGCCCCGGAGATGACGTGGTCGTTGGTCAGGATGATGCCCTTGGGATCGATGATCACGCCCGAGCCGAGGCTCTTGGCCGTGCGCGGCCGGGGGTCGAAGTTGAAGAAGAGATCCTCGATCGAGGGGCGGCGCCGCACGGTCTGCTCGGCCGCGATGTTCACGACCGCCGGGGAAACCTTCTCCACGACCTCGACGACCTCGGTGCGGCGGGAGGGAAGGGGGGAGGCGGCCAGGGCGGCGGCGAGCGAGAACGGGAGAGCGAAGAGCCGGGGGAGTCGGCGGCTTGCGGTTCTCACGGCCGGTGAAACGCTGGTCTTCATCTCTCCATTCCTGTGGATGCCGCGGGCGGGGGCCCCGCCCCTACGAACGGCCGCGGGTTTTCTCCACGGTCCTTTGGGGCGGCCCTACGGCCGCCCGGCTCCGGAGACGCGGTCGCTCGAGGGAAAGTTTCGCAAACAAAAACGCCCCGGCGAACCGGGGCGCGAAACGCGGTTTGAGGCGCCGCGGCGTCACCGGGCCTTGACCGCGGTCAGCCTCTTGGCCTTCACGACCTCCAGGCCGTCCTTCCCGACGCGCAGCTCGACCCGATCGCCGGACGCGATCTGGTTGTTCAGGATCTCCTTGGCCAGGGCGTCGGAAACCGCCCGCTGGATCAGGCGTTTCAGCGGCCGGGCGCCGAAGGCCGGGTCGTAGCCCCGCTCGGCCAGGAGCCGCCGCGCCTCGGGCGTCCAGGTCAGCTCGATGCCGCGGTCGAGGATCGTGCCGGCCACGTGCCGGAGCTGGATCTCGACGATCTTCTCGGTCTCCTCCCGCGAGAGGCGGTGGAAGACGATGACGTCGTCGATGCGGTTGAAGAACTCGGGGCGGAAGTGCCGCCGCAGCTCCTCTTCGATCTTGGCCTGGACCTCGGCCTCGTCCCGATCCGCGGACTCGGCGATCCACTGTGAGCCGATGTTGGACGTCATGATGATGACCGTGTTCTTGAAGGAGACCACGCGCCCTTTTCCGTCGGTCAGCCGCCCGTCGTCCAGGACCTGGAGCAGGACGTTGAAGACGTCGGGATGCGCCTTCTCGATCTCGTCGAACAGGACCACCGAGTAGGGCCGCCGGCGCACCGCCTCGGTCAGGCGGCCGCCTTCCTCGTAGCCGACGTAGCCCGGCGGCGCGCCGATCATCCGCGCCACGGAGTGTTTCTCCATGTACTCGGACATGTCGATGCGGACCATGGCCTGGTCGTCGTCGAAGAGGAACTCCGCCAGAGCCCGGGCCAGCTCGGTCTTGCCCACGCCGGTGGGGCCGACAAAGATGAACGATCCGATCGGGCGCTTGGGGTCGGACAAGCCGGCGCGCGAGCGGCGCACCGCGTCGGAGACGGCGACCACGGCCTCCCTCTGGCCCACGACTCTCTCGGCCAAGCGCTCCTCCATCTTGAGAAGTTTCTGCGATTCGGCCTCCACGAGCTTGTTGACGGGGATCCCCGTCCACTTGGAAACGACGCGCGCGATGTCTTCCTCGGTCACTTCCTCGCGCAGCATCGGCTGGCCCTTTTGCAGTCCGGCCAGGCGGGTGTTTTCGGCGGCGAGCTGTTTCTCGAGGTCCGGCAGCTTGCCGTAGCGCACCTCGGCGGCGCGCTGGAGGTTGCCCTGGCGCTCGGCTTCCACCGCTTCCTGGCGCGCCTGCTCGATCGACTCCTTGATCCCGCGGATCGCCTGGATCCCTTCCTTCTCCGCGGACCACTGGGCGCGCAGGCCGGACGATTTCTCCCGCTCGGCGGAGAGCTCCTTCTCGATCTCCTCCAGGCGTTTCTCCGCTTCCCCGGTTTTCTCCTTCTTGAGCGCCCGCTTCTCGATCTCCAGCGACAGGATGCGCCGCTCGATCTCGTCGATCTCCGTGGGGAGGGAATCGATCTCCGTGCGCAGGCGCGCCGCGGCCTCGTCGATCAGGTCGATCGCCTTGTCGGGCAGGAAGCGGTCGGAGATGTACCGGTGCGACAGCCGCGCCGCGGCGACCAGCGCTCCGTCGGTGATCCGCACGCCGTGATGAATCTCGTAGCGCTCCTGCAAGCCCCGCAGGATCGCGATGGTGTCTTCGACCGACGGCTCGTCGACGAACACCGGCTGGAAGCGGCGCTCCAGGGCGGCGTCCTTTTCGATGTATTTTTGGTACTCGTTCAGCGTCGTCGCGCCGATGGCCTTCAACTCTCCGCGGGCCAGGGCCGGCTTCAACATGTTCGAGGCGTCCATGGAGCCTTCGGACGCGCCCGCGCCGACCAAGGTGTGGAGCTCGTCGATGAAGAGGACGATCGCGCCCTGGGCCTCCTCGATCTCCTTCAGGACGGCCTTCAGGCGGTCCTCGAACTCGCCGCGGTACTTGGCTCCGGCGATCATCGCGCCCAGATCGAGCGCCACGACGCGCTTGTTCTTGAGTCCCTCAGGGACGTCGCCCATGTGGATTCGTCGGGCCAGACCTTCCACGATCGCGGTCTTGCCCACGCCCGGCTCGCCGATCAAGACCGGGTTGTTCTTCGTGCGCCGGGACAGGACCTGGATGACCCGCCGGATCTCCTCGTCGCGGCCGATGACCGGGTCGATCTTGCCCCGCCGGGCCAGGTCGGTCAGGTCGCGGGTGTAGCGCTTCAAGGCCTGGTACTTGTCTTCGGGGTTGGGATCAGTCACACGCGTGGATCCGCGGACTTCCTTGAGCGCCTTCAGGAGCGCGTCCTTGGTGATTCCGCGGGCGGAGAAGCGCCGGGCCACGCTGCCCGCGGCGCTCTCCGAGAGAGCGACCAGGAAATGCTCGGTCGACACGTACTCGTCTCCGAAGTCCTTGGCGATCTCGAAGGCCCGGTCGAACAGTTTGGTCAGCTCGCGGGTCGGCGCGGCGTCGGCCGAGGCGCCGGAAACCTTGGGCTGGCGGTCGAGATCGGCTTCGATCTCCCGCGAGAGCGGGGCCGGATCGGCCCCGAGCTTCTGGAGGATCGGGACGACGACGCCGTCTTCCTGGCGAAGCAACGCGAGCAGCAGATGATCGGCGGTCAGCTCCGCGTTGCCGCGGGCGCGCGCCTCGCGCTGCGCTTCCTGGATCGCCTCCTGGGCCTTGATGGTGAGCTGATCGAACCTCATGTCACACCTTTCGATGAGCGCCCGAAGTTCACCCTGTTTCCTGCAGAGGCGCTGCCGCGCCTTCCGGTGACCGGGCTCTGCCGTCGACGGTGTGAACTATACGATCTGAGCGTATTTATGTCAAGTTCTTCTACTGTGGATATGATCTTATAAGACTCATATTATTGCCGTAGCCTGAGAGGATCTAACACCCCGGATTCGCGAAATCCCTTCTCTCGCAAGAGGCAAGCGTCGCAATGCCCGCACGGGCTTCCTTCCGCGGAGGGGTCATAGCAGGACGTGGTCAAGGAGAAATCGAGCCCGAGCCGGGCGCCCAGTCGGACGATCTGCGCCTTGGTCATCGCCAGAAGGGGCGCGCGAACGCGAAACGCCAGGGCACCCTCGACGCCCGCCTTGGTCCCGAGATTGGCAGCCCTCTCGAAGGCTTCGAGGAACTCCGGGCGGCAGTCGGGGTAGCCCGAGTAGTCCAGCGCGTTGGCGCCCAGGAAGATGTCTCCGGCGCCGATCGCCTCGCCCCAGGCCACCGCGTGCGAGAGGAAAAGCGTGTTGCGCGCCGGAACGTAGGTGACCGGGATCGGCTCGGCGCCCACGCTGTCGCGCGGGACCGCCAGAGCCGCGTTGGTCAGCGCGGAGGCCTGCGCGGAAGGCAGATCGATGCGCACGATCCGATGTTCCCGGGCGCCGTAGCGCTCCGCGAGCGTCCGGGCCCGCTCGAGCTCGACGCGGTGGCGCTGTCCATAGTCGAAAGAGAGAGCGAAGACGTCGGAGCCTTCTTCGCGCGCGAGGAGGAGGCAGGTCGCCGAGTCGAGGCCGCCGGAGAGAAGGACGATGGATCTCATAGCTCTCGGCTCTCAGCGTTCCGCCTTCAGCCCGAAGCGGAAGCCTGTGAGAGCGGAATGCTGATCGCTGAAGGCTACCTCCCCGGCACGTCGCCCCACAGGATCTTGTGGAGCTGCAGGCCGAGGCGGATGTTGCGGCCGCTGTCGCGAATCCACTCGGCCAGCGTCGCCGCGGGCAGGGTGTCCCAGACCGGAGAGAAGGTCACCGACCGGCGCCGGTCGAGGCCGCGCGCGCGGACCAGGTCCATGGCCCAGTCGAAATCGCGCCGGTCGGCGATCACGATCTTGAGCTCATCGTGGTCCGACAGCCGGTCCAGGTTGTCCAGGAGATTCGCGCCCTCCATCCCCGAGCCCGGAGCCTTGACGTCCACGATCTTGACCGCGCGCGGATCCAGGCGATCGAGCGGGACGTGGCCGCCCGTCTCGATCAGCACGGTCTTTCCCCGTTCGAGCAGCCGCTCGACGAGCGGATAGACGCCCTCCTGCTCCAGGGGCTCTCCGCCGGTGACCTCCACCAGGTCCGTGCGGAGAGCGGCGACCCGCTCGACCGCCTCGGACACGCTCATCTGCGCGCCGCCGTGAAAGGCGTAGGCGGTGTCGCACCACACGCACCGCAGCGAGCAGCCGGTCAGCCGGATGAACGCGCAGGGCAGCCCGGCCCGGGTCGATTCGCCCTGGATCGAGCGGAAGATCTCCGTGACGCGCAGCGTCGGGTCCACGAGACGATTCTACGGCCCGACTTCGGACCAAGGACTACTCCACCACCTTGATCTTCCCGTGCAGCATGCTCATGCCGCAGGTGAACGGGAACTCTCCGGTCCGGCGGGGAATGACGCGAATCTCGGTCCGGGCGAACGGGCGCAGGGCCCGCCGAATCTCGAATTCGGGCAGGACGACCTCGTCGCTGCAGGGGTTGTCTTCGCGGCGGTCGAAGACGAGGGTCAGCGGCACGTCCTTCTTCGCGACAACAATATCTGGATTGTATCCGCCCGAGACCACGATCGTGGCCTCCTGCTCGCCAGCGCCCGCGGCGGCCCGCGCGGCCGTCTCCCGGCGCTTGCCGAAGAAGAAGACGTAGAGGAAGGCGCACAGCGCGGCTCCCAGGATCACCGTGGCGACCCGGTCGGCGGTCCAGGCGAGCGCCATTCCGGGCGTGAGGCGCAAGACGAGGGAGAGGCCGGTCACAGCGTCCGCCGCGCCAGGCGCAGGCTGTTGGAGACGACCGAGACCGAAGAGGCCGCCATCGCCGCGGCCGCGATCATGGGCGAGAGCATCCAGTGGAGAGCGGGATAGAGAGCCCCGGCCGCGATCGGGATCGCCAGCATGTTGTAGAGAAAGGCGAACAGGAGGTTCTGCCGGATCGTCGCCAGGGTCGCGCGCGACAGTCCGATCGCGTCGGCCACCAGCCGCAGGTCGCCGCCCACCAGCGTGATGTCGGCGGCCTCGATGGCCACGTCGGAACCCGCGCCGATGGCGATCCCCACGTCGGCCTGCGCCAGCGCCGGCGCGTCGTTGACGCCGTCGCCGACCATGGCCACGATCTCGCCCCGGTTTTGCAGATCCTTGACCTTGGACGCCTTGTCCGCCGGAAGAACCTGCGCGAAGACCTCGGCGATGCCGACGCGGGCGGCCACGGCCCGAGCCGTCGCGGCGCGATCCCCGGTGATCATCGCGGTCTTCAGCCCGGCGCGCCGGAGGCGCTCCACCGCTTGCGCCGAGGACGCCTTCTCCCGGTCGGCCACCGCCAGGAGCCCCGTCGCGCGCCCGTCGACGAGGACCACGAGGGGGGTCTTGCCTTCGTTGGAGAAGCGCTCGATCTCTTCGCGCAGGAGGTCGGCGGCCACGCCCTCCTGCTCGACGAGGCGCGGGCTGCCGACGACGACGCGCCGCCCCGCGATGGAGCCCTCCACGCCCAGGCCCGGGCGGGACTGGAACGCGGTGACCGCGGGGAGAACGAGCTCCTTGGAGCGCGCCGCTTCGACGAGGGCCCGCGCGAAGGGATGCTCGGAGGCCTTCTCCAACGCGGCGGCGAGCCCGAGGACGTCCGCGTCGGTGTAGCCCTCCAGCCGGACCCGATCGGTCAACCGCGGCTTGCCTTCGGTGACCGTTCCGGTCTTGTCCAGCAGAACGATGGTCAGTTTTCCCGAGCGCTCCAGGGCGTCGGCGTTGCGGAAGAGGATGCCCGACCGGGCGCCCCGGCCGGTCCCGACCAGGATCGCCGTGGGCGTGGCCAGCCCCAGGGCGCAGGGGCAGGCGATGACCAGGACCGACGCCGTGGCCACCGTGGCGAAGAGCCAGCGCGGCGAGGGCCCGGCCACGAACCAGACCACCCAGGTCGCCACGGCGAGCATGAGGACCACGGGAACGAAGACGCCGGCGATCCGGTCGGCCAGCTTCTGGATCGGCGGCTTGGACGCCTGGGCGCGCTCGACCAGGCGGGCGATCCGGGCGAGCGCGGTGTCGCTGCCGACGGCGCGCGCCTCGACCTCCAGGACTCCCTGGCCGTTCAGGGTCCCGCCGATGACGGCGTCGCCGGGCGACTTCTCCACCGGGATCGACTCGCCGGTCACCATCGCTTCGTCCACCGCGGAGGACCCGGAAACGACCACGCCGTCGACGGGCACCGCGTCGCCCGGCTTGACCAGGAGCCGGTCCCCCACGACGACCTCGTCGAGCGGGATCTCCACCTCGATGCCGCGCCGCAGCACGCGCGCCTTCCGGGGCGCGAGGTCGAGGAGCTTGCGGATCGCCGCGGACGTCCGGCCGCGCGCGCGCGTCTCGAAGTAGCGGCCGAGCAGGATGAGCGTCAGGATCACGCCCACGGCCTCGTAGTAGACCGGCGCCATGCCGCCGTGGCTCGCCTGCGCCACGGTCGAGGGGAAGAGGGTCGAGGCGACCGAGAGCAGGAAGGCCGCCGTCGTCCCCATGCCGATCAACGTGTCCATGTTGGCGGTGCGGTGCGCCAGCGTCTTGACCATCCCCGAGAGAAAGGGCCAGCCCGCCCAGAGGTAGACCGGCAGGGTGAGCAGCAGCAGCACGAAGTCGCGCGCCGGGAAGCGGACCTGCGCCATGGACAGGACCAGCACGGGCAGGGTCAGGACCGCGGCCAGGACGGTGCGCAGGAGGATCTCGCGGGTCTCCCGCTTGCGGCGCTCCTCGTCCGCGGCGGGGGAGATGTCCGCGGCGGGGCGCGCGACGTATCCGGTCGCCCGCACGGCCTCGATCAGGCGCCCGGTCGACAGGTCTTCACCTTCGATCTCGGCCCGCCCGGTCCCCAGATTGACCGAGGCGCTGGCCACGCCGGGCACCGCGGCGAGGGCCGTCTCGATGGTGGAGACGCAGGACGCGCAGTGCATGCCTTCGACCGAGAGGGAGACGCGGGCGTCGCGCGGGTCGTGAGGCGTGAGGCGTGAGGCGTGAGGCGAAGCCTTGGCTCTTTCCCGAGGCTGCGGCTCGAACATGGGGAGGCTCGCCTGCCTGCGGCCCTTGTGGCCGGCGCCGGCCATGGGCATTCCCGCCGGCCGGTAGGTCGGATCGAGGTATTTCTCCGGCTCCCGGTCGAACGCCGCGGCGCAGCCCGGCGCGCAGAATGCGTAGGTCGTTCCGCGGTGGGTCCGCGTGGCTGCGGCGGACTCCGGATTCACGGACATGCCGCAGACCGGGTCCCGAGCATTCACCCCCATGGCTTCTCGAAAATACGCTCTAGCAGGCTGCTGAAGAAGGGTGTGGAGCGGCGTTGCGAGCGCCGCGGGGTCGGATCCGAGGCGACGCGACGAAGGCGATGCCGGGGCGAATCGGGGAGGAGCGGCAACGACGGAGACGGCCCCGCGCCGCCGCAACCGCTTGCGGCGGCGGGGCTTTTGCCCGCAGCGACGGGACTCTCGTCGGAACCTTCAATGGACGGTTCAGGGAGGGTTTTCGGTCCACTGCGAGTTGCAAAAGCCCTGACGCGACGCCCGCAATCATTTTTCAGCAGCCTGCTATGAGGCGCGGCCGGTTTCTCCGGCCAGGGCCGGGGTGGAGACCAGGGGCCCGCGCCGGCCGCTCCGCCGCGACAGCAGCGACAGCGCGGCGGTGTAGGCGAACCCGTTGAAGAAGATGAACAGGAACGGGATTCCCACCCAGTAGTTCTCCCTGGCGGCGAAGACGATCGCGGCGAGGAAATAGAGGGCCAGCAGAACTTCTCCCAGGGCCGAGAAGTTGCGCGTGGCCTGGTACTTCTTGGTCCGCCACTCCCCCCGGACGCCCTCGATGCGGTACTTGGGCGTCCGCGTGAACTCGGTCGTCCGGTTGAAGAGGGCCTCCAGGACGGCCTGCACGTTGTTCAAGGAGAGCCCGATCCCGAAGGACATGAGAAACGGCAGGTACCTCAGAGTCGGGCGCAGCCGCCGGCCGATCTCCCGCTGCGAGGAGAAGTAGAAGGCGATGAAGGAGAACGTCGCGCCGAAGAAGAGCGGGAAATCGAGAATGGCCACCCGCCTCCAGCCGATGCGTTCGCGGATCACCATGGCCGGCACGATGAGCAGCGCCAGGATCATCACGAGCAGGTACGAGATGTTGTTGGTCAGGTGGAAGAACGCCTCGATCTTCACCTTCCAGGAGAAGTCGCTCTTGAAGATCGCCGGCAGGAGCTTCTTGCCGGTCTGGATCGAGCCCTTGGTCCAACGGTGCTGCTGGGACTTGAAGCCGTTCATGTCCACGGGCAGCTCCGCCGGGACGGCCAGGTCCTTCAGGTAGACGAACTTCCATCCGGCCAGCTGCGCCCGGTAGGAGGCGTCCAGGTCTTCGGTCAGCGTGTCGGACTGCCAGCCTCCCACCTCTTCCAGGCAGCGGCGTCGCCAAATGCCGGCCGTTCCGTTGAAGTTGAAGAAGCGCCCGGAGCGGTTGCGCGCGGTGTGCTCGATGACGAAGTGGCCATCCAGGAAGATCGATTGGATTCGGGTCAGAAGGGAGAAGTCCCGGTTGAGATGCTCCCAGCGGGCCTGGACCATTCCGACCCGGGGATCGGAGAAGAACGGAAGGCTCTTGCAAATCACGTCGGGGACCGGCACGAAGTCGGCGTCGAAGATGAGGAGGTACTCGCCCCGGGCCTGCTCCATCCCGGCCTGCAGCGCTCCCGCCTTGTAGCCGGTCCGGTCCTCCCGGCGCAGGTACACGATGTCGAAGCCCAGGGCGCGGTGGCGTTCCACGGCGCACCGGGCCACCTCGCGGGTCTCGTCGGTCGAATCGTCCAGGACCTGGATCTCCAGAAGCTCCCGGGGATAGTCCAGCCGCGTCACGGCTTCGATCAGGCGCTCGGCGACGTAGACTTCGTTGAAGAGGGGAAGCTGAACCGTGACGCGGGGCAGGGGCCAGAGGTCGCCGGCGGGCCGGGGGACGTCACCCCGGTGCCGGTAATAGAGCCACACCATCAGCATGCGATGGGCTCCGTACATGGCCAGAGCCGTGAGGACGACGTAGTAGACGACCAGAGTCGCGATTTGCGCAGTTTCGTTGGCCATGGGTTCTCGAGTCGTTGGCTCCTCGTCGCCGCCGGGGAGGCCGTGGCGCTGGGCTTCCTCTTCCTCCCGGACGCCCGGCGTCATCTGGCGCTCTATCTCGGTCTCTTCCTCGCCGGTGCCGTGGTCTCCCTTCTCGCGGCCCGAAGTCTATCCGCTTCGAGCCGCGGTTTTCTTCTTCTCTGCGCGGCGCTCCTGCGGGCCACGCTGCTCCTGCGCGCTCCGGATCTCTCCGAAGACGTCTGGCGGTATCTCTGGGACGGCCAGGTGGCCCGCCACGGGATCTCTCCGTACCGGTACGCGCCCGATGATCCGGCCCTGCGCGGCCTTCCCGGCGATCTGCGTGTCCGGGTCGCGCACCGGGAGTTTCGGACGGTGTACCCGCCGGTGGCGCAGGCGGCGTTCCGGGTGTTCGGAGGTCTCCGGCCGTTCACGTTGAAGGCCTTCCTGGCCGCCGCCGACGTGGCGGTCGTCGCCCTGCTCCTGGCCGCGGGGAGTCCCTTCGGCGCGACGCTCTACGCCTTTCATCCCCTTCCCATCACGGAGGTCGCCGGTCAGGGCCACCTCGACTCCCTGGGCGTGGCGCTGCTTCTGGCCGCGGTCGTGTCCCTGCGGCGCGGCCGCCGGATCCCGGCCGGACTGGCGTTTGCCGCCTCGGTCATGACCAAGTACGTGTCGCTGGCGGCGGCCCTTCCGCTGGCCCGGCGGGGCCGGCTCGCCGCGCTGGCGTCGGCGGGCGTTCTTTCCGCGGCGCTCTGGGCCGGGGCCGCGCGCTCGGGCGTCAGCCCGGCGGGAGATCTCAAGCAGTTCTCGCTCCGATGGGATTTCAATTCGGTGCTCTACCCGGCCGCGGTCCGGCTGATGGAGGCCGCCGATCTGCCGGAATCGGCCAAAGACGTCTTCATCGACTGGAAGGAGCGCCACCGCGATCCGGAGTGGACCCGCGCCGTCTTCCCGTATTTCTACGCGGCGTTCTTCGCGCGGGCTCTGCTGGCCGGAGTCCTGTCCGTCGCGCTCCTGGCGATCGGATGGCGGGTCGCCGACCTGGAGGCGGCGGTCTTCGCGTCCCTGGCCGCGCTCCTGCTGGTCTCGCCGACCCTTCATCCCTGGTACCTCCTCTGGGTTCTTCCCTTCGCCGCGCTCAAGCGGGAGCCCGCGTTCCTGTTCTTCTCGATCGCCGCGCCCCTGGCCTACGCCCTGCTGTACCCGCTGCCGGGAGTGTCCTCCGGCCTGATCCTCGCGCTCGAGTACGTCCCGTTTTCCCTTCTCCTGGCCGGCACGCTCGCCCGCGCGCGGCGCGGCGCCGTCCGCGGGGCCGCGTGAGCGTCCGCTACCGCGCCGTTCTCGCCTACGTCGGGACGCACTTTGCCGGCTGGCAGATCCAGGAGAACGCGCCCCGCACCGTTCAGGCGGTCCTGGAGGAGGCGCTCGCCGAGGTCGCCGGAGCCGCGGTGCGCGCCACCGCGGCCGGACGCACCGACGCCGGAGTCCACGCCGACGGCCAGGTCGTCCACTTCGATCTGCCGCGCGAGCGCGACCGCCTTCGGGTCCGCGACGGGGCCAACGCGCTTCTCCCCTGGGACGCGCGGCTGCTCGACGTCGCACGCGCCGCCGCCGACTTCCACGCGCGGCGGGACGCCTCCTGGAAGGAGTACCTCTACCGCTGGAGCCGCGCCGACGTGATCGCGCCCCGCGACGCCCTCTTCGTCGCGCCGATCTCCGCCCGCGCCGAAGCCTCTCCGATGGCCGTCGCCGCCCAGGCTCTGGCCGGACGCCGCGACTTCCGCGTGTTCGCCGTGCGGCGCCCGCAGGAAGACCCGGGCGTTCGCACGATCCAGTCGGTGTCGGTCGAGGAATCGGGCCTGGAGATCCGCGTGCGCCTTCGCGGGGACGGCTTCCTGCGGGGCATGGCGCGGTCGATCTGCGGAGTCCTGGCCCACGTGGGCCGCGGCAAGGCCCCGGTCGACCGCCTCGCCGAGCTGCTGGCGACCGGAGACCGGCGCCTGCTCGCCCCCAAGGCCGAGGCGCGGGGGCTCACGCTCGTCCGCGTCGCGTATGGGGATGAGGGGGTGAGTGGGAAGGAGGGGGCGAGCGGGGGAGGGGGCGAGGGGGCGAGAACGGGACCACCTGGCGGTACACTCAATGGATGATCGATCGCGAGATCCTGGCGCAGCCCGGAACGCCGGAGCGCTCGCTCCTCGATTCGATCGACCTGACGCGCCTGCCGCGCCACGTCGCCATCATCATGGACGGCAACGGGCGCTGGGCCAAGCAGCGCGGATGGCCTCGCGTGGCCGGCCACCGCGCGGGCATCGAATCGGTCCGCGAAGCGGTGGAGACCTGCGCCCGGCTCGAGCTCGACGCGCTGACGCTCTACGCCTTTTCGGTGGAGAACTGGAAGCGGCCGCGCTTCGAGATCGTGACGCTCATGTCGCTCTTGAAGGAGTACCTGAACAAGGAGCTGGCCAACCTCCTGAAGAACGACATCCGGTTTCGCGTGGTCGGCCGCATGAACGAGCTGGACGCCTCGGTCCAGAAGGAGCTGGCCAAGGGCCTGGCCGCGACCTCGTCCTGCCGCGGAATGACCTTCAACATCGCGCTCAACTACGGGGGCAGGACCGAGATCGTCGACGCTTGCCGCTCGCTGGCCAACGACGTCGCGGCGGGGCGCCTGGCGCCTGAGCAGATCGACGAGGAAACGCTGGGCTCGCGGCTCTCGACCGCCGGTCTTCCCGATCCCGACCTTCTGATCCGAACGAGCGGCGAGATGCGGGTCTCCAATTTCCTTCTCTGGCAAATCGCCTATTCCGAGATCTGGGTCACGCCGACTCTGTGGCCGGACTTTCGCAAGGGCCACCTGTTCGAGGCGATCCTCGAATTCCAGAAGCGCGAACGGCGCTACGGAGGAGTCATCGACGGCGGCCGCGCCGCCGACAGCGCGGAGACCGGCGAGGCGGCGGGCTAGAGCGCTGCGCGCTCGTGAGGCGTGAGGCGTGAGGCGTGAGGCGGAAGGCGTGGCCTTGACCCCGGTTCGCGGCGCGCGAAGTCTCCCAGAGGGGAGGAGGCGCGCGCCGCAGGAGCGAGAGCGAGGGAGGGATCAGGCGGTCCGTCGAGGCCGCATCCGGCCGAGCGGACCGCCGGTGCGCCGAAGGCGCAGATCCCGATCGAGCGGGAGCGACGTTTGAAGCGCGAGATCGCGGCGGCAGTGGCGATTCCGATCGTCCTCGCCGTCCTGTTTCTTCTCCCCCCGATCGCGTTTGACTTCCTGGCCGCCGTGGTCGCGCTCGCCGCGCTGTGGGAGTTCTACCGGCTGGCCGAGCGCAGCGGGCATCCCGTGGCCAAGACGGTCGGGTTTCTCGGCGGCGTCGCGGTTTTCTCGGTGGCGACCTGGCTGTGGACCCGGCCGGACGCCGGGCCGGGCCTGACCGCCGCCGTCGTGGTCGAGGCCCTGCTCGCCGTCGCCGTTCTCGCCGTCGTGGCTCCTCTCTTCTCCGGCGTCGAACCGGCGGCCGCGCTGGCCGGCGCAGGCTCGACGCTCCTCGGCGTGGTGACGATCGCGCTGCCGGCCTCGGCGATGTGCTCCCTGCGCGCCTTCTCGCCCCGCGCGGTCCTGTTCCTGTTCCTGCTGGTGTGGGGCTGTGATTCCTTCGCCTACTACACCGGCAAGAACTTCGGGCGCCGCAAGCTCGCGCCGCGAATCTCCCCCAACAAGACGTGGGAAGGAACGATCGGAGGCTTTCTCGGCGCGACGCTCATCGGCGCTGCGGCCGGATCGTGGTGGGTGCTCCCCGAGCTCGGCCCGGGCCGCGCGGCCCTGGCCGCGGCCGCGGCGTCGAGCGCGGGACAGATCGGCGACCTGGTCGAATCGATGTGGAAGCGCGGCGCGGGGGTGAAGGACTCCGGCGTCTTTCTGCCCGGGCACGGCGGGTTCTACGACCGCGTCGACTCGCTCCTCTTCGCCGCGCCGGTCCTGGCCCTGTTCCTTTCCGCGTCGTAGACCCCCATGCGGGCCCGGCGCGCGCTTCTCTTCGCCTTCGTCCTGTCGGGCGCCTGGTTCACCGGCTTCTTTCCGCCGGCCAACAACCCCAACGAGCTCTCGCGGCTGGAGGCCGTCGTCGCTTTCGTCGATCACGGGACGTTCTCGATCGATCCGGTGATTCCCCGCCTGGGGGACACGATGGACAAGTCGGTCTGGAACGGGCGCTACTACTCCAACAAGGCGCCCGGCCTCATCTTCGCCGCGATTCCGGTCTACCGGCTGCTGCGCGGCGCGTTCCCCGAGCCCCGGGACGGAGCCGCGCTCGTCTTCGTGCTGATGCGCCTGGCCACGGTGACGCTGGCGGGCGTCCTGGCCCTCGCACGGCTCCCCCGGCGGCTGGAGGAAGGCGGCGATCCCCATGGCGCGGCCGGCCTCGCCACGTTCGCCGCCGCCTTCGGAACGCCCTTCCTGTTCTACGCGCGCTCGTTCTTTTCGCACGCCTGGACGGCCGCTCTGCTTTTTCTGGCCTGGGACCTTTTGCGGCGCGGCGAGGAGCGGGGGCGCAGGCGCACGGAATGGCTTCTCGCGTCCGGGCTGGTGGCGGGCTGGGCGGCGATCTCCGAGTACACCGTCGCCCCGATCGCCCTGGCGCTGGCCGTTCGCGCCGCCGCCGGCGCCGCCGGCGCTTCCGGGTCCCGCCTGCGCGCCCTCGCGCTGGTGGCCGCGGGGGCCGCGCCCGCCCTGCTGCTGCTCGCCGCGTACGACGCCGTCTGCTTCGGGTCGGCGCTGCGCCTCTCCTCCGCCTGCGAAGCCTTCCCCGATTACGCCGAGCTCGCGCGCCGTCCGCTCTTCGGCCTCGGCCTGCCGACCGCGCGCGCCGCCGCGGGCACGCTCGTGTCCATGACGCGGGGCGCTCTCCTCTTCTCCCCGTTCCTTCTCTGGGCCGCGGCGGGCTGGTGGCGCTGGTGGCGCTCCGGACGCGACCGGAAGGACTGCCTCTTCAGCGTTTCGGCGGTCCTCCTGATGTGGCTTCCCATCGCCTGCTACCCGAACTGGGACGGAGGCTGGAGTCTCGGAATGCGCTACCTCGTTCCCGCGGCGCTCCTGATCGCGCTTGCGCTCCCCTGGGCGCTCCCGACGCCCCTGTCGCGCGGCCTCTTTCTCGCCGCGGTCGCCTTCGCCGCGGCTCTCCACACTCTGGCCGGCGCGAGCTGGGCGCACTTCCCGGCCTCGATCGCCTGGCCGGTGGCCAACGTCTCCGCCTGGCTGGTGGCCCGCGGCGCGGTGGCGCCAAACCTCGGATCGCTCCTCAACTGGCCGGCCTGGCTGTGCCTCCTGCCGCCGGTCGCGGCCGCGGCCGCGGCGCTCGCGGCCGCGGTCCGTCCCCTGGCCCCCTGCCGGCCGTCGCGCTCCGCCGCCTGCGCCCTCGGCCTGCTCCTGCTCGCGGCGACGCTGGTGCGTCCTCCGCGCGTGTCCTCCGCCGACGAGGCGTGGCGCGCACGGACCGCGGAGAAGCTCCGGGCCTGGGCCGGTCCGCCGGCCGCGGCGACACCGCCCCGATATAATCGACCGTTCCGATGAAAAACGTCTCCGTGCTCGGCTCCACCGGCTCGATCGGACGGTCCGCGCTGGACGTCCTGGAGGCCTTTCCCCACGAGTTCCAGGTGGTGGCCCTGGCCGCCGGACGGTCCGTGGAGCGGTTGGCGCAGCAGACGGCAGCCCACAATCCAAAACTTGTATCGGTCGCGGGGGAGGAAGACGCCCGGCATCTTCGCGCGCTCCTGCCCGCGGGATGCGCGGCGCGGATCGTCTGGGGGCCGGAGGGTCTGGAGGAAGCCGCGGCCCATCCCGACGCGGACGTCGTGGTGGGCGGACTGGTCGGGGCCCTGGGCCTGCGGTCGGCTCTGGCCGCCGTCGTGGCCGGCAAGCGCCTGGCCCTGGCCAACAAGGAGACGCTGGTGGTCGCCGGCGAGCTGATCCTGGCCGAGGCCGCCAAGAGCGGCGCGGAGCTGCTTCCGGTCGACTCCGAGCACTGCGCCATTCATCAGGCCATGCGCTGCGGCCGGGCCGAAGAGGTCGAGTCGCTGATCCTGACGGCCTCGGGCGGCCCCTTCCGCGAGCGGGACCTGGCCACGTTTCCGGCGATCACCGTGGAAGACGCTCTGGCGCATCCGACCTGGAAGATGGGCCCCAAGATCACGATCGATTCGGCCACCATGATGAACAAGGGCCTGGAGGTCATCGAGGCGCACTTCCTCTTCGGGATTCCCGGCGAGTCGATCGAGGTGGTGATCCACCCGCAGTCGGTGATCCATTCGCTGGTGCAGTACGTGGACGGGTCGCTCGTCGCGCAGCTGGCCAGGAACGACATGAAGTTCCCCATCCTCTACGCGCTGACCTATCCCGACCGGATGGCCAACGCCTTCGGCCGCCTGGACCTGGTGGCCGCCCGCCGCTTGGACTTCTCGGAGGTCGAGCCCGAGCGCTACCCGGCGGTGGGCATCGCCCGGGCCGCGCTGGCCGCGGGAGGAGGCGCTCCGGCGGTCGTCAACGCGGCCAACGAGGTCGCCGTGGACGCCTTCCTGCGGGGGAAGATTTCCTTCCCGGACATCGTTCACGTGGTGGCGGAAACGGCCGAGGCCGTGAGCGGCCGGCCCGCACCGCGGTCTCTGGAGGAAGCGGAAGACATCGACCGCCTCGCGCGCGCCCGCGCGGCGGACATCGCCCACCGGCTCTCCGGAGCGGCGGTGGCCAACTGATCCCGGGAGGAAACGTCCCTTGAACATCGTCGGGAACATCCTGGCTCTGATTCTGGTGCTTTCGGTGCTGGTCTTCGTCCACGAGTTCGGACACTTCGCCCTGGCCAAGGCCTTCGGCTTCCCCGTCGAAGTCTTCTCCTTCGGCTTCGGCAAGCGCCTGTTCGGCTTCCAACGCAACGGGACGGACTACCGCGTCTCCGCGCTGCCCCTGGGCGGGTACGTGCGCGTCATCGGTCTGGGTCCCGACGAGTCGACGTTGACCGAGGGCACGTCGGTCGAGGCGCCGCCGGTCGGGAAGCGCTGGCAGCGCGGGCTCATCCTCGTGGCCGGGCCGGCGATGAACTTCGTCCTGGCCCTGGTGCTCTATGCCGCGGTCCTGGCCATCGGGGTCAAGGTTCCGGTCTATCAGCTCGCGCCGCCGGTCGTGCAGGTGGTGGAGAAGGATTCCCCCGGCGAGCAGGCCGGGTTCCTTCCCGGCGACCGCATCCTCTCGATCGACGGCCACCCGACGCCCCAATGGCAGGACGCGGAGTTCCTCTTCGCCATGAACGCGCGGGAGCGGCTGGACGTCCTGGTCGACCGCGACGGGCGACGCCTGCACATTCCGGTCACGCCGCGCGCGGAGAGCAAGTACGACATGGGGCAGGTGGGCCTGGAGCCCGGCGTCCCGGTCGAGCCGCGGCTGCAGTCGGTCGTCGCGGGAGATCCGGCCGACCGCGCCGGCCTCCAGCCGGGCGACGTGATCCTGGAAGTCGCCGGCAAATCCATTCGGGCGTTTCCCCAGGAGGTGTTTCCGAAATTCGTGGCCGCGGTGGCCGCCGCCTCGCCCGGGCCGTTCCCGATCACCTATCGAAGGAAGGACAAGATCGCCACGACCCGGATCTCGCCGCGCAAGGACGCCGACGGGGTCTGGAGGGTCGGCGCCGGAGTCGTCGCCGATCTCGAGGAGGTCGTCCAGCGGTTCCCGCTTCCGCGCGCGTTCGCCGAGAGCTGGAACCGAGTGCGCAAGGACTTCCGCACGACGCTCTCCGTGCTCGGCCGGCTTTTCCGCGGACGGGCCAGCATGCGCACGATGTCCGGGCCGATCGACATCGCCAAGTTCTCCGGGGCGGAGGCGCGGCGCGGCGCGGTGCCCCTGGTGGCCCTGATGGCGGGCATCTCGCTCCAGCTCGGCATCTTCAACCTCCTTCCGATCCCGGTCTTGGACGGCGGGCACCTCTTCCTGCTCTGCCTGGAAGGCCTGGTGCGGCGCGACTTCTCGCTTCGCGTCAAGGAGCGCATCCTCCAGGTCGGTTTCGTGCTGATCCTGGCCCTCGTCTCGGTGATCCTCTACAACGACCTGGCCAAGAACATGCCCGCGAAGTGGTGGCCATTCTAGGACGTGAGGCGTAAGGCGTAAGGCGTGAGGCGGAGCGCCGAAGTTGAAAGTCGGGGCTCAGCATCAGGCGTAACTAGGTCGCGCTCACAGCCTCGCCTAACGCCTCACGCCTAACGCAACGTCGGTGCTTGCGCGGTGATCCAGGCGGAAATCCGTAGACAGGCGAGCGTCCAGACGATCGCGCCGGCGCCGAGGGCGGCGAGGAGCCTCCACATCTCCTGCCGGGACCAGTCCCGGATCGCCAGCGCCGCGAGCACGAAGAACGGCGTCCAGAGCAGCTCGAACGGCGCGGCGAAGCGGCTCTCGACGGCGGTCGGCAGATAGATCGCGACCGACGCGGCCGCGGCGAGCAGGAACGCCGCGCCGGCGAATCGCCGGGGATCGCGCGCCACCGAGCCGTCCCGCCGCAGGAGCGCGAGGACCGCGCCGAGCCCGCCGCCGAAGAGAAAGAGGAACTGCAGCGCCTGAAGCGGCCAGCGGTACGGCGGATGGAGATCCCGCCCGTAGGTGAAGAGAAAGTCCTGGTCGAGGACGGCGAAGAGATGCAGCGCGCACGTCGCCAGGAACGCCAGGGGGCGGCGCAGAACGAAGTCGCGGGTCGTCTCTCCGTGGTACAGCGGGTTCGCGTAGTCGATCTGCGGCAGGGCGCCCCGGCGCACGTCGGTGGCGTATTTCAAGCGGGCCGCTCCCATGCCGACCTGCTCGCGGTACAGGTGCTCGACCACCAGGGGCTCGGCGCGGCCGTACACGTGGCGGTTGACGGCGATCTGGGGCAGGAAGGGCAGCGCCGCCGCGGCGAAGAGCAGGGGGAGGATCGCCGGGCGGAATTCACGCCAGATCGTCTGCCGCGCGATCCACAGCGCGGCCACGACCGCGAGCAGGGGCGCGGCGGCGGGGCGCACCACGGCGGCCGAGGCCGCCAGCAGGAGTGAGCCCGTCGCCGCCGCGGGCGGGCTCTGCTGCCGCGACGGGAAATCGCGCTTCAACACCAGGAGGACGGCGGCGTAGGCCAGCATCCCGGCCAGGAGGTCGGAGAGGATCTCCGTCGCCCGGGCCAGCAGGAACGGATTCAGAACGACTGACGCGTAGGCCCACTTGCGCGCGGTCTCGCAGCGCAGGAGGTGGCCGAGCACGCGCGCGCCCTCCGCGCCGACGAGCAGGAGGAGGAGGAGCTGCGCGTGGAACACGAGCGCCCGCGCCGTGTCCGGAGCCACGGATTGAAACCCGCCGCAGAGGGCCACGAACAAGGGGTAGCCGTAGGTCCGCGACGGGAAGGCCCCGGCGGAAAGGCCGCCGTGGACGATCCGCTGGGCGAAGACGTAGTACCCGTAGGCGTCGTAGATGAGCCCCTGGTATCCGGCGAAGAAGAGGAGCTCGGCGATCCCGACCGCGGCGAGCGTTGTCGCGATCCAGAACGTGCGGCGGGTGCTCATCGAGAATTCGACAAAAACATACCATCGGAGGGAAGCGAATATTCTGGCTATAATTCTGGCCATATGAAGACGCGGCATGAATCGGCGCGATCGGCGCGATTCGCCAGCGTCGCCGAGGTCCGGGACCGGCTCTCCGAATACCTCGTCCGCGCGCGGAAAGACAAGAAGCCCGTCGTGGTGACGCGCCACGGAAAGCCCTACGCGCTGATTCAGGCCCTGGACGAGAGAGACCTGGAAGATCTCGATTGGAGCGGGCTTTCGCAGCGGCGGCTCCGAGGAGGCCTGGAAGGACGAGGACGATGCCCTCTACGACTACCTATAGGCGGGGTCAGGTCGTCGTCGTCCGCGTTCCGTTCTCCGATCAACGCGGCGGGAAGAACCGACCGGCCTTGGTCGTCAGCGTGGAGTCGTTTCATCGCCGCCTGCCCGACCTGATCGTCTGCCCGATCAGCAGCCAACCGAGATTCTTCGACAGACCGGGGCCCGGAGACCGGCCGCTCGCTGCCTGGAAAGCCGCCGGGCTCAAGTATCCGAGCACGGCGCGCGTGTCCAATCTCGTCGCCGTCGACAAGGCGCTCGTCGGCAGAGTCCTCGGACAGGTCGCCCGGGAAGACCTGAAGGAGGTCGACGGCCTCCTTCGGGAAGCGCTGGGTCTCGTCCGCCAAAGGACGTCCTGATCTGCGGCTCGAAGTTCCGGCCCTCTGGCTGACCTACGCGTTCGCGGCGAGCGCTGCGCTGTGGCTCGCACGCCGGTTCGCCGGCGGGATCGGCCGGAGCGCGGCAGTTTTCCTGGCCCTGGCGCCCCTGCTCCTGACCGGAAAGGCCATGCTTCTCGGCGCCTCCGGGCCGGCTGTCTTACGGGCCGTCCGGTCGCGATCTGGCACCGGCGAGCCGTGGTCGCGAATGGCCGCGCGATCCGGCGTCGCGCGGATCGCCAATCCGATCCTCTCCGATCTCGCCTTCGCCAACCTGCCGTGGCGCGCGGCGGTGCGGGAGGCGATCGCCAACGGGCGCTTCCCGTTCTGGAACCGGTTCGTGCTGGGGGGCACGCCGCTCCTGGCCGCGGCGCAGGCCGCGATCTTCCATCCCTCGACCTGGCTCGGGATCTTCCTGCCCGTGCCGCTCTCGTGGACGTTCTCCTGCACCTTCACGCTGTTTCTCGCGCTCCTCGACCGCGATTCCTCTTCTTCCGCGACTTCGACCTTCTCGGAGATCGCCGCGCTCGCGCGGCGCGGCGGCATGGGGCTTCTCGACCTACGTCGTCTTCTGGGACGGATGGAGCGTGGGGACCTCGATCGCGACGCTGCCCGCTGCTGCTGCTGGGATTGCGCCGGATCGCGCGGGGTTCGCCGCGGGCGCTCGGGCTGACGGTCGACCGCGTTCCTGCTCCTGATCGCCGGCGGGCACCCGGAAACCTGGCTCCACGCCAGCGCCGCCGCGGGAATCGTTCTTCCTCTGGGAGCTTCTCGGGCCGGGCCGCAAGCCCGCGTGCCGCGCGCTCTCGGGCAAGCCGCCGGCGCCGCCGCGCTGGCATTCCTGCTCGCGGCTCCCCAGGTCTTTCCGCTCCTCGAGGCGATCCCGCATTCGGCGGAGTACCGCGCGCGGCGCGCGAAGTCCTGGCGTCGGGCCGGTCGCGCCAGTCGGTCTCCGCTGCGGAGTCGCTGCGGCGAATGCTTCCGGCCGCGCTGCCGTTCGCGTACGGCATCTACGGCAAGAGCCCCGTCCAGGCGGAGCTGGCCGACGGGTCCGGGCGTGCCGCTGGCCTACGCCGGGGCCCTGCTCTTTCCGCTGGCGGCCCTGGGGCTCTTTTCCCGGCGCGGCGGCGAGCGCGGCCGTACAATATTTGTATTGTTCCTCGCGGCCGGGTCTCCTCGCCGGCGCCAGCGCGCCGGGGCTTGCTCGACCTCCTGACGCGGCTGCCCGGGTTCGCGCTGGCCTTGAACTACCGGCTCGTCTTCCTGGCGGGGCTGGGGCTCGCGGGCCTCTTCGCCTACGGCGTCCAGGCGGTCGCGGGACGGGGAGGCGCGCCGCGCGGCGTCCTGGGCCGCGGTGTGCGCGGCGGCTCTCCTGGCGGCGGCCTTTCTCGCCCGGGGCGTGTTCCGGGAGCGGAATCTCTCGCCCGGATTCGTGCAAGCCGGCCTGGCCGCGCAGGTCGTGCCCCTGATCCTCTTCGCCGGCGCGGCCCGGCTCGCGGCAGGCGCGCGCCGCGCGGCGTTTGCCGCGATCGCCGCGGTCGTTCTGCTCGCGGGCGAGCGCGCCGTCGAGATGTGCGGCACGTATCCGACGCTTCCCGCCGGGACGCTCGCGCCGCCGCTCGCAGCGCTCGAAGCGGCCGGCTCGGCGCGCCCGGGCCGCGTCGTGGCGGCGGGCGGCGTGTTCCGCCCCAACGCCGCGGCCCTCTACGGCGTACAAGACATCCGAGGATATGAATCGATCGTGCTCGACCGTCTTGCCGACACGTTCCCCCTGTGGTCCACACTGCAGGCGGCGTCCTTCAACCGCGTGGACGATCTGACGCGCCCCTTCCTTCGGCTCTGGAACGCGCGTTATGCGATCGCCCCTCCGGACGCCCCGGCTCCGGCCGGATGGCGGCTCGTTTCCTCCGACGCCGCGATGGCGCTCTACGAGGATCCCGCGGCCCTCTCCCGCGCCTTCGTCGCTCCGACGATCCGCCGCGTGCCCGACGGCCGGCAGGCTCTGTCGGAGATGCGGCCGGCGCGGGACTTCTCCGAGACGGTCTGGGTCGAAGAGCCCGGCCGCGCGCGCGTCGAGGAAAACGGCCGGGCGCTTCTCGAGCTGCGCGAAGAGGGCCCTGATCTCATCGTCGCCGCCGACGCGTCCGCGCCGACGCTCGTCTCGACGTCGCTGCCGGCGTGGCCGGGATGGACCGCGCGCAGCGGCGGCCGCGAATTGGACATCGTCCCCGTCGACCACGCCTTCGTCGGCTTTTTCGTCCCGAGAGGCCGGTCTTTCGTCCGTCTGGCGTATGAGCCGCCGGGCTGGACATATGGTCTGATAGCGTTTGCGGTGGGTATAGCTGCTCTGCTGGTGACCGATTTCAGGCGCCGGCGCGTTTCAAGAGGCTAGGTTCGGGTGCTCTCGCTCCGCGTGGACGCTCGGCGCATCGGCAGTTTGGTCGGAGGCGCAAGTTGATCCGTCAGCGAATCAGCGCGGCGGCCTGGATCGTTGCCTCGCTGACCGTTCTATTCTTTCACGGGCAGGCCTGCCGCAGAAGATCAAGACGCCGAGACATCCTGGCCGCCGGAATCGCCTGGTTCGACTCCGACCGCGACCGGACCGTCGAGGTGCACGCGCCGGCTCCCTTTCCCGATTTGATCTAGAGACTTCCTCCAGGGTCCGCGCGCCGCGCAACGACCAGGACGTTGGGAAACAGCTCACGCCGGCAGTTGGGCGAGGATCATCGGCCAAGGCCTGCCGGGTAAGTCGCGTTCCGTTCCCAGAACTGCACGCCATCCTCTGAATACGTTGGGTGGAAGCTGCGCTGGATAAACTCGTAGACGCGCGGTGCGCGCTTTTCGTTGAGGATTCCGTCGACAGCGTCGCTCAGAAGGCCGGTGCGCATGAGGACCGCACGGACGTCGGCATTGCCACGGATCGCACGGATGACCTCGTCCTGGGCCGCCTCCGTCTCATAGAACGGAACTTCGTAATATCGGATCGGGCAGTTGCGGTCGAAGAGGTAATAGAGCCCCGGCGAGTTCGCGAAGTCTAGCCAGGTCTCGGACGGACCAAAGTGCCGCGACTGCAGAAAGTCGCCGATGCGGCGGATCACAGTCCGTTGCGCTTCGGGAAACAAAGCCCCCCGGGCGCGAAGGGGTTGCTCCACTTCGGAAAGGCCGGCGGGGACGTGCGTGGTCCGAAGCGCGTCGGCGAGCGAGAGCATGAGGTAGGGCGGCCGGGCGCAAATGAGCAGCGCGCCCACGAGCGCGGCGCCGGCGACGCCCCGCGGAGAGGCCCAGCCCGACCAGCCGACGATCCATCGCGCGAAGAAGAGGATCAGAAGCGGCAGGGCGAACGCCGGATAGCCGACGTGGTGACGTTCGATCACCGAGAGGACCGCCGCAAGAAACCAGACGACGATGGGCGCGGTTATGCGTGCCCGAGGCTTGAGTCGGCCGAAATGCGCGGCAAGGATCGCGAGCGCAATTGCCGACAAGATCACGACAAATCCGAAGAAAGCCTCAGGGTCGGAGAGAAACGCCCATCCGGAAAACCAGTGACCGATCTCCCGAAAACCGACGTGAAAACCCAGAGCGTAGACGGGGGTTAACCGTCGCAGCTCGACGAATGTCGAGACCAAAAACTGAGGAAGGGTTCCCATCAGGGCCAGGGGAATCCCGAGGACCACGGCGCCCGATCCCAAGCCAAGAGCCCAACTCCTGACCGAGGCTTTCGGACCGCCACGTGAGGCAAGAAGAGCCGCCGCACATCCGGCCGCCGCATAGAAGCCGAAGTCGACGCTGCAAAGGACGGCCACGGGCAAAGCCGCGCCCGAGGCGAGCCAGAATCCTCGACTCCGAGTTCTCACCGCGGCGCTGGCAAGAGCGACCGTCGCCAGCGAGGCGATGACCCGAAAAAACATGTACTGAGGAAACCAGAGAAACGTGAGCGCCAGAGCCCCGAAGCCGAGGGCGGCGCTTCCGGTTGCCGCGAAGGCCACGAAATAAAAGACCGGCCAGAAGAACGCGCCAACCGCCTTGGTCCCCCGCCGTATCCCCTTGTAGTCGTCGCCGAAGAGCTTGAGGGATGCGGCCTGGAAACCACCGTCGGAGAGCAGGCCATGGCCTGGGACGATGTCGACGTAGGGCCGTTCACCGTGGAAATACTCGGATGCCGGAAGCAAGCCGTGACCGTCCTCGAAGATGTCCGCGGTCGGCGGCAGACGAAGACAGGCGCCCGCCGCGATGGCGACGAAGGACCCCGGCAAGAGGACCAGGGTCGCCAGCCGTCGCCGCAGACTGATCATCCGCTCGGACCGATCCGTCCAGATGCGGCCGATGAGCGGTGAGGTCAGCGCGCCGAGCCCTGCCAGCCAGGAGATCCATTCCGGTCGAGCTCCCCAGAGGGCGACCGGAATCGCAAGGCACGAAAAGGCGAAGTCGCCGGCGCCGAGCTCCAGGGTCCCACGGCCCACCCACAGTGCCTCCGCGATCGCGACGAGAAAAAGAGCCGGAAGGATTTTGAGCGGAGCCCACCCGTGCGACGCCGCCGGCGCAGCCAGGAGCGTCCAGGCCAGAATGGTGGCCGAGATCGTCGAAACCAATCCGATGCGGTCCGGTCGAAAGATCCGTCCGAGAGGCCGTTTGGCGAAGACGACGATTGCCGCCGCGAGAAGGCCGACGACGGCCATCTTCGGAGGGCCAAGGGCCGCGGCCGCGGCGCAGGTTATCAGCGCCACCGAGAGGACCAGGAAAAGCGGATGAGAGAGCCTCGTGGAGGCCGCCGGCCTGCGCGACCAAAGGCGCAGTCTTCCCAAGGCAAGACCTGCCAGGAGCGGCAGGGCGCAAAGCAGAAAGAGCCTGAGAACGTCGGAGTTGGGATTCAGGCCGATGTTCTTGGCGATACCGGGAAGCTGGCTGGGGGGAGGGCTGAGATGGATCGACTCCCCGAGCACGATCGCGGCGATCACTCCGAGAATTCCGGCCACGCCCGCCGCCGGAGTCAGGAAGCGAGACGTGTGGGGCCTCACGCTGCTCTAGTCTACGGTTGACCGCGCGGAGGCATCCAGACCTATTGCGGGCCGATAACGTTTGATCTGGCATTGATCTCGGACGCCGCCTCCTCTAGAGTCCGCAGCGCAGCAAGGCAAGGAGGTCGGGATGTTCTTGCGCCGGTCGGTTCGCTTGGTCATGCTCCTCGTTTCCATCGTGGCAATCGCCTGCGGAAAGTCCGAGAGCCCCGCCGGCTCGACGAGTTCCACGTCCGCGGCGCCATCCGCCGCCTCGGCCGGAGCGAAGCCGCCCTTTGGCTTCCTCAGCACCCCGGCGGAGGGCGAGGTCGTCAAGCTCGATCCGACAAAGCCCTGGTTCGCCACGGGCTGGGCCCTGGCCGATTCCGGAGTGGCCGATGTTTCGGTCAAGTTCGACGACGGCCAAGTCGGCTATGTCAAGACCGGCTTTCCCTTCCCCGGGGTGAAGGAGCAGTACCCAACCTACGCCGACTCCGACAAGGCCGGCTACATGTTCGGCATCCCGAAGCTCCCGGCCGGAAAGCACTCCGTCAGCGTCACCGTCACCGCCCGGGACGGCACCACGGCCAAGATCGAACGCCACTTCACCATCCCGTAACAGGCTGCCGAAAAAGCCGGGAGCAGCGCGCGGCGCGCCAGCGCGGCGTGGTGCCGCCGGGACGCCGCGGTTCCTGGCCTGCGCGGTTTGACCTCGGTGGTAGGAATTCCTACAATATCGGTATGAAAAGCACGGTTTCTGAGAAGGGCCAGGTGACGATCCCCAAGCCTTTGCGGCGGAAGCTTGGGCTCAATCCCGGCCAGGTTCTGGAGTTCGAGGCGCGGGACGGGACCCTGGTCGCTCGGAAGGCGCCGTTGATCGGCGATCCCGTGGCCGAGGTGACCGGGATTCTCGCCCCGATGGACGTCGACCGGGAAATCGAGCTGTCGAGAGGCCCGGCACCCCGGAAGGCGCATGCGAAGCGCCGTTGACTCCAACGTTCTCCTCGACGTGTTTTCGCGCTCCGAAAAGTACCTCCCCGGTTCGCAGCACGCTCTCCGCCGGGCGCTGACGGAAGGATCGCTCGTGGCCTCCGACGTGGTTTGGGCGGAGGTCCGCGCTCACTTTCCTTCCCGGGAGCAGTTCCAGCACGCCGTGGAGACGCTGGGCATCGTCTTTGATCCGCCCGACGCCGCCTGCGCGGATCTGGCCGGGGAGACATGGCTCCGCTATCGCCGCGAAGGGGGACCCAGGACCCGCGTCGTACCGGATTTTCTCGTGGCGGCCCATGCCGCGTTGCGCGCGGACCGATTGCTGACGCGCGATCGAGGGTTCGTCCGTCGCTATTTCCCCAGGCTGAAGATCCTCGACCCGACCCCGGCCTGAACTAGGCGCGCAGGAGCAGCTGCCTACGAGGGCTTGGTCTCGTCGTCCAGATG
Organism: uncultured Acidobacteriota bacterium; assembly: GCA_963733955.1. Classification (GTDB taxonomy): domain Bacteria; phylum Acidobacteriota; class Thermoanaerobaculia; order UBA5066; family Gp7-AA6; genus DATFTF01. The sequence continues at coordinate 415,150 of CAVTEW010000003.1, forward strand.
CTCCATCAGCTCCTGGCCGATGCGGCGGGAGACGAAGATCTGCTTCAAGTAATTCAGCGAGGTGATGGCGAAAGGGACGCCCGCGGCGGAGAACGGGAGCGCCCATGGCGGCCAGCGCCAGGTGCCGCGCCTTCTCCCCGCGCGTGAACTCGGGATTCTTCCAGTCGAGGACGCTGCCGTAGTAGCGGAAGACCATGCTGTAGACGTCGGAGAGGAGCTCGCGAAATCCCATCTCCGTGCCCCAGACGAAGCACTCGCCGCCGCGGACCTTCTCCAGGAACTCCCGCACGGTCGCGGCCTCGGCCACGGTGTAGACGAGCGCGAGCGGCCCGAGGGTATGCGCGTCGGAGCCGGCCACGAGCGAGACGCTGCCGCGCTTCTCCCGCACGACGGCCATCAGGTCCTCGACCAGGCGGTTGTGCTGCGAGGCCATCGCGCCGTTCTTGACCTCGAAGATGTCGAACATCCGGAGCATCTCTTCGAAATAGTGGCGGGGCGAGTTGCGCATCCGATAGTTCTGGAACATGTGGTTGGCCGAAGCGATGATTTGCTCCGCGCGGACGTATTCGTGCAGGTCGTAGATGTTTTCCCGCCGCCGCTGGATCTCGGCGTGCTGCTCTTCGTCGATGTCGAAGACGTTGACGTGGATCCGCTGGCGGGTCTCCGGGAAGTACGTCTCCACCTCCTCGGAGATGAAGAAGTCCGGCAGGTCCGGCCGTTTGTTCAGGAGATACAGGCAGCCGTCGATCGAGTCGTGGTCGGTGATGGTGACGAAGTCCATGCCCGCGCTCCTTGGCGATCCGGTAGACCTCCTCGGGGCGGTTGTAGGAGTCGCGGGTATTGGCGATGCGGAAGTACTTGAAGGTCGAGTAAACGGAGTGGCAGTGCAGGTCCGCCTTCTTGAACCGGCGGTCCGAGAACCACGACGGCAGGTCCGTCTCCAGCGATTTCGTCTTCATCCGGGTCCGCAAAGGTCGCAAATCGCGTGCCGGTCTGTCAAATTCCCGCTGGCGCCCTTCGGGCGCGAGGGACGCGGAGACGCATGGACACGGCGACGCGGTGACGAAGAGCCTCTTTCCCCCATTCCCCGCGTCCCCCGTCCCCCCGTCCGCATCTCGAGCGCTCGGCGCACCCAGCCTGCCGGAGGGCGACTGCTAACAATTCATGCTAACTTCGCCCGCGATGCGTGTCGTTTTTCGGCTCTTCTACGCCCTCGTGCTCGGGGGGGTCTTCCTCCTGGGGGCCTGGATCTCCTTCGAAAAATCGATCGTGGGGCGTTCGGTCACCGTGCCGGACCTCGCGGGTAAGACCGTCGTCGAGGCCATCCGGGTGACCAACGACGTCGGCCTGCGCATCGAGGAGGAATCCCGCCGCGCCCGGGCCGACGAGAAGATCCCCAAGGACCGGATCCTCGGCCAGGTGCCCGAGGCGGGGTCTCTGGCCAAGCCCTCCCAGGTGGTCAAGGTCGTGGTCTCGCTCGGGCCGTCGCAGCTCAAGGCCCCGGACCTCGAGGGCCTTCCCCCGCGCGCCGCGGCGTTGAAGCTGGCCCAGCAGTCGCTCGAGCTCGGACCGGTGTCCTGGTACCGCGACCCCGCGGCGAAAGTGGGGATCGTGGCGCAGGATCCCGAGCCGGAGACCACCGTGGCCAAGAACGCCAGCGTCGAGGTGCTGACCAACCGGGGGGTGCCCGAGGCGCGCTACGTGATGCCCGACCTGGTCGGCAAGGACGCCGAGCAGGTCCGGGCCAGGCTCCAGAGCGCCGGCTTTCGCGTCGGGAGCGCCCGCTATGAAACCTACGACGGCATCGCTTCCAACACGGTCCTGAAGCAGTTCCCGGCCGCCGGATATCCGATCGGGGTCCGGGAAGTCGTTTCCCTGACCGTGTCACGGGCGGCCGACACCGCGGCCCCGCGATGAGCGTTCGGATCGCGCCGTCGCTCCTGGCCGCCGACTTTGCCCGGCTGGCCGACGCGCTCGCGGCGGCCGAGGCCGGCGGCGCCGACCTGGTGCACGTGGACGTCATGGACGGCCACTTCGTACAGAACCTGACCATGGGTCCTCCGGTCGTGGCGGCTCTGCGCAAGGCCACGCGCCTACCGCTCGACGTCCACCTGATGATCGAGCGCCCCGAGGCGACGCTGTCGCGATACCTGGACGCCGGGGCCGACTGGATCTCCGTGCACGTCGAGGCGACCCATCATCTCCAGCGGTGCCTCGACGCCATCCGGCGGGGGGGCGCCCGGGCGGGGGCCGCCCTCAATCCGGCCACTCCGGTCTCGGCCCTCGCGGCGGCCTGGACCGATCTGGACTATGCCGTGGTCATGTCGGTCAACCCGGGATGGGGCGGCCAGGCCTTCCTGGCGACGTCGATCCCCAAGGTCCGCAGGCTGCGCGACGAAGGCTCCGCGGCGGGCTGGCGCGCGCCGATCGAGGTCGACGGCGGCGTCGACGCCGGCAACGCCGGCGAGCTCGTCGCGGCCGGGGCGGAAATTCTCGTCGCCGGCACCGCGGTTTATGGCCACGCCGATCCCAAGGCCGCGATCGAGAAGATCCGGGCCGCCGGGACGGGGGTGAGGGTTTGAAGACAAGAAAATCAGACGGGGGGACGCGGGGACAGGGGGACGCGGGGAAGGAATGTTGCCTTTCTCCGTGTCGCCGCGTCCCCGCGTCCCCGCGTCAGGCTCTTCAGTCCCTTCTGCGCCTGACTGCCCTGCTCGGCGTCCCACTGGTCTGCCTCTCGATCACCACCTGCGCCTCCTCCTCCGGCACGAAAAAGCCGGACAAGTTCACGCAGGAGGTCCTGTCCTCTCCCAAGGAGACGCTCTTCGAGAAGGGCAAGGCCCTGGTCGCCAAGAAGAAATACGACCAGGGGCGCAAGTATCTGAACTTCGTCTTCGAGACCTATCCCAACGACCCCCAGGGGCGCGACGCGCTGATGCTGGTGGCCGACTCGTACTTTCGCCAGAACACGCCGACCGGATATACCGAGGCCCGGTTCCGGTACCGCGACTACCTGAACCGCTACCCCGGAGCCGCGCGGCGCGACTACGCACGCTACCAGTTCGCCCTTTGCTACGACAAGGAGCACGCCAAGGCCGATCGCGACCAGGCCTCGACCCGCGAGGCGATCGATCAGTACGACGCGCTCTTGCGGGAGTTTCCCAACTCGATCTACGCCACCGAGTCCCGGGAGCGGATCGCCAAGCTCGTGGACGTCCTGGCGGAGCACGAGTTCCTGGTCGGCTACTTCTACATGCGCAAGGGGGATTCGGCGGCGGCGCTGGCCCGGTTCGCGTCGCTGGAAGAGCGGTTCCCGAAGTACGGGGCCCGCGACAAGCTCTTTTTCTACTCGGCCCGCGTGCTGCAAAGGCTGGGACGTAACCAGGAGGCGGAGCGCTACCTGGCCCGGCTGGTCGCTGAATTCCCGGCCAGCGAGTTCGCGCGAAAGGCCCAAAAATCGGGGAAACTGAAGGCGCCGGCCTCCGCTTCCGTTGACAGCCGCCCCAAGAACGAGTAATTTAAGGTAGAAGGCGAGTTTCGCCATAATTTCTTAGGGCAAGAATTCGGAAGGAAATTCGGAAGGAGTAGCCATGCGCCTCCGGACTTGGGGTCTCCTGGCTGGGGTCGGCCTGTCGCTGGCCTCCTCCGCCGCCGCGCAGGCTCCGACCTCCCCTCCGACGGTCAGCGGGAAGTCTTCCGTGACGCGACGCGAGACACAGTCGGTCACCCGGGTCGAGCCCGCGCCGATCGTCTCGAGCGAGACCGCTCCCCAGCCGGTCGGCTTCGAGAGCGACATCTACTGCTTCGGATATGTCGGCGATTTGAACGAGTCCTTCCCCGTCCTGGTCGAGGGCGCCGAGAACCTGGCGTCCCAGACCGACTACATCACCGGAGACCTTCTCTACGTGGACGGCGGATACGACAAGGGGCTCAGGGTCGGCGATCCGTACTGGCTCATCACTCCCGAGCAGGAGATCTTCAGTCCGGCCGACCGCAAGAGCATCGGCCGCCTCTACCAGTACCGCGGGCGCGCGATGGTCCAGAGCGTCGAGCCGCACACCGCGATCATCCGCGTGACCAGCGCGTGCACCGACATCCCCATCGGCGCGGCTCTCAAGAAGTTCGAGCCGATCCCGATCCCCCTGGCGCGCAAGACGCCTCCGGCCCAGGCCGGCGACCCGCCGACCGGAAAATCGACCGGCCACATCGTCTTCACCCGCGACGGAATCGTAGCGGTCGGGCAGGACGCGACGGTGATCCTGGATCTGGGCGCGGCCAACGGGGTCCAGCCCGGCGACTTCGTCACCATCTATCGCTACACCGTGGGAACGAACTACGGCATCGGACCCATCGGGACCTTCTGGATCAACCTTCCGCCGCCGCCCGGAGTGGTCGTGCCACGCACGTATCTGGGAGAGGTCGCGATCCTGGTCACCGGCGACCGCTGGGCCATCGGCCGCGTCACCGACTCGTCGCATCTGATCGAGGTCGGAGACCAGGTCGAGCTGAAGTAACGCGCCGGTCTCGAACGTCCAGACAAAATTCGGAGAGGCGCCTGGCGCCTCTTCTTTTTTTTTGCCCGCCGGGAAATTTTCTTCGCCGCGGAATGGTCGACTGCGGACTGGCACGAAAAAAAATTCATCGCGCTTCTCCGGGCGACGGGCGTTCTCGGCGGCGCGTCCCGAGCCGTCGCGAAAAATTTTTCGCGTGACTATCCGGCGGAGACTTCCTCTGCTAAGATCCGCCCCTTCTCTTCTCGAATCTCCGATTGGTGGGGGGACATCGTGAACTTGGACGGTCAGCTCCAGCAAATCATCGACGAGCTCTTGGCCCACGGCATCACGCTCGACCTGGCCAAGAAGGAGTTCGAGAAAAAGTACATCGTGGGAGCGGTCAAGCGTTCGTCCGGCAACCTCGGGCGCGCGGCGAGCTCGCTGGGCATCCACCGCAACACGCTGCGCAACAAGGTGGGCATCCTGAACATCCGGCTGCCCAGGGAAAAGCACAGCGTTTCGCCGGAGATCATCAAGAAGAAGTAGGCAAGGCGGCTGGCGGCCCCTTCCCGATCACGCTGCGATCCCGTTGCGATCGCGCTGCGATCCCGCTGCGCTAGTTCTTGGGGGGAGCGTCCTTCTTGGGCGCGTCGTGGCCGTTCTTGACCGAGTCCTTGAAATTGCGGATCCCCTCGCCCAGTCCCTTGCCGAGCTGCGGCAGCTTTCCCGCTCCAAAGATGATGATCACGATCAGGAGGATCAGGAGCAATTCCGGGACGCCGAGTGAGCCAAACATGCGGTTCTCCTTGGAGGCGTCTAGCTTAGCAGATGCCCGCCAGCCGGGACTCGAAGACCCTCCCGAAGGCCTGGTCCGGGCCCTCGGGGCGCAGCAGCCGGCGCACCAGGGCGAGCTCCCCGGGCAGGTAGCCGCGGTAGATCTCGCCCCTCCCCTGGGACACCGCGCGGGCGAAGGTCCCGCAGACCTTCCAGGCGCGCTGCAGGAGCACGCGGTCGAGCCGGCGCCCGAAGGCCCCGGGCTCGAGCCCCCGGAGGAGGGCGAAGCCGTCGGTCACCGAGGCGGCGAGCTCCGGAGTCATCCAGGAGAGCGTCGTCCGCTCCCAGAGGAGCGAGGCCAGATCGTAGGAGTCCGGGCCCGAGCGCAGGTCCTGAAAGTCGATGGCCCCGACCTCCGAGCCCACCGGAAAGAGATTGTTCCCGTGGTAGTCGCGGTGGCAGAGGACCTGCGGGTGTGCCGCGATCTCCTCGGCCAGGGACTGGGCCCAGGCGTCGTGCGCGGCGCGGTCGGCCGGGGACAGCGGCTCGCCGAGCCAGAGCTCGAACACCGCCTGGCGCGCCAGGTCGAGCTCGCGGCGAAAGAAGGCCGGGTCGAAGCGCGGGTTGATGCCCGGATCGGGGATCTGAGCGAAGAGCGCGGCGCCGGCCGCGGCCCGCTCGAGCCAGGCGGCGCGGCTCTGCGGCTGCCCGGCCAGCACGGTCGCGACATCGGTCCGCCCGAAGTCCTCGACCAGCTGATGGCCTTCCTGATCGTCGGCGATGAGCGCGGGGACCCGCAGGCGCGCGCGCAGCACGGCGCGCGCGGCGTTCCACCGGAGGCGGGAGTCGGTCTCTTCCTGGGGGTAGATGACCCCGAGCACCGACCGGCCGTCGGCGAGAACCAGACGGAGATACCGCCGCCGTCCCACGTCGCCCGGCAGCAGCTCGACCGAGGCGGCTTCGTAGCGCGTGCGCCGCGCCAGACGCGCGAGGCCGGGGAGGTCGTCGGGGATGGCTGTAGCGGTCATCACGCCGCGGGGCTAACAGCGTCCTTTGTCAGCGTGAGTCTCGGACGCGGGGACACGGCGACGCGGAGACGCGGGGAATCGAGATGTATTCACCGCGTCCCCGCGTCCCCCCTTCCCCGCGTCGCCCCCGTTATCCCTTCGGCTGCGTGACGACGGCCTTCTTGATGCGGATGGGGCTGTTGGGTCGGTCGTTGGGGCCGCGAGGGGAGTTCACGATCTTGTCGGCGACGTCCATGCCGGAGACGACCTCGCCGAACGCGGAGTACTGGCCGTCCAGGAACGTCGAGTCCTTGACCACGATGAAGAACTGCGACGAGGCCGAGTTGGGGTCGTTGGAGCGGGCCATGGACACGACGCCGCGCTTGTGCGAGACGTCGTTGAACTCGGCCTTGATGGTCCTCTCCTTGCCGTCGACCACGTTGCCGCCGGTCCCGTAGGGATGCCTCGGATCCTCGGCCTTCTTGGTGTTGGGATCGCCGCCCTGGATCATGAAACCGGGGATCACGCGGTGGAACATGGTGCCGTCGTAGAAGCCGGCCGCCGCCAGGTCCACGAAGTTCTCCACGTGCTTGGGGGCCTTGTCGTAATAGAACTTGATCGTGATGTCCCCCAGGTCGGTCTGCAGGGTCACCAGCGTGTTGGCGTAGTCGCGGGGCGTCGTCATCTTCTTTTCCTTTCGTGCCGCTGCTTTCTTCTGGACCGCGGCGACGCCCAGCGCCGGCACCGCGGCGGCCAGCAGGAGGGCGAGAAGGGCTCTCTTCATGGAATCTCCTTTCCCGAAAAACACGGCGAACGATAACACGCGTAGTCGCTTCGAATTCCCTGGTGCCCAACCGTTCGTGTATCGCTTTCTGTCGCTGCCCGGCGGAATTCGCGGACGGGGGGACGCGGGGACGCGGGGACGGGGAGACGCGGGGACGGGGAGAGCAGATTCCGAACGGGCGAGAGCGACGCGGGGAGTCGCGGCGAGGAGAGCGGCCGGAATCGCGGTGGCGTTAGGATCTCCCCGTGAACTACCGCGATCTCGCGCTCTCGGTGCTGGCCCCGGAGGATCCGGTGGCCAGCCGCGCCGTCGATCGCGCTCGCGCCCGACACCCGGAGCTTTCCGAGCAAGCCCTGGTGGGACGCCTCGCCGGGCAGGCTGCGTGGCGCGCCGCGGCGGTGGGCGGGGCGGCCTGCGCCGCAATGGAGGTTCTGGGCCGGACCGTCGCGGCCGCGGACCTCTCGTACCAGTCCGCGTCGCTCTACCGCCTGGCCGCGTCGATCGCCAGGGCTCGCGGCCGCGAGACCACGGTCGGCCAGCGGGCGGTCGCCGCGGGCGCGAGTTTCGTCTTCGCCGGGGCGGCGGAGCTGGCGCGCCGCGGGGCGAGCGCGTCTTCGCGACGACTGCTGGGACGCCGGACGCCGGGCCTGGCCGTGCTGGCGGCCGCGCTGGCTGGCGGAGCCGCGCAATACGCGGCGGCCAGGGTCTTCGCCCGCGCCTGGGACGATCTCCTGGAGGGACGGCGGCCCGGCGGCCTCTGGCGGCGATGAGCGCAGGTCCCGGAATCTCCGACGTCGTCATCGTGGGAGGCGGCGTCATCGGCTGCGGCCTGGCCCGCGAGCTGGCGGGGCGCGGAGCCCGGGTGGCCGTCGTGGAGCGCGCCGAGCCGGCAGCGGAAGCGTCCGGCGCCTCCGCCGGAATGCTCTCGCCGCAGGCGGAATCGCGAAAGCTGGACTCGTTCTTTCGTCTGTGCCTGGAGAGCCGCGGGATGCACGCGGCGTGGGCCCGCGAGCTGGCCGACGAGACCGGAATCGACGTGGGATACCGCCAGTGCGGAATCCTGCGCTGCGCCTTCGGAGGAACCGACCGGCTGGCCGACGGCTTCGCCTGGCAGCGGGAGATCGGCCTTCCGCTGGATGCTCTGGATGCCTCCGCGGCCGCCGGGAAAGTCGGACGCGGGCTGGCCGACGGAGTCCGGGAGGCGGTGTTCTTCCCCCAGGACGGAATGGTCGACGGAGCCCGGCTGACGCGGGCGTTGGCGGCCTCGGCGCAGGCGCGCGGCGCTCGCTTTCACATCGGAGAGTCCGCGCTGCGCTGCCTGGTCCGACAGGGCCGTTGCGTCGGCGTCCAGACGCGGGCCGGTATCCTGAACGCCGGCCGGGTCGTCGTCGCCGCGGGCGCCTGGTCCGGCTTCGACGCGTCGCTTCCCTTCACCGTTCCCGTCGAGCCGGTTCGAGGGCAGATCGTGGAGCTGGCGGCGGACCTGGACCTTCCGACCATCGTCCAGGACGACGACGTCTACCTGGTCCCGCGCCCGGCGGGGCGCGTGCTGGCCGGAGCGACCGTGGAGCGCGTCGGGTTCCGCAAGGACGTCACCGAGGAGGGCGTGGCCGCTCTGACCGCCGCGGCCGTTCGGCTTCTGCCCGATCTTTCCCGGGCCGCCTTCGTTCGGGCCTGGTCCGGCCTTCGCCCGGGCACGCCGGACGGGCTTCCGATCCTGGGGCCTACGCCGGTTCCCGGTCTTCTCCTGGCCACAGGCCACTTTCGCAACGGGATCCTCCTCGCGCCGGCCACCGCCCGTGGGATGGCCGACGTGGTCGCGGGCGAGACGGTTGCTTCGTTCGCGCCTTTTTCGTTTTTTCGCTTTCCGGCGGCCCAAACGGCGGCGGCCGCTCCGGCGTCCGGTGTTTTCGGATAGAATCTTTGGAAATTTCACGGCGGGGGTTCCCCGGCCGGTTCAGAGAGGGAGGCGCCTCGGGGCACAAGGTATGCGTAAGGCCATCTATGCGAGTGTCCGGGTTGGGGCCGAGGCGTTCTGGAGATTGACACGCGCCGTCGATCGTCTCTTCCCCGAGGGCTCCTTCACTCCCAAGTGGGCTCCCGGTCCTCTCCTGAAGCAGAGGGAGCGCACCTTCCCGCAGCTGGGGTTTCCCCGGCAGACCGATTCGCTTTGTCCAAAATGCGTCCAGGAAGTGCGCGATCAGATCCTCTCCGGAGAGGCGGACTGGAAGGTCCTGGTCGAGGGCAAGCCCGGCGAGATCAAGGCGTCGATCGTGGAGGAGGGCAACCGGATCCTGATGAAGAAGGATTGCCCCCGGCACGGCCACTTCGAAGATGTCATGTCGACCGACCCGGCGTTCTTCCGCCGGCTCGAGTCGCTCTACCCCGGACGCGATTTCGTCATTCCCAAGGACGGCCTTCACAACCACGGCACGTCCTCGATCCGCTATGGGCGCGGCGCGGTGCTCACGATCGATCTGACCAACCGCTGCAACATGATGTGCAACCCCTGCTTCATGGACGCCAACCAGGTCGGCTACGTCCACGAGCTCGAGTGGGAAGACGTGCAGAAGATGCTGGACGACGCGGCCTCGATCAAGCCGCGCCGGCAGCTGTCGGTGCAATTCTCCGGGGGCGAGCCCACGTTGTCTCCGCACTTCCTCCCGGCGATCCGGTACGCGCGCGAGATCGGCTACTTTTCCGTCCAGTGCGCGACCAACGGCATCCGCTTCGCCCAGGACGAGGACTTCGCCCGGCAGGCCGCCGAGGCCGGGCTGCGGTTCGCCTACCTGCAGTTCGACGGGATCGGCAACGAGCACAACGAGCACCGCAAGGTCGGCAACCTCTACGACGTCAAGCAGCGGGCCATCGAGAACCTGCACAAGCACGGCGTGGACATCACGCTGGTGACCACCATCGTCAACAGCGTCAACAACGACCAGGTCGGCGACATCATCGCCTTCGCCATCGACAACATCGCCAAGATCAACGCGGTGGCCTTTCAGCCGGTCTCCTTCACCGGCCGGGACGAGGACATCGACGAAGAGACCCGGACCAGGCAGCGCTACACGCTGTCCCATCTGGCCCACGACGTGAAAGCGCAGGCCGGGATCGGCGAGCCCATGCGGGACTGGTATCCGCTGTCCGCGTCCGGTCCGCTGTCGGACTTGAAGGACGTCCTGGGCGGCCTGGAGTCGGAGTGGGGCTCGTTCAAGTGCGGCTGCCATCCCAACTGCGGGATCGGCACGATGCTCCTGGTCGACGAGAAGACCAAGGAGACCGTCACCGTTCCCTCCATCCTGAACGTCGACCGCCTGCTCGACGACGTCAAGGCGATCACCGACTCCGCCCGCAGGAAAGCCTGGACCGCGGTCCAGACCGGGCTGTCGGTGCTGCGCAACCTGAAGCCCGAAGGGATCCCCGCGAGCCTCTCGCCCTGGAAGGTCATCCAGATCATGGACGGCCATACGGGAGGACGGCTCGGTTTCGCGAAGAAGAAGCGCTACGACTGGCGGGTCTTCTTCGTGGGCGGCATGTGGTTCCAGGATCTGTTCAACTACGACTTCCGCCGCACCGAGATGTGCATCATTCCGTACGCGACGCAGATGGGGGAGATCTCCTTCTGCGCGTACAACACCGGCGTGGGCTGGCGCAAGATCATCGAAGAGATGTTCCAGACGGCGAGCCTGGCGGAGTGGTACAAGAAGAACGGCCGCCATGAAGTCTTCGCCCGCGGGCGCTCGGTTCCTCTCCCGGTGCTTCCGGGGCAGCAGGTCCCGGTGCCTCTTCCGGCCGCGGCCTCCGCGCGCCCGGAGTCCGCTCCCGACGCGTCGCGGCTTCCGATCTACGGCGGCGCGGTCGGAAAGTGACCGCGTAAGCGCCGAAGGCGCCTACGCGGTCATCCCGAGCCGCAAAGGGGCGAGGGATCTACTCCACGGGCGGCGTCGAGCTCCGTGTGAACCGAGAATCGAAACCCGCTCCTCCGATGGCCTGGAAACTCGAAGCGATCGCCGATCCTCTCTTTCGCGAGGCCGTCGCGGCAATCGACGCCGGAGACACGGAAGCACTTGGGCGGCTCCTGGCTGAGCATCCCCGCCTCGCGGCCGAGCGCCTGACGGGCTTTGCGACCGAGGCCTACTTTCAAAGCCCTTACCTCCTCTGGTTCGTGGCCGGGAACCCGATTCGGCGGGGCCGATTGCCGCCCAACATTCTCGAGGTCGCGCGCGTGATCCTGGAGTCCCTCGGCCGGCACCGCGCCGCGACCGCCGCGGAGCAGATCGATGCCGCGCTCTCCCTGGTCGCCTCGGGCCGCGTCGCGCGCGAGTGCGGCGTGCAGGGCGCGCTGATCGACCTGCTGGCGCAGGCCGGCGGCGACTGCGACGGCGCGCTCCTGCCGGCCCTGGCGCACCGCGAGAGCGCGGCGGTGGCCCGCCTGCTCGCCCGCGGAGCCGCGTTGTCGCTGCCGGCCGCGGCGTCCATCGGGAACGCCGACGCCGCCCGCGCGGCCTGGCCCGCGGCGGGAGCCGACGAGCGCGGGGCCGCCCTGATCGGCGCGGCGCTCCACGGCCAGAGCGCCATGATCCGGCTTCTTTGCGATCTGGGCGCGGACGTTCGGGCCTTCGGCCCTCCCGGCTTTCATCCCCATGCCACGGCGCTCCACCAGGCCGTCGATTCGGGATCCCTGGCGGCGGTCCGGGCTCTGGTCGAGGCCGGCGCGGACCCGGCCGTCCGCGATCGGATCCACGGAGGGACTCCGCTCGACTGGGCCCGCCATTTCCACCGCGAGGAGATCGCGTCGTACCTCCAGTCGCGGGCGTGAACGAGCTCGAACTCCTTCGCGCCGCGGACGACAATTTCGCCGTCCATGCCATGGCCGGAGTCGAGAGCGTGCTGGGATCCGCCGTGCGCTGCGATCGGGGACTGACTCTGGTCGACAGCGGGCTCTCGAGCGACGCCCTCAACGTGGTCTGCCGCGCGCGCCCGGAGCCGGCGGCGCGGACCTCGTCCGGTTTTTCGAGCTGGCCGCTGACGCGCTCCTGCGGTCCTCCTGCCCCCGGCGTCTCTACGTCGGGTGCGCGGGCGGAAGACCGGTGGGAACGGCCGAGGTGTGCGTCGAAGGGTCCTGGCCGGTCTCTACAGCGTCTTCGTCACGCCCGAGCGCCGGGGCAGGGGTATCGGATCGGCGATGACGGTCGCCCCGCTCCTGGAAAGCCAAGGCGCAGGGGCACGCGACCGCAATCCTGCAGGCCGCGCCGGCCGCCGCGCGCCTCTACGCGCGGATCGGCTTCCGCTCGCTCGGCACCGTCACCGAATACAAGCCGGGAGCCGATCCCGCGTCGGGCTAGCGGGCTTAACCCCGCCGTCCCCAGCGTGCGGCCGGGGCGTGCGAGGCCGGGGCTTGCGGTCGCGTCGAGCCGGGGGCGTGCGGTCGGGCCGAGCCGGTGGAGTGCGGTCGGCCTGAGGGTAGAGCGTGCGGTCGGCCCGAAGCCGGGGCCTGCGGTCGGCCCCCGGCGTAGGCGGCGCGCCGCTGCGCCTTCGCCTTCGCGCGGGACCGTTCCTCGGCCTTGCGCGCGCGGATGGCCGCGATGCGCTCGGCCAGCGGCACCTCGAGGCGTTCGGCCGGGCGGCGGCTGTAGTCGAACCCCGGCACGGTCACGCGCGGCAGACGCTTGCCGATCGCCTTCTCGATCGCGCGCAGGTCCGCCTCTTCTTCCGGCGAGACGAAGGTGAACGCGTCGCCGGTCATCTCCGCGCGGGCGGTGCGCCCGACCCGGTGGATGTAATCGTCGGGGACGTTGGGGACGTCGAAATTGACCACGTGCGAGAGGGCTTCCACGTCGATGCCCCGCGCGGCGATGTCGGTGGCCACGAGCACGGGAAACTTTCCGTTCTTGAACCCGGCCAGCGCCGCGGTACGCTGGAGCTGGGAGCGGTTGCCGTGGATCCGGTCGCAGGAGATCCCGTTCCGGGACAGGGTTTCGGTCAGGCGATTGGCGCGGTGCTTGGTGCGCGTGAAGACCAGGGCGCTCTGGAGGTCGCCCCGCTTGAGCAGCTCGACCAGCAGCGGCGCCTTGAGGTTCTGGGCCACCGGGTAGACCGCCTGCGTGATCCCCACCGCGGGAGCGGCGGCGCGCTCGAGATTCACGGTGAACGGATTCTTCAGCATTTCGCGGGAGAGCACCACGATCGGAGGGGGCATGGTCGCGGAAAAGAACAGCGTCTGGCGGCGGGCCGGCAGATGCTTCAGGACCCTGCGGATGTCGGGCAGGAAGCCCATGTCGAGCATCCGGTCGGCCTCGTCCAGCACCAGAATCTCCAGGTGCTCCAGGCGCGCGTAGGGGAAACGGAAATGGTCGAGGAGGCGGCCGGGGGTCGCCACCATCACGTCCACGCCGACGCGGAACGCGTGCTCCTGCGGTCCCATGCCCACACCGCCGAAAACGGCCGCGGCCGAGAGGGACGTGTGCGTGGCCAGGGCCCGGGCGTGCTCGTCGATCTGCGCGGCGAGCTCGCGCGTGGGAGTCAGGATGAGCGCGCGCGTGGCCCCGCGTTTCTTGCCCGAGAGGCGGTGCAGGATCGGCAGGACGAACGCCGCCGTCTTCCCGCTGCCGGTCATGGCGCAGGCGAGCACGTCGCGTCCCTCCATGGCCGGAGGAATGGTGTCCTGCTGGATCGGCGTGGGCCGGGTGAAACCCAGGTCGGAGACCCCCTTGAGGAGGTCGGCATGGAGTCCAAACTTCGAAAAAGGCATGAGTCGATGAGTCCTTCCGCGGCGCGGCCCGTCAGCGGGTTCTGCCGCAGTCAATTCCGGCGGTCGATTTTGAGAACGGAGGATTCGCCGGCGAGGCCTACGTTCGGCGCGACCAGGCTATCCGTCGTGGAGGGGTCGCTTTCAGGCGGGAAGAGAATGACACATTCCGGGGGCAGAAGCAAATCGGGAGAAGGAGTATATCAAATATGATATGTCGCGTTGCGGGTGCGACGTTCGACGTGCGAGGTTCTACTCCCCGTCCCCCCGTACCCCGTCGTCACTTCCGCGCGTCCCACCACTTCGACAGGCGCGCCGCGGGCATCGCCGGGGTCTGCGCTCCCGCGCCGGCGTAGTGGGAGATGTCGTTGAAGAGAGTCAGGCGGGCGCGGGTGGCGTCCTTGAAATCCAGGATATTGAGGCTGGCCGGGCTCTGGTCCAGCCGGTCGCGGTAGCTGCGCGGGTCGAATCCGAGAAGCGAGCTGACCAGAAGGCGGATGGTCGCCTTGTGCGAGACGACCACGACGCGGCCGTCCGGATGCGCCGCCACCAGGCCGAGCAGCGTGGGCAGCGCGCGCGCCGTCACCGCCAGGCCGGTCTCGCCGCCCTCCGGAGCGAAGGAATAGGGATCGCGCTCCCACCGCGCGTACTCCTCGGGATGCAGGCGCTCGACCTCGGCGCGTTTTTTCCCTTCCCAGTGGCCGTGGGAGATCTCGCGCAGCCCGTCGCGCGGGGTGACCGCCAGGCCGTGAGGACGCGCCAGGATCCGGGCCGTTTCCATCGTGCGGGCCATGGGCGAGGCGTAGACGGCCGTGATCGCCTCGCGCGAGAGCCGCTGCGACAGATGCTCGGCCTGGCTCCGGCCGGCGTCGGCCAGAGGCACGTCCTCCATCCCGGAGAAGGCGTCTTCGGCGGTCGACGCCGTGGCGCCATGCCGGACGAGATACACGCGCGCGGTCATGGTCCTACGTCCTACGTCCTACGTCCTAAGTCTCGTCCCGACTCAACTCTTCACCGTCCAGCCTTTCGCGGTGAGGAGCGTGCGGGCCCGGTCCCGCAGGTCGCCCTGGAGCTCGACGGACTCGACGCCGGCGTGTCCTCCCGAGCCGCACGACCGCTTGAGCTCTTTGGCCAGCGCGTCCAGGAACGGCCGGTTGCGCGGGAGCCCTTCGATCAGAGTGACCGACTTGCCGCCGCCGCGATGCTCGATCCGTAGCCGGACGGAGATCTTCGCGGGAACCTTCTCGTCCGGAGCGGGGGCGCGGGACGAGCATCGGCAGTCCGTCTCGGGCCAGCCGCAGCCGCCGCAGATCGCCCGTCCCTGGGTGGAGTAGATCAGGCGGCGAGAGTCCATCGGACCATTCTAGCCGCCGGTACGGCGGGGCGGCTCCTCGCTTGGGAACCGACGGGCAGGTGCGCTACTCTGTGGACTCCGCCATGTGGCATTTCACCAGGGGGGCCGGCATCGTAGTGGCGGCGGGAGCGCTGGCCTTCTCTCTCTCCGGGAGGCCTCTGCCCGCCCGCTCGACGCAGGGGCCGGAGCCGGGCCTCAGGCTCGTGGCCGAATCGGAGCGAACGCTCTCCCGCGTGGTCCTCGGTCTGAGCGCCAACGTCACCCGCCACTTCTTGCTGCCGGAGACGACGGCGTCCGTCGGCGAGCGCGATCGGCCGCGCCTGGCCTCCCTGCGCCGGCAGCTGTACTGGCTCGACTTCGAGCTGGAGCGGGGACAGATCTTTCGCTACGCGCCTCCTCAGACGCGGTTCTTTTTGGCCGTCCCCGACGCCCGGACGGCGGAAGGCTCGCTGGGAGACGAAGAAAAGCTGTTTCGCCGATACCTCAAGGAGCGCGTGGGCTGGTCGGAGGCGCAGATTCGCCACCGGGTTCGTTTTTTCACCGTGCGACAGCCGATTCCGTTTCCGCAGGACATGGCCGAGGCGATCGGCTACGACGACCGGGGCCGGCTGGTCCTGGCGCTCGGCCTGGATTGCGACGAGCGGTACCGCGAGCCGGTCGAACGCCTGGTGGCGCAATATCCCGGCGACTTCGCGCTGCGCGCAATGCCCGGCTTGAACACGGAAGGGGGCGACCTCGCTCTGGTCCGGCGCGCCGACGGGCGGCTCAGGCTTCTGGTCGGACGCAACCGCGTTCTGCGATACCTGGAGACGCGGTACGGCAGACCCATGGAAGGTGTGCCGCTCTCGCCGGCCCAGATCGAAGAGGCCCGGGCGGCCTACCGGAACGCGTTCTTCGGGCTGGAGATCGTCATCCTGGGTGAGGACGGACTGCGGGATCCCAGGCTGGCCAACCCGGAGCTCTTTCATCTGGACATGATGGCGTCCGTGATGAGCGGGGCGGTAGGGACCGTGGCCTTCGTGCCCACCTTCGCCTCCAATCCCGCCGACGCGCTCAGCCACGACCCGCTGACGGAGGAGATGGTCCGCCGGCTGCAGGCGGAATACGACCGGGCCGCGCGGCAGCTGCTTGCTCTGCGCTACCGCGTCGCCCGCCTGCCCTTCGCCGATCATCCCGTGCGCAGCCCGGTCAACGCCGCCAAGTTCCTCGACCCGGCGACCCGGCAGTTCCACGTTCTCCTGGGCCGCTATCCGTACCACTTCGACCTCCCGGACCGCCGCAATCCGCAGAGGGATCTCCAGCGGGTCTTCCAGGATCTCGACGACGCCGTGATGGCCTGGCGCCAGCGTCCCACCGCGGCCGCGTGGTCCGCCGTGGAAGCGGCGCTCGGCAACGCCTGGCGGGGACTGGACCGGGCCGCGGCGAGCCCCAATCCGATGTTCGAGCAGGAAAAAGAAGTCTACGAGAAGAACGGCGTCACGGTTCTCGCGGTTCCGATCTTCCCGACCGGGGAAGGCGGAATCCACTGCATCGTTCTCGAGTAGGCCGGCTCAACGGCGCGGATCCGGGCCGGCCGCCCGGGAGAGCCGCCGATCGAGGAAATCCGCGGCCGCGTGGTAGGCCTCCAGCCAATGCCGGTGCTCGAGGAAATCGTGGATCTCGTCGGGAAAGACGAGCTCTTCGAATTCCACGCCCTGCGCCCGCAGGGCCTCGGCCATTTCGACGGTCTGGGCGAAGGGCACGTTGCGGTCGTCGTCTCCGTGGATGAAGAGGACGGGAGACTTCCAGGTTCGAACCGAGGCCATCGGCGAGGACTCGAAGGCCATCCTGGCGATCTCCGGCCAGCGGGCGGGATCGTAGTCCGGCTCGAAGTTGGCGATGACGCCGCTCCAGTCATGGACGCCGTGGAAGTCGACGCCGGCGGCGAAGAGGTCCGAGGCCCGGGCCAGGCCGAGCGCGGTCAGGTAGCCGCCATAGGATCCGCCCCACAGCCCGATCGCGTCGGGCCGGACGTCCGAACGCGACCGGAGGTACAGGCCCGCGCCCACCACGTCCCGAAACTCGCTCGCGCCGGAGGCTCCGTAGTCGAGCGCCTCGCGAAATTCCATCCCGTAGCCGATGCCGCTCCTGTAGTTGACGGAGAGCACCACGTCGCCGCGGCTGGCCAGGTATTGATTGAGCGCGTAGGCGTTGCGGTAGTAGTAGTTGTAGTGCCAGCCCAGGAGCATCTGCCTGCGCGAGCCGCCGTGGAAGAAGACGACGGCGGGGCGCCGCTGGCCGGGGGCGCCTCCGGGCGGCCGAAAGAGCTGGCCGTGGATCGCCAGGCCGTCAGCCGCCGGGAAGACGACCGGCTCCGGCTCGATCAGAGCGCCGCGAGGGAAATCCGCCGGGACGGCCCCCGAGGCGAGCTCGCGTGCCGATCCGCGCACCGAGATCACCGGCTCGGGATGCCGCCGCGCATCGGATCGCAGGTAAACGATCGCCTTGCCGTCGGAGGTCTCGATCGGCCGCCACTCGATGCCGCGGCCCGAAGTCAGCGCCCGCGGGGCTCTTCCGGCCGGCGAGACGGTCCAGAGGTGACGCCGGTCGACGTCGTCCTGGTTGGAGTTGTAGAGGATTGTTTTCCGGTCGGCCGCGAGCGAGACGTACTCGACCTCGAAGTCGCCCGGCGTCAGCAGCCGCGGCGTTCCCCCGGCCGCGGGCAGCTCGTACAGATGCGTCCAGCCGTCCTTCTCCCAGGGGAAGACGATCCGGTCCGCATCGCTCCACAGGAGCTGATCGTCGGCGACGACGTTGCGGTAGACGCTGCCCCGGCCGGGCGCGGCGCGGAAGATTTCCTTTCCGCGGCCCGTCGCGGGATCGGCGACGCGGATCGACCAGGGCTGCCCTTCCCGCCGAGGCCGAAAGGTCTCCGGCGACCGGGACGAGGGCACACGCAGGAAGGCGATGCGCCGGCCGTCGGGGGACCAGACCGGATCGATGTCGTGGTCGGTGGACGGGTCGAGATAAGTCAGCGACGCCCCGACCGGATCGTAGACGCCGACCAGGCTGTGGTTGCCGCGGGGGCTGACGAACGCGAGGCGCGTCCCGTCGGGCGACCAGCGCAGGTGCGCGGCGCCGCTCCGAGCCCGGAACGCCGCCGCCGGCTTGTCCTCTCCCAGAAGCGGCCCGATGCGGACGTCCTCCTTGTCGACGAAGGCCACCCGGCCCGCGCGCGGAGACACCGACGGCGAGTGACCCTCGGCGATTTTGCGCGGGGCCGCCCCGGCCAGGGAGACGACGTAGACCGATTGCTCCGCACCCAGGTTGAAGCTCGACGGGTTGGGATGCTCGCCCCGCCGGTTGGCGCCGGCGCCCCGAACGAAGACGAGGCTCTTGCCGTCGAAGGTGAACGCGAGGTCCGAGATCTCCTGCCCGTCGTCCTCGGCGAATGCGGTGACCGGTCGCCCGCGGTACTCCGGCGGCTCGGCCACCCAGACGTTGCGGACTCCCCTGGCGTTGAAAACCCAGGCCACCGCGCCGCCCGCCGGCGCGGCGACGAGATCGGAGGGAAACGGCGCGGCGAGGACCTGCTCGAGCGTGAAGTCCGGCGCGGCGGAGACGGACCGGGCGGCCAGAGCGAAACAGGCGAAGAGCGCAGGCAGCACACGACGGATCATCGCATTCACCTCCGGATCGGCCGGGAACTCTATCGCGCCGCGAGGATCTTCAGGATCGCGTTTCCGTAGGCGGCCAGCTTCGTCGGGCCGATGCCGGAGACTTCGGAGAGCTCGTCCAGCGTCGCGGGCCGCGTCGCCGCGACCGATTCGAGCGTCGCGTCGTGGAGCACGACGTAGGCCGGGACGCCCCGCCGCGCGGCTTCCTCCGTCCGCCAGCGGCGCAGCGCGCCGACGAGGCCGGGATCGGGATCTCCCGTCGGGGGAGCCGATCGGGAGGACCGCTTCTTCTTGCGCGAGGCCTGCCGCGCCGCGGTCTCCGGCAGGGTCAGGGCGACGTCGGTCGAGCGGCCGGCCATGACCTCGCGCCCCTGGCGCGTCAGCGAGAAGGTCCGGTAGGAATCGTCGCTCGCCGCGAGGAGGCCGGCTCCGGCCGCGGCCTCGATCCAGTTCTCGATCGTGGCCGGCGGCGTGTCCTTCAGCAACCCGGTCGTCGAGAGGTCCAGCAGCGACTCGGGCAGCCCGTCGGTCCTTCCGGCCAGCATGGCGGCCACCTTGCGCTTGCCCCAGCGCTCCCGCCCCCGAGCGACGCCGGAGAGAATCTTGCGCAAAAACAGCAGCTCGCCGGCGTCGATCGGCCGGCGCCGCCGGCAGTTGCCGCAGTTGGCGCACCGGGTCGGGACGTCCTGTTCGCCGAAGTAGCCCAGCAGAGCCGCCCGCAGGCAGGCGGTCGACCCGGCGTAGGCGATCATCCGGGCGAGCTTCTTGCGGTCGAGCGCGCGCTTGCGCTCCCGCTCGGCGGGATCGAGCCGGGCGCGCGGCCGCAGCAGGTCGTCCTCGGAATCCTCCCGCTCGATGAAGAACTCCCGCGTGCGTACGTCGGCGTAATTCCACAGGAGGATCGCCTCGGCCGGCCGGCCGTCGCGCCCGCCGCGGCCGATCTCCTGGTAGTAGGCCTCCAGCGATCCGGCGATCTCGTAGTGGATCACCGCCTCGACGTCCGGACGGTCGATCCCCATTCCGAACGCGTTGGTGGCGCAGACGACGCGGGCCCGACCCGAGGCGAAGGCGTTCTGCACGCGCACCCGTTCGGCGTCGTCGAGCCCGGCGTGGTACGCCTCCGCGGCGAGGCCGGCGGCGCGCAACGCATCCGCGGCGCGCTGCGCGCTCTTGCGCGTCGCGGCGTAGACGAGGGCCCGCCGGCCGCCCACGAGGTCGGGCAGCAGCGCCCGCTTGGCCAGGTCGCCCGACACGGGTCGGACGGCCAGGAAGAGATTGGGCCGGTCGAACCCGGCGACGAAGACCTCGGGATGGTCGAGCGCGAGCAGGGCGACGATGTCCTCGCGAACTTCCGGAGTCGCCGTGGCCGTGAATGCCAGAATCGGCGGGCGGCCGGGGCGGCCGTCGGCCCTCCGGCAGCGCGCCGCGGCCTGCGCCAGGCGCCGGTAGTCGGGCCGGAAATCGTGGCCCCACTCCGAGACGCAATGCGCCTCGTCGACGGCGAAGCGGGCCAGCGGCAGGTCGGCGAGCGCGGCGGCGAAGCGCTCGGTGGCGAAGCGCTCGGGGGAGACGTACAGAAGACGCAGCCGTCCTGCGCGGGCTTCTTCCAGCGCGGCCTGGCGCTCGCCCGCGGACATCAGCGAGTGCAGCGCCGCCGCGGCGATGCCCTTCCGGTTCAATTCGTCGGTCTGATCCTTCATGAGGGCGATCAGCGGCGAGACCACCAGCGTGATCCCCGGCAAGAGCAGCGCGGGCAGCTGGTAGCCGATGGACTTTCCCGACCCCGTCGGCATGACCGCGAGGACGTCCCGGCCGTCCAGCGCCGCCCGGACCACCGCTTCCTGGCCCGGCCGGAAGGCCGAGTGCCCGAAATGCCGGCCGAGCGCGTCGGCGGGGCTCGTCGGTCTCACGCAGAAGCGTTTCGGGATTTCAGGGCGCTGATCGTCGCGAGGCCGTCGAAGTCCCGATCGCGATGGAAAACGGTCAAGTCGTGCCGGAGCGCGCAGACGGCGATCAGGCAGTCGATTCCGGAACGGATCGTCAGGCCGGCCCTCCGGCCCGAGCGGTAGAGCTGCGCGGCGCTCTCGAAGACCTCCAGCGAGAGCGGCGACTCGACCATCGCGAAGGAAAGCATCGCTTCTCGGGCAATCCGAAAAGCCGTCTCGTCGCAGAAGCCCTGGAGCACCTCCTGGACGACGGGAAGACAGGTCACCACCTCTTCGAGGGGCATGTGCTCTTCCAGGGGAAAGGGAGCGCGCTTGTCGAAGACCTGGATCCAGACGGAGGTGTCAACGAGATACACGCCGTCCTCGCCGGGACTCGGCCGTCTTGGTTCGGTCCTGCCTCATCTGCCCGAGATCTCCTTCCCAGAGGCCGGTCCCGGCCAGCTCGAGAATGCGGTGGGCGCGGGCGCGGCGCACGAAATCCTCCAGCGCGCGCGCGACGGTGCGGGAATAGGTCCGCTCGCCGGCCAGCCGTGTGGCCTCCTCCAGCAGTTTCTCGTCCAGCACAAGATTTGTACGTTTCATGTGTATAATGTACCACTCGTCTGGAGTCGCCCGCCTCAGGTCCGTACGGAGCGTCCTCGGCGCGAGAATTTTGAACCTCGTCCGGGCTCCAGGTCGCGGACAAGAGTGCTGGGAGAGAGAATGACCGAAGCCATGGCGGATTCGGAAACAGCGGCGCCCGTGGCCGTCCGGGCGGACCGGCGGGCCCTGGCCATCGTCGCGCACGTCGACCATGGAAAGACCACGCTGGTCGACGCGCTCCTGAGGCAGTGCGGGACCTTCCGGGCCGGACAGCACGTGGAAGACCTGGTCATGGACTCCGGGGAGCTCGAGCGCGAGCGCGGGATCACCATCCTGGCCAAGAACACGGCGGTGAAGTACGAGCACACCGTCATCAACATCGTGGACACGCCGGGCCACCGAGACTTCGGCTCTGAGGTCGAGCGCATCTTGACCATGGTCGAGGGCATCCTGCTCCTCGTCGACGCCTCCGAGGGCCCGCTGCCCCAGACCCGCTTCGTGCTCAAGAAGGCCATGGAGACGGGCAAACGGCCGATCGTCCTGATCAACAAGATCGACCGCGCCGACGCGCGGGTGGCCGAGGTGGAGGAGGAGATCCACGAGCTCTTTCTGTCCCTGGCCACGGAAGAGAAGCACCTGGAGTTCTCGGTGCTCTACGGCTCGGGGCGCCTGGGCTTCGCGTCCCGCGATCCCAACGCGAAGTCGGGAGACCTGCGGCCGCTGCTCGACACGATCCTCCAGGAGATTCCGCCGCCCGCCATCGGCGACGCGGCGTTCAAGATGATCGTGGCCAACATCGACTACTCCGACTACTTCGGCCGGCTGGCGATCGGGCGCATCCATTCCGGGAGCCTCTCCCGGGCGCTCGATCTGGCGGCCGTCCGCCCCGACGGGACGATCGTCGAGAAGGGCAAGGCCGGGAAGATCTATCTGTTCGAGGGGATCGAGCGGGTCGAGGTCATCGACGCCTCGGCCGGCGACATCTGCATGATCTCGGGCTTTCCCGACATCGAGATCGGCGACACGATCCTCGACCTGAGCGATCCCACGCCCTTGCCGGGCATCCGCGTGGACGAACCGACCCTGTCGATGGAGTTCCGGGTCAACGATTCGCCGATGTCGGGGCTGTCCGGCAAGTACGTGACGAGCCGGCATCTGCTGGAGCGGTTGGAGAAGGAGCTGGAGAAGAACGTCGGCCTGCGCATGGAGAAGACCGGATCGCCCGACTCCTTCCTGGTCCTGGGAAGGGGAGAGCTGTCGCTGGCCATCCTGGCCGAGACCATGCGCCGGGAGAGCTACGAGTTCGCGCTCGGGCGCCCCCAGGTCATCTTCCATCGCGGCGAGAACGGACAGCTCCTCGAGCCGTACGAAGAGCTGGTCATCGACTGCGCCGACGAGTTCACCGGGCCGGTCATCGCCTCGGTGGGGGAGCGCAAGGGGGAGTTGAAGCACCTGGGCAAGCACGGCGACCGGACCCGGCTGGAATTCACGATCCCGTCGCGGGGACTCCTCGGATTCCGGCTGGAGTTTCTGACGCTGACCAAGGGGACCGGCCTCCTGAATCATCTGTTCGACCAGTACGGTCCGCACCGCGGCCCGCTGCCCAACCGGATCAAGGGAGCCATGATCGCCAAGGAAGGCGGCGACGTCACGGCCTATGCGCTCGACCGCCTGGCCGACCGGGGCACGTTCTTCGTCAAGCCGGTGGAGAAGGTCTACGCGGGGCAGATCGTCGGCGAGCAGCCCAAGGAGTCGGACATGGTCGTGCAGCCGTGCGAGAAAAAGCATCTGACCAACATGCGCGCCTCGACCTCGGACATGGCCATCAAGCTGACGCCGCCGCGGGAGCTCAACATCGAGCAGGCCATCGAGTGGATCAACGACGACGAGCTCGTGGAGGTCACCCCCGCGGCCATCCGGGTGCGCAAGCGCATCCTGGACCACAGCAAGAGGAAGAGCGCGTCGCGGACGGAGTAAACCGTCGCCTCCCCTTGCGCGCGGGATCTGCGCGCGGGCGCGCGCACCGGCTTGCGGCTCGCCCGGATGCGGGCTCGACCGCAAGCCTGATCCCGTGCTCGCTCGGGCTCCCGCGTCACGCGCCTCCTCCTTCGCTTCCGCTCAGGAGACTACGCGCGCCGCGAGCTTAAGAATGTTT
Organism: uncultured Acidobacteriota bacterium; assembly: GCA_963733955.1. Classification (GTDB taxonomy): domain Bacteria; phylum Acidobacteriota; class Thermoanaerobaculia; order UBA5066; family Gp7-AA6; genus DATFTF01. The sequence goes on from CAVTEW010000003.1 coordinate 438,649, forward strand.
GCTTCGGGTTCGAGAATTCTTTTGACTAGGGTTTGAGGGGCGAGCCATCTTTCGACGCCTCACGCCTCACGCCTCACGCCTCACGCCTCACGCCTCACGCCTCACGCCTCACGCCTCGAGCTCCCGCGAGAGCCCCTCCATCTCGAGGCGCAGGGCGCGGCGCTGCGCGAGGAGACGCTTGAGCGCGTAGCTCGAAGTGGCCAGGTGGAGGAGCGCCCGGGCGCGCCCGACGAGCTCATCGAGGCTCTCGGCGGCGCGCATCGCGGCCCAGGCGCTGGCCGGCAGCGCGGCCAGGACCAGGACGCCGGCCCAGCCTCCGAGGAGACGCCAGGCGGCAACCGCTCCGGCGATCCACAGGAGCGGGAAGGCCACGACCGAGAGTCCGACCTTGGCCGTGGCCAGCACGTCTTCGTCCTCCCGCGCGATCCGGCGGGCGAGCCAGCCGATCAGCCGGTACGGGACAAAATGAACGAGAACGCCGGCGGCGGCGACGGGCAGAAGGGCGAGCGCGGCGAGGTTGCGCCAGAGGAGAGCCGCCAGCGCCTGCGGCGTCAACCCTTCCGGCGCCAGGTGCGCCAGCGACAGGCCGGCGGCGCGCCGCTCCGCTTCGAATCGCTCGATGCGCTGCGACAGGCGGTCGAGCCGCGCCGGGTCCCGTTCGCGCAGGGCCCGGTAGCCCGCCGCGAATCGCCGGCGCCGCTCCAGCTCGTCGGCCAGGGCGGAGCCGTCCGCGGCGGGGCCGCCGGCGGCGTAGATGCGCTCGGCGCGCCGGACGAGATCGAGCGCCTTCCGCGTCTCCGCCTGGACCGCCAGCCGCGAGAGCGCGCCGCCGATCTCCTCGGTCAGGCCGCGGACGGCGGCTCGGGGCGGATCGCCGTCCGGCTCGAGCGGCCGGGCTTCGACGGCGATCGCTTCGCCTAACAGGACCAGAACGGAGCTGCGGAAGCGCTGCTTGAACGTGTAGTAGAGGCCGACCGGAACGACCGCGATCGATGCCCCGATCCGGCCGGCCGTACCCAGGGCGACGCGGGCGGCGCCGGTCTTCATCGGCAGGAGCGCGGGCTCGTCGTGGGAGGCGCCCTCGGGAAAGAGGGCCAGGGCCCCTCCCGCCGCGAGCAGACGGCCCGCGGCGTCGAAGGTCTCCCGGTTGCGCGCGAGCTCGGAGCCCGAATCCTGCCGCCGGTACACCGGAATCGAACCGAACGCGCGGACGAAGAGCCCGACCAACGGCATGCGGAAGAGCGGCGCCTTGGCCAGAAAGGCGACTCTCCGGGGAGCGAAGCACAAGAGCAGGAGAGGGTCGACGAGCGCGTTGGGATGATTGGCCACGAAGAGGACCGGTCCCTCAACGGGAACGCGATCCAGCCCTTCGACCTCGATGCGTCGGAAGAAAATTCGGAGCGCCCGCCGGAACACCCCCCGCAGAAACGCTCTCACGCGCGCGCGATGCTCCGGGCCGCGGCGATCCAGATGACGCCGCCCACGGCGATCGCGGCGGGGACGATCAGGAACGCGCGGCCGAGCGACGTCGCGTCGGAGATCGCGCCGATCAGCGGAGGAGACGGCACATCGCCCAGCAGGTGGATGGCCAGGATGGAGAGGGCGACCGCGGTGGCCCGCTCCGTCGGCGCGACGAGGTTGACGATCGCGGAGTTGATCGGGCCGGTCGACGCGAAGAGCAGCAGCTCGGCGACGACGATTCCGGTCATGTAGACGGGCTTGTCCGGGGCCAGAAACGCGACCAGCGCGGCGGGAGCCGCGAGGAGGGTGGCCAGGCCGGACACCCAGAGATAGCCGGCGCGGGAACGCTTGAGCCACCAGTCCCCGAGCCAGCCGCCTCCGAAGGTGCCGACGAATCCCGTGGCCACGACGATGGCGCCGAACTGCACGGTCGCCTCGGCCTTGGGCAGCCCGCGCACGCGCTCGAGGAACGCCGGCGCCCAGAAGGCCAGCCCTCCGAGGGCGAACGTGTAGGCGGCGTAGCCCGCGACGGTCAGCGCGTACGGCCGGTTGGAGAGGAGTCTTCGGTACGCGGACCACGCGTTTCCCGCGAGCGGCGCGGAGGGAACGCCGGGGTCCTGCGCGCCCCGGGGCGGATCGGAGAGGAACAGACAGAGGAGGGCGAGCAGGAGGCCCGGGCCCCCGGCGAGGAAGAACGCCGCCCGCCACCCGAATCGCTGGTCCGCGAGGCCGCCCAGGACGTAGCCGGCCGCCGAGCCGATGGGGATCGCGGCGAAGAAGACGGCGAAGACGCGGCCCCGCTTCTCCCGCGGAAAGTGGTCGGCCAGGAGGGCCGGCGCGATCGTGCCGTAGGCCGCCTCGCCGATCCCGACGCTCGAGCGGGCGGCGAAGAGCGTGGCGAAGGAGCGGGCGAATCCGCCGAGCGCGGTGGCCAGGCTCCAGATGCCGACGCCGATGGCCAGGAGCGGCGGCCTCTTCCGGCGGTCGCCGAGCGTGCCGAAGATCGGAGAGGTCAGCATGTAGACGAGGATGAACCCCGTGGCCAGGGCCCCGAGCTGCTTGTCGCTCAGGTGAAGCTCCGAGGCCTTCAGGCTCTCGACCAGCGACGCCAGCACGAAGCGGTCGAGGTAGTTCAACAGGTTGAGAAGGGTCAGGACCACCAGGGCGGCGCGCGCCCCGCCGAGACTCCGGGTGCCCATCGTGCCGGTCCTCCTCCGTGTCAGCGGAGGAATCCTACCGGCGCGGGCGTCCTTCTGCTCACGTTTCTCAGCGGCGCGATGGAAGGCGGATGGCAGATAGGCTGAGATAATCCGACCTCTCCCGGCACTCTCTCGATCGGGGAACCGAGGCGCGCGGTTCCCATGTCACGCGAGGCCAGTCCCCGTTGGCCGGACGAGGGGGAATGATGAAGAGCCGTAGGGGATCTCAACGGCTGCCCTGGGTTCTCGTCCTCTGGACCTTCCTTGGCACGGCAGGGCGGCTCCAAGCCGGGACGCTCCCGGTCTCCAGCACGGCCGACGCCGGGCCAGGAACGCTTCGACAAGCCATCCTGGACGCGAATTCGACGCCGGGAATCGACAATATCGTCTTCGCGATTCCAGGCAGCGGCGTCCAGACGATCCAGTTACTCTCGTCCCTGCCGGACATCTCGGAGGGGGTCCTGATCGACGGCTATTCCCAGCCGGGCGCCTCGCCCAACACCAATCCCCCCGGCCAGGGCTTCAACACCGTGCTGATGGTCGAGGTGCTCGGAGCGGGAACCGGAACGTCCTGCTTCACCTACAGGGCCACCAGCGGCCATGTCCTGGGCCTCGGCATTCAAGGTCTGGCGATCGGTCATTGCACGTATGGGGTCCGCCTCACTGCGGAGGCCGATCATGTCCAAATCAGCGGGAACTTCATCGGAGTCGACGCTTCGGGCAACGCCGGGATCAACTTCCCGGATGGCGCCGGCATTCGTGTCGAGGGGGCCTCTTCAGTCGACATTCACTCGAATCTGATTTCGGGCGCCGGAGGCAACGGGATCGGGATCTATGTGATTGAGGCCTCGTCTGTCACGGCCGCAGGAAACCTCGTGGGGACGAATGCGGCTGGGGACACGGCCATTCCGAACGGCATCGGCATTACTGTTTTTTGCTCGAGCCCCAGCGCCTCGAACATCATGATCGGCGACGGCAACGTGGTTTCGGGCAATGCCGGCTCCGGGATCCTCGATGAGTGTGCAGGGGGACTCTCGATTCAGGGCAACTTCATCGGGACCGATGCCACGGGCAGGAAACCGCTGGGGAATGGCGACGGGATCGCGCTCGAGGACTACGGAACCGTGACCGGCAACGTCATCGCGGGAAACGGGGCCTTCGGGTTGTCCGTCGGGAGCTCCGGAGGTCTCGTTCAGGGCAACTTCATCGGCACCGACGCCGCCGCGACCATCGATTTGGGAAATGCAGAGAACGGCATCTTCGGAGACCAGTATGCCGTAATCGGCGGAACGGGTCCCGGAGAGGGAAACGTGATCGCGCACAACGGATTTCGGAGACCGGCGAACCAGCCATTGCGGGGCGGGGGGGTCCTTGCCCAGGGAATCGGCATCGACATTCGAGGCAATCGCATCTTCGACAACTGGCCCCTTGGCATCGACGTCTTCGGCCCCACGGACGGCGTGACCCCAAACGATCCCGGGGACCCGGACTTCAACTACGCGGGGAATCCCCTCCAGAACTTTCCGCTGATCACGTCGGTCGTTCCGGGAACGTCCACGACGCACATCGAGGGAAGCCTCAACAGCACGGCTTCGCAGACCTTCGGCATCGATCTCTTTGCCAACTCCGCCTGCCAGCGCTACCCGCACGAGTATCTCCAGGGCGAGACGTACCTGAAGTCGCTTCCGGTCACGACCGGCGGGTTCGGTAACGCCACCTTCGCGGTCGATGTCCCGGTCGTGCTCGCTCCGGGACAACCCGTGACCGCCACGGCGACGGACCAGTACGGGAACACCTCGGAGTTCACGACTCAGAGGATCGTCTTCTCGGTCGAACCCCTCTCCGGGCCCGCGGCCGGAGGAGCGACCGTGACGATCTACGGCATGCTCTTCGAGCCGGGCTCGTCGGTCACGGTCGGAGGCGTGCCGGCGACGAACGTCGTGCCGATGAATCCGGGGACGATCACCGCGACCATGCCGGCCCGGCCGCCGGGCACGGCCAGCGACGTCACCGTGCACGATCCGAGCGGAACAACCGGCACGCTGCGCAACGGCTGGGTCGCCGACTTCACAGACGTACCTCCTTCCAACTTCTTCCGGCCGTTCATCGCGACCCTCATCGCCAACGAGGTCACCGCAGGCTGCGGAAACGGGATCTACTGCCCGGGCAGCTCCGTCACGCGCGCGCAGATGGCCGTCTTTCTCCTCCGCAGCAAGAGAGGCGTGTGCTACGTGCCTGCGCCGGCCACCGGCTTGGTCTTCGCCGACGTTCCCGCCGGTTCTTTTGCCGCGGCCTGGATCGAGGCTCTGGCCGCCGCCCAGGTCACCGGCGGCTGCGGCGGCGGCAACTACTGTCCCGGCGATCCGGTGACGCGCGCCCAGATGGCCGTCTTCCTGCTGCGCACTCTGGAAGGGCCGATCTACGCTCCACCGGATTGCACCGCGCCCACCTTCAGCGACGTGCCCTGTTCCTCCGGATTCGCACGATGGATCGACGAGCTCGCAAAACGAGGCGTGACCGCGGGATGCGGGGGCGGAAACTACTGTCCCTCGAATCCGGTCACGCGGGGACAGATGGCTGTCTTTCTCGCGACGACCTTTTCCCTGCCCTAATGTCTCCTTTCGAGCTCAGGCGCGATATAACAGATATGTTATATCGCGCGTTCCGCCCACCTCACGGCAGCGCGAAGGTGGTCGTGAGGAACACGGCCATCTGTCCGCGGGTGACGGAGTCGGACGGGCAGTAGTTGCCGCCGCCGCAGCCTGCGGTGACGCCGCGCAGGGCGAGCTCGTCGACCCAGCGAGCGAAGCCGCTGGCGCAGGGCACGTCGTTGAACGTGGGCGTGACGCACGCGGGAGGCAGGTACGCGGGGCCTTCGAGCGTGCGCAGGAGGAAGACGGCCATCTGGGCGCGGGTGACCGGATCGGAGGGGCAATAGTTGCCGTTTCCGCAGCCGCCGGTGACCTGGGCGGCGGCCAGAGCCTCGATCCAGGCCGCGGCAAACGAGCCCGCCGGGACGTCGGCGAAGACCGTGCCTGTGGCCGGAGGCGGAAGAAAGCAGAGGCCGTTCTTTCCGCGCAGCAGGAAGACGGCCATTTGAGCGCGGGTCACGGCCAGACTCACGCCGTAGTTTCCGCCGCCCACGCCCGCGGTGAGGCCGTTGGACACCAGCTTGTTGACGAAGCTGTTGAACGGGTGACTCGAGGGCGCGTCCAGAAAATCCGCCACCCATCCCCGGGAAAGAGTCCCGGTCGTGCCGTCGGGGGTCGTCACGACCACGTCGTAGGCAGCGCCCGCGGCCAGCGCCGGCGTCGTGGCGGTCAGGCTGTGGTCGTTGACGAAGGCCACGCCGGACGCCGCCGCGGCGCCGATCGTCATCGTTGTGGGATCGGCAAAGTCGGTCCCGGAGAGGGAGATGCCCGTGCCGCCGGCAGGGTCGCCGGAGGTCGGGGAAATCGAGAAGAGGATCCGCTGCGAGAACTCCGAGGTGTTGCCCGCCGGATCGGTCGCGGTGGCCGAGATCTTCGAGCCCGCCGCGACGACCACCGGCAGGACCGCGTTGAACGTGGCGTTGCCGGAGGCGTCCGTCGACACCGGGATCGAGCCGAGGTACGTCCGGCCCTCCAGGAACTCGCGGGGAAAGTTCGAGCAGGCCGGGTTGGCGTAGAAGTCCACTTCGAACGCGGTCAGCGCCGCGCTGTTGAACTTGCCCTGGACCGTCGTCGTGCTCGCGCCAAACGTCACCGACTGGATGATGGGGAAGTTCTGAAGATGGTTGTTGCCGTCGTCGGCGTCGCCGGGATCGTTGAAGTTGGGCCCTGCGGCGCCCAGGTCGATGCCCAGGCCGCCGTTATCGTGGATGGAATTGCCGCGGATCGATGTGCCGTCGCCCGTGGTATCAACGGCGTGGGCGCCGTTGAACGCGATGACGTTGCCTTCTCCCGCCCCGGGTCCTCCGATCCTGCCGAGGGACCCGTGGTTGACGACGCCCGCGATGGCGTTTCCAAGAGGTCTGGTTCCGTCGGCGGTCGTCCCGATGCGGTTTCCCTGGACGAGCACGTCGGCTTGCATGAAGATTCCGTAGAGACTGTTGCCGGAGATCACGTTGCCGGCGCCGGGGACGCTTCCGCCGATCGTCGCGGGACCGTTGGAGTAAATGCCGTCTCCGTTGGGGATCGCGAGCATGCCGGTCTTGTCGGTGCCGATCAGATTCCCCTGAACCGTCGCCGCCACGCCCCCGACAATCTCGATCGCTCCGCCGAATATGCCGGCGGTACTTCCGGAGACGAGGTTTCGATCGGCCGGGGTCGTGCCTCCGATCAGATCACCGGAAACTGCTGCTTGGACGGCGATGGCGTTGGGCCGAGCAGAGGATCCTGTGGGATCCGTGCCGAGAAAGTTCCCCCGGATGACGTTGGTGCTGCCGCCGCCGGTGTTGTTGAAGGTGGCGATACCGACGAGCCATCCGCCGACGACGAGACCCTGGACCGTATGGCTGCCGCTGCCTGCCAGGAGGAGGCCGATGCCGCTCGGCGCGCTGCTGCCATCGAGCTCGATCAGAAGGACCGCGTTGTCCGCGACCGGGTCCGTGTTCGGGCTCGACCCGGGCTGCGTGTAGCCGTCGATGAAGACCGGATCGGAGATCGGATCGAACGGCGTCGCCGGCTTGATCGTGCAGACTCCGCCGACGCAGCCCGGATCCAAGGAAGGGATGTTGAAGACGATGGTATCGGCGCCGGGAGTCGAGTTCGCGTCCAGGATCGCCTGGCGCAGCGACCCCGGTCCGCTGTCATTGGTGTTCATGACGGTGAAGGTGGCCGCGCGGGCCGCGAGAGGGGCGAGGAGAGCGGAAAGCAGGACGGCGAGTCTGCGCGTTTTCATTTTCGGGTCCCTTTCGTTTGTATCCGCGTGGCCCGGCACCGAATCGGATCAGACGGGGCCGGGAACCGAAGTTCCGGTCATGGCAGCCCGAACGTGGTGGACAGGAAGACGGCCATCTGACCGCGGGTGACGGCGTCGGCGGGGCAGTAGTTGCCGTTGCCGCAGCCCGCGGTGATGCCGCGCAGGGCGAGCTCGTCGATCCAGCGGGCGAACCCCGAGGTGCAGGGGACGTCGTTGAACGTGGGGGTGACGCAGGCGGGAGGCAGGTAGGTGGGGCCTTCCAGGGTGCGCAGGAGGAAGACGGCCATCTGGGCGCGGGTGACCGGGTCGGCGGGGCAGTAGTTGCCGCCGCCGCAGCCGCCGGTGACCTGGGCGGCCGCAAGCGCCTCGATCCACGCGGCCGCGAAGGAGTTGGAAGGGACGTCGGTGAAAACCGTCCCGGTGGCGGGAGGCGGCGTGAAGCAGATGCCGTTGTGCCCACGGAGGAGAAACACGGCCATCTGCGCACGCGTCACGTTGGAGGTCGGGCAGTAGTTGCCGCCGCCGCAGCCCGAAGTGACCAGGTTCCCGACGAGGGCGTCGACGAAACGGTTGAACCCGTTGTTGGCCGGCACGTCGAGGAAATCTGCGACGAAGCCCAAAGGAAGGATTGCATTGAACCCGGGCACCGTGACGACGATGTCGCTGACCGTGCCGGGCGGAAGGGCGGGAGTGACGGCCAGGATCGTCTGAGAGTCAACTACGGAGACTCCCGTGGCGGGAAGGCCGCCGATCGTCACGTTTGCGGGAGCCGCGAAGAACATGCCCTTTATGAAAACCCCGGTGACCCCCGCGGTACCGGATCGCGGGTTCGAGGTGAGCACGATGCTCTGGGAGAACTCCGAAGTGCTGCCCAGGGGGTCGGTCGCTGTGGCCGAGATGGTCGAGCTCGACGGGACGACGACGGGCAGGACGAAGCTGAAGGTCGCGTCGCCCGAGCCGTCCGTCGTGACGGGCCGCGTCCCGAGGAACGTCTGGCCCTCGGCGAAGGCGCGCGGCCGTTCGGAGCACGCCTGGCTCGCGAAGAAGTCGAGGTCGAACGTCGTGGACGCAGTGCTTTTCAGGATCCCGCCGATCGTCGTCGTCGTCGCGCCGAACGTGACGGACGTGATGATCGGGAAGTTCTGGTAGTGGTTCGGTCCCTCGTCCGCGTCGCCGATGTCGTCCGGAGTGACGCCGTCGTTGCCGAGGTCGATCCCGAGACCGCCGTTGGAGTGGATCGAGTTGCCGCGGATCGGCCATTCGCTGCTGAAGGCGACCGAGAGGATTCCGGCGCCCTGGTTGAACGCGATCGTGTTTCCCTCGCCCGGGTTCACGCCGCCGATTTTGTTTCCGGCGGTCGCCGTCACGATGGCGATCCCGTTGTTGTTCGGCACCGGCAACAGGCCCGTTGTGTCCGTTCCGATGAAGTTGCCCTGGACGATGTTCCTGGCCGCGCCGTCCGCGAACAGGATCCCGGTGACGTTGCCGGAGATGACGTTGCCGGCCCCGAGGACGGCCCCGCCGATCAGGTTGTCGTGCGGAGCGTTGTTCGTGTCGATCCCCACGGGAGCGCCGAAGCCCGCCGTGCCGGTCGCGTTCGTGCCGATGAAGTTGTTCTGGATCGTGTTGGTGGCGGAGTTGGGTCCAAGCCAGATGCACGAGTTGCCCAGGATCACGTTGCCCGCCAGGGCGAACGTCCCGCCAATCAGATTGTCGTGGCTGTCGTAAAGGCTGATCCCGTAGCTTTGAAAGGGACTCGGCAGCGGCGCCGTCCCTGCCGAGTTCACTCCGATGTAGTTGCCCTGGATCACGTTGAACGAGGTCTGGATGAGCTCGACGGTCGCCGAGCCGCCCGAGCTCGCGATCACGTTGCGGTCCGCCGGAGCCGTTCCTCCCAGCTGATGCCCCGAGCCCTGCAGCCGCATCTGTCCGACGTTGCTGCTCTGGAAGATCATCCCCGTCGGGTCCGTGCCGATGAAATTTCCGAGGATCTTGCAGTTGACGGACCCCGTTCCGATCCCGACGTTGATGCTGATCCCCGGTACATGGTTCATCACGAGCCCGCGGATCGTGCTGTCGGTCGTCCGAAGCTCGAACAGATTGTTCTGGCCGGGAATCAGGCTGCCGTCGATCTGGATCTTGAAGACCGCGTCGTTTCCGACGAACAGAGTGTTCGGGCTCGCACCCGACTGCGTGTACCCGTCGATCACGACCGGATTCGTGATCGCCATCGTGTCGAGGGCCTGGATCGTGTGGAGGCCCGAGCCCGGGATGTTGAAGACGATCGTGTCGCTCCCCGAGCCCGCGTTCGCGTCCAGGATGGCCTGCCGCAGCGAGCCGCCTCCGGAATCCGCGGTATTGACGACCGTGAACGTCGCGGCGCTCGCCGGCGCTATCGAGACCAGAGACGCCAGGGCCAGAGCGCGAGCCGATGTCCTGAGCATGGGCGGTTCCCCTCCTCAGCCTTAACCGCGGCAAAGGAGGGGGAACCGGCTCAGCGCCCCCGGGCTCTTTAGGTTCCGTTTAGAACGAGGGAGAAGGTCGTGTTCAGGAGCATGGCCATCTGCTCCCGGGTGACCGGGTCGCCTGTAAGCCCTTGAGGGACAACCCTTTCTTGACTCCCCCGGGCGAACTTCCATAGGCTTCCGACATCCCCATGGCCCCGATCGGAGACAACGAGCGTCCACCCGGAGAGATCACCGATCTTCTTCTGGCCTGGAATCGCGGAGATGCCCAGGCCTTGGACAGGCTCATGCCGCTGGTCTACGAGGAGCTGCACCGGCTGGCCGACCGGCACTTTCGCCGCGAGCGCGCCGGCCACACGCTGCAGCCGACCGCGTTGGTGCACGAGGCCTACGTTCGGCTGATCGATCAGCGCCGGGTGACCTGGAAGAACCGCGGTCACTTCTTCGCCGTGGCCGCTCAGATGATGCGGCGCATCCTGATCGACTACGCCCGGGGCCGGAAGGCCGACAAGCGGGGCGGCGGGGAGGAGCGCGTGACGCTCGACGACGGCCTGGGGTCCGAGGCGCCCGGCCCGGACGTCGACGTCCTGGCCCTGGACGGGGCTCTCTCCCGGCTCAAGACCCTCGACGCGACGCAGGCCCAGATCGTGGAGCTGCGTTTCTTCGCCGGGCTCACGATCGAGGAGACCGCCGACGTCCTGGAGACTTCGCCGGCCTCGGTCAAGCGTGAGTTTCGATCCGCCAGGGCCTGGCTCTTCCGCGAGCTCGGCTGTCCATGACGCCGGAGCGCTGGAAGAAGATCCGCGACGTCTTCGACCAGTTGAGCGATCTGCCCGCCAAGGAGCGGGACGCGCGGCTGGCGCAAACCGGCGCGCAGGACCCGGAGCTGGAGAGGGAGGTGCGCTCCCTGCTGCAGGCCAGCACGGCGGCCGGAGACTTTCTGGAGACGCCGCCGGTCGGGCAGATCCGGCGGGCCCTGTCGCAGCACGATCCCGGTCGGCGATCCCGCATCGGCCCCTACGAGGTCGTGCGGGAGCTCGGATACGGCGGCATGGGAACCGTGTACCTGGCCACGCGCGGAGACGCCCAGTTCCGGCAGACCGTGGCCTTGAAGCTCGTCCGGCGCGGCATGGACACCGACTTCATCCTGGACCGGTTTCGCGGCGAGCGTCAGATCCTCGCGGCCTTGAACCACCCCAACATCGCGCGCCTGCTCGACGGGGGCAGCACCGAGGACGGGCAACCCTACTTCGTCATGGAGTACATCCCCGGCGTCCACCTCCTCCAGGACTGCGACGCCCGCGGGCTCTCGACGCGGCAGCGGCTGGTCCTGTTCCAGCAGGTCTGTGCGGCGGTCGCCTACGCGCACCAGCAGCTGGTCGTGCACCGGGACGTCAAGCCCAGCAACATCCTGGTGACTCCGGAGGGAGTCCCCAAGCTCCTGGACTTCGGCCTGGCCAGGCTCCTCGAGCCCGAGCCGGCCGCGGCGGCCGGCGAGAGAACCGAGACGGCCCTGCGCTTCCTGACTCCGGAATACGCCAGCCCGGAGCAGGTGCGCGGCGAACGGATCTCCACGGCGAGCGATATCTATTCCCTGGGCGTCGTGCTCTACGAGCTGCTGACCGGGCATCGCCCCTACCGCCTGTCCGGGCGCCGGCCCGACGAGGTGGCCCGCGCGGTCTGCGAAGAGGAACCGGACCGGCCCAGCACCGCGGTCGGACGGCTGGAAACCATGACGTCGCGCGACGGGACGCCGCAGACCCTCACCCCGGACACCGTCAGCGCGACCCGCGGCGGGGATCCCAAGCGTCTGCGCCGGGCCCTGCGGGGGGATCTCGACAACATCGTTCTGACCGCCCTGCGCAAGGAACCGGAGCGCCGCTACGCGTCGGTCGAGCAGTTGGCCGACGACGTCCGGCGGCATCTGGAGGGCAGACCGATCAAGGCGCGCAAGGACACGGTATCCTACCGGGCCGGAAAATTTCTCTCTCGGCATCGCGTCGGCGTGGGCCTGGCCGCGGCCGTGACCGCGACGGTGTTCGCCGCGGCGGTCATGACGATCCGGTCGGCGAGGGTCGCCCAGGTCCAGCATCGGGAAGCCGAGCGCCACTTCAACGAAGTGCGCGAGCTCGCCAACTCGTTTCTGTTCGAATTCCACGACGCGATCAAGGACTTGCCCGGGGCGACGCCGGCCCGACAGCTCGTGGTCCGGCGGGCCCTGGAGTATCTGCAGAAGCTGTCCGCGGGTAAGACCGACGACCCGACGCTGCGCCTGGAGCTGGCCGAAGCCTACGAGCGGATCGCGCGCGTGCAGGGCGGTCTCTTCGAGTCCCATCTGGGCGACACCGAAGGGGCGCTCAAGAGCCTCTTGAAGGCGCTGGCGATTCGGGAGGAGTTCGCCCGGAAGGATCCGGCCGATCCGCGCCTGGCCGCGTCGCTGGCCGAGACCCAGCTCCAGTTGAGCGAGGTGCTCGTCGTCTCCCAGGACATCGACGCCGCGGTGAGCCAGGCACGCCGGGCCGTCGCGATCCTGGAGGGTCTGGCCGCGAAGGCGCCGGGCGACCCGGCCTTGCGCTTTCGGCTGGCTCGGGCCAGGCGCTATCTCGGGGCCGCGCTGTCCGACGGGCCCGACCGCGCCGGCGCGCTGGCGGCTCTGCGGTCGGCCGCCGCGGCTTTCCAGGCCCTCTGCGGCGCCGACGGTCCCGCCTCGAGCAGCTGCCACGAGCTCGCGCTGGCGCACCAGCTGGTCGTGCACGCGCTGAGCGGCACCAAGGATCGGGACACCGCGATGGCGAGCTATGAGAAGGCCGTGGCGCTCCTGGAAGAATCCGTCCGCGCCCGGCCGGCGAGCTTCACGCTCCGGCGCGAGCTGGCCTACTGCCACATGTCGATGGGAACGTTTCTGGAGTGGAGCGGCGACGTGGAGGGCGCCTTGACCTACTACTCGCGGACCGTCCCGATCCTGGAGGAGCTCGCCGCGGCGGATTCCCGCAACGCCGACGTGCGGCTCCTGCTCGCGGAGGCCTACAACAGCGTCGGCTTCGCCCTGTCCCTGCGGGGCGAGACCGCGGCGGCCCTTCAGGACCTCGAGCGGTCCAACCGTCTGTTCGAGGCGGTCGCATCGGAGGACCCGGTCAACACGCGGGCCCGGCTGGGGCTGGCGCGCCTGGCCGACAGCTTCGGGACGGCCTACGAGGTCGAGGCCTCTCGGGGAGCGGACGCGCCGCGGCGGCAGCATCTGAAGGCGTCGCTGGACTGGTATCGCAAGAGCCTGCGCCTCTATCTCGATCTGCAGACGCGCGGGCGCCTGACGCCGCAGGCGGAGCTCGAGCTGGCGGCGGAGGAGAAGAAGGTCGCCGCGGCCGAGAAGCGGCTCGCCGCCTCGGCCGATCCCGGATCCGCGGGAGACGCCGCGGCCTCTCAGGCAGCCCGAACGTCGTCGTGAGGAGGAGGGCTCTCTGGCCGCGCAGCCCTACTCGGCTATGCGTTCGAGATCGCCGTAGAGATGCATGCCCCACGATCGGCCGGCGTCCGTCGACGTCTGCCACCGCTCGATGCTTCCGCACGACATCCGACTGGCAATCCTTCCCCGTCATCACGATGGTTGCGCCGTCCCGTTGTCCGTCGAAACGCCAGCACGAATCCGTTTTGGTCGATGTGGTCCCGGTGCCAGGTCTTTTTCTCCGGCAGGTAGCCGATCACGCGCAAGCCCTCGCGGGCGTGCCCCACGCCGCGCCACCGCTCGCTCCGCACGCAACCGCCGTACTCGCGCGACACGGTAACGGTCCCGATCGCATGGCCCGAGGAATCGCAGGCCAGCCAATTGCCGACCACGAAATCGAATTGACGATGTGGGGCGCTCGAACACTGAGCGTGGAGCGGCTCCGCGGCGAACAGCACCGCCGCGGAGCCCAGAGCGAACACGACGAGGCGCACGACCCGGCCGCCGGCCGTGTAAGCTGGGACGGTGAGGCCCGCTTTGATGGCCGCCGCGACGATGACCGCGGCCACTTCGCCCGGACGTTTAGGAAACCCGTCGGCGTCACCCCGAGACAGTTCCGAAGGGGCTTGACAGGGGCCGCATCGATGTTCGGTCGGGAGGGAACGGATGAAGAAGCCACGAATCTTCCTGGGCTCCTCGGGAAAGCAGGGGAAGCTGCTTCAGGCGCTCACGCGCGGTCTTGAAGACGTCGCGCACGTCGAACCCTGGACGACATCCTTCAACCCAGGAACGACGACACTGGAACGCCTCCTGGAGCTCACCCGCGAAGTCGATTTCGCCGCCCTTGTGTTCGCCCGGGACGACTGGACGAGCACGGGCCCGGCGGCGTCGCCTCCTTCCGAAGCCGCCCAGGCGTCGCCGCGCGACAACGTCGTCTTCGAAGCCGGCCTTTTCGGCGGAGCTCTCGGAATGCGCCGCACCTTCATCCTCCACGCGAGCGGCACGAAGCTTCCGAGCGATCTCCTGGGCCTCACGTGCATTCGGTATGGCGAGGCGGGGACGGCCGCGGAGATGAAAGCGATCAAACAGAAGCTTCGGAACGCGATCGAGGGCGCCGGCAGCCTGGCCCGCATCGAGGGCCTGTGGTGGCAGTATTCCCTGACCGAGCGCACGGCGGAGGAGCCCTCGGCCGTCAGCCTCCTGCGGATCTCGCGAGACCGCCGCGGTTCGCTGGAGGTCGCAGGCCGCGGGTGGCAGGAGAATGGCAGTCTCTCCTCCAGGTACTGGAGCGAGGCCGCGAAGGAGAGAAACGAATCGTCCGGCGTCTTCTACTATTGGAGGGGCGAACGTCCCCTGCACCCGAACGCGCCGCAGTTGGAGGGGACGGGGGAGATCCTGATGGAGTCCGCCGACCGCGCGTCCGGGTACTGGACGACGCGCGCGCATGCGGACCCCACGCTGAACGCGCGCACGTCCGGTGTCTACCTGCGCGCCGACGCGGAGGACTTGAGCGTCCTGGACGGGGAGGACGACCGGCGCCGCGCGGAGTTGATTTCGGAGCGGCTGAAGCGTTGGAAGTTGATCGCCAATGGGTGAGGTCGGATCCCGACACACAAGGAGGTGCTCCAGAGAGCGAAGAAGAGCAGAGGCTGCGGAATGACATTTCGGGACGGCTTTCCTGTCAGAGGGGTTTAGAAGGTAACCGCCGACCGACGACGAAAAGGAGCTGAAGACAATGGCAGTCGCAAAAGTCACGGAGATCTGGTCCGCTTCCGGCAAGGGCTTCGAAGACGCCGTTCGCGTTGGGATCGCGCGTGCGGAAAAGACCCTGAAAAACATCAAGAGCGCCTGGATCCAGGAGCAGAAGGTGAAGATCGAGGATGGGAAGATCACCGAGTATCGGGTCAACATGAAGGTGACGTTCATCCTCAAGGATTGACGTCAGGCCGGAGGGATCCGACCTCGTCCCTACGCCGGCGCTCGATCTCTCCGCGCGTCCAGCATTCCAGACGGGAGAGGCGGACCGCGGGCTCAGGGCAGGCCGAAGGTCGTGACCAGGAACACCGCCATCTGGCCTCGGGTGACCGGGCTTGCGGGACAGTAGTCGCCGCCGCCGCAGCCGGCGGTGATCCCGCGGGCGGCGAGCTCGTCGATCCAGCGGGCGAACCCGCTCGAGCAGGGGACGTCGGCGAAGACCGGCGTCGCGCAGGCCGGCGGCGTGTAGGCCGGCCCCTCGAGCGTGCGCAGAAGGAAGACCGCCATCTGGTCGCGGGTCACCGGGCTGCCCGGGCAGTAGTTGCCGCCGCCGCACCCGCCGGTGACCTGGGCCGCGGCGAGGGCCTCGATCCAGGCCGCCGCGAAGGAGCCCGCGGGAACGTCCAGGAAGACCGTCCCCGTCGCCGGCGGTGGCGTGTAGGCGGCGCCGTTCTTGGAGCGCAGAAGAAAGACCGCCATCTGGGCGCGCGTGGCCGCGGCCGTCGGACAGTAGTTGCCGCCGCCGCAGCCGGACGCGACGCCGTCGCGCAGGACCCGCTCGACGAACCCGTGGAAGGGATGCGAGCCCGGGACGTCGAGGAAATCGGCCAGCCAGCCGTTGGGAATCCAGCCGAAGGCGCCGCTGGCCGGATTGGTCACGACCACGTTGTGCAGCAGTCCCGGCGCGAGCGGGGGAGCCAGCCCGGAGGCCTGCGTGCTCCCGGTGATCTGCGTGTTCCTGGCCGGGGAGAGGCCGAGCTGCAGGGTCGCGTCGGCGGCGAAGCCCGAGCCGGCCGCGGTGACCGACGTCCCTCCCGACGCCGGGCCGGACGTCGGGGCAACCGAGGACACGGCGAGGGTCGGCGTCCCGACGCCCACCCGCCCGATCTGGGTCGCGCGGAACTCGGAGAACCACAGGTTGCCATCCTCCCGGGCGGCGATGCCGTAGGGGCCGCTGTCGGTCGTCGGAATGAGAAACTCGGTGATCCCGCCGGCGGCCGTAATGCGCCCGATCTTGTTCGCGTCGAACTCGGTGAACCAGAGATTGCCGTCCGGGCCCGCGGCCAGGTGGAACACGCGGGTCGACGAGGGCAGCGGGAACTCCGTGACCGCGCCGGCCGGCGTGACGCGCCCGATCTTGTGGCCGCTGTTCTCGCTGAACCAGAGGTTGCCGTCCGCGCCGGCCGCGACGTCCTCGGGAAACGTGCCCGGCGTCGGGATCGGGAATTCCTGGAAGGCGCCGGCGGTGGTCGCGCGCCCCACAATATTCTTATTGTGCTCCGTGAACCACAACGCTCCGTCGGGCCCGGCCACGATGCGTTGCGGTCCGCTGCCCGCGGTGGGGACGGGGAGCTCGCTGATCGCCCCGGCGGTCGTGATCCGTCCGATCCGGTTGCCGGAGGTTTCGGCGAACCAGAGCGCGCCGTCCGGGCCCGGCGCGATCCCCTGCGGCGCGCTCGACGCCGAGGGCAGCGGATGCTCGGTGATGCCGCCGGCCGTGTCGATCCGCCCGATCTTGTTGCCGGAGGACTCCGTGAACCAGAGCGCGCCGTCGCCGCCCGCGCAGATCCCCTGCGGATTGCTGCCCGGGGTGGGGATCGTGAACTCGGTGACCGCGGCGGCCGGCGTGAACCGGCCGATCTTTCCGACCTCGGTGAACCAGAGGTTGCCGTCCGGCCCCGCGGCGAGCTCCTCGACGAGCGCGGCTCCAGGCACGGGAAACTCCGCGTCGATCTGCGGCGGCGGCTGGCCGCCGATGACGAAGCGTCCGATCTGGTCGGTCCGGAACTCCGTGAACCAGAGGTCTCCCGAGGGCGACGGCACCGACGCGATGCCGTAGGGCCCCGCCGCGGCGGTCAGGATCAAAAACTCGGTCACCACGCCGGCCGTGGTGATGCGGCCGATCTTGTTGTTGTCGAACTCGGGGAACCAGAGATTTCCATCCGATCCGGCGGTCAGCTGGAAAACGCGGGTCGGCGCCGGCAGCGGGAACTCCGTGATCGTGCCGGCCGGCGTGATCCTCCCGATGTGGCCGCCGCTGTTCTCGGCGAACCACAGGTTGCCGTCCGGCCCCGCGGCGATCCCTTCGGGAAAGGCATTGGCGGTCGGAATGGAGAACTCGGCGAAGACTCCGGCGGTCGTGACGCGTCCGATCTTGTTCTTGCCGCGCTCGGTGAACCAGAGATTGCCGTCCGGCCCGGCGGCGATGAAGTTGGGCGCGGTCGACGCCGTTGGAATGGTGAACTCGGTGATCGCGCCGGCCGTGGTGATGCGGCCGATCCGATTTCCCCGGCTCTCGGTGAACCAGAGCGCCGCGTCGGGGCCGACGGCGATTCCCTGCGGGCTGCTGCCGGCGGTGGGAAGCGGAAACTCCGTAAACGCGCCGGCAGTGGTGACGCGGCCGATCCGGTTTCCGAAGCCCTCGGCGAACCAGAGCGCGCCGTCGGGCCCGGCGCTGATTCCCTGCGGGCCGCTCCCGGAGGTGGGGATCGTGAACTCGGTGACCGATCCCGCGGGCGTCATCCGCCCGATCCGGCCGAGGAGCTCGGTGAACCAGAGGTTCCCGTCCGGCCCGGAGACGATGACCTGGGGTTCGGCGACGCCGGGAAGAGGAAACTCGGTGACTCCCTGGGCCAAGGCGCGCCGCGACAGTCCGAGGGCCAAGACGCCGAATCCGAGGGCGAGCGCCGAGCGGACGCGACGGTGGTGCTTTGGACGGCGAACGATGTTCGAAATCTTAGCAGGCAACACGCAAGGCGGCTCCTAGCAGCCCGTGGAAAAAGGGTATGAGGTGGCGTTGCGAGCTTTTGCCTGCCGCACAACGATGTTCCGTGTCTCTTCCAGCTTCGTCACACGACGAGCTGGATGGGATGGACGAAGACGCCACGGAGAGGTCGGCGATGAGCACGTCGGTCGCGTCCTCCACCTTGATGCCGTAGTCGACGCCGGAGACGTCCATGCCGCTGCCGCGCAGGACGACGTCGTCGCGGCGTCCCGTCGCGCCGGCGGGTCCCGCCAGCGACCCCGCGAGCAGGATGGCCAGGACGACGGAACGCCCGCGGGTCCGGGTGTTCCGTCCTCCCCGCCACCGGGCGTTGGGAGGCATCGGAGACTCCATTGTACGCGCCGCCGGCGCCCGCCGGCGAAAACCCGCTGGTATGCCGTGCCGGGAGTTTCGCGGCAGAATCGCCCCGGCGTCGGCCGTCTCCCTCGCCGGCCCGCTCCGGCCCCGGCGCTCCAGCGTGCCCCGGCCATCGCTGGAACGCTCGTCGCGGTCTTTCCAGGACGTCGGTCACCCGCCGGCGGGGCTGGCGGGCAGACAAATGCCAGGCTGTGAGCCCCGGCCCGCGGGCCTTCCCCGCCGGGATCTTCGAAATCGCCGGTAAAGCCGCGGGGCCGAGGCGACAGACTCCAGCGAGAACTGAAGCGCTCCTTCCAGGTTGGTCATGCGCGCCTCTTGTTCATGGCCGGCGGCGCGGCTTCGCTTCTTCCCGGCTCGGGCGCAGCGGGGCTACGGCAGGTGGAACGTGGCCGTCAGGAGCACGGCCATCTGCCCGCGCGTGACGGCGGTCGAGGGGCAGTAGTTGCCGCCGCCGCAACCGATCACGATGGCCCGGCGTACGAGCTCTTCGATCCAGCGGGCGAAGGGGCTCGAGCACGGAACATCGCCAAACGTCGGCGTGACGCAGGCCGGCGGGACGTAGGTCGGACCGCCGGAAGTGCGAAGGAGAAACACGGCCATCTGCCCGCGCGTGACGGCGCTGCTCGGGCAGTAGTTGCCTGCGCCGCAGCCCGCGGTGACCTGCGCGGCCGCAAGAGCTTCGATCCAGGCCGCCGCGAACGAGCCGGCGGGGACGTCGGCAAAGACGGATCCTGTCTCGGGAGGAGGCACGTAGCAGGCCCCGTGGAAACTGCGCAGCAGAAAGACGGCCATCTGGGCTCGCGTGACCGGGTCGGCGGGGCAGTAGTTGCCTCCGCCGCACCCGGAGCTGATGGAGTTGCTCACGAGCCGGGCGATGAACTGGGGGACGATTCCGACCGGGTCGTCGAGGAAGCCGGCGACGTATCCCGACGGCAGGGTTCCGGACAGGCCGGCAACGGTCACGGTGACGTCGTTCACGGTGCCCGGCGGAAGTGCCGGAGCCACCGCGGAGATCGATCCGGGGCCGGTGACGACGACGCCCGTGGCGGGAACGCCGCCGATCGTCACGGCCGCCGGATCGGCGAAGAGCATCCCCGAAATCGTCAGCGCGGCGCCTCCGGACGCGGACCCGGAGAGCGGGAGCGAGGAGAGGACGAGCCGCTGCGAGAACTCCGACGTGTTTCCCGCCGGATCCGTCGCGGTCGCCGAGATCGGCGAGCCCGGCGTCACCGCGACCGGGAGAACGAAGCTGAATGGCGCGTCGCCGCTGCCATCCGTCGTGACGGGCCGGGTCCCGAGAAAGGTCTCGCCTTGCAGGAAATCGTGCGGGCGGAGCACGCACGGCGGGCTCGCGAAGAAGTCGACGTCAAAGGTGGTCGAGGGAGCGCTCCGGAGAACGCCGTCGATCGTCGTGGTCGACGCGCCGAAGGCGACGGACGTGAGGATCGGGAAATTCTGCAGGCCGTTGCAACCGCTGTCCGCGTCTCCGGCGTCGTTCGGCTGGACCATAAAGTCGCCGGTAAGATCGATGCCGAGGACGGTGTTCGAGTGAATCGAATTGCCCCGGATGGCCAATCCATGGTTGGCGACGTTGTCGACGATCCAGATGCCCGTGTAGCCGTTGAATGCGATCGTGTTGCCTTCGCCCGGATTCAGGCCTCCGATCAGGCTGCCGGCATTCGCCAACATTTCGATTCCATTCGCGACGTTGGGGATCGGAAGGGTTCCCGTCGCGTCGGTCCCGATCCGGTTGCCCTGGATGATCATGGCCGAGGGCCCGTCCGAGGCTTGGATGCCGACCGCATTGCCGGAGATTAGGTTTCCCGCGCCCGGGGCGGAGCCGCCGATGACGGTGCCGGTAGGCGAGTTGATGACCGCGATGCCCGCGCCGCCGCCGAGCCCCGCCGTGCCGGTTGCGTTGGTGCCGATGAGATTCCCCTGGAAGACGTTGTCATTCGCGCCGCCGCTCAAGTTGATGCCGATCTGGGTTCCGAGGATCACGTTGCGGGCCGTGACGGTCGTTCCCCCGATCTGGTTGTTGCTCGAAAAGACCAGGTCGAGGGCCGACGTCGGGCTGGCGGGTTGGAGAGCCGCCGTTCCCGCCGCGTTGACGCCGATGTAATTTCCCTGGATCGCGTTGCCGGCGCCCGCGGCCATGGAGAGGCTCCCGAAATTGCCGGGTCCTCCGCCGGCGATCACGTTGCGCGCCGAGGGTGACGTGCCCCCGATCGTGTTGGAGGAACCGGTCACGCGGACGGCCGTGACGGCGCCCCCCTGAAAGAGGGATCCCGAGGAATCGGTGCCGATGAAGTTCCCGCTCACCGCATTGCCGTCGCCGTTGATCTGGATGCTGTCTCCTCCGAGGACCCGATTGATCACCAATCCCCGGATCTTCGAGCCGGACGCGTCGACGGTGAGGAGAGGCACGCTCGTCAGGTTGACGCCGCTGATCTCGATCAGCAGGACCGCGTCGTTGCCGACGTCGAGCGTGTTCAGGCTCGATCCGAGCTGCGAGAACCCGTCGATCGTGACGCCCTCGGTGACGTGCGGCAGCTCGGTGAGCGGGGCGATCGTGTGGACGCCGGACCCCGGGATCTGGAAGCTGATCGTGTCGGAGCCGGGAGTCGCGTTCGCGTCCAGGATCGCCTGGCGGAGCGATCCGGGTCCAGAGTCGGCCGTGCTGACGACGGAAAACGTCGAAGCCGACGCGGCGCCGAGCGAAGCGAGGATCCCGACGGTGAGACAGCAGAGCGTGGTCTTCATGGAATCCCCCTTTTGCTCCGGAAGGAGCCCGACAGCGGACAATCAGACGGGTCGATAGGTCGCGCGGTTCTCGGGCCCTTCCCAGACGATCACTTCGGCCACCCGCGACCATCCGAGCGAGCCCGAGGTCTCGAGCCGTTCGGCGAAGTGGCGTGCGAGGTTCTCGGCCGAGGTGTTCCGTCCGGCAAACGCGGGGTGCTCGTTGATGTACGTGTAGTCGAGCTCCTTCGCGATCGCCTCGAGCGCCGCCTTCGCCGGGACGAAATCGACGGCCAGGTCGTGCTGCTGGAGCTTCTCCGACTCCAGCACAATCTCTATCTTGTACGAGTGCCCGTGGAGCGGCTCCGGCCCTCCCTCGTAGTCGACGAGGTTGTGGGCCGCCTCGAACCGGGCGGAGACGGTGACGCGGTACGGCACCGCTCCATTCTATGGTCGCCCGGATCGCGGGGCGCGATGCCGGGCTCTTCCGCGCGCCGCGGTCTGGACCTCTCCTACGGCCCGTAGAGCGTCAGGCTGAACGTCGTCGTCAGGAACACCGCCATCTGTCCCCGCGTCACCGGATTGCCGGGGCAGTAGTTGCCGCCTCCGCAGCCGGCCGTGATCCCGCGGGCCGCGAGCTCGTCGATCCACTTGGCGAAGCCGTTGGAGCAGGGCACGTCGGCGAATGTCGGGGTCACGCACGACGGCGGCGAGTAGGCGTTGCCCTCCGCGGTGCGCAGAAGGAAGACCGCCATCTGGGCGCGCGTGACCGGATCGTTCGGGCAGTAGTTGTTGTTGCCGCAGCCCGCGGTGACGCCCTCCGCGGCGAGCTCGTCGATCCAGGGAGCGAACCCGGACGAGCACGGCACGTCGTTGAAGACGGGCGTCGTGCAGGGCGGAGGCGCGTAGCCGGCCGGCTTCGCCGTGACGAGGAGGAAGACGGCCATCTGCGCGCGCGTGTTGTTGGCGGCGGGGCAGTAGTTGCCGCTCCCGCAGCCCGCGGTCACGCCGAAGTGGAAGAGCGTCTCGATGAATCGGTACTGACCGCCGCTCGAAGGCACGTCCGCGAAGCTGTTGCCGATGTGGAGCAGGCGCTTCCTCTGCTCGTAGCCACCGACGGTGAAGTCCTCCGTGAACTGGGCGTCCCAGTGCTGCGCCGGGCGGACGGCCGGGTTGTCGACCATGAGCTGGTAGCAGTTGCCGGTGGCAATCGCGCAGCCTCCGGCCGAGCCGTTCGCGATGACCCCGTGGTCCGCGTTCGCGTCGACGATCGTGTACGTCGCGCCGGCGGGGCCCACGAATCTCATGATCTTCGCCTGCACGGGTGTCGTGGGGTGCCAGTTGCGCCACGAAGTCGAGACGGTGACGGTCTCTCCCGGATCGAAGACCCCGTTGCCGGCCGCGTCCACCACGCACCCCGAGGAGGTCATCGGGAAGCGCGAACTCTCCGACCCAGGGGCCCCCGCCGGCGCCCGTCATGCCGTAGTGCATCCGCCCGCCCAGGCCAAACGTGAGGGACCGGACGGAGGGGGAGCCTCCCGCGTCGGGGAGGGGATAGAGCGCTCCGTCGCCTTCGACGACCCGGAGCTGCCCGATGAACTGAGAGTCGCCGGCGTACCAGATGTTCTGGTTGAGCCCGGCGGCGACGTGCTTCGCGTTTCCGGGGACGACCCACGGCGTGACGGCGCCGCCCGAAGCCGGGATGGAGCGGAGCTCGGAGGCGAGACTGCTGCAAGCGGACCAGAGGAGTCCGTTCGAAAAGACCAGGTCGGAGAGCCCGCAGCCGGGCGCCGGGAGGGGATACTCGGTGACGACACCGGCGGTCGTGATCGTGGCGAATTTGTCCGCGAGCTTCTCCGTGAACCAGATCGCGCCGGCCCGTGGTGAGGATGTCGGTCGGGCCGCTCGCGGCCGTCGGAACCGGATACTCCGTGACGGTGCCGCCCGGCGTCATCTTGCCGATCTTGTTCGCCGACGGCTCCGTGAACCAGAGGTTGCCGTCGGGGCCCGACGTGACTCCGGCGGGAGGGCTGGGTACCGGGAATTCCGTGATCGTTCCTCCTCCATAGACGGCGCGGCCGATTTTCGAGGCGCCCGTCTCCGCGAACCAGACGAAGCCGTCGGGGCCCACCGTGATGCCGCCGAGCGCGCCCGGGGTCGGCGTCGGGAACTCGTCGAAGCCGCCGTCGAAGTTGAGCCGGCCCACGGCGTCCGCCGCCTCGGTGAGCCAGAGATTGGAGTCCAATCCGATGGTCATGGCGACGGGAACTTGTGCGGTGGGGTGGCGCGGGTCGCCGCGTCCGACCTTGTTGGCCTGGAACTCCGTGAACCAGATCTGGCCGTCCTCGCCCACGACGATCCCCCGGGGGCCGCTCGAGGCGGTCGGAAGTGGGAACTCCTCGATGCCGCCCGTCGCATCGATGACACCCCCCTGGCCGGCGTTCTCCTCGGTGAAGAACAGGAGTCCTTGCCGGTACGGCGTGATCCCGAAGGGACCGCTCGCCGGAGTCGGAATCGGAAACTCGGTGACGACGCCGGACATCGTGATGCGGCCGATCTGGTTGGCCGTGTGCTCGGTGAACCAGAGGTTGCCGTCCGTGCTCGAGGCGATCATGAACGGACCGGCGCTCGCCGTCGGGATCGGGAACTCGGTGATGACGCCGGCCGTCGTGATCCGGCCGATCTTGTTGCCGCCGAACTCGACGAACCACAGTGCGCCATCGGGCCCCTCGACGATCCCCTGAGGGACGGAGCTCGCCGTCGGGATCGGGAACTCCGTGATCACTCCCGCGACGGTGATGCGCCCGATCTTGTTGCCGCCGCTCTCCGTGAACCAGAGCGCGCCGTCGGGACCCGCCGTGATCCCCCAGGGATGGCTGCCCGCGGTCGGGATCGGGTACTCGACGATCGTCCCGGGGCCCGTGATGGTTCCGATCTGGTCCCCGGCGAGCTCGGTGAACCAGGGGTCGGCGTCCGGCCCGAGGGCGAGTCCCCACGGCTGGCTCGCCGGAGTCGGGACGGTGATCTCGCCGACGATCACCCCGTCGTACCCGATCCCCGCGAGCTTGTTCGCGGACGTCTCGGTGAAGATGAGGAAGGCGTCGCCTGGGTAGATCCCGACGATCGCGATCCCGTTCGGCCCGGCCGACGGCGAGGGGTACTCGGTGATCTGGGCGGCGGCGGGCCGGGGGAAGATCCCTCCCGCGGCGGCCACGAGCACGAGCATCGCGATCCAGCCGTGCGCGAGTATAGGAGTGGGGGTCGGCCGAGAGAGCTCTCGCATGTTTCCCTCCTGGTGTGTTGCCCTCCGGGGTTGTGCTGGCCGGATTGTTTCACCAGTCCGGGGTCCCCAGTCAAGAGGGGAACGTCTCGCCAGCCGCCGATCGGCCGAGCGGTGGTTAGAGCGTCAACCCGAACGTCGTCGTCAGGAACACGGCCATCTGCCCGCGCGTCACCGAATTGCCGGGGCAGTAGTTGCCGCCGCCGCAGCCTGCCGTGATCCCGCGGGCCGCGAGCTCGTCGATCCACTTGGCGAAGCCGTTGGAGCAGGGCACGTCGGCGAAGGTCGGCGTGACGCAGGCCGGCGGCGTGTAGGCGTTGCCCTCCTTCGTGCGGAGGAGGAAGACGGCCATTTGGCCGCGCGTCACGGGGTCTGTCGGGCAGTAGTTACCGCCTCCGCAGCCCGCGGTCACGCCGCGCGCGGAGAGCTCGTCGATCCAGGGAGCGAAACCGGAGGAGCAGGGCACGTCGTTGAACACAGGCGTCGCGCACGGCGGGGGCGTGTAGCCGGGAGGGTTCGCCGCGACGAGGAGGAAGACAGCCATCTGGGCGCGCGTGTTGTTGGAGGAGGGGCAGTAGTTGCCGCCGCCGCAGCCGGCGGTGATCGAATGGCGCACGAGCGTCTCGATGAACGGATGAAATGGATTGGCACCCGGCACGTCGAGGAAATCCGCGAGCCAGCCGTTGGCCAGCGTCCCGAAGGAGATGCCCGGGTTGGTGACCACCACGGCGTTGAGGGTGCCCGGGGAGAGAGCCGGAGAGAAGGCGTCCACGCGCGCGGAGTTGGGTACCGTCACGCCGGTCGCCGGCCTGCCGCCGATCTCCACCGTCGCGCCGCTCGAAAAGCCGGAGCCCGTGATCGTGACCGCCGTTCCTCCCTGCGAAGAGCCCGACGTCGGAGTGATGGAACCGATCGGGAGAGTCGGAGTCCCGGTCGGCGTCGGGATGAGGGTCGGAGTCCGGGTCGGGGTGGGGGTCGGCGTGACGGCGAACCCCAGGTCGGCGGTCAGGCGCGCGAGGAACGCATCGTTGCCGCCGCGATTGGCCGCCTGAGCGGCGCCCAGTGTGTCCGGGAAATTCGTCGAGGCGGTGTAACCCGCGACATACACGTTGCCCGTGATCGGATGGATCGCCAGGTCCGTGGGACCCTCGGCGCCGCTGCCTCCCAGGTACGTCGCCTGCGGCAGAGCGGTCAGATCGGTGGTCAGTCGCGCCACGAAGACGTCCGTGCCGCCGCCGTTGGCCGCTTGAGCGCCCCCGATGGTGCCCGGGAAATTCGTGGACGTCGTGGACCCGGCGACATAGAGGTCTCCGCTTGCGCTTCCGGACGCCGGGATCGCCAGGGTCTGCCCAAGGTCGGATCCGCTGCCGCCCAGATACGTGGCCCGGAAGAGCGTCGTCAGGTCGGCGGACAGCCGCGCGACGAACGCGTCATTGCCGCCGCCGCCGGCCGCCTGCGCACCTCCGGCCGTGCCGGGGAAATTCGGGGAGGACGTCCACCCGGCGACATAGACATCCCCCAAGGTCGGGTGAATCGCCAGGCCCATGGCTCGCTCGTCGCCGCTGCCGCCCAGGAGCGTGGCCCGGGTCAGCGTTTTCAGGTCGGCGGGCAAGCGCGCGACGAAGGCGTCCGAAGCGCCGCCGTTGAAATTCGTGGAAGACGTGTATCCGGCCACGTAGATGTCGCCGGAGACAGGATGAAGGGCCAGAGCGTAGGCCTGGTCGTCACCGGCGGTCCCCAGGTACGTGGTCTGGGTCAGGGTCTTCAGGTCGCTGGTCAACCGCGCGACGAACGCGTCGAAGAAACCGCCCCCATAAACCGCCTGCATGCCGCCCGCCGTGCCCGGAAAATTCGAGGAGGACGTCCATCCGGTCGCGTAGAGGCTGCCGGATTGGATCGCGAGACCAAAAACGAACTCGTGATCGCCGCCGCCCAGGTACGTGGCCTGGGTCAGGGTCTTGAGATCCGCCGTCAGACGCGCCACAAAAATGTCGCTCGAACCGTTTTTCGCCGGCTGGGCCCCGCCTGCCGTGCTGGGAAAATTGGTGGAGGTCGTCACTCCGCCCGCGTAGACGTCCCCGGAGCCGGGGTCGATCGTCAACGCATAAGCCAGATCGTCGCCGCTTCCGCCGAGGTACGTGGCCTGGGTGAGCGTCTTCAAGTCCGAGGTCAGCCGCGCGACGAACGCGTCCGTGCCGCCGCCGCTCGCCGGCCGCGCACCGCCGGCCGTGCCGGGGAAATTCGTGGAGCCGGTGGACCCGGCGATGTACAGGTCTCCGGAAGTCGGATGAATCGCCAGGACCTGCGCGATCTCGTCGCCGCTGCCTCCCAGATAGGTCGCTTGTAACAGCGGATCGATCACCAGGGGCAGCCGCCGGTCGTAGCCGGCCAGACGAAAGCCGTAACTGTCGCCCTGGACCTCGTAGCTCGCAGCCACCGCGAATCGCGAGCTGCCGCGCTCCTGATAGGCCACGGGCCGGGTCAGCCGGACGTCACCGGGTCCCGTGGACGCGGTCAGGTCTCCGGCGCGATCGATCTCGAGCGACCGGGCGCCGGTCACCCGCATCCGAATCCGAGACGGATCTGCGCCCGGCTGGACGGTGAGGATCTTCTCCACGTCTGGTCCGCGAGAACGCAGGGACAGGGTCACCCCCGGCCAGACTTCCCCGAGCGAGACGTCCTCGTATGTGGCGATGCCGCTCCTCCAGGCCGAGGGATCGTTGCCGAGGAAGTAACTCACCTGTGTGTGCCCCGGAACTTGCGCGACGGACCGAGCCGCGCGAAGAGTTCCGTCCG
Source organism: uncultured Acidobacteriota bacterium (assembly GCA_963733955.1). Lineage (GTDB taxonomy): Bacteria > Acidobacteriota > Thermoanaerobaculia > UBA5066 > Gp7-AA6 > DATFTF01. The sequence continues at coordinate 466,052 of CAVTEW010000003.1, forward strand.
CTCCGATGGGCGCCTCCGTCAGACTCCAACCGGCGGACGTGAGGGCCGCCGTCTGGGAGCGTCCGCGCGGCCTGCTTTCCTCGCCCGCACCCTTGCCCGGCAGGGAGTAAACGATCCGGCCGTCGCGTGTGACGAAGACCGTCCCCGCGAATGTCGGCGCGTAAAAGGCCACCGCCGCATCCGTCTGACCGACGTTGGCGATGAAGGGCACGGAGACGCCGGCAAGGCACTCCCGCGTCCGAGCCCCCGCGCTGCCGACTTCGGGGCGCGGTGCCCGAGCCAGGCACGCGGCCAGTCCCCAAACGCACGCACCCCCGCCGACGAAGATCCAAAGCGATCTCGAGGAGCTCACTTGGAATCGCCCGCCTCAGCCCAGGACGGTGGCTTCCCGCACGACGGACAGGCCGGCCTGCTCCTGCGGAGGAATCGCGAGCAGCGCCTCCAGGACCTTCTTCGGCGTCGAGGTCTCGCCGGCTGACTGGTCGAGGTTGATCTCGAAGCGGAGACGGAGGCCGCCGGGATCGCTCTCGAGCGACATGGTCCGCAGCGCCGGCACGGCCTCGCGCCAGCCGGTGGCCACGGCGTCGGAGGCGCGCGCGATCTGCTCCTCGGAATCGAGGCGCACGGCGTAGCGGGCGGACTTGACCGCCTTCGACAAGGAGCGGTCGGCGGGGCCGAGCTCGGCGACGGAGAGCACGCCGATCCCCGGCGGGAGCTTCGCCGCGATCGTCTCGGCGGCCTCCGGCGGAAAGTCCGAGACGCCCTCGACGTCGAAGACCTCGTGCCGGCTCTCGATGCCCAGCGGCAGCGCGGGGCCCATCGAGAGCTTCATGTGCGGGTTGAACCCCTCGGAGTAGCGCGCCGGCAGTCCCGCCGCGCGGATCGCGCGCTCGAAGACGTCCATCGTGTTGCGGTGCGAGAGAAAGCGCGCGTCGCCGAGCTTCTCGAACGTCACGCGGTACCGGCGCGGCGTTCCCGTGAACGCCCGCGAGGCGCGCACGGCGGACGGAAGGTCGGGCAGCGCCTTCTGGCGGTACGCGGCTCCCTTGGCCACGTCGCGATACGAGGCGGGGTCGTTGGCGCGAGCGGCGTCTTCCGCCGCCGGCAACCGGCCGGCCATCGCGTTCGCGAGCACCGTGTCCTCGCCGTTGCCGGGCACGCCGCAGGCGTAGCAGTGCCCCCACTTGCAGTCCTCGGTCCGCATCTCCTTCTTCGCCTTGATGAGCTCGATCTCGAGGAACCGTTTGCGGATCGAGACATCGAGGACGTCCCAGGGCAGGATCTCGGAGAGCTCGTAAGCGCGCAGGTACGACTCCTTGGGAATGCCCTCGGCTTCGAAGGCCTTCGTCCACAGGTCGTAACGGAAGTGCTCGCTCCATCCGTCGAACTTCACGCCCGACTTCCAGGCGGTGTGGAGGACGCGGCCCATGCGGCGGTCGCCGCGCGAGAGCGCGCACTCGATCTCCGCTTCGCGCGGCTCGTGCCACTTGAGCTTCGCGCCGCGGACGTTACGAAAGCGGTCCTTCAAGTACGCGAGCTTCTTCTCGAGCGTCTCGACGCCATCGAAGGGCGCCCACTGGAAGGGCGTCCACGACTTGGGCACGAAGGAGCCCACGGAGACGTTGACCTCCTTGCGCCCGCGGCCGGGCTTGCGGCCCTCCTTCAGGATGTTCCCAACGAGCGTGACGAGCTCGTCGAGGTCGGGTCCGGTCTCGGTCGGCAGGCCGATCATCGTATAGACCTTGATGAGGTCCCAGCCGCGGCCGAAGGCGAAGTCCGCCGCCTGCACCATGTCGGCGTTCGTGAACGTCTTGTTGATGACGCGGCGGAGACGGTCGGAGCCGGTCTCGGGCGCGAAAGTGAATCCGGACTTGCGGACCTCCGAGACGGCGTCCGCGAGGCCGACGGAGAACGCCTCCGCGCGCAGGGACGGCAGCGAGATCGAGACGCGGCGGTCCGACAGCTGCGGCGCGAGACACTTCACGAGCGGCTCGATCTGCGAGTAGTCCGCGGTCGAGAGCGAGAGAAGCCCGACTTCGCTCCACCCGGACTCGGCGATGAACTTCTTCGTCATCTCCGCCACGTCGTCGGGATCGAGCTCACGCACCGGCCGGTACCAGTAACCCGCCTGGCAGAAGCGGCAGCCCTGCGTGCAGCCGCGCATGACCTCGAGTCCGAGGCGGTCCTGCACGATCTCGACGGAGGGGACCATCGGCTTCTCGGGGTAGTACTCGGGCTTCAGGACGGGCACCCAGGTGCGCTTCGGCTTCTCGGGGGCGCGTTCGTCGTTGCGAGTGATCGAAGCGATGCGTCCGTCGTCCTGATACCCGACGTCGTAGAACGAGGGAACGTAAACGCCCTCGATCTGGGAGAGCGCGGCGAGCAGGTCTCGTCTCCCGTCTCCCGTCTCCCGTCTCCCGGCCACGACGTCCATCACCTTCGTGAGCGCCTCCTCCGCGTCGCCGATCAGGAACGCGTCGAAGAAGTCCGCGATCGGCTCGGGATTCGCCGTGCACGGTCCGCCGCCGAGGACGATCGGATCCGATTCGCGTCGATCACGCTGCCACACGGGCATCCCGGCGAGATCGAGCATGTTCAGGATGTTCGAGTAGTTGACCTCGGCCTGGAGAGAGAACCCCAGGACATCGAAGTCCGCGGCCGGGGCGAACGACTCGACGGAGAAGAGCGGGATGTCCGCCTCGCGCATCTTCGCCTCGAGGTCCGTCCACGGCGCGTACACGCGCTCGCACGCGAAGTCCTCGCGGCGGTTGACGAGCTCGTACAGGATCTTCAGGCCCGTGTGGCTCATCCCGATCTCGTAGGTGTCCGGGAAAGCGAGGGCGAGCGTCACTGCCGCGGCGGAGAGGTCCTTACGCGTGACGTTGCGCTCGATCCCGATGTACCGGCCGGGCTTTTCGACCGTCGGAAGGATCGGGTCGAGACGAGGGCGCAAGGATGCGTAGCGCATGGAACCAAGCATTCTAGCCCGGGTACGGGCGCGGCCGTCCGTCGTCGGTCTCTTAGGGCAGGTGGAACATGGTCACCAGGAAGACCGCCATTTGCCCGCGCGTGACGGCATTGGCGGGGCAATAGTTGCCCCCGCCGCACCCGGCGGTGACGCCCTCCAACGCCAGCTCGTTGACCCACGGCGCGAAGCCCGAGGAGCAGGGGACGTCGGCGAACGTCGGCGTCACGCAGGCGGGCGGCGTGAATGCGGGGGGGTGGTACGTGCGCAGAAGAAAGACGGCCATCTGAGCGCGCGTGACCGGGTCACCCGGACAGTAGATCCCGGCGCCGCATCCTGCCGTGACGCCCGCGGCGGCGAGCTCGTTGACCCACGGAGCGAAGGGAGACGAGCAGGGCACGTCGGTGAACGTCGGCGCGGCGCACGCCGGAGGTGAGTAGAGCGGGCCGTTCTTGGAGCGAAGGAGGAAGACCGCCATTTGCGCTCGCGTCACGGAGCTTCCCGGGCAGTAGTTGCCCGCGCCGCACCCGGCCGTGATCGAGTTGCGGACGAGCTTTTCGACGAACGAGTGAAAGGGACTGGCCGATGGCACATCGAGGAAGTCGGCGAACCAGGCATTGTTGAGAGTTCCACTCGAGAGATCGGTGTTGGTGACGGTCACGGGGTACAGGGCTCCGGGTCCGAGGGACGGGATGTCCAGCGTGATCGACGTAGAGCTGTTCACGGCGACGCCCGTCGCGGAGACGCCGCCGACGGTGACTCCCGCGCCGGCGGCGAAGTTCGAGCCCAGGAGTCCGACGCCGGCGACCCCCGAGGCGAGTCCGGACGACGGGATGATGGAGGAAACGCCGACGCCGGTGGGAGTCACGCATGCGGAAAACTCCGACCTGTCTCCCGCGCCCACGGGGGGGATCGGATACGTCGCGGTCGCCGAGATGGACGCGAGGCCGACCGGCAGCGGGAACGACGTCGGGCCGAAGGTTCCATTGCCGCCGGCGTCCGTCGTGACGCTGTCCGTTCCCAGGATGACCTTGCCTTCTCCGTGACCCGACCCGTCACAGCCGGGGCTGCCGTACAAAATGATGACGAACCCTTGGCTCGGGGTGCTGTTCAATGATCCGGAGACCGACACGGTATTGCCAGGGCCCAGGACGGCCGAGGTCAACACCGGATAGTTCTGCAGGTCGTTCGCGCCCGTGTCGGCGTCGCCGGGGTCATTGGGTGTGACGCCGCCGGGAGCGAGGTTGATCCCGAGCCCCGTGTTGTTGAAGATCGAGTTGCCGAAGACCATTGCGTGCGCCGTGACGGCCGTGGTGTTCTGCACGAAGATGCCGTCGCCGCCGTTGTCCGCGACGTAGTTGAGAAGGTCCAGGTTCATTCCCGGATCGCCGATGAACACGTTCGACGATTCGACCAGAATCCCACCGGCCTGGTTCGGCAGCGCCGTCGTGAGGCCGGCGTCGCCGGAGACGCCGATCCAATTGCCCGCGACCCTCGCGAACGTTTCCGAGAACTCGATTCCGTAACCCCCGCTCGAAACGATGACATTGCCGAGGTTGAGACCCCCCACGGCGGCCGGGGAAGTCGGGAATCCGGTCACGAAGACCCCGGAGCCGTAGTTGCCGAGGCCGACGGCGTAGGCGGGGTTCGTTCCGATGAAGTTGGACCACAGCCTGCCCCCGGGCGCGGAGAGCACTACTCCCGGTGAATGTCCCGCGAAACCGTTTGCCGCGATGATGTTGGCTTGCACGGTCAAACCGAATCCCGCTTCCAGGGGATCCCCCTGTACGTCGATTCCCGAGCATCCGTTGCCCACAGCGCTCGTCGCCGTCGCATCGAGGCCGACGATGTTCCCCACGATCCAGAGAAACTGGATCAATGCGTTCTCCCTCGCCTTCGCCTGGATGCCGACGCATTGGTTGCCGGAGACGACGTTCGGCTCCCCGGGCCCGAGGCCGCCGATCGTCACGCCGCCGTTCGTCGCGTCACCGATGATGTCGCCGGGGGAGAGCCCCACGATGATCCCGTAGTTGTTGTGGATCGCCGCGGTGCCGGCCGCGTTCGTGCCGACGTAGTTGTTGCGGATGAGGAGGTCGCCGCCGGTTCCGCCGTAGACGGCGATCCCGCCCGAGCTTCCCGAGATCAGGTTGCGCTGGCTCGAAAGCGTGCCTCCGATCCGCACGTGGACGCCGCCCGTGACTGCGACGCCGTACAGCCCCGCCCCCGAGCCGACCACGGCGGTGCCCGCCGGGTTCGTACCGATGAAGTTGCCCTGGACGACGCAATCGTCCGCCTGGACGACGATCCCGAATCCGCCGGCCCCGAAGTTGTTGATGGCGAGCCCGCGCACGACCGACCCGACGGCGCCGGGCATCAGGCGAATCGCGGCTTGGTTCACCCCGTTGCCGTTGATCTCGATTTTGAGCACGGCATCGTTGCCGACGGCGAGCGTGTTCGCCATTGCCCCCGGCTGCGTGTAGCCGTCGATCGTGGCGGGATAGAGAAGGGCGGGCAGCGGTCCCGCGAGAGTGATCGTGCAAACCGTCGGGCAGCTCGCGCCGGGGATGGCGAAGTCGATCGTGCCGGCGGCGGCGGAGGCGTTCAAGTCCATCATCGCCTGTCGCAGGCTTCCCGCGCCGCTGTCGGCGATCGTGCTGACGGTGAAGGCGCCGGCAGCAGATGGGAGGAGAAACGCGGCCAGGCCGGCCAAACCGATCCCGGCGAATCTCGTGATCTGCCGCATGCAACCTCTGTGGCCCGGAGGCGAGCCCAGGGCACCGGGCCGTCGCGCGGATCGTATTACGCCGAGGCGCTCACTCGACGTACTTGAAACCGGACCCCGTGTTGAAGAGGACGACCCGGCTCTCCCGCGCGAGCTCTCCCCGCGCCGCGAGCTTCTTCGCGCCGGCCCACGCGGCGCCGCCCTCAGGGGACACGAAGAGGCCTTCGGCGGCGCCGATCTCGTCGGAGGCTCCCCGCATTGCGTCGTCGGAGACCGCCACGGCGGATCCGCCGGACGCGCGGACGTCGCGCAGGATCAGGTCGTCAGCGAACGCCTTCGGCACGCGCAGGCCCGACGCGTACGTCTGCGCGCCTTCGAAACGCTCGGAGACCGGCTTGCCCGCCGCGAACGCCTTCGGGATCGGCGCGCATCCCTCCGCCTGCACGGAAATCATCTTCGGCCGCTTCGGCCCGATCCAGCCCATCGCTTCCATTTCCTCGAACGCCTTCCACATGCCGATGAGCCCGGTGCCGCCTCCGGTCGGGTACACAACGGCGTCCGGAAGCTCCCAGCCGAATTCCTCCGCGAGTTCGTAGCCCATCGTCTTCTTGCCCTCGACGCGGTACGGCTCCTTCAGCGTCGAGACGTCGTACCAGCCCGCTTCCTTCGAGCGGGCGGCGACGATCTTTCCGCAGTCGTCGATCAGGCCGTCCACGAGCGTGACGGTCGCGCCGTAGCGCTCGCACTCGAGAGGAAAGACCCGGGGGGTGTCGCGCGGCATGAAGACGTGGCAGGCGATTCCCGCGCGCGCGGCGTAGGCCGCGGCGGCACCGCCCGCGTTTCCGGCGGTCGGAAGGGCGATCGCCGTGACGCCGAGCTCCTTCGCCTTCGAGACCGCGGCGGAGAGGCCGCGCGCCTTGAAGGACCCGGTCGGGTTGTTGCCCTCGTCCTTGATCCAGAGGTCGGAGAATCCGCGCGGCGTTCCGAGCCGACTCGCTTCGAGCAGCGGCGTGTCGCCTTCGCCGAGCGACACGACATGGGCGGGATCGAGGACCGGCATCATCTCGTGCCAGCGCCACATCGACCGCGGGCGCGACGGCTCTCCGAACGATTCGCGGTCGAGCGCGGCCGCGTCGTAGCGCGCGAAGAGCGGACCGGCGCAGCCGGGCTCCGCGCAGAGGTTCCGGCCGGAGTCGCGCTCGAAGCGCGCGCCGCACCGCGTGCAGATCAGGTGCGAGAAGAGTGAGTACATCGCGCAGATGCTCCGTCTTGCGAAAGTGTAAAGGGGAAGGGAAGAGGCGTGAAGTTCGACAGACGCGTAGCGGCGAAAACCGACGTCAGTATAACAGGGCGCGGCGAGCAACGGCAGCCTTGACGCTTCCCGAAAGCGGAAGCGATAATCGCGGCGGCCATGGAATTGAACGACCACTTGCGCCAGATGTTGAAGGAGCTCGGCCAGGCGATCAACGAGTCGATCTCGGGATCCGGCCGCGTGCACGACTCCATCCAGCGCATCCGCGACGAAGGCTACAACCTCTACATGGTCCTGGACGCCAAGGTCGGCGTGAAGAAGCTCGGGCGCTCGCGCAAGGGCGGGGCGGCCTCCCGCGAGAGCGCGCCCGCGGTGGAGGAGGAGCGGGCCGCGTTTCGGATGAACCTCAAGGACCTGCACTTCCTCCGGTCCGTCGGGATCGATCCGACCGTCAAGGTGCGCAACCGCAAGGTCCTCGCGGCCCGCCGTCCCGCCGTCCGCCGCACGCCGCTGCGCGTCCCCCGCGGCGAATAGGCCCCCGGCGCCCGCGCGCCGGCCGCCGCGGCCCCTTCGTCCGACGATCCAAACCATCCATGAGCGTAGAGTCACTGCCGATGGAATCTCCCGCGATCGCGGCCTCCGACCCGCTGGGAATGCTTGGCCCCGAATGGGAGGGGCTGGCGCAGTCCTGGGGCCTGCCCCGTTACCGGGGGCGTCAGATTTTCGACGCGCTGCATGGGCGCGGGGCCCGCGACTACGCCGCGATCCACGAGCTGCCCGGGGAGCTGCGCGAGCGACTGGCCCGCGAGGCCCCGTTCGCGCTGCCCGTGGTGGCGCGGCGCGAGGCCGCGAGCGACGCAAGCGCCAAGTACGGCCTGCGCTACGCCGACGGAGCCTTAGTCGAAGCCGTCTTCATGCCCGGCGAGCGGAGCGAGGCCGCGGTCAACGAGTTCGCCGACGCCCGCGTTCCCCTCGGGGAAGCCGGGACGCGGGGACGCGGGGACGCGGGGACGCGGGGATCTGAGGAAGCGAAGGGTTTAAAGTTCACCGTCTGTCTTTCCTCGCAGACGGGATGCGCGGTGGACTGCGCCTTCTGCGTGACCGGGCGCCTGGGCGCCGGGCGCAACCTCACGGCGGGGGAAATCCTCGGACAGCTCTACGCCGTGCTCGACGCCGAGGGGCGCACCCAGGAAGGATTGCGCGTGGTGTTCATGGGGATGGGGGAGCCGTTCCTGAATCCCCGCGGCGTCCTCCCGGCGCTGGACATTCTCTTCGAGCGGATCTCGCCGCGGCGCGTGACCGTCTCGACGTCGGGGATCACGCCGGCCTTCGCGGAGTTCGCCGCGCGGCCGCGCCGGCCGAACCTGGCCGTCTCGATCAACGCCGCGGACGAGGAGACGCGCATCCGGCTCATGCCGATCACGCGTACGCACTCGCTCGCCTCGGTCGTCGAAGCGATCCGGGCCTGGCCGCTCGAGCCGCGGCGCCGCGTCACCGTCGAGTACGTCTTGATCGCCGGCGTCAACGACGCGGACGCCGACGCCGGCCGGCTGGCCCGCCTCCTGGCCGGAATCCCGGTCAAGGTCAACGTGATCCCGTTGAACGAGGATCCCGACTATCTCCCCGGCTGGAAGCGGCCCGACGAGGCCGCGATCGACCGTTTCGCCCGGCGGCTCTCGGGCGCCGGCGTGACCACGACCGTGCGCCGCAGCAAGGGACCGGATGCCCGGGCCGCCTGCGGACAGCTCAAGGGGCGCACCGAGGATCCTCGGCGGGTGCCGCGGGACCCCGGATCCTGCTAATCTGTCCGCACCAAAGCCGCGACATCATGGATTCCCGCGACAAACCGACGACGCCGGGCGGCGCGCAGATCGAACTGGAGCTGCTCCGCGATGAGCTCCGCCGGGAGCGCCAGCGCCGGGAGAACCTGGAGCACTCCTACGAGTCGCTGCGGGCCGCGTTCGAGAAGATGGACGGCGGGATCGTCATGATCGACGCCGACCGCGTGCTCTACGCCAACCCGGCCGTCTCGGACCTCTTCGGGATCCCGTCAGACCGCCTCTCCACCATGAGCCGCGAGCTCTTCCTGCGCGAGCTGGCCAGCCTCTTCGACGAGCCTCCCGATTTCCTGCAGCTCATGCGCGACCGGTCGCTCGGCGCGATCGAGGCGCGCGAGGACGCCGAGATGCAGCGGCCGCGCTGGCGCCGCATCCGCTGGATCGGCAAGGCGCTGCGGCTGCCGAGCGGCAAGGGGCAGCTGGCCATCTTTTCCGACATCACCGAGGACGCCGACCTGGCGACCGACCGCAAGCGCCAGGCCCTGACCGACGAGCTGACGGATTTGTCCAACCGGCGGGCCGGCGAGCAGGCCATCGCGCGGGAGACGGCGTTGTCGCGCCGCACCGGGCGGCCCCTCTCCTTTGCGCTCTTCGACGTCGACCACTTCAAGCGCGTCAACGACACCTACGGCCACATGACCGGAGACCTCGTGCTGCGGGAGGTGGCCCGGTTCCTCACCGCCTTCCTGCGCCGAAGCGACATCGCGGTGCGCTGGGGCGGCGAGGAGTTCCTGGTCATCCTGGCCGGGGAGACCCTCGAGGGCGCGCGCGCGTTCGCCGAGCGCGTGCGCGGCGCGATCGAGCTCCTGCGCGTGGGCGACGTCGGGCCCATCACCATCTCCGCCGGGACCGCCGAGCTCGAGCCCGGCGAGGACCCCGAAGCCACCGTCAACCGCGCCGACGCGAACCTCTACGAAGCCAAGTCGGCCGGGCGCAACCGGGTGGTGTGACCGCCGCCTCCGCTGCGCTTCGGGATCTGCGCCCTGCGGGCACGCCGGATCGCGGCTCGCCCAAAGGGGCTCGATCGCGGCCCTGATCCAGAAGCTCCGCTCCGGCTCCCACGTCGCGAACCGGCCGACGGAGGGTTGGCGCGGGACCTACGGTAGCGAGAACGTCGTGACGAGCAGGACCGCCATCTGGCCGCGGGTCACCGGGTTGCCGGGACAGAACATCCGCGGGCTCATGCTGCAGCCCGCCGCGATGCCGCGGTCGTAGAGGTCCTCGATCCACGCGGCGGCGAAGGCGCTCGCGGGCACGTCCTGGAAGACCATTCCTGTCGCGGGCGGAGGTGTGTACCCGGACCCGAGGAGCGTCCGCAGGAGGAGCACCGACGCCTGAGCACGGGTGACGGACGCGCTGGGGCAGTAAAGCGCCGGCTGCCTCGAGCAGCCGGCGGCGATACCTCTGCGCCAGAGGTCCTCAATCCAGTCAGCCATGAACCCCGGGCACGGCACATCCTGGAAGACTCCGACGCAAGATTGGGGCTGGTATCCGTAACCCAGCCTGCTCCTGAGGAGAAAAACGGCAGACTGATCGCGACTCGTGGGGTCATCGCGGCCGAAGAAGCCATTACCGTAACCGGCGGTGACCTGGCCGCGGAAGATCGACTCGACGAACCGGTGGAAAGGATCACCTTGCGGGACGTCGATGAAATCGGCCAGAAAAGCACCTGTCAGGGTCCCTGAAGTCGAATCGATATTGGTCACGACAATGTCATTCATAGTTCCCGCAGTAAGGGCAGGCGTGTTCACGGTGATCTGCGTCGTTCCAGAGAGCTGATAGCTGCCGACCGGCTGGCCGCCCAGGGTGAGCTGCAGCCCTGACTGAAATTTTCCGCCGCTAATCGTGATCGCTGTACCTCCGGAAGCAGGTCCGGAGGTGGGCCCGACGAAGTAGACAGGGGCATACAGCAGTCGGAACACTGTTCCTGAGTTCCAAAGGCCGCCGAACCTCGCGGCGCCAAAGAGATTCCCGTCCGCAAAGAAGCCCAGGGCTCCGATCGGAAAAGAGCCTCCGACCCCGCTGAAGGAGTGGAGCAGTTGGAATCTGGTACCGTCCTTGGCGATCCGGAAGGCCGTACCGGCGTCGTGCGGCCCTCCGAGTCCCAGGAGACCATAGAGGTATCCGTCGACTCCTTCCGTCACCGGGCCGCTCGGTGAATAACCCTCCAGCCGGCTCCAGGTATGGAGAGTCTGAAAAAGCGATCCGTCGGAAGAGAGTCGGAACAGCATCCCGAAACCGAGAGGGCCACCCTCCTGCGTAGCTCCGTAGAGCAGGCCGTCCGATGCCAGAAGCAAAGCTGTCGTCGGAAGGATTCCCTCAGAAGAGAAGGAATGGATGAGTTGGAAGGAAGACCCCTCGGGGCGGATCTTGAACACGGTACCGCCTCCGAAGGCTCCTCCCGCGCTCGTGGTTCCGTAGAGGAAGGCGTCGTTTCCGAGGACGAAACCAGCTTCCGGTGCGGCACCATCAGTCGGGCTTTCCGGGTCGAAGTCGTGGAGGAGTGAAAAGATCGCTCCGTCCTCGGCGAGCGCGAACGCAGTGCCCGAAGCTTTGACTTCCGCACCGCCTCCGAACGTCGTTCCATATAGGTTCCCGTCTCCGGGTCGCAGGAGGCCCGACGGCCCGAATCCGTGCGGACTTCCAGCAGGGCTGAAGACATGCAGGACTCGAAAGCTCGATCCGTCGGCATCGATCGTGAAGACCGTTCCGCACCCCCGCAGCAACTGCGCGGCGCACTGAGGATCTCCTCCGAGAAAGGTCGTCCCGAACAGCTTCCCCGTACCGCTTTCGAGAAGGGGCGAAGCGGGTTGTAGACCGTCGCTGGGCGAGTTCGGTGAAAACGACAAGCGAGTCGTGTACGCCCCCCCTTGGGTCAGCTCGAAGACCGACCCCGAACCATAGTCTCCGCCGCCTTGGGTTACGCCATAGAGGTTGCCATCCGAGGCGAGCGTCGGTAACCCGGCAGGAGTGTCAGGGCTTCCGAACGCATAAAGCAGACGGAAGGCCGTCCCAGCTTCGTTCAACTGGAACAAGGTGCCTAGATTGGCGGGGCCGCCGTTGTGCGTGGTTCCATACAGTTTGCCGTCGATCGTTTGGCATAGAGCGTACTCGGGCAAGAAGCCGTCGGCGACGCCTCCTTTGAAGGTATGCACGACGCGGAAGTTCGCGCCATTCTGTTCGAGAGCGAAGACCGTGCCGCCTGTCGTGGTGCCAAACAGATCTCCGCTCGAGGAGGGAAGGAGCCGGGCGACCGGCTGGCCGCCGTCAGCGGAGTTGGAGGGGTCGAAAGCGTGAAGGACTGTGAACTGACTGCCGTCCGGAGCGATCTTGAATACGATGCCGTTCCCGGTGGTGCCGCCGAAGCGAGTTGTGCCGTAAAGAACGTCGGTTGATGTGAGCGCCGACTGAGGACGCGCACCGTCGTTGGAATTGGTAACGTCAAAAGAATGGAGCACTTGAAAGGTGAGTCCGTCGCTTGAGATACGGAAGACGACTCCCGCGCCGAACACACCTCCGTAATAAGTCGTTCCATAGAGGAGGCCGTCGGGTCCGACGACGAGCGCCGCCGTGGGCGCCGAACCGTCGGGACCGACGAATACGTGAAGGAGCTGGAACCCAGTGCCGTCCGGGTTGATCCGGAAGACCGTCCCAGCGTGTTGGGGACCGCCGGCGTCGGTCGTTCCATAGAGAGTGCCGTCCGACAACTGGACGAGACCACCCGCGGGTTCGGAGCCATCGCCCGGATCTGCGATGTTGAAGGAATGGAGAAGGCGAAAGGTCGACCCGTCGACACTCATGGTGAACAAGGTCCCCGACCTAAAGGCTCCGCCGCCCTTGGTGGCGCCATAGAGGCGGCCGTCGATGCCCTGGATCATCGAGAGAGGAGCTGACCCGTCGTCGGGATCGGCCTCGCTGAACGCGTGAAGGAGCTCCAATGCGCTGCCGTCGGGCTGGATTCGAAACGCTGTACCGCCGAAAGACGGGCCGCCGCCGGTCGTTTCGCCATAAATCATCCCGTCGACGGCCTGCATCAATTCGGCCGGGCCGTCGCCGAACCCCACGAAGTCATGAATCGTTTGGATGGTCTGACCTCTCAGGGATACCGTGTAAAAGCTGGAAAGTCCGATAAGAATCGTGGCCGACGCCCACGTGTTCATGGGGTGCCTTTCTCTTCCGGCATATTCGTCACGCCGTCTTCCGACGCACCTTCCCCGATTCGCCCGCCCGATGAGAACGAATCAATGACGCCCGTCGGGCCTCGAACTGCGGTTGGGTTTGATCGTTCACATAGTAATTGTCACGGCCTCGATCCGGGCAGGTGCTTTCTTCCAGACCATAGTGGCCCAATGTTGTGACGTGGAATCGGGGTCGGTCCTGCCAGATTGTATCTTCACGAGCGGAGCCGATGAAGCAACGACGCGGAGCGGCCGCGGAGGCCGTGATCGGACGCAATGCGTGTCTCGAGCCGGGCCAGTCCACGAGTCATCGTGGACGTATCGCGACCGAAGTATTTCGCGGCTCGGGCCACCGGGATCTTCGCAGCCTCGCGAGCCAGCCAAGCCGTCAGCAGGCGCGCTAAGGACGCCTTCCGTTCCTGCCCCGAATTTCGCATTACTGCGATGCTGACCTTGGCCTCTTGCGCTACGATGCGGGCGACGCCGTCCACCGTCACACCCTTCGGGACAACGGGCGGCTCTCCCGCCGCCTGGAGGACCCGATCCGCGAAGGCCTCGTCTCCTTTGACGGCTTGGCCCCAACTCGGCACCTGCTCGTAGGGTTCCTGCACGTCTTCGCACATGAGACGGCGGTAAGAGCGGATCGCCGCGGATCGACGTCTGCCGAGCATCCGCAGCATCCGATCCAGGTCGAGCCAGTCCGGCCCCTTTCCCCGCCGGTAGTATCGGTCGCTCGACCAAGCGTACTTCTCGGCCCGCGCAGTCATTCCCGCCTTCACCGGGTTCTCGTGGATGTAGCGTAGGAGAGTCAGCGCGTACGGGTCCTCCTCCACCAGGAACGCCTTGTACCGGCCTTGAAAGAGATGGCCGACCCTCCGATGGCGACGGTTGAAGTATTGCGTGTAGGACGACTGGAGCCCCGCCATGATCCGAGAGAGGGGGATCTTGCCGGTCTCGATTGCCAGGTGCACATGGTTGTCGAGCAGGCAGTACGCAAGCAGTTGAAAACCGTGCTTCTCTCGGTAATGAGCCAAGCGTCTCAGATACCGCTCCCGATCGCAGTCGTCGCGGAAGACCGCCTTTCGCTCGTTTCCTCGAACGATAACGTGGTAGAGCCCGCCAGCCACCTCAACTCGGATCGGACGCGCCATGGCGCCGAAGATACCATCTGGCAAGACTGACCCCAAATCTTCCCCATCTGGCAAGACTGACCCCAAATCTTCCGCGAAGCGATGTAGCACCACCCACTCGCGCAGTCCTTGATCGCCCCGAGCGTGAACGACCACCCGTCCCCCAGCGCCGGATCCCAGGACATCGGCTGGTGTGTAAAGTCGCCGGCCGCCAGCGGATGGCCGAAATCAAAGTCGCGGGAGCTGTACGTCATCATCAGCTGAAGCTTCAGCTTCGGACCCACCGGGTAGGCCGGACCCAGCGCGATCGGAATGGTCAGCAGCCCGTTGTAGAGATTGATCGAATCCACCGACGAGTGGTGGAAGACGTTGTCCACGTATCCGCGCACACCGTCCGGATCGTTGTCGGGGCCGTTCTGAGCGCTGACCCAAACGGAAGAGCCAAAGATCAGGAAGGCCGATGTGGCAAGGAGCATCCATTTTCTCGGGGCGCATCTCTTGCTCCAGAAACACTGCGGCGAGGCCTTCCGAACGAAATCCTTCCGCAGAACTGCGGCTACGTGGGCTGCGAGTCTTCCCGTTGTCATCGCCAACCTCCACTCTTCAGTCGATTCTCAGAAGGACGAGATGTGACTGGGTATGCGAGCTCCTGACGTCATGCGACGCTCGTCGAGCGGTTTGTTCCGACCACTTGTGATCTTTGGCCGCGGAGTCTAGCGACTGATTCTTTGCGAGCAAGGTCGTGGAGAACTTTCGCGCAGCCTTCCGGAACGCCGCGGGGCTGGCCCCGATGCGCCTGTGAAATTGGGAGGCGAAGGACCTTCTCGTTCCGAAGCCCGCCGCGTAGCCGACGGCGGCGACTGAGAGGTCCGTCTCTATTAGGAGAACGACCGCCGCGGTGACCTGCTTCGCCTTGAGGTAATCGGATGGCGCCAGCCCGGACGCTGCGTGAAATTTCCCCACGAACGTGCGGAGCGGGATGTGGGCCTGCCGGGCCAGCTCTTCGCGGGGAGGGGACTCATTTCCGGAGGCAGGCCTGAAGGTATCGATCGGCTTGCAGCAGAAGCGCGGAGGCATCGAGTTGGGCGGTCACGGAGCGTTCTCTATATGTAGTTGTCATGACACCGACGCGCACGAGCGCGTTCCTCCGCCCTTGTAGTGCCTACGGAGGGCGAGGTTTTGACATCGCCAGAAAATTTATTTTTTTGGATTTCCGAGGGTTGGAAGTAAGGCGGCGGGGAGAGAGAGCTAACTCCTGTCGGCGGTTTGGTTAGCCCTGAACGGGCAGGCTCTCCCCAAAGAACCCGGTCCACCGCCTCGCGTACTCCTCGGCCACCTTCTTCGCCGCCTCGTCGTCGTGGTGGCAATGGCCGGCGCCTTCGACGTTCCAGATCGTGGAGCCGGCCGGCAGTGCCGCGCGCAGGCGGGCGCCGAAGCGGGGAGGGACGAGCAGGTCGGTTTCGCCGTGGACGAGGCAGACCTTCGCGGACACGCGCCCGAGGGCGGCGACGGGGTCGATGGCGCGGATGCCGGCTCGAGGATCGGTCAGATGGAGGTCGCGGCGGACGCGGTTGACGGCGCGTCGGATCGCCAGCCAGCTCGTCAGCGCCAGGAGCGCGCGGGGCAGGCCGGTCGCGACGGAAAGATAGTGGCGGGCCATCTCGGCGGGATCGGCGTAGGGGGACTCGATCCAGAGCGCGCGGACGGACTCCTTGTTGGCGGAGAACTCGAGCGCGGTGAGGGTTCCGGCGGAGCAGGCGTGGACTCCCAGGCGGCCGAGGTCGATGCCGAATCGCTCGCGGGCGGACTCCAGGGCCAGCTCCAGGTCCCTCTTCTCCAGAAGACCGTACGTGACGAACTCGCCTTCGCTCGGGCGGTGGCCGCGCAGGTCCGGCAGGAGGACGTTGTAGCCGAGCGCGAGAGCGCGCAGGGCGTCGGGCTGCCACTCCGAGGCCGCGCCGCCCTTGCCGTGAAGAAACAGGATCGTCGCGCGCCCGGCCGGCTCGCCCGGCGACGCGAAGATCGCG
Source organism: uncultured Acidobacteriota bacterium (assembly GCA_963733955.1). Classification (GTDB taxonomy): domain Bacteria; phylum Acidobacteriota; class Thermoanaerobaculia; order UBA5066; family Gp7-AA6; genus DATFTF01. The sequence continues at coordinate 482,164 of CAVTEW010000003.1, forward strand.
GCGAGCGACGCGGGAGCGCGGGGGCTCCCGGCGTGGCGGTAGTCGGCGACGAAGGCGCCGCTCGCGCGCAGCGCGGTCAGGAGATCTTCCCGGCGCGTGCTGTTGGGCGCGAGCCCCAGCGGCGAGATCAGCCGGCTGGCCAGGCTCCGCGCGGCGACGTACGAGCCGGCGACGTAGGCGAGGCCGCCGCCCGCGAGCAAGGCGAGGCCGGATCGAGAGCGGCGCGTCATGGGACGAGTGACGAGTGTCGAGTGACGAATGACGAGCGAAGATCAGAGCGCTCGATGGCTCGCCTCTGGGTCAAGATTCGAGGCCGCTCTTCTGCCTCGCTTCCCTTGCTTTTTTGCCGAAGAGGCCCACGACCTCGACCGGGCCCCGGACGTAGGCCTGGCAGGCCAGGCGCACCGGCTTGTCCTTCCAGCGCTTCTTGACCCACCAGAGGAACCGCGCGGGAAGCCAGCGGGCGCCCAGGAGACTGGCCGGGAAGCGCAGGCGGCCGAGCGAAAGGTTCTCGTGCGTGGTGGCGGGGGAGAGGTTCTCCGCTCCGGCCACCGGAATGACCGCGCAGGTCGTGCACTCGGCCTTGCCTCCGCAGACGTGCCAGAGCCCGGCGTTCGCGTCGAGGGCCGCGTCCCACAAGCGGTATCCCTCCCAGACCTCGATCTCTTCGCCGTTGATGACGCAGCGGATTTTCCGGGAAGTCGGTTTCGGCTCGCTGGACATGGGCGGACATTATAAGAGGCGCGCGGCCGGGCCTGCGCGCCGGCTAGAATCGGCGGCATGCTGAACCTGATCCTCTGCGCGGCCCTGGCCGTCCCGGCGTCTCCCGCTCCTACCCCGACCGCCGCCGCCGTGCAGGAAGCGCCGTCGCCGGCGCATTTCCGCCTGGTTCCGGTCGGGACGGGCGTCTATGCGGCGGTGGCGCGGGCCGGCGACCGCGACGCGGGCGGCAACGCCGGGTTCGTCATCGGCGACGACGCGGTCCTGGTCGTCGACACGTTCATCGCGGCGCCCGCGGCCGAGGAGCTCCTGACGGAGATCCGGAAGCTGACGCCGCTGCCGGTCCGGTGGGCCGTCAACACGCATTACCACTTGGACCACGTCGGCGGAAACGCCGTACTCGCGCGCGCGGGGGCGTCGATCGTCGCGCACGAGAACGTGCGGGCGTGGATCCGGACGGAGAACGTCAAGTTCCGTCCGAGCCAGAAGGACGCGATCGAGGCGCTGACGCTTCCCAACGTCACGCATCGGCAGGGGATGACGATCTGGCTTGGCGCCCGGAGGGTCGACATTCTCTTCCGAGCGGGTCACACCGGCGGGGATTCGATCGTCGTGGTTCCCGACGCCGGGGTCGTGTTCGGCGGCGACCTCTTCTGGAACGCGACCCTGCCCAACCTGATCGACGCCGACACGGCCGCGTGGCAGAAGACGCTCGACGGCTTCCTGGAGGAGTTTCCGAAGGCCGCGTTCGTCGCGGGCCACGGAGAGCCCGGGCACGCCCTGGACGTGCGTTTCTTCCGCGACTACATCACCGGCTTGCGGCAGAACGTCGGGCACGCGATCGAGGAAGGCAAGTCGGGCCAGGCCTTGGTCGACGCGGTCCTTCCGCTGAGCAAAGGCCGGTACGGCGCCTGGGCCTGGTTCGAGCAGTTCGCGGTCAAGAACATCGAGCAGACCGAGCAGGAGCTGCGGGGGACCAAGAAGAGGCCGCAGGCTGCGCCGTGAGGCGGAAGTGCGGAAGGCGGAAGGCGGAAGGCGGAAGGCGGAAGGCGGAAGGCGTAGCCCGTGAGTGTCTTCTCCCTCTCCCCGAGAGAGAGGGCCGGGGAGAGGTCACGGGCTACAATCTATATATTGTTATTTCCTGGTGGAGCTCCTGCTCCACTCCTCTTCGAGAAACAGCAGCTCGATGCCGTCGCGGTGCTGGCCCGGAGAGACCTTGACGTGGACGTGCGCGGGATCGCGCGGGTCGTCGGTCACCACGGAGAGGTCTCCGCGGCGGAGGGCGAATCCGTACTCGCCGGGCGCGAAGAGCTCCAGCCCGAACCGGCCGTCGGAATCGGTCATCGCCGGCCGCGACCAGGGGATTTCCGCGCTTCGGGGAATGGCGTCGACGCGGAGGCCGGCCACGGGATTGCCGTGGACGTCGACGACGCGGCCCTCGACGATCGCCTTCGGATTCTTCTCCAGGGCCAGCGCGGCCGGAGCCGGACGCGGCGGCGAGACGCAGCTGCCCGCAGCCAGAGCCGCCACCATGAGTCCACGCATCCTCACCGTCCGAATCGTAATCGAGTCCCGAGTCCCGTCTTCTATGCCATCATCCGCTCCGGAGGAAACGACATGGCCCAGACGCCGGCGGCGGAGCCGAAGATTCAACATTTCACCGTTTCGGGAACCTGGGCCGGGGACGGGATGGGGTGCGGGATGCTCACCCTCCCTCAGGGCGCGGTCACGCTCCCGATCGGCGGCGCGCGGGAGCTCGGAGGCTGCGGCGTGGGCGCCAACCCGGAGGAGATGCTGCTGGGCGCGGTGGCGGCCTGTTTCCTCAACACCTGGGCGATCTTTCTGAAGAAGCTCCAGATCGAGTATCCCGCCCCGGCGCTGCGCGTCTCGGGCGAGCTCGGTCCCGACCCGGCCGGCGGGTTCAAGATGCTCTCGGCGACGATCCACGCGGCCGTTCCGCGCGCTCTCCTGGCCAATCAGCGCGAGCAGATCGAGAAGACGCTCCAGCTCACGGAGAAGTACTGCATCATCTCGAAGCTGGCCAAGGCCGCGATGCCGGTGAAGGTGGTGGTGGAGGAGACCTGACGATTTGCGATTTGTGATTTGCGGCCCGAGAAGAGTCGACAATGGAAGTCCGGATTCCGATCGAAGATTCGTTCGACCTCCACTCCTTTCTGCCGCGGAACGTCGGCGAAGTCGTGGCGGAATATCTGAACGAAGCCCGAAAGGCCGGCCTGCGCGAAGTCCGCGTGATTCACGGGAAAGGGACGGGCGCGCGGCGCGCCCAGGTGCGGAGGTTGCTTGCCGGATCTCCTGTCGTGAACGACTACTTCGACGCTCCGCCGGACCGCGGCGGCCTCGGCGCCACCATCGTTCTACTCAAGCCGTGATCGCGAAAAGTGAAATCACAAATCACAAATCACAAATCGCAAATCAGAGCTTGACCCTCATGTCTTCTTCCCGCTCCGCCCGCGCCGCGTCGGCTTTCGCGGGGATCTCCAGGACGGCGCCGCAGGTGCACTCGACCTGGAAGGGCGTGTCCGGACGGCGATCCGCGATCTGAAACTTGCGACCGTCGTTGGTGGCCCGGTCGCGGCTCCAGCGCCTCACCGAGCCGATCGTCCCCGTGGGTGTCTCGGTGTAGTTGACGGCGAGCTCGCCGTCGCACTTGGGGCAGGTCATCCAGCGGTACTTCATGGCTCCCTCAATTCAGAATCGGGTGATCTGGCGATCGGGTGATCTGACGATTTCGGCCGAGAAAGAGCATTTGTCGAGTTCCTCCGATGACCCGATGACCCGATGACCCGATGACCCGATTCCCCTAATTCGTCTTGTTGTCGATCGAGGGGCGCCGCCCGCTCCCGGTGTCCCGCGCCGGCGTGTCGCGGGCGCCCCGCCGCATCGGATCACCGCGCAGGAGCTTGTGCGCCTTCTTGCGTTCGTACATGTGGCGGTCGGCGAGCTCGATGGCCATGTCGAAGGGCACGCGTGTCGAGAACGGCGTCACGCCCACCGAGGCGGCCAGGAACTTGCGGTAGGCGCGCTGGGAGGTGCGCGGCGACTGCTTCACCTCGTCGATCTTGGCCGGCAGCATGTAGAAGCGCTTCTTGGCGACCTCTTCGTCCATCCCCGGCAGGACGACCAGGAACTCATCGCCGCCCCAGCGGATCAGGTAGTCGTCGCCGCGGATGAGCTTCTTGATGCCCTGGGCCACCGTCCAGATCGCCTTGTCGCCTTCCTCGTGGCCTTCGTTGTCGTTGATCGTCTTCAATCCGTCGACGTCGATCAGCACGATCGATCCGCCGGCGGTCTCGCGCACGAGGGCCGGGCGGATCTCGTCCAGGAAGAAACGGTTGTAGGCGTCGGTCAAGGGATCCATCTGGGCCCGGCGCTTGGAGCGCTGGGTGTCGTCGATGGCGCGCGCGTGGACCGTGGTCAGCTTGCGCTCGGTGTCCTCCATCGCCCAGATGATCAGGCCGATCCCGAAGAACATCTGCAGGAAGAGGTCGTAGAAGCCGGTGTAGGACAGGAAGGGATACGACTCGTTCTGGTGCATGACCGAGAGCGAGAAGAGCACGACGTAGGTCAGGTGGAGGAGCAGCGTGATCAGGGCGAGCGCGCCGGAAAACTGCTTGCCCAGGCCGGGGAAGCGGCTGCGGAAGATGAACGCGGTGATGATGAACCAGGCGCAGGCCCCGATCCCCATGTGGAGCGCGTAGAAGAGCGAAGACTTGCCGGCCACGTAGGCGAGCGCCGCGGAGATCGGGAGCCCGAGCAGCAGGGCCAGGCGCAGCGGCTTGGCCAGCCCGGAATCGTGCTCCATCCGGTCGGCGGCCACGATGAGCGACGCGAAGTAGAGGAGCTTGAAGAGCTGGTACGGGCCCGTCGCGTAAGGGAGCACGAGCTCGTTGCCGAGGAAGAGGGCCAGGAGCGCGGCGAAGAGAAAGAGCCACCCCACGCCCGCGGCCCGCAGGACCCGGTTGCCGTTGTCGCGCGACAGGTACAGGAAGATCAGCGCCAGCAGACCGGCGCCGACTGTCTGCACGATCAACCCGAGGGACGAAATCTGCATGGGATGCGACAGATTAACCCGAAACGGCCCCGGATGGGGCCGGGAGGCGTCTCCGGCCCCATGTTAGGGCGTAAGGCGAGAGGCGAGGGCGGGCGGGGACAAGCCCCGCCCCTGCGGCACCGAGGAGTCCCGAGTTCGTCCGCTACCCCCTCGAAGTTCGCGGCGCGCGAAGTCTCCCAGAGGGGGGGGAGCCGCGCGCCGCGGGAGCGACGTCGCCTCCCACTCCGCTCGGGATCTGCGCCCTTTGGGCGCACCGGCCCGCGGCTCGCCTGTGGGTTCGACCGCAGGCCTGATCCCGAGCTGCGTTCCGGCTCCGGCAACGCGAGTCGTTTCGCTCGGTGAACGTCGCGAAACTTGGTCGCGTTGCGAAGGGCTCTGGTCGTGCCTGCCCCGGTCGCGGCGCGCGAAGTCTCCCAGAGGGGAGGAGGCGCGCGCCGCGGGAGCGAGAGCGAGGGAGGGATCAGGCCAGCGGTCGAGGCCGCATCCGGCCGAGCCGATGGCCGGTGCGCGAAGCGCAGATCCCGATCGAGCGGAAGCGACGTGTCGGAGGAGGCGAGCGCCGCGGGAGCGAGAGCGCAGCGACGGGTCAGGGCCGCGGTCGAGGCCGCATCCGGCCGAGCCGCGGACCGGTGCGCCAAAGGCGCAGATCCGAAGCAAGCGGGAGCGACGTGTGAGCGGGAGCGACGGAAGGCGACGGCCTACCGAACGTTCATCGCCGTGCCGAGGCGCCGGAACTCGTCGCCGGGCTCGCGGACCTTGCAGGTCGCCGTCCCGGCCGGGCACTCGACGGGAAGGCGCGTGAACAGGTTGGGTCCCCGCAGGCGCAAGGCCATCCGGGGAGGGGAACCGTCGCGCGGGACGAGCAGCACGTCCGCCCCGGCCGGAGCGTCGGAAATGCTGACCGCGACCTTTTGCTTGTCGAACTCGACGACGGCCGGCGAGGCCGACAGCGGGGTCACCTGAATGCGGCTGGCCCGCCGGCTGTCCCACCCGCCGGGCAGCGACCAGGTCGCCAGCTCGTCCTCTGCGCTGGCAAAAACTTCCAGGCCGCGGCCGGTCACGCGCGCGGCGGCGGTGTAGAGCAGGTTCCACTCCCGCCCGTGGCCCTCGGTCGCGATCTCGACGGGGAGGCGCTCGTCGGTCCCGAGCCGGACGCGCAGGTGCGCGGCCTCCTCTCCGGAGCCGGCCGTCCACAGCAACAGGCCGCGATCGTTTCCGTTGCGGGCCTCCGTGATGGGGAGGCGCCTCTCGCCCGAGCGGTCCTCCAGCACCGCGTCGAAGACCCCCGCGTCGGGATCGGCGGCGATGCGCAGCCGCGCCGCGGTCTTGAAGCCGGAGAGGTCGAAGCAGGAGAGCAGGGAGTCGACGAGCGCCTTGGGATAGAGAGCGATCGGCGCGATGTCGGGGATCGCGACGCCGGCGATCTCCGCGCGGGAACGCCCGGCCTCGTAGCGGAGCTCGAATCCGGCGAAGCGGAAGAACTCCATCCGGCGGAAGTCGCCGCGGGGCGTCGCGCGCGTGCGCTCGCGCACGTAGTCCGCGGGCGCGTCGTTGGTCGGACGGCTCCAGCGATCGGTCCAGCCCTCGGCCGGGGCGCAGTCGGGCACGCGGCCCTTCGGCCCGACGAGCGGAAGGCTCTCGAGCTTGCCGCCGCGCAGGCGCCAGAACGTGCGGCACTCCCGCCCCGCCCCCGCCGCGGCGACCTCCAGGATCGATCCCGCGTCGCCGAGCGTTCCCGCGGAGAGAGCGACCTCCGCCGAGCCGCCGGGGCCGGCCGCGTTGACGCCGGCCGCGCGCTTGCCGGCGGCATTCGCGACGTCCACGCGGATCGACGATCCCTTCGCGGCGGCGCGGACGGTCTCGGGCTTCCCGTCGCCGTCCAGATCGACCGTCAGCGGCGGCGGCCCGGGAGCCGCCGCGGCCGCGGCGGTCAGCAGCAGGACGGAAAGCAGCATGGGGTCCAGGCGGAGAGGGTCGTCAAGCCCGGCGCCGCGGCGACCGCCCGCGGACCGCGCGCGCGGCGCCGCCGGATCGGAATCGCTCCTGCCGCCTGCGCCATCGGAGACCTCCCGGTTGTTCGGTTCGCGATCATTGTAGCCGGTCCCGGGCGAGCGCCCGGCTCCCGGCCGCCCACCGGCGCCGGGCCCGCGATCCGTGCTACATTTTCGGCGAGCCCCTCTTGCGCGCGTTCGAGAAAGCCCCCCCCGACATCCAGGACATCCTCGCCAAGCCCATCAAGGAGCTCGGCCTCAAGGTGGAGGGCTCGCCGCTGGAGCGCTACGTCCAGCGCCTGTACCGGGAGCTCGAGCGCAAGGGCATCCGCAAGTTCCGCCCCCTGTGCTACCTGACCGACGAGTGGGGCTGTCCGTCGGGAGAGCCCGTCATCGGCATCCCCTTCTACCTGGCCAATCCCAAGCTCGCGCGCCTGGAGAAGGAGATGAACGACCTGGAAGACGAGCGCGAGATCCTGATGTACCTGCGCCACGAAGCGGGGCACGCTTTCAATTACGCCTACGAGCTCTACAGGACTCCGGAGTGGCGCGATCTCTTCGGCCCGTTCCGGCGTCCCTACCGCGACAACTACCGTCCCATTCCGTTCTCGCGCCGCTTCGTCCGCCACATCGCCGGCTGGTACGCGCAGAAGCATCCCGACGAGGACTTCGCCGAGACGTTCGCGGTGTGGCTGACGCCGCGCTCGCAGTGGCGCAAGAAGTACAAGGGCTGGGGAGCGATGGCCAAGCTCCGCTACGTCGATCGGATGGCGCGCCTCCACCGCGACGTCGAGCCGGTGCGCCCGCAGGGCCGGACCGACATCACCGTCGACGAGATGGACACGACGGTGGCCGACTTCTACCAGGGAATGCTCGCGGAGCGCCGCTCGCCCGACGAGCTGGCCCTCGACTCCGATCTCGCCGACATCTTTCCGGCGTCGCGCCGGCGCCGCAAGAACGTGCGGCCCGCGGTCGATCTCGTGCGCGAGAACCGCAAGGCGATCGTCGACAAAGTCGCCTACTGGACCGGCGTCTCGCGGCCCCGGATCCGCGATCTCGTGGAAGCGATCTGCAATCGCGTCGGCGAGCTGCAGCTGCGCGCGGACACCAAGTTGGAGCGCGATCACTTAACCGAGCTCGTGTCGTACACGACGACGCTCGCGATGAACTACTTGACTCGCGGCAGATTCGTGCAACCATAGGACGTTGCGAGCGCTTCCTCGAGGCCCTGAGCCCGTCGGAAGAACCGGTCCGTTTTCGGTTCGCGGAGCCGGGAGTCTCTCGGAAATGAGCGACCGCGCGCCGCGGCAACCGGCCGAGCGGATCGCCGGTGCGCGAAGCGCAGATCCGGAACGAGCGAGAGCGACGTGTTCTCCCCCTCTCCCCGAGGGAGAGGGGCGGGGTGAGGGTTGGCCCTGGTCGCGGCGCGCGAAGTCTCCCAGAGGGGAGGAGGCGCGCGCCGCGGGAGCGGGAGCGAGAGAGGGATCAGGCGGGCCGTCGAGGCCGCATCCGGCCGAGCGGACCGCCGGTGCGCGAAGCGCAGATCCGGAACGAGCGAGAGCGACGTGAGCAGCGCGAGCTACAAGGTCGCCATCCTCTACGACACCTGGGAAGAGGACGAGCCGGCGCCGGAGCCGGAGAAGCCGGCCGGCGGCAAGAAGCGCCGCAAGAAGAAGAAGGAAAAGCCCGACCGCGAGGAAATCTTCGAGGCGCTCACCAAGCTCGGCTACGACCCCGCTTACCACGTTCTCGACGGGCGGCCGCAGTCGCTCGCGGCGGTGCCCCGCCTGGAGGCCGACCTCCTCTTCAACCTGACCGAGTCCTACGCCGGCGACGACACCAAGGACATGAACATCGCGGCGTACCTCGACCTGTCCGGCGTGTCTTACACCGGCGCGGGCCCGCACGCCCTCTACCTCGCGCAGGACAAGGCCCTGGCCAAGAAGATTTTCGCCTTCCACGGGATCCGGACTCCGTACTTCGCCACCTCCTACCGCGGGAAGCTCGACCACTCGCACGACATCTCCTTCCCGCTGATCGTCAAGCCCACCTCCGAGGACGGCTCGATCGGCATCGACGCGAGCTCGGTGGTCGGCAGCGTCAAGGAGCTCATGGAGAAGATCCACTACATCCACGAGGAGTTCGATTCGCCGGCGCTCATCGAGGAGTACATCGAGGGGCGGGAGATCTACGCCGCGATCCTCGGCAACGAAAGCCCCGAAGCGCTGCCGCTGGTCGAGCTCGACCTCTCGCGGCTGCCCGAGGGCACGCCGCGGATCGCCGGCAAGGAGGTCAAATGGGAGAAGGAAACCGAGGCCTACAAGGTGACCAAGTCCGCCCCGGTCGAGGACCTGGACGAGGAGACGACCAAGCGCCTGTCCGACACGGCCACCGCCGCGTACCAGGCCCTGAAGCTGCGCGATTACGGACGCATCGACATGCGCCTGACCGCGAAGGGCGACGTCTACGTCATCGAGGCCAATCCCAACCCCTGGCTCTCCTCGGGCGCGGAGTTCATCATGGCCGCGCGCAAAGCCGGCCGCACCTATCCACAGCTGGTCGGCGAGATCGTCGAACTGGCCCGGACGAGGTACGCTCCGGGGTAGACGCGTACGACGTGCGACGTGCTAGGTTCTACGTTGAGGAGGGGTTCGTCGGAAACGTAGAACGTCGCACGTAGAACTTCGCACCCTCGACAGGAGCGCAGAGCATGAAGCGAAAGACAATCTCACTGGGCGCGGCGCTGCTATGCGCCGCCGGCCTTGTCTCGGCTGCCGAAGTCTCCGGCGTCAAGATGCCCGATACCCTCACGGTGGAGGGCAAGACGCTCAAGTTGAACGGAGCGGGCCTTCGCAAGAAGGTCGTCTTCAAGGTCTACGTCGCCGGCCTGTACCTGGAGACCCCGTCCCACGACGCGGCGGCGGTCGTTTCCGCCGACTCTGTCAAGAGCATGCGGCTCTCGATCCTGCGCAGTCTCGAGGCCAGGAAGATCACCGAGGCCATCGAGGAGGGGTTCGAGAAGAACTCCAAGCCGCAGTTGGGGGCGCTCCGGGCGCGTCTGGCCAGGTTCAACGCGATGTTCCCCGACGTGAAGGAAGGCGACGACATCGTCATGACCTACGTTCCCGGCAAGGGGACGATGGTCACGGCCAAGGGCGCGGAGAAGGGCGTGATCGAAGGCAAGGACTTCGCCGACGCGCTCTTCTCCGTCTGGCTCGGCGCGAATCCGGTGCAGGAAGACTTGAAGGCGAAGCTGCTGGGGAATCCCTAGCCCGCGGTCGTCGTGGCGGGGCTTTTCGCCGCCCGCAGGCCCGCAGACACGAGTCCCGAGTCCCGCTACGTTTCCAGTCCCTCCTTGGTCTCGCCGCTGCCGAAGATCTTGCGCCGGACCCGGTCGATGGTCGTGCCGACGAACATCAGCTCGGTCCAGATCTTGCGCGTCAGGGGCACGCGCTCGACGCCACCGGCGAGCACTGTGGCGAAGTGGGGTCAGTCCTGAAATACTGTATTATTTCGCTTGAAGGGTTCGGCCCCAGAAGCGTGCTCCACTCAGCCGGCGGCGGCTTCAATACTACATGATTTCAGGACTGACCCCGTAACCGTACGTAACCGTAACCTTCGCTGCTTCGGACGCAAACTCGCCGGCCGTCGGGAGAGACGACGCCGTCCGTCGTGCCTCCGGGGTGATGGGTCCTCGTCGGACATTCTCATCGGCGAGACGATCGTCGCGATCGGCAATCCGTTCGGCTTTTCGACACCGTAACGGCGGGCGTCGTTTCCGCCATCGGGCGCAGCGTCTAAGGCAACGACAACCAGCGGGTGTACACCGACTTCATCCAGGTGGACCACGCTCGTCATGGAAGTCGCGCGAGGCCGGTTCGCCTACACGCTCACGTTCCCGCTCGACTGAGGCCGGCCACCCCGACGCGATCTCAACGCGTGACCCGGCGTTGTGCAGACGCGACGTCCGCGCCGGAGCACGAATCGGGAACTCGTCTCCCGGTCAGTTCTTAACGCGATTCCACCCTTCTAGCCGGCGCAGGCGGGCGTGTTGGAATTCGATTTTTGGCCGCCCTTGACCGACGCGGCGTTGCCCTTGACGTCCAGATCCTTGAGCGTCTCCCTCCGGAGCTTGAGCTTCGAGCCGTTCTTTGCCGCATCCTTCTTCTTGGAGACCATCTCTTCCTCCTTTGAGCTTCGCCTCAACTCATCGCATTCGTTCTGGTGCCAGTGGACTCGTTTCCGAACAAAAGCAACGATCGTGCCGAGCCCGCTCCGACTCCCAAAGCTTACCATCCATGCGACTTGGAGATTTTGAAGACATCGGGCTGCCGGGGGATCGCCGCGTTTTGAGACACGTCGGTTCATCGGACGGCCTCGTTTCGAGACTTCCTTTCGACCGATCGGCGATCGTCCCGACTTACCGACGAACCCGTGGCGAAGTGGGGTCAGTCCTGAAATACTGTATTATTTCGCTTGAAGGGTTCGGCCCCAGAAGCGTGCTCCATTCAGCCGGCGGCGGCTTCAATACTACATGATTTCAGGACTGACCCCGTACCTCTGCACAGGACAACCTGAACTCGGTCACCGATCCTAACGGGAACGCCACTACCTACGCGTACGACGACTTCCGGCGGATGCAGAGCCAAACGAGCGTCGTCTCGGGCACGACCACGTATTCCTACGACGCAGCCGGCAACCTCGTGAAGTCGGTGGACGCGAGGCAGGCCGCTCATCCGGCGACCGATGGAACGGCGGGAACATATGACGCAGCGAACCGAATCGTCACATCCACCTCTGTTCTGACCGGGCAGCCCACGGAAACGGCCTCCTGGACCTACGACCTGAACGTCGTCGGCGTGTACGGACTGGGCCGGGTGACCTCGATGACCGACCCCACCGGCAAGACGCAGTACTCCTACGATCGCCGCGGACTTCTGGAGACTGACCGGAAGGCCGTCTGGGACAATACCTTCGCGACGCTCTACACCTACGACGCGAATGGGAATCGCTCGACGGTGAAGTACCCTTCGGGGCGCACCGTCTCCTATTCTTACGACTTCGCCGATCGGCCGGCGTTTGCCTGCTCCGGAGGGACGGGGCCGACCTGCACTGGCGGGACCACCTACGTCGCGTCCACCTCCTATCAACCTTTCGGGCCCGCGAGTCAGCTCAAGTTCGGCAATGGGACGACGCGCAACATGATCTTGAACCAGCGCTACCAGATGACCTCGAACAAACTGACTAAGGACTCCAACGGCGCGGTCCTCGCCGACTACCATACCTACACCTACGACGGAGTCGGCAACGTGACGGCGATCCCCGACGCCACGGACTCGACGTACAGCCGGACCGTCTTGGGCTACGACGACCTGAATCGGCTCACGACGGCGACGTCGGGCTCGAGCCTCTGGGGTTCGGCAAGCTACTCCTACGACGCCATGGGCAACGTCTTCCCCTCCCTCACCGTCGGAACCCGGTCCGCGACGTTCACGTACGTGTCGAGCGGGGGGCACCAGACTCCGAAGGTCGCGACGGCCTCCGACGAATCGCCGACAACGGTCAGCTATGACGTTTCCGGCAATGAGACCGTGGTCGGGTCGGGGACCTATGTTTACTCATCCCGGACCTTCCTGGCCTCGGGCTCGGGCGCGAGCGAGGGCGAGGGATTTGCCTACGACTACGACGGCCGCGGGATCCGCACCGCGGCCCGAGAGGTGAAGCTCGCGATCACGGGCCTTTCGCCGGTCTCGCGAGCGGCCGGCCTCGGCGGGTTCACGCTGACCGTCAACGGCACGAACTTCACCGGGACCTCGACGGTAAAGTGGAACGGGAGCGCGCGGACGACGGCGTTCGTGTCGTCGACGCAGCTCACGGCCACGATCAACGCCTCGGACGTCGCGACGGCGGGGACGGTCACGCCCGTGACGGTGACGGACGGAGCTTCCACGAGCTGCTCCTCGTCCGCGCCGTTCGCCTGCTCGAACTTCGTGACGGACTTTTCCGATGTTGCGAGCGGAACGACGTTCTATCCGTTCGTGACGATCATCGGTGAGCGGGCGATTACGGGAGGATGCGGGAGCGGGAACTACTGCCCATCGACGGCGGTGACGCGGGCGCAGATGGCGGTCTTCCTGCTCGTGTCCCAGGAGGGGGCGGCGTACTCTCCGCCGGCCTGCACGACCCAGGTCTTCAACGACGTGCCTTGCACGAGCGGGTTCGCGCCTTGGATCAACGAGCTGGCCCGCCGAGGTGTGACGACTGGCTGCGGTGGAGGGAATTACTGTCCCAACGATCCGGTAACGCGCGCGCAGATGTCTGTTTTTCTGTTGGTGACTTTGGAGGGCTCGAGCTACGCGCCGCCGGCGTGCACGGGCATCTTCTCAGACGTGGCGTGTCCGAGCGGGTTTGCCAACTGGATCGAGGAGCTCGCCCGGCGTGGGATCGCCGGGGGTTGTGGCGGCGGCAACTACTGCCCCAACGACTCGGTGACGCGAGGTCAGATGGCGGTGTTTCTGGTAGGCACGTGGGGGTTCACCACGGCAGCGACGCCGGCCGGGCAGAAGAGGCTCTTCTTCTACACGCCGGAGATGAACCTGATGGTGGAAACCGAGTACACGGCGAGCTACCATCCTCAGGTGTTCTACGAGCACTTCTGGCTGGGCGGGCAGCCCGTGGCGGAGACGGACACGGGCACGTCGACGGTGCACTGGACGATGACGGACCATCTGGGGACGCCGGTCCTGTGGACGGACTCGACGGCGGCAGTGACCTGGCGGGTGGAGCACGAGCCGTACGGGAAGGTCTTTAAGCTGCGGTCGGGCTCGGCGAGCCACCAGCCGTTGCGGCTTCCGGGCCAGGAGGCGGAGCAGCTCGGAGCGTCGAGCGAGACGGCGCTCAATGGACAAACGAAAAGGTCGTACAACATTTTCCGATGGTATCGGCCGAATTGGGGCCGATATACGCAAGGTGACCCGATCTTTGAAATTAGCGGCCACATAAAACGGGCAGATCCGGACCTGTTTGGTTACGTCTCAGATAACCCGATCCGGTGGGACGATCCCTTCGGTCTGCAGTCAACGGCTGTTCCTTCAATTCAGTGCGACGGAAACAACCATTATGAAGTCGTCAACGCTGGCAACGCCTGCGATAGCGAATGCACGATTTTGCATGAAGAGACCCACATCAGGAATTGGGAAGCGCGTTACGGGAAAAACTCATGCCGGAACAAGAAAAAGGGATATCTCCAAGTCGGTGGTACCGGATATGCCGAGTTCCTCAAGCGTTCCGAGTGCAGCGCCTACGCAACGGGACTGAATTGCCGGCTCACGATGGTTAATTCGGGCTGCTGCCCTAGCGCCAAGCTCGGAATCACGCGAGATCTCGAGCAACTGGAAAAACTAGGTTGCCGCTAAAGGTGGTGCAGGATGGATAATTCGGCAATCGTTAGCGCACTATTCATTCTCATCGGGGCTGGGACCGCGGACGCCCACCACCCCAACGCATCCATAACGCCGGCGGCAAATAGCCCAACCCCGCGTCGAGGAGTCGATGGATCATCAAAGGCAGAAGTGGTAACTCTTCGCCGAGCGCGGAGCTTGGCGATAGCGGCGTTCCGCCGAGCGACGTCCCGCAAGGTCCGCAGCTACTCGGTCACAGTGCCGAAGAGCGAGGAGGGCGGAAAGTGGGTTTTTTTTGTCCAGGGAAAAGGCGCGTATGCGCGACCTGGCTACCACTGGATAGTGAAAGTCGACAAGGTAGGTGGGGAGACGGAAGTCATCCCCGGTGAGTAGCTCCCGTAGCCTTTTATCCGCGGTCACGCCCTCACCAAGAGGGGGAAAAGGCAAAGTATTGTGGCGGGACGCCGCGGTGACTCGCATACCGCTCGTCTTTCTTCTGGGGATCCCTTCGGCTCAATCTCCGGAAGCGGATCCCAACGGCTTCCGCTTCTTGTGCGGATCTCAGCGACCGACTGAGATATGTCTTCCGGCAGTTCGATCGAGCTGTCACCTGCAGTTTGTCGCAGGAGAAAGTATACCTCCCGAAGCAGAGGATCAAATCGTCTTGCAATTGGGGAGCAAGTCACTCAAGGTAAGGGGCTCGGCCGATCTTGCTGGCTGCGTATCGGTTCCGTCAGCGATCGATTACCTGCGGTTCTTTTCTTCCTATGCCACGGTCCACCTGTTTGGCATTCAGGAGCTCGAGGTTTTCGAAGGGACGGCCGGCGTCGACTGCATAGGGGTTTGCCTTCAGGAAACGACGTGGAGAATGCTGAAACTGCCCGAGGCCTCGGTGAAACGTCACGGGGCCGCCTTCTTGGTCACGCGCGTTGTCATGAAGCCAGTGCAGGGAAAATGGGGTCAGTCCACCTGTTTAGAGTCAAAATGAGTCAAAATGGGGTCAGTCCTCCTATTTAGTATTATTGTGCTGGCGCCGCCGAAGGTCAGCCGTAATACCAAAAGAGAGGGCTGACCCCGGCGATCCCCCTGTCCCAACGATCCGGTAACGCGCGCGCAGATGTCTGTTTTTCTGTTGGTGACTTTGGAGGGCTCGAGCTACGCGCCGCCGGCGTGCACGGGCATCTTCTCAGACGTGGCGTGTCCGAGCGGGTTTGCCAACTGGATCGAGGAGCTCGCCCGGCGTGGGATCGCCGGGGGTTGTGGCGGCGGCAACTACTGCCCCAACGACTCGGTGACGCGAGGTCAGATGGCGGTGTTTCTGGTAGGCACGTGGGGGTTCACGACGGCGGCGACGCCGGCCGGGCAGAAGAGGCTCTTCTTCTACACGCCGGAGATGAACCTGATGGTGGAAACCGAGTACACGGCGAGCTACCATCCTCAGGTGTTCTACGAGCACTTCTGGCTGGGCGGGCAGCCCGTGGCGGAGACGGACACGGGCACGTCGACGGTGCACTGGACGATGACGGACCATCTGGGGACGCCGGTCCTGTGGACGGATTCGACGGCGACGCCCGTGTGGCGGGTCGAGCACGAGCCGTACGGGAAGGTCTTTAAGCTGCGGTCGGGCTCGGCGAGCCACCAGCCGTTGCGGCTTCCGGGCCAGGAGGCGGAGCAGCTCGGAGCGTCGAGCGAGACGGCGCTCAATGGACAAACGAAAAGGTCGTACAACATTTTCCGATGGTATCGGCCGAATTGGGGCCGGTATACACAAAGTGACCCGGTTTCCTTGGTGACGGTGCCGGCGGACTATGACCTTTGGGCGACCGCCGGCCTCCGGCTAACGATGCTGACGACGCCGCTGAGGCAACATCCTTATGCCTATTCCTTGGACGAGCCCACTCTCTTGACTGATCCTGACGGCCAGGCAGCGACTAAGCCCTGGTATGTCTCGCAATGCGTTTGGCGCCAGCTCACGACGGCCTTCCGAGAGGGTAACAATTCCGGACTGCCCGGAAGGACTAACGGCCCTCAAGACGCCTACAGACATTGCGTAGGGATTTGCCTCATCAAGAAGAACTGCGGCGCGTCCGATGCCTTTGTCGGCGGAACCTTACATGAGGTGTTCACGACGGACCCATTCGATTCGCGATCGATGGATCTGCACAATAACGTTGTTGGTCGCAGCTGCGCTGATACGAGCTGTAAATGCGAGAGCTGCTGCCTTGGCGCGCTGAGGTCCGGAGAACTGACTTGGCTACCGCCGAATAGATGGTCAAACAAGTGAGCGTGCTGGGTCTGACCCTCCTGGTGACGGTCGCCTGCGGAGAACCCATGCAGGTCGTGCCGCCGAGCGAGGCGACGGAACTCGTAAACGGCATGTCAAGCCTTGCCTCACCAGCACAGGTGAAGGGGAGGCGCGAGTTTGCCGCCACTCGATGGGTTGTGATAGAGGACTCGAAAACCCGCAAGCCGTCGAAAGCTGGTCGCTTCGACGACTACGTGATTCTCGCCTCGGATTACAGGGTAGGAAGCGTCAGCGGTAAGCTTCGCCTCGAGTTTCTCAACAGCCAGCTAATGTCAAGCTGGTTCTACCCGGCCGACTACGAGACGTGTCTTAAGGAGATCGCCGCGACCGGAATCAGTTTCCCGCGGGGCGGCCAGCCGGTGACTTCGAGAGGCAACACGACGATCCGGCTAGGAAAGGACTACGAGGGGCACCGCTATATCGCTTGGGAGGATAGTCGGCTGATCGAAGAGATGAACCGATGGCTGCTGAAGAACTCCTAACCTATGGGCCCGCGTGCGGAGCCGCCCCGGCTGCCGTGTGTCGTCCACATGGTCCACGCCACGTCAGCATCGCGGCACCTCCGCGGCCGTGACCAGGCTTGTATCCGCGGTCGATTGGGGTCGGTCTTTGCTTATGGGATTATTTGCGGCGCGGGCGATGTGCGAGTGGCTTCGGGGTCAGACTTTGCTTGTTTTATTATCACGCTTCGAAGAGACCCTCCCGCGTCCTCGTCAGGGCCCGGCCCGGCAAGAAGGAGTTTCCTAAGCCCGAACCTCTTCTTTCTTCCCGCCGCCGAAGATCTTGCGCTGGACCCGGTCGATGGTCGTGCCGACGAACATCAGCTGGGTCCAGATCTTGCGCGTCAGGGGCACGCGCTCGACGCCTCCGGCGAGCACCGTGGTCACCGCCTTGCGCATGATCTCGGGCGGGTCCTCCGTGCAGAACGCCTCGAAGAAGACGGGATCGTAGAACCCATAGACGAAACGCCGGAAGCGCGCGACGAGCTTTTTCGATTCCCTCTCGTAGCGCGCCAGATCGCTCTTGTCCACGCGCTCGTGCCGGGTCAGGGCGCGGTCGATCGCGTCGCCGGCCTTCTCGCCCATGGCCATGGGTGCAAACGGGGTCAGCCTTTTACTCTTAGCTTATCGGTCGGAGTCATCCACGCACGCCGTCGCCGGGTAGCCTCCTGGTCCACTGAGCCCGTGTAGCGTTATTGAAGCCAGAAGTGCTACACTTGATGTATGAAGTACGTGAGCGTGCGCGAGCTGCGAAACAGACCGGGGAAGGTTTGGGCAACCCTTTCCAAGGCGGACGTCGTCTTGACGGCGAACGGAAAGCCGATGGGGGTCCTGGTGGGGGTGGGCGAGGCGCGACTGGACGAGACCGTCGACGCCATTCGCCGGGCAAGGGCGACGCTGGCCGTATCTCGCATGCGGAAGAGGGCTGCGGAGAGCGGCGCAAGCAGGCTATCGACGGCTGAAATCAAACGGGAGGTTCGCGAGGTTCGGCGCCGACGGCGCTCGGCGTGAAGATCGTTCTCGACACGAACGTCATCGTGTCGGGCCTGCTGAACCCCGAGGGCTCACCAGGGCGAGTCGTCGATCTCTTTCTGGCCGGGGAAGTGAGGCTGCTCGTCGATGATCGAACCCTGGCCGAATACCGCGCCGTTCTAGCGCGGCCGAAGTTCGGCTTCGATCCGGCGGACGTCTCGGACTTCCTCGACCTGGTCGAGGCGGAGGCGATACGGGTCAGTGCGGCCCCTCTGAGTCTTGCTCTGAGGGACAGCGCGGACCGCCCCTTTCTCGAGGTCGCCGTCGCATCCAACGCAGACTTTCTGGTCACCGGGAACGCGCGAGACTTCGATGTTCCGTCCCTCCGCCGGTCTCTCATCGTGACTCCTGCTCAGTTCCTGCGCGAGTGGAAGTCATCGCAGCAGCCTTAGCAGCCCGTGGAAAAAGTCTGATTCTTTCGGCATGAAGAGATAGCAGGGTTGGTTGTCATCGACAGAGGTTGCAGAGCCCTACGAGGAAGCGGCGAGCTGGGGACAGGTGATCAAAGGCGATGAGGCCTTTGCGGAGCGGGTGCTGCAGCGGGTTGGGGAGCCGGCCGCGTTGCCAAAGGTCTTGACGGTCGACAGGGTGGCGCGAGAGGTTGGCCGGTTGGAGAGCGTGATGGTCGCCTCGATGCGATCGGCCAGTCGTGCTCGGGCAGAGTCGCGAGGATGTCTGCTGACGGCTTTGGTCGGCCGGGATGTGTGCGGAATCTCGATTGCCAAGAACGGCCCGCTATTTCGGCCGCGACGCTTCAGCGATGGTTCGCGGAGTCGCGAAGCTCAAAGCCGCGAGCCTGCATGATGCCAGATTGCGACTGCGAATCGAGGCGGTGAAGACCTCAGTCCGCGACGCCAAAGCCTCAGAACAACCGCTAAGGCATGCAGTGGCTTCGGGGTCAGATTTTGCTTGTTTTATTATCACGCTTCGAAGAGACGCTCCCGCGTCCTCGTCAGGGCCCGGCCCGACAAGAAGGAGTTTCCTAAGCCCGAACCTCTTCCTTCTTCCCGCCGCCGAAGATCTTTCGCTGGACCCGATCGATAGTCGTTCCGATGAACATCAGGTTGGTCCAGACGGCTCGCGCCAGCGGGCACGCGCTCGACACCCCCGGCGAGCACCGTGGTCACCGCCTTGCGCATGACCTCGGGCGGGTCCTCCGAGCAGAACGCCTCAAAGAAGACGGGATCGTAGAAACCGTAGACGAAGCGCCGGAACCGCGCGACGAGCTTTTTCGATTCCCTCTCGTAGCGCGCCAGATCGCTCTTGTCCACGCGCTCGTGCCGGGTCAGGGCGCGGTCGATCGCGTCGCCGGCCTTCTCGCCCATGGCCATGGCCAGGAACACGCCGGTCGAGAAGACCGGATCGAGGAAGGTCGCCGCGTCTCCCACCAGCACGTACCCGTCGCCGCGCAGCGCCGCGGAGGAGGAGGAGTAGTCGGAGATGGCGTGGACCTTGGAGATGCGCTTGCCGCCGGCGAGCAGGCCGGCCATCCTCTTGGACCGCGCGAGCAGCCACTCGAAGCGCGCCTCCAGGTCGGAGGAGGCCGACTCGCGGGCCACCGCCGGATCGAAGACCGCGCCCACCGAGGCGGTCCCGTCGGAGAAGGGGATGATCCAGTACCAGACGCCCTCGGCGATCGGCAGCAGGATGTCCCCGGCCTGCTTGCCCGGAGGGCGCGGCACGGCCCCGTAGTGCGCGAACAGGGCGGCGCGTTTCAGGCGGGAATCGAACTTGCGGGTGCCCAGCCGGCGCGAGAGAAACGCGTCCTGCCCCGAGGCGTCGACGACGACGCGGGCCCGGATCTCCTCGGAGACGCCCGCGGCTCCCCCCACGCGCAAGCCCACCGCGCGGCCGCCCTCGAAGAGCACCTCCTGGACCGGGGTCTCCTCGCGCACCTGCGCGCCGCAGGACTCCGCGTGCCGCAGCAGGATCTCGTCGAACTCCGCGCGCTTGACCTGGTAGGCCATGGGGTGCTTGTCGTTCTCGGCGTCCCAGAACTCCACCGGCCGGACGCCGCCGGTCAGGTCGTTCCAGAAATAGGCCCCGTACTTTTCCTGGAAGCCGTGATTGCGGATCTTCTCGGCCACGCCCAGGCGCTCCCAGATCGGAAGGCTGTAGGGGAGCATCGACTCGCCCACGTGAAAGCGGGGAAACTTCTCGCGCTCGAAGAGGATGACCTTGCGCCCGGCCCGGGCGAGCACGGTGGCCACGGTCGATCCGCCCGGGCCGCCGCCGATGATGGCCGCGTCATAGAATTCGGACATTGAGCGATTCTAGCTGGCCGGCCTGATCTCCGTGTCCACTCCCGCGATCGCCTTCGAGGACGTGCGCAAGAGCTTCGCCGGGCGTCCCGCCCTCGACGGGCTGACCCTGACCGTGGCCGCAGGAGAGACCGTCGCCCTGGTCGGACCGTCGGGCTGCGGCAAGACGACCGCGTTGAAGCTGGTGAACCGGCTGCTGGACGCGGACTCCGGGACGGTGACGGTCTTCGGCCGCGACGTGCGCGGCGAGGATCCCGTCCTCCTGCGGCGGCAGGTCGGCTACGTCATCCAGGAGGGCGGTCTCTTTCCCCACTGGAGCGTCGCCGACAATATAGAGATTGTGCCGCGACTGCTGGGCTGGACGCCCGAGCGCCGCCGGACCCGGCGGCGGGAGCTCCTGGCGATGGTGAACCTCCCCGACGCCGAGTTCTCCGCGCGGCGGCCGCGGGAGCTGTCGGGCGGCCAGCGCCAGCGGGTGGGCGTGGCCCGGGCCCTTGCCGGGGAGCCGCCCCTCGTGCTCATGGACGAGCCGTTCGGCGCTCTGGACCCCATCGCCCGCCGGTCCCTCCAGCGCGAGTTCCTGGACTGGAAGCGGCGCATCGGCAAGGCGGTGCTTTTGGTCACGCACGACCTGGACGAAGCGTTTCGACTGGGAGACCGCGTGGCGGTCGTGGACGCCGGCCGGGTCCGGCAGGTCGGCACGCGCGAGGAGATCCTGGCGCGCCCGGCGGACGAGTTCGTGCGCGCGTTCACCGCAGGAAACATCGATCTCGACCGAAGACCTTCCGTCGACCCGAGCCCGCGGCCGTGAACTATTTCTGGGAGCGCCGCGGCGAGATCCTGACCTGCACCGGCCAGCACGTCGTGCTGGTGGCCGTCTCCACCGCCATCGCCGTGGCCGTCGGGCTGCCTCTGGGAATCTGGCTGACCCGCCACCCGCGCCTGGCCCGCCCCGTGCTCGGACTGGCCGGCGTGGTGCAGACGATCCCGAGCCTCGCGCTCTTCGGCTTCCTGATCCCGCTGCCGCTGCTGGGAGGCATCGGGGCGCGGACGGCGATCGTGGCCCTGATCGTCTACGCGCTCCTGCCGATCCTGCGCAACACCCACGCCGGGATTCTGTCCGTCGATCCCGCGGTGGTCGAGGCGGCGACCGGCCTGGGCCTGACGGATTTCCAGCGGCTCCTCTGGGTGGAGCTGCCCCTGGCCATGCCGGTGGTCCTGACCGGCGTTCGCATCGCCACCGTGATCTCGATCGGCCTGGCCACGATCGCCGCCGCGATCGGCGCGGGCGGCCTGGGCGTGCTCATCTACCGGGGCATCGCCGTCGTGGATGACCGCCTGATCTTGGCCGGCGCGATTCCGGCGGCCCTTCTGGCCCTGGCCGCCGACGGCGTGCTCGGCTGGATCGGCCGGCGCTGGCCGTCGGGAAGCGCGGCCGGTCGCAGGGCGGCGGCATGAGGCGGCTGCGGGCGGCCGGCGCTCTCGCGCTCCTGCTTCTGCTCGAGGCCTGCAGCGGGCGGTCGCCGGCCCTGCGCGTCGGGTCGAAGAACTTCTCCGAGAGCGTCCTGCTCGGGGAGATCGTGGCGCAGGCGCTGGAGGCCCGGGGGGAGCGGGTGGACCGGCGGCTGAACCTGGGCGGGAGCTTCGTCTGCCACCGCGCGATGATCCAGGGCGACCTCGATCTCTATCCCGAATACACCGGCACCGCGTTCACGGCGATCCTGGGCCGCAAGCCGGTGTCCGATCCGTCGGCGGTGCGCCAGCAGGTGTCGCGAGATTACGCGAGCCACTGGGATCTTCGCTGGTCCGCGCCGCTCGGGTTCGAGAACACGTTCGCGCTGGTCATGCGCCAGCAGGAGGCCACGCGGCTCGGGATCCGGACCATCTCCGATCTGGCCGCGCACCCGGAGTTGAAGCTCGGTTTCGGGTACGAGTTCGTCGAGCGGGAGGACGGGTACAAGGGGCTGTCCCGGACCTACGGCCTTCACTTCCGCGAGGCGCCGGCGGAAATGGATCTGGGCCTGCTCTACCCGGCCCTGGCCGCCGGCAAGGTCGATGTCGCCGCGGGAAACTCGACCGACGGGCTGATCGCGGCGATCGGCGGGACCGTCCTCGCCGACGACCGGCGCTATTTCCCGCCCTACGAGGCCGCCTACGTCGTGCGCGGACAGATCTGGCGGACGCACTCCCCTGTCCGCGAAGCCCTTTCCGGGCTCGCCGGGCGGCTCACCGCGGACACGATGCGCCGTTTGAACGCCCAGGTCGATCGCGACAAGAAGAACCCGGCCGACGTCGCGCGCGCCTTCCTGGCCGGCCGTTGAAGTCCCGGAGGACGCCCGCGAACGGGGCCTCTTCTGCTAATCTTGAGGGAAGCGCTCCATGAAGGAACTGTTCGGTCTGACCTCGCCGGCCGCCTGGGCGATGCTCTCGGCGGCCGTGGTTTTGCTCACCCTGCTGGTGATCTCTTTCCGCTCGCGCGTCTACGTGTTCTGCCAGTACTTGAAGACCATGACCGGGATCGTGCTGAAGCCTTCGGAGGTCCGTTCGGCGTTCCGCCGGGGCGGAAAGGAAGGCGTCCGGGCGCTCTTCCTCGACCTCATCATCCGGGAGGACCTGAAGGACGGACCGGTGGAGATCCCGGAGGACGCGGGGAAATCCGGTGAGGCGTAAGGCGTAAGGCGAAGCGCTGACCCCTACGACTCGATGAGGCGAAACGTCGGGACCGGTTCTCTCCCCAGGACGGACCGCAGCACCGTCGCGTGCAGGACCTCGTCGGACAGGATCTTCCCCGCGGACGCCGCCAGCGCGCGGTCCTGGAAGCGGTCGACGACGTAGAGGTAAACCCGCGCGGCGCCGACCTCCAGCTTGAAGGCGAGCTCCAGGACGTCCTTCTCGTTGGCGAGGGGCACACCGAACACGTAGTCCTTCTTCGGCTCCGAGGGCGTTCCGCCCTTGCTCTTGACCGCCCCGGCCAGGAGGTCGCGATGGAGCTCGTGGCTTCCCTGGAAGAGCAGCCCCACTTCCTTGGCCTTGGCCGACAATAAACCGCTCTTTCCCGCCAGGCCGTAAGCCCAGATGGCCTGGTGCTCGATGTCCAGCGCCGTGTTCATGAGAACGATGTCGTCGTAGATGGCCGCGGAAGACTTCGGCTTCTCGCCCTTCTCGGGAATCGCGAAGAGGGGCCGACCGGCCGCGGTGAGCCCCAAAGCCAGGCCAGTGCGGGCGGCGTTGCGGAAGAGATCGCGGCGCGACGGCATCGAGGACCTCCTCTTGGGTATTGGGAGGATTGTAAGGCGCGTCAGTCCAAAGTCCGACGGCCGAAGTCCCAGGTCAAGAGAATCCCCGGCCCGGCTCGCGCCGGACCGGGGCCGGGAAGGTCAGTTCGCGCCGGTCTCCTTGGCCAGCGGGTGCACGAACTGCGGCGCGTTGTCGTGGGAATGCGTGTAGGAGCTGCTCGGGCTGCGCAGGTAGGGGAAGGACGCCAGGAACGGCTTGTCCGGACCGTCCACGCTGTCGCCGAGCTGGTTGTTGGGCGCGATGTTGAACGCGGGCTGGAGCACGCCGACCACGACCTGGATGTCGATGTCCACGATGTCGTCCCAGGGGCGCCGGCCGTTGGGGAATCCGGCGTTGTCCCCGGCCAGCACGCCCATGCGGTTGGTCTGGTCGACCGGCTTGACGGGCGTCGGGGCAATGGCCAGGTTCAGGCGCAGCTCGTCGGAGAAGACCTCGTTGGGGCGCCGCGTCAGTCCGTCCACGCCGAGACCGAGGACCAGCATGTCGGCGCGCGGAGCGGCGGGGATCGTGACGATGGGATAGAGCGCGTTGATGATCCGGGCGAGCTCGGGGTCCTGGTACATGGGCATGAACTGCGCGTCGTCCTTGGGCGCGGTGGCGTTCCAGTGGTCCTTCATGCCGTAGGGGATGATCACTTCGTTGATGAGCGGGAAGCCCAGACGCGAAACCTGCACGTACGGTCCGGAGACGGCGGGCTTGGCGCCGGTGGGCTGGTAGACGCGGTTCTGGGGCACCCAGGTGTCGGCCCAGACGCCGATGATCGAGTTGGGATCGGAAGCGGAAGTGGGGAACTGGCCGTTCCTGGTGACCGCGGCGAGGGGGATCTGCATGCCGATCGTGTGCGTGTTGAAGCCGGCCACGCCGTTGACGCCGCCGCCGTGGTTGCCGGGCAGCGTCCCCGGACGGAAGTTCAGGAAGTCTCCGAGCCAGCCCAGATCCACGAAGAACATGTCGCTGCGCGGGCCGGCGAAGACTTTCGCGCCGCCGTCGACGCTATAGACGCCCGCGATCAGTCCGGAGCCCTGGCTGTAGTCGTGGGGAAACGTCTTGGGACCGGCGTTGTTGGGGATCTCCAGCAGGCCCGCGCCGACGCGGGTGATGTTGGCGGCGGGAATGTCGTTGCCGGCCGGCCCGATGATCTTGTCGATGGTGTACGTGTCATAGATATTGATGTTCGGATCGTCCAGCGCGGAGACCGGACCGAGAAACTGCAGGAAGCTGTTCGGGTTGCGCACGTTCTCCGTGAAGACGAAGCGGTAAGTGACGTCTTCCACGCCGTCGCCGTCGTTGTCGACGTGGATCTGGTACCAGGCGTTCTCGTCGAAATGGAAGAAGTTGGGAAAGCCCGAAGGGTCTTCCAGGGGAATCCAGTTGGAGAGGATCGTCAGCTGGTCCGGCCGAGCCGGATCCCGGAACGCGTAGACGTCCGTGTTGTCCCAGAGCGGGTACTTGGCGATGCCCGGAGCCTCCCGGTGGCTCGAGGCGGCCGCGGGAGCAGCCGGAAAGGCCGTGCCGAGCGCCAGCGCGAGCACCGCTGCGGCCCTGGGGGCGCGTCTCACGAATCGAGCGAGGTTCATGGATCTCCTCCTTGTGCAACAGGGCCGGGCGGCGTCCCGGCCATGTGTCTCGCTGGCACTACGGGAGACGGGCGCGCGGCGGATTTCCGGGAAAATCACGTAAGATCAATCCAATCGGACGGGACGACTCGTAGATCAATCGATGAGCTCTGCCCTCGGTGAGACCGACCGCGCGCTGGTGGCGCGGATCGAGACCCGCGACGCGGACGCGCTCTCCGTGCTCTACGACCGGCACGCCGCGCGGCTGCTCGGGCTGGCCCAGCGCATCGTGGGGACCACCGGCGAGGCGGAGGAAGTTCTGCAGGAGGTCTTCCTCTTCGTCTGGAAGTCCGCCTCGAGCTTCGACGCGTCGCGCGGAACGGTCCTGGCCTGGCTCCTGATGGCCACGCGCAGCCGCGCCATCGACCGGCTGCGATCGCGCAAGCCCGCGGCCCGGGCCGGTCTGACCCCGGTGGACGTCCTGCCCGAGCGCGCCGGTCCTCAGGACGTCGAGGCCGATTCCGTCGAGCGGCAGTGGCAGGCGCTCTGCCGCGCCGCGATCGCCGAGCTGCCGCCCGACCAACGGCGGACGCTCGAGCTCGCGTACTTCGAGGGTTTGACGCATCAGGAGATCGCCGCCCGGATGTCCACTCCGCTCGGCACCGTCAAGACGCGGGCGCGCCTGGGCCTGATGAAACTTCGGCAACGCGTGCGCCCGTATCTCCGAGGGGGAACCGATGGCGCATAACGAAAGGTTCGAGGAGCTTGCGGCCCTGCAAGCCCTGGGACTGCCCCTCGGCGACGAGGGCGTCGACTTCACGCGCCATCTCGAGGAGGGCTGCCCGGTCTGCGAGGAGCTCCTGCTCGATTTCCGCGAGGCCTCCGCGGCGCTGGCCGCGCCGCTGCCCAAGGTGCCGCCCTCTCCGGAGGTGAAGGAGCGGCTGATGCGCTCGCTCGGCCCCGCCGGCGCGGTCCTTCCGAAACGCTCCGCGCCGTCCTACGCCCGGGCGCTGCTCGCCCTGGCCGCCGTGCTGCTTCTGGCCGTGGTGGTGTCCGACGATGTGCGCCTGCGGCGCCAGCGGGAAGAGCTGAGGAGCCGCGGCGCGCAGCTGGCCGGGCACCTGGAGAGCGCGCGCCGCGATCTGGCCCGCCGCGACCTGCGCGTGAAGGTGCTGGCCAGCGAGGACGTGCAGATGCTCTTCCTGGGCGGCCAGGGTCCGCAGCCCGCCGCCCGCGCCAAGGTGTTCTGGAGCGAGAGAGCCAAGCGCGGAATCGTCGTGGCCGGGAACCTGGCGCCTCTTGCGCCGGGCAAGCAGTACGAGCTGTGGGTCTTCGCCCAGGGCAAGCCGGTCCCGGCGGGCGTCTTCGACGCCGACGAGGCCGGCCGCGCGCTCTTCGAGTCCGCGGACCTCTCGGCCATTCCCGCGGCCCAGAACTTCGCCGTCACCGTCGAGCCCGCGGGCGGGACGCCTCAGCCGACCGGCCCGATCGTGCTTCTGGGGAAGGCGTCGTAAACCTTCGCCTCCGCCGCGCCCTCGGAGGACGAGCCCGGCACGTCCAGGGTCCGGGCCATCGAACCGACGGGCTGACAGGGAGACTACGGACTGCGGACTGGGGACTGCGGACTGACGCGCGGTCGGCTACGCCTTCGCTTTCGCCGCCGCGATCCAGGCGTTGACCCGCGCCTCCAGCACGTCCAGCGGCAGCGCGCCCGCGTCCAGGATCGTGTCGTGGAAGGCGCGGATGTCGAAGCGGGCGCCGAGCTCCTTCTGGGCCCGGGCGCGCAGCTCCAGGATCTTCAGCTGACCCACCATGTAGGCCAGCGCCTGGCCCGGATCGGAGATGTAGCGATCGGTTTCCGATTGCACTTCCACTTCGTCGATCGCGGAGTGGGCGTGGAAGAAATCGACGACCTGCTGGCGTGTCCACTTCTTGGCGTGGAGGCCCGTGTCGACGACCAGGCGGATGGCCCGGAGCATCTCGTCCTGCAGCCGCCCGAAGTCGCTGTAGGGATCCTGGTAGAAGCCGACTTCCTTGCCGAGCCGCTCGGAGTAGAGCGCCCATCCCTCGACAAAGGCGGTGTAGAAGGACTGCTGCCGGACCGGCGGCAGGCCTTCGAGCTCCTGGGCGATCGCGATCTGCAGGTGGTGTCCCGGCACGCCCTCGTGGTAGGCGGTCGACTCGACGGAGATCGTCTTGCGCGACTCGGGCTCGCCGGTGTTGACCATGACATGGCCGGGACGGGAACCGTCCGGAGTGCCCTGGTCGTACTGCGCTCCGGACGCTTCCTTCTCGCGGAACTCCTCGACCTGCATCACGAGAACGTCGGCCTTCGGCAGGCGACCGAAGAGCTTGGGCAGCTCGGGTTTCATTCCGTCGATGAACTTCCGGTAGCGCGCGAGCACTTCTTCCCGGGAATGGAAGTGCCGTTCGGGATCCTTCGCGATCGCGGCGTTCAACGCCTTCCAGTCCTTGAAGCCAAGCTTCGCCGCCACCGCGTTGGCCTCCCGTTCGATCCGCGCGACCTGCTCCAGGCCGATCCTGTGGATCTCCTCGGGCGTGCGGTCGGTCGTCGTCTGGCGCTTGACCACGGTGGCGTAACGGGCCGCTCCGTCGGGCAGCGACCACATCCCGGGCTCGGTGCGGCCGTGCGGCGCGTAGTCGTCGCGGACGAACCTGGCGAACGTTTGGTAGGCCGGCTGGACGCGGTCGGCGATGGCGTCGAGCACGAGCTTGCGCAGCCGCGCCTTGTCTTCGGGCGAAAAGGAGTCGGGCATCCTGGCCAGGGGCGCCCCGAAGGGAGACTCCTCCGGCTTCTGCGCGGCGATCCCGTCGGCCTGGTCCCCGGCCTTGGCGAGCAGGAACTTCGGCGGCATCAGCTTGTCGGCCATCCCGCGCCGCATGGCCTCGGTCACGTCGGCGAACTGCCGGGGAAGCCCGTTCAACCGCGCGGCGTAATCCTCGTAGTCCTTGACCGTCTCGAAGGAGAGAAGCGAGACGAGCTGCGGCGCGTTCAGATGGATCCCGCCGATCTGCGTCACCGGCATCTCCCAGGTCTTCCAGCGGGCGTCTTCGATGGAGTCCTTGTAGCTGCGGATCAAGAGAGTCCGGGTCAGCGCCTCCTGCTCGGGAAAGCCGGTCGCATCGATCGCCTCGAACTTCTTGACGAAGACCTTGTCCATCTCCTGGTCCGCGAGGATGGCCTTCACGGAGAGATCGGAGAGCTTGTCGTTCCAGCGTTTGTCCCCGAGGATCGAGGCGAACTCCGGGCTGTGCGAGAGCGTGTACTCCCATTGCTCGTCCAGGAGCTTCCGGAACGCCCGACGCCGCGCCTCGAGGTCTTGCGCTCCCGCGGGGGACAACACACCGGCCATGACGGCCACAAGGATAGAGATTTTTCTCAACATGCTGCCTTTTTACGAACGACGGCCCCCGAGGTTCTTCTCCGCGGCGTTTCGGGGACGGGAGCCGTGTTCCCCTGGACGGAACCGGACCCCGGAGAGCGCGGGGCCTCCCGGAGGCCGCATGGGCGCCGGTATACTGCGATCGGAACCGCCCATCGAACGATGACGCCGACAATGAGGGGGACAGCCCTGCTCCTGGCCGCCGGCCTGGCGTGCTGGGGGTGTTCCACGGCGTCTCCGCCCGGCCCCGCGTCCGACACCGGCGGCGACGTCGCCGCGGTGATCGACGGGGTTCGGGAGGCGATCCTGGCCGCGGAGACGCGAGACGTGCCCGGATTTCCGCCGCTCAAGTCGATCGTCGTCAAGCTCCAGACCTCAGTCTCGCGATCGGCCGGCGGCGAGATTCGCTACCTGGTGGCGTCGCTGACGAGCAGAGTCTCCTCCGACGCCGTTTCGACCCTGGAGCTGGCCATGAAGCCGCCGGAGGTCCCGCGGGAGAAGACGCTCTCGAAGGAGACCCTGAAGGACGCCCTGGCCAACGCCATTCACCTGGCCAAGCTCGGCGTGGCGCGCGCCGCGCAGGGAGAGGCGCCGATGCCGACGAAGTCAGTGTCGATCGACCTGCGCTTCGCCGTCCAGGTCGAGGGGTCGGTGGGCGCGGGAGTCAAGCTCGTGCCGGTCGGGCTGGAGGGCACGGCCAAGATCTCGCGGGAACGGGTTCAAGTCGTCAGCCTGACGTTCGCCAACTGAGACGCCTCCGGGACGCTACGCCCGCCGCGGCCCGGGAGCCGTCCCGGGCGATCGAGCGGCGCCGCTCCCGCGTCGTGCTGGGCCACGGCGCCGTCGTCGGGGCGCACGTGCTCGACCAGGCGCTCGTCTACCTGGAGCGCCTGGAGGAAAATGCTCCGGGTTGGTGGCGTCGACGTCCGTGGCGCCGTCGTGGAGGTAGGCGATGCGGCCGACCGCGGTGTCGTCGTGATCGGGGCGGGCGTGATGGGGCGCGCGCTCGGCCGCCTGCTCCGAAGCGCGGGCCACGACCGCCGCCTGACCCCGCGCGGCCTGCCGCGCACGTGGAGCGCCGCGGTCCGCCGCCGCAAGAACCGGCCCGAGGCGCTCGCGCAGTTCCTGAAGGTTCTGACCGGCGTTGGCGGCCTGACCGCGGACGGAGGACTGCGGACTGCGGACTCGAGAGGCTGAGGTTCCGGACAACTCGCTTGTGGCTCCGGCCGCTGGAGTCCTCGGTCCTCAGTCCTCAGTCCTCAGTCCTTGGTCCTTGGTCCTTGGTCCTTGGTCCTTGGTCACCGTTCCGTTGTCGTTGGTCCGAGTCGTTATACTCAGCGGCCGCGATTCATCCATTCCAATCCGTTTGGAGGAAAGCCGTGAAGCGATTCGCGCAAGCTGCCGCCGTTCTCTCGTTCCTCCTGTTTGCCGCCGGTCCGATCCGCGCCGCCGCGGCGAAGCCGGCCGCGGCCGACGAGCCCAAGACCTTCGCCGATCAATTCCCGGGCCTCGAGTTTCGCAACATCGGGCCGTTCCGCGGCGGCCGATCCTGCGCGGTCGTCGGCGTGCGGCACCAGCCTTTGACCTTCTACTTCGGCGGGACGGGAGGCGGCGTCTGGAAGACGACCGACGGCGGCTCCAACTGGGAGCCCGTCTCGGACAAGACCTTTCGCACCGGCTCGGTCGGGGCGATCGCGGTCTCGGAATCCGATCCCAACGTGGTCTACGTGGGAACCGGGGAGGCCCCGATCCGCGGCAACGTCTCCTCGGGCGACGGCGTCTACAAATCCACCGACGCCGGCAAGACCTGGAAGAACGTCGGCCTCTCCGACACGCGGCAGATCTCCCGGATCCGGATCGACCCCAACAATCCGGAACTTGTGTTCGTGGCCGCCCAGGGGCACGTCTGGGGGGCCAACGCCGAGCGCGGGATCTTTCGCAGCAAAGACGGCGGGAAGAGCTGGGCCAAGGTCCTCTTCGTCGACGACAAGACCGGAGCGTCCGACCTGGCCATGGACCCCAACAATCCACGCGTCCTCTACGCCGGGTTCTGGCAGGTGGTGCGGCATCCCTGGGAGCTCGTCTCCGGCGGGCCGGGAAGCTCCCTCTGGAAATCGGCCGACGGCGGCGACACCTGGAAGCGGATGGAGGCCAAGGACGACAACGGGCTGCCCGAGGGCATCTGGGGGAAGGTGGGCGTGGCCGCGTCCCAGGCCAGGCCGGGCCGCGTCTTTGCGATGATCGAGGCCAGGAAGGGCGGCCTCTTCGTCTCCGACGACGGCGGGGAGAAGTGGAAGCACGTCAACGACGAGCACAAGATCCGGGAGCGGGCCTGGTACTACACGTGGGTCTATCCGGACACGAAGAACGCCGACACGGTCTATCTGCCCAACGTGAACATGCACAAGTCGACCGACGGCGGCCGGTCCTTTTCCAATCTGCGCGTGCCGCACGGCGACAACCACGACCTCTGGATCGATCCGGACGACTCCAACCGCCTGATCCTGGGCAACGACGGCGGCGCGACGATCTCCTTCAACGGCGGGCGGACCTGGTCGACGCAGGACAACCAGCCGACCGCCCAGTTCTACCGCGTGGCCACCGACAACCAGTTCCCCTACTGGGTCTACGGCTCGCAGCAGGACAACTCGAGCGTGGGGATCCCCAGCGGCGTTCCCGGCGAGGGGATCGACGTCACCGACTGGCACCCCGTCGGCGGCGGGGAGAGCGGCTGGATCGCGCCCGACCCCAACAATCCAGATATTGTGTACGCCGGCGAGTACGGCGGGCAGCTCACCCGCTACGACCACAAGACGCGCCAGGCCCGCGAGATCATGGCCTGGCCGCAGCTGGCCGACGGGCACGCCACCAGAGATCTCAAGTACCGCTTCCAGTGGAACGCGCCGATCCTGATCTCGCCCAACGACCCGAAGGTTCTCTACCATGCTTCGCAGATCCTGCTGCGCAGCCGCGACGGAGGGGAGAACTGGGAGGAGGCGTCGCCGGACCTGACCCGCAACGACCCCTCCAAGCAGGGCAAGTCCGGCGGACCGATCACCACCGACATCACCGGCGTCGAGCTCTACGACACGATCTTCGCGCTGGCGGAGTCCTCCCGGGAGAAGGGCGTGATCTGGGCGGGCTCCGACGACGGGCTGGTGCACGTTACGCGCGACGACGGCAAGACCTGGCAGAATGTGACGCCCAGGGGCATCCCGGAGTGGATCCAGATCAACGCCATCGAAGCCTCGCCGCACGCCATGGGCGCGGCCTACGTCGCGGCGACGATGTACAAGTGGGACGACGACAAGCCCTACCTCTATAAGACGGCCGACTACGGCAAGACCTGGACGAAGATCGTGCAGGACATTCCCGACGGCGCGTTCACGCGCGTCGTGCGCGAGGACCCGGTCCGGCGCGGCCTCCTCTACGCCGGAACGGAAACCGGCCTCTACGTCTCCTTCGACGACGGCGGCTCCTGGGAGCCGTTCCAGCGCAACCTGCCGCACACGCCGGTCACCGATCTGGCGGTCAAGGACGGCGACCTGGTGGTGGCCACGCAGGGCCGGGCCTTCTGGATCCTGGACGACCTGACGCCGCTGCGCAATTGGAGCGCAGCGATGACCGGCGAAGCGGCGCATCTCTTCGCGCCGCGCCCGGCCGTCCGCATCCAGACCCAGAAGCCGGACGACGACGAGGACGCGGTGCCCCCGCCGATCGGCAAGAACCTGCCCAACGGCGTCGTGGTCAACTTCTGGCTGAAGGACAAGCCGGCCAAGGGAGAGAAGGTCACGCTCGAGTTCCTGGCCGACGACAAGGTCATCCGGACCTTCTCCAACGAGAAGAAGGAGCCGGAAGGGGACTTGAAGGAGCAGGCCGCCCGTGAAGAGGAAGAGAAGGACAAGGACAAGCCGCTGAAGTTGAAGGCCGGGGTCAACCGGTTCGTGTGGGACATGCGGGTGTTCAAGCCGACGCTCGTGCCCAAGGCCGTCTTCAACGAAGGCGACAAGTCGCCGCCCAAGGTCGGTCCGGGAACCTACAAGGTGCGGCTGACCGCGGGAGGCCGCGGGCAAACGCAGGCCTTCGAGGTCCGTCCGCATCCGGGCGGCTTCGCCTCTCCGGAAGATCTGAAGGCGCAGTACGACCTGCTGTCGGCGATCCGTGACCGGCTGTCCGAGACGCATCAGACCGTCCTGGCGATTCGCGACCTGAAGGCGCAGATGAAGGATCTCGGCGAGCGCGCCGAACGCCTGGGCAAGGGCGACGCCCTCAAGAAGCGGGCCGCCGCCGTCGCGGAGAAGCTGACCGCCGTCGAGGAGGAGCTGATCAATCCGAACATCAAGGCGGACGAGGACGACTTGAACTACGAGCCCAAGCTCGACCACGACTGGACCAACCTCGCCGGCATCGTCGCTTCCGCGGACACCCGGCCCACGCCGGGATCGATCAAGTACTACGGGGTGCTCAAGGCGAAGCTCGACCAAATCGTCGAGGAGTACAAGAAAGGGCTGGCCGGCGACGTCGCCGAGTTCGACCGGGCGGTCGCCCAGGCCGGAGTGCCTCGCGTCGCGCCGGCGCCGAAGATCGAGAAATGAGAGATTTCGCAGGGTTGGTGGCGGCATCGGGGCAAACCGGCGCGGCTCCTCTGCGGACGGCCGCGCGTGTCTGCGGCGCCGCGGCGCTGGCGGTGGGGCTCATCGTTCTGGGCGGTTGGTACTTCGACGTTTCGTACCTGAAGGGCGTGGCGCCGGGGTTCCCGCCGATGAAGCCGATCACGGCCCTGGCGTTCGCTCTCTGCGGGATCCTGATCCTGGCCCGGTCGACGGCCGGCGCCGGCCGGCGTCTTTTCGCGTTCACGTGCGCCGCGGCGGTCGGCGTCGCCGCGCTGTGGAACCTTCTCGAGTACGCGCTGTCGAGGCCGCTCGGAATCGACAATCTTCTCTTTCCCGGGGCCGATCACGTGCCCCCGGTCGGGCGGATGGCCCTTCTGACCGCCGTGAACTTCGCGGCGCTGGCCGCGGCCATGCTTTTTCTCGATCGGCCCGGAAGGCATCGGCTTCGCGAGGGGATCGTTCTGGCCGTGGCGTTCGACTCGTTCCTGGTCGTGTTCGCTTACGTCTATCAGGTCTCGGAGACATCTTTTCCGGGGGGCTTCGGGCCGGTCGCGCTCAACACGTCGGTCGCGTTCCTGGCCGTCAGCGGCGGCGTCCTCCTTCTTCGTCCGCGGGAAGGGTTCGTGGCGAGAGTGTTCTCCGACTCGTTCGCCGGTAGCGTCGCGCGGCGTCTGCTCCCCGCGGCGGTCCTGATTCCCCTCGTCCTGGGATGGCTGCGCGTCGTCGGCGAGGACCGCGGTTTCCTGGAGGAGGGCCTGGGAGAAGCCCTGTTCGCCGTTTCCGTCGTGATGCTCTTCGGCGCGACCATTCTCTGGAGCGCCGACCGGCTGTCCCGCTCGGAACGGGATCGCGACCGGGCCGAGAGGGCGGAGGCGGAAGAAAAAGCCGTCCTGCAGTCGATTCTGGACAGCATGGGAGAGGCCGTCATCGTGGGCGACGCGCAGGGCCGGCTGGTCCTGTTCAATCCGGTGGCCCGGGAGATCCTCGGGCTGGGCGTCACCGACGCGGGCCCGCAGGACTGGACCGCGCGGTACGGGCTCTATCTGCCGGACGGGAGCACGCCCTTTCCGCCCGAGCAGCTTCCCCTGGCGCGCGCGATCCGGGGCGAGCGCGTGGACGGCGTCGAAGTGCTGGTGAGGATTCCCGGTCGTCCTCCACGGCTTCACGTCTCCGTCGGCCGGCCGCTTCAGGACGCGCAGGGAAAGGCCTGCGGCGGCGTGGTCGTCTTCCACGACGAGACGGAGAGGAAGAGCGCCGAGGCCGAGCGCGAGCGGCTGATCACGGAGCGGCAGGCTGCGCTGGCCAAGGTCAAGACCTTGAGCGGCATGCTGCCGATCTGCTCCTCCTGCAAGAAGGTCCGCGACGACAAAGGCTACTGGAGCCAGATCGAGTCGTATCTCCAGGAGCACACCGAGGCGGAGTTCTCCCACTCCATTTGCCCGGACTGCGCGCGGCAGCTCTACCCCGAGCATTTCGCGGCCCTCTTCCCCGGCTCCGAGACGCCGCCGGGCCGCTGACGCCTCCGCGGGGGCGATCCCAGAAGTCCGCTAAATCCTTAAGAATCAATGACCGGGCCACCACTTGACAACAATAGCTATTTGCTATTAGCTAATAGCGATCTGTTATGAGGCTCGGCGAGAAGCTCCGCTACCTTCGGTTGGTCGAGGGGACCCTGCGCGGCCTGGAACGCGAGATGAACCAGAGCGAGGTGGCCCGGGCCCTGCGCAAGGAGCTTGGACAGTCGATCAGCCAGGCCTACCTCTCGCAAATCGAGAGCGGCCGCCGTCCCCATCTGACCAACACGACCCGGATGCTGCTGGCCCGCTTCTTCAAGGTGCACCCCGGCTATCTGGTCGACGATCCGGAGGGGTTCCACACCGAGCTGACGTCGGACGTGCGCGGCCTGGAGGACAAGCTCGACCTGTGGCTGATCGACGGCGCGGAGCGCTTCCGGCGGGATCCGGAGATCTGCGAGGCGCTTCTGGAAGTCGCCAAGCATCCGGACTCGCGGCAGTGCCTCGTTCTGCTCCGGGAGATTCTGGAGACGCCGCACCTGGGCGAGCGGCTCCTGCAGGTTCTGGCGCCACACCGCGGGGAGGCCGCCCCGTTGCCGACCGCGCCGCGCCGGGTGAGGAGGAAGGCATGACCTGGGAGAGCTTCTACCTGATCTGTTTTCTCGTCGGGTTCGCGCTGGCCGTGATCGGGTTCCTCAGCGGCGCGCTGCACGTCCCGCACCTGCACCTGCCCGGTCTCCACGGGCACGTCGGCGCGGGCGGCGCCCACGCGGCGGGCGGCCACGGGACCGGCTCCACGATCTCGCCGCTGAACTTCCCGAGCCTGATGGCCTTTCTGGCCTGGTTCGGAGGCGTCGGCTATCTCCTGACGACGCGCGGGAACATGGCGCGCCTGATCGTCCTGGCCCTGGCGCTCACCGCCGGGACGGCCGGAGCGTCGCTGGTGTTCGGCTTCCTGACCCGCGTCCTCCTGCGGCACGAGCGCGCCCTCGATGCCGCCGACTTCGAGATGGTCGGCGTGCTCGGCCGCGTGACCGTGCCGATCCGGGCCGGCGGGACCGGAGAGATCGTCTACTCGCAGGCCGGAACGCGCCGCTCCGCGGGCGCCCGCAGCGAGTCGGAGGGCCCCATCGCCCGCGGCAGGGAAGTCGTGGTCACCCGCTACGAGCGGGGGATCGCCTACGTGCGTCTCTGGGAGGAGATGGCCGGCCTGGCGGATCCGGCCGAGGGCCCGGTGCACGAAACGGAGAACACCGATGCAACCACATCGATCTCATGAACAGGAGGACGAAGAGATGAGACGGATGAAGATGGTCGTTCCCATTCTCGCGGTCGGCGCCTGGATTTTCGCCGCGGAGCGGCTGCTGGCCCAGCCCGCTTCGAATCCCGCCGCGGTCAAGGCCGCGGAGAGCTGGCTCGCCCTGGTCGACGAGGGACGGTACGCGGAGAGCTGGAAGGAAGCGGCCTCCCTCTTCCGCGACAAGGTCACCGCGCCGCAGTGGGAGTCCGCGGTGCGCTCGGCGCGCCAGCCGCTCGGAAAGCTCGGGGGGCGCAAGCTCGTGAGCGCGCAGTTCACCCGCACTCTTCCCGGCGTGCCGGACGGGGAATACGTGGTCATCCGCTACGAGACGTCGTTTGAGCGGAAGAAGGCCGCCGTCGAGACGGTGACGCCCATGAAGGACAAGGACGGGTCCTGGAGAGTCGCGGGGTACTACATACAGTGAGTCCGCGGCCGCGCGCACGCGGCGCGGCCGACAGGGAGGGTTCGTCATGTTCTCGTTGAAGCCGGAGACCTGGATCGTCATCGGGCTCGCCGTCCTCGGTCTGCTCCTCATCATCTCGATGCTGGTGCGGATGTACCGCAAGGCCGGGCCCAACGAAGCGCTCATCGTGTATGGGATTCGGGGCACCCGCGTGATCAAGGGACACGCCACGCTGATCTTTCCCATGGTCGAGGCGTGCCGCGAGCTGTCGCTGGAATTGATGTCCTTCGACGTCGCGCCGCAGCAGGACCTCTACACCAAGCAGGGCGTGGCCGTGACCGTCGAGGCGGTGGCCCAGATCAAGATCAAGTCCGATCGGGAGTCGGTGGAGACGGCCGCCGAGCAGCTCCTGACCAAGACGCCGCCGCAGCGGGAGGGCCTGATCCGCCTGGTCATGGAGGGCCACCTGCGCGGCATCATCGGCCAGCTCACCGTCGAGGAGATCGTCAAGCAGCCGGAGATGGTGGCCGACCGGATGCGGTCGACCTGCGCCGACGACATGAACAAGATGGGGCTGGAGGTCGTCTCCTTCACCATCAAGGAAGTCCGGGACAAGAACGAGTACATCGTCAACATGGGCCGCCCCGACATCGCCCGCATCAAGCGGGACGCCGACGTGGCCGCGGCGGAAGCCGAGCGCGACACCGCCATCAAGCGCGCCGCGGCGACCCGGGAAGCGGCCATCGCCAAGGCCCAGGCCGATCAGGAGCGGGTGCTGGCGGAGACGCTCTCGCTGGCCAAGCAGGCCGAGGCGCAGCGGGACATGGAGGTCAAGAAGGCCGCGTTCCTGGAAGCGGTCAAGAAGCAGCAGGCCCAGGCCGACAAGGCCTACGAGATCCAGACCAACGTCATGCAGCAGCAGGTCGTGGTCGAGTCCGTCAAGGTGCAGCAGGTCGAGAAGCAGGAACAGATCAAGGTCCAGGAGGCCGAGATCTCGCGGCGCGAGAAGGAGTTGATCGCCACGATCCTGAGGCCGGCCGAGATCGAGAGAAAGCGCATCGAGACGCTGGCCACCGCCGAGTCGCAGCGGCTCTCCCTGGAAGCCGAAGGGCGCGCGGCGGCGACGCGCGCGCAGGGCGAGGCCGAGGCCGAGATCATCTTCAAGAAGGGCGAGGCCGAGGCCAAGGCGATGAACGTCAAGGCCGAGGCGTTCCAGGAGTACAACCAGGCCGCGGTCGTCGACAAGCTCATCTCCGGATTGCCCGAGGTCGTCCGCGCCCTGGCCGAGCCGCTGTCCAAGGTCGACCGGATCACGGTCGTCTCCACGGGAAACGGCGACTCCGCGGGCGTCCACAAGATCACCGGCGACGTGACGCAGATGGCCGCGCAGATCCCCGCTCTGTTCGAGGCGCTCTCGGGAATGCAGATCAAGGACCTGCTGTCGAAGGTCCGCGCGATCGGGGACAAACCGGTCATTGAGAAGACGTAAGGCGTAAGGCGTGAGGCGTGAGGCGAACGACTCAGAACTCAGAACTCAGAACTCAGAACTCAAGAACCTGGAGCTTCGAAGCTAGAACTCAGACTGGAGGAAATCATGGCACTGCTGGAACGAGTCGCCGCCCTGGTACGGGCGAACCTGAACGACCTGATCGACAAGGCCGAAGACCCGGAAAAGATGATCAAGCAGGTCATCCTGGACATGCAGAACCAGCTCCTGCAGTTGAAGACGCAGGTGGCCATCGCCATCGCCGACCAGCACCTGCTGGCCAAGAAGGCGCAGGAAAACGAGGACGCGCAGACCCAGTGGATCCGCAAGGCCGAGCTGGCGGTGGAGAAGAAGGACGACGGCCTGGCCCGCGCGGCGCTCGACCGGTCGCTCGCGGCCAAGGCCCTGGCCGACAACTTCCACCAGCAGGTGGCCGACCAGAAGTCGGAAGTGGAGAACCTGAAGGGCGCCTTCACGCGGCTGGAGGGAAAGCTGACCGAAGCCCAGGCCAAGAGCGATCTCCTGATCGCGCGGCATCGGCGGGCGCGGGCCTCGAAGAAGGCGAGCGAAGCCAAGATGGGGATGTCGAGCGGCGCCAACGGAAACACCTTCGACCGGATGAAGACCAAGGTCATCCACGCCGAGGCGGTCAGCCAGGCCTACGCCGAGATCGCCGGCGACGACATCGAGGACCGCTTCGCGGCCATGGAAAAGGAGAAGGAGATCGACCGTCTGCTGACCGAGTTGAAGTCGCGCAAGATGATCACGGCGTAGCGCCTCGCGGCGCCGTGAGGCGTGAGGAGTGAGGCGGAAGGCGGAAGGCGTGAGCTTTCTCAGAGGGGCGTAGGGGCGGGGCTTGTCCCCGCCCGCGGGCGGCCGCGAGGGCCGCCCCTACATCTGTGGAGGACGGAATGATTCCCAACAACTTCATCACGTCGGCCAACGACCTGCCGGGATACAGGATCACGCGCAACATCGGCATCGTGCGCGGGATCACGGTGCGCTCGCGATCGATCGTGGGCACGATCGGCGCCGGTCTTCAGAGCCTCTTCGGCGGCAACATCACGCTCTGGACGCAGCTCTGCGAGCGCGCGCGGGAGGAGGCCTTCGAGCTCCTGGCCCAGCACGCCCAGGACGCCGGCGGCAACGCCATCGTGGCCATGCGCTACGACACGACGGAGATCGCCCAGGGCGTGGCCGAGGTGCTCGCTTACGGCACGGCCGTGGTGGTGGAGTCGGCTCGAGGCTGACCCGGATCTCCGTTCTCCCCGGCTAGCCGTGGCCGCCGGTCACCGCTGCCTGGCGCCGGCGGCGAGCGCGGCGAGTGGTTCGCCGCTTCCCGCCACAGCCGTTCGGGCCGTCCCGAAGACCCCCACGTGGTAGTTGTGACAGAGGACGCAGTTGTCACCGGCGGCTCTGCGGACGTGACAGGCCACGCAGCGGGCCTTCTGGATCGGGACGAAGTCGCCCGCGGCTTTGGCCATCAGCTCGCTCTGAGCGATTCGTTGCGGGGCGTCGGCCGCGAGGAGATGGCAGCTCGAGCAGGTCTCCTTGAGGCGCAGCACGCTGAAGTGCGTCGTGTGAGCGAACTTGGTGAAAGCGCGCTCGTGGGGATCCGACCGGCGAGCGGTCCAGCGCACCACCGCGGGTCCCTTCTCCTCGTCCTTCCGGCCCGTCGATGCGGCTTCGGCCGCTCCGAGGATCGAGGGTCCGGCGGCGGCCGGGGCCACGATGTGGCATTTCAGGCAGCGGCCCGGAGCCGTCGGAGGCTTGAGCGTCTCCAGGATCCGGTTCGCGCTGTGGTTTTCCTGGCGCAGGCCGGCCGCGACGTCGATCCAGGCCCGCAGAAAGGCGTCGGCATGCCTGGTGGGCCGATAGCGCACGGTAAAGTCCGCGTCGCGACGGTACCAGCCGCCGGCTTCGAGCCACTTCTTGGGTTCCAGCCCGGGCGAAGCGCCTTGCGGCTCTTCCGCCGCCTTCTCGGAAGGTCGGGCTTCCGGCGGAGCGCCCGCCTGCAGACCCTGGATCTCGTCGGGGAGATGAGGAAACCACGCACGGCGAGCGGCCTGGATCGTCGCGGGCGGCAGCTGGCCGACGAGATCCTCGCTGACCGAAGCCCCGCTCCTCTGGCCGAAGAGCGTCTTCTGCAGTCGCGTCCGGATCGCCGCTTGTCCATTGCGTGCGAGATCCGCGAAGAGCCGCTTGACGCCCCACGCGTAGGCCTGGATCGCCCGGAGCTCGTCGTCCGCGGAGTGGCCGAGGTCGAGCAGGTCGATGCCCTTCAGATCCTCGAGGTAGGCCCCCCCGTCCTCGTCTCCTTCGAGCAGGAGACGCTGGAACGGGGAGAGATCGCTCTCGTCGTGGTTGGGCCACTCGCCGATCCGTGCCTTCGCTCCGTTGACCGCGGGGTCGAAGCCGGGCACGGTCAGGAACGCGAGACCGTCGTTGTCGGCAATCTGCGCGGCATGGCAGGCAGCGCACGTCTCCTCGAAGCTCCGCACGAGCATGTTGCGGCCGGAAGGATCCGGCACGTGACAGCCGCGGCACTCGAAGGGGCGATCCTCCTTGTTGTTGCGCGTTTTGAAGAAGTACTCCGTCTTGTGCTTGTTGTGGTCGAAGCGGATGTTCTGCCCACGGTCGTAGGGGTATCCCGAGAACTCCGGGTGGCCCGAGGCCAGACTCTCGAACTTGCGCGCGTGGCAGCTCTGGCACCGGCGGTCGTCGAGAAACGCGATGGGAAACCGGCGTCCCATGTGCTCCACGTGGCACGTTGCGCACTCCCACTCCCGCCGCTGCGGAGCTCCGGCAGGCCGGGCCGCGATCCGCGCGGTCACCCGGACCAGGGTGGCGGGAGGCTGGCTGTGGGCGTGGAGCGGATGCTCGCCCAGGGCGTGGCACCGCAGGCAGAGCTGGCTCTGGGGGGCCCCCCACGGAGCGCCGAAGACGGCCGCCAGCGCGCCCAGCGGTCCGCGCCTGGCTCCATGGCAGTCGCCGCAGCGGGCGCTCGCCGACGTCCCGTCCTGAGGACCCGCTCGTACCGGCGTCCGCGTGGGAGCCGCGGACGGCGTCGCCTGCGTGGCGGGACTGGACGCCGGCGTCGTGGACCGCCTCGGCACTCGGAGAAACGCGACCAGGGACGCGTCGCTCTCGGTCCTGCCGTGCTGGAAGCCAAGATCCCCCGGCGACAGGAGAGTGTCCCGATCTCTGGTGCCCAACGCGAGGGCGAGCAGTCCGACCGTGACGGCGCTCGCCCATCCGACCAGCTGGCCGCGCCTGGCCCGCAGGCTCCGGGCCGGCTGGCACTTGGGGATCGGACGCGAGCACCCTCCGGCGGGAAGCGGTCCGTTCTGGCAGGCTCCGCCGTAAAGAGGCGGACGGGTGCAATGCCAGCGCCCCTCCTTGTGGAGCGGGTCGCACTCGAAGGTCGCGCGGCACTCTCCCCGGGCATCCGGGCCGACGCGGCAGGGCTCGCCCGTCGCCGACCAGCCGCAGATCCAGCGCTGGTTCGGACGCTCGTACGGGCTCTCCCGGATTCCAAAACCCGGCAGGCGGAACTTCACCGCGCACCGGCCGAGAAGGACTGGGCCAGAAGCCCGTGGAAGAGTCCCAGGATCAATAGGACGTACGTCAACGGGACGTGGATGAAGAGCCAGACGCGGAGAGTTCCCTGAAGCGCGTAATGGTAGTCGAGGTCGTCTTTGATCAGCACGAGCTCGTAGAGCTCCCTGGAGCTCTCCCGCTCCGAGTCGTCGAGGTAGCGGTCGAGGGCCGCGAACTCCTCCTTCCAGGTCTGGCGAGGCCTGCGCGACTCGAAGAGGTGCCGCAACGTATTGCGAGGCCCCTCGAGGTAGCCGGCCAACCGGTTCGCGTAGAAGTCGGCCAGCGCCCGGGTGCCCTGCCCGGCGCCCGACGTCAGGACCAGCTCCTCGGCGTGGTCCCGCACCCGCCGGCGAAGGGCGGGGATGCGCTCGAAGATCACTTCCTGTCCCCGGCTGGTCAGGCGGCGCGCGTAGTCGCGCGACAGCAGGATGCCGGCGATCCCGCTGCCGACCACGAGCACGAACGACGCGGCGAGGGTCGCTTCCAGGAGGCCGTTGGGAAAGCGTCCGTGGATGTGCAGCAGAAACAGAACGGCGGTCAGCAGGCCCCCGTAGAGATGGACCTGCAGCCATGTCGATGCGCGGCCCATGGGGAGAAACGGCAGCTTCTTGCGCCCATTGAAGAAGGCCAGGAGCAGCAGAAGGACGAGCAGCAGCCAGCCCGTTAGCAGCGAGGTCCGGTAGAGCCGGTCCGAGAGGGCTCGGACCCCGAGGGCGAGAGCCATGGACAGTCCGGCGAAGACTCCTATGGAAATCGCCCGGCGCCGGCTCAGAGTCTTCAACGGCGGAGCCAGCGGGCGAGCGCCGGCAGGTCCTGCATGTTCACTCGCTTCAGAGCGTCGTGGGGGCACGCATACTCACAGGCAGGACTGGTGAGCTGCTCGACGCACAGGTCGCACTTCGTCGCCTTCAGAATCGGCATCTTCGTGTTCGCGTCGATGGCGATGACCCCGTCCCGATCGCGAATCTCGACCATCCGGATGTTGTCGTAGGGGCAGCTGTTCGCGCAGGTGGAGCAGCCGATACAGGTGTTGTCGTTGATGACCACCTGGCCGTAGGCCTCGTTGCGGTGAATCGCTCCGGTCGGGCATCCGATCATGCATACCGGGTCGACGCAGTGCATGCAGGCGTTGGCCGTCATGTAGGAGCCGTGCTGCGGCCCGTGGCGCAGAAAGCGGGGGTTGCCCCCGTGGGTGGCCGAGCAGGCCCGCACGCAATCGTCGCAGCGCACGCAGCGGTCCAGATCGATCATCATCGCCGCCGTGCCGTTGATGAATCGGTTCTCGGCCAGGAACTCGAGCATGTCCTGAGGGACGAGATCGGCTTCGCTCGCCTCGGAGAGCCGGAGGGCCTCCGTGTCGGCTTTCCGGATGCCTTCGGGAAGCTCTCCCGGCGCCAGCCCGGGCAGGACGATCGTTTCCATCACCGAGGTCGGCACGATCAGGATATCGACGTATCCCACCGCGCGCAGGGTCCGTTGCAATGCGACCTGATCCGTGTTTCGCCAGTTATGGGCGATCTCCTCGAAGCCGTACCTCTGCCCCTTGCCGAGGTAGCTGACCGTGCGCTCTCCGTTGTGGTGTCGTTCGGAGAGCCGGGCGAAGCCGGCGCGGATCAGGACCAGGCCGTTTGGGTAATGGCCCTCCTCGGCGATCACCGGCTCGGTCTGCAGGCGCGCGGCGCCGCTCTGCGAGGCCAGGTCCCGATAGGAGGAGTACCAGTCGAAGTCGCCGAACGTCTCGAAAGCCGTCTGCTCGCCGACCCGCGCCAGATCCTGCGGAGAGAGGCCCCGGAACAGGGACGTTTCCTGGAGCTGGACCAGCAAGCTCCGGGAGCGATAGAGCTCGTCGATGTGGCGCTTGATCTCCGGCGCCTGTCGGCGCATGTCGCGGAGTCCCTGCCAGCGAATCTCGAGCAGCTCGCAGGGCCCGTCGGAAAACACGGTGGCCGTACGCGGGGAGCGGCCCAGAGCCGCGATCTCGCCGAAGAACTCTCCGGCTTCCAGCCGGGCGGTCTTGTACTTGTCGAGCACGCCCGGAATGTCCTGGAGAAAGACGCGCACCTCGTCGCTCCGGGCTCCGGCGGCGCGCCTGCCCACCCGCGAGTCGCCCTCGTAGGATCGGAGGTTCCGGACCTCGGGATAACGCGGGTTGGCCCAGAGCTGGCGCAAGGCGGCCGCGAGCGTCTTCTTGTGCGACTCGACGCGGCCAAGCACGGAAGCCGGGAGATCGCCGGCGCGGCCGCCGAGCACGACGCGCGCGGCGCCCGACATGACGTAGAAAGCGCTGTTCCCGTAGTCCCCCTCTCGGACGATGATGTCGCCACTCTCGAACCGGCGGATCCGGCAGTCGTTCTTCAGGATCCCCCGCAGGGGAAGCGAGGGAAGAAAGTTGTAAGGGTCGATCCGACTGAACGGCGGAACCAGGAGGACGCGATCCACGGCGTCCTCGTCCATCTCGGGATCGAACGGAACGTCCCAGCGCTGGGGCCTCGTGAGGCCCGCGAGTTCGGTTGCCAAGCGTGTTCTTCCAGGTCCCGAATCAGGGCTGGGCGGTCCCCTTGTAGCTCGACGGCTTGGGCAGGAGCTTGTCGATCCCCGCGATCTTGCTCCCGTCGTTGCCCTTCCCGAACTTCTGGTTTGCCGCGGCCACTGCGTCGGCGGCCTTGTTGAGAGCGGCGGTGTTGCCCGGCTTCACCGTCACTCCGGAGGCTGCCGCGGTCATCTCCCCGACTTCGGGGATGGCCTGGGCCGCCTGGACCTCTTTCAGCTTGGCCAGAGCCGTGGCCACCGATTTGGCCGCGTTGTCGAGGAACGGTCCGGGCGCCGTTGCCTTGGCTCCCGCGCGCAGGCTGTATTCCAGGTCGAGTCCCTTTCCGGTGACGTAGAGAACGCGTTTGTGAGCCGGCGAGGCCTCTCGGTTCTTCTTGTCGGCCGAGTAGAAGTAGTTGTGACGCACCTCGCCCTGGGACCAGGAGACCAGCTCGAAATCGCTGCGGGCCTTGTGGCCCCCCTTGTTCACCAGTTCTTCGTCCGGA
Organism: uncultured Acidobacteriota bacterium; assembly: GCA_963733955.1. Lineage (GTDB taxonomy): Bacteria > Acidobacteriota > Thermoanaerobaculia > UBA5066 > Gp7-AA6 > DATFTF01. Next base: position 526,653 of record CAVTEW010000003.1, read on the forward strand.
ACGGTGTGGCAGCTGTAGCAATTGGCCGCCGCGTGGTAGGTGTCCGCCGGCCGGATCATGCCCGCGGCAGCGGTCTTCTCGATCCTTTGCTTCCTGTGATCGGCGGTTTCTGTTTCCTTGGTGACGCCCTTGCCGCCGTAGTCGTTGTGGACGTCGATCCATTCCTTGGCCTGGCCGTGGCACGACTCGCAGGTCACTCCCCACAGGGCCGCGGGCTCGCCCTCCTTCAGCCCCTGGGTGTAATGGCACTGAAGGCAGTGCTCATTCTGCTTGATGCGCCGTCCGCCGAGCTTCTGGACGATCTCCGAAGCCTCGGGCTTGCGGTGCATCTCCAGGAACGTCTTGGCGTGGTGCGTCTGCTGCCACGCGGCGAACTCGGACTTGTGGCATTCGCCGCAGCGCTCGGGGCCCACGACTTTGGCCGGATCGCGAGCGGCCCCGCCGATCTGGGACTGTCCAATGGCCGCGGGCGACCACACGCCGAGCGCCCCGGCGACGAGCACGATCGCGAAGGCGGTCGGAGCGGCAGCGAGAACCCGGGACGCGGTTGGCTTCATGAGAATCCCCCTTCGAAAATATTGGAGCGCCTTTCTCAAGCGTCGAGCACCAGATCACCCTTCGGAATGGAGATGCACGTCAGGCAAGTGCCGGGACTGACCGGCGCGCCCGGCTGGATTCTGTACGAAAACTGGCCCGCCCGGACGGCGGTCACGCAGGTTCCGCAGTTGCCGGCCCGGCAGCCGGAATCGATGCGCACGCCCTTGGCCGAGGCGAAGTCGAGCAGGGACGCGGCCGCCGGGTCCCAGGCGCATTCCACCCCGGAACGGGCAAACGTGACCTTCAAGCCCGCGCCGTTGGTGACAGGGACGGCCGCGCGGGTGACCCGCTTGACGGTGGCCGGACCGAAGGCCTCGTAGTGGATCCGGGCTTCCGGGACGCCCCAGGCCTTCAGGTCCTCGGTGAGCTGCGTCATCATCGCCGGCGGACCACAGACGAAGAACTCGAAGTTGTTCGACGGCAGCACGCGCTTGAGAAGCTCGACGGTCACGCGCTCGCCGTGAATGTCATCGCGACCCGCGATGTCGCCCGAGTCGGGAGCGCTGTAGCAGATGTTGATGCAGACGTTTTCGTTCTCACGCGCGATGCGGTTGAGGTGTTCCCTCATCACGTGCTCTGCGCGGTTGCGCACGCCGTAGAAAAACCAGGTCTCGCGCTTGGACCCCGATCCCACGATCGCGTTCAACATGCTCAAGACCGGCGTCACTCCAATTCCGCCGCCGATCAAGACGACGGGAGTTTCCTTCTCGAGGTCGAGGCAGAAGCCGCCTCGCGGCGCCTGAACGTCGAGGATGTCCCCCTCCAGGACCTGGTCGTGAAAAAAGCTCGACGAGAGGCCTCCACGAAGATCCGGCCGGTCTCTGGGGGGCGGCACCCTCTTGATCGTCACGCGGTAGTGGTCGGGATGGGAGCAGTCGGAGAGCGAGTAGCAGCGAATGGTCGGCTTCTCGACCTCGGGGATGCGCAGTTGAAAGGTGAGGTACTGGCCGGGTTGGAACATCGGAAGGGGCTTTCCGTCGTGGGGGATCAGGCGGAAGGAGCAGATCTGGGGGACGTGCGCGACCTCGTGCTTGCTTCTCGGGAGCAGGATTCGGAAGTCCACGACGGCGATCCGGATGTGGTCGTTGCGGCGCAGCAAAACCGGCGTCTCGCCCACTTTCTCCATGTTGAGGAAGGTTCCATTCGTGCTGCCCAGGTCCTGGAGGAACCAGTCGCCCTCCCGGAGAAAGATCCGCGCATGCCGGATGCTGACCGTCGAGTTGTCGATCACGATGTCGGCGTCCTTGCGCCCCAGCACCGCCTCCTCGCCCTTGATCGTCTGGACCTCGGGGCGGTCTTCGCGGATCAGACGGGGCGGGCGCGGGTCCTGCCCCGGGCCCGAGTCATCTGGCTCGAGCGGAGTCTTGCCGCCCAGGTTGATGTCCACGGTCTCCAGATTGTTGGCATCGAGAGGTTCGCCGCCCGGACCGTCCTCGAACGTCTTGCTGGCGACGACGAACTTGCGATAACCGGCCCAGGAGAGAGCCTGTCGCGACTCCTCGAACTGACGCACTCTGCGGGCCGCGAGAACGCGCTCATTGAGTAAGGCCAGCCTCAAACGACGCTGCTCCGCTTCGTTTGCCGCTCGCTTTCGGGCCAGTGTGACCAGGGTCCAGACCTGGTACGCTGCCGCGGCAACCGCGAGGCCGCCGAGGATCTCCAGCAGGATCACTCCGAATCCACCCGTTCCGGAACGAGGCCGCCCAGGAGCTTAGAACTTGAGGAACAGCTCATAGCGGGCGCCGTACTGAGTATGGACCCCCTCCTTGGCGTGGCCGAACCCTTCCAGCCTTGCGATCAGATGACGTCCGATCGCCTGCTGAAAGCGGATCGCCAGCGCTCCGTCCAGTTTCTCGTCCGGCGCGGCGGTTCCTCGGCGCGCGCCCAGCTCGAAGATGATCTGGGTGCGGGTGCCATTGAAGAACTTCTGATAGCCGACGGCGCCGCCCACCGAGTCCTGGGCCGCGTTGGGCAGGACGTTGCCGTAACCGGAGCCCAGCCCGACGCTCTCGTACAGGATCCCGACGTTGGTGAGGGGCCCGCCTAGGCCCGCGTCGCGCGCCGCCGCCGTGTAGTTGTTGAGGGCGCCGTAGAGGTTGACGTAGACGATGTCGTCGGTGCTCTCCGGAGTCCAGGAAATCGCGCTGTAGAGCAGGAATCCCTTGCCGACCGATGTCGTGGCCTGGTCCAGCGGATAGGAACCGAGCACCCGGAAGGTCGTGTTCAACCATCCCCAGATCCGTTGCACCGCGGAGACGCCGCCGTAGACGCCTCGGCCGGTCGTCGTGGAGGCGTCCACGTAGGCGAAGTCGACGTCCACCGTGCTCGCCGGAACGTCGAGCTCGCTGAACAGACCGTACAGCCTGGCCGACTTGTCCAGCACCTGAGTCCCTCCCCGGTTCACGTTGCCGTAGCCGAGAATCCCGGTCACCCTCAGGTTCGACGCGGCGGGGCCCAGATGCAGCGAGTTGCGGACGATTCCGACGGAGTTCAAGGGGTCGTTGACGAGCATGCCTTCCTGGAAGAAGAGGGGCATGCGGCCGACCGCGATGCCGTAGTCGAGGGCGTGGCGATCTCCGGGATCGAGGTCGGGAAGCATCTCGCCGAGGTCGCCCTCGAAGTACAATGTACGTATTGTGTCGTTGAATTGATTGTTCTCCGTGCGGCGGGTGGGGGAGAAGGTCACGCCCGCGAATTGTCCGTTCTCGTCCAGGGGGCGCAGGCTCACCAGGACGCGCTCGGTGGGCGTCAGGTTGAGCTGTCCGAAGATGTCGGCCCGGTTGACCCACGCCGAGCGCCGCGAGTCGTTGCCCAGCTCCACGTCATGGACGCCGGTACGCAACGTACCCCAGGTGAAGAAGGCGGGCTGCCACACGGCGCCGCCGGGCATCTTGAAGCCGACCGGAAGGGTTCCCGTTCCCAGCAAGTGCTGGCCCAGCTCGATGATCGGGGCCGGCCGCTCGGGCAGCTTTTCCAGAGGGATCGGCTCCTCGGACAGCCGGCTGCTGCCGCCCGGCTCTTCTTTCCTGGTGTCCTTTTCCGGCGGCGTTGGTTGCGCGGAAACCGGGGAATCGGCTGGAGAGGCGGCTGGCGGCGGTGAGCCTTTCGAATTCGCCGGGGCGGGAGTCGGTGTCGGAGCCGGAGCCGTGGCCGCGGCGTCTTTCGATGGCTGGGAGTCGTCGAGGCTCTGGGCCGCGAGGGTTGCTTCGGCCGGTCCAACAAGGCCGCTCAAGATCAGCGTGACGGCGGCGAACGAGATCGAAGAGAGTCTCCAGGACCGGGCGTTCATGGGCGGCCCCCGCCGGCCTGCGCGCCGGCTCCTCGGGCGCCCGTGTCGGCCGTCAGCTCCCGGGTCCAGAGCACCTGGTGGCCGGCCACGGTGCTTCGCGCGAGCTCGGCCGGGCTCATGTTGTAGTCGAAGCCCACGTCCTGGATGTCGGAGATCAGATTGATCGGGATCATCGCAGCCTTCAGCTCCATCTTGACCGCGTAGGGTCCCTTGCCCGTCAGCTTGGAGGCGGGGATCTCGTAGCTGTGTTCCCGGTGGCCCAGCGGCGGGATGCCCTGCTTGTGAATCCGGGCGCCGGCGATGCGGCCCAGGAGGAACGTTGGCTGCGTGTCCGGCCGGACGTACGGAAGCGGGTCCTGCGAGTAGTTGACGGCGAGGATCTGCTCGCGCTCCCCGCCCCGAATGTTGGAAGTGATGAACTTGGACTGCAGGCTGAAGAGCTGCGCATCGCGGGGGAGCCGGCCGTCGTGGACGTAGCGCGAGTGCGCGTCCTTCAGGTCGCCGTTGGGGTCGAGGTCTCCCGACTCGAAGACGACTTTACCGTCGGCGTCGGTGACGACGGTATGCAGCCAGACCAGGCGCTCGCCCGTGAATCCGGTCGGGACATTGTGACCCTCGGTGGCGTTCTTGATCTCGACGGCGATCCGGATGCCGCTCGCGTCGGCCTTGACGACGCGGACGTCGCCGAACTGGTAGCCGTTCTGCAGCACCTGCAGACGCTGCTTGGCAATTCCGGCCAGGCGTTTCAGGTTGGTTTCGATGATCTCGCGGGCGTCATAGCGGTCGTCCACCGACTGCCAGTGCTCGGGGAACTTGAAGTTCGCGGGGACCTTCTTCTCGAAGGCGTCGGTTCCCCACCCCGCCTTCCAGTCGAACTGCAGCCACTGGCGCATGGTCGCCAGCTGCTGGGCCCGGTCGTTGAACGGAAAGAGCGCCGGATGAATCAGAGAGTAGTCCGGCCCGGCGAACCGGTGGTCGGTCCGCCTGCGCGGGCGCGTCGGGACGCCGCCCACGATGGCCGCGGGTTCCTCACGGAAGCCCGACGGCTTTCCGGGCTCTTTGCCCATGTGGCAGTCCTGGCAGGTGACTCCTTTGCCGGCGGCGGGCGACATCTTGAACTCGCTGAAAGCCTCTTCCAGCCGAAAGCCGTTGATGAGGGTCACGTCGTGGCAGCTCCCGCAGAAGCCCGGCTCCGTCAGCTCGAAGAACTTGACGACGTCCTTGTGGATCGCGCGCCCCTGCTGCTTGGGGTCCGTGACCACGTGGTACTGGTCGGGATTGGCCAGCACGCGCTTCAACTCCGCGTCGCCGGTCGGGCCGTAGACCGGCTGGAAGATGCTCCCCTCGATGATCGCCTCGCGGCCGCTGATCTTGCCGTAGGCCTTGCTGACCCGGTGGCAGGCGATGCAGGTGATGCCCTCCCGCGACGCCGGGATGCGATCCATCTGGGACATGAAAGTCTTCTCTGGCAGGTTCATGCCGATGGGGGTGTGGCACCGGATGCAGAAGTCTCCGTTGGTGCCGTTGGTCAGCTTCGAGATCTTGCCGGCCATGGCGTTGAAAACGGGGGAGAGATCGGCGTAGGCGTGCTGCGACACGGACCACTCGTCGAACTGGCCCGGGTGACACGTTCGGCAGGCTGTCGCCGACGGGAAGCGGTTCTCGATGAAGAGCTTCGCGTGCTCCTTGGCGGCATCCTCCTCGGCCTTCGCTCCCGCGGGTTCCTGCTGGGCGAGCAGGGTGGCCGTCCACGAGATTGACAAGAGGAGCGCCGCCGGCAGCAGCCACGGCCGACCTCTTTGCACGACGACCCGGGATCTCGAACATCGATGAGGAAGTTTCATTTTCACAACCTCCGGCGAGGCCACAATCGGGAAGACAGGATGCTTTGGGTACGTCTGATTCGGTGGTGATATTAACCCTCGGCAGCGGCCGGTCAAAGCGTGCGAATTTCCCCGAGGATCGGCGCTGGCGGGGCGGGTCGGACCGCGCCTACGAACCGGCGCCTGCAGGGGCGCCCGCTGCGGCTCGAGCCCCTTCGAACCAGCTTCGCGCGCCGAGCAGCTTGACGTGGCTCGCGCCGCCGGCGATCTCGACTCCGACGGCGAGCGGTCCGGTCTCTAGGAGGAAGGCTCCGCGCCGGTCCGCGCCGCTCTCGCGATAGAGGCCGGCCAGGTGAAACTTCCCGCCCTTCGCGTCGAGGCCGCGCACGTCGACGAGGCCGTGGCCCAGGCGGACGCGGGCGCTCGCCTCGAGGCCGTCGAGCTTCAGGATCCCCTGCGCCCAGCCGGGAAGGTTGGCGCCGAGCAGGGTGTAGAGCGGACGCGCGTCGCGGCAGGTGACGCGGGCGAGCGCGTCCAGGCCGCTCGTCAGGCGCGCCTCGGGCAGCTCGAAGCGTCCCCACCAGTTCCGCGGGCCGTGCGTGATGCCCGCGGCGTCGGCCGTCGCGACGTCGGCGAAGTCGACGCGGCTGCCCGACAGATCGAGCTCTCCGTGTTGCTGGTCCCAACGCCGGATGGCGAAATGCCCCACCGCGCGCCCCGTCAGCGACGCGTGCCCGTAGGCTGCGGCGACCCGCGGCGCCTCGAAGTCGACGCGGCCGGTCCCGATGCCGCGCAGGAATCGCAGATCGATCGTGGCCGCGCCGCCGCCTCCATGAAGGCGAGGCTCGCGGGAGAAGCGCAGGAAGTGATTGAGGAAGCGCAGGTCGGACAGCCGTCCGTGCGCGCGGGCCGCCCCCTGGATCAACGGCCAGACGTCGTTGCCGCGGACGCGATCGGGATCGTAGGGCGCGATGACCGTCTCGAAGGTCCCGGAGCTGCCGGTCAGGAGCGGCTGGCCGGCGCCCAGAGTGATGTCGCCGGCGAGGAGCCGCACCGCGGCCGGCCCCACCCAGACGCGCGCGTGCGGGTGAATGAGAAAACTGCCGGTGACGCGGCCCTGCCCGCGAAACCGGTAGATGTCGATCCAGATTTCCGGCGCGGGATCGGCGGTCAGGTTCTCGATCAGAACCGTCCAGTACCGTGCCGGCGCGCCTGCGGCTGGCGGGGCCGGACCTACGCGCGCGTCCCGGCGCGGCGGATCGGAGAACCCGGAGATCGCCGGCAGGAGCGCGGCGTGGGCCGGATCCGCCTCGTTCGCGCCCATCCGCTCGCGCAGGCGGAAGGTGAGCCCTTGCGCGCGCAGGCGGGTGACGTGAAAACGCCGGAACAGGAGGTCCCACAGGGAGATCTGGATCGTGGCGTCTTCCATCCGGGCGGACCACTGGACGTTCGGGTCGCTCCCGCGCAACGTGAGTCCGCGGACGTGGACCACGCCGGGCACCCAGGAAGAGGCCGACTCGTAGCCCAGCAGAAACCCCTCGGGATCGGAATTGACCCAGCGCGGCACCATCCCTCGCGCCAGGGCCACGTGGACGGCCGCGAAGGCGGCCAGCACGAAGCCGACGGCCGCCAGGGAAAGGCCGAGCCAGAGGCGCTCGCGCCGCGCGATGGCGCGGCGCAAGCGAAGGGCCGCCCCGCGCAGCCGCGCGGCGAGGATTCTCGAGGAGCGGGCGGCCGGTGTGTTCGTCATGCGAATCGCAGAGGTCCTTCGCAAGGGACGGGCCAGGCCGGACCCGTAAACCCACGGCCGCGCCCTCTCGTCCAATCGGACGAAAGGAGGCGTTATGAAAACGCTCAAGAGAATCCAGGCGATCTCGATCCTCGCGATCGCGTGCGCCGGGCTGCTGGCGTCCTCCGATGCGTCCGCGGGGCCCATCCGGGATCGGAAGGTGCGTCAGCAGGGCCGCATCGCGCAGGGAGTCCGCGGCGGCCAGTTGACGGCGGGCGAGACCGCGAGGCTCGAGAACCAGGAGCGCTCCTTGAACCAGGAGGAGCGCGACATGCGCAAGCTCGACGGCGGCCGGCTCACGACGCAGGACCGCCGCGCGATCAACCAGCAGCAGAATCAGCTCTCCCGCCGGATCTACCGCCAGAAGCACGACGGCCAGACGCAGTAGCTCCGAAGAGGACGTAGGAGGTCGAAGGGAACCGTTCCTACCTCCTAAGTCCTTCCACCTAAGTCCTCGAACCAGCGGGAACTTCCAACCCCTTTTTCCGTTTAAACAGAGCATGGGAAGCTTCCCGATCGAGGCGCGCGGGCTGGGCAAGGTCTACGGGTCCCGTTTCGGGCGCCGCCGGATCGAGGCCCTGGCGGGCCTGGACCTGGAGATCGCGCGCGGCGAGATCTTCGGCCTGCTCGGGCCCAACGGGGCCGGCAAGACCACAACCGTCAAGATCCTGCTCGGCCTGACCCACGCGACTTCGGGCCAGGCCCGGTTGAGCGGAATCCCCGCGTCGGATCCGGAGAGCCGGCGCCGCGTCGGCTACCTGCCCGAGGGCCACCGGTTTCCGGGATATCTGACCGCCCGCCAGACGCTGTCGATCTTCGGGCGCATGTCGGGAATGGACTCCACAGCCCTGAAAGCGAGAATCCCGCAGCTGCTCGACCGCGTGCGCCTGACGCAATGGGCCGACGTGCGGGTCAAGAAATTCTCCAAGGGGATGACGCAGCGGCTGGGCCTCGCCGCCGCGCTGGTGCACCAGCCGGACGTCCTCCTGCTGGACGAGCCGACCGACGGCGTCGATCCGGTGGGCCGGCGCGAGATCCGCGACCTCCTGCGGGAGGAGGCGCAGCGCGGCGCGACGATTCTTCTGAACTCCCACCTTCTGTCGGAGATCGAGCAGACCTGCGACCGGGTCGCCGTGCTGAGCCAGGGGCGCGTCGTGGCCCAGGGCTCGATCGAGAGCCTGACCCGGCAGGTGTCGCGCTACCGCATGGTCGTCGATCCGATCGACGACGGGCTCGTCGCCTCGCTCTCCGAGACCGGCGCTTCGATCGAGCGGGTCAACGGGCATCTGGTCGTCTCGGCGCGAAACCTGGAGGAGATCAATGCGATGGTGGACCGAGTGCGCGTCCGCGGCGCGATGCTCGCGGAGCTCTCGCCCTTGCGCTCGAGCCTGGAGGACGTGTTCGTCGAGTTAGTGACCGCGTCGGCGTCTGGGAGCTCGTCGGCTTCGAGCGGCAAGGACGCTCCGGTGACGGAGGGGGGGAGGGGGGACTGGGGGACGGGGAGAAAGTCGAAGCTGCTCCCCCCATCGCCCCGTCTCCCCGTCCCCCCGTCGGCAACTCACAGGGCACGGGTCACTCTGTCGAATGGGGCAAACCATGAAAGCCATCCTGGCCAGCTGGGAAGAAGTCTTCCGCGAGGCCGCGGCGCGCTGGACGCTGATCGCGTACTTTGCGGTCTCGACCCTGTTCATCGGGCTCTTCGCGCTGGCCGTCAACCTCGACGTCGTCAACGGCGCGCTCGCCGGGGCGAAGCTCTTCGGCCAGTCCGTGGAGATGGGCGGCCGCTCGATCGACATCGACAAGCTCGTGCTGGGATTCGAGTCCGGATTCTCCGGGTTCCTCTACGTCGTCGGGACGTTCCTGGCTCTCTTCGCCACGGCGCACCTCGTGCCACGCCTCCAGGAGAAGGGAACGATCGACCTCTACCTGTCGCGGCCGGTCGGGCGGGTGCCCATGCTGCTCTCCCGCTACTCGGGAGGGCTTCTTCTGGCCGCGGCAAACCTCCTGTATCTCCTGGGCTCGCTCTACCTCATCATCCTCTGGAAGACGAAGGTCGCACACCCGCGTTTTTTCCTCGGCGGGCTCTCGATCCTGTTCACGACCGCGGCGCTGCTCGCCTTCGCGTTCCTGGTCGGCGTGATCACGTCCTCGACGGGCGTTTCGCTCATGGCGACCTACGCGCTCTTCTTCTTCTCCGTGCTGCTCGCCGCCCACGCCAAGATCGCGGCGGCGATGTCCGCGGAGTGGGCGGCGAGGCTCGTCGACGGCCTGTACTGGGTCTTTCCCAAGACGGCCGAGCTCGGCCGCGCCACCGTAGCGCTGGTCGCCGGCGGCGGCGTGCTGGCCGGCGTCTCCAACCTGAACTTCGCCGCCGTCTACGGTTCCACGGCCCTCTTCGCTCTCGCGGCCCTGGCCGCCGCTTGCCGCATTTTTTCCAGAAAGGATTTCTGATGAAGACCCCGCGCCGGATTCTTTACGCCCTGCCGATCCTCTTGCTCGCGTCGCTCGCCGCCGCTCCGTCGGCCCGCGCCGCGAAGAAGGGAGACGACCTGCTCGGGCTCGTTCCCGCCGACGCCGCGTCGGTGGCCGTCGTGCACCTCGACCAGCTGCGCTCGAGCCCGCTCTCCGCAAAGCTCTTCGCGCACGCGGACCACATGACCGCCGACGGCGACGCCGCGCGCTTCCTGGCCCAGGCCAACCTGGATCCGAAGAAGGACGTGGACACCGCGGTGATCGCCACGCAGCCCGGCCAGGGGAAGGACTCGCCCGTTCTCGCTCTGTTCGCGGGACGGTTCGAACCGCAGCTGCTGGCCTCCGCCGCCGAGAGCCGCGGCGCGGAGCGCCGCACTTCCGCCAACGGCGACTACGAGCTCCTCCCCGAGAAGTCCGAGTCGTCCCACCGTTCGGCGGTCGCCTTCGTGGACACCCACCTGGTCATCGCCGGAACCGAGTCGGCCGTCCTCGACGCCCTGGCCGCGCGGCGTGCCGGAGGAACGGGATTTCTCTCCGGAAGCGGGCTCGGCGGTCAGCTCTCGCGCGTGCACCGCGACGCGGCCGCCTGGGTGCTCGTGGACGTCCACCGGTATCCCGCGCTCCAGCGCAAGGCCGAGGGCATCCACGTGAAGGGAGAGGGCGAAGGAGGAGATGCGGTGGCCGGCGTGATCGCGGCCATGAAATCCGTGACGCTCTTCGCGCTGGACGCCACGCCGCGCTCGGACGGCCTGGAACTGGCGGCCACCGGCCTCGTCGCCGACGCCGAGACCCGCGGGCTTCTCGAGGACTCGCTGCGGGGGCTTCTGGCGATGTGGCGACTGGCGGTGCAGGAAAAGTCTCCCGACCTGGTCGCCGCGCTGCGCAAGTTCCAGATCGCCAGCGACAATGCCGGAGTGACGATCCGGGGAACGATTCCGGCCTCGGTTCTGCAGTCGATGGCCGAGAAAAAGAAACCGACGGTGAGCGACTAGCGACTGGCGACGAGCGGTTTCGCGTCGAGCGGGGGGATTACCAGGGGACCTGGGTCCGCGCTGATCGAGGAAGCGCCCGGTGTCCGAGGGGGCGAGGCCGTCGATGACTTTGAGCATCGCCGCCACGCTCTCCTCCGGGGAGAGCGTGGCCCCGGAGCCGCCCATGTCGGTGCGCACCCACCCCGGCGAGATCGCCACGAAGGTGAACCCTTCGTTGGCCATCTCGGCGGCGAGCGTCCGCGTGATCTGATTCAGGGCGGCCTTGGAGGCCCGGTAGGCCGACCAGCCTCCGCTGTCGTTGGTCGAGACCGAGCCGAGGCCGCTCGAGAGGTTGACCACCAGGCGCCGGCGTCCCGAGCGCAGGTTCGGCAGGAGCGCCTGGGTCACCGCCAGCGGGCCGACCGCGTTGACGCGGAAGGAGCGCTCCAGGTCGTCGAGGCCCACGCGGGCGACGCCGGGCCCGGCCTCGCCGATCGCGGCGTTGTTGATCAGGACATCGAGCTTCTCTCCGGACAGCGTCCGGGCCAGCCGCGCGACCGAGCCGTCGTCGCCGACGTCGAGCGTCTCGACGCGCACGGACAAGCCGTTCAACGCGCGCGCCGTCTTGGGATTCCGGACGGCCGCGATCACCGCGTCGCCGCGCTTGGAGAGCGCGCGCACGAAGGCCAGTCCCAGGCCGCGGTTGGCCCCCGTGACCAGGTAGGTCGATGGAGAAGCCGCCTTCGTCACAAGTTTTGTATTGTAATCACCAATCGGTTCATCTGTTCATCGGATCATCGGATGATGTCGGCTCGACGAGGGGCTCATGACCCGATGACCCGATGACCCGATCACCCGATTCCCCACTTTCCCCTGTTAGTATCACGCCCGCATGAGCGCGACGCAGCCCGAGCTGCCGCCCGAGGTGATCCAGCTCGTCGAGCAGAAGAAGTTCGCCGAGCTGGAGGATCTCTGGACGCGGTGGGTGGAGAGCGGCTCTCAGGATGTCCCGTTCTTCGTGCGAGTCGCCGCGGCGGTCAAGAAGAAGGGGGCCCCGGCCCAGGCGGCGGCCTGGCTGCGGCTCTTAGCGGACTATCAGGAGGAGCAGGGCCGGCCCTCGGAGCGCCTGGACGTCCAGGTCGAGATCGCCAGGATGTTTCCGAGCGACGAGGAGATCCGCAAGGAGCTGCTGGACGGTCTGCGCGCGCGGTACGCCGGCCACCCGACCCTCGCCGCGGTGCTGGCCCAGAACCCCCTGGATAAGAGCAAGGAGCCCTCGACGGTCGCGGCCAAGATCCGCCGCTGGCTGGCCTTCGCTCCGGGCGGGGTCTATTTCCTCCCCGGGCGCGGCCCCGGCCGGATCGCCGAGATGAACCCCGCGCTGGACGTCATCCGCCTCGATTTCGGCGGCGTCAAGCTGCCGTTCTCCCTGGTCTCCGCCGAGAAGTCCCTGGTGCCTCTCCCGGAGGGGCATTTCCTGCGCGAGCGCCTGGAGCGACCGGAGGAAACGCGCGCGCTGGCCGAGGCGGAGCCGGCCGAGGCGGTGCGGCGGCTCCTGGCGAGCTTCGGGCGACCCCTCCGATTGTCGGAAGTGAAGGAGCATTTCGCGGGCATCGTGCCCGAGCCGAGGTGGAGCGGGTTCTGGGCGGGCGCGCGGCGCCACAAGCAGCTGCTGGTCACCGGCGCCGGAAAGTCCGCGACGGTGGCCTGGTCCGACAGCGCGGACGCCGCGGACGCGTCGATCCGCCGCGAGTTCGCCGAGGGATCGCCGGACCGCAAAATCGATCTGGCCCGCAAGCATGGGAAACGGTCGAAGGATCTGGCTCAGGAGTTCGGCCGCGGGCTGGCCGCCGAAGCGCGCAAGGCCGCGGCGCGCTCGCCGGCCCAGGCCTGGGAGCTGTCCCAGGCCGCTCTGAAGCTCGCCCCGGAGCTGCCCGAGGTGTTCCCCGCCGAGGCGCTCCTGGCCGCGGGGAACACGCTGACCCTGCTGTCCGAGATCAGAGACCAGGCCGCGCGGACGCGGGCGTTGGAAGCGATCCGGGCCCGCCGCGAGGACTGGATCGAGCTTTTCACCGAGCAGTTCCTGCGCGAAGAGGACCAGCGCGTGCTGGGGGCGATCTACGAGGAGCTGTCCGAGGAGCGGCGGGCCGAGCTGTCGCGGCGCGTCCTGCGCTCGCCGCGGCTGGCGCCGCGGGCCTTCGTCTGGCTCGCCGAGCGCTCGCAGGCGGAGGGAACGCCTCCGCCGGGGCTGGTCTTCTCGCTGCTCGAGGCGCTGCGCCAGGAGGAGTTCTCCGGCGTGCGCACGCGGGTCAAGGAGTTCTTCGACGCGGGAGGCCTGGCCGTCTCGCTCGTCCGCCTGGCGCCCGACGAGGAGAAAGCCCGCGAGATTCTGGAAGCCCTGAATCGAGCCGGGGGCCTGGAGGAACACCGCCGCGCCACCGTTCGCGAGGCGCTGTTGATGAAGTTCCCCTCCCTGCGGGCGCCCGTGCGCGAATGGGTCTACTCGACGCCCGAGGCGATCGAGACCAAACGGCAGGAGCTGTACCACTTGAAGTCCGTCGAGCTCCCCGCCAACGCGAGAGCGATGCAGGCGGCCAAGGAGCTGGGCGACCTCTCCGAGAATTTCGAGTACCAGTCCACCCGCCAGCGCCACGAGTACCTCTCCGCGCGCATCGCCGCCCTGGCCGACGAGCTCTCGCGGGCCCAGCCCCTCGATCCCTCGCGCGTGGACGCCTCCGAGGTGCGGGTGGGGACCCGCGTCGGCCTGAAGGAAGGCGCCTCGCCCGAGCGGGCGGTCACCATCCTGGGCCCCTGGGACTCGCGGCCCGAGCAGTTCGTCTATTCCTACCAATCCGAGTTCGCGCAGGAGCTGCTGGGACGGAAGGTCGGCGACCGCGTCCTCTGGAACGGCGAGGAGCTGGAGATCCTTTCGATCGCGCCATGGCGGTGATCGGAGCGGACGGGGTGACAGGGAGACGGGGGGACGGGGGGAATCTCGGTTTCTCGCCCCGTCCCCCCGTCCCCGCTTCCCCCCGTCGAACGCTCATGCGGAAGGTTGGGCTCGCCGCAACCGTCGTGATGGCCGTTTCAACGGTCCTCACCGCCGAAGACCCCCTCCACCTCCCGGTCGGAGACCCGGCCCGCAAGGACCGCGAGGCGCCCGTCGTCCTGGACGCGGTCACCGAGACTTCCACGGGGGCGTTGCGAACCCCCGGCGAGCTGCCGGAGCGCTTGAAGGACGTGCGCCTCCTCTTCCTCGGCGAGGAGCACACCGACATGGAATCGCACCGGATCGAGCGCCGCGTCCTGGAGGATCTGGCGCGTGCGGGCCGTCGGGTCCTCGTCGGCCTGGAGATGTATCCCTACGCCGAGCAGGCCTCGCTCGATCTCTGGGTCGCCGGGAAGATCTCGGAAAAGGACTTCCTCCAGCAATCGCACTGGTACAAGAACTGGGGCTACAACTGGGGCTACTACCGCGACATCTTTCTTCTCGCCGGCGAATCCCAGTTGCCGCTGGTCGCCGTCAACGCCCCGCGGGAGGTCGTGTCCGCCGTCCGCAAGAAGGGACTGGAGGGCCTGACCGCCGAGGAGGCCGCGCACCTGCCGGCCCGGATCGACACCGACAGCGCCGAGGGCATGCGCCTCTTCCGGGCCGAGCTCGAAGGGGACGGGGGGATGCACGCGTCGATGTCCGAGGAGGAATGGAAGGGGATGTTCGCGGCCCAGTGCGCCTGGGACGCGACCTTCGCCCACAACGCGGTGTCCGCGCTGCGCAAGGTGGAGAACGATCCGCGCGCCATCCTCGTCCTCCTGGTCGGCTCGGGGCACGTCCGCTACGGCCTGGGCGCGCAGAGGCAGGCCGCGCAGGCCTTCTCGGGCAGGATGGCCTCGCTCGTTCCGGTGCCCGTCCGCGACGACAAAGGCAAACCCGTGGCGCGGGTCCAGGCCTCGCTCGCCGACTTCGTCTGGGGAGTGCCGGCCGAAGGCGATCCGGTCTATCCCGCGCTGGGCCTTTCGGTCGCCGGCGGCGAGGGCGGCAAGCCTTTGACGGTCATCCACGTCGAAAAGGATTCCGTCGCGGAGCGCGGCGGCGCGAAAGTCGGCGACGTCCTGGTGTCCGCGGACGGATCGCCCGTGCCGGACCGCGAGGCTCTGAACCGCTGGGTGGCCGGCAAGAGCTGGGGCGATTCCGGGCGTCTGGCGGTCAAGCGCGGCGGCAAGGCGGCTGACCTCGATCTGCTCTTCCGGCGTCAGGCTCCCGCTAAGGAGCCGTGAAAGCTCGCTCGGCGCGGATCGCTTCGGCGATCCGTTCGCGCACGCGCTCTGCCAGAGCCGGAGCGTCGGCCGGCGTCAGGCCGGCGGTCGGCTCGGGCGGGAGAACGACGAGGGTCGCCGCGGCGGGGTGAAAAATGTAGGAGTGCTTGGGAAGGCCCCCGGCGGCGCCCACGATCGCCAGCGGCAAGACTTCCACGGACGCTTCGATGGCCAGCCGGAACGCTCCTTCGCGAAACTCGCCGAGCGATCCGTCGGAGCTGCGGGTCCCCTCGGGGTAGAAGAGGACGGAGATCCGCCGGTCGAGCACCCTGCGCAGCTCGCCCATGGCCCGGCGCGCGCTCTCCCGGTCGCCCCGCACCAGCGGCACGTCGCCGGCCACGCGCATCTGCCAGCCCAGGAGGGGAATCCGAAAGATCGATTTCTTGGAAAGGAACTTCCGCTCGCCGGGAAGCGTGGCCGCCAGGAAGACGTCGGTGAAGGAGCTGTGGTTGGCCACGAAGACGTAGGGCCGGCGGTCGTCCGGGTGGATCCGGTCCACGATTCGAAACGTCCAGAACGGGTTGATCTTCGCGGCGAACGCCGCGGAGGAGTGCATGAGTCTTCCGACGCGGTAGCGGTCGCGGTCCCAGGGGAAGGTCGCGAGCCGGAAGAGCAGGACCAGCGGCGTCCAGACGATGACGATCGCCACGAAGGACGCCCAGACCAGCGTGGACACCACCGCCGCGAACGGCCGGAACCGGAGCATTTCGGTGAATTCTAAGGAAGTTCCCAGGTCGCCAACGCAATCACAAATCGCAAATCACAAATCACAAATCACAAATTCCCCTTGACCCCGGAGTCAATTCCAGGGTTTAGAGTCGGGACCGTGAAATCGGAGACGCTGCGGTCCGGCGAGCTGGCCCGGAGGGCCGGAGTCAGCACGGACACTCTGAGGCATTACGAACGCGTGGGCGTGCTGGCCCGGCCGCGCCGGGAGCGCAACGGGTATCGCCAGTACGGTCTCCATGCCCTGGAGCGGGTCGTGCTCGTGCGGCGGGCGCTCGCGCTGGGATTTACGCTGGAAGAGCTCCGGCGCCTGCTCGCGGCTCGCGAGCGCGGGAGGCCGCCCTGCAGCGAGGTGCGGCGGCTGGCCTCGGCCAAGCTCGCGGAAATCGATCTGCGGCTCTCTCAGATGAAAGCGCTTCGTGACCTTCTCGAGCGCACGCTCTCCGACTGGGACGCGCGTCTGGCAGGGACTGCGCTCGGAGCGCCCGCCCGCTTGCTCGAATCTCTGGCAGAGGAGCGTGTCGCCCCGGTTTCCACATGGCCCCGTCCCCGAGCTCATCGAAAGGAGCCGACATGAGAGTCCTGGTTTCCCTGCTGTGTTCGTTGTGTCTGACCGTCCTCGCCTCGGAGGTCGCAGCCCAAAGCCACGATTGCTCCCACGCCGCCGGCGTCGCCGAACGGGGCGATCACGTGATGGGGTTCGACCACTCCAAGACGTCGCATCACTTTCGGCTCACCCGCCTCGGAGGCGTGATCGAAGCGTCGGCGCTCGACCCCGCCGACACGGCCAGCCGCGACCAGATCCGCATGCACTTCGGGCACATCGCGGCGATGTTCGCGCTGGGAAACTTCGAGGCCCCCATGCTGATTCACGACCGCGTTCCGCCCGGCGTCCCCGAGATGAAGAAACAGAAGGCGGCCATCGCCTACCGGGCGGAGCAAACCCCCTCGGGAGGGCGCGTCGTCATCACGGCCCGCAACGCGCGCGCCCTCGCGGCGATCCACGAGTTCCTGAAATTTCAGATCCAGGATCACCAGACCGGCGACGCGCTGGAAGTGTCGCCCGACGAGATCGCGAACTAGCCCTTCGCGCTCCGCGCCAGGATCCGCTGTTCCAGCCGATGCCGCCGGCGCCCTGAGGTCATCCCCTCGAACGTCTTGATCGGCCCGAGCGACATGTAGAGGATCCCGGCCCAGGAGCCTGCGCGCGGCAGAGCGCTCGAGGCAACGGCGAGCGATGCCGCGCCGACGGCGGCCTGGGTCAGGGCGGAGAAGATGCTGCTCTTCGTGTCGAAGCGTTCGATCTCGTTCAGGTCCAGCGCGGCCCGCCGGCGGTACGCGTGGCCGTAGAGGAAGGCGAAGATCAGAAACACGGCGATGAAGCCGGCGGAGAAGATCTGCATGAGCTGGGCCATGTCCGCATCGCTGCGTATGGTCGGAGCCCCGGGGAGGTGAAGGAGCTCGGCGACGAGGTAGGTGAACAGGAACTTCAACGGATAGACATAGAAGAGGACTACGAAGATGAGGATCGCATTCCAGACGACGACGGTGATGTCTTCCAGGCCGTAGCGGCGGAAGAACACGTATTGCTGATACCAGATCGTGAAGAGGAGACCGAAGCAGATCGCGAAGGCGAAGAACCCGCTCATGGTGACTTTGAGGTCGTCGAAGGTCCGGGGAACCTCCAACGAGACGACCAGCAGGGTCACGGCGAAGGCGAAGACGGCGTCGGTGAACCCCTCCAGCCGGGAAATCTCGGTGCCGCCCCGCCAACGGAATCCTCCGGGTCCGAGACCGACGCCTTTCTCGGCCAGATGCTTCCGCACGGATCGCGTCACGTTGCGGGTATTCTAGCCGCGCGATGCGCCGCGCTTTGCTCTCGCTTCTGCTCGGGGCGGCGAGCATGGCGGCCCTGGCGCAAGCGCCGCCGGGCGCGCAACCGTCTCCCGGCGACCAGAACCCGATCCAGGACAACAGCTTTCTTCTGGAGGAGGCCTACAACCAGGAGCCGGGCGTCGTGCAGCACATCAATCTCTTTCAGCGCAACTGGCGCACCGGTGAGTGGCTGTCCACCTTCACCCAGGAATACCCGGTGCCGGGCATTCGCCACCAGCTCAGCTACACGGTCAGCGCGCAGCGGATCGACGGGCCTGGCGGCGCCGCGACGGGCCTCTCCGACCTCGCTCTGAACTACAGGTACCAGCTCGTCGGGGACGGGGAGGCGCGGGTCTCGGTGGCGCCGCGTCTGACCGCGCTCCTTCCGACCGGCGACGCCCGCCGGGGCCTGGGGTCCGGCTCGACCGGCCTGCAGGTCTCGCTGCCGGTCAGCTGGGTGCTGGCGCGATCCTGGGTCGCGCACGGGAACGCCGGCGCCACGTTCACGCCCT
The DNA here is from genome assembly GCA_963733955.1 of uncultured Acidobacteriota bacterium. Lineage (GTDB taxonomy): Bacteria > Acidobacteriota > Thermoanaerobaculia > UBA5066 > Gp7-AA6 > DATFTF01. The sequence continues at coordinate 545,021 of CAVTEW010000003.1, forward strand.
CGGCGCGCGACCGGGAGGGGCAAAAGGCCGATGCGTTCGGGTACAACTTCGGCGCGAGCCTCATCTGGCTCGGGCGCCCCAACGTCATGCTCGAAACCGTCTGGATCCGGTCGGAGTTGGTCACCGGCCCGGGCCGAACGCTAGGGTCGACGACGTTTCTGGTGAGCCCGGGAATCCGCTGGTCCTACGACTGCGCGAGCGGCCTCCAGATCGTCCCCGGGATCGGCGTGCCGATCGGAATGGGACCCAGCCGCGGCCAGCGCTCGATCCTCCTTTACCTGTCCTTCGAGCACCCCTACTGGAAAGCCGCCGCGGCGCGGTGACCACTCCGGCGACCTGTCCCCCGGCCGGAAATGCCTGATCCGCTTCGATCAATCCTGCCGGATCGCCTCGGCGTCGATCGTGATGTCGACTTCGTCGCCGACCACGACGCCGCCGCGGTCGAGCGTGCCGTTCCAGTTGACGCCGAAGTCCTTGCGGTTGATCCGCGTCCTGGCCAGGAACCCGGCTCGGGTCCTGGGGCCCTTGTCCACGCCGTCTTCCCACCAGGGCGTCTCCCACTGGCCGAGGAACCGCACGTCGAGCGTCGCCGGGCGGGTGACGCCGCGGATCGTGAGCTGGCCGCCGAGCCGCGCCTCGTTGGCGCCCGCGAGCTCGACCTGGTTTCCCCGAAACGTGATCGTCGGGTGATTGGCCACGTCGAGAAAATCGGCGCTCTTCAGATGGGCGTCGCGATCCGGCTCGCCCGACCAGAGACCGCCGGCGTCGATCGTCACGTCGGCCGACGTCGACTGGGGCTTTTCCGGATCGAAGTCGATCGTGCCGTGGACATTCTTGAAGTGCCCGCGCACGCATGTGACCATCATGTGGCGCGCGCAGAACTCGGCGGCGGTGTGCCCGGGCTCGAACATCCATCTGGCCATGGCGTCTCCTTTATGCCTGCGGGGCGGCGCAATCCGGACCCGAAAGGTCGCGGACCGTCCGTCGCCTCAACTCAGACCATGCGTTTGTCGATGTAGCACCATTGCCAATCCTGTCCCGGCTCGAAGGAGCGCATGACGGGATGCCCGGTCTGCCGGAAATGCGCCGTGGCGTGCTGGTTGGGCGAGGAGTCGCAGCAGCCGACGTGTCCGCACTCGAGGCAGAGCCGCGCCTCGACCCAGCGCGATCCGGTCTTCAGGCACTCCTGGCAGCCGTCGGCGGACGGCGTGACGTCGCGAATCTGGTTCTGGTGAGCGCAAGCGGCCATGGGCCCTCCTGTGAGCGATTTTCATGCCTTCCGGGCTCTCATCCTTCGTCCATGGATATGCCGGCGCGGCGCCCGGAGATTCAGCGGGCACGTTCGTCGCAGACGGGGACTGACCGTAGGAGGTCTCATGATCCGAAAACTGCCGTCCGGAGGCTACCGGCTCTATTCGCGCAAGAAGGACCCCAGGACAGGGCGCCGCAAGAACCTCGGCACGTTCCATTCCCGCGCCGCGGCGGAAAAACACGAGCGCGCCGTCCAGTTCTTCAAGAGGAAGTGAGGCGCGGCCGGCAGGGCCGGCGGGCGGCGGGAGGGACGACTAGCTCGGCTTGCGGACGGACAGTTTCTTGAGGCGTTCTTCGATCGCGTCCAGGCGCGCGTTGAGGTCGTCGGACTCGATGACGCCGATCACGCCGCCGCACCCTGCGCACTGAAGGACATCTCGCTTGAAGCGCAGGCCGGCGATGCTGGCTTCCGCCCTCTCGAAGGCGGTGTGCCCGCACTTGAGGCAGGAGGACTGGCTCACGGCGAGCCGACTCCGCTTCGGGCTCCGGCCGGAGCGGCCGGTTGGGAAGCGCGCGACAGGCCAAACGCGGCCAGGAATCTCTCCGTGGCATCCCGAAGGCTCTGAGCCACGAGGCCGCGCTCCGCGGTCCGGGGAGGAGCGACCGCCGCGGGCGTCACGCCCGTCGTTGCGCCAGGTTGTCCGTCGATCTCGCGGGCAAGATCCTGCAGCCAGAGCGCGACGACCTCGACCGTTCGGGAATCCAGGGCCAGGGGATCCTGGGGGACGCTGCCTTGCAGGCCGAGGATCCACTGGAGGTTCGCATAGGGTTCCTCCGACGCCACGAGCGCTTGCGCGTCGGCATATCGCTCCCGCAGGCGCCGGAGCGATTCCCGCTTCTCCGCGTCATCGGGCGGTCCGCCGCTGGGTCGTCCGGTCAAGTCGTCGGCCGCGGGAAGCCGGGAAGCTGGCCCGGAGCCTCGCCTCCTCGGAAACGGCTGTGCTGAATACGCAGCACATTCGTGCAGGCGTCGCACTTGACTGTACCGTCCATGGCCACTTCGGTCTGGTTGGCCCGTCCGCAATTGCGACAATTCCAATACCGCATGACGTACTTCACCCAGGGGCTCGCTTTCTCGCCGAAGACCGGCGACGGAACAGCGCCCCGGAGAGAGGTGGGGCCGTCGGGGGGATCGGAGAAATTCACTCTATCACGCGCCCGGGTTCACTGCGGGTAGACTCCGGCCGCGCAGCATGCCCTTGAGCGTGGAGCGGATCGAAGAAGCCCGGGCCTTTCTGGCCGGGCGCATCCGGCGGACGCCGGTCGAGGAGTCGCCGCTCCTCTCGCAGCGCCTGGGCGCGCCGGTCTGGCTCAAGCTCGAGTGTCTGCAGATCACCGGTTCCTTCAAGGTGCGCGCGGCGCTCTGGCGCCTCTCGCGCCTGACCGCGCAAGAGCGGCGCGCCGGAGTGGCCACCTGCTCGGCGGGGAACCACGGCAAGGGAATCGCCTGGGCCGCCCGGCAGTTCGGCCTGGTGCCCACCGTGTATGTTCCGCGCAGCGTCGACTCCGCCAAGGCCGCCGCGATCGCCGCGCTGGGAGCGGAGGTGATCGTCTCGCGGTTCGACGGCTACGACGACACGGAAGACTGGGCCCTGGCCGAGATCGCGCGGGCCGGCAAGGTGTTTCTGTCCGCGTTCGATCACGACGACACCATGGCCGCCAACGGCGGGGCCCTCGCGGTGGATGTTCTGGAGGATGTGCCTGAAGCCGGCGCCTTCCTTCTCCCCGTGGGCGGAGGAGGCCTGTCCGCGGGCTTCGCCTACATGGTCAAGGAGAGGATGTCCGAGGCGCGCGTCATCGGATGCCAGCTCGAGGCCTCTCCGGCCCTGAAGCTGTCGCTCGAGCGCGGCAACGCGGTGACGCGGCTGCCCGCGGTGGAGACGGCCGCGGGAGGTCTGGAGGGCGGAATCGGCGCGCGGACGTTCGACGTGCTGCGCTCGCGCGTCGACCGCGTCGCGCTCCTGACCGAAGACGAGATCTTCGAGGGCGCGCGCTGGGTGCTCGAGAACCATCAGTACGTGATCGAGCCGTCCGCGGCCGTGACAGTCGCGGCGTTGCTGACCGGCAAGGCCGGGCGGCTCGATCGGCCCGCGGTCGTGGTCCTTTCCGGACGCAACGTCGCGACGGCGACGCTCCGGAGGATTCTCGGCCCGGCGGGCTTATGATGCGGCTGAGCAGGTCCCCAAAAAGAGACCCGACCGGATGTTCGTTTCCCCTCCGCAGCAGAGGCACGGCCAGACCGTCGCGGTTCGCGCCGCGCTGGTGCTGCTCCTGCTCCTGGCGATCGTCCCGCTCGCGATCGCCGGCATCGGAGAGAAGGGACGCCTCGAGCCGGTACCGCTCGCGATCGCCGCGACGCTGGCGGCGATCGGCATCGTCCTTTGCGTCGTGATCGGAAAGACCGAGATCGCGATCCACGCAGAGGGCGTGCGCAGGGTCACGGTCTTCTCCGCCACGGAAATCCCGTGGGCCGACGTGAGCGAGACGCGCTATCGGGTCATCCCCATCCAGGTCGGCGGACTCGTCGGGGTCGCGGCGCGGGCGGCGGCGCAGCGTCTGGGCGGGCGGGCCGCAGCCACCTCGATGCGCTTGACCGTAGTCTCACGTGAGGGCCCCCGCATCCTGGTCACCTCGAACTACGAGCACGCCTCCGACGCGATCGGAGTGATTCTGGGAAAGGTTCAACCGCCGATCCTGGCCGAGGCGCGCCGCCGCGTCGACGGGGGCGATACGGTTCTCTTCGGCCCCCTTGGGGTCTCGCGGGAGGGTGTCTCCTGGAAAGGCAAGCCTCCCATTCCCTTTGCCGAGCTCTCCTCGGCCCGCATCGTGGGCCAGTACCTGCGCCTGCGGCGCAAGGGCAAGATGCTCGACGTGGCCAAGGCTCGCTCGGACAAGGTTCCCAACGTCCTGGTCTTCCTGGATCTGATCGAAGCGCTGGGAGCCGGGGCGGGCGAGATTCGGGGCATCGATCCCCTGGCCCGCGTGCAGATCTAGCGCCTCCGGATTGCGCCCGCCCGCCCGCGCCGCGTGGACCCCGGCCCTAGGGCGTCACCACGACCATTCCGGTCATCATCGTTCCGTGGACGGTGCAGAAGTAGGGGAAGCTCCCGGCCGTCGGAAACGTGTGGGCGAAGGAGCCGGAGGACATGAGTCCGGAATCCCACCCGCCGTCGGGCGTGCAGCAGTTCCCGGATGTCGACGAGTGGGGCCCTCCCATCCAGATCCACTGCACCGCCTGACCGGCCTTGATCGTCGTGGTGCTGCCCCCGCTTTGAGGATCGACGAAAGAGTTGTTGCCGCCCTGGCCGACGTTGACGATGTGCGCCGCGGCGGACGGGGTCGGCGTCGGCGCCGCGCCCATCGGCGTCGGCGACGGGTTGATCACCGGCTGCGTCGGGGCGGACTTATCGCTGTGGCAGGCGAGAAGGAGCGCGAACACCGACGCGGCGAAGGCCCGGCGGATTCCGTGAGAAGTGGAGAATCGGTAGCGGAACGGTCTCATGGGTCACCTCGAAAAGAAGTGGACGATCCGGCGACGTCTCGCCGAGCCGACCGACCGATCGGCGTGAAGGATCGAAGCAAGGCAAGTGCCCCGAGGGGGTCTGCCTTAGGCGGCGTTAACGATGAGAAGAAGATGAGAAAGGGCGCGACGGACCGCAGAACCGGGGCGGCGGGCGCGGGCCGATTCCGCGGCCGGGCTCGTCATCGTTCCGCAGATTCCGGCGCTCCCCGCGAAACCCCCTCCCAAACGAGGCCGGTGATCGATCAGCGAGACTCGGGAGATCGGGGGTAGAGGCATCCGGAGCGCAGGGGACAGATCTCGCAGCGCGGCTGCGTGCGCTTGCACAGTTCCTGACCGTGGCGGCGCAGGAGGAGGTGCGCCTCGGTGCGGGCGAAGATAGCGCGCGGCAGCTCGCCATCGGCGGCCTCCTGAGCCGAACGGTAGGACCGGGCGTAGCTCTTGTCCTCCCTGCCATAGCCCAGGCGCAGGAGGACCCTCAGCGCGTTGGAGTCGAGCGCCAGAAACGGCTGCCGCCGGCAGAGGAGAAGGATCTTCTCCGCGCCCGGCTCTCCGATCGAGGGGAACTTCCGGAGAGCTTTGATCGCGTCCTTCGCCGGCCGGCGAATCGCCTCGTCCAGATCGCCGCCGAATTCGTCGAGCGTGATCGCGGCGACCGCGCGCAGCTTTTCGACCGTCTGGTCTGCAACGATGCCCCGGCCGGCGGCCCCGCGGAGCGCGGCGTGCGGCGCGGCCGCGATGTTCTCCGGAGCGAGGCCGATCCGCTCCCGCAGGAGGGCGAACGCCTCGTCGCGCCTGGCGTCGTCGGCGAGGTAGGCGACGTTCTCGTAGAGGAGGAGCTCGAACGGCCCGCGCGCCGGCGGCGGACGCAGGCGCCCGTACAGCTTCCGCAGCGCCGACAGCAGGCGGGGCAGGCGCGGGGCGAGCGGCCGGCGCGTTCCGGAGGAGGATCGTCCCGACGAGCCCGCCATGGTCGTGGAGAGAGTCTCCCATGGAAGGCTCGAAAAGCCGTGGCAAGTCGCGCTTGTCCGGCGGGCCGGTCCGGCGAAATAATCGGTCCCTTCAGAGGAGAGCCATGAATATCGCGCGAAGCCTGTCCTGCGGAATCGTTCTCGTTCTCGCCGTCGCGCTGGCCGCGGCCCGTCCGCCGGAGCCGTCGAAGACGCCGGCGCCCTCCAAGCCAGCGAAGGCGATCGTCCAACCCGAGGAGCCGGAGGCGCCGGCCGAGGAGGAGACGACCGGCCCGCAGCGCGGCTTCAAGTTCCGCAACCTCGGTCCCGCCGCCGGCGGCGGCCGCATCACCGCGATCGCCGGCATTCCCGGCAACCCCAACGTGATCTACGTCGGCTCCGCCGCCGGCGGCGTGTGGAAGACCGTCGACAACGGCGTGACGTTCAAGCCGATCTTCGAGAAAGACCCGCCGTCCATCGGGGCCATCGCGGTCGCCCCTTCCAATCCCAACCTGGTCTGGGTCGGCACCGGCGAGGCCAATCCGCGCAACAACGTGATCGATGGCCACGGCCTGTACTTCTCGCCCGACGCCGGCGCGAGCTGGCGGTTCATGGGACTGGCCGACGCCGGCCAGATCTCGCGGATCGTGATCGACCCCGGCGATCCCAACACCGTCTTCGTCGCCGTGCTCGGAAGCGTCTGGAAGCCCAACGCCGACCGCGGCGTCTACCGGACGACCGACGGCGGCGAGACATGGAAGAAGGTGCTCTTCGTCGACGCGGAGACCGGAGCCTCGGACATCGCGATGCAGCCCGGCAACGCGCGCGTCCTGCTGGCCGGGATGTGGCAATTCCGGCGCTTCCCCTGGGAGTTCGTGGGCGGCGGACCGGGCAGCGGCGTCTGGAAGTCGACCGACGGCGGATCGACCTGGAAGAAGCTCTCCAAGGACATGCCGGAGGGACCGCTGGGGCGGATCTCGCTCGCCTTCGCTCCCACCAACGGCAACCACGTCTACGCGCTGATCCACGCCAGGAAAGGGATGCTCTTCGAGTCGAAGGACCTGGGCGAGAAGTGGGAGAAACTGACCGACACGCGTTTGATCGACGTGCGGCCCTGGTATTTCTCGGTCCTGGCCGTTTCGCCGGCCGACGAGAACAAGCTCTACTTCGGGTCGTTCAACCTGGTCACGTCGATCGACGGCGGCAAGACATTCCAGACCAACAACCGCCGGATCCACCCGGACTACCACGCCTTGTGGATCGACCCCAAGGACCCCGAGCGCATTCTCCAGGGCAACGACGGCTTCGCGCTCCTTTCGACCGACGGCGGCAAGTCCTGGCGCGGCTTCGAGAACCTGCCGCTCGGCCAGTTCTACCAGGTGGCCGTGGGGACGGACACGCCGTACACGATCTGCGGCGGGCTCCAGGACAACAACGGTTGGTGCGGGGCCTCCAACTCGCTCGCGCGCGGCGGCATCTCCGACGCGGACTGGTTCGTGGTGGCCGGCGGCGACGGCGAATGGGCCGTGCCCGCGCCCTCCGATCCCAACGTCATCTACGCGGACTCCCAGAACGGAAACATCAACCGCTTCGACCGCAAGACGCGGATCTCCCGCAACATCCGGCCGTACCTCTCCGGCGTCTCCGAGATGGCCCCGTCCGAGCTCAAATACCGCTTCAACTGGACCTCGCCCATCGCCGTCTCCGCGACCGACGCCAACGAGGTCTATCTCGGAGGCAACGTCGTCTTCCACTCCGCCGACGGCGGGACGCACTGGTCGGCGATCAGCCCGGACCTGACGCGCAACGACAAGTCCAAGCAGAAATCCTCCGGCGGGCCGGTCCATCTCGATCTCTCCGGCGCGGAGACCTACGACACGCTGCTCTCGATCACGATCTCGACGGTCGATCCGAAAGTGATGTGGACCGGATCGGACGACGGCCTGGTCCACGTGACCCGCGACGGCGGGAAAACCTGGAAGAGCGTCTCGCCCAAGGGCGCGCCGGAGTGGGCGCGGGTGTACCAGATCGACGCCTCGCCGCTGGACGCCGGAACGGCGCAGCTCGTCTACGACGCGCACATGCTGGGCGACCGAAGGCCCTACGTCTACCGGACGACCGACTTCGGGGCGAGCTGGGCGGCGATCGGCAAGGGGCTGCCGCAGGACGGCACGGCCTACGTCGTGCGGGAGGACCCGAACAAGAAGGGCTTCCTGGTCGTCGGCACGGACGAGGGCCTGCACTGCTCGGCCGACGCCGGCGCGACCTGGAAGAAATTCCCGGTCGAGTTTCCGAGGGTGCCGGTCTGGGATCTCAAGTTCGTCAAGGCCTCGCGCGACCTGGTCGTGGCGTCGCACGGCCGGGGCATGTGGATCTTCGACGGCATCGAGCCGATCGAGGAGATGGACGCCGCGGTCGAATCGCAGGACCTGCACCTGTTCCCGATCGCCCCGGCCAGGATGTGGCAAGTCTGGAACCGCGGCGGCTTCGGCGTCGGCCAGTGGATTGCCCCCAATCCGCCGCCGGGGGCAGCCATCGACTACTACTTGAAACACGAGATCAAGCAGACCGAAGAGCAGAAGAAGGAAAAGCGCCAGCCGGTCAAGATCACGATCGCCGACGCGCAGGGGCGCACGGTCGCGACGGAGTACGGAAAAGCCAGCCAGGGCATGAACCGCCACGTCTGGCAGCTGCGCTACGAGGGTCCGAAGAAGATCGCGTTCGGCAAGGAAGTCCCGCCGTCGGTGTTCTTCGATCCCAACCGCGGGCCGGACGTGCCGCCCGGCACGTACAAAGTCACCGTCGCCGCGGCGGGGCGGACGCAGAGCGGCGAGGTCACCGTCGAGCCCGATCCGCGCTGGCCGGTCGACGCGGCGGTTCTGAGAGCCCGGGCCAGGGCGGCCCTGGAGGGACGCAACACCGGTACGGCGATCAACGAGATGTTGAACCGTCTGGACGGATGGGAGACCCAGTTGACCGCCCTTCCCAAGATCGTCGGCGCCGGCGAGGATGAGCCGGGCGAGGCGAAGAAGTACGAGTCGGTCCTGAAAGCCGCCCGCGAGCTCAACAAGAAGGTGAAGGACTTGAAGGACAAGGTCTACAGCCGCGACGTGCAGCGCGACACGCCGTCGGACTCGCTCCATTTCCACACCGATTTCCAGGGGAGGACCTCGCGCCTGGGGTTCCTCGCGGGCGCTTACGGCGACGCGCCGCGCGAGATCGCCCTCGAGCAGCTCGCGGAGATCCGCAAGGAGGCCGACGAGTACCTGGCCCGGTTCAACGCCCTGCGGTCCGGCGAGATCCCGGCCTACAACAAGCTGGCGTCGGGCGAAGGAGTGCCCACGCTCTTCGTCGGGGACCCGATCCACGTCGAGGAACCGGCGATGTGAAGCGACCCGTCCCTCTTGCCGAGGGTTTCTGTCGCCGCCGGACGCGCGTGCGAATCCTGCTTCATTCGGGACAGAGGGATTGTTTTTCGGGACGGACCGCCTGTTTCTGGAGACGGTCGTCCCGCAGCTAAGATTCGAGCGATTGTCGTGAACGCATGACGGTCTGCTCTCGGGTTCTGCCCTCCAAGACCGCGCTTGCCGGCGCGGCCCTCCTTGCTCTCGGCGCGTTCGCCTCTCCGCTCCATGCGCTGATCGACAATGGCCCGGGACCGGCGCACAGACAGATGCGCGGGGTGATCGGAGAAGCGCAAAACGACGGGCCGGAAGAGATCCACGCCAGGATCCTCGACTACCTCGAGAGACACGGCGACCGCGGCCGCATCGACCCCGAGGCCCAGCGGCGGCGCGTGGCCGCGGAATACGCGCGGTTCCGCCGGGCCTCGGCGCTCTCGCGGGGTCGAACCGCGTCCGCGGATTGGACGCCGCTCGGGCCCACGAATGGGGCGGGACGGATGACCGCGATCGCGTCCGCCCCGCGCTCCCCCAACGTGGTCTACGCGGGCGCGGCCGGCGGCGGCGTCTGGAAGACTTCGGACGGCGGCCGCACCTGGCGGTCCTTGACCGATGGACTGCACGACCTCTCGGTCGGCGCGCTCGCCGTCGCGCCGTCGAATCCCGCGGTCGTCTATCTCGGGAGCGGAGAGGGAGGATACGACGGAGACTTCGTCCCCGGGATCGGCCTGCTCAAGTCGACGGACGGCGGCGAGACGTGGGCGCTTCCGGCGTCCGTTCTGTCGCCGATCTTTTACCGAATCGTAGTGCACCCGGCCAATCCCGACGAGCTCGTCGTGGGGACCGGCGCCGGCGGCTTCCGTTCGGTCGACGGCGGCGCCACCTGGACCAGCGTCATTTCCCACGCCGATTACGGCGACGTCGCCGACCTGGTCCGGGATCCCATGGATGCCAACGTCCTCTACGCCGCGACGTTTTGCCCGCGCGGCGGCTGCACATATCGCAGCGCGCATGTCCTTCGCTCGGCCGACGGCGGCGTAACCTGGTCGGACCGGAGCGCCGGCCTGCCCTCGAACGAGGTCGGCCGAGACGAGCGCACGTCCATCGCGATCGCCCCGCAGAATCCCCAGATCCTGTACGCTGCGCGCGGGCTGCGCGACCTTTTCGACACCGGCTCGCTCTTCTCCCACATCTACAAGACGACCGACGCCGGAATGACCTGGACGGATCTGACCGCCGTCCCCAACAGCTACCTCGGCGACCAGTCCTACTACGACAACGCGATCACCGTTTCTCCCAACGACCCGAACGTCGTGATCTCCGGAGGCGTCGGGTACGTCCGGACCGGCGACGGGGGGATCTCGTTTTCTCAGGCCCTCGCCGACGCGGCGGTGCACGTGGATTGCCACGATCTGCGCTACATCGGCACCACGCTGTGGATCGCCAACGACGGCGGAATCTGGACGAGCGACGACGACGGCAAGTCCGCCGCCGCGCACAACGACGGCCTGGTGACACGGCAGTTCTATACGCTGACGAGCGACCCGGCGCGCCCCGAGCGGCTCGTCGGAGGGACGCAGGACAACGGGACGCTCCAGCGCCTGGATGCGGGAACGGCCTGGCGATCTCTCGAGGGCGGCGACGGCACCGGCTGCGCGATCCATCCGCTGTCGCCGGAGATCGCCTGGGTGAGTTTTCAGGGAGACTCGATCGAACGGACGAGCGCGGCCGGCGCGGCGAACCCGCGGGTGGTGAACGTCCGGCCTCCCTTCGACGAGGACGAGCGCGTTCCGTTTCTGACGACCGTGCTGCTCGATCCGCGGGAGCCGCAAACCCTCTTCACCGGTTCCTGGCGGCTCTGGAAATCGCGCGACCTCGGCGAGACCTGGCAGCCCCTGCCGGTGACGACCGTGGACGGATCGAGCTGGTCCTCCAAGGACACCATCCGCGCGATCGCGGTTCCCGCCGCCGGCTCTCCGGTCCTGCTCGTGGCCAAGGGCAACGGCGTCTTCCGTTCCGGCGACGGCGGCCAGACCTGGTCCGCGGCGCTGGGGCTGCCGGCCCAGGTCGTGACGCACCTCGAGATCGACCCGCGCGATCCCTCGATCGCCTACGCCTGTCTGGCCACGACGTCCGGCCCGTCGCTGTACAAGAGCGCCGACGGTGGCCGGACCTGGACGCCCAGCGCGAACGGCCTGCCGGCCTTTGCGTCGCAGGTCCTGCGGATCGATCCGACCGACTCGCGCATTCTCTACTGCGGCACCGACGTCGGTGTCTTCCGTTCCGCCGACGCCGGCGCGTCGTGGAGCCGCGTCGGCGCCGCGCTGCCGAGCTCTTCGGTCCACGACATACTGATCTCGGCCGACGGCGCGCTCCTGCGGGTCGCCACGCACGGCCGCGGCGTCTGGGAGATGGCGTTGGGACCTCCGAGCCCGCCGCCCGCGGTCGCGATTCAGACGCCCGGCGGACCGATCTCCGTCGCTTCCGGAACGTCCGTTCCGTTCGCCGGGACCGCCGCGGATCCCGATCCCACCGACGACGCCGTGGTCGAGTGGTTCTTCCCCGACGACGGGACGGTGGCGGTGGTCGAGCCGGGTTCGGCCGGCGTCCGACATACGTTCTACCGGGGCGGCGTCTTTCCCGTCGCGCTGACCGCGGTCAGCCGCCGTGGAGCGCGCGCCAGCGCGACCGTCGAGGTCTCCGTGCGCGAGCCCGCGGACTCCTGCGCCACGCCGCAGCTCGTTCCCGGATCGGGGCCCTTTCCCTACACCGTTTCGTGGAACGACGCCTCGGGGGAGACCGAGAGCACGGACCCCGACTCGCCGTGTCATGCGGGTCAGGGCCGTTCGGGCTCGACGTGGTTCGAGTTCACTCCGGCGGCGGGCGGAACCTACGAGCTCGACACGTGTACGGACGTCAACACGGCGATCTCGATCTTCACCGGCGCGGCGTGCGGCCCCTACACGCCCCTGCCCCAGGCGTGCCCTCCGATCGGCGGGTTCGGCGAATGCGGGTTCGGAACGACGTCCCTGACCGTCTCGCTCCAGGCGCGCCAGACCGTGCGCATCCTGCTCGGCGGCGTCGTCGACGAGAACGTCGGCCCGATGCGGATGACGATCTCCCTGGTGGGCTCTCCCGGTTCCCTGGAGGTCGACCGCGTGGGCCAGTCGCACGGACCCTCCGGGGGCGGCGCGCTCGTCGTGATCGAGGGCGCCGGCTTCGCCGACGGAGCCACGGTCTTCTTCGGCGGGACGGCGGCGGCCGAGGTCTCCGTCCTGACGGGCCAGGTTCTCATCGCCCGGACGCCGCCGCACGACGTCGGCCCGGTCGATGTCATGGTGTCGGTCCCGGGGGTCGGCGCCGCCGCGCTCGGAAGCGGCTTTCGCTACGAGACGGCTCCTTCCGCTGCGCGCAGCGCTCCCGAGCACCCGGGCAGTGACCGGACGGCCAGAACGATCCTGCCGCGGTAGGTCAGGCGCCCGCGTGCGGCGGGCGCGTGAAGAGCCCGGAGACTCCCGTTCCGGTGGCCCGAAGGATGAGCCCGGCGAGCGCCGCCCAGCCCAGGAACGGGAGGAGCAGGCACCCCGTCAGGATCAGTCCGCCGACGATCGTGCCGATGGCGTCGGTCGGCTCGCGGCGCGCGAGCTCGAGCAGGCAGCGGCCCAGCCTTGCCGTCTCGGCGGTCAGGCCGAAGACGGCGAGAACGGCCCACAGCGCGAAGACCAGAACGCCGAGCCCCTTCGTGTCCGGGCGGCTTCCCAGGGCCACGGCCACGAGGAGGAGCGCCGCGGTGTTGATGACCCCGATCGCGAAACGACGCCATCCGGAACGATGGTCGGCGGCGTCGTCGAAGCGGCGAACCAGCCGCGTGAGGCCCGTGCGCAGGAGCAGGAGCGTCGCGGTCAGCCCCAACCCGGCAAGGACCAGAAGCGCGGCCACGCCGAGCGTGTGCGCGACATCGAGGGCGGCGGCGAGCTTCGCGGCGACGTCCGGCGGGAGGTTCGCGTTCATCGCGCCTCCGGCCTGACCGCGCGGCGCCCGCTCAGGAGCCAGGCGCTGCCGGCGATCTGAAGCGCCACGGCCACGGCGGCGAGCGGCGTCCATCCGATCCCGGCGGCCGAGCCGGGAAGCCGCGATGCGGCCTCCCGCGCCGCCGCGGCGATTGCGCGCCCGAGGGTCGGCAGTGCGCCCGGGCTCACTCGCGGGAAAACCGCGGCTGCCCGCGCCAGGATTCCGGTCGAACCGCCCAGGTCCGGAGCCAGGAGCGCCGCGGCGATCAGGGCCGCCAGGAGCACGAACACCGCCGCCGGCTCCCAGGACCACCCGGGCGCCCGCTCCGGAGCGGCTTCCCAGACCGCGTCGGCGATCCGTGCGGCCAGGCCCGCGGGCGGCGCGACGGGAATCGCCTGCGCGTAGGCCGATTCGGCCGCGCGCAGCTCCGTCAGGAGTCCCGCGCATCCGGCGCACGACGCGACGTGCCCGGTCAGCCAGATCGCGTCCGCGCGCTCGACGTCTCCGTCGACGAGGTCGTACAGGAGGGGCAGGGCGCGCTCACAACTCATTCTTCAACTCCTCGCGCAGCCGTTCCCGTGCCCGCAGCAGCCATGTCTTGATCGTGTTGCGCGGGGCGCCCATCGCTTGCGCGATCTCCTCGGCGGACAGATCTTCGACGTACTTCAAGGTCACGGCCATCCGTTGATTCTCCGGCAGGACGGCGAGCGCGCGCCGGAGCCGCCCGGCCGCCTCGCCCCGCGCGGCCTGCCGTTCGGGATCGGCGGCAGGGTCGGGAAGCTCCGGAAGGTCCTCTTCGGCTTGCGGAGGCGCGTGGCGCCGCTCCAGGCTGCGCCGGCGCAGGTGGTTCGACGCCGCGTTGCTGGCGATCCTTCGCACCCAGGGGGCCAGCGGGAGGCGCGCGTCGAACCGCGCCAGGCCCCGGTAGATCCGCAGGAAGACGTCCTGGGAGACCTCCTCGGCCTCGGCGCGATTGGCGGTCATGCGGTAGGCGATCGCGAACACGATGCGATGGTAGCGGGAAACCAGCTCCTCGAACGCCGCGCGCTCGCCCGCGAGGACGCGCGCGACGAGCGCTCCCTCCTCCCCGGCCGGCGGCGCAGCGGTCAATCGGCTTACCCCTCGTGGCCTTCAAGGTCGTCTCCCCCAAGGTTACGCCGGAAGAAGGCCCAGATCCCTCGTCTTCTGATAACGCGGGAAGACGCGCTCGCGTTCGGCCGGCGAAAGGCCGCGGGGCAGGACCTCCAGGAGGACGTCGCGAAAATCGGTCGTGATGGCGAGGTCGCCCGGACCGGCCAGGCGCGCTGCGGCGAGGCCCGGCCATTGCCCGGCCACGCGGCCGCCCTCGACCGCGCCGCCCGCGACGAAGATCAGCCCGCCCTGTCCGTGATCCGTGCCGCCGCTGCCGTTCTCCTGCGCCCGGCGCCCGAACTCCGAGATCGCCACCAGGACGACCCTCTTCCAGTCCGGCCCGAGGTCTCGGGCGAAACCGGCGATGCCTTCGGCGAGCTCCCGGAGCAGCCGCGCCATCGGGCCGTCGGTGGACCCGGCCCCGATATGGAAGTCCCAGCCGCCCAGCTCCGCCGTGGCTGTCTCCAGGCCCACGCCGGCCTGAATGAGCCGCACGATCATGTCGAGCTGGCGTGCGAACGGCGTCTGGCCGGCGGCCGAGGTCCTCGCCATGCGCGCGCAGCGCTCGATCGCGGCCACCGCGTCGAGCGCGCCGATCCCGGATCCGCCCACCGGCAGCGCGGCGTGCTCGTAGAGGAGGCGCAGGCCCTTCTCCACGCTCCGGCGGCGGTCCTGCGCGCCGGCGAGGCGAAGCTCCTCGAGCGAGCGGATCGCCGTCGCGCCGAGCGCGCCGGCCAACAATCCAGGCATTGTGTCGGCGAAGGCCACGGCCCTCAGCGCGGATTCGTTCTCCGTGCCGAACAGGGCCAGGGCCCGGGCCAGCCACCCCGACGTCGGGCGATCCGATCCGACGGCGCCCGCCTCGATCTCCTCCCAGGCTTCGAAATGCGAGTGCGAGACGCCCGGCCAGCCGACCGAGTGGACGATGGCGAGCTCGCGCCGATCCCACAGGGGCTCGAGCGGCGCCAACGAGGGGTGGAGGCCGTAGAAACCGTCCAGGTCGATGGCGGCGCGGCGGGCCCGGCCCGGCGCGGGGACCGCGAGCGAAGGACGCAGGCGGTAGTAGTCTCCGTCGCGGTAGGGGATCACCGCGTTCAAGGCGTCCACTCCGCCGCGGAGGCTGACGACGACGAGGATGGGACGGGTCATGGTGTTTCCTCCTCCGGACTCAACACACCTGAAGCTGCGGATGCGAGAGCGCGAGCGCGGCGGACTCCGGCCCCGGACCGGCCAGCGCGAGGGCCCGCCGCTCGGACGCGTCGAGCGGGCGCCGCAGAAGCGCGCCGGCGAGCCGCGCGGGGTCCTGCAGCAGCCCGGGATCGATCCGCGTGCCTCGGATGCGCCCGGCCGCAAGGTCCATCGCGAAATTCCAGCGCGGGAGGAGCCGCGCCCTCCACGGCGCCGCGGCGTCGGGAAATCCGTCGGGCGTCGGCCACGCGAACGGGAGCTGTCCCATTCGGGAGAGCGCCTCCTGGAGCGCGGGCCCGCCGTCGGTCCGGGCGCCCACCGACCGCAGCGTGGCGATCGTGAAGTCGAACGGACGGCGCAGCTTTGGCGGAGCCTCTCGCAGCTCCCGCGAATGCGCCAGCGCCGCGACGGTCTTGGCGATGTCCCCGCGGCTCGCCGTGAAGGCCGCGGCGACGCGGGCGACCAGCGCTTCCGGCGGATCCTCGGAGACGAACCGGCGCACGAGCTTTGCGGCGATGTGCCGCGCGGTCGAAGGATGGGCGCACAGACGGTCCACGATCTCGTCGAGATCGCGCTGCGGCCCGGAATCCAGGCGCATCCCCAGCACCTGTTTGATCGCCGCGTCGTGCCGGATCTGCTCGAAGAAGACCCGCCCGCGCCAGAACGCGCTGCGCACGCGCCAGCCCGTGAGCGCCCGGGCGAGCTCGATGACGTCCCGCTGCGTGTAGCCGCCGTCGACGCCGAGCGTGTGGAGCTCCATCACCTCGCGGGCGTAGTTCTCGTTGGGCCTGCCGGCGGCGTTGGCTTCCCCGTCCAGGTAGACGAGCATGGCCGGGCTGGTGGCCGAGGCGCGCAGGAGATCGCGGAAGTTTCTGAGCGCGTGGCGGCGGACGACCTCCCGGTCGTCGACGACCTTCAGCCAGGCACAGTCGGCCTTGCCGACGAAGACGTTGAAGTGGTCGGTCCAGAACTCGACCATGCGCTCGAACAGCTGGCGCTCCGAAGAGACCGCCCGCAGGATCGTCGCGCGGCGCAGATCGGCGATCACGGTCGGCCGCGCGTAGTCGAAGAGATCGGGCAGACCGAGCGCGATCGTCTCGATCGCCCGGATCTTCCAGCGGGTGGAGAAGTCGGAGATCGAAGCGGGGGAAAGCTGCTCTTCGATCCAGGCGTCCGCTCCCATTCCGGCGACCCGCTCGACGTCGCCCGGCTTCGGGCCATAGGCCAGCCGCGAGAGGCAGCGCGGAACGGGAGCGCCCGCGCCGCTGCCGAGGTCCGCCGCCACGTCCGTTCTCCCGGAGAAGCGGGGGAGGAGCGCCTGGAAATCCGGGCCGCGGCGGCATGCGGCGGAAGCGGCCGCGGCGGCCGCCGCCCAGCCGGCGCTTCGAAGGAACAGACGGCGGTCTTGCATGGCCGGCCTCAGGCGGAAGGAGAGAGCGACAGCTCGGCGCGGCGGGACGGGACGCAGATCGTCCGCAGCCCGGTGCCCAGAGCAAGCAGGAGAACGGCCGGCGCGAGGACGAACCAGCCGACCAGCGGAAGAGCCGCGGCGCCCTCGAGCAGCAGCGCTCCGATCGCGACGTCCCGCAGGCGCGGGGCTCCCGGGCTCTTGCCCCAGCGTTGACCGAGGCCCGCCGCGAGCCCGGCGCCGCCGACCGCCGCGAAGGTCAGGCCGCCGAGCAGGAGGAGGATCGCGGGCAACGGCTTGGGGCCGCCGGGCGACTTGAGCATCGCCGCGATGCCAAAGAAGAGAAGAACAAACGCGGCCGCCCCGAGCAGCAGGCTTCGGCCCGGCCGCTGCGAGACCTTCGACGCGGCCCGATCGACCGTCCGCGGGAAGAACAGCAGCAGAACGATCGAGAACGAAGCGAACCCCGCCCCGGAGAGCGTCAATCCGGAAACCACGGCCAGCACATCCGCGAGCGTCATCGCATCCTCCCTGAGCCCGGATCGGGGGCTCTCAGGAGCGGATACCCGCGGGAACGGAGGAAGGGTTCAGGTCTTCCCGTCGCGCATCCGGCCGTCTCGTCGGTCCGAGTGTGTGGATTGAAAGCCGCCTGTCCGGGATCGGGACACGGATGGCTTCCTTCAGAAGAGCGATCCTCCGCTGCCAGTGAAGCGTCCGCGGCCGCGGCCCCGCGCCTCCGCCAGATCGTCCTCCCAACTCACAGAAAATAGGACGCTTCGCGCTCGAAGAGCCGAGCCGCGCTCCGCGAAAGCTCGGAAAGCCCGGATCGAGCCGGCCGCCGCGATCTCCTCCCGGGAAACTTCAAAATCGGGAATTCGTATTGGAGATTGAGTCCCCTTGTTTACCGAGAGGAAGGCGGCGTCGCTTCGCCCAGGAAACCGATATGAGTAAACCCAACGACCTCGTCCAAGGCACCCTCGACCTGCTTCTCCTGAAGATCCTGGCGATCCCGCCCCTGCACGGATGGGCCATCCGCTTTCGCCTGAGATCGCTCGCCCGGCTGGGCAGAAGGCAACTCGAAACGGAGGCGGCGAACTGGCTGCGGCTCTCCTCGGCCATCTCGCAAGTCATCCAGCTTTCGGAGGCGTAGAGCCATGCGAATGCAACACTGGTGGTTCACCGCGCCCTTGCGGCTCCGGTCCTTTCTCCGCTTGCGCCGGGTCGAACAGGAGCTCGACGAGGAGCTCCAGTTCCACCTGGACCGCAAGATCGAAGAGGGCGTCGCCGAGGGGTTGTCTCCCGAGGCGGCGCGGGCCCGGGCCTTGCGGGCGATGGGCGGACTGGATCAGCGCAAGGAGGAGATTCGGGACGCGCGGCGCCTGCATTGGCTGACGGACTTTCTCGACGACGTGCGCTACGCCTTCCGGAGCCTGCGCCGCACGCCCGGGCTGGCCGCGTTCGTCGTCGTCACGATCGCGCTGGGCATCGGGATGACCGCGACGCCGTTGAGCATGCTCGATGCGCTGATCTTCAGGCCTTATCCCGTGGCGCACCCCCGGGACGTGGTCACTCTGGTCGGCACGTCGCGCGACAACAGCTTCGACTCGTTCTCCTATCGCGAATACCTGGACATCCGCGACCACTCCAGGAGCTACGACGGCGTCGTCGCCAACGCGGCCGTCAGCGCGGTCGGCTTCAGCGCGGAGCCCCGGGCCACGCCCCTGGTCCGGGCCGGACTACTGGTGTCCGGAAACTACTTCCGCGTGCTCGGCGTGGAGCCGACGCTGGGGCGCGGCTTTCGGGAGGAGGAGGACAAGGTCCCGGGCCGCGATGCCGTGGTCGTGCTGGGCCCGGATATCTGGAAGCACGAATTCGGGAGCGATCCGTCCGTCGTCGGCAGAGTCATTCGCTTGAACGGCGCGAATTTCACCGTGATCGGCGTGGCGCCGGAGACCTTCCCGGGCATGTTCATCTTCATTCGCCCGGACTTCTACTTTCCCCTGGCGATGGCGGGGACCCTCTCGACCAGCCCGCGGAAGAATTTCTTCACCGACCGCGACGACCGGGAATTGGTGGTGCGGGCCCGCTTGAAGCCCGGCACGACGCGGCGGCGCGCCCAGAACGAGCTTGCCGTGCTCGCGCGCAATTTCGAGCGCGAGTATCCAAAATCCAATCGTGAGCGCGGCGCGGCCGTGCGCACGCAGTTCGAGATGCGGACGCAGGACAACGACGCCAACTGGAAATTCGGGGTCATCTTCACGATCCTGGCGTTGGCCGTGCTCTTGGTGGCGTGCACCAACGCGGCCGGGCTGCTGCTGGCCCGCGCCCGCTCACGGACGCGCGAAATCGCCGTGCGCCTGGCGATGGGTTCGGGGCGATTCCGGCTGATCCGGCTTCTTCTGACGGAGAGCCTGGTCCTTTCGATCCTGGGCGGGTTGGGCGGGATCGTCGTCGGTTATGGCGGCATCCGGTTCATGCAGGCCTTCAGCATTCCCACCGAGCTGCCTCTCAAGATCCCGTTCCGAATGGACGGGCGCGTGCTCGCGGCGAGCCTCGTCCTGTCCGTTCTGAGCGCGCTGTTCTGCGGCCTGGTGCCGGCGCTGCAGAGCACGCGGACCGACCTGCTCAGCGGACTGAAGGCCGCCGACGTCGACGTCCCCGGACGCAAGCGACTGTGGGGCCGCAACGCGCTGGTGGTCGCGCAGATCGCCATGTCCCTGATGCTTCTGACCGCGTCCTTCCTGATGTTTCGAGGCTTTCACAACAGCCTGCAGGAGGGAATCGATTTCGCGAAAGACGCAAGGGACCACCTGCTGATGGTGAAATTCGACCCGCGCCTGGTGCAGTACGACGAGGTGCGGACCCGGCATTTCTATGAGCAGTTGACCCGGCGCGTGCGGGAGGCGCCGGGCGTCGAGAGCGCGGCGCTGACGCAAAACCCTCCGCTGGGATTGGACGATTTCGGCCGGGTCGCCTTCGCGCCGGAGGGCTTTCCGATGCCGCGCGATCGCGAGAGCTTCACCGCGACGGCGGACACGGTCGATGAAGGGTTCTTCCAGACCATGGGGGTTCCGATCCTGCGCGGCCGCGGGTTCCTGGCGTCCGACACCGCGGAGGCTCCGCGCGTCGCCGTCGTCAACGAACAGTTCGCGAAGCACTATTGGCCGGCCGCCGACGCGGTGGGCAAACGCTTCCGGCTGGACGGCCCGACCGGCACGCCCATCCAGATCGTCGGCGTGGCGCAGACCGTCAAGTACAAGGACACCTTCGATCGGGCCATCGATTTCGTGTACCTGCCGCTGGCGCAGCATCCCGCCGCCCGGATGGTCCTGCTGCTCAAATCGAGCGGCGATCCTCTGCAGCTCGTCCGGGTCGCCAAGGACACCGTCCGGGCGCTCGACCCGAACATGCCGATGCTGGAAACGAGGACGTATGCGGATCTTTACCGGTACGCCGCCGTGGACGGCCCGGCCATCGCGGTCGAGCTCGTCGGCACCCTGGGCGCGGTCGGTCTGCTGTTGGCCATCGCCGGGTTGTACGGACTGGTAGCCTACAACGTGAGCCGCCGGACGCGCGAAATCGGCATCCGCATGGCCATTGGCGCGCGGCCGGCGGACGTGCTGCGCTTGATGATGAAGAAGGGGCTCGTCCTGGTGGCGTTCGGCGCGGGGATCGGGATGGCCATGGGGTTCGGCCTCGAGAAGTTCATGAACGCGATGCTGTTCAACGCCGGAGGAGTCGACCTGCTGGTCTATCTCACCGTGGTGCCGGCGATGGTTCTGGTGACCATGCTCGCGGCTTACGTGCCGGCGCGCAAGGCCTCGCGGATCGCCCCGACCCTGGCGCTGCGGTACGAATAGAAGACGCCTGGATGGACCAGGCCTCCATGAGATCGGGTTAGAGTCGCGCCATGTGCCGCAACATTCGCACGCTCGCCAACTTCGCTCCGCCGGCGACCGCGGCGGAGATCCGCGCCTCGTCCCTCCAGTTCGTCCGGAAAGTCAGCGGAGCCAACAAGCCCTCGAAGACGAACGAGGAGCTCTTCGCGCGCACCGTCGACGAGGTGGCCGCGGCTGCGGAGCGCCTGATCCGCGACTGGGTCACCAGCGCGGCGCCCAAGGACCGCGACGTCGAGATTCGAAAGTTGATCGAGCGATCGCGGGCGCGTTTTGGCAAAGAGCCCAAGCGGACGCCGATCGACCCGCTCCGGTAGACCGCGCCTCGGACGGGCGGCTACCGGATCTTCGCGATCCGCCCCTGGGTCGGGAAGCGCTCGAACTGGCGCGGGTCGTGCCCGGGAACGACCCGGTCGGCCGAGCCCGCGAGCGCGATCGTGCGCTCCTGATTCCGGATGTTGGCGGGCCGATCGGCCTCGCTGAACGTGGCGCTGGCCTTGCGCTCGGCGAGGTTGCGGTCGAGATAGCAGTTGTCCGAAGCGAGGACGAAGGGCCGGTCGCCGTCGACGCGGATGTATTGGGACGCCCGGGTGTGGCGCGCCCCGGTGTAGGCGCGGATGCCGGGAAGGATCTCGACGTCATCGCCGTCGACCAGGCGCAGGCGGCCTTCGGTGTTGCGCCGCAGCGGCGCCTGGACGTCGTCGGGATCGATGCCTCCGTGCCGTCCGCCGGGCTGCCAGGCGTCGCCGGTGTAGTGGGCGAACTCCTGCTTCTGGATCCAGACGGTCGCTTTCGGAAAAAGGTCGATGCCGCCCATGTGATCCCAATGGGCGTGGCTGATGACGAGTCGTCATGAAGCCCGATTCTCTCGCAGCCAGGGCTAACAGCCCGTGGAAAAAGTCTGATTTTGTCGGCATGAAGTGATGGGGTGGAAGGTTTTCATCGGCAGAGATTCTGTAGGGAGGAAGCGCCGATGTCGATGGGAAGCCGTGAGGGTGGCGACCAACCGCCGATGTGGGTGAGTACGAGCGAGCTTTCGCGAGGGGAGGGTCATCTTTTCTATCGGCGGCTCAACGGGCTGCTGGGACAACACGGGTTCGATCGATTCGTGGAGAGGTTGGTGGAGGAGAGGGAGATCTTCGCGGAGACGCTGGGTCGTCCGTCGATTCCGCCCGGAACGTACATGCGGATGATGTTCGTGGGGTTTTTTGAGGGTCTGTCCTCGGAGCGAGCGATCGCATGGAAGTGCGCGGACTCGTTGTCGTTGCGGGAGTTTTTGGGCTACGGGCTGACGCAAGCCACGCCGGACCATTCGACGTTGTCGGGACTGAGGCGCAAGTTTCCGGAAGGGATTCACCGGGAGATTTTCGGCTGGGTTCTGAAGGTGGCGCAGGAAGAAGGACTGCTGAAGGGACGGAAGGTGGCCATTGACGCAACGACTTTGGAGGCCAACGCGGCGATGCGAACGATTGTGCGGCGAGCCGACGGGGCGTCGTACCAGAAGTATCTGAAGAAGTTGGCCAGGGCGGAGGGGATCAAGGATCCGACGCCGGAGGATCTGGGGCGGATGGATCGCAAGAGGAAGGGCAAGAAGGTCTCCAACAAGGAGTGGAAGAGCTCGAGCGATCCGGACGCGCGGATCACGAAGATGAAGGACGGAACGACGCATCTGGCACACAAAGCCGAGCATGCGGTGGATGTGACCAGCGGAGTGATCGTGGCAGCGGAGATCCACCCGGCCGATTCGGGAGACACCACGACGCTGCCGCAAACGCTGACTCGGGCGGACGCGGCAGTTGCCAGGGCCAACCCGCAGTGCGACATCTTGGAGGTCGTGGCCGATCGTGGATACCACAGCGGCGCGGTGGTGGGAGATCTGCATCAACGGGGATACAACACCTGCATTCCCGAACGGCGGCAGAAGGGGCGGCGTCGATGGCAGCGACTCTCCCGAGAGGTTGGGGAGCAAGAGGTCAAAGACCGACAGCGGGCCTTCTATCTCAACCGCCGCAGGATCCGGAGCGCCGCCGGCAAACGCCTTCTCAAGAAACGCGGGGAGACCGTCGAAAGGAGCTTCGCCCACGCCTGCGAAACGGGAGGCATGCGACGGGTTCATCTGCGAGGTCGGGCCAATATCCTCAAGCGCTACCAGATCCACATCGCCGCCCTCAATCTCGGCATCGTGCTGCGAAGCCTCATCGGTCTGGGCACCCCGCGCGGCTTCCAGAGCAGAAAGACCCTCCTCGCACACGCCCTCTCAGTGTTCCTCTCTTCGATGTGCAACCTCGTTCGTTCCCTCTCCGACCAACTCGACTCTTTCAGCCCGCATCCTCGCGATACTCAGCACCCCGGCTCAAATCCTCCACTCGCAGTCGCGTAAAACCAAATGACCGATTTATCCACGGGCTGTTAGATCGGCGGACGTTCTGCGACCTCCGGGAGCGCACCCCCTAGTCATCGTCCTTGGACTCCGACCGTCCGAGGTGCTGGACGAGCCACTCGATCCACGGCCGTTCGAAGTACCCCTTGCCGCGGCGCGCGAAGGCGGCCGTGTGGACGTACGCGGCGCTCACGGCCCGCAGCGCGAAATAGGCCACCACCACCCAGGCGAGGTGCCCGAGGCGGAGCTCGATCCGGAAACGCGCGAGCGTCGCCGCGGCGTATCGCTGGACCAGGCCCCCCGCCACGAGCGCGGCGAAAACGGCCCAAAAGGCCAGAAAGATCAGGTTGATGGCGTCGTTGGCGGCCGCGCCGATTCGCTTGCGCGCGCGCGAGACGTCGTTGCCGAGGAAGAGGAGCGAGAGCACCTGGGTCGCCACGGCGAGGCCGAGCGCCGGCGCGAGGAAAGACGCCGAGGTGCGGATTCCCAGCCAGCCCACAGCAGCCACGAAGCCGACGACGCCGAGGTAGACGACGACGCGCCGGACGGCGGAGCCCTCGATGTAGAGGACTCCGGAGAACGCGCCCCCCAGGACGGCGAGCGGCAGCTGGGCGATGAACAAGGTGCCCAACGCCAGCGCCAGCGAGTCGGGCACGCGCTGCGGATCGAGCGCAGCCAGCGCGTAAACGATCGCGGTCGCCGCGGGCAGGAAGGCGCTGGCCGCGGCGCCGAGCCAGGCCGTTCGGGGCGCGCCGGCGACGCTTGATGTGCGCTCGCAGTTCATCTCGGTCGACGCCATTGCGCTGTCCTGGCTCGTGGACAGTTCAGACTCTCGGGTTCGTCACGCGAGTATAAGCGAGCGCGGTCGTCCTTCCGGCGCGGCGCCGCGAACGCGTTCGCTGGCCGCTCGTCGAACGTTGCTCGCGTCTCTAGTCCTTTGTGCGCCAGCCCGTCCCCTGGTACTCCATCCAGTCCGCGGTCCGCTGCGCGGCGTCGGCGCCGAAGTAGAGGTCGACGATGTGCAGGGCGAGGTCGATGCCCGAGGTCAAACCGCCGGCGGTGAAGATGCGCGCGTCGCTTCGGACGAAACGCACGCCCCGGCGCAGCGTCACGTTCGGAAAGTCTTTGGAGAACTCGTCGTAGAAGCCGTGGTGGGTGGTGGCCGGTTTCCCGGCGAGGAGCCCGGCGCCCGCGAGCTTGAACGCCCCCGTGCACACCGACATGATGACCTTCGTGCGCGGGTCGGCCGCGGCCTTCTGCAGCCACGCCTTCATCCGCGGCGACCCCTGCTGGGCGCCGACGACGATGACGGCGGGCGTCGGGGCGTTGTCGCACGTGAATCGCGGGACCATGGTGATCCCGGCGTCGAAGTCCACGGGCGCCGCGGCGTCTCCGACGATGTAGAGGTCGAATGGGAACTGGTCGTCCTGGGGCTCGTCCGAACCCTTCGATCGGCCCCGGCCTTCGATCCGGACGCTGCCGAACACTTCCCAGGGGCCCGCGAAATCGATCAGGTTGGCGTGCTGCGTGAGGACGATCGCCACGGGGATCTTGCCGGTCTTGGGAGGAGTCAAGCCGGCGAACTCCCGGCCGGGGAGGATCGAGCCCGCCGCTCCCGCGAGGCCGGCGAGGAGAAGGATCCGAAACGTTCGTGTCATGAGCAGCTCCGTTCTGCCTGTTCGGCGCTTCTGGGCGTCCCGCCGGGAAACCCTGCGGGTTCTGTAGACGATCTACAAGAAAGGCTCGCCCTGGAGCCGCCGGGCCGGCCCTCGGCCGGACTGCGTCGAGGCACCGACATCGCCCTTCCGTTAAGGCTTGGGCGTCGTCGGCCGGGACTCCCGCGCCAGCCGGCCGGCGATGCGCTCTTGCGGGAGCTGGAAGAACTTCTGGACTTCATAGAACGTCGTCTTCGGATCGTTGTTGTCATTCATCAGGCGGTGATCGTCGTCGGGGGCGTCCGCCGCGACGTCGTCGATCACGAAGCGGGCTTCCTGCATGGCCGCGCCGCGGTGATTCTTGTAGGACGCATCGGCGCACCCAATCGCGGTCGATTTCGCAGTGCGCTCCCGTTCCGGCGCTCAGATCCGATCGGTCGCCGGGCCGGGGATCGCCGCCTACGCTACGACGGCCGATCGGCATCGGAGCGTTCTCCGATGCGGCGGTCGGAGGCGCCGGCCGGTCCGCCCTAAGCGCTCTGCTCCAGCGGCGCCGCTGCCGCCCTGGGCCACGGACCGAAACGGCGGACCGCCAGAGCGATGGGCAGCCCCACGCAGATCATGTGAACGAAGAACGGCAAGGGCCAGAGGGCCGGCAGCGTCCGCTTGACGTCGGTGAGGTAGAGCGTCCGCAGGACGATCGTCAGGGGAATGACGCCACGGTACATGACCAGGAGCCACACGACGCCGAAGACCAGGCCGCTCGGCACGGCCCATTCGACCATCGCCGGAATCCGCCGGCTGAGGAGGAAAAAGATGGACGCGGCCGTGAAGGCGACGCCGAAGTGCATCGCCAATCCGAGCGCGGCCGTCGCGAACCCGCCCCGAAAGCTCACCGGACCCAGCAGGGCGCCGGCGATGCCCTGGAGCATGCGCACCGGCGAGCCGCCGTAGGCGAGCGAGAGGAGGACCGCGGAGCTGATGTCGAGCACGCCGCAAGAAAGGCCGCCCCACAGAATCGCCCGCCCGGCGGTCCGACGCGGCGGTCCGGCGGGAACGTTCATGAATGGAGCGTCCGTTTCGACGCATGAAGCCGGAGCAACGACGGGGGGCGGGCGGGCAGGCGGCTCTTCACGGTGCGTGAGTCTCTGCGGAAAATGGGCTGGAGCGCAATGACCACTTTGGACCGGCCGGATAGAGCCATCTCCGCGTCCCTGGTCCTGATTGAACCGGTCGCGTCGAGCGGGAAAGATCGTCAACGGGGAAGTGCCTTAGACTTTCCGGCCGCCATGCCGACGATCCGTAAGACCAACGCCGTCCGCTTCGCGCTCGCCGCGGTCCTGGCGTCGGGGAGGCTCGCTCCTGCGGGCCGGGCCCGGCTCCCGGATCCCGCGCGGCAGATTCCTGCCGGCAAGGTCGAGGAGCTCGCGATCGCGAGCAAGGTCTATGCGCAGGATCGCCGCGTCTGGATCTACACGTCGCCCGACTACTCCGCGAGCTCGCACGGGGCCTATGACCTCCTGGTTTGCTTCGACGGCGGCGAGTATCTCGACGAGATCCCACTTCCCCGAATCCTCGACGACCTGCTCGCCCGCGGAAAGGCCGGGCCGTTCGTCGGCGTCCTGATCGACAACGGGACGTCCGCACGGCGCCTGGCGGACCTCGCCAACCACGACCGGTTCGTCGGATTCCTCGCCGAGGAGGTCCTGCCGTGGGCGCGGCAGCGGTGGCGGGTGACTCGGGATCCGCATCGCACGATCGTGGCGGGTCCGAGCGCCGGCGGCCTCGCCGCCGCGTACGTGGCCTTTCGCCGTCCCGACTTGTTCGGGAACGTCCTGTCCCAGAGCGGGGCGTTCTGGCGCGGGAACGAAGGATCCAACGGGGAGCCCTACGAGTGGCTCACGAGCCAGGTCGCCGCGGCGGCGAAGCGGGACGTCCGATTCCTGCTCGAGGTCGGCTCTCGGGAATCGAAAGGCGCGCTGGGCGGCGCGGCGCCCTCGATTCTCCACGCAAACCGAAGACTGCGCGACGCGCTGCGCGCGAAGGTGTAGGACGTGACCTATGCGGAGGTCCCAGGCGGGGTCCACGCCCCGGAGACCTGGCGCGAGCGGCTGCCCGAGGCGATCGCGGCGCTCGCGCGGAACACAATGTAGACCTTGTGACGCGGCGCCGGATCTGCTAGGCCGAGCCCCGCGGAGAGGGCTGGAGCACGCTCACCCGGTTGCCCTCGGTGTCGGTGAACGAGACGTAACGCCCCACGCCGGGGATGTCCATCGGCTCGCCGAGCACCTTCCCGCCGGCCTCCGCGATTTTCTTCAGAGATTTCCCGATGTCGGGCACGGCGATCACGACGGAGGGATACTGCGCGGGCCAGTCCGGCTTCTTGGGGAAGAAGCCGCCGTTGATGGCCCCGGGCTTCCTGGGGCCGCCATCCGCGCCGCTCTCGGTGGTGGTCGCGACGACGTAGTTCCCCATGTCCTCGCCGAGCTTTTCGGTCTGCCACCCGAACGCCGACTCGTAGAACTTCGCCATCCGATCCCGATTGCTATAGGGCATCTCGAAGTGAACCACGCTGTTCATGGATTCCCCTTTCTGACGTCGGTGGCGCGCGCGCTGACGCCCGCCACTCCAGACCTCGAACGGCTGCACTTCTCGTGCCGCGGGAAGGTCGAAGTGGTCCTGTTCCTCGCGCCACGGAGTGGTCATGCCGCAGGGCCCGGATGGAATGTCCACCGGCATGTCGAGCCGCTCAGGTCTCCGGACGCGAGCGCAATGACCAGGGAGCCCGCGGGCCCGTCACGGGCCGTCTTCGGGCGGCCCGGCGGCGGGGAATTCGTCGAGATCCTCGCGGATCAGGAGCGCGGCACCCTCGCGCAGCTCTCGCCCCTGGGCGAGCGGGCGGTCCAGGGCCTGACCTATGCCTCCGCGAAATGGACGTTGAAGGACGTCGTGGGGCATCTCGCCGACGACGAGCGCATCTTCGCCTACCGCGCGCTCTGCGTCGCTCGGTCGGACGCGCGCGCGCTTGCGGGCTTCGCGCCCGGCCCGGATCGGAAAGCTCCGGCCTCGTGATTTACTCTCCGATCGATGGCTGATGGAGGTTCCCGTGATCCGAAGAATGCTGGTGGTTTCCGCAACGACGGTCGGCGCAGTCTGGGCAATGGCCGCCCTGGCGCAGGGCCAGCCCGTTCCCGGCCCCGGCGCGCCGACGGCGGTTCCCTCGCCGCGGCCGCGCGCGCGCTCGGAGGACCGCGGCTGGATCGCGATCAGCAACAAGTACGCCGACGAGCTGATCCAGGTGACCTTCCGTCACCATCCCGAGGCCGCGTCCGCGCAGGGGCTGAAGGCCTTCGATACCAAGGCCTCCCAACCGACCTGGGCCGACGACGAGGAGGAACGGCGGGAGACCGAGGCGGTGCTGGGCCGTTTGAAGACCGCCGCCGCGGAGAAGCAGCAGAAGGACGTCGCCCAGGACCTGCAGATCATGATCCGCAGGGTCGAGCTCAACTTCAAGCGGCAGGATTTCGAGCGGGCGCACGAGGTTCCCTTCTACAACGCGAGCGGCGCCGTGTTCGGGGGCCTGCGGATGCTGCTCGACGAGCAGACGGCTGCGGAGCGCCGCGCCGCGGCGGTCGTCCGCATCCGCGAGTACGCCGGCGTCGAGCGCGGGTACGCCGCCCTGACCGAGATTCTGAAGAAGCGGACGCAGGACCAGATGGCCAGGGCCGGCGCGCTCTACCCGGCCAGGGTCGAGATCGAAACCGAAATGGCGCGCAACGGCAACTACGTGGATGGAATCGCGGCCCTTCTGAAGAAATACGGCCTGACCGGCTGGCAGGAGCCGTTCGCCAGATTGAAGCAGCAGCTCTCCGACTACGACGCGTGGGTGCGCGCGGAGATTCTTCCCAGGGCGCGGACCGACTTCCGGCTCCCGCCCGAAGAGTACGCGCTGGCGTTGGAGAGCTTCGGCATCGACATCCCGCCGGCCCAGCTCGCCACGATGGCGCACCAGGCATTCCTCGATATCCAGGCCGAGATGATCCCGATCGCGGCGGAGATCGCCAAAGGCCGTCATCTGCCGTCGAGCGACTATCGCGATGTGATCCGCGAGCTGAAGAAGCAGCAGATCGTCGGCGACGCGATCCTGCCGTTCTACGAAGATCGGTTGAAGCAGATCGAAAAGATCATCGCCGAGGAGCAGATCGTTTCCCTGCCGGACCGGCCGGCGCGCATTCGGATCGCCTCGGCCGCGGAGACCGCCCAGCAGCCCGCGCCGCACATGCAGCCTCCGCCCTTTCTGCACAACACCGGAGAGAAGGGAGTCTTCGTGCTGCCCCTGAACATTCCCGCGGGCCCGGGGCAGTCCGAATCGCAGAAGTACGACGACTTCGCCTTCGACGCCGCGGCCTGGACGCTGACGGCCCACGAGGCGCGCCCCGGGCACGAGCTGCAGTTCGACTCGATGCTCGAGCATGGCGTGTCGCTGGCGCGGGCGCGCTACGCCTTCAACAGCACCAACGTGGAGGGATGGGGGCTGTACTCGGAATTCCTCGTGAAACCCTTCATGCCCCTGGAGGGCCAGCTCATCTCTCTCGACTACCGTCTCCTCCGAGCGGCCCGGGCCTTTCTCGATCCCGAGCTGCAGGCCGGCAAGATCAAACCGGAGGACGCCTACCGAGTGCTCGAACAGGACGTCGTCGCCTCGCACGCCTTCGCGCAGGAGGAGGTCGAGCGCTACACCTACCGCATGCCGGGGCAGGCGAACAGCTACTTCTACGGCTACACGAAGCTGATCCAGCTGCGCGAAGACGCCGAGAAGGCGCTCGGCGCGAAGTTCCGCCAGAAGGCCTTCCACGATTTCCTGCTGGCCCAGGGCCTCCTGCCTCCCGACCTGATGCGGCGGGCGGTCATGGAGGAGTTCGTGCCGTCGCAGGAGAGAGCCGCGCCGTCTCCGAATTGATGGGCGCGGACGGACGTCGGCAGGAGTGATCGGCGCGTCGGCCGGACCGTGGGACCGCGGCGGTATCATGCGTTGTTCCCGGGAAGGGGTCACGATGGGACACCAACTCGAAGAGACGATCTCCCTCCTCGCGCGCGCGCCGAAGACTCTGGACGCTCTCCTGCGCGATCTGCCGGACGCCTGGACCCTCGGCAACGAGGGCGAAGGCACCTGGAGCCCGGCCGGCGTCGTCGGCCACCTGATTCACTGCGAGCGCACGGACTGGATGCCGCGCGCGCGGCGCGTGCTCGAATTCGGAGAGACGCGGGCGTTCGAGCCGTTCGACCGGCGGGGACACGAGCGAGAGACCGCCGGCAAGCCGCTGGGGACCCTGCTGGACGAGTTCGCCCGTCTGCGAGCCGAAAACCTGGGCCAGCTGCGCGCGTTGAGTCTCTCGCCCGAGGATCTCCAGAAGCGGGGGCTCCATCCTTCCCTCGGCGCCGTGACGCTTTCGCAGCTGCTGGCCACCTGGGCGGCCCACGATCTGACGCACCTGCACCAGATCTCCCGAGTGATGGCCCACCAGTACCGGGAGGCCGTGGGCCCGTGGAGCCGGTATCTCGGGGTGCTGCAGTGCGACGGCCACAGCGCGCCCTGAAGACTCCGGCGGCCCGACGTTCTTCTAGCGGGTCTTCGGCGTCGATCCGGGATCGTTGAAGTACTGGCCCCAGGCTTCGAGAAAGCCGTTGGCCGCGCGCCGCAGCTCCGGGCCCGACTGGGGATCGGCCATCGCCTTGTGGGCCGCTTCCTCGAACGCATAGCCGGCGCCGCGCAGCCCGTGCTCCTTCTCCTGCCGCAGGCGCACGAAGAGCGCCGCCTGCTCCGAGGGGTCGAGGGCGCGCACCTGGGCCGTGATGCTGTCGACCAGCACGCGAAAGGCCTCCCCCTTCGATTTGGGCGCCGGGTGGGGCGGCGTGAAGCGCAGGCGCCCGAGCGTCCCGGCGTAGAGACCGTCCTCGAGGCGCCAGACTACCCGCTCGCCGTGCGCCAGAAAGGCGCGGTCGGGAGCGCTCGACTCGATGTACCCCAGCCGGTCGAGGTCGCCGAGAAAGCTCGTCACGACCTCGCCGACCATCGAGTTCATGCCGCCGATGTACCGCGGCATCCATTCGCCCCACCACGGCAGGGCGAGCAACGGCACGAGAGTCAGGAACCAGAAGGCCCAGCGCTGCAGCTGGCCGAGCATCAAGGACATGGCCACGATCCAGACGAGCACGCCCGGCACGAGCAGGATCGCAAAGACAACGAGAGAAACCAGAGGGGGTGGCTGATCGAGCACTTTGGCGATGAATCCCGCCGGCAGCGCGCCTCGCGGGTCGTGGGGGTCGAACGCGAGGGGGATGGTGGTGGCGGGACTCATCCAGCCCGCGATGGCGAGGGCGACCGGCTGGTCGATGTCGAGCCTCAGAGACTCGAGCGCCGTTTTGGTTGGCGGGTCGTTGGGCATCGGGTCGGGTTCCGGATGCGTCGCAAGCCATCCGAGCGCCGCGGCGCTCATGCGGATTTCCGGCACCGCGAACCCCCTGGCGTCGTGCGGCCAGCTGAACGGGACACCCTTCAAGATCTGGCGCATGTCGTGCGGCAGATACGAGTCGTTGTAGGTGTCGTGGGAGCCGCAGAAGGCCTTGCGAACGGGAGCGTCGGTCCAGCCCGGGTCGTACTCGACGACGGCGCAGAGCGATTCCCTGGCGAGCGGCCGCCAGAGGCGGTGCTTCTCCATGTCGGCGGGTTTGAAGTCGAGCGCCATCCAGCTCTCGACGATCCGGCCCTGCGCGTGCGCGGTGAGCTTGCGCAGCCGCGCGGCGTCGATCATGCGCTGCGGTCCGATCCTCCAGCCGATGACCAGGAAGAGGCAGGCGAAGAAGAGCGGAATCGAGAGGACGAGTCCCCGGACCGGGCTGAGCGCCCGTGCCGCCAGTTCGCCGCGGAGGGCGCGAAGCAGCCAGCTTGGGGCGGAAGCGCCGCGGTTGCCGGACGGCCGCCTCTTCGGCCCCGGATTGCCGCCGTCCTCCGGACGTCGCGGGCCCCTGGGCGTCACGCGCGATGGCTCAGTTCAAACTCGGATGGCGATCATGCAGACAGTGTCGGTTCGGCGCGCAATTCTATGCTCGGCCGCTCCGCGCGGCCACGGCGCGGGCGCGCTCACGGGGACCGTCGGACCTGGATCAGACGCCCGGAGTCACCGCGAGACGACCCCGGGCCGCCGTATTTTCTCCCGGCGCGCGGGCGTTGAGCTCCCTGCGGAACCGGAGGTGCCGGCGGCGCGTGAGCTCGACGAGAGGCCGCCAGACGGCGCTGGTCCAGCTGCGCCGGATCAGGAAGTGCCAGAACCGATTCGAGCGCTTGTAGAGGTAGGACATCGCCAGATAAGGCGCCACGGCGCGCCAGTCGTCGGGGCGGCGGCGCCAGATCGACGCGTGCGAGAAGAGCCGGCGGTAGAGCCAGGCGTACCCCTGCGCCAGATCCTCTTCGGTCATCTGCGCGGGCCGGAAGACGACGTGCGCGGTGTCGTACAGGCTCCAATCGCGGTGGAGGAGCCGGCCTTGCGCCTCGAGACTCCGAAAGAGCGGAGTGCCCGGATACGGCGTCAGGATGTGAAAAGTCGCGCACTCGAGGCGGTTGTCCTCGATCCATCGGGCCGTCTTCGCGAACACGTCCCGACGGTCGTGATCGAACCCGAGGACGAAGCTGCCGTTGACCTGGATGCCGTGGTCGTGCAGGATGGCCACCCGCCGCGCGTAGTCCTCGGTGCGCGGCGTGCGCTTGCGGGCCTGCCTGAGGTTCTCGTCGGAGAGGGATTCGAAGCCGATGAAGACTCCCGTGCAGCCGGAGAGGGCCATCTCCCGAACCAGCGCGGGGTCGTCGGTGACGTCCAGGGTCAGCGCCGCGCTCCAGATCTTCCGAAGCGGCGCCAGGGCCCGGCAGAGGCGGCGCAGGTACTCCGGATCAGACCCCAGGTTGTTGTCGATGAACACGGCGTAGGGCTGATCCTCGGCGAGGAGCTCCCGGACCACCTGCTCGACGTCCCGAACCCGGTAGGGCATCCGCAGGCCTTCGGTCGACAGATAGCAGAACCCGCAGCGATTGTGGCAACCGCGCGTGGCGATGAGGCTGGCCGTGGTGAGGAAGCCGCGCCGGGGGAGCAGGTCGCGGCGCGGGGGAGGGTCGTCCCGGTAGAGGGTGTCGTACATCGCGCGGTACACGGGCTGGAGACGGCCGTCCTCCACGTCCCGCAGAATCGCCGGCCACAGCCGCACGCCGTCTCCGATGGCCAGGGCGTCGGCGTGCGGCGCGGCCTCCTCGGGACAGGAGAGCACGTGGAGGCCTCCCAGGACGACGCGCGCTCCGCGGGCGCGGTACCAGGAGGCCAACGCGTAGGCCCGCTCGGCGAACGTCAGGTGGACCGTGATGCCGACCACCTGCGGCGTCGGGTCCGCCGGGGGCGGTCCCTGAAGAAGGTTCTCGTCCCAATACTTCACCGTCCAGTCCCGCGGAGTGGCCCCGGCCACGCTCGTCAACGCGAGCGTCGGCGTCAGGACGTGCTTGCCGAAGCTGGCGTGGGGATCCTTCGGATAGAACGGGTTGATCAGCAGCGCCAGCCGGCGCTCGACCGGCGCGGGAGGCCGGCGCGCCTCCAGAGCCGGCGCGACGCGCATGTCTCGGGGCAGCCAGAGCCGGCCGGGGGCGCGCCGAAACGCCGCTTCGGGAGAGAGCCGTCGCGTCCTCACGCCGATTCCCGCGAAGTCGGCTCGGCCGGAAGACCGCCGAAGCGGCGCTGGCGCGTATGGAAATCGGCGACGGCCTCGGCGAGATCGGCCTCCTGGAAGTCCGGCCACATGCGGGGGAGAAAGCACAGCTCGGCGTAGGCGCTCTCCCAGAGCAGGAAATCGCTCAACCGGCGCTCCCCGCCCGTTCGGATCAGGAGGTCCACGTCGGGCGCCGCGTCCGCGTCGCCGTCGGATCCCAGCCGCCTTCGGAACGCGTCGGCGCTGGCCTCGTCTCCGGGTCGCAGCGCCGCGGCCGCGCGCAGGATCGCTCCCCGGGAGGAATAGTCGATGGCCAGGCGCAGGTGGAGCCGCGCGGCCCGCGCGGTCGCGTCCTCGCACGCGGCGATCGCCGCGAGCAGCGGATGGGGCAGCCGGTCGCGCCGCCCGATCACCGAGAGGCGCACGCCGCTCTGCGTCAGCTCCGCGCGCTCGGATCGCAGATAGTCGCCGAACAGGCGCAGGAGCGTCCCCACTTCCCCGCGGGGGCGTTTCCAGTTGTCCGACGAGAACGCGAACAGGGTCAGCGTGGTGATCCCCAGCGAGGGCGCGGCCCGCACGGTCCGGCGGACGGCGTGGGCGCCCTGCCTGTGGCCCTCGGCGCGTCTCCTTCCTCGCGCGGTGGCCCAGCGGCCGTTGCCGTCCATGACGATGGCGACGTGGAAGCACCGTCCGATCGAAGCCGTGGAAGCCTGCGTCACGGGCGCTTCTCCTTGCCAGGGCCGGTCGGATGTTTCCCGCCGGCCCCACGACGGAAGGCTGCGTCCGTTCTTCTGTATTGTCAAGTACTTTTTAATATAAAGTAACTCCTCGCCGGGTGGCTCGGGGCTCCGGCTCTCCGGCCGGTCCGAAAGAAGCCGCCGCGGCGCGCCGCCGGCGGCTCTGGTCCGGGGGATTGGACCCGGCGCGCTGGCGGCCCGAGCCCAAATCCGGTAGGTTGAAGGTGTGACCGGCCGCCGACGCGGCGGCCGGACCGTCCGTAGAACGCACGATGCGACTTCCAACCCTCGCCCCGAGCCCGACGAAAGCGGCGCCCCTCGGGCGCCTGCTTCCGCGCAAGATCGAGACGATCGAGTCCTTTCTCCGGTTCACCCGGGGCGAGGAGTTCCCGCGCTATCCCTTCGAGATGTACCTGGAGGTCAGCAACGTCTGCGACCTCTCCTGCGTGATGTGCCCCACGTTCTCCTCCCTGAACCCGGCGCGGAGCACGGCGATCCGGATGCACGACCCGGGGTTCTTGAAGTCCGACGAGGTCTTCAAGGCCGTGGGACCGCTGCTCGAGAGGACGCTGATCGTGCACGCGTTCGGCTACGGGGAGCCGACCATCCATCCGAGCTTTCCGAGCTTCCTGGCCCACCTGGCGAAGTACGAGGCCCTCGTCGACTTCTTCACCAACGGCATGCATTTGACCGACCAGCTGGTCGATCACCTGGTCGACCTCTCGGTGCACCACCTGACCGTGAGCTTCTCCGGGTCCGCGAAGCAGGACTACGAGAGCGTCTACCAGGGGGGAAAATTCGAAACGGTGCTGGCCGGCTTGACCCGGATCGCGCAGGCCAAGGCCGCCGCCGGGTCGCGGTTTCCCCGGGTGCACATTCACTCGCTCTCCTTCGATCACCACATGCGCCGCCTGGACGACTTCGTGGAGCTCATGGCCAACCATGGCGTCAACGAGATCGAGGTCACGCCGCTCGTCGAGCACGCGATGCTGCCGGCGCTTTCGGGCCATTCTTCCGACACGCGCTCCCCGGAGGTCCGGTCGGCGGTCGAGAAGGCCAAGGAGATTGCCCTGGCCCGCGGGCTCACTCTTTTCGTCCATCCGGACCTGCAGCCGGAGGGCGCAGACGGCGGCCGTCCGGACGGCGGCGAGGCCGAAACGCCGCACGTTTCGGTCGGCCAGTTCCTGGAGGCCGCGGCGCGGATCGTTGAAAGTCCGATTGCTCCGGTCGTTCCGGACCCGCCGGTCCTCGATCCCCGAAACGAGTCCGCGGACGAGATGCGCCGGCGGCTGGGCATCGGGCACCTGCCGCTGGCGACGAACTTCGTCTGCATGGAGCCGTTCAAGACGTTTTATCTGCGCCGCGGCGGGAAGGTGAAGGCCTGCTGTTACATGCGGGACGACGCGCCGGGGCTCGGAACCATTGCGCGCGAGTCCGGCGAGAAGATCTGGAAGGGCACACCCTTCGGGCTCTTCCGCTCGTCGATCCTGGCGGGTCAGTACCCGGCCCACGCCTGCGGGAGCTGTCTGGAGAACCGGCTGGCCCCCAACGAGCATCTTCTGGAGAGGGCTCTGCGGGACTACGCCGACTGGCATCCCGCCGCGAAAGGGTTTCCGTTCGACTCCGAGACGAGCGCGGCCCTGGTTCCGGTGCGGACCGGAGAGCAGATCGCGGCTCGGCATTGGGCACGGCGGCCGAAGGCGTCCGCCGGGCCCGGCGCGGAAGAACGCCTGGGCAAGGTGCTCGCCCTTCTCGAGGGCGTGACGCGCCTGGAGCCGCCGCATACCGCGATCGTCGAGGGGTGGGTCGATCACGTCTCGGCGCAGGGCGTGACCGGCTGGGCCTGGTCGCCGCTCTATCCCGATCTGCGCCTTCCGGTGTCCGTGTGGAGGAACGACCGCAAGGTCGCCGACCTGATCGCCACCGAGTTTCGCCCCGACCTCGCCACCATGGGAAAAGGCGACGGGCGCTTCGGCTTCGCCTTCCCCTTCGGCGAGGCGGTGGCATGGAAGCCGGAGGACGCCATCCGGGTGCGGCTGGGTGGAACGGCCTGCGAGATCGGGACGGTCCCCGTCCCGACCGCCTAGCAGGCTGCTGAAAAAGTCGGTTTTTGGTTGACATGGACACTTGAGAGCCGCACTTTGGGTTTATGCGAGGAGATGCAGAGCAGCCCAGGTTGATGGTGATGGTGACGCCGGAGGAGTTGATTCCGAAGGATCACCCGATTCGGTTGATCAAGAAGGTGGCCGACGAAGCGTTGAAGCGGTTGGAGCCGCAGCTTTCGGCGATCTATTCGGAGCGAGGGCGGCCATCGATCCCCCCGGAAGCGTTGCTGAAGGCGCAGATTCTGATTGCGCTGTACTCGGTGCGGTCGGAGAGGTTGTTCTGCGAGCGGTTGCAGTATGACTTCCTGTTCCGGTGGTTTTTGGACCTGTCGGGGGTCGGGACGGCTTTCGACGCGACGACTTTTACGAAGAATCGTGAGCGGTTGCTGCAGGCGGATTTGTTCGGGGAGTTCTTTCGGGAGGTGATCGAGCAAGCGCGCCGGAGCCGGCTGCTGTCGGACGAACACTTCACCGTGGACGGGACTCTGATCGAGGCATGCGCTTCGATGAAGAGCTTTCGGCCCAGGGACGGAGACGGGCCGCCGAAGAAAGGCGGAAGCGACCCCGAAGTGGACTTTAAGGGTCAGAAGCGAAGTAATCAGACGCATGGCTCGACGACGGACCCGGAAGCCAAGCTCTACCGTAAGGGAGATGGGAAGCCTTCGCAGCTTTGCTACGTCGGTCATGTGTTGATGGAGAACCGCAACGGCCTGTGCACGGATGCTCTGGTGTCGCAGGCGGATGGTCGAGCCGAGCCGGAGGCGGCTCTGGCGATGGTTAAACGATCGGTAGACGCATCGCGAAGGCGCGTGACCCTGGGCGCGGACAAGGGTTACGACATCGGAGAGTTCCAGGTGGCTCTGGCCGAGGAAGGCGTCCTCTCTCACGTCGCGCAGAAGGAAGGGATCACTCCTGTCCTGGATCGCCGCACGACGGGTCGCAGTGGATACAAGCAGAGCCAGCGCAAAAGAAAACGCGTCGAAGAGATCTTCGGCTGGGCCAAGACGGTGGCGGGGATGGGCAAGACACGGTTCCGTGGAGCGATGCGAGTCGGTGCTCAGTTCCTGCTCGCGATGACTGCCTACAACCTGGTCCGAATAGCCCGGCTCCAGCTCCAAAGCGGATGATGCCGGGAGAGAACATGCCTCGACCACCCGAAAACGCGGATCCAAAGACCCCATTCGGCGACTCATCTTCGCTCTTCCACGCCAGCAACTGAGTTCATGAACCAGCAAGTTCATGTCGCGCGCCCACTAAAAGGCTTTTCTTCAGCAGCCTGCTAGCCGGCAGCGAGCGGCGCGAACGCGCCGGCGAAGCTGGTGCGTTTGAATCATGGGATGGGTCGGCCCCGGGTCTAACCTCGGATACCAACCGCCGGTCCGATGGACTCGGCTGGGGGCCATGCTGACGTACCGGTCCAGCTCGGAAACCGCCGGTCTCGACGAAGTCGCCCGCAAGGCGCCGGGAGCGCTCTATTCGTTCCACGTCGCCCCGGACGGAACGTTTTCGTTTCCGGTGGTCTCCGCGTATTTTCGGGAGCGCCTCGGCATCGGCGAGGGCGACCCCCGGGAGACGGCCGACCGCGCCTTGGCCCAGATCCACCCCGACGACGTCGGCCCTTTGCGCGCCGCCATCGCGGAGTCCGCGGCCACGCTCGCGCCATTTCGTTTCGAGCTCCGGCGCCGGCCGGGCGCCGGCCCCCTCTGGCTCGAGGCGCACGCGATTCCTGAGCGAGCTCCGGACGGCGGAATCCTCTGGCACGGAGTGCTCACCGATGTGACCGACCGCAAGGCGGCCGAGGAAGCGGCCCGGGCCGGGGAAGAGCGCCTCCAGCTCTTCGTCCGCGACGCCCCCGTCGCTCTGGCGATGCTCGACCGCGAGCTCCACTACGTCAACTGGAGCCGCCGCTGGCTATCCGACTACGGCCTGGGCGAGCGCGATCTCTCGGGCCTCTCCCACTACGAGGTGTTCCCGGAGATCTTCGAGGCCTGGAAAGCGGTTCACCGACGGAGTCTCGCCGGAGAGACCGTGCGGGCGGAGCAGGAGCGCTTCGACCGCGCCGACGGGTCCGTCCAGTGGCTTCGCTGGGAGGTGCGGCCGTGGTACGCGCGGTCCGGCCAGATCGGTGGGATCCTCATCTTCAGCGAAGACATCACGGCGGCCAAGGCGGTCGACTCGGCTCTGGCCGACAGCGAGGAACGTTATCGGACGATGTTCGAGCTCGCCCCCGTCGGCATCGAGCAGGCCGATCCGGCGACCGGCCGTCTCCTCGCGGTCAATCCCCGGTTCTGCCTCATGTTGGGATACACCGCGGACGAGCTCGCCGGGCGGACGATCGCCGACATCACCCATCCGGACGACCGCGCGCGCGACGCCGAGGGATTCCGCCGCGCCGTGGCCGGCGAGACTCCCGAGCACCGCATCGAGAAACGCTATGTGCGCAAGGACGGTTCGGTGGCCTGGGGCTCGGTGAAAGTGGTCGTGCTCCGGGACCATGCCGGCCGCCCGGCGCGCTGCGTCGCCATGATCGAGGACGTCACGGAGCAGCGGCGGGCCGAGCAGGCGCTGCGCGAGAGCGAAGAGAGATTCCGGGCGATCTTCGAAGGCGCGCCGATCGGCGTCGCGCAGACCGATCCGACGACGGGACGGTGGATCACCGTCAACCCGCGGTTCTGCGCGATCACGGGATACTCGCGCGACGAGCTTCTGGCGATGCGGGTGCCCGAGCTCACCCATCCGGACGACCGCGACCGGGACTGGGCGTTGTTCCAGGCCGTCGTCAAGGGCGAGGCGCCGGAATACCGGCTCGAGAAGCGCTACGTGCGCAAGGACGGCTCGATCGCGTGGGTGAACGTGAACATGATCGTCCTGCGCGACCGTGCCGGGAAGCCGACGCGCGGCGTCGGGCTGGTCGAAGAGATCACCGAGCGGCGATCGGCCGCGGCCAAGGTGCTCCGGTTGAACGCGGAGCTCGAGGCCGCCCTGACCTGGCAGAAGGAGATCTTCGAGGGGTCGCGGGACGCGGTCTTCCTGACCGACACCGAGGGCCGTTTCGTCGCCGTCAACGGCGCGGCCACCGAGCTGACCGGCTACTCTCGGGAGGAGCTGCTGTCGATGCGGATCCCCGACCTCCACGAAGACGCGGATCTCGAGGCCTACCGCGCGTTCCAGCGGCGGATTCTCGATGGCGAGCGCGTGCTCACCGAGGCGCCGGTCCGGAGGAAAGACGGGACCAAGGTTCCCGTCGAGTTCAACAACAGCCGGGTCCTCGTCGGAGGCCGGTACCTCATGCACACGGCGGCGCGCGACATCACCGAGCGCAAGCAGGCAGCCGAGGCCCTGGCCGACTCGGAGTCCCGGTACCGCGTCCTCTTCGAGAACGCCGCCGAGGGCATCGTCGCCCTCGACGCGCAGACGTGGCAGTTCCGATTCTTCAATCCCGCGTTCTGCGCGATGTTCGGCTACACCCCCGAGGAGCTCGCCCATCTGACCCCCGAGGACCTTCACCCGAAGGATGCTTTCTGGAGAGTCCAGGACGACATGCGAATCATCCTCGGCGGAACGGCGCGCACGTGCGCCTCGATGCCCTGCCTGCGGAAAGACGGCTCGACGTTCGTCGCCGACCTGCATGGGAGCCTGATCGACTCCGGCGACCGCAAGACCATCCTGGGTTTCTTCACGGACGTCACCGCCCGGCTGCGGCTGGAAGAGCAGCTCCGACAAGCGCAGAAGATGGAGGCGGTCGGACAGCTGGCCGGAGGCGTGGCCCACGATTTCAACAACATCCTGACCGTGATCGGGGGCAGCTGCGAGCTGCTCCTGGCCGAGACCCCGGCCGCCGACCCCCGCCGGGGCCCGCTCTCCGACATCCGCGCCGCCGGCGAGCGCGCGGCCGGCCTGACGCGCCAGCTCCTCGCCTTCAGCCGCAGGCAGATCCTCGAGCCCAAGCTCGTGGACGTTCACGTCGCTCTGGAGGGCCTCGAGCGGATGCTCCGCCGCCTCATCGGCGAAGACGTCGAAGTCGCCACCGATTTCGGGGCGGCCTCGAGCTGGGTCAAGGTGGACCAGGGCCAGCTCGAGCAGGTCGTCCTGAACCTGGTGGTCAACGCCCGCGACGCCATGCCGCGCGGCGGCAGGCTCACCCTCTGGACGCGCAACGCGGCCGCTTCTCCCGATCCGGACGACGGCGTTTCCCCGCCCGGCCGGCCGAGGATCGCCATCGCGATCACCGACACGGGCACCGGGATCCCCCCGGAGGTCCTGCCGCACGTCTTCGAGCCGTTCTTCACGACCAAGTCGGTCGGCAAGGGGACCGGCCTCGGGTTGGCCACGGTCTATGGCATCGTCAAACAGAGCGGCGGCGACGTGACGGTGGAGAGCGAGTTCGGGAGGGGCGCCACGTTCACCATCCTGCTTCCCACGCAGGCGGCCCCGGCGGCCGTCCAGGACTCCTCCTCGGCCCGCGCCGTGCCCAGCGGAACGGAGACGGTGCTCGTCGTCGAGGACGAGGATGCCGTCCGCCGCATCGTGAAGATCGTGCTCGAGTCCGCCGGCTATCGGGTGATCGCGGCGCGCTGCGGCGCCGAAGGCCTCGAGCTCGCCCAGGCGCACGACGGCCCGATTCAGCTTCTGGTCACCGACGTGGTGATGCCGGAGATGAGCGGCCGGGAGCTGGCCGAGCAGGTCACCCGGATCCGGCCCGACACGCGCGTCCTCTACATGAGCGGCTACACCAACGACGCGATCATGCGCCACGGAATCGTGGAGTCCGGCGTCGCCTTCCTCCAGAAGCCCTTCTCGTCCGTCGCCCTCGCGCGGAAGGTGCGCGAAGCGCTCGGCCCGGCCTGAAGCGGGGCGGCGCGCACGTTCCGGTGCGCCCCGGTCAGGATCCCGGCCTCAGGATGAGGACTTGGACCGCTCGCGGAGCTCGCCGAAACGGGTCGGGAGCGCGAACACCTTCATGCGGACGACGTCGAGCGCCCGGTGACGCCCCCGCCGCTCGAACGCGGGCCGGGGTTCGGCGCGGTGCGGTCGGCCGGAAGATCGGCGGGGCAGGGCTCCGTGTTGACAATGACTCTATGGTCATCCTAGCCTGCCGGGCGGTCATTCAGATGACCAACTAGTTCAGCCGATCATGCCGACCAAAGCCCAGGTCGTCGAGGAGTTCCGCTGCCGCGCGATCTGCGATGCGGCTCTGCGCGTCGTCGCGCGCAAGGGCCTCGAAAAGGCCACGGCCGACGAGATCGCCCGCGAGGCCGGCGTGGCCAAGGGAACGCTCTACCTGTATTTCCGGTCCCGCGACGAGATCATCGAGAAGACGATCGGAGGGGCGGTCGACGACCTCCTCGAACGCCTGCAGCGGGCCGCCGACGCCGCCGAGCAGGGCCCGTTCGCCGATGCCCTGGAGCGCGTCCTGACGGCGCAGTTCGCCTACTTCGACGAGAAGCGGGACTTCTTCCGCCCCTATTTCGCTTCCGGCGAGTATTCGGAGGACCGCCGCCTGCGCCAGAGCCGGCGCTACAGGATCCATATCGAGCAGCTGGCCGCGATGATCCGCCGGGGCCGCCGGCGCGGCGAACTCAAGGCCCTCGATCCCGAGCGGACGGCCATCGCGATCGCCGGCGCGGCGCGGGAGATCATCCTGAGGCGCATCCACGAAAAAGAGCCGCCGCGGCCCGAGGTCGATGCCCGGTTCCTGAGGGATCTCCTGGTCCGGGGTCTCCGGGCCGAGCGGGAAACTCCCTGATGCGCCGGCCCGTCCTCGTCGCCGTGGACGCGACCGCGCTCGCGGATTGCGCCGCGCGGCTCGGCGCGCGCGTCGTTTCCGGCTCGCCGTCGCGCGACCTCTTGCCAGTCGCACATCAGGAGGCCTCCGGCCTCCGGGTGGTCGAAGTCCATTCTGACCTTTTCGGTTCCACGATTCACCCGATCGTTCGCGGCGCCAACTGCCCCGCCCTGTCCGTTCTGCCCGGCGGCGCCCAAGAAGCGCTGAAAGAGAGCGCATGACCCGAGCCGTCCTGGGATTCGCCCTTGCCCTTGCCCTGGCCTGCGTTCTCGCGTGCTCCCGCGCGAAGGATCCGTCCGCCGCGACGCCGCCGAAGGTCGTCGTG
Source organism: uncultured Acidobacteriota bacterium (assembly GCA_963733955.1). Taxonomy (GTDB): domain Bacteria; phylum Acidobacteriota; class Thermoanaerobaculia; order UBA5066; family Gp7-AA6; genus DATFTF01. Next base: position 587,569 of record CAVTEW010000003.1, read on the forward strand.
GCCGCGGCGATCCAGCGCGACGAGCCGATCCTCCGGGAGTGGATCGGCACGACGGAGGGCGACGTGAACGCGGACATCCGTCCGCACGTGGAGGGCTACCTCCTGCGGCGCGTCTACAAGGAAGGCGGCACGGTCGCGCAGGGGGCGCCCCTGTTCGAGATCGATCCGCGCCAGTTCGAGGCGCAGCTCCAGCAGGCCGAGGCCAACCTCGAGCAGGCCCGGGCCGCGCTGGCGAAGGCGGACCTCGACCTCGCGCGCCTGGAGCCCCTGGCGGGCCAGCATGCCGTCAGCCAGCAGGAGGTGGACAACGCGCGCGCGGCGCGGCGCGGAGCGCGCGCCACGGTCGGGTCGCTCGAGGCGTCCGTCGCGCAGGCGCGGCTCAATCTGTCGTGGACGAAGGTCACGTCGCCCATCGCCGGCATCGCCGGAATCGCCCAGCAACAGGTCGGCGACCTGGTCAACGGACAGACCGTGCTCACGACGGTCTCGAAGGTGGATCCGCTGCGCGTGGTCTATCAGCTGGGCGAGCAGGAGTACCTCGAGCTCGAGCGCAATCCGGTCATGCGCAACGCGGAGCTGGACCTCGTTCTCTCCGACGGAACCGTCTTTCCGCACAAGGGGCGCATGCTGTTGACCGGACGCAACGTCGACGTGCGCACGGGGACGATCACGGCCATCGGGCTCTTCGCCAATCCCGGCAACCTGCTCCGCCCCGGCCAGTACGCCAAGGTCCGCGCCGTCGTGAAGGTGCGCAAGGGCGCGATTCTCGTTCCGCAGCGCGCCGTCAACGAGATGCAGGGCGCGTATCAGGTCGCGGTCGTGGGATCCGACCGGAAGGCGCAGATCCGGACGGTCCGGGCCGCGGAGCGGGTGGGAAGCCTGTGGGTCATCGAGAGCGGGCTGTCGCCGGGGGAGCGCGTGGTCGTCGAAGGGTTCTCCCGGGTCAAGACGGGCGCGGCGGTCGATCCGGTCGACGTGGCGGCGTCGCCCCCGCCCGCGGCGGCGGCGAGCGCGGGGAAGTAGCTGCATGGCGCGTTTCTTCATCGACCGCCCGATCGTCGCGATCGTCATCGCGATCCTGACCGTGCTCGGCGGGCTCATCGCCATGCTCGGCCTGCCCGTGGCGCAGTTCCCCGACATCGTCCCGCCGCTCATCCAGATCCAGACTTCGTACCCGGGCGCCGACGCGCTCACGATCGAGCAGTCCGTGGCGACGCCGATCGAGCAGCAGATGAACGGCGTCGAGGACATGCTGTACCTCCAGTCGGTCAACGCGAACGACGGCACCATCACCGTCCGGGTGACCTTCGACGTGGGCACCGACCGCAACGCCGACCAGGTCAACGCGCAGAACCGCGTGGCGCAGGCGCTGCCGAGCCTCCCGGTCGAGGTGAACCAGTTCGGCCTCACCTACCGCAAGACGCAGGGAACGCCGCTCCTGCTCATCTCGCTCTACTCGCCCCGGGGGACCTACGACGGGCTCTTTCTCGGGAACTACGCGCTCATCAACGTCAACGACGCCCTGTACCGCGTCAACGGGGTGGGCCAGGTTCTGAACTTCGGGGCGTCGGAGTACGCCATGCGGGTGTGGGTCCATCCGGACCGGCTGGCCAAACTCGGCCTCACCGTCGGCGACCTGACCCGCGCGGTCCAGCAGCAGAGCACCGTCAATCCCGCCGGCCAGGTCGGCGCCGAGCCCGCGCCGAAGGGCCAGGAATTCACCTACGCGGTGCGCTCCCAGGGGCGCCTGCTCACGCCCGAGGAGTTTTCGAAGATCGTGGTGCGTTTGAACCCCGACGGCTCGAACGTGCGGCTGGGCGACGTGGCGCGGATCGAGCTCGGCGCGCTGACCTACAAGCAGATCGGCCGCATGAACGGGAAAGCCGCGTCGATCGTCGCCATCTACCAGGCGCCGGGATCCAACGCTCTGGCCGTCTCCAAGGCCATCCGCAAGGCCATGGAGGACCTCAAGCGGCGTTTTCCCGAGGACATGGACTACGCCGTGTCCGTGGACACGACCGCGCCGGTCACCGAAGGCATCCGCGAGATCGAGATCACCCTCGGGGAAGCGATGCTGCTCGTCCTGCTCGTCGTCTTCCTGTTCCTCCAGAACTGGCGGGCCACGCTCATTCCGCTCGTCGCGGTGCCGGTGTCGCTCATCGGCACGTTCGCGGTCTTTCCGCTGCTGGGATTCTCGATCAATACGCTCTCGCTCTTCGGGCTGGTCCTGGCGATCGGCCTGGTCGTCGACGACGCCATCGTCGTCGTCGAGGCCGTCGAGCACCACATCGAGGAAGGGATGACGCCCCGCGAGGCGACCCTCCAGGCCATGCGCGAGGTCTCCGGGCCCGTCGTGGCGATTGCGCTCATTCTCTCGTCGGTGTTCCTCCCGGTCGCCTTCCTCGGCGGCATCCAGGGACGGTTGAACAAGCAGTTCGCCGTGACGATCGCGATCTCGGTCCTGATCTCCGCCTTCAACGCGTTGAGCCTCGCGCCCGCCCTGTCGGCGCTGCTCCTGCGCCCGCGCGCGGAGGGCCGGGGCCTGGCCTCCCGTTTCTTCGGAGGTTTCAACGCCGCCTTCCGCAAGGCCACGCGGGGCTACGTGACTCTGTCCGGACTTCTCGTCCGCCGCTCGGTGGTCGCCCTGCTGATCCTCGGCGGCTTCGCTCTTCTGGCCGGTGGCCTGGGAAAGAAGATTCCCGGCAGCTTCGTTCCCGAGGAGGACCAGGGTTACTTCTACCTGAACGTCCAGCTTCCGGACGCGGCGTCGCTCCAACGCACCGACGAAGTCTGCCGCAAGGTCGAGAAGATCCTCTCCGAGACGAAGGGCGTCCGGTATTACAACACCGTCGCCGGCTTCAGCCTCCTCTCCTACGTCTCGGCCACGTACAGCGGCTTCTTCTTCGTCTCCCTGGAGCCCTGGCACGAACGCGATGGCAAGGGTCTCGACGCCAGGACGCTGATCGAGCGGCTGAACAAGCGCTTCCGCTCGGAGATCGCCGGGGCCAACGCCTTCGGATTCATGCCGCCGGCGATCCCCGGCCTGGGCGCATCCGGGGGTTTTTCGCTCTGGCTCCAGGATCGGACCGGCGGCTCGGTCGATTTCTTGAACGAGAACCTGCAGAAGTTTCTCGAGGCCGCGCGCAAGCGTCCGGAGATCGCCAACGCGAACAGCCCGTTCCGCGCGGCCGTGCCGCAGGTCTTCGTCGACGTCGATCGTGACAAGGCGTTGAAACAGGGCGTGGCGGTGGCCGACGTGTACCAGAGCCTCCAGACGTTCCTGGGCGGAACATTCGTCAACCAGTTCAACCGCTTCGGCCGGCAGTGGCGGGTCTTCATGCAGGCGGACGCCGCGGACCGCGTGAAGCCCGAGGACATCGCCGGATTCTTCGTTCGCAACTCTCAGGGCCAGATGGTGCCGCTGTCGGCCCTGGCGACGGTCCGGCAGGCCTATGGACCCGAATACACGCAGCGGTTCAACCTCTACCGCGCGGCGCAGATCACCGGCAGCGCGGCGGCGGGGTACAGCTCCGGACAGGCCATGGCCGCGCTCGAGGAGGTCGCCGCGCGGAACCTCCCGCGCGAGATCGGGTACGACTGGTCGGATCTCTCCTACCAGGAAAAGAAGGCGTCCGGCACGACCGGGAGAATCTTCGGGCTCTCGCTCGTCTTCGTCTTCCTCATCCTCGCGGCGCTCTACGAGAGCTGGTCGCTGCCGCTCTCGGTCCTCCTGTCGGTGCCCGTCGCCGTGTTCGGAGGCTTCTTCGGTCTTCTGATCCGCCACTACGACTTCGACGTGTACGGGCAGATCGGCCTGATCGTCCTCATCGGCCTGGCGGCCAAGAACGCGATCCTGATCGTGGAATTCGCCAAGGCCGAGCTGGAGAAGGGGAGAGATCTCGTCGAGGCGGCGCTTCAGGGGGCCCAGCTTCGGCTCCGGCCGATTCTGATGACGTCGTTCGCGTTCATCCTCGGCTGCGTGCCGCTCTGGATCGCCCAGGGCGCCGGGGCCGCGGCGAGGCGGATCCTCGGGACGGTCGTCGTCGCCGGCATGCTCGCCGCGACCTGCCTGGCGATCTTCCTCATTCCCGTTCTCTTCGTGGTCGTCGAACGGAGGCTCGGGCGCGTGGGACCGGCTTCGAAGGCCGAGGCGCGCGGGGCCTCCGACGACGAGGCCTCACCCGCCGCCGTTTCGAGGGCCGGCCGCTAGCCGCGGTTCGAAGCGGCCTCGGCGCGAACCGGATCCAATCCGCGCGCGCTCCGGGCGGCTACTTCTTGTCGCGTCCGTAGGGATCGCCGGCGAGAGACTCGGTGTGCAGGGCGCAGCGCCATTGCCCGTCGCGGTTCGCCCAAACCGACGAGTCGGCGGCGTCCATGCTCACCTTCCTGCCTTCGACCGTCAGCTCCTCGTGGATCTTGTAGGCCACGAGGGCGACATCGTCGCTGAGCAGGCGCACCTCCGCGTCCTCGATTTTGAAGTTGTTCACGGTGTAGCGGGCGCCCTTCATCATCTTGATGAAGGCCTCCTTCTCCACGCGCCCGATGCCCGTGGCGCCGGCGATCAGGCAGGGGAAGTCGGTGAGCCGCGTCGCCGCGTCGGCGTCCCGGTCCTTGATGGCCTGCCAGAACTGATTCTCGAGCTCCAGAACCTCTTTCTCGACGGTCAGGGTCGGCATAGGTCCCTCCTGGACGCCTGGGGTGCACGTGTCGTGCCGGCAGCGTCGCGCGACGTCCTAACTTGGGAAAGGCGGAAGGGAAGCAGTTCGCCGGAGCGGGTCTCGTGCAATACGATGAGACAGGCCGATACCGACAAACTTGTTCCGGCGCGAAAGCGGGGTGCGTCCTGACTGTCAAGTGCCCGCATTGCGGCCTGGTAAATTTCGGGGACTCGGAGACCTGCCGCCGCTGCCGGCAGATCCTGCCCGCCCCCTGGGAAGCGGCTTCGGCGCCCGCGGCTTCGACTTCCTCCCCGAGGCGGCCTCGCCGAGCCGGGCGGTCGACCTCCGGCGGCGCAAAGGTCGCCCTGTTTCTGATCGCGGCCGCCGGGGTTGCCGCGTTTGCCGCCCATTCCGCCGGAGGGGACCTCGCGCACGGGACGTCGATCGGCCTCATCGCCCTGGGCGTCCTCGCCATCTTCGTGGGCGCGCTCTTGCTGTGGGTCGCGGCCTTTCAGGAGGGCATCGCCTGGGGACTGCTCTGTCTGCTTCCTTTCGGAGGGCTGATCTTCCTCGTGACGCATTGGGACGCAGGGAAGGTGCCGCTGACTTTTCAAGGGGTCGGAGTCCTCTTCCTCCTCTTCGGCGCTCTCGGCGGCGCCGCCTAGCCTGGAAGGAGACCGGCCCGACGCCGCCGGCGCCGCGCGTTCGCCTTCGCCCCGAGGACGCCGCAAACGAAACCCGAGATCATGCGTGTCATCCGCCAGTGCGCGAAGAAACGGACATTGGAGGTCGGGTCAGCCGCTTTCCCACGACGCGCCACTCGGCGGTGCGCGCGGCGTCTTCCAGCGACGGCGCGGCTCGGGCGCGAGGGTTCGATGGGCTCGTCGAAGCCTACTGGAAGCCGGTCTACAAGTACGTCCGCCTCAAGTGGCGCACCGACAACGAAGAGGCGAAGGATCTGACCCAGGGCTTCTTCGCGCGGGCGTTCGAGAAGGGCTTTTTCCGCTCCTACGATCCCGGCAGGGGAACCTTCCGCAACTTTCTTCGCGTCTGCCTCGACGGCCACGTCGCCAACGAGCGAAGGGCCGCGCGGCGGCAGAAACGATCCGCCGGGGCGGCACTGGTTTCGCTCGATTTCGCCGCGACCGAGGGCGAGCTTCTCGGCCGGGACCTGCCGGCCGGCCAGTCGCCCGAGGACTACTTCCACGCCGAAACGGTGCGGTCGCTCTTTGCGCTGTCGCTCGAGGACCTGCGCGAGGAATGCGGCGCTGGCGGCAAGGAGGTCGCGTTCCGGCTCTTCGAACGCTACGACCTCGACCCCGGCCCGTCCGGCGAGCCGAGCTACGCTCGGCTCGCGGCGGAGAACGACCTGTCCGCGGCGGAAGTCGCCAGCCTCCTCGCTTACGCCCGCCGGACGTTTCGGCGGCTGCTGCTCGATCGCCTGCGGGACGTCACCGCCGGCGACCGCGATTTCCGGGAGGAGGCGCGCGCCCTCCTCGGGCGAGATCCCGGCTGACCGCGGGCGACGATGGACTCCCGGCGCGACGTGTTCCTCTCCGACGACTCGGTGCGGCGCCTGCGCCGGATCGTGGATTGGCCCGACGTCGCCGGGACGCCGTACACGATTCTCGAAGAGCTCGGTCGTGGAGGGATGGGAACGGTCTACCGGGCCCTGGACACGCGGCTCGACCGCGAGGTCGCGCTGAAGATCTCGACCCTCGGCCTGGCCGACCCGGAGGAGGCCGGGCGACTCCGCAAGGAGGCCCGGATCATGGCCGGCCTCGAGCATCCCGGGATCGTTCCGGTGCACGACGCCGGCGAGCTCCTCGACGGACGCCTGTACTACGCGATGCGGCTGGTCCGCGGACAGGGGCTGGACCGGTGGGCGGAGGGCCGAACGCTGTCTGAGCGGCTGGACGTCTTTCAAAAGATTTGCGAGGCCGTGGCCTTCGCCCATGCGCACGGCGTCATCCATCGCGATCTGAAACCCGCCAACGTCATGATCGGCGCGTTCGGCGAGGTGCTGGTCATGGACTGGGGCGTGGCGCTCCGGCGGCAAGAGCCCGCGGAGCCGCCGGGCACCGTCCTGGGGACGCGGTCCTACATGGCGCCCGAGCAGGAGGAGGGGAGAAGCGACCTGGCCGACGGGCGGGCCGATGTTTACGCCCTGGGCGCGGTGCTCGGGTTCCTCCTGGAGGCCGGACGGGGCCCCGCGGCCGCGGGCGTCGGCGGCCCCCCGTCGCTGCGATCGGTCGTCTCGCGGGCGACCCGGCGCGAGCGGGCCGAGCGGTATCCGGACGCCTCCGCGGTTTCGGCCGAGGTCGTGCGCTTTCAGGACGGCGGTGTGCCGGAGGCCCACCGCGAAACCCGTCTCGAGCGGCTCCGGCGGTTTGCCGGGCGCCACCGCACGGCGGTCTTCCTCGTGCTGACGTACCTGGTCGTTCGGGTTCTTTTGATTCTTTTCTTCCGGGGCTAAGGAAAACGCCTCCCGCGGTTAAGAGAACGGTAGGAGACGAACACAATGAATAAACCGGTCTTCGGATTGGTCCTGGGAGGCCTGCTCGGAATTCTGGATGGCTTGACCGCCTGGTTCACGCCCGAGGCCCGGCCGATGATCGCCGGCATCGTCGTCGGGTCGACGGTCAAGGGTCTGGTCGCGGGCGTCCTGATCGGGTGGTTCGCCCGAAAAGGTCAACTCCATCGCGCTCGGCGTCCTGTTCGGACTGGCCGTCGGTCTGGCCCTGGCCTATGCGGTCGCGGCGATGCCCTCGGGCACCGGCAAGCACTACTACTTCGAGATCATGCTGCCCGGAGCGGCCGTCGGGGCCATCGTCGGTTACGCGACCCAGAGGCACGGAAGCGTTCGGGCGGCGCGGGCCTAGGAAGCAGGAAGGTCGGTCCGCCGCCGGACTCAGAACAGCCATGCCCCCCGCGCCATCAGGGCGGCGACGAACGCGATGATCAGGACCAGGGCGATTTCGGCGTCGTTGACAACAATGAGGGCGCGGAGATTGGCGTCGGCCACGGCGGCGCTCGCGTTGGACTTGGCCGCGCGCCATCGGATGAACGCCACCATCGGGCGAGTCTCCAGCGCCACGACGAGCGCGAAGAGAGCCATCTTCACCCAGAAGAAGCCGTTTCGCAGATAGAAGTCAGGCTCCTTCTCCAGGCGGCCGAAGACGCGGCCGAGGCCCGTGGCGATCCACAGGAGCGCGGCCAAGCCCCAGAGGCTGTCCGCTTGGAACAGACGCCGCAGCGCGCGCGCGTCCTGCGGAGCTTCCCGCAGGTCGCGAAGGCGTCTTCCTCGCGCGAACACGGCTCCGAGCCCGAGGGCGAGCGTCAGAACATGGAGTGCCGACAGAGCGGCTCGAGCGACCACGCGCGGATCATAACGTCGCCCGGTCCGGTGCGATCGCCAACGGACGGTCCGGATCGAGGCGGGCCGGCCGAGCTATTCCTCCCGCAGGATGAACGCGCGGCGCATTCTCTCCGACACGGTCGCCGCCTACTGGACGATCGTGATGGAGACGGAAGACCGATTCCCCGGCGCGCTCCAGCAGGTGCGCGCGCACGGCGTCGAAACGGTAGCTTCCCCGAAGCCATGCGTCGTCCTGCAGCGGGGCCACGAGCTCGAGTCCCGCCTGCGGGCCGTCCACCATCGCCACGGCGACAGCGTGGTTCAACGCGACCAGGGGATTAGCGGCCATGCGCTTGAACACTTCGTACAGCGCCACGATCTGTGGCCAGTCCGTGTCTTCGGCACGCTCTGCCTCATCGTGAACGGCCGCGATCGCGGCCTGAAGCTGATATTCCCCGACCAGTCCCCTCGAGAGCGCCGCGCTCCGGAGCCCAACGCCGCGGCCGTCGCGCGCGGCCGGTAACTCGCGGTCGGCCTCTTGCGAACGCCTGGAGTGCCACTCGCCGCTCCTGCCGGGCGGGCTGGAGATTCCCGATCCGAACAGGTTGGGCGCCGGAGACATCCTCGACAAAAAACGCGCCAGGTCGCGCCCAACATCACGCCGGACCCGGATACAAGCCGTGGCGACAACGCTTCTGCGCTGCGGGCCGGACCTTCGGCCGGCGCCGGCGAGCGACCGCTGGTACACTCCTGGGGATCGTTGTCTTGTTTCTAGACCACCACTCCGAAGAGCCGCCGGCTCGAAATGCGCTAACTCCTTGCGGAAGAGGCGCTCGGCAGGATTACGCGGTCTGGCACCGATCCTGAAGTGGAACGCGGACAGGAGAAGAAAGGACGGGCAGGAGAGCGGAGAGAACCGCGAGGTCCCGGGCGATCGGAGAGCCTGTCCGATGTCCCTGATTTCCCCGGTTCGTCGAGTCTGAAGAGAGAGAGAAGACCTTCGATGGATTTTCGAGTCAATTCGGGATCAGCGCAACGCATCGATTCCGAGCGGTGAAACGCCTTGAACAGAAGAGGAGCAACGCATGCAGTCGACCTCATCCGGTAGCCCGATCGTTTTCCTGTTCATGCTCGTGTTCGGCCTGGCGGTCTATCTCTTCTACTCCTACTGCCTCAAGCGCCTGGTCGAGAAATGCGGTGAGCAGCCGGGCGGGATCATCTGGATCCCGATCCTCCAGATGATTCCCTTGTTTCGGGTCGCCAAGATGAATCCCTGGCTGATCCTTCTCTTGATGGTGCCGCTGGCGAACCTGATCGTGGCCATCATGCTCTGGGTCAACGTCCTCAAGGCGCTCGGCCGGCCCCCGGTCATGGTGATCGTGATGCTCCTGTTCGGTTTCATCTACCTTCCATATCTCGCGTTGACTTCCAGTCGCGGACCCGCCCCGGCGATGGCCTAGTCGAAATTCCGTCAGCGCGGGAGCGCTGAAGCGTCGGTCATGGAGGGGGGTCGGCCCTGCACGGATCCGCCGGCGGTTCTGCCAGCCGGATCCGTCGGGGCGGGCCCCATCCACGTTGCGGCGCCACGACTCGGAGCCTCGGGCGCGGTTCGCCCCCGGGAAATCGGCAGACGGATCGACGCTGCAGGCAACATTCAGGGAAGGGCTCGGAGCGCCGTGGCCTTCCGTCTTGCCGGCATCGTCGAAAGCCACGATCCCGCGAGGATCAAGGCCAGCCCGGCGAACGCTCCCGGCCCCGGGCGCTCGCCCAGGATCGCCATGCCGAGCAGAACGGCGATCACGGGATTGATGTACGTCACCACCAGGGACCGGCCCGCGCCCACCTCCGCGATCAGGAGCACGTAGAGGACGAAGGCGGCGGCGGTGCAGAGGAGGGAGAGACCCAGCAGCGCCGCCACGGCGGCTACACTCGGCATCGCCCGGGGCGGATCGATCGCAGCCACGGGAGTCAACATGGCCGCGGCCAGGGCCAGGCTGACGCCCATGGACGCCCGCGGATCGAGGTCGGTCAGATGGCGCTTGAGGACCAGCGGCCCGACGGCATACGAGACGGCCCCGAGGAGAATCTCGCCGGCTCCCAGGAGCTCGCCGGGCCGGCTCCGGAGATCGACGCCGACCAGGGCGACCACTCCGCCCATTCCGATCACCAGGCCGACGAGGCGCCGGCCATCGACGCGCTCGGAGTGGTCGAAGCGCAGGGCGAGCAGCGCGGCGATGAGAGGGGTCGCCGAGATGAGGATCGCGGTCAAGGACGAGCTCACGTGCCGTTCACCGTCGGCGATCAGCGGAAAGGGGATGGCCGTCTCGGTCAAGGCGAAGGCGGCGAGCCACTGGAAGCGTCCGCGCAAGCCGCCCAGGACGCCGGCGTGCCAGGCCAGTCCGAGCAGGACGATCGCGGCGATCGCGACCCGGGCCCAGGCCACGAACCCGGGGGAAACGCCGTCGTCGACGGCGACCTTGATGAGGAGATAGGGGAATCCCCAGAGGACCGACACGGCGGCGAAAATCGCCCATCCCCGACGGCTCAGGGGACGCCCGCTGGTGCTGTCCGACGTGCCGCGTGACCCATGACCTGGTGGCACGATAGCCGAGAGGACGCCGCGCGTCGTCCGCGAACGCCGCCGGCACGCCGTTTTGGACGCCGCCGGCTTTTCAAACGTATCAGCGAGGGATAGGCTTTCATCCGGGGGCCCTGCCATGAAATCTTCGATCGCGGTCTTCGTTTCTCTGGCCTGCTACGGTGTGCTCCTGGGAGATACGGCCAAGGCCCCGACGCCGCCCCGGACGCCGGCTCCGCTGCTGCAAGAGATCGTTCGAATGACCCGTGCCGGCGCTTCGGACGTGTCCGTCCTCGCCTACGCCAAGGCCCACCGCCTGGAGCTCCCTTCCGAGATCGGCGACCCGGATCTGCGCCGGCTCCGGGACTCCGGGGTCAGCGCGAGAGTCGTGGGCTACATGGCCGCCATCGACGTGAGGGCTTCCGACGGCGGGCTCCAACGGGAGGCGGCGTCCTCACAGGAGGCGGACGCCGAGGGCGACCGCGTCGCCGGCTCGCAGGAAGCGGACGCCTCGCTCGACAACGGCTCGAGCTCGTCGGCCGACTTGTCCTACGCCGGTGATGCCGGCATTTCCGACGAGGACTCGTCGTTCTATGGGGACCCGTCGTTCTATGGAGACCCCTCGTTCTATGGAGACCCGTCGTTCGGCTACGGGCCCTATCCCTATCCTTTTTTCTTCATCGCCAACCCCGGCTTCTTTTCCCGGTTCCATGGGCGGGACCATCGGTTCGGACGGCGTCACGGGTTCGACCGAGGCCGCGGGTTCCGCGGGCACCGGGGTCCCGCCGTGGGTCATGGCGGCCTTCGCGATTCCTGGAGGGAGCGCGGTCTGCCCGCGCGCTCCGGGCGATCGATCGCGATGACTCGCTCCGTCCCTCCGCGGGGAAGGGCGATTGCGCGTGGGCCCGCCGGCCGCGCGGTCGCGCATCGAGGATTCGGACCCCCGTCCTCCGCGCGCGGCGGCGTTCCGGGCGCATTCCAGGGTCCGCGCGGAGTCGTCCACGGCCCGGCCGCCTTTGGCCATCCCGGATTTTCGAGCGGGCCTCGCGGCGGCGGATTCTCCGCACCGCGGATGGTCTCCCCGCGCGTGGCCGCCGCGACTCCGGGAGGGCGTGGAAGGCGTTAGGACGCGGGCTTCGCCCGCACCGTAAGGCCTGAGGCGTGAGGCGTGAGGCGTGAGGCGTGAGGCGCGTCTCCTCCCCCCTCTCCCCGAGGGAGAGGGGGGGTGAGGGTGAGGGCTTTCGTGCCTGTCCCGGGAGCGTGAGCGCAGCCGAGATCAGGTGTGCGGTCGAGCCCCTTTGGGCGAGCCGCCCGCCGGTGCGCCGAAGGCGCAGATCTCGGGTAAGCGGAAGCGACGGACTACGACCGCTTCAACGCCTCGGCCGGCGCGACACGGGCGGCGCGGCGGGCCGGCACGTAGCTGGCCGCGAGGGAGGTGGCTCCGAGAAGAGTCAGAACCGCTCCGAAAGTGACCGGGTCCGCGCCGCGAGTCTGGTAGAGGAGGCTCGCCAGGGCGCGGCTCACGATGAGGGCGAGCGGAACCCCGAGGAGCAGTCCGGCGACGCAGAGCCGGACGCCGTCGCGCAGGATCAGAGCCCGGATGGTCCTCGCGTCCGCGCCGAGCGCGGCGCGGATGGCGATTTCCACGGCCCGCTGTCCGACGACGAAGGACAGGACTCCGTAGACTCCGATCGCGGCCAGGAAGAGAGCGAGCGCCGCGAAGAGCAGGAGCAGGAACGATCCGAAGCGCTGGCGGGCGAGCGACGCGGCGATCCATTGCTCCATCGTCCGGAGGTCGGAGACCGGCTGGTCCTTGTCGATCGACTGGATCGCCCGCGCGACGGCGGACGCCCAGGCCAGCGGCTGGCCGTGGGTGCGAATCGTCAGGGTCATCGCGTTCATGACGAGCTCGGGAGGAGGCCAGTACGCCGTGGGCCGGGGCTCCTGCGCCAGGTCATCGTGGCGGACGTCGGCCACCACGCCGATGATTTCGGAGGGGTTGTTTTCGTTTTTCATGTTGATCGTGATCTTGCGCCCGATCGGGTCCTTGCCCTGAAAGGAGAGTCGCGCCAGGGCTTCGTTGATCAAGACCACGCCGGACTTCTGCCGCAGCTCCCGGTCCGTGAACAATCTGCCTCGCAGGAGCGCAATGCGCATCGTCCGGAAATAGCCGTTGTCGCAGATCTGGACTTCGGTCCCCGGGCCCTGCCCGGGAGCCGGCGCGGGCTCGCCGTAGACCGTGTAGTCGGTGGCGGCGCCCATGCCGGCGAAGGGCAAATAACTGACTTCGCCGGCTTGCTCGACGCCGGGCAGAGCGGCGACGCGGGCGGCGGCCTGGTCGAAGAACCGCAGGACGCCGGCGTCGTCGCCGTAGCGGGCGCGCGGCAGCGAGACGCGCGCGGTGAGAACGCCGTTGGCCTCGAATCCGGGAGGCACCGCGTTGAGGGCAAACAGGCTCTTGAGCATGAGGCCGGCGCCCGCCAGGAGGCCGACGGCGAGCGCGACCTGCGACACGACGAAGGCCTTGCGCAGGGCCTGTGTTCGAACGCCGGCGCCGCCGCTCCGCGCGCCCTCCTTCAAGGATTCCTGGACGTCGGGCCGCGATCCCGCGAGGGCCGGAGCGAGGCCGCAGATTGCCGCGGTGGCGACAGAGAGAACCGCCGTGAAGGCGAGCACCGGCCCGTTGACCCGCACGCTGGCGAGTCCGGTCAGGTCCGCGGGGCTCGCGGCGACCAGAAGATGCACGCCCCAACGGGCCATGAGGAGCCCGGCGGCGCCGCCCAGGAGGGCCAGGAGAAGATTCTCCGTCAGGAGCTGGGCCAGGATCCGGGACCGGCCCGCGCCCAGCGCCGCCCGGACGGCGATCTCCCGGACCCTCGAGGCGCCGCGCGCCAGCAGCAAGCCGGCCACGTTCGCGCAGGCGATGAGCAGCACGAACCCGACGGCTCCCAGGAGCGCCAGCAGCACCGGGCGCATTTCTCCCGAGAGCTGATCGTGGAGCGGCACCACGCGCACGGTCCAGCCGGTATCCATGGCCGGAAATTCGGCGGCGAGCCCGGACGCGATCGCGGCCATCTGCGCCCGCGCCGCGGGCAGCCCGACGTCCGGCTTCAGGCGCCCGATGGCGGTCATCCAGCGTCCGACCGGCTGCCGCATCTGCGGAGTGAAGGCGAACGGGGTCCACAGCTCGGCCGGTTTTCCGACCAGAGAGCCCGGTTTCAGGAAGAATCCGAAGCTCGCCGGCATCACGCCGATCACGACGAACGGACGGCCGCTCAACTGGATCGCTTTCCCGATCACCGCCGGATCCCCCCCGTAGCGTCGCTGCCAGAGGCCGAAGCTCAGCACCGCGACGCGGTTGCGGCCTGCGGCGCCCTCGTCCGCCGCGAACCCGCGCCCCAGAATCGGCGGCACGCGGAGGGTGGTGAAGAAATTGGACGTGACGTCCTGGACCACGAGCTCCTCGGGCTCGCCCTGGCCGGTCAGATTCGCGCGCCAGTCGTAGATGGCCGCGATCGACTCGAAGTCGGTGGCGCGTTCCCGCCAGCGGATGCAGTTCCCCGGCGAGATCGTGTTGGGGTGCCCGGGCCGGCGCGCGTTCTCCTCCCACAGGACCACGAGCCGGTCCGGGTCGGGCACCGGCAGCCGCTCGAGAAGAACGGCATGCACGATCGTGAAGATGGCGGTGTTGGCGCCGATGCCGAGCGCGAGCGTCAGCACGGTCACGGCGGCGAAGCCCGGACTCTTGCGCAGCGCGCGCGCCGCGAAACGCAGGTCCCGCAGGGCCGGCTCCAGGATGGGCACGCGCCGCTGGTCGCGCAGCTTCTCCCGGGTCGCGTCCATGCCTCCGAGCCGCTGCAGCGCGTCGCGCCGCGCGGCTTCGGGCGTCATTCCCGACCGCAGGTTGTCGGCGACGTGCATCTCCAGGTGCGCCTCGAGCTCCTCGGCCGATTCCCGATCCCGCCTGGCCCGGCCGAAGACTCCGGCGAGACGGGCCAGGAGCGCGCGCAGGCGCCTCATGACTCCTCCCGGGGAACCAGGAATTGCGCGAGGATCGCCGTGGTGCGCTCCCATTCGCGGGCTTCGCGCTCCACGTGCCGCCGCCCGGCCCGGGTCAGCCGGTAGTACCTCGCCCGGCGGTTGTTGGCGGAGACGCCCCACTCGGAAGCCACGTAGCCTTCCTGCTCGAGCTTGAGCAGGGCGGGGTAGAGCGTTCCATAGTTGACCGAGAGACGGTCGCCGCTGGTCTGCTCGATCCGGCGGGCGATTCCATAGCCGTGCAACGGCCCCATCGTCTCCAGGGTCTTCAGAACCATCAGCGCCAGGGTTCCCTGCCAGACGTCCTGTTTGTCGGCCATGTCGCTCCTATGGGATGACCATAGCACCGGACCTATGGGAAGACAAGAGGAGCGCCGCGCGGCCGGAGACGAGGAAGGGCCGGGTTATAAAGGCGCCGTGGCGCGCGAACGGGCCCGCAACGGGACGGCCTCGTGATCGGAAAGGAAGATCTGCGGCGATACGCCGCGGCCCGGACCTTCTTCGGGCCGACCACGCTCGGACGCGCTCTCCGGCGGCTCCAGTTCGTGCAGGCCGATCCGATCCGGGCCCCCGCCCGCGCCCAGGACCTGACGCTGCGCCACCGCGTGCAGGGCTATCGCGCCGGCGACCTGGAGCGGCGATACGCCGACCTCGGCCTGGAAGAGGACTTCTTCCTCAACTACGGCTTCCTGACGCGGCCGCTGCAGGCGTTGATGCATCCCCGGTCCGAGAGCGGAGTTCCCGCGGATTCGCCGGCGCCCTGGCCGGCCGACCGCAGGAAACGCGCGCGGCTTCTTCTCGAGTTCATCCGCGAACGCGGCGAGGTCCATCCCCGCGACGTGGACGCGCATTTCCGGCACGGCCGGGTGCGGAACTACTGGGGCGGGTCGTCCAATGCCACCACCCACCTGCTCGACGCGATGCACTACCGCGGGTGGCTGCGCGTCGCGCGGCGCGAAGCGGGCGTCCGCGTGTACGCCGCGCACCGGCACGAACCCGGACCGGGCGGCGCGGCGGGCCGCCGGGAACGGATCGACGCCCTGGTCGACGCCGCCGTCGGGATCTACGCGCCCTTTCCCGCGCGCAGCCTGGCCGGGTTCGTGCGGCGGCTGCGCTTCGCCGTGCCGCAGTGGCGCGCCGAGCTGACCGGCGCTCTGGGCCGGGCTCGCGAGCGTCTGGCCCACGCGCGCGTCGACGGCGTCGAGTGGTCCTGGCCGGCCGGGGAAGATCCGGCGCGCGCCGAGGCCTCGGAGGCGGTTCGGCTGGTCACTCCCTTCGATCCGCTGGTCCACGACCGGCGCCGCTTCGAGCTCCTCTGGGGATGGGTTTACCGCTTCGAGGCCTACACGCCCGCGTCCCGGCGCAAGCTCGGGTACTACGCGCTCCCGCTCCTGTGGCGCGACCGCGTGATCGGCTGGGGCAACCTCGCGGTCGAGGAGGGCGGGCTTCGATCGGACATCGGCTACGTCGGATCGCCTCCCCGCGGGCGGGCCTTCCGCGGTGAGCTCGAGGCGGAGCTCGCCCGCATGCGGGCCTTTCTGGGCCTTTCCTGAGGTCGAATTCGCACGACTCCCGGCGCACGGCGCGCCCCTGGGCGGCTGACCGCGGCCCGGGTAGGGTTCTTGCATCCCTGAGGTGCGTCACCAATGACGAAGGAGGACACCATGAAACGGGCCCTGTGTTTCGCAATCGGGATTCTCTTCTCCGCGGCGTTTGCCCTCGCCGCCGAGCAGACCTGGTCGGGCAAGATCAGCGACAGTAACTGCGGACGGTCCCACAAGGCGGCGATCGAGCACGCCGGCAAGAAGATGAGCGACCACGATTGCGTGGTCGCCTGCGTCAAGGGAGGCGGCAAGTACGTCTTCGTGGCGGGCAGCAAGATCTACAACATCTCCAACCAGGATTTCGCCGGTCTGGAGGAGCACGCCGGGCACAGCGTCAAGTTGAGCGGTGAGATGAGCGGCGACACGATCACCGTGTCCAAGATCGTGATGTCCGGGGGCAAGGGGAAGATGTAGCGGCGGATCTTCCGTCCGCGGAAAAACGCGCCCCGAGGGGTTTGGCTCTCGGGGCTTTTTCTTGTCTCGACCTCGTCGGCAGTCACGAGCCGGCGCTTCTCGTTCGGGGCGCCGCCCGATGGCTTCCGGCTACCGGCTACCGGCTGACCGTGCGCGCGGGCGGGTGGGGGCTGGCCTCGGGGACCGCTTGCGCCGCGTACGCGGACCCATCGAAGTAGGTCCGCGCCCGAGCCCAGACCAGAGCGCCGACCTGGCGGCCGAGAGCGCGCCCGGTCAGGTCGCCCTGCGCGAAGTGGATTCCGCCGTAGCGCCGCGACATGCCCGCCGCGTCGGCGGCGTCGGAGAACGTGGGCCAGGAGAGCGTGATGTCGGTCGCCGGAACGGTTCCTGGATCGCCCCGCGACGATCGAGCCGGGATGGTCACGGAATCGCCGAACACGTCGCTTCCGGTGAAGGACTTGAGGATTTCCGCGGCCGCCGCCGAGAAGATGCTGTGCCCCGAGAAATACTCGGGAAACGGCGGCGTCACGACCGTGGACAGCTGGTACGGACGCCAGTCTTCTCCACGAAGAATCTGGGTCCCCTGGTTGGGGCCGCCCCAGGCCGTGATCATCTGTCCGGCGTAGAGGAAATGGATGGCCGTGCCCGGCCGCTCGGAGTCGTAGGTTCGCTTGGCGTCCCAGGCGACGATGCCCGCGTCGAGCAGCGCGTTGCCCAGGGCGAAGAACATCTTGACGTCGTCGTCGAGGGAATGCCCGTCGCGGCGGGAGACGAACTCGCCGAAGAGCACCCAGTGGCCGGGCGGAAATTCCGAATTGGGGCCGTCGGCGAAATATTCCGCGGTCACCTTCTGCGTGTCGGTCAGGCCCGCGCTGATCGCGATGATCTCGTTGGCCTGATCGACGTACGCCTGGGAGGGATACGTCGCCGGCGGTCCCGGTCGCAGGGCCGACCCGGAGGCCAGAGCGAAGGGAACAACCAGGCCCCATTGCGGCGTCGTGTAGACCTGCGTCTGGAGCTGCCCCTGCGCGTTGACGATGGACAGCGGCTGCCACCGGTTGGGGTCGATGATCGTCGCCGGCGTGTTGACCGCGGCGTATCCGGTGTCGTCGGAGTAGGCGCCTGGATGCAGATCGCCGAGCTGATTGGATCCATCGTGATGCCGGAAAACCAGGACCGCGGCCGCGGCGCGGTTGCCGACGCCGGCCGGCGTGGCCGGGTCGGTGGAGAGGTCGGTGGAGGCATAGCCGAGCTGGCCCATGAGCGCGTCGAACCGGGTCTTCTCGGAGGGAAAGAGGTCGGCGAGCGCGCGGTCCGCGGCGAAGCTGACGGCCTCGGCCTTGTGGGCATCGGTCGATTCCGCGGACGGACGCCGCCAGCCCCGCTGGAACAGGGTCGGCACCGCGGCGGGATCGTAGGCGCTCCAGGCGTCGTACATGCACGTGTTGACGACGGCGATCGCGCGGGCCACGACGGTGGGCCCCGGAATCGTGTCGCGAACGGCCTGAAGGAGGGCGTCGTTCCAAGCAATGACGACACTGTCGCCGGCGGCGCGCGCCGACCCCGCGGCGCTCTGTCCGAAGGCGCAGACGCGCCCTCCGATTCCCGCGACGACGATGAGCGCGAAGATCCGGCGAGCCCTCTGATTCCTGAGTCTGCGTCGGGTCAAGGAGCCCCCTTCTTCGGAGACACTGGTCCGCCCTGGACCGTGAGGTCGTCGTACTTGACGCCGGCCAGATGCTTGTGCCCGCCCTGCACGCCTCTGGCCTGTCCCGCGCTCAAGGCGCGGGCCGGGAGCGTTTTCGCCGCCCTGGCCGATTTCCTGCCGCGCTTGACGGTCATGCCGAAGCCTCCTCGAAAGAGTGACCGCGCCCTTGCTTCGCTCGATCGCCTGCGGTTGGTCGTCCCGCCGGCGTCCGGCCCGGCAAGTGTAGGCCTTCCGGAACCCCCACGGAACCCCGGGCTCCAGCCAACGGAGAAGCGGCCGCTATAATCCGGGAGCCGACGGAGGCCCTATGAAAGCGGAGCCGATCACGAGCGTCCTGCCGCCTCTCTACGCGCGGTGGATGGACGCCTTTCTCCAGGAGGAAATCCCGCACGAAACCCGGGCCACTTGCGACGATTGCGCCATGTGCGCTCCGCCCGGCGAGGAGGGCGAGGAGAAGGTCGGCGGCGAGTCCATTTATTTCAGTCCGGTGACCAAGTGCTGCACGTACCAGCCGAAGCTGGCGAACTATCTGGTGGGCCGCGCTCTGGAAGACGAGGATTTCGCCTTTTCCGCGGGGCGCAAGACGCTGGAGAAGCGCATCGACGACGGCGTCGGTGTCTTGCCGCTCGGGCTCGCGCAGTCCGCGATGTTCGACGTTCTCTATCAGAACGGGAAGGACGCATTCGGGCTGGCCAGCGCCCTGCGCTGCCCGCACTATCTCGAGGAGGCGGGCGGGCGCTGCGGCGTGTGGCGCCACCGCAACTCCATCTGCGCCACCTGGTTCTGCAAGCACGAGCGCGGGGTCCTCGGCCTGGTCTTCTGGCATCGGATGCGCGATCTCCTGGTTGCCGTGGAGAAATCGCTGTCCGCGTGGTGCGTCCTGGAGTCGGACCTCGAGCCGGCGTGCCTGCGGGCGCTGTTCCCCGGCCTCGTGAATCCGCGCGCCACTCCGTCGCTGACCGCCGCGGACATCGATCAGCGGGCCGATCCCGAGACCTCCGCGCGCCTGTGGGGCCACTGGCGGGGCCGCGAGCGCGAGTTCTACCGCCAGTGCGCCACCCGCGTCACGCCCCTGGCCTGGTCCGACGTGGCGAAGATCGGCGGATCCGAGGTGGCCGTGCCCGCCCGGATCGCCCAGCACGCGTTCGCGGCGATGCGCTCGGAGGAAGTTCCCCAACGCCTGACCTCCGCGGCGTTCCACGTCATCGGAGCGGGAGCGGAGGGCGTTCGCGTCGTCGGGTACTCGGGCTCCGATCCCCTGGATCTGGATTCGGCCGTTCTGGAGATCCTTCCCTTTTTCGACGGCCGGCCGACCGCCGACGTCCTCAAGGCGATCGAAACCAAGCTCCACGTGCGCGTGGAGGAGGATCTCGTTCGAAGACTCGCCGATTTCGAGATTCTGACCGCGTCCAAACCGCGGCCGGCCTGACCCGCGGGGCCCGGAGTCAGCAGGGACGCGTCGTCCCGGCCGCGCGGGCAGGCCGAGCGGTCACGAAATGACGATGCTGCTTCCGCGGGGGGCGATCTTCTGGCCGACGCCCGGTTTGGAGATTTTTCCGAACGTAAAGCTTCCCCCGCGAACGCCTTTGGCCTTGCCGGCCGGGAGGCTTTTCGCCTTGAGGTTCTTGACCTTCGACGTTTGACGACGTTTGGCTGCCATGGTTTCGCTCCTTTCTCGATCGGTGGTTCGTTCTCCGAATACGGATGGGGCCCGTCAGCAGGAGACCGGCGCGGCGACCGGCGCTCGAAAGACCGGCCGGATGGCCGGCGGAGGCGGAGCGTCCGAGTCCTCGCGAAGCCGGAGGACGATCTCCTGTTCGAGTAACTCCTCCAGGACTCCCCGCGCCTCCTTCGGATCGCCTCCCAGCCGCCGGGCGTGCGTTGCGATTTGACGCCCCGATCGGGATGAGGCGAGGAATTCCAGAAGGTCGGCGGTCTCGGGCGACAGCTCGAAACTGCGAATGTCGTCGGTGAGCGGAGGGACGAAGACCAGCAGATCGAGCCGGCGTTCCGGAAGGGTCGGCGAAATCGTGGCCGGCCCGTCGGGGGTTTCCTGGATGGCCCAGAGAATCCGCGGCGAATCGTGCACGCCACGAAGGACCGCCGCGCGCGGACTCAGGACGAGGCGGCCGGCCGGCGAAGGGCCTCGACTCGACGGCCCCGTCCCGGACGACGGCCGGCCCTCGGCGGGGCGCTCGAAGAGGACCCGAGCCGTGCGGAGGTACTGGAACAGCGACGCAAGATAGTGCGAACCGAACTTCTGTTCGACGTAGGCGCACACGAACGCGTCGTCGTAGGGGCCGGAGTGCTCGGTCTCCACGGCCCAGGCGTACATGCCGTCCAGGAGGCGGCTCAGCCTCCCGCCATGGAATTGCGCGAGGTGGGCGACCGGGGCATACCCGAGCCCCTGCAGCGTCAGATAGGCCGAGGTCACGAACACGTGGCGTTGCCGCGGCACGCGCGTCGGATAGTAGTGGTGGTTCAGGAAGACGCTTGGAGCGCTCCGCATGACCGCGGGGTCGTCCTCCTCGAGGGTGGGAAAGTTGAAATCGCTGATGTGGCCGTCGTAGTCCAGGGAGGCCTGGAGCCTCTGCGAGAGGCCGGTCCCGGGCTCCGGAGTGAGCAGATGGAGCTGGACGGTCAGGCCCGTGGGATGACTGGCGAAACACCGCCCCATCATGTCCAGGGTCTGGTCCTGATCGTCCTGCTCTTCGTCGGGGAATCCGGTGATGAACGAGGCCACGGCCTCCATCCCCAGACGCCGGGTCACGGCGAGGCCCGGCTCGACCAGGGAAAGGTCGAGGTGCTTGTCCACGATCTTCTGGAGCCGCGGGGAGCCCGTCTCGATTCCGTAGTAGATCGACCGGCAGCCCGCCCCGGCCATCTCCGCGAGCAGCTCCTCGTCCACGCAGTCCATCCGGGCGGAGCACCCCCACGTGAACCCCTTGCCGCGGATGTATCGGCAGAAGGCGAGGACCTTGCGGCGATCCACGGTGAAGAGGTCGTGGGTCAGGCCGAACCGCGTGAAGCCGTACCGGGCGCGCAGGTACTCCATCTCCGCGCCGATGCGCTCGGGCGACTTCAGGCGGTAGCGCCGCCCGAAGAAGGTGGCCGTCGAGCAAAAGGTGCATTGGAAAGGGCAGCCGCGGCCGGCCTCGATCTTCATCTCCGGCACGTCCAATCCCTCGAGCGGGTAGCTGTCGAACGCCGGGAAGGGCAGCGTATCGAGGTCGGCGATCAGCGGTTCGCCCGGGTTCGCCGCGACGCCGGCCGACGTGCGGTAGGTGACGCCGGGGATGTTGCTCATGTCGCCGCCCGAGAGCGCGTCCAGGACCGGAAGGAGAGTCAGCTCGGCCTCGTTCCGCACGATGAGATCGAAGCTCGGGAACCGGCTCAGGATCTCCCGATCCAGGATCGTCGCGTGCGGGCCCCCCAGGAGGATGGGCAGAAGCGGGCTGCGGGCCTTCAGGTACTGGGCGATCTTGAGCGTGCAGATGAAGTTGCAGCCGAGCGAGGTGAACCCGACGGCGTCTGGCTCTTCGCGGAGCAGACGATCGGCGATCTCCCGGTACAGGGAGGTCCCGAGCTGAATGTGGCCGCGAGCCAGCTCGAGCTTCGGATCGTAGAGCGTGGCGTTGTGTCCCGCTCCCCGGGCCACCGCGACGAGCGAGATGAGGCCGAGGTGCGGCTGCAGGTAGAGATTGTCAGCGCGGCCTTCCTCCAGAAGAAGATTGTCCACGAGGATCAGGCGCATGAATGACCTCCCGAATCGACCCCGAGCGGGCCGGAATGCCGCGTCCGCGATGTCGCCGAGGAGCCGCGAGTCCCCGGGGTTCCCGGAGGACTCGCGCTCCTCGGACCTGGAACGATGCTGAGCCGGGCCGGAGCCCGGCCCTGGTGCTCCCGGCTACTTGATGTAGATCCGCTTCGAGCTCGCGTCGGCGATCTTCATCGTGGGGGCCGCCCCGAACGAGTAACTGCCGCCGCGAACGTGCTTGGCTTTCCCCGCCGAAAGGCTCTTGGACTTGAGGCTCTTGACCTTCTTGGTCGGACGCTTTCCTCGCTTGGTCGCCATGCTGGGCTCCTTTCTCGATCGTGTTATGACTTCGCCTCTTCGTCGGTCTGTTTCGGCTGTCAGTACTTCCTGTTACCTACGACGCTCCAAGCGCCGCCCTTGACTCTCCTTGGCTTGCCGGCGCTCAGAGTTTTCGGTTTGAGAATCGAGACCTGCGCTCGCGTGTTTTCTTGGCTGTCATTTCGGCCTCCTTTCAACGGAACGGGTGCGCCGTCACGTCGATTCTCGGGCGCCCGTCGGCTCCGCTTGCCGCGGATCGGCCGAGCCGTCGGCCAACGGTGCCGCGAGACGGGATCAACGCACTGCTCTGGAACCGTGCCCGGTCCTGGACTGGTTCCTTGCCGCTTGGTCCTGCCGGGCTTGCTCGAACCCGCGCGCCTCACGGAAATCCGAGTGACGGCCGCGGGAGCGCGGCGCCGATCTCGTCGGTTCGGGGGCGGTGATCACGGCGCCGGCCTCCCGAAGGGTTCGCACGCAGGCCAGAGCCTGCGAGGGTTCGCCGCCGAGCGACCGGGCGAACGCGCCCACCTCGGCGATCGAGCGGGGTGACGAGAGAAACTGCGTCAATTCCCGGGCCCCGGCGTCCAACTCGAACGTCTGGATCTCGAAGGAACCTTCCGGAACGAAGACCAGGAGGTCGAGGCGTCCCTGCTGCAGCGCAGGTGCAGTGGGTGCGGTCCGGCCGCCGGCGGCCTGCGCGAGCGCCTCCAGGATCCGCGGCGCGTCGTGGATGTCGGTCAGCGCCGCGGCCCTGGGGCTCATCACGACCCGCGGTTCCTGGAAGGGCGGCCGTCGGAGCGGCCGCAGCGCCGCGCCGACGGCGGCTTGGCTCAGGGATCGGGCGGCCTGGAGGTACACGAAGAGCGAAACCAGGTAGTGGTCCTTCCACCTGCCGCGAACGTACGCACAGACGAGCTCGCCGTCGCAGGGTCCGGCGCGTCCCGTCGCCACGAACCAGCGGTCCATGTCCTCGAGGAGACGGCTGAACCGGCCCTCGTAGAACTCCGTCAGGTGCGCGACGAGCTCGTAGCCGAAGCTCTGCAGGGCCAGGTACGCGGACGTGACGAACACGTGCCGCCGGCGCGGGACGACCGTCGGGTAATAGTGGTGGTTCATGAAGATCCCCGGATGACCCTGCATGATCGAGGCGTCGTCCCCTTCCAGCGTGGGAGAGATGTATTCCGTGATGTGGCCGTCGTACTCCAGAGCCTGCCCGAGGCGCTGGGTCAGGCCGGTGCCGGGCTCGGGGGTCAGGAGGTGGATTTGGACGGTCAGGCCCTGGGGATGGAGGGCGAGACAGCGTCCGACCATGTCCAGGGTCTCGTCCTGATCGCTCTGCTCCTCCTCGGGGAAGCCGGTGATGAAGGAGGCCGTGGCCGTCATGCCCAGGCGCCGCGTCGCGGCCAGACGCGGCTCGACCAGGTCGAGATTCAGGTGCTTGTCCACGATCTTCTGCATCCGGGGAGATCCGGTTTCCACGCCGTAGTAAATCGAGCGGCAGCCCGAGGCCGCCATCTCCGCGAGCAGCTCGTCGTCCACGCAGTCCATCCGGGCCGAGCATTGCCAGGTGTAGCCCTTGCCCTTGAGGAAACGGCAGAACGCCAGGACCTTGCGCCGGTCCACGGTGAACAGGTCGTGGGTCAGGGCGAAATGGGTGAAGCCGTAGCGCGCGTGGAGATGGTCCATCTCCGCGCCGATCCTCTGGGGAGACTTCAGCCGGTATCGCCGGCCGAAGAACGTGGCCGTCGAGCAGAAGGAGCACTTGAACGGGCAGCCGCGGCCGGCTTCGATCTGGATGTACGGCAGGGCCAGGCTGGCCAGGGGATAGCTGTCGAACGCCGGAAAGGGGAGGGTATCGAGGTCCGCGATGAGCGGCTCGCCGGGATTCGCCGCCACGCCGCTCGGAGAGCGGTAGGTGATGCCCGGGATCCGGGACAGATCGCCTCCGAAGAGCCCGTCGAGAACGGGAAGGAGCGTCAATTCCGCCTCGTTCCGCACGATGACGTCGAACTCGCCGAACGCGCTCAAGATCTCCCGATCCAGGATCGTGGCGTGCGGCCCGCCGAGCAGAATCGGAAGGCCCGGTTTCCGGGCCTTCAGGTGGCGGGCGATCTTGACGGCGCAGATGAAGGTGCAGCCGAGGGAAGTGAACCCCACGACGTCGGGGTCCTTCTCCAGGAGCCGGTCGGCGATCTCCCGATAGAGCGGCTCGCCGACGCGCAAGTGCCCGCTGGCCAGATCGACCTTCGGGTCGTAGAGCCACGCGTCGTGCCCCGCGCCGTTGGCCACGGCGATGAGCGAGATCAGGCCCAGATGAGGCTGGAGGTAGAGATTCTCCGCGCGCCCGTTTTCGAGCAGGAGATTGTCGACGAACACGACCCGCATGGATTCACCTCATCGATCCGGCCGCCCGCCCCGCCGCTTCACGACGAATCCGTCCTCGCGCGGGGGCCGCGACGGGCGACCCTCCGCGCGAGAATCCGCCGCTACTTGTTGTAGAGCCGGCTGAGGCTGACTTTGTCGACCTTCTGCTGAAGGCCCTGACTCCGAACGCCGAAGGAAAAGGACCCGCCCCGGACGCCTTTGGCCTTGCCGGCCGAAAGACTCTTGGACTTGAGGCTCTTGACTTTCTTGGTCGGACTCTTTCCCCGCTTGGTCGCCATGAATTGTGCTCCTTTCTCGACGGTTGTTGTTGCTCTGACGAGTTCGCCCGCTCGGTGTTCCCGCGCGGGCTCCTCGCCTGAATTGCGCTCACTCCTTCTGGGAATCGCTCCTCCACAAAATCGACTAGGCCTTCTTGTACGCCTTGAGATCCCAGCCGGAGGGCGGGCGGACGCTGCCATCGGCCATCCGAATGGACTGCAGGTGGATGTTGCCTCCGCCCTTGACCGCCTTGGCCTGCTTGCCGGTCAGTTTCTTGGCGCGAAGATCCTTGACGCTCCGGGCTGGTTTCCTTCCGCTTGGAGTTCCCATGGTGACTTCCTTTCTTCCTTTCTTCCTTCTCTTTCCTGAGGGCGACCTGTTCTTTGCTTACGACGACAGCTTCGTCGAAGTCGAATGCACGAGCTCGTGAAAGAGAACTGGCGAGGCCGCGTCCTCGGTCTGGCCGGCCTGGAGGCCCGCCTTGACCTTGCCGGCCCGCTCGGCGGGAACCGACGGCGCCGCGAGAGATCGGGCTCTCCTTCGCGTCTTCTTCTTCGATGCCTTCGAAACCATACTCGGTGTCCTTTCGCGGCCGATCCTGCGTGCTCTCCCTCGGGCTAACAATTCATGAATTGTTTGGCTCGGCGGCAGTGCAGCCCCGGGCGGAGGCGTCTCCGATCTCTATCTTCTCGCGTCAGGTCTACTTGGACGGGTTTCTCACGACGTTCTCGTTGAGCAGCCTCGTCGAAGCCACATCGGTCAACTTGGTAACGACGATGCCCGCCTTGACCTTGCCGGCCCTCTCGGCGGGAACGGACTTGGCGGCGAGAGAGCGGACCCTCGGAGCCTTCCGCCGGGATCTGTTGGCGACCATTTCTTACCTCCTGCTCCTTTTGGGAAGCCCGCGGTCTAGGCGGGATCCTAGCTCGATCCGTCGCAGGGGAGCGGCCGGCTCCTGAGTTTCTCGGTCTCTCCGATGTAGCCGCCCTGGACGCCCTTGGCCCGATTCGCCTCGAGGCTCCTGGTCCGCAGATCCTTGATCTTTTTGCCCGAGCCTTTTGCTTTGTGGCCATCTCGTTCTCCTTGCCGCCCTCTCGATTCGCAAGCTCCGGATGCGTCGATCTTGCTGAGGCGTCGGTCACGCCTTCTTGGTGATGTTGGCAACCCCCGTCTTGGCGTCGGCCTTGTCGCCCTTGATGGCGCCGCCTTTGACCTCGCCGGCCCGTCTCGATTGGACCGGCTTGGCCGATAGCGCTTTGATCCTCTTGCCAACCGCTTTCGGCTTCCTCTCGGGCATTTCCGTTTCCCTTCGTTGAACGAACTCAGGCGATCGAGGCCCGGACTTCGCCGCCGGCGCCTCTCCCACTCACTTGGCGAAGTGCTCTCCCGTCGCGCACTTCTGAAAGAGCACGGCCGAGGACTTGTCGACGAGCTTGGTGATCCCACCCTTGACGCGACGGGCGCCGTCCGCCGAGAGCTGTTTCGCGGCCAGCGTGCCGATCTTCTTCTTCTTCCCTCGCTTGGTTGCCATGGGTCGTCCTCCCGCGATGCTGCGGCGTGAATGCCGCAGACCGATTCGTTGAATCGAGTTCCTTACTTGCGCTTGCGTTTGCGGGGCGATGCCTCCGGCTTCTCTTTCGGGACGTCCACGTCTCCAAAGATCCGTTTCCCCGCCCCGCCCTTGACCTCGTCGCGCGGCGCCAGGTCCTTGAGCAGGAGCACTTCCGTCGTTCTCCCGCGTTCTCTCTTTTTCATCGCAGATCCCTCGCGGAGTGATCCATGGGTTCGGCGTCCTTTCGACCTCGTCTAACGATCGCTGGAAGCGTCACGGCTTGTGCATCCGCTTGCCGGTCGGCAGTCCCGCCGCGGCGTCGCGCGCTCCGCCGCGCACGCTCCCGGATTGCGCTGCCGGCGTCCGGCCGGCGGGCAGATCGGCGATCTTCTTTCCCGTTTTCGTCGCCCGTTTGGCCTTCATAATCTCCTCCTTCGTGCTTCGTGGGTGCATTCTGGTCCGACGCCGGAGCGCCTTCAGGCGGAGCCCAGACGAGCCGGCCTGGTATTGCCCTTCCCGGCCGTCACGGCATGCTTCGCTGCACCGCGGGCAGCCGGCGGTCCGCCGTGCCCATGCTGCGAGGGTCGTCCGACCCGCCCTTGACGCGCCGGGCCCCGGCGTCGGGCACTCTCCTGATCTTCAGATCGCCGACCCCTGCGGATCGGAACCTGAATTCCTTCGCTGTCATTCATGGTGCCTTCCTCTCGATCTCTGGCGCCTAGGGAAGCACCTTCCTTGCCAGAAGACCGCTCGCGCGGATGCGCTTGCAGCGAAAGGGGTTCAACCGCTCGCCGCGATGTCCTGCCGGCAGCCTCTGGCTTCGGTTCGAGACCAGTCGAGCGTCATTCTGAGACACCGCCGGGCGAGGATCGCTTGCAGCCGCTGAAGAAGGGTGTGGAGCGGCGTTGCGAGCGCCGCGGGGTCGAATCCGGGGTCGGACCCGGGCGCCGCGCCGAAGGCGGGGCTTTTGCCCACAGCAATGCCGCTTCCGCCGATGGCTCAACGCCAGCCGAGGCAAGAGCTTCTCAATCCGGGACGACGTGCAAGAGCCCTGACGCGACGCCCGCAATCATTCTTCGGCGGCCTGCTAGGCTTCGGCGAGCTTGCGGTCCAGCGTCGAGCGGGAGATGCCCAGGGCCTTGGCCGCCCGCCGCTTGTTGCCTCCCATGCGCGCCAGGACGTCGCGCACGTGCCGCCGCTCCGCCGCGGCGAGCGTCAGGCTGCCGTCCTCGGGCGTCATGCGAGAGGTGCCCGCGCCGGCGCCCGAGAGCTGCAAGCGCGTGCCTTCGGTCATCGGCTGAAGAATGAGCGTCTCGGCCAGAATGACCTCGTCCGGAGCCATCGCCACCGCCGCGTCGATCACCCGGGAGAGCTCCCGCAGGTTGCCCGGCCACGGATAGGTGAAGAGACGCTGCGCGGCCTCGCGCTCGAGGCCCACGATCGACTTGTTCTGCTTCCGGCTGGCGCGGGCCACTTCCGCGGCGAGGAGAAGGGGCAGGGCCTTGCGGCGCTCGCGCAGGGGCGGGAGCGTGATGGTCAGCCCTCCGATCCGGAACAGGAGGTCCCGCCGGAACCGATCCGGTTCGGTGAAGAGATCCAGCGGGAAATGGGTCGCTGAGAGGACCCGCACATCGGCCACCTGGATCAACTCCGATCCCAGCCGCTCGAACTCTCCGTACTCGATCGCCCGCAGGACCTTGGCCTGGGCCGTCGGGCTCATGTCGGCGATCTCGTCGACGAAGAGCGTCCCGCCGTGGGCGAGCTCGAACTTCCCTTTGACGCGGTTCTGGGCGCCGGTGAAGGCGCCGCGCTCGTGGCCGAAGAGCTGGCTGTCCAGGAGGGTGTCCGAGAGCGCCGCGGCGTTGAACGAGATAAAGGGGCCGCGCGCCCGCGCGGACGAGTTGTGAATGGCCCGCGCCAGCAGGGTCTTGCCCGTGCCCGACTCGCCCAGAATGAGAATCGGCAGGTCGATCCTGGCGGCCATCCGGGCCTGGTCCAGGCACGCCTGCATCGGCTCGTCGATGCCCTGGTAGTCGTCGAGGGTCCAGCTCAGTGCGTCGGTTGCCGGTGTCATGAACGATCGCCCCCCCTCACTTCGAAGGCGCCCCGCCGAGGCTTTCCTTCAACTGGCGCAGCGGCTCGAAGGCGTAGGAGACGAGCGAACGCCTCCCGACGATGACCCGCGCGCGGCCTCCCATACCGGGCTGCACCGGACGCCGCGATCCGGCGACGGACACGGAGTCGTCCCTCAAGTTCGCCAGCGCGCGAAACGTCCCGTCCTTCTCTCCCATCGAAGCGGGACTGACCCAGCGGATCGTTCCGTAGTGAACGCCGTAACGTTGATAGGGAAAGGCGTCGTACAGAAGCTTGACCGGCTGTCCCGTCCGCAGGAGGGCCAGTCCGTCCTGGGGGAC
This sequence comes from uncultured Acidobacteriota bacterium, assembly GCA_963733955.1. GTDB lineage: Bacteria > Acidobacteriota > Thermoanaerobaculia > UBA5066 > Gp7-AA6 > DATFTF01. Next base: position 616,611 of record CAVTEW010000003.1, read on the forward strand.
GGTCAGCTCGGCCTCGACCTTCTGTCCCTGGCAGGCCACCTCGGCCAGAAGGTCTCCCTCCCGCACCGTGGCTCCGACGGCGCGAATGGACATCTTCAGAACGCTGCCGGTGCACGGAGCGACGGCGGTCAGCTGGCTTCCGGTCTGGGCCAGCTCCGTTCCGAGCATGGCCGACCGGATCTTCGCTTTTTCGGCTTCATCGTTCAGCCCCTGCTCGGTCTGCTGGAACTCCAGCTGCTTGGCCTGTCCTTCGTACTTGATCTTGTCCAGGGCGCGCAGGGTGTCCTCGCGGTCGGCCTTGGCCTGCTGGGCCTCCACCTGGAGGCGGTTGATCTCGATGCGCAGCCGCGCCAGATCCGTCCAGCTCGAGATCCCTTCTTCGAAGGCCTTCTTCTGGCGCTGGGCCAGCTCGTTGGCGATCGAGAGCTCCTCGGTGTTCATGCGGATGGTCTTGGAGAGGTTGTCCAGTTTGTTCTTGAGCCGCGATTCTTCCTCGCTCCGGGCGTGCTCCTCGTTCTGGTAGCGCTCCCGCGCGGTGGCGAGCTTGGTGTCGGCCCCCGCGAGATCGGCCTTCAGGCTCTGCCACTCCACCGAGCGGTCTCCCACCGGCGGGGAGGCCAGGACGACAAGGACGTCGCCGGCGCGGACGGGCTGCGCGTCGGCGGCGCGGACCTCCGTCACGATCCCGTCCTTGAACGCGCGGACCGGATCGGACCCGTGGACGGGGACCAGGACGAACCGGGCGGTGATCGTCTCCGGGACGTGGAGCGTCATCGCCGCGAGAGCCACGAGCGCGAACAGCAGGATCACGGTCATGGCCAGTCCGCGGGCGGCCCAGTGCGGCGGATCGGAGGTCAGAAAGGGGGCGTCGGCCGGAATCACCGAGTCGGCTTGTGCGCTCATCAGTCGGAAGCTCCCAGCTGCTGGCTGGACAGGTAGTAGTACAGGCCCTGCCGTTTCAGCAGCTCGTCATGCGTTCCCTGTTCGACCAGGCGGCCCTTCTCCAGCACGAGGATCCAGTCGGCGTTGACGATCGTGGAGAGGCGGTGGGCGATCACGAACGACGTCCGGCCTTCCAGGAGACGTCCGAGATTCTCCTGGACCGCCCGCTCCGACTCGGTGTCGAGCGAGCTCGTGGCCTCGTCGAAGATCAGGACGGGCGGCCGGGCATAGACGGCGCGGGCGATGGCCACCCGCTGTTTCTGGCCGCCCGACAGGGCCAGGCCGCTCTCGCCGACCTTCGTTTCGTAGCCCAGGGGGAGGCGGTCGATGAACTCGTGCGCGTTGGCCACCTGGGCGGCCCAGAGCACGCGGTCCATGTCCGGCTCCTCTTCTCCGAAGGCGATGTTGCGGGCGATCGTGTCGGCGAAGAGATAATTTTCCTGCAGGACGAACCCGACCTGCCGGCGCAGATCGCGGTAGTTGAGCGTCTTCAGGTCTACGCCGTCGAAGGTGATCGTTCCCGCGGTCGGCTCGAGCAGTCCGGCGAGGCACTTGACCAGCGTCGTCTTGCCCGAGCCGCTGCGGCCGACGATGGCCACGAACTTGCCTGCCGCGGCCTCGAAGGTGATCTCCTTGAGAATCTCCGGCGATTCCGGCCCTCCGTAGGAGAAGCCCATGTTGTGCAGGCCCACCCGACCCTCCAGGCTCCGGACCGGCGTCAGCCGGGAGTGGTCCAGGCCCTGCTCGGGCTCCTGCTCGAAGACGTCGTTCAAACGGTTGAGCAGGACCGCGGAGTGCTGCCAGTTGTCCCAGATCGTCAGGAGCGTCAGGATCGGACCGTTGGCCAGGGCCACGATCGAGTTGAACGCCACCAGGCCGCCGATCGTCAGGGCCCCGGCCATGACCTGCCGCGCTCCGACCCACAGGAAAAGAACCGTGGTCAGGAGCGACACGGTCTGGACCGCGCCGAGATACCCCATCATCGTGAAGTCGGAGCGGAAAAGCTTGCGGGCCACGCCGAGGAACTCGGTCAGCATCAGCTGGCGGAACGATCCCTCCGCTCCCATGGCCTTGACCGTCTCGATGCCCTTGATGGCGTCGATCTGGTGGGAGTGGTACTTGCCGAAGGAGTCCTCGAGGGTGTCGAAGATCGGCCGCAGCCAGCGCGACGAGAAGAACATCATCACCGCGTACAGAGGCGCGGTGGCCAGGAACACGAGCGTCAGCTTGGGGCTGTAGAGGACCATGAGGACGAGGCTCGCCACGAGCTGGGTCGCCGCGGTCACGCCGGCGACGCCGCTCTGGACCAGGAACTCGCGCACCTGCCGGACTCCCTCCAGGCGCCTCTGGATGTCTCCGGTCCGCCGCGACGTGAAGTAGGTCATCGGCAGGGACAGGAGCTTGCGCGTCAGAAAGTCCAGAGTCGAGGCGTCCACGCGCACGGCCACGAAGCTCAGGAGGTAGCGCTGGAGCCCGAGCGAAAGGACCAGGAACACCATCACCACGCCCATGGACAGCATGAGCATGTTCAGGAGCGAGACGTCCTGTTCCACCAGCACGCGGTCCACGACCACCTGGGTGAAGACGGGCAGGACCATCTGGAGCGCGGCCACGATCACCGAGAGGCCGAGCGCCTGGAGCAAAATCCTTACGAACGGCCGGAAGAAAGGAGAGACCCAGGCCAGATTCGAGACGGTGACCGGGGCCTTCTCGAAGGCATCGGTGTAGTCGAAGAGCGCGGCGTAGCCGCTCCAGCGCTTCTCGAACTCCTCGCGGGTGAAGCGGCGCAGCCCCAGGGCGGGATCGGCCACGCGGCAATGCGTCTCGGTCACGTCGTAGAGGACGACCCAGTGGTTCCCCTCCCAGTGCACGATGGCCGGCACCGGCATCTGCTCGAGGTTGCGGGGCGAGGCCTTGACCGACCGCGCGGCCAGGCCCAGCTCGGAGGCCGCGGCGCAGAGCCCGCGCAGGCTGGTGCCGTCGAGCGACGTGTGAACGAGCTGGCGAATGCGGGCGAGGCTGACCGCCCGACCGAAGTGCCGGCAAACCATGGCCAGGGCCGCCGCGCCGCAGTCCATCTCGTCGATCTGATGCACCATCGGAAAGCGGCGAATCCGGCCGGTCTTCTTCAAGAAGTACCCGGCCTCGGCGAACGGCCCGAAGCCGGACTGGGTGCGCTCCTCGGTCTCCTCTTCTCCCTGGTCGATCTGGTCCAGAGAGACCTTGAGCGTCATGGTCGTCTCGGCCGGCAGGTTCTCTTCGGCGAAATCGAGCGGCACGCGCGCGACGTGCTTGTACTCGTACTGCGCGATGCGCTCCTCGATCTGGGCGCGGAAGTCGGGGTAGGCGTCGAGCAGCTTGCGCATCGTGGCCGGAAGCAGGGCCAGAAGCTGACAGTCCGAGACGGCTTCCACGCTGGCGGACCGCGCCGATCCGCGCAGCACCGACATCTCGCCGAAGAAATCGCCTTTTCGCAGGTAGGCCACGTACTGGCGGCGGCCGTTTTCCTCGGTGAAGACGCGCAGCCGGCCCTCCTCGACGAAGTACATCGGACCGGCCGCGTCGCCCTGCCGCAGCACGATGCGGCCCTGCCCGACCGCCACCGGCTGGAGGTCCGCCAGCATTGCCCGAAGGGCCTCGGCCGGCAGCCGCGCGAAGGGGGTGAAATTGTGGAAGAAGTTGGACATGCGCCGGTGGCGGATCTGGAGCTCCAGATAGTGTCGGATCTGGGGGTTCTGCGAGACCAGGGCCTCGAAGACCGACTTGTCCAGCTTGAGCGCCCGCACATCGGTCGAAGCCCGCACCGTGGCCGTCCGCGTGGAGTGCTCCAGCAGGCCGATCTCGCCGAACGCGTCGCCGGGGCGCAGCGTGTCGAGCGGGATTTCCTCTCCGCGCTCGGACCGCTTGACGATGCGCGCCTTGCCCGAAGCGAGCACGTAGAACGCGTCGGCCGGGTCTCCCTCGGCGACGATCGTCTCGCCGAACGTGAACGTGACCGGCACGAAGCTGCCGACCACGAGCGCCCGGGCGTCGGCCGGAAGCAGTCTCAGAATCGGGAGGCCGTCGAGCAGCTCGCGATCTTCCATTACGCCTTCCTGCGGGTCAGACCCGCTCCTGCCAGTGGACGCGCGCCGCCAGCTCCTGTTCGATGAAGCTCGCCTGAAGCGACTCTTCCGCACGGCGACGCACGTCCGGATTGTCTTCGGAAGGGGCCGCTTTGTCTCGCAAGAGGTAGAGGTGGAACCGGTCCCCGAACGCGAGCGGCCCGACGATCTCCCCGGGTTGTGCGCTCAGGAGGCCGGGCCTCGCGTTCGCGTCGAGATCGCTCAGGTACAGCTGCGTCTGCTCGACCGGGATATGGGCGCTCGCGGCGACTTGCGTCATGGAGACGCCGTCCTCCTCCAGGCAGAGCCAGGCCTCGCGGGCGGCGGCCTCGTCGTGGAAGCTGAGCGAGAACACGTCCAGGCGGATCCAATCGAGCCGGTGCGCCTCGATCTGGGCGCGGACCGCCGCCGGCGTGGTGAGCCGCCGGGAGTAGGCCTCGAACGTGCGCTCGATGCGGGAAAGCTCGGCGACCGACTCCTCGGCGGGGGAGGGAAGTCCGAGCCGCTCGAAGGCGGCGGCAACCTCGTCCCGCCCGGCCGCGACCGCGTCGGGATCGACGTCCCCGGCGCCGTCGTTCTCCTCCGCGGCGGCCCGTTCCGCGATCGCGGCGCGCCCGGCGAGGGTCTGGGCGAATTCTCCGAGGGCTCCCGAGCACGCCGCTTCGGCGACCACGCTGTGCGCGACCTCCTCGGTCTCCGCGTCGTCGGTTCCGGCGGCGGCCGACGTGCCCGGGCTCGCCCGGCGCAGGAGCCAGCGCTCGACATAGTCGACCCAGTCGTCCACGGTGATTCCGTAGCGGCCGAGCCAGGACTCCATCTCCTCGGCGGTGATGAGCTCCCGTTCGTAGCGGAACTCCTGCCCCGCGGCCTCGATCTCCTCCTCCGACGGCCGGGCGTTGCGGGACTCCGCCTGCTCGACGAGCGCCAGGCCCAGCCGGGTCTGCTGTTCGAGAACGGACCAATCCCCGCGCAGGACTGCCGCGGTGACGACATCTCGCCACGTATACGCTCGGGAGCCCACTGAAAAAGCGCTTTGTTCCAAGAGATCCTTCATGGTTCCCGGAACCGACGGTTCAGGCGCGGGGATTATAGTGCGCACAAAAGCCGGAACCGAGTCTCTTTCTCCCGCCGCCGCGGGGCAACGAGGAGGATCCCGATGAGGAGGTTCGCCCTGGGCATGGCCCTTTTGCTGGTCTCCGGAGGGAGCCTGTGGGCCCAGGCGGGGCCTTCCCGGGTCGATCCCTTCGACCTGACGCGCCTGAAGGACTTTACCGCCCGCCGCGCCTCCTCGGACAACCCGGATCCCAACAGCAACGACGACAGCAAGCGGCCGATTCCTGGCGAGACGGTGACCCTGGCCGACCTGACCGGTCCCGGCATGGTCACCCACGTCTGGATCACCATTGCCGCCAGCGAGTACGGGTGGCCGCGCCTGCTGCGCCTGCGGGTGTACTACGACGGGAGCGCCGTCCCCTCGGTCGACGCCCCGGTCGGCGACTTCTTCGCCGTGGGACACGGCTTCGAGAGGCCGGTGAAGTCGATCATCCTGCGCGACAGCTCGCAGGGGCGCTCGCGCAACAGCTATTGGCCGATGCCCTTCCGCCGGTCCTGCCGCATCACCGTCACCAACGAGGGCAGCCGCCGCGTGGCCAACCTCTATTTCCACGTCGACTGGGAGAAGGTGAAAACGCTCCCCGAGAGCACGCCCTACTTCCATGCCCGCTACCGCCAGGAGCTCCCGGCCTGCTGCGGCAAGGACTACGAGATCGCGCACCTTCACGGCCGGGGTCATTACGTGGGAACGGTCTTTTCGGTCGTGCAGGCGGAGGCCGGCTGGTTCGGGGAGGGGGACGATCACTTCTTCGTGGACGGCGAGAAGCGGGCCTCCATCAAGGGAACCGGCTCGGAGGACTATTTCAACGACGCCTGGGGCCTGCGCGTGGACGACGGCCCCTACGCCGGCGCGTCGGTGGCCGAAGGGACGGGCCTGGGCGCCCGGATGACCGCGTTCCGGTGGCACCTGGTGGATCCCGTCCCCTTCCGGCGCTCGCTGCGGTTCGAGATCGAGCACAAGGGATGGACTTTCAACGCCGACGGCGCGGTCAAGTCCGCCTTCGGAGAACGCACGGACCTGATGTCCTCGGTCGCGTTCTGGTACCAGCTCGGAATCGCCACGGACCAGCCCGAGGTGCCTTACGGCGCGGCGCGCCTGCCGCAGGGCAACGCCCGCCAGATCGAGGTCGAGGATTCGATCTCCGACGCGAAGCCGGAGAGGGGCAAGGTCTCCGTGCAGAAGGACCTCTTCTGGTCCAAGGACGTCCTGTTCTTCGAAGCCGAGGGTCCCGGCGCGAAGCTCGACGTCCCGCTCGACGTGCCCGAGGACGGCGACTACGAGCTGGTCACCCAGGTGGCCCAGAGCTACGACTACGGGAAATACAAGGCGCTCCTGGACGGAAAGCCGGTGACCTCGGCGCAGCTCGAGCACGAGCCGGGGGCGGACGTCTTTTCGATTGGCGAGTTCGACGGCTACCACGACGAGACCTACGTGGGGATGGACGTGCTGCTGGGCTGGCCGCGCCTGACCAGGGGCCGGCACACGATCACGTTCGTCTGCACCGGCAAGAACAACCTGTCCAACGGCTACAACCTGGGCGTGGACAATCTCATCCTTGCCCGAACGGGTGCGCAGGCCTGGGCCGCGGCGGCACGGGTCCGGGCCCCCCGCATGCCCTCGGGAACCGTCGCCGAGGTCGCGGCGGTGTTGAACGACCCGGATCGCATCGAACGCGGGCTCGCCGCCCTCGTCCTGAAAGAGCGTGGCCCGGCGGCGCGGCCGGCCCTGCCGGCGCTCACCGAGCGGCTGAAGGACTCCGACGCCAACGTGCGCATGATGGCCGGCAACGCCATCGCCGCGATGGGGCCCGAGGCGCAGCCCGCGCTCGCGGCCCTGATCGATGTGATCCGCCTCAAGGGCGAGGACGTCCAGGTCCTGCGGGCGGCGGCGCTGGCCCTGGCCGCGATCGGGAAGGCTGCCGCGCCGGCGCTGCCCGACCTGAAGGAGCTGGCCAGGCTGCCGCGCGCCCGCTGGGCCGCCGAGGCCGCGATCCGGAGCATCGAGTAGGAAACGCCGAGAACGCCGAGAACGCCGAGAACGCCGAGAACGCCGAGAACGCCGAGAACGCTCGGGAAGCGAAGCCGGAAGTGTGAAGTCCGGCGACAGTCGTCGGACGCCGCACGATAACAATATGAATATTGTACTGTCGCGCCTTCGGCGGGCGGCGACCGGCTCGGGCCGTCGGACTCTAGTCGCCGGTGGTCGGGTCGATCATCCGGCGGACCGCCGAGACGCGGTCGGCGGGGAAGCCTCCCTGGGTCGCGTGCTCGCGCACGGTCTTCTCATCCTGAAACGACTCGTTGGCGATGAGAAACGCGGTTTCCCAGGGGAGAGGGGAGCCGGGCGGCCGCGAAAAGTCCAGATGATCCGGCTCCAGGGTCAGCGTGGCCAGGGGGAGGACGCTGGCGGCGAGGCCGGCGGAGAGCGTGACCGCGCCGCCGTGGGGATCGGTCAGCCGGAAGACGATCCCCGCTTCCTTGCTGCCTGGGTCGGATGTCCGAAGGTGAAGCCCGATCGGCATCGAAGCGCTCGGCCAGAGGTCGCGTCCCGCGGGCGGGAGACCGGCGACATCCACGGAGAACTGCGCCGCGGCGCGGCCGATCAAATCAACGCGCTCGAGTCTCCACTTCCCTCCGGCAAAGGGGTTTTCCAGGACGAGCGAGCGGCTGTCGATCGGGACACCGGCGGGCGTGCTTCCGAGATTCAGGGCCGCCGAAGAGAGCCGGGGGCCGGCCCGGCGGTTCATCGAGTTGCCCAGCGTGAACTCGACGTACACCGGCGAGCTCGTGCCGAGGCCCTGGTTCCCGGGATCGCCGGGGCGAAGCGTGAGCTGCCAGGTGATGGTCCGGCCGATGTCTTCGGGACGCTCCTTGCTGAAGGTCGGGGTGAAGGCGACCAGGCTCGGACAGTCCTGGTCGGTGATCTGAGTGGCATCGGCGGCTCCCGGCGCACACTCGATCCGGGTGTCCTGGGGCTCGAACCGGTACAGGGTGAGGTAGCGCCTGGCTTCGGGATCGGCGGCAGTCGGGGCCGGAAGGAACGCCCGCGCCTTGGAGACGAAAAGAGCCGGGCTGAAGTTCTCGAAGAGCGTCCCGTCGGCCGTCGGCTCGCCGGCCCAGGTCCAGATGTCCCAGTCGGCGCCGTCGTTGCGGTGATCGAACCGCATGCGGCGTCCGAGCGCGCGGATGGTGCTCACGACCTCGTAGGCCGGGGAGAGGTAGATCTTGCCCAACGGCGGCGCGTCCATCATCCCCGGCGGATAGGGAAAGGCGAAGACGGAGTCCGTGTCCGCGCGGACGGCGCAGGCTTTTTGGCAGTAGGGGAAATTCCCGGCAGTCTGCTCCGGGCAGGCGCTCGGAAGGTCCACGCAGTTGGCGAAGGCGACCGGATTGACGCCTGAGTCGTTCGGGTAGGTCCCCGGTGGAAAGTTCTGATGCCCGCACTGCTGGAAGCTCCCCGGGAAGAAGGGCGCCCAGGAGGCGGTGACGAGCGGCGGGTCGAAGGGCTGATTCGTGTCCGCGTTGCGGTTGTCGCAGGCGGCGACGCGAATCGGATCGCTCGGCCCTCCGATGACCCCTTCCCCGGCCCCGCGGGAAACGGCCAGGATGCGCGCCGTGGCGATGACCTCCCAGGAGAGGATCGCGTCCTCCTCCGCGGCTTTCCAGAGGACGATGCTCGGCCGGAAGAGCTTCTCCTGTCCGGGATTCAAGGACTGCAGCGACGCCGTGTGCGTGATTTCGATCCGGTCCACCTTGACGTAGTTCTCGTCCCGACAGCCCGCGCCGGCGGCCAGAGCGGTCGCGCAGGCGAGCGCCGCGAGTCGGGCCTTCGCGCGACGCGACCGCAGCGGCGCGGCGACCGAGGTCACGGATCCTCCTCCCCTCCAATGAAGGCGAGGTCCTGGGACTGGTTGTCGATGACGCCGGCGTAGGGAAGAAGGGAGAGGTCTTGGTCGCCGTGGACGACGCAGTAGGCGTTGGGGACGTCGATCGCGAAGCCGGCGGCGGCGAACACGTTGGAGACCTGGACGGATGTGCGGGCGGGAGCGCTGGCAGTGACGTGTCCGAGCTCCGTGCCGGAAGGGTCGCGCAGAGTGAACGTGACGTTCTGAGCGACGTCGTTGGGGTTGTAGGCGCCGACGTTGGAGCGGAAGCCTTTGCTGGAATTGGCGGAATGGGAAAGGGAGAGGAGGACCGCGGTCGTCGGGGCGCCGGCCTCGGCGAGTCCCGGGACGCCCATCCCGTTGGTCGGAGCGGGCCGCGACGGCGTGTAGAGGCGGCTGCCGACGACGATGGGCTGATCGCTCGAGAACTCGATGGCGCCGCCGGACTCCGCGGCGGCGAAGAGGCCGGCGATGATGTCGTCGAAGGACTTCATCTCACGGGGCTGGAGGGTGAAGGTGCTGGAGCCTGAGCCGCAGGAGCCGGAGAAGCAGCGGTAGCGGGCGGTGACGTTGGCGGCGGTGGCGGAGGAGACGTTCAGGACGGTGGCGTCGGTATGGAAGAAGCTTCCGCCGGCGCCGTGGATGGAGGCGGCCACGGGGATGGTGGCTCGGTCAGCTCCCGCCGGTCGCGAGTTGGGCTGGCCCTGGACGAAAGCGAGATCCTGGGACTGGTTGTCGATGACGCCGGCATAGACAAGCAGGGGCTGGTTGTGATCGCCGGAGACGACGCAGTAGGCGTGATCGAAATTGGTCGCCACACCGATGACGCTGAAGATGTTGCTGACCTGGACGGCGGTGCGGGCGGCGGCGTTGGCGGCGGTGTGCCCCAGAGCAGTGCCCGAGCCGTCGTAGACGGTGAAGGTGATGTTCTGGGCGGTGTCGCTGGCGTTGTAGGCGCCGACGTTGGAGCGGAAGCCCTTGGAGGAGTCGGCGGAGTGAGAGAGGGACGTCACCACGGCGGAGGTGAGAGCCTCCGACTCGGGGATGCCGGGCACGCCCATGCCGTTGGTGGGGGAGGGATGAGAGGGCGTGTACAGGCGGCTCTGGACGACCAGGCTGCCGGTCGAGGAGAACTCGATCGCGCCGCCAGACTCGGCGGCGTTGAAGGTGACCGCGATCATGTCGTCGAAGACACGCATCTCGCGGGGAGCGAGGACGAAGTTCTGCGGGGAGTTGCCGCAGGGCGGGGTGAAGCAGTGGTACTTCGCCGTGACGTTGACCGAGGTCGAGCTCGAGCGGTTGAAGACCCGCACGTCGGAGTGGAAGAAGCTCCCGCCCGCCCCGTGCAGCGACGCCGCCACGGGAATGGTCACGCTCGTCGGCGGAGGCGGCCCGAGCGGCAGGCGGCCGATTTTGTTGGCGAGATCTTCGGTGAGCCAGAGGCTGCCGTCGGGGCCGGTCCGGATCCGCTGCGCGTTGGCGCCGGGCGTCGAGATCGCGTACTGGTTGGTCACCTGGCCGGCCGTGCTCAACCGGCCGACGCTGTTGGACGAGAAGTCGATGAACCAGAGCGCGCCGTCGGGCCCGGAGGTCAGATCGGCGAGATTCCCGAAGGGCGCGGCCACGGGAAACTCGGTGATGCACGAGCCCGACGCGCAGCCGGCCAGGGCTTTCAGGTCCACCCGGCCGATCTTCGGCCCGTTGTCGGTGAACCAGATGTTGCCGTCGGGTCCGGCCACGGGGTGATCGGGATTGGTGCCGGAGGGCGTCGCGAACGCCGTGAGGCACTTCGAGCTGTCGGTCTCGCACCCGGCGATCCTGGACAGGTCGATGCGGCCGATGCCCGATGGTCCGAAGAGCGTGCACCAGACGTTGCCGTCGGGGCCCGCGGCCACGCTCCCCGCGCTGATGGAAAACGTGGTGATGCAGGTCGCCGGCGCGGCCTGGCAGCCGGCCAGTCTGCTCAGGTCGACCCGGGCGACTTTGCCGCCGGCGGTAAACCAGATGTTGCCGTCCGGACCGCTGGCGATGCTGAACGGAAACGTACTCGGCGACGCGTACTCGGTGATGCAGAGCGTCGGCGCCGCCGCGCAGCCCTCCAGCCTGGAGGGGTCCAGGCGGCCGACCTTGTTGCCGGCGCCCTCGGTGAACCAGATCGCGCCGTCGGAACCCTGGACGAGGTTGTAGGGGTCGGTGCCCGACGTCGTGTTGGGGATCGGGATCTCCATGATGCAGACGCTCGGATTGGCCTGACAGCCCTCGAGCCTCGTCAGGTCGATCCGGCCGATCTTCCGGGTACCGTGCGTGCCGTACCACATCGTCTGGCCGGGTCCGGAGGCGAGCCCTCGGGGTTCGCTCGCCGGCGCCAGCACGGGAAACTCGGTGATCGTCTGCGCCGCGGCCGTCGCGGCGAGGCCGATCGCCGCGACAACCATCAGGCCAATCCGGGATGCCGGGGTCAAACGTGGCGCCATGCTCTCTCCTCCTCTGAACAGCGGTCAGCGGTCCTGCTTTGGACAGGAAAGAGACGGGAAGGCGCTGTTTTTTCCCGGCTTGCCCTCGCGCCTTCGACGTCCGCGCCTATACTGCCCCGGCAAACGTTCGTATGAAGGGCGGTCGCGCGGGGCGCCTCGGCGGTCTGTTCCGGGCCCGACCGGTGTGGACGGCGGCGTTGCTTCTGCTGGCTGGGCGGCGGCTCTTCGGGCAGCCCACTCCTCTGGACGCTCGGCCGGTCGATCGAAGCCTGGCCGGCGGCGACGTCGCACGGCTACGTCGTATCCCTCGTCCGCGGACAGTTTGCCGAGCTGCGGGTCGATCAGATCGGCATCGACGTCGTGCTCCAGGTCGCCGCGCCGAGCGGCCGCGGAGCGATCGCCGTCGACTCGTCGGTGGGATCGGCCGGCCAGGAACGCGCCAGCCTCGTCGCGGAGGAGACCGGCGACTACGCCGTCCGCGTCGCGGCCTTCGATCCGCAGGTGGTTGCCGGCCGCTACCGGATCTGGATTGAGACGCTCCGGCCAGCGACCTCCGAGGACCGCGTTCGCGCGCGGGCGCAGGCCGCCTGGCTCGAGGGCGCGCGCCTGACGCCCTCACCGGAAGAATCCTCGCGGCGGACCGCGGTCGAGCGGTTCCGCCGCGCCGCTTCGCTGTGGCGGGCCGTGGAGGATCGGCGGCAGGAGGCGCTGGCCCTGTTCCATCTGGCGATCCTCCAGAGGAACCTGGGAGATCTGCGCGGGTCTTTGGAATCCTATCGATCGGCCTGCGACTCGGCCTCGGCGAGCGGCGACCAGCAGCTCTACGCCAAGACCCTCAACGGCCTGGGAGCCGCGGTCGGGTACCTGGGAGACTTCGACAAGGACGTGGAGGCTCAGAGCCAGGCTCTCCGGCTGGCGCGGTCGGTCGGCGACCGCCAGAGCGAGGCGGACGCGCTGCGAAGCCGCGGATGGGCCTATTGGCTTCAGGGTCAATACCAGAAAGCCCTCGACGACTATGAGCCGGCGCTCTCGCTGGCCATCTCTCTGAAGGATCGTCAGAGCCTGGCCTGGACCTGGAATGGGCTCGGTCTCGCCTATGCCTCCATGGGCGAGCTCGACAAGGCCCTCGACCGCTTCGAACGAGCCGTCCCGCTGGCGCACGCGGTTTCCGACGCCGCGACGGAAGCATTCAGCCGCCAGAACATGGGTTACGCGTACTGGAGGCTCGGCGCGTTCCGGAAGGCGCTGGAGTGTTTCGAAGCGGTTCTTCCCGGACGCCGCGCCGCGGGCGAGAAGCAGGACGTCGCCCTTCTCCTCAACAACATCGGCCTGGCCCATCTCTCGCTGGGAGAGGCTGCCGTGGCGCGGGCGAATTTCGAGGACGCCCTCTCGATCTGGACCGCCCAGGGCAACGAGCGCAGCCGGGTCCTGGCCTTCCTGAACCTGGGGCTCGCCTTCCAGAAACTGCGCGAGCCGGATCGCGCGATCGCGGACTGGAAGCAGGCCCGCGATCTGGCCGTCCGTCTCGGCCTGCGGGATCAGCGGGCCGCCGCCCTCGCGTTCTTGGCCGGCGCGGACGCCGACCGGGACGATCTCGACGCCGCTCGCTCGGAGATCGAGGAGGCGTTGGAGATCCTGGAGCGGGCGCGCGGAGAGATCCAGTTCAGCCCCCTGCGCGCCTCCTTTCTCTCCTCCAAGCAGAACGGCTATGCGATCGAGCGCGACGTGCTGCTGCGCTTGCACGAGCGTTTCCCGCAGCGGGGCTTCGACGCCGAGGCCTTTCGCGCGAGCGAGCGCGGCCGCGCGCGGGAGATGACCGAGTCGATCCTGGAAGCCCACGTGGACTTGTCCGGAGATCTTCCCGACGACCTGCGCCGGCGCGAGCGAGAGGTGGGGGAGCGGATCCACCGGCTGGAGCGGGAGCCGGCGACGGCGGAGGCCGCCGGCGACTCCCCCGGCAACCGCCTGGTCGAGGCGGAGGAAGATTGGAAGCGCCTGATCGTCGAGATGCGGCGGCGCGAGCCGCTCTACGCGTCCCTGGTCTACCCCCAGCCGATCAGCGCCGAGCGGGCTCGAAGCCTGCTCGGCCCCGAGAGCGCGATCGTCTCCTTCTCCATCGACTCCCGCCGGCTCCTCGTCTTCGTTCTCACGCAAAGCCGCTTGGACGTCCGGCGGCTGGCCGTGCCGCCCGCCGAGCTTGCCGAACGGGTCGAGAATTACGTCGGGTTGATCGCGCGGGACGGCCGTGATCTCTGGGGACCTCTCTCCGAGCGGCTCTACGAGGACGTCGTCCGTCCCTGGCGGGAGAGCCTTCCCCGGGGCGTCCGCTCGCTCGTCATCCTCCCCGACGGCGTCCTGGGCTCGCTTCCCTTCGAAGCCCTGCAGCGGCCCGGACGGCCGCCCCGCCGGATGATCGAGGACTTCGCCATCTCCTACGCTCCCTCGGCGACGGTCCTGGCGCTGCTGCAGGACATCACGCGCACGCCGCCGCCGCGAGATCCCGGCAGGATCCTCGTGGTCGCCGATCCGCGATCGCCCGCGGGCGCGCCGAAAGCGAGCGGAGCCTTCGAGGGGGAGACGTTCGATCTGGCTCCTCTCCCGTACGCCGCCTCGGAGGCCCGCGCGGTCGCCCGCTTCGGCGGTCCCGGCAGCGAGGTGGACATCGGGACGGACGCCAGCGAGGCGCGGCTCGCCGGGCGTTCCCTGGCCGGCTTTCGCGTGATCCATTTCGCCACGCACGGGCTCTTGAGCCGGCGTGTCCCTTCGCGCTCGGCCCTTCTCTTGGCCGCCGATCGAGACGGCGAGGGGCTGCTGACAGCGCGGGAGATCTACAGGTTGAGGCTCGACAGCGACCTGGTCGTCCTCTCGGCGTGTGAGACCGCGCGGGGCCGAATCCTGGCGGGGGAGGGCGTCGAAAGCCTGGCCCAGGCGTTCTTCCACGCCGGGGCGCGGTCGGTCGTAGCCAGCCTCTGGGACGTCAGCGACCGCCGCACGGCGGACCTGATGTCGGACTTCTACGCGCACCTGGCGCGCGGGGAGCGCAAGGCGCAGGCCCTTCGCTCGGCCAAGCTCGACCTGCTGCGGGGCAGTCCGGAATTGGCGCCGAGGTTCTGGGCGTCGTTCGTTCTTCTCGGCGAGCCGGCGGGAACCGTTCCCCTGCGCGCCCCGCGCTGGTGGGAACGCTTCTTCGGAATGTTCGGCCTGGGAAGCTAACGCGGGCTAACGCGGGCGAAGGGCAAACGCGTACGGACCGAGGCGAAGCGTCTCCGCGGATCGGGCGACTTCCACGCTCCAGAAATAGCTCTCTCCAGCCCGCAGGGCCGCGCGTGCCGCGGCCGGGACACGCGCCGGCGGGCTGGTCAGAGGCCCGCTGTCCCAGATCGCGCGGCCCGACCGGTCGAAGAGCTTGACCCGATAACTTTCCGCGCCCTTCTGGGCCGGCCACCGAAGGACCTCCGGCGGCCCGGCCAGGGTCGATCCCGCGGCGGGAGAAACTCCCGCGGCGCGCCCCGCGTCGGGGCCTCCCCGCACGGTGTCGATCGCGGGCCGGGAGCGGACGGCGAAGAGAACTCCGATTCCCAGGACGGCCATGGCCGCGGCCGCGGCGAGCCAGCCGGCTCGAGCGGATCGCCGGCCGACGCCCGCGACGGCGTGCGTTCGCTGCAGGATCTGGAGATCGTCGGTGCACCGGCGGCAAGACACCACGTGGTCGGCCAGGAGGGCGCGCTCCGCCTCGAGCAGGTCGCCGACCGCGAGGTCGGTCAGCCGCTCCGCGGGCGGACAGGCCTGAGAGCCGGAGCTCTGGGTGCTCCGGTAGGCCCGGGAAAGCGCCCGGTCCTCAGGCCCGTTCGGCGGTCGGCGTGGCATGGCCGGATCCTTTCATTTTTTCCTTGAGGCTCTCGATTCCCCGGTAGATGCGGTGACGCGCCACGGACTCGGTCCAACCGAAGAGCCCGGCGACCTCGACGTGGCTGAATCCGGCCAGGTGGGCGCGGACCGCGCGCGACTGATCGAGCGGAAGCCGCTCCAGGGCTTCGCCCAGGAGCCGGGCCCGTTCGGCCGGCAGGAGATTGTCCTGCGGCCCGGAGGTATCGGACGGCTCGCTGTCTTCGATAGGCATCGTTTCGTGGCCCTGCTTGCGGACGACCGCCAGGGCCGTCGTCAGGGCCGCCTTGTAGAGGTAGGAGGCGGGATGCTCGATTTCTTTCCCGCCCTCGAGCCGCTTCCAGAGGGCCAGGCGGACTTCCTGCTCGACGTCGGGGATGAGCCAACGGTGGCGCTGGCTGCACACGCGCCGGATCGCGCTCGCCACCAGGCGGGCGTACTCCCCAGTGAGGGCCGCAAAGCGCTCCTCCCGCGAGGCCATGCCGAATGCCGCTCCTTCCCGTCCGCCTGCGAATATCCTAGCCCGAGGGGCTCGATGCGCAGCGCGTCGAAAATCTCGCCGTGCCCGGGCTGAAGGGCCTGCCGCGGCAGGAAAAGCCGCCGGTTGCGTCCCAGCGTCCCGCCCTCCGCGTCGGCGACCGTGAAGGTCACGGGCCCGGCGAGGCCGGTCCGAGCGGAACGTCCTCTCGGAACAATATATACATTGTTCTCTCCCGGGGCTTCGCGCGTCTGGCCGTGGCTCGGCGGGCTGGCGCTGGCCTCCGTCCTCGCCGCGGCGGCGGCGCGCCGGTTTCGCCGGTAGCGCCGCGACACCGGAGTTGCGTCGGTGACGCTAGGACTTCGGGGCGCCCGGCCGCGGCTCGGCCTGCGGCGGCCGGAGGAGCACGCCTGGCAGCTCGCCGCGGAGCTCGAGAAGGCCGGCCCGGGCTGCCAGGAGCCCCTGGTCGGCGCTGACGCGATCGTTCTCGGCGCGGGAGAGCTCGAGGGAACGCGCGTCGACGTCGTCGGGCTCGCCGCGGCCCTCGTTGCCCAGAGCCTCGGCCACCCGCAGGGCGTCGCGGGCCGCCGCCAGCGCGCGGGCCGCCAGCTGTGCCTCGCCCTCGGCGTGGCGGACCTGGATCTCCGCCCGGCGCACGGCGAGCTCCAGGTCGCGGTCGCGCAGGCGCCGGTCGGCGCGGACCTTCTCCAGCTTCGCGCTCGCCGCGGCCTGGCCGTGCATGAGGCGCCCGCCCGTCCAGAGGGGAATCGCGACCGAAACTCCGACCGCCACATCGTTGGTCTTGAACTTGACGAAGTACTGGTCGAAGTTGTTGTAGTCGGCGAGCCTCAGGTATTGCCCTTCGGCCTGGATCGTGGGAAGCCAGGCGTGCCTTTGCAGAAAGGCCGCCCGGTCCAGCGATTCGGCCTGGCGTGCGAGCGCGGAGAGCTCCGGATCGGCGGCGCGGGCCGCGGCCAGGCTGTCGCCATCGAAAGCCGCCGGAAGCGCGACGAGCGGGTCTTCCGCCGGGGCGGGCGCAGCGCCGCCGTTCCAATCGATCAAGCGCGCCAGCTCCAGCCGGTCCAGATCGAACTCGGCCTCGCGGTCGGCCAGCGCCTGCTTGGCCCGGGCCACCTCGAGGCCGGCCCGCTCGACGTCGAGATCGGTCCGGCGGCCTTCCCGCAAGAGGGCCGCGGCCCGGCGGGACATCGCCTCGCGCGCCTCGAGGGTCCGGCGCGCGCTCTCGACAGCCTGGCGATCCGCCCAGTTGCGCCCGTAGGCCAGGACGAGCGCGCGCGCCGTCGCGGAGCTCGATCGAACCGCCGCGCCCTCGAGGCCCTGGGCCCGGGCCTGCGCCTCGAGAGCCTCCGCGCGGCGGGCCGGGTTGTAGATGGTCTGCTGGATCTCGACGCCGAAAAGGGCCGGGACGCGCCCGGCGACCTCGACGGGGAGCCCGCTCGAATATCCGGGCGTCGTCGTGGCGAAGGCTTGCGGCGAAAAGCTCGCCGACGCCGTTCTGGCCTCGGCCAGCGCGTTCGCCGCCTCGGCCCGAGCCCCCACGATTTCCGGCGCATGGGAGAGCGCGCGCTCGGCGGCCAGGCGCAGCGTCAGGGGCGGCGGAGGGGAGGCGGTCTGCGCCGCCGCGGCGAACGAGACGCCGAGCGCGGCGGCGATCGCGGCGAAGCGAGCGGCGAAGACCCCCCGGCGCGAGACTTCGGACTTCGGACCTCGGATCTCGGACTCTTTATTCATAGCGAAGCGCCTCCGTGGGGTTGAGGTTGGCGGCCCGGTAGGCCGGAACGACACCGAAGACGAGCGTGACGGCGCAGGAGAAGACGAACGCCAGGAGCGCGGAGAGGCTGGAGACGCGGATGTCGACGCCTTTCACGACGAGCTTGGCCAGGAGCGGCAGCCCCAGTCCGGCGGCCACCCCGATCGAAGAGCCGATCGCGCCCATGAGGAGGGCCTCCAGCAGGAACTGCCGCAGGATGTCCCGCCGCCGCGCGCCGACGGACATGCGCACGCCGATCTCCCGCGTCCGCTGCTCGACCGACGCCAGCATGATGTTCATGATCCCCACTCCGCCGACGATCACCGAGACTGCCGCGGCGACGATGAAGGCGAGGATCAGCCCGAAGGAGATGGTGCGGGCGACCTGGATCACCGTCGTCATCGTCTTGACCTTGAAGACGGAGCCCTGGTGATGGCGGTCGCGCAGGATGTCCTCCATCGTCTGCGCGGCCGTCGGGATGTCCGAGAAGTTCCTGGCCTCGGCGAAGACGGTGTCCACCCGCCGCGTCGGCGTGAAGAACCAGGCGACGGTGATGGGGATGAAGATCGAGTAGGGAGTCACCTCTCCCTGCCCCATGGTGTCCACCGGCTTGTCGAATTCGCCGACGACCTGAAAGGTCATGCCGAGCGTGCGAATCGTCCGGTCGCCGGACGACCCGCCGCCGAAGAGATCCTGGTACAGCTCCCGGGAGACCACGCACACCTTCGAGCGTTCGGTCATGTCGTCGTCGTCCAGGAACCGGCCCTGGAGGATGCGCAGGTTCTTGCGCACCGCCGGGTAGTTGGGCGTGGTGCCCAGAACGGAGACGTCCGCGGCGCGCGACAGGGCGGAGACCGTGCCGTGAAGCTCGACGAGCGGCATCACGCCGGCGAAGAGATCCTGGCGCGCCGCGATCGCCCGCACGTCGGCGTCGTTGATCTGGTCCTCCAGCGTCCGGGACACGCCGGACGTGACGGTCCCCTCATAGCCCGCCCAGACCAGGTGGGAGCCGACGCCCTCGATCTGGGCCATGACGAAGGTGCGCCCGGTCAGGCCCAAAGCGACGATGACGATGATCGCGGCGGTGCCGACGACCAGGCCGGCCAGCGTCAGCGCGGTCTGGACCGGGTGGGTGCGGAAGCGGTGGGTGGCGGCTTCGAAGGTCTCGGAGGAGGGCATGGGTGCCGAGTCCTACGTCCTAAGTCCTACGTCCTAAGTCCTAAGTCCTATTACTTCTTCTCGGCTGCAACGCGCGTCCCATCGGACAACGGCACGGCGCCGGGCAGGATCACCACGTCGTTCTCGGCGAGCCCCCCGGCGACCTCGACGTCGTTCAAGCCGACCAGGCCGATGGAGATGTCGCGGCGCCGCGCGCGGCCGTCGTCGAAGCGATAGACGTACCGCTTGTCTGCGTCGCGCAGCATCGCGGCGCGGGGAATGGTCAGGACGCCGTGGCGTTCGCCCACGACGACCTGCACGTTGACCGAGGCGTTGGGAGGGAGCTTCAGGTCCGGATCGGCGATCTCGCCCACGACCTCGCCGATCTCGCGGCCTCCCGTCTCGCGCACGCCTGCGGAGACCGCGAGGACCCGGCCTTCCCACCGCCGGTCGGGCAGCCCGTCGAACGACACGAGAAGGCGCTGACCCACCTGGATGCGCGGGAGGTCGGGCTGATCGACGCGGGCGCGCACGCGCAGATGGAGGGGATCGGCGACGCTGGCGACGAGCTGTCCGGCGGCGACGGCCTCGCCGATCTTGCGTGGCAGGCCGTAGGCCACGCCGTCCAGCGGCGCGCGCAGCGTGAGGGCGACGACGCGCGTCTCGAGCTGGCGGGCCTGCTCCTGGCCCAGGGCCAGCCGCGAAGCGTGTCCGGTCCCGCCGATCCCGTCGAACCGGGCCTGGGCGGACCGGAGCCGGCCCTGGGCCTGCTCGTCCGCGAGCCGGTCGGCCTCGGCGGCCGCGCGCGAAATCGCCGACTGCTCGAGGAGCCGGGCGTCCGCCTGCGCCACTTCGTGCGCGTGCGCCGCCGCGCGCCGCGCTTCCTCGAGGTCGGCCGCGGCGCGGGCCTTCTCCTCGGAGAGCTCCAGCGCGCCGGCCCGGGCTTCCAGCGCGGCGTGGGAGAGGTCCGGGTCTTCCAGGCGCACGAGGGCCGCGCCGCGCGCCACCCGCTCCCCGTCCCGCGCCGGAATCGCCGCGACGACGGCCGCCTCGGTGGCCCGCACTTCGCCCCCGGGGGGAGGCTCCAGGTTGCCGTCGCAGAGGACCGGCACGACGAGGTCGGTCCGCGAGACCCGGGCCGTCGAGACGCGCGGCGCCGCCGGCGGCCGCAGGGCCACCGCCGCGAGCAGAACGACGACGACCGCTCCGGCCCCGACGGCCCACCGCCAGACGCGCGGGCGCTCCGGCTGGTCGCTCGTCATCGGCCCGCTTCCACCGCTGTCGGTCTCACTCGCTCCCGGCGCCGCGGCGGCGCTCCTCCTCCGTGGCCTCCGGCGCGTCCCCCTCGTAGTAGTCCAGGCCGGAATGGTCGAGCACTT
The DNA here is from genome assembly GCA_963733955.1 of uncultured Acidobacteriota bacterium. GTDB lineage: Bacteria > Acidobacteriota > Thermoanaerobaculia > UBA5066 > Gp7-AA6 > DATFTF01. The sequence goes on from CAVTEW010000003.1 coordinate 636,799, forward strand.
CCTCGCCGACCAGGATGCGCAGCGTGTTGGTGAGCTTCAGGTGCTGGATGAAGAGATCGTGCTCCGGCTTCAGGTCCGCGCGGGACATCGGGGACTTGAAATAGAACGAGAGCCACTCCTGGATCCCGGCGAGCCCGGCCCGCTGCGCCAGGTCGAGGAACAGGATCACGTCCAGGGCCACCGGCGCGGCCAGGATGGAGTCCCGGCACAGGAAGTTGATCTTGATCTGCATCGGCTGGCCGAGCCAGCCCACAATATCGATATTGTCCCAGCCCTCCTTGGCGTCCCCGCGGGGCGGGTAGTACTCGATGCGGATCTTGTGGAAGTAGTTCCCGTAGAGCTCGGGGTAGATCTCCGGCTGCAGGATCGCGTCGAGCACCGAGGCCTTGGACACTTCCTTGCTCCGGAACGAGCCGGGATCGTCCAGGACTTCGCCGTCCCGGTTGCCGAGAATGTTCGTGGAGAACCATCCCTGCAGCCCCAGCATCCGGGCCTTCAGGCCCGGCGCGATGATCGTCTTCATCAGGGTCTGTCCCGTCTTGAAGTCCTTTCCGGCGACGGGCATGCCTTTGTCCTGGGACAGCTCGATCAAGGCCGGGATGTCCACGGTCAGGTTGGGCGCGCCGTTGCCGAAGGGGACGCCGGCGTTCAGGGCGGCGTAGGCGTAGATCATGGAGGGCGTGATCTCCGGCGCGTTGCGCTCCAGGCCCTTCTCGAATGCGGCCAGGCTCTGGTGGACCGCCGAGGGCTGCAGGTAGACCTCGGTCGATCCGCACCACAGCATGACCGCGCGCGCGATCCGCTGGGCCGCTCGAAAATCCTCGATGTCCTTGACCAGCGCGTCGGCCAGGTGCCGCTTGGTCGGCGCGCTCTTGACGTGGGGCCCGTCCAGGCGCCGCACGTAGGCCCGGTCGAACACGGCCGGCCAGGGCGCGATCGCCTCGAGCTCGGGGCGCACCTGCTCCAGCATCTCCGGGGGGACGACGCCGGCGCCCTGGGCGGCCTCGTAGGCGTTGTCGGGAAAGATGTCCCACCCTCCGAAGACGAGGTCGGGCAGATCGGCCAGGGGCACGAGCTCCCGGATGGGCACGAAGCGCGGGTGCGTGCGCTTGCCCAGCCGCATCTGCTGCATCTGCGTCACCGAGCCGAACGGCCGCGCCAGGCCCTTCTGGATCAGGTGCACGCCGGCGGCGAGCGTGGTCGAGACCGCGCCGATGCCCGGCAGCAGCACGCCGAGCTTGCCCTTGGCCGGCGCGATGTCCTTGGCCAGCTCCGGATAGAACGAGGTTTGATCGCTCATGAGTAGCTCCTGTCGGCCCGCTCGAGCTTCAAGCCGGCGTGCCGCCCAGCCAGCGCGATCCCCAGGAGAACCAGGGAGAACGCGGGCGCGCCCACGGCGGCGGCGGCCAGAAACCAGCGGGCCTTGCCGAAGAGGGAGAGAAGAACGACGAGGTAGATGAAGTCGCGGCGGGCGAGCGCGTCGGCCAGCCGGGAGAGGCGGGTTTGCGCCGCGCGCGTGACGGAGACGAACAGCGGACCTTCCCGCGCCTGCCGCATGGTCTGAAAGTACACGAATCCAGCGGAAAAAAGCGTTCCCGCGATCGCCGCGGCGCCCAGGACCAGGGGGAGCGGACCGGGCGCCGCGCGCCACCACCCGAGCGCGATCGCGCCGAAGACGGCGGCATGGACGACGTTGTCGCCCCAGAAGTCGAGGATCCCGCCGAAACGGGATTCCTTGTACTTGAGCCGGGCCAGCTCGCCGTCGCAGCCGTCCAGGATGGAGTGGGCCAGGAAGAGCAGCGCCCCGGTGATCTGTGTGGCCGCGCGCTCGGACAGGAAGAACGAAGCCCCCAGCAGACCCACGCCGACGGAAAAGAGCGTCATGGCGTTGGGGCTGACGGAGGTCGCGGCCAGCCGCCGGCTGACGGCGAGCGAGATCTTCCGCTCGAAATGCCGCGAGAGAAACCCTTCCTCGTCCTTGATCAGGCCGGACAGAAGCCAGCGCTCGGCCGCGGGGAGGTCGGCCGGGCCGCGGATGTCGAAGCGGCCGCCGGAGGGATCGTCCGGCGCCGCTCCCGCGCGCGCGGATTCGAGCCAGGCATGGCGGGCGAGCGAGGCGGCGGGAATCTTGACCGAGCCGTTCTCTCCGCCGGACGCGACCTGCGCCCGCGTGCCCGCGAGAAGAGCCGCCAGATCGGTCCCCGCGACGGGTTCCACCGCGATGCGCTCGAACCCGGCGCGCTGCGCGGCGAGGACCTGCCGCCGGACCAGCGAGAGGCCCAGAAGCATCGTCTCCGGCCCGACGCCCCGCGGCCAGTCCGCGCCGATCACCAGCCGGGAGGTCATCGCGCGGCTCCGGACGCGGCCGCGGACCCGCGCGGCGCCATCTCCACCGGGGCGCCGCTGCGGCTCGAGGCGAGGGCCGCGGAGATCCACCGCAGGCACGCGCGGGCCTCGGCCAGGCTCCGGCCGCGCCGGGCCGGCTCCCGGACCTCGGCGACGAACTCCGCGGCCGTGCCGCCGAACCAGTCGGGATGGTGCGAGCCCTCGCAGAGCGCTCCGGCGGCCGTCTCCTTCGAGAGAACCGTCCCGTCCGGCGCCCGCAGCTCCAGCCGCGCGCCGTCCAAGGAGAGCGCGGCGGCGGTTCCCTCCAGCCGCACGCGGTTCGCGCGCTCGGCGGCGGTCCAGGTCAGGAAGATCTCCGCGGCCGTCCCCGGAAACTCGAGCCGGACCGCCGCGGTGTCTTCGATCGCCCACTCGTGGTGCCGCCGCGTCTCGAGCTTCGCGTCGATCCGCTCGGGCTCCCCGGGTATCCACGACTGGATGGCGTAGAGGGCATGCCATCCATGATCGATGAGAATGCCTCCGCCGGCCACGCTCGGATCGACGCGCCAGTTTTCGCCGGCCGGCGATCCCGCGGCGACGGCGGGTTTGTCCCGCAGGGTCTCCCAGCGGCACCGCGCGATCCTTCCCACCGCGCCCGCCCCGACGAGCTCGGCGACCCGCAGCAGCGCGGGCGCCTGGCGCCAGTTGTGAACGGTCGCCAGGACGCGGTCGCGGGATCGGGCCAGCGCGGCCAGGCTCTCCAGCTCGTCGCCGGCGAGAACCAGGGGTTTCTCGCAGAGCACGTGGAGGCCGCCGTCGAGCGCGCGCCGGATCTCCGCGGCGTGGAACGCGGGGGGCGTGCAGACGTCCACGAAGTCGAGCGTCTCGGACGCGAGCATCTCCGGCGCCGAGTCGTACCAGCGGGCGCCGGGCAGCGCCTCCGCCAGCGCTCCCCGACCGTCGGGCCGCACGTCCGCCGCCGCGACGATCTCGACGTCGCCGCGCGCGCGCCATCCGGGCAGATGCCCGAGCCGCGCGACGTTGCCGAAGCCGATGAAGGCGCCTTTCAGCATGGTCGGGAAACGGAAAACGGGAAACGGAAAATGGTTCTCACGGGAACACCGCTCCGATCGCCTCGTCGAGGATCTCCAGCCCCTCGAGCGCCGTCGCTTCGTCGATGTTGAGCGGCGGATTGATGCGGATGACCGGGTTGTAGGTCATGGCCACGAGCCCGCGGCGCAGGCACTCCTGGAAGAGCATTTTGGTCTGGTTCTTGGGGACGAGCTCCTTGGTCGCGCGGTCCTTCACCAGCTCGAGGCCCAGGAGCAGCCCGCGCCCCCGAACGTCGCCGATGACCCGGTGCTTCTCCTGCATCGCCTGGAGCCTGGCCAGCATCGCCCCGCCGACGCAGCGCGAATTCTCGACGAGGTTCTCGCGCGTGATGATCTCGAGGCTGGCCAGGCCCGCGGCCGCGGCGAGGGGATTGCCCCCGTAGGACGAGGAGCTCCCCGAGGGGTTCGAGAACGGCGGATGTGCCGTGAGCGGCTCGGTCGAGACGACGCCCGCGAGCGGAAACCCGCCCCCGACCCCCTTGCCGACGGTCATCACGTCCGGAACGACGCCGTCGTGGTCGACGCCCCACATCGTCCCGGTGCGTCCGAACCCGGTGATCATCTCGTCGGCGATGAAGAGGGCCCCGTGCTCGCGCGCGATGTCCCGGATCGCGGAAAGAAACCCCGGAGGAGGAATCACGTTGCCCGCGGTGCCCTGCATCGGCTCGGCGATGACGGCGGCCACGGCGCCGCCGGTCTGATCGCGGATCACGTCCCGCGTCTTCTCGGCGCAGGCGATCCCGCAATCGGGATAGGTCAGGGAGAGCGGGCAGCGGTAGCAATAGGCGTAGGGCGCGGAGTAGCAGCCCGGGACGAACGGGCCGAGCCCGTTCTTGAAGTCCCCCCACAGGAGCGGGAGCACGCCTCCGGTCTTCCCGTGGAAGGCGCCGGAGTAGCCCACGAACTCGTACTTCTTGGTCGCGGACTTGGCCAGGCGAAAGGCCGCCTCCACCGCCTCGGCGCCTCCCGAGAAGAGCTGGATGCGGGTCAAGCCCGTCGGCGTGACGCTCGCCAGAAGCTCCAGGAACTTCGCCCGGACGTCGGTCGTGAAGCTGCCGAAGGTCAGGCGCTCGACCTGCTCCTTCAGGCGCGCGACGTAGTGGGGGTGGCAGTGCCCGACGCTCCCCACGGCGATCCCGGCGATGAAGTCGACGTAGGCGTTGCCGTCTTCGTCGAAGAGGCGGCTGCCTTGCCCCCGCGCCATGGCCAGGCCCGAGTACAGGGCGAAGGATTGCAGTCCCGGCGCCATGTGCGCGCTCTCCCGGTCGAAGATCGCCTTCGATCGGGGCCCCACGTCGTGTGCGTTTGCGGCCTCCGCTCACCGCGCCTCCGTCCGGCCCGCCGCGCCGGCTGGCGCGCCCGCGGCGCTCGCTTCCCGGAAGCGCTCCGCGATGCGCGCGGCGATCTTCTCCGCCGCGATCTCCCGGTAGAGGGCGAAGCTCGGCCAGGCGTTCACGTCGATCAGGATCGTCTCGCCGCCGGCGGTGGCGATGGCGTCGCCGCCGAAGACGTCCAGGCCGAGCGCCGCCGCCGCCCGCGCGACCGCGGAGCGCAGCCGGCCGGGATCGAAGGCGTGGCCGGAGAGCTTCTGGTCGCGGTGGTAGAACCACTGGAACCACGAGAGCGCGGCGCCGTCCGCGTCCGCGCCGGCCACGCCGTAGAACTTGATCAGGTCGCCCGGCACGTGCTCCTGGATCACCGCCCGGGCGATGCCGCGCGCGGCGAACGCTGCGAGGAGACGGGCGAGCTCCGCCGGCTGCGCGGCGTACGCGACGTCCTCGGCCTGCGTGGCGTGCACGTCCCCGCGCTTGACCCAGCAGGGGAAGGCGGTGGCCGACGCCGGGAGAGGGCTGCGCGGTGGAGACCAGGACGCTCGCGGGGAATGGAATGCCGTCGCCGCAGAGGCGGGCGATCGTGCGCTCGCGGTCGGTGTTGCGGATGGCCTCGGGACGATTCACGACGCAGGCTCCCCGCTCCTGGCAGGCCGCCAGGCGCGAGACGACGCCTTCGCGCTCGCACATGACGAAGAGCAGCGGGGCAATCGCGTCGTCCGCGGCGCCGGCGAACTCCTCCGGGGTCTTCAGATCCACGTCGAAGCCGAGGCCGGCCAGGTGGCGGGCGGTGGCCTGCAGGATCTGTGCGTCGTCGGACTCGCGGCCCGGCGAATGGGCCAGCTCGCGGTAGACGCCCCAGGCGCGCGGACGGACTTGCGGACTTCGGACTTCGAACCTCGGACGTGTCCATGGCCTCCGCCGCCGCGACGTCGGCGGCGCGGTCCACGTCGATGACCTTGGAGATCGAAACGGCCCGGACCGTCTCGCCGCTTTCGACGAGGTGGGCCAGGAACGCCCGCAGGCGCGGAAGCTCGGGAACGTTGCCGGGCCGCAGCACGCGCGCGGGGAACGCGTAGAGGCCCGCGGTCGCCGCGTCGCCCGAGTCTCCTCCGAGCGCCAGGACGCGGCCCTCGGAATCGACCTTCGCCCACAGGGGCTTTTCGTCGTCGACGTAGGGCGTCACGGCCAGGATCGTTTCATGATCCGCGGCCCACTGCGCCGCGCGGGCGAAGTCCACGAAATCGGCGCGCCGGCACCACGCGTCGACGGTGGAGACCAGGGCCGGTCCGCCGCCGAAGAGAGGCGCGATCGCGCGGAGGCTTTCCAGGGAGGAGGCCGTCGTGCGCATCACGATGTCGAGCTCGAGGTCGGGGAACCGGCGCCGGGCGAACGCGGCGCAGTCCTCTTCGGTCTCGTTGAAGATGACGGCGATCCGGCGGATGCCGGCCGCGCGGAAATTGTCGAGGACGTGCTCGAGCAGCGGCACGCCGCGGATGGGCACCAGCGGCTTGGGGACGCTCCACCCGTCGCGCCGCAGGCGGCTGCCTTCGCCGGCCGCCAGGATGCCGCCCGTCAAGACGCGGCTCACGCGAGGGCCTCGGGCAGATCGGCCAGGCGCGCGATCACGCGGTCGTCGGGACAGCATCCCGCCGGAAGGTCTTGGCGCTGCCCGCCGGCCAGGAGCACGTGGCGCAAGCCCGCGGCGCGGGCCCCGGCCATGTCCCGCTCGACGGAGTCGCCGATGAAGACGGCGTCCTCTGCCCGGGCGCCCAGCGCGTCGAGCGCGGCCTGAAAGATCCGCGCGTCGGGCTTGACGTAGCCGACCGCGGCCGAGTCGATCGCCGCGGACAGATGCGGCGCGAGCCCGGCCTCCGCGCAGACCGCGGCGAGGTTGCCGTAGAAGTTGGAGACCACGCCGAGTCCGGTATTCGGGCGCCCAGCCGCGCCAGGAGCGCGGCGCTGGCGGCGAGCCGGACCGACGCCTCGGCGAGGAAGCGGTCGGCGACGCGCTCCGCGGCGGCGCCGTCTGCGGCCGGGAAGCCGGCGGGCGAGCCCGTCGGCTAAGCGGCGCACGGTTTCGGTCAGCGTCGTCGAGGGGGCGAGCGATCCCACGAGCGCGTCGTCGGCGTCGTAGAACGCGCGGTCGAACGCGTCGGGCTCGACGTCTCCGACTTGCGCGCGCCACAGGCGGGCGAAGCGCGTCTTCCAGGCCACGCCGTCGGCGTCGAGGGTGCCGCCGAAGTCGAAGAGCAGAGCCGCCGCGGAACGAGAGGTCATTGGACCTCGCGGGACGGGACTCGGGACGCGACGCCGCGCGCCAGGCCCAGGGCGTGCCAGCGGGCGAGCGCCGCGAATCCCGGGATGGTCCAGACGAGCTCGCGGCCGCGCCGCACCAGGCCGTAGGCCAGGCCCTGCGCGGCGGGAAGCCCGAGCAGCACGAACACCGCCGTGCGGACGCCCTCCGCGCTTCCGACGCGCCCGGGGACGAACAGGAGCATGTTGTTCAGGGCCATCGCGAGCGACTCGATCGCAAGCGCCGTTCCCCAGCCGGCGGTCGTCCCTATTCCCGTCCCGAGGAAGCGCAGGATCAGCCAGGTTTCCACCAGCCCTCCGCACCAGCCCAGGAAGCACACCGCGACCGATCCGGCATAGCGCCCCCGGCGAGCCCGGGTGAACGAACGGATGCGCTCGTCGACGAGCTCGGCGGAGTGTTGATAGCGCGCCAGGCGCGCGGCGAGAAATTTCCATCGGGCCAGCCGCTTCAAGATCGGCCCATAGGTTCCGCGGCGCATGGCCCACGTCAGGAGCAGGAGCAGCCCTCCCAGCCCCGCCGCGCCGGCGGCCGCGGCCAGCCTCGCGGCCGTTCCGATCGGGAAGCGCCACGCGGCGTAGGCAACGCCGGCGCAGACGAAGGCCCACTGCGCCACCAGGTCGGCGTGCTTGTGCAGCGTGAGCGAGGCCAGGGCCGCGCCCGCGCCGGTTGTCTTTCCGAGCAGGCGGGCCTTGACCGGCTCGCCGGCCACGCCGCCGGGGGCCACGTAGTTCCACGAATCGCCGGCGAGATAGACCGCGAAGAGGTGGGGCAGGTCCCGGACCGGGGGCCGCGGGTCGATCACCAGCCACCATCCCAGGGCGAACGCGGCCTGGGTCAGGGCGTAGAGGCCGACCAGGAAGCCGAATCGGACCGCGCCGACCCGCTCCAGGTTCGCCGCGATGGCCGGCCAGCCGATCGCGCGAAAGAGCGCGACGGCCAGAACGATTCCCGCCGCGAAGAGAACCGCGCGCGCGGCGCGGCGGCCCGGCGAGGCCGCAGGGGCCGGGGTCTCGCCGGCGGAGACCGCCATGGCGTCTCCCGCCGGCACGCTGGGAGTGGGCGTGGCCACGGGCCGCCTACGAGCGCGTCGGCAGGCTCGACTTCAAGAGGGCGTTCAACTCCTGAGGGAGCGCGAAATTGACGTCTTCCTGCACGGTGTGAAACTCCTCCACTTCGCGCACGTGCAAACGCTCCTGCGCGTAAGCGACGACTTCCTGCACCAGGATCTCCGGGGCCGACGCGCTGGCGGTCAGCCCGAGCACCCGCACGCCTTCGAGCCATTCCGGCCGGATGTCCTCGGCCCGCTCGATCAGATACGCCGGCACGCCGATGGCCCGAGCGACCTCGCACAGGCGCAGCGAGTTCGAGCTGTTCGGAGCGCCCAGGACCAGGAGCGCGTCGACGTGCGGCGCCATGGCCTTGACCGCGTCCTGCCGGTTCTGCGTGGCGTAGCAGATGTCTCCCTTGGACGGCCCGACCAGGCCGGGGAACCGGCGGGTCAGGACCTCCAGGATCTCGCGGCAGTCGTCGAGCGAAAGCGTCGTCTGGGTCAGGTAGGCCACCCGCGCGGGATCGAGCACCTCGACCGTCTCGGCCTCTTCGCGCGTTCCCACCAGCCGGATCGCGTCGGGCGCCTCGCCCAGCGTGCCGATCGTCTCGTCGTGGTCGTGGTGGCCGATCAGCAGGATGGTGTAGCCGCGGCGGGCGTAGTGGATCGCCTCGAGGTGCACCTTGGTGACCAGGGGACACGTGGCGTCGATCGTGCGCAGGCGCTTGCTCCGCGCGGCCTCCCGGACGGCCGGCGCGATCCCGTGGGCGGAGTAGATCAGCCAGGCCCCGTCGGGGACCTCGTCCACTTCTTCCACGAACCGGGCCCCTTTGCGCTTGAGCTCGTCCACAACATATTTATTGTGAATGATCTCCTTGCGGACGAAGACCGGCCCCTCGCAGACTTCCAGGGCCTTCTCCACGACGTCGATGGCGCGGACCACGCCGGCGCAGAAGCCGCGCAGGTTGGCCATGAGCAGCTTTTCCACCCGGGGCGCCGCGGCGGGCAGGGCGTCGCTCACCGGCTCACCAGTTCACCGTCTCGGCCAGCTTCTCGTCGGCGTCCTCGGGGCGGCCCTGCGCCGGCGGCGTTCCGGGCGCGCGCCCAAGCCCCGGGAACAGGGACAGCGCGGTCTCCACCACGCCGGCCACGTCGAGCTTCAGGTTCCGGCGCTGGAGGGCCTGGGGACTGTGCTCCACGAACTGGTCGGGAATCGCGTGGACCTTGAGCCTCGACGTCGGCAGGCCGTTCTCCAGGAACGCCTCGAGGACCGCGCTCCCGAATCCGCCGATGGCCAGGTGCTCCTCCAGGGTCAGGATGCGCTGCGATTCCCCGGCGATCTGGCGCAGGAGATCGACGTCGAGGGGCTTGGCGAACCGCGCGTTGACGACGCCGCAGTCGACGCCGCGCGATTTCAACTCCTGCGCCGCGGCGGTCGCGACCGGAACCATCGAGCCGTAGGCTAAGAGGCAGAGATCCTTCCCGTGGGACAGGACCTCGCCCTTCCCGATCGGGATCGGCTGCCACGCCGTGTCCAGCGGCACGCCCAGGCCGAGGCCGCGCGGATAGCGGATGGCGAAGGGCCGCCCCGAGGCGTAGGCGGTGACCAGCAGGTGCTGCAGCTCGTTCTCGTCCTTGGGCGCGGCCACGATCATGTTGGGCACGCACCGCGTGTAGCTGATGTCGAAGATGCCCTGGTGCGTCTTGCCGTCGTCGCCGACCAGGCCGGCCCGGTCGATGCAGATCGTCACCGGGAGGTTCTGCAGGCAGACGTCGTGGATCAGCTGATCGAACGAGCGCTGCAGGAACGTCGAGTAGATCGCCACGAACGGCTTCCATCCGACCTTGGCCAGGCCCGCGGCCATGATCACCGCGTGTTCCTCGGCGATGCCGACGTCGAAGACCCGGTCGGGAAACCGCTTCTTGACCTCGGTCAGGGCGGTCCCCTCCAGCATGGCCGCGCTGATGGCCACCACCTTGGGGTCCTGCTCCATGAGCCTGGTGACCGTCGAGGCGAAGACCTGCGAGTAGGTGAAGCGCGCGCCCGGCCCCGCGGCGGGAGCGGGGCTGCCGGGCTGATGGAACTTGGAGGGATTGTCCTCGGCCATCTGGTATCCGCGCCCCTTGTGCGTCAGGACGTGGACGACCACCGGCTGTCCTTCCTTCGAATCCTCCCTGGCCTTCTGCAGCGCCTCGTCGAGCTCCTTGAAGTCGTGGCCGTCGATCGGCCCGATGTAGCTCAAGCCCATCTCCTCCCAGATCACATTGGGCAGGATGAGCCCTTCCACCGAGGTCTTGATCTTGCGCGCGAGGTGCCAGGCCTCTTCGCCCAGCGGCAGCTTGGAGAAGAGCTTCTGCCCCGCGTCGGTCAGCTTCGCGTAGCCGGGGTGAAGCACCATCCGGTTGCGCCAATGCACGAGCCAGCCGACGTTCTCGGAGATCGACCAGCCGTTGTCGTTGAAGATCACGACGAAACGCTTGGGCTTCAAGTGCACGATGTTGTTGAGCGCCTCGTAACTCGGGCCGGAGGTCAGCGCGCCGTCGCCGACGATCGTGACCACGTACGGCTCCTTGGGGTCCTGCTGCAGCGCGACGGACATCCCCAGCGCGTAGGAGAGCCCGGTCCCGGCGTGGCCCGCGGCGAGCGTGTCGTGGTCGCTCTCGGACGGCTCGGCGAACCCGGAGAGACCTCCCGGCGTGCGGATCGACGCGAACTGGTCGCGCCGCCCGGTCACGAGCTTGTGGGTGTAGCACTGGTTGGAGGTGTCCCAGACCAGCCGGTCCCGGGGACTGTCGAAGGCGCGATGAAGGGCCAGCGTGAGCTCGACGACTCCCAGGTTGGAGGCCAGGTGGCCGCCGGTCCTGGTGATGGTCTCGACGATCGTGTCGCGGCAGTCCTGGGCCAGCTGCGCGAGCTCCGCCGGCGTCAGCCGCTTCAGGTCCGTCGGGTCTCCGATGCGATCGAGAACCCGGGAGGCCCGTTTGGCTTCCCCGCGTTTCTGGCCATCTCCGTTTTCGCCTGGCTTTTTTTTCATTTCCCGTCCGTTGCTACATACTGTGGCCGCCGGGGGCCGGATTCGAAAAAAGGGGCGGCTCCCCTGGAAGGGTATGCAAGGAGCGCGCACCGCGAGTGAAACACCGACAGAAATCCCCCCATTTCGTTTTCCCGCCCAGGACCGTCCGCGGACGCAGTTTCGTCCGCCATTGCCCGGAAGCCCCGTTCGGCCCGTTCGATCCGGATGGTGAAATATACCAGCTGCGCTCGCTGGGGACCGGCCGAGAATGCTCTGTGGAGGCTTTGACCGCATCATGACCGCGCTCCGCATCGGCTCCGACGAGCACCGGGACCTGCTCTGCCGGACCTTCGTCCAGACGCACCGGCCGTTCCGCCCCCAGGACATCGACTGGCCCGAGCTCGATCCCGAGGGCCTCGAGCGGCTCCGGGCCCTCCCGGTCTGGGACGAGGCCAGCCGCACCGAGGCGGCCACCGCGGTCAAGGTCCAGACGCTGGGGGAGACCGAGGAGGACCCGGTCTGGAAGGAAGCGATCGCCCTCCAGGGCTACGAGGAGGGGCGGCACGCCGAGATCATCACGCTCTTGACCCGGAACTACCACATCGAGACGGCCGCCGCGGGACCCGCGGAACGGCCGAAGAATCCGACCTGGACCTTCCTGCGAACCGGGTACGGCGAGTGCCTCGACTCCTTCTTCGCGTTCGGCCTGTTCGACATCGGCCGCAAGTCGCAGTTTTTCCACCCGGATCTGATCTCCGTCTTCGACCAGATCATGCAGGAGGAGGCGCGGCACATTCTCTTCATCGTCAACTGGGCGGCCTGGCTGAGGGCGCGCCGCCCGCTGCCGCTGCGCCCGGCCTTCGATGCGCGCCGGGCCTGGAACATCGCCGCGCAGGCCTTCGACCGCGTCAAGGGCGCGATGCAGATGGCCGGGGGCGGCGGCAACGGAAGCAACGGCGACGGGCCGAAATCCGCGGGAACGCAGGACGGGTTCACGCTGAAGAGCCATACCGCGTTCGGAGACTTCACGCTGCGCTCGTTCCTGGAGCTCTGCCTGGCCGAGAACGCTCGGCGGCTCGCGCCCTATGACGCGCGGCTCCTGAGACCGATCCTCGTGCCGGGCGCGGTGCGGCTGATGCTCAAGGTGATGCCGAGGGGACGGAAGGCGGAAGGCGGAAGGCGGAAGGCGGCGGAATGACCGGCTCTCGTCCGCCTCACGCCTCACGCCTCCCGCAACCGCCTCCCGCCTGGGAAGGCGGCGGAATGAGCGGCTCCCGTCCGCCTCTCGCCTCCCGCCTCTCGCCTCCCGTCTGATGGGCACCGACCTCCTCAGCGCCTGCGTCTTCTGCGCCGGGCTCCTGCTGGGAAGCGACCTGCCGCCGCCGCCGGGCTACCACGCGGAAGTCGGCTTTTCCTACGCCACCGCGGCGCGGCGCTACCGGATCGCCGACGGGCGCGACGACGTCTCCGACGTGACGCCCAAGCTCGTGCTCGTCGGCCTGGGCTTCGCGCGCCCGGCCGCGGAGGGACTGGGCGCGGGCACGCCGCGGAAGGAGTGGGCCATCCGCGTCGCCCTCGGCCCCTCGCACGACGAGCAGGAGCAGACGCCGTTCGCCGTTTCCAACACGACGGCCACGGGCACGGGGCGCTACGAGAACTTCGCCATCGTGCTGCGCTATCCGCTGGGCGAGCGCGACTCCCTGGAGGCCGGATGGAATCGGCGATCTCACAAGTCGACCGATCTGCTGGACATCGGCCAGGAACGCTTCTTCTTCACCGAGGAGCGCGTGCTCTCCGCCGAGCGTGTGGACGTCGGACTCGGGCTGCGCCACCGCTGGCCCGGATTCGAGGCGGCGCTCTCCGCGCTGTACGTCGCCCCGTCGGCCAGCGACACCACCGCGGGCGTCTCGCAGCTGACCGAGGGGTCGATCTACGGCGCGTCTCTGGAGGCGCGGGCGCGCCGCGGCCGGTGGAGCCTCGGCCTGTCGGCAGAGCGCGCCTCGGGCTCGATCCGCGCCCACGAGGAGAACCAGCCGGCGTTCGTGCCGCGCGCCTTCGACGCCACCGCGACGGTCGAGGCCTATCGGCTGGGCCTGGGCTACGCCGGCGGAAACACCGAGGCCGTCCTCCAGGCGACCTACGATCGCTCGCGCCTTCCGTTCGTCGCCTTCGCGGTCCTGGGCACGGAGGTCGGGGCGTTCGAGTCGGGCTACCACCCCGAGTCGCGCGCGAAGATCACCCTCTGGGACCTGACCGTGCGCCAGCGGCTTTCCGAAGGCTTCCGCGTCAAGGTGATGCTGCGCACGTCCCGTGGCGACGAAACCCTCTCCCTGACCGATCCGACCGGGGCGTTGCCGGCGCAGAGCCTGAACATCCAGCGCTCCGGCGTCTTCGGCGCCGGCCTGTCGCATCTGCTGGGCGGGCCGGAAGTCACGCTGGCCATCGGAGCGGAGGTGGCGCTGCCGGTCGGAGGACGTTAGGCGGAAGGCGGAAGGCGGGAGGCGAAGGGCCGGACGCTGAGATAGGCTTTTCGTGTCCATGAAGTCTCACCGCCGCATCCTCTGCGTATTTCCGCAGTACGCGCGGTCGTTCGGCACGCTCCACCACGCCTACCCGTTGATGCCGCGGGTGAAGGCCTTCATGCCGCCGCAGGGGCTTCTGCTGATCGCGGCGACCGTGCCCTCGGAGTGGGAGATCCGCTTCGTCGACGAGAACCGGACGCCGGCGTCCGACGCGGACTTCCAGTGGGCCGACGCGGTCTTCGTCACCGGCATGCACGTCCAGCGCGACACGATCCAGTCCGTCAACGAGCGCGCGCACCGGTTCGGCAAGCTGACCGTGCTCGGCGGCCCCTCGGTCTCGGCCTGCCCCGACTGGTACGCGGACTTCGACATCCTGCACTCAGGCGAGCTCGGCGACGCGACCGACACGCTCTATCGCCGCCTGGACGAGAGCGTCGCGCGTCCCGGCGAGCAGATCCGCTTCACGACCGTCGAGCGCACGCCGCTCGCGAGCTTCCCGACTCCGGCCTATCACCTCGTGCGCATCCAGGACTATTTCCTGGCCAGCGTGCAGTTCTCCTCCGGCTGCCCCTACCGCTGCGAGTTCTGCGACATCCCGGAGCTCTACGGAAGGAACCCGAGGCTGAAGACCCCCGAGCAGGTCTGCCGCGAGCTCGACGCGATCGTCGCCGCCGGCCCTCCCGGCGCGATCTACTTCGTCGACGACAACTTCATCGGCAACCCCAAGGCGGCGCTCGACCTCCTGCCGCACCTGGTCGCGTGGCAGCGCCGGACCGGCTACCGCGTGCGCTTCGCCTGCGAGGCGACGCTGAACATCGCGCAGAACACGAAGATCCTCGAGCTCATGCGCGAGGCGTTCTTCCACACCGTCTTCGTCGGCATCGAGACGCCGGACGCGGAGGCGCTGCACGGCATGGTCAAGGACCAGAACCTGCGCATGCCGATCCTGGACGCGGTGAAGATCCTGAACGACCACGGCATGGAGGTCGTCTCCGGCATCATCATGGGCCTCGACCAGGACACCGAGAAGACGGGCGACGAGATCCTCGCCTTCATCGAGGCGGCCAAGATCCCGATGCTGACGATCAACCTCCTCTACGCGCTCCCGAAGACGCCGCTCTGGCGCCGGCTGGAGCAGGAGGGGCGGCTCCTGTCCGACGGGGCCGGCGGAGCGGACTCCAACGTCCAGTTCCTCCTGCCGCGGGAGGTCGTGCGCGCCAACTGGCTTTCCTGCGTCGTGCGCGCGAACGAGCCGGAGGCGCTCTACCGCCGCTTCCAGCACCAGATCGAGCACACCTTCCCCAACCGCTTCGATCCCGGCAAGCTGCGCAAGGTCGAACGCGGCGACGTGACCCACGGCCTCGGCATCCTGCGCCGCGTCCTCTGGAGGGTCGGCGTTCGTTCCGACTATCGCCGCACGTTCTGGAGGATGGCCTGGCCGGCCCTCAAGACGGGGAACATCGAGGCAGTCATCCACGTCGGCCTCGTCGGCCACCACCTCATCCACTTCGCCCGCGACTGCCAGGCGGGAGTGGGGGAGTACTCGTTCTACTCCGAGGCCGGCTCGGCCCGTTCCGGCTCCGTCCCCCGCGCGCAAGCTCTGAACGCGGCGGGGTAGCCGCCGTTTGCGTGCCGTAGAGGCGGCCCCTGCGGCCGCCCGCGGGCGGGGACAAGCCCCGCCCCTACGTTGTTCGTCGGATAGTAGACTTTCGTGACACAACGCTCGCCTCGGGCTGCCCCCGATTCGTCATGGCTGACCAGAATTGGTTTGGCCGCAATCCATGCACCTTGGTGGTTCTGAATGGTGCGATCTGGTGTATACTTGCGCCATGGCTCAATCGGAAAAGGTCTCCCGCCAGAGCGTGACGCTCCCAAGTCCGATCGCGAAGCGCGTTCGCGAGCTCGCCAGGCGCGAACACCGCAGCTCGAGCCGAATGATCGCGGAGCTCATCGAGACCGGTCTCGACGCCCGCGAGCGGGAAAAGAGGACATTTTTCGAGCTGGCAGACCGCCTGGCCGCCTGCAGCGATCAGGCAGAGCAAAAGCGGATCAAGCGCGAGCTGGCGCGGCTCACCTATGGTGAGTAGTTGCCGAAGATTCAATGGACGAATCTCCCCCCTGCCCTCCGAGAGCACCTCTTCGACCGCCTCCGGGATCGTAGGATCACAGCGAAGGACCTCTACGCGCTGAAGCTCTGGCGGGAATCCGAGCCAGACGCCCCGGACGGACCCTGGTACAAGGACTTTGAGACTTTCAAAGTCTGCGGCGAGGGCAGGTTCCCCAAGACTTTCCTGCTAGCCGGCCAGGCAGCGAAGGGCCGGAAGCTCTAACAGGCTGCTGAAAAGGGTGTGGAGCGGCGTTGCGAGCGCCGCGGGGTCGGATCCGAGGCGCCGCGACGAAGGCGATGCCGGGGCGCATCCGACGCCGGCGAGGCGTCCTCAGGGACAGTCGAGCGGCGACGAGACGGAGACGGCCCCGCGCCGCCGCAACCGCTTGCGGCGGCAGGGCTTTTGCCCGCAGCGCCGCGACTCGGAGGGAAAGCATTGCTGGTTGGCGAAAGCAGATCTCTCGCCCCGCCGCGAGTTGCAAAAGCCCTGACGCGACGCCCGCAATCATTTTTCAGCAGCCTGCTAAGGGCTGAGCGTCCTCTGGAAGGTCGGCGTACGGTCCGAATACGGCCGAACGCTTGGCGCAGAGCCTCGACAACAAGAGGGGACCTCGAAGGGTTCAGCCGGAAGTGATATCATCGATATCATGAAGCGAAATCCGTCGGCGCAGCTCATCGTCCGAAACCTGGACCCGGAGCTCGTTCGGAAGCTCAGGCTTCGCGCTGCCCGTCGCGGGCATTCCGCGGAGGCGGAGCACCGCGAGATCCTTCGCGAGGCTCTGAGGGGGAACGGGACGGTGAAGTCGCTCAAGCAGAGGCTTCTCGAGATGCCGCCGGTCGGGGCCGACCGGGATTTCGCGCGGCCGCGTGATCTGGGCCGGCGGACTCGCCTGTGAGCTATCTCGTCGACACGAACGTTCTTTCCGAACTGAGAAAGGGAAACCGCTGCGATCCGCATGTCGCGCGCTGGTTCGCGGGTCTCTCCGAGGACGAGATCTTTCTGTCGGTCCTGTCGATCGGTGAGATTCGGAGAGGGATCGAGCGGATTCGTCGTCGCGACGCTCACGCGGCGCGGGTTTTGGAGGCGTGGCTCCGAAAGCTGCTCGCCGAGCATCTTGACCGGATTCTTCCCGTCGATGAGGCCATCGCGCAGGAGTGGGGGCGTTTGAGCGTGCCGGATCCGATTCCTGTCGTCGACGGCTTGATCGCCGCGACAGCTCGAATCCACGGTCTGACTCTTGCCACGCGCAACCTGAAGGACATCGCCCGAACCGGCGTATCGTGCGTCGATCCGTTCGCCCAAGAACCCTGAGCTCGAGCAAGACGTCGTGCCTTGACAGAGAGCGGATCAGGGCGCGTCCTCTCCGACCACCGCCGGACCTTCTGGCGCATGGCCTGGCCGGCATTGAAGACGGGCAACATCGAGGCCGTCATCCACGTCGGCCTCGTCGGCCACCACCTCATCCACTTCGCCCGCGACTGCGAAGCCGGAGTGGGGGAGTACTCGTTCTACTCCGAGGCCGGCTCGGCCCGTTCCGGCTCCGTCCCCAGCGCGCGAGCTCTCAACGCGGCGGGGTAGGGCCTCGGTGGCCGGCGGCGAGGTTCCCCGAGCATGACAGATTGCTGTACGGGCCAAACCTGGGGATGACGGCCCAAAGTCGTTTGTCGAGTGAGAGTTATGCCTGGTCGACCGGGCTCCACCAGAGGCCCGTCCTGCATGACGGATTACTGTACGAGGTGGGTATGACCTTTCCAACCGGCTAGACTCAAACGACTTCGAAGCCTTGTCCCCTGAATGGAAAACAGGAGCCCGGCGGCGGGTCTTGCCGAAGAGCACGGATGCAACGGCCGATTCTGGACGCCCCCAGCGAGTCCGCCACCATGAACGAGACCGGGCGCCCGAGAGCGGAAGAAAACGAAATACTGGTGCGAATGAGACCGCGACCGCAATCCCTCTCTCCGTCACCTCGAGCGTAGCGGGCGATCTTTTCTTTTCCACAGGTGTCCCTATTTGGGATGATTCTCTCCACTTTATGGGTGGGGAGAAATCCGTGTCCGAACGGAAGGGTTTTTGCGGAAGCGCCATCCAACTTGCCTCCGGCCCCCCGGCCGGCTCGGGTGCCATCTGTCGGTCCAAAGGCGTACCATGGCTTCCACAACGTCTAAAGCCCCCGGAAAGGATTCGGCTCGATGGTTCGCACGGTTACCTCAGCGGCTCATCCCGTAGCTCCGCCCGGGCCAACGGAGGGTTTTCGAATAAAGCACGAGAAGGTTACGGAATTGCGGTGGTGAAGGAGCCAGTGATGCCTGAAAAGCCCGACGGAGGCCGGACCGTTGTCGGCACGATATCCCGAACTCTCCTCGCATTTGGTAGCGATCTCTCGGGCGCCCAGAACCAACCCAGACACACCGAAGTAAGAGTGGCGCTCCCGACGGCTTTGGGAGTCTGCGCCTCGCTCTTGATAGCCGTAACTGACGAAGACGCCTTTTCGGAGGAAGAGGTTGCTGGGATAACCAGGTCTGCGGCCAGTCAAATGCGATCGCCAGTTCTTGTAGCGGGTCAGCCGGGCGTAGCCTGGCTGGGTGTCGATGAGTTCCTGTCAGCGCTTGGCGGCGCCGTACCCTCCTGGCGGGCGCTTGGCGATACGTTTCCGAGCAGCCTCAGAACCGCCGGTGCCAATGAGGTTCCCAACGGTATGACTGGCGAGGCTTGGATGATCTTCGAGAATCTAGTCGGCGATGCGCTCGAATACGTGCTCGGCCGGCGGGTTCGGCGCCTCGGTGCGCAAAAACGGGGTCGCGCGGTCAGCGACATGATCGTGCAGCTACCCGAAGGCGAGATTCTCGTGGTTGACGCGAAGGCAAGCGCTTCTCGGTATGACGCCTCTCTACCTAGTCTGCGGCCCTTGATCGAGTACACGAACCGTCAACGAGAAAGGCAGCGAGGCGGTTCGGCGGTTTTCGGTGCTCTCGTAGTAGCCGGGGCGTTTGAGCAGGATGCCGCCGGGCTCGCAGAGGTCTCGAGTCGCTTCTACGCTGAGGCCGGAGTCCCCGTGAGCTTCATGTCGATTGGGGCCATGGACTGCATGGTCTCGGAGCTGCGCGACAAGCCGACCATAAGGAATTCTCTTCGGTGGCGCCAAGTCTTCCGCGGGGGCCTCGTGTCTGAGCGAGAAATCAAACGGGAGTTGAGCGACGCCGAGTCTGAGAGCATCCGCTCCGGCCGGCCGTAGGTAGTCCCTGCGGGCACCTCGACGAACACACCGTCACCGAAGATTCCCCTGTGGAAGCCGGTCGCGGCCACGCTCGGCCGCCTCTCGATCGATTCTCAACGGCAGGTGCGTGATATCTGGAGCGCGGCCTTGGCCGAGCGCGGGGAAACGCTACTCAACGAGCTTACGCGTGGCGCCGTACCGGCGGCACTGCAAATCAGCGGAACTGGCAAATCGCCCGCCGAAGCAGTCTTTCGGGTAACCGCAGCCGCGGCTGAAACGCGTGACGCCGGCCTCGTTGTCGACCTTGCAAGACGCGCCGCAGCCCGCGCCGCCGCTGCTCACGAGTCAAAGCTCGGCTTTGTCGGCCAGCTGTTCGCCGAGCTAACCGACTACTACGCGTCCAGGGACTTGCCGAGTCACGTCGGCGCCCCCGACCGGGTTGAAACGGTAGCAGCGGGCATGGCACTCAAGAATTCAATGCGAGAACTTGCATTTCGTTCGGTCACCGCTGCGGGTGAGGTGC
Source organism: uncultured Acidobacteriota bacterium (assembly GCA_963733955.1). Classification (GTDB taxonomy): domain Bacteria; phylum Acidobacteriota; class Thermoanaerobaculia; order UBA5066; family Gp7-AA6; genus DATFTF01. Next base: position 656,313 of record CAVTEW010000003.1, read on the forward strand.
CGTCATCTCCCGATCAACTTCGCTTGTATTTTCGCCACGTAATCGAAGGCCTCGCCCGTGGTGTGCGACCGTGACCCGCGTGACCGTCCGCACGCACTCGGCCGACTCAGAGGCGGACATCACGATCGATTGCCCCGCCAACCTTGTGACTGGCGAATCCACCTTCCGAGGTTTCTTTGGGGAGCCCTCTAGTCTCGAGAGAGACGCGCTCCTAATTAGTTCGGCCATCTTCGCTGCCGATCGTGCCTGCCCTCGAAGCGCCCGCGAGGAGTACGGGCGTCAGATCGATCTTTCCGTACCCGCGGTGAATGTCGGTCGATGGATTCCTGCAAAGCCGTCGATCGAACGTGTGCTAAGGGCGCTTTCGAATGATGACTGGCGTGTGGATTTTCGGCAGCATCAAGGGACCGTTGAGCCGCCAAGGACTGAAAGCCCTACGGCAAACGGGAAAACGCTTCTGTTTTCGGGTGGACTGGATTCGCTCGCGGCAGCGATCCAGTTTCAAGACCGCTCCGAAGATGTCGACCTTGTCAGCCACGTAACGCACTCGCAGGCTGTAAGGGCAGCCCGGCACTCTCTTCTGGACCTCCTCAGAACCCGCCGACCGGTTGAGCACTATCAGTACCTCGTCTCGTCGCGAAGCGGCGGTCTCCTAGCAGGCAGGCATGACGTCGAGAACTCTCAGCGCACTCGATCATTCATGTTCCTGACCCTTGCCGCACTCACCGCTAGGCGGACCGGCCGGCGGGACCTAGTTGTCATCGCGGAGAACGGCCCCCTGGCAGTACATCTCCCCCTGACAGCCGCCCGCGTTGGTGCATTTTCTACTCACACCGCCCATCCGGACGTCCTGGCCGATATGGAGCTCGTTCTGCGCGAAGTCTTCGGTGAGCCGTTCAGCATTTCGAATCCGTTCCTGCTCATGACAAAGGCCGAAGTCGTGCGGCTAGTCCTTGCGGCGCTGCCAGACTCGATTCCTGTCTCGAGCAGCTGCTGGCGGGCGGCGCGGTTAACGGGAGGGGCGTCGCACTGCGGCGAGTGCGTGCCGTGTCTCATTAGAAGGCTAGCGGTCGAACACTCCGCTCCAGATCGAACCGGATATGGTCGCGACCTGCTCGCCGAGAATATTAAGGCACTCTCCTCTCTTGACATCGGCAGACGGAATCTCATTGATCTAATCGAATTCTGCCTGAAGATATCGAGGTTCAGTAATGAAGAGATCATGAACGAATGGCCTGACCTCTACTCCCCTAATCTAGAACCAGTAGGCATAATTGAGATGTACCGCCGTTTCGGCAGGCAGACGCTCGAGGTCTTGCAGCGGTATCCGCTAGTAGCACCACTACTAGCATGAGGATTCGGCACGGCGAAATCGCCGAACTCGCGAGGGACCCAATTAGGTGGGCAGCAACGCGAAGCGGCGGTGGCGGGCCGAGAAGGATGAGCTATGCAAGAGCTCTCATTCTGGCGATTCAGAAGTTTCACAAGACGGACTCCGCGGACGCGGCCAGAAGGCATCTGGATGGGCTCATTGCCAGAGCCGCGCTCAAGAATTCGCTTAGAATCGATGACGCCCTGTCTAGCTTGGATGCCTATCTCGAGTGGTGTCGAGGCTCGGGCCTAGTTGTCGCAGACGCGGGTGCAAGGCTGGGACTGTCCATCGGCCCTTTTATTGTCAGTGGCCAAATCAATCGTGTAGACGTGGTATCAAACGGGCTCCGAGGCGTGCTGCTAGGTACGGCGGCACCTGAGTGGCAAGAAGAGCTCAGGATGCCCATCATCCAGCGAGGCCTAGCTGAACTCTATGGGAGGGCTCTCGAGGAGCTAGTTGTCGGAGTGCAAAGGCCAGACGGGTCCGATCTAGCCGAGGCGCAGTATTCTCGGTCAGAAGTGGATCAAGCGAGCGCCAGCCTAGAGAACCTCGTGAAGCTCGCCGCGTCGCCACCCCCTAGTTAGATGTACGCTCGAGAATGGTCGGTCACTGCGACCGAGGCGCCGCAAACGATCCACGGCTTCGGCGTATCGCCAAGTGCGCACGATGGCCTTCGTGACCCGCGTGCTTGACAGGAAAGGCAGATAAGCACAATCCCATGGCCCTCAAGAAATCCGAACTCTACTCCTCCCTCTGGTCAAGCTGCGACGAGCTGCGCGGCGGCATGGATGCCAGCCAGTACAAGGACTACGTCCTCGTCCTGCTGTTCATCAAATACGTCAGCGACAAGTACGCCGGCCTGCCCTACGCGCCGATCACCATCCCGCCGGGCGCCAGCTTCAAGGACATGGTCGCCCTCAAGGGCAAGCCGCGACATCGGCGACCAGATCAACAAGAAGATCATCGCCCCGCTGGCCAACGCCAACAAGCTGTCCGACATGCCGGACTTCAACGACGCCACCAAGCTCGGCAGCGGCAAGGAGATGGTGGACCGGCTCACCAACCTGATCGCCATCTTCGAGAACCCGGCGCTCGACTTCTCGAAGAACCGCGCCGACGGCGACGACATCCTCGGCGACGCCTACGAATACCTGATGCGGCACTTCGCCACCGAGAGCGGCAAGAGCAAGGGCCAGTTCTACACCCCCGCCGAGGTCAGCCGCATCATGGCGCAGATCATCGGCATCCGCGACGCGCAAGACCAGCGCCGCCACCACCGTCTACGACCCCACCTGCGGCTCCGGCTCGCTGCTGCTGAAGGTCGGCGACGAGGCCGGCACCGCACGTCACGCTCTACGGGCAGGAAAAGGACGCCGCCACCAGCGGCCTCGCGCGGATGAACATGATCCTGCACAACAACCCCACCGCGCTCATCGTGCAGGGCAACACGCTGACCGATCCCAAGTTCAAGGACGGCGACACCCTCAAGACCTTCGACTACGTCGTCGCCAATCCGCCCTTCTCCGACAAGCGCTGGAGCACCGGCCTCGATCCGCTGAACGACCCCTACGAGCGCTTCAAGCCCTTCGGCACGCCGCCCGCCAAGCAGGGCGACTACGCCTACCTGCTGCACATCGTCCGCTCGCTCAAGAGCACCGGCAAGGGCGCGTGCATCCTGCCGCACGGCGTGCTGTTCCGCGGCAACGCCGAGGCCGACATCCGCCGCAACCTCGTCCGCAAGGGCTACATCAAGGGCATCATCGGCCTGCCCGCCAACCTGTTCTACGGCACCGGCATCCCCGCCTGCATCGTCGTCATCGACAAGCAGGACGCCCACGCCCGCAAGGGCATCTTCATGATCGACGCCAGCGGCGGCTTCATGAAGGACGGCCCCAAGAACCGCCTGCGCGCCCAGGACATCCACAAGATCGTCGACGTCTTCAACAGGCGGCTCGAAGTCCCAAGATATCTCGCGCATGGTGCGCGTTCGAGGAGATCGAGAAGAACGAGTTCAACCTCAACCTGCCGCGCTACATCGACAGCCAGACGCCCGAGGACCTGCAGGACATCGAGGGCCACCTGCAGCGGCGGCATCCCGGCCGCCGACGTCGATGCGCTCGGCGCGCTACTGGGAGGTCTGCCCGCAGCTCCGGCAGGCGCTGTTCAAGCACAACCGCCCCGGCTACGTCGATCTCGCCGTGGAGAAGTCGGCCATCAAGACCACGATCTACGAGCATCCCGAGTTCGCCGCCTTCATCGCCGGCATGAACGCCCATTTCGCCGCCTGGCGGCAAAGAGCGCGCCAAGACGCTCAAGAGCTCTGAAGGCCGGCTGCCATCCGAAGGAGGTCATCGCCGCGCTGTCCGAAGACCTGCTCGCCCACTACGCCGGCAAGCCGCTCATCGACCCGTACGACGTCTATCAGCACCTGATGGACTACTGGGCCGAGACCATGCAGGACGACTGCTACCTGATCGCCGCCGACGGCTGGAAGGCCGAGACCTACCGCATCATCGAGAAGGACAAGAAGGGCAAGGAGAAGGACAAGGGCTGGACCTGCGACCTGGTGCCCAAGGCCCTCATCGTCGCCCGCTACTTCGCCAAGGAGCAGGCGGCCATCGACCAGCTCGCCGCCGAGCTGGAAGGCGTCACCGCCCGCCTGGCCGAGCTGGAGGAGGAACACGGCGGCGAGGACGGTGCCTTCGCCGAACTCGACAAGGTGAACAAGGCCAACGTCACCGCCCGGCTGAAGGAGATCAAGGGCGACAAGGACGCGAAGGACGAAGCCGCCGTGCTGAATGACTGGCTGAAGCTCAACGACCGAGGAGGCCGACCTCAAGAAGCGCCTCAAGGACGCCGAGGCCGAGCTCGATGCCAAGGCCTACGCCAGATATCCGAAGCTCACCGAGGCCGAGATCAAGACGCTGGTGGTGGACGACAAATGGCTCGCCGCGCTCGATGCCGCCATCCACGGCGAGATGGACCGCGTCAGCCAGCAGCTCACCCAGCGCGTGAAGGAACTGGCCGAACGCTACGAAACCCCGCTGCCGCAGATGGTCAGCCGCGTGGCCGAGCTGGAAGCCAAAGTGAACCGCCACCTGGAAAGGATGGGGTTCTCATGGAAGTGAAGCCCGGCTACAAGCAGACCGAGGTGGGGTGATCCCGGAGGATTGGGAGGTCAAGCATGCTCGGACAGATTGGCACGCGTCAGAGAGCGGCATACGGCTATCGACTGCATCGGCGGATTTCGATCGGCGACGTCATCCGCTCTTCAAGGTCTCGACACGACATCATCGATGTACGAGATTTGCTCGGAAGGTCGCGACAGACTACACGTCGAAGCACGCGACGCTTTCCGGCGCAAGACGTATCCAGCTGCAAGCCATACGTCTGCGACAGTCGGTGCATCGTGCGTAGCGTGGCGGAACAGGCGAGTCGCTGACGCAGTCGAGCTGTACGGACAACGCAGCATGGCTGCGATTGTCATCGTTCTGCAGGACCTGCGCAATGCACCGCTATTATCACACTACTTTCACATCAGCTTCGGCATCGGCAGACGCTTGTGAGTACCGCAACGACGTTCACACTCTGAACGCAGCGGAATCGACGGCAACTTCAATGCATCGTTCCTCTCCCGCCCACCAAAGCCGAACAAGAAGCCATCGCCGAGGCGTTGAGCGATGCGGATGCCCTCATCGAATCCCTGGAGCAACTCATCGCCAAGAAACGCCAGCTCAAACAAGGCGCCATGCAGGAATTGCTCACCGGCAAGAAGCGCCTGCCGGGCTTCACGGCGAGTGGGAGGCGAAGACCGAGTTGGGCAGATGTTCGACGATTGGCAATGGCTAGCGGCATCGAGCTGACGTCCTGCAAGCGACATCGGACTACTGCATGATCCGGCAACGATCTCGCTGGCGATCGATCATTCCGATGGACTCGCGACGTCAGGACATCGCTCGATTGCGTAGACGCGATCATCTCGATTGCGAGATGACGGCGATGCGTCTTCGGCGATACTTCGCGAGTATGTGCGAAGGCGTCGACTTCGCGAACGATCAGCAGTGTCGGTGCATGACAGATGGCGCTCATGGTACCAGCGTCTGATACCATTGTCGCCAGTGCTTCTGACTACCTACCTCATGACCATCCGTATCGACTAGTTGCTTTCAGATGCGGCATACCAGACGACAGTCAACGCATCTTAGCCGCGACGATCGTCAGGATCATCGAGCAATATCGCAAGTCCCGCTTCCACTCCACGCATAGCCGAACAAGCCGCCATCGCCGCCATCCTCTCCGACATGGACGCGGAGATCGCCGCGCTGGAAGCGAAGCTCGCCAAAGCCCGCCAGCTCAAGCAGGGCATGATGCAGGAACTGCTCACCGGGAGGATTCGGCTGGTATGAGCACCATCGGCCAACCCGAACGCGCCACGCAGAACCGCGTCATCGCCCTGTTCCGCGACGAGCTGGGCTACCGCTACCTCGGCGACTGGACCGACCGCGACGGCAACAGCAACATCGAGGAAGGCCTGCTCTCGGCCTGGCTGACGAAGCGCGGCTACACGCCCGGCGCAGATCAGCGTCGCCCTCTACAAGCTGCGCACCGAGGCCGACAACCACAGCCGCACGCTCTACGGCAACAACCAGGCCGTCTACAGCCTGCTGCGCTACGGCGTGCCGGTGAAGATCGAGGCGGGCAAGGTCACCGAGACCGTCCACCTCATCAACTGGCAGCGAGCCGGAGAAGAACGACTTCGCCATCGCCGAGGAGGTGACGCTCAAGGGCGACCACGAGCGGCGGCCCGACCTCGTGCTCTACGTCAACGGCATCGCCATCGGCGTGCTGGAGCTGAAGAACAGCCGCGTCACGCATCGGCGACGGCATCCGGCAGAGCCTCTCGAACCAGCAGCCGGAGTTCAACGCCTGGTTCTTCAGCACGGTGCAGTTCGTCTTCGCCGGCAACGACTCCGAAGGGCTGCAATACGGCACCATCGGCACGCCGGAGAAGTACTTCCTCAAATGGAAGGAGGACGAGGAGGACAACAGCCGCTTCAAGCTGGACAAGTATCTGCTCAAGATGTGCCGCAAGGACCGGCTGATCGAGCTGATGCACGACTTCGTGCTGTTCGACGGCGGCGTGAAGAAGCTGCCGCGCGTGCACCAGTATTTCGGCATCAAGGCCGCGCAGGAGCACGTCGCGCGAGCAGAAGGGCGGCATCATCTGGCACACCCAGGGCAGCGGCAAGAGCATCGTCATGGTGCTGCTGGCCAAGTGGATCCTGGAGAACAACCCCAACGCCCGCGTCGCCATCATCACCGACCGCGACGAGCTGGACAAGCAGATCGAGCGGCGTCTTCACCGAGGCGGGCGAGACGATCAAGCGCACCAGCAGCGGCCGCGACCTGATGAGCCAGCTCGGCCAGGCCAAGCCGCGCCTGCTCTGCTCGCTGGTCCACAAGTTCGGCCGCAAGGACGTGGACGACTTCGACGCCTTCATCAAGGAGCTGGAAGCCCAGCCCAGCCCGACCGTGGGCGAGGTGTTCGTGTTCGTGGACGAATGCCACCGCACCCAGAGCGGCAAGCTGCACCGGGTGATGAAGGCGATGATGCCCAACGCGGTCTTCATCGGCTTCACCGGCACGCCGCTGCTGAAGAAGGACAAGGCAGACCAGCCTGGAAGTCTTCGGCGGCTACATCCACACCTACAAGTTCAGCGAGGCGCGTCGAGGACGAGGTGGTGCTCGACCTCGTCTACGAGGCGCGCGACATCGACCAGCGGCTCGGCTCCGAGGACAAGATCGACGCCTGGTTCGAGGCCAAGACCAAGGGGCTGAACGACTGGCAGAAGGACGAGCTGAAGAAGAAGTGGGGCACGATGCAGAACGTGCTCAGCTCCACGCTCGCGCATGGATCGGGTGGTGAGCGACATCGTCTTCGATTTCAGCGTCAAGCCGCGCCTGTCCAGCGAGCGCGGCAACGCCATCCTGGTGGCGTCGAGCATCTACGAGGCGTGCAAGTATTTCACGCTGTTCCAGAAGACGCCGTTCAAGGGCAAGTGCGCGGTCGTCACCTCCTACAACCCGCAGGCGCAGGACGTGACGAAGGAGGAGACCGGCGCGAACACCGAGACCGACAAGCAGTTCATCTACAACACCTACACCGAGCTGCTGAAGGACGTCGAAGCCAAGCCGGGCATGACCAAGACCGAGACCTACGAGGAGCGGGCCAAGGAGCTGTTCACCAAGGAGCCGGCGAACATGAAGCTGCTGGTCGTGGTGGACAAGCTGCTCACCGGCTTCGACGCGCCGCCCTGCACCTATCTCTACATCGACAAGTCGATGCAGGACCACGGCCTGTTCCAGGCCATCTGCCGCACCAACCGGCTGGACGGCGAGGACAAGGACTTCGGCTACATCGTGGACTACAAGGACCTGTTCAAGAAGGTCGAGAACGCCATCGCCGTCTACACGTCCGAGCTGGACCACAGCGCCGGCGGCGCCGATCCCGAGGTGCTGCTCCAGGACCGCCTGACAGAAGGGCAGGGAGCGGCTCGACGACGCGCTCGAAGCGCTCGCCCTGCTGTGCGAGCCGGTGGAGCCGCCGAAGGGCGAGCTGGAGCACATCCACTACTTCTGCGGCAACACCGAGATCCCGGCCGACCTGGAGGAGCGGGAGCCGCAGCGCGCCGCGCTCTACAAGGCGACCGTGGCCCTGGTGCGCGCCTACGCCAACATCGCCGACGAGCTGGAGCCGCGCCGGCTACAGCGCGGCCGACATCGCCCGCATCAAGCAGCAGCTCGACCACTACCTGAACGTCCGCGAGATCATCCGCAAGGCCAGCGGCGAGAGCCTCGACCTCAAGGCCTACGAGGCCGACATGCGGCACCTCATCGACACCTACATCGAGGCCGACGAGCCGCGGAAGATCTCGCCCTTCGACAACATGGGCCTGCTGGACCTGATCGTGAAGACCGGCATCGCCGACGCCATCGCCAGCCAGCTCGGCGGCCTGAAGGGCAACAAGAACGCCATCGCCGAGACCATCGAGAACAACGTCCGCAGCAAGATCATCAAGGAGCACCTGAACGACCCGGCCTACTACGAGAAGATGTCGGCGCTGCTGGACGAGATCATCGCCGCGCGCAAGGCCAAGGCGATCGAGTACGAGGAATACCTGAAGCGCATCGCCGAGCTGGCGAAGAAGGTCGAGGCCGGCCAGGCCGAGGAGACGCCCGAGAAGCTGGACACGCCCGGCAAGCGGGCGCTCTACAACAACCTCGAGCCACGAACGAGGACGCTGGCACTCGAAGATCGACGACGACCGTCGAGACGAGACCGCGGCCGGACGGCTGGCGCGGCGTCCAGGCCCGCGAGCAGGTCATCAAGGCGGCGCTCTATGGCGTGCTTGCAAGATGTCGGCCGAGGTGGAGCGCATCTTCCTGATCATCAAGGCGCAGAGGGAATACTGATGGTCACGCAGCTCAAGCTGGGCGACATCGCCGTGGACGTGGTGCTGAAGGACATCAAGAACGTCCATCTGAGCGTCTATCCGCCGACCGGCCGGGTGCGCATCTCCGCCCCGTCGCGCATGAGCCTCGACACGATCCGCGTCTTCGCCATTTCCAAGCTCGGCTGGATCAAGCAGCAGCAGACGAAGCTCCGGGAGCAGGAGCGCGAGACGCCGCGCGAGTATCTGGACCGCGAAAGCCACTACGTCTGGGGCAAGCGCTACCTGCTCACAGGTCGATCGAAGAGCGATGCCGCCCCGACGGTCGAGCTGAAGCACAGCCGCCTGCTCCTGCGCGTGCGCCCGGCGAACGGATGACGGCAAAAGGCAGGCCATCGTCGAAGGATGGTATCGCGAGCAGCTCAAGAGGCCGTGCCGCCTCTGATCGCGAAGTGGGAGCCGCTCGATGGGCGTCAAGGTGGAGCGGTTCTTCGTGCAGCGGATGAAAACCAAGTGGGGAAGCTGCAACCCCGGCACGCGCACGCATCCGCCTCAACACCGAGCTGGCCAAGAAGCCGCGCGGAGTGCCTGGAATACATCGTCGTCCACGAGATGGTCCACCTGCTGGAGCCGACGCACAACGCCCGCTTCATGGCCTTGATGGACCGCTTCATGCCGCAGTGGCAGCACTACCGTGACATGCTTAACCGCCTGCCAGTGAGACATGAGCATTGGGGCTACTGAAATGAGCCACCCTCAACCGAGGTAACTGTCAGGCGCGCGCGCAGGGGTGGACGCTTGAGGGCTTCCCGATGTTCACGAATTATGGTATGTTCACGAAACCGTGAACAGCCACTATTCCGTGAAAATAAAGTGGCTCGCCGGGTCAGCCCTGGAAAAGGCTTTGGCAGGCAAGCTCAGCGAGATTCTCTCTGGCATCGCTTGGCTTAGCCAGCGTTCCGCTAAATCGGCACGTGACGAACCCGACATGGTTCTCAGCCTTGAGCTTCATGGAAAAGGGCGTGCCGAACTACACGTGCACTTCAAGAGCGACATACGACCAGCCCTCTTTCAAGCCTGGGCGGGACAACGGCGCCACGCCACGAGAGGGGAAAAGGCGGTCGACGTTCTCGGCGCCCCTTTCGTTTCGCAGCGTCTCGCCGACGTTTGTCGCCAGGCGGGTTGGGGCTGGTACGACCTCTCTGGAAACTGCTGGCTCGACGTGCCGGGGCTAGTCCGTATCGAAAGGACCGGGCTTCCACCAGCCCACCGGCCGCCTCGTAACACGGCGAACCTGAGTACGGCGGCAGCGGCCAGAGTGATGCGGGCGCTTCTCGCGCCGGCGCACGCAGGGCGCACCTGGACGCAACGCGCCCTTCAAACGCAGACGTGCTGGAAGCTCCCCAACGAGGAGCCAGTCAGCTTGGGGCTCGTCAACAAAGTGCTCCATTACCTGCGTGAACAGGGGTTCGTGGCGGGAACCGACGAACGCGGCGTTCGTGTCCAGGACCCGATGGGCTTGCTCACCGCGTGGCGCGACGCCTACCGGTTCGACCGTCATCAACGCCGTTCTTTCTTCACGCTGCTAAGAGGGGCGCAGCTCGATGAGGCTCTGTACCGAACGGGTCTCGACGCTGGGGGTCTCGCTGCGTATGCTGCGTTCTCGGCCGCCGAGCGCCAAGCACCGCAGGTCCGGCAGCCGAAAACGTGGCTGTATCTCGGCGCTGATTTCATGGATTCTCTGGCCAAACACGCACAGGCGAAGGAGGTCGACTCCGGCGAGAATCTCGTCGTTCTCGTGCCGAACGACACGGGTGTGTTCCTCGCATTTGAGAGCGACACCCATGTGGGCGACCGGAAACTCGGGTGCACCGATCCGGTGCAAACCTACGTCGATCTCTGGCATAACCCCAGTCGGGGCGAGGAGGCGGCTCAGGCGGTCCTGGAGCAACGCATACGCCCAGCGTGGAACGCGGTGGGTCTTAAGTGACGCCCGAACCGCGCACTCAGTACGACTATGGCGAACGCGAGGTCGCTGCCGCAAAACGCGTCCTCGTCGACCTCGGGCAGGTTCTGGGCTCCTTTCTCACGGAGAGCGTCGTCGTAGTTGGCGGATGGGTACCTGACCTGTTACTTGTCGGCGCTGGGGAGCGCCACGTCGGAAGCATCGACGTCGATCTCGCGCTGGACGTGGAGAGGCTACGTGAGGGCCGATATGCCGAGATCGTGAAGGCCATGCTGGCAACAGGTCGCTACCGGAAGACCGACAAGGAGTTCAAGCTGCAGGCGGAGGTTGACCTCGGCGACGGAGGCCCACTTCTGGTCGTTGATGTCGACTTTCTCAAGCCCGTAGGAAAACTGAAAAAGGGCGGACAACCTCGCTTGCTCGAGGACTTTCGTGCGCTCGACGCCGACGGCTGCGCCGCAGCATTTCGCCACCCGGAGCGTGTAGAGGTAGATGGCCAGATGCTGAGCGGCGCGCGCAACCACGTCACGGTGCTCGTTGCTTCGATTGCGGATTTCCTCGTGATGAAAGCGTACGCGCTCGCCGGGCGTGACAAGCCGAAGGATGCGTACGACATCTGCTACTGCCTGGACAACGTGCCCGGTGGGGTCGACGCGATGGCACGGGCGTGGCGGGAATGGCGGGGCGACGAAGTCATCGTCGGCGCGATCGCGCATCTGCGCGAGAAGTTTGCGTCCGTCGAGTCTTACGGTCCGATGCAGGTCGCTGCCTTCTACGACGAGTCATCGTCCGAGGAGCGGCAGATGCGCGCACGCCGGGCCTACGAGCTGGTGAGCAGGTTTGTCGAGCTCGTGGGGTAGAAATGAGGTCAACGCTCAGCTCCCTCGTGCCCCTGGGCCGTACAGCGTTTCGTCATGCAGACAGAGCGGCGGGGGCACACCGCCGCAGGGGATTCGGCAGCCCTGCCGAGGCGATGCAAGCGGACCTCTGAATGGCATTCAGGAACCGTGTGTTGTCAGTACTCCGAGGCGGACGGGCCGGTTCCCGGGCACCGGCCGCGCTCAGTTCCGCCGCTTGGATTCCCGTTGGGGGCGGTGGACGAAGACCTGGTACGTGACGGCGTCCCAGGCGTTGTGGATGCCGATGAAAAGGAGGAGCAGAGCCGCCCCGCCGACGCCGAGGAGCGCTCCGTCGACGTTCGAGCGCGTCGCAACCGCCGATACGGCGAGCGCGGCGTAGGCCGCGAACGGGAGGAGCAGGTGGAACAGGAGATCCTCGAGCTCGGGCGTGTAGGCGGCCTGGCGGCGCATGCGCCGGGCCACGACGAGCACGTAGATCACTCCGGCGAGGCCCAGCAGTCCCCAGAGAATCGCGGCGGCGGCGACCGAGCGCCACGGCACACTCACGACCGCCGCGAGCAGCAGCACGGCCCCGAAATGCACGATGGTCGGCGTCGCGAACGCGCCGCTGGCGCGTTTCCCGTCCGGTATGAGCGGCATCTCGGCGATGAGGGCAATGACGACGAACTGCAATCCAATCAGCGCGCCGGCGGACGAGCCGACGATCACGTAGAAGTTCTCCCAGCCGCCGAGCGCCGTCATGGGGAGGAGCGCCGATATTGCTCGTCGGTGACTTTCTCCATCCACTCGACCACCTTGCCGTCGAGCGCTTCCTGGATGGCGATGTGCGTCATGGCCGTGGTCGGCGTCGCCCCGTGCCAGTGCTTCTCGCCGGGCGCGGAACCAGACCACGTCACCGGGGCGGATCTCCTCGACCGGTCCGCCTTCGCGCTGAACCCAGCCGCAGCCGGCCGTGACGATGAGGGTCTGACCGAGCGGGTGCGTGTGCCAGGCGGTCCGCGCGCCCGGCTCGAAGGTGACGCTGGCGCCTTGAACACGCGCCGGATCGGGGGCCTGAAAAAGCGGATCGATCCGCACGGTGCCGGTGAACCACTCTGACGGTCCCTTGGACAGAGGGCTGCGAGCCGACTCTCTTGATTTCCATGTTCGGCTCCTTAGGTCTTCTATCTCCCGAACCGCTCGAACCGATATGCCAGCTCCGGCCCGCCCTTGCCCTCGTAGGCGAGCTGGGCGACGAGGAGCGCGAAGGGCTCGGTGTACCGGGCGATCCGCAGGGGGCCGGCGTCCACGGCCTCGAAGCCGACATCGCGGATCAGCCGGGCCACGGTGCTCTTGGCGCGGCGATCGTCGCCGCAGTACACCAGGCTCGGGCGGACCTTCCTGCGCCGGGCCTCGAACACGCCAAACAGCACCTCGCTCGGAACGGAAGCTCATTGGGGTCAGCCCTCTCTTGTGGTATTACCAACTCACACCCGCATTCACCGCCGGTCGGAGTAGCCCTGCGACGGCCAGGCAAGCATTCCGTTTAGCCTGAGAGGCGGTTGGTCCAGTACCCCGGACGTCGGTTCTGATGTGCGACGGCCAGGACGTTGATTCGGTCCTGCTGCACGGCGTAGACGAGCGTATAAGGGCCACGCGTGCCTGCGCCAGCGACAGCCTCTGGGACCATCAGGTCCAGACGGGCACCATCCTTTAGCCACTGCCCCGGCTGATCACTCGGTGCGAACCCTGCCGCGCGAAGCACCTCGCCGAGGATTGGATGGTCGGCGAGTGCACTCGGGTCGAGTACGACATCGGCGTCGGTCGTGTAGGGCGCGACCGCAACGTCCGCTTCGCCCGTGTACAGGTAGACAGCTTGAGCGCCGACGAGCACCAACGATGCGCGATGCGGGCCGAGCGCTTCGAGGGCGTCGAGCAATACCTCTCGCGCCTCTGATGTAGAGCGGATCAGGTGCGCCAGGCATCGGTGTTCTTCTTCATCCACGCGATAGCTCTTCGCCTTCCGACGGGCCGCGCCCGGGGCTCGTGAGGAGGTCGGCGGCGACCTGCGACAGGGCCGCATACCTGATGTCCTCATCGACCCAGCTCCTTGCAAAGGCCACCGGATCGAGGGGGCGGACAAGGGCCACATTGCCGCCCGACTCAGCGGGACGGAGAGCGAGAGCCTTGGCAGCGGCCTCCGGGTCATCGACGTAAACGGCGGCCAGGCGGGGCGACGCGATCGGCGCGCGGCGCACAGCCGCTAGCGAGCCGGTGACTGCCGCACGTGCCTTGAGGTTTCTTAGCTTTGCTGGAAAAGAGGGGAGACCCCGAGGGTCGAGAAACGTCGTGACGTCATTGGACGAAAGAAACTGGTAGTCCTGGATCCAGCGCTGAAGCAACCCGGCCCAGTCGACCTCACGGATCTCATCGCGCGGCCCGCGTTCGATCAGGGCCTCCCTCTCCAGCAGACTGACGACACGTGAGGCGGACGCCGGCGCCGTTTCCGCGATTTCAGCTAGCCTGCGCACGCCGTAGGGCGGGCGGAAATCGCACAGAGCTCGCACTACGCGGGCAGCTGCGGGGCCCTTTAGTGACGCCAGCGGGCGCGGCTCCCGTCCGGGGTCCTTCTGGGCACCTTCCGCCTCCATAAAGATTCCCGGCCGCTCAGCAACGACCCGCATGTTGCCGGAGGCGTCCGCATAGCTAGCCCCGGCTTCCCTGAGCAGCTGGCGAGTCCGAGGGCTCAGAAACTCCGCCGTCACGAGAGTGCCCCTTAGACCCTGCTGGGATGAAGTTCGGAGCGTTTGCACGTCCTTGGGCTCCAGCTTCCTTCGCCGCAGCACGGTGAGTTGGGCGGTCGTGCCGTCTGGCGCTCGCAGGCGCACCGTGGACGCTTTAGGCCGAGTCTCGAGGCGCCAGGTCGGCGGGAGGCGCTTGGCCACGAGGCGGAGCGGCGGGCTCAGTTCATCCGTTCCAGGAACTGCACTGTTCCTCATGACGCGGAACAGTCTAGTTTATGGAACAACATAAGTCAACTACTCGCTTGGCCGGCCGCGGCGAGCGACGCGAGTGCAGACGCGCTCCGCAAGAGAGGTTGAACCCGTCCACGTAGGCGTGGGTTTTTCAGGGCCGCGGCAACACCCCCAAAAAACGCTGAAGCCACCTTGCGGTGGCCTCGCACCCACCCACCGAAGCGGATGGGGTGATCTGGCAGGGGACGTTAGCCCGTGATCATCTCGAAGTCAAACCGGCCTAGATGGAACGTGATCGGGGTCGTTCTTTTTGCCTTCACGAAGCCGTACTGGCCACGGTGCTCACATCAATGACGCTGGCTTCTGAGGGTCGGTAGGCTGGCAGAGTGGCGGCTGTTGTGGCTCGACCCCAGGATCGCGCTCAGCCGCTGCTCCATCGCTAAACGGCGAGGGCCGAGCGAAACCTTCGTGAGCCAGCGATAGGCCTCTTGCTCGTCGAAACTCGCTGGGAGCTCGACCTCGGGAAGATGAGCGAAGAGACGGCTTCGCGCGGGCGTGAGATAGAGCGTGTCAAGGAGGGCTTTCTCGGGCCGGGCTATGCGTACTCCTTTTTCGATCGTTTCAAAGCCGCCGAAGAAAGATGGCGCGAGGCGATGGATAGAATAGGTCCCGACGCTCGTAGTTACCGTGTGGGTCGGCGCGAGCGAGGCAACATAGATGACATGCGGGATCTGGGTGATCATGCCGTGGAACCGCAAGGCGGATTGGAAGGAAACATACGCGGGAAGGGGTGCCGTCAAGTACTCTGGCAACACAAGAGGATCAACGTCCGGTTCCAGGCTCCAAAGCCCGTGGCGGAGATGGCGGACAAGCCCCGCCTCTGCAAGCCGGGCGAGCGCCCGGCTCGCGGCGGAGCGTGTCTGTCCCAGATGCATCGATGCCTCTGCGGTGGTGACCAGGGGCTTACCCAGGCGCCGCAAACGGCTCAGCGCTTCGGTGGCCGCGATGATCATTGTGCGATCTCCGTCAATCGATCGACGACGAGCTCGCAAATCCGGTCCCAGGTTTCAAGAGTGCCATAGAGCTCCTGGTGTTCCGGTGCGAGGAACGGAATGACTTGCGCTTTGAAGACTTCATAGGGAAGCGAAAGCGTCCGCTCCACTGCGCCCTCCAGCGCTTTCCGAAGAGTTGGTGTCAGCGGACGTGGATCCGCGTCTGTCGTGCGCAGGAGGTGCTCGAGATCCCATATGTCCCGGGCCTGTGTCTCGGCGCGACCCGACAGGGCCTGGATCTTTTGGCGGATAGCCGCGCGTGCCGTGTAGTGATTGGCTGTTGGCGCGAGAAGGGCATAGGGCCTCACGATCTCAGGCCTCACCGGTTCGAGGACATACTCCTCCGCGCTGCCACGCCGGCTGAATTCGATACGCGCGTGAAGCGGGACCGCCGTGTCTTCGGATCGGATCTGGAACTTCCACCGCTGCGTCGTCTCTGTCTGCTTCGGCTTGCTGCCTCGTACGACGCTCAAACCCTGGGAGGCCAGCAGATCGCGGAAGGCCACTGCGGCCAAGGCCTTGTCAACCTTGTCTGTGAGGCCATGGACGGTTCCGCGGACGACGTCGATGTCGAGGTCTTCAGAGTAGCGGAGGCTCCCGAACCAAGCCCTGAGATTCACGCCTCCCTTGACCACCCAACTTCCTCGATCCAGGCGCGACTCCAGCAGCCTCAGAATGACGAGGTGGAAATACTCGATGTGCTGTGTCTGCGTTCTCACAGCCCTATATTAGTCAATATTGTCCTATAGGTCAATAATGACTAATATCGCCTAACGGCGTGGGGCAGGAGATCGACCAGGAAAGCGATATCGGAGGCGAAGAGGCTACCGGAACGAAGCGTGCCCTCCTGGGCTGCCCTTACTGCTTCGTCGAAGGACAGCCCTATTTTCCTTCGCTTCCACGGCGATCAGCTCCTCGAGCTGCTCTTCCGTGATCGGCTGCCCCTGCTCGATCGCGGTGACGAGGTGGTCCGAGAGGTTCTCCATTGTTCTTATCCTCGGGCCCGGGGTCTCAGTGCGATCCCCTCGATCTCGTCGATCTCTTCAGGCCTGAGGCCCTGATAGACGCGCGCGGCCAGCTCGAGCGGATCCTCGTGCTCACGACCCACGAACGTCTCGACGGTCAGCTGTACGTGCTCTCCTTCGGGAATCTCGGGTCGCTCGACCGGCTTGAAGAGGCCGTCCTCGAAGATCGCCTCAACCTTGGACTTCACCGGCGCACCGCCTTTCGATCGGCCTAATTCTATGCGCCCGGGAGCGAATCCGCGTACAGCGTTCCGTCATGCAGGCTCGGCGTGAAGACGGCGGCTCGGCAAGTGACTCCCCGTGCCCACGGCGGCGGAGCAAGCGGGCCTCTGAATGGCATTCAGGAACCGTGTGTTGTCAGTACTCCGAGGCGGACGGGCCGGTTCCCGGGCACCGGCCGCGCTCAGTTCCGCCGCTTGGATTCCCGTTGGGGGCGGTGGACGAAGACCTGGTACGTGACGGCGTCCCAGGCGTTGTGGATGCCGATGAAAAGGAGGAGCAGAGCCGCCCCGCCGACGCCGAGGAGCGCTCCGCCGACGTTCGAGCGCGTCGCAACGGCCGACACGGCGAGCGCGACATAGGCCGCGAACGGGAGGAGCAGGTGGAACAGGAGATCCTCGAGCTCGGGCGTGTAGGCGGCCTGGCGGCGCATGCGCCGGGCCACGACGAGCACGTAGATGACCCCGGCGAGGCCCAGCACTCCCCACAGAATCGCGGCGGGGGCGACGGAGCGCCACGGCACGCTGATGACCGCCGCGAGCAGCAGCACGGCTCCGAAATGCACGATGGTCGGCGTCGCGAACGCGCCGCTGGCGCGTTTCCCGTCCGGTATGAGCGGCATCTCGGCGATGAGGGCAATGACGACGAACTGCAATCCGATCAGCGCGCCGGCGGACGAGCCGACGATCACGTAGAAGTTCTCCCAGCCGCCGAGCGCCGTCATGGGGAGGAGCGCCGGTATTGCTCGTCCGCGACCTTCTCCAGCCACTCGACGACCTTGCCGTCGAGCGCTTCCTGGATGGCGATGTGCGTCATGGCCGTCGTCGGCGTCGCCCCGTGCCAGTGCTTCTCGCCGGGCGAGGTCCAGACCACGTCGCCGGGGCGGATGTCCTCGACCGGGCCGCCTTCGCGCTGAATCCAGCCGCAGCCGGCCGTGACGATGAGGGTCTGACCGAGCGGGTGCCTGTGCCAGGCGGACCGCGCGCCCGGCTCGAAGGTGACGCTGGCGCATTGAACACGCGCCGGATCGGGCGCCTGAAAAAGCGGATCGATCCGCACGGTCCCCGTGAACCACTCGGACGGTCCCTTGGCGGAGGCCTGCGAACCGACTCTCTTGATTTCCATCTTCCGAGCTCCTTCCCTGACGCGATCTCTAGTGTTGTGTGACGAAAGTTTCCTGTCCAACAGACAACATAGGGGCGGGGCTTGTCCCCGCCCGCCGCATACGGCCGCCCCTACGGCACGCGGGCGCTCAAGTGATCTGCCTTACGTGACACTACCGCTTGAACCGCTCGAACCGATACGCCAGCTCCGGCCCGCCCTTGCCCTCGTAGGCGAGCTCGGCCACGAGCAGCGCGAAGGGCTCGGTGTACCGGGCGATCCGCAGGGGTCCGGCGTCCACGGCCTCGAAGCCGACATCGCGGATCAGCCGGGCCACGGTGCTCTTGGCGCGGCGATCGTCGCCGCAGTACACCAGGCTCGGGCGGACCTTCCTGCGCCGGGCCTCGAAGACTCCGAACAGCACCTCGCTCGGAACCGTGTTGAACGCCGAGACGACCGGAGCTTTCGGGGCCTTCTTCGCGAGCTGTTCCGCTCCCGATGAGGCGTTGGCGACGACGAGTCTCGTGTTGCCGATGTCCCTCGGCAGAGAGCAGGTCATGAGGATCTTGCCGGCCAGACCGCCTGTCTGCTTCAGCACGTCGTCGACGCGGGACCAATGGACCGCCAGGAGAAGAACGTCCGCATCCACGGCGGCCTCGGCCGGCGTGCCGGCGCGGGCCTTGCCCTCGCCTCGAGCTTCGCGGGCGAGCCTTCGGAGCTTGGCGTCGCTGCGCGCGTAGCTGAACACGACGTCGTGCCCGGCTCGGGCGAAGATCGTTCCCAGCTTTCCGCCCATCAACCCCGAGCCCAGAATGCCGATGCGCATGGTCTCCTTCCTCGCGTGCCTTGCGCGCGCGTCACCGTCCGGTCATTTGCTCCAGCCTGTCCGGGTACCGAGCGCCTTCCACCTTGATTCTCGAGGAGGCGCTCTCGATGTCCCGGAGATCGTCGGCAGTGAGCTCGACCCGGGCCGCCCCGAGGTTCTCTTCGAGGCGATGGGGCTTCGTCGTCCCGGGGATGGGGACGATCCACGGCTTGCGGGCGAGCAGCCAGGCGAGCGCGATTTGAGCGGGCGTCGCCTTTTTCCGTTGCCCGACGGCGCGAAGCAGGTCCACCAGCGACTGATTCGCTTTTCGGGCCTCCGCGGTGAAGCGAGGGACGATGTTGCGGAAATCGGTGCTGTCGAACTTCGTCTCTTCGGTGATCTTGCCAGTCAGGAAGCCCTTGCCCAGAGGACTGAAGGGCACGAAACCGATCCCGAGCTCTTCCAGGGCCGGCAGCACCTCCTCTTCCGGGCGTCTCCACCACAGCGAGTACTCGCTCTGGAGCGCGGTGACGGGTTGGACGGCGTGCGCGCGGCGGATCGTCTGCACGCCTGCCTCGGAAAGGCCGAAGTGTTTGACCTTGCCTTGCTCGATGAGGTTCTTCACCGCTCCCGCGACCTCCTCGATCGGCACGCTCGTGTCCACGCGGTGCTGGTAGAAGAGATCGATGACGTCGGTCTTGAGCCGTTTGAGAGAAGCCTCGGCGACTTCCTTGATGTGCTCCGGCCGGCTATCCAGACCCGCCTGCTCCCCTTTGGGGCCGAACTTGAAACCGAACTTGGTGGCGATCACGACCCGAGCGCGCAAGGGTGTCAGCGCTTCGCCCACCAGCTCTTCGTTGGTGAACGGGCCGTACGCTTCGGCCGTGTCGAAAAACGTGACGCCGCGGTCGACCGCGGACCGGATCAGCGCGATCATTTCGCTCTTGTCGCCGGCCGGACCGTAGCCGTAGCTCATTCCCATGCAGCCGAGCCCGAGAGCGGAGACTTCCAGATCGCTCTTCCCAAGTCTGCGTTTTTGCACTGGCACCCTTCCTACAGATGGCCGCCGCCCGAAGATGCTGGCTTGCAACCTTCCTGCCTTTCCGAGGCGAGGCCAGGCTCGCAACAATCTATATATTGTCAGGGCTCGCGCGCTCCGCGGGGCCACCGCCGGCTCGTTCGCGTCCAGGGCGCGGTCCACGCGCTGCTTGATCGTGAAGACTTCCAGCCGCGAGACCTTGGAGCCGGGGCCGCGCCGCTCGACTTTTTCGAGCGTGGCCCAGGCCAGCTCGACCGGGAGCGCGCAGAAGCCCACGATGCCGCGGGGCGCGGCCGCGCGCTGGAGCGCGGCAATGTATTCGCCGGCGACAGTCAGGTCGCGCCGGGCCAGGGCGAAGACGTCGGCCCGCGGGACCGCCGCCGGAAGGAAGCTGCGGCCCTCCGCGGCGTCGACCGCGGAGTCTTTGAGGATGTTGACCAGCTGCAGCGCCTCCCCGAAGGTCGCCGCCCGCGCGCGCAGGTCGGAGGCGACCGGCTCGAGTGCGCTACGCCGCAGCAGAAAGAGCTCGGTGAGCATCTCTCCGACGATCCCGGCCACGGCGTAGCAGTAGTCGCGGAGATCCTGGAGCGTCGCAAGCGCGAGCGACCCGTCCCGATCGCGGGCCACGAAACCGGCCATCCCCTCGGCCGAGCGGCCGACGTGGCCGGCGATGGAGGCGACGGCGTCGGCCTCGAGGGAGAAGAAGGCGTCCAGGACGAGCGGGACTTGCGCGATCAACTCCTGATAGCCCGCGTGCGGCGACGGGCCGGCGGCGGTCCACGTCGCGGCCAGCTCCCGCGCTCGCGCCGGCGACGGCGCCGGCAGCAGCGTCTGGAACTCGCGCAGAGCCTCGATGCGCCGGTCGGGGGGCCAGTGGGCGGCGTCCTCGAACGTGTCGGCGATGCGGAAGAGCAGGTAGGCGATCCTCACCTCGCGCCGGGTCGGCTCCGGAAGGACGGGGATCGAGAGCGCGAAGGTGCGGCTGGTCTTTTCGAGAAGGTCTTCGAGGGACGGGGACGCCACGCTAGTCCCTGGCGATCGGGCGGGTCACAGGGGTTCTCCGGCTGATCGCGGGCGGGGGCAAGCCCCGCCCCTACGGAACGCGCGACAAGGCTCGATCGTCCGGATCGGACTGGAGCTCGCGGCGCGCGAAGTCTCCGCGAGAGGAGCGGAGGAGGCGCGCGCCGCGGGAGCAGAAGGGGAGCGAGAGGTCAGGCGGGCCGTCGAGGCCGCATCCCGCCGAGCGGACCGACGGTGCGCCGAAGGCGCAGACCTCTCTCTCCACGTCTGCGACGGGCGGGGGCAAGCCCCGCCCCTACGGCCGCGGGGCCCGAGGAAGGTATGGGCCGTCGATGGGGCCTCGCGCGGGCGGGGGCAAGCCCCGCCCCTGACGACAGGCGCCGGAGCGCGCGCCCCGCGGTGAAAAAGCACTACGGCGCCTCGCCCAGGAGTCTCTGCAGGAAGAGCCCCAGCCGCGTTCCGCACTCGTCCACGCGTTTGCGCAGGCGCAAGAGCGTGGGGATCGATCGGGGCTGGGAGATTCCGAACCCGATCACCGCGCCCTTGCGCACGTGGCCATCCCGGTCGACCGCGCGCCGGAGGAACTCGGGCAGCTCCTCGTCGACCAGGTCGCTGATGGCGCGCACGATGACGTAGGGCACTTTGCGCTCGGCCGCGGCTCGGGCCCACGCCGCGGACTCCATGTCCACGACGCCGAACGTGTCGCCGTCGAGGGAGGCGGCGAGCTGCTTCTTTTCCGCCGGCGACACGACCGGCGCCGCGACGGTGATGAGCGTGCCGGCCTTGGCGCCCGAAGAAAGAGCCCAGGCGAGCAGGCGCGGGTCCGGAGGCGGCGCGTCGCCCGCGGCGTCGCGGACGCGCAGGCCCGCGACGAGGTCGCCGATCTTCAATCCCGGGGTGAGCGCGCCGGCCACGCCGACGCCGATGAGCGCGGCGGGATGCGCGGCGTCCAACAGACGGGCGGCGCCGCGGGCGGCGTTGCCGATCCCGTCGCCGGTCGCGGTCAGGAGCGTCGGCGCGGATCCGAAGCGCGCTTCCAGGAGGCCGTCCGGGCGGCGGCGCACGCCGCGGGCCTGCTGGAGGATCCCCTCGAGCTCTTCGGTGAGCGCCGTGACGATCGCGATCGAAGGGCGCTTCGAGGCCGCGTCGCCCGCCCCGCCGCCCGGCGCCTCTGCGCGGCCGCTCGACGTCAGCCCCGGGCATAGCCCCTCTCCCGAAACCAGCCCACCGCCCGCGCCAGCGCTTCCTCGACCGGCGTCTGCGGCAGCGCGAGCTCGCGCACGGCCTTGGACGCGTCGAAGAACATGCGGTGGCGCGACATGCGGACGCCTTCCAGGGGGACGCGCGGGACGCCGCCGGTCAGGCGCGCGCCGGAGGTCTGCACCGCCGCGAAGGCCAGCGGGATCCAGTGCGGCAGCCGGACGCCCGGCGCCCGGATGCCGGTCAGGCGGGACAGCGCGTCGAGGATCTCCTTCAGAGTCATGTTGCGATTGCCGAGGATATATTTTTCTCCGGTCCGGCCGCGCTCCGCCGCGAGGATATGCCCTTGCGCCACGTCGCGCACGTCCACCAGGTTGAGCCCCGTGTCGACGTAGGCGGGCATGCGCCGGTTGAGGAAATCCACGATCATCTGGCCGGTGGGGGTGGGCTTGACGTCGAGCTCGCCGACCGGCGTCGAGGGATTGACGATGACGACCGGGAGGCCCTCGGCGGCCCACTTTTCGGCCACCCGCTCGGCCTCGTGCTTGCTGCGCTTGTAGTGGCCGATCATCGCGTCGGCGGGGGCGGGAGTGGTCTCGTCGGCCGGGTAACCGTCGGGCCGGATGCCCAGGGCACCGACGGAGCTGGTGTAGACGACCCGTCCGACCTTCGCGTCGCGGGCCGCCCGCATCACGTTGTCCGTTCCGGTGACGTTGGTCTCGTAGATGGCCCGGGGATCCCGGGCGTACAGCCGGTAGTCCGCCGCGCAGTGGTAGAGAGTGCCGACGCCGGCCATGGCGGGCCGCAGCGAATCGCGGTCGAGAACGTCGCCCACGGCGACCTCCACCGGCAGGCCTTCCAGGTTCGAGCGCCGGCTGCCCGCCCGCACCAGGCAGCGCACGGCCTGCCCCCGCGCGAGCAGGGCCCGCGCCACGTGCGCGCCGACGAATCCGGTGCCGCCGGTGACCAGGTCCATGGAGAGAATTATTGCGCGAGCCGGGAGTCGGGAATCGGGAAACGGAAAACGGGAAACGGAAAACGAGGGGCGCGTTTCCCGTTCACCCCGTCAGGTTCCAGGCCACCAGACGCACCATGTCCCCGGGGTGCTTGGGAAGCTCCTTGACGACGGAGGCCTCGAATCCCGAGTGCATCGCGCAGTTGGCGCAAAGGGGATCCTGCCGCGATTCCCAGTAGTCCCAGTCGGTGCCTTTCCAGAACTCGTCCCACGAGAACGTGTAGCCCTTCCCGATCAGGTAGCAAGGGCCCTTCCAGCCGCGCGGCGTGAAGGTGACCGTGCTCCAGGGGGAGCACTTGTACTCCCGCAGGCCCGCGGCGAACTCGAGGAACATCGGCGTCGAGGTCAGGCGGTACTTCTTGGAGATCGCCAGCACCCGCCGGAACTTGTTCTGGATCTCGGACTTGGTCAGGAAGATGTCGCGCTCGACCGACTCGTAGTGGTAGCCCGGCGAGACGAGCAGCCCCTCCACCCCCAGGCCGGTCAGGAGCTCGCAGACCTCTTCCACCTCTTCGACGTCGGTCTCCTTGAAGATCGTCATGTTGGCCATCACGTGATGGCCGAGCTTGACGCCCTCCCGGATCATCTCGATGGCCTTGTCGAAGACCCCTTCCTTGGCGCAGACGTAGTCGTGCGTCGCGCGCATGCCGTCCAAGTGCACGTTGATCATCAGGCGCTTGTCCGGCGGGATCACGCCGTAGACCTTCTGGTCGAGGAGCAGCCCGTTGGTGCACAGGTAGATGTGGCGCTTGCGGGCGATCATGGCCGCCACGAGCTCGGGCAGCTCCGGATAGATAGTGGGCTCGCCGCCACAGATCGAGACGATGGGGGCCTCGCTGGTGTCCACGGCCTGGAGGCACGCCTCCAGGGACAGGCGGTCGGAGAGCTTGCCGGTGTGCCGCTCGGTGGCGCAGCCCAGGCAGGCCAGGTTGCAGGTGTACAGGGGCTCCAGCATCAGGACGAAGGGATAGCGCTTGCGTCCGCGCAGCGCGTTGACGACCTGATGCCGGATGGTGCCCGTCGTGACGTGGAGCGGAAATCTCATGGAGCGATGACCTTTCGGATGGAAGCCTCCGACGCGACAACCACGGGCTCTGCGACCGGGCCGGCGTCGCGCGACACCATTTCCCGCGCGCAGGCCGCGATGGCCCAGAGCGGGAAGTACGTCGCGTAGAGATGGTAGCGCAGGTAGAACACCTTGGGAAATCCCGTGCCGGTCCAGTACTCGTCCTTCCAGGACCCGTCGTACCGTTGATGGCTGAGCAGGTACGCGAGCCCCCGGCGGACCGAGGGCGAGGTGCGGTCTCCCAGGGAGAGCAGGGCGAGCAGGGCCCAGGCCGTCTGGGAAGGCGTGCTCGGGCCGATTCCCTTGCGGCCCGGATCGTCGTAGGACCGGGGCAGCTCGCCCCAGCCCCCGTCCTCGTTCTGATGGCGCCGCAGCCAGCTGCCCGCGCGCTGGTAGCGCTCCTGCGAGAGATCTTCGCCGGCCGCCTTCAGGCCGGTGAGCGCGAGCCAGGTTCCGTAGAGATAGTTGCATCCCCAGCGGCCGTACCAGGTCCCGTCGCTCTCCTGCTTGCGGCGCAGGTATTCGACGGCGCGCCGGACCGGCTTGCGCGCGGAAGGGATGTCCAACCGGGCGAACGCCTCGAGGCTGCGTCCGGTGATGTCGTCGCAGCTCGGATCGATCATGGCGTTGTGGTCGGCGAAGGGGATGAAGGTCAGGATCTCGTTGTCGCAGTCGCGGTCGAAGGCGGGGAACCCTCCGTCGGAGTTCTGCATGGCCAGCTGCCAGGCCAGGCCGCGTTCGACCGCGCCGCGCCTCCTGCGCTCCTGCCCTTCGTCGGAGAAACGAACCCGGGCCAGAGCGGCCAGGACCTCCGCGGTGTCGTCGGTGTCCGGATAGAACTCGTTGGCGTACTCGAAGAACCAGCCCCCGGGCGCAGTGGCCGGAAGGCGGCGCTGCCAGTCTCCCGGGGTCCGCACTTCGCGGTCGAGCAGCCATCCCGCCGCGCGGGCCAGGCGGTCGTCGGTCTCGGGCAGGCCGGCCTCGGCCAGGGCGACCGTCGCGAGCGCGGTGTCCCAGACCGGCGAGAAGCACGGCTGCAGGCGCAGGGTGTCGTCCTCTTCGATCTCCAGCTTCTCCAGCTCCTCGACCTGGCTCTTCACCAGCGGGTGATCGGCGGCGTAGCCGCGGCACCGCAGGGCCAGGATCGTGTTGATGATGGGAGGGAAGATCGCGCCCAGGCCGTCGCTCTGCTCCAGGCGCTGGCGGATCCAGGCCTCGGCCAGGTCCAGGGAGCGGCGGCGCAGCGGGGTGTACTCCCAGCTCTCGACTTTCTGGAGCGTCCGGTCGATGAAGTAGAAGACGGCGCCCCAGGCGCGCTCCCGCAGGCTCCGGCGCCGCTCGACCTTCGCGGCCGGGCCCGCCGGAGAGCGCAGCTCGGAGATGGCGGCGGACGGCGGCACCGCGCAGGTCGGGCGGTGGGCCCAGATGATCGAGAGCGGGACGACGATCGCGCGCGACCACGAAGACATGCGGTAGATCGAGAAGGGGACCCAGTCGGGCAGGAGCACGAGCTCGGGAGGAACCGCGGGGCACTTGTCCCATTCGTACTGGCCGAAGATCGAGAGGTAGATCCTGGTAAACGAGTTGCAGGCGTCGATCCCGCCCAGATCCAGGATGACCTTGCGGGCGGCGGCCATGTGCGGCGCCTCCGGGGGATCGCCCGCGAGCTTCAAGGCGAAGTAGGCCTTGACCGAGGAGCTGACCTCCACCGGACCGCCGGGGTAAACGGCCCACCCGCCCGAGGCGGTCTGCCGGCGGCGCAGGTACTCCGCGGCCTTGCGAATCCGCGTCTCCCCGGTGCGGCCGAGGAAATGCATCGTCAAGATGTACTCGGACTCGAGGATGGTGTCTCCCTCGAGCTCCCCGCACCAGTGCCCGTCGGGAGCCTGGATCGAGAGCAGGTAGCGGCTGGCGGCCGCGGCCGCCGCCGCGAGCGCGGGGTCCGGCTCGCCGGCTGCTGACTCCATCGGGTCGATCTGCTCGGCTGTCATGGTGTCGATGGCGTCGCGCCGCTCGCTCCGCTCTTCGAGCGGGGCCGGACGCCTCGCTGCCCTCCGCGCCAACTTCGAAACCCCCGGAACGAGAACCGCCCGCGGCCTCCGCGGGAGCTGACAAAGTATACGGTCTCCGATCCTTCGGGGATTCTTGCAATAACGACGCCGGGGCCGCAAGACGGTGGCGGATAATGCGTCCTCCATGGCCGAGCCCGTTTCTCCCGCCGTCCAGCGCGAGCGCGCCGAGGCTCTCGGCGAGATCCTCGCGCGCCGCGTCCTCGTCCTGGACGGCGCCACCGGCACCTGGCTGCAGGGGGAGAACCTGACCGCCGAGGACTTCGGCGGCGAACAGTACGAGGGGTGCAACGAGCACCTGGTGCTCACGCGCCCGGACGTGGTCCAGCGGATGCACGAGGCCTACCTGGAGGCCGGGGCCGACATGGTCGAGACCGACACGTTCGGCTCGACGCCCCTGGTGCTGGCCGAGTACGGCCTGGCCGACCGCGCGCTCGCGATCAGCCGCCGGGCCGCGGAGCTGGCCCGGGAATCGGCCGCGCGGTACGCCACCGCGGAGCGGCCCCGGTTCGTCGCCGGCTCGATGGGGCCGACGACCAAGTCGGTCACCGTCACCGGCGGCGTGACCTTCGACGAGCTCATCGGACATTACCGAACGCAGGCGGAGGGGCTGCTGCTGGGCGGCGCGGACGTGCTGCTGCTGGAGACGATGCAGGACACGCGCAATCTCAAGGCCGGCCTGATCGCGGTCCAGGAGGCGTTCACGAAGGTCGGCTGGAGCGTCCCGATCATGGCCTCGGTCACGATCGAGCCCACGGGGACGATGCTGGCGGGCCAGGGCATCGACGCGCTGTACGCCTCGATCATGCACGCGCCCCTCCTGTCGATCGGTTTGAACTGCGCGACCGGCCCGGAATTCATGACCGACCACATCCGCACGCTCTCCGGCCTGACGCGCACGCTGGTGTCGTGCTACCCCAACGCCGGCTTGCCCGACGTGGATGGCTGCTATCCGGAAACGCCCGAGCGCATCGCCGCGGCGCTGGAACGGTTTCTGGAGGAAGGCTGGGTCAACATCGTGGGGGGCTGCTGCGGGACGACGCCGGCGCACATCCGCGCCCTGGCGCGCGCCGTGGAGGGCAAGAAGCCGCGGCGCGTGCCGATCCACTCGAAGTCGCTCGTGTCCGGCGTCGAGGCGCTGGAGATCGACGTGGACAACCGCCCGGTCTTGATCGGCGAGCGGACCAACGTCCTGGGGAGCCGGAAGTTCAAGCGGTTGGTGGCCGAAGGAGACTTCGAGGCGGCCGCGGAGATCGCGCGGGCCCAGGTGCGCGGCGGCGCCCAGATCATCGATGTCTGCCTGCAGGATCCCGACCGCGACGAGGCCGCAGACGCCGAGGCTTTCCTGGCGCGCGTGACCAGGATGGTCAAGGTCCCCCTCATGCTCGACTCGACCGATCCGAAGGTGATGGAGATCGGCCTGAAGTGGAGTCAGGGCAAATCGGTCCTGAACTCCATCAACCTCGAAGACGGCGAGGAGCGCTTCCGCGCGGTGGTGCCGCTGGCCCAGAAGTACGGCGCGGCGCTGGTGGTCGGCACGATCGACGAGGATCCCGAGCACGGCATGGGTGTCACGCGGCAGCGCAAGGTCGAGATCGCGCGGCGCAGCTTCACCCTCCTGACCGAGAAGTACGGCGTGGCGCCGGAGGACATCTTCTTCGATCCGCTGGTCTTCCCCTGCGGCACCGGGGACGCGAAGTACGTCGGCAGCGCGGTCGAGACGATCGAGGGGATCCGCGCCATCAAGGAGCAGTTTCCGCAGACCAAGACCATCCTGGGGATCTCCAACGTCTCCTTCGGGCTGCCCGAGGCGGGGCGGGAAGTCCTGAACTCGGTCTTCCTCTACCACTGCGTCAAGGCCGGCCTCGATCTGGCCATCGTCAACAGCGAGAAGATCGTGCGCTACCCGTCGATCTCCGAGGAGGAACGGCGGCTGGCCGAGGACCTGATCTGGAACCGCGGCCAGGACCCGGTCGCGGCGTTCGCCGCCCACTTCAAGGCCAAGGGCTCGCAGCCCAAGCAGGCGGCGGCGCGGCCGGGCACGCCGATCGAGCGCCTCCCCCGGTACATCCTGGACGGATCGAAGGAAGGCCTGATCGACGACCTCGAGGCCGTCCGCGCGGGCGGGAAAACGCCGCTCGAGATCATCAACGGCCCCCTGATGGACGGCATGCGCGAGGTGGGGCGGCTCTTCAACGCCAACGAGCTGATCGTGGCCGAGGTGCTGCAGTCGGCCGAGGCGATGAAGGCCGCGGTGTCCCATCTCGAGAAGTTCATGGAGAGGTCCACCGACTCGCGCAAGGGAAAGGTGATCCTGGCGACGGTGAAGGGAGACGTTCACGACATCGGCAAGAACCTGGTCGAGATCATCCTCTCCAACAACGGCTACGAGGTCGTGAACCTGGGCATCAAGGTGCCGCCGGAGAAGCTCATCGAGGCGTACCGCGAGCACCGCCCGGACCTGATCGGCCTGTCCGGGCTGCTTGGTCAAGAGCGCGCAGCAGATGGTCACGACCGCGCAGGATCTGACCGCCGCGGGCGTGAACGCGCCGATGCTCGTGGGCGGAGCGGCCCTGTCGCAGAAGTTCACCGACCAGCGGATCGCGCCGATGTACGGCGGCCTGACCGCCTACGCCGTGGACGCCATGCGCGGGCTGGCCCTGGCCGACCGGATCCTTTCCGGAGACGAGGCCCGGCGCGAGCTGGAAAAGGAAGCGGACCGGCGCCGCGCGGCGGCGACGCCGGCCCAGGCTTCCGCGGAGAATCCGCTCGCCGCGCCGGAAGTCCGCAGCGAGGCGATCTCGGTGGTCGAGCCGCTGGCGCCGCCGGACACGGACCAGCACGTTCTGGCGGAGCTCGATCTGCCGGAGATCTGGAGCTACCTGAACCCGCAGATGCTCTACGCCAACCACCTCGGGCTGCGGGGAAGCTTTCGCAAGCTCAAGGAAGCGGGCGACGCGCGCCTGGCCGAGCTCGAGGCGGTCGTGGCCCGGGTGCAGGCGGCGGGCTGGATCCGGGCGCGGGCGATGTACCGCTTCGCCCGGGCTTATTCGGAGGGGAACGCCCTTCACCTGCTCGGACCCGACGGCGAAGCGACCTTGCGGTTTCCCCGCCAGGTGGCCGGCGAGCGGCTCTGTCTCGCCGACTTCGTGCGGCCCAAGGGGGCCGGGGAGTGCGACAGCGTGGCCCTGTTCGTGACCACCGCGGGGGAGGGCGTGCGCGCGCGGGCCGAGGAGCTCAAGGCGGCCGGCGAGTACCTCCTGTGCCACACCCTCCAGGCCGTGGCCATCGAGACGGCGGAAGCGGCCGCGGAATGGCTGCACCGCGAGCTCCGGGAGCGGTGGGGATTCCCGGATCCCGCCGAGACCACCATGACCGACCGCTTCCAGGCCCGCTACCGCGGCAAGCGCTACAGCCCCGGCTACCCGGCCTGCCCGGAGCTGGCCGATCAGCTCACAATATTTAAATTGTTGGACGGCGCGCGGATCGGCGTGCACCTGACCGACGGATTCATGATGGATCCCGAGGCCTCGGTGTCCGCCCTGGTCGTCCACCATCCCCAGGCCCGGTACTTCTCGGTTTAGCTTGGCCGGGACGACCGTTGCGCCGCGGCCGGAGCGCCTTCGCGACGGCCCAGACGGGGACCGGCCCGGGAAGACGGCCGCCCGACGGCCCGATGCGGCCAGGGCCGTCACCGCGATCGCCTTCGCGCTGCTGGCGCTGCGCCTGGCGGCTTCGGTCCTGCTCCTGCCCCCCTGGGCCGGCTTCGACGAGCCGTTCCACCAGGGCTACGCGGAGGCGGACGCGGTTCGTCTGCGCTGGCCGGGGCTGCGCGAGATCGATCTGCCCGCGCCGCTGATCGACGCGATGCGCCGCTGGCCGCTGCCCCGGAGCTACGCGGCGGACTTCGGCGCGCGCGCCTACGGCCAATCGCGCGTTCCGCCTTCGGTCCAACGGCGCAGCGCGAACCATGAGACGCAGCAATCCCCGCTCTACTACTGGATCACGGGCCTGCTCCTGCGCTTGGCCGGCCGGGGCGATCCCTTGCGCGACCTGTATCTGCTCCGCGCCGCCAACGCCGCGCTCTCCTTGGCCGTCGGCTGGCTTCTGTGGAAGGCCGCGCGGAGCCGCCGCCTGGCCGGCGTGCCGGTGGCGCTCCTGGCTCTGATACCGGGATTCGGGTTCGAAAACTGCCGGGTCGCCAACGATCCCCTCTGCGGTTTCCTGATCGGTCTCGCCGTCGTCGGCGCGGTGTCCGTCGCGCCGGCCGGATGGTGGCCCACGATCGGGTCGCTCGCCGCGGGCCTGGCACCGTGGTCGAAGCTCTACGGTTTGACCGTCGCGCCGTGGAGCGCGGTGCGCGAGAGCCTGCGAAGGGGAGAGCCTTTCCGAGCACGCGCCACGCGCGGCGCGCTGATCCTGGGACCGGCGGCCGTTCTCCTGGCCTGTTCGGTCGTCCGGTTCGGCCATCCGTTCCCGGTGATGTACAACATCCGCGGAGCCCCCTACGTCTCGCTCTTCGCGGTGCCCTGGCTGCGGGACGCCTGGGCGGTTCTCAAGTCCCACGTCTGGATGTCCGGAATGGATTTCCTGGTCTTCCCGACCTGGATCTACGTCGCTCCGGTGCTCCTGCTGGCGTGGGGCGTCGGGAAGACCGTGCGGTCCGCCGCGCCGTCGGACCGGCAGACCCTGGCGATTCTCGGCGCGACGGTCGGCACGTTCGGCCTCGCGCTCGCCTACAACTCCTGGCGCACGTTCGGCTACTTCGGCGGCGGAGGCGGGTCGGCCGGCTGGTACCTCTGGGCCATGGCCGTGCCCGAGATCCTGCTGGTCACGCTCGGCGCGATTCGAAAGGGCGTGGTGACTCTCTGGACGGTCGCGACGCTGTCGGTCTTTCTCGCCGTCACCGCGCTCGCGGACGCCGCGACGTTTCTGTCCTCGACCGGATTTCTTCTCGCCTCGCCGGGAGGCCACCTGCTGGGAGTCGCCCGCTGCACCCTTGGGCAGGTGATCGAGCGGTACGCGCAATCCCGGCCGGCCGCGATCGGCCTGACCGCGGTGCTCTGCGCGGCGGCGTCCTGGATCGCGGCGGTCGCCCTGCTGGCGGTCCTTCTTCGGGTGCGCAGAATCGACGGCCGGTCGCCTGCTCTCGGGAGCTGACCCGACGAGGCTGGCATCCATGCATCCAAACAGCGTCCCGCCGGGTTTTCAGGCGGGGTGGGAATGGGCAAGTCGAAGATCCTCAGAGGGTTAATAATTATATTCGCTTAAAACGAATCTTCATTGACGAATCAACTATATTTATCTAAGTTATGCGAATGATCGACGAAATTGACGCTGAAATACTGAAGATTCTGCAAACGAACTCCAGAACTTCCAACGCCGAAATCGCCCGGAAGGTGAGCCTGGCGCCGTCGGCCGTCTTCGAACGTCTGCGCAAGCTCGAGGAAAAGGGAGTGATCCGGGGCTACTCCGTCGACCTCGATCCCAAGGCGATGGAGCTGCCGCTGGTGTGCTTCATCTTCGTGCGCTCGGGCGAGCGGGTCGGCAGCCCGAACACGGCGGCGCGCCTGGCCGAGATCCCCGAGGTCCTCGAAGTCCACCACGTGGCCGGGGAGGATTGTTTCCTCCTGAAGGTGCGGGCCGCCGACACCGAGGCCGTTGGACGGCTCCTGCGCGAGCAGTTCGGCAAGATCCCGACCATCACGTCGACGCGGACGACGATCGTCCTGGAGACGGTCAAGGAGACGGCCGCGCTCCCGATCCCGGCCGCGGCGCGCGAAGAGCCGGAGGCCAAGCGTGCCTGATCGGGCGCCCTCCCGCGCTCGGGTGCTGCTGGCGTTCGCCGCGGTGTACGTCCTCTGGGGATCGACGTACCTGGCGATCCGATTCGGCGTCGAGACGGTGCCCCCGTTCTTCCTGGCCGGAGCGCGCCATCTCGCCGCGGGCATCCTGCTGTATCTCTGGATGCGCCTGCGCGGCGCGGCCCGGCCGGAGCGGGTCCAATGGAAGAGCGCCGCGATCGTGGGCGGATTGATGCTGCTCGGCGGCAACGGCCTGGTGACCTGGGCGGAGCAGCGCGTGCCGTCCGGGCTCGCCGCGCTGATCGTCGCCTCGGTGCCGATCTGGATGGCCGTGCTCGAGGGCATCGAGCGTCGCCGCCGGCCGGGCGCGGCCGTGATCGCCGGGCTCCTCCTGGGCCTGGCCGGGATCGCGCTCCTCGTCGCTCCCGGGAGATTCGGCGGCAACGGGCACGTCGATCCGCTGGGGGCGGCGGCGCTGCTCTTGGCGTCGCTGTGCTGGGCGACCGGTTCCCTCTATTCGCGCCGGGCCAAGCTGCCGTCCTGGATTCTCATGGCAACGGCCATGGAGATGATCGCCGGGGGCGTCTGGAACTTTTCGGCCGGTTTCGTCTCCGGGGAATGGCCGGCGCTGCACCTCGCCGCCGTGTCGCTCAAGTCGGCGGTCTCGCTGGCGTATCTCGTCGTCTTCGGCTCGCTCATCGGATTCACCGCGTACGTCTGGCTGCTGAAAGTCGTCAGCCCGGCGCGGGTCTCGACCTACGCCTACGTCAATCCGATCGTGGCCGTCACCCTGGGCTCGCTCCTGGCGGGCGAAGCCATCACATGGAGGATCGCAACGGCGGCCCTGGTGATCGTGGGAGCGGTGGCGCTCATCATCACGGCGCGGTTGAAGCCGGCGCGGCTGCAGGCCGTGCCCGAGGCCGCGCGGGGTGAGTTGCCGCGGGCCTCGGCGGGGTCGGGGCGCGGCTGAAGCGATCGCCGAGACGAGAAGGGAGGACCCGATGCAACGAGCCCGATTCGAGCGACGCGCCAGGGGAAGGGGAAACGACCCGCGCACCGCCATCCTGCTGCACGCCCTGGACGAGGCGTTCGACAAGGCCGCCTGGCACGGCACGAACCTCCGGGGATCCCTGCGCGGCTTGACGGCGAAGGCCGCCAACCAACGGCCCGCCCCGGAGCGCCACAGCATCCGCGAGCTCGTCGTCCACGCGGCCTATTGGAAGTCCCGGGTTCGGCTTCGGCTGACCGGCGTCGCGCGCGGGGCCTTTCCGCTGGAGGGGAGCAACTGGTTCGACCTCGGGCCGGCCACGGAGCGAGCCTGGAGGAACGAGCGGCGGATCCTCGACCGCGAGCACCGGGCCCTGCGGCGGGCCGCCGCGGCGTTTCCGCCGGCACGCCTGTCGCGGCCGCTGCCGGGACTCCCGCGGCGCACGGCCCTTCGCGAAATCGCCGGGGCGGCGCTGCACGACGCCTACCACACCGGGCAGATCCAGCTCGTCCGGACGCTCGTCGGAAAGGGGAAGCCATGAAGCCTCTGGTCCGCCGGTTCGAGTCCGCCGACGAGACGGTGAACTTTCCCCGTGGATCCTTCGACAAGATCACGCTCGCCGGCATGACCGTGGGCCGGGCCACCTACGCGCCGGGCTGGAAATGGTCCGAGCACGTCGGCCCGTCGGTCAAAGCGGCGAGCTGCCCGGTCGAGCATGTCGGCCTGGTCCTCTCCGGCCGCGCGGCGATCCGCATGGACGACGGCACGGAGATCGTCGTCGGAGCGGGGGATCTGTTCTGGGTTCCGGCGGGCCATGACAGCTGGGTGGTCGGCGAGGAACCGTACGTCTCCATTCACCTGGCCGGCGCGGGCTCCTACGCCGCCAGGGAGGGTTCGTCATGAGCTGCGCCCCGTCGGCCGGCCGCCTGGAGATCTTCCCGCCGCGCGTCCGGCCCCGCCACGCCGGCCTGCTCGAGCAGCTCCACGGCTGCCTCGAGGAAGTCCGCGAGCTGCCCGAGGGATTCGCTTTGCGCTTCGCCGACGACGGAACGCTCCTGGACCGCCTGGCCGAATGGGTGCGGCTGGAAAGCGTCTGCTGCCCATTCCTGCGATTCGAGGTCCGGGTGGAGCGCCGCTCGGGCCCGGTCTGGCTGCGGCTGACCGGCCCGGCGGGGAGCAAGGAGTTTCTCCGGACGGAGTTCGGGATCACGCCGGTCGCGGTCGGATAGGAGCGCGAGGCCGACATGGAAGGACCTTCCCGCCGGATCGTCGACCTCTCCCACCGCGTCGAAGCGGGCATGACGACCTATCCGGGTCTGCCCGCGCCGGTGATCTCGGATTTCTGGAGCCGCGAGTCGACCCGCGGCAAGTACGCGGAGGGAACGACCTTCCAGATCGGACGCGTCGAGATGGTGGCCAACACCGGGACTTACGTCGACGCCCCGTTTCATCGGTTCGCCGACGGGCTCGACGTGGCCGGGCTCCCGCTCGAGCGGCTGGTCGATCTGCCCGGCCTCTGCATCGACGCCTCCTCGCGCCGCGGCCGCGCGGTGGACGCCGACCGCTTCGACGGGCTCCCCCTGCGGGGACGGGCCGTGCTCGTGCGCACCGGCTGGGACTCGCACTGGCGCACGCCCCGGTACGCGCAGGGCCATCCGTTCCTGACGCGCGCGGCCGCGCAGCGGCTGGTCCGGGAAGGCGCGGCCCTGGTGGGGATCGATTCCCTGAACATCGACGACGACGCCGATCTCAGCCGGCCCGCGCACACTCTGCTCCTGGAAGCCGGAATCCCGATCCTGGAGCACCTGACCCGCCTGGTCGAGCTTCCCGGCGAAGACTTCCGGTTCCACGCGGCGCCCGCGCCCTTCGCCGGTGTGGGAAGCTTCCCCGTGCGCGCGTACGCCCTGGTCTGACAAAACGCCGCGGGAGATGCCGATGCCGCTGTTCGCCCTGTCGATCCTCGTGATCGTGGTCTCCAACGTGCTGTACCACGTCTCTCAAAAGTCCATCCCCATGGACGCGCATCCGGTGATCGCGCTTCTGGCGACCTACGCCGTCGCGATCGTCGTCACGGCCGCCCTGTTTCCGCTCTTTCCGGTCAAGGAGCCTCTCGGCCAGGCCGTGAAGCGTCTCAACTGGGCGAGCGTCGTGCTCGGCGCGACGGTCGTCGGGATCGAGATCGGATTCCTGCTCGCCTACCGATCGGGCTGGAGAATCAGCGTCGGATCGGCGGTCTCCAACGCCACCGTCGCGCTCGTGCTGATCCCGGTCGGCCTGCTGTTCTTCGGCGAGCGGCTCTCGGCCGTCAACGCCGTCGGCGTCGCGCTCTGCGTCTCCGGGCTCCTGCTGGTGGTCGCGCGGTGAGCGGCCGGATCCGCGTCTGCCTGGCCGGGGCCACGGGATGGGTGGGGCAGGCGCTGGCGTCGGCGATCGCGGCGGCTCCCGACCTCGAGCTGGCCGCGGCGGTCGCGCGCCGGCACGCCGGTCGTCCGCTGCGGGAGATCGTTCCCGATCCGCGCCTCGACCTGATCGTGCGGGCCACCGTCGAGGAGGCCCTGGCCGCGCCGTGCGACGTCCTGGTGGACTACACGAGCCCGGACGCCGTCCGCGGCCACGTTCTGGCCGCCGTCCATCGCGGCGTGTCCGCCGTGGTGGGAACCTCCGGTCTGACCGACGAGGAGTACGCCGCGATCGACGCGGCCGCGCGCGAGCGGGGCGTCGGCGTTCTGGCGGCCGGGAACTTCGCGGTGACCGCCGTGCTCCTGCAGCGTCTGGCCGAGATGGCCGCCCGGCACGCTCCGCACTGGGAGATCATCGATTACGGAAAGTCCTCCAAGCCCGACGCGCCGTCGGGAACGGCGCGGGAGCTCGCGGCGCGGCTGGCGCGGATCGGGAAACCCCAGCCCGGGCACCCGATCGGACAGACGCGCGGCGTCCCGGAAGCCCGGGGCGCGCAGCTGCACGGCACGCAAGTGCACTCGGTCCGTCTTCCCGGCTTCGTCTCCTCGATCGAAGTCCTCTTCGGTCTGCCCGGAGGAGCGGCTTTCGATCCGGCACGACTCCTCCTCCGGGGCGGGTCCCTACGTGAGCGGGACCCTCCTGGCGCTGCGCCGGGTACGCTCCTTCACCGGCCTGCGGCGCGGCCTCGACAGCGTGATGGACTTCTGAGGCGGACCGCGAGAACGCCGTCGTGAGACAGTCCGAGATGTCTCGGGGAGTCAGGCCTGAGACGTCTCATCGCGCGGGACTCGGACGCAAATCTCTGAAAATAAAGCGTTTGCTCTGAGAAACGGGCCGGCATTCTTCTTGCCCTCTCTTAGGCTCGAGGGAGATTTCCAATGAGCGCGAATCCGATCAAAGTCGATCTCGAGCACGATCGTCTTTCCGGCGAGCTGTCGCAGACGCCGCTTTTCGCCATCCTGCGGCGGATCCAGCGCGCCGGCATGACCGGAACGCTCGAGCTCGCCCGCAACGGTCAGCAGCGCTGGCTGTCCTTCGAGGACGGCGAGCTGCGGGCGGCCCGCTCCTCCCGGGAGGACCACCGGATCGGGAGATCTCTCGTGCTGTGGGGCTATCTCTCCGAGCACGATCTGGAACGGGCCCTGATCAAACAGAAGACCAGCAAGTCCCGTCTGGACCAGATCCTGGTCGAGCGCGGCCTGGTGGCCCGCAGCGTCCTCGACGTCGAGGCCCGACGGCTGATGGAGCAGATCGTCACCTCCGCTCTGTCCTGGCCCGACGGGAGCTTCCAGTTCCGCATGGGCAAGCACGCCAGCGACGACGACATCTCGTTTTCGCTCTCGGTCACCGAAATGATCATCGAAGGGATCCGCCGCATCCCGGAAAGCCAGAAATTCCTGGAGCTGCTGGGCGACCCGGCGAAGCTGCCCACGGCCGCCGCGCCGGAGACCTGGGGGCTGGACGCGACGCGTCTGCCCGTCGAGGCCAACTTTCTGCTCTCGCGAATGGACGGCAAGACGTCCGTGCGCGAGCTCCTGAGCCTCGCGCCGTCCTCCCGGCTGGAGGCGGCCAAGATCCTGTACACGCTGGTCTACTGCGGGTTCGTCGACCTGAAGGCCGCGCCGGCCGCGGCGGCGGAGACCCGGGCCGAAGCGTCGCCCGAAGCGGACGAACCGAGGGTCGGCCACCGGGCCCTGGTGCACGGGACCTACCGCCGCATCGACTGGCTCTCCCACTACGACCTGCTCGGGGTCAAGTCCGACGCCTCGGGGAGCGAGATCGACGCGGCCTACGCGCGCCTGTCCAAGCTCTTCGATCCGGCGCTGCGCCGGCGCTCCGACCTCGCCAATTGCGGCAGGGAGCTGACGGTCCTGTCGCACCGTCTGGAGGAAGCCTACGAGACGTTGTCGCAGGTTGCGACGCGTGAAGCGTACGATCGAACCATCCGCAAGGGCGAAGCCCTCCTGATCGAGGGGATGCACGAGAGTCCCCTGGCTCCCCCGGAGCGTCAGAGCCGCGAGAAGATCCGCCGCTGGACCGCGTCGCGCAACTACAAGCGGGCCCAGGAGCTCATCGAGCAGAAGGACTACTACCCGGCCATCCAGATGCTGGAAGAGGCCGTGCAGTTCGCGCCGGACAATCCGGACTACCGCCTGCTTCTCGGCCAGGCCAAGCTCAAGAATCGCTGGTGGCGCGAGGAAGGCATCGAGGAGCTCCAGGAAGCTGCCCGGCTCGATCCGACGTGCGCCGCGGCCCAGGCCGCGCTGGCCGAGGCCTACCTGGAGCAGGGCAATCTCGACACCGCGCTCACCTGTGCCCGCACCGCGTTGAACGTCGCCCCGCTCGGGGACAAGGATCCGTACCGCGAGCTCGAGCTGCGCGTGGAGGATTCGCTGCACAGCGCCCAGGCGCACGCGCCGGCGATGGGGAAACTGCTCCGGAGCGTTTCCCCGGCGGTGTTCGGGTCCGCCCCCGCGTCGCCCGCCCGCGACCGCGCGTGCTGAGGCGTCAGCCGGGCATCCGCGCGGTGGCGTCTTCGCGGCGGCCCCAGGCCAGGAACGCAGCCGCGGAGAGCGCGGCCAGCAGAACCCCGTAGGCGGCGGCCACGCCCGTTTCTTCCGCGTGCAGCGAAGACAGGATCTCGATCGAGATCGGCCGGGTGTCGAAGGTGTAGAGGACGACCGAGACGACGAAATCTCCGAGCGCGGTCAGGAACGCCAGCGACGCGCCGGCGGCGAGCGCGGGGGCGATGAGCGGCAGCGTGATCCGAACGACGCGCCGCCAGGCCGACGCTCCCAGAGAGACCGCCGCTTCCTCGAGGGATGGGTCGAGCTGCCGGAGCCCGGCAAAGGCGGCGCGGCCGGTCAGCGGAAGATTGCGGGCCAGGTAGGCCAGGGGCAGGATCGCCGCGGTGCCGACAAGCACGAAGCGCCCGGCCCACGGAACGTACTTGGAGAACGCCGCCGCGAGCGCCACGGCGAAGACCGTTCCCGGCAGGGCCCACGGAATCGTCACCAGGGTCTCCAGGATCGCGCCCGCGCGGGACCGGCGCCGCAACGCCAGGGACGCGGCGGCGAAGCCCAGGGCCACGGCGGCCGCGGTCGCCGCGGCGGCCATCCAGAGGGAGTTGACGATCGGTCGGAGCCGCTCGGTCTCGGTGAAGACGGAGACCCAGTTCTTCGCCGAGAGGGTGGGAGGCAGAAGCTCCACGGTCCAGCTGCCGGCGGGGACGAAGGACAGGAGCAGCAGCATCGCGTGCGGGAGAAGCAGCACGCCGGCCAGGAGCCAGCCGGTCAGGGCCACCAGCGCCCCGCGTTTCCAGGGCCGGCGGGAGGGAGCCGCTCCGCGGATCGCTCCGGCGACGTCCCGGCGGCGCTCGGCAC
Organism: uncultured Acidobacteriota bacterium; assembly: GCA_963733955.1. Classification (GTDB taxonomy): domain Bacteria; phylum Acidobacteriota; class Thermoanaerobaculia; order UBA5066; family Gp7-AA6; genus DATFTF01. Next base: position 695,162 of record CAVTEW010000003.1, read on the forward strand.
GCTGCAGGAGAAAGAGCCCGGCGAGCGCCATCGCGGCGAGCGTCGTCGTCTCGACCATCCCCATCTCGGTGTCGCCGTTCAAACGCGAGAAGACGATCTGCGTGGTCATCACGCGGAACGTGCCGCCGATCAAGTAGGGAGCGGAAAACGAGGCCAGGGAGGTCATGAAGGTCAGGAGGGCGGCGCCGATCAGGGCCGGCCGCAGGAGCGGCAGGGTCACGCGGCGCAGGATGCGTCCGGGGCTCGCTCCCAGCGCGGCGGCGGCCTCTCCGAAGGCGCCGTCCAGGCGGGCCAGGCCGGCTCGGGTGAAGAGATAGAAGTAGACGAACATCGTGTAGGCGTGGACGAAAAGAATGGCGATCGGCCCGGTGAGCCGCCAGGGCGCCTGCGACGCGCCGGTGACCGCCTGGATCGCCCGGGGCAGGAAACCGCTTTCGCCGTAGAGAAAGACGAAAGCGAGCACGCCCACGAGCGGCGGCAGGACGACCGGGAGCGCGATGAGCGTCCCCAGCGTGCGGCGTCCGGGAAACTCGGTCCGCTCGAAGAGAAACGCGAGGGGCACGCCGATCGCAGCCGACAGCGCGACGGTGGCAAGCGAGATCCACAGGCTCGCCCAGAGGGCCTGCCATTCGTCGGGCCGGCGCAGGAACTCCGCGAAGTAGGCGAGCGTCCAGCGCGGGGCCCCCAGGGCCTCGGCCAGCGTGAGGACGAGCGGGTCGCAGACGAGCCAGGCCAGGACGATCGCGAGAAGAACCGCGGGGATCGAGACGCGCGGCCTCACGCGTCCTCCGCGGGGTAGGCCCGGGGAAGGGGCGCCCGGGGAGCCAACGCGACGCCGATCGTGTCGCCGATTCGGGCCTCTTCCGACCGGGCCAGCACGTCGATCTCCTCCGATCCGTCCAGGCGGACGGTGAAGAACGAGGACTGGCCGGCGTACCGGCGGGCCACGATCCGGCCGGGCAGCGCCTCTCCCGCGTCGGGCGTGCGCAGCACCAGCGCCTCTGGCCGCACGAGGAGGTCCACGCGCGCGCCGGCGGAGAGCGCTCCGGCGGCCTCGGCGCGCCAGCGCGATCCGTTCGCCAGGCGGACGCCGCCGGGCGCGCCGTCCTCCCAGGTCCCCGCGAGCGCGTTGGAGCGCCCGATGAACCCGGCGACGAACCGCGTGGCCGGCCGTTCGTAGAGCTCCTCGGGAGTGGCGGTCTGCTCCAGCCGCCCCGCGTTCAGGACGGCCACCCGGTCGCCCAGCTCGAAGGCTTCTTCCTGCTCGTGGGTCACGAAAAGCGCGGTGATCCCGGTGGCGCGCAGGACCCGGGCGAGCTCCCGGCGGGTCCGCTCGCGCAGCAGGGGATCGAGGTTGGACAGGGGCTCGTCCAGGAGCAGGACGCGCGGCCGAGGCGCCAGCGCGCGGGCCAGCGCCACGCGCTGCTGCTGCCCGCCCGAGAGCTCGGTGACCCGGCGGGTTTCGAAGCCCGGAAGATCCACGACCGCCAGGGTCTCGGCGACGCGCTCTGCGATCTGCCCGCGCGGATGATTCTGCGATTCCAGGCCGAACGCGACGTTCTCGCCGACGGTCATGTGGGGAAAGAGCGCGTAGTGCTGAAACACCATGCCGAATCGGCGCCGGCCGGGCGGCGCGGCGGTGACATCCTCGCCCTCGACCACGATCCGGCCCGAGTCCGGCGTCTCGAAACCGGCCACCAGGCGCAGCACCGTGGTCTTGCCGCTCCCGGACGGGCCCAGCAGCGCGACGATCTCGCTTCGGTCCACGTCGAGCGAAATGCCGCGCGTCACCGGAGTCCGACCGAACGCCTTCGTGAGCGTCTCGAGGCGCAGGTAGGCGTCGGGCATCGTGCGCGCGATTATCTCCGGGGCAGCCGCAGCCAGAGCACGGCAATCGTCAGGAGCAGGGCGAGCAACGCGGTCGAGACCGCGACGAAGAGCCGCCAGAAGGACCGCGGCGTCCCTCCCTGGGTCACGTAGATCTGGGCGCCGATCAGGTTGGCGATCGATCCCACCGGACTTCCGCAGGCGCCGACGGTGACTCCGTACAGGAGACCGCGAAAACCGGCGACCCCCGCTGCGGCCGGAGCGAGCAGGAGCGCAGCCGGAACGTTCGAGACGACCTGGGAGAGGAGCGCTCCGGAGAGCAGAAGGCCGACGCCCTGATGCACGAAGACGGCGGCCGGGTCGAGGCGCCGGTAGAGGTCGCCGCGCTCGAGGCCGGGATCCCGACGAAGAGAAAGGCGAAGACGACGACGAGAGAGAGATCGGCCTCCCGCAGCCGCCGGCCGAGCAGGAGCATTCCGGGAACGGCCAGCGCCAGCGGAACCAAGTGGGGGAGCGGTCCGAGAAGGCTCGCCAGCTCCGCGCCCAGGAGAACCGCGAAGGCTCCCGCGCTGAGCGGCTCGACGTCGAAGGCGCGGGACGGCGCGGCCGGGAGGGCCTTCCTCGGGACGATCCAGACCGTGGCCGCGGCCAGCGCCAGAGCGGACGCCGCGGCCAGCGGCAGCTGCGCGGCCAGAAACGCGCCCGGCGTGAAGCCTCCGCGCGCGTAGAGGAAGAGGTTCTGCGGATTGCCGATCGGCGTGACCGCGCAGAGCAGGTTCGCCGCGAGGACCTCGAGCACCACCAGGGGCGCCAGATCCAGGTCGGTCACCTTGCGCAGGAGCATGGTGAACGGGACGACCAGGAAGAGGGCCACGTCGTTGGTCAGGACCGCGGACAGGACACCGGTCGTCCCGATCATCGCCAGGGCCAGTCCCCGGGCCGAGCGCGCCCGGGCGACGACCGCGGCGACCATGCGGTCGAAGAGCCCGGAGGCCTTCCCGAGCTCGACGGCGACGGTCAGGACGAAGAAGAGCGCGAGAAGCCGCGCGTCGAGAAGGCTCGGGATCTCGGAGATCCGCACCCGGCCCATCGCGATCGCCGCCAACGCCAGCGTGGCCGGGGCGGTGAGGAGGAATCAAGAGGAGGGTCCGGAGGAATTTGTGATTTGTGATTTGTGATTTGCGATTGCCCAAGGCCAGCGCGGAGGGTTTTGCTTTCATCCCCAATCATCAATCACAAATTGCAAATCACAAATCTCAACGTCCCTTCCCCCTCACCTCTCGGTCCCACCGGGCCATCCAACCGGAGCCCTCGCGGTCGATCAGGCCCCAGTCCATCCGCGCCGGAACGAGGCGGCGCTGGACGTCCCGGGCCCATTCGGGCAGCTCGTTCTCGGGCAGATCCAGCCGGGCCGGCAGGCGGTAGGCTTTCTCCGCGGCCAGCCGCTGCGCCTCGGGGCTTCCGAGCCATTCGATGAACCCGCGCGCCGCGTCGGCGTGCCGCGCGCCCCGCACGAGACCCACCGCGTCCACGATCACCGGAGTACCGCTCGACGGAAAGACGTATGCGAGCCCGGGGCTGTGGCGCATCTCCAGGAGGACATCGGGGAGGTCCCAGACCGTGATCAGCCCCTCGCGCCGGGCGATGCGCTCGACCAGCACCGACGCGTTCATCTCGTAGCCCTTGGTCTGGGCGTCGAGCTTGCGCAGCCACGCGAATCCGCGCTCGGGCGATCCGGTCTGCTCGACCGAGCGGGCCAGGATCATGCCGAAGAACGCCCGCATCGTGCCGGAAGCGAGCGGGTAGCGGATCAGGACCTTCCCCTTCCAGCGCGGGTCGAGCAGATCGTCCCAGTCGCGCGGCGCCCGGTCGGCGGCCACGGCCGACGCGTTGTACACGATCACCGCCGGAGTCCGATAGAGCCCGAAGTAGAGGTCGCCGGCGGCGCGCCCCTCCGGAGAGATCGCCGCGGCCCAGGTCGGGCGAAAGGGCGCCAGCAGCTCCTCCCGCGCGCCGCGCGCGAAGATGGTGTCCGGCCCGCCGTACCAGACGTCGGCCTGCGGATTGGCCTTCTCCGAACGGACCCGGTCGTAGACCTCCTGCGAGCCCATGTCGAGCCAGCGCACGTCGATGCCCGGGTTCCGGGCCTCGTAGGTCCGTTCCATGACCCCCAGCAGGTCGCGTCCGTGCGGCGAGTAAAGGACCAGGGGAGTGCGGGTGTCGCGCCGGCAGCCGGCGGCGAGAAGCAGAAGGAGCGCGCCGGAGCGCAGGGATCTCGTCATGCGGCGCGAAGGATAGCAGGCCGGCCGCCCCCTTCCGCGGAGCGTCTACCGCTTGCCGGAGTTCTTCTTCACCATTTCTTCGTATTGCTTGCGCTGTTCCGGGGTCATCTTGGAGAGGGCATCCTTCATGGCCTTCTGCTGCTCCGGCGTCATCCTGGAGGCGGCCATGGACGACTCCTTGTAGCCCGCGGGGATCTCGAACGTCGAGGCCGGGAAGGACTTCCTCTCGACGCGCACGAGCTCGTAGCGCGACACAATCTCCTTATTGTGAGGGCCACGCGCGATCATGCGGATGGGGAACCCGTCCATGCCGTTGGAGCTCAATGCCCCGAAGAACCCGCTCCGCCCCCGGTTCATGGCAGCCGCCCAGGCGCTCGACGGCGAAAGCTCCCGCGTCACGCAAACTTCCATCTGCGAGCCGGACGGCGCGGTGATGAGCGCCTTGTCGCAGGAGAGCCCCGCCACCGTGTCGCGGCCGGTCCTGGTCACGGTGTACTTTTCCGGCGTCTTGGGCTCGGACTCCCGCGCCTTCTTGAGGTCCATGACCCAATAGGTCTTCTTCTCGTCGTTCAACATGTACATCTTGTCCGGCTCGGACAGGCGCTGGAGGAAGGTCGAGCGGTATTCGGCCGGCGCGTGGGGGTTGTTCTTCTCCGGGCCGGCGGCGCGCAGGTCCATCCTCCAATCGCCGCGGACGGCGCTCTTGGAGATGTAGAACGTCCCGTGGCCGGGGATCGTCTCCCCGCGCCCGCTGATCGTGCTGGCCTTGAACTCCGCCACGCCTTCGAACTGGGCGAGCGCCGCGGCGGTCCCGACGAAGAACGCGACGGCGGCGATGCGAGCGGTTCTCATGGACTCCTCCTGGTCAGGACGCGCCGAGGTCTCCGCGGAGCTCGCGTCCGATCCTGCGAATCTCTATTTCCATGCCAGCAAGTTGCAAAACAGGCGGTAGGCCCCGGGCACCCCGGCGGGGAGCTGGCGGAAGAAGGCGAGCCCGGTGTAGACATAGTGGCCCTTCCCGACGCCGGCCACCAGGAGCGCGCCGCGCTGCTCGGGCTGATCCGGATCGTTCATAGCCAGCAGCGGCGTGAACGACGGGGCCCAGGTGTGCGCGAAGTAGAGTCCGCGCTCCTGGACCCAGCCCTCCCAGTCGCCCGCCGCGATCCGGTTGGGCCGCGTGAAGATCGGGTGGGCCGGATCCAGGATCTTCACCGGCGCCGTCTCGTCGGTGACCCGGTCGTGGGGACGGGCGATCTCCAGGTCGGTCGGGGCGTAGTGGCCCTCGATGAAGGGGTATTGCTGGTACTGCACGATGACCAGTCCCCCGTTCCGGACGTAATCGAGGATCCGGCGGTTGGATGCGACCAGCGCCGGCTCGGTCTCGTAGGCCCGGCTCCCGATCACGATCGCGTCGTAGCGGGAGAGATCGCCGTGCTCGAGCTCGCCGGGGCCGAGCAGCTGGATCGGCAGCCCGACGGAGGCGAGGGACTCGGGCACTCGGTCCGACGCGCCGCGGACGTAGCCGATCGCCTTCACCCGGGGAAGCTTCAGGTCGACCACGGAGAGCGCGACCGCGGAAGTTCGGGGCATCGCCGTCGGGCGGATGTGGCGGTAGTCGATGAGCCGCACCGACGAGGAGAACTGTTCGCCGCCGTCGAGCACGGCGCGGACGGACAGCTCGTACTTTCCCGCGCGGGCCGACGCCGGGGCGGAGATGGGGATCTCGAAGGAGGACTTGTCTCCGTTCCTGGCCAGGGTGAACGCGAGCGGCGCGCCGCCGGACCAGCCCGGCGGCCCGGCCACCTCCACCTTCCCCGACGCCGCCAGGCGCGTCCGAGACACCACGGTCACGTGCAGCGAGCGGCGCTCTTTCTGTTCCGTGGACCACACCACCAGGTCGGGCTCCACGGCGACCTCGACCGCGGGGACGGCGCGCAGCGCGTGGCGGATCTCGCCGAACTCCTCGTCGCGGAAACGAACAGTGACCTCCCGGCGCAGAACGACGCGCTCGCCTCCGACCCGGACGGCGATGTCGGCCGAGAGGGGCGGCGGTTGAAAGGGCTCGCCGCGAACCGCGGCAGCGACGTCGCTCCAGTCGTACACCGCTCCCTGAAGGGGCTTTCTCAGGAAGTAGGGAACCGTCGGCGGCGCGCCGGCCGGCACGGTCGCGGTCAACTTCCATTCCGAGAGCGCCCCGGGCGCGAGGCCGGCCGGCGCCGGAACGGTCGGAGGTCCCACGGTCCAGCCGTCCGGGCTCGTCAGGGAGACCGATTCCACGACCAGGGGCTCCTGGCCGGCGTTCCAGAGGGACACGGTGACCGTGAAGGCGCCTCCCGGCGCCGCCGTCTCCGCGTCGGCGAGCGCGTCGGCCGCGACGCCGGCCGCGGCGGCCGCGGCGGTCTCCGCGGCTTCGATCTTCTCGTCGAGGATCGCCGCGGCGGCGGATTCCTCGGCGGCGTCGCCGTGCACGAGCGCGCGCGCGGCCCGGAGGTCGCGCAGCGCGGCGGAGAGATCGGCAACCGCGGCGGCCAGGCGATCCGGAGCGAGCCGCGTGCGCGCCGTTTCGGCGAGGCGCTCGACCGAGGCGAGCCGCTCTCGGATGCGCGCGCGCCGGTCGGCGTCGGGTATGCCGTCGGCGATCCCGGGAAGGCGCGTGTCGACGCCGGCGAAGAGGTCGTGCGTCGCCTCGCCTTCGCCGCCCGCTTCCCAGAAGGCCCCGGTTTCGCTCGGCCCGAGCGGCTGCAGCCGGCCCATGTTCTGCGACCGGTGGAGGCTCCGGCCGGCCATGGCGATCTGGTTGTAGGAGCGCCCGGTCAGGGGATCGACGTCCCCGGTGGGCAGATGGATGCCGCTGCCGTTGTCGAACCAATTGGACCGCACGAGCGTCGTGGGCTTCCAGGGAGGGAGTCCTTCCGCGGCGAGCTCGGGAAACGCCGAAGGGTCTCCGGCCGCGAGGAACGCCTCGCGCGCGATCACGCCGGACTCCTGGTGCTGGCCGTGGCCGTCGCGCGGCGTTCCCGTGAACGTGGCGAAGACGACCTGGGGCCGGAATCGCCTCACGACGCGGACGGCGTCCTTGAGGATCTCCTGCCTGGGCCAGAAGCGCAGCGCCTCGTCGAGCGATTTGGAAAAGCCGAAGTCGTAGGCCCGGGTGAAATACTGCCTGGCGCCGTCCAGCCGCCGCGCCGCGGCGAGCTCCTGGGAACGGATCAGCCCGAGACCCACTCCGAGCTCCTCGCCGATCAGGTTCTGTCCGCCCTCACCGCGCGAGAGCGACAGGTAGGCCGCTTCGCCGCCCATTCCGCGCGCCACCAGGGCCAGGAGAGCGGTGTTCTCGTCGTCGGGGTGGGCGCCGACCACGAGCACGCGTTTGTTCGTCGTGAGCTTCTTCAGGGCCAGCTGCACCGCCGTGATGCCGCCGGTCGAGGGAGGCGGCAGAGCGGTGCCCGGGCCCGAGGAGAGCGAGAACACCGAGGCGCAGACGGCGAGCAGGGCGACGGCGAGGAGGATGCGCTTCATGGGAACGAGGATCCTAGCAGAGGGGTCTTCCGGACTGCGGACTGCGGACTCGACGGGCTGGGGTCTCGGAACTGATTTTCTGAGGCGCCGGCTGATGAAGTCACCAGTCTCCAGTCTCACCTCCTACGTCTCCGTCTGGCCCAGCACGACGCGGATCGCGTGCGTCCGGCCGTCGTCGGCCAACGGGATCTCGCGCGCGGCGATCTGCTGGCCGTCGAGCTCGATCGACGCCACGCCGAAGGTCGCGCCGTGCGGATTCTCGACGGCGAGCTCGTAGCGGGCGGAGTGGTAGCGAAATGAGATCTTGTATCCCCGCCAGGCCCTGGGAACGCAGGGGTCCAGATGGAGCGTGGCGCCGCGAAGCCGGAAGCCCAGGATCCATTCGACGGCGGCGCGGTACATCCAGCCCGCCGATCCGGTGTACCAGGTCCAGCCTCCGCGCCCGACGTGCGGAATGACCGAGTACACGTCCGCGGCGGCGACATACGGCTCGACGCGGTAGCGGTGCATCCCCGCCCGCGTCGAGGCGTGGTTGATCGGATTCAGAATCGCGAAGAGCTCGCCGGCCTTGTCCCCGTCGCGCTGGGCGGCGAAGGCGATGACGGCCCAGATGGAGGCGTGGGTGTACTGCCCGCCGTTCTCGCGGATGCCCGGGAGATAACCCTTGATGTACCCGGGATCGGCGGGGGACTTGTCGAACGGGGGCGTGAAGAGGAGGACCAGGCCGTCCCCGCGCTTGACCAGGTACTCCTCGACCGCGGCCATGGCCCGGCGGCTGCGCTCCGCGTCGCCGGCGCCGGAGAGGACCGCCCAGGACTGGGCGATCGAATCGATCCGGCACTCCGCGTTTTCCGCGGAGCCCAGCGGCGTCCCGTCGTCGAAGAAGGCGCGGCGGTACCAGTCCCCGTCCCAGCCCGCGCTCTCCAGGGCCATCTTCAGGCGGTCGACGTGCTCGCGCCAGCGCCGCGCGCGCTCGACGTCGCCGCGCTCCTCGGCCACGCGGGCGAACTCCCACAGGTTGGTGTGCAGGAACCAGCCCAGCCAGACGCTCTCGCCCTTGCCGTCCCGGCCCACCCGGTTCATCCCGTCGTTCCAATCGCCCGTTCCCATGAGGGGAAGGCCGTGGCGTCCCACGGCCAGGCTGCGGTCGAGCGCCCGCGCGCAGTGCTCGAAGACCGTGGCCGTCTCCGCGGAGACCTTCGGGGCGAAGTAGCGTTCCACTTCCTCCGGCAGCAGGAGCTCGCCCTCCAGGAAGGGCGCGACCTCATCCAGGATCCCGCGGTCGCCGGTCACCTCGATGTAGTGGGTCACCGCGTAGGGAAGCCAGAGGAGGTCGTCGCTCATGCGCGTGCGGATTCCCTTGCCCGACGGCACGTGCCACCAGTGCTGGACGTCGCCCTCCACGAACTGGCGTCCCGCGCTGGACAGGATCTGTTCGCGCGTCACCTCGCGCCGCGCCACCGCCAGGGCCAGGACGTCCTGCAGCTGATCCCGGAAGCCGAACGCGCCGCCGGCCTGGTAGAAGGCGGAGCGCCCCCAGATGCGGCAGGCCAGCGTCTGGTAGAGAAGCCAGCGGTTGACCAGAATGTCCATGGAGCGATCGGGGGTCTGGATCTGCAGAGCGCCCAGAACGTCGTCCCACTGCCGCGTGGCCCGCGCGCGGCAGGCTTCGAGATGCTCGCCGCGGTACCGTCGCACCAGGCGGCGCGCCGCTTCCTCGTCGTCGGCCTGTCCCAGCAGGAACAGCACGGTCGTCGAGGCGCCCGGCGCCAGCCGGATCGTCGTGGTGAGCGCCGCGCAGGGGTCGATGCCGGCGCCCGCGCGGCCCGAGAGAGCGACCCCGGGAGCCAGGCCGGACGGCGCGTCCAGGCCGCCGTTGCGTCCGAGGAACTCGGTTCGGTCGCAGGTCCACGCGCGGGGCTGGGCCGGCGCTCCGGGGACGGACAGGTCGGCGAAGGCGGTGTGCGGGAACTCCTCGTTCCAGGGGTTTCGCGCCAGGAGCGCGCCGGTCTGGCTCTCCCTCTCCGTCACGATGAAGGGCGCGGCGGCGCCGCGCTGCGTGCCCAGGGCCCATTCGGCATAGGCGGCCACCGTGAGCTGACGCGCGGCGTCGGAATGGTTTTCGACGATCAGGCGCGAGATCTTGACCGGGTCGTCCGGGGGAACGAACTGGAGCAGATCGAGCCGGATGCCCCGGCTGTCGTGCTCGAAGCGGCTGTAGCCCTGCCCGTGCCGCGCCACGTAGGGCCACTCGTCGCGGATCGGAAGGGCGGTCGGGCCCCAGATCTCTCCGGTCGCCTCGTCGCGGACCAGAAGGGCCTCTCCCGGCGGATCGCTGACCGGATCGTTGGACCAGGGGGTGATCTGATTGAGGCGGCTGTTGCCCCGCCAGGTGTATCCGGAGCCGGACTCGGACACCAGGAACCCGAAGCGCGGGCTGGCCACGACGTTGATCCAGGGGGCAGGAGTCCACTGACGCTCGCCGAGGATCGTCACGTACTCCCGGCCGCCGTCGGCGAACCCCCCCAGGCCGTTGAAGTAGTCCAGGCGCAGCTGCGGTGGAGGAATGTCCGCCGCCGGCGAGCGCGGGGGCGCCGGGCGCGGCGGCCGCACCGCCGGCGAGGCCTTCAGGAGACGCACGACCTGCTCGGACAGCGTTCCGTGCCGCGACAGCAGCACCACGCGCGCCGCGGTGCGCAGCGCGTCGATCTCCTGGCTGGACGCGAGCAGGTCCGCGCGCAGCAGGAAGATCCGCCCGGGCCCCTCGTCGGGCGCGGCGCGCTGGCGGGTTCGAACCAGGGACTCCAGCAAGGCCCGCAGGTCCTGCCCGTACGACGTGGCCTGCTCGTTGACGATCACCAGGTCGACGATGAGACCCTTCAAGCGCCAGTACTCGTGGGCGCGCAGGAGCTGGCGCACCAGGTCGACGTCCTCGGCATGGTCGATCCGGACGAGCACGATCGGGACGTCGCCGGAGATTCCGTGGCGCCAGAGAGACGAAGGGCCCCGGCGATTGCGCGCCAGCACGTCCGAGGGCGCCCGCAGCGTTGGATCGCAGTACAGGACCCGGGTGGCCAGCCGCTGGAACAGATGGGCCTCGTCGGCGCTGATGCGCAGGTGATGGAGCTGGACCTGGGCCTGCGTCCAGGCCAGGGTCGCGGTGCGCTCGAAGGTCGCCGTCTCGCGGTACTTGTCGGCCAGGGCCAGGACTTTTTCACGGGTGTCCGCCGCGATCGTGGCGATCTGAACGCGGGCGGTCGCGCCGGGACGCAGGCGGACCCGGTGGCGCAGGCTCACGATGGGATCGAGAACCGGACCGACGGTGTTGGACAGCGGCCGCCCCTCCTCCATCGACGCGGCGTGCCGGATCTCGCGGCCGCGGCCCAGAAACCGCGCTCGGTCGGTCTCGTACTGCACGGCGCCGACCGTTTCTCCCTCGACCGCGGCGACGTGGGCGACCCACATCGGCTGCTCGTCGGCCTCGCGAGGGCGGCGCCAGGCGATCAGGGCTTCCAGGCTCGGCACGAATTCCGTCTGCACGAAGAGCTTGGAGAAGGCCGGGTGGGCGGCATCCGCGGCAAAGGGCGCCAGGGCCAGCTCGGCGTACGACGTGACCTCGATTTCGCGCGGGCGGACGGTGAGGTTGGTCAGCGAGATCTGGCGGATCTCCGCGTCGTCCTCGGGGGAGACCACGATCTGCATGGTGGTCGACACGCCGGCGTCCCGACGATGGAACTCGACCCGGTCCTCGGAGAACACCGCTTCATACCGCTCCGGCTCGGCGCAGCTGGGCTGGTATCCGGCGGACCAGATCCGACCGCTCTGCTCCTCGCGCAGGAAGACGTACGACCCCCATCCGTCGCGGGTCACGTCCTCCCGCCACCGGGTGACGTCGTGGTCGCGCCAGCGGCTGTAGCCGGACCCGGCGGAGGTCACCATGACGGCGAAGTGGCCGTTGGAGAGCAGGTGGGTGCGAGGCGTGGGATCGTGCGGGGAGGTGAAGCGGCGCAGCACCGGCAGAACGAAGTCCCGCACGTGGAGCGGCGTGGAGACTTCTTCCGCGCGCGGGCGCGCCACCGCGACCGTGCGGGGCGTGCGTTCCTGCAGCAGGAGCTCGGTCGCCTGGACCGAGGGCTCGGCGTGGAAGCGCGAGCGCATGACATTTTCCAACAGCGCGTTGTCGAGCGCGACGATCGTCATCCCCTGGTGGTGGGCCATGAAGGCGCGGACGATGGCGAATCGCTCGCCTTCCGGCAGCCGCGACGGCGTGTAGTCCAGCGATTCGTAGTAGCCGTACTGCCCGGCGGCTCCGAGTCCGTCGAAACGCTGGAAATTTCGCACCGCCTCGTGGGGACTGATCATCGCGGCCAGAGCCGTCGCGTACGGCGCCACCACGAGGTCCTCGGACAGCCCGCGCTTCAATCCCAGCCCGCTGACGCCGAAGTTGGAGTACTGGTAGGTAAAGTCGAGGTCCCGGGCGTTGAACGCCGATTCCGAGACGCCCCACGGCATCCCGTGTTCCTGGCCGTAGCGGATCTGGCGTCCCACGATCAGGCGATTGGTCTGATCGACGAGGCTTCCGCCCGGCGCCTCCAGGATGAGCTCGGGCATCAGGTACTCGAACATCGAGCCGGACCAGGAGATCAGGGCCGAACCCCTTCCGACCGGGGTGAGAGGCCGGCCGAGGTGAAACCAGTGCGACGCCGGCACGTCGCCCCGGGCGATGGCGATGAAACTCGCCAGGCGCGCTTCGGAGGCGAGCAGGTCGTAATAGCCCGAGTCCAGCCGGCCGTCGGTCAAACGGTAGCCGATCGAGAAGAGCTTTCGCTCCTTGTCGTAAAGGAACGCGAACTCCATTTCGTCCACCAGGCGGCTCGCGGTGCGCGCGATCACCGAGAGGCGGCGCCCGAGCGACGCCGCGCCCCGGGCCGCCTCCTGAAGCTCGGCGATGACTCGCGCGACCGCGCCGGCCGCTTCGGCGGCGCCGCCGGCCTCGAGCTCAGCCAGCTCCCGCGCGGCGTTCTCGTAGAAGTCCGGCGCGGTCTCCAGGGCCACGTCTTCCTCTCCGAGCGCCGCGATCAGGCGAACCGCCGCGTCCGAAAGGCCCGGTCGCGGCCGGGCCCAGGCGAGCAGCGCCTGGGCGTCGCGTCGATGCCCGGCGATCGTCGCGGAGAGAGCGGCGGCCCAGGTCATCGCTTCCTGCGACGGGGCCGACGGCTGATCGAGGGCGAGAGCCTGGATCGTGTCGGCCAGCGTCTCGGATCCCGCACGGAGATCGTCGAAGCGCGCGAGCCAATCCGATGCCACGCGGGGGGCGCCGGTCAGAAGCGCTTCGAGCTCCTGGAGGGCGGCCTCGAGCTGGCGCCGGGTGATCGCTCCCTCGCGCCGTCCGGCCCCGAGGTCCCCGACGCTCTCGCGGAAGAGTCCCAGCGCGTCGGTCATGCCCTCCCGGGCCGCGGGAGACAGGGCCGGCGCTCCCAGGCGCTCGAGGCAGGCGTGCCGCAGCGCGATCAGGTGGCCGGCCAGATTGCCGCTGTCGACCGTCGAAATGTACCGGGGCTCGAGCGGCTCCAGGTTCTCGGTCCCGTACCAGTTGTAGAAGTGCCCGCGGTAGCGGGGCAGCTTCTCCATGGTGGCCAGGGCGGCTTCCAGCCGCTCGACCAGCTGCGTCGTTCCGATCCACCCCAGGTCGCTCGCCGCCACCGTCGAGAGCAGTGCCAGGCCCATGTTGGTGGGAGAGGTCCGATGCGCGACCACCGCGCGCGGCAGCTCCTGGATGTTGTCGGCGGGCAGCCAGTTCTCCTCCGCGCCGGCGAACGATTCGAAGTACCGCCAGGTCCTCCGCGCGATGCGGCGCAGCTTCACGGTGTCCTGCGGAGACGACGTCTCTTCCTCCAGCGCCCGCGGGGGCATGCTCAAGGCGCGAGCGACCAGCGGGGAGAGCACCCAGGCGGCCACGAAGCCCGCGGCGTCGGGCCAGCCGGCGGGATGGAGAATGAGGACGAGGAGACCGATCGCCGCGCCGACCACGACGGCAGGGGCCATGCGGCGGGCGAAGCCGGAAACCCTCAGGTCCAACGCCCGGCGGGCCTGCGCCGCGGGCACCCACTCCAGCAGATGGCGCCGCGTCATCAGCCGCCACAGCGTCCGCGCGATCGCGTCGCTCATCAGCCAGGCCTGATGGGCCAGCAAGATGAGGCGCACCACCAGCTGGCCGAGCCACATCGCGAAGTCGAATCCCAGGCCGCGCAGAAAGCTGCGCTTGGAGATTCCGCGTCGGACCGGATAGAGCTGGCTCAAGAATGCGAAGAGTCCGGGGAGGGCGACGGTCGCGCCGATGAAGGCGGTCCAGAGGTCGGCCCCGACGCCGGGCAGGATCCAGGCAGCCGTGAGCGCGGCCACGGCCGTGGGCGCAAACGCGCTGCGTCGCAGGTTGTCGATCATCTTCCAGCGTCCGATCGCCGGAATCGGGTTGGCCGTTCGCCCGCCGCGCGCGTCGGGAATCCTGCCGGCGAGCCAGGGCAGGAGCTGCCAATCTCCCCGCGCCCACCGCTGCTGCCGCGAGACCGAGACCTCGTAGTGGCCCGGGAACTCCTCGAAGAGCTCGATGTCGGAGACCAGGCCGGCCCGCGCGAAGAGTCCCTCGAAGAGGTCGTGGGAGAGAAGGGTGTTCTCGGGAACGCGACCGGCCAGGGCGCGTTCGAAGGCGTCGATCTCGTAGATCCCCTTTCCGGTGTAGATGCCTTCGCCGAACAGATCCTGGTAAACGTCGGAGGCGGCGAAGGCGTACGGATCGATGCCGCGGGGCCCGGAGAAGAGCCGCTGATAAAGCGTGCCGGACCCGGCGGCGGGCAGGGTGGCCGTGACGCGGGGTTGCAGAATGCCGTATCCCTCGACGACCCGGGCGCAACGCGAGTCGAAGCCCGGCTCGTTGAGCGGGTGGGCCATCGCTCCGACGAGGCGGGCGACGCCGTCGCGCGGAAGCCGGGTATCGGCGTCGAGCGTGAGGACATAGCGGACCGCCGGAGGAACCGCGACGGTCTGGGGGGAGGTGAAAAAAAAGGTCGTGTCGGCGGCGCCGCGCAGCAGCCGGTTCAACTCGCGAAGCTTGCCCCGCTTGCGTTCCCAGCCCATCCAGAGCCCTTCACGCTCGTTCCAGACCCGGCGGCGGTGAAACAGGAAGAAGCGGTCCGATCCGTCGGCAGCCTTGCCGTGCTTGGCGTTCAACGAGGCAATGCCGTGAAGGGCCGCCGCGAGGAGCTCCTCGTCTCCCTCGGTCGACTCCGTTTCGGCGTCGGCCCAATCCGAGAGCAGCGCGAAGAGAACGTCGCCCTCGCTGTTGGAGAGGTAGTGCACCTCCAGCCGTTGAACGGCTTCCTCCACGTCCGGCTCGCTCGTCAGGAGGATTGGAACCGCGACGAGCGTGCGCAAGGGCGCCGGGATGCCCTGCTTCAACTCCAGCTTGGGAAGACGGCGGGGGCCCACGAGGTCGGTGACGTCCCGGTTGAGCACCGCGATCGCGAGATCCGAAGCGGGGATGAGCGACAGGAGCGCCAGGACGACGATGGCCCAGGACGGCGTTCCCTGCAGCCGCGAAATCGTCGCCGGCACGAGGAGAAAAACGCCGGTCAGGAGCAGCGCGCCCCCGATGTATCCGGGCGAGGCCCCCCGGATCCACGCACGGCGCATCCACTGCCGGATCGGGACGCGGTACCGGAGCTCCCGTTCGAGCACGGCCCGCCCCCGCGAGATCAAGTAGTAGCCCGGGTCGGACTGGCGCGCCCCCGCCCCGTCCTCTGCCGCCTGGCGGGCCCGAGAGACCGCGGTCCGCGCCACCTCCACTTCCGTCGCTCCGCTCCCGCGGGCCAGCTCCTCGACCGCCCGGCGGTAGCGGTCTCTCGTGGCGAAGTCCATCTCGGCGACCCGAGTCCCGTCGCGCAACACTTCCTCGACGACGCTGACGCTCTCGAAGAAGTCGTTCCAATCGAAGACCGAGAGGAGCCGCATGCTGGTGATGACGTTGCGCACGGTCACGTGCGTGGCCACCTCGGCCTGGTGCTCGGATCGGACGACCTCTTCCGCGGAGGTCCCTTCCTCTTCCAGCCGGCGGTTGAGCCACTGGAGCGCCGGCGTGGCGGCCGGATCCTGGTCGCGCAGGCGCGAGAAGAGCTGAACGAGAAGGGCGCGAGGGTGCGGCCGGCTCTTCAAGTCGTCCAGAGCACGCGCCGCATCCCGGGCCGGCTGGCCCCCCGTTCCGAGGAGCCCGTCGGCGAGCCCGTCGGCCTTCAGCCGCGACTCGGCCCTTCGGTCGACGCCCTCCACCAGCCGCCGCAGGTTTTCCACCAGGACGACGCGCAGCGAGATCGCGATGGCCCAGAGCTCGCCGATGGTCAGAGGACGGACGCGCTGGTAGGCCCGGACGAACCGCCGCAGCGCCTCGGCGTCGAAGCGGCTGTCGGTGTGCTCGACGAACACCCAGGCCAGCGCATACACCCGAGGGTAGCCGGCCCAGTCCCCTTGCGAGAGCTTGGGCAGCTCGCGGTAGAAGCCGGAGGGGAGGTCTTCCCGGATCTCCCGGAGCTGGTCCTCCACAATATGGAAATTGTCAACGAGCCACTCCGCGGCCGGGGAGACGGCGGCCTCCCGCCGCATGGCCTGGGCGATCGACCGGTAGGAGGCCAGGAGGACCCGGCCGTTCTCCGCCAGCCGCGGCAGGAGCCGACGGCCGCGGCGCCGCCCCGGAAGGACCGCGTGCTCGCCGGCCAGGGCCTCGGCGTATTGCTCGAGGCGCTCGGTGGAGAACAGCTCTCCCCGGATCGGGGTTTCGAAATCCGGCTCGCGGACGACGGCAGCGGTCATAGCAACGCGGGACGCGTGTTGGGTGATCCCGTCTCAGCTCTCGGACTCCGAACGATCGGATCGCCGAGGGCTGGACGCCGAGAGCTGGAAGCGGCTCGCCGACGGCGGAAAGCTATTTTTTCTTCCAGCGGCTCCGCACGATCGGGGCGGACGCGGCGGCCAGGGTCCCCAGCAGGGCCGCGACGAACTGCGCGCGCCGAGCCGTGTCCATCCCTTTCCATTCCTGAGTCAGCCGGTCGATCGTCTTCTGCGAGCGCGCCCCGGCCTTTCGAAGCGAGCGGCGCGCGCCGGACATCCCCTGCTCGGACAGCGCGGCGATCCGGCCTCCGGTCCGGGAGGCCTGACGCGAGAGCCTCTGGAGGAGGCTGGCGAGCGCGCCGGCGTCGCGCGCGGGCGGTTTCTTCCTTCGTTTCGCCGATGGGCTCGCGGGCTTCCTGGCCGCCGCCCGTTTGCGCGGCGCGCGCGTTTTCCTGCGGGCGGCCGCGGGGGCCGCAGCGCCCGGCGTCTGGGTTTCGTCGTTGGCCACGAGCTGACCTCCTCGATGGACCGGAGTTTCTGTTCGGGCCGGTACCCGCGAGCGCGCACCCTTCAAGGAGCGTGCCGCGTTTCCGCCCCGCTCCGGCCATTCTGGCACGTCTTTCGAATCCCGGGCGCAACCGGGGGCGTAGGCATTAGCATGACCGTTCCCATGACTCTCGACCGGCAGTGGCTCGCGCAGTGGTACCGGGTCAACCGGGAGCGGTCCCGGGCCCTCTTCGATGCGCTCGCACCGGAGGCTTACGAGGAGCGCCCCATCGCGCTGCGCAATCCCATCTGCTTCTACGAGGGCCACCTCCCGGCCTTCAGCGTCAACACGCTCCTCAAGCGGGGCCTCAAGGAGCCGGGGATCGACGGGGCCTACGAAGTCCTGTTCGAGCGCGGCATCGACCCCGAGGACGCGTCCGCGGTCGGCAACGGCGGCCAGCGCTGGCCGCCGCGCCGGGAGATCGTGGCGTACGGCGATTGCGCCGATCGCCTCGTGCTCGACGCCCTGGCCGGCAAGGACATCGACCGGGACGACAACCCGGTGCTGCGCGGAGGGCTGGCCGCCTACACGATCCTGGAGCACGAGCCGATGCACCAGGAAACGCTGCGTTACATGTGGCATCGCCTGCCGTTCTCCAAGAAGCGTCGGCCGGAAACCGCGCGGGCGCCGCTTCCCGGCGCGGCTGCGCCCCGGCCGGCCCGGGTGCGTCTGCCCGCCGGCGCGGCGACCCTGGGGACGACGCCGCAGGAGGCGCCGTTCGGCTGGGACAACGAGTTCGCGCAGCACCGGGTCGACGTCCCCGCCTTCGACATCGACGTCCACGACGTGACCAACGGCGACTTCCTCGAATTCGTCGAGGCCGGAGGCTATCGGTCGCGCGAGCTCTGGGACGAGGAAGGCTGGGAGTGGCGCGCGAGGGAGGACGTGACCCACCCCCTGTTCTGGGAGCGCGACGGAGCAGGCTGGCTCTGGCGCGGGATGTTCGATCGGATTGCCCTCCCGCCGGCCTGGCCGGTCTACGTCTCGCACGCGGAAGCGGAGGCCTTCGCGCGCTGGCGGCTCCGCCGCCTGCCGACCGAAGCCGAGTTTCACCGCGCCGCCTACGGCACGCCGGAGGGGACCGAGCGCTCCTACCCCTGGGGCGAGGAGCCTCCCGACGAGCGCCGCGGCAACTTCGATTTCCGGTCCTGGGACCCCGTGCCGGTGGGCTCGTTTCCCGAAGGCGCGTCGGCCTGGGGCGTCCACGACCTGGTGGGCAACGGATGGGAGTGGACGTCCACGATCTTCGAAGGATTCGCCGGTTTTCGGCCCATGCCGTCCTATCCCAATTACTCCGTCGATTTCTTCGACCGGAAACACTGGGTCCTGAAGGGCGCCTCGCCGGCGACGGCGCGCCCGCTCCTGCGGCGCAGCTTCCGCAACTGGTTTCGCGGAAATTATCCGTACGTCTACGCGACGTTTCGGACCGCGCGGTCCGCGTAGGGCGTCAGGCGTCAGGCGTAAGGCGTAAGGCGTAAGGCGTAAGGCGTAAGGCCTAAGGCGAAAGGCGTAAGGCGTGGCCCAGATCCCGGATCGAGAGCGCCTGGTCGCTGCCCTTGGTGCCCCTCACGCCTCACGCCTCACGCCTCACGGCGCGCCGCGCGCGCTCCGCCCATGATCGAAAGCAGCGCCGCGACGCCCTCCGCGGAATCGGTGGCCGATTTTGCCGCGGATGTGCGGCGCGATCTTGCCCTGACGCCCAAGCAGATCCAGTCGAAGTATCTCTACAACGCGCTGGGCTCCTGCCTCTTCGAGGCGATCTGCCGGCTTCCGTGGTACCGGATCACGCGGGCCGAGGGAAGGCTGCTAGCTCTCTGGGCGGACGCGATGGTGGCCTGCCTGGACGATCCGCTCACGCTGGTCGAGCTGGGATGCGGATCGGGCGAGAAGGTGGCGCTCCTGGCCGAGGCCCTGCGGCGGCGCCGGCGCCAGGTCGCGGTGCACCTGATCGACATCTCTCCGATGGCCCTGGAGCTGTCCGAGCGAACGCTCAATCGTTTCGAGCACGTCTCCGTCGTCGGCCACCGAGCCACCTACGAAGAGGGGCTTCGCCGCGCGGCCGCCGAGCGCGGGCCCGGCCAGATGCTGGTGCTCTTCCTGGGCTCCAACATCGGGAACTTCGATCCTCCGGCGGCGCACGATTTTCTCTCGCAGATACGGTCGGCCCTGCGCCCCGGAGACGGACTGCTCCTGGGGGCGGACCTGGTCAAGCCGGAGGCGGATCTGATGCTGGCCTACGACGATCCGCTGGGCGTGACGTCGGCCTTCAACAAGAACCTCCTGGTCCGCATGAACCGCGAGCTCCTGGCCGACTTCGATCTCCAGGCGTTCGGCCACCGCGCGGTCTGGAACGGCGGGGAAAGCCGGATCGAGATGCACCTGGTCTCGCGCCGCCCGCAGCGCGTGCGCATCCCGCGGGCGGAGTGCACCGTGGACTTCGCCGAGGGCGAGTTCATCTGGACGGAAAACTCCTACAAGTACCGCGCGGAGGAGGTCGTGGAGAAGGCGGGAAGGGCCGGGTTCCATTGCGAGCAGCAATGGATCGAATCCGACGCCCGGTTCGCCCTGACCCTGTTCCGGGCGCGGTAGCCGCCGGTTCTCGCGGTGTCATTCCTTGCCGCCGGGATCCGTCTTACATCAAATCCGGCGGTTCTGGTCCGCCGATTCGGGCGTTTGATCACGGCGGCGACCGTGTTAGCGTCCGGATCTTACGACGAGTTGAAGGAGGCTCCCTTGCGAAAAGTCCTCGCCATCGCTCTGCTGGCATGCCTGTGCGCTCCCGTCCTTCCGGCCCAGGAACGCGTCGACCTGGACATGGTCACGCAAATCCGCCAGGAGGGGTTCCACCGTTCCAAGGTCATGGAGACCGCGAGCCGCCTGATGGACTCGATCGGACCGCGGCTCACGGGCTCGCCGAACATGAAAAGGGCCAACGAGTGGACGCGCAAGCAGCTGGAGGACTGGGGCCTGGTCAACGCGCACCTGGAGAGCTGGGGTCCGTTCGGGCGCGGCTGGAGCTACGAGGAGTGCTCGGTCCGCATGACCGCTCCCGACTCCGCGGAGCTGCTGGCCCTGCCGATGGCCTGGACCCCGGGGACCAACGGAACGGTTCACGGCATTCCGGTCAAGGTCAAGCTCGCGACGAAAGAGGACCTGGAGAAGGAGAAGGGAAAGCTCGGCGGCAAGATCGTTCTCCTGGGGGAGATGCGCGACGTCCATCCCGACGAAAAGGCCCTCTCGCAGCGCTACGACGAGAAGGGTCTCTCGGAGCTGGCCCAGTATCCGATCCCCGGCTTGACGCCCTATTCGCGGCCGGGCATGCCCCCGTTTAACCGCGAGGAGTTCCTGAAGCGCCGGCAGTTCGCCCGCGAGGTCGCCAAGTTCCTGGCCGAGGAAAAGGTCGCCGTCGTCATCGAGCCGGGACCGCTCGACGGCGGAACGTTCCGGGTCCAGGGCGCCGGAAACGGGTGGAAGAAGGACGCTCCGGCGACGGTGCCCACGATCGTCATGGCCATCGAGCACTACGGGCGGCTGGCGCGCCTGCTGGACCGCAAGGAAGACGTGCAGCTGGACGTCACGGTGCGGGCGAAGTTCTATGACCAGGACGAGATGGCCTACAACACCGTCGCCGAGATCCCCGGGACGGACAAGAAGGGCGAGATCGTCATGCTCGGCGGCCACATGGACTCGTGGCACGGTGGGACCGGCGCGACCGACAACGGGGCGGGAGTGGTCGTGGCGATGGAGGCGGTGCGGATCCTGAAGGCCTTGAACGTCCACCCCAAGCGCACGATCCGGATCGCCCTCTGGAGCGGCGAGGAGGAGGGACTCTTCGGCTCGCGGGCCTACGTGGCCCAGCACTTCGGCTCCCGCCCGGAGCCCAAGACGGGCGAGAACGACTTGCCCTCCTTCATGCGCCCCCCGACCGGACCGCTCACGCTCAAGCCGGAGCACGCCAAGCTCTCCGCCTACTTCAACCTCGACAACGGGACCGGAAAGGTCCGCGGCGTCTACACGCAGGAGAACGCCGCGGTGGTTCCGATCTTCGAGTCCTGGATCGAGCCGCTCAAGGACCTGGGCGTCACGACGATCACCAACCGCAACACCGGGGGGACCGACCACCTCTCCTTCGACGCGGTGGGCCTGCCCGGCTTCCAGTTCATCCAGGACGAGGTGGAGTACGAGACCCGGACGCACCACACCAACATGGACGTGTACGAGCGCCTGCAACGCGAGGACCTGATGCAGGCGTCGGTGGTGATGGCCTGCTTCGTCTACGACGCGGCGATGCGCGACGCCATGATGCCGCGCAAGCCCCTTCCCAAGGAGGGGGCCGGCCCGGGCGAGCAGCCGGCTGCTCCGAAGGGGCCGCTGGCCAAGCCGGAGAAGCCGAAGAAGGCGGAGCCGGCCAAGGCGGCTTCCCTGCGCGAGGCGCCGGCGGCCGCGTCGGACTGACCCGTCGCTCGGCGCGGCGTCCCCGGAATCTTGACCGCCTCGAACCGGCGGTGCTAGCTTCGGCACGTTTCCAGGGAGGTGAACCGTGATGGCGCCTGTCATTGGCCTCGTGCTGTTGCTCGCCTCGTCGCCCGCGGCTCCTCCCAGGAGCGGCCCGTCCGCCGCCGTCGTCGGCGCGGCAGCGCGGTCGGCCGCCTCGGCGATCACGCCCGAAGTGATCGCCGCGCACACGAAGTTCCTGGCCTCGGACCTGCTGGAAGGCCGGGGGCCGGGAACCCGGGCAGACGCGCTGGCCCGGGAGTACGTGGCCGCGCAGTTCGAGCAGATGGGCCTGAAACCCGCGGCGCCCGGCGGAGGCTGGGTCCAGAAGGTCCCGCTCGTGGGCATCACGCCCAGGGTGCCCGAGACGCTGACGGTGGCCGGCCCGGGAGGGCGGACGGCGTCCTTCAAGTACCGCGACGACTTCATGGCCGCCCCGGGCGTGCAGCAGCCCCGGGCGGAGATCTCCGACGCGGAAATCGTGTTCGTCGGCTACGGGATCGTCGCTCCGGAATACCAGTGGGACGACTTCAAGGACGTCGACGTGAAGGGCAAGGTCCTCCTGATCATGAACAACGATCCGGAGGACGACCCCAAGCTCTTCGCCGGCAAGACCCGCCTCTGGTACGGCCGCTGGGATTACAAGTACGACCAGGCCGCCAGGAAGGGCGCCGCCGGCGCGATCGTCATCCACACGACGCCCTCGGCCGGCTACGGATGGAACGTCATCCAGACCTCCTGGGCCGGCGAGCTGTACGAGCTGCCCTACGAGGGCGGTCCCCGCGTCCAGATGAAGATGTGGGCGACCGACGAGGCGGCCAAGAAGATCGCCGCGCTCGGCGGCATGGACCTGGACAGCATGCGGGCCCTGGCGCAGAAGCGCGAGTTCCGGCCGGTGCCGCTCGGGGTGCGCCTGTCGCTCGCCACGGACAACGAGATCGAGAAGGCCGAGAGCGGCAACGTGCTCGGCAAGCTGTCCGGAAGCGATCCCCGCCTCGCCGCGCAGGTCGTCCTCTACACCGCGCACCACGACCACCTCGGCGTCAAGAAGGGGGCGCAGCCCGGCGCCGACTCCATCTACAACGGCGCGCGGGACAACGCCTCGGGCGTGGCCGCGATGCTCGCGATCGCCCGGGCCTACACGCGCCTGCCCAAGGCGCCGCGCCGCACGATCCTCTTCGCCTCGGTCACCGCCGAGGAGCAGGGCCTCCTGGGATCCGAGTACCTGGCCAAGCATCCGCCCGTTCCGGCCGGAGATCTCGCCGCGGACATCAACATCGACGAAGTGAACATCTGGGGCAAGACCAAAGACGTCTCCATGGTCGGCCTGGGAAAATCCTCGCTCGATCCGACGATCCGCGCGATCCTGACGACTCAGGGGAGAGTGGTCCGGCCCGATCCCTTCCCCGACAAGGGGCATTTCTACCGCTCCGACCAGTTCAATTTCGCCAAGATCGGCGTGCCCTCCGCGTACTTCGATTCCGGCACCGACTTCGTCGGCCGTCCGGCGGGCTGGGGCGAGCAGCAGATCCAGCACTGGGAGAAGACCGACTACCACCAGCCCTCCGACGAATATCGGGACAGCTGGGATCTCTCCGGCGCGGTGGAGGATCTGCAGATGGACTTCTACCTGGGCGTCGCCGTCGCCAACGCGGACCGGATGCCGCAATGGAACAAGGGCGACGAGTTCGAGGCGGCGCGCAAGAAGGCGTTGGCGGCCAAGCCGTGAGGCGTGAGGCGTAAGGCGTAAGGCGTAAGGCGGAAGCTCGGTCTTCTGCTCTAATCGGAGCATGAAGACGCGAAGACAGTTTCTTGAAATTGCCGGGACCGCCAGCGCCGGCATCTGGACCCTCGCAGCGACGCCGAAGAAGACTCCGACGCCGGCCGCCGCGGCCCCGCGGCCGATGGTCAAGCCCCGCGCGCTGCAGGCGGGGAACACTGTCGGGCTGATCACGCCCTCGTCCTACGTCTTCGACACCTGGAAGATCGAGGAGGCGGTCGCGAGGATCGAAGGGGATCTCGGCCTGAAGTGCCGGCTGGGGCGCAACATCCGAAGCCGCCACGGCTACATGGCGGGGACGGAAAAGGAGCGACTGGACGACCTCCACGCGATGTTCGCCGATCCGTCGATCGCCGGCGTTTTCTGCCTGGAAGGCGGGTACGGAACCGAGCGTCTTCTGGACAGGATTGACTACGACCTCATTCGACGGAATCCGAAGGTGTTGCTGGGCTACTCCGACATCACCGGTCTCCACCTGGCGATCACGAAAAAGGCCGGCCTGGTGACCTTTCATGGACCGGTGGCGCTGTCGGCGCTGCCGCCCTGGACGCTCGATTGCCTCAAGAGGGCCATCATGAATCCGGAGCCGATCGGCGAGCTCGGCAGTCCTCCGGAAGACGATCCGCTCTCGCCGCAGTTTCCCCGCCATACCGTGGCACCGGGCACGGCCCGCGGGCCGATCGCCGGAGGAAACCTGACCTTGATCTCGACGACGATGGGGACGCCCTGGGAGATCGAGACCCGGGGCAGAATTCTCTTCCTGGAGGATACCGGCGAGGCGCCTTATCGCGTGGATCGGATGCTCACGCAGTTGAAGCTCGCCGGGAAACTGCAGGAGACGGCCGGTATCGTGTGGGGGACGTGCACGGAATGCACGCCGGGCAAGTCGAGCTTCGAGGTCAACCTCTCGATCTCCGATCTCGTGGACGAGATCCTGGGCCCTCTGGGCAAGCCGGTTCTGGCGGGCCTGGTGTTCGGCCACAGCAAGCAGAAGCTGACGATCCCCATCGGCGTCGAGGCCGAGATGGACGCCTCGGCGCAGAAGGTGACGATCCTGGAATCGGCGACACTGCCGGTGTAGAGGTCCTTCTCTTTTTCGCTTCCCCGCCTTCCGAAATGAAAAGGGCGGGAGGACCGTCCTCCCGCCCGGAACGACGCGCGAAAGCGATCGCGCTCTAGAAATCCACCCTGCCCGAGAACTGCAGCGTGCGGGGCAGAGTCGTGACGCCGTTGGCGAGCCCGAAGGTAGAGGAAGGGGTCTGGCCCGTGCCCCAGGTCGTGTTCGTCACGAACCTGTTTCCGGTGTTGGTGCAGTTGAAGCATTCGACGATCGCGGTCAGGCCCACGGGGCCGACGTTGAACGTCTTGGCCAGGCGGAAATCGAGCTCGTAGGAGTCCGGCTGCCGGAACTGATTGCGGGAGAAGTGCACGCCATCGACCGTCGGCCGGTCGTTGAAGAAGCCGTCCCGGTTCGTGTCGGCTCCTGTCGTGGCCGTGAAGGGCGCTCCGGTGGCAAAGCGGTAGGTGCCCGAGAGACCGATGCCCCACCACGGAGTGTTCCAGTTGGCGTTGGCCGCGACCTTCCAGCGCTGGTCGCGATTGGACCAGCCATAGCTTCCGTTGAGGTTGTGCAGGTCCTCGGCCTGGGCGCCGGCGTAGTTGCGCTCGTTGGAATCGGTATCCTTGTCTTCGGACCAGGTCACGGCGGTGAAGAACTGGAGGTCCTTGGTGAAGCGATGCTGGATCGTCGCCGTTACCGCCTCGTACTTGGAGGTGGCGTCCGTGGTGTAGGTCGAAATGCGCCCGTAGAACGGGTCCGGCCGGACTGTGGAGTAGACCGGCTGGCCGTTGACGACCGAGTGACCGGTGGAGTCCATGATCTTGTTGGTCGGATCGACGCAGCCCGGCGCAGTGTTGCTGGTGCAGTAAACCAGGTTCGGGTCATTGAGCCGCTCCAGGTTCTGCGCCTTGGCGTACGTGGCCTCCAGGCCCACCGCCGTGCTCGCGAACACTTCGCGTTCGATCCCCAGCGTGATGCGGTCGGTCACCGGGTCCTTGTAGTTTGGGCTCGACGTGAAGACGCCCAGCCCGGTCGGATTGGGGACCTGGGAGAAGTCGATCTTGGAAGTGCCGTAGGGATCGAAGTTCGCTCCCCACCCCGGAGCCAGGGGATCGGTCGGGCCGCCGGCTCCCGCAGTGACCGTGTACTGCGTTCCCTGCAGGCCGTTGGAGGTCAGAAGCTGCGCGAAGAGGATGGCCGGAGTCCGAGCCCAGAACCGGCCGAAGGAGAGACGCACCGCAGTCTTTGGATCCGGAGCGTACGTCAAGCCGGCGCGCGGCGACCACTTGTTGCTCTGGTCGGGAATCTGTCCGTCCAGAGCGTACTGCCCGTTGGGCAGAACGTCGTTGGGATTCAGGATCGGGTTGTCCGGATTGTTCAGCCGCTCGTAGCGGACGCCGGCGGTCACCGTGAACTTGGGCGTCAAGAACCACTGGTCCTGGGCGTAGAGCGCGACTTCCTTCTGCGCGAACGCCGCCTTGCCCGCCTGGTCCGCCGTCAGGCCGTTCAATCCTCCGAACTGGAAGTACTGCGTCCACTTGCCGGCCAGCAGGTTGGCCTTGTTGTTTCCCGCGAAGACGTAGACACCGCGCCAGTTGCCCTTGAAGATCTGGTTGATCGACGTCTTGTTGTACTCGGCGCCGGCCTTGATGACGTGGTTGGAGACCAGGTAGGTCGCGGTGTCGCCGAAGGAGACCCGGTCCGCCTGCGAGGTGATCGGCAGGAAGCTGACGCTGCCCCAGTCGAAGCTGCCGTAACGGATTTCCGGCAGGTCGGGCTGGATGGAGGCTCGCGGCGTCTGCTCCAGGACGTACTGCGCGTTGAAGTCGTTCAACAGGCTCGCCCCCCACTGGCTGGTCCAGGACCCGACGTACTGGTGCGTCTGCATGCCTTCGATTCCGTTGTGGCCGCTCGACTGGGTCTGCGCGGAGGAGGTCCCGTGGTCTCCTTCGTACTGGGCGTAATTGACGCGGGCCATCAGCCGCTGGGAGCCGGAGAGCTGGTAGTCGATGCGCCCGAAGAGGACCCGGCCGTCCTGGGTCTGGGTGTAGTTAGGGTCCGAGGCCCAGCCCGGATACGTGGCGGCCACGTCCGGATCGAGGACGACCGTGTTGATCGGGATGCCCACGTTCTGCTTCTGCTGGTCGTAGGAGGCGAAATAGAAGAGGTGGTCGCGCAGGATCGGTCCGCCGATCGACCCGCCGTACTGCTGTTTCTTGGTGTTGGGCGCTTCCGTTCCGTTGGCGAGCTTGGCGACGGTGGCATGGGGCTCGGTGTAATAGAAGGCCGATCCGTGGAGCTCGTTGGTGCCGCTCTTGGTGATGAGGTTGACCACGCCCCCGCCGGACGGGCCGAACTCGACGGAAGCGCCGTTGCGGATGACGGTGAACTCCTTGATCGACTCCTCGGAGATCGAGAGCGGCGCGCGCCCTTCGGCGGAGCCGAACGTTCCTCCGAAGAAGCCGTTGTCATAGTCCAGGCCGTCGAGCGTGGTGTTGGTGTTGATCCCGCGTTGTCCGGAGACCAGCACGGAGCCCCGGCCTTCCGGGTCGCGCCGCGTCTCCGGCGTCAGGAGCACCAGGTCCTGATAGTTGCGGCCGTTCAAGGGGAGCGACTTCAGCTGCTCGGTCTGGATCGTGGTGGCGGCCTCGGTCCGCGTGCCCTCCACGACCGCGGCCGTCGAGGTCACGGTGACGGACTCGGCGACGTTGGCGAGCTGGAGCTGGAAGTCGACCGTGGGCACCGTTCCGATGTCCACCCGGACGTTGGCGCGGGTGGCGCTGCGGAACCCTGAGATCGTCGCCGTCAGCGTGTACATTCCGGTCGGCAGGTTGATGACCTGGTAGGACCCGTCGCTGCGCGTCACCGCGGTGGCGGTGAGCCCGGTCCCCTGGTTCTTCGCCTCCACCGCCACGCCCGGCAGCGCGCCTCCGTCGGTGTCCTTGACCGTCCCGGAGACGCGGCTGGTCGTCACGTCGGTTTGCGCCAAAGCCGAGGCCGTCAGGAGCGCTGCGGCCAGACATCCCAGGACAACGGATCGCCACCAAGCACACACACCTCGTCTCATCGAACGCCTCCTCCTTTAGGTTTCGTGCGAAGCCGCGGATTGTTTCTGCACGTCTGAGAATGCCTGGCGAAATGTACATGAAGTTCGTGTGAAGGATTCACCCTTTCGAGAGTGTTTTTGGTTGTTTCGTTCCGTTCTGCACAAGATTTTGTGCAATCGAGACCGAGAAACCGGAGCGGCGTCGATCCGGCGAGGAAGGCGCGGCCGGGGATTAACAGAGGTGAAATGAGAAAACTGCAGAAATGTCAGCGAATCATAGTCGATTCGCCAGATTCGGCAGTCAATTTCGATGTCGTGCTAGTCATACGGTGTCTGAAATGCACGTTTTGATAGACAGTCCTGCAGCCGGTTTGGTATCTTCCCCGTCATGAACCAAGCCGATACCGCCTGGATGCTGGTCGCCACGGCGCTGGTCCTCCTCATGACTCCCGCGCTCGGCTTCTTCTATGGGGGGCTGGTCCGTTCCAAGAACGCGTTGAACACGATGATGATGAGCGTCTCCGCCCTGGGGTTCGTCGGGATCGCCTGGGCGCTGGTCGGGTATTCCCTCGCGTTCGGCAGCGGGTCGCCATGGTCCGGCGGGCTCGGCTACGCGTTCCTGCGCGGCGTCGGACTGCAGCCGCAGGGCTCGATCCCCCACGTGCTCTTCTTCTGCTACCAGGCGACCTTCGCGATCATCACCGCGGCGCTCATCTCCGGCGCCATCGTGGAGCGCATGCGGTTCGGTCCGTATCTGGCGTTTCTCGTTCTCTGGTCCGTCGCGGTCTACGCCCCGGTCGCGCATTGGGTCTGGGGCGGCGGCTGGCTGTCCAGGATGGGGGCGCTCGACTTCGCGGGAGGCACGGTCGTGCACGTCAACGCGGCCGCCGCGGCGCTCGTCGCCGCGGTCGTCCTGGCGCCGCGGAAGGATTTCGCCCGCCAGGCGATTCTTCCGCACAACGTGCCCTTCACGCTGCTCGGCGCCGGCCTCCTCTGGTTCGGCTGGTTCGGGTTCAACGCCGGAAGCGCCCTGGGCGCCAACGGCCTGGCCGCGCTCGCCTTCGCCAACACGATGCTCGCTCCGATCGCCACGTTGGTGGTCTGGACGCTCCTCGACCTGCGCCGGTCGGGAAAGGCCACCGCGGTCGGAGCGGCCACCGCGATCGTGGTCGGGCTCGTGGCGATCACTCCCGCCGCGGGATACGTTTCGCCTCTTTCGGCGATCCTCCTGGGCGCGGTGGCGGCCGGGCCGAGCTACTTCACGCTGCTCTGGAGGGCCCGGACGCGCCTGGACGACTCCCTCGACGTGCTGGCGGCCCACGGCGTGGGCGGTACGGTCGGGGCCCTGCTGACGGGCGTCCTGGCCCAGAAGGCCTGGAACGGCGTTGCCGACGGACTGCTGTTCGGCAATCCGCGCCAGCTCCTCGTTCAGGCCGCCGCCGTGGCCGCGACGATCGCCTACAGCGCGGGCATGACCTGGGGAATCCTGAAAGTCCTGGCCCTGGCCGCGCCGCTGCGCGTCGCCGCGCGCGAGGAAGGTCTCGGTCTGGACATCACGCAGCACGGCGAGGAGGCGTACACGCGCGGGGAAGGCGCGATCCTGGTCCTGCCGGAGACTCCGCCGCCGTCGGCCCCCGTGTCCGCGCCGATGCTCGCTCCGGGCGGAGGCGCCTCCTGAAGCTCGTCGTCGCCGTCGTGCGCCCGGAGAAGCTCAACGACGTGCTGGAGTCGTTGTTCCGGGCGCAGGTGCGCGGGCTGACGCTCCACCGCGTCGAGGGGCACGGCGGCGAGACCGAGCGGGTCGAGACCTATCGGGGCACGACGGTGAAGATGGAACTGTCCGAGAAGGTGCGCCTGGAGATCGGAGTCTCCGATCACTTCGTCGGACCCACGGTCGAAGCCATCCTGCGGGCCGCCCGCACGGGCGCCGTAGGCGACGGAAAGATCTTCGTCCTCCCGGTCGAGAAGGTCTATCGGATCCGGACCGGCGAGGAGGACCAGGCGGCGGTGACGCCGGTCTCCTGAAGCTTCCAGCTTCATGGGGGAACCACGCGCGCTCGCCGCGCGACCTCACGCTCTTGAGCGGGCCGGCGAGATACCGGAGCGCGGCGTGATTACGCGGGCTGGCCACGGCCGTCGCCGAATCAAGCCCAGGCTAACCAGCGGAGGCCAAAGTGTATGATGTGGAACTGACCCCAGGGTCCCCCCCAATGTGTGTCCCTGGACCTCCGGTCTCTCCGGTTAGAATACCTGCATGAATTCCCCTGCTGACTCCGTTCTCGATGCCGCCCTAAAGCTTTCCGAGCAGGACCGGGCTCGCGTGGCCGCCGAGCTCGTCGCCAGCCTGGACGGCGAGCCAGAGGACGGCGTGGAAGCGGCCTGGGCCACCGAGGTAGAACGAAGAATCGCCGAGGTCAACCGCGGCGCCGCCCCTCTGCTGCCGTGGGAGCAGGTTAGAGAGGAGCTGAAGGCGGATCTCAAGCGGCGCTGAGCTTGCAGATCCGGTTTCACGAGGCGGCGCGAGACGAGCTTCGTGCTGCCGCCCAGTGGTACGAAGCGGAACGGGAAGGCCTGGGAGAAGAGTTCCTTTCGGCGGTCGGTCAGCTGATCGAGCGAGCGGCCCGCGGCGATCTTCCAGGCCGGGCAGCGGCCGAATTCCGAAGGAACATTCGGAAGCTCTTTCTCAAGCGCTTCCCGTGTGCGATCTATTTCGAGACTCGTGCGGACGAGCTCGTCGTCTGGGCCGTAGCCCACGGCAGGCGCAAACAGGTTACTGCGTCAAAGACGCTGAGCGGGGGCAATCCCCGTTCTGCCAGCCAATTCTGATCGCCGCGGTCCTGGTAGATCTCTCCGACTCAGGCCCGTCGGTGACACTCAGTCGAGCCGACTACAGGCGAAAAGGATTACCAATGCAACGGCGCCTCGTAATAGCACAATGGGAGACTGACCCCAGTCAGTTCTCGCGCGAGGCCATGGTGTGTCCTAAAGACCTTCTCTGAAAACGTTTCGGCGAGCTCTCTGCGGGTGCAGATGGAGCGAGAGCGGTAGGAGCATTAGATCGATCAGCCTTCTCTTCGTGGCCTGTACCTCACATCGTAACAATAGGATCCCCGGCTCCCTATCCTGACCCAGAGCCCGCAACGGCTAGTCTTTAGAGAGGGCAGCCGGGGTCAATGCATATTCTCACTCCTTTTGGTCTGGTCGACGCAAACCGCGCAGCGCGCGGCGGATCCGGGCGGCCTTCAGCCGTCGAGGTCGTGAAGCAGTTCGTCATGGTTCCCGCCGGGGAGGCGGAATACATGGAGTCAGCGTTGACCCCACCGAACGCGAGTCTCATGGCGACTGCCTCTGGGCCTTTGCGATCTGATCTGCCATCGCGGGCACGGCCTCTTCGAGAATGCTCGCCGCGACCCAATCGCGGTTTCTTGTCATAACGTCGTCGCTTGACTCCTTTGGGGCCGTCTTTGACAACGTGTAGATTTTCCGCAGGCCTTGCTTCAGGGTTGGTCCTGGCGAGATCTCCACCACAATCCCGCCGACGGAGTCGAACCCAGTGTTCGTCACGTTCTCCGTGCGCATCCGTGTCGAGACGGTTACCGTTCTAGTTGCGGAAAGCGTGTCCGAGACATTCGACACGCGCTGGCGGTCAAATTCGCCGGTCTGAAGGCTCGCACGCTTCCTGAGGAGGACGGTGGTTTCGCCCTCGGGAAGAACGACTGAAACGCCGGCCCGGACCAGGGCTGACAGAAGAAGCCAGGCGGCCTGGTCGCCAGCTGGAAAGGAACCGGCCTCGTCCGCCGCTCTGAGACTGACGATTCCCGTTGATGTGCCCGGCGGGATTCGGCCCACCGCATAGTCGCCCCGAACGACGCCGCCGTTCCGTTCGGCGACGACCGTTCCCAAGCCTGCAGCCCCGACTCGGAGAATGCCGACCCTCTCGGCGTACTCGCCGAGGTCTTGGCCACTGCGATCCCGAATGGTCTTGACGGATCGCAGCACTTCAAATGTCTCGCCCGACACGAGGCCCGGTTGCGATCTCTGAAGCCTGACGCTCCCGTCGGCCGTCCGCTCCTCTATTGGCCACTTCGCTATCCCAGCCAGTGCTACCGTTCGAGCCTCATGGCAAAGGCTGATAAGAGTCTCCTTTGCGAGAATCCGAAATATCCCTGGAGTGTCGACCGCGCGCTCTTCGCTCACGATCTTTTCCTGGCGCGACCCGGATTTGGTCCCTCCGCCCAGAACGAGCCCTGAGAAACGATCGATAAAATAGAGATCGAGTCGGACGTTGAACACCAGTGTGCCCATGGCTTTCCCGGCGGGACGCCACTCCAAGTCCGCCCTCGTTACAGCAACCCGCACGAACACGTCTGGATATACACGGCGCCCTTCGACGTCCAACGCTCGGAGTCCCGTTCGCAGAACCGTGCTCTCCTGCTCCTGGAAGATGCTGCCGTAAGGGAGCATGCAGAATTCGGCTTCCTGGCGAAGCGAGTCATGGGTCCACTGCTTAAGCTGGTCCGAGCTAAGGCCGTTCTCCACGGATATGAAGGGACTTTTGACGACAGAGGCTTCGAGCAGCATGAAACGAGTCTGCCCGCCCGAACGGAGGGTGTTGAACCCGATTCGGGACAACTCGGTTCCAACCTCCGGAATTGGGCTGGCTGATCCCTTGACGAGGGCCGGCTCGAGGACGGCGAAGCGATCGAAGAGCTGCGCAACAAGGTAGACCGACTGCCCGTACCGGAAGCTTTCGCCAACCGAGAGTCCAGCTTGCCGGCCCCGGTCAACGACGAGCCGGGAGGGGCTCAAACGATCGACGACGAAAGCCTTCATCGTGCCTGGTGAGTAGCTCGCCAATAGCTGGTTCGCCAATTCCGAGAAGAGCTCGCTAACGTTCTGCCGGAAGATCGCTGCGATCGCGGCGTGATCCTGAGAATCCAAATCGCCGATCTTCTCTTTGATCGCGTAGACGGTGAACAGTCGTGATTCGTATACTTCACCCGTGACCAAGTCGAGAACCTCCAGCCCTCCCGTTGTAGTGAGCACGTAGTTCCGTCTCCGCCCCATCGAGTATCGGGCCAGCTCAATTACACTCGTTTCGGCCCGAGAGATCTGAGCGCGGACGACGAGACCACCCTCGTTCATGGAAAGGGACTCGGAGCTACCGGCCCCCGGCACCACAACCTTCGAACCGAAGGACTTCACCATGGCCGACGCGAACGCATCGAAGGCTCTCTCGGCGCGTTGGTCTTTGCCTGAGGGGTCGCTATCCACGTAGTCGGGGCTGTATCGCTCCGCGGCGATGAGCCGGACCGGACGCACAAGGGTCAGCCGCGGCTCCTCCGCGAGGGCAAGGCCTGCCGCGGCGGCGAGGAGCGCCGCCAACGGCAGAGTGCTAAACCTCATCTTCGGTCCCTTCTTCGGCTACTAGTTGATGTCTGCTGGTGCAGACGTGATGGCGGGCGCGGCGCCCTCTGGCACTCTGTTGGCAGCCATGAGGCGTTTCGTCCCAACTGCCAGGTCAGCGGCCAGCTTGGCGTGCTTTGGAGCCTCGTCCGCTATCCGCGGCAGATCCTCCGTCACGGCTTGCTGCCCACGCTTAACGTCGTCCGAGCCCTTTTTCAGCGCCGAGAGCCCTCCCATCAGACCCCCGGAAGACTTCTTCTCCGCGCTTGACTTCAAGGCATCTTTGGCCTCTGGCAGCAGCGCCACGGCGTCATTCGCTAGCTTCGCATCTTGAAGAGAGGTCCAAAGCACATTGAACAGCACCTTGGGAAGCTGCTCTTTCTGATTCTGCTCGAGCTGGCGCTTGTCGGCTTCCTTATCCGCCGTCGCCTGCTGGACGGTGTCGGCTTTTTCGCGCTCAATCGCGACGAGCCTTGCCTGCTTCTCTTTGGGGTCTTGGATCTTGTTCGCCTCTGCGATGTCGCGGTCGATTTTCGCGATCTGCTCCTTCGTCGCCACCATCTTGAACAAGGCGTCCGTTGCTTTTCCGAGAGTGCTGTTCGCCACCTGCAGTGAGGTCTTCATGCTGTCAACCCGGGTGACGACCGTGTTGACATCTGCGCCGGTCGCAGGGGCTGCCGAGATCATCAGTGTGAGAACGAGAGCGGTGCCTAGAATTCGCATTGCCATACTCCTCTAAACAGTTACTTCGTTGTCTTCAGAACGAGATTGACGTTGTTGCCGGTGCTGATCTGCTCATCGATGCTTTGCCACTGACGCTCCGTAAAGAGCCGCTTGAAGAGGCCGTTCTTGAATTGGGTTACCGTCCCCCGATAAGTCACCTGGTACTCGATGCGGCGGTTGGATCGGTCGTAGGCCCTCTCCTCAGCGCTCTGAACTCCATCGAGTCCCTCGAGAATTGAGCCGAAGGCCACCTTGGCCTGGAGGTCCGGGATACCGTAGAGCTTCAGATCGATCTCGATGCCGGCGCGAGCTCGGTTGCGAGTCTGTTCAAGCAGTTGGGACGCGAGGTCCTCTCCGACAGTGGTGCCTACGCGCTTCGCCGCCACGAATCGGCTCGACTGCACATCGCCGCTCATTCCAGGTTCGGAGTTGGTCACCGCTGCAACCACCTGACCAGTCGATGTGTTCACAACCTTGAGAATGAGGTTGGCGCCTGAGATCTGCTGACCGGCTTCGCCCAACCCTCGATAGACGACGTTGCAGGCACCGATGACGAGGTAGTCGGCTCCGTACTTCTGGCTGGCTTTTCGCGCCGCGATCGCAACCTTGGAGTTGTTTCTGAGGTAGTCGACCATGTAGCCGTTTCTTCCTAGCTCCTCCTCCCGCAGCTGCTGGACAAAGGCCTTGTCAACGAGGTTGAAATCATCCTTAAGAAGAAGGGATGAGATTTCCGCGGCGGCCGACGACTCCGGAAGCGCAATCTGCGCGCTGTCCGGGAAGTACTCTTTGACTGACATCGCGAAGTGCTCTTCGTCCTTCACGAAGGCCGATGCGCTGGACTTCGCTGCCGCTTTCGCGAAGGCTGCGGATCCAGAGTCGTGCTCGGCTCCCTGCTCCTTCCATTGCCCCTTGACATGACCCTCGGATGATGAGGATCGTGATGCGCTCGCATCTCCGGAAGCCCGGTCCGAACCGGACCTGATCTCTCCCTTCACACGCGCCTCCTCCGATTGCTTCTGCTTTGCGGAGGCGTCGATCTTGCCCTCGGATGAACCGCTTGCGGAATGCTCCGCGGCTACGGCTCCGGCCTCAGATGACGACTCATTGGACGCCCGAAAGCCAGCCGCGTGCTTCTTGGTGTCTTCGACCTTCACTTCGCGCGCTAGCGTCGGCT
Source organism: uncultured Acidobacteriota bacterium (assembly GCA_963733955.1). GTDB lineage: Bacteria > Acidobacteriota > Thermoanaerobaculia > UBA5066 > Gp7-AA6 > DATFTF01. The sequence goes on from CAVTEW010000003.1 coordinate 729,897, forward strand.
TATCCCGGGGAGTCGAGTCCGTGCCGAAGTACTCATCGACGAGAACCATGATCTTCGGGCGGTAGGCACCGCCTCGTGGGGCCGCGCCAACGGACTTCAGGTCCCTTCGCAGGGCCTTCAGATCGACGGCGGCTCGGATGCTGACGCGGTAGGAGTCCCCATCCTGGCCTTCGCTCGCGATACTTGTCTTTCCGATGTAGGTCGAGGCATTTGGATAAATCTCGTCGCCGAGGACGCTTCCGCTGGTCTCGAGAAGTTCGGAGCCGCCGATTTCCAAGACCGCCCGCTCGATCGTCTTTCGACGGGCTTCGGCCAACGCAGAATCGCGAGCGGCCAACGTGTCACCGCCCTTGACCTGGCTGCGGCCAGATCCCAGGAAGTCCGTCACCTGAGCCGTCGCTGCAGCCGCGAGAAGAACAAGCGACGAGAAGAGAGCCAGACGTCGAGCGATCCGTTTCCCGCTGGCCTTAGTGAGATTGGGGGGGGAGACCGCCTGATCCCTGCATTCCCCGGAATGTGAACCGTTGGTCATTTGAGACTCCTCGTATGAACCGGCAAACGGGACGGTCTGCCGAAGGCACTGCGTCGCTTGGAGAGTTCCGATCCGCCACGAAGAAGCGCCTGGAGCGCGTCAATCACCACAGACCTCATGTCGAGGTCATCGTCGAGGGCTTTCTGCTTAACGGCCCTCCAGATTGGCTCCGGTATCTCGATCGTCGTCTTGACGCCTCGGTGTGTCTGCTTCATGGTTGTGCTGGCTTCAACGCAAGGGCGATGCCGCTCTGATCTCGTGTTCGCGCCGCCTAGGGACGGACCAGTTCCTGCGGCGAGCCCACAAAGCCGTAAAGCCAGCCGGGGCTGCACGTTCGCGATCTGAAAAGGCCTGGCAGGGCGAACCCCGGCCACTCAGTTGAGCCATCTTGGTGCGGCTCCGGCGTCTGGTTCTGAGACGTCGCTGACACTGTCTCGCGGAGACAGCGTTAGAACCTACCAGATACTGACTGATGCAATTGCATCTTGGAAGGAGGGGCCGCTGTTAGAAGCGGTAATGTCGAGAGGGCGGAGTGGCGGAGGACTCAGCTCCTCAGCGGGAGGCGCAAGAAGCTAATACTAAGAGGCGGACCGCGAGTGACCCTTGGCCACACCGAGACCGCCGACGCGCGAAAATGGACCTCTGGTCCATCGGGTTTAGAATGTGCGCATGAGTTCTCCTGCTGACTCGGTTCTCGACGCTGCCCTCAAGCTACCGGAGAAGGACCATGCCCGAGTGGCCGCCGAGCTCGTCGCCAGCCTGGACGGTGAGCCAGAGGACGGCGTGGAAGCGGCCTGGGCCACCGAGGTAGAACGAAGAATCGCCGAGGTCAACCGCGGCGCCGCCCCTCTGCTGCCGTGGGAGCAGGTTAGAGAGGAGCTGAAGGCGGATCTCAAGCGGCGCTGAGCTTGCAGATCCGGTTTCACGAGGCGGCGCGAGACGAGCTTCGTGCTGCCGCCCAGTGGTACGAAGCGGAACGGGAAGGCCTGGGAGAAGAGTTCCTTTCGGCAGCCGGTCAGCTGATCGAGCGAGCGGCCCGCGGCGATCTTCCAGGCCTGTCAGCGGCCGAATTCCAAAGGAACATTCGGAAGGTCTTCCTCAAGCGCTTCCCGTATGCGATCTATTTCGAGACTCGTGCGGACGAGCTCGTCGTCTGGGCCGTAGCCCACGGCAGGCGCAAACAGGTTACTGGCGTCAAAGACGCTGAGCGGGCGCAATCCCCGTTCTGCCAGCCAATTCTGATCGCCGCGGTCCTGGTAGATCTCTCCGACTCAGGCCCGTCGGTGACACTCAGTCGAGCCGACTACAGGCGAAAAGGATTACCAATGCAACGGCGCCTCGTAATAGCACAATGGGAGACTGACCCCAGTCAGTTCCACTGGCCCCAAGGTCGCCCCGAGCCGCCCGCAAGCGCCGACCCCGCTCTAAGGCTCAAGCATTGTGCCAGCGACGGCGGGGCTGAGAGCCGGCCGCCGTACGGCGAATTAGCGAAATTCAGAGGTTCGGTCGCAGGCCCCGCCGCTTAATAGCACAATGGGAGACTGACCCCATCAGCCTCCCCAATGTGTGTCCCGGGCGCCCGCTTCTAACATCTAGCCGATCTGCCGAAGATGATCTCTACAACTCCGGAGCCTGCTCGTCATCCTCGTCGGACTTCTGGCGAGCATGAGCGCATGAGGACACGTGAGCGGCGACTTCGGTGAGGAGCGCGGGCTCGCCGAAAAGCCCGTTGCGCAGCAAATGTCGTCCAGCGAGCCACTCGAGAAACGGCTCAGCATAGGGTGCGTTGGCATGCACCTTATGCCCCTAGGTCTGCTGTACGATCGGACGGAGATCGTGAGGCAGCGGTATTGCCGCCGTGCCGAAGTAGTAGAAGTTCATCGATAGCAATGCGTTCCGGCCGCCGAGGTCGGTCTTGATGTTGCCTTCAAGGTGAACGCCCGTCCGCTGGCGAGGGTTCGCGCCGGTCCATTCGTAAATGGAATCACCGACCCGGCGTCGCGCGTCGGCCTCAGCTGGATCGGGAATCTTTTCGGGAAGATGCGCTGTCGTCCAAGCGTCATACTCCTCTAGCGTCATCACCGAGGAGACCTCCATCGCATATACCAGTCGGCCGCTGAGGTCGTGGCCGGCAGCCGATTTGGAACCTGTCGCCGCAACCCAATCGCCGACCCGAGCTGTTCGACGAATCACCGGCTTGCAAATAGCGAGTGTGCAGATACCCCAGTAGGGATTAGGCGCGGCGCCATCGTCCACCGGAATGCAATAGGTAAACTGTACTTAGCGGTCGATCTCCGGACAGTTGTAGCAGCCGGCTGAGGGCTGTGGAAACTGCGGAAAAGTGGGGTTGGGTGCTCCCGGGTTCTCCGGCGGTAGATTTGGATTTGGGAATTCAGATTTACCGAAAGGAGACGACGATGAGCACCCGAGAAAAGCTTATCAAGGCGAGGATGGGAATGCTCGCCTTGGCGGAGCAACTTTCCAGCGTGAGCCAGGCATGCAAACGAGCGGGGATCTCCCGGAGCCACTTCTACGAGATCAAGGAAGCCTTCGAGAGGTACGGCGCTGAAGGCCTGGCGCCGCAGCCGCGACGCAACCCGAGGATGCCCAATCAGACGCCGCCGGAGCTTGAGGCGAAGATCCTGGAGATGACCGAGCGGTATCCGGCGATGAGTTACCTGAGGCTCTCGTCCCAGCTCAAGCTGGTCGGCGTCGGGGTCTCGCCTGCGGCCGTACGCGCGGTCTGGCAGCGCCACGGCCTGACGCTTCGCTACCAGAGGCTGCTGTGGCTCGAGCAGAAGACGGCAGCCCGCGGCGGCGTCCTGACCGAAACCCAGATGAAGCTGCTCCAGCGTTGGCGCGGCAAGGTCACCGATCCCGAGGCCCACATCGAGTCGCCCCAGCCGGGCTTTTTGCTGGGTCAGGACACCTACTTCGTCGGCACGATCAAGGGCGTGGGCAGGATCTACCAGCAGACCGTTGTCGACACCAACTGCTCTTTGGCCTTCGCCAAGCTCTACCTCTCCAAGGTCCCCATGACGGCCGTCGATGTCTTGAACGATCGCGTCGTCCCCTTCTACGAAGAGCACGGCGTGGAGATCCAGCACCTCTTGACCGACAACGGTAGGGAGTTCTGCGGCCGACCCCTTCATCATCCCTTCGAGCTCTTCCTGACGATCAGCCAGATCGAGCACCGCAGAACCGACATCGGCTCGCCTCAGACCAACGGCTTCACCGAACGCTTCCACCGCACCATCAAGGAAGAGTTCTACGCCGTCGCTTTCCGCAAGACCTTCTACGAGTCACTCGACCAGCTCCAGGCCGACCTCGATCGTTACCTCGACTTCTATAACCGCGAGCGCGCCCACCAGGGCTACCGGACCCAGGGCCGCACCCCCTACCAGGCCTTCCTCGACGGCGCCGCCCTCCTCAGCAGAAAGGAGGTCGATCCAGAGGCTGCCTAAACTGTGGAAAAATCTGCCGACGGAATCTCGGGAGTGTCCGCCCAACTACCGCTACATACAGGTAAACAGACGCCTCGGCTTTGGAGCGGTGAGCACGTCGATTACCTCCTAAACACATTCTCGTTGTGCCAGGTCAGCTGCTCCTGGTCAGGCTGATCGGCGACGGCGATCGGCAGTCGGACCAATCCACCGTGGAGAGGGTAGTAGCTCCGACCGTTTGGGTCACGAGGAATACTGGGGTCAGGTCTATAAAATATATTTGCGACGGCCCAACCGACCATCCAACCGCTCGTTCGATTCGAGGCAGGACGTTCCCAGTTCTGGAACCCATCAGCCGACACCCAACTCCTCACTCCCACCTGGCCGGACCCGTATCTCACATGGGAAGCGTGGGCTTGCATTTTACTCCCCGTCGACCAGACCTAACTCTGATGCGGTTGAATCCTCGTGGCTAACCTGCTGGGCTTGCCGGACAACTCCCCTCCAGAAGATGAGACGACTCGTGCTCAACTCGCCAGGACACCCTCTGCTCTGTCTCGAGCCAACCGTTTCGCAGATCACCGTCAAGTCTCCCCCTCCGCCCGGTCAGATCGCGTCCTGCTCGGGCGAGCCTCCTCATGCGGTCGCGACCTTTGCCACCCGGAAGACGTCGGCGGGAAGGGAATAGCGGAGGCGCCACTGGATCGCCATCGGTCGCTCACCGACGTGCGAGACGTACTCCACCGGTCCGGCAAAGAGGTAAGGAGAGGTTCTTCCTCCTGTCGTCCGGCGCTCTCGGATGAACAGGAGCGGCTGGACCCCCTGCTCACGGTGATGAATACGTCGCTGGCCCGTGGGGGAGGCTTCGCTTGTCGTGCTTTGCGATTCCCAGTGGAAGAGGTCAGGTGAGATCGCGTAATCGCGATATAGGGTGGTCGGAGAGTAGTGCTCTTCTGTCTTTTCGAGCGTGACGAAAAAGAGATCGGCACGAGTCGATTTGTCGAAATGGACGCCCTCGCGGATCCGGTATGGCGTCTCGACGGTCGAGCGTCCAATCGCCGCGAGCACGTCGTCCAGACTGTAGCGGCAGTGAATCGAGAGCGGGATCGAATGGCTCCAACCGACGGCCTGGTCGAGCGGAATCGGCAAGTGAGACGTCTCCGAGGTTAGTACGCCGAGAATCTCGACGATCTCATTTCGGACCGCTTCGTTTCGCCAGAGGAGGTGCAGGGATTCGGTGAGCGTACGCGGGGCTTCGGCTCCCCAGATCGCGAAATGCAGGGCAGTGAAGATCCGGGACTCCCGGTCTGAGAGGTCGGCGCCCATCGGCGGAGCAGCACCCGAAAAGACCCCGCGACCGAAGGCCAGCCACTCCGGATCGTCGAGATCGATCAGACGCGCAAACCCACGCGAAAGGGCCTTCTCGTCCGGGCCCTCCGGCGGCGTGATCAGGCCGACCTGCCGACGAAGCTTCGACCAGGACCAGCTGGAATTCCGATACAACTCGTCGAGGGTGAGATTCGCTTCAGAAAGAAACCCGGCGAGGTCGATTTCCCGAGCGATGGACCGAAGCTCGGCCTCCAGGCTTCGGAACGTCGAGCCGATCGAATGGCTCAGATTCTCCAGGATGATTTCCGACGCGACGCGGTCGAGCTGGACGGAGCAGCCGGCAGAGAGAAAGGGGAAGCCCTCCTCGATCTGTTTCCGGATGGCAGATCGCGAGGCGCCAGTTAAGGCGCGATAACGCAGGTCGAATCGAAACCGCGCAGACGACGCGCCGATGAAGTCGAGAACCGTCAGGCATTCCTTGCCATCTGCGAGTCGCAGCCCTCGGCCGAGTTGCTGAAGGAAGATGGTGGCGCTCTCTGTCGGGCGGAGAAACAGGACCGTATCGATCTCGGGCACATCGACTCCCTCGTTGAAGAGGTCCACGGAGAAGAGCACGTTGATCTCCCTCAGGCGGAGGCGCCGGAGAGCGTCGTCGCGTTCCTGTCTGGTGGAATCGGCCGAGACGGCGGCTGCCGGAAGGCCGTGTGCCGAGAAACGCTGCGCCATGAATTGCGCATGCGCGATGGAGACGCAGAATCCCAGGGCGCGCATCCGGCGCGGATGGGAGATCTTGCGCTCGATCTCGGCGATCACCAGCCGAACCCGCGCGTCATTGCCGGTGTACAGGTTCTCAAGCTCGGCGATGTCGTAACCGCGTCGGGACCATCGGACGTGAGAAAGGTCCGTTTGGTCGTGAATGCCGAAGTACTGGAAGGGGCAAAGGAGACCGCGGTCTAGCGCTTCCCAGATTCGGATCTCGGCTGCGATTCGGCCATCGAACCTATCCAGGATCTCCCGGCCGTCCGCGCGTTCGGGCGTTGCTGTGAGACCGATCAGCTCCTTTGGACGAAGGTGGTCGAGAAGTCGCGTATAAGTCGACGCCGCGGCGTGATGGAACTCGTCGACCACGACGACGTCAAAGAAGTCCGGTGGGAGTTGACCGAGATCGATCTGGCTCAGGGACTGGATCGAAGCAAAAACGTGACGCCCCTCCTCTGGTCGCTCGCCGTCGACGTAAAGCTCACCGAATTGTCGGTCCCTGAGGACGACGCGGAAGGCCATCAGACTTTGGGTCAGGATCTCCTTTCGGTGAGCCACGTAGAGAAGATTCGGGTTTTCGGTCTGCCGCTGAAGCCGCTTGTAATCAAAGGCGGCGACGAACGTCTTTCCAGTTCCCGTTGCTGCGACGACGAGGTTGCGGTGTCGGCCGTGCACAGCACGTTCGACATCCAGCTTTTCTAGAATCTCGCGCTGATGGGGAAATGGCTCAAGATCGAGACCAATGAACGGAATTGGAGCGTTAGGCTCGGACGTCCTTACCGCTCGGTCGAAGCGCTCACCGTCTCGCCCGGGGTCGTAACTCTCGAAGGTCGGGTCGGCCCAGTAGCCCTCGAAGCTTGCCTGGAACTTCTCGAGGATCGGGCCAGCATCTACTTCGGAGAGGCGGACGTTCCATTCGCGGCCATCGACCATCGCGGCCTTAGAAAGATTTGAGGATCCAATATAGGCCGTCGAGAAGCCGGTGGATCGATGGAAAAGCCAGGCCTTCGCGTGGAGACGGGTCGTCTGGGTGTCGTAGCTAACTTTCACTTGCGCGCCTAGCTCGACAAGGAGGTCGAGCGCGCGCCGCTCGGTCGATCCCGTGTACGTCGTGGTCAACACGCGCAGAGGCCGACCGGACCGCCGGAACGCCTCGATCGGTTCCCGCAGGATCCGAACGCCGTTCCACCGCACAAAGGCGCAGAGAAGGTCCACACGATCTGCGGACGGGAATTCCCGAGAAAGCGCATAGCCGACGTTCGGCTCGCCTCGCGCGTTGATCAGGAGATCACTTGTGGCAAGCGGGATGGCTGGACGTTCCGGACCGTCGGTGGATCCGAGTCCGGCGACCTTGTCGAGAAAAGCGAGGAGCTGTTTGGGAGGAAACGGGATGCGGTCGCCGGTCGGGTCAGCGCCGGGTTCATCGCCGAGGAGCTCGATGACACGATTGGCGATCTCGGCTTGCCGCCGTAGACGATCATCTGTAGGGTAAGCAGTCAGTACTCGCCGGAGCGCTTCTCGAAGGTGCCGTAAGAAGACCAGGTGGGAATCGCCGGGATCCAGATCGTTGACGTCGGCTGAGCAACCGTCGAGGCCGGGATCACGTAAGGCCTTGGCGAGAGAGTCCGTGACGAGGGTCTCGTAGAGTCCGCGGGGAATCGTCATCAGTTAGGAGGTGGGAGTACTAGGATCAGGTCTACAAAATATATTAGCGACGGCGCAACCAACCAGCCAGTCACTCGTGCGATTCGAGGCAGGAATTTCCAGTTATGGAGCACATCCGCCGACACTGCAACTCCTCACTCCGACCTGACCGGACCCGTATCTCACATGCGAGGCGTGGGTTTGCATTTTACTCCCCGTCGACCAGGCCTCCCCTGATGCGGTTGAATCAAGAAGGAAATCGGGTGATCGGGCGATCCGGTGATCGGGTGAACTGAACGGGGCATCAGTCCTGTCCCCAAGAAAGAAATGGCAACGCGGGGACGGGGGGACGGAGTGACTGGGCGACGGGGGCGGCGAAGAGGACGCAGGACGGGGACGCGGGATAAGGGAGTTAGCGAGTTCCGACCGGTGTTCCTCTGATCTGCCGGTAGAGGGCGTCGGGCGCCAGGTCGGCGCCGTTAGCCAGGAGACAGCGCCGAACTCGTCCACGGAGACGCGACGAAAGAGTTCGGCATCGCTCACGAGAGGTTCGAACATCGGACCGAAGAGACGGCTGGAGACGTCCACTTCCCCCGATGTTCCATCATCGAATTTGACCGCGAGTCGAAAGCCATCGAGCGCTGCTACTGAAACGACCCGAATCATCGCTGATCTCCTACTCACAGGAAGAGTCGAACGAAATCTTTCGGGGTTTGGACCTCGATTCCCCTAAACCCGGAGGCACGGAGAAGGGCACGATCTCCCGAGACGACGCATCGAGCGCGACCGGCCAGGGCACATTCGAGAAACTTCAGATCGTCCGGGTCGTTACAAGCCGACGTTTCTACGGCGGTTGGCTCAACAAGGCGAGATTCGCGCATGATCACGTCCAGGACCGATTGCGCTCCAACCGAAGGCCATCGCTGCTGGAGCCGGGACACGACCCTCATGTATTCCGTCAGGATTTCGACGCTCGCGAGAATCTCAAATCGCCCCTCGCTCCAGGCGGAGAGGATCCGGCCCGGAATCCCACCGAAGAAGATTGCGGACACGAGCACGTTCGTGTCCAAGACGACCCTCATCGGCCGCGCCGCACGCTCCGGATTGCTCTTTGAACGTCCGCGGGCTTGATGCCGGCGCGCCGCGCCTGTCTCCGAACCTTCGCCGCCAGAGCCCGGATTTCCTTCCGCGAGGGGGCGTCAATCCGTTTCAAGATCACCACGTCTCCCTCACTGAGAACGACGAAGCGAGATCCTCGCTCAAGACCCAGAGCAACTCGAATTTCCTCCGGGATCACGACCTGTCCACGGGACGATAGGCGAGTCGTTGCCAGGGAAGTCATATCTCTACCTCTTCGTCAGATCTTACCAGTAAGAGAGACGAAGGCCGATGCGGCTTGAACGGAGTACTGGGGTCACGTCTATAAAATATATTAGCGACGGCGCAGCACCCTGCTAGAGGTTCTTTCCTCTGGCTGCCTGACCTCGAAGAAGGAAGGTCTTTGGATACCGCCCTTCGCCGCACACCTTGAACGAACCGAAGTCTTTGAACCAAGGACCATCGGGCGCGTCTGGCTCAGATTCTCGCCAGAGCTTGATCTGATAGAGATCTTCCACGGTGATCTTGCGGTCACGGAGACGGTCGAAGAGATGATCCCGCAGCGCCAGAGGAAGATCCGTCCACTGGATCTTCGGCACTACTCACCATAGGTCATTCTGGCAAGCTCGCTCTTCAGGCGCTTGCGCTCAGACGCGTCCTCGGACGTGACGAGGCGGTCGGCGAGCTCGAAGAATTTCCGTTTCTCCCGCTCCTTCGCCTCGAGTCCGGTCTCGATCAGATCAACGATGACCCTGTTGGCGCTCGTGCGCTCGCGTCTTGCGATAGCCTGGACTCGCCGCGCGACGGTCGGCGGAAGAGTCACACTTTGCCGAACCGCCGCTTTCGCCGAACTCATAGAGCCATGTTACACCATTTTGCACCAAACTGCACCAAGACACGGGGAACGGGGGATTTGGAGATGAGGGGGAGACGGGAGAGTGGGGGAAGGGGGAGCCTTGGGACGAGGCGGGGACGCGGGGATTAGGACGGACGGGGGACGGGGTGGAAGGTCTGATCGGTAATGTCCCTGCCGACCACGACTACGGCATAATCTTGGCCGCAGGTTCATCGATGGAGACGCTCGACCGAATCACGACGGATCCCGCAATCATGGGCGGCAAGCCCTGCTTGCGGGGAATGCGGGTCACGGTTGGTACGATCGTCGGTCTGATCGCGGCGGGTAAGACGAACCAGGAGGTTCTCAAGCTCTATCTCTACCTCGAAGAGGACGATATCCGCCAGGCTCTTGCCTATGCCGCCTGGCGGTCCGAGGAGATCGAAGTACCGCTCACTCGCACTTGAAGATCCTCATCGACATGAACCTGTCGCCGTCCTGGACGGACGTCCTCGAGCGAGCCGGCTTCGAGTCGATTCACTGGTCGTCGGTGGGTGACATTCGAGCGCCCGACGCGACGATCTTCGAATGGGCCCGATCCAAACGGATACGTTCTTCTCACCCATGACCTCGACTTCGGCGCAATCCTCGCGGCTTCGAAGTCCCGAGCCGCGCGAGTACTGGGGTCAGGTCTATAAAATATATTAGCGAAGGCGCCCACCGACCAGCCAACCGCTCGTTCGATTCGCCGTACGGCCTGTACGCCCTTGGTCCCTAGCGCGCAGGAAGAGCTCGCAGACGCAGCCCGAGCGCGTGCACAACGTGGAGGACGGTCGCGAGCTCGGGATTCCCATCTCGCGAGAGTGCCTTGTAGAGGCTTTCCCGGCCCAATCCCGCTTCCCGGGCGACTCTGGTCATCCCTCTCGCCCGTGCGATGTCGCCGAGCACCGCGGCAACGAGGGCCGGATCGCCATCTTCGAGCGCAGCCTCGAGATAGGCCGCGGCTTGCGCTCGGGTTCTCACGTGATCAGCCGCATCCCATTTCTTCGTTCGCGTCTTTGCCATGAACACCTCCTAGCAGCCCGTGGAAAAAGGGTGTGAGGTGACGTTGCGAGCGCCGCGGGGCCGGATGCGAGGCGACGCGACGAAGGCGATGCGGGGTGCATCGGGGAGGAGCGGCAACAACGCAGACGGCCCCGCGGCGCCGCAACCGCTTGCGGCGGCAGGGCTTTTGCCTGCCGCACAACGATGTTCCGTGCCTCTTGCAGCTTCGTCACACGACGATGGACGTACGCGCACGCAAACGCAAAAGCCCTGACGCGACACCCGCATCCATTTTTCCACGGGCTGCTAGAGATGACGCGCGAGATCCAGCGCGGCCTGAATGTCGCGTTCCTGGCTCTGCTTGTCACCGCCCGCAAGTAGGATCACCAAAGCATCGCCTCGATAAGTGAAATAAACGCGGTATCCCGGTCCGTAATCGATTCGCAACTCGGAGACGCCTTCGCCGACTGGTCGAACGTCGCCAGGGTTGCCGAGTGAATCGGCGAACTCGGGTCAGAACCCGTGCCCTCGCCTCCTTGTCGCGGAGTCGGCCAAACCACTTCGCGTACCTCTCGGTCTGCCGGACCTCGAGCACAGGAAGGAGAGTATCCTATGGGATACAGCTTGTCAAGCGACCCTCGCGTGGGCCACCGAGACCTCCAGCGACCCGCCCAGCTCGAGGTTGGGATGATGGTAGTCGGTACCCCGGACTCAGGGAGCGGCGGAAGTTCTTTAAACCCTGTGATCTACCAGTGTCATGACCCTGGCGTAACCTTTCTTGACACCCCAGCGCGAAGAAAGTCGCGCGCGGATCGAGGGAGGCGAGGACGCGGGAGGCGAGAGACAGACGGAAGGGCGGGGGGACGCGAGCTACTGACCTACCTGATAGATCACCGGTCGGTAACGAGGAGGGGGAATGGGTTTCCCGTTCTCGCGCGCCGCGGCGAGCCACGCTTTCTGGGCCCGCTCGACCTCGGCAAGAGCCTCCTCAGGAGTCTTCCCGAACGCCGAGCACGAGTTCAGATCCGGGATATCGGCGATGTACCCGCCGTCCTCGTCGCTGAAGAAGATATTGATGTGGTAGTCGCTCACTGCTCGTCCTTCAGCTGAAGATTATAACTTGTAATTCAGCCGAACCGCTGCGGCATCAGCGGTTTACTCCAAAAAACGCAAGTACACGATCGTGGTATATACTGGCCTATACCATGGCGTCTGCGAAGCTGTTTCGGAATGGACGAAGCCAGGCAGTGCGCCTGCCAAAGGAGTTCCGTTTCGAGGGAGGGGAAGTCGAGATCCGCAGATCTGGCAAGAAGGTCATTCTCGAGCCCAAGAAGCGTCGAGCCTGGCCCAGAGGGTACTGGCGGAGCTGGAAGAGCGTACCTCCGGATTTCGAAACTCCGGCACCTCTTCCCGCGGGCTCGGCGCGCGCTGACCTCGAGCGTTGATCTACCTTCTGGATACCAACACCTGCATCTACGCGATCAAGCGTCGGCCGGAGGTCATTAGGCGCCTTCGCGCAGCGAGTCCCGATGATTTTGGCCTGAGCGCCATCACCGTCGCCGAGCTGCGATTCGGAGCGGCCAAGAGCAGCAGGCCGACGGAGACCCGGCGTAGCGTCGATGCGTTCATGAAGCCTTTCGAGGTTGTTCCCTTTGGAATCGAGGCCGCCGACGAATACGCCGCGCTTCGGCTCATTCTCGAACAGGAGGGAAGACCAATTGGTGAAAGGGATTTGCTCATTGCCGCTACGGCGAAAGCTCTCGGGCTCATCGTTGTCACTCACAACGTGCGCGAATTCTCACGCGTTCCGGGCTTGAGCGTCGAAGACTGGCACGAACCGGCGAGCTAACTGTTCCGGGCCGGTCCGGTCTCGCAGCCCGACCTCGAGATGGTCAGTCCTGGGATCAACACGTCGAGCGATCGGGCAGGGCCACCGTTTTCACGAGGCAGAGGCATCGGTCAGGTTCTCCGCTGTTTGGGTTCGCAGCATTTCACTCCTGTCCGCCAGTCTTTTCAGCGATTTACGCCGATCAGGCAGGCAGATGACGTCCACGCGTTCTTCTCCCTACCCATTGAGTGGCTTCCAGAGACCAAAATCGAGACAAACTTTTTTAAGAAGAGCGGATTTGTAGCCCCAGGGCGTCCGGGGAAGGGCTCGAGCTGCTGCCGGCCTCATCGAGCCAGGCGAGCCGCGTTGGCCCCATCCCCCTGCGCTTCAGAGGATTGTGGTTGCCTGAGGTGTTTCACCTGGCGTCGGAGGCAGAGCCACGCGCGCTTGTTCGATCTGGGCGGCGTGGCGGTCGGTGTGCGCCGCGAGGAACAGGATCCACTGATAGCCGTCGATCAGACCGGCAAAAGGGTGCGGGGCGAAGCGGTCGCGCAGGGGATCGGTGGTCTCGCGCACGTAGGCGAGGTTCGCGGCGCGCCGTTCTTCGAAGATTCGGAGGGTCTCCGCGCGCGAGGAGAAGCGCCCCTTCGGCCGGAGCCGCTCGGGGGCCTCGTCGCGGCGCGTGCGGTCCCGGAGAAACGTGCGCACGAACTCGTCTTTTTCGCGGATGCGCGCTCTCTCTTCCGGCGAAGGGAGCTCGCCGGCCGGCAGGCTGGCGAAGAATTTCGAGAGCGGGAGCTCCGCGGCCGTGATGTGCTCGGCGCACTCGGCGATGGACCAGCGATCCGGCGGTTGGCGGCCGCGCCATTGCTCCTCGCTTACATTCTCCACCGCGGCCAGGAGCCTCCCGCGCGAGGCCTCGAGCTCGGCAACGGCCGCGGATCGCTCTTCGTCGGTCAGGCCAACGGGGTCGGTCATCGGAGGTCCCCGGTGCCGAGTATAGAGCGGCGCTGCCGGCGGATTCCTGTGGCGCGTCGAGGTTGCCTCCGCCGCGTTTCGAAATTTGAACTTTGAACCACCGGAGTTGAACTTTAGACTCTTGCGCTGGTGCGCTCCCTCCTCATCGGCCTCCTGCTCGTCGGCCTGGCGGCCGGCTGCGCGACGATGGCCGTGCGGCCGACGGAGCTTTCGCTCGACGAGAAAGTCGGCCAGCTCTTCGTCTCCGTGGCGCGCGCGGGGTTCGAGAACGAGCAATCGCCCGAGTATCGCGCGCTCGTCCACCAGGTCCGGGACAATCACGTGGGCGGGATCGACTGGGCCTCGGGGTCGAATGTCTTCGAAGCGGCGTTCCTGACGCGGCGCCTGCAGGACATGGCGCGGGTGCCGCTGCTCGTCAGCGCGGATCTCGAGGCCGGCCCCGGCATGCGGTTCTCGGACACGACCTACTGGCCATGGGCCATGGCCATCGGCGCCACCGGAGACCCGCGGCTGGCCCGGCGCGAAGGGGAGATCGTCGCCGAGGAGGCGCGGGCGATCGGTCTCAACCAGATCTACGCGCCGGTGGCTGATGTCAACGACAACCCGGCCAATCCGGTGATCAACGTCCGCAGCTTCGGCGAAGACCCGGAGGAGGTCGCCCGCTACGTCGCCGCGTTCGTCGAAGGCGTCCAATCCCGCGGCGTGATCGCGACGGCAAAGCATTTCCCCGGGCACGGCAACACCAGCACGGACTCCCACCGCGCGCTGCCGGTCTCCGACGCGACGCGGCAGCGGCTGGACCGCGTCGAGCTCGTGCCCTTCCGCGCGGCCATCGCCGCGGGCGTCGGGTCGGTGATGACCGAGCACATGGCCCTGCCGCGCATCGATCCGACCCTGGCCCCCATTCGGCCGGGCGGCGAGAGCGAGAACCCCTACACGCAGAATCCGGTGGACGTGACGCAGGGCGCGACGGTCCCCGCTTCTTTGTCGGAGAAGATCACCGGCGGGCTGCTGCGCGGCGATCTGGGATTTCGCGGCCTGGTGGTCACCGACGCGCTGGACATGGGGGGCATCGTCGATCACTACGACGCCGCGGAGGCCGCGATCCGCGCGATTCTGGCCGGTGCCGATCAGGCGCTCAAGTCTCCCGACACCGACGCCGCCGTCGCCGGCGTGCGGGAGGCCGTCGCATCCGGGCGCATCTCGCGCGAGCGGCTGGACGAATCCGTCGCGCGGATCCTCGCGGCCAAGAAGCGCGTCGGCGCGCCGCGCCCCGACTTCGATCGGATCTTCCGGATGGTCGACGAGCCGGCGCACCGCGCGGTGGCGGAGGAGATCGCGCGCCGATCTCTCACCCTCCTGCGCGAGAAGCCGGGAGTCCTTCCCCTGACCGCGGGACGGCGCGTCCTGCTCGTCGCCGTCACGGACTCGGCCGCGCACGCCGGGGACGATCTTGCCGGCGCGCTGCAGCCCGGACTGAGCGCGCCGATCGAACGCGTGACGCTCGACGCGCGCTCCGCGCTCGCCGACGAAGACGCCGCGCTGGACGCCGCTCGCCGGTCCGACGTGGTGCTCCTCTGTCTCTTCGTCCGCTTCCAGAGCGGACGCGGCGACATCTCTCTGCCCGAGCCGGGAGCGCACGCCGCGCGGGAGCTGCTGGCCGGAAACGTTCCGGTGGTCCTCCTGTCCTTCGGCTCGCCATACCTGGTGTCCGATCTTCCGGACGCCCGCACCTGTCTGCTGGCGTGGGGAGGACAGCGCGATTCGCAGGTCGCCGCCGCGCGCGCCCTGTTGGGCGAGGCGGCGATCACCGGGCGCACGCCGGTGACGATCCCGGGCATCGCGCAGCGGGGCGCCGGGCTTTCCAGGGAGGCCGTCCGGTGATCCGACCGGGGACCCTTCGATGAAGCTCCAGGCGCTCGACCTGGCAATTCTCGGCGGCTACTTCGCGCTGTCCCTGGGCGTGGGGCTCTTCTTCGCGCGCCGGGCCAAGCGCTCCATGCTCGACTACTTTCTCTCCGATCGCTCGATGCCGTGGTGGATCGCCGGGACGACGATGGTGGCGACGACGTTTTCCGCCGACACGCCTCTGGCCGTGACCGAGATGGTGGCCAAGAACGGAGTGGCCGGAAACTGGCTGTGGTGGTCGATGCTGCCGTCGGGGATGCTGACCACGTTCTTCTTCGCCCGGCTCTGGCGGCGCGCCGCGGTGGTGACGGACGTGGAGCTGACCGAGCTGCGCTACGCCGGCCGGCCCGCCGCGTTCCTGCGCGGCTTCCGCGCCGCTTACCTGGGACTGGTCGTCAACATTCTCATCATGGGCTGGGTCAACCTGGGGATGGCCAAGGTGCTCGGCGGGACGCTGGGCGTCTCCAAGTGGACGGCGCTCGTCGTCTGCCTTCTGCTGACCTTTCTCTACACCGTCATCTCCGGCTACTGGGGCGTCGCGGCCACCGACGGCCTGCAATATCTCTTCGAGATGGGAGGGGCGATCATCCTGGCGATCGTCTCGGTCGGCGCGGTCGGCGGCATCGCGGCGATGAAGGCGCGGGTGGGTCTGGCCCATCCTTCGGGCTCGCCAGCGGGCACGACCTTCGGTTCGGCGGGGGCGATTCTGTCGGTCTGGCCGCCCGCCTCCGAGGGCGTATGGGTGCTGCCCGTCGTCTCGCTCGCCGCTCTGCTCGGTTTGAACTGGTGGGCCTCCTGGTACCCGGGCGCCGAGCCCGGCGGCGGCGGCTACGTCGCCCAGAACATGCTGGCCACCAAGGACGAGCGCCACAGCCGGGCGGCGGCGCTCTTCTTCAACGTCGCGCACTACGCCATCCGGAGCTGGCCGTGGGTCATCACCGCGCTCTGCTCGCTCGCTCTCTTCGGCGGATCGCTCAAGAACGCGTCCGGAGCCGACGATCCGGGCTTGAACTACGTCCGCATGATGGTCGACTATCTGCCTTCCGGCCTGCGGGGCCTCATGCTCGCGTCGTTCGCCGCGGCCTACATGTCCACGCAGGCCACACAGATGAACTGGGGCTCGAGCTATCTGGTCAACGACCTCTATCGGCGCTTTCTACGTCGCGGGGCCTCGGAGCGCCACTACGTGTTCGCCTCCCGGGCGGCCACGCTGTTGACGCTCCTGCTCTCGCTTCTGGTGACCGTTTTCATGAACCAGATCAGCCAGGTCTGGGAGCTGCTCCTGACGCTCGGAGCGGGGACCGGTCTCGTCTACATCCTGCGCTGGTACTGGTGGCGGGTGAACGCCTGGTCGGAGGTGGCGGCGATGGCTTGCGCCCTGGTGACTTCCCTCACTCTGCGCGGGGTCTTCGATCCGGCGACGCCGCGCGGTTTCGCGCTGAACCTGATCGCCACGACCGCGGTGACCACGGTGGTCTGGCTGGCGGTCACTTTCGCCACGCGCCCCGAACCGGGCGAGACGCTGGCGGCCTTCTATACCAAAGTGCGGCCGGCGGGCAGTGGCTGGGCGCCCATCGCGCGCTCCACGGGGATCGCGCCGCCTCCGGGCGAGATCGGGCGCAACCTCGGACTCTGGGTCCTGGGCATCGCCTTCGTCTATTCGCTGATGTTCGCCACCGGCGGCGTCATCTTCCATCTGCCGCGGCAGACGCTGCTCTTCTGCGCCACCATGGCCGTCTCCGGCGTTCTTCTCGTGGCCGGGCTGGTCCGGGAGAGGGCATGATCGCGGCGGCGCTGCTGCTGGCAACGGCCGCAACGGCCCGGGCGGCGCCTCCGGCGCGGGCGCGCGGGGACGGGCTCGGCGCGATCGACGGCGTGGTGCGCGACGCGATCGCCGCGCGGGAGCTGCCCGGCGCTGTGGTGCTCGTCGGACACAATAAACAAGTTGTATTCCGCAGGGCCTACGGAGACCGCGCGGTCCTGCCGCAGGTCGAGACGATGACGCCGGACACCATCTTCGACCTGGCTTCCCTGACCAAGACGGTGGCCACCGCGCCTTCGATCCTGATCCTGGAGCAGGAGGGGAAGCTGCGGCTGACCGATCCCGTCGTGCGCTTTCTGCCCGACTTCGCCGCGGGCGGCGGCGACCGCGCCAGGATCACCATCGAAGAGCTCCTGACGCACCGAGCCGGATTTCCTCCCGACGATCCGCTGGAGCTGTACGTCGGAACTCCCGACGAGATCTTCGCGCGCAAGTTCCGCCAGCCGCTGGCCCGGCCGCCGGGGGCCCGCTTCGTCTACTCCGACGTCGGCTACGAGGTCTTGGGCGAGGTCGTCCGAGCCGTCTCCGGAGAGAGGCTCGACCGGTTCGCGGCCGAGAAGATCTTCCGGCCGCTCGGAATGAAGGACACCGGCTTCCATCCGTTGCCCCCCGGGGGCGGACCCGCGGCGGGGGATGTGTCCCGGTTCGCCCCGACGGAGGAGCGCGAGGGGCGCTGGATGCGCGGCGAAGTCCACGATCCGCGCGCGTATGCGCTGGGCGGCGTCGCCGGACATGCCGGGCTCTTCTCCACCGCCGACGACCTCGCGAAGTTCTGCCAGATGATCCTGGGCCAGGGCAAGCGCGGATCGATGCGCGTTCTGTCGCCCTATTCCGTCGACGCCATGACCCGCCCCTACGACTACGGAGACGACGACCTGCGCGGCCTCGGTTTCGACATCCAGACCGGCTATTCCAGCATCCGCGGAGATCTCTTTCCGCCCGGCTCCTTCGGGCACACCGGGTTCACCGGGACGTCACTGTGGATCGATCCGGCCTCCCGGACCTACGCGCTTCTTCTTTCCAACCGCGTGCATCCCGACGGCACGGGCAACGTCCTGCGCCTGCGGGCCCTGGTCTCCAACATCGTGGCGGCGTCGGTCCACGAGGACGTCGGGGGGCGCGCGCGGCAGCTCGAGGCGCGCCTGCCACACCGCACCCCCGAAGTCCAGGCCGGGATCGACACGCTGGCGGCCGACGGCTTCCGCGAGATCGCCGGGCTGCGTGTCGGGCTGGTGACCAACGCCACCGGCCGCGCGCGCGACGGGACGACGACGATCGCGACGCTGCGCTCCGATGCCGCACGCAAGGCGGGCGTCGAGCTCGTGCGCCTCTTCTCGCCCGAGCATGGCCTGGCGACCGACGCCGACGCCGGCGTTTCCGACTCGGTCGACGCCGCGAGCGGGCTTCCGGTGCGCTCGCTCTACGGCGAGAGCCGGCACCCGCGGCCGGAGGACTTGGCCGGCCTCGGCGCGGTCGTCTATGACGTGCAGGATGCGGGAACGCGCTTCTATACCTACCTCACGACCCTGGGCTACGTCCTGGAGGAAGCGGCGAAGGCGAAGGTCCCCGTGGTCGTCCTCGACCGCCCCGACCCCATCGGCGCAGATCTGGTCGAAGGGCCGCCGGCCGACGCGGACCAGCTCTCCTTCACCGCCTACCACACGATTCCGGTGCGCACGGGGATGACCGTCGGCGAGCTGGCCCTCCTCTTCAACGCCGAACGAAAAATCGGCGCAGACCTGCGCGTGGTGAAGATGCGGGGCTGGTCCCGCCGCCTCTGGTACGACGAGACGGGCCTGGAGTGGGTGAACCCGTCGCCCAACATGCGGTCGCTCGCCGCGGCGGCGCTCTATCCGGGAATCGGGCTGATGGAGACCACCAACGTCTCGGTCGGCCGCGGCACGGACACGCCCTTCGAGGTCCTCGGCGCTCCGTGGATCGATGGGCCGCGGCTTTCGCGGGTGCTCTCGGCGCGCGCCCTCCCCGGCGTGCGGTTTTCGCCGGTGCGCTTCACGCCCTCCGCGAGCGTGTACGCCGGCCGGAGCTGCGGCGGCGTGCGCATCGACGTCGTCGAACGCGAGGCCCTGCGGTCGGTCACGCTGGGCCTTGAGATCGCCGCGGCGCTGCGCGATTTGTACCCGATCGAATGGAAGCGGGAGGGGTTCGTGAAGCTTCTGGCGAACCGCGACGCCTTCGAGCGTCTGGACCGCGGCGAGCCCGCGCCGCGCATCGTGGCCTCGTGGGGCAAGCGGCTGGAGGAGTTCGAGAGGACGCGGCGGAAGTATCTGCTCTATTAGGCGGGAGGCGGGAGGCGGGAGGCGGGAGGCGGGAGGCGGGAGGGTCTCTCAGGATGCTTTGGGGTCGCTCAAGGCACGGTCCACCGCGCGGCGAAAGGATTTCGGGTCGATCGCCGGGAACCTGTAGAGACTGGGAGCGATCGCTTCGAACAGACGTCGGACCTCGGAGCGCTCGATCTTGCCCCGTTCGATCATGGCGCGCACGTCCGCCAGGTCCTTGTCGTGTCCGCGCTCGATCTTCGCCAGAGCCTGAGCGTAGAGATCGTAGTGATAAAAGCTCGCGCGCCCCGCCCGAGCGATGAACGGGCTGCGCGCGGCCCAGCCGGGAAGCTCGGGAATGAACTGATCGGGCGCGGCCAACTCCACGTTGATCTCCAGGCTCTCCTTGAGCTCGGGAATCGCGCGCAGGAGCGCGTCGGACTCGGGAACGAGTTTCAGGTCCACGTCGACCGTCGAGGTCCTCCATCCTTCGAGAACGGCGGTCGCGCCGCCCGTCAGGTAGATGCGGGTGTCCTGCTGCGCTCGTGCGCCGATCGCTTCGAAGAAAGAGCGGAGTCTCTCGGCGTCTACGGGCCGGCACATTCCGCCGCCCGCTCGAAGCTGACGAGGCGCCGGATGAGCGCGTTGTAGCGTCCGTGCGCCGCGTCGGAGTCGGACTCCGCCAGCAGGTCGTAGAGCTTCCGCTCCGGGTCGGGAATCGCCGGGGGCACGTCGATGCCGATGGCGCGGAGGCGGGGCGCGCCGGCCGACACCAGAAGGGATTCGACCGAGACGATTCCGGCGGCGAGGTCGGCGAGGCCCCGGTCGACGAGATCCTGGCCGGGCAGAGCATCGTCAGGCACGATGGCGAGTATAGGACCAGCTTCGGCGACTGCGACTGAAGTCTTCAGTCCTCAGTCTTTCTTCCGTCCGACTATCTCTCCAGGTACGTATACCGCGGGAACACCGCCTCGAACTCGCGGTAGATGGCCTGGATCTCGTCCTTCTTGATGGGACGGTTGGCCACGCGGCGCAGCTGGCGCCCGATCGAGTCGAGGATCTCGGTCTTGTCGTAATTCATGTACTCGAGCACGCGCTCGCAGGGCTCGCCGGGCAGGACGTCGTCGATGTGGGCCCGTCCCTCGTCGTCCACGGTGACCAGGACCTCGTGGGCCTCCCCGAAGAGGTTATGAAGGTCGCCCAGCACATCCTGGTACGCGCCCATCAGGCAGAAGGCCAGGTAGTAGGACTCGTCGCGGCGGAACGTGTGGAGCGGCAGGGTCTCCTTGATGTCGCGCAGGTCGATGAACTTGTCGATCTTGCCGTCGGAGTCGCAGGTGATGTCGGCGAGCGTGGCCGTTTCGGTCGGCCGCTCGTTCAAGCGGTGGATCGGCAGGATGGGAAAGAGCTGGTCGATGGCCCAGGAGTCCGGCAGCGACTGGAACACGGAGAAGTTGCAGACATAGGTGTCCGCCAGCATCTTCTCCATGTCGTCGAACTCCTCGGGAATGTCCTTCAACGTCTTGAGATCCTTGTGGATCCGCTCGCAGATCTGCCAGAAGAGGATCTCGCCCTTGGACCGGTCCTCCAGCGAGAGGTGCCCGAGGTTGAAGAGCGTGAAGAGCTCCTCCTTGTACTGGAGCGCGTCGTGGTAGCTCTCGCGCAGGTTCTTGGCGTTGGCGCTGGACAGGATCCCCGCGAGCTCCTGGATCACCGGCGCGTCGTTGGAGGTGACCCGCACCTTGCGCCCCGACTCGATGCGGTCCGCGACGTCGAGGACGTTGGTGATGAGCACGGAGTGGAAGGCGGTGACCGCGCGGCCCGATTCCGTCACCAGGGTCGGATGCGGGACGTTTTCCTCGTCGCAGATCTGCTTGATCGTGTAGACGACGTCGTTGGCGTACTCGGAAACCGAGTAGTTCATCGACGAGTCGAAGGCCGTCTTGCTGCCGTCGTAGTCGACGCCCAGGCCCCCGCCCAGGTTCAGGTACTGGATCGGAACGCCCAGCGCCCGCAGCTTCGCGTAGACGCGCCCGGCCTCGCGGATGGCCAGCTTCACCTTACGGATGTCGGTGATCTGGGACCCGATGTGGAAGTGGAGCATGACCATCGCGTCGAGCATCCGGCGCGACTTCAAGATCTTGACGGCCTCGAGCATCTCCGGCGTGGTCAGGCCGAACTTGGCGGCCTCGCCGCCGGACTTGGCCCACTTGCCCGAGCCGCGG
This sequence comes from uncultured Acidobacteriota bacterium, assembly GCA_963733955.1. GTDB lineage: Bacteria > Acidobacteriota > Thermoanaerobaculia > UBA5066 > Gp7-AA6 > DATFTF01. The sequence continues at coordinate 751,618 of CAVTEW010000003.1, forward strand.
GCGTAGAGCTTGGCCCGCATTCCCATCAGCGGGCGCACGCCGCGCGCCTTGGCCACGGCCAGGATCCGGTCGAGCTCGGAGACCTTCTCCAGCACCAGGACGACCTTCTTCTTCATGCGCACGCCGTTCAAGGCCATGCGCACGAAGGTCTCGTCCTTGTAGCCGTTGCAGGTGATGAGGCAATCGGGGGAGAGGTCCGCGGACAGCGCGGCGAGGAGCTCCGGCTTCGAGCCGGCTTCCAGGCCGTAGCCGTAGCGCCGCCCGGCCTCGATGATCTTCTCGACCACCACGCGCTTCTGGTTGACCTTGATGGGAAAAACGCCCCGAAAGACGTTCTGGTACCCGTACTCCTCGATCGCGCGCGCGAAGGCGTCGTTCAAGGCCGCCACCGCGGAGGCCAGGATCTGCGGAAACCGCACGATCATCGGCGTGGTGATCCCGCGCAGCGCGACTTCGTCGACGATCGCCTTGAGCGCGACGCTGCGGGCGGCCTCCCGCGTCGGCCGCACGAGGAGCTCGCCGTCGTCGGAGACGTGGAAGAAGCCCTTCCCCCAGTTGGGAATGCCGTAGAGCGCCGCGGCGTCCTCGAAGCGGTGCTCGCGCGGACGCGCGCGCGGGACGGCCGGCTCGGGAGCGCGTCGGACCGGTTTCGGGCTTGCCATTGGAAGTCATTATTCCCGAACCGAGGCGCGGCTCAAACAGAAAACGTCGCCTGCGCTGCGCTTACGGTCTGCGCCTGCTGCGGCTCCCGCGGCGTGCGCCTCCACCCTCGCTTCCGCTCGGGTGACTTCGCACGCCGCGAACCAGGGCAGGAACGTGGGCCCTTCGCGGCGCGCGCCTTCTCCTTCGCTTCCGCTCAGGAGACTACGCGCGCCGCGAGCTTAGACTGCGTGAGCGGGCAAGTCGGTGATCTTTGGTGCCGTAGGGGCGGGGCTTGCCCCCGCCCGCCCATCGCTGACCATCACCCCGCCCTCTCCCTCGGGGACACGTCGCTTCCGCTCGTTCGGGATCTGCGCTGCGCGCACCGGCGGTCCGCTCGGCCGGTTGCGGCCTCGACGGCCCGCCTGATCCCTCTCTCGCTCTCGCTCCCGCGGCGCGCGCCTCCTCCCCTCTGGGAGACTTCGCGCGCCGCGACCGGGGAAGGCACGAAGCCCTAACCCTCACCCCGCCCTCTCCCTCGGGGAGAGGGAGAAGACACGCCTCACGCCTCACGTCCTACGCTTACTTCTTGACGTTCTTGCCGAGATCCTCGATCGCTTCGCCGACCTTGCGGCGCAGCGTCCCGCTCTTCTCGCGCAGGGCGCCTTCGGAGCGTTCGCCGGCGCCTTCGGACTCGAGGTCCTCGTTTCCGGTCAGGATGCCTGCGGCCTCCTTCACGCGGCCCTTGACGTTCTCTTTCTTTCCCGCGATTTCATCTCGGTTCATGTGAGCTCCTCCGCCGTCGGGGATTGCACCTTCCGTGCCGCCGGGCGGCCGTCTCCGGGGACGCCCGCCTCGCTCCGGAACCGGACCCGGACGTCGCGTTGGGGGAAGGGAATCTCGATCCCCCGGGCCTTGAGCACGTCGTGGATGGCGAAATTCAGGTCGCTTCGAAAGGCGCCCTGGCGGTGGAGCATGACCGAGGTCCAGCACTGCACCTCGAAATCGAGGGAGGACTCGCCGAACCCGCGGAACCGGACCGTGGGCCCGGGCTCGTCCAGCACCCCGGACGTCGACCGCGCGGCTTCCAGAAGGGCCGCCTCGACGTCCCGGGGATCCGAGCCGTAGGCCACGCCGACGGGCGCGCGGTAACGCACCCGCGGATTCCCGTACGAGCGGTTGGTCACGGTGTCGGAGATGAACTTGGAATTGGGGATGATGAGATGCACGTCGTCGTTGGTGCGCACGACCGTCGCCCGGGTCCGGATTTCCACGACGTCGCCGCTGACGTCGCCGATGTCGACGCGGTCGCCGACCTGGATGGGACGCTCCACCAGGAGGATCAGGCCGGAGACGAAGTTCTTGGCGATGTCCTGCAGCCCGAACCCGATGCCCACCCCGAGCGCGGCGAAGAACGCGGCGAGCGCGCCGACGCTGATCCCGACGGTCTCCAGGGCGATGAACGCGCCCACCAGGAGGATCACGTAGCCCAGGAACCGTCCGATCGCGTAGCGGACGCCGAGGTTCAGGCGATGCGTGAGAAGCCGGGTGGCCACGAGCCGCTGGACCAGCCGCGAAACCAGAAGGGAGAAAGCCAGGATCGCGACGAACGCGATCAGGCTTCCCACCGTGACCGGCGCGCCGCCGACGCGAAAGAGTCGGTGGTCGAGGAAGGACTCCACAGCCCGGAGAGGTGCAGATTCGATGCCGGTTCAGAAGGGGTGGGTCGTCTCCGGGGCTTCGCCTCACGCCTGACGCCTGACGCCTCACGACCTACTTGCTCTTCAACAACTCCATCACCGCCGCCACCTCGGCGGTCACGCCGGCCTTGATCGCCGGCTCGCGCTCCGGAGCCCACTGCGAGGAATGCAGCCCGGGGACCGGCGGCCCGCCGGCCCTGGCCGCCGCGAGCTTGGCCGGATCGACCGCGCCGACGAAGAAGATCGCCGACGGCACTCCGGCCCGACCATACTCCGAGAAATCCTCGGAGACCATCTTGGGAGGCATCTCGACGACCCGGTCCGGACCGAACTGGCGGCGGAAGACCTCGGTCAGCCGCTTGACCAGCGCCGGATCGTTGTAGACGGCCGGATCGCCGCCGGCGACCTTCACCAGCGGCTCCCGGGGCGCTCCCGCGGCCATGGCCTCGCCCCTGGCGATCCGCGCGATCGCTTCCAGAAGATGCTTGCGCACGTCGTCCTTGTAGGAGCGGACGGTGATCTGGAGCTTCACCTCGTCGGGGATGATGTTGTGCTTGGTGCCGCCGTGGATCGATCCCACCGTGACCACGGAGGGATCGACCGGGTTGATCTCGCGGGAGACGATGGTCTGAAGCGCGACGACCGTGCGCGCGGCGATGACGATGGGGTCGACCGTCCGGTACGGCGCGGCTCCATGCCCGCCCCGGCCGTAGATCGTGACGTCCACGGAGTCGACGTTGGCCAGGGCGAAGCCGGAGATCCATCCGATGGTCCCGGCCGGAATGTCGGCGTCGTCGTGGATGGCGATCGCGAAGTCCGGCCTGGGGAACTTCGTGAAGAGGCCCTCGGCCAGCATGCGCCGGGCTCCGCTGTCCTTCTCCTCGTCCGGCTGCGCGATCATCACCAGCGTCCCGCGCCAGCGGTCCTTCGACCTGGACAGAAGCGCCGCCGTCCCGGCCCAGGCGGCCATGTGGATGTCGTGGCCGCAGGCGTGGGAGACCGGCACCGTGGCGCCGGAGTCGTCCCTGGTCGTGACGTGGCTGGCGTAGGGCAGCCCGGTCTTCTCCTCGACCGGCAGCGCGTCGAGCTCGGTGCGGACCATGACCGTGGGGCCCTTGCCGTTCTCGAGGACGCCGACGACGCCGAACCCCCCGACGTGGTCGGTGACCCGGAACCCCAGAGCCCGGAGGCGCTGCGCCAGCTTCGCCGACGTCTTCTCCTCATGCTGGGAAAGCTCGGGATTCTGATGGATGTCGATCGAGAGCTTCTCCAGGTCGGGGTAGAGGGCGTCCAGGCCCGACGGCGCGCTTTGAGCGGCCAAGGCGCTTGCGGCGAAGAGGATCGTCAGGGCGATCGAAAAAGAGCGAAGCATGGTGCGCCTCCGGGCCGATCGCAACGAGATCGCAGCGAGATCGCAGCGGGATCGGGTCACCCGGGATTCTATCGGACAGATCTCCAATCGCGTTGCGTTCACGCTGCGATCACCCGATCCCGGTGCGATTCTGCCAGACTGTCTCCCAGATGCCGAAATCGGCTCGGCCATCGACTTTCGCCAGCCTGCGCAGCGCGCTGACCTCCCGCCGCCTGGGCGCGGTCACGCTGCAATCCTTCTCCTCCGGCCTGCCGCTCGGGCTGATCTGGATCGCGCTCCCGGCCTGGCTGACCTACCGGGGCGTCGACATCAAGACCGTGGGCCTCTTCTCCCTGGCCCAGGCGCCGTGGACCTTCAAGTTCCTCTGGGCGCCGCTCATGGACCGCTGGAACCCGGGCTTTCTGGGCCGCAAGCGGTCCTGGATGATTCTCTTCCAGGCCCTTCTCGCGCTCGGCATCGGCTTGCTGGCGATCGAAGCGCGCGCGCCAGTGGTCGGCGTGGTCGCGGTGATCTCGCTCTTCATCGCCTTCGCGTCGGCGTCCCAGGACATCGCCATCGACGGCTACGCGGTCGAGGTGCTGGAGCGGGCGGAAATGGGGACGGCCGTCGGCGCTCGGGTCGCGCTCTATCGGGCCGCCACGCTGTTGTCCGGCGCCGTGGCCATCACCGTCGGCGAGCGCCTGGGCTGGCATTTCGTCTTCCTCGGCCTGGCCGTTCTGTACCTGCCTCTCATGGGCGTCGTGCTCTGGTCGCCCGAGCCGCCGCCGGTCACCGGCGTTCCCCGGACGCTGCGCGACGCGGTCCTCGAGCCCCTGATCGGGATCTTCCGCAAGTCCCGGGCGGTCGAGATCGTCGCCTTCCTGCTTCTCTACAAGTTCGGGGAGAACCTGGCCACGGCCCTGACGCGGCCGTTCCTGATCCAGAAATGCTACTCGCCCGGAGACGTCGGCCTGGCCACGGCCACGATCGGACTGGTGGCCATCATCGTCGGCACGTTCGTCGGCGGCTGGACCAGCGACCGCATCGGTCTGGGCCGCGCGCTCTGGATCTTCGGCGCCATCCAGGCAATCGGGTTTCTGGGCTACGTCGCCGTCGATCGAATGACGCCGGGCGTGCCGTGCCTCTCCGGGGCCGCCGCGCTCGCCGCGAACGCGCAGCCGATCGCCCACCGCCTCGTCATGTACGCGGCCGTCGGCGTCGAGAACCTGTGCCAGGGGATGGCCACCGGCGCGTTCGGCGTGCTGCTCCTGCGGCTCACGCAAAAGCAGTTCTCGGCCACGCAGTACGCGCTGTTCTCCAGCATCTTCGCGCTCGGCCGCACGCTGGTCGGTCCGCCCGCCGGATTCCTCGTCGACGCGATCGGCTGGACGCCGTTCTTCGTCGTGAGCGTCTTTGCTTCGGTGCCCGGCCTGATCCTGCTGCGCCGCTTCGTGCCGCTCTCGGTCCGCGAGCCGGACCTCGAGCTGGCCGACCAAGCGCGGCGGGAGCCCGTCGGCCGCGCCGGCCTGGCGTGGCGCGGTCTCCTCGCCGGAGCGGCCGGGCTCCTGGCGGCCGCTGGCACGACCGCTCTGCTCGCGGCGCTCAAAGCGGCGCGCGCGCGGCCCGGCGCGGGCGTGCGCCTGATCGCGGAGCTCGCCCGACTCGGTTCTCCGGCCGCCGCCGGCGACTGGCTCCGGCTGGCCGGCCCGCTCGTCTTCGGGATTCTCGCCGGCCTCACCGCGGTCGCGATCGTCGCCGCGCGGCGGGGCGTTCGGCGCTCGTAAACAGGCCTCGGTTTCGGCGCCGCTCAACCGCGGAGGCATAATTCCGCGCTATGCGCCACGTGCTGGGGATCGATGCCGGCGGAACGAAAACGCGCGCGCTCCTGGCCGACGCGTCCGAGCGCATCCTGGGATCGGCGCAGGGGGGCGGCGCGAACCTCAAGACCCACGGCGAGCTCGAGGTCGAGAAAGTCCTGCATAAGGTGGTCGAGGAGGCCGAGGCCCAGGCCGGCGTCCGGCCCGACGCCGTCGCCCTCGGCATCGCCGGCGCGGACCGGCCGAAGGACCAGGCCGTCCTGCGCGACATGATGCGTCGGATCGGCTTCCGCAGCCGGGTCGTCGTCACCAGCGACGCGCGGATCGCGTTCGTCGCCGGCTCCAGGCTGCGCGTGGGCCTGGCTCTGGTCTGCGGGACCGGCTCGATCGCCTGGGGCCGCAACGCGCGGGGCGACGTGGCCCGGGCCGGCGGGCGCGGGTGGCACGTGGGCGACGAGGGGTCCGGGTTCTGGATCGGAGAGCGGGCGATCCGCGCCGTGCTGCGCGCCGCCGACGGCCGGGGACCGGAGACCGCGCTTGGGCCGGCGCTCTTCGGGCACTTCGGCGTGGACGGAATGGACGGCCTGATCGCCGCCGTCTACGACGCGGAGTACCCCCGCCACCGCGTCGCGGTGTTCTCGGCCCGGGTGGAGGAGGCGGCGGCCGCCGGGGACGCCGTGGCGGCGGGCATCGTGGACGCCGCGGCGGCCGAGCTCGTCCTGGCCGCGCGGACCGTGGTCGCGCGCCTCGACCTGGAACGGGCGCCCTACGACGTCGTCTTGTCGGGAGGCACCTTCGCCGCCCTGCCCCGGCTCCAGGCCACCGTCGCGCAGCGACTCGCGACGCCCAACGCCCGGATCGCGCCGCTGGAGGTCGAGCCGGCCCTGGGCGCGGTCCGGCTGGCCCTGGAGGAGCTCGGGTCAACCGGGAGCCAGAGAAGTTAGACTGTCGCCGGCATGAAGCGCCTGATCGTCAACGCCGACGATTTCGGAAGGACGCCCGGCGTCGTCGAAGGCACGCTCGAGGCGCACCTGAAGGGCATCGTCAGCTCGGCGACGGTGATGATTCTCGAGCGGGCCGCGGCCGAAGGAGTCCGGCAGGCCATCGAGCGCGCGCCCCGGCTCGCGCTCGGCCTGCACATCGTGCTGACCGGCGGCGGGCCTCCCGCTTCGGCGCCGACCTCGGTCCCCACGCTCGCCCCGGGCGGAAAGTTCGTGCCCGACGCCAAGGCCCTCCCCGAAAAACTGCCGGCCGACGAAGTGCGCCGGGAGGTGTCCGCGCAGATCGCGATCTTCGAGGTGATCGCCGGGCGATCGCCGTCGCACCTGGACTCCCACCACCACTGCGCCCTCCATCCGTCGGTGCAGCCGGTGTTCGTCGAGATCGCCCGGCAGCGCGGGTTGCCCGTGCGGGCGGCGAGCTCCCGGGCGCGCGAGGAGCTGCGCAGGGAGGGGCTGCGCGTTCCCGACTGGTTCCTGGAATCGTTCTACGGCGACGGCGCCACGCGCGACAATCTGCACATGCTCATCGAGGCGCTCCCCGACGGAACGAGCGAGCTGATGTGCCACCCCGGCCATCCCGACGACGAGCTCTTGCGCACGAGCTCTTACGCGAAGGAACGGGCCCGCGAGATCGAGCTTCTGTGCGACCCGGAGATCCCGACGCTTCTCGACCGCCGGGGAATCGAGCTGGTGGGGTTCGACAGGCTGTGACGGGCGTGAGGCGTCAGGCGTAAGGCGTGAGGCGTGAGGCGCGAGGCGCGCCGCGGCCGCCGCAGATCCAGATCTTTTCATCGCGGGCGGCCGTCGCCAGGGCGGCAGGGGAGCGGATCGCGGCGGTTCTGCGGCGGCGGGGCCCCCGGTCGCTGATTCTCGCCTCCGGACGGACGATGGTCCCCATCTACCGGGAGCTCGTCCGGCTTCACCGCCGCGGCCGGGCGCCCTTTCGGACCTGCTCGACCTGGAACCTCGACGAGCTCGCCGTCGGGCTCGGGGATCCGCGGAGTTTCCGGTCGTTCATGGAGCGGCACCTCTTCTCGAAGGTGGATCTCGATCCCGAACGGATCCACGTTCTGCGCGGCGACGCCGAGGATTCCGGCGCCGAGTGCCGGCGGTTCGAACGCGCATTCGAGCGCGCCGGCCCGGCCGATCTCGCTCTGGCGGGCATCGGCGTCAACGGACACGTCGCGTACCTCGAGCCGGGCCGCGCTCTGCCTCCGCGCACGTCGGCGGTCAACCTCTCCGCGTCGACCCGCCGCCGTCTCGCGCAGGACGGCGTGCGGCCCGTTCCCCGCAGGGCCCTGACCATGGGCCTCGAAACGATCCTGTCGGCCCGCGAGATCCTGCTGGTGGCCACGGGAAGGGAGAAGGCTCGTCCGCTCTTTGCCGCGCTGCGCGGTCCCGTCACGCCGCGCCTCCCGGCGTCGTTCCTGTCGCTGCATCCGCGCTTGACGGTGCTCGCGGACGAGGCGGCGGCGCGTCTGACGTCGGACACGTCGTGAGGCAGCTCTAGCGCCGCGGACCGAGGCTGGCACGCGGGCGGCCACAAGGGCCGCCCCTACGGCACGAATGCAAAGGTTTCGTAGGGGCGGGGCTTGTCCCCGCCCGCGCTTCCTTTGTCACTCGTCATCGGGGCATCGGTTTTGCTGCCGCTGAAGACCGTGGGGCGGCTACGGAGGCCGTCCCCGATCCAAGGGAGTTGTGATGCCGGACAAAGAGACGCTGGAGCGCGCGGAGAAGGACAAGGAAGAAGGAAAATCGCCAAGCACCCAGGCCGGCGAGTTCGTCCACGAGGAAATCGAACATATCCGAGAGGGCAAGCACGGCGCGGAATCGACCAAGCAGGCCATCGCCATCGGCCTGTCCAAGGCGCGCCGCGCCGGCGTCAGGCTCCCGCCGCCCAGGAAGGGCACGGCCTCGGCGCGGACCCGGCGTCAGGCGGCCCGGGACACGCGCAAGGGCAAGTCGGCCTCGCCGCGGCGGCCGTCCCGGACCCGTTCGCGGGCGGTCCGGGCCGCGCTCAAGCGCGAGGGCCGCGGCGCCGCCTCGAAGAAAGCCCTTTCGAGGCAGGCCCGGGGCGCCGCGGCGAAACGGTCGAAGGCGGCGCGCTCCCGATCGGCGCGCAAGGCCGCGGCGACCCGCAAGCGCAAATAGGGCGGCGGCGTCGGGCGCTCGCGCCGGCGGCGCCGCAGGCCGTCTTCGAATTAAGATTCAGACGGTCGCAGGAGGCCGTCATGATCGAGCGCCCGATCGAGAGCGTCGTCGACCTGATCGATCCCGAGGTCAACCGGCTGGCGGGAATGAGCCGGGACGAGGCGGTCCGGCGCGTCGCCGGCGGATCGCCGGCCGAGGTCGCCGCGATCGACGGCTCTTTCGCCCTGGTGGGAGTCGGCCCGGACGGGACGACGGTCCGGATGGCGCGGTCGCTCGACCGCCCGATGCGCTACTTCCTGGCCAAGCGCGCGGACGGTCCGGCCCTGGTGGTCTCGGACCGCATCGACACGATCCGCGACTTCCTGGAGGCCCACGGCCTCGGCGCGCAATTCCATCCGACTTACACGCGGATGGTGCCGGCCCACCACGTCGTGGAGGTCCGGCTGGTCGGCTGCCCCGACCCCGACGCCCGCCACGCCCGGTTCTTCGCCCCGGAGCGGTCCGTCCTCGGCGGGGACCTCGACGCGCTGGGGCGCCGCTATGTCGGAGCGCTCGCCGGCGAAATCGGCAAGTGGATCGCGCGCCTGCCCCCGCGCGAGCCGATCGGCGTTTCGTTCTCCGGCGGCGTGGACAGCGGGGCGGTGTTTCTAACAATATATAAATTGTTGACCGCGAGCGGCGGCGAGCTCGGACGGCTCAAGGCGTTCACGCTCTCGCTCTCCGGCGGGGAAGACCTGGCCCAGGCCCGTTCGTTCCTGCGCAGCCTGGATCTCGAGCTCTTCCTGGAGCCGGTGGAAATGCCCGCCGAGGCGGCGGATCCGTTCGCGGCCGTGGCCGTGATCGAAGACTACAAGCCTCTGGACGTCCAGTCCGCGGCCATGGCGCTGGCGCTGTGCCGGGGCGTGCGCGAGCGCTATCCGCAGTGGAAGCACCTGGCCGACGGCGACGGCGGCGACGAGAACCTGAAGGACTATCCCATCGAGGAAGATCCCGAGCTGACCATCCGCAGCGTCCTCAACAATCCGATGCTGTACCAGGAAGGCTGGGGCGTCGGGACGTTCAAGCACTCCCGCACGTATTCGGGCGGGCAGAGCCGGTCCTGCACGCGTTCCTACGCGCCGCAGCGCCGCTACGGGTTCGAGGGGTTCAGCCCCTTTACCCGGCCGTCGGTCATCGCCGCGGCGGAAGGGATCCCGTTCATCGAGCTGACCGGCTGGAGCCCGGAGAGGCTCTATGCCCTGAAGGGAGAGATCGTCGCGCGCGGCGTGCGGCAGATCACCGGATTCCAGATGCCGGTCCATCCGAAGCGGCGATTCCAGCACGGGGCGCTCGCGGCGGGCGAACGCGGCCGCCTGGCCTGGACCGAGGCCGACTATCGCAGCCACTTTGCGTCCCTCTATTCGTAGCGCCGGTTATCCCTCGCGCCCGGGCGAGCGGGACCGCTGGATCCTGGCCCGGCGCGGCCCCGGCGCGGCGGCCCGGCCGCGGTCGACGGCGGCCGTCCTCGTGGAGGACGAGCGGACCGAGGCCGGCGTCGTCGCCGCGGTCGCGACGGTCTTCCTGACCAACCGCGAATGCCCGTGGCGCTGCCTGATGTGCGACCTGTGGAAGGCCACGACCCCCGATCCCCTCCCGCCCGGCGTCATCCCGGAGCAGATCCGCGGGGCCCTGGAAGCGCTCGGGGCCGCGCGCCCGTCCCGCGTCAAGCTCTACAACGCGGGGAGCTTCTTCGACCCGCTCGCCGTCGCGCCGGACGACCTTCCGGCCGCCGCAGCGGCGCTCTCCGGCTACGAGCGCGTCATCGTCGAGTGCCACCCGACGCTGGTCGGCGGCGCGTGCCGGCGCTGGAACGAGCTGCTCGACGGGGACCTGGAAGTGGCCATGGGCCTGGAGACCGTTCACCCCGGAGTCCTTCCGATGCTCAACAAGCGAATGACGGTGGAGGACTTCCGGCGCGCGGCCGACCGACTCGGGGCCGACGGGATCGCGCTGCGCGTCTTCGTCCTCCTGGGCCTTCCGTTCGTATCCCCCGAGGAGTCGCTCCTCTGGGCGCGGCGTTCCCTCGAAGCCGCTTTCGACGCGGGGGCCACGGCGGTCTCGGTCATCCCGACCCGAACCGGCAACGGCGCCCTGGACGAGCTCGAAGCGCGCGGTGAGTTCGTCGCGCCGACGCTGGAGATGCTGGAGGCTGTCGCCGCTTTCGGAGTCGAACTCGGCCGCGGCCGCGTCTTTGCCGACCTCTGGGACGTGGAGCGCCTGCGCCGCTGCCCGGACTGCTTCCCCGCGCGCGTCGGTCGGCTCCACGGAATCAATCTGGCCCAGGCGCTTTCGCCCGCCATCCCTTGCGCCGCCTGCGGAGCGGCGTCGTGAGCGACCCACGAGGATCACAACGGGATCGCGCCAGGATCGCCGCGGGATCGCAACGCGGTCTGGAATGCGACGTGGCCGTGATCGGGTCCGGTTTTGCGGGATCGCTTTTCGCCATGGTCGCCCGGCGCCAGGGCCGCTCGGTCGTCCTTCTGGAGAAAGACGCGCATCCCCGTTTTGCGATCGGCGAGTCGAGCTCGCCTCTGGCCAACCTGCTCCTGGAGGAGCTGTGCGAGCGCTACGGCCTCGATCGGATCCGGCCGCTGGCGGCCTGGGGCACCTGGCGGCGCGCGTACCCGCGGATCGCCTGCGGATTGAAGCGCGGCTTCACCTTCTACGGCCACAAGGCCGGTGAGCCCTTCCGCGGCGATCCCTGGAGGCGCGATCAGCTCCTGGTGGCCGCGAGTCCTTCCGACGAGGTCGCCGACACCCACTGGTACCGGCCCGATTTCGACCGGTTCCTCGTCGAGGAAGCGCAGTCGGCCGGCGTCGCGTACTTCGACCGCGTGCGCCTGGATCGGTACGAGGACCTGGGCGGCGGCGGCGCCGCGTTGATCGGCGAGCGCCTGGGACAGCCGTTCCTTGTCCGCGCCCGCCTGGTCGTCGATGCTTCGGGCCCGCGGGGATTCCTCGCGCGCGCCCTCGATCTCCCCGCGGCGGCCTTCCCCGGATTCCCCGAGACCGAGGGGCTGTACACGCACTTCGTCGGCGTCTCGCGCCTGGACGAGCTCGAACCGTTCTCCTCCGGCTCCGGAGGGCGCCCGCCGTTTCCCATCGACGACGCGGCGGTCCACCACGTCTTCGAGGGCGGATGGGTCTGGGTCCTGCGGTTCCAAAACGGGATCGTCAGCGCGGGCGTGGCCGCCGCGCCGGCCCTGGCCTCCGCGCTGCGCCTTTCGGAAGGAGAGCCGGCCTGGCGCCGCCTCCTGGACCGTTTTCCGACTCTCGGCGCCCAGTTCCAATCCGCCCGCGCCCTTTGTTCCTTCGTGCACGCCGCGCCGCTTCCGTATCGCATCTCGCGCGCGGCAGGCGCGCGTTGGGCCATGCTGCCGTCCGCCGCAGCGTTCGTCGACCCCCTCCTCTCGACGGGTTTTCCCCTGACCCTTCTCGGCGTCGAGCGCCTGGCGCGCGTCCTGGAGGACGCCTGGGAGACGCCGGGCCTGGGCGACGCGCTCGCGCGCTACGGAGCGACGACGCTCGAGGAGGCCGGCACCGCGTCCCTCCTGGTTTCCGCGCTCTACGCGGCGTTGGGAGACTTCGAGCTCTTCACCGCCCTGACGCTCCTGTACTTCGCCGCGGCGAGCTTCACCGAGGCCGCCCGCCGGCTCGCGCGCCCGGATCTCGCGGGCACGTTCCTGTGCGCCGATCGCCCGGCGTTCGGGCCGGCCTTGCGGCGGTGCTGCGGCGACGTGCTGGACGCGGCCCAGCGGGGAGCGCTTCCCAAGGCCCGGGCCCGGTTGATCGATCGGATCTACGAGGCGATCGAGCCGCTCGACGTGGCCGGTCTCTCCGACCGCGGCCGCCGCAACTGGCATCCCCTGGAGGCGCGGCCGCTGCTCCAGGCCGCGTACAAGCTCGGCGCGACGCGGGACGACGTTGAGCGGATGCTCGAAGCCTCTGGGTTCACGTCGCCTCCGCTCGCTCCGGATCTGCGCCTTTCGGGCGCACCGGCGTCCGGCTCGCCCAAAGGGGCTCGACCGGACGCCTGATCCCTCGCTCGCTCCGGCCCCCCGCGGCGCGCGACTCCTCCTTCGGTTACTTCAGGAGCTTCGCGCGCCGCGGACGGGGGCTGGCACGCGGGCGGCCACGAGGGCCGCCCCTACGGCATCAATGCCTAAGTCTTAGTCGCTGCGGGGCTTGGCCCCCGCCCGCGCTTGGGTTCGGTCGTCCCATCGCGAACCGCCGCTCCGGCGGCGGCCTATTTCCGCTTCGTGATCCACAGCCCCGCGGCGCCCAGAAGCAGCGCCAGAGCGGCCAGCCCGCGCAGATCCAGGACGGGGATGGCCGCGGCGCCGACGACGACCGGGTTGACCACCTGGGTCAGGCCGCCGTTGCTCGGCGCATACGTGGCGTCCCCGGCGTAGGCCGCGGTGATCGCGTGGCTCCCTTGCGCCAGAGTCGAGGTCGCCAGCACCGCCTGTCCCGCGCCGTCCAATGCCACGGTCCCGAGCATCGTCGCGCCGTCGAGGAAGGTCACATTGCCGGTCGGCGTCGCTCCGCCGCCCGTCACCGTCGCGGTGAAGAGGACCGCCTGGCCGACGGTCGAGGGATTGACGCTGGAGACGACCGTCGTGACGCTCGGCAATCCTCCCGCGGGGTTGACGACCTGGTTGACGACCGGCGACGTGCTCGAGGCGTAGGTTGCGTCGCCGGCATAGACGGCGGTGATGGGGTGGCTGCCCACGGCGAGCGTGGAGGTGGTGAGCGTCGCGATGGCCGAGCCGTTGAGCGGACTCGTCCCCAGGCTGGTGACGCCGTCGAAAAACGTGACGGTGCCGGTGGGCGTGGGCCCCGACCCGGTGACCGTCGCGGTGAAGGTGACGGCCTGGCCGAACTGCGAGGGGTTGAGGCTGGAGACGAGCGCCGTGGAGCTCGCCGTGCCTCCCGCCGGGTTGACCACCTGGTTCACGATGGAGGAGTTGCTCCCGTTGAAGTTCGTATCGCCGGCGTAGACGGCGGTGATGGGATGACTGCCCTGCGTCAGGGCCGAGGTCGCGAACGTCGCCTGTCCGCTGCCGTTCAACGTGCCCGAGCCCAGGAGCGTGGCGCCGTCGAGGAAATCGACGCTGCCCGTCGGCGTGCCGGAGCCAGGGGCCACCGCGGTGACCGTGGCCGTGAAGGTCACCGACTGTCCGACGATCGACGGATTCACGCTGGAGACGACCGCCGTGGTCGTGTCGGCCTTGTTGACGACCTGCGTGACGATGGGCGACGTGCTCGTGGCATAGGTGGCATCGCCGGCGTAGACGGCGGTGATCGGGTGGCTGCCCACCGCCAGGGTCGAGGTCGTGAGCGTGGCCACGGCCGAGCCGTTCAAGGGCGAAGTGCCGATGTTGGCCGCGCCGTCGAAGAAGGTGACCGTGCCGGTCGGCGTCGGGCCGGACCCGGTGACGGTGGCCGTGAACGTGACGGCCTGGCCGAAGATCGACGGGTTGAGGCTGGAGACGAGCGCCGTCGAGCTCGGCGTGCCGCCTCCGGCGTTGACCACCTGCGTAAGGATCGAGGACGTGCTGCCGTTGAAGTTCGTATCGCCCGCATAGACGGCGGTGATCGGGTGGCTTCCCTGCGTCAGCGCGGATGTGGCGAAGCTCGCCTGTCCGCTGCCGTTCAACGTGCCCGAGCCCAGGAGCGTGGCGCCGTCGAGGAAATCGACGTTGCCGGTCGGCGTCCCCGATCCGGGGGCCACGGCCGTGACCGTGGCCGTGAAGGTGACGGACTGGCCGACGATCGACGGGTTCACGCTGGAGACGACCGCGGTCGTCGTGTCGGCCTTGTTGACCACCTGGTTGACGGGCGTCGAGGTGCTCGGCGCGTAGGTGGCGTCCCCGGCGTAGTTTGCGGTGATCGGATGCGTGCCGACGACGAGCGCCGAGGTCGTGAGTGTCGCGACCCCCGATCCGTTCAACGAGGCCGTGCCGATATTGGCCGCGCCGTCGAAGAAGGTCACCGTGCCGGTCGGCGTCGGGCCGGACCCGGTGACCGTCGCGGTGAACGTGACGGCCTGGCCGAAGATCGACGGGTTGAGGCTGGAGACGAGCGCCGTCGAGCTCGGCGTGCCGCCGGTGGCGTTGACGACCTGCGTCAGGATCGAGGACGTGCTGCCGTTGAAGTTCGCGTCGCCGTTGTAGACCGCGGTGATCGGGTGGCTGCCCTGCGCGAGGGCCGACGTCGAGAAGGTCGCCTGCGCGGTTCCGTTCAACGGACCGGATCCCAGGAGGGTGGCGCCGTCGAAGAAGTCGACCGTTCCGGTGGGCGTTCCCGAGCCCGGGGCCGCGGCCGTGACCGTCGCGGTGAAGGTGACCGACTGGCCCACCATCGAAGGATTCACGCTGGAGATGACCGCGGTCGTCGTGTCGTCCTTGTTGACGATCTGGTTGACGATCGGCGAGGTGCTTCCGTTGAAGCTCGGGTCGCCGTTGTAGACCGCGGTGATCGGATGGCTGCCGACGGTCAGGGTCGACGTGGTGAATGTCGCCACGCCGCCGCCGTTCAAGGCCAGCGTGCCGAGAAGAGTCGCGCCGTCGAAGAACGACGCGGTGCCCGTCGGCGTGCCCGAGCCCGGCGGATTGGCGGTGACCGTCGCCGTGAACGTGACCGACTGCCCGAAAACGGACGGATTGACGCTGGAGATCAGGGCCGTCGTGGTGTTGTCGGGGTTGACCACCTGGACGACTATGGGCGACGTGCTGCCGGTGAAGTTGCCGTCTCCGCCATAGACCGCCGTGATGGGGTGGGATCCGATCGCCAGGGTCGACGTGGTCAACGCAGCCTGCGCCGAACCGTTGAGCGCAGCGGAGCCGATGTTCGTCGCGCCGTCGAAGAACGTCACCGTGCCGGTCGGCGTCGGCCCCGTTCCGGTCACCGTGGCCGTGAAGGTCACGGCCTGCCCGAAGACCGACGGGTTCACGCTGGAGACGAGCGCCGTGGAGCTCGGCGACGTGACCGTGATCGTGACCGAGGCGGGGTTGGTCGAGACGTCCATGCCGTCGGAGACCATGAGCGAAAACACGTAGGAGCCGGGCGCGGCGGCGACGAACGACGGATTGACGCTGGTGGGATTGGTCAGGACCACCGGCGGGGGCGGACCGCCGGTCTGCACCCAGGTGAAGCTTCCGTTGGCGATCGCCGGGCCGTTGGGAAGCGCGTCCGGATCCATCGAGGCCGAGCCGTCGAGAACGACCGTCGCGCCGGTGGGCTGGCTCTGGTTGGGCCCGGCGTTGGCGATGGGAAGTTGGTTCACGACGAACGGGATGTTCTGCGAGAACTCCGACGTCCCGTCGGCGGTCGTCGCCGTGGCCGTCAGGGAATCGCCTCCGGCGACCGCGGAGCTCGGCGTGCTCGGTCCGAAGGAGAAGGGCCCGTTGGGCACGCCGGTCTGATCGAGGATGAGGGTCTTGCCCTCCCCATGGCCGGAGGGATCGACGGCCGCGACGAACATCTGGATCTGGTTCGTCGCCTGCTGCGAGTCCTGGCCACCCCGGATGAGGACCTTGCCGCTCGCCGGCGAAACCAGCGCCAGCGTGAACGCCGGGAAGTTCTGGAGCTCGTTGGGGCCGGTGTCGCCGTCGCCCGCGTCGTTGTTGGTGACGCCGTCTTTGGCGAGGTCGATTCCCAGCGCGCCGTTGTCGTGGATCGAGTTGGACAGGATGTTGACCGGGTTGACGAAATCGCTCGTGTCGACGCCGACGAGCACGCCCTGGCCGGTGTTGAAGGCGATCGTGTTGGCCTGGTTGGAGCTTCCTCCGCCGATGGTCGTGTTGCCCGCGCTCGAGCCTTCCACGAACACGCCGGCGAGGCCGTTGGGCCGCGCGATGCCGGGCACGTTGGCGCCGATGATGTTGCCCTCGACGATGTTGCCCGTCGTGGTGCCGGCGTTCCCGTTGATGTGCACGCCGTTGCCGGTATTGGACGAGATGACGTTGAACGTCGCCACGCCGCCGGGCCCGCCGATATCGGTGTTGGTGGAGATGGCGATCAGGATCCCGTCGCCGCCGTTGCCGATCGCGCCGCCCAGCCCGCCCAGGGCATCGAGGCCGATGACGTTGTTGACGACGAGGTTGCTGTCGGAGTCGTTGATCTCGATCCCGTTCTTCGAGTTGCCGGAGATGAGATTCCCGCCGAACGGTCCGCCTCCGAGGATGTTGAAGTTGGACTGGTCCATGCGGATGCCGTCGAGCGTGTTGGGGATCGCGCCGAGGCCGCCGATGCGCGTTCCGATGAAGTTGCCGGAGATCACGTTGAGGCCGGGGAAATTACCGTTGCCGTTGATGAAGATGCCGTTGCCGCCGTTGCCGCTCACGACGTTGGCGCCGCCGATGATGTTGCCGTTGGCGCCGACGTCGATGCGGATGCCGTCGGACGTGTTCCCGATGGCCGTGAGCCCGACCAGGTCCGTACCGATCTTGTTGTTCTGGACGTTCACGGCGTTGGCGGTGGGCACGAAGCTGCCGAAGATGTGCAGGCCGAACTGACCGTTGCCCGACAGCACGTTGCTGTTGACGGTGACGGCGGTCGTGTTGACGTCCAGGCCGTCGCCGCCGTTGCCCGCGGCGCTGGTTCCGGTGAAGTCGGTGCCCAGAAAGTTGCCGGTGATCAACGAACCGACCGCGGCGGTCCCGACGTCGATGCCGTCGCCGCCGAAATGGTTGATGACCATCCCCTTGACCGTGCTGGCTCCGGTCCCGTTCAGCACGAAGCCGGCGGGAGAGCCGCTGGTCAGGTTGACGCCGGAGAGCTCGACCTTGCCGTCGGGATGCGTGGTCCCGTCGATCGTGACCCGCACCGTGATGGCGTCGAGCGAACCGTGCTGCGGCGCGTTGGAGAGGGTGATGGTGTGGCTGCCCGCTCCCAGCTGGTCGAACTTGAAGGTGTAGGGCTGCCCCGACGAGCCGGTGAAATTGGCGAAGAGGATGGCGTCGCGCAGCGAACAGGTGCCCGTGCCGCTGTTGGCGCAGTCGGCGGGAAGGGTGTTGTGCAGGGTGTCGGTCGCGTCGTTGATCTCGATCGTGGTCGCGGCAGTCGCGGCGCGGGCGATCGAAAGGACGGCGCCGAGGATGAGGAGTGTTCGCTTGGCGAGCATCGGGGAGTCCTCCGTTGTCTCAAGACTCGAGAATTCGCCGGATTTAGTGACAGGAGCCTATAACAAAATTTTGAGGCGGCGAGGTGTCAAAGAGGACGCGGGGACGCGGGGACGGAGGGACGGGGGACGGGGGGATGGGGGGACGTGGGGATGACTGGAGATTGGAGACTGGAGACTGGGGACTGACCCGGCTATTGCCACGCAGCCGCATACACGTCGGACTTCGGACTACAGGACTACCTCTCCCTCTCCCCGATCGCCCTTCGCAGATCGCCGCGCGCCTTCGTGAGCCGCTCCCGCGCCTCGGCCGGCGAAACGCGCAGCCGAGCCACGGCGATCGCAGTCTTGACCTCCCCGCCGGCGCGCGCCAGGAGAGATTTCGCGCGGGTGGGGGAGACGCCGGCCGCCGCGGCGACGATCCGCGCGGCGCGGTCCTTCAATTTCGCCGAGCCCGCGCGGACATCGACCATCCAGGGGCCGAAAACCTTGCCCGACGACGCGAAAGCGGCGGTGGTGATCTGATTCAGGGCGAGCTTGGTCGCGGTGCCGGCCTTCAACCGGGTCGATCCGGCCACGACCTCCGCCCCGGTGTCCAGGCGGACGAGAATCTGCGCGGCTCTCGTGATCCCCGGAGACCGGCTCGCCGTCACGAGGGCGGTCGTGGCGCCGCGGCGCCGGGCTTCCTCCAGGGCGCCGCGCACGAACGGCGTGACCGAGCTGGCGGAAATCCCGATGACGAAGTCCCCGGCCCTGGCGGACCGCGCGGCCCGGGAGCCGTCCTCGTGGCGGTCCTCGGCCCCCTCCCGGGCGCGAAAGAGCGCCCGATTGCCGCCCGCGATGACCGCCCGAACGCTCCGGGGATCCGTCCCGAAGGTCGGAGGGAGCTCGGCGGCTTCGAGGACGGCGAGGCGCCCGCTCGTCCCCGCGCCGAAAAGAAAGCAGGTGCCGCCCGAGACATAGGTCTGCGCGAGCGCCTCCGCCGCCGCGACGATCGCCGGCCGTGCCCTGGCCAGCGCCGCGAGCACCCGCCGGTCCTCCGACTGCATCAAGGCTACGACGCCGGCGATGCCCAGGCGGTCGAGCTTCGCCGACCGCGGGTTCACCCGCTCCGTGGCGAGGGTCTTCCAGCTACGTAGCCGTTGCCTCACGGAGCGGAGTCTAGCCGGTCGGCGTCCTCGAGGATGGAGTCAGACGAGGCGGGCCTGGTCATCCCGGTGCCCGAGGGAGAACGAGTATCCCGCGATCGAGCGTTCCGGCGACGATGGTTCCCGACGCCTCGTCGACGTCGAGGGCCGTGATCGCCGCGTCCGCTCCGGCCGCCGCGACGCGATTCCAGGACGCCGCCCGGTCCCGGCTCTCGAAGAGCCCGGCGGCCGTGCCGGCGAAGGCGTGCGCCGGATCGCGCGGGTCGAGGCGCAGCGCGTAGACGATCGCGCGCGGAAGACCGGCGCTGGCGCGCTTCCAGCTTCGTCCTCCGTTTCCGCTCGCAAAGACCCCGCCGTCAGTGGCGGCGTTCGGAAGAGCCCGCCGCGTGTCGCCGCGTAAGCGATCGTTGGATTTTCGGGGTCGACGACGACCGAGAAGGCCGCAAGCGTCGGGACGAGCGCCCAGCTCTCACCGCCGGCGATGCTGCGCCCGATCGAGCCGCTCGTGCCGACGAAGAATTCCTTCCTCGCCAATCCAAGGCCGAGCGCGTAGACATCCGCGGCGCCGGCCCCGGTCGGGACCTGGCGCCACGTCCTGCCGCCGTCGGAGGAGATGCTCAAGCCGACAAGACACTGCCCTGCCCCTTCGGGAGCCGAGGATCCGTTTCATGACGACCTCCGTTTTGGAGGCGCTGTTCTTGGGGAGCGCTCTTTGCAAAGAGAGCCGGACCGAAAAGATCTCGACGAAGACTTGGAGCAAAATACATTGAAAATGAACGAGATCGGCGCATCCGCCGCTGTGACGAAGCGTCCGGGATGGGTGACGAAGTGTCTTTCTACGAGGACAGGCCTGGCGCTTCTTCTCTTTGCTGGTTTCGGTTTGAATGCGCTCGGCGGAGTCCAGGCCTCCGGGCCGAGCTGGGTCGCGCTCGGGCCCTATGTCGGCACCGGCATCCTTGCGATCGCCGTCGATCCGACGGCGGCCGGCGTCGTGTACGTGGGCAAGGACGGCGGCGGACTGTACAAGTCGACCGACGGCGGCGAGACCTGGGCTTGCCT
Source organism: uncultured Acidobacteriota bacterium (assembly GCA_963733955.1). Taxonomy (GTDB): domain Bacteria; phylum Acidobacteriota; class Thermoanaerobaculia; order UBA5066; family Gp7-AA6; genus DATFTF01. Next base: position 771,647 of record CAVTEW010000003.1, read on the forward strand.
TACGGCGTTTCCCGATCCGTCGATCCATTCTCTGGCGGTCGATCGCGCGCTGCCGTCGCGGGTTTTTGCGGGAGCGCTCTCGGGCCTCTATCGATCCTCGGACGGCGGGGCGACCTGGGAGGCGGTCGATGGCGTTCCCCACGCCGTCATCAACGCCGTGGTGTTCGACCCCGCCGACGGCTCGAAGATTTATGCCGTGAGCTCGGCGGCGGGTGTTTCCAGGTCCGCCGATGGCGGCGAAACGTGGTCCGCGATCAACGGCGGGATCGGCGGCAGCAGTCCGAGAACCCTGGCGTTTTCCGCATCCGGCCTCCTCTATCTGGGGACGACTCTCGGCGGCGTCTTCAAGTCCGCAGACGGCGGAGCGGCCTGGACGCCGATCAACAGCGGCCTGAGTAACCTCCACGTCCAGGCTCTCGCCTTCGACCCCGCCGCGTCGGCGACGATCTACGCCGGCACGACCAACGGCGGTGTCTTCAAGAGCACCAACGGCGGCTCGAGCTGGTCGACGGCGAACAACCAGCTTTCGGCGTCTGCCGTGACGGGGTTCGCGTTCGCCGGCAACCAGGTCCTCGCCGCTGGCTCTCTGGGTGTTTTCGCCTCCTCCGACGGCGGAGCGACGTGGCCTGTGAACCTCGGCGTCTCAACCTTCGTCAACGCCCTCGTGACGGACCCCAACGACTCGAGCACGGTGTATGCCGGCGCGGGCTATCCGCCGACGGCCCGCGAAGCGCTGAAAAAGACGACAGACGGAGGAATGGTCTGGAAGACGATGTCCGAGGGATTCCTCGATTCGACGGTGGAGGCGCTTGCGACAGCTCCCGGCCCGGGCGGCCCGCTGTACGCCGCCGTGGTGGTAGGAATCCAGGAGACCTCCGATCGCGGCGCGACGTGGACGCAGCTCCTGCGCTTTGGCCTCATTGCGGCCCTTGCCGTCGATCCCACGAATCCAGCGACGGTCTACGCGGGTGGTGCTTTCGGAGTGAACAAGACGACCGACGGCGGCGCGACATGGCCGCCGGCGAACACGGGGCTGCCCAACACTCAAGGGGGCCAGACGAGCACCGTCGTCCGGGCCTTCGCGATCGACCCGTCTTCCGCCGCCGCGGTCTACGCTGGCACCAACGTCGGTGTGTTCAAATCGACAGACAGGGCGGGAACCTGGGTGGCCTCTTCGGCCGGAATGACGTCGCTGACGGTGTATTCGCTGGCGCTGGATCCCTCGTCGCCCTCGACCCTCTACGCGGGCACCGACGGGGGCGTCTTCAAGACCACGAACGGGGGGACCGCGTGGACGGCGGCGAGCTCCGGCCTGGCGTCGGGCATCGTTCACGCGATCGCGATCGATCCCCGCGATCCGGCCACGCTCTACGCGGGCACGGTCTCGGGTCCCTACCGCAGCGGCGACCACGGCCAGTCCTGGACGCCCGCCAACGCGGGGCTCGGATCGACGACCGTCTACACCTTTGCGCTCGACGCGTCCGCGGTCTACGCCGGCACGGACACGGGCGTGTTCGTCAGCCAGGATCATGGCGTCACGTGGACCGCGATCGTCTCCGGGCTGACCAACCGCAGGATCAACGCGCTCGTCTTCGACTCCAGCGCGTCGTTGTTCGCCGGCTCCAACGGCGGGGGAGTCTTCCGGCTTCTCGCCGAGTCGCCCGATCGCGCGCCGATCCCGAATCCTCCCGGCAAGCCCCCGACCCGGACTCTCGGGCCGCGGCCGTGAAGTCAGGGCTCCTCGCGGCGCTCGCGCTCTGCGCCGCCGCGGCCGCGGGGGCGCAAGCCCGGGTTCCCCCGGCGCAGGCCGGGTGGACCAGCGTGGGACCCGACAGCGGCGCGGCGGTCCAGGCCCTGGCCGTCGATCCGAAGACGCGTTCCACTCTCTATGCCGCGACGTCGCGGCAGTTCCCGCAGGGCCCCTCGGGCGGCGCGGTGTACCGAAGCGTGGACTCCGGCGCGAGCTGGACGTTGTCCGCCTCGGGCCTTCCCGGACGCCGCGTGGCCGCGGTCGTGGTCGATCCGGCGACGCCGGTCAACGTCTTTGCGGGCACGGCCGCCGGCGTGTTCCGCTCCGCCGACGCCGCGGCGACGTGGACGCCGGCCAACGCGGGTCTGACGGACGTTTCGATCGCGGCCCTGGCGATCGATCCGGCGACGACGCGCACGCTCTACGCCGCGACGCCTTCGGGCGTCTTCAAGTCCGTCGACGGCGCGGCGACCTGGAGCGCGGCGAACCTCGGCTTGCAGGGCGTGGCCGTTCAGACGGTGGCGATCGACCCCTCCAACCCGGCGACGCTCTACGCCGGGACGGGGATCGGCGTCTTTCGAAGCCCCGACGGCTCCGCGTCGTGGACGCCCGCGGGAAATTTCCCCAACGCCTCCGTCCTCGGCATGTCCGTCGCCGCGGGCAGCCCCTCCGCCGTGTACGCCGCGACGGCGGGCGATCTCTGGAAGTCCACCGATTTGGGAATCACCTGGTCGTCCGTCCACAACGGCCTCGCGTCCGGGATCGTCCGCGCGGTCGCCGCCGGGCCGGTTTCGACGGGCGTCGTGTACGTCTCCGTCGACGGCGTCTCGGGGTCCCGGGTCTTTCGAACCGGCGACGGCGGCATGACGTGGGCGGCCCTCTCCGGAGGGCCGTCGACCGTGGCCGCGCTGGCGATCGATCCCGCCGCGGCCAACACGCTCTACGCCGGCGGACTCGGAGTCTCGCGAAGCGCCGACGGCGGCGCGACGTGGTCGGAGGGGCGCGCGGGCATGCGCGAGGCCGTCGTGAACGCGCTGGCAATCGTCCCGACGCGGCCGGCGGCGCTCTATGCCGCGACGTCGCGGACCGTCTTGGCCAGCTCCGACGCGGGGAAGACGTGGACGCAGCCGGCGGCGGGACTGCCCGGCGCAACGTTCTCGGCCATGGCGGCCGCGGCCGGCGGCTCGAAGATCTACGCCGGAGGCCCGGCGGGGATTTTCGTCAGCGCCGATCGTGGAGCGACCTGGACGGCCGCCGCCGGGTTGAGCCAGGCGTCGATCGATTGCCTCGCTCCGGTCCCGGGCGCGCCCTCGGCTCTGTACGCCGGAAGCGCGTTGATCGATCTCGGCTTCGGCATCTTCACGGGCGGAGGGGTCTACAAGTCCGCGGACGGGGGAGCGACCTGGACGGCCGCCGGCTTGGGCGGCATCCTGGTTTCCGCGCTGGCGGTCGATCCGGCCTCGCCGCAGACGGTCTACGCGGGCACCTCGCTCGGCGTCTTCCGCTCCCTGGACGCGGGGGAGACCTGGACCACGACGTCGGGTCCGCTCAACGGGAAGAACGTCACGGCCCTGGCGCTCGACCCGTTTCGCTCCGGCGCTCTCTACGCGGGGACCGACGACGGGCTCGTCTACGCGAGCACGGACGCGGCGGTCTCGTGGGTCGCCGCCGCCGCGCCCGGCGGCTCGGCAGTCGGAGCGCTCCTCGTCGACCCGCGGGCTCCGGCGACACTCTACGCGGCGACGAACTCGGGAGTCCGCCGCAGTCGCGATCGAGGAGCGAGCTGGAGCCCGATCAACGACGGCCTCACCGACCTCTTCGCCCTGTGCATGGCCATCGACCCGGCCAACCCCACGATCCTCTACGTGGGAACGTACGGAGGAAGCGTCTTCGCCCGCCCCCTGACGTCTTCGCCGCCGCGGGCGCCGGCGCGAATCGTGCCGGGCCGCTGATCGGGCCTTGCTAAGCCCGGTTCGGGCCCTCGCCGTCGATGGCCGCGAGGACGCGCTCGACCTCCGCCCGGTGGTTGAAGAAATGCGGCGAGAAGCGAACCGCCTTCTCGCGGGCGGACACGATCACGCCGCGCTGTTCCAGGCGCTTGGACATGGCCCAGGCGCCGCCGCCGGGAGGGACCGCGGCGAGAATTCCCGACGCCAGGGGCTCCGGCGTCGTGATGGTCCATCCGCGCTCGCGCAGACCGTCCCGCAGGACCTCTACGACCTTCAGGATCCGGGCGCGCACGGTCTCCATGCCGGCTTCGAGCAGGAGATCCAGGCTCGCGGAAAGGCCGGCGATCTGCGCGGTCGGCAGCGAGCCCGGCTCGTAGCGCCGCGCCGAAGTGACGAATCCGCCGCCGTAGTCGAGATAGTCGCCCTGGGCCTTCAGGTTCCACCAGCCGAGAAACGGCGGCGGAAGCCGGGACGCGGCGCTCTCGGCCACATAGAAGATCGCCGAGGCTTCGGGGCCGAGGAGCCACTTGTGGCCGTCCGCGATCAGCACGTCGACCGCCGTCTTCGAGACGTCGATCGGCAAGGCCCCCAGTCCCTGGATGGCGTCGATGACGAGGAGGATGCCACGCTCGCGGCACAGGCGGCCGATCTCCGCGAGCGGGTAGACCCAGCCGTTGTGAAAAGCCACCCAGGACACCGCCACGATCCGCGTGGACGTGTCGATCCGGGCGGCGATGTCCTCGGCGGTGATCTTCCCGCCGCGGTTGGCGGCGATCCTGTACTCGACACCGCGTTTGGCCAGGAGCGTCCAGGGGTAGTGGTTCGTGGGGAACTCCATGTCGTCGCCCACGACGTTGTCGCCCGGCTTCCATTCGAAGGCCTGGGCCACCAGGTTGATGCCCCACGAGGTCGAGGGAAGAAACGCGATCTCCCGGCCCGCCGCGCCCAGGAAGAGCGCGGCCTTTTCGCGGGCGGCCTCGATCTGCGTGTACCAGGCGCGCCAGTCGGCCGCGCCGCGGTCCCGGACGTTTTCCAGGTGCGCCTGGATCGCCGCGGCGGTGCGGCGCGGCAGCGGAGCGACCGCGGCATGGTTGAAATAGACGAAGTTCCGGCGGATGGGGAACTCGTGATCGAGCCCGGTGTCTGAGAAATCGAACATGGCGCCTCGGGAGCATAATGCCGGGATGTCTCGGGGGCGGCGGGCTGCGGGACTGCTGGCCTCGACGATTTTTCTGGGACTGAGCGTCGCGGGACGCTCCCAGGAACGGGTGCCGCCGCAGCCCAAGGGGGAGCCCGGACCCGCTCCGGCGGTCCCCGCCGCGCTGGTCGGGCTGCCGCGGGTCCCGGTTTCCGACGCCGCGCGGCCGTCGCCGCAGCCCCTGATCGTTCGTGTGCGTTCCGCCGCCGGCGATTCGGCATGCTTCGACGTCCGCTTTCGCGGCGAGGGCCCGGAATCCGTCGCGCTCCCGGTCCCGGGCGGCGACCGGAAGGTGACGCTTCTCGAGCTGGCGTTCGATCCGGCGCGTCGAGCGCGCCACCTGTTCTACGACGCCGGTCCCGGGGCGCGCGGACAGATTCTCTCGGCCAGTCTCGACGCGAGCGGCGCGCTGTCGTTCGGATTCGGCGACATGGCGCTCGGAGGCGAGGCCGATCCCTCTTGCCAGACGGTCGTTGGGGCGGCGCCGATCGGGATCAGTCAGCCGTGGCGGGAAGGGGATGGGCCCAACGCGGGAGCCGTCCTGGCGCGGGTCGAACTGCTCGAAGAGAACGAAAAGCCCGTCTGGGGCTGGTGCCTGGCCGAGGGCCGCGGCGGCGCGTCGACCCATTCCGCTGTGCGGAATCCCTCGGGAGGAGCGCGGCAGGAATGGAGCCTGGTCAGCTACGTGCCGCCCGACGGCGGCGCGATCGCCCTGGCCCTGGCGATGAGCGCCGATTGGACCGATCCGCGCGACGGGAAGGTGTATCGGTATGTGCAGGACGGATCGGGCGGGTTCGTGCCCCTAACCAAGGAGGGCCGGACGGTGCTCCGCCTCCCCGCCGGCGCCGCAGCCCCGCGGCCGATCGAGGTGATGGTTTTCTCGGAGGAGGAATGGCCCGGCTGCGCCGCGCGGGCGGCCCGGCGGGCGAAGTAGCGGAATGGTGACTGGTGAACTGAGGACTGGTGACTGGTGACTGAATTGGCTGGGGTCCTGGGAAGGCTTTTCTGAGGTGCCGGCCGCTGGAGTCTCCAGTCTCCGGTCTCCGGTCTCCCGTCCGCGAAGCGCGGGGCATTCGCCGCCTCACCCCGTCGTTCTCCCGTCGGCCTTTCGCAGCAGCGCCTCGACGTCGTCGATCTTGTCTCCCAGCAGATGCAGCTTCTTGGAGAGCCCCTGGATCTCCGACTCGGCGCGGCGGTTCACGTCGAAATCCATTTCGCTTCGCAGCCGATCCTTCTTGTCCTGCCGGTTCTGGCTCATCATGATGATCGGCGCCTGAATGGAGGCCAGCATCGAGAGGAAAAGGTTGAGAAGGATGAACGGGTAGGGGTCCCAGGCCCGCTGCCGCAGGCCGACGTTCAAGGCCGCATAGACCGTGAGCACGAGCCCGAAGGCGATGATGAACGTCCAGGAACCGCCGAAGCTGGCGACGGTGTCGGCGACGCGCTCGCCGGTCGTTTCCTTTTCCTCGATCACCTCGTTGGGATTGCGGGCCGCCCGCAGCCGCACCAGCTGGTGGGCGGTGTGGAATTGCCGGCCCAGCACGGCCAGCATGTCCATGCCGGCCATCGGCTTGCGCTCGAGCAGGACGCTGATGTCGTGGCGGTCCACCTCGACGCACACGCACTCCTCGACCGCCACAGCGCTGGTCTGGTGCGGCGTCTGGTCGAGCATCGACGCGAAGCCGAAGAATTCCCCGCGGGCCGGCTCGTCCACGACGACCTCCTGGTGGTCTTCGTCGATGGTCGTGACCCGGACCATTCCCGACACCAGCACGTAGGCCTTGTCGCCGGGATCTCCGATCCGGTAGATGCGCTGCCGCGCGGCGAACGTTCGGACCTCGACCTGCGCGGCCAGCACGGCGGTTTCGTCGTCGTCGAGGAGAGCGAACAGCGGCACCTGCCGCAGGACGTCGGGTGAGCACGGCATCGGAGGCCTCCACGTTTTTTGGGGAGAGTAACCCAACCCTCCGACGCGATGTTCACGCCGCCGCCGATGGTTTCAGGCCGGCTGGTCGCCGCCAGACTCTGCGCGAGACCTCGACGCGAACGATCAGGCGTTGACTTTGTTGCCGATGAGGTCCCAGCCGCCAGCCACGTTGCCGCCTCCGGTGCCGTCTTTCCTCTTGCCGCCGCCCCGGACGGCGGTCGCCTGATGGGCGCTCAGCCGTTTCGCCGCGAGACCCTTGATTCCGCTCTTCGAGCCCGACGGAGCCTTCTTCGATCCCTTCTTGGAAGCCATTTGTCTACCTCCTCTGTTGGTCGTGACTCACTGCAATCGGATTGCCCACGGCCTGCCGGGATGGAAACGCATGTGCGGAAACGACTTGCCGAAAAAGCGCGGCGGGGAGGTCATCATACTGAGACTCGCTCTGCTTCGATTTCGAACCGCCGGTTTCAACAGCGCTCCTTCGGAATCGTGCTTTCCAAGGCCTGGACCGGGCCTCCGGCCTGCGAGGAGACTAGTGGGGTGAGATCTCGAATTATCTCAGCCGGGAGGCGACCCGAAGCGGTTCGGCCGGCCGGCCTGCTCTCCTGGCACGGATTACGAATACGCCGGCGGAGGGACCGAATGTTTGCGCGTACGCAGACTATGGGGAACGTGACGAAGAGCCTTGCGGCGGTGTTCCTGGCCCTGAGCGCGACCGCTCTGGCCGGTCCGGCGGCAAAGCGGCCTTCGAAGGGTCCGAAGGGCCCGGTATTCGTGCCGGCCGGCGCGGACCCGCGGCTCCTGTCCGCGATCGAGAAGGCCAACAGCGAGTTCGAGATCGCCATGACGAAATCCGATACGGCCACGATCGCGGCGCCGTACACGCCCGACGCCGTGTTCGTGAGCCCCGACGGGACCGCCACGAAGGGGCGGGCCCGGATCGAGCAGCTCTACAAGAACCGCTTCGCCACGTCCGGCCCCGCGCTCGAATCACGGGTCGAATCGCAGCAGCTCGTGCTCGACGGCGACTTCGCCTACGAACGGGGCCGGGGCTCCCTCACCCGCGTCGAGCAGGGCGCGCGCGTGACCGGCTGGGCCCGTTTCCTGACCGTGTGGCAGCGGCAGCCCGACGGGGACTGGAAGATCTACCGCAACGTCGTTTTGCCCGGCCGCTGAGGCCCCGGCCGCCGGCCTTTCCTGGGCGCGCCGCTGCGCCATAATCGAGCCGTGGCAGAGCCGGCCGCCCGGGAGATGGAAGCGGGCAACGACGCGCTGGCGCGCGGCGCCTGGCAGGACGCGAAGTCCGCCTTCGAGAGCGCGCTCGCGCGCAGGGAATCGCCGGAGGCCCTGGAAGGCCTCGGGCTCACGGCCTGGTGGCTCGACCTGGGCGAATCGGTCTTCGAATCGCGGGAGCGGGCCTACACCCTCTACCGGAAGCGCGGGGAACACACCGCGGCGGCGCGGGTCGCCGTGTGGATCGCCTGGGACTATGCCGCGTTCCGGGGCGAGGGCGCCGTCGCCAACGGCTGGCTCGGACGCGCGCGGCGGCTCCTGGAGGGCGAGACCGAGGGGCCCGTGCACGCCTGGCTGGAGATTCGCGAGGGCGCCTTTTGCCTGCTCGAGCACTCCGATCCGCTCGAGGCCCTCGCGCGTGCCCGGGAGGCGATCCGCGTCGGAAAGGCGATCGGCTCCGTGGACCACGAAATGCTCGGCCGCGCGCTCGCGGGATTCGCGAAGGTGACCCAGGGGGACGTTGCCGAAGGGATGCGCGATCTGGATGAGGTCAACGCGGCCGTCCTGGCGGGCGAGCTGCGCGATCCGGTCCTCATCGGGCTCGCCTGCTGCTACCTGATCGCCGCCTGCGAGCGGGTCCGCGATTTCGATCGCGCGGTCCAATGGTGCACGCGCCTCAAGGCCTTCTGCCAGAAGTGGGGCCTTCGCCCGCTCTTCTCGGTCTGCCGGACGCAGTACGCCTCCGTCTGCATGTGGCGCGGGACGTGGAACGAAGCGGACCGGGAGCTGACGCTCGCGACCGAGGAGCTCGCCGCCGCGCGGCCGGGGATGACCTGCGAGGGGCTCGTGCGGCTGGGCGAGCTTCGCCGGCGCCAGGGCCGCCTGGACGAGGCGGAGGACCTCTTCGCCAGGGCCGAGCCGCATCCGCTGGCCTCTCTCGGGCGCGCGGAGATCGCGCTCGATCGCGGCGCGCCGCGCGTCGCCGCGGACCTGTCCGAGCGATATCTGCGGCGCCTCCCCGGTTACAACCGCGTCGAGCGGGCGCCCGGCATCGAGCTTCAGGTCCGCGCGCTGCTCGCGCTCGGCCAGAGACAGGAGGCCGGGAAAGCCCTCGGACAGCTCGTGTCGATCGCGTCGGAGGTCGCCACTCTCGCCCTGCTCGCATCGACGCGGCTGGTGGAAGGCCTCGCGGCGGAAGCGGACGGAGATCTCCAGAGCGCCCGGCGGGCCTTCGAGGACGCGGTCGATCGGTTCCAGCAGAGCGGCGCGCCCTTCGAAACGGCTCGGGCCCGCCTGGCCCTGGCGAGGACGCTCAAGGATCTCGGTCGGATCGCACAGGCGCGGGCGGAGGCGCAGCGCGCGCTCGCGCCTCTTCTCGAGATGAAAGCCGAGCTCGCTGCCGCGCGGGTGCAGGCCGTGCTGGACGAGCTCGAACTCGAGCCCGGCGGAGGCGATGCCCCGAGCCCGCCTCTCACCCAGGCCGGGTCCCAGTCGTCCATGGCGAAATCATCCCCGTTGACGCCGCGTGAGCACGAGGTGCTGCGATTCGTCGCCAAGGGCCTGACGAACCAGGCGATCGCCGGGCGGCTCGGCGTCAGCGAGCATACCGTGCACCGCCACGTGGCGAACATCCTGACCAAGCTCGACGCTCCGTCCCGGGCCGCCGCCGTGGCCCGTGCGGCCCAGGACGATCTCCTGCGAGACGCCTGATTCCTACGCGGCCCGCCGTGGCCCGAACGGGCCATGCCGGCGGCTCGGCAAGATGGCCCGAAAGGGGGAAGCGGCGAGGCCCTCGCTTCGCGCACTCTTTGACCGCGGCCGCTTCCGGCCGCGCTGAAGTCGCGAAGGGGAGGCTCTATGAAAGCGGTTCGGTTTTGCGTCGTTGCTCTTTTTCCGATTGTCCTGGCTGCCGGCGCCGGGGCGGTTGCGCCCGCGGACAACGCCGGCGGCCCGCACGAACACGTCATGCAGTCGCTCGCCGAGGCGAAATGGGGCCCGGCGCCGCCGTTCCTGCCCGCCGGTGCGCAGATCGTGGTGCTGGCCGGAAACCCGATGGCCTCGGAACCCTACAGCGTCCGCCTGAAGTTCCCGGCCGGGTACGCGATCCCCGCGCACTCGCATCCGACCGACGAGAACGTCACGGTCGTCTCGGGCAGGCTCTTCATGGGCATGGGCGACAAGCTCGACCGCGCCGCAGGCCGTCCGCTCGGAGTCGGCGGTTTCGCCATGATGCCGGCCGGCGCCAACCACTACGCCTACACGAAGGAGGCGGCGACGATCGTCCTCCACGGCATCGGCCCGGTCGAATTCAAGTACGTCAATCCGGCCGACGACCCGCGAAACGCGAAGCCGGCTTCGAAGTAGCCGGGACGCCGGTCCAGCCGTCGTTCTCGACGTCGGGCGGGCAGCGAAGACCGCTCCCGCCCGGCCCCTTTTGTGCCACGAACTCGGCAAGGACAGGCCGCGCGGCTTCCGGATCGCGGCTTGCAGGCTCGGCTCGGACTCCTCCGGCGGCCCGGTCGGCCCTGTGAGCGCCGTTCGAAGTCGCTTCTTAGACCTTCTCCTTCGTCACGGTCACATACTTGAACGGCACGCTTGACTTGGCGCCACCCCGGACGTCCTTGGCTTGTTTGGCGCTGAGCGTCTTCGCGCGCAGATTGCGCATTCCGCCGGCCTTCTTCGCCTTCGCCGCCTTCGTCTTCATGATGTGCTCTCCTTTCTCGCCGCCGATCGGGCCTAGCGAAGCATCATCCAGAGGTACGCGTATTGGAGCGCGGTGATCTGCGCGGTCTGTTTGTTCACCGCCCCGCTCCCGTGGCCTCCCTCGGTGTTTTCGAAGTAATAGACCGGATGGCCCAGGGCTTCCAGCTTCGCCACCATCTTGCGCGCGTGCGCCGGGTGCACGCGGTCGTCGCGCGTATTGGTCCAGAAGAAGGGCGTCGGGTAGGCCGCGTCCTTCTTGAGCTGCTCGTACGGCGACCAGGTCTTTATGTACGCCCAGTCCTCGGGCTTGTCGGGATCGCCGTACTCCGCCATCCAGCTCGCTCCCGCGAGGAGATGGTTGAACCGGTGCATGTCCGCCAGCGGCACCTGCGCGACGACGGCGTGAAAGAGGTCCGGGTAGAGCGTGAAGGTGCCGCCGACCAGGAGGCCGCCCTGGGAGCCGCCCATGATGCCGAGGTGGCGCGCGGACGTGATCCTCCTCGCGATCAAGTCTCGCGCGACCGCCGAGAAGTCCTCGAAGTTGTGGATGTGTTTTTCCTTGACCGCGGCCTTATGCCAGGCCGGGCCGAACTCGCCGCCGCCGCGGATGTTGGCCAGGACGTACACGCCGCCGCGGGAGAGCCACGCGGAGCCGACGACCGCGCTGTAGGTCGGGACTTCCGAGATCTCGAAGCCGCCGTACCCGTAGAGGAGAGTCGGGGCCGTCCCGTCGGTCCTGGTCCCCTTGGGCCGCACGACGAAGTAGGGGATCTTCGTGCCGTCCTTCGAGGTGGCTTCGAGCTGCTCGGTCGTGATCCCCCTGGCGTCGAAGAACGCCGGCATCGTCTTGACCTTCTCGGGCGCTCCGCCCTTGTCGGAGAGCCAGAGGGATTGGGGCGTCGTGAAATCCTGGTAGGTGAGGAAGAAGGTCTCCGTCGAATCGTTCGCCGTCGCCACGTTCGCGGTGCCGAGCCCGGGCGTCGGCACTTCGGACCGCTTCCAGGCGCCGCCGTCCAGCGTGAGCGCGGTGATGCGGCTCTTCACGTTGTCGAGCGTCCGCAGCAGCACGCGGTCCCGCGTGCGGTCCACGCCGGCGAGCGAGACGCGCTCGCTCGGCTCGAAGAGGACGTCGAAGCGGCGGACGCCGCGCAGGAGATCGTCGACTGTGCCGGCCAGGAGGGATCCTTCGCGGTACGTCCGGCCTCCGACGGTCCAGTCGCTGCGGAGCGAGAAGACGAGGCGGTCCCGGAAGAAGGTCCGCAGGCGCGCGTCCTCGGGCAGGTCCAGCCTGACCAGGCGGTCGCCGAGCAGGAGGTACGACTCCTGGCGGAAGAACGCCGGGACCCGCGTGACGAGGTCGTACCGCCCGTCGCTCATAATCTCCGTGTTTCCGGCGGAGGCGACGTCTTCGGTCTTGCCCTCGAAGACCGTCCGCGCCGCGGAGAGCGGCGTGCCGCGTTTCCACAGCTTGACGATGCGTGGATATCCCGAGGTCGTCAGTGATCCCGGACCGAAGTCCGTGCCGACCCAGAGCGTGTCGTCATCGCGCCAGGCGACCCGGGACTTGGCCTCCGGAAGGGAGAAGCCGCCGGGCACGAAGTCCTTCGTCCTGGTGTCGAACTCGCGCTGGACCGCGGCGTCGGATCCGCCGGGGGAGAGGCTGATCATGCAGCAGGCGTTAGCGGGCGGGAGACAGTTCGCCCCGTGGAAGACCCAGGCCTTCCCCTCCGCCTTCGCCAGCGCGTCCACGTCGAGGACGGTCTCCCACTGCGGGGCGGCGGTGCGGTAGGACGCGAGCGTCGTGCGCCGCCAGATGCCCCGCTCGTGCGCGTCGTCTTTCCAGAAGTTGTAGACCGTCTCGCCGAGGAGATCGGGATTCGGAATCTTCTCCTTGGAGTCGAGGATCTGGAGCGTCCGCGTGTAGATGGGCTTGTACTCCGAGCGCGCCTCGAGCAGCGCGGTCGATTTCGCGTTGTGCGCCCGGGCCCAGGCCAGCGCCTTCTCGCCCTGCACGTCCTCCAGCCACTGAAATTCGTCGCCGGCGTTCTGAGCCACCGCCGATCCGGCCGCCGCCACCAGGGCGAGCGCCGCCACGCCCAACCGGCCTGCGAAAGTCTTCCTCATTCCCGCACCTCCGGAAGGCGGGATCATAGGCCATCACGGCGGCAAGCGGCCCCGAGGTCCTGCTGCCCAGGCCGGTCGAGGTCGTCCGTCCGGAGAGAGACCGGGTTGATGCAGAATTCCTCCCTGACGCCAGCGATGATCTCCAGAGTCGCGGTTGCCATCGCGCTCGCACTCTTTGCGGCCGGACGCCTGGCCGGAGGGGAGCTCGAGGATGCGCTCGCGCGGCCTCTCTCGCCGGGCTCGATCGCTCTGCTGGTGCGCTTCGCCGGGCGGACGTGCGCGCCGCGGCGGCCCGCGCGATTCACGTGGGGTTCGTGCGCGCGCTCCAGGGCTCGATCGAGAAAGCGCTCGAGAAAGAGGAGGATCCCGACCCGGCGCGCGAGGAGATCCGGGCGCTCGCCTCGCTCGGCGGCGTCCGAACGGAAGAGGCGGTCCTGCGGGCGAGGCGCCGTTTCGGCGGGAGGCTGGACGACGCCGTCGCCCATGCCCTGGCTCGAACGCTCGGCCCCGACGCCCTCGGCCGCATCGTCGAAGGGAAAGCGGACGTCCGGGGGACCGTGATCCTGGAAGCCGATATCTCCAGCGAAGGCTGCGTCAAGAACATCCGGACCATCGAGACCGTGCATCCGGGTCTCGATCTCGAGGCGGTGCGCGCGGCCTCCCAGAACCGCTATCGCCCCGCCCGGATCGGCGGCGTGGCGATCCCCTGGCGCTTTCGGTTCTTCGTCCGCTACCGCCGCGTCGGCACCTGAGCTTCCCGGGGAGCGACACCGAGCGTTCTTCTCCGTGCCCGCCGTGAGGGTGGTGTGTCGTAGACTAGACAAAACCGATCTGTCCCCGAGCAGCGCGAGGAAAGGAAGGGCGACGTGAAGAAGAAGTCGACGACCAGGAAGACCAAGGCGACCAGGTCCGTAAAGAACCTCAGCGTCAAGCACTCCAAGGGTGTGCGCGGAGGAGCCCGGAAGGCCGGCGAGAAGCCGCTGGAGTACTTGAAGATCAAATAGCCGGCGGTTCCGTGAGCGGAGGACTGGCTCGATCCCAAACCAGATCCCGAGCCGCTAGTCCCCGACGCGCTCCTGGTCGGTGATCCAATTGACCTCCCAGGTCTTGCCGCCGTCGATGGAGAAAGACTGTTCGAAGTGCGGATGCTTCGTCGTCGTGGCCGACCAGACGGCCCGGACGAGGAGCATGCGGCCGTTGACCTCTTCCTGGTCGTAGAACTCGCCGCGGCCGTCCTGGAAGGAGCCCACTGTCGGCACCGACAGCACGCCGTCCTTCGCGGTGGACCAGTTGAGACTCCATTGATGCGACTTCGGGTTGTAGAGGCGCAGCATGGCTCCTTCGATGTGGCCGGCGGGGCCGACCGCGTCGAACTCGTCGATCTGGGCCTTGCCGCTCCAGAGCGGCCGGCAGTCGCTGGTGGCCTCGTAGGACACCCAGTCGGTCGATCCCGTCAACGGATGCGCGAGCCGTTTCAGGTGGTACTTCCACTTGCCCAGGAGGAAATCGAAGTCGTGCCGCCCGTCGCGAAGCGGAGCCATCGCCGGGCCCGCCGCCGACCCGGGGCCGGGAGGCGTCTGCGCCGAGGAGCTTCCCGCTCCGAACAGGGCGAGCGCCAGCGAAGCCGAGACGAGAACCGGACTCCGGCCGTGCGATCTCATGGTTCGTCCTCCGAGCCGACCCGGAGTCTGCCTCCGCCCGCGCCGCGCGGCAAGGACCACTGCGGGCCGATGGCGCGAGACCACTTCGACCGCCGCGCGGCCTCGGAGCCCGACCGGTACGCGCGCGCGGTGCCGGTCTTTTCGTAGTCGGTCAGGTCGTTCGATGAGGGGAGCGATCCGTTCTACTGTCCCCGGTCCTGCATGCCGGCTCGGACCGCGGTGAGGACATCGTCGCCGCTCGGCCACGGCCGGCCGAGAAGCTTCGCGACCAGGCCGCCCTTGCGCGACACGACGGTCCGACCGTTCACCAGGATTTCGAACTGGCCGGGTCGGCCCTTCACGAGCTCGACCGGCTGGCCCACACGATCCTCGATCAGCGCAGCGAAACTCGCCGCGTGTCGCGCCGTGGCGGCTCAGGTCTCGCAATACACGATGCGGATGGCCATGCGCAGGAGTCTATCGCCGCCGCTGGCGTTGGAAATCGGTAAGATCGCAATCGCGAAGGCGTCTCGACGACGACGCCTTGCAATATGGGTATTGTAAGGAAAGGAGGCCGCAGCGATGGCTGGCAAGAAGTCCAGGAAGACGGCGAAGCCCGGCAAGGCCGTCCGAAGTCTTCCGGCGAAGCCTCTCGGGGCGAGCCGGGCCTCGTCCGTACGCGGCGGGGCGAGGGGCGCCCACATCAAGAAGGCCGTTCTCGACTAAGGGCAAGAAGGCCGTTCTCCACTGAGGGCGTGGGGCTGAGCGGCGCCCGGGCCTGCCCGGCGTCGGAACGAGGCTCAGGTTTGTCTCGATTCGAGGCCAGGAGTCCGGCGGGCGAGGGCCGTCCCTTTTCCTAACTCTCGCCGACAGAGCGACTTCCGGCCGAGCGGCGCCCTTGGCAAGGCCGATGCTCTCTGTGACGCCGGGACGACATCCTCGAGCTTCGGAAACGGCAGGCAACGGAAGGAGAACAACATGGTCGCCAAGAGCAGGAAAACGGGAAAGAGGGTCAAGGGATTGAAGGTCGCGAGCCTGACCGCGGGACGGGCGAAAGAGGTCAAGGGCGGCGTGCTGGACGGGACCAGCAACACGATCCTCGTGGGAGCGCGCTCTTGCCCGTCCGATCCTTCCGTCCAGATGATCAAGCGATAGGGCATCGGCCTTCGCCCTGCTCCGAGACGCCGGCACGGGCGTCCGCGAGCGCGGCCGGGCGCAGTTATGATTTCGTGAGGCGCTCCGGCCGATCCGTTGCGTCCTCCACGGACAGAAGGAGTCAGACATGGCGGCGAAGAAGACGGTCAAGAGCGTGAAACCGAAGGCGAAGTCGAGCTCGAGCGGCAAGCTCAAGGACCTGCTGGTCAAGAAGACGACGGCGGTCAAGGGCGGCCTGTCCCGCAACATGTACCGTCGATCGCAGATGTCCGATCCCTGCGACGGCGAAGAGTAACGCGCTTCCCGCAGACGACGACACCGCGTAGCCCAGGGGAGAAAGCCGCGAGATCGAGGAAGCGGGGTTCTCCGTACGGCCTCGAGTTCCGGGCGCGGGGCCTGGTTCTCGACTTCGTTCCGGTCAGGAACTGGAGCTGGACGCCGCACGATCCGGCCGCCGCGGGATTGCGCCCCGCCGAGACGCCCCGGCCGTCTCCCAACGCGGTCCAGACGAACTACCGGCCGTCCCGCCGCCGGCAGAAGGTCGTCCTCGTCTTCGAGGCCGGCGTCGAGAGCGAAGGTCTGATCGCCGCGCTCCGCGCGCGGGGGCTCAAGTACTTCTTCCTCGACTATCTCGAGTTCATGGATCGTGGAACGGTGCAGATGAGCGTGGCCGGGCGGGAGCCGAGCGCCCTGCGTCTGGGGCCCGCGTGGCTTCTCCTGCGCGACGTGGCGGCGGTGATCTGGAAACAGCCGCTCGCGGTGGTCAACCGCGTCTCCACGAGGCCGGCGGCCCGCCACCTGTATCTCCACCGCTGGATGCAGGTGCTGCGCGATCTGGTTGGAGTCCTGCCGGAGCGCACGCTCTGGCTTCCCTCGCATCCGCTGCGCGGGTCCAACGACTGGCAGGAGAAGCTCTCCGAGCTCCTGTACGCCCGCCGTCTCGGCTTGAAAGTCCCGGAGTCGATCTGCACGAACGACCCGGCGGCGGCGGCGGCGTTCATCCGGCGTCACCGGGGCCGCGTGCTGTTCCGGGATTTCAGCAAGACGCGAATCCGATTCCGCACCGCCTTCGCCAACGCGGCGGACCGGCGGCTGCAGCGCCTCCGCAATTCGCCCTGCGTGTTTCAGCGCTACGTGGAGAAGGAGTACGACGTCCGCGCGGTCGCCATCGGCGGCCGCGTCTTCGCCTGCCGGATCGATTCGCAGGCGTCGCGGGCGGCGCGGGTGGACTGGCGCGTCTACGACAACGAGCATGTGCGTTGGGACCGGATGCGCCTCCCGCGGCGGGTCGAGCGCGCGCTTCTTCGTCTCATGAAGAAGATCGGCATCGCCTGGGGCTCGTTCGACCTGGTCAAGGGCAAGGACGGCTCCTTCTACTTCCTGGAGGTCAACCGTCCCGGAGTGACGTACTGGCTGCTGCCCTTCGTCGGCCTCGACGTGCCCGGCGAGATCGCCCGCGACCTCGGGAAGAAGCTCGGCCGGCGCGGATCTTGAGAGCGTCATGAAACGGCCCGGACGCCCGCTCGTCCTGAACCCGACGCTCCAGTTGAGCGCCGTGCTCGACGTGTCGCGGCGCGGGACCGGCCGCCGGCAGGTCGAGATCGACGATGTGCGCGTCCTCCGCTTCCTGCTCTCGAAATTGCTTCGGCGCGGCCGGCCGCCGCGGATCGACGAGGCTCTGCGGAGACGGCTCGTCGAGCAGGGCATCCTCGTCCGACCCTCGGAGGTGCCGCGCGACGTGCGCCTCGATCCGCGCCTCCAGGTCGCAGCGCCCCGGAGGCCGGCCAGAGCCGAGGCACCCCGAGCGATCGCGCCTGCCTCGAGTCCCGGCTGCTTCCTGCATCGCGGCCCGAGCCTGCCGTCCCGCGTCCGGCATCGGACGCCGATCGCGGAGGCTTTCTTGCCCAACGAGGAGATCCTGTGGGTGCCGCGGACGGGAAGCGGGATGACGCTGCCGTACACGCTCGCGCCCGGAATCGCCGGCGCGCTGCGCGGTCGTTTCCGAGACCGTCGCGCCCTCTCTCGACTTCCCGAGCCGACGATCGCCGCTCTGCGGCAAGTCGGCGCGCTCGAAGATCCGCGCGAGGCCCGGCAGCGCCGGTCGGCCTGGCGCAAACAAGTGCAGGCCTGGCGGCGCGAGCTTCGGACCGCGGGCTGCGCCGTTCTGCGCGGTCTCTTCACGCCGCTCTTCGTCGAGGCGGTTCGCGAGTACTATCGGCGGCTCGACGCGGAGGGCTACCTCCTGGGCGGCGAGCGCCGGCGCGCCGGAAGCCCGGTGCTCTACGACGAGCCGGTGCTGTGCTTCCTGGGCGGCCAGCTCGCCTCCGTGGTGCGCCAGGTGACGGGGGAGCGCGTGCCATGGACGTTCTCGTACCTGCGCGTGTACGAGCCCGGCGCCGTCGTCTCCAACCATCGCGACGCGGCGGTCTGCCGCTGGAACGTCGACCTTGTCGTCGGAGGCGAGCCGGCGCCCGAACGGCGGGGCGCCTGGCCGATGTGGGTCGAAGGACGTGAGGGGCCCCAGCCGATCCGTCTCGGCCTCGGGGACGGACTGCTGTATCGAGGCGCCGGCCTGCGCCACTGGAGGCGTGCCCAGCCCGCGGCCCGGACGACGGTGCTCGCCGCCTTGCACTACGGGTTCGCGCCCCGCCGGGGCTCTCCGGCGCCGCCTCGGACGCAAAGTTGAACGGGAGTTACCGGGCTGGTTCGCCCGTACAGGGATCGCTTCGGCGGTACAGGCCGCCCTTGACCGCGGTCGTCTTCTTGACCGCGAGGTCCTTGACCCTTGGGCTCGACTTCGCCTTCGGCTTCGAGCTCTTGACCGTCTTCTTCTTGACCATTTCGCGCTCCTTCTTGACTTGGGGTCAGGTCTATATTATATACTAAGCCGCCGCCGGAGCCGTTGGGTGCGGCGGGCCATCGGCGAATCGGGGCGGTCCTCGATTCCGCGGACGACGTGGCTGACCTGGGCCGACTTGACGCCGAACAGCGCGCCGATCTCGCGGCCCCCCAGGCCCGTCGCCTTCTTGGCGAGATAGATCGCGGCCTTCTTCTCGTCTCCGCCCCTGCGCCGCGCCAGGGCCTCGACGGGAACGTCCCACTCGCGGGCGACGAGCTCCTGGACCTGATCAATCGTGACGAGACGTCTGGTCCGCCGATAGCGCAGCGGAATTTCGTCGGACATCTGCTTGCGATCGATCATCTCCTGCAAGTCCTTTCGAAAATCCTTGTCTCCGAAGTAGCCCGACCGTTCCTGGGCCTCGATGTCCCAGGCGGAGCCTTTTGCCGCCGCAACGAACCGCCGAAACTCGGCCCGAGCCGCCGCCCGCCGCCGGCCGAACCGCGACAGCGTCCAATCCACGGCCAGCCACTCGGGTGCGCCCGCCCTGCCGGCGGTCGCCCGGTAACTGCTCCACTCCCAGCCGCCGGCGCTTTCGGCCACCCCGGCGCGAACGGGATTCAGAACGACGTACCGCAGAAGCTCCAGCAGGTGGCTCTGCTTCTGAACGAGGACCGACCGAAAGCGCCCTTCCAGGAGATGACCGCGGCGCGCATGGCGCCAGTTGAACCACTGCGCGTACCGCGCGTTGAGAGCTCTCATGCCGCGCGAGAGACGGCCTTCCGGCGTCTCGAGGAGCAGATGGTAGTGATTTCCCATCAGGCAATACCCGTGCAGCTCCCACCGCTCGTCGCCGGCGATGAACCCCAGAAGGGAAAGAAACCTGCGGCGGTCGTCGTCCTCGCGGAAGACCGCAGAGCGCTCGTGCCCGCGGGCCATCACGTGATACACCGCGCCGGGGAATTCCAGCCGCAACGGGCGAGCCATGATGGTTATTATATAATATAGATCTGACCCCACGGTCGGGCGACCCCACGGTCGGGCCAGCCCGCGGCCCGGACGACGGTGCTCGCCGCCTTGCGTTAGGGGCTCGCGCCGCGTCGGGGCTTCTCCGGATGCGCCGGTGGCTTATCGGGCCGGTTCGCCCGTGCAGGGATCGCTTCGGCGGAACAGTCCGCCCTTGACCCCGGTTGTCTTCTTGACCGCGAGATCCTTGACCCTTGCGCTCGACTTCGCCTTCGGCTTCGAGCTCTTGACCGTCTTCTTCTTGACCATTTCGCGCTCCTTCGGTGCCTGTGGCCTCGGCAAGTTCGTTTGTGGGAACGCTGGCGATCATATCCGCCGCCGGTGAATCGCGTTCCGGTTTGCCAGGACGAGACCCTGGGTGTCTCAAAATGCGGCCAACCGGCCATGCCTCGCGGGTGGGCGCGCTCCAAGTCGCGCCCTCTCAACGGGATCCATGGTGCCGCAACCTGGCGCGCCCGTTGCTCCCGGACGAGCCGTCGGATCGAAAAAGGAGGGCTAGACATGGTCGCCGGAAAATCTTCCATCGGAAAGTCCAGGAAGCTGAAAGTCAAGAAAGAGACCATCAAGAATCTCGACACGAACCAGAACGACAAGGACGTCAAAGGGGGACAGAGACCCGTGAGAACCGATGGCGCGACGAGGATCGCGAGCTGCGGCCACACCTTCGGCATGCTCTGCTGCTGACGCGGCAGGCTGCGAGCGCAAGGGGGGTCAAAGGCCGGTTCAGGGGCCAATGACGCCACTGTGCCACTGACACAAGGGTGGGAGTGCGACTCCCGAGGAGGTTGCTATGACGACCCGTAGAACGACGAAAACCACCAAGAGCCGCCAAAGCAAGAAGCTGAAGCTCAAGAAGGAAACCATCAGGGACCTGGACACGAAAGGCTAGAAGCGTGAAGGGCGGAAGGAAGGGAGAGACCGAATCAGCGGCAATCATGTGCTCGCTCACGTGTCTGGTGTGCCCGATGGCGCGCTGAGACAGGCGTGATTTGTGGTTCCGATTCGACAAGGGAGGGAGCGATGACAGCCAAGAAGAAGACCGACAAGGGCGCGGGCAAGAAGATCAAGCTCAAGAAGGAGACGCTCCGAGATCTCGAGCCCAGGGGAGCGGTCAAGGGCGGGGCAAGGGCGAAGACCGAGCGGACGTGTGGCCCTGATTGCTTTTCGGCTCGCTGCCTGCCCTGATTGCGTTTCGGCCCACTGTCTCTGACGCAAGACGGGCGGACTTCTTAGAGGTCAAAGGAACTGTCCTTTAACAGGAGTTCCAAGATTTCGCTCTCGGGGCGATCGGTCGACGAATCCGGCCCTCGGAGGATCGCTCTGCTTCGCTGCAACGAGGAAGTCTTCGGTTACTTTGGCCAAAGCACAGGATGAGAGCTCAAGCCACCCGAGCGCGAGACGGCGGTCGGGAAGCCGACGGAGAGACCTGGCGGCCGCTTCTTGTCGGAGCGCGCGCGAGCTCCGCGCTCGCCGCCGTCGAGGCAATCGCTTCGGACATCCTGAGGTCTCCGCGACGTGTCTCTCGCTCGCGGGGAAAGTCAACGCGAAGAGCCGCCCCAGACGCTTCGCTTTCCCAAGGAATGGCCGGGCTCGCGGTCTTCTTCGGATACCTGGGTCAGGCCGGTTTCGGGAGCCGTTACGAGCGGGCCGCTCGACGCTTCCTCGAGTCGGCGAGCGACGCCGTCGAGTCGGTCACGATGGAGCCGTCTCTCTACGGCGGATTTGCCGGGGTCGCGTGGGCGCTTTCGCACCTGGGACGCCGACCCGTCGGATCGACGCAAGTCAGTTCGACCGATGCCGTGGATGAAGCCTTGAGAACATTCCTGAATCGGCCGGGATTGCGAGTCGACTACGACCTGGTTGTCGGGTTGGTCGGCCTGGGCGTCTACGCTCTGGAGAGGCTGCCGGCGCTTTCCGCCGTGGCATGCCTGGAAGGGATCGTCGATCGCCTGGAGGAAGCGTCCCGGCGCGGAGCCGACGGGATCTCCTGGCACAGCGCGCCGGAGCTCCTTCCACCGTGGCAGCGAAAACTCTGTCCGCGCGGCTACTACAACCTGGGTCTCGCCCACGGATGTCCCGGCGTGATCGGTCTCCTGGGGGCGGTTTGGGCCGCCGGCATCCGGCGCCGGACGACGCGCAGGCTTCTCGATGGGGGAGTCGCCTGGCTCCTGAATCACAAGCGTCGTCAGAGAAACGGCACGCAGTTCTCCGCCTGGATCGCTCCGGGATCACCCGGCGAGGACTGCCGGTCGGCCTGGTGCTATGGAGACCCGGGTGTGGCGGCCGCGCTGCTCGTCGCGGCACGCTGCGCGGGCGAACCGGCCTGGGAACGGGAAGCTCTCAAAATCGCCCGCCGGGCCGCGCAACGTCCGCTGATCCAGTCGGGCGTCCTGGACCCCGGCATTTGCCATGGCGCGGCGGGTCTGGCCCATCTTTTCAACCGCTTGTACCAGGCGACCGGCGACGCGACGCTCCGGCGCGCGGCGAAAGACTGGTTCGCGGAGACTCTCGGCATGCGCCAGAGCGGCCGCGGCATCGGAGGGTTTCGAGTCCTGGCGGCGCGCGAGGACGGGACGAAATATTGGGACGACGACGATCGCGGAATCTTGACCGGCGCCGCCGGGATCGGGCTCGCCCTTCTGGCGGCGGCGACCCCGGTCGCGCCCGAGTGGGATCGGATGCTCCTGCTTTCTTCTCGTTTCGAATCGGGCTCACGATCCGCGTGATTGCTCCGGCGCCCGGGCGTCGAACCGGCGTTACTTGAGCGTGAGGAGGATCTCCGGGAAATATCCGTTGTCCGGCGCCGAGGATCCGTTCTCCTCCCTGACGAAGATTCGAATCGTCTGGCCGGGCTTCACGTGGAGATCGGCATAATCGATCGTCGATTCGACGGTGTTCCCCGTGATCGGCGCGTGGGGCGACACCTTCTTCCCTGGAAAATCGGACCAGGAGACGATCTCTTCGCGGTCGTACTCGCTGGCCCCCTTGTAACGACTGACCTCCATCGTCGACCAGTGCGCGGTCGCCTTCGCCTTCGACCCGCCCGCGCAAGCCTCGCTGTGATCCGCATAGCTCACGCAGGCGTCGAGATCGGCCAGATATTCGAAGCCGCCGATCTTGGGAAAGATGAACTTCACGCCCGTGGCCGGGTTCGCGTCGGTGTCGAAATAGAGATTCAGAACTCCGGTGGCGAAATCGCCGGGGGGCTGATGGAGCGTCGCGGTGACGGTCAGGCGCTTGCCGTCGCTCTTGAGCGACATCTTCACGACGTCCAAGCCCGGATAGTCGCGGCCGGTCGAGTGGATCGGCGAGACGTCGCCGGCGGCATCGGGCAGCTCGACGGAGTACTTGGCCTTGACCGGCGCCGGGGCTTTGGCGCTCTGTCCGAAGGCATCGGCCGCCGCGACGGCCAGGATTCCCAGCATCAGGCTCCCAACGCGCATCGCTGACACTCCTTTCGGATCGGGCGTGACATTCGCTGAAGACGCCGAGCGAATGAAATCATAGGCCGGGGATGCCTAGAATGGAGACGCGATCCGACCCCACTACGCAGGTCAAAGGGAGGTTACGATGCGATCCTTTCTCCGAAGCCGGATTCCGGGAGTCCTGGCGCTCGCGATGCTCGTCGTTTCCACGGCCTACGCCCAGTCCGGGCCCGCGGCTCCCTCGCCTGCGTTCGGCACCGCGAGCTCGTCGGTGGTGCGGATCGGGTACGGCGAGTTCGAGCCGGTCGTCTCGACGACGCCGTTCGACTTTGAGACCGACGCCGATCACTCCGGGCGCTTCTCGACCACCATCGGCGCCCGCCTGGCCGCCTTTCCGCATCTTCCGACGGGCGCGATGCTCGACCAGCTCGAGCTCGATTTCTGCGACACCGACCCGACGAACCACGTCCTCCTGGTCCTGACCGACTGCGATTCCAACGGGGGCAACTGCATCCTGATCAACTCGATCACGAGTCCCAATCTGGGAGCGACCCACTGCGGCACCAGCCTCCAGACTCTCGTTCCCCAGAACTACACCGTACAGAACGGAATCCACCTGCTGTACCTGCAGTGCTTCTTGAACTCCGGATCCAACTCGAACGTCGTCAACGGCGCGGCGATCTCCTACCACCTCCAGGTGAGCCCCGCGCCCGCCGTGGCAACGTTCGCCGACGTGCCGACGTCAAGTCCGCAGTTCAAGTTCGTGGAGGCTCTCGTCGCGGCCGGGATCACGGCTGGGTGCGGCTCCGGCAACTACTGCCCGAACGACCCGATCACGCGTGGTCAGATGGCCGTCTTTCTCGCCTCGGCGCTGGGTCTCCACTTCCCCGGCTAGCAGAGAAGAAGCGATACCGGCGCAGGAGGGGAAAGTGACGGCGAAGCGCAAGAATCGTGGGTTCGCGGCCATGAAGACAAGCGAGCTTGCGGAGGCGACCGCGGCCTACGAACGGGAGATGGTCGTCGACGAATTCCAACCCTTGTCCGGCAAGGCGCGCGACCGGTGGCGGCAAGCGCGGCGCAAGCGAGGTCGTCCGCGGCGCGGTAAGGGTGCCAAGGTGGTCTCTGTGAGCGTGGAGCGGGATCTACTCTCGCGATCTGACAACCTCGCCAGGGACCTGGGCTTGAGTCGTGCCGGCCTCATCGAGCGCGGCCTGAAGGTTATGTTCGCGGCCGAAGGCAAAATCTAGCCGCGCTTTCAGAGTTCTAACCTCGCCTCTGAGCGCCGCCGCCGTCCGGCCGTCGCTGTCCGGCCTCACCGAGCGGACGTGACGTACGATCTTGCGATCATGCAGAAGATCTACGAAGCCGCGGGCGGGCGCGACGGAATTCTGAAGCTGGCCGGCGCGTGGCACAAGCGGGTGCTGGAAGACGACGTGGTCGCCCACGCGTTCAGCCATGGATTCCACCCGCAGCACACCGAGCGTCTGGCCGCGTACTGGGCGGAGGCGCTCGGCGGGCCGGCGGAGTACTCGGACCGCTACGGCGACGAGACATCGGTCGAGCGGATCCACGCCGGCAACGGTGAGCACGAGGAGATGGACCGCCGCGCGATCGCCTGCTTCGATCAGGCGCTGGAAGACGCCGACCTAAGCCGCGACGAGCGCCTCCGCCGCGTCCTCCACAACTACTTCGCCTGGGCTACTACGACCACAATGGCTCAGTACCACCGGTCGGCGGACGACGTACCGGCGGGTTTGCGGATCCCGAAGTGGTCGTGGGAAGGGCTGGCGAGTGGAGGCGTGACCGACGCCACCTAACCCGCGGATCCCGGCCGAATAACCATAAACTGGAAGACCGACCCCGCCGACCTCGAGATTCCAATGCGAACAACCTCCGAGTCACCCTTGAACGTAGGGCTTCTATAGTTCCATTCCTTCGAGGCCGCTGCCTTCGTCGCCGCGTGGACCTAGCCTCGCGGGTCACTCGACGCTGGGGCGGGCGGGGAGACCGAATAGCACAATGGGTGACTGACCCCACCCGCATCCCCGCGACGCCGGGTTCGGCACCGTCGAGACCTGCAAGCGGGCCGATCTGATCGTCGTGGAGGGCGGCAGGGGACTGATCCCAGTCAGCGCCCTAATTCTTGCTAGGTCCCTATTTATCCAGGTGCGTGATGCCGAAGCTGAAGCTCGACACCTCGACCCATCCTTTGTGCTTTGCGTCTTGTGCCGGCGTACCAGAGCCGCCCTTGACACCCCTCGAGGCCTTGGCGCTCAACGTTTTCGTGGGAAGAGTCCTGGCCGATCTGGTCGCCCGCGACTTCCCGGTCTTCGTGGTCCTCCCGGTCTTCTTGGTCTTCACGGCGCCTCCCTTCTTCTCTTCGTGAGCTGAGTTAAGAGTCTCCGATCATACTCAGGCTCAGCTCTCTTCCCCTACACTCGCAACTCTGGTGCCGCCCGGCCCTGTGTTCCAAGAGCCTTGATTTCAAAGCGAATGCGGACGGGCGACTCGCCGGCCGGCTGCGGCCTGGTCTGAGACCTGGACAAACATGGTACCGGATCGAGACAGACTTCCGCATCGGCCCGAGTGCCATCCGGCAGCGGTCCCGCGCGGACGTGACGTGCGATCCTGCTCCTATGCAGACGATCTATGAAGCCGCCGGCGGCCGCGACGGAATTCTGAAGCTGGCCGGCGCGTGGCACAAGCGAGTGCTGGAAGACGAGGTGGTGGCCCACGCGTTCAGCCATGGATTCCATCCCCAGCACACCGAGCGCTACGGCGGCGAGACGTCGGTCGAGCGGACCCACGCGGGCAACGGCGTGCACGAGGAGATGGGAGTTGATCGGGGTCAGTCTCCCATTGTCGCATTATCGATTTCACTTGCTGATGCATTGATCCAAGCACCGCATCAAGACCTTTCCATCATGATCAACGAGCCAGAACCGCTCGTCACCGCTCGAGACGAGGAAGCCTTCGTCGCTGTCGCTGTGGAAGCGGTTGATCTCGCCCTTCTCTAAGAACGTCTTCCAGAGGATCTTGCCGTCGGCGGGATCGAGCAGGGCGACGGTTCCTTCGTCGGTGCCGATAAGGATGCCGTGCGCCGTCTCCTGGACGAAGTTGACGGACTTGCCGGGACTTGTCTGCCAGAGAACCTTGCGGGCGGAGAGGTCGATCGCGGCGACGTTGCCGCGCCGGCCGCCGTGGGGCTTGTCCCACTTCACGAAAAGACGGAGGCGGTGGCCATGGCGTAGAGGGGGAGGAAGGCGAAGAGGAACATCGCCGCTCGCAGCGCCCGCTTCGGGCTCCGTAGTCGATCGGATCCAGGCCTCGCAACCATCGAACGGACCTCCTGCCGCCCCCGAGCCAGGGCGGACTCCTCACTCTTTTTCCGGTTCGCTACTTCTTACGTGTCCAAGACGAGCCGAAATCGAGACATCGAAATCGAAAATAGTTGCGATTTCTCGTAATGCCATTGAGCGGCGGGAGGTAAGAGGGCGGGTCGGACGCGGGGGAAGGCGCCGGGCGGGGCGCGGGAGGGGGCGCGGGTGTGAGGACCGAGAGGATCCACCGGAGCGCGGGAGGGGGCAAGCCCCTCCCCTACGGCACGGTGGCGGGGAGCGTGGGCCGGGACCGAGGGGACCGACCGGGGTGCGGGAGGGGACAAGCCCCTCCCCTACGGAACGGTGGGGCGTGAGGACCGAGGGTTCCACCGGGGTGCGGGAGGGGACAAGCCCCTCCCCTACGGAACGGTGAGGCGTGAGGACCGACGGGATCCGCCGGGGCGCGGGAGGGGCAAGCCCCTCCCCTACGGAACGGTGGGGAGGCGGGCGGTAGGGGAACTGGGGCAGGAAGGCGACGCCGAGCGAGCGCCGCTCATTTCGTCTGGGCGGGTGCTGTGAGGCCCGGTGTCAGGACCGGTCCGAATACGAGCGAGCCCCGCTCACTTCGTCTGGGGCCCGCGCGTTTTGCAGTCGACCAGCGAGCCCCCTTTGACTTGTTTGGCCTTTCCGCCGACGCTCAGGTCCTTCAGGGTCTCTCTCTTGAGGCCGAGCTTGCTCGACTTCTGCTTGCTGGTGGATTTCTTCGCGACCATGCTTCCTCCTTTTGCCGGATGCTATTGCAACCGGAGCGCCACTGTCGCGTGAAAACCCCGACTCCTTTGCTCTGAGCGGATTACGCTGAAATCCGGCGGCGACTTCGCGAAGAACGAAAGGCTCAGTTTCGGGCACGGTGTCTCAGAACGGAACCCCCTGACAATCGGCCCGCCGCGGTCGATTCCGGCGAAGGCGGGGGAGGCCTTTCTCGGGCGCGGGCTGGTGAGTTGGTGACTTGGTGCCCTGGTGATAGAGTCGCGGCGCGGGAGGTCCTCGTGCCGCGCCTCACCATCACTCTCTCGGCTGAGAAGCATCGCGCCCTGAAGGAAACGGCCGTCCGGCGAGGCAAGACGCTCCGCAGCGTGATCGAAGAGAGCCTCGACGCGTACGGCGTCAAGACGGCGAGTGAAGCCGCGGATCTCGTCGCCAGGGCCAGGGGCCGGTCGGCGATGGCCGAGCGGGACGCCCTGCGGTTGGCGGTCTCGGAGACGAGAGCGCGCCGGCGCGGCCGGTGACGGCGTCGCGGTCGCCGAACGGTCCCGCGCTCATCGACACGAACGTGGTCGTGAGCGGACTGCTCATGGGCTCGGCCGCGTCGCCGACAGCCCGGATTCTCGACGCGATGATCGCGGGCCGGTTTCGCTTCCTGCTCTCGCTCGACGTGATCTCGGAGTACCGCGAGGTTCTCTGCCGGGCGAAGATTCGCAAGAGGCATGGCCTCTCCGACCGGGAGATCGACCTTGTTCTGAGGGACGTCGTCGCCAACGCCGTCATGGTCGAGGACGACGCCGAGACGCCTTCGCGCAGAAAGGGCGATCACCACCTGATTCGGATCCTGGCGGCTGGGCCAAACGCCATCCTGGTGACCGGCGACGATCGGCTCGAGGCGCGATTGCTGGAGGGCGTCCGCGTCGTCAACTTGCGGGAATTCGCCGACGATTTCGACCAGTGACGGGAGCTCCCTTCGGGGTCAGGGGCGAGGGCGCCTGGGAGGTCGCCCCGGGGGAATCAACGGGAGGTGTGGAGGCAGCAGCGGAAGGCACGGATCGCCGTTGCCTTCGCGGCAGTGGGCGATGCGGAAACGCAGCTTCGCCTTGTCGCACTCCGAGCCGCCGAAGAGGATCAGAAGCGCCAGCAGGAACTTGCACCGCAGAACGATCACGGCGCACGCGGCCGCGCCGTGGGGCTCGATGAGCGGCGCGAAGCAATCGCCCGGCTTCTCGGTGCACGAGCCGCCCTCCAGCCGCACCTCGACGTTGTCGGCGAAGTCCGCGCGGAAGAAGCGCGCGTCGAAGCGCAGCGCGCCCTCCGCCGAGCCCGCCTGACCCGGAGCGAACCCGACCTGGACCGTGGCCGTGCCGTTTTCGGGGAGCGTCAGCGTGTGCGGGGGCGGCACGTTGTAGCCGGGCCCCTCGGCGCGGATCTGCTCGAGCTGCACGGAGCCACGGCTGTGGTTCTTGATCGTCACGGTCGCCGCGCGCCCGCTTCCGATCGCGACGTTGCCGAAGAGGACGGGATCGGGACTCGTTTCCACCAGCGGCATGTCCTTGGCCGCGATGCACAACGCGGTCAGCGCCGCGGCGATCTCGCGGATGATCGCGTCCATCTCGGGGAAGGGCGGCTGGAACTGGAACGAGGGATCGAGGCCCCACTCGATCGTGAACGCGTCGATCTTGGCCAGGGTGTGATCGGTCAGGTGCCGGGAGAACGCGTAGTCGGCGGAGGAGCCTGACATCCGGTACATGACCGTCGACTCGGGGCCTTCGGAGTAGACGTTTCCCCGCGATTGCGTCAGCGCCTGGTTCATCCGGTGCACGAGATCCTGATGACGCGCGAGATCCCCCGGACTCATGTACTCCCGATAGCCGGTGTCTCCGAGCTCGCCGCGCTGCCCGTCGAAGCGGTCGACTCCGAAGCTCATCGTCGGATCGGTCGTCTGATTGTCGTCGTCGGCCCAGGGATGCATGAGAAAGCCGCTGAAGCTGTGCACGTCGACGAAGAAGCGGATGCGGGGATTCGTGTCGAGCAGATGCTTCACGTTTCGCGTCTCCGGCTCCGAGAAGGGAGCGGTCCCGCGATAGAGGTCCGAGGCTGGATCCGTCGACCCGACGAAAAAGGTGGATTCGCCGTCCCGGAACTGCCTCGTCGAGTCCCAGAGCCAGTCGTAATTGCGATTCAAGTCCGTTCCGACCTGGTTCGGGCTCGACGTGGGGCCGCGGTTCTTGCGCCAGGAGCTGTTGGCCGTCGCCGCCTGACTGAAATGCTTGCCGTCGGGATTGACGACGGGAAAGACGATCAGCTCGATCTTCTCGAGCATCTGGCTGACGGCCGTGCCCTGCAGCGTGAAGTTGCCGAAGTGGAGCGCGTTGCCGTGGACGGCGGCGTCGAGGAGCTCCTGGGCGAGGAAGAGGAGGATGTCCGTGCTTCCCCACTCGCGGGCGTGCTGGCCTCCGATGAGGAGGATCGCGGCCCGCCGGTCCTCCTGCCCCTTGCGGATGCGAAGAGCGAAGGAATCCCGCCCCTCGAAGGTCTGGTTGGGCAGCGTGATCAACTCGCAGAGGCCCGGGAACTGCAGCGCGAGCAGCTCCATCAGGGAGTTCGCTTCCTCGACGTTCAGGTAAGGCATCAGGACTTGTCTTGGCCGCCGCCTTCGCCGCGTTTCCAGCGCTCCAACTCGGCGGCGTAGCGATTGACCTTGGAGACCTGTTCGCGGGGATCCGGCCGCGTCCGCGAGTCGAAGAGGACTTCCAGCGCGACGCCCGTGGCCCGCAACTTCTGTTCCTCCGCCTCGTCGTGGACGACGAGCCGGGCGACGAAGTCCTCGCCCTCGCGCTTCGAGGACACGACGTCTCCCCGAACGATGGCGGCGGCGGACTTCAACGCGTCGGCGCTGGGGACCCGGACCTGGACGATCAGCACGGCAGGCACCTCCACGGACCCATCGGTCTTCGGCGGAGAGAGGATGGGCGCGACTCTACATCATCGAGGCTCCGATCCGGCCCTGGATTCCGGTGCTAGTATTCCGCGCCATCAAACGACTCGCGGCTCTCTTCGCCTTCGGTTTCGCGGCGCTCGCGCCGGCTCTGTTTGCGGCCGGGGCGCCGGGCAAGAAGAACGCAGCCTCTTCGTCCGCGAAATTCACCGTCGTCGAAGCCTCGATCGCCGACATGCGCGCGGCGATGGAGAAAGGCCGCGTCACCTCCCGCGAGCTCGTTCTCCAGAGCCTGGCGCGGATCGGGACTTACGAAGAGCTGCTCCACGCCGCGATCACGGTCAATCCGGATGCGCTCAAGGAAGCCGAGGAGCGCGACCGCGAGCGCGCGCAAGGCAAGGTGCGCGGCCCGCTGCACGGCATCCCGATCGCTTTGAAGGACAACATCCAGACCACCAACATGCCGACGACCGGCGGCGCCCTGGTCTTCGTGGGGTTCGTGCCGCCCTACGAGGCGACGGTCACGAAGAACCTGCGGGAAGCCGGCGCCGTCATCATCGCCAAGACCGGCATGACGGAGCTCGCCAACTGGGTGGCCGGCTCGCCGTCTCCGATGCCCACGAACTACAACGCCGTGGCCGGCTTCGGCTTCAACCCCTACGATCCGCGGCGCGATCCGCGAGAAGTCACCGGCGACGGGCGCCCCGCGCTCTTCACCGGCGGCTCGAGCTCCGGGATCGGCACCGCGGCGAGCTTCTGGGCCGCCAACGTCGGCACGGAGACGTCGGGTTCGATCCTGTCGCCCGCGAACCAGAACATGCTGGCGGCGGTCAAGCCGACGGTCGGCCGCGTCAGCCGCTACGGCATCATCCCGATCACCGCGGACCAGGACACGGCGGGGCCGATGGCGCGCACGGTCAAAGACGCGGCGATCCTGCTCGGCGCGATGGAGTCCGCGTCGCCGGACGCCAACGACCCGGCCACGAAGACGTGCACGCCTCCGCCCGGCCGCGACTACACGAAGTTCCTCGACGCGGGCGCGTTGAAGGGCGCGCGCATCGGCATCCCCCGCGCTTTCTTCTACGACAAGCTCACTCCGCCCGGCGCCAAGGAGCCCCGCGGCGGCTTGAACGCCGACCAGGCCAGGGTGATGGCCGAGGCGATCGAGATCCTGAAGCAGAAGGGCGCGGAGATCGTGGATCCCGCCGATATCCCGAGCGTCGTGGACAAGGACGCGAAAAGCAACTTCCTCTCCTGGGGCATCTGCTCGGGCTGGAGCGAGGGGAAGGGCAGGGACGCGGACTGCTCCATCTCCTTCAAGTACGGCATGAAGCGCGATTTCAACAAGTGGCTGGCGACGCTCGGCCCATCCGCTCCGGTCAAGACGCTGACCGAGCTGCGGGTGTGGAACCTCACGCACACCAAGGCCGGCGCGCTCAAGTACGGGCAGTCGAACCTCGACGTCTCCGACGAGATGGACGTCGCCGCGGACAAGGCGCGCTACGAGGCGGATCGGGCCAGGGACGTCGCGCTCTCCGGCCCGCACGGCATCGACGAGGTCATGAAGGCGCAGAAGCTCGACGCGCTGCTCTTTCCCGGCCCGGGCGGGGCCGGCATCGCGGCGAGGCCCGGCTATCCGACCGTGATCGTGCCCTTCGGGATGGTGCCCAACGCTCCGACCGCGCCCGCCGCGCCCTTCCCGGAGGGTTTCAACGCCAAGCCGTCTCCCTTCGGCGTCAGCTTCACGGGAACGGCCTGCAGCGAGCCGAGGCTCCTGGCGCTGGCCTACGCTTTCGAGCAGGCGACCAAGCGCCGAGTGCCGCCGCCCTCGACGACGCGGTGAGGCCCCGGGTATCGATTTCGAGACCGTGTAGGTCTCGCTTCGGGGCGTGTGTCTTCCTTTCGGGACCAATGCCGGCCATCCCGTGGGCCGAAATCGGCTCTCAAGTCCTTGCCGCTGTGCGGGAAAGTCCGCCTGTCCTCGAATGGCACGGCATCTGAAATGATGGCCGCTCGAGAATGCGCGAAAGCGAAGGAGAGCATATGAAGTCAGGCAAGTCGCGGAAGTCCGGGAAGGCGCGGCCGGTGTCCGATCTCGCGATGACGGCGAAGCGCGGCCAGGGAATCAAAGGCGGAAATACCTGGGCGGGCAGGGCCGGCCTGTCCGATATCACCGTCAGCAAGTTGACCGATGCGTCTTCGGGGAAGCTTCTCAAAGAGACCTAGACTCGCGAAACTCACGGAGGATGATCGACGCAAGGCGACTGTTCTGAAATGTGCGAAGCGAAGGAGGGCATATGAAGTCAGGCAAGGCGCGGAAGTCCGGGAAGGCCAAGGCGGTGGTCTCCAACCTCGCGGTCACGGCGAAGCACGGCAAGGGAGTCAAGGGGGGAACCAAGAACTCGGGCCGGGTGGACCATGGCGATCTCCAGGTCTCGAAGGTCGTGGACAAGGCCTCGGCGAAGATTCTCTAGCAGTGCGGGAGCGATTGCGGCTTCTCTCGAAGCCGGAGGAGCGTAAGCTCACCACTGCGCCCGAAACACGATCGGGGAGAGACGCCAAACAGTCTTCAGTCGCGCGAGAGGACGAATGGTCTCGAAGGGACGGAAGCCCGCCAGGGTCGGGAATCTCTCCGGGTCGAAGGTTTCCGCGAGTCGCGCGGGGAGAGTCAACGGAGGCGCCGCGGTGCCGTCGGCTCAGGGCCTGATCACCGGATTGGGCTTTCCGCGGTCGGATGCCTCCTCCAAAGATGCGAACTCCAGCGCCATCTCGAATTCCTCGGACATCAACGCTCTCTGGAAGCGATAGTGGCGATGGCGAAGAAGAAGGAAAAACCGGCGGCGAAGAAGGTGCGCGACCTGCCTGCGAGGACGACGGACCGCGACAAGGCCGGCAACGTCAAGGGCGGAATGCCCCAGGGGCCTCCCAATCGCTCGTACCCGAACAGGCCCCAGACTTAGCGCGGCGCAGTCGCCTGAGACCCTCGCCTGTCGGTCGGCGCGCGATCGCCACTTCCGCGTCCGCGATCGCCAATCTCCGAGATTGGCAACGCGCGCGGAGGCGGCTCACTGTGTCTTGCGAGTCGCGCAGTTGACGATCGAGCCTCCCTTGATTCCGACGGCCTTCCTCCCGACGTTCAGGTCTTTGAGGGTTTCCCTCTTGAAGTTGAGCTTCCTCGATTTCGGTTTGCTGGTGGTCTTCTTCGCGACCATGCTTCCTCCTTTTCCGGATCCTTAGAGCAATGTGTGCGCCATCGAGGTTGGAACGCGGTGGCGCCTTTGTGGTGAGCGCGTTACACCGGAACCCCGCGGTCGCCCCGCGGGAAAAGGGTCTCGACTTGGGGCAGGTCTGTCAGAAATAGGACTCACTCTCCCTGAGTCGCTTCCTGGCCCAGGGCCCGGTCCACGGCAGCCTTCGCCAGGAGCCGCGTCGAATCGAGCGTCGGGATCGAGACCCTCTCGGGCGCGACGATCAGCGGAAGCTCCGTGCAGCCCAGGACCGCTCCGTCGCACCCTTCGGAACCGAGCTCTTCGATGCGCGCGTGGAGGAAATCGCGGGTCGAGTCGTGGAAGACGTTATTGACGAGCTCCTCGAAGATGAAGCGGTTGATCCTCTCCCGGTCCGGCTGAGAGGGCACGCGCATGTCCATGTCTCTGTGGGCGAGGACGTCGCGATAGACCGGTCCCTCCATGAGGTACTTCGTCCCCAGCACACCCAGCCGCCGGAGCCCGCGGCGGCGGGCTTCGTCGGCAACGACCTCGGCGATGTGCAGGAACGGGATCGGCGAGCGCGGCAAGAGATCGGGGAAGGCCTGGTGGCAGGTGTTGTCCGGGCAGATCGCGAAGGCCGCGCCCGCCGCGGCGACCTCGCGCGCGCTCTCCAGCATCAGGTCCGCCACGCCCTTCCAGTCGTCGCGCCGGATGAATTCCATGTGGCGGGCCATGGGGATGGAGCTGACCGTCATACGGGGATGGTCGTGCTCGCCCATGAGCGCGAGAGATTCCAGCGCGACCGTGCGGTAGCAGAGCGCCGCCCCTTCGACGCTGCAGGCCACGATGCCGATGTGGCGGGCGCGACCGCGCGTTCCCTTCATCCGCTGCCGTCCGCCGCCGGGCGATCCCGGCTCAAGCCGGACGGTCCGGCGCAGACCGCGCGCGCTCGTTGGCCTCCTCGAACACGCGCCGGGCTCGCTCCACGTCGAAGGCGCGCTCTTCCAGGGTTTGCGGATCCCACTCGCTGCGGGCAACGCCGAAGAAGTCCCCGCCATAGACGTGCAGCCCACCGGTGAACTTCGAGAGCGGATTCGCGACGGCGTGGATGGCGTCCTTGCCGAGGAGGATCGTGTCCCTGGTCTCGAGGTCCCGGCCCCCGGCTGCCTGGAGCCCTTCCGCGGTGCGGCGAAAGAAGAAGTTGTCCTCGCGGCCGCCGTACAGGCCGATGGCCGCCCACATGCGGTGATCGTGGGGGTAAAGGGTCATGCCGGGCGCCCAGATGATGTTGAGGACCGTCAGCTCGTCAGAGCGGTACAGCGTGTTGATCCCCGCCTCCCGCGGCGTCCCCAAGGCGCCAACGACCTCGTCCGGCCGCGACACGGCGCGCTCGAGAAGCTCCTTGATCGCCAGCTGAGGGAGGGTTTCCTTCAGAGCGGCGCGGCAGTCGGCTAGGAAAGTTTCGAGATCGAACATCGTCTGCCCCCGCGCGTTCGCCGGGCGGAGCGATCTTAGCAGCTGGAAAGCGGGCTCGAATCTAAGCGGTTTCTGAAAAAGCCGACGGCCCTCAATCCAGCCGGGCGGGACGGTGTACTCCTCCACGAACCACGGATCGGCCGGGTTCGAATTCGAGGAGGAAACCGGCGGCCGCGCCGTCTCCACGGCCGGGCGTCGCCAGCGCTAAGGAGGAAAGATGAAAGACCAGGTCAACCGAAGAAAATTCATGAAGATCGCCGGCGCGTCGATCGGGGTCGGCGCGCTCTTCCAGGTGGCCCCGCTCTTGGGCGCTTCGGCCTCCACGAGCGGCCGGCGGATCGCGGCGCTTCTGGGCAAGGAGAACGGAGAGGCCCCGACCCCCTTTTCCTTCGTGCAGCTCTCCGACACGCACGTCGGCTTCTCCGGGCCGCCCAACCCGACCGGCACGCAGGCGTTCGAGGAGGCCGTCGATCTCATCAATGGCCTCAAGGAGCGGCCCGATCTCGTTCTCTTCACCGGGGACCTGACGCACGACAGCGAAAACCCGGTCGAGCACGCCGATCGGATGCGGCTCTTCCAGAAGATCGCCGGCCGCTTGAAAGTCCCTCTGGTCAAGTCCGTTCCCGGCGAGCACGACGCCGGCCTGGACGGCGGCAAGCTCTTCCGCGAGACCTTCGGGGAGACGCACTATTCCTTCGACCACCGCGGCGTGCACTTCGTCGCGCTCGACAACGTCTCCCTGGCGCGGCCCAACGTCGGCCCGGAGCAGGTCGCCTGGCTGAAGAAAGATCTCGCGCGTTTTCCCAAGACGGCGCCGATCATCGTCTTCACGCACCGTCCGCTTTTCGATCTGCGGCCCGACTGGGAGTGGTTCACCGGAGATGGAGACGAGGTGTTGAACGCGCTGGCGCCCTACGAAAATGTGACCGTGCTCTATGGCCACATCCACCGCGAACATACGCATACGGAAGGCCACGCGACGCACCACGCCGCGCGTTCCCTGATCTTCGCGTTCCCGGATCCCGAGACGGGCGTGCCCAAGAAGCCGATTCCCTTCGACCCCCGGAAGCCGTTCCAGAACCTCGGCCTGCGGGTCGTTGGAGAGCCGGGAGGACGCGCCGGGGCCGTGCCGCGAATCGAAGACGTCGAGCTGACGCTGCGCGAATACGCGGGCACCGTCGGCATCCAGCAACTGCTGAAAGAAGGAGAGTCTTTATGAGGTCCATTCGCCTGCTCGCCCTTGCCCTCGTCCTGCTTCCTCTCCTGGTCGTGACTGCCCGGGCGGCCGACCGCGCCGAGGAGCCCCGCACGATCGCGATCACCGCCAAGCGCTTCGAGTTCGTGCCCGCGACGATCACGCTGAAGAAGGGGGAGACCGTCAAGCTCGTCGTCACGAGCGAGGACGTCACGCACGGCCTCTTCCTCCGGCCGTTGAAGATCGACACCGACCTCACCCCCGGCGAGACCCGGCAGATCACCCTCACGCCGCAGTCGGCCGGCACGTTCACCGCCATCTGCCACCACTTTTGCGGCACCGGGCACGGCGGCATGAAGTTGACCGTCGTCGTCGAATAAGTCATGCGCGCCCTGAGGACGATAGCCGGATTGCTCCTGCTCCCGGCGTTGGGCGCTCTCGGCGCGGGGGCCGTCCTCGCGGCCGGCGTGGTCGACTTCTCCGCCGCGAAACCGCCAGGACGGCTCGAGCAGCGGCTGGCCGCCTTCGCGCTCGACCGATCGATCGCGCGCCGCGCCCCGAGGGTTGCCAACCCGCTCGGCCGCTCGCCCGGTGCGGCCACCGCGGGGCTCGCCCTGTTTCGAACCCACTGCGTCGCTTGCCATGGCGCTCCGGGGATCGATCCCACGAAGGCGGGCGCCAGCCTCAACCCGCCGGCCCCCGGCCTGACCCTGGCACGGGTTCAGGCCCGATCGGACGGCGAGCTCCAATGGATCGTCTCGAACGGGGTCCGCATGACCGGCATGCCGGCCTTCGGCGCCTCCCGGAGCGAGGAAGAGGTGTGGCAGCTCGTCGCGGCCGTGCGGCGGCTGCCGCACCTCTCTCAAGACGAGCGGCATATGCTCGCGAAGGAGCCGTAGCATGGAGCGCGCGGGCATCGAGAAAGACGTCTCGGACGAGACGCTAATGAGCGGCCTCGTGTCGGGCCAACAGGACGCGATCGGCTTTCTCTATACCCGCTACGCTCCGACCATTCTCGGCATGGCCGCTCAGGCGCTGGGCCGCCCGGCCGCCGAAGACATCGTCCAGGAGGTCTTCCTGGCCGTCTGGAAGAACGCCCCCGCCTACGACGCGGCGCGCGGGCCCGTGCGGCCCTGGCTTCTCCAGATCGCACACTATCGGATCGCCAACGAGCTGCGGCGGCGAAGCCGGCGCCCGCAAGTCCATGCCGACCCCGACGGCGAGCGGCTGGCCGCCATTCCCGAGACCGGGCCGGGTCAGTCCGAGGAAATCTGGAACGCCTACCGGCAGGCGGCGCTGCGGCGCGCGCTGGAAGAGCTTCCGCCGCCGCAGCGCCAGGCGCTGGGCCTGGCGTTCTTCGAGCAGCTTTCGCACGACGAGATCGCTTCGGCCCTGAAGCTCCCGCTGGGCACGGCCAAGTCGCGCATCCGCGCGGGACTGCGCTCGCTGCGGGTCAGGCTCACGCCGCTGATCGCGGCCGTGGCCGGGGCGGCGATCCTTGGCTTGCTCGCCCTGAGGCTTCTGTCCGGCCGCGCGGAGCTCGCACGCGGCGAGCGCGCTCTGACGATGCTCACCTCGAGCGACGCGCAGGCTCTGCGTCTGACGGCTCCGGGCGTTCCGGAATCGCATATCCACGGCGTTTACCGGTTCCGGGTGGGCTCGCCGATCGCGGTCCTGACCGTGTCGAACGTCCCGCCCGCGCCGGCCGGCCGCGTCTACCGCGCCTGGGCGCTTCACGGCGGCGCGTGGGTCTTCCTGGGCGACGCGCGGCTCGACGCCTCCGGCCACGCGCGGGAAATCGCCGAACACGCGGCGCTGGCGTCGCGCCCCGACGAGTTGCGGGTCACCCTCGAGTCGGGAGCCGCCGGCGCGGTCCCGAGCGGCGCGGTCGTGATCGCCTGGTCCCTGAAGTAGGGGAAGTGCGGCGGGGACGGGGGGACGCTGGGGGGGACGCGAGTCGCCACAATCCGCCACAATCCTTAATATATAATATAGACCTGACCCCAAGCCGGGAACCAAGCCGGGAACTCGCAGGGCTCAGCGTGACTCGGATCCCTCGCCGGTCGCCTGTTCCTGCGGACCGAGGACGCGGAACAGCACCCTGCCCTTGCCGCCGCCCTTGGCCTCGTACATCAGGGCATCCGCGGCCGCGATCGCTTGCTCCGTCGCCATGGTCGGGTCCCGAAGAGTCACGACGCCGATGCTGCAGGTGATGTCGAGGCTCTCGTCGGCGAAGGTCTTCGCGAGCCTCTCGAAGAGGTGTGTGATCACTTGCCGGGCGCCGCGCTCGTCTGTATCCGGAAGGATCAAGGCGAATTCGTCGCCGCCCAGGCGTGCGACGGTGTCGGTCTCCCGGCTTGACTCCCGCAGAACGCGTCCTGTCGCGCGGAGAACCTGATCGCCCTGGGCATGTCCGAACGTGTCATTGACGGACTTGAAGTCGTCCAGGTCCACGTAAGCCAGGGTGAGCTCGGTCTTGCGGCGCAGCGCCAGGGCCAGGTCGTGGCCGAGCCGGTCCTCGAAAACGCGGCGGCTGAACAGCTCGGTCAGTCCGTCGGTCCGCGCCAGATGTCGTTGATTCAAGTAACTCTCCCGCAGCAGGCCGACCAACATGGCCGTGATCAAAAAGAAGCCGAGTCGCACCACGGCGTTCCAAGCCGGAATGGCGGGATGCGAGTAGGGATGGCCATCGGCGATGTCGGCGCAGTACCAGCTGATGCAGGACATCGTCGAGATCGCGCAGCCCGGCCAGCGCCCGCAGTACCAGGAGGCCAGCGCCACGGGGAGCAGATAGAAGACGGCCATCGAGATCTCGTAACCCGTGGCGTAATCGGCGGCGCCGACGACCACGACGCCGAGGACGGCGAGGCTGAAGACGGTTGTCCGATGGACGCGATCCAGTTGCCGATCGATGGATAGGATTGATCGCAGCGCCTGCATAGAAGATTTTACCATCCAGGACAGCGGGGCTCCAGCAGGCGCGGCCCCTCGCTCACTTCCAGCTCACCGCCCTGGCTCGGGCCAGCAGATCCAGGTAGTCGGCGATCTCGGAGACCGGCACGGGAGCATAGCGGCCGGCGAGGACGTCCCGAATCTCCGAGACGGTGCGGCGGCCGTCGATCAGGTTCATCGTCTCGTAGGCCAGGATCTCGCCGCCGTCGCGGGCCGCGAGCTTGGCGGCGCTGACGTCGGTGCCGAGCACCTCGGTGAAGAAGTCGTAGTAATAGACGTCCAGGGGACCGACGACGTTGGGGCTGCGCACGGGGACGCGGCGGTCCTCGTTTCCGCCGCGCGCGATCGCGATCTCGTCGGCCCCGGCGCCGCTCAGCGGGACGATCGAGACGGGCCACAGGCGATCGAGGGACGCGAGCGTCTCGGCCGCCTCCGCGGCGGATTCGCGCAGGCGCAGCTCCCGGTCGCGCCCGCCGCCTCCGGCCATCTCGGCCTCGCCGATCCGCTCCTGGCACCATCCCCGCGTGTAGGCGAGCAGGCGCCCGGCCTCGTCCTGCGGCAGCGCCGCGAGGGTCCAGGCGACGCCCGCGCCCATGTAGGCGACGCGGCCGAGCTTGGTCGCGTCCATGTTCTCGGGCTGGTCCAGCTGCGTGTGGATGGTGACGTCCGGATAGTCGTGGAAATAGACCATCGGGACGCGGAAGCCGCCGGCCTGGAACACCTCGTGGTCGCTCCCCATCTCGAAGCCGCGCACGTCGCCCAGGAACGCCTCGCGCGATCCGGGCGGCCAGACGAAGCCGGCGTAGGGGTCGTCGCCGCGCTCGGCGTAGCGGGCCGAGGCGTGGACGACCTGGTCGAAGAAGGCCCGGGCGATCGCGTTGACGACGTGGGGCAGCGTCTCGATCGTGCGGGAGAGATGGAACGTGCCATGCGTGGTGGAGAGGAGCCCGCCCACCATGTCCATGTGGATCCCGGCGACGAGGCGCTTGACGATCTCCGGATGGCGGACCAGGTAGGCCTGCGAGCCGGTGATCTCCGGCACCCACAAGATGCGTATTGTGCGGCGGGGGCGGGGCAGGGTGCCCCTGGCGATGGCAGCCTGCAGCGCGCGGCCGACTTCCAGGATCGCCGCGCTTCCGGAGGCGTTGTCGTTGGCGCCGGCCGACTCGTGGCAGAGGTGCGCGGTCAGGGCGATCTCGCCGGCCGCGGCGTCGGTGCCAGGGATCGTAGCGACGACGACGTCGTAGTTGTCGGGAACCATCTTGGCCCGGACGAAGACGTGGAGGCGGATCTTCTCCCCGGCGGCCAGGCGCGCGCGCAGCTCGTCGGCCTGACGCCTGGAGACCATGATGGCGAAACGGTTGTTGGGCTGGTAGGGAGAGAGGTGTCCCCAGCGGATCGCGTCCCGCTCCTCGTCGGACCACGGCGTGTGCTGGTTGGGGAAGTCGGACAGGAATCCGGCCGCGCCGCGCTCCTCGCAGGCGCGCTTGTGAACGGCGGCAAGAGCGCCGTCGGCGAGCACGATCTTGCCGCGGACGTCCTTGCCCTCGTAGTCGCGCGGGTCGGTTCCCTTGCCGGCGTCGACGAGGTCGGCGGTGACGTCGGCGTCCTGGCTGTAGTCGCCCAGGAGGACGGGCAGGTCGGGGTACCGGGCGATCACGCGCGGGCGGGGCGAAACTTCTTCGAACGTCGCGGCGACCGGATTCCAGCCGACGTGGCTGCGAAAGTGGGCGTACATCGTCTTGCCGTCGGCGGGGAAGTGCTCGATCGCGGCGCCGGAGAGGCCGGCGGCGATGGCCTTGCGCTTCATGAGCTCGGCCGCCGCGGCGAAACCTGGGGATCCCTGGACCCGGTGGAACCGGCCGAGCTCGCGGATCGTTTCCAGCGCGGCCACGCCGTCGACTTCCGCGTGGATCGCCGCGGGGACCTTGTCGTCCCAGAACGGGATGACCCGGTCCTGGGCCGGGAGCAAGCCGGGATGGAGGCTCAGCGCCGCGGCCAATAAGACCACTGCCGGGGCGGCGTGCCCAAGCGGTCGTCGGGGAGGGGGTGAGCGCCGGGCGAACCCGGCGCTTGCCGCGCTCTCCGAGCGCTCGGTGCGTCCCCTCCCGCGCCACGGGCGGGCGGCCGCGAGGGCCGCCCCTACGGCACCGAAACCGTTATGACCGTTGTCCATCACGATTCCCCTTCGCGCCCGGAGCCGTAGGGGAGGGGCTTGTCCCCTCCCGCCTTCGGAGCCGGCGTACGTAGCAAACGATTCGTCACATTCTTCTCCGGGGTGCGATAACAGTAGCAAAGTGACCATGGCAATCCCGTCCGACGAGCTCCTTCTGGCCGCCAGCGCGCGCGGCGACCGGGAGGCGTTCGGCCGGATCGCCGATCGGTACACCCGGCCGCTCGATTCGTACTTCCGGAGGCGCCTGCCCGACGATGGGCGCGTCGAGGAGCTGCGTCAGGAGACGCTGCTCGCGATCTACGCGCTGCTGCCTTCCTATCGCGAGGAGGGACGGTTTCGCTCGCTCCTGTTCTCGATCGCCTACCGCAAGCTCATCTCGGCGCGCCGGGCGGCGAGCGAAGCGGTCGCGTTGACGGAATCGATTCCCGCGCCGGAATCGGATCCGGCGGCCTTCGAAGTGCGCGGGGCCGTCGCGGCGCTCCCCGAAGGGCTGCGGGAGGCGCTGCTGCTGACGGTGTTCGACGGCCTGACCTCGGAAGAAGCCGGAGAGGTGCTCGGCTGTTCCGCGGAGGCGGTCCGCGCGCGCGTCTGCCGGGGCAAGAGCCTCCTGACCCGGCGTCTCAACCCAGCGAAAGGACGGAACCGATGACTCACGAGGAATATCTCGCCGGCCTGGAGACCTTCGGCGACGCGCCGGAGGAAGCGCGGGGCGTGCTCGACCACGTCGCCGCCTGCGCCCTCTGCCGCCGCGAGCAGCGGCAGATCGACGAGTTTCTCGATCGCAAGGGCGCGCCGCGCCGCTCTCCTCTCGAAGCGGCGCTGCGCTGGGCCGCCGCGGCGGCGACGGTCGCGATCCTGTTGAGCGGGATGCGCGGGCCAGCCGCGAGGCCAGCCGAATCGACCGCGAGCTATCGCATCGTGGGGGACGGCTCGGGCGTCGTCGCCTATACGCCGGATGGCGTGCTCACGGGAACCGCTTCGACGGTTCCGAGGGAGGCCGTCCGATGAGAGGGCACTTGTTCGTCGCGGCGATCCTCGCTTTCTGGACCGCGGGGCCCGGCGTCCCGACTCTTTCCACAGGTCCGGCTCTTCATTCGACGGCGGAGGCCGGCGAATCCGATCTCGGCGGGTACGATCCGGAGCAGCGGGTCACCCTGGAGCTTCACGACGCGAAGATCTCCGACCTCGTCGCAACGCTCGGCGTGATGACGAACCTCCCGGTCTACGTCGATTCGGACGTCGACGGGACCATCTCGATCAAGGTCCACGACACGGCGCTGACGAAGGTGCTCCAGATGGTGTCCCGCACGTCCGGCGTCTGGATTCGGATCGAGAATGGAAAGCTCGTCGCGTCTCGATCGA
Organism: uncultured Acidobacteriota bacterium; assembly: GCA_963733955.1. Lineage (GTDB taxonomy): Bacteria > Acidobacteriota > Thermoanaerobaculia > UBA5066 > Gp7-AA6 > DATFTF01. The sequence continues at coordinate 814,012 of CAVTEW010000003.1, forward strand.
CCGATGTTCTGTTCAGCTCGGCGTCGCTCCCGCCCGACCTGCGCGGCGCGCCCCGGATGCTCGTGGCCGACTACGATCGGGCGAAGTCCGAAACCCGGCCTCTCTACGCGACGATCGTGACGTCGGCCGGAACCACCTGCTACCACTACGTGGTCCAGGAGAAGGGGCCGCCGTCGTTCTCCGGGACCCTCGGCGGCGGCTCGGAGGCGACGCCGTTCTATCTCACGCAGTTTGTCTATGAGCCGGTCTCGAAAGCGCGCTACTTCGTCCTGGAGTACGGGCACGCGTCCGCGGCCTTGGCGATCGCTCCGGGACAGCCGGTCGCCTACACCGACGAGGACTATCCGGGGGGGGTGAAGGTGACTCTGTCCGAGAAGTCCCACGACGGCTGCCAGGACGTCCTGTCGGCGCGGCCTGGCTCCCCGTCCGACAAGGACGCCCGGTACCCGGGCATCCAAGTGCTGTCTCCCGGCGCCGACGGCGCGAGCGAGGTCGTGATGGCCCCGAGAGTGGCGCTTCTTCCCGGGACAGGCTTTTTCGTCAGCTCCGAGGTCCAGGACGACAGGACCGGGCAGCATCGCCAGCTCGGCGTTCGGGGATATCTGACTCGGGACGGCCGGTCGCTCGCCGCGATCCTAACGGCGAGAGCGATCTGGCGCGATCCGGCCGACGGAAGGGAGTACTACTACGTCCAGCCCGAGAAACCGGACGTCGCCATGCGCCTCCACCCGCTGACGCCCGAGGGCGAGACCGTCGGCCGCCTGAGGGCCGGTGTCGCCACGCCGCGGCCGCTGGAGCTCAAGGTGTTCTCCGCTGAGAAAACGAATGCGGCGGACGGCGAGGCCGGCCGCTCTCGAAACTGACTTCGGCCTTCAGCGCGTGAGCGGGCGGGGGCAAGCCCCGCCCCTACGGCACGGTTACTTCGCGAGCCCTCAATCACCCGATCCCGCTGCGATCCCGTCGCGATCCCGTTGCGATCACGCTGCGATCACGTTGCGATCGCGCTGCGTTGCTACTGCCCGACGGTGAACGGAACCACCGCCCCCGTCTTCTCCCAGGCCATGGCCAGCTTGCCGCCTTTGTCGCTCATGTCGACGAAGCCGATGGTGAACTGGTCGATCGAGACGGCCGGCTTCAGCAGGGCCATGGGGATGCGGGCCACGTCGTCCTTGGGGTCGTAGTTGTAGGAGCCCCAGGTCTTGACCTTGTCCTTCGGGTCGTACTTCTCCTGGTAGCCCTGCGTCGACACGATCAGCGTCCAGCCGGACTCCTTCAGGTCCACGAAGAGGCTGTACTCGCCGGGCGCGATGCGCTTGCCGCCGATCTCCAGGGGCACTTCGGTCTTCAGACGCGTGCTCTGGTTGGCTCCCGCGCGCCAGACCGGGGCTCCGCTGTTGACCTTCTTGCCATAGTCGGCGCCGGAGCCGAAGATGTTCGTGCGGCCGCGCAGGATCGGACGGCTGTAGGAGATCTCGATCCACTTGCCGCCCTGGTAGCGCTGCTCGCCGTCCTTGTCGGGGGCGCTCCAGGATCCGCCGACCTGGGTGGCCGCGGTGCCGGCCGGGCTCGGCGCCTTGCGGGCCGGGGCGGGGGCCATGCTTGTGCTGGTGGATGTCGTCTGGCCGAAGGCGAGCGATGCCGCGGCGGCCAGGCCGAATGCCATTGCGAGAAAACGGCGACGTAACATGGGTTCTCCTCCTTGCGATTGCGCTTGCGTCAGCTCAAAGAATCTTCGTCAAAGAAACGGCGAAGAGTCTATGTGATTCCCGGAAAGAATGTATGATTCGCGGCCTTCGCGATGAGAGCGGCTCTTCGACGGCTCGGACCTCCCGCGGCGACCCTCCTTCCGGCGGTCGCGTTTGCCGCGGTCCTCCTCGCGGCCCTCCCCGCCAGCGGCCGGCCCAACCTGCGCGGCCTCGACCGGTACGCTTTCGCCCTGACCGGAGCGAAGGTGATCGCGGCGCCCGGGCGCGTCTTCTCGCCGGGCGTCGTGGTCGTGCGCGGAGGAGTCATCGAAGCGGTCGGCGAAGCGGGCAAGACGCGCGTTCCGCCCGACGCGCGCGTCTTCGAGCTTGCCGGCAAGACCATCCACGCGGCCTACATCGACCCCTACGTTTCGGTCGACCGGCTGGAAGGCAAGCCCGGTCACCGGCCTCAGGACGAGGACGAGCCCGCGGGCGGACCCGGAGGCCGGCCCGGGGGAGCGGCTCCCTCCGCTCCGGTCAAGCCGGCGCAGGCCGAAGCGAGCGTTCTGGACAAGCTCGAGATCCGCGAGCACGTGGCGCAGACGTACCGGGACATGGGGTTCGGTGTCGTGGCCGCGGTTCCCGCCTCCGGCTTCCTGCGCGGCAAGGGAGCGGTCCTCTCCCTGGCCGAGGAGCCGAAGGAGGACCGCGTGCTCGAGAGCGACAGCGGCCAGTACGTGTCTCTCGAGCCGGAGCGGTTCGATTTCGCCAATTTCCTGAGGGCGGCCTATCCGGCCTCGAAGATGGGAGCCGTCGCCCTCGTGCGTCAGAGCCTGCTCGACGCACTCTGGTGGCGCGATGCCGAGGCCGCCTACGGCCGCCGCGCCCTGGGCCAGGCGCGTCCTCCCTACGAAGCGTCGGCCAGAGCGTTGGTCCCCGCCGCGGAGGGACGCGAGCGCGTCGTCTTCGACGCGACCGACGTGCTCTCGCTCCTGCGCGCCGGCAAGATCGCCCGGGAGTTCCACCTGAAGGCGCTCTACGTCGGCGGGGGCGACGAGTATCGGCTGGCCCGCGAAGTCTCGGGCCTCAAGCCGGACCTCATCCTGCGCGTGGATTTTCCCAAGCCGTACCGCGTCGAGTCGGAAGGGGAGTGGCTGGACGTTCCGCTGGAGCGCCTGCGCGCGATCGACCGCGCGCCCTCCGATCCGAAATGGATGAGGGACGCCGGCCTCTCCTTTTCCTTCACCACGGCTGGCCTGGAAAAAGCGGAGGACTTTCCGCGGCGCGTCCGCGAGGCCATCGCCGGCGGCCTCTCCCGCGACGACGCCCTGGCCGCGGTGACCACGGTGCCGGCCCGTCAGCTCGGGCTGTCCGACCGCCTGGGAACGATCGAGGCCGGGAAGATCGCCGACCTCGCGGTCGAGAGCGGCGAGCCGTTCGATGAGAAGAGCCGGGTGACGGAGATCTGGATCGACGGGGAGCGCGTCGAGATCCCGGAGCCGAAGAAGCCGGAGGGAGCTGCCCAGGCGCCGGCAAAGGCCGCCGCCGAGGAGAAGGCGCCGGAGGCCGACGTGCGCCCGCTGCCGGCGCGGGAAGCGGGGCCGCTCGCGCAGCCCAGGGCGGTCGTCGTTCGGGGCGCCACGGTCTGGACGGAAGGGCCGGCGGGCATCCTGGAGAACGCCGATCTCCTCGTCGTCGACGGAAGGATCGCCGCGGTCGGCAAGGGCGTGGCGGCGCCCGCCGGCGCGCTGGAGATCGATGGCCGCGGCAAGCACGTCACCCCCGGGATCATCGACGCCCATTCGCACACCGCGATCGACGGGCAGGTCAACGAGTTCACCCACACCGTGACCGCCGAGGTCCGCATCCAGGACGTCCTCGATTCGCTGGATGTCGCGATCTATCGCGAGCTCGCCGGCGGCACGACCGTGGCCAACGTGCTGCACGGATCGGCCAACGCCATCGGCGGCCAGACCACGATCGTCAAGTGGCGCTGGGGAGGCGGTCCGGACGACCTGATCTTCCAGGGCGCGCCTGCCGGCATCAAGTTCGCGCTCGGCGAGAACCCCAAGCAATCCAACTTTCAGACGCCTGGGCGCCCGCCGCGCTACCCGGCCACGCGCATGGGCGTGGCCAACCTGATCCGCGAGCGCTTCACCGCGGCCCGCGACTACAGGAAGCGCCAGCAGGAATACAAGAAGGCCGCGTCGGTCAAGGGCGCGTCGCCGATCCCGGTCCGGACGGATCTCCAGCTCGAGGCGATCGCCGAGATCCTGGAGGGCAAGCGGCAGATCCATTGCCACTCCTACCGCAAGGACGAGATCCTGGAGATGATCCGCGTGGCCGACGACTTCGGCGTCAAGATCGCCACGTTCCAGCACGTGCTCGAGGGTTACAAGGTCGCCGACGAGATCGCCAAACACGGCGCCGGCGGCTCGACGTTCTCCGACTGGTGGGCCTACAAGCCGGAGGCCTACGACGCGATTCCCTACAACGGGGCCCTGATGCGCGAGCGCGGCGTCGTGGTGTCGTTCAACTCCGATTCGGACGAGCTCGCCCGGCGGCTGAACTGGGACGCGGCCAAGGCCGTGAAGTGGGGCGGCGTGCCGCCGGCCGACGCCCTGGCCTTCGTGACGATCAACTCCGCCCGTCAGCTCGGGATCGACAAGCGGGTCGGCTCCCTCGAGCCCGGCAAGGACGGCGACTTCGTCGTCTGGAGCGGCGATCCGCTGGCGACCTCGTCGCTGGCGCTGGAGACCTGGATCGAGGGAAAGAAGTACTTCGACCGCGCCGCGGATCTGGCGGCCCGGCCCGCGCTGGACAAGGAGCGCGCCGACCTGGTTGCCAGGGCCAGGAAAACTCTCGAGGCCGAGCGGCGGACCGCCGCCGCGCGCGGCGCGGCCCAGGCCCTCGAACGCCGGGAGTCCGAGCCCGCGCGCGCGCCGGCGCGCCCGCCCGAGCGCGGAGAGCAGGCGCCGCCGGCCGCGACGCCGCAGCGCCCGCCCGCGCCGACGCCGACGCCCATGCCCGGAGCGCGGCGGGGAGAGGCCCCATGAGGCGCGCCGCCCTCGCGCTCGCCGCGATCCTGGCGGCGCCGGTCCTGATCGGCCAGGACGTGGCCCTCGTCGGCGCGACGATCCATCCGGTCAGCGGCCCGGACCTCCCCAACGGCACGGTCCTGATCCACAACGGGAAGATCGACTTCGTCGGCCCGGCGGCCCACCTGGCGGCCGGCGTGCAGAAGGTCGACGTCGCCGGCAAACACGTCTACCCGTCCCTCTTTCCGCCGGTCACCGTGCTCGGACTCGTGGAGATCGAGTCGGTGCGGTCCACGATCGACACGACCGAGATCGGCGAGATCAATCCGCAGGCCCGCGCGGACAACGCGATGAACTACGACTCGGAGCTCCTCCCGGTGGCGCGGTCGGCGGGCATCCTGGTGGCCGGCGTGACGCCGATCGGAGGGATCGTCTCGGGGTCGCTCGCGGTCATGAAGCTCGACGGGTGGACGCGCGAGGACGCGACCATCAAGGCCCCCGCGGCCATGACCGTCTTCTGGCCGGATCTGACGATCGACCGCTCGCCCCACGCGCGCTTCTCCGTGCGCCTCCAGGAGAAGCGCCGCGACGAGGCGGTCCAGAAGTTGAAGGACGTCTTCGCCGACGCGAAGGCCTACGCGAAGGCGCGGGCGGCCGAAGGGCAGGCCGGCGTGCCCCGGCACGACGCCGATCCGAAGCTCGAGGCGCTGGTCCCGGCGGTCGAGGGAAAGGTCCCGGTCATCGTCGTCGCGCACAAGGTCGATCAAATCCGCGCGGCCCTGGCCTGGGCGAAGGAGAACAATCTAAAACTTGTACTCGCGGGAGTCGAGGACGGTTGGAGGATCGCCGCGGAGATCGCCGCGGCCGGGGTTCCCGCGGTGCTCGAAACCCTGCAGCTGCCGCGCCGCTCCGACGAGCCGTACGACGCGCTCTACGCCAACCCGGGGATCCTGGCCCGGGCCGGCGTGCGCGTCGCCTTCAACGACGGGGCGAGCGGATTCGCCGCGGCGACCGTGCGCAACCTGACCGAGCAGGCCGGCGTGGCCGTCGCGTTCGGGATGCCGCACGACAAGGCCGTCGCGGCCATCACGCTGGAGCCCGCCCGGATCCTCAACGTCGCCGACCGGCTGGGCTCGCTGGAGTCCGGCAAGGACGCGACCCTGATCGTCACCGACGGAGACATTCTCGACGAGCGCACCCGCGTCGTCGCGGCCTACCTCGACGGCAAGCCGCTCGACCTGACCGACAAGCAGAAGAGGTTGTATGAGAGATACCGGGCGCGGCCGAAACCAGGAGGTCGTTAGGCGTGAGGCGTCAGGCGTGAGGCGGAGGGACCGATCCCGTGAGCCTGGCGCGCCTGACGCTTTACGCCTCACGCCTCACGTCCTATGAACTGGCTCTTCAAGGAAGAACCGACCCACTACGGCTGGGACGACTTCGCCAAAGACGGCAGGACGTCCTGGACCGGGGTGAGGAATCCGGTCGCGCAGAAGCATCTCCGCCAGGTAAAGAAGGGCGACCTCGTCTTCTACTACCACACCGGCGGCGAGAAATCGGTCGTCGGCATCGCGCGCGCGGCCGGCGACGCGTACCCGGACCCAAAGGACAAGTCGGGCAAGCTCGCCGCCGTGGACATCGTGCCGGTGAAGAGACTGAAGCGGCCCGTGACGCTCGCCGAGATCAAGGCCGATCCGTTCTTCCAGGACTTTCCGCTGGTGCGCATCTCCCGCCTCTCGGTGATGCCCGTCTCCGACAAGGAATGGGCCCGCATCGAGAAGATGGCGGAGAAGTGACGGGTGGCGAGTGACGAGTGACGAGTGACGAGTGACGAGCAAGTACTTGCGGAGGCTCGTGTGAAATTCCTTTTCGCGGCGCTCCTGGCCCTGCTGCCCGCGCTCGCGCTGGCCCAGGCCGATCACGTGGGCCACGGCGACCCGATGCCGGCTCCGACGTCGGCCGCGGCCGAGCCGCGCGACGAGGCGCTTCCCCCTTCGGAGGCGCAGGCCAGGGCGGCGCTGGAGAAGTCACCTCGGCACGGCGAGCTCGTGGACGTCCCGATGGCCTCGGGCGCGCCGGTCAAGACCTGGATCGTCTACCCGGAGCTCAAGGACAAGGCCGGGGTGGTGATCGTCATCCACGAGATCTTCGGCCTTTCGGACTGGATTCGCGGCGTGGCCGACCAGCTCGCGCGCGAGGGCTTCATCGCCGTCGCGCCGGACCTGCTCTCCGGCCACGGCCCGGGCGGCGGAGGCACCGACGCCGCGGGCGGCCGCGACGACGTGGTCAAGCTGATCCGGGAATTGAAGCCCGAGGAGGTCCGGTCGCGGCTGGACGCCGTGCGGGCCTGGGCGATCCATCTCCCCGCCGCCAACGGGAAGAGCGGGACGGTCGGGTTCTGTTGGGGTGGGACGAACAGTTTCCTGTACGCCACCGAGCAGCCCGCGCTCGACGCGGCGGTCGTTTACTACGGAACCTCGCCGGAGACGAACCTCCTCGCGGCGATTCATGCTCCGGTGCTGGGCCTCTACGGAGGCGACGACGCGCGCGTCGTCGCGACGATCGCGCCGGCCCAGGAGGAGATGAAGAAGCTCGGCAAGAGTTTCGACCCGCACGTCTTCGACGGGGCCGGACACGGATTCCTGCGCGCCCAGGGCGATCGCAACGGCGCCAACCGGAAAGCAACGGGGGAGGCCTGGCCGCTGACGGTCACGTTTCTGAAGGAACGGCTCCGCTAGGAGGCTGTCCGAGTAATGTCCGTCGCGAGCGGGGCGAGGCCGACGCGAGAGCGGGAGCGCAGAAAAACCCCGCGGAGGCGTAGTAGAGCTACGCCGCACAAGGGATTTTTCGAGCATTCCGCTCGCAGCGAGAGAATCGCCGCGCGCAGTAGGAGATTACTCGGACAGGCTCCTAGCCGGGCGCCGGGCAGCCGCGTGTCTCAGAGCGTCTGCGCCGCCGGGCCAGGACGCGTGGCGAAGATCTCGCAGCGGCCTTCGTCTCGCTCGAACGCCCGCGCGTAGGTCTCGCGCCATCGCCGGCTGAGCTCGTCGGCCTGCGCGCGCTCGACCAGGGCCCAGACGCTGCCTCCGAAGCCCGCGCCGAACGCGCTGGCCGCGGCGGCGCCGAGCTCGCGCGCCGCGCGCGCGAGGTGAATGGTCTGGGGAATCTGGTTTCCCAGGGCGCGCTCGGCGAGCGCCTGCGAACGGTCGCAGATCGGGCCGAGAGCCCGCACGTCGCCGGATGCGAGCGCGCCGGCTGCCGCGGGAACCAGCCGGAAGGACTCCTCGAAGAACTGCTCGAAGCGCCGGAGAAGAAACCCGGGCGGGAAGTCCGGGTGCTCGCCCCGAATCAGGGCCTGGCGGATCCGTGCGGCGGCGGATGCCTCCCGCGCGCAGGCCCCTCCCAGGCTCGCGGCCCCGGGGCAGCCGATTTCCAGGATCGCCTCGGCGGATCGCGCCAGGAGGTTGTAGCGTTCGGCGGCGGGGCCCGCCTTGTCCGCGGCGACGCCGCTCGAGGCGACCAGGAAGATCCAGTCCGGCGGGAGGGGAAGCGCGCGCTCGCGGCGCACCGGGAGAAAGGCGTATTGCGCCAGCTCCCCGCGACGGCAGCACAGGATGGCGGTGTGGTCTTCGCTTCCGATCCGGGCGCCGGCGCCCCGCTCTCCGTCGAAAGGGCCGAAGCCGCGCCCGCTCTCGACGGCGCCGAGATAGCCGGCCCGATCCTCGAGCGTCGGCACGATCGCGCGGAAATCCTCGCGGTCCTCGATTTGCAGCGAAGCGGCGAGGGCGGCGAAGAGCCCGACGACGAGCGCGCTCGAGCTCGAGAGCCCGGCCGACGCGGGGAGATCGGAGGCGAAGGCGACGTCGGCTCCGCGTCTCAGGCCGGGGAAGTCCCGCGCCACGCGGCGGACGACCGCGGCGGCGTGTGGGGCCCGGGACGCCTCGGCGGCCGGGAGATCGGAGTCGAGGGGCCACCGGAATGTCTCGCCGCCCGCGAAGGAGAGTCGGACGATCCGTTCCGGGCGAGGCGCCGCGGCGACGCAGAAGCCGCGCTCGGTGGCCGCGAGCAGGCTCCGGCCGCCCGCGTAGTCGGTGTGCTTGCCCAGGACCTCGATGCGGCCCGGGACGAAGAACCTCGCGGCGGCCGGCGATTCGAGAAGCGCCTCGGCGGTCCCCAGGAGCGCAGCCTTGCGCCGCGCTTGCCCCTCGGACAGGCCCGCTTCGAGGAGCCGCGAAAGCGCCTCGGCGGACGTCACAGGTTGACCCGGACGCCGCGCAGCCGCTCGGCCACGCGGGCCACGTCCGCGCGCGTGGAGAGGTCCAGCACCGGATCGTCGCATCGAACCGCCCGCAGGCGCGCGCCGAGGCGGTCGACCGCGTCCTGGACCGCCCGGGGCAGCTCGAGCTCGCCGCGGATCGAAGGCGCGATCGACCGGCAAGCCTCGAAGATCTCCCCGGAGAAGCGCCAGCAGTTCATGCTGACGAGGAGCTGCGGTCCGAAGCCGGCCATCGCGGCGGCGTCCGGCTTTTCCGCGATCTGCCGCAGGAAACCGCCGGCGTCCACGCGGACCACGGCGAAGTCGCGCACGCGGTCGGCCGGGATTCCTCCCGCGATCAGCGTCTCCGGACGGAAGACCGGAAGGCCCGGTCCCGGCAGGGCGCGCAGCGCCGCGAGCGCCGAAGCGGGATAGACGTTGTCGGAGTTGACGACCAGGAACTCCTCGTCCCGCGCGAAGGCCTCCGCCGCGAGGAGGGCGTCGGCCGTGCCGAGGGGGCGTTCCTGAACGGGGAAGGCGATCCGCAGCCGCGCCGGTACAACATCTTTATTGTATCGGTCCCGCAGGGGCTGCGGGCCGGGCCCGATCACCAGGCCGACGTCGGTCACGCCGGCGTCGGCGAGGGAGGAGAGGAGGTAGTCCAGGAACGGGCGGCCGACGGGGACGAGGCCCTTGGCGCCCGCTTGCGCCGCCGCGGCCTGCTCCGGCGTCAGCGCCGCGGCCGGGTCCTCGCGGCGCAGACGGGTGCCCAGGCCGCGCGCCAGAACGATGGCCCGGGTCGGACCGGAGGGGGTCGGCATTGCCGAGAGTGTCCTGCATTGGCCGGCCGGGTGTCGAAGGGAAAAGGCGGCCCTCCGACCGGCCCGGTCAGCCGCGGTCTCGAAGCAGGCGCAGCACGATCCCGACGGACGTCCCGTCCTTCCCCAGGATGTCCCGCCGCGCGCGAAAGCGCGTCGCTCCGCGGACGTAGTCCCGCTCGGTGTAGCGGGCGTTGCCGATCTTGCTTCCGGGACAGGAGTAGAGGCACACGATGCAGCCGGACTTCCAGCGCGGGATGTTCGCCTCGTGTCCGCCCAGGCGCAGGTCCAGGCCGCGCCCGCCGGGGTCCACCAGGACCGCCTCCAGGGGGACCAGATCGGCGCGACCGGGGAGCCGGAGCAGGACGGCGACCGGCGGGCCGGCGATCACGGTGTCCGGAGCGGCGCTGCCCGGGTTCTCGCGCTCGTCCCAGGCCGCCATCGGCACGTTGTCGCCGGGCCGCGCGCCCAGAGACCGGAGCGCCGCGAGGACCCGGCGATCGGACACGTCGGTGCGCAGGAGAGCCGCGTGCGCGGCGCGCCCGCCGGTCCAGACGAGCGCGTGGTAGCCGGGCATCATCCAGCCGCCGTCGAACGGCCCGGCGTCCACGAACGCCGTGAGCTCCACTTCGTCGGGCGGCCGCACGAGAAGCCGGCCCTCGATCGGATGGCGCGCGCGGAGAAGAATCGCGGCGGCGATCAGGAGAACGGCCGCCGCGATCGCCGCGGCTCGTGATCTGGTCACGCTGCGCCCGGGCCCTTCTCCGCGCGCCGGCGTTCGCGCCCGAAGGCGCGGTCGTTCCCCACGCCGGCGATTATCGCTCGATCGGCCGGACCTCTCCGGCGGGATGGGCGCTCAGCGCGCTTCGTCGCGTTCCCGCTCGGGCCGCCGGACCGGGCCGCGGCACGCCGCGAGGACCCGCGTCGTGATCTCGCGCGAGAGGGGAGGGTTCTCGCCCAATCCGAGCGTATGGAGCTCCTCGTGCACGAGCAGCGCCGCGCCCAGCGGCGGGTTGGTGCGCTCGAGCGAGGCGAAGCGTGTCCCGCACAGGTAGATCGTGTCCGCGCCGGGATGCGTGAACGCGAATACGTTCTCGTCGCCGCAGACGGGGGCGTGCCCGCCGTCGGCGAAGCGGACGCCCTCGAGGTAGCTGCGCGCGGTCAGGCGCAGGCCGGTGAGATTCGTGGAAAGCGGCCGGCCCGAGGCGTCCTGGAAGTCGCCGAAGATCCTGGCGCACTCCGCGCTGTCGAGCCGGGAGACCGCGTCGGCCAGCGCCCGGGCGACCGCGGCGCGCAGGAACGGGCTGACCGGGCCGACGAACCGGGGCGGGCTTTCCAGATCCGAGCCGTAGGCCCGCGCCGCGATCCACAGGGCCAGAAGGGATGCTCTCCGCCAGAGCACCGGGGATCGCCGCCCTGAGCCGGGCCTCGCGTCCATGTCCCGGGATACGCCGCGCCGGCGGGGAAGATCTGTCACTCGCCCCGAGCCCGGCGCGCCTCGTCACATTGTTCCCGGCCGACGGAAAGGACGAAGGCGGTGATTTGAGATCCGAAAATCCGTTCGTGGAATCAGAAAACTGGATCCGACATCCAAAGGGCAGCTGGCTTCGTTTCTCGAAACCGGTGTGTAGTCCTCTCGAAACGCCCGTTCATCCCGATGAACCGGTGGCAGAGAAGTTGCGAAAAGGCGGCGCAGCGAAAGGAGGCCGATCTGAACGCGCCTACCCAACAACCGCAGTCTAAAGAAATGCTTAAGACAATTTCGCGGTCGTCGCGACTGTGGAGGTTCCGCGCTCGCGCGGGCATCTGTCTCTGGTCAACCTGTCTCGCGGTCTGGATCGCGCTCGCCGCGACTTCCGTCCTGCTGGCCCAGGGGAGCCAGAGCGGAAGCCTGACCGGCACGGTCTCTTCCGGCGGCGTCGGCCTGCCGGGCGTCACCGTCTCGATCGAATCTCCGTCCCTGCAGGGAAAGCGGACGCAGACGACCGGGAACCAGGGCGAGTACATCTTCAAGTTCCTCCCGCCGGGCTCCTACACCATCACGTTCGAGCTGTCCGGGATGCGCACGGTCGTGCAGAAGGCGACGCTCGAGCTCGGAGCGATCGCGCGCTCGGACGCGAACCTGGATGCGGCCGCCTCCGAGGCCATCACCGTCTCGGCGCCGATCACGGAAGTCGAAAAATCGGCGGTGCACGGGTCCAACTACGACGACAAGCAGGTCCAGGCGCTTCCGGTGCTGCGCACGATCGACGAGATCGCGGCGCTCGCGCCCAGCGTCACGCAGAACACGCCCAACACCGGGCAGCTCCAGATCAACGGCGGTTTTTCTTTCGACAACGTCTTCCTGCTCGACGGCGCGGACATCGACGACCATTACTTTTCCAACCCCACCAGCGCGCTGGTGATCGAGGACGCCGTCCAGGAGACGCAGGTCCTGACCTCCAACATTTCCGCCGAGTACGGGCGCTTCACCGGCGGGCTGGTCAACGCCATCACCAAGAGCGGCGGAAACCAGTACCACGGCAGCTTCCGGACCGACTTCTCCAACGACCGCTGGAAGGCGCGCACGCCGTTCGAGAACGACGCCGCCAACGGAGTGCCCGAGGCTCCGAACAAGATCAACGAGACCTACTCGGGGACCCTCGGCGGAAAGGTCGTCGAGGACAAGCTCTGGTTCTTCGCGGCCGGCCGGTACTTCGACAACTCCAACCAGACCGTTCTGCCGGTCACCGGCGACACGTTCCAGGAGTCGGATAAGGAGCCCCGGCTCGAAGCGAAAATCACCGCGAACATCAACGAGAGCCATTCGCTGCAGGGCGCCTACACCTACTCGAAGGAAGAGAGAAACGACGTCGCCTTCGATTTCACCATCGACAAGTTCGCCCAGGAGGTCCCCTCGTTCCCGACCAACCTGTGGGTGGGGACGTATCACGGAGTCCTGACTCCAAACCTCTTCGCCTCGCTGCAATACTCCCAGAAGAAATTCGAGTTCCAGGGAGCCGGCGGGACGAGCACGAACATCTTGGACTCGCCCTTCATCTCGACCTTCCCGACCCTGGCCGAGTACAACGCGCCGTACTTCGACGCCACCGACCCCGAGCACCGCGACAACCGGCAGTGGAACGGGAGCCTGAACTACTTCCTGACCACGTCCAAGCTCGGCACCCACGACCTGAAGCTGGGCGGCGAGCTCTTCCGGACGACCGAGATCGGAGGCAACTCGCAGTCGGCGACCAACTACGTCTTCTACTACTACCCCTACGTGACCGACGCCTCGGGGAAGATCGTCAAGGACGCCAACGGCCGGATCCAGCCGGTCTTCGACAGCTCCCAGGTCCAGCTGCTCCTGAACTGGCTTCCCATCCGCGGGGCCCAGGCCCACCTGGATACCAACTCCGTGTACTTCAACGACGCGTGGAAGATCAACGCCAACCTCTCCGCGAATCTGGGCTTGCGCTACGAGCACGTCAGCGGCACGGGACCGACCGGAGCGCCCCTCTCCTCGAACCACTCGTGGGTTCCGCGGCTCGGCGTTTCCTATGACCTCAAGGGAGACGGGCGGTTCGTCTTCTCGGGAAGCTACGGCGAATACGCCGGCGGCGCCAACCCCAACAATTTCCAGCGGGGGACCAACGTCGGCAATCCCAACCTGCTCGAGTACCTCTACGTCGGTCCCGGCGGACAGGGCCGCGACTTCGCGCCGGGGTTCGATCTGAACAACTACGTTCTGGTGGGCGGAAACTTCCCCACCCAGACGGTCCTCTACCCCAACAACCTGAGCTCGCCGCGCACGCGGGAGTGGACGCTCTCCGTGGGCGGGCAGGTGAACGCCTCGGCCTACGCCGCGGTGACCTACGTCAACCGCAAGACGCGGGACTTCATCGACAGCGTCACGACGTTCAACCTGGGCCAGACCGACGTGGTCGTGGACGGAAACGATTTCGGAAACTTCGACAACTCGACGTTCTTGAACAGCAACCTGCCCTCGCGCGAGTACCAGGCCCTGGCGCTGCAGACCCGTTACGCGGTGACCCGCGACCTGATCTTCGACCTGAACTACACCTACATGCTTCGCTTCAACGGCAACTACGAAGGGGAAGGCACGAACCAGCCGGCCTCGACGCCTGGAATCGGAAGCTTCCCCGAGATCTTCGTCGCGGACCGCGATTTCCCCGATGGACGCCTGAACGGGTTCCAGCGCCACAAGCTCCGCGCGCTGACTTCCTACAGCCTCCCCACGAAGTTCGGGAACCTGGGGCTCGGCCTGGTCTACCGGTACGATTCCGGCACGCCGTTCTCCTACGTGTTCAACGGCTACGGCATCTCCGACATCCAGGCCTCGCACGATCCCGGATACGCGCACGCGCCAACGTCCCAGACTCTTTTCTTCGGGCAGCGCGGGGCGGGGACCTACCCGGGCCAGAGCCGGTTCGATTTCGCCTTGAACTACGACATCCCGATCTTTCACTCGGTCGCTCCGTGGATCAAGGCGACCGTGTTCAACGTTTTCAACACGCACTACCTGGTGGCCTACGACACGTCCGTCATTCCGTGCGCGGCCGACGGCTCCGGGAACCTCCCGACGGGCTGCGCGGCGGGCCCGGTCGACGCCAACGGTCTGCCCACCACGTTCGTCAAGAGCAACACGTTCGGGACCGCCCGCTCGGCGACCGACTACCAGACGGCGCGTCAATTCCTTCTGTCGGCGGGAATCCGTTTCTGATCCTTTCGGAGATTCGAAAAGGGGCGGCTTCGGCCGCCCTTTTCTTTTCGCGGGCTGCTGAAGAAGGGTGTGGAGCGGATGACGGATGCGAGCCGCGACGCGACGAAGGCGATGCCGGGGCGCATCCGACGCCGGCGGGGCGTCCTCAGCACAGTCGAGCGGCGACGATCACGGAGACGGCCCCGCGCATCTCCCGTCTGCGGCGGTCGCCGCGCGACCGGCAGCCGTCTCGAAACGTTGCGGCCGCCGTTGGCGGAGCCAAGACCGCGGCCGCTCGCGACGCCCGCAATCATTTTTCAGCAGCCTGCTAGTCTTGATTCGTGGGAATGCGCCGCGCCGCCGCGATCGCCCTGCTGGCGCTCCCGGCGATCGGGTCGTGCCGGCGCGCGCCGCGGTCCGGCGCGTCCGCCGCGCTCGGTGCGTCCGGTGCACCGGTCATCCTGATCTCGATCGATACGCTGCGGTCCGACCACCTTCCCGCCTACGGCTACAAGGGCGTCGAGACGCCGTCGATCGAGCGCCTGCGGCGTGACGGCGTCCTGTTCGAGGACGTCTTGAGCCAGTGCCCGCTCACGCTTCCCTCGCACGTTTCGATTCTCACGGGCCTCGCTCCGCCCGTCCACGGCGTCCGCAACAACATCGGCTACCGGCTCGACGCGCGCGCGCATCCGACGATCGCGCGGCTCCTCAAGGACAAGGGGTACGCCACGGGCGCTGCGGTCTCCGCCTGGGTCCTGCGGAGCAACACGGGTCTGGGCGACGCCTTCGACTTCTACGACGACGCGATCGAGCCGCCGCCGGCGTCCAGGGCGGCCAGCCAGGCGCAGCGCCCCGGCGCGGACACCGTCGCCCGGGCCGTCGCCTGGGTCGAGACGGTCCGTGGGCGGCCGTTCTTCCTCTTTCTGCACCTCTACAATCCGCACGCCCCCTACGAGCCGCCCGAGCCGTTCCGCAGCCGGTTCGCGCTGCCCTACGACGGGGAGATCGCCGCGGCCGACGCCGCCGTCGGCACGCTGCTCCGCAAGCTCGACGAGTGGGGACTCTACGAGCGGTCCACGATCGTCCTCCTGTCCGATCACGGAGAGGGGCTTCTGGACCACGGAGAGCAGGAGCACGGAATCCTGCTGTACCGCGAGGCGCTCGCGGTGCCGCTCCTGGTCAAGCTTCCGGGATCGGCCCGCAAGGCGGAGCGCGTCCCGGGTCCGGCGGCGCTGACCGACGTGCTGCCGACCCTTCTCGCGCTCGTCGATGCGCCGCTGCCTCCCGGCGTCGCCGGCCGGAACCTGCTGGGCTCAGGGCCGGCCGCTCCCGCGGCGATTTACAGCGAGACGTTCTACCCGAGGATCCATCTGGGGTGGAGCGAGCTGCGCTCGCTGGCCGACAGGCGGCGCCACTTCATCGACGGCCCGGAGCCGGAGCTTTACGACCGGAAGGATGCATCGGAGAAGGCGAACCTGTTTTCCTCCGATCCCTCGTCGGCCCGGGAGATGAAGCGCGAGCTCAACCGCATCCCCGCCGACTTTCAGGTTCCCGCCGCCGCCGACGCCGAGCAGGTCAAGAAGCTCACCGCCCTGGGCTACCTTTCGGCAACCTCTCCGGCGCTGTCCGCCCCCGCGCTTTTGAGCCCGATGCGGATGCTGCCGCTCCTGGAGGAGGCGCGCCGCGCGTTCACCCTCGAAGCGTCCGGCGACCGCGCCGGCGCGATCGCCGCCCTGCGCGCCATCCTGGTCAAGGACCCGGATTATTTCGACGTGCAGTACAAGCTGGCCGAGACCCTGGAAGCGCAGGGGCAGCTGCGGGAGGCGGCGGACGCGTATCGCCGGGCCATCCGCGTCTCGCCGGCCATGGCCGGCGGCGCGGCCCTGGCGCTGGCCAAAGTGAGCCTGCGACTGTCGGACCTGGACGCGGCGCATGCCAACGCCGAGATCGCGCTGCCGGACGCGCCGGCCGACGCGCACGAGCTTCTGGCGCGGGTCGCTCTGGCCCGCGGCGATCTCGCGGCGGCCGAGCGGGAGGCCGAAGGGGTCCAGGGAACTCCGGCCTTCGCGGCGCGGGGCGCGGTGCTTCTGGCGGAGGTGCGTCTTCGGCGCAATCAGCCGGCCGAGGCCCTCTCGACCCTGGACGCCGCGCTCGGCGGGCTCGACGCGGCGGGCCGCGAGCAGGTCGGCAACGCGCAGTTCCTGCGCGGCGACGCCCTGGCGCGCCTGAGCCGCTATCCGGAAGCGGAAGCGGCGTTTGGTGAGGAGCTCCGCCTCTTTCCCAGGAACTCCGACGCCTACGCGCGGCTGGCCGTTCTCTACGCGGTCGAGCACCGGCAGGTCCGCGAGGTCTACGCGCTGCTCGAGCGGATGTACAGGGCGGCGCCGTCCGCCGCAACGGCGTCCCTGGCCGCCTCCACGCTCGCGTCGATCGGGGACCCCGCTGGAGCGGCGCGCTGGCGCGGCCGGGCTCGGCCGACGGGCTCGCGTCGAACGGCGCCGCGGCCGGCCGTGACCCCATGACGAACGCCCTTTTTTCGAGGACGAAAACCGCTGGCCCATCGCTCCGTTCTCGAAACTGATCGGTCGGCCCTGCGTATCAGGAAGAGTCGATGCGCTTCGTTGCGCGCCGCCGGATGGTTCGTGTCGCTGCTCTGGCCGGCGTGTGGACGCTCGTTGCCCTGTTCTTCGCCGGGCAATACTTCATCGCGGTCTTCCAGGTCGGCCGGAAGATCTCGTTCTGGACGGCCTTTGCCCCGCAGGTGGTGTGCTGGTCGGTCTGGGCGATCCTGGCGCCCCAGGTCCTGCGGCTGGCGCGCCGTTTTCCGATCGAGGCGGGCCGGAGGGCACTGCGCGTTCTCTTCCACGTCGGGGCGGCCCTGATCTTCTCGGGCCTCCACAATCTGCTGGAGACGGCGGTGTTCCTCGCCGCGGGGTTCTTCGATCCGCGGCCGGCCTTTCTCGCCGCGTTCGAGAACATCATGGTGCGCGAGCTGCACCTGGACGTCCTGACCTACCTGGTGATCCTGACGGTGGCGCACTTGCTCGATTACGCCCGGCGGGAGCGCCGGCGGGAGCTGCGCTCCTCGCGGCTGGAGGTGCGGCTGGCGCGGGCGGAGCTCCAGATGCTGCGCATGCAGCTCCATCCGCATTTCCTCTTCAACACGCTCCACACGATCTCCGCCCTGATGCATCGGGACGTGGAGAAGGCCGATCGGATGATGAGCCGCCTGGGCGACCTCCTGCGTCTGTCCCTGGACCGGGCCGGCCGCCAGGAAGTCTCCCTGCGCGAGGAGCTCGAGTTTCTGGAGCGCTACCTGGAGATCCAGCAGACCCGCTTCGGGGACCGGCTGGTCGTCGGGATGTCCGTCGCGGCGGACACCCTGGACGCGCGGGTCCCGCACCTGATTCTGCAGCCCCTGGTCGAGAACGCCGTGCAGCACGGGATCGCGCCGAGGGCCGGGGCCGGGAGGATCGACATCCGCTCCCGCCGCCGCAACGGAACGCTGCAGCTCCAGGTGGTCGACGACGGCGCCGGCCTGCCCGAGGCGGGCGGCTCGGCGCGGGAAGGCTTGGGCCTGACCAACACCCGGGCCCGGCTGGCCCAGCTCTATGGATCGGCCCACCGTTTCGACCTGCGCCGCGCCGAGGGCGGCGGCGTCGCCGTAACCCTGGACATTCCTTTACGTATAGAGGACAAGGAGGCCCGCCACGGCGACCGAGTACTCGACGGAACCGAAGATCCGGGCCCTGATCGTTGACGACGAGCCCCTGGCCCGGGAGCGCATGCATTCGCTCCTGTCGAGCCAGCCGGACGTCGAAGTCGTCGGCGAGTGCGGCGACGGCCGCGAAGCCATCGAGGCCATCCAGCGGATCGCGCCGGATCTCGTGTTTCTCGACGTCCAGATGCCGGCGATCGACGGGTTCGCCGTGCTGGACGGCCTCTCCGGCGCGCGCCTTCCCGCCGTCGTCTTCGTGACCGCGTACGACCAGCACGCCCTGAAAGCCTTCGAGGTCCACGCGCTCGACTACCTGTTGAAGCCGTTCGACCGCGACCGCTTCGAGCGCGCCCTCGAGCGCGTCCGCGCGCAGCTGCGCTACTCCACGCCCGCGGCCCTGAACCGCCGGCTCGTCTCGCTGCTGGAGAGCTTCCGTCCGGCCCAGAAAACCCAGGACCGGCTGGTCATCCGCTCGGGAGGCCGCGTCTTCTTCCTCAAGGTGGAAGAGATCGACTGGGTCGAGGGGGAGGGCAACTACGTCCGGATCCACGTCGGGAAGCTGTCGCACCTCGTGCGCGAGAAGATGAGCGATCTCGAATCGCGCCTCGACGACGCCCGGTTCCTTCGGATCCACAAGTCGACCATCGTCAACACCGAGCAGATCAAGGAAATCCAGCCCCTGTTCAATGGGGCGCACGTCGTCCTGCTGCGCGACGGCACGCGGTTGACGTGGAGCCGGGGCTACCGGTCCCGCCTGCGGGAGCTGACCGGCAGCGAAGGCTAGTTCCGGTTCGCGATCTGCGCCGTCGGCGCACCGGAGTTCGGCTCGTGCAAAGGCGCTCGACCGAGCTCCTGATCGCCAGACCTGCGCTCCGAAGGCACGACGTAGAGGCTCCCGGCGTTTCCCGCGCGTTCTCGGCGTTTGCCGTCTATCACCCCAATTCGGCCTCTCGTCCGTGCCGCCGGTGCTCTCGTCACCGACCCCGAAACCTCTTCGCGGCAGGGCCGTAACCTCCTTTGGGGATACGAGATGGACGATCAAGAGCTGCTCGCGGTCGCGGAGGCGCTCCAGATTCCCTGGCGGCGTCTGGTGGAGGGCGAGATCCACGCGGAGCGGGAGCTGCGGCGCTGCCTGGGAGATGCCGATCCGGAGACTCCCTTCTGGCGGATCCTGGCCGCTCTGCAGATGTCGGTTCTCGATTCCTGGAGAGCGCGCGAGCGCGTCGCCGCTCTGGCCTGGGAGGCCCGGGCGTCCGGCAAAGACGCGAGCGTCCGCGGAGCGTCGAGGGGCCTCAAGACCCTTTGCGATCATTTGAGCGGCAAGCGCGCGCGGGAAGGCGGCGAAGACCTGCTCGTGCGTCACCTCGAGTTCGCCTACCGCCGGGTCCTGGAGCTCCAGGACGCCGCCCGCGCCGGAGAGAAGAGCCGGGGAGTGTTCGCCGCGCGCGTGCGCCAAGTCGTCCTTGAGACCGGCTGCCTCGAGGCCGACGCGAAATGGGCGGTGGATCGGGCGCTGGCGCCCCGGGGCCGGCCGATCATCGAGGACGCCGTCGCCAAGGCGCGCTCCGAGGGATTCGAGATTCCCCGCGGCGAGACCGAGTTCCGTTCCTGGATGCTCCTGCGCCAGCTCGTGCGCGGAATCGCCGCCGAGCGCCCGCGCCGCCCGAGGCGCCCTCGGCCCGCTCCAGCCGCGGTGGCCGCTGTGGCCGCTATGGCGGCTGTGGCCAACGCTCCGCGGCCCCGCGCCGCCGCTCCGTCCGCGCCGGCGTGGACGAGCCTCAAAGCCGAGGAGCGCTTCCCGATGGCGCTCGCGTCGGGCGCGCGGTAGCACGTCGCTCGCGCCTGCTCCGGATCTGCGCCCTTTGGGCGCACCGGTCCGCGGCTCGGCCGGATGCGGCCTCGACCGCGGCCCTGATCCGGCGCTGCGCGCTCGCTCCCGCGGCGCGAGCCTGCACGTCGCTTCCGCTCGATCGGGATCTGCGCTTTGCGCACCGGCCATCGGCTCGGCCGGATGCGGCCTCGACCGCTGGCCTGATCCCTCCCTCGCTCTCGCTCCCGCGGCGCGCGCCTGCACGTCGCTTCCGCTCGATCGGGATCTGCGCTTTGCGCACCGGCCATCGGCTCGGCCGGATGCGGCCTCGACCGCTGGCCTGATCCCTCCCTCGCTCTCGCTCCCGCGGCGCGCGCCTGCACGTCGCTTCCGCTCGATCGGGATCTGCGCTTTGCGCACCGGCCATCGGCTCGGCCGGATGCGGCCTCGACCGCTGGCCTGATCCCTCCCTCGCTCTCGCTCCCGCGGCGCGCGCCTCCTCCCCCCTGGGAGACTTCGCGCGCCGCGACCGGGGCTAACCCTCACCCCGCCCTCTCCCTCGGGGAGAGGGAGAAGAGGCCTCACGCCTCACGCGAAGCCCGCGCCCCGAACCGGGGCCCTCAATCGCCCGATCACGCTGCGATCCTGCTGCGATCACGTCGCGATCCCGCTGCGATTCCCTCGGTTTGGAGCTTTCGGCTCATCGGGTTACACTGGTGACACATGCGGTCTGCCCGCCGAGCGCGGTTCGAGCAGCCACAACCCGACCCGGCGCAGCCGTCTCTATTTCCGGAGATTCCTCCCGCGGCGCGCATCCAGTCCGCGGTTCGTCTGACCGAAGGCAACGTCGCCCGCACGGTCCCGCCCGGATGCGCCGGGGTCTACTTCGTCAAGATGGTCGGCCCGCGGGGCCGCGTCGAGGAACGCGTCGGGCGCGACGACGTCGACCTGCGCCAGCGCCTTCTGGAGCTCGCCCGGGGCGCGACCGAGAACGTCCTCTTCGGCTGGATGATGGCCGACGGACCCAACGACGCGTATCGCCTGGAGTGTTACCTCTGGCATGCCCAGGGCGGCGCCTGGGCGGGAGTTTCCGGCGACGCCCATCCGGTGCCCGCGGAACGGATTCCGTTCCTGGGGTGTCCGGACTGCGACGAATAAGCCGTCGCTCCCGCTTGCTCCGGATCTGCGCCCGTTGGGCGCACCGGTCCGCGGCTCGGCCGGATGCGGCCTCGACCGCGGCCCTGATCCGTCGCTGCGCTCTCGCTCCCGCGTCGCGCGCCTCCTCCTTCGCTTCCGCTCAGGAGACTTCGCGCGCCGCGAGCGATTGTGCCTGCCGGGCTACAATATTTGTATTGTTGACTGAGGACTGAGGCGAGGACTGAGGACTGAGGACTGAGGACTGAGGACTGAGGACTGAGGACTGAGGACTGAGGAACTGAGGACTTGAGCGGCAGTTCGCCATGATGCCGAACGCTCAACGACCAAGGAGCAAGCACCAAGGACCAAGGACTCAGCACTCCTGCATAATGCGCCCGCATGGACGCGGCCCTGATCCTGTGCGACGGCCTCTACGCGACAACCAACGGCAAGACCGCGCACGGCCTGGTGCGGGGGACCGAGCGCTATCGGATCGTGGGCGTCGTGGACGCGCCGACGGCCGGCCGCGACGCCGGCGAGGTGCTGGACGGGACCGCGCGCGGCATTCCCGTCTTCGCGTCGATCGCGCAAGCGCTGGACGCGAGCCCGACCCGGCCCGCCGTCGCCGTCATCGGCGTG
Source organism: uncultured Acidobacteriota bacterium (assembly GCA_963733955.1). Taxonomy (GTDB): domain Bacteria; phylum Acidobacteriota; class Thermoanaerobaculia; order UBA5066; family Gp7-AA6; genus DATFTF01. The sequence continues at coordinate 835,811 of CAVTEW010000003.1, forward strand.
GCCACGCACGGCGGGCGTTTGAGCGGCGGCCTGCGGGCGTCCCTGTCGCAGGCGCTCGCGAGCGGCCTGTCGGTCGTCAACGGCCTGCACGAGCTCGCCTCCGACGATCCCGAGCTGGCGGCGCTGGCGCGCGCGAAGGGCCTGACCATCACGGACGTCCGGAAGGTTCCGCCCAAGAGCGCGCTGCACTTCTGGACCGGAGAGATCACGCGCCTGAAGACCCCGCGGATCGCCGTCCTGGGAACCGACTGCGCGCTCGGCAAGCGCACGACGACGCGGATGCTGCGGGAGGCCTGCGTCCGCGCGGGGCTGGCCGCGGAATGGATCTCCACCGGCCAGACCGGCTGGCTCCAGGGCGCGCCCTACGGGATCGTGCTCGACGCGCTTCCCAACGACTTCGTCTGCGGGGAGCTCGAGCACGCCGTCCTCGCCTGCGCCAGGGAGCTTGCGCCCGAAGTGATCTTTCTCGAAGGCCAGTCGTCGCTGCGCAATCCCTCCGGGCCTTGCGGATCGGAGCTGATCGTCTCGGCCGGCGCGCGGGGCGTCGTGCTGCAGCACGCCCCGGGGCGGGAGTTCTTCGAAGGCTTCGAAGAGGAGCGCCTGCGCATCCCGCCGCTCGAGGAGGAGATCGAGCTCCTGCGCCTCCTGGGCGCGCGCACGCTCGCCCTGGCGTTGAACGGCAAGGGCTGGGATGCGGATCGGCTGCGCGACGAGGCCGCGCGGCTCGCCGGCGAGCTCGGCCTGCCGGTGGCGCTTCCGCTCGAGGACGGCGTCGCCGGCCTGGTGCCGGCGATCCGCGACTTCGTTCGAGCCGAGGCGGTACGGTGAGGCCGTGAGGATCGCTTCGATCGCCTCGCGGGCCGAGGCCCTGGGCATCACGCGCCCCTACACGATCGCGTTTCGCACGATCACGTCGGTCGAGAACGTCATCGTCGAGGTCCGGACCGAGGACGGACGACTGGGCCTCGGCGCGGCCTCGCCGGAGCCGAAGGTCACCGGCGAGACGGCGGAGATCTGCCGGGGAAGCCTGCGCGAGGGGGAGCTCTCCTGGCTCGCCGGCCGTGACGTCCGGACGCTTCCGGCGCTCTGCCGCGAGATCGGCCGCCGCATGCCGCACGCGCCGGGGGCCCGCGCGGCCGTGGACATGGCTCTCCACGACCTGTTCGCGCAGAATCTCGATTTGCCGCTCGCCGACGTCCTCGGCCGGGTCCACGACGCCCTGCCCACCTCGATCACGATCGGGATCAAGGGCGTGGACGAGACGCTCGACGAGGCGCGCGAGTACATCGGGCGGGGGTTCACGATCCTGAAGGTCAAGACCGGAGACGACCTGGAGGTCGATCTCGAGCGCCTGGCCCGCCTGCGCCGGGAGATCGGTCCGGAGATCCGCGTGCGCGCCGACGCGAACCAGGGCTACACGCGCGACGAGACGATCCGGTTCTTCGACGAGACCGAGAACCTGGGGATCGAGTTCGTCGAGCAGCCCGTCGCCGCGGGCTCCGTCGACGTCCTGCGGGAATTTCCCGAGGCGATCAAGGAGCGGATTGCCGCGGACGAGAGCCTCCTCACCGAAGCGGATGCGCTCGCGCTCGCCGCGCCGCCGCGGGCCTGCGGCATCTTCAACATCAAGCTGATGAAGTGCGGCGGCATCCGGCCGGCGCTCCGGATCGCCGCGATCGCGGAGACGGCGGGCGTCGATCTCATGTGGGGCTGCATGGACGAGAGCCGGATCTCCATCGCGGCGGCCCTCCACGCCGCCTTCGCCTCGCCGGCGACAAAATACCTCGACCTCGACGGAAGCCTCGATCTCGCCCGCGACGTGGCGCAAGGCGGGTTCGTGCTGGAGGGGGGCGTGATGACTCTGATGGATCGGTCGGGGCTCGGCATCCTGCCGTCGGGCAGCTGAGGGAAATCCTGCGGACGGGCCGGAGGCCGAGTCAGTCCCGGTACGCGGCGCGGGCGAGGACGCGGCCCTTGCGGGCGGCGAGCGTCACGTCCACGGAGTGCCGGCCGCGGGGCAGGTCGGGCTTCTTGAAGACCAGGACGTAGCGGCCGGCGATGGCGCGGCGGACGCGGTCCATGGCCAGCCGGGGGAAGACGTTGGTCTTCTCGTAGGTCCCGCCGGTGATGTCGGAGATCTGCTCGAGCGTGCCCTGCAGGGAGTGGTAGGCGGCGTCGGTGACGTCGAGCGAGAAGATCGCGATGCGCGCGGCGGTCAACGCGGGCAGCGCGTCGGCCAGATCCTTGAGGTCGCGCGGATTGGGCCCCGACATGCCGCCGATGGTCTGAAGCCCCCAGCCGAAGAAGAACATCGACTTGGCCCCGACGATCGGCGTCGCGGCTTTCGAGATGATGGCCAGCGCCTTTTCCGGCGTGACGGCCCGCCGCGCGGCGGCGAAATCGAAGTGCCGGGCCAGGGAGGGCGCGGCGTCGGGATCGGGCTCGGGCGGCCGGCCGGTGACGATGGCCCGGTTGACCGCGGCGATCAGCTTGTCCCGGTCGCCGGTGAAATCCTGGTGCAGCTTCAGGTGCGAGTCGAAGGAGAGGACGGCGATCCGGTCGGTGGGGAGCATCTCCTGAATCAGCCGCCGCGCCTCCAGGGCCATCCGCATCGCGCCGACCAGGCGCGTGTCGACGAAGAGGTCGGTCTGGAAAAGGAAAATGAGCATGCGGCCGGGAGCGATCGTCTCCGCGCGGCGTTCGCCGTCCGCGGAGAGATCCGGCGGCGGCGCGGCCTCCGGCTGGTCCGCGGGAATCCAGTCCGCCGACTCCAGGGCGACCGCGCGCCCGTCGACGCGCACGCGGAAATCCGCGGCGGCCAGATCGGGGATGGGGTCGCCGTGCGCGTCGGTGACGTAGGCGTCGACGATGACGCGCTCGACGCGGGCCTCCTCGCGATAGGAGCCGGGCCGCTGCTGCGCGAGCGCGGGAGCGCACAGGCCGACCGCGGCGGCGAGGCCCGCGACGACGCCCGCGGCTGTTGGCATGGCGAAAGAGTACGGCCGCGCGCCTCCGGCTTCAAGCGCCGCGGGGCCGCCCGCGCGATGGCCTTATCATCGCGGGCGAGCCGGCCCCGGCGCGGGACGCGGTCCGGATTCGAGCCGATCCGGCCGGGCCGGGACGAGGCGCCCGGATCGCAGGATGGAGGCTGGGCCGCCGGTGACAGGGACACGCCGATGAGTCTTCCCGCGGGGACCCGCATGGGTTTCTACGAGGTCCTCTCCCCGCTCGGAGCGGGGGGAATGGGAGAAGTGTACCGGGCCCGCGACGAGAATCTCGGCCGGTCTCGCCGGCCGCGGGAGGCCCCGCCGAGAAGGTCTTCGAGTTCGAGGACCCCGACGTGCGCGTCGACTATCCGATGTGGTCGCCGGACGGGCGGTGGGCGCTCTTCGACCGGTTCCGGCCTCAGGGAGGGGACATCTGGATGATGGAAGACTTCGAATGACGGCGCCGTCCCGCGCTCTGGTCCGGCCGCCCGGGGGGACGTATCCGGACGCGTTGACGCGTTGGACGCCGCGCCCTCCGGTCTCCCTGGAGGCCGCGCGCTCCCAGCACGCCGGCTACACGGCGGCCCTGCGCGCCCTGGGCCTCGAGGTGACCGAGCTTCCGGCCGACGACGCCCATCCCGACGCCGTCTTCGTCCAGGATCGGATCTGCGTGCTCGGCGCCACGGCCATTCTCGGCCGCTCCGCCGTCGCGTCGCGCCGCGGTGAGGAGCCGCCGCTCGTGGAAATCCTGGAGCGTTCGTGCCGGGTCGTCGCGCTGGATCCGCCGGCGTTCCTGGACTGGGGAGACGTCCTGGTGACCGAGCGCGCGCTCTTCGTCGGGCTCTCGGAACGGTCCAACGCCGCGGCGGTGGATCAGCTGCGCGCGCTGCTCGCGCCGTCCCGGACCGTCGAAGGCGTCCCCGTCCCGGCGGACCTGCTCCATCTTCTCTCCGGCTGCGCGCCGCTCGGCGAGGACCTCGTCCTCACGATCCCCGCGCTCGAGGACTTCTGGAGTCAGCGCGGATTCCGCACGGCGCCCGTCGCCGCCGGCGAGGAGCTGTGCGCCAACGTCCTGGCGGTCGGGCGCCGCGTGATTGCGCCGGAAGGCTACCCCGGAACGCGCGCCGCGATCGAGGCTGCCGGACTCGAGGTGCGCACAGTGACGGTCGGGGAGTTCGAGAAACGGGATGGGGGAGTGACGTGTTTGGCGGTGCTGTACTGAAGTCCCTGGTCCTTTGTCCTTGGTCCCTGGTCGAGTACAATTCATGTATTGTAGGCGGCAGCCGCGAGAGTCCTCAGTCCTCAGTCCTCAGTCGAGAGGAGCCCGGTCCAGGCGGCATCGCGGACCGGGGCAGGCACGCGGGCGGCCGCAAGGGCCGCCCCTACGGCACGAACGCCAAAGTCTGTGTAGGGGCGGGGCTTGTCCCCGCCCGCGCTCCGGTTCCCGGCGACGTTGACGTGCTAGCCTCGCCGCGTGGAAGAGAAAACGCCGTTCTCCGAGGCCTATCCGACGCTCGCGTCGCTCGAGGCCCTGGCCCGAACCTGGAACGACTCGCCGCCGATGCGCCAGCTCGGCGTGCGCCTGGATTTCGAGCGGGTGGACCGGGTCCGGGCGGTGATCGATCCGGTCCTGCCGCATCACCGCGGCGGCATGGGCACCGACGCGGTCAACGGCGCCGTGCTCGCCGCCCTCTTCGACCTGGCCATCGGTACGGTCGGTTGGCTGACCCGGCCGGAGACGCGCTCGGCGACCGTTTCGCTGGCCATGACGTTTATTCGCCCGACGCGGGGGAACCGGATCTGGGTCGAAGCCCGGTTGCTGCGCGGCGGCATGAACCTCATCTTCGCCGCGGCCGAGCTCTTCGACGAGCGCGGAGAAGTCACCGCCCGCTGCGACGGGACGTGCGCCGTGGCGATGGGAAAGTTCGAGGAGAACGACTTCTACGCGAAGATGCGGGGAGGGATGTAGGAGATCGGGCGATCGCCGTCCTCACCGGGCCTGGAGAGCCGCTGCCGCCTCCCGCACCTGCGCAGCGCACCGGGTGACGACCTCGGCGGTCTTCTTCACGTCTCCGTCGACCTCCGCGTACTTCTCCAGCTCGATGGCTTCCCGCACCAGGGGGAGGGTCTTGACGCCGTAGCCGGTGTAGAGGCCGGGGGCATAGAGGTAGTGCTTGAACCACGGGCGTCCCGGCAATCCCTCGGGGCGCGTCAGCGTCCGCTCGGCGTCGCGGAGAATCGCGTTGACCCTGGCCAGACCCGCCGGGTCGGTCGGGAGCGGCTTGGTGGTCAGGGCCGTCTCGTACTCCCGCGCGGCGCGCTTCAGATCCTCCGCGGCGTTCTCCAGCGGCGAGAAGTCGAAGAACGGAACGGTCGCCTTCCGTCCCGGCGCGACGAAGGGCTCCCTCGGGTCGGCCACCGCGGTCGGCAGCCCCTCGTCGATCTGCGTGTCCAGCTCCTGCGCGGCGTCGCGCTTCTCCCCGGCGAGCTTCTGGAGCTCGGTGACGTAGACGCCCACCGTGTCGGCCAGCGAAGTGAAATCCAGGGGAAGGACGTCGGCGTCAGCCAGGCGCAGAAGCGTGGTGCCGGTCGTCTGGGCCAGGGCGCGCCCGTAGGCGAAGTCGGTGTCGTCGAACCGCGAGTACCACGCGAAGTCGTCGTAGATCGAATGGTAGACCCCGTTGCCGCCTTCCCCGCCGAACCCGAAGTTCAACGAGGCGATCCCGAGGTGCTGGAGGAAGGGCGTGTAGTCCGAGCCGGAGCCCAGGGCCCCGATGCGGAGGTTGGCGCGCGAACGGACCTCGCCGCGCTCCTGCGCGTTGGCGGCCTCCTCGATCCGTTTCAGGCGCGCGCGCTTTCCGACGGTCATGTTCCGCTCCGGATCGAGGACGTCGGCGGCCACTTCGTTGACCAGGGTCTCCAGCGTGTGGGAGCCCTCGGGCTGAAAAAAGCCGCGGCCGTTGGAGTCGGTGTTGAGATAGACGACGGCCTTCTTCTCCAGCTCCGCCGCGTGGGTCTCCGCCCATTCCGTGGATCCGAAGAGGCCTTCCTCCTCTCCGTCCCAGGCGCAGAGCAGGATCGTGCGCCTGGGCTTCCACCCGCTTTTCGCGAGCTCGGCCAGCGAGCGCGCCTCTTCGAGCAGCGCGGCCTGCCCGGAGATCGGATCGGAGGCGCCGTTGACCCAGGCGTCGTAGTGATTGCCGTGAATGATCCATTCGTCGGGCCAGGTCGAGCCGGGGATACGGGCGATGACGTCGCGGGCCGGAACGATCTTCCAGTCGAACGCCACCTTCAGGTGCGCCGTCGCCGGTCCGGGGCCGACGTGGTAGGTGATCGGGAGCGCGCCCCGCCATTCGCGCGGCGCCACCGGGCCGGACAGCGCGGCCAGGAGCGGCTGCGCGTCGGCGTACGAGATCGGAAGGACGGGGATCCTGGTGAGCGTCTTGGCGTCGGAGAGCGTCCAGTGCTCCGGCTTCTTCGTGGCACCCACGCCCGGCGTCAGGGGATCGCCGGCGTAGATCGGCATGTCCGCGACGCTCCCGCGCTGGACGCCCTGCGCCGGCCGGTACGGCCCCGCCGGATAGACGTCCCCTGCGAAGTAACCGTCGTCGCGCGGATCCGAGTAGATCAGGCAGCCCACCGCTCCGTGCTCGGCGGCGACCTTGGGCTTGATCCCGCGCCAGGAGCCCCCGTAGCGGGAGATCACGATCTTGCCCTTCACGTCGACGTGCAGTCGCTCCAGCCGTTCGTAGTCGTCGGGCACGCCGTAGTTGACGTACACGAGCGGCGCGGTGACGTCGCCGTCGATCGAGTAAGCGTTGTAGGTCGGAAGCTGGCGGTCCTTCTGCGCCGACGTCGGGTCGCCGCTCACGGCGGGCTCGGCCAGGGAGGCGCGGAATCGGACCGGGGCGGTCATCTCGAGCACCCGCTCCCGGGGAGTCGGAAAGAGAACGTAGAACGTCTCGATCGAAGCCTCCAGCCCCCAGGCGTGGAACTTTTCCAGGATCCAGCGCGCGTTCTTCTCGTCGTCGGCCGATCCGAGATGGTGCGGCGCGGCCGAGAGCGCGCGGTCGGTCTCGCGGATCTTCGCGGGATCGGGGAGGCTGCGGTACTGCTCCTCCCAGGCGCGCTCGCGCGGAGCCGACGCCTCGGAGTAGCCGCGGGGAGGAACGAGCGAGAGCGAGGCCCACATCGCCAGCAGCGGAATCGTCGTCCAACGCATCGGCGGAGGATAATTCAATTGCTCCACGCGCGCTTCTCGAATAAAATGCCATCGTTGACAGGGAGGAGCCGGGCTCGCGTCCGCGCTCCGAACGTTTCGGAGGTCGGAATCGTGGTCGACTTCGCTCCGAACGCTGCGCCGGCTCGGCCCGCAGGGCCCGCTCCCTCGTCTCCTCAAGGTGGCCGGCCGTGAGATTGGTGTGGTCGCAGCCCGGACCCACGCCTGAGCGGCGCCGCCAGGTTCTCCTGCTGGGGGTCGTCTGCATCTTCCTCGGCTCGGTCGTCGCGTCGGGCGGCGGCGGCGCGCGGCCGCTGCGCACCGCGGCGGCGAGTCTGCTGGCAACGGGAACCTGTTTCTTTTTCGCCGGCGTCGCCGGCCTGGCGCTGCAGCGGAACCGGCGGGCGAGCCCGTCGCTGTCGCTCGCCGCGCCGGCCGACTCGGCCGACGATTCGGAGTGCCCGCCCGGTTTGCAACAGGAGGAGGAACGGTGAGTCAACGCAACGTGGTGCCGTTCGAGGGCCCCGCCCGGCGCGCGATGGCTCGGCGCGGTTCTCCCGACAAAGCCCTCGCTTTGGAGACCGTCGAACTGCCGTGTCCGTACTGCGAAGCCGTCCTGTGCCTCGACGCCGGCCTCCTCGCCATGGAGGCCGAGGTGTTGTGCGCGGGTTGCCGCACGGCGATCGACCTGGGCAGCCGCGAAACCGTGGATCTGGGAGGCTGAAGGTTTTCCGGCTGCGCCCGTGAGTCGACGGGGCGGCCTGCGTCGGTCCGCGGGAGTTTCGGCCGGACGGCGTCAGGGATGCGCGGCCGGCTTCAGATAGGCCCACCGGTGGGGCAGGTCGAAGAAGGCATGGAAGGCCAGGGCGAGGTCCCAGCCCAGGCGGCCGTCCTCACCGCGCGCCGATTCGTCTCCATCCGTCTCGAGGGCCGGAAGGCTCGGCAAGAGCATGCCCCAGCGCAAGCCCTCGACCTGTGACGCGCCGGCCCGAAGAAGCCGGCCGCGCACCTCGCGGGTCAAAGCGATCGGTCCGCCGATGCCGGTCGGGCCGGTCAGCCGAAGGTTCTCGCCCTTCCAACGGAGGATCGCGACGGCGCGCCCGGCGTCGTCGTCGAGCAGCGTGCGGAAGTAACCCTCGGCGCTGACCCAGCGCGCCGGATCGTGAAAGCGGGCCAGTCGGGAAGCCGGATCGATCTCCACGACGGTCTCGCGGAAGAGAGGGTCGCCCGCGGCGGCGTCGACTCCCTGCGGAAGGGAATCGTCCCGGGCGAAGGCCAACGCCGGAAGCGAGAGACCTCCGATCTCCAGCCGCGCTCCGCGGCCGACCCTGCGGTCGTACGCGTCCGTCGCGAAGGCGAGACCAAGCCGGTCGGCCAGAGCGCCGCGAACGCGCAGCGGACCGCCGTCGGCGCCGTCGAGCGCGAGTGTGACGGAAATCGCGCCCAGGCGCGCCGGCAACACGAGGGCCCGACCGACGCGCGACCACGGCGCCTGGGCCGGCTCGGGCCCCCAGCGCGCCGACCATCCTCCCGCGCTGGTGTCCGGGAGCGCGCCGGTGGGCAGTCCGGTCCAGAGGATTTCGGCGTCGGTCGAGAGGCCCCGGGGCGTGGTTTGGCGAAACCGCGTCGCGCCGGTGAAGGCGAGGTCCAGTCCGCGCGCGCGCGCCGAGACCAGAGCCAGATCCCTCCTCCGAAACGTCAGAAGCAGCGGATCGCCTCCCCGCGGCGTGAGCCGGACCGAGACGCTCGCGACGTCGGCCGGTCCCAGGGCCACCCGGGCGCCGGCCCGGTCTTCGAAGAGGTAGGCGCGTCTCCAGAAATAGCGTCGCGTGACGAGATCCGACAGCGCCGGCTCGGAGGCCACGCGGGTCACGCCGTCCTCGTCGGTGAAATAGCCCTTGCCCGCCTGGATGCCGCGGACGGTCGTCAGGCCGGCGGAGGAGACCGTCTCGCGGTAATTGTCGTCCTCCCACGCGATGGATTCGGTCCCGGGCACCTTCGACGCCGGCGACGTCAGGCGGATCCGAAGGACCTGGGCCGCCGCGAGCGGCTTGACCTTCGCGCGCGTCCGATGGTCCTCCAGGATTCGGCTCGCCAGCCGGGACTGGGCCGCGTCGAAGCAGGACGCCGCGAGCCATGGCAAGGCCAAGCCGAGGAGAAGGCCTCGCCGCGCCCAGGGCCGCCCCGGTTGAGTCAACCTAACCGGATGCTCCGTGGGCGGTTACCGCCCTGTGCGACTTCCGCCGGGCGAGGCGAAATCATCCCGCGTCGTAGCGCGGAAAGGGCGCGCGCCGCGAGGCCGTTCCCGCCGTCCGTCCGGTCTCCGGGTTTCCGCCCGCGGACCGAGTCGAGCTTCGTGCGCATCCGGACACTCCTCGACCTCGATCTTAGCTCGGAGCGCGTCGCGGCACGCGCGGCGGCCCCGGAGGGAAAAAGAATAACAACAGCACAATTCTTTTGCTTGACCTCGCGCGCGGCGGTTAGAATACCCGCCAGTTTTGATCACGCCGGCAACGGCGATTTCCAGCAGAAGAAAGGGTAGTGAGTATGGCAAAAGATTCGAAGGCGCTTTCCAAGTCCCAGATTGCCGATCACCTGTCGAAGTCCACAGGCCAGACCAAGAGGATCGCGACGCAGTTTCTCGACGACCTGACGGCGCTCGCCTATAAGGAAGCCAAGAACAGCTTCACGATCCCCGGAGTCGGCAAGCTGGTGCTGGTGAATCGGAAGGCGCGCATGGGTCGCAACCCCGCCACCGGCGAGGAGATCAAGATTCCCGCCAAGCGCGTCGTGAAGTTCCGCGTCTCCAAGAAAGCCAAGGACGCGATCCTGGGCGTCAAGAAGTAGCTTTCTCCTCGTCGAGTGCGAAAAAGCGGTCTCGAGAGAGACCGCTTTTTTCGTTGGGTCCTGGAGCGGGTTTTACCGCGGCGGGATCGTGTTGCTCGTGACCGTCTTGTAGGTCACCTTCCGCACGAAGGGGCTGCGCGAGCCCTTGACCGTGGTCGTCGTGACCGTCACGGTCCTTCCCACCGCGAGATCCCGGGGCACCTCCGACTGCGGATCGAGCGACAGCATCACCTTCTGATGGTCGGGCCTCTCCAGGGTCAGCGTCTGCCCCGGCTCGAACGCCGCCACCGTGCCGTAGACGGTCGTGGTCACGGTCTTGGTCTGCTGCCCCGATGGAGCGGTTTCCGTCTGCTCGGTGGTCGTCTTGGTCTGGCCATCCGACGTCACGCTGGTTGTCGTGATGCGAGTCACCATGGCCGGGCCCGAACCGTCGCTGGACGGCTGGGTCGTCAGGGTCACCTGGCGTCCGACCTGGATCTCGGTGGGGACGGCGGCCTCGGGTCCGATCGAGAACGTCACCTCGCGGCGGTCGGGCTCGCGCAGAACGATGGTCTGGCCGGGCTCGTAGCGCACCACGTCACCGGTGACCGTGACGGTCTTGGAACCGTCGGGATTCTGCGCGGTCGTCTCGCGCGTGGTTCGCATCGTGGTCTGGGCGGCGCCGATTGCCGCGGCGGCGCAGAGCGCGAACGCGAGGGACATTGTTTTCCATGTTTTCCATGTTTTCCATGTTTTCCATGTCTTCCATCTCATGGCAGTCCTCCTGCGGGAAATGCCCCGGCCGAAAGAAGGCCCTACGGGAGCGGCCGGGGCTTCCGGATCGACGGTTCGACTAAGCGGCCTTCTTCTTCGATGTTTTCTTCGCCGGGTAGGGGGCCACGGTCGTGACCTTCTGCCCGTCGCTCGACTTGGTGTAGGTCACCTTGACCTTCCGGCCCACGGCGATGTCGCCGGTGACGCCGGCGTTGCCGTCGAGATCGAAGGAGTAGTCCTTCTTCTTGGGGCCGGTCACCACGATCTTCTTGCCGGCCTCGTAATCCTTCACCACGCCGATGACCGTCTGGGTCTTCTCCTTGGTGTTCTCGCCCGGCCCGGTGTGCTTGGTCGTGTGCTCCGACTCCATCGTCCCGGTGGCCGGAGTCGCCTGCTTGGTTTGCGCCGCGACCGTTCCGGCCAGACCCAGTCCCGCGGCGATGGCTATCGCCAGAATCCGTTTCATCGTCTTTCTCCTCCTGCGGTCCAGGAAGGACGCGCATCCTGAGGGATATCAAGAATCGTGCCGGGCGCATCCGCCGCGCTGGGTTATCCTGAGCGCCCATGGTCGGTCTGCGGCGCGGATTGCTGTTCGTCGGCGCGATCGCCTGGAGCCTCACGGTTCTCGCGCTTGCCGACAAGCCGGTGTGGCCCCTGACGTTGCGCGAGGCGCTTCCCGCCGCGCTGCCCGGCTGGACCGCCGCGCCCAAGGAGGAGCTGCCGGAAGAGGAGGAAAACGCGATCGGCCGGTACGTCGAGGTCGCCCGCTTCTTCCAGCGCATCGAAAGCCCGACGTCGGCCAAGCAGTTCCGGCTGGCGATCCAGGATTACAACGACCGCAACGCCGCCGACTCGGTGCGCAAGGCCGTGGCCGACGCAAAGAAGGCGTCCGGCGTCGACGCGCGGGAGATCGAGATGGGAGGCCACAAGGCCTTCGCGGTCACCGATCGCAGCGGGGCGCGCCCGACGACCATCGTGACGTTGGTGGTCACGCCGTCCCGGCTGGTGCTCGGCCAGGGAGCCAACGTCGGGGCGGACGAGGCGATCGGGCTCATGCGGCAGGTGGACCTGGCCAAAGTCGCCGCGGTCCGGCGCTGAGGCCCGTGAGCGCGAACGTCCGGATCCGCCGCGCGCGCCCGGAAGATGGTCCGCGCATCGTGGAGCTCGACCGGGAGCTGGCGCGGTTCGAGAAGCTCGCGGGCCCCGACGACGCCGAGGCGGCCCGGCTCCTGGCCTGGATCTTCGACTCGAAGCGCCTGGAGGCCTTCGTCGCCGAGATGGGAGACCGCATCGAGGGCATCGCGCTGTTCTACGAGGGCCTGGGCACGTTTCGCGCGAAGCCCTTCCTCTACCTGGAGGACCTCGTCGTCGCGCCCGAGGCCCGCAGCCGCGGCGTGGGCGACGCGCTCATGGCCGCGCTGGCCCGCGAGGTGATCGCCCGCGGCGCGCTGCGCCTGGAATGGACCGTCCTCGACTGGAATACCGAGGCCATGCGTTTCTACGAGCGGCTCGGCGCGACGCGGCCGCTGGAATGGATCAAGTACACGCTCGAGGAGGAAGGGCTCGCGGCGCTCGCGCAACGTAGCGAGAACGCCGGAAAGTAGAGTCTTTACTTCCGGCGATCCCGGCGATCCCGGCGATCCTGGCGTTGGCTACACGCCGATCGGGTGCCAGGTCGTCTTGGTCTCGGTGAAGGCTTCGATGAAGTCGAGGCCCTGCGCGGCGCCGCCGAAGTAGTCGCCGATCGCGTAACGCCGCACCCGCTTGACGTTGACGGCGGCGTCCGCGGCGATGGACTTGGAGAGAGCCGCGTCGCCGCCCGCGTCGGCGATCGCGTTGACGTCCATGTGGCGGGCCAGGTGCGGGACGAGCTCGTCCTTGTGTCCGGAGATCAGGTTGACGACGCCGGCGGGCAGATCCGAGGTGGCCAGAACCTCGGCGAGCTCGAGCCCGGCGAGCGGATGGGCCTGGGAGAGCAGCGCCACCGCGGCGTTTCCGGCCACGATCACCGGAGCCAGGTGGGACACCAGCCCGAGCAGACCGGGATCCTCCGGAGCCACGACTCCGACGACGCCGGTCGGCTCGGGAACCGAAAAGTCGAAGTACGAGGAGGCGACCGGATTGACCGTCCCCAGAAGCGCTGTGTACTTGTCCGACCACCCCGCGTAGTGGACGAGCCGATCGATCGCCGCGCGGACCTCCCGCTGCGCGGCGGCCGGCCCGACGCCGCGCGTTTCGCGCAGAAGCCTGGCAAACGCCGCGGCGCGGCCCTCCAACATCTCGGCCATGCGGTAGAGGATCTGGCCCTTGAGATAGGGGGACCTGGCCGCCCACCCCGGCTGCGCCGCGCGCGCCTTGCGCACCGCTTCGCGCAAGTCCTTGCGCGAGCCGCGGGAGATGTTGGCCAGGAGCTTGTTCTTGCCCGAGACGATCCCGTCGTATCGGCCCGACTCCGTCCGCACGAACTCGCCGCCGATGTAGAGCTTGTAGGTCTTCCGGACTTCAAGGGTGCTGTCGCGAGGCCGGTCTAGCACGAGCATCTCCCGGTCACCGACCGGCTGACCGGCCTCGAAAGAGAAAGCTCAAATCTCTCCCGGCGAGGTGAGCCGCAAGACACCCTCACGACAATTCCACGTACGCCCGCAGCCCCTGCACGCCGCCCTCGCGCCCGAAACCGGACTCCTTGTAGCCGCCGAAGGGCGAAGTCGGATCGAACTTGTTGAACGTGTTGGCCCAGACGACTCCCGCGCGCATCTTCGCGGTGATCCGGAAAATCTTGGAGCCCTTGTCGGTCCAGACTCCCGCGGACAGGCCGTAGGGAATGTTGTTGGCCTTCTCCACGGCCTCGTCCGGCGTCCGGAAGGTCATGACCGCGAGCACGGGGCCGAAGATCTCCTCGCGCGCGATCCGGTGCGACTGGGCCACGCCGGTGAAGAACGTCGGCGGGAACCAGAACCCCTTCTCCGGGATCGCGCACGCGGACTGGTGGATCTCCGCGCCTTCCTCGACGCCCGCGGCGACGAGCTCGCGGATCTTTCCCAGCTGCATCTTCGAGTTGATGGCCCCGACGTCGGTGTTCTTGTCCAGGGGGTCGCCGAGGCGCAGCGTGGCGATGCGGTTGGCCAGCTTGGCCAGCACGGCCTCGGCCACGGACTCCTGGACCAGCAGGCGCGAGCCCGCGCAGCAGACGTGGCCCTGGTTGAAGTAGATCCCGTTGACGATCCCTTCCACGGCCTGGTCCAGCGGAGCGTCCTCGAAGACGATGTTGGCGGCCTTGCCGCCGAGCTCGAGCGTCAGGCGCTTGTCCGTCCCGGCCAGCGACCTCTGGATGATCTTGCCGACCTCGGTCGATCCGGTGAAGGCGATCTTCCGGACGCGGGGATGGTTGACCAGATGGGCGCCGGTCTCCCCGGCCCCCGTCACGATGTTGACCACTCCGGGAGGCAGGTCGGCCTCCTGGAACACCCGGGCCAGGTGGAGCGCGGTCAGGGGGGTCGTCTCCGCGGGTTTCAAGACGACGGTGTTGCCGCAGGCGATCGCCGGAGCGATCTTCCAGGCCGCCATCAGGAGCGGGAAGTTCCAGGGGATGATCTGCCCGCACACGCCGACCGGCGAGACGCTGTGCCGCGGAAAGGCGTACTCGAGCTTGTCGGCCCAGCCGGCGTGGTAGAAGAAGTGGGCGACCGCCAGCGGCACGTCCACGTCCCGCGATTCCTTGATCGGCTTGCCGCCGTTCATCGTTTCCAGGACGGCGAACTCGCGGGACTTCTCCTGGAGCAGGCGCGCGATCCGGTAGACGTACTTGCCGCGTTCGGCCGGCGCCAGCCTGGACCACCGCTTGCGTCCGGCCTCCTGCGCGGCCCTGACGGCGGCGTCGACGTCCGCCGGGCCCGCGTCGGCGACCTCGGCCAGGATTTCCTCCGTCGCCGGGTTGATGGTCGGAAAGGTCTTGCGGGACCGCGCCGCGGTGAACGCGCCGTCGATGAAGAGGCCGTACTTCTTTTCCAGCCGGACGTGATCCTTCGATTCCGGCGCCGGCGCGTAGTCCCAGGCGCCGCCGAACTCCAGGACGGGGCGCTCCGCGTCGATGCGCCTGGTCGGACGGGAGGACGTGTCCTGGTCGATCGTCGTGCTCATCGGTTCATTTGTGATTTGTGATTTGTGATTTGCGATTGCGGACTCCGTGCCCGGGTCCCGGAAATCGCCCATCGCAAATCGCCAATCGCAAATTCCTCCTTCAGTCCTTCGTGAAGTAGTCCTCGTTCTGATAGCGGCCGGTCGTCTCCTTGGCCAGCTGCATCAGCAGGTCGTTGGCGACCGTCGAGGCGCCCAGACGGAAGAGGTCGGGGGTGAGCCAGGCGTCGCCGAGCGTCTCCTTGACCAGCACCAGGAGATGGAGGGCCTGCTTGGAGGTGCGGATGCCTCCCGCCGGCTTCATGCCGACGCGCCGCCCGGTCTCCAGGAAGTGGTCGCGGATGGCTTCGAGCATCACCAGCACCACGCCGGGCGTCGCCGCCGGCTGGATCTTGCCGGTCGACGTCTTGATGAAGTCCGCTCCCGCGGCCATGGCCAGATGAGACGCCTTGCGGACGTTGTCGTAGGTCTCCAGCTCCCCGGTTTCCAGGATCACCTTCAGGCGCGCCGCGCCGCAGGCCTGCCGGACCGCGACGATCTCGTCGAAGACCGCGTCGTACTGGCCCGCCAGGAAGGCGCCGCGATCGATGACCATGTCGACCTCGTCGGCGCCCAGGGCGACGGCCCGCCGGGTCTCCTCGATCTTGACCGGGAGCGGGACCAGGCCGGCCGGAAAGCCCGTGGCGACCGAGGCGACCTTCACGCCGCTGCCGGCCAGCGCGTCTTTCGCCGCGGCGACGAGGTTGGGATAGACGCAGACCGCGGCGACGTGGGGAACGGTGGGATCGCCCGGCAGCGGGCGCATCGCCTTCTGGCACAGCTGTCGGACCTTCCCATCGGAGTCCTTGCCCTCGAGCGTCGTGAGGTCGAGCATCGAGATCGCCATGCGGATCCCCGCCTGCTTGGCGCTCTTCTTGATCGACCGCTTCCCCAGGCCCGCCGCGCGCTCTTCGATCCCCACCTGGTCCACGCGGGGCACGTTGGAGAGATCGAGGGAGAGGGCGGTGCTCATGGGAGAGCTCTCGATTATAGAACCGGACGCGGGGAACGCGCGGACGCGGGGACACGGGGTTGCGAAGGTCAGCCGACTCGCAAGTTCCCCCCATCCCCGCGTCCCCCCATCCCCCCATCGGGGCCTGAAGCCGCTGTGGCGCAAGCTGCTATCCGTTGGGAACGTCCCAGAGGTCCTTGACCGCCGGATGGTCCCAGGCGATGCGGAACTCGTCGGGGGAAGCGGGGTCGAACGTCTCGGTGACGAGGTAGAGCAGGCTGCAGGGGTTGGTCAGCGGCCGGTACCCATGCGCCACGCCGATGGGGATTCGGATCAGCACGTCCTGCCCGCCCCCCGCGACGATCGCCTGGGTCCGGCCGAACGTCGGCGAGCTCTTGCGAACGTCGTAAAGGACCACCTTGGCCTTGGACGGAGGAGGAAAGAACCAGATGTCCTCCTGCTTCAGGTGGTAGTGGAGCCCCTTGATGTGGTCGGCCGCGTCGACCGCCGAGAAGTTCAGCTGCATCGCCGGCGCGCCGTCGAAGAACTCGGCCAGGGCGCGGCTCTCCGGATGGTTCGCCTTCGCGCGGAAGATTTCCAGGAAGAATCCTCGATCGTCGGTCCATCGCGGCAGGCGCAGGGTGCGGACCCCGTCGATCGGCGCCGCCTTGACGTACGCCTTGGGCTGGGCTCGAAATTCCGGCGCGATGTCGTCGGGACTCATCGGGGCAGAGTACCAAAAAAAAGAGGCGGGACCGGCCCGCCTCTTTGCGTTCCGAGACCGTTTGCCGCTCTCAGCGGCTGGCGACTTTCTCCGGCGCGATGGTTCCCTTGGCCGTCCAGGTGATGGTGAATCCGTTGCGCTTTTCGTAGGAGAACTTGGGGGCTCCGGAGGCCGAGTCGCCGCCGAAGGCGTGCGTGCCGTAGCCCAGGACGAAGCCGTCGTTGGCCGTGGAGAACCAGTACTGGAGGTTCTTGATCACGACCGGCGTGGCCTTGTCCGGCCGCAGCGTGGCCGACTTGTCGAGCGAAATCTCGGCCAGGCCGCTGGCGAGCTTCGCGTGCGGCTTCATCGGGTCGTTGTTCCACTCGATCGTGTCTTCGCGCGTGGAGAAGTGCTTCCACTTGACCGGGAAGACGCCGCTGACGACCTTCAGGATGGCGTCGCGCTGCGGCTTGGGCGTGCTCTTGTCGAACGTCAGGATGGCCCACTCCGTCTGCATGCCCGGACCGGGATGGTGATGCCACTGGCCGCCCAGGTCGAGGGAGATCCAGATAGTCTGGTTGGAGAGATCCACGGCGCCGTAGTGACTCCCCGGCCGGAAGCGGTAGACGTTGTTGGCCTGGCACATGTGCTCGTCGGCGGAGGGCCCGAAGTAGCAGGAGCAGAAGAGGGGACAGGAGCAGGACTCGATCGTGTCCGCGGTCACGCTGTAGGTCTTGGAACGATCGGCCGGCGCCGCGGCCAGGAACGCGACGGCCGCAGCCGCGAGGGCGAGAACCGGGATGGCTCTTTTCATGGAGCGCCTCCTTTCAGATGTCAGACGGGTACGCCGATAGGGAATCTGTTCGGCCAGAGAGTATCGCGGAGACCCCTTGTCTCAGGAGTGCCTGAAAATGCTACGCTCTCGGCGCCTATAGGGAGGGCCGCATGAAGATCCGGCTGGCTCGGCTCGCGCTCCTGTTCCTGCTGTCTCCGGCCGTCTCGCGGGCCGCCGGTCCCGACCCGCGGGAGAACAACTTCCGCTTTCTCGCGGACGGCGTCCAGATCGACGGCGTCGTCGGGTTCCGGATCGACTTCAGCCAGAATCCTTCCTCCCGCGACGACCAGCGCCGCCTGGGTGTCGCCTACGCGCCGGACCAGCGCCGGCTGGTCATCACGGTGACCCAGACCGGATTGAACCGGCTGCAGGACTGGTTGAACAGCGCGACCGACACGGGCACTCCGACGTCCAAGACCGTGGAGATCCAGGCGCTGGACAATCAGTCCAACCTGCTCGCCCGCTGGCAGCTCACCGCCGTGACGCCCAGCACCTTCTCCTCCGCCGTCGCCGGCAACATCAGCGAAGTCGACGCCACCGTCGAGTTCGCCTTCGACCGCCTGAAGCTCGTGGAGGCGAAGAAGTAAGGGCGTGAGGCGTGACCTGAGGCGTAAGGCGGGAGGCGGGAGGCGGAAGGCGTGAGGCGTGAGGCGTAGCCCCTAGCTCGTAAGAATCTATCCCCAGTCTCCCCATTCGCGGCGCCCCTGGCGCGGGCGGGGACAAGCCCCGCCCCTACGGCACGGAGCGGTACCGAGTTTACCCGCCCAATCCCTCGCGGGAGCGAAGCGTGCCGCGCGGGATCAGGTCTGCGGTCGAGCCCGCATCCGGGCGAGCCGCAGACCGGTGCGCGCACCAGCGCGCAGATCCCGACGGCGCGCGGAGCGACGGTTTAGTGCCCCTTCTCCAGATCCCGGATCGCCTCCAGGAACCCCACCGGGGGCCGCTCGAAGCGCGCGCCGAATCCCGAGCGGCGCACGTCGTTGCTGCGGTCGGTGTGGACGACGCTGGCGCGGACCCGGAAGCTGCGGGGATCCCCGGGCAGCGACAGGATCAGGTCGATGTATTCCCCGACGTCGGGAAGGCGGTCCGACGCGACGTACATGCCGGCGAGGTTGACCAGCTCGACATAGGCCACGAGCTTCTCGTCGTGCCAGCTGACGACCGCAGGGGCATCGATCGGTATGCGGGGAGAGATTCTCTTATCGGCCGGCTTGGTGGCCATCGTGCGTCCTCTCTTGTTGTCGTCGCCGGCCGTGGGAATGTGCGAATTATAGCAGATCGAGGCGTTTGCGCCCCGGAACGGCCGGGAGCGGGGCCGGTCCCGGCGTCCTGCGGGTCTTACAGCCGGGGGCCGCTTTTGAACGCGGGCAGCAGGGTCTTTTCGATCTTGCGAAACAGCCGGGCGGTCGCCTCGACGTCGCGCCGGCAGTAGAGAGCGATCTCCTTGAGCCGGCCGGCCCGGTAGTAGGGCCCGACCGAATACCCGTCCATCCCGTGCTCCTTGGGACTCTCGACGCCGAACGCCTTGCAGGTGAAATCGAGGTTCCACTTGCGGGTGGCCCCGAAGAAGCTCACCAGGTCGAGCAGATCCAGGTGCGGCCGCACCGAGTAGCGGTAGCCGACCAGGTTCTTGCCCGCGGGAATCCCGTGGATGGCGCTGCGCAGCATGAGGAAGGGGCCGTCGAAGCAGCGGCCGTTGAAGGTCACGAACTGGGAGAAGCGGGCGATCGCCTTCCAGAACTCGGCGAGGAAGACCGGCTCGGTGTCCCCGATGAACGTGAACAGTCCGTCGGCGGAGGTCTCTTCGGCGCGGCCGTCCGTTTTCTCGTACCAGACCCGGCCGCGGCCCGACTCCGGGTTGACCATGGCCAGGACGACGATCCGTCCGGTGAACGGCCACAGCGACAGGAGCTCCGGAAGCTTCTGCTTTTCCTCGTCGGAGCGCGTGTTTTTCTGCAGGTAGGTGCGCTGCGCGTCGTCGAGGGACTCCCAATCGATCCCGACCGTCTCGATGTCGAAGACGACGCTGGCCATTCGCCGGGAATGTTATCCTCGGTCGGATCGAACTCTTCGGCAGTCACGGCTCGAAGTCCGGCGTCGCGCGGATCTCCCGGTGCAACTCCGACTTCTCTTGAGTGATCGATGAAAAGGCTCTGCCTGATCGCCGGCGTTCTGGCGGCGCTCGCCGCGGGGTCCTGCGCCCGCAAGCCCGCGCCGGCGCCCGTCCGCGACACGCTGTACCGCCACTTGGACGGCGATCCGCCGACGCTCGATCCGACCACGACCAACGAGGATTTTGGGATCCGCGTCGAGGACCTGCTCTTTCGTCCGCTGGTGGGGTTCGATCGGGAGCGCCATTTTGTTCCGGCCCTGGCGACGTCGTGGGCCGTCTCCTCCGACGGCCTGACCTACGACTTCCGCCTGGACCCCACGGCGCGCTGGGAGGACGGCTCCCCGGTGACCTCGGCGGACGTGGCGTACACGATCGAGCGCGTTCGAGACCCCAAGGTTCCCGCGGTCAACTGGCACTGGGGCTTCGAGGACGTGGCCAAGGTGGAGACGCCGGATTCCCAGACCATCCTGGTGCGCTTTCAGCGCCCCCTGTCCGACCGCCTCTTCGCCTTCTGCCTCCCGATCGTTTCGGCGGCGGCGTTTCGCAAGGATCCTGCGGCCATGGCGCGGCACCCGGTCGGAACCGGGCCGTATCGGCTGGAGAGCTGGACTCCGAACCAGAAGATCGTCCTGGTCCGGCGCGCCGACGCACCGGCGAGCCGGTACGGATACGCCCGGGTGGAATTCCGCCTGGTTCCCGACAACGCCACGCGATTCCGGGCCGGCTCGCGCGGAGAGCTGGACGAGTTCAAGGTCACCCGCGACCAAAGCGCCGCCGCGCAGCGCTCGCCCGAGTTCCTGGCCCACAACCGCCTGTTGAAGGTGCCGCAGTTCCTGACCGTCATGATCGTGTACAACTGCCGCAATCCGCTGCTGGCGGATCGGCGCGTGCGCCTGGCCCTGGAGCGGACGTGGCCGCGCCGGACCACGGCCCTGCGTCTTTACCCGCCCGACGGTGCCCGGCTGGTCTCGGGCCCCTATCCGGCCGGCGCGCAGGAGAACGCCCCGGACGTGAAACCTCCGGAGGAAGATCCCGCCGCCGCGGCGCGGCTGCTCGACGAAGCGGGCTGGAAGCTCGGGCCGGGCGGCACGCGCTCCCGGGGAGGGACGAAGGCGTCCATCGAGATCCTGTATGCCTCCGGCGCGCCGATCTACGCGAACCTCGCGCAGATCCTGAAGGAGGGATACGCCAAGGTGGGCGTGGAGGCGTCCCTGCGCGCCCTCGATTGGGCGGCTTACTCCGAGCGGCTCGCGGCGGGGGACTTCGAGATCGCTCCGTACGCCAACACGTTCTGGCCGCCCCACCTGGATCAGTACATCTACTTCCACTCGAGCCAGGTGCCCCCCAACGGGGAGAACATCGGCTTCTACAAGAGCGCGGAGGCGGATCGGGCCATCGAGGCGGCCCGCGCGGAGACCAACGAGACGAAGAGGCTGGAGCTCTTTCGCCAGGTTCATCGCGTGCTCGCCGCCGACCCGCCGGCGGACTTTCTCTACACCGCCGAGCAGTACTGGGGCGTGTCCAAGAGCATCGCCGGCGTGGAAGTGTCCGAGGTGGGGCTCTTCCACTTCCAGCCCGGACCGCTCGCGTGGAAGCCGATCGCGCCGCCCCGATGAGGAAAGCGTCCGGCGGCCGGACCCGCCCGAGCGAGCCCGAGCGATCCGGCCCCCGCGGCCGGCGCAATCCCGTCGGATCCGCGACGCGCACCTTCGGAGCTTAGACGCGCATGCCCGCGCCGCTGGAAGGCTTCCTGGTCCTGGATCTCTCGCGGGTCCTGGCCGGTCCGTTCTGCACCATGCTCCTGGCCGACCTCGGCGCCCGGGTGATCAAGGTGGAGATGCCGGGGGAGGGAGACGTCACCCGCGGCTGGAGCCCGCCCGACGATCCGGCGAGCGGCCTCTCCGCTTACTACATGTCCATCAACCGCAACAAGGAATCGATCGCCGTGGACCTCGCCGGACCGGCGGGCCCCGAATCGGTGCGCGTCCTGGCGCGGCGGGCCGACGTCGTCGTCGAGAATTTCGCTCCCGGCGCGCTCTCGCGGTTCAAGATCTCGCTCGAAGAGCTGCGCCGGGAGAACCCGCGGCTGGTGACCGCGTCGATCACCGGCTTCGGCACGCGCGGTCCCGAAGCGGCCTCGCCGGGCTTCGACCTGCTGGCTCAGGCCGGGGCGGGGCTGATGGCCATCACCGGGTCGTCCGACGGCGCGCCGACCAAGGTCGGCGTCGCGGTCTCGGACCTCTTCGCCGGCTGCTATGCGGCCATCGGGATCCTGGCCGCGCTCTGCGCCCGGGAGCGCACGGGACACGGCACGCACGTGGAGACGGATCTCTTTTCGGCGACCGCGGCGTCCCTCATCAACGTCGGCCAGTCGGCCCTTCTGACGGGGCGCGAAGGCGAGCGCCACGGCAACGCGCATCCCCAGATCGTCCCCTACCGTTCCTTCTGCGCGGCGGACGGCGAGTTCGTCCTCGCCTGCGGCACCGATCGGCAGTTCGCCCGTCTGGCCCGGGTGGTCGGACGGCCCGGATGGAGCGAGGATCCCCGCTTCGCCACCAACGCCGGCCGCGTGGGGCATCGCGGCGACCTCGAAGCCGTGCTCGCGGCGCTCTTCCGTGGCGCCACGCGTTCGGAGTGGCTCGCCCGGCTCTCTGCCGCGGGGATCCCCGCCGGCCCCGTGCGCGGGCCGCTCGAGGCGCTCCAGAGCGACGCCGGGCGGGCCCTCGAGCTCGTGCGGGAGTGCCAGGGCGTGCGGTTTGTGGCTTCTCCGATCCGCGTGGAAGGCCACCAGCCTCCGTTGCGATTCCCGCCCGCGCTGGACCAGGACGGCGAGCGGCTGCGGGAGGAGTTTGGATTGCCGGTCAGTCCGACCGTGAGGCGTGAGCGTAAGGCGTGAGGCGGGAGACGGGCCGGTTGGTTGGGCGTCGGAGCAGGGCGTTGGTTCGCCTTTCGCGTTTCGCTTTCCGCCTGACGCCTGACGTCCCATGAAGATCGCCTTCATCGGAACCCATGGGGTCGGCAAGACCACGCTCTGCTTCGAGCTCGCCGCTCTGCTCAAGAAACGCGACAAGGTCGTCGAGATGGTGCGCGAGGTCGCGCGCTTCTGCCCGCTGCCGATCAATCGGGAGACGACGCTGGCCGCCCAGTCCTGGATTCTTCACACCGAGATCGCCGAGGAGCTGGCCGCCGAACACAAGGCGGATATTGTGATCTGCGACCGCAGCGTCCTGGACAACTACTGCTACCTGCTTCAGAACGGCAAGCATCCGATGCTGGAGCCCCTGGTCCGCTGGTGGACCGGCACCTACGGGCTGCTCATCAAGGTGCCCATCGTCGGCTCGCTCCAGTTCGACGGCCTGCGCGACGTGGACGCCGGGTTCCAGAGGGCGGTCGACGAGACGATCGAACAGGTTCTCGCGCAATGGGGCGTGACCGCGGTGCGACTGGACCCCGAGCGGCGCACGTTCTGGGCCGGCGACGCGCTGGAGGCGATCCTGCCGCTGCTGGGCCCGGTGCAGCAGCCCCTCTTCGACGGTGAAGAGCCTGACTCCTGAGTAGTACTGGACTCGCCAAAAACTGGCTTGAGCTCGCGGCGCGTCACCGCGAGGGCAGCGGTGGAGGCGCAGCTCCGGCGACGGTTAGTCCGGCGGCGCCACTCTCTCCTGCGCCGGCGTCGAAAGCGTCCGCCAGCCGATTGCTCCGAGGACCACGGCGCCTCCCAGGATGGCGTAGGCGCTCGGCCTCTCGCCCAAGACCAGAAATACCCAGATCGGATTGAGCACCGGCTCGGCCATGCCGATGAGCGAAGCCTGGGTCGCGGGCACGGTTTCGAGACCGCGGACGAACAGGACGTAGGAGACGCCGATCTGCACGATGCCCAGGAAGGCGAGGATCGCGAAGGAGCGCGGAGTCAGGGCGAGGTCCCGCGCCACGAAGGGGAAGAGAGCCGCGGCGGCCAGAACGTTTCCATAGGTCACCGCCGCTTCGGCCCCGGCGTGCCGTTCCCGGCGCAGGGACAGCACCAGGCCGGCGAAGAAGACGCCCGACGCCAGCGCGATCCAGTCGCCGGCGCCCCCGGCCCGGAGCTTCCCGACGAAGAAGAGGGCCATCCCGCCGAACGCGACGACGACCGCGGCGGCGTCCCGGACGTGGAGCGGCTCGCCCACCACCAGCGGCGAGAGGAGCAGGACCCAGACCACGCCGCTGTACTGGAGAAAGATGGCGTTGGCCGCGGTGGTCCATTTCGTCGCGAGGACGAAGGTGGTCAGACACGCCGCGTAGCTGACGAGCCCGGCAGCGAAGGCGGGCGTGATTCGGCGCGGGCGCGGGCGGAGGATCGCCAGGAGAGCGGCGGCGGCGAATGCGGATCGGTAGAAGGCGACCTTGAGGGCCGAGTCGGCCACGGCCTTGATGGCCACGCCGCCGGTCGACCAGATGAGCGCGGCCCCCAGGACGAGCAGGACGCCGCGGCGGTGGCCGGCCGGCGCGGTCAATCCGCCACCGCGGCGACGATCGCCTGGGCCACGGCGTCCGCCGCCGCGGCTCCCACGCGCAGCCGCGTCAAGAGAGCCGGCGGCGCCGGGCCGCCCGGGGCCAGGGCGAAGACGATGTCCCCGTCCACGACCGTAGGGGCCGGCCGCACCGCGCGCGCGATCCCGTCGTGGGCCTCGATGGCGACGCGCTTCAAGGACCCCGGCTCGAAGGGCACCGTCGTGGCCACGCACACGAGCGTCGTGCTCGACCCCGCCAGGGGGCTGTCGGCCAGCGGATCCGCCCGCAGCGCCCGGGACGTTCCGAGGAAGCCGTCGCCGCGGACCGCGCCCGCCAGGATGCCGCCGTTCTCGGGATCGACGACGTCGCCGAAGGCGTTGACGGCCGCGAGCGCGCAGACGCGGCCGCCGTCAGGCAGTTCCAGGCCGGCTACGCCGACTCTGCCCCGCCGCGCCCGGCCGATGCCGAGCAGCTTGCCCACGGTCGCGCCGCCGCCCGCGCCGATCGGTCCGATTGGAATCTCGCCCTCGCGTGCCGCCTCGCACGCCGCCCGACCCATCGCGGGATCGGGGTAGGCCCGCGGGTCTCCCACCGCCAGGTCGAAGAGCACGGCCGCGGC
The DNA here is from genome assembly GCA_963733955.1 of uncultured Acidobacteriota bacterium. Lineage (GTDB taxonomy): Bacteria > Acidobacteriota > Thermoanaerobaculia > UBA5066 > Gp7-AA6 > DATFTF01. The sequence continues at coordinate 860,506 of CAVTEW010000003.1, forward strand.
GACGATGGGAACCCGCGCGGGGCCGATCGGGAACCCGATTTCGCGCTCGGCGAGCCAGGACGCCACGCCGTCCGCCGCGGCGAGGCCGAAGGCGCTTCCTCCGGTGAAGACGAGGCCGTCGATCTGCGAGACCAGGTTGCCGGGAGTGAAGACCCCGGTCTCGCGCGTCCCCGGGGCTCCTCCGCGCACGTCGAACGCGCCGCTCGTCCCGGGCGGCGGGAGCACCACGGTGCAGCCGGTGCGGTGGACCGAGTCGGTCGCGTGGCCGATCCGGTAGCCGGCGGGGAAGGAGGGCATGGCGGCTATTCTAGTGATCGGGTTGGCGCCAGCCAGCTTTCGTACAGCCAAGCCCGAGACGCGGGGACGCGGGGACAGGGGGACGCGGGATCGCTACTCTCTTCTTAACCGCGACGGCCGTCCCGCTTTCCAGCAGGCCACGCAGTGGCGCGCGCCTCGAAACGGACGGAAGCGGCGAAAGAGCTGCCCGCACCCTTCGCAGCGGTAGGCGATCACCCGACGCCGCCGGCGAAACTCCTTCAGCGCCGGCGTTTCGGGAGCGTGTCGGCCCCGGGAGCCGAGCCGGTGAGCCAGGGTCCGGAAGAGGGGACCGTGCGCGACACGCGGTCCGTGGTTTTGATGGACCCAGGCGTGCGCCGCTTCGTGCCGCAGCGTCTCCTCGCGCTCGGAGTCGGAGAGATGCGCCGAGATGCTGATGCGGTGCGGCCGGCCGTACCGGATCTCGCCGCCGGTGAGCTTGCGGGTCGACAGGCGGACGACCGCGGGGCCGAAGCCGAACCGCGAGGCCAGGCGATCGTAGAGCCGCTGCAGCTCCTGCTCGGGATCGGCCTCCGGCAGCGGGAAAAGAAGATCCAAGGGAAATAAGATTAGCCGATCCGCCGGCTCCGTGCGCGGCGGAGTGAGCAGGAGGTAACCATGGTTCGAAGGACGGCTTCTCTGCTGGTCGGTTTGCTGTTTCTCGCGGGCGCGCTCTCTGCGCAAGGCGGGGGCAAGATGGTGTCGTTTGCGAGCGGCTCGGAGACCGCCTCCGGCTATCTCGCGTCGCCCGCCGGAACGGGCCGCCATCCCGGTCTGGTCGTCATCCAGGAGTGGTGGGGCTTGAATGACTTCGTCAAGGCGAAGGCCGACCATTACGCCAAGGAGGGGTACGTGGTCCTCGCGCCCGACCTCTACCGGGGCAGGGTCGCGACGGATGCGGACACCGCGCACCAGCTGATGCGCGGCCTTCCGGAAGACCGCGCGCTGCGGGACCTGAAGGGCGCGGTCACGGACCTGCGCAGCCGGCCGGACGTCGATCCCAAGAAGATCGGCGTGATCGGCTGGTGCATGGGAGGCGGCTACTCCCTGTCCCTGGCGCTCGCGGAGCCGACCCTGGCGGCGGGCGTCCTGTACTACGGCCGTCTCCTGACCGACGAAGCCACGATCGCCAGCCTGAAGGTCCCGCTGCTGGGAAACTTCGGCGGCCAGGACCAGGGGATCACGCCCGACAGCGTCCGGGAGTTCGAGAAGAAGGCCAAGGCGGCCGGCAAGAGCGTGGATTTTAAGATCTATCCGGATGCCGGGCACGCCTTCGCCTCGTCGACGGATCCGAAGGTGTTTCGCGCCGCCGACGCCAGGGACGCCGACGCTCGGACGGAAAAGTTCCTGGAGAAGACGCTGAAGGGGAAGTAGTCAGACGGGCGGGACTCGGGACGCGGACGCGTGACGCGTGACGCGTGAGGCGTGGCCGGAGAGGCTGTCGAGCCTCTCCGGGCCTCAACGTTACATCCTCAGGCCTTGTTGTTCTTGTACCAGTCGGCGTTGACCTGCTGAAAGTGCTTCCACTTCTCCGGGATCGTCTCCTCGGTGAAGATGGCCGTGACGGGGCACGCCGGCTCGCAGTTGCCGCACTGGATGCAGACATCCGGATCGATGTAGAGCATCTCGGCGGCCGCGTAGGCCGCCTCGTCTTTCCGCGGATGGATGCAGTCGACGGGACACACGTCCACGCAGGCGGTGTCTTTCGTGCCGATGCACGGTTCGGCGATGATGTACATCCCCATGGGGGCTCCTCCTCAATTCAGGGCGTCGGGCGGGGATTCTAGCAGAGACTCGAAGGGCCGCAGTCTTCCTTCACTTCCCGGCGTTCCCGGCGATCCCGCGCGTTCCCGGCGTTGGTCTCAGTGTCCGACGCTGATCTGGTGAGCGAGATTCTGGCCGTCGGGCAGAGACGTGAACCGGACCGTGACCTTGGCGCCCTGGGAGAGCGTGCCGTTGATCTTGGTTTCCGCGGTCCAGACAAAGGGGGTGGCCGTCCCGGCGACGTTCACGACGAGCTGACGCTGCGACGCCGTCACTTTGGACACCGTTCCCATGGCCGTTTGCATCTTGTCCGGAGCGGCCTTCCGAGCGGTCTGCGAGGCGGCCAGCGCTTGACCGGCCGCAAGGGCGACCAGAAGAGCGCAAGCCAGGATTCGTTTTTGCATGATCCCTCCCCCGGCACAAAACAGCGCGGGCCGTGCGCCCATTCCGCGGCGACGCCCGAATTTGACAGGGAGGCGAGGCGTCCCTACAATACGCCGTTTTTCGCTGACTTGCCGGAGGCTCCCAGATTATGACCAAACGCTGGACGGAAGCGGAACTGCGGTTCCTGAAAGACAACGCCGGCAAGATGAGCGTCCAGGCGCTTGCGGATGTCTTGTCCGCGCGGATCGACGACGTCGAGCGGCGTCTGGAGAAGCTCGGTCTGGGCGCGGGAGGAGGGGAGAACCCATCCGCCAAGAAAGCCCAGACGCTCAAGGAGCTGTCCAAGCGTACGGAGAACGCCCGGAAGGATTTCGATCGGGGCGTCGCGGCCCTCCAGAAGAAGAGGATCGACGAAGCCCAGCGCAACTTCCTGGACCTGATCCAGAAGTACCCGGACGAGAAGGAACTCGTGGACCGTTCCCGTGTCTATCTGGCGGTCTGCGAGCGGCAGAAGAACGCGGCGCGGACGGCGCTCACCGAGCCGGAGGACTTTTACTACGCCGCGCTGCTGGAAAAGAACCGCGGCAACGTGAGCGAAGCGATCGAGCACGCCAAGAGGGCGGCCAAGAAGAACGGAGGCGGGCGCGTCGACTTCCTGCTGGCCTGCTGCTACGCGCAGACCGGGCAGGTCGAGACCGCGCTCGAGCACTTGCGCAAGGCCATCGAAGACGATGGGCGGCATCGGATCCTGGCCCGGCACGACCGGGATTTCGATCCGGTGCGCGACGCGCCCGGCTTTCAGCAGCTCCTCGGCGTTTAGGATCCGTCGCCTCCGCTGCGCGGGCCGGGAACGGGGCCGGGGCGGCAGTCTTCGACGCGCCTTCCGTTTTCCGCCTCACGCCTCACGCCTCACGCCTCACGCCTCACGCCGGTCCTATACTTCCGCCATGAAGAAGGTCCCTCGGGCGAACCGGAAGGAACCGTGCGCGCCTTGCGTGATCATCCTCGCCGCGGGGGTCGGCTCGCGCATGCGCTCGACGCTCCCGAAGGTCCTTCACCGCGTCGGAGGGGTCCCGCTGCTCGAGGCGGTGCTGCGCACGGCCAGGAGCGTGGACCCCTCGCGGATCGTCGTCGTCCTGGGCCCGGCCCGCGCCCGGATCGAGCCGGTTCTTTCGGGGCAGGACGTGACGATCGCCGTCCAGGATCCGCCCCGCGGGACGGGGGACGCCGTCCGCTGCGCCCTGCCCGCGCTGGACGGCGAGGCCGGCCCTGTGGTGGTCCTGTCGGGCGACGTCCCGCTGATCCGGCCGGACACGCTCCGTGCGCTCCTGGACCGGCGGCGCGACGGCGATCTCGACCTGGCCTTCCTCACCTTCCGGCCCCCCGACGCCGGTGACCTGGGCCGCGTCGTCCGGGACGGCCGGCGCCGCGTGCGCCGCATCGTCGAAGCGAGGAACGCGACGCCTCGGGAGCGCGCGATCGGGGAAGTGAACGCCGGCGTCTACTGTTTTGCCCCGGCCTCCCTGGCCAGGGCGATCCGATCGCTCAAGGTCAACCGCGCGTCGGGCGAGATCTATCTGACCGACGCGGTCGAGGCGCTGGCCTCCGGGCGCGGCCGGGTCGAGACGCTGGAAGCCCCGGACTGGACCGAAGCCTGGGGCATCAATACGCGGCGGGACCTCGCCGGAGCCGAGGAGATCGCCCGGCGGCGGGAGCTCGAACGGGCTCTGGACTCGGGCGCCACGCTGATCGATCCGGCCTCGACGCGCATCGGCGTCGACGTCGTCATCGAGCCGGACGTGGTGCTGCATCCCTTCGTCGCGCTGGACGGACGGACCGTCCTGCGGGAGGGGTGCGAGATTCTCTCCTTCACGCGGATCGCCGACTCCGAGGTCGCCGCGGGCGCGGTGATCGGTCCGCACTGCGAGCTGGAGGGGGCCCGGGTCGGCGCGCGGTGCCGCGTCGGGCCCTTCGCCCGCCTGCGCCCGGAGACCGTCCTGGAGGATGACGTCCGGGTCGGAAATTTCGTGGAGATCAAGAAGTCGGTCCTCCGGCGCGGCGTGAAGGCGCTGCACCTCTCCTACCTCGGCGACGCGCAGATCGGGGAGGACGTCAACATCGGCGCGGGGGTCATCACCTGCAACTACGACGGCCAGAACAAGAACGCGACGACGATCGGCGCAGGCGCCTTCGTCGGAAGCGACACCCAGCTCGTGGCCCCGGTCACGGTCGGCGAAGGGGCTTACGTGGGCGCGGGCTCGACGATCACCCGGGACGTGCCTCCCGGAGCGCTGGCCGTGACGCGGGTCCGCCAGGAAAATCACGAGGGATGGGTCGAGCGGAGGCGGCAGAAGAAGACGCGGGGACGCGGCGACTCGGGGACGCGGTGACGACGGGAGCGCCGATTCCGGTGGAAACGGGATGGGTGACTCGACCCCCCGCGTCCCCCCTTCCCCCCGTCCCCGTGTCCTTCCGTCATTGGCCTCGGAGATAATCGAGCCATGTGTGGCATCGTCGGATACGTCGGCCCCAGGCAAGCGGCGCCCCTGCTGCTGGAGGGATTGAAGCGCCTGGAATACCGGGGTTACGACTCCGCCGGCATCGCCACGCTCGGAAACGGGCACTTCCAGGTCCAGCGCAGCGCGGGCAAGCTCTCCCGGCTCATCGAGAAGCTGGAGACTTCGCCCGCCGTGGGCCGGGTCGGGATCGGACACACCCGGTGGGCCACGCACGGGCGCCCCACCGAGGACAACGCCCACCCCCACGTCGACTGCGGCCGCAAGATCGTGGTCGTCCACAACGGCATCTTCGAGAACTTCGCCGAACGCAAGGCGGTCCTGGCGGCCAAGGGCCACCGGTTCGTGAGCGAGACCGACACGGAGGTCTTCGCCCACGAGGTCGAGGAGGCCTTTCGGGGCGACCTCTTCGCCGCGGTCCAGGCGGCCGCCCGCGCGCTGACGGGCGCCTACGCCGTCGTGGTCTCGACGAGTGACGAGCCCGGCGTCCTCGTGGCCGCGCGGTCGGGGCCGCCGATCGTCCTGGGCCTGGGCTCGGGCGAAAACTACGTGGCCTCCGATCCGGTCGCTCTGGTTCCCTGGACGCGGGACGTCGTCTTCCTCGAGGACGGCGACATCGCCCGCGTGGACGCCGGCAGCGTGCGCATCGCCGGATCGGACGGGCGTCCGCGGGAGCGCGCGCCGCTGCGGATCCTGTGGGACGCCGTGGCTGCGGAGAAGGGCGGCTACCGCCACTTCATGCTCAAGGAGATCCACGAGCAGCCCACCGCGATCGCGGAGACGCTCGGCGGCAAGGTCTCCCTGGCCACGGGGGAGCTGCTCTTCGACCAGCCGCTCTTCTCGCCCGAGCGGGTCGCCGGATTCGACCGGGTCCTGCTCCTGGCCTGCGGCACCTCCTGGCACGCCGCCCTGGTCGGAAAGTTTCTGATCGAGGGCATGGCCCGTCTTCCGGTGGAAGTCGACTACGGCAGCGAGTTCCGCTACCGGCGGCCGGTGGCCGACGCGCGGACGCTGGCCATCGGCGTCTCCCAGTCGGGCGAGACGGCCGACACGGTGGCCGCGCTGTCGGAAGCGCGCCGCGCCGGTTCTCCGATCGCCGCCATCGTCAACGTTCCGGGCAGCCAGATCGCCCGCATGGCCGACGCGGTGATTCCCACCCACGCCGGTCCGGAGATCGGCGTCGCCTCGACCAAGGCCTTCACCACGCAGCTGGCGGTCTTCTTCCTCCTGGCGGCCAAGTTGCGCGAAGCCCGCGGCCTGGGCCGCGGCGTGACCGACGGCGAGCGCGCGGCCCTGGTGCACTTGTCCCGGGCCGTGGGCGAGACGCTCGCCCTCGAGCCCGAGGTCGAGCAGCTGGCCCGCCAATACCACGGGGCGCGGGACTTCCTGTTCCTCGGGCGCGGCCCGCATTATCCGGTCGCCCTGGAAGGCGCGCTCAAGCTCAAGGAGATCTCCTACATCCACGCCGAGGGCTATCCCGCAGGCGAGATGAAGCACGGCCCCATCGCGCTGGTCGACGAGAACCTGCCGGTCGTCGTCCTGGCTCCGCACGACCTCTGGAGGGACAAGACCCTCTCCAACCTGATGGAGGTCAAGTCCCGCGACGGCATCTCGATCGTGGTCTCCACCCGCGAGGACGCCGAGATCTCCCGCGTCGCCGATCATGTCCTGCAAATCCCCGAGTCCATCCCGGAGCTCCAGCCGATTCTCTCGGTCGTGCCCCTGCAGCTGCTGGCGTACCACATCGCGGTGCGCCGGGGCTGCGACGTGGACCAGCCGAGGAATCTGGCCAAGAGCGTGACAGTTGAGTAGTGCGAAGTTGCGAAGTGCTAAGTGCTAAGTCGACGGAGCCGATAACCTAGAACTTCGAACTTTGAACTTCGCACTCTGATGACCGGATCTCCCTCCTTAACCGGCCTGAATCCCGAACAGCTCCAGGCCGTCCTCCACGAGAAGGGCCCCCTCCTCGTGCTTGCCGGCGCCGGGTCTGGCAAGACCCGCGTCATCACCCACCGGCTGGCGCGGCTGATCGAAGCGGGAGCGGATCCGCGGACGATCGTGGCGGTCACCTTCACCAACAAGGCGGCCGAGGAGATGCGCCAGCGGGCCCGTGCGCTGCTCGCCGTCGAGCGGCTGTCCAGCTTCGTCGGCACGTTCCACTCCTGGTCGCTGCGCTTCCTGAGGCGCCACGCCACCGCCGCGGGCCTCCCGGCGCGGTTCTCCATCGCCGACACCGCCGACCAGCTCGCCCTGGTCAAGGAGGCCATGGCCGAGCTGTCGATCTCCGAGCAGATGCTCCCTCCCAACGGAGTCCGGTCCCGGATCTCCCAGGCCAAGAGCGCCCTGCTGGATCCGCAGCGCTTCGAGGCGGCGCAGACCGACTTTGCCGGAGAGCGGATCGCCCGCATCTACCGGCTCTACGAGAAGAAGCTCGCCGACGCCGGAGCGGTCGATTTCGACGACCTGATCGGCAAGACCGTGCGTCTGCTGCGGTCCAATCCCGCCGTCGTCGAGGCCGAGCGCCGCCGCATCCGGCACCTCCTGATCGACGAGTACCAGGACACCAATCCCTCCCAGGACGCGCTGGTGAAGCTCCTGGGGGAGGGCGCCGACTCGCTGTGCGCGGTGGGGGACGAGGACCAGGCCATCTACCGCTGGCGCGGCGCCGAGGTCGAGCACATCCTCCACTTCGAGGAAGATTTCCCGGCCGCGCGCGTGGTCGCGCTGGAGCGCAACTACCGCTCGACCGGCGGGATCCTGCGGGCCGCCGCGGCGCTGGTCTCCAACAACCGCCGGCGCCGGGCCAAGAAGCTCGTCTCCGAGCGGGGCGGCGCGGCGCCGGTCCGTCTCTGGCACTTCGAGGAAGACCGCCAGGAGACCGAGGCCGTCGTGCGCGCGATCGCCGAAGGAGGCCGGCCGCCGGGCGAGGTCGCCGTTCTTTACCGCACCAACGCGCAGTCCCGGCCCCTGGAAGAGGAGCTGCTGCGGCGCCGGATCCCCTACGTGGTCGTGGGGGGCATGAAGTTCTACGAGCGCGCGGAGGTCAAGGACGCGCTCGCGTACCTGCGCCTCGCGGTCCGGCCGGAGGACGACCTGGCGTTCCGGCGCGTGGTCAACGTTCCCGCGCGCGGGATCGGGTCGGCCACGCTCGACCGGCTGGCGCAGGCGGCGCGGGAGGCCGGCCGCACCTTCTGGGACGTCTCGGCGGAGCCGCCGTCGGGCCTTCCGGAGCGCGCGCGCGTGGCGCTCGCGCGCTTCCGCTCGCTGGTGGAGGGCCTGCGCGAGAAGGCGCAGACCTATTCCCCGTCGGCGCTGCTCGAGCACCTCCTGGAGGCGACCGGATACGCCGCCCTGTACGCGCGTTCGGAGGACCGCGAGGACCAGGCCCGCACGGAGAATCTGCAGGAGCTGGTGAGCTCGGCGCGCGAGTTCGAGCGCTCCAACGCCGAGGGCGCGACGGTCGCGGAGTACCTCGACACCGTTTCGCTCGCCACCAACGAGGACGCGATCCAGGGCCAGGGAGCGGTGACGCTCTCGACGCTGCACGCGGCCAAGGGCCTGGAATTCCCCGCGGTCTTCGTCGTCGGCCTGGAGGAGGGGTACCTGCCGCACGGGCAGTCGGGCGAAGACCCCGACGAGCTGGAGGAGGAGCGGCGGCTCCTCTACGTCGGGATGACCCGGGCCGAGGACGAGCTGACGCTGACGCTGGCCGATCGGCGCCTGGTCTACGGGCGGGTCCAGTTGCGCACGCCGTCCCGGTTCGTCGCCGAGATTCCCGCCGAGATCCTCGAGGAGCGCCAGACGCGGCGTCCGGCCTCGGCGATGCGTCCCACGATCTTCGACCGGGACGTCGAGCCGGAGGTGGACGAGGAGGCCGGCGGATTGCGGCGCGGAAGACGGGTGCGCCATCCGCGCTACGGCTACGGCGTGATCCTCGCGCAAGAGGGCTCCGGCGACGAGACGCGGCTCACCGTCTACTTCGACCGCGCCGGGAAGAAGAAGTTCATCGCGCGGTACGCGGATCTGACCCTCGCCTGAGCTGCGCTTCGGGATCTGCGCGCTTTGCGCGCACCGGTCCGCCGCTCGGCCAAAGGGCCTCGACGGCGGACCTGATCCCGAAGCTCCGCTCCGGCTCGCGCGGCGCGAGTCGTTTCGCCGATCCAGTCGGCGAAACTTGGTCGCGCCGCGAACGGGGGCGGGCACGACGGGGGGAACCCTCACCCCGGCCCTCTCCCTCGGGGAGAGGGGGAAGACCCTCGCCGGAGCTGCGCTTCGGGGTCTGCGCGCCCCTGGCGCGCACCGGCACGCGGCTCGGCCGGATGCGGCCTCGACCGCGAGCCTGACCCCGAGAGCTCCGCTCCGGCTCGCGCGGCGCGAGTCGTTTCGCCGATCCAGTCGGCGAAACTTGGTCGCGCCGCGAACGGGGCGGGCACGACGGGGGAAACCCTCACCCCGGCCCTCTCCCTCGGGGAGAGGGGGAAGACCCTCGCCGGAGCTGCGCCTCGGGGTCTGCGCGCCCTTGGCGCGCACCGGCACGCGGCTCGGCCGGATGCGGCCTCGACCGAACGCCTGGTCGCGAGAGCTCCGCTCCGAGGGCAGGGGCCCCTGCGAAGCGGTTTCGGCCGTAGGGGCGGGGCTTGTCCCCGCCCGCCTTTCGCGTGCCGCGAACTGGAACCTCGAACGGCGCGGAGGGCAACAATACATATATTGTTGCCAGGGCCGCGCCCCGAGTCCCGGGTCTCAGCCCCGCGCCACCAGTGCGATCATGCGGCCGGCCTTCGCGCCGTGTCGGCGGTAGCTGGCGAAGGCGTTGCCGCCGCAGTGGGTGCAGGCCGGGTGGATGGAGATGCGCTCGGCGCCGACCCCGGAGGCTTCGAGCTGGGACCGGTTGACCGCGGCCAGGTCCAGGCGAAACTTCCCGCCGCACTGCGCGCGCACGAAATCGCCGGCGAACTGAGCGGCGACCTCGCCGCCGACCTCGTAGCAGCAGGAGCGGATCGAGGGCCCGACCCAGACGTCCAGGGATCGGGGATCCTCTCCCAGCGACGCCAGCGCTTGGACTCCGGACGCCGCGGCGCGGACCGCCGAGCCGCGCCAGCCCGCGTGGACGACGGCGACGGCGCTCCGGCCGGCCAGGACGACGGGAACGCAGTCGGCGGTCTGGACCACCAGGGCGACGCCGGAGGCCTCGGTCGCCAGGATGTCGCACTCTCCGGCATCCCGGACCTCGCCAGGACGGGGAGCATCGCGGATCACCGCGGCGGCGTTGCCGTGCACCTGCGTCGCCCGCACGATCGCAACGTCCGGCAACCCGACCACGCCGGCGAACCGCCGCGCGAGGAACGCCGTCGGCGACGGCTCGCCCTCCGGCGCGATGCCGCGGCTCGAGAAGGCGACGGTCAGCCCGGAGGGCACGGTCAGTGGTTGAAAGACCGTGACGTCTTCTACGGTTCGCTCGATCCAATCCGACACGGTCCCATTCTAGAGTGCCCAGCGCCGGGATCGCCGAGATCGCCGGGATCGCCGGGAAGGGAAGGAGGAATGTCGAACTTCGAACTTCACTTCGCACTTCCCGCTGCGATCACGTTGCGATCCCGGCGATCGCTCCTCGGTCGCACGGCTGCCGCATGCTAAAATCCCTCGGTGTCCTCCGCCGAAACGCTCGGCCAGACGCGGGTTTTCCCGGTCATCGGGCTGGAAGTCCACGCCCAGCTTCTCACCCGTTCCAAGATGTTCTGCCCCTGCGCGGTGGCGTCGGGAGCGCCCGCGAACTCGGCGACGTGTCCGGTCTGCCTGGGTTTTCCGGGCACCCTTCCGGTTCTCAACCGCGAAGCGGTGACTCTGGCGATGCGGCTGGCGCTCGCGGTGGGGGCGGAGATCCATCACGATTCGCGCTTCGCCCGCAAGAACTACTTCTATCCCGATCTCCCCAAGGGATACCAGATCTCCCAATACGATCGGCCCCTGGCGACCGGCGGCGCGATCGAGATCGACACGCCCGCCGGCACGCGCAAGATCCGGCTCGTCCGCATCCATCTCGAGGAAGACGCCGGCAAGCTCCTCCACGACACGCCCTATGCCGACGTCCCGCCGTCGGTCTCGCTGGTCGACTGGAACCGCGCCGGAGTTCCTCTGGTCGAGATCGTGGGGGAGCCGGACCTGCGCACGCCGGAGGAGGCCGCGTCCTATCTGACCGAGCTGCGGCGCCTGGTCCGCTTCACCGGAGTCTCCGACGGGGACATGGAGAAGGGCAATCTGCGGTGCGACGCCAACGTCTCCGTCCGCGCCGGAGAGAACGCTCCGTTGGGCACGCGGGTGGAGATCAAGAACTTGAACTCGATCCGGTTCGTGGCCAAGGCGCTGGAGCACGAGATCGAGCGGCAGGCCCTGGCCGTCGAGCGCGGCGAGCGGATCCTCCTGGAGACGCGGCTGTGGGACGTCGCCGCGGGGAAGACCGTGGCCATGCGCGGCAAGGAGGAAGCCCACGACTACCGCTACTTTCCCGAGCCCGACCTGGGGGCCCTGCGCGTGGACGACGCCTGGATCGGCCAGGCCGCCTCGGCTCTGCCCGAGCTGCCCCGGGCCCGGCGGGCCCGTCTGGTCGCCGAGCACGGGATTTCCGCGGCCGACGCCGAGACGATCACGTCGGCGCGGGAGCTGGCCGATTACTACGAGCGGACCGCGCGCGAGGCGCCGCCGCGGCTGGCCGCCAACTGGGTGACCGGGGAGGCCCTGCGCTGGATGAAGGAGAAGAAGGTTTCGCCGGAAGACGCGCTCTCCTTCGCGGTCACGCCGGCGCGTCTCTCCGGGCTGCTCCGGCTGCTCGACCGGGGAGACATCTCAGCGGCTTCGGCCAAGGAAGTCTTCGCGGCCATGGTCGACTCGCCCGCCGACGCGGGTGAGATCGTGGCCCAGAAGGGCCTGGGCGCGATGCGCGACGCCGGAGCCCTCGGGGAGATCGTTCGGGAGATCGTCGCTGGAAACCCCTCCCAGGTCGCCCTCTACCGTTCCGGCAAGACGCAGACGTTCGGCTGGTTCGTGGGGCAGGTGATGAAGAAGACGGCAGGCCGCGCCGATCCGGCCCAGGTGCGGGACGCGCTGACCGCCGTCCTGGAGAGCCCCGGCGCGTGATCCAGCTCTTTCGGGTCTCCAAGGACTACGGACGGTTCCGGCACGCCCTGACCGAGGTCACCTGCTCGATCGAGCGCGGCGAGTTCGTGTTTCTGACCGGGCCCTCCGGAGCGGGCAAGTCGACCTTCTTGAAGCTCCTCTTCCGCGACGAGCCTCCGTCCGACGGGCAGATCCTCGTCAACGGGCGCAACATCGGCGTCCTGCCGGACTCGCAGGTCCCCTACTTCCGCCGGACCATCGGCGTGGTCTTCCAGGATTTCAAGCTGATCGCGCGCAAGACCGTCTTCGAGAACATCTCCTTCGTGCAGAACGTGCTCGGCTTGCCGCGCGCGGAGCAGAAGCGGCGGGCCTATCAGGTGTTGAAGCGCGTGGGCCTGCATCACCAGATGAACGCCCATCCCACGGAGCTCTCCGGGGGCGAGCAGCAGCGCGTGGCCATCGCCCGCGCGATCGTGAACGAGCCGACGCTGCTCCTGGCCGACGAGCCCACCGGCAACCTCGATCCGGTCCTCTCCGAGGAGATCATGCGGCTCTTCGCCGAGATCAACATCCGCGGCACCACCGTGCTGGTCGCCACCCACGATTTCGACCTCGTCCGCCGGATGGGCAAGCGCGTGCTGACGCTCGACCGGGGCCGCCTCCGGGACAGCCCGATGCTTCCGGACAAGCCGGTGTCGGTCATGCGCGAAGCGCCGTTCCTGCCGCTGGGATGATCAGGGACGTGAGGCGAGAGGCGTGAGGCGTAAGGCGAAACGACGGCGCCCATCGCGATCGGCCCTCCGCCTGACGCCTGACGCCTTACGCCTGACGACGCCGCAGGCGTGAAGCCCCGCTACGTCTTCGGCGAGGCCTGGTCGGTGGCCCGCAGCGGGTCGCGCCAGACGGCCATGGCGGTGGGGCTGATCGCCCTGGCCCTCTACGTGCCGGGGCTCCTGGCCCTGGTGTCGCGCAACCTCGCGCGCCTGGTCCAGATCGGAGGCGAGTCGCCGGCGGCGGTGGTGACACTGCAGGCGGCCGCGGACGCCCGCGCCCTGGCCCACCGCGTGGCCGCCGACCGGCGGGTCGCCCGCGTGGTGATCGTCGGGAGCGACGCGGCCCTGGAGCGCTTCCGCAAGACCTACCCCGACCTGGGAGCGGCCCTGACGAACCTGAAGGACCCGCCCTTTCCCCCGACGCTGGAGGTCTACCTGCGAGCGAACGCCCCGCCCCAGGCGGCATCGGAGATCGCCGCCGCGGCGCGCTCCTGGCCGGGCGTCGACGGCGCGGACGCGGAGGAGGGGTTCGACCGGCGCTTCCGCGACGCGGTGCGGATCGTGCGCGGCGCGGGAATCTTTCTGGGGTCGGTCCTGGCGCTGGCGGCCATCCTCTCGGTGGGCTCGGCCATCCGGCTGGCCCTGGATCTGCACCGCGACGAGATCGAGATCATGCGCCTGATGGGCGCGACGGAAACCGCCGTGCGCGCGCCCTTCTGGCTCTACGCCGCCGCCGAGGGACTGACCGGCGGAACGCTGGCCCTGGCGCTCTTGTGGGGAACCTGGGCCGGGGCCGCGCGACTCCTCCTGAGGCATCCGCATCCGGTCCTGAACCTGCTGTGGGCCCGCTTCCTGGACTGGCCGCTGGCCATCCTGATTCCGGTGCTGGGCTGCGCCGCGGGGTTCCTGGGCAGCCTCCTCTCGCTGACCCGAAAGTCGTAGCCGCCCGCGGCGCGGAGGCCGCGTCAGGGATGGCGGCTACGCCGGAGGCGACTGGGGGTCCGGCTCGCCCAGGAGGCGGGCGATCCCTTCCCAGCCGCGGACGTTCTCGCTGACGACCTTCATGGCCGAGGTCAGGGGCACAGCCAGAATCGCTCCGGGAAGGCCCCACAGGAGGCCCCAGAAGAGGAACGCCACCATCACGGTCAACGGAAAGAGGCGAACGCGCCCGCCGACGATGAACGGCGTGAGCACGTTGCCTTCCAGGAACTGCAGGACCGCGTACACCGCCAGGACGGCCAGGGCCTTCTGGCCGCCGTACTGGAAGTACGCGATGGCGACGGCCGGAACGGTCGAGAAGATGACGCCCACGTAGGGGAGCATGATGGCGAGCCCGGCCAGCGGCCCGAGGATGTAGTAGTAGTTGAGGTTGAGCAGCATGAGCGCGATGGTGGTCGCCGCGGCCATGATCATCATCACGAACGAGAGCCCCAGGGCGTAGCCGGTCATGGTGCGCGAGATCGCCCCGGTCACGTCCCCGGCGCCGATCTTGCGGTTGCGGGACAGGATCCCGTCGATGACGCGGCCGAACTTCTCGCGGTCCTTGAGCATGAAGAACGTCAGGAACGGCACGGTCGCGGCGTACAGCACGAACTCCAGCGTCGCGCCCACCTGGGACAGGAGCGCCTTGGTGGTGGCGAACGGAGACTCGCTGATCTTGACCTCGCGCACCGAGCGCGGCTCTTCCGGGAGGATGTTGCCCATGCGCTCCCGCAGCGTGTTGACGAAGTCGGTCAGCCTGGTGAAGAGGTCCCGGATGCGTCCCTGGTAGCGGGGCAGGTCGCCGTAGAACTGGTTGAACTGCGCGGTGACGTTGATGACCAGGAGGGCCAGGGCTCCGATCAGGACGAAGAGCAGGAGGAGGATGGCCAGGACCCGCGGCACGCGCGCCCGCTCGAGGAGCGACACGAACGGCCGCATGGCGAACGCGAGGAAGAGCGCGAAGGCCAGCGTGATGAAGAGGACCCGTCCATAGTAGAGCAGGGCGGTCGCCGCAGCGAAGGCCAGGACGCCGCCGCCGGAGAGCTGAATCCGGGTCGGGAGACGATCCAGGGGAGAGAAAAAAGCCCCCTCCGCGGGAGGGGGCTCCAGGCCGCGCGGCGAATCGTCCGCGCTCAACTGCCCGAGACGAGAGTCACGAGGATGACCGCGCGCCGGTTCTTGGCCCGTCCCTCGGCCGTGGCGTTGTCATAGGCCGGCTCGGCGGATCCCTTGGCCCCCGTGGAGATGCGATTGGGGTCGATGCCGTGGCGCGTCACCAGGTATTCCTTCGCCGCGTCGGCGCGCTTGGCCGAGATGGCCGTGTTGGCCTCCTCGGACCCGGCGTTGTCGGAATAGCCGGTGATGACCGCCGTGGAGTTCAGGTCGTTCTTCATGCGCAGGGCCACGCCGTCCAGGATCGCCTTGGCGATGTTGGTCAGGCGCGCGCTGCCGGCGTCGAAGGTGATCTCGTCCCGGGTGGTCTTGGGCGTCGGCGGCGGGGGCGCGGTCGTCGGCGCGGCCGGAGCCGGCTCGGCTTCGGGATTCTCTTCCACGACCGGGGCGGCCGCCGCGGGGGGCGGAACCACGACCGGCGGCGGAGGCAGCGGCGGCCAGGCCGCGTAGGTCACACCGATCAACCCGCCCACGGGCGAGGGCGAGAATCCGTGCTTGAAGAGCTGGTCCACGTTCGCGTTGAGGGCCGCGGAGACCGCCAGGCCCGTGCGCTTGATGTAGAAGCGGGCTCCGGTCGTGAGCATCGAGTAGCTGTCCGACGGAAGGTCGCCGCCGTCGGGCATGGTGCGGTCGAGCTCCCCGATCACGTGCAGGAAGGGAACGATCGGCACGTCGACGCCGAATCCCACCCGCAGGAGGTTGGCCACGCGGATGTCGTTGTCGTGGCGGCCCGACAGCTGATAGGAGATCACTCCGTTGAAGATCCCCTTGGTGATGACGCCGCCCCACTGCCAGTCGGCCCGCCGCGACTCGACGCGGTTCACGTCGGCGTCCACTTCGTCCACGTGGAGGTTGGCATGCCCCACGGGCACGCCCGCGGAGAGGAAGAGGCCGATCCGCAGATCGGAGTCCACCTCGGAAAACAGCCGCACCTTGGTTCCGAAACGGATCTTGGTCGGTTCGTCGGAACGGAAGCGGCCCTGGAACTGGACGCTGTTGACGGAGCCGCCGGCCCAGCCGCCGCGGCTCTCGAACCGTTGTTCGCCGAAACTCACGTAGAAGTTCCACGAGTTGGTCAGACCCAGGCCGATCGACCCTTCGCCGGCCCAGTGGCTGTAGAGGCGAAAACGGTCCTCGTTGTCGTTGAAGGCCAGGTTGCCGGCGACCAGCTGTTCCTTCCAGCCGTAGAGGCCCAGAGTCAACTGGCCGGCGCGAGGCGTGTCGGCGGTGGGCATGGTGAAGAGGCCGATGTCCCCCTGGTTGTTCGGTGCTATCTGCGCGGAGGCGACCGCGCTCGACAGGCACACGAGCAACCCGAGGAACGCCTTTCGGTTGGCCTTCATGCAATCTCCTTTCGCGTGCGCCGGGGAAAACCGAGTGTCTGCCTAATAGAATAAGCCAAAATTGCGAGATTGCCAAACATCTTATTGGGGCGTAAGGCGTAAGGCGAGAGGCGTCAGGCACGCGGCGTCCGACGAGAGGAGGAAGACCGAGGGGAAGGGCTTTCGGAGCGTCTTTCCGTTCGCCTAACGCCTTACCCTTAACGCCTTACGGCCCTCGGCTCAGGCCTTGGGCTGCATCACCAGGGACATCTTGTCCTGGAAGGCTTTCATCCGGGCGGGTCCGCGGATCGACGCGATGGCCTTCTCGGTCAGCCGAATCAGGTCCCGGACCGCTTCGACCCCCCGGCCGCGGTCGATCTCGGTCAAGGCCTGCCGGTAGGGCCGCTCGATCCCGGGCAGGTTGGATTCGCCCAGCGCGAGCTCGGCCTCCTGCTTCACCCGGGTGCAGAGAATCATCAGGATCTTCTTCTCGTCGCCCAGGACCGCCGGTGCCGCCGGAGAGGTCGCGGCGGGCTGCCGGGCCGCCTCCCGCGAGCGCATTTCGATCAAGCCGGCCGTGACCAGGCCGTAGAGGATCTTGGACGTCTCGAAGGAGGACGTCTCGAGGACGCGGGCGACCTCCTCGATCGTTCGCCGGCCGTCGATCTTGATGATGAGGTTCCATTCGATCGGAGACAAGGTCACCGGCTCGGCGGCCTCGCGCGGCAGGAGCACCGGCACGTGATCGACCCCCGGGATCTTGCGGGATAGGACCTTCCACTCGTCCAGGCGGCGGGCCGCCTCCATGAGAAGGCTGGTGTTGGACTTCTCGATGGTGACGTGGTCGGGCTCCTCCGCGGGCGTGAACTGGAAATCGCCGGAGGACCAGATGGCCAGCGCGTAGACCGCTTCCTCGCCGGTCAGGTCGCCCAGCCGCGCGTGCACCATCTGGCCGTTCTTCAGATAGATGTATCCGCGCTCCGCTCCCCGGACGAGCGTGAACATGCCGGTCTTCCCCGACACCGACACGAGCTGGATGATGTCGGGAACGGGAAGTTCCTGAATGGAGCCTTGGAAAGACATAACCGGCGCCGATGATAACAACCAGAGACGGGAGGCGATAGGCGGAAGGCGTGAGGCGTAGAGCCCGCCTCACCCTTTTCGGCTCTCCGAGCTTCGCCTAACGCCTCACGCCTAACGCCTCACGTCCCCCGCGTGCACGTGGCAGATCGCGACGGCCAGGGCGTCGGCCGCGTCCAGGGGGATCCGGGCGCGCTGCCGGGCCAGCAAGGAAAGGACCATGGCGCGGACCTGGTGCTTCTCGGCGTTGCCGTACCCGACCAGGGCCTTCTTGACCAGCCGCGGCTCGTACTCGAACACGGGGATCCCGCATCGGGCCGCGGCGGCGAGCAGCACGCCCCGGGCATGCGCGAGCTTGACGGTGGAGGAGACGTTCTTGGCCGCGAACACGGTCTCCACCGAGACTGCCGCGGGCCCGCACTCCTCGAGGACGCGGGTCGCGCCGCGGAGGAGAAAGTCGAGCTTGCCGGCCAGCGTCAGGTCCGCCGAGGGGCGCAGGACGCCGCAGCCTTCCAGCCGGAGCCGTCCCGCGTCGAAGAGAACGATCCCGTAGCCGGTGCACACCGTGCCGGGATCGAAGCCGAGGACCTTCACGGGGCGAGAGGCGTGAGGCGTGAGGCGTGAGGCGTGGACGAGAGCGCCCGAGTTCGCCTTCCGCCTTCCGCCTTCCCCCTCACGTCCTCAGGCCGTTTCCTCGAAGTCGAAATTCGCCCAGACGTGCTGGACGTCGTCGTGGTCTTCGAGGGCCTCCATGAGCCTCATCATCTGGTCGGCCTTGCGGGCGTCCAACGAGACCTCGGTGGTCGGGATCATCTCGACCTCGGCCACGGTGAGGGCCAGTCCCTTCTGCTCGAGCTGGGTCTTCACGGACGCAAGGGCCTCGGGGTCCGTCACGATCTCGTGAAACTGGTCGGTGGTGCGCACGTCGTCGGCCCCCGCCTCGATCGCCGCTTCCATGACCGCGTCCTCGGTCGCCTTCTCCTTCTCGATGGTGATGTAGCCCTTCTTCTGAAAGAGAAACCGCACCGAGCCGGACTCGCCGAGGTTTCCCCCGTGCTTGGAGAAGATGGTCCGGATCTCGGGCAGGGTCCGGTTCTTGTTGTCGGTCATCGTTTCGATGAGAACGGCGACGCCGCCCGGGCCGTAGCCCTCGTAGGTCAACTCTTCGTAGACCACGCCGGGGAGCTCCCCGGTCCCGCGCTGGATCGCCCGCTTGATGTTGTCCGCGGGCATGTTCACCGCCTTGGCGTCATCGACGGCCTTGCGCAGCCGGGGGTTCCCGTCGGGATTCCCGCCCCCCATGCGCGCGGCCATGGCGATTTCCTTGATGAGCTTGGTGAAAAGCCGCCCGCGCTTGGCGTCGGCGGCCCCTTTCTTGTGTTTGATCGTGGCCCATTTGCTGTGTCCGGACATCAGATCTCCTGATTCGAGTTCGACGGGGATTATATGCGGGCGCGAGCGTCGCGACGCGCCGGCGCCGCACTTCCGGCGCGGCTCTGCCGAGCAATCCGGGTTAACATAGTCGCGAAAACCTAAACTCAGATGGCGAAACGGGTTCTTCTCATCGATTACGAGCCGCGTTCGCGCGATCGCGTGCGCGCCCTCCTGCCCGACTCCGAGTACGCCGTGGTCGAGGCGCACGACGGCGAAGAGGGCCTGAACGTCTTCTCCTCGGCCCCCTTCGACGTCGTGGTCCTCTCCGGGATGCTGCCCCGCCTGCCCAGCGCGGAAGTGATCCGCGAGATCCGCCGGAAGGGGGGCGCGACGGCGCCGCCGATTCTCCTGATGGTTTCCGGCTACAAGGGGACCAACCGCAAGGCCGACGCGCAGCGGGTCGGCGCCTTCGACCTGCTGGTCCGGCCCTTTACCGACGAGGATCTCGTCGCGGGCATCCGGTCGGCGATCAGTTCGACCGACCTCTCGGCGGCGACGGTGCGGCTGTCGACGGCCGAGCTGCACGCCGAGGCGGGGTTGACCGCGTCGGACATTTTTTCCGACGTGCTCGAGGACGTCGGGGGTCATCCCGAAGCGCCCGCCGCGCCTCGGGCGGCGCCGGCCCCGAGCGCTCTTTCGTCGCCGCGTCCGGCCGCGGCCCCGAGCGCCACCGAAGACGAGGTCGAGAAACGCCTTCGCGACACGTTGTCCGGCTTGCTGGGAAAGCGGCCCGGGGGTCGACCCGCCGCGCCGGCCGCCGCGGCGCCTCAGGCTCGCGAGGGCGCGCGGCCGGCGGAGGCGCCGGCGCCGGCGGCTCCCCGCTTCTCGACCGACACCGAGATCGACCGCATGATCTCGGACACGCTCTCGGGCATCAAGATGGCCGCGCGAGCGAAACCGGCCGCGCCGGCCGCTCCGCCGGCCGGGCCTCCCGCGGCGGCATCCGCCGCGCCCCAGCCCAAACCGCCGGCCGCGCCGGTCAGTCCCCGTCCGGTCGAAGCGACCGGCCCGGTGTCCACCTCCGGCCCGGACCGCTTCGGCCAGTACGAGATCCTCGAGCGGATCGCCTCGGGCGGGATGGCCGAGCTCTACAAGGCCCGCCTGTCCGGCGTGGAGGGCTTCCAGAAAATCGTCGCGATCAAGAAGATTCTTCCCCACCTGGCCGACAACGAAGAGTTCATCGCCATGTTCGCCGACGAGGCCAAGCTCGCGGCGCAACTGAACCATCCCCACATCGTCCACATCTTCGACCTGGGAAAGATCGAGGGCGGCGGCTACTTCATCGCCATGGAATACGTGGACGGGCGCGATCTGCGCGGACTGCTCCACGCCGCGCGCGAAGTGGGATCGCCGCTCCCGATTCCGCTGGCCGTGTACATCGCCTCCAAGGTCGCCGCGGCGCTCGACTACGCCCACCGGAGGCGCGATCCGGAGGGGCGGGAGCTGACCATCGTGCACCGGGACGTCTCGCCGCAGAACATCCTCATCTCCTACGAGGGAGACATCAAGCTCTGCGACTTCGGCATCGCCAAGGCGGCCTCCAAGGCGTCGACCACGCAGTCCGGCGCGCTCAAGGGGAAGGTCCAGTACATGTCTCCGGAGCAGGCCTGGGGCAAGCCGATCGATCGGCGCAGCGACCTGTTCTCGCTGGGAGCCGTGCTCTTCGAGATGCTGACCGAGCAGAAGCTCTTCCGGGGAGACACGGACCTGACTGTCCTGGAGAAGGTCCGCGCGGCCGACGTCGCCGCGCCGTCCTCGATCAGCCCGGAGGTCTCGCCCAATCTCGACGCCATCGTTCTCAAGGCGCTGGCCCGCGAGCCCGAGGATCGCTACGCCAACGCCTCGGACATGCTGCGGGACCTGGAGGCCGTTCTCTACGCGTACACGCCCGCGCCGGGCAGCGCGGACCTGGCGATCTTTCTCCACCGGCTTCAGGCCGAAGAGCAGGCCATCGCCGACGCGAAAGCCCGGCAGGCCGCGCAGGACGCCGCCGCTCCCGAGCCGGAGAAGAAGCGAAAGTCCAAGGGGGCGCCGGTGGCGCGCCGCACCGGCACCACGCCCAAGCTGGTCGTTCCTCCGGCGGCGCCGCCGGCGCCGGCGCAGGCCGCGCCGCCGTCTCCGCCCAAGCGGGAACGGACCGCCTCGGGCGTCTTCGGGGCGTTCTCTTCGAAACGGATCGAAGCGGAGCGCAGGAGCCGGACGCCTCTGTACGTCCTCATCGCCGTCGCCGTCGCCGGTCTCGCCGCGGCGGGCTGGTGGACGTTGCGCAAGCCGGCGCCCGTGGCGCCGGCCCGGATCGTCCGCGCGACTCCGCT
This sequence comes from uncultured Acidobacteriota bacterium, assembly GCA_963733955.1. Lineage (GTDB taxonomy): Bacteria > Acidobacteriota > Thermoanaerobaculia > UBA5066 > Gp7-AA6 > DATFTF01. Next base: position 881,673 of record CAVTEW010000003.1, read on the forward strand.
TCCCGTCCTTCCGCCGACTCCGTCCGGCGCCGCGGCGGTTCCCACCGCCGGTCCCACGCCGGGCCTCGACTCCAGGGCGATCGAAGAAGAAGTCAGCCGGCAGGTCGCGGCCCGAAAGAAGGAGCTGCAAAAAGCCATGGAGGCCAACGCGAAGGCTTCCCGGGAGGCGCCGGCCAAGAAGGGCGAGCCCACGGCGGCGCCCAGCGCTCCGGCGGAACCGGAGCCGGAGCCGACTCTGGCGCCCCTGGTCGCCAAGCCCCAGCCCACCGCGCCTCCGCCTCCCACCGAGCCGCCTCCCACGGCTGCGCCCAGGCCGTCGGTCGCGCCTCCCAAGCCCGAGGCCGAGGTCAGCCGGGGCGATCTGGTCGGGCCGGGGCTCGGCGTCGTGGAGCCCACCCTGATCGCCCCTCCCAAGATCGCCTACCCCCCGATCGCGCGCGAGCGAAGGGTCGCCGGCAAGGTCATCGTTCTCGTCCTGGTGGACGAGGATGGCAACGTGGTGGAGAGCCGGCTGCAGCAGGGCATTCCCTCCAAGACGGGGGTCAACAAGGCGGTCCTCGAAGGCGTGCGCACGGCGCGCTTCCACCCGGCGACCAAGAACGGCGTCCAGGTCAAGATGTGGCGGACTCTCGTCGTGGAGGTTCAGCCGTGACGGCGGGGCGAGGCCGAAGAGGCGGAAACCGCCTCGGACTTGGACACTCCGGCGGCAGATGTGGCAAGCTTCCGGCTCCCGGCCATCGCCCTGTGCGATCGGGTCGGCGATGGATCGCGCAAGGCTGAGGCAGGAGGAGATCAGGACTATGAGTCTCTCCCCGGACCAGAAGAAGTTTTACGAGAACACGCTGCAGGTCACCAAGCGTGAGATCGGCGAGCTCGAAGACCTGATTCAGCAGGAGCTCGCGAAGGTCAAGGACCGTCTCGCGGAGCTCCAGAACGCTCAGAAGGCGGCGCGCCAGATGTACGACGCGGCGTGCATGCGGCTGGGCATCGCCAACGACCTCGAAGAAGCTGAAGCCCAGGGCTGACCGTCCCGCCGCGCGCCTCACGCGGCGGCGCGCCCTGCCGCGCCGGGCCCTGACCCTGTTGGCGTTCGCCCACGCCCTCCTCGCCGCCGGCGTCGGATGCGCGCGCGGCCCGGACTCCGCTCGCGCCGCGGCGCCGCGCCGGGTGGTCGCCCTCGCTCCCAACCTGACCGAGATCGTGTTCGCCGTCGGCGCAGGAGGACGGCTGGTGGGCGTTTCCGACTATTCCGACTACCCGCCCGCGGCGCGCGCGATTCCCCGCGTGGGCGGATTGGACGTCGGATCGGAGAAGATCGCGTCGCTTTCGCCGGATCTCGTGCTGGCGACGCCCGAGGGAAACTCCAAGGGGCCGGTCACGGCGCTGGCCGCGGCGGGCGTTCCCGTCGTCGTCGTCCCCGGCGGATCGCTCGACGACGTGCTGCGGGCGATCGGAATGATCGCCCACCGACTGGGGCAGGACGGCAACGGTGACCGGCTGGTGCGGAGCCTCTCGGCCCGGCGCGAGGCGGTCCGGCGTGCGGCTCCCCGGGGCCCACGCCCGGCCGCGATCGTGCTGATCTGGCCCGATCCTCCCCAGGCCGCCGGCGGCGGCACGTTTCTCGACGACGTCCTGACCGAGGCCGGCGGCAGCAACCTCCTGGGCGCCCGGCCGGGCTGGCCCGTCCTGTCCGCCGAATGGCTGGCCACCGTCCCGGTGGACGTCCTGGTCATCCCGGACTCCGCGCCGACCCGGGCCGCCTACGACCGCGCCTTCGCGTCGGGGGCTCTCTCCCGCGGAACGATCGCGCGCGCGCGCGTGATTCGAATCGACGAGTCGGAGCTGGCGCGTCCGGGGCCGCGGGTCTTCGACGCGCTGGAGAGCCTGGCGCGCGGTCTCGCGGCCCTGCCGGCGCCGCCGCAACGGCGATGACGCCGGCTCTGGGAGCAAGCCTCCCGTCGAGGCCGCGGACCGTCCTCGCGGCGGCGGTCCTTCTCCTCGTCGTCGCGGTGCTCGCCGGCGTCGCCTTCGGCGGCGTCCGCCTGTCCTGGAGCGACCTCTTCCTCGGCAGCGGCGAGCCCGCGGCCACGGCGCGGCTGGTCGCGTCGCTGCGCCTGCCGCGCGTGGCGTTGGCCGCTTTGGTCGGCGCCTCGCTGGCGCTGGCCGGCGCCGCCCTTCAGGCCCTCCTGAAGAATCCGCTGGCCGACCCGTTCTTCCTGGGGACTTCGGGAGGGGCGGCCACCGGCGCGGCGCTGGCCGCTCTGGCCGGCGCTTCGCCGCTGGTCTCGCCGGGGGCGGCCTTCGCGGGGGCGGTGGCCTCCTCGGTGGGCGTCGCGGCGCTGGCCCGGCGCGGTGGCCGGCTCGATCTGCAGCGGCTGCTCCTGGCCGGCCTGATCGCCAACGCGTTCTTTTCCGCCGTGCTCCTCGCGGTCTTTTCCGTCGCCTCGGTGGAGGCCGAGCGGAACATGCTCTTCTGGATGATGGGCAGCCTGTCCGAGGCGTCGTGGACGCGCGCCGCGGCCCTGCTGCCCTACGCGGGCATCGGGGGGATTCTCCTGACCTTGTTCGCCGCGCGCCTGAACCTGTTCGCGGTGGGCGAGGAGAACGCGGCGGCCCTGGGCGTCGACACCGAGCGCGCGAAGGCCGTCGTCTTCCTGGCCTCGTCGCTGCTGACCGGGGCCGCGGTGGCGTTTGCCGGCGTGATCGGATTCGTGGGGCTCCTGGTCCCGCACGCGGCGCGCGCCGTGGCGGGCAACGACCAGCGGATCCTGCTGCCGGTGTCGGCCCTTTCCGGCGCCGCGCTCTTGGTCGCCGCGGACGCCGCCTCGCGGGCCGCGTTCGCGCCCTCCGAGCTGCCGATCGGCGCGGTCACCGCGGCTGTGGGCGCGCCGCTCTTCGCCTGGCTCCTGTTGAGAAACGCGTGACGCCGATCCTGGAGGCCCGCGGGCTCGCCGCGGTCTACGGCGCGACCCGCGCCCTGGACGGATTCGACGCCGTGATCCCGGCCGGCCGGATCGTCGCGCTGCTGGGCGAGAACGGGTCGGGCAAGTCGACCCTGCTGAAGGTGATCGCCCGCATCGTCGCGCCGGCGGCGGGGAAGGTGCTCCTGGACGGCCGCTCCCTGACCGCCCTGCCGCGGCGGGAGACGGCGCGACGCATCGCCTACGTTCCGCAGAGCGCCGATCTGGTGTTTCCGATCCGAAGCCTCGACCTGGTGCTGCAGGGGCGCGCGCCCCACCACCGCGGGTTCGCCGCCGACACGCCGGAGGACCGGCGGCTGGCGCTCGAGGCAATGCGGGCCTGCGACGTCGAGGCGCTGGCGCCGCGCGACGCCTCGACGCTGTCCGGAGGGGAACGCCGGCGCGTGTTCCTGGCGCGCGCCCTGGCCCAGGAGGCCGGGCTCTGGCTCCTCGACGAGCCCACGGCGGGGCTCGATCCCCGGCACCGGCTCGAGTTCCTGGCCACGCTCGCGCGCGTCCACCGCGATCGCGGGACCACGGTCCTCTTCGTCACGCACGAGATCGATCTGGCGGCGCAGCTCGCCGACCGCGTGGTCCTGCTGCGCGCGGGCCGGGCGCTGGCGCAGGGAACGCCCTCGGAGACGCTGACGTCGGAGAACCTGAGGCGGACCTTCTCCGTCCAGACCGACATCGAGGTCGACTCCGCGGGCCGGCGGCATTTCGTCCCGGTGGCCCCGGCGGACTGATCCGCGCCGGGCCGCCTCGGCGCCGCCCCCCGGCGGAAGCCTGTTAGGATCTGCGGTTTCCATGTGGTTCCGCAAGGACAAGGCCCCCAAAGAGCCCCGGGAAGGTCGCCCGAGCAAGGTCCCGGAAGGCCTGTGGGTCAAGTGCGAGAACTGCCGCGAGATCCTCTACAACAAGGAGCTCGCCCGCAATTTCAAGATCTGCCCCAAATGCCAGTACCACTTCCGCCTGTCCGCTCCGGAGCGCCTGCGGATGCTCTTCGACGACGAGAAATACGTGGAGCTGGAGACCGATCTCCGGTCCATGGATCCCTTGAAATTCCGCGACACCAAGCGCTACCGCGACCGCGTCCGCCAGAACGAGGAAAACGTGGGGACCTCCGAAGCGATCGTGGTGGCCTCGGGAACGATCGGCGGGATTCCCGTGATCATCGGAGCGATGGAGTTCTTCTTCCTCGGCGGCTCGATGGGATCGGTGGTGGGGGAGAAGGTGACCCGGGCGGTGGAACGGTCGACCCGGGAGCGGAGGCCGCTGATCCTCGTCTCGACCTCCGGCGGCGCGCGCATGCAGGAGGGGATCCTCTCCCTGATGCAGATGGGCAAGATCGCCGGGGCTCTGGGGCGCCTGGCCGACGCCAGGATCCCCTACATCTCCGTCATGACCGATCCCACCACCGGCGGCGTCACCGCGTCCTACGCCATGCTCGGGGACCTGAACGTCGCCGAGCCCAACGCCTTGATCGGCTTCGCCGGTCCGCGCGTGATCGAGCAGACCATCCGGCAGACGCTCCCGGAGGGGTTCCAGCGCTCGGAGTTTCTCCTCGAGCACGGCATGCTCGACTTCGTGGTGCCCCGCTCGGAAATGAAGACCGAGCTGGTCAAGGCGCTGCGGCTCTTGTGGTCGTGAGGCGTGAGGGGTAAGGCGTCAGGCGCCCGGACTCCCGCGCTTCGCCTCATGCCTCACGCCTTCCGCCTCACGGCTCTGTGACCTCGAGCGAGGCTCTCGAGATGCGATATCGATCTCTCGCCCGTCTCGAATCCCTCTCCGTCCGCGGCATGAAGCTCGGGCTCGCCGCGATCGACCAGCTCTGCGCGCGCCTCGACCGGCCCGAGCGGCGCGTGCCTTCGGTTCTGGTGGCCGGAACCAACGGCAAGGGATCGACCGCGGCGACGCTCTCGGCCATCGCCCGGGCGTCCGGCCTGCGCGCCGGGCTCTACACCTCGCCCCATCTGATCCGCGTCCTGGAGCGCGTGCGCGTGGAGGAGCGGGACCTGTCCGAGGAGGAGCTCGACGCCGCCCTCGGGCGCGTCTTCGCCGCGGCCGACTCCGCGCCGGAGGTGCCGGCGACGTACTTCGAGGCGCTGACCGCCGCGGCGTTCGTGGTCTTCGCGCAGCGCGATGTCGACCTGGCCATCCTCGAGGTCGGGCTGGGCGGCCGCTTCGACGCGACCAACGTGGCGCCGGCGAGCCTGTCGGTGGTCACGTCCATCGGCCTCGACCACACCGAGGAGCTGGGCTCCACGCTCGCGTCCATCGCGCGGGAGAAAGCGGGCGTCTTCCGCGGCGGGAAGCCGGCCCTGGTGCGCGCCACGGCTGTGGAAGCCCGCGCGGCGCTGGAAGAAGCCTGCGCGGCCGCGGGCTCCCTCTGGCACGACGCCTCCGCGGAGCTGGAGATCTCGGATCTGGAGGTCTCGCTGGCCGGCTCGCGCTTCACCCTGGCGACTCCGCAGCGGCGCCTGGACCTGTCCACGCCCCTGCCCGGCGGGCACCAGGCCTGGAACGCGGCCCTGGCCGTGCGCGCCTGCGAGCTTCTGGGCGATCCGTGGAGCGCGCTCTCGGACGCGCAGCTCGCCCGGGGCGTCGGGTCGGTCCGGTGGCCGGGGCGCCTCGAGTCGATCGTCGCGGGTTCCCGGACCGTTCTGCTCGACGGCTGCCACAACGCGGAGGGGGCCGGCGCGCTGGCGGACTTCCTCGACGCGGCCGGCCTGTCCCAACGCTGCGCGCTCGTCTTCGGCGCGATGGCAGACAAGCCCGTCGAGGCGATCGCCGACGCGCTCTTTCCGCGAGCGGCGCGCGTGGTCCTGGTCACCGCTCCGACCGCGCGCGCCGCGACGGCGCAGGACCTGGCCGCCCGCGTCGGGGCCGCGCACCCGGGCGCGCAGATCGCGGAGAGCCTGGCCGGCGCCCTGCGCGCGCTGCTCGATGCCGGCGGCGGCGAACCTATAATCGTGGCCGGGTCCCTTTACCTGGTCGGGCAGGCGCGCCGGCTCCTGCTCGAGGGGGGCCTGGGAGGAACTCGTTCGTGACGACCTCGACCGTGGCCCTGGGCAAGGAGCATTTCGAGCGCCTGGAGGAGGAGAGGCTCGCCGTCTTCGCGTCCAAGAGCGCGCGGGCCGTCCGCCCGCGCCGCTCCTCGGCGGCGATGGAGGGCGACAGCCGCACCGAGTACGCTCACGACCGCGATCGCATCATCCATTCCCGGGCCTTCCGCAGGCTCAAGCACAAGACGCAGGTCTTCATCCCCTACGAAGGCGACCACTACCGCACGCGCTTGACCCACACGATCGAGGTCTCCCAGATCGCCCGCAGCGCGGCCCGCTTCCTGAACCTGAACGAGGATCTGACCGAGGCGATCGCGCTCGGCCACGACCTCGGCCACACGCCGTTCGGGCATTCCGGCGAGCGGGTTCTCGACGCGCTCCTGCGCGACAGCCACCCGCAGGCCGGCGGCTTCAAGCACAACTACCAGTCCGTCCGCGTCGTGGACCGGCTGGAAAGACGGTACGAGGAGCCCGGGCTCAACCTGACGCACGACGTGCGCGAGGGGATCCTCAAGCACACGCTGTGGAAGCGCTCCTTTCCCTTCCCGCTGGAGTTCCTCGAGGGCCTGCGCCTGGAGTCGGGCGGCTCGCTGGAAGCGCAGCTGGTCAACTGGTGCGACGAGATCGCCCAGCAGACGCACGACCTCGAGGACGGGCTGCCCTTGACGGAGGAGGACGCCATCGAGTCCCTGGAGATCGCGGGCGTGGTGCGGGCGGCGCGTCCCCCCGAGCGCGAGCGCTCCGTGCGGAGGAGCTCGCTCATCCGCGGGATGATCGCCGTCCTCACCGCGGACCTCGTGGAGACGTCGCGGTCGCGCATCGATCGCTGGCTGGAGGCGTCGCGCATCGTCAGCGCCGACGATTTCTACTTGTGGCGGGAGCGGCTGCCCGGCGACCTGGTCAGCTTCTCGGACCGGGGACAACGGTTCTACCGGGAGCTCAAGGAGTTCGTCTACCGGACGATCATCCACTCCTTCCCGGTCTCGCGGTACGACGGACATGCCCGCCGCGTGATGGCCGGCATCTTCCACGCGTACGTGGCCAACCCGAGGCTCCTGCCCGATTACGTTCTGCTCGCGCTGCGCGACCAGATCGGGGTGCGGTATCTGCGCGACGTCGCGCTCAAGGACGTCGAGCGCGAGATCGCCGAGCATTACCGGCCCCGGCCGGAGTTCTACCGCGCGGTGGCCGATCACATCGCCGGCATGACCGACACGTACTGCAACGACGAGTACCGGCAACTCGTGACGGAGTGAGTGAGGGAACGACGATGACCAAGACCGACGCGCTTCTTCCGTCCGCCGCGTTCATCGACCGGGACCTGGAGGTCGTGGATCCCGAGATCGCCCGCTGGATCCGCGAAGAGCAACGGCGTCAGAACGAGGGTCTGGAGCTCATCGCTTCGGAGAACTGGGTCTCCCGCGCGGTGCGCGAGGCGCAGGGCTCGGTTCTGACCAACAAGTACGCGGAGGGCTATCCGGGCAAGCGGTATTATGGCGGCTGCGAGTTCATCGACAAGGTCGAGGCCCTGGCCATCGAACGGGCCAAGACCCTGTTCCGCGCCGACCACGCCAACGTGCAGCCGCACTCCGGCTCGCAGGCCAACATGGCCGTGTACCTCACCGCGGCCAAGACCGGCGACACCATCCTGGGAATGAACCTCTCCCACGGCGGGCACCTGACGCACGGGCATCCGCTGTCGTTCTCCGGCAGGGAGTTCAAGGTCGTGGCCTACGGAGTCCGGCGCGAGGACGAGCGCATCGACTACGACGAGCTGGCCGCGCTGGCGCGGGAGCACCGGCCGCGCGTGATCATCGCGGGCGCGTCGGCGTATTCGCGGGAGATCGATTTTCGGCGGTTCGGGGAGATCGCCGACGAAGTCGGAGCCGATCTGATGGCCGACATCGCGCACATCGCCGGGCTGGTGCTGGCCGGGCTGCACGCCTCGCCGGTGCCCCACGCGGCCTTCGTCACGTCCACCACGCATAAGACGCTGCGCGGCCCGCGGGGGGGCCTGATCCTGTGCCGGGCCGACCGGGCCAAGGACCTGGACCGCAACGTCTTCCCGGGAGTCCAGGGGGGGCCCCTCGAGCACGTGATCGCCGCCAAGGCCGTGGCGCTGGCGGAGGCGGAGACGCCGGAGTTCCTGGACTACCAGCGGCGGATCCTCGAGAACGCCAGGGCCCTGTCCGACGGGCTCTTGAGCCGGCAATTCCGGATCGTGTCCGGAGGCACGGACAACCACATGATGCTCATCGACGTGGGGGCGCGGGGCCTGTCGGGCAAGGAGGCGGAGAAGGCGCTCGAGAAGGTCGGCCTGACGGTGAACAAGAACACCATCCCGTTCGACACGCGGCCTCCGATGGTGGCCTCGGGCGTCCGGATCGGCAGCCCCGCCGTCACCACCCGCGGCATGGGCGTGTCCGAGATGGACGCGATCGCGGGCGCGATCGCCCGGGTGCTCGAGGCCCCCGCGGACGCGGCGGTCGCCGAGTCGGTTCACCGGACGGTCCGCGAGCTCTGCGCCGCGTTTCCGCTCTCGTGAGCCCGCGCCGCCGTGCGGCGGTGGCCGCGGCCGCGGCGCTCGGTGTGCTCCTGGTTTTCCGGGCGTGGCAGGACCCGGTCGCCCGGCGAGTGCGCAGCTTGAGAGCCTTCGCGCCGCGGGAGCTCGCGGTCCGGCGCCTGGGCGGCTCCTCCGCGGCGTTCGACCGGCGGTACTTCGTTTTCCTGGAGTCCGTCCGACGGAGCCTGCCTCGGGGAGCCGCCGGCGTCGCCATCGTCATGCCCGCTCCCGGCGATCCGGCCCTGCACCTGGCGGCGTACGCGCTCGCGCCGCTTCCCGTCGCGATAGCGCCGGCGCGCGTGCCTCCGGGCTGGCTCCTGGCGGTCTACGGTCCGGAGCGGCCGGCCGGCTGGAGCGTCGTCGCCGAGCTTCCGGGAGGCGCGCTCCTCGTCCCGGCGGGATCGTGAGCCTCTGGACCGCGGCCGGCGCGGTCGGCGCGATTCTCCTCGCCGTCCTTCTGGCCGGGTTGGCGCCGGCGCTGGCGCTCCTTCCGCGCGGGAAGCCCTGGCGAGCCGAGCGCTGGGGCTGCGCCTTTCTGCTCGGACTGGCCGCGGTCGCCGCGCAGGCCGCCCTGGCGCTGGCCCTGGGGGCGCCTCCGGGCTGGAGCGCCTTTCTCATCGTCTCCGCGGCGTTCTCTGCCGGGGCTCTCTGGGCGCGCCCGCGCGGCGTCGGCGATGCGGCAGGAATCGAACCGGAGGCTCCCCGGCGCGGCGCCGCGCTCCGGCTTCTCGCGGTCGCGGCCCTGCTCGGAGTCGGCTTGTACGCCCTGCGCGCCTTGACCGAGCCCATGTGGTCCAACGATTTCCTGGCGATCTGGGGATTGAAGGCCAAGGCGATGTTTCTCGCGCGGGCCTTCCCCTCGCGTCTGTGGCCCGGAGAAGCGTACGGGTTCTCTCACCCCGAGTACCCGCTCGGCCTGCCCCTGGTCTACGCGGGCCTGGCCTCGCTGCTCGAACGGTGGGACGACCATGCCCTCGCGCTGCTGTTCCCCGCGCTGCAGGTCGCGACGCTCGCGATCCTCTTCGGGTGGCTGCGGCGCCGCACGGAATCCGGGACGGTCGCGATGGCGGCCGCGGCACTCCTGGCCTGGTTCGAGCCGCTGTATTCGGGCTTTCTCACGGGTCTGGCCGAGGTGCCGCTCTCGGCGGCCTGCCTCCTGTTCGGAACCGCGTACTGCGACAGCCTGGACGCGGAGCAGGGCGCTCCGGCGGATGCTCCGCGTCCCTGGCGGCGGCTGGCCGCGGCGTCGCTCCTCTCGGGATTCCTCAAGAACGAAGGCGTGTTCCTCGCCTGCGCCGGGGGGATCGGCGCGCTCGCGGCGCGCCGCTTCCGAACCGCGGCGGCCGCGTTGATCCCGGCCGCGGCCGCGGCGGCGGTCTCGCGCCTGGCGTCGCGAGGCGCTCCGCTGCGGGATTTCGATTTCACCTTCCTGGGGTCCCGCGTCGGCGAGCTTCCCGCGCGGATCGGCGCGGCCCTGGGCGCGGAGGCCGGCGAAATCGGTCTCTGGGGCGGGGCGGTTCTCGCGTGCCTGGCGCTTCTGGCGCTGGCGGGCCGCAGGACCCCCTTCGCCGATCGGTTGCTCGCGCTCGCCGCCGCGTGCCTGGCCGTCTATCTCCTCCTGCCGGCCTTTGCCGTGCGCGGTCCGTCCTGGCTCGTCCGGACGGCCCTTCCGCGGACGACCGCCGCCCTGGCGCCGCTGGCGGCCGCCGGACTCGCCGGCCGCCTCCGGCCGGACGCAGCCGCGCCCGCGCTGGAAGAGCCCGCGCGCTGCTAGCGTCGGCCGGCGTTCTCCGTCGAGTCCGGAATCCCGGGCTGCGAGTCGCGCGGCTGCCTGCGGTGCATCCAGCGCAGCCGCAGCAGATCTCGCAGCGTCGGCAGGGCGTCCCGCAGGACGGAGACCTTGGACTCCGGCGAGTTGAACCAGAGCACGGGCACCTCGGCGATCGGGATCCCCCGTCGCCGGGCGAGGTAGAGGATCTCCATGTCGTAGGCGAATCCATCGATGCGGGCGGCCCGGAACAGCGCGCGTGCGACGTCTCCCTGGAAGAGCTTGAATCCGCATTGCGTGTCGCGGATCCCGGAGACGGCGAACAGGCGCACCAGCAGGTTGCCCGCACGCCCCAGGGCGCGGCGGTACAGGGGCTGCTTGCGGCGAACCAGATCGGTACGCAGCGCGCGGGAGCCGATGACGATCGGATGGGTGGCCAGGTGGCCGGCGAGCTTCACCCACTCGGCCAGCGGCGTGGAGAGATCGACGTCGGAGATCAGGACCGGATCCCCCGTCGACGCCAGGACTCCGGTCCGCACCGCCCGGCCCTTGCCACGGTTGACCTCGTTGCGCAGCACGGTCACCGGCAGGGGAACGCCGGCCGCGGCGCGCTCGGCGGCCGCCTTGGTGCCGTCGGTCGAGCCGTCATCGACGATCAGGACTTCCCAGCTCCAGCCGCTCGAATCCTCCGACAGCCAGTCCGCGACGCCCCGCACGCACGCCTCGATCCGCGCGCGCTCGTTGAAAGCCGGGATGACCAGGGACGCCTTCATGGCCGGATGGCTTCGAGGAGGAACTGGTACCCGAAGAGCGTCGGCCACAGTCGGGAGGAGAGGCGCGCGAATCCGCGCGTGGGGCTGACCCAGGGCGGCCTTGCGAGCGCCGGCACGGCGAGTTCGTAGGGCATGGCCGTGGCCGCGGCCGACTGCACGACCAGACCGCTCGCCTCCAGGAGCCGGCGCGCGGTCGCTCGCGTGTAGAAGCGCAGGTGCGTCCGGTCCAGGATGCCGCGCTCGGCGTACTCGAAGCGACCCGCCAGCAGAGCCAGGCGCACCGAGACGTTGGCGGCGTTGGGAATCGAGGCCAGCAGCGTGCCGCCCGGCTTGAGCCAGCCCCGGATTCGGTCCAGCAGCCGCTCGGGCTGCGGGAGGTGCTCCAGGACGTCCGCGCAGACCACCACGTCGAACGGGTCGGCCCAGTCCATCGGCGCCAGAGCGTCGCCTTCCCGCCAGTCGTCGTACGCGGCGCGGGCCGCCGCGGGCACGGCGGGATCGGCCTCCACCCCGGCCAGATACGCGCAGCGCTCCCGGACCGCCCGTCCCAGATGGCCGCCCGCCGCGCCCAAGTCGAGCAGACGCAGCCCGGCCGGGAATTCCAGGATGCGCCGGCGCAGCAGGTCGTGCGACGAGCCGGGGATCTCCTTCCAGGCATATTTCTCGGAGGAAATCACGCGGGGAAAGTTATCAGCTCTCAGCTCTCAGCGATCAGCTCTCGGCGATCAGCGATCCGCTCTCAGGAGACCGAAGCTCCGGCGGCCCTACAGTCGAAACTTCTGCGCGATCGGATAACGGCGTCCCTCGCCGAACGCGCGTCCGGTGACCTTGGGGCCGGGAGGCATCTGCCGTCGCTTGTACTCATTGCGGTCCAGGCGGCGCGCGATCTCCCGGGCCAGGTCCGGCGAGACTCCCGTCCGGCGGGCCGCCGTCGCCACCGGCAGCGATTGCTCCACCAGCGCCTCGATCAAGGGATCGAGAACGGGATAGGGAGGCAGCGCGTCGGTGTCCTTCTGGTCGGGCGCAAGCTCTGCGGAGGGCTCCTTCTCGATGGAGGCGGCGGGGATCACCGCCTCGTTGCCGTTGATGTCCTCGGCCAGCGCGTACACGAGCGTCTTGGGGATGTCCGACAGGAGGGCGTAGCCGCCGACCATGTCTCCGTAGAGGGTGCAGTAGCCCACCGCGATCTCCGACTTGTTGCCGGTGGAGAGCACCAGGTGCCCGAACCGGTTGGAGAGCGCCATGAGGATCGCGCCGCGGATGCGGGCCTGGAGATTCTCCTCGGCCGCGCCGCAGGTCTCCGCGCCGAAGGCCGGCGCGAGCGTCCGGCGGTACGCGTCGAACACGGGCCCGATGGGAACTTCCAGGAGCCGCACGCCCAGACGGCGGGCCAGCTCCCGCGCGTCGCGCAGGCTTCCCTCCGAGGAGTAGGGGCCGGGCATCGCGACGCCGGTGACGCTGTCGGCTCCCACGGCTTCGACCGCGAGCGCGGCCGTCACGGCGGAGTCGATCCCGCCGGACAGGCCGAGCACGGCGGTCTGAAATCCGCACTTGCCCGCGTAGTCGCGCAAGGCCAGGACCAGGGCCCGGCGCATCAGCCGGACGTCCGGCTCCGGCGAGGCCTTGGGGCCCGTTCCTCCCGGGAGATCCACGAGCCAGAAATCCTCCGCGAAGGCCTTGCCGCGGGCGATCAGGCGGCCGCGCGCGTCGAAGGCGGAGGAGCTCCCGTCGAAGACCAGCCCGTCGTTGCCCCCGACGAGATTGCAGGACACCAGGGGAATCCCGGTCCCCCGGGCGATCTGGCTCATCATCCGCTGGCGCAGGCGGTCCTTCCCCAGCGCCCACGGCGAGGCGGCGATGTTGACGTGCAGATCCACCCGCGAGCGCCGCAGATCCTCCAGGGGATCGGTGTCGTAGAGGGGGCGCCGCCAGAACGTCTTGTCGTTCCAGATGTCCTCGCACACCGTCACCCCGACTTTCCGCCCGCGCACCGTGAGGACGAGGGGCCGCGAGCCCGGCTCGAAGTAGCGGCCCTCGTCGAACACGTCGTACGTCGGAAGCAGCCGCTTGTGGTACGCGCCGACGATCCGGCCCCTCCGCGCGGCGAGGGCGGTGTTGAACACGGTCCGTCCCGCGCGCGCCCGGTTCCTCTGGAGGGACCCGAAGAGCCACACGGCGTCTCCGGTCCGCGCCGCGAGGCCGCGCGCGGCGCGCTCGGTCTCGTCGAGAAAGGACCGCCGTTCCAGCAGGTCCTTGGGGGGATAACCGCAGACCGTCAGCTCGGGGAAGAGGACCAGGTGCGCGCCCTCCCGCTGCGCCGCGCGGCCTCCTTCGAGGATCTTTTTCGCGTTGCCCTCGAAGTCGCCGACGGTGGTGTCGATCTGGGCGACGGCGACGCGCAGCGGCTGGGTCACGGCGGCGAGCTCAACTCTCCACTTCTTCCAACGCGCGCCCCGACCAGCGATCGGCCGGCGTCGCGCCGCCGGATCCGCGGAGGGTGAAGAGAAGCGCCAACCCGAGCGAGGCCGCGGTGACGAGCGTGCCCAGCCATCGCCGCGTCGCCTCCCCCGGATCGAGCCGACGTCCCAGAGGAGACGTCCGAGGGGCGAGGTCGGCCGCGGCCATCCCGACGGTCCGTCCGAAGAGGATCAGGGCCGGGACCGTGGCGAAGAAGGAGAGCAGAAGGAGAAAGGGAAGCCCCCACAAGAGGCCCTCGGCCCGGGGCATCTCCCCCCGCACGACGCTCGCGGCCAGGACCGCCGCGACCCAGATCAGACCGACGGTGGCGGCGTCGGCGGCCAGGGCTCCGGCGCGCTGGCCCAGGCGCGCGTCCCGCCGCGGCTCCTCGGTTTCCTCCGCCCCGTCCCCCGTGCGCAGGGGCAGCGAGAAGTCCGCCCCGTCATGGCGCAGCGGAAAATCCACGAGGGGACGGTCCCCGCCGTCAGTCACCGGGGGAGCTTCCTCCAGGCGTCTCAAGGACGGCGATTCAGGTGCCGCACGTAGATACGGCCCATCAAGTCCAGGTCCCCCTTGCGGTAGTGCTCGGCGAACTTCCGGTGTCGGATCGCTTCGGTGTCGGTGGCGTCCAGGGCCAGCGCCTCGTCGAAGGACTGGATGGCCTTCTCGTAGAGGCCGTTCTGCAGCAGGGTAATCCCCTGGTTGTAGTAGGAGCGCAGCAGGTAGGATTTCGCGTCCAGGTTCTCGCGATCTTCCTGATAGATCCGCCAGAGCACCGGAATCGCCGTTTCGTATTCCGCTTCGTTGTAGAGCTTCACCGCCGGCGCGAGCGCGGTCACCTTGTCGGAGGCCAGTCCGAGCGCCTGGGCGAACGTCGGGTCGTTGCGGAAGGACGGCGAGGCGAGATTGAAATTCTTCAGCGCCTCGATGTAGCGCTTCTCGGACAGGGCCTTCTCGCCGGCGGCCCGCAGCCGCGCCGGGTCGTTCGGCCCGGGCGTGGCCGCGGGCATCACGTCGATGGCCGGAGCGGTCGGAGCGGCGGCGACCGCGGTCGACGAGCCGGGCTGGGTCGAAGGAGCGTTGTCGAGATCGGCCAGCATCTTGCGCGCGGGGGCGAAGTCCGGGCTGGACCGCGGCACCCGCTGCAGCTCCTGTCGCGCTTCCGCGGTCTTTCCGGCCGCGGCGAGCTCGCGGGCGCGCGCGAGCGAGCCCCTGGCGGAGGCGGCCGTGGCCGAGCCGGCCGGGCCGGGGCGCGGCGTCTTGAAGACGAGGTACGCGCCGACGGCGCTGGCGACCAGCGCCACCCCGACGAGGGCCAGAACGCGGGGAGGAATCGCCAGACCCGATCGGCGGCGGGCGGCGGCGGCGTGCGCGGCGGCCGAGGCCGCGGGCGACGCGGGGGGGGCGCCCGGAGCCGACGACGAGGCGGGAGCCGTGAACGCGTCTTCGGGCGAGGCCTCTCCGCGGCCGCGCGCGAGTTCCTCCTCGATGCGGTCGATGTAGAAGCGGGCGGTCGGCTCGTTCTCGTCCACCGCCAGGACCTGGAGAAAGAGGTCGCGGGCCCCCGCGAAGTCTCCGGACTCGAACTTCTCTCGCCCCGTCTTCAGGCATTCGCTGATGGTGCGATTGCCCTCGGCCATTTCCTGGCGGGCCTTCTCGATGCGGTTGACCGCTTCCGTGTTGTTGATGTCGATCAGGAAGATGCGGGACCAGACCTCGATGGCCTGCTGGCGGTCGCCGCGGTTGGCGACGTCGTCTCCCTGGCGCAGCAAGGCCTCGATCTCGCGCTCGTTGTCCTTGGAGTCCTCGTCTTCGATCGGAGCGAGGCTGGGAACCAGGGGCGGCGCGGCGGGAGGCGGCGCGGGCGCGTGGAACGGTGCCGGCGCGGGCTCCGGCTCGAGATCGAGTCCTCCCTCGGAGGACGCGGACCACAGATCGGCCGGCGAGCCGCGCGGGGGCGCCGGCGCGGGCACGCGCGTCGCGCCGGGGTTGGTGGCGTCTCCGTCGAACTTGGGCGGTGGGGCGGGAGCGGCTCCGGGCGCATCGAGCGACAGGGAGTCGAGGGACAGCGCTTCCAGGCCGCCCGGAGCGGAATGGGCCGGCGTTCGAGGAGCGGCGCCCAGGTTGAGCGAAACCGTGGCGCTGTCGTCGAAATGGATTTCCGGCTCCCGCGTTTCCCCGCCGAAGCCGATTTGCAGAGGCTCGGGGATTGACAGGTCGAACTGGATGTCGTCGGAGGCCGGCGCGGCGGCGGGAGGCGGCGCGGGCGGCGGCGGCGGCGGCGCTCCCCCGAGCTTGCGCTCCAGGAGGGCGACCGCCGGATGGTCCGGATCGAGCCCCCGCATGCGTTCGAGCTCGCGGCGCGCGTCCTCCTGCCGGCTGTTCTCCAGCGCCGCCAGGGCGCGTTGCCGGGACGCGTCGAAGAGGGGCTGGGCCGCTTTCTTCCCGGCCGCCTTGTCCAGGATCTCCAGCGCGTCCCGGTTGCCCGGGAGCACCGCGAGCACCTGCTCGGCCGCCCCGATGGCGGCGTCGAAATCCCGCGCGTTGAAGCTCTCGACGGCTCGCACCAGGAGCCGATTCGGGTCCGCCGCGGCGACCCGCTCCTGCCGGGTCGGCGTCGCCGTGACGACGGCCTCGAGCTCGGCGACGTCCACGGCCGCCGACGGATTCTTGGCCTTCTCCATGAGCTTGCGCGCCGGCGCGAACCGCGGATCCATCTTCAGGATGAAATCGCAGCCGATCAGGCAGTCGTCGGTCTTTCCCTGATGGAAGAGGTTCAGGGTGTGCCGGAACGTCGAGAGGATCTTCTCGCGCACCTCGCGGGGCAGCGAGGGATTGCCCGGATAGGCTTCGGGGGCCGGAGAGCTCATGGGGTCCGGGCGGCTCCGTTGCGCGCCGGGCGTTGCGTCTGCCTCGCCCCGGACCCGCACCGGAGAACCCGGGCGGACACCGGCAGGCGCCGCGGACTCCGGCCGAGGAGGGTCTTCCCGAGAGGCGCGGCTTGGCTCACGATCCGGTGATTATAAACTGCCGCCTCCCATGAAGAACGTCATCGAATGTGTGCCCAATATTTCCGAGGGGGCGGACGCGCGCCGCGTCGGCGAGATCGTCGATTCCGTCCGCTCCGCGGGGGGCGCGCGTTTGCTCGACGTGTCCTCCGACGCGGCCCATAACCGCAGCGTCCTGACCATGGTCGGAGACGCCGCGGGGATCCGCGCCGGGGTGGAAGCCCTCTTCGCCGCGGCGGTTTCCCGCATCGACCTCACCCGGCACAAGGGAGAGCACCCGCGGATGGGCGCGGTGGACGTGGTGCCCCTGATCCCGATCCGGGGAGCCACGATGGACGAGTGCATCGCCCTCTCCCGGGAGATCGGGGCGTCCGTCGCGCAGCGCTGGGGGATCCCGGTCTATCTCTACGAGGAGTCCGCCTCGGCCGAGTCGCGCCGCAACCTGGCGGAGATCCGCAAGGGAGAGTTCGAGGGCTTCGCCCGGAAGATGCAGGATCCGGCGTGGAAGCCGGACTTCGGGCCGGCGGCGCCGCACGCCACCGCCGGAGCGGTGGCCATCGGCGCGCGGGCCTCCCTGATCGCGTACAACATCAACCTGGGCACGCGCGATCTCGCCGTGGCCGACCGGATCGCCAAGGCCATCCGGCATATCGGCGGCGGGTTTCGCTACGTCAAGGCCATGGGCGTCGAGCTCGCCGGGCGCGGCCAGGTGCAGGTCTCCATCAACATGACCAACTACAAGAAGACGCCGCTTCACCGCGTGTTCGAGTGCGTCCGTTCCGAGGCCGAGCGTCACGGCGTGCCGATCGTCGGCTCGGAGATCGTCGGGCTGACTCCCGCCGACGCCCTCTTCGCCGCCGCCGAGCACTATCTGAGGCTGGAGAGCCCCCCGGGAAATCAGGTGCTGGAGATGCGGCTGTTGGAGGAGTGACGGTCGAGATTCGTGATTTGAGATTTGCGATTTGGGCTGGGCAAGACTTGGCAAGCCGCAATCACCAATCACAAATCACAAATCGCAAATCGCAAGTCGCAAATTCTTCCTCATCCCTTCGACTCCCTCTCCACCTCGATCCCGTAGCTCTTGAGTTTCCGGTACAGGTTGGAACGCTCCACCGTCAGCGCCTCGGCCGTGCGGGTGACGTTGCCGCGGTAGCGCTTGAGCGCGGCCAGGATGTAGCGCCGCTCGAAGTCGTCGCGGGCGTCCTTCAACGGGGCGTCCGCGGCGAGCGCGCCGTCGGCTGGCGCGGGGAGGGGCAGGTCGGCCGGCCCGATCTCCTGGCGGGGAGAGAGGATCAGAAGCCGCTCCACGAGATTCTTGAGCTCCCGCACGTTGCCCGGCCATTCGTAGGCTTGGAGGACCGCCAGGGCGTCGGCGGAGAGGTGCTTGGCCTTCATCCCGAAGTGTCGGGCCGACGCGTCGAGGAAATGGGTGGCCAGCAGCGGAATGTCCTCGGCGCGCTCGCGCAGGGCTGGAACCCGGATCGGGACCACGGCCAGGCGGAAGAAGAGGTCTTCCCGGAACGTCCCGCGGCGGATCTCTTCGGAGAGGTCCTTGTTCGTCGCCGAGAGGACCCGGGCATCCGAAGAGAGCGGTCGGGTTCCTCCCACCCGGGTGAAGCGCCCCTCCTGGAGCGCCCGCAGGACCTTGGCCTGCGTCTTGGCCGACATGTCCCCGACTTCGTCGAGGAAGAGCGTGGCCCCGTCGGCCTCCTCGAACTTGCCGCGCCGGTCTTCGCTCGCGCCGGTGAACGAGCCCCGGGTGTGGCCGAAGAGCTCCGACTCGATCAGCTCCTCGGGGATGGCCGCGCAGTTGACCTCGACCAACGGCGAATCGGCCCGCGCCGAGAAGCGGTGCAGGGCCCGGGCCGCAAGCTCCTTGCCGGTGCCGTTCTCGCCGACGATCAGCACGCGGGCGTCCGTCGGCGCCACCCGCGCGATTTCTTCCTTCAGCCGCGCCATCGGCGGGGAGTCGCCGAGCAGCTCCGCCTCCGACTCGCTCCGCCCGCGGAAGGAGGCGACCTCGGCGAGCAGGTCCCGCCGCTCGATGGCCTTCTGCGCGGTGAGCAGGACGCGTTCGAGGGAAAGCGGCTTCTCCAGAAAATCGTAGGCGCCCAGGCGCACCGCGCGCACGGCGGTCTCGACGCTGGCGTGCCCGGAGATCATGACCACCGGCACCTGGGCCAGGCGGGGAGCGGCGGCTTCCAGAATCGTCAAGCCGTCCTTGTCCTTGAGCCAGACGTCCAGAAAGACCAGGTCGAAACTCTCCTCCAGGAAACGGCGCAGGCCTTCCTCGCCCGAGGCCACCGGAGTGACCGCGTACCCCTCGTCGGAGAGGATTTCCGAGAGCGTCTCCCGGATGGCTTTCTCGTCGTCGATGACGAGGACTGCGCGCTTCTTCACGCCGCCGGCAGCTCGATGATGAAACGGGCCCCGCGCGGGCGGTTGTCCTCCACGCGGATCGTCCCGTTGTGATCGGCGACGATCCGGGAGACGATCGCCAGGCCCAGCCCGGTGCCCCGGCCCTTGGTGGTGAAGTCGGGCAGGAAGAGCTTGTCGCGGTCGCGCGGAGGCACGCCGCGGCCGGTGTCGGCGACCTCGAGGGTGACCCCGCCGCGGCCGTCTTCGAGCCGGACCACGATCTCTCCGGCCGCGCCGCAGGCCTCCAGCGCGTTGTCGAGGAGGTTGATGAGGGCCCGCTTGATCTGCTCGGGGTCGATCTGCACGACGTCGCGGGAGAGGGCCGACTCGACGCGCAGGGCGACGCCCTCGCGGGCCCCTTCGAAGAGGCGGACCGCGGAGCGGGCCAGGGCGGGCAGGTCAGTCGGCTCGGGGCGCATCTCCGGCAGCCGGGCAAAGCGGGAGAACTCGTCCACCAGGGACTTGAGGAAGTCGACCTCCTCGACGATCACCCGTGTGCCGCGCTCGATCGCCTCGGAGAGGCCGGGCTCGCCCGAGCGCAGGCGCTTGGCGATGCGCTCGGCGGAGAG
This sequence comes from uncultured Acidobacteriota bacterium, assembly GCA_963733955.1. Lineage (GTDB taxonomy): Bacteria > Acidobacteriota > Thermoanaerobaculia > UBA5066 > Gp7-AA6 > DATFTF01. The sequence goes on from CAVTEW010000003.1 coordinate 901,254, forward strand.
GCGGATGGGGGTCAGGGGATTCTTGATCTCGTGCGCCACGCGGCGGGCCACTTCGATCCAGGCCGCGAGTTTTTGCTCCCGGGCCAGGTGGGTGGTGTCCTCGATCGCCAGCACCCAGCCTCCGCGCCCGTCCGGCGTGGCGGCCGCCAGCGGCCTCAACGTGACCTCCAGCCGGCGCTCGCCTTCGTCGGTGGCGACCTGGACCTCGCGGGGCGCAAAGGAGCGTCCGCCTTCACGTGCCTCGTCGACCAGCGCGGCGATCGGCGCCAGGTCGGGCCGCCGCCGCAGCGTCTGGAGGGAGACGTCGTCGGGGAGCGTCAGGAGATGACGGGCCGCGGGATTGCATACGATCACGCCGTCGTCGGCGTCCAGGGCCAGGACGCCGGTGGTGACCGACTGCAGGACGGTCTCCACCAGGCGGCGCCCCATGTCCAGGCGCAGGTTGGAGGACTGGAGATCGGCGTTGGAGCGCAAGAGCGCGTCGCGCGCGCCCTGGAGCCCGGCGGCCATCCGGTTGAAGGACTGGACCAGGACGCCGAGCTCATCGGCCGCGGGCACGTCGACGCGGGCCGAGAGGTCCCCGTCCTGCAGGCGCCGCGTGGAGTCCGCCAGCGCCGCGATCGGCCCGGTGATGCGCCGCGCCAGCGTCAGGCCCGTCCAGATCGAGGCGAAGAGGATGGCCAGCGTGACCAGGAGGAAGGTCGAGATGTTGGCGGCCTTGATGGCCGGCTTCTGCACCTCGAGCTTGCGGTATTCGCTCCAGGCCTCGGCGATCCCGGCCATGGCCCGGGCTTCGGCCGGCGGGATCCGAAGGCCGGTGACCCAGACCTCCGCGCCGAGTCCCCGCGGCGCCCGATAGCGGTGGGACCCGTCGGCCAGAACGTCGATCTTGGTCTCCCCTAGGTTCTCCGGCGCGAGCGGGGCGACCTCGGAGGGACGGTCCGCCGAAAGAGCCACCCGCCGGCCGTCCCGGTAGACCTCGACGGAATCCAGCCGATGCTCCCGCCGGAAGCGGTCGAGCTGCGCGGCGCTGTCGGCTCCCGCGCCGGAGGCCACCAGGGCCTTGGCGTCGTCGAGAGCCTGGTCCATGATCCGGCGCTCCTCCAGGTCCTGGAGGGACCGCGCCTTGTCGACGACCTCGCGGACCGGCGTGGAGAACCAGCGGTCGATGGAGCGCTGCAGAAGCCCCGTGGCGGTGAAGAACAGGATTCCGATGGGAATCGCGGTCAGACCGAAGTAGGTGACCAGGAGCCGGCTCTTGAACTGGGAGCCGAGCTCGGCGCGATGCCGTTCCAGCCATGTCTTCAGGAGCGTGCGGCAGAGGACGAAGAGGACCGCCGCGATCAGGGTGATGTTCAGGTAGGAGAGGACGAACAGGATCAGGCCGCGGGTGATCGAAGCGGGGTCGTCGGCGCGCCGCTCCAGGACGGAGACCGCCGCCCACACCAGCAGGACCGCGGCAGCCAGGCCGACGATCAGCCGGTTGTCCTTGCGGCGCCTCTGGAGCTCGGTCAGAAGGCTCATCGCGCCGGAGCCTTGATCTCGAAGCGGTTGGACTCCCGCCAGGCGGTTCGGGAATCGACCGGGATGATCGTGAAGAGGTATCCGGAGTCGAACGTCGCGCGCATCGTGACGTAAAGGTTGGTGCGCCAGTCGTCGAACCGCACGCGGAAGGCCAGCAGATTGTCCTGCGAGACGAGCCGCTGCGTGACCTCGCGGAAGTCCTTCATGGTCGACCGTCCGAGCGGTTTCCGGTCCAGCGTCTCGACCAGGACGTACTCCCGCGTGACCGGATCGTAGGTCACGGTCACGCGGTACTCCCGGGTGTCCATGCGGTAGTCCCAGAGCCAGTGCGCGTTGTGGCGGTACAGCCGGATCTCGTACCGGATCGTGGTCTCCAATCCGGCCTGGATCCTGGTGCCCAGCTCGGGATTGAGCGCTCCGTCGAGATGGAAGCGCAGAAAGACGTCGGGCCCCCGAGCCTGCGCGCGCAGCAGGTCGATCCGGGCCGGGCGGGGGGCCTCTTGCGCCGAGGCGCGCCCGGTCGCGGCCGCGCACGCGACCAGAAGCACCGCCGCCCGAAGCCCCGAGGCGCGTCCCATTCGAGGAATTGTAAGGCGATGCAGGCTCTGCCCGCGCGTGAGGCGTAAGGCGACGCGGGCTTTGCCCGCGCGTGAGGCGTGAGGCGTGAGGCGTAAGGCGGGAGAGGAAGCCACCCGATGCAACGCATCAAGGATCCCCTTGAAACTCCTGGCAGGTGCTTAGGCTCGCGGCGCGCGAAGTCTCCTGAGCGGAAGCGAAGGAGGAGGCGCGCGCCGCGGGAGCCGGAGCGAGCATGGAGTCAGGCGCTCGGTCGAGCCCCTTTGGGCGAGCCGAGCGCCGGTGCGCTGCGGGCGCAGACTCCGAGCGCAGCGGAGGTGACGGTTAGAGTCGCCCCGCCGCTTCGCGCTCGACGGATTCCTCCGCCTCGACCGCCGGCGTGCCGACCGCGGCGCGGAGGGCCCGGGCGAACTCGATGTGGAGGGCGTGCCCGGCCTTGTAGGCATGGACCTGCCCCTGGAGAGGCTGCCCGAGCAGGGCCAGATCGCCGACCAGATCCAGGATCTTGTGGCGGACGAACTCGTCGCGGAAGCGCAGAGGGCCGGAAGCGACCCCCGAATCGTCCAGGACGACGGCGTTGTGCAGGCTGCCGCCTCGGGCGAGTCCCCGGGCCCGCAGCGCCTCCACGTCGCGCGCGAAGCCGAACGTGCGGGCCGGCGCGATGCGCGTCGAATACTCTTCCGGCCGGATCGCCACGGTCAGCTCCTGCCGGCCCACGACGGGGTGAGCGAAGTCGATCGCGTAGGTGACGGTCAGGTTCGGTCCGCCGGGCCGGTACACGATGCTCCGGTCGCCCCGCACGACTTCCACCGTCCGGCCGACGCTCATGGGGCGGACGGGCAGGTCCAGCCGCTCGAATCCCGCGGCGTGGAACAGGCGGACGAACGGGAGCGCGGAGCCGTCCAGGATGGGCATCTCCGGCCCATCCACCTCGATGCGGCAGTTGTCCAGGCCCTCGCCGGCGGCGGCGGACAGGACGTGCTCGACCGTTCCGATCGAGACGCCGCCCGCGGCCAGGGTGGTGGCGAAGTCGAACGTGCTGGCCGATTCCAGGCGCGCCGCAATCGGAGTTTCCGGGCGGTCGAGCCGCACGAAGACGATGCCGTGGCCGGCGGGCGCCGGGCGGAAATGGGCCCGCACCGGATGGCCGGAATGAAGCCCGACTCCATCGATCGAGACGCCCGTGCGCAGTGTCGTTTGTGCTCTCAAAGAAGGTTCTCCAGGCCGGCCTACCGCAGATGTGGTGCCAGAACGCGCGGCCCCGCGGTTGAGCGCCGTAACCACTTCTGGAGCAATGCCTTGGCGTCCTTTCGGGCTTTCGGCTCACGATCCGGCGTTTCTCGATTCCGTGGCGATCCCGCGACAGTGGCGTGGCTTGCGCGACACGGGTCGGGACGCCGGCGGCGGCTTCGCGGCGGCGGCGCCCGCGCGGCCCGGAACGCGGATTCCTTCGACCCGTTAGACTCCGCCGCATGTCCCAGACCAGCGCCGAGACCGCCGTCGCCGAGGCGCTCCGCGGGTCGCGCAACGCGCTGGGGGTCTCCCGGGCGCGCTTCTACCTCATGACCGACACCGGCTCCTACAGGCTGGCGGCTTCGTACGGATTCGTGTCCCGGTTCGGCCCCGAGGACGTTCTGCTTCCCGGCCACCCTCTGATCGAGTGGGTGCAGCACCACCGCCGCCCCGCCTTCGTCAACTCTCCCGCGGAAGCGGGTCAGCTCGGAGAGGCGATGGAGCGCGATCACTACGCGCACTCACTGACCGCTCCCGTTTACCAGGGATCGCGGCTGGTGGGGATCCTCGAGCTGCAGGACCGCCTGGGCGGAGCGCCCTTCGGCTGGGAGGACGTCCGGCGCACGGAGCTCGCGGTGCAGCGGCTCGAAGCGGTCCTGGTGCAGTTCGACTCATCCGTGGCGCAGCCCGAGCCGCTGCCCCTGGAAGACCAGGAAGCCCTGTTCCTCGCCGACCAGCCGTCCACGTCCGTGGCGTTTCCGGCTCCGCCGGATCTCTTCTCGCCCGAGGTCAGGAGCGCCGCGCCCGCGCCGCCGGATCGACAGGTTCCGGCGCCGGAACCCGTCCCCGCGCAACGGCCCGCTCGGACGGAGCCGGAAGAGGCGGCGCCGGCGTCCGAGCGGATCGATCCGACGGCGGAGCCGCCGCGCCGGGAATCGCGGGTCCTGAAGGGATTCTTCAACACGCTGCTGCTCAATTCCGAATTGGACGCGGTGGTCTTCTCGGTCTGGACGCGGGATCTGGCGGAGCTGACCATCGGCGCGCGCCGCGAGCTGGCGCCGCAGGCCCTCGGGGCGCTGGTCGGAAGCCTGGAGGCGGCCTTACGGTCCTCGGTCCCCGACCTGCCGGTGGCCAACCAGAAGACCTTTCGCCTGGAGTTTCCCTTCGGACGGTCCGCCGGGGAGATCCAGGGGCTCGGCGGCGTCCAGACCTCGGTGATCTCTTCGGGCCCGGCCACGCTCCTGCTCTCGCTCGTGTTCCCCCGCCCGCCGGCCGCGGAAAGCGAAGCGGCCTGGCGGGAAACGCATCGCCTGGTGCGGACGTCGGTCCTGCGGGACCGGTGGGCCGAGCGGTACCGGCGCTCCTTCCGAAGCCTGATCCACTTCCTCATCGAGCCGGACCTGCGCGCCTACCCGCAGCTGAAGGCCCACGCCCTCGCGGTGGGCGCGCTGTGCCGAAGGTTCGCCGGCGCGCTGGCCCTCCCCTCCGAGACGGTCGAGCAATTCGCCGTGGCCGGGCTCCTCCACGACATCGGCCTGAAGTCGCTGGACCTTCCTTACGAAAAAATCGCCGGACGGCGCGCGCTCGATCTGCAGGAGCTCACCGCGGTGCGGCACCATGCCGCGGTCGGCGCGGCCCTCCTTTCGCGCATCGACTTTCCGTACCCGGTGGCCCCGCTGGTGCGGCACCATCACGAGCGCTTCGACGGCTCGGGCTATCCCGACCGCCTGTCCGGAGAGAGCATCCCGCTGGGATCCCGCGTCATCGCGATCGCCGAGGCCTACGACGCGATGGTCGCGCCGCACTCCTACCGCGCGCCGATCTCGTCCGACGCGGCGCTGGAGATCATCCTCTTGAAGGCCGGCACGCAGTTCGACCCGGAGCTGGCCCGGCGATTCCCCGAGCTGGTTCGCGAAATGGCTCCCGAGGACGAGCTCGGGTTTCCCCAGATCGAGCCGTGAAGGAGCCCCGGACCCTCGCGGAAGGCCGACCCGTCGCCACGAACCGCAAAGCCTTCCACGATTTCTTCATCGAGGACCGCATGGAGGCGGGAGTCGTGTTGACCGGAACGGAGGTCAAGTCGCTCCGGGAAGGCCGCGCCCAGCTCAAGGACTCCTTCGTGCACTTTCGCGAAGGCGAGGCCTACCTGGTGGGGGCGCACATCTCGCCGTACGGCTCGGGATCCTGGACCAATCACCTGCCCGAGCGCGACCGCAAGCTCCTGCTCCATCGCCGCGAGCTCGACCGCTGGGCCGGAGCGGTCGCCACGCGCGGCGTCACGTGCGTGCCGCTCTCGCTCTACTTCAAGGGCAGCCGCGTCAAAGTGGAAATCGGCCTGGTCAAGGGAAAGAAGCTTCACGACAAGCGCGACGCCATCCGGGATCGGGAGCTCAAGCGTGAAGCCGATCGCGCCATGCGGAGGAGATGACGACGCGGGGACGCGCAGACGCGGCGACGCGGGGACAGAGGCGGTCATGAGCGAACCGCCGTTCCGCCTCAGGGACGTGCGCATGGCCGATTTCGAGACGCTCTACCGCCTCGACCAGGCCTGCTTCCAGGCCGAGATCGCCTACAGCCGCGAGGAGCTGCGACAGTTCCTGGCCCTGTCGACGGCCCAGGCCGTGGTCGCCGAGATCGACGGATCGATCGCGGGGTTCGTGGTGGGATACGTCTCGATCCGGCGTCTGGGCCACGTCGTGACTCTGGACGTCGCCTTCGAGCACCGGCGCCGAGGGATCGGACGGGCGCTCCTGGAGGAGCTGCTGCGCCGGTTCGCCGCCGCGGTCGTGAAAGAGGTTCGCCTGGAGGTCGACGTCGACAACGGGGGAGCGATCGCGTTCTACGAGCGCTTCGGCTTTCACCGCCTCCGGCGGCTGGCCGACTACTATGGGCCCAACCGCCCCGCCTGGGAGATGGGCCTGGAGGTGGGCGGGGCCTGAACGGGGCGGAAGGCGGAAGGCGGAAGGCGGAAGGCGGAAGCTCTCTATTTTCGGAACTGCATCGGCGCGCGGGCGATGCGCGCCGGCAGCGCGCGGTCGGCGCGGAGCAGCTCCTCGAACGCCCGCTCTTCCACCGGCGGGCTGAAGAGGTATCCCTGCATCTCGTCGCAGTCGTTCTGCCGCAGAAAGGCCAGCTGTTCGTCCGTCTCGACTCCCTCGGCCACGACCGAGAGCTGGAGGGTGTGGGCCATGGCGATGACCGCCGCGACGATCGCCGCGGCGTCGGAATCCTGGGTGAGGTCCCGCACGAACGATTGGTCGATCTTGATGCGGTCGATGGGAAAGCGCTTGAGGTAGTTGAGCGAGGAGTAGCCCGTTCCGAAGTCGTCCATGGACAGGCTGACCCCGAGTTCCTTGAGGCTGCCCAGCGTCGAGATCGAGACCTCCGCGTTCTGCATGGCGTTGGTCTCGGTGATCTCCAGATCGAGCGCGGGCGCCGGCAGGCCGGATCGCTCCAGGGCGGAGGTGACCTGGCGCACCAGATCGGTCTGCTGGAACTGCCGGGAGGAGAGGTTGACCGCCACGGAGAGCTGCGGGAACCCCGCCCGGTGCCAGGCCCGGGCCCGGGCACACGCCGTCTGGAGCACCCATTCGCCGATCGGCACGATCAACCCGGAGAGCTCGGCGATCGGAATGAACTCGGAAGGCGGGACCAGTCCGAGGGTCGGGTGCCGCCACCGCAGGAGCGCCTCCGCGCCGCGGATCTTTCCGGTTCCCAGATCCAGCAGGGGCTGAAAGTAGAGCACCAGCTCCTCGTTGTGGAGGGCCTGCCGCAGCCGGCTCTCCAGCGAGAGGCGCTCCAGGGCCCTTGAGTTCATGGCCGGCGTGTAGAGCTGGTAGTTGTCGCGGCCCTGCTCCTTGGCGCGGTACATCGCGGTGTCGGCGTTGCGGATCAGGATCTCCGCGTCCTCGCCGTCGGTGGGGTAGATGGCGACTCCCACGGACGTCGTCACGAAGAGCTCGCGCTGGTCGATGAAGAACGGGAGGCGGATGACCTCGAGGATCTTCTGGGCGATCTTGGCGGCGTCCTGCTCGTGCCCGACCCCGGGCACCAGGACGGTGAACTCGTCTCCGCCCAGACGCGCCACGGTGTCCCCTTCGCGGACGCACCCGGTGACGCGCTCGGACAGGCGCCTCAGGAGCTCGTCGCCCACGCTGTGCCCGAGAGAGTCGTTGATGACCTTGAAGCGGTCGATGTCCAGGAAGAGGACGGCCAGCTTCTGCTGCATCCGGTGGGCCTGGACCACCGCGACGTTCAAGCGGTCGTTGAACAGGAGCCGGTTGGGCAGGCCGGTCATCGTGTCGTGGAAGGCCAGGTGCTTGACCTGCTCCTCGGCGCGTTTGCGCTCGGTGATGTCGATGATCGTTCCCTCGATGACGCCCCCGTCCGGGCCGTCGATGAGCGCGCCGTTCTCCAGGATCCAGACCAGGCTGCCGTCCTTGCGGCGCAGGCACTGCTCATAATTGCTCAGGGTCTGGCGCTCGAGCAGGCGGCGGATCGACGCGTCGCGGTCCTCGGGGGATCGGTAGAAGTCCAGGGCCCCGTGGCGCAGCACTTCCTCCCGCGACTCGTATCCGAAGATCCGCGCGAAGGAGTCGTTGCAGTCGAGGAACTTCCCGTCCGGCGTGGTGCGGTACACGCCGGCCAGGTTCCGCTCGAAGAGGTTGCGGTAGCGCAGCTCGGACTGGTCCGCGGCCCGGCGGGCCCGCTGCTGCTCGGTGACGTCGATGGCGACGCCGACGGCTCCGGCGGTCTTCCCGAGCGCGTCGCGCCGCGCGCTGATGCAGACCTCCCAGGAGAACTCTCCCACCGCCACGGTCGTGGTGAAGTCCTCGCCGGCCAAGGCCCGGCGGATCGTCGAGACCACCTGGGGCATCGACCGGTAGAGGTCCAGGCTGCGGCGGCCGACCAGCTGGGAGGGCCGGACGCCGATGGACTCCAGGCCTTTGCCGTCGATGTGGGCGATGACGCCGTCCTTGTCGAGGGCGAAGAGAACGATCGGCGCGTTGTCGACCAGCGTGCGCAGCCGCTCGTCGGTCTGCTGGAGCGCGGCCTCGGTGCGCCGCTTCTCGGTCACGTCGGTCACCACGCCGATCCATCGGGTCGGAAGCCCCTCACCGTCCAGGACGGCCCGGCCGGCGTTGGACCAGAGGAGGATCCCGCCGTCCCCGCGGCGGACCCGGTATTCCTCGGAGAACGGCGCTCCGGTGGCCAGCCCGCGCTCGACCGCCTGCATGACCCGCGCGTGGTCGTCGGGGTGGATGAGAGCCTCCCAGGCCTCGATGGTGCGGGGCAGCTCGCCCGGGGCGAGCCCGAGGCGCTGATCGACGTCGCCCAGCACGAGGAGCGCTCCCGTCGCGACATCCCACTCGTAGATGAGGTCGCTCAGGCTCTGGGCCGCGATGCGGAATCGTTCCTCCGATTCCTGCAGGAGACGCTGGGCCCGGCGGCGCTCGGTCACGTCGCGGGCGATGACGGTCACCATCCGCCGGCCTTCCCTGGCGAACGAGCCGAACGAAACCTCCAGGGGAATGTCCCTTTCGTCGGCGTGGCGCCCCACGATTTCCAGCGCTTCGGTGAACTCGCCGCCGCGGGGACCGGCCGCCGAAGCCTGAAGGAGGCGCTCCACGGCGGGGCCCTCCGGCAGGAGGGCCTCCAGGCGCTCCCCGATCAACGCGGACACGGGGCGCCCGAAGATCCTCTCCGCGGCGCGGTTGACGAAGAGCATCCGCCCGTCCTCGTCGATCGTCAGGATGGCGTCGGAGGCGGTCTGGGCCAGCGTGCGGAACCGCGTTTCGCTCTCGCGCAGCGCCTTCTGCCCCAGACGGCGCTCCCGGCGCAGCTGGGCCTCGCGCAGCTCGTGCTCCACCGCGGGCGCCAGCCGCGCCAGCGCGCGCCGGAGCAGGCAATTGTGCGCGCCGGCCTTGAGGACCCGCACCGCGGTCTCTTCGCCGATCTCCTCGGAGACGATCAGGAACGGGACGTCGCCGTCGCGCTTGCGGGCCGCCGACAGCGCGGCGAGCGCGTCCAACCGCTCGAGCTCGTATTGGCAGAGGATGACGTCCCACCGCTCGGAATCCAGCGCCGACGCGAGCGCGGCGGCGTCGCTCACCCGTTCGAAGGCCGTCGGGTAGCCTCCGTCCTCCAGGGCCTCCACGAACGCGGAGGCCTCGTCGGCGGAGTCGCTGATGATCAAGACCCGGACACGGGAGGTCATGGCTTGTGTGAGTGTCCAAGTATAGCCCGCCGGCCGGCTGTCCGGCGCGCCGGAGGCCTCGGAAACCGTTGCCGAAGCGGTCAGCCGCGGGCGGCCTTGAGGATGGAGAGGAAGACCGTGGTGACGCCGTTGAGAACGAACTGGACGCCGATGACCGCGGTGATCAGGCCCATGATCTTGGAGACGACGCGCTGTCCGGTCGGGCCGATCCAGGCCACGATCGCGGGAGCGGCGAGGAGGATGACGTAGGTCAGCACGATGTTGACCGCGATCGCCCCTCCCAGGGCCAACCTCCGCATGCCGTCCTGGGCCTGGCCCACGAGGATCATGACCGTGGAGATCGCGCCGGGGCCCGCGATGACCGGGATTCCCAGCGGCACCACCGAGGGATCTTCCTTCTCCAGGTCGTCGGCCGGAACGTCCTCGCGCGCGCCCTGGAGCGTCCGGATCGACATTAGCGCGAAGATCAGGCCGCCGGCGATCTGAAACGCCGGGACGGTGATGCCGAAGAACGCGAAGATCGCGCCGCCGGCCGCGGCGAAGACGGCCAGCACCGCCGCGGCGGCGAGGCAGGCCCGAATCGCGGCGCGGTGGCGGTCCTTGGGCGAACCGGAGGTCATGCCCACGAAGATCGGCGCCGCCGAGATCGGATTGATCACGGAGAAGAGCGAGGAGAAGGCGAGCAGCGCGAACTGCAGCTCGGCGGCGGTCCGCATGGGGGATCCCTACTTCACGATGCGGAGCGATCCGCCGCCGGCCCGCCGGCGCGGTCGTGTCCGCTCGGGCGCTTCGGACCGGAGGGACTGGTCGATGCGGGCGAAGGGCCACCAGATGGCCAGCGGCGCGGCGAAACGGCCGGCGATCTGGTAGAAGTGAAAGCCGGTGGCCCAGACGTTGCGCGCGACCGCTCCGTAGTGCGCGGCGCTCCAGTCCCCGAAGCGCGTCGCGTACACCGACCGCACCTGGAACACGAGCGCGCCGAGATGGACGATCCAGAGCAGGACGGCGGCCAGGAGAAAGCTCGCCACCCAGTCTCCCCGCCACGGCCGCCGGGCCAGGGCGAAGAGCGCGACCAGGAGCACGAAGTTGAAATGCAGATCGGCCGCCGGCAGACCCGGCCTCGGCGCCGCCGGAGGCAAGTCGGACCGGCTCACCAGGATCTCGCCGCGGCCGGCCTCCAGCCGCGTGACGGCCGGCCATTCGGTCAGGCGCAGGATCGACTCGGCGCCTCCGGCCAGCATCCGCTCGTAGGCCGAGGAAAAGGCGAGCCAGAGCACCAGCCCGAGGAGAAACCCGACGGCCAGGCGGCCGGCCGTGCGAAGGACCGTCGCCGGCAGGGCCACGGGCGTCATGGCCGACGGCCCCCCGGGAACTCGACCGCGGCGGTCTGCGGCCGGCGCGCGGCCCAGGCCAGAAACAGCAGGACGCCGAACAGGACCACGATCGACTGCCAGACGACCGTGTGCGAAGAGGAGAACAGGCTCGGATAGTGACGGCCGATCCAGAACAGGGAGACCACGCGGATCAAATTGAGCGCCTCGATCGCGGCGAATCCCAGAGCCAGCCCCAGCGCCTTGCGGCGCGGCGTCGAGGGAAACGCCAGGACGGCGGAGGCGAAGAGCAGGACCGTCTCGATGCCGTTGCATCCGTTCTCGATGTTCACGGCGAACCCCGGCGAGCGGATCTCCGTGCCGGCCACGGCCACCCGTTCGCCGAGCCCGTTCAAGAGGGCCGCGCAGATCCGGGCGATCGCGCCGGTGAACGGGACGATCACCGCGTCGTTGGCGGGTCGCCAGGCCACCGCCAGGTAAAAGAGCACGAGCAGGCCGGCGAACCGGGCCAGAAAGAGAAGCGAACGGCTGTCGCGAGGCGAATCGGCCATGGAGCGATGAATGGTAACCCGGGTGAAGACGCCTGGCGCTGCGATGGGGAAGCGACGAGCGCCCGCGAGGGCTCTGGGGAGCCGGAGCGGAGGTCTTCTCCCTCTCCCCGAGGGAGAGGGCGGGGTGAGGGTTTTCCCGATGGTGGCCAGCCCGGGTTCGCGGCGCGACCAAGTTTCGCCGACTGGATCGGCGAAACGACTCGCGCCGCGGGAGCCGGAGCGGAGGTTTCGCGATCAGGAGCGCGGTCGAGCCCGCATCCGGGCGAGCCGCGATCCGGTGCGCGCGTACAGGCGCGCAGATCGCGAACCGCAGCGCAGGCGACGTATAGAATGCCGCCTCCCATGGAATTCCTGAGGATTCGCGGCGCCCGCCAGCACAACCTCCAAAACGTCTCCTGCGACCTGCCCCGCAACCGGCTGGTCGTGGTCACCGGCGTCTCGGGCTCGGGCAAGTCGTCGCTCGCCTTCGACACCATCTTCGCCGAGGGGCAGCGGCGCTACGTGGAGTCGCTCTCCGCCTACGCCCGGCAGTTCCTGGAGCAGATGGAGAAGCCCGACGTCGACTCGATCGAGGGCCTGTCCCCGGCGATCTCGATCGAGCAGCGCACCACCTCCAAGAACCCGCGCTCGACCGTCGGCACGGTGACCGAGATCTACGACTACCTGCGCCTGCTCTACGCTTCGATCGGGATCCCGCACTGCCCGCAGTGCGGCCGCCCCATCCAGGCCCAGACGGTCCAGGAGATGGTCGACCGCGCCGTGCGGCTGCCCGAGGGGTCCCGGTTCGTCGTGCTGGCCCCGTACGTCACCGGCAAGAAGGGCGAGTACAAGAAACAGATGGCCGAGATGGTCAAGGAAGGCTTTCTGCGGGCGCGCATCGACGGCCGCATGGTGGACCTGGAAGATCCGCCCGAGCTGGACAAGCAGAAGAAGCACACGATCGAGGTGGTGGTCGACCGCCTGGTTTCCAAGCCCGCCGACGAGGACTACAAGAAGCGGCTGGCCGACTCGATCGAGACGGCCACGCGGGTCTCCGGCGGCCTGGTCACGCTGTCGGTCCAGGACGGTCCGGAGGAGGTTCTGTCGGCCAACTACGCCTGTCCCGACTGCGGCACGTCGCTGACGGAGATCACGCCGCGCCTCTTCTCGTTCAACTCTCCGTACGGCGCCTGCACCAAGTGCTCCGGGCTGGGGACGATCCTGAAGGCCGACCCGGACCGCCTGGTGCAGGCCCCGGAGAAGTCGATCGAGGACGGAGCGATCGCGATCCTCAAGCCGGGATCGACCAACTGGCGCTCCCGGCAAATGGCCACGCTGGCCAAGCACTACAAGTTCCGGCTGGACCAGCCCTTCCAGAAGATCCCCAAGGCCGCGCGCGACGTCATCCTCTACGGCTCGGGAGAAGACGAGATCAAGTTCTCCTACGTGGCCGAGCGCGGGGAGTACCACTGGCGCTCGTCCTTCGAAGGCCTGATCCCCATGATCGAACGGCGGTACCGGGAGACCGAGAACCCCGAGCAGCGCGGGGATCTGGAGGCCTACATGTCCGCCGAGCCCTGTCCCGACTGCAAGGGGCGCCGGTTGAAGCCCGAGGCGCTGGCGGTGAAAGTGGGCCGGCGCTCCGTCGACGAGGTCGCGGGCCTGACCATCACCGGGGCCATCGCCTTCTTCGAGGACCTGAAGCTGACCGGCCGCGAGGCGGAGATCGCCGGCAAGATCCTGAAGGAGATTCGCGATCGGCTGGGATTCCTGGACAACGTCGGGATCGGGTACCTCAACCTCTCCCGCGGCGCCGCGTCGCTGTCCGGCGGCGAGTCGCAGCGGATCCGCCTGGCCACGCAGATCGGTTCGAAGTTGATGGGCGTCCTCTACGTGCTGGACGAGCCGTCCATCGGACTCCACCAGCGCGACAACCGCAAGCTCATCGACACCCTTTTGTCGATGCGCGATCTCGGCAACACCGTGATCGTGGTGGAGCACGACGAGGAGACGATCCGCGCCGCCGACTGGGTGGTCGACCTGGGGCCGGGCGCGGGCGTCCACGGCGGCCGCATCGTGGCCCAGGGGCGCGCCGACGACCTGGCACGCTTTCCGGAGTCCCTGACGGCCCGCTACCTCTCCGGCGAGCTGGAGATCGCGACGCCCGCGCGCCGCCGCTCCGGCAACGGCAAGGCCATCGTGGTGCGCGGCGCCCGGGAGCACAACCTCAAGGAGATCGACGTGCGTTTTCCGCTGGGCGTGATGACCGCGGTCACCGGCGTCTCCGGCTCCGGAAAGTCGACGCTGGTCAACGACATCCTGTACCGGGCGCTGGCCCGGGCGCTCCACGACGCCTCGGACCGGCCCGGCAGGCACGAGCGGATCGAGGGCCTCTTCGAGATCGACAAGGTCATCAACATCGACCAGTCGCCCATCGGACGGACGCCCCGCTCGAACCCGGCCACCTACACTAACGTCTTCAACCCGATCCGCGAGCTCATGTCCCGCACGCCGGAAGCGCGGGCCCGCGGGTACGCGCCCGGGCGCTTCTCCTTCAACGTCAAGGGAGGGCGCTGCGAAGCCTGCGCCGGCGACGGGCAGATCAAGATCGAGATGCATTTCCTGCCCGACATCTACGTCACCTGCGACGTCTGTGGCGGGAAGCGCTACAACCGCGAGACCCTCCAGGTGCACTACAAGGGGAAATCGATCGCGGACATCCTGGCGTTGACCGCGGAGCAGGCGCTGGAGCTCTTCGAGAACATCCCCGCGGTGGCCACGATCTGCCGCACGCTCGTCGAGGTGGGGCTGGGCTACATCCAGCTCGGCCAATCTTCGACCACGCTCTCCGGCGGGGAAGCGCAGCGGGTCAAGCTCGCGCGCGAGCTGGCCCGGCGCTCCACCGGCCGCACCCTCTATCTCCTGGACGAGCCGACCACCGGGCTCCATTTCGACGACATCCAGAAGCTGCTCTCGGTGCTGGGGTCGCTGGTGGAGAGGGGAAACACCGTGATCGTCATCGAGCACAACCTGGACGTCATCCGCACCGCCGACTGGGTCATCGATCTGGGTCCGGAGGGCGGGGACGCGGGCGGCCGGATCGTCGCGGAGGGAACTCCCGAGAAGGTGGCCCAGGTGCGCGCTTCCTTCACCGGCCAGTTCCTGCGGCGCGTCCTCGCCGGGTCGGCGCGGGCGGTGCGCGCGTGAGACGCGCCGCGGCGCTGTCCTCGCTGCTGGCCGCGGCGGCGCTTCTGGTCGGAGCGACCTCGACGCCGCGTCCCCGGGTGCGACCCACGCCGACTCCGCTCGACTTTTCCGGGGTCTGGGAGATCGACGAGGCCGCCAGCGCGAACGTCCCGTCGCAGATGCGGGGAGCTGTCCTGTCGGTGACCCAGAAGGGGAACCGCATCTGGATCTCTCCCCTGGCCGCCAGGGGCAAGGGATCGATGGTCCTGTCCGAGGAGCTCATCGTGGACGGCCGCGCCTACGAAAAGGCGCTGGGGCCCGCGGGCAAGGGCAACGTCACGGCCCGGTGGGGCAACGACGGGGCGTCCCTCTGGATCGACGTGCAAGCGGCCTCGGACTCCGATCCTCAGAAGCGGGCCAGCCAGCGCAGCGTCTGGAAGCTTTCCCAGGACCGCAAGGTCTGGGTGCGGGAGAGCGTGTCGATCTCGCAGGGAACGCCCCGCGAGGCCCGGCTGGTGTTCCGCAAGCGCCCGCCCGAGGCCGCCCCGGCGTCGACGCCCCGCCGCCCGCCCCGCGCGCCGCGGACTCCGCGCCCTTCGCCGACGCCATGAGCCGCGTCCTCCAGCCCGAGCCCTGGCGCATCAAGGTCATCGAATCGATCCGGCGGATTCCGGCCGAGGCGCGCGAGGAGCGCCTGCGCCGCGCGGGCTACAACGTCTTCGGAATCGCGTCGGAAGACATCTTCATCGATCTGCTGACCGATTCGGGAACCTCCGCGATGTCCGACTCGCAGTGGGCCGGACTCATGCTGGGCGACGAGTCGTACGCCGGGGGCCGCAACTACTTCTTTTTCGAGGAGACGGTGCGGGAGATCTTCGGGCTGCCCTACGTCATCCCGACCCACCAGGGGCGGGTCGCCGAAAACCTCCTCTTCTCCACGATTCTCAAGAGCGGCGACGTCGTCCCCAACAACACCCACTTCGACACCACGCGCGCGAACATCGAGGTCAACGGCGGCGTGGCGCTCGACTTCGTGATCCCGGAGGGGAAGGACCCCGCGGCGCGGTACCCCTTCAAGGGAAACATGGACGTGGAGCGCCTGGAGCGATGCCTCGCGGAGAATCCCGGGCGCGTGCCCATGGCCATGCTCACGCTGACCAACAATTCCGGCGGAGGCCAGCCGGTCTCCCTGGAGAACGTCCGCGCCACTCGAGAGGTCTGCCGGCGCCACGGGGTGCCTCTGCTCATCGACGCCTGCCGGTTCGCGGAGAACGCCTGGTTCATCAAGCAGCGGGAAGCCGGGCAGAGCGGGCGCACGGTCGCCGAAATCGTGAAAGACGTCTTCGCTCTCTCGGATGGATGCACCATGAGCGCGAAGAAAGACGGGCTCGCCAACATCGGCGGGTTCCTGGCGCTGCGCGACGAGGCCTGGGTCGAACGCTTGAAGAACAAGCTGATCCTGATCGAGGGATTCCCGACCTACGGCGGGCTGGCCGGGCGCGACCTCGAGGCGGTGGCCCGCGGGCTGCGCGAAGTCCTCGACGAGGAGTACCTCGCGTTCCGCGTCGGGCAGGTGACCGCCTTCGGAGAGACACTGGCGGCGGCGGGCGTCCCGGTGGTCCTGCCGATCGGAGGCCACGCGGTCTACATCGACGGGCGCGCGTTCGCGCCCCATGTCCCGGCGCAGCTCTACCCGGGCCAGGGATTGACGATCGCGCTCTACCTGGAGGGGGGGATCCGGGCCGTCGAGACCGGCGCGGTGATGTTCGGCCGGCCGGATCCCGAGCGCCCCGGGCAGGAAGAGCTCCCCGACCTCGATCTGGTGCGCCTGGCCGTCCCCCGAAGGGTCTACACGAATACGCACCTGGAATTCGTGGCCGACGTGGCCATCCGGCTGCACAGCGAGCCCGCGCGGGTCCGGGGCGTCCGCATCGTGCACCAGGCGCCGGTCCTGCGCCATTTCACGGCGAAGTTCGAACCGGTGTGAGACTCGGAAGGCGGCAGGCGGCAGGCGGGAGGCGTGCACTCGGGCGCTCGTTTTCTCTGCCTTCCGCCTCTCGCCTTTCGCCTCTCGAGCGTCCCTCGGAGCGGGGGGAGACCCGGCCGCCGAGGGGCAAGTTACAATTTCCCTCCTGTGATCACCGGCTACAACACCGACGTCAAGCACAACAGCCGCGTCTTCCACATCCAGACGGAAGACAAGGGGGAATCCACGCCCTACGTGGAATCGCTGGTCTACGTCGGCGGAGAGATCCTGGCCACGCGCAAGACGTCCTACGCCGAGCTGCTCAAGGGCGGGCGCGACGACAAGGCGGTGCAGGAGCTGATGGAGCAGCAGCACCGCACCATGATCGCGGCCATCCAGCGCGGCCGGTTCGACGGCCCCAACGGCTCGCTGCGCGTGCCCGAGGGGATGTCCGGGTCGGGCGAGGAGCCGGAGGACACCGCGGTGGGCGCCGCGTCCCGGGAGCCCTCGGTGGCCGGGGACCGAACCCTCGATCAGGTGATCCTCGACTACCTGGCCTCCGAGCTGACCCACGAGCAGATCGATTGCGCCTTTACGCCGGTGCCCGATCTCGTCGCGGGCAAGGAGGCCGGCCTGAAGATCCGCGCGCACTCCTCGCTGACCAAGGCGCCCGTGCCGGGAGCCGCGGTGCAGATCCGCATTCTCTCCACCGTGACCAAGCCGGTGACGGTGTTCCAGGGCAAGACCAGCTCGGACGGATCCTGCCCGGTCACGTTCCTCGTCCCGTCCTTCCAGGAGGGCTCCGCCGCCGCGGTCATCCGCGTCACCTCTCCGATCGGCTCGACGGAGTACAAGTTCCCGGTCAAGAGGAAGTCGTGAGCGCGGCGCCCGAGGTGTCCGTCCGGGTCAACGGACGCGACGTGCGCCTGCCCGCCGGCGCGTCGGTGACCGCGCTGCTGGAGTCGCTGGGCGTGGCCAATCCCCGCGTGGCCGTCGAGCGCAACCGGGAAATCGTGCGCAAGGCGGACTACGCGACCACGGCGCTCGGCGACGGGGACGAGCTGGAGGTCGTCGAGCTGGTCGGAGGAGGCTGACCGTCGCCTGCGCTGCGCTTCGGGATCTGCGCGCCGTCGCGCGCACCCGCGTCTGGCTCGCGCAAAGGCGCTCGACCAAACGCCTGATCCCGAGTGCTCCGCTCCCGCGATGGCACGAGGGGGCCCAGCCCCGGTCCGCGGCGGGGAGCCGGAGCGCAGGCAAAGGGTCAGGCCGGCGGTCGAGCCCGCATCCGGGCGAGCCGTCGGCCGGTGCGCCGCAGGCGTAGACCCTTTCCCGAAGTGGAGGCGACGGTTACAATCCGCCCGCTGATCCCATGACACTTGTAACCGGGGCCCGTCTCGGGCCATACGAAATCCTCGCGCCTCTGGGAGCCGGCGGCATGGGCGAGGTCTATCGGGCGCGCGACTCCCGCCTGCGGCGCGACGTGGCAGTCAAGGTTCTCTCCGGCGAGTATTCGGCCGATCCCGAGCGGCGCAAGCGCTTCGAGCAGGAGGCCCGCTCGGCCTCGGCGCTGAACCACCACAACATCGTCACGATCCACGACATCGGCTCCGAAGACTCGGTCATTTATGTGGCCATGGAGCTCGTCGACGGACGGACCCTGCGGGAGCTCCTGAACGAGGGCCCCCTCCCGACCAAGCGCCTGCTCGATCTCGCGTTCCAGATCTCCGACGGCCTGGCCAAGGCCCACGCGGCCGGAATCGTTCACCGGGACTTGAAGCCCGAGAACGTGATGATCTCCAAAGACGGCGTCGCCAAGATCCTCGATTTCGGCCTGGCCAAGCTGCTGGTCCAGGAGGGCCGGGAAAGCGGCGAGAGCGCGACCGAGGTTCAGGAGACGCGCCCGGGAACGGTGCTGGGAACCGTCGGGTACATGTCCCCGGAGCAGGCCAGCGGCAAGCCGGTCGATTTTCGCTCCGATCAGTTTTCCCTCGGTTCGATCTTCTACGAGATGGCCACCGGCGCGCGGGCGTTCCAGCGGGGCACGACCGCGGAGACGCTCACGGCGATCATCCGCGAAGAGGCCGAGCCGGTCGGGCGGCTGCAGGCGGGCGTGCCGGCGCCCTTTCGCTGGATCATCGAGCGGTGCCTGTCCAAGGATCCGGAGGAGCGCTACGCCTCGACCCGGGACCTGGCCAACGACGTGCGCGGCGTCCGCGAGCATCTTTCCGAGACCTCGGTCGAGGTCCAGGCGGCGTCGCCGGGGCCGCACCGGCCGCGCGGCCGCGCCTTCGCGCGCTCGGCCCTCCTGGCCGCCGCCCTGGCCGCGGCGCTGGGCCTGGGCGTTCTCCTGGAGAAGCGCTTCGCGCGGTCGTCGCCCCCGTCCTACCAGCAGATCACCTTCGGCAGCGGCACGATCCGCGCGGCCCGATTCGCGCCCGACGGCCAGACGATCGTCTACAGCGCGGCGTGGGACGGAAGTCCTCTGCGGCTCTTCCTCAAGCACCCCTCCAGCCCCGACTCTCTGCCGCTCGAGCTGCCCAGCGCGAATCTCCTGGGGATCTCGCCGTCGGGCGAGATGGCGATCGCCATCGGCTGCCGCTCGACGCACCCGGGCGTGTGCAGCGGAACCCTGGCCCGCGCGGCGTTGACCGGCGGCGCGCCGCGCGACGTGGCCGACGGCATCCAGGACACCGACTGGAGCGCGGACGGATCGAGCCAGCTCGTCGTGCGCGATGTGGGAGGAAAGGCGCGCATCGAGTTCCCCATGGGCAAGGTCCTCTACGAGACCGCCGGGCACGTCAGCTACGCGCGCCTCTCGCCCAAGGGCGACCGCATCGCCTTCCTCGATCATCCCTTTCCCCTCGACGACGCCGGAACGGTCGCCGTCATCGACATGGCCGGCAAGAAGACGACCCTGACGGGTCAGTGGGCGAGCGAGCACGGCCTGGCCTGGGCGCCGTCCGGGGCGGAGATCTGGTTCACCGCGACGGAAGCCGGCGCGAACCGATCGCTCTACGCGGTGACGCTCTCGGGGCGCCTGCGCGTGGTGACCCGCGTGCCCGGGGGGCTCAAGCTCCACGACATCGCGTCGAGCGGCCGGGTGCTCCTCACCCGGGAAAGCCCCCGCGTCGGGATCCGCGGCATGCTCGCGGGCGACACGCGCGAGCGCGACATGTCCTTTCTGGACTACTCCTTCGCCGCGGACATCTCTTCCGACGCCCGGACCCTTCTCTTCGACGAGGAAGGGGAGGCCGGCGGGGCCAACTACACGATCTACCTCCGCAAGGCGGACAACTCGCCGGTCGTGCGTCTGGGAGAAGGCAACGCGCTGGCGCTCTCGCCGGACCAGAAGTGGGCGCTCTCGATGAAGCCGTCCTCCGGATCGCTGTTCATCCTCCTGCCGACGGGCACCGGCGACGCGCGCCGCATCGGCCTCGAGGGCATGTCCACCGAGCAGGCCGCCGCGTGGCTGCCGGACAGCCGCCGCATCCTGTTCGCCGCCGGGGAGCCGGGCCGGGGCCTGCGGCTCTGGGCCCAGGCGATCGACGGCGGCAAGGCCCGCGCGGTGACGCCCGAGGGAATCAGCGCGGCCCTCCCCGGTTTCGCCCTGACGCCGG
The DNA here is from genome assembly GCA_963733955.1 of uncultured Acidobacteriota bacterium. Taxonomy (GTDB): domain Bacteria; phylum Acidobacteriota; class Thermoanaerobaculia; order UBA5066; family Gp7-AA6; genus DATFTF01. The sequence continues at coordinate 921,434 of CAVTEW010000003.1, forward strand.
ACGGGAAGGGCGTCGCCGTGATCGGCCCGGAGCACAGCGTGGCGATCTACCCGATCGAGGGAGGAGCAGCGCGGCCGGTGCCCGGCGTGGAGGCCGGCGAGTTTCCCCTGCGCTTCACCGCGGACGGCCGCTCCCTCTACGTCTGGAAGCGCGGCGACGTCCCGGCCCGCGTTTCCCGCGTCGACGTCGAATCCGGCCGCCGCGAGCTGTGGCGGGATCTGCTCCCGGCGGACCCGGCGGGCGTGGAACGGATCTCCAACGTCGTGGTCACGCCCGACGGCAAGGGATACGCGTACTGCTATGCTCGGCTCCTGTCGGACCTGTTCGTCGTCGAGGGATTGAAATAGGCCGTCGCCTCCGCTTACTCCGGACCTGGCTTCGCCAATCCGCCTCCCGCCTTCCGCCTCACGCCTCACGCGCGGGCGAAGCCCGCGTTGCGATTCCAAGCCTGATTCGCTATCCTCCGCCTCCCGAGTGGGCCGTTAGCTCAATTGGTAGAGCAAGAGACTCTTAATCTCTAGGTTGTAGGTTCGAGTCCTACACGGCTCACCACTCCTCCCGTCTCGGGTCCTTCCCGAAGTCCTTTGCGGGTCTTTCCAGGAGGCGAGCCGGGGCGGGTTAGACTCTATGCTCCGTGCCGGCACCCATCGTCCTGATCGTCGAAGACGACATCGATCTGCGGGAGGCGCTTTGCGAGCTTCTGGACGCCGAGGGTGTGGACGTCATCCGGGCGGACGACGGGGAAGAGGCGTTGAAGCTGCTTCGCGAGGGACTGCGCCCGGCGGTGGTTCTGTTGGATCTCATGATGCCCAAGATGAACGGGATCGAATTCCGGCGCCAGCAGCTCCGGGAGGATTCCGGCGTCCGGGACGTCCCGCTGGTGGTCTTGAGCGGGTGGCCGGAAGGGCGGGAAGAGATCAAGCAGCTCGACGTCGCGGCGGTCCTTTCCAAGCCGGTCTCCGCGGAAGACTTGTGCGAAGTTCTGCGCGTGACCGGGCGCTGGATCCCGGCGTGAAGTCCCCCGGAGCATTTCTCCGTGCGGTGGACGGTCCGCGGGAGGATATGATGTTGCTCTTGCTTCCTCTTGCCGCGGGCGCGCTGGGAGACCCGATGGGTTCTGACGATCGGGTGCGTGCATGACGCCGGCCTCCGAGACCCTGGATCGCATCGCCCGAAGCGGCGAGGCCGTCTTCGCGACCGACACCGGCGATCGGGTCATCCTTTGGAACAAGAAATGCGAAACACTCCTGGGCCGCTCCGCGCGCAGCGTGCTGGGCAAGCGCTGCTACGAGGTGCTCGGGGGCCGGGACGTCTTCGGCAACATGTACTGCCACAAGAGCTGCCCGGTCGCGTTCCAGGCCCGCCAGGACACGCAGGTGCCGGTGAACCGGTTCTCGCTCTCGGTCGACGTGGAGAAAGCCTCCCGCACGTTCGAGGTCTCCATTTTCGCGATCCCGTCGTACCACCCCGCCCTCTCGACGCTCGTGCACGTCATCCGCGAAGGCCCGATGGACTCGGCGCTCGAGCGGCAGCTCACCAAGGAAGCGGAGATCCGCGAGCCGCTCTGGCCCATGATGGCGCGCGGCGGGGAGGCCGTCGAGCTCTCTCCGCGCGAGCTGGAGATCCTGCGCTGCCTGGCGCAGGGGATGGACAACGCCGCCATCGCCAAGAAGCTCTTCATCTCCGCGGTCACCGTGCGCAACCACATCGCCAACGTCCTCCAGAAGCTGGACGTGCACACCAAGCTCGCCGCGGTGGTCTTCGCCTACCAGCACAATCTGTTCGGGTCCACGGCAGCGTAACCGTCGCCTCCGCTGCGCGCGGAGTCTGCGCCTTTGGCGCACCGGCGTTTGGCTCGCCCAAAAGGGGCTCGACCGAACGCCTGGTCCCTCACTCGCTCTCGCTCCCGCGGCGCGCGCCTCCTCCTTCCATGAGAAGGCCGATCGGAGTCAAGGTGAGGTGGGGGTCGAGGGGAGTGATGGGGGGTGGGCCTGTGGGAATGAGGGGATGGACGAAGGTGCAGCAGACTCGCCAGGCTTCCATTCGCACTCAGGGGTGCATGGTGGGGTCCAACCAGTCGGGGTGCTGCGATCTCGCTTCCGGTCTTTCTGCCGGCCGATGGGCGTGGCAGAGCCTGTGGAGGAGGCGCAGTCGCCGGGACTGGGCGATGGGCTGCGGTCTTCTTGGTCTGGGTCGAGGTCAAGGTCAGGACTCTTTTCTTCCTTCGATGAATTGCTGAGTTTTCTGGGAAGGTTCATATCAATCGCAACTTGCGCGAGTTGGCCACGATCACTTCGTGTCCGCAGTCGGTGAGCACCCGCGACACCCACGGCGAATGGGTCCCTGTCTCCAGAGCAATACGCATGCGCGCAACCCCTGAAAATCGCTGCCTCAGAGCCTCCTCACTCGTCGCCAACCTCGACTCCTCCACTTTCTTCCCCGCCTCATCCAGGACGATCAGCTGGCTGTACCGATCGCCCAAATCCAATCCCGCCGTCTTGCCCGACAACTTGCTAAGCTCCTTCATGGCCGGTCTCCTCTTAGGGCCTCGAGCCCGTTTATTGATTGCAGCCTCATCGTAGGACTGCGGGGGGAGATCGGCCCTCTCATCCCATCTCGCTTCCGCTCAGGAGACTTCGCGCGCCGCGAGCTCGAGCCGGTTTTTCTTGGGTCGAGAAATGGAGCTTCGGAATTCACTTCGCGGCGATCCCGGCGATTCCTCGCCCGGGCATAAGATCGCGGCTTTGCAGGAGGTCCTTCATGAAACGGACTGGAGTCGTGGTGATCGCGTTCGTGTTGGTCGCCGCGTCGGGGCTCGCGCAGACTTCGCGGAGGCGGGAAGCGGTGCCGGCGGATGCGACGTCCGTGGATTCGGTCGTGGCCGCGCTTTACGCCTCGGTCAGCCATCCGGCGGGCGGGTCCCCCGACTTCGAGCGCATGCGCGGAATCTTTCTCTACGTCGGGATGCTCGTGCCGCCGGCGAAGCCGAACCAGGAGGTCGCGGTAGTCGACGTGGACAGCTGGGCCGAGAAGTTTCAGAAAGCCGCTGCGGCAAGGAAGGAGAAGGGAGAACCGGGGCAGGGGTTCTTCGAGCACGAGATCGCCCGCAGGCAGGACTGCTTCGGCAAGGTGTGCCAGATCTTCTCCACCTACGAGTCGCGCCACGCGGAATCGGATGCCAAGCCGTTCGTGCGCGGGGTCAACTCGATCCAGCTCGTCCACGACGGACACCGCTGGTGGATCGCGTCGGTGGCCTGGGACGAAGAGCGGCCGGACAACGTGATTCCGCAGCCCTATTTGCCCTCGGCGAAGTGAGAGGATATAGCAGGAATGCTATGGCTCGTGAGGCGCGAGGCGTGAGGCGTGCCGCGGAATGTCCAGGCGTTGAGGTTCAAAAGGGCCCTGGTCGGAGCGACGTGTCAGGTCGCAGATCCATCGCTGCGCGGAGGCGGCGTGATCTGGACCGTCTTGATCTCCGTGTAGAACTCGCGCGCCGCGGGGCCCTGCTCGCGGCTGCCGGACGACGAGCCTTTGAATCCGCCGAACGGCGCATGCGGATCGACGCCGGTCGTGTCGCCGTTGACCCGCACCAGGCCGGCCTCGATGCGTGGAATGTAGGTCAGCGCGCTGCCGAGGTCGCGGGTGAACAGGGACGCCGAGAGTCCGTACCGCGTCTGGTTGGCGAGGGCGATCGCCTCCTCCAGGCCGCCGGCGGCGAGGACGGCCAGCACCGGGCCGAACAGCTCCTCCTGCGCCAGGGACGAGTCGGGGGCGACCTCGGCGAGGATGGCCGGGCTCAGGAAGTTGCCGCGCGCCAGCGGGCCCTCGTCGGCCGCGGCGCCCCCGCAGACGCGCCGGAACGGTGAGTCCTTCACGGCGCGGGCCACCGCGTCGCGGGCCTCGCGGGAGATCATCGGGCCGACCGCGGCCTTCGGGTCGGTCACCGGCGCGAGCGGCAGCTCTTCGGTGGCCGCGCAGAGCCGCTCGAGCAGCGCGTCGAGCACACTCCGCTCGACCACGGCCCGGCTCGTGGCGGTGCATTTCTGTCCGGCGTAGCGCATCGCTCCGGCCGCGATCAGCGCGGCGGCCTGGTCCAGGTTCGCGTCGGCCAGCACGATCGCCACGTTCTTGCCGCCCATCTCGGTCTGGTAGCGGATGTTGCGCGCGGCCGCGGCCGCGGCCACCCGGGCCCCGACGGACGACGAGCCCGTGAAGCTCACCGCCCGGACCGCCTCGTGCCCGACGAGTGGGTCGCCGATCACCGAGCCGGAGCCGAGCAGCACGTTGAACGTTCCGGAGGGCAGCTCCGCCTGCGCGGCCGTCTGGGCCAGGAGCACGGCCATGTGCGACGCCGTCTCGGCAGGCTTCCAGACCACCGTGTTGCCGAAGGCCAGCGCCGGCGCGGCCTTCCACAGGGGAATCGCCAGCGGGAAGTTCCAGGGCGTGATGAGGGCGACGACGCCGAGCGGCTGCCGCAGCGTGAACTGGAGCGTCGCCGGAAGCTGGCTGGGGATGACCTCGCCGATTTGCCGGACCGCCTCTCCGGCGTAGTAGCGCAGAATCGCCACGCACCGAGCCACCTCGCCGCGCGCCTCGCTGATCGGTTTGCCCACCTCGCGGGCCATGGCCTGGGCCAGCTCCTCCTGGCGGGCCGCGATCGCCGCGGACCAGCGGAACAGATGCTCGGCCCGGGCCGGGCCGGACCGCCTCTGCCATTCCTCCAGCGCCTCTCCCGCCGCGCCGACCGCCGCGGCGACGTCCTCCGCGGCGCCGGAGGGGACCCGCGCGACGACGTCGCTCGCGTCGGAAGGGTTGAGGTCTTCGACCAGGGCGGCTCCGGCGCTGGCGCGCCAGCTGCCGCCGACGAACTGCTGGAGGACCGGCGCCGCCGTCATGGGAGGCAATCTATGATGCGGTCTCGGCTCGGTCAATGAGACAAGCGGCCATGAATGCGAACGACTTCCCGGAGAGCGTCTCCGTCGTCGACTCTCACACCGAAGGGGAGCCGACCCGGGTGGTGGTCGAGGGCTGGCCGGCCCTCGCCTCCGCGACGATGGAAGGGCGCCGGGAGGAGCTGGCGCGGCGCGACGCGGCGCTGTGGCGATCCGTCGTCCTCGAGCCCCGGGGCCACGACGCGATGGTCGGCGCGCTGCTGACGCCGCCGGTGACCCCCGGCGCTTCGACCGGGGTCGTCTTTTTCGACAACGTCGGCCCCCTGTGGATGTGCGGTCACGGCACCATCGGCGTGGTCCGCACCCTGGCCTACCTGGGGAGACTCGCGCCCGGCCGGACGCGCATCGACACGCCCGCCGGGACGGTGGGCGCGGAGCTGGCGGCCGACGGCCTCGTCACGATCGAGAACGTCCCGGCCTTCTGCCACGCCCGCGACGTCGCGGTCGAGGTGTCCGGCGCCGGCCGCCTGACCGGCGACGTGGCCTATGGGGGCAACTGGTTCTTTCTGGCCGAGCTGCCGGGCGAGCCGATTGCCCTGACCAACCTGGAGCGTCTGTCCGCGATCACCGTGGCCACGCAGCGGGCGCTCGCCGCGCAGGGCATCACCGGCGCGGACGGCGCGGAAATCGACCACGTGGAGCTCTTCGGCCCGGCCTCGCGGCCCGACGCGGACAGCAAGAATTTCGTGATGTGTCCGGGCGGCGCCTATGACCGCTCGCCCTGCGGCACCGGCACCTCGGCGAAGATGGCGGTCCTCCACGCCCGCGGGAAGCTCGCGCCGGGAGCGCGCTGGCGTCAGGAGTCGATCACCGGCAGCCTCTTCACCGGATGGCTCGAGGATCGCCAGGGAGCGCTCATTCCCCGCATCCAAGGCCGCGCGTTCATCACCGGCCGGTCCACGCTGTACTTCGACCGCGCGGACCCGTTTCGAGAAGGGTTCTCCGCGCGGTGACCCGAAGGCCGGACGTGGTGATCGTCGGCGCGGGCATCGTGGGCGCGGCGTGCGCCTACGCGCTGGCCCGCCGGGGCCTGGCCGTCCTGGTCCTGGAGTCGCGCTTCGTCGCGGCCGGGGCGACCGCGGCGGGCATGGGCCACATCGTGGTGATGGACGACTCCGATCCGCAGATCGCCCTGACCGCGCTCGGGCGCCGGCTGTGGAGCGATTGGGCCGACGATCTGACGCCCGACTGCGAGGACGAGCCGTGCGGAACGCTCTGGATCGCCGCCGACGCGGAGGAGCTGGACGCCGTCCGCCGCAAGGCCGCGGTCTATCGCGCCCATGGCCTGGAGGCCGAGATCCTCTCCGAGCCCGAGCTGATCACGCTCGAGCCGCAGCTGCGCCCGGGCCTGGCCGGCGCGCTGCTCGTTCTGGAAGACCGCGTTCTCTATCCTCCCAACGCCGCGCGCTGGCTCCTCCAGCGGGCCAGCGCGCTCGGGGCGGAAGTCCGGGAGGGCGTCGCGGTGCGGGCGCTGGACGCGCGCGGCGCGCAGCTGGCCGACGGCCGCGTGGACGCCGGACACGTCGTCAACGCCGCGGGACCGGAAGCCGCGCGGCTGACGCCCGGGCTGCCGGTCGAGCCCCGCAAGGGCCACCTGGTCATCACCGATCGGTATCCGGGGTTCTGCCGGCACCAGCTGGTCGAGCTCGGCTACTTGAAGAGCGCGCACGCCGCGCCCGCGCCCGGTCCGTCGGTGGCCTTCAACGTCCAGCCGCGCGCGACCGGCCAGCTCCTGATCGGATCCTCGCGCGAGTTCGCCGGATGGGACGACCGGGTCCAGCCCGCCGTGGTGTCCCGGATGATCCGGCGCGCCGTGGAATTCCTGCCGTCGCTCGCGCGGCTGTCCGCGCTGCGGGCCTGGACCGGCTTTCGCCCGGCCACGCCGGACCGGCTTCCCCTGATCGGACGCTGGCCGAGCGACGGCGAGCCCGGACCGTGGATCGCCGCCGGACACGAGGGCCTCGGCATCACGACCGCCCCGGCGACGGGCGAGCTGCTGGCGGCGCTCCTGACCGGCCAGGCGCCCGTCTTCGATCCATCGCCCTTCGCGCCCGGCCGAGCCATGCCGGGGCCCGCGCACGCATGAGCGTCCGCATCTATCTGAACGGCCGCCCGGTGATCGCCGGCGAGACCGACACGGTGGCCGCCGCCCTGATCAACGCCGGCGCCGCGGCGATGCGGGCCTCGGTCACCGGCCAGCCGCGCGGCCCGCTGTGCGCGATGGGGATCTGCTTCGAATGCCGCGTGACGATCGACGGCCGACCGCACCGGCGCTCCTGCCTGGAGCTCTGCCGCGCCGACATGAAGATCGAAACCCAAACCCAAACCCCTGCCCATGGTTGAGACGCTCGAGCTCGACGTCGCCGTCGTGGGCGCCGGGCCGGCGGGGCTGGCCGCCGCGGTCCGGGCCGGCGAGGCCGGCGCCCGCGTCGCCGTTCTCGACGAGGGACCCCGGGCGGGCGGACAGATCTGGAAGCACTCCGCGCGCGTTCCCCGTGCGGCGCGCCGCTGGATCGACCGCCTCGAGCGGGCGCGGGTCCCGCTGCGGGCAGGATGGCAGGTCGTGTTCGCGCAGACGGGCCGGCTCGTCGCCGAGTCGGTGGCCGGACCGTCCGAGGAGATCCTGGATGTCCGCTGTCGATCCATCGTGCTGGCCACCGGAGCGCGGGAGCTCTTCCTGCCGTTTCCCGGCTGGACCCTGCCCGGGGTGGTGGGTGCGGGCGCGGCGCAGGCGCTGGTGAAGTCGGGCCTGGACGTCCGCGGCAGGCGGGCGGTGGTGGCGGGCTCCGGTCCGCTCCTGCTCGCCGCAGGCGGCGTCCTGTCCGCCGCCGGCGCGCGCGTGTGCGCCGTGGTCGAACAGGCCCCGCTCCGCCGGGTCTGGAGCTTCGCCCTGGGCCTGGCCAGGCATCCGGGCAAGCTGGCCGCCGCGGCGGCCCTGCGCCTGAAGTTTCCAGCGGCCCGATACCGGGCCGGGACGTGGGTCGCCGCCGCGCACGGGGACGGGCGTCTCCAGAAGGCGGTTCTCCACGACGGCCGCCGTTCGCGGGAGATCGCCTGCGATCTCTTGTGCTGCGGCTTCGGGTTGGTGCCCAACCTGGAGCTGCCGTTGCTTTTGGGCTGCGACGTCGCGGCCGGGCGTGTCGCGGTCGACGACTTCCAGCGATCGAGCGTCCCCTCGGTGCTGTGCGCCGGTGAGGGCACCGGCGTGGGCGGCGTCGAGCTGTCCCTCGTTGAGGGAGAGATCGCCGGGCTGGCGGCGGCGGGCCGGTCCGCGGAGGCGCGGCGCCTCTTCGGCCGGAAGGCACGCCTGGCCGCGTTCGCGATCGCGCTCGACCGGGCCTTCGTGCTGCGGCCGGAGCTCAAGGGGCTGGCACGCCCCGATACGATCGTCTGCCGCTGCGAGGACGTTGCCCTCTCGCGATTCGCCCCGTCCTGGTCCCGCCGGCAGGCCAAGCTCTACACGCGGGCGGGCATGGGTCCTTGCCAGGGCCGCGTCTGCGGGCCGGCGCTCGAGTTCTTGTTCGGCTGGGGCGCGGACTCCGTGCGCGAGCCTCTGCGCCCGGCCTCTTTGGGGAGCTTCTGCGCGGTTTCGGAGTGAGTCGAAAGGAGCGGCAATCACGATGAAGTGGGAAGGCGTCTTTCCGGCCATCACGACACCGTTTCGCGAGGATCTCTCCGTCGATCACGCCTTTCTGGCTCGCCACGCCGCGTGGATGATCGCGGCGGGCTGCCGCGGAATCGTTCCGCTGGGCTCGCTGGGCGAGGGCGCGACTCTGGCGCGGCCGGAGAAACTGGAGGTTCTGGCGACCTGCGTGCGCGCCGCAGCCGGGCGGGCGCCGGTGGTGGCCGGAATCGCCGCCCTGTCCACCGCGGAGGCGTCCGATCTCGCGCGGGCCGCGGCCGACGCGGGGTGCTCGGGTCTGATGGTGCTGCCCCCGTACGTCTACCGGGGAGACTGGCGGGAGACCGCCGCGCATTTCCGGGCCGTGCTCGGCGCCACCGCGCTCCCGTGCATGCTCTACAACAACCCGATCGCCTACGGCACCGACGTGACGCCGGCGCAGCTTTCCGAGCTCGCGGGCGCAGCCAATCTCGAGGCGGTCAAGGAATCGAGCGGGGACGTCCGGCGCGTCGCCTGGATCCGCGAGGCGGTCGGAAACCGCCTGGCCGTGTTCATCGGCGTCGACGACCTCCTGCTCGAGGGGGTCCAGGCCGGCGCGGTCGGCTGGATCGCCGGGCTGGTCAACGCCTTTCCCGAGGAATCCGTGCGGCTCTTCGACCTGGCGCGCGGCGGCAAGATCGAGGAGGCGCGCGCTCTGTACCAGTGGTTTCTTCCGCTCCTGAGGCTGGACACGGTGCCCAAGTTCGTCCAGCTCATCAAGCTCGTGCAGCAGGAGGTTGGCATGGGCTCTGCTACGGTTCGTCCTCCAAGGCTGGAGCTCACCGGCAGTGAACGGGAGGAGACCGTGCAGCTGATTCGAAACACCGTGGCGGCGCGCCCGCGCCGCTGATGTCCACGACCGCCCCGACCTGGAACGCGCCGGACGGCGATCGGCCGGCCTGGCTGCGGTACGGGACCGCCGTCGCCGTGAGTCTGCTCGGCGTGGCCGCGTCGAGCCTGTTGTCGCCGACGTTCGGCCGGGCTCTTCTGCTTCCGTCGGTTCTGGCGATCTTCGTCGCCGGCTGGATCGGCGGCTGGGGCCCGTGCCTGGTCGCCACCGGCTTGAGCGGACTGGTCCTCGGGCTGTCGGGAATGGCCTTCGCGGGGAACGCGGGATTCGCCGATCCGGGACGGATCATTCGTCTGGGTCTCTTTCTCGCCACCGGGATCGTGGCCAGTCTGGTCCACCGCTCCCTCTGGTCGGCCCGCCGCCGATCGCAGAGGGCCGAGGCGGACGCCAGGGTCTCGCGGCTGCGGGCCGACGAGATCGGGTTCCGGCTGGCGGCGATCGTCGAGTCCTCGGAGGACGCCATCGTGGCCAAGTCCCTCGACGGGACCATCACGTTCTGGAACGAAGGGGCGCGCCGGCTCTTTGGATACGAAAGCGACGAGATGGTGGGCCGGCCCATTTCCGACATCATGCCGCCCGCGCACAAGGACGACATGCGCGAGATCCTCGACCGGATTCGGCGCGGCGAGCGGGTCGAGCACTTCGAGACGGAGCGGCTGAAGAAGACCGGCGAGACGGTCGCGGTGTCGCTCTCGGTCTCGCCGATCCGGGATCCCGGCGGCCGGATCGTGGGCGCTTCCAAGATCGCCCGGGACATCACGGAGAAGAAGAAGGCCGCCGCGGAGCGCGACCGCCTGCTCCACGAGGCCCAGGAGGCGGCCCGCGTGCGCGAGGAGTTTCTCTCCGTCGCCGGCCACGAGCTGCGCACGCCGCTGACCTCTCTGCAGCTGCGGCTTCGGACCCTGCAGCGCCGGATCGAGGACGGAGAGTCCGAGCGCGCCCTGGAGACGCTGGAAAAGACCGAGCGCGACTTCGAGCGGCTCACCCGGCTGACCGAGGAGATCCTGGACGTCACGCGGATCACGGCCGGGCGACTCGCCCTCGAGCCCGAGGAGACCGACCTCGGAGACCTGGTCGCCGAGATCGCCGATCAATTCCAGGAGACCGCCTCGCGGGCCGGCTCCGATCTGCGCGTCGGGGTCGTCTCGGTGACGGGGCGCTGGGACCGTTCCCGGCTCAGCCAGGTGGCCGCCAATCTGCTCTCCAACGCGGTCAAGTTCGGCGAGGGGAGGCCGATCGAGGTCCGGGTGGAACCGCTTCCCGGCGGAGCGGCCCTGACCGTGCGGGACTGCGGCATCGGCATGTCCGCGGAGGACCGGTCGAGGATCTTCCAGCGGTTCGAGCGCGCGGTGTCCCGGCGGTCCTACGGGGGCATGGGGCTGGGACTCTGGATCACGCGCCAGATTGTCGAGGCGCACGGCGGACGGATCTCGGTCGAGAGCGGGCCGGGGCGCGGCTCGACGTTTCGAGTCGAGCTGCCGAGCGAGCCTCCGGCGGAGACCGCGGCGTGAAGCTCCTGGTGGTGGACGACGATTCCTCGGTGCTCGACGCGATGCGGGACATCCTGGAAGACGAAGGGTACGAGGTCAGCCTCGCCGCCAACGGCCGGGAGGCTCTGGTCCAGCTGCGGGCCGGGCGCCGGCCCTGCCTGATCCTCCTGGATCTGATGATGCCGGTCATGAACGGCTGGGAATTCCGACAGGCGCAGCTCGCCGACGACGCGCTGGCTGCGATCCCCACGGTTGTCCTCACGGCAGACGGCCGCGCGGTCGAGAAGGCGGCCGACTTGCAGGCGTCCGGCTTTCTTCAGAAGCCGATCGAGCCCGGCCGGCTGCTCCGCACGATCGAGAGCCACTGCGGGCCGAAGTCCTCGAACTGACCGCGGCCCGCGCCGCGACGGACGCGGGAACGTAATTTGCACCTTCGGCCATCCGTCGTAAATCTGGGAGGCCTCGATGAAGGTCGATATTTACGTGTCCGACGGCGGCCGGTCGCTCCCTCGCTATGGCTTTCTCCCTCCGCATCGGCCCGTCTCGCTCCTCCCGCGGACCGGAACGTGGCGGTTCGTGCGGTCGGCCGAGACGGCGGAGTTCCATCTTCCCGAGGCGGTCGAAGAGGAAATCGAGCGGCGCGGCTAATGGGCGCACACCTTCGGCGGCGGGGCGCGGCCCGCGGGGGTCTGGCGGCTCGAGCCGGGGCCCCGTCCGATCTGACGGCGGGAGGAATCAGCGCCGGCGCGCCGCGCGCGTTTTCTTCTTCCGCAGCCGCCGCCGCAGCATCGCGACGCCGACCGCCGCGATGACGACGACCAGGAGGCTGATGCTCCACAGCGACGCCCGCCGCGCCAGGGCCTCGTAGTTACGCCCGGCGAAGTATCCGAGCAACGCCGACCCGACGCCCCAGAGAAGTCCCGCGGCGGCGCTCCACGGGAGGAACTGCCGGTACGGAAGGCGGGCCACGCCGGCGGCCGCCGGCACGACCGAGCGCAGGAAGGCCGTGAACCGGCCGAGAAACACCGCCGGCGCGCCCTTGCGGCGCAGCCACGCGCGGGCCTTGGCCCAACGCTGCCGGCGCCGGCCGCCGAGGAACCGCCGCCCGTAGCGGCGGCCGACGAAATACCCGACGGAGTCTCCGGCGATCGGACCGACCACGCCGGCCAGGATCACGTACGTCAGGGGAGCGCGGCCGCGGGCGGCGAGCACGCCTCCCAGGATCACCGCCAGCTCGCCGGGGATGAGGAATCCGAGGAAGAGCGCCGTCTCCGCCGCGGTGAGCAGCAGCACGGCGACGACCGCCAGCGGGCCGGGGATCGACAGGAAGGCCTCCACCAAGCGGCGCACGCAGGCATTCTGCACGAAGCTTGCCGCCTGGGCTGGCACGGATCCGGCAACGGCGCCTGTCGAAAGGAGGCACCCGATGGGCCTCATCCTGTTGATCCTCGTTGTCCTCTTGCTCCTGGGCGCCCTCCCCGCCTGGCCCTACAGCCGCGGCTGGGGGTATCGCCCGACCGGTCTGCTGGGACTCGTCCTGGTCGTCGTGGTGGTGCTGCTCCTCACCGGAAATCTCTGAGCCCTTCGCGGTCGGCCGGCCGCCCGGTCCGCCCGGGCGCTGCCGGCCGTTCCGATCCTGACAATATATAGATTGTTGCGCTTCGGCCCGCTGAGGGCCGACGGGCCGACGCCTGCGGGGCCGCGCCGGTGCGCGGACTCTCGTGGACTCTCACCCTCGGGGACTCTCTAGGCCGGCCGGGGATGGGGATGGAGCCGGGGCGCTCGGCGGCCCCGCGGCAGGCGCGTCTCGATGGGACGGGGTTCCTCCCGAGGTCCTTGGGCGCCCGAACCGAGAATCCGGACCGCCGTGACGACCGCGGAGATCGCGTGCGTGGTCCGGCAGCGACGGCAGCGGATCGTGCCGGTGGACGTCAGCGGGGCTTGCCCGTCCTGGCCGCAACCGGAGCAATGAAACGGAACCTCGACTCGCGTCATGGGCCGATCGAACGCAAGAGTCGGACCGCGCTCCCCGCGCCGCTCCCCGCGCCCGCGCGACGGCCCGCTCCGGACGGGCGCCCTGCGGCACGCGCGGCACGACTTTCGCAGCTCTGTTTCGCGAGGAGGTGAGCACATGCTGAAGGCCGCCCTCATTTTTTTCGTCGTCGGCGTCGTCGCCGCGCTGCTCGGATTCACCGGCATCGCCGGAGCCTCGTTCGCGATCGCCAAGATCTTCGCGGCGGTGTTCGCGATTCTCTTCCTGGTGTTCCTGGTCCTGGGGCTGACCGCGGCGAGGCGGTTGGCGTAAACCGTCGCCTCCGCTGCGCGCGGGATCTGCGCGCTGGTGCGCGCAACGGCGTCTGGCTCGCCCAAAGGGGCTCGACCAAACGCCTGATCCCGTGCTCGCTCCGGCTCCCGCGGCGCTCGCCTCCTCCTTCGCTTCCGCTCAGGAGACTTCGCGCGCCGCGAGCCGAAGCAGGTCCCGGCCGTAGGGGCGGGGCTTGTCCCCGCCCGCGCCGCACACGTGACTTGGGTTTGTGGGGCGGGACCTCTTTCGACGCCTCACGCCTCACGCCTCACGCCTCACGCCTCACGCCTCACGCGCGGGCGAAGCCCGCGTCGCCCGCGTCGCCTACGCCGCTCCGGCTTTGCGGGAGTGCGAGGCGGCGCGCTTGGGGCGCGCCTTGGCGTTGCCGACGCTGCGGCGCAGCGCTTCCATGAGATCGACCACCTTGCCGTCCTCGCGGGCCGGGCCGCCCCTGGGGACGACGGCGAAGCGGCGCTTGGAGGCCAGGAGCTTCTCCAGGGCCTTCTTGTACTCGTTGGGATGGGCCGTGGGGTCCCACTCTTGCCCGGACAGCTGATCGATGAGGAGCCGCGCCATTTTCACTTCCGCGGAGCTCCTCGCCGGCGCGGGGATGGGAAGGTCCGAAGGACTGCGCAGCTCCTCGAAGGGGCGGATGACTTCCAGGGCGATCGCGCGCTTGCCCGGGAGCAGCGCGCCGAGCACCGGCTTCTTGCGCAGGGCCAGGCGGACCATCCCGACGCGCCGCGTCTGCGCCAGCGCCTCGCGCAGGACGCCATAGGCCTTCTCGCCGCCTTTCTGGGGCGCCACGTAGTAGGGGGTCTCGAAGGACAGGGGATTGAGCGATCCGAAGTCGATGAACTGAAGGACCTCGATGGCCGAGCCGGCGTCATCCAGATCCTCCTGGACCTTTTCGAGCTCCTCCTTCTCGACCGTCGTGTAGCGGTTCTTCCCGACCTTGTAGCCCTTGACGATCTCGTCGTTGTCGACCTCGACGTCCTCCTTGCTGCAGAATTTCTTGTAGGAGATCGGCGCCATGTCCTTGCGGTGGAGGAGCCGGAAGGAGACGTGCTCGGAGGACTCGACCGCGGAATAGAGCCCCACCGGGATCGACACCAGGCCGAACGTGATGTGGCCGTTCCAGATCGCGCGCATGCCGCCTCCTGCCCGGAATCGAGCAAGATCGTTGCCACGGCGGCGTAGCGGCGGAGCGGCTGCCGCGCCGCCCCTCCGTCTCTTCCGCGCAAGCAGGCTGCCGCTAGGGCCTGATGATGATCCAGCCGTCGGCCCGGTCGGTTCCGATCTGCTGGTAGTACTTCAGCGAGATGCACTTCAGGAACCCGACCTGGTCCGCCAGCGCGGGGTTGATTTCGTTGGAGCGGCATTCATCGACGAAGCCGCACTCGACGCGCCGGAATTTCTTGTCCGGCGAGTCCGTCATCTTCAGGAACGGGTCCAGGCCCTTCGTCTCGGATTTGAGAACATCGTTGTCGAACTCGATGATGAGCGGTCTGCCGTCGGTCGACTGCCAGGTGATCCGATGCTTGGCCGACAGCGAGACGTACGCCTTCTCTTCGTCGCTCGGGAGGTCCGTGGCCTTGGGACCGATGTGAATCAGGTGATGGCGTCCGCCGGGGAAGATGCAGACCGAGCGTCCGACGAAGTAGCCGGCCAGCGTGATGACGATGCCGAGGAGGATGCCCAAGCTGAGTCGAGCGCCTTTCATGGCCTCTCCTTCCTTATGCCGCCGGTCTGGCGGCCAGCAGTGACTGATAGCGGGAATCCTGTCGCAGGCTCTCGAATTCGGGTTGGCGCGCCACGATCGCCCGGCAGTAGCCGGCTTCGACCGCTCTCTGCAGAAACGCGACGGCCTCGTCGGTCCGGCCGGAAAGCGCCGCGACGATCGCGGCATCGGAGAGGACGTTGGGATTCTTGCCGTCCAGGGCCAGGGCCTTCTGCACCTGCCCGCCGGCCTCCGACGCGTGCCCGGTCTTGGCCAGGTCCGTCGCCACGAACGAGTACGCCGCGGCCTCCTTCGGGTTGAGCTTGAGCGCATCGCGTGCGAGTCCGAGGGAGCGTTGGAACGCCGCGTTGGTCTTCTCCTGCGGGGCGCGCGCGCCCCGATAGGCGTCGCCGAGGTTGGCCCAGACGCGGTAGTCGTTGGGAGCGGCGCGCGCGGCCTTCTCCAGCGAGGCCACGGCCTCGGCGAAGTTGCCGGTCCAGAGCTGGGTCAGCCCGAGGTTGGACGCGGAGTCCGGATCGTCCGGCTTGAGCTGCAAGGCCTTGCGGTAGGCGGCCAGGGCGGAGGAAAAGTCGCAGCCCATGGTCCAGACGCCTCCGAGATTGCTGAAGGCGCGGTAACTATCGGGAACCAGCCGGGTCACCGTCTGGAAGGACTGTGCCGCCTCGCGAAAGCGGCCCCTGCCCGCGTCGAACGCGCCGAGCTGGTTGTAGGCGGCGAAGACTCCGGGCTGGAGCGCGATGGCGCGGCGGAAGGCCGCCGCGGCCTCCTGGTCCTGCCCCGACGCGCCCAGCGCTCGGCCCAGTCCCAGCAGCGCTTCGTAGCGGCCCGGCTGGCTCGCCAGGGCGCGCCGGAACGACTCGACCGCGTCCTTCTCGCGGCCGGTGGCCAGGAGCGTCTCTCCCAGAGTGATCTCGACCTCGGGCAGCGCCGGCGCGAGCCGGTGGGCGGCTTCCGCGGCCGAGAACGCGCGGTCGGCCCAGGCCCGCTCCTGCGTGAAGTCGAACATGGCCAGCGCGGCCCGCCCCAGCGCGGCCTGGGCCAGCGGCGAGTCCGGCCGCTCGCCGGCCAGCGTCTCCAGGATCCGGACGGCCTTCTCGACCGCGTCGCGCCGGTCGTAGCGCTGGAGCAATCCGACCGCTTCGAGGTACCGCTCCTGCTGGCTGGCCGTCTCCAGGCCCACCGGCGTGGCCATCTTCTTGGACGGGGCGGGCAGCTTGAGCGCCACCGCGACGTTCTCGGCGAGCCGGTCCTGCATTCCGAAGAGATCGGAGGTCGTGCCATCGACCGTTCCGCCGGCCACCTCCTGCCGCGTCTGGACGTTCCAGACCGAATAGATGATCCGCACCATCTCTCCGTTGCGGACGACTGAGCTGCGGACCACCAGGTGCGCGCCTACGCTGCGGGCCGCCCCGAAGGAGTCGGAGTTCTTGTCCGCGGCCAGGACCGCCGCGCCGGGTGTGACGACCTGGATCCCCGGGACCTGGTTCAGGCGGACGGAGAGCGTCTCCACCAGGCCGTCCCCCACGAGCTGGCCGCCCGGAAAGTCGCTCAGGATCTTGGCCGGCAGGACGACCAGCGCCTTCTCTCCGACCCCGGCCGACGGCGCGCCGTGTCGCTGGACGAGGAAGATCCATCCGCCGGCCAGGATGATCACGAGCGCGGCGGCCAGGCGCCAGCGCGGCCGGTGGGAGCGTCGCGGCGGCGCGGAATCCCCGGACAGCACCCGCTCGATTTCCACTCGCGCCTCTCCGATGTCGCGCAGCCGTTGGTTGGCGTCCTTTTCCAGGCAGCGATCCAGGAGATCGCGGATGCGCGCGGGCGTGTAGGGCGGCAGCGCGTTCCACTGGGGCTCCTTCGTCAGGATCGCCGCGAGGATGTCGGAGATGGTCTCGCCGGAAAACGCGCGGTGCCCACAGAGCATCTCGAACAGGATGCAGCCGAAGGCCCAGATGTCCGTGCGCTTGTCGATGGCCTTGCCGCGGGCCTGCTCCGGGCTCATGAACTCCGCCGTGCCCAGGATGACTCCGGGGCGCGTGTGGTCCTGGACCATGGTGGGGGAGTTGGAGAGGTTGGTCTCCTCGTGCGGTTCCTCCATCATCTTGGCCAGCCCCAGGTCGAGGACCTTGATCTTGCCGTCGGGCGTCACCTTGATGTTGGAGGGTTTCAAGTCCCGGTGGACAACCCCGCGCTCGTGCGCCGCCTCGAGGGCCTCGGCGATCTGGCGGGCGAAGGAGAGCGACTCGTCGAGCGAGAGCGGGCCGCGGGACATCCATTCGGCCAGGGTGTCGCCGGGCACGAGCTCGAGAACGAGGTAGCGGGTGTCCCCGTCCTCCTCGGCGCCGTAGATGGCCGCGATGGAGGGATGGTTGACCGACGCGAGCATCCGCGCCTCGCGGCTGAATCGGCCCACGCGCACGGGATCCCGGGCGAACGCCTCGGGCAGAACCTTGAGCGCGACGTCGCGGCCCAGGCGCATGTCCCGAGCGCGGTAGACCTCTCCCATGCCGCCCGCCCCGAGCGGTCCGATGATCTCGAAGAGGCCGAGGCGCGATCCCGGTGCGAGGGGCATGAAGGTGGGCCGATTCTAGTCCCGGAGCGGCCGGCGCAGCGGCTCCCGAGGCCAAAGCGGCGCCCGCCGCGGGAGCGGCGAGCGCGAAGAGACCGGGTTCTTGCGGTTTAGCGGTCGCCCGAGCTTCGGGTCAGCCGCAGCTTCGCGGCCAGCGACGAGGAGAAACGCCGCACGGCCGTTTCCTCGAGGGGAGAGCTCTTGGTGTGGCGCTCGGTCACCAGCTCGTGGTTGGCCGCGCGGTTGACCGATTGGACCAGGGCCTCGAGCTTCTTGATGACGCCCATGACCTGCACCGGTCCGTCGGTCGAACGCGTGGTGAAGGAGATGTTGCTCGCTCCCGGTTCGAGCCGGAAGCGCGCGAACTCCTCGGTGCCGCTCAACCTCGTGTAGCTGGCCACCCAGCGCCGATCGATCCTGCCGGTCAAGTCGACTGTGTACCTTTCAAACAAAGGCCCAGCCGGTTCCCAGCTCATTCCGACGGAATCAACCGCGACGTCGTAAGCAGCTTTGTCTTTTTCTTTTTCGTCCACGCACTCTCCTCGCCGGTTTCGTCCTCTCAAGGGAGCAAGGAAAAGACCAACTCGGCGATTTGCTCAATCGCTTCAATTCATTCGACTTCCTTGCCGGCCGAGGAAGGCCCGAGTGACAAAAAACGTATTCTCCGCGGTCAGGCACAGCGACGAATGGGCAACGCTAACGGGGCGTGAGGCGTGAGGCGTGAGGCGGAAGGCGGGAGGCGGAAGGCGTAGTGTTCTTGTCCTCCCCCTCTCCCCGAGGGAGACGGCGGGGTGAGGGTGGGCCTCGGTCGCGGCGCGCGTAGTCAACGCGGGCTTTGCCCGCGCGTGAGGCGTAAGGCGTAAGGCGTGAGGCGGTGCTCAGCCCCGGTTCACGGCGCGCGAAGTCTCCCAGAGGAGAGGAGGCGCGCGCCGCGGGAGCGTGAGCGCGCCCAGGATCAGGCGGGCGATCGAGCCCCTTTGGGCGAGTCGACCGCCGGTGCGCTGAAAGCGCGGATCCTGGGTAAGCGGAAGCGACGTGGGAGGCCGCATCCGGCCGCCGCGGACCGGCGCGCCAGAGGCGCGGATCCGGAGCAAGCGGAAGCGACGTTCGGTTACGATCCTCGAGCGACGCGAGAGTGGCGGAACTGGCAGACGCGCGGGACTTAGGATCCCGTGGGGAAACCCTTGAGGGTTCGAGTCCCTCCTCTCGCACCAATCCTCTACGCAGGCTCGCTGCCGGACCTTCGCCGACCGTCGCCCGATCGGAACCGCCGACCTCGCCCGAGGCGAACCTCGCTCGGGTCCCGACGTCTCCTGTATGGAGACCAAAGAGATTGATGTCCGCCCGGGTCCGTCGATCGCTCGGAGCCCTTCTGGCGACAGCCGGGATTCTCGCCGGATCGGCCGACGCGCAGGCATCTCCATCGCCGGCACGCGGCTCGCTCGCGCCGGTCCGCTACGATCTCGTTCTGCGCGTCGACTTCGCGAACGAACGCATTTCCGGCACGGCCCGCATCACCCTGGTAAACGCGGGGACCTCGCCGGCGCGCGAAGCCTCCTTCCTGCTCTACCGCCTGATGCGCGTGGCCGCCGTGCGCGACGCCAGGGGCGCGCCGGCTCCCTTTCGCCAGTCGGTCGTCGCCTTCGAGGACTGGCCTCAGAAGCAGACAAACCACATCGTCGTCGCGCTGAAGCCGCCTCTTCCACCCGGCAGAACCAGGGTGCTCGCGATCGCGTATGGCGGCTATCTGGCCGGCTATGTCGAAACGGGATCGCTCTACATCCAGGATCGCGTCGACGAGGCCTTCACGATCATCCGCGAGGACGCCGACGCCTATCCGACGGTGCGCGTCCCGTCTTCTGCGAAGAACCGCGCCGCCGGGCTGCCCGACTTCGATTACACCGCCCGCATCACGGTGCCCGAATCGCACGTCGTCGCCAACGGGGGCATCCTGGTCGAACGGACCGTCCGCGGCGGCCTGGCGACGTATGTGTATCGCAACGCCAAGCCGGCCTGGCGCATGGACTTCGCCATCGCCCGCTACGGGACGATCGAGGGGCCCGGTCTGCGCGTCTTCTTCCTTCCGGGAGACGGCGAGGGCGCCCGAAGGGTCCTCGAAGCGGCCCGGGCCTCGATGGCCCTCTACGCGGACTGGTTCGGACCGCTTCACGACGCGCCCGCGTTCACCGTGATCGAGATTCCGGACGGTTGGGGATCGCAGGCCGATGTCACGTCGATCCTGCAGGCGGCTGCGGCCTTCCGTGACCCCGCCAGGCTCCATGAGCTCTACCACGAGACCTCCCACCTCTGGAACGTCCGCGCGCTCGATCGCCCGTCGTGCCGGTGGGAAGAAGGGCTCGCGACGTTCCTCGAGAGTCTGCTCGAGGAGCGCTTCGCCGGCGGACCTCCCCTTGCCGACCGCGCCCTCGAGGTTTCAAGATCCCTGCGGGAAAGCGCCGCGAAAGAGCCTCGCTTGAAGACCGTCCCGATGATCGATTACGGAAAGGAGGAGATGACCGGCTACGCCTACCGAACGGGGATGCTCATGTTCAACGCCCTGTACAACACAGTTGGGCCGGAGCGGTTCAACGCGATCATTGGCGGCTACTATCAGAGGTATCAGGCCACCGGCGCGACCGCGGCGCAGTTCGTTGCACTGGCCCAGACCGCCGCCGCGAGGGACCTCCGACCGCTCTTCGACGAATGGCTCTTGACGACGCGCTGGTTCGAGGCCCTCCCGTCCGGCGCGTCCGGCGCACTCGGAAACTGACGGAAGCCGAGGGAAAGTCGTTTTCGCTCCATGGGGCCGATGCCGGATACAATCTATGTATTGTTTCCGGCGAGCAGGACCGCGAGAAGGAAGCTGCGGGACGGCGCGCGATGGTGTAACCTCCCGGGCTCCAGGCGATCCGATGTCCAAACCTCGCACGCGTGCGCTTGCTCTGACCGCCGCGGTTCTCTTCCTTCCGGCGGCCGCCCGGGGCGGGGATTCCCGGATCGACCCCCGGATCTTCGGATCGCGGCCGAAGGGCGCCCCGGCGTCCTTCCTCGTGATGCTGCGCAGGCAGGCGGATCTCTCGGCCGCTGCGGGCATCGCCGACCGGAAGGAGCGGGCGCGCTACGTCTATGAAACGCTGGCGGCCCAGGCCGCGATCTCGCAGGCGCCGCTACGCGCGCGGCTGGACGCGGCGGGGATCCGGTACCGCTCCTATTTCCTGGTGAACATGCTGGAGGTCGAGGGAAGGGAGACGCTGGCCCGGAGCCTCGCGGCGCGCGCGGACATCGCGGAGGTGGCGCCCAACAACGCCTTCCGGCCCTCGCCCGGGCCGCGGGGGCCCGCGCCGCGGCCGCTTTCCGAGCGCCCTGCCGCGGCCGCCGCGGTCGAGCCCAATATCGAGAAGATCGGAGCCCCGGAAATCTGGGCGCGCGGGTTCACCGGCCAGGGGATCGTGGTGGGAATGGCCGACACCGGCGTGGCCTGGGATCATCCGGCTCTCAAGCCGCACTACCGGGGCTTCGACGGGGCCAACGTTTCGCACGACTACAACTGGCACGACGCCATCCACGACGCCCTTGCGGGCAACGTCTGCGGCTCCGACGCTCCGGCGCCGTGCGACGACGATGGGCACGGCACGTCCACGGCGAGCCTCGCCGTCGGCGACGACGGTCTGGGAAACCAGATCGGCGTCGCTCCCGGCGCGCGATTCATGGCCTGCCGGAACATGGACGAGGGGGCCGGCACCCCGGCGCGCTACACCGAGTGCTTCCAGTTCTTCCTCGCGCCCACCGACCACAACGGCCAGAACCCGCGTCCGGATCTGGGCGCCGACGTGATCAACAACTCCTGGGGCTGCCCGGCCAGCGAAGGCTGCACCACGCCGGACGTCCTGCAGGCGGTCGTGGAGAACGTGCGCGCCGCGGGGATCTTCGTCGCCGTGGCCGCCTCCAACGACGGGCCCGGATGCGCGACCGTGGACATCCCGGCGCTCTACGACGCGGCCTTCGCCGTCGGGGCGACGTCGCAGGACGACGCCATCGCGAGCTTCTCCAGCCGCGGTCCGGCCGCGGCGGACGGCTCGAATCGCCTGAAGCCCGACCTCTGCGCGCCGGGCGTCGCGCTGCGGGTGGCCGACAAGTTCGGAGGCTACTCCGGGGGCTTCTCCGGGACGTCCGGTTCGACGCCGGAGGTCGCCGGGGCGGTGGCGCTGCTCTGGTCGGCCGTGCCGAGCCTGGTCGGCCATCCGGTGTCCACCGCGAACCTGCTGCGCAGCGCGGCCGTCCCGCTGACCGCGGCGCAGGATTGCGCGCCCTTTCCCGGCGGCGTGGTGCCCAACGCGGTCTTCGGCTACGGGCGGCTGGACGTCGTCCGCGCGGTCGAGCTCGCCGGTTCGGCCGAGCGCGCGACGCCGGTGCCTCCGCCGGACCACCGCCCGCCCCGCGTCGTGCCGCCTCGGTGACTCGGGACTCGGGACTGGGGACTGGAGACTGAGGACTGAGGACTGAGGACTCAAGAGACACCAGTCGAAAAGGCGCTTGCCTGACATCGCGGCTGCCTGTGGTCGGAATCCTCCTTCCGGCAGCCCCGGTTCGAGTGATCCGAGAACGTTCTCCACCTGCTAGACTCCGCCTCCCATGGTGATCCTGAACGCCCAGGAGGAGTCTCCCACCCGCACCTCCCTGCAGATCGAAGTGCCCGCGGAGGAGGTGGAGAAAACGGTCCAGGAGGTGACCCGGGCCTATGTCCGAAAGGCCGCCCTTCCCGGTTTCCGCAAGGGGCACGCGCCGGGGTCGGTCGTCTCGCGCAAGTACTCCGGAGAGATCCGGGAGGACGTCCTCGAGCACCTGCTCCCGCTGGCGCTCTCCGAGGCGCTCGAAGAGAAAAAGCTGGCCGTTCTGGGGAGACCTCGGATCGCCGAATTGACCTGGGATCCTCCGGGCCCGATCCGCTTCACCGCGCGCGTGGATCGCAAGCCCACGATCGATCCGGGCGATTACCGCGGCGTCACGGTGCAGGACGTCTCCGTCGAGCCCACGGCCGAAGAGATCGACAAGGTCCTCGAGCGCGTGCGCGAAGGGCACGCCGAGTTTCACCCGATCGAGGGACGCGCCGCCGCGCCGGGCGACTTCGCGGTCGTCGACATCGCCGGCACCTTCGTCGAGATCCTGGCCCCGGGCCAGAACCCCAAGACTTTCAAGGACGAGAAGCTCACGCTGGAGGTGGGCCACGCCGACTCGATGCCCGAGATCAACGAGGCGCTGCGCGGGACCCTTCCGGGCCAGACCCAGCGCTTCCGCAAGACGTTTCCGGAGGACTTCCCCAACGAGGAGTTTCGCGGCAAGACCGTCGACTACGAGCTGACCCTGGTGGCCCTCAAGGAGAAGAAGCTGCCTGCGTTCGACGACGAGCTGGCGCGCCAGGTCTCCGAGGGAGAGACCGCCGAGGGTCTGCGCGCCAAGATCGGCGAGGGTCTGCGCCGGGACAAGGAGATCGAGCGCCGGCGCCAGTTCCGCCGGACCATTTTCGACGTTCTCCTGTCGCGCTCGGAGGTGCCCGCTCCCGAGGTCCTGGTGGAGTCGGAGATCGAGTCGGCGATCCGCGAGTACGCGCGCTACCTGGCCTCGCACGGAATCGACCCCAAGGACGCCGACTGGGACAAGATCCAGACCGACGCGCGCCCCGGAGCGGAGCGGCGCGTTCGGGAGTACCTTCTCTTGGACGAGATCGCCGGCCGCGAGAACGTCTCGGTCAGCGAGACGGAGGTCGAGGCCGAGTTCAAGCGGATGGCCGCCCGGCGCGGCGTCGAGCCGGCGGTCCTGCGCGAAGAGATGGAGCGGCACAACGGGCTCGAGGCGCTGCGGGACGAAATGCGTCTCTCCCGGGCCCTGGACCTCTTGATCTCCTCCGCGCGAGTGCTACCCTCCCTTGAGACGATGGAAGTGAAGTAGCGACGCGCACCCCCTCACCCGCTCGCCCCCTCTCCCCCTCCGAATCTCAGAGCGGGAGAGTGGGGGAGGGGGAGAGGGGGAGAATGAAAGGCGACCATGGGTGTTATGGAGGAAGAGGGAGGCGGCATGGTTCTCGTTCCGATGGTCATCGAGCAGACGAGCCGCGGGGAGCGGGCCTACGACATCTACTCCCGGCTTCTCAAGGACAACGTCATCTTCCTGGGACAGCCGGTCGACGACACGATCGCGAATCTGATCATCGCGCAGATGTTGTTCCTGGAATCGGAAAACCCGGAGAAAGACATCTCCTTCTACATCAACTCTCCCGGCGGCGTGATCTCCGCGGGCATGGCGATCTACGACACCATGCAGTACGTCAAGCCGGACGTCTCGACGATCTGCATCGGCCAGGCCGCTTCCATGGCCGCGGTCCTGATGGCCGCGGGCGCGCCCGGCAAGCGGTTCGCTCTGCCCAACTCGCGCTTCCTGATTCACCAGCCGCTCGGCTACGGCCTCCAGGGCCAGGCCACCGACATCGAGATCCACGCCAAGGACCTGCTCAAGATGCGCGAGCGGATCAACGAGATCCTGGCCAAGCACACCGGCCAGCTGATCGAGAAGATCGCCAAGGACACCGACCGCGACTACATCCTGGAGGCCGAGGACGCCCGCAAGTACGGGCTCATCGACGCGATCTACTACCGCCGCGACGACGTGGCGCTGAAGGCGGCCGGCTAGCGCCGACCGCCCGTCGGGCGTCAGGGGTGAGGCGTGAGGCGAAGCGCCCCATGCTCGGCCTCGGCTCTCGGTCGCCTCACGCCTTCCGCCTCACGCCTCACGCCCGGATTCGGGAAGTTGGCACCAGAACCGCACGTTAGAGACAGGGGAACCTCGCGTGACCCGGAAAGCGTATGTGCTAAAGTTTGGAGGGTGTTGGGAGCAAGTCATTGACTGCCTCAACCAGTCCGCCTAGAATTCCCCCATCCCCCTCCGGAGGCTGAATGTCGAAGAAAACCGGAAACGGCGATGTGCTTCGCTGCTCCTTCTGCAACAAGAGCCAGCGGGACGTCAAGAAGCTGATCGCGGGGCCGACCGTCTACATCTGCGACGAGTGCGTCGACATCTGCCTCGACATCATCGCCGAGGACCGGGTCCTGGAAACTCAGACCCCCGAGACCAAGCTTCCCAAGCCCAAGGAAATCAAAGAGTTCCTCGACGGCTACGTGATCGGGCAGGAGCAGGCCAAGAAGAAGCTCGCCGTCGCCGTCTACAACCACTACAAACGCATCGACTACCTGGACAAGAACCGCAAGCTCGACGTGGAGCTGCAGAAGTCCAACATCCTCCTGGTCGGGCCCACCGGGACGGGTAAGACCCTCCTGGCGCAGACCCTGGCCAAGCTGCTTTCGGTCCCCTTCACGATCGTCGACGCCACCACCCTGACCGAGGCCGGCTACGTGGGAGAGGACGTCGAGAACATCATCCTCAAGCTCTACCAGGCCGCCGGCAACGACAAGGAAAAGACCGAGCGGGGCATCGTCTATATCGACGAGGTCGACAAGATCGCCCGCAAGGGGGAGAACCCGTCGATCACCCGCGACGTCTCCGGCGAAGGGGTCCAGCAGGCCCTTCTGAAGATCCTGGAGGGAACGGTCGCCAACGTCCCGCCGCAGGGAGGGCGCAAGCACCCGCACCAGGAATTCATCCAGATCGACACGACCAACATCCTGTTCCTGTGCGGCGGGGCCTTCGTGGGCCTGGAGGAGATCATCAGCCGCCGCATGACCGAGAAGTCCATGGGCTTCGGAGCCAAGATCACCTCCAAGAAGGAGAAGCGGTCGAGCGCTCTCCTGGAGAAGGTGCATCCCGAGGACCTCATCAAGTTCGGCATGATCCCCGAGTTCGTCGGCCGCCTGCCGGTGGTGGCCACGCTTTCGGAGCTCGATCAGTCCGCGCTGGTGGAGATCCTCAAGGAGCCGAAGAACTCCCTGGTCAAGCAGTACCAGACCATGCTGGAGTTCGAGAACGTGCACCTGCGCTTCACCGACGACGCCATCGAGGCGATCGCCGAGGAGGCGCTGGCGCGCAACGTCGGGGCGCGGGGACTGAAGATCATCATCGAAGACCTGATGCTCGACGTGATGTACCAGATTCCCTCCGACGACGACATCGAGGAATGCGTCATCACGCGGGACGTCGTGAAAAATCACACCAACCCCATCACGATCCTCCGGAAAGCGGGTTAGGACGATCGATCTCCCGGACGTCCTGCCCGATCGCCACGGCCCGCTCCGCTCAGCGGGGAAGGCCAGAACATTGAGAAACCCATGAAATCCCTGGAAAGCTCGCCGCGACTCACCGAAACGCTTCCGCTCGTCCCTCTCCGGGACATGGTCGTGTTCCCCCACATGATGGCGCCGTTCGTCGTGGGCCGGGAATCGTCGATTCGGGCGCTGGAGGCGGCCCTGCAGACCACCTCCAAGCGGCTCTTCCTGGCGGCCCAGCGCAACCCGCAGCTGGACGAGCCCAAGCCGGGCGACATCTTCGAGATCGGCGTGATCGCCACGGTGGCGCAATCCTTGAAGCTTCCCAACGGCCATATCAAGGTGATGGTGGAGGGAGCCCGCCGGGCCCGGATCCATGCTTTCGAGGACCGCGTCGACTACATGAGCGTGACCGTCGAGCCGGTCGCCGACCGGCCCTTCGACCCCGCGGAGCTCAAGGAGTACATGGGCAAGGTGCTCGGGCTCTTCGAGCAGTACGCCAAGCTCTCGCACCACCTGGCCTTCGAGGGGATCGCCGCGTCGCTGAAGGTCGACGATCCGGAGCGGTTCGCCGACACCCTCTCCGCGCACATGGCCGTTTCCACAGCGGAGAAGCAGACCTTGCTCGAGGCCGAATCGGTCTACGAGCGCCTGCAGAAGCTGCAGGACATGCTGGAGATCGAGATCGAGAAGGTCAACATCGACCGCCGGATCAACAACAAAGTCAAGAAGCAGATGGAGAAGGCCCAGAAGGAGTACTACCTCAACGAGAAGATCAAGGCCATCCACCAGGAGCTCGGAAGGAAGGACGACCGCTCCGACGAGGTCGAGGAGCTCAAGAAGAAGATCGCCTCTTCGGGGATGCCCAAGGAGGTCCGGGAGAAGGCGGAGCAGGAGCTGCGCCGGCTGGAAGCGATGCCCCCGGTCTCCGCCGAGGCCACCGTGTCGCGCAACTACATCGAGTGGCTGGTGGGCGTGCCGTGGAAGAAGTTCTCGCGCGAGTCCAAGGACCTGACCCGGGCCGAGCGGATCTTGAACGAGGACCACTACGGGCTGGAGAAAATCAAGGAACGCATCCTGGAGTTCCTGGCGGTGCGCCAGCTGGTTCAGAAGACCAAGGGATCCATCATCTGCTTCGTCGGGCCTCCCGGCGTCGGCAAGACCTCCCTGGCGAAGTCGATCGCGCGGTCCCTCAATCGCAAGTTCGTGCGCCTGTCGCTGGGCGGGGTGCGCGACGAGGCGGAGATCCGCGGCCACCGGCGGACCTACATCGGGGCCTTCCCCGGGCAGATCATCCAGATGATGAAGAAGGCCGGAGCGGTCAACCCGGTGTTCCTCCTGGACGAGGTGGACAAGATGTCCTCGGACTTCCGGGGAGACCCCGCCTCCGCGCTGCTGGAGGTGCTCGACCCCGAGCAGAACCACACCTTCGTCGACCACTACCTGGACGTCGAGTACGACCTGTCCCGGGTCATGTTCATCGCCACGGCCAACATCGCCGACCCCATCCCTCCGGCCCTGAAGGACCGGATGGAAATCATCGCGCTCTCGGGATACACGCCCAACGAGAAGACCGCCATCGCCCGGCAGTTTCTCGTGCCCAAGCAGCGCGAGGCCAACGGCCTCAAGCCCGGGCAGATCGAGATTTCCGACGACGGCATCCTCGCGTTGATCACCAGCTACACGCGCGAGGCCGGCGTGCGCAACCTGGAGCGGGAGATCGGCAGCGTGTGCCGGAAGGTCGCCCGCAGGATCGTCCAGAAGAAGGCGGAGGTCCCGGTCCAGGTGACCCCGGAGAACCTGAAGGACTTCCTGGGCAAGCCTCGGTTCCGCAACCGCCGCAAGGGAGAGATTTCCGAGGTCGGCGTGGCCACGGGCCTCGCCTGGACCGAGGTGGGCGGAGAGATCCTGGCGGTGGAGACGAGCCTCTTGAAGGGGAAGGGACTTCTGACCCTGACCGGATCCCTTGGAGACGTGATGCAGGAATCGGCCCGCGCCGGCGTCTCCTACGTGCGCAGCCGCGCCGAGATGTACGACGCCGATCCGAATTTCCACGAGAAGTACGACATCCACATCCACGTTCCGGAGGGGGCCATCCCCAAGGACGGGCCCTCCGCGGGAATCACCATGGCCGTCTCGTTGTTTTCCGCGGTGACCAAGATCCCCATCCTGAAGGACGTGGCCATGACCGGGGAGATCACGCTCCGCGGGAAGGTCCTTCCGGTCGGCGGCATCAAGGACAAGATCCTGGCGGCCTACCGCGCCGGCATCCGGACGATCATCCTCTCCGCGGAAAACGACAAGGATCTGGATGAGCTTCCCGAGGAAATCCGTAAGGACATGGAATTCCACCTCGTCTCCAATATGGACGAGGTGATCAAGGTCGCCCTCGAGGGCGTCCCGGCGGCGGCCACCGCGATGGAGCCGGCGCCCAAGGTCGCGGAGGGGGGAACCATCGCGCATTGACGGCGCGTCGCGCGCGCGAGGCGTGGGGCAGTCAGCGTTCGGGGCAGGGTGGAATGCGAAGGCGCACGGCCTTCGCCGTTTGGGCCATGATCCATTGAAAAACGAACCGATCCGAGGCGCCCTGGTCGCCGCGGCCCACCGTCCCGAGGACTTGTCGGGGCGGCGCGGGCCGGCGGTGGCTTTCGTCGGGCGCTCGAACGTCGGCAAGTCGAGTCTCTTGAACCGTCTCCTGGGCAAGGCGTCAGCCAGGGTGAGCAAGACACCGGGGAAGACCAGGGGGATCTACTTCTATGACACGGGACAAGGCGAGCAATACGCGGATCTGCCGGGCACCGGGTTCGCCCGGGTCTCCCGGGCCGAGCGGACCGGCTGGTCCGATCTGGCGGATTATTTTTTCCGCGGCGGCGGCGCGGTGCTGGCCGTGCATCTGATCGACCCGCGGGTCGCCGACGCCCCGGTCGATCTGGCGATGCGCGGATACCTCGCCGACGCGGGGGTGGAGTCGCTGGTGGTGGCGACCAAGTGGGACCGGCTCTCGGCGCGCGAGCGCGCCGGCTGCCGGAAGCGGCTGGAGGCGGTGCACGGCAGCGTCCTGCCCGTCTCGGCGAAAACAGGAGAGGGTATCGAACATCTGCGGCGCGAGATCCGACGTCGGCTGATCGCCGCCGGGATCGAGGGCCTGGAGAAGGGTGGGGAAAGGACTCATGGCTAAGAGAAAGGGAAATGGATCGGACGTGGAAACTCTGGAACCGCCGCCGGAAGGGCTGCCGGATACCACGGGCGAAGAGCAGGCCGTGGAGACCTCGAGCGACACGCTCGACATCCGCGCGCTGCACGAGCTCAAGATTCCGCAGCTTCTGAAAATTGCCAAGGACCTGGAGGTCGAGAACGCCACCGGGATGCGCAAGCAGGATCTGATCTTCAAGATCCTCCAGGCCCAGACCGAAAAGAAGGGATTGATTTTCTCGGAAGGCGTGCTCGAATGCCTGCCCGACGGGTTCGGATTCCTGCGCGCGCCGGAGTACAACTACCTGCCGGGCCCCGACGACATCTACGTCTCGCCCTCGCAGATCCGCAAGTTCGACCTGCGCACCGGCGACACCGTCTCCGGGCAGATCCGGCCGCCCAAGGAGGGGGAGCGCTACTTCGCCCTCATCAAGGTCGAGGCGGTCAACTTCGAGCATCCCGACGTCGCCCGCGAAAAGATCTTCTTCGACAACCTGACCCCGCTCTATCCGCAGGATCGGATCAAGCTGGAAGTGCCGACCAACATGACTTCGCGGGTGCTCGATCTGGTGTCGCCGATCGGCAAGGGCCAGCGGGGCTTGATCGTCGCGGCGCCGCGCACGGGCAAGACGATGGTGCTGCAGTCGCTGGCCAACTCGGTCTCGACGAACCACCCCGAGGTGACCCTGATCGTTCTCCTGATCGACGAACGGCCCGAAGAGGTCACCGACATGCAGCGCTCGGTCAAGGGCGAGGTCATCTCCTCCACCTTCGACGAGCCGGCGGCCCGCCACGTGCAGGTCGCCGAGATGGTCATCGAGAAGGCCAAGCGCCTGGTCGAGCACAAGCGGGACGTGGTGATCCTGCTCGATTCGATCACCCGCCTGGCCCGGGCCTACAACGCGATCGTGCCCCCCTCGGGCAAGGTCCTCTCCGGCGGCGTCGACTCCAACGCGCTGCAGCGGCCCAAGCGGTTCTTCGGCGCGGCGCGCAACGTGGAAGAGGGCGGCTCGCTGACCATCATGGCCACCGCGCTCATCGACACCGGTTCCCGCATGGACGACGTCATCTTCGAGGAGTTCAAGGGGACCGGCAACATGGAAGTCCACCTCGACCGCAAGCTCGTCGACAAGCGCGTCTTCCCGGCCATCGACATCAACAAGTCGGGCACGCGCAAGGAAGAGCTGCTGATGGACAAGCAGGAGTTGAACCGCGTGTGGGTCCTGCGCAAGGTCCTGAATCCGCTCTCCACCGTCGAGGCCATGGAGCTCCTGACCGAGAAGCTGGAAAAGACCAAGACCAACGGGGAGTTCCTGTCTCTGATGTCGCAGGGCTGACGCCCTGCGCGTGCGGCGGAAGGCGTAAGGCGTAAGGCGTAAGGCGAACCGGGCCGCGCCTCCATGCACGCCTCTCGCCTCACGCCTCACGCCTCACGGCCCCTGCGCGTTTCCCTCGTCGACTTCTTGAACGCCCGGCCCCTGACCTGGGGCCTCCTCCACAAGCCGCCGGCGGACGTGGCGGTCGCCCGCGACCTGCCCTCGGTCTGCGCGGACAAGCTCGCCTCCGGCGAGGCGGACGTCGGGCTCATCCCCTCGATCGAGTACCAGCGCATTCCCGGCCTGCGCGTGGTGCCCGGATTGGGCATCGCGGCCTCGTCGGAGGTGCGCTCGGTTCTCCTCGTCTCGAAGGTCTCCCGCGAGCGCATTCGCTCGGTGGCGCTCGATCCCGCCTCGCGCACATCCGCCGCGCTGGTGCGGATCCTGTTGAAACGGGTTTATGGATTGGAGCCGGACTACTTCAGCGGTTCGCCTCACGCCTCACGCCTCCCGCCTCACGAGGCGTGCGATGCGCGCCTCATCATCGGCGATCCCGCGCTGAAGGCGCGGCTGAACGGACAGGTCGTTCTCGACCTCGCGGCGGAATGGCGGGCCTTCTCCGGCCATTCCTTCGTCTTCGCGTTCTGGGCCGCGCGCGACGGCGTAGACGCCGGCCGGGTGGCCGCGCTGCTCGAGCGCTCCTACGCCGCGGGGCGGGGCCGGTTCGAGGACCTCGTCCGCGAGGAAGCCGCGCAGACGGGCCTTTCCGCGGCGGTGGTCGAGGATTACCTGCGCCACAGCCTCCACTACGAGCTCGACGCCTCGGATCGCCAGGGGCTCGATCTCTACTTCCGGCTGGCCGCGGAAGACGGTTTGATCCCGGCGGCCCGCCCGCTGGTCTTCCTCTGACGCGGACCCGGACGCCGGCTCCGATCCGGGCTAGAATTTCCTCCATGGGGCGCACGGCCGAGATCCTCGATCAGACCCTCGCCGGCGGACGTCTCTCCGTCGCCGACGCCGAGATCCTGCTGGCGGAGGGGAACCTGCTCGCCCTCGGGTCGGCCGCCGACGAAGTGCGGCGCCGGCACAACGATCCCGGCGTGGCCACCTACATCGTCGACCGCAACATCAACTACACCAACGTCTGCGTCTACCGCTGCCAGTTCTGCGCGTTCTACCGGCCCTCCTCCAGGGATCCCGACGCCTACGTGCTCTCCTTCGACCAGATCGGCGAAAAAATCCAGGAGACCATCGACCTGGGCGGCACCGGGGTGCTCCTGCAGGGCGGCGTTCACGCCGAGCTCCCGTTCTCCTTCTACGAGGAGATGTTCGGTTTCATCCGCAAGACCTTTCCGACCATCCACCTCCACGCCCTGTCCGCGCCCGAGGTCTACTTCCTCCAGAAGATCACGAAGTGGCCCATGCGCGACGTGATCGCGCGCCTGCGGGACGCCGGCCTCCAGTCGATTCCCGGAGGCGGCGCGGAGATCCTGGAGGACTCGGTGCGCAAGCGCATCTGGTCCCTGACCAAGGCGCCCACGGAGAAGTGGGTGGAGGTCCACGAGGCCGCGCACGGACTCCACATGCGCACGACGGCGACGATGATGTTCGGCGTGGGGGAAACCTACGGGCAGCGCATCGAGCACATGCGGGTGGTCCGCGACCTCCAGGACTCGACGGGAGGATTCACCGCCTGGATCCCCTGGACGTTCCAGAAGGAGAACACCGTGCTCGACGGCAAGGTCGAAGAGGCCGGCGGCTTCGAATACTTGAAGACGCTCGCCGTCTCGCGCCTGTTCTTCGACAACATCCGGCACGTCCAGGGCTCCTGGGTGACGCAGGGCCCCAAGATCGGCCAGGTCTCGCTCGCCTTCGGCGCCGACGACCTGGGCTCCATCATGATCGAGGAAAACGTCGTCTACGCCGCCGGCGCCCGCAATCGCATGACGCAGGAGGAGATGCGCCGCCTGATCGCCGACGCCGGCTACGAGCCGCTGCAGCGGCGCACCCTCTACGACGCGTGCACGGACGTCTGCTGCACGAGCCCGATTCCGACGCCCAAGGCGCGCGGCCCGGCCTTGCCGGTCCTGGGCGCGGATCTGGACTCGGAGGTCGCGTCCGCGTGAGGCGTGAGGCGTGAGGCGTAAGGCGTAAGGCGTAAGGCGACGGGCCGACCGTCGGCCCTTACAATAAATATATTGTTAGCGGGTCTGCGTCGTTACGGCCGAATCCCGCCGGCTGTTCGCCCAGCACGACCCGGCCCAGAGGCCCAGGAGGAACAGGAGGACCCCGGCCGTGCCGCGCAGCATCGTGCGGGTGCGGCGCTGTTTCCAGGGGGGCAGGCTGCGGAAGGTGATGCGATCGGCGGCGCCCCGCAGCTCGTCGGCCTGATAGGCCCGCAGGTCGAGGACCAGATCGCGCGCCGACTGGTACCGGTCGGCCGGATCCTTCTGGAGGCAGCGCAAGACGAAGGCGCGCAATCCGGGCGGGATCTTCTCGGCCTCCGGGTATTTCTCGGGCCGGTCGGACAGAACCGCGGAAAGCGTGTCGACCGGCGTGTCGCGGGCGAAGGCGCGCCGCCCGGTCAGCATCTCGAAGAACACCGCGCCGAGCGCGAAGATGTCGCTGCGGGCGTCGGCGTGGCCGCCGCGCACCTGTTCCGGCGAGACGTAGCCGGCGGTGCCCACCAGGATGCCGGCCCCGGTCGATCCGCGGGCCCGGAAATTCGCCAGCGCCCCGGTCTTCAAACCGGGGTTCTCGACCCGCGCGATTCCGAAGTCCAGGATCTTGGCCCGGCCGTCGCGCGTCAGGAACACGTTCTCCGGTTTGACGTCCCGATGGATGACGCCCTTGGCGTGCGCGGCGGCGAGGGCGTCGGCGAGCTGGCAGACGATCTCGGCGGTGCGCTGGGCCGCGAGCGGGCCGCCCCGCAGGCGCTCCGCGAGCGTCTCGCCTTCCAGCAGCTCCGTGACGGCGTAGGGCACGCCGCGGTGCGCGCCGGTGTCGTGGATGGCCACGATGTTGGGATGGTTGAGGGCGGCGACGACGTGCGTTTCCCGGTGAAACCGGTCCAGGCTTTCCTGGTCGTTCGCCTCCGCGTCGGCCAGGAGCTTCAAGGCGACGTCGCGGCGCAGCCGCGAATCGCGCGCGCGATAGACCTCACCCATGCCGCCCTTGCCGAGCGGCGCGACGATCTCGTAGGGGCCGAGTTGCTCGCCGGAGGAGAGAGTCATTCGAGCGGAGGATATATGAGGGACGCGGGGACACGGGGACACGGGGACACGGGGACGCGGGGACGCGGGGACCCCCCCCGTCTGTCGCTCGAAGCGTTTTCAATCCCTGTCGGGACAGTTAGACTGATGCGCGACATGGAACTGTGGCTCCTCCGTCACGCCGCCGCCGAGGATCGGGCGGCGTCCGGCCGCGACGAGGATCGGGAGCTGACCGAGGAGGGCGCGCGGCGGGCGCGCGAAGTCGCCCGCGGCCTGGCCCGGATGGAGCCGGGCATCGATCTCGTCCTGACGTCCCCGCTGCGGCGCGCGCGGCAGACCGCCGAGCCGGTGGTGGAAGCCCTCGGCCTGGAGAAGAGCTTCCGCCAGACCCGGGCTCTCGAGCCCGACCGCGAGCCCGACGAGATCCTGGAGGAGGTCGAGGGTGCGGGGCACAACGCGGTTCTGCTCGTCGGCCACCAACCCCACCTGGGCGTTTTGCTCGGGGCCCTCGTGACGGGGCCGTCCGGAGCCGAGATCCCCATGAAGAAGGCCGCCGTTGCGCGTGTGGAGCTCCATGGCCGCCGCCGCGGCACGCTGCGCGCCCTCCTGCCGGCGAAGGTTCTGGAGGAGCTCGGCCGCCGAGACTAGGTTCCTGGGCGGAGCGGCCAGTGCACAATGCTAAGGGCTCAGAGCGGGCTGCTATGGCGGAGGAAGAGGCGGCGGGTCCTCGGGAGATAATCCCCCCAGGAGGAGCCACCTCATGGGAAAGATTGGTCTCGGATGCCTTGCTCTGGTCATCCTGATCGTCGTCATCGTCGGCCTGTCCCTCGCCGGGACGTACAACCGTCTGGTGACTCTGGGCCAGGAAACCGACAAGCAATGGTCGCAGGTGGAAAACCAGTATCAACGCCGCTCGGACCTGGTGCCCAACCTCGTGGCAACCGTCCAGGGTGCTGCCCAGTTCGAAAAGTCCACGCTCGAGGACGTGGTGTCCGCGCGCGCGTCGGTGGGCCGGGCGCAGATCACTCCGGGCGCGGCGCCGACCAATCCCGCCCAGCTCGCCCAATACGAGCAGGCGCAGAACTCCCTGGGCGCGGCGCTCCAGCGCCTCATGGTTGTCGTCGAGCGGTACCCCGAGCTCAAGGCCAACCAGAACTTCCGCGACCTGCAGGCCCAGCTGGAGGGCACCGAGAACCGCATCGCCGTGGCCCGGATGGATTACAACAAGGCGGCCCAGGACTACAACACGGCGCGGCTGCGCTTCCCGACCAACCTGATCGCCAACACGTTCGGCTTCAAGGAAAAGGCGTACTTCAAGGCCACGCCGGGAGCGGAGAAGGCGCCCAGCGTCCAGTTCAACTTCGCGACGACGCCCGCGGCTCCGGCGCCGGCGAAGTGAGCCGTCGGGCGTAAGGCGTGAGGCGTCAGGCGTGAGGCGCGCGCCGCGGATCGGACGCGGCCTCTTCCGGTCCTGGATCGGCTTCGCCGCTCTCGCGGTGACGGGGGCGGTCCTTCTCGCGGCGGGCAAAGAGGATCGTCTCCCGCCCAAGCCCGAGCGCTACGTCACCGACCGGGCCGGCGTCCTCCCGTCGGATCGGGCCGAGTCCCTCAACGCCCAGCTCGAGCGCTTCGAGCAGGACACGTCCAACCAGTTCCTGGTCTGGATCGACCGGAAAGTTCCCGACGACTTCGCCCTGGAGGAGTTCACGGTCGCGGCGGCGCGCAAGTGGGCCGCGGGCCAGGCCGGCAAGAACAACGGCGTCGTCCTCTTCGTCTTCACCGACGACCGCAAGATGCGCATCGAGGTCGGCTACGGACTGGAGGGAGCGATCCCCGACGCCACGGCGCACCGCATCCAGGAAGAGGAGATCCTTCCGCGGTTCCGCCAGGGGGATTACCCCGGAGGCATCGAAGCCGGCGCCACGGCGATCATCGCGGCGGCCAAGGGCGAGTACAAGGGCACCGGCACGACGGTGAACCAGCGCGGCCGGCGCCGTTCGGTCAGCTCCGCCGGAGGTTGCGTCGTTCCGGGCCTCTTCTTTCTTTTCTTCTTCTTCTTTCCCATCCTGTTCCGGGCCCGCCGCGGATTCCGCACCTACGGCGGCGGCGGGTTCTGGGGCGGCGGCTGGGGAGGAGGCGGCTGGGGCGGCGGCGGCGGCGGCGGCGGGGGGTTCTCCGGCGGAGGCGGCTCCTTCGGCGGCGGCGGCTCCTCGGGGAGCTGGTAGGGGAGCGCGATGAAGCACTTTCTTTCGCGGCTCGACCATGACCGGATCGTCGCGGCGATCGGCGACGCCGAAAAGGCGACGTCCGGGCAGATCCGGGTGCACGTCACCCGCCGCAAGCCCGCGAATCTCGAGGAGCGGGCCCGGCTCCGGTTCGAGAAGCTCGGCATGACGCGAACCCTCCAGCGCAACGGCGTCCTCATCTACATCGCGCCCAACGCCCGGCGCTTCCGCGTCCTGGGCGACACGGGGATCCACGAGAAGTGCGGGGAGAGGTTCTGGAAGGAGACGGCCAGCGAGATGGAGGCCTCCTTCCGCAAGGGCCAGTTCACCGACGGCATCGTCCGGGCCATCGCCAGGGCCGGCCAGATCCTGGCCGAGCACTTCCCCCGGGAGGGCGAGGCGGTCAACGAGCTGCCGGACGAGGTCACCGAGGACTGAGAGGGATTTGTGATGTGCGATTTGTGATTTGCGATTTTGGAAGGCGCTTTCCGCCCCAATCACAAATCACAAATCACAAATCAGCAATCACCAATCACAAATGGTTCCTTCGAGGGTCCGGACTTGACTTTCCGGCCCCAGCGGCTATGATTCGCCGTTCTGTCTCAGGAGGCACCCATGTACGCGATCCTCCGCGCCGGCGGCAAGCAAATCAAGGTTTCCCCCGGAGACGTGGTCCGGGTGGAGCGGACTTCGGACAAGGTCGAGAAGGGCCAGAAGCTCTCCCTGACTGACGTGGTCCTGGCGGGCGGGGGCGAGGGCGGACCGGGCAAGAGCCCCAAGGGGATCTCGGTCAAGGCGACCGTGCTCGGCGAGGTGCGCACCCGAAAGGTCCTCATCTTCAAGAAAAAGCGGACCCGGCAGTACCGGCGCACCAAGGGTCACCGCCAGAACATGGTGGAGATCCGGATCGACGAAATCCTGGGGGCGTGACGCCGCGCGGCCGCGCGAAGCCCCGTCGGAGGGACGACACATGGCACACAAAAAAGGACAAGGCTCTTCCCGCAACGGCCGCGATTCCAACTCGCAGCGGCTGGGGGTCAAGCGATTCGGCGGACAGCTGGTGACCGGCGGCTCCATCCTGGTGCGGCAGCGGGGCACGCGGTTCTTCCCGGGCGACAACGTCGGCCGCGGCAAGGACGACACGCTCTTCGCCAAGGTCGGCGGCGTCGTGCGTTACCACGACCGCGGCCGCGACGGGCGCGTCATCTCGATCGAGCCCGTTCAGACGTAAGGCGTCAGGCGTTAGGCGTCAGGCGTTGAGCCGGGCGTCTCCGCGTTCGTCCTTCGGGAGCCTCGCCTCACGCCTCACGGCGAAGCCCATGTTCATCGACACCGCAGAGATTCGCGTCCGCGCCGGGGCGGGCGGCAACGGGTGCATCGCCTTCCGGCGCGAGAAGTTCGTTCCCCGCGGCGGTCCCTCCGGGGGCGACGGCGGCAACGGCGGCTCGGTGTGGGCGGTGGCCGATCCCTCGTTGAACACGCTCTACCACCTTCGCCACCAGACCGATTACCGCGCGGAACGCGGGGACCACGGGCAGGGCTCCAACCGGCACGGCGCCGCCGGGGGAGACCAGACCGTCGCGCTGCCGCTCGGTTCGGTGGTCACCGACGCCGAAAGCGGCGAGCGCGTCGCCGACCTGACTCGCGCCGGCGAGCGCGTGCTGCTCGCCGAGGGCGGGCGCGGCGGCTGGGGCAACCAGCACTTCGCCACGCCCACGCGCCAGGCGCCCCGGTTCGCCAAGAAGGGACTGCCCGGCCAGGAGCGCCGGCTGGCCATCGAGCTGAAGCTCCTGGCCGACGTGGCGATTGTCGGCTTTCCCAACGCGGGAAAGTCCACGCTCATCTCGGTCCTCTCCGCGGCCAAGCCCAAGATCGCCGACTATCCGTTCACCACGCTCATCCCGCATCTGGGCGTGGTGACCGGGCCGGGGCACGAAACGCTCGTCGTGGCGGACATCCCCGGACTGATCGAGGGGGCGCACCGGGGAGCGGGCCTGGGCATCCGGTTCCTGAAGCACGTCGAGCGGTGCCGCCTGCTCTGCCATCTCGTGGACGCCTCCTCGGCGGGAGACGCGGAGCGGGACGTGGCCGTCCTCGAGCACGAGCTGGAGTCGTTTTCGCCAGAGGTGGCCGCTCGGCCGCGGGTCCTGGTCGCGTCCAAGTGCGACGCCGTTTCCGATCCCGTGCGTCTGGCCTCGATTCGCGAAGCCGCGCGCCGCCGCGGGTTGCCGTTCTTCGAGGTCTCCGCGGCCACCCGGACCGGCTTGAAGCCCCTGGTGGACGCGTTCTTCCAGGCCACGCGCAAGAAGGACGCCGGACAGGACGTCCGGATCGAGGACTCGGGACACAGGACCTAGGGACTTTCTTCCTGCGTCCCGCGGCCTCCCTCCGCTACTCTTCCCCCATGCGCATCGGCATCTTCGGCGGCTCCTTCGACCCGGTGCACGAGGGGCACCTCAACACCGTGGAGGCCGCGGCGCGGCGGCTCGAGCTGTCCCGGGTGATCTACGTGCCCGCCCGCCAGTCTCCCTGGAAGGATGCGCCGGAGACCGATCCGCGGCACCGCGTGGCCATGCTCGCCCTGGCCCTGGCCGGCCGGCCCGAGCGGGTCCTCTCTTTCGAGGAGCTCGACCGCGAGCCCCCGTCGTACACGGTCGACACGCTCCGGGCGTTCGCGGCCCGCTTCGCCGGCGACGAGCTCTGGCTCCTGATGGGCACCGACGCGCTCGCGGGCCTGGATCGCTGGAAGGAACCGGACGAGATCCTCCGCCTCGCGCGGATCGGCGCCTTCCACCGGGAGCCTTTCGTCGGCGCCGGCCTGGTTCTTCCCGCCGTGGCCGGCCTGGCCGATCGGCTGGATCTATTCGACGCCGGATCGGTTAAAATCTCCTCGACGCAATTGCGGGACGCGCTCGAGCGGTGCCAGACACCCGCGGGGCAGATCCCGGCAGCCGTCGCGGAGTACATCACGAAGCACGGTCTCTACAGCTCCGGGGCGACGCGACGTTGACGCGAGAGCTTTCGGCCCGGGACAAAGTCCGAGAAGGTCTGTCCGCCGCCCTGGACAAGAAAGCCGCGGCGGTGCTCGTTTTCAATCTCACCGATCTGACGACCATGGCGGACTACTTCGTCCTGTCCACGGCCAACTCCGACCGGCAGGCCCGCGCGATCGCCGAGGCCATCACCGAGGCCCTGGGTGATCCGGCGTCCGTCGAGGGGCTCTCCACGGCCAACTGGATCCTCATGGACTACGGGGACGTCGTCTTCCACGTCTTCCAGGAAGAGGCCCGCCGCTTCTACGCCCTCGAGCGGCTCTGGGGCGACGCCGAGAACGAGACGATTTCGTTCCGGCAGCCCGCCGGCGCCGCGGGCAGGGAGTAGCCGGATCCCGATCCGCCGCGGGAGCGACGGAGGCCGGGTCCGGCAGATTCCGACGTGACCGAATCCGAATGAGCGGCCGAGAGCCTCCCCGCCCGGGCCGCGGCGCGGGCGCCATTCCTCCGGAGGAGTCCGGCGAGCGCACCTCCGATTCGCCGGCCGGCGACGGCGCCCTCCCCACGGGCCGCCGCAAGCCGCTGCGCTCGCTCTTCGCCACGCGCAACCGCGAGCTCGCGCGGGAGCTCGCCGGCCTCGAGCGCGCGGTCGACCTTCCCTCGACGGTCCTCATCCTCGGCGAAAGCGGCACCGGCAAGGACCGCCTGGCCCGGGCGCTGCACGACGCGTCCGCGCGCGCGAACCGGCCCTACGTTCGGATCGACGCGGCGAACCTCTCCGACGACCTCTTCGAGAGCGAGCTGTTCGGGCACGAGCGCGGTGCCTTCACCGGGGCGATCGTCGCGAAGAAGGGCCTCCTCGAGGTCGCCGGGCAGGGCACCGTCTACCTGGACGAAGCCTCCTCGCTCTCTCCGGCGGCCCAGGCCAAATTCCTTCGGGTGCTCCAGGAGCGGACCTTCCGGCGGCTGGGAGGCGTGTCGTCGCATCCGTTCCAGGCCCGCCTGGTGGTTTCGTCCCGGCGCGACCTGACCGTGCTCGTCGAGGAAGGCGTGTTCCGCCCGGACCTCTTCTACCGCATCGACGTGGTCTCCGTGCGCCTGCCTCCGCTGCGCCGCCGCCCCGAGGACATCCTTCCGCTGGCGCGGGCGTTCCTGAAGAAGGCCGCGCGCGCGTACGATCGGCCGGCGCGCCGCTTCACCCGGGAGGCGGAACAGCTCCTGTCCGGACATCCCTGGCCGGGCAACATCCGGGAGCTGCTGCACGTCGTCGAGCGCGCGGTGCTCTCGGCCTCCGAGCCGGCCGTCGCGCCCGCCGATCTGCCGACCGGATCGTTCGGCTCGCCCGAGGCGATCCTGGCCACCGCGGTGGAGAAGCGCTGGACCCTGGCGCAGCTCACCGAGACCTTCATCGCCGAGACGCTGCGCCGGGCCGGCGGCAACCGCACGCTCGCGGCCAAGCGGCTGGGGGTTTCGCGCAAGTCGCTTTGGGAGCGCGAAAAGCGGAAAACGTCGCGAAAAACCTAGCTGGCTGCGAGTCCGGCCCGGCGCGTGTCGGGGTCGGCCCGAATTCGCTAGTCCCCACGGAATAAGTCGGTTATCATCTCGCGTTCGAATCACGCCCGGACGAAGTCCGGAGAGAAGCTTCGAACCAGAAGGAGATCATCCGAATGCCGACCAGCGCCGCTCGGACAACCAAGATGCCCAAGAAGGAGATGGAGAAATACCGGCGCCTCCTCGAGCAGAAGAAGAGCAGCCTCTCGAGCGACCTGGCCAAGACCCGCAACGCCGAAGAAGAGACGACCGAGGAGCTGACCCAGGACATCGCCGACAAGGCCGTCTCGTCGTACACCCGCGAGTTCCTGTACTCGCTGTCGGACACCGACCGCAACACCCTCGTCCAGATCGACGATGCCCTCGTGCGCATCGAGGACGGGATCTACGGAACCTGCACCAACTGCGCCCAGCCTCTGAACGAAAAACGGCTGAGCGCGGTCCCCTGGGCCCGCCTGTGCGTGGACTGCCAGGAGCTGTCGGAGAAGGGGCTGCTGGAGAACTAAGTCAGTCCTCGCGCTCGAAGCCCGGCCGGAGTCCAGGTCCGGTTGGACTGCCAGCCGCAATCGGTTCATCGGGTCATCGAGTGATCTCGGCTGGAGCTCCGGTCACCCGAGTCGGAA
Source organism: uncultured Acidobacteriota bacterium (assembly GCA_963733955.1). Taxonomy (GTDB): domain Bacteria; phylum Acidobacteriota; class Thermoanaerobaculia; order UBA5066; family Gp7-AA6; genus DATFTF01. Next base: position 962,321 of record CAVTEW010000003.1, read on the forward strand.
ATTGCCGGATCCCGGCCCTGCGTTGATTCAGACGGATCACGACGGGCCCTCCCTCAGCACCGTACTATTCAGTAATGCTCGGCTTGCTCGTCGCGACGGCAATCTGTTCGATTGTGACGGCGGGCGAAGGGCTCGCGGCCGACAGGAATCCAATTTCCACAGCCCCGCACGGGCGATGGCGGAGCGGGGGACCTCCCGGCTCCACCATTTCGCAGGTCGTCTTCGATCCGACGTCCGCCGGCGATCTTCTCGCCGTCGCTGAAGGCAGAGTCTCCAGGAGCGTGGACGGAGGAAAAAACTGGTCCGACGCGACGAACGGCCTTTCTGCTTTCGACCCCGCTCAAGTCCTGGCTGTTCAAGCCCTGGCTCCCGATCCGACATCCGGTAGGACTTGGTACGCGGCCACGAACGAGGGGGTCTTCAAGTCCTCAGACGAAGGCGCCAACTGGGCGAGTCTGAAGTCCGGCTGCTACTTCGATGTGGCGGTCGGCTCTACCCCTCCCACCACGGCTTACGCGTTGGCCTGCCCGAACACTTCGCTGGTCCCAGCGATCTCGACCCAAGACGGCGGGAGGACTTGGAGTCCGCTGACCTTCCCGAATCCAGGCACCGTCACGACAGCAATCGCCGTCGCTCCCGACGCCTCCGGCACCGTTTACGTTGGGATGTATGTCGGCGCGGCCGTCCAGGCTGGGGCGATCCTCCGCAGCGCCGACAGGGGCAAGTCCTGGGTCTCGGTCGGCGGCAGCTTCCAGCTCGTGCACCATATCGTGGTCGATCCCTCGACGCCGAAGACGATCTATGCGGCGACGGCGGGAGGAGTTTTTCGGAGCGAAGACGGCGGCGACACCTGGGAGAAGCGAGGAAGCGGCGAGGCAGTGGCCCTGGCGATCGATCCGTCGGACGGGAGCGTTCTCTACGCCGGCGCTGCCGGCGGTGTCTGGAAGACCGCGGATGCCGGTCGGCACTGGTCTCCGGCTGGAGATGCCTTCGATTCCTGCTTTGCGGTCGTAGCAATGACGATCGACCCGCGTTCCCCGACATCCATTTACGCCGGAACGAACGGCGACGGACTATTCCAGACCGCGGATGGCGGCGCGAATTGGCGGCAGTCCGGCTACGGCCTGCCGGGAAGATCGCTGACCGGCCTGGCCGTTGACGCGGTTGTCCCACGGAAGGTTTATGCGGCAGCCCTCGGCAGGGATCCTTCTTCGCTCGACGCCCGGGTTTTCCGTACCGACGATGGTGGCGCCCGCTGGCTCGATGCCTGTCCGGGGGGCTTTCGAGCGATGCCATCGTTGACCCTGGCGGCGGATCCATTTGCCGCGGGAACCTTGTACGCCGGGACAGGATACTGTGAGCTCGGGTTCTGTGGCGGCTCGATCCTCCGAAGCGGTGACGGGGGCGCATCCTGGGAGGACTTGCTCGACACCCTGGACGTAACGGCGCTCGCGCTCGACCCCAAGCGGCCGGGCGCGCTCTATGCGGGGGTGAGTGGAAGGGTGGGTGGCCCCGGCAATCCGATGGATGTGAACGAGGTTCTGAAGTCAACGGACGGCGGGCGGTCATGGGCCGAAAGCGTGCTTCCCGAGAACGCGTTTCTCGGTGCGCTTCTGGTCGATCCTTCCGATTCGAAAACGGTTTATGCCGCCACTTCGCTCGGTCTCTTCAAGAGCACCAACGGAGGAGCTTCCTGGGAAGACTCGAGTACGGGCCTGACGGATCGAGCCGTCGTCGCACTTTCCGCGGGTGCCGGGAGTCCGACGGACCTCTTCGCCGCCACGCCTTCGGGCGTCTTCCGCAGCCCGAACGGCGGTGCGATCTGGAGCCCGACCGCACTGACGCTTGCGGCGTCCTCGATCGCCGTGGACCCCGTGGAGCCCGACACGGTCTACGTCGGCACGAACGAAGGGGTCTTCGTCAGCTTCGCCAGCGGCGCTGCCTGGCAGCCGATGAACGATGGCCTCACGCGACTGACGGTCGTTGCGCTGGCCATCGATGGTTCGGGCGAATTCCTGCACGCCGCCACGGATCGCGGGATGGTGTTCGACCTGCCTCTCAGACCCCAGCTCCATGTCCTCCCCATTCGCTGATTTCCGAGGATCGCCTCGGGGTCTGGTAGTCAGGCGATAGACTCAGCGGCAATGCCCAAGGCCGTCTTCTCGCCCTCCGCCGTTCCCTCCTTCGATGCCGCCCCCTCCCTGATCCTCGTCACCGGCGACGTGGAGTTCTTCGTCGAGGAGGCGGCCGAGCAGGCCTGCGCCAGGCTCGCCGAGACGGGCGCCGAGGTCCTGCGGTTCGACGACGAGGCTCCGTCGGAGGCGGTCTCCGACGCGCTGCTCAACCGGTCGCTGTTCTCGCCTCAGCGGGTCGTCCAGTTCGACATCACGCGGCTCCTGGGCAGCGACGCGCCCGGCGGGCTCCTGGAGCAGGCCGTCGAGGCCTGGGAGCGTGGCACGCCCGCGGGCAAACGCGAAGCGTTCCGCCGCGCGCGGGCGCTCCTGTCGGCGCTCGATCTGACCGTCGGCGCCGCGCCGGAGGAAACGGCGCAGGCCGCGGCCAAACGCGCGCGCAAGAAGGACCTGGCCGGCCCGCTGACGCAGATCCTGGCCGCCCTGCCCGAAGAGCGCGGCGGTCCGGCGGTCCTCCAGAGCGCCTTGCGCCTGATGCTCGAACGCGGCAACGACGGGACCGTGGCGCTCCTGACCGCCTCCGCGCCGCCGTCCGGCGTGGACCTGCTCGTGGAGATCGAGAAGAAGGGTCTGCGCCTGGACACGAGCATCGGCGGCGAGCGCAGGGACGTCGCTTCGGCCCTGGCGCGCCTGGCCAAGGCGCGGGCCAAGGAGCGGGAAGTGACCCTGGACCCGGACGCGATCGACCGCCTGCGCGCGCGCACCGACGCGAATCCTCCGGTCTTCGCCGCGGAGCTGGAGAAGCTCCTCGACTGGGCCGGCTCCGGCGGGCACGTGCGCGCCGCGGACGTCAAGGAGAACGTGGACGACGAGGCCAGCGAAGACGTCTACGAGTTCTTCGAGGCGGTCGGCAAACGCGATGCCGGCGACGCGCTCAACCGGCTCGAGCGCCTCTTTTCCGGCCGGGCCGTCCGCGCGGGCGACCGCGACATCGACACCGAGGAGTACTGGCCCACGCGCTTCTTCGGAATGTTCACCGACGAGGTCCGCAAGATGCTCCTGGTGCGCTCCCGGATGGAGCAGGCCGGGCGCGGCGTGGACGCGTCGACGACCTTCCCGACGTTCCAGGCGCGCGTGGCGCCCTTGCTGGCCGAGCCGATCGCTCCGTTCGGCGTCTCCCCGTTCGCGGGAAAGGGCGGCCAGTTCTCGGCCTATCCCTGGTTTAAGGCGGCCCAGCGCTCTGCGCGCTACACGACACGGGAGCTCGCCCGCGGCCTCGCCCGCGCCGCCGAGGTCGACGTCAAACTGAAGAACTCCTTCGAGCCGCTGGAGACGCTGACGGCGTACGTGGGCGAGCTGATCGCCGGGAACTGAGGGATTCGGATTAGGATGGTCGGCGCTTGACCGTCGCGATCGATCTCTCCGGCCAGACCGCTCTCGTCACCGGCGGCTCGCGGGGCATCGGGCGGGCCACGGCGGAGCTTCTGGCGCGGGCCGGCGCCCGCGTGGCCGTCAGCTACCACCGCGATTCCCGATCCGCCAACGCGGTGGTGGCCGCGGTCCGCGGGTTCGGCGGGGAGGCCATGGCCCTGGGCGGGGACGTCGCCGATCCGGCCGAGGCGCGGCAGCTCGTGCGCGACGTGCTGGCGGCCTGGCAGCGCCTCGACGTCCTGGTCGTCAACGCGGGCATCTGGGAGCCCGACCAGGCCGGCCGCGGCGACCTCGACGTCTGGGACCGGACGCTGGCGGTCAACGTGCGCGGGGCGTTCCTGGTGACCGACGCCGCGGTGCCGCACCTCGAGCGGGCCAGGGGCAAGATCGTGCTCATCTCCTCGACCGCGGGCCAGCGTGGGGAATCCGGGCACTCGGCCTACGCCAGTTCCAAGGGAGCCCTCATCTCCTACACGAAGTCACTTGCCGCCGAGCTCGGTCCCAGGCAGATCCGCGTCAACTGCGTCGCGCCCGGTTGGGTCGCGACGGACATGACGGCGCCGACGCTCAACGATCCCGATCGCCGCCGCGAGATCGAGGAGTCCATTCCACTCGGGCGCGTGGCCGATCCCGAGGACATCGCCGGCGCCGTCCTGTTCCTGGTGTCCGACCTGGCGCGCCACGTCCAGGGGGAGATCGTGAACGTCAACGGAGGGAGCGTGCTGGCGGGATGATGGAGAAGCTCGACCGCAAGGACTACCGCTTCATCCTCCTGTGCCTGGCCGTGATCGCCGCGGGCGCGCTGATCACGCTTCCGCTCTTCTACCGCGCCTTCCCCGAGGCCTCCATCCAGTTCCGCGTCAATCGCGGAGAGGCCCGCCGGCTGGCCGAGAAGCTCCTGGCCGCGCGCGGCCGAAGCGTCGCGGGCAGCCACTTCGCCGGACGGTTCGACGTCGAGGACGACGCGAAGGTCTACCTCGAACGGGAGCTGGGCCTGGAGAAGGCGGGGCGCTTCTACGGGACCGACGCCAAGGTCTGGCGGTGGTCGATGCGGTGGTTCCGCTCCGGGGTCAAGGAGGAGGAACGGGTCGAGCTCACGCCGCTCGGCGATCTCGCCGCCTTCCAATCGGTCCGGAAGGACGAGGCGCCCGGTCCGGCTCTCCTGCAGGGCCAGGCTCGGGAGATCGCGCGCCGCTTTCTCGATTCCCGCGGGCTGGCTTCGGCGCTCACGCCGATCGAGGCCACGCCGGTCGTCCGGCCGCACCGCACGGACTGGAGGTTCGTGGACGAACGGTCCGGCTTTCGGATGGGAGAAGCCACGGTCCGCTACCAGACGGTCGTCTCGGGCTCGGAGGTCGTGGCCTTCCACGAATTCGTCCACGTGCCGGAGAAATGGCAGCGGGATTACGGCACCCTGCGCTCGAAAAACGAGACCGCCAACACCGTCGGCAACTTCTTTCTGATCCTCACGTTCCTGGCGATGGTGGGTCTGCTCCTGACCCGCATCGTGCGCCGCGACGTCCGCTGGGAGCTCGTGGCCGGCTTCGGCGTCGTCGCCTTCCTGCTGTCCCTGGCTTCCTCGCTCAACGGGCTCCCCCTGGCCCTCTTCCACTACGACACGCGCAGCCCCCTCTCGGCCTTCGTGGTCCAGCTCGTCGTGACCGGCGTGCTCGGTGCGGTCGGCGTGGGGGCCGGGATCGCGCTGGTGGTCGCGGCGGCGGAGCCGATCTTCCGCGAGCGGTTCCCTCAGCACCTGTCGCTGTCCAAGACGTTCTCGGCGCGCGGTTTTCGCTCCAAGGGATTCTTCCGCGGCGTGCTCCTCGGCTACGCCCTGACCGCCTTCTTCTTCGCCTACCAGGTCGTCTTCTACGTGATCGCCGCGCGGCTGGGGGCCTGGGCGCCGTCAGAGGTCAAGTACGACAACATGCTCTCGACGGCGTTCCCCTGGGTCACCGTGCTGTTCATTGGGTTTCTTCCCGCCGTCCTGGAGGAAGGATCGAGCCGGCTCTTCTCCATCTCGTTCCTGGACAAGCTCGGGACAGGGAAGTTCCTGGCCGTCGTCCTGCCGGCCTTCATCTGGGGCTTCAACCACGCGGCCTATCCCAATCAGCCGTTCTACATCCGCGGCCTGGAGGTGGGGCTGGCCGGGTGCGCCATCGGGGCCGTGATGCTGCGCTGGGGCGCGCTGCCGCTTCTGGTCTGGCACTTCACCGTGGACGCCCTCTACACGGCGCTCCTGCTGCTGCGCTCCGGCAATTCGTACTACGTGATCACCGGCGCGATCTCCTCGCTGGTGCTGCTGCTTCCGCTGGCGATCTCCGCGGCGCTGTACTGGAAGCGGGGCGGCTTCGAGCCCGCCGCGGGGCTGACCAACGGGGACGAAGGGACGGCGCCGGCGCCCGAGCGTGGAGAGCCCTCCTGGGAGGAAGTCCCTCCGGTCCGCGCGGTGCGCCGGCCCGTCCTGATCGCGGCGGTCGCCGCGGCTCTGCTCGCCTGCGCGAGCTTCCTGGTCCGCGCGCGGGCAACCGCACCGCTGGCCGAGGACCGCACCGGGCCGAGCCGGGCCGCGGAGATCTCCCGGGCCTTCCTCCGCGCCAACGGCGTCGACCCGCGGGCGCTGCGGAGCGTGACCTACGCGGGAACGGGGTTTGCGGACGACGAGCAAACGCGCGGCGCGCGGCCGGACGAGGCCGGAGGCATGCCCGCGCTCGCCGACGACGACATGGTCTACGTTCTGCGCCAGGGCGGGGCGCCGGCCCTGGAACGCCTGTCGCGGGCGCAGCTTCCCCTGGCGTTCTGGGTCACGCGGTTCTTCCGCCCGCTGGAGAAGGAGGAGTGGAAGGTCCTCGTGGACGCCCGCAGGGCGCGCGCGGCGGCGTTCCTAAACCCGATCGACGAGAAGGCCGCCGTGGCCAACCCTCCCTCGGGCGACGACGCGCGGCGGCGGGCGATCGACGCGGCGGCGCGGCTGGGCTACCCGGCCGCCGCGTATACGGTCCTCGAGGTGGGAACCAGGGACCGTCCCAACCGGAAGGACACGACCGTCGTGCTCCAGGCCGCGGGGGCGGGTCTCGGAGAAGCCCGGCCGCGCCTGACCGCGGTGTTCCATGGCGGCAGGCTGGCCGCCTTCTACCCGTCCATCCACGTGCCGGAGTCGTTCCTGCGGGATTACGAGCGCCAGAGCCCGTTCGAGCCGATCTTCGTCGGCGTCAAGGTCATCGCCCTCGGGAGCTTCTTCGGCCTGGCGATCGTCCTCTTCATCCGCCTGGTGAAGAGTCATGGGCTCCAGTGGAGGCGGCTCTGGCCGAGCCTCCTCGGCGTGTCGATCGTGTTGGCGGCCTACGTCGGCAACGGGTCCCGGGCGATCGTGCGGGTCTTTCCGACGCAGTTCTCGATCGAGCGCTGGTACGTGGTCGGCGCGGTGTCCCTCTCGCTCTTCTGGATCCTGCTCACCTGCGTGGTGCTCGTCGCGTTCGTGCTCCTCTCGGGAGGCCGCCCCGGATGGCGGCGCGCGCTGCGAGCCAAGGGCACGCTTCCCGACGCTCTCCTGCGAGCGGCCATCGCGGCCGCCGGGCTGGCCGGACTGGAGCGGGCCGCGGCCGTGATCTCCCAGCGGATTCCGGACCTCTTCGACCCGGGCGCGCAGATGCCCGCCGCGCTGGATCGGATCGTGCCCGCTCTCGACGTCCTCGGGAAGGCGGGCCTCTTCACCCTGGCCGCCGCGGCCGCCGCATGCGCGGTGGCCCTGGGCGCACGCGAGAAGCTCTTCCGAACCGCCTGGGGACGGGCCGCCGCGGCGGCCGGGCTCGTCCTGGCGCTCCTCCCGACCGGCGCCCACTCTTCGGCGGAGTTCCTGGGAGCTCTCGTGCCCTCCCTGCTCGCGGTCGCGTGGATGATCTTTGCCGCGCTGGTCCTCCTGGCCGACCACGCCGCGGCGTGGGTCTTCTTCGGAGCGCTGGCCTCGGGAGGGTCCGCGGTGTGGCGCCTGCTGTCCCAGCCCGCGGCGGAGGACCGGATCGCCGGCGCGACGGCCGCGGTGCTGGTCGCCATGGCGGCCGGGCTGCTCGTCGCGGGGCGGCGCCGCGAGCCCGCGGTCGAGGCGTCGGCCGCGGCCGCCGTCGCGGCTCCCCCGGAGCCGCTCGCGTGAGGACGGCCGTGCGCGCGGCCCTGTTCGCCGCAGCCGCCCTGGGCGCCGCGCCCGCGTCCCCGACGAAGGACGACGCGCAGCGGACGGCGGTCCGCGCGTGGAGGTCGGCGCACGAGGGCGCGATCGTCTCGGAGCTGGCCGAGCTGATGAAGCTGCCCAACGTCGCGGCCAACCGCGCCGACGTCGAGGCCAACGCGGAGCGCGTGCGGGCGATCCTGGAGAAGAGGGGAATCCGGACCGAGCTCCTGCGCACCGACGGCGCGCCGCCGGCGGTCCTGGGCGAGTTGCCCGCCGCGGGCGCGTCCCGCACGGTCGTCTTCTACGCGCACTACGACGGGCAGCCCGTCGACGCCAAACAGTGGGCCGGCGATCCCTGGCGGCCGGTCCTGCGCGACCGGGCGCTCGAGGCCGGCGGCTCGGAGATCCCCTGGGAGCGTGTCTCCGCCGCCGGCGCGCGCCTGGATCCGGAGTGGCGGCTCTACGGCCGCTCCGCGAGCGACGACCGCGCGCCGATCGTCGGCTGGATGGCCGCGCTCGACGCCCTGCGCGCTTCGGGACGCCGGCCCACGGTCAACCTGAAGTTCTTCCTGGAAGGGGAGGAGGAGGCGGGGTCGCCCCACCTGGGCAAGATCCTCGACCAATACGCCGCCCGGCTGCGGGCGGACCTGTGGCTCCTCTGCGACGGGCCGGTCCACCAGAGCCGCCGGATGCAGGTCTTCTTCGGAGCGCGCGGAGTGACCGACGTCGAGATGACGGTCTACGGCGCGACGCGGCGGCTCCACAGCGGGCACTACGGCAACTGGGCCCCCAATCCGGCCGCCGCGCTCGCGGCGATCCTGGCGGGAATGCGCGACGACGAAGGGTTTCCCCTCGTGCCGCATCTCTCCGACGCTGTGCGGCCGCTCTCGGCGGAGGAGCGCCGGGCGCTCGCGGAGGTTCCCGACGCGGACGAGGCCTTGATGCGCGAGCTCGGCATCGCGCGTACGGAAGGCAGGGGCGAGCGCCTGGCCGAGGCCATCCAGCGTCCGGCCCTTAACATCCGCGGGATCCGCGCCGGGGATGTCGGCCCGGCGGCGACCAATTCGATTCCGACCGAGGCGACGGCCTCGATCGACTTCCGCCTGGTCCCGGACCAGACGCCCGCAAGCGTCCGCCGCGCGGTCGAGGACCATCTGCGCGGGCTCGGGTACGTCCTGGTTGCCGATCCTCCCGACGCCGCGGCCCGGCGCGAGCACCCGCGGATCCTCCGGCTGACGTGGGGCCCGGGGTATCCCGGCTACCGCACGCCGATGGACCTGCCGGTCTCGCGCGCGGTGGTCGAAGCCGTGGAGGCGGGCGCCGGCGGCCCGGTGGTCCGCCTGCCGAGCCTCGGCGGGAGCATCCCGATGTTCCTGTTCGCCGAGAAGCTCGGCGCGCCGGTGATCGGGATTCCCATCGCCAACCACGACAACAACCAGCACGCCGCCAACGAGAACCTGCGGCTCCAGAATCTCTGGGACGGGATCGAGATCTACGCGGCGCTCTTCGTGAACCTGGGCCGGACCTGGCGCTGAGCCGGGGCCGCCCGCCCGGCCGCGCGGGTTCTCACAATAGGGAACTTGTGCGCCGGCAGCGGCCGGGTCAGCTCCCGGTCGAGTGGTAGCGGGCCACGCCGTAGTTCCAGAGGGCCAGCGACAGGGACAGCGCCACGGCCGCGACGACCGGGACGGCCCAGAACTCGCGCAGGAACTCGGGGTGATGGAGGAAGCGCGCGGTCGGGTAGAACGACGCGAAGGCGAAGGGGATCACGAAGGACAGCGTGAAGCGGACCCAGCCGTCGTAGATCGTCAGGGGGTAGCGGCCGAACTGGACCAGGTTGAAGACCGGCGGCGTGATCCCCACGCGGTCCTCGATCCAGAACGAGGTCGCGGTCAGGGAGACGAAGATGGCCAGATAGATCGCCGCGCCGCAGACCGCCCAGGCGGCGAAGAGCAGGAGATCCACGGGCCCCCAGGACGTCCCCAGGCGGCGCGAGGCCCAGATCACCGCGACCAGGCCGGTCGCGGTCTCCTGGAGCGATTCCAGGCGGAAGGACTCGAAGAGGACCTGGAAGATCGAGGAGACCGGGCGCAGGAGCACGCGGTCGAAGCGTCCCTCGATCAGGTACCGGTCGGCGAACTGATAAAGGTTCCAGGACAGCACGTTGAAGAGGCCCAGCGGAATGAGCGAGAAGCCGTAGAGGAAGACCATCTCCGGGAAGCTCCAGCCGCGCACCGTCGGAACCCGCGAGAAGACGATGAGCAGGAAGCCGAACGCGGCCGCCGTGCCGAGGAACGAGGCGAAGACGGAGGAAAAGAAATCGGCGCGGTACTCCAGCCGGGCCTTCGCGTACTGACCGAAGTAGAGCAGGAACAGCCGGGCGTGCCGGCGCAGAGGTCTCACAATCTTCATATTGTCAGCGTCCCAGCCCCGCGCAATCGCAAATCACAAATCACAAATCGCAAATTCTTCCTCACCCCCCTTGAATCGTGATCCGGTCGCGCGACCGGCGCCATTCCAGCTGTCCCCACAGGAGGAGGGCGGCGGTCCAGGCCGCCTGCAGCGCCAGGGCGCCCGCGGCCCGCCAGCCCGTCAGCAGGCCGAGGTACAGCCGGGTGGGGGTGAAGCTGATGTGCGGGAAGGGCGAGGCCAGGAGGATCGACCGGATCGGCTCGGGGAAGAGCGTGGTGGGAATCAGGAGCCCCGACAGGAGCTCGACGATCAGGTACTTGGCCCGAAGGATCCCCTGGATCGACTTCGTGCGGATGGCCACCAGGCCCACCAGGAAGTTGATGGCGGCCACGAGAAAGAAGGAGAGGACCGCCGAGACGAGGAACAGCGCGGCGGCGACGGCGGAGCGGGGCGGCTGGACGTGGAAGACCAGCGCCAGCGCGATCCCGATGGGCACGGTGAAGAGCGTGGCCCGAAAGGCGGATTGTCCCGCCGCGTCGGCGATCATCACGGCCTGGAAGTCGACCGGCCGGATGAGGTTCATGGCCAGCCGCCCCTCCTGGACCTGGGTGGCCAGATCGCGGTCGATCTCGTTGAAGTAGAAGGAGCGGATGGTCCAGCCCACGGCCACGTACGTGATCATCTCGGGCAGACGCATCCCGGCCACCGTCGGCGCGTGGACGAAGACGGCCCGCCAGATGAAGTAGTAGACCGCCACGTTGAAGAGGTAGGTCAGGACGCCCACGTAGTAGCGGGCCCGGAACGCCAGCATGTTCAGGAAGCCCACGCGCGCGAACGGGAGGGACGCCCGGACCGTCCCCACGGAGGCGGCGGTCAATCGCCGATCCCCTCGCGGTAGATGCGCTTGACGACCTCCTCGATCTGCGGCTCCTCGATCGAGATGTCCGAGACGTCGAACCGGTTGACGATCTTCTTGACCGCCACGGCGGGGGACATCTCGCGCCGGTCCACGTCCACCTGGTAGCGGTGGGAGGCGACCTCGCGCAGGGCCAGGCCGTCCACGGCGAGCAGCTCGGCCGCGGGGACGGTCTTGACGTCGAAGACGACGGAGGTGACCGGCAGGATCCGATCGCGCAGCTGCGCCAGCGCGCCATCGAAGAGAAGCCGGCCGTGATCGATGACGATGACGCGGCGGCAGAGGGTCTCGATGTCGGACAGGTCGTGCGTCGTCAGGAGCACGGTGGTGCCCTCGTGCCGGTTGATCTCCTGGAGGAATTCCCGGACGCTCGCCTTGGCCACGACGTCCAGACCGATCGTCGGCTCGTCCAGGAAGAGCAGCGGCGGCCGGTGGAGCAGCGACGCCGCGAGATCGCAGCGCATCCGCTCTCCCAGCGAGAGCTTGCGCACCGGCTGATGCAAATAGGCCGAGAGGCCCAGGATGCGGTCGAAGAGGTCCATGCGCTCGCGGTACACGGCGTCGGAGAGCCCGTAGATCTCCTTGAGCAGGCGGAACGACTCCACGACCGCGATGTCCCACCAGAGCTGGGTGCGCTGGCCGAAGACGACGCCGATGGTCGCGACGTAGCGGGTCCGGTCGCGGTGCGGGACGAAGCCGTTGCACGCGACCTCGCCGGACGTCGGCGTGAGGATGCCCGTGAGCATCTTGATCGTCGTCGACTTGCCCGCGCCGTTGGCGCCGATGTAGCCCACCATCTCGCCCGGCTCGACGGCGAACGTCACGTCGGAGACCGCCACGAGCTCCGTGGCCACGCGGCGGACGAGCGACTTCAACGCCGCGACCAGGCCTTCCTCCCGCCGGTATCCGCGGAAGACCTTGGTCAGGCTCCGGACCGCGACGATCGGGCCGCTCAAGGCGCGCCTTCCCTTCCCGGGCCTCCCGGCCCGCGGCCGGCGAGCTCCAGCGCCCGGCGATAGATCTCCCGGGCCGGCTGGCCGGTGGCGCGGGCGAGCGCGCGCGCGATCGAACGCACCGGCGTTCCCGCGGCCAGGCCGTCGGCGATCGCGGCGTCCAGACTCTCCGCCGGGGCCGCGGCCGGCGCGGACCGCGCGCCCTCGGCCACGATGGTCGCCTCGCCCCGCCCGGGCCCGCGCGAACGGAAGTGCAGGGCGAGCTCGGGCAGGGTGCCGCGGACCGTCTCCTCGTGGATCTTCGTCAGCTCGCGGGCCACGCAGGCGCGGCGGGGCCCGAGCACGCCGGCGGCGTCCTCCAGAGAAGCCGCCAGGCGGTGGGGCCCCTCGAACCACACCAGCGTCTCGGCGCGGTCCCGCATCGCTTCGAGGAAGCGGCGGCGTTGCCCGGACCGCGCGGGCAGAAAGCCGAGGAAGGTGTGCGGAACCGCGGGCAGCCCGGAGACCGCCAGCGCGGCGGAGGGAGCCGAGGGCCCCGGAACGACGAGCACCGGGAAACCGGCCTCCGCCGCGGCGGCGACGAGCTCCTGACCGGGATCGGAGAGGTTGGGCATGCCTGCGTCGGACACCAGGGCCACGGTCTGGCCCGCTTCCAGGCGGCGCAGGAGCTCCGGCACACGGGATCGCTCCCGCGGCGGCGGAACCGAAACCCGCGGCGCCGTCAGGCCGAAGCGGGCGGCCAGCTTCGCCGTGACCCGCGTGTCCTCGCAGAAGATCGCGTCGGCGGAGGCGAGGCTCTCCCGGGCGCGGGGGACAGGTCTTCGAGGTTCCCGATCGGCGTGCCCACGATGAGGAGCCTGCCGCGGGGCGTTTGCGCCATCGCCGGCGAAAATAGCACGGGGGAGTGGTTATCATCCGCGGGTGATGTCTCTGTTGCCCATTCTCCTGATGGCCGCCTCGATGTCCCAATCCACCATCGTGGACCGCATCGCGGCGACGGTGGACGACGTGGCGATCACGGAGAGCGAAGTCCGCAAGTCGATCGCCATCTCGCCGCTGTCCCCGAATCCGGGAGAGGCCCCGGCGGCGTTCCGGGCGCGCATCCTCGACGCCATGGTCGACGAGCGCCTGAGCTACGACGACGCGCTGCGCTTCGGACCCGCTCCGCCGGACGCGGCGGACGTGACGGCGGCGCTGACGAAGCTCCGGGACCGTCTGCGGGGCCAGGGCAAGGATCCGGCCAAGGAGTTCGCGGCGGCGGGGATGACCGCGGACGAAGTGCGGGCCTCCGTCGAGCGCCAGCTGGTGATCCAGCGCTACCTCCAGGAGCGTTTCCGCCCCGTGGCGCTCGCCGACGAGGACCGGGCCCGCGACGAATACGACAAATTCTACGTGCCGGAGCGCCAGGCCGCCGGCCAGGCGGCCGAACCCTTCGAGAAGGTCGTCGAGGAGATGCGGCGCCGCGCGCAGCAGCGCGTGTTCGACGACGAAGTGGAGAAGTGGCTCAAGGACCTGCGGGAGAAGGCGTCGATCGCGATCTATCGGATCGACGCTCCCATCCCGCCGGGAAGGACACCGAAGCCGCTAGGGAAGTGACGCGTCCCTTTTCCTCACCCCGGCGGCCAGTGCATGCGCCGGCCTCCCAGCAGATGAAAATGGAGGTGGAAGACGGATTGTCCCGCCCCCGCTCCGTTGTTGACGACGAGACGGTAGTCGCCGATGCCCCTCTGTCGGGCCACGGCCGACGCGCGCGCCACGAGATCGCCGAGCAGGGCCGGGTCCCTGGCGGCGGCGTCGAGATCCGCCAGGTGGACCCGCGGGACGACCAGCACGTGGTGCGGCGCTTGCGGCGCGATGTCCTCGAAGGCGACGACGCGCTCGTCCTCATAGACCCTCTTGCTCGGGATGTCTCCGGCGACGATCTTGCAGAAGATGCAGTCGGCCATGGCGCCTCCTCCTCTTATTCTCCGCTCGACGCGGGCCGTCTGTCATCCGCTCGTCGTGAGCCGCGCGCCGGGCGGCGCCGCCGCGCCGAACCCGTCCCGACGCAGCAGGGACTCCGCGGTCGCGCCCAGAATGGCCGCCTCGTCCGCCGGATCGAGCTCCCAGGCCCGGACCCTGGCCAGCGACGCCTCGATCCGGACACCCACCGTCGGCGTGTCGGATCCGAAGAGGATGCGCCTCTCCAGTCCGGCGAGGTCGGACCGGCGCAGCCGCACCGGCTCGGCCACGACCGGGCAGAGGTCGGCGTAGACGTTCTCGTGCCGCCGCAGGAGCGCCAGAGTCGCCGCGACCGCCGGGGCGCCGAAGTGCGCGACGACGATGCGGGCCCGCGGGAAGCGCTGCGCCGTCCGCGCCACCGCGGCGATCTCGGCCGCGCTCGCGGTGCCTTCGGGCGCGCTGCCGGCGTGCACGGTGGTCGGCCACCCCTCGTCGCTCGCGCGGCGCCACAGCGGATCGAGGCGCGGATCGTCGGGAGCGAACGCGCCGACCGAGCAGTGCAGCTTGAAGACGGGCAGACGGAGCTCGCCGACCGCTTCCCCGACGACCCGCTCGACGTCGTCGCCCGGATGGACCGTCGCCCCGGGCACGACGAGGGGATCGGAGGCGAACGTCTCGGCCATCCAGCGGTTCAGCGGCGCGGCGATCCCCGGGCGGTGGGCGTACGGGAGGCTCCAGCATCGGGCGATCTTGGCCGCGGCGAGCGCGCTCCGCGCCGCCTCCGGCGCGTGCGGATAGGGCATTTCCGGCGCCGCGCGCTCCACGAAGAACCGGCGGATCTTCGCGGCCAGGCGCTCGGGCAGCAGGTGGACGTGCGCGTCGGTGATCCCCGCGCCGGGCGCGCCGGAGGAGGCGCCGATCGCGCCGATCACCCCGCGTCCCGCACGTAGCCCGGAATGGGATGGATCCCCGTCGGCTCGGAGAAGCGCACGACGCGCCCGCCCAGCGCCGACAGCTTCTCCTCCATGCGGACGTAGCCCCGGTCCAGATGGTAGACGCGGTCGATCACCGTCTGGCCGTTCGCGGCCAGGCCGGCCAGGACCAGGGCGGCCGACGCGCGCAGGTCGCTCGCCATCACCCGCGCGCCGGACAGGGCCGCCGGACCCTCCACCACGGCCCAGCGGCCCTCCACGCGAATCCGGGCGCCCATCCGCACGAGCTCCGGGACGTGCTGGAACCGGTTCTCGAAGACGGTCTCGGTGATGGTCGAGACGCCGTCCAGGCCGGCCGCCAGGGCCATCCACTGCGCCTGCAGGTCCGTGGGAAAGCCGGGATAGGGGGCGGTGGCCACGTCCTGCGGAGCCAGGCTCGCCAGCGCCCGCACCCGCAGGCGATCCTCCTCCGCGTCCACCTCTACGCCGGTGGCCCGCAGCCGCACGATCAAGGCCTGGAGGTGCTCCGGGCGGCAGGAGCGGATCTCGACGTCGCCGCGGGTGGCCGCGCCGGCCAGCGCGTAGGTTCCCGCCTCGATGCGGTCGGGCACCACCTCGTGCGAAGCGGCGTGGAGCCGCTCGACGCCTTCGATGTCGATCGTTTCGGTGCCGTCGCCGGAAATCCGAGCGCCCATCGCGCGCAGCAGCCGGGCCAGGTCGACGACCTCGGGCTCGCGCGCGGCGTTCGTCAGGCTCGTCGCCCCGCGCGCCAGGGTCGCGGCGAGCATCGCGTTCTCCGTGCCGGTCACGGTGACGCTCGGAAACGCGATCTCCGCGCCGGCCAGCCGCGCCGCGCGCGCCTCCACGTAGCCGTGCTCGATCGAGACCTCGGCGCCCATTTTCTGGAACGCCGCCAGGTGCAGGTCGATCGGCCGGACTCCGATGGCGCAGCCGCCCGGAAGCGACACGCGGACCCGGCCGGCCCGCGCGAGCAGGGGGCCCAGGACCAGGACAGACGCGCGCATGGTCTTGACCAGGTCGTAGGGGGCGTCGGCGGCGCCGATCTCCCGCGCTTCCACGGTGACCTCGGTCGGGGAGGCCGACAAGAAGACCCCGGTGTGGGCGAGCAGCTTCTGCATCGTCCGGATGTCCCGCACGTCGGGGAGGTTGGTCAGGCGGACCGGCTCGGCGGTCAGGAGCGTCGCCGCCAGGCAGGGGAGCGCGGCGTTCTTGGCTCCGGAGATCTCGACCTCGCCCTGGAGCCGCACCGGCCCTTCGATGCGGAATTTGTCCATGGACGGAGTCTACGGTCTCGCGTGGAAAGTTCAGCAGGCTGCTGAAAAACGATTGCGGGCGTTGCGTCAGGGCTTTTGCAACTCGCTGCGGATCAAGAAGCTCTGTTTCCGGCGGGTGGTGAGCCATGGGTGGAGGTGGCATTGCCGTGGGCAAAAGCCCTGCCGCCGCAAGCGGTTGCGGCGGCGCGGGGCCGTCTCCGTCGTTGCCGCTCCTCCTCGATGCGTTCGGCATCGCCGTCGTCGCGTCGCCTCGGATCCGACCCCGCGGCGCTCGCAACCCCGCTCCACACCCTTTTTCAGCAGCCTGCTAAAGGCGCAAGCGCCGGCTCGGACTTGCGACCGAGCGCTCAGACTCTCTTGGCCACGGCCACGCGGGGAATGCCGGAGAGGTCGTCGACCAGGCCTCCCAGACGCCAGGCCGGGCGGCAGAGGATTTCCACCTCGACCGCGCGGGCCTGCCCGAAGCCGAGCTCGAAGAGAAAGGACGCCCCGGCGACGAGATGGCCGGGCACCACCTCGAGCAGATGCCGGATGGCCGTCAGGCCGTCCTCGCCCGCATAGAGCGCGCGGTCGGGCTCGTGATCGCGAACCGTCGGGGCGAGGGTGGCGGCTTCGGAGAGCGAGAGGTACGGCGGGTTGGAAACGACCAGGTCGAATCGGACCGGCGAGAGAGACGTGAGCCAGTCCGCGGCCAGCAGGTCGACGCGGGGCAGAACGCCGTGGCGCGCCGCGTTGGTCCGGGCCAGGGCCAGCGCGGGCACGGAGATGTCCAGCGCGGTGATCCGGGCGGCCGGCAGCTCCAGGGCCAGTGTGACGGCCAGGATTCCGCTTCCCGTTCCGAGCTCCAGGATCCGCCGGGCTCCCGGCGCTTCCTTGCGGACGGCCTCGACCAGCGTCTCCGTCTCCGGACGGGGGATGAGCGCCCGGTCGTCGACGGCGAAGGGGCGGCCGTAGAAGTCCCATTCCCCAACCAGGTGCTGGACCGGAACGCCCACCAGGCGCCGGGCCCAGAGGTCCCCGAAGCGAGCCACCCCGGCGCCGTCGATGTCTCCGCGCGGATCGAGAGCCAGCGGGTTGGTCTGGTGCAGCACGTGCGCGAGCAGGATCCGGGCGTCCCAGGTGGTGGCGTCCGAGCCGGTCTTCTCCGCGAGAGAGGCGGCGGACTCCAGCAGCTCGCGGGCGATCATGAACGGGACGCGGAGAAGGGGGGACGCGGGGACGCGGGGAATCGCGGATTGTCCCCGCGTCTCCGTGTCCCCGTGTCCCCGCGTCGCATCAGGCCTTGGCCAGCTCTTCCTTCAGCCGCTCGGCCTGGAACTGCGCGGACAGGGGCTCGATGAGCTCGTCCAAGTTCCCGTCGAGCACGTCGGTCATCCGGTGGGTGGTGAAGCCGATGCGGTGGTCGGTGATCCGGCTCTGCGGGAAATTGTAGGTGCGGATCTTCTCGGAGCGGTCGCCGGAGCCGACCATCTTCTTGCGCTCCGCGGCGATGGCGCCCTCGTGCTTCTCTCGCTCGGCCTCCAGGAGCCGCGCCTTCAGGACCCGCAGCGCCTTGGCCTTGTTCTTGATCTGGCTGCGCTCGTCCTGGCACTGGACGACCAGGCCGGTCGGCAGGTGGGTGATGCGCACGGCCGAGTACGTGGTGTTGACGCCCTGGCCGCCCGGGCCCGAGGCGCAGAAGCGGTCGACCCGCAGGTCCTTCTCTTCGACCTTGACGTCCACGTCTTCGGCTTCCGGCAGCACGGCCACGGTGGCCGCGGAGGTGTGGATGCGGCCGGAGGATTCCGTGGCCGGGACGCGCTGCACGCGGTGGACGCCCCCCTCGTACTTGAGCCGGGAGTAGGCCCCGTTGCCTTCGATGAGCGCGGTCAGGGCCTTGAGGCCTCCGATGCCGGTGTCGTCGCGGTCGACGATCTCGACTTTCCAGCCGCGGCGCTCGGCGTAGCGCTGGTACATTCGGAAGAGCTCCGCGGCGAAGAGGGCCGCTTCCTCGCCGCCGGTGCCGGCGCGGATTTCCACGAAGACGTTGCGGGAGTCGTTGGGGTCCTTGGGCAGCAGCAGGACCTTGAGCTCCTGCTCGATGGACGACATCCGCTCGGTCAGGGCGGCCCGCTCCGCCGAGGCCATCTGGTAGAGCTCGTCGCCCGGCGGAAGGGACTCGGTCATCTCCCGCGCGCCGGCGAGCTCCGCGGCGACCCGCTGAAACTCGTCGATCTTGGCCACGATCGGCTCGAACTCGGCCAGCGTCTTCTGGGCGTCGCGCACGGCGCGGTGGTCCTGGACGAACTCCGGGTCGGCCATCCGGCGCCGGAGCGCGTCGTATTTTCGGCGGATGTCTTCGAGCTTCTCGAGCATGGAAGCGGGCTTTCAGCCGTCAGCTTTCAGCTGTCAGCGGACGGACTTCTCCCGCGCGCGGCTAGAGCGCGGGAAAGGCTGGAAGGGAGAACCGGGGCGCAGGCACAGACACCCCTAGGCGGAGGCGCCGGCCTTCTTTTCGTAGCGCTTGCGGAAACGCTCCACGCGGCCGGCCGAGTCGACCAGCTTCTGCTTTCCGGTGAAGAAAGGGTGGCAGCTGCTGCAGATCTCCAGCCGCAGCTCCTTCTTGGTGGAGTGGGTCTTCCACGTCGTGCCGCAGGCGCAGTGGACCAGGACCTCGTGATACTCGGGGTGCAGATTCTGTTTCATGGAACCGCCCATTCTAGGCGTCCTGGCTCTTGCGCGCAACCCTCGGGCGGCGGACCCTCCGGCCTGGCGGACCCGCTGCCGGCGAGCAAAGCGTTGCGCATGAGTGATCTGGCTCCGCCGGGGAGGCAGGTTAGAATCCGCCGAGGTTCGACGTGTTTTACCTCTATCTGACCGCGCCGGGGATGTCGGCGCAGAAATTTCTCCTGGATCGCCCGGTCACGACGATCGGGCGCTCCTCGATGAACGACCTCCCCATTGCCGACAAGATGCTCTCGCGGCAGCACGCGCGGATCCTCCGAGACGGCAACGGCGGCCTGACCATCGAAGATCTGGGCTCGCGCAACGGCACGTTCGTCAACGGGGAACGGCTGGTCCACACGCGGCCCTTGAAATCGGGGGACCGGATCACCGTGGGCGCGGTGACCCTCAAGGTCGAGTCGGAGTCCACGACCCGGGTGCGCATCGACGAGCTCGCCGGGGACGACCACGCCCTGGACAACACGATCCTGAAGGCGTCCGCGGAGCTGCTGCGGCAGCCGGCGGAGACCGATCCGCGCCTGCCGGCCGAGCAGCTCTCCAAGCTGATCGAGTCGCTGCGGGTCGTCAACGAGCTGACCATCGAGCTCCTGCGCGACGTCTCCGTCGACGAGCTGCTGAAGTTCCTGATGGACAAGGTCTTCGAAACCCTGGTGCCCGATCGGGGGGTGGTCCTCCTGCGCTCCGCGACGAGCGGCGAGCTCGTTCCGGCCGTCGTCCGCGTGGCCGAGGGGATCTCCGCCGAGGACATCCGGCTGTCCAAGACGCTGGTGGCCACCGTCGTCGAGAAGCGCAATGGCCTGCTGCTGATGGACACCGCCAACGGTTCGGGCGTCTCGCTGTCCGAGTCGATCCGGCTGTCCGGAATCAAGTCCGTGCTGGCCGCGCCCCTGGAGAACGAAGGCGAGGTCGTCGGACTGATCTACGTCGACTGCCGGATGGGGCACCGATCCTTCGAGGAAGCGGACCTGCGTCTCCTGACGTCGCTCGCCAACGTCGCCGCGGCCAAGATCCAGAACGCCCGGCTCATGGCCGAGGCGGCGGAGAAGCGCCAGATGGACCGCGAGTTCGCGCTGGCGCAGGAGATCCAGCAGCGCCTGCTCCCGGAGAGTCCGCCGGACGTTCCCGGCTACGAGCTCTACGGCTCCAACGTCCCGTCGCGCCAGGTCTCCGGCGACTATTTCGACTTCCGGCCGCGGTCGGACAACAAGATCTACGCCGCCATCGCCGACGTGTGCGGCAAGGGTGTCGGGCCGGCGCTCCTGATGGCCTCGCTCCAGGCCTCCTTCCACGCCTGGGCCGACGAGCTGGTTCCGGTGGCGCAGATGACCGGCCGGCTCTCCGAGGCCATTTCCCGGCGGACCGGGCCCGATCGCTTCATCACGTTCTTCCTGGTGCTCCTCGATCCGTCCACCGGGCAGATCGAGTACACCAACGCCGGACACAATCAGGGCCTTGTGGTGCGGCGCGACGGCAAGATCGAGGAGCTGCCCTCGCACGGGCTTCCCCTGGCGCTCTTTCCGGGGAAACCCTACGGCTCCTCGCACATCGTGATCGAGCCGGAGGACTTCGTCTGCCTCTACACCGACGGCGTGACCGAGGCGGCCAACCCCGCCGGCGAAGAGTTCGGCCTGGAGCGCCTGAAGACGTTCCTGGCCACGCAGATCGGGCGCGATCTCTCCGACGTCGACACGGCGCTCGCCCAGGTGCTCGAGCAGCACGCCGCCGGCGAGCACTTCGCCGACGACCGGACTCTCCTGATGGTGCGGCGGCTCCCGGCATGAGCGTCGAACCGGAAGGCGAAGGGCGAAAGGCGGAAGGCGGCGCCCGAGCCCCCTCGCCTCACGCCTCCCGCCTCACGCCTCCCGCCCTGACATGAGCCGCCTCCTCCTCGAGGGCGGGACGCTGATCGGGCTGGCCGACCGGGGCGACGTGTACCCGGGCACGGACCTCTATGCCGAGGGCGGATCGATCCGGGCCACGGGCCGCGAGGCGCGCGCGCTGGCGGCCGCGCCGGGCGAGCCGGTCGAGAGACTCGACGCCCGCGGACGCTGGGTGATCCCCGGGTTCGTTCAGGCCCACCTGCACCTCTGCCAGACGATCCTGCGCAACGGTCCGGAGGACCTGGAGCTCTTGCCCTGGCTCGAGCGCCACGTCTGGCCCGGGGAGGCCGCGCACGATCCCGAGACGCTGGACGTCTCGGCGCGCCTCGGGCTGGCGGAGTGCCTGGCCTCGGGAGTCACGGCGGTCCTGGACATGGGCACCGTGCGCCATTCCGACGCCCTCTTTCGCGCGGCCGGGCGCGCGGGCATCCGCTACACCGGCGGCAACGTGTTGATGGACGACCCCGACGCGACCCCGATCAACCTGCGGGCCCGGGCCGACGACGGCCTGGCGGAGACCGAGCGCCTGCGTTCCTATTGGCAGGGGCGCGACCGGGGACGATTGACCGTGGCGGTGCAGCCGCGATTCGTCGTCACCTGCACGGAGCGCCTCCTCCGCATGGCCTCCGAGTACGCGGCCGGCCACGAGCTGATCGTCCACACGCACGCCAGCGAGAACCGCTCGGAAGTGGACCTGGTGCGCGCGCGCACCGGCATGGGCAATCTCGCGTACCTGGACCGGCTGGGACTGCTGACCGGACGAACGTGCATCGCGCACGTGGTGCATCCCGAGGAGGGGGACGGGGAACGCCTGGCGTCCGGCGGCGCGAGCGTCCTGCACTGCCCGTCCTCGAACCTGAAGCTCTCGTCGGGCGTCTGCCCGGTGCCGGCCTTGAAGGCGGCGGGCGTCCGCGTGGCCCTCGGCTCGGACGCCGCGGCCTGCAACGACCACCTCGATCCCTTCCAGGAGATGCGGCTGGCGTCCTTCCTGCCGCGGACCGCCACGCCGCCCGGCCGGCTCTCCGCGTTCGACGTGCTGCGCATGGCGACCTGGGAGGGAGCGACCGCCCTCGATCTGCCCGGCGCCAACGGGCTCGCGCCCGGAGGCCGGGCCGACCTGGTCGTGCTCGACCCCGACGCCGCCTGGGCCGCTCCCCACGAGTGGTCCCCGGAGCCCTTCGGCGCGATCGTCTATTCCATGGGACCGGGCAACGTCGTGGCCACGGTGGTCGACGGCGTCGTGCGGCATCGCGGGAGCGATCCGACGGTCATGGGCCTGAAGCCGCGGCCCGATCAGATCAAGGACGCGGTGAAGAAGCTGCGCAGCCGGATGTGAGCCGCGGGGCTTCGAAAGCGCTCCGCCTTCCGCCTCACGCCTCACGCCTGGTCAGGTCTGCCGGCTCGCCTCGGCCGACTCGCGGATCTCCAGCCTCTTGATGATCTCGTGGAGCGTGGTCGGCTTCATCCGCAACAGCTCGGCGGCCCGCTTCTGGACGCCGCCGGTGCGGCGCAGCGCCGTGCGCACCAGGCGCCGCTCGTAGTCCTCGATCAGGTCCTTGTAGGTCGAGCCGTTCTCGGGAAGCCGGACCGGAAGGTCGGCGCGGTCGGGCTGCAGCACGGTCTCGGGCAGCAGATCCATGCCGATCATGCCGCCGGGGCAGAGAACCACGGCCCGCTCGATCGCGTTCTCGAGCTCCCGGACGTTGCCCGGCCAGTCGTAGTCGAGCAGCGCCTTCAGGACGTCCGGATGCAGCCCGGTGATCTGCTTGTTGTTTTCCGAGGCGTAGAGCCGCGTGAAGTGCTCGGCCAGCAGCGGGATGTCCTCGCGGCGCTCGCGCAGCGGCGGGATCGCGATCGTGATCACGCACAGGCGGTAGTAGAGGTCGTCGCGGAAGCGCCCTTCGGCGACCATCTTCTTGAGGTCGACGTTGGTGGCGGCGATGATGCGCACGTCGGCCTTCTGGGTGTCCACCGACCCGACGCGCATGAACTCCTTTTCCTGGATCACCCGCAGCAGCTTGGCCTGGGTCTCCAGGCTGATCGTGCCGATCTCGTCGAAGAAGATCGAGCCGCCGTCGGCGACCTCGAACAGCCCCTTCTTGTTGGCGATCGCGCCGGTGAAGGCGCCGCGCACGTGGCCGAAGAGGTTGGACTCGAGCAGATCCGAGGGCATGGAGCCGGAATTGACGGTCACGAACGGGGCGCCCGAACGGGGCGAGTGGGTGTGGATGGCCCGGGCCACCAGCTCCTTGCCGGTGCCGCTCTCGCCTTCGACCAGGATGGTGGACTTGGAGGGCCCGGCCAGCCGCACCAGGTCGAAGACCTTGCGCATCGACTCGGACTTGCCGACGATGCGCCCCAGGCCGTAGCGCTTGGAGAGCTCCTGCTTCAAGCGGCGGTTTTCCTCGGTCAGCCGGCGCTTCTCCGCGCCCTTTCTCGACGGTCAGCAGGACTTCCTCGTTCTGGAACGGCTTGGGAAGGTAGTGGAAGGCGCCTTCGCGCATCGCGTCGATGGCCGTCTCGATCGAGGAGTAGGCGGTCACGATCACCACGACCGCGTCGGGATCCCGCCTTCGGATCTCCCGGAGAACCTCCAGGCCCGGACGGTCGGGCAGCATAAGGTCCAGCAGCACCACGTCCTGGGGATCCGACTCGAAGGCGGCCAGGGCTTCGGAGGCGTTGGAGGTCGTGGTGACCTCGAAGCCTTCCCGGGTCAGGAGCGTCTCGAGGACGTCGCGGATGACCTCTTCGTCGTCGACGACCAGGATGCGCAGCGTCTGGCTCATGAGGCTTGCGCGGCGGCGGTCGGCAGCGTCACCCACGCTTCGACGCCCCCGCCCTCTCGGGGTTCGAGGCCCATGTCTCCTCCATGGCGGCGCACGATCTCCCGCGAGATGGCCAGGCCCAGCCCCGTGCCGCCCGATTTCTTGGTGGTGAAGAACGGCTGGAACAGGCGGCCGCGGGTCTCTTCGGAGATCCCGGTTCCGCGGTCCGAGATCGTCACCCGCGTCGTCTCGCCGTCGCCCTGCAGGCGGCACAGGATCTCGCCCGTCTCCGGCGAGGCGTCGCGGGCATTGGTCAGGAGGTTGATGAAGACCTGCTCGAGCTCGCGCGCGTCGCCCACCACCCACAAGGCCTGGTCCGCGTCGGGCAGCTCGAAGCGCAGCTTCCGCGTGCCGAGCGTCGTCTCCACCGACTCCGCGGCGTTGGAGACGACCGACTTGAGCTCCGCGCGGACGTTGGCGCTCGTGCGGGGACGGGCGAACTCGAGAAGGTTGCTCACCAGGTGGGCGGCCCGGAAGGTCTGCCGCTCCATCTTCTTGAGGATCCGGTAGCGCGGATCGGCCGGGGACGTGTCGGCCAGGAGCATCTGGGCGTAGGACGAGAGCCCGGCGATGGGCGTGTTGACCTCGTGCGCCACGCCCGCGGCCAGGACGCCCAGAGAGGCCAGCCGCTCGCGTTCGGCCAGCGCCCGCTCCGCCCGGATGCGGTCGGTGACGTCGTCGACGAGCACGACCCTCCGGTTGGAGTCTCCCTCGAAAGCGGACACGGAGAGGCGCAGGTCGCGATCCTCGCCCCTGGTGTTGACGATTCGGAACTCCCCGGTGCTCTCGTCGCCGCCGGACGCCTGGATCTGCGGCAGCTCCACGCCGGCCAGGACCTCGTCGAGCTCGAGGCCGACCAGCTCCCGTTCGGGGCGGCCGACCAGCGCCGCGAAGGCCGGGTTGGCCGAGTGGATGCGGTTGGCCGCGTCGAGCACGACGATGCCCGAGGACGAAGAGAGGATGACTTTCTCCTGGTACTCCTGCAGCGTGCGGATCTCCTCCAGGCGCTCGGCCAGGGCTCCGTACAGCCTGGCGTTCTCGTAGGCCAGGCTGGCCTGGGCCATGAGCGCGATCAGGAGCGACTCGTCTTCGCTCGAGAGCGGCACGCGGCCGTCCTTGTGCCCGACGCCGAGCGCGCCGGCCAGAGTGCCCGCGCAGCGCATGGCGAAGAAGGTCCGGAAGCCCGCCTCGTGCAGGCGCGCCGCCGCGGCGGGCTCTTCCTCTCCGAACGAGGCGCCGCGCAGGTGCCACACGTCGTCGGTCTGAAGGCGGCCGGCCAGCAGATCCGTTTCCGCGCCGGCGTGGCCCTCCACGAGGAAGAGGCGGCAGGGCACGACGTGCAGTCCTTCCTCCACCCGGGCCACGATCG
Source organism: uncultured Acidobacteriota bacterium (assembly GCA_963733955.1). Classification (GTDB taxonomy): domain Bacteria; phylum Acidobacteriota; class Thermoanaerobaculia; order UBA5066; family Gp7-AA6; genus DATFTF01. The sequence continues at coordinate 987,296 of CAVTEW010000003.1, forward strand.
CCGCGACGACTTCCTTCTGCGGGCGCGGCGTCGAGAAGTCCCGGGCGAAGTCGAGCAGTGCCCGCCGCGCGCGGTACGTCTCGTGGTACTGGATCTTTTCCAGGACGTCGGTGATCCGCTTCTTCATCGGCACCAGCAGCGACGCCAGGACGAGCCCGGAGCCGAAGGCGACCACGTTCTTGCCCGCGTCGGCCATTCCTTCGAGAGTTCGATCGAGCAGCGCGTTCAAGACGACGAATGTGGCTCCGCACAGCAGCACCGCGGCCGTGGTGGCCAGGGCCTCGCGCACGAAGATCTCGACGTCCCAGAGTCGCCACCGGAGGATGGCGTAGGAGAAGGCCAGCGGGATGACGACCAGCGGGAGGACCGCGGCCTTGGAGAGCCACGGGGCCGCGACGCCCAGCGCCTCGGGCAGGACCGAGAAGACCAGGAAGGGCGAGAGTCCGACGACGACGCCCAATCCGATCCAGCGGACTTGTTTCTCCACCTGGGCTTCGCCCCGGCGCTGGCGCAGGAGCCTGGCCAGTCGGACCAGCAGGAGGGCGCCGTAGACCCCGAACAGCACCTGCCACAGCCGCTGCGCGGCCTCGAACGTGCGCCCGGCGTCCAACCCGCGCAGGAAGAACGGCGACTCCTGCAGCGCGAGGTAGGCCAGCCCGGGGACATAGAGCAGCGGGATCCACCGCCGCCGCGCCGACGGCGCGGGGAACAACAGGAAGAAGTGGAGCAGCAGCGGAGGAAGCAGCGCCCGGTACACGTCCTCGGTCAGCCAGAACGCCTTCCAGAGCGTGTCGTGCGGGCCGGCGCGCGTCAGCACGTCGATGGCGAAGGAGGCGAGACAGATCCCCCAGAAGACGCGGGTGCTCGCGGTGCGCTCGCGCGCGAGCGTGAAAAATCCGATGAGGAGGTAGAGCAGGCCGACGAGCGACAGGAAGAGGTATTTCCAATCGATCGCGGCGGAGGGCTTTCCCAGGAGCATCCTGCGGATGTCGTTGTCGCCCCGCTGCACGACCAGGACGTGCGGGAACTCCGGACGGGCCAGGGCCTTGTCCGGCTGGGGCAGCGACGCCGCGGCCGCTCCGTCGGCGGTGATGACGCGATCGCCTCGCTGCAGGCCGGCCAGAGCCGCGGCACCCTTGGGCTCGACCGACGCTACGACCAGGGCGCCGCCGACGCGCTGCGAGCTGAAACCCGAGCGGACGAAGGTCTCCACCTTGCGCGCGAACGAGAGGGCGGCCAGGCCGACCGTGGCTCCGGCAAGGAGCACCGTCGCCACGACGAGGCAGTACCTTTTGAGGGCGGCCACGGAGTCTGGATTCAGCAAACCGAATGCCATGGTTAGAGAGGAGCTATTTTGCTGGAAGTCTTTACATTGCCGCATTTACAAAAGAGACGCCGGTCGCCTTTACCACTGCGAATCCAATATTCCGTATACACGAGAGGCGAAATTGGACCGTCCCTCAGCGGGACCGAATCCGTGCGGATCGTGAATCGCTAGAACGAGATGGCCACGCCGCCGAGGAGGCGCTTGGTGGCGACGTCCTCCCGCTCGATGGTGGCGGTCGTGCGGGCCGATTCCAGCGCGAGCAGGAGCTTCCAGACCGAACCGAACGGCGTGATGCCGACGACGGAAAGATCCTGGGCCACGGAAACGGCGACCTTGGCGGAATCGTTGGCGCGCGGAGCGCTCGCCGTCTCCAGCTTCTGCCGCGCGCCGCGGACGAGCAGCGCGATGCCGGTTCCGGTGGGAACGACCTCGACCGCCGCCCGCGCGGACCAGAAGTGGCCCCGGTTTCCGGTCACGCCGAACGTCGACGCCGATTCCGGCGCGATCTCGCTCTCGATCGACCCGTACCGCGCGGACACGGTGCCGGTGAGCGTGTCGGAAAGGCGGCGCGACCCGACCACCCGGTATTGGCGGACCAGGTTTCCGTCGAAGAGATAGATGCTGTCGAAATCGGTCAGGAAGTCGCCCTCGAAGAACGCCCGCACCGCCTCGCTCACGCGCTGGTTCGACGCCTCGATCTGGAGGACCGATCCGTCCGCGCCCTTGCGCCGCGCTCCCACGGTGAAGCCCTTGCGCGAGGTCGCTTCGGAGTTCTCTTCCACGGACGCGACGAGGGGGAGGACCATCCCGGTGCCGGTCGCCGATTCGCGGGCCCGCAGCAGACCCCGGACGAACACGGTCGTGTGGCCGTCCAGGTCATAGCGGATCGTCGCGGCCGGCGCGATCCCGTAGCCGCCGCCCAGGTACCTCGCGATGACGCCGCCTTCGACGTGCAAGCGCGACGAGAGATTCGCGGAGGCGGACGCCGAGAGATCCGCGTCGGGAGCGGACATGAGGAAGGCGCCGTCGGAGCCGACGCCGGAGGGACCGACGGTCCCTTCGCGGTGGCGGTAGGTCAGCGCGACCGCGACGCCCGGGCTGTCGTCGGCCGGGCGGGCGTAGCGGGCCTTCACTTCCCAGGTCCGGGAGGCGACCGGGAAGAACGAGGTTCCCGCGGACGTCGCGCGGTAGAGATTCGTTTCCTCGACGTACCGGGCGGCCACCGACTCGGCGCTGCCTTCGGCCCCGTCGCGGCTCCAGGCGAAGCCGTGCGACTGCAGACTGGCCGGTCCGTCGTCGCGGAAGAGCAGCGTGTGGCGGCGGGTCGCCAGCGTCAAGTGATCCTCGGGGGACGTGGCGACGTCCAGCGCCAGGCCGGCCGCGTTGCCCGTGGTCGAAACGTCGGTGTTGAGCGCGCTGTTGTCGGAGACCGCGGCATAGTCGCCGCGCAGGTCGTACTGCCAGCCGTTGGGCAGTCCGCCGCGCACGCCGACGGCGGTGCGGGACAGGGACGCGTCGTTGGACGCCATGTTGGCGACCGTGCGGACTTCCCCGGCGATGGCGCGATCCACGTGGAGGCGATCGCCGGCGAGCGCGGCGACGGGGGACGGAGCGCTCCCGTCCTCCATGGAAATCTCGCGCAGGACGTCCTCGGGCACGCGGTCCCGAAGCTCCCACAGGCTCGCGTCGGGCGAGGCTTGCGCCGACTCGGGCTTCCTCGCGGAAAGCTGGATGTGCACCGCGCTGACGGAGTCGGGAAGGTTCTGGTGCCAGATGCGGATCAGCGCGGGGACGAAGCCCCTCTTGTAGGCGACCAGGTCGTAGACGCCCACCGGAGCGGAGGTCACGACGAAGGTGCCGTCCGTGGCGGTCCGCGAGCGGGTCAGGGTGGTGTCGGCGAGGTTGTAGAAGATGACCAGCGCGCCCGCGATCGGCTTCTCCATGTGGCTGACGACGCCGGAAATCGGGGGGACGCGGGGGGCGGCAGCGCGCGCAAGGACGCCCCGCTGAGCAGCAAGGCCAGCGGTCCCGCGATCGAGATCACCGTTGGGCGCAAGGCCATAGGACGCAATCCAGTCTCGGAGTATATGACTCCGGTCCGTCAAATGCTACGGCCCGTCCCCGACGAATTCTGGACGAATTCGGCCATCCGCGGGCCCGGGACGAGCGCCGCAAAACCCGGGACGAAGCGCGATCCGGCAGGGCAAAGAACACGATTCGCGGCCGCCCGGCCGGCGGCGGAAGGCCGGCGCGATTGCTTCGGAGGCGATCAGGGGCGGCGCAAGCTCAGCACGTTCTTGACGATCTGTCCGGCGATGGCCGGGTTCTCCTTGAGGCGCCGCAGCGAATAGCCGTACCAGGCTCGTCCGTACGGGACGTACACGCGGAGCCGGTGACCCGCGGAGACGAGCCGGCGGCGCAGATCGGCGCGGACCCCCAGGAGCATCTGGAACTCGTAGGCCTCCGTGGGGAGGCCGAGCTCGCGAACCGTCGCCAGCGCCCGGTCGACCAGGACCTCGTCGTGCGTGGCGATGCCCACATAGGATCCTGCGGAGAGGAGAGCCGCGACCATGTCCGCGTAGCTGTCGCGGACCTCCTCGCGTCCCTGGAAGGCGATCGCGGGCGGCTCGACGTAGATGCCCTTGCAGACGCGCACGTTGGCGCGCGACTGCGCCGCGCGCCGCGCGTCGTCGCGGCTCCTGTGGAGGTACGCCTGCAGGACCAGCCCCACCTTGTCGTAGAGCGCCCGCGACTCTTCGTAGATGCGGATCGTCTCCGCGGTGACGGAAGAGTCTTCCATGTCGATGCGCACGAACGTGCCCTGCTCGCGGGCGCTCTCGAGGATCTTGCGGAACTGCCCGCGGCAGGCCTGCGGATCGACCTTCAGGCCGAGCGCCGTCAGCTTGACCGAGATGTTCGAGTCGACGCGCTCGCGCGCGATCGCCTGGAGCGCCGCGATGTACTCGGCGACCGTCGATTCCGTCTCGGTCAGGGCGGTCACGTCCTCGCCGAGAACGTCGAGGGTGGCCATGCATCCCTCGGCGTTCAGGCGGCGAATGACTTCCAGGGCCTGCGCCAGCGTCTCGCCGGCGACGTAGCGGGAGGCGAACCGCCGCACCAGCGCTTTGGGCACCAGCGGCAGCGCGCGGACGACGAGCTGATTGAAGAGCTCCATGGTCAGGCGCCGGCGGCCAGCTCCTCTTCGCGCGTCGCGCGGGCGAAACACCAGACGTCCACGGTGACGGCTCCGGCGCGCAGGAGCTCGCGGGCGCACGCGCGCGCCGTGGAGCAGGACGTGGCCACGTCGTCGATCAGGAGCACGCGGCGCGGCGCCGGTCGCGCCGCCCGAAACGCGCCGCGGACGTTCTCGCAGCGCCGGGCCAGGGGCAGCGAGCTCTGGCGCAGCGTCCTGCGGACCTTCACGAGGCGCTCGCGGAGCGAGCGGGAGGGAGAGCTCCGAGGCGACCGCGGCCGCGAGCTGATCGGCCGGATGGTCGCGGCGCAGGCGCTGGCCCCGGACCGCCGGAACGGACGCCACCTCGTCGGCCCCGTCGGGAAGCGGGAGGCGCGCGGCCATTCTGCGCGCCAGGTGCGGCGCGAGGTAGTCGGCGCCGCGAAACTTGAATGCGAGCAGGATCGCGCGCGGCGCGCCGCTGTACGCGGCCACAGCAGAGAGGGCCCGGAACTCCGGAGGCTGCAGGAGGCACCGTCCGCAGAAGTCCCGGCTCGGGCGAAGAGAGGTGCTCCGCGCAGCGCGCGCACGAGGGGCCGACGCGGGAGGCCGTCAACTCCCAGCAGGCCGGACAGACGCCTCCCTGGAGCCGCTGCGGCTCGGCCTCTCCGCAGCCGAGGCAGCGGGCCGGGAAAACGAATCGGGTCACGCCGCGGACGAGCCGTTCCCACGCAGCCCTCGACGTCCGCCGGCCGGCCTCCGTAGACATGGTTGCGGGATTCTCTCCGTTCGGCGCCCGCCGTTCAACGCTCAACGTTCAACGCTCAACGGGCGCCCGGGGGCGGCTCCGGCAGGCGGGGCCTCGAATCCCGGGAAGGAAGCGGGCTAGACTCGACAGAAGGAGGTGCGTGTGATCTCTCGCAATCGGATCTGGCTCGGCGCGGCGATGGCGCTGGCCGCCGCGGCGGCCGCTCGGGCGCAGAATTGGCAAGTGGGCGCCTCGGCCGGCCTCGTGGACTCGGTGGAAAAAAGCGTCCGGCTCGACGAGTTCAAGCGGCACGACGTGAACGCCTGGGTCGGGTTCGAGATCGAGGACCGGGTGGTCCTGCGCGGAACCTTCGGATCCCTGCGGGTCGCCGGCGCCAACGCCGGCAAGAGCCTCGCGATCGGCGGATCGCCGACCGCGCCGCTGCCCGATCTGCCGGATCGGATCAACTACGCCTCGATCGGCGTGGAATACCAGGTCCTGGAAGGGGACTACGCCTCCGGGCTCTTCGCCGGCTTCGGCGGCTATCGGATCGACCCGGAAGCAACCGATCCGAGCCTCGAACAGTTCCGCGACGCCCACGAAACCGTGTTCGGCTGGCAGGTCGGCGCGGACGCCAGCTTTCGAGTCGCTTCGCGCATCCGCGTGATCCCGCGCCTGACCTTGCACAAGATCAAGTCGCAGTCCGGCCGCTCCCTGCTCACCGCCAACATCGGGTTGTCGTACACGTTTTAGGGGGGCGTGAGGCGTGAGGCGTGAGGCGTGAGGCGTGAGGCGGCCTAGTTCGCCAAAATCGAACCATCGTGTCCCGATTCGAGAGCGCAGCGACGGATCAGGGCCGCGGTCGAGGCCGCATCCGGCCGAGCCGCGGACCGGTGCGCCAAAGGCGCAGATCCGAAGCAAGCGGAAGCGACGGGTTAGCCCCGGTCGCGGCGCGCGAAGTCTCCTGAGCGGAAGCGAAGGAGGAGGCGAGCGCCGCGGGAGCGAGAGCGCAGCGACGGATCAGGGCCGCGGTCGAGGCCGCATCCGGCCGAGCCGCGGACCGGTGCGCCCGAAGGGCGCAGATCCGGAGCAAGCGGGAGCGACGGTATGGCATCCCGCTTGCATCCCCTGGCCACAACGATATGGAACTCAAACTCAACTCCCACCAACGCGCTCCTTCCATACCAACCGGCCGCGCGATTGCTCGCGGGGCCCGGCCTTTGTCGATCTTCAAAGCTTAGGGACCCACCAAACAGGCCGCATTGGCCGATCCGTCCGGCGAAAGCCGGACGGCGCCCCGCCTTTGGAAGGACTTGTGATTTGCGGTTTGGGATTGGCGATTTCGAGAGCCGAGCAGAGAGCCGCGAGACCGCGAGTTACTTCTTCTCTTCGCTCTCGATGACCAGGGGCAGGAGGGTCGATTCCTTCTTCGAAGAGAGGGAAATCTGCGTGCGGGCGCGGACCACACCCTTGATGGCCAGAAGACGCTTCTGCAGGAAATCCGCGAGGGCCGCCGTGTCGGCTGCCTTCACCTTCAGCCGGTAGGCGTAGTCTCCCGCGAGATAATGGCACTCCTGAACGCCGAGCAGTTTTTCCAGATCGTCGACGAAGCTCTTCTCGTAGCGCGGGTGCTCCAGCGCGACGTCGACGTACGCGGTCAGAGAGAATCCCATCTTTTCGTGATCAAGGAGGGCCACGAACCCCTTGATCATCCCGTGGCGCTCCATCTTCTTGATGCGCTCGTTGACCGAGGGAGTCGTGAGCCCGACGGCCCCGGCGATCTTGGCCTGGGAAAGCTTGCCGTTCCGTTGCAGCATGTCGAGAATCCGGAGATCGATGTCGTCGATGGTCATCTCCGCTGCCCTTAAAACATTAGAAGCTTGTTGGGATATGGCTAATAATATTAGACCGCTTTCGAGAGTCAATAGCGTAATTTCGGCTTTGCGGTGAGGCCATGAGCGGCGCCGTCCGCCCCTTCCGGGAGCCTCGTTTCCCCGTCAGCCCATTCTCCGGAAAGGGCTTGTACGGCGTCCGGGCAGCCCTTTCGGGGCTTCGCGGATAATCCGGACCATGGCCAAGCGGGATTACTACGAGGTCCTCGGCGTCTCCAAGACCTCTTCGGAAGCGGACATCAAGAAAGCCTACCGGCGCCTGGCCCGCAAGCTCCATCCGGACGTCAATCCGGGGGACAAGAACGCCCAGAAGAAGTTTCAGGAAATCCAGGAAGCCTACGACGTGCTCAAGGACGGGGAGAAGCGGCGAGCCTACGACCGCTTCGGTCATGCCGCGTCGACGCCCGGTTTCGATCCCGCGGCCGCGGCCGCCGCGGCGGGGTTTGGCGGCGGCGGGCGCCGGTCGGCCGGCGGATCGCCCTTCGAGACGATCCATTTCGAGGGGGGCGATTTCGGAGATTTCTTCAGCGACATTTTCGGTCGAACCCGCGGCGCCGCCAGCGGACCGGAGAAGGGCGAAGACGCCAGCGGAACGATCGAGATCCCGTTTCGCGAGGCGGTGCTGGGCGGAACGACGTCGCTCGCCCTGCGCCGCGAGAAGCCCTGCCCCCGGTGCGGCGCAACGGGGCGCGTCGGTCGCGAGACCTGTCCGACCTGCCGGGGCTCGGGGACGGTGGCCGAGTCGGAGACGGTCAAGATCCGTATTCCCGAAGGGACCGAGGACGGCGCGCGCATCCGCATTCCGGGCAAGGGGAGTCCGGGCGCGCGGGGCGGGACCTCCGGCGACCTCTACGTCGCCGTCCGCGTCACGCCGCACGCGTACTTCGAGCGCCACGGCGACGACATCCACGGCGTCGTGCCGATCACGATCAAGGAAGCGTACGCCGGCGCCGAGATCGACGTGCCGACCGTGCACGGAACCGTGCGGGCCAAGATCCCGCCCGGCACGCAGGGCCGCCAGCGGTTCCGTCTCCGCGGCAAGGGCGTGAAGAGCCCGCGCACCGGCCAGGTCGGCGACCACATCTACATCGTGCGGATCCTCGTGCCCAAGTCGGTGACCCCGGCGGGGCTCGACGCCGCGACGCTGCTCGATTCGCTCTACGAGGAGCCCGTGCGCAAAGACCTTCCGCGAGGGCTTTAGCGTCGAGCAGCGTAGGGGCGGGGCTTGTCCCCGCCCGCGGGCGGCCGCGTTCCGAGCGTCGTCGGCCGCGACAACGGCCGAGGGACGCGACATGCGGCGGGTCCGCCCGCCACATACGGCCGCCCCTACGGCCCGAATTCCATCAAGACCGTCCATCGTCCGTGTCGTAGGGGCGGGCTTGTCCCCGCCCGCAAGCGGCCGCAAGGGCCGCCCCTACGCCGCTTCGGACCGCGTCTCACCGCATCCGCGCGGCCGCCTGGATGGCCGGCTGGTTGGGATTCAGAGCGAGCGAGCGCTGGAACATCTGCGCCGCTTCCGCTGCCCGCCGCAGGCACCGCAGCGCGAGGCCGGCGACGTTGTAATCGTCGGCGCGCGCCTGGGCGTTCAGGAACGGCGCGATGAGATCGAGGGCCTCCTGGCAGCGCCCGTGGTTGAGCTCCAGCCCCGCGAGCGAAACGACGACGGGCTCGGCGGTCGGCAGCCGCCGCACGGCTTCGCGCAGGTAGGTCTCCTCTTCGGTCGTGCGCCGGGCGGCTTCCAGGCGCGCGGCGATCTCGTACACCGCCCATTCGCGGCCTTCGCCGCCGGCGTCGAGCACGGCGCGGGCGGCGGCCATGGCTTCGGGAATCCGGCCGAGATCGATCAGCACCGCGGCCAGGTCGACCTGGGCCGCGGCATATCCGGGCCACAGCTCGAGCGATTTTCGAAATGCGCCCACCGCTTCCGCGCGCTTGCCGGCAGCGTTCCAGTAGTTGCCGAGGTTGAGCCAGCCGGTCGCGGTCCATCCCGGCGCATCGCCGTGGAGCGGGCCCGCGGACGACGAGGATTGCCCGGTCAGGTAACCGAGGGTCCGCAGCCGCTGCGCGTACTCGTCCTGCGCGGGCGCGATGAAGGGGAGGCGCCGCGGGCGGGGAAACGTCTTCCAGAGATCCTCGCGCGCGGGAGCGGGCACGTCGCGGAACCACTCGGTTCGCGCCGTGCCCGAGGCCTTGCGGTCGACCGGGAGACCCAGGACCGCGGCGATCGTCGGCTCCACGTCGAAGACGGAGATCGCCGCGCGCTCGGGGGAGGCCAGCACGTCCTTGCCCCAGGCCGCGGCGACGCCGATGGGCCGGTGCGCCGCGCCGGCGCTGCGAAACTCGAGCGGATTGCCGCCGCACGAGCGGCGGTTTCCCCAAAGGAAGCCGTGGTCGGAGACGAGCAGGAGATCGGCGCCGTCCTTCTCCGCGCGCTCCATCCACCGCCCGAGGAATTCGTCCATCCGGGCGTAGTACCGCGGCACGATCTCGGAGAGGCGCGCGAAATCCTGCGGCGAGACGCAGGGGAGCCGCGGCGCGGTCTCCCGGCCGAACATGTGCGCGATCTCGTCGGTGCCCAGGAAGTAGAGGGCGAGCGACTGCGGCCCGAGGCGGTCGTAGAAGTCCTCGGCCAGCGCTTCCACCGACGCGGTGTTGCGCAGGAGCTTCGTCAGCATCGGCCCTTCCTTGCCGGCGATCTCGGCGTTGGTGAGCTGCCCGAGGCTCTGGAGGTCGGCCGGCCCCGGCGCGGGCACCCCGGCGAGGACCTCGCGCAACCGCGCGCCTTCCGACGGCGGATAGAACGCGGAGGAGAGCTGCTTCGGATCGGGATCGGTCAGGGCCGGCGAGACGCGGTCGGAGATCACGAAGCCGGAAAGGTCCTCGGCCGGGTAGGTGGCCCAGTAGTTGACGACGCCGACGCGTTGGCCCTTGCGAGAGGCGATCTCCCAGTACGGCGGCACGCGCACCGAGCGGGAGGTCACCGGCACCTGCTGGCCGCTCGCGGGATCGATCTCGAAGAAGTCGAGCACGCCGTGGTCGGGCGGCTCCGCTCCGGTCGCGAGCGTCGTCCAGACCATCGGCGAGATCGTGGTGCGGAAGACCTGCAAGGACGCCGTGCGCCCGCCCGAGACGAACCGCTCGAGGTTGGGCATGCGCCCCTGGGCCCGCAAGCGCGTCCAAGAGCTCCCAGTCCGCGCCGTCCCAGCCGATCACGATCAGCCGCCGGCCGGCGACGGCCGGATGCGCGCGGATCGACGAAGCGGCCGCGGTCGGGCTCGCGGGCGGCGGGGCAGAGGCCGCGCCGGCGCTTCCCTCCGAGCGCCCGCAGGAGAGCCCCAGGAGGCCAGCAGCGACGGCAACGACGGCGGCGGCGATCACCGCGGGCCCCGCTCTGCGATCCGATCCGGCGGCTGCACGCACGCCGCGATTCTTTCAGGGCCGAGGACGTCCCGCAAGGAGTCGGCCCGCCCCGCCGGGCATAGCAGAAATGTTATGACCAGTCCGAGGACGAACTTAGAACTTAGAACTTAGAACTTGAAGTTAGTTCTTGGTCGCCATGTCCTGGACCAGCGCGAGGGCGTGGTCGTAGGTCATGGTCTTGTCGTCGATCGTGATCGAGTTCACGTCCGACCACTTCTTGCCGTCGTAGCGGACGTAGTGGAGGCCGGTGGTATCGCGCCACGCCAGCGTCGGCCTGTAGCCGGATCCGATGAACGTCGTGATCGAGAGCGAGCTGTCGGTCGGGGCCATCCGCGCGATGGGGCCGCCCTCGACGACGCCGACGATCGGCACGCGCCGGCGCAGCCACGTCGAGTTGGTCGGGCCGGGCGTTCCCACGTCGGTCGGGAAGTTGATCTTGACCACGTAGTGCTGGTCGCCGCCGACGTCGGCGAACGTCGCCAGGATTCCGCCGGCGGGCCCGTCGGTCTGGAGCGCGGGGAACTGGTAGGCGCCGACGGGGGCGTTGGCGGGAGCGCCGGCCGCCGGGGCCGCGCCGACCGCCGCCGGGAGGTCGTAGACCTGAACCGCGCTCGCGCTGGCGTCTTCGTCGAGGAAGATCGGCGCATAGCGCGCCAGGGACTGGTTGGATTCCTCCCACCAGATGATCGACAACAGCGAGTGCGTGGTGAAGACGTCCTTGCCGGCGGCGTCGAGCGAATGCACCACCGGGTGGGTGAGCATCATGCGCGGGTTGTAGGCCCGCGGGAACCCGACGTTGGGCAGGAGGTCCGAGACGGTCCACTGCCCGCCCCGCAAGACGCCGAGGCGCAGCAGGTTGACCAGCGAGAGCTCCTGCTTCCAGAGCACCAGGAACGAGCCGCTCGGCTCATCGAAGACCAGATCCAGGTTGTGCTTGACCGTGCTGTCGGTCGTGCCCGGCAGCAGGCCGAAGTCCTGCGAGCCGTCCTGCGCCAGCGACGCCCACTCGATCACGTACTGGTCCGGCTGCACGTAGTTGCCGGCGATCCCCAGCTCCGCGGCGGTTCCCGCCCGCACGACGTACAGCGTCCCGTTGGGCGCCAGCAGCGACTTCTCTTCGAAGGCGCGCGCGAACGGCGCGCCCGCGCCCAGGATCAGGGCCGCGAGCAGGCAGATGCGAAGCGCCGTCTTCATCGTCAGGCTCTCAGGTTGATGACTTCCATCAGGCTGATCTGATGGAGGTAGTTCTTGAGCGCGGGGAAGCCGGGATAGAAATCGGCCAGGGCCTCGTAGTGCTCGTCGGCGCGGGACTCGCGGCCCATCTCCGAGTACGTCTCGGCCAGCAGGTAGTGGGAGTTCTTCACGACGTCCTGCCGCCCGAACTCGTTGCCGAGCGCGAGCGCCTGGATGCCCCAGTTCTCCGCCTGGTCCAGGCGGTCCTGCTTCAACTCGGCGAAGCAGAGGTCGAGCGACGGGTAGTCCATGGCCTGCCGGGCGCCCAGGGTCTCCAGAAGCGAGAGCGACCGGTGGACCAGCGGAAGACCCAGCTCCATCCGGCCGAGCGCGATGTGGCAATAGCCCAGGTTGTCGGTGTAGACGGCGGCCTCGCGCGAGAGCCCTTCTCCGCGGGATTCCAGCCGATCGAGCGCTTCCTCGAGCAGGGCGCGCGCCGGCTCGAACCGGCTCTCGCGAAGCTCCAGGTTCGCCAGCGCGTTCAGCGAGCCCGCGGCCAGGTCTTCGAGGCCGAGCTCGCGGCTCTTCTGGAGAGCCATCTGCGCGTAGAAGATCGCCTTGTCGTACTCGTGCCGCGTCTCGTGCGCGTTGGCGGACACGTAGGCGGCCAGCACGCCGTTGAAGCTCGACGGGTTGCGCAGGACGATTTCCTTGACGCGGGAGAGATCGAAGTCCTGCCGGTCCATCTCGATCAGGGTCGTGGTCCGGTTGCAGGTGAAGAGGTCTTCGAGATCCCGATCCTTCCAGGCCCGCGCCAACGCGAGGCCGTCGTCGTAGAGCGTCAGGGCCCGCTCGTAGTCGCCGGCCCACAGAGCGTCCTTCGCAGTCTTGCGAAGAAACTCCAGGTGTTTACGGCGATCGCTCATGGTCCCTCTGGGCCGAAACCGAGAATACGGTCAATCTGCCGATTCTAAGGCGTTTTCGGCCCGACTCAAGCTTTTTCGTCCTCGGGCCCTGCGGCCGATGCGGCCTCCTCGCGGTCCTGCGGGTCCTGCTGGTCCTGCTGCTCCTGGAGCCTCTTGAATCGCACGAAATCGCGCACTTCGCGCTGCGCGTCGTCGGAGAGCGCCGTGAAGTCGGTGATGAGCTCGCGGGCCTGCGGCGTGCCGGGAGTCTCGGTCTCGCCGAAGAACTCTCCCATCTTCAGCTCGAAGACCTGCAGGATCTTGAAGAGGGTGTCCAGGCCCACCTTGTACTCGCCCTGTTCCATGCGGGAGAGGTCCGACTGCGCGACCCCGATCATCTCGGACAGCTCGACCTGGGTCAGACGCCGGCCCTTGCGCAGCTCGCGGATGCGCGAGCCCACGAGGTGGACCTTGCGGGGAGACAAAGGGGATGACATGGAAGGAAATGCTATTGCGTCATAGAGACGCGTGAATATAATGCGCCTCCTTCCGCCTATGTCAAGCGCCAAAAGCACCGTCGGGCCCAGGTTCTTTCTTTTGAAAGAGATGGTGCTTCGAGATATCCGGTCCCGCTACGCCGGATCGAGCCTGGGGATCCTCTGGGCGGTCGGCCAGCCGATTCTCTGGATGCTGCTCTACACGCTGGTCTTCTCCCTGATCCTGCGCGTTCCCGTGGACAAGGAGTACGCGAGCTTCGCTGAGTTCCTCATGGCCGGCCTGCTTCCCTGGATGGCGATCCAGGAGGGCGTGGCCCGTTCCTCGTCGGCCCTGACCGACAACGCCGCGATGGTCAAGAAGACGGTCTTTCCGCTGGAGACGCTGGTCCTCTCCGTCGTCCTGGCCGCCGTGGTCAACCAGGTCATCGCGTTCGCCGTGTTCGCGGTCTACGTCGCCGGCGTCGGGCATCTGTCGCCGGGCTGGCTGCTGCTCGCGCTTCCGGCGCTCGTCCTCCAGACCATCCTGACCTTCGGCATCGGCTGCTTCGCCGCGACCGTCACGACGTTCCTGCGCGACACCGCGCAGGTCATCGGCATCGCCCTGACCGTGGTGTTCTGGGCCACGCCGATCGTCTATCCCGCCGCGCTCGTGCCCGCCGGCCACCGGTGGCTGCTCGCCGTCCTCAAGGCCAATCCGGTCACCCATCTGGTCGAGTGGTACCGGGGCGCCTTCACGACGCACACGCTGCCGTCGTCGTCCTCGGTTCTCTACCTGACGGCCGTGTCGCTCCTGGCGGCCCTGGCCGGGTCGGCGCTCTTCGCGAAGGCGCGGCCGCACTTCGCGGACCTGATGTGAGGAACAACCGCCGCTCCCCCGGCGTTACGGCGCGCGGAGATTTCCGTCCCCGTCTCTTCGTCGTTTCCAGAAAGTTGTTTGAGGAGGTTTTGTGAAGACAACGTCTTGGCGGCTGCTCGGGCTGACTCTGGGCGCCGTCGCGCTCGCGGCCGCGCTCGGATGCCCGGAGCCCAAGTCCCGGCCGGCCGTGGTCCCCCCGACGCCCACGCCCCCGCCCCTCTCGCGGACCAACCCCAACATCGTCGAGGAGGACGCGCTCCACATCGTCGAGCGCTTTCCCAAGTCCGAGTACTTCAAGGTCGACGAGCGCCACATCCGCAATCCCGTCATCGGCCCGTCGGTCGAGTTCTTCAAGGAAGACGACAACTACTATTACGTGTACACCTACAAGAGGAACCCCGAGGCCGATCAGCTGAGCCGCCTCGAGCACCCGACGATCACGCCGCGCGCGCCGCGGCCGGGAACCACGCCCACGCCCGCCGGGCCCAAGCTCTCGGAGTTCGAAGACCTCGTGCCCGCGCGCGTAGCGGGCCGCCTGCACCTCCAGGCCGTCACGCCCTCGGGCCTTCCCGAGGAGGGCCTGTGGCGCGCCTCGTTCCAGATCGCCGACATGAACGGGGACGGGATTCCCGACATCGTGTCGCCTCCCTCCCGCATCGGCGATGGCAAGCTCCACGTCTGGACCGGCGACGGCAAGGGGCACTTCTCGGAATGGCCGATCGAGTACATCGAGAACGGCAAGTCCAATCCCGCCTTCTCCCTCGACTACGGCGGCGTCGCGGTCGGGGACATCGACGGCGACGGCAAGCTCGACGTCGTGGCCGCGTCGCACTCGGCCGGCCTCGTGTCGCTCTTCGGCGACGGGACGGGCAAGTTCCGCGTCGTCCGCGCGGGCCTTCCGCTGCGCGACTTCTCCTCGCAGGCGATCGCCCTGGTGGACGCCGACGGGGACGGCAAGCTCGACATCGTGGCGTCGTCGGACCTTCCGACCGAAGGCGCGGAGCTGCCGAACCAGGTCCGCGTCTATCTCTACCGCGGCGCGGCGGGCTGGGAATTCAAGCCCGGCGGGATCTCCGGCGGCCTCTTCTCCAACACCGTCCTGGCCTGGGACTTCGATCGCGACGGCAAGACGGACATTTTGACGGGCAGCCACTACATCGGCGGCCTGACGCTCCTCTGGAAGAACAAGGGAGACGGAACCTTCGAGCCGGTGCGCTTCCCCGACGTCGAGATCTACGCGTACCACTTCGGCGTCGCCCCCGGAACGTTCGGAAAGGCCCGCGTCCCCGCGTTCGCCGACAACTACTACATGATCACCAACCGTCCCGAGGAGGCCCGCGCGGCGGGGATCTCGGTCTACAGCCTCGAGCAGGGCAAGTGGGTGCGGCACCGGGTCTGGCGCAAGAAATCGGGACAGAGCGCCCAGTACGCCATTGCCATGGGAGACCTGGATGGCGACGGGTTGGACGACGTCGTCTTCCCCGACAGCCAGGCCAACCGCCTTCGGGTCTTCTTCCAGCGGCCCGACGGGTCGTTCGTGGAGATGGCCGAGAACGAGGAACCGGTCGTCAACTCGCCCGGGCAATGCGTCCGCCTGGCCGACGTGGACCGGGACGGGCGGCTGGACATCATCCTTTCGCGCACGGTCGTTTCCTACCGCGACACGGAGAAGGGCGGATTCACCGTTTTTCTCAACAAGCGGTGAAAATCGGACTCTAAGGCTTGGGGGTCAACGACTTGAGGCTGTTTTGATGATCGGAAAGCATATTTTTCGCGTTTACATCTTGACAGCGGCCGGGGATGAGCCGAAGATGCCTGCAAACCCAAGGGAGAAGAAAGAACTCCGGGTATCGTTTTCGAACTGCAAATAACGTCTGGAAAGAAATTGAAATACGGGAGGTGATGGGATCGCGCGAGGGGAGGTTTCTCAAGCGTGTGTTTTATTGCATTTGAACCGTAACGAGGAGATCTCAATGAAGAAAACCTTAGTAACGTGCATGGCGGTCGTCGCCCTGGTCGCTCTTGCGGCCAGCGCCGGCGCCATCACGTGCACCACGGACCAGCGTCCGGCTGCGACGCTGCTCATCCCGTATTTCCAGGCCACGTTCAACGCGGACGGCACGGTCCTGGGCACGGGCTCCAGCTCCCTGGACACGCTGGTGACGATCGGAAACGCCTCCTCGGCGCCGATGATCGCTCACGTCAACGTGTGGAACGAGCGGTCCGAGCTCGTTCTCGACTTCAACATCGCGTTGACGGGCTTCGACATCCAGTCGTTCTCGATGGCGTCGATCCTGCGCGGCAACCTGCCGATCACCCCGGTGGACACGACGCACACGGCGGC
Organism: uncultured Acidobacteriota bacterium; assembly: GCA_963733955.1. Taxonomy (GTDB): domain Bacteria; phylum Acidobacteriota; class Thermoanaerobaculia; order UBA5066; family Gp7-AA6; genus DATFTF01. The sequence goes on from CAVTEW010000003.1 coordinate 1,003,630, forward strand.
CACGTCCACCAAGGACGCCTGCCAGCGCAACGCCCTGGCGGCGGTCTATCCGCTTCCGAACGGCTTCCTGCGCGTCCGTCCGACGGCTCCGGCCACCGGTCTGGACAACACCCTGGCCACGACCGTCTACCCGGCCGGCCCCTTCGCCAGCTCGTTCCTGTTCGGCGTGCTCGACTCGCTCGACACGACGGATGACACGCGGGCTTGCGGCGGCGTCGACAGCACGATCACGAACCCGATCCACGGGTACGTCACGATCGATCACGCCAACTACTGCAACCTCTCCAACCCGAGCGACCCGGCGTACTACACCAACGACGCCATCGGCATGGAGAACAACCTCTGGGGCGACTACATCTTCACCTCCGGCGCCGGCCTTGGAACCATGGGCTTCTCGGCCGTCGGGCTCGAAGCCGACTTCACGCTGGCCGACGGCGCGGCTCCGCCGACCGTCAACAGCCGCCGGACCTTCTATCGCCGCTATGTCACGGTTCCCGATGGCGCGGCCTGCTTGAACCCCTTCCCGGCGCCGCAGAGCGCGTGGGATTGCGGTCCGGGCGACCAGCGCGAGCCCCTGGGCCTCAAGTACGCTGCCCGGTGGTTCGACGCCGCTCCCTCGGTCACGTCGTTCTTCAACGTGTGGCGCGCCTCGTCGGGGTTCCTCACGGACCTCCTCGACGGCGGTTCCTGCGACACGGTCGAGCCGACGGTTTCGCTGACGTTCTACGACGAAGACGAGAACATCGTCTCCCAGGGCGTCTGCCCCTCGCCGTGCGTCAACCCGACGTTCAACTTCCCCTTCGAGACGCAGCGCAGCGCGATCACGGCCTTCTCGCACCCGGCGTGGCCGGCGGGCTGGGTCAACATGGCGTTCTTGAACACGGGAACTTCGGGCACCAACGGCGGCGTTCTGGATCAGGCGTACGTGACGTACGACTTCCAGGGCGCGGCGATCTTCCTGTCCGCCGGCGTCCCGGGCACGCAGCTGGATCCGTCCTCCTGCAACCCGCTCGGCGTCATCGGACCGCCGGTCTCGGTCCCGGTCATTCCGACCATCCCGACCGGCACGGGTTCCTAGTCTTGGTTTTTCCGGTGGGCGGGACGAAAGTCCCGCCCACTTTTTTTTCGGAAGCGTCTCGCGATTCGAGGAAGGTCGGTCAATAAAACAAATCGGGTTCGGACCACACCTGGCCTGATCTCAAATCTCTCTCGCGTATCAGGGATCTGAGATCCGGCTTCGGATTGCTGCAGATGTAGTCAATGCGAGTCTCTGGTGGCCGTCCCAGGAGGAACTCTCGGTCATGAACGCTCTTCGCCTCCATCCGCTCCGTAGCCCATCCGTTGTCGCGCGAACCGCCGGGCTCCTACTTCTGCTCCTGCTGCCAGCGGTCCTGACGGCGCAAACGGTCAGCGTCCCGCCGATCTCCGCGACGACGAGTTTGACGACGAGCCAGGTGTACTTCGGCAAGTACGTGGCCCATGCCCTGGACTACGGATTCATCTGGGTGGATACGCAGGCGCTTACGGCAGGCTACGTCTGGGTCATAGGCAAGTGCGCGATACCCAACATGACGCCTGCCTCGAATCTCTGGGCCTACGGAGACTGCAACGGCATCAGCTCCCTGGGAATCAGTCCGGACGGCCTGACGCTCGCTGTCAACGAATATAACGGCCAATGCTTCGTGGCCAGCGGGAGCTGCTCCGGGCCCCACCACGCGTTCGTCCACTCCTACGGATTCAAGACGGATGGGAGCTGGGCCTACATCTCGAGCTGGGATACCCAGGAAGGCGCCGGAACGCAGGTCACCGACCCGCAGGGCCGGACTTGGACCGCCAGCTGCTCGTTGCCGCAGAACCCTCCTGTGACCTGCACCTGGCAGGCCAGCGGCAATCCCAATGCGCCGCCGACCAACAACGCCACGGCAGTCAACTCGTCCGCGGGCGCGCGGACGGACAAGACGAACTACTTCGGCGACGTCTGGACCCTCCAGGACACGTCGACGTCGATCCCGACGATCTCGCAGGCCCAGTGGGATTTCCGTTACACGACGGCGTTCGCCCCGGACCTGACCGAGACCAACCCGCCGGTGACGATCCCCCTGGAGACCCACACCTTCCCCTTCCCCTGCGATCCGAGCGCGGGAGGGAGCATCGCGACGGGGGCAGGATGCTGGACGAGCGTCGGAAGCCCGACGACGACGGGGTCCTATCAATTCGCGCTGCAGGACACCAACGTCAACGGCCCTGGGACCCTGTTCATCTCGAATTCCGTCAGCGTCGCTCCTCCCCAGATCTCCGTCGCCGGGTTCGACGGGACGACGCTCAACATCCTGACCGGAGGCAACGCCGACGCGAGCCAGACCCAGGGCAATACGGCCAACGCGGTGTTCAACTGGACGTTCAACGGGGCCGGCTACAACTGCCCGGCCCAGCCGTGCAAGGTCGTCCCCGTCCCGCTGGGCACCACGCTGTTCTCGCTGCAAGTGGTCTATCCGGGAGGATTCACGACGCCGATGTCCCAAGGCTCCGTCGTGCCGGCGGACCTCGTCCCCTCGTTCACGCTGGCGCCCAACCCGGTCCTGAACAACAGCACGCTCACGCTGACCAACCACATGCAGGTCTCCGTCGGCACCACCGTGAGCTCGGTCGGCTACGCCGTGAAGCAGGGCTCCACCGTGGTCTCGAGCGGCACGCTCGCCGGAGGCTTCGACGTGATCAATGGCAGCGCGCCGGTGAACGCTCCGGGAGTCACCGGCAACTACACGATGGAGCTGACCTACAACTACTCGGGTCCGCTGGGATCGGGCAAGCAGGCCGTCGTGAGCCTGCCCTTCTCCTCGACCTCCTGGGCGCCGAATCCGCAGATCAACATCTCGCCGATCCCGCTGTGCCTGCCCAACTGCCAGTTCACCGTGGGCACGGCCTATAGCTTGAACGACAGCGAGAGCATCCTGATCTCGCCGCACCCGGCGGCGGCCTGGGATCTGACCGGAACCCAGAACCTGCACATCGGCGACGCGGCCGACGCGAACTTGCCCGTCTCCTGGACGCCCAACGCGGCCTGCAACTCCGGGTGCACCCTGAAGGTGACCGTGGCCGGCGTCCCGGCGAGCATGCCGATCACGATCTCGACCGGCGGCCCGCCGCCGACCAACCCGTCGGTCTCGGTCTCCGGACCGGGGTCGCTCGCGATCAACCAGGCCGGCACCTTCAACGCCAACGTCACCAACGCGCAGGGCTCGGTGTCCTACTCGTGGTTCTTCAGCGACGATCCGTCGTCCCAGTCGGGCGGCGCGTCGATGACGCACTCCTGGACCACCAACGGAACCAAGATCGCGAGCGTGACGATCTCGGCCTCCAACGGGAGCGCCAGCGGCACGCACAACGTCAGCGTCACCGGCAACCCCGCCCCCAACGGCGGCCTGAGCATCAGCCCGTCGCTCGTCTCCGGATCCACGTACACCGTCGGCCAGGGACAGGCCCTGACCTTCACCGCCACCGAGGCCAACGCCGCGCAGTGGGGCTGGAACTTCGGCGACGGCACGCTGGCCGGGGGCGCGACGTCCCGCTCGGTCCCCAAGACCTACGCCTCCAAGGGCACGTTCAACGCCCAGCTCATCGTCTACGGCGACAACGTGCACAACACCGGGACGACAGTGACGAACTTCACCGTCATCGTCGGATCGCCGCTGCCCAACCCGGCTTTTTCCATCTCCGGCGCGACCCAGAACCCGAACACGGGCAACTGGGACACCGAGGTGGGCCGCACCCTGACCTTTGCCGCCGCCGAGCCCATCGCCTCGATCTGGAGCTGGGACTTCGGCGATGGGACCTCGACGACCGGCCGGACCGTCACCAAGACCTACACGACGACCGGCGCCCGCACCGTGCGCCTGAGCGTGACCGGCGACGGGTTCAACAACCAGGGGACCACCAACCAGACCGCGGTCGTCAACGTGGGTGTGTCCACGTTCCACGCCGCGATCGTGCCGGGCGTGGCGCACCTCGACGACGGGACGACCACCTGGGCCACCGACGTGTCGATCACCAACGCGAGCGGCGGCACCATGACGCTCAACCTCGCCTTCGCGCCGCTCCTGGCGTCGCCTCCGGCCACCCAGGATCTCTCCCAGCTCAACTATGGAACCCCGATCACGCTCCTGGCCGGCGGGACCTACTCCTCGGCCGACGTGGTTTCGGCCTTGAACGGCGGCAACAACAAGGGAACGCTCGTCGTGAAGTACTCCGCGGGCGAGGCCCCGCTCGTCTCGACGCGCGTCTACTTCGCGCCCAAGGTCAATCCCAACAACGTGTCGTACGGGTCGGGTCTGCCGGCCTACAACGTGGACGCGACCGGCCGCATCTCGCCGCAGGGGTTCACGTCGGCCGTCCTGAACGCGCCGCCCGCCACGAGCACCTCCGCCGGGATCGAGGCGGTCGAAGACTTCGGCCTGACCGTGACCATGGCCGGCACCGGTACGGGGACCGTCGTCAGCGACCCGGCGGGCATCAGCTGCCCGGGCACGTGCACGGCTTCGTTCCCGCCCAGCACGCCGGTGTCGCTCTCCGGTTCCGCGGACGCAGGCTCGGTTTTCGTGGGGATCGCGACCTGCGACAACGAAGTGCTCGGCCAGTGCATCATGAACATGACCGGGTCCAAGTCGGTCACCGCGACCTTCAATACCTCAGGCGGAGGCGGCGGGGGCGGCGGCGGCGGATCGAACCTCCTCCTCTCCCTCTCCAAGAGCGGCTCGGGCACGGGCACGGTGACCAGCTCTCCGGCGGGGATCAACTGCAACGCCACCTGCAGCTCGACCAACGCGGCCTACGCCTCCGGCACGCCGGTGACCCTGACGGCCACCCCGTCGTCCGGCTCGTCATTCATCGGCTGGGGCGGCGGCGGCTGCTCCGGCACCGGTACCTGCGTCGTCACGATGTCGGCAGCCCAGACGGTGACCGCCACTTTCAGCCTTTCCACCTCGCAGGCCCAGGGCGATCAGCTCCTGATCGGCCTGCGGTCCGATCCGCAATACCGGTTCGGCGTGACTCTGTTCAACGCCAACAGCTCGACCGGGTCCTTCCAGCTCGAAGTCAAGGACTCCAACGGCGCGAAGATCTTGATCTCCGACGGGACCGGAAACCCGGTGGCCCAGAGGGTCTTCAACATCGCCCCGTTCCAGCAGGTCTACCTGAAGGACAGCGACCTCGGCCTGGACAAGGATCCGAACCAGCGCTACGTCCTGAGGGCGACGCGCAACTCGACCAGCGGCACTTTGCTCGCCTTCGGCACGGCCCTGGACCGCAAGACCAACGACCTGGTCCAGATCGCCGACGACAGCCAGGCCTCCACCGCGGAAAACAGCATCGTGTCCTACTGGGTGGCCGGCGTCTCCCGCTTCGACACCAGCTACGGCGCCCACTGGCGCACCGACCTGCGCATCTTCAACCGCGGCTCGTCGGCGCGGAACCTGTACTTCGACTACACCTTCTTGGACGGCGGCGTCCAGCACATCGCGCGCATCGGCGACACGGGCAACTACGTGACGATCGCGCCCAATCAGCTCCTGACCTACGACGACGTGATCGGGACGCTCATGATCCAGGACAGCCGGGTCACGCTGACCGGCAGCACCTCGGGCATTCTGCGGATCTACTATCCGGAGGACGCCGAGTCCGCGACCAAGCCGCTGATTCTGGGATCGCGCAACTACGACGACGAATCCTCGGGCACGGCGGGCTCCCAGCTCTCCGTCTACACGCACAACCAGGTCGCCGGTCCGGGACAGAGCCTCGTGCTCTCCGGCGCCCAGGAGAGCAGCCACTTCCGCACCGCGGTCGGCGTGTTCTCGCTGGACGGCGGACCGGTCTCGTTCCGGATGGTCGCGGTGGCGCCCGACGGGACCCAGCTCGGCGCGCTGCCCGTGACCCTCTCCGGGGCCGGGGCGTTCGGTCAGCTCGGGCACCTCTCCGACATCCCCGGCTTCACCAACCCGGGAGTGCCCGTCTCGATCCGGATCGATTCGGTGACCGGCGGCCGCGTGGGCGCCTACGCGTTCACCGTGGATCTGGTCACGCTCGACACCAATTTCATCCAGGCGCTGCCGCAGTAGAAGAGAAATTCGTCGGGGGCGGGGCCCGTGGCCCCGGCCCAAGCGAGGTCGGGAAGGAAGGGTTCTGATTCGGAAAGCCCCGGCGCGAGCCGGGGCTTTCTCTTCCGCCCCGACGGCACGGCCCCCGATTTCGTAAAAGGTACAATGGCCAAGTTCTTGCGTCCCCGGCTTCCTTTGAGGATGAACCAACGGGCAGGATGAGCAAGCTGGAAACGTTCGTCGCCGAGTCGCCGGTCGCCGCCGGGAACATCGTCTCGCCCTTCCTGCACGACCGCGGAGCGGTCCTCTACAATCCCCTGACCGGCGAGACGCTCCCCAAGGACGGGGAGGGCTACAAGGCCCTCCGGGCGCTGGCCGCCGGGGAGGAGCCCGTCGCCGCGGCGGCGCTGGAGCACCTGCGGGCCGCCCGTTTCGTGCTCGACGACCTGGACGCCGAGACCCGCCGGACCCACCTGGTGTACCTCTCGCTGGAGACGTGCACCAGCTGCAACCACCGCTGCCCGTTCTGCCCGGTCTCGGTCGATCCGCGCGAGCGCGAGGTCATGAGCCGGGAGCTCTTCGAATCGATCGTGGACCAGACGGTGACGATCGGCGGCAAGGGCGTGCTGGTCTTTCTCTCCAATTACAACGAGCCGACCGTCGATCCGCTCTTCGAGGACCGCTGCGCGTACCTCTTCGCGCGCGGGCTCCCCGTCTGCATCCTGACCAACGCGTCGCACTTCTCCAAGGACCGCGCCGACCGCCTGGAGAAGCTCGGGCGGTTCCGGTACATCGGGATCAACCTTCCGACGCTCGACCCGGAGCGGTACCAGAAGCTCCACGGGACCCGCGATCTCGCCCGCGTGCTCGACAACATCGAGCGCCTGCGCGCCCGCGCGCTGTCCGAGGAGACCGCGATCGTGGTCCTGGGGGAGGAAGACGACGCGCACCGCGCCGACGTCGAGGCGATCCGGAAGCGTTTCGAGCCGAAGGGGTGGCAGATCCGGCCGTTCCGCATTCGGAGCCGCCCGGCCAGCGGCACCTTCGTCCCCGAGCCGCCGCCCAAGAAGAAGCTCAAGGGGTGCGAGCTGATGGGGTCGCGCCCGTTCGAGCACCTCCACGTGACCGGTACCGGCACGGCCGTCCTGTGCTGCCAGGACTACTACGAGCGCCTCGTGGTCGGGGACCTCAAGCGCCAGACCGTGGCCGAGGTTCTCGGAGGGGAGACCATGGCACGCCTGCGCCGCTGGACCTACGGCCTGGAGGAGGCGCCGGAGGACTTCCTCTGCCGCCGCTGCGAGTTCGCTCTGGGCGAATGAGGCGGCTTACAATCCACAACTTGTTATGACGGCATGGGCGGTCCGGGCCGACGGGATCTCCAAGGCGTACAAACTGTACGACTCTCCCTCCGACCGCCTCCGGGAGCTCGTCCTGCGCCGCCCGCGCCATCGGGCGTTCTTCGCCCTCTCCGACGTCTCCTTCGAGCTGCCCCGCGGCGGGGCCCTGGGCGTGATCGGCGAGAACGGCGCCGGCAAGTCGACGCTCTTGAAGATCGTGGCCGGCACCACGCAGGCGAGCTCGGGCGTTCTCCGCCGCGAGGGCGCGGTGGCGTCGATCCTCGAGCTCGGCATGGGCTTCCATCCCGAATTCACAGGCCGGGAGAACGCGCGGATGAACGCCGCGCTGCTCGGGCTGGGGGGCGCGGAGATCCGCCGCCGCCTTCCGGACATCCGCGACTTCGCCGAGATCGGCGATTTCTTCGACCGCCCGGTGCGGACGTACTCCTCGGGAATGGCCCTGCGCCTGGCCTTCGCGGTGGCGACCCACGTCGACGCGGAGATTCTCATCATCGACGAGGCCCTGGCCGTGGGCGACGGATACTTCCAGAAGAAATCGATCGACCGCATCACCGAGTTCCACAAGCGGGGCGGCACGCTGCTGTTTTGCTCCCACGCGCTGTACTACGTGGCCACGCTGTGCGACCGGGCCATCTGGTTGAAGGGCGGCCGCGAGGCGGCGTCGGGCCCGGCCGTGGCGGTCGTGCGCAAGTACGAGGCGTTTCTCCAGGACAAGGAGCGCCGCGCGTCCGAAGCCGTGCCGGTGTCGCCGGTGTCGACGGAGGGGCGCCGGCCGGCCCTCTTGAGCGAGGTCGTGGTCCACGACGGCTCGGGCTATCCGCGCGTCGAGTTCGGCGCCGGGGAGTCCTTCGCCGTCGACGTGGCCTTCGAGACGGTCGAGCCGGAGCTGGCCTTCCACGTGCGCGTCGGTGTCGACCGCGAGGACGGCGTGCAGGCGTTCGCCATGGACACGCGGGGGCTGGCCTGGGCGCCCCTGGCCGGCCGGAACCGCTACCGCGTGCGGCTGTACCTTCCCGAGCTGCCGCTGGCCCAGGGGGACTTCAAGGTCTACGTGTTCCTGACCGACGAGAAGGCCCTCCACCTCCACGACATGCGCGTCCTGGATCCCGGGTTCAACGTTCTGCCGCCCGACTACACCGTCGGACTTCTGCGGCCCCGCCATGACTGGAGCCTCGTCGACGAGTCGCTCGAGCAGGCGGCCCGAGCGGCGGACCGAGCCGTCACGACGAGCTCCGCTTGATCGGCCGCGCCGCCGGCGTCCTCGTGCTGTTCGCGCAGAGCGGAGCCGATGGAGCCGACAGCCCGCTCGACTACGGCCGGCGGCTCGCCCGCCTGCGCTGGCGGCGCGCCGCGGGAGCCGCGCGGGCCGTCGCGCCCGGACCGGACGCTTGCGCCCGCGACGTCCTGGCGGGAGCCCGGTACGCCTGGATCGTGCGCGACGAGCTGGCGATTCCCGCGCAGGTTCCCGGCCCGCCGGGCGCGTGGATTGGTCCGGCGGTTCCCGCCCTGCCCTTGCCGCCGGCGGCCGTGCCCGTCCACACCCTGAGGGAGATCGAGGCCTTCGGCGCGCCGGCCCCAGGGACGTCCGCGCGGGACCGCTCCCGGGTTCCCGCGGTCGCCTTCGATCTCGAGGCTTCGCCGCCACGGGACGGAGAAACCGTCGGCCAGTTCTCGCAACGGCTGTTCGAGCAGTCGGGCGAAGTCGCGTTCGACCTTCGCTTCCGCGCGCTCGTGCTGGACGATCCTCCCGAGTTCGAGCGCGCGGAGCTGCTGGCGCATCTGCCCGCAAACGCTCGGAGCCTCTGCGACGTCGGCTGCGCGGGCGGTGCGTCCGGCCGCGCCTTCCGGCTGCGCGCGCCCGGGGCCCGCGTGACCGGGATCGAGAGCGCGCCGCGCGCGGCGGCCCTGGCCCGGCGCCGCCTGGATCGGGTCCTCGAGGAAGACGCCCTCGCGGCTCTGGCGCGCCTCGCGCGCGAAGGCGCGGCCTTCGACGCGTTCCTGTTCGCCGACGTCCTGGAGCACCTGGCCGATCCGGTCGAGGCGCTGGCGCGGGCGCGCCGCGTCGCCGCGCCGGGGGCGGTTCTCGTCGCCAGCGTTCCCAACGTCGGCCACCTCTCCCTGGTGCGCGACCTGCTGCTCGGCCGCTTCGACCCGCTCCCGGCCGGGCTCCCCGACGCCGGGCACCTGCGCTGGTTCGACCGCCGCTTCCTGCGCGAGTGTCTCCAGGAGGCCGGGTGGCGCCTCGAGCGCGTCGACGGGCTCCCCGGCGCCCCCTCGCCGGACCCCGAGGCGTTGCTCGCGCGCCTGGCCGGCTGGCCCGGGCTCGATCGTGAAAGCCTTGGGACCTACCAGTGGGTGGCCGTCGCGAGCGCCTCGGACGAGCCCCAATCCGAAGAGACCGAGGGTGCCAGGCGATCCCAATCCCGAGCCGGAATCCCGCCCGATGCGCGCGTCTGACTTGCCGTTTCGAATCCGGCGCCGTTCGCCCCACGCCCGGTGATGCGCGCCGTCTGCCGCACCGCATGACGCCGGACGTTTCCGCGATCGTGGTCAGCCATCGCTCCGCGGCCGAGGCGGGCGCGTGCGTCTCCTCGCTGCGGAGAGCGTTCTCCGGCGAGGGGATCCGCGGCGAAGTCATCGTGGTGGATTGCGGATCCGGGCCCGGCGAGGTCGAGCGCCTGCGCGCAGCGGACGCGGACCTGCTGTTGCCGCTGCCGGACAATCGCGGCTACTCCGGCGGAGCCAACGCCGGCCTGGCCAGGGCCAGCGGGGGCCTCCTGGTGGTCTGCAACGCCGACGTCGTGTTCGCCGCGGGGGCCGTGACGTCTCTTCGGGACGCCGCCCGGAACCGGCGCGTGGGCGCGGCCGGACCCCTGTGCCTCTGGGACGCGCAGGGGCGCTTGCGCCTTCCGCCCGGACTTGCCCCCGGATTCTTCCGGGACTTTCTGCAGCTCGCGGCGGGACGTTTTCCGGGCCTGGATCGGCGCCGCTTCCGCGCCTTCGCCCGGCAGACGCTGCGGCTGTGGGAGCAGGGCGGGGACGCTCCCCACCTGACCGGGGCTGTCCTGGCGGTGCGCCGCGACGTCTTCGACCGCGTCGGGTGGTTCGACGAACGGTTCCCCTTCGAGTACGAGGAGAGCGAATGGGAGGACCGGGCGCGCGGAGCCGGCTACGCGCTCGCCTACGTCCCCTCCGCGCGCGTGCATCACCTCTACGCGCGCAGCTCGTCCCGAAGCGAGGAGACCGCCTCGCGGCGGTGGGCGTCGCGGGATCTCTACGCGCGCGAGCGCTACGGCCGCCTGGGCGCCCGCGCGCTCGAACGCGCCGGGGCGCTGGCCCGGCCGATCGCCGCGGCGCCGTTGGCACAGCCGCGCCTGGAGCGCCGTCCCGGCGCGAGCGTGGCCCTCTCGCCCAACCCGTCGCTGATGCCGTTCGTCGGAGCCTCGCTCGACCGCGACTTCGCTCTGCCTCCGGACGTGCTGCCCTCGCTCCCGGCCGGCCCCCTCTACCTGCGCGTCTTTCGCGACGCCGACGGCGAGCCCCTGGAGACGTTCGTGTGGGAGAACGCCGCGTGATCGGCTACCGGGTGCGCCCGGCCGGCGAGGCCGACGGTCCCGGCATCCGGGCCCTGTTCCAGAGCGCCTACGGTCAGCCCTGGCTCGAAGAGGAATTTGCCTGGAAGTTTCTGAAGAACCCCGACGGCTGGTTCGGCGTGGTGGCGGAGTCCGACGAGGGGGAGATCGTGGGCAATTTTTCCGGGTGGCCCATGCAATTCTTAATCGGCGGGCAGCCGCGCCGGGTCTACTCCGCCGGCGACGTGGCGACGGCCCCGGCCGCGCGCGGGCTGGGCAAGGGGCGCAACGTCTACGCGGATATGGCCACGGCTTTCTACGACGCCGTGCGCGCGCAGGGCGTTCCGTTCACCTTCGGGTTCCCGCACCCGCGCGCCCACGAGATCAGCCGCCGGCTGGGACGGACCCGGGACTACTTCCCGGTCCAGGAGGTTCTGGTCGACTGCGAAGCCCTTCCGCCGCCCCCGGAGGGAGTCGCGGTGAGCGATTTCGTGCCCGAGTCCTTCGACGGTCTCTGGGACGCGGCCTCGCGCTTTCTCCGCGACGCGCCGGTGCGGGACCGCCTGCGGGCCAACTGGCGGTTCCACGCGCGGCCGACGCGCTACTACAGGATGGTCCGCGTCGTCGAGCGCTCGGAGGATCTGGCCTGGGCCCCGCTGTCCGTGGTGGGGGAGGAGGCCCTGGTCGCCGACTATCTCGACCGCGATTCCGAGGGGCGCAACCTGCCGGGGCTCTTCGCCGCGTGCGGGCAGGAAGCGCGGCGGCTGGGCGCGCGCCGGCTGAAGTTCTGGCAAACCCCGGGAGGCCCGGGCCGCCGGCGCATCGCGGAATTGAACGGCGAAATCCGCGGCGCGGGCTTCTGGATCGTGGGACGCGTCTTCGAGGAGGGGGCCGCCCGCGGCTGGCTGGAAGGCGGCCAGTTCGTGCCCTCGATCTTCGACGTCGTTTGAGCGGCCTGCGGATAAACTGCCGACGCCCGTGACCGAACAACCGCGAGAGGACGAGGTGATCCCGCACCGGGCGGCAGCCCTGGAGGGAGAGAGGGTCCTCGTATTGGCGGCGCATCCCGACGACGAGACGCTCGGCGCGGGAGGCTCGCTCGCTCGCATGGCCGGGGAAGGGCGGACCATCCGCCTGTGGATCGCCACGGACGGCGAGAAGCAGGAAGGCGGCGAGGCCGATCCGGCCGGCTACGCGGCGCGCCGCCGGGACGAAGCCCGTCAGGCCGCCGCGGCGCTGGGGCTGCCCGAGCCCCTCTTCGGGGGACTGCCGGACCGGGAGCTGCACGGGCGCGCCGGCGACCTCGAGCGCGCCCTGGCCGGACAGATCCGCGAGTTCGAGCCCGACCTCGTCGTGTGCCCGTCGCCGGTGGAGATCCATCCGGATCATCGCGCCCTGGCCGAGTCGCTCTACCGGATCGTCGCCGCCTCCCGGCCCGAGGATTCCGACCACGACGCCTTCCGGCTCCTGCGCATCGCCTTCTACGAGCTGACCCAGCCGCTCCTGCCCAATCTCCTCGTCGACATCGCCGCGGAGGACGCGCGCAAGAGGGAGGCGCTCGCGCGCTACGCGTCGCAGCAGGCCGTGCGGGACTACGCCGGCGCCGTCCTCGGATTGAACGCCTACCGGCGCCTGACCCTCGAGGGCGCCGGGCCGGTCGAGGCCTTTCGGGTGGCCGCGCACTCGGAGATCTCCACCCGCTCGCTCGAGCAGTTCCGCGGGGCGATCGGGCCGGCGGTGTACGCGGCGGGATCGCGGGCGACCGCCCCGGTCTCGATCGTGATCCGCACGCGCAACCGTCCCGCGCTCCTGGCCGAGGCCCTGGACAGCCTCCGGACGCAGACCGCGCGGCCGCGGGAAGTCGTCGTCGTCAACGACGGCGGCGCCTCGGTCGCCGAAGTCGTCGCGCCGTTTCGCGACGCCTTCGCCGTGGTCCTCCACGAGCGGGAGGCTTCGGAAGGGCGTTCCCGAGCCGCCAACCGCGGACTGGAAGCGGCCGGATCCGAGCTGGCCGGTTTCCTGGACGACGACGATCGCTGCTATCCCGACCACGTCGAGCGGCTTCTGGCGGCGCACCGCAGCGGCCCCGAGCCGGTGGTGTATTCCGACGCGGCCACGGTGGTCTACGAGCGCGAAGGCGAGGCCTGGCGCGAGCGGGGGCGCACGCTGCAGTATTCGCTCGACTTCGATCCCGATTTTCTGTTGCTGGCCAACTACATCCCCCTCCACACCCTGCTCCTGCCGCGGTCGCTGTTCCGAAAGGTCGGCGGCTTCGACGCGGCGCTGGACTACTCGGAGGACTGGGATTTCCTGATCCGCCTTTCGCTGGAGACGGCCTTTCGCCACGTGCGCGCGGTCACCTGCGAGTACCGTGTGTTCGCCGGCGACGATCCCGGGCACGCCGCGGCCGGGAGTCCGGCCTTTCTGGACGCGCGCCGGCGCATCTATGAACGCTACGGGCCGCGGCGCACGCCGGAGGGGCTGGCCCGGGCGATCGACCGCCTCCGCGCGCAGATCGCCTTCTGGTCCGACCGCGACGGACGCTCGCAGGGAGAGCTCCGGTACCAGCGCGCCAGCCACCGCCGCCTCCACGACATGTGGGAAAAGAGCGCGGCCGAAGCCGGCGCCGCGCGGGTCCGGCTGGCCGAGGAGGATCTGGCGCGGCGCGGGCTGGAGATCGAGCGCAGCCGCCTGCTGGCGGAAAACGAGATCGTGCATGCCCGGCTGGAGGAGCTCTTCGAGGCGAACGACAGGATGACGCGGCAGCTGGGCGAGACCCACACCGAGATCCAGAGGTTGAACGCCATCCTCGAGCAGATATACGGGTCGCGGACCTGGAAGCTCCACCTCCTCCTCGACCGGATCCGCGGACGCCGTTGACCCGGATCGTGGTCCTCGCTCCCGAGCCGATTCGGCCGCGCATGGCCGGGATGGGTATCCGCGCCGTGGAGCTGGCCCGCGCGCTGCACAAGGAGTTCGACGTGCGGCTGCTCGTGCCCAACGATCCCGCGGAGGCCGGGGCCGTGGCCGGCGACGTCCCGGCGGTGCGCGCGGTGGAGGGGCAGCTGGCCGCGGCCGCGGCGGGCGCCGACGCGGCGGTCGTTTCCGGGCACGCCGCCAACTGGTGGTTCCACCAGCTCCCCGCGCTCCCGGTGGCGGTGGATCTGTACGATCCCTTCTTCGTCGAGAACCTGCATTACGTCCCGGCGCTGGGCGCCCAGACGGCCGCCCACGACCACGCCACGCTGGACCTGGCGCTCTGCCGCGGCGACTTCTTCCTCTGCGCCTCGCCGGAGCAGCGGCTCTTCTACGCCGGCGCGCTCTTCGCCCGCGGCCGGATCGGCGCGCGCAACTTCCCGGTCGATCCGACGCTCTCCCGCCTGATGGCGACCGTCCCCTTCGGCGTTCCGGCCGAGCCGAGCGCCGGAAACCGGGAGGAGGGCCGCCGGGCGCTAAACCTCGATCCCGCCGGCCCGCTCGTGCTGTTTGGCGGCATCTACGACTGGTACGAGCCGGACCTGCTCCTGGAGGCCTGGCCGGGGATCGTGCTGCGCCATCCCGACGCCCGGCTGCTCTTCTTCGAGAATCCCAATCCGCAGTCGACGCCCCAGCGCGCCTGCGCCCGGGCCCGCGAGCTGTCGCGGGCCATCGACCCGCAGGGCCGCACGATCCTCTTTTCGCCCTGGCTGCCCTACGCGTCGCGGGCCGACCTCTATGCCGCCTGCGATCTGCTCGTGTCGATCTGCTCGCCGGGGCTGGAGACGGATCTCTCGTTCCGCACGCGGATGCTCGACGCCGCCTGGGGCGGCCTCGGTTCCCTGTCGGTCGGCGGCGGGGCCCTGGCCCGCGAGCTCGAGGCCGCCGGCGCGGCCCGCACGGCGCCGGCCTCCGCCTCGGCCCTGGCCGACGCGGTCTCGGCTTTTCTCGGCGACGCGGCCGCGCGGGATCAGGCCGGGCGGGCGGCGCGCGCGTTCGCCGCGGCGCGGACCTGGCCGGCGGTCACCGCGCCGCTGGCGGCCTGGTTGCGCGAAGCCCGCGTGGATCCCGGCCGGCTCGCGTTTCCGCACGCCGCGCCGCTGCGGACGCTGTGGCAGCGGTTGGCCGGAAAGCGGCGCGCCCGGGCGCCGCGCGCGGACGGGCATCGCCGTTGATCGAGCCGTTGCGACGCGCTGGTCCGGTCCGCCGTCTTTCGGTTACGCTTCGAGCGCCGTGACCTCGCCGGACTATTCGGTCATCGTCGTTCATCACCGCGGGCGGGAGCATCTCCTGGAAGGCCTGTCCGCGCTGGAGGAGGCCGTGCGCGGCCGCGGCGAGACGATCCTGGTCGACAACACGGGCGGCCGGCCGATGGAAGACGTCCTCCGGCGCCACCCCGGCGTGCGCCGCGTCGCCGCGGGCGGCAACGTGGGGTTCGCCGCCGGCTGCATGCTCGGCGCGCAGGCCGCGCGCGCGCCCGTCCTCATCCTCGTCAACGACGACGCCGTGGTCGAGCCGGAGGCGCCCGACCTCCTCGCCGCGGCCCTCTCCGGCGCGCCGGACGACGTCGCCGCGGCGGCCGGCCGGCTCACCGATCGGTCCGGCCAGAAGAACGATTTCTCCGACGGCTTCCTGACGTTCGACGGCCACGCCTTTCAGCAGGAGGTCGGCCGTCCCGTCGCGCAGATCGCGGCGTCCGAGCCGGGAGAGGAGCGCCTCTTCGCCTGCGGAGGCCTGATGGCGGCGCGGCGCGACGCCTTCCGCGAGTCCGGCTTCGACGAGGACTATTTCGCCTACCTGGAGGACGTCGATTTCGGATGGCGGCAATGGATCCTGGGCCGCCGCGTGATCGCCGAGCCGCGGGCCGTCGCCCGGCACCGCGGCGGCGCCACCGGCCAGGCGCTCGGTCTCTTCGAACGGGGATTCCTGTTCGAGCGCAACGCCTTCGCCACCGCCTACAAGAATTTCGATTCCGACTCGTTCGCGGCCTACATGCCGGCGGTCCTGGCGGCCTTCCTGGGGCGGATCGCGGAGATGCTCGCGACGCTCAACCCCGGAGCCGCCGAGCTCCAGCGCGATCCCTTCCGCCAGCCCCGCCCGAAGCCTCCGGCGTGGCGCCGTCTGTTCGGCATCGCCGACCACGAGGGACGGATCGCGATCGACGATCCCCTGACCGTCGCCCACCTCAAAGCGCTCCTGTGGATCCACCGCAGCCAGGACGCTCTGGCGGCCAAACGCCGGGCGGTCCAGCAGGCGCGGCGGCGGCCCGACGCGGAGATCTTCGCGAAGTTTCCCCTCCGGATCGTGTCCACCTATCCGGGCGACGATCGGTTCGACGCCGACTACTTTCGCGAGTTCCTCCGGCGCGCGCCCGATCTCGCGCGCACGACGCTGCAAGAGATCTTTGCTTGAGCGAGCTCGTCTCGGTCGTCATCCCGACCTACCGCCGCCCCGAAGTCCTGCTGCGCGTTCTCGACGCCCTGGCGCGCCAGAGCGATCCTCCGTCCTTCGAGGTCGTGGTCGTCGACGACGGATCGGGGGACGGGACCGTCGCGAGGCTCACCGCCTACCGGCCGGCCTATCCCTTCCGATTTTCCTCCCAGGCCAACTCCGGGCCGGCCGCGGCCCGCAACGCCGGGGTGGCCATGGCGCGCGGCGACTACGTGCTCTTCCTCGGCGACGACACTGTTCCCGAGGCCGGCCTGCTGGCGGTCCACGCCGCGGCCCACGCGGAGAGGCGTTCCCATCCCGTCGCGGTGCTCGGCTACACCACCTGGCCTTCCGATCGGCGGGTGTCGCCGTTTCTCCACCACATCAACGAGTACGGGCTGCAGTTCGGTTACAGCCTGATCGAGAACCCCGAGTCGGTTCCCTTCAACTTCTTCTATACCTCGAACATCTCGCTCCCGCGTCGCCTGCTGGTGGGCGCCGGCCTCTTCGACACCACGTTTCCCCACGCGGCGTGGGAAGACATCGAGATGGCCTACCGCCTGACCCGGGCCGGCATGGGCATCGTCTATCGCCCCGCCGCGGTCGCGCGCCACTTCCACGACATCACGTTCGCCTCCTTTCGGCGGCGGCAGGAGAAGTCGGGCGAGGCCGCGGCGATCTTCTACGCGAAACACCCGGAGCTGGGAGACTTCCTGGGCGTTCCGCAGGCGGTGCTCTTCAGGAACGGAGGCCTGGTGGACGGGCGGTGGTGGCCTTTCTGGGCCCGGCTGGCGGAAAAGGTCGCTCTCCCCGGGGGCCGGTTCGCCGTCGATCACGTGCTGCGCCAGGACTACCTGCGAGGTCTGCAGCGCGCCCTGGCGCGCCGCCCGCCGTTTCCACCAGGGGTGACGGCGTGACATCCGGCGAGGTCAGCGGCGGCTCCGGCGCGCGTCCCGAACGCGCAGTTAACTCTTTGCGCTGGAAGCGTCTGTCCGCCCGCAGGGAATCCAGAGGCCTGGCGTCTCGTTTGCTCTTAGGAAGCTTGGGAGAAACTTGTCATGAAGAAAACTCTGCTGCTCGTCGCGCTCGCGGTTGGGATGACCCTGGCGGCTTCGCCGGCGAAGGCCGCCGTGCACGTGCTGGCGGCGCCTCACGGGCATGGACGCGTGATCGTATCCGGGGGATGGCCCGGCTGGGGTTGGGGCTGGGGTTGGGGGTATCCGGGCTACGGCTACGGGTACGCCTACGAGCGCTACGGATACCGCTACGGGCCGAGCGCCTGGACGAGGGTGAAGACCGACGTCGAGCCCGACGAGGCGCGGCTGTACCTGGACGGGAAGTTGATCGGCACCGCCGATGATTTCGACGGATGGCCCGATTACCTCTATCTGCAGCGCGGTCACTATCGGCTGGAGTTCCGCCTCAACGGATTCGAGATCAAGACGGTCGAAGTGGACGCGCGGGGCGGCCAGACTCTTCGGATCAGCGATCACTTGAAGAAGGTCGCGGGCGCCAAGGAGTACGGCTCCTATGACGAACCGAAGATCGATGGAGGCATTCGGAGGTACTGGGCCAAGCGTCGCAACGCCACCGAGGCGGTGAACCCGGAGGCTCCTCGCGGCGACGGCGACCGGACGCCTTCGTACGAGGGGGAGGACGACGAGGACGAGGCCCCCGCGGAGGCTCCGCCGCCGGCGGACACGCGTCCTCGCGATGGGGATTGGCGCGGCTCCAAACCCGCGCCCGACGCGACCGCGCAGGCTCCTCGCGCCGAGTCCCGCGGCGCCCGCAGCCGGCTCCTGCTGCACGTCGAACCGGCCGACGCGGCGGTCTACGTCGACGACCGTTTCGTCGGAACGGCCGGAGAGGTGAGCTCTCTGGATCGCGGCCTTCCGGTTCCGGCCGGCAAGCACACCGTCACGGTTACCCGTCCCGGCTACAAGGATCGGACCGTGGACGTGGAGGTCGGTGGCGGCGATTCCGAGACGGTCGACGTGTCGTTGGAGCGATAGGGTACCTGTCCTTTCGGACAGGTCGCCGCCGGAGGGTTTCGTAACTCCCGCGTTCTCTGCGGGTAAGACGAGGGCGCGGGGGGTGTTTGCGTGATGACCAATCCGCACGGTTTGGTCGTATACTCTTCGAACTCGAAGGAATCGATGTGGGGGGATCGAAATTGCCGGTGGCGTCTCCCAAGTTGGTCTCCAAGACCAAACGCCTTTTCCGGTAGCTCCCAGGTCCACACTCTTCCCAGATCCTCCCGATCCCGCCGGTAGCGGCGGTCCCTTCCTCGATTCCTTCGAGTGTTTCCCGCCTCCCGTCGCCTCCGCGGAGCGCAGGGATCTGCGCCCGTTGGGCGCACCGGCGGTCCGCTCGGCCGGATGCGGCCTCGACGGCCCGCCTGATCCCGCGCTGCGCTCCGGCTCCCGCGGCGCGCGCCTCCTCCGACACGTCGCTTCCGCTTACCCGAGATCTGCGCCTTCGGCGCACCGGCGGGCGGCTCGGTCAAAGGGCCTCGACCGCCCGCCTGCTCACGGGTGCGCTCTCGCTCCCGCGGCGCTCGCCTCCTCCGACACGTCGCTTCCGCTCGCTTCGGGACCTGGCTTCGCCACCGGCGTTCGGCTCGCCCAAAGGGGCTCGACCGAACGCCTGGTCCCTCACTCGCTCTCGCTCCCGCGGCGCTCGCCTCCTCCTTCGCTTCCGCTCAGGAGACTACGCGCGCCGCGACCGGGGCGTACCTTCACCCCGCCCTCTCCCTCGGGGAGAGGGGGAAGGTGGGCTTCGCCTCACGCCTTACGCCTCACGCCTCACGCCTCGCGCGCGGGCGAAGCCGGTGACTGGAGACTGAGGACTGAGGACTCATCGTCCTTACGCACCGCTGTTTCTCTTCTCTCTTCACCCGGCCAGGTAGAGCTCCAGCAGCACCCTCTCGAAATGGAGCCGGCGGTTGCCACGGCGCACGTCGGGAGGCGCGTCGGCGGCGCGAACGGCGGCCTCGCGCAGCGAGCCGGGCGGCATGCCCCGGCCGAGCTCGCGGATCGCCCCGGCGACGCCGCGGTGGCGCAGAGCCTCGGCCGTGGCGGAGGCCGAGATGGCCGCGTCGGCCAGCAGCTCGGGCAGAAGACGAGCCTCTCCCGGAGCCGCGCGCGCCGCGCGGTCGGCCAGGAGCAGGAGCGCGCCGAGGTCGCGGCGGAGGAGCCCGGATTCCAGCGCGGCCACGATCTCGGACCGGGCCTCCCGATAGGCCTCCAGGGCGGCCGGGGCTTCCTCGGCCGGCGGACGAAGCCGGGCCAGGTCCTCCGCGTCCTCGGCGGAGAACCCGCGCTCGCGCCACACCGCGCGCAGCCGCGCGGCGGAGACGGGCGCCACGGGCAGGAGCACGCAGCGGGAAAGGATCGTCGGCAGCAGGGCCTCCGGCCGGGCCGTCGTCAGGATCCAGCGGAAGATGCGGCCCGGCTCTTCGAGCGACTTGAGCAGCGCGTTTCCGGCCTCCACGCCGAGCATCTCGGCCCGCGACACGATGGCCACGCGGCGGGCCGCCTCGTACGGCCGTCCCGCCGCGAACAGGAGAGACTCACGGATCCGGTCGATGCGGATCTGAACGCCCTCCGGCTCGATTCTCAGGAGGTCGGGGTGGATTCCGGCCAGAACCCTCCGGCACGCGTCGCACTCCGGGCCGGTGTCGCCGGTCGGGCAGAGAAGGGCGCAGGCCAGGCGCAGGGCCTCCTCCTCGAGACGGGCCGGATCGGGCCCGCTCAGAAGGAGCGTTCCGGGGACCTGCTCGGGCTGACGGCCGAGGCGTTCGAGGAGAGTGCCGGAGCTCACAGTCCGAACCGCTCCTGAAGATGGCGCCAGGTTTCCGCGAAGACCAGCTCCGGCTCCGATCCCGCCGGCACGACACGCATGCGCAGCGGCTCGCGCCGCGCGATGGCCAGGTAGGCCTCGCGAATGCGCCGGTGAAAATCCAGATCGGCTCCCTCGAACCGTCCGACGTGCTGGTCGCGCCGCGTCGCGCGCGCGAGGCCGGCTTCCGGCTCGAGATCGTAGAGGAGCGTCAGGTCCGGCACCAGCCCGCCCCGGGCCAGAGCATCCACGCGCCGGACGAGCTCGGCGTCCACGCCGCGTCCGACCTGCTGGTAGGCCTCCGTCGTATCGGAGTACCGGTCGCAGAGCACGAAGCGGCCGCCGGCCACTTCGCGGCGCAGCTGCTCTTGGACGTGCTGGCGCCGGTCCGCCTCGTAGAGGAGCCATTCGGAAACGGGATCGAGGTGGGTGTGGGCGACGTCCATGAGGATCGCGCGGATCTTCTGCCCGATCGACGTGCCTCCGGGCTCCTTGGTTTCGAGCACGTCCAGGCCCAGGTCCCGCAGCCGCCGCGCGGCCATCGCGGCCTGCGTCGACTTGCCCGTCCCCTCGCCTCCCTCGAACGTCACGAACGGCATGGCGGGAGTCTAGTCGACGCGGGCGAAGGCCCGCGCGTGAGGTGACGCGGGCACTGCCCGCGCGTGAGGCGTGAGGCGTGAGGCGTGAGGCGGAAGGCGGGAGACACCGAAAGAAAACTCGAACCCGGAGAGCACGTCCTTAAGTTCGCGGCGCGCGTAGTCTCCTGAGCGGAAGCGAAGGAGGAGGCGCGCGCCGCGGGAGCCGGAGCGAGCACGGGATCAGGTCTGCGGTCGAGCCCGCATCCGGGCGAGCCGCAGACCGGTGCGCGCACCAGCGCGCAGATCCCGCGCGCGGCGAAGGCGACGGGTTAACATTGCCCCCCGACGGACTACGACGTGAAGCCATCCCGATGAGCGCCACCCAACGCCCGGAGCCTGCGCCCGAATCGTCCTCCCTGCGCGGATGGTTCTATGCCTTCGGCTTTCTGGGACTGGCCATCGCCGTGGCGTCGATCGGCGACATGTTCTCGTCCCGACCTTACGACGGGATCATGCCGCTGCCGTACGGGCGCTTCGGCATCGAGGTGCGGGAAACGCTGCCCGGCAGCCCGGCCGCCCGCGCGGGGATCGCGCCGGGAGACTGCGTACTCGGCATCGGCCGGAGCATGGTCAACTCGATCTCCGACGCGTCGGCGGAGCTGCGCCGGCACTCAATCGGCGCCACGGTGCCCTACCTGGTCCGCCACGGCCCCTGTCCCTCGCAGCCCGGCATGGGGCCTTCGACCGACCTCAAGGTCGTGCCGGTGCGGCTCTCGGCCGAGCGGCTGGGCGGAAAGACGTACCTCTATGCGGCGATCCTCGGCTTCCTCTTCTTCTTCATCGGGCTCTTCGTCTTTCGCAACCGCCCCGATGACCGCGCCGCGCGCATCTTCTTCCTGTTGTGCGTCCTCTTCCTTCTGTTCTTCGTCTGCCGCCTGCGCCCGGCCTCCTACTGGTGGATCGACAAGTTCGTCCAGAACACCGGAACGGTCTCGCTCTTCCTGCTGCCGGCGGTCTTCCTCCATTTCTTCCTGATCTTTCCGCGGCCCAAGGCCCTGGCTCTCGCGCGCGCCGACGAGTGGACCGGCGAGCCCGCGGCCGCCTGGAAGCGGCGCCTGCAGGACTTTCTCTCCGCCAGTCCCCAGCTGCTCTACCTGCTCTACTCGATCCCGCCGCTGGTGTTTCTGTACGACGTCGTCCGCCAGCTCCGCGGGGAGCGGGTCACCATCCTGTCGGGCGCGCCGCTCTCGTCCTGGATCCTCCTGGGCGACTACCTGGTCCTCGGCCTGCTGGCCCTGGCCCACTCCGCGTTCACGCTGGAGGATCCGCGCGAGCGCCGGCAGGCCTACCACGTCTTCGTCGGCACGATCCTGGGTACGACTCCGTTCCTGATCTTCGGGATCCTGCTGCCGTCCCTCTTCAACAACGAGGACTACGTCTTCTACGGCGTCGTCCCGATGATCCTGATCCCCATCACCTTCGCCTACGCGATCGTGCGTTTCCAGATGCTCAACATCCGCCTGGTCGTCCGGCGGACCTTTCTCTACGCCGGGACCACGGCGATCCTGTTCGGCTTCTACGCGGTGCTCTTCGCGGCGGCCAACTCGGTCTTTTCCGGCTCGCGGCTGGCCGCGTCCCCGCTCTTCAACTTCGGGTTCTTCCTGGTCGCCCTGCCGCTCTTCGAGCTGGTGCGGCGGCGGCTGCAGACGCCGCTCGACCGCCTGTTCTTCCGCGACAAGCTCGACTACCAGACCGCCCTGCTGGAGATGAGCGAGGCGATCACCGGTGAGCTCGATCTCGGCCGCATTTCCGACTACCTGACCGCGAGCGTCGCCGCCACCATGCGCGTGGAGAAGGCCTCCATCTGGGTGCGGAATTCCGAGGGCTGGCTCGAGCGGCGGGGCCGCCACGACGACCGGTTGGAGCCGCGGGCCACGGTGCGCCGCCTCCTCCAGAAGGAGGGCAAGCCGGTGCGCCTGGAGGAGCTCTCGCTCCACTTCGCCGACCGGGAGAGCGAGGAGTTTCGCACCCGGCTGGTGGAGGAGGGATTCCGGATGGCCGTCCCGCTGGTCTACCGGGAGCGGCTCATGGGTCTCCTGACGCTGCGGGAAAAGCTCTCCGGGGAGCGGTTCGACCGCGACGACGAGGCGCTCCTCTCCACGCTGGCCAACCAGGCCGCCCTGGCCATCGAGACCGCCCTGCTGCACGACGAGATGACCCGCCAGGCCGAGTTCCGGCGCGACCTGGAGATCGCGCGGGACATCCAATCGAGCCTGCTGCCGCGCACGCTGCCGGTTGTCCCCGGGTTCTCGTTTCTGGGAGGGAGCCTGCCGGCCAAGGTGGTCGGCGGCGACTTCTACGACTTCATTCCCTTCGAGGACCGGCGGCTGGGCGTCGTCCTGGGCGACGTCTCGGGCAAGTCCATTCCGGCCTCGCTCCTCATGGTCGCGTCCAAGGAGATCGTCTATTCGCGCGCGCTCACGACGCGGGATCCGGGGCTGCTGTTCCAGGAGTCCAACCGCCGGATCTACTCGATCAAGCGCCGCATGTTCGTGTCGCTCGGTTATTTCCTGCTCGATCCCGACGCCATGACCCTGCGCTACGCCATCGGCGGCCAGCCGCTGCCGATCCTGATCCGCTCGGGCGACGGCGGGCCGCAGACGCTCGAGCCGCCGGAGCACCGGCTCCCGCTGGGCGCGTTCCGCGAAGTGCCCTACGACACGCGCGAGCTCTTCCTGCGGCGGGGCGACCTGATTTTCTTCTATACCGACGGCTTCTCCGAGGCCATGGACGAGCGGATGGAGCCGTACGGAGAGGACCGCCTGATGTCCTCGGTGGCCAAGCGGGCGGGAGACTCCCTGGAGGACCTGGCGCGGGGGGTCCTGGCGGACATCCGGACCCACGTCGGGTCGGCCGAGCAGTACGACGACATGACCTTTCTGCTTCTGAGGGTGGAATAGGGGAATAGGGGAATAGGGGAATCGGGCCCAGACGCCTCGTCCGGAAGGGCTTGAGGGCCCGAAAGCGGGTCGCGCCGGCCTCCCGGGAAGGGGAAACCCCGGTCCCGGAAAGCCGTATCATGGAAGTGAGATGAAGTCTCGACGGGTCCTCTTCCTGGTCCTTTCGGCCCTCGGCGTCGTCGCCGCGGTGGCGGCGGCGACCCTGTACTGGGGCAACCGGCGGGAGGTGACCACGTCCTCCGCCGCGGCCTACCAGGCCTACCGGGAGGGCTTCGAGAACGAGCAGCGCTTCTACCTCAAGGAGGCGCGCCTGGACTACGCCAAGGCCCTCCAGGCCGATCCCGAGTTCGCCATGGCCATGCTGGGCCTGGCCCGAAGCAGCGACCGGGACCAGGCGCGGTCGCTCATCACCCGGGCGCGGCAGCTGCGAGCGCGCCTCAACAACCGCGAGCGCCTGCACGTGGACATGCAGTGGGCGTTCCTGAACGGGAAGGGCGACGAAGCCGTTCAGATCGCCAAGAGCATCCACGCCAAATATCCCACCGACGCGCGCGCCGCGATGGTGCTGGCCGGAGAGGAGATCTCCGTCGGCAGTCCGGAGCAGGCCGTGCGGATCTTCAACGACCTGCTGGCCACGGATCCCAACAACGCTTCGGCCTACAATCAGATGGGGTACTACTACGCGTTCCACGGCGACTACGACAAAGCCATCGAGTGCATCCAGAAGTACCAGTTCCTGGCTCCCGACCAGGCCAACCCCTACGACAGCATGGGCGAGATCCTCGCCTACATCGGCCGTTACGACGAGGCCATCGCCAGCCTGAACCGCGCGCTCGCGATCAAGCCCGATTTCGACCCCGCGTACCAGCACCTCGGCGTGGCCTACCAGGGCAAGGGGGACTATCCCAAGGCCATCGCGTCGTATGAGAAGGCCGCCGAGAACGCCGTCGCCGACGGCCAGCGGCTCGGCTATCTGGCCAGCGCTCTCCACGTGGCGTTCTGGGCCAGGGATCGGGCCGACGGGCAGCGGCTGGTCGCCGCGATCGAGCGGCTTCCGAAGAACGAGTTCTCCGAGCTGCGCAAGGTGTACTTCGAGGCCGCGGCGGATCTTCTGAGCGGGCGCCCCGCCGAAGCGGAACTGAGCCTCCGGGAAGCGAAGCCCAAGCTGCTGGCGACGCTGGTCAAGACGGAGGGCAACTCGTCCTACAAGCCCTACGACGCCGGATGGGACCTCCTCATGGGCACCGCCCTGGAGGCGCAGGGGAAGGACGCGGACGCCGTCGCCGTGTTCGAGGAGATGGCCAATCCGCCCAACCCGTGGCGGGATTTCATCGGGCGGCAGTGGATCTACGAGGGGCGCGCCCGGCTCGCGACCCTCCTGGCCAAGCGGGGCGACGTGGACCGCGCCGAGAAGTTGATCGCCGAGAACCGGAAGTGGAACCCCAGCTGGGCTCCCGCGCGGGACGCGGAAGAGACGGTCGCTCGGGTCGAGCGACAGAGGGCCGTCGCCGCGGCAAAGTGATCGGGGCTCGATGAACAATTCCGGCGCCCGCGATTTCGAAACCCAGCACAAGCTCCTTCTCCTCGAGACGCTGTACGACGCCGGGCTCTCGCTCGGATCGCTGCCCGACGAGCAGGCCCTGGCCGAAGACGTGCTCGGCCGCGCGGTCGGCGTGCTGGACGCCTCGCGGGGGTACCTGGCGACGTTCGGAGAAGGGGGCGCGCGCCGCGCGGAATCGCGTGTGGGCTTTCCGCGGCGCCTCTCCGAGTCGGCGCTGGCCGAGGACGAGTTCCTGGCCGAGGTCCTGCGCGCCGAGTCCGCGGTGCGCCGCGAAGCCTTTCGCCTGCTGCGCACGCCCGTCTCGGCGGCGATCGGCGTGGCCATCCGCGGAGGCTCGCGGGCCCTGGGCGTCCTGGTCCTGGCGGACAAGGAGCGGCGCGGCGGCAGCGCCGCCTTCCACGAAGAGGACGCCCGGTTCCTGGCGTCCCTGGCCGGCCTGTGCGGCCTGGCCATCGAGAACCGCCGGCACCTGGAGCGGCTGACCCGCGAACGCGAGAGGCTGGAAGAGGAAAATCGCAGGCTCCTGGACGAGACGGGACGAGTCGCGGCGGGTCGGCTCTTCGTGGGCGACTCGCCCGCGGCGCGGCGGGTGCTCGACCTGGTGGGCCGCGTGGCGCCGTCGCGAACCTCGGTGCTGCTGACCGGCGAGAGCGGGACGGGCAAGGAGCTCGTGGCCCGGATGATCCACGCGCGCAGCGACCGCGCGGACAAGCCGTTCGTGGCGATCAACTGCGCGGCCCTTCCCGAGACCCTGCTCGAGTCGGAGCTCTTCGGCATCGAGCGCGGAGTGGCCACGGGCGTCGAGGCGCGGTTGGGCCGCTTCGAGACCGCCCAGGGAGGCACGCTCTTCCTCGACGAGATCGGCGACATGCCCCTGGCCCTTCAAGCCAAGCTCCTGCGCGTCCTCCAGGAGCGCGAGATCGAGAGGGTGGGAGGCCGGCGGCGCATCGCGATCGACGTGCGCGTCCTGGCCGCGACGAACTCCCGCCTGCCCGAGAAGATCGCCTCGGGCGAATTCCGCGAGGACCTCTACTACCGCTTGAGGGTCGTCGAGATCGCTCTTCCGCCCCTGCGGGAGCGGCGCGAGGACATCCCCAGGCTGGCCCGGCATTTCCTGGAGCGCTTCGCCGCACGCGAGGGGAGGGAGGTCCTGACCCTCGATCGGGAGGCGTTCGCCGCGCTCCTGGCGCACGAGTACGCCGGCAACATTCGCGAGCTGGAAAATCTGCTGGAGGGAGCGGCGTCGCTGTCGCGGGGCGGGGTGATCCGGCTGGAAGACCTGCAGTGGCTTCCGGCGCGGGCCCCCGGGCGGATCGAGCCGGAGCCCGCGGGGGAGGGCGAGGTCCCGAATCTGCGGGCGCTCCAGGATCGCCACATCCGCAGGGTTCTCAAGCTCGCGGGCGGAAACAAGAGCCGGGCCGCGCGACTGCTCGGGATCAGCCGCAGGACGCTCTATCGCAAGAAGTCACTGGGACACTAAGTCCCTGTATATTTTTGTCACGAATCAGGATACAAGTACAATATTGTTAACAATTTAAGATGATATACACGTCACGAAATATTATGATGAGCGACAAAATGGCTCGCATCCCGATATGTACCGAGTCTTGCCCGAATACAGTTCAAGCTATTGATTTATAAAGTCTTATCCTTCAAGAACGGGTCTCCGCGGCGATGGCAGAGGTCTTGCCCTTGTAGAGACCAGCCATGCTCAAAGCTCTCGCGATTCCCGCCCCTCTGCGGCTCTCGAGCCTGCAGTGGCCCCTGCTCCTGGGAGAGCTTGGAGCGGCGTTCCTCCTCCTTTCGCAGGGTGCCGTCGGCTCTGCCGTGCTGGCCGGCCTGCGGCTGTTCCTGCGCTTCTAGCCGGGGTGCCGACAAGATGACCGCGCACGTGGCTCGTGGCCGCGGGCTTGGGCTTGGCCGGAGCCGGTCGAGGCGGCGCTCGCCGCGCTCACGCGGGTCGCAGCGGGCCGGAGTTTGCCGCGCCCGCCGCCGCGGGCCTTCCGCCGTCTTCCGAAACCCCGTATTCTCGGGAACTGGCTGATGTCCAAGCTGGAGACTGCCCGCTCGGGTCTCGACGCCGGCGCGCGTGAGATCTCCCTGACCATCCCCGTCGCCCCGGACATGGAGATCGTCGCCACGGCGCAGGCCGTCGCCCTCGGCGAGTACATCGAGATGCCGCGCGATAAGATCGACGAGGTCAAGCTCGCGATCGTCGAGGCCTGCATCAACGCGTTCGAGCACGCCCAGACCCGCGACGACCGCGTGCATCTGACGTTTCGGGTCGGGAGGGAGGAGTCCGACGGGCCGGAGTACCTGGAGGTGGAGGTGTTCGACCAGGGGCGGGGGTTCGACCAGCGCTCCGTCGAGATGCCGAGCCTCGAGAAGACCTTCGGAGGCGGGAAGAAACGGGGCTGGGGCCTCCAGATCATTCGGAGCCTGATGGATTCCGTCGCCATCACGTCGGGGGAGTGGGGGACTCGGATTCTCATGAGGAAGTACAAGTGAGCGAAGCCTGCAAGATCACGGTCGAACGGCGGGACGACATCGCGATCCTCTTCACCGACGGCTACATCAACAACCAGGGGGGCGAGGAAATCGCCCGCCAGGCCTACACCCAGCTCGACTCGGGCGCGCGCGCGCTCGTCCTCGACCTGGAGAAGACGCGCATCGTGAACTCGATCGGCATCTCCATCCTGATCGAGGTCCTGGAGAAAGTCATGGACCGCAAGGGCGTCCTGGCCTTCTGCCGTCTGACGCCGACCATCGACAAGACGTTCCGAATCATGGGGCTGGCGCAGTACGCCTCCATCTACCCGTCGCTCGACGAGGCGATGAAGGCCGTAGCGGCGGCTCCTTCCGGCGAGGCCGCGCAGAATCCATGACCGGTACTCCAACGGCCCCGGCTGCCAACCGCGCCGAGCTCTGGAGATTCCTGTCCGATCCTCTGCGCTGCGACGCCGAGCATCCGCTTGCGCGCCGCCTCATGGACGCGGCGGTCGCCTGGAGCGGGGCGCGGCACGCGGTCCTCTACCTGCGCGACAAGGACGTCTGGCTGCCCGCGATCGCCACGGCCGGGGGAGGATCCCTGGTCCTGCCGGAGCCGCCGCCCCAGTCGCCCTTCCCGACGGGCACCGCGCTCTGGATCCCGCTCGAGTCGGAAGGCGAGGTCCACGGTCACCTCGGCCTGGATGGCGTCGGTGCCGGGGAGCAGGAGGAGCTCGCCTCCGGACTGGCGATGATCCTTGGATCGTTCCTGGGCGCGCACCGGATGTCCCGACTCGTCAAGGAGGCGGAGTTCGAGGTCAAGACGCGTCTGCTCGAGCTCGAGTCGCTCTATGACCTGGGGCTCTCCCTGGGCGGCCAGCTCGATCTCGCCGCGCTGGGCGACGAGGTCCTCTTCCGGTCGATCTCGCTGACCGACGCGGGGAAGGGGACCCTGGTGCTCTTCGACGGGGCGGGCAAGGTGCTGTTCGCGCGGAGCCTGGGCGGCGAGCTCCTGGCCGCCGACCAGGTCGTCGCGTGGAAGCTGCCCGAGGGCGAATCGGTGGTCAACAACGCCGCGGCGGCCGTGCCCACCGCGGGGGTGCGCCTGTCGGCGTGTCAGAAGTGCCTGGCCGTGGCCATCTCGGTCGGGGGGCGCCGTCTGGGGGCGCTCGCCGTCGCGGACAAGGAGTCGCGCGACGGCGGCGTTCTCGACTTCACCGCGGCGGACGCCCGCCTTCTGTCGCTCTTCGCCAACCAGGCCGCGGCGGCCATCGAGACGGCGCGTCTGCACCGTGATGCGATCGAGAAAGAGCGCATCGAGCGGGAGCTCGAGCTCGCCGCCGCGATCCAGCGCGAGATCCTGCCGCGCTCCCTCCCGCGGGTCGCCGGTCTGGAGCTCGCCGCGGCAAATCTCCCGACCCGCCAGGTCGGCGGCGACTATTACGATCTCTTCCCGCTCTCACGCGGGCGGCTCGCCTTCCTGGTGGCCGACGTCTCGGGCAAGGGTGTGCCGGCGGCCCTCCTGGTGTCGACCGTCCACGCCGCCGTGCACCTCCAGATCGACGACGCCAAGACGGTGGTCGAGCTGGTGACCCGCATCGACCGGTTCCTGCGCAAGTACGCGGCGACGCGCAAGTTCCTGACCCTGTTCTTCGGTCTCCTCGAGCCGGACACCGGATTGCTGCGATACGTTTCGGCCGGGCACAATCCGGCGTTGCTCGTGCGGGCGTCCGGCCCGGTGGAGCGGCTCGAATCGACGGGGGTTCCCGTGGGAATGCTCCCCAATTCGGTGTGGCGCGAGGAAGTCCGGACGATGGAACCGGGCGATCTCCTGGCCGTTTACACCGACGGGCTGACCGAGGCCGTGGATGGCGCGGACCAGGAATTCGGCCTGGAGCGTCTCGCGCGGGAGGTCGAGCAGCGCCGGAACCTGCCGGTGGTCCAGGTCTGCGACGAGATCCTGGCCCAGGTCGCGGACTTTGCCGAGGGAATGCCCCAGTACGACGACCAGACGCTGCTGCTGGTGCGCAGGACGTAATGGGGGCGTGAGACGTGAGGCGGAAGGCGTGAGGCAGAGCCGATGAGGAAACGCACGCTGTGATCGTCCAACCCTCCGGGCCGGGCGCCGGATAAGATTCGGGAGTGTTCCTCCTCGCCGCTCTCTTGACCGCCGCCGCCGCTACGACCGATCCCGGACTGATCCTCCAGGGCGCCTCGGTCTACGTCTCGTCGGACGCGAAGCCGCAGGCGCTGACCGTGCTGATCCGGGACGGCCGGATCGTGTTCGTGGGGGACTCCGCCAGGGCCAGGGCGCTGGCGCCGTCGGCGAAGGTCGTCGACCTGCGCGGCACCTTCCTGTTCCCCGGCTGGGCCGACGCGCACGGACACCTGGCCGGACTGGGGAGGTCGCTGGAGACCGCGAACCTGCGCGATGCCACGAAGCCGGCGAGGCGGCGCAGAGGATGGGCGAGCAGCCGCGCGCTGCCCCCGGCGCATGGGCCAGGGACGCGGGTGGGACCAGAACCGCTGGCCGATGCAGAGGTCTCCCCGACGCGCGGGACCTTGATCGGCCGTATGCCCGAGCGGCCCGCCGCGGCCGGCGCGTGGACGCGGACACGCGCTCTGGTTGAACTCGGCTGCGCTGAAGGCTGCGGGCGATCGACGCGAATACGCCGGATCCGGAGGGCGGCCGCATCGTGCGGCGCACTGACGGCTCGCCCTCCGGCGTCCTAGTCGACAACGCGATGGACCTGCGTGGCCGAGCGCGTACCTGCCCGCGGCCGCGCCGTGGGATTTCCGCCGGCAGATCCTGGCCGCCGTCGCGCGCCTGCGCGCGGCGTCGGGTTGAGCGGAGGTCCAGGACGCCTCGGCCTACGAACCGTGGCAGATCGCGGAGCTGGCGAGCCTGGCCGACCGCGGAGAGCTTGCCGATCCGCATCTACGCGACGGTCGCGTCCGATCCGAAGATCCTGCCGCAGGTCCTCTCCCGAGCAACGTCGGTCGGCGGCGGTCCCCGCTTCCTGACCGTCCGCGCGATCAAGACCTGGGCCGACGGCGCGCTGGGATCCCGGGGAGCGGCGCTCCTGGCCGACTACTCCGACGACCCGGGCAACCGCGGGCTCCTGGTGACGTCGGCCGAGCGCTTGAACGAGCTCGCGCGCGTCGCGCGGGAGAAGGGCTGGCAGCTCTGGATCCACGCCATCGGCGACCGCGGCAACCGTCTCGCGCTCGACGCGTTCGCGGCGGCCGAGCGCGCCGTGCCCCGCGCCGCGCCGGGCGGCGACCGGCCCCGGATCGAGCACGCCCAGGTCGTCGCGCCCGAGGACATCCCTCGCTTCGCCGCGGAACGCGTCATCGCGTCGATCCAGCCCACCCATGCGACGTCGGACATGCTCTGGGCGCAGGACCGCGTCGGGCCGGACCGGATCCGCGGCGCCTACGCCTGGCGGGCCCTGAAGAAGTCCGGCGCCCGGCTGGCGGGAGGCAGCGATTTTCCGGTGGAATCGGAGAACCCGCTGCTGGGTTTCTTTGCGGCAGTGACGCGCCAGGACGTGGCGGGCAAACCCCCCGGCGGATGGCGGCCGCAGGAGCGCCTGACCCGTCCGGAAGCGCTGGCCCTCTTCACCTCCGACGCGGCCTACGCGGCCTTCGAGGAGAAGGACCGGGGGCGCATCGCGCCGGGCATGGAGGGCGATGTCACGGTCCTGGAGGCCGATCCCATGACCGTCCCCTCCGGCCAGATCCCCTCGATTCGCGTCGTTCTCACCGTCGTGGGCGGGCGCGTCGCCTACGACGTGCGCCATCCGGAAGGGCGGTCCGCGCGGTG
Source organism: uncultured Acidobacteriota bacterium (assembly GCA_963733955.1). Taxonomy (GTDB): domain Bacteria; phylum Acidobacteriota; class Thermoanaerobaculia; order UBA5066; family Gp7-AA6; genus DATFTF01. The sequence continues at coordinate 1,035,307 of CAVTEW010000003.1, forward strand.
AGGGCTCTGCTGCTCCTCCTCCTGCCGGTCGCCTTCGGGGTCGCCTGTGGAAAGCCGGGAGGCGCTTCCGGCGGCGCGCCGCCCTCGGGGGGCGATCCCGACGTCGAGCGGCGCGCCCGCATGGTCGAGACCCAGATCGTCGCGCGGGGCGTGCGCGACGCCCGGGTCCTCGCGGCGATGCGGGACGTTCCCAGGCATCTCTTCGTCGATCCCGGCCAGCGCGCGCACGCCTACGACGACCGCCCGCTTCCGATCGCGGGGAACCAGACGATCTCCCAGCCCTACATCGTCGCGCTGATGACCGAGCTGCTGGATCTCCAGGCCGGCGAGCGGGTCCTGGAGATCGGAACGGGGTCGGGATACCAGAGCGCGGTCCTGTCGCGCCTGGCCAAGGACGTCTACTCGATCGAGATCGTTCCGGAGCTGGCCCGGGAGGCCGACGTCCGTTTGAAGAAGCTCGGTTTCGGCAACGTGACCGTGCGGGAAGGGGACGGCTACCGCGGCTGGCCCGAGCACGCCCCGTTCGACGGGATCATCGTGACGGCGGCCCCGCCCCGGATTCCCGAGCCGCTGCTCGACCAGCTCGCGCCGGGCGGGCGCATGGTGATTCCGGTCGGCGACTTTTTCCAGGAGCTCAAGGTGTTTCGCAAGGACAAGAACGGGAAGGTGACCGAGAACGACATCCTGCCTGTCCGATTCGTCCCCATGACCGGCGAGATCGAGAAGACGCCTTCGCCCGCGCCGCCGTCGCATTGAGTCCCCCCGAGCGCGATCGTCCCGCCGCCGCGTCGCCGCTCCTTCGAACCTTCCGGGCCTTCACGTACCGCGACTACCGCCTGCTGTGGGCGGGCGCCTTCACGTCCAGCGTCGGCACCTGGATGCAGGAGGTGGCGCAGAACTGGCTGATCCTGACGATGACCGGCTCGGCGTTTCTGCTCGGCCTCGACGCGTTTCTCGGAGACGCGCCGTTCCTGGTGTTTTCGCTCTTCGGCGGCGTGATGGCCGACCGCGTCGACCGCCGCCGGATCCTGCTCTCCTCCCAGCTCGTGCAGCTCACGTCCGCCTTTCTCCTGGCCGGTCTCATTTTCGGCGGCGCGATCCACGTATGGATGATCCTGACGCTGTCCTTCGTGGTCGGCTTCGCGCAGTCGTTTGGCGGACCGGCCTACCAGGCGCTGGTGCCGACCCTGGTGGACAAGGAGGATCTGGGAAACGCCGTGGCCCTGAACTCGATCCAGTTCAACCTGGCCCGCATCATCGGGCCGGTGCTCGCGGGCATCGCCTTCTACAAGTTCGGAGCGGCGGCTTGTTTCGGATTGAATGGGCTCTCGTTCCTGGCCGTGATCGCCGCGCTGCTGGCCCTGAAGCGGGGCGCCCTGGAGGCCGGACCCGTCAAGCACGAGCCGGTGTTGGCGAGTCTTCGGACCGGCCTGCGCGCCGTCCGGGACGCGCGGTCGCTGCGGGGACTCATCGGCCTGTCCTTCATCGGAAGCTTCTGCGCGATGCCGCTGGTGACCTTCCTTCCGGTCTTTGCGCAGCAGGTCTTTCACCGGGACGCCAAGGGCTACAGCGGCCTTCTCGCCGCCTTCGGGGTCGGCGGCGTGGGCGGCGCCATCGCGATCGCCGGGTTTGGGCACGTCCGGCGCAAAGGGGTTCTGGCGGTCTCGATGCAAATGACCTACGGGGCGTTGATGGTCGTCTTCGCGCTCTCCCGGAACATGATCCTCTCTTCGGTGATGCTCTTCTTCGCGGGCGCCGCTCTGCTCGGCGTGTTCGCGACGTTCATGACGCTTGTCCAGTCCCACGTCGCCGACCAGCTGCGGGGCCGTGTCGTCTCCGTCTACACCCTGGCCTTTCGCGGAGCCATGCCTCTGGGAAATCTCGTCGCCGGCGCGCTCGCGGCGTTCTTCACCGCGCCCCGCGTGCTGGTTTTCGACGGGCTGATTCTGGTCGCGGTCGGGGGCGTGGTCCTCTTCCGGCACGCCCCGGGGGGAGTCACGGAGCTGTAGTCGTCGCGGCGCCGAGCCGAAGCCGGGGCCGCGGAGCCCGGCGTCCCCGGTGGGCCGTGTTCCTCGGCCAAATGATTCAAACGCATCACCTGGCGTCTCCCTCCAGACCGTAGGCTCGACCCGCGAGTGAGACTCGGTCTCAATAGGAAGGCCAAAGGGCTCGCCGGGAGGAATCGCCATGGTCGTCTGCCTGTGCGCGGGATTGAACGAGCGGGAGATCCAGGGCGCGCTCGACGCCGGGGCCGGGACCCTGGCGGACATCGGGCGGACCTGCGGCGCTGGCCTCGACTGCGGCGGCTGCCATCCGGTCCTCCAGGACATGCTGTGCCGGCGCTCTTGCGAGGACTGCCCGGAACGCCATAGTCTCGCCCCGGTTCCCGACGGTTCCGTCCCCGGTCGCAAGAGTGCGGGAGAAGGGGTGTCGCCATGAAGGCCTTGGATCCCAAGATCATCGAGATCCTGAACGAGGCGCTGACCGCGGAGCTCACCGCGATCAATCAGTACTTCGTCCACGCGGAGATGGCCGAGAACTGGGGCTACGCGCACCGCGCCGAGAAGGTCCGCAAGGAAGCGATGGGCGAGATGAAGCACGCGGAAAAGCTCATCGAACGCATCCTCTACCTCGACGGCGTGCCCAACGTGCAGCGCCTGGGCACGGTTCGGATCGGGGAAACGGTCGTCGAACAGTTGAAGTCGGATCTGGCCCTGGAGCAGGACGCGGTCGTGCGCTTGAACGCCGGCATCGCGTCCTGCCGGGAGATCGGGGACAACGGCAGCCGGATGCTCCTGGAGGAGATCCTCGAGTCCGAGGAGGAGCACATCGACTGGCTCGAATCGCAGCTCGCTCTGGCCGGCCAGGTCGGGGAGCAGAACTATCTCTCCGAGCAGATCCGCGAAGCGGACGAGTCGTAGAGTCGGAGACGGCTTCTCGCTTCGGACTTCGGACCTGGGACTCTCCCCTCTGTCTGCTTCGCCGCCGCGCCCGCTGGGATTCTGGTCCGCCACGGCGCTGGTGGTGGGGCACACGATCGGCGTCGGAATCTTTCTGACCCCGGCGCAGTTGATCGGTGCCCGGGCGTTCCCGCGCTGACGATCGGCCTCTGGCTGATCGGCGGCGCGCGACGAGCGCGACCGCGTCATGCTCGACTACGTGGTCCAATTGACCCGCGACGCGACGCGGCTCGCCCGCGCCGACCACGACCGCCTGCGCGCCGGGGGCTTCGACGACCGCGGCATCCTTCAGATCACCCTGATCGCCTCGTGGTTCAACTACATCAACCGCGTCGCCGAACGCGCTGGGGGTGGGAAGGGAGTAAGGGGGAACGCCGGGATCGCACGGGATCGCCGGGAACGCCGGGAACGCCCGGACGTGAAGTTCGCGGCGCGACCAAGTTTCGCGGACTGGATCCGCGAAACGACTCGCGCCGCGGGAGCCGGAGCGGAGGTCTCGCGATCAGGCATTCGGTCGAGCGCCTTTGCGCGAGCCGAATGCCGGTGCCCGCGCCCGCGGGCAGATCGCGAACCGCAGCGGAGGCGGCGTGACTGGTGGAGCTGACCGGGATCGAACCGGCCCGCTCTCGCCTTCGCTCGGGCGGGCCGCCGGCGCGCTCCTTTGAGCGGGGGGCGAGGCACCCCGAGGTCGCCGGTTCGATCCATCAGCAGAAATGCGGATCGGCCTTCTTCGCGGGACTCAAATGTCGGTCTGATTGGTGGAGCTGACCGGGATCGAACCGGCGACCTCGTGAGTGCGATTCACGCGCTCTCCCAAACTGAGCTACAGCCCCACGCGCGATCGAGAAGGCGGGCAGGATAGCACGAAACCACGCGCGAACGACGCCGGTCGCGCGATCGCGCAAGGGCCGGGATTTTTCGGACCGAAGATTTCGATTTCGGGCCGGGAACCCCTCGCGGGGGCTTACGATTTCCTCGTGGATCACGGCGTGGATCTTTCGGCCTTCCTTCTCGCTTTCGCGTCGGCGTTGCTGGCGGCGAAGCTCCTCGGCGAACTGTCGGAGCGGATCGGACAACCGTCCGTTCTCGGCGAGCTTCTCGCGGGCATGCTGCTCGGCCCGTCCGCGCTCGGCCTTCTTCCGCTGACGGCCGGACTCTCGCTGGTCGCGGGGATCGGCATCGTCTTGCTGCTGTTCGAGGTCGGATTGGAGACCGATCTCAAGGATCTCCTCGGCGTGGGCGGTCCCGCCATCGCCGTGGCGATCGGAGGAATGATTCTGCCGTTCCTGGGCGGCTACGCCCTGACGCGCATGATCGGCCAGCCCCCATTGACGGCAGTCTTCATCGGTGCGGCGTTGACGGCGACGTCCATAAGCATGACCGCGCGCATTCTTTCCGAGCTCGGCGCCCTCAAGAGCCGCGAAGGCCAGATCATCCTGGCCGCGGCGGTCGCCGACGACGTTCTGGGTCTCGTCGTTCTTGCCGTCGTCAGCCGCATCTCCGGGGGGGAGACGTGGACTGGTCCGCGGCGGCCCGGGCTGGGCTCCTTTCCGTCGGCTTTCTCGTCGTGGCCGTCGCGGCGGGGGTTCCACTGGGGCGCCGGCTCATCGGCGTGGTCGGGCTGGCGAACGTGCGCGGAGTTCTGGGCGCCGCATCCGTCGGGTTCGCCCTCCTTCTGGCCTGGGCGGCGCGCCGGGCGGGTTCCGCGGAAATCGTCGGCGGCTTCGCGACCGGCCTGGTCCTGGCGCGAACGAACCGGCGCCACGACATCGACAAGGCATTGAAGCCGGTGGTGGACATCTTCGCACCGCTCTTTTTCGTGTCGGTCGGCGCGCAGGTGCAGGTCGCGCTCCTGAATCCCTTCGTCGCGGAGAACCGCCGCTCCCTCTTGCTCGCGGCGGGTCTCACGCTCGTGGGCTTCCTCGGAAAGTTCCTGGCCGGTTTCCTGGGCGGCAGGCGGGTGCATCACGCGTTCATCGGCGCCGGGATGGTTCCCCGCGGTGAGCTCGACTTGATCGTCGCGTCGATCGGGCGGGCCACCGGGGCCCTGCCGGCCGACGTGTTCGCCGCCGTCGTGCTCGCCGTCTTCGCGTTGACGTTTCTCGCACCGCCCCTCCTGAATGCCCTGAAGCGGAAAACGGCCGGTCGTTGAGCCAGTGGCGCCCCGGCGAGCCGCTCGTCCCACGCGATCGTCCGGGTCTTCGACGCCGATGTTAAGAGCCCCGGACCGCGCCGAGCGACTCCTGCGTCTCCAGGATGGGGTCTTCGACGTCCTGGTCGTCGGCGGAGGCATCACCGGCGCGGCGGTCGCGCGCGACGCCGCGTCGCGCGGCCTGTCCGTCGCGCTCCTCGAGAAGGACGATTGGGCGTCGGGAACGTCGTGGCGATCGTCCAAGCTGATTCATGGAGGGCTGCGCTACCTCAGGACCGGCAACGTCGGCCTGGTCTTCGAATCGCTTGCCGAGCGGGCGCGGCTGGCGCGTCTGGCGCCGCACCTGGTGCAACCCACCGACTTTCTGTTTCCGGCCTACCGCGGGCGCGGCCTCCGGCCCTGGCAGCTCGAGATCGGCCTGACCCTCTACGACCTCCTGGCGCTGGGACGGGCGCCGCGCCGGCACCGGCGTCTCTCGCGGCAGGAGACCCTCTCGCGGGAGAGACTGCTCGACAGCCCCGATCTCGTCGGGTCCGGCCTCTATGCCGACGGCCGCACCGACGACGCGCGCTTGACGCTGGAGAACGTGCTCGACGCGGCGGCGCTGGGCGCCGTCACGGCCACCCGGATCGCGATCGAGGGGCTGGAGAAGGACGCGGCGGGCATGGTCCGCGGCGCCGCGGGCCGGGACGTGGAGAGCGGCCGGACCTTCACGGTGCGCGCCCGCAGCGTCGTCAACGCCACCGGCCCGTGGGGGGACGGGATGCGGAGACTGGACCGGCCCGGCGTGGCGAAGGTTCTGCGCGTGTCGCGCGGCGCGCACGTCACGGTCCCCGCGCCCCGCCTGCCTGTCGGAGAGGCCGTCGCCTTTCCGATGGAGGATGGCCGGCTCCTGTTCGCGGTTCCCTACGGCTCGGTGACGCTGGTGGGGACCACCGAGACCGATCATCGCGGCTCTGCCGACGACGTCCGGGCGACCCGCGAAGACGTCGCCTACATTTTGAACGCCGCGCGCCGCACGTTTCCCTCCGCCGGTCTGGCCGGGTCCGACGTCGTCGCGACGTTCGCCAGTCTTCGTCCGCTGGTGCTCGAGCCGGGGAAGAGCCTGGGCGAGACCAGCCGGGAGGACACGATCGAAGTCTCCCAGTCGGGCCTGGTCTCGGTGACCGGCGGCAAGCTGACCACGCACCGGCGGATGGGCCGGAAAACGGTCGACCGACTGGCCCGGCCTCTGCGATCCGACGGGCGCGTCTGCGGCGAAAGCGGCACGCTGGAGCGGCCCTTTCCGGGCGCTCCGGATCGACCCATGGACGCGTTCGCCGAGGACCTGGAGCGGGACGCCGCGCCGCTGGGCCTGGCGGCAGGCGGCGCCCGGCACCTGGCCTTTCGCTACGGAGCGCGCGCGGCGGGCCTGCTCGAGCTGGCGGCGGCGGACCGGTCGCTCGCCGAGCCGCTCGTTGCCGGCCTTCCGGATCTCGCCGCGGAGATCGTGTTCGCGGCCCGGCACGAGGACGCCCGCTCGCTCTCCGACGCGCTGGCCCGGCGCACCCACCTCTTCTGGCAGGCGCCCCGACAAGGGCAGGAGGCGGCCGAGCGCGCCGCCGACCTGATGGCCCGCGAGCTCGGCTGGAGCGCCGCGCAGAGGCGCGCCGCCCTGGACAGCTACGAGGACGAGGTGGCGGGGTCCCGAGCCTGGAGGCTTCCGGACGCCGACGCCGACGCGGACGCGGACCGGGGCTGACAAGTCCTGTCTTGTATGGGCGCCTCGCCGGTCACTCGTCTCGGAGCTCGGCCAGCGTCAGTCCGAGCACGGCCCGCCGTTCCCCCTCCAGGCGCAGAAAGAGCGGGGCGAGCGTGGAGGCGACGGCGTCCTGCGCGTCGGAAGAGAGCGCCAGCAGGCTCGGCGACACCGCGTCGACGACCTCGGCCAGCGTCGTGGCCGCGGGATGGCGGGCCAGCGTGAAGCCCTGCGTCGTGTCGCCCTGGACGAGCCCCCGCCGCTGCAGGCAGTCCAGGATCTCCTGGGCCTCCGCGGTCGCGCCTTGCTGTTCGTCGGAGAGCTCCGCGAAGGACCGGGTCTGCCCGCGGGTCAGGGTCAGGAGCATGCGGATCGCCTTTTCGGCCCGTCCGGCCGAGCGTCCGCCTTCCACGCGGCGCCGCGCCGTTCCGACCTGCAGCACGTGGGTCAGCTCGACGCCCATCAGGACCAGCGCCCACACCAGATAGATCGACACGAGCGTCAGGAGAACGAGGGTCAGGGATCCGGTGACCAGGTTCATGCGCGAGAGGCCGCGGACGTAGAGGCCGAAGAGCGCCCGGAGCGCCTCGAGCGACAGGGCGATCGTCCCCGCCGCGACGAGGGCGGGGCGCGCGCGCACGCGCGCGTTGGGCAGATAGCGGTAGAGAAGCGTCAAGGCCACGACCTCGGCCAGGAAGGGAAACAGGGACCCGGTGCGGTCGGCGTCGAGCACGCTGCCCATGCCGGCGCGGCGCATCCAACGCGCCCCCAGTCCCACCGATCCCAGGAGCAGGGCCAGGGCGAAGAGGACCAGGATGTAGAGAGCCAGGCGGGACCAGAAACGGCGCCGCCTGGGCGCGCCCCAGACGGCATTGAAGATCCCCTCGATGATGAAGATCAGGCGCACCGAGGCCACCAGCAGAATGGACAGGCCGATGACCGAGATGCTCGTGGACTCGGACACGAATTCCCGCAGGCTCTCGGTGACCCGCGCGCTGTGGTACGGAAGGATCGCGTTGATCGTGTCGAGGATCGTCCCCACGTTCTCCTGAAAGAAGGCCGCCAGCAGCAGGGAGAACGTGGCCAGCAGCGGAACCGCGGCGAGCAGCGTGGCGAAGGCGAGCGAGCTGGCCAGGTCGTTGCCGCGGTCGGCGCGAAACCCGCGCGCCGTTTCCAGGACCGTTTCGCGCAGGAGCCGCGCCTGCCGGGCGGCGCGGGCCGGCCAGCCGAGCCGCCGGATTTGCCCGGTGGTCAGGACCGGCGAAGCGGCAACCTGTCTTTTCGCCATTCCGGCGTCTCCCGGCCTCGCATTATTCCCGATCGCGCCGGCGCGGCGGCGCCAATCGGCGGGACTCTTGCAAACGCCCGCCTCGCCCGCGACGCGAAGCAGCGGGGTATAGAATCACGTTCCTGCGAGAGGAGAGTGGCCATGGCCAAGGAAACACCGTTCGACCGCGCCCGCGACTTCGTCTCCGAGAAGATCGATCAGACCAAGGAGACGCTGGGCGACACCTATTCCCAGGCCCGCGACGACTTCGACGACGTGAGCGAGGATGTCCGCAAGAACTTCAAGAAGACGGCCAAGCGCCTGGAGAAGGACTACGGGTATCTCTGGGAGGACGGCCGCCGGTACGTGCGGGAGAACCCCGGCACCGCCGTCGGCATCGCGCTCGGAGTGGGCTTCCTTCTCGGCCTGCTCCTGCGCGGCGACGACTGACGGGGTCGCCGGGAACGCCGAGATCGCCGGGATCGCCGCGAAGTTCCGATGAGCTCCGATCACGGCGATCTCGCTGCGATCACGCTGCGATCACGTCGCGATCGTCAATTCATATAATCCGTCCGTGGCTTACAAATCGGCGGGACATCCCGCGCTGTCGACCTTCGCGTCGAGCGCGGGTTGAGCCTGCAAGATAGGTCAGTTCGACCTTTCCGCGCTTCTCGCCAAGCTCCCGGCTCCGGCGGATCCCAATCTGCTGGTGGGCAATCTCCATGCCGACGACGCCGCGGTGTACCGGATCGGCGGCGGACAAGTCCTGGTGCAGACGGTCGACTTTTTCACCCCGGTGGTCGACGATCCGTACCTCTTCGGCCAGATCGCCGCGGCCAACGCCCTCTCCGACGTCTACGCGATGGGCGCCCGTCCCGTCCTGGCCCTGGCGCTGGCGGCCTTTCCGATGTCGGTTCTGCCCCTGGAGGTTCTCGAGCAGATCCTGCGGGGAGGCGCGGAGAAGGTGGCGGAGTCCGGAGCGGTGATCGGGGGCGGGCACTCGATCGACCACGACATCCCTCTGTACGGACTCGCGGTCACCGGAACCGCCGCCGAATCCAAGATCACCCGCAACCTGGGCGCCCGCGCGGGCGACGCCCTCGTGCTGACCAAGCCGCTGGGCCTGGGGGTCACCGTTTCGGCGGGCCGGGCCGACGCGCTCGCCGCGGAGGGGATCGGGCGGCTCTTCCACCGGTCGAGGATCGGCGAGGCGGCGCTGGCCGAGGCGACGACGGTCATGTCGGCGCTCAATCGTCGCGCGGCGGAGGCCATGGAAGGATTCGACGTCCACGCGGCGACCGACATCAGCGGCTTCGGGCTGCTCGGCCACGCGTTCGAGATGATGAGCGGGTCGGGCACGACCGGCGAGTTCTCCGTGGGAGCGATTCCGCTGCTGCGGGAAGCCCGGAGACTGGCAGAGCGCGGCGTCGCCCCGGAAGGATCCCGCGTCAACGTGCGCAACATGCGGCCCCGGGCCGATGTGGCCCCGGAAGTCTCGGACGAGGATTTCCTTCTCCTTTGCGACGCGCAGACCTCCGGCGGGCTCCTCGTGGCGCTGCCACAAGCGCAGGCGGAGTCCTACGCGCGGCAATGCCTGGAGCGGGGCGCGCCGGCGGGCGCGGTCATTGGGCATGTGCTGCCGCAGGGCGAGAAAGCATTGAGGGTCGTACCTTGACGCGTGGCGATTGACCGAGTGACCGAGTGACCGAGTGACCGAGTGACCGAGTGACCGAGTGACGAGTGTCGCCCCCGGTCACTCGCCCGTGATCGTAGCCGAGAGGAGTCATGATGGCGGACACAGACGAAGAATGGGTCGAGGTCGCTGAGACCGGCCAGGACGAGGAAGCCGCGCTGATCGCCGGGCTCCTACAGTCTCAGGACATCCCGGTCCAGGTCGAGGGACCGGCCGGGGGCTCTCCGTGGCCGGAGAATCTGGGCGCCTTCGGCGTGAGCCGGGTCATGGTGCCGGCCGACCGCGCCGAGGAGGCGCGCGACCTGCTGGCCCGGCGCGAGCGCGAGTTCCGGGAGCATCCGCTCGAAGAAGTCCCCGGTCCCAACGACGACGAGGGTTCATGACGGCGTTGACGCCGGGCACCAAGCTCGGGCGGTTCCAGATCACCGGCATCCTCGGCGAGGGCGCCATGGGCATCGTCTACCTGGCCCACGATCCGCAGATCGACCGGCCGGTGGCGTTGAAGACGCTGCGCCCCGAGGCGATCGCCGGGAGCTACGGCAAGGAAATCGAGAGCCGCTTCCTGAAGGAGGCCAAGCTGGCCGGACGTCTCTCGCATCCCAACGTCGTCACCATCTACGAGGCCGGCGAGGACCGCGGAATCGCCTACATCGCCATGGAGCACGTCGACGGCGACCCGCTGACGCGCTGGTTGAAGCCCGGCGCGGAGCTCTCGCTGTCCGATCGGATCGCCATCGTCCGGCAGGTCGGCATGGCCCTCGAGCACGCGCACGAACGCGGCGTCCTCCACCGCGATATCAAGCCGGGCAACATCCTGATCACCAAGGACCGCCATGTGAAGGTCGCCGATTTCGGCATCGGCAAGCTCTTGACCGCGTCGACGGGCGACCTGACGCGCACCGGCCACATGATCGGGAGCCCGGCCTACATGTCGCCCGAGCAGATCCGGGGCGACAAGCTGGACGGCCGGTCCGATCTCTTTTCCCTGGCCGTCGTGCTGTATGAGCTCCTCACCGGCGCGCGGCCGTTTCCCGGCGACTCGATCACCACCCTGGTCTACCAGATTCTCCACACCGAGCCGCGCGATCCGCTGCTGGTTCGGTCGGACCTGCCTCCGGCCACGACGGTCGTCTTCCAGCGGCTTCTGGCCAAGGCCCCCGAGAACCGGCCGGCCAACGCCCGCGAGTTCTTGAGCGAGCTCGCCCGGATCGAGACCCGTCTGACGGCGACCGACCGCACCGTGGCCGTCCTGCCGCCTCCGGCCGCGTCGTTCGCGCCGACCGTGGCGTCCGCCCCGGCTCCGTTGCCGCCGGCCCCGACCGCTTCGGCTCCGCCGCCGCCGGCGGTCGTTTCCTCCGTGGGAGCGACGACGGCTTCGGCCGCGCGCACGAGCGGCGCCGCCTACCTGTTCGGGGCGGCCGCGTTGATCCTGGCGGCGGCGGCCCTGATCTGGATCTGGAAGTCGACGGCCCGGCGGGAGGAGCGGGCCGCAGCGAGCCGCTCCGCCGCCGTCTCGCCGGTCGCCGCCGCACCCAGCCCTTCCGGCCCCGCCGCGGTCCTTCCGACCGCGCCGGGCACGCCGGTGCCGCTCCCGACCTCGGGCCCCTCGGAGGCCGCCGACGCGATCGTCGGCGCTCCGCGGATCGTCGGATCCTCGACGCCGATGCCGCCGGTGCGCCGCACCTTGACCGCGCTGGCGCGGACCCCGCCCTCCACGGGGCAGGTCCCCGCGCGCCCGGCGCCGACCGCGGTCCCGGTCATCGCGGAGGCCGAGCCGTCGGCTCCGCGCGAAACGTCGTTCAATCCCGACAACGTCTACCGGACCCGGAGGTTCGCGAAATTCGGGGTGAGCCCGGACCAGGCCCGCATCTACCTGGACGGCCGCTACGTGGGGATCGCCGACGACTGGGACGACCGCGGCGGCGGAAAGACGCTGCCGATCGGGCGCGAGGGTTCGCACCGCGTCCGGCTGGATCTGCCGGGCTATCGGACGCTGCGTCTGGAGGTGCTGGTGACGTCGTCGGCGGACGACGACACGGCGGACGTCAACGACGAGTTGAAGCGCACGGCGCGGATCGACTACCCGAAAATCCCCAAGCTCGACGACCGGACCGTCGGCCCGGTCGAGTTCGCCAGGGTCGACCCGCCCTCGGCCATGGTCTCGGAGGGGGGTAGGACGCTGGGCCCGGCGTCGTCCTTCGGGCCGAGCTCGCCCTTGAAGCTCTCCGGCGGCCCCGCGGTCCACGACCTGGTCCTGTCCGCGCCCGGCTTCAAGCCCCGGACCGTGCGCATCCTCGTGGCCAACAACGCCGATAACGACGTGGCCAGCGTGAAGGTGAGCCTGAAGAAAGACTGACAGGGCGGAATTTGCGATTTGTGATTTGCGATTTGTGATCTCGGGATGCCGACTCGTCTCCAATCGCAAATCACAAATCAGCAATCGCAAATGCGCTAGCCAGGCCCCGCCATCATCCGCCAGCGCGCCAGGCGCTCGGCGGTCTCCACGCAGCGCCGGGCGGCCAGCCGGCAGAGCAGAGCGGACAGCTCGGCGCATCCCTCGGGATCGGATTTCTCGAGCCCCTCGAACCGCTGCCGCGAGAGCCCCAGCAACAGGGCGTCTTCGTGGACGCGGGCGTCGGCGGACCGCCCGGAGGCGCGGACGTCGAGGATGGCCATCTCTCCGAAGATCTCTCCCGGCCCCAGGATGGCCAGGGCCTCTTCGCCGCCGGCGATCTGGCGGGAGATGCGGATGCGCCCGCGGGCGATGACGTAGAGGCAGTCTCCGGCGTCGCCCTCGCGGAAGATCAGGGAGCCCGCGGGGAACTTCAGCTCCTCGGCGAAGGCGGCGAAGAGAAAGCGGTCGGACTCGGAGAGGCCTCCCGAAGTCAGCGAGCGGGACTTTTCCTCCGCCGACAGCGCGGCGGCTTCGCCGCGCGAGTGCCGTTCCCCGTCGGAGCTGGGCCGGTGGTCGGGAAAGAACTGCTCGAAGAGGCCGTTTAAGCGAGAGAGGCGGCGCACCAGGCAGCCCCGGAGGTAGCGCAGCCACGGGGCCCGGTCGGGATTCTCGAAGAGAAACTCCGGCGTGAAGCCCAAGAGCGTCAGGGACGTCGCCGCCCGCGCCTCGGCCACCCGCGCCTCCGCGATCAGGGCCTCTTCGCCGGCGAAGTCCGCGGCGTCGCTCGACGACAGCGACTGCGGGCCGACCGGGGTGTCGCGCACGAGCTGCACCGTCCCCGAGACGACGAAGTAGATCTCCGCCGCGGCGTCCCCGGACCGGTACAGCGTGCTGCCCGCGGCGATGTGGCGCAGCTCGGCGCCCGCGGCCGCCGCCAAGAGCGCGTGGTCGTCCATCTCGGCGAGCGCCGCCGTCTGTGCCAGTTTGCCGGCGCGCTCGAGCAGCCCGCGGGCGTCGCCCCCACCGCGGGAGATGAGCGATCGGACCAGTCGAACGGTTCGATCGGGAAAGGCGAGGCTGACCGAGCGCAGGCGCCCCTCCGTCTCGAGACGGCGCTGGGCCGCCGACGCCGCTTCCATCCACGCCGGGGTCTGTCCCGGCACCAGAGCCCGGGCCGCCCGCAGGAACCGCGCGTCGGTCGAATCGGGCAGGCCGTCGGGACGCAGGAGCGCGGCCTCAAGAAGGTCGCCGACCGCCTGGGCGAAGCGTTTCTCCAGGAAGGCCAGCCGCCCCCGGGCCGAAGCGCTGCGCGGATCGAACGGGTCGCGGGCGCGGGCCTCGTCCAGCAGGCGGCGCGCCTTGTCGAAGTCATGTTCCTCGAGCGCCAGGACCGCCATCAGGACCGGGTCGTCGCCGTCGACCGCGAAGGGGCGGGCGTCTTCGAGCTTTCCCGAAGAGATCAGGACGCGGGCGAGCGATGCCGAAGCGCCCGCGCGCTCCTCCAGGTCGAGGGTGACGGCCAGCCGATAGAGGATGTCCGCTTCGGCCAGCAGCCCCGCCGACTCGCAGTTGCGCGCGGCCTCCCGGGCCCGGTTCGCGGCGGAGAGGTCACTCATCAATGCCCTTGAGGCCGTGAGGCGTCAGGCGTGAGGCGTCAGGCGTAAAGCAGAACGCGGGGTTCGCAGGGCCGGTCTGCCAAGCTGGAAATTCAGCCGCTGCCTGAACCTGGCGTTGAAGAGGTAACCGCATCGACCTCCGAAAATCTGATCGGATTCTATTGGAGATTTCTCGTTGCAGGGTTCTCGGGCGCCGGCCTTCGGGCCGCGCCTCACGCCTCACGCCTAACGCCTTACGGGTGAGGCCTCACGCCTTTCGCCTTTCGAAGGTTCCCTCCTGTGCTAATTTCCCCTCCTCATGTCCGCGCCCGCTTCGGCGACGCCGCTCAAGAAGACCCCTCTTCACTCCCTCCACCGAGAGCTCGGCGCGAAGATGGTCGATTTCGGCGGTTGGGAGATGCCGGTCCAGTACCGCGGCATCCTGGAGGAGCACCGCGCGGTCCGGGAGCGGGCCGGGTTGTTCGACGTCTCCCACATGGGCGAATTCGAGTTCCGGGGCCGCGACGCCCAGGCCTGCCTCCAGTGGCTGACCCCCAACGACGTGACCAGGCTCGTCGACGGCCGGTGCCACTACTCCGCCTTCCTGACCGAGGCGGGCACCTTCGTCGACGATCTGCTCGTCTACCGGCGCGCCGCCGACTCCTACCTCGTCGTCGTCAACGCCGGCAACACGCCCAAGGACTTTCAGTGGGCTCGGGCCCACGGGCGGGGCGAGGTGTCGCTGGAGAACAAGAGCGACGCCTACGCGCTGATCGCGGTCCAGGGGCCCCTGTCGGCGCGGCTCCTGGCCGGCGTCGCCGACAGCGACCCGTCGGACCTGCCCTACTACGGGTTCCGGCAGATGCGGGTCCTGGGCGTCTCCGCCCTGGTCTCGCGCACGGGCTACACCGGCGAGGACGGCTTCGAGATCTACCTTCCTCCCGAGGCCGCCGAACCGGTCTTCCGCGGCCTGCTCGACGCCGGCAAGGCGGAGGGGGTCGAACCGTGCGGGCTGGGCGCGCGCGACACGCTGCGTCTGGAAGCGAAGATGGCCCTGTACGGCAACGACATCGACGAGACCGTCACGCCCTGGGAGGCCGACCTCGGCTGGATCGTCAAGATGAAGAAGGGGGACTTCCTCGGCCGGGCCGCGCTGGAACGGCAGAGGCAGGAAGGGCCCCCGCGCAAGCTCGTCGGCTTCGAGATGATCGACCGCGGCATCGCGCGGCACGGCTACCCCGCGGACACGCCGGCCGGACATGGCCTGGTGACCTCGGGCACCCATGCTCCCACTCTGGGCAAGCCGATCGGCCTGGCGCTTCTGCCCACGGCCGCGTCCGCGGTGGGGACGGAGTTCACCGTCGACATCCGCGGCCAGGGCAAGCGCGCTCGCGTCGTGGAGACTCCCTTCTACAAGAGGACAAAGGAGGCAGTGGCGTGAATTCCGAAGACCTGCACTACACCCAGAGTCACGAATGGGTCCGCATCGACGGCGAGACCGGGACCATCGGAATCACCGACCACGCCCAGAAGGAGCTGGGGGAGATCGTGTACCTGGAGCTTCCCGAAGTCGGGCACGTCTACAACGCGGAAGAGGAGTTCGGGACGGTCGAGTCGGTCAAGGCCGTGTCCGAGCTCTACACGCCGGTGTCGGGCGAAGTCGTCGAAATCAACAAGGGCGCCGTGGCCGAGCCCGGCATCATCAACGACGATCCGTTCGGAGACGGATGGCTCATCAAGCTCAAGCTCTCCTCCGACGAGGAGATCGGCAAGCTCATGACGGCGGACCAGTACGAGCAGTACGTGAAGAGCGAAGAGAAAGCCAAGTGAAGTTTCTTCCCGCGTCCGACGCCGACCGGGAGGCGATGCTCGCGGCGATCGGCGTCGCCTCGGTCGACGATCTATTCGCTTCGATTCCCGCGTCGGTCCTGGAAGCCCCCGCGCTCCCCGCGCCCCTCTCGGAGATCGAGATCCGGCGGCTGTTCGGGGGCCTGGCGGGCCGGAACGCAAACGCGCGGGAGACCGCGTTCTTCCTGGGAGCGGGGCTCTATCACCACTACACGTCGGCGATCGCCGACCAGATGCTCTACCGCTCGGAGTGGCTGACCGCCTACACGCCGTACCAGCCGGAGGTGTCGCAGGGGACCCTCCAGTCGATCTTCGAATTCCAGACGCACCTGTGCCTGCTCACCGGGCTCGACGTGGCCAACGCGTCGCTCTACGAGGGGGCCTCGGCCCTGGTGGAGGCGCTTCTGATGGCCGAGCGGCTCTCGCGCGGCCGGACCAAGGCGGTGCTGTCCCAGGGGCTCCATCCCGAGTATCGCGAAACCGTGCGGACCTACCTGCGCAACCTGGCCCTGGAGATCGTCGAGGTGCCCATCGGCGCCGACGGCGCGACCGACGCCGGGGCGCTGGCCGAGGCCGTGGACGAGACGACCTTCGCGGTGGCCGTGCAGTCTCCCAACTTCTATGGCGTGATCGAGGACTGGGGCGCCGCCGCGGCCGCCGCAGAGGCCCGGGGAGCCCTGGGCGTCGGCGTGATCGCGGAGGCCGCGTCGCTCGCGCTGCTCGCTCCGCCGGGGGAGCGGGGCATCGACATCGCCTGCGGCGAAGCCCAGTCGCTGGGCGTGCCGATGCACGACGGTGGCCCGGTCCTGGGCTTCCTGGCCTGCCGCACCGCGCACCAGCGCCAGATCCCCGGGCGCCTGGTGGGGCAGACCCGGGACGCGCAGGGGCGGCGGGCCTTCTGCCTGACCCTCTCCACGCGGGAGCAGCACATCCGCAGGGAGAAGGCGACCTCCAACATCTGCACCAACCAGGGCCTGATGGCGCTCGCTGCCAACGTGCACATGTCGCTTCTGGGCAAGCACGGGCTGCGCGAGGTGGCCACGCAGAGCCACGCCAAGGCCGAGTACGTCAAGCGCAGGATCGCGGCGATTCCGGGATACCGGCTGCCGCTGCCCGGCCCGACGTTCAACGAGTTCCTGGTCGAGGCGCCGCGTCCGGCCGCGCCGCTGCTCTCCGAGCTCGCCCGCGGCGGCATCCTGGCCGGCGTCGCCGTGTCCCGCTACGGCGGGCCGGCCAACCAGTTCCTGGTCGCGGCCACGGAGATGAACACGCGCGACGAGATGGACCGCCTGGCCTCCGCGCTGGCGGAGGCGGCCGGAAAGCGATGAGCCTGGACGTGGAGGAGAAGGCCGTTCCGGTGGACAAGCTCCACCCCGAGCCGCGCCACGAGCCGCTGATCTTCGAGCGGTCCGGGCAGGGCAAGCTCGGCTATTCGCTGCCTCCGCTGGACGTGCCCGAGGCGCTGGAGCTGCCGCCGGCGCTCCTGCGCGGCGAGGTGGCCGGCGAGACCGAGGTCACCGAAGTGGAGGTCGCGCGGCACTTCACGCGGCTCTCGCGGCTGAACTTCTCGATCGACCAGGGCCTCTATCCGCTGGGTTCCTGCACCATGAAGCACAACCCGCGGATCAACGAGGAGATGGCGCGTCTTCCCGGCTTCGCCGCGGCCCACCCGCTGGCGCCGGAGGAGGTGTCGCAGGGCGCGCTCGAGCTGGCCTGGAGGCTGGAGCAGGTCTTGATCGAGCTGACCGGCCTTCCGCGCGTGACGCTCCAGCCCTCCGCGGGCGCGCAGGGCGAGCTCGCCGGCATCCTGATGGTCCGGGCCGCCCTGGCGCGCGACGGCAACCCCCGCTCGACCGTGCTCATCCCCGACTCGGCCCACGGCACCAACCCGGCGTCGGCGCATTTCGGCGGCTACAAGGTCAAGGAACTCAAGTCCAACGCCCGCGGCACCCTCGATCTCCACGTGCTCGAGGAGGCCATGACCGAAGACGTCGCCGCGCTGATGCTGACGGTTCCCAACACGCTGGGGATCTTCGAGGGCCAGATCCTGGAGATCGCGCGGATCGTGCACCGCAAGGGCGGGTACCTCTACTGCGACGGGGCGAACTTCAACTCCTTCGTCGGCGTCGCCAAGCCCGGGCGGATGGGCATCGACGTGATGCACATGAACCTGCACAAGACCTTCTCGACGCCGCACGGCGGGGGAGGTCCCGGATCGGGACCGGTCGCGGTGTGCGAGAAGCTCGTGCCGTTCCTGCCGCGCCCGACCATCGAGCGCCGCGCCGACGGCACGTTCCGGCTCGACTTCGACCGGCCCCTCTCGATCGGGCGGCTGCGCGCCTTCCTCGGCAACTACGGCATGTTCGTGCGCGCGCTCGCCTACATCTGCTCCTACGGAAACCGGATCGGCGAGGTCGCGCGCGGCGCGGTCTTGAACGCCAACTACATCCGGGCCGGCCTCTCGGGGACCTACCACCTCAAGTACGACGCCCCCACCCTCCACGAGGTCGTCTTCTCCGACAAGAAGCAGGCCGAGCGCGGCGTGCACAACATGGACGTGGGCAAGCGGCTCATGGACTACGGGTTTCACCCGCCCACGATCTCCTTCCCGCTGATCGTGCACGGGGCGCTCATGATCGAGCCGACCGAGACGGAAGGGAAAGTCGGGCTCGACGCGTTCATCCACGCCATGCGCGAGATCGCCCGCGAAGCCGAGGAAGATCCGCAGATCGTGCTCGACGCCCCGCACACGACCCCGGTGCGGCGGGTCGACGAGGTCGGCGCGGCGCGAAATCTCGTGCTGAGGTGGAGGCCGGACCGGGCGTGAGGCGAGAGGCGAGAGGCGTGAGGCGAACGTGGGCACCGCGGTCGCGCAGCAGGACGCAAGGCATGAGGCGGATGTGAGCAAGGCTCCGGCGCTGCGCCTGACGCCTTAGGCTGTCCCCTCGTTCTCCGCCTCACGCCTTACGCCTGACGCCTGACGCCTTACGATATTCTCATCGCCATGGCCGACTTCCAGCGCAAATGTCCCCTCTGTTCCGGGGACATGCTCCGGTCCCGCAGCTCCTACGCCGGCTACACGTCCTATTTCTGGAAGAAGCCGTGGAAGAGGGGCCTTTTCGACTGGAGCGCCGAGCGGGTGTTTCCCTGGGCCTGCATGAGCTGCGGCGTGGTGCTCCTGTACCTCGACCGGCTGCCGGCCATCGCGGAGGAGTACCGGACCGCCGGCGAAAAGAGCCCGGCGCGCCAGATCGCCACCGCTCCGCTCAAGTCGTCGTGATCGCCGTCGGCTATCTGGACGGTCACCGTCTCTCCCGGGCGGTCATCGCCGGAGCCCGCTTCGTCGCCGACCGAGCCGAGGCCCTCAACAAGATCAACGTCTTTCCCGTGCCCGACGGCGACACCGGCACCAACATCGCCTCCACGCTGCAGAAGATGGCCGCGGGGATCGCGCGGGTGCGCCAGCGGCACATCCGGCAGATGTCACAGCGGCTGGCCGACGCCGCGGTCGGCGGCGCGCGCGGGAACTCCGGCGCGATCCTGGCCCAGTTCTTCTGCGGATTCTGCGAAGGCCTGCCGGACAAGCCGCGGGTCTCCACCGGAGACTTCGGGTCCGCCGTGGTGCGCGCGTCGGAGTCGGCCTACGCGGCGATCGCCCGGCCGGTGGAGGGAACGATCCTGACCGTGCTGCGCGACTGGGCCGCGGCGGTCCAGAAGGGGGCGCAGAAGAGCGCCGATTTCGCGCAGCTGCTGCCGGACTCGCTGACCGAGGCCCGCAGGTCGCTGGAAAACACGCCCAGGCAGATGAAGGCGCTGGCCAAGGCCGGCGTGGTCGACGCCGGAGCGCAGGGGTTCGTGTATCTGCTGGAAGGGATCGTGACGTATCTGCGCGACGCGGCGCGCCGATCGCTCCCCGAGGCGCCGCCGGAGGACGTCCAGGCGGCGATCTTCGACAAGACGCCGGAGGCCATCCTCTTCCGCTACTGCACCGAGGTGCTCCTGGAAGGCGACGGGATCGATCGCGACGCGCTGCGGCGGGAGGCCGCGCTCCTGGGCGACTCCATCGTGATCGCCGGCGGGGCCACACGGCTGCGCCTCCACGTGCACACCAACGAGCCGGAGAAGCTCTTCGAGACGGTGGGCCGCCTGGCCGAGGTGGCCGAGACGAAGGTCGAGGACATGCACGCCCAGCACGAGACGCGCTTCGACCAGAACCGGGCCCAGCGCGTGGGGATCGTGACCGACTCGACGTGCGACCTGCCGCAGACGCTCCTGGAGGAGCTCGCCATCGGGGTCGTGCCCGTGCGCGTCTATTTCGGCTCGGAGAACTACCTCGACAAGGTCACGCTGACGCCCTCGGAGTTCTACGCGCGGTTCGCCGTGACCGACGAAGCGCCCAAGACCTCGCAGCCTCCGCCCGCCGATTTCACCCAGGTGTACGGCAACGTGGCCGCGCATGCCGGCGCGATCGTCTCGATCCACCTCTCCGCGGCGGTCTCGGGGACCTACCAGGCCGCCATCGTGGGCTCGCGCAAGATCGAGAAGACGCGCTTCGAGCACGTCGACAGCCGCAACGTCTCGGTGGGCCTGGGGCTGGTGGTGCGGGCGGCGGCCGAGGCCGCGGCCGCGGGCCGGAGCGCCGACGAGGTGGCCCGGGTCGCCCGGGAGGCCTCCGACCGGGCCCGGGTCTTCATCGCCGTGCCCACGCTGGAGCACCTGGTCCGGGGAGGCCGCGTCTCCGCGGCGCGCGGCTTCGTGGCCCGGCTGCTCGGCCTTCTTCCCGTGCTGACCCTCTCGGGCCGGGGATCCGCCGAGGCGGTGGCCAAGGCGCGCGGGTTCGAGGCGGCTCGCGGCAAGATGATGCGGCTGCTCTTCGAGGTCGCCGGGAGCCCGTCCCCGGAGTTCCGCCGCTTCGGCGTGGCGCACTGCGACGCGCCGGAGCTCGCCGACGACCTGGCGCGCCAGATCCGGGAGCGCTATCCCGAGTCCGACGTGCTGATCGTCGAGTGCGGGCCGGCGCTCGGCGCGCACGGGGGACCGGGGGCGGTGGCGGTGGCGGTGTTGCCGTGAAGACGTGACGACGATCTGGACCCTCGGCCACTCCAACCACCCGCTCGAGAAGTTCCTGGCGATCCTCCGCGCTCACAATATGGAGCTTGTGCTCGACGTGCGCCGGTTCCCGGCCTCGCGCAAGTGGCCGCACTTCAACGCGGCGAGTCTGTCCGCGAGCCTTCCCGCGGCGGGGATCGGCTATGCGGGCCTGCCCGAGCTCGGCGGGCGGCGCAAGCCCCGCCCCGACTCGCCCCACACGGCGTGGCGCGTCGAGGCCTTCCGCGGGTACGCCGACTTCCTGGACACGCCGGAGTTCGCAGAGGGACTGGCCCGCGTCCAGACGCTCGCCGGCGAGAAGCGGGCCGCGGTGATGTGCGCCGAGGTCCTGCCCTGGCGCTGCCACCGGTCCCTGATCGCGGACGCCCTGACCGCGCGGGGATGGGAGGCATGGGACATATTTTCGGAAAGAGAAGTTCGCCCCCACGATCTCCCGAAGTTCGCCCGGGTGACGGACGAGAGGGTCACTTACGATTTGTGATTTGTGATTTGTGATTGCGATTGGGGCGCGCAAGCCGTTTCGTGCCTCGACGTGCCGCCATCACAAATCGCAAATCGCACATCTCGAATTCTTTCTCACGCCTCCAATGCCCCCTCGCCCACTCGGATCACCCGACCTCCCATCACGACCTGGGTCACCTTCGCGTCCTTGACCTGGACCTCGACGGAAATCGTGGACGGCCGTCCAAGGACGTGCCCCTGCTCGATGACGAGGTGCGTGGTCGGATGGATCGTGATGGCCGCCTGCGCGATGAGGTAGGCCGCCAGCGCGCCGGCCGCGGCCCCGGCCCCGGCGATCTCCACGGAGCCGATCGTGTCGAAGGCCCGGGCGTGCGCCGCGGCGCGGGCGTCGCGGGTCTCCTTGGTGAACGCGTAGACGACGGTCGCCTCGCCGGGCTCCTCGGCCCGGGCCCCCAGCATCTCGCGCAGCTCGCCGTAGCGCGGGCGGGCGCTGCCCAGGGCGTCCAGGGTGGAGACCGGAACGATCAGCACGGGCAGCCCCGTCGAGACGACGCGGGCCGGCTGGTTCGTCGCCGCGATTTCCTCCTCCTCCAGCCCCAGAGCCCGGGAAAGGCGGGCCACGTCTTCGCTCGGCCACTTTCCGCCGGTCGTCGGGAGGCGCTGCTTCAAGCGCAGCAGCGTGATCTCGCCCCCTTCGACCTTCAGCTCGACCTGGAAGAGCCCCGCGCCGCCTTCGTGGGCGACGCGCGTGACCGGCTCGCTCAGGGGAAGGCGGTGTTCCGTGGCGTGGACGAAGTGGGCGCCCAGGGCCGGATGGCCGGCGAAGGGGAGCTCCCGCTCCCGGGAGAAGATCCGCAGGCGAAACGCTGCGCCGGGGAGGCTCGAGGGGAAGAGAAACGCCGTGGCCGCGTGGTCCATCTCCCGGGCGATCGCCTGCATGGCCGCGTCGGACAGGCCGTCCGATTCGGGAAAGACCGCCAGGGGGTTGCCGGCGAAGGGACGGTCGCCGAAGACGTCGACGAGGACGAAGCGGCGCTTCACTGCCGGCGCGCGGCGAGCAGCAGCACGTCCTTCTCGCCGGGCGCTGCGCCGGCCCGCTTCCATTCCGAGACCAGCCGCGCGAAGGCGGCGGACAGCGGCTGTCCCTCGGCCTCGCGGGCGAAGTGCTGGACCGCCTTCTCCGGCGGGCCCGGCTTGGCCGCGAATTGCATGGCCGCCAGGCCGTTGGACGCCAACACCAGCAGATCGCCCGCCGCAGCGTCGATCTGCGCGGTCTTGATCCGCCTGCGCTCGGCCACCGGATAGGGGACCGGCCGCGCGTCGCGCAGCAGGAACGGGACCGTCGCGGATTCGCCCGCCGCGGCCAGCAGCACCCGCGCGCCCTCCCACGCCGCGGCCGTCGCCGAGCAGGAAGGCTCCGCGGCCAGGATCTTTTCCAGGACCTCTTCGGGGGCGGTCGTGGCCAGGAGCGGCCGCCCGGCCCCCGCGGCCCGCACCAGGGCGCCGAAGGCGTCGCCAGGCGGAAGCGAGCTCTCGACCAGCAGGAACGCGATCCGTCCGGCCGAGGCGGACACGGCGAAGCAGACCAGGTTCAGCTCCTCCGACCGCCACCGCAGCGGCGCCGACTCGAACCCCGGCGTCTCCGGCCAGGTCGTGGGGGCCAGGAACTGCCGGGCGTTCTTCAGGACCTCCCAGGCTCCCTCCCGCCGCGCGTCGGCAACGGCGGCCTCGTGCTGGCGCACGCTCTCCACCGCCAGCGCCGAGTGCGTTCCGACCTCGGCCAGGAACTCCTCGTCCTCCTTGGTGAAGGCGCTGTGCCGCTTGTTGAGGACCTCGACCACGCCGACGATCTCGCCCTTGGGGGTGCGCAGCGGGGCGGCCAGGATCGTGCGGGTGTGGAAACCCGAGGTCAGGTCGGTGCGCGAGTCGAAGCGCGGGTCCTTGTAGGCGTCCTGGATGTTGACGATCTCCCCGGTGCGGGCCACCGTTCCGGCGATGCCGCGCCCGACCGGCAGGCGGATGGGGGCCACCGAGCCCCCCTCCAGGATCTGGCTGACCAGCTCGGGCGAGCCCGGATCGCGCAGGAAGATCGTGCCCCGCTCGGCGTCGGTCTCGCTCGTGGCCGTGCGCAGGATGATGCGCAGGATCTCGGTCGGATCGAACGTCGCCGCGAGGGCCTTGTTGGCCTCCAGGATGACCATCAGCTTGACCATCTTGGCCCGGGTGACGGAGACCTCGGCCAGGACGCGGTCGAGCACCTTGCCTTCGAACTTGGAGATGGCGTCGCCGAGCGTGTCGGCGTCGGGGAACCGCGCCTGCGGATCCTTGGTGATGGCCCGGTCGAGGATCCCGAGCAGCTCCGGAGGCAAGTCCGGCCGCAGCGACCCGGCCTTGGGCGGCATCTCGGTGATGACCTTGCGCACGAGGCGCGCGGTGTCCGGGTCGTCGAAGGGCACCTGCCCCGTAAACATCTCGTAGAGGAGGACGCCCATGGCGTAGATGTCCGTCACCACGGAGGGAGCGTCTCCGCGCAGGAGCTCGGGGGCCAGGAACTGGGGCGTGCCCGGAACGGTGTCTTCCTTCTCACCGCGGTAGAGGCGGGTGTCCACGGCGATTCCGAAATCCATCAGCCGCGGCGTGTCGTCGGAGGCGACGATGACGTTCTCCGGTTTCAGGTCGCGGTGCAGGATCCCGATCTTGTGCGCGGCGGCCAGGCCCTGGACGATCTTCTTGGCGATGGCGAGCCCCCGGCCCAGGGGCAGGACCTTCTCCTCGTCCTCGATCTCCTTCAAGGTCCGGCCGGGCAGGTACTCCATGGAGACGAATTCCTCGCCGTTCAACTCGACGAGGTCGTAGACCCGGCAGACGTTCTCGTGGGTGACCTTGCGGGAGAGGATGATCTCGCGGCGCAGCGTCTCGCGGCGCTCCGGGGAGATCCGGTCCGGCCGGATGCGCTTCAAGGCGATGTCCTGGTCGAGCTTCAGGTCCCGCGCGCGGTAGACGATCCCCATCCCGCCGTGCCCGAGGACGCCCTCGATGCGGTAGCGGCCGCCGAGGAGGGTGCCCTTGGTGAGGGGACGATCCGCGCCGCCCGGTCCGGGCGGGCGGCCGTCCCTGGTCGGACTCTCGCTCTCGCGCTGCACGATCCCCCGATTATGCCTTCAGAATCGGACACCGCGCCGGACCCGGTGAAACAAAGCGTCACGAGGACGGGCGGCGTGATCCGACCGGACCGGGCGAGGCGGTTCGAGAACGCGCTTGGCCCGGCGGGCGTCCGGGGTAAGATTGCACCGCCACCGCTCGAGATTCGCCATTAACGGAGGAAAGAAACCGTGACAAGAGGTCATCGGGTCCGACCACGCCGGCTTGCCCTTCTTCTGACAGCGTTCGGTTTTCTCGTCGCTCTCCCCGCGTTCCCCTCCGGATTCCAGCTCATGTCCCAGGGAGCGCGCGCGTCGGGCATGGGTCTCGCGTTCACCGCGGTCGCCAACGATCCGTCGGCGATCTTCTTCAATCCGGCCGGCATCGGCTGGGAAAAGCACTTCGACATCCAGGTCGGGAGCTCCTTCATCACCCGGACCAAGGGGAGCTTCGACGGCGCCAACCCCTATCCCGGCGACGGCATCCACGAGAACGAGCACAAGACGACCTACACGCTGCCGACGCTCTACGTGGTCGCGCCGCTGACCCAGGAGATCAACCTGGGGCTGGGCATCTTCGCCCCCTACGGCCTGGGCTTCCGCTGGGACAACGCGGAGAACTGCGGCGGCAACTGCGCGAGCAGCCCGGTCTCCGCGGCCAGCTTCTCCGGGCGCTTCGTGGGCCAGAACACCTTCATCCAGACGACCGACATCAACCCGGTGCTCTCGTTCCAGGCCACGCCGCAGCTCGCCCTGGCCGTCGGGGCGGACTACCGCTTCTCCAAGGTGATGCTGGAGCAGAACCAGGCCGCGGTAAACCCGTTCACCAACTCGGTGGTCGACGTCGCCCACGTCAAGTTGAACAGCGACCTGACCGACAACCACGGCTGGGGCTGGAACGCGGGCATCCTGTTCAAGCCGGTCCCGCAGTTCTCCATCGGCGCGGCGTACCGCAGCAAGATCAAGATCGACTACAAGGGAACGGCGACCTTCCAGCAACGCTTCACCGGCAACGCGCAGTTCGACGCGGTCGTCGGCTCGGAGCTTCCCCAGGGCAACCAGAAGGCCTCGACCGCGATCGAATTTCCCGAGTCGCTCAACCTGGGCGCGGCGGTGGGGCTTCCCGGCGACTTCACCCTGGCGCTCGAAGCGGACTGGACCAAGTGGAGCCGCTTCAACGAGCTCCTGGTCACATTCCCGGACAACTCCGCGATCCCCTCCCTCGACCGCCACACCAACTGGAACAACTCCTGGGCCTACCGCGTCGGCCTGGAGAAGAAGTTCTCCAAGCTCGCCGTCCGGGCAGGGTACTACCGCGACAAGACGCCGCAGCCGGTCGAGGACGTCGGGCCGCTCCTGGCCGACAACGACCGCGACGCCTTCACGCTCGGGTTGGGCTACGACTCCGACCACTGGGGCGTGAACGTCGGCGACATCTACATCAAGGTCAAGAGCCGCGACACCGCCGGCCACGCCAACAACGACAACTTTTTCGGAGTGTACCGGGAGACCGTGAACGTCTTCGCCGTCGATCTCCGGCTTTCCTTCTAAGGAGCGCACCGATGCACAGGAACGCAAGCCTCCTCAAGACCGCCGCCGTCTCGCTGGTCGCGGCTCTGGCGACCGCCGCCGCGCTGACGGCCCAGGCGCCCACCTTTACCAAGTACGTCGCGCTCGGCGACAGCTACGGCGCGGGGTTCTCCGCCGGCTGCCTGGTCGACCGCAACCAGCGTTTCTCCTATCCCAACATCCTGGCCCACCAGTTCGGCATCTCCGATTTCCAGCAGCCGACCATCACCGACCCCGGCATTCCGACCTGCACCGGGTTGAAGACCCTGGTGCCGTCGGTGTCCTTCGGGCTGATCTCGACCAAGCTGGGCACCCCGAGCAATCTTCAGCTCGCGCGACCCTACGACAACGTCTCGGTCCCCGGCTACAAGATCGCCGACGTCTCCGACAAGCTCACGGACAATGGAGGGATCGCGGACATCATTCTGCGCGGGCACGGCTCGGCGCTCGACCAGGCGCTCTCGCTCAACCCGACCTTCCTTACGCTGGGCATCATCGGCAACGACATCCTGACCGCGGGCGGCGCGGGGTTTCTCCTGGACGGCGTGACCGCGACGCCGCTGCCCCTCTTCACCGCGAAGTACAACGCCGTCGCGGCGTCCTTGAAGGCGAGCGGGCGTAACGGAGTGTTTCTGGGCACGCCCAAGGCGCAGCTCATTCCCCTGGCCTCGACGATCCCGCCGGTGGTGGTCAATCCGGCGACGAATCAGCCCGTCCTCGACCCCAACGGTCACCCGATCCCGCTGCTGGGGCCGGGCAACGCGGCGAACCCTTGTCCCAACGGGTTGCCGGCCTGCCCTCTCCCGTCGGACGCCCTCGTGACTCTGGGAGCCAACGCTCCGCAGGCCGCCCTGGGCGGCAAGTCGCTTCTCCAGCTCGGTTTCGGCATCCCCTGTGCTGTGAACCCGTCACTCCCCAAGTGCGACAACCCGCTTCCGGACGGCGGCTTCGTGCCTCCCGCCACGGTCAACATCGGCGTGATCCTCTATCCCGACGAGGTTGCCGCGATCGACCAGCGGATCCATGACATGAACGCGGTCATCAAGTCCGCGGCGGAGGCGAACGGCTTCAAGTATTTCGATTTCTACGCCCTCTCGGAGGACCTCATCGCCAACGGCCGCACGTACGGCGGCATCCACATCTCCACGGCCTTCGTCTCCGGCGGCATGTTCGCCTACGGCGACGCCGTCCACATGTCCAACATCGGCTACTCGATCCTGGCCGACGAGCTCGTCCAGTTCATCAACGACTCCTACAGCACGTCGGTCGAGCGGCCGGATCTCTCGACGGCGCTCTTCACGCCGGACGTTCCGGCGGCCGGTTCGCTCGGGATCGAGCCCCTGTCCACGTCGCTCTTCTTTACCGGCGACACCTGGCGCGGCCTGTTCCAGGAGTTCCCGCTTCCCGAGCCATCGTTGAAGCTCGTCTTCCCGGGCGACTCCGACGGTATTGTGGACCGGTCCGAGGTCATCCGGGTCCGGCGGTAGTCATTTCTTCGTTCGTCCGCGAGCCCCGGCCTTACGCCGGGGCTTTCCTTTGGCGGACGCCCGAGGTCCGATTTCGCCGGTCACTCGCCGCTCGTCACTTGTCACTTCCCAGGGCACTCTGCTAGATTTCGCCGTTCTGCTGAGGAGAGAAATCGTCCCATGATGATCCCCGCGACCCAGATCCGCGTCGGCACCCTGGTCATCCACAACGGGGAGCTGCACCGCGTCCACGACATGGTCCACAAGACACCCGGCAACCTGCGCGGGTTCGTCCAGGTCAAGATGCGCAACCTGCGCAACGGATCGATGATCGAGCAGCGCTACGGCTCGACCGACCGGGTGGAGAAGGCCTCGCTCGACGAGCGGGAGATGGAGTACCTCTACTCCGACGCCGCCGGGCACCACTTCATGGACCAGGAGACGTTCGACCAGGTTACCCTGGCCGACGAGGTGATCGGCGAGCAGATGATGTACCTGCTCCCCAACACGGCGATTCACGTGGACCTCTACGAGGGCAACCCGGTCGGCATCGAGCTGCCCAACACGGTCACGCTCAAGGTCGTCGAGACCCAGCCCGGAATGAAGGGCGCGACGGCGTCTGCCTCCTACAAGCCCGCCAAGCTCGAGACCGGGCTCCAGGTCATGGTCCCGCAGTTCATCGAGGCCGGAGTCCGGATCAAGATCGACACGCGCGACAACTCGTACCTGGAGCGCGGCTAGACTCAGGTCCCAATCTTCGCCGCCCGGATTTCAAACGCCCGTTTTCGGGTGTGAATCGCGCGATCGCTGGCGGGAGCCGGAAACAGGCTCGGAAAACCGCCCGACCGGCCGGTATGCTGGTACAGCATAACTGATTGATTTTGAAGGCTTTTCCTCTTGACCTGGCCTTCCAACCCCCGGGATAATTCGCCGCGTGCAAGGGTTCCCAAAGGCAGGGGTCCTCCTGGTGAGCGTCCTGCTCTGCGCGGCTCCGGCATTGCCGGCATCGGCCGCCGCCCGGCACGCGCGGAAGCCGGCCCGCCATCACGCCAGGGCTGCCAGGGCCGTGTCCGCCGGCGGCGCCGCGGCCGCCAAGGCCCGGAAGGCTCATCACCACAGGTCCTCGCGGGCCAAGCGGCACGCCAAGATCTACCAGGACGTCTCGGGCAAGGTCGTTTTCGAATCCGCCCAGACGCTGCCCGTCTACGGCCCCTTCCTCCCGGCCGTCGCCTACGACTACCCCCGCCCGCCCTGCGAGCCGATCGACGCGCCGATCGAGGCGCGCCTGCACGATCCCGCGGTGGACGCGGAGAGCCCGGAAGGGCAGGCGGCCATGGCCTCCGAGTCGCCGGAAGGGGTGGCGCGCGCCGCGGCCGGTCTGGCGCGCGTAGCCGAGAAGCTCGGCTCCTTCTTCCGGCCCAAGTCCGCGGCGGCCGTGGTCAAGCCGCAGGACGTCGACCTGACCGAGCTCGTCTCCCAGGCTTTCGAGATCCCCGTCGAGGGCGTGGACGCGCAGAAGCTCAAGGACTCGTTCCTCTCGTCGCGGGGCCGCCACCGCAAGCACCTGGCCATCGACATCGGGGCGCCGCGGGGGACGCCCGTCCTGGCCACGACCGACGGCGAGATCGTGCGCATCGTCCGCGAGAAGAAGTCGGGCAACGCGATCTACCAGAAGGACCCGACCGGCCAGTACCTGCTCTTCTACTGCCACCTCTCGAAATACGCCGACGGGCTGGCCGTCGGGGAGAAGGTGAAGAAGGGGGACGTGATCGGCTACGTGGGATCGACCGGCCACGTGATCGGCGGGCCGCACCTGCACTTCTCGATCACCCGGGTCCCCGACGACGCCGGGAGCTTCCGGCGGGGGCTGGCGATCAACCCGTATCTGCTGTTCCTGGCGGGGATGCCGTAGCTGCGCCGTGAGGCGTGAGGCGTGAGGCGATTACAAGATAGGGATTGTAGTCCGCCGGCCCTCTAGATTCGTCCGACAGGGCTTCCCGCCAGCAGCTTCTCCAGCCAGAGGTTCGTCAGTTTCTCGCTGACAGTGTTCTGGCGCAGCCGCGCCGCGAGATTGCCCCAGTCCATCTCGTCCAGCTTCTGGTCCTGGTTGAAGCAGGAGAAGACGATCTCCTTCTCCTTGCCCGTGGCCGGGTCGATGTGACGCTGCAGGCACTGGGCGCAAACCTCTTTCATCATGCACTGCATCGGCGAGTTGATCGAGCCGATGCCGATGTGCTCGGGCTTGAGGTACGGCGCCAGGACGCCATGGCGCGCGCGCGCCACCGCCGCCATCATCCGGTCCGAGCCGATCGCGATGACGCGGTCGACGTCGGAGAGGGCGATCGTCGCCTTCCCCAGCCGGCCCGATCCGTAGGCCACCATGGCCTCGACGATGTTGCCGAGAAACTCGCGGTCGTTCGGGCGCCGGACCGGGATGGTGGCGCCGTGGTCGACGGAAAGCACCAGCACGTCGGCGGCCGCCTCGACGTCCTCGCGCTTGTAGAAGTCCTCCGCCTTCTTGTAGCCGGCGAAATAGACCACGCGATTGCCGAGCGCGCGCGCCTTCTTTCCGATCGAAAGGAGAACGGCGTTGCCCAGGCCTCCGCCGGCTAAGAGCACGGTCCCGTTGGTCGGAAGCTCCGTGGCCGCGCCGGTCGGTCCCATGGCCAGGACCGGCTCGCCCGGCTTCAGGACGCCGCACAGGCGCGACGACCCGCCGAGCTCGAGCGCGATCATGGAGAGGAGGCCCTTTTTCGCGTCGACCCAGGCCCCCGTCAGAGCCAGGGGCTCGATCAAGAGCGGCGCCCCGCCCACGACCGGAGCGTGCACCTCCAGGTTCTGCAGGCGGAAGAACTGGCCGGGCTGGAAGTTCTCCGCCGCGGCGGGCGCGTGGACCACGACCTCGACGATCGTGGGGGTCAGACGATTCACCGCCGCGACGCGCGCGGTCAGCCGGCTCTCGATCCGGCGGCGGAAGGTCTCCCACTCCTCCAGAGGGGCCGTCGGGCGGGCCTTGTCGCGGCCCAGCAGGACCGTGGTGAGCGGGACGTAGCCCTTCTTGGCCGAGGCCATGGCCTTGACCACGTTCCCGTTGAACGCCGGATGGTTGTCGCCGAAGAAGGTGATGAGCTTGCCGCCGCGGTTGTAGCCGGTGAAGAACGCGGTCTCGTCGGTCGCCGACGAGGGCTCGAGCCGCCAGCCGCCCCGGCCGTCGTCGACGGCGCGGTGAGGGAGGAAGAAACGCCTCCGCTCGTCCATGGGGAACGTTCCGGGGCGCTCCTTCTCGTAGGTGATGTTGGGAGTGGTGCCCGCCGCCACCAGGCAGGCCCGCGCCGGCAGCTCGACGACCTCGCCGTCCCGGGAGCGGCGAAAGCGAACCGCCTTCAGGGTCCCGTTCTCGTCGGGCACCGCTTCCTCCGGCTCCAGGTTCTCGACGAAGGAGATCCCCTCCTCCAGGGCCTTGATGATCTCCTCGTGGTTGAGCCGGTACGCGGGGGACTCCTCCATCGATCGGCGGTAGACGATCGAGACGCCGCCCCACTCGCGGCACAGGCGCGCGAAGTCGGGCGCCTCGCCCGCGTCCCGGGCCCGCCGCCGCTCCTGCCGCACTTCGGTCGCGTGGTGGAGGAGGCGGTCGAGGATCTCCCGCTCTTCGCCGTCGAACATCGCCCGCAGCGCCATCTCCCCGCGCTCGGCGGCGAGCGCCTCGTAGCGCGCCAGCGTCTTCTCCGCCAGCAGCGGGTAGTACGCCAGGAGCTCCGTGGCCGTGTCGATGGCGGTCAGGCCGCCGCCGATCACCACGGCCGGCAGCTCCACCTGGAGGTTGGCCAGCGCCTCCTCCTTGAACGCGCCGGTCAGCTGGAGCGCCATCAGGAAGTCCGAGGCCTTGCGGACACCCCGGACGATGTTGTTCTTCATCCCGATGATCGTCGGCCGCCCGGCGCCCGCGGCGATCGCGACGTGGTCGAACCCGAGGTCGAAGGCCTGCTCGGCGGTGATGGTGCCTCCGAAACGCACGCCTCCCAGGATCGAGAGGCGCGCGCGGCGCGCCAGCGTCAGGTGGACCAGGGTCAGGAAGTTCTTGTCCCACCGGACGGTGATGCCGTATTCGGAGACGCCGCCGAAACCGGCCAGCGGGCGGCGGTCGAGGGCGCGCTCGATCTCCTTCCAGTCGCGGATCGCGCGGATTCCGCCCCCGTCCGCGCCGGTCCAATCGGCGGGAAGCGGCTCGATCTTCAGGCCGTCGATCCCGGTGACCCCGAACCCTTCGTTCAAGAGGTAGTGCGCCAGCGTGTAGCCCGCCGGCCCCAGTCCCACCACGAGCACGTTCTTGCCGTTGTAGGGCAGGGCGTGGGGCCGCGCCGGGCTCAGGGGATTCCAGCGCGTGAGGAGGCCGAAGATCTCGACGCCCCAGGGCAGGGCCAGCACGTCGGTCAGGACGCCCGTCTCGATCTGCGGGATGTCCACCGGCTCCTGCTTCTGAAAGATGCAGCCCTTCATGCAGTCGTTGCAGATGCGGTGCCCCGTGCCCGGGCACATGGGGTTGTCGATGGTCACCAGGGCCAGAGCGCCGATCGAGTCCCCTTCGCGGCGCAGCTGGTGCATCTCGGAGATCTTCTCGTCGAGCGGGCACCCGGGCAACGCCACGCCGAGCGGGTTCTTCTGGAACGTGCTGGTCTTGGCGTCGAAGAATCCCTTGGAGCAGGAGTCTTTCTCGCGGTCGTGGCAGAGCAGGCAGTAGTGCGTCTGGCCGAGCACCTCGCGCCGGGTCATGCGGGGATCGGTCAACCCGAATCCGACGCGCCGCCGGCGCCGATCGTGGGGGCCGACGCGAAGCTCGGGCCGCCCCGGGTCGGGCCGCTCCGTCTCCACGAGCTCGCCAAAATCGATCGCCTCGGGGAGGTGCCAGGAGCACCAGCCGGCGATGGGCGCGCTCCACTCCGGCCGCTCCAGCCGGCCCCGGCCGAAGAGGGCGTACGTCCGAAGGAGCGATTCCAGGAACGCGAGCAGGCCCTCGTCCGTGCCGGGGTCGGCCGGCGCGAGCTCCGGCCGCGCCGAGGCGGTGGCCCGGTCCGCGAGGCGGCGCGCGGACTCCCGAGCGGCGGCGGGGACCTCCGGGATCTTCTTCTGCCGCACCGCGGCGAGAAAGTCGCTTTCCAGATCCAGGAGGCCGGCGGCCATGAGGGCGGTCGCCAGCTCCGGGTCGTCCCTCCACGGGAGGTCCGGATGAAGGTCCCGCTCGATCGCGGCGGCCGTCGCGGCGAGGGCGGCCCAGTCGAACGCGGGATCCTCGGGCAGCTTCGCCTTGACCGCCCGCCGCTGCAGGAAGTCGCGGCGGAAGCGGAAGAGCGCCGCCTCGGGAGCGGCGCAGGCGCCCTGCTGTCTCCACGGAGACTCGATGCCAAACAGGCGCGCGAGGAAGAGGGAGAGCGGCCGGGCCGCCTCGACCAGCAGCTTCGAACGAGAGAGGGGATCGAGCGCGGCCGGCTCGGCGCGGTAAGCGCGCAGGCGTCCGGCCAGGGCGGAATCCTCGAGGCTCAACGCCTCCAGGAAGAGCCGGTCGAGCTCCGCCAACCGGTCCTCCCGGTGCAGATCCTGATACGTGAAGCCGGGGATGCCGAGAGGGAAATCCCTCCCGGCGGCCGTTGGCGCTGGCGTGCCCGTGTCCAAGGGGGAGGATTCTAACTCGGGCGGAAGGCGGGAGGCGGGAGGCGGGAGGGGGGAACGAACTTGACAGGGTTCACTATTAGTAATAGTTTTTATTACTGAAATGGAGCAAGCCTCGACGGACGGATCGGTGGCCCGGCGCAAGACCCGGCAGAGGCGCCTGGTCTACGAGACCGTCGCCGCCACGCAGATCCATCCCACCGCGGAGTGGGTCTACCGGCAGGTGCGCCGCCAGCTTCCCCGGATCTCGCTCGGAACGGTCTACCGCAATCTGCAGCGGCTGGTCGCCGAGGGGAAGCTCAAGGCCTGGTCGCGCGGACGCACGACGCGCTTCGACGCCGAAGTCGCGCGGCACGACCACTTCGTCTGCCGCGGCTGCGGCCTGATGCTCGACCTCGAGCGAACCGGCGAAGCCCTGGCCGCCGAACGGCGTCTTAAGGCCCGGGGCCACGAAATCCAAGAGCGCGTTCTGGAGTTCATCGGCCTCTGCCGGGAGTGTCGGCGGGGCCGCAATGCAAATCGATCGGAAGGAGATGCACAATGGCACCGTTGATGGGGACGAAGACGCACGACAACCTGAAGCACGCGTTCGCCGGAGAGTCGCAGGCCAACCGCCGGTACCTCTATTTCGCCCGGCGCGCGGACATCGAGGGGTATCCCGAGGTGGGCGGACTGTTCCGGGACACCGCGGAAGCGGAGACCGGCCACGCCTTCGGGCACCTCGATTTCTTGAAGGAAGTCGGGGATCCGGCCACCGGTTTTCCCATGGGCGGAACCGACGTCAATCTGAAGTCCGCCGTCGAAGGCGAGACCTACGAGTACACCCAGATGTACCCCGGATTCTCCCGCACGGCACGCGAGGAAGGCTTCACGGAAGTGGCCGAGTGGTTCGAGACCCTGGCCCGCGCCGAGAAGTCGCACGCAGGCCGCTTCCAGAAGGGCCTGGACAATTTGGGATCGTTTTGACGCGCTGCGCGCGCGTGAGGCGGAAGGCGGAAGGCGTGAGGCGTAAGGCGAAATGGCCTTCATTAGGCGCAGGCACGAATCCGGAACAAGCGGGAGCGGCGTTTGTTTGATCCGCAGGCGCACGACTTCTACGACCTGACCGCGGTGGACAAGGAGCTGCGCCGGGTGGCCGACATCTGCCACACCTGCCGGCGCTGTTACAACCTCTGCCCGTCCTTCGACGTGCTCTTCCGGGCGTTGGATCGCCCGGAGGTGGACGGGGAGGCCGAGCGCCTGGCCGGCGCCGATCTGGCCGGCTTCTCGGATCTCTGCTACGAGTGCAAGCTCTGCATTCCGCATTGTCCCTACTATCCGCCCCACCGCTGGGACGTCGACGTGCCGCGCGTGGTGTTCCGCGACCGCGCGGCGAAGGTCAAGGGCGCCGGAAAACCGGGCCTGCGGGAGCGCGTGCTCTCCTCCGCGGACGCGGTGGGCCGTCTCTCCTCTGCGCTCGCGCCCCTGGTGAACTCCGTCAGCGAGAGCCGGGCGGCGCGGGTGATCCTGGAGAAGACGCTGGGCATCCACCGGGACCGGATGCTGCCCACGTACGACGGCCGGACGTTTCTGGCCTGGTGGAAGCGGCGGGGAGGCCGCATGCGCCCCGACGCCGGCCCGGCGTCCGCCGCCGGCGAGAAGGTCGCCCTCTTCGTGACCTGCTCGCTCAACTACAACGCGCCCGACGTCGCGAGGGCCGCCGTCGCGGTGCTGGAGAAGAACGGGATCGCCGTCGCCGTCCCCGACCAGCGCTGCTGCGGCATGCCGTTTCTCGAGAGCGGCGACATCGATTCGGCCCGGGAGTGCCGTCTGGCCAACATCGACGCCTTCGCGCCCTTCGTCCAGGCCGGCTACACCATCGTCTCTCCCGGCCCCACGTGCAGCCTGACCCTGCGCAAGGAGTATCCGCAGCTCGGCGCGGACGAACGGGGGCGGCAGGTCTCCGACTCGACCGCCGATCTGTGCGAGTACCTGATGCGCCGCCACGCGCAGGGGCGGCTGGCCCTGGATTTCCGCCGCAGTCCGGGCAAGGTGCTCTACCACGTTCCCTGCCACCTGAAGGTCCAGGACATCGGCTTCAAGTCCCGCGACCTCTTGAAGCTCATTCCCGGCGCGGAGGTCTCCACGGTGGAAAAGTGCACCGGGCACGACGGGACCTGGAGCATGAAGACGGAGTACTTCCCGCTGTCGATGAAGGTCGGAGAGCCGGTTTTCCAGCAGGTCGCGCAGGCGCGCCCCGACACGATCGCCACGGATTGTCCCCTCGCGGGCATCCAGATCCGCCAGGGCACCGGGCGCACCGCCAAGCACCCCGTTCAGATCCTGGCCGAGGCGTACGGCCTGGCCGCGGAGTGAGCGTGGTCCCGCCGGTCCGGCATTCCGCAGGATCAATCCAGAAAGGCGTCCGATGAAACCCCTGACCCTCGACGAGATCCAGAATCTCCACGAGTACGAGCTCGGGCGCGCCGATTTCCGCCGCCGGGTCATCGACCTGAAGACGCGGCGGCGCATCGCGCTCGGTCCGCTCATGACCCTGGTCTTCGAGAACCGCGACACGGTGCGGTTCCAGATCCAGGAGATGGTCCGCGTCGAGCGGATCGTCGCTCCCGCGAAGATCCAGGAGGAGATCGACGTGTACAACGAGCTGCTTCCGAGGGAGGGCGAAGT
Source organism: uncultured Acidobacteriota bacterium (assembly GCA_963733955.1). Taxonomy (GTDB): domain Bacteria; phylum Acidobacteriota; class Thermoanaerobaculia; order UBA5066; family Gp7-AA6; genus DATFTF01. The sequence continues at coordinate 1,071,035 of CAVTEW010000003.1, forward strand.
GGCCGCGACGCTCTTCCTCGAAGTCACCGAGCTCGAGAAGGTCCAGCCGACCCTGGATCGGTTCGTCGGACTGGACGAGCCCGGCCGGCTGGTCCTGGAGGCAGGAGGGGAGACGGCTTGCGCCCGGTTCGCTGCCGGGCAGAGCCGGGAGGACCGCATCTCCGCCGTCCATTACGTGCGCTTCCCCCTGGGGCCGGCGGCCCGGCGGGCCATCGCCGAAGGCGCCGGCGCGGCGATCGCGGTCCGACACGGCGGCTACGAAGCCGAGACGGCCCTTTCGCCGGAGACCTTGCAAGAGCTGGCCGGCGATCTGTCGGAAGCTTGAGCGGCGGGCACTTGCCCGCCTCGCCGCGTCTTACGCCGGCGCGCGCGTCCGACCGACTCTTATAATCCGCGCGTGCCTCCCAATTCAGGCGCCGGATTCCGTCGGGTGCTGCTGCACGGCCGTCCGATCGGGGAGCTTCTGTTTCTCCTCCCGGAGATGCAGCTGGACAAGCGCCCCTTTCAGTCGGAAAGCCTGACCCTCCTGGAAAAGGACGTCGCCGTGGTGCTGTGCGATCACGCGTCCGCCGACCTTCTTGCCGTCCCGCCGCCCGCGGAGCTCGGCGAGGGCGCGGACCGCCTCGGCGTCGTTTACCTCGGAGAGAAGCCGTCGCGGCTGGATCCGTTCTGGTCCGCCCGGCTCTACTTTTCACTGCCCGAGGGGGCTCCCGGCGAGCATCTCGCCCGCGCGGTGCAATCCCTCTTTCGGATCCTGGAGGACCGCGCGGTCTCGGCCCAGGCCCGGCGGGCGTTGGGGCACCGGACCGAGGAAATCCGCGCGCTGGTCGACGTGGGGATCGCGCTGGCGGCCGAGCGCGATCAGGACCGCCTGCTGGAGACGATCCTCGCTCGGGCCCGCTCGCTCACCCAGGCCGACGCCGGAAGCCTCTACCTGATCGAGCCCGGAGCCGGCGGGGGAGAGGTCCTCAAGTTCGTGCGGGCGCAGAACGACTCCGTTCCGTTCGAGTTCGTGGAGCGGACGCTGCCGCTCGACCGCTCCTCCATCGCCGGGTTCGTGGCCGTCAACGGCGGGACCCTGAACCTGGCCGACGTGCGCCAGCTTCCGGCCGACGCGCCGTACCGCTTCGACGACGGGTTCGACAAGAAGTACGGGTACCGGTCGCAGTCCATGCTCGCCGTTCCGATGACGACGCCGCAAGGGCGGACCATCGGCGTGCTGCAGCTCTTGAACCGCCGGAAGTACTCGGCGCCGGACTCGAGCGTGACCGCGTTCCTCAAGGTCGAGACCGTTCCCTTCGAGACGGAGAACGAGGACGTGGCGCGCTCCCTGGCCTCCCAGGCCGCCGTGGCGGTGGAGAACCGGAGGCTGACCGAGAGCATCCGCCGGCTCTTCGAGGGATTCGTCGAAGCGTCGGTCACGGCGATCGAGCAGCGCGATCCGACCACCTCGGGCCACTCCGAGCGCGTGGCCCTGCTGGCCTGCGGCCTGGCCGAGCTGGCCGACCGCGCGGAGACCGGGCCGCTGGCCTCGTTCCACATCGGAAAGGAGGAGCTGCGCGAGCTGCGCTACGCCGCGGTCCTCCACGATTTCGGCAAGGTCGGCGTGCGCGAGTGGGTCCTGGTCAAGGCGCGCAAGCTTCCGCCCGGCCGCCGGGACCTCGTGCGCGCGCGGTTCGACCAGGCCATCCTCTCCGCCGCGGCGGAGGTCTGGGAGAACGCGGCGCGGGAGCGCTGGAGCGAGCGCCAGGTCGCCCAGGCCCTGGCCGACCGGGTGGGGCTCCTGGAGAAGGCCTGGAAGGTGGTCGCCCGGGCGGACGAGCCGAGCCTTCTGGAAAAGGAGATCTCCGCGGAGGTCGAGCGGCTCCGGGAGATCCGCTTCCGCGACGCCGCGGGCGCGCTGCGCCCGGTGGTCGAGGACGAGGAGATCGCCTATCTGTCCATCCCCAAGGGGAGCCTGAACGAGCGGGAGCGGCGGGAGATCGAGTCCCACGTCACGCAGACCTTCCGCTTCCTGATCAAGATCCCCTGGACTCCGGACCTGGCGCGCGTTCCGGACTGGGCCTACGCGCACCACGAGAAGCTCGACGGCTCGGGCTATCCCCGCCGCCTGACCGCCGGAGAGATCCCGTTCCCCGTGCGCGCCCTCACGATCTCCGACATCTACGACGCGCTGGCGGCCCGCGACAGACCGTATAAGAAGGCCGTTCCCAACGATCGAGCCATCGACATCCTCAACACGGAGGCGCGCCGCGGCGTGATCGACCGCGACCTGCTCGACCTCTTCATCGAGGGCAAGGTCTATCTGAGCGCCGTGCAGGGCAGGAAGGCGTAAGGGGGAAGGCGGGAGGCGTCGCGTGTCGCCAGGGCTAGCGCCGCGTCGCGTCCTGGAGCACGCGGACGCGGGTTCCCGGCGGGAGGAGGCCGCGCCAACTCCGGCTGGACCGGGCGAGAATCGGAGAAGCCAGGACGGCCTCCAGGCGCACGGGCCGCAAGGCGAACCACCGGACTCCGCGGGCGGCGAGCTCCCGCAGGCGCGGCCCGGCGACGCGGACGTGAAACGGGCTTTCCGCGATCCAGTCTCGCTGGGCTGACGTCGCGGCCAGCTCGGCCCGCCGCGCGGACACGATCCCCTCCATCAGAAGCGCGCTCTTGCGCCCGCGGGAACGCGTCTCTTTCGCGGGCAGCGACCGCGGGGAGGCGGGGTGCTCCCCTCGAAGTCCCGCGACGGCCGCGCCGAGATCTGCTTCGGGCGGCGGCCAGAGAACGCGGCGCCGCGCTTCGGTCAGAAACGCGAGATCCGCCTCGGCCTTTCGACCCGCCGGGCACAGCAGGACGCGCGACGCTTCCGGGCCGGCCAGGAAGGCGGCCAGCGTGCACGGAGTCACGGGCTGCCTCTTCCAGAGGCCGCCGAGCTCCCTCGCCGCGGCACGGGCCCGACGCGCCGAGGGCGCGACCAGAGCGATCGCGTGGGAGCGGTCTGCGCGTTTGCGAGGGCCCGGCATGACCGCGATCGTCCCACGATTTCCGGCCGATCCCGCGATCCGGAGGATTCGGGTTAAGATTTCTCGCTCGAACAAACCGGAACGCCCAAGAACGCTCGATGCCCGTCTACCAGTTTTCCTTGCTCATCCAGGCGGCAGGGACGTTCCTGCTGTTCCTGCTCTTTCTCCTTCTCTACCAGAAGGTCCGGCGCCGCGCGTTCCTCGATTGGATCGCTTCCTGGGCCTTCCTGCTGGTCGGCCTGGCGCTGACCTACGCCATCCCCCAGGCCACCGAGGTCCGCTCCTTCGTCTTCCTCCTGCACATCGCCCTGCTGGCCCACGTGGTGTTTCTCCTGCGCGGAGTGCGCCACTTTCGCGACGAGCGCGCGGGCCGCGGGCCGATGGAGCTTCTCTGGCTGGTGCCGGTGATCGCGATCGCCTGGTGGACCGCTCTCGAGTCGGACAAGGTGACCGGCCAGTCGCCGCCGATGATGCTGGTCTTGGCGGCCGCCTACATCACGGCCGCGGTGTCGTTCGCCATCATGCCCGGCTCGGCGGCGGGGCGCGGGCTGCTCTCCATCTCCTTTCTGGTTTGGGGCGTGGAGGAGGCCATCATCGGCGCGGCCTACCTGCGCTTCCGCGATCCGGCCACCATGCCGGAGAGCCTCCAGTACACCGGCTTCGCCTCGATGCTCCTGGAGATGATGATCGCGGTCGGAATCATCATTCTTCTGTTCGAGACCAGCCAGTCGCAGCTGGCCCAGGAGATGCAGCAGCTGGTGGAGTCCGATCAGCAGCTGCGGGAGATGGGGATCCGCGATCCGTTGACCGGCCTCTACAACCGCCACCACTTCAACGACGTCATCCGCCGCGAGACCGCCAACGTGCGGCGCTACGGCATCTCCCTGTCGGTCCTCCTGGCGGACATCGACCGCTTCAAGGAGATCAACGACGTCAAGGGGCACGCGGTCGGCGACGACGTCCTGAAGTTCGTGGCCGCCTACCTCACTTCGTGCGTCCGGGAGTCCGATTTCGTCTTCCGCTGGGGAGGCGACGAGTTCCTGGTCCTGCTGCCGCGCACCGACGAGGGGTCCGCCGCGCAGAAGGCGGAAGAACTGGCCCGGCGGTTGCCCAACATCGCGGGGACCGAAGGGGTGCACCCGTCGCTGTCGGTGGGGTGGGCGACGCACCGCATGGACGCGGAGTTCCCCATGACGCTGGCCCAGGCCGACGCGCGGATGTACGAGATGAAGCTCAGGGGGAAGAAGGAGCGGGAAGAGCGAGAGCGAGGTCACCAACGGCCGCCCTCATGAGCCGGTAGACGCCCCGGGCCGGCAGGCCCATCACGTTGGAGTAGGAGCCCTCCACGCCCTCGATGAACCGGGCTCCCAGCCCCTGAACCGCGTAGGCGCCGGCCTTGTCCCGGGGCTCCCCGGTCGCGACGTACCAGGCGAGCTCCTGCTCGGAGAGGGGAGCCATGTCGACGGCGCTCTCTTCGATCAGACCCTCTCCGGGGTTCCCGGCCCGGGCCAGCCGCACCGCGGTGACGACCCGGTGCCGCCGGCCGGAGAGAAGACGCAGCATGCGCGCGGCGTCGGCGTCGTCGCGCGGTTTTCCCAGGATGTCGCCGCCCAGGACGACCAGGGTGTCCGCGGCCAGGACCCAGGAGCCGGGATGGCGCGGCGCGACCTCGGCCGCTTTCGCCGCGGCCAGGCGCTGCGCGGCCTCCCGCGCGCTCTCGTCCGGAGCCAGCTCCTCGGGGACATGAGACGGATCCACGAGAAACGCGATGCCCAGCGAAGTGAGGATCTCCGCCCGCCGGGGCGAACAGGAGGCGAGGACAATATATGTATTGTTAGTTGAGCCGGCGATCACAAATCACAAATCGCAAATCACAAATTCTTCAGGGGTAGTACCCCGAAATCGTCCGCGCCTGAAGGTTCGTGGGCTCGACCTTGACCTCGACCTTGCGCCACTTGTCTTTTCCGCCGGCGTTGGTCGAGTAGTAGGTCAGCAGGTACTGGCTGCGCAGCTCCTCGTTGATCTGACGGTAGACCCCCTCCAGGTTCTTGGCCGAGTCGATGTAGAACGTCTGGCCTCCGGTGACCTGGGCGAGCTTGTTCAGCTTGTACTTGACGTCGAGCTCGGCGCCGGAGATCTTGAGCCCGATTCCGTAGATCGAGATGCCCGACTTGCGGACGTACTCGAGCAGCGTGTCGAAATCGAACTTGGACGCGGTGTCCTTGCCGTCGGTCAGGATGACCAGCGCCTTCTTCCCCTTGACCCCGGTGAACTGGTACAGGCCATACACGATCGAGTCGTACAGGGCCGTCGAGCCTTCGGCGCGCAGGCCGGCGAGCGAGCGGAAGATCTTGTCCTTGCGGTTGGTCAGCTTGGTCAACAGGTACGGCTCGTTGTCGAAGGAGATCGTGAAGGCCCGATCCTTGGCTCCCAGCGAGTAGTCGAGGAACTGCATGGCGGCCTGCTGCGCCTCGGGCAGCGACTCCAGCATCGAGGCGGACGTGTCGATCATGACCCCCAGCGTCAGCGGCAGGTTCTTGACGTACTCGAAGGATTCGACCTTCTGGATCACGCCGTCCTCGAAGACCTTGAAGTTGGACAGGGCCAGGCCGGCCACCGGACGGTTGTGCTCGGTCACCGTGGCGTAGATCTCGACCGCGTCGACCTGCACCTCGGAGACGTAGGCCGGCGCGTTGACGTAGCGCAGGTCCTCGGCCACCGAGCCGTCGTCCAGGGTGCCCACCGTGCGGACGTAGCCGAGCGACTTGGTGTCCTTGATCGGGACGATCTGCTCCCACGGCGGCTGGTAGAGCGTGGCGACGCGCGTCTCGTTGGAGTAGAACTCGATCTTCTGGAGCGTCTTGCCTTCCGGCACCGCCACCGCCGCCACGACCTTGGTGGGGCCAACCACCCGCGCGCCCTTCTCGGGGGAGAGGATGCGGACGCGGAAGACCTCCTTGCCTTCGTTGACGATGTACTCGTCTTCGCCCACGGCCCGGCCGGCGTCGCCGAACGCGACGACGCGGATGACCTGCTTGCGGGGCAGCGGTCCCATGTTCAAGTCCGCGTCGAAGGGAGGACGTGTCTTGGTCATCACCTTCGAGCCGTTCAGGTAGAAGTCGACCGCCTTGACGCCCGTGGCCACCTTGGTCTCGAAGCGCTGGAGGCCGGTCACGATCTCCTTGGCCACCGGCAGCAGGCTGATGGACGCGGGCAGGAATCCCGCCTCCTTGGCCTTCTCGATAGTTCCCCGGACCTGCGCCCGCGCGGCGGCCTCCGCCGGCGGCGGGGCGTCGGGCTGCTCGGGAACCTTGAGCGCGTCGGTGATGCGCCCCTCCGCCCGCTGGTTTCCGTCGGAGACTTTCAGGATCAGCTTGTACTCGCCGGGATAGAGGTAGCGCCGGACGGTCAGGGGGATCTTGTCGGCGTTGACCTCGTCGATGGGCACGTCGAAGCGATACTTGAAGTTGTCGATCAGGCGGTCGTCCTTGACCACCTCGCCGATGACGTCGACGTTGTAGAAGTGCTCCTCGCCGAGGTCGCGCGGCTTCAGGTCCGACTTCGGAACGAGCAGCGAGAGGTCGACGCCGATCTTGTTGGCACGCTGCTCGGGAAACCGCACGAGCTTGGTCAGCCCGAGCGTCGACGATCCGGCGGAGAGATCGGTGGTCATGGACAGGATCTGGTCCACGCCCTCGGTCTCCACCACCGGCGGCTGGAAGAGCTTGGAGAATCCGATCATGGAGAGAGGCCCCGAGCCCATGGCCGCCTGCGTGTAGCTGATGGCCTGCTGCACGGTGCGCCATTCCGCGCACCGCGTCACGTCGACGCGCCGGCCGCCGATCGAGGAAAGGCCGCCCACGTTGCCGACCTCCAGGATGTTCGGTCCGTCCAGCGGCTGCCAGAGCTTGAACTCGCCCATTCCCATGGGCTGGTAGAAGATCAGGTAGACCTTGCTCTTCAACGCCTCCAGGCGCTCGTAGAACCAGATCTGGATCGGAACGAAGACGTCGTCGCAGTCGATCGGGATGACCGCGTCGGGCGGCCCGTTCAGGACGAAGATCTTGGCCCGGTCGTTGTTGAGGTTCTTGAACTGCTCCTTGGCCGCCTCCACGCGTTCGGTGTAGACGCGCCGGAAGTCGGTGCGCAGCCCCTGCGAGTCGATCGAGCGCCGCTTCCAGAACGCGTCGATGAAGCGGTCTTTCTGGTAGTTGTCGGCGATCTGGAGGAAGACCTCCCGTTCGTCGTGCGCGATGATCAGCTCCACGACCTGCAGGAAGTCCTTGTACTTCGGCTCGAGCTTGGCGGTGAGCTCCTTGATCTCCTTGTTGGAGAGCTTGCGCCGCAGCGGGGCCGGCGTGGAGGGCTTGGCGGCCTGCGCCTGCGCGCCCGCCGCCGGCGCCGCGCCGGGAGCCGGAGCGCTGCCGGGCCCCTCGACGTTGATCTTCTTGGCCTTGGCGTCCGCGGTCGTGGCCCATTTGTCCCGCATCCGCTCCAGGCCTTCGGTCGGGACCTCGGGCAGCTTGAAGATCTGGGCTTCGTCGACCGCGGCGCCGGCGCCCGAGCCCTGGCGCGCGCGGATGTCGGTGTAGGCGCGGTAGACGTCGCAGTTGTCCTGGCACATCCCGCAGCGGTCGGCCGGGGACCGCTGGCAGTCGTAGGCCAGCTCGTCGAAAGTCTTGCGGCAGGAGTTGGGGAGGAAGACCTCCTCGTTGCGCGTATTGACGTTCCAGAGGCGGCGGGGGAGCGTCGGCTGGGGGCGATAGAACAGGAACTTGCTGCTCATCCGGCCGCTGTTGCCCAGGTTGTTGTACGTCCAGATTTCCAGGTCGTGGAACGTCTCGCCGCACCCCTGCGCCTTGAAGATCTCCGCCGGCTCGCCGTGGAGAAGGACCATGCGCCCCGCGTCGTGGCTCCAGCCGTCGTACTTGTCGTCGGCGAGCTGCCGCAGCTCCTGATAGCGGTAGCGGTACCCCGGCCCGAGGGGCTGTGGAAGGTTCGCCTGCTCGCGCCGCTCCCAGAAGTTCTCCTTGAACTGCTCGCGCTGGTACGGTTCGGAGAGCTCGAGGTAGACCTTCTTCTCCTGAGGCAGGATGATGGGCGCGACGAACTCGGTCAGCCATTTGCGCTCGTCGTCGGGGAGGGCCTTGATCCGATCCGCCTCCGACATCGGCTTGGACGGGGCCGCGGGAACCGCCGGGGCGGTCTGGACATTGGCCGCGGGCACCAGGCCGCCCTGGTTGGTCGTGGCGATCGGCTTGGCTTTCGGGTCGGTCGTCGACGCCAGGCGCTGCCAGAGCCCCTCCAGACCCTCCGTCGAGACCGACGGCGCGGACGCGATCAGAGATCCTTCGGTCGCCGTGCCGCGGCTCTTGATGACGTCGGCGATCTTGGCCACACGGCAGATCCCCGAGCACTTGGCCGGACCGACCCCGCTCGGGCAGTTGTCGGGATTGGCGACGCTGAGCGGATTCGGGTTGGAGGACAACGCGCAGCCGGCGTCGAAGTCGGTCAGGCAGGAGGCCACCTGGAAGATGCCCGAGTCGCCGGGGAGCCACAGCCTGCGCGGTCCGCCGAAGACGGGCCGGTAAAAGATGTGTTGGACCACGCCCGATCCGCCGGTCGCGCTCGGATAGGTCCAGATTTCGGCCTGGCGGAAAACCTCGCTGCACTCGAGAAGATCCTGCACCGAGGCCGGCTCGCCCTGGCGGATCACCATGCGCCCCGCGTCGCTGTTGATCCCGTCGTACTGGGTGGCCGCGGCGTCCCGGAAACTCTGGTAGCGGGCTTCGTAGCTCGGGCCGAACGGAGCGGGCAGGCCCGGCCGCTCGCGCCTGGCCCAGAACTCTTTCTTGAACATCTCCCGCTGGTACGGCTCGGTGAGCTGCAGGAAGAGGTTCTGCTCCTCGGGCAGGAGGATCGGCGCGACGTAGTCGATCAGCCACTTCCGCTCGTCTTCGGGGAGGGCGGCGAGGCGCTGCGATCTTTCCTTGGAACTGAGCCGAGGAGGGCCGGACCTCGAGGCGGACGGGCTCTGCCCGTAGGCGGCGGCCCCGATCAGTCCGATCAGCAGGAAGGCCGCAAAGAGAAGCGAGGATCCGGATCTCGCCTTCATCCGAGCATCGATCTTAACGCCCCGGTTTCGAAGGACTATTCCTTCAGCGAAGTTTTACGTGGAAAGCGTTCCGGAGGATAATCGGGCCGCGGCGCGGGATCGGACGGAGGGCGGCCAAATCCGGACATTTGAAGACATGATCTACCTCGACAACAACGCATCCACGAAATTGGATGCGGAAGTTGCCGCGGCGATGAGCGAGGCGGCGGCGCTCTATGGGAATCCCTCCTCCCTGCACGCGCTCGGCCGCCGGGCTCGTCGCGCGATCGAGGAAGCGCGGGAGGACGTGGCGGCCCTGGTGGGCGCCGCGAGCGAGGAGATCTTCTTCACTTCGGGGGGAACGGAGGCCAACGCCCTGGCGATCCTCGGCGCCGCCGGCGCTCGAGCGGGCCGCGTGGTGACGACCGCGGCGGAGCATCCTTCGGTCCGGGAAGCGGCCGATCGCGCGGCGCGGCGCTCGGGCTCCGAGCCGACACGCGTGCCGCCGGAGCCCTCGGGGGCGCTCGATCCGGAGCGCCTGGCGGCGGCGATCTCCGGGGACACCGCATTGGTCTGCGTGATGGCCGCCAACAACGAGTACGGCGGCGTCTACCCGGTGGCCGCGGCCGCCGCGGCGGCCCATCGGCAGGGAGCCCTCTTTCATAGCGACGCGGTCCAGGCCGCCGGGCGGGTTCCCGTCGACGTGCGCGCCTGGGACGCCGATCTCGCGTCGTTTTCGGCGCACAAGCTGCACGGGCCCAAGGGCGTCGGGGCGCTCTACGCGCGCCGCGGCGTCCGGCTCGAGACGCGCACGCCCGGCGGCGGGCAGGAGAAAGGCGTCCGGCCGGGCACCGAGAACACCGCCGCGATCGTGGGCTTCGGGGCGGCGGCCCGATTGGCGCGCGCGCGGGGAATCCGCGAAGGGGTCGAGATCGCCGCGCTGCGCGACGGCTTCGAGCGCGCGGTGACATCCCGGGTGGCCGGAGCGCGCGTGGTGGGCGGGCAGGCGCCCCGCCTTCCCAACACCTCCGCGATCCTGTTCGAGGGCGCGGCGGGGGACGCGCTTTTAATCGCGCTCGATCTGGCCGGCGTCGCCGTTTCGGTCGGGAGCGCGTGCTCGAGCGGCACCCTCACGCCGTCGCCGGCGATCCTGTCGCTGGGCATCCCCGCCGAGGCGGCGCGCGGCGTCCTGCGGTTCTCGCTTTCGCGCTCCACCACGAGGGAGGAGCTCGCGCGCGTCGCCGAGATCCTACCCGGCCTCGTGGCCACGGCTCGCGGCGCGCCGAGCGAGGCCCGCGCGCTCGCGGAGGTCGCCTCCCGATGATCATCGCGTGCGACCGCTGTTATGCCCGGTACAAGTACGACGAGTCCCGCTTCCAGGGCAAACCGTCCAAGAAGGTGCGCTGCACCAAGTGCCTGTCGGTGTTCGAGATCTACAACCCCAATTCCTACGACGCGCCCGACGACGACGCGCCCGACGAGACGATCCTGCGGCTGGCCGAGGGCGGCAACAAGCCCCTGGAACCGGTGCGCAAGAATCCCACGACCGCGTCGGCCCGCCGGCCCCCGGGGGTCGAGCTCAAGCTTCCGGCCACGGCGAAGCTGTCCCTGGCCGTGATCGCGGGACCCGAGTCGGGCAAGATCTTCCCGATCGAAAAGCCGCGGGTGGTCATCGGCCGGCACGACGCGGACATCAACGTGGACGATCCCGAGGTCTCGCGCCAGCACGCCGCCCTGGAGATCGCCGGAGACAAGATCACCCTGGTCGACCTCGGATCGACCAACGGGACCTTCATGGGCGACGAGCCGGTCAAGGAAGAGCCCATCGAGAACCAGGGCGAGTTCTCCATCGGCGGCTCGACCCTGATGCTCATCATGACGCCGCGGAGCTAGCGGCGCGACGCGCCGCCCGTCAGACGGAAGGCGGAAGGCGGAAGGCGAGGACCCAGGCGGGTTGCGGGCCAGCGTTCGCCTCACGCCTTACGCCTCACGCCTCACGTAGAATTCCCTCATGCGCATCGCCGTCGCCATGTCGGGCGGGGTCGACTCCTCGGTCGCCGCGCTCCTCCTGAAGGAGCAGGGGCACGAGCTCGTCGGCCTCTCCATGCAGCTCTGGGACCACTCCGGCGACGGCGGCCGCACGGGGCGCTGCTGCACGCTCGACGATCTGGCGGACGCCCGGCGGGCGGCCTGGTCGCTGGAGATCCCGCACTACGTCCTGAACCTGCAGGACGAGTTTCGCCGCGACGTCGTGGAGCCGTTCGTGAGCGCTTACCTGGCCGGGGAGACGCCCATCCCGTGCTCCGCCTGCAACGCGAAGGTCAAGTTCGCGACCCTGTGGGAGCGCGCGCGCGCCATGGGCTGCGACGCGGTGGCCACCGGCCACTACGCGCGCGTCCACAGGGACGCCTCGGGCCGCGCCGTCCTCAAGAAGGCGGCCGATCGGGACAAGGACCAGTCCTACTTTCTCTACGATCTGACTCCGGAGCAGCTCGCGGCGGCGCGGTTTCCGATCGGGGAGCTGTCCAAGCGGGAGGTGCGAGAGCTCGCTCGCGGCGCGGGCCTTCCCAACGCGGACAAGGCCGAGAGCCAGGAAATCTGCTTTGTGCCTCCCGGTTCCAGGGCCGGGGACTTCGTGCAACGGCGAGCCGCGGAGTTCGGCCGGACCCTGCCCGCCGCGCCCGGCCCGGTCGAAGATTCCTCGGGCCGGCGGCTGGGAACCCACCCGGGCCACTTCCGATTCACGGTCGGGCAGCGCCGGGGCCTGGGAGTGGCCGCGCCGGAGCGCCTCTACGTCCTCTCGATCGACGCCGCGGCCAACCGGGTGGTCGTGGGAGCGGCATCCGATCTGGCCACGCGGGAGGCCCGCGTCGGCGCGCTGCGCTTTCCCTCGGGCATTCCGTCGGGGTCCTTTCGCGCGCAGGCGCGCTTGCGGCACCGCGCCGCCGAGGTGCCCGCGACCGTCCTTCTCGAAGACGACGCGACGGCGCGCGTCCTGTTCGACCAGCCGGCGCGGGCGGTCGCGCCGGGCCAGTCCTGCGTCTTCTACGACGGGGACGCGGTGATGGGAGGCGGCGTGCTGCTGAAGGGACCGGAGACGGCGGCGCGCCCGCCGGCCTGAGCGGACCCGGCACGCCGGTCAGTTGGTCGTGTCGGTCCCGCCCGACTGGGGCGCGGGGAACTCGGCCCGGATCTCCCCGAAGTTCTTTTCGAAGATCTCCAGGTTCTGCTGCAGCGCGCGCGCCAGCTGCTTGGCGTGGAACGGCGTCATGAGAACCCGCGCCAGCACCTTCACGTCGCCGCGTCCCGGGACCATCCGGCCGAAGTCGATTACGAACTCGGTCGGATTGTGGAGGATGTTGGCAAAGTTGACGTAGTGCCCCTGCGCCGTCGCGTCGTCGATCGTCACCTGGAGCGAAACCGGCTTCGCATCGGTCATGGCATCCTCCGAAGCGAGTCTACCGTCATTCCTCCGGCGCCTTCCCGCGCGGCTCGTTTAGACTCCCGGCGTGAACGTGGGATCGCGGTCTCTGGCCGGGGCCTCCCTGGCGATTCTCGCGTCGCTGCCCGGAGCCGCGCAGGCCCCCGAGCCGGGCCGCCGGGCGGCGGCCGCTTCCCTCTCCCGCCCCCTCGTCGCGGAGGGGGACGCCCACTACGAGCGGCGGCAGGAAGGGCATCTCGGCTCGACCGCGGACCCCGCTGCGATCCTGGCGGCCATTTCCTCGTACGAGGCCGCGTCCCGAACGGCCGAGGATGCCGAGGCGCGCTGGAAGCTCGCCCGCGCGCTCTACTTCCGCGGCACGTACACGGGGCTCCCGCCGGGCGCGCGCAGAGCGATCTACGACCAGGCCCGCCGCGTCTCCGAGGAAGCGATCGCGATCCTGTCGCGCCGCGATGGGTTCGGACGGCCGGGCCCGCTCCCGGCCTCGGTCGTCGCGGCGATGCGTGCCGACCACGACGTCGCGGCGGCGTTCTTCTGGAACTCGGTGGCCTGGGGACAATGGGCCCTGGCGGTCGGCAAGCTCCAGGCCGCCCGGCTGGGCGCGGCGACGAAGATCCGCGACGCCGCGCAGCTGCTCATCGCCATCGATCCGGAGTTCGAGGAGGGCGGCGGGTACCGCATCCTGGGCCGGCTGCACGACCAGGCTCCCAGGATCCCAATGCTGACGTGGTGGGTGTCCCGCAAGGACGCGCTGGCGAACCTGCGTCGGGCCGTCGCCGTCGGCCCCGGCAACCCGATCAACCTGCACTTCCTCGCCGAGGCGCTCTGGCGCGGCGCGGCGGCCGAAAAGGCCGAGGCGATCCAGCTGGAGGAGCAGGTCGTGGCCGCGCCCGACTCGCCGACGCACCTGGTCGAGGAGCTCAACGTCCAGGACGAAGCGCGGCGAAACCTCGCGCGATGGCGCAAGTGAGGGGCACACGGCGGGCTCCGGGCCTGGCCGGAAGATCCTCCATCAACTCTCCGGCGGTCCGGCCGCTGACGGGATGCCGCCAGCGCGGCGCGATCTCGGAGAGCGGCAGGAGGACGAAACGGCGCGAGGCCATGCGCGGGTGGGGGAGGGCGAGGACGGGAGAATCGCGGACTGCTCCGCCGTAGTCCAGGATGTCGACGTCGATCTCCCGGGGGCCGCCGGGAAAGGAGGGCCGGCGTCCGACCCGCCGCTCGACCGATTGGACCGCCGTGAGGAGCTCGTCGGGCCCGCCGCTCCAGGAGACCTCCGCGACGAGGTTCAAGAACTCCGGCTGGCCGGCGAATCCCACGGGGTCGGACCGGTAGAGGCAGGAAAGGCGCCGGACGGAAGCGAAGCGGGCGATTTCCGTCAGGGCCGAGGCGAGGTGCGCGGGACGGTCGCCGAGGTTGGATCCGAGGCCGAGGAAGACGCGGGTCGAGCGAGGACGCTCAGAACTCCTCTTCCTCTTCCTTGTCGTCGGCGCTTTCTTCTTCGTCGAACTCGTCGTCGTCGTCCCCTTCTTCCTCTTCGGCGGCGGGGGCGCTGCTTTCCTCGAACTCGGACGTCTCGTCCGGGATCGGCTCCATGAGGACGGACCGGCGCGGCGGACGCGGGGCGGGGGCGGGGGATTCATCGGCCCGCGCGTCCTTCTGGTTCGCCCCGCACTTGGGGCAGATGGCCTCGGGCTTTCCGAGGTTGTAGAACTTGGTTCCGCAGCTGAAACACTCGTACTTCTTCCCAAGATCCGGCATCACACCCCCGAGAGGCGGCCAACCCTAGCACGCGCATTTTCAAGGGTCAACCGCTCGCCGTCCGCCCGGGCGAGCGCGCCTTCGGGCCGCCGGCGCGGCTCCCCGGACCGGTCTCGGCTAGACTGCGGCCGATATGTCGGTGGTCGGAAGCGAAACCCTCTCGCGCGATCCGGCGCAGCGCGAGGCCGACTGCTGCCGGGTCCTCGAGGAGGGCGACATCCTGCTCTTTCGACGGACGCCGTTCGAGCTGACCGCCGACGAACGCGCCTTTCTGGTCCAGAGCCGCCAGACCGACGCCGGCTACCACAAGAACATCGCCTACCGCCCGGGCTCCGACCGCGTCACCGGCGTGGCCCGGCAGAATGTCGAGGACGCCGTGCGGCTGCGCGACCTCCTGCGGACGTACTCGCAGCGGGCCGTCCGGTTCACCGCCGAGCTCCTTCCCCGGTATGCCGCGAGCTGGCGCGTCGACTACGCGAGCTTCCGGCCGCAGGAAGAGGCCGGGCGCAGGCTTTCGCGCCACGCGCGCAACGACCTGCTGCACGTCGACTCGTTTCCCACCCGCCCGACCCTCGGGGACCGGATCTTCCGCGTGTTCACCAACGTCCATCCCGAGGCGCCGCGCGTCTGGCGCACCGGCGAGACGTTTCCGGAGCTGGCCGAACGGTTCGCGGGTCCGTCGGGGCTGCTGGCCCGGGCGACCCGGCCCGGATTGGGCCGCGCGGTCCTCGCGGCGCTTCGTTCGGCCGGGGCGCCGGTGCGTGTCCGCCCTCCGTACGACGAGTTCATGCATCGTTTCCACAACTACCTGAAGGAGAACGACGCCTACCAGCAGTCGGCCCGAGCCGAGCGCACGGACTTTCCGCCGGGGTCGACCTGGATGGTGTTCACCGACATGGTCACGCATTCCGTCCTCTCCGGTCAGTTCGCCCTCGAGCAGACGTTTCTGATCGCGCGCGCGATGCTGATGTTTCCGGCGCGGGCCCCAGTCGCCGTCCTCGAGCGGCTGGCGGGGCGGAGGATGGTCTAACCGTCGCCTCCGCTGCGCGAGAGGTCTGCGCCTGCGGCGCACCGGCGCTCGGCTCGCCCAAAGGGGCTCGCCCGAGCGCCTGACCTCTCGCCCCGCTGCGGCTCCCGCGGCGCGCGCCTGCACGTCGCCTCCGCTTGCTTCGGATCTGCGCCTTTGGCGCACCGGTCCGCGGCTCGGCCGGATGCGGCCTCGACCGCGGCCCTGATCCGACGCTGCGCTCTCGCTCCCGCGGCGCGCGCCTCCTCCTTCGCTTCCGCTCAGGAGACTACGCGCGCCGCGAGCTTAAGAATTTCTGCTTCGGAATCGAGAATTCTCTTGACTAGGGTTTGAGGGCGGGCCATCTTTCGACGCCTCACGCCTCACGCCTCACGCCTCACGCCTCACGCCTCACGCCTCACGCCTCACGCCTCACGCCTCACGCCTCACGCCTCACGCCTCACGCCTCACGCCTCACGCCTCACGCCTCACGCCTCACGCCTCACGCCTCACGCCTCACGCCTCACGCCTCACGCCTCACGCCTCACGCCTCACGCCTCACGCCTCACGCCTCACGCCTCACGCCTCACGCCTCACGCCTCACGCCTCACGCCTCACGCCTCACGCCTCACGCCTCACGCCTCACGCCTCACGCCTCACGCCTCACGCCTCACGCCTCACGCCTCACGCCTCACGCCTCACGCCGTTGCTGTTAACATCGTCCCGTTGACGCGACGTCTGCTTGCCTCGCCCGCCGCAACCGCGCTCTTCTGCGCGGTCTTCGCTTCTGCGGCGCGGCTGTCCGCGCAGGCCCCGGTGGTGGGATCCCGATCGGCGGGCATGGCCGGCGCGGCGACCGCGGTCGCGGACGACGCAACGGCGGTCTGGACCAACCCGGCCGGGCTCGCCCGCGACGAACGGATGGACCTCGAGCTCTTCGGCGGAGGCGTGGCGACCAACCGGAACGACTTCACCGCGGCCGTCGATCGCCTGTCCAAGGTCGATCTCGAGGCGATCCGCTCAGGAAATCCCGACGAGCTGTCCCGGGCGGTGCGCGATCTGGAGCTTCTGGACCGGCCGGGAACCGGCGTGGTGGGATCCGGCGTGGCCGGTCTGGTGTTCGGCAAGAGCGGCCTGGCCATCGCGATCGACGATCTGGCCTACGCCGGCGCCTATCCGGTCCTCGATCTCGTCCGGATCGAGCCGGGCAACGACCCGGATCGCAGTCTCCCGTTCAATCAGACCGGGATGTCCTTCGCCGGGATCGAAGCGCGCGAAGTGCGCGTGGCCTACGCCCGCTCCTTCTTCGCCAAGGTGCTCCTGGTCGGAGCGACCGCGCGCTATGTCAGCGGACGGACCTACTTCTTCCACCAGAGCGTCTTCGACGTCGGCGACTCCGATCCGGTGGCGCTGGCCCGGGACGCCCTGAAGCGCAACGCCCGGGAGACCAACACGTTCACCTTCGACGTCGGGGCCATGGTCAACATCCTGGGAAAGGCGCGCGTCGGCCTGGTCTCGACCGCGATCAACGAGCCGAAATTCGCCGTCGCCAGCGATCCGGCCGATCCGACGCTGGCGGGCGCTCTGAGCGAGATCAAGCTTCCCCGGACCGTGCGCGCCGGCTTGGCCGCGCAGCCCATCGGGGCGCTGACCGTCGCCGTGGACTATGACCTGCGCGCCACCGACACCCTGATCCCCGGCGGCCGCAGCCGCCAGCTCTGCGCGGGCGCGGAGGTCAAGCTGCCGCTCTTCGCGATCCGGGTCGGGGCGTTGCGCGATTCCGAGGCTCCCGACCCGCACTGGGCCTTCTCGGCCGGCTTCGGAATCGGGACGAAGATGGTCTCGGTCAACGCCGCCGTCGTCTTCTCGACGGAAGGGGGCCTGTCGCTGTCGTCCACCAATCGGAGGGACGCCGGGGCGGCGCTGGACGCCAGGGTGCGTTGGTGAGTCCGTGGTCCGTAGTCCGTAGTCCTTCGTCCTTAGTGGGGCACGAGACCAGGGACCAAGGACCAAGGACTCAGGACTTGTCCCCCTTCCGCATCCTCGCCCGCGACCCGTCCTCTTCCGCCCGCCGCGGGCTCCTGGCCACGGCGCACGCCGACATCGAGACGCCCTGCTTTCTTCCGGTGGGGACCCGCGGCGCGGTCAAGGGCGTGGAGTTCGACCGCCTCGAGGAGTGGGGATGCCGGGCGATCCTGGCCAACACCTATCACCTCATGGCGCGGCCGGGAATGGAGATCATCCGCAAGGCCGGCGGCCTGCACGCGTTTCTGGGCTGGGCCCGCGCGATCCTGACGGACTCCGGCGGATTCCAGGTCATGAGCCTCGCGTCGCGGCGCCGCCTCAAGGAGGACGGGGTCGAATTCCGCGACCCCGAAGACGGAACCCGCCATTTCCTGACGCCCGAGCTGGCCATGGAGCTCCAGGCGACGTTCGGCGTCGACATCGCGATGGCCCTGGACGTGTGCCCCCCGTTCCCCGCGGAGCGCGACGAGGTGGAGGAGGCGTGCCGCCTGACCCTGCGATGGGCCGAGCGATCGCGCCGCGCCTACCAGGGTCCTGGGCTCCTCTTCGGAATCCTCCAGGGAGGAACGCACGAGGACCTGCGGCGCCGGTGCGCCGCTGCGCTCCTGGACCTGGATTTTCCGGGGTACGCGGTCGGGGGCGTCGCGGTGGGCGAGTCCAAGGAGGCGATCCGGGCCATCACGGCGTCCTGCGCCGCGCTCCTGCCGGCGGAGAAGCCGCGCTACCTCATGGGAGTTGGCACGCCCGCGGATCTCCTCGCGGCGGTGCGCGCCGGACTGGATCTGTTCGACTGCGTCCTGCCGACGCGCAACGGCCGCATGGGGCACGCCTACACGCGCGAGGGCGAGGTCACGATCAAGCACGAGCGGTTCAAGAGCGACCTGGCCCCGCTCGACCCGCGCTGCGGCTGCCCGGTGTGCCGGCGCCACACCAGGGCCTACCTGCGCCACCTCTTCGTGTCGAAGGACTTTTCCGCTCCCATGCTCCTGTCGCTGCACAACGTCTTCTTCTACCTGGACTGGATGAAGCAGATCCGCGAGGCGATCGCGGCCGGGGCGCTCGGGCGCCTGGAGGCGCCGCCCGAGGAGAAGATCGCGCCGGAGGCCGCCCCCGCCGCCCCCTGACCCGGCGAGCGCGCCCTTGCGGCGGACCTCGAAACGTGATGGCCTCGCCCCTATGAAGACGCGAACGATCGCCGGCCTTCTCGCGTTCACTCTCCCCCTGTCCGCGGCCGCCGCCGAGACGCTGTCCCAACGTGCCGCGCGGCTGCAGCGCTCGGCCATCGTCGTCGACACGCACGAGGACGTGCCCGAGGAGCTCCAGAAGCAGTGGGTCGATCTGGGGATCCGGCAGAAGACGGGCCACGTGGACATTCCCCGGCTTCGGGAGGGGGGCGTGACCGCGCCTTTCTTCGCCGCCTACGTTCCGGCCCGGTTCGCCGAGACGGGCGGCTCGGCCGGCAAGGCCCTCGAGCTGATCGATCTGATCCACCGGCTGGTGGAGGCGCATCCGGCGGACCTTGTGTTCGCCGACTCCCCCGGAGCGGTCCGGGCGGCCAAGAAGAGCGGCAAGATCGCGGTTCTGATCGGGATCGAGGGCGGGCACGCGATCGAAAACTCTCTCGGGGCGCTGTCCGCGTTCACGCGGCTGGGCGCGCGGTACATGACCTTGACCCACACCAACACCAATGCCTGGGCCGATTCCTCCGGGTCGTTCTTCACCTACGGATTCGATCCCAAGAAGTACGCCGTGCACAACGGCCTGACCGATTTCGGCCGGGAGGTGGTCCTGGAGATGAACCGGCTGGGCCTGCTGGTGGACGTGTCCCACGTCTCCGACAAGACGATCGAAGACGTCCTGGCGGTTTCGAAGGCCCCCATCTTCGCGTCCCACTCGTCGTGTCGGGCGCTGGCCGACATGCCCCGGAACCTTTCGGACGATCAGATCCGCGCCATCGCCGCGAAGGGGGGCGTGGTCATGATCAACTTCAGCTCCACCTTCGTGGACCAGAAGGTGATCGACGACTACGTGGCCAAGAAGAAGGCGCTGGAGCCCGAGATCGCGGCCCTTTCCGAGAAGGACAAGGACGACCCGGCCAGGCGCTCCGCCGAGATCGCCGCGGTCTTCGATCGCATCCAGAAGATTCGCGCGCCCTGGACGGCCGTGGTCGATCAGATCGAGCACGTGATGAAGATCGCCGGGCCGCAGGCGGTCGGGCTCGGAACGGACTACGACGGCATCGACGATCCGCCCGAGGGCCTCGAGGACGTCTCGAAGCTCCCGCGAATCACGGAGGAGCTCCTGCGCCGAGGCCATTCCGAGGACGAGGTCCGCGGCGTCCTCGGCGAAAACTTCCTGAGGTTCTGGGAGCGCGCCGAGGCCGCCCGGCGGTCCATGCCGCCCCGGGCGGAGCCCCTGCCTTTTTCGAAGCCGTAGCTGTAAGCGGAAGGCGGAAGGCGGAAGGCGAAAAGCGGACGGGAGACGGCGGAACCGTCACGGGGATCTGCCGTTTACCGCCTCACGCCTCACGCCTCAAGCCTCCCGTCCTATATGATCCCCCCGCCATGATCGAGCTGCTGCAAACTTCACCGGTGCCCGCGGCGAACCCCCTGGTCCAGTTCGCCCCGATGATCTTCATTTTCGTCATCTTCTACTTCCTGCTCATCGCTCCGATGCGGAAGAAACAGAAGAAGACGCAGGACATGCTGTCGAAACTCAAGAAGGGGGACGAGGTCATCACCGGCGCCGGTATCTTCGGGCGAATCGCCGCCCTGGACGAGGAGCGCGGCTTCGTGGTTCTCCAGATCGCCGACAACGTCAAGATCAAGGTCCTGCGCAGCGCGGTCGCGGGCCTGGCCTCCGAGCCGGAGGCGGCCAAGCTCCGAAGTCCTTAGCAGGGTGCTGAAAAAGGGTGTGGGATGGCGTTACGAGCGCCGCAGGGTCAGCTGGAAGGAAGCGCGACGACGACGACGATGCCAAAGCATCGCCGAGGAGCGATGACGCCGCAGATGGCCCTGCGCCGCCGTAACCCGAAGGGTGGCCGGCACTTTGCCGCGCGCCCGCTCGGAGCGCGCGATCGGCCAATTCGCAACGTATGGAGCGGGCGTCGTATGCAAAGTGCCGGACACGACGCCCGCATCCATTTTTCAGCAGCCTGCTAACGCTTTCCGCGGGCCCGTATTTCCGATAGACTCCACCGTTTCTTGCAGGAGGGTTCTTGTCCAAACGGCTTCGCTGGCGGCTCTTGCTGATCTTCCTGGTGGTGGCCGGCATCGTCGGCGGCTACGTGGCGACGGGCTACGCCCATGCCCGCAAGGAATGGCTGGGCAACGGGTCGCCGCCCCTCTCCGAGGCCTTGAAGAAAGGCATCAAACTCGGGCTCGATCTGCGCGGCGGGATCCATCTGGTTCTGCAGGTCAATACCGTCGATGCCCTCAAGGCCCAGCGGGACAACGACATCACGCAGCTTCAGAACCAGGCGCGCGACCAGGCCATCACCATCGGCAGCGTCGAGTATCCGTCCGACACAACGTTCGATATCAACGTCACGGCGCAGACCGACGCGAGCAAGCTCGACGACGTGGCCAAGCGGTGGCTGCCGGACTGGAACATCAACGAAACCGCCGGCAAGTGGTTCTTCACGTTGAAGGACCCCAACCGGCGGGCCATCGAGGACAGCGCGGTCACCCAGGCGATCGAAACGATCCGCAACCGGATCGACGAGTTCGGCGTGGCCGAGCCCTTGATCGCCCGGGAAGGCACCGACCGGATTCTCGTGCAGCTGCCCGGCATCGACGATCCCAAGCGGGTCAAGGATCTGATCAAGAGCACCGCGTTCCTGGAGCTCAAGCTGGTCGAGTCCGGGCCGTCGAGCGATCGGGCGCAGCTGCTCTCCCAGTACGGCGGGACGGTCCCGCCGAATCTGGAGCTCGTGCCGGAGAAGGCCCGGGCGGGCCAGACCCAGGCCAGCTGGTATCTGGTCCAGAAGGCCGCGGTCATCACCGGTCGGGACCTGAAGAACGCGCGCCCCAGCCAGGGGCAGTTCGGCGCAAACAACGTGACCTTCTTCCTCACTCCGTCGGGCGCTCAGAAGTTCGGAGACGCCACCGGCAAGAACATCAACCGGTTCCTGGCCATCGTGCTGGACAAGAAGGTCCAGTCCGCGCCGCGGATCAACGACCGCATCACCGACACCGGCCAGATCGAGGGGAACTTCAACGCCGAGGAGGCCAACGATCTGGCCCTGGTGCTCAGGGCCGGCGCTCTCCCCGCGGGCCTGACCTATCTCGAAGAGCGCACGGTGGGCCCCTCCCTGGGGCTCGATTCCATCCGCAAGGGCATCACCGCCTCGGTCGCCGGCGGGCTGCTGGTCTTCATCGCCGTGGTCTTCTACTACCGGAGGGCCGGCTGGAACGCCGTGCTGGCTCTTCTGCTGAACGCGATCCTCCTGGCCGGCGCGATGGCGCTCTTCGACGCGACGCTGACCCTGCCCGGGATCGCCGGGTTCATCCTGACCATCGGTATGGCCGTCGACTCCAACGTGCTGATCTTCGAGCGCATCCGCGAGGAGCTCCGGGCCGGCCGCGCTCCCAAGACCGCCATCGAGAACGGGTTCTCCAAGGCCTTCGCGACGATCATCGACACGCACATCACGGTCATCATCTCGGCCATCTTCCTGTTTCAGTTCGGGACCGGGCCGGTCAAGGGCTTCGCCGTGACCCTGATCATCGGTCTCCTGATCTCGGTCTTCACGGCGGTGTTCGTCTCCCACACGATCTTCGATCTGGAGTACGGCCGGCGCGAGCACGTCGACGCCGTCTCCATCTAGCGGAGTAGCTTCATGGAACTTTTTCGCCAAACCAACTTCGACTTCCTCCGCTGGAAGTGGTGGGCCATCGGCGCGTCCTGGGCCCTCATCCTGATCGGCCTGGTCGCCATCTTCGTCCAGAAGGGCCTGCGCTTCGGCATCGACTTCTCCGGCGGAACGCAGATCGCTTTGCGCTTCGCGGAACGGCCGGACATCGACACGCTGAGAAAGTCGCTCGACGCCGGCAACTTCGGGGACTTCGGAATTCAGCGCTACGAGGATGCCGAAAAGAACGAGGTCCTGATCCGCGTCCAGCAGCAGAAGAAGGAAGGGCGCGACATCACCCAGGAAGTCCTGAGCCTGGTCCGGCAGGGTCGGGGGGGGCCGATCGACGCCTCGAAGATCGACCTGAACGTTCAAGGACGCGACAGCCTGTCGGGCCGTCTGGCCGCGGCCGATCCGGATCACCAGGCCGGCCAGCCCAACGTGACCGTCGCCGACTATTACGCCCAGGTCGCCGAGCGGGTCATCGGGAGGCGCTCGGAGGTCGGGATCTTCCGGTCTCCCGCGGACGCGAACTCCACGCCGAACGTGTCCACGGCGGTCAAGCAGTGGATTCAGAGCAACACGACGACCGGGCCCTTCGTGCTGCTGTCGGCGGAGAACGTCGGCCCCCAGGTCGGCGCGGACCTGAGGACCAAGGCTCTGTGGGCCATCGCCACGTCGATGGCCGGAATGATGATCTACATCGCGCTGCGGTTTCGATCGTTCCCGTTCGGATTCGGAGCGGTGGTGGCGACCATCCACGACGTGCTCATCACCGTCGGTCTCCTGGCCCTCTTCGGCCGTGAATTCAACCTGGTCGTGGTCGCCGCGCTCCTGACGCTGGTCGGGTATTCCGTCAACGACACGGTGGTCGTCCTGGACCGGATCCGCGAGAACCAGCGGACGCCCAAGAAGGAAGCCCTGGAGACGGTCGTGAACCGGTCGATCAACCAGACCTTGTCGCGGACGATCCTCACTTCCAGCGCCACGATGCTGGTGGTCCTGGCCCTCTTCTTCCTGGGGGGAGAGGTCCTGAACACCTTCGCCCTGACGCTGATCATTGGAATCATCATCGGCACCTATTCCTCGATCTATGTGGCCTCGCCGGTGGTGGTCATCTGGAAGCAGGTCGCCGATCGGCGCAAGCCCGCCGTCGTGCCGGTGGCCGCGGCCCGTCCCGCCGCCGTCCCCCCCGCGCCGCGGCCGGCGTCGCCCGCCGCTCCCCCGGCTCCGCGAAAGAAAAAGAACCGGCGCTGACGCCCCTTCGGCGCGCGTAAGGCCTAGCAGCCCGTGGAAAAATGGATGCGGGTGTCGCGTCAGGGCTTTTGCGTTTGCGTGCGCGTACGTCCATCGTCGTGTGACGAAGCTGCAAGAGGCACGGAACATCGTTGTGCGGCAGGCAAAAGCCCTGCCGCCGCAAGCGGTTGCGGCGGCGCGGGGCCGTCTGCGTTGTTGCCGCTCCTCCCCGATGCACCCCGCATCGCCTTCGTCGCGTCGCCTCGCATCCGGCCCCGCGGCGCTCGCAACGTCACCTCACACCCTTTTTCCACGGGCTGCTAGGGCGGAAGGCGTTCTTACGTTCGCCTGACGCCTGACGCCTGACGCCTCACGACGGAGTTCATTGCCTCCGCGGCAAACCGGGCTTACTCTTTTCACGGCATGACGCGCTTCGAAGAAATCCTGGACAAGGTCCAGGCCTACAACCCGCAGACGGACGAGGACCTCCTGCGCCGGGCCTACGTCTTTTCCGCCCGCGAGCACAAGGGGCAGGTGCGGCGGTCCGGCGAGCCCTACCTGGTGCATCCGTTGAACGTCGCCTCCATCCTGGCCGACCTCAAGGCCGACGACGTGTCGATCGTGGTGGGTCTGCTCCATGACGTGCTGGAGGACACGCTCACGACCAAGGAGTCGATCGCGCAGCAGTTCGGCGGGGAAGTCGCCGAGCTGGTGGACGGGCTGACCAAGATCTCGAAGTTCGCCTACGTGTCCCGGGAGGAAGAGCAGGCCGAGACGTTCCGAAAAATGATCCTGGCCATGGTTTCGGATCTGCGGGTCGTTCTGGTCAAGCTCGCCGACCGCCTCCACAACATGCGGACGCTGCAGTGGCTGCCCGAGGACAAGCGGCAGGAGATCTCCCGCGAGACGATGGACATCTACGCGCCGATCGCCAACCGCCTCGGCATGGGGGCGGTCAAGACGGAGCTCGAGGACCTGGCCTTCCTGCACCTGGAGCCGCAGGACTACGCGAGGGTGCAGCGCGAAGTCGAGCGGAACCTGAAGGGTTCGGAAAAGACGATCGAGGAGATCCGGGGCGAGCTCGAGCGGCGGCTGCGCGAATCCGGCACGGCCGGCGAGGTCTCCGGGCGGCGCAAGCATCTTTACTCGATCTGGTCCAAGATGCGGCGGCGCGGCGTCGACCTGGCTCAGCTCTACGACGTCCTGGCCTTCCGGGTCGTCGTTCCGGAGACCCGCGATTGTTACGCGGTCCTCGGGCTGGTGCACCAGCGGTGGCGGCCCGTGCCCGGGCGGATCAAGGACTACGTGGCGATGCCCAAGCCCAATTTTTACCAGTCGCTCCACACCACGGTGATGAGCGACGCGGCCCAGCCGTTCGAAGTCCAGATCCGGACGCGGGAAATGGACCTCATCGCCGAGCGGGGCATCGCGGCGCACTGGAAATACAAGGAGGGCAAGCTCACGCCGCACCCCGACGACGCCCGGCTCCAGTGGCTGCGCCGGCTCGTCGACCTGCAGAGCGACGTGTCCGACCCGCGCCAGTTCCTCTCCTCGTTGAAGGTCGATCTCTACCCCGACGAGGTCTACACGTTCACTCCCAAGGGAGAGGTCTTCGCCTTCCCCCGGGGCGCCACGACGGTCGATTTCGCGTACCGCGTCCATACCGACGTGGGCCACCGGTGCGTCGGCGCGCGCGTCAACGGGCGCCTGGTGCCGCTGAAGTCGCCGCTCTCGAGCGGTGACATCGTGGAGATCCTGACCGCCCCCAACCAGACTCCGTCCCGGGACTGGCTTTCCTTCGTGGCCACCAGCCGCGCGCGCCACAAGATCCGGCAGTTCATCCACATCCAGGAGAAGCTGCAGGCGGTCGAGCTGGGCAGGCGCCTGCTCGAGCGGGAGCTCAAGAAGTACCGCAAGACCATCAAGAAGCTTGTATCGGCGGGGCTGATGGAGGCCGAGCTGGCGCAGTGGGGCTTCTCGAAGGCCGACGATCTCTTCGCCGCGGTGGGCTACGGAAAGGTCGCCGCCCGCAGCGTGGTGGAGCGATTCGTTCCGCCCGAGGAGCTGGCCCGCCCCGAAGCGGTGCGTCCGGAAAGCGCGGTCTCGCGCGTCGTCCGGAAGATTCTTCCCTTCGGCTCACCCGACATCGTGGTGGTCGGACACAACGATCTCCTGGCCTCCCTGGCCAAGTGCTGCACGCCTGTGCCCGGGGAGCGGATCATGGGCTACATCACCCGCGGCCGGGGCGTCTCGGTCCATTCGGAGAGCTGTCCCAACGTGCGAAACCTCCTGTACGACCCGGAGCGCGCCATCGAGGTCTCCTGGGCAGGCGCCAAGCGCACGGCCTACGCGATCGAGCTCGACGTCGTGTCCGACGACCGCCCGGGGCTCCTGGCCGACCTGACCCAGGCCATCGCCGGGGAGGGCTCCAACATCCGCCGCATCGACGCGAGGGCGGAAGAGGGACGGAAAGGCTACGTCTCCGTCTCGCTCGAAACGTCGGACCTGAGGCACCTGGAGAAGATCGTGGCCAAGCTTCGGGGCGTGGCCGGCGTGCGCGAGGTGATCCGCAAGTACAACGTCCCTCGGGCGGGGGAGAGGGAGTAGGCCTAGATGGGGGGATCGGGGGGACGGGGGGACGGGGACGGGGGACGGGGGGACGGGGGGACGGGGGGATTCGGACGTCGGACTTAGGACTTTGCCCCCGCCGCCGCCCGGGCGACCGGCTTGACGAGCTTGCCCGACCGGATGCATCGGGTGCAGGCCTTGACGCTGCGGTTGACTCCCGCCACGACGGCGTGAACGGTCTTTAGGTTCAAGTGCCACTTGCGATTGGTCACGTTGTGAGCGTGGCTGATCCGATGACCGGTCATCGGGATCTTTCCGCAGAACTGACAGTGCTGGGCCATGGGTTCGAGTCTCCTCGCGGGCGGTTCGCACGCTCCGTCTAAGAAAGCGCCGCATCCTACACGCCTGCCCGAAACGGCGCAAGCCCCTGTGCTCCGGGACTTTTAGGGGGCGCCGCGGAGGCCTCGGCGGAGTCTCCGGTGCCAAGATCGTTTGTCACTCCCTGGGAGCCCTTCCGGCGATCCGGGGCTTTCCGGCTCTAAGTCCTTGTGTCGGTGGAAGGTTTCTCGAATCCGGCCCTTGACTGCGGAAAAACCTTCTGTTACTTTGGCAACCAGCCGAAATAACTCTTAGTCAAAGCCCCTAACCGTTTTAATTTTTTCGGTGGGCGGTAAAGTGCTGTTCAGGAAATCAAAGAACCTGGTTGGCCTGGACATTGGCTCTTCAGCGATCAAGCTGGTCGAACTGAAGGATGCCAAAGGCGGAGGCTATCGTCTCGTCAAGACGGGCCTGGAGACCCTTTCCCCCGAGGCCATCGTGGACGGGGCCATCATGGACGCCTCCCTGGTCGTCGACACCGTCAATCGCATCATTTCCACCCTGGGAGTGCGCAACAACGACTTCGGAACGTCCCTGTCCGGCCACTCGGTCATCATCAAGAAGATCTCCCTCCCGACGATGTCGGCCGAAGAGCTGGCCGAATCGATCCGCTGGGAGGCCGAGCAATACGTCCCCTTCGACATCAACGACGTCAACCTCGACTATGTCGTCCTGGACGCCTCGGGCGGCGAAACGATGGACGTCCTCCTGGTGGCGGTCAAGAAGGACAAGATCGGGGATTACACCAGCGTCATCACCCAGGTGGGCAAGACGCCGGCCCTCGTGGACGTGGACGCCTTCGCCCTCCAGAACGCCTACGAGGTGAATTATCCGATCGAGCCGGGCCGTGTCGTGGCCCTGGTCAACATCGGCGCCTCGGTCACCAACGTCAACGTGCTCTCCGGCTCCAACACGATTTTCTGGCGCGACATCTCCTTCGGCGGCAACCAGTACACCGACGCGATCCAGAAGCAGCTGTCCCTGGGCTTCGAGCAGGCCGAGGTTCTCAAGAAGGGGGAGTCGACGACCGAGCACTCCATGCAGGACATCCTGCCGATCCTGCGCTCGGTGTCCGAAGACCTCGCCCAGGAGCTGCAGAAGACCTTCGACTTCTTCATCGCCACGACGTCCACCGAGAAGATCGACCAGATCTTCATCGCCGGCGGCTCGTCGCGCGTGGTGAACCTGGACACGCAGCTCAAGGAGCGCTTCGGGATCCCCGTCGAGATCATGAACCCCTTCCGGCAGATCGACATCTCGGGCAGCTCGGTCTCCCCGGAGTGGCTGACCGAGAACGCTCCGAGCCTGGCGATCTCCGTAGGACTGGCCGTGCGGCACATTGGAGACGAAGCGGCTTGATTCGCATCAATCTCCTCACCGAGGCGAAGGCCGCGGCGGCCCGGAAGAAAGCCCCTCTCCTTCCGACCGGCGCCAAGCTCAACAATCTCCTCTTCATTGCGGGGATCGTGATCGGGCTGGCCTACGTCGGGGTCATGGGATTCGCCCGGATGAGCGCGCGCCGGCAGCTCGCCGACGAGATCACCAAGGCCAAGCTCGAGGCCGATCGGCTCAAGTCGATCATCGACGAGGTCAAGGGCTACGAAGACAAGAAGAGGAACCTGGAAGACAAGATCAATCTGATCAACCAGCTCAAGACCAACCAGAAGGGGCCGGTGCGCCTGATGGACGAGATCTCCAAGGCCCTGCCGGACCTGGTCTGGCTCACGAGCCTGGAGGTCTCCGGCAACCAGATCGTGATGCGGGGCAAGACCCTGGCGCCGACCGCGGTCGCCACCTACCTGGAAAACCTCAAGCGCAGCCCGTTCTTCGCCGAGCCGGTGTTTCGCACCCTCGGGCAGGACCCGGGAGGGCTGGGCGTCTATAGCTGGGAGATGAATCTCACGTTCAAGCCGGCCGCCGCACTCGCGGCGACGGGCGGTGCCGTTGCCCCCGAGCCGACTCCCGCGCCCAAGCCGGGCCGGAAGGGAGCGTAAGGCGATGGCCCTCGACCTCAAGCTCGAAGAGAAGAAGTGGTATGCCGCGCTGGGCATCGGCCTGGCCATCGGCATCGTGGTGGCCGTCGCGGGCCACTACTTCTGGATCCGCGGAATCAACGACGACATCGCGCGGCAGCGAACCCAGCTGCGCGGGCTCCAGGACGAGATCTCCAAGGGACGGGCCGCGGAGCGCAAGCTGTCGCAGTTCCGCGAAGAGGTCAAGCGGCTGGAGCTCGAGCTCGGCAAGCTCCTCCAGATCCTGCCGTCTTCGCGCAACACCGAAGAGCTGATCAAGCGGATCGAGACCCTGACCCGTCAGGGGGACTTCACCCTCAAGCGGTTCACCCCGGGCGACCCGTCCAACAAGGAGTTCTACGCGGAGTATCCGATCGATATCGCCCTCGACGGCACGTACCACAACCTGGCCCTCTTCTTCGACCGGATGAGCCGGTTCTCGCGCATCATCAACGTCGAAGCCTTGAAGATCGGCGCCCTCAACACCGCGCCGGGCAAGTCGATCACGGCGCAGTTCACCGCCAAGACCTTCATCTACACCGGTGAGGAAGGGGGAGGCGCGGGGGCCCCGGCGGGCGGCAAGGCGGGCGGGCCCAAGCAGGGGCCGGCCGCCAACGCGAAGGCCCTCAAGAGCCGCGCCGAAGGGAAAGGGATCGACTGATGAGACCCAGACTGCTGCTCGGCGCGTCGGCCTGGCTGATCTCCGGCCTGATCCTGGCGCAAGCCGGGAAGAAGGCTCCCACGCCGGCCCCGACGCCGTCGGCTCCGTCCGAGTCGCTTCCGCAAAGCCTCCTCGAGGAAGACGAGGCGGCCAACGCGGGGCGCGCCTACACCTACGACCCCGCGGGACGGCGGGATCCCTTCCGTTCTTTGCTGGTGCGGTCGGCCAACCGGGCCGGCGGATCGCGTCCGCCGGGGATCGCGGGCATCGCGATCGACGACGTCCTCATCCAGGGGATCTGGAAGACCAAGTCCGGCTTCCTGGCACAGATCCGCGGGACGGACAACAAGAGCTATCTGCTCAAGCCGGGCGACCTTCTCTACGACGGAGAAGTCACGCGCGTCGGCCCCAACGAAGTCAGCTTTCGCCAGAACTTGAACGACCCGCAGAGCGTGAAGCCCTTTCGGGACGTGACCAAGCAGCTCAATGCCACGATCAAGCAGTGATGATTTGCGTCCGATGAAGGCTTCCAGCGGGACGGGAGGAGCGATGCGAATGGTATGCAGGAGGAGCGCGATCGCCATCACAATCGTGATGATGGCGGCGGTGTTCGGCTGCGCCTCTTCGACCAGGGGGCGTGGCGCCCATCCGGCCGATGGTGCGAGCGCCGCAGCGGCCGGGTCTCCGGCCACCGCCCCGCAGGGAGGCCCCACCGTCCAGGAGGCCGCGTTCAACGAGGACAGCGACGGCGCCCGCCTCGTGATTTCGTCCGACGCGCCGCTGCTGTACACGGCCTACGAGCCCCGCCCGGATCTGTTGGTCGTGGACCTGCCCGGCAGCGCGCTCTCCGATCATTTCGCGGCTCCGTCCGCGTCGGGCGTCCTGGTGTCGTCCGTCCGCGTCGAGCCCATCACCGAGATGGGCAAGCGGCTGACCCGTTTGACGATCGCCCACAAGGCGGGGGCCCGGTACGACGTTCATACCGTCGGCCAGGGACTGGCGGTGACCTTCGATTCGGCGGCCCCCTCGACCGTCACGGCGTCTTCCGAGACGCCCGCCCCGGTTCCCGCTCCCGAGCCGTCTGCGCCGATCGCTGCGCCGGTCGTGGCCGAAGCGGCCCCGGCTCCCTCGACGCCCGCGCGCGTCGAGATCGCGCACGCCCTGGAGGAAGTCCGCGTGGCCTCGGGCGCCGATGGCGTCACCGTTTCCCTCCTGGGAGACGGGACGTTCCGGCCCCGCGACTTCGATCTGGAGAACCCGCCGCGGATCGTGATCGATCTGCCGGGAGTGAAGAACGAGGTCCGCAAGCGGGTCGTTCCGGTCGCGGGGGGACAGGTCTCGCGGGTTCGGATCTCCCAGTTCCAGACCACTCCGGAGCTGGTCACGCGCGTCGTCATCGACCTGGCGCGCCCGACGCCGCACGCGGTTCAGGCCGACGGGGAACGCCTGGCGATTCTGGTCGGCCGCTCCGGTGCGCCGATCGCGGTCGCCGCCGCGGCGCCGTCGCGGACGATCGTCCCGCCCGAGCCGGAACCGGCCGCCGCCAGGACCGAGACGGCCTCGGCCGCTCCGGCTGCGGCCGACGCGGCGCCCGCCTCGAATCCGGCCGCTCCCGAGAGCGGAGCGGACACGGCGCCTCCCGAGACGCGGACGGCGCAAGTCCTGCCGACGGAACCGGCCCCGGCGCCCAAGACCGCCGCGCCGATCCCGGTCCAGAGCTCGGCGCCGGCGACGACCGCGGCGCAGTCGCTTGCTTCGACGTCCGCGGCAGCGGCCGAGCCGCCGGCGGCTTCGCCGGTCGCCTCCCCGGCTCCGCCCTCGGCCGCCGCGCTGCGCCCCGCGCGCAAGCCGGGGACCGCGCCGACGTCCGCCGCCAAGGCGAAGGCTTCATCGAAGGGCACGGCTCGCGAAGAGGCGCTCTTCGAGGCCGCCGCCTCCGTTCTGGACCAGCAGGAAGCGGCCCATCCGGCCGTGGAGCAGAACTCTTCGTTCCAGCCCCGAACGATCTCCGAAGGCCAGAGCCAGTTCACCGGCGAGCCGATCTCGCTGCACCTGAAGGACGCCGACATCAAGGACGTCTTCCGGACGATCTCCGAGCTGACGCAGCTCAACATCGTGGTCGATCCGGAAGTCCGCGGCACGGTCACCGTCGATCTCGAGGACGTTCCCTGGGACCAGGCCCTCGACCTCATCCTGAAGCAGAACGGCCTGGGCTACGTCCTGGAAAACAACATCATGCGGATCGCCACGACCGGCAAGCTCCAGGCCGAGCAATCGGACCGCGCCCGGCTGGCCGAAGCCCGGCAGGCCGCCGAGCCGACCCGGACGGTCATCAAGAAGCTGTCGTACGCCAAGGCCTCGGAAATCACTTCCTCGATCAAGAGCGTGATGTCCAAGCGAGGCGACATCGTCGTGGACGTCCGCACGAACACGCTGATCATCCGTGAAATCCCCACCTACCTGCCGGCGGTCCTCCAGTTGATCGAGAACCTGGACACCGCGACGCCGCAGGTCATGATCGAAGCCCGGATCGTGGAAACGACGAAATCGCTCGGCCGGAGCCTGGGCATCAACTGGGGCGTCAACGGCATCGCCGACGTCGCCCATGGGAACACGACCGGGTTGTCCTTCCCCAACACCATCGACTTCCGCTCCGCCCCGGCCAACGGCTTCCGCGTCGGCCTGGACGCCGGCCCGCCGGTCATCGGCGCGACGTTCGGGAACATCCTGAACACCTTCAGCCTGGATGTCGCCATCACCGCGGCGGAGAACCAGGGCCTTCTCAAGATCATCTCTTCGCCCAAGGTCGCGGCCTTGACCAACACGTCGGCGTCGATCCAGTCGGGCGTGCAGATTCCCGTCCAGACCAACGTCAACAACACGACGACGGTCATTTACGTCGACGCCACGCTGCGCCTCCAGGTCACCCCGCAGATCACCAACGAGGGCACCATCCTCCTGAACGTCAACGTCCAGAAGCGCGAGCCGGCCGTGGCCTTGAACCTGGCCCTGGGCAACAACGTGCCTCTGACGGTGCGCCAGTACACCGGCCAGATCCTGGTCCGCGACGGCGGGACCGCGGTCATCGGCGGCATCTTCCAGATCAACGATCAGGACCAGAACAACATGATTCCCGGAGTCTGGAAGATTCCCATCCTGGGCAGCCTGTTCCGGAACAAGACGCGAACCGAGAAGCACGACGAGCTGTTGATCTTCATCACGCCCCGGATCATCCGGTCGTAAAGGTGAGAGCGATGAAAAAACTTTGGATTCCGCTCCTGACCGCCGCGGCGTTGGCTCTTCCCGGCTGCACGAACAAGCAGGCCGAGACAGAGGCGCCGGTCTTCATCACGGTGGATATCACGCTCCAGCCGGGGTTCGTCGACGTGGGGACGCCGGCGCCGGTGCAGATCAGCACCATGAACTTGACGTCGCACTTCAAGAATAACCTGGCCACGGACCCGCAGGGCTTCGCCACCTTCCGTTGCGAGAGCTACACGGTGCACTTCCATCGGACCGACGGTGGAACGCGGGTGCCCGGGGATCAGACGTTCGGCTGCGGCATCACCGTGCCGGCCAGCGGAACGTCGACCTTGAGCAACTTCCCGGTGCTCCCGGTGTCGGCCATCCAGTCGACCCCCTTCGACCAGCTCCTGCCGGTCAACGGCGGGATCGATCGGGAAACGGGCAAGACCGAGATCCAGATGGCGTTTGACATCACGTTCTTCGGGCACACCGTCGGGGGCCAGCGCGTCCAGAGCGAGACGGCCACGGGGATCCTGCTCTTCGTCGACGCCGCGGTGACTCCGCTGACCCGAAAGACCATTCGATAGGGGGCTCAACATGCGCCGGATTGCCTTCGTTCTCCTGGCATTAGGGCTCGCCGCGGGCTATTGGGCCTGCTCGGCGGACGCGCCCGCGCCCACGCCCCCCAATCCGGGTCCGGGCGGCAAGCCTTCGGCGCTCGCCATCTCCCTCTTCACGACCAACGCCAATCCGCCGGCGGGCACCTGCACGCTGGTCCAGGCGATCGTGACCTTCAGCGGCCAGGCGGTGGCCGACGGAACCGGCGTCCAGTTCTCCACGGACTTCGGCGTCTTCGCGCAGAACAACACCCCCTCGGTCTCGCTCGTGACGCAGAAGGGGACGGCGCTGGCCACCCTCTGCTCCACGGCGACCGGCACGGCCTTCGTCACCGCCTCGGCCACGGCCAACGGCGCGTCGGCCAGGTCCGAGCAGTTGAAGATCGTGTTCCAGTCCGCGAACAACCCGGCGCCCTTCTTCACCTTCTGCACGCCGCCCAGCGGCCCCAACACCGGCGGCACGCCCCTGATCATCAACGGCGGCCGCTTCCCCGGCGGCGCCTCGGGCGCCAAGGCCACGTTCACGGCGGCGGGCGTGACCCGCGAGGGCCTGGTCACCAGCGTCACGCCGACCGCGGTTGCCGTGACGACGCCGGCCTTCCCGGAGGCCACGGCGCCTTCCGTGCCGGTCACGATCACCCTCAATCTGGAAGGCGTGATCGTCACCGTCCCCAACTGCTTCTCCTACGGCACGGCCTCGTCCGCGCCCACGATCACCGCCCTGCTGCCGGCTTCGGGAACCAAGGACGGGAACACGCGCGTCTCCATCATCGGCGGAGGCTTCGTCGCCCCGCTCCAGGTGTTCCTCGTCAGCGGCGTTCAGGTCGAAGTGAACGTGGTCTCCGTCAGCTACAACACCATCGTGGTCACGACCCCGC
The DNA here is from genome assembly GCA_963733955.1 of uncultured Acidobacteriota bacterium. Taxonomy (GTDB): domain Bacteria; phylum Acidobacteriota; class Thermoanaerobaculia; order UBA5066; family Gp7-AA6; genus DATFTF01. The sequence continues at coordinate 1,104,816 of CAVTEW010000003.1, forward strand.
CGGCCTCGGCCTTCGGCACGCCGGCTACGGCGTTCGTGAACGTCCCGATCGACGTCCGGGTTCACGAGGTCAACGGCGCAGCCCTCGACCGACGCGATCCTGACGGGCGGCTGGAAGTACACCGAGCCGCTGCACGATCACCGGGATCTCGCCGCTTATCCATGCCGGCCAACGCGATCTCCGCCGTGACGATCTTCGGCCACGGCTTCCTGTCGCCGGTGCTGGTCACCATCGGAGTCAACCGGGCGACGGTCCAATCCGTCTCCGACACGGAGATCCTGGCGGTGCCGGTCGCGACCTGCAGCGGAGGAGGCGGAGCGGTCGTTGTGACGAACCTCAGCACGGGCGAGTCCTCCGACCTGGCCGCAATCGCTCACGATCACCGGCGCGACGCCGACCATCACGGCGATCCTGCCGTCGCCCTCGGCCGAGGGCGACCTCGGTGACGATCCAGGGAACCAATCTTCCGACGTCCGACGAGCGCGGCCCTGGTCTCCTTCGGAGGCGTCCAGGCCACGGTGACCGGCGCGGATCCCAACGGCACGTTCCTGACCGTGACCACCCCGGTGGGCGCGGCCACGCCGGCGGTCTGCCCGTCGGGGACCGCGGCCGGTACGCCCATCCCCGCCACCGGCGCGACGAAGGTGACGGTGACGAACACCGCCACGACGTGCGCGGCCAGCGGTTCCTTCACGTACCTGCTGCCCTGCACGGTGGCGCCCGACCTGACCCTGACCCTGGCGGCGCCCGCAACCGTGACGAGCGGCTCCAATCTCGTGTACACGATGACCGTCACCAACGCCGGATCGGGCTCGGCGGCAGGCGTGAGCCTGTCCGATCCGATCCCCTCGGGCGTGACCTTCGTCTCGTGCACGACCACGACCGGCACCTGCAGCAACGCCGCGGGAACCTTCACGGCAAGCCTGGGAACCCTGGCTCCGGCCAGCGGCGCCACGGTGACGCTGACGGTCAACGTGACGGCTCCGGCGACCACCATCATCGGCAACACCGCGAGCGTCTCGACGACCACCCTGGAGCCCGATGTCTCGAACAACTCCGCCTCCGTCTCGACGACCGTCAATTGACGAGCGACTCCTCGACGGCTCCGCCCGCATCGCGCGGGCGGAGCCACCAACGTGGCTGACTCCGCGACCGAAGCACGCATTCGAGACCTGAAACGCCGGCTCGAGCTCGAGCCGGGTTCTCGTCTGTTCGTGGCCCTGGCGGAGGAGTACCGCAAGACGGGCCGCCTGGCCGACGCGCTCTCGACCCTGCAGAAGGGCCTCCTGGCCCATCCGCACTATCTGTCCGCGCACGTCGCGCTCGGGCGCGCGTACCTCGAGGCCGGCCAGATCACCGAAGCCATCGCCACGTTCTCCAAGGTGCTTTCCTCGGATCCCGGCAATCTCGTCTCGGCCAAGTCGCTGGCGGACATCTTCCTGTCCCGAGGCGACAGCGTGGAGGCGATCAAGAAGTACAAGCTCTATCGGGCCCTGGCCGGAGACCGCAGCGTCGACTCCATCATCGAGCGTCTGGAGATGGAGCTCGCGCCCCCGCCGCCGCCCTCCCACAAGGAGGACGTGCCGCCGCCGCCGCCGCCGACGTTCTACGAAGGCGTGGCCGCGACTCCGGGCCGCCGCACGCGGGACGGCTCCCTGGAGAAGCCGATTGTCCGGGCCCAGCCGCTGGGCGACCTCGACGTCGCCCCGGTGGCCTTCGAGCCGGACGACTCGGCGGCGCGGGGGCGCGCGCCCTCGGAGGACCCGTCCCTCGCGTTGCCGCTTTCGCGCGACACGCCCCTGATGGGGCTTGTGGCTCAGCGATCGGTCACCTCTCCCACGCAGCCCCTCCCGCAGGCGCTCGCTCCGGCGGACGAGGCGATCACCGGGGCGATCCGCGCGGGCGAGATCCTCGCGTCGGCGCCGCCCCCGCCGCCCGCGCCGCCCGTGTCGCCCGGACCGAGGAGCCGCCCGCTCTTCCTCGAGGAGATCCCGGCGCGGGGCGAGGAGTCGGGGGAGCCGCGGGGCCGCGTCCTGGCGGACCTCTACTACGCCCAGGGGCACTTCGCCGAGGCCCTGGCCATCTACGACGATCTCGTGGCGGCCAATCCCCAGGACGAGGAGCTGCGGCGCCTTCGGCGCGACGCGGAGGCCCGCCTCCTGCCGGCCGCCGCGACCGTGCCCTCCGCCGCGGCGCCGGACACGGCGCTGGAGCAGCGGCTGGCCAAGATCCGGGCTTTGAAACGCTGGCTGTCGGTGGTACAAACCGCCTGACGGGCGCCGTCCGCCGCGCGCGCGCCGCAATCCGATGAACGTCTTTCAGGACACCCTGCGCCGCATCGCCGAGCGCGTCGAAGGCACTCGGGCAGTCTCGCTCGTGGGCATGGACGGCATCCCCATCGATTCCTACGGAGGGTTCGAAGGCGTCTCCATCGAATCCTTCGCCGCCGAGCTGGGGGCCTTCGTCAAGGCCGCGCAGGGGCCCCACTCGTCGCTGGGAGGCTCGCAGATCCAGCAGATGTCCCTGGTCAACGAGACGGCGATCGCGATCCTCTCGCGCGTGACCGAGGAGTATTATCTGCTGCTGCTGCTGTCGCGGGAGGGCAACTTCGGCCGGGGCCGCTTCGAGCTGGCCCGCGCGGCCCTCGCGCTGGAGAAGGAGCTGGTCTAGCCGCCATGCTGTCGTTCAAGGAGATTCGCGATCTGATCGACCTTGTGGCCGAGAGGAATCTCTCGGCGCTGGAGATCGAGCAGACCGGCTTCCGGATCCGCATCGAGGGAGTCCGGCCCGCCCACGCCGAGAGCGCCGCGGCCCTCCCCGCGCCGGCGGCGTCGAGCGCGGCCGGCCCGGCGGCCCCGGCGGCCGCCCCGGCCGAGCCGGAGCCGGAGCCCAACGTGCACGTGATCCGGTCGCCGATCGTCGGCACGTTTTACCGCGCCCCCTCCCCGGAGTCCGACCCCTTCGCGCAGATCGGGCAGAAGATCGCCCGCGGCAAGATCCTCTGCATCATCGAATCGATGAAGCTCATGAACGAGATCGAGTCGGACGTCGAGGGCGAGATCGTGGAGGTCTTTCCGCGCAACGGGCAGCCCGTCGAATACGGGGAGAAGCTGTTCGCGATCAGGCTGGCGGCGTGATGAAACGTAAGGCGTAAGGCGTAAGGCGTAAGCGACGTCAAGCCGGGACCCGTAGCTTCGCCTCACCCCTCACGCCAAACGCCTGACGACGCATGTTCAAGAAGATCCTCGTCGCCAACCGCGGAGAGATCGCCCTGCGGGTCATCTCGGCCTGCCGCGAGCTGGGAATCCGCACGGTGGCGATCTACAGCGAGGCGGACCGGGAAGCGCTGCACGTCCGCTTCGCCGACGAGGACGTCTGCGTGGGCCCGTATCCCTCCGCGGCCTCTTACTTGAACGTCTCGGCGATCGTGTCGGCGGCGGAGATCACCGAGGCCGACGCGATCCACCCGGGCTACGGGTTCCTGTCCGAGAACGCCCGCTTCGCCGAGATCCTGCAGGACTGCCACATCGCCTTCATCGGCCCGTCCGCCGAAGCCATCCGCAAGATGGGGGACAAATCGCTGGCGCGGCGCACCGTGGCCGCGGCGGGTGTGCCGACGGTGCCGGGATCTCCCGGACCGGTGGAGACCGTGGACGAAGCCCTCTCCTTCGCGCGCAAGTCGGGATATCCGGTCATTCTCAAGGCCTCCGCCGGCGGGGGCGGCCGGGGCATGCGCGTGGCCCGCGACGAGCGCGAGCTGGCCGGCGCCTACGAGACCGCGCGCAACGAGGCGGAAAGGGCCTTCGGCAACGCCGAGGTCTACCTGGAGCGGTACCTGGAGGGTCCCCGCCACATCGAGTTCCAGATCTTCGGGGACTCCCACGGCAACCTCCAGCACATGGGCGAGCGCGAGTGCTCGATCCAGCGGCGCCACCAGAAGCTGATCGAGGAAGCCCCCTCCGCGGCCCTCGATCCGAAGCTGCGCGCGCGGATGGGAGAGGCCGCGGTGGCCGCGGCCCGCTCCGTCGGCTACGTCAACGCCGGCACGGTCGAATTTCTCCTGGACGCCGACGGCCGCTTCTACTTCATGGAGATGAACACCCGTCTGCAGGTCGAGCACCCGGTGACCGAGGAGGTCACGGCGGTGGACATGGTCAAGGAGCAGATCGCCATCGCGGCGGGGGAGCGTCTCTCCTTCGCCGGCCGCGAGCTCGCTCCGCGCGGCCACGCCATCGAGTTCCGCATCAACGCCGAGGATCCCGTCACCTTCAAGCCCTCGCCCGGCCGGATCGTGACCTTCCACCCGCCGGGCGGGCTGGGCGTGCGCGTCGACACCGCGGCGTACCAGGGCTACCTGATCCCGCCCTACTACGACTCCCTGATCGCCAAGCTGATCGTCTCGGGGCGCAACCGGGCCGAGGCCATCGCCCGGGGCCGGCGGGCGCTCGACCTCTTCGTCATCGAGGGAATCCAGACCACGATCCCGATGCACCGGCGGATCCTGGAGGATCCCGATTTCGAAAGCGCCCGCCTCTCCACGCGCTTCATGGAGCGGTTCGCCCAGGCGTCCTGACGGGCCTACGATTCGAGGCTTCCGGGTCACTCGAACTTCGAACTTCGAACTTCGAATCTCGACCATCGAAGCGGAACGTCGCGCGATGAAACTTCCCTCCATCTACGCCATCACCGATCGCAAGACCGCCGGCCTGGACGATCACGCCGAGATCGCCCGGCGGCTGTTCACCGTGGGCGTGCGGCTTCTCCAGGTGCGGGACAAGGACCTGTCCGACCGGGCGCTCCTGTCCGCGGTCGAGGAGGTCGCCCGGCGGGCGGCGCCCTTCCACGCGGCGGTCCTGGTCAACGACCGGACCGACGTCGCGCGGGTGGCCGGCGTCGGCGTGCATCTGGGGGAGGACGACCTTCCGGCCTCCGACGCCCGCGGCCTGCTCTCCTCGGGAGCGCTCGTGGGCGTCTCGACGCACGACGCCGAGGCGGCCCGCCGTGCGTTCGAGGACGGCGCCGCCGACTACGTCGCGTTCGGCCCGGTGTTCGGCAGCGCGACCAAGAGGGAGCGCGCGGCCCGCGGCTTGGAGATGCTGGCCCGGGTCGCGCGGGGCAAGACGCGCCCCCTCGTGGCCATCGGCGGGATCACCCCGGACCGCCTGGACGCCGTCTTCGACGCCGGCGCGGACTCGGCCGCGATGGTCGCAGGACTCCTGGCCGGCGGGACCATCGAGGACAACGCGCGGCAGGCTCTCGACGCGGCGCGCCGCCGCTCCCCTCCCGGGCGTGTGTACCTGGTCGGCTTCATGGGAAGCGGCAAGACGGCCATCGGCCGGAGGGTCGCCGAGCGCCTCGGCGTGCCCTTCGTGGACCTCGATCTCGAGATCGAACGCACGTCGGGCCTCACCGTCCGCGCCCTCTTCGAGTCGTCCGGCGAAGAGGTCTTCCGGCAGCGGGAGTCGGCGTTCCTGGAGGGGACCGGCTCCCTGCCCCGGGCCGTCGTCGCGACCGGCGGCGGCTGCTATGCCCGGGAAGAGAATCGCCGGACGATCGGGCGCCTGGGGACCGCCGTCTTCCTGGACGTTCCCTTCGCCACGCTGCTCTGCCGCCTGTCCGGGAAGACCGATCGGCCGCTCTTCCAGAGCCCCGAGCAGGCCCGGCGGCTCGCCGAAGAACGCGCGCCCTTCTATAGAATGGCTCCGATCCACGTCCAGCTGGAAGGAGAATCCGTCGACGAATCCTCGGACCGCGTGTTGAACGCTCTCGACGAGCACCGCGGCCTCGTCCTCTGACCCCGGCGGAACGGACCCATGCGTTTTCTGATCCTGTCGGACATCCATTCCAATTCCGAGGCCCTCGGCGCGGTCCTGGCGCGGGTGCGCCGCAAGCGGTTCGACCGCGTCCTGATCCTGGGCGATTTCGTCGGGTACGGCGCCAACCCGAACCACGTGATCGACCGCGTCCGCCGCATCCCCAAGGAGACCATCGCCATCCGCGGCAACCACGACAAAGTCGTCTGCGGCCTGGAGACCGGGGACCTCTTCAACCCGGTGGCCCTGGCCGCCGCGAAGTGGACCTCGGAGAAGCTGACCCCGAAGAACCGGAAGTTCCTGGAGGCTCTGCCCCTCGGACCGCTGGAGATCGAGCCGGGCGTGACCATCTGCCACGGGTCGCCCCGCGACGAAGACGCCTACATCTTTTCCGACCGGGACGCCTTCCTGAACTTCTACATGTTCGACTTTTCGGTCTGCTTCTTCGGGCACAGTCACATCCCGTCGATCTTCACGTTCGAGCCGCACGGGATCGGCGTGGACGTGATCAAGGGCGAGCGCGTCCGGGTGAAACTCGAGCAAAACCGCAGATACCTGATCAACCCGGGGTCGATCGGGCAGCCGCGAGACCGCAATCCGGCGGCGTCCTACGCCATCTACGATTCGCGCGAGCAGACCGTCGCGTTCGATCGGGTGGCCTACGACACGGAAAAGGCGCGGGACAAGATCCTTCGCGCGGGGCTGCCCTCCCTGCTCGGAGACCGGCTGCTGGTCGGGGCATGAGGCGCGGAGCCGGGCGCCGATGTTTGGTTTTCGTATAATCCGCAGCTCCGTTCGAGTGAATCTCTAAACGCCAGAGGAGAAGCATGGCTGTGAGGAAAGCGAAGCGATGGTCGCCTCTCGTACTCCTTCTCGGAGCTCTGGGCGGATGCACGACCGGAGGCGGGCCGGGTCCGGCGACTCCGTCCCCGGGACGGCCGGGCGGGCCCGCGCCGGCCCGGCCGGCGGCGCCCGCCAACGCGCCGCGATTCGCCTCGCCGGCCGAGGCCGAGGCCGCGCTGGTCGCCCTGGAGGACCGGCGCGCCTTCGATCCCGACGTCCTGACCGGAGCCGCCCGCGCCGCGGACCCGGCCATCCGGGCCCGGGCCGCGCTCGCTGTCGGGCGCCTCAACGACGATCGCGGCCGGCCCCTGCTGCGGGAGCTGCTGACCGACCCTTCGCCGGAGGTCCGGGCCGCGGCGGCGTTCGGCTGCGAGCTTCAGGCCGATCCCACGCTGACCCCCGGGCTCGACGCCCTTCTCTCCGACTCCGATCCCCGGGTCGCCGGCGCGGCGGCCAGAGCCGTCGGATTCCTGGGCCGCGGCGACGGCCAGGACGCCCTCCTGGCGGCCATTCCGGGCGCGGCCTCCCCGGAGCTGCGCGCCACGATGCTCGCGGCGCTGTGGAAGTCTCCCATCCCCGCCGTGCTGGACCTCGCGGCGCGCTACGCGTCGGACCCGGATTCGAAGATCCGGGCGGCCGCGATCTACACGCTCTCCCGCAAGCCGCAGGAATCGTCGATGGCGATCCTGACCGCGGCCCTGACCGACGCCGAACCCGACGCGGCCGCGGCCGCCGCGCGCGCGCTGGGGGTCCTGGAGAAGAAGGAGTCGCTGGCCGCGCTGGGCTCGGCGCTGGAAGGCGGCCGCGTTGGCGTCACGGTCAACGCGCTGGTGGCCATGGAGGCGATCCTGGAGAAGAACCCCGGCGCGAACGTGCCCGACGCGGTGAAGAGCCGCGTGCTGGCTCTGGCCGGAGACGCCAACGGCGACGTCGCCGTTCCGTCGCTGGTGCTCCTGCGCCAGTTCGCCGGCGCGGACCGCCAGGTCTTCAGCCGTCTCTGGTCGATCGCGACGACCGGATCGGGGCGGCGGCGGCAGGTCGCTCTGCTTTCCGCGGTCGCGCTGCTCAAGGGCAAGTCGGAGACGGCCTTGAAGGCCGCGGCGGAATCGCCGGACGCGGCGTTGCGCGGAACCGCCGCGGAAGCCCTGGCCTACCTGCCCGCCGCCGACGCGCGCCCCTGGCGCGAGCGTCTCTTCGCGGACAAGAGCGCGCTCGTCCGGCAGGCCGTGCTGAGCGGGATCAAGGGCGCGGAGAGCGTCCGCCAGAACCGCGAGCTCGTGCACGCGGCACTGACCGATCCCGATCCCGGCGTACGGGCGGCCGCCGTCGACGCCCTCGGGGAGCTGGCGGATCCGTCGGTCCTGCCGCTCCTCCGGGAGGCCGCGGACAAATCGCTGGCGGACCCCGGAGCCGACGTGGCCTCCGCGGTCCTCGGCGTCTGCGAGAAGCTGCGGGCCGATCCGGGCGCCCGCCCGATCGTCGAGTCCCTGTATCACCAACCCAAGACGCTCGTGTCGCGGCTGGCCCGGCGGGCCCTCTTGTTCCTCTTCCGCGGGGATCCGGCCGCTCTTCCCGCGCCGGAGTACAAGACCGGCAAGACGCCGGCCGACTACGCGGCGATCCTCGCGGACGCCCACAGGCCGTGGCGCGCGCAGGTGGAGACCGTCCGCGGATCGTTCACCATCCAGCTGGCCGGGGAGATGGCGCCTCTGACCGTGGAGAACTTCGTGCAACTGGCCCAGAAGAAGTACTTCGACGGCGTGGCGATCCACCGCGTGGTCCCCAACTTCGTTCTGCAGGACGGCGACCCCTCGGGCACGGGCAACGGCGGACCGGGTTACGAGATCCGCGACGAGATCAACCCGCTCGAGTACGGACGCGGAACGGTGGGCATGGCCCTGGCCGGACCCGACACCGGCGGCAGCCAGTGGTTCGTGACCCACTCGCCGCAGCCCCACTTGAACGGGATCTACACCGTCTTCGGGCAAGTGACCGCGGGGCAGGACGTGGTCGAGCGCATCGAGCAGGGGGACACCATCGCGCACGTGACCGTGTCGGCGGAGCCGTGAGGCCGGGAGGCGCCGTCTGTACACCGCGGGTCGCACACTCCAGTTCCTGGGGCTCCTGGTGACCGGAATCGGGTTTTTCTGGGGAACCCTCCAGGGCAACGTCCGCGGCGAGCTCACCCTGCTCGCGGTCGGAGCCGGGCTCTTCTTCGGGGGCCGGATCGTGGAGAAGCGGGGCGCCGGCGGATGAGGCCTATCGTTCTGTCGACCCGGGAGCTCCCGGAACCTTCCCTGTCCACCCTGGAGCCCGAGCACGAGGTCCGCATCATGGGCTACGCCCCGACCGAGCTGGAGCTGGCGGCCGAGGTGACCGAGGCGCAGGCCCTGATCACCATCGTGTCGGACCCGGTCACCGCCGCGGTCCTCGAGGCCGGTCACAATCTAAAAATTGTTGCGCAGTACGCCGTCGGCGTGGACAACATCGACCGGGCCGCCGCGGCGGCCCGCGGGATCTTCGTGACCCACACGCCCAACGCGCTGACCGACGCGACCGCGGACCTGACCCTGGCCCTGCTCCTGGCGGTGACCCGCCGGATCGTCGAGGGGGACCGCATGGTCCGGGCCGGGGGCTTCGCCGGCTGGAGGCCGGATCTGCTGCTGGGGACGGAGATCAAGGGGAAGACTCTCGGGATCGCCGGGCCCGGCCGCATCGGCCGCGCCGTCACGCGGCGCGCCCGGGCCTTCGGCATGAGCGTGATCGCCTTCGGCCGCTCGGCCCGCGACGAAGACGACCCGGACGATCCGCCGCGGGTGTCCTTCGAGGATCTCCTGCGCCGCAGCGACGTCATCTCCATCCACCTTCCCTTGAACGACGAGACCCGGCGCCTGTTCCGCGCCGAGACCTTCGCGAAGATGAAGCCGGGCAGCTACCTGCTCAACACGGCGCGCGGCCCGATCGTGGACGAGGTCGCCCTGATCCGCGCGCTCGACGCCGGCCGGCTCGCCGGCGCCGGGCTGGACGTCTACGAGAACGAGCCGGGAATCACGCCCGGCCTGCTCGACGAAGACCGGGTCGTGCTGATGCCGCACGCGGGAAGCGGGACCCAGGAGACGCGGCGGGAGATGGCGCGCATGGTGGTGGAAGACGTGCGGCGCGTGCTCGCGGGCGACAAGCCGCTGCGCGCGGTTCCCTCGGACAAGGCGCGGGCCGACCGATGAACAGGGCCCGGCCCGATCCGTTCACGCGCCTGGACGCGACGGCCGACCGCCTGCTGCGCGACATGGCCCGCGGCGACGAGGCCCTGCGCTGGATCCGGGCCCGCTGGGATCGGATCGTGGGGGAGCCGCTGTCGCGCAAGATCGAGCCGGCCTCCCTGACCGGCCGCCGTCTCACGCTGCGGCTGCTCGATCCAGCCTGGCGCAAGCCGGTCGAAGCGACCCTTTCCGAGCTCGAGGCCAAGCTGGCGCGGGAGGTGCCGGGAGTGAAGCCGAAGGTGGTGCTGGGGTCGTGAAGGGTCAGGCGTAAGGCGTGAGGCGCACGCCGGAGCCCGGGTTCTCTCGCCTCTCGCCTCACGCCTCACGCCTCACGCGGCGCCGAAGGCGCCGTCACGCGTACAGTCCCCGCACCATCGTGTCGTGAGCGACCCTGGAGATGCCCAGCATGTAGGCGGCGATCCGGAAGGTCACGTTGTATTTCCTGGCCATCTCCGCGACATCGCGGAAGGACTGGACCAGGATGTCTTCCAGGCGCTCGTTGACCTCCGACTCGCGCCAGAAGAAGCCGGCGCGGTCCTGCACCCACTCGAAATAGGAGACGGTCACGCCGCCGGCGTTGGCCAGGATGTCGGGAACCACCAGCACGTCCTTCTGTTTGAGGATCTCGTCGGCGCGCTGCGTGGTCGGGCCGTTGGCCCCCTCGACGATGATCTTGGCCTGGATCTCCGGCGCGTTCTTGCCGCGGATCTGGTTCTCGTTGGCCGCGGGAATGAGGATGTCGCAGTCGAGCTCGAGCAGCCCCGTGTTGTCGACCTTCTGCACGCCGCCCAGGCCGTCGAAGGAGCGGTTCTTCTCGTAGTGATCCAGGACCGCGGGAACATCGAGTCCCTTGGGATTGAAAATCCCGCCGTTGATGTCGGACACCGCGAGGATCTTGGCTCCGGCGTCGTGACACATGCGGGCGGCGATCGATCCGACGTTGCCGAATCCCTGGATCACCATGCGGCTGCCCGGGAGCGTCAGGCCCTTGAGCGGCGCCGCCTCCCGGCAGATCAGCATGAGGCCCCGTCCGGTGGCTTCCACGCGGCCCCGGGAGCCGCCGAGCGACAGGGGCTTGCCCGTCACCACCGACGTGACGGTGTGCCGCATGTGCATCGAGTAGGTGTCCATGATCCAGGCCATGGTCTGCGGGTTCGTGCCCATGTCCGGCGCCGGGACGTCTTTCTCCGGCCCGAACTGATCCATCAGCTCCGCGGTGTAGCGCCGGGTGATCCGCTCGAGCTCGGCGCGGGAAAGGCTGCCCGGATCGCAGATGACCCCGCCCTTGGCTCCTCCGAAGGGGATGTTGACCACGGCGCACTTCCAGGTCATCCAGGCGGCCAGCGCGCGGACCTCGTCCAGGGTGACGTTCTTGTCGTAGCGGATCCCGCCCTTGCCGGGTCCGCGGGCGATGTTGTGCAGGACGCGGTACCCCACGAACACCTCGATCCGGCCGTCGTCCATCACGATGGGAACGGACACCTTGGTCTCGCGCACCGGCTCGCGAAGGACTTTGTAGAGACCCGGGTCCAGGCCCAGCTTCTGCGCGGCGACGTCGAACCGCGACATCATCTCTTCGAACGGGTTGGCGGAGTCGACTCCCTGGGGAGAGGTCCCGATGGTGGGAAACTGGGGCTCGACGACTTGACTCACGGGATGCCTCCTGTCGAAACCGGCGCTTTAGAATGAGTGAGGAATTGTAAGTCCTCGGGAAGACCTTGGAGAAGAAGACTTTGGAGGAGAGCCCCGACGAGGAGCTGGTGCGCCGAATTCTCGACGGCGAGGAAGAGCTGTTCGAGACGCTCGTGCGCCGTTACCAGGGCCGGATCCTGTCCCACGTGGCCCGGATGGTCGGGAGCCGCGACGATGCCCTCGACCTGACCCAGGAGATCTTCCTCAAGGTCTTTCAGGCCCTCGACCGCTATAACCCCGAGTTCAAGTTCTCGACCTGGCTCTTCCGGATCTCCGGCAATGCCGCGATCGACCAGCTCCGCAAGAAGAAACCTCGAACGATCCCGCTCGAAACAACGGACGCCGACGGGAAAGTGTCCTCTCCGGAGTACAAGAGCTCGGAACTGGACCCCTTCAGCCTGCTTCGCAACACCCAGAGAGGCGACGCGATCGCTTCCGCGATCGCCGAGCTCCCGGCGGAATTTCGGGAGCTCATCACCTTGCGCCATTTCACCGGCCTTTCCTACGAGGAGATCGCCGACATCAAGAACATGCCTTTGGGCACGGTCAAGAACAAACTCTTTCGCGCCAGAGCCGTATTGAAGGAAAGGTTGGCTGGAGAGTTATCGTGAGCCTATGTGAGCGACCGATCGATCCGATAGACGCGCAAGCCCTTGCGGCTGGCGCGGATCCGGTTTTCGATCCGGCCGCCGCCGAGCATGCCCGGGCCTGCGCCCCTTGCGGCGAGCAGGTCGCCCTCGCCGCGCGGCTGGAACAGAGCCTGGACGGCGTCTCGTCGGACCTCGCGGTCCAGGGGCTGTCGGAGCGGGTGATCCGGCTCCGGGCATTCTCGCGGCGGGAACTGCGGGACTTCGCCCTGTGGCGCGCCCCGGCGGGACTCTGCGTCGGCGTGTTCTTCGCCGGCCTTCTGGCTCTGACCCTGCCGGCCCTGACGATGCGCGAGCAGGCCGGCCTGGGAGGCATGGCCCTGATCGCGCCGCTCTGGGCTTTGATCCGTGCGCTGCCCCGGCTGCCCGCCGACCTGCTGGCCGCGGCCCCGACGGGCCTCAAGGCCCTCTCCGATACGCTGCGCCAGCAGGCGAGCCTCGGCCTGGGCGCCCTGGCGCTGCTGGTGCCGGCGGCGCTCGGCCTCTCCCGCGCGCTGGCGCGCGCCCGGCGCTGACCGGCCCGCCGATGCCGCTGGCGGCGCTCCTCTTTGCCGTTTCCGCCGCGGCTCCGATCTCCCACGTCACGTCCTTCGGGCGCGACGTCGCGATCGATCAGCCGGTCTCCGGGCGCGTGGTCTCCGTCCTGGGAAACGTCCGGATCGACGCGACCGTCGCCGGCGACGTCATCGTCTGGGGCGGAAGCGTCACGTTCGGCGGCGGCGGCGAGGTGCTGGGAAATCTCTCCGTCTTCGGCGGAGAGCTTCGCCCCTCGCCGGGGCGGCCGCTTCCCGTCCGGGGAACGGTCTCGACGCCCGGGTCGCTCCTGAGTCTCTACCTCGAGGAGATGCACCGGGCCCCCTGGGACAACGCGGCGCGCCCGATGCTCTTCACCGGGTTGCGCCTCGTCGCGCTCTCGGTCTGGCTGGCCGTGAGCCTGCTGCTCCTCTACGTCTGGAGCTCCCCGTTCGCGCGCGCGGCGTCGGCGGCGGACGCGGACTTCGGCGGAACGCTCGTCGCCGGCGCCCTGGGAGTCCTCACGCTCTTTCTCGCAGCGGCCGCGTCGCTGGCGCTGCTTCCCTCGTTCCTGGCCATCCCCATGGCGCTGGCTCTTGCGCTGCTCGCGGTGGCCGCGAAGGTCTTCGGGATGGCCGTCCTCTTTCTCTTCCTCGGTCAGAAGCTCACGCGCAGCGTGGCCCCGGCGCGCCGCCCCGCGGCCCTGGCCGCGGGATTTGCGATTCTCGCGGCCGTGTCACTGCTGCCGCTGGTGGGCGGCGTGGTCTGGGCGGCGGCCTCCGTGCTCGCCGTGGGGATCGCGCTGCTCTCGCGCTTCGGGACGCCGCGGATGCGCGTGGCGGTGCCGTGAGTCGCCGGGGACGCAAAACGTAAAACGTAAAACGTGAAGCGTCGATTGCAAGACGTCGAGCGGTGAACCCGGCGCTTCGTTTGACGTTTGACGTTTCAAGGCCTGTCCGATCTTTGACGTTTCGGCCCGGCCCGACGTCCCCGTGTTTGCTTCATTGCCTCGCGCGCAATAGAGTCCGCCCGTGGAGATCCGCACCATCGGCGTGGTGGGCGGGGGACAGATGGGCAACGGCATTGCCCATGTCGCCGCGGCCTCGGGCCTGGCCGTCCTCCTCGAGGACGTGTCCGACGACCTCCTGGCCCGCGCTCGCGCCACCATCGCGAAGAACTTCGACCGGGAGGTGGCCAAGGGCAAGCGCACCTCCGCGGAGAAGGAAGCCGCCTTGGGACGGCTGTCCGTCTCGACGGACCTGTCGCGCCTTTCCGGCGCCGACCTCGTCGTCGAAGCCGTGGTGGAGAACGAGGCCGTCAAGAAGGACCTGTTCCGCCGGCTCGATGCGATCCTGCCCGCCCACGCGCTGATCGCCTCCAACACGTCGTCCATTTCCATCACCCGTCTGGCCGCGGTGACCGGCCGCCCCGACCGCGTGATCGGAATGCATTTCATGAATCCGGTGCCGGTCATGGATCTGGTGGAAGTCATCCGCGGCATCGCCACGTCCGACGCCACGGCCGCCTCGGTCGAGGCCCTGGCCCGGCGGATGGGCAAGACGCCGATCTTCTGCAACGACTTCCCGGGGTTCGTCTCCAACCGCGTTCTCATGCCGATGATCAACGAGGCCATCGAGACGCTACGCGAGGGCGTCGCGACCCGGGACGCCATCGACGGGATCGTCAAGCTCGGTATGAATCATCCGATGGGTCCGCTGGCCCTGGCCGACTTCATCGGCCTGGACACCTGCCTGGCGATCCTGCGCGTTCTGCAATCGGGCTTCGGCGATCCCCGCTACCGCCCGAGCCCCCTGCTGGTCCAGATGGTCGACGCGGGCTGGCTGGGCAGGAAATCCGGCAAAGGCTTCTACGACTATGCCGCGAAGTAGTCCGGTTCCGGCGGAGTGGCTCGCCTCACGCCTGACGCCTCACGCCTGACGCCACGATGTTCTGCCAAGTCTGCGGCCTGCGTAACCCCGACGACGAGGAGTTCTGCGCCCGTTGCCACTCCAAGCTGCTGGTCCTGTCGGGCGTCGGCGTGGTGGACGAGTCGACCGGCGAGACGCAGGAGGAGATTCCCTTCGACGAGCACCTGCTCGAGCGCATCTCGACGCTGGAAGACGTGGTCAAGCGCACCGGCGAGGCGCTGAAATCGGTCCTGGAGACGCTGGGGAACCTGGAGAAGAACCTGTTCGTGGCCCACACCGGGGTCCTGGCGTTGCAGGAAGCCCTGGAGCGGCAAGGGGCGGTCCGCCCGGAGGAAGTGCACGACCTCTGGGAGACCAAGATGGACGAGCGCATGCAGGCGGTGGAGAAGAAAGACCGTTTTCTCGAACGGCGCGACCGGATCATCGCCGGCTTCCACGGCCACGATCGGACCGAGTTCCTGCGCCGCCTGCGCGAAGCGGAGTTCTCCATCCTGGCGCTGGACTCCAACCGGGGCGTGCAGGTCCTGGAGGATCTCTACCGCGGCGATCGCGAGAACGTCGAACTGGGGTTTTACCTGGCCGAGACGTTCTTCTCCGGCGGCGAGCTCGAGCGGGCCGCCGGTTACTTCAAGAAGATCCTGGCCGCCGAGCCGACCCACTTCGAATCGCTGGTGTACTCGGGCATCGCCGCCTCGGAGCGCGGGGAGACCGAGGAAGCCGAGTCGCTGCTCAACCGCTCCATCGAAAAGAAGTCCGACGCCTTCCTTCCGCACTTCGCCCTGGGCGCGCTCTACGCCAACGCGGCCCGCTGGAACGAGGCCGAGACGGAGCTCGCCCGCGCCATCGATGTCGCCGCGGTCCCCTCCGCGCGCGTGCTGCTGGGCACGGTCCTGCGCGAAAAGGGGGAGATCTCCCGCGCCATCGCCGAGTTCGACCAGGCCCTGGCCGAGCAGCCGGACTCCGAGGACGCCGTGTTCCAGCTGGGGCTCTGCTACATCGAGAAGAACCGCCCCCGCCGGGCGCTGGAGTGCTTCCAGCAGGCCCTGCAGAAGAACCCGCGCAAGCTCGAGTACCAGGAAGCCGTACGCCTGCTCGAGCGCCGCAAGCGGTACACGCTGCCAGGCGTCCACGGGCGCGGCGCCGAGCCCTTCCGCCGGGCCGAGGAGGCCGTTTCGGGCGGCATGCTCGGCAGGGCGCTCGAGTTCTACAAGAAGGCCATGGCCGCGGAGCCGGAGAACTCGACCATCCGCATCTCCTACGCCCTCCTGTCCGCGTCGCTCGGGCACTGGGAGGACGCCATCGAGTCGTGCCGGCACGTGCTCGGCGGCGAGCCCGAGGACGTGGTCGCGGCGGCGGCCTGCTCGACCCTGGCGGAGGCGCTCCGGGCCGAGGGGAAGACGCGGGAGGCCATCGATTTCGTCCGGGAGTTCCTGGACAGGCACCCGTCCAAGACCGCGCAGGCGGTGGGCTACTACGAGCTCGCCACGGCCCTGGCCGACTCCGGCGAGGATCTCGACGCCGCGCTCGACTACGCGGGGCGCGCGCTGTCGGCCGCCCCGGACGAGCTCAAGCCGTACCCCTTGGCCGCCCTGGGATGGGTTCACTACAAGCGGCAGGAATTCGACCGCGCCATCGAGTGCCTGAGGCGCTCCTCGGAGCGGGCCGCGCAGCCCACGACCTTTCACCACCTCGGCATGGCCTACCTGGCCGCGGGTCGGCCCGACGAGGCCAAGGTGGCCTTCGGCAAGGCCAAGACGGCGACGCGGGGCGGAAGCCTGGAAGACCGGATGATGCAGCAGGTCCGCTCCAACATCCGCTTGGTCGAGAAGTTCGGAAAGAAAAAGGCCGAGCCGGCGGCGCCGAGGAGTCCCAAGGGCTGAGCCCCACGTCGCCTCCGCTGCGCGCGGGATCTGCGCTTCGCGCACCGGCTTGCGGCTCGCCCGGATGCGGGCTCGACCGCAGGCCTGATCCCGTGCTCGCTGCGGCTCCCGCGGTGCGCGCCTCCTCCGACACGTCGCTCCCGCTTGCTTCGAATCTGCGCCCTTCGGGCGCACCGGTCCGCGGCTCGGCCGGATGCGGCCTCGACCGCGGCCCTGATCCGTCGCTGCGCTCTCGCTCCCGCGGCGCGCGCCTCCTCCGACACGTCGCTCCCGCTTGCTTCGAATCTGCGCCCTTCGGGCGCACCGGTCCGCGGCTCGGCCGGATGCGGCCTCGACCGCGGCCCTGATCCGTCGCTGCGCTCTCGCTCCCGCGGCGCGCGCCTCCTCCTTCGCTTCCGCTCAGGAGACTACGCGCGCCGCGAGCTTTAGGACGGGTTTGGCCGGTCTTGAGAGATTTCTTGACTCGGGCTTTCTGGGCCGCCTTCAATCGACGCCTCACGCCTCACGCCTCACGCCTCACGCCCCTCTGGTATCTTCCAATCGTCCAATGCGTTGGTCCAAGTACTTCCTGCAGACCGTCCGTGAGGTCCCGGCGGATGCGGACGCGGTTTCGCACGTCCTGCTGACGCGGGCGGGCATGATCCGGAGGCTGGCCGCGGGGACGTACAGCCTGACGCCGCTCGGCCTGCGGGCTCACCGCAAGACCGAAGCCATCGTGCGCCAGGAGATGGATCGAGCCGGGTTCCTGGAAGTGGAAGTCCCGATCCTCCAGCCGCGGGAGCTGTGGGAGGAAAGCGGCCGCTGGAGCCGCTACGCGGAGGAGGAGATCCTCTTTCACCTGAAGGACCGCAAGGGCAACGAATCCTGTCTTGCGCCGACCGCGGAGGAGGCGGTGACCTCGATGGTCCGGGCCGGGATCACGTCGTACCGCCAGCTTCCGGTGACGCTCTACCAGATCCGCACGAAGTTCCGCGACGAGATCCGCCCCCGCTTCGGCCTGATGCGCGGTCGGGAGTTTCTGATGTACGACGGCTACTCCTTCGACGCCGACGGGGAAGGCCTGGACCGCTCCTACCGCGCTCAGGACGCCGCCTACCGGCGCGTCTTCGAGCGCTGCGGGCTCGACTTCACCGTCGTGCAGGCCGACTCCGGAGCCATCGGCGGAAGCCAGTCGGAAGAATTCATGGTCCTGGCCGACACCGGCGAGGACGCCGTGGTGCGGTGCGCGTCCTGCGGCTACGGCGCCAACGTCGAGCGGGCCGAGACCGGGGCGCTCGTCCCGCCCTGGGAAGACGAGACCATGACCGGCAAGGAAGACGTCGAGACCCCGGGCCGCGGCGGCATCGACGCGGTCGTGGAGTTCCTCCACATCACCGCCTCGCGGATGATCAAGTGCCTGGTCTACGAGACCGAGAAGGGCATCGCCGTGGCGCTCCTGCGAGGCGATCTCGACGCCAACGAGGTCGCCCTGAAGCACGTCCTCGGCGTCGACCACCTGACCCTCGCGTCGGAGGAGAAGGTCCAGGCCGCCACCGGCGCCCCGGTCGGATTCGTCGGCCCCCACCATCTCGACCCGGCCAAAGTGCGGATCGTGGCGGACGAGTCGGTGCGGGGCGCGGTCAACGCCGTCACCGGCGCCGGACGGCGGGACTTCCACGTGCGCGGCCTGGCCCTCGAGCGCGACGCGCTCATCGCCGAGTGGGGCCGATTCGCCGCTGCCCGGGCCGGCGATCCGTGTCCCCGCTGCGGGCGGCCCCTGGACATGGCCCGGGGCATCGAGGTGGGCCACATCTTCAAGCTCGGCACCAAGTACACCGTGCCGCTGCGCTGCGAGTACACCGACGAGAACGGAGCCACGCGTCCGATCGTGATGGGCACCTACGGCATCGGAGTCGGGCGCACCATGGCCGCCGCCGTCGAGCAGCACCACGACGCCGACGGCATCGTCTGGCCGCTCGCGCTGGCGCCGTTCGAGATCGAGCTGGTCTCGCTGAATCCGGCCGACGCGGACGTCCTCGCCGCCGCCGACGGGGTCTACGACGCGCTGGCGGCCGCGGGATTCGAGGTGTTCTACGACGATCGGGACGAGCGGCCCGGCGTGAAGTTCAAGGACGCCGACCTGATGGGCTTCCCGATCCGCGTCAACGTCGGCGGGCGCTCCCTCAAGGAGGGGAAGGTGGAGGTCGTCTTGCGCAAGGATAAATCGGTGCGGGCGGTGCCCCGGGTCGAGGCGGTCGAGGCGGTCGAGCGGCTCCGGGCCGAGGTCGCGGCCGCGCCCGCCGCCGAGGTGGTCCGGTGAGGCGCTTCACCCGCGAGGAAGCCCTCGACTACCACAGCCGAGGACGGCGCGGGAAGATCGAGGTCGTTCCGACCAAGCCCACTCGGACCGCCGAGGACTTGTCGCTCGCCTACACTCCCGGTGTGGCCGAGCCGTGCCTGGCCATCGCCAAGGACCCCGAGAAGGTCTACGACTACACGGCCAAGGGGAACCTGGTGGCGGTCGTCTCCAACGGGACGGCCGTGCTCGGCCTGGGCAACATCGGGCCGCTCGCGGCCAAGCCGGTCATGGAGGGCAAGGGTGTCCTCTTCAAGCGGTTCGCCGACATCGACGTCTTCGACATCGAGGTGGACGCGGAGGATCCCGAGAGCTTTATCGAGACCGTCGCCCGCATCGCTCCGACCTTCGGCGGCATCAACCTGGAAGACGTCAAGGCGCCGGAATGCTTCGTGATCGAGGAGGCGCTGAAGAAGCGCCTGGCCATCCCCGTCTTCCACGACGACCAGCACGGCACCGCCATCATCTCGGCCGCGGCGCTGTTGAACGCGGTGGAGGTGGTCGGCAAGAAGATCGAGGAGGTCAAGGTCGTCTTCATCGGCGCCGGCGCCTCGGCCATCGCGTGCGCAAAGCTCTATCTCTCGTATGGCGTGCGCCGCGAAAACCTGCGGATGGTCGATAAGTCCGGGGTCCTGTACGTCGGGCGCAACGAGGACATGAACCAGTACAAGTCGCAGTTCGCGGTCGAGACGCAGGAGCGCACCCTGGCCGACGCCCTCCACGGCGCCGACGTGCTGGTCGGGCTCTCGACCAAGGGGACGGTCACCGGCGAGATGTTGAAGCCCATGGCCCGCGACCCGATCGTCTTCGCCCTGGCCAACCCTTACCCCGAGATCTCGCCGGAAGAGGCGCGGGCCGCGCGTCCCGACGTCATCATGGCCACCGGCCGGAGCGACTACCCCAACCAGGTCAACAACGTGCTCGGCTTCCCGTTCATCTTCCGCGGCGCGCTCGACGTGGCGGCCTCGGAGATCAACGAGGCGATGAAGATGGCCGCCTCCAAGGCCCTGGCGGCCCTGGCCAAGATGGATGTCCCCGACTCCGTCTCCAAGGCCTACGGCGGGGAGTCGTTCCGATTCGGGCGGGAGTACCTGATCCCCAAGCCCTTCGATTTCCGGGTGCTGCTGTGGGTCACGCCGGCGGTGGCCGAGGCCGCGATGGCTTCGGGCGTCGCGCGCAAGCCGATCACCGACATGACCGCGTACCTGCGCCGTCTCGAGTCGCTCCTGTCGCGGTCGCGCGAGCTCATGGGCGTCATCATCGAGAAGGCCCGGCGTCATCCCAAGCGCATCGTGTTCCCGGAGGGGGAGCACCCCAAGATCCTGCGCGCCGCCAAGATCCTGGCCGAGGAAGGGATCTGCCAGCCGATCCTGCTTGCCCGCGATCACGAGGTCGAGCGGCTGGGCCAGGACCTCGAGCTCCCCATGGACCGCATCGAGCTCGTCTACACCGAGAACTCGCCCAAGCTCCCCCAGTACGCCGGCCGCCTGATGGACTTGCGCCGCCGCGACGGGGTCACCGTCGAGTCCGCGGCGCGGCTGGTCCGCATCCGCAACTACTACGCCCCGCTCATGCTCGACGCCGGGGACGCCGACGGCGTGATCTCCGGCCTGACCCAGTCCTATCCCGACACCATCCGGCCGGCCCTGCAGATCGTGGGCACCGCTCCGGGCGTGCACCGCGTGTCCGGGTTGTACATCCTGATGCTCAAGGACCAGACCTTCTTCTTCGCCGACACGACCGTCAACATCGATCCCACCGCCGAGGAGCTGGCGGAGATCGCCCTTCTGACCGCCGACGCGGTCAAGCGGTTCGACATCGAGCCGCGCCTGGCGCTCGTCTCCTTCTCCAACTTCGGCTCCAACACCCACGCCAGCGCGCTCAAGGTCAAGCGCGCCGTCGAGCTGGTCAAGGCGGCGCGGCCGGACCTGGCCGTCGACGGGGAGATGCAGGCGGACACCGCGGTCGTGCCCGAGATGCTCGAGGCCGAATACCCGTGGTGCTCGGTGCGGCGCCCCAACACGCTCATCTTCCCGAATCTGGAAGCGGCCAACGCGGCCTACAAGCTGGTCTGGCGCCTGGCCGGAGCGGAGGCCATCGGCCCGATCCTCCTCGGCATGTCGCGCCCGGTGCACGTCCTGCAACGCGGGGTCGAGGTCGCCGACATCGTCAACATGGCCGCCATCGCCGTGGTGGACGCGCAGGAGAGGGAAGCCGCGGCGCGCTGACCTCCGGCGAGCCGCGATGGAGGCTGCGCCGCCGCACAAGATATGTCTTGTTATTGGCCGGCCGGCCGCCCGGCCGGGAGAGTTCGGCTCGCCGGCGTCTTCGCCCTGGCCGCGCTCGTCTACACGGGAGCGGGCTTTTTGCCCGGGCGGGTCCTCCTTCCGCTCGATCTGGAGTCGGACTTCGGAGCCTGGAAGAGGGACCCGGCGCGCCGCCAGGTCGTCTCCAACCGCCTCCTGTCCGACGTCGTTCTCTCCTTCGTGCCCTGGGACGTGGAAGCGCGGCGCCTGCTCGGGGAGGGCCGGATGCCCTGGGTCAACCGGTGGACCGGGGAGGGCGGGCCCCTCTTCGCCAACCCGACCGCGGCGCTTCTCTCTCCGTTCACCTGGCCCCGGCTGGTCCTGGGACTGAAGGGCTGGAGTCTTTCGGTCTTCCTGAGGCTCTTCTGCGCCGGGCTCGGCGCGTGGTGGCTGGCCCGCGAGATGGGAGCGCGCGGATGGGAGCCGATCCTCTCGGGGCTCGTGTACCTGGGCTCGGGCTTCTCGATCGTCTGGGGGATGCACGCGCAGGCCAACGTGATCGCGGTGCTCCCGGCCCTGGCCGCGGCGTTCCTGCGCCTCCTGCGGCGCGGGGCCGGTTCGGGGGCGGTCCTGACGATCGCCGGGCTCGCCGCCGCGGCGATGGCGGGAGGCCATCCGCAGCTCCTGGCGATCGGAACGGTCGGGCTGGCGGTGTGGCTGACCCTGGAGGTCGCCGCGCTCCGGCGGTCCCGGCCGGGCGCGGCGCCGCTGGCGCGGTGGGGCCTGGCGGCGGCCGCCGCCGGCTTTGCGCTGCCCGCGGTCCAGGTCGTGCCGTTCCTGCACCTCCTCGCGGGGAGCTGGGTGGTCGGCCTCCGGTCGCAGGCTCCTCCGGCGGCCGCGCGCATCTGGTCGATCGTCGGCCAGTTCCTGCCGGGCGCGCTCGGCGGCCCGCTCGGCGGCGAGCTCGATCTGGCGGCCGCGCTGCCCGGGAGCGGCAGCTTCCTCACCCGCTCGGAGGGCTACGTGGGGCTCGTCGTCCTGGTCGCCCTTCTGGCGGCCTGGCGGGGCCTGCCCGCGATCTTCCGGCGGGGCCTGGCCGTGGGCGGCGTCGCGCTCGTGCTGGCCTGGTGTCCGCCGGTCGTGACGGCGGCCTGGCGCCGCCTCCCGTTCTTCGGCGTGATGGGGGAGCACTACTGCTTCTTCGTCTTCGTGCTGTTCGCCGCGCTCGCCGCGGGCCCCGCGATCGCGGCTCTGGCCGCGCGGCCGGCGGGCCGGACCCGCGTGCTGGCGTGGGGGCTGTTGTGCGGGGGCTTCGCGCTGCTCGCCGCGGGCCTCGCTGCGTCTCTGCCCGGAGGGGACACCCTGCTCCGAAGCGGCGCGCGGAGAGGGGTCGCGGCCCTGCGCGCGCGGGGAGTCCTCAAGAATCCGGATGCGGTCTATGCCGCGCGCCTCGAGGAGTATCTGCGCGAAGGCCGGGCGACCGCGGCCCGGCGCGTGGCGCTGCCGGGACTTTGCTGCGCGGCCGCCGGCGCCGGCCTGCTCGTCTCGCGCCGGCGCCTGGCGATTCTCGGCCTGGCCGCCTGCGGCGAGCTGGCCGCGTTCGGGGCCGGCTACTTCCCTGCGCTCGACGCGCGGGACGTTCCGCGCGAGCCGCCGGCGGTCCGCGACCTGGCGCGCGTGGATCCGGACCGGCGGTTCCTCTTCGCGTCCTTCCCGGGCCTCTACCCTCCCAACCTCGCGACCCTCGAGCGGCTGCGGGACATCCGGCGCAACGACGAGCTCGAATCCCGGGCCTGGGCGCTGGCGCGGGAGGCCGACGGGTACAGCCGCGAGGCGCTCGCGTTCACCGAGCCGCTCCCGCCCGAGGCCGTAGGGCGTCTGGCCGCGATCGGGGTCCGCTACTACCTCGCCCGGGGGCCGGCCGCCGGCTCGCGCCGCGTCGGCGGGGAGGAGCCGCCGGCGGTCGGGCTCTACGAGGTGTCCGACGCCGCGCCGCGCCCGCTGCCCGAGAATCGGCCGCCGGAGGGTCTCGGCGAAGGGCTGGCGGCCTCGGCGGCCGCCCTGGCCGTCACGGTCCTTCTCGCCGTACGGGCCGGAGGATCCGCCGGGGGAGGCACCCCCTCCGGGCATGCCGGCGGCTCGGCGGCCCATGGAGGATAGTTTTCGGATGAGACAGCGAATGGTTTCAAATCGAGACTGTGCGGCTCGGACGCATCCGTGGCCTTTCCGCAAGCTCCGGCAGCGGCGCGAGTTGAGCGGTCGCGTCCGGCAACGCGGATTGGCAAT
Organism: uncultured Acidobacteriota bacterium; assembly: GCA_963733955.1. Lineage (GTDB taxonomy): Bacteria > Acidobacteriota > Thermoanaerobaculia > UBA5066 > Gp7-AA6 > DATFTF01. The sequence goes on from CAVTEW010000003.1 coordinate 1,128,259, forward strand.
CAAACTGCAATCGGAACAATCGTTCGGGCCGGCAGAGGCCCGGAAAGGAGAGCAAGCATCATGGTCGCCAAGAAGGGGAAAAAGTCGGGCAAGAAGGTCGGGAGTCTCGCGGTCAAGTCGATGTCGGCCGGCAAGGCGCGGGGGGTCAAGGGCGGTTCCTTTTCCTTCGGAGGGAAGCCGATCAACCAGGAGAAGTGGATCGAGAGCGCGCCGTCGTTCGGCGCGAAGGTGACCCGTTAAGGCGAGCTCCTCGCGATCGGCCCGGCGCGCCGGGAGCAAGACCTCGGACCGTCCGCGAGGACGCGCGGCTCCGAGCGCGATCGAGGAGCTGACCCGAGCGGGCCGAGCGGCCCTGGACGCCCGGCGTTATGCCGAGGCGGCCGGGATCCTGGCGCGGCTGGTTCGGTCCAGACCGCGGTCGGGCGCGGCGCGCTACGACCTCGCGCGGGCCCGGTTCTTCCTCGGCGAGATCGGTTCCGCGACGCGGCAGCTGCGAGACGCTTGCCGTCTCGATCCCGCCTTGGAACCGCGGGCATTCCTCGCCACCGTCGCGGCCTTCGACCCGGCCCTGACGCATGGGGCCGTCCGGAAGTGTCGGGAATCTCTCGGCGCGGCCCTGCGCGCCCGATTCGGCGGTCCCGCCGGCCAGGTGCGGCCGCCGCGGCGAAGGGTCCTGCGGATCGGATACGTGTCGTCGTTCTTCGACTGCGACAACTGGATGAAGCCGGTCTGGGCGCTCCTCGATCATCACGACCGAAGGAAGGTCCAGGTCCATCTCTTCTCGGATTCGGATCGCGTCGAGATCGTTCGCCGGCGCGCTCGCGTCGCCCGCGCCCGGGTGCACGACATCTCGCGGCTGGACAACGCGGCGGCCGCCCGGCGAATCGCCCGGCAGCGGCTCGACGTCCTGGTCGACTTGAACGGATTCAGCAGAGTCAGCCGCCTGCCGGTGTCTCTGGCCAAGCCCGCGGCCGTTCTGGTGGCCTGGTTCAACATCTTCGGAACCACGGGATCGGACAGTTTCGACGCCCTGGTCGGGGACGAGTGGCTCCTGCGCGGCGGCGAGGACCGCTGGTACGTCGAACGCTTGATCCGCCTCCCGCTCTCCTCCCTGACCTTCGAGGTGACCTATCCCGTGCCCCGGGTCCAGCCGCCTCCCTGTCTGCGCAACGGGTTCGTCACGTTCGGCAGCCTGGCGCCCCTGTACAAGCTCAATTCCCGGGTGATCGGCGCCTGGGCCGAGATCCTCCGGCGCTGTCCGGACAGCCGATTGATCCTGGCCAGCGCGGCCCTGGACGACGCAGGCACCCGAACCCACACCCTCGGGCGCTTTGCGCGGTTCGGCGTCTCCGGCGGGAGACTCACGCTGCTCGGAGGCGCCGCGCACTTCCAGTTCCTGAAGCGCTACCACGAGATCGACATCGCGCTCGATCCCTTCCCCTACAACGGCGGCACCACGACGACCGAGGCCATCTGGCAGGGCGTTCCCGTTCTCGCCTTCGCGGGCGACCGGTGGATTTCGAGGACCAGCGCCTCGATCCTGTGCAACGCCGGCCTGCAAGAGTTCGTCCGCAAGGACCGCGCCGACTACATCGAGACCGCGGTGCGCTGGGGCAGGTCGGCGAAGACTCCGGCGAAGCTTCGCGCCCTGCGCGCGGACATGCGCTCGCGCCTCAAACGATCGCCGGTCTGCGACGCCGCACGGCTCGCGCGCTGCATGGAAGGCGTGTACCGCCGCCTCACGGACGAGAAGGCCGGAGAGGCTGGCGCCTGACGCGAGGCCTCGCCGAGGGTCTTCTCAGGTCCTCCCGGCGGCGCGCCGGTTGGCCAGGCGGGCCAGGCACAAGCCGGCGAGCGGCGCGACCGCGTCCTCGGCCTGCCAGCGGTAGCGGCCGTTGACGGCGATGGCGGCGGAGAGGACCGGGACGTAGAGCGCGGTCGCCAGGATGCCCGCGGCGAGGAGGCGGTCCGTGCCGGAGCGCCCGCGGCGCAAGGTCAGGAGGAGCAGGCCGCCGAGCGCCGCCGCGGCCAGAGCGAGGCCGCCGGCGCGCAGGACCCCGCAGACGGCCCGGCGGTGCTCCTTGAGAACGTGCGGGCCGGAAAGGGCCGCGCCCGGCGGATCGGGCGGCCGGATGCTCTGGGCGTAGATGGCGAAGGCGGCCGCCACGCAGTCGTCGCGGAGAACAAGATATAACTTGTGTCGGTAGAGCCGCAGCGCGGCGCCGGGGCTCGCCCGGATCCACCGCCAGGCCTCCGCGCGCGCGGCGTCGTCCACCGCGAGGGGACCCCGCGCGGAGATCCCCGGCCGCAGCCGCTCGAGGTCGGCGGACCAGTCGTACCAGTCGCCGGTCGCGTGGTCGTTGTTTCCGATGAAGAGCCCGACGCCTCCGACGTCGTTCAAGAACGTGAAGCGGCCGAGCGCGCGCGCGTTGCGGAGCGCCCAGGGCAGCAGCACGGCGTGCTCGACGGCGAGCAGGAGCAGGAGCTCTCCGGCCAGCCGGCGCCACGGTCGCCGCGCGACGATCGCGACGAGGAGCCAGACGGCCGGCAGAAAGTAGGCCACCGAGCGCGTCAAGGTCAGGAGTCCGGCCACGGCGCCGATGGCCGCGGCGAGCGCGAAAGACCGAGGCCGCGTCCAGGACAGCGCGCAGAGGAGCAGGAAGAGGAGGAGGAGCGGCTCGAACAGGTTCTCCGACGCGACCAGGTCTCCCATCAGGACCGACCTGGGAAGAAAGGACAGCCAGGCCGCGGTCCAGAGTCCCGCCGCGCGTCCCCAGAAGCGGCGGGCCAGCGCCGCCCCGGCGAGCGCCGCGGCCGCGGCGAGCAGCGCGTTGACCGCCTTGGCCGCCGGGAGATCCCACGAGGCCGGAAGCGGTCGAAACGCGGCCGCGAGGAGCAGGGGATAGGCCGGCGGATGCCCTCCGATCGGGACGCCGGCGACCGCTTCGTAGCGGCCGGTCCCGGCCAGGTTCTGCGCGGCCCGGAAATACTCCCAGAAGTCCGAGACCGGACGGGTCGGCACGGCCAGCGCCGTCCAGAGACGCAGGGCCGTGCCGGCGGCGACGATCGCGGCGAGGAACACCAGAGACGAGGCTCGTCCGCGCGTGCCCGCTGTCTCGGAGGTTCTCGCCGCGCTTGCCATGATGTGTTGGTCGCGGATTCTCACCGATCGGCCGGCCGCGTTCCAGGCGGCGCTGGATCCGGCGCGCCGCGCCCTTCGACCGCGGCCGACTCTCAGCGGGGCGTCGAGGGGGTCGGGGTGACCGTCGGCGCGGGACCCGGCTCGCGCTGGCGCACCGCGGCCCACGAGATCGTCCGCGTGACCGTCTGGAAGGATCCGCTCATGCGCGCGCCGGAAACGGTCCCGGTCAGGTGCCAGCTCCCCAGCGGGCCCACGATGTCGAACGCGATCGCGCTTCCGGAGAGGACGAGGTTGGCCAGCCGGGTGGCCTTGCCGTTGGGGGCGAGGTAGGCGCCGGCGAGCTCGGTCCGGTCCGTCCAGAAGCGCAGCGCGCCGCCGATCGGGTGCTCGCCCGTCTCGCCCCGGAAGGCCCAGAAGCCAGTCAGCGGCGAGGCCACGGCCGGCGCGGCGGGTGGAGGCGCGTGCGGGGCGGTCGCCGGAACAGGGGCCTCCGGGGTTCGGGCGAGCGGCCGGGCACTGGGAACCGGGCGGGCCGTCGGGAAGGGGCCCCGTGTGGGGGTCGCGGTGCGCAGCCGCGGGGCGCTCGGAACCGGACGCGCCGTGCGGATCGGAGCCGAAGTCGGGGTCGCGGTCGCCCGCGGGCTCGGGCTCGCCGTCGGCGTCCAGGTCGGCGTCGCCGTATGCGTTGCCGTTCCGCTCGGGGATGGCGGCGCAGTGGCCGTCGTCGTCGGCGGAGCCGGAGTCGACGTCGGCGGAGGAGGCCCGGGCGCGACCGTCACGGCGAGCGGCGGCCGCGTGAAGAGCGCCGTCGGACGCGGCGAAGCCGGCACCGCCACCGCGGTCGGGTGCGCCGGTTGGGGAGCCGGCGGACGGGTCGGCGCGGGAGTGACGACGGCGGGCCGCGGCGCGGCGGCAACCGGCGCGGTCGCCGAGGGAGCAGGCGCGGACACGGCGAGAGGAGGCGTCGGCGACGGCGGGGGCGGCGGGCGGGGGCGGGGGAGTCGCGCGCCGCGGCGCCGGGACTGCGGCCGGCGCTGGCGCCGCCGCCGCTCCGGGCGTGGGCGTGACCAGCCGGGCCACGATGACCCGCGGCCCGCAGGAGACCGCCGGCCAGGCCAGGAGGGCCGCCGCCAGAACGGCGATCGCACTCCTGCGGTCGGGGCGGCCAGGGCGCTGTCGGCTCACGGGCGTTGCCTCGGGCGCGACCTTATCACCAGGGCGGCGCGGATTTCACGGAGCGGCCTCGCGCAGGATCAGGCGCCCGGCGGGGACGTTGCGGCGCTCGGTCGCGCGCCCGGACGGCCAGCGCACCGTCACAAGTTCCGCATTGTGCTCGTCGCCGAGGCCGAAGAACAGATCCTTCGAGCCCGAGGAAAGAAAGGAGTAGCCCGCCGCTACGACCTGGGCCCGCGTCCGGCCGCCCGCGGTCACCGTGACCACCGCGCCCAGGGCCTCGCGCGTGGACCGGAAGGGGCCCGCTGCCGCGGGATCGCCCTCCACACGGACCACCAGCGATTGCGCGCGCGACGGGTTGCGGTTGATCCACAGGGACGGGCGCTGCAGGAATCCCGTGGCGAAGAGATCGGGAGCGCCGTCGCCGTCGGCGTCGGTGACGACGACGCCGCGCTGGTTGGCGTCGGACTCCAACCCGGCGACCGCGGCCAGCTCGGCGAAATGACGCCCGTCCAGGTTCTTGTAGAAGCGCTTGGGGGGATGTCCCCACAGCGAGTCGTCGCCGAATTCGCCCACGGCGATGCCCTTCTCGAACTTCTTGTACTCGGCGGACATCAGGTTCCAGAAATCGATCTCGTGCTCCGTCGGATTCACGCCGGTGACCATGCCGTTGACCACGAAGAGATCGGGGCGGCCGTCCAGATCGGCGTCCACGAAGACGCAGCCCCACGACCACGACGTGTCCCACACGCCGGCCTCGTCGGACGTGCGCTCGAAGCGGCCGGTTCCTCCAGGCAGGGCATGGAAAAGCGAAGAGCCGCGCGAGAGCGCGGTCAGGCGGCGCCAGACCAGCGGGCGGCCGAGGGAATAGGGAAACTCGGGCATCGGGTAGCGGGGATTGCTCAGGAACCAGTTGAACGGGAAGGAATAATTGGAGACGTAGAAGTCCAGCTTCCCGTCGCCGTCGTAGTCGTCGATCGCCACGCCCATGCCGAAACCGGGATCGAGCACGCCTTTGCTCCGGGCGACGTTGCGGAACGTTCCGTCTCCGTTGTTGCGGAGATAGCTGTGGTTGCCGAAATCGTTGGCGATGTAGAGGTCCGGCCATCCGTCGCCGTCCAGGTCCCCCGACTCGACCGCCAACCCCCACCCGGTGTCGCCGGTCCGGGAGGCCCCGGTCACGTCGGTGAACGTGCCGTCGCCGTTGTTGCGGTACAGGCGGTTGGGCGGCGCGTTGTCGGCCTGGATGTCGGGGCCGTAATCCGGATGCCCGTAGACCAGCACGTAGAGGTCGGGCTTGCCGTCGCGGTCGTAGTCGAGGGCGCACGCGGAGGTCGAGGCGTCGTTCAACGCCACGCCGGCCCGAAGGCCGACTTCCTCGAACGTCCCGTCGCCGCGGTTGCGGTAGAGCAGGTTGGGCCGGAAGAGATAGGTGACGTAGAGATCGGGCCGGCCGTCGTCGTCGAAGTCGAACGCGAGCGCGCCGACGGCTTCCCCTTCCTGACCCGCGACGCCGGCCCGCTGGGTCGCGTCTTCGTACGTGCCGTCGCCGCGGTTGCGATAGAGATGGTTGCCGTGCCCCCCGGTCACGAAGAGGTCCTCGCGGCCGTCCCCGTCGAAATCGAGCACCGCGGCGCCGGGCGGCAGATGCTCGCCGGGGATGGGCACGTTGCGCGCGGCGTTGGGAAGAAACGCTTCGTGCACGCGGCCGAGGCCGGCCGCCTCGGCGCGTTCCTCGAACTGCGGCCGGCCGGCCGAGGCGGCCATCCAGTCGACGACCGAGGCGGAAGCCATCTGCCAGCCCCCGGCCCCGGCGCGCGCGGGCGTCAGGATCGCCCGGATCCTGCCGCCTTCCTGACGCAGCTCTCCGTTCGAGCCGCGGCCGGTCAGGAGCAGGCCGAAGAGCGCCTCGCGCTCCCGGCCCCGCCGGCGAAAACGCAGGAGCACGTTCTCGGTCCGGCCGAGCGAGGCGAACCGCCCCCGGATGTCCGAGAGCCGTCCGCGCAGCGCGGTCGCGTCCGCCCGTTCGCCACCGGCGGCGGCCCCGGCGCGGTACAGGGCGACGGACAGAGGGGGCCGGGCCGCCGCGGCAGCCACGGCGTCTCCGGGAAGGGGCCCGGACCAGGCAAAATCCGGCGCGTACAGACCGCGATCGCGGGCTCCCTCCTTCCAGTCCTCCAGGAGGCGATCGGCGTAGACGGAGACCCCGTCGGAGTAGTCCTCCAGCGTCGGCAGCGGCCCCTCCCGGTGCGCGGCGCATCCCCAGGGGAGGAGCAGAAGAGTGAAAACCAGGGCCGATCGGAGGAGCGGCTTCACGCGCGCGAAAATATAATCGACGCCAGAACCGCACCAAGCATGATCCACTTGCGCCGCATGGACCCCAGCAAGCGCCGTCTCCGGGCGCCGGCCCCGCCCGGGCCGCGCCGGCGGGAATCGCCCGGCTCGTGACGCTCGCCGATCGCCTGAAGGCGCGGATCGCGCACGAGGGACCGCTGTCCTTCCGCGATTTCATGGCCGCCGCCCTGTACGACCCGCAGGAGGGGTATTACGCGCGCGGAGCGTCGATCGGCGAGCGCGGCGACTTCGTGACGTCGCCCTACGTGTCCCCGGCCTTCGCCGGAGCGATCGCGCGCCGGCTGACCGAGGACGCCGCGAAGCTGCCCGGACCGGTGGACTTCGTGGACGTCGGCGCGGGCGAGGGGAAGTTCCTGGAGGATCTGACCCGGGCCCTGGCGCGGGATGCCCCGGGCGTCCTGGCCCGCCTGCGCCTGTCGGCCATCGATCGAAGCCCGGCCGCGCGCCAGGCCCTTTCGGCCCGCAAGATCACCCCGGCTCCGCGGATCCTCGAGTCGGCCGAGCAGCTGGCCGAGCGCTCGGTGGTCGGCTGGATCTTCTCCAACGAGCTGTACGACGCGCTGCCGGTGGTGCGGGTGGCGGGAACGGATCAGGGCTTGGACGAGCTGCGCGTGGACGCCGAGGGGGACCACTTCGTCTGGTCGCGGACGGCGGCCCCGGACGCGTACCGGGAGTTCCTGGCCGGCTTCGGGGTGCGGCTCGAGCCCGGACAGGTCGGCGAGATTTCCTTCGCCGCCGGTCCGCTCCACCGCCGCCTGGCGCGGGCCCTCGCGCGCGGTCGGCTGGTCGCCTTCGACTACGGGCACACCGCGTCGGTGCTCTACCACCCCGCGGCGCGGCGCAACGGGACCCTGGCCGTCCACTTCGCCGGGTTCCGCCGCGGAGACCCGCTCTCCCGTCCCGGCGAAATGGACCTGACCGCTCACGTGAACTGGGACGATCTGCGGCGGGCCGGCGAGGCGGAGGGATTGACGACGGGCGGCATCGAGCGGCAGGGACGCTATCTCGTCGAGGGCGGCATCTTCGATTTCGCCGCCGACGAAAAAGAGAAGTGGCGCGTGTACCGCCTGGTCGATCCCGAGGGAATGGGGGAGGAGCTCTCGGTCTTGATTCAGTCCCGAGGGATCTGAAGAAGACGCGGGGAAAGGGGGACGCGGGGACACGGGGATCTTGTTGTGCGATCTTCCCCGCGTCTCCGTGTCGCCGCGTCTCCGCGTCCGGTTGACTCACCCCGCCCCTCCGATAGAATGGCCGGACGTGGAAAACTATCTCCCGATTCTCATTTTCGGCCTGCTCGCGGCTGCTCTGCCTCTGGCCACGATCTGCATCGCCCGGGCCATCCAGGTGCGCCGCCCCAGCAAGACCAAGCTCGAGCCCTACGAGTCGGGGATCGCCCCGACCTCGACGGCGTTCGACACCCGGTTCTCCGTGCGCTACTTCATGATCGCGGTGCTTTTCGTGGTCTTCGACGTCGAAACGATCTTTCTCTTTCCCTGGGCCGTCCTGTTCCATCGGCTCGGGGTCTTCGGGCTGGTCGAGATGCTCATCTTCCTGGTGATCCTGGTGGTCGGTTACGTCTACGTCTGGAAGCGCCAGGCCCTCGACTGGGCGTGAGCGCAGGCCGGACCGCATCCAAGGAGCGCGAAGAGAAGCCATGGGCCTGATCGACAACCGCTTCGAAGACAACGTTCTCACCACGACGGTCGACTCGGTCATCAACTGGGCGCGCCGCTCGTCCATCTGGCCGATGCAGTTCGGCCTGGCCTGCTGCGCGATCGAGATGATGGCGGTGATGGACGCCCGCCACGACCTGGCGCGCTTCGGCGCGGAGGTGTTCCGGGGCACTCCGCGGCAGTCCGACCTGATGATCGTGGCCGGCACGGTGGTCGAGAAGATGGCCCCGATCGTCAAGCGCCTTTACGACCAGATGCCCGAGCCCAAGTGGGTCATCGCCATGGGCTCCTGCGCGACGTGCGGCGGCCCCTACCGCACCTACGCGGTCACCCAGGGCGTCGACCGCATCGTTCCGGTGGACGTCTACGTGCCGGGCTGCCCGCCCCGCCCGGAGGCCCTGATCTATGGAGTGATGGCGCTGCAGAAGAAGATCGACGTCATGAAGGTCATCCGGAAGGCCTCCTAGAGGGACGCGCCGATGGCCGACGAGCAGACGCCACAGACCGCCTCCGCCTCCGCCGCCGCGCCGGGCGCGGAGGCGAAACCGAAAGAGAAGGAAGGGCCGGTCAAGCTCGAGGCCACGGATGCGTCCTCGCATCCCTGGGTCGAGTCGATCCGGGCGGCCGTGCCCGAGGCGGTCGTCTCGGCCAAGGAGTTCGCGCGGCAGGTCACCGTGGTCGTCGCGCGGGAGAAGATCCAGGCCGTCGCCCGCCATCTCAAGGACCGCGAGGATTTCCGGTATTGCGTCGACATCACCGCGGTGGACTGGAAGCAGCGCAAGCCGCGCTTCGACGTGGTCTACCATTTCTACTCTTTTTCCAAGAACGGTCGGATTCGGATCAAGTGCGGGGTCGACGAGGGCGAAGAGGTGCCCTCGGTCGCGCCGGTGTTCCTGGCGGCCAACTGGTCGGAGCGGGAAATCTTCGACATGTTCGGCATCCGCTTCCTCGGGCACCCGGACTTGCGCCGCATCCTGATGTGGGACAACTTCAACGGGCATCCGCTGCGCAAGGACTTTCCGGTGGAGGGGATCGACTCGGGGGCGGCGGTCTATCCGGAGGAATGGCCGGAAGGCGCCGGACCGTCGGCGACGGACCCGAACAGGAAAGGGGTGTCGTGAAACGGGCGCAAGGCGTGAGGCGGAAGGCGGAAGGCGGAACTCGTTGACCGACGAAAAGCGTCAGACCGAGGCGGAGAAGCACGAGGCCGACTACTTCGCCCGGCGCATGACCGAGGGCGGCGCGGCGCGTCCGACCGCGCAAGTCCCGGCGCTGCCGGGCGAGGCGCCCACGCTGTTCGCGGTCCAGGAGATGGAGCTCAACTTCGGGCCCCAGCATCCCTCGACCCACGGCGTGCTCCGGCTGATTCTGAAGGTCGACGGGGAGAAGATCCTCGAGGCCAGGCCCGACATCGGGTACCTCCATCGCGGCACCGAGAAGCTCTTCGAGACCGAGACCTATCCGATGGGCATCCCGCACACCGACCGGATGGACTACGTCGCGGCGGCGACGAACAACCACGCGTACTGCCTGACCATCGAGAAGCTCCTGGGCCTGGAGGTGCCGCGGCGGGCCCAGCTGATCCGCGTGATTCTGGACGAGCTCCAGCGGCTGTCGTCGCACCTGGTCTGGCTGGGGACGTCGGGGATCGACCTCGGCGCGGTGACGCCGTTCTGGTACGCCTTCCGCGAGCGCGAGCAGATCCTCGATTTCTTCGAGGAGTACTGCGGGGCCCGCCTGACCTTGAACTGCATGCGCATCGGCGGCCTTCCCTTCGACCTGACGCCCGGATGGGTCGAGCGCCTGCTGGAGTTCGTCGACGACCTGCCCTCGCGCATCGACGAATACGAGGAGCTCCTGACCGACAACCGGATCTGGAAGAAGCGCACCGTGGGGATCGGCGTGATTTCCGCGGAGGAATGCATCGAGTACGGCCTGACCGGCCCGATCCTGAGGGGCTCCGGAGTGGCCTGGGATCTGCGCCGCGCCCAGCCCTACGAGTGCTACGACGAGCTCGACTTCGTCGTCCCCACCCGCCAGAACGGCGACACCTACGACCGCTACATCGTGCGTGTTCAGGAGATGCGCCAGAGCGCCCGGATCCTCCGGCAATGTCTCGATCGCCTGGAGCCGGGGGACATCCGGGGCAAGGTTCCGCGCGTCATCAAGCCCGCGGCCGAGGAGGTGTACGCCTCCGTCGAGTCGCCCAAGGGAGAGCTGGGGTTCTATTGTGTCTCCAACGGGACGAACCGGCCGTACCGCATGCACTGCCGTCCCCCGTCCTTCATCAACCTGCAGGCCCTGCCGCGCCTGGCCAAGGGGCATCTGATCTCCGACCTGGTCGCCCTGATCGGCACGATCGACATCGTGCTCGGCGAGGTGGACAGGTGAGACGGGCGTCAGGCGTCAGTCGTCTGGCGTCAGGCGGAGCAGATCCCGTTCGCCTCACGCCTCACGCCTCCCGCCTCACGGCGAGCAGAGCGAGCCTATGACCTTCCTCACCCCGACGGTCCTGACCTACGTCAAAATCGTCCTGCTGATCGCGGTCGTGCCCGCGGTGGTGGGGTTCGTGATCGTGCTGGCCGAGCGCCGCTTCATGGGCTTCATGCAGGATCGCCTGGGACCCAACCGCGTCGGGCCCAAGGGAGCGCTGCAGGGGCTGGCCGATCTGGTCAAGCTCGTCACGAAGGAAGACGTGACGCCGGCCCTGGCGGAGAAGGCTGTGCATTTCCTTTCTCCCGTCCTCGCGGTGATCCCGGCGCTGACGGCCCTGGCCGTGATTCCGTTCGGACCGACCGTGCGGCTGGCCCGCCACGTCTCGACGCCGCTCTACGTGACCGACGTGAACATCGGCCTCCTGTTCATCCTGGCCATCACTTCGATCGGCGTGTACGGGATCATCCTGGGGGGCTGGTCGTCCAACAACAAGTACTCGCTGCTGGGAGGCCTGCGCTCGGCGGCGCAGCTGGTGTCCTACGAGGTCCCCATGGGGCTCTCCCTGGTCGCCGTCCTGCTGATGACGCGCTCGCTGTCGCTGGTCGAGATCGTGCAGCGGCAGGAACGCATCCACCTGTGGTTCGTCTTCCCGGGGCTGCTGGCCTTCTTCCTGTACTTCGTGTCCGGCGTCGCCGAGACCAACCGCAACCCGTTCGACCTGCCGGAGGCCGAGTCGGAGCTGGTGTCGGGGTTCAACACCGAGTACTCCGGGGTGAAGTTCGCTTTCTTCTTCCTCGGCGAGTACACCGCCATGATCATCATTTCCTGCGTGGCGGTGACGGTGTTCTTCGGGGGATGGCTTTCGCCGTTTCCCAGCGTCCGCGCGCTCGCCTTTCTCAAGGTGATTCCGCCCTACCTCTGGTTCTTCGGCAAGGCGGGGTTCTTCGTCTTCTGCTACATCTGGTTCCGCTCGACGTTTCCCCGGTATCGGTTCGACCAGCTGATGGCCCTCGGGTGGAAGTGGATGCTTCCGCTCGCGCTGGCCAACATCGTCGTGGTGGCCGGGGCCATTCTGATCACTCCCGGCAGCACGCGCGGGCTCTTCGCGCTGGCCTGGATCTACGGAGGCCTCTTCGTGGCGATGTTCCTGTTGGCCCGGCTGCGCCGGGCCCTGGCTCGGCGGGACCGGCTGGCCGCGGAGCCGCAGGGCGCCCGGGAATCCGCATGAGGACGAATGCATGGCCCTGAAAAAGTGGCTCGACCGCCTGACCCTTCTGGACCTGTTCGACGGGCTCTCCGTCACCGGGCGTCATTTCTTCCGCAAGAAGGTGACCATCCAGTACCCCGAACAGAAGAAGATCCCGTCGGACCGGTTCCGCGGGATGTTCCGGCTGGACGAGGAGCGGTGCATCAAGTGCACCCTGTGCGCCATCGAATGTCCGATCAACATCATCTACATCGACTGGCACAACGAGAAGAATCCGGCCGGCAAGTCCGTGAAGGTCCTGGACCGCTTCGACGTGGACCTGAAGCGCTGCATGTTCTGCCAGCTGTGCGAGGAGGCCTGCCCCACCGTGCCCAAGTCGATCTGGCTGACCACCAAAACCTACGAGATGGCCTCCTACGAGCGCAACCACGAGCTGTACCTGGACATCCGCAAGCTGACCGACTGGCAGGCCGCGCCCAACGTCAAGCCGTTCACGGTGGTGGAACAGGGATGAGGGCCGGCGCGTCGGGCCGAGGGCGTCGGTGACCGCAGGCGTTCTCCTGACCGGAGGCGCCGGCGTCGCCTTCTTCCTGTTCGCGCTGGCCGCCCTCGGGCTGGCCGTCGCCGTGGTGGTGGCCCGCAATCCCGTCCACTCGGCGCTGTTCCTTTTGGCCTCGTTCCTGCTGGTGGCCTGCATCTTCATTCTGCAGCAGGCCGAGTTCGTGGGGGCCGTGCAGATCCTCGTCTACGCCGGCGGGATCATGGTCCTGTTCCTGTTCGTCATCATGCTGGTCCACCAGAGGACGTCCCGCGGCGGTCTGACCTTCCAGCACCAGTGGGACATCGCCCTGCTCTTCTTCGTCCTCTTCCTCGTGCCCTTCCTGTACGTCCTGGGGACGGAGAAGCTCGCGGACGTTCCGTTCAACCCCGACGCCTTCCGCATGGTCGCGGGCCGGGTCGTGGGCAACACCGAGGCGATCGCCTGGGTCCTCTATCGCGACTACCTTCTTCCCTTCGAGGTCGCGTCGGTGTTCCTGCTCGTGGCCATGATCGGCGCGGTCGTGCTGGGCAAACGCTCCTTCGAGAAGATGGACTGATGACGAGACGCCGGGGGGACGGGGAGACGGGGGGACGGGGGGACGCGGGGACGCCGGGAGGCGGAGAATTCACCTCCGCTGTCCGCCTCACGCCTCACGCCTCACGCCTCACGGCGCAGCCATGACCATCACCATCAATCACTACCTGATCGTCAGCTTCCTGCTCTTCGCGATCGGGTTCCTCGGCGTGCTCGTCCGCCGCAACTTCCTGACCGTCCTGATGTCGATCGAGTTGATGTTGAACGCGGTCAACCTGAACCTGATCGCGTTCTCCCGGCGCCTCTCCGACCTGACCGGTCACGTCTTCGCCATCTTCGTCATCACCATCGCCGCCGGAGAGGCCGCGATCGGCCTGGGCCTGACCATCGCCCTCTTTCGCCAGCGACGGACGCTGAACGTGGAAGAGGCGAACACGATGAAGGGCTGATCCTTGAGTCATCTGATCTGGCTCATTCCGATCTTTCCGCTGGCCGGGTTCCTGATCAACGGCCTGGTGTACCTCCTGGGCAATCGGCCGCCCCGGACCGGCCTGCGCCACGATCCGCACGGAGAGCAGCCGGCGGCCGAATCGGCGAAGGACCAGGGGCACCCGCACGCCCACATGCACGGCCAGACGCACCCGCGGTTTCAGCGGCTGCACACGCTGGTGGGGACGGGCAGCGTGGCGCTCTCGGCCCTCTTCGCCTTCGGCGCGATCTTCGACGTCGGCCTGTCGCGACTCTCCGAGGGCGCGTCCCACGTCGTCACGCTCTATCGCTGGATCCCGCTGGGGGTCAACGAGTCGGTGGGGCAGATTCCCGGCCGGGCCGCGGAGTGGTTCGTGGACGTGGCGTTCCGGCTGGATTCCCTGTCGGCCCTGATGATCGCCTTCGTGACCTTCGTGGGCTTCCTGATCCACGTCTACTCGGTCGGATACATGGGCCACGACCGCGGCTACGGCCGGTATTTCGCGTACTTGAACCTCTTCATGTTCTCGATGCTGGTGCTGGTCCTGGCCTCGAGCTTCCTCCTGATGTTCGTGGGCTGGGAGGGCGTGGGGCTCTGCTCGTACCTGCTGATCGGCTACGACTACCACAAGAAGTTCGCCGCCGACGCGGGCAAGAAGGCGTTCGTGGTGAACCGGATCGGCGACTTCGGGTTCATCCTCGGAATCTTCGGCATCTTCTCCCTCTTCGGAACGCTCGACTTCGGGAAGGTCTTTTCCGCGGCCGCGGCCTCCCCGGCGGCGTACGCGCCGTACCTCACGCTCCTGTGCCTGTGCCTGTTCGTCGGCGCCTGCGGCAAATCGGCCCAGATCCCCCTCTACGTCTGGCTGCCCGACGCGATGGCCGGCCCCACGCCGGTCTCCGCCCTGATCCACGCGGCCACGATGGTGACCGCCGGCGTCTACATGGTGGCCCGCTGCAACGTGCTCTTCCGCCTGGCGCCCGACGCCCTTCTGGTGGTCGCCGTGGTGGGCGGCTTGACCGCGTTCTTCGCCGCCACGATCGGGCTGGCCCAGAACGACATCAAGAAGGTCCTGGCCTACTCGACGGTCTCCCAGCTCGGCTACATGTTCCTGGCGTGCGGGGTGGGCGCCTTCGTGGCCGGCATGTTCCACGTGATGACGCACGCGTTCTTCAAGGCCTGCCTGTTCCTGGGGTCCGGCTCGGTGATCCACGCGCTCTCCGGAGAGCAGGACTTGCGGAAGATGGGCGGCCTGTCGTTCAAGATCCGGACGACCTACACGACCTTTCTGATCGCCACCTTCGCCATCGCTGGCGCTCCGCTCCTGGCCGGGTTCTTCTCCAAGGACGCGATCCTGGCGGCGGTGTTCGAGGCCCACTTCGCGCGGGCGCCCTGGCTCGGCAAGACGTTGTGGGCCGCGGCGCTTCTCACCGCCGGGCTGACGGCCTTCTACATGTTCCGCCTCGTGGCGCTCACGTTCTGGGGGACCTACAGGGGGACCAAGGAACAGGAATCGCACATCCACGAGTCTCCCCGGACCATGACCGTTCCGCTGGTGATCCTGGCGTTGCTCTCCGTCGTGGGCGGTTACGTCGGCATCCCGCTCGTGCGCGGCGGCGACAAGATCGGCGAGTTTCTCTCTCCGATCCTCCTGCCGCTCGCCGGCCAGCACGCGGCCGAGGCCGCCGTCAACGCGGGTCTGGACATCGCGCTGATGGCCGCGTCGGTGGGTGTCGCGACGGTGGGGTTTCTCCTGGCCTTCTTCTGGTACGCCAAGGGCAACGGGGAGGTGCCGTCGCGCTTTGCCGCGGCCGTCCCCGGCCTCTACCGGACCGTCGTCAACAAGTACTACGTGGACGAAGTCTACGAGGCCGTCTTCGTCGAGGGCCTGGCCAAGGGCGGCGGGCGATTCCTCTGGGACTTCGATGCCACGGTCGTCGACGGCGCGGTCAACGGCGTCGCGCTCCTGACCAAGGGCTTGTCCTGGATCTTTTCCTTCTTCGACCAGTACGTGGTCGACGGCCTGGTGAACGGGTTGGCCGACACGTTCCGGGCGAGCTATCAGCTGTTTCGCAAGGCGCAGACCGGCCGGGTGCAGAATTACGCGCTCGTCATGGGCGCCGGGCTCTTCTGCGTCGTGATGGCGTACCTGTTGTTTCGGTAAGTGGGAGCCGTGGGGCGTGAGACGTGAGGCGTAAGGCGAGTCGAGCAAGTCGAACAGGAGCGGGGGACCGATGGACTTGAGCAGCGTTCCGATTCTGTCGATCGTGGCGTACATCCCGCTCGCGGGAGCGCTGGCGATCGTCTTTCTGTTCCCCAAGGAGAAGACCGGGCCGATCAAGTACTTCGCCACGCTGGTGGCCGGCCTCGACTTCGCCGTCTCCCTTCCGCTCTGGTTCGCGTTCGAGCGCGGCCGCGCGGGTTACCAGTTCGTGGAGCGGGCCTCCTGGATCCCGTCGCTCGGCGTCGAATACCACTTCGGCATCGACGGGATCTCTCTGGTGCTGCTCCTGCTGACGACCTTTGTGGGCTTCATCGCGGTCTACTGCTCGTACAGCGCGATCGCGGACCGGCAGAAGGAGTACTACGTCCTGCTCCTGCTGCTCCAGACGTTCATGATCGGCACGTTCTGCTGCCTCGATTTCTTCCTGTTCTACGTGTTCTGGGAAATCATGCTGGTGCCGATGTACTTCTTGATCGGCGTGTGGGGAGGAGACCGGCGCCTCTACGCCGCGATCAAGTTCTTCCTCTACACCCTGGCCGGCTCCGTCCTGATGCTGCTCGGCATCATCGCCCTGTATTTCTCCAATACGACCGGCTTCCTGGGCTACAAGGGCCTGGGCAACGCGGCGACCTTTTCCATCGAGAAGCTGACCGCCGTGGCCGCCGGCTTGCCCGTGGAGCTGCAGATCTGGCTCTTCTTCGCGTTCTTCCTGGGCTTCGCCATCAAGGTGCCCATGTTTCCCTTCCACACCTGGCTGCCCGACGCCCACACCGAGGCGCCGACGGCCGGCTCGGTCATCCTGGCCGCCGTCCTGCTGAAGATGGGGACCTACGGTTTCGTGCGGTTCTCGCTGCCGATGTTTCCGCGGGCCATCCAGACGCCCTGGGTCCTCGCCGTCATGGCCACGCTGGCGATCATCGGGATCGTCTACGGGGCCATGGTGACCCTGGTGCAGAAGGACATGAAGAAACTGATCGCGTATTCCTCGGTCTCCCATCTGGGGTTCGTCATGCTCGGCATCTTCGCCCTGAACATGGCCGGCATCCAGGGCGGCATCCTCCAGATGATCAACCACGGCATCTCCACCGGCGCGCTCTTCCTCCTGGTGGGAATCGTCTACGAGCGGCGCCACACCCGCATGATCGCGGAGTACGGCGGCCTGGCCCGGCAGATGCCGATTTACGCGACCTATTTCATGATCATGGCGCTGTCGTCGATGGGGTTGCCCCTCTTGAACGGCTTCATCGGCGAGTTCACGATCCTCCAGGGCGCCTTCGCGCGCAATTTCTGGTGGGCCTTTCTCGCCGCCACCGGCATCGTGCTCGGCGCGGCGTACCTGCTGTGGCTCTACCAGCGCGTCTTCTTCGGGGAGCTCTCCAATCCGGCCAACCAGAAGCTGCCCGACCTGACCGTGCGCGAGCAATTGACGCTCGCGCCGCTCGTGGTGGCGGCGTTCTGGATCGGCCTCTATCCGCGCCCGCTCTTCGAAGTGCTGCGCACGCCGTCCGAGCAGATCGTCCGCGCCCTCGGAGGCAAGACCGAAACGGCGCCGGCGCTGGCCCGCGGCGGGTCCGCGCCGTCCGCGCCTTCGGGCGCGGCGCCCGCGGCGGTCGCCGAGGCCGGACGTTGATCGTCGCCGCCTCGGACTGGGCGCTGCTCGCGCCGGAGCTCGCGCTGACCGCGGGAGGGTTGCTCCTGCTCTCTCTGGCCGTCTTCGTTCCGAAGCCCAAGGAGGAGTTCCTGGCCTTCCTGGCGATTCTCTCCGTCGTGGCGACCGCCGTGATTCTGGCGGTCGTGGCCGTCGCGGCGCCGCGCAGCCAGGGGCCCATCCTCGGAGGCATGTTCGTTCTGGACAATTTCGCCCTGTTCTTCAAGTTCGTGATCCTGCTCACGATCGGTCTGACCATCCTGGCCTCGATCACGTACGTCGGCCAGGCCCCCTATCCGGGCGGCGAATACTACGCGCTGCTGCTCTTCGCCGGAGTCGGGATGCTCTTCATGGTCTCGGGCAGCAACCTGATCTCCATCTACGTGTCCCTCGAGCTGATGGCGCTGGCCTCCTACGTTCTGGCGGGTTACTTCAAGGGAGAGGTCCGCTCGACGGAGGCGGCCCTGAAGTACTTCATCCTGGGCGCGTTCTCCTCCGGCGTTCTCCTCTATGGCCTCTCGCTGGTGTACGGGGTGTCCGGGAAGATGGGACTCTCCGACCTGGCGCAGACCGCCGTCGACGGAGACGGCCGCCGCCTGATGGCGCTCGGCATCCTGATGGTGCTCGTCGGCCTGCTCTTCAAGATCGCGGCCGTTCCGTTTCACGTCTGGGTGCCCGACGTCTACGAGGGATCCCCAACGCCGGTGACCGCCTTCTTCTCGGTCGGACCGAAGATCGCCGCGTACGCCATCCTGGCCAGGATTTTCTACGTGGGGTTCGCGAAGTTCCATGCGGACTGGGGTCTGGTCGTCGCGATCGTCTCGGCGGCGACGCTGGTCTGGGGGAACGTGGCCGCTCTTCTCCAGACCAACGTGAAGCGGATGCTGGCCTACTCGTCGATCGCCCACGCGGGGTACGCCTTGCTCGGCGTGCTGGGGTTCCGCACCGTTTTCGGGCTCTGGGGCGTTCTCGTCTACCTCCTCGCCTATACGTTCATGAACTTCGGCGCCTTCGCCCTGGTGATCTTTCTGGAGACGAAGGGATATGCCGCCGAGTCGGTCTCCGACTTCAACGGCCTGGCCCGCCGCAACATGCCGGCGGCCGTCATCATGCTGGTGTTTCTCCTCTCCCTGGCCGGGATCCCTCCGACCGCGGGGTTCATCGGCAAGTACTACCTGTTCACCGCGGCGATGAAGGCGGGGTAT
Organism: uncultured Acidobacteriota bacterium; assembly: GCA_963733955.1. Classification (GTDB taxonomy): domain Bacteria; phylum Acidobacteriota; class Thermoanaerobaculia; order UBA5066; family Gp7-AA6; genus DATFTF01. The sequence goes on from CAVTEW010000003.1 coordinate 1,146,866, forward strand.
GCCTGGCTCGCGGTGCTCGCGGTCCTGGCCTCCGCCGTTTCGGTCTTTTATTACTTCCGCATCGCCGCCGCGATGTTCTTTTCCGACGCGGACGGCTCCAAGCTGCGCGTCTCGTATGCCCTGGCCGCGGCCGTGGTCATCTGCGGCGCCGGCACGCTCGTCATCGGGCTCGCGCCGGAGGGGATTCTGGCGGTCTTGAAGACGTGCGTTCCCGGCCGGTATTGAAGAATTTGTGATTTGCGATTGTTGACTTGGCTTCCCGTTACGAGCTGGTCGCCGAAGGCACGAGCGCCGGTCTCCTGTTCCTGGTGGCGCCGGTCGCCGGGTACTTTCTGGGCAAGTGGGGCGCAGCGTGGCTCGGCCTGGGAAACGTTCCGGCCTATGCCGGCGCGCTCTTGGGCCTGGCCGCCGCGTTCTTCAATCTGCTCCGGCTGATCGCCAGAATCTCGAAATGAGCCCCGGGCGACGGGACGACATCGATGCGGTCATCCGCCGCGTTCGCTGGCGTTCCTTCGCCGTCGCGGGGGTCGCCGGCGCCGTCGCCTTCGCGGTCGGGTGGCCGGCCGGGGTCTCCTTGACAATCTCGGCGGCGGTCGTTATTTTCAGCTTTCTCGTTCTCGAGAAACTGACCGCGCGTCTGATTCCCCAGCCGGAAAAGCCGAGGCTTCGCGCGCTCGCGCCCCTCCTGCTGGTGACGGCCGGCAGCCTCGTGCTCCTGACGATCGTTCTTTGGCGCTGGAAACAATTCGATCCCGTAGCCGGCGCGGCGGGCCTGTCCGTCGTGGTGGTGGCGGTCGTTCCCGAGCTCTGGGCGGGCTCGGAGAGGCGGAAAGAGACCTAACGTGGGCGGCGAGCACCATTCGTTTCTGTACGAGCCGGTCAACCGGCTGCTGGTGAAGTTGCTGGGAGCGCCTCCGGTCGGGTCGATGTCCCCGGGCAAGGCGGCGTTTTTCTTCCCCGATCCTCAAGCCTGGATCCCCGACGCGGCGCTCATGACGCTTCTCCTCCTGCTGATTTTCGCCGTGCTGTTCCCCTGGCTGGCCCGGCGCTACAGCAAGGACAAGCCGGGAGGGCTCCAGAGCTTCTTCGAGATGCTGGTTTCCGGTCTGCGCGGGCTGGTGGACGACGTGATCGGCCACGAAGGGGAAAAGTACCTTCCCATCATCGGCACGTTCGCCGTGTTCATCGGCGTGGCCAACCTGTTCGGGCTCTTCTTTTTTCTCCAGCCGCCGACCGGATCGCTCTCGACGACGGTCGCGCTGGCGGCGATCTCGTTCCTGTACTTCAACTTTCAGGGCATCCGGGAGCACGGCGTCCTGCGCTACCTGGGCCACTTCACCGGCCCGCTGCTGCTGATCGCCCCTCTCTTCTTCGTGATCGAGATGATCGGGACCTTCGCTCGGGTCCTGTCGCTGTCGCTGCGGCTCTTCATGAACATCTTCGGCGAGCACACCACGACCGGCGTCTTCGCCGAGCTCGTTCCGGTCATCGTTCCCTGGCCCATGATGGCGCTGGGCATTTTCACGGCGGCCCTGCAGGCCTACGTCTTCGCTCTCCTGTCGGCGGTCTACGTGGCCGGAGCCGTCGCTCACGAAGAGCACTGAGATCCGGGCCAGGCCGCGGGCCGGAGATCTCGAGCAAACCGGAGACCTGTGGTATTTTTCGCACCCACCGCGCCGGCACGGCGCCAAACGAGACATAAGGAGATTTGGGGATGTTGAAGAAGACGATCTTGTTCTGTGCTCTGGCGCTCGCGCTGGCGCTTCCGGCGCTCGGGCAGGAGGCCGGAGGGGCCGGAGCCGGCGCTTCCGGCGGGGTCAAATGGGGAGTGATCGGAGCCGCGTTCCTCCTCGGGCTCGCGGCCGCCGCGGGGGCCACTGCGCAGGGGAAGGCGACCTCTGCCGCTTCGGAAGGGATGTCGCGCAACCCGGGGGCGGCCAAGGACATCCGCGGCATGACGCTTCTGGGGCTCGTCCTGATCGAGTCCCTGGTCCTCTACGCCCTGCTCATCTGCTTCCTCATCTACACCCGCTGAATCTCTCTCGAAAAGGTCGCTGGATCGCCGGGGGGACTCCATCCCCCCGCCGGTCCGGGCCGCCGTCCTCGGACGGGGACGATTTGACCTATAGAAAAGAAACTTTCGAGGACATCGCGACGTACTTATTTTTGGAACCGACTCGACGTTCGGGTGTCTCAATCCGTAGAAAGGGCGAGCGTTAGGTCTCTTTCTGGCCCGATCGGGAATACGGCATAAGGGCAGGCAGGAATCTTGAACTCTTCAAAGACTATGGAAAAGTCGAACGCACAAAAGACCGAAACGCCGGCGCAGGCCGGCGGGATCACCTCCTGGGATTTCGACTCCCAGGCGATGCCCTACCTGGACTCCCTCTACAACACGGCCTACCGCATGACCCGCAGCGCGGAGGACGCCGAGGATCTGGTCCAGGAGACCTACTTCAAGGCCTACAAGTACTACGACAAGTTCGAAGAGGGAACGAACCTCAAAGCCTGGCTTTTCAAGATCTTGAAGAACACGTTCATCAACAACTACCGCAAGAAGAAGCTCGAGCCGCGGAGCGTCGATTTCGCCGAGATCGAGGACTCCTTCGAGCGGATCGTCCGGCGCGACAACAACGAGCAGCCGAGCGACCCGGAATCCGAGTTCTTCACCGGCGTCCTCGACGACGACGTCAAGAAGGCGCTCGATTCGCTTCCCTACGACTACCGGATGGTGGTGGTGCTCGCGGACCTGGAGGACTTTTCCTACAAGGAGATCGCGGAGATCCTGGACTGTCCTGTCGGGACGGTCATGTCCCGGCTCTACCGGGGACGCAAGCTCCTGGAGAAGGCTCTCCTGAAGTATGCCCGCCACCACGGGTATATCCGGGGCGCCGAGCCCAACAAGATGCGGACCCGCCCCAAGAACCCGGCGGCCTGATCCGGATCCGGCCTCGGCCTTTCGTGGGCTGAAAACCGAGGAATTTCGGATATCGTCCGCGGGTTGTCGCTTTGCGGCTGACCATGGACTGCGCCAAGGCCCGATTTCTCCTGTACGCCTACCTGGATCGCGACCTTTCCGCGTGCGAGGCCGACGCGTTGGCCCGGCATCTTTCGGTCTGCTCCCCCTGTGAAGCCCGTTCCCGTTCGGCCCGTGGGCTGGCCCAGATCCTCCGATCCCGGGTCGATCGCGCCACCGCCCCGCACCGCCTGCGCCTGCGCCTGCAGCAGGGAGAAGCGCCGCCGGCCCGGCGGCGCATTCCCGCGTTCGCCATGGGCGCGGCCATCCTCCTCCTGATCCTGCCGCTCATCGCCGACGAGTCGGGCCGCCCGATGCGCGGCGCGGTTTCGCCGGCGGCCCTCGTGCCGTCCGTGGGCCAGCCCGAGGCGGCCGCTTCGGCGCAGCCGGTGCCGCGGCGCCTGACCGGCACGCTCGTCTGCCTGACCTGCGAGGGCCGCCAGGAAGCCGGCCTGTGCCCCCTTCCGCACAAGAAGCACGTGCCCGCCCTCTGCGCCGATGACGGCGAGGTCTGGCGCCTGATGTCGCGCGACCCCTCGTTCGCCCAGGAAGTGTCCGGGCAGACCGTCACCGTCGAAGGCATCGCGTTCCCTCAGTCCGGATTCCTGCGCGCGAGCCGGGTCGGGTACTAAACCGTCGCAAGAGCTGCGCCGCGAACCTGCGCCCTGAAGGGCGCACCGGGCGCGCGGCTCGGCCGGATGCGGCCTCGACCGCGGCCCTGGTTCTCGGCTCCGCTCTTGCTCCCGCGGCGCTCGCCTCCTCCTTCGCTTCCGCTCAGGAGACTTCGCGCGCCGCGGACGGAGCCCGGTTGAGCGGCCTCGTCTGTTCTCAGGAGCTCTTCGCGCTTGCAGTCGTAGCGGCTGTGGGCGCTTGCGGGAATCGCGTGAGCGATTCCGCAACGTCCACAGGTAACCGCGGCGGGAACTGATAGCTTCTGGCGATGCCTCCGTCGACAATCACGGCTTCGGCTCCGGCGCGCATCGACCTGGCTGGAGGCACGCTCGATCTTTGGCCGCTGCATGTGCTGCATCCGGGGTCGTGCACGGTCAACGTGGCGATCAATCGGCGCGCCGGCTGCCGGGTGAGCGGGGGAGCGGCGGAATTCGTCGTGCGCTCCAGGGACCGGGGGCTGGAGAAGCGGGCCTCGGGCACGGCGCAGCTCCTGGCGGAGCCGCACACCGCGCTCCTGGGATCGCTCCTCGAGGCCCTGGAGATCCAGGAGCCCCTGGAAGTCGAGTTCTGGTCGGAGGTGCCCTTCGGCTCCGGCCTCGGAGGCTCTTCGGCGCTGACGGTGGCCCTGATGGGCGCGCTCGAACGCTGGAGCCCGCGGGAGCTCGCGGGTGTCGACCGCGTCGACTTCGTCCGCGACGTCGAGACGCGCATCCTGGGAAAGCCCGCTGGCGTGCAGGACTATTACCCCCCGCTGCGCGGGGGAGCCCACGCGATCACGTTCCTGCCCGGGCAGACGACCGCGCGAAGGCTGCCCATCGACGCCGTCCGCTGGGATCGCCACCTGACGCTCTTCGACTCCGGCGCCGCGCACTCCTCCGGGATGAACAACTGGGAAATTCTCCGCAGACGCCTGGAGGGGGACCGTTCCGTGGCCGAGCGCCTCGAGGGCGTGCGCGAGGCGGCCGCGTCCATGGCCGCCGCGCTCGCCGAATCGAACTTCGCCGCGATGGGGGCGGCGCTGGCGCGGGAATGGCAGGCCCGCCGCGAGCTGGCTCCGGTCGTCTCGACGCCGGTCATCGATGGAGCCGTCTCGGCCGCGCTCGGCGCGGGGGCCTGGGGCGCCAAGGCCTGCGGGGCGGGCGGAGGAGGCTGCGTCGTGGTCCTTTCGCCGCAGGAGCGCACGGCCGCGGTGCGCCGGGCGCTGGCCGCCCTCTCGGAAGGCTCGGTGGTACCGATCTTGGTGGTCGACGAGGGGCTGACGGTGCGGAGCTCGGGTCTGTCGTCCTAGGTCCCAAGTCCGAAGTCCGACGTCTTACGTCCTACGTCCTACGTCCCGGCTTTCATCCATGCCACGCACCGCTCGACCTCCCGCCGCATCGCGGCCGCGGACTCCGCGCGGTGCCACGCGCCGTGGCCGGGCAGGACCCATTCGAACCGGAAGTCGAGCAGACGCTCCATCGAGCGGATCTGCTCCGCCCAGGAGTACCAGCAGGCGTCGCGGAAGGCCACCAGGTGGCCGCGGCGGGCGGACCAGGCCAGGTGATCGCCGGTGAAGAGGTAGCGGTTCTCGTACAGCAGGACCGAGTGGCCCCGCGTGTGGCCGGGCGTGGGGATCGCCAGGAGCGTGTTGTCGAGGGGCGTGGGGTCGAGGCCCTTGATCTGGACTTCGACGTCCCGTGTCGAGGCCGTAACGTCGGCGGCGTGGAGGACGCGCCGGCAGCCGAACCGTTTCGCGAAGGCGGCGTGGTCCGCGACGTCGTCCCGGTGCGTCAGAAAGAGCGTCGAGACGCCCCCCCGCCGTTCGAACTCCGAAAGGAGGCGGGAGACCGCCCGCGGCGAGTCGACCAGCACGTTGCCTTCCGGGCGCTCGATGAAATACGCGAAGGCCCCGAAGGAGTCCGCGGACGTGAAGCCGCAAAACGAGACGTTCTCCTCGACGCGCTCCGGAAATCCTTCCAGACCGGGCCGGACGTCGGCGCGGGAGGCGGTCCCGATGGATCCGGTGGGGCAGGCCACAAGGGCCATCATCGAGCGGCGCCGCTCCTCCCCGTTGTCGGGCTGCCGCCGGACGTAGGAGTGGTCGGAGGCCTCGGCGAAGACGCCCGGGGCGATGCGCCGGCAGGCGTCGCAGTCGATGCAGCTCTTGTCGACGTAGAAGTCGCCGTCGGCGTTGTCGTCGTAGCGTTGGGAAAGGGAAGCCATGGGAGGGTTCGAGGTTCGAAGTTCTAAGTTCGGAGTTTTAAGTCCTACGTCCTACGTCCCAAGTCCTAAGTCCTACGTCTTCTTCCCGTCAGAGGCGCTCCGGGCGCTCGACGGTGCGCTCGTTGACGACGTCGCCGGTATTCAGCGTCGACTTGGGCTCCACGAGGAGAACCGAGACGTCTTCGTCGGCGACCGGCATGTGCTCGACGCCGCGGGGGACGATGATCATTTCGCCTTCGCCGACTTCGATGTCGCCGTCGCGCATTCGCATGCGGAACCGGCCCTCGAGGACGAGGAAGAGCTCGTCCTCGTCTTCGTGCTTGTGCCAGACGAACTCCCCGCGGAACTTCACGAGCTTGACCTGGCAGTCGTTGACCTCCCCCACGATCTTCGGCTTCCAGTGTTCGTGGAACAAAGCGAGCTTGCCTGCCAGCGAGATCTTGGCGACGGCCATCACATCCTCTCCGGCTCGGGGATTCCCAGAAGGGCGAGCAGCGTCGTCATCTCCTGCCGAAAAATACGCGCCACGGCCAGGCGGCGATTCCGAAGACCGGCGTCGGCCTCCTGGGCGATGGGATGCCGGTGGTAGAACTGGTTGAAGGCCTGGGCCAGGGTAAACGCGTGCCGGGCCACGGTCGAGAGCTCCAGGGACTCGACGGCGCGCTCGGCGACCTCGGAGAGGGACGCCGCCGCCAGGAGGATCTCCCAGAGGTCGTCCTCCCAGTCGGCGCCGGCCAGCGCGTCCGGCTCGACGCGGGCGGGAATGCCGCGGTCCTCGAGCTTGCGGAAGATGTTGTCGGCCCGAACGATCGAGTACTGCAGGTACGGCCCGGTGTCCCCCTCGAAATTCAGGGCCTCGTCGAAGTCGAAGGCGATGACCTTGTTGCGGCCGACCTTCAGCAGGAAATAGCGCAGCGCGCCGACCGCGATCGCGCGGGCGTCCGCTTCGGCCGCCGGGCCGCCCCCGGAGCCCTCGTCCGCGCGCCGGCGGCCGACTTCGGCCCGCGAGCGCTCCAGGAGAAGCTCGACCAGGTCGTCGGCCTTCACGCCCAGGCCCTTGCGCCCGGACATCTCGACGTAGGGTTTCTTTTCGTCCTCCGCGGTCAGGCGGTACTCCTCGCCGAACCGCGTCGCCAGCTCGCGGGCGGCGCGAGGCGAGAGGGCGACGACCTCGTAGGAGAAGTGGGCGCTGGCGTCGGCCTCGCGGACGAACCCCAGGACCCGCAAGCCCTCGCGCACAACGTTCTGCGGGTACGACTGCCGCACGTCGATGACGTTGTAGACGCGGGCGGCGCGCCCAAAGGAGGGGGCCGCGGGGTCGCTTCCTGCGTGTGCAGTGCGCCACACGGGGTGCGCGCGCACTTCGCTCGGAAGATCGCTTTCGGGCCACGAGGCGCCGGCCCATCGCGGCTGAAAGCGCTCGTAGTCGAAGTCGATCCCCAGGAGGCCGAACTTCCAGAGCTGGTAGGCGATGTCCTTGGCGGTGTAGGTGACGGTTCCGTTGGACCGCACCAGGATCTTGTCGGGCTCCTCCAATCCCGCGAACTGCTCGGACTCGGAGAGCCGCAGCACCCAGCATCCGGCGTGGCGGCCCTCGGGTTCCAGCACGACGGTCCCGGAGGCCTTGAGCATTTCGAAGGCTCTGGCCCAGAAGTTCTTCGCCAGGATGTCGCTTTCGCGGGGAAGCAGGTCGTAGACGATGCCGATCCGCCCCATGGTCGCCAGGTGGGCCGAGGAGATCGCGTCGACCACCGCGGCGGCGATGCGCGCGGTCTCGTTGTCGCCCGCTTCGACCGCGTGGAGGACCTCGGCCCGCCAGGCCCGCTTGGCCGGCTCGGCGTCGAAGACGCGCCCGACCTCGGCGTAGAGATCCCAGCAGAGATAGGGAAACCCGCGGCGGTAGGGCGCTCCCCCCGGCAGCGTCGCCGTGGCGATGACCTCCCCGGCCCGCTCCGCGGTCGTGACGCCGGCGAGATGGATCAAGGCGGCGACGACGTCGGCGACCTGGACGCCGGTGTCGTCCAGATAGTTCTGCACCTCGACCTCGTGGCCCTGCCACCGGAGCGTGCGGACCAGAACGTCGCCCAGGACGGCGTTGCGCAGGTGCCCGATGTGAGCGGCCTTGTTGGGGTTGATGTTGGTGTGCTCGACGACGACCTTTCCCGGCCGGCGGGCCGCCGGCTGCGCAGACCCGATCAGGCCGGCGACGAACGGCGCGCGGTCGAGGAAGAAGTTGACGTACCCGCCGCCCTCCACGCGTTTCTGGGCCACGCCGCGGGGCAGGGCGCAGGCCTCCACGATCTCCGCGGCGATCTTGCGGGGCGCCTGCCGGAGGGTCTTGGCCAGGTCGAAGGCGAGCGGAGAGGCCAGGTCTCCCAGGGCGACCCGAGGCGGACGCTCCAGGACGATCCGGTCGATCTCCACGCCGAAGCGCCCGCGGACCGCGTCGGCCAGGCTGCGCGAAATGTCGCGGCGCAGGGAATCGAGCGCGGCACTCATGCGGCGGGCAGTATATGAAGAAACGCCGGCGGTACGAGATCGCCGGCAACGCGCGCGCCGCGTGTCGCGGCGTTACAATCGACCGGTGAGCGACCCGGTCGTCCGCTCCGTCTCGGTGAGCGCCAGCGCGTTGGACGCCTTCGACGCGTTCACGCGGGTGGCCGACCTCTTGTCCTGGCTGTGCGAGGGCGCTCTGGTGGGACTGCGGCCCGGGGGCAACTGGGCGATCGGGTTCACCGACCGCCGGGGCCGGACCGAGGCCACGGTTCTCGGGAAGATCGCCGAGTTCGAGCGCGGCCGCCGCCTGGTGGTCCGGGACATCTCCTACGAGCCGAACCTGGGAGACGCCCTGGAGGGGCTGTCGATCGTGTGCACGTTCGCCGAACGGGACGGGGGCTGCCTGGTCACCGTCGAGCAGGATGTCCCCGATTCCGGCCCAGCCTACGAGCAGTACCGCGGCAAGGCGGCGGCGAGCTGGGAATCGAGCCTGGCGGAATTGAAGCGCTACCTCGAGGGCCCGCGCCGCCGCCGCGTCTTCATCGAAGCCGGATTGCCGGAGAACTGATGGTGAGAGGGAGAGCGGCCCCCTCGTTTTGCCAAGGGCGGTCGGCGAGACAATGACAGAAACGATCCGACAGTCGACTTGCGCGCACTGCGACGGCACGGGCTGGCTGATCGAGGTGGCCGACGGCCGCAAGACCGCCTCGCCCTGCAGCTGCCGCGGCGCGGCGATCCGACGGGGCCGGCTCTCCGCGGCGGCGATCCCCGAGCGGTACCGGGACAACTCCCTGGAGAACTTTCTGGACAACACCATCTCGCTCCAGCAGGCCAAGACCAAGGCGCGCGAGTTCGTGGACCGCTATCCGTTCGTCGACGCCGGCCTCCTCTTCGTCGGGCCGTCGGGCCGCGGCAAGACCCACCTGGCCTGCGCGATTCTCTCCGAGCTCGCCGCGACCAAAGGCGTGCTCGGTCTTTACGTCGACTTCTCCGACCTGCTGCTCAAGATCCAGACGAGCTTCCGGCCGGACGCCGATCAGTCCAAGGAATCCGTGCTGACTCCGGTGGTGGAGACCGAGCTGCTGGTCCTGGACGAGCTCGGAGCCTCCAAGCCGCATCCCTGGGTCCAGGACGTTCTCTACAATCTGCTCAACACCCGCTACAACAAGAAGAAAATCACCATCGCCACGTCCAACTACGAGGACGAGCCCGACAGCGTGTCCGGCGAGAAGGAACGGCTCGAGGACCGGTTGGGCTACCGCATCCGCAGCCGCCTGTACGAGATGTGCGTGGTCGTGCCTCTGCGGGGCGCCGACTTTCGCAAAACCTCTTCGCGGGCGCACATTCAATCCCAGTTCTGAGTGCGTTTGCGTCGCGCGTTCCTCGGTCCGGCCTTCGCCCTCGTCCTGACGGCGGCCTGCTCGTTCTTCCAGGGGAAGACCGGCGGCGGCCCCGAGGCGACGCCCACGCCCGCGGCGGTCCCTTCGCCCGGACCGGCCCCGACCCCCACCGCCGCCGCCCGGGTCGGGCCGGTCGCCGTCCCGGCGCCCTCGGCTCCTTCGGGCACCCTCTACCGCGTGGGATGGAAGAGCGACGCGGCCGAGTTCGCCTACGGTCCTCCGGGCCAGAAGTGGGTCCTGGCGTCGGCCGGGCAGGCCGAAGTCCTGCGAGGCGCGTTCCGCTTCCAGCCCGTCGGGCGCGCCGGGACCGCTTTCGCCGTCCAGGCCGGCGCGTTTTCCAGCGAAGAGACGGCCAAGGCGACGCTCGATCGCCTTCAGACCCAGTTCTCGACGGCCGGGACCGTGGCGTTCTCGGCCGACCGCGGCGTCTACCGCGTGCTCCTGGGGACCTTCCCCGACCGCCCCGCGGCCGAGGCCTTCGCCGAGACCGTGCGGGCCGGCGGCCCGGACGCTCTCGTCGTGGCCGGAAGCGTCGCCGCCCCCGCTGCCGGCGCCGCGCCCGCGATCACCGTGACCGGGGAGGACGGCTCGGCCCGCCGGCTGGCTTCTCCCGTCGACGTCTTCCCGGCGGACCCCGAGGCCCGGATCCTCCTGGATGGAAAACCGTACCGGGGAAGCCTGCGGATCCTCGTCAACGCGCGTGGCCTTTTGAACGTGGTCGACCGCGTGGACCTGGAGGAATACCTCTATGGCGTCGTGCCCGCGGAGATGGGGCCCAAGCGGTTCGACGAGCTCGAGGCGCTCAAGGCGCAGGCGGTCGCCGCGCGCACCTACGCGCTCGCCCACAAGGGAGAATTCCAGGCGGAAGGCTACGACATCTGCGCGACGCCGAAGTGCCAGGTCTACGCCGGCGTCTCGGCGGAGGATCCGCTGTCCACCGCGGCGGTGGACGCGACGCGCGGCCTGGTCCTGGAGAGCGAAGGCAAGCTCGCCGACGCCCTCTTCGTGTCCACGTGCGGCGGCCGCACCGAGAACGTGGAGAACGTGTTCGGGCCGACTCCCGAGCCGTATCTGGTGTCGGTCCCTTGCGGTGAGCTGGCCACGACCTCGATCCCCGGATCCCCGCTGGACAAGGGCAAGGGCGCGGGAGCGTCGCGCACGGGGCTCCAGTGGCGCGGTTACGTGCTGCGCCGCCATACGCCGCGGCGCAAGGCCATTCGGGCCGCCGAGCTCGCGTCGGCGCAGGAATGGGCCGGTCTGTCCGGAGGCGCGGCGCCGCCGGCCAAGCTCGTGCCCTCCGCGGTCTATCCGTCGCTGATCGAAGCCTTCAATCTGGACGAAGCCAGCAAGGCGCATTTCGGCGATCGGGCCCGGCGCTACTACGGCGAAGCGCCCGCCGCGTCGGGCGCGCTCGGCGGCGCCGCCGCGGAGGCTTACGATTTCCTGGTGCGATTCCGCTTCGGCGCCGGCGAGCCGCTCCCCGGTCCGGAGGATAGCCTGGACGAGGAGCAGTACGCCGGTCTCCTCCTCTCCGCCGCGCTGCGGGTTTCCGGAGTGACCGAGGCGTCCGGCAAGTTTCTCCGGCGCGAGGGCGCCAATGTCTGGGTCAAGACACCCGAGGGGCGCATCGGCCTGCCGGTCGATCCGGAGCTGCCGCTGGCCCGCCGCGTCGGGGACCGCTACTTTCCCGCGGCGGCCCTCATCCTGCGACCGGGGGACCGCCTTCGCTGGTGGAAACGGGGAGGCCGCGTCCTGGGCCTGTGGGTCGAGTTGGATCAAGCCGGCCCCACCTTCGAGCGCGAATCGTCCTGGACCGAGTGGGTGCGGCGGGTTTCCGGCAAGGAGCTGGCGCGCCGCATGGCCCAGCGGGTCGCCGGCTCGGACGTCCGCGACTTGATCGTGACCCGCCGCAGCCCGGCCGGACGGGTCATCGAGATGGACGTCGTGACCGACGCGGCGCGCCTGACCCTGAAGCGCTTCGAGGTGCGTCAGGCCCTGGAGCTGCCCGAGCTGCTCTTCACGATGGAGAAGGTCCGCGGTCCCCAGGGAGAGCGGGAGTACGTCTTTCTCGGGCGCGGGTGGGGCCATGGCGTGGGCCTGTGCCAGAACGGCGCTTACGGCATGGCGCTGGCCGGCGCGCCCTACGACGAGATCCTTCGACACTACTATATCGGGATAGATATAGTTCGGGCGAGCACGGTCGGGGGTCCGAGTCCGAAGTCCGAAGTCCTACGTCCCGAGCCCTAAGGCCTGAGTCCTGAGTCTTGAGTCCTCGGTCCGGGATCGAACGAGGGGAATCGACTTCGGACATCGGATTTCGGACATCGGCCTCCAACGGATCCCCGCGATAGAATCCGTCTCGTGAGCACCTCGGTCTCCTCCGAGCGCCGGTCCATCCTGGAGACGCTTCGCCAGTTCTGCGAAGCGGAGATCCGGCCCCACGTCCTCGAGTGGGACGAGGCGCAGCACTTTCCGCGCGAGGTGTTTCGCAAGCTCGGGCAGCTCGGCTTTCTGGGCACGATCTTTCCCGAGGAGTACGGCGGCGCCGGCCTCTCGACCCGCGACTACGCGGCCATCGTCGAAGAGGTGGCCTCGGTGGACGGCTCGGTGGCGCTCTCGCTCGCGGCCCACACGTCGCTCGGGTCCAACCACATCTTCCAGTTCGGGACCGAGGCCCAGCGCCGCCAGTACGTGCCCCGGCTGGCCTCCGGAGAATGGCTGGCCGCCTGGGGGCTGACCGAGGCGGAGGCCGGCTCCGATTCGGGGGGAACCAAGACGACGGCCGTCCGCGACGGCGACCAGTGGCTCCTGAACGGCTCGAAGAACTTCATCACCAACGCCTCGGTCGCCGGGGTGGCCGTCCTGATGGCGGTCACCGACCGCGGAGCGGGCCGGCACGGCATCTCTTCCTTCATCGTCGAGCTCGACAACCCGGGCATCCGCGTGGGCAAGAAGGAAAACAAGCTCGGCATGCGGGCGTCGGACACCTGCACGCTGGTGATGGAGGACTGCCGGATCCCGGCCTCCCATCTGCTGGGGCGGGAGGGAGACGGGTTCGTCAACTCCATGAAGATCTTGGACGGCGGCCGGATCGGGATCGCCTCGCTCGCCGTGGGCATCGCCCGCGGGGCCTACGAGGCCGCGCTGCGCTACGCGCAGGAGCGGCGCCAGTTCGGCCGGCCGATTTGCGAGTTCGAGGCCATCCAGTTCTACCTGGCCGAGATGGCCACGGACATCGACGCCGCGCGCCTGCTCACCGAGCGCGCCGCGGAGGCCAAGGACGCCGGCGAGACCGTGACGCGCCTCTCGGCCCAGGCCAAGCTCTTCGCGTCCGAGATGGCCGTGAAGGCCTGCGACCGCGCCGTGCAGATCCATGGAGGCTACGGGTTCATCAAGGACTTCCCGGTCGAGAAGTACTACCGGGACGTCAAGCTCTGCACGATCGGCGAAGGCACCAGCGAGATCCAGAAGCTGGTGATCGCCAAGTCGCTGCTCGCCGAGTCCAGGGGCTGAGGTCGAAGGGCTCGCGTGCGGACGCGCATCCTCCCGTGACACTCGACCTGAAATCTTTCTAGACTTGTCCACCTCGATCGATTCGATCGTCAGCGGCGTGCTCGCCGGCAACCAGCGCGACATCGGCCGGGCCATCACGGCGGTGGAGGCGGAGGGCGGCCATCCCGCCCTCTCGGGGCGGCTCTTCCCGCGGACCGGGCGCGCCCGGGTGATCGGGATCACCGGCCCGCCGGGGGCGGGCAAGTCCTCGCTGGTCCAGCGCCTGGCGCAGGCCTACCGGCGCGCCGGACGGACCGTGGGCATCGTCGCCGTGGATCCTTCCTCGCCGTTCTCCGGAGGAGCGATCCTCGGGGACCGCATCCGGATGGCCGAGATCTACACCGATCCGGGCGTGTTCATCCGATCCATGGCGACGCGCGGCGCCCTGGGAGGCCTGGCCCGGGCGACGTCCGACGCGGTGGACGTCCTGGACGCCGCCGGGTACGACCTCGTGCTGATCGAGACCGTGGGCGTCGGGCAGGACGAAGTCGACATCGTGAAAGCGGCCCAGACCACCGCCGTGGTCCTGGTGCCGGGCCTGGGAGACGACATCCAGGCGATCAAGGCCGGCATCCTGGAGATCGGCGACGTCTTCGTCGTGAACAAGGCGGACCGCGAGGGCGCCGACCGCACCGAGGCCGAGCTGGCGATGATGCTCGATCTGTCCGAGGCCCACGGCTGGCGCCCGCCGATCGTCCGGACGGTAGCCATTCGCAACGAGGGCGTCGACGCCGTCGTCTCCGCCTTCGCCTCGCACGGAGAGTTTCTGGCGGCGAGCCGCGAAGGGGCGGACCGGATCGCGCGGCGGGCGCGGGCGCGTCTGCTGGCGCTCCTGGAGGAGCGGTTTCGGCGGGCGGTCCACGCGCAGGCGCCGGATCACGACGGCCTGGAAGCGGCCATCGCGAACGTGGCAGAGCGGCGGGAGGATCCCTACGCCGCGGCGGCCCGGGTCTTCGGCCGCGTCGTTGGAGAGCCGGTGAGAGAATGAGCGGACTCGAGACTCGAGACGCAGGACGTAGGACGTAGGGATCGGGCGATGCCGGCTTACAAGATCGATCACATCGGCGTCGCGGTCGTCTCCATCGACGACGCGCTGGCGGTCTACCGGGCCTTGGGCCTCGAGGAGGCCCACCGCGAGGACGTGCCGGCGCAGAAGGTCCGGACGGCCTTCCTTCCGGTCGGGGAGTCGCGGATCGAGCTGCTCGAGCCCACCGCCGAAGACTCTCCGGTGTCGAAATTTCTCCTGCGCCGCGGCGGGGGCGTGCACCACGTCTGTTTCGCGGTGGACGACCTCGAGGCGGCTCTGGAGGACCTGCGGGGCCGGGGGTTCCGGCTGCTCCACGAGCGCCCGGTGCCCGGGGCGGACGGCAAGCGCGTGGCGTTCCTGCATCCCGACGCGGGGCAGGGCGTCCTGATCGAGCTCTCCGAGAAAGGCGCTCCGGAGAAGCGATGAAGCCCGGCGAGTTCGTTCTGGTGCACCTGGTCAGTCCCCGAGAGAAGTTCTGGGGAATCCTCAAGGACCGCGACACGTCCGGCCTCACCGTGCGCGGGCTCACGCTGGAAGGCTACGAGGGGTGGCTGCGGGAAATCGCGCATCGCGAGCCGCTGTCCTTCCACCCGGCCACGGTCTTCTTTCCGCTCCACAGGATCGAGCGGGTGTTCGCGGACGAGACCCAGGGCGAAGTCCTCTCCTTCGCCGACCGTTTCCATCGGGCCGTGGGCGAGGATGCCCGGTATCACCTGACGCCGATCCCGGAGACGCTCGGCGGCGACGAGAACTGACCGTGGGCGTCCGCGCCGAGCCGGGGGCCGCCGCGCGGCCGGCGCCGCCCTCACGGGCCGCCGGCGCTTTTCGCCGGCTGTGGCGGGACGCGCCAGCCTGGTGCGCCGGACGGGTCTGGATCTGGCGCGCTCCCGTGCTGGCGTACCTGGGATGGGCCGGCGTGCGGCACCTGGCCGATCCGCTCTTCCAGAGCCTGTTCGGAGGGATCACCCTCGGAGTCCACGAGCTGGGGCATCTGCTTCTCGGGCCGCTGGGGGCCTGGCCGGGCATCGCCGGAGGCAGCCTGGCCCAGATCGCGGCGCCGGCCGCGGCGGCCTGGATCCTGGGCCGGCAGCGCGATTATTTCGGGGTCGCCGTCTGCGCGGCCTGGCTCGCGTTCTCGCTGTTCGGCCTGGCCACGTACATCGGAGACGCCCGGGAGCGCGCCCTCCCGCTCGTTTCCCTGGGCCCCGATCCAATCCACGACTGGAGCTGGATGCTCGGCCGCTTGGGCTTGCTCTCCGCGGACAGGGCTCTGGCGCTTCTCGCGCGGGCCACGGCCGCGGTCATCTGGGCGAGCGCGATGCTTCTGGGCAGCTGGCTCCTGTGGCTGATGGCTCGCGGCGAAAGGAAGGGCTGAGTCTGGAAGAACGAATTTGTGATTTGTGATTAGGGCGATTCGAGCCTCAGCAGACACGAGTGAGGCCCCTGGTCGCGGCGCGAGGAGTCTCCGCGAGGGGAGCGGAGGAGCCTCGCGCCGCGGGAGCCGTAGCGGAGCGAGCGGTCAGGCGTTTGGTCGAGCCCCTTTGGGCGAGCCAAGCGCCGGTGCGCCGAAGGCGCAGACCGTGAGCGCAGCGAAGGCGACGGTCAGGCCCGCCAGTGGTCGGCTTCCCACTTCTTGATCCGGCGCTTGATCTCGTCGCGGTTGCGGGTGCCGTTGGTCAGGACCTCGCGCATGAGATCGGGCAGCTCGGCGTTGCTGGCGAAGCGCAGGGCGATCAACTGATCGCGGTCGAGCTCGGGGATCCGGGCCTGCAGGTCGGCCGGGAGGATCGAGGCCAGCCGCAGGCGCATCTCCAGCCGGATGATCCGGTCCTGGGCTCTCAGAACGAACTCGCGCGCGTAATAGAAGAGCCCCAGCAGGGCCAGGGCCACGGCGCATCCCAGGCCGGCGGTCCAGGACGGGAACCGGACGACCTGCACGATCGACCAGATCGCGTTGATCAGGAGGATCCCGAAGATCACGAAGTGATAGAGGGGCCGGATCCTGCGGTGGTTGGCGAAGTTCTGCGGGGCGTCCTCGGGCATCGGTCCTCCGGTTGGAGCGGGCGGGGACCGCGTGCGATCCCCCGGCTTCAGAGAACGACGTTCTTCAGAAAGAAATCGGCCGCGGTGATGTTGCCGTTGACCAGCTGGCGCGCCTGCTCGCCGTTCATTTCGAACGAGCCGGCCGAGTCGCCGCTGGAGGTGGTCAGAACGATGTCCATGGAGACTTCCTTGCCGCGGTTGCCGAGATCGGCGATGGCCCGGGCCGAGGCGGACAGGGTGTTGAAGACCGCTTCCTCGGTGTTGGCCGTGGCCAGGAGGCGCACCCGGCCCCGATACGTCGTCAACCGGTACTGGGAGATCGAGGCGCCGTCCAGGATCTTGCGGAAGGCCTGGTCCACGGTCGGATCCACGGACTGGAAGCTCGAGGCGGCATCCGACTCGCCGGCCCTGGGGGTGGGAACGCCGAGCTTCATCTTCCGGCTCCGGATGACGTCCTGGAGGGTCGTCTTGGGCTGGGGGGTCGCCAGGGGCGCCGGGCGGGCGTCGCGGCCGGTCTCCAGGGCGATCACGTTGCCGGGGTTCTCCTTGTTGTACTTCTCGGTGGCCGGGACGTCGATCTGGTCGAGGTCGTAGCTGACCACGGTTCCGTTCTGAAGGGTGATGATGGCCTTGGATTCCTTGACCGTGTACTTGTCGCGGGCGAAGAGGATGCTGCCGTTCTTCAGGATGATGTTGTAGGCCAGCGCCGCCGGCGCCGCGGCCAGGAGCAGAACGCAGACGGACCAGGCCACGCGCTTCATGATCGACGCATTTCGCAAGTTTGACACGATCGGTTCCGGCTCAGATGATAGCACCCCATGCTCATCGTCATGGACGTCGCGGCCTCGGCCGAGGACGTCCGCCGCGTCGTCGAAACGGTCCGAAGTCTCGGACTCGACGCCCATCCGATTCCCGGGGCGCAGCGCACCGCCATCGGGATCACCGGCAACCGCGGAGCGGTCGAGCCCGCGGCGTTCGAGAACCTGCCCGGCGTCGCGGAAGTCATCCCCGTCTCCGCGCCCTACAAGCTCGTGTCGCGCGAGGCCAAGCGCGAGAACACCGTGGTCTCGGTGGGAGGCGTGCCGGTGGGCGGTCAGCGGCTGGTCGTGGTCGCCGGTCCGTGCGCGATCGAATCGGAGGAGCAGGCCGTCGAGACCGGTCGGCTGGTGCGCGAAGCCGGCGCGTCGCTGTACCGTGGCGGAGCGTACAAGCCCCGGACCTCCCCGTACTCGTTCCAGGGCCTGGGGGAGAAGGGTCTGAAGATCCTCTCCCTGGTCAAGAAGGAAACGGGCTTGCCGACCGTCACCGAGGTGCTGGACACCGAAACGGCGGATCTGGTCGCCGAGCACGCGGACTGCCTCCAGGTCGGCGCTCGCAACATGCAGAACTTTTCGCTGCTGCGGCGGCTGGGACGCATCGGGAAACCGGTCCTGTTGAAGCGCGGCATGTCCGCGACGATCGAGGAGCTCCTGCTCTCGGCGGAATACCTCCTGTCGGAAGGCAACTACGAGGTGATCCTGTGCGAGCGCGGCGTTCGCACCTTCGCCGATCACACCCGCAACACGCTCGATCTCTCCGCGGTCCCTTACGTCCAGCGCATCTCCCACCTGCCCATCCTGGTGGATCCCTCGCACGGGACGGGCAAACGCCAGAAGGTCACGCCGCTGTCCCGCGCGGCGGTGGCCGTGGGCGCCGACGGGCTTCTGATCGAGGTCCATCCGCATCCCGAGCGGGCGCTCTCCGACGGCCCCCAGGCGCTCCTGCCGGAGATGTTCACCGAGCTGATGAACCAGGTGCGGCAGCTCGCCCCGCTGCTGGGGCGGTCGGCGTGAAGGGGCTCCTCGTCCTCGAGGACGGGTCGGCCTGGCGCGGCGAGGCCATCGGGCGGCCCGGGACTTCGTTCGGAGAGATCGTCTTCAACACCGCCATGAGCGGGTACCAGGAGGTCCTGACCGACCCGTCCTACGCCGGACAGATCGTGGTCATGACCGCCGCGCACGTCGGCAACTACGGCGTGCGGTCCGACGAGGCGGAGTCGAGCCGGGTGCACGTGGCCGGCTTCCTGGCCCGCGACTTTCCCACGCGCTGGAGCGGGACCGGAGGAGAGGAAAGCCTGGCCGACTACCTCGCGCAGTCCGGGGTGATCGGCCTCCACGGCCTGGACACCCGTGCGCTGGTGCGCCGCATTCGGACCGAGGGGGCCATGCGGGCCGGACTCTCGACCGAGATCGAGGACCCGCAGGAGCTGCTTCGCCGCGTGCTCGCCTCGCCGCCCATGCTCGGCAGCGACCTGGCGCTGGCGGTGTCGCCCGCGCATTCCTCGGTCTTCGAGATCGCCGCGCCGCGCTTCCGGGTCGCGGCCATCGACTATGGAATGAAGCGCAACATCGTACGGCTCCTGAACCGGTCGGGCTGCCGCGTCGCGGTCTTCCCGGCCACCGCCTCGGCCGACCAGATCCTCGCCGACGAGCCGGACGGCGTTTTCCTCTCCAACGGCCCGGGCGATCCCGCGGCCCTGCCGGGACCGATCCGCACGATCGAGAAGCTCCTGGGAAAGAGGCCGATCTTCGGCATCTGCCTGGGGCATCAGCTCCTGGGGCACGCCCTGGGCGGGCGGACCTACAAGCTCAAGTTCGGGCACCGCGGGGCCAACCACCCGGTGGCCGATCTGCGGACCCGCGCGGTGTCGATCACCTCGCAGAATCATGGATTCGCCGTCGAGGCCGAGTCCCTCGGCCCGGACGTCGAGCAGACCCATCGCAGCCTGAACGACGGCACCCTCGAGGGATTCCGGCACAGGGCGCTCGCGGTCCTGGCGGCGCAGTTTCACCCCGAGGCCGCGCCGGGCCCCCACGACGCGAACGTGCTCTTCGACGGGTTCCTGCAGGCGATGGAACAGACCCGGGAGGCGGTAGGCGGCAGGCGGTAGGCGGTCGACGGATGTCCTCGCCGCCACTCGGCTTCCGCCTCTCACCTTCCGCCTTCCGATGACCGTGCGTTCCCTGTCGTTCCAGATCGCCCTGCGCTACCTGAAGTCCCGCCCCTCCAGGCTGGTCTCTTCGGTCTCCCTCCTGGCCATCGCCGGCATCGCCCTCGGCGTGGCCGCGCTGGTGGTGGCCATGGGCCTGCTCTCGGGGTATCGCCGGGAGATTCGCGAGAAGCTCATCGGGGCCAACGCCGAGGTGGTCGTGTTCTCCCTGTCCGGGGGATTTACCGACCCGCAGGCGGTCGAGCGGCGCATCGCCGCGGTGCCGCGGGTCCGGGCCACGGCCGCGGTGATCTACCAGTCCGGCGTCGCCGCCTCGGCCGCGACTCCCGAGGGCGCCGACACGATTCTGAAGGGAATCGATCCGCGGCAGGAGCGGCGCGTGTCGCAGCTGGAGGCCTATCTGCCCGACGCGGAGAAGGTCCTGACCGCGGGGAAGGCGGGAGAACTGCCGGGCGCGGCGATCGGAGCGGACCTGGCCCGCCGTCTCGACGTCCGGGAGGGGGACCCGGTCACGCTGTCCGTTCCCGACCGGAGCCGCGAGGGCCCGCGTTTTCTCCCGCGGTCGGGCCGGTTCCGCGTCGGCCGGATCTTCCGGACGAACTTCTCCGAATACGACTCCGAGTGGGTCTTCCTCGACCGCGAAGCGCTGCGCGCCCTGTGCCGCCTGCCCGCCGCCGCGGATGTGCTCGAAGTCAAGCTCGACGCGATCGACCGCACCAGCGAAGCGGCGGCCGCGATCGAGCGCGCCGCGGGAAAGGGTTATTCGGTCAGCGACTGGCGCAGTATGAACGGGAGTCTCTTCTCGGCGCTGGTGATCCAGCAGACGACCCTGTTTCTCGTGATCGGCTTGATCGTCGCGGTGTCGACCTTCAACGTGGTGGCCACCCTGGTCATGACGGTCCAGGAGAAGAAGCGCGACATCGGGGTCTTGAACGCGATGGGGGCCGAGCCGCAGTTGTTCACACGGGTGTTCCTGTGCCTGGGCGGCCTCCTGGGAGGGTGCGGCGTCGCGCTGGGAGTGATTTTCGGGGCGCTGCTCTGCTGGCTGGCGACCGCCTGGAAGGTGCTGTCCTTCCCGCCCGGCGTGGCGGAGATCTACTTCGTGTCCTACATTCCTTTCGACGTGCGGCCGGCGGATCTGGGCGCCATCGTGCTCTTCTCGGCGGCGGCGATCCTGCTGGCGTCCTGGGTCCCCGCGCGCCGCGCCGGGCGCCTCGACATCGCCGAGGCGCTCCGGTACGAGTGAGAAGTGATCGCCGGGAACCGGTCGGAACGCCGAGATCGCCGGGATCGCCGGGAACTCAGGAGAGTCGAGAACGAAGCGCGAAGATCAGAATTGAGGATTCCTTCAGATTCGGACTTCGCACTTCACTTCACGGCGTTCCCGCGCGATCACGGCGATCCCGGCGATCCCTGAGTTCGGTTCTCGGATCCCTTTGGTCATGGACCGACGCTCCGTTCTATAATCAAACCAGGCCTTACAACTTCCAAGGGGGGGAGATCATGTCCAGATCGGTGACGAATCGCGTCGGTCTCTCGGCCGCGCTCTGTCTCGCCGCGGCGTTCGCCTCGGCGCAGGTGTGCGCTGCGTGGCGGTGGTCCAATCCGCTCCCGCAGGGCAACCGCCTGACCGGAGTCGCCTACGGCGCCGGGCGGTTCGTGACCGTCGGCAGCGCCGGATCCATCCTGACGAGCCCCGACGGCCGGACCTGGACGCCGAGATCTTCCGGCGGCCGGATCGATCTGGAGGGCGTGGCCTACACCGCGCGCGGCTTCGTGGCGGTCGGGTCGGCGGGAACCGTTTTGACCAGCTCCGACGGGATCGACTGGGCGGTCCATTCGGTCCGCAGCGGCGCCACGCTGCATCGCGTGGCCGCCGGCGGCTCCACCCTCGTCGCGGTCGGCGATGGCGGGGCGGTCTTCACGAGCCCCGACGGGGACCGCTGGACCGCGCAGTCCTCCGGCACGAGCCTCGCTTTGCGCAACGTGATCTGGAGCCGTTCGCGCTTTCTGGCCGTCGGCGATCAGGGAACGATCCTGGTCAGCGGCGACGGCGCGTCCTGGTCGCGCGCGCGCTTCGACTCGCTGGACATCCTCTTCGCCGCCGCGGACAACGGCAGCGAGTTCGTCGTGGCCAGCACCGGATTCCTCGACAACGTCAACATCCTCGTCAGCGCGGACGGCGCGAGCTGGACCGCCAACGAAATCGGGCTCGCCCCCGCGGTGCGCTCGCTGCTCTGGACGCCGGCCGGCTTCGTGGGCGTGGGGCAGTCCGGCATGTTCCTGACGAGCCCCGACGGGCGCGCCTGGACGGTCGGGCAGGCTCCCACCGGAGCCGATCTGCTCGACGTCGCGACCGACGGGTCCACGTTCGTCGCGGTGGGCTCGCGGGGAACCATCCTGGCCAGCGCGGACGCCCAGGCCTGGAGCGCGCAGACGCCGGGATTCCGCTATGGGCTGGCCGATCTGGCGTCCAACGGGCAGACCGAAGTCGTGGTCGGCGTGGCCGGCGTCGTCGCCGTCCGCACGGACTCCGGACCGTGGGCGCTGGTCCCCTCGGGAATCACCGACCGATGGCTGCTGAGCGTGGCCTCCAACGGGACCGGCTTCGTCGCGGTGGGGGAGAGCGGTCGCATCGTCGCGAGCCCGGACGGCGCAAGCTGGGCGCCGGCCGATTCGAAGACCTCCCAGAATCTCCAGCGCGTGATCTGGGACGGCTCCCGCTACGTGGCCGCGGGAAGCGACGGCGTCGTCCTGACGAGCCCGGACGGGATGTCCTGGAAACAGACCGCGACGGTCATCGCGAACACCCTGAAGGGCCTGGCCTTCGACGGAGCGACGTACATCGCCGTGGGAGGAGAGGCCGCGCGGATCGTTTACTCCAGCACCGACGCGGTCTCCTGGACCGCGCGCCACACGCAGACGGGCGGCGGGCTGAACGACGTGACCTGGAATCCCTCCCAGAAGCGGTGGTTCGCCGTCGGCAACGCGGGAGCGCTCTTCACCAGCGCCGACGGCCTCGACTGGGAATCCGGCACGTCTCTGGGCACGACGGACTTCTTCGGCGTCACCGCGGCGGGGCCGCTCACGGTTGCCGTCGGGCGCAACGGGGTCCAGGCGTCGAGCGCCGACGGCGCGAGCTGGTCGCCGGTCGACTCCGGCACGGCCAACGATCTCTACGGCGTGCGACTGGCGGGAGGAAAGCTCTTCGCCTTCGGGAAGTACGGAACCATCCTGACGAGCGAATGCGGCGCGGTGGCCCAACCGGTCTCCGTGGGGAGCGGCCGCTCGTCGGTGGTCCTCACGCCAAGGTAAAACCGTCGCTTCCGCTCGGTCGGGATCTGCGCCTTCGGCGCACCGGCGTTCGGCTCGCCCAAAGGGGCTCGACCGAACGCCTGATCCCTCCCTCGCTCTCGCTCCCGCGGCGCGAACCGGGACAGGAACGTGGGCGCTTCGCGGCGCGACTCGCGTTGCGGGAGCCGGGAGCGGAGGCAAAAGGTCAGGCCTGCGGTCGAGGCCCTTTGGCCGAGCCGCAGGCCGGTGCGCCGCAGGCGCAGACCTTTTTCCGAAGCGGAGGCGACGTGTCTCCCGCGGCGCGCGCCTCCTCCTTCGCTTCCGCTCAGGAGACTACGCGCGCCGCGACCGGAGTCCTTGATCTCCGATCCCGCTGCGATCACGCTGCGATTCCCCGGGACTGATATGCTTCGCCGCCGCGATGCCCCGGCGCACCGACATCCAGTCGATTCTCGTGATCGGGTCGGGTCCCATCGTCATCGGCCAGGCCTGCGAGTTCGACTACTCGGGGACCCAGGCCGTGCGGGCGCTGCGCAAGGAAGGCTTCCGGGTCGTCCTGGTCAACTCCAATCCGGCCACGATCATGACCGACCCGGAGCTCGCCGACGCCACCTACGTGGAGCCCCTGACTCCCGACGTTCTCGAACGCATCATCGAGAAGGAGCGGCCCGACGCGATCCTCCCGACCGTCGGAGGCCAGACCGGCTTGAACCTCGCCCTGGCCATGGCCGACCGGGGAATCCTGGACAAGTGGAGCGTGAAGTTGATCGGCGCCGACGAGCGCTCGATGCGCCTGGCCGAAGACCGCGAGCTCTTCAAGGAGGCGATGCTGGAGATCGGAGCCCGGGTGCCGCGCTCGGGCCGGGCCCGCTCCCTCCCGGAGGCGCGGGAGGTCGCCGGCCGGATCGGGCTGCCCGTGGTCGTGCGCCCCTCCTTCACCCTGGGTGGCTCGGGAGGAGGGACCGCCCGCTCGGCGGAGGAGTTCGAACGGGTCGTCGCCCACGGCCTCTCCGAGTCCCCCGCCCACGAGGTCCTCATCGAAGAGTCCGTCGCGGGCTGGAAGGAGTTCGAGCTGGAGGTGATGCGGGACCACGCCGACAACGTCATCATCATCTGCTCGATCGAGAATTTCGACGCCATGGGCGTGCACACCGGCGACTCGATCACCGTGGCCCCGCAGATGACCCTCTCCGACCGGCAGTACCAGGAGATGCGCGACGAGGCCAAGGCCATCATCCGCAAGGTCGGGGTCGACACCGGGGGATCCAACATCCAGTTCGCCGTGGATCCGGAGACCGGGCGGCGCGTCGTCATCGAGATGAACCCCCGCGTCTCGCGCTCCTCGGCGCTGGCCTCCAAGGCGACCGGCTTTCCCATCGCCAAGATCGCCGCCCTGCTGGCGGCCGGCTACACGCTCGACGAGATCCCCAACGACATCACCAAGAAAACGCCGGCCTGCTTCGAGCCGTCGCTCGATTACGTGGTGGTCAAGATCCCGCGCTGGACCTTCGAGAAGTTCCCCAAGGCCGATCCCCGCCTGACCATTCAGATGAAGTCGGTCGGCGAGGCCATGGCCATCGGCCGCACCTTCGCCGAGGCCTTCGGCAAGGCGATCCGTTCGCTGGAGATCGGGCGCGACGGGCTGGACGACGGGCGCCCGGCGCTCCCGCGCGAAGAGCTCGTGGCGCAGCTGACCGTGCCGACCTGGGAGCGCATCTTCCATCTGCGCCGCGCCTTTCTGGACGGGATGAGCGTGGAGGAGGTGGCGGGCTACACGCGGATCGACCCGTGGTTCCTGGACGCGGTCGCGCGGATGGTGGAGGAGGAGCGCGGACTGGCCGGCCGGCGCCTCGCGGGTCTTTCGCGGGACGACCTCTGGCGCGCCAAGCGCCTCGGTCTGTCCGACCGCGCCATCGCTCGGGCGCTCGGGGGAGCCGACGAGGCGGCGGTGCGGGGGCGCCGCCACGAGCTCTCCGTGCTTCCGGTCTTCAAGACGATCGACACCTGCGCGGCCGAGTTCGAGGCGGAGACGCCGTACTTCTACTCGACCTACGAGGACGAGAACGAATCGGTGCGGACCTCCCGCCGCAAGGTGGCCATCCTCGGCGGCGGCCCCAACCGGATCGGCCAGGGGATCGAGTTCGATTACTGCTGCGTGCACGCCTGCTACGCGCTCTCCGAGGCCGGGTACGAAACGATCATGATCAACTGCAACCCGGAGACCGTGTCGACCGACTACGACACCTCCGACCGCCTGTACTTCGAGCCGCTGACCTTCGAGGACGTCGCCGCGGTTCTGGACAACGAGAAGCCCGACGGAGTGCTGGTCCAGTTCGGCGGGCAGACTCCCTTGAAGCTCGCCCGGGCCCTGGAAGCCGCGGGATATCCGATCTGGGGCACATCCCCCGAGTCCATCGATCTGGCCGAGGACCGCGGCCGCTTCGGCAAGCTCCTGGGCGATCTCAAGCTGCGGGCTCCCGAGCACGCCGAAGCGCGCACGGAAGGCGAAGCCCTCGCCGCGGCTCGGACCATCGGATACCCGCTCATGGTCCGGCCCTCCTACGTCCTGGGAGGCCGGGCCATGGCCGTCGTGTTCGACGACGATCACCTTCGGGGCTACATGAGCCGGGCCCTGGAGAGCTCTCCGGAGCATCCCGTGCTCATCGACCGGTTCCTCGACGACGCCTTCGAGTACGACGTCGACGCGCTCTCCGACGGAACGGACACCTGGATCGGCGGGATCCAGCAGCACATCGAGGAGGCCGGCATCCACTCGGGCGATTCCTTCTCCGTGTTGCCGGCCTGGAAAGTCACGCCCGCGCAGGTCGAGGAGATCAAGGACGCCACGCGCCGTCTGGCCCGGGCCCTCCAGGTCAAGGGACTGGTGAACATCCAGTTCGCCAGCCAGAAGGGGACCTTCTACGTGCTGGAGGTCAACCCCCGCGCGTCCCGGACGGTTCCGTTCGTCTCCAAGGCGATCGGAGTTCCCATGGCGCGCGCGGCCGCCCTTCTCGCCGCGGGAGCGCCCCTGGCGTCGCTCGGCCTGCCCGCCGAGCGCGATCCGGTCGATTTCTTCATCAAGGCGCCGGTGTTTCCGTTCAAGAAATTTCCGGGGGAGGACACCCTGCTGGGCCCGGAGATGAAGTCGACCGGAGAGGTCATGTCGATCTCCCCGCGCTTCGGCGACGCCTTCGCCAAGGCCTGCGAGGCCGTCGGGCTTCGGCTCCCGATCTCCGGCCGGGCGTTTCTGACGGTCAATCCGTATGACAAGAAGAGCTTGATTCCGATCGCGCGGGAGCTGGCCGATCTGAAGTTCGAGCTCTGCGCCACGGAAGGGACGGCCCGGGCGCTGCAGGAGGCCGGGCTGACGGCGGAGCGCGTGTTCAAGGTCAACGAGGGGCATCCCAACGCGGTCGATCGGATGGAGGCGGGGGAGATTCAGCTCATCATCAACACGCCTCTGGGCGGCACGTCCCACTACGACGAGGCGGCCATCCGCGCGGCGGCGCTGCGCCTGGGCATTCCGTGCCTGACCACCCTCTCGGCCTCGGCCGCGGCGGTGGAGGGGATCCGCGCGCGTCAGGAGGAACCCACCGGCGTCGCGTCGCTGCAGGACTATCACCGGTGAGGAATCGGCGGATCTGCGATCTGGTGACCGGGTGATGGACGGAAGCCCTTCGGACGTTTCGAGCGCCCGATCACCCGATCACCCGATCACCCGATCCCCTTCCACCCCCGTCCGCCTCCTTCTCTTTCTCCTGTCCGTCTCCGGGGCGTACGTGCTCCTGCTCACCGGCTTTCCGCCCGGGGCGCCCGACCGGCTGCCGGTGTTCCTGATCTCGCTGGGACTGGCCCTGGCTACGGCGCGGCGGCGGCAAGTCGGCGTCGTCGCGTTCGCGTTTCTCTTTCCGTGCGCCGGGCTCCTGGTGCGGCTGTTCGGCGCGACAGATCCATCGACCTGGCCCATGCTCCTGTTCGCGGGCCTCGTCTGCGGCTGGACGTTCCGGTTTCTCTATGACTTCGAGTCCGCGCCGGAGCCGTCGCCGCTGGACCGGTGGATTGGAGCGCTCCTGGTCGTCTGGACGAGTTCGACGGCCCTGGCCGTGGCGCGGGCCCGGACCCTCTGGGCGTTCCTGCACGGGCTGTCCGGCCGGGTTGTGAACGGACAGGGACTGCTCGATCAGGACGCGATTCGGGAGAGCGTCTTCTCCTTCGCCGCGGTCGCCTCGGGGGCGGCGTTCTACTTCGTGCTCCGACGCTCCGGGGGGGCGGTGCGCGAGCGCGCGCTCCGGGCGGCGATGTGGGGCGCGGCCGTCTCGGCCGGCGCCTCGCTCCTCCAGAGGCTGGGCGTTCTCCCCGCCGAGGCCCGCGGCTTTTGGCGGCTGACCGGACGCCTCTCCGGCGGCGCCGTCGATCCCAACTCGCTCGGCCTCCTTTGCGGGCTGGCCGCCGTCCTGGCCCTGACGCTCGGTCTTCGCAAGGGCGCCCGGGGCCTGGAGATTCCCCTGGCCGGGATCCTGCTCGTGGGGCTCCTCCTCTCCGGCTCGCGCAGCGGCCTGCTGATCGTCCTGCTTTCCCTTTTCCTGCTCGTCGTCGCGCGCGGGCTGCCCGGCCGGGTTCGCCTCACCGGAATCGCCGCGCTCGTCGCCGTCCTGGCGGCAGGCGCGCTCCTGGCGGCCCGCGCCGGGCCCGGGAGCCTGGGGTCGCGCGTCGTCGAAAGCTTCGATCCCCGCGTTCCGCTGGAGCTGCGCGTTTCGGGTCGACCGCTGCTCTGGCAGGCCGCCAGCCGGCTGTTCGCGCGGCACCCGGTCGAGGGGGGCGGCATGGGGAGCTTTTCGTGGAGGCTGCCGGATCTTCTTCGCGAAGACAACCGGACGATCGCCCTGCGCGACAACCCGGGGAGCTCGTACGTGCAGGCGCTGGCGGAGATGGGCGTGCCCGGGTTCCTCCTGACCCTGGCCCTGGCCGCGGCCCTGGGATGGCAGGCCCTCTCCCGGATCCGCGTTCTCGAGCGCGATCCGCTCGGCGCCGGCGCGGGCGTCGCGCTTCTGGCCTTCCTGCTGGCTTCCGTGTTCGGGTCCCACTGGTACGCGGGAGACGCCAGCCTCCTCTTCTTCCTGCTCGTCTCCGTGGTGGCCCTTCCCGGGCGCGGCGTCGAGCGCGGGCGCCTGGAGGTTCTGCGCTCCATGGCGGTCCTGGTGTCCGCGGCCGCCGCGCTCGTGGGCATCCTGGCGACGGCCTCCCCGGCGGTCACGTTTCGCTACAGCCCGCGGATCGGATTCCACGCGCTCGAGCGGGACGCGCAAGGCCCGTTCCGCTGGACCCGCAGGAGCTTCGCGCTGTGGATCGAGCCCGGAGCGATCCAGCGCGTGCGCCTGGCCCATCTGCCTCCGATTCCCCAGCCCGTGGAGGTGACCGCGCGGGTCGACGGCGTGGTGGCCCTGCGCCGCGTCCTCGCGCCCGGGGACGCCGTCGCGCTCCGGTTGAACGGCGCGCCGGATCGCCCGCGGGTCTTCCGGTTCTCGCTCTCCCGATCGTTCGTGCCCAGCCGCCTGCGGGCCGGACCCGACCGCCGCGAGCTCGGTGTGCGCGTCCATTTCGAGCCGTGAGGCCTCCGCGGCCCCGTCGCGCCGGTAAGATCTCTTCGGGTGCAGATCCAGTTCCATCCGGCCTCCGGCCGCGGCGCGGTGCGCACGTTCTCCGTCGAGGAACGCGGGGAGCGAATCCTGATCGCCGCCGCGGCGGTCCTGTTGGCGTCGGCGGCCAGCCTGTTCCTGACCGTGCCGGCCATGGCCATGCGCCGGCTGCGTGAGGGACAGACCGTGTCGCTCACGACCGAGGTCGAGGCCCGCCAGGTCCAGTGGAAGCGCGTCTCCGACGGCGTCGCGGCGCTGGCGGCCCGGGCCCAGGCGTGGGGAGACCTGCTCAACCGCGTGGCCTTCCTCTACGCGATCCCCGCCGCGCGATGGCCCCGAGCGCTCAATCCGGAGCGCGGGCTTCTGGCCCACCGGCAGCCGGACCGCCTGGCGGCGGCCCTGGACGTGTATCTCCGATCCCTCGAGCGCGGCACCGGGCTGGCCGCGGCGAGAGAGCGGGACGATCCGGACCTGGCGCGGCGGGTTCCCACGGTCTCGCCCATCGCCGGAGCGGTCTTCGAGCCCTCGGCGTTTTTCGGGCCGCGGCGATCCGCCTGGACCGGGGAGGAGGAATTCTTTCTGGGCGCGGACCTGGCCGCGACGGAAGGCTCCGCGGTCGTCGCGACGGCCGACGGGACGGTCGCCTTCGCCGGGTCAGTGCGGCGGGCGATGGCCGGCTGGTTCTGGCGCCTGGGCAACGTCGTGGTCGTGGCGCATGGGGCGAGCGGCGCCACGGTCTTCGGGCACTTGAAGCGCATCGACGTGCGCCGCGGACAGCGCGTCGTGCGCGGAGATCGGCTGGGCGCCGTGGGAACGACCGGTTGGGCCATCGCGGCCCAGCTCCACTACGAGTACTGGCGCCCGCAGGGAGACCGGCTCGTCCCGACCGATCCGCTGTTCACGACCCTCGACCGGCGCCTGGGCCGGGGACCTCTCTCGGTCGACCAGATGGAGGCGACGTCGGCGCCGGGACCGTTCGACCCGGTTCCCGGCGTCCAGGTTCCCGCCGACCGCATCGCCGCTCCGGCCGATCGGCGCCCCGCGCGCTCCCCGCGGCCGGCCCGGCGGCGGCCGATCTAGCCGCCCGCCCATATAGCAAATCTGCTATATTCCGCCGCCCGACCAGGGGTAGCGCCGCACCCGCTCGCGGTGGCGGACCAGGCGCGCGGCGACGTCTTCCATCCGGTCGCCGCCGGTCACCTCGAGCAGGGCGTCGGCCAGAACGAACGCCAGCATGGCCTCGGCGATGACGCCGCAGGCCGGGACCGCGGTCACGTCGCTCCTCTCGTACGCCGAGCGCGCCGCCTCGCCGCTGGTCAGGTCGACCGAGTCGAGGCCGCGGGCCAGGGTCGAGATCGGCTTCATGGTGACGATCGCGATCACCTCTTCGCCGTTGGTGACGCCTCCCTCGAGCCCCCCGGCGCGATTGGTGCGCCGGCGCAATCCGCCGCTCCCGTCCGGCTCGATCTCGTCGTGGGCCAGCGAGCCCGGCCCCCGCGACGCTTCGACCGCGCCGCCGAGCTCCACGGCCTTGACCGCGGGAACGGACAGGAGCGCCTGGCCGATGCGGCCGTCGAGCTTCCGGTCCCAGGAGACGTGCGATCCCAGGCCGGCCGGGACTCCACGCGCGCCCACCAGGATCGATCCGCCCAGCGTCTCGCCGGCTTTCCTGGCCTCGTCGACCGCCGCGATCATCCGCGCTTCCAGGGCGGGGTCGACCGCGCGCAGCGGGGAATCGTCGCGGACCCGTTGGAGGGCGGCGAAGCTGCGGGGGGAGCGCTCGTCCGCGACCGGGCCGACCGCCAGAACGCCGCTGGCGACCTCGATGCCGCACGCGCGCAGCAGGAGCTTGCAGACCGCTCCGGCCGCCACGCGTCCGGCCGATTCGCGCGCGGAGGCGCGCTCGAGCACGTCGCGAAGGTCGGTGAAACCGTACTTCATGCCGCCGGACAGATCGGCGTGGCCGGGGCGGGGCCGGGTCAGCCGGCGCTGCCCCGCCGCCTCCTCGTCCACCTTCTCGGGAGACATGACCTTCTCCCAGTTGGCGTAGTCGCGGTTCAAGATGCCGATGGCGATCGGCGAACCCAGCGTCGCCGCGCCGCGGACGCCGCCTTCGAAAACGGCCTCGTCCTTCTCGATCTTCATGCGTCCGCCGCGCCCGTAGCCGTGCTGGCGGCGGGCCATTTCCGCCGCGACGAACGCCGGATCGATCGCGAGGCCGGCCGGGATTCCTTCCAGGATGACGGTCAGTCGGGGGCCGTGCGACTCCCCGGCCGTCGTGAGGCGCAGCGGCATGCGAGGAGTGTAATGGAAGGACTTGGGACGTAGGACTTAGGACTTAGGACGCTCCGTCCTACCACCTCCGTCCTCACTGCGGCAGCAGGCTGTCCAGTCCCGCCGGGGTCACGAGCTGCGCGTAGTCGTCCTCGGCGCCGGAGGCGATCGTCGCGGCGAGCTGACCGGCGGCTCCGGCGAGGAAGAAAAAGAGCAAAGCGGCGGCGGCGGCCAGGCTCGCGCGGCCGCGGGCGCGTCGCCGGCGCTCCGCGCGCACTTCGCGAAGAACGCGGGAAACGAAGGCGTCGTCGGCGGGCAAGGGGCGCTCGGTCGTCTCCGGCCGCGGCAGGCTCTTCCAGGCCTGGGCCAGGCGCACGTGCGCGCGGCAGGCCGGGCAGGCGAAGAGATGCCCCTGGTGCTGCGCCTCCGGCGTGCCGCGGGCGAACGCCTCCCGCGCGCGGCGGCACGGGTCTCCCGCCGCGTCCAGGCCCCCGCCGCCCCAAAGGGATCGAACCAGTTCTCCAAGGTGTTTCAAGATCTCTTCCTCCGTGTCTGGGCCGGGGCGCCATGCGTCATCCCGGCCTGGAACTTCGCCTGCAGTTTCTTGCGGGCGCGGTGCATGCGCACGCGCACGCCGGTCACGGTCATGTCCATCCTCTGCGCGATCACCTTGTCCGCCTCTCCCTCGACTTCCCGGGCGAGCAGGATCTCCCGGTCCAGCGGCGAGAGTTGAGCCAGCGCTTCGCGCAGGAGATCGGCGTCCTCCTGCTGCTTCTCCTCCGAGACCGCCGAGCGGGTGTCCTCCGGCAGCGCGTCCTCGGGCCGGCGCTTGCGCACGATGTCGATCGCGGTCCGAACCGCGATCTTGCGCACCCACGCGGCGAACGAGGATTCGTGCCGGTAATCCTTCAGGGCCCGGTAGGCGCGGAGGAAGGCTTCCTGGGCCGCATCCTCGGCCAGCGCGGGATCGCCGGTGATCCGGCGGGCCGCTCCCAGGGCCGCCGGCGCCCCCCGCCGAACCAGCTCGGCGAAGGCGTCGTCATCGCCGCCGAGCGCCCTGGCGACCAAGGCCGCTTCGTCCGCGTGGGGAAGGGTTGCGGAGCTCGACACGGGGCCGCCGTGTTCCTAGGAATCGCTCTTGAGGAAGCTGTCGAACGCCTTGGCCGCGCCCTGGCCGTGCTGCCGCACTTTCTCGCGCAGGGCTTGCAGCCTGGTCTTCTGGGCGTCGGTCAGGACGGGGTCGATCTCGGTGCGGATGCGGGCGAACAACACCGCGCCGTCCCCTTCGACCTGGCCCAACTGGGTGGCCGCGGCGCGGATGGCCGCCTCGTCGGTCGGCTGGGCCATGACCGCGTCGTGCAGGGCGCGGCGCGCGGTCGCGGAGGTCTGCATCTGCGTCTTGATCGCGTCGCCGTGGGACCTCAGGACGTCCTTGATCCTGGACTTCTGGTCGTCGCTCAAATCGAGCGCGCGGGACATGTGCGCGAAGACGTGCGACGGGAAGTCGCCGCGGGGATGCCCGCGAAAGGCCTGCGCCGAGACGCGCCCGGCCAGCAGTCCCGCGCCGGCGATGACCACCGCCGCGGCCGCCACGAGGATGGACTTTCGGATTTTCTCAATGCTCATCGGAGTCTCCTGGTTGTCTGGGGCCCTTGGGCTCCTTCCTTGAGAACGCGAAAAAGGGGCGAAAGATTACCTTGGAGCGCCGTTTGGGGTTCCCGGCGGACCTTCACCGGGGCCCCCCTCCAAGTGTCTGACCGCCTGGAATTAGACTGCCTCGCGTGGAACGCAAGTATGTCCTCAAGAAGCCCGCCGGCCAGAGGGTCTACCGGGTCGACTACGACAACGAGTTGAACGCGGAGCAGCGGGAGGTGGTCCTGGCCGGCAAGGGCCCCATCCTGGTGATCGCGGGCGCCGGTTCGGGCAAGACGCGGACCCTGGTCTACCGGGTGGCCCGGCTGATCGAGTCCGGCACCGACCCCTCCCGAGTCCTCCTGCTGACGTTCACCAACAAGGCGTCCCGGGAGATGCTGCGGCGGGTGGAGGCCCTGCTCGCGGTCGACACGCGCCGGCTGATGGGGGGCACCTTTCACTCCGTGGGCAACCGCCTGCTGCGGCGCTTCGGAACGCGGGTCGGCCTGGGCGCCAACTTCACGATCTTGGACGAGGAAGACGCCCGGGAGATGCTGGAGGCCGCGACGTCGGACCACAAGATCGCGGTCCTCGAGCGCCGTTTCCCCAAGGGGGACGTGCTGCTCGATCTCTATTCCTTCACCGTCAATACGGGCCGTCCCTTCTCCGACGTCCTGGCCGAGCGGGCGCCCCACTTCTCGGCGCTGCAGGAGGAGATCGTCGCGGTCCTGCACCGCTACCGCGAGCGCAAGCGCCAGGCCAACGCCGCCGACTACGACGACCTGCTCCTGGCCTGGAAGCGGCTGCTGCAGGAGTTCCCCGACGCCGCGGCCGAGCTCCAGCGGTCCTACGACCACGTCCTGGTCGACGAGTACCAGGACACCAACCAGCTGCAGGGGGAGATCGTCGACGGGATGGCCGCGGGCAAGCGCAACGTGACCGTGGTGGGAGACGACGCGCAGGCCATTTACTCCTTCCGCGGGGCTTCCTTCGAGAACATCCTGGGATTTCCGCGGCGCTATCCGGACGCGCAGACGTTCCGCTTGACGATCAACTACCGCTCGACGCCGGAGATCCTGGCCCTGGCCAACGCCTCCATCGCCTGCAACACGCGGCAATTCGCCAAGGAGCTCCAGGCCTGCCGCGGCGCCGGTCCGCTGCCGGCCGTGGTGGCGCTTCCCGACATTCCCGACCAGGCGCGCTTCGTGGCCCAGCGTGTCCTGGAATGGCACGACGAAGGGGAGAAGCTCGCCGATCTGGCCGTGCTTTACCGCGCCCACTACCAGGCGCTGGAGCTTCAGATCGAGCTGACCCGCCGCGGGATCCCCTACGAGATCCGGTCGGGGACGCGGTTCTTCGAGCAGCGCCACGTCAAGGACGTGCTCGCGTTCCTGAAGATCGTGGTCAACCCCAAGGACGAGCTGTCCTGGAAGCGAGCGTTGAAGATCTATGCCCGCATCGGCGAACGCTCCGCCGCGGCGGTCTGGGAGGCGATCGGAAACCGCCCCGATCCGCTGGCATCCTTCCACGAGCGCGACGGCACGGCCGGCATCGAGCTTCCACGGACGGCCGCCGCGGCGCTCAAGTCGGCGCGCGCCCTGCTCGCCCGGCTCGACTCGGCCTCGATCCGGTCCTCGCCGGCCGAGGCGATCCGGACGGTGGTCGAAGAGGTGTACCGGGACTTCGCGCGGGCCAAGTTCCCCAACGCCGACGCGCGGCTGGACGACCTCGAGCAGTTCGCCCAGTTCGCCCAGGCCTACGACTCCCTTCCCGCGTTCCTGGAAGACGTGACCCTCTTCAACGAGCTCTCCGGGGAGGACGTGGTCGCCGGGGAGCCCGACGACGACCGCGTCGTGCTCTCCTCGGTCCACCAGGCCAAGGGCCTCGAGTGGAGTCGTGTGATCGTCCTCGGCGTCTCCGAGGGGCGATTCCCCAGCTACCGGGCGACCGGCACGGACGAGGGCCTGGAGGAGGAGCGGCGCCTCTTCTACGTCGCGGCGACGCGGGCTAAGAACGAGCTGGCGCTGGTCTACCCGATGCTGGCGCGGGACCGTTACGGCGTCGACGTGATTCTGGAGCCTTCGCGCTTTCTGACCGAGCTGCCCGACGGAGTCTACGAGCGATGGACCGTCGAGCTCGAGGCGGAGGACGAGCCCGGCCGCCCTTCTCCCGGCGGGGAAACCGTTCACTGACGCCGCTTCCGCTCGTTCGGGATCCGCGCTCTCGGCGCGCCGGCGGTCCTGGAAGCGGATCGGTCTCTCCCCGAGCGAGCCGGTAAGATGATCGGGTTGAGCCCCTTCACACGACGCGGCCCTGGCACGTTGACGGCGGTCTCCGTGGGGCTCGCCGTCTTTTTCGTCGCCGCCGTGAACTTGGCGCGCGCCCTGCGGCCGGGAGTGCTTCTGGACCCGGATCCCTCGTGGGCGATTCCCCGCCTGGCGCTGGGCCTCTTCGCGGTGGCCGTCGCCGCGGCGGCCGCATGCGTCGCGGGCGGCCTCTTCTTCCTCTGGAGCGAAACGTCCGCGTCGCGCGAGGATCCCGTCGCGCTCCCGTTCGGGCGGGCCACGCTCGTGCTCTTGGCCGCCGCCGCCATCCTGGCCGGGGCCTGGCTGCGATTCGCGCGGCTCGACCGCGTCCCCTGGCCGGTGTTCATCGACGAGGCGTCGCTGGTCGCGCCGGCGATCCAGCTGGAGGGGCGGTGGTGTGATTTTCGCGACTCCATCCGGCCGGCCCCCTATCGATTCGGCGCGTTCACGATGGTCGGCGTGCTCTTCCTCGAGGGCTACCGCTCGATTCTGAATCTCTTCGGCACGACGGTGTTCGCGATCCGTTTTCCCGCCTTCGTCACGGCGGCGCTGACGCTGGTCACCGCGGCGCTGCTCGGGCGGGCGCTGCTTCCGCGGGGAGGCGGCGCGCTCGCCGCGGTGACGCTGGCGGGCCTGCGCTGGCACATGAACCTCTCGCGGTGGGCCTGGTGTCCGACGACCATGACGTTGACGACCGATGTGGGAACGCTCCTGCTCCTCGCCGCGCGCCGCAGGAGCAACGCGGCGCTGGCCGCGGCGGGCGGATTCGCCGTGGGGCTCGGCGCGCACGTCTACCTGGCGGCGTGGCCGGCCGCCATGGCCCTGCTCGGGCTGGCGTTCTGGCCGAGCCCGGAGGGGCCGTTTCGGCCGCGGGGGCGGCTGGGCGCCGGATTTCTCCTGGGTCTGGCGCTGGCGGTCGCTCCGCTCTTTCTCCTGCGCGAGGGCCGCGTTCTGCCGTACTTCAACCGCGCCAGCGACCACAACGTGTTCAAGGAGATGCGCTACAACCGCTCGGCGATGCCCCTCTTCGCGGTCGCCGCGGACGCCCTCGCGTCGCCGTGGCTCGTTGCCGATCCGACCCCTCGCCATGACCTGACGCAATCGCGCCTGGGGCTGCTGGCGATCCCTCTGGCGGTCGTGTTCGGGCAGGCCCTGCTGCGTCCGCGCCGCGACCTGTCCGCGCTCCTGCTGCTGCAGGCCGGAGGCGCGTTCGCGGCGTCGGTCGCCGGGGGCCAGTCCGGCAATCCCAACGGGCTGCGTTACGGGTACCTCACGACCCTGACCGCCGTGGCCGTGGCCGCCGGCGTTCTCGCACTTCTTCGACTGGTCCGGCCCGAGCGGCGGCGCGTCGCCGGGATCCTGGCCCTGGGCGCGCTCGCCGTCGCCGGAGCGGTCGGCGCCGCGGGCTCCTTGCGCTGGGCGCGCGACCGCGGGACCTTCGACGGCTTCCACGGCCAGGACACCCTGATCGGCCGGGCCGCCCTGCGCTGGGACGCGCTGGGGCCCGTGCGGGTCGGCCACGCCGTGCCGCACGATCCGGTGACGATCTACGCGATCCGCCGCTACCGGCTGGACACCGACGCGCGCGTGATCGAGGGAGCGCGTCCGGACTTTTGGACCGCGCGCCCCGCCGTCCGCGCGTTCCGCATCGAGCGCCCGGACACGCCCGCGCAACCCGGAGAGCGCGTGGTCGAGCGCATCCACGACGGGTGGGGCAGGGCCTGGGGCGTCGTGCTGGCGAGAAAGATCTGAGCGCGCGGCCTCGGAGTGTGCGACAATTTTCGCCGTGAGCGCCGGCGCGTCGGCTTCCCGTCGATCGCGGTCTTCGCACCCCGGGAAATGGTCTCCCCGCGGCAGGTGTTTTGGTGAGCAGGATCTGCGATGAAGCCCGACGACCTCTATTCCGCCATCTGCCGCGAGGCGCTGGAATCCCGGCAGCGGGACGTCATGACGTTCGTCGACAACGGCATGAACGGCATGTCGCACCGCCTCGAGAAGACGCTCATCAAGCTGCCGTCCGGGCACTATCTCCTGGGCCTGGGACCCTACAATGCAGGACTTGTGAAGCTCGATTTCGACGAGCTCCTGCTCGGGCGCGAGGTTCCCGAGTTCATCGGCGTGGGCATGCCGGTCTCGGGATTCCGGGTGTCCTCGCCCGACGCCTTCCTGAACACCGAGGTGTCCCGGCTCCATGCCAAGGTCGTCCGCCGGGCCTACGGGTCGGCGCCGGAGTACCTCCTGGTCGATCTGCGCTCGACCTGCGGGACCTACTTGAACGGCGACGCGATCCCCGTTCCCGACGACCTGGAGGGAATCTCCGAGACCGACTGCGCCGCGCACCTGAAATCCGGCGACTTCTTTTCCCTGGGCCCTTCCGCCGTCAATCTTTTCCTCTTCTTCCAGAAGTAGACCGGACCGGCGCCTCCGTTTTTAGATCCACACTTCTGTCTTGCCCGGTCCGCGGCGCGCGTAGTCTCGCGAAGTAACCGAGTGAGGAGGCGCGCGCCGCGGGGAGCCGGAGCGGAGCGTGGGATCAGACGGGCGGTCGAGGCCCTTTGGCCGAGCCGCCCGTCGGCGCGCCGAAGGCGCAGATCACACGCGCAGCGGAGGCGACGTGACGGCCACAGCCCGCGCGAGCACCTCCTCGGCCACCTCGAACTGCGACTGCCGGATCTCCAGCATTCCCGTCGCGTCCCAGATGCCCATCGTGCGCAGCGGCGGCCGGTAGAGGTGGAGGGAGACGGCGCGGCTCCTGGGCATCAGCCGGTGCAGCACGGTTGGGCCGGTGTCGCAGAGGTCGCCCTCCGGCCGGACCTTCGAGTCGACGAGCTCGGGCCGGTCCGACGGGGTCGTGAAACGCTCCTCCACCAGCGAGCCGCTCAAGACGGCCATTCCGCCGAGCGACCCGCGGTGATCGTGGATGGGCGTGATCTGCCCTGATTCCCAGCCGATGATCATGACTTCCCAATCGTCGAAGAAGAGCACGGGATGGCGCACGTAGCGCGTCGGATCGAAACGCACGTGTTCGAGGTAACGCTCGGCCTGACGGGCCACCGTCGCGGCGAGCCGCACCGGAGTCGGACGCTCCGGGGCCCGGCTACAGTCCAGGATGATCTCCCGGACCGCCTCGGCGAAAGTCATGGGCGCGATTCTAGCGAATCGCGCCGTCAGGCGTAAGGCGTAAGGCGTAAGGCGTCCCTGAGCGGGTCTCGTTCGCCTCACCCCTCACGCCTGACGCCTCACGTCCGCATGCTATCTTCCCCGCCCATGCGCATCGCGGTCGTTCCCGGAGACGGCATCGGCGTCGACGTGACACGCGAGGCGCTCAAGGCGCTCGAGCGCGTCGCCGCGACGCACTCCATCCCGGTCGAGACGGTTTCCTTCCCCTGGAGCGCCGACCACTACTTGAAGACCGGCGAGACTCTTCCGGCCGGGGCGCTGGACGACCTGTCCGCCCATTACGACGCGATCTTCATGGGCGCGTTCGGGGATCCCCGCGTGCCGGACATGAAGCACGCCGCGGAGATTCTCCTGGGGACCCGGTTCCGGCTCGACCTGTACGTGAATTTCCGCCCGGTAAAGTGCCTGGACGACCGGCTCTCGCCCTTGAAAGGCGTGAGCGCGGGGGACATCGACTTCGTCGTCTTCCGCGAGAACACCGAGGGGTCCTATGTGGGGGCCGGTGGCCACCTGAAAAAGGGCACGCCCGACGAGGTCGCTGTCCAGGAGGACGTCTCCACACGCAAGGGGGTCGAGCGCATCCTCCGGGCGGCCTTCGAGCACGCTCGAACCACTCGGCGGCGCCGCCTCGTGATGTCGGACAAGTCCAACGCCATGCGGTTCGTCGGGGACCTCTGGCAGCGGGCGTTCGTCGAGGTGGGGCGGGACTACCCCGACGTCGAGGCTTCGCACCTCTACGTCGACGCGCTCTGTATGCAGATCGTCCGCGACCCGCGTCAGTTCGACGTGATCGTGACCAACAACATGTTCGGAGACATCGTCACGGATCTGGGCGCGGCGCTGCAGGGCGGCCTGGGGATGGCCGCCTCCGGCAACATCCATCCCGGCAGGGTCTCCATGTTCGAGCCGGTCCACGGATCGGCGCCCAAGTACGCCGGGACCGGCAAGGCCAACCCGATCGGGGCGATCCTGACCGCCGCCCTCCTGCTGTCCCACCTCGGCCAGACCGAGGCGTCCGCCGCCATCGAGAAGGCCGTAGAGGAGTGCGTCCGGCACGGGGAGTGCACCCGGGACGTCGGGGGCTCGCTCACGACGGCGGAGGCCGGCGACGCCGTCTGCCGGCGCATCGCGCCGCGGGGCTGAGGGGCGCACCGGAGGCCCCGTTTTGCTAAAATCCCCGCCAAAAGGAGAGCCGCGTATGTTGCGTCGAAACGCACGCTTGGTCGGTATCGGTCTTGCCCTGTTTGTTTCCCTCTGCGTGACCGCCTGGGCCTCGGACAAGTTCTCCAACTCGAAGGACGCCTCCGAATCCGATGAGCCTCAGAAGTTTCTGCCCGACTACGACAAGCTGAGCAAGGGGAGAGAGGCGGACTGGTCCTATTTCCCCGGCGGTAGCCTGAAGTCGTACAAGACCGCCTCGGTGAAGGAGTTCGATCACAACGGCAAGGGGCCCGAGTCGCGCGAGGCCTCCCGGGACGGCCGGGACTACATGGAGCAGTGGTTGGACAAGCAGGGCTTCAAGGTGGTCAAGTCGGGCGGCGACCTCGTCGTCGAGGGCAACATCTTCAACGCCTGGGAGCCGCACGGCGCCGCCCGGTACTGGGGAGGGTGGATGGCCAACCCGGGCGTGGGCCTCGAGGTCCTGGTGAAGGACCCGCACGGCAAGGTCCTGGCGGAGATTCGCCACAAGTCCAAGGGCTCCACGATCCGGGATGCGGTCGAAAACGGTCTGGAGGACGTGGCCAAGGAGATCGTCAAGGGCAAGTAAGCCGGCGTCTCCGTTTGACTTAAGTCGCGATCGGGGAACGAGTTGCCACGAGGGCGGGCCGGTTTCTGACCGGCCCGCTTTTTGCTGTTCCTCGGCTCGTGTTAGCGTTGAAAGCGTGGGGGGGAGACAACCGTGACGCGCCGGCCGGTCCCGGCAGGGCGTCGGCAAGGCGGACCCGCCCGGATGTCCCGCCCCGAACTCTGATTCGAAGGAGCGACCCCTATTCCTGAGCCCAGCCAGGCCGTCACGGTCCCAGAGACCGGCTTGAACGAGCTGTTCGGAATCGCCGACGAGAATCTGCGCGCCATCGAAGAGGCCTTCGGCGTCCGCCTGTCCGCCCGGGGCAACGAGATCTCCGTGGCCGGGCAAGGCCCCTCGGAGGACGCCGCCCGGAAGCTCCTGGAGGGGCTGTCCGAGCTGATGGCGACGGGCTATCCCCTGCGATCGAGCGACGTCACCACGGCCATCCGGGTCGCGCGGGAGGATCCCGGCGCGTCGATCGCCGAGTTCTTCCTGGAAAGCCCCTTCGGCCCCACGCTCAAAGCGACGGTCACGGCGCGCAACACCAAGCAGAAGCTCTACGTCCAGACGATCGACCGGCATGACCTCGTTTTTGCCATCGGGCCGGCCGGAACCGGAAAGACCTACCTGGCGGTGGCCATGGCCGCGGCGGCCCTGCTGGAAAAGAAAGTGAAGCGGATCGTGCTAGCCAGGCCCGCGGTGGAGGCCGGGGAGCGCCTGGGCTTCCTCCCCGGGGACATGGTGGAGAAGGTCAACCCCTACCTGCGGCCCCTCTACGACGCCCTCTACGACATCCTGGGCTACGAGAAAACGGCCAAGCTGCTGGAGCGCGGCGTGATCGAAGTCGCTCCGATCGCGTTCATGCGTGGGCGGACTTTGAACGACGCGTTCATCATCCTGGACGAAGCCCAGAACACGACCTCCGAGCAGATGCGCATGTTCCTGACCCGCATCGGCTTCGGCTCCAAGGCCGTGGTCACCGGAGACGTCACCCAGGTGGACCTGCCTCAGGGCAAGACCTCCGGCCTGCGCGAGGCGCAGCAGCTGCTGGCGCGGGTCGAAGGGATTCGGTTCGTGCTCTTCGACGAGCGCGACGTGGTCCGCCACCCCCTCGTGCAGTCGATCATCACCGCCTACGAAGGCCTGGACCGCGACCGCGAGGCCGCGGCCCGTCCGAGCGCCCGCTAAAGGAGCCCATGTCGACGGACGCGCCCCCGCGGCGCTCGACCAATTCTTCCCGTCGGATCACCGCCAGGCTGGATGAGCCCCTTCCGGTTTCCCGCGTCCAGCTGCTCCTGTGGGCCATTGCCTATGTCCTGGTCACGACCTTTTCGTTCGCGCCGACACTGACGTTTCGCTCCACTCCGGCCAAGGCCGGCGCCATCGCCGTTCGCGACGTGGTCGCTCCGCGCGACCTGATCGTGCCCGATCCCGCGGCCACGACGCGGCGCAGGACCGAGGCCTCGGCCGAGGTCTTGCCGGTGTACGACTGGGATCCCAACGCAGCCCAGAGGCTG
Source organism: uncultured Acidobacteriota bacterium (assembly GCA_963733955.1). Lineage (GTDB taxonomy): Bacteria > Acidobacteriota > Thermoanaerobaculia > UBA5066 > Gp7-AA6 > DATFTF01. Next base: position 1,187,891 of record CAVTEW010000003.1, read on the forward strand.
GAGCGGGAGCTGTCCGAGTCGTTTCGGAAGGCCCGGGAGGCCTGGTCGGGGTCGCGGACCCGGGGGCTGACGCCGGCCGTCCGAGACGCCTTCGATCTTCCCGTCGGGGACGAGGCCCTGACCGCTCTGGCCCGCCTGGACTTCTCGACTTCGCTCGAGGAGCGGCTGACCGCGGCGGCGGGAGACCTCTACCGGCCCGGAGTCGTGGACAACAAGGAGCTCCTCCTGGAGAACCGCGAGCGCGGCGTCTCCGTGCGGGACGCGGCGACCGGCAAGGAGACGCGCCGCAAGGAGCTCTCCGAGGTCTTTGAGTACGGGGCCCAGGCCAAGGGCGCGCTGATCCAGCGCCTGGCCGCCGGTCCCTTGAAGGGGCGCGAGATCTCCGAGGTGTCGGCCTTCCTGGCCGCGGCGCTGCGTCCCAATCTCACCTACAACGCGGCGGAGACGGCGCGGCGGCGCGACGAGGCCGCGCGGTCGGTCGAGAGCGTTCTGACCAAGATCCCGCGGGGCAAAGTCATCGTGCGCAAGGGCGACGAGATCTCGCCGCGGGCCGCGGAATGGATCGCCGCGGCGCGGGCGTCGGTGTCGGACTTCCATTCCTGGCTCAAGGTCGCCGGAATCGGCATCCTGCAGGTGCTCGCCGCGGCGGCGTTCTGGATCGACGCGCGGCGGCAGCGCCGGCGCAAGCGCGAGCGGCGCCCGGAGATCGTTTACGGCTCGATCCTGGCGTCGGGGATCGTCTTCAGCCTCCTGACCCGCGGCGCGTTCTCCTTGACGCAAGTGCTCTCGTCGAGCTTCGAGGGCGGCTGGGCCGCCCACACGTCCTACGCCATTCCCTTCGCGGCCGGTTCGATCATGGCCAGCCTCGTCGCCGGCATGGGCCCGGCCCTGCTGTTCGCGGCGATCCACGCGATCGGCGCGGGCGTGCTGATGGGCCAGAGCTTCGGCTTCACGCTCTTTGCGCTCCTGGGCTCCCTGGCCGGGATCTTCAGCCTCGGCCGCGTGCGCGCGCGCAGCGTCCTGCTCCTGATGGGCGGAGTCGTGGCGTTGGCCAACCTGGTCTCCATCGCCGCGATCGGGTTCCTCTCCGGCGAGGCCCGGGGCTGGGATTTCGCCCTCGACGCGATCGCCGGCCTGGCCGGGGGATTCTTCGTCGCCATGGTCGTGGAGAGCCTGCTGCCCCTCTTCGAGCGCCTGTTCCACGTCACCACGGAGATCAAGCTGCTCGAGCTCTCCAACCAGAACCTGCCGCTCCTGCGCGGGCTGGCCCTGACCGCTCCCGGCACGTATCAGCATTCCCTGATGCTCGGCCACCTCTCCGAGACGGCCGCCGAGGCGATCGGCGCCGACCCGCTGCTCGCGCGCGTGGCCAGCTACTACCACGATATCGGCAAGACCAAGATGCCCGACTACTTCATCGAGAACCAGCCCAAGGGCTTCAACCGCCACGACAGGCTCGAGCCGTCCATGAGCGCCCTGGTGATCGCCGCGCACGTCAAGGAAGGCGTCGAGCTGGCCCGGAAGGCGAGGCTCCCCGAGCCGATCGTCTCGGCGATCCGCGAGCACCACGGGACCAAGCTGATCCGCTACTTCTACCAGAAGGCCCTGACCAAGTCGGATCCCGAGCGGGTCCCGGTCCAGGAGACCGAGTACCGCCACGGCGGGCCCAAGCCGTCGACGCGGGTCAACGCGATCCTGATGATCGCCGACGCGGTCGAGGCCGCCTCGCGCACGCTGATCGAGCCGACCCCGGCCAAGATCCGGGCCATGATCCAGGCCATCGTGGACGACTGCCTGCGCGACGGCCAGTTCGACGACTGCGATCTGACCATGCGCGACCTCGCCATCATCGTGGAGACGCTCGAGCGGACGGTCGCCAACGTCTACCACCACCGCATCGACTACCCGGGCTTCGAGTTCAACCGGGAGCTGCGCGGACGGCGCAAGACCGGCGAGACGGGTCCGGTCTCCGAGCACGCGGTCCGGGGCGCCGGTCCGCGCGCGGGCTGAGGCGGCGGCCATGGAGATCGACGTGCGCGCCGCCGTGTCCGGCGCGCCCCCAACCCGCCGCGTGAGGAAGCTCCTGGAGCGGCTCGCGCGTCTCTTCCCGCCTCCCGCCTCCCGCCTTCCGCCTCCCGGACCCGAGGTCTCCGTGCTCCTCTGCGGAGACGCCCGCATGCGGACCCTCAACCGCCGGTACCGGCGCAAGGACCGGCCGACCGACGTGCTCTCGTTTCCGGCCGGGGGCCGCACCCTGGGTGACATCGTGATCTCGGTGCCCTACGCCGCGCGGGAGGCGCGCCGGCGCGGAGCGACCGCGGGCGGAGAGATCGACCGGCTGCTCCTCCACGGGTACCTGCACCTGCTCGGCTACGACCACGAAACCGACGACGGCCAGATGGACGCCCTGGAGGCGCGCCTGGCGCGCCGTCTCCGGATCTCCGGAGCCCCGGCCGACGCGCCGCGCCACGCGGGCCGGGCATGATCGCGCTCGCCATCTCCGCGGCCTGCTACGCGGCGTTTCTCCTCTTCGAGTCGTTCGCCCTGGCGCTCGATCGACTTTCCCCCATCAAGATCCGGGGCCTCCTCGAGGAGCACCCGGAGCAGGCGCGACTGCTGGCCGGCCCCGGAGAGGTCGAGATCACGCGGACGACCACCAAGGTCTTCGTCCAGATCCTGCTCCTGACCGGCCTCCTGACGGTCGTCTCGGCGTTCCACGGATTCGGCGTCTCCGCGCCGTGGGCCTGGGGAGGCGGCGTCTTCCTGGTCGGCTGGCTGGCCACCGAGATCGCGCTGCTGCGGGTCGGAGCGGGCGCCGACCCGGAGCGGACGGTGACCCGGCTTCTGCCGTTCGTCGACGCGGCGTCCTGGCTGATGCTTCCGTTGGCCATTCCGCTGCGGCGAATCTTCAAGGGCCGCGAGCGCCTGCAGGCCCCGCAAGCGACGGAGGAGGAGGTCCAGGCCTACATCGACGTCGGCCGCGAGGAAGGGATCCTGGAGAAAGAAGAAGAAAAGCTGGTCCTCTCCATCGTCGACTTCGGCGACACCCGCGTCCGCGAAGTCATGACGCCGCGCACCGACATTCTCTGGATCGACGCGGCGGCCGCGCCGCAGACTCTGGCCGAGCTCTTCGCCTCGTCCAAGTACTCGCGCATCCCCGTGGCGCGGGGGACGATCGACACCGTGGTCGGCATCGTCCACGTCAAGGACATGTTCGAGGCGCTCCGCTCGGGCGACGGGCGGCCCATCAAGGGGATGCTGCGGGAGGCCTACTTCGTGCCCGAATCCAAGAAGGTCTCCGAGCTGCTGCGGGAGTTCCAGCGGCGGCACCTCTGGATGGCCATCGTCGTCGACGAGTACGGGGGCGTGTCCGGACTGGTGACCGTCGAGGACCTGCTGGAGGAGATCGTCGGGGAGATCTCCGACGAGCACGAGGACGAGCGCGAGGCGGTCAGCAAGACCGCCGACGGCGTCTATTCGGTTTCCGGCAAGGAGAGCATCCAGACCGTCCGCGAGCTCTTCGATCACGGGCCCGAAGACGGCGACTTCACGACGGTAGGGGGATACCTGACCGCCCGCCTCGGGCACATCCCCCGTCCGGGCGAGAGCCACCGCGAGGCGGACCTGCTCTTCACCGTCGAGGAAGCCGACCGACGGCGCGTGCACCGCGTGCGCATCGAGGCCGTGCCGCCCGCGGGGCCGGAATCGCAGGTCCAGGACCCGCTGAGGACGTCGGACTCGGGACGTCGAAGGTAGGACTCGGGATTTCCGTGCATTCCGGCGAAGTCGCCGTGGTCGGCCGTCCCAACGCCGGCAAGTCCACGCTGGTCAACCGCCTGGTCGGCGAGAAGGTGGCCATCGTCTCGGACAAGCCGCAGACGACGCGCAAGCGGATCCTCGGAGTGGCCCGGCTCCCGGAGGCCGAGATCGCGCTGATCGACACTCCGGGCATCCACCGCCCGCAGTACCGCATGAACGCGGCCATGGTGCGCGACGCGGTCGACGCGCTGGCCACCGCCGACCTGGTTCTCTGGGTCGTTGACGCGTCGGACCGGCCGGGGGAGGGCGAAGCCTTCACCCTGCGTCTCCTGGAGAAGGCCGGGCAGCCGGTCGTGCTGGCCTTGAACAAGATCGATCTGGTGCGCAAGGAGTCGCTGTTGCCGCGGATCGCCGACCTGGCGTCCCGCTACGCTTTTCTCGAAGTCGTTCCGATCTCGGCGCGGACCGGCGACGGCGTGGAGCGCCTGGGCAGTCTCCTGGCCCGGGCGCTGCCGGAACGGGAAGCCGGCTATCCCGAAGACTTCCTGACCTCCACGCCGGAATCCGAATGGGTTTCCGAGGTGATCCGCGAGAAGCTCCTGGAGCGGACTCGCCAGGAGCTCCCGTTCGCTTCGGCGGTCGTCATCGAGGGCGTGCGGGAGGACCCGGCCAAGAACATGACCATCGTGACGGCGTCGGTGGTCGTGGAGAAGGAGAGCCAGAAGGGGATCGTCATCGGGAAAGGGGCCTCGATGATCCGCGACATCGGCCAGGCCGCGCGCGAGGAGCTCGAGCGCGAGTCGGGGCGGCGTTATTTCCTCGATCTCTCCGTCTCGGTGGTGCCCCGCTGGCGGGACGACGAGAGATTTCTGTCGCGCATCGTCTCCGGCGCCGGCGAGGGCGGCGGTCCGCCCCGCCGATCCAAGCGGTAGAGCCTCGCGAGCCGGGGGGTCTGGAAGAGGAGGGCCGCTCCCACGGCAAGCGCGGCGACGCCGGCCAGGATGCCGGTCATCCGCCCCCAGGGCTCCTGCGCGGCCATCCGGGCCGCGCGCAGAGCGACCAGGGTGCGGCACCACTCGGCGGCCGCCAGGAGCAGGGCGAGTTGAAAGCCGCGGGCCACCCATCGGCGTCGCAGCGCGAGCGCGGCCGGGGCGGCCAGGGCGAGGGCGGCGGGCCAGACGCCTCCGGACCGGAGCAGATGCGCGGCGACCAGAAGCGCGGAGAGGCCGGCCGGGAGAAGAAGGAGAACGGTCACCGGGGGCCGGATTGCGTTCGCCCGGGCCTGGCCGGCGCCTTTCGGTAGCCGTCCAGGATGTGGCGCAGCGCCAGGATCGGATGGTTCAAGAGCATCCGGGGCCCGGCGTAGCCCATCACCCGCCGGATCTGCTCGCGCCGCTGGGGTTGATAGCAATGGATGGGGCAGCTCGCGCAGGTCGGCTTCTCCTCGCCGTAGGGGCACTTCTCCAGTCGCAGCCGCGTGTAGGCCTCCAGATCCGCGCATTCCGCGCAGGGACCCTCCGGGGAGCAGTGGTGGTCGCGGCAATACCGGGCCACCATCGCGGCGACGGTGCGGCGCTCCCGTTCCAGGCGGGCGCCGCGGCGAAACGATCGGGAGGGCACGGGAGGAAAGGGCCGGCCCGGAGCGGATTGCGCCGACGCGCCTCGACGCCTCGGCTCAGAGACCCCGCACGGCGTTGCGCAGCCGCTCGGAGACCTCTCCCAGGGCCTCGGCCAGGGACTCGCGCATGCGGTCGAACTCCGCGGTCAGCCGCTCGCTGGTCTCGCCCTCGCGCCCGTGGGCCTCCAGCATCGGCGCGATCTGGGAGCGGATGTCCTCGGCCTCGCGCCGGCCCTGCATGATCTTCTCTTCCAGGGCGGCCTGGAACGCGTCGAGCTGGCCGCGGATGTCGTCGGCCTCGCGCCGGCTCTGGCTCGTCTTTTCCTGGAGCGTGCGCTCGAGCGACGCGATCTTCTCCCCGATCTCCTCGATGTGCTGGTGGAGCTTTTCGCCGCGCTCGGTCAGCGTGCGCAGGGCCATGGAAACGTCGTCCTCGGCGGTGCGCTGGCGCTTTTCGCCGCGGTCCAGCCGGTCCTCCAGGGCCTGCACGCGCGGAAGGGTCTCCTTCTGGCGCGCGGCGCTCACCTTCTCCATCGCGTCGACCCGCTGGGAGAAGCCGTCCTGCCGCTCTCCCAGGGCTCGGGCATCCCGCTCGAAGATCTCCAGCCGTGAGGAGAGGTCGGCGGCGAGCTCTCCGAGGCGCTCCTTTTCGGAGCGCTCCTGCGCCAGCGTGCCCTCCGCCCGCGCGATGCGCTCCTCGAGCTCTCGCACGCGGGTCTCGTCGAAGACGATCGCCGGAGGAACGGGGGGCGTCGAGATCGCGGCCTGGGGTTGTTCGACGCGGCTCTCTGCCGCTTCCGGAGCCGCGGCCGCCTGGGCCGGTACAAACTCGCGGGTCGCGTTGATCGAAGGAGGCGCGACCGGAATCTCCGGGAACAGGGGCGCGGCGCGGCGGGCCACCTCGACGGGATCGATGTACTCGATTCGCTCCGTCGGACGCGCATCGGCGGCCATCGACGCGACCGGCGGCGGAACTGCCGGCGGAGTTGACGGAGCCGGAGGAACTGGGGACGCCGCGGCCGGAGCAGGCCCCGCTTCGGCGAAGGGGCCTTCCGCGTCGGCGGGCTGTTCCGTCGAAGCCTGACTCTCGTCGGCCGCCTCGAACGGCGGCTCGTCGGGCGGTCCCGACGTCGGCACGAGCGAGAGCGGGCGCCTGGCTGCCGCCGGGCCCGACGCCGCAGCGGCCGCCGCGGCGGCGGCGCGGTTGAGCAGCGAGTCCTTCCAGGACAGCAGATCGTCCTTGTCCTTGCGGACGGGCGCGGGCGCCGCGTCCTCGGGCCTCCGGCCCTGCAGTCGCCGCAGGAGGTCCACGAAGGTCAGCTTGGAAATCAGCTTGAACGTTTCGGTCACGCCGCGTCCGGCGCTGGCCACCGCCTCGACGAACGGATACGAGGACAGGCCCAGGGCTTCCTGCAGCGCGTCGACGGAAAGGATGTCGGTCAGGTCGCGCTTGTTGTACTGGACCACGATCGGGATCCCCTCGAAGGAGACGCCGTTGGCCTTGAGGTTCTCCTTCAGGTTCTGCCAGCTCTCCAGGTTCTTGGGAAGCATCGTCCACTGCGAATCGGCCACGAACACGATCCCGTCCGCGCCCTTGAGAACGACGCGACGCGTCTCGTTGAACGCGGTCTGGCCCGGCACGGTGGCCAGCTGAAAACGGATCTTGTATCCCTTGATATCGCCGAGCTCGACGGGCAGGAGATCGAAATAGATCGTGCGGTCCGTCTGCGTCGCGAGATTGAGCAGTTTTCCCACAGTCGCCGGGTCGAGGCGGTCGTGGAGGACCTGGAGATTCGTCGTCTTGCCCCCGAGGCCGGGGCCGTAATAGACGATCTTGGCGGTGAGCTCACGAGTAGCCGCGTTGTAAACAACCATGATTGGCGCCAATTGTAACCCCGAGTGGCTCGGGTGCCACCACGTTTCCTCGGAGAACCGTCGCCTCTCACCTCGATCATCCCCGTCTGGCCCGGGATGTGGGGAGGGGGGGACGGGGGGACGGGAGGACGGGGGGACAGAGGTGGGAGACAGGGGAAGGAGCAACGAGGTTGACCCAAGGAAGGCCTCCCAATAGACTGCCGCGGCGGTGGCCGTGACCGAAACACTCGCGAAGAAGACGCGGATCCTGGACGCGGAGCGCATCCGTCGGATGGTCGACCGGATGGCCCACGAGATCGCCGAGCGCCAGAAGGATCTGTCCGATCTCGTTTTTATCGGCATCCGCACGCGGGGCGTTCCCCTGGCGACCCGGCTTTCCACCCGCCTCGCCGACCTCGTCGGGAAGCCATTTCCCACCGGGACGCTCGACATCACGCTGTACCGCGACGACCTTTCGCTGGTGGCTCCGCAGCCGCTCCTGAAAAAGACCGAGATCGATTTCGATCTGGGCAATCGCGTGGTGGTTCTCTGCGACGACGTCCTCTACACCGGCCGGACGGTCCGCGCGGCGCTGGACGGCTTGATCGACCTCGGCCGGCCCCGCGCGGTGCGCCTGGCGGTCCTGATCGACCGGGGTCACCGGGAGATTCCCATCGAGGCCAACTACGTCGGCAAGAGCGTCCCGACCGCCTCGCGCGAAGTCATCAAGGTGATGTTCCAGGAGACCGACGGCACGGACGAAGTCTGGATCCTGGAAAAGCCGGTGTGAACGAAGTTCGAAGTTCGAAGTTCACAGTTCCGAGTTGGGGTCCCCAACATCGAACTTTGAACTTTGAACCTTGAACCTCTCATGGCTACTCCTCTCCGTTCCAAAGATCTCCTCGGCATCGAGCCCCTGTCCGCCGACGAGATCTCTCTCATCCTGGACACCGCGGAGTCGATGCTGTCGATCGGCCAGCGTGAGATGAAGAAGGTCCCGGCCCTGCGCGGCCGGATGATCGTGAACCTCTTCTTCGAGGCCTCCACGCGGACCCGCTTCTCCTTCGAGACCGCGGAGAAGTGGCTCTCCGCGGACGCGCTCAACTTCGCGGCCAAGGGGAGCTCGGTCGAGAAGGGGGAGTCGCTGCTGGATACGGCGCGCAACCTGCAGGCGATGTCGCCGGACCTGATCGTGATCCGGCACCAGACTCCCGGCGTTCCTCACTTTCTAGCACGCCATCTCAAGGCCGGCGTGGTCAACGCGGGCGACGGCGCCCACGAGCATCCCACCCAGGCCCTGCTCGACGCCCTGACCATCCGCCGCCACTTCGGCCGGATCGCCGGGCTGCGCGTCGTGGTCACCGGAGACATCGCGCACTCGCGCGTGGTCCGCTCCAACATCTGGCTCCTGACCAAGCTCGGCGCCCGGGTCGCCGTCTGCGGCCCGCCGACGCTCGTGCCCGACCGGATCGCCGAGATGGGCGTGGAGGCCACGACCGACTTCGACGCGGCCCTCTCCGGCGCCGACGTGGTCATGATGCTGCGCATGCAGCTGGAGCGGCAGGGCTCGTCGTATTTTCCGTCCACCCGCGAGTACTTCAAGCGCTATGGCCTGACCGCCTCGCGGCTGGCGCGGGCCAACGCCGACGCGGTGGTGATGCATCCCGGACCCATGAACCGCGGCGTCGAGATTTCCTCCGAAGTCGCCGACTCGCCGCGCTCGCTCATCCTCGACCAGGTCGCCAACGGCGTGGCCGTCCGCATGGCCGTGCTCTACCTGCTCCTGACCGGGCACGGCTGGGAGGGGGAGGCGTGAGCGCGCGGCTGCTCATCCGCGGCGGACGGGTGATCGATCCGGCGGCCGGCCGCGACGAGGCCGCCGACGTTCTCCTGGACGGAGAGACGGTGTCCCGCGTCGGCCCGGGCCTTCCATCCGACGGCGCGGAGGTCCTGGACGCGTCGGGCCTGTACGTCTTCCCGGGATTCATCGACCTCCACGCGCACCTGCGGGAGCCCGGCCGCGAATACGCCGAGACGGTGGCGACCGGTCTGGCCGCCGCGGCGGCGGGCGGTTTCGCCGCGGTCTGCGCCATGCCCAACACCGACCCGGTCAACGACAGCCGCCCCATCACCGAGTACATCGCCACCAAGGCCCGCGGCGTGGCCGGAACGCGTCTCTATCCGATCGGGGCGGTCACCAAGGGCCAGCAGGGCAAGGAGCTCGCCGAGTTCGGAGAGATGCGGGTGGCCGGGGCGGTGGCCGTCTCCGACGACGGGAAGTGGCTCGCCGACGGAGCTCTTCTGCGGCACGCCTTCCAGCACGCCGGCCTGTTCGGAATGCCCGTCGTGCAGCACGCCGAGGATCCCAGCCTGTCGGGAGGATCCCCGATGCACGAGGGCGCCGTCTCGACGCGGCTCGGACTGAGCGGCCAGCCGGCCATGGCCGAGGCGGCGGCGGTGGCGCGCGATCTGCTGGTGGCCGAGGTCAGCGGCGGCCGCCTCCACGTGGCCCACGTTTCAACCGCGCGCGCCGTCGATCTGATCCGCCAGGCCAAGTCCAAGGGCATCGCCGTCACCTGCGAGGTGACCCCGCATCACCTGGTCCTGACCGACGAGGAGGTGGCGCGATCGGGGTTCTCGACCAATTCCAAGATGAACCCTCCTCTGCGGGAGCCCGCCGACCTCGCCGCGCTCGCCGCGGGGCTGGCCGACGGAACCATCGACGCGATCGCCACCGACCATGCTCCGCACCACGAGGACGAGAAGGCGGTCGACTTCGACGCCGCTCCGTTCGGGATCATCGGCCTGGAAACCGCGGCCGGACTCGTGCACGACCGTCTGGTGCTGCCGGGCAAGCTCTCCCTGGCCCGATTCGCCGAAGCCTTCTCCGCGGGCCCGGCCCGCGCCTTCCACCTTCCCGGCGGGACGCTCTGCCCCGGGGCGCCGGCGGACCTCACGTTGTTCGATCCTCGCCGGCGCTGGACGGTGCAGGCCGCGCGCTTCCAGTCCCTGTCCCGCAACACGCCCTTCGAAGGATGGGAGCTGACGGGAGCGCCCGCGGCGACCGTGGTCGCCGGCCGCGTGGTCTGGAAGAGCGCGGACGGACGCCGGGCTCCCGCCGCGAGCTGAGCGCGCGCCGATGCCCCGATCGCTGCGGCGCCTGGTCTGGCTCTTGATTCTCCTGGCGGGATTGCCAGGCGCCGGCGCCGCGGCGCAGGAGAAGCGGCGGATCGCCCTGCGGCTGCCCGAAGCCGAGCTCAACGGTCCCGAGGCTCGGCGCGTGAAGGGCTGGGCCGGACGGGCCGGCGCGGAGATCGACCTGGGACCGCTCGCGGCGCCGGTCCCCGCCGGGTTCGAGGCGGTCTACGTCGCGACGGTGCCCCCGCCAGCCACCGTTTCGACCCTGCTCGCGGACTTCCCGGTCCGCGTCGAGCCCTCTGGCTTCGTGTTCGACGGCCGCGCCTACCGCGGCTCCGACGACGCGGTGGCCCTGACCGATCCGCGCCGCCCCCGGGTCACGGTCGTTCTCGGCAACGGCGGGCGCTCGGCGTTTCGGCTGGCCGTGCGGCTCCTCTTCTGGCGGGAGTCCGAGCCGCCCGACTACGAGGCCGTCTCCGGCGAGCTGACCAAGGAAGGGCGATTCCTCGCCGCGGCCCGCCCGCTGGCCATCGACCGGACCGCCGACCGCGACGAGATCGCGGCGCAGGACGCGTTCTTGAAGTCGTTCCGCAGCGAGGACCGCGAGGGGATCCGCTGGCGCGCCCGCGACCAGGACCGCTCCGGCGTGGCCCGGTGGGAGCCGGTCCTGCGCCGGTTCCTGGCCGCGGCCGGCAGACGCAAGGCGGCGCTCACCGTCCGGCTCTTCCCCGATCCCGCGGCGAAAGCGCGCTCCATGGGCTCCTCGCGTCCGGCCGACCTCTCCAAGGATGGAAACGAAATCGTCCTCGACGTCGACCTCTCCGCGCCGACGAGCCCGGACTGCGTGACGCCGGTCCTCGCCTCCGCGGCCTTCGGCGCCGCGCAGCCGCGGCTGCTCGACCGCCCCGTGCTTCTGGCGGCCCTCGGGGCGCGCGCCGCGGGGCGCTGGTGGGGGCGCGACGTGCGCGGCTTCGCGGCGTTCCTCCGAGCCGTCCGCGTCGAGCCCTCGGTCGAGCAGGTCGTGAAGGGGGACGAAGACGTCTCGCCGCTGTTTGCCGTCGGCGCGGCGGCGTCCTGGATCGACGCGGGGGTCCGAAGCGACGGGGAGGAGGCCGTGATCCAGGCGCTCCTCGCCGGCGACACCGACTGTGCGCGCACGCTCACCCGCTGGGCCGCCCGATCGGCCGCCGAGCCGGTGGCCGCACCGCCCCGGCGCGCTTTGCCCGGCGGATTTTTCCGCGGCATCTCCTACGCCATGACCAACTCGATCGCCGGAGGCTACGCGTCGCCGCGTTCGAAGGAGACCCTTGGACGTCTGGCCGGGATGTCGGTCAATTCCATTTCCGTGATGCCGTTCGCCTTCTCGCGCGACGCGCACTCCCCGCAGATCTCCTTCGTCCACCGCAGCCCCCAGGGAGAGACCGACGAAGGGTCCGTTCGGGCCGTCAGCGACGCCCGGGCCCTCGGAATGACCGCGATGGTCAAGCCGCAGATCTGGATCCCCGGCGCGTTCGTCGGCGGGGTTTCCATGGCGAGCGAGGTGGAGTGGCGGCGCTGGTTCGAGGCCTACCGGCGTTTTCTGGTGCACAACGCGATCGTCGCCGAGGCGTCCGGGGCGGGCGTCCTCTGCGTCGGCACGGAGCTCGTCGGCACCGAGGCGCGCCGCAAGGATTGGCTGGACACGATCGCCGCCGTGCGTCTGGCCACCGGCGCGGCCCTGACCTACGCGGCCAACTGGGCGTCCGGGGCTCCCCGGGTCCCGTTTTGGGACGCCCTCGACGCGATCGGCGTCGACTTCTATGACGCGTTGTCGAGCGACGCCAACGCCTCCGACGCCGACCTCGAAGCCGGAGCCCGCCGCGCCGCCGCCCCGCTGACCGAGCTCGTGCGCCGGACCGGCAAGCCCGTGCTCTTCACCGAGGCGGGATATCCGCCGGTCCGCGGCGCCTGGATCGAGCCCCACGACGAGAACACCGGCCGGGCCCCCGCGCCGGACGACGCCGCTCGCGCGATCGGCGCCGTGTTCCGCGCGCTCGCAGGCCAGCCGTGGTGGCGCGGCGTCTACTGGTGGAAGGCCTTCTCCGACGGACGGGGCGCCCGGCCCGGAGAGCGCGGGTTCAACGTGCTGGGGTCGCCGTCGGAGCGGGCGATCGCCGCCGGGTTCGCCCGGATGGCCGGCGAAAAGCGCGCCTCCCGATGAGATCGGACCTCCTGGAGATCGCCGTCGGGGCGGCGCGGGTGGGAGGCGCGGTTCTCGTGCGCAACTGGCGCTCCCTGCCGGCCGGATCCGTCACCGAGAAACAGAAGAACGACTACGTCACCTCGGCCGACCGCGAGAGCGAGGCCGCCATCATCCAGCGCATCCGGGAGACCTTTCCGGACGACGCGTTCCTGGGAGAAGAGGGGGGCGCCTCGGGCTCGGCCGGCGCGGGACGCACCTGGATCATCGACCCGCTGGACGGGACATCCAATTTCGTGTCGGGTTTTCCGTTCTGGTCCGTCTCCATCGCCGCCCGGGAGGGCGACGAGATCGTGGCCGGCGTGGTCTGGGATCCGCTGCGCGACGAGCTCTACGCCGCGGAGCGGGGAGCCGGGGCCTTCCGCAACGGCGACGCGCTCCACGTGAGCGACCGCGCGGGTGTGGACGGAGCGTTCCTGGCCACGGGCTTTCCCTTCCGCTACCGAAGCCGCATCGACCTGTACCTTTCGGTGTTCCGGGAGATCTTCCTGCAGGCCCGGGCCATCCGCCGCGCCGGCTCCGCCGCGCTCGACCTGGCCATGGTGGCCGCCGGCGTCTTCGACGGATTCTTCGAGTTCCACCTCTCGCCGTGGGACCTCGCGGCCGGTTCGCTCCTGATCGAGGAGGCCGGCGGCGAGATGACCGACTTCGACGGGGGGCGCGCCTACTGGGAGCGAGGCAACATCGTGGCCGGGTCCCATCCCGTGGCCCGGGAGATCCGCGAGATCGCGGGCCGGGTGCTCAAAGAGAACGAGATCTAGCCGGGAGCAGCCCGCGTCGCGGGACCGTTGGAAAGGCGAGGACTCCGGCCTGCGCCTGCAGTGGTTCCGCGTGGGGAGAAACGAACCGGCTGACGGCCCGGGACATTCTGCTGCTGGGTCTTGGATTTCTTCGATCACGCCGCGATCCCGCCGCGATCACGTTGCGATCACGCTACGATTCTTCAAGTGACGATCACCCCCGCGTAGCCCACCACCGAGGACGTGTCCCCGGTCTCGTCGCCGCTGTCGCGGCGTGCGACGACGCGGGCCTGCCGCGAGCCGGAGGCGCGCGCGGCGAAGAGCAGAGCGGTCGATGGCAGGAACCCGCACATGGAGATGTTCTCGGAAAGGACGGTCGAGAAGAGGCCTTCCGGATCGAGCTCCTCGACGCGGGCCAGAGCGCGATCGTCCTTGGCGCGGCCGACGGCGCGCGCCTCGTAATGGTTCATGTCGGAGGAGGCCAGCAGGAGAAACGGCTCCGTCTCTTCCGCGCGCATGCGGGCGGCCGCCTCGCCGACTTCCTGGCAGAGCTCCAGGTCCGCCGCGCCGAGGCAGACCGGCACGATCTCGACGTCGGGGCGGAGCATCTGGAGAAACGGGAGCTGCACCTCGAGCGAATGCTCGCGCGCGTGCGCCCCCCGATCTTCCGCCAGGGAAGGCGAGAGCTCGAGCAGCCGGCGCGCCAGCGGCCGGTTGACCGGAACGTCGCCGAGCGGCGTCCTCCAGGCGTCCGACGGCTCGAGCGACGCCGGCGCTCCGCGGCCGGTGTGATTCGGACAGAGGATGAGCACAGTGCGCGGAAGGGAGATGCGGGCATACACCGCGCCGGCCACGGGCCCCGAGTAGACGTAGCCGGCGTGCGGGACGATCGCCCCGAAAGCCGGCGCGGCCTCGGCGTCGGCGGGCAAACAGCCGCGGACCTGCTCCCGCAGCCGCTCGGCCCGTCCCTCGTAAAACATCCCGGCGACGGCGGGCGGACGGATGGTCATCGGCGCGGGAGGCGGAAGGCGGAAGGCGTGAGGCGAAGCACAACGGGCGTGAGGCGTAAGGCGTGAGGCGTGAGGCGAAGCACGACAGCCACTGTGAATATCGCCAAAGCGCAGGCCGGGAGCGCAGCGGAGGCGACGGTTAGTTCACCAGCAGCGTCGCTTCCGCGGTCAGGTTCCCCAACGACGCGCGGATGGTCGCCGTTCCGGGGCCGACGCCAACGGCCTCTCCCTGGAGATCGACCTTCGCCACGGCCGGGTCGGAGGAGCTGAAGACGGTGGACAGACCTTCGATCGCCTTGCCGTCCGCGCCGAAGCCGACGACCTCGAACTTTTGGAGGTCGCCCGCGTGGACGATCGCGGTGGACGGCCGCAGCTCCAGCCGCGCCAGGTCGTGAAAGGAGACCAGGGCGTCGCAGGCGGTCTGGAGCTCGCCGAGCTTGGCCACGAGGGTGGTCACGCCCGGCGCGACGGCGGTCACGACGCCCTGGGCGTCGATGCTCGCGACGTTGGGCTTGGTCGACGACCAGACGACCGACGCCTCGACCGGCTTTCCCTTCGAGTTCTTCGCGTTGATCGCGAGAGGAAACTGCGTGCCCGGCGGCCCGACCAGGCGCAGAGCATTGGGAGCAATGTCGATCGTCTTGACGTCGATGACTTCGATCGGGACCTGGGCCGAGAGCTTCTCGAACTTCGCCTGGATCGTGGTCTTGCCTTCGCCCTTGGCGGTAACGCGGCCCGAGGAGTCGACCGTGGCCACCGAGTCCTTGGCCGAGGACCACGTCACGCTGACCTGATCGATCGGCTGTCCCTTCTTGTCCAGGACGCGGGCGGTCAGGCGTTGGGCGGCCTCGATTCCGTAGATGCGGGCTTTCTTCGGAGAAATGTCGACGGTGGTGGGCCGCCGGCCGCACGAGGCGGCGGCGAGGCCTAGAGCGAGAAAAATGGAGAGGCGAACCACGCGCATACCTTGACCTCCGGACGGAACGGAATGTCGTGAGGATAACAAAACTCAGTCCTTCGAGGAGGGCGTCGCGGACGGCGAGGGCTCGGGCGAAGGTGTCGGGGGGCCTTCCTGAGCCTCCGGCGCCGCCGTCCCCCGCTCGACCACGCGCATCCACCGCAGGATCCGCCGGGCGCGCCGGGCCACGCGGGCGGCGTGCCGGACCGGATCGTAGATGCGCGGCGAGGGAATGACCGCGGCGAGGGTGGCCGCCTCAAAGGGGCTCAGGTCGGCGGCCGCTTTTCCGAAGTAACGGCGGGACGCGGCCTCCGCGCCGTAGGTCCGCCGCCCGAACTCGATGACATTCAAGTACAACTCCAGGATCCGGTCCTTGGACAGGGAGCTCTCCAGGCGCCGCGCGATGGCCCATTCGCGCAGCTTGCGCCAGGGCGTGCGGGCCGGCGACAGGTAGAGGTTCTTGGCCAGCTGCTGCGTGATCGTCGACCCGCCGGCCTTGAGCTTGCCCTTCTCCAGGTCCTTCTCCAGGGAGGACCGCACGGCGTCCCAATCGACGCCGGAGTGCTCGTAGAACCGCGCGTCCTCGGCGGCGACCGCGGCGCGCCGCAGGTAGGGAGAGATGCGCCTGAGCGGAACGGGCACCCACTCCAGGCTCGCCTTCTCGCCCTGACGGGAGAGCTCGGCTTTGCGGCGCTCCATGAAGGACGTCGTGCGCGGAAATGACGTTTTGAGGGGCTTCACGTCGGGGAGGGTCGCGTAGAACAGGATGGCGGCCGCGGCGACCGCGAGGAGCAGACCGAGGAGCGCTCTCCGGAGCAAGAGTAGAAGTCCTCAGTCCTTGGTCCTTGGTCCTTCGTCAAGCGATCTCGGCTTCGACCAGGGACTACGGACCAAGGACGAAGGACTACTTCTTCGCTGCGGCGATCGCCCGACGCAGCCTGCGCACGCCTTCGTCCGCCTCGTCGCGCGAGAGGTTCAAGGCGGGGCGGAACCGCACCGCCGACTGGCCCGAAGCCAGGGCGATCAGGCCGTTGTCCAGGCAGGCCGCGAGCGTGCGGTCGCGCGTTTCCCTGTCCGGCAGGTCGAGGGCGAGGAAGAGGCCGCGGCCCCGGACGTTGGTGACGACGCCGGGGAACTCCGGGGCCATGTCGGCGAGCCGCGCCAGGAAGTACTCGCCGACGACCCGCGCGTTCTCCACCAGGTTCTCTTCGGCGATGATCTCCAGGAACCGCGCCGCCCGGATCATGTCCACGAGGTTTCCGCCCCACGTCGAGTTGATGCGCGAGGAGACGCGGAAGACGTTGTCCACTTCGTCGATCCGGGAGTTCGCGGCGAAGCCGCACACCTGGGTCTTCTTTCCGAAGCAGAAGAGGTCCGGCTCGACGCCGAAGTGCTGCCAGCACCACATCGCGCCGGTCAGGCCGACGCCCGTCTGGACCTCGTCGAAGATCAGGAGGAATTCGAGCTCGTCGGCCAGCGCGCGCAGCCTGCGGAAGAACTCCGGCCGGAAGTGATTGTCGCCGCCCTCGCCCTGGATCGGCTCGAGGA
The DNA here is from genome assembly GCA_963733955.1 of uncultured Acidobacteriota bacterium. Taxonomy (GTDB): domain Bacteria; phylum Acidobacteriota; class Thermoanaerobaculia; order UBA5066; family Gp7-AA6; genus DATFTF01. The sequence continues at coordinate 1,204,755 of CAVTEW010000003.1, forward strand.
TGAGCGCGGCGACGTCGCCGGGCGCGTCGGCGCAGGCCTTGCGGATCTCCCGCTCGACCTGCTCTTCGAGCCTCGCCGCCTCCGCCAGGACCTGCGCGGTCACCGGGAAGGACAGCCGCGGGCAGGTCAGGCGCGGCCAGTCGAACTTGGGAAAGTACTGGGTCTTGCGCGGATCGGCCGTGTTGGTGAGCGAAAGGGTGTAACCGGTGCGGCCGTGAAAGGCGTGACGGAAGTGCAGGATCTGCGTTCCCTTTTCGCCGGCCGTTGCCCGCGCAAGGTTCTTGCGGACCTTCCAGTCGAACGCCGTCTTCAACGCGTTCTCCACGCCGACCGAGCCGCCTTCCACGAAGAAGAGGTGCCCGGCGTGGCTGGCCGGAATGGCCAGGCGCGACAGCGCCTCCACGAACTCGGCGTAGGCGCCCGTGTAGATGTCGCTGTTGGCCGGTTTGGTCAGCGCGGCCTGGTACAGCTTCTCGCGGAACTCCGGCTCCTCCATCTTGGGATGGTTGTAGCCGATCGGCATCGTGGCGAAGTTCGTGAAGAAGTCCAGCAGCATGCGGTCGCTGCGCGCGTCGTAGAGGTACGACCCGCGGCTTCGCTCGAGGTCCATGACGACGTGGTAGCCGTCGACCAGAATGTGCCGGGACAGGACGTCCAGGACGTCCTTGGGGGAGAGACGGGTCATGGTGGTCATCAGTGCCTCGAATAGCGGTCAATAGCCAAACCGGAGAACTTTACCATCTTGCCGCGTGAGGCGTGAGGCGTGAGGCGTGAGGCGTGAGGCGTGAGGCGTGAGGCGTGAGGCGTGAGGCGTTCTGTGCTGATCGCCTTCCGCCTGACGCCTTTCGCCTTACGAGGCCGCGGGTCGCGGCCTTACTTCACCGCCGCCGGCCTCGAGGGGTGCCCCGCCGCGATGACCTGGTCCTTGCCGTGCTGCTTGGCCTGGTACAGCGCGGCGTCGGCGTGGCGCAGGAGCTCGTTCTTCTGCTGCTCGATCGAAGCGCCCAGCGTGGCGTCGGAGCGGATCGAAGAAACGCCCAGAGACGCGGTGATCATGCCCTGGAGAAAGAGGGCCGGCTCGTTGAAGCCGTAGGGGCGCGAGAGGAACGTCGCGCCAGAGATGGCCGAGCGCACGGCCTCGGCGGTCTGGATCCCCTCCGGCAGGGTGAGCCCGGGAAGGATCAGGACGAACTCGTCGCCGCCGTACCGCGTCAGCGTGGCCCGCTCGTCGGAGACCGTGCGCTTCAAGACGTAGCCGACCTCGCGCAGGACCTGGCTCCCCGCGAGGTGGCCGTGCCGGTCGTTGACCGACTTCAGGTTGTCCAGGTCGAGAAAGATGATGCTCAGGTCTCCGCCGTCGCGCGAGATGCGCGAGAGCTCCTGGGTCAGGCGCTGGTGCAGATACCGCTCGTTGTAGAGGCCGGTCAGTCCGTCACGCTTGGCCACCTCGTAGGCCCGCCGCGCGTCGAGCAGGTTCTGGATCGAGATCGAAGCGTAGTCGGCGAAGATCTCGAGGAGGCGGCGGTCCTTCTCGCGAAAGCCGCCCGGGCCAGCCCGGTTGACCAGCTCGAGCACGCCGCACACCGCCGCCTCGATGCGGATCGGCACGCACAGGACCGAGGTGGTGCGGAACTCCTCGGTGTCGTAGGTCGGGTAGAAGTACTGGTCGTCGATGACGTCCTCGGTCATGTAGCCCACGCCGGTGGCGTAGACGTGGCCGGCGATCCCGGCCCGGGCGTTGATCCGCTTGGAGAGCCGCGACTCCGCCTTGGGGCCGAAGGTCGCGATGAAGACGAGGTCGTTCTCCAGGCGGTCGTCGGTGTTCTTGGTGATCGGGTCGTCGAGCAGAATCGAGCCGGCCTCGGACGGGACGAACTCGTTGGCCTTCTGCAGAATCTCGCGCAGGAAGGAATCGATCTCGATCTCACCCGAATACGGGTAGTACGCCTTGTGGCGCTCGAGAAAGTTCTCCAGGCGTCTGTTTTCGAGGGTATGGACTGGCAACACGGGAACCCCCCGTTGCTCAAGAGTTTACCATTGAGAGGAGCGTGAGGCGTGAGGCGTCAGGCGTGAGGCGTAAAGCTGTAAGACGTAAGGCGTAAGGCGTGAGGCGGAAGGCGAAAGGCGGAAGGCGTGAGCGGAGGGCGTGACGAGCCCATGACGAAGGGAATCGTCCAGGGACGAATCCCGGTGCGCAAGCGCTGGGGGCAGCACTTTCTCGCCAGCGGGCAGACGGCGCTGCGAATCGTGGACGCGGCGGGTCTCGGGCCGGCGGATACCGTGGTCGAAGTGGGGCCCGGAGACGGCGCGCTGACGAAGCCTCTGGCCGACCGCTGCGCCCGGGTCCTGGCCATCGAGGTCGATCCTCTTCGGGCCGATCGTTTGGCCCGGGAGCTTGCCGGAAGCGATCGCGTGCGCATCCTGCAGGGGGACATCCTCGACCGGAGCTTCGGGCAATGGCTGGCCGAGGCGGGGTTTCCGGGGCCCGCGGTTCTGGTCGCCAATCTGCCTTACAACGTGGCGACGCCGATCCTGATCGCGGCCCTGGAAGAGCCCCAAGCCATCGGCCGGGTCGTCGCGACCGTGCAGCGCGAAGTGGCGCAGCGCCTGATCGCGGGCCCGGGCGACGAGCAGTACGGCTACCTCTCCGTGCTCGCGGCTTCGCGCGCCCGAGGGCGGATTCTGTTCCACCTGCCGCCGGGCGCCTTCCGCCCGGCCCCCCGCGTGACGTCGAGCGTGCTCGAGCTCACGCCTCTGGCCGAGCCGCTCGCCCCGGAGGACCGCGCCCGGGCCCTGGCGCTCGCCTCGCTCGGGTTTCGCGCACGCCGCAAGACGCTCGCCAACGCGCTGGCCTCGCGCGGCCCGCGCGCTGTCTGGGAGCAAGCGCTCGCCGCGATCGGGCATGGGCCGCGTACGCGCGCGGAGGTGCTCTCGCTCGCGGACTTTCTCGCGCTGTCCCGGGCGCCCGCCCCGGAGCCGGGCGGATCCGAGCAAGCGCCATGACCGTCGAGCTGGTGCCGCTGGGAGGCCTGGGGGAGTTCGGCCGCAACCTGATGTGGATGCGGTGCGGCGGGTCCAGCCTCGTCGTCGACGTCGGCGTGTCCTTTCCCGACGAGACCTTCCCCGGCGTCGACCGCATCGCCCCGGATCTCTCGGTCCTGCGCGGCGAGACGGTCGCGGCGGTCCTCCTGACCCACGGGCACGAGGACCACATCGGCGCGCTCGCGCTCCTGCGCGAGTTCTGTCCGGCGCCGGTGTACGGCTTTCCTTTCACGCTGGCGCTCGCGCGCCGCCGTCTCGAGGAGGCGGGGCGATCGCTGGACCGGCTGATCGAGGCGCGCCCCCGCCAGCAGATCGCGGCGGGGGAGTTCCGCTTCGCCTTCTACCGCGTCTCACACTCCGTGCCCGACTCCGCGGCGGTCGAGATCGAAGCGGGAGGGCTGCGCTTCCTCCACTCCGGCGACTTCAAGCTCGACCCCGATCCTCCCGATGGGGAGGCCACCGACCGGGAGGGCCTCGCGGCCGCGGCGGCCCGGGGCATCGACGTCGCCCTGGTGGACTCGACCAACGCGGAGCGGCCGGGGAAGGCGGCGTCCGAGCGGCTGGCCGGGCAGGGCCTGGCCGCGGCCTTCGCGGGAGCGCCGGGACGGATTCTCCTGACCACGTTCTCCAGCCACGTGGCGCGCGTGGCGCAGGCAGCGGAGGCGGCGCGCCGGCTGGGCCGCCGGGTGAGCCTCCTGGGGCGCAGCATGCATTCGGTCGCCGAGATCGCCGAGCGCCTCGGCCGGATCAGCTTTCCCGTCGGGACGCGCGTGGCGCCGTCGGACCTCGAGCGCGAGCCGGCGCAGCGCGTGCTCTGCGTGGCCTCGGGAAGCCAGGGAGAGCCGTTTTCCGCGCTGACCCGGATCGCGCTCGACGAGCATCCGGACTTGAAGGTCCGCCCCGGCGATCTCGTGGTGTTCTCCGCGCGCACGATCCCGGGACACGAGCGGTCGGTCAACCGCGTCACCGACCATCTGGTGCGCCGGGGAGCCCGGGTCGTGCGGGAAGCCGATCCGCCCATCCACGTGTCCGGGCACGCGCACGCGGAGGACATCGCGGAGTGGCTCTCCCTGATTCGACCGCGGGCGGTCGTGCCGATTCACGGCGATCGCCGCATGCTCGTCGCCGTCGCGCAGATCGCCGCCGCCGCGGGCGTCGCTCCGGGAAGCCTCTACCTCCTCGACAACGGCGACCGCCTGACGCTTTCGGGGCAGGAGGCCCGCGTCGATCCGGCGGCCGTCCCGGCGGGGCGCGTCTACTTCGACGCCCGGCCCGAGCTCATCGAGGCCGCGGTCGTCCGGGACCGGCGCCAGATGGCCGAGGAAGGGTTCGTGGTCGTCTTCGTCACCTCGACGCGGCGCGACGCGGAGATCGCCGTCGTCACCCGCGGCGTGGCCGGCTCGGAAGCCGAGATCGCCGACGAGGTCCGCCGCGCCGCCCGCGCCGTCCTCGCGCGCGCCACGGCGGAAGAACGGGAAGACCCCGAGTGGCTGCGCGCCGAGATCGCCATCGCCGCCAAGCGCGCCTGCCGCCGCGCCTTCGACATTAGGCCGGTGATCGTGCCGGTGGTTGCTTAGGCGATCACGCGATCGGCGGATCGGGTGATCGGGTGATCGACGTCGAAACCTCGCTTCCTAATGCAGCCGAATCAGGTCACCACGTACACTCCGTGCTCTCGTAAGAGGATGACTAGTCTGCTTACCTGCGACTGGCGGCCGACGACAGCGTGCAAGTGCTGGTTGAGGCCGTCTCCGCCGAGGGCACCTTGCTCGGAAGCGATTCCTTTCTCGTTCCGGAAGAGAGCTCGCTTTATCTCGTGGATGTACTCGCCCGTCTCGACGACTCGGATCTTCCCTTCGGCCAGATCCGCGCGGCGAAGAGGGGAGGCAGCGGGATCCTCCGGGGCTATCTGATCACGGCGAACTCGGACAAGACCGTCACGGTCAGCCTCGGAGCGGCCCCCTGATGCGCCGTAAGGGAGCCGTCGTCGTCCTTCGATCGTAGGGCCGGCCTTGCAGCCGCCCGCGGGCGGGGGCAAGCCCCGCCCCTACGTTCTCCGAGCCAAAGGAACCGTGGTTGCAGGACACTCCCGGCAGCCTCGATCACCCGATCTTCGGCCGGCTTCGCTCGTTCCAGCGGCGGGCGTGGGCGACGCCCAGGCGGATGGCGCCGTAGACGGCCACGCAGCAGAGAAAGTCCAGGGCCAGGCCCAGGTCGATTGCGAACGGCTGGTGCTGCAACGGCCGCGTCAGGCCGGGGAAAAGGACGAGAAAGTAGATCGCGTTGCCCGCCAGGATCGCGACGGTGTACTCGACCCAGCGCCGCGTCGTCATCGTGGGGAAGAGTTTCTGCGCGGCCACGGACCGCATTCTTGGCGCGTTCGACCCGAAGAAACAACCCCTGCGGGGCGTGAGGCGTGAGGCGTGAGGCGTGAGGCGACGCGGGCTGTGCCCGCGGGTGAGGCGTTGCCGCAGATCCCGAGCAAGCAGGAGCGACGGGCTCAGTTTCGATTCGAAGCGATCCCCGCGGTCCCGGCGCCGCGAAGCGCGAAAGAGATTTTCTTGTGGAACAGGCTGTTTTCGTGGCCGATGAGGACGTGGGTGAACGTTTCGGCGTCGGTGACCACGAGCCGCGGCTCGCGCGCGTCCGCCGGCAGGTCGAACGCCAAGGTGGTCAGGTAGGACTGGCCCGGAGTGAGGGGACGATCGAGCGGCGTCGTCGGGGCGCCCATGGCGGCCAGAGCGCCTTGAGCCCGGGCGTCCGGAAGAAAGCGCTGTCCGGCGGCGTCCACGATCGAGACGACCCGCGGATTCGGCGTGAGTGGACCGTTGCCTCGCGCCGGGCCGATCGAATGCTCGTCGAACCAGGTCTTGAGCGTGACGATCGTGAATTCCCCGGAGGCGGAAACGGGGCGGTCGGGCGAGCCCACCGACCTCACACGCCGCACGCCCTGGAGCGAGTAGGCGATGTGACAGTCGAGCTCGCAGAAGTACTTGTGGTCGCCGACTTCCAGGACGCGCTCGCGGCTGCTCGCGGACAGGATCCCGAGAGCTCCCAGGTAGCCGGCCAGGCCCAAGCCCTCGACGGCGGCGATCCACACGGCGAACCTGCGCTTGCGGATCACCGCGGCCACGACGAGAGCAATGACAGCCAGGATCGAGCCGCCGGCGGCGCCGAGGAAGGCCAGCGCCATCAGCGGCGCATACTCGGGCATGAAAACGTCCTTGCCGGTCGCGAGGGCCGCGCCCGGCGCGGGAAGGGTGTTGAAAGCCGCCGGGATTATGCTTTGCATCATAAAGTACTCCGACAAAAAATTTTGGAGTCCGCGTCTGGTCGTCTCAGCGTTGGCGGATCTCCCGGCCCGAGGCCCGCACCAGCGCCTCGAGATGGTCCAGGTAGCGTTGGAAGGCCCTGCCGCCCTCGGGCGTCAACCGGTACTCCGTCCGGGGCACCCGGCCCGCGAAGCCCTTGCGGCAGGAGACGTATCCGGCGTCCTCGAGCTTGCGGGCGTGGACGGAGAGATTCCCGTCGGTGGTGGCCAGGAGCTCCTTCAACTCGTTGAACGAGAGCGCCTCGTTGGAGGCGAGCGCCGAGACGATGGCCAGGCGCATGCGCTCGTGGATGACCCGATCGAGCTGCGGAAGGGCCGCCGCCGGCGTCCGGTGAGGCCGCTGCTGCGCCGCATCCTGGCTCCTCAGGATTTTGGACTTCGGACTTCGGACGGTCACGTCAGCCTCCGTGCCGCCGCGCGATGACGAGCCCGAACACGATGTGCAGGCCGCCGAATCCCGCCGCGAGGAACGCCGTGCCCCAGGACGGAGGGGAAGCGAGCGCGACGGCCCCGAGCAGCATGAACGCCAGGCCCATGACGGGCACCACGCGCGTCGCGAACGCGCCGCCGGTGACGACCGCGGTTCCGTAGAGCAGCAGCCAGATTCCCGGGAGAAGGTCGATCCGGCCGGACCGTTCCAGGGCCGCGGTGACGATGGCGCCGGCCAGCAAGGGGGGCGAGAGGGTCAGGAGGAAGCGGCGCGCCGGCCCGGCGAACAGGGGGATCCCGGAGCGCGCGGCCTTCGCCGACATGGCCCGGACGCCCAGGCCGACGGCCACGAACGCCTCGACCAGCCAGACGCCCAGCCACTGCGCGCGCGTGCGGGCGAGCGTCGAGACCGCCGCGGCCGCGATCGCGGAAGCGCCCATCCAGACGCCGCCCCAGCCCGGCACCGCGGTGAAGGAGGACGCGCGCTCCATGGTGTCGCGGATGAAGCGCAGGTTGTCGGCGGCCCGATCGCCGAGCGTTTCCGACTGGGGCCGCGGGTCCCGGTCCGTGCGCATGGAGGAAGCCTAGCGGCCCGGATTTCTTTCTGTCAAGTACTTTTCATCTCAAAGTTGAGGACCCGAATCGTCCTCCGGCGCGTCGAAGAGGGACGCCTGCGCGGAACGGACGCCGCCGCGCGGAGGCCGCTCCGCCGCGTCGGGGGATCCGGCGCGCTTCCAGCCGACTCGCCGCTGCCCGAAGCCGAGCCTGCGGTACTCGGTCCGGAAGAGCGTTTCGATGGCGGCCCACCGCGGGCCCGAGCCGCGCATGCGGTCGCCGAATCGCGCCTCGCTCCACTTCCCGTCGCGCATCCCCTGGATGGCGTGCCTGATTTTCGCGGCGCGTTGCGGGAAGGCCTCCGCGATGCGCTCCTGAAAGACCGGCAGGACCGGCCCGGGCAGGCGCAGAGCCTGGAAAAAGGCGTCCTGCGCCCCGGCGGCGCGCGCCCGAGCGAGGATCTCCGGGATCTGGCTGTCGGTCAGGCCCGGAATGATCGGAGCCAAGGCGACGCCCGTCGGGATGCCCGCGCCGGACAGAATCGCGAGCGTTTCGAACCGCTGCGACGGCGGCGAGGCCCCGGGCTCGACCAGCCTGGCCATGCCGTCGTCGGAAAACGGGATCGACACGAAGACGGAAACATCCATCCTGCGCGCCATCTTCGCCAGAAGGTCCACGTCGCGCCGCACCAGGGCGCCCTTGGTGATGAGGTGGACGGGATTTTCGAGCTCCGCGCAGACCTCCAGGCATCGGCGGGTCAATCCGTAGACGGCCTCGGCCGGCTGATAGCAGTCGGTGTTGCCGGAGAACGCAATGGCCTCGCCCTTCCAGCTTCGCCGCAAGAGCTCTTTGCGCAGGAGCTCCGGGGCGTTGATCTTGGCCACGATCTTGCGCTCGAAGTCCGTGCCGGCGCCGAACCCGAGGTACTCGTGGGTCGGGCGGGCGTAGCAGTAACTGCAGGCATGAAAACACCCGCGATATGGATTGACGCTCCAGCGGAATCCGATGTCGGGGCTGTCGTTCTCCGACAGGATGCTGCGGGCGCGCTCCTCGAAGATCTCGAGCCTGGCCGGCGGCGGCTCTCCGAGCCAATCGGCGTGAACGGAATCCCAGGGGTTGGGCGGATTGGAAACGCGCAGCACCGCGCCAGTTTAGCGAGGGCGTCATTTTGGCGCAAGCCGGCTCGATTTCGGTTAGAGTGCCGCCCGGGAAAGGGGGCCACGATGAGACTGGGGCTGGCGCATCGGACGACCCTGGGCATCGCGCTTTCGCTTTCCGCTTCGCTGCTGCTGGCCCAGGCCGCCGCCCCGAAAACTCCGACGCCGTCCGCCGCGGACCACCACGATCGGGCGCCGGGGGATATTTTCAAGCTGAAGCCGCTCGCCGGCGGCGTGCACGCGCTCTACGGCCGCGGCGGCAACGTCGGGTTCTTCGTCGGGCCCGACGCGGTCGTGGTGATCGACTCGCAGTTCAAGGACATCGCTCCCGGAATCGTCGGAGAGATCAAGAAGGTCAGCGACAAGCCGATCAAGTTCCTCATCAACACGCACCACCACGGCGACCACGTCGGCGGCAACGAGGTCTTCCGCCCCTTCGCCATGATCCTGGCCCACGACAACGTGCGCACGCGGATGCTCGCGGAGCCCACGACCGTGCTGCGCGACTATCCGGGACGGCTCGAGGAGGCCAAGAAGGCCGGCAACGCCGAGATGGCCAGGTTCCTCGCCGACCAGATCGAATGGGCCAGGAAGGTCAAGGTCGAGGAGATCGCCGCGCCGATCCTGACTTACGACTCGGAATTCCGCATCCACATGGGGGATGAGACGATCCAGATCTGGCACTTGCCGCCGGCCCACACCGACGGAGACAGCGTGGTCTATTTCGAAAAGGCCAGGGTCCTCCACATGGGCGACGACTTCTTCAACAAGATCATCCCCTTCATCGACATCGCGGGCGGGGGTTCGGTCCGCGGCTACCTGGCCGCGCTCGACAAGGTCATCGCGCGGGTCCCGCCGGACGTCACGATCATTCCCGGCCACGGGGAAGTGTCCGATCTCGCGGGGCTCAAGGCCTTCCGCGGGTACATCGCCGATCTCCTCGACGCGGCCCGCAAGGCCCGGTCGTCGGGGCAGTCCAGGGACGATTTCGTCAAGAGCGTGGATCTGCCCCAGTACAAGGATTACTCGGGGTACAAGGATCGGTTCAAGGGCAACGCGGCCTCCGCCTACGACGAGGCAAAATGAACGCAGCGGGAAGTTCGATCGCCGGGAGCGCCGAGAACTGAACGCCGGGAACTTCTGACCATCGAAACTTCACTTCCCGGCGATCCCGCTACGTGCCCGGCGTTTGGACTTTGTCTCCTCCCGGTCCCATAATGAAAAGGATTGAGCCAGGAAAGCTTTTGGCGTAGCCGGCTCGTTCACGAAGCGCTCGGCATCCTCCTGCTGCTGGCCGGAGTGCTGGCGGCGCTCTCCCTGGCCTCCTACAGCCCCTCGGACCCGAATCTTTTCTCGGTGACGACGGGGGCGGCCGCGTCCCCCACAAACTGGATCGGCAACTTCGGCGCCGACGTCTCCGCGGCGCTCTACGCGATCCTGGGCTTCGCGGCCTGGGCGGTGCCGGCGGCGCTCTTCTTCTGGGGCTGGCACCGCTTCTGGCAGAAGCCGTTTCCCAATCCGGGCAGCAAGGCCGCCGGGTTCGTCCTCCTCTTCCTCTCGATCCCGGCTCTCCTGTCGATCGCGCTCGGCCGGCGGATGTTGTTCGGCGAGGAGGCCGAGGCGGGGGGCATCGTGGGGCGGGCGGTCTCCGAGGCCGCCCGGGCGAGACTGGGAACCGCCGGCGCCGTCCTTCTCTCCGTGACGCTTCTCGTTCTGGCGATTCCCCTGGCCACCCAGGTCTCGCTGGCCGAGGTTTTTCTGGGGCTTCGGGTCCGGATGGCCGGCGTCTTGAGCCGCATGAACATCGGATGGGTCCGGCGCCGCGATCAGCGGACCAGGGAGCGCCTGCGCCGGACCGTCGTCGCCAAGCACCTGGAGAAGGCGCGGCGCGAGGGCGTGACCCTCGACGACGTCCCGTTCACCGCCGACGACGCGCCGCGCGCCCCGGCCCTGCGGGAGGTGCCGGGTCCCGGGAAGCTGTCCCTGACCAAGACCGCGCCGCCGCCGGGGCCGGCTCCCGCGCGCAAAACGGCCTCCGCTCCGGCGCCGAAGAAGAAGGCCGATCCGCAGCAGAACCTTCCCCTGGTCGTGGAAGGCTACGCGTACCCGCCGATCTCCCTCTTCGAGAAGCGCGAGCAGAGGAACGTGGTCGATCGGCGCCTCCTCGCGGAGACGGGAAAGTTGATCGCCAACAAGTGCGCGGAGTTCGGAGTGGAAGGCGAGATCGTCGAATACCACCCCGGCCCGGTCGTCACGACCTACGAGTTCCGCCCCGCCGCCGGGATCAAGGTCAACCAGGTCATGGGGCTTTCCGAGGACCTCGCGCTCGCGCTCTCCGCCGAGGCCGTCCGCATCGAGCGGCTGCCCGGCCGCGCCTCCGTGGGCATCGAGGTCCCCAATCCCGACGGCGGGGAGATCATCTCCATGCGGGACGTCGTCGAGTCCGAGAGCTTCCAGCGCTCGCCGTCGCTCTTGACCCTGGCCCTGGGCAAGGACATCCACGGAGAGCCGGTCGTCAACGACCTGCGCGCGATGCCGCACCTCCTGATCGCCGGCACGACGGGGTCGGGAAAGAGCGTGGGCATCAACGCCCTCATCACCTCGATCCTCTACAAGGCGCGCCCCGACCAGGTCAAGCTGATCCTGATCGATCCGAAGATGGTTGAGCTGGAGATCTACGAGAACCTGCCGCACCTGGCCACCAAGATCATCACCGATCCCAGGAAGGCGTCCAACGCTCTGAAATGGGCGGTGGCCCAGATGGAGGAGCGGTTTCAGACCCTGTCCGACGTGGGCCAGGTGCGCAACGCCGAGCAGTACAACGCGGCCATCCGCGACCCCGAGACCATCGCCCGCGTCCGGGCCGAGCACCCCGACGATCCGGACCTCAAGCTCGAGCCGATGCCCTTGATCGTGATCGTGATCGACGAGCTGGCCGACCTGATGATGACCGCGCCCAAGGAAGTGGAGGAGTCGATCGTGCGCCTGGCCCAGAAGGCGCGCGCCGTGGGCATCCACCTGGTGGTCGCCACGCAGCGGCCTTCCGTCGACGTGCTGACCGGCGTCATCAAAGCCAACATGCCGTCGCGGATCGCCTTCAAGGTTTCTTCCAAGATCGACTCGCGCGTGGTCCTGGACGGCAACGGCGCCGAGCGCCTCCTGGGACGCGGCGACATGCTGTTCCTGCCGCCGGGGACCTCGCGCCTGCGCCGCGTCCACGGGGCCTACGTCTCGGTGCAGGAGACCGGCGCGCTGGTCAAGTTTCTGCGCAAGCAGGCCAAGCCGCAGTACAACGAGGACGTGACCAAGGAGCCGGTCGAGGAGACGCGCCGCGACGACGCCGGCGACGAGACCGATCCGCTCTACGACGAGGCCGCCCGCCTGGTGGTCAAGGAGAAGATGGCGTCCATTTCCTTCCTGCAGCGGCGGATGGGCGTGGGGTTCTCGCGGGCCGGCAAGCTGATCGACATGATGTCGCGCGACGGGCTTCTCGGACCGCCGCGGGGCTCCAAGCCGCGCGAGGTGCTGGTCTCTCAGGACTACTTCGAAGAAGTGGACCGGCAGCCGCGATGAGCCGCCCCTTCCTCTGGCTCCTGGTCGCGGTTCTGGCCTCTCCGGCGGTCGCCTACTTCGTCTACAAGCTGGCCGGCGGGCTGGGCTTTCTCGAGCCGCCGCGCGACCGCCAGCACGAGCTGCGCCGGACCATCATCGTCTCGCTCTACGCCTTCCTGCTCTTCCTGCCCGTGGGGATCTACGGAACGGAGAAGGGATGGCCCCGCGTCTGGGTCCTGTTCGGCGCCGTGGACGGACTGGCGCTCGCGTTCTTCGCCGCCGGGGGAATCTGGGCCACCGTCCAGCTCTGGAAGCTGCGGCATCCGGAGCTGGTCCTTCCGACCCCCGAGGTTTCGCCGTCGGAGCCGCCGACCGAGCCGGTCCCGCCGGAGCCTGAGGGCGGGCCGGCGTCGCAGGAGCTTCTCGCGGGAGAGGACGCAAGTGACGTCCTGAGTCCTAAGTCCTGAGTCCTAAGTCCTAAGTCCGCCGAGTTTCGAGTCCCGAGTCCCGAGTCCCGTCCCCAACTCCTCCCTTGACTCCGGAGCGCCGACTCCCAACTATCCACCCGTGGCGTTGACGGCCGTCTTCTTCGGCACTCCCGAGTTCGCGGTGCCCTCGCTTTCGAGGCTGCTCGAGAGCGGCGCGCGCGTCCCGCTGGTCGTCTCGCAGCCGGACCGGCCGGTAGGACGCCACGCCATGCCGATGCCGTCCGCCGTGGCGCGGCTCGCCGCCGTGCGGGGCATCGCGACGGAGAAGCCGTCGAAGCTGTCCGGGAATTCGGCTTTCGTCGAGACGCTCTCGGCCGCGGCGCCCGACGTCGGGGTCGTCGTCGCCTACGGGCGCATCCTCCCTCCCGCCGTGCTGGCCGTTGCCCGTCTGGGATTCGTCAACGTGCACGCCTCGCTCCTGCCGAAGTACCGCGGCGCCTCGCCGGTGCAGGCCGCCCTGCTCGCCGGAGATCGGGAAACCGGCGTCGTGACCATGCGCGTCGTCGACGAGCTCGACGCCGGTCCGGTCTATCTGGAGCGCCGCGCCGCGGTGGGCGACCGCGAGACCGCCGGCGAGCTCTCCGGCCGACTGGCGCAAGCCGGCGCGGACCTCCTGGTCGAGACGCTGCGGGGCCTCGAGCAGGGCGCGCTGGCGGCCCGGCCCCAGGAGGGCATCCCGACGTTTTGCAAGCCCATCCGGCGGGAAGACGGACGGATCGACTGGACGCTTACGGCGCAGGAGATCGGGCGCCGCCTGCGCGCGTTCGATCCGTGGCCCGGTCTGCACACGTTTCTGGACGGAGAGCGCGTCAAAGTCCTCGGGCTCGAGCCCGGCCCGCGCTCGGAAGAGCCGCCGGGGACCGCGTGGCTCGAAGGGGAGCAGGCGTTCGTGGCCGCCGGCCGGGGCGAGGCCCTGGCGCTCGCGCGGGTCCAGCGGGCCGGACGCCAGGCGATCGGCGGAGCCGAGTTCCTTCGCGGGCTCCGCGCTCTGCCCGCCCGCTTCTCGTGACGCCGCGTCGGCCGGTTTCGGCCCGCTCCCGGGCGGTCGCGGTTCTGCGCGACGTCCTGGAGCGCGGAGGCCGCGCGGGCCCCGCCGTGGCCGCGGAGGGCGCCGGACTCTCGGCCGAGGATGCCGGGCTCCTGCGCGAGCTCGTGCTCGGCGTGCTGCGCTGGAAGTCCGCGCTCGACGCCGAGCTCGCCGCGGTCAGCCGCGTGCCGCTTCCGCGCCTGGCGCCCAACTTGCGCGAGATCCTGGAGGTCGCCCTCTACCAGATCCGACATCTCGACCGCGTGCCCGCCTACGCCGCGGTGGACGAGGCCGTCGGCGAGGCCCGCGGCAGCGGCGGAGCCGGCGCGTCCGGCCTGGTCAACGCGATCCTGCGAAATCTCCTGCGGGATCGCCCGCAATCGCCGGGCGGCGGTCCGGCCGCCGGCGCGGACAGCCCGTCCGCTCTCGCGCTGCGCTTCTCCCACCCTCAGTTCCTGGTCGCCCGGTGGATCGAGCGGTTCGGGCCGGAAGCGACCGCGGCCGTCCTTGCCGCGGACAACGCGCCGTCGCCGCTCGATCTGATGGCCAATCCCGCGAGAACCACCCGGGACGAGCTCGCCCGCGCCCTCGAGCGGGAAGGGATCGCCACGGAGCCCTGGGCGGGCTCGCCCCTGGCCCTGACCGTGCGAGCCGGCAACCCGCTCCGATCGCCGCTCTTTGCCGCGGGCCATTTCTCCGTTCAGGATCTGGGCTCGCAGGTCCTGCCGCTGCTCCTTCCGCCGGGGGATCTGCTGGTCGATCTCGCCGCGGCGCCGGGAGGCAAGTCCTTCGCCGCGCTCGCGCTCGGCCGGGCGCGCCGCGCGGTGGCTCTGGACCTCTCGCTCTCGCGCCTCCGGCTTCTCGCCGACAACCGGCGGCGCCTCTCCATCGGGAGCGTGCGGCCCGCGGCCGCGGACGTCGGGGCGCCCCCCCTGCCCGAAGGCCGGAGCGACCGCGTGCTCTTCGACGCTCCCTGCAGCGGGACGGGCACGCTGCGCAAGAACCCGGAGATCCGCTACCGGGTCACGCCGGACGCCATCGACCGCCTGTCGCGGGCGCAGCGCCTGGGGCTCCGGTCCGCGGCTCGCCTGCTCGCGCCGGGCGGCTTCCTTCTCTACGCGACGTGCAGCCTGGAGCGCGAGGAGAACGAAGCGGTGATCGAGGACGTCCTCGCCGCCGAGCCGGAGCTGGAGTCCGCGGCGATCGCGCCGGGGCCCGGCCTGGAGCGTTTCGTGTCCGGGGCGCGGTTCCGGATGCTTCCCGACCCCATCCAGGACGGCTTCACCGCGCACCTCCTCCGCCGCCGCGGCGGGCCCTAGCCCGGCAGCGCGGCCGCGATGGCCGACCGCGGCGCGTCGCCCAGGGAGCGCATTTAGAATCCCTTCCATGCTGGACAAACCGATCCCCATGCTGGACCTGACGCGCTACGACGGGGAGCTCAAGGGAGAGATCGCGCGGCGTGTCGAGGAGGTCTTCGCGACCGGGCGTTTCGTCCTGGGCCCGGCCAACGACGCCTTCGAAAAGGCCTTCGCCGACCAGATCGGCGTGGCCCACGCGATCGGGGTCTCCTCGGGGACGGACGCGCTTCTGGTTTCGCTCATGGCGCTGGGCCTGGAGCCGGGGGACGAGGTCATCACCCCGCCCTTCACGTTCTTCGCTTCGGCGGGGACCGTGGCGCGGCTGCAGGCCCGCCCCGTGTTCGTGGACATCGAGCCCGCGACGTTCAACCTCGACCCGGACAAACTCGAGGCCGCGATCACGCCGCGCACCCGGGCCATCCAGCCGGTGCACCTCTACGGTCAGTGCGCGGACATGGGCCCCATCCTCGAGATCGGGCAGCGGCGCGGAATTCCGATCCTGGAGGACGCCTGCCAGGCGGTCGGGGCGACCTGGAACGGAAAGGCCGCGGGCGCTCTCGGGCGGCTGGCGGCCTTCTCCTTCTATCCCACCAAGAATCTCGGCGCGGCTGGAGACGCCGGCGCCGTGACCACCGACGACGACGCGCTCGCGGAGGCCGTCCGGAGCCTGCGGGTGCACGGCTCGCCCGTCACCTACCACCACCAGCGGGTCGGCGGAAACTTCCGCCAGGACGCCGTGCAGGCGGCCGTGCTGTCGGCGAAGCTGCCGCGCCTGGCCGCGTGGAACGACCGGCGCCGCGAGATCGCCGCGGGCTACTCCGCCCTGCTGGCGGGCGCGGAGGCGAAAGGCCGCGTGCGCCTGCCCCGGGAGGCCCCCGGCCGCCGGCACGTCTACCACCAGTACGTGGTCCGCGTCGCCCAGCGCGAGCGCGTCCGCGCGCGCCTGGCCAAGGACGGAATCGCCACGGCGGTCTTCTATCCCGTTCCCCTCCACCTCCAGGAGTGCTTCCGCGGCCTGGGCTACGGCGAGGGGTCGTTTCCCGAGTCCGAGCGGGCCGCGCGCGAAGTCCTGGCGCTGCCGGTGTTCCCGGAGCTGACCGACATGGAGGTGGAGCGGATCGCCGCGTCGGTGCTGGCGGCGCTGCCTTAAAGGACGTGAGGCGTGAGGCGGAAGGCGTAAGGCGAACGAAGGCGAAAAGCGAGATGACGCCGCGAGGGCTGGCTCGACCGTCTACCGCTCAGCGCCCCTCGCCTTCCGCCTTCCGATCCTCTGTCCGTTCCCGCACCAGGAACCCCTTGCGCGCGCGCGCGGCGTCGAGCGTCCGCCACAGGTACTCGCCCAGGATTCCCAGGGAGAGCAGCTGGACGCCGGACAGGAACGCGAGCACGACCATCGTCGTCGTCCAGCCCTGCACGCCCTGGCCGTGGAAGAGCTTGAAGAAGACGAGGAACAGCGCGTAACCGAAGGCGAGGAACGCCAGCACCGTGCCGGCCACGGACATCCACCGCAGCGGCGCGTAGGAGAACGAGATCACCGAGTCGAGGAAATACTTGAGCTTCTTGGCGAGGGTCCAGCGCGAGCGCCCTTCCGAGCGCGCGACGCGGTCGTAGGGGACCAGCGCGGCGGGGAATCCGGCCCACACGAGGAGCCCCGGCAGGGAGGTGTGGATCTCGCGGTTCTCGGTCAGGAAGTCGATCGCCGGCCGCCCGATCAGGAAACAGTCGAAGCCCCCGGCAGGCATCTCCGAGAGCGCCAGGCGCCGCAGAGTCCTGTAGTACAGGCTCGCCGCGGCCCGCGCCCCCACCGACTCGGGACGGCTGCGGCGGACCGCCAGCGCGGCCACGGCCCCGCGCCGCCAGGCTTCGACCAGCTGGACGAGCAGCTCGGGCGGCTCCTGGAGATCGGCGGACAGAACGGCGGCCGCCTGGCCGGTGGCCTCCTGCAGGCCCGCCAGGATCGCCATCTGCGATCCGAAGTTGCGCGTCAGGCGAAGGCCGCGGGCGGCCGGCCACGCCCGCACGATCTCTTCGATCTTCGCCCAGGAGTCGTCGCCCGAGCCGTCGTCCACGAAGACGGCCTCGAGGTCCCAGTCCGCGGATCCGGCGATGGCCTGGAGCCGCGCCGCCAGCGACGGCAGCGTCGCCGCGTTGAAAAAGACCGGGACGACGACGGAGATCCGGTCGCGCGCCGCGCTCACGAGAAGAACTCGCGCACGGCGTCGGCCACGAGGTCCACCTGGGCGTCCTCGAGCGACGGGTAGATCGGCAGCGACAGGACCGTCTCGCAGGCCGCTTCCGAGACCGGGAAATCCCCGCGGGAATGTCCCAGGAACGCGTAGGCCGGCTGGAGGTGCAAGGGGAGCGGGTAGTGGACGGAGGTCTCGACGCCCCGGGCGGCCAGGTGGCTCTTCAGTTCGTCGCGCCGCGGCGTGCGCACGGGGTAGAGGTGCCAGACCGGGGCCGCGCCCGGCCGCGCGGCGAGCCGCTCGAGCGGAAGGCCGGCGAACGCCTGGTCGTAGCGGGCCGCGATGGCGCGCCGGCGGGCGTTGTCGCTGTCCAGATCAAAGAGCTTCACCCGGAGAATCGCCGCCTGGATCTCGTCCAGCCGCGAATTGCGGCCCTCCAACTCGGAGTAGTCACGCCGGCTCCATCCGTACTGCCGCAGGCGCCGGGCCCGGTCCGCCAGCGCGGCGTCGCCCGTGGAGACCGCTCCTCCGTCGCCGTACGCGCCCAGGTTCTTGGTGGGGTAGAAGGAAAAGGCCGCGGCCCGGCCGAAGGAGCCCGTCTTGCGCCCGTCCGAGGTCGCCCCGTGGCTCTGCGCGCAGTCCTCCAGGAGCGCCGCGCCCTGCCCGGCGGCCAGGCGCTCGAGGCCGGCGAGATCGGCCACGCCGCCGTACAGATGGACGGGGAGGACGAAGCGCACGCGGGGCGTCCAGACCCGTTCCGCGTTGGCGGCGTCCAGCGTCAGGGTGCGCGCATCGACGTCGGCCAAGCGCGGCCGCGCGCCGGAGAGGCGCACGCCGGCGATGACCGGGACACAGACATTGGCCGGGAGAACGACCTCGTCCTGCGGTCCGGCTCCCGCGGCGAGCAGCATCAAGGCGATGGCCTCCGTGCCGTTGCCGCAGGCGATCACGAACTCGACGCCGAGGTAGCGCGCGAGCTCGGCTTCGAACGCGGCGACCTCGGAGCCCAGGATGAATCGCCCGCTGAGAAAGACCCGCAGCGCCGCGGCGTCGATCCGCTCCCGGCGGGCCAGGTAATCGTTCTCCAGGGCGCCGAAGGGAACCCGCACGCCGGCCACCGCGTTCATCGGGGCCTCTCGCGGACCACGTCCGGCGCGGAGAGCTCGTACGCCCGCCCGCACGCGCAGGCGGCCGCGCCCTGCTCGAACGCGAGCGTCCGCGCGCATCGGCAGACCGACCCGCGCCGCCGCGCCGGGTTTCCGTAGACCAGGGCGTGGTCGGGCACGTCGCGGGTCACGACCGAGCCCGCTCCCACCATGGCCCATCGGCCGATGGTGATTCCCGGCACGACGACCGCTCCGGAGCCGAGCGACGCCCCGGTCCGGACGAGGGTCCGCGGGTGCCGGTCGAGGTGCACGCCACTGCGCGGCCTCGGATCGTTGGAGAAGGCCACATCCGGGCCGACGAAGACGTCGTCCTCGAGCTCCAGGCCGTCGTAGAGCGACACGCCGCACTTGACCGTGACCCTGTCCCCGAGCACGACGTCGTTTTCGATGAAGCAGCGATCGCAGACGTTGCAGTCCTTTCCGATCCGGGCGCCCGCCAGCACGTTGCAGAACGCCCAGATGCGCGTTCCCTCGCCGATTTGTTTGGAGGCCACCAGAGCCGTCGGGTGAATGGAAATCATGAATCTGCAAGAGTTTAACGGATTGCCACGGCTGGTCGTTTTCGAGGCGGAGGCTGGCAAAAACGTAGTCAAAATGGTATTCTTTTGGACATGAATGGACACAAAGAGAAAAAGGATCCATCGATAGGGATGATGACCGTGAGCGATGTCGCCCGCTACCTTTCCCTTTCCGAGAAGACGATCTACCGGATGGTGCACGAGCTGCCGGCCGTGCGCGTGGGGGGGCGCTGGCGCTTCCGCGGACGGGACCTGGACGCCTGGCTGCTGCGCCGCCGGACCGAGAACGAGTCGTTGCCGGAGCCGGTCTCCGGCGCCGGCCAGGAGATGCGGCTCTCTCCGTACCTGGAGACCCGCAACATCTTCCTCGACGTCCCGGAGACTCGGGCCGAGCCGCTGATCGCGCGGGCCGTGCGCGAGGCCAAACTCGACCTGACCGAGTCGCCCGGGGACGCCGCGCGGGATCACATCCTCGACTCGATCCTCGAGCGCGAGGCGCTGTGCCCCACGGCCCTGGATCCCGCGGTGGCCTTTCCCCATCCCCGCGAGCCGGAAAAATGTCCGCTCGGGTCGGACCGATTGATCCTGGTGCGCGCGGCGCAGCCGGTCGACTTCCAGGAGGAGCACGGGTACCGGCCCAGGCTGGTGATGATCCTGCTCGCGCGAACGGTCGCCTTGCAGCTCCTGTGGGAAGCGCGGCTCTCCCACCTCATCCATCGGGAAGGGCTGGCCGAGCACCTGCTGGAGGCGCGCACGCCCGCGGAGATCTACCGCTTCTTCGAGCGCCTGCGGGAATCCCCGGCCGCCCCGGCCAATTAGTTTCGTGAAACGAACGTTTACGGTCCCACGGGAAACGTCGGGGCGTTGCTTGCGCGGCCGGCGCTAGAAATAATCCGCGCGCCGGTCGCGGTAGAAGTCCACGGTCCGGGCGAGTCCCTCGCGCAGGCCGATCCTGGGCTCCCAGCCCAGGAGCTTGCGGATCCTGGAAATGTCGGAGAGGAAGTCTCCCGGCTCCTGCGCCTTGCGCTCGGGCGTGAAGTCGGTGAACTCGATCGACGCGCCGGGAACGAGCTCTTCCAGGAGGCGGGCCACTTCCAGAAACGTCGAGGGATGGTCGTGGCCCACGTTCAAGATCTGCCCGGCCGCGGCCGGCTCCAGCGCCGAGCGCAGCAGGGCTTCCACGCAGTCGTCCACGTAGAGAAAGTCGCGGACGATCTTGCCGCTGCCGAAGATGGGGATGGGCCGGCCCTCCAGGGCCAGGCGCACGAACCAGTTGACCACGCCGAACTGCGAGTGCCGCATCTGGGAGCGCGGGCCGTACACGTTGGTCAGCCGCAGCGGCACAATACGCAGGTTGTGAATCCGCTGGTAGGCGCGGCAGATCATCTCGGCGGAGAGCTGGGAGATCTCGTAGACGCCGCGTGGGTCCGAGGGCGCGTCCTCGGACACCGGGAGCTTCACCGCCGGCCCGTACTGTCCGCGGGTGCCCGACCGCACCACCACGGCGCCGGGATTACGCTTGCGGCAGGCTTCCAGGACCGCGGCCGTTCCCTTGATGTTGATGTCGATGTCGGGATACGGGTTGGAGAGGGACATGACGTGGGAGACCTGGGCGGCCAGGTGGAAGACGACGTCCTGCCCGGCCACGAGGTGCCCCATGACGTTCTCGTCCCGCACGTCGGAGAACTGCACCTCCACGTCGCCGCGGATCTCGGCGATGTTGGCGAGGTTGGCGCCGTACCCCTCCAGCATGGCGTCGCACAGGCAGACGCGGGCGCCTTCCCGCGTCAGGCGGATCGCCAGGTTGGATCCGAGGAAGCCGAGGCCGCCCGTGATCAGGACGCGCTTGCCGGACCAGCTCATGGCGGCGATGACGCTAACACGCATCGGCGGGCAGGAGGCGGTTGGTCCTAAGTCCTAAGTCCGAGGTCCTTCGTCCGGCGCGGCCCGCACCAGGGCGATGTCGGCTTCCACCATCTTCCGCACGAGCTCGCGGAAGCCGACCGACGGCGCCCAACCGAGCTCGCGGCGCGCGCGTCCGGCGTCGGCCACGAGCGCTGCGCCCGCCTCCGGCCGCACGAGCGACGGATCGGTCACGACGTGGCGCGTCCAATCGAGGCCCACGAGTCCGAAGGCCTCTTCGAGCAGGTCGCGGACGCTGTGGCTCTCCCCGGTCCCGAGCACGAAGTCGGCGGGCTCGGTCCGCCGGAGCATCTTCGGCATGGCCTGGACAAAGTCCCCGGCGAAGCCCCAGTCGCGCCGCGCCTCGAGGTTTCCCAGCGCGAGCTGCGACTGCCGGCCGGCGGCGATGCGCGCCGCGGCCTGCGTGATCTTGCGGGTCACGAATCGCGGGTCCCGTCGCGGCGACTCGTGGTTGAAGAGGATTCCGCAGGCGGCGAAGATCCCCTCGCCGCGGCGGAAGGCCTCGGCCGCCCGGTGGGCGTAGAGCTTGGCCGCGCCGTAGAGGGTGGCCGGCTGGAACGGCGTCCTTTCGTTCTGCGGCGATTCCGCGGGGTGCCCGAACATCTCCGCCGAGGAGGCCTGGAACACGCGGATGCGCCGGTCGACGCGCCGGACGGCTTCCAGGAGCCTCGCCGCGGCGAGGGCGTTGATCTCGGCGGCCGAGGCGGGGGAGGCAGCGGCGTCGGGCACGAAGGAGCGCGCCGCGAGGTTGTAGATCTCGTCGGGCCGCTCGCGGACGAGCGCCGCGGCGAGGGACTCCTCGGATCGGAGGTCCGCTTCGAGGAGGCGGACCGCCGCGGGCAGCGCCGTCGGGCGCTCGCGCGATCCCTCGGGCCGGGCCAGGCCCAGGACCTCGTCGCCGAGGGAAAGCAGGTGCTCCGCCAGGTACGGTCCGTCCTGGCCCGCGATGCCGGTGATGAGCGCCCGCACGGCGCGAAGTATAGGGAACCCGAGCCGCGCGAGGACCGTGGACAGGCCTAAATCGCGGCATTCCAATCAGATGACCAGCCGCCCGGAAGGGGCCACTCTTTGCTAGCACTCTCGGTCGAGGAGTGCTAATATCCGATCCGGCAGGTCCCTTCGGGAGGCCCGCCGCAACGCAGGACAATTTAGGAGGAAGCATGAAGATTCGTCCGTTGTACGACAGGATTCTCGTCAAGAGGCTGGAGGAAAAAGAAGTCAAGAAGGGCGGGATCATCATCCCCGACACCGCCAAGGAGAAGCCGATGGAGGCGGAGGTCGTCGCCGTCGGCAAGGGCAAGATCAACGAGGAAGGCAAGCAGCTCCCGCTCGACGTCAAAAAGGGAGACCGCATCCTCATCGGCAAGTACGCCGGAACCGAAATCAAGATCGACGATGTCGAGCACCTGATCCTGCGCGAGGACGAGGTTCTCGCCGTGGTCGAGAAGTAAGCCGAGAAGTAAGGAGTAGCAGAAACATGGCAGCGAAAACGATTTCCTACGGTGAGGAAGCGCGGCAGCGCATTCTTCACGGCGTCAACAAGCTCGCCGATGCCGTCAAAGTGACGCTCGGCCCCAAGGGCCGCAACGTCGTCATCGAGAAGAAGTTCGGATCTCCCACCATCACCAAGGACGGCGTGACGGTGGCCAAGGAGATCGAGCTCCAGGATTCCCTGGAGAACATGGGCGCCCAGATGGTCCGCGAGGTCGCCTCCAAGACCTCCGACGTCGCCGGCGACGGCACGACCACGGCCACGGTCCTGGCCCAGGCCCTCTACCGCGAGGGCATCAAGAACGTCACCGCCGGCGCGAACCCGATGGAGTTGAAGCGCGGCATCGACCACGCGGTCCGGGCGGCGGTGGAAGCGCTGGACAAGCTGTCCAAGCCGGTCGAGGGCAAGGACATCGCCCACGTCGGCACCATCTCGGCCAACAACGACTCGGAGATCGGCAAGATCATCGCCGAGGCCATGGACAAGGTGGGCAAGGACGGCGTGATCACGGTGGAGGAAGCCAAGGGGCTGGAGACGACGCTGGAAGTGGTCGAGGGCATGCAGTTCGACCGCGGCTACCTCTCTCCCTACTTCATCACCGACGCCGAGCGCATGGAGTGCGTCCTGGAGAACGCCAAGGTGCTCCTCTTCGAGAAGAAGATCTCCAACATGAAGGACCTCCTCCCGATCCTCGAGCAGATCGCCAAGCAGGGCAAGCCCCTCCTGATCGTGGCCGAGGAAGTCGAGGGCGAGGCTCTGGCCACGCTGGTGGTCAACAAGCTGCGCGGCACGCTGCAGGTCTGCTCGGTCAAGGCGCCGGGCTTCGGGGATCGCCGCAAGGCCATGCTCGAGGACATCGGCATCCTGACCGGCGGAAAGCTCATCTCCGAGGACCTCGGCATCAAGCTCGAGAACGTCAAGTGGGAGGACCTGGGTGACGCCAAGAAGGTCACCGTGGACAAGGACAACACGACCATCCTCGTCGACGACCGGTCCAAGAAGAAGCAGGAAGCGATCCAGGGCCGGGTCAAGCAGATCCGCTCCCAGATCGAGGAGACCACCTCGGACTACGACCGCGAGAAGCTCCAGGAGCGCCTGGCCAAGCTCGTGGGCGGCGTGGCGGTGATCAAGGTCGGCGCCGCGACCGAGACCGAGATGAAGGAGAAGAAGGCTCGCGTCGAGGACGCCATGCACGCGACCAAGGCGGCCGTCGAAGAGGGGATCGTCCCCGGCGGCGGCGTGGCCCTGCTGCGCTGCATGGAGCCCGTCGAGAAGGCGGCCAACCAGCTCTCCGGCGACGAGAAGATCGGCGCCCGGATCGTGATCCGCGCGCTGGAGGAGCCGACCCGGCAGATCGTGCACAACGCCGGGGCCGAGGGCTCCGTCGTCATCAACGAGTTGAAGTCCAAGGGCGGCAATTTCGGCTACAACGCCAACGCGGAGAAGGTCGAAGACATGCTGAAGGCCGGGATCATCGATCCCACCAAGGTCACCAAGAACGCGCTGCAGAACGCGGCGTCCATCGCCGGACTGATGCTCACCACCGAAGCGCTCGTCTCCGAGATCAAGGAGAAGGAGAAGCCGGCGCCCCCGCCCGGAGCGGGCATGGGCGGCATGTACTGATTCGGCATTCGCGACGATTCTTCAACGCCCGGGCGAAAGCCCGGGCGTTTCTTTTTGTTCGGTGGGGGGAGCGCCTTCGAATCGGTATGATATTAAAATGATGTCGGAGTGACATCATGCCCAAAACCCTGACGCTGCGTCTCGACGAGAAAGCCTACGATCTGATCGTCGAGGCGGCCGCCTCCGAGAATCGCTCGATCGCCAACTTCATCGAGACGGCCGCGAAGAGCCGGGCGCTCGCCGAGATTTTCGTCTCCGAGGAAGAGATGGCCGAGATCCGCTCCGATCGGAGCCTTCTCCGGCGGCTGAAGGCTGGACATCAGGCCGCCTCCGCCCGCAAGGGCCGGTTTGTCTAAGGTCTGAAGGTTTGTCTGAGTATCGCCTCTTCGAGACGACCCCATTTCAACGGGATCTAAAGAAGCTCGGTCCGGCAGCGGCCTCGAGGATTCGCACGACCCTTACAGAAAGGGCCTACCCGATTCTCCGGCTCACACCGCGGCAGGTCCCATCGGCCGCCCGGCTTCGCGACTACGACCCGCCCACCTGGCGCGTCCGAATCGGTTCCTGGCGGATCTTCTACGAGATCGACGACGCGAAAGGCCTCGTCTTTCTGACGGCGGCCGACCATAAGAAGGACGCTTACCGCTGAGGCCGGCTTCGACTGCCCTACAATGGTGGCTCCTTCAACGCACATGGCCCATCCAGAAGCCTCCCAGCGCGAGTGGCAGACGCGCAAGCGTCTCATTGATCCGAAGCTCAAGGCGCAGGGCTGGGACGTTGCGCCATTCAAGTCCGGCGCCTCCAATGGATCCGCGCGCGCTCTGACGGAATACCCGACCGACAACGGCCCGGCCGACTACGCCCTCTGTGTCGACGGCCAGCGTCGTCGGCATCGTCGAGGCCAAGAAGCTCACGCTCGGCCCGCAGAACGTCCTGACCCAGGCCGAGCGATACGCACGCGGCCTGACCGAGCAGCCCGTTCAACTTCGGCGGCTTCCGCGTGCCCGTTCCTCTACTCGACCAACGGCGAGGTCATCTGGTTCCACGACGTCCGCCATCCGCTGAACCGCTCGCGCCGCGTCGCCGGCTTCCACACGCCCGCACGCCCTGCAGGAGATGCTCGGCCGGGACTTCGACGCCGCCTGCGACTGGCTCGCTCGCGACTGCCGAACGACCACCCCGGCTGCGCCCCTACCAGATCGAAGCCAACGCCGCCGTCGAGAAGGCCATCGCCGAGCGCAAGCGGCAAGATGCTCGTCGCGATGGCGACCGGCACCGGCAAGACCTTCACGCTGGTCAACCAGGTCTACCGGCTGATGAAGTCGGCGTCGCCCGGCGCGTCCTCTTCCTGGTGGACCGCCGCGCCCTGGCCGCCCAGGCCGTGCGCGCGTTCGCCGTCGTTCGAGCCCGAGCCGGGCCTGAAGTTCGACCAGATCTACGAGGTCTACAGCCAGCGCTTCCAGCGCGAGGACTTCGACGAGGACGAGAAGTTCGACCCGAAGGTCCTGCCCAGCGACCTACCTGACCGACCCGCAGCCCGGCCACGCCTTCGTCTACGTCTGCACGATCCAGCGCATGGCGATCAACCTGTTCGGCCGGCAGGCGATCTTCGGCCGCGGCGACGAGGACGATCGACGACGATGCCGACAAGCTCGACATCCCGATCCACGCCTTCGACGTGATCGTCGCCGACGAGTGCCACCGCGGCTACACGTCCGCCGGAGCTGTCCGTCTGGCGCAACACGCTCGACCACTTCGACGCCATCAAGATCGGCCTGACCGCCACGCCCGCCGCCCACACGACGGCCTACTTCAAGGACGTCGTCTATCCGCTACGAGTACGAGCGGGCCGTCCGCGAGGGCTACCTCGTCGACTACGACGTCGTCAACGTCAAGTCCGACGTGCGCATGAAGGGCGTCTTCCTCAAGGAAGGCGAGCAGGTCGAGCTCGTCGACCCCGAGACCGGCACCGAGCAGCTCGACCTGCTGGAGGACGAGCGGCAGTTCGACACCACCGAGATCGAGCGCAAGGTCACCTCGCCCGACTCCAACCGCAAGATCCTCGAGGAGCTCAAGAAGTACGCCGACGAGCACGAGCAGCGCTACGGCCGCTTCCCCAAGACGCTGATCTTCGCCGTCAACGACCTGCCGCACACCTCCCACGCCGACCAGCTCGTCGACATCTGCCGCGACGTCTTCGGCCGCGGCGACTCGTTCGTCGCAGAAGATCACCGGCCGCGTCGATCGGCCCTTCCAGCGCATCCGCGAGTTCCGCAACCGCCCGAACCCCGGCATCGTCGTCTCGGTGGACCTGCTGTCCACCGGCGTGGACATCCCCGACCTGGAGTTCATCGTCTTCCTGCGGCCGGTGAAGTCCCGCATCCTGTTCGAGCAGATGCTCGGCCGCGGCACGCGCAAGGGCGAGAAGTTTCCCGACAAGTCCCACTTCACCGTCTTCGACTGCTTCGACGGCACGCTGCTCGAGTACTTCCAGCAACGCGACGGCCATCACCGCCGAGCCGCCGGACAAGCCGACCCGCACGATCGCGGAGATCATCGAGGACATCTGGGACAACCGGGACCGCGACTACAACATCCGCTGCCTGGTCAAGCGGCTGCAGCGCATCGACAAGGAGATGGCCGGCGAGGCCCGCGAGCTGTTCGCCGCTTACATCCCCGACGGCGACCTGGCCGGCTACGCCCGCGGCCTGCCCGGCTGCCCTGCAAGCGGACTTCACCGGCGACGATGAAGCTGCTCCGCGACGCGGGCTTCCAGGACCTGCTGGTCACCTACCCGCGGCCGAGCCGGACGCTTCGTCGTCGCCTACGAGACACGAGGACACGGTCACTCGGAATGGCTGATCCGCGACGCGCGACGGCAAGGAATACAAGCCCGAGGACTACCTCGACAGCCTTCGCGCGCTTCGTCACGCGAGAACCCCGCCCACATCGAGGCCATCCGCATCCTGCTCGACCGGCCGCAGGAGCTGGAGCACCGAGGCTCTGGCCGAGCTGCGGCAGAAGCTCGCCGCGACGCCGCGAGCGTTTCACCGAGGAGAACCTCCAGAAAGGCCCACGCGGCCAGCTACCACAAGGCGCTGGTCGACATCATCTCGATGGTGAAGCACGCCGCCAGGGAGGAGCAGCCGCTGCTGACCGCCGCGGAGCGGGTGGACGGGCCTTCTGACGAAGGTCACGGCCGGCAAGACGTTCACGCCCGACCAGCAGCAGTGGCTCGACCGCATCCGCGACCATCTGGTCGAGAACCTGTCGATCGACGGCGAAGACTTCGAGGCCGTCCCGATCTTTTCGCGCGAGGGCGGCTGGCGAGCCGCGGACCGGGCGTTCGACGGGCAGCTCCAGGACCTCCTGGCAAGCATGAATGAGGCGATCGCGGCGTGAGACTCTTTTCGTCGGTTGGGATGTCGGAGCCTGGCATTGCGACAGAAATAGAGCGAGCCGCGATGCGCTTTGTGCATTGACCGGAGCGAGCTCAGCCAGGCTTGCTATCGTGGGAGAGCCATGGGCGCGGAAACCTTCGCGAGTGCCTCGCCGAGGCTGAATCGATTCCTCAGCTGTTCCTAAAGCTTCTTCACGTTGATAGCGGTCCAGCGAAAGCTGTTCTAGCCATCGACGCACCTCTGGGTTGGCCAGACGCAGTTTTGCGATCTACTTGCCGGCGTACGGGGAACGGCCTTCCGGCTCGGAATGGAAACGGAATCCCTATCTCTTTCGGCAGACCGAGCGCAGCTTGTTTGCAAGGGGCTTCAAGCCGAAATCGGCCGTGCAAGACCGAATCGGCAGCCAAGCGACGAAGGCGATGTACGTCCTGTCGAAGGGCGGATTTCGCACGGCGAGGGTAGGCAGTCTCGGCGCTCAGCCAGTTGGACAGCGGTCGAGACGTACCCGGCACCTACCGAGGCGAAGCTCCACCCTGCAAGACGACATCCTTTCAACGTCTTCAGCCGCGCCTTGGATTGCTGAAAGATGAAAAAGATGTCCGAGATTCGTTGCGCTGCGCGATCGTTGCTGCCTTCTTCGGGCTCGAGATCAACTAGACTCGAGGTCGCCGCTGGCCGATTCACAGCTGGAAACTGAAGGCTGGATTTGGATTCCGAAGGACTGCAGGCCCAGCGGTCTCGGGGAGGAGTACGCATGACCGACATCGTTCAGAAGCTCTGGGGCTTCTGCCACACGCTGCGCCACGACGGCATCGACTACGGCGACTACATCGAGCAGATCACCTACCTGCTCTTCCTCAAGATGGCCGACGAGCGCGGCGTCGAGCTGCCGAAGGGCTGCGACTGGCCGACGCTCACGCGGCAAGAGCGGCACCGACGCTGACCGACCACTACGTCGATCTCCTCCGCAAGCTCGGCAAGACGCCCGGCATCCTCGGCGACATCTACTCCGGCGCGCAGTCCCGCTTCAACAACCCGGTGAACCTCAAGAAGCTCATCGACCTCATCGACGAGACCGAGTGGACGCGCTCGGCGTGGACGTGAAGGCCGAAGCCTACGAGGGCCTGCTGGAAAAGGCCGCCAGCGAAGGGCAAGAAGGGCGCCGGCCAATACTTCACGCCGCGCGTCCTGATCCAGTCGATCGTCCGCTGCATGAAGCCCGACCCGCGAGCGCGCACCGGACTTCACGATCTGCGATCCGGCCTGCGGCACCGGCGGCTTCCTCGTCGCCGCCTACGAGTGGCTCATCGACGCAGACGAAGGGCGGCGCGCTCGATCGCGACGTCGCGAAGCGGGTCAAGCACGAAGACGTATTTCGGCCAGGACCTGGTCGCCCGCCCGCGCCGCCTGGCCCTGATGAACCTCTACCTGCACGGCATCGAGCCGCACATCACGCTCGGCGACTCGATCTACGAGCTGCCGACCGGCCGAGCGCTTCGACGTGGTCCTGACCAATCCGCCGTTCGGCACCAAGGGCGCCAACCAGGCGCCCGAGCGCGACGACTTCACGATCGCGACCTCGCAACAAGCAGCTCAACTTCCTCCAGCACGTCCTGACGATCCTGAAGCCCGGCGGCCGGGCCGCGGTCGTCGCTGCCGGACAACTGCCTCTTCGCCGACCAGGCCGGCGAGGTGTTCAAGATCCTCACGCGAGGACTGCGACCTGCACACCGTCCTGCGCCTGCCGCGCGGCACGTTCACGCCCTACAGCCAGGGCGTCAAGGCCAACGTCGTCTTCTTCACCAAGGGCTACCCGACCGAGAACGTCTGGATCTACGACGCCCGCACCAACGTCCCGGCATCACCAAGAAGGACCGCCCGCTGACGCCGGAGCACTTCGCCGAGTTCGAGAAGTGCTACGGCCGCGACCCGAACGGCCGGCGCGAAGCGCAAGGCCGGCGGACTCGAAGGAGGACCGCTGGCGCAGCTTCCACATCGCCGAGGTCAAGGACGCGCGACTTCAAGCTCGACGGCTTCAAGTGGCTGAAGGAGGAGTCGCTCGACGACGCCAGATGAGCTGCCCGAGCCCGAGGAACTGGCGGCGGACGCGATCGGAGAACTCGAGGGAGCCGTCGATGAGCTGAATCGGGTCTGGCCGTCTTGGACCAACCAAGTGGCCGGCGGATCCTTCTCGAGGCGAGAGGGGAGAAGGGCGGCCGCCGATTCGGGAAGTGTAGCCTTCCCTAGCGCGCTCGGTCTGCCTGAAAGGATGGGCAGCTGCCGCGCTCTCTGACATCTGCGAGATCAATCCGCCCAAGAGCGAACTGCGAGCGCTATCGCAGCCGGAAACGCGTTGTCTCTTTCGTGCCGATGCCGGCGGTGGATGCGTATCAAGGGGCCATTACGTCGGCGGGAGGTAAGACCGTATCGCTAGACGGTGCGGAAGGGCTACACGGTCTTTTCGAGGACAATGACGTCATCTTCGCAAAGAGCGATCTCCATGCATGGAGAACGGGAAGTCAAGTGCGATCGCTAAGGAACTCCGGAATGGTCTGGGAATTCGGCTCGCAAGTTTGAGTGTGCTTCAGCTCGAACGGGGCTGTGCTGCCGGAGTATCTCTACTACTTGCATTCGGCAGGAGTCGTTCCGAAAGGCCGATCTAAGGAGCGTACGTCCTCGGTCACGGTGAGCCAGCGGCGCGTCGCGGCTCGAGTTGCTTGAGCATAGCCGATTGCCCTTCCGCCACTGAAGGAACAGCGCCGCATCGTCGAGAAGGTCGAGGCGCTGCTCGCCCGCGTGAACGCCACCCGCGACCGCCTGGCGAAGGTGCCTGCCATCCTCAAGCGCTTCCGCCAGTCCGTCCTCGCCGCCGCCTGCTCGGGGCGTCTGACGGAGGATTGGAGGAACCAACACCAGCTGGTTAAGGGGGAACCTGATGTCTCAGAGGCCTCGGTCGCCGATCTCGCGGATCTTCCCGAGATTCCGGAGACATGGAGCTGGGCGGCCGTAGGCGCGCTCGGTCAGGTTGTGACGGGTACGACTCCTTCGAGGAAGGTGTCTGAGTACTTCGGAGGAGCCACACCCTTTTTCAAGCCGACGGACCTCGATGCAGGGTATCTCGTCGCGGGCGCGAGCGAAGGTATCTCCAAGATGGGCGAAGCCGTGTCCAGAATATTGCCCCCGCAAACGGTCATGGTCACATGCATCGGTGCGACGATCGGTAAGACAGGCCTGTCTCGGGTTCGTGGAGCGACCAACCAGCAGATCAACTCCGTCGTCCCCAACCGGAAACTCGTCTCGCCATCCTGGCTTTTTTGGCTTTTCGGTAGCCCTTGGATGCAGGAGCAAATAAGAACGCGAGCTTCCGAGACGACTCTTCCTATACTGAACAAGAGTCGGTTCGGCCGGCTGCCGGTTCCGCTCCCCCCCTGGCCGAGCAAGACGTGATCGCTGACCGGGTCGAGGGGATGTTCAAGCTGACCGACGCGATTGACAGACGGGTGGCCGAGGCTGCCGTCCGAACCGAACACTTGACGCAGGCGATCCTCGCAAAAGCCTTCGGTGGTGAACTCGTCCCAATCGAGGCCAAGCTCTTAAACCCCCATGGGCCGGGGTAACCCGAAGCCGATTTTCAACGCGCAAAGTGATCATCGCTATGTTCTTGTTAACCGGCTCAGAGCGCTGCGGGCGACGGATCGTGGAATTCGCTCGCTGAGCAACCTGACCTGCTCAAGGTGGCATAGGCGGATCTTCTCTCCGCTACCACACGGACAGGACCAGTGCCCCTTGACCCTCCGATGTGTCAGGCACTCAAGATAGCGTGGTATGGCATCTGGGTCCGCCACTCGCAGCATTTCCCCATAGGCCTCCAACAGGCCAGCCCGGCCATGTGGCCTCTCCCCGGCCGGCCATGGTTCGCCTCGCTCGACCAGCGCTTGGCCGATGAAGAAATTTCTAACCGGTCCGTCCAGGAAACGAAGCAAGGTCCTCTCCTCGCGCGGTGCGAGGAGCCACTCCTCTGGCACAAGGGGGCACGCTTCCCCGGCCGAATTGATGTGTCTATCGGCCAGGGTCGGTATGCGGCCACCGGTTTCGCGAAGCTCCGGCACCGCGTCAGAGTTGGCGATGGGGAATCTCGAGCTCGATTTGGAACCGATCGAGGATTTGCCCTTCATGCGTCACGGGAAAGGATCCATGGACGAGCAGCTTGCCGCATTCGACGAGGACTCGCAGGTCTGGATATTTCGCCGACAGGCTTTCCTGGAGACTTCCTACGATTCTGCTCTCCCTGTCCTGGGAACCGCCTCTCAGATCACGGACCACGGCTTCGTGGGCGTCGCAACGGCGGAAGCGGCCCGGCGAAGTTTTTCAACAGTCCCCTCGCCGCTCCCACCCCCAACGGGACCGAAGACTGCCTCCCAGCCACGTTCGGAGAGCAAGTCGAGCGTCGCTGTCGCGTTCGGCGGAATCTCGGCCGAATTGCGTGCTAGAACTTCTGACAGGTCGTTACCTTGCGGATTTGCCGGGTCTTCGACCGTGATGGGCTCGGACGAGTCCGCGAAGGCCTTCCACACTTCGATCAGCTGCTCGGAGAGCTTCGTGTTCTTCGCGCCCGGAGCAGCTTGACGACCAGGAGCTCGAAAACGAAATTTTTGAGTCGTAGGCTTCGGCGAGCCTTCCAGAGCTTAAGTAACTGGATCGCGGCTGTCACTCCGCTCTTGCGAACGTGATCGATGTGTACCTGCAGATTAGTCTTCAGACGGCATTTCTCTGAACCCTCCTGATGAAGGAAGCAATCCGCGCTGCTGTCGTCCACGAATCTGCCGGGAACCACGTCGATGCGAAAATCACGGCCGGTGTCGCCGGCATCGCAACTCTTGAGGCGCAGAGCCGAAGTCTTCCGCTCGAGCTGATACCTCTTCGCCAAAGCGCTCACCGTATTCTCGTAGATGTCCTTGAGTGTCGCCCCGGCCGACAGGTCGTCGTACCTAAAGTAGCAAGCGATGTCTAGGTCGTAGGACTCCTTTATCAGGGTTCCTTTCGCCTGGGAGCCACCGTAACGAATGGACGGATTGGATCTCTTGAAGGCGCCTCGAAGAATGTCTTCGACGTCCCGCGGTGCTTCTGAAGCTGACTAAGCTCCGTACTGTCCTCGCCGAGGTTTTGAGCCGCCAGGATTCGACCAAATACTCTTTGGCATCCATGATTACACCTCAAGAGCAAACTTGAAGCCACCTGTTCCCTTGTCGTAGTCGTAAACGCGGAGTTTCGGATGCACCTTCGGCAAAAGTTCACGCCCACAGAGCACGGCAACGGGCGCAGGCACAGCCGGAAAGAGCTCAATCGAACGGACTAACCCGTGGTTTCTTATGATCGAGCCAACCACGCCCTGGTATGCGATCCGAAACCCTTCGAGATCGCGCCGTGTCCTGAGAAATGTCGGGTTCGGGATGGGGCGCCGGAGCGTGATTTCGTAGATCGCTCCCGCTTGGCGAATTTTCGACGGGAGAGCGGCAATGGGATATGGCCACTTAGAGACAGGACAAGCGAGACCGGACCCTCTCCGCCCCTTCGACGTCTGACCAAGAACTCAGCCCGCGTCCCGTTCTTCTTCCAGATCCAGTCCTCGGTGTCGCGGTGGCGCTGGAGAACGTCACAGGGGACTTTATTGCTAAGCTGACGTCCGAGAGCGACTAGCAGGGGAATAGGCGCGAGCGCGAAAACGGAGATGTGCGCAGCGGCGTGCCCCTCGCCTCCCGGTTCAAAGAACCTCTTGACCCTCTGCTCGATATTGTCGGCGGCTGTCTTGATGAAGGTCGGGGTCGAGTCGCTAATCTCGCTCAGATCGATCAGCGTAGGCTCTCGCTTGATCGGATACCTTGGTAAGGTCGCCTCCAAAAGCTGATCGAAAGGAGTGGCGACGACCTGCCCTCCGATGGGCGCCTTGAGAACCAGCACCGCGGTCGTGCGGTTCGGCCGGATGCCGGTAATGTACCGGATGCGCCTTTCATGCTCCGCCTTTTGCTGCTCGAGTGCTTTGCGTGTGTAGTCCGTCGGGTGGTCATCTATCAGTTTGTGACAGCCGGGGCAGAGGAGCATGAGATTGCCGACATCGTTGATGTCCTCGGGCCGAACGCCAGAACGCCCTCGCGGCCCGTCCGGCCTGAAGGCGACTATGTGAGCCATCTGGGCAAAGGGCCTACGGTGAGCGTCACATGGTGCTCGAGAAGAATACGGTTGCATCTGTTGAACTGGCATCTGCCGGCCGCGCGAGCAAAAAGAAGGATCTGAGCGATCCTTTTACCTGGCGCGCCGGCAGGATCGGGCTGAGGGATTTCAAGCGTTGAGTCATGAGCCAAGTGTTGGAAATTTATGAAGACCCAATATGCTGTACCGAGAGTTCGATATTACATCATTTTGACGTGACTTTGACTAGCGTGTTGTGCGATTATATTTCCGCGAAGGGGGAGGTGAGAGTGCCGGTCCTAACCGAGGAGCTGGCTCGCCGCATCAAGACCGCGCGCGAGAACGCCGGCTTGACTCAGCAAGAAGTCGCTGATAAGATCGGAATTACGCGGACCGCCAGTTGCTCAGATCGAGTCGGGCAGAGCGAGCGGTGAACAGCCTGGAACTCGAGAAACTCGCAGGCCTCTTCGGCCGCAGGATCGAGGAGTTCGTGAGCGAGAGCCCGTTCGCGGAAGATCCGGTGGCCGTTCTCCTGCGTGCAGCGCCGGGTGTCAACGACGGAGAAGCGCTGGCTTCCGAGCTGCGGCGGTTCGCGAGACTTGCGCGTGAGGCGACGCAGCTCGAGAAGCTTCTCGGTATCGACTCGACGCGCTCCGCGCCGGCCCGCTATGAGCTACGTACCCCCTCGGCGCGATGGGAGGCGGTGCGACAGGGCAAGTCCTTGGCTACCGACGAGCGAAGGCGGCTCGACCTCGGCGACTCACCGGCGTGGGAGGTTGCGGAGATCATCGAAGGGCAGGGCATTCGTGCCGCTGAAGCCGAGATGTCGGCCGACGTGTCCGGTCTCTTCTTCCATCGTCCCGATACTGGTGACGTGGTGGTGGTCAACGCGCGCGACGTGCTCCAGAGGCGTCTCTTCTCATACGCCCATGAGTATTGCCATTCGCTGGTCGATCACGCTCGTGCCGGGACGGTCAGCCGCCGCCAGAACAGCGAAGAGCTGGTGGAAGTCCGCGCCAACGCGTTTGCCGCCCACTTTCTGATGCCCGAAGAAGGGCGTTAAAAGCTTCTTCGCGGCGTGCTCGGCAAGGGAGAACCGACCAGGCAGAATCAAGAGATCTTCGGCGGAGAGGGCGGAGCCGGTTTCTGTCCAGGGCCGCGCTCGGCCTGGAGAGCCAGGAGATCCAGGTCCACGACGTCGTTCGTCTGGCGCACCATTTCTGCGGCAGTTACGAGGCGGCGCTCTTCCAGCTCCTGAACCTCAATCTGATCGCGAAAGATCGCTTCGAGGCATTGAAGTCTCAGTCCGCCGCCGCGAAGAGCCTCCGGCGAGCCCTGAAGCTGCCACAGCTAGAGGGCGCCTGGAGTCTTGCAGAGCAGGTCATCTCCCTCGGCCTCGAAGCGTACCGAAGACGGCTGATTTCCAGGCGCAAAGTGCTCGAGCTAGCGGCCGAGGCGGGCGTGAGTCCAGCCGATGTCGAAGAGGTTCTGTTCGTCGAGGAGCCAGAGGAAGAACCCGTCGAGCCGGTCTTCCCCGAATGACAGCCCGTGCAGCGCGCCGCCGACGGCCGTCTCCTCGTGGTCTGCGACGCATGCGTCCTGATCAACTTCTTCCTGGTCGGCCGACTCGACCTCCTCGCCAGGAACCGCGACTTCCAGCTCCTCGTGACCGAACACGTCACCGGTGAGATCACCGAGCCCTCTCAGGCCGCGGCGCTCAACGAGGCGATCAGCCGTGGAGACGATTAAGAGCCATCGAAGTCGCGGATCCGGCTGAGCTCGCGACATTCGCGGAACTCAGGCGCTCTCTCGGAGGGCGAGTCGGCGCGCTGGCCGCCGCAATCCACGGGACTCGATCGCGACCGACGACCGCCAGACCCGCCGTGAGATCGAAAGGAGACTCGGCGAAGGCAGGCTACTGACGACGCCCGGGGTCCTTCTCAAAGCGATTCGGAATCGGGCGCTCACGGTCGAGGATGCCGACGCCATCAAAGCCTCTCTCGAGAACTGAGTTCTCGAACTTGCTTTGCGGAGCTGACTGGCGAGAACAGTGAGTCGGAGGAGTGACCACCGCTGACGCCGCCCTTCCGCAGGAACATTGTCTGACCAAATAAGAGTATAATAAGCATGGAAAGTGAGGATATATGAGTACTGCTAGGGTCCAACCGGTTCTGACGCCGACGGAGCTGGCGCTCGTGGACCAGATGGCCGAGCTGACGCGATCAAAGCGGACCGACGTCATCAAGAACGCCTTGGCGGTCTACCACTGGTTCATCCGGCAGGCCGTGACGGGGAGCCGGGTCGTCGCTCGTAAGCCGACGGGCGAGGAAATCGCGCTGGAGACGGCGGAGCTCGCGGCTCTGGAGGGCACGGGCAACCTTCTCAGCCCGGAAGAGCTGGGCCTCCTGGCTAAGCAGCTCGCGTCCGCTTCGAATCCGACGGATGCTGCCCGGATCAAGGAGCGGCTGACGCGCGGTTTCTACGGCATCTGAGGCCCTCTCGTGCCGAAAGTCCGCCGCCAGAACATTCCGCCGGCGCTCTTCCAACATCTGCTGGACCGAATTCAGAGTCGCAAGATCCCGGCAACCCAGCTCGAACTGCTGGCCAAATGGCTGGATGCCGAACCGGACGTGCCGGAAGGCAAGTGGTTCAAGCGGTTCTCCGGGATGACGGTCTGCGGCGAGGGCGAATTGGTCAAGACGTTTCTCTTGCCCGGCCAGCACCCTACGGGGAATCGACTGCCTTGATGAGGTTGCCGCTGGCAAAGAGCCAATCCCGGGCCGATTGCGTGTTCGTCAGGGGGGTTCTGGAGTCGCCCAAGCTGTGGATCTTCGGGATGGAAGATGACCTCCAGAGCTTGAACTCCTCGTCGGCTCGCTGTTGGCGGCCGAGCCCCCGGACCAAAATGGATGCGGGCCCGACATCGATGAAGGAAGCCTCGCTAACTTGATCCAGGCGTGCCGGATCGTCGCGTCGAAGATCGATTCGCTCCCCGCGCTTTCCTAGGTCGGCAGCGCCCCTATACTCCGTCGCAGCCCGATGAAGCCCCTTCTCCTCTCGATCCTTCCGCGCCCGCCGCATCCGACGCGCGATGGGCTGGCGATCCGCAACTACCATCTTCTGGCCGCGCTGGCGGAAGGGTTTCGAGTCCGCGCCCTGGCGTTGAAGCCGCCGCATCTTCCGCCCGGGGAGTACCCGCCGGGCGTCGAGGTCGAGGAGATCGCCCAGGCCGGGCGCCGCCGGCGCCGGGGGTGGGCCGCCGCGGCGAGCCTCCTGTCCGGCCGGGCCTACTCGCCGCTTCTCTATCGGTCCGCCGCCCTGCGCCGCGCCGCCGCGCGGACCGAGCCGGCGTGGACCGTGGCCCACTCCTACCACGTCGGGCCCGATGCCCTGGCGGCGCGCGGCCGGAGCTGGATCGATTTTCACAATCTCGACTCCCAGATCTGGGAGCGGGTCGCGCAGACGGGCTCCTCGGCCTCCGCCGCGGCCCGGTGGTTCGCGCGGCTCCAGGCGCCCCGCGTCCGGGAGTTCGAAGCGCGCCTGGCCCGGGAGGCCGACGGCGTGTCGTGCGTCTCGGAACCGGACGCGGGCGCCCTGTCGCAGTCGGCGCCCGGCGTCCTCCCCCTGGTCGTTCCCAACGGCGTCGATCTCGACCGCTATGCTTTTCGCGCCGAGCCCGCCGCCGGGAACACGGCGCTGTTCGTCGGCGACCTCTCCTGGCCTCCCAACGCCGACGCCGTCCGCTGGCTTCGCTCGGAGATCTGGCCGCTCGTCGTCCAGGAACATCCCGGTGCGCGAGCGGACATCCTGGGTCGCGAGGCCCCGGCGGATCTCTCCTCCGGATCCGCGGACGATGTCCGCATGCTGGGCGAGGGCGGCGACACGCGGCCGCACTGGGCGAAGGCGGCCCTCGCGGTCGTGCCGCTGCGCGCGGGAGGCGGCACGCGGCTGAAGATCCTGGAGGCCGCGGCCTGCGGCGTGACGGTCGTTTCCACGCGGATCGGCGCCGAGGGCCTCGACCTCGAGCCGGGACGGGACATCGTCGTCGCCGACGGCGCGGAGGCCTTCGCCCGGGCGGTCCTCGATCTCCTCGCGGATCCAGCCCGGCGCGCGGCGCTCGCGCGATCGGCGCGGTCCCGCGTCGAGAGTCTCTACTCCTGGCCCGCGATCGGCGCCCGTCTGCGTGAGGAGCTCCTGAGGAGGCTGTTCTGACCGCCCTCGCCGCGGGGCTGCTCGCGCTGTCGCTGCTGCTGGCGGCGTGGTCCTACCTGATCTATCCGCGCTGGATCGGGCGTCTCGCCGCGGCGGCGCCCGAGCCGCCGCCCGCGCAGGGACCGCCGCCGGCGTCCGTCGAGGTCCTGGTCTCCGCGGCGGACGAGGAGGCGGTGATCGCAGACCGCGTCGCCGACCTTCTGTCCCAGGAGGTCTCCGGAGCCTATGCCGTCGCCGTCGGTTGCGACGGGTCCGCCGATCGGACGGCCGAGCGGGCGCGCGCGGGAGCGGACGCGCGTGTGCGTGTCCGCGTGGTCCCGTTCCCGAGCCGCCGCGGGAAGGCCGCGGTGTTGAACGATCTCGTGGCGACCTCGGCCGCCGAGGTGCTCGTCTTCACGGACGCCAACACGCGGTTCGAGCCGGGGACGGTGTCGCGCCTCGCGGGGGCCTTCCGCGATCCCTCCGTCGCCGCGGCCTGCGGCCGCCTGATCCTGGAGGGAAGCGCCGCGGAGAGCGCGTTCTGGGACCGGGAGACGCGGACCAAGGCCGCCGAAGGGCGGCTCGGAGTCTGCCTGGGCGCCAACGGGGCCGTGTACGCGGCCCGGCGCGCCGGGATCGAGCCGCTGCCGCCGGACACGACGTCCATGGACGATTTCCTGATTCCCGTCCACCTGGCCCGCCGCGGCGGCCGCATCGTCTTCGTCGGCGACGCGGTGGCGCGGGAGGAGTCGGCGCGCGACGCCTGGTCGGAGATGCGGCGGCGCTTCCGGATCGGCGTCGGCGCGGGGCAGGTCCTGCGCCGGGAGCGGTGGCTGTGGAACGCGCGCCGCCGCGGCCGGCTGACGCTCGTCTTCCTCTCCCGCAAGGCGGCCCGCTGGCTGGCTCCGGTCGCGGCGATCGCGGCCTGCATCGCGGCGTGCGCCGCGCCGCCCCTGCGGATCGCCGGCGCCGCCGCCCTCACCCTCGCCGCGGCGGCGGCCGCGGCGGCGCGCGCGGTGGCCCGGCCGGCCGGCCTCTTCGGCACGCTCTATTATTTCGGCGTGATCAACCTGGCACTCGCCGCCGGCGTTCTCTTCGGGCTGTTGGGCTACCGCCGGCCGGTCTGGACGCCGGTCGCTCGGAAGGCCTGACCCGGTGGCCGTCCGCACCCACTCGGCCTTCCGCCTCGTGTCGGCCCTGGGAGACGTGCTCGTCGCCGCGCTCTCGCTCGGCCTGGCCTTCTTCCTGCGGACGAACTTCCGCCTGCCGGTGACGGAGATGCTCCTGCCTGCGGACAAGGTCCGCTTCACGCCGTCGAACGTGCTCCTGGTGGCCGTGGCCCAGGTCCTGGCGTTCTCCCTCTTCGGCCTGTACGGCTCGCGCGAACGGTTTCGCGATCCGCTGGCGCGCCTGCTCCTGCCCGCCCTCTTCTTCCAGCTCGCGTCGCTCGCCGCGGTCTACTTCCTCGCGTTGCCCCAGCCCACCACCTTTCCGCGGTCGGTCCTCGTGCTGTACATCGTGATCGACGGCGTGTTCGTGGCGCTCTGGCGGGTCGCGGTGGAGCGGCTCTTTCCCCAGCCCCACCGCCGAGCGCTGGTGATCGGAACCGGGCCGGCCGCCGCGCTCATCGCCGAGGCGATCCGGCGCCATCCCTGGGCCGGCGTCGAGGTCGCCGGCCTGGTGGGAGAGGGGCCGAGCCCCACGAGCGGTCTCGCGGTGCTCGGCCCCATCGAACGGCTGGCCGAGATCGCCGCGGAGCAGCGCGCCGACGAGATCATCTTGACGCCCGAGGCGGCGGCATGGCGCGAGGGGCTGCCGCAGAGCCTTCCCCGCGGCCTCCCGATCGACGTTCTGGTCTGGCCCTCCCCGTTCGAGACCATGATCGGACGGCTGCGGTTCCGCATCGTGGGGGATCTGCCGCTGCTCGAAGCGAAGGTCCGGCCGCTGGAAGGCGTGGCCGCGGCGGCCAAGCGGAGCCTGGATCTGGTGGTCTCCACGCTGCTGCTCGCCCTGTCCCTTCCCGTGCTCGCGGTGGCCGCGGCGGCCATCTCCGGCACGTCGCGCGGCGGCGTGTTCTACCGGCAGGCGCGCACGGGCAAGGACGGTCTGCCGTTCCAGCTCTGGAAGCTGCGGACCATGCAGTCCGGCGCGGAGGACGAGACCGGCGCGGTGATCTCGGCTCCGGGCGATCCCCGCGTGACGGCGGTCGGCCGATTCCTCCGAGCCACCCGGATCGACGAGCTGCCCCAGCTCTGGAACGTCCTGGTCGGCGACATGAGCCTGGTGGGCCCCCGCCCCGAGCGGCCCGAGTTCACAGATCGCTTCGTTCACGCCGTGGAGGGTTGGACCCTGCGGCAGGGGGTCCGGCCGGGGCTGACCGGACTGGCCCAGATCTCCGGCGACTACGGCTCGGAGCCGGAGATCAAGCTGCGCTACGATCTGGCCTACCTGAACAACTGGTCGTTCGGACTGGATTTGGCGATTCTCTTCAAGACGCTTCCGGTGGTTTTGACGCGCCGCGGCGTGTAAGGGACCCATTTGTGATTTGCGATTGGCGATTTGCGATTTGGGTGGGCGAGTCTTGTCCGCCGCAATCACAAATCACAAATCACAAATCGCAAATTCTTCCATGAGCTCACGTCGCAAAGTCGCGGTCGTGATGCCCGCCTACAACGCGGAGAAGACACTGGCCCGGACCTATCACGACGTTCCTCGCGACGTCGTCGACGACGTGATCCTGGTCGACGACGCCTCCCGGGACCGCACCGTGGAGGTGGCCCGCGAGCTCGGCCTCCACGTCGTCGTCCATCCCAAGAACCGGGGCTACGGCGGCAATCAGAAGACCTGCTACCGGACCGCCCTCGAGCGGGGAGCCGATATCGTGGTCATGGTCCATCCCGATCACCAGTACGACCCGACCGTCATCCCTCATCTGATCGAGCCGCTGCGCGGCGGCGACTGCGACGCCGTGTTCGGCAGCCGCATGCTGGGAGGCCGGCCGCTGCAGGGAGGGATGCCCAAGTGGAAGTACCTGGGCAACATCTTCCTGACGGCCGTCGAGAACGCGACGTTTCTCATCTACCTGACCGAGTACCACAGCGGTTTTCGGGCTTACAGCCGGCGCTACCTGGAGTCCGTCGCCTTCGAGGCCAACTCCGAGGGCTTCGTGTTCGACACCGAGATCATCGCGCAGGGGATCGCCAAGGGGCTGAAGATCCGCGAGATCCCGATCGAGACGCGCTATTTCGACGAGGCCTCGCAGATCGCCTTCGTTCCCTCCGTGGTCTACGGTCTGGCGATTCTCAAGACGATGTTCCTCTACAAGCTGCACTCCTGGGGGATCTGGTCCGCGCCGATCTTCCGCTGATCCAGGG
Source organism: uncultured Acidobacteriota bacterium (assembly GCA_963733955.1). Taxonomy (GTDB): domain Bacteria; phylum Acidobacteriota; class Thermoanaerobaculia; order UBA5066; family Gp7-AA6; genus DATFTF01. The sequence continues at coordinate 1,245,754 of CAVTEW010000003.1, forward strand.
CCTCTGCCACTCATCGATCTGGCTATCCTTTAGTGAGCGAAGAAGCCGCCCGCAGTCACCGGCATTGCCCTTGGCGGCACGCGGCGGCCGGGCCGGTAAGAGTTGACACCGGGCCGCCGCTCCGGTCACTCGGGCACAGAACCGATCCGGCATCGGGGTCACCGTGGTGTGTGCCCTCGGACAGGGCCGCCGCCGGGCTTTCGGCGCGGGCGGTCGCTACGCGACCGGCGCCGAGAGATTTCCAGACCAGAGCCAGGCCGAGGCTGGCGGGGCCCCGGTTTAGAACTTCTCGGCCGCCGTTGGCGAAGCCAATGCCGCGGCCGAAAGCCATGAGCGAGGGAGACGGCCCGACGCCTGGGCGGGTTGGCCTCGTGGAGCACCGACCGCCGCCGCGACCGCTTGCGATACGTGTTGCGGCAGCTAGCTACCGAGGCGGCGGCGGAGGCGACCGGAGTCGGCCCGCGCGCAGCTCGCCTTCCAGCCGCTGGAGATCGGTGAAGAGCGACGCGGCGGTGTCGGGCAGGAGGGCCGAGAGCAGGGTGGGGCTGATCCAGGCGGCTCGCAGGAAGGCCGCGTGCGACCGCGCGCCGTCGCCCAGCGCTTCGTAGGCCCGTCCCAGGTTCAAGTCGATCTCGGCGCGCTCCCCGAGCGCGTTGCCGAGGAGATAGCTTTCGACCGCCCGGTCGGGCTGGCCGCGGACGAGCTCGGCGCCGCCGGCCAGCACCCAGGGCCGCGGGTCGCCGGGAAGACCCGGGGCCGCCTGCCGGGCGAACCCTTCGACCTGGGCGAGCGCCGCGAGCGGCTCGTGCACCTCGGTGGGATGCGCCGCGATGAAGCGCAGCGTCGCCTGCGTGCCATGCAGGATGCGCTCGGAGCGGTAGCGCGCGAATTCGGGCCGCAGGGCCCAGGCCAGAACGAAGAGCGCCGCCGCGCCCCGCGCGAGCCTCACGCCGCCTCCGGCGCGGAGGCGTCCGCCGGGAGAAGCGCCCACGCGCGTCCGGCGGCGAGGAGCAAGGGAATGGCCGAGATCGGCCGCTGCAGCGGAAACCAGGTCAGGGCGGCGGCGGCCCCCGCGCCCAGAAAGGCGAGCAGGAAGGTGGCTTCGGCGCGCCGCCTTCCCTCCAGCCGGCGCGCGGCCCGGCCGAGCTCGAAGAGAAGAAGCGCCGCGGCGGCCACCGTGAGCAGGCCCCCGGGCCAGCCGGTCTCGGCGAAGGCTTGAAGGTAGTCGCAGTGGGCTTCGCCGTAGGAGCTGGTGCGCTGCGGGTTGACGTACCGCGTCCGCGCGGCGATCTCCGCCGCGAGCCGGTGAGGGATGTACTCGGCCTCGAAGGTGCCCGGCCCGTATCCCAGAAGGGGCCGCTCGGCCGCCATGGCGGCGGCGGCCTTCCACGCGCCCAGGCGATAGGTCACGACGCGGTTCCAGTCCCGCTCGCCCACGGCTCGGACGACCTCCTGGACCCGCTGCCGCATGGGCCGGTACGCGGCCACGCCCGCGGCGAGCAGGAGCGCGGCCGCGAGCGCCGGCGGCAGCGCGCGGCGGCCGAACCGTGAGACCCCCAGGATCGCCGCGCCGACCGCGAGCGCCGACAACGAGGTCAGGTTTTGATTGACCAGGAGACCTCCGGCAAAGAGCAGAGCCGCGGCTCCTGCCGCCGCGCGCAGGGAGGTGCTTTGGGCCTCCAGCAGGACGGCGAGGGCTCCGACCGCGGCCAGCGCCAGGGCCAGCGCGAGGTAGCCCACGTTTCCGACGTAGGCCCCGGTCGATTCGCGGCTGCCCGGATCGGTGACCAGCGCGAAGGGCTGGAAGACGCCGCGCGCCTGAAGGATCGACACGGCGGCGTCGGCGGCGGCGACCGACAGGAAGACGCCGAGGAGAAACGGACCGCGGCGCTTGACGACCCGCGAGGCGCCGATCGGAAGCAGCAGCGCATAGAGGAACAGAACGCGGGTCGCGTCCAGGCAGACCGCCCGGCGCGGCGACGCCAGGGCGGCGAGCGCGGCCCAGGCCAGGGCGGCCGCGGAGAGCGCCAGGATCCAGTCGCGGCGGGTGCGCGGCGAGCGGGCGGCCCCGAGACTCCCGGGCGAGAACGCGAGCGCGGCGGCCGCCACGCCGATGAGGACCAGCGCGGCGAAGCGCTTGGGAGCGTCGAACGACCCGTCGGCGCCGCTGTCGACCAGGAGACCGACCGCGGCAAGCGCCAGAGCCAGCGCCCCCGCGGCGATCGCGGCGAGCCGGTCCGGCGTCGGCGCGGCCGCCCGCGCCTCGATCCGCCGCGCGGGACCGGGCGGCTTGCGCTTCCTGGCCATCGGGTTGCATTAGAACAAAGATCCCGGCCGCGCCCGGAGACCGAATAAGGAAATTCGCGCCGACGTTGTCTGACTTAGGATGACCTGCCTGCCATGAGGACCTGGACCTCGCCCCGTCCGCGCCGCGTGTCCCTGCACCTGTGGGTCTATCGCTACCGCGTGCCCATCCTGGCGACGCTCGGCGGGCTCCTGCTCCTCGTTCTCGCGACGCTGGGTTACTACACCTCCATCGTCGTCCACCGGTTCGACGGGCGGCGGTGGAACCTTCCCTCGCGGATCTACTCCGACCTCTTCGTTCTTCGAACCGGAGACGCCGCGTCCGAGGACAAGCTCGCGGAAAAGCTGGAGCGTCTGCTCTACCGGCGGCAGGATGACCGCCCCGAAAAGCCCGGGCGCTTCCGCGTCTCCGGCGGGGCCCTGGAGGTCTTCACCCGCGACTTCGCCTATCCCGGCCGCGTCTTTCACGGGTTTCCGGTGCGCGTCGAGTTCGCCGGCGGCAAGGTCCGGTCGATCCGTGACCTGACCGGGGTCGCCGCGCCGGCGCTCGTTCTGGAGCCGGAGCTCCTGGGCTCGGTCTTCGGCGAGGAGCTCGAGGACCGCACGCCGGTGCGCCTGGCGGACGTGCCTCAGACCTTGACCGACGCGATTCTGGTCACCGAGGACCGGGACTTCTACCGGCACGCCGGGGTCTCGATCCGGCGGTCGGTCGGCGCTCTGGCGTCCAACCTCAAGGGCGGAGCCACGCAGGGCGGATCCACGCTCACTCAGCAACTGGTGAAGAACCTCTACCTGTCGCCGGAGCGGACCCTCAGGCGCAAAGCGGTCGAGGCGATCATGGCCCTCATCCTCGACGCCCGCTACTCCAAGGACGAGATCCTGGAGGCCTACCTGAACGAGATCTACCTCGGGCAGAACGGCTCGATCGGCATCACCGGCGTCGCCGAAGCGGCACATCACTACTTCGGCAAGGAGGCGTCCGATCTCGACCTGGCCGAGTCGGCGGCCATCGCCGGCATGATCAAGGCCCCCAACGTGTTTTCGCCGTCCCGCAACCCGGCCCGATCCCTGCAGCGCCGCGATTTCGTTCTCAAGATGATGCGGCAGGAAAAGAAGATCACCGACCAGCAGCTCCAGGCTGCCCTGGCCGAGCCCTTGTCCACGGTCTCCCGCACGGCCGCGCGCACCATCGCCCCGCATTTCGTCGACCTGGTCAAGGGGGAGCTCGCCGAGCGCTACGGCGCGAAGCTCAAGACCGAGGGCCTCCAGATCTACACCACGCTCGACGTCGATCTGCAGGAGTCGGCGCAGCGCGCGATCACCGACGGCCTGGCCTCCCTGGAGAAGAAGTACCGGCGGCTGGCCGCGGCCTCCCGCGAGGCGCCGCTGCAGGGCGCCCTCATCGTCCTGGAGCCGGAAACCGGCGCGGTCAAGGCCCTGGTCGGAGGGCGCGACTATCGCCTGTCCCAGTTCAACCGCGTCACCCAGGCGCACCGGCAGCCCGGATCGCTCTTCAAGCCGTTCGTGTATCTGGCCGCGTTCGCGCGCCGCGACCTGACGGCCCCGATCACCCCGGCGACCCTCCTGGAGGACTCCCCGATCACGGTGGCCTGGGACAAGGGAACCGACGAGCAGCAATGGACGCCGCGCAACTACGACAACGCGTTTCGCGGCCCGATGACCGCGCGGTCGGCGCTGGAGCTCTCGATCAACATCCCCACCGTGCGGGTCGCGCTGCAGGCCGGGCTGCCCACGGTGCTGGCCACCGCGCGCGCGGCCGGCATCGGGTCGCGGCTCAAGCTCTATCCGTCCATCGCCCTGGGCGCCTTCGAGATCTCACCGATGGAGATCGCGTCGGCCTACGCGGTCTTCGCCAACGGCGGCATCCGCGTCGAGCCCAAGGCCATCGTGGGCGTGGAGACGCGGGAAGGCGTGGTTCTCGACCGCGAGGAGACGCCCTTGTCGCCGGCGCTGCCGCCCGATGCCGTGTTCCTGGTCGACTCGATGCTTCGTGGCGCGGTCGATCGGGGGTCCGGCAGCGGGGCGCGGGCCGGAGGCGTGCGCGGCGTCCTGGCCGGCAAGACCGGCACGACCAACGACGGCCGCGACGCCTGGTTCGTCGGCTTCTCCCCGCGTTTCCTCGCCGCGGTCTGGATCGGGTACGACGACAACCGGCCGATCCACCTCTCCGGAGCGACGGGAGCCGTGCCGATCTTCGCCGAGTTCTCGCGCTCGGTGCCTCCCCAGTATTTTCAGGACACCTTCCAGGTGCCCTCGGACATCGTGACCGCGGAGATCGATCCCGACACCGGTTACCTCGCCACCCCCGCCTGCCCCCGCCGGATGACTGAGGTCTTCATCTCCGGCACGGCGCCCAGGCAGAGCTGTCCCGTTCACGGGGCTTACAACATGGCGGCCGCGGGGGAGACGGAGCGGTAAAGAGACGGACGGGCCCCGTCCCCGTTTCACCCCGTCCCCCCGTCCGCCCCTCAACAAGCTGGGCCGGTTCTGATAGCTTTGAAGGTTTGAAAAAGCACTCGATTTCCATCATCACCATCCGCGGCGCGCGGACGCACAACCTGAAGAACATCGACGTCGCGATTCCGACCTCGGCTCTGACCGTGGTCACCGGCGTCTCGGGCTCGGGCAAGTCGTCCCTGGCCTTCGACACGCTTTACGCGGAGGGGCAGCGGCGCTACGCGGAGTCCCTGTCGACCTACGCGCGGCAGTTTCTCGAGCGTCTCGACCGGCCCGACGTCGACTCCATCGAGCCGGTGCCCCCGGCCATCGCGCTCGAACAGAAGAACGGCGTCCGCAACGCGCGGTCGACCGTGGGAACACAGACCGAGATCATGGACTCGCTGCGGCTGCTCTTCGCCCACGGGGGGACCACGTTCTGTCCGCAGTGCGACGTCGCCGCCGTGCCCGGGGGCGTGGACCGCGCCGTCGAGGAGCTGTGCGCCTCGGAGGACGGCGCGCGGGTGACGCTGGTGGCGCCGCTGCCGTGGGATCCCGCCGGCCCGCGCCGCCGCCGCCGGCCCCAGGACGACGCCGCCCGGCTCTCCGAGCTCAAACGGGCCGGTTTCTTCCGGGCCCTCTCCGAGGCCGGCGACACGGTCGAGATGGGCGACAGCGTCGAGAGTCTCCTCGACCCGGCCGGACATCTTCCCGTGGTCGTGGGGCGTTTCGTCGTGCGCGAGTCGTCGCGGCCGGAAATCGCCGCGGCCTCCGAGAGCGCGTTCGCCATGGCCGGGTCCCTGGTGGCCCGCTTCGAGGGGCGGTCGCGCGTGTTTCGCCGGGGCCTGCACTGCCCGCGGTGCGGCGCTGATTTCCGCGATCCCACGCCGGCCCTCTTCGCCTTCAATTCTCCGCTCGGGGCCTGTCCCCAGTGCCAGGGCTTCGGGCGCGTCATCGGCGTCGATCTGGAGAAGGTCGTGCCGGATCCGTCGCTGACGCTGGCCGACCGCCCGATCGCTCCGTGGAACACGCCGGCCTACGAGTCGGCCTACCGCGACCTGTACCGGGCCTGCCGCAAATACTCGGTGCGCACGGACATCCCGATCTCGCGCCTCTCGGCCCACGAGCGCGAGGTGGTGTTCCGTGGGCGCGGCGAGTTCTACGGCATCAGCGGCTTCTTCGACTGGCTGGAGACCAAGCGCTACAAGATCCATGTCCGGGTGCTCCTGGCCCGCTACCGCGCCTACGAGCCGTGCTCGGCCTGCCGGGGGGCCCGGCTGACCGCCGCGGCGCTGGCGGTGCGTTTCCGCGCGCGCACTCTGGCCGAGCTGTCCGACCTCTCACTCGGCGCCCTCCAGCAGTGGCTCGACGGGCTCTCCCTGTCTTCCCTCGAGGAGGAAAAGCTGTCCTCCATCCTCGCCGAGATCCGCTCGCGGGTGCGCTACATGAACGACGTCGGCCTCCACTACGTGACGCTCTCGCGGCCCGCGCGGACGCTCTCGGGCGGGGAAGCGCAGCGCATCGGCCTGGCCTCCGCGCTCGGCGGGGCCCTGACCGGGACGCTCTACGTGCTGGACGAGCCGACCATCGGGCTGCATGCCGCGGACACGCGCCGGCTCCTCCACATCCTGCGGCGGCTGGCCGATCGCGGCAACACCGTGGTGGTGGTGGAGCACGATCCGGAGGCCATCGAGGCCGCCGACCACGTGATCGATCTGGGGCCGGGCGCCGGGAGCGCGGGAGGGCACCTGCTCTTTCAGGGCACGCCGAGGTCGCTGGCGCGCGTGAAGACCTCGGCCACCGGGCGCCTTCTGCGCGAACGCTCCGGGGCCAGACGCGAGCGCGAGGGGGCCGCCGCCGCCGGGCAGCCGCGCCCCGGACGGCTGGTCGCGTTCCGCCGGGCCGAGGGCGCGGTGACCGTCGTCGGGGCCCGGGAGCACAACCTGAAGAACCTGACCGTGCGCTTTCCGCTGGGGCGTCTCGTGTCCGTCTCCGGCGTGTCCGGCTCCGGCAAGTCGACCCTGGTTCGGGACATCCTGTACAACTCCTACGCGCGGCGCCGCAAGGGGATCGTCCAGCTCGACGTGGGTGCGCACGACGCGATCGAGGGGCTGGACAACGTCGCCGACGTGCTGCTGGTCGACCAGTCTCCGCTGGGCCGCTCGGCGCGGTCGAATCCGGTGACCTACATCAAGGCCTGGGACGAGATCCGGCAGGTCTATGCGCGCACCGGCCGGGCCCTGGCCCAGGGCATCACTCCGCGCGATTTCTCCTTCAATGCGGTCGGCGGACGCTGCGAGGCCTGCAAGGGGACCGGCTGGCAGACGATCGACATGCAGTTCCTGGCCGACGTGACGGTGCGCTGCGAAGTGTGCGACGGGCGCCGGTTCCAGAACCGGGTGCTCGCGGTGCGCCTGCGCGGCAAGTCCATCGGCGAGGTTCTGGAGATGCCCGTCGCCGACGCCGCTCGATTCTTCGCCGACCATTCTCGAATCGTCAAGCGGCTGCAGCCGCTGCTGGAGGTGGGCCTGGGCTACCTGCCGCTCGGGCAGCCCACGGCCACCTTGTCCGGGGGCGAGGCCCAGCGCCTCAAGCTGGCATCGTTCCTCGAGATCGGGCGGGCTCCGTCGCGCGGAGTCCTCTTTCTCTTCGACGAGCCCACGACCGGGCTCCATGCCGTCGACGTGGATCGCCTGCTGGCGACGTTCACGCGGCTGATCTCGCTCGGGCACTCCGTTGTCGCGGTGGAGCACCACCTCCAGTTCCTGGCCGCGTCCGACTGGATCATCGACCTGGGGCCGGGCGGGGGAGACGAGGGAGGGCGGATCGTCGCGGAAGGGACGCCGGACGATCTGCGTCGCGCGGCCGGGAGCGTGACCGGCCGGTTCCTCGCGGAGATCGCTCCGCGGCCCGACGGGCGCCCGAAAGAGAAGACGCTGAGAGCCGACAGCTGAGAGCTGACAGCTGAGAGCCGGCCGCTACTTTCCCGGCGCTTTCTTCTTCGCCTCCTCCAGAAACTGAGTCAGCGTTTCCTTGCCCCCGTATCCTTCGATGCGGGCGATTTCCCGCCCGGACGGGTCCGCCGCGACGAGCGTGGGGAACGCGGTGACCGAGAAATGTTTCTGCAGCTCTTCGATCGCCGGCGTATTCCTGCCGTCCTCCTGTTCGCGATCGATCACCCGCGTCGCCACGAATCCGTCGTTGACCAGGGAGGCGATGTCGGGATCGCTCCACCCCTCGGTGTCGAGGCGGTGGCAGGGGGCGCACCAGGCCGCGGTGAAGTCGTACAGGACGGGCCGGCCCGCGGAACGCGCCGAACCGGCCGCGGCGTCCTGGGCCACCCAGCGCACCAGGCCGACCTGGCCGGCCGGGGCCCCGTGAGGGAGCAGGCCCGTCACAAGGCGAACGACGACCGCCGCGACGAGGATCCAGAGCACCGCCGCGGGGATCCGCGATTGAGAGCCTCGAGACCGGGCGCCGGTCGGTTCGGCGGAATCGGTCGGCGTCGCTGCCGCGTCAGTCCTGTCCATAGGAGAACTCCCTGCGAGAGAAAATCGCGATCGCCAGCGCCCCGTACAGCGTCAAGGCCAAGACGTACCGCCCGGTGGCCTCCCCGAACACGTCCTGTCCGGCGAACACCTGTTCCCAGGAAACCGAAGGAGCCAGATTTTCGCGCGCGAGCTCGCCGGCCCTGGCCAGGGCGGGCAGATGCAGCGTGGCGCCCAGGCCCTCCACCGAGTTGAAGAGCAGGTAGACGAGGGCGACGGCCAGCACATCTGCCCACCCGCGCAGAAACGTGGAGAGGCACAGGAGCGCGGCGGCGAGGAGCGCACCGGCCAGAAACGCGTGGCCCGCCGCGAGGACCGCCGCCTGGAGCGGCAGGTCCGGCGCGGCCGAGCCGCCGCCCAGGCGTCCGAGAAGGACGTGGAGGACCGCGGCGACGCCGATCGTCCCCGCCAGGAAGGCCGCCTGGGCCGCCAGGACGCCCAGGTAGCGCCCGGCCAGATAGGCCGCGCGCGAGAGGGGCCGGGAGAGGATCATCTGCAGGGCGCCGCTCGACGCGTCGCGGGAGACGCAGCCGGAGGCGAGCACGAGCACGGCCAGGACGTCGGTCGACCCGAAGCCCTGCCCGGCGTTCAGCGGCAGCGAGGCCACCAGGGCCAGGGCGCACAATGCGAGTATTGTGGCGGGCGAGCCCAGTTTCTGGCGGAGCAGCCGCCGGGCCATCTCGATCATGCGGGAGGGGCCGGCCGGAAGAGGTCCTCCAGGTCCGCCGTCGCGCGCGCCTCGAAGACCGGCAGGTCCCGCGCCGCGAGCGCGCGGATGGCTCGGGCCACGTCCTCGTCGCGGGCCGCGGGAAGGGACAGCAGCCCGCCGCCCTCCGCCCGCGGCGCGAACCCGGCCGCCGCCAGGAGCGCCGCGGCTTCGCCCGCGCGCGCCGGGTCGGTCCTCAGGAGGACCTTGCGGGGCGCCGCGGCCTCGCCGCGGAGGGTCTCCTCGCGGGCGAGCCTGCCGTGGTCGATGTAGACGACGCGGTCGCACACCCGTTCGACCTCGGGAAGCTGGTGGGAGTTCAGGACGATCGTCGCGCCGCGGGCCCTGGCCTCCAGGATCCGCTCGCGCACCAGGGCCACGCCCAGAGGGTCGGTCCCCGAAGCGGGCTCGTCCAGAAAGAGCAGGCTCGGATCGCCCAGGGTAGCCTGGGCCACCCCGATGCGCTGCAGCATTCCCCTGGAGTAGGAGCGCAGGCGCCGCTTCAGGACCGCGGTCTCGAGTCCGACCCGTCCCGCCGCCGCGAGGACTTCCTGGCCGACGCGGGTCCGGTCGCCTCCCGACAGCCGCCAGTGGTGCGCCAGGAACGCCGCGCCGGTCAGCTCCCGGTCGAATCCCAGCCGCTCGGGCATGTAACCGGTCCGGGCCCGGACCGCGAGATCGTCGGGCGCCAGGCCGTCCACGGTGATCGTCCCGGCGTCGGGCCGCAGGAACCCCAGCATGCATGACAAGAGGGTCGTCTTGCCCGCGCCGTTGGGGCCGATGAGCCCAAGCGTCTCGCCCCGTCGCACCTCCAGGCTCACGCCGTCCAAGGCCTGGGTCCGCCGTCCGAAGCGGCCGTAGGACTTGGAGACACCGACGACGGAAATCATCGGTCCGTGAGGATAGCCGACGTCCGGGAAACGGTAAACGGGAAACGGGAAACGGTCCGCTCCGCTCCTCGTTTTCCGATTTCCGTTTCCCGTTTTTCGCTCTTTCGGGAATAGATGTTAGATTGCAGCGTTTTTTTAGGACCGCCGGAATGATCGAAGTCCAGAACCTCACCAAGCGATATCCGACGCAGGTGGCCGTCGCCGACGTCACCTTCTCCGTGCGGGAGGGAGAGATCGTCGGGTTTCTCGGCCCCAACGGCGCCGGCAAGACCACCACCATGCGCGTCCTGACGGGCTTCTTGCCCCCGACGTCGGGCTCGGCCCGGGTCGCCGGATACGACATCGTCACGCAGTCCCGCCGCGCGCGGTCCAGCCTGGGCTACCTCCCGGAATCCGCCGCGCTCTACCCGGAGATGCGCGTGCGCGAGTATCTGGCCTATCGGGCGCGCCTCGAGGACGTGCCGGGGCCCCAGGTGCGCGGGCGGGTGGAGGAAGTCGTCGAGAGCTGCCTGCTCGGAGAAGTGGCCCACCGCAAGATCGAGAATCTCTCCAAGGGGTTTCGCCAGCGCACCGCGCTAGCCGGAGCGCTGGTCCATCGTCCGCCGGTCCTGATCCTGGACGAGCCCACCGTCGGGCTCGACCCGATGCAGATCATCAAGATCCGGGAGATGATCCGCACGCTCGGCCGGGAGCGGGCCGTGCTGCTCTCCACGCACATTCTGCCGGAGGTCGACGCGGTGTGCGACCGCGTCCTGATCATCGACCGCGGGCGGATCGTCGCCGAGGGGACGCCGGCGCAGCTGCGCCGGCAGCTGGCCGGAAGCCCGGTCGTGCGCGCGGCCTTCCGGGGGAGCGTCGAGGCGCGCGGGGACCTGGAGAAGCTCGCCGGCGTGATGGCGGTGGAGGAAACCGCGGGCTCCGGCGAGACCCGCGTGCGCGTCGCCTGCGCGCCGGACGCGGACCTGGTCGAGGACATCTTTCACCTCGCGGTCCGGCGCGGCTGGGTGCTGCGCGAGCTCGCGCGCGACGTGGCCAGCCTGGAGGACATCTTCGTCCGCCTGACCCGCCACGACGAGCCGCCGGCCGACGCGCCGGCCGCGGCGGCGCCCGCGGAGCAGCCTCCCTCCCCGGCCCCGGAGGGCCCGACGCCATGAGGAAGTTTCTGGCGATCGTCGGGCGCGAGTGGAAGGCCTACTTCCTCTCGCCCCTCGCGTACGTGATCCTGGCGGCCTTTCTGGGTCTGAACGGCTACGTCTTCACCATCATCCTCGCGGTGTTGAACGAACCGGGCGCTCCCAAGGACCAAGCGCTCCTGTACCTGTTCGCCAACGGCTTCACCTCCTGGTTCACGCTCTTCGCCGTGCCGATCATCGCCATGCGCCTCTTCCCCGAGGAGCGCAAGAGCGGAACGATCGAAGTTCTGCTCACCTCTCCGGTGACCGAGGCGGAAGTCGTCCTGGCGAAATTCGTGGGGGCGCTGGGCTTCTACCTGACCCTGTGGGCCCCGTCGCTCATCTCCGTCTGGATCCTCCGGTCCAACGCTCCCATCGACCTGGGACCGGTGGCCGCGGCGTACCTGGGCATCGCCCTGATGGGCGGGTACTTCATCTCGGTCGGCACGTTCGCCTCCACCCTCACCAAGAATCAGATCGTTGCGGCGATCCTCTCCTTCGGGATGCTGGTTCCGATTTTCTCCACCGGGCTGCTCGATTACCTGATCCGCGACCCCAAGAACCGCGACGCCCTCTCCTACGTGAACATGTGGACCCACCTGGAAGAGTTCGCCCGCGGCGTGGTGGACACGCGCCGCGTCGTGTACTATCTCTCGGCGACCGTCTTCTTCCTGTTCCTGGCCACCGCTTCCCTCTCGGCCAAGAAGGAGACGCCGTGAGCGCGCGCACGACGCGCTGGTCCACGACCGCGGTGGGCGTCGTCCTGGCCGCGGCGATCACCGGCGGGATCAACTACCTCTCGGCCCGGCACTGGGCGCGCGGCGACTGGACGCGCACGAAGATCTACTCGCTCTCGGAGGCGACCCGCAAGGTCGTCCAGGGTCTGGCCAAGCCGGTCTCGATGACGGTGTTCATGGGCTCGGGCAACCGCCTGTCGGCGCCGGTCACCGAGCTCGCCAACCGCTACCGCGCGCTGTCCTCGAAGATCACCGTGGAGTTCGTGGATCCCCGGCGGGAGCCGTTGCGGGCGGAGGGGCTGGCCCGCGAGTTCGGGCTGCGCGACGGCACGGTGCTCTTTCGCTCGGGCCAGAAGAAGAAGTACGTCGAGCAGGACAAGATGGCGGACTTCGATTTCGCCAACGCCGGCTTCGGGGGGCAGCCGGAGATCAAGGCCTTCAAGGCGGAAGAGGCCTTCACCTCGGCCATCCTCGACGTGACCGAGGACACCGTCACCAAGGTCTATTTCTCGACCGGGCACGGCGAGCCGTCGCTCGATTCCGCCGCGGAAGGGCGCGGCTTCTCCCAGTTGAAGCAGGTCCTGGCCCGAGACAACGTCACGGTGGCCTCCTGGGACTCCGGCAAGGGCGCCGTTCCCGCCGACGCCACGGTGATCGTGATCGGCGGGCCCCGGACGGCCTTCGCGCCGACGGAGACGGCGGCGCTGGCGCAGTACGCGGCCCGAGGCGGACGGATCCTGGTCCTGGTCGATCCCATGCTCCCCACGCCGGGAGCGCCGTCGACCGACCTGGGCCTGAAGGATTTCCTGGCGTCCTTCGGGGTCCGGTTGAACGACGACATCGTGGTCGATCCGGCCAACGCCGTTCCCATGGTGGGGGCGGAGACCGTCATCGCCAACCATTTCGGAACGCATCCCGTCGTGCGGCCACTCTCCGAGGAAGGGTTGCCTCTGCTCTTTCCGATCGCGCGTTCCCTGGCCAACGTCAGCCCGGCCCCGGCCGGATGGACGGTCACCAAGCTCGTCGAGACGACCTCCCAGGGCTGGGGGGAGACCGATCTGGAGCACCTGGACAAGGTCGAGAAGGACGCCAAGGACAACGCGGGCCCGGTGGCGATCGCCCTGGCCGTCTCGCCGGCCGACGAGAAGAAGGCCGGCGCGCGGCCCGCGCGTCTGGTGGTGGTCGGCAATTCGCGCTTTGCCACCGACGGCAACCTGGGCAACGCCGGCAACGCGAGCTTCTTCGTCAACGCCCTCCACTGGCTGGAAGGGGCGGAGAAGTTGATCGGCATCGCACCCAAGACGCCGGCCCAGGCCTCCCTCAACCTCACCCAATCCCAGGTCAATCGCCTGGGGCTCTTCTCGATGTTCGGTCTCCCGCTGCTCTCCGTCGCGCTCGGCGTCTGGGTCTGGTACCGCCGGAGGGACTAGTGCTGGAACTTGGAGTGGGAGAGCGGGAGAGGGGGAGAGTGGGGGACAAGAGCCTCAACGTCGCCCCCTCCCCCCCTCGCCCCCTCCCCTCTTAATTCTCATGTCCCCCCGCAAGCTGCTCCTCCTGACCGCGGTGGTGCTGGTGCTCTTCGCCTTCATCGTCCTGTTCGAGCGCAAGATGCCTTCGACATCGGAGCGCCAGGAGAAGGCCGATCTCATCTGGGAGGTGCCCCAGGGCCAGATCGAGTCCCTGCGCCTGGAGCGGGCAGACTCCGTCGTCGAGCTGAAGAAACCGGAAGGGGCGACCTCCTGGAAGATCGTCAAGCCGGACCCCTACCCGGCCGACGACGGCGCGGTCAACGACGTCCTGTCTCAGCTGGCGCGGCTGCGCCGCGCGGGGACCGAGACGCCCGAGGCCCGCCCGGAGGACTACGGGTTCAAGAGTCCGTCGGCCAGGGCGACGATCGTCTGGAAGGACGCCAAGGACCCCAAGAAGAAACGGACGCGGACGCTCGAGCTGGGCATCGACATTCCCGGCACCGAGGCCACCGCGGCCCGGGAAGGCAGCGGCGCGCGCGTCTTCTTCGTGCCCTCGAGCGTGGCCACCGCGGTCAAGAAGGGCGTCGACGATTTCAAGAGCAAGGAGCTCTTCCGCGGGAGCGCCGCCGACGCGGCCCGCCTGGACGTCGAGCGTGGTCGGGGACGTCTCTCCATGAATCGCAAGAACGGCGTCTGGTGGCTCGCGCAGCCCTTCTCCGACCTGGCCGACGACGAAGCCGTGCAGAGGTTGATCGGGGACTTGACCGCGCTGCGGGTCCTCGGGTTCCTCTCCGCCGCGGAACGGCAGAGCCTGCCGTCCCTGGGCCTGTCGCCGCCCCTGTATCGCGTGACGTTGGCCGACACCGCGGGGACGGCGACGACGGTGGAGTTCGGCGCCACGCGTTCAGACGGCAACACGGTCTACGGCCGCCGGGACAACCAGGCGTTCACCGTCGGGAGCTCGATCACCGAGGAGTTGTCCAAGGAGGCCGAGGCCTTCCGCGACTCTCACCTGGTTCGGTTCGACCGGGGCCAGGCGACCGCGGTCTCCGGATCGTTCGGCGCGGCGACCTACGCGCTGGAGCGAAAGGACGCCGGGTGGAGCGCGGCGGGCAAGCCGGTCGCGGCCGCCGCGGTCGACGACCTCATGACCGCCATCACGGATTTGAAGAGCCGCGCGTTCACCGACGACGCCGAGGTTTCCGGCAAGGGACGCTCGCCGGAAGCCACCGTGGACGTCAAGCTCCCGGCCGGGGCCTGGACCATCCGCGTCTTTCCCTTGCGCAACGAAGCGCGGGCGAGCGTCGGCGGACGACCCGGAGCGTTCGCGCTCGCCGCCGACCCCACGGCGGCGCTCCAGGCGGCCTTTCAGAAGGCGGTCGTGCCGGCCCCGGCGGCCACGCCGGCGCCCAAGAGTCCGGCGCCGAAGAAGCCGTGAGGCGTGAGGCGTAAGGCGCGAGAGAATCGGGCATCTCGGCCCCGCCTCACGCCTCTCGCCTTACGCCTGACGATCTACCGTTTCCCCGTCAGGTGCGGCGGCCTCTTGTCGGCCTCGGCCTCCAGCTGCGCGATCCTCTTCATCCTGGCCTTTTCGCGGTCGTCCAGGGACTTGGTCTTCTTTTCCTTGGCCTTGGAGAATATCGTCGACAGCCAGAGGAAGAGGCCTCTTCCGGCGGGCGCCTTGATCCTTCGGGCCGTCGCTCCCCAGAGCCTGGCATTCTTGAAGATGGCTTCGGAGAAGTCCGCGTTGGCCAGGTCCGCTCCGGTCAGGATGGCGCCGCTGAAGTCCGCGCCGATGGCGCGTGCGAACCGCAGGTCGGCATCCTGCAGGTTCGCGCCGGCGAAGTTGGCGCCCACGAGGAGGGTTCCGGAGAGATTGGCGTCGAAGCCGCGGCAGGAGCTGAAATTGGCGCGTTTGAGCTGCGCCAGGCGAAAGTTTCCCAGGGAGAGATCGGCGCGGGAGAAGTTGGCCCCTTCCCCCTGCGCTTCGGAGAGGTCCGCGCCCGCGAACCGGGCCCCGACGAAGGAATAGGGCTTGAGGACCGCGCGGGTCAGGATGACCTTGGACAGGTCCGCCGCCTGAAAGTTCGCGCTCTCGAACTTCGCGGCTCGCAGGTCCACCTCGGTCAGCTTGGCTTCGGCAAACGTCACGTCCTTGCCGGTGGCGTCGAGGAAGACCGCGCGGCGCAGCTCCATCTTGCGCAGCCTGGCCCGGTCGAAGCGGGCCGAGGTGAAGTTCGCCTCGATCGCCGAGACCAGCTCCAGGTCGGCCTCGGAGAAGTCCGCCCCCTCGCAGTTGGCGGCGTTCAAGGCGGCCTGCCGGAGGTTGGCGCGCGGGAACTTGGCGCGCCGCAGGTCCGCCCCCGAGAGGTCCGCGGTCTTCATCTGGGCGGCCTCGAAGTTGGCGTTGGGGAAGGATCCGCGCACCGCGGAGACGCCCTCGAAGAGGGCCCGGGAAAGATCCGCGCCGTCGAAATGCGCGCCCGCGGTCCGCACCCCCCGAAAGTTGACGTCGGAGAGGTTCGCGCCGGCCAGATTGGCCGACGAGAGATCGGCGCCCTCCAGCCGCGAGAGGGAGAGATCGGCTCCCGCCAGGTCGGCCTTGGCCAGCGAGCAGCCCTGCAGCGAGGCCTGCCGGAACCGCGCGCCGACGAGGAAGACGCCGCCGAAGTTGATCTGGTCCAGGTTGCACTGCTCGAAGATCGCTCCGGGCGCCGAGGCGCCGCCGAACGTCGCCTCCGTGAGCGTGGCCCGCGTGAAATCGGTGCCCGCCAGCGTGGCTCCGGACAGGTTGCCGCGCGACAGGTCGGCGCGCTTGAGATCCTTTCCGGTCAAGTCCTTTCCGGTCAAATCCGCGCTGGTCAGGTCCGGCGTGACGTTGGGGTTGCGGCCGCGCCAGGCGTTCCACTCCGGCGACAGGAGCAGCGCCATGTGTTCGGGATTGGGCATCGGAGCCGGCATTGTAGAGGAGGCGAGCGGCGGGCGGTAGGCTGCGGGCGATTTTTCCCGGACCGGCGGCGTCGCGCCCGGACGGCTCCGTCCTTGCCGCAGCGGTTACAATGGCCGCAAAGTGAGCACGGTCGCCGCGCCTCCCGCGCCTCCGGTCAAAGCCATGGACCGGATCCGCAAGGCCCTCCAGGGGGGGCATCCGCTGATCTACGTCCAGACCTGGGAGGAGACGCGGGTCGAGCGGCTGGCCCAGCATCTGGCCAAGACGTTCTTCGGCCAGCCGGTCCCGTACGGGATCTGGTCGGTCGTGGACGGCCTGCTGGTCGACGGCGTTCCGATCCCCGACACGCGCGATCCCTTGAAGGCCCTGGACGCGATCCTCCAGGCCAGCGGCAAGGGCTTCTACCTCCTGAAGGACTTTCCCACCATGCCGGACGGCCGGCCGGAAGTCGTGCGGCGCCTTCGGGACCTGTACCGGGGGCTCAAGGACCGCGGCCGCCACGTCTTCCTGGTCTCTCCGCGGCTGGCGATCCCGGAGGAGGCCAAGAAGGAGATCTACGTCGTCGAGTACGAGCTGCCCGACGACAGCGAGATCATCCGGATCCTCGACGCGACGATCCGCAAGCGGATGACGGTCGAGGGGCTGGACGAGACCGCGATCAGGCGGCTGGCCCTGGCCCTGCGCGGCCTGACCGCCGACGAGATCGGCCATCTGCTCAACAAAGTCTTCTCCCAGCGGAAGGTCTTCGACGAAACGGCGTTCCTCGAGATCCTGGCGGAGAAGGAGCAGATGTCCAAGAAGGAGGGAGTCCTGGAGTTCGTCCCTCCGCGCTTCTCTCTCGAGGACGTCGGCGGGTACGAGATCCTCAAGGCATGGCTCAGGAAGCGCCAGGCCCTCTTCTCCAAGGAGGCCCTCGACGCGGGCATCCCGATTCCCAAGGGGCTGCTCCTCATGGGCATCTCCGGGTGCGGCAAGAGCCTCTGCGTGAAAACAATATCCACATTGTGGAATCTCCCGCTCTTCCGCCTGGACATGAACGCCGTGTTCGGAACGGAGAACCCCGAGTCGACGTTCCTCCGGGCCCTGCGCTCGGTGGAGGCGGTCTCGCCGGCCGTCCTGTGGATCGACGAGATCGAAATGGGCGTGGGCGGCTACCGCGAAGGGGGAGATGCGGCCATGTCGCGGATCTTCTCCGGCTTCCTGACCTGGATGCAGGAGAAGAACGCGCTCGTCTTCGTCGCGGCCACGGCCAACCGCATCCAGCTCCTGCCCGCCGAGATCATCCGCAAGGGGCGCTTCGACCAGGTCTTCTTCGTCGACCTGCCCAACGAGGAGGAGCGCAAGCAGATCTTCTCCATCCATCTGAAGAAGAACCGCGCCGACGTGGCGCGTTTCGACCTGGTCTTCCTGGCCAAGGCCACCAAGGGGTGGAACGGCGCGGAGATCGAGCAGGCCGTGATCTCCGGAACGGTGGACGCCTACTCGGAGCACCGCACCCTGGTCGAGGAGGACCTCCACCACACCATCACGGCCACGGTGCCCCTCGCGGTGACCATGGAAGAGCAGATCAAGGCCATCAAGAGCTGGGCGCACGATCGGGCCTTGAACGCCTCGGCGGGGGCGAGGAATTGACCCCCCGTGACGCGGACGCGTCCGCGGGCGGTCATCCCGAGCGGAGCGAGGGATCTTCTCGCTGGAAGCGCTGAGATCCCTCGCCGCTTAGCTCCTCGGGATGACGACTCGGAGACGCCTGCGCGTCCCGAGTCGTCAGTTTCTGGTCACATCCAGCTCCCGCGGCCGGAACGGCGCCAGGAACCGGATGCGGCGCTGCCACTCGAGCATGCGGCCGATCAATTGTCCGATCCGGTTGGGAATCGAGTCGGTCTCCAGGATGGCCTGGAGCTCCTCGGGGGCGTAGCGCAGGCGCAGGGCGATCTCCGAGCCGAGCCGCTCGGCGGTGACCTCTTCCTCCGGCAGCGGCGGCAGCTCCATGTCCGCGCGGACCGCTTCGAAGATCTGGCGCGCCAGCGACACGACCCGGGACTCTTCGTCCCGGGTGGCGAAGGGAACCGAGGCGACCTCTTCGACGCTGGCGACGCGATACGGGTCCGGGGTGGCCTCGGACAGCACCCGGTACCGGAATCGCCCTTCCAGGACGATGTTGTACCCCTGCGAGAGCTCCTCGTGCTCGACGATCTCTCCCGCTCCGCCGATCGCGTGAATGTCCGGCCGGGTCCCCTGGGCTTGCCAGCCCGGCTTCATCATGGCCATGCCGATCGTCCGGTCGGACGCGAGGGCGTCGGCCACCATCGACCGGTAGCGCGGCTCGAAGATGTGAAGAGGCAGGAGGGTGCCCGGAAGCAGCACGACGCCGGGCAGCGGGAAAAGGGGAAGGCGGCGCTTCATTTCGCTCCGCTCCCCGCCGGCGCGCCAGCGGCTCCCGCCCCGGCGTGCGACAGGTCGGCCACGTAGGCGACCACGTCGCGAATCTCTTCGTTCGTCAGCTTCCCCTCGAACCGGGGCATCGGATCGTGGCCCTTGCGGACCTGGCGCTCGATGGCGGCGGGCGATCCGTCGGAGCGCCATTTGCCGTCGACGAGATTGGCGTAGGGGAACCGGCCGGCCGTGATCGTGTTGCCGTCCCCGTTCTTGTTGTGGCAGGAGGCGCACTTGGCCAGGTAGATCCGCCGCCCGGCCTCCACCTCCCGCCCCTTCGAGTCGGCGATGGGCAGCGAATCTTCCCGGCAGGCCGCGCCCAGGGCGGCCGCCAGCGCGAGCGGGACCAGGCATCGTCGGAGCATTGGTCCCGAGTTTAGCGTGGAGCGGCGGCCGGACCGGCGAACACTTAGGGAAGGATAAGGTCTGATAGCGTTCCGGCGTGGCCAATCCCGCCGACCGGGTTCCCGAGAACGTGGGCGGGAGGTTCTACGTCGACGCGCAGTGCATCGACTGCGACGTCTGCCGGGTGACCGCCCCGGCCAACTTCCAGCGCAGCGAGGACAAGGGCTACTCCTACGTGGTCCTCCAGCCCCGCAACGCCGAGGAAGAAGCGCAATGCCATGAGGCCATGGACTGTTGTCCGGTCGAAGCGATCGGGGAAGAGGTCAGCTGACAGCTGACAGCTGACAGCTGACATCTGGGAGCTGACATCCGGGAGCTGTCAGCGAGAGCTGCAAGCGGCGAGCGCTACAAGCTCTTGAAGTATTCGATCGTCCTCATCAGCCCGTCCTCCAGCTTCACCCTGGGCTCCCATTGCAGCTTCGTCTTCGCGCGGCCGATGTCGGGCTGCCGGACCTTGGGATCGTCCACCGGCAGGGGCGCAAACACGATCTCGCTCGAGGTGCCGGTCAGGCGCTGGATGGTCCGCGCGAAATCGAGGACGGACAGCTCGGCCGGATTTCCGATGTTGACCGGATCGGTTTCCGCCGAGAGGAGCAGCCGATAGATGCCCTCGATCAGGTCGGAGACGTAACAGAACGAGCGCGTCTGGCGCCCGTCGCCGAAGACCGTCATCGGCTGGCCGGCCAAAGCCTGGCAGATCAGGGCGGGAACGACCCGCCCGTCGCGCGGCCGCATCCGCTCGCCGTAGGTGTTGAAGATGCGGACGATGCGCGTGTCCACCGCGTGGGCCCGGTGATAGGCCATGGTGATGGCCTCGGCGAAGCGCTTGGCCTCGTCGTAGACCCCCCGCGGGCCGATCGGGTTGACGTTGCCCCAGTAGGTCTCCGGCTGGGGATGCACCAGCGGGTCGCCGTAGACCTCGGACGTCGAGGCCAGCAGGAAGCGCGAGCGCTTGGCCATGGCCAGGCCGAGCGCGTTGTGCGTGCCGAGCGATCCGACTTTCAAGGTCTGGATGGGCAGCTCCAGGTAGTCGATGGGGGAGGCCGGGGACGCGAAATGGAGCACGGCGTCCAGCGGGCCCTCGACCTCGATGTATCGCGTGACGTCGTGGCGGACGAACCGGAACCGCGGTTCGCGTTCGAAGGCCGCGATGTTGCGCAGGTTGCCGGTGGAGAGGTTGTCCATGGCCACGACCTCGTGGCCTTCGCCGAGCAGCCGCTCGCACAGATGGCTGCCCAGGAAGCCCGCTCCGCCGGTGACGAGGATTCTCACCGGGCTGCTCGGAAGGCGAAAGGCGAAAGGCGAAAGGCGTACCGCCGGGCCCCGGTTCGCCTCACGCCTCTCGCCTCACGCCTCACGCTCGTCTTCATGGTCTTCCCACGCTGGTGTATTGCCAGCCCGCGGCGCGCAGCTCCGACGGGTCGTAGACGTTGCGCAGGTCGACCAGGACGCGGGCCTTGAGGGCCCGCCCGAGCGCTTCCAGGTCCAGGGCCCGGAACTCGTTCCACTCGGTCAGGAGCACGAGGAAGTCGGCGCCGGCGGCGCAGTCGTAGGCGTCGCGGGCGAACGCGACGGCCGGAAGGACCGGGCGGCTGTTTTCCATGGCCGCCGGATCGAAGGCCCGGACCGCCGCGCCCGCGGCCAGGAGATCGGCCACCACCGCGATGGCCGGAGACTCGCGGATGTCGTCGGTCTCCGGCTTGAAGGAGAGGCCCAGCACCGCCGCGGTCTTGCCCGAGAGCGGCCCGACCGCCTCCCGGATCTTTCCGATCATCCGGGCCTTGGTCGCCGCGTTGACGCGGATGGTGGCCTCGATCAGCTCGAAGGCGTAGCCGCTCTGCCGCGCCAGGTCGGCGACCGCCGCGGTGTCCTTAGGAAAGCAGGACCCTCCGAACCCCGGGCCGGGCAGCAGGAAGCGCGACCCGATGCGGGGATCGAGCCCCATGCCTGTGGCCACCGCTTCGACGTCGGCTCCCATGATCTCGCACAGGCGCGCGATCTCGTTGATGAACGAGATCTTCGCCGCCAGGAAGCCGTTGGAGGCGTACTTGATGAGCTCGGCCGAAGCCACGTCGGTGATCACGAAGGGCGTCTCGCGCAGGAAGAGGGGCTTGTAGATCTCCTTCATGATCTCGATGGCCCGTTCGTCGGAGGCGCCGATGACGATGCGGTCGGGCTCGAGGAAGTCGCCGACCGCCGAGCCTTCCCGAAGGAACTCCGGGTTGGAGACGATCGAGAACGGGAACTTGTCGCTCTTGCCGCCGATGATCTGCTCGATCATCTTGCCGGTTCCGGTCGGGACGGTGGACTTCGTCACCACGACCTTGTAGCCGTTCATGTGATCGGCGACCGCCTCGGCCACCTGGCGGACGAAGGTCAGGTCCGGCGATCCGTCCGGGTTGGGAGGCGTGCCCACCGCGATGAAGATCGCCGTGGAGCTCTCGATGCCGGCCTTGAGATCGGTGGTGAATCGGAGCCGCCCCTTGCGCTCGTTGCGGGCGACCAGCTCCTCCAGGCCCGGCTCGTAGATCGGGATGACGCCCTTCTGCAGCGCGGCGATCTTGGCGTCGTCCTTGTCCACGCAGATCACGCTCATGCCCAGGTCGGCCAGTCCGGCCCCGGTCACCAGCCCGACGTAGCCCGTCCCGACCATGCAGATGTTCATGGGAGCGCGCGCTCGACGCGCGCCGTGAGGCGTAAGGCGCCGCCGGCTGCGCCCGCGCGTGAGGTGTGAGGCGTGAGGCGTGAGGCGACGCCGGCTGCGCCGGCGCGTGAGGCGTGAGGCGCGAGGCGTGGGGCGGACGGGAGGGTCGCGTCCATGCTTAGCCCTCTCTTTTTTGCTGTCGGTACCACTCGACGCTCCTTCGCAAGCCTTCCTTCAGGGGGACTCGGGCGCGGAAGTGTAAGAGCTTTTCCGCTTTTTCGACAGATGCGAATGTCGCCGGGACGTCCCCGGCCTGGTCGGGCTGCCGGTCCAGGATCGCGCGCTTGCCGGTGGCCTCTTCGACCGCGGCCACCAGCTCGGCCAGGGTCACCGGATGGGCCCCCCCCAGATTGACGATCTCGAAGTCGAGCGGCGCCGTCAGGGCCGCCTCGACACCCTCGACGATGTCGTCGACGTAGGTGTAGTCGCGCCGCGAGCCGCCGTCTCCGTAGAACGGGATGGCCCGGCCTTCCTCGATCGAGCGGATGAAGCGGGACACCGCCATCTCCGGCCGCTGGCGCGGGCCGTACACGGTGAAGAAGCGCAGGCAGACCGCCCGCAGCCCGTGGAGGTGGTGCGCGGTGTAGACGTGCAGCTCCGCGGCCCGCTTGGTGGCGGCGTAGGGAGAGATCGGCCGCTCGATCGGGTCGTCCTCGGAGAAGGGGAGCTTCGCGTTGATCCCGTAGACGGAGGAGGACGACGCGAACACGAAGCGAGGCTTCCCGTGCGCGGCCGCGGCCTCCAGCAGGCGCAGGGTCCCCACGCAGTTGACCTCTTCGTACAGGACCGGCTGCGCCAGGGAGGGGCGGACCCCCGCGCGGGCGGCCAGGTGCAGGACCGCGTCGAAGGGCTCCTCTTCGAACAGGCGCGAAACCAGGCCGCGGTCTCGGATGTCCCCCTCGACCAGGCGAAAGCGCGGATGGGACCGGTGGGCCGCCACGTTGGCCCGCTTGGCGGCCGGGTCGTAGAAATCGTTGAAGTCGTCGAGGACGACGACGCGGTCGCCCCGGCCGATCCGCCGGTCGACCAGGTGGGAGCCGATGAATCCGGCCCCTCCGGTGATGAGCAGGTTCATCGAGACGGCGGCGTCGGCGTGGGCTCGGGGGAAGGCGTCTGCCCGGAAGAGTCGTGCTCGGCCTTTGCACGCTCCTTCTCGTACTCCTTGCGGATGGCGGCCTTCTGCCGGTTGCGGATGAGCCAGCGCAGGAGGCGCGAGTCGTCCACGCCCACCACCAGGCGGTTGGCAGCGTCGAAGAGAGTCGGATCGTTGATGAGCTTGCCGGCCGTGCCGTGGCCTTCGTCGAGCTTGCGCCCGATCGAGTCCAGGCGCTCCGAAAAGCGCCGCAGGTTTCCGGTGAACTCCTTGCCGAACTGCTCGTCGCGCAGGAGAAGCGGAATCGCCCCGTCCCCCTTCTCGAGCTGGCGGGTCACCGCCGCGAGCGAGACGGCGGCCTGCGAAAGGTTGTCCACCAGCGCGTAGACCTTCTTCTTCCCCTCCGGATCTCCCAGGAGCGCCCCGATCGCTCCCGAATTCGTGCGCATCTGCTCGTCGACGCGCCCGAAGACGCTCTCCATGGACCGGATCGCCGCGCGCAGCGAGTCGCTGGTCTCCTTGCCGTACCGGTCGTCGATCAGGACCTTGCCGAGCAGGCCGTGCCCGCCCTGGACCTTGCGGAGGATCGCGTTCAGGGACGCGAGCGTCGCGCTCAGGCCGCTCGAGAGACGCGCGCCCTCGGGACTCTCGCTGGTCAGCTCTCCCAGAAACCCCTTGCCCTGCTCGGTGCGGCCCAGGATGTTCTTCAGGGACCGCGCGATGCCGGAGAGGTCGGACAGGAGATCGCCTCCGCCCTCGAGGAGCTGCTCGATCCCCGCGTTGGGGGACGGCCGGATCTGGCCTCCGATCTCGATCTCGGGCTCCCGGACGTTTCCCCCCTCGAGGTCGATGTACTTGTCTCCCAGGAGGCCGATCGTCTTGATCGAGGCGCGGGTGCCCGCCCGGATGCGAGAGCGCAAACGCCGATCGACGTCGTAGATGACCTGGACGCTCGAGTCGGCGGGGTCGGGGGAAAGCTTGACCTCGATCACGTTTCCCACGGTGACGCCGTTCAGTCGCACCGGGTTGCCGGGGACCAGGCCCGAAGCGGAGTCGAACCGCGTCTCGTAGGGGAGCTTCTTGCGGAACAGGTTGGCCCGCCGTCCGACCATGAAGATCCCGATCATGATCGCGCCCAGCGCGACCAGGACCACGAGGCCGACCCGAAAGCGTCGGCCGACCTGCGTCTCGCCTAGCAACGCTCGCTCCGCGAGCGCGCGAGGCGTGAGGCGTGAGGCGTGAGGCGAAGGGAAATCACATCGTCACCATCCGCAAATCCCCGCAAATCACAAATCACAAATCACAAATTCTTCCTAATTCTCTCCCACCGCCGGGAAGTTGCCGGTGCCGCAGGGGAAGCCCATGGAGCGGAAGTATTCCTGGAGGACCGGATGGCCCGTGCGGACGGCCTCGTCGAAGGTGCCCAGGAACTGGAAACGGCCCTGGTGGAGGAAGGCGATGCGGTCGGCCACCGTGCGCGCGGTGACGATGTCGTGGGTCACGACGACCGACGTCGTGCTGAGGCGCAGGTTCATTTCCACGATCAGCTGGGCGATCTTCTCCGACGTGAGGGGGTCCAGGCCGGTGGTCGGCTCGTCGTAGAGGATGATCTCGGGCTCCAGCGCGATCGAGCGGGCCAGGGCCACGCGCTTGCGCATTCCTCCGGAAAGCTCCGAGGGCATCTTCTTCTGCGTGCCCGGCAGGCCCACGAGCTGGAGTTTCTCGCCCACCAGGACGGCGATTTCTTCCAGGGACTTCTCGGTGTGCTCCCGCAGGGGGAACCCGACGTTCTGCTCGACGTTCATGGAATCGAACAGCGCGCCCCCCTGGAAGAGCATGGCCACCCGCCGCCGCACCGGAGCGAGGTCTTCCTCGGACAGGGGAGCCAGCGAATGTCCGAAGACCACCACGTCGCCGCCGTCGGGCTTGGTCAGCCCGTTGATGTGGCGCAGGAAGACGCTCTTGCCGGTGCCGGAGGGCCCCAGCACGCACAGGACCTCGCCCCGGAAAATCTGGAAATTGATGCCGGCCAGCACCTCGCGGTTGGCGTACCGCTTCCAGACTTCGCGGAACTCGACGATCGTCTCGCCCCGGACGCGGGCGGCGCGGTGCGGCGCTTCGGGGGGAACGGCGGTGCTCATCGAACGGCGCTCACAGGGCCAGGAACAGCTTGGTCAGGAAGAAGTCGGACACCAGCACGCAGATCGACGCGAAGACGACGGTGCGCGTCGTGGAGATGCCGACCGCGGCCGCGCCGCCCTTCACGCGCAGGCCGTTGGCGCAGCCGATCAGGGCGATCTCGAAGCCGAAGAAGACCGTTTTGCCGAGGCCGCTGCAGATGTCGGAGATCTGAAGCTGGTTCCAGATGCTGGTCAGGTAGTCCTGCACGGTCATCTGCAGCTCCAGGACCGCGATGCCCAGGCCGCCCAGGATGCCCAGGACGTCCGCGAGCGCGGTCAGAACGGGCATCATCAGGACCGTGGCCAGCGCGCGGGGCACCACCAGCCGCCGGACCGGAGAGATGGCCATCGCGCGCAGCGCGTCGACCTGCTCGGTCACGACCATCGATCCGATCTCCGCCGTGATGCCCGACCCGACGCGGCCGCCCACCATGAGCGCGGTCAGGACGGGGCCGAGCTCGCGCACCAGGGAGAGCGAAACGACCCGCCCGATGAAGAGCTTCCCGCCGAAGGCAGCCAGCGAGTACGCGGTCTGCAGCGCCAGAACCATTCCGGTGAAGAGAGCGGTGATCCCGGTGATCGATACGGACTTGACCCCGATCTCGTCCATCTCGCGCAGGAGCTCGGTGGAGTAGAAGGGACGGGTGACGCTGCAGGTGAAGATCTGGCCGGCCAGCTCGGCCAGGTCGCCCAGGTACTCCACCGCGCCCTGCCCCTTGCGGCCGAACCGGTCGACGAAGCGCAGCCACCGGATGTTCCGGTAGAAAACCGTGGTCGCGCTTTCGGGAGGAGGACTCATCTGAGAGCGGGAATTCTAACCGGTCATGACCTCGGCAGCCATCCGTCAACGCCGGGATCGCCGGGAAGTGAAGGACGCACGGATCGCCGGGATCGCACGGGATCGCCGGGATCGCCGTGAAGTGAAAGGACGAAGTTCGATGTCGGAGGTGCTGGAAGCAACACTTCAGACTTCGATCTTCGGACTTCACTTCCTACTTCCCGCGCGATCCCGGCGATTGGACCTGTTCCCGGCGCTTGCACCTGCAGAATCCGGTCTAACATCCCGCCCCAATGTCCCAGATCCGCTCCCTCCTGGTCTGGACCGCCGTCGCGCTGGCCACCGCGCTCTTCGGGATCCCGGCGATCTTCGCCGCGTTCGTGCCGCCGCGGGGCGACTGGTTCCTCTTCTTCGCTCGCGGCTGGGCCCGGACCATCCTCGCCTTCTGCGGGATCTCGGCGCGCCTCCTCCACGCCGAGCGGCTGCAGGGGGCGCGCAGCGTGATCGTGGCCGCCAATCACGAGAGCTTCGTGGACATTCTGGTGCTCCTGGCTCGCCTCCCTTTCCAGGTCCGGTTCCTCGCCAAGCGCGGCGTCTTCGGGGTGCCCATCCTGGGATGGTCGATCCGCGCGGCCGGCTTCATTCCCGTCGACCGGGGAGACCGGACCCGCGGCGCGGCCACGGTGGAGGCGGCCCTGGCCCGCCTGGAGAAGGGACGTTCCCTGATCGTCTTTCCGGAAGAAACCCGCACCCGCACGGGCGAGCTCTCCGATTTCAAGAAGGGCGCGGCGCTGCTGGCGATCCGCTCCGGCCTGCCCTTGCTGCCGGTCGGAATCGCCGGGACTCGACGGATCCTCGCGGCCGGCCGCTGGCTCATGCGCCCGGGGCGCGTCGTCGTCGCGATCGGCGAGCCGATCGAAGTGGGCGGACGCGCGTCGAAGGACCGGGGAGAGGTCACCGCGCGGCTGCGAGAGACCGTGGCCGCCCTGCGGGACGAGGCGCTCGGTGAGCTGTCAGCTGACAGCTGACAGCGATCACCTGACAGCTGTTATTCTTCCGAGATCATGTCCGCAACCACCGAACTGACAGAGGAAAAAGTGCTGGAGGTCCTCAAGACCGTCCGCTTCCCGGGCCTCTCGCGGGACATCGTTTCGTTCGGGTTCGTGAAGGACCTCGCCATCGGGGGCGGCAACGTCTCCTTCCGGCTGGACATCATCACCGAGTCGCCGCGCGCGGCGGAGGAGATCCGGCGCGACGCGACGGAAAAGCTGCGTTCGCTGCCCGGCGTGAGCGCGGTGACCATTCGGTTGGACGTCCAGGCGCCCGGGCCGGCCCCACCCCGCGGCGCGGTCGGCGTGCCGCCGCCTTCTCCGGGAATCCTCCAGGAGGTCCGATTCAAGATCGCCGTGGCCTCGGGCAAAGGGGGCGTGGGAAAGTCGACCGTGGCGGCCAACCTCGCTCTGGCCCTTCAGCGCGTGGGGTACGGCGTCGGTCTCATGGATTCGGACATCTACGGCCCGTCGCAGCAGATGATGATGGGCATCGAGGAGAAACCCTTCGTCAACCCGGAGAACCAGATCGTTCCCATCGAGCGCTATGGCGTGAAGGTCATGTCGCTCGGTTTCCTGATGGACGTGGATCAGCCGGTCATCTGGCGCGGGCCCATGGTGATGAAGGCGGTGGAGCAGTTCCTTCAGGACGTCGCCTGGGGACGGCTGGACTTCCTGGTCATCGATCTGCCTCCCGGAACCGGCGACGCGCAGTTGACCCTGACCCAGAAGATCCAGCTTTCCGGAGCGGTGATCGTGACGACGCCCCAGGACGTCGCCTTGATCGACGCCCGCAAGGGGCTGGCGATGTTCCAGAAGGTCAACGTGCCGGTCCTGGGGATCATCGAGAACATGTCCTACTTCCTCTGCCCGCAGTGCGGACACCGCGAGGAGATCTTCAAGCACGGCGGCGGGAAGAAGACGGCCGACCTGCTCAAGGTCCCCTTCCTGGGAGAGATCCCGCTCGATCCCAAGGTCGCGCTGGGCGGCGACTCGGGACGTCCCATCGTGGCCGGCGATCCGGACGGATCGGTCACCAGGGCCTACCTGGCTATCGCCGAAGGCATCGCCAAGACCCTCGAGGGAAGACCCAACTAGGACGTAGGACGTAGGACGTAGGACTACCAAGGACTAAGGACCGAGGACCAAGGACTAAAGACCGACCGATGCCCGCGAAGATCGAGCTCAAGAAGGGAGACATCACCGCACAGCTGGTCGATGCGATCGTCAATCCCGCCAACGAGGCCCTGCAACTGGGCGCCGGCGTCGCCGGCGCGATCCGCCTGCGCGGGGGCCCCGTGATCCAGGAGGAATGCGACAAGATCGGCCATTGCGCGACCGGCGAAGCGGTCGTCACGAGCGCGGGGAACCTGCGGTCGCGCTGGATCATCCACGCCGTCGGGCCGGTCTGGCGGGGCGGCGACAGCGCCGAGCAGATGCAGCTGGCCGCCGCCGTGCTCGCGGCCTTGAATCGGGCGGACGAAGTGGGAGCCAAGTCGGTGGCTCTTCCCGCGATCTCCACCGGTGTCTATGGATTCCCCATGGCCGAGGCCGCGGCCATTTCGATCGCCGCCGCCAGGAGCTTCGCGGCCCGCGCGCAGAGCGTCGATCGCATCGTCTTCGCGCTCCACGACGAAGACGCGCTCCACGCGTTCGAGTCCGCGCTCGGAGGAGCGGGCGGAGGGAACTGAAGAGGCGGGACGGGACTCGGGACTCGGGACTCGCGCTCGTCGCTAGAATCCAACCGGAATGTCTGCGCTTCTCGCCGGATGGCTCGTCCTCTTCCTGACCGCGGAGCCCGCGCTTCCGCCGCCCGCCGATCTCCCGCGTCTGGAGGCGGACAAGAACGTCGGCCTGGCCGCGCTGGAAGAGGGCAATCTCGCGGAGGCGGCGCGGCGATTCGAGCAGGCGCGCAAGCTCGCTCCCTCCGAGCCCCTGGGATGGGCGGACGGGGCGGTCACGGCTCTGCGCGGCAAGAATCTCCCGGAGGCGCGGCGGCTGCTCGACGCGGCTGCCGAGCGCGCGCCCGGCGACGCCCGCGTCCTGGCGCTGCAGGGCCTCCTGGCCGAGCTCGAGGGCCGCGTGCCCGGCGCCGTCGAGGCCTACGCGCGGGCCTTTGCCGCCGATCCGCGCGATCTCCCTTCCCGCTGGAGCGCGGCGCGCCTGCTCACGGAGCAAGCCGCCGCCGGCCGCGCTCGGTCGATCGAGGTTTTGCGGGGCGCCCTGGAGCAGGCTCCGGGCAACGCCTTCCTGCTGGCCCGAGCCTTCGAGCTCCAGGAGGACGCCGGCCGGTCCGCGGCCCTGGCGGCTCTGGCGGCGTTGGCCGCCGCGCTCGAGACCGACGCCGCCGCCGATCCGAAATTGGCGACGTCCCTCGCGCAGACCAGGGCGGCGCTGGAAGCCGGCGACTCCCATGCCGTCTCGATCAAGTTCCGCATCGTCGAGAACCTTCTTCGGGCGACGCCGCGGTACCAGCAGGCCCGGCACGACGTCGACCCCGGGGTGGTCGGCCTGCCCCTGGAAGAGTGGTCGTCCGCGCTCGCGGCCGCGGAGCGGTCGCGGCCGAAGGGCGTTGCCGTGCGCTTCATCGAAAAGACGCCGCCCGGCGTCGCCGCCCTGCGCGGGCTCGCCGGGGTCCGGGCCGGAGGGAAGGAAGGCCGCGATCTCGTTTTTGCCGGCGAGGGCGGCCTGGTGATCGCTCCGGCCCGCGACGGCTATCGCCCCGGGCCGCCCGTGCCCGGCTCGGCCGCCGCGGACCTGGTCGTCGCCGACGTGGCCAACTCGGGGTCGCTCGACATCGCGACACCCGGAGCGCTTTTTCTCGCCGGGCCCTCGGGATATCGCAGGAGCCCGCTGGCCCCTTCGGACGGAATTCTCCCGATCGATTTCGACAACGACGGAGATCTCGACCTCTACGTCTGGTCCCGCAACGGCGACCGGCTCCTGCGCAACAACCTCGACGGCACCTGGAAGGACGTGACCGGGTCGGCGCTGCCCGCGGGAACCGCTTCTGGCCGCGTCGCGGCCGCCGACTTCGATCGGGACGGCGACATCGACCTCGTGCTGGTCCGCGCCGCCGGCGGCCTGGAGCTCCTGGACAACCGGCGCGGAGGGCGATTCGCGCGCAAGGAGGCCGGTCTCCCGGCCCGGGGGGAGATCCTCGCGGTGGCCGCGGGCGACCTGAACGGCGACGGCCGTCCCGACCTGGTGTGGACGACCATGACGGAGTCGTTCGTGGCGGTCAACCGCGGCGACGGGACGTTCCTTCCGCCGCGTCCGATGCCCGCGGGCGGAGAGCCCCTGCTCTTCGACTTCGACAACGACGGCGCGCTCGACGTGTTCCTGGCGGGCGGGACGGTCTCCTCACTCTGGCGCAACGACGGATCGGCGACGTTCGCGCGCCTGGACGCGGCGCTGCCCGCGGCGCGGCGGGCTGAAGCGGTGGACGTGGACGCCGACGGAGACCTCGACCTGGTCCTGGTGACGGCTTCCGGCCGCGCCCTGGTCCTGGAGAATCAGGGCGGCAACGCCAACGGCTGGTTGGACGTCTCGCTCGAAGGCCTCCCGACCGGGTCGGCCAAGGTCAACCGGTTCGGATACGGCTCCGAGGTCGAGATCAAGGCCGGGCAGCTCTACGTCCTGCGCACGGTCTGGAGCCCGGTGACGCACCTGGGCCTTGGTCCCGCGCGCAAGGCCGACGTGCTGCGCGTCGTGTGGACCAACGGCGTCCCGCAGAACCGGCTGGCGCCTCCGGTCAGGACGGCGATCCAGGAGGTGCAGCAGCTCAAGGGTTCCTGCCCGTTCCTGTACGCGTTCGACGGGAGGCGCTGGCGGTTCGTGACCGACGTCCTGGGGCGGGCCCCTGCCGGTCTCCTGTACGACGGCGTTCACCAGGCGGCCGCGGACACGCGGGAGTGGCTGGTCGTTCCGGGCGGCGCGCTGGCCCCGGGTCCGGGAGGGCGGCTGGCGCTCGACGTCACCGAAGAGCTGTGGGAGACGGCCTACCTCGACCTCGCGCGGCTGGAGGCCGTGGACCATCCGGCCGGCGTCGAAGTGATCGCCGACGAGAAGATGGTCCCGCCGCCGTTCCCGCGCAAGGAGCTCTTCACCGCGGCGCGCCCGTTGACTCCCCGGGCGGTGGACGAGCGGGGTCGGGATCGCACCGAGGAGATCGCTCGCCGGGACGGCCGGTTCCTCGCCGGGTTCGCCCCGACGCGCTACCAGGGCATCGTGGCTCCGCATGCGCTCGTCCTCGATCTGCCGCAAGCGCGAGAAGCGCGCGGAGGCGGCCGGATCATGCTGTACCTGACCGGATGGATCCTCTACTCCGACACGTCGATCAACGTTTCGCTGTCGCAGGGCAGATCGCCGGCGCTTGAGGCTCCGATCCTCGACGTCCCCGACGGCCGGGGAGGGTGGAAGGTCGCGCTGCCGGCCATGGGTTATCCCGCGGGCAAGACCAAGACGGTGCCGGTCGATTTGACCGGGGTCCTCGATCCCCGCGACCCGCGCGTGCGGATCCGCACGAACCTGGCGATCTACTGGGACCGGATCTTCTACACGGTCGGAGAACCTCCGTCGCCGCTGCGGCGCAGCGCCGTTGCCCTGGCCGCGGCGCGCCTCTCCTGGCGAGGCTTCTCGCGGATGACGCGGGAATTCCCCGACGGTCCCCAGGTCTTCGTGCACGACGACGTCGACGATTCGCCTCGCTGGGCCGACATGGCCGGCCGCTACACGCGGTACGGCGGGGTCGAGGATCTCCTGTCCGCCGCCGACGACCGCTACGTGGTGATGAAGGGAGGCGACGCCGTCCACCTGGAGTTCGACGGCTCGGCGCTGCCGCCTCTTCCCGCGGGGTGGGTCCGCGACTGGCTGCTGATCCTGGACGGGTGGGACAAGGACGCCGACAAGAACACCGTCGCCGGCCAGACGGTCGAGCCCCTGCCGTTTCACGGCATGGACGACGCCCGCTACGGCGACGGGTCGCAGCGGTATCCGGAGGATGAGGCGCACCGCCGGTTCCGGGAGGAATACCTCACGCGCAGAGGGGGACCGGAGGAGTTCGTGGATGCGATTCGGCGGGAAGGCCGGGAGGCGGAAGGCGGGAGGCGGTAGGCGTTGCGACCTACAAGATATATATTGTTGGCCGCGCTCTCCGCCGCCGCAACGATCGCTCTCGATTCGCCCAGGGCTCCCGGCCTCTTCCGCGACATCACGCGCTCCACCGGGATCGACTTTCGGTTGAAGAGCGACCTGATGCGCTTGAAGCTCATCCCCACGATGAACGGCGGGTGCGCCTTCGGAGACTACGACGGCGACGGGCTTCCGGACCTCTACGTGGTGAACTCGGTGCCGCGCTGGGGCGGGAAGAACGAGAAGAGCTGCGGCCGCCTCTACCACAACCGGGGCGGTGGCCGGTTCGAGGACGTGACCGCGAAGGCCGATCTCCACGCCTGCGGCCTGGGAATGGGCGCGTTCTGGGCCGACCTCGACGGCGACAGCCGGCTCGATCTCTACCTGACCAACGTTGGGCCCAACGTCGTCTACTGGAACCGGGGCGACGGCACGTTCGAGGAGGGCAAGGAGACCGGCCTGGAAGACCCTCTCTTCTCCGTGGGGGCCGCGTTCCTGGACTATGACGGGGACGGCCAGCTCGACGTGGCCGTCGCCAACTATCTGGACACGACCCCGGAGTGGGAGTCGCGCCAGCCCCTGTTCCAGCTGCGGGTCCCCGAGGACTATTCCGGGCAGCCGTCCCATCTCTTCCGCAACCTCGGGGGCCGGCGCTTCCGCGACGTGACCCGGGAAGCCGGGCTGGCCATGGATCCCAGGGACACCAAGACCCTCTCGATCGCCGTCCTCGATTACGACGGCGATGGGCGTCCCGATCTGTACTTCGTCAACGACCGCGTCTCCAACCGGCTGTTCCACAACCGCGGCGACGGCACGTTCGAGGAAACGACCGCCGAGACGGGCGCGGGAGTCCTGGGCGACCATCCGCGCGCCGGCATGGGCGTCGCGGTCGGAGATCCGTTCGGAGACGGCAGGCCGTCGGTCTTCGTGACCAACTTCGGCGCCGAGCCCAACAGCTTCTACCGCAACGTCGAGGGCCAGCTCTTCGAGGACGCCGGGAAGGCGTCGGGCCTGTCCGACGCCGGTCTCCCGTACGTGCGCTGGGGCACCCACTTCGCCGACTTCGACAACGACGGCTGGCCGGACCTCTACGCCGCCGGCGGCCACCTCGCTCCCCACATCGTGCGCATGCTCGGCCACTACAAGTCGAGCGGCGCCCGGTACGTCGAGGCCGGCGATCGCGCCTTCGCGCAGAGGACGGTCCTCCTTCACAACACCGGGCACGGCCGTTTCGAGCAGTGGAGGGACTCCGGCGATCTCGGCGACGCGCGCCTCTCCGCGCGCGGAACCGCTGTGGCCGACATCGACGGCGACGGCGCTCTCGACCTGTTCGTCATGAACGTGGCCGGGCCGGCGCGGATGTTCGAAAACACCGCGGGGGCCCGCAACGCGTGGATCCGTATCGAGCCGCGCGTCGGTCCGGACCGGCGCACCGTTCTGGGAACCCGCGTGACGGTGACCGCCGGGGGCCGGTCGGCGACCCAGACGTTCACGGTTTCCCCGTCTTACGCCTCCGGCTCCCTGACCCCGCTCCATTTCGGTCTGGGGTCGGCGACGGCCGCGGAACGGGTCGAGATCACATGGCCCGGGGGAGAGGTCCAGGCGTTTCGGGGGGTGGCCGGCCGCCGGGCCTACACGATCCGGCGGGGGGAACCCCTCGTCCCGCTGGCTCCCGGCCGGGCGTCGCCCTGATCGCCGCCGGGGAACGGTTGATCGGTCGCTCGGCGGCGGGATTCTTGCATAATCGATGCGCAACCGACACCATGCCCGCGACAGCCGGAGAACACCAGCGCCTGGCGCGAAGAGACCGCACCGTCCTCGTGGTCGATGACGACTTCGCGCTGCGAGAGTCGATTTGCGCGGCCCTGGAGGAATCCGGCTTCAACGTCGCCAGCGCGGGCAACGGCCGCGAAGCCCTCGACTACCTGCGCCGGCAGACTCCTCCTTGCGTCGTCCTGCTCGATCTGATGATGCCGATCATGAACGGCTGGGAGTTTCGCGCCGAGCAGAGGCGGGATCCTGCCATCGCGGCGATCCCGATCGTCATCCTCTCCGCGTTCTCCCGCGCCACCGACGAGGAGCTGCGGGGCGTGGAGACCTTCCTGCGCAAGCCGGTCAACCTCACGACGCTCCTGGACGCCGTCCGCCCCTACTGCGGCTGAGCGGCGGCACCCTCCGCGATCGCCCGGTGGTAGGATCGAGGGCAAACGTGCGCTGACATCATGCCCTCAGCCGGCTCTCCCCGCCCCCGCCGCGCGCGCATCCGCTCCCCCTCACAGCAGCGCTACGACGCCCTGATGGAGCACGCCCGGGACGCGATTTTCGTCGTCGCGGCGGACACGACGATCCGCGACGCGAACCGCGCGGCCGCAAAGCTCCACGGCGTCGCGCGATCGCGAATCGTCGGGAGGAGCTTTCTCGAGCTCCTGCCACCCGAAGAGAGGGAGCGCGTAGGACAGCGCTTCCAGGCCATGCTGGAGTCGGGCGACGTGGAGGACGCCTGGTTCGTCGAGCGCGCCGGCGGCGAGCCGGTGCCCGTGGAAGTCTCGGCTTCGCGGGTCGAGATCGACGGCGAGCTGCTGACCCTGGCGATC
Source organism: uncultured Acidobacteriota bacterium (assembly GCA_963733955.1). Taxonomy (GTDB): domain Bacteria; phylum Acidobacteriota; class Thermoanaerobaculia; order UBA5066; family Gp7-AA6; genus DATFTF01. Next base: position 1,280,359 of record CAVTEW010000003.1, read on the forward strand.
GTGCGGGACGTTTCGGAGCGCCGGAAGGCCGAGGCCGCTTTCGCCGATTCGGAAGCCCAGTACCGGCGCCTCGTGGAGGAGGCCCCGGTGGGAATCTACCGGTCCACACGCGACGGGCGGTTCGTGGGCGCCAACCCCGCGTTCGCGCGCCTGCTCGGCTACGACTCCGTCGAGGAGGTTCTTTCCCTCGACATCGAGCGCGACGTGTACTGGGACGCCGCCGAGCGCGAGCGGTGTCTTCCGCGCAGCGGCGATCCCGCGACCGCTTCACTCGAGCTGCGGCTCAAGACCCGGCAGGGGACCCCGTTGTGGGTCCAGGTCGACGCGCGAGCGATTTGCGACGCCTCCGAGACCCCGATCTGTTTCGAGGGGTTCGTCCACGGTATCGAGGAGCGCAAGCGCGCCGCGGAGCTCCAGCGGCGGTCCGAAGAGCAGTACAGGCTCCTTTTCGATGCGAGCCCGCTGGCCAAACTGGTGGTGGACGCGCAGTCGCGGCAGGTGCTGGCCGCGAATGCGGCTGCCGCCGCGCAGTACGGCTACTCTCGGGAGGAGCTGCTGCGCCTGACGCTGGCGGACCTGGAAGCTCCGGGCGAGAGGTGGCGCGAGAGCTCGGCGGAATCGGGGCTCCATATCCGGAAGGACGGGACGCTCCTCTCCGTCGAGACCCTGTGCCATCCGCTGGACTTTCAGGGTCGGCCGGCCCTGCTCCTGCGGTGCGACGACTCGACGCGGCGAATCCGGTTGGAGCGCCGCGCCAGGGTGTTCTCCGACCTGGGACGCCGCCTCTCCGCTGCGCAGACCATGGAGGACGCGGCCAGCATCATCAGCCGGTGCGCCGACGAGCTGTGGCGGTGGGACGCCTGCGCGGTGGATTTCTATTCGGCGGACGTCGACCGGATCGAGCCGCTCTTGACCGTCGACGTCGTCGACGGCCGTCGTCGAGATGTGGTTCCTTCGCGCAAGGGCCTGGAGCCAACGCCGCGACAGCGTCAGATTCTCCGCGAGGGGCCAGTCCTCGTTCTCCGCGACAGCCTTCCGCCGCAGTCGGACTCCGTGGCCTTCGGCGACGTGCGCCGTCTATCGGCGAGTATCGCCATGGCTCCGATTCGCCACGGCCGATCGGTGATCGGCTTCATTTCGGTTCAGAGTTATTCGCCCCGCGCCTACGACCGGGAGGACCTCGACGTTCTGCAGAGCCTGGCCGACTTCTGCGGAGGGGCCCTGGCGCGCATCCGGTCCGCCGAGCAGCTTTCCAAGAGCGAGCGGCTCCTGCGTGAGGCGCAGAACGTCGGGCGGATCGCCAGCTGGGAGTGGGACGTCGGCAAGGGCACGGTGGTGTGGTCCAAGCACCTCTACCTGATCGCCGGCATCGGGATCGGCCAGGTTCCTTTCACGCGCTCGGGCGCGCTCGGACTGATCGACGCCGCTGACCGGCCTGCGGTCGCCGCCGCCGTCCGGCGTGCGATTCGAAACCAGGAACACTTCTTTCTGGAGTGCAGGATCCGAAGGCCCGACGGGAACCTGCGAACCGTCCAGCTGCGCGGCGAGGTCTTGGCCGGCGGCGATGGCCGTCCGCACCGCGTCGTGGGGATCTGTCAGGACGTGACGGACCGCCGCCGCTTCGAGGACGAGCTGCGCCAGTCGCGGGAACGCCTCCGACGCCTGTCCGCGCGACTGATCGAGGCGCAGGAAGCGGAGCGCCGCCACCTGGCCCGCGAGCTCCACGACGAGATCGGTCAGGCGCTCACGGCGGTCAAGATCAACCTGCAGGCCGCGCAGCAGGGGGAAGAGGACTCCGCGGCGCGGCTGGCCGACAGCATGGCCATCGTCGAGGGCACCATGGCCCAGGTGCGGGACATTTCGCTCTCGTTGCGGCCCTCGATTCTCGACGACCTGGGGCTGGTCCCGGCCCTGCGCTGGTATGCGGCCGGGCAGGCGGGCCGCGCCGGCTTCGAGCTGCACTTCGAGTCCGACCCCGCGGCGATCCATGTCGCGCCGGAGATCGAGATCGGCTGCTACCGTGTCGTGCAGGAGGCCCTTCACAACGTGGCGCGGCACGCCGGCGCCCGGAACGTCGACGTGCGCGTGCGACTGGAGGAGGGCGACCTGTCCTTGACCGTGAAGGACGACGGAGTCGGTTTCGACGTGGCGGCGGCGCGGGAGCAGGCGAGCGCCAACGGCAACCTCGGTCTGCTGTCGATGACCGAGCGCGCACGACTTCTCGGAGGGCGCCTGCGCGTGCAGTCGGCGCCGGGCAAGGGGACATCCATCCAGGCCGCGCTGCCCCTGGCTCCCGGACCATGAAGACGATCCGGGTCGTCCTCGCCGAGGACCACGCTCTGGTCCGAGCCGGGATTCGGTCGCTTCTCGAGAAGCTCTCCGGCGTCGAGGTCGTGGGCGAGGCAGCGGACGGCCACGAGGCCTTGAAGGCTGTGGAGGAACTCTCGCCGGACCTTCTCCTCCTCGACGTGTCCATGCCTGGCATGAACGGACTCGAGGCCGCCGCGCGCGCCGTGCGCCAGTCCAAGCGGACGCGGGTCGTTCTGCTGTCCATGCACGCCAACGAGGAGTACGTGCAGCAGGCCCTGGCCTGCGGCGCCGCGGGCTACCTTCTGAAGGACGCCGGGACTGCGGAATTGGAGATCGCCGTGCGCGCCGTGGCGCGCGGCGAAACGTACCTGTCGCCGGCGGTCTCCAGGGCCGTCATCGCGGACTACGTTCGGCGGATTGGCCCGGAGAGGCGCCCGCTCGATGTCCTGACCGCCCGCCAGCGGGAAATCCTCCAGATGATCGCCGAGGGCCATACCACCAAAGACATCGCGCGAAGCCTGGACTTGGGGGTCAAGACGATTGAGACCCACCGAGCGCAGCTCATGAACCGTCTGGACATCCACGACGTCGCCGGCCTGGTCCGGTACGCCGTGCGGGTCGGTCTGGTCAACAGCGAGCGCTGACCGGCGCGCCCTCTCCGGTTTCGCCCGGCCCGTTCTCCGGTCTTTCCCTGATTGTCACGTTCGGCTCCGACACGCATAGTCGGCATCATCCCGTGGCAACAAGGATTCGCGTCCTTCTGGTCGATGACAACGAAGCCTTCCGGGCGTCGGCGGGGCGCTTCCTGAGCCGCCAGGCGTGTTGCGATCTGGTGGGCACGGCTTCCTCGGGCGAGGAAGCGCTGGCACGCGTCGGATCCATTCATCCTGACCTGGTCCTGCTCGACGTTGCGATGCCGGGTTTGAACGGCCTCGAGGTGACGCGGAGACTGAAGCAATCCGGGGATCCGGCGAGGGTCGTGATGGTGACGATCCATGACGAGGCGGACTACCGCATCGCGGCCCACGAGGCGGGCGCGGACGGCTTCATCGTCAAGACCGACTTCACCCTTCAGGTGATCTCCCTCCTGCGCGACCTGGCCGGCGCGGAGACCGGGCCGTGAAGTGTGCGTATCGCGCGGTCGTCCCGCGGCCCCAAGCGCGCGGCCCGCGAAACCGCCGATGACGGGACCTCGAGCCATGGGCTTCCCTCGGTCTCGGACCGCCTGGACGCTCGTGGCGATCGGTCCGGGCGCTCTGGGCTGGGCGGCGATCCAGGGGCAGAGGAGCGGTCTGTTCAGCCCTGAGGCCGGCATCGGTCTTCTGGTCGTTGCCATGATGGCAGGCTTCGCCGCGATCCTTCTGAGATCCCAGCGAAGCGGGCCGGTCCATGGCGCCGGCGGGGTATCCAGCTCGGACACATTTCGCGGGCTCCTGGAAAGCGCGCCCGACGCCATGGTTATCGTCGATCGTCAGGGCCGGATCATCCTCGTCAACGCCCAGGTCGAGCGGCTCTTCGGCTACCGCAGGGAGGAACTGCTCGGGCAGGAAGTCGAGACTCTCGTTCCCGGCCGCTTCCAAGGACACGCCGGCCAACGCGACGCCTACCTCGAGGGTCCCCGGACCCGCCCGATGGGCGCCGGCCTCGACCTGTTCGGGAAGCGGCAGGACGGCACCGAGTTCCCGGTCGAGATCAGCTTGAGCCCGCTCCAAACGGCGGAGGGCCTTCTCGTGTCGGCCGCCATTCGCGACATCAGCGGACGAAGGGAGACCGAACGCGTTCTGGAGCAGCATCGGCGCGAGCTGGAATCGACGAACCGCGAACTTGAGGCGTTCGCGTATTCCGTCTCGCACGATCTTCGGGCCCCGCTGCGATCGATCGACAGCTTCAGCCGAATTCTGCTCGAAGACTTCGACGCCCGGCTCGGCCCGGACGGCCGGGACGCCCTCCACCGGATTCGCGCGGCGACCCGGCGGATGGGGTGCCTCATCGACGATCTGCTCGCGCTCTCCCGAGTGACGCGGGCCGAGCTGCGCCGTTGCCCCGTCGACTTGAGCGAACTGGCCCGGGACATCGCTTCGACTCTGGAAGCCTCCGGAGCCCCGGGCGTCGAATGGGTGATCGCCGACGGCGCGCGCGCCGAGGGCGACCCGCGGCTCCTTCGCCTCGTCCTCGAGAATCTCATCGGCAACGCGTGCAAGTTCAGCGCCCGCGCGCCCCATCCGCGCGTCGAGTTCGGCTGGCACAGCGACGCCGGGTGCCCCGTGTACTTCGTCCGCGACAACGGGGCCGGCTTCGACATGGGTCACGTGGCGAAGCTGTTTGGAGCTTTCCAGAGGCTTCATTCGGAGCACGAGTTTCCGGGAACCGGAGTCGGGCTGGCGACCGCCCAGCGGATCATCCACCGGCACGGCGGCCGGATCTGGGCCGAGGGGGCCGTTGGCCAGGGGGCGACCTTTTCGTTCACGCTGGTCTTGAACGAACCGTCGTCCGCCGCGGGAACGTGATGGCGAAGCCCCTCAGGGTCCTCGTCGTCGAGGACTCCGAAGACGACACGCTCCTCCTCGTGCGCGAGCTCCGCAGCGCGGGATACGAGCCGTCCTGGCGGCGGGTCGAAAGGGCGGAGGACATGCGCGCCGCTCTCGACACGGAGACGTGGGACCTGGTCGTCTCCGACTACACCATGCCGCAATTCAGCGGCCCGGAGGCCCTCCAGGTCCTCACCGCGGCGGGCATCGACGTGCCGTTCCTCATCGTCTCCGGGACGGTGGGAGAGGACGTCGCGGTCGAGGCGATGCGGGCAGGTGCCCACGACTATCTCTTGAAGGGCCAGCTCAAGCGTCTGGCCCCGGCGATCGAGCGTGAGCTGCGGCAAGCCGCCAGCCGACGCGCAGGGCGCCGCGCCGAGGAGCAATACCGGGATCTCGTGGCCTCCGCCCCCATCGGTATTTACAAGGCGACGCGGGAGGGCGCCTTCGTCACCGTCAACGCCGCCTACGCGCGTCTGCTCGGATACGACGATCCCGAGGACATCCTTCGCCTGGATCTGCGCCGCGACATCTATTTCGATGATGCCGATCGCGAGCGTTTGATCGCCGAACTCGAGCGGCACGGCGGCGTCGCCGCCTCGGAGGTCCGCCTGAAACGGCGAGACGGTTCGCCGGTCTGGGTTCGTCAGGTGTCCCGCTCGGTCCTGGGACGCTCGGGTGAGGTCGAGTTTTTCGAGGACTTCGTCCACGACATCCAGAAGCAGAAGGCCGCGGAGACAGCGCTCCGGCAGTCGGAGGAGCGCTTCCGGCGGTCGTTCACGGTCAGCCCGGTCGGGATGAGCCTTTCCGAGGCCAGCACCGGACGGTTCATCGACGTCAACGAGCGATTCGCGGAGACGTTCGGCTATCGGCGGGAGGAGCTGATCGGACGTACGTCTCTGGAGGTCGGGCTGTGGGCGGACCCCGAGCAGCGCGAGCGGACAATGCGCATGACTCGCCGGGGGAGCCCGATCCGCGGGAGGGAAGTCCGGATGCGCGCCAGGAGCGGCGAGATTCGCCACGTCCTCGGCTCCCTCGAGCCGCTGGAGCTCGGACAGGAGCGGATCTTTCTCGCCGTTTTTCAGGACATTACCGAACGCAAACGGGATGAGGAGTCGATCCGTCGGCTCCTGGGCGCCGTCGAGCAGGCCGGTAGCGTCATCTACATGACCGATTCCGAGGGCACGATCACGTACGTCAACCCCGCCTTCGAGAGGACCTATGGCTACTCCAAGGAAGAGTTGCTCGGTCAAACACCCCGAATCTTGAAGAGCGGGGTCCACGAAGAAGACTTCTATCAGTCGTTCTGGAAGCGGCTCCTCGCCGGCGAGTCGGTTCGGGAGGAATTCGTCAACCGGAGACGCGACGGTCAGCTCGTGACCGTCGAGGCCTTCGTCAGCCCGGTCCTGGACGCCGAAAACGAGCGGATCGGTTTCATCGCCGTGCAGGAGGATGTCACCGAGCGCAAGCGCGCCGAGGAAGCCCTGAAGACGAGCGAAGCACGTTTCCGAAGCTACTTCACCCTCGGACTCATCGGCATGGCGATCACCTCTCTGACCAAAGGCTGGCTGGAGGTCAACGACGAGCTGTGCCGGATCCTCGGCTACGGGAGGGACGAGCTCTCGAAGAAGACCTGGTCGGAAATGACGCACCCCGACGATCTCGCCGCCGACGAGGCGAGTTTCGCCCGTGTCCTCGCCGGTGAGATCGACGGCTACTCCCTGGAGAAGCGCTGGATCCGGAAGGACGGTCGGATCATCGACTCGGTCATCTCGGTCCGATGCGTCCGGGCCAAGGACGGCTCGGTCGACCATTTCATCGCCCTTCTCCACGACATCACCGACCGAAAGCGAGCCCAACAGGAGAGTCGGAAGAACGAGGAGCGTTTCCGCCGGCTCCTGGACGCGAACACGATTGGCATCGCAGTGGCCGACCTGACCGGGCGCACTCTGGAAGCGAACGACCGCTATCTCGAAATCATCGGCTGCTCGCGCGAGGAGCTCCTGGCCGGAACGATCCGCTGGGACGAGATCACTCCTCCCGAGCTCAAGAGCCGGGATCAGGACGCGGTGGCGGAGCTTCAACGCACGGGCGTCGCGCAGCCCTGGGAAAAGGAGTTTTTGCGCAAGGACGGATCGCGGGTGCCGGTTCTCATCGGGGTCGCGATGCTCGGCGAGTCGGAGGGGAGTGTCATCGCCTACTTCGTGGACCTGACCGAACAGCGTCGAGCCGAGGAGGCCCTGCGCCAGTCGGAGGAGCGCTTCCGGCAATCCTTCTCCGTCAGTCCCGTCGCCATGGCTCTGTCTCATCCCGCAACGGGTCTCATCCTCGACGCGAACGAGGGCCTGGCCGGGATGCTCGGCTACGAGCGGGACGAGCTGCTCGGGCGCTCGTCGCTGGAGCTCGGCATCTGGACGGATCCTCATCAGCGAGAACGGGTCGCCTCCGACCTGGAAGCGTCGATCCCCATACGGGAGCGGGAGGTGGAGCTGCGGACCAAGACGGGCGACATCCGTCACGTCCTGTATTCGGTCGAGCCGGTCGATATCGGCAACGAGCGGGTCATCCTCTCGGCGTTCAACGACGTCACAGAGCGGCGGCAGGCCGAACAGGCGCTTCGGGACTCCGAGGAGCGTTACCGCCTCCTTTTCGAGAGCAATCCCCAGCCGATGTGGGTCTTCGACGTGGAGACTCTGGCATTCCTCGCGGTCAACGATGCGGCCTGCCGCCACTATGGATACTCCCGCGACGAGTTCCTTTCGATGACGATTCGGGAGATCCGACCCGCGGAGGACGTTCCTGTTCTCCTGAGCCAGATGGCCCACGAACGGCGCGAGTACCAGGAGTCCGGCCTTTGGAGACATCGAAAGAGGGATGGATCCATCATCGAAGTCGAGATCACGTCCCATCCCCTGGTGTTCGACGGACGCCAGGCCGAGCTGGTTCTGGTCAACGACGTCACGGAGCGCCGGCACGCCGAGCGTCGCGAGCGGCAGCGAACCATGTATCTCAATGCGCTCGTTGAGAACAGCCCGCTGGCGATTCTCGTGCTGGACGACGAACACCGAATTCAGATCGCGAACCCGGCCTTCCGTCTGCTCTTCGGCTATTCCGCGGAAGAGCTTCTCGGCCGCAACCCGGACGACCTGATCTCGCCCATGGACGATGTCCTCCGCGAAGAGGTCGCCGCGTTGACGCGCGAGAGTCTGGCGGGACGGCCCGTCCACATCTCGACCAAGCGGCGCCGCAAGGACGGCAAGCTCGTGGAGGTCGATTTCTATGGCGTTCCTCTGACCGACGCGGGACGGCTCATCGGCGTCTATGCGATCTACCAGGACGTGTCGGAGCGGAATCAGCTCGAGATACAGCTCCAGCAGGCCCAAAAAATGGAGGCGGTCGGCCAGCTCGCGGGAGGAGTGGCCCACGACTTCAACAACGTGCTGACGGCGATTCTCGGCTACTCCGACCTCCTGGCGATGCAGCTGGGCGAGGGAAGCCCCATGCTGGAATCGGTGGACGAGATCCGCAGGGCCGGCGAGCGCGCCGCGTCGTTGACCCGGCAGCTGCTGGCCTTCAGCCGCCGGCAGGTCCTGGAGCCTCGGGTTCTGGACCCCAACGAGCTCATGCGCAACGTGGAGAAGATGCTGCGGCGCTTGATCGGCGAGGACGTCGCGCTGGCGACCCGCCTCGATCCGTCGATCGGGCGGATGCGCGCGGACCCCGGACAGGTCGAGCAGGTCCTTCTCAATCTCGCCGTCAACGCCCGGGACGCCATGCCGCGGGGGGGGACCCTGACCATCGAGACGCAGAACGCCGAGCTGGACGAGTCGTACGCGCAGGAGCACGTGACCGTCAAACCCGGCTCGTACGTCATGATCGCGGCGACCGACACCGGGACGGGCATGGACGCCGAAGTCAAGGCGCACATCTTCGAGCCGTTCTTCACGACCAAGGAGAAAGGCAAGGGCACGGGCCTTGGTCTGGCGACCGTGTATGGAATCGTCAAGCAGAGCGGCGGATACATCTGGGTGTACAGCGAGCCCGGCCACGGAACGGCGTTCAAGATCTACTTCCCCCGGGTCGAATCGCCGGCCGAACGGCTGTCGCGCAAGGAGGCCCAGCGCACCCTCCGGGGGACCGAGACGATTCTGCTCGTCGAGGACGAGCTGCCCGTGCGCAGGCTGGCCCGCGCGATCCTGGAGTCCCACGGCTACGCCGTGCTCGAGGCGGACGGCGCGGAGCGGGCGCTCGAGCTGGTCCAGCACCACTCCGGCGCGCTCGACCTTCTCTTGACCGACGTCGTGATGCCCAAGATGGGGGGCTCGGATCTGGCGATGCTGGTCCACGGCCTTCGACCGGAGGTCAAGGTTCTCTACATGTCCGGCTACACCGACGACGCCATCGTGCGGCAGGGCCTCGTCGCGGAGGGTTCCCGATTCCTGCAGAAGCCGTTCACGCCGGACGCTCTGGCCGCCAAGGTTCGAGACGTGCTCGATTCCTGAACGGGTCGACCGGGGCGCGAGCGCGAGGGGGCCGGAACATCCGAATTTCTGTCACGGCCGTACCGCTCGATCGGCAGGTTTTGTCGAGGCCTGGGCGCACAGCCCGCGTTCCGGGCCGAAATCGTTGCAAGATGCGCGGGCACGCGTCTTGATGGAGAGGATGCTCGGGTCGACAAAAATGTGCAGGACATGAGCCGCTCGAACGAGGGACGAGGCGCGTCCGCGCCTGAGGGCGCCGCCGCGCTGAAACGGCCGGGAGCGGGGGCCACCGGGCCTCTTCGAGTCCTCCTCTGCGCGAGCGCCGAGGCGGCCGAGGGCCTTCTCGATCAGCTCCGCCGCGGAGGCTACGAGCCGTCCCATCGGCGCGTCGATTCCCGGGAGGCTCTGGGAGCGGAGGCCCGGCCCGGCGCGTGGGATCTGGCCATCTGCTCCGACGATCTGGCGAGCCTGGCGGCCCCCACCGCGCTGAGCATGATCAAGGTGTCCTGCCCCGATCTGCCCGTGATCATCGTCTCCTCCCGCTTCGGAGAGAGCGTCGCCGCGGCGGCGATGAAAGCCGGCGCGGACGACTTCGTCTCCTTCGGGTTTCTCGCCCGCCTGGTTCCCGCGGTGGAGCGGGAGACCCGCGTCGTCGCGACCCGGCGCGAATGGCTCCGGGCGACGCAGACGCTGCGCGAGACCGAGGACCTCTACAAGGACCTGGTCGAGAACAGCGACGCCCTGATCTGCGTGCATGACCTGGAAGGGCGGGTCCTGACGATCAACGAGGCGGTCGAACGCAGCCTCGGCTATACCCGCGAAGAGCATCTGGGGCGAAAAATCCTGACGCTTCGAGACATCCTGGCCTCGGAGGAGCCGGAGGGATTCCTGCGGTATCTGGAAAGGCTGCGCCGGGACGGCTTCGCCGCGGGCACGGTGGCGGTCCGGACGATCCGCGGCGAGATCCGTTACTGGCAGTACCACAACACCGTCCGGACCGAGGGCGTCGAGAGCCCGATCGTGCGGGGCCTCGCCTTCGACGTCACCGAGCGGCTTCGAACGGAAGAGGAGCGTCGGCGCGCGGAAGAGGCCCTGCGCGAGAGCCAGGCCTTCCTGGAGAAGGCGCAGGAGATCGGGCAGGTCGGAAGCTGGATCTCCGAGGCCGACGATCAAGGACGCCTGGTCTGGTCCAAGGAGACGTGCCGGATCTTCGGCATCCCCGAGGGAGACTTCGACGGGCGCCTCGAGACGTTCTTCGATCGCGTTCATCCCGAGGACCGCGAGGCCGTGCGCGACGCCGCACGCCACGCCGTCGAGCGGGGCGAGTCCTACGCGATCGACCACCGCGTGGTCCGGCCCGACGGCACCGTACGCTGGGTGCAGGAACGCGCCGACGTCCTTCGGGGCTCCGACGGGCGGGCCGTCCGCATGGTCGGCGTCGTCCAGGACATCACCGAGCGGCGCCAGGCCGAAGAGGCGATCCGCTCCTCCGAGGCCCGCTACCGCACGCTCTTCGAGCGCAACCTGGCCGGCGTTTACCGCTCCTCGCTCGACGGGAAGATCCTGGAATGCAACGACGCGTTCGCCCGGCTCTACGGATTCACTTCGCGCGAGGAGGTCCTGGCGCGTTCCGCGCCGGATCTCTATCCGCTGCGGGACCGGCGCTCCGAATTCCTGGAGACGCTGAGGCGCAACGGAATCCTCACCAACCACGAGGGCAGCGGCCGGCGCAAAGACGGCAGCCTGATCTGGACACTGGAGAACGCCGTGCTTCTTCCCGAGGAGCGGGGCGACGGAGAAATCGTCGAAGGCACCGTCGTCGACGTCACCGACCGCCGGCAGCTGGAGGAACAGCTGCGCCAGGCGCAGAAGATGGAGGCCATCGGCCGTCTGGCCGGAGGGGTGGCCCACGACTTCAACAACCTGCTGACCGCGATCCTGGGTTACAGCGAGATCATGCTGTCGCAGCTCGGCGCCGACGACCCGCTCCGGGAGGGAGCCGAGGAGATTCGCAAGGCCGGCGAGCGCGCGGCGTCCCTGACCCGGCAGCTGCTCGCGTTCTCCCGCAAACAGCGGCTCGAGCCCAAGGTCCTCGATTTCAACGGCCTGGTGGTCGACGTGGAGAAGATGCTCCGGCGGATGATCGGGGAGGACGTGGACCTCGTCACCGCGCTGGCCCCCGATCTGGGGCGGGTCAAGGCCGACCGCGGCCAGCTCGAGCAGGTCCTGATGAACCTGGCCGTCAATGCCCGCGACGCCATGCCGCGCGGAGGCAAGCTGACGATCCAGACCGCCAACGCCAACCTGGAGCAGACCTGGGGCCTGGGAGGGTTTTCGGTCCAGCCGGGTCCCTACGTCATGGTCGCGGTCAGCGACACCGGCACGGGCATGGACGAGGCGACCAAGTCGCACCTGTTCGAGCCGTTCTTCACCACCAAGGGCCAGGGCAAGGGGACCGGCCTCGGACTGGCCACCGTCTATGGAATCGTCAAGCAGAGCGGGGGATACATCTGGGTCTACAGCGAGCCCAACGCCGGAACGGCCTTTCGGATCTATCTGCCCCGCTACGACGAGCCGGCGGCGCCGAAAACCGCGCCGGCGCCGCTGCCGGGCGCGTCCCGCGGCCGCGAGACCATCCTGCTGGTCGAGGACGAAGAAGGCGTGCGCGCCCTGGCCCGCAAGATCCTCGCGGCCCAGGGCTACACGGTGCTCGAGGCCGACGGCCCCAGGCGTGCCCTGGAGCTGCTGGAGCAAACCGGCGAGCCCATCGATCTCCTGCTGACCGACGTGGTCATGCCCGAGATGGACGGCTCGGAGCTGGCGAGCCGAGCCGCCGTGCTGCGCCCGGCGACGAAGGTGCTCTTCATGTCCGGTTATACCGACGAGGCGATCGCGGGCCGCGGCCTGATCGCGGAAGGCGGACGCTTTCTCCAGAAGCCGTTCACGCCGGACGTCCTCGCGGCGCGGGTCCGGGCCATCCTGGACTCCTGACCATCGTCAGGGTTTCGCGCCGCCGGGCCCGCGCCCTTCTTCCACCACGACGGCGCTGCCGCCGGCGAGGTCGCGCAGCGTCTGACGCGTGCCGTCGGGCCATCGGATCTCCAGGGCGTCGATGCGGTCGGCGCCGCCCAGCCCGAATGTCAGCGTCCGCTCCGGGCTCGAGAGGTAGGAGCTGCCTCCGGTGACGTCCTGGACCGAGGTCCGGCCTCCGATCGTCGCGGTGACCCGGGCGCCGATGGCGTCGCGGTTGGACTTGCCGCTTCCCACCAGGCGCACGCGGACGCTGGACTTGGGCCGGTCGAGACGGTTGATGTAGACCCGGGCCGGGCCGCCGTTCTCCACCAGAACGACGTCGAGGTCGCCGTCGCCGTCCAGATCGGCGAACGCCGCGCCGCGCCCCACCACCGGCCGCGACAGATCGCCGGCGGAGGCCATGACGAACCGGTCGTCGCCCTGATTCAGGTAGAGGATCGGGGCCTGCCGGTAGGTCACCTCTTTCTGGACCTGCTGGATCGTCGGTTCGACGTGGCCGTTGGACAGGAAAAGGTCCGGACGGCCGTCCAGGTCGGCGTCGAAGAAGAAGAGGCCGAAGGTGAGGGAGGTCAGGGACGTCGCGCCGACGCCGCTTCGTGGCGATTCGTCCAGGAAGACTTCGCCCGCTTCGGTCCAATACAGCGACTTCAGCTCGTTGGAGAAATTGCCGATGGCCAGAGTCGCTCCACGGTTTCCTTTCGTCGCCGCCCAGGCCGCGCCCATGGCGCCTCGGGCGCGGCCGCCCTCGTCGACGGCCACTCCGCCTTCGACGCCGACGTCCTGAAACGTGCCGTCGCCCCGGTTGCGGTAGAGATTGTTGGGCGCGGTGTCGTTGGCGACGAACAGATCGACGTTTCCGTCTCCGTCGAAATCGTAGGGGGCGACGCCCAGGGCTTTCTGATTAGCGTTGGCCACGCCGGAGGCTCGCGAGACGTCCTGGAAGCGGCCGTGGCCCAGGTTGCGGTAGAGGTGCGAGGCAGTTCCCGCGTAGCGCTCCGGGGTGCAGTAGGACTTGGTCTTGCCGTCGAGCGTGCAGAACAGGTCCTGCCGGGGCGACCAGTCGACGTACCGGCAGACGAAGAGGTCGAGGAGGCCGTCGCCGTCGGAGTCGAACCAGGCCGCGGACGTGCCCCATCCCGAATCGGCCACTCCGGCGCTCCGGGCGACCTCCTCGAACTGGCCGCCGAGATTGTGGAACAGGTGGTTGCGGCCAAGGCCCGTGACGTAGACGTCTGCGCGACCGTCGTTGTCATAGTCGCCGACCGCGGCGCCCATGCCGTAAAACACCCTGGCCAGTCCGGCTTCCCGCGTGACGTCGCGAAAGTGCGCCAGGCCGTCCGGTCCGACGCCGAGGTTCTTGTAGAGGGCCAGCGACGAGGTCAACGACCTGGCCCGCGGATCTCCCGGCCAGTACGCTCCGGAGACGAACAGGAGGTCGGGCTTTCCGTCGCCGTCGTAGTCGAGAACGGCGACGCCGCCGCCCATCGTCTCGGGCATCCACTTGTCTCCGCGGGCGCCGTTGACGTGCGTGAAGCGGATCCCCATCGCTTCGGCGCGTTCCTCGAAGCGGGCCGAGGGCACGGGCGTCGGGCGGGGCGGCAGCGGAGGAGCGGGCTGGACGGTTTCCGCCTTGCGGCAGGCGGATAGGAGAACCAGGGCGATCAGGAAGGCGACCGACTGGAGACTGAGGACTGGAGACTGGGGACTGTCCTGGCCGGGGTCACAACTAATATATTGTGGCGTCTGCACGCTCAGTCTCCAGTCACCAGTCACCAGTCACCAGTCACCAGTCTCGGGTCTTGCTGGGAGAAATGTCGTCAGCGTTGCGAGTAAGGCCGCGGACCGGCGCCGGGTTGGCCGGCGGCCGGGTTGCGGGGGGACGGGCCGGTCTCGCGCGCTTGCCGGACGATGGGAGGATGCGCGCGGGTCAGGTAGCCCCTGTCGGTCTCATACCCCTTGGGCCCGATGGCCGCAGCCCATTCCGCGGGCGGGGCGGCCGGCGGCTCGGCTTCCGCGTGGACGTGGATCGGCAGGGACTCGCGGTTGTCCCAGGGGTGGTCGCGCCGGTAGTCGGCCATCAACGCCCGCGCCGTCTCGTCCTCCTTGTACTTGCGGTAGGCGGCGTCTTCGGCCGCGGCGCGGGCGCGATCGCCGGTGGCCCGGTAGACGCGGAGCAGGTTGTAGTGCGCGGTCAGGTCCTCGGGATCGATCGCCAGCGTCTTCTGGTAGGCCGCGATCGCTTGCGGATAGCGAGCCGCCAGCCACTCGACCGATCCGAGGTTGTTCCAGGCGACCCGATCGAGGGGGAACTTCGCGAGCACGCGGTTGAGGTCTCGCTCCGCGTCGTCGAGGCGGCCCTCGTCCTTTTCGACCTGGGCGCGGAAGAACGCCGTCTTGAGCCAACCGGGACGCCGCCGCTCCGCTTCGGCCAGCGAGGCCTTGGCGTCCTCCAGGCGGCCCTCCGCGATCTCGACCCGGGCTCGGTTGAGGGGTCCGTCCGGTTTCTCGGCAGCGAACTCGGCGACGCGCGTCCACGCTCTGGCCGCGCCCCTGTAGTCGCCCTGGAGAAAAAGCCCGATTCCGTAGTCGTTCCAGCGAAGCCATTCTGGATCGGGGTTGCCTCGGGGCGATGATCCCCGCGTCCGCGTGTCGTCGCGTCCCCGTGTCTGAGACTCGGACGCGGGGAAAGGGGGACGCGGGGACGCGGAGATGATCGGCAACGTCACCGCATCGGCCGCGAGGGTTGTGACGGGCAGCGACGGCGCGGAAGCCCCCAGTGAGAACGTCTCGTAGTCGCGGGAGAACTTGCGGTACTGGACGCCCGCGGACAGCGTGACCGCGCCGGCCGCGTCGTCGGGAACGCGGATGCGGTAGTGCACGACGCGAGCGGCCCCCGGACCGATGGCGTTGTTGTAGAGCGGAATGTGAATGTCCTGCGGCTGCCGCCGGTCCATGTGCTGGCCGTCGTGGCCGATCACGAAGGTGGTCAGCATGTCCGCCGCGGGATCGAGCCGGCCGGCCGCGTCGAGCACGCCGCTGGCGAAGAACTTCCGCGCGCCATCTCTTGCCTCCAGGGACACCCAGGTCTCGTTGGAGTCGCCCGTTCCGTTGGTATAGGGATGTCCCATTCCCCGCGTGCGCACCACGACTTCGAGATCGACGGTTTCGCCGGGCGCGACCGAGGGCGGCGTCTCGCCGAGAACCTGGAGGTCGTCGCCGCGGCGCAGCGCGAAGAGATCGACCGACAGCACTTTGTTCTGCAGGAACGCGCGGATGCGCTCCAGGGTCGCCCGGTCTCCCCGGATGAAGGGGAGCGCGGTATTGGCCGCCGGGAACAGGTGGTCGTGGACGAATCCGTTGCGGTTGCCGAATTCCTGGGAACGGTAGGCCGGGAGGTGGCAGTCGCGGCAGGCCTTGGGCTGCGGCGGGTCGTAGAAGGAGCGTACCGCGCGCCCGGAGACGCCCGAGTCGTACCACGTGTCGTAGTGGTCCTGGCCGCGCATCCAGCGGTAGCTGTTGAGCGCCGGGATGAGCGCGACCTTGTGGCAGGCGGCGCAAAACTCCGGCGTCCGCATGACCGGCTTCAGGAACGTCTTGCGGTGGAGCGACGGCTCCATCCGGATCAAGAGGTGGTTCATGGCGAGGAGCGTCTTGTTACGGGAAAACGCGAACGGGTACTGCTTGGACTCCTCGATGACGTAGCCCCCGTTGCCCTTGACGTCCTTGATCTCCGCGATCGAATGGCAGGACATGCAGGTCAGGCCCTGCTGCGCCTCGAACTGGTCATAGGAGAACTTGGCCTGCGTGGCCGTTCCCATCTGGCCGGTGAAGAGGACGACCGGGTCATGGCAGCCCGAGCACCACTTGGTCCGCTCCCGGCCCACCCGGTCGGCCATGAGCTCGACGCTCTTGCGGTAGAACGGATTGTTGAACGAGGAGAAGCGGTGAGCCGAACGCTCCCACTGGTGAAACGAATCGGGATGGCAGGACTGGCAATAGTCGTTGGCCGCGAGCTTTCTGCCGTCGAGCAGTCCCTGGTCGAAGGTCTCCGAGGAGGAAGGGAAGAAGACGGTGTCGCCGTTGATGTTGACGATCCGGCGTGGCGGCTTCTCGAGCTTCGCTACGACGCCCATGGCCGCAAGGAAAACGACCACGGCGCCTCCCCAGGCGAAGAAGCGCCGGAACTGGAGCTGGTGGGTGTGCGCGCGCCGGTGCAGGATGAAAGCCGCGATGGCCAGCGGGATCGAGATCACGTGCGCGAGCCAGACCGGACGGTTGGCCAGGGTGGCCCCCCGAAAGACCATGAAGACGCCGGTCGAGACGCAGACCGTGGCGAGCGTGAAGATGGCGAGCCCGGCGTACTTGGCCCGCTTGTTCCACATCCGGATCATGCGGCGGGCATGGGTGAGCGCGAAGACGAAGAACGGGACGGCGACCAGGATGCCCAGCGCCAGGTGCAGCAGGAGCATCGCGTAGAAGAAGCTGGTGTCCCGGGTGAACGCGAACAGGTAGATCGCGTTGGCGGCGATGAGACCGAGCGGAATCAGCAGGATCCGGTAGAGCCGCCGTTGCCAGGGACGCAAAACGCCGGAAGGCGCTTGTGGGGTCGCCGTGCCCGTCACGCCGCGATTCTACCGGTCGCCTTCGCTGCGGGAAAGGGTTGAACGGGAACGCCGAGAACGCCGGGAAGTGAAGTTCGAGGCCCCCGTCGTGCCGCTCGCGGCGCGACCAAGTTTCGCGGACTGGATCCGCGAAACGACTCGCGCCGCGGGAGCCGGAGCGGAGGTCTCGGGATCAGGACCGCGGTCGAGCCCTTCGGCGAGCCGCGGTCCGGTGCGCGCCACCGGCGCGCAGATCCCGAACCGCAGCTCCGGCGACGGTTTACTGCGCCGGCATGTAGATCGCGTCGCCGGACTTGTTGTCCACCGTGGTGGCGTAGGGGAGCACGCGGCCCGAGCCCGACAGGACCGAGAACCGCAGGTAGAGGTTGGTCGCGGTCGCCGCCGCTCCCAGGATGTCTCCCACGCCAGCCTGGAACGACGCGTTGGCCGAGACCGCGTAGGCGCGCGATCCCAGCGCCGCCCCGGTGTCGCCGCTGTAGACCGTGACCAGGACGCTCGCCCAAGCGCCGGCGACCTCGGTGAATCCGAAGTTCGAGCGGTAACCGGACAGCCCGGTGGTCTGGTCGATCTGGATCGCCGTGGCGCTCGCGCCCGCGCCGATGGCCGACCCCGCGGGGACGCCGGGGACGGAGTATCCGAACGTCCCTCCGAACTTCTCGACATAGGTTCGCGTGGACACGGCCAGGCGCGCCGGACCGCCGGGATGGATGCGGAGGCCGGCCGCGGACGGATCGGACAGGCCGAACTCGCTCGCCAGCACGTCGATCTTCTGGAGGGTCTGGCCGGGGCCGATCGAGTAGACGCGCGGCGCGGGGGGCGTTCCGCTGATCAGGAGGGGCAGAAGGGAGACCGTCACCGTCACCGGCTGCGTGCCCAGGTTGGTCAGGATGAGGTTGGTCTTGAAGAAATCGCCGTTGGCCCCGGTGACGTGCGCGGTCTGCGGCACCACGATGTCCTCGGGGGAGGCGGCCGGGACGGCCGCGGCCTGGAAACTTCCATCTCCGGTGACGTCGTCGACGTAGGTCGCGAACGGGACGATCCGCCCGGTCGGACTCACCACGGTGAAGTCGGCGCGGAAGTTGGGCGTCTCCGCGAGGCCCTCGTCCCGGATCACGTCGGTGATCAGGAACGTCGTGTTGGCCGCGGCCGACCGGGTGGTCGAGCCCAGGAGCGATCCGCCGGCGTCGCGCAGGTCGATCCGGACGGTGGCAGGCGCCCCGGACACCTCGGTGAACCCGACGTTGGAATGGAACTGGGAAGACTTGGCCAGGCCGTTGGCGGTGGCCGTGCCTGCGCCCAAGGAGAGGCCCGCGCCGGAGTCGAAGCTCGGGACGAAGAGCCCGAACGTGCCGCTGTCGCCCCGCGTGTACGCGCGGCTGGTGGCCAGGAATCCGCTGTCCGGCCCGAGGATGGTCATGGGCCCGATGGTGTCCTCGTAGCCGAACTGGGCGGTGATCACGTCGTTCAAGGCGAGGACGCGGCCAGGCCCGACGGTCTGAAGAACGCTGACCGCGGACGATCCGCTCTGGCCCGCGGGCACGTAGAACAGCGAGAACGTCTTGGGATCGATGCCGGGGTTGTAGATCCGGACGTCGCTGAAGAAGAGCTTCGTGCCGAAGACGTGGGCCACCACGGGCAGCACCGCCGCGGAGACCCCGGCGGGAATCGGCGAGGGCGCAGGCTCGGCGATCAGAGTCACCGCGAAATTACGGATCCGTCCCACCGTTCCGGGCACGAGGTCCTCGACGGTGAGCGTCCAGACCCCGTTGGCCTGCCGGCCCTGAAAGGCGGCCAGCGATTGCGCCGTCGCGTCGGTTTTGCCGTAGATCGCGTTGATGGGGTGCTGGGACTGGCCGGTGCCGTTCTGCAGGATGACCGAGGTCCCGTCGGGGCCGGCGAGCGTCACCCGAAGCTGCTGCGGGCTCGGATGGTCGATCTCCACCCAGGCCTGGACGCCGGCGACGGAACCGGAGAATCCGGACACCGTGACGGCGGCGCTCGCGGAGCCCGTCCCGTCCGGGATCGCTACGGCCGGTCCCGCGTAAGGGGCGAACCCGGCCGCGGCCATGTCGACCGAGGCCAGCGTGTCGATCCGCGGCGTGGCGACGCTGTTGCGCGGATCGGTGAGCGGCTTGCCGCTGGCGCGCAACAGGCCGAAGATCCCCGACGGAGCCAGCTCCGGTCGGGCCTGGCGGAGCAGGGCCACCGCCCCGGAGGCCGCGGGCGCCGAGGCCGAGGTCCCGCTGAAGGTCGATGCGAAGCCGCCCTTGGTCGGAACGAACCAGAAGGCGCCGGGGCCGAGCAGGGACAGATTCGTCGCGGAGTTGGAAAAGCAGACGATCTGGTCGGGCACGACCGGCTGGTCCGTGCACTGCGTCCCGCCGCTCCCGTCGGACCAGGACACGCGCGAGTGGGCGTCGGGATAGACCGCGCCGACCGAGACCGCCGAGGAGATGCAGGCCGGGATCGCCAGGGCGTTGATGGTTCCGTCGTTTCCGGCCGCGGCGACGACCACGATGCCCGAGGCCGTCGCCGCATCGATGGCCGTGGCATAGGCGGGCTCCGCCGCGTCGCAGTAGCCGTGGTCCGCGCCGTCGGAGAACGACTCGCCCAGGCTCAGGTTGATCGCCGCGATCGAGAAGACGGACTTGTTGGTCACGGCATAGTTGATGCCCGCGAGGATGTCCGAGTCGAACGCCTCGGTCTTGCAGGATTCGTTGGCGGAGGATTGGGACCCGAAGACCTTGACGGCGACGATCCGCGCGTCCGGGGCGACTCCGCCGGCGCCGGCGACGATCTCGGCCACCGAGGTGCCGTGTCCCTCGCAGTCCATGGGATCGCTGTCCCGGTCGGCGATGTCCGTGCCGCCGACGACCTTGGCGTTGGGGAACCCGCCGCCCCCCAGAGACGAGACGGAGTAGTCGACTCCGCTGTCGATCACGGCGATGGCTTGCCCCAGGCCGGTGAAGCCGCGGCCGTTGGTCTGGTCGCTGTGGATGAGCATCTGCGCGCTCTGGGGCGAGGACTGGAGCAGATGCTTGGTGCCGTCGAGCTCGATCCAGGCCACGTCGGGCCGCTGCGACAGCAGGGTCACGCCGCGCGGCGTCGCCGTCGCGGCCAACACCGAGAAGCTCTCGTAGAAGTGGCGCGGCCGGAAGTCCTCCGCGGGCAGCGCGTCGGCCAGGCGCGTCTGCGCGTCCCGACGCCGCGCGCGCCGCGCGGGCTCACCGGCCGGATCGGGATGGAGCAGGAGGGCGTGCGCCGAGGGCGTGCCGTCGTTGACCCCGACCAGGATCGCAACCTCCGGCGAGCCGGTCTGCAGCCGCCGGAGGAGGCGGGGCGTCGCCTTGGCCGCCTCCGCCGCCGGAAGGCCCCGGCCCGGGGCGGCGGCCCCTTCCAGAAGCACGGCTACCGCGATCACGAAGTTGTTCAGTCGTTGCATAACGCTCTTCCCGGAAGGACGAAGGCCCGGATTGTCCAGTTTACGCGAAAAGAAACGCGCCGGCGAGCCGGAAATTCCGGCGCGGACGCCCCTGGGCTACTCTTGGCGCATGCGCGCGGTCTTCGCGGATTGCCACGTGGGACGGCGTCCCGACGACGACGGCCCGTTCCTGCAGGCCCTGGAGCAGGCCGCCCGCGCGGGAGCCCAGACGATCTCGCTTCTGGGGGACATCTTCCACTTCTTCATCGCCCACAAGAAGTTCGAGACTCCGGCGATCGGGCGGTTTCTGCGCAAAGTCGAGGAGCTCCGCGGGCGCGGCGTGTCGGTGACGTACGTCGAGGGCAATCGGGATTTCTTCCTGCGGGGCTCCTACGCCGAGCCCTACTTCCAAGAGGTCTGCGCCGAGGAGACGTTCGAGGTCGGGGGCAAGCGCTTCCTCCTGACGCACGGAGACCTGCTCAACGAGGCCGACCTGCCTTACCGGTTCTGGAGATTTCTTTCCAAGAACCCCGTCTCGCGTTTCGGCCTGAACCTGGTTCCCAAAGACGTGGGCAACCGGCTGGTCTGGAAGACCGAGGCGCGCCTGTACCGCTCGAATTTCAAGCACAAGCAGCGCCTGCCCGTGGAGATGATCCGGAACTTCGCGCGGCGGCGCTTCGCCCGTGGGATCGACGTTCTCCTTCTGGGCCACTTCCACAAGTCCTGGGCCGACCAGGTCGACGGCGGGCGCGTGGAAATCCTGCCCGCGTTCGTGGACGAGCGGCGCTGGATGGAGATCGCGGACGACGGCGCCACCCGGCTGGTGGGACTGGCGGAGTCTTGAAGACTCCGGGCCGAACGAACCGATTCCTCTGATGGACTACCTCGCCATCCCGGCGGCCAGGAAGGTCGCCGGCGAGGTCGAAGCGCCATCCTCCAAGAGCGCGACCAACCGCGCGCTCGTGCTCGCGGCGTTGTCCGAGACCGACGTGGAGATCGGCCGCCCCCTGGAATCCGAAGACACCGCGGCCCTGCGGCGCTGCCTCGCCGCTCTGGGCGCGCGCATCGAGGACTCCGCCGGCGGCCTGCGCGTGGGCGGCCCGCTGCGGGTGCCCGCAGGCGGCGAAACGCTCCTGGATGCCGGCGAGTCCGGCACCGCGGCGCGCTTTCTCGTCGCGCTCGCCGCCGTCACACCGGGGCGCGTCCTGATCTCCGGCAGCGCCCGCCTGCGCGAGCGTCCGCTGCGCGAGCTCGTCGAGGCCCTGGCCCCGACCGGAGCGCGCTTCGCGTTTCGCGGCGAGCCCGGATTTCTTCCCCTGGCGATCGAGGGGGCGCGCTGGGACGGGGGGGCCCTCCGCGTCGATGCGGCGCGATCGAGCCAGTTTCTGTCGGCCCTGCTTCTGGCCGGCGTCGCGACGCGGGACGGCCTGGAAGTCGAGGTGGCCGGGGACGTCGCGTCCGCTCCCTACGTCGCGCTCACGCTCCAGGCGCTGCGCGATTTCGGGCACCGCGTCGAGGAGGACCCGCGCTTGCGGGTGCGTCGGGGAGCCCGGTCGCCGCGCCGCTACGAGGTCCCGGGCGACTACTCGTCGGCCGTTCCGCTCCTGGCCGCGGCCGGGATCGGAGGCGGGTCGGTCCGGGTTCGCCGTCTGGCCTGGCCCGCCGTCGACGCCGACACGCGCGCGCTTGCCGTGCTCGAGGCGATGGGACTTTCGCTCCAGGCATCCTCCGAGGGGGTCCGCGCGGAGCGTCTCTCGGCGCTGCGTCCGGTGACGGCGCGGGCCACGGACTTTCCCGACGCCGTTCCCGCGCTGGCCGCCCTCGCCGCCTTCGCCACGGGAGAGAGCCGCTTCGAGGGCATCGGACATCTGCGGCTCAAGGAGAGCGACCGGATCGAGTCTCTCGCGCGCCTCTTGACGGCCGCGGGCGGGAGCGCGCGGGCGGAGACGGACGCGCTCGGGGTCGTCGGTCCGATCTCCCCTTGCCCGGGACCTCCGCGCCGCCTGCCCACGTTCAACGACCACCGCATCGCCATGGCCGGTGCGCTCCTGTCGCTCGGCCTGCCGGGGCTCCTCCTGGAAAACCCGGGCTGCGTCGCCAAGTCGTATCCGAACTTCTTCCGGGATCTCGAGAGAATCGTCCGAAGGTAGCCTGTCGCCTTCGCTGTGCGCGGGTCCTCCGACGGAAGCGCGGGCGGCCGCGTACCGAGCGTCGTCGGCCGCGATAGCGGCCGAGGGACGCGACATGCGGCGGGTCTTCCCGACGCATACGGCCGCCCCTACGGCACGAAGGGCACGCGGTTCTCATCGTGCCCCCGCGGCGGAGCTCTCGGGGTCAGGGTCGCGGTCGAGCCCACAGGCGAGCCGCGGGCCCGGTGCGCGCCAGAAGTCGCGCAGACTCCGAAGCGCAGCTCCGGCGACGTCTTCTCCCTCTCCCTGAGGGGGAGGGCGGGGGATAGGTTTTCCCCCCGTCGTGGCCCGGCCTGGTTCGCGGCGCGACCAAGTTTCGCGGACTGGATCCGCGAAACGACTCGCGCCACGGGAGCCGGCGCGGGGTTTGGCGATCAGGCCGGCGGTCGAGGCCGCATCCGGCCGAGCCGCCGGCCGGTGCGCTCTCAGCGCAGATCGCCAAACCCCGCGCCGGCGACGGTATATGATCCCGCGCACTTCGCAACCGCACACATGACCACCGTCCGCCAAGGACCCGCCGTCGCGGTCGAGCGATTTCCGCTGGCGGCCTCGCGCGAGCGCTGGCTCGATTTTCTGCAGCTCGAGCACGCCACGCTGCCCGCGCCGATCGACTTCGCGCGCGAGGGCGAGGAGCTCCTGGTGACGCGGTCGGTGCGGCCCGGCCGCCGGATCGTGGACGGACGCATCGCCCGTGAGCTTGCCCCCCTTCTGTTCCTGCAGGCGGTCGGACTCTGTTCCTTTCTCCAGGCGTTCGGCTTCTCGCTGGACGAGGAAGACCTGCGCGAGGCGGTCTTCGATCTCTCCGACGCCGGACCGCGATTGTGGCTCAATCATTCACCGCGCTCGGTCTTCCATTCGGGCCCCGGTCCGGCTCCGTCGGCCGTGCTCGCGGCCCTCCTCCACCGGCTGTTCGCCCAGGGCCGGAGGATCCCCGATCCGACGGCGCGGAGCCTCTTCGACCGCCTCCTGGCCAACGACGCGCCCGACCGCCGGGCGGACTTCTGGCTGGCCACGGCCTTCCGGAGCTTTCGCGATCTGGCCGGCCCCGCGGCCACCGCCGCGCGGACGCGAACGATCGGTCTGGCCGGATCCCTGTTTCGGACCCCCGCCGAGCGAGCCGTCCTGGCCAAGGGGAGAGCGCTCCTGGAGGGGCGCGCGGTTCGCCTGTTCGCCGCGGGCGATTCGTCCCTGACCCCCGGCGCCGCCCTGGGCCTCGACCCGCCGCCCGGACGCGTCGCCGCGGCGGCGCGCCAGCTGCGTGGGGCCTTCGAGGAGGAGGGGGGACGGCGGCCTCTCTGGATCGCCGTGGAGATGGATCGCTGGGATCTCCTCTCGCGCCAGGCCTTCCAGTCGGTTTCCGAAGGGCTGGCCCACAAGCTGGAGATTGTGGAGATCCGGGGCCCGAGCCCTCAGCTGCCCCGCCTGCCCGACGAGTGGCGACGGGAGATCTTCGTCCCGTGCGGAACGCTGGCCGGATCGCTGCGGTTCTACGAGCGGTTTGCCGACCTGGTCCGCTCCGATCCCGGGGCCGGCCGCGGTCTGGCCGCGGCCCTGACATCTTGCGCCGAGTGGGCCGCCTTCGTGTCCGATCCAACCGGAGACGGCCGTCTTCCGGACCCGCTCCCCGCGCCCCCGACGCGGGCCGTCGGCGCGGAGCCGGCTCCTCTGGAGCGGGACGTCCTGGAGGCCCTTTCGGTCCGCGACGCCGTTTCGGCGGAATCGCTCGCCCGTGTGTTCCCGCGCCGCTCGGTCGGCCGCGTCCTCGATCGGCTGGCGGCCCGTGGGGACGCCGCGCGCGATTCCCGGGGCCGCTGGCAGATCCGGGCGCCCGGCCGGGGGCGGATCCACCCGACGCCGGCGCGCGTTCGGGCGATGTGCCTGCGCTGGGCGGCGGTGGAAACGGATCCGGGCCGGCAGATCGAGCTGCTCCTCGACGGCGCAGCGCTGGAGGAGGCTCTCGAGGCGGCAGAGCGGTGGCTGGGGGCAAGCGCCGCGGCGACTCCGGAGCGGTGGTTCGGTCTTTCCGCGCGCCTCTCCTGCGCCGCGGGCGCGAGCCGCCCGGTCTGGCTCGAGCGCCTGGAGGTGGAGCGCGAGATCGCCGGCGGGCGGCTCGAAGAGGCCCGTGCGCGGCTTCTCGCCCTGGCCGAGGAAGCCGTCGGCGACGGCGTGCGGCGGGGCGCGCGCCTCCGGGCCCTGGAAGTCCTGGAGCTGCAGGGACACCGCGGCGAGGCCGGACGCGAGGCGACCGCCTGGCGCGCGGAGCATCCCGGAGCGCCTCCGGGCGAATGCATGCGGGCCCTGCGGGTGGAGGCGATCGAGCGGTCCCGCGAAGGGGACACCGACGGGGCTCTCCGGCTCCTGGACGAGGCGGAGAGATCGGGGAGTTCCGAGAGCCTCGAGCAACGGCTGGAGATCGCCCTGGCCCGGGCGGCCGTGTATTCGCGGGCGGGGCGTTTTCGGCAAGAGCAGGCGGTCTACGAGCGCTGGCGCGGCGCCGTGCTGGCCAGGGGCGACGACCGGCTCACCGCGCGCCTGCTGGCGCACGAAGCCCTGGGGCTTTCCGATCGCCGCGAATTCGCCGCCTCCATTTCCCGCCTGGAAGAAGCGCTGGCCGTGGCGCGGGACGACGCGGCGGCGCGGGCCCACCTGGGCATCGACCTGGCCGTCGCGCTCTACCATGGAGGGCGGGCCCACGAGTGCGGGCCCATCCTCGACGAAGCCGAGCGCCTGGCCGCGGCGTCGGGCCGCGGCGATCTCGTTCGAGCCGCCCGCATCAACCGGCTCGAGCTGTCCATCCACGAGGCCGAATGGGACAGCGCCGTGCGGGACATCGAGGGCCTTCTGGCCGACGCCGACGAGGCCAAGGACGAGACGACGCGCCTCATCGCCCTGCACCAGAAGAGCCGGGTCGCGCTGCGGCGGGGGCTGCTCGAGGCCGCCCAGCAGGACAACGTCGAGGCCCGGGCCCTCTCCCTCGCGCTCAACGAGCGCCTGGAGATCGGGGAGCTCTGGCTGGAAGACGGGGACCGGGCCCTGTTCGCCGGGGACCTCGAGGGGGCCCGCTCGGCGTGGGAGCGCGCCTCCGCGGATCTGCCGGACCGGTGCGATACGGACATCCAGGCGCTCGAGCGACTGCGCGACCTGGGCCGCCGCGACCGCGGGGCGCCGGACGAGGAAGCCCTGGCCGCCGTCGAAGCCGGGCTGGCCCGCGGAGACTACTCCGCCGCGGAGCGGGTGGCCCGGTGGCGCGTCGTGTTCGGGCGAAGCGGCGTCGGACCGGAGGTCGCGTCGCGGGCGCAGGAAATCCTCCGGGCCCGCGGCGGAGAGACGCTGGCGGATCGCGTGTTCGGAGCGCCGGCCGCGCCGCCGGCCTTCCCCATGGGTTCGCTGCGCCCGTTCCGAGACGCCCTGTCGTCGGCCCTGTCGGGGAGCGAGTTCCGGGCTCCGCTGGAGGATCTCGGCTTGCAGGCGCTGGTTCTCCGTGACGAGTCGGGCCAGGAGATCGTGCGGATGACCGGAGGCCGGCCGGACCCGCCCGGCTCCGCGCCGGCCGTTCGAACGCTGCGGGCGGGCGAGGCGAACTATGAGCTGGCCCTCTGGCCCGCGCCGGCCGTGGATCTCGGGGAGGCGCTCGCCTTCCTGCTCGAGACGATGCTCTACCGCTCGCGTCCCGCGCAGGCGCCCGAAGAGTTCGCCCGCGGCTGGAAGCGCTTCCACGTCATGACCGCGGACGCGTCCATGGAGGAACCGTACCGCCGCCTCGTCCGGTTCTCTCCTCAGCCGGTCACCGTCCTCGTTCTGGGCGAGTCCGGGAGCGGCAAGGAAGCCGTGGCCCGAGCCGTTCATCAGCTCTCGCCCCGATCCGCCGGCCCGTTCGTCGCGGTCAACGTGCCGGCCATCCCGGCGGCCCTCCTGGAGAGCGAGCTCTTCGGGCACGCCCGGGGTTCGTTCACCGGAGCCGATCGCGACCGCCGCGGGCTTCTCGAGGAGGCGTCGGGCGGAACGATCTTTTTCGACGAGATCGGAGACTTGTCGCTTCCCCTCCAGGCCAAGCTGCTGCGGGCCCTCCAGGAACGGGAAATTCGGCGCCTGGGCGAAAACCGGTCGCGGCCGATCGACGTCCGGGTCGTTTCCGCCACGTCGCGCCCGCTGGCCGCGCAGGTCGAGCGCGGGGCGTTTCGCGAAGATTTGTACTACCGCCTGCACGTGGCCGTCGTCTCCCTGCCGCCCCTGCGCGACCGCGGGCGCGACGTCCTCCTGCTCGCCCGGCACTTCCTGGAGCGTTACGCCCGGGAGTACGGGCGGGGAGACCTGCAATTTTCGCCGGAGGCCCTGACCGCGCTGTCCCGGCACGCCTGGCCCGGAAACGTCCGGGAGCTGCAGAACGCGGTGGCCCAGGCCGCCGCGCTCGCCGACGCCGGAGCGTCCGTCGGGGTCGACCTGCTTCCCGACACCGTGCGGCGGGAGAACCGATCCGGCGCGCCCCGCCTGGGATACCGTTCGCGCGTGAACGCGCACCGGCGCGGCCTCATCAGCGAAGCCCTGGAACGGGCCGGGGGCAATCGGACGCGGGCGGCCCGGGACCTGGGATTGTCGCGCCAGGCCCTGCTCTACCTCATCCGCGAGCTCAACGTGCCGCTTCGTCCCCGCTCGGGGCACTGAAGACGGGCCGGGTGGGCCCGCGGTTGCTCCCGAGCTTGAAGCGAAGCCGGCAAACTGATACCTGACCTCCGTTCACCGATGTCCGCGACCGCTCCCTCTCGACGCGACCGAGTCCGATTCGCCCTGCTGGTGGCGGCGACCTGCGCCGTCGTCTACGCCAACGGAACGACCGGCGTGTTCACCTACGACGACAAGGCGATCGTTCGGGACAACACGCGGATCCGGTCGCCGGCGACCTGGAAGGAGATGCTCTCGACGCCCTACTTCGGAGGCAAGCGGGGCACCGGCTCCAACTACCGGCCGGCCCTGCTCCTCTCCTATGCCGTCCAATGGTGGATCCACGGCAAGAGCGCGCTGGCCTTCCACATCGGCAACGTCGCCCTCCACGCCGCCGCCACGCTCGTTCTGGCCGCCCTGTTTCTGCGCATCGGCATTCCGCCTCCGGCCGGCGCCGCGGCGGCGCTGCTCTTCGCCGTGCACCCCGTGCACGTGGAGGCGGTCACGAGTCTGGTGGGAAGGGGAGAGGTGCAGTCCGCGCTCTTCACGCTGCTCTATCTCCACTGCGCCGTCGCCTGGGCGGGGCTCGGGACTCGGGACTCCCGACTCGGCCGGTTCGCTTCCCTCCTGCTCGCGCCCCTTTGGTACGCCGGAGCCGTTCTCACCAAGGAGAGCGGAGCCGTGGCCCCGGCGCTGGCGGTGCTCCTCTTGGCCTTCCTGGCGCAAGGATCGCTGCCGCGCCGGCTCGGCGCCGCGCTCGCGCGCGGCTGGCTTCTGCTGCTGCTCTCCGGCGGGGTCCTCGCCGGAGTCTTTCGCTTGCGCCAATGGGTTCTGGGCGGCGCGCTGCGGTCCGCGTCCAGCGGGATCTTCGAGGTGGAGAACGTCCTGGCGCCCCTGTCCTTGGGGCCCAGGGCGGTCAATGCCTGCGTGCTGTTCTTCCGGTACCTGGGGCGCTGCGTTTTTCCCCTGCACCTCTCGGCCGACGAGTCGGCCTGGTCGATCCGGCCGCTGCCGCTGTCCTCGCCTTGGGCGGTGGGGGCGGTGCTCCTGCTCGTTCTGCTCACCGGCGCGGCCCTCGCGCGGCTCCCCTCGGGCTCTCCGATCGCCCTGGGCGTCCTGTTCTTCGCCGTGGCGCTCCTGCCCACCGGCAATCTGCTCTTTCCGATCGGGACGGTCTTCGCCGAACGGCTGGCCTATCTGCCTTCAGCCGGAATCTGCCTGGCCGCCGGCAGCCTCTTCGTCCGGTCGCCGGCCGTCGAGGGCGCCGCTCCGGCCCTGCGCCGGCGGGCCCTCGCGGCGGTCCTGGCCGTGCTCTCGATCCGCACCATCGTCCGCAACCCCGTCTGGTGGTCCGACGTCGGGCTCTTCCGGAATCTGATCGCGACATCCCCGCAGAGCGCCAAGGCCCACTACGACCTGGCCTACGTGGCCGCGGACCTCAACCGCGACGCGCTCGCGCGCGCCGAGTACGGACGCGCCATCGCGCTGTACCACGACTACTGGGACGCCTGGGCCGGCCAGGGGAGAGTCGAGAAGCGGCTGGGACTGCTCGCCCAGGCCGAGCGGTCCTACGAGGAATCGATCCGGATCTTTCCGGCCTACGAGAACGGCCATTTCGGGCTGGCCGACGTACGGGCGGCCCGGGGAGACCTCGCCGGCGCGGAGAGCGCGTACCGCAAGGGCCTCGAGAAGGTGCCCCGTTCTCTGCCGCTGGCCTATCACCTCGCGCTCGTTTCCGGGAAGCTCGGCCGCGCCGAGGCGGCGTCGGACTGGCGTCGGGCGCTGGAGCTGGGCGGCGAGCTCTGCTCGGTGCGCGGCGACCATGCCCGGTGGCTGCTCGATCAGGGCAAGGTCGACGCGGCGCAGCGCGAAGCCCGAAAGGTGCTGCGGCGGATCCCCGGATGCCCCGAAGCCCTGCGCGTTCTGGCGCACGCCGCCGGCCGGCGCGGGCGTCTCTTTGCCGCCGCGCTCGCTCTGGAGAAGGCCTACCGCTCCTCTCGGTCGCAGGACGACCTGGCCGAGCTCGCCCGGGCCGCGTCCTCCTCGCCCCAATACGCGCGCCGCTTCGACGGCCTCACGCGCTCGGGCGTTCTGCCGCGCCGGGTGGGCGGGAGCTAAGCCGCCGGGTCAGACCCGGCCGGACTTGGATCGCAGGTTGCGCTCCCGCCGGCTCGCGGCGCGGATCGCCACGCGGGGGTGGCGCCGGTGGTAGAGGCGCAGGACCGCGAGCGTCAGGCCGTTGGCCAGGAGCCCGAGCAGCGCGGCGAGGATGGTGGTTCCGACGAGGAACGAGAGGAGCCGGGGCGCGAAGGCGTGGCGCCCGAAGACGTGGTGCGCCGTCTGGATCGGATGAAAGACCCAGGTTGGATCGCTCTGGAGGATCGCTCCCCAGTTGAGCCGCGGGACGGCGTGGCTGCCGTACCCGAGCAGGGTTCGGCCCAGCCGATACCCGATCGGAAAGATCGGAGTCCAGGTCGGGGCGTTGCCGCAGAACGTGCCGAGCACGGTGTCGATCTTGTTCAACCGGAAGAGCAAGGCCAGTCCCAGGGCGATGAAGAGATGAAGGCCGATAAACGGAGAGAACCCGATTCCCACGCCCAGCCCGATCGCCGCGGCCACCCGCTCGGGGGGCTCCTCCCTGCCGAGGAGATCGAGGAGGAGAATCTTCCAGCGGCGCCGCCATTTCCAGCGGTGGTGCTTGCGGGGCCGGAACGCCCGCGGGGTCACGAAGCGGTTCACCGCGTCTCCTCGACGGCGCCGGGCTCGAAGTGATCGTGGCCGATCTCGGAGACGTCGCGATCCCCGTGCCCGCCGCGGAGCACGGCGCCGGATCCCTCCTCCACGCGGCCGATGCGGGTGATCGGCACCGGAGGGCGCTCGGGCGCCTCGGCCAGCCGGAGCTCGGCTTGCGCCGAGGCGGTAAACAGCAGCTCGTAGTCGTCGCCTCCCGCCAGGATCCACTCGATCGGGTCCAGGCCCTCCAGGTCCGCGAACGTCGTCAGGGCCGGATGGACCGGCAGGCGTTCCCGTTCCAGGACCAGTCGCACGCCCGAGGCGCGGGCCAGGCGTCCGGCGTCGACCCCGAGTCCGTCGGAGACGTCGATCGCGGAGCCGGCGGTCCGTTCCTGCGCCAGCCACAGGCCGAGGTCCACGCGCGGCTCCGGATCGCGGTAGGCGTTCAGAAGCTCGCGCTGCGCGACGGGCGACAGCCCGATCAGGCGCGGCGTCGGCGCCGAGCCCCGGCTCGCGAAGACGGCGAGACGGCGGGCCAGGCGCAATCCGGCCGCGGCGCGGCCGGGCCACCCGGACAGGAAGAGCAGGTCTCCGGGCTTCGCTCCGGACCGGGTCAGCGGCCGGGCCGGCGCGGAGCCGCACAGCGCGATGGAAACCAGCGTCACCGGCGCGTCGGACAGATCGCCTCCGACCAGGCGGAGCCCGAAAGGCTCGGCCCGGGACAACGCTCCGCGCGCGACGGCCAGCGGAAACTCCTCGCCGCGGTCCGACCGGAAGCCGATGGAGAGGAGAAAGAACTCGGGGCGCGAGCCCATCGCGGCCAGGTCGGAGAGGTTGACGGACAGGGCGCGACGGCCGATCGCCTCCGGCTCCTCATCGGAAAGGAAATCGATCCCCTCGACGCACAGGTCCGTGGTCGCCACCACCGGGCCGGCCCAGGATTCGACCACCGCCGCGTCGTCGCCGGGACCGAGGGCGACTCCGGGCGCCGCAGGGAGCAGGGCTCGGAGCTTCTGGACGAACCGGTCCTCCGCCTTCACGGGGAGGCATTATTCACGAAGGCGCCGAGAACCGACAGGCAGGCCGCGTGAGGCGTAAGGCGTGAGGCGTGAGGCGGGACGTGGCCCGGTCGCGGCGCGCGTAGTCTCCTGAGCGGAAGCGAAGGAGGAGGCGCGCGCCGCGGGAGCCGGAACGAAGTGGAGGCGACGTTTACGCCCGTGGCGCCGGAGTGGAACGACCCCTCGGGGCCGG
The DNA here is from genome assembly GCA_963733955.1 of uncultured Acidobacteriota bacterium. Taxonomy (GTDB): domain Bacteria; phylum Acidobacteriota; class Thermoanaerobaculia; order UBA5066; family Gp7-AA6; genus DATFTF01. Next base: position 1,311,586 of record CAVTEW010000003.1, read on the forward strand.
CGCGACCTCCCGTGCCGGCGCCGCCGGAGGCGCGGGCATCGGCTCGGGGGCCGGCTTTTCGGCGGACACCGGGGGCAGGAGCGCGATCTCGAGCACCTCTTCGACCGTGTCGACGTAGCGGAACGTCATCTCGTGGACCAGACGCGTCGAGATCTGCGTGATGTCCCGCCGATTGAGCCTGGGCAGCACCACCATCTTGATCTTGGCCTGGCGGGCCGCGAGCACTTTCTCCTTGACGCCGCCGATGGGCAGCACTTCGCCGCGCAGCGTGATCTCGCCGGTCATCGCGACGTCGCGGCGGACCGGGCGCTGCGTGAAGGAAGAGATCATCGCCGCGGCCATGGTGATGCCGGCGGACGGCCCATCCTTGGGGATCGATCCCTCCGGAACGTGCACGTGCACGTCCCGCGTCTCGAAAAAGTCGTCGGCGATTCCCAGGTCGCGGGCATGGGCGCGGGCGTACGACATGGCCGCCTGCGCCGACTCCTTCATGACGTCCCCGAGCTGGCCGGTCAGGCGCAGGCTTCCCTTGCCGCGGACGGCCAGGGACTCGACGAACAGGAGATCTCCTCCGGTGGACGTCCAGGCCAGCCCCGTGGCGACGCCGACCTGGTCCTTCTTGAGGAGCTCGTCGGCGAAATGCTTGACCGGGCCGAGCATCTTCTCGACCGACGCGGAGGTGATCCGGTACCGGCGCGTCTTGCCCTTGGCCACGGACACGGCGACCTTGCGGCAGATCGAGCCGATCTCCCGCTCCAGATTTCGCAGCCCGGCCTCGCGGGTGTAGGCCTCGATGACCTTGGCGAGCCCGCCCTCGGTGAATTCGAGGTTCGCCTCGGAGACCCCGTTCTCCTCCATCTGCTTGGGGATCAAGTGGCGGCGGGCGATCGCCTTCTTCTCCTCCAGCGTGTAGCCGGAGAGGCGGATGACCTCCATCCGGTCGAGGAACGCGGGCTGGATCGGATCGAGAATGTTCGCTGTGGCGATGAACAGGACCCTGGAGAGATCGTAAGGGACTCCCAGGTAGTGGTCGCGGAACGAGAAGTTCTGCTCGGGGTCGAGCACCTCCAGGAGGGCCGAGCTCGGATCACCCCGGTAGTCCGCTCCGATCTTGTCGATCTCGTCGAGCATGAAGACGGGGTTGGAGGTTCCAGCCTGGTGAATCCCCTGGACGATGCGGCCGGGCATGGCTCCGACGTAGGTGCGGCGGTGGCCCCGGATCTCCGCCTCGTCCCGCACGCCGCCCAGCGACAGGCGGACGAACTTGCGATCGAGGGCGCGGGCGATCGACCGTCCGAGCGAGGTCTTCCCGACTCCGGGCGGGCCCACGAAACAGAGGATCGGCCCCTTGAGGGTCTTCTTCAGCGCGTGCACGGCGAGAAACTCGAGGATCCGTTCCTTGACCTTTTCGATGTCGTAATGGTCCTCGTCGAGGATCTGGCGCGAACGCTCGATGTCCTCGGCGTCGGAAGAGACCACGCCCCAGGGAAGCCCGGTCATCCAGTCGAGGTAGGTCCGGATGATGGCCGTCTCCGCCGAATCGGGGTGGCTGCGCTCCAGGCGCTTGATCTGCTTCTCGATCTCCAGCGCGGCCTCCGCGGTGATCTTCTTCTCCGTCACCAGCTCCTTGTAGTGGGAGAGCTCCTCGCTGATCTCTTCCCCTTCTCCGAGCTCCTGCTGGATGGCCCGCAGCTGCTGGCGCAGGTAGTACTCGCGCTGCGAGCGGTCCATCTCGCCGCGGGCCTGGGTGGAGATCTCCTGCTGCATGGTCAGGACGGTGATCTCCTTGGCCAGGCTGTCGTTGACCGCCCTCAAACGGTCGATCGGATCGACCGATTCCAGGATCTTCTGGGCCTCTTCGAGCTTGAGGTCGAGGTTGGAGGCCGCCAGGTCGGCCAGGCGCGCCGGATCGTCCAGGTTGGCGGCGATGACCATGACCTCGGGCGAGATGTTCTTGCCGAGCGAGACGGACTTCTCCAGGTTCTGCTTGACGCTGCGCACCAGGGCTTCCTGCTCGGGAGGGAGCTCCTTGGGGCTGTCGCGCTCCTCCAGCCGGGTGATCTTGGCCTTGAGGTAGGGCTCTTCGGCCAGGAAGGAGTCGACCCGCGCGCGGGTGAGACCCTGGACGAGAAGCCGGATGCGGCCGTCCGGGAGCTTGAGCATCCGCATGATGGCCACCACCGTGCCGACCGAGTACAGGTCCGCGGGGCGCGGCGTTTCGTTGGAGGCGTCCTTCTGCGCGACGAGCATGATGATGCGCTGCTCGGCGAGCGCGGCGTCGACGGCCTGGATCGACTTCTCCCGGGAGACCGAGAGCGGCAGGATGATGAAGGGGAACACGACCACGTCCTTGAGCGGAAGGACGGGGAGGATGTCGGGGATCGGGAGCTCCTGGTCCCGCTCGGCGACGACCTCTTTCTCTTCTACTTCGGCCATGAGTCCAAGCTATCAGCTTTCGTCGAGGAACGGCGGCCCGCGGGCCTGGCGACGCCGCCGAACGGGCAGCGCAACGCTAATCCTCCTCGCCCTTGACCGACAGCTCGTATTCCTTCTCCCGCTGATCGGGCACTCGAGGCAGCAGGACTTCCAGGAGGCCGTCCTTCAGGAACGATGTGGCTTGATGGGTGTTGACCGGGCGCGGCAGGGGCACCGACTTCACGAAGGCGCCGAAGTATCTCTCCATGCAGAAGAATCGCAGGCCCTCGCGCGAGCGGATGCGTCCCTTCTTCTGTCCCTTGACCGTCAGAACGCGGCCGCGCACGGTGACCCGCACGTCCGCGGACTCCACGCCGGGCAGCTCGATCAGGACGCGGATCGTCTCGCCGTCGTCCAGGATGTCCACGCTCGGGTCCCAGGCCGTCGCGCTGGCGCCCACTCCCCGGTTGGCCTCCACGAACGCCGCGAACAGGCGGTTGATCTCCCCCTGGAGCCGCGACAGCTCCACGATGGGCCCGTAGAGCTTGGCCGAGCGCTTTACCATTTGAATGAGGCGAGAGGCGTAAGGCGCAGCTCAACGCTCCCGGCTCCCGTTCGCCTCACGCCTGACGCCTTACGCCTAACGCCCTGTGTCATACCTTCGTCTCCGCCCGGCCGATCAGGCCCTTGAGCTCGTTCAAGAATTCGTCCACATCTTCGAACTTTCGGTAGACCGAGGCAAATCGGACGTAGGCCACCTTGTCGAGCTCGCGCAGGCGCTCCATCACCAGCGCGCCGATTTCCCGGGTGGCCATCTCGCGCTCCTCGGTGTCGTGGAGGCGCGACTCGATCTCGTCGACGATCGAGTCCAGGCGGGCCGGGGGCACCGGCCGCTTCTCGCAGGCCTTGGCCAGGCCCGCGCGCAGCTTCTTTCGGTCGAAGGTTTCCCGGCGGCCGTCGTTCTTGACCGCCATGTAGGGGATTTCCTCGATGGTCTCGTAGGAGGTGAAGCGCCTTCCACACGACACGCACTCCCGGCGCCTGCGGATGACCTCGCCTTCCCGGCTCTCGCGGGAGTCCACGACGCGGTCGTCGACGCCGCTGCAGAAGGGGCATTTCATACGGGGCGTAAGGCGTGAGGCGTAAAGCGTAAGGCGATGGCGACGGCGACGGGGCGTGAGGCGTGAGGCGTGAAGCGTAAGGCGAACATGGCTGAACTTATCTTGCCCCTTCTAGGAATGGCCGTCCACCGCTTCGCGCTTCTGGATCTCCGCTTCCGCCGCCCGGGCCAGCGCCCGCTCGCGGCCGGACAGGGCGAGCAGGGTCAACCCGATCAGGGTGATCAGGATGAACGAGGTGGCCCAGGCCAGGATGGCCACGCCGGCGGCCGCGTCGGCGCCGACCCCGAACACCTTCTTGAGCGTTTCGGCCACCGCGGCCTGGTAGGAGCCCAGCCCGCCGGGCGTGGGCACCGCCAGCCCCAGAACGGCCGCCGCCGTCACGACGAACGAGGCGGGAAACGGCAGGCCGAGATGGAAGGCCCGCAGGACGCTGTAGATCTGGAGATTGATGACGAGCCACATCCCCAGGGACCCAGCCGTGATCGCCAGCAGCAGGGGGGGACTCTTCAAAGAGGCGAACCCGTCGATGAAGGTGGTCGAGAAGGCCGCGACCTTCGGCTGGATCCGAGCCGGAAGGCGGCGCCAGATCTTTTCCAGCAGGCGCTCCGTCGCGCTCCGGCGAAAAACCGCGAAGAGGGCCAGGGCCACGAGCGCGCCGAGGACGGCCGCGGGCAGGAGGCCGACCAGGCCGAGGCTGCCCTTGCGCCCCGGCTCGAGCCAGACCGCCAGGAGGAGATAGAAGAGGACCGAGGCTCCGTCGAAGACGCGCTCGAGCGCCACGGACGCGAGCAGGGGAGAAAAGGGGAGTCCCTCCGACCGGGCCAGAAGCGCCGGGCGCAGAACCTCGCCGACCTTGCCGGGAAGGTTGTTGGCGGCGAATCCGACCGCGGTGGCCTGGAACGCCGGGTAGACGCGCACACGCGCCACCGGCCGAAGGATCCAGGTCCAGCGGACGGCCCGAAAGACGAACGTGCCGACTCCCAGGAGGAGGCTCGCTCCGAGCCAGCCCGGGGAGGTCGAGAGGACGGCGTCCCTGGTCCTTCGCAGATCGATGCCCCGGATGAAGAACCAGAGCAGAAGGACCGTCAACGCCAGGGAGATGGCGATCTTTCCGGCATGGGAGCGGACGGTCGGTTTCACGGGTTTTCGACTTTTCAGGGGCTTTCGGCGTCCCTTTTTAGCACCTGTGAGTGCGTTTTGCCTAAAAAAATGAGGCTAAGGCGAGACGGAGCTTGACTTTCCATCGAGATTTTCACATTCTTTTCTTAAATTTTCGGGGAGGATTGCGCATGTCCAGGAAGGTGCCCTCGTCTCTGGCCCTTCTCCTCGGTGCCGGGTGGCTTTTCGCTCAATCGGCGAACGCCGACGTCATCGGTGTGATCGATACACCGAGCCAGAACCAGACCGTCTCCGGCGTCGTGCGGGTCTCCGGCTTCGCGCTGGACTTCACCCCGATTTCCAAGATCGAGATCCTGGTAGACGGGGTCATCGTGAACCAGGCCGATCTGAACATTCCCCGGGCCGACGTCCTGGAGGTGTTCCCCAACTATGTCGGCAGCCCGACGAGCAACCCCGGCTTTCTCTCGTCGTTCCTGGCGCGCAACTATGGCGACGGCCTGCACTCCCTGACCGTCAAGGTCACCGAGTCGACCAACGCGGTCACGCTGCTGGGGCCGGTGTCGGTCAACATCGACAACAACATCAACCAGGCCCCCTTCGGCTACATCGACATTCCCGGGCCGACCGGCACGCAGGGCGCCAACGGGTCCTTTCCCGTGGCCGGCTGGGCCGTCGACGACCAGGACATCGACCACATCGACTTCTTAGTCGACGGTGAGGTGGTGGCCGGCGCGGTCGGCCGGGGAGAGCCCTCGAGCGCCGTCTTCGGTTCGCCCCGCCCGGACGTCTACGCCGCGTTCCCGGACTTTCCCGGGCCGGCGCCCAAGTCCTTGTTCTCCGGGTTCATCGCCAACATCGACACCACCCGGTTCCTGGACGGCCTGCACGTCATCACCGTGCGCGCCTTCGATAACCAGGGGCTCTCGAGCCAGATCGGAACGCGGACCGTCCAGGTGGAGAACAACGGGTCGAATCTGACGCCGTTCGGGCGCATCGATTTCCCGCTGGACAAGGCGTCGCTGCTCTGCTCGGCGCCGGCTCCGCCGTCCTGTCCCTCCCCGTGCACGCAGCCGCAGAGCACCGATATCCCGAATCTGACCAAGGGATGGGCGCTCGACACGGGAGCCCGTCTGGATAAGGGCCAGGTCGCCTACGTCGAGCTCCTGATCGACGGCGCGATCATCGCCAACACCCGGAGAGACTGCGTCCTCTCCAACAGCGTGTTCTACAACTGCTACGGGGTGAACCGCCCCGACGTCGCCCAGCTCTTCCCCGGCTACGTCAACGCGGACAACGCGGGCTTCAACTTCGTGTACTACTTCCGGCAGAATCCCGCGAGCGGGCAGTTCGACATCCTGATCCCGAACTCGACGCCGACGTCGTCCTTCACCCCGAACCTGACCGCCACGGGCAGCATCACCAGCGGCAAGCACACCATGGCCGTCCGCGTCGGCGACGACCACGAGACGGTCATCGAGCTCGGAGCGATGTCGTTCGACGTCGTCTGCGACCTGGTCACCGGCGACGTGCCGGCGATCGGCTACATCGACGGCCCGGCGCCCTACGAGTTCGTGCAGGGGATCATTCCGGTCAACGGCTGGGCCTTCGACTTCAACGGCATTCACACCAACTCGAGCGGCGTGGTCAACGGAGTCGAAGTGGACATCGACGGGCAGGTGGTGGCTTCGGCGACCTACGGGATCTTCCGGCCCGACGTTCCGATCAACGATCCGCGGGTGGGAAGCAATCAGCACACCGGGTATCTCTACAACCTCGACACCACCAAGCTGACCGACGGCGAGCACGAGGTCGTCATCTACGTGGTCGACTCCTCCGGCACGGTCAATCCGCCGCTGACCCCGCCGAGCCTCTTCCGACGCACCGAGATCGGCCGGCGCAAGTTCGTGGTTCAGAACAACGTGCTGATCAACCACTAAGCACTGAGCCTCGGGACAAACCTCAGTCCATCGCAAGGCCCGCCGAGAGGCGGGCCTTTTGTTTTTATCCCGGAGCGGCTTGGGCCGGGCGGCGGGTGGGCTAGCTGTGGTCCCTTGAGACGTCGTTCCTGTGGAAAGGCGCCCCGGCGTCGGGCCGCCTCCCTCATCGGCACGCTCCGGCCCGGCCGCTCGAGCGTGACCCGGGCCGTCGCTGAGACGCTCGTCGCAGTCTTTCCGGAGCGTCGGACTGACCCGTCCCTGCTCCGCGCTCATGGCTTTCGGCCGCGACATTGGCTTCGCCAACGGCGGCCGAGAGGTTCTAACCCGGGCCTGGCCGTCCGGGCCTACGCTCCGGTGCTGAAACCTCTCGGCGCCGGCCGCGTAGCGACCGCCGCGCCGAAAGTTTTTCCCGCCGGGACCTTCGAAATCGCGTTGGTCCGCGAAGGACGGGAGAGCCGGTGCGTTTCACTCGCGCTTGCGGCGATTTCGCATGCGGCGGGCTGGAAGAGATCGCCCCTGCCCGCGCCAGGCCCGCCGCGTGGTCCCAGGGGGAAGGCCGCAGGGCTGGAGCGCCTGACTGGCGTGAGGACAGTCTCTTGAAAAGAGCCGGCTAGCCGCCGGCCCGCTGCCGGCGGGCCCCGACCGCGTCGCGCAGCCGCCGCGCCCATCGGCCCCAGGGAGTCCCCGCGGGCAGGGCGCGGCGCGCCGCGGAGGCCAGGCCCGGCCGGCCCCGCTCCCAGAGACTCCGGACGCGGTTTCGGAAACCGGGATGGCGCCGGGCCTCCTCCAGCGTCTCCGCCAGCTGCCGGTAGAACGCGTCGTCCCCGCGGAAATAGATGTTCTTCAGCCAGCAGGCGCCGTACTCCACGCACTGGGGGCGGATGATTCGGTGCCGCGCCGGATCGAACCGGGCTTGCTCGCCGGCCAAGAGCGCCTCGCGCTGCTCCTCACGAAGCCGCCGAAAGGCCGGGCCGTTCCAGTGGTCGGCGAACCGGCCGTCCAGGGCGTTGCCGAGCGGCTTGTAGTCGGGGAACATGAGGAGACAGCAGGGATAGAGATCGCCGTTGCCGCGGATCGTCGCTGTGTACCAGCCGAAGAAACACTGCCCGTTCTGTTCTCGAAAGGACGGCGCGGTGGGGAAGAGCGCCGGCGGCGGGAGGGCGCCGATTTCGCGCCGGATCTCCTCCACCATGGCGTTCCAGGCGGGCACCGGAAAGAACATCTGGAGCAACCCGGCGTCCCGGTCGCGGCGCAGGACCTCTTCGAGCAGTGGCCGCAGCGCGTCTGCGTCCGACGGTCCGAGGAGGACGCCGCGGTCGAAGTGCTCCCCGGGAATGTCCAGCACCAGGGCCACGGCCACGCGGTCGGCGCCGAGCGAGCGGCCGAGGTCGTACATCCTGGGCAGGTCGCCCACGTTGCGCCGGTCCAGGAGGAACTGGACGACGACGGCCGGGTGGGCGCCTCCCGCCCGCAGGCCGGCCAGCCGCGCCACGTTCTCGACGACGCGGTCGAACACGGTCGGCTTGACCTGCATCATGCGCGCGTAGTCCTCGGCGTCGGCCGCGTTGACGGAGAAGACCACCTCGCGGGCCCGGTGGTCGACCAACCGGCGCGCGATGTCCGGCCCCAGGAGCGCCCCGTTGGTGGTCAGGTTGTCCACGACGACGCCGCGGGCCTGGAGATGGTCGAGGACGCGGCCGGCGTCGCGGTGGGCCAGCGGATCTCCGCCCCCCGAGAGCCGGACCGAGCGGACTCCCGCCTGGGCCAGCTCGTCGATCAGCGCGGCCAGGTGATCGAAGGAGATCTGCTGCTTGGTGCGGACGTCCTGCTGGTTGCAGAAGTAGCAGGCCACGTTGCAGCGGTCGGTGATGTCCAGTTCCGCGTGGGACGGGCCGCGCGTGGCCCGTCCCGATCGGATGGCCCCGAGGATCTCGCGCTTGCGCTCGGCGTCGATCTCCGCCCAGCCGTGCGTGCCGCGCATCGGTCGATGATACGCCGCCGGCCGCGCGGGCGCTCCGCTAGGCGCGCTTGCGGAAGATCCAGGCGACGGCGATGCCGAGCAGGTAGAGCGCGATCATCGGCAGCGCGAAGACGCACTGCGTCGCGATGTCGGGAGTGGGCGTGATGATGGCCGCGATCACGAAGATCACCAGGACCGCGTACTTGAACTTGGAGAGCAGAAACTTCTCCGAGACCACGCCCATGCGGGCCAGGAAGAAGATGAGGATGGGCATCTCGAAACAGAGGCCCAGCCCCATGATGATCTTGGTGGCGGTGGAGAGGTACTCGTTGATGGTGATGACGGCATTGAAGTTCTTGCCGACGCCGACGAGGAAGCCGACCACCACGGGGAAGGCCTCGTAGTAGCCGAAGGCGCAGCCGCCCAGGAAAAACACGACGCCCGCCGTGATGAACGGCAGGACGTACTTTTTCTCCTTGCGGTACAGCGCCGGCGCGATGAAGAGCCAGACCTGCCAGAGGATGACCGGGGAGGACGCGATGATCGCGGCCAGCAGGGCCACCCGGAAGTACATCAGGAACGGCTCGGTCAGGGTCGTGTAGGAGAGGTTCTGCCCGGGGGGCAGGACGCGGCGCACCGGCTTGGCCAGGAACTCGAAGATCTGGGGGGCCCAGGCCCAGGCCACGAAGAAGAGGCCGAAGACCGAAATCAGGCAGACGAAGATCCGCTTGCGAAGCTCTTCCAGGTGGTCGAAGAACCCCATCCGCGGAAGCTCTTCTTCCGAGGCGGGGTCCCTGGCCTCGTGCGTCAGGCGCCGGGGAAGAAGCTCGCTCAAGCGGGAAGGGTGGGTCCCGTTTCCGGGTGCGTCGCGGGTCCTTCCGCGGTCGCCGGCGGGGCGGCCTCGACCGGTTTGGGTCCGGTCATCGATTGCGCGACCGTGTCCTTGACGCCGTTGGCCTCGGACTTGACCTGGTCCATTTCGTGCTCGATCGTCTTCTTCAGGTCGTCGGAGGCTCTCTTGAACTCGGACAGTCCCTTTCCGATGGACTTCCCGATTTCAGGCAGTTTCTTGGGCCCGAAGATGAGCAGCGCCAGGAGAAAAATCAGCATCAATTCGGGCATTCCGATGGAGCCGAACATGTTTCCTCCAGGGATGGATTCTACGCCGATCGCCGACGCCGCCTACGACTTTCCCCCCGGCCGTGTCACAATGAAGGCCAGAGGAGGACTCCCGTGAGCCAGCCCCGTTCCCGAATCCTGATCGCGGTCGCCCTCGTGGCGGCGGCGACCCTCGTGGGAGGCACGGTCGGAAGCCGCCTCCTGGCCTCGCCCGAGCGCGACACCCCGTCTCTGGACGAGTACGCCGACATCCTGACGACCCTCACGGAGTGGTCGCCGGAAGCCATCCCTCCGGAGAAGTTCGTGTACGCGTCGATCCACGGCATGCTGGCGCGCCTGGATCCGCACACCGCGTTCCTGGAGCCCGATGACTACGCGGCCATGCGGGAGAAGCAGCAGGGCTCGTTCTTCGGCTTGGGCATCCAGATTCAAAAGCGGATGGGCAAGATCACCGTCATCGCGCCGATGGAGGGAACCCCCGCCTACAAGATGGGCGTCCGCGCCGGCGACATCATCAGCGCGATCGAGGGGGAGGAGATCAAGGACGACAGCTCCACCGACGAGGTGGTCAAGCGCCTGCGGGGGCCCAAGGGCACGAAGGTCACCATCACCCTGCGCCGCCCCGGCATCGACGAGCCGATCAACCTGACCATCACGCGGGCGGAGATCCCGACGCTCTCGGTTCCCTACGCGTTCCTGCTGGGGCCGGAGACCGGCTACATCCTCCTGCGCGACTTCACCCACACGTCCAGCCACGAGCTCACCGCGGCGATCGAGAAGCTCCAGAAACAGGGCATGAAGCGGCTGATGCTCGACCTGCGGGGCAACCCGGGCGGAGTCCTGGATCAGGCCGTGGACGTGTCCGACGTGTTCCTGCCCAAGGGCTCCAAGGTCGTCTACACGCGCGGGCGGACGAACTCCTCCGCGCAGGACTACTTCGCGCCGGGCGAGGGCGTGCATTTCGACCAGCCCCTGGTGGTCCTGGTGAACCGGGGCTCCGCGTCCGCGTCGGAGATCGTGGCCGGCGCCATCCAGGACCATGACCGCGGCCTCCTGGTCGGGCAGCGCAGCTGGGGCAAGGGCCTGGTCCAGAGCGTCTACACCCTCCCCTACGGAGCGGGCCTGGCCCTGACGACCGCGCGCTACTACACGCCCTCGGGGCGGTGGATCCAGCGCGACTACAGCGACCTTCTGGCCTACGTCAATCCGACCGATCCCGACGCCGGGGACGCGGAGACGGGCGAGGAGGCGCGCAAGAGCGGCCAGCCCTTCTATACCGACGCCGGCCGGGTCGTGTATGCGGCCGGAGGGATCACTCCCGACGTCCTGGTCAAGAACAACCTCGGGGACTCCAAGCTCCTGTCCCAGCTCCTGGCCCGGAGCCTCTTCTTCAACTTCGGCATCGACTATCTCGCGCGGCACCGGGACATTCCCCCGGAGTTCCAGGTCACTCCGGCGCTGCGCGACGAGTTCTTCCATTTCGTCGAGAAGTCGGGCTACCTGACCGCCGAGGAGCTGCAGCGCCAGTATCAGGAGGATCCCAATCGCAATCTCATCGACCTGGCCACGCGGGTCGAGATCGTCAACTCCAAGTTCGGCCTGGAAGCGGGCCGGCGCGTGCAGGTCAGCGGCGATCTCCAGGTCCAGAAGGCCATGACGCTCTTCAGCGAAGCGGCGCGCATCGCGGCGCTGCCCAAGAAGTCCAACACCGCGCAGCGCGGGACCAAGTCGGGGGTCTAGGACACGCTACGGTCCGAGTCGAGGGTCCGAGTCGAAGGGTCCGGGGTCGAAGGGACCTCGGACTTCAGGACCTCGGACTTCGGCTCCTCTCGTTGCGTTCCAGCACCATCTCGATGAATTCCCTGGCGGCTCCGCCGCCGCCGCACCGCTCGAGCACGCAGTCGGCCGCGGCCAGCGCCGCCGGCGTGGAGTCGGCCGGGCAGGCGGAGAAGCCGGCGGCTTCCAGCAGCGCAACGTCCGGCTCGTCGTCGCCGATGGCCGCCGTCTCCGACGGGTCGACCTTCCAGCGGCGGCACAGCGCTTCGTAGCGGACCAGCTTGTCCCGGATGCCCTGGAGGCAGACGTGCACGCCGAGGTCCCGCGCCCGGGCGTCCGTCGCCGGCGAGGTGCGTCCGGAGATCCAGGCCACCTTGAGCCCGCGCGCGATCGCCTTGCGCATCCCGTGGCCGTCCTTGGTGTCGAAGACCTTGAACTCCTGGCCGTCTCCGGCGAGGTAGATCCGCCCGTCGGTCAGGACGCCGTCGACGTCGAAGAACAAGGCCCGGATGATTTGCGATTTGCGATTTGTGATTTGTGATTTCGGCTTCATTGGAACCTCAAGTCGCAAATCTCAAATCTCGAATCACAAATGCGTCAGCTGATTCCCGCCGAGAGCAGGTCGTGGAGATGGAGCGCGCCGACTAACCGCCCGCGGCCGTCCACCACGAAGAGCGACGTGATCTTGGCGTCTTCCATGGCCGCCAGCGCCGTGGAGGCGAAAGTCTCCGCGTCGGCGGTGCGGGGGTTCGCGTGCAGGCAATCCCCCGCGGACCGGGCCAGGAGGGCCACGTCGTTCTCGATCATCCGCCGCAGGTCCCCGTCGGAGATGACGCCCACGAGCTCCCCGGCCGGGCCGACCACCGCCGTGATGCCCATCATCTTGCGGGACATCTCGTGAATGGCCTCGGGCATGGGGGTTTCGCGCGAGACTTTCGGGACGCGCTCGCCCGTTCGCATCAGGTCCTTGACCTTGAGGAACCGCCGGCCGAGCTCCCCTCCCGGATGGAGGGCCGCGAAGTCCGCCTCTCCGAATCCCTTCCGTTCGGAGAGGACCATGGCCAGGGCGTCGCCCACGGCCAGCATGGCCGTCGTCGAGGCCGTCGGAGCCAGGTTGAGCGGGCAGGCCTCTCGGGAGATGGCGACGGAAAGGACGCGGTCCGCGGCGCGGGCCACCGAGGAGCCGGGCACGCCGGTCATCGCGAGAGTGCGGATCCCGCGGCCGCGCGCGAATTCCAAGAGACGCACCACCTCGGCCGTCTCGCCGGAATAAGAGAGCGCCAGCACCGCGTCGCCTTCCATCAGCATCCCCAGGTCGCCGTGCGACGCTTCGGCCGCGTGCAGGTAGAAGGCCGGAGTTCCCGTCGAGGCGAGGGTGGCGGCGACCTTCTGGGCGATCAGTCCCGATTTGCCCAGGCCGGTGACGCACAGCCGGCCCCGGCAGGCGGCGATGTCTTCGACGGCCCCGGCGAACTCGGGGCCGAGGTTCCGGATCTGCTCCCGGATCGAGTCGGCCTCGATCTCCAGGACCTTGCGGGCCGTTTCGAGAATCACGCGCGTATGTTATTCGAGAGGCCTGTTTCGAGGGACGCCCCCGAAACCCGGCGCCCCGGAAGCCGTATGAGCGCACAAGAAACCGACGGCGTCGAGAAGGAGGAGCCTTGACCGCGAAAAGCCGCCTGATCCCGAGCCTGGCCGCCCTGCTGGTCGCCCTTTCCCTGTCCGGACAGACCCCCGCGCCGAAGAAGACGAAGACGCGCTCGAGGACGGTCCCCGCGCCGGCCCGGGCGTCCGGCGCCGGCCCCCGGATCGAGTTCGAGAAATACACGCTTCCCAACGGCCTGCAGGTGATCCTGCACGTCGACCGGAAGCTGCCGATCGTGCACGTGAACGAGTGGTTCCATGTCGGCTCCAAGAACGAAAAGCCGGGGCGGACCGGTTTTGCCCATCTCTTCGAGCACGAGATGTTCGAGGGCTCCAAGAACGCGCCGGGAAAATACTGGGCCCGGATGGAGCTGGCCGGAGCCAACGTCTCGGAGGGAGGCGTCAACGGCACGACCAACAACGACCGCACCAACTACTTCACGACCGTCCCGTCGGGCAGCCTCGAGTACGCCCTGTGGATCGAGTCGGATCGCCTGGCGACGCTCGGGCAGCACCTGACCAAGGAAAACCTCGACGCCCAGCGCGCCGTGGTCAAGAACGAGCGGCGTCAGGGCCTGGAGAACCAGCCGTACGGACGGGCCTTCGACCTGATCGCCCAGAACCTCTTTCCGGCGGGCCATCCGTATTCCTGGTCCGTGATCGGCAGCCAGGAAGACCTCTCCGCGGCGTCCCTCGAGGACGTCCAGGAGTTCTTCGCGCGGTACTACGCGCCCAACAACCTCTCCCTCGTCATCGCGGGAGACTTCGACCCGGCCGCGGCCAAGAAGCTGGTGGAGAAGTATTTCGGCGACATCCCTCCGGGCCCGCCCCTGGACCGGCCGGAGCGCTGGATCCCGGAGCTGCCGGGCGAGAAGATCGTCGAGGCCGCCGACCGGGTGGCCCAGGAGCGCGTCTACATGGTCTGGCCGTCTCCGGAGGGGTACGCCCCGGGCGACGCGGAGCTCGACCTGGCCTCGTTCATTCTCGCCGACGGCCTGTCCTCGCGCCTCCAGAAGGTGCTGGTCCACGACCGGGAGCTCTGCACCGCCGTCAACTCCTTCCAGTCGTCGCAGGAGATCTCCGGCTTCTACGCGGTCATCGCCACGGCGCGCCCCGGAGCGCCGCTCCCGCTGATCGAGAAGATCGTGACCGAGGAGATCGCGAAGCTGGCCAGGCAGGGTCCCACGCCGGCGGAGCTCGCGCGCGCGAAGACCAAGTGGGAGTACTCCTTCGTCTCCGGTCTGGAGCGCATCGGCGGATTCGGCGGGAAGGCCGACCGGTTGAACTCGTACAACACCTACCTGGGCGACCCGGGGAAATTCGACTTCGACCGCGACCGCTACCAGAACGCGACGGCGCAGGACGTCCGAAAGGCCGTGGCCCGCTGGCTCGACACGTCCCATCGTCTCCTGGTCCGGTTTCATCCCGAGAAATCGGGGCGCGTCGCCGAAGCGGCCTCTGGACCGCTCCAAGCAGCCCGCCCTCGGCGCCGACACGCCGTTCCGCGCGCCGGAGGTCCGGTCGGCGACCCTTCCCAACGGGCTCGAGGTCCTGGTGGTCGAGCGGCACGATCTGCCCAAGGTGGCCGTCACGCTGGCTTCCCGCGCGGGCTCGATGGCCGATCCGCCCGGGAAGGACGGAACCGCCTACCTGACCGCCGCGACGCTCAGCCTGGGCACGAAGACCCGCAAGGCCCTGGAGATCGAGTCGGCGTTCGGCGACCTCGGCACGTCTCTGGACACCCAGACGCAGAGGGAGAGCGTCCGGCTCGGATTCGAGGTCTTGAAGCGCAATCTCGACCCGGCCCTGCGGCTCCTGGCCGACGTCGTGCGCGACCCGACCTTTCCCGAGACGGAGGTCGAGCGGGAGAAGAAGCAGCACTTGGACGAGCTCGGCCAGCAGGAGAAGAACGGCAGCGCGGTCTCCCACGCGCGTGCGGGCGATGCTGCTCTTCGGTCGAACCCATCCTTATGGCCGCGCGGTGCAGGGTCTTCCCGAGACCGTCGCGAGCTTGACCCGGGAGGATCTCGCGGCGTTTCACAAGGAGCGGTACGCGCCGGGAGGCAGCGCCCTGGTGTTCGCGGGGGACGTGACGCTGGACGAGGCCAGGGCCCTGGCCTCGCAGGTCTTCGGCGCCTGGAGCGGCTCGGCGCCCGCGGCCGTGGCGGCCCCGCCGCCTTCGCCCGCGCCGGGCGGAAAAATCTATCTGGTCGACCGGCAGGACGCGGCCCAGACGGTGGTCAGCCAGTCCCTGCCGGGCCTGCCGCGGACGGCCGCCGATTACAGGGCCCTGGCCGTCGTCAACGGAGTCTGGGGCGGCGCGGTGAGCGCGCGGTTGAACCTGAATCTGCGCGAGGACAAGGGCTATTCCTACGGCGTCTTCTCCGGGCTCGTGCCTTATCGGGATCAGGGGATCTGGAACGCCGCGGGCGGAGTGCAGACCAACAAGACCAAGGAGTCGGTCGCCGAATTCGAAAGCGAGCTCAAGGGGATCGGCGGCGCGCAAACCGATCACCGAGCAGGAATTCGATTCCCACAAGTCCCGGATCGTCCGCGGCTATGCCCAGAAGTTCGAGACGGTCGGCCGGGTCGCCGGGGAGGTCGCCGATCTCTGGACCGACGGGCTGCCCATGTCGACGCTCCAGAAGGACTATGACGAGACGTAGCAGATCACGCTGGCCGGCGGCGCGGGACGCGGCGCGCAAGCACGCGGCCGCCGACAAGGCCATTCTTCTCCTCGTGGGAGACCGCGCCAAGATCGAGCCGGGCGTGAAGGAGCTCCACCTGGGCGAGATCGTCGTGCTGGACACGGAGGGAAAGCCGGCGAAGTGACGACGAGGACGTAGGACGTAGGACTTAGGACGTAGGACGTCGGAGGGACCCACCCCGACGTCCTTCCACCTAAGTCCTATTTCAGAAGGATCTCCTCGAAGAACGCCAGCGCCCGCGGATCCCTGGACTGGCCGAGCCAGAACACGGCCTGCTTGCGCACGGCGGGGTTGCGGTTGGTGCGCGCGACGCGGATGAGCTGCGCAACGCCTTCGTCCCCGGGCAGCTGCGACAAGGCAAAGACGGCCTTCTTCTTGACCTCCGTCTCGGGGTCGTCGTGGATGGCGTCTTCGATGGCGCCGGCGGCTTTCTTCCCGGCTTTCTGCGCCAGCCAGAACAGGGCCTGACCCCGCACCTCCGCCGCGCGATCGTTCCGGGCCATTCCGATCAACGTGTCGAGGGCCTCCGGCTCCGGACTCTGCGAGAGCGCGAACGTGACCTGCTTGCGGAACTCCTCCGAGGGATCGGATCGCGCCAGCCCGCGAAGAACCTCGAACCCGCGGCGGCCCCGGGCGTTTCCCAGCCAGAAGGCGGCCTGCCGCCGAACGGGCTCGGGGTTGGCCGCGGCGACGAGGCTCTCCAGGGCCACATCGGCCGAGGGATCGTCGTGGAACGCGATCGCCGAAAGGGCCGGCTCTCCGGAGCGCTTGGTCTTCTTCCGCGAGAGGTTGGGATCGTCGACGAGCGTCTTGAGGAAGGCGACGCTCTCGGGCGCAGCCACGCCGGTCAGCCACACGACGGCGCTCCCTCCGGCGTCGATGGAGCAATTCCCGGAAAACGTCCGCAGCGTCCGCGGCGCCCCGTCCTCGAACCGCACGAAGACGAGGAGCCGGTCCGCTCCGTTCAGTTGCGCGCAGTCGCCGGAGTCGGAGTCGAAGAATCCGGAGTAGCGATGCGCGTCGTCGAGGAAACACCGTCCTCCGCAGGGGGAGCGGTCCACGTCGTCCATCGTGTCGAAGCAGCAGATCGAACGCTGTCCCGCCATCGGCTCCTCCCAGGCGATCCACGGCGGACCGCCGGGGGAGCCGGAGGACAATCTCTGTATTGTGTCCTGGAGTCCGCCCGACAGGGGAGCGGTCTGGAACCGCGCGTGGGAGATCCGCACGGTCTGGCCGGACGCGGCCCCCGCCGCCAGCGCGAGCGCTCCTGCAAGGATCGCAGCGCGAGCTCTCATCGTTCCCTCACTCGTCACTTCTCACTCGTCATCCTCGGCGTCCCCGCGGCTCTTGACCGAGACCGGGCCGTTGACGGTGGACAGGCGGACCAGGGTCTCGCCGGACCCGAACTCGACCCTTCGGAAATCGTCGTCCCAGGACTTGCGGCCGCCGGAGCACGCCGGCGCGCGGCAGGTAAACGGGGAGTGCCCGGCCGACTCGATCCGGGTGCCGGTGCGGTAGTTCTCCGGGATGCGGACCGACAGGGGGCCGTTGTCGGCGTGCGCCTCCAGGCGGCGTCCCTCCCAATGGTCTCCCGTGAGGTTGACGGAGATCGGACCGTTGCGCGTCTGCAGGTTCTGGTCGCCGCCGCCCCCGCGCAGGCTGATCGGCCCGTTGGTCGCCTCGGCCTCGACGGAGCCCCGGCAGTTGGCGATGGAGATCGGCCCGTTCTCGGCGTGGGCCCGAACCGAGCCGGAGAGATCCAGAAGCGACAGCGGCCCGTTGGTCGTCCTGGCGGCCACCGAACCGGAGAGTTCCCGGACCGAGAGGGGACCGTTGGACGCTTCGAGATCGACCGCGGAGCCCCGGGGCGTCTGGACGAGAAGGAAGACGAGCCATTCGCCGTTGGACGGTCCGGAAACGGAGAGACGTCCGTCTCTGCCCAGGCTGGCGGCGATCCCGGAAAGATCCTCGGAGCGCAAGGCCGCCTTGCAGACCTTGACCGACGTGTCCGAACCGTCGCCCCCTCGGACGTAGGCCCCCGACGACTCCGGAACGCGGATCGTCAGGACCGCCGCCGAGAGCCGCGCGGTCACGACGTCCTCGGCGCGGGCCGCGTCCCGTTCGTCGAACCGGACCCGGATCTGCGAGCAACTCGTGATCGCGTCTTCTCCGTCCGTCGTCACGTTGACGTTGTGCCCGCCGTGCCGGTGCCGGGACTCTCCGTCAAGGCGTCCCGGGACCGTCATTGCCAGAAAGATCGCCCCGATCAGGAATACTCTGCGTTTCATCGGATTCTCCTTCGCCTCACGCCTCACGCCTCACGCCTCACTCACTTGTTCAGGATCTCGATCAGGTAGTCCGTGGCTTCCTTGTCGTGCACCAGGGAGAGCTTCTTGACGATCTCCTGGCGCCACTCCGGGCTCTTCTCCGCCCGCGCGAGCTCGACCAAGGCGTGGCCGTTGCCCTGGATGAAGAGCCCATTGAGCGCGGCCCGCCGCGCCTCCGGGTCTTTCTCCTCCTTGTAGATCGCGACCAGAGCCTGCCCGGTCTGCTCGCGGTTCATCACCCCGAGCTTGCGGATCGCCTCGCGGCGAAAGTCCGCGTTCTTGTCGGTCCGCGCGAGCTCCTTCAGGTGTTCGGCGTCGCCGGCGACGAACATGCCCTGGAGGATCGATTCCTTGACGTCCGGGTCGGTCTCCGTGCCGTAGAGCTCCCGAAGCTCCTGACGGGCGCCCATGACTCCCAGCAGGCGCGCTGCGGCGCCGCGCAGGTGCGCGTCCTTCTCGGTCCGCGCGGCGGCCAGAACCCGGTCCTTCTCGCCGGCGGTCATGAAGCTCTTGAGGATGCGCTCCTTCATGTCCGCGCTCGCCGTCGAGGAATAGATCTCCGAGAGGATCTGCCGGCTCTCCTTGCCGCCGAAGAGGCCGAGGTATTTGATGGCGGTGTCCTGCATGCCGGGATTGGACTTGCCCCGGGCGATCTCCGCCACGATCTGCCGGGCCTGCGGCGATCCGCTCTGCGACAGGACGAAGAGGGCCCGCTGTTTCATCTTCGGGCTCTGGGGACCCTGCAGAATCTTCTGCAGGAGCGGGAGCGCGCGCTCCGGATCGCTCCCGACCAGGCTGTTGATGGCGAGCAGCTTCAGGTCGTCGTCGCCCTCGCTCTCGGGCCGCGCGGTCTTTCCCTTGAGCTCGACTTCCAGGGCCGCCGCGTCGCCGCCCCAGCGTCCCTTGGGAAAGCGCCGCTTCAGATCCTCGATCGTGGCCAGGGCGTCCGCCCGCCGGCCGAGCTTGTTCTCGGCGTAGGCCTTCCAATAGAGGGCGCCCTCCACGCGGTCGCCCGGAAGCTGCGCGGCCTGGGCGAAGGCCTTTTGCGCCTTCTGCCACTGTCCCTCATCCAGCGCGTCGGTCCCCTCCTCGTACACGTCTTCCTGGCGCGTGTCTTCGTCGTCGTCCGCCCAGGCCGGCATCGCGCGCGGCGGGGCCGCGTGCAGAGGAGGTCCGGACAGGAGCAGGAGCAACGGGATCCACGTCAACGAGCGCGTCTTCATTTGCTCTCCTTGGGGACTCCGCGTTTCTTCACGAAGTCACCGATGTCCCGGTCGAAGCCGGCGCCTGCTCGCGCGCCCGCACCCGGGCATCCAACACTCGAACCTTGAACAGCACTTCTTCCGAGTCGATCCGGCGCCGCAGCGCGGCCCGCGTGTCGGCCGTCGCGGCGCCGTGCGCGAGCTCGAGCAGCACCCGCTCGAGGTCGTCCAGCACGCTGGCGACCGCAGCGTCTCCGGCGGTCGACGCCGTCTGGCGGATCAGGCGGTTGTCGGCGGCGAGCTCCCCGGCCCGGCGGCGGGCCCCATCGGGGATCGTCGCGGCCGGATCGGCGTTGACGAAGTCGAGCAGAACGGCCTGGGAGCGCTCCAGGTGGTCGCCGACGGCGGAGAGGAGGATGCGCTCCCGAACGCTCGCCGAGAGGGGCTCGGCGCGGCGCGGCCAGGTCCGTCCGACCAGGAAGGCCGCCGCCACCAGCGCGGCAATCGCCGCGACGCGCAGGAAGGCGCGCTGGACTCCGAAGAGCGGCCGGGGAACGGGCTCCTGGGAGAGCCGCGGGGCAAGCCGGCGCCAGACCTCCCGTCCGTACTCCTCGCCGCGCTCGGGAACCGGCGTCTCCTCGAGGCTCGCCAGAAACTCCGTCATGCGGGCCACCCGCAGGCGGCACCGCGGGCAGCCGTTGACGTGACGGGCGGCGGGCGAATCCTCGCCGTACGCGAGCAGGATCAGGTCCTCGTCTCCCGCGTGATTCATGGCGTCTCCGCTCCCAGGGCCGCGAGCTCGCGGCGCAGCTTGGACACCGCCCGGAAGATGCAGTTCTTGGCCGCCCCCAGCCGCACGTCCAGCGCCCGGGCGATCTCGGCGACCGGCTTGCCCTCGAAGTGCCGGAGGACGAACGCGGCCCGTTCCATCGGCGACAGCGCTTCGAGCGATGCGGCGAGCTTGCGGCGCACGTCGGCGGCGAAGAGGTCCCGCTCCGGACCGCCGAAGGCGGCGCCCGTCCCGACCGAGGTCTCGCCCGTCTCGATCAGCTCGATCGGGAAAGCCGCGGCGGCGGGAGCCCTGCGCCGCAACACGTCGATGGCGCAATTGGCCGCGATCCGGTGGAGCCAGGTGCTGAACTCGGCCTGGCCCTCGAACCTTGCCAGATTGCGGTAGGCACGTAGGAACGTTTCCTGGACCACGTCTTCGGCGTCCTCCTCGTTTCCGGTCATGCGGTAGGCCAGTCGGAAGATGTGGCGGCTGTGCCGCTCCACCAGCTCCCGGAAGGCCTCGCGATCGCCGGCCCGCGCGCGCGCCACGGCGGCGGCATCGATTCCTTCCATCCGCTCTATTAGACGCAACGTGGCTCGGAAAGTTAGGCGGAGGTGAGGGTCCCTCCCCGCGTTCCCCCGTCCCCTGTCTGATTCTCGAAAGGGTCGAGCGCGCGTGGCAGATCTGAGGAATGACGGTGCCGATCGACCTATCGCCCCCCGTCCAGGATTTCCCTGATCTTCTTTCCCAGCATGGCTGGAGTGAAGGGCTTCTGCAGGAAGTGCGTGCCGGGCTCCAGGGCGCCTTCCGGCGCCACCGCCTCGTCGCCGTAGCCCGAAACGAAGAGGACGGGCGTCCCAGGACGCAGACGCTGGATGTGAGCGGCCACGTCGCGCCCGGTCAGTCCGGGAAGCATGACGTCGGTCACCAGGATGTCGATCGGCCCTTCGTGCGTTCCCGCCGCGCCGATGGCCTCCGCCGCGTCGCCCGCGGGGATCACCGCGTAGCCCTGGAGTTTCAAGAGCTTCAGAACGAGAGCCCGCACCTCCGGCTCGTCCTCGACGAAGAGAATCGTCTCCGATCCTCTGGTGGAAGCCGTGGCCCGGGCGTGTTCGATGGCCGAAAGGGGCGCGTCGACCCGGGGCAGGTAGACCTTGAAGACGCTTCCGTTGCCCGGCTCGCTGTAGACCCAGACGTAGCCGCCGCTCTGCTTGACGATCCCGTAGACCGTCGACAGTCCAAGCCCGGTCCCTTGCCCCCTCGCCTTGGTCGTGAAGAAGGGCTCGAAAAGCCGGGCCTGGATCTCGTGAGGAATGCCGACGCCCGTGTCGGAAACCGCCAGCTGCGCGTATTCGCCGGGCTCGACCGGAAAGTCCTTGCGCCACCTCGTTCCGTCCAGCTCCGTGTTGCGCGTCTCGATCGAGAGTTTGCCGCCCCGCGGCATCGCGTCACGGGCGTTGATCGCCAGATTCAAGATCACTTGCTCGATCTGCCCGGGATCGGCCAGCACGTGCCAGAGGTCCGGGCTCGCCGAAGTGATGAGGTCGATGTTCTCGCCGATGAGCCGAACGAGCATGTTGGAGACGCCGCGCACGACCTCGTTCAAGTCGAGCACCCGAGGCTCCAGAACCTGGCGCCGGGAGAAGGCCAGGAGCTGGCGCGTGAGCGCCGTGGCTCTTTCACCGGCCTTGAGAATCTCCTCGGCATGCTCGCGCCGCGTGTCCCCCGCCGGCAGCTCGGTCAGGAGCAGAGCGCTGTAGCCCTGGATCGCGGTCAACAGGTTGTTGAAGTCGTGCGCCACGCCCCCCGCCAATCGTCCGACGGCATCCATCTTCTGAGACTGGATCAGGCGCTGCTCGAGCTCCCGCTGCTCCGTCACGTCGCGGGCGATGCCGACGACCGTCGGTCTCGCGCCCGAATCCCTGGAAACCGAGCGCCGCACGACGGCGAGGGTTCGCGCCGGCCGTTCCGGCAGCGAGAATTCCTCCGGCGGAACGGCAAACGACCCGCGCTCGATCGCCGCTCGATCCTCCCGCTCGTATCGGGCTGCCCGCTCGGGGTCGAAGAGGTCGCGGTCGGTCCGGCCCAGGATGGCTCCCGCGTCTCTCCCGACCAGGCGGGCGAACTCGCCGTTGATGGCGGCGTAGCGCAAGCCCTCGTCCTTGACCCAGGCCGGATCTCCGATTGACTCCAGGAGAGCCTCCATCCGGGCCCGGTCCAGACCCGAGTCTTTCTCCCCCTCGGTCTCCCTGTCGTCCATCACTCTCCCTCGGGCGGCAACCGGTCCCCGACGTGTCTGTCGGAATGCACCGCTCCAAAGTTGAAGTGGCTCGCCGGAGGCGAAATCCACACAAACTTTTTTTGCGAAAGTGAAATAGTTGAGCTCCGCAGGCGTCATTTGGGCGCAAGGCGCCGGTTCGGTTAGAATGCCGAAAACCCAATCATGTCGACGGAGTTCCCCCAGACCGCCCGGCAAGTCGTCGAGTCGGTCCTGTTGGATCCTCAGGAACGCAAGAAACTCGTCGGTTTCGCCGGAGCGCGCTACGGAATCCGGGAAGAGGACGCTGAGGATCTGCTTCAGGAAACCGCCCTGGAGCTCCTGCGGCAGCGGCACTCCGTGAGGAGCCCCCAGGCCTACCTGTTCACCGTTTTCAAGAACCGCTGCGTGCGGTTCTTCCGGACCCGCAAGCGGCAGGCCGCCGTCGAGCTCGACGAGCAGATGCCTGACCCGACGTCGGTCGCGGCGGGGGAGAAGCGGGAACGTCATCTGGCCGTCCGCCAGGCGCTGTGCCGAATCTCGTCCGCTTGCCGAAAGCTCCTGGCGTCCTTCTACGTCGAAGGCAAGAGTCTCAAAGAAACGTCGGCGGAGAGCACGTATGCTTTCAGCGGGATGGGCAATACGATCAATCGTTGCCTGGAGAGACTTCGCGCATGCATGGAATGACGCAGCACCTCGACGACTTCACCCTGCTGCGTTACGTCGCGGGTGACCTGGACGCGTCGGAACGAACTGCGGCGTCCGAACACCTCGATGCCTGCGCCCCCTGCAAGGCAACCCACCGCGAGATCGAAGAATTGGACGAGGAGCTGAAGGCGATCGCGCAGGATCCGTCCACGCGGCTGGACTTCGAGGTCGAGGAGCTGCCGGAGGAGGATCCGTTCCTAAGGCGGCCACGACGGGAGTCTCGCATGCGCCGCCCCAATCGGGACACGCCGATGGCGAGCGCCCTCGAAGCCTCCGAGGAAGGGGGAGTGCTCTCCGGAACTGTTCTGTCCGCGATCAAGGGCTGTCCTGAAGATCTGCAATCTCTTGTCGATCGCCTGGATCTTACGGACTTGTCTTATCGCTTCGCGCTTCTCTACGGCCTTCAGGAGGCGGGGAAGCGGATCTCGGAAGCCCCTTACCGGATTCTGCGATCAGCCGAGTCCTTGTTGGAGAAGCTCCGTCGAGACGGTCCGAGTGCCGACCGGATCGTCCCGGAGGAGCTCCTGAACGGTCAGATCCATCAGCTTGCCGGTAGTGCATGCCTCTGGACGGGGGAATACGACAAAGCGGGTACTCACCTGCATTTGGCGTACGAGTACCTCGGTACGACGAGCGACGACACTTCGCTCGCAGTCGTCGAGCTGTTCGAGGCTCAGCGTCGATCGTTCTTGGGACGTGGGAACGAAGGACTGGCCCTCGCGCGCCGCTCGTTCTCGACCTTCGAGTTGTTCGAAATGAGGGACTACATGGCTCGCGCCCGGGTCGTCATCGGGCTTGCGCTCTTCGATCTCGGCAAGTACCAGGAAGCAGTGGAGTCCTATCGTCTGGCGATTCCAACCTTCGAGTCCGAAGGCCTTTGGGCGAACTATGTCGGGGCCGTCAACAGCGTCGCCACGGCCTTGGAGCGCCAGGGAAATCTCGACGGCGCACGCCGAGAGTTCGCGCGCGCCCTGAAGCGAGTCTCCCGTGAACGGGACCGCGCCTTCGTCGCCGCTATCCGAAAGGGGCTGGCCGAAGTTCTCTTCTCCGCGAAACGGTATCGCGAGGCGGCGATCGCATCCTCCCAAGCCGGTCGCCTCTATGGCGAAACGAAACAACTTTACTTTCGGTTGTGGGCCCTGCTCTTCGAGATCGAGAGTTGGGCCCGGGCCGGTGAGGCCGACCGCGCCTGTCACCGCCTCGACCTGTTCCGATCGGAGGTTGCCCGTCTCGGAGCGCTGGATGGATCGATCTGCCGAAACATCGAGTCGGCTCTCAAGGGTGAGCGTCAGGACTTTGCCGCGATCGCGCTCTTGAGGACAGAGGCCTCGGAGACCCTCAAGGAGCGTTTGCTCGGCGCTTAGCCTCCGATACCAAGACCCCCCCGAAAAAATCTGTCAAAAAGCGCCCCTTCCTAGGCACGTACTAGGTCGGAAGGCGGCCATGGAGCGCTCCACTCCGCTTCCAGATTCCCCGCCCAGCGCGGGAACCAAGGAGGTTGTGTGTGAACGCCGAAAATACGCCTGTTCCGGCCTGAATCTCTGGCCCCCGTCGGTCCGGCTCGCGCGGGCCGGGCCGGCGGCCTTCGTTAGGTCAGCTCAACCCCGTGTCCGGTTGGCGATCGGCTAATAATCGACCGCGTGACTGGAGGGCGACGCAGCAGGCGACGTGGGTCGGCTTCTCGACGATCGTCATCGCAGGATGACGTTGGAACCGGTCCAGGGAAGTCCCTCAGACGATCCACGGAAGCCTTCTATCGCGAGTATTTTCTGCCGCTCGTCCGCCGGGCGACCTGGCGGCACGGACTGTCCTCCGACGACGCCCGGGATATCGTGCAGGACGCCTTCCTGATCGCGCTCGAGAAAATGGATTTCGCCAGAAGCCTGGAAGCCTGGATCCTCTAGAGGGGCGCGGCCGGCCATCGAGGAAGAGAAAATGATCCCCGAAGGCATCGCGGCTTACGGCCTTCTCGGCGAATCCGTCCGCCGCCGTCAGATCAACCGCCAGGCCCTGCGCGATCTTCACGGCTACTTCCGCCACGATCGCTGACCACTGCGGGCTTCAAATCCGCCGCCCGTCCTCGGGACCTGGGAACCCTCTCACGGAGCACGGCTTACTCCTCGCGACACTAAGTTAGGTAGAGGATTGCTCTGAGAGGAGGGACCATGCGGAGTCGGACCGCGGTCGCGGCATCGATCGTCGGCATTTTTCTCAGTCTTCCAGCAGTCGGTCGGCAGGCTCTTGCGAGTGCGGATGCGGGCGGCCAGAGCCCAGCGGCCGGCCTCCACCGATCGGCGACGAAGCCAGAGAACGTCGCGGCGAGCAATACCTGGTTCTACACGATCCGCGACGAGAACAACCGGCCGGCGATCGAGTATCACCTCGGCCAGGCCGGCAACGTCATCACCGATCGCATTTACGCCTACCTCGGCAACACATTGGTAGCCACCTACGAGGCGAGCGGCAATTCGCCCGGGTGGGTTTACTACGGCACCGATCACCTGGGCTCCGTGCGGACCGTGATGTCCGGTACGACCTGCACGCAGCAGTTCCAGCCTTTCGGCGAACCGGCCGGGCAGAGCTGCTCAACTGGCAGCCCGGTCAAGTTTGCCGGCATGGAACGAGACTCGACCTCTGGCAACGACTACGACCATGCGAGGTTCCACGGGGGGGGGAGCACGCTGGGACGGTTCCTCGGTCCTGACAAGCTCCAGGGTCATCCTGCCGATCCGCAGTCCTGGAACCGTTACGCATACGCCCGGAACAGCCCGGTCACTCTCATCGATCGCAATGGCATGGAGTTCGGCTCGCCGGGTGGAGGTGCCGAGCTGCACACGGCTGTCCTAAACTTTGAGGCGACCTACCATCACAGCGAGCCGGCGATGGCTGAGCTCGGCCAGTCGGTCGCCCTGCAAGAGACCCTTGGTCCCGTGGGAACGGCGGCTGTGCTCATCTCTGGCGCCGGCCCTGCGGTCAGACTCATCTCAGAGATCTCGAGCATTCGGCCTCCCACTGCTCCGCGCGAGGCCGATTCGAACACGCTAGGGCCCGGCCCGTACTCGGGCAGATCGATTCCGGCTCGTGGAGAGCAACGCAATTTCACCGTAGCAGAGCGATCTCAAATTAACGAGGCAGGTTCAGAAACCGGCTGTCATACCTGCGGTACAAAGGTTCCAGGAACAAAGAGCGGAAATTTCGTTCCCGACCATCAGCCTCCGAACGCGCTCAACGAGCCGGGCGAGCCGCAACGTCTGTATCCGCAATGCATAGACTGCAGCCGGCAGCAGGGCCTTCAAATCATCCGCACATTGAAGGACGTCCTGGGACCGCCCGTGAAATGATCTGGCCGTGAGCTCCGAAGAGGTCGTGGTTCTGGCGGAAGGTCTCCGGGCCCGCACCGTTGGTCTTCGCCGAGCGGGTCGTCCCGAGGTGGCTGTCGCCGTTGACGACGCCGCGCTAATGCCTGAAGCGGAGCGGTTTCTCGGCTTCGTGTCGAGATACATCCTGAGGGCGAAAGTCACGATTAGAGACGGCGAGACGCTGGCGTACGGCTACTGGTTGACGAAGTTCGTCGCGGTTAACGCCGGAAACTTGGACGTATGGGAGTACGCTAGCTCGGGTACTCACTTCTCTCCGGGCGCCACTCTTACGCTGACGTACTGGCGCGAGCAACACGCCATTTGCGAGAAAGCCGGGACCGAGTTCAGGCCGCCCCGTCCGGATGAGCTCGCGGCCGTATCCCCAGCAGTTCTCGAGGGCGCGTCCGTTCAGGGCGTCAGATACCCGAGCCCCGCACCGATGTCAGGGTGGTGGATTACCGCCGACGACTACACCGGCGACATCAAGATGCTGGGGACGGAACATCTCTATCACCTGACGGACCTGCGCCCGGATCTGGCACGGTACCTGGCGCTGCCGCAGGGCTTCAGGTTCGATCTTGCCAACTACGAAGACGTGTGGTTCGATCGAGCGGTGGCCGACCAATCTGCGATCTGACCGCCCGCCCCGAAATCTAGCGACGCTAGAGCAACCGTGAGCCATATCGGCCTTTTGGCATGGGTCGAAGAACATCTGAAGCCTTTCGGCTCGGAACGGCAGCCCCGATCAAGACGGACTCCCAATACCCGTTGCTACCCGGTCGTTTCCCACCTTGTTGACTGCACTTTGGAGGTCGGGTACTCTCCTCGCGCTGCAAGGGCAAGGATTCTAGATTTGGCGCAGCGCCGCGCGGAGGTTGACTCCGTCTTCCGCCACTCGCTCGGAGCGATCCACTTCGCGCTGGTGGACCTTTACCTGCTGAGCGAAGCAGGGGCTGCGGAAGTCGCCGGGAATCTCTACGTCTGGTTTGAACGATTCGCCGAACGCGGGAGCAGGAGGGAGATGCCCGTTTCGACGCTTCGTTTCCCGTTGCTGCTCGCCGCGTGTCAGGCCGGCGTCGCGGCGAAGCAGCGCGAGCTTCGCGGAGGGTCCTGCGTGGAAGCGGGATTGCGGGAGACACTCGCTCGAGCGCCGGAGGACGTGGCGCGGGAATTAGCGTTGAAGCTACCGCTTGGCAATGACATGTAAGCTACTGCACCCAAATCACTTCGCACTCGCGACATATAGCTGTTAGGAAGGTGCTTTGAACGACGGCATCGCATTCGCTTGAGCGGATGGAAGGGGCGATTCTCGCCCTCGCGCCGGGTGGCTTCACGCCGGGTTGTCAGCCCCGAGAAGCTCGAGGAATTCCATCTCAAGTTCTTTCTGCCCCTCGTGCGGCGAGCGATACGGCGGCATGGACTTTCGAACGAGGATGCCCGTGACGTTGTTCAAGAAGCTTTTGTCGTCGCGCTCGCCAAGCTCGGCTCAACCAGCTATGCCCTGGCTTGGTTGAAGCAGGTCGTGGACTTTCAGTCGATCAATCTGAAGCGGACGTCCGCGCGCCGAGCACGGCTCCTTGCGCAGTGGGCTGGAACGAGTCTTCCCGAAGGTTCCACTCTGCTCGAAGTCCCGGCGGACGAAATCTGACGTGCGGAGTAATCAAATGGCCACCCAGATGATGAGAGATCAGATCGCTGCGTGGCTCGAAGCCACTCGAGGCATTGAGCTCGTGGTGGGGCTCGACGCGAAAGAGGCGGAACGGCGGGCGCTCGCGCTACTCGCGGCGATCCTGGAAAATCGGATCTCGCCCGATTCTATGGTCCTCGACGAGGAAGCCAAGCAGGTCCTCTCAATTCTCGTCAGGCAGCTCGCCGAGTTGAACGCGGATAAAGGCGATCGTCTCCGCCAAGCGGCTGCCGTTGCGAGATTTATCGGTCGCCTTCGATGGTCCGATGACAACTTCGGCGAGAAGGAGGATCTTCTTCTCGAATGCGAGCAGGTTGGCCTCGGTGAGGACGGGATAACTCTTGGAGGAACCCCACCGAACACTCCGGAGTTCGAAGTCCACGCCGGCAAAGTGGATCCGATCAAAAGCGAGTCTCTGCAGCTCCAGATCGGCCTGGCCCCCACATTCCCGGTCATCGGTGGAGGGGAGAATACCAATTCGTCAAGGTCTGGTCGGCCGCGCCGGCGGCTGCTCTCCGAGAATCAGGCGAGCGAGGCGGCCGAGCGAACTTTGGCAATTCCAATTTCGGAGCGCGCGGGCAAGGAGATCGAGCTCCGGCTCGAAGCGCCGGAGACACTGTTGGCCATGAGCGGCCTCCTGCGTGCGCGCCTGGATGTATCGCCGGCGACGGCCCGCGAGGAGGCGGATTACCTCTATCGGTTCCTGGACAAGCCGAAGCGGGAAATCGGGCTCTTCGACGAGAGAGATTATTTCCTTGGCGAGATGGCGTTGATCGCGGCGACGGCGTGCAGACACCTCTCACTTCGTGAAGATTCCAAGCGCTGGCTCGATCGATCCGAGGCCGGGTTCCGCAAAACGATCAACGGGGCCGCGGAATGGGCGCGGGTCTCGTATCAGCGGCTGGCCTTGAGAATGGAGGAGCGGGAGTTCGAAGAGGTCTTGAGTCTGGCTCCATCTCTCTTCGATGATCTGGTCAACCGAGGCATGGGGGAGCACGCAATCAAGTGCCGATTCTTGGAGGGTGGAGCGCTGATCGAGATGGGCCGACTGGCGGAGGCGGTGAAAATCTTCGAGAGCCTCTGCGAGCATTGCGCACTTTTGAAGAACGAGAACCTTCTTGCAGGCGCTTACACGAACCTGACCCATTGCCATGCTCTACTCGGTGAATCGAAGGAAGCGCTCTCGGCCTCAAAGGAGGCTTCTCGGCTCTTACGGCGGGCCGGTGACCGGATCGGCTTGGCAAAGCTTCAGTGGTTCCTCGGAAATCTTCTTCGCGAACAGCATCAACTCACCGCAGCAATAGAGATTTATCGCTCGGCGCAGAGTGAATTCAGCGAGCTCTCCATGCAGGCCGACGTCGCGGCGATTCACCTGATCGTGGCGGATCTCATGCTGGAGCTCGGCCAGGACGCCCAGGCCCGCTGGGAGATCCAGGCGGCGCTTCCGGTGATCGACGAGAAGAAGATGGTGCCGGAAGGCATGGCGGCCCTTGCCCTCCTTCGCCAGTCCCTACGAAATCACCGCATCAACCGCGAGGCGCTGCGAAACCTGCACGGATACTTCGAGGATCTGGGCTCTTAACCGACGCTGCCAGGCGCCGAGCCTGAAGGAACTTCCGCCGGCCGTCCCTACGGAGAATCTGCAGATTCGATCCTGGGCAATTAGGGCTTACCGCGATCGTCGAACCCTTGGCGTATCCTCTTTGAGAACGAGGCGCAGGAGCCTTTCCAGCCGGGCGTCGGCCGAGAGGTCCGGGGCGGCTTCGGTTGCCAGCTGCCGGTGCTGGCGCGCGAACTGAATCGCCGCGGAAACCACGAGCGCCTTGGGATTTCTGGGGGGCATGGCGCTGCGCTTCCAGAACCTAGAGAACCACGCCTCCAGCTCTCGTTCCAGCAGGCGGATTTCCGGATCGGTGAACCGCCAGACTTCAGCGAGCAGAACCCGGACGAGGGGGAGCGCACGATCCAGAGTGAGCAGGAGCTCAGTCTCCAACGTGCTACGTCCTGCGCCTGCGGGAGGCTCCTCGGGTCCGAAGGCCGTTTCGTGCGATTCGGCGATCGGCTCTGACACCGTACGCAGGTGCGCCGTTGCGCAAGCTCGCAGCAGAGACTCCTTTCCGTTGAACTCGCCTTCCCACGAGAGTCCCTGGATGAACCCCTGGACCGATTTCGCGCGTCGCTCGATCTCGCCGGGAAGTCGGCCTGGGCCTGGGAGAACGCGGTAGGCGAGCGCGTAGAGGATGTTCTTCAAGTCATCGTCGAGATTTATCGTTTCGGGGTTCGCGGTGCCGTCGTGGATCGACCGCTCCAGCAATTCGGCGCGGAGAATCGTTTCGTCTTCGTCAATGCGAGAGTGTGTTGCCTCCTGGATGAGCGTGGCCATCCGGTCGACCCAGTTCTCCAGTTCGCGGTCGTACGGGCGGTGGCTGCGCATCAATCCTCCTCTTTCCCAGGACGCGCCCGAGCGGCGTCCGGACCCCAGTAGGCGAGAAGCGTGGCACGGCGGCCGCGCTTTCGGTTGAAGTTGAGGACGAGCCGTTCGACAACGCCCTCGAGCCATGCTCGCGTGTCTTTCAGAGGCCCCGTCCTTTCGAGGAGAACCACGAACGCCTCCTGAACGACATCCTCCGCGTCTTCGGGCGGGAGGCGGTGCTTCCAGCGCACTTCGATCGCGAGTTCCTTGAAGAGAATTGCGTATGAGCCATTGAGCTCCTTGAATCTCAGCTCGTCCGAAGCTCGAAAGGCGCTGCGCCAGCGCAGAGGGCTCCGCCTCGCCCTGGCTCGGGCCGCCGCGCCCGCTCCTCGCCCTTCGGTCGCGCGCATGCTTTCGTGGGTGCTCTTCGACATAGTAGTGTCGCGAGCCCCAAATCCTTTTTCCTGAGAACGTTCCAGAGCATACAACGAACGGCGGTCTCGGCAAGCCGCGCTTGGTCGGTGGCCAGAAGCCTGTCCGAGCACTCTCGCGCAACTTGCTGCGTGCCTGTCGGTTCTCGTTCGCGACACTAAGAAGGTAGAGAAACCAGTTACGAGGGTCGATGGCGGTCCGGTTTCCCGCGAGCGGGGCGCTGGGCGGCGGAAGGGGATGGAGTATGCCTGGTCGCTGGGCTGCGGGTCTTCTGCTCTTCTGGATCGCGGCGGGGTTAGGCGCCCAGGCGCCCCAGCAGCCGGCGGAGACGCTTCCGGGGTTCAAGTCAGAGAACGTGCTGGAGGCACGTGGGATCGACAACGTGAACCCGTTCTCGGGCGACCCCGGAGTGGTCCTTCCGTTGGGACCGGAATACCCTCTATCGGCCGCCTTCAAGTGGCGGATGACGGCGTACTACTCCGTCAAGTTCTGGAACTTCGCGGAACCATGCCTAGGGGATCCGAGCGGTACGACGCGGTTCGCCTACGTCCAGGGCGATCCGACGCTGGGAGCTGGATGGACGCTGCAGCTGGGCTACGTCGTTCCGACCCCTTTTTCTCAGGCCGGTCCCTGGACGTACTTCGGTCCGGACGGCGGCAGGCATCCCGTGACGCTCGACACGAGCGGTGTGGGGATCACCCAGGATGGATCGCACCTTCGGATCACGGCGGTCGGCTTTCCCGCGACGACTTCGTACACGGTCGAGTTCCCGGACGGAACAAAGGAGTACTTCGACCACCGCTTCTCGCCGCCCTCATCGGCGATCGTCTCCCAGCCCGGAGTCACCCCCCAATACGGCAAGGACTTCAACAACCTGAGCGCCTACCATGAGGCTCCGGCGGACCGCTACGGTTTGAGGCGGGTGGAGGACCGATTCGGAAACGACGTTCTCGAGGTCGCGTACGTCGGCGAGCAAGGGCAACCAACGACCGGTCAACCGTGGCAGCCCACGAACATCGTCCTCAATCCGGACGCCAGTCATCACGGGCCGACGGTCACTTTGACCTGGAAGCAGACCAGCGGTTCGTCGGTCAAGTGGTGGGTCCTGGACTCGATTCTCTTCCCGGCTTTTGGCTCGCTCCAGCGCAAGGTGAGCTTCGGGTATCGGCTCGACAGCTTCACGCGGAACCGCTACGACACCTCGCAAGGCGTTCTGAGTACTTCACCCTGTTTTGCGGATGTCCTTCCGCCAACCGTTCCGGACGGGCCTTTGCTCACGGGCGTGACGTATTCCGACGGGGCCGGCCCGTCCTTCTCCGCGTTCCAGTACGGGTTCGACTACGCGTTCGCGCCGGGTACTGGCGAGTTGACCAGGATCACGCTGCCGACGGGCGGGACGATCCAGTACGGTTATGAAACGACGACCGGCGTGGTATGCGACTTCTTCGGGACGGCCCCTTGCGGTCCGGAAAATCCGTCGACGTCCGGCGCCGCAGGCGGAAACATCGGGAACCACCCGCTCATGGTGTTCCTCGACCACAGCCTGGCCGTGGGAACGCGCACGGAGTTCGACCCGGTTTCGAACCGGAGCGCGCAGACGAGTTACCAGCGCGTGATGTTGGTGCCCTGTACGAACTCGCAGTGCGTGGAATTCGACGACTCTCGGCTTTACCGGCGAGTGAGGGTCACTTCGCCGGGCAACGACCTCGAGGGACCGAGCCAGTACATCACGCGGTCGTACTACAAGGTGGCTCCGCCTGAGACGATTTCCTACTTCTCGGGTGTGGAAGTCGACCGACGCTACTACGCGGCCGCATCGGACGCGGGAACGCCGGTCCGGACGTTGATTCGCTGCTACATCCATGACTCCACCTCGCCGATCTGCGGATATCGCGATGGTAATGGGAATCTCCAGCGATACGACACCACGGACATCGAGCCTCCGCGCGCCGAGGTGACCTGGTATGGCGCGGTACCGTCCGGCTCGGATGGCGGGTCGTGCTCGGGAACGACGCCTTGCACGTCCTCGAAAAACAGTAATTACATCTTCACGCCGGGCCTGCCGTCCGTCCCGATCGGACAATACGGAACCACCGTGGTCCAGAGCACGGTCTCTCAGGCTCCGCCGAACTGGTCGCGAACGACGACGACGGCTTGGAGCCCGACCGGCGTGAACGAGTCGACCTATCCGAAGTGGATGCTGGACATGGTGACGTCACGGCTGACATCGGAGTCGCCCTCGGCCTCTCCTGCATCGGAGACGACGACCTATGACGTGAACCCGGCCAACGGCTTCGTGAATTCCTCGACGGTGTCGGATACGACGTATGGTGGCCGGAAGGACTCCCTCACCGCGCACGACGCGCGCTGGGACGCCACAACAGAGGTGCAGGACATCTCCGCAGCGGGGAGCGGAATGCAGGCGGGGTCCTTCACGGACACCCGGGCCTTTCAGGACGGGATCCGCAAGATGGGCGGGTTGCTCCTTTCGGACCAGCGCCCTGGCGTGGGCTGGAAGAGCTTCGACGCCGATCGCGACGGCAACACCGGACTCATCACGTTCTCCCGCGATCCGAATCCCAGCCTCGTGACCGGCTACACGTATGACGCGCTCGGCCGGCTGACCGCCATCACGCCGCCGGGTCCGGACGCAGCGACCTCGGTCTCCTACATCAGCCCGACCGAGACTCTGGTCACCCGCACGAGCGCCGACGGCAACACCTGGCAGCGGTTCCTATACGACGGCCTGGGCCGCCTGCGCCGCGAGATCCGGACGATTCCCGGTGGCCTACTCGGCGGCAACTCGGTGCGCTTTCACGATTACGACACGGCCGGCCACGCGTCCTTCCTGTCCGAATGGAAGCTCTGCGGCAACGGCTCGGCCGGAGGCGACTGCGAGACGACCACGCCGGCCGGCACGACGAGCTCCAACTTCGACCCGTCCGGACGGCCCCAGAAGATCAAGAAGGCGGACGGCAACTCCACGGCGATCGACTATTCGGACGGAACGGTCGCCGCCTCTGAGACCTTGAAAAGAGTCTCCGTCTGCGTCAACGGCACCAACGCGGTGACGCCCGCGAATCCGGGTGGCGCCTGTTCCGGAACTTCCGCAACGACGACAAGCCAGTACGACGCGCTGGGGCGCCTGACGAGAGTCACTGAGGCGGACGGCAACGCGACCTCCTACACCTACAGCGTCCTGGACAAGCTCGCCACGGTGACTCAAGGAAGCCAGACGCGGATCTTCACCTACGACGCGACGGGACTCCTGCGTTCAGAGACGACGCCGGAGAAGGGGGTCGTGACATACGTTCAGTACGACGCGCTCGGCAACCTGACGAAGTCCCATGAGCCCAACGGCGTGAACCTGACCAGGGTTTACAGCGCGGCCGGACGCTTGAAAACGCTCTCGTCGGACGAGACGGGCTTGCCGACCTACCTGACCAACACCTGGAACGACAACACGCCTGGCGCGTCCCTCGGGCGCCTGACGAGCCGGCAATCGAAGACCGTGACTTCCAAGGGGTCCGTGACCGCTATGGAGACGATGACGTACGACGGAAGCACTGGACGTCTCTCCAGTCGCCAGTTCGACTTCTCGCCCGGCGCCACTGGTCTGGTGACTGCGTGGACGTACAACAAACTTGGTCTCCTCGACTCGATGGCCAACTCGGCCGCCGGGAAGGAGAAGAGCAGAGTCAAGTACGACTACGTGTCCGGCTTTCCGACGGGGATCTCGGGCGAGCCTGGAGCGGGGATCACGATTGCGCTGGCGTCCAGCGGTCTGTACGCAGCGCACGGGGGTTTCGCGTCGTTCAGTCTGGGCAACGGAACCGGCGTCCAGATCACTCCTGACGTCTTGCCGAGACCCAAGCGAATCACGGTCGGTGCCTGGGACAGCGGGAACTACAGCTACGACGCGGCCGGCAACGTGTTGAAGACCGACACTGGTACTGCCGGCTCCACTTCCACGTACGCCTACGACCTTCTCTCGCGACTCTCGCGGGCCACCGTTGGGGGACAGCCCCTCCAGAACTTCGTCTACGACCGCTACGGCAACCTGGCGTCGAAGGGAGCCCAGTCCTTCACGGTCGACACGGTAAGAAACCGCATCTGCGATCCCGCGTTCTTCGTCAACTCCACCTGCACTTACCCCGCCGGATCGATCGTGGCCTACGACAACCTGGGCAATCTCACCCGTTGGGGCTCGACGACCCAACAGTATTTCTACGACACCTTGTCCCGGCAGACCGACTACAGCAACGGCTCGACTCAGGAGAGTTATCTCTACGACGGTTCGGGAGAGCGCGTGGCCAGGAGCGGATCCCTTCCGGCCCCGCCCAACCTGGTGATCCTGACGCAGGGTCCGTTTGCGATGTGCCAGCAGAGCACGCCGACGTTGACGATTCAGTTCCAGGCTTCCGGCGGCACGCCCTTTCCCGCGCCGCAGTCGTACAACTGGTCGATCGCAGGCGTGAGCCCATCCACGCTCCCGAGCTGGCTGACGCTCGACGCGACCGGCCAGCTGACCGCGACGCCTCCGGCGACGACGACCGGTTCCTTCGTCTTCCAGGTCACGGCGACCGATTCCCTGGGCGTGCAATCAGCGGGCACTTTCACGCTGAACGTCGGGACGTGTCCACCCTACTGGATTGCCGAGCCGGCCGACGCGATCGTGTGTCCGGGAGACGTTTTCGACGAGGGGATCCGCGCCCGGGACGCGAGCGCCCCGCTCGGCGGACCCGACAACGTGACTTACCAGTGGCAGAGACTCAGCCCCGACGGCGTGACCTGGATTCCTCTGGCGAGCGTGCCAGGCTATCCCTGGGAGCTGCGCGACGATCCCCCGGCGACGGTGAACTACTACCGAGCCATCGCGACCTCCGTCAGCAACGGCAGCAGTATTACGAGTCGGATCGCCACGGTCCGTGTCACCGCGGCGATCGAGATCACGTTTCTGAACCCGGCGACCGCCATCTGCCCCAACCAGGGGCTGAATCTGGCCGAGTTCATCGTGGCCCTGGGCGGAAACCTGACGATCACGTGGCAACAGCAGAATGCCGACGGGTCGTGGTCGGACATGAACACCGATCTGGTATCCCCGACGCAGACGACCGTCTATCGCGCCAAGCTCACGAGTCCGTGCGTGGCTCAGCCGGTCTATTCGAGCTCGATCACGATTTCGGTTCAGCCCAATCCGGCCGTGACTCAGGTCCCGCCGTCGCAGAACGTCTGCGCGGGGTCGGCAATCACGATGACAGCGACGGCGAATACCCCCAGTTACTTCACGTGGGCGCACTACGACGGCTCGAAGTGGGTCAACGACCGGGTGACGAGCGGTCAGGTGGCGACCGACTCCTGCACCGTGACGCCGGCGCAAACGGCGCTCTATCGGATCACGGTATCCGCGTACTGCGGTGTGGGGACGGCCAACTTCACGTTGACGAGGGTGACAGCACCGACCATCTCCGGGATCGCGCCGAGTCTCAACATCTGCCCGCCTCAGGCCGTCACCTACTCGGGCACGGTCTCGGGGGCCACGTCCATGCAGTGGCAGCAGTCTTTGGATGGAATCAACTGGTCCAATATCCCTGGCGCGGCCTCGGCGGCCTACACCACTCCGGTCCTCGCGAATATCACATCGAGCCAGGTTACCCATCGGTACCGTCTCGCCGCGACGAACTCCTGCGGGACGACGTACGCAACCTCCGTGGTGACGGTTCAGCCACAGCCCTCGGCGTCGATCACAGGGACGGCCTGCTCGGTTTCTTCCGGACAGAGCTCGACCTTGACCTGCCACACGTCGGCGCTGAACCCCCAGTACTCCTGGTCGCCGGGCGGGCAGACCACGCCCTCAATCACCGTCTCGCCGACATCCACCACGACCTACACCTGCTACGTCCGAGAAGGGACCACGAGCTGCACCTCCGTGTTGGCCAGTTACGTCGTGACGGTCGGCTCTCAGGTCAACGCGCCGGTCATCACGGCCAACCCGGTGAGCCAGACGATCTGCAGCGGCTCCTCGAGCGCGACGCTCACCGGGGCTGCCAGCGGGACGAACGTCCTGTACCAATGGCAGAAGCGCAACCCGGACCTGAGCTGGTCCAACGTCTCGGGAGCGACCGCGGCGGCCTACGCAGCTCCGGCGGTCAACGCCACTTACCGGCTGGCGGCGTCCAACGCCTGCGGAACCGTTTACAGCTCGGCTGCCACGGTGACCGTGGATACGACCAAGACGGCGGCGGCGATCACCGCGCAGCCGCAGTCGACGGAATACTGCTCGGGGTCGTCGGCGACCCTCTCGGTCACCGCGACGGGAACATCGCTGTCCTACCGCTGGGAGTCGTCTATCGATCGCAGCTTCTGGACCATCGTCGGCAACACGCCGGCGCTGACCATTGCTCCCTCTTCGACGACGTACTATCGCGTGACCGTCTCGAACGCCTGCAACGCCGTGGTCAGCAACGTCGTGTCGGTGACTCCGACGAGCCCGCTTACGATCACGACCCAGCCGGTCGGCGGAACCTTCTGCCCACCCAGCCACCAGCTCAACGTGGTCGCCCGCAACGGCACCCTGACGTACCAGTGGCAAACCTGGAACGGCAGCGCCTGGACCAACATCGTCGGTGCGACAACGAGTGCCTACTCGGTGACGGCGACCGGTCTCTATCGCGTGATCGTGACGAATGCATGCGGATCGGTCACGAGCAACTCGGCCTCTGTCGGCTTCTACGCCGGAGTGGGGCAGCCGACGATCGCCGGCGATAGCCTCATCTACCCGGGCCAATCCGCGCACGTTTACGTGTCCAACCAGCGGTTCGATTGGACGGCTGCCTACTGGTCCGACGGCGGCGTGGGCTTCGACCGGTACGTCTCGCCTTCGGTCACGACGACCTACCAGGTGTACGTGATCGGTCCCAACGGCTGCGCCTCGCCGATGTCGGCGCCGTTCACCGTGACCGTCTCGGGGACGCAGGGCGCCTTCTTCGGCGGGTACCAGAGCGGGGGCAGCACGAGCGGGCAGGCGCCGTCTCAGGCGGCCGCGGCGACGCCGGCCGGGAGGATCATCCTCTCCCACGCCGCGCCGGATGGGAGGTCGGACAAGGTCCTGTCCGTCGCTCGGGCGCACAGCGACCGCATTCTGGCCGGGGACTGGAACGGCGACGGCGTAGGTTCGCTCGGCTTCTACGACGGGTCGACCGGCCGGTTCGATCTCTGGGACGGCGATCCGAAGGGCGCGCCGGACTACCGATTCGTCTTCGGGCCTTCCGGCCCCTGGCAGCCGATCGCCGGAGACTGGAACGGCGACGGAATCGACACAGTCGGCCTCTTCGATCCGCTGACGGGACGGGTCTGGCTGAAGAACGCGAACAGCGCCGGCTCTCCCGACGTGACCTACGTCATCCGGCTGCCTTTCAAGAACGGCATCGCCGTGGCCGGTGACTGGACGGGCAAGGGCTTCGATACCCTGGGCGTCTACGACCCGAAGGAATCGGTCTTCTACCTCTTCGACGGGCACAAGGCCGGCAAGCCGGACCACGCGGTCGCCTTCGGGCCGCGAAGCAGCGGCGCGCTGCCCCTTTCGGGAGACTGGAACGCAGAGGGCCTCGCGGCCATCGGGCTCTACGACGCCGCGAGCGGCAGGGTCTATCTGAGAAAGACCCTGGAGTCCGGCCCGCCCGAGACCACGCAAGCTTTTGCGCCGGGACTCGACCAGGTCTTCGCCGGCCGCTGGAACGCGTCGAAGCACGCACCGGGCCCGCATGCGAGGAAGGCCGCGGTGCCGCCGGCCGAGCCCGGCGATGGCGGTGATCCGGCGCCTGAGAACCCGGGGAAGGTCTCAGCCTGGCCGCCGCCGGGCTGGCTCCAGAGGACACACTGGGGAGGAAGCGACTCGGACACGGACTCGGATGCCCTCGCCCTGGCCCTGCCGAGACGGCTGGAGTCCGCCGCCGCGGCCTACACCTGGTTCTACACGATCCGCGACGAGTCCAACCGCCCGTCGATCGAGTACCACGTCGACCAGGCAGGCAACGTCATCACCGACCGCATCTACGCCTATCTCGGCAACACCCTGGTTGCGACCTACGAGACCGGAACCTCCCCGGGGTGGGTCTACTACGGCACCGACCACCTGGGTTCGATTCGCATCGTCATGGCCGGCAGCGGCTGCACCCAGACGTTCCAGCCCTTCGGGGAATTCGCGGGGCAAGGCTGCTCGACCGGCGGCGCCCTGAAGTTTGCCGGAATGGAGCGGGACGGCTCGTCAGGGAACGACTACGACCATGCGAGGTTCCACGGGGGTGGGAGTGGTCTTGGTCGCTTCCTCGCGCCGGACGAGTTCCAGGGAAAGACCGGCAACCCGCAGTCGTGGAATCGCTATTCCTACGTTGGCGGAAATCCCCTGACGTATATCGATCCGAGCGGTCTGGAGCGACTTCAGTCCTACCATTTCGGGAAGAGCGACGTTCCCGATAGAGGCTGGAAACGGGAGTTCTTGGCAGCCGCAGGCACCGGCGCAGCTGTCGTCGGCGCAGGAGCCTTGGGAGCCGGCGCGATCGAGCTCGCGGCAGCTGGCACCGGACTCGAGGCTGCCGGGGGAACAGCGATTGCTGGTTTGGCGCGGTTCTTCTCCAACTCAAACTTCATCGAGCGTGGAAGACGAATCGAAGAACGTCTAGCTAGTCTGTTCGGCGGAGGCTTACCCCCCAGGTTTGAGGGAATTGACAGGTTCGTGGAGTCGAATAACGCCGCGACAAGTGTCAAGTCCCTCGACCTCGCATCAAAGACTTATCAAAACGTCGCGGCACTGACGAGTCGGCTTACCGGCTACGTAGACAGGTTGAAAGCCTTACAGGGCGTGCTCGAAGGAGGTGGCCAGGCCGTCGAGATCACTGCGAACACAGCAAAGGTGCTCGAGCTGGTTGTGCCGGATGTGGCGAACGCGGCGCAGGTCAAAGCGATTCTCGATGTCGGCCGCTACGCCGCCAGCATTGGAATTCAGTTTCATCTTATCATTGCAAAATGAGTGAGATGGTTGCGGCCTATCGGACGGCGAAGAACTGGGTCGTCGTGCCTCGCCTCCAGACCACAGCCGGAGTCTGGATCACGACCAGTGAAATTGAGGTTCTTCCCCTGACAGAGAGAGAGGACACAGTTGCCGCGAAAATTCTGGCCGCTTTAACAAAGTCTCGCAAGGGAGTTCGACACCCTTCGCAGGCTGAATGGCCGGAAATCACTAGGCGGGTCCCTGATGCCGCGGGCTTCAGGTCTTGGGCCAGTCTCCTGCGAGGGGCCCTGTGCCTGACGGTGGTTCGCGAGGGAGGGTCGGTCAAGATCATGAAGATGGCGAGAGGAGCGACGGGCGGTCTCAGCGAGGATCCGGTTCATTCGCGAATTGTCCATTCGGATGCTGCGGAGGTCGGAAGAGCCATTGCAGATTTATCCAGTTCATAGGGCGCCCGGCTCGAGCCTTTGGGCTGAATCGGTCTGCCAGGTGTTGGATCCGAAACGAGGCTTGCCAGCAGGAGGGGCGGAGAGGTGGGCTACAACCTGTATGTGACGAGGGCGGTCGATTGGTCGTCCAA
Source organism: uncultured Acidobacteriota bacterium (assembly GCA_963733955.1). GTDB lineage: Bacteria > Acidobacteriota > Thermoanaerobaculia > UBA5066 > Gp7-AA6 > DATFTF01. Next base: position 1,352,129 of record CAVTEW010000003.1, read on the forward strand.
TTCCGGAAACGAGATCTCTCCCCAGGAGTGGCTCTCCGTAGTTGACGGTGACCCAAGTCTGGTCAGGTTCTCCGCGAACGGGCCCTATTTCGCATTGTGGGATCGTGCCGACCAGCCGGATAGCCCCTGGATAGATTGGTTCGGCGGAAACCTCTATTCAAAGAACCCTGACCGAGCGGTTCTTGGGAAGCTGCTAGAGATCGCCAATCGCCTGCATGCAAGAGTGCAGGGGGAGGAAGGCGAGGAGTATCGGTCACCCGAAGACATCGGCGCTGACTAAGCTGGTCGCATCGGAGCTGGGAAACTCCTGAATAGCTATTCGGCTCTAAGTGCGATCGCCACGAGGACGCCCCGCTTCAACGCGGGATGAATTGATCCTCCGGTCACCCCTGCCCCTTCTTGCGGAGTTCGCAAGCGTTGGTCGAGACGGTCGGTTCTATGAGCTTTGACTTCTGCTCGGCCTCTCGAACTGCAGGGAGCTTGGGAAGTGGGTTGCGCCAAACAAGCGATCCCCATAGACTGTCCCGGCTTCGTAGACAGTCTGTAACTTCATTGGAGGGACAATTGAGACGTAGACGCAAGGGACTCAACATTTCCGCCGACGACGCCCGGCAGGCGCTGGCCATCCTGGTGTCGGAGGGAAAGATCGCGGCGCACGAGGTGACGCGCGCGATCGAACGCAGGCAGAAGCTGATCCGCGAGATCCGTCAGCGGCTGGAGCAGCTGGGGGCGGAGGGCGCCTCGCTGGTGACGACGGCGGTCCGGAAGGCCCGGCCGGTCGTGGCGCGGTCGGCCCGGAAGGCGGCCAAGGCTGGACGCAAGGGAGCCAAGCGGGCGCTCTCGGCGGCGACGCGGGCCAAGTACCAGGCGCAGGGCCGCTACATGGCGGCGGTGCGGATGCTTCCCAAGACCGTGCGCAAGAAGATCCGCGAAGTCCGGGAGAAGTCCGGCGTGGAGGCCGCGATCAAGGCGGCGTTCGCGGCGGCGAAGAAGTCGCCCGGCATGAAGCACACGCGCGAGATGGTCAAGCGGGTGGTCAAGGCCTGAGGAGCCGCCCTCACAAGTTCCTTATTGTAGCTCGTGATCGGCCGCCGCCACCGCTTCCCCCGAGCGGTGGCGACGGTGATCACGCGGCCATCCGGCCGGATCCGGAAGGCCGCCGGGTCCCGGCCCCCCGCGGCGCTCGGAACGAGATCCCCCACCCTTCCAGGGGGCGTTAGGGCGTTTGAGCGGCTCGGTCTTAAGATGCGTTCCCGAGCCGACCATGCACGTTCCCTTTTCGACGTACGTCGCCCGCCACGGCCTTCCCCTGGTCTTCGTCAACGTTCTGGGGGAGCAGCTGGGTCTGCCGATTCCGGCCATGCCGACCCTCATCGTGGCCGGGGCCCTGGCGGCGGAGCGGAATTTCCGGGCCTCGAACGCGCTCTTGATCGCCGTCTTCGCCTCCGTCCTGGCAGACAGCGTCTGGTACCTTCTGGGTCGGCGCTACGGCTTTCGAGTTCTGAAGACCCTCTGCCGCGTTTCGCTGTCGCCCGACTCGTGCGTGCGGCAGACCACGCTCCTGTTCGAGAAATGGGGAATGCCGTCGTTGCTCGTCGCCAAGTTCGTTCCCGGATTCTCGACCGTGGCGCCGCCGCTGGCCGGCGCGGTCGGAGCCTCGCTCCCGGCGTTTCTGCTCTTCGATTCGGGCGGGGCGCTGCTCTGGGCCGGCGCCGCGATCGGAGTCGGGATGGTCTTTCATCGGGCCGTCGACCGGATCCTCGCGTTCCTGACCTCGCTCGGGGGTTGGGCCCTGGTTCTCCTGGGCGGCGCCCTGCTCGTGTTCGTCGCCTGGAAGTGGTGGCAGAGACGGCGGTTCTACAAGTTCCTCCGGATGGCGCGGATTACCGTCGCCGACGTGTCGACTCTCATGGACGCGGGCGAGAAACCCCTCGTGCTCGACGTGCGCACCGACGCCGCCCGCCGCGCCGACCCGCGGCGCATCCCCGGCGCGCGCCCGATGACCTTCGATCGGATCTCCGAGAACCTCCGCGATTTGCCACTCGACCGCGACATCATCCTGTATTGCACGTGACCCAACGAAGCATCGGCGGCCCGTGTGGCCCGCGCGCTGATTGACCAGGGGTTCACCCGCGTCCGGCCCCTGGCCGGAGGTCTGGAGGCCTGGGTCGACGCCGGTCTGCCGGTGGAGACCGACACGGAGATGGCTCCCGCGCCCGAGAAAGCCGCATCCGTCTGATGAACGGTTCCTCGGTCGATCGGAAGGTCACCGCCGGCCTGCTCGCGTCGGCGGGGCTCACGGCCCTCGCGTTGTTGTCCTATGCGGCGGGCTGGAGCCTCTGGCTGCCGGGCCTGGCGGCGATCGGCCAGCTCGCGCTCCTCTTCGCCTTGCAGCTCGTCCTCCGACGCGAGCTCGGAGGGCATTCGCGCGCGGCGCAACAGCAGCGCCAGCAGCTCGCGCTCACCGCGGCCATCACGGAGAACCTCGGGGAGGGGGTGTACGCGCTGGACGAGGCCGGACGCTTCACCTTCGTCAATCCGAGCGCCGAACGGATGCTCGGCTGGAGCGTCGCGGACCTGATCGGCCGCCCGGCGCACGCTACGATCCATTTCCAGCGAGCCGATGGTTTGCCCTTCCCGCCGGAGGACTGTCCGCTCGTCACCGTGCTCGCTTCCGGCCTCCCGTACAAGAACCACGATGACGTTCTGACCCGCCGGGACGGCACGATGTTCCCGGTGGCCTACAGCTCGACGCCGATCCTGGAAGGAGGCCGTGTCCGCGGCGCGGTGGTGGCCTTTCACGACATCGCCGATCGCAAGCGCGCGGAGTCCGACCTGGCCGAGCGCGTGCACCTGGCGGCCTTCGCCGCGGCGATCGGCGCAGCGCTGACCAAGGCGGACAGCCTGGGCCACGCCCTGAACCTGTGCACCGAGGCGATGGTGCGGCACCTGGGAGCGGCCATGGCTTCGATCTGGAGGCTGGACGAGAAGGACGGCGTCCTGGAACTCGTCGGAAGCGCCTGGTCGGACCGCCCCCTCTTCGGGCCGGCCGGCCGGGTTCCGGTCGGTGAGTTTCGCATCGGGGCGATCGCGCGTGACCGCCGGCCCGCGCTGATCGATCTGTCCGCCGGTCCGGAGCGCGAGGACGACAAGGACTGGGCCACCCGCGAGGGAATGACCGCCTTCGCCGGCTATCCGATGATCGTCGAGGACCGCGTCGTCGGCGTCCTGGCTCTTTTCGCCCGCCGCCGCCTGACGGAGGTGGCCCTGGACGGTCTGGCCAGCGTGGCCGACGAGATCGCCCTGGGAATCGACCGCGCCCGCGCGGCCCAGGCTCTGGAAAAGAGCGAGGCGTCCACGCGCGCGCTCCTGCAGAACATGCTGACCGGCGTGATCACCACCGACGAGCGGGGCGTCATCGAAACGGTCAATCCGGCGGCCGAGAGGACGTTCGGCTGGCCGGCGCAGGAGCTGATCGGGCGGCAGCTGGCAACGCTTCTCCCGATCGACGACGGGGCGGGCGCCCGGGCCTTCCTGCGGGATGCGCGGGACAAGGCGCTGGGCCGCGTGACGGAGTGGGAGGCCCGGCGCAGGAACGGCGAAGTCTTTCCCATGGAGCTCGCCCTCTTCCACTTCCAGACTCCCGACGGCGGGAGGCATTTCGCGGGAAGCGTGCGGGACATCTCCGAGCGCCGCGAGGTGGATCGGTTGAAGAAGGAGTTCGTCTCCACGGTCAGCCACGAGCTGCGCACGCCGCTGACCTCCATCCGGGGATCGCTCGGACTGCTCTCGGGGGGCGTGCTCGGCGAGCTGCCCGCCGAGGCCAAGGAGATCGTCTCCGTGGCCGAGCGCAACGTCGTGCGCCTGGTGCGATTGATCAACGACATCCTCGACCTGGAGCGGCTGGACACGGGGCGGATGGAGATGCGCTTCGAGGACCTGCCGGTCGCCGATCTCGTGGCGCGCTCGCTCGAAGCGGTGCGCGCCTTCGCCGACGCGGAGGGAGTGGTCCTGGAGGCAGGCCCGACGCAGGCGCGCGTCCTGGCCGACGGGGATAGGGCCGTCCAGGTTCTCGTCAACCTCCTGTCCAACGCGATCAAGTTTTCGCCGCGCGGCGGCCGTGTGTCCGTATCGGCCGCTGCCTCCGGCGACGGAATCGAGATCCGGGTCGCGGACCGCGGGCGGGGCATTCCCGCGGCGCAGCGGGAGTCGGTCTTCGAGCGGTTCCGCCAGGTGGAAGCCTCCGACGCGCGGCAGAAGGGAGGCTCGGGACTGGGCCTGGCCATCTGCAAGGCGATCGTCGAACAGCACGGCGGCACGATCGGCGTGGAGAGCGAGGAGGGGAAGGGCTCGACCTTCTGGTTCCGACTCGCCGCCGCGCGCGCCGCGGCGCAATCGGACTCGGGAACCGGCGCGGGAGCGCTGGAGGCCCTGGTCGTCGAGGACGACGAGACGCTGGCCGGCCTCCTCGAACGCCAGCTCGGAGGCGAGGGCCTCTCCGTTCGCGTGGCCCGCTCGGGCGCCGAGGCCCTGAGCTGCGCCCGCGAGCGCCGGCCCAACCTCCTCGTGCTCGACATCGAGATCCCCGACGGCGACGGCTTCTTCGTCGTATCGTCCATGCGCGAGGACCCGCGGCTCCGGACGGTGCCGCTCCTGGTCTACACTGCCCAGGATTTGACTGCCGCGGAGCGGGAGCGCCTGCGCCTGGGGCCCACCCGGTTTCTCACCAAGTCGCGCTCCAGCGAAGACGGCCTTCGGGCCGCTGCGCGCGAGCTGGTGGGGCAGGGTGAGTCGGGAGGCCTGGCGTGAGGGTGCTGATCGTCGACGACGAAGAGGATATCCGCCGGATCGGCCGGCTGGCGCTGGCCCGCGTGGGCGGAATGGAAGTGGTGGAGGCCTCGGACGGAGCGGAGTGTCTGCGGCGGGCCGCGGAGGACCATCCGGACGTCGTGCTGCTGGATCTGATGATGCCCGGGATGGACGGAGCGGCGACGCTGCAGAAGCTCCGGGCCGATCCGGCGACCGCGGCGATCCCCATCGTGTTCCTGACGGCCAAGGCGCAGCCGTCGGAAATTGCCAAGCTCAAGGAGATGGGCGCGGTCGGCGTCCTGACCAAGCCGTTCGACCCGATGACCCTTTCGGAACGGCTCAAGGCGCTGCTTCCGGCCTGACCGGGCCGGCCGGCGAATCCATGGACGACGTCGAGGAAGCCCTCCAGAAGTTCCGGGAGGAGTTTCTGCGCGCCTCGCGCGAGCGGGCCGGCGAGATGGAGAGCCTCCTGGCGAGCCTTCGGGCTCGGCCGGCCGATCCGGTCCTCTTGGGGCCTCTGGAGCGCCACTTTCACGGGCTGGTGGGCACCGGAGGAACCTACGGCTATCCCCGCGTTTCCGAGCTCGCGGCCCAGGGCGAGATCGATTGCCGGAGCGTTCTCGAGGCGCAGGGCGCAGCGGCTCCCGAGCAGCTCGAGCGGTGGGCTGCCCTGGTGAAAGAGATTCGCCGCGCCCTCGAGGGCGCGGGGTCCTAAGGGCCCTGTCCCAATCGTTCGCGACCGGATTCGTGATTGCTTGGGTGTACTCACCGATCCGGGTATCCACGTCTCCGTCGATCGGCAAAGAAGGCGCCCGCAGTCACCGGCGTTGCCCTTGGCGGCACGCGGCGGCCCGGCCGCGGAGAGTCGCCACCGGGCCGCCGCTCCGGTCACTCGGGCACAGAAACGGCCTGGTATCGTGGTCACCGTGGCGTGTGCCCTCGGACAGGGCCGCCGCCGGGCAACGCCGGCGGCGATGAGCGAGGGCGCAAGGAATGCAGGACGATTCGCCGGTCTGAGGCCGCGACCGAGCGACCAGCGACGGCCCGGTCGTCTCCTTGAGCGGCCTGGCCGGAGCGGACCGACGAGGGAGACGGCCCGACGCCGGGGCGTCTTTGCCACCAAACTCCTGGGACAGGCTCTTAGCCTCCGAAGACCGCGCGCGTCCAGCGGGCCCAGAAGGCCCGCCAGACCGAGGGCCGGCGCGGCAGCAGCGGAGTTCCCATCTCGAATCGCCAGAGCTCCAGCGCGTCCGCGTCGAGCGCGAGGGCCGCGGCGCGCGTGACGCCGGGGGGCGGCGGCGAGAGACGAGCCAGGGCGTCGTACACGCGTTCGCGGCTCCCGCCCTCGGTGCGCGAGAGCAGGTGCCAGAGCGAGAGCGCGTCGGCCGGCCTCGCCAGGGCCAGGATCTCGTCCAGCGCGGCGGCGTCCCGTCCCGAGTCGAACCGCTCCAACGCCGCGAGGAGCGCCGGCGGCGCCCCGTCGATCCAGGGCGTCCCCGGCCCGCGTCCCGGCCGCGTCGCGTCGGCGTACCCGGCGGGAACGATCGCGGAGCGGCCGCCCCAGGACATTTCCACCCAGCCTCGCGACACCGCGACGCGGGTCGCTCCGCCGGGCTCGACCGAGAGGGTGTACTCGCAGCCGAGGTCGACCGTCCGCGCCGAGGACGTCTCCACGGAAAAGAGGCGCGGCGGGGCGGAGATGGTGGCCACGATCTTTCCCCGCGCCAGGGCGATGCGCTGATCGCGCAGCGAGGAGGCGACGAGCCGGAGCCGGGAGCCCGGCTCGACGACGATCTGCCCCAAACCGGCCGCCTGCAGCAAAGCGTGCGAGCCCTGGTCCGTTTCCAGCCAGTCGCCGACGCCGAGTCGGTGTCCGGCCTCGGGGCTGGGGCGCTGCGCGGAAGGGCCCGACCATCGGGCCACCCTCCAGGAGCCGGCCGGGCCGATCCAGCCCCACCAGGCCAGGCCGGCGCAGAAAAAGACGGCGGCGGCCGCGGCCAACGCGCCGGGCCAGACACGGCCGGGGCGGCGCGGGAGAAGCGGCGGTTCTGCGCGCAGCCGCAAGCGGCCGAGGAGCCTCTCCAGGCGCTGCACCTCGGCGTCGGCCTCGCCGCTGCCGTCCCAGAGGTAATCGTCGTTCATGGCTCCTGGCCCCGCATCTTCGCGCGCAGCATCGCCATCCCGCGGTGGAGGTTGACCCGGACGGATCCCGGAGTCAGGCCGCAGCGCCGCGCGATCTCCGGCCCGGTCAGTCCTTCGACCAGCCGGAGGACCAGCGTCTCCCGGTAGGCGTCGGGCAGGGTTCGGACGAGATCCAGAACGGCGGCGGCTTCGCGCTCGCCGGAATCCGGGGCCGGCAGATCCCGCGGAAGCTCCTGCGTGGGAGCCGCGCGCCGGTGAAAATCGCGGGCGCGGTTGCGTGCGATCGCCGCGATCCACCCGCCGAAGGCGCCGTCGTCGCGCAGCGTGACGAGGCGCCGGTAGGCCCGCAGGAAGACGTCCTGCACCAGGTCCTCCACTTCGAGGCGCGGAAGGCTCGCGAGCAGGATCCCGTGGACCATCCCGGCGTACCGCCGGTACAGGATCTCGAAGGCGGCGCGATCACCCCGCCGGGCCGCGGCCACGAGGCCGGGGTCCTCGCGCGCCGCATCCTCCGCCGCCGCGGTCACGCCGCGACGTTGTCCGAATGCCGGCGGGCCGTCAAGCGCGACCTGCAGGAACACACTCCCACCTCCTCCGCGAAGAGAGGACGCAGGCGGGGCGGCGAGCGTTAGCGCGCCTTGCTCCCTCGTTGAAGGCGATGAGAAATCCGGGCGATCGATCCGACGAGGCAACGTCCGCCGGAACGGGCTCAGGCCTCGTGGCCGCGGGTCAGCGCGCAGACCGCCAGGAGCGAGCGGATCATTCCCGGCACGATGCGGACGTCGAGCTGGGTCGAGGCGTCCGAGAGCGCCCGTTGCGGATCGTCGTGGACCTCCAGGAAGAAGCCGTCGACGGCGCCGGTGGCCGCGGCCGCCCGCGCGAGCGCGGGCGCGTACTGCTTGAGCCCCCCGGTTTCCTTCCCGCCCCCCGGCAGCTGCAGGGAATGCGTGATGTCGTAGACGATCGGGTATCCGAATCGCCGCATCATCGCAAACGAGCGCATGTCCACCACGAGATTGTGGTACCCGAAGGAGGCGCCCCGCTCGCACAGGAGGATCCGCGCGTTGCCGGCGGCGGACACCTTTTCGGCCGCCTGGCCCATGTCGTCCGGCGCGAGGAACTGCCCCTTCTTGATGTTGATCGCCTTGCCCGTCTTCGCCGCGGCGACGAGCAGATCGGTCTGGCGCGAGAGAAATGCGGGAATCTGCAGGACGTCGAGGACCTTCGCGGCGATCTCGGCCTGGCCGGGCTCGTGGATGTCCGAGAGCAGGGGAAGTCCCGTCCTGGCCTTGACGTCGGCCAGGATGTCCAGGCCTTCCTGGAGGCCCGGCCCACGGAACGACTCCCTGGAGGAGCGGTTGGCCTTGTCGAACGACGACTTGTAGACGATGCGCGCGCCGGACTCTTGCGCGACCGCTTTCAAGAGCTCGGCCATGGCCAGGGCGTGCTCCCGCGACTCGATGACGCACGGACCGGCGAAGAACACGGGCGGCGCGCCGTCGCCGATGACGTAGCCCGGCGCGATCTCGAATGGAGGAACGTGCATCGGAGAACCCGAGTCCGAAGTTCGAAGTTTCAAGTTCGAAGTTCGAAGTTCGAAGTCCTGAGTCCTCTAAGTCCTTCCGCCCAGGTCCTCGTTGTGGACGGCCGCGGTCTCCGCCTCCTGCTGCCGGGCGCCCCGGTGGGCCTTGGCCGCGCGGATGAAGTCCCGGAAAAGCGGATGACAGGCGAAGGGCTTGGACTTCAACTCCGGATGGAACTGGCATCCCAGGAACCACGGGTGGTCGCCGTGGATCTCGATGATCTCCACGAACTTCCGGTCCGGCGACATCCCGGTAAAGGACAGGCCCGCGTCGCGGAGAATCGGCAGGTATTCCTGATTGACCTCGTAGCGGTGGCGGTGCCGCTCGAAGATCGACGGCTCGCCGTAGGCGCGCTGAGCGATCGAGCCCGGCGACAGGTCGCACGGATACTTGCCCAGCCGCATCGTTCCGCCCAGGGCCTCGACGCCGATCAGGTCGCGCAGCTTGTAGATGACGTTGTGCCTGGGCTCCTCGTCGAACTCGGTCGAGTTGGCCCCTTCCAATCCAGCCACGTGCCGGGCGTACTCGATGACCGCCGTCTGGAGACCGAGGCAGATCCCGAAGTAGGGGACCTTCTTCTCCCGGGCGTACTGGATCGCCTTCATCATCCCTTCCACGCCCCGTTTCCCGAACCCGCCGGGCACCAGGATCGCGTCGGCGCGGACCAGCACCTCCGGATACGAGTCATTCTCCAGCGACTCGGAGTCCACGTACTGCAGGCGGACCCGGACGTTGTTGGCGATTCCTCCGTGCGCCAGCGCCTCGTTCAACGACTTGTAGCTGTCGCCGTAGTCGACGTACTTGCCCACCACGGCGACCTCGACCTCGCCCCCGGGGTTCTTGATCCGGTTGACCAGGGTCTCCCACTTGGAGAGATCGCGGTCGTAGTGGGGCAGGTGCAGCAGGTCGAGCAGGATCTCGTCGAGCCCCTCGGCGGCGAACTGGAGGGGGACTTCGTAGATCGAGGGGACGTCCTTGGCGTTGATGACCCCCTCCACCGGAACGTTGCAGAAGAGGGCGATCTTGCGCTTGACCTCCGCGGGGAGGGAGCGGTCGGTGCGGCAGAGGAGGAGATCCGGCTGGATCCCGATGGACAGGAGCTCCTTGACCGAGTGCTGGGTCGGCTTGGTCTTCAGTTCGTCGGAGGCCTTGATGTATGGAACCAGGGTCAGGTGGACGTTGACGGCGTTGCCCCGCCCGGCTTCCTGGCGGATCTGCCGGATCGCTTCCAGGAAGGGGAGGGACTCGATGTCGCCCACCGTTCCGCCGATCTCGATCAAGACGACGTCGGCGTCGGGGCCGACCTGCCGGATGTGCTCCTTGATCTCGTCGGTGACGTGGGGAATGACCTGGACCGTCTTGCCCAGGTAGTCGCCGCGCCGCTCGCGCTCGATCACGCTCAGGTAGATGCGTCCGGCGGTGGTGTTGTTGGTGCGCGAGGAGGACATGGAGGTGAAGCGCTCGTAGTGTCCCAGGTCGAGGTCGGTCTCCGCGCCGTCGTCGGTGACGTAGACCTCGCCGTGCTGGAAGGGAGACATCGTGCCGGGGTCCACGTTGATGTAGGGGTCCAGCTTGGCCAGGGTCACGCTGTAGCCCCGGGCCTCCAGGAGCGCCCCGATGGAAGACGCCGCGATCCCTTTCCCCAGGGAGGAGACGACCCCGCCGGTGACGAAGACATATTTGCCGCTCATGACACGACCTCCCTTTTCCAGTATGCCTCCGCCCTGGCCAGATCCTCAGGCGTATCGACGCCGATCGAATCGTCGGCCGCTTCTCCCACCCAGATCGAATACCCCGCCTCCAGCCAGCGCAGCTGCTCGAGCGATTCCATGCGCTCGAGCGGCGAGGGCGCGAGGGCGGCCAGGCGCTGCAGCGTCTCGGACCGGTACGCGTAGATCCCCAGGTGCTTGCGGTGCGAGGGCTGGCCCTGGCGGGCGTAGGGGATCGGCGACCGTGAGAAATAGAGCGCCCGTCCGTCGCGCGCCACCACGACCTTGACCACGTTGGGGTCGCCGGCCTGCTCGGCCGGCATGGGCAAGGCGATCGTCGCGATTTCCCGCCCCGGGTCCGCGGTCAGGGTTTCCACCGCCCGGTCGATGTTGGAGGGGGACATCAGGGGCTCGTCCCCCTGGATGTTGACGTAGGCGTCGGCCCGGATCCCGCGGGCCGCCTCGGCCAGGCGGTCGGTGCCGCTGGCGGCGTCGGGCGACGTGAGAATCGCGTCTCCGCCGGCCCGACGCACCGCGGCCGCGATGCGTTCGTCATCCGTGGCCACGACGGACCGATCCAGGCGCGAAGCCGCGCGCGCCGCCTCCCAGACCCGCACCACCATCGGCTTGCCGGCCAGGTCCGCGAGGGGTTTTCCGGGAAATCGGACCGAAGCGTATCGGGCGGGGATCACGCCGATGACGATCATGGGCAGGCGGTCTCCCGGTGGCCGCCGCGCCCGGGTGAGGCCGCGGGGTCGCACGGAGAGATGCCGGCCCGAGACGAGGCGCCGTGCGCCGCGACGTCCCAAGGCGAAGGCCGGCAAAACGAATCTCTCGTGCGAACTCCTTGCAGCGGGCAGCCCCGAAATCCGCGCAGATGACCCGGTCCCAATTCCGATCGCCGCTCAGCCCCCAGCTCTCGATCCGGCCGGGTGACCACGAATGGCCCGGGACTAAAGTGTATCCTTCGCCCCGACTTGCGTCAAACCGGATTCGATCGCCGGCGAGCGCTGGCTTGCATCGCCGTCCTCGCGGCCGCGACGGCCGCCGGCGGTCTGCTGTGGGCGATTCTCCGGGGCCGAGCGGACCGGTCCCTCGGACAGATCGCGGGCGCGCGCTGGATCTGGTTCTCCTACGGAACCGAGCATCCGGAGCCGATCCGCTTCTTCGCCGGACGCGAGTTTCGCTGGAGTGGGGGGGGCGCGGCTTCCACCCGCGCTCGCGCCCGCGCCCTCGTCTTCGTCGATCGACAATACGTCCTGACGGTCAATGGACGCCGCGTTGGATCCGGAGGGCAGAAGCCGGGGGATCGTCTGGACGCCTACGACCTGTCCGGCCTCGTGCGGCCCGGGTCCAATCGCATCGTGCTGGAGGCCGAGAGCCCGACCGGCGCCGGCGGCATTCTCTTCTCGCTGAAGCTGCCCTCGGGAGATCGGATCGTTTCGGACCGCGCCTGGAGAGTTGGCCTGGTGGAGGGCGACCTCTTTTCCAGGGGCGCCGCCCCGATCGTCTGGGGAAGGCCTCCGATGTACCCCTGGGGTTACCCGGCGCCGCCGGCGTCGACGGCCGCGGCCATCAGAGCGTCCAGGGCCATGCGGGCCGCCGCGCAGTAGGGGTTGTCCGTCGCGTAGCCGGAGAGGGCGATGACCTTGCCGTAGGCGGCCACCGCAAGGTCGACGTTGTTCAGCCCGCGGTCGTGGATCTGGGCCACCAGGAGCCGGGTGGGCAGATGGTCGGGATGGACCTCCAGCGACTTGCCGCAGAAGATGAGGGCGACGTCGTAACGCTCCTCGGCCGCGGCGAGGCAGGCGCGCCGGTAATAGAGCTGGACCTCGTCCGCCGCGTTCTCGCGGGCGGGCAGGAACGGTGCGATTTGCCGGATCGTCTGCGCGAGGCCGGTCCAGGAGCTGGGGCGTTGCGACATGACTTCGCTCTGATTATAGACAGGCATGCCCCGGGCACAAGAAAAATTTAGGATTTTTCGCCAAACAGCCTTCTTTTTTATGGGTTAGGAAAGAACCGCGCTTCGCCTAATTATTTTCGGAAACTTAGCTGATTGTCCTTATTGTGAACGTGCCGGCCGGGTCGCGCGACGAACCGTGGTCAGCTGACCCGATCGATCACCGACTCGGTGGCCAGCAGCAAGCCCTCTTTGGCCGGGGAATCCGGGAACGCCGTCAGCGCCACGCGCGCGGCGCCCGCGTAGTCCCGGGCCATCGCCTGGGTGGCCCGTACGGCCTGGGCGCGTTCCACCAGGCGGAGGATCTCTCCGGGCTCGACCGTCTTGAAGTCACGCTCCTGGAGCACGGTGGCGACGCTCCGGCGCTCCGACGCGGTGGCCTGGGGCAGCGCGAGCAGCAGGGGGATCGTCAGCTTGCCTTCCCGCAGGTCGCTCAAGACCGGTTTCCCCACCGCTTCCTCGCTCGAGGTGTAGTCGAGCAGGTCGTCGATCAGCTGAAACGCCACTCCCAGGCAGCGGCCGTACTGCGCCAGCCGCTCGGCGGCCAGGAGGTCACCCCGCGGAGCGAAGTGGGCCGGCAGGCGGCAGGCCGCCGAGAACAGATCCGCGGTCTTGCGGCGGATGATCTCCAGCGCTTCCTCCCGGTTGACCTGGATGTCCCCGGTCTTCTCGATCGCGATGATCTCGCCCTCGATCATGGAGAGCGTGGTGTCGGAGAGGACCTTCAGGATGGTCAGGTCTCCCTCGTCCAGGGCGATTCCCATCGACTTTGTGTAGAGGTAGTCGCCGAAGAGAACGGTCAGGTTGTTTCCCCAGCGGGCGTTGGCCGAGGTCCGCCCGCGGCGCAGCCGGGCCTCGTCGATGATGTCGTCGTGGACGAGCGTGGCGGTGTGGATGAACTCGACCACGGCCGCGTAGCGCACGTCCTTGTCCCCGTCTTCGTAGTCGAGCAGGCGCGCCGAGAGCAGGAGCAGCGCCGGGCGGATGCGCTTGCCTCCCCCCGAGCCCAGATAGGCGCCGATCCGGTCGATCGTACGGATGGGGGAACGGAAGTGAACGAGCAGCTCCTCTTCCACCCGGCCGAGCTTGTCGGCGATCAGCTCGTAGGCTCGGGCGAAGCGCGGATTGGCCCGGGGAAGAATGGCCATGCTCTCTCCCGTCTCCCTGTCGGCGCCTAGCAGGCTGCTGAAAAATGGATGCGGGCGTCGTGTCCGGCACTTTGCATGCGTTGCCAGTTTATGAATCCGCGCATCGCTCGATCTCGTGCTCCGAGCGGGGGGATGGCAAAGTGCCGGCCACCCTTCGGGTTACGGCGGCGCAGGGCCATCTGCGGCGTCATCGCTCCTCGACGATGCTTCGGCATCGCCCTCGTCGCGCTTCCTTGCATCTGTCCCCGCGGCGCTCGTAACGCCATCCCACACCCTTCTTCAGCAGCCTGCTAGCGGTAGTTCGTAAACTGGAGCGGGAGGCCGAACTCCTCGCCCTTGAGCATCGCGATCACGGCCTGGAGATCGTCCTTGTTGCGGCCGGCGATGCGGACCTGGTCGGCCTGGATCGACGCCTGGACCTTGAGCTTGCGGTCCTTGATCGCTTTCACGATCTCCTTGGCCTTCTCCGACGGGATCCCCTGCTGGACCTTGGTGGCCTGGCGCACCGTGCCGCCGGCGGCGTCCTCGATCTTTCCGTAGTCGAGGGACTTGATGGCCACGCCCCGCTTGACCAGCCGCCCCTCCAGGATGTCGACCACCGACTTCAACTTGTGCGCGTCGTCGGAGGTCAGGGTCAGTGTCAGCTCCTTCTCGTTCCAGTCGATCCTGGAGGCGCTGCCCCGGAAATCGAACCGCGTGGCGATCTCCTTGGTCGCCTGCTGGACCGCGTTGGCGACCTCCTGGAGGTCCACGCGGGACACCACGTCGAAGGAAAACTCCTGAGCCACGGGGGCATTCTATGCGCGGCGGCGGCCGGGAAGTCCAGAATCCGGGGCGGGGCCGCGGGCGCGGACGGCGAAGCCTGGAAACCCGATCAGTTCTCGATGACCCGGGTTCCCTTCGGCCCGACGACCTTGTAGTCCCCCGCGGAACGGGCCTTCTCGCGGCGCCAACCGGCGAACTGAAACTCGGTGCGGTTGCCGGCCGCGTCCTCGTAGGAGAGGCGGGGAACGGCGCCGTCGGCGGACACGGTCACGGAGAGCCGGGCCAGCTCCGGGCTCGGCGCCCGCGGCGTCAGGAGCAGGAGCGTCCCGCCGGAGGGATCGGGCTCGACGGCGACCTCGTACGCCGCGGAGAGCCCGACCGGATCGGTCAGGAAAAGCACCGGAAGCCGGGCGCGATCCTCGGCGGTCAGCTTCTCCACCGTGAGCTGCTTGTCCTCCGGCGCGTAGAGGCGGGCTTCGCCCGAGTCGTAGGTGAAGGTCTTCTTCTCCGGGCTCGTGTAGTCGAAGCGGAGGCGGTCCCGGCCTTGAATCCAGATCTCGCCGGTCTCCCTCTGGGGCGTCTGAAATCCCGCGGGCGTGTACAGATGGGTGAAGGTCGCCGCGTGGGCCGCGCCGTCGGCGTAGCGCGCGTTGAGGCGCGCGACGGCGGATTGGGCCTGCGGAGATAGAGGGGGCGTGAGGAAAAGGAGGGGAACCAGGAAGAATCGAAAGATCACGGGATCCGCTTAGTGCCGGAAGTGCCTTCGCGGGGCCTGCAGAAAAGCGATTTGCCGTTCGTCGGCCGCGGCCACGATCTCCTGGTCGCGGATCGATCCGCCCGGCGCCACCACCGCGGTCACGCCGGCGTCGGCGAGCACGTCCAGACCGTCGCGGAACGGGAAGAAGGCGTCCGAGGCGGCGGCGCAGTTGACGATCGGCAGGACCGGCTTGGCCGCGGCGAGGCGGCAGGCGTCGACGCGGCTCATCTGGCCCGCGCCGATCCCGACGGTCTGCCGGGCGTTGGCGAGCACGATGGCGTTGGACTTGACGCGCCGCACGACCTTCCAGGCCAGCTCGCAAGCGGCGCGCTCGACCGCCGTGGCTTTCCTCTGGGAGAGCTGCTTCCAGGCCGTCATCTGGTCGGGTTCGGAGTCGGCGTCCTGGACCAGCAGGCCGCCCTCGATGCGCTTGAAATCGGGGCCCCGCACGGGGCGGCGTGAGACCGGCAGCTTCAGGAGGCGGATGTTCGGCTTCTTGGCGAAGAAGTCGATGGCTTCCTGGGTGAAGTCGTCGGCGGCGACGACCTCGACGAAATGCTGGAGGACCAGCGAAGCGAGCGCGCCGTCCACGCGGCCGCGGATGGCGATGATGCCGCCGAAGGCGGCCAGGGGGTCGCAGGCGAACGCGCGGCCGAAGGCCTCCACGATGGTCTCGCCGATGGCGGCGCCGCACGGGTTGTTGTGCTTGACGATGACCGCGGCCGGACCGTCGAAATCCCGCGCCAGCGCCACGGCGGAGTCGAGGTCGAGGAGATTGTTGAACGAGAGCTCCTTGCCCTGGAGCATCTGGAAGTTGACCACGGCCTCCGCCGGCGCCTGCGCCTCCCGGTAGAGCGCGGCCCGCTGGTGGGGGTTTTCCCCGTAGCGCAGGGCGCCCTTTCTCTCGTAGGCCAGGATCAGGTACTCGGGGAACTCCTCGTCCGAGCGGGGCGAGTCCGCCAGGTACCGCGCGATGGCCGCGTCGTAGGCGGCCGTGCGGGCGAAGGCGCGCGCCGCCAGCCGGGCCCGGGTCGTCGAGGTCGTGCCGCCCTCGGAGCGAATCTCCTCGAGCAGCGGCGTGTAGTCGTCCGGGTCGACGGCGACGGCCACCCGGGCGTGGTTCTTGGCCGCGGCCCGGATGAGCGCGGTGCCTCCCACGTCGATCATCTCGATCGCTTCGGCCCGGCGGGCGCCCTGGGAGACCGTCTGCTCGAAGGGATACAGGTTGATGACGACCAGATCGAAGGCTTCGATCGAGGATTCGGCCAGATCCCGCGCGTGGTCGGGCCGGGTCTCGTCGGCCAGGACGCCTCCGAACACCTTCGGGTGCAGGGTCTTCACGCGGCCGCCCAGGATCTCGGGGAACCCGGTCAGCTCCTCGACCAGGCCCACCTCGACGCCCGACTCCTTCAAGTGCGCGGCCGTCCCGCCTGTGGAGGTGATGCGGGCGCCGCGCGCGGCGAGCTCCCGGGCGAACTCCGCCACCCCGGACTTGTCGTGGACGGAAATGAGGACGCGGCGGACCGGGACGACGGGAGTGGGAAAGGGGATCGGCTCGGGCATCGGTGGGAAATATAGCCTAACTGGCGTGAGGCGTGAGGCGTGAGGCGTGAGGCGTGAGGCGTGAGGCGTAGTCCCCCAAGGGAGAGGGTCGGGGTGAGGGTTACCCTGGTTCGCGGCGCGCGTAGTCTCCTGAGCGGAAGCGAAGGAGGAGGCGCGCGCCGCGGGAGCCGCAGCTGAGCGAGGGATCAGGCGTTTGGTCGAGCCCCTTTGGGCGAGCCAAACGCCGGTGTGCGTTCGCGCGCGCAGATCCCTGAGCGCAGCGGAGGCGACGTGAGGCGGGAGGCGTGAGGCGGAAGACGAGACTCAGCTGTCGTGTGCGACCAGGAACGTGTAGACGCCGTCGGCTTCATGGGAATCGAGGAGCCGGCAGGAGCGCTCCCGACAGAACGTGCTGACGTCTTCCACGGCAGCGGGATCGGTCGCGAGAAGTCGGATCCGCGCGCCGGCCTCGCGGGACCGCAGCGCCCTGGCCAGACGCAGGACGGGAAGCGGACAGAGCAAGCCTCTCGCGTCCACCTCGAAGTCGGACTCCCGCGGGTGCTGGCCTGGCCCCTCCTCCATCCCGCTCCCGCTCCGGTCAGAACAACTTCAACAGGATCGTATTGATCACGAACCCGCGCACGCCGTGGCTGACCACCGGGACTCCGATCTCCGCCCGCAGCAGGGAGTTCTTCCACGGCCCGTTCAGGGAAGCCAGCAGCCCCGCGCCGGAAAAGTACGTCCGGTTGAAGCCGGAGACGCGGTCCTTGAGCAGGCCCTGGTCGTAGAACGCCTCGAACCGGATGATGTCCTCGATGTTGAGGCCATAGGAGAGGTTGGCGACGAGGGCGTTTTCGGTTCGCAGGCTCCCGCTCTGGAACCCGCGGATCGGGTTTCCGGAGAACGTGCCGAACTCGTACTTGGAGAACCGGTCGAGGTCCGTCCCGCCCAGATACGTCAGGTTGACGTGGAGCTTGCGGAACCCCGGAAAATACTGGTCCTTGGAGACGGACAGCGAGTACTTCCAGTAATCTTTCTGGCCCGGGTCGTACTCGAGCGTGGCCGGATTGCTCAGATCGCCCCACGGCTCCCACCGGCTGCGCCGGAAGTGGGAGCCGGTCGCCGTGGCGTTGAACCCCGAATAGTTGGCCACCAGGCGCAGCTCGGCGCCGTTGGTGAAGGTATCGACCGGAACGACGAACGCCGGTCCCGTGTCGGGATCACGCTGGTAGTTGTCCCACTTGGTGAAGATCCCCAGCGAAGCCTTCAGGTACGGTCCGATCGGGTGCCCGACGTTGATCTGGAGCACGGCGGGGATGTGCTTGACCTTCTCGGCCTTCACTTCCTTTCCGTTGCGGTAGGACGTGTCGCCGAAGGCGAAGGCGACGCCGAAGAGGTCGGCGCCCAGATCGAAACGGCTCCCGCCGAGCGAGGGGTCGGTGTAGTTGGTCGTCAGGAGCGCGCCGCCGAAGAACACCGAGAGCTGCTTGCCCTTGCCCCACAGGTCGAAATTGAAGTGCTGCACCCCCAGGAGCGGCACGGGGTAATCGAGGGACTTGTCGTAGAAGCCGCCCAGGAGGCCGAACGTGCTCTTCTTGGAGACCTTCTCTTCGACCACGCGCTGGCCCGGCTTCTGCGCGTCCGGAACGAGGTAGCGCATTCCCTTGTCGGTGTCGCGGATCATCTGCGACGGCGACGCGTACGCGGCGGCCACCCGCTTGTCGAAATCGGGGGGATTGAGATCGACCGCCTGGATCACCACGTCCCGTTCGATCGCGGTGGTGCGGCCGGCGGTCGAGAAGACCTGCTGTCCCTTGATCTCCAGCGGCAGGAAGACCTCGGGGTGCCCGGGGACCGGGCGATAGAACTCGGACTGCACGTTGGACAGCGTCTCGCCCTTGAGGTTCAATTGAACCGAGTCGCGGCGCAGAAGGCCGAAGGTTTCCTTGTCGATCCAGACGCTCCCGCGGTAGATCGGTTTCTCCCCGACGGTGACCTTGGGGACGAACGTGACGTGGTAGGCCCTCCGGCCGGCCACGGTAGCCTCGCCGTGCAGGGCGTACGCGTAGTCCTCGGTCAGCTGGATGTCCAGCGGCAGCGCCGTCACCTTCTCGGGCTGCAGGATCGGGAGCTTGGGAAGCGTCTTGCTCTTCCACCGCACGCCGTTCAAGTAGAACTCGTCCCATTCCCAATCCCCGGGCTGTCCCCGCCGGTAGTAGAAGGGACCGTGGATGGTCAGGTCGAACGTCTCGTTGACCTCGGCGATGCGGAAGCGCAGGGACGCCTTCATGTCGGCGACGAAGGTGCTCGTCTTCTCGCGCTGGGCCGAGTCCCAGGCCCGCTCCCGCGCGACGATCTCCTCCGCGGTGAGGCCCCGGACGGCGCCGACCTCGACGGTGGCCTTGGTCTCCCCGCCGGCCCGCTCGGCCGGCAGCAAAACGACGGCGAGCGGCCCCCGGGACAGATCGAGCTTCAGGGTCTTCGCTCCGGCGAGCGCGAAGTCGCGGCGGGCGCCGCTCACGAGGTTCTCGACCGAGGCCTTCACGAAGGGCCCGCCGGCCAGATCGAGCACCGCGTTCGCGCGCGCGTCGTCGGGCAGGAGAAGGGTCGGAGTGAAGCGTTTCGCGTCGAAGTAGCGGAGGGCGTCGAAGGAGGATCCATCCGGGAACGCGGCCCGGGTCGCGGTGGGGTCGCGCGACACGTCCGGGGTCCAGTACGCGGCCAGCCGCTCGAGGGACTGCCAGTCGGCGGGCGAGAGCGGACGCTCCGGACTCGCGGTCAGACCGATCAGCCCAACCGTTCGCGAGGGCGGGACGCCGCCCAGCGCGCGCAGCAGATCGCCGGCGGCGGATCCGGCCGCGCTCCGGGCGACGAAGAGCCAGTCCGAGGGGATCTCCTCGTCGGTCACCCGGCCGCGGCCTGGCCGCGCAACGAGCGCGTCGACGTAGGGGACGATCTCGGGATCGGAGATCGCGACGTCGCGGCCGGCGGGAACGTCCGCGGTCAAGTCGTAAGCCACGGCGGCGCCGGCAGACGCGCCCCGAACGGCGGACGAGAGCTTCTTGGCCGCATAGGCGAACGCGGCCTTCCAGGGCCCGCTCCCCGGATCCGGCGCGCCGGGGATCTCGATCACCACGGCGGCCACCGAGGACCAGCGCCCCAGGCGCTGCGCGGCCGCGTCCACGGCGGCGGGCGAGAGATCCGGCAGGGCAAGGACCACGAGGCATCGCGCGGCGTCGGCCGGAAGCGAGGGATCCGCTCCCGCGGTCGTGATTCCCAGGATCTTTCCCGGGCATTGGCCGTCGGCGCGGGCGGCGGCGACGCGGATGGCGTCGGCGCGGGCGATCACCGCGCACAAAAAAAGAGCGCCCGCGAGAAGGCGGGCGCTCGTTTGGGTGGTCATCCTCATCGGGAACGCCAGTATCGCAGGGTTCGTTCCCGATTGCGCGCGCGGTTCAAGGCCCACGTTCTAACGTTCCCGGGCGCGAAGCGGAAACGCCGGCGGCCGGCAGAGCCCTATTTCCGGACCTTCTCCCGCTCCTTATCGCGGGCCGGGTCCGCCAGCGACGTCTTGTCCGCCAGCGGCGCCTTGTCCGCCGGGGGCGTCTTGTCCGCCGGCTCGGGCGGCAGCAGGCCCAGGTGTCGGCGCAGCTTCGTCTCGATCTCCATGGCGAGCTCGGGGTTTTCCTTCAGGAACTGCTTCGCGTTCTCGCGCCCCTGGCCGATGCGCAGGTCGCCGTAGGAAAGCCAGGACCCCGACTTTTCGACCAGCTTGGCTTCCTGGCCCATGTCCAGCAGCTCGCCCTCGCGGGAGATCCCTTCGCCGTAGTTGATGTCGAACTCGGCCATGCGGAACGGCGAGGCCACCTTGTTCTTCACGACCTTGACCTTGGTGCGCGATCCGACCACGGTCTCTCCGTCCTTCAACGACGCGATGCGGCGGATGTCGATCCGGATGGACGCGTAGAACTTCAGGGCCCGGCCGCCGGTGGTCGTCTCCGGGTTCCCGAACATCACGCCGATCTTTTCGCGGATCTGGTTGATGAAGATCAGGCTCGTCTTCGATTTGGAGACGATGGCGGTCAGCTTGCGCAGGGCCTGAGACATCAGGCGGGCCTGCAGGCCCATCTGGGCTTCGCCCATCTCGCCCTCGATCTCGGCCTTGGGCACCAGCGCGGCGACCGAGTCGATCACGACCACGTCGACCGCTCCCGAGCGGATCAGCATCTCGGTGATCTCCAGGGCCTGTTCGCCGTTGTCCGGCTGCGAGACCAGGAGGTTCTCCGTGTCGACGCCGAGCTTCTTGGAGTATTCCGCGTCGAGGGCGTGCTCGGCGTCGATGAAGGCCGCGAGCCCGCCGGTCTTCTGAGCCTGCGCGATGATCTGGAGGGACAGGGTCGTCTTTCCGGAGGATTCCGGGCCGAAGATCTCGACCACCCGGCCGCGGGGGATGCCGCCGACGCCCAGGGCCGCGTCCACGGCCAGAGAGCCGGTCGGAATGACCGCCAGGACCGTCTCCGGCTGGTCTCCCAGCCGCATGATCGAGCCCTTTCCGAACTGGCGCTCGATTTGGGTCAGCGCCGTCTCGACGGCGCGCCACTTTTCGGTGGATTTCACGCTGGACATGTCCTCACCTTTCGTCATGGAGGTAAAACTTCCGCGCGTTCGCGCGATTATAGACTCGGAACCGGAGCCCGGTGAGAGCTCGCACCGCGAGTTCGTCGAGGGCGCCGAAAGAAAACCCGATGAGGACGAACCAGACTAGCCCCGCCGCGCCGGCCATGTCAACGTCCCCGGCGCGGCGCGCGTTTGGCCGGCATCCTGTCGCCGCGTTCCTCGCCTGCGGTTTCGGTTCCGGGCTCTCGCCGGTGGCTCCGGGGACCGCGGGCTCCGCCGTCGCGCTGGCGCTCGCCTGGAGCCTGGCGCGCCTCCTCGATCCGTCGCATGGCGCGAGCGTGCGCGCGGGGGTCGGACTCTTGGTGTCCGGGCTGGCCATCGCGGCCGCGGCGGTTCCGTTGAGCGCCCGCGTCGCCCGCGCGCTGGCGCAGAAGGATCCCGGCTGCATCGTACTCGACGAGTTCGCCGGACAGTTCCTCGCCTCGGCCCCGGTCCCGTTGTTCCGGTTCGGGAGCGCCGGCGCCGCCGCGGTCGCGTGGGCCGCGTCGTTCTTCCTCTTTCGGATCTTCGACGTCTGGAAGCCCGGCCCGGTGTACCGCGCGCAGGATCTTCCGGAAGGGTGGGGCATCGTGGCCGACGACGTGCTGGCCGGCCTGCTGGCGGCGGGAGGAACCCTGGTCGCCGCGACGCTCCTGGCCGCGCGCGCATGACCCCGACTCTCGGCCGCGGGGAAGGCGTCGTCCTGGCCGACGAGCCTCTGGCGCGTCATACGACCTGGCGGATCGGCGGACCGGCCCGGTGGTTCTGTCGGGTCTTCACTGAGGAGGCGCTCGCGCGCGTGCTCGCCTTCGCCCACGCGGGCGCGCAGCCTCTGGCGATCCTGGGGATGGGGTCCAACGTCCTCGCCGCGGACGAGGGATTTCCCGGCTTCGTCGTCCGGCTGGAGGGGGAGTTCCTGGCCGTCGCCGTGGACGGCGCGGTCGTCACGGCGGGCGGGGGAGCGCCGCTGGGCGGCGTGTGCACCGCCGCCGCGCGCGCCGGGCTCTCCGGCCTCGAGGCGATCTCGGGAATTCCTTCGTCGATCGGGGGCGCCGTCCGGATCAACGCCGGGGCCTACGGCGGCGAGATCTTCGACGTGCTGGAGAGCGTGCGACTGGTGTCGCGCGAGGGACTGCGGCGGCAAATCCCGGCCGCGGAGATCGCCCACGGCTACCGCCGGACGTCCTTGATCGAAACCGGCGAGATCGTGGCTTGCGCCCGACTGGCGCTCGCGCCGGCCGAGCGCGCGGTGATCGAGCGGCGGACCCGGGAGGTGGCCGAAAAGCGCCGGGGCGCCTTGCCCTCCGAGCCCAACGCGGGAAGCGTCTTTCGCAACCCTCCGGGCGACTACGCCGGGAGGTTGATCGAGGCCTGCGGCCTGAAGGGGCAGCGCCAGGGCGACGCGGAGATCTCGCCGCGCCACGCCAACGTGATCGTCAACCGCGGAGGGGCTGGAGCCCGAGACGTTCTGGCGCTCATGCGCCGCATGCGCTCGGCGGTTCAGGAAAAATTCGGGGTTACGCTGGTGCCCGAGGTCGAGATGCTGGGACTGAAGTGGGAATGAGACGATCGCCGGGATCGCCGGGATCGCCGGGAAGCGGGCGTCTTCCGTTCACGGCGAGCCCGTTGCGATCCCGCCGCGATTCCGTTGCGATCGTGGTGCGATCCAGCGGTGCTTCGCGATGAGGATTCTGCTTCTCGCCGGCGGCGGGGGAACCCGTCTCTGGCCGCTGTCGACGGACGAGCGCCCCAAGCAGTTCCTCGCGCTGCTCTCGGATCGCAGCCTCCTGGCCGACACCTACGACCGGGTCGCGCCGGCCGCGGAAGACGTCTTCGTGGCCGCCGCGGAGAAGCACGTGCCGCTGGTGCGCGAGGCGATCCCGGGCCTGCCGCCCCGCCAGATCCTGGCCGAGCCGGCTCGGCGCAACTCGGGGCCGGCGCTCCTCGCCGCGGCGCTTCTGTTCGAGGAA
Organism: uncultured Acidobacteriota bacterium; assembly: GCA_963733955.1. Taxonomy (GTDB): domain Bacteria; phylum Acidobacteriota; class Thermoanaerobaculia; order UBA5066; family Gp7-AA6; genus DATFTF01. The sequence continues at coordinate 1,375,170 of CAVTEW010000003.1, forward strand.
AAAGGCGACTCGGTCACCGCGGCGATTCCCTCCGATCACACCATGGCCGATCCCGAAGCGTTCCGCCGCGCCCTGGCCGCCGCCGCCGCCGCGGCCGAAGCCGCGACTGTCGTTCTGCTCGCGGTTCCGCCCACGCGCCCGGAGACGGACTTCGGATACCTCGAAGTGGCCGACGAGACTCCGGGCCGGGGCATGGAGGTCGGGCGCTTCATCGAGAAACCGACGGCGTCCGAGGCGGAGGCCTACGTCAAGGCCGGGTATCTCTGGAACGCCGGGATCTTCGTGTTCCGTCCGTCCCGGTTGCTGGCGGAGGCCCGGCGGGTCGCGCCCGACCTGATCCGCGGCCTGGAGGTGTACCGCCGGGCGTCCGCGTCGGGCGACCGCGCCGCGGCCCGGCGCGCCTACGAAGCCTTGCCGGCGATCTCGATCGACTACGCGGTGATGGAAAAGGCCGCCGGGATCCGCGCCTTCGCCCTGCGGGCGGGCTGGAGCGACGTCGGGACCTGGCGGTCGGTCCGCGACCTGCGCGGGCCGACGGACGAGCGGGGCAACCTCATCGTCTCCCCCTCGCCGGTGCTCGCGCCCGGGATCCGGGATACGGCGATCGTGGTCTGCCCGACCGGGGTGCTGGTTCTGCCGTTCGCGAAGGAGGCCGAGCTGAAGGCCGCCGTGGAGCGTCTGGCCGGCGCCCGGACCAGCGCCGACGCCGGCGCCGCCGGCCCGCGCCGGCCCAAGCCCCGCAAGTCCCGCTGACGGCGGCTCTGGCCGCACGGCCGTCGAGCCCGGATCGGGAATCTCGAGGCCCTCGGGGCGCTTAACAGAGGCGATCTCCGTAAAAACCGTCGAGGAGAGACGCCGCATAATGTCCGTCATGCCGCATCCGTCCGCCTTTGCGCTGGATCGCCTGCGGGAGAACATTCGCCTCATCTACAGGGGCGATCCCCGTGTCGTCGAGCTCGTCATCACGGCCCTCCTGTCGCGGGGGCACATCCTGATCGAGGACGTTCCGGGGGTGGGCAAGACGACCCTGGCGCGCGCGCTGGGCCGCAGCCTCTCGCTCGACTTCCGCCGGATCCAGTTCACCAGCGACACCCTGCCGGCCGACGTCCTGGGCATCTCCGTCTTCCACGCCGCGAGCGACCACTTCGAGTTCCACGCCGGGCCGATCTTCGCCAACATCGTTCTGGCCGACGAGATCAACCGGGCCACCCCCAAGACGCAGTCGGCTCTGCTCGAGGCCATGAACGAGGGCGCGGTCACCGTGGAGTCGGAGCGCCGGATCCTGCCGCAGCCGTTCATGGTCGTGGCCACGCAGAATCCGGTCGAGTACCTGGGAACCTATCCGCTTCCGGAGTCGCAGATGGACCGATTCTTCCTGAGGCTGTCGCTCGGCTACCCCGACGAAGCGGAGGAGAAGATGCTGCTGCGGCGCGGCGGCGCCGAAAAGGCCCTGGCCGCGGTCCCCGCGGTGCTCGGGCCGGAGCAGGTCCTGGAGCTGCAGGAGAAGGTGGAGGCGGTGACCGTGTCGGACCCCCTGCTCTCCTACATCCACGCGATCGTACAGGCCACGCGCCGGGCCGGGGACCTGCGCCTTCCCGTGTCCACGCGCGGCGCCCAGGCCTTCTACCGCGCCGCCCAGGCCTTCGCGCTCCTGCAGGGGCGCGCCTTCGCGACGCCGGACGACGTCCAGACCGTCGCCGAACCGGTCCTGGCGCACCGCATCCTCTCCGCCGCGTCGGACGGATTCGGGGCGGGCGGCCGGGAGCGCGAGATCATCAAGAAGATCCTGGCCCAGGTGCCGGTGCCCGTTTAAGACGTGAGGCGGCAGGCGTGAGGCGAGAGGCGCGCAGCGAGGCGTCGGTTTCGGCGGTTCGCCTTCCGCCTTACGCCTTACGCCTTCCGGGCTTGCTATGACGCACCTGATTCCCGACTGGGAGATCCGGATCACGAATTTCGGCCTGGGCTACGTGCTCATGTGCCTGGTCGTGGCGATCGGGGCGACCAACACGGGCAACAACGGGCTGTACGTCGTGCTGGCCGGCATGCTGGCGGCGATGGTCGTCTCCGGGGTCCTGTCCCGGCGCAACGTGCGCGGCGTGACCTGCGACATCGAGGCGATCGGAGACGTCGTGGCGACGCGGCCCGCCTTGCTCAGGCTCAAGCTGGAGAACCACCTGCGGGGCACGACGGCGCAGGCTCTCTTCTTTCTGCACGAGGGGCTGCCCGGTCCCCTCTGGATCGACCCGTTGAAGCCGGGGGAGACGCGCGAGATCGTGGTCGAGGGGATCTTCGCCCGGCGGGGCGTGGTGCGCCGCCCCGACTCCGGCCTCCTGTCGCGGTTCCCCATCGGGCTCTTCCGCAAGTACCGCCGCGCCAGCCTGAGGGGAGAGATCGTCGTGTACCCCCTGCCGGAACCGTCGCCCATGCCGGAGATTCCCGCCGAGGACTCGCGGGGCGGCCGCCCCCATCCGCGGCGGCGGGGCGGAGGCTTCGACATCCGAACGCTGCGCGACTTCGTCCCGGGGGACGATCCGCGGGATCTGCACTGGAAGCAGTCGGCGCGGATGCGTCGCTGGATCGTCCGGGAGCGGGACGCCGAAAGAGACCGGGTCGTCGTCTTCGCGGTTGACAACGCTCTGGCCAATCCGAACGATCCGGCGGGTCTGGCCGCGCTCGAGAGGGCGATCTCGCGCTGCGCCGCGCAGGCGATCCTGCTCCTCTCCCGCGGCGGAGAGGCCGGGTTCCAGGCCCGCGGCGTCAAGGTCTCCGCGGCCACGGGGCGCGGGCAGCGCGCCCGGATCCTGGAGGCCATGGCCCGCCTCGAGGCGATCCCGGCGTCGGCCGCGCCGGATTTTCCTCCTCTGCGGCGGGGTGACCTGCGCAGGCTCGTGACGTGAGCGCGCGGCCGGCTCCGGCCTCCGAAGTGCCGTCGGGACTGCGGGCGGCCTACGTCCTGGCGCTGGCCTTGCCGGCGATGGCCGCGCCCCTGCCGCTGCTCTGGACCGAGGGGGCCTCGCCGACGGCCCTGGCGTTGTATGAGGCCGGGGTGGTCCTGCTGTGGTGGCGGGCGCGGCGCGGGACGCCGGTGCGTCTCTCCGACGGATTCTTGAACGTCGTCGGCCTGTCCTACTTCGTGTTCCTCGGCTTCGAGATCGCGCGGCTCCACCACGGGCTCCTGCGCTCGGTCTCCCACCTCCTCCTCTTCACCGCGGTCGCCAAGCTGGCCTCCTTGAAGCGCCAGGGAGAAGCCCGCACGGCGCTGCTCGTCCTGTTCCTCTTGACGCTGGCTTCGGCCTCCTCGTCCACCCACGTCGCCTCGCTCTTCTACTTCGGAGCCATGGCTCTCCTGGGCTTCCGCGCCCTGTGCCGCCTGGCCGTCCTGGCGGACTTCGAGGACGCTCCCCCCGAGCGCGTCCTGCATTCCGTGCCGACCGGAGGGCTGGCGTGGACCGCGGTCGCCGCGGCGGGTCTCCTGGCCGTTCCGCTCTTCTACGGCCTCCCGCGCCTGCGGTCCCCCTTCGCCCTCGCGCCGGCGCGGCTGGAGGAATCCCTGTCCACCGCGCTGACGGCCGACCGCGTGGAGCTGGAGAGCTTCGGTGCGGCCAAGCGAAGCGACCGCGTGATTCTCTCGATGGAGGTCGAGCCGGTCCGGGCCCTGGGCAGAGCGCTGCGCCTGCGGGAGTCGGTCTTCACCGAGTACCGGTCCGGAGTCTGGACGCGCGCGCCGTATCGGAGAGAAGACTTGAGCCGCCGCGTTCCGGCCGGGGACCGGCAGAGCTCGGCGTGGGCCCCGGCGGGGCGGCGCCCGCTCGTCGGGCAGGTGTCCATCGATTTGAACCTCTTCACCAACGGGTTTCTGTTCCTCCCGTACGGCGCCGCCGGGCTGAAGCTGGAGCGGGGATTTCCGCACGGGTATCCCGACGGCGTCATCCAGGTGGCCGGCGTGCGGCGGTCGATCCAGTACGGGGTGAGCCTTCGCGCGGTCGAGCCGCGCGGCCCGGGGTCGAGCGCGATCGACCCCGGCGACGTTCCGCCGGAGATCCGGGCGTACGCGCAGAGGCTGACCGGCGATCTGACCGACCGGCGCGCGATCTACCGGCGCATCGAAGAACACCTGAATGCCAACTTCGTTTACACGCTCGACCCGCCCCACGCCGACGGCGATCCGGTTGTGCATTTTCTCCTGCGCTCCAAGGCCGGGCACTGCGAGTACTTCGCCTCGGCGGCCGCCCTGATGCTCGCGTCCCGCGGAATTCCGGCGCGTCTGGTCACCGGCTCGTACGGCGGCGAGGTCGGATTCCTGTCCCGGTCCTTCGTCGTGCGCGGCGACAACCTGCACGCCTGGGTCGAGGCGGATCTGGACGGGACCGGCTTCGCCATGGTCGATCCGACGCCGGCGGCGGGGCTCCCCGCGGCGGCGCGGCGCGTCTCGTGGCTCACGCGCCTGACCAGCCTGGGCCGGGAGATCGAGTTCTTCTACGACCGGCGGATCCTGGGATTCGACTCGCTCGACCAGGCCGCCGTCTTCGACGCCGCGCGGCAGACGATGGACTCGGCGGCCGACGCGGTCTCGTCCTGGAAGAAGGCCTGGCGGTCCGCGCCGGCGTCGGCGGGGGGCTGGGCCCTGGGCGCGGTCGGGACGATCGCCCTGCTTCTCTTCGGCGCGGACCGGCTGCGGCGGCGCTCCCGCGTGTCCCTGGCCACCAAGGCCTACCTGGCGCTGCGCCGCCTGGCCGCGCGCAAGCTCGGTTCCCTGTCGCCGGCCGTGCCGCCCGCCGAGGTGGCGCGTCTGCTGTCGCTGGCGGTCCCCGAGGGAAGCGACGACGCGCGCGCGATCGTCGGGATCTACTGCGCCGACGCGTTCGGGGGCATCGACCCCGGGCCGGCCGCCATCAGGGAGATCGGCGAGAGGCTGAAGCGGTTGAAGAAGCTGGCGTCCTAATCCTTCGACGAAGGACTTAGGACTTAGGACTTACGACTTCGGACATCGGCCCTCAATACGCATTCCGGTGCGTGAAACCGTACCGCAGCGTCATCCAGAGGATCTTCAGGTCGAGCGACAGCGACCAGTTCTCGATGTAGTAGAGGTCGTACTCGATCCGCTTGGTCAGGCTGGTGTTCCCGCGCCAGCCGTGCACCTGGGCCCAGCCGGTCATTCCCGCCCGCACCCGGTGGCGCAGCATGTACTGCGGGAACTTCTCCTTGAACTCGCGCACGAACTCGGGGCGCTCCGGCCGCGGCCCGACCAGGGACATATCGCCCGACAAAACGTTGGCCAGCTGCGGCAGCTCGTCCAGGCTCCACCGCCGCAGGATGCGCCCGACGCGGGTGCGGCGCGGATCGTCCGACGAGGCCCAGGTGGGTCCCGACTCGTCCTCGGCGCCGGGCACCATCGAGCGGAACTTCACGATCTCGAAGGGCCGTCCGTCCAGGCCCATGCGGCGCTGGCGGTAGAAGATGGGGCCGCGATCCTCGAGCCGGATGGCCGCGGCGATGACGGCGAAGACCGGGGACAGTCCGATCAGGGCGCAGGCCGACAGCCCGATGTCGAGGGTCCGCTTGACCAGGCTCATCCAGCCCGTCAACGGGACCTGGGTCAGGTGAACGACTGGCAGTCCGTCGAAGTCCTCGACGCCCGCGCGGAAGGTGATGTACTGCAGCAGGTCGGGCACGACCCGCACGTCGGGGACTGTGCGGCCGACGTCCTGCAGGACGTCGAGCATCGTGCGGTGGGCTTCCAGGGGGAGGGCCAGGAACACCGTGTCCGCCCCCGTTTCCTCCGCCACCCGCCCGGCTCGCGCGGTCGGACCCCTGACCGCCACTCCCCGGTACGACGTGCCGTGGGATGCCGGGTCGTCGTCCACCAGCGCGACGGCCCGCAGGCCCGCCTCGGGATGCTCCAGGAGCTTGTCGATGACCGCGCGCCCGAGGTGGCCGGCTCCGACGATGAGCACGTGGCGGACGCCGAAGCCGTGGCGCCAGGCTTCCTCGAGATACCGGCGGATGGCTGTGCGCCCGGCGAAGACGAAGAGCACGTCGGCGCAGAAGAACAGCCCCAGCACCAGGCGCGAGTACGAGAAGCCCCGGGAGAGCGTCGCGAGCGCGGTCAGGAGGAGCGTGGCCAGGCCCGTGGCACCCAGGACGGCCAGCCCTTCTTCGATGCGGGAGCGGTGGCGCCGCACGTGGTAGAGGCCGTAGAAATAGTAGACGACCGGCCAGAGCGCCGCCATGACCGGGAAGAGGCGGTAGTACGTGCCGGCGTCGGGAACGCCCTGGGTCGCCGGGACGATTTCCGCCCGGAAGCGAAGGCCGTAGGCCGCGACCAGGGCGGCGAAGGTCGCCGCGAGGTCGGAGGCCAGGAAGCAGAGGGCGATGCGGCGGGCGCGGATCATGGGGAATCGGAGGATGGAGAATCGAAGGAGCGCGTGATCGGGTGATCGGATGATCGAAGCATCGATGTCAGCTCCCGGCCGAACGCCTCCCGAAAACGCTCCGGGGAAAACCGCAGCGCCGACTTCCGCAGGCGATTGTAGTCGAAGCCCATGGCCGAGGCCCGCGCCACCGCGGCGGCCAGTCCCTCCGATCCGGGCTCCTCGTAGAGCACGCCCTCCACGCCGTCGGCGACGATGTCGCGCACGCCGCCGCGGGCCAGGGCCACGACGGGAGCCCCGCAAGCCAGGGCTTCCACCGACGCGATGCCGAAGTCCTCTTCGCCGGGCTGCAGAAAGAACGCGCACCTCCTGTACAAGTCGCGCAGCGCGTCCGCCGGCAGGTCCCTCAGGAATCGTACGGAGGAATCGGCCTCGGCGCGGAGGCGGCGTTCCTCCGGCCCCCGTCCCACCAGCACGAGCGGGCGCTTGAGCCGGCGCGCCGCCCCGATCGCGTCCTCGAAGCGCTTGTAGGGGACCAGGGCTCCGACGGCGAGGAGGAACGCGTCGCGGGGGCCCGGCGAACCGTCGAAGACGCCGACGTCCACCGGCGGAGGGACGACCGCGGCCTCCCGTCCCCAGTGCCGCCGGATCCTCTGCGCGACCGCGCTCGAATTGGCCAGGTAGCGCGTCGGGCGCGAGGAGGTCGCGACGTCCCAGTCGCGCAGGCGCGCGATGGCTCGGGCCTTGAGCGCGCGCAGCCGCGTGCGGCCGGCGGGGAAGTACTCGTCGAACTGCTCGTAGGCGTAGCGCACCGGCGTGTGGCAGTAGCACAGGTGCGCAACGCCCTCGGGGGCCCGGGCGCCCTTGGCCACGCAATGGGAGGAGGAGATGACCAGGTCGTAGCCGGACAGGTCGAAGGCCTCCACCGCGCGGGGGAAGAGGGGGAGATAGCTGCGGTAGTGGCGCCGCGCGAAGGGGAGGCGGTTCAGGCCGGAGACGCGGATCGGGTATTTCTCGATGCCGGGAGACACCGCCCCGGGAGTGTGGAACAATGTATATATTGTAGGATCGGGCACCAGCGGAAGCAGGGCTTCCAGCACCTTCTCGCCGCCCCGCATGCCGTTCAACCAGTCGTGGACGACGGCGGTTCTCATGGGGAACCGGAGCCGTGAGGCGTAAGGCGTGAGGCGTGAGGCGAAGCGGGGCTCCTCTGCGCCGCGTCTTCGTCGTGCTCTCTGTGTGTCACGCCTTACGCCTTCCGCCTCACGTCCTCACGCGCGGCGGCTTCGCCGCGCAGGGCCGCCGCGTACACCTCCAGGGTCTTCTCCGCGGCTTTGTCCCAGTTGAAGTCGAGGGCCCGCTTCTTGCCGAGCTCGCGAAAATCCTCCCGGATCCGCTGGTCGGTGGTCAGGAGCACGATCCCGCCGGCGACGGCGTCGACGTCCATCGGATCGACGAGGTAGGCGTAGCCCCCCGCGATCTCCTGGAGGGCCGAGGTCGAGGAGGTCAGGACCGGCGTCCCGCAGGCCATGGCCTCGATCACGGGAAGGCCGAAGCCTTCGTAGAGCGTCGGATAGAGGAACGCGTCGGCGCCGGCGTAGAGCGCCGGGAGGTCTTCCTCGTCGAGGATCCCCGTCTCCACCAGGGCTTCCCGCAGCTCCAGCGCGTCGATGAGCGCATCCATCCGGGCGCGGTTCTTGGGCATCGGGCCTCCGAGCACCAGCGCGTGCGGGAGGGAGCGGCGCCGCCGGGCCTCGCCGAAGGCCTTGAGCACGTTCTGCAGGTTCTTGTGCGGCTTTTCTCCGCCCAGGAAGAAGAGGTAGGGGGAGGGGATGCGGTGCTTCTCCAGGACGCGGCGCCGCTCTTCCGGCGCGATCTCGGGCCGAAACAGGGGCGAGACGCCGTTGTAGATGACCTCGACGCGCCCGGCGGGAACCGCGAAGTAGTCGGTCAGGTCGCGCTTGCTGTTGTAGGAAACGGTGATGATGCGGTCGGCGCGCTCCAGCGCCCGGCGAATCATGGCCCGGGCGTAGAGGTGCGCGGCGCGGCTGGGAAGAAACTGCGGATACAGCACGTGGATGATGTCGTGGATCGTGACCACGGCGCGGCCGCGCAGGAGCGGCGGCAGGACGTAGTGCGTGGCGTGAAAGAGATCGAGCCGGTCTCGAAAAAGGCGCCAGGCGAAGCGGGTCAGCTCGGCCAGCGAGTAGCCCGGGGAGTCCTCGGGAACGACTTCGAAGTGGTCGGGCAGCCCGGAGAACAGCTCGCGGTCGGCTTTGCGGGCATACACGCGAAACCGGTAGGCCCTCGACTCTTCCCGCCGGGCCACGGCTTCGAGAAGGTGCCGGACGTACGAGCCGATTCCGAAGTCCCGCACCTTGCGGGCGTCGAACCCGATCCGGGGCGGGCTCACGACCGCCCCTGCGCGGCCTCGGCCAGGACCCGGGCGGTCTGCCGCGCCGAGGCGTCCCAGGAGAACGCCGCCGCCCGGGCCGGGCCAGCCCGGCGCAGGCCGTCCCGCAGGGCGTCGTCGTCGAGCACCCGCTCGATCTGGGCCGCCAGGCCGTCCCGGTCCTCCGGGTCCGTGTAGAGCGCCGCGTCGCCTCCCACCTCGACCAACGCGGCCGCCGTGGAGGCCACCACCGGCGCGCCGCAGGCCATCGCCTCGAGGACCGGCAGGCCGAACCCTTCCCACAGCGACGGATAGACGAACACCTCGGCGGCACGGTACAGGTCCCGGGCCACCTCGCGCGGCGCGTACCCGGCCAGATGGATCTTGTCGCGGTAGGGAGATCGGGCGATGCGCCGGTGGAGGGACGCCGTCTTCCAGCCCAGGCCGCCGGCCAGCACCAGGTCGGGCCGCGATCGCCGGCGCGACCAGACCCGCTCGCAGGCCGCGACGAGGGCCTCGACGTTCTTGCGCGGCTCGAGCGTGCCCAGGTAGAGGATGTAGCGCCTTCCCTGGGCGAATCGGCGGCGCGCCGCGTTCCCGTCCGCGCCCGGCGGGGGAGGCGCGAAGTCCGCGTCCACGCCGTTGGGCACGACGCGCACCCGGGGCAGCGCCTCCGGATAACGGCGCAGCACGTCGTCGGCGGTGGACTGGGACACGCACAGGAGACGGGCGGCCCGGTCCGCGGTGCGCTCCCACAGCGGGAGAAATCCCACCAGGGTGCGGCCGTTGTGCCACTCGGGGTGCTCCCAGGGCGTCAGGTCGTGGACGACCGAGACGACCGGAACGGCGATTTTCGCCGGGGCGATCGTCAGAGCCGCCAGGAGAACGTCGGCCCGCCAGGCCGCGCAGCGGCGGCCCAGCGTGGTCTGCGTCCAGACCATCCCGAAGGGGTGATGGTCCGCGACCGCGGTCCAGGGACCGCTCCGGTCGGCCTCTGGAAGAGGGCGCGGCGAGAAGAGGCCGACCTCCACGCCGGAAACCTTCGCCAGGCCGGTGGCGATGCCGCGCGTGTAGGTTCCGATGCCGGTTTTCTGCGACAGGAGCGCCCGGGCATCGATGGCCACTCTCACGGGAGGAAAGTATCAGCTCTGACCGCCGGGCCTTCGATCGGGCGCCTCCGTTGCGATCGGATTGACTGCCCTCGCGGAGGCGCTAAAATAGCCGGTTTAACGATGAAACGCCCCGCAACGATCTCTCTGGAACAGGTCCTCGACGAGCCGGTCGCGTTCGCCTTCGACCTGGACGTCCCGGCCTCCGGGCTGGACCGCGAGCCGCTGCTCGCGCTGTCCCCGATCCGCTTCGAGGGCGAGGTTACGCGCATCGAGGGCGGCTTTTCCGTGGAGGGCCGGCTCGCCTACGACGGCAGCCTGGAGTGCAGCCGCTGCCTGGCCGCCTATCCCTTCGCGCAGGCGGAACGGTTCACGCTGGTTCTGTACCAGCGCGCCGCGCCCGAGGGCGGTGAGCGGGAGCTCGACAAGACCGATCTCGATGCCTATTTCTACGATCACCCGGAGGTTCCCGTCGTCCCGATCGTGGAAGAGCGAATCCAGCTGGCCGTTCCCATGAAGCCGCTCTGCAGCCCGGAGTGCCGCGGCCTGTGCCCGCGGTGCGGCGCCGACCGCAACCGCGCCGAGTGCGGATGCGTCACCGAGGGGCGGGATCCGCGCTGGGAAGCGCTGAGGGTTCTGGCGGAGTCTCACGAAGGCAAGGCCCCCCGCTGACCGCGGGGGTCGAACCGGGAAGCCCGTCGGCTTCCCGAAACGAAACCGAGAAAGCAGGTACGTTCGTATGCCCAACCCAAAGCGCCGCCACAGCAAAGCCCGCCGCGACAAGCGCCGCGCCCACGATGCCCTGACCCCTCCGGCCCTGTCGGAGTGTCCCAACTGCCACGAGCCCAAGATGCCGCACCGGGTCTGCCCGCACTGCGGCTACTACAAGGGCAAACAGACGATCAACGCGTAGCGGCGGCTCCGGCCGCCGCCGTGAGGCGGTAGGCGGTAGGCGTAAGGCGAAAGGCGGACCGGAGCCGGACGCCTCGATCTCCGCCTCACGGCTCACGGCTCGTTATAATCCTCCCCACGGTGGATTCTCCTGGAGTCGAGGGCTGACATGCGCATCGCGGTGGATGCGATGGGCGGCGACCACGCCCCGCAGGTCAACATCGACGGCGCGATCGCGGCGGCCCGGGAGTTCGGGATCTCCTCGCTCCTGGTCGGCCGGGCCGCGGAGCTCTCCCGCCTCCTCAAGGACGTGGGGTACCGCGGAGACGAGATCGAGATCGTCGACGCTCCCGACGTCGTCAACATGGACGAGCCCGCCACCGCGGCGATCCGCAAGAAGCGCAACTCCTCGATCCGGATCGCGGCCAACTGCGTCCGGGACGGCCGGGCCGAGGGCCTGGTCTCCGCGGGTCACACCGGGGCGGCCATGGTCTCGGCCAAGATGGTGGTCGGGACGATCGAGGGCGTGGACCGGCCGGCGCTGGCGGCCATCCTTCCCAATCTCTCCGGACACTGCCTGCTGCTCGACGTCGGAGCGAACCCCGACGCCAAGACGCAGCACTTCAAGGAATTCGCGGTGATGGGCTCGATCTACGCGCAGCTGCTCTTCGGCAAGAACACTCCCTCGATCGGTTTGATGTCGATCGGCGAGGAGGACTCCAAGGGCACCGATCGGACCAAGGAGGCCTTCAAGACCCTCAAGGAGACCGGCCTCAATTTCATCGGCAACGTCGAAGGGCGCGACGTGTTCAACGGCTCGGTGGACGTGATCGTCACCGACGGCTTCACCGGGAACGTCATCCTGAAAGTGTCCGAGGCGCTGGCGGAGATGGTCGAGAAGCTCCTGCGCGAAGAGATCAAGAAGACCCTGCAGGCGTCGGTCGGATTCCTCCTGTCCCGCTCGGCGTTTCGCAGCTTCAAGTCCCGGCTCGACTACTCCGAATACGGAGGGGCGCCTCTGCTCGGCGTGAAGGGGTGCGTGATCATCTGCCACGGCCGCTCCAGCGCCAAAGCGGTCAAGAACGCCATCCGTCTGGCCGCGGAGTTCTCGCGACAGAGGCTGGCCCAGAAGATCCAGTCCTCCATCGCCGACCTCCACTCCCGCGACGCACAGGCTCAAGCGTGAATTTTCGAATGAGCTGTCAGCTTTCAGCTCTCAGCTGTCAGCCGAGCCCCCGGCCTGCTCCGTGCGGGCGCGACGCGACCAAGTTTCGCGGACTGGATCCGCGAAACGACTCGCGTCGCGTGAGCCGGAGCGGAGCTTCGGGATCAGGTCCGCGCTCGAGCCCCTTTGGGCGAGGCGCGGGCCGGTGCGCGCGCCAGCGCGCAGATCCCGAAGCGCAGCGGAGGCGAGGGTGATTCGCGCGAGGATGACCGGCGTGGGGTCCGCCGTTCCCAAGAAGATTCTGACCAACGCGGACCTGGAAAAGATCGTCGAAACATCCGACGAGTGGATCACCTCGCGCACGGGGATCCGGGAGCGCCACGTCGTCAGCGAGGGAGAGAAGTTCTCCGATCTCTGCACCAAGGCTTCGGAGACCGCGTTGAAGCGGGCCCGGGTCAAGGCCGAGGACCTGGACATGATCCTGGTCGGCACCATCTCCAGCGACATGCCGTTTCCGGCCACCTCCTGCGTGGTGCAGCGCAACCTGGGAGCCACCCGCGCGGCGGCGGCGGACGTTTCCGCCGCCTGCGTGGGGTTCCTCTACGGCCTCCACCTGGCCGACGGCCTGATCCAGTCCGGCAAGGCCGAGACGGTCCTGGTCGTGGGCGGCGAGATCCTGACCCGCTATGTCGACTGGACGGACCGCTCGACCTGCGTGCTGTTCGGAGACGGAGCCGGGGCGGCCGTTCTCCAGGCGACCAAGGGCGACCATGGCATCCTCGGCACGCGCATGAAGTCCGACGGAAACTACGGCGACTTCATCTGCATGCCCGGAGGCGGGTCCAACCATCCGGCCAACGATCCGAGAACGATCGAGCAGCGCCTGCCCTTCATCAAGATGAAAGGCAACGAGACCTTCAAGGTGGCGGTCAAGGCCATGGCCGACGTCACCGCCGATCTCCTGGCGGAGCAGGGCTTTTCCAACGACGACGTGAAGGTCTTCATCCCGCACCAGGCCAACGAGCGGATCATCGACGCGGTGGGGCAGCGGCTGAAGTTCCCCGCCGAGCGGGTCTACAAGAACGTGGACCGCTACGGCAACACGTCCGCCGCCTCCATTCCCATCGCCCTGGACGAATGCCTGCAGAAGGACCTCATCCGGATCGGCGATCTGGTCCTCATGACCGCCTTCGGCGCCGGGCTGGTGTGGGGATCGGTGTTGATGCGATGGTAGGGAAGAATTTGCGAATGGCGATTTGTGATTTGCGATTTCGGCTGTCATGCGGCCCCTTCCGTCCCAAATCCCAAATCCCAAATCCCAAATCCTGAATGTCCCTCGCCCTCCTCTTCCCCGGCCAGGGCTCGCAGTCCGTGGGAATGGGCAAGTCCCTCTACGACGCGTCGCCCGCCGCGCGGGCCGTGTTCGACGAGGCCGACGCCGTCCTCTCCTTTGGGCTGTCCCGCCTGTGCTTCGAAGGCCCCGACGAGGAACTGAAGTCCACGGCCAACACGCAGCCGGCCATCCTGACGCACTCGGTGGCCGCGCTGGCCGACTTGAAGTCGCGTTTTCCGGAACGCCTCGAGGGTACCGCCTTCGCCGCGGGACACTCGCTGGGCGAGTACTCGGCCGGCGTCGCCGCCGGAGCGCTGTCCTTTGCCCAGGCGCTCAAGCTGGTGCGCCGCCGGGGAGAATTCATGCAGGACGCCGTGCCGGCGGGAGTCGGCGCGATGGCCGCGATTCTCGGCCTGCCCGCCGACGCCGTCGAGGCGGCCTGCCGCGAGGCGGCGGGGGAGGACGTGGTCACCCCGGCGAACTTCAATTCCCCCGAGCAGACCGTGATCGCCGGCCACGCCGCGGCGGTAGCCCGCGCCTGCGAGGCGTGCAAGGCCCGCGGCGCGAAGCGGACCATCCTTCTTCCCGTTTCCGCGCCGTTCCACTGCCCGCTCATGGCGCCCGCGCGCGCGCGGTTGGAGCCCTTGCTCGCGGATGCCCGTTTGGCGGACCCGCTCTGGCCCGTCGTGACCAACGTCGACGCCGCGGCCGTGGACCGGAGCGAAGCGATCCGCGACGCGCTGGCGCGCCAGGTCGACTCGCCGGTGCGATGGGTCGCTTCGGTCGAGCTTCTGGCCGCGCGGGGCGTCGATCGCGCGATCGAGATCGGGCCGGGTACCGTGCTGGCCGGCCTGGTCAAACGGATCGCCAGGGGGATCGCGGTGGAGAGCTATGGGTAAGGAGACTCGACCGGAGACTGGAGACCGGGGACTGGCGACTGGAGCGGCTGCCGTTCGAAAGAGACCCAACTGGGCAATCGCCCCGGGAGTCCTCGGTCCTCGGTTCTCAGTCCTCAGTCTGTCGGCCTCGTTCCTGGCGCTGCTCTTCCTCGCCGCCTGCGCCACCACCGCCCCGCGCCGTTCCCAGCTCGACCTCGCCGTCGAGGCGGCGGCCCGGCGCTGCGTCTGCCGGATCGGCGTGGCCGCCCGCCACCTGGAGAGCGGGGCGGCCTACGCGTACAACGGCGACGCGGAATTCGAATCGGCGTCTGTCATCAAGATCGCCATCTTGACCGAGGTGATGGCGGAAAAGAACGAAGGGAAGGTCGATCTGGGGCAGCGGTGGACGCTCACGCCGCAGGACAAGGCCGACGGCTCGGGGCTGCTCCTGATGCTCGATCCGGGATTGAACCCCACCTGGAACGACCTGGTGACCCTGATGGTCGGACCGTCGGACAACACCGCCACCAACGCCTGGATCCGGAGACTGACCATCCCCGCGGTCAACGACCGCATGGAGTCGCTCGGGTTCCACAGGATCCGCCTCCTGGCGACGATCCCGTCCCTGGACACCGCGCGCGGCGGCGACTCGCCCTGGACCAACTTCCACCTGGGAACGCTCACCCCGCGCGAAGTGGCCGAGTGGATGGGCCGCGTGGCCGAGGGCCGCCTGCTCGATCCGGAGACGTCGGCCCGGATCTTCGCGTACCTGGACAACGACCCCACCCGCATGCGGATCGCCCGGAGGTTCCCCTCCCAAGATCTCTGGGCCGGCAAGAGTGGAACGATGCGCGGCGTGCGCAACGACGCCGGCATCCTCCGCACCAGGAAGGGGCGCTTCGTCCTGGTCGTGCTGACCGACGGCTCCACGGTCCAGAACCCCTCCGGCGCGGACCATCCCTCCGTGCTCGCCATCGCCGACGTGGCGCGGGCCATCGTGGATCAATGGAGCCGGGCGCTGCCGGATCTTGCGGAAAAACCGAAATGATCCGGGAAACGGGAAACGCGAAGCGGGAAGGGTCAAAAGGCCGGACGGCGCGCCGTCGTTTTTCGTTTTCCGTTTTCCGTTTTACGATCCCCGCATGAGCCGCTTCGACAACCGCGTCGCCTTGGTCACCGGCGCGTCCCGCGGGATCGGCGAAGCGATCGCCCGTCGGCTGGCCGCCGACGGAGCGCGCGTGATCGCGGCCGCCCGCACGGCCGAGGACCTGGCGCGCGTGGTCGCGGCGATCGCGGAGTCCGGCGGGACGGCCAGCGCGCTGCGCCTCGACCTGGCCGATCCGGCGTCGATCGACGAAGGGGTCAAGAGCGCGATCGCGCAGCACGGCCAGATCGACGTCCTGGTGAACAACGCCGGCGTCACCGAGGACAACCTGATCCTGCGCATGAGTCGGGAGGCCTGGGATCGCGTTCTGTCCACCAACCTGACCGGCGTCTTCCTGCTCACCCAGGCGGTCGTCAAGTCCATGGTCCGCAAGCGCTACGGCCGGATCGTCAACGTGACCTCGGTGGTCGGGCTGATGGGCAACGCGGGCCAGGCCAACTACGCCGCCTCCAAGGCCGGGTTGATCGGGCTGACCAAGACGGTGGCGCGGGAGCTCGCGTCGCGCAACGTCACCTGCAACGCCGTGGCGCCCGGCTTCATCGCCACCGCGATGACCGACAAGATGACCGGGGACGCGCGGACCGCCCTGACCGCGCAGATTCCTCTGGCGCGCCTGGGAACGCCCGAAGACGTGGCCGCGGCCGTCGCCTACCTTGCCGGCGAGGACGCCTCTTACGTGACTGGGCATGTTCTGAACGTTTCCGGGGGGCTGTACATGTAGATTCGTGAGGCGAGAGGCGTGAGGCGTGAGGCGCGGAGAACGCGGGGGCTTCGCCTGACGCCTGACGATTCCCGCACTTGCTCCCCGCTTCGGCTTAAGGAAGAATACGTCGTCCTTTGCACCATACGGGAGGAACGGAATGAGCGTGGAAGAAAAGGTCAAGAGCATCATCGTCGAGCAGCTCGGCGTGGACGCCAACGAAGTGACTCCGGAAGCCTCCTTTGTCGACGATCTCGGCGCGGATTCTCTGGACACCGTCGAACTCGTGATGGCGTTCGAGGAAGCGTTCAATATCGAGATTCCGGACGAGGCCGCGGAGAAGATTCAGAAGGTCAAGGACGCCGTCGAGTACATCGAGAAAAACTCCTCGAAAAACTGATCTGAGAATGCCTCGCCTCTCCTCACCCCGCCGAGTGGCCGTGACGGGGCTAGGTCTCGTATCGCCTCTGGGCATCGGAAATTCCCAGAACTGGGATGCCCTGATGGCCGGGCGTTGCGGCCTCGGGCCCATCACCCGCTTCGACGCCTCCCGCTTCTCCAGCCGGATCGCGGGAGAGGTGAAGGGATTCGACCCGGCCCTCTACATCGAGAAGAAGGAAATCAAGAAGATGGACTTCTTCATCCACTACGCGATGGCCGCGGCGCAGTTCGCCATGGAGGATTCCGGGCTGCCGGTGAACGACTCCAACCGCCGCCGCGTCGCCGTCGTGGTCGGCTCGGGCATCGGCGGCCTGCCGGTGATCGAAGAGACGATGAACAAGTTCATCAAGACCGACGGGAACCCCAAGGTCATCTCGCCCTTTTTCATCACCGCGCTGATCGTCAACGAGGCGGCCGGCAACATCTCGATCCGGTACGGGCTGCAGGGCCCGAACCTGGCCACGGTCACGGCGTGCACCACCGGTGCCCACGCGATCGGCGAGGCCTACCGCATGATCCAGTACGGCGACGCGGACGCGGCCATCGCCGGAGGAACGGAGTCGGTCATCACGCCCCTGGCGGTCGGCGGGTTCGCGGTGATGCGCGCGCTCTCCACCCGCAACGAGGAGCCCCAGCGGGCCTCGCGCCCCTGGGACCGCGAGCGCGACGGCTTCGTCATCAGCGAGGGCGCCGGGCTGGTCGTGCTGGAGGAGATGGAGGCAGCCCGCAAGCGCGGCGCCCGGATCTACGCCGAGCTCGCCGGCTACGGCATGTCCGGCGACGCGTACCACATCGCCGCTCCGTCCGAGGACGGCGACGGCCCGGCACGGGTGATGAAAAATGCTCTGGACGACGCGGGGATCTCGCCGGAGGATGTCGACTATGTCAATGCCCACGGCACGTCGACTCCCGCCGGAGACCGCGTCGAAGCCCTGGCCATCCACATGGTCTTCGGTCCGCACGCCAAGAAGCTCGCGGTTTCGTCGACCAAGTCGATGACCGGCCATCTGCTCGGCGCGGCCGGAGGTCTGGAGACGGCCATCTGCGCTCTGGCGGTCCACCACCAGACGATGCCTCCGACGATCAACTACGAGAATCCCGATCCGGAGTGCGATCTCGACTTCGTTCCCAACCAGGCGCGCCGCGCTCCGATTCGCTACGCGCTCAATAACTCGTTCGGCTTCGGCGGGACCAACGGCTCGCTGATCCTGAAACGGATGGATTGAAGAGGATGCCCTCACCCCGCCCCTCTCCCATTGGGAGAGGGAGTTCCTGCGCCGGCGCGGCGCTTCGCCCGCGCCGGGTCGAGGTCCTGATATGAATTCGCTCGTCGCCGTCGCCTACGTCCCCGACACCGAGACGAAGATCAAGATCGCCGCGGATGGAAAGTCCATCGACGAGACCGACGTCAAGTGGATCGTCTCTCCCTACGACGAGTACGCCCTGGAAGAGGCCTTGAAGGTCAAGGAAGCAAAAGGCGCCGGGACGGTCACCGTGGTGTCCGTGGGCCCGGAGCGGACCAAGACCGGTCTGCGGGAATGCCTGGCCCGCGGCGCCGACGAGGCGATCTGGATCGACTCGGGCAATTCCCGCTACCTCGACGCTCTGGCCGTGGCCAAGGCGATCGCCGCCGTCGTCAAGGGCGGCTCTTACGATTTCGTTTGGTTCGGCCAGAAGGGCGTGGGCGCGGACGAAAGCCTGGTGGGCCCGATGGTCGCCGAGCTCGCCGGGATACCGCACGTGGGGAGCATCATCCGGTTCGAGCTCGGCGAGGGGAAGGTCACCGTGCAGCGGGAGATCGAGGGCGCCCACGAAGTGGTGGAGTGCCAGCTGCCCGCCGCGCTGACGGCCCAGAAGGGCTTGAACGAGCCGCGCTACGCCTCGCTCAAGGGAATCATGGGCGCGAAGAAGAAGCCGATCGCCGAGAAGAAGCTTGCCGATCTCGACGTGCCCGAGGCGGATCCCGCCCTGGGGAAGGTCCGCGTGCGCAAGCTCGAGCTTCCGCCGCCGCGCGCGGCCTGCAAGATGATCCCGGGCGACGACCCGGCCGCGGCGGCGAAGGAGCTGGTGCGGTTACTGCGGGAAGAGGCGAAAGTGCTATGAGAATCGTCGAGCGTGAGGCGTCAGGCGTTAGGCGGAGACGGAGTGGGCGCCAGCACGCCTTACGCCTCTCGCCTGACGCCTTACGAGTTTTATGAAATTCCTCGTCTTCATCGAACAACGCGAAGGAAAGATCCGCAAGGCCTCGCTGGAGGCCCTGTCGGTGGCCCGGAGGCTCTCGGGCGGTCCGGTGGCGGCGGTCCTTCCCGGCCACGGCCTGACCGGTCTGGCCAAGGATCTGGGCAAGTACGGCGCCGGCGTCGTCTACGTCGCCGATCAGGCCGATCTGGCTCTCTACAGCAACAAGGGATACGTCGGCGCGCTCGACGCCGCCGCGGGAAAGGAAAACCCCGACGCCGTCTTGATCGCCGCGACGGCGATGGGAAAAGACATCGCGCCGCGCTTGGCGGCCCGCCGCGATGTTTCGGTCCTGGCCGACGTCATGGATCTCCGCCTGGACGGAGACCGCCTGATCGGCTCGCGGCCGATGTACTCCGGCAAGGCCCGGGCGGAGGTCGATTGCGGAGCGGCCAGGCTCCAGATCGCCACCACCCGCCCCAACGTCTTCGCCGCGGAGCCCCGGGACGCCCCCGAGCCGCGCGTGGAGGCGCTCGATCTGGGCGAGGTCGCGCCGCGGGCCCGCGTGCTCAAGGTGGAGACCTCGCAGACCAAGGATCTCGACGTCGCCGAAGCCGACACGATCGTCTCGGGCGGCCGGGGCATCAAGGGGCCCGAGAACTGGCCGATCATCCGGGACCTGCAGCAGGCGCTGGGCGCGGCCCTGGGCGCTTCGCGCGCGGTCGTCGACGCCGGGTGGATCGATCATCAGCACCAGGTCGGGCAGACCGGCAAGGTCGTCTCGCCCTCGCTCTACGTCGCCTGCGGCATCTCCGGGGCGATTCAGCATCTGGCCGGAATGGGAACGTCCAAGGTGATCGTCGCCATCAACAAGGACCCGGAGGCCCCGATCTTCAAGGTGGCCACCTACGGCATCGTCGGCGACCTCTTCCAGATCGTGCCGGAGTTCGCGAAGGCCGTCCGCGAGGCGAAGAAGGAATGAAGGGGGATTTTAGATTGTAGGTTTTAGATTTCGGAGTCCGCCGGGCTTCAATCCAAAATCCAAAATCCAAAATCCAAAATCTCTCACTCCTTCTCCTTCACCACCCTCACCCTCTCCGCCCCCGGCTCCGCACGGCGTTTCGCCGCGTGGAAGTGTCTCGACTGGACGCGCGTGAAGACCGCCCCGAGCAAGACGAGGAGAGACGCGTAGTAGACCCAGAAGAGCAGGACCATCATCGATCCCGCGGTGCCGTACGCGGTCGCGATCTCGCTGCGGCCGAGGTAGAAGCCGATCGCCCACTTGCCCACGGAGAGCAGAAACGACGTGAAGACGGCCCCGAGCCAGACGTCGCTCCAGGGGATCTCGACGTCGGGCAGCACCCGGTAGAGCAGCGCGAACAGGACGGTCATCAGCACGTACGTCACGATCGCGTTGCCGCCCTCGAAGATCGCCGACGGCAGCCTCGCGTAGCGCTGCGAGAACTCCTCGAGCGCGTGGATCGAGGCCGAGAAGACGAGCGAGACCACGAGCACGAAGCCGAGGGCCAGGACGAGCGCGAACGAGATCACGCGCTTCCACAGGAGCCGCCGGATCAGCGGGCCCGGCTTGGGCGCCGCGTCCCACATGAGATTGAGCGAGTCCTGGAGCTGGACGAAGACGGCGAGGGTGCCGATGGTGAACGTGGCGATGCCGAGGATCCGGGCGACCGTGCCGGTCATCTCGAACGCCGCGTGTCCGAGGATCCATTCGACGGCAAGGGCCTGCTGGTGGCCCATCAGCAGGTCGAATTCACTCACGATTTGCCTCCGGACCGCCGAGGGCTCGAACAGCAGCCCGGCGCCGACCTCGAACAGGACGAGCACCGGCACCATCGAGAACAGCGCGAAGAAGGCGAGGGCGGCGCTCTGGGTGAATACGTCGCGCTCGATCCAGGTGTGGAACGTCTCGCGCAGGATCGGTCCCCAGAGGCGAGGGCGCTTCGAGCTGGAGCCGCCGACCATGGCGCCCGATCCTAACTCCGGGACAGCAGACAATGACGCGCTCCGCAGCGAGGCGCGCGCCCTGGGGACCAGCGAAGCTACGGTCGCGCAGGAACGGAGCGGGGACTCGGGCGTCTCGCGTCCGGCAGTTCGACGACCTGCCGGTCGGCCGGAGAGACGGCGAACAGCCGCCGGACGTAGATCTCGCCCTCCATGGGATCGCTGCGGTAGTCGGCCCAGGCGGCGTAGACGTTCCCGCCGGCCGCCGCGACGCTCTGGTAGTCGCCGAACTGCATGAAGTGGGTCGTGCGGCTCGTCGCGCTCGAGAGCCGAATGGCGGGCTCCCAGTTCGCTCCCCCGTCGCGCGACCGGCTCAGGTAGACGTCCGCGCCCGCGCGCATGGGATCGTTGCGAGAGTCCTTGAACGCGACGAAGATCGCGCCGCTCGACGGGTCGACCCGGATCCACTGGTGATACCGGTCGACCTCGCCCGTTCCGGCGTCGGTCACGAGGGCGGGCAGGGACCACGTCGCGCCGCCGTCGACGGACCGGCTGAAATAGACGTCCGGGACGCAGACGCTCGGGTCCCCGCAGCGATCGGGGCACTCGGCGTCGGTGACTCCCGGTGGATAGTCCGCCCACGCGACGTAGACCGCGCCTCGCGAGGGACCGGCGGAGCGATCCGCGGCGACGGAGGCGTAAACCAGCGCCGGCCGGAGGCACTGCGACGGCGGCGAGACGTACCACTGCGCCCGAAGGTCCGCTACGGCGACGGAGGGGGTGAAGGTCGCTCCGCCGTCCGTCGAGCGCATCACGCGGATCGACCGACGCCGGTTGTCGTGAAAAGCGAGGTAGACGGCCCCGTCGCCGGCGACCGCCAGGTCCCCCCCGCTTGTGAAGGCCTGCTCGATCATCTGGGGGGGCGAGAACGTCGCGCCGGAGTCCTCCGACCGCGAGAAGTAGACCCTCCCCATCGGCCACTTCCACGCGACGTAGACCCGATCACGGTACGGGCTGTCCCGATCGTCGTCGACGGCGAGGGCGACCTTGTCGTCCTGGTCGGTCGCGCTGCTGACGCGCAGCGGAGGTTCCCAGCTGCGCCCTCCGTCCAGTGAGCGAACGACGTCGACGCCGAGAGTGCCGGGCGGGCCCACCGGGATTCTGGCCAGGTAGGCGACTCCACTCGAGTCGAAGGCGACCATCGGATCGTTGTCGAAGCGGGACCCCTCGCCGAGCGGGATGGACGTTCTCGACCAGGTCGCCCCGAAGTCGCTCGTGGACATCGCAAGCAGGTGGCCGTCCGATGCGCTCATCGCCACGGCCAGGGCTGTGGAGGGTCGATAGCGATCGATCGCGATCGAGACCTCGGCTTGCGTTCCCGGGCGGCTGCTCGCGTTGCGGTCGGGATCGGCGAAGAGCACGTGCGAGCTCGGCGTCGGATCGGACGTCCTCCATGCCGTGAGCGCGACGAGAGCGGCGGCGCACGAAACGACGATGGCGAGGAGCCCACGCGCGCGACCAGAGTTCATCGAGCCCCCCGCCGAACGTTAACACGCGAGGATGGCAGAATCCCGCTCGCGAGCCCCCGAGACAAAATCCGGAATTCGGATGCGCGACTCCAGAATTTCGGATCGCGCCGGGAACGGGCGCGCTAGACTCGCGCCCACATGCCACCACCGATCGCCACCGAACGCGTGATCCTCGGCCTGCCCGGCCGCGTCGTCTTCGCGCTGCTCGTGCTGCTCGCGATCGTCGTCTTCGTGTACTCGATGTCGCGTCGCATCCGCGTGCTCCTCGCGGGACGGCCCGACGACCGCTTCCGGGACATCGGACGCCGCATCGGGAAGACCCTCGAGTACGCGTTCGTGCAGAGGCGGATGTTCCGGGACTTCTATGCCGGGTTCTTCCATATCCTCATCTTCGGCGGCTTCGTCGTCCTGACCGTCCGCTCGATTGCGCTGGTCCTGGAGGGCTCGGTTCCGGGCTTCGTCCTGCTGCCGGGCGCGCCGGGCGACTACTACACCCTCCTCAAGGACGTCTTCGAGGTGCTGACGCTCGCCGGCGTCCTGCTCGCCGTGTTCCGCCGGGCCTTCGCGCGGCCGAAGCGTCTGGACCTGTCGTGGGACGCGTGGCTGATCCTTTTCCTCATCGGCCTCCTCATGGCGACCGACCTGCTCGCGGCGGGCGCTCACCTGGCGCTCGCGCCCTCGCTCCAGACCCGCTGGTCGCCGGTCGTGCTGGGCATCGCGCGGATGCTGGCGGGCACGAGTCCGGCGCGTCTGCAGGCCCTCTACGAGACCTGCTGGTGGATCCACCTCGCCGACCTGCTGTTCTTCGGCAACTACCTGCCGTACTCGAAGCACTTCCACATCATCACGGCGGTGCCCAACATCTTCTTCATGAACCTTGCGCCGATGGGGAGGCTGAAGACCGTCGACCTCGAGAACACGGAGCGCTTCGGCGCCTCGCGCGTGGAGGACCTGACCTGGAAGTCGATGCTCGACGGCTACACCTGCACCGAGTGCGGGCGGTGCCGCGTCGTGTGCCCGACGGCCTTGACCGGCAAACCGCTCGATCCCAAGGTGTTCATCGGGACGGTCCGGGACGCCGTTTACGACGCGACGCCGCAGATCCTGGCCGCGGCCTCGGGACGCGGCGGGCCGCAGGGTGGCGGCGCACGCAAGGATCTCATCGGCGGGTGGATCTCGGAAGACACCATCTGGGCCTGCACCATGTGCGGGTTCTGCACAACGGCGTGCCCCGTCTTCATCATTCCCGCCGTGGACAAGATCGCGGAGATGCGACGCTTCCTGGTTCTGGACAAGGCGGAGTTTCCCAAGGAGGTCCAGACCGCTTTCCGGGGCATGGAAACCAACGGCAATCCCTGGGGAATGGCCGCGGCTTCCCGCGCGGACTGGGCCAGGGATCTGTCCGTGGTGACGATGGGCGAAGCCCAGGGGAAGGAATTCGACGTCCTCTTCTGGGTCGGCTGCGCCGGCTCCTACGAGGACCGCGCCCGCAAGGTCTCGCGCGCGCTCGTGGAGATCCTCCAATCCGCCGGCGTCTCCTTCGCCATCCTGGGGACCGAGGAAACCTGCACCGGCGACTCCGCGCGCCGCCTCGGCAACGAGTACCTCTTCCAGACGCTGGCGCAGCAGAACGTGGAAACCTTGAACGGCTACGGGGTCAAGAAGATCGTCACCAACTGCCCGCACTGCATGAACTGCCTGAAGAACGAGTACGGCGACTTCGGCGGCCGCTACGAGGTCGTCCACGGCTCGCAGCTGGTGGCCGAGCTCGTGGCCGCGGGCCGCGTGCGGCTGACGACCCCGATTCCCGAGACGATCACGTTCCACGATCCGTGTTACCTGGGCCGCTACAACGGCGCGTACGACGCCCCGCGGCAGATCCTGCAGGCCATCCCCGGCCTGAAGCTCACCGAGCTCGAGCGCTCGCGGGAGAAGGGCCTGTGCTGCGGCGCCGGGGGCGGACGGATGTGGATGGAGGAGAAACTGGGCACCCGGATCAATCAGGCCCGCATGAAGGAGATCGCCGAGTCCGGCGCCGGGGCCGTGGGCGTCTCCTGTCCGTTCTGCATGGTCATGATCGGCAATGCCAAGGAGGAGATCGGCGCGGCCACCGTCCCCTTCGACGTGCTGGAGCTCGCGCGCCGGGCCATGGAGCCCGCGCGTGTCACCGGAGACTGACCGATGACCGGGCGCGTTGTCCTGGCCGGCGTCGTGGCGGCGGCCCTGATCGGCGTGTCGGTCGGGTTGGGCGGGTACGCGTTCGTCTATGCCAAGGGGTACTCGTACCTGACCGACGATCCGCGGGCCTGCGCCAACTGCCACAGCATGAACGAGCAGTACGCGGGCTGGATCAAGTCGAGCCACCGCTCCGCCGCGACCTGCAACGACTGCCACACGCCGGCTGCCCTGGTGCCGAAGTACTGGACCAAGGCCTCCAACGGCTTCTGGCACTCCTACTACTTCACCAGCGGGAGCTATCCGGACCAGATCGAGCTCCGGCCGGTCTCCCGCCGGATCACCGAGCAGAACTGCCGCCGCTGCCACGGCGAGATCGTCCACGCCATCGAGAGCGCCGGCGGAATCCGCGCCTCGATTTCGTGCGTGCGCTGCCACGCGTCCGTCGGCCACCTTCACTGAGGGAGGGAGCGTCATGAAGGAATCCAGCTCGTCCGGGCCCGGCGCGCGCCGTTCGATTCGGGCCTTCCTGCTCGTCGCCGTGGTCGCGGCCGCCGTGGCCGCCGGCGTCACGGCGCTCCTGCTGAACATCGCCGAGCGCAAGCAGGAGGGGAAGAACCCCTTTTTCCGGGTGGTCGACCTGACCGACGACACCGTCGATCCGGCCATCTGGGGCAAGAACTTCCCGATGCAGTACGACGGCTATCTCCGGACCACCGACATGACGCGCACCCATTTCGGAGGGAGCGAGGCGATGCCGCGCACGCCCACGGAGGCCGACCCGCGCTCGATCGTGGCCCGGTCCAAGCTGGAGCAGGACCCGCGCTTGAAGACGATGTGGGCGGGCTACGCGTTCTCCGTGGACTACCGCCAGAAGCGGGGCCACGCCTACATGCTCGATGACCAGACCTTCACCGAGCGCCAGAAAGTCGTCAAGCAGCCGGGCACCTGCCTGAACTGCCACGCCTCCGTCTACACGACATACAAGAAGCTCGGCGGCGGGGACCTGACCAAGGGGTTCGAGAAGTTGAACGCCATGCCGTACTTCGACGCCCGGAAGCTGGTCACCCACGCGGTCGCCTGCATCGATTGCCACGACCCGATCACGATGCAGCTGCGGGTCACGCGGCCCGCGTTCATCGAGGGCATCCGCCAGCTCAAGGCCTCGCAGGGGATCGCCGACTACGACGTCAACACGATGGCCACGCGGCAGGAGATGCGCAGCTACGTCTGCGGACAGTGCCACGTCGAGTACTACTTCCAGGGGCCGGAGAAGCGGCTGGTCTATCCGTGGGCCAAGGGCTTGAACGTCGACCAGATTCTCGCTTACTACGACGAACAGAAGTTCAAGGACTGGACCCACGCCGACACCGGCGCCCTCGTGCTCAAGGCGCAGCATCCGGAGTTCGAGCTCTGGAACCAGGGGATCCACGCGCGCTCCGGCGTCGCCTGCGCCGACTGCCACATGCCCTACATGCGCGCGGGAGCGCAGAAAATCAGCGACCACCACGTGAGGAGCCCGCTCTTGAACGTCAACCGGGCCTGCCAGACCTGCCACCGCTGGAGCGAAGGCGAGCTGACGGCGCGCGTCGATCAGATCCAGGAGCGGACCTTCGAGCTGCGCAACCGGGCCATGGATGCGCTGGTCGCCCTGATCCAGGACCTCAAGGCGGCCCGGGCGGCGGGAGCGGCGGAGGATCAGCTGGCCGCGGCGCGCGACCTGCAGAGGCACGCGCAATTTCGCATCGACTTCATCGAGTCGGAGAACTCCACCGGCTTCCACGCCCCCCAGGAATCCGCCCGGGTCTTGGGAGAGGCGATCGACCTGGCCCGGCAGGGTCAGGTGGCCTTGCGCGATCCGGCCTTCGCGCGGACCATCGCACGGTCCGGTCCGTGACGCGCGGCGAGCCGTGACTCCGCGATTTCTCGCCGAGCGCCTGATCGGCTGGTGGCGGCGGCGCGCCGCTGCGCGCTACGCCGGCAGCCGGGGGGTGGGCCAGGAATGGGAGCGCCTGGCCGAAGCGCATCTGAAGAAAGCGGGCTACCGGATCCTCGAGCGCAACGTCGCGCTGCGGGTCGGGGAGATCGATTTCGTGGCCCGCGACGGCAAGACGCTCTGCTTCATCGAGGTCAAGGGCCGGCATGGGACGGAGTTCGGCGGGCCCGCCGCGGCGGTGACGCCGGAGAAGCAGCGGCGCATCTACCGCGCCGCCGAAGCGTACCTGCAGCGCCGCCGTCCGGCGCGCGCGGCGTGCCGCTTCGACGTCGTCGCGATCCTTGACGAGGGCGGGCCACCGCGCGTGGAGATCCTGCGCGGCGCCTTCGAGGGGCCGGTGCGTCCGCGGGCGCGCCGATAGTCGCCTCCGCCGGTCTCGAGACGGCGCGCCGCGAGCAAGATCCGTTGCGCGCACGAGCGCGCGGATCGCGAAGCTCCGGGCAGGCGACGGGTACGCGCGTGTTAAAATCGCCTTTTCTCGGAGAGACGGTGACCGACGCAGCCCCCACTTATACGTTTACCTGCCCGAACTGCGCCGGAAGCTTTTCCATACTGCTGGAGCGCATCCCGCCTGTGCGGGCCCGGTTTCGGTGTCCGCACTGCAAACAGCCCATGGACTTTCCCTCCCGCGACGAGGCCCGCGTCTACGCCAGCCTCCAGACCCCGACTCCTTCCCACGAGGCCGCACCGCCGGCATCGCCTGCGCCCCCGGCGCAGCCCGCGCCGCGTCCGACCGCCTCGCGTCCTTCCCGCACGATGACGCTCGAGGATCCCCCCGCCGATGCGGGCGTCACCGAGTCCACCCGGTTTCGCGTGGAGAAACCGGGCTGGGAGATGGACGTCTACGACCGTCGGGCCCTGCGCAACCTGATCCGGACCGGCGAGATCCTGGCCAACGACGGCATCCGCGTCGACAACGGCGATCCCGTTCCGGCCGGGGAGCTCCCGTACCTGCGGTCGCTCTTCTCGCTGCGAAAGCAGACTTCGGCGCAGCCGCCGATCTGCTGCCGCACGCACACCGACAAGGTCGCCTTCTTCCGCTGCCACGACACCGGGCGGCCGCTGTGCGACGATTGCTCGCCGGAGCGTAAATTCGGGGGCACCACCATCCGGGTGTGCGGCCACTGCGGCGGCGCGGCCGAAGAGCTCGTTCACGCGGGATCCTGAGCCCGCGGCTTGACCGCGGAGCGCACGCTCCGCTATCCTTCCAGCCCCTTGCGGGAATAGCTCAGTGGTAGAGCGCCACCTTGCCAAGGTGGATGTCGCGGGTTCGACCCCCGTTTCCCGCTCCAATCCGTCGCCGGAGCTGCGCTTCGGGATCTGCGCCCCTTGGGCGCACCGCCGTCCGGCTCGCCCGGATGCGGGCTCGACCGGACGGCTGATCCCGAAGCTCCGCTCCGGCTCCCGCGGCGCGAGTCGTTTCGCCGATCCATTCGGCGAAACTTGGTCGTGCCGCGAAAGCACGAGGACACGGAGCCCTTCGTGCCGTAGGGGCGGCCCTTGTGGCCGCCCGCCTGTCGCCTCCGCTGCGCTTCGGGATCTGCGCCCCTTGGGCGCACCGCCGTCCGGCTCGCCCGGATGCGGGCTCGACCGGACGGCTGATCCCGAAGCTCCGCTCCGGCTCCCGCGGCGCGAGTCGTTTCGCCGATCCATTCGGCGAAACTTGGTCGTGCCGCGAAAGCACGAGGACACGGAGCCCTTCGTGCCGTAGGGGCGGCCCTTGTGGCCGCCCGCCTGTCGCCTCCGTTGCGCTTCGGGATCTGCGCCCCTTGGGCGCACCGCCGTCCGGCTCGCCCGGATGCGGGCTCGACCGGACGGCTGATCCCGAAGCTCCGCTCCGGCTCCCGCGGCGCGAGTCGTTTCGCCGATCCATTCGGCGAAACTTGGTCGTGCCGCGAAAGCACGAGGACACGGAGCCCTTCGTGCCGTAGGGGCGGCCCTTGTGGCCGCCCGCCTGTCGCCTCCGCTGCGCTTCGGGATCTGCGCCCCTTGGGCGCACCGCCGTCCGGCTCGCCCGGATGCGGGCTCGACCGGACGGCTGATCCCGAAGCTCCGCACGTCGCGGCGAAGCGCCGCGCTCTCCCTCACTCCATATCGAAGACGTGGTAGGTCGCGGTCTCGTCGAGAACCGTGCCCCACACCTTGTGGGAGCCCTGGTGCTCGGAGAGGCCGAACGTGATCGGCGTGCCGATGCCGATGTCCAGGCCGTGGATCGACTCGAGCGCGTCGACGAGCGACTCCCCGGTGGGGTTCTTCCCGGCGCGCCGGAACCCCTCCATCAGGATCGAGGTGGCCAGGTAGCCCTCCAGCGAGACGAAGTCGGGCTTCTCTCCGTGGAAGTACTTCTCCAGGGCCTCCCGGTATCGGATGACCGCGGTGGCCGACGAGTCGACCGGGGGGACCACCTGCGTCACGATGACGCCGGCAGGGTACTTGGCGCCCAGCTGCTTGAGCTCACTGGCCAAGGCCGTCGATCCCACGAACGAGACGTTGGTGAAGATCGGATCGAAGCCCTGGTCCTTGAGCTTCTCGATGAAGAGCGCGGCGGGCCGGTACGGCGCCACCATCACCACGGCGCGGACGTCCTTCTTGTTCTTCATGATCCCGTCCACGGCGTCGTTCAACTCGAGCGTGTTGCGCTTGAACCCGACCCGCAGGATCTGGTCCTGGCTCCGGCCGTAGCGGCGCAGCGCCCTGGCCACTCCGGCGAAGCCGGCGTCCCCGAACCCGTCCTGCTGCGCGAAGACAGCGATCTGGCCCGGCTTGACCTTGCGCAGCTCGATCAAGTACTTCACGACGTCGGCGGTCTCTTCGGCGTAGCTCGCCCGATAGTTGAGGACGTACCGGTCGGGCGGGTCCTTGCGCAGGAGCCCGGCCCCGGTGAAGGCACCGAAGAAAAGGACCTTCTTCTGGAGGATGTACGGAACGGCGACCTCGGCGGTGGGGGTGCCGACGTTTCCCACCACGGCAAAGACCTTGCGCTCCTCGATCAGCTCCTTCATGGCCTGGCGGGTCCGATCCGGCTCGTAGCCGTCGTCGAGCGCAACAAGCTGGAACTTGTGACCCAGGATGCCTCCCTGGTCGTTGACCGCGGCCAGGCACGTCTCCACGCCGAGCTTCATCTGGCGGCCGAGCTCGCTGGCCGGCCCGGTCAGGGCCGCGCTCATGCCCAGCGTGATGGTGGGGTTGCGGGGGACCGGAGGGGCCGCTGCGGCGTTGGCCGCTGTGCCGCGGGCGCGGCCGAAGGACCAGAGCGCCGCGGCGGCGAGGAGAATGATCACGACGCCGGCCGCGATCAGGACCGGCAGACGCGTGTCGCGGTTGGGCGCGGTGAGCGCGGGCGCCGGCGGCCGCTCGCGCGGAACGGGGTGCGGCCGCGCCGGCACCGCGGTGGGCCGGGCGGGCGGCGGCTTGACCTCGGCGGTCGGGCGCAGAGGCAGGGGCTCCCGCGGCGTGACGCGCGCGGCGGCCGGCGTGGGCGTTGCGGCGTGCGGCGCGGCGACCTGCGGCGGCTTGACCTCCTGCGGTGGCGCGGTCGGACGCGGTCGAGGAATTTTCTCGTCGGAGACCCGCATGCCGTCGATGACGATGGTGCTCCAGTGCTGGTGGATCGTGCGGCGCGGCGGCTGCACGCCGGGCTCGACCCGGAAGGCGCCGCCCTTGCGGGCCAGCGCGGCGTGCACGGCGTCGATGCCCGAGACCGCGCCGAGCTGGGCGTCGACCAGATCGCCGCGATCGAAGAAGAAGGCGCCTTCCGCGTCCGGAAACGTCACCGTCAGCTTGGAGGTCTGCCGGCTCGTGCAGTAGACCTGGATCAGGTGAGAGAGGCCGATCTCGTCGAGGGAGCCTCCGACCATGGAAGGGCCCTCCTCAATCTCGCGGGCGCGGGACCCGGATCGTGATCGATCGGACTCGCATGACTGTTTTTCGGGAAATCGCCTCCATCATACAGCGGATGCAGGGCCCGGGCTGCGCCCTTCTGCCCCCGACGACCGAAGCGCAGTTGACAGGGGGAGACCGAGCCAGCATCCTAAAAGGAACGATCCATGGACGCCTCCCGACCACTTCGGGCCCATGCGGGCCTCCGCCGGAGAGAAGGAAGCGAACCCCCTCGGCCGGCGACCGTTGGCCGGGGAAGCCGCTCCTGCCAACGGCGCCCCCCGGTGGTCCCGTGAGCGGCGCGCCGCCAACCCGGCACGGTTCGATCCTGGTCATCGACGACGACCCGCAGATCCGCAGTCTGATCGCGCGGCTGCTGGGGCCTGCCGGGTACCTCGTCGACGAAGCGGCCACCGGAGAGGAGGGGCTGGCCAGCCTCCAGGCCGGACGTCACGACCTGGTCCTTCTGGACATGCAGCTGCCGGACCTGAGCGGGCACGACGTCCTGATCGCGATCCGCGCGGAGCCGCGCACGCGCCTGACCCCAGTCGTCATGATCACCGGCGCGGCCACGCAACACCACAAGCTCAAGGCCATCGAGGCGGGCGTGACCGACTTCCTGGCCAAGCCCTTCTCGCCCGAAGAGCTTTCCGCCCGGGTGCGGGCCCTGGTCGAGCTCAAGTTCGTCACCGACGCCCTGGAAGACGCCGAGGACGTGATCGTTTCGCTGGCGCGGACGATCGACGCCCGCGACCGCTACACCTACGGCCACAGCGCCCGGGTCTCTCTCTACGCGGGCCTCCTGGGCGAGCGCATCGGCCTGGACCCCCGGCGTCTGAGCACGGTCAAGCGGGGCGGCCTCTTCCATGACTTCGGCAAGATCGCCGTCCGCGACAACGTGCTCTTGAAGCCCGGCAAGCTGACTGACGACGAATACGCCGAGATCAAACGCCACCCGACCGACGGACGGGACCTTCTCCGGAACATGAAGACCCTGGCCCACGCCCTGGACATCGTGTACCACCACCACGAGAGGATGGACGGTTCCGGCTATCCGGCCGGGCTGGCCGGCGAATCCATTCCCCTGGTGGCCCGCGTCACCACCATCGCCGACATCTTCGACGCCCTGACCACCGCGCGGGTGTACCGCGGCGCGCTCTCGCGGGAGGAGGCCACCTCGATCATGTCCGACGAAGTCCGCAAGGGCTGGTGGGACGGGCGGCTGCTGGACGAGTTCCTGGGAGTCCTGGAGACCCTTCCCGAAGACGACCCCCGCGTGACGCGGCTTCTGACGTAGGCCCGTCCACATCTCATGTCCCAGCCACCCGATCACCCGATCACCCGATCGCCCGATTCCTCCCCGTCCTTCCTCTCTGTCCACGGCCACTTCTACCAGCCTCCGCGGGAGAACCCGTGGACCGGCGAGATCGACGCGCAGGAATCGGCCGCGCCGTACCACGACTGGAACGAGCGCATCCTCGCGGAATCCTACGGGCCCAACGCCGACCCGGGCCCGCGTCCCGGCGGGGCGGGGCGGTACCCGTCGAACTACTCGCGGATGAGCTTCGACTTCGGTCCGACGCTTCTGTCGTGGCTCGAGCGCAGGTCTCCCGACGTCTATGCGGCCGTCCTGGAAGCGGACCGCGCCAGCCGGGCCCGCTGTTCCGGCCACGGCTCGGCCATGGCGCTCGCCTACAACCACGTCATCCTGCCGCTGGCCAACGCGCGCGACCGGCGCACGCAGGTGATCTGGGGGATCCGCGACTTCGAGCATCGGTTTCACCGCTCGCCCGAGGGCCTGTGGCTTCCCGAGACGGCCGCCGACATGGAAACCCTGGACGTCCTGGCGAGCCAGTCGATCCGGTTCACCGTCCTCGCTCCTCACCAGGCCCTGCGCCACCGCGCCCGCGTCGAAACGGCCTGGAGCGATGCCCCGATCGACACCCGTCGGCCCTACGAGGTCGTTCTGTCCGGCGGGCGCCGGCTGGCCGTCTTTTTCTACGACGGGCCGGCCTCCAACTCGGTCGCGTTCGGAGGGCTCGCCGGGGGAGGTGAGTCCCTGGCCCGGGGCCTGCGGGCGCTCCTCTCCGGCGCGGCGCCCGGGTCTCTCGCGTCGATCGCCACCGACGGGGAGACCTTCGGCCACCATTTCCACGGCGGGGAGCGCATCCTCGCGGAGGCGCTCGACGCGATCGAATCGGCCGGGAACCCGCGCCTGACCAACTACGCGGAGTTCCTGTCCGCGCATCCGCCCGAGCAGGAAGCGCAGATCCGGGATCAGAGCGCGTGGAGCTGCGGCCACGGAGTGGGCCGCTGGAGCGCGGACTGCGGCTGCAGGACCGGCGAGCATCCGGACTGGAACCAGAGATGGAGAGCCCCGCTGCGGGACGCCTTCGACTGGCTCCGCGATCGCCTGGCCGGGATCTACGAGGACAAAGGGGGGGAGATCTTCACCGATCCCTGGGGAGCCCGCGACGATTCGATCGAGATCTGGCTCGACGCGGATTCCGCTTCCCGCCGCCGGTTTCTGCGGCGCCACGCCCGCCGGGATCTCGGGCCGGCCGAGGAGGCCCTGGCGATCGATCTCCTGGACATGCAGCGCAACGCGATGCTGATGTACACCAGCTGCGGCTGGTTCTTCGACGACGTCGGCGGCCTGGAAGGCCGCCAGGTCCTGCTCTATGCCGGCCGCGCCGTCGAGCTCGGGCAGCGCGCCGGAGGCCAGCGGCTCGAAGAGGGCCTGCTCCAGAGACTCGATGCGGTCCGGAGCAACGACCCTGAGCGCGGCGACGCCCGCCGCCTGTACCAGCGATTCGTCGCCGCGGCGGCCGGCCGATCCGGCCCGGCTCGCGGGTGACTGGCCTCGTTCTTGCGGGAACGCGTTTTTGTTTTGTTATGCTGAGAGCGGCTGATGCCCCCTTCTGACAACGACCTGACCGTCCCGGGTCTGCCCGACCCTCTCCAGCCCCTTCTTCTCCTGGCCAGGGACCTGCGCTGGACATGGCGGCCCGAGCTGCGTGCTCTCTTCTGGAGCCTGGATCGCGCGGCCTGGGAGCATGCGCGCGGCAACGCGCTCGCGTTCCTCAAGATGGCCTCGCGGGTCGCCATGGCGCGGGCCGCGGAGGATCCGGGCTACGTCGAACGCCTCGCGCAGGCCGTCGCCAGCCTGGAGCGCGAGGATTCCTCCGAGCCGCAACAGGAAGCCGCCCGGCATCTGGCCGGCCGGAACGACCGGGTGGCCTATTTCTGCGCGGAGTTCGGGCTGACCGAATGGCTCCCCATCTACGCCGGGGGCCTCGGGGTCCTCGCCGGCGATCATCTGAAGTCGGCCAGCGACCTGGCCCTGCCCCTGGCCGGCGTGGGTCTCTTCTATCGGGAGGGCTACTTCCTGCAGCGCATCGATCCCAACGGATGGCAGCAGGAATCCAATCCGGTGCTCGACCCGGAGGCCCTTCCGCTGTTCCTGGCCGAGCCGCAGGACGGGCAGGAACCGGTCCTCACGATCCGGGTCGGCGAGCGCGACGTGCGCATCCTGATCCGCTCGGTGAAAGTGGGCCGCGTTCGCCTGCTCCTGCTCGACACGCATCTGCCGGAGAACGAAGAGGCCGACCGCGGGATCACCGCCCGCCTTTACGGGGGCGACGTCGAGAATCGGATCCGCCAGGAAGTCGTGCTCGGCATCGGCGGCCTGCGCGCTCTCGACCGGCTGGGGCTGCGGCCGACGATTCGCCACATGAACGAAGGGCACGCCGCCTTCGTGACCCTCGAGCGGATCCGGCAGATGGTCCGGGAGGAGGGCCTGTCCTTCGCCGAGGCCCGCGAGCTGGCCGCCGCGGGCAACGTGTTCACCACCCACACGCCGGTTCCCGCGGGAATCGATCGTTTCTCCCCGGAGCTGCTGCGCAAGTATTTCGGCGCGTTCGTCGAGGAGCTGGGGCTCGCCTTCGACGATTTCCTGAAGCTCGGCCGCG
This sequence comes from uncultured Acidobacteriota bacterium, assembly GCA_963733955.1. GTDB lineage: Bacteria > Acidobacteriota > Thermoanaerobaculia > UBA5066 > Gp7-AA6 > DATFTF01. The sequence goes on from CAVTEW010000003.1 coordinate 1,409,305, forward strand.
AGAACCCGGAGGATCCCGGGGAGTTCTTCTCCATGGCCGTCCTGGCCCTGCGCCTGTCCGCGCACGCCAACGCGGTGTCGCACCTGCACGCCCGGGTGGCCCGACGGCTCTGGAGCGGCCTCATGCCGCTGCTTCCGTCCGAGGAGGTCCCCATCCACCCGATCACCAACGGCGTGCACGCGCCGACCTGGACGGCCCCGGAGATCTCGTCTCTGGAGATCGACCACGGCGGCGAGCGGCTCGACCGGCCTCTCTTCTGGCAGCGGCACGAGGAGCTGCGGGCCAAGCTGGTGCGACGATGCCGCCAGAGGCTGACCGAGCTCGAGCGCGAGCGCGGCGGCAGCCCCGTCGACGTGGAAGGCGCGGCCGGGGTGCTCGATCCGCGGGCCCTGACGATCGGCTTCGCCCGCCGCTTCGCGACCTACAAGCGCGCCGCGCTCATCTTTCACGACCCGGAGCGCCTGGCGCGTCTCCTGCACCAGCCCGGGCGGCCGGTGCAGCTGATCTTCGCCGGCAAGGCGCACCCGCACGACGAGCCGGGCAAGCGCATCATGCAGACGATCGTCCAGTTCACGCGGCGGCCGGAATTCCGGGGGAAGGTCGTCTTTCTGCCGGGCTACGGCATCGCCATGGCCCGCCGCCTGGTGGGAGGCTGCGACGTCTGGCTGAACAACCCGATCCGTCCGCTGGAAGCGTCGGGGACATCCGGTATGAAGGCCGCCTTGAACGGCGCGGTCAACGTTTCGGTGCTGGACGGATGGTGGGACGAGGCTCCCTACGAGCAGGCCGGATTTCCGATCGGCGAGCGCCGCGACAGCGCCGACGACGAGGAGGTGGCGCTCTCTCTCTACGGCGTGCTGGAGCGGGAGGTGGTGCCGCTCTTCTACGAGCGCGACGAGCAGGGACTGCCGGCGCGCTGGATCGAGAAGATGGTCCAGAGCGCCTCGCAGATCGCGCGGCTCTTTTCCTCCGATCGGATGGTCACCGAGTACGCGGAGTACTGTTACGTGCCCGGCGCCGAGCGCATCCGGTCGCTGCGGGAGAATCCCGAGCGCCTGCGCGAGCTCGTCGCCGCCGACAACCGCTTTCCGGCACGGGTTTCGCTGGAATAGGGCGGTCCGCCCACAAACGATTGACGACTGAGGACTGAGGACTGAGGACTGAGGACTGAGGACTGAGGACTGAGGACTCACGCGGCCGCCGCCATGATGCACCCCGTCACGATTTCTTGGGATCCTTAGTCCCCGATCGAGAGCTCGCCATGACGTCGTCCTCTTCGCGCTCCGCCGGCTTGCTCCTGCACGTCACGTCCCTGCCCGGCCCGTTCGGGATCGGCGATCTCGGTCCGGACGCGGAGCGGTTCCTCGACTGGGCGGCCGCGGCGGGCCAGGGCCTCTGGCAGATCCTCCCGCTCCAGCCCACCGGCACGCACGACTCGCCCTACGGCGGCGTGTCCGCGTTCGCCGGCAATCCGCTCTTGATCTCTCCGCGGCGGCTCGCGGACGAGGGCCTCCTCACGGAGGACGCCCTGGCCGCGGCGCCGGCGTTCCCGTCCGGCGAGGTCGATTTTGCGCTGACGCGCCGCTGGAAGGAGCGCCTTCTGAGCGATTCCTGGGAGGCGTTCTCCCGCCGCGGTTCTCCCGCGCGGGAGGAGCTGGAGGCCTTTCGCGCGGCGCCCGCGCAGGCGCCGTGGCTGGAAGACTGGGCGCTCTTCGCGGCCCTGAAAGCCCGGCTGGAGGGACGGCCGTGGCCCCTCTGGCCCGACGGGCTGGCCCTGCGCGACCCCTCGTCCCTGGCCGCGGCGCGGCGCGATCTCGCCGGCGAGATCGCCTTTCAGATCTATGTGCAGTTCCTCTTCTCCCGGCAGTGGGAGCGGGTGCACGAGGCGGCCCGCCGGCGCGGGATCGCCGTCTTCGGCGACGTGCCCATCTACGTCGCGCACGACAGCGCGGACGTGTGGGCGCACCGCGAGCTCTTCGCGCTCGACGCCGTGGGCTGGCCCGAGGCCGTCGCCGGCGTGCCCCCGGATTACTTCAGCGAGACCGGGCAGCTCTGGGGTTATCCGCTCTACCGCTGGGACGCGATGGAGGCGCAAGGCTTCCGCTGGTGGCTCGATCGGATCCGGACCTGCCTCTCTGCCGTCGATCTCGTTCGCATCGATCATTTCCGGGGGCTGGCCGGCTACTGGGCCGTCCCCGCGGGCGACCCCGACGCCCGCGGCGGGCAATGGCTCCCCGCTCCGGGCGACGCGCTCTTCCGCGCGCTGGCCCAGGAGATGGGGACGCTTCCGATCGTGGCCGAAGACCTGGGCACGATCACGCAGGACGTCACGGAGCTCCTGACCCGTCTGGCCATCCCGGGCATGAGGGTCCTCCAATTCGCCTTCTCGGAGGACGACAGCCCGCACGCCCCGCACCGCCACGTCGAGAACGCGGTCGTCTATCCGGGCACGCACGACAACGACACCGCGCGCGGCTGGTATGCGACGCTCTCCGTCGAGGAGCGGCGCCGGGTGGCCGAGTACCTCGGGGGCGACGGGTCCGCGATCGAGTGGGATTTGATCCGCGCGGCCTACGCGTCGGTCGCGGCGCGCGCGGTCGCGCCGGTTCAGGACGTCTTCGGCCTGGGCGGGGAGGCACGCATGAACCGGCCCGCGCAGGCCGCGGGGAACTGGACCTGGAGAGCGCGCGCGGAGGATTTCACCGCCGAGCGCGCGGAGCGGCTCCGGCGCCTGGCTCGTTTGACCGGGCGGGTCGCGGTGCCCCCATCCCCGGGTCTCCCCGGCCCCCCGTCCGCCGTTTAGTCTCCGGCGATACGCACGACGTCGCCGGCTTCGAGGCCGCCCTTGATCTCCACCGATTGCGCCGTCGAGGTTCCCAGCTGGACGCCGCGGCGCGACGTCCGGCCCAGCGCGGACACCGCGTAGACGAACGGGCCGCGCTCGTCGGAGTGGATCGCTTCGACGGGGAGGTAGCGGACGTTGACGAGCGGCGCGCAGGCGATGGCGGCGCGGCCGATCATGCCGGGACGAAAGCGCGGGTCGGCCTGGTCCAGGGCCACGGTCGCCGGGAACGACCGGGATTCGTTCTTCTCCGAGGCTCCGACCGATCCGATGGCCTTGAGCGTTCCGGTCAGCTCGAGATTCGGGAAGGCGTCCAGGCGCACGCGCACCGTCTGGCCCGGCGCCAGGAGATGGATCTGGGACTCCGGGACCCGCCCCTCGATCTGCATGCGGGAGAGATCGGGCAGCGTGACCGCCGTGGTGCCGCCCCAGACCGAGTCGCCCACGCGGACCTTGCGGCGCTCGCCGGTCTTGTCGAAGACCTCGCTGTGCACGGCCAGGCCGGGCCCCCGGGCGGTGACCGCGCAGGCGGCGATCCGCGTCTGGGCGTCGGCGATCTGGCGGTTAGCCTCCTCCAGGCGGGCCGCGGCCACGCGCACGGCCGCCTCGGCCTGGGCCCGCTCCACCTGGTTGCGGCGCTGCACAACTTCCAGATTGTGTTTCCGGCTCTCCGCCTCGTCGGCCTTGCGGCGGATCAGGTCCGGGTTGGTCTCGTGGACCAGGGCGGCGTGCCGGGCCCGGGCGATCTTCAGGTCCGCGGCGGCCTGGTCCCGCCGGGTCACCGCGGCGCGGTATTCCTCCTGGGACACGTATCCCTGCGAGACGAACGGGGTGAGCCCGTCGAGCTTGGCCTGCGCCTCCTCCAGGGCCCGTTCGCGCGTCTCCACGTCGTTGGCGGATTCCGCGGCGGTCAGGGGGGCGGTCGAATTGACCAGCGTGGTGAGCTCACGCTCCGACGCTTCCGTGGCGGTGCGCTTCTCGTCGAGGTCCTCGGCCTCCCGCAGGGTCAGAGCTTCGACCGCCAGCCTGGCCTGGTCGGCCTCTCCGGACAGCTCCTTGGCCCGGGCCCTGGCCGTGTCGAGCTCCTTCTGGAACGGCGCGGGATCGAACCGGATCAGGAGATCCCCCGGGCGCACGAGCGCGCCCTCTTCCACGAGCCAGAGGACCTTGAGCTCGACACCCGGGACGGTCGCGCCGTAGGAGTCCGAGAGCGCCGGCGCGAGCGTGCCCACCAGGGCTACGGAGGGATGGAGCGTCCCGCGGAGCACCACGACGTCGCCGGGCCGGCGCGCCGAGAAGATCCAGCCGAGCAGCCAGGGAACCACGAGGATCGCGACGGCCGCGCCGGCGGCGGCCACCTTGTGCTCGCGCAGGCGCAGCCGGATCCGGCCGAACGTCTCGGCGGCGCGCGAGCGGGGCGTGGGGGCGGTCGCGCTCATGGCTGGCGCAGGAAGGCCACGACGTCCAGCCGCCCGGACGCGAAGAGGCAGTCCAGGCGCGCGAGGAGAATGTCGTAACGCGAGTTGGACTCGAGCAGCTTCGCCGCGTTCCAGAGGTTCTCGGCGTCGACCACGTTGAAATTGTCGGACAGCCCCTTCTCGAAGCGCAACTGCGCGACCCGGGACTGCAGCTCGGCGACCTGCGCGTTCTTGGCGGCGATCTCGTGGTCGCGCTCGGCCTGCCGGAGCCGGCGGTAGGCCTGGCGGACGTCGCGGATCAGGTCGTCGTCCAAGAGCTGCAGGCCGCGCCGGCGCGTCTCCAGGGCGATCTCCGCTTCGCGCCTCTGGGAATAGAGAATGGCGGTGTTCAAGCCGTATTGCGACCGCAGCCCGAAAACCAACGATGGGTTGCGGGCCCGCAGAGCGTCGCCCGCGGTCGGGCCGGTTCCGAAGGTCTCGTAGGTCAGGACTCCCGACAGGGAGGGCAGCTGCAGGCTGCGGGCGATCCGCAAGGAGAACTCCGCGTCGGTCACCAGGTCCTGCGCCTCCTGCGCCTCGGGCCGAAGATCCAGGGCGCTCTGCATGGCCTCGGTCTCGGTCGGCTCGGGCATCGGCAGGCCTTCGGGGGGCTCGATGACGAACTGCAGGTCGCGGCCGAGTCCGGCGGCGCGCCGCAGGAGGTCCAGGAAATCCTCCACCGCGTTGTGGGCGTCGTTCAAGGCCAGCGCGATCGACGCGTCCTGCTGCTCGGCGCGCAGCACGTCCAGGCGGGAGAGGCTGCCCGCGGCGAAGCGCGCGCGAGAGAACTCCGTCAGCTTGCGCGAGCGTTCGTAGCGCTCCGTGGCCAGGCGCTGGGCCTCCCGCTGCCGCGCGATCCCCAGGTAGGTCTGGTAGATCAGAAGCACGGTGCGCCGGCGGAGCACCTCCAGCGCCCGCTCGGCGGAGGACACGACGCGGCGCGCCTGCCGCAGCGGCTCGCGCGTGACCGCGGGGTCGGCCCCGCGCAGGAGCGGCTGCGTGAGCGTCAGGCGGTAGTCCGAGCCGAACCCCGTGTCGATGGAGTCGCCGGCGACGCGGGTGACGCTGGCCTGGCCCTCCAGGAGCGTGCCGAACGGGAAGAGCTCCGAGGCGGCGATGCCGTAGCTGTCCGAGCGCTGCGAGGAATCGCGCCCGCGGTCGAACGACACGAAGGGAGTGACCTGCGGGAGAAACGTCGACGCCACGCCGCGCTCGGCGATCCGCGACGAGAGGAGCGAGTCGAGGCTGTCCAGCAGATCCGGGTTGCGGTAGAGCGCCGCCCGCAGCGCCTGCCCGATCGAGACGACGGGCGGCATTGGGGGCTGCTGAGCAAGGGCCGGGCCGCAGAGCAACATGAGAGCAGCGAAGAAACCATTTGTAATTTGTGATTTGCGATTTGTGATTGCGTCGGAAACCGCTCCTCCGCGCCGACGGGTCGTGGTCGTACCGCAGCTCGAACAATGAGCCTCTGGTCGGACCCGGGTCTTCATCGCGTCTTCGTGTTTCAATCGCAAATCACAAATCACAAATCACAAATTCTCCCTCATCCTTCCCTCAGCGCCTGGGCCGGATCGATGCGCGAGGCGCGCAGGGAAGGCCGGATCCCGGTCAGGATGCCGATCACGACGCAGAGCGCGGCCAGGCCGGAAAAGGAAACGATGGACAGGGAGGAGCCCGCGCCGGATCGGTCGACGGAGAAGAGGCTGATGGCCACTCCGGCGAAGAGGCCGCCGCCGCCGCCCAGAAGTGCCAGCAGCAGCCCCTCGGCCTGAAACTGCAGGACGATGTCCTGCGAACGGGCTCCGACGGCGCGGCGCAGCCCGATCTCGCGCGTGCGGGCGACCACCGAGGCGGACAGCAGGTTGGAGATGCCGGCCACGGCGGACAGGGCGGTCAGGAGGCCCACCAGCCAGACGATCCGGTCGAAGGTCCGGCGGGTTTCCTTGTACTGGCGCAGGGTCTGGATCGGGGCGGCCACGCGGACCGAGCCGCCCGGGCCGAACCGCGCGGCGTCGGTCGCGGGCAGGAGATTCGCCGCGCGCGCCGCCTCCGCGGCCTGGGAGAAGGCGAGCACCGCCACGTCGATCGGGTACTCGGACTGGGGCTGGAGAGACGCGTCGGGCTCCGTGCCGAGCGGCACCAGAACGGCGCGGTTCCAGTCGAGCGCCGGGATCTCGCCGACGGTGGCGCCTTCCGCGGCGGTCTCGGCCATCTCTCCGACGACCTGGTAGCTGCGGTTCCCGACGTTGACGACGGTGCCGACGGCCGACGGGAGGCCGGTCTCCCGGGCCACGCCGCGGCCGAGCACGCAGTAAGGCGTCTGCTGAGCCACGTCGAGGTCTCCGAGGAGCCGCCCGCTCGCGGCGCGGGCGCCGAAGACCCGGCTCCAGGATCCGGAGACGGCGTAAAGCGGCGCGGACACGGAGGCGCCGCGCAGCGTCAGTTGGACGCGCGCGATCTTGAGGGCGGCGCTCGATCGGACCGGCAGGACCGCGCCGAGCCGGTCGGCGTCCGCGCGGGCGAGCGCGCCGCCGCCCGGCGCGTCCTTCCGGGCGACCAGGTAGAGGTTCTTCAGGCCGGCCCGCTCCAGGGAGCGGATGGTGGCGGCCCGCCCGCGCTCGACCAGCGTCGTCAGGCAGACCACGATCGACATGGCCAGGGCCAGGGCGACCAGCGCGGCCCGTGTGCGCACCCGATCGACGCGGATTGCCTCCAGCGCGACTCCGAGGGCGCGCAGGAGGTCGGCGCGCGAGGCGCGGGCGAACCAGGATGCGAAGTTCAAGGTTTGGCGGTTCCCTGGAAACGAGCAACAAGATTACGCCAGCCGCCCGCCGCGGTCACGGCCCATGGGATTGCGCCGCCGGCCTGCCCGGGCTCCCCGGAATGACGATATATTTGAGGTCCGTGAACCGAAGCTCAATCCGGGCGGAGCCGGCGGCCCTGGGCCGCGCGCGCGGCGTCGGCCACCGGTCGGGCCCGGATGCCGGGCGCGGACGAGGCCGCCGGTGAGCGCCCCTCCCCCCGGCGGCGCGATCGAAGGCAAGTACGAGGTCCTCGGAAAGCTGCGCGAGGGCGGCATGGGCGCCATCTACATGGTGCGCCACCGCCTGCTCGACGAGCTTCGGGTCATCAAGGTCATGCGGCCGGAGGTCGCCGAGAGCGCCGATTCCCGCAAGCGTTTCCTGCGCGAGGCCCAGACCGCGACGCGGCTCAAGCACCCCAACATCGTCGGCTTCTACGACTTCTTCGTCGACGACGAAGGCACCGCGTACATGGTCATGGAGTACATCGACGGGATCAACCTGCGCGACATGATCCGCAACTGCGGCGCGCTCCCGATCTCCCTGGCGCTGTACCTGGCCGGCCAGGGGCTCTCGGCGCTCGACTACCTGCACCGCAAGGGGATCGTCCATCGGGACATCGCCCCCGACAACATCATGATGACCCAGGAGGAGGACGGCACCCTCCAGGCCAAGCTGATCGATCTGGGCATCGCCAAGCTCCAGCACGACGAGGAGCAGGACCAGCTCACCGCCGCGGATGAGTTCATCGGCAAGCTGCGCTACTCCTCCCCCGAGCAGCTGACCAAGAAAGCGACATCGGCGGCGATTGACGGACGAAGCGATCTCTTCTCCTTCGGCGTCGTCCTCTACGAGTCCCTGACCGGGATCTGTCCGTACGTGGGAGGAAGCCTCCAGGACATCCTGACCGCGCGCCTGCACCGGCCGCCCATGCCGTTCACCCAGAGCGACCCCAACGGCCGCCTGGGCGCGGTCCTGCGCGGAACGATCCTGAAATCCCTCCAGACCAAGCCGGAGGACCGGTACCAGACCGCCGCCGAGTTCGCCAAGGCCATCGAGGCTCTGCCCGCGAGCGAGGCCAATCCGGAGACGGCGGACCAGGTCCGCGACTACGTGCGCACCGCGGTCGAGGCCGCCCGCAAGGCCGCCGCGGCGGCCAACCCCGGGGCGGTGTCCGGGCTCCAGCGGACGCTCCAGTCCAAGTTCCGGGTCTCGGAGATCTCGGTGCGGCCCCTGGAGGCCACCGATCAGCGGGTGGAGCAGACGATTTCCCGGCTCGGCGCGGACGTGCCGGTGGCCCCCACCCAGATCAACCGGGAGGTGCGCGGCGACGACCGGACCCTGGCCTACGCCGGTCCGCGGGGCACGCGCGGCGCGCCGCCGGTCGAGCGCACCGTGCGGGAGGAGCGCCGGCCGCATTCGCTGCTCGGCTACGCCATCGCCGCCGCGGGCGCCGCCGCTCTGGTGGTCCTGGGGATCGTCGTCTCCCACTACGTCACCAACCGGGGCCGCGGGGACGTTTCGACCGCTTCCATCGAGCCGACGGCGGCGGCGCCGGCCCGCCCGACGAGCGCGCCGCCCGCGACGGCCGCTCCCTTGCCGACCGCCGCGCCCGAGGCGCGCGCGACGGCACCGCTCCCGACGGCGGCTCCGGTGGAAACGCGCGAGGCCCGTCGGGAAGAACGCAAGACGACCCGGCCGCCGAAGGCGTCCCGGCCGCCCGCGCGCGAGCCGACCACCCGGATCGCGCAGGTGCTGCCTCCGTCCAGGTTTCAGCCCAACCGCCCCAGGCAGCGCTTCTGCGCCGAGATCAGCCGGACCGGCTATTTCCAGGGCGTTCCCAAAGAGATCCCTCCGGGCTTCAAAGACGTGGCCGGCCTGCCCGCTCGGGACGACGCGGCGCGCATCCGCATCGCGCTGTCGGTCCTTCCGGAGAGTCCCGTGGAGGGCGAGGAGTTCACCGTGGTGGCCACGTTCATCAACGGGGGAGACGGCGCCTTCCGGATGGTGCGCGCCGAGGAGTCCGCGCCCGGCGCCCGCGGCGGGTTCGCCGCGATCGGCGGCGTGGCCACGCCCACGGCGGTGGACGAGGGCGGCAAGCTCGAGCTGTACCGGACCCGGCGGGCCCTGGGTCCCGGCGAGACGTACCACAAGACGTTTCGTGTGGTCGAGCAGCGCCGCAACGACGCCTGGGAGGCTTCGGTCACGGTCAAGCCGTGCGTCGAGCAGTGAGACGAGACGTTTCCGAAAAACCGCTTGACATGACGGCGCGCTTGTCGGAACGTAAGCGGCCGATGAGATCGCCGATCCGTTCCGCGCGCGACCGCGCCCGCTGTGCCGCGGCGGCGGCGCCCGCTGCCCGCCGCCGATCCGCCAGGAGGACGTACTCCATGGCGGCGGCGCGCTCGACGCGACTCCCGTAGAATTCCGAGCAACTCGCCGCCTCATGAAACGCCGCTCGCCGGTCGTGTGCGTCGCCTTTTCCGGTGGTCTGGACACCACCTACTGCGCGGTCCTCCTGCGCGAGGAGGGGAGCCGGGTCCACGCCGTGACCGTCGACACCGGAGGCTTCTCCGCGGTTGAACGGCGCGCCATCGCCCGGCGCGCGCGCCAGGCCGACGTCGAGCGGCACGTCTTCCGGGACGGCCGCCGGGACGTGTTCGACGACTACGCCCTCCCGCTCCTCTTCGGCAACGTCCTGCGGGGCGGCGTGTACCCGCTCTCGGTCGCGGCCGAGCGGGCCGTGCAGGCGCGCGCGGTCGCCGCGTACGCCCGGCGGGCCGGGGCCCGCACGATCGCGCACGGCTCGACCGCCGCGGGCAACGACCAGTTCCGCTTCGACGCCGCGCTCTCCGTGCTCGCGCCGGAGATCGCGGTGCGTGCGCCGATCCGGGACCTGGGCGTGACGCGCGAGGAGGAGACCGCGTACCTGGCCTCCCGCGGAGTGGTCATTCCTCCGAAAGTGACCCGCTATTCGGTCAACGAGGGGCTTTGGGGAACGACGATCGGCGGGGGCGAGACCCACGATCCCTGGGAGCTTCCGCCCGAGGAGCTCTTCCCGGGCAACGCCGCCGCCCGGGCGCCCCGGACGCCCCGCACGGCGACGCTGGCGTTCCGGCGGGGCCGCCCGGTGGCGCTCGACGGCCGCCGGATCGACGCGCTCGCGCTGGTGGCCCGCTTGAACGCGCTGGGCCGCCGGTATGCGGCGGGCCGCGGGATCCATTTGGGCGATACGATCCTGGGAGCCAAGGGCCGCGTGGTCTTCGAGGCGCCCGCGGCCCTGGCCCTGATCGCGGCGCACGGAGAGCTGGAGAAGCTCGTGATGACCAAGGAACAGCGGCAACTGAAGGCGCTGGTGGCCGAGACCTACGGCCGGCTGCTCCACGAGGGGCTCGCGTTCGATCCCGCCCTGCGCGACGCCGACGCGTTTCTGCGCTCCAGCCAGGGGCGGGTCACCGGTGAGGCGCGGGTGCGCTTTGCCCCCGGACGGCTCGAGGTCGTCGGCGTGCGCAGCCCCCATTCCCTGATGCGCGCGGACGTGGTCCGCTACGGCGAAGCGAACGCGTATCTGTCGCCGGCCGAGGCGCGGGGCATCGGCAAGACGCTGGCGCTTCCGGGAATCCTCTCGGTCCTGGCCGGCCGAGGTTCGAAATGAAGATCACCCTGGACAAGATCGCTTCCTCGACCGCTCGCCTCGATCTACCGCGGGAGGTGGAGATCTCGCAGCACATCGAGGCGCGGGAGGGAAACGTCCTGGCGGTGCGCGCCTTGATGGAAAAAAGCGTGTACGACCGGCTGGAGCTGACCTCCGGGCGCATGGCCAAGATCAACAAGGGCGACGTGATGGCCGGCACGCTCGGGTACCGCCGGGCCCTCAAGGGATTCGTGGGAACCATCCCCGAGTCGATCCACGTGGGCGACACGATCCACGTGCTGAACCTGGGAGGGGTCCTGGGCGTCTGCATCGGCAAGAACCCCGACGTGGGCTCGCCCCTCGAGGTCGAGGTCCTGGGGGCGGTCCTGCGCGAGGGCGTCCCCGCCAACATCGCCCAGAACGCCCTCCCGCCGCGGGACGACCTGCCGGAGTGCCCGCCGCTCGTGGTGGTCGCGGGCACCTGCATGAGCGCGGGCAAGACCGGGGCGGCCTCCGAGATCGTCAAGCGGTTCGCCCAGTCGGGCAGCCGCGTCGCCGCGGCCAAGCTCTCGGGCGTGGCCGCGCTGCGGGACACCCTGGACATGGAAGACCACGGCGCCTTCGCCACCCTGTCCTTTCTCGACTGCGGCCTTCCCTCGACCGCCCGCGTGCGCGACCTGGCGCCGTTCGCCCGGGCCATCCTGGCCGAGCTCGCGGCGAAGAACCCGGACGTGATCGTGCTCGAGTTGGGCGACGGAATTCTCGGCGACTACCACGTGGGGAGCTTCTTCGAGCATGCCGACCTGACCCGGGCGACCAAGGCGGTGGTCATGTGCGCCAACGACCTGGTCGCGGCCTGGGGAGCCAAGGAGCTGATGGACCGGTGGCGGATCCCGATCACCGTCGTCTCCGGGCCGGTGACGGACAACCAGACCGGGACGGATTACATCAGCCAGGAGCTCAAGCTGCCCGCGGCCAACGCCAAGACCGACGGGCGCAGCCTGTTCGGCATCGTGTACGAGGAGCTGCACAAGACCGCGGAGGCGAGCCGCCCGTGAGGTTGAAGGCCGCGATCTTCGGCGCGAGCGGCTACGCCGGGGGAGAGCTCCTGCGGCTTCTGCTCGATCATCCCGAGGCCGAGCCGGTGGCGGTCATCTCCCGCTCGCAGGCCGGCCAGCCGGTCTCCGCGGTCCATCCCCATCTCTCCCGCCTGACCGATCTCGTCTTCGTCTCCGAGCTGCCCGACGGCGTCGGCGATCCGGACGTCGTCTTTCTGTCCGGCCCCCACGGGTACGCGATCGACATCGCCCCGAGGCTCCTGGACGCCGGCGTGCCGGTCGTCGATCTGTCCGCGGATTTCCGTCTGAAGGACCCGGCCTCCTTCGAGCGCTTCTACGGTCCGGTCCCTCCGGGCTTCGCGCGCCAGAAGGAGTTCGCCTACGGCCTTCCGGAGCTCTTCCGAGAAAAGATCGCCGCCGCGCGAGCCGTGGCTTCGCCGGGCTGCTTCGCCACCGCGGCGATCCTGGCGCTGGCGCCGCTTTGGAAGAGCAAGCGGGTGGCGCGCGACGCGAGCGCCTCCGTGTTCGCCATCACCGGGTCCTCCGGGGCCGGCGTCACGCCGACCGCGACGACGCACCATCCGCGCCGGGCGAGCGCGTTCTTCGCCTACGCCATCGACGGGCACCGGCATCTTCCGGAGATCGAGGAGTCCCTCTCGGCGATCGGCGAGCCGGCCGCGGGCCGGATCGTGTTTCAGACCCATTCGGCGCCGCTCGTGCGGGGGATCTTCGTCACCGCGGCCGTTCCCCTGGCCGAGCCGGTGAGCAAGCAAGAGCTGCGGGGGATCTACGAGCGGGCCTACGGCGGGGAATTCTTCGTGCGCCTGGTCGAGGGCTCGCCCGACGTCGCGGCGGTCAAGGGAACGAATTTCGCCGACGTCGGCGTCGCGACGCGGGGTTCGGTGGCGCTGGTCTTCGCGGCCATCGACAATCTGGTCAAGGGGGCCGCGGGCCAGTCCATCCAGGCCATGAATATCCTGTTCGGCCTTCCCGAGCCGACCGGATTGAAGATGTCCGGAGTCTTTCCATGACCGAGCCGGTCGCCGCCGCCGCCTCGGCCGAGCTCACCACCTACACCCGCTGGCCGATCACGCTCGTCCGGGGCGAGGGATCGACGGTGTGGGACGCAGCGGGGAAGAGCTACCTGGATCTCTACGGCGGTCACGCCGTGGCCGCGACGGGGCACTGCCATCCTGAGATCGTGCGGGCGATCCGCGAGCAGGCCGGGCAGCTCCTCTTCTATTCCAACGTCGTCGCCCTTCCCGTTCGCGCGCGGGCGGCCGAGGCGATCGCCGCCCGGGCGCCTGCGCCTCTGTCCCGGGTCTTCTTCGTGAACTCGGGCACCGAGGCCAACGAGAACGCGATGCGGCTGGCCCGGCGCGCAACCGGCCGCGCCGACATCGTGACCTTCTCCGGCGGCTTCCACGGCCGCACGGCCGACGCGATCTCGGCGGCGGGGCTGGCCAGGTACCGCGAGCTCGGCCGGCCCAACGTCCCGGGCCACCGCATCGTGCCGTTCGGAGACCTCGAGGCCGCGGAGGCCGCGGCCGACGAGGGAGTCGCCGCGGTCTTGATCGAGCCGATCCAGAGCATGGCCGGCGTCCTGACCGCTCCGGCCGAGTACTTCCAGGGGCTGCGACGCCTGTGCGACCGGCGCGGAGCCAAGCTCATCTACGACGAGGTGCAGACCGGCTTCGGCCGCACCGGGACGTTCTTCTACGCCGGGCGCCACGGCGTCGCGCCGGATCTGGTCGCCCTGGCCAAGGGGATCGGGAGCGGCGTCCCCATGGGCGCGGTGCTCGTCGCCGAAGAGATCGCCGCGGGCGTGAAGCCCGACGAGTACGGGACCACCTTCGGGGGCGGCCCCCTCGCCTGCGCGGCGGCGGAGGCGACCGTCCACGTGATCGAGGCGGAAGGGCTCCTGGAAAACGTGCGCCGGGGAAGCGACCGTCTGCGGGCCGGCCTCCGCGCCATCGCCGGGGTGCGGGAGGTGCGCGGCGAGGGATTTCTCCTGGGCATTGTGCTCGACCGGCCCGGAAAGGCCGTCCGGGAAGCGCTCCTCTCCCGGGGAGTCCTCGTCGGCGGGAGCGACCTGCCCGACGTGCTGCGTCTCCTGCCGCCGCTCGTCCTGCGCGCCGAGGAGATCGACCGATTCCTGGAAACGCTGGAGGCGGTTTTATGAATCACTTCCTGACCACGCGGGGTCTTTCGACCGAGCGCTTCGAGGCGCTTCTCGCGCGCGGCGAGGAGTTCCGCAACGGCTCGGAGAGCCGCGCGCTGGCGGGCCGGCACGTGGGCCTCCTGTTCTTCAACCCGTCGCTGCGCACGCGGGTCTCCATGGAGGTGGCCGTCTCGCGCCTGCACGGGACACCCGTCGCCCTCTCGGTGGGCGGCGACGCCTGGGCCATGGAGTACGAGGACGGGGTCGTCATGGACGGAGCCGCCGCCGAGCACGTGCGCGAAGGCGCCGGGGTCCTGGGACGGTACTGCGACCTGCTGGGCGTGCGTTCGTTTCCGTCCGGCACGGACTATGGGAAGGACCGCGCCGAGCCGGTCTTGAACGCGTTCGCGCGCTACTCCGGCGTGCCTGTCGTCAACCTCGAGTCGGCGCTCGATCACCCGTGCCAGGCCATGGCCGACGCCATGACGCTCTCCGAACGGCTCGGCCCCACGCGCGGCCGCAGAGTCCTGCTGACGTGGGCCTATCACCCGAGGCCGCTCCCCATGGCCGTCCCCAACGCCTTTCTGCTCGCGGCCTCGCGGCTGGGCGTCGATCTGGTGTTCGCGCGGCCGGAGGGGTACGACCTCGACGCCGAGATCGTGGAGACGGCCCGCAAGAACGCGCTGGCCTCGGGAGGCACGCTGACGGTCACCGGCGAACCCGACGCGGCGTACGACGCGGCCGAGGTGGTCTACGGGAAGTCCTGGGGAGCGCTGGCCGACTACGGGAAGCCGGAGGCGGAGGCGGAACGCCGGGCCAGGCTGAAAGCCTGGCGGGTCACCGAGGCGCGGATGGCGCGCGGCCGGGACGCCGCGTTCATGCATTGCCTCCCGGTGCGCCGCAATGTCGTCGTCGACGATGCGGTCCTGGACGGGCCGCGGTCCCTGGTGCTGGACCAGGCGGAGAATCGGCTTTACGCGCAGCAGGCCATTCTGGAGTGGATGGCGGAGGAATGAGGACATTTGTGATTTGTGATTTGCGATTTGCGATTGCGGCTGGCCCAGCCGTTCGCGGTGCGTCTCGACGAACCCCAATCACAAATCACAAATCGCAAATCGCAAATCGACGCTCATGAAGGAAGAAGAGGCCAAGTCCCCCCGCTCCATCGACGCCGAGATTCTTCGCGAGGCCCTCCCCTACATCCGGCGCTTCAAGGGGAAGAACTTCGTCCTGAAGATCTCCGGCAAGGTCACCGAGGATCACCACAACCTCGCGTCGCTGGCCGAGGAGATCGCGCTCCTGCACCAGGTGGGCATCCGCGTGACCGTCGTGCACGGCGGCGGCGCCCAGGCCACCCAGCTCGCCGACCGGCTCGGCCTGGAGACCAGGCTCGTCAACGGCCGCCGCATCACCGACGACGAGACCCTGGAGGTGGTCAAGATGGTCTTTGCCGGCAAGATCTCCGTGGAGATCCTGTCGGCCCTGCGGGCGCACCAGATCCACGCCGTGGGAGTCTCCGGGATCGACGGCAACGTCGTGCTGGCGCGGCGGCGCTCCAAGAAGCGGGTCGTCAACCGCGAGACCGGAAAGCGCGAGACGATCGATTTCGGCAACGTGGGCGACGTCGTGGACGTGGACCCGCGCCTGCTCACGACGCTTCTGGACGCCGGCTACCTGCCGCTGGTCTCGCCGCTCGCCGCGGACGAAGAAGGCCACGTGTACAACGTCAACGCCGACGCGATCGCCTCGGCCCTGGCCATCGAGATGGCCGCGGAAAAGCTCATCCTGCTCTCCGACGTCCCCGGTGTTCTGGCGCGCCCGGGAGACCCGGAATCTCTCATCTCCAGGCTTTCCGCCGCGGAAGCCCGGCGCCTGGCCAAGAGCG
Source organism: uncultured Acidobacteriota bacterium (assembly GCA_963733955.1). Classification (GTDB taxonomy): domain Bacteria; phylum Acidobacteriota; class Thermoanaerobaculia; order UBA5066; family Gp7-AA6; genus DATFTF01. The sequence continues at coordinate 1,425,143 of CAVTEW010000003.1, forward strand.
CCGCCGTCACCGGCGGCATGGTGGCCAAGCTCGAGGAGATCTCCCGGGTGGCAGAGTCGGGCGTGCGCGCCGTCCACATCGTCAACGGCAACCAGCGCAACGCCCTGCTCTCGGAGATCTTCGGCGACAAGGGCAGCGGGACGATGGTGATCGCGTGATGAAAACAGGACGCGGGCGGGGACAAGCCCCGCCCCTACGAAGACGTGGCGGATCTGAGGCCGTCCGGTGCCGTAGGGGCGGCCCTTGCGGCCGTCCGCCTGGGCACCAGTGAACGTCGAGACTGCGTCGGTACCTTCCGTCGCCGAGCGGCTGGCGGAGTTCGTCTCCATCCGCAGCGTGTCGGGCGACGAAGCGGCGCTCGCGGACCGGATCGCCCAGATCTGCCTGGAGGCCGGCGTCGAGGCGCAGCGCCCCGGCAGGAACGTCCTGGCCCGGCGCGGCGAGGGGGCGCCGTGCCTTCTGCTCAACTCGCACCTGGACACGGTGCCGCCCGCGGACGGCTGGACCGCGGATCCCTGGAGCCCGCGCCTCGAAGGCGGCCGCCTCATCGGCCTCGGCGCCAACGACGCCAAGGCCTCCGTCGCGTCGATGCTCGAGGCGTTTCTGACGGCGCGGCTGCCCGAGCGGGGGAGCCTCCTCTTCGCGGCCACCTGCGACGAGGAGACCGGCGGCGAGGGCCTGGAGAAGCTCGTCGTCGGACTTGCCTTCGAGGCGGCGGTCGTGGGCGAGCCCAACGACTTTGCCGTGTCCGTCTCCCAGAGGGGGCTGGTCAAGCTGCGCTTGACCGCGCGCGGGAAGAGCGGGCACGCCGCGCGGCCCCGGCTCTCCGACAACGCCATCACCCGCGCGTCGCGGGACGCGCTGGCGATCGAAAGCCTGGATTTCGGCGTCGAAGATCCGCTGCTCGGGCGGCCCACGGCGGCGGTCACGATGATCCGCGGCGGCGTCAAGTCCAACGTGATTCCGGACCGCTGCGAAATGACCGTCGACGCGCGGACGATCTCCGGCCTGGAGAACGATGCGATGATCGCGCGGATCCGTTCGACCGTCGGCTCCGAGGTGGAGGTGCTGTCGGCCCGGCTGCGGCCCGTGGCGGGAGACCCGTCGTCGCGGATCGCCCGGGCCGCGCTCTCGGCGACGGGCGCGGCCGCCGTCTCCGGATTCGGCGGCGTGTCCGATCTGGCCCACCTGGCGGGCCGGCCGGGAATCGTGTTCGGGCCGGGCACTCCGGACCAGTCGCATGCGGCCGACGAGTCGATCGCGATCGCCGCGCTCGCGGCGGCGCCGGAGATCTATCGGCGCGTGATCGCGGAGTTCCTGGGATGACGAAGAAGAGAGCCAGAGCCGGGTCGGGGCGGGCGCTCTGGGCCGGCGGCTTCGCGGACGCGCCCGGCGAGGCGCTCTCCCGGCTGTCGGTCTCGCACCGCTTCGACCGGCGCCTGGCTCAGCTCGATCTGGCCGGGTCGCTCGCCCACGCCCGCGGGCTCGCGCGCGCGGGACTCCTGCCGGCCGCCGCGCTGGCGAAGATCCAACGCGGCCTGGCCGCGATCGGCCGCGAGATCGCGCAAGGCCGCTTCCGGTTCTCCGACCGCGACGAGGACATCCACTTGAACGTCGAGCGGCGCCTGATCGAGCTGGTGGGCGACGCCGGCGGGCGTCTCCACGCGGGCCGGTCGCGCAACGACCAGGTCGCTCTGGATCTGCGCCTCTGGACGATGGCCGCGATCGGCCGCGCCTCGGACTCGCTGCGCGCCCTGGGCCTGACCCTCCTGTCCCGGGCCGAGGAGTTTCTCGCGGCCCGCGTGATCGTGGCAGCCCGCACGCACCTGCGCAGCGCCCAACCCGTTCTTCTGGCTCACGTGTTCCACGCCTACGCCGAGATGCTGCGCCGCGACCTCGAGCGGTTCGCCGGCGCGCTCCGGCGCACCGCGGTCTCGCCGCTCGGCTCGGGCGCCTGCGCCGGGACGACGCTGCCGATCGATCGGGAGAGCGTGGCGCGCGACCTGGGTCTCCCGGAGGTCTCCGCCAACAGCATCGACGCCGTCTCCGACCGCGACTTCGCCGCGGAGTTCGAGGCCGCCGCCGCGCTTGCCATGGCCCATCTCTCGCGTCTGGCCGAAGACTTGATTCTCTGGACCGGGGAGGAATTCGCCCTCTTCCGGCTGTCCGAGGCGACGACGACGGGTTCCTCGATGATGCCGCAGAAGCGCAACCCCGACTCCCTCGAGCTCGTCCGCGGCAAGGCCGGCCGCGTTTTCGGAGACCTGATCGCCACGTTGACCGCGCTCAAGGGCCTGCCGCTCTCCTACGATCGCGACCTGCAGGAGACCCAGGAGCCGCTCTTCGACGCCGCCGACACGCTGGAGGCGTCCGCGGCGGCCATGAACGAAGTCGTGCGCGGGATCAGTCTGCGCCCGCCGGCCGACCGGCCGCCCATCGATCCCTCCTCGCTCGCGACCGACATCGCCGAAGAGCTCGTGCGCCGGGGCGTGCCCTTCCGGGAAGCCCATTCCCGGGTGGCTCGATGGAGCCGCCTGGCGGGAGAGGCTCGGGCCGACGTGCGCGACGTGGCCGCGGTGGAGGCCCCGGAGCTCGTGCCGTTCCTGAAGAAGCTCACGGTTCTGTCGGCGGTCGCCCGCCGCGATTTGCCCGGCGGCACCGCTCCGCGCCGCGTGCGCTCGGCCCTCGCCAGGACGCGGCGGGCCTTCGGCGGCCGCTGATCGGATCTCGGGAGGCGGCGTCGGCCGCCGCTCGCCGCTCGCCGCGGCCCTCCTAAGGCGTCGGAGACTCGGTGGGTCCCACGCGGCGGCGAAAGAAGGAGAGCGTTTCCTCCCAGGCGAGCTTGGACGCGCGAAGGCGGTAGGAATCCCGGTCCTCGCAGAAGAAATCGTGCCCCGCTCCGGGGATGACGTCGATGCGCACGTCCTTCCCGAGCGCGACGAGGTGCCGCCTCGCCGTCTCCCGCTCCTCCGGCCGGATGTCCGTGTCGAGCAGCCCGTAGAACAGCAGGACCGGCGCGGCGAGGGAGTTGGCCTGGTCGAGCGGCGTCGGATGCCCGGCCCCGCCCGGGTGCGCGACGTTCAGGCCCTCCGGATACAGACATACCGCGGCCCGCACCGCATCGGGGAAGAGGCACGCCGACAGGAACGCGACGCGCCCGCCCGTGCCCAGACCGATGAGACCGGCGCCTCCGGAGCGGGCCCGGGACCGTCCGGCCAGGTAGGCCAGCGTCTGCTTCACGACCTCGGACGCCCGCGCGTCGGAGAGCGTGGCGGCGCGGTCGCGCGCGGCGGTCTCCTCGCTGTAGGCGAAGCTGGTCCCCCGCGCGGGGTGAAGGGCGTCGGGCGCCCCGGCGGAAAAGCTCGACGGGGAGCAGTACAGGTCTGGAGCCAGCGCGTAGAAGCCGGCGTGCGCGAGGCGGTTGGTCAGGTTGCGCGCGTGGGGATTCAGGCCGAAGCGGTCGTGGAGCACGACGACCGCGGGACACGCCGCGTCGCCCGCGGGCACCGCTTGGTGGGCCGGATAGCACTGGACGAGCGTGGTGTTGCTCTCCATGTCGATCATGCCGCCGCGGACCGCGGCGCCGGACGAATCGGGCACGGATAGGTTCTACAGCAGCCCGGGAAGATCCGCCACCGACCCGACGACGGCGTCCGGACGGACCGGGGACCGTTCGAGCTCGTCCTGCCGGAACTTGCCCGTGCGGACCAGGACGCCCCGCATGCCCAGGGCCATAGCGCCGCCGACGTCCGCGGCGACGTCGTCGCCGACGACGGCCACGTCCTCGGGCGCGGCTCCCGCGGAGTCCAGAGCGGCCCGGAAGAACTCCGCGGACGGCTTGCCCACCAGCGTCGCCGTCTTGCCCGAGGCGTGCTCCAGCGCGGCGACGAACGGGCCCTGGTCAAGGATCAGCCCCTCCGCTCCCTGGTAATACCGGTTGCGGGCGAGCGTCACGAACGCGGCCCCGTCCAGGAGGTGGTGGAACGCGCGATTGAGCCGCTCGAACGTGAATTCCTCGCCGATGTCGCCCATCACGACGGCCCGCGGGGACCGGTCGTCCTGTTCGATCCCGGCGAAGTCCTCGCGGACGGCGGACCGGATCATCAGATCGCAGCGCGTCCAGCCGCGGTCGCGCAGATATTTGCGTCCGGCCAGCGGCGCCGTGAACAGATCGTCCGGCGGGACCGCAATGCCCATCGCCCCGAGCTCGGCCACGAGCCGCGTGCGGGGCCGGCTGGTCGTGTTGGTGCAGAACAGACACCGTAGCCCGCGGCGGCGCAGCTCCCGGATCGCCTCCGGAGCGCCCGGCACGACCCGCCCCGCCTCGTAGATGGTCCCCTCGAGGTCGATGAGAAGAGCGCGGATGCCGGCGACCGTCATGCGATCGCGTAAGTCTAGCCGCGGTCGTTTGACAATCTCTTCCGTCCTCGTTACAACGGGGGAACATACTCGTGAGCCTTTTCTACTTGGTGGGAGCGGCCTTTACCGTCTGGATGGCGGTGGAGGCCATCCGGCGGGGCCAGGCCGGGTCCTGGCTCTGGATCATTCTGCTTTTCGGACCGATCGGCAGCGCGGTCTACTTCTTTTCCGAAGTCGTGAGGGCGCCCTCGGTGGGCCTGCGCTTTCGGTTGCGGCGGGCGACCGCGACCGACGAGCGGCAGGCCGCGGCGGAGGTGCGGCGCCTGGACAACGCGGCCGCCTGGTCCGCGTACGCTTCGATTCTGCGCGCGCGGGGCGAGTACGCGAAGACGGTCGAAGCCGCGCAGCAGGCGCTGGCGCGCGATCCCGCCGACACGGGCGCCACCTACGAGAGAGGGCGCGGCCTCCTGGAATCGGGCCGGCCGCAGGAAGCCGTCGCCGCATTCCAGGAGGTCCTGGACAAGGACCGGTGGTTCGACACGGGGGACGCCTTGCTGGCGCTGGCCAAGGCCCAGGAGGCCGCCGGCGACCTGCCGTCGGCCCGCCGCACCTACGAAGAGCTCGCCGAGAAGAGTTCGCGGCCGGAGATCCTCTTCCATCTGGCCACCCTGCAGGCCGACGCGGGAGAGCGCGACGCGGCGGCGAAGTCTTATCAGCGCATCCTCGACGAGGCGGAGTTCGTGCCGCAGTTCCATCGCGGCAAGGTTCGTCCCTGGGTGCGCCGGGCGCGCCAAGCCCTCGGCCGGCTGATGGTCTCCAAGCCGCGCGCGCCGGCTCCCGTCAAGAGCTAGCGTCGGCGGACGCTAGGCCGCCGCCGGCCGACAATCCGCGCAAGGGTGAAATCCCGCCGCGAGCGCCTCCCGCGCGGAATGGAACCGAACCTTGTTCTCCTGAATCAGGCTCTCGATTCCCCCGCACGTCGGGTAGCAGAAGAAGCGCTTCTTCTCGTTGCCGAGGTAGCGCACGCCCGAAGCGGCCAGCTGCTCGATCGTCTCCGGCTCGGCTCCCTCCGCGGAGAGGATTCGCTTCTTGGCCCGCGTGCCTCCCATCGAGTAGTTCCCGATCCGGCCGTCGCTTCTCACCACGCGGTGGCAGGGAATCAGGAGCGGCACGGGGTTCTTGGCTAGCGCGGACCCCGCGGCCCGCACCGCCTCGGGATGCCCGATCTCGCGCGCGATCCAGCCGTAGGGACGCACCTGACCCCGGGGAATCTCCAGGGCCTTCTTCAGGACGGCCTGCTCGAAATCGGTCAGACCGGCCAGGTCGAACACGATCTCTCCCCCCGCGGGCTGGCCCCGGTCCTCGATCCGCGTGCGGATGCCCGCCGGCGGCCGGGACGCGTCGGGGTGAACGGGGCGGCCGAACCGTTCCCGGTAGTGCTTCTCGAAGGCCGCGGCCGACGCGGCGCGCGACACGCGCGTGATCCCGCGCGCGCTGCGGGCGACGTAGACCGGGCCCACCGGCGACAGGATCGTCCAGTACGAGTCCGCGGCGAGCCCGACGCGCGCGAGCACCGTCGGCAAGAGCGTCGGGGGCGCCTTCTCCTCACCGAGCGCGCGCAGTTGACGCGCCAGCTCCAGAGCGTCCGTCCCGTTCCTCTCCGTCTTACGCATGGCTCCACCTCACTGGCCGGCGGGAATGCGTGATCGCTTCCCGCAGGGCGTTGATTCCGCGATGCACGTTCGACTTGGTCGTGCCGAGCGGCTGCTTCAGGATCTCCGAGACCTCTTCGAGCTTGAGCCCCTCGACGTAGCGCAGGATGAGCGGCGTCCGGTAGCGGGCCGGGAGGTCCGCGACGAGGCTCGCCAGATCGGCCCGCCTCCGGCTCGCCTCGAGCCGCTCGAGCGGACCCGCGGAGGAATCCGCGACGCTCTGCGCGGCCGGGCCGTCCAGCGTCTCGGTCGGATGGCGTTTGCGCCGAAACCGATTGCGGACCACGTTCAAGGTGATCTGGTACAGCCAGGGACGCAGCGCCAGGGCCCGGATCCGCCCGGCCGGATACGTCTTCAACGCCCGGTAGGCGCGGACGAAGGCGTCCTGGACCGCCTCCTCGGCGTCCTCGGGGCGGTTGGTCAGCCGCAGGGCGAAGCCGTAGAGCCGGTCCTGGTACTCGCGGACCATCCGCTCGAAGTGGAGGTCCACGTCCTCTGCCAGGGCGCTCTCCAGTGCCGGGGCGTCCATGGCCGTCTCCTTTCCTCCGACGAGTATCTTGAGCGCGGGTCGCGCGTCAAGCCGGGAGGGTTCGACCATCGTCGGTTCGCACATATCGGTTTCCTCGCTTCTCCAACACGGCCTGGGGCGGAAAGGTTGCGCGCCCGCAACCCGCGCCCGCGGCAAGGTGTTAGGAACCATGCCATGAAGAACACGAGACGTGCGGAGAGGGTTGCGGCCGGGGAGCGGTTCTGCAGGCGCGGTCTTCCATGAGGCACGCCGACGGCGAGCGGCTGCGGTTTTCGTATCGGCCGCGGGGGCCGTTCGACCTGGACCGGACGGCCGCGCGGTTCGTCCGCTTCCCGGAAGCCGTGGACCGCTTCGAGGACGGCGTCTACCGCCGCCTGATGCCCGCCGGCTCGGGCGTCGCCCTGGTGGCCGTCCGCCGGAGCGGATCCGGGCGGACGGCCCCGCTCCGGGTCGACGTCCAGTTTCGGGGCGTCACGAGACCCGGCGCGGGCGGCGGCGCTCACGGTGGTCGAGCGCGTTCTCGGCGGGGGCGAGGACGTTCGGCCCTTCGACCGCGCCCTGGCCCGCGACCGCTGGCTGGCCGAGCCGCTGCGGCGCTTCCGCGGGCTGCGCATCGCCGGGACGGCATCGCTGTGGGAGTCGCTGGTGACGGCGGTCCTGTGCCAGCAGCCATCTGGCCTTCGCCTATTCCATCCGCCGCGATCTGGCCCTGGCGTTTGGAGACTGGAGACTGGAGACTGGAGACTAAAGTCGCAGCCGCCTCGCCAGAGCTTTCTTGTGACGTAAGCTCCTTGAGTCACCAGTCGCCAGTCGCCAGTCGCCAGTCGCCCGTCGCCCGTCTCCAGTCGATCACGCCAGCCCCTCCGCCGGCAGGGGCGGTTCGTCGGTCGATCCCGCCCCGGCGGGGAAGCCGGAAGCCACGAACAGATTGACGACGGCGAGCGCCAGGAGAACGGCGAAGACCGGCAGCAGAGACCGCTCGATGGCCTGGCGGAAGAGCGCGGGCGCGATGGGCGAGGCGGCGCCGGTCTCCGCGTGCCCGGCCAGGAGGCGGCTGGCGGTCTCGGCGCCGCCCTGAAGGCGCGACGCTAAGCCCGCCGCCAGAATCCCGCCCAGGGTGCCGACTCCCAGCGAGCCGCCCACGGTGCGGAAGAAGGGAACAAGGCTCGTGGCGATCCCGCGCTGCCGCTCCGGGGCGGCGTACTGGATGGCCAGGACTTGCGCCATCGACGAAGGCCCCAGGCCCGCTCCGACGAGGGCGCAGGCGGCGCTGATCCAGGCCACGCCCGCGTCCGAGAGCGCGCCGGCGAGGAGCCCCGACAGGCCCAGCAGCACCAGCACGGCGCCCAGACGGGCCGTGGTGCGAAACCCGAAGCGCAGGATGATGCGGCCGGCCGCCGCCGCCGACATGGCCCAGAGAAAGATGAGGGGCGTGACGACGGCTCCCGCCGCGCCGGCCGTTCCGCCGCGGGCGCCCTGCACGAAGAGCGGCACGAACGTGTCGACGCCGAAGATCGTCGTGCCGAGGATCATCCCCGCCAGGAACGGGGAGGCGGTCTCCCATCGCCGGAAGAGGTCCGGCGGGATCAGCGGATGCGCCCGCCGGGCCTGCAGCCGGACGAAGACGGCGAGCGAGGCGAGGCCCACGGCGAAGAGCGCGACCCGCACGGCACCGCCGCCGCCGCCGCCGCTCGACGTCCGCAGGACGCCGAAGAGGAGCGCGGTCACGCCCAGGGCGAGCGTCACGCCGCCGGCGACGTCGACGGGGTCAGGCAGCGCAGCCCGCGATTCGACCATCTGCGTCGCCACCAGGAAGAGCGAGAGCGCCCCGAAGGGAATGTTGATGGAAAAGATCGACCTCCATCCGAAGTGGATGGTCAGGAAGGCGCCCAGCAGCGGGCCCACCAGGCTGGCGAAGCCCCACACTCCGGAGAAGACCGCCTGGATGCGCGCCCGCTCCTCCAGGGAGTAGATGTCCGCGGCCACGGTCATGGACACGGGAATGAGGCCGGCCGCCCCCAGTCCCTGGATCGCCCGCGCGGCGATTAACTGCGGCATGGAGTGGGCGAACGCGCAGAGGCCCGCCCCGGTCAGGAAAATGCCGATCCCGATGAGAAGGATCCGCCGCCGCCCGTAGATGTCGGCCAGCCGCCCGTACACCGGCATGGCCACGGTCGAAGTCAGGAGGTAGATCGAGAAGACCCAGGCGTAGAGCGGGAGGCCGCCGACGTCGCCGATGATCGTCGGCATCGCGGTCGAGACGATGGTCGATTCGAACGAGGCGAGCGCGGTGATGAGGACCAGAGCCAGCATCACGAATCGGCGGCGTTTCGGATCGAACCGCGGAGGGAGGGGCGCGGACATGAGCGGGAAAGCCTACAACGATAAGACGCTGCTCCCCGACTGGCGACTGGTGACTTGATGAGCTGTTGTCTCAGGAAGGCTTTTCTGGGGCGCCGGTTGCTTGAGTCTCCAGTCTCCGGTCTCCAGTCTCCAGTCTCTAGTCCTCTGCCGGTGCTAGAGTCCCCGCATCGCGAAAGGAGGACGCCGATGGTCCATCCTCTTCGGATTCCCGGCTTCCGCCTGGGGATCTACGTCTTCAAGGACGCCGAGATCGTCGACTTCGCCGCGCCGCACGGCGTGTTCTCGGTGGCCCGGCGCTTCGACCCGGAGCTGGACGCCTTTCTGATCGCCGACGCGATGCGTCCGGTCCAGACGCAGGCCGGCTTCACCGTGCAGCCCAACTACTGCTTCTCCGACGCGCCGGCCATGGACGCGTTCTTGATCCCCGGCGGTTTCGGGACGCGACAGGAGCTGCACAACCGCCGGCTGCACGAGTACATCCGCTCGCTGCCGCTCCTGACGTCCGTCTGCACGGGGTCCTGGATCTACGGCCAGATGGGACTCCTCGACGGGCTTCCGGCGACCAACCGCAAGGAGGGAGACCGCGTCGAGCAATCGCCCTCGGGCATGGTGCCGATCGATCGGCTGGCCAGGATCGCGCCGGGATGCAAGATCTCCCGCGCCCGGGTCGTCGACGCCGGACGGATCGTCACGGCCGGCGGCATCACCTCGGGCATGGAGATGGGTTTTCACCTCCTGCGCCGGGCCGGGTACGCCGAAGAGTTCGTGGCCGAGGTGGCGCGCGTGATGGAGTACCAGAAGGCCTACGAAGCCTACCGCGAGGACGTCGAGATCGCGAGTTGACCGGGATGCGTGTCCGCGTCGGAACGAGCGGCTTCTCCTACAAGGAATGGAAGGGGAGCTTCTATCCCGAAGACCTTCCGGCCGCGGAGATGCTGCGGTTCTACGCCACGCGGCTTGCCGCGGTCGAGATCAACAACACGTTCTACCGGATGCCCAGGGCGTCCGTGCTGGCCCAGTGGGCCGAGCAGGTGCCCGACGGATTCCGGTTCGCCTTGAAGGCTCCGCAGCGGATCACGCACCACCGGCGATTGAAGGACGCCTCCGATTCGGTCGACTTCTTCTTCCAGGTCGCCTCGACCCTGGGCGATCGCTTCGGCCCGACGCTCTTCCAGCTCCCTCCCAACTTCAAGAAGGACCTGCCCCGCCTGGCCGATTTCCTGGCCACGCTGCCCGCGGCCTCCCCCTGCGCCTTCGAGTTTCGCCATGAGAGCTGGTTCGACGACGAGGTGTACGGGGCGCTGTCCGCGGCGGGCCGGGCGCTGTGCGTCGCCGAGGACGAGGATCTGGCGACCCCGCTGGTGGCCACCGCCGGCTGGGGCTACCTGCGGCTGAGGCGTCAGGATTACGGCGAGGAATCGCTCTCGGACTGGGCCGGGCGCATCCTGGCGCAGCCCTGGAGCGAGGCCTACCTCTTCTTCAAGCACGAGGACGAGGCGACCGGCCCGGCCTTCGCGGAGCGCATGGGCGCTCTCCTGCCGGTGACCTAAGCCCTTTCCCTGTTAGACTTAGATTGTCAGGAGTTGTCGGGCCCCGCCGGGCCCGTCTTGCTTCGAAGGGAGAACCGATGCCCGCCAGAGCGATCGCCGCCGCCAACGTCTCGTTCGGCCTCGTCTCCATTCCGGTCAAGCTCTTCTCCGCCGCGAACTCCTCGTCGGGGATCTCCTTCAACCTCCTCCACGCCAAGTGCGGCTCGCGGTTAAAGCAGCAGTACATCTGCCCCAAGGAGGACAACGTCATCGTCACGCGCGAGGAGATGCGCAAGGGCTACGAGTTCTCCAAGGACCAGTACGTGCTGTTCACCGACGAGGAGTTGAAGGCGCTGGAAGAGGAGTCGACGCAGACGATCGAGGTGACCGAGTTCGTGCCGGTCGCGGCGGTCGATCCGATCTATTTCGACAAGGCCTACTATCTCGGCCCGGACAAGGGCGGCTCCAAGGCCTACTGGCTGCTGGCCCAGGCCATGCGCACGACGCACCGGGTGGCCCTGGCCAAGTACGCCGCGCGCGGCAAGCAGTACCTGGTCATGCTGCGTCCGGCCGAGGGCGGCATCGTGATGCAGCAGCTCCTCTACGCCGACGAGATCCGGCCCATCGCCGAGGTGGGGCTCGAGCCCGAAGACGTCAAGGAGGCCGAGTTGAAGCTCGCCACCCTCCTGGTCGACCAGAGCTCCTCGGACAAGTTCCGCCCGGAGGCTTACGAGGACGATGTGAAGAAGCGGATCCAGGAGCAGCTCCAGCGCAAGATCGACACCGGCGAGGAGATTTCCGCCGCCCCGAGGCCCAAGGCCGGCGAGGTCATCGACCTGATGGAGGCGCTGCGGCGGAGCCTGGCCAAGTCGCCCGCTCCGTCCCGCAAGGCCGACGCGGCTGCCGAGCGCAAGCCGGCCAAGCGCGCGGCGCGGGGCGGCGAAAAGAAAGCGGCGGGGGGACGGAAGTAATCGGAGTCCGAGAACGGATCGCCCCGCGTTTCCCGTGACCGGCTATTCGACCCGGGACATCTCCCGTCTCCTCGGCCTTTCCCCCCGGCGCGTGCGCTCGTTCGTGCGCTCCGGCCTCGTCGCGCCGGGCCGCGGGCCCGGTCGCCGCCTGCGGTTCACGTTCCAGGACCTGGTCTTTCTCAAGGCCGCCCGCGACCTTCTCTCGGCCCGGATCGGCCCGCGGAGGATCCGGCGCGCGCTCGCGCAGCTGCGGGCGCGTTTCCCGGAGGGCCGCGTGACGCAGCTGCAGCTCGCCCTGGACGGCGGGCGCCTGGTGGTCGGCGACGGCCAGCGGCGCTGGCATCCGGACTCCGGGCAGATCCTCCTCGATTTCGACGTGGCCGATCTGGCCCGCAAGGTGGCGCCGATCGCGCGCCGGGCCTTCCGCCGCGCGCGGGAGGAGTCCGGGGAGTTCACCGCCGACGATTGGTACGCCTGGGGCTGCGAGCTGGAGGCCACGGCCCCGGCGGAGGCGCGGGACGCCTACGCGCGCGCCCTGGCCCTGGACCCCCGGCACTCCGACGCCCACGTGAACCTGGGACGGCTGCTGCACGAGGAGGGCTTCGCGGCGCAAGCCGAGTCGCACTACCGCCGCGCGCTGGAGGCCCGGCCCGACGACTCGACCGCCGCCTACAACCTGGGGGTCGCGCTGGAAGACCTGCGCAGGCCCTCAGAAGCCGTCGCGCTCTACGAGCGCGCCGCCGAGCTCGATCCCGGGCACGCCGACGCGCACTTCAACGCGGCGAATCTGTACGAGAGGCTGGGCGATCCGGCGGCGGCGCTGCGGCATTTGAAGAGCTACCGGCGGCTCACGCGCAAGCGCCGCTGACCGGCGGCGCCGGAGTCCCCGCTTCTTTGGCTTGACCGGAGGCCCCCGCCGGCCTACTCTTGGCGAAGTTTCGACCGCGGGAAACCGGGATTTTTGTAGGAGGAGGCCACACCATGCGTCTGCGCCGCGCCCTTGCCCTGGTCGTCTTCGCGATCCTGCCCGTGCCGCTGTCGGCGCAGAGCTTCAATTTGCGGGATCTTCTGACGGACTTCCTGAGGGAAGGCATCACGCTGGCGCCTCCGCCGGCCGGATTTCCCAGCCACGAGACCCACTTCATCGGGGCGGACTCCCCGCAGTTCCAGGCGATCGTGCAGCTCAACCAGAGCATCGCCAACCAGTTGTCGACCTTCCCGCTGGCCTCCTCCGCCGGCGGCTTTACCTACAGCTTCGATCCGGCCCTGGGCGTCTTCACCCGGGCCACCGACAGCTTCGGCCCCATCTACGCCGAGCGCATCGACACCATCGGCAAGGGCCGGTTCAACGTCGGTCTGAACTTCAGTCACTACACGTTCGATCACATCAACAACATTTCCCTGCGGGGCGGCGGCCTGAGCGCGGTGTTCACGCACATCGACACCAACGGCGACGCCTCCAATTTGCAGCCGTGGTTTGAGGGCGACGTCATCACCACTCAGATCTTCCTCAAGGTCCAGACCGACATCACCGCCTTCGAGATGACCTATGGTCTCTCCGACCGCTTCGACGTCGGCCTGGCCGTTCCGATCGTGAAGGTCGAGCTCGACGCGGTCACCGACGCGACGATTGACCGCCTGGCCACGGCCACGAATGCTCCGACCATCCACCGGTTCTTGAACGGCGGAGACACCGAGACGTTCACACAGAAGGGCGACGCCTCGGGCGTGGGCGACGTCGTTCTCCGCGCGAAATACCGGCTGACCTCCTCGGCCAACGCCGGACTCGCTCTGGCCGCCGACGTCCGCCTGCCCACCGGCGACGACGGGAACCTCCTGGGAACCGGAACCACCCAGGTGAAGGTCTACGCCATCGGATCGGGGCACTTCGGGCTTTTTTCTCCGCACATCAACGCGGGCTACTCCTTCTCTAATCACCGCTCCGGAAAGCCCCGCATTCCCGACGAGATCGACTACGCGCTGGGCTTCGACCTGGCGGTCTCGCCCCGATTCACGTTCATCGCCGACGGCGTCGGCCGGACCTACCGCGACGCGCAGATCGTGGAAGTGCAGAACGCGACCTTCGTGGCCAACACCAATCCGAGCCCGGCCACGCCTCCGGTGCTCGTCTCGGCGGTGCTCCCGCGGTTGATCACGCGCCAGGGGAACTTGAACACCCTCCTGGGGTCGGTCGGCTTCAAGGTCAATCCGTTCGGCAACCTGCTCCTGACCGTCAACGGGCTCTTCCCGCTCAACAAGAACGGTCTGAGGGACGACTTCACGCCGCTCGTCGGACTGGACTACAGCTTTTAGCGAGACGTGAGGCGGAAGGCGGAAGGCGTTAGCCACCGCGCCTGGCTCACCGTCTAACGAGCGCGCCCGGTCGCGGCGCGCGAAGGGCGGGCGGGGACAAGCCCCGCCCCTACGGCACCGAGGAGTTTGTCCCCGCGCTGACGTTGGCCGCGCGTAGGGCGCGTCTTCCCCCTCTCCCCGAGGGAGAGGGCCGGGGAGAGGGTTCGCCCTGGTTCGCGGCGTGCGAAGTCACCCGAGCGGAAGCGAGGGTGGAGGCGCACGCCGCGGGAGCGAGAGCGAGGGAGGGATCAGGCGGGCCGTCGAGGCCGCATCCGGCCGAGCGGACCGCCGGTGCGCGAAGCGCAGATCCCGATCGAGCGGAAGCGACGTGGGGAGAGGGTTCGCTCAGGTTCGCGGCGCGCGAAGTCTCCCAGAGGTGAGGAGGCGCGCGCCGCGGGAGCGAGGGTGGAGGCGCACGCCGCGGGAGCGAGAGCGAGGGAGGGATCAGGCGGGCCGTCGAGGCCGCATCCGGCCGAGCGGACCGCCGGTGCGCGAAGCGCAGATCCCGATCGAGCGGAAGCGACGTGGGGAGAGGGTTCGCTCAGGTTCGCGGCGCGCGAAGTCTCCCAGAGGTGAGGAGGCGCACGCCGCGGGAGCGAGAGCGAGGGAGGGATCAGGCGGGCCGTCGAGGCCGCATCCGGCCGAGTGGACCGCCGGTGCGCGAAGCGCAGATCCCGATCGAGCGGAAGCGACGTGGGGAGAGGGTTCGCCCTGGTTCGCGGCGTGCGAAGTCACCCGAGCGGAAGCGAGGGTGGAGGCGCACGCCGCGGGAGCGAGAGCGAGGGAGGGATCAGGCGGGCCGTCGAGGCCGCATCCGGCCGAGTGGACCGCCGGTGCGCGAAGCGCAGATCCCGATCGAGCGGAAGCGACGGTGCGCCCGCAGGCGCAGACCGTGAGCGCAGCGGAGGTGACGGTTATTGGTTCGCCAACCGCGTGATGACCCAGCCGTCGGCGCGCTTTTCCAGCGTGATCAGCCGCTCGCCTTCGAGGTGCTGCTCGTTGCCGACGCGCGGGACGGCCGTGCGAACCTCGTACCCGTGGACGATCGCCGAGGCTCCGTTGGGAGAGATGTCGATCTTCTGGATCGAGATCTCCACGGACTGCGACCGCAGGTCCGAGAAGGCCGCCCGGATGCGGGCCCGGTCGACCGACGGGAACACGCTGGCGTACAGGTCGGCGTCCAGGCTCGACTGGGCCTTCTGGTAGCGCCGCACCGTCTCGCGGATCCGCTCCTGTTCGTTGATCGCCGGGCGGGTCGGCTCGGGGCGCGACACCGGGACGGTGGGAGGAATGATCACCGGGACCGCCGTCGGAGGAATGTGGGTCGGCTCCGGGCGGTTGGCCGTCGGTGGCGGCGGGGCGGTCGTGCTCGGCCGGACGGCGATCTGCTCGACCTGCGACCGCGCCGCCTCGAAGCCGGCGGCGGCTTTCTCGAAGGCCTGGCGGGCGGTGGTGAACTGGCGCTTCGCGAGGCGCCGTTCTCCTTCGGCCATCGACCGCCGGGCCGCGCCGTAGGGCTCGGCCGCCTTGCGGGCGGCGCCCGCCCGATCGGCTCCGATGCGGGCCCGCGTCGCCCGCTGGCGCGCATCGAGCGCTTCGGCCCGGTCTCCGACTTCCGCCCCCGGCGTCGGTCTTGCCGGAGTCGTCGGGGGCGGCGTGGAGGGAGCAGCCGTCGGCGGAGCCGCCGTCACCGGGACAGACGTGGGCTCCTCGAGCGTGGCGGCGGCGGACGTCGGGGCGAGCGGCGCGGCCGTGGCGCCCGGCGCGGGACTGGCCGGGGCATGCGATTCCCAGGGGCGCCGCCACAGCAACACCGCGGCCACGATCACCAGGACCGCGGCGGCGAGCCCGAGCAGGCCGCGCGAACCGCCCGATCGCCCCGCGTCGGTGATGGTCTGTTGCGGCGCCTCCTCCTGACCGGGAGGGACGGCCGTCAGCTCGGGCCGCGCGGTCGAGGGCGTGGTTCCGGCGACGAACTGCCGGTTCAGTCGGTCCTGCGCGCTTGGCGTCACGGTCTGGGCTTCCGTCGATCCCGGGGTATGGCGAACGGTCGAGATCATCTGAACGGTGTGGTCGATGACGCCCACGTCCCCGTATTGATGCCGCAGCGCGACGATCTCCCGGTCGAACTCCTCGGCCGTCGCATACCGGTCTTCGCGGCGCTTCTCCAGGGCCTTGAGGACGGCCTTGCGCAGCTCCGGGGGAACTTTTCCCTCGGGATCGGTCTGCTCGAACGGCATCGGCGGATTGAAGAGATGCGCCCGGAGCAACTCCGCGGGCGTCTCGCCGAGAAACGGGCGCGTCTGGGTCAGCAGCTCGTAGATCACGACGCCCAGGCAATAGAGGTCGCTGCGTCCGTCCAGCTTCTCTCCGGCCTTCAGGGCCCCGTACTGCTCGGGGGAGGCGTACTTGAGCTTCCCCAGGAACACGCCGGTGGAGGTCAGTTCGACCGGCCGGTCCAGGGCCTTGGCGATTCCGAGGTCGATCAGCTTGATCCTGGGACTTCCCTCCTCGTCGTGGGTCAGCATCAGATTGTCCGGCGCGACGTCGCGGTGGATCACGTTGCGGCGGTGCAAGTAACCCAGCGCCAGGAGCGACTGGTGCGTGATCTCCAGGACCAGCGGGAGGCCGGGCGGCCCCTTGGAATGGAGCAGCTCGGCCAGGTTCACGCCGTCGATGTACTCCATGACCAGGTAGCCGGTGCCGTCGTCGTCCAGGGCGAAGTCGTGGATCGTCCCGATGTTGGGGTGCTTCAGCCGGGTCGCCATCTTGGCTTCCTCGGCGAACCGGCGCTTCAGCTCCTCGTCCGCGGTGATGGAGGGCTTCATCACCTTGACGACGCGGACCTCGTCCAGCAGGCGGTGGCGGACCTTGTAGATGGTCCCCATCCCGCCCTCGCGGATCTTCCCGAGGATCTCGTATTTGCCTTCGATCAGGGTTCCGGGCTGTGGCAAGGGGCGCACTCCTCCAGGTGAATCGGGGAGATTGTAGGTGATTTCGTGTCCGACTTCGGGCCCGCGCGCCTCTCCTTTACAATGGGTGAATGGCGGTCGACTCTTCGCACGGTCAGGCCCTGGCCGCCGCCGACGCACCCATGCGCTCCCTCGCGGCGCTCTTCGCCACCGCCCGGCCGGCTCAGTGGGTCAAGAACCTGGTCCTGCCGCTCCCGTTCCTCTTCGGCGGAGCCCTGACGTCGGCGCGCGGCTGGCTGGCCGCCGCGGTCGGATTCGCGATTTTCTGCGCGCTCGCCAGCGCCGTCTACCTGGTCAACGACGTCGTGGACCGCGAGCGCGACCGCGCCCATCCGATCAAGCGCCACCGCCCCCTGGCCTCCGGGGACCTGCGCGTGGCCACGGCGCTCGGCCTGGCTCTGCCCCTGGGCGCGGCCGCGATCGGCCTGGCCTTCGCGCTCTCCCGGGCCTTCGGCGGCTGGTGCGCGATCTATGGCGCGCTGATGATCGCGTATTCTCTGTGGCTCAAGCAGGTCCCTTTTCTGGAGGCGTTTATCGTCGCCGCGGGCCTCCCCCTGCGGGCCCTGGCCGGGGCGGCGCTGGCGAACGTTCCGGCGTCGCTCTTCCTGATGGGCTGCGCGTACCTGCTCGCGCTGTTCCTGGTCGTGGGAAAACGCCAGTGGGAGCTCCAGCACGCCGGCGGCGCCTCGTCGGCGGAGCACCGCGCGGTCCTGGCGTCGTACCGGTCGGAGGGGCTGGACTTTCTGTTCGTGCTGACGGCGCTGACGACGGTGGCGGCCTATTCCGCGTACTCCGTCACGCCCTCGACGTTCGCGATGCACGGCGGGCGGTCCTTCGCGCCGACCATCCCCTTCGTCGTGCTGGGGGTCGCCCGTTACGTGCGCCTGGTCTACCGGCGCGGGGGCGGCGGAAACCCGACGCAGGCGCTCCTGATCGATGACCCGTGGATCCTCTTGATCGTGCTCGGTTGGGTCGCCGCGGCGGGCTGGATCATCTACGGACGATTTCCGGGCTGAGTCCCGGCCGATCGGAAGGGAGCGGACGCGCGATGTCTTCGCAGAGAGAGCCACGGCTGGGCGTCGCCTTCCTGGCCTATAACGAGGAAGCCCTGATCGCCAAGACCGTCGCCGAGGCGGTGTCCTCGCTCTCGGCCGTTCCCGGCCTGGACTGGCGGGTCGTCGTCGTCGATGACGGCAGCCGCGACCAGACCGGGCAGATCGCCGACGGCCTGGCCCGCGCCGACGCGCGGGTGCTGGCCGTCCACCACGACGGGAACAAGGGGTACGCCGTGGCCACGGAGACGGCCCTGCGCTCGACGCCGGGCGAGGTGGTGATGGTCGTCGACGGGGACGGGCAGCACACGCTGGCCGACGCCCCGGCGTTCCTGGCGGCCATCGACGGGGGCGCCGACGTCGTGTTCGGCTGGAAGAAGGAGCGCCACGATCCGCTCCCGCGGCTGGTCCTCTCCAAGGGGCTCAATCTCCTTTCCCGCTGGATCCTCGGCTCGCCGCTCCACGACATCAACGGCGGCTGCCGCGCGTTTCGCCGGCCCGTGGCCCGCGCCCTGGAGATCAAGCACCGCATCAATTTCGTCGGCGACGAGATCTTCGCCCGCTGCCGCATCGCCGGGTGGAAGGTCTCCGAGGTCGTGGTCCGGCATTTTCCGCGGGAAGCGGGGCAGTCGATCCACCGGCCCTGGAAGATGCTGGGCACCGTCGCGCGCGTGATCCGCTACCTCTTCGAGCTGCG
The DNA here is from genome assembly GCA_963733955.1 of uncultured Acidobacteriota bacterium. Lineage (GTDB taxonomy): Bacteria > Acidobacteriota > Thermoanaerobaculia > UBA5066 > Gp7-AA6 > DATFTF01. The sequence goes on from CAVTEW010000003.1 coordinate 1,443,680, forward strand.
GGGCGAGATCCGCCGCGCGCGGCCCGCGGGGAACGTCCCGGCGGGGGCCCGATGAGAGGCACGGTCATCCTGGGGGCCGGGCCGACCGGCCTCGGCACGGCCTACCGCCTGCAGGAGCGCGGGGAGACCGACTTCGAGATCTTCGAGCGGGCCGACCGCATCGGCGGACTGGCCACGAGCTTCCAGGACGCCAGGGGCTATACCTGGGACGTCTCGGGGCACATCCTCTTCTCGGGCTATCCCTACTTCAACGCCTTCCTCGAGAAGATGCTCGGCCGCGAAGGCGTGCGCCGGATCGACCGGGAGAGCTGGATCAAGTTCGAGGACCGGTACGTCCGGTATCCCTTTCAGAACCACCTCTCCTCGCTGCCCGAAGAGGCCATGCTCGAATGCCTGATCGGCCTGGTCGAGTCCCAGACGATCGACCGGGACCGGGCCTACGCCAACTTCGAGGAGTGGATCCTGGCCCGGTTCGGAGCCGGCGTGTCCAAGCACTTCATGGTGCCGTACAACGAGAAGGTCTGGGCCACGCCGCTGACGCGCATGGGCTTCTACTGGATCGCCGAACGGGTCGCCGTGGTCGACTGGAAGAAGGCCCTGGAGGCCGCGCTCGTCTCCAAGGTGACCGACTGGGGCCCCAACGCGACCTTCGGCTACCCGGCCACGCGCGGCACCGTGGGGCTCTGGCTGGCGGTCCTTCCCTACCTGGGGGATCGGCTGCGCTTGCGCAAGCGGGCCGCGTGCATCGACGAGGAGAAACGGGAGATCCTCTTTTCCGACGGCTCGAAGCGGCGCTACGACCGGCTCCTCTCGACCATGCCCCTGACCGCGCTGGCGCGCCGTCTGCGCCACGTTCCCGAGCGCGTGCGCCAGGCCGCGGGACGGCTCCTCTTCAATCGGCTGTTCTCGGTGGGCGTGGGCCTGAAGCGGCCCGCTCCGTCGACGAAGAACTGGATCTACTTTCCCAATCCGAAGACGCCCTTCTACCGGATCACGTACCTCTCCAACTATTCGCCCGACATCGTGCCGGGCGGAGACACGTCCCGGTCCTGCTCGATCCTGACCGAGACGACCTACTCCGCGGCGCGGCCCCTGCCGCGGGGAGATTTCGTCCGGGCCGTGCTGGAAGGGCTGGTGCGCGAGGAGATTCTGGCGCCTTCCGATCTCGACCTCGTGGAATCGACCTACCTGATCCACGCGGCCCACGCCTATCCGATCCCCTCGGTGGACCGCGACGAGGCGCTCGGCGTTCTCCAGGAGTATCTCGAGTCGCACGACATCTACTCCCGGGGCCGCTTCGGGGCGTGGAAGTACGAGGTCGGGAACCAGGATCACTCCTTCATGCAGGGGGTCGAGCTGGCGGACCGGTGGCTCGACGGAACGCAGGAGCGAGTCTTCCGCGCCTGAATGTTCGCCGCGACGTTTCCGAAGGCGCGGACGGCGGAGGTCCTCTTCGCCCTGTCCCTCCTGCTGTTCCTGGCCACGCGGCTCATCGGCCTGGAGCGGTTCCCGATCTACTTCTTCTGCGACGAAGCGGTCCAGACGGTGCGGGCCTCCGAGCTCCTGGAGGGCCACGGGTGGACCGCGGAGGGCGAGTTCCTGCCGACGTACTTCCGCAACACCGACGCGTACAACCTCTCCATCGGCGTCTACGCCCAGCTCCTGCCGACGCTCCTGGCCGGGCATTCCGTCTTCGTCACCCGGGCCACCCAGGTCCTCCTCCTTCTGCCGGCCATGGCCGCGGTGGGACTCCTCCTGCGCGATTTCCTCGGTCTGCGCTTCTGGTGGATCGGCGTGCTCCTGCTCTCCACCGCGCCGGCCTGGTTCCTCCACACCCGCATCGCCTTCGAGCTGATGCTGGCCACGGCGGCCTACGTCGGCTTCCTGTACTTCTACCTGCGGTACCGCTGCGGGCGCCCGCGCAGCGTGCTCCCGGCCACCATCTGCGCCGCGTTGACGTTCTATGGATACAACGCGTTCCAGCCCGTTCTGGCCATGACCGGCATGCTGCTCCTGGCGGTGGACTTCCCGTACCACTGGAGGCAGCGGCGCGTCCTGGCGATGGCCCTCCCGCTGCTCCTCCTCTGCGCGGCGCCCTACGCGCGGTTCGTGCGCGCGCATCCGACGGAGATCCGCCAGCGCCTGGAGGGGCTGGAGTCGTACTGGGTGGATCCGAGGCTCTCCGTCGCGCGCAAGTGGCAGCGCTTCGGCGCGGAGTACCTCTCCGGATTCTCGCCGGCCTACTGGTTCGGAACCGATCCGACCCGCGAGCTCATCCGGCACCAGATGAAGGGATACCCCTATCTGTTCGCTGCGGTCCTGCCTCTGGCCGTGGCGGGCATCGTCCTGTGCCTTCGGCGCATCCGCTCGCCCGGGCCGCGGACGCTCCTGATCGCTCTCGTCGCCGCGCCGGTGGGCGGAGCGCTGGTCCACCCGGGCGTGACGCGGTCGATGACGTTGGTGGTGGCGGCCAGCATGCTCGCCGCGGTGGCCCTGGACGGTCTCCTCGTCCTCTTGTCCCGGCCCGTGCCGGAGGCCCGCGTCGCCGTGGCCGCCTTCCTTCTGTTCGCCGTTCTTCATGGGTGGATGCTCGCCGACGCGCTCGTCCACGCCCCGACCTGGTTCTCCGACTACGGGATGTACGGCATGCAGTGGGGCGCGGCCCAGGTCTTCGGCGAGGCCAACGTCGAGCGTGCCCGCCATCCCGGCTGGCCGGTCTACGTCTCGCCGGTCTGGACCAACGGGGCGGAGGATCTGCGGCGCTATTTCTGTCCCGGCGACGAGCGGGTGCAGACGCGCAATATCGACTACTACCGGGTGTCCCACCAGGACCTGACCGACCAGGCCATCCACGTCCTGACCGCCGAGGAATGGGAGCGCACGCTCGTCGACCGAAAGTTCGAGATCGTCGAGCTCGAGCGCAGGATCGCGTATCCCAACGGCGCGCCCGCGTTCTACTTCGCGCGCATCCGCTACGCGCCCGACGTCGACGCCCTGCTGGCGGCCGAGCGGGTGAACCGCCGGCGCCTGATCGAGGAGGAGGCGGTCGTGGCGGGAGAGCCGGTCTGCACGGCCCACTCCCGTTTCGACATCGGGGAGATCGCCAACCTCTTCGACGGAAACCTCGAGACCCTGGCGCGCACGGCCCAGGTCAACCCGGCGACGCTGGAGCTGCGGTTCGACCCGCCGCAGCGCGTGCGGGGGTTCCTGCTGGCTCTCCTCACGTCGGGCATGGACGTGGTCGTCCAGGCGCGGCTGGAGCCGGCGGACGGCTCCGCGCCGATCGCGGCGGGCGGCACGTTCTCCGGAGAGCCGGCCGATCCCATCGTGCAGCTCGACGTCCCGGGCAACGCGCCGATCCGAGCCGCCCGCCTGGAGATCCTGCTGCTGGGCCTCGGCGAGGACAGCGAAGTGCACGTGCGGGAAGTGACCCCGATCTGGGGCCAGGCGGAGAGCCCGCGCCGTGACTGAGCGGGCCGGACGCGGCGGACCCGCGGCGCGGAGCTGGATGGTCTGGCTCGGCCTGGCCGCCCTCGGCGTGTTGATCGCGGTCAGCCGGGAGCTCGAGCTGCATCGGGCCTCCCGGGCGACGTTGGCCGCGCTGGCCTTGGGTCTGGTGGTCTGGATCGTCGTGTCCTGGATGGCCGAGCGCCGGGAGGCTCTGCCCGCGCTCGACCCCGACCCCGGCCGCCCGCGCGCCGCCGTACTGGCCGCCGCGGTGGCCGCGGCCGGTCTCTCGTTCTGGAAAATGCCCGCGGAGGAGTTTCGCCTCCTCCCCGTGGTTCTCTGGATCCTGGCCATCGCGCTCTGGGTCGCCGCATGGCGGCGCGGCGAAGCGTCCGCTCCGATTCCCGATCCGGACGACCGCCGCGGCGCCGCGGAATGGATCGCGCTCGCCGCCGTCCTCGGCGTAGCGGTCTTCTTCTGCTTCTGGCGCCTGGCGAGCGCGCCGCCCAATCCGGTCAGCGACCACGCCGAAGAGATGCAGGACATGCTGGACCTGATCGGCGGGCGGCACGCCATCTACTACCTGCGCAACCTCGGTCGCGAGCCGTTCCACTTCTACTGGTCGAGCGCCTTCGTCCTCGCCGGGCTGCCGCTGCATTTCCTGACGCTCAAGGTGGCCACGGCCGTGATCGGGGTCCTCGGCGTTCTGGCCCTCTACGCGGCGGGCCGGGAGCTGGGCGGGCCGGCCCTGGGGCTCGGCGCCGCGGCCCTGGCCGCGTGGGGAAAGTGGAATTTCTCGCTGGCCCGCCAGGGGCTCGACTACACCCACGCCATCCTGCCCACGACGATCCTGATCTGGGCCCTGGCCCGGTGGCAGCGGCGGGGCGATCGCGCGTCGCTCCTGGCCGCCGGCGCCGCGGCGGGAGCGGGGCTCTTCGGGTACACGTCCTTCCGCGTGGCGCCGCTGCTCGTCCCGCTCGCCTTCGCGGTCGCGCTGGCCGACCGCCGGCGCGGCGGGAAACGGTGGCGCGTGGTGGGGCAGGGGCTCCTGGTGACGGCGACCGCCGTGATCGTGGCCTTGCCGCTGCTGAAGTTCATGTTCCTCGGAGAGCATCGCAGCTACTTCTGGGCCCGCTCGGCGACCCGGGCCACCGGAGCGGAGCGCGCCCTGGAAGCCAGGCCGCTGGCTCTCTTCGCCGGCAACCTCTGGAACATGGCCAAGGCGTTTCACTGGAAGGGGTCCACGACCTGGACGGTCATGATGGAGAACGACCCGTTTCTGGACATCGTCACCGGCGGCCTCCTCTTCGCCGGCGCCGTCCTGCTCGTGGTGCGGATCGCGCGGGGCTCCTGGCGCTGGAGCTGGCTGCCGCCCGCTCTGATTCTCCTGACGCTGCCCTCGACGCTTTCTCTGGCCTATCCCAACGAGAATCCCAGCCTGAACCGCGCCGGGCCGGCCCTGCCGGTGGTGTTCCTGATCGCCGGGGGCGCCCTGGCCTGGCTCCTGCGCGGACTGGCGCGGCAGAGCGCGGCGCCGCGCGCGGCCGGGGCGGCCGTGCTGGCGGCGTTCTTGGCCTGGTCGGCCGTGCGCAACTACCGCGTCTACTTCGGCGACTTCGCGCAGTCCTACGACCACATGATCGAGCACTCGATGGAGATGGCGCAGGTTCTCCGGGAAGAACACGCGCGCGGCATCCCTTACGCGAACATGTATCTGCTGGGGATGGATTTCTGGGTGGACGGCCGCAACATCTCCTTCCAGATCGACGATCCGGCCTGGGCCGACGACCATCTCCTGCCGCAGGGGAAGATCCCCGAAGGGCTCCAGGGCCGGCCGCTGGTCTTCCTCTACCATCCGTCGGACCTGGGCCGTCTCGACGCGCTCGATCGGCTCTACCACGGTCACCGGCGGCTGGTTCCCCAGACCTTCTCCGACCGGAACTTCGGCGTGTACGTCGCGCCCTGAGGTCCGGCACGGCGTCTAACAAGTTATATATTGTCAGGGTCGGCTGGCGAAGAGGAACCCCAGCTCGCGCCACGCCGGGCTCACCCGCTCGCGGACGGCGAAGCCCCGGCTCTCCAGGAATCGGGCCAGCTCGTCATGGGTGTGGGCGGTGACCGCGTCGTGGTACTCGAGGGCGATGTGGCCGATCCGCGCGAGCGTCTCCTCGCCGGCCTCGAAGAGGATCTCGTACTCGGCGCCCTCGCAGTCGATCTTCAGGAAATCGCAGCGCGCCAGGCCGTGGTCGTCCATGGCCCGGGCCAGCGTCGTGGCCGGAACGCGCACCGTCTCCTGTCGCCCGCGGGCCGCGTCTCCCGCGGTGCGGTGCTGGCCGGAGAGGCCGGTCACGGTGTAGAGGGTGAGCTCGCCCTCGCGTCCGGCGACGGCCTGGGCGAAGGCCCGAACGTTCTCGACGCCGTTGGCCCGCACGTGCTCCTGCAGGCGGGCGAACGACTCGGGCAGCGGCTCGAACGCGAAGACGCGCGCGGCCGGGCACTCCCGCGCCACCCGCACGGCAAAGTCTCCGAATCCGGCGCCGACGTCGAACACGGTCCAGCCGTCGCGCACCGCCACCGCGCCCCGCTCGTAGTCCCGGTCCAGGCACGACTCCTTCAGGATCCAGACGTCCATGCGCGAGCGGACCTGGAACAGGAGTCCCCCCGGGAGCGCGACGGTCAAGGGCTTGCGCACGGGCAGGCCCAGAAAGAGCGCCACGATCTTCCAGGGACTGCGCATGCCCAGGAGGATCGTGGGAATCGAGGAGAGGTAGTAGAGCCAGCGGGAAAGGCCGCGGCTGCCCGAGCGGCCGGCGGCCGGCCGGACCTCCGCGCTCACCGTTTCGGGATCCGCCGGGGCCGCCGGGGCGCGCTCACTTTCGGCCGAGCTTGAGCGGGACGATCGTGCTGTTGCCGCTGTTCATGACGTAGAGGACGCCATTCTTGCGGTCGAGCGCGAGTCCGGTGGGCCGCACGAATCTCTTCCCCTCGTCGTCGCCGTCCCAGGTGCGCAGAACGCGCCCGGAGCGGTCGAGCTGTTCGATGCGTGCGCCCTCGGGAACCGAGATGAAGAGGTTCTCGTGCGCGTCCACTTCCACGTACGGCTCCATGGGGCCGGTCCAGGCGGCCACCGGGATCGAGCGGGCGAAGCGCCCGTCGGGCGAGACGACCTGGATCCGGTGGTTCCCGATGTCGGCGACATAGACGTTGCCCGACGGGCCCACGGCGATCCCCAGCGGACTCACCAGGTCGCCGGGGCCGCTGCCGGCCTTGCCCACCGCCCGCGGCGGATTGGCGCAGGCGCCGCGGGGGCAGACCACCAGGCGGTTGTTGCCCGAGTCGCTGATCCACAGCGTTCCGTCGGCGGCCACCGCGATTCCGCGCGGGCCGTAGAGGCCGGCGAGCGTCGTCTCCCGGTACTCGCCGCTGGTCGAAAAGTGCTGGACCCGGCCGTTCCAGGTGTCGGCCACGTACACGTCGGCTCCGTGGATGGCCACGCCGGCGGGCTCCTGGAGCTGGAACTTTCCATTGCCGCGGACGCCGCCCCATCCTCCGAGGTACCCGCCCGAGGAATCGAAGATGGCCAGGCGCGAGTGCCCGAAGTCGGCGACCCAGAGGCGGCCGCGGTCGTCCACGGCGGCGCCGCGCGGCTCGGCCAGTCCGGAAAACGGGGCTTGCCCCGGCGCGGCGGACTCGTGGATGACCGGGGGAGTTTCCGGGACCGCCGTGGGCGTGGCCGCCGCCGCGGTCTCCGCCGGGGTCGTTCCCGCCGCGGTCGTCTCCTTGCGGCGGCATCCGGCGGCCGCGAGCAGGCCGGCGAGCGCGAGGAACAGGCCCCAGGAGAGCGCGCGAGCGCGGGGGGCGGCGGCGGTCGAACGCATCGAGTTCCTCATCGTGATTTCCCCCCGGTTCTTGGATTGCGGCGCCGGTCAAGCATACGATCTTTCGCCGCGCGGCGCGACGGTGCCGCGGTGCGACGGCGGCTCACTGCAGCACGCTTCCCAGGCTCCAGAAGAACAGCCGGTGCGTGCCCCGATCCGTGACGACCAGGCGCCCGAACGGATCGAGCGCGATGCCGGTGGGCATCTTTCCGTCCGACTCCGGCCGGAAGGACCTCTGGAACGCTCCGGCCTGGTCGTATTGGGACACGCGGTTGGACGACGAGTCGGTGACGAACAGCGTGTCCGAGGGACCCACCGCGAGGTACGGCTCGGTGTAGAAGTCCTTCCACCCGAAGACGCGGAACTGGCGCAGGAACTTGCCTTCGCCGTCGAAGACCTGGACGCGGTGATTGCCCGTGTCGGCGACGTAGATCGCGCCGGAGGCGTCGGCGGCCAGGCCGACCGGCTCGACGAACTGTCCGTTTCCGTTGCCCGGCCCGCCCCAGCTCGAGACGCGGTTGCCCGAGCGCTCGTAGCGCACGATGCGCTTGTTGCCGGTGTCGGCCACGTAGACGAAATCTCCGAGCGGGAGCACCGCGCGCGGCCCGAACAGGTCTTCCGGTCCGCCGCCCCCGAGCACGGAGAGGACCCTGCCGTCGGGCGCGGCGTGGACCACGCGGTAGTTCCAGGTGTCCGCGATCCACAGCTCGCCCCTGGAGTCGACGGCGATGCCGCACGGCTCGTTGAATTGTCCGGGGCCGTTTCCCTTGCCGCCGAACGCGCGGACGAACCGGCCCGATCCGTCGAAGACCTCGACGCGGCTGTTCTTGGTGTCGGCGACGTAGAGGTTGCCCCGGGCGTCGGCGGCCACGCCCCGCGGCTCGTCGAACTCGCCGGGGCCGGCACCCGGTCCTCCGGTCTCCCGCGCGGCGACCGGCTTGGCGTCGGACGGGTAGTCGCGGGCGCTGGTGTCCTGGATCGGAATCTGCAGCGGTGCGAGCACGCCGGCCGCGTCGATGTCCTTGCGCACGTAGAACGTCGCATCCTGCGATCCGATCTGGCTCCACACCTCGTGCAGGAGCCACCACCGCAGGCGCGTCGACAGGGGCTGCTTCCAGAAGTCGTCGGGGAACCACCAGGCCCGGATCGGAACACGGCGGGCGGTGTACTGCTCGGCCAGCTGCTTGTCCAGGGTGCCCTCGGCGTTCCAGTCGGCCACGATCACCGGCGTCGACGCCGTCTCCAGCGTCCCCACCCAGCTGGTCGTCGTGTCCCGCAGATACCAGGACAGGGGCCAGGTGGCCTCGCCGGTCACGGTGACGACCGGTTGCCCGGGGGCGACGCGGGCCTTGGCGCGCTCGACCGCGTCCAGTGCGCGCACGAGGTCCCAGGTCGTCTGCACGTAGGCCAGGTACTCGCCGTGCTTGGGCTCCTTCTCGACGTCGTAGGCGCCGTACCGGAAACAGGCCAGGTACATGCCGAGCGCGTTGACCGCGGTCAGGACGGCGACGGCGGCCAGGGCCAGCCGCGGCACCACGGCGCGCCGGTCGCGCCAGAGCCCGGCGAGGCCGACGCCGGCCAGGATCGTGATGGGCAGGAGCGCGTGCACGGTCAACCAGGGAACCTTCTCGCGCGCCCAGCCGTAGATCGCCAGCGATCCCAGGGCCCAGAAGACGAGGAATCGGAGGAAGGGCGGGACGCGGTCCTCCTCCTTCGCCGGAGTCCGCAGAAGGGCCGCCGCGCCGACCAGCCCCGAGAGGACGATCGCCAGGCGCACCGCGGTTCCGAGGCCGGCCTGCGAGGCGAGCGCGGCCGCGGCCACGCCGCCGAAGCCGGCGTAGAGGGAGCGCAGGAACGGATCGCGCCGGAACCCGGGCTGGCGCAGCACGAAGAGCGCGGCCAGGCAGGCCGCCGTCTCGTAGTAGAGCAGCTGCGGGAAGTAGTAGTACCAGGGGCCGGGGATCCGCGCGATCGAGTGCTGGCCCATCCAGTACCGGACCGCCTTCGGAATGGCCAGCCAATCCTCCGGGTAGCGGCCGAACGCCGTGTAGAAGACCACCCAGATCGACAGGAACACCGCGGCCGCCGTCACCACCGCGGCGCGCCGCCGCCAGGCCCAGGAGAACGCCGCCCGGATCGCCGGGGCGATCCCCGAGGCCCCCTTCGCGCCGGACAGGGCACGCTCGGCCAGCTGCCAGAGACCGAACACGACGAAGAGGACCCCGGTCATGTAGGCGTTTTCCTTGGTCACGCCGGCCAGGGCGAAGAGCGCCGCGCTCGCGGTCAGCCAGCGGCTCCGGTCGGTCTCCAGGAACCGCCGGAAGGCCAGGATGGTGCCGATGGTGAAGACGAGCGAATAGGGATCTTCCCGGATGAAACGCGAGAAGTAATCGAAGTGGGGCGACAGCAGCACGAGGACCGCGTAGACGGCGGCGGCTCCCTTGCCGATCCACCGCGCCAGAGGCCAGGCGAAGGCGATGAGGAGGATCCCCAGAAAGGCCGGCACGAGGCGGGCGGTGGTGTTGCCGACTCCCAGGAGCCGGTACACCAGCGCGGTGACGTAGTACATCAACGGCCCGTGGTAGGCCGGGTCGTAGCGCCATGCCCCGTCGCGGGAGAGCGTGTACGACTCGTAGGCGTGGATCGACTCGTCGTGATGGAGGGGCCGGTCTCCCAGGTGGGAGAACCGGGAGAATGCGGCGACCGCCAGGAAGGCGGCCAGGAGGATCCAGCGGCGCGCCGGCCATGGGGCCGCCGCCGGAGCGTCGGCCGGCGGGACGACCTCCGGGACCGACGGGCGCGCTGCTTCGGGCTCGATCTGGCTCAGGGCGATTTCCTTTCCGGCAGACGCACGAAGGTGACGGTGTTGCTGCCCGAATTGACGACGTAGAGAATAGACTTTCTTCGATCGATCGCAACTCCGGTCGGCCGCGAGAACGGCTTGCCCGAGTCGTCGGCGGTCCAGCGTCCCAGCGTGCCGCCCTTCTCGTTGAGCTCGACTAACTGGTTTGCCTCCGGATCGGTCACCCAGAGCCCGCCGTCCGGCCCGACCTCCATCTGCGGCTCGCCGGGTTGTCCCCAGCCGGGGAAGGGGAAGGCCCGGTCGAGATCCCCGTCGGGCTTCAAGACGACGATCCGGCGATTCCCGACGTCGGCGACGTAGACCGCGCCGGACTCTCCCACCGCGACGCTCATGGGCCCCTGGAATTCGCCGGAGCCGGAGCCCTTCGTCCCCGTCGATCCGAGCAGGTTCAGGTCCGAGTCGAAGTGCTGGACCCGGTTGTTCCCGGTGTCGCTGACCCACACGGTCCGGTCCGGGGCCACCGCGACGCTGCGCGGCCCGTACAAGCCGGAGGCCGTCGCTTTCCACTCGCCCTTGAGCGTATAGCGCAGCACGCGCCCGTTCCAGGTGTCCGCGACGTACAGGTCGTCGCCGGAGATCGCCACGCCGCAGACCTCGCGCAGGCCGAACGTGCCGGCGCCGCGGCCTCCCCAGCCGCCCAGGAACCCGCCGTTGGAATCGAAGACACGCAGCCGCGAGTTGCCGAAGTCGGCGACCCAGACGCGGCCGCGCGCGTCGACCGCGGCGTCGCGCGGCTCGCGCATCGATCCGAAGGGGGGCACGCCCTCGCGCGGTTTCTCCGAGATGTCGGGAGGCTCTTCGGGCTCGGTGTCGGGGGCCGGCGCTCCCGCCGTGGGCTCGACCTTCTCGTGGGTGGGGACCAGAACGTCCTGCGACTCGCTCCCGGCCACGCGGTAGATCCGCGCCTCCCGGTTCTCGTAGACGAGCTCGAAGAGGTCCTTGTCCCGGTCGAACTTCGTCAGGCCCGGGCCCGGGTAGGTCTGGCGCTCGAGCCAGCCCAGGTAGACGTAGGCGACGTGGTAGCGGCGCAGGAAAACCTCCGCGGCCGAAGACTTCGGCGCGGAATAGATCGCCTTGACCGCGTCGATGCGAGCGGCGACCTCGCGGGGAGAGTTTCCGCGCTGCTGCACGTGGTACTCCCAGCCGAGCACGGTGGGAAGCCCGGTGAACATGGAGACCCGTCCGAAATCCTGGTACGAGGGGCCCTGCGCCTCCACGATCACCGGTGTGCCGCGGATGGCCCGGCGGAGCCAGAGAACGGCCTTGTACTCGCCCGGCCGCGTGCGTTCGAGGTACCGCAGGCCGTCGAGCGAGGGACCCTCGGGGGGCACGTAGCGCGCGAACCTTCCCGTGCCGACGCCCTCGCGGGCCGCGGGGGAGCTGGTCCGGTCCACCGCGCCCTGGCCGGCGGTGACGGTCGTGAAGAGCGCCAGCGCCACCAGCGCCCCGAAAACCGCGCGCAGCGGCCAGCTCCAGCGGCGGACGCTTCCCGGGCGGTCGGCCGGGCGAAAGACCAGGGCGGCCGTGCCGATGGCGAAGAGGAACCACGCCTCGATATACAGCTTGAAGACGGTGTTGAAGTGGTCGTAGATGTAGAAGCGCTGCGCGAAGAAGATGAGGAAGAACGCTGTCGCCACCAGGCCCTGGGCCAGGCGGTCCTCGGCCGGGCCCCGATTGGCGAAGGCGGCCAGGAGAAAGAGCAGGACGCTCGCGGCGCAGAACGCCGTGGGCGCGAGGACGGCCAGGGCGGCGAGACCGAGCGTGAGCGTCGCCAGCAGCGCGAAGACAGCGGCGCGGCTCCAGCCGCGCTCGCGCAGGCGGCGCCCGGCCGCGCTCATCCACCAGGCCACCGCGAGGAAGAAGAACAGGCCGAAGATCGTCGCGATGTCCACGCCGCGGGCCGCTTCCTGGGGGGAGTTCCTGCCCAAAGACGGCGCCGCGCCGCCCCGGATCCACAGAGGGAGGGCCGTGGCCAGAGCCACCGAGGCCGCGACGGCGAAGGACAGGAGGGCCCGCCCGAGGGCGCGCGTCTCGACGCGCCGGCGCGGAAACGCCGCGACGATCGCGAGGAGGACGAGGAGGCCCGTGAGCAGCGGCACGTCCCACGCGTTGGTCACCGCCTGGATCGCGGCGGCGAATCCCAGAAGAGCCGCCGACACGGCGCGGCCGCGCAGGGATGCGCCGGCGTCGGCGTGGGTGCGGACGAAGTGGAGGGCCGCCGTCGCCAGCAGGAGAACGAGCGGGAAGGCCAGCACGTGGGCGTGCAGGTCGGCGAAGAGCAGGCTCCAGAAGGGATACTCGTTGACCGTGTCCTTGATGACCCGCGAGGTCGCCCAGAAGTAGTTCCAGTCGAGGTGGCGGTGCTTGTCGGCGACGGGCTGGTTGAGAAGCCATTCCCTCAGCCCGGCCAGGTTGCCCAGGACGCCGACCAGCGAAAGCCCGGCGACGGCCGCCCGCAGGTTGCCGGCCCAGTTGCGCAGCAGCGTGAAGGCGCCCTGGAAGGTCAGCCCGCCGATCAAGCCGAAGGCCAGGTTGAAGGTGTAGCGGGTGGAGATCCCGGTGACGAGCCCCAGCCAGGCGACCATCTCCTGGCCGAAGTAGTAGTAGCCCAGCGGCGCTCCGGCGAGCCAGGGATCGGAGGGCGGCAGGGTGCGGGTGCGCGCGAGGATGTTCAGAATGGAGAAGTCCATGGGCTTCTCGCCCCAGGCGATCTCGGGATTCAACGCCCGCATTCCGACGAAGAAGAGAAACCCGATCGCGAACACGGCTTCGCCCTGGAGGACCTCGCGGCTTCGCCCGCGCAGCCAGGGGAGCAGCTGCCGCCGCACGCGCAGGAAGACGACGACGCCGCCGGCGGCCAGGAGTCCCAGGCAGAGAAGCGCGGTCCCGCGGCCCTGCCGCAGGACGCGCAGGTTGACCAGGAGCGCCAACAGGTACGTCGGCAGGACGACCCCCAGCGTTCGGGCCACGCCGGCGCCGCGGTCCGAAAGCCGCGGCAGGAGCCGCCAGACGATGGGGAAGGCCAGAAGGCCGGCGATCGACGACGCGAGGTAGAACAGGGCGACCGCCCACCAGGAGCTCACCGTCTCCTCGGCCGCCGCGCCCGTCACGGGCCGGACCGCCGCGGCGTCGACGTCGGGCAGGACCGGGGCGGTGACCCGGCGCTTGGAGCGCGGCCATCCTTCCCACTCGGCGATGGACGGCGGCGTCGTCGCCAGCGGAGCGAGCAGGATCTGGCGGGCGCGGTCGAGGGAGAAGTCCTTCTTCTTGCGGAAGAGCAGCACGCGAGGGTGGTCGTAGACGGTGAACTGCTCCTCGGCCGTGTCGTCGCGGAACGTCAGCGGGCCAAGGCTGGGGTAGGACGTGAAATCGGCCACCCGCTCGAATCCCAGCCGCCCCTCGAAGAGGGCGCGATAGTAGGCGATCGTCATGGGGAAGACGTCGGGCAGCCGGGTCACATTTCCGTAGACGCGGTTGCTGGTGACGGCGATCCAGTCGGCTTCCTTCAGGGCGGCCAGAAGGGTCTGCGCCTTGTCGCGTCCGTCGGGATCGACCAGAGGCAGCGGCGGCCCGTGATACGCGCCGGAGTCGCCGCCCGGACGCGGCAGCGGCAGCCCGTCGTCCCACGACTCGCCGGCGAAGCGGGCCGGCGCGACGTGGCTATAGATCCAGTCGGAGGCGGCGACGCGGGTGACCGGGCGGGCGTAGATCCGCGAGAAGGCAAAGCCCATGGCGAGCGTGCCGGCGAGCGCGAGGGCCGGCGCCAGTCGCCCGGCCAGCCGCGGCAGCGGCCCGCCGGAAAGCTCCAGGCGCCGCGCCGAGGCCGCGAGCGCGAGCGCGGCGAGGACCGCCAGGCCGGGATAGGCCGGGTACCAGTACCGCATGGCCTTGACCAGGTCGCGGGCGTGGTAGGCGAGAACGAACACGGTGTGGGCCCACAGCGGGAGCAGGGCGAAGCGGCGGCGGCGGACGATGTGGGCGGCGGCCCAGACGACGCCGGCCAGGGCGGCGATTCCGAAGAACGGACCGGCGCCGAAGAGAACGAAGTTACGGAACGGGAAGAGAAGCCCGCGGTCGGCCCACTGGAAGGCGGGCGGAAAGCTCGCGAAGCTCTTGGAGTTGGCGGAGAGGCGCCGGATGTCCTCGATCCAGCGGGGATCGAGGCGCAAGGACAAGGGGCTCGGCCCCAGGAAGGCGTACGGCAGCGCGACGCGCACGGTGACCAGGGCCGCGGCGAAGATCGCCGCGAGCCGTCCGGCTTCTCCCAGGATCGCGCGCCGCCAGGCCGCCGTGTCCTTGGACCAGGGCGTGAGGGCGCGCACGAGCACCGCCAGACCGGCGGGTCCGAAGAGCGCGAGCGCGGTGATCTTGCAGGCGATGGCGATCCCGATCGCCACGCCGGTGCCCACGTCGCCCCGGATTCCGGAGCGCCCCTGGGCGTGGCGCGCGCATCCCAGAAGGGCCAGCACGGTGAAAGTCGCCAGGAACGTGTCCACGGCCCAGAAATGGGAGAGCTGGACGCCGAGCGGCGTGAACGCGAAGAGGCCGGCGGCTAAGAGCGCCGTGCCGCGGCCGGAGAACCGGCGCGCCAGGAGGTAGACGAGCCAGATGGTCAGCAGGTCGAAGACGCCCGAGAGCACGCGTCCCACCACGTAGGAGCCGTCGTAGCCGGTCTGGCCGATCGCCACGCCGATCGCGTGCGTGAGGAAGATCGGAAGCGTCCCGTACACGAAGGAGCCGAAGCCACGGTTGTACGGGTCGAGCGGCGACGTCCTGGAGTCGAAGTACTGGCCGATCGAGCGCGGCGCCGCGAGCTTTTCGTCGACCATGGAAATGAAGCGCTCGTCGGGGTGGAGGTGCGTCCCCTCGTCCCACCGGATGTGCGTGAACCGCAGGAGCGCCGCCGCCACGAGGATCGCGGCGAGCAGGACGCGGGCGACGCGGGGGGAGAGGCCCGCGGGCGTGGAGGACGGCGTCGGCAAGGCTCAGCGGTCCTTGCGTACGCCGGCCGGGCCCGATGGAATGGAGCCGAACAAGCGTTTCATTTTACCGGACCGCTTCCGGCTTGCGGCAGATCAGGGCGATGCAGGCCCCGTCGGCCGGTTCCGGCTCGTCGACGTACCGCTCGAACCGCCTGGCCCAGAACGGGCGCTCCCAGAACCCCGGAAAGGGCACCCAGCGGCCGGTCAGCGCGCGCGACACGAGAAACGGGACGCTCCAGTAGTGGCTGCGGTGGGCCGCGGCGCTCGCGGCCGGAGAGGAGTAGAAACGCCACCGGTCCACCGTCAGGCCGGCCCGGGAGAGCCGCGCGATCCACGTCTGCGGCGAGTCGAAGTGATAGTGCCTGGCCTTGCGGTTGAACCAGCGCACGTAGGCCTCGCGCGCGCCGGACAGGCCCAGGCGCGACCAGGGTCGGGCCGGAATGAACAGGTCGCTGAAGCGGTGGCTGATGACCGTGGCGACGAAGAGCCCGCCCGGCCGGAGCACGCGGGCGACCTCGGAGAGCGTCGTGTCCAGGTCGGGGATGTGCTCGAGCACGCAGTTGGAAAGCACCGAGGCGAACGTCGCGTCGGCGAAGGGGACGGAGAGCGACGAGGCCGTGACGACCATCCGATAGATCGCGCGGCCCCGGGCTTCCCGGGCGTCGCCGATCGCCGGGTCGATGCCCACGTCGATTCCCTGGGGGAACACCACCGAGGCGAAATGGCCGTCGCCGCACCCGACGTCGAGCATGGGGCGGGCGAACGCGATGTCGTGGAGGATCCTTGCCTCGATCGAGCGTGTGATGACCCGGTGCCAGGGGAGCTCGCGCAGGTGCGCGCGCAGGATCCGCTGCGAGACGGGATCGCCGGTCACGCCGCGGCCCGGGCGGCGCGCTCGTAGGCGGCCATGTAGAGGTCGAAGGTCTTCTCCAGCGAAAAGATTTCCCGCACCGCGTCGCGGGGCCTGCGGTAATCCGTCGGGTCGCGCAGCACCTTCACGATGGCTGCGGCGAGCGATTCGGGGTTTTTGGGGGCGGCCAGCTCGCCCATGCCGGTCAGGGCGATGGGCTGGCGCACTCCGGGAAGGTCGGAGGCCACCACGGGAAGCCCGGCGAGCATGGCCTCGACCTGGATCATCCCGAACGATTCGGTCGAATTGGTCGACGGCAGGACCAGCACGCCGCCCATCTCGAAGAGCGCGGCCATCCAGGCGGCGGGCACCAGCCCGGTGGCGACGACGCCCGAGCGCGGGTCGTCGAGCAGTCGCGAGAGGGTCGGCCCGATGCGCTCGCCGGGGACCGCGTGGCGCTCGCCGGCCAGCACGAGGGTGGCTTCCGGGAATTCCCGCCGGACCGCCGGCAGCGCGTCGATGAGCTCGGGCAGCCCCTTCTCCGCGGCGAACCGCCCGACGAAGAGGAGGACCGGCCGCCCCCGCACGCCCCAACGGGCCGCCAGCTCGCCGGCTCCGACCGGCGAGGCGGGGGAGTCGTGCACCGGCGGCAGGATGCCCACGAAACGGTCCAGGCGGGAGGAGAGCGCCGCGGTGTGGCGCGCGTAGTCCTCCGTCGAATTGACGATCACGCGCGCCGAATCGAGCGCCACGTTCTGGGACCACCGCGCGATCGCCTCGACCGCGCGGTGGAGCGCTCCCGGCGCGAGCTTCAAGTCGCAGTGGTAGTTCATGAGGATGGGAACGCCGCGCGCATTGGCCAGCCAGGTCAGGGGCACGGCGGGCGTGAGCGGGGCGTGCAGGTGCAGAAGGTCGCAGTCGCGGAGCTCCCGGCGCGCGATCGCGACCAGGGCCGGGGAGATTTGCGCCTTCCCGATCCGGGCGAGCACGGGGGCCCGCAGGATCCGCACCAGTCCGTCCTGCTCTTCGACGGCCAGGTTTGGGAGATGACGGTGGGTCAGGACGGTGATGCGGTGGCCGCGCTGCGCCAGGCCGCGCGCCAGGTCCTCCGCGGTGATCGAGAGTCCGGAGACGTTGGGGCGGTAGTAGTCCAGGGCCACGAGGACCCTCATGGCTTGGGGGCGGTGGCAGCTGCAGGGGCGGCGGGGGCGGGAGCGGCGGCCGCGACCCGGAACAGGACCGTCGACCCCGAGGAGAAGACCGGATCCAGGAAGGGAAGCCCGGCGACGGCGGCGGCACCGGGATAGGAGCGCCGCTCCATGTCGCCCAGGACCACGTATGTCACGTGATAGCTCTCCAGGATCCGGTAGGCGTTGTCGGCATCGCGCGTGGTGTAGAAAGCCCGCACGGCGTTGGCGCGCTCTCCGATGCGCGGGTCGTTCTCCCGCCACAGCCCCTCGTGGTTGGCCCAGCCGAGCACCGTGGGCACTCCGGTGTGCGAGGCGATGCGCGCGTACTCGCTGTAGGGGTCCCCGGTCGCTTCCATCACCACGGTGGGGCCGGAGCTGTTGCGGTCGAGCCAGGCGATGACCGCGGCGTCGCCCGCGTTGCGGCGCGTGAGCGCCGGGCGCGCGTCCAGAGTCCAGGGGCCCTCGCGCTGGCCCAGCCGCTGGAGGATCGCCGCGGCCGGATAGAGGACGCCGGCGAGCGCGCAGGCCGCCAGAAGGGATCCCAGCGCGGCCCGGCGGCGGCCCCGCGCCGCGGTCCACGCCTTGTGGGCGAAGACGGCGATCGCGGCGGCCAGGAGCGGCCAGGCCTGGTGGTAGAACTTGAAGAGCGTGTTCATCCGCTGCAGACGGTCGCCGTAGCTGTCCTTGAAATGGATGAACTCGCAGCCGGCCAGGATCGACAGGCCCAGCAGGAGCAGGAACGCGGTGAACGTCTCCTCCGGATCGTGCGTCCGCGTGAGTCCGCGCCAGGCCGCGAGAGCGGCCAGGGCCAGCAGGGGCAGGACCACGATCAGCGCCGGCGCGTGGGTCAGGAGGCCCGCGGCGACCGAACACAGGGCCACCAATGCGAAGAAGAGGTCGGTGCGCCGCCGCGCCGTCTCGTCGTCCCCGACGGCCCGCGGCCAGGCCGCCACGAGCCCGACGGCCAGGAAGAGGCCCCACACCCCCGCGAACTCGATGAGCCCGGAGGTCATCGTGTTCCACGCCGGGCCGTGCTCGCTGGGATTCTTCCGGGTGAGCGAAAAGGACGACTCGTAAAACCACCACATCGCATAGGACGCGTAGAGAAGGAGGGCTCCGCCGGCGGCCCCCAGCGCCGCCTGGCCCGGGCGCGGGATCTCGCGTCCGCGCGCCGGCCTCAGGGCGCAGACGACCACCATCAGGATCCCGACGGCCGGAATGGTCCAGAGATTCGCCGCGATCGCGGTGCCCGCGGTGAAAGCGAAGAGGAGAGCCGGCGACCATTCGCGCCAGAGACCGCGGCCCGAACCGGGCTCGCGCACCAGGAAGCGGTGCCCGACCGCGAAGGCGGCGATGAAGTAGGGAAAGCCCAGCAGGTGGGGATGGAGATCCGCCTGGAAAAAGGTGAAGAAGGGGAACTCGTTGATCGTGTCGCCCGCGCCGATCACGCGCGAGGCGTGGAAGTAGTCGAACCCGCGGCCCAGGAAAAACCCCCAGCCGTCCAGCGCGCCGGCGACGTTGCCGGCGAACACCGTGGCCCCCGCGGCCGCCAGCGCGGCCCCGAGCCGTCCCCGGGAGAGCCGCATCCCCAGGCAGGCCGCGGCCACGAAGGAGTAGCCCGCCAGGGTCGCCAGGGCGAGGTTGTAGGAGACGAGGACGGAGATTCCGGGGACACGCCCGGGCAGGAGCGCGAAGATGGCGGCGAGCTTGGTCGCCGCGGCGATGAGCAGGTATCCCCAGTAGTAGTAGTTGATGGTCAGGCCGGCCATCCACGGATCGACCGGGGGCATGTTGGTGTTGCGGGTCAGAGAGCTCAGGAACGCCAGGTCCATGAACTTCTCCTGCCCCAGGATTTCCGGCCAGGCCGCGCGCACGGCGAGGAAGACCGCCGCGCAGGCCCAGAAGAGGAGCGTGGCCAGCCGCTCCTCGGCGCCCCAGAAGGGGCCGGGGAAGCGCTCGCGCGCCGCCCGGGCCACCAGGAAGGACGCCGCGGCGACCAGCACGAGGCAGATCAGGAGCAGGAATCGCTCGAAAGGAAGCCCCAGGAGCGTGAACGCCCATGCCACGCCGGCGACGATGGCCAGGCCCATCGGGCGCGAGAGCAGCGCCGCGTCGCGCCGGTTGTCGAAGAAGGCGCGCAGGAGCGGCAGGACCGCGGCGCCGAGGAGCTCCACGGTCACGATCCAGGCAACGATGTCGCGCACGGACCACAAGTGTACGGGACTTCCGTCGCCTCCGCTCGATCCGAATCTGCGCCCTTCGGGCGCACGGGCGGTCCGCTCGGCCGGATCCCGGCCTCGGCGGCCCGCCTACTGATCCCGAGCGCACTGCGAGAAGAAGTGACCAATCACGAGTGAAGAGTGACGAGATGGGGCCCGGACCCAGCCCCGATCCGCGGCGCGCGAAGCTCCTGAAGTAACCGAAGGAGGACGTCGCGCGCAGCGGAGGCGACGTGTTCGGCACGATCCTTGTAAACTTTCCAGCCGATGCCGCTGGACGAATACAAAAAGAAGCGCCGCTTCTCGGTGACGCCCGAGCCGTCCGGCGAGAAGACCAGGCGGCGGCGCGGGAAGGCCCTCGGGTACGTGATCCAGAAGCACCGGGCCTCGCACCTCCACTACGACTTTCGCCTGGAGTGGAACGGCACGCTCCTGTCCTGGGCCGTTCCCAAGGGCCCGTCGCTCGACCCCTCGGTCAAGCGGATGGCCATGCAGGTGGAAGACCATCCGATCGAGTACGCGACCTTCGAGGGGGTCATCCCGGAAGGCGAGTACGGCGGCGGCACGGTGATGGTCTGGGACAGCGGGACGTGGGTGCCCGAGGTGGCCGACGTGGACGCGTCCCTGCGCAAAGGCGATCTGAAATTCTCGCTGCAGGGAAAGAAGCTCCGCGGCTCCTGGGTGCTAGTTCGCCTGAGGCCTCGCGGGCGCGAGACGAAGCCGGCTTGGCTCTTGATCAAGCACCGCGATGAGCGTGCCAGCGAGGAGGACATCACGGAGAAGGAACCCCGCTCGGCCGTCTCGAAAAGGCTCCTGATCGAGATCGCGCGCGACGACGGGGGCGACCTGGAGAAAGCCGCGACCGGCGATCCGCCGGCGCTCCTGAAGAAGCTCCTGGCCAACCCCAGGCTCGTCACCCCGGCCAGGAAGGGCAAGAAGAAGTCGGTCTGGCATTCCAACCGGAAGGGGATGGCGTGATTCGGTGCGACGTGCGAAGTTCGGAGTTCTCCGTTGCGATGCGCGAGAACGTAGAACCTCGCACGTAGAACGTCGCACGCGCAAATGCCCAAGATCCCCTTCCGCGTGAAACCGATGCTGGCGACCCTGGTCGACGAGCCGTTTCATCGCCCCGGCTGGGTCTACGAAGAGAAGTACGACGGTTACCGGATCCTCGCCTACAAGGAAGGCAAGTCCGTGACGCTGCTCTCGCGCAACGCCAAGGATCGGACCGAGTCCTTCGCCGCGGTCGCCGGGGCAGTCCGGACCCTGGCGGACGACACGCTGCTCCTCGACGGCGAGGTCGTGGCCTTCGACCGCAAGCTCGTCTCGCGCTTTCAGCTCCTCCAGCAGGGGGAAGCGCCGTACGTGTATGCCGTGTTCGACTGCCTCTACCGCAAGGGCCGCGACCTGCGCGGGCAGGTCCTCTCGGTGCGCCGGGCCGCCGTGGAAGCGGCCATCGGGGAAACGGACCGCCTCTTTCCCTCGCGCCGCCTGGCCGAGAACGGCCTGGCCGCCTACCGCATGGCTCGCAAGAAAGGATTCGAGGGGCTCGTGGCCAAGGATCCGGCCGCGCCGTATGTCGAGGGCCGGTCGCGATTCTGGCTCAAGGTCAAGGTGCACCAGGAGGAGGAGTTCGTCATCGCGGGATTCACCGCGCCGGGAGGGACGCGGGCCTACTTCGGGGCGCTGCTCCTGGGCGCCTACCGCGGGAAAGACCTCGTCTACGTCGGCAAGGTCGGCACGGGCTACACCGAGAAGATCCTGCGCGACCTGCACGGGAAGCTCGCGCCGCTCGGCCGCAAGACCTCCCCGTTCGTCAACCCGCCGCGGGAAAAGCGAGCCACCTGGGTAGCGCCGCGGCTTGTCGCGCAGGTGGCCTTCCACGAGTGGACCGACGACCAGAAGCTGCGCCAGCCCGTCTATCTCGGGCTGCGCGACGACAAGAAGGCGGAGGAAGTGGTGTTGCCATCGCCGTGATCGCAACGTGATCGCAGCGTGATCGCAACGCGACGGGGGAGACGAAATGCCCAAGGCAAGTCAGAAGGCTTCAGTACCCAATCCGAAGGTGCCCCTTTCCAACCCCACCAAGGTCTTCTGGCCCGACCAGGGCTACACCAAGCTCGACCTGGCGCGTTTCTACGCGGAGGCCTTCGGCCGCCTGCAGCCGTACGTCGAGGACCGCCTCCTCTCGCTGGAGCGCTGCCCGGACGGCATGAAAGGCGACTGCTTCTACCAGAAGGAGAAGCCCCCGGGCATGCCGGGGGGAACGCCGACCAGGAAGATTCAGCACGTCAAGGGGACCACCAATTACGTCGTGGGCGGCAAGATCGAAACGCAGCTCGCGCTGGTCAACCTGGGCTGCATCGCCGTGCACGTGTGGGGATCGCGCGCGTCCAGTCCGCGCCAGCCCGACTGGGTCTGTTTCGATTTGGATCCGGACTCCGGACAGTTCGCCGACGCGGCGCGGGCGGCCTTGAAGATCAAGGAGGCCCTGGACGCGCTGGACCTGACGTCCTTTCCCAAGACGTCGGGGCAGAAGGGGCTGCACATCTTCGTTCCAATCCGCGTGGGTCCGGAGACCGACGCGGTGCGGGGCTTTGCGGAGACGCTGGGGCACCGTCTCGCCGCGGCCTATCCCAAAGAGCTGACCATGGAGTCGAGCATCGCGGCGCGCAAGGGCCGCGTGTACCTCGACCCGGGGCGCAACGGGTTCGCCCAGACCGTCGTGGCTCCGTACTCCGTGCGGCACGCGCCCAAGGCGCCGGTCTCGACGCCGCTGGCCTGGTCCGAGGTCAAGCCGACCTTGAAGCCCTCGGAGTTCCACATCGGCAACTTCGGCAAACGCCTGGAGCGCTCCGATCCGTGGGCCGACTTCGAGCGCGCCCGGCAGTCGCTGTCGGCGGCCATGAAGGCCGTGGCTTCGCTCTAATCGCGGGAAGACCAACGCCGGGAACGCGCGCGGGCGCCGCCTTGATCTATTCCGACGAGAAGATCACTTCGGACCCCGGAGCGCCGATCGTGAAGTCGAGCATCGGGTGGGGCGCGAAGGTCTCCCTCAGGCGGGCATGCGTCTGCGGGGGAGCGAAGAAAGCGAGGAAGCCGCCGCCGCCGGCGCCGAGGAGCTTTCCGCCGAGCGCCCCGGCCTCGCGCCCCATCGCGTAGAGCCGATCGATCTCGCCGCTGGAGATGGCCGAGTCGAGGCTGCGCTTGGCGGTCCAGGCTTGGTCGAGGAGCTCGCCGAAGGCCGACAGCGGGCCCGAGCCGGTGAGGACCTCCCAGCCGCGCTCGGCCATGGCGCGCATGCGGCGCAGCGTCTCCGCGTTGGCGGGAATCCGCTCGAGCTGCCGCGCGACGAGGTCCGCGGCCCTCCGGGTGATGCCGGTGTAGATGAGCACGAGGTGCCGCTCGAACTCGTCGCGCCGCTGCCGGGTCAGGGGCACCGGGTGCACGCGGATGTCGTCCTCCCGCCGGAACTCGATCAGGTTGAAGCCCCCCACCGCGGCGGTGACCTGGTCCTGGCAGCCCACGCTGTCTCCGACCAGGTCGCGCTCCACGTGGATCGCCTCGTAGGCGAGCTGGAGGGGCGAAAGGAACTTGCCTTGAAAGGCGCGCAAGGCCTGCAGGAGCGCCACGGTGAAGGACGACGAGGACCCCAGGCCGGTGAAGGCGGGAAGATCGGCCACGGTGTGGAGCTCGATGTCCTTGACGAACCCGCAGAGCTTCAGCGCCTCGCGGAAGACCTTGTGCTCGATGTCTTCGACCCGCCGCGCCGACTCCGCCTTGCTGTAGGACACGCGCACGCAGAAGTCGAAGAGGTCGGAGAAGAAGCGGCTCGCGGTGACGTAGGTGAACTTGTCGATCGCCGCGGCCAGCACCGCGCCCCCCTCGGCCCGGAAGAATTCCGGGTAGTCCGAGCCGCCGCCGAGGAAGCTGATGCGCAGGGGCGCGCGGGTGATGATCATCGCGGCCCCTCGCGGCCCCGCCCTCTCACGGGAAGAGCGCCGTCTCGGTCAGGTCGCACAGGATGTGCTCGACGCAGAGGAGCGCCTCCTGGATCCTCTGGGTGTCGCGGCTGGGGACGACGATCGCGCAGTCGACCAGGTCGGTCAGCGCCCCGCCCTGGCCCAGGAGGCCGATCGTCGAGACCCCCATCGGGCCGGCCGCGCGCACGGCGCGCACCACGTTCTTGGAGTTGCCGCTCGTGCTGATCGCGATCAGGAGGTCTCCCTTTCGGCCGTGGGCCTGGAGCTGACGCTCGAAGACGCCTTCGAAGCTCGCGTCGTTGGAATGCGCGGTCAGAAACGAGGTGTCCGTGGTCAGGGCCAGGGCCGGCAGGGCCGGCCGCTGCCGGTCCGGCCGGAACCGGCTGGTGAACTCCGTGGCCATGTGCTGGCAATCCGCAGCGCTGCCCCCGTTGCCGCAGAGGAGAACCTTGTTGCCGGCGCGGAACGCGGCGATCAGCATCTCCGACGCCTGAAGGATCCGCTCGGGCGCTTCCCGCGCCAGGCGCTCCTGGAGCGCGGCGCTTTCGGTGAGCTGCCGCGCGACGCTCCGGCGCCGCTCGTCGCCGGACGGGGGAGAGCTCCTGCTCATGGATGCTTCCTTTCTTCCGCAGCCGCCGCCGCCCCGGCGCCCTCGTCCGCCAGCAGCGAGGCGACGAGGCCGGCCGCCGCGGCCAGATCGGCGGCGCGGTGGTCCGGCACGACCGCGGGGTCGCCGGCCGTTTCCTTCCCGTACCCGGTGTCGACCAGGATCGTCGTGGCTCCCGCGCGCCGGCCCAGATCGACGTCGCAGGCCTTGTCGCCGATGACGAACGCCCGCGAGGCGTCGAAGTGAAGCTCCCGCGCCGCCCGCTCCAGCAGGCCGGTCCGCGGTTTGCGGCAGTCGCAGTCGTCTTCGGGAGTGTGCGGGCAGGCGTAGATGCCGTCCAGGCGGACGCCCTCGCGGGCGAGCAGCGCCTCCAGGGCCCGGTGGATCGCCGCGAGGCCGGGCAGGTCGAGCAGACCCCGGCCGACGACCGATTGGTTGGTGACGACGACGAGACCCAGGCCCAGGGCGGAGAGGCCGCGCAATCCCGCCGCGGCTCCCGGTTCCAGCTCGAGCTCTCGAGGATCGGCGAGGTGCCCGCGATCGACCACGATCGTTCCGTCCCGGTCCAGCACGGCGAAGCGCTTCATCGCCGCTCGGCCTCCTGAAGGAACGCTTCGGCCTGGGCGTAGGACTCCGGCGTCCCGATGTCCAGGAGCGGGCTCTCGCCGGGGACGGCCCGAAGGGCGCGGCCGACCAAGGCCGGGAGCACCTCGGTCTCGAGCGACACCGGGCGGCCCGGCGCCACGGTCCGGAGGACCGAGCGCTCCAGCGCGTAGACGCCGGCGTTGATCCATCCGGGACCGCCCGCCGCGCGCTTTTCCCGGAACGCGGTGACGCGGCCTTCGCCGTCGATCTCCACGGAGCCGTAGCGGGCGGAGTCCTCGACCCGCGCGAGCCAGAGCGTCGCCGCCGCGCCGGAGTCCGCGTGGACGCCGGCCAGGCGCGCGAGGTCGAAGCGGCAGGACGAATCGGCGTTCAACGCCAGGAGCGTGGCCGCCGCGGGGAAGCGCTCGGCGGCGAGGCGCAGCGCCCCGGCGGTGCCCAGCGGACTCTCTTCGCGCGAGTACGCGGCCTCGACGCCCCAGGCCCGGCCGTTTCCGAAGTGCGACGCGATCTGGTCGGCCATGTGTCCCGTGCAAAACACGATACGACGGATTCCCTGGCCGCGCAGGGACTCGACCAGCCACTCCACGAACGGGCGGCCGGCGACCGGCGCCAGAGGCTTGGGGCGGTCGGCCAGGGCCGGGCGCAGGCGCGTGCCCTGTCCGCCGGCGAGCAGGAACGCCGTGGCCGCGAAGGGCGTGTCCTTCGGGGTTCCGGTCACCGCGCCGCCTCGCCCGCGTTCTTGCGGATGTAGATCGTCTTCTCCACCGCGGCATGGACCACGCCGGCGTCATCCACAATATCTATATTGTACACCCGGTCCACCGACCGCCGGCTCTCGCAGAGGGCGCGGATCTGCGCGATCTCGTCCTCCTCCAGAACGAAGCGGGCGGTCAGCCGTCCGCGGCCGGGCTTGACGAACCGGATCGTCGCCGACTTGTCCCAGACCGTGTACCCCTTCCCCAGGACCCGGATCAGCAGGATCATGTAGATCGGATCGACGGCGCCGTAGAGGCTTCCGCCGAAGATCGTCCCGACGTAGTTGCGGGTGCGGCGGTTCAACGGGATCTCCACGCGCGCTTGGCGGAAGTCTCCCGAGAGGTAGGTCACCCGGCCGCCGGTCCCCCGGTAGGCCGGGAAGAAGTTGAAGAGCCACCGCAGGCGGCGGGACGCGAACGTCTCGGACACGGTCCGCTATTAAACCGCGCATTGGCGGCTCGAGCCGCGGATCAGTCCTTGCCGGGAGCCGGGTCCGCCGGAGAGAGCGGCGGCGTCTCCGGCGCGCCGCGCTCGCGCAGGGATCGCCACAGGCCTTTCCAGAAACCCGGCTGGCGCGGGCGGACGACGAGGAAGGCGCGGCCGGAGCGGCCGGCGATCTCGCGCGCCACGTCGCCGAGGACGTAGGACCGGATCGGCCCGCGCGCCGGGGAGGAGCCGACCACCAGGAGGTCGGCGCGGCTCGCGCGCAGCTGCTGGAGTACGCGGTCGATCACGTCCCCCGTGGCGAGCTCGAAGACGACCCGCGCCCCGGCGGCGCGGAAGAGGTCCAGCTGCCGCCGCAGGTTGCGGGCCAGGCGCGAGTTGGACTCCAGGAACCGCTCGGGGCTGGCGTCCCGGCCGAGAGGACCGGAGTAGATCTCGGGAATCTGCGGCGAGACGTGGAACAAGGTGACCGACGCTCCGAGCGCCGCGGCGAGGGCCGCGGTCATCCGCGCGCCTTCGTCGGTGAAGCGCTCGCCGCCGCTGCAGAACACGATCCGGCGGACCGGCGGGCTCCCCTCGGGAACCACCATCACGGGCGGCGGCAGCGACCGCACCAGCCGCCAGATGCCTCCGGCCACGGCGTGGCCGGGCTCGCCCGGCCGCGGATTCGCCCCCAGGACGACGAGCGCGGTCGGCGTCTCCGCGACGCGTTTGCCGGCGACATCGAGGACGTCGCCGGTCGACTGGATCGCGTCGACGGAGGCCACGCGCTCTGCGGCGAGGGCGCGGACCTGCGCCACCGCGTCGGCGATCTGAGCGTCGGCCGCGGCGGCGCCGGTGACGCCGAGAATGGCCAGGGGCCGCCCGAGGCCCCGCGCGATCTCGACAGCGGCGTCCGCCGCGCAACGGCTGCCGGGGGAGCCGTCCACCAGGACGAGAATCTGGCCGCCGTTCCCGTTGGCGCTCACAGTTTCAGCAGCCCCTTGTGGAAGAGCTCGAAGAGCATGACCGCGGCCCCCAAGACCGGCAGGGGGACGAAGGCGAGGCGGATCTTGGGCCCGTGGAACCGCTCGGTCATGGCCGCGCCGATCTGCGCCCCCACCGCGGCGCCGGTGTGCATTACCAGCGCGATCAGGATGTCGACGTTGCCCTTGAGCGCGTGCGACACCGTTCCGTACCCGGCGGAGATGATGACTTCGAAGAGGTCCGTCCCGATCGCCACGTGCGTCGGAACGCCCAGCACGTACACGAGCGAAGGCATGCGGATGTATCCGGCCCCTCCTCCGAGGAGCCCGGAGAAGAATCCGCCGACCAGCCCCACGGAGAGCACCGCCCAGAGCGAGATCCTGGCGATCCCCGAGTCGGGAAAGGACACGTAGGGCGGAAGCTTCCAGGCGCGGACCTTCTTGATCAGCCCGGTGAAGTGGATCCGGTCCTTGACCGTGTTGCCGACCTTGATCTGTCCGGACCGGGCGAGCTTCCGATGGCGCAGAGCGGAGATGCTCTCCCAGGCCATGAAGGCGGAGAGCGAGATCAGGATCACGGAGAACGAGCATCCGAGAACGAGGTCGGCGAGATCGTGCTTCTTGAGGATCTGCACGACTTGCGCGCCTCCCTCGACGCCGGCGATCGTGCCGCCCACCATGACAAGGCCCAGCTTCAAGTCGACGTTGCCGAGCGCGCGGTGCTTGCGGGCCGCGACGACGGACTTGCCCATGATGTGCGCGAGGTCCGTTCCCACCACCAGGTTCATCGGGAGGCCCAGCGCATAGAGGGCCGGCCCGGCCAGGAACGAGCCGCCGACGCCGAAGAACCCGCCCAGGACGCCCACCACCAGCCCCACGGCGATCAGCCAGAAGGGGGACAGATGGGCCCCGGAGATGGGAAAGTCCAAGCGCGGCCCCGCTAGCTTCCGGCTTCCTCGAAGCCTGGCGTGGCAAGGCCCTGGTCGCGCCGCGCGCGCACGAAGAGTCGGACCAGAAGCGTGGTCAGAAGCTCCAGGACGAATCCCTGGCCCAGCATGAGCAGCACCGCGAGCACCGCGTAGACGGCGCGGTGATGCTCCGCCGTCGACAACAGGATCGGCCGCAGGGCCCGCAGCACCAGGACCAGGTACAGCGTCACCAGCGCGGCATACACCACGACCTCCAGCGCCAGAACGGCCAGAGATTGAAGGCCGCGGGGCTTGCCGCGTTTGGGCTTGGCCATTGGCGGGTGTCTTTGCAAGGGCGCGGCCATCGGCCGCGCCGCTCCGGCAGGATATCCTTGGAGCGATGGCCCATCCCCGATACGCGGCGCTTCTGGCCTCCGGCGAGCTGGAGACCCGGGTGGACCGGCTCTGGTCCCTCCTGTCGTCCTGCACGGTCTGCCCGCGCGACTGCGGCAACGACCGCCTGGCCGGCGTGCTGGCATCCTGCGCGTCGGGAGCCGAGCCGGTCGTGTCCTCCTATACCGCGCACTTCGGCGAGGAGCCCGGGCTGTCGGGAACCCGCGGCGCCGGCAACATCTTTTTCGGCAACTGCAACCTGCGCTGCGTGTACTGCCAGAACTACCAGATCAGCCAGGACTATCGGACCCAGAAGAGCCTGGCCGTCTCCGTCGAGCGCCTGGCCGAGATTATGCTCGAGCTGCAGGACCGCGGCTGCCACAATATTGGGCTTGTGTCGCCGACGCACTTCGCCCCCCAGGCGGCCCGGGCGATTCACCTGGCGGCCCGGCGCGGCCTGCGCCTGCCCATCGTCTACAACACCAACGCGTACGATTCTGTGGAGGTGCTGCGGCTCCTCGACGGGATCGTGGACGTGTACCTGCCCGATTTCAAATACGCCGACGACGCCGCCGGCTGGCTGTACTCCAAGGTGCCCGACTACGTCGCGCGCTCCCGGGCCGCCCTGATCGAGATGTACCGGCAGATGGGCCCGCGCCTGACGTTTTCCGAAGAGGGGCTTGTGGAATCGGGCCTGCTGGTGCGGATGCTGGTTCTGCCCGACAACGCGGCGGGCATCGCCGACTCGCTCTCCTGGATCGCCGAGACGCTGTCTCCCCGGGTGGCCATCTCGCTGATGGCCCAGTACTACCCGATCCACCGCGCCGCGGACAATGAGAAGTACGCGCGGCTCAACCGCTCGATCACCGCCGCGGAGTGGGAAGAGGCGCTCGCAGCCCTCGGGGCCTGGGGCTTCGAGCAGGGCTACCAGCAGGAGATCGAGACCGCCAACAAGTACTACCGCCCCGACTTCCGCAACCCGGAGACGCCGTTCCGCGACATTCGGGACTTCGAGACCGAGGACTGCGGAGGCCGGACCGCGGACGCGCGCGCTTGAAGTCCGACGGAGCGATCTCCGAGCGACGAACGACTAAGAGAACAACCGCGCCTGCGATGTCCCTTCGGCGCGCGTGACGCCCTGGAGCGCCGGATAGGCCGCGCGCAGCGTCTCGGGAACCGCGCGCACCTGCCCGGTCAGCGTCTGCTGCAGCTCGAGCGCGTTGGCCACGGCCTGCCCCCGGAAGTGGTTGTTGAGAATCGCGTAGACCCCGCCCGCCGCCCGCGCCGCGGCGTCCCGGATCCGCCCGGCCCAGGGATCGAGCTCGCCACGCGCGTAGAGGTAGTTGTAGCGCTCCTCGTTGGACGTGTCCGGCCCGAACCACTTCGGCGCGTTGCGCCCGTGGAACCGAAAGTACGCCAGCGGCGCGGTGACGTGGCCGGTCGGCCCCAGGTTGTCGGGCAGCGCCGGCTGATCGATGTTGACGAAGGCCGCGGACCGCGCCGCGAGGAGCGCGCGCGTCTCGGCGCGATCCCAGGACGCGTGCCGGAACTCCACGGCCATGGGAAAGGCGTCGAGCTTCTCGAGGAGTCCGTCG
Source organism: uncultured Acidobacteriota bacterium (assembly GCA_963733955.1). Classification (GTDB taxonomy): domain Bacteria; phylum Acidobacteriota; class Thermoanaerobaculia; order UBA5066; family Gp7-AA6; genus DATFTF01. Next base: position 1,473,366 of record CAVTEW010000003.1, read on the forward strand.
AGGTACCTCCGATTGTCCGCGATGCCGTGGAACGACATCGGGAACTGCGCCAGGACGCAGCCCAGGCGGCCGGCCCGGACCAGAGGCGCCATCGCCGCGTCGAAGGCCTCGCGCTCGGCCTGGCCCGCGTCGCGCTCGTGCGTGAACCCCCGGAAGAGCTTGGCGGTGAATGCGAAGCGCGGATTGTGCTCGACGCGCCGGATCCAGCCGTCGGTCATCCGGGCGGGAGGAATCCGGTAGAAGCTCGCGTTGACCTCGATCGTGTCGAAGAGCGAGGCCAGGAGGGAGAGCCGGTCGAAGCCCCGGGGCGGGCGGGACGGATAGACGACGGCGTTCCAGTCCTCGTAGGACCAGCCGGCGGTGCCGACCCGGATCAAGGCGTCAGTCGCTCCAGCGCCTTGGCGAAGTCGAACGCCGCCGGATCGCGCGCGATCCAGATCTGCCCGCCGCCGACGTCGGCGCCGTCGGCGATGACGTGGATGAGCCAGATCCCGTCCTCCCAGTCGGCCCCGACCGGCGCGGAGAACGGGAAGGACGCCTCGGCGGCCCCGGCCCGCACCTCGACGGTGTGATCGAACAGGACGACGCGCTTCTTGCCGGGCGAGACGGCCTCGGCGCGGACCTTGATGCTCCGGGCCTGGCCGGGCGCCACGTCGAGGACCGGCTCCACGTGCATCTTCGCGTCGGCGCCCCGGCGGATGGGGAAGCCTTCCGGCGCCGTGCGTTTTCCCGAGGCGTCCGCGGGAAAGACGGCCAGGTCTCCCAGGATGGGCGCGGAGAGCTGGCCGCGCTGCTTGGTGTCCAGCCGGAACCGCATGCCGATGTTGGCGGCGATCTCGACGGGCTTTCCGTTGGACAGCGCCGGCCGGAACTCCCACAGGCGGGCCGCTGCGACGGCCGGCTCGACGAAGTCCGGATGCGAGCTTCCCACGGCCTTGATGTCCTGCAGGTGGCCGCTCGTGTCGATCCGGGCGATCAGGTCCACGTTGCCCTGCTTGAGCGCCTTGTCCATGGAGGCCGGGAATCCCGGTTTCTGCTGCTGCACGAGCTCGGCCCCCCGGGTCTGGGCCGCGGCCGGCGACGGCAGGACCAGCGCCGCCGCGACCAGGGTCGAGATTCCAACTGCACGCATGCTCACGTTTCGATTCCCCCCTGTTCGCCTTCCGCCTCCCGCCTTCCGCCTTCTGCGCTCGCGTCGAGCGCCCGCCGCGCGTGGTATGAAGAGCGCACCAGCGGCCCGGATTCGACGCGCAGAAATCCCATCGCCTCGGCCCGCCGGCGCAGCTGCCCGAACTCTTCCGGCGTGTAGTACTTCTCGACCGGAAGGCGCTTGTCGTAGGGCTGAAGGTACTGGCCGATCGTCGCGATGTCGCAGCCGGAGGCCGCGAGATCCGAGAGGGTCTCCAGGAGCTCCGGTGTCGTCTCGCCCAGGCCGACCATGAGGCCCGACTTCGTCTTGATCGGAGCGCCGGTTCTGCGGCGCCAGGCGTCGGCGCGCGCGAGGAGCGCCAGCGACTGGTCGTACCCGGCCTCCGGCCGCACCCGCCGGTAGAGCCGCCGCACCGTCTCGGTGTTGTGGTTCAGGATCTCCGGCCTCTCCGCCAGCACGGTCTCCAGGGCGCCGCCGTTGCCGCAGAAGTCCGGGATCAGGACCTCGACGGTGCAGTCGGGCAGCCGGCGGCGAATCGCGCGGATCGTGGCCGCGAAGTGCGCGGCGCCGCCGTCGGACAGGTCGTCGCGGTTGACCGACGTGACGACGGCGTGGGACAGGGACAGCTCGGCGGCGGCCTCTGCCACGTGCTCGGGCTCGGCCGGATCGAGCGTCCCCGGCTGCCCCTTGCCGACCGCGCAGAAGCCGCAGTGCCGCGTGCAGACGTCCCCCATCAGCATGAAGGTCGCGGTGCGCTCCCGGGCCCAGCACTCGTGGATATTGGGACAGCGGGCCTCCTCGCAGACGGTCACCAGCGAGAGGCGCCGCATCAGGGCGCGGACCTCCTCGTACTCGCCGGTCGTGTTGGCCCGGACCTTCAGCCACTCGGGCCTCTGCAGGCGCAGCGGGACACTCGGACCCAGGACCGGCAGCCCAGCCGCCTCCCGCCTCCCGCCTTCCGCCTCCCGGCCCACCGTGCTCATGCCTCGACGATTATCTCCCGGCCGAAGACGTCGCCGAAGTGGCGCACGACCGCGGGGACGAGGTCCCGCGGCGCGAGGCGCTTGCCGCCGGCGCGCTCGATCGACGTCACGCCGCCGTCGCTGATTCCGCAGGGGACGATGCCGGGAAAATTCGCCAGCGGCTCGTTGGTCACGTTCAACGCGAAGCCGTGCGTGGTGATCCAGCGCGCCAGGTGCACGCCGATCGCGGCGATCTTGTCGTTGCCGACCCAGACCGAGGTCATCCGCTCCCGGATCGGCGAGCGGCCCGCGGCGACGCCGACCTCCGCCAGCGTTCGGATCAGCACCTCCTCCAGGTCGGCGACGTAGCGCCGGACGTCCTTGCGGTCGGGGGAGAGATGGATGATCGGGTAGCCGACGAGCTGCCCGGGGCCGTGGTAAGTCACCTTGCCGCCGCGGTCGGACTCGTGGACCTCGATCTTGAGCTCGCGGCACCGCTCCGGGGTGAAGAGGACGTCGGCCACCGTCGCGTTGCGCCCGAGCGTGAAGACGGGCTCGTGCTCGAGCAGGAGGAGCGCCTCCTCGCCCCCCGCGGCCACGCGCAGCGCGGCCTCCTTCTGGAGCGCCAGCGCCTCGCCGTAGCCGAGGCGGCCGAGGAACTTCGCGCGGACTCTCCGGCTCGGGGCGGGTGGGGTTGCGGCCGTGGACATTGCCGTCACGGTAAAGCTTCGGTCCGGCGTCCGGTATTCCGCGCAACGAGGCGGGAGGCGCCGAAGGCCCCGTAGAGAACAACGACCGGGTCCCAGTAGGGGATGCGGTAGCGCCACACGACCAGGATCGCGACGTGGGCCGCCATGGTCACCGCCAGATAGGCCAGGACGAACATCTTCGCGCCGGGCCGAGGGGCCGCCGCCAGTCCGCCGATCGCCAGCAGAGTCAGGGCGCCGGAGAAGAGGCCGACGGTCCAGACCGTCCACGGCGGCCAGAACAGGGGATTGGGGAAAGGCCGCAGCCAGTCCAGGGCCTTCTGCAGGTCCAGGCGCGCCCATCCCGCGAGGTCGCCGCGGCGCTGCCGGAGAGCGCTTCGGACCAGGTACCGCGAGGCGGCCGCCGGCGACCCGTGCGAAGCGGCGTCCGCGGCGCGCGTCTGTTCCTCGAGGTCGGCGAACATGGCCGCGCTCCAGGTCTTGTACTCCGCCTGGCTCCGCAGCCGATAGAAGCGGACCATCCAATCGGAATTCCCCTGGTAGAAGGCGCTGCCGCCGGCGTCGTTGACCGGCACGAGCTCCCGATACACCCGCGCGTTGCGCAGCGTCCAGGGCGCCAGCAGCAGGCCGAACCCGAGCAGCGCCGAAGCGCACAGGTGCGCGCGGGCTCGAAGCGGATACCGGCGGTCGAGGAGCGGAGCGGCAAGCAGAGGAACCAGGAGGAGCGCCGACGGCCGCGTCAGGGCCGCGGCGGCGACGGCCGCCCCGGAGAGGAGCGCCAGGTTGGAAGACGGACGGTCGCCGGAGGCGAGCAGGAGAAAACCCGCGCAGAGCAGGAGGACGAGGAACAAGGGTTCGCTCTGCACGTCCGTCGAAAGCGAGAGAAGGCCGGGATGGATCGCCGCGACCGCGCCGGCCGCGAGCGTCGCGGCTCCGCTGCGAAACATCCGGGCGGCGAGGGCCGCGATCAGGAGCACCGCGAGCGATCCGAGGACGTCGTTGGCGACCTTGGCGGCGGCGATCCGCTCGGAATGTCCCAGCGTGACCAAAACCAGGAACGCGGGATACCCGGGCGCCCGGAAGTAGAACGGCTCGGTGCGGCGCGGATAGTGGCCCGTGCGCGCCAGCTCGTCCGCGGCGAAGAGGTAGGCGCGCGCATCGCCGAAACGCGTGGACGAGAATCCGAAGTGGGCCGTCACCGCGAGACGCGCGGCCAGCGCGAACAGGAACAGCCAGAGAGCCGTCCGGCCGGCGAGGGACGACGTGGCCAGTCCTTAGTCCTTAGTCCGAACTCTGAGTCCTTCGGACATCGGACCTTGGACTCCTAGCCCAGCTCGAACTCGCCCTTCTCCAGGATCGCCTTCACGCGCGCCATGAACTTGTCGGCGTCGGCGCCGTCGATCAGGCGGTGGTCGAAGGAGAGCGCGAGGTAGCCGACCGTGCGGATGCCCAGGGCGTCGCTGCCGTGCTCGTCGGCGACGACGACCGGCCGCTTCTCGATCGTGCCCACGCCCAGGATCGCCACCTGCGGCTGCGGGATGATCGGCGTGCCGAAGAGCGAGCCGAAGACTCCCGGGTTGGTCACCGTGAAGGTCCCTCCCTGGATCTCCTCGGGCTTCAACCTCTTGGCGCGGGCGCGCTCGGCCAGATCCTGCGAGGAGCGGGCCAGGCCCAGGATCGACTTCTCGTCGGCGCTCTTGATGACCGGAACGATCAGGCCCCAGTCCAGCGCGACGGCCATCCCCAGGTGGACGTCCTTGTGGTAGACGATGTTCTCGCCGTCGATCGAGGCGTTGACCTGCGGAAACTCCTTCAGGGCCTGGACGCAGGCGCGGAAGATGAAGGGCAGATAGGTCAGCTTCACGCCGTTCTTCTGGAAGAAGGCGTCCTTGTTGGCGTCGCGCAGGCGCGCGATGTTCGTGTAGTCGATCTGGAAAACCGTGGTGACGTGCGCGGAGGTCCGCTTGGAGAGGATCATGTTCTCCGCGGTGATCCGGCGGATTTTGGTCATGGCCACGACCTCGTCGCGGTCGGTGACCGGGATCGCCGGGCGGGCGGCGGGCGCTTCGTGCAGCGGCTCGGCGCGGCCCGTCTGCGGCGCCTCGGCGAGGCGCGCCGCGCGCGCGGGGGCGCTTGCGGGCGCGGCGCCGGCGGCGGCGGCCGGGCGGTTCTCGATGTAGGAAAGGATGTCGTTCTTGGTCACCCGGTTGTAGATACCGGTTCCGTCGATCGCCGCGATGTCGACGCCCTGTTCCTGGGCGATCTTGCGAACCAGGGGCGACGACCGCTGCCGGATGCGCTCCTCGATCGACTGGATGCGGGCGCCGCCTTCGGCCGGGGCCGGCGCGGTTGGCCTGGGCGCGGGCGCCGCTGAAACGGGAGAAGCCGGAGCCGCGGCGCGCGGCGGCTCGGGGCGCGGGGCCTCGGGAGCGGCTGGCCGAGCCGGTGCGGGTGCCGCGGCGGCAGGCGGAGGCGGTGCGGTCGCGGCTGCCGGCTTGGGTTTCTCGGAAGCGGCCGGCGCCGGGGCCGGGGCCGATGGAGCCTGTTCGCCGGCCTCGCCGATCGTGGCAACGACGGTGTTGATCGCGACGGTCTGTCCTTCCTGGACCTTGATCTCCACCAGCTTGCCGGCCACGGGCGACGGGATCTCGGCGTCCACCTTGTCGGTGGAGATCTCGAAGATCGGCTCGTCGCGCGCGATGGTGTCGCCGACCTTCTTCAACCACTTGGTGATCGTTCCCTCGGCGATCGATTCACCCATCTGCGGCATGATGACGTCGGTGGCCATGGAAGCTCCCCTTTCCGCCTCAAAGCATAGGCGAAACGCGGCCAATCGCGAAACGGAGCCGGTTGGCGTCGCGCCTGATATATGGTTCACCGAGAAACACGTGTCAAGTTATTCCCCGAACGTGCGGACGCCGTCGTCTGTTTTGGATGGAGGAGCACCGATGAAGAGGCATTCGATCCCGTCGAGGTCTGCCCGTGCGCTCGGGCGAACGCTCCTCGCGTTGTCCCTCGGCCTGCCGGCGCTTTCGGCCCAGGGCGCAAAGCCGACGAAGACTCCCACGCCGACGCCCACACCGCGACCTCCCACCGCGACCCGAACGCCGACGAAAACGCCGACCGCGACAAGGACGCCGACCGCGACGAAGACGCCCTCGTCGCCCACGCCCACCCGGACCCTCACTCGAACCTCGACGCCGAGCCCGACGCCGACTCCGGTCGCGCCGATGGTGTTGACGTCCGTTTGCTCCGACGCGCCGTCGGTCAGCCGGGTGTGGAAAGTCCACAACACGAACTCCTTCGCGGTCCCCTTCACCTGGAAGGTGTACGGGATTCCGCCGCAGGGCACGGACCCGCTCACCTGGGAGTCGTTCGTGCTCCAGCAGGGGACGGGCAACGCGGCCGCCCACACGGACACTCTCTTTGCCAGCCCGACCGTGCCCGGCTTCGACCCCGCGGCGATCTTCTGGGCGAACGGCTCGAGGCTGGGCTTCGGGTTCTGGGTCAGCCTCTCGACGACGTCCGCCTGCGCGAGCACCGTGCGCATCAATCCCCAGACCGGACCGAACGTGAACATGGTTTCCGGGACCGGCTGGCCCGGAGGCGACCCCTTCCTGCAGAGGCAAAACGAGCCTTCGGTCGCCTTCTCGACGCGCAACACCGCGCACCTTCTGGCAGGCGCCAACGATTATCGGACGGTCGATCTGCCGTTCCCGTCGGTCAACCCCGACGACGAGGAGTACGCCGGCGACGCCTGGCTCGGGCTCTTCAAATCGTTCGACGGCGGCCAGAGCTGGCAGAGCACTCTCCTGCCCGGCTATCCGCAGGATCTTTCGCCGGAGGGGCTCGCGTTCAAGGGATCGGTCGGCGCTTTCGGCGCGGCGGCCGATCCGGTCGTGCGAGCCGGCACGAGCGGCCTCTTCTACTACGCGGGGATCGCCTTCCAGCGCCCCGCCAGCGGCAATCCCACGCAAGGCGCGCTCTTCCTCGCTCGTTTCATCGACTTGAACAACAAGGAAAACGGCGACGCCACGCTGTCGAAGGACCCGGTTCGCTATCTGGGAGCCGTCCCCGTCGCTTTGACCGGCGCGTCGGGCTTCGTCGACAAGCCGGCCATGGCCGTCGATGTCCCGCGCGGAGGCTCCTCCTGCACGCTCTCCGTTCCCCAGGGGACCGGGTTCGTGCCGCAGACCGTCCCGGCCGGCAACGTCTACCTGGCGTATTCCGCCATCACCGGTTCCGGGCCGAGCCTGCAGGCCACGGTCTCCTTCACGCGCTCCAGCGACTGCGGAGCGACTTGGTCTGCTCCGATCGCGCTCTCGACTCCGTCTCAGCAGGTCAGCCAGGGTGCGGCCATGGCTGTCGATCCTGTCTCGGGAGCCGTGTACGTCGCCTGGCGGCAGTTTGCCTCCGGGGCGCAGCCCAACGCCATCAACGTCGTCAAGCTGACCAACGGCGGCACGACGGTCGGGCCGGTGACGCCGGTCCTCTCGCTGCCTTCCTTCGACCCGGGAAGCCCTTCCGCGGCCACGTTCTTCGATCAGGGAATGACGGGCGATTCCTTCCGGACCAACGCCTATCCGTCGCTGGCCGCCGACGGCTCGGGCCGTCTTTACCTCGCGTGGTCGCAGCGTCAGCCGCTCCTGTTCGGAGACGCCCGGGTGATGGTTTCGACGTCGACGGACGGAGCGGCCTGGTCGGTCCCGTCGTATGTGGACAACAATTCCGTCGTCGACGACACGGGGCACTCCTTCCCCCGGGGCCACCAGTTCATGCCGCAAATCAACTTCAACGGCGGGCGGCTGACGGTCCTCTACTACGACATGCGGCTCGACCACACGCTCGGACTGTTCAGTCCCGTGGCGTCGTTTCCGGTTCCCGACGCGCAGGGACGGTTCGAGCTCGAGACGCGGGCTCCCTGCGGTGTCCTTCCGCCCGCTCCCTGCGCCGGCGAGGATCCGTCTCTGGTGTTCACGCCGTTCCTGACGGACGCGGGCCTGACACTGCGCCGACACACGGCGGACCTGCGCATCGCGCAGTCCGGTTCCGGCGCTTCGCCGTCGTTTACGACGAAGCGGGTGTCCCAGTACAAGTTCGGCACGCGTGGAGACGAGACCGCCGACATCCCCTATCTCCAGCAGCTCCAGATCAACCCGCCCAACCTCCCCCTCTTCCAGCTGGGGAGCGCCCCTTTTCTCGGCGACTACATCGATGTCGCCGGATTGTCTTTCGTGCAGACGGCTCCGGGAGGGCCCTGGACGTTCAACACCGACATCTCCAAGGTCGGCGCCCAGTTCGCCGTCTGGACCAGCAATCAGGACGTGATCCCGCCCTATGACCCCTCGACGGGGATCATCGACTGGACGCAGTACACGCCTGCCAGATCCGCCGTCAACGCCGGAAACGGAGGCAATTCGAGTCTCTTCGACGCCGGGCAGACCGTTCCGGCCTGTGCGATCCCGTTCACCGGAAGCCGCAACCAGAACATCTACGGCGCTCTGGTCACTCAGGACTTTCAGTTCTCCTCACCGCAAAATACGAAGCCGCTCTCGACGACCCTTCAGCGCGCGTTCGTCGTGGTCGCCCAGAACATGACCGGCTTGGACAGGGCGTTTCGGCTCACGATCGGCAATCAGCCGGCCGGCGGCTGGGCCTCCTTCGTGGCGGGCTCGAACGTGCCTCTCGCGACGCCGGCTCCGGTCGTCGCGACGCTCGATCTCGCCGTAGCGGCGCACTCTTCCGCTTCGCGTTCGATCTTCGCGACCTCCTCGAGCGCCACGGCTCCGATCACGGTGAACATTGCCGAGACCTCGGGCGTCGGCGGCCCGCTCGTCGTCAACGGTCTCTCGAGCTTCGTCGTGTTGAACGGCGACGCGTCGGCACCGAGCCTCGTCCCGCCTGACGACGTGCCCGACGCCGCGACGATCAACACCGTCGAGGTCTACATGCCCAACGTGACGAATCCCAACGTCACCAATCCCAACGTCACCAACCCCAATGTCACCAACCCGAACGTGACGAACCCCAATGTGACCAACTCCAACGTGATCAATCCGAACGTCACCAACCCCAACGTGACGAACCCCAACGTGACGAACCCCAACGTCACGAATGCGGATATCGCGAATCCCAACGTCACCAATCCCAATGTGACCAACCCCAACGTGACCAACGCCGACGTCACGAACCCCAACGTCACCAATCCCAACGTCACCAACCCCAACGTCACCAATCCCAACGTGACGAACGTGAACCCGTCCGACGCCGTGTACACGCTGACCAACACGGGCAACACGGCGGCGGCGTATCAGGTCAAGCTGGTCGGAAACGTGCCCGCGGGCGTGACGACCCAGCTCATCATCACGAAGACCTACCAGACGCCGGCGGGGCAGAACTGTCAGCTCTTTCAGCAGGACCACGAGCTGCTGCTGGCCAACATCTTGAATCCGGTGTTCACGCCGGCGTCCGCGAACCTGAACGACCCCACCATCCTGGACCCACGCATCGAAAACCCGACGGTCGCCTTGAGGCCCAACGAGTCGGCGACGGTGACCCTGCGCGCTTACACGGATCCGCAGACCCTCGGGGCGATTGTGAGCACGGTCGTGCCCGTCGTCGTGCCCCAGGGCGCCAACACGAACAACCCGACCAACATGCCGTCCGCGCAGGCCTCGGGCGGGACGACGATTTCGCCTGGAACCGCGCAGATCCTGACCGGGTCGCTGCCCGACGGAGTCCTGGGCGTGCCTTACTCGGCCGGCCCGATCGTGACCGGGATCGCCGGAGCGCAGACCTGGTCCGTGTCCCTGGGCAGCCTTCCCGCCGGACTCTCGATCAATGTCCCCAACGGGCAGATCACGGGCTTGCCCACGGTCGCCGGGACCTTTGCGTTCACGCTCCAGGTCACGGGCGCAGCGCTGACCGCGACGCACGATTACACCGTTCACGTCGCGGGGGCCATGACCGTGCCGGCCGCGCCCCTTCCGGCCGGAACCGTCGGCGTCCCGTACGGCGCGAGCCTTTCGGCCGCCGGCGGCCTGGCTCCGATCGCGTGGAGCGTCGCCTCGGGGGCTCTCCCCGCGGGCTTGACGCTCGACGCGGGGGGCGCCATCACGGGAGCTCCTCTGCAGGCCGGAACGACCGGGTTTGTCGCCCGCGCGGCGGACGCCTCCAATCCCGCGCAAGGCGCGATCCAGAGCTTCAGCCTCACCGTCAACACGGCGGCCCCGCCCGTGCTCACGCTCAGCGCGGTGCCCGATGTGGTGGGCGGACAGACGTTCCTGGTCTCTGCCCATCTCCAGGACTCGACCGCCGCGCCGATTCCCGGCGCGTTGATCTCGATCGGCTTCGGCGCAACGCCCTGCGCCTCGGCGATCCTCTCCGGCGCGGGGACGAACACGACCAACGCCGCGGGCAACGCGAGCTTCAGTCTCTCGATCGACCGCGGGCAGATCGGTTACGCGCTCACCGCCAACCTCGTCGGGTTCCCCGCCGTCGCGGGCACAACCAATGCGTTCACCGTCGAGGGCTCCTGCGGCACCGCTCCGATGACGGCGGCGAGAAAGTGGCACACGGCCACTCGGCTCGCCAACGGGAAGGTCCTCATCGCTGGCGGCTCGGACGGGGCGGTTGCCCTGGCGACCGCGGAGCTGTTCGATCCCGCCACCGGCGCCTTCACGCCGACCGGAAGCATGGGCGTCCCCCGCGCCTTCCACTCCGCGACTCTGCTTTCGGACGGTACGGTCCTCGTCGTCGGAGGCGGTTCGGACTTCGAGTCCGGAACCCTCGGGAGCGCCGAGCGCTACGACCCCGGCACGGGCCTGTTCACTCCGACGGGAAGCTTGACCGGCACGACGCGCCAGATGCATGGCGCCGTCCGACTCAATGACGGCCGGGTTCTCGTGGCCGGCGGATTCACCAACGATTCCGGCATCGGCGGTCTGGCCACCGCGGAGCTCTACGACCCGGGTACCGGCACGTTCACCGCGACCGCCGGAAACATGACGCACGATCGTCTGAGCGATTTCACGACCACGCTGCTCGCGGATGGGCGTGTCCTGCTCGCCGGCGGCTTCCGGAACCTCGTCGGCGGTTCGGTGGCCGACGGGGAGTTGTTCGATCCTGCTTCCGCGACCTTCTCCGCCGCACCGATCCCCATGAACTCCCGGCGCGGCAAGCACACTGCCGTCCGCCAACTGAACGGCCAGATCTTCCTGGCGGGCGGGGAGGATGACTTGACGATCCTGGGCTCCACGGAGTATTTCGATCCGACGACGGCGAGCTTCGTCGTTTCGCTGACAACCCAGCCCGTGCTCCTGACGGCGCGCGAATCGCACACGGCAACGCCCCTGTCCGACGAGCGCTTCCTCGAAGCGGGCGGACAGACCCTGGTGGCCGGAGTGCCCACGCCGATCGCCTCGGCCGAGATCTACGATCCGTACGGCGCGGTCACGGCGACCGGACCCCTCGTGAGCCCGCGCCAGCTTCACACCGCGACGGCCCTGACCGATGGCACCGTTCTCCTGGCGGGCGGAACCGGAAGCTCGGGAACCGTTCTGAACACGGCGGAGATCTTTCATCCGGCCGTGTACGTGGGCTCCAACCCGGTGTTCGCCGGGGTCTCGATGTCCAACGTTGAATTGAACCTCGGTGGCAACGTCTTCCTCCTGCCGGGGGGCGGGAGCGTGACCCTCGACCACGACTACTTCATTCAGGACGTGGGGTGCCCGGGCTGCATCGATCAGATCGAGCTGGGCCTGGCGACCGGCCCGCCCCAGGCGTGCACCTATTCCGGCATTCCGGGAGTGGTCGGAGTTTCCGGCCACGGCACCACGGTGCTGACGGCGCCGGCCGCGGCCGGGCGCTACTACGTCGGTTTCGACCGGTCGGAGGATTTCGGCTGCTTCTTCAGCACCTCCGGCTGGTGGAGCGGCGCGCCGGGTCCGAACCGGTACATCGCCGTGGTGATCGTGCCGTAACGGGTCATTTCGAGGCGCCAACGCGCCGGCGGGCGTCCGCGACGAGCGGATCCTCGCCGGCCTTTTCTTTGATCGAAAGAAACGCCTTGTACGACTCCGCGGCGGCCGGGCTCTTGATTCCTTCGCGCGCGCGGCCGAGCCAGTAGTCGACGGGCGGGAAGAGACGGTAGGTGGGGGACTCGTCGAGGAAGAGCGCCGTCGTCTCGCCGCGCCGTTTGGAGGCGGCTTCCAGCTCCGTGTCGGCGTCGGGGAACGACTGCGCGTCGAAGTACGCCCGCCCGAGCAGGTACCGCCCCATCCAGGTGTCGGCGGTCTTCTTGGCGTTGGTCAGGATCTTGATCGCTTCGCGCGGACTGGCGCGCCGGAGCTCCACCTCGGCGCGGAGGAGCTCGGCGTAGGACTGCGGGTCGGGCTCCAGGCTCTTGGAGAGCATGCCGGCCAGCTCGATCGCCTTGGGCTGCTTGTTCGCCTCGATGTAAATGCGGCCGGCGGGATAGACGACGTGGACGTCCTTGGAGAGCGAGACCGCCCGATCGGCGGCGGCCAGAGCTTGGACGATCTGACCGAGCTCCATCCGGGCCGCCGCGAGCGCCGTCAGCTTGACGGCGGCCGAATCCGGGTCCTTGCCCTGCAGATCCGTCTCGATCCCCTTCTCCAGGATCGCAATCGCGTCGGCTGGACGGCCCTCGGTCAGCGCGATGTCGGCCAATCCCGAGGCCGCGACCGAGGCGCCGCGGGAGTCGATCGCCGAGAGCTTCCTGTACGTCTCGGCCGCCAGATCCGGGTGCCCTTGCGCGAGCTGTGAGAGGGCGAGCCCGACGTACGCCAGGTCGAACTTCGGATTCAGGCCGATGACTTCGTTCTGCTCCCGGATCGCCGTCTCGAACTCGCCGGCGTACATGGCATAGAGCCCGACGTTGTTCTTCTGCGGAACGTTCCTGGGATAGATCTCGATCGCGCGGCGGCCCTCCTCGAGAGCTTTGGCCATGTTGCGTTTGTAGAAATAAGCCAGGGCGAGATTGGAGATTCCCGCCGTGTCCGCGGGATAGCGCGCGACGAGCTGGCTGTACTCCTCGATCGCCTTTTCCGGATCGCGGCGAACGATCAGGAAATAGCCGCCGCGAGTTCGGAACTTCTCGCGGTCGCTCATCCGGTCGATGCGGGCCATCGCCAGCTGGTAGTACTTCTCGGCCTCGTCGCGGCGTCCCTGGTTGAAATACAGCACGGCGATGCCGGCGTCCGCGCGCCCCATGTCCGGGTCGAGCTCGGTCGCCTTCAGGTAGTGCTGGATGGCCTCCCCGAAGTTGCCGCCGTACTGAAGTTGCTGTGCCAGGCCGTACTCGTGCGCGGCTTCGACCGATCCGGCGGTGAACGTCTCGGCGGCCGCCAGCTGAAGCGACTTGGGTGTCGTGTCTCCCAGCGCGGCGCGCACGCTCGCGGCGAGCCGGCCGATCGTGGCGAGCACTTGGTCCTTGCCCGATGCCGTCTCCTCCTGCGAGACGATCTCTTTGCCCGTCGCGGCGTCCAAGGCTCGGATCGAGACGGTGTAGCCGGAGCCTTTGCGCTCGATTGTTCCCGACGTGACGATCTGGATTCCCTCCCGCAAGGCCACCAGGCGGGCCAGAGGCTCGTTGAGCGCGGTCGCGCCGGGTTTCAACTGGCCGGCGATCTTGCGAGCCTGGCCCCGGTTGTAGGAGGTCAGAAACGGCGCGCCTTCCAGCGCCAGTCCGAGCGAGGGCTCCAGCGTTCCGTCGAAGACAGCGTCGCCGGTCTTGTTCTGGAAGTCCGCAATCAGCACGGACTCGGCCTTGTGTGCCTGCGCCGAGACCGCGGCCTGTCGTTGCCGCAGCGCCCACCACGCGGAAACGCCGAGGAGGAGCGCCAGGGCCGCCGAACCGGCCGCGGGCAGGAGCCAGCGCCGCCGCCGGATTCGATATTGCATCGTCGGGCGGAACGTGGCGTCGTTGATGTCCTGCAGGATTTCGCCGGTCGTGGAATAGCGCAGCGCCGGGTCGATCGAAAGGCAACGCTCGATGACCCTGCGCAGGTACGACGGGATCTCGGAATTGATCTGCTCGGGCGGCTTGGGCGCCTTCAACGTCCGCTGCACCATGACCTCGTACGGTGTCTGTCCGGTGTAGGGAAGAACGCCGGTCGTCATCTCGTACAGGATGACGCCGAGCGAGAAGATGTCCGACCGCCGGTCGGTCGCCATTCCCTTCACCTGCTCGGGCGACATGTAGTACGGGGTGCCGACGACCGCGCCCGCCTGAGTCATGGCCGACTGCTCGAGCGACTTGGCCATGCCGAAATCCATGACGAAGACGTTCTCGGCGGCGTCGAGCATCACGTTCTGCGGCTTCAAGTCGCGGTGGATCACTCCCTGCTCGTGCGCCGCGCCGAGGCCCTCGCAGATCTGGCTGAAGATCTTGAGGAGCCGCGGGATCGGCAGCTTGCCTTCGCGTTTCAGGACGTGGGAGAGGTCCTCCCCGTCCACGAATTGCATCGTCAGAAACCGGATCCCGTCCGCCTGTCCGAGGTCGTAGACGCGCAGGACGTTCCTATGAGTGACCTTGCTCGAGAGCTGGATCTCCCGCTTGAATCGCTCGATGGTGGACGCGTTCTCGGCGATCTCCGCGCGGATGAGCTTCAACGCGACGTCCCGGTCGAGCTCGTGGTCGTGCACGCGGTAGACCGAGCCCATTCCTCCGACCCCGAGCAGCCGCACGATCCTGTAGCGGTGGCCGATCTCGAGCCCCTCGGGCAGAACCAGAGAGATCGATCGGGAAACCCTGGCCTGTCCCTCCGTCCACTCCTTGAGCGTCGAAGGGCCGGCCATCGTGGCCGTCGAGGTGGCGTCCGCCCCGGCCAGCCGGACTCCGGGACCGGGATCCGAGAGGCTGCATCGGCACTGGGCGCAGTTCTCCGCCTGGTCGGGGTTGGGCGTGTGGCATTCCGGACAGATCATCGATGTCGAAGCCTGAGAGACGATTGTAGCCCGTCCGACGAATGCGCTCCGGGGGAGGCCGCCCTCCGGGCGGCGCCCACCGTCGGCCGGCGTTGCGCCACCGCTCGCCGAACTGTGCGGGACGATCGGCCCCGGCACGCGTACCTTTTCCATGGATCGGCTTCGAGGAGGATGCGCGATGGATGACAACGGCGGCAGGATCTCGGCTTTGATCGGCGGGACGCTCTTGCTTCTGGTCGGAGTGTTGTTCGTTCTGCAGAATCTGGGGGTGCTTCAGGCCGGGCGGCCCTGGGACTACTGGCCCCTCTTTCTGGTCTGGGTAGGCCTGGTGAGGATGCTGGGCCCGGGCCGCTCGCGCCACTTCGTCTCCGGGTTCGTGATCCTCCTGCTGGGCGTGATCTTCCAGCTCGACCGCCTCGACGTGCTGTGGATCCACCGCCGCGACGTCTGGCCCTTCTTCCTCGTCGCGGTCGGTGTGGCGCTGATCGCCGACGCGGTCTGGCGCCGTCCCCGTCTCCCGGCGGCGGGGCCCCCCTCGCAGGGGGGGCGATCATGATCAGCGACGTCTCCCGCAGATCCGCCGGACCTCTGGTCGGCGGCGTCCTTCTCGTCGCGGTCGGCGTTCTGTTCACGCTGGACAACTTCGGGGTCCTGCGCGCCGGAGATGTCTTCGACTACTGGCCGCTGGTCCTGGTGGGGGTCGGTCTGGCTCGGATCTTCGGCGGCTCGCCCCGCCAGAGACTGGGCGGATCGATCGTCGCCCTGGCGGGCTGCCTGATGCTCCTGCGGACGCTTCACCTGCTCTGGTTCCGGCTGCACGACCTGTGGCCGTTCTTCCTCGTGCTCGCCGGCGGTCTGCTGGTCTGGCAGGCTATGCGCCCCCGGCCGGCTTCGGGCGGCGCGGGCGGAGACGTTGGAGCGCGGGCGATGGACGGCCTGCGCGCGGGCCTGGAAGCCTCCGAGCCGTGGAGAGACCGCGATCCCCAGGAATCGGGATCGGTCCTTCACGAGTTTGCCTTCATGGGAGGGGGAGACCGGGTCGTGCGCTCGCAGGAGTTCCGTGGCGGCAAAGTGGACGCCATCCTCGGCGGGTTCAAGATCGATCTGCGAGGCGCCGCGATCGCCGGGGAGTCCGCTTCGATCGACGTGTTCGCCTTCTGGGGAGGCGTCGACTTCCGCGTGCCGCAGGAGTGGAACGTGGTGGTGCATGGAATGCCCATCCTCGGCGCGTTCGTCAACCGCACCGAGCCGGGCATCGGGGTGGCGCCCGGCAAGACGCTGATCATCCGGGGCTCGGTCGTCATGGGCGGCGTGGAGGTCAAGAATTGAAGGCCGGTGGCCCGGGCTGCACAGATAACAATATCAATATTGTGAGCCCGGATCCGGTCCGGAGCCGGGCCGGCGTCTGAGGATCGAGCGCGACCGATGCACCCCATCCTCGCGTCCGCCGGCCGCCTCGCCGCCTACCTGGCGGCCTGGGTTCCGGTGGCGATCGTTCTCGCCGTGCTCCTGGCCCAGCCGGAGGCTTTCGCCGTGGGCGCAGCGGCGGCGCTCGGCGCGATCATGGCCCTGACCTTCGCCTTCCTCGGCCTGGCCGCCTGGTATCCGTGCAAGAGCGCGCCCCTCTCCGGCGCCACCTGGCTGCGCCTGGCGGTGACGCACGGCACCGCCGCGCTCGTCACCTCGGCGGTCTGGGTCTTCCTCGGCGCGGCGCTGGTGAAGGTGCTGTCGTTCGTGTCCGCCTGGGCCGGCCTGTCGGCCCCCTACGCTCGCCAGGTCCCGTCTCTCTTCGCCGCGGGGGTCCTCTTGTATCTGCTCTCCGTGGCGCTGCACTACGTCCTGGTGTCCTTCGAGGCCGCGCGGGAGGCCGAGCGGCGCGAGGCCGGCCAGACGCTGGCGGCGCGGGAGGCGCAGCTGACCGCGCTCAAGGCCCAGGTCCAGCCGCACTTCCTCTTCAACAGCCTGAACTCGATCTCCGCGCTGGTCGGCCAGGACCCGCCGCGCGCGCGGCAGATGTGCGTCGGCCTGGCCGACTTTCTGCGCAAGACGCTGGCGGTGGGCGAACGGTCGGCGATCTGCGTGTCCGAGGAGCTGTCGCTCGCGCGCAGCTACCTCGACGTCGAGCGCATCCGCTTCGGCAGCCGGCTGGCGGTCGAGGAGGAGATCGATCCGGACGGCGCGCAGTGCCTGGTCCCGCCGCTGCTGCTCCAGCCGCTCATGGAAAACGCCGTGGTGCACGGCATCTCGACGCAGGTCGGGGGCGGGCTGGTCCGCATGGAAGCCTGCCGCACCGGGCATCGCCTGCGCATCGTCATCGAGAACAGCTTCGATCCGGAGGCGCCCTCCAAACACCGGGGCGGCCTGGGCCTGAAGCTCGTCCGCGAACGCCTGGCGGCGTTCTACGGCAACGAGGCGTTCTTCGCCGCCAAGCGGCTGGACGGGCGGCATCTGGCCATCATCTCGATTCCCGCCAGGGCCTGACGGATTTCAATTCCCGGCGATCCCGGCGATCCCGGCGATCTCTCTGCTCGCGTCCTGTAGAAGTCTGCTGACAATTTCGCCCGGATCCGTCGCCGTTTCCCTCGTCGGCACGCGGCGGCCCGGCCGCGAAGAGACTCAGGTGGGCCGCCGCCGCGGTCACTCGGGCACAGGGGCATCGAGGCCGCAGGTCGATCACGGCGAGCGCCTTCGGACAGCGCCTCCTCCGGGAAACGGCGCCGGCTCCGGGCTCCCACAGGGGCTCAAGTCCGTCTGCAAGCTCCGGCGGCGGGCACGACGCCTGAGCGGCTTTGTAACCGGGT
The DNA here is from genome assembly GCA_963733955.1 of uncultured Acidobacteriota bacterium. GTDB lineage: Bacteria > Acidobacteriota > Thermoanaerobaculia > UBA5066 > Gp7-AA6 > DATFTF01. Next base: position 1,490,935 of record CAVTEW010000003.1, read on the forward strand.
TCTGGGGAAACGCCGACAGCCGTTCTTTCGCCGCGCTGCTAGGCTAGATCGATGACCGAGCGGCGTCCCGTTTCGATTCTCGTCGTGGACGACGAGGAGCCCGCGCGGATGCTGCTCAAGGAAATGATCGGCGGGATGCCGGGCCATTGCGTCGTCGGCGAGGCGGAGAACGGGTTCGAGGCGGTCCGGCTCGCGGGGGAGCTCGCGCCGGACGTCGCCCTCCTGGACATCGAGATGCCCAAGCTCGACGGCTTCGAGGTCGCCGAGCTGCTCGATCCCAAGGTGGCCGTGATTTTCGTGACCGCATACGACCGCTACGCGGTCAAGGCCTTCGAGATCCACGCCGTCGACTACCTGTTGAAGCCGTTCCACGCCGAGCGCCTGGCGCAGGCCTTGTCCCGCGCCCGGCCCGCCCCCCTGGCGGCCGGCGAGCTCTCGGCGGCGGTGCGCGGCGCGGCCTTTCGCGACCGGATCGTGGTGCGCGACGGCGCGCGCGTCCACGTGATCCCGGTCGAGAAGGTGGACCTGATCGAGGCGCAGGACGACTACGTGGCGATCCGCAGCGGCGGGAAACGGTATTTGAAGGCCCAGACGCTCGCGGGCCTGGCCGCGACGCTCGATCCCGCGCGCTTCCTGCGGGCCCACCGCTCGTACGTCCTCAACCTGGAACGGATCGCGTCGATCGAGCAATACGCCCGCAACAGCCACGTCGCCGTTTTGACCGACGGCTCCCGAGTCCCCATCAGCCGGGTCGGGTACACGCGGCTGCGGTCCCTCTTCGGCGAGGAGCGCGGTCCGAAGGCGTAGCGCTGCCGGGAAGACCGGGAAGACCGGGGAGAGAACGCCGCGGGGCTACACTGTGCGGCATGTCCGACGACGGTTCGACCTTCCTGCCGCCGTTTCCCGACTCCGCGGAACCTCTGTCCGAGCCGCCGGCGCCGCCGCTCTCGACGCCTTGCGCGCCTCCCGCGCCGGCTGTGTCCTCCCCGACGGCCGTGCCTTCCACGCCGGCCGTCCCGCAGCCTTCGGTCCGTTACGCTGGCTTCTGGCGGCGGTTCTGGGCAGTTCTCCTCGACGGGCTCCTGCTTTTTGCCGCGGGCATCGCCGCCGATTCCCTGATGCGCGCCGCCGCGGGCGTCTCGATCACTCCGATCTGGAAGGAGAGCTCCGGGGGCACGCCGCCGTACAACTGCATGGAGACCTGCGTCGGGATCCTGATCGGGTGGGGATACGCGGCGTCGCTGGAGAGCTCCGAGAAGCAGGCCACCCTGGGGAAGATGGCCCTGCGGATCCGGGTCAGCGATCTGGCCGGCCGGCGCATTTCGTTCGCGCGGGCCACCGGCCGCCACTTCGCGCAGATCTTCGACGTGCTCACTCTCTTCGTCGGCTACGCCATGGCCGGGTTCACGCGCCGCAAGCAGGCGCTCCACGACAAGATCGCCGGAACGCTCGTCGTCCGGGCCTAGCGCGGACCGCGGACCGATTCAATTCGGCCGCGACAGGGGCGGCATCGACAGAACGCCCGAGGGCTGAACCAGCCCGACGGCGCGCAGCTTGCGGACGACCGGCGCGAGGACCGCGGCCGCCGCGCGAAGGGCGTCGGCGCGCGCGTCCGCCGCTTCGACCGCCGTGTCGTCCCGGTCCCCCCGGAAGCGATCCCGGACCGCCTCGAAGAGGGTGCGCTCGCGCGGGTACGGCACCAGGCGCACGCTGTCGCCGGCCGGAATCTTCGCTTCGGCGCGGGCCAGGCGGACCGCCTTGTCGATGCCGCCCAGCTCGTCGACGAGCCCGAGCCGCTTGGCGTCCTGGCCCGACCAGATGCGCCCGCGCGCGATCTCCAGGACGCGCTCGCGGGGCAGCTGCCGCGCGGCGGCGACCTTGCCGGTGAAGTCCTGGTAGACGCGGTCGAGCCAGGCCTCGAACCGCTCGCGCTCGGAGGGGGAGAAGTCCCGGTTGGGGTCCCAGAACATCGCGTGCTGCCCGGCGTGGACCTCGTCGAAGGAGATGCCGAGCTTCTCGAAGAGCCCGGCCAGGACGAACTTGCCTCCGAAGACGCCGATGGAGGCCGTGATGGTGCCCGGCTCGGCCACGATCTTGTTCGCGCTCAGGGCCACGAAGTAGCCGCCGGAGCCGGCCAGGTTGCCCATGGTCACCACGACGGGCTTGCCGGACCGGCGGGCGTTGCCGACTTCGCGCCAGATCGTGTCCGAGGCCACGTAGGAGCCGCCCGGGCTGTCCACGCGGAAGACGATCGCCTCGACGGCGGAATCGTTCACCGCCGAGCGGATCGCCGAAGCGACGCTGTCCGCGCCCATCACCTCGGAGTCGAGCAGCGGATTGGACTGGCTGCGCCCGCGCGCCACCTCGCCGACCCCGTAGACCAGGGCCAGCGTGTGCTGCGCGCTCTCTTCCGGGAGCCGGGCGCGGTAGCGCGCCAGCGGAAGGATCGCCGCCCGCCCCGCCCGCGCCCGGGCCCTGTCCATCACCTCGTCGCGGTAGGCCAGGCCGTCCACGAGCCGGCCGGCCACGGCGTCGGGTCCGAGGATCGGAGCGCGGTCGATGTCCGCGCGGACCGCCTCGGAGGAGAGGCCGCGTCCCCGCGCGACGCCGTCGACGATCTGCGCGTACCAGGAATCCTTCAGCCTCTCCGACGCCTCGCGGTGCGCCTCCGTGAACTTGCGCTCGGTGTAGAAGTTCACCGCGTTCTTGTACTCGTAGCGCTGGCCGAAGGCGGGCACCACGGCCAGCTTGTCGAGCGTTCCGCGGATGAAGGGCGTCGAGAGGGAGACGCCGGTCAGCCAGAGATCTCCGGAGGGCTGCATCCAGATCTGGTCGAAGGCGCAGGCCTGGTAGTAGGCGAGGCTTCCGTTGCCGCCTTCGCCGAACGTGTCGGCGTAGGCCAGGGCGAACTTCTTGCGGGTCCGGAACCGCGCGATCGCGTCCCGGATCTCCTGGGCCTGGGCCACGCCGGCGGGCGTCCCTCCGATCCGGCCCACCAGCCCGGCGACGGAATCGTCGCGACCCGCGCGGTCGATCGTGGCCACGAGCTCGGTCAGGGTCGGCCGCGGCGTGGAGAAGAGGCGGTCGAGCGCACTGTCGGAAGGGGCTTCCGGGTAAGCGGTCTCCAGGTTCACGTCGAGGACGACGCGCTTGAACCCGGTCGAGCGGCCGCCCGCCAGTGTCCAACGCGCCACGAGGCCGGCTCCGACGGAGAGGACGAGCAGGGCGCCGAGCAGGAGGAGCAGGCGCCGGGTCAGGCTGGTCATGGAGAAACCTCCCTCGCGAGGATGGGTGTTCGGGGTCGAAGGAGATTGTACGCGGCCCCGGTGGGAACGCCCCTGCGGTATCGTAGCCGCACGCGAATGCGACGAGCGGCGGTGCGGCCCACGATCCAGAAATTCGGGGGAGCTTCGCTCGACGGCGGACGGGCGATCGCGCGCGCCCTCGCGCTCATCGCCGGCGGCCCTCGCCCGACGGTCGTCGTCGTCTCCGCGCTGGCCGGCGTGACCGACGGCCTGCTGGCCCTGGCGGCCCGAGACGCGACGGGCCACGCCGCTCTCGCGGAGACCCTCCGGAAAAAGCACCTCGCGGCGGCGCGGGCGGCCGTCCCGCCCGGTCCGGCCCGGCGGCGGCTCTCCGCGTCCATCCGGGAAGCCTTCGAGGAGGTGCGGGCCCTCTCCCGGCTGCCCGCGTTTGCCCAGGAGCTCTCGCCAGCCGCCCTGGACCATCTCCTGGCCCGGGGCGAGAACCTCTCCGCCCGGATTCTCGCCGCGGGGCTCTCCGCGCGCGGCGTGCCGGCCGAGCTCGTCGACGCCCGCGAGCTCATCCGGACCGACGGGCGCGCCGGGGGCGCCTCCCCGCTCCCGCGGCCGACCGACGCCGCCGCGCGGGCCCGGCTGATGCCGCTGCTGGCGCGCGGGGGCGTCCCGGTCGTGCCGGGATTTCTGGGAGCGTCGCCGGACGGGCGGGTCGTCACGCTCGGGCGGGGAGGCTCCGACCTGACCGCGACGCTCCTGGCGCGGGCCCTGCGCGCGCGCGCCCTGATTCTCTGGAAGGACGTGCCCGGATTCCTGACCGCGGATCCGCGGGTCGTCGCAGACGCCCGCGTCCTGCCGCAGCTCCATCCGCGAGAGGCGGCCGAGCTCGCTTACTACGGCGCCAGAGTCCTGCATCCGCGAGCGCTCATCCCGCTGGTCGGGCGCCGCGTTCCCATCTTCGTGCGGCCGTTCGCCGATCCCGCCGGAGCCGGCACGGAGATTTCCGCACGCCGCACGCTCCGAAGCTATCCGGTCAAGGCGCTGTCGGCGATCTCGGGCCAGGCGCTGGTCACCGTCACCGGCAACGGCATGTTGGGCGTGCCGGGAATCGCGGCGCGGACGTTCGCCGCCCTTCACCAGGAAGGCATTTCGGTTTCCCTCATCTCGCAGGCGTCCTCCGAGCATTCGATCTGCCTGGCCGTGCCGGAATCGCAGGCCCGGGCAGCGCGCGCCGGTCTGCGCCGCGCGTTCGAGGAGGAGATCCGGCGGCGCGAGATCGACGGCGTGGAGCTCCTGCCCGGGCTCTCCACGGTCTCCGTGGTCGGCCTGGGCATGGCCGGGACGCCGGGCATCGCCGCGCGGGTGTTTTCCGCCCTCGCCGCGCGCGGGGTCAACGTCATCGCCATCGCGCAGGGGTCCTCGGAGCTGAACATCTCCTTCGTAGTGGCCGGGGCCGACGCCGGCAAGGCCCAGCGCGCCATCCACGAATCCTTCCAGCTTTCCAAGATCGGCGGAGGCGCCGTCGCCGCGCGCGAGCGGTGCGACGTGGCGCTGCTGGGCTTTGGGCAGGTCGGCGCGACGCTCGCCCGGATGCTGGCGTCCTCGCGCGGCCGGAGGCTGCGTCTGTGCGCGGTCATCGATCGGAGCGGCTTCGTGTTTCACCCCGGCGGCTTCTCGCCCGGCGCCGTGGAGCGGCTCGCGCGGGCCAAGCGGCGCGGGGCGACGGTCGCCGCGGGAGCGGGCGGGGCGCGCGCCGCGCCGCGGGAGGCCGTGGCGTTTCTCGCGCGCCACGCGCTCTCCCGTCCGATCCTGGTCGACGCGACGGCCGACGCGACCGGCCCGATCCTGGAGAGCGCCGCGGCCGCGGGCTTCGACCTCGTGCTCGCCAACAAGCGGCCGTTGTCCGGAGCCCGCCGGGAGAGCGAGAGCCTGGAAGAAGCGGTCCGCCGCGCCGGCCGACGCCTGCGGTTCGAGGCCACCGTGGGAGCGGGCCTGCCGATTCTCGACACGCACCGCAAGCTCGTCGAGTCGGGCGACCGCGTGCTCAAGATCGAAGGGTGCCTGTCGGGAACGATCGGGCACGTCCTGTCGGAGATCGAACGGGGACAGCCGTTTTCGGCGGCCGTCCGGGGCGCGATCGCCAGCCGGTTCGCCGAGCCGGATCCGCGGGAGGATCTGAGCGGCGCCGACGTCGGCCGCAAGGCCCTGATCCTCGCCCGGCTGCTCGGGTTCCGCGGCGGGCCGCGGGAGGTCCGGGTCGCGCCGCTCATCGGCGCGGGATCCCGCCGCCTCTCGCTGCCGCGGTTTCTCGCCGGCCTGCAGCGCTTCGACGCGGCCTGGGACCGGCGGATGCGCGCGGCGCGCTCGCGCGGACGGGTGCTGCGCTACGTGGCCTCGGTCTCGCGGGCTGGCGCGCGCGCGGCGCTGGCGGAGGTCGCGCCGGACAGTCCCTTCGCGGCGCTGCGCGGCACGGCCAACCTCGTCGCCTTCACGACGCGGCGGTACCGCGCGAGCCCCCTGGTGATCCAGGGTCCCGGCGCGGGGCTCGCCGTCACCGCGGCGGGCCTCTTCAACGATCTTTCCGAGCTGGCCGCCTCATGACCGCCGTGCGGGCGTTCGCGCCGGCCACGGTGGCCAACCTCGGGCCGGGTCTGGACGTCCTGGCGCTGGCGCTGGACGGCCCGGGCGACGAGGTCCGCGCGGTCGCGGCCAGCGAACCGGGAATCCGGATCGCCGTGGACGGCCCGGCGGAGATTCCGCGCGACCCCTGGCGCAACACCGCGGGAATCGCCGCGCGCGAGGTCCTGCGTCTGGCCGGCGCGCAAGAAACCGGCGTGGACCTGCGGCTGACCAAGGGGCTGCCCCTGTCCGGCGGGCAGGGAGGCAGCGCCGCATCGGCCGCCGCCGCCGCTCTGGCGACCGACGCTTTGATCGGTGCCGGGCTCTCCCGCCAGGATCTGCTCGGAGCGTGCCTCGCCGCGGAGGAGGCCGTCGCCGGGCGGCACGCCGACAACGCGTCGGCCGCGCTGTGGGGCGGGGTGGTTCTGGTCCGCGCGATCGATCCGTGCGACGTCGTTTCGCTCCCCTACCCGGAGCGGCTGCGCGTCGTCCTGGTGGAGCCGGGCCAGAAGCTCTCGACCCGGCAGGCCCGCGGCGCCCTTCCGGCCTCGGTGTCCCGGGAGACCGCGGTGTTCCAGGCGGCCCAGGTCGGCGCCCTGGTGGCGGCGCTCGCGTCGGGAGACCTGGCGCTTCTGGCGCGCGCGGTCGAGGACCGCGTCGCCGAGCCGGCGCGCGCCGCGCTCCTTCCCGGATTCGCCGACGCCCGGCAGGCCGCGCTGGGAGAGGGCGCCTGCGGCTGCTCGATCTCCGGAGCCGGGCCGGCTGTCTTCGCCTTCGCCGACGGGGAGGAGGCCGGGCGCCGCATCGGCGAAGCCATGGTCGTCAGCTACCGGCGGCGCGGGATCGAAGCCGCCGCGCGCGTCTGCCGGATCGACCGCCGGGGAGCGCGGCTGCTCTCCGGCGAGGAGCGTTAGGCCGATGCCGTTGCCCGAACGCCCGGCCACCTGGCAGGTCTGTCCGCGCTGCGAGCGGGAGTTCTCCGCCTCTTCGGCGGCGAGCCGGTGCGCCGATTGCGGCGGCCTGCTCGACCTGCGCCACCGCGATCCGGTCGAGCGCCCCGCGGCCTTGAAGGAGCTGTGGGCCCGGCGCCGGCAGAGCGGGCTCGCCGCCGACGCGTCCGGCGTGTGGCGCTTCCGCGAGCTCGTCCATCCCGGCGCCGAGGCCGGAGCGGTCACGCAGCTCGAGGGAAACACGCCGCTGGCGCCGCGCGAAGCGATCGCGCGCTGGGCCGGCCTCGAGCGCCTCCTTCTCAAGCACGAAGGCCAGAACCCGACCGGCTCCTTCAAGGATCGCGGCATGACCGTCGGCGTCACCCAGGCGTGCCGCCTCGGCGCGCACGCGGTGGCCTGCGCGTCGACGGGCAACACGTCGGCCTCCCTCGCGTCCTACGCCGCGCTGGCGGGGCTTCCGGCCCTGGTGCTGGTCCCGGCGGGCCAGGTCGCCGCGGGCAAGCTGGCCCAGGCCCTGGCCTACGGAGCCCGGACGCTTCTGGTGCGCGGCGACTTCGACGCCTGCCTGAAGCTCGCCCTGGAAGCGTCGGAGAAGCTGGGCGTGTACCTCCTGAACTCGGTCAACCCGTTTCGCATCGAGGGGCAGAAGACGATCGTCCTGGAGATGCTCGAACAGCTCGCCTGGGAGCCTCCCGACTGGATCGTCGTCCCCGCCGGCAACCTCGGCAACACCGCCGCGTTCGGCAAGGCCCTGGTCGAAGCGGAGCGCCTGGGGCTCATCCACGCGCTCCCGCGCATCGCCGCGATGCAGGCCTCCGGCGCCAATCCCTTCGCCCGGGCTTTCCGCGAAGGCTTCGCCGGGCTCACCCCCATGCACGCGGACACGCTGGCCACGGCGATCAAGATCGGAAATCCCGCGTCCTTCGACCGCGCCGTCGACGCGATCCGCCGGACCAACGGTGTCGTGACCGACGTCTCCGACGGCGAGATCCTGGAGGCCAAGGCGGTGGTCGACGCCTCGGGGCTGGGGTGCGAGCCGGCCAGCGCCGCGGCGGTCGCCGGCGCGCGCAAGCTCGCGGCTCAGGGCGTCATCGGACGGCGCGATCGCGTCGTCGCGGTCCTGACCGGGCACATTCTGAAGGACCCCGGGCTGCTCCTCTCCTACCATCAGGAGGCCGAGCCTCCGCCGCCCCGCGCCAACCGGCCCGTCGAAGTCGAGGCCGAGCTCTCCGCCGTCGAGCGCGTCCTGGACGGAGCGCGGATCGGCCGATGAGCGAGCGGCTCCTGGCCCGGTTGGAGGAGGACCTGCGTCGGCGACCGTCGGGAGGACGGGTCGAGCGCGCCCTCGACGCGCTCCTGCGCCGGCCGCCGCGCGGCGCCGCAGGCCTGGTCCGCTGGCACGAAGCGCTGCTCTTCCTGAAGGCGTATCCGCACACGCGCGGCGTGCGGTCGCGGGTCGAGCGCGCCCTGGCGGCGCTCCCCGCCTTGATTGCGGCGTTGCCGGCGGACGAGGCGGCCTCCGTCATCGAGAGCGATCCGGAGGTCGCCGGCGTGGCCGGCACCGCGGTGACCACGCAGTTCACCTACGACCTCGTGCGCGGCCTCGCGCAACGTTTTCCCCGCGACGTCGCGATCGACTGGGAGGACTACGAGGGCTCCGATCGTCTCGGCGCGACGCTCCCGCGATGGCTGCCGCTCCTGGAGGAGGAATCCTCCGCCGACGCCAACGTCCCCTACGCGCTCTGGCTGGATGCCGCCCGGCGAGGCCGGCCGGAGCTGCCCTGGCTCCTGGAGCGGTTCGCGCGATTGCCGATGCCGAACAGGGGCAGGGCCGAGCTCTTCGACGCCCTGGGGCTGGCGATCCGCTGGCGTCCGGCCGCGCGCGTCTCGCGCACGGGGCTCGAGCGTCCGGCGCGGCGCCTCTTCGTTCACGACCGCCCGCTCCTGGCGCGGCGCGACGTCTCGCTCGCCGCGGAGCTCTCCGCGCCGCCGCTGCCGATCCGGCGCCTGTCCCGCCGCGACGGCGGGCGGATCCTCGACATGGCCCGCGCGGCCGACGCCTCGCGGTACCGCGAGCTCTACGGCTTCACCTACGGAGATCCGCGCCGGGTGCTGGCGGCGCGCGCCGGCCGCGGCGTGGAGATCTTCCTGAACGGCCTCCCGCCCGAGCGCCGGCTGCCGCTGCGCGCGGGCTACTCCGCCTTCGTGGTCAAGAACGGCGTGCCGGTGGCCTACGTCGAGGGACTCGCGTTCTTCGAGCGGATCGAAGTCGGGTTCAACGTCTACTACACATTTCGCGAGGGCGAGTCCGCTTGGATCTACGCGATGGTGTTGAAGCTCTTCCACCAGGCGCTCGGGTCCGCCTCGTTCTCGGTCGACCCGTACCAGCTCGGCTACGAGAACGAAGAGGGGATCGCGTCGGGGGCCTTCTGGTTCTACCGCAAGCTCGGCTTCCGCCCGACCGATCCCGACGTCGCCGCGCTGGTTGCCCGCGAGGAGCGGCGCGTGGCGGCGAATCCCAGGCACCGCACCTCCGCGGCCACCCTGCGCCGGATCGCGACCTGCAACGCGCTCTACGATTTCGATCCGCGCCCTCGCCTCCCGCCTCCCGCCTTCCGCCTTCCGTCTTCTCCCTGGGACCGCTTCCACATCCGCAACATCGGCCTGGCGGTCGACCGGCGCACGGCGCGGGCATTCGGCGGCGACGCCGGGAAGATGCGTGCGGCCTCCTCGGCCCGCGTGGCCAGGGCCCTGGGAGTCTCGCCGCGAGGCTGGAGCGAGGGCGAGAGGCGCGCCTTCGAGAGCCTGGCCCTCGTCCTGGATCTCGTCCCGGACCTCGCCTCGTGGAGCCGGGAGGACAAGCGCGACCTCGCCGCGGTCGTCCGGGCCAAGTCCGGCCCCGACGAGACCCGCTCCCTGCGCCGCATGCAGCGCCACCGGCGCCTGCGCGAAGCGCTCCTGCGTCTCGGCAGCCGGGGGCCGGGGTACAATATATAGATTGTCGCGATGGCCGCCGCTCGCTTCCGCCTCCCGCCCTTCCGCACTTGCGAGAGACGGGCGGCCACAAGGGCCGCCCCTACGGCACGAATGTGCCAACGGTTCCGTAGGGGCGGGGCTTGTCCCCGCCCGCGCTCGGGTTCCCCTCGTGTCCGTCGCGGGCCGCCGAGGACCCTTCTCGTCACTCGTCACTCAGTAAGCAACCAACGCCCGCGCTGCCTGGCAGACCTTCTCTTCGTTGGGCCGGAAGGCTTGCTCGAGCGTCGGCGCGAAGGGGACCGGCGTGTCGGGGGCGGTCACGCGGACGAGCGGCCCGTCCAGGTACTCGAAGCAGCGCTCCGAGATGACCGCGGCGATCTCCGCGCCGATGCCGCCCGTCCGCGTGGCCTCGTGCAGCACCATGGCCTTGTTGGTCTTGGCGATGGAGGCGGCGATGGTCTCCTCGTCGAGCGGAAAGAGCGTGCGCAGATCGACCACCTCGGCGTCGATCCCCTCGGCCTCCAGCGTCCGGGCGGCGTCGAGCGCGGTCCACACCATCGCGCCGTAGGTCAGGATCGAAAGATCCCGGCCGGCGCGCCGGACCGCGGCCTTTCCGATGGGCACGACGTAGTCCTCGGCCGGCAGCGCCTCCTTGACTCTCCGATAGAGAAACTTGTGCTCGAAGAAGAGAACCGGATCCTCGTCGCGGATGGCCGCCTTGAGCAGGCCCTTGGCGTCGTACGGCGTCGAGGGCTGGACGATCTTCAGTCCGGGTGTGTGCGCGAAGTACGCCTCGGGGTTCTGCGAATGGAACGGCCCGCCGTGGACGCCGCCGCCCGACGGGCCGCGCACGACCATCGGCACGCCCGCGCCGGTGCGGTAGCGGGACTTCGCCGCGAAGTTGGTCAGGATGTCGAAGGCGCAGGAGATGAAGTCGGCGAACTGCATCTCCGCCACCGGGCGCATCCCCATCATGGCCGCGCCCACGGCCGCCCCGACGATGGCCGTCTCCGAGAGCGGCGTGTCCAGCACGCGCTCTTCGCCGAAACGCTCCTGCAAGCCCATCGTGACCTGGAACGCGCCGCCGTAGACGCCGATGTCCTCGCCGAGCAGGAAGACGCGCTCGTCCCGCTCCATCTCCTCGGAGAGCGCCTCGCGGATGGCTTCGAGATACGTCGTCTCCCGCGCCGGCTCCGGCGCCTGGGGAAGCTCGGGGATGGCGTCGCTCACGGGCGCTCCTTGCGCAGGATCCACGGCTCGTTGCGCGGCGCCGGATCGGCTTCGGGCAGGCCGCTCGCGTACACGCCGTGGAAGGCGTTCTCGGGCGGCGCGGCGGGGGAGGCCATGGCGAGGTCGAGATCCCGCCCGACCTCCTGGGCGACGCGGCGGTCGATCGCCTCCAGGTCCTCACGGCGGGCGACGCCGGACTCGAGCAGCGCCGAGACGTAGCGGTCGATCGGATCGCGCCGCGACCATTCCTCCAGCTCCTGCCGCGGCACGTAGGTCTGCCCGTCGTGCTCGGCGTGGCCCTTCATGCGGTACGTCTTCGCCTCGATCAACGTGGGCCCGTCTCCGGAGCGCGCGCGCGCGACGGCGCGGCGGGCCGCGTCGTACACCGCCAGCACGTCGTTGCCGTCGACGGTCTCCGCGGGGACGCCGTAGGCCACGGCCCGGTCGGCCAGGCAGGACGCCGCGGTCTGCTTGCGAAACGGCGTCGAGTACGCCCACCCGTTGTTCTCCGCGACGACCACCAGGGGCAGCCGCTGCACCGCCGCGAAGTTCAACCCCTCGTGGAACGGCCCGGTCGAGGTGCCGCCGTCGCCGATGTACGTCATGGCCACGATCTTCCTGCGCTGCATCCGGCCGGCCAGCGCGATCCCGGCCATCACCGGAACGAGCGTGCCGAGCATCGAAATGGGGGAGACCAGCCCCTGCTCCGGGCGGCCGAAGTGCAGGATCCCTTCCTTGCCGCCGGTGGGCGAGTCCGCGCGGGCCATGTACTGCGTGAAGACGTCCCGCGGCCGGCCGCCGCGCACGAGGACCGAGCCGAGGTTGCGAATGAGCGGGCCCAGGACGTCGCCGCGCTCCAGGGCGTAGGCGCTTCCCACCGACGTCGCCTCCTGGCCGAGCGATCGGTACAGGCCTCCGACGATCTTGCCCTGGCGGTAGAGGTGGACCAGGCGCTCCTCGACCGTGCGGTTCAACCTGAGGTAACGGTAGATGTCGATTTTCTGTTCGCCGGTGAGCGAGGACATCGGGGGGATTATAAGGAAGGACGCAGGAAGGACGCAGGACGTCGGAGGGAGGACGCAGGGAGTGCTTCCGCCACGGCCCTGCCACCCTCGTCCTGCCGCCTCCGTCCTGACCCGCGGCATACAATCCCCGGGTGGACCGCCCCCTCGTCTCCGTCCTGATCGCCTCCGACCGCGTGGGAGGGTCCTTGCGCGATTGCCTCGGCTCTCTCGGGGCCCAGAAAGGCGCTCCGGAATTCGAGGTGGTGGTGGCCTCCGCCACGGCGCCCGATCCCGCTTCGGAGCCGTCGCTCGACCTCCTCTGGGTGGAGGTGGCTGACCGCAACCCCTCCGTCCGCCGCAACCGCGCCGCGGCCGGCTCGCTGGGCTCGTTCCTGGCGTTCCTGGACGACGACGCGACGGCCGAGCCGGAGTGGATCGCCGCGGGCGTCGCGGCGATGGCGCGGTGCGGGATCGCCGGCGGCCCCGACCTGGGCCCGTCGGACGCGCCGTACCGCGAGCGCCTCTCGGATCTCCTTCTGGCCACGCCCTGGATCGGAAGCGGCGTGCCGGCCCACGAGCGCCGCCCGCGCGGCGGCCCGGTGCGGTCGCCCCACGACGTCGCCCTGTGCAATCTCTTCGTCCGCCGGGACGTCTTCGAGTCGCTCTCCGGCTTCGACGAGTCCTTCGGCTACATCGGCGAGGACACCGACTTCGTCCGCCGCGCTCTCGTCCGGGGCGTCGCCGTCGAGCTCGACCGCGCCGTCCGCGTGCGGCACCGGCGCCGGCGGTTTCCCGGCGCGTACCTGACGCAGCGCTGGCGCTACCGGGTCAAGACCGGCCGGCTCCTGATCGAGCGGCCGGGCCTGCACGCGCGCGGCCGCGTGGCCGCGTTCCTGGCGGCGGGGTTCCTGGCCTCGGCCGCGGCGGCTCTCTTCGGGCCGCGGTTTCTCTTTCCGGCCCTGGCCGTCTACGCGGCGGTGACCTGGATCTGCGCGTTCCCGATCTGGCGCTCCGACCTCGCCCTTGTTCCCGCCGTTCCCTTCGCGTTCGCGGCCCACCACGCGACGTACTTCGCGGGACTGCTGGTGGGCATGGCCCGCGGCGCGCTCTCGACCGCGCGAACGGCCGCGCGATGAACAACCTCGAGCTCGCCGCCCACTGGCTGCGCGGGCGGGAGACGCTTCCGCGGTACCTGATCCTCGGGATGACCAATCTCTGCAACTCCAAGTGCGTGACCTGTTTCTACTGGGACCACTTGAACGTCAACCGGCACCTGGAGATGTCGCTCGAGGAATACGACCGCGCCCTGGCCGATCTTCCCTCCCTGTACTCGGTCGTCCTGACCGGCGGCGAGCCGACCTTGAACCGGGAGCTTCCCGACGTGACGCGCCTGCTCTACCGGCGGCACGATGCCTCCAACGTGACGATGCCGACCAACTCGCTCATCCCCGAGCAGGTCGAGGCGATCGTGGCCAGGGTGCTGGAGTCGCGGCGGGACGACCGGCAGACGTTCACCGTCGGGCTCTCGCTCGACCACCTCGGGGAGCGGCACGACCGGATCCGCGGGGCCCCGGGGAACTTTCCGAAGGTCGTGGAGACCTACCAGCGGCTCGCGGCGTTCAAACGCAGGTCGCGCGGCTTCACGCTGAACGTCCAGACGGTGCTCGCCTCGTTCAACAGGGACGATCTCCCGGAGATCACCGCATGGGTGGCCGCGAATTTCCCGGAGATCGACTTTCACTCCTTCGAGCTCCTGCGGCCGCCGTTCCCGGACCCCTCGATCCGGCCGCTGACGACGCAGGAATACCGCGAGCGCCTGGAGTTCCTGAAGCCCTACTGGTCGCGCTTCGACCGCTACCGGCCGGTGCTGCGAAACCTGAAGGTGGCCGCGCGGGAGGCGGAGCTCGAGACGCTCGAGCAGGAGCGGATGGTCTACAAGTGCTACGCCGGGACGATCTCCGGGTCCCTGAACCCCGAGGGGACGGTGTCCCTGTGCGAGGTCCAGTGGGAGATCGGCAACATCCGCGACTTCGGCTACTCGTTCGCCAAAGCCTGGTTCTCCGACAAGGCGGTGGAGATGCGCCGACGCATCGCGCGGCGCGAGTGCTGGTGCACGCACTCCTGCTTCATGACGTCGTCCCTGCCCTTTTCGGCCAAGGGAGCCGCTCATCTGGCGAGGACGGCGTTGACGCCGTGAGGCGCCCGAAACAATACAGGTATTGTAAGATCCTTCGCCTCACGCCTCACGCCTCACGCCTCACGCCTCACGCCTCACGCCTCACGCCTCAGGAGTTCTCGACCATCAGCTTGTTCTCCACCCTCTGCACCCCGGCGGTGTCCTGCGCGATCTGCATCGCGTCCTGCCTGACCTGATCGCTCTTCACCGTTCCGGACAGGACCACCACTCCCAGGCTGGTCTGGACGTCGATCTGCGATCCGGCCACACGCTGGTCCGATTGCAGCTTGGACTGGACCGCCTCCGTGATCGCGGCGTCGTCGGGGGAGCCCGCCGCCGGAGCGGCGGAAGCGGTCCCGTTGGCGGCAACTTCGTTTTGCGCCGCGACGACGCGCAACTGATCGACGACGTCGACCACGTCCTCCGTCCCCCGGGCGAGCGCGACGGCCCGATCCTTGGCCACGGCGCTTTCCGCCGAACCGGTCAGCGTCACGACGCGTTTCTGGACCGCGACCTCGATGTGGGAAGCGCTGGTGATCGCCCGATCGGTGTCCAGCTTCGACCGGACCTTGGCCGTGATGTCGGTGTCCGACTGGGCGCATCCGGCCGCGCCCGCGGCGGCGACAGCGAGCGCCAGGAGCGGAAACAGTTTCGTTCTCATCGATGTTCTCCCTTGATCTTGTGAGCCGCGCGCGGCCTGGCGCAGCCTCGGCCCTCTCCCTCGCCCGAAGGTTGTGCAGCTTTTGTGCCCGCGTTGGCCAAGTCCCCGCGAAACCGCTATCCTTTCCGCTTCGAGGGAGGAAGCTCCATGGCGTCCCGAGACGACAGCGATCCGACGGTTCCCGCGGCCACGCGGCAGGGCCGGCAGCGGTGGGCCGGCGCGGCGAAGAAGGCGCCCGCCGCGGACGCTTCGCGCAAGCCCGACTTCACGACCGTGTCCGGCGCGGAGGTCGATCCGCTGGCGGCGCCCGACTCCGTCGCGGGGTTCGACTTCGAGCGCGATCTCGGTTGGCCCGGGGAGTTTCCCTTCACCCGCGGCGTCCACCCGACCGGCTACCGCGGAAAGCTCTGGACCATGCGGCAATTCGCCGGCTACGGAACGGCCAGGCAGACCAACCAGCGCTTCCACTACCTGCTGGCCAACGGCCAGACCGGACTGTCCACGGCGTTCCATCTGCCCACGCTCTACGGCTACGACTCGGACCACCACATGGCCAGGGGCGAGGTCGGCAAGTGCGGCGTGGCCATCGACTCGCTGGCCGACATGGAGGTCCTCTTCGACGGCATCGATCTCGGGCGCGTCACCACGTCCATGACCATCAACTCGACCGCGCCGATCGCGCTGGCCATGTACCTCGCCGTCGCGGAGAAGCACGGGACGCCGTGGAGCGAAGTTGGCGGCACGCTCCAGAACGACATCCTGAAGGAGTACATCGCCCAGAAGGAGTACATCTTCCCGCCGCGCCCCTCGATGCGTCTGGTCACCGACCAGTTCTCCTTCTGCGCCCGCCACGTCCCGAAGTGGAACACCATCTCGATCTCCGGGTACCACATCCGCGAGGCCGGCTCGACCGCGCTCCAGGAGCTGGCCTTCACGCTGCGCGACGGCGTGGAGTACGTGCAATACGGCATCGAAGCGGGACTGCCCGTGGACGAGTTCGCCCCGCGCCTCTCCTTTTTCTTCAACGCGCACAACGATTTCTTCGAGGAGATCGGGAAGTTCCGCGCGGCGCGCCGCGTGTGGGCCAAGACGATGCGCGAGCGCTTCGGCGCGAAGGATCCGCGCTCCTGGATGTGCCGCTTCCACACTCAGACGGCGGGATGCTCGCTGACCGCGCAGCAGCCGTACAACAACGTCGTGCGCACGGCGCTGCAGGCGCTGGCCGGCGTGCTGGGCGGGACAAACTCGCTCCACACCAACTCCCTCGACGAGGCGGTCGCTCTGCCCACGGATTTCGCGGTCAAGCTGGCGTTGCGCACACAGCAGGTCATCGCGCATGAGTCCGGCGTCGCGAACACGATCGATCCGCTCGGCGGTTCGTACTTCGTCGAGGAGCTGACCACGAAGATGGAACGCGGCTGTTTCGACTACTTCCGCCGGATCGACGCGCTGGGAGGGATGGTCGAGGCCATCGAGGCGGGCTTTCCCCAGCGGGAGATCATGGACGCGGCCTACGCCTACCAGCGGGCCCTCGACACCAAGGAGAAGATCGTCGTCGGCGTGAACGACTTCGTCGACGCGCAGGAGCATCCGCTGGAGATCCTCTACATCGACCACAGCGTCGAGGACCAGCAGAAGGCCGCGGTCCAGGCGCTGCGGCGCTCCCGCGACGGCAAGGCCGTGACGTCCGCGCTCTCCACGCTGCGGCAGGCCTGCGCCGACGGCAGGAACGTCATGCCGCCCCTGGTGGAGGCGGTCAAGACCTACGCGACGGTGGGGGAGATCTCCGACGTCATGCGCGAGGTCTTCGCGACGTACGAGGAGCCGGCGGTCTATTAGCCGTCGCCGGAGCGGAGCTTCGGGATCTGCGCCTTCAGCGCACCGGTCGGCGGCTCGCCCGGATGCGGGCTCGACCGCCGACCTGATCCCCAAGCTCCGCTCCGGCTCCCGCGTCGCGAGTCGTTTCGCCGATCCAGTCGGCGAAACTTGGTCGCGCCGCGAACGGGGGTAGGCACGACGGGAGAAACCCTCACCCCTGCCCTCTCCCTCGGGGAGAGGGGGAAGACCGTCGCCGGAGCGGAGCTTCGGGATCTGCGCCTTCGGCGCACCGGTCGGCGGCTCGCCCGGATGCGGGCTCGACCGCCGACCTGATCCCGAAGCTCCGCTCCGGCTCCCGCGTCGCGAGTCGTTTCGCCGATCCAGTCGGCGAAACTTGGTCGCGCCGCGACGGGCATGGAGACACGGTTCCCCCTCCCGGCGATCCCGGCGATCACTTCACTTCCCGGCGATCCCGTGCGATCCCGGCGATTCCCGTCTTGCCCCGCATGAGACAATCGACCCGATGGCACGCGAGACGTCTCCCTTCTCCCCGATCGACCAGGCCCTCGATTCCTTGCGCGCCGGACGGCTGGTCGTGGTCGTCGACGACGAGGACCGCGAGAACGAAGGCGACCTGGTACTGGCCGCCGAGAAGGCCACACCCGACAAGATCAATTTCATGGCCCGCGAGGGCCGGGGCCTCATCTGCCTGGCCCTGACCGGGCAGCGGTGCGACGCGCTGGACCTGCCGATGATGGTCGAGCAGAACACCTCCAACTTCGGCACCGCGTTCACCGTTTCGATCGAGGCGCGCGGCCGCACGACCACCGGCATCTCCGCGGCGGACCGGGCCGCGACGGTGCTCGCGGCGATCGACCCCAAGACCAAGCCGTCGGATCTCCTGCGGCCGGGGCACATGTTTCCGTTGCGGGCCCAGACCGGCGGCGTCTTGAAGCGCGCCGGCCAGACCGAAGCCTCCGTCGACCTGGCGCGCATCGCCGGCCTCGATCCCTCCGCGGTGCTCTGCGAGATCATGAACGAGGACGGCACCATGGCCCGCGTGCCGGACCTGACGCAGTTCTGCCGGCGGCACGGCCTGATCATGGTCACGGTGGCCGACCTGATCCGCCATCGGCTGAAGACCGAGCGGCTGGTCGAGCGGATCGCCTCGCCGCATCTGCCCACGACGTTCGGCGAGTTTCAGGTTTACGCCTACAGGAGCGAGCTGACCCACGAGGAGCACCTGGCGCTCGTGCACGGCGAGATCCGCGAGGACGAGCCCGTTCTCGTCCGCGTCCATTCGCAGTGCCTGACCGGCGACGTCTTCGGCTCCGCGCGGTGCGATTGCGGCGCGCAGCTCCACATGGCCATGGAGAAGATCGTCGCGGAAGGCAAGGGCGTCTTCCTCTACCTGCTCCAGGAAGGCCGCGGCATCGGCCTCCTGAACAAGCTCAAGGCCTACGAGCTCCAGGACCAGGGGCACGACACCGTGTCGGCCAACGAGAAGCTCGGCTTCCCGCCGGACATCCGCAACTACGGAGTGGGCTCCCAGATCCTGCGCGACCTGGGGGTGCGCAAGATGCGCCTCATGACCAACAACCCGTCCAAGTACGTCGCCATCGGCGGCTACGGCCTGGAGATCGTCGAGCGCGTGCCCCTGGAGATCGGTCCCACCGAGCGCTCACGCAAGTACCTGGAAGCCAAGAAGAACAAGATGGGCCATCTGCTGAAGATGGTCTGACGGCTCTCATCTCCCACCGTCTCCCCGTCCCCCCCGTCTCTCTCTCGACCCCGCGTCCGAGTCTCAGACGCGGGGACGCGGGGACGCGGGGACGCGGGGACGCGGGGACGCGGGGATGTTTGCCAACAGGGCCCTACCTCCCGTAATACCACCTCTCCAGCGTCTCCGGCGAAACGCCCAGGAAGTAGCCGGCCAGGACGCGCCAGTTTCGCAGCACCTGGCGCAGCGCGCCATGCTCGCGGTAGCGCCGCGCGGAAGTGATCGTCTTCTCCGGGCGGATCTCCAGCCTTGTCACGCGCTTCAACCTCCGGACGAGGTCCACGTCGTCGCAGACCGGCAGCGCGCGAAACCCACCCGCCTTCTC
Source organism: uncultured Acidobacteriota bacterium (assembly GCA_963733955.1). Taxonomy (GTDB): domain Bacteria; phylum Acidobacteriota; class Thermoanaerobaculia; order UBA5066; family Gp7-AA6; genus DATFTF01. Next base: position 1,509,731 of record CAVTEW010000003.1, read on the forward strand.
GTAGGCCTCGCGGCTGCAGAAGAGGCCCTGGTCGCCGAAGGGGAGGCCGAGACGGCGCGACCGCAGGTTGGCCCACCAGGCGATCCAGCGCATGCGCATTCCCGTCTCGCGATAGGCCAGGCTGAACGCCCCGGCGGCGGCGCCGTTGGTGAGGCACTTCGCGGCGATCCGCAGAGCGTCCGCGGGCGGTTCCGAGTCCGAGTGCAGAAAGAAGAGCGTTTCGCCCCGCGCCTGCCGGACCGCGCGGGCCAGACGCTCGCCGCGGGGTCCCGGCCCGGGCACGACCCGCGCGCCGATCGCCCGGAAGGCCCGGGTGGTCTGATCGTTGCCGCCGCCGTCGGCCACCAGGAGCTCGACTTCGGAATCGCAGGCGAACCGCCGGAATCGCTCCGCCGCCTCCGGCGGCTCGTTCCGGATCGGAACGATGACCGAGATCCGTGGGACGATTTCGACGCTCATTCCCCCCGTCCCCCCGTCCCCCCGTCCCCGCGTCGGAGGCTCAGACAAGAGGCGCGATGTCGAGCCGGAACCGATGAATGACCAGAGTTGTTGTCCTTGCCCTTAGAGTAGCATCCGTGCGATGCGATTCACGATGCCGGCGGCGGTTCTAGCCGGCGGCGCCTCGCGGCGCATGGGGGTCCCCAAGGCTTCGCTGCCGTACGGGCCCTCGACGCTTTTGGCGCACCAGACCGACCGCCTCGCGCAGCTCTTCTCCGAGGTCCTCGTCGTGGTGAAGGAGCCTCCGGGGCTCGACGCCGGCCCGGCGCGGATCGTGCTCGATGGCGTTTCCGAATACGCCTCGATCCACGGCCTGCTCGCCGCGCTCGAGGCGGTGGAGGACCGGGTCTTCGTGCTCGCCGTCGATCTGCCTCTGCTCGCGCCGGCGGTCATCGAGGAAATCGTTCGCCGCGGCGAGGTCACCGAGTCGGCCGCGCTCGTGCCGCGATCGGCCGGAGAGCTCCAGCCGCTCGCCGCGGTGTGGCGGCGCAAGGCGGTCGCCCTGGCCCGGGCCCGGATCGCCCGCGGAGAGCTCTCGCTCCATGGCCTGGCTACCGAGGCGGGCGTCGAGATCCTGGAACCGGAGGATTGGCTGCGCTTCGACCCGTCGGGCAACTCCTTCGCCAACCTGAACACCGTGGCCGAGTACGCCGCGGCGAGGGAGCGCGCGTGATTGCGCCGCCGGCCGCCGCCCGTGTTCCGTCTTCGGCCGGGAGCCTCCGATGAGCGGCGACACGCCGGCGCCGCCCAAGCGCCCCCGCCGTCCCCGCGCGGCCTCGCCGCGCCGGGGCAGCGTCCTGCACCTGGACGCGCGCGGCCGCGCCCGCATGGTGGACGTCGGCGAGAAGGCCACGACCCGGCGGCGCGCGGTGGCCCGGGGGCGCGTGCGCCTGAACGCCGCCGCCTTCGACGCGCTGGCCACCGGGAAGCTCTCCAAGGGCGACGCGCTCGCGGTCGCGCGCCTGGCCGGAATCCTCGCGGCCAAGAGGACGTCGGAGATCGTGCCGCTGGCGCACCCGATCGGCCTCGACGCGGTGTCGGTGGACTGCCAGCTCCTCTCCGCGTCCCGCGAGGTCATCGTGACCGCCACGACCTCCACCGCCGCCCGCACGGGAGTCGAGATGGAGGCGTTGACGGCAGTCGCCGGCGCGTGCCTGGCCCTGTACGACATGGCCAAGGCCCTCGACCGGTCGATCGAGATCCGCGAGATCGTTCTGATGGAGAAGACGGGCGGCCGCTCGGGGACCTACCGGAGGGCGCGATGACGATCCGTGTGGCCCTGGTCACCGTCTCCGACGGCGTCGCCGCCGGAAAGCGCGTCGATCTCGGCGGCCCCGCCTGCGAGCGGGAGCTCTCCGAGGCCGGCCTGGACGTCTCCGTCGTCTCGCGCGACGTGCTGCCCGACGAGCGCCGCCAGATCACCGCGCTCATCGAAGCCAAGGCCGACGGAGGCGACGCGGACTTGATCGTCCTGACGGGAGGCACCGGCGTCGCGCCGCGCGACCGCACGCCCGAGGCGGTCCGGGCGGCCATCGAGTTCGAGATCCCCGGCCTGGCCGAGAAGATGCGCGCGGACACAGGCAGGGATCTGCCGGTCGCCCACCTCTCCCGGCAGGTGGTCGGCGTGCGCGGGCAGACCCTGGTGGTGTCGGTCCCCGGCTCGCCCAAGGGCGCGGCCGACTGCCTGCGCGCGATCGCCGAGCTGCTGCCGCACGTCGTCGCGCTCATCCAGGGCAAACCGGGCGAACACCCGAGGCCTTGAACAGGATGCTATCATTCTGATAGCATAAGAGCCGGAGGCTATTATGGCTCAGCTACTTGTGCGTGACCTCGACCCCGAAGTCGTCGATCGGCTCAAGCGCCGCGCCCACGAAAATCGGCGGTCGCTTCAATCGGAGGTCAAGCAGATCCTGGAGGTCGCGGCCGCGCAGCTGACAATGACGCAAGCCAGGACGGCAGCTGACAAGATTCGCCGCTCGCTCGCCGGCCGACCTCACGCCGACAGTGTCGCCTTGATTCGAGAGGACCGCGATCGTTGAGACGGTTCGTCGTTGACGCAAGCGTCGCCATCAAGTGGTACGTCCCGGAGGCGGACTCGGAGAGGGCCTTGACCCTTCTCGATGAAGAGAATGAGCTCGCCAGTCCCGATTTGCTTTTCGCCGAGATCGGAAACGTGCTCTGGAAGAAGATCCGCCGAAACGAAATGACTCTGGATGACGGCCAGGCCACTCTTCATGCCCTCCATCAAACGCCGATCGCGATTCATTCCGCTGGCGATCTCCAGCTGGCGCAGACCTCTCTTGCGCTATCGGCGCAGAACGGATGCAGCTTCTACGACAGCCTCTATGTGTCGCTGGCTTCGCTTCTGGGATGGCCTCTCGTGACCGCCGATCGAAAACTCTTCGAGCTGTTCAGGAGCGTCCGGGGGGCGTCCCGGCTCATCCCGATCGAGGACGTCCTCTGAGCACCGCATTCCGTCTCGGCATCGACAACCTCCTCGCGGATCCGGCGCCGATCGCCGGGAAGCGGTTCGGCCTGATCACCAATCCCTCCGGCGTGACCTCCGCCGGCGTCCCCACCTGGAAGGCGCTCTCCGATCTGCCCGGCGCGAAGCTCTCCAGGCTCTTCGGGCCCGAGCACGGCGTGGACGGCTCGGCGATCTACATGGAGGCGGTCGGCTCGGGCATCCACTGGCAGACCGGGCTTCCCGCGGTCTCCCTCTACGGCGACTCGATCGAGAGCCTGAAACCGAAGTCCTCCGACCTGCGCGGCCTCGAGGCGCTCGTCTTCGACGTGGCCGACGTCGGCGCGCGCTACTACACCTACAACTGGACGATGATGCTGTCGATGGAGGCCTGCGCCGAGGCCGGCCTTCCCTTCGTCGTCTGCGACCGGCCCAACCCGATCGGCGGAGCCGTCGAGGGCGCGCCGCAGGACGCCGACTTCCTCTCCTTCGTCGGCCTGCATCCGATTCCGGTCCGCCACGGCATGACCGCGGGGGAGCTGGCGCGCCTTCTGGCCGCGGAGCGCGGCATCGCCGTCGAGCTCTTCGTGTCGAAGATGACCGGATGGTCCCGGAGCCTGCCCTATGGCTCGACCGGCCTTGCCTGGGTCTCCCCCTCGCCCAACATCCCCTCGACCGCGACGGCGCTGGTCTATCCGGGGATGTGCCTGCTGGAGGGGACCAACCTCTCGGAGGGCCGCGGCACCACGCGCCCTTTCGAGCTCTTCGGGGCGCCGTGGCTCGAGGCGCGCCGGCTGACCGACGCATTGAACGCCCTGCGTCTTCCGGGAGTGTGGTTCCTGCCGACGCACTTCCGTCCGATGTTCGACAAGCACGCCGGCAAGAGCTGCGCCGGCGCGTTCCTCCACGTGACCGACCCGGGGTCGTTTCGCTCCTTCGAGACCGGCCTGCGGGTCATCGAGACAACGCGGCGGGTCTCCCCGTCGCGCTTCCAATGGCGCACCGAGCCCTACGAGTTCGATCCGCGTCCGGCCATCGACCTGCTGACCGGATCGACGATGTTTCGCCGGACCGTGGACCGGTCGCAGGACCTCGCCGCCGAGCTCGCGCGCCACGCCCGCGCCGCGGCGGAGTTCCTCGCCCGCCGGGAGCCCTTCCTGCTGTACCCCGACCGCAAGCCCGCCGCCGTCGCGCTGGTCGGCCCGCACAACGCGGGAAAGACGACGCTCTTGGTCGAGCTCGTGCCGCTCCTGGCGGCCCGCGGCTTCTCGATCGGGACGATCAAGCACACCTCCAAGGACGTCGAGGACGACGTTCCCGAGAAGGACTCGCATCGCCACACGCATTCCGGCGCCGACCAGTCTGCCTTCGTCACGCCCGGCCGCACGACCTCGCGTCGGCTGGGAGGCGAAGAGCCCCTCGACGACCTCCTGGCCCGCGAGTTCGCGGCCTGCGATCTCGTGCTGATCGAGGGCTACAAGGCGCTCCCGATTCCGAAGATCGAAGTCCGCCGCAAGGGCATGACCGGGGCTCCGATCGACGGCGTCGCCGCGCGGATCTCCGACGAGCCAGGCTCGGACGGAGTCCCGACGCTCGCGTTCGACGACTACGAAGGCATCATCGCCGCCGTCCTCCGCCTGTCCGGCCTGGACCGCAGGGGACCGTCGGTAGGCGGAAAGCGTTAGACGGTAGGCGAACGTGAGCGGATGGACGAAATGAGACTCGGAACGTTCCCGGAAGCTCGTCTCTCGATCGGGCCGCGCCTCGCCTCCCGCCTTCCGCCCGCCTTCCGCGGCCTCGCCTCACGCCTCACGCCTAACGCCTCACGCGAATGACGAAGTCATTCGTCGTCTTCGACCTCGACGGCACGCTGATCGACGGCTACGACGCGATCGCCGACGCTTTGGCCTTCGCCATGACGCGGCTCGGGCGGGCGCCCCTTCCCGCCGGCGACGTGCGGGGGATGGTGGGCCGCGGACTGGAGAAACTGCTCGAAGAAGCGGTCGGGCCCGGCCGGGCGGCCGAGGGCGTGCGTCTCTTCCGCCAGCGCTACGCCGAGGTCGCCGTCAGCGGATCGCGCCTCATGCCCGGCGTCGCGGACGTCCTGTCCGCGCTCGCCGCCGCGGGCCATCCCATGGCGGTCGCGTCGAACAAGCCGGCGGACTACTCCCGGAAGATCCTGGAGGCCAAGGGCGTCGCCGGCTACTTCCTGGCCGTCGGCGGACCCGGTCCGGAGATGCCGGCCAAGCCCAGCTCGCGGATGCTGCTCGATCTCATGCGGCAGGCCGGCGCGGACGCCGGCGGCACCGTCGTCGTGGGCGACATGGAGATCGACGCCGAGTTCGCGCGGTCGGCCGGCTGCCGCTCGGTCCTCGTTCCCGGAGGCTCGCGGTCCCGCGCGGAGCTGGAACGTTTCGTCGCAGCGCTCGCCGGCTCCGACGTCGCCATGATCGAAAGCCTGACCGCGCTGCCCGCCTGGCTGGCCGCGTAGCTGAGCCGCTGCACCGCCTTCCGCCTCCCGCCTCCCGCCTCCCGCGCGGGCGGAGCCCGCGCTCCCGCGTATGATCCCCCCCGTGAAAGTCGTCGTCGCCGAGAAGATCGCCGCCACGGGCCTCGATCTGCTGCGCGGCGCCGGCCACGAGGTGGTCGACTTAACCGGCGCGCCGCGCGAAAAGCTCCTCGAATCCCTCCACGACGCCGACGCGCTCCTGGTCCGCAGCGCCACGAAAGTTGACGCGGAGCTCTTCCAGTCCGCTCCGAAACTCTCCGTGGTCGGCCGCGCGGGCGTCGGCGTCGACAACGTCGATGTGCCCGCGGCCACGGCGCGCGGGGTCCTGGTCATCAACGCGCCGACCGCCAACGTCGTCTCCGCGACCGAGCACACCTTCGCCCTTCTCTTCGCGCTCCTGCGGCGCGTTCCCGCCGCGGCCGCTTCGATGGCCGGCGGAAAGTGGGAGAAGTCCAAATTCGTCGGCTCCGAGCTCGCCGGCAAGACCCTGGGCATCGTCGGCCTGGGCCAGGTCGGATCGCGCGTGGCCGCCCGGGCCCGCAGCTTCGAGGCCCGCGTCCTCGCCTTCGATCCCTACATCTCTGCCGAGCGCGCCCGCGAGCTCGGAGTTCCGCTGGTGGATTTGCCCGAGCTCCTGGCCTCCTCGGACATCTTGACGCTCCACGCCACCGTGGCGGAAAAAGGCAAGCCCCTGATCGGCAGGGACGAGCTCGCCCGCATGAAGAAGGGGGCCGTCTTCGTCAACGTGGCCCGCGGCGCGCTGGTCGACCGGGCCGCGCTCTACGAGGCGCTCGCGTCGGGCCATCTGGCCGGCGCCGCGCTCGACGTCTTCGAGCCCGAGCCCCCGGACCCGGCCGATCCTCTCCTGCAGCTTCCCAACGTGGTCACGACGCCGCATCTGGGGGCCTCGACCGTGGAAGCGCAGGAGCGCGTGGCCCTCCAGACCGTCGACGCCGTCGTGGACGCCCTCGCCGGCGCCTCCTACGTGCCCGCCGTCAACCTGCCGTTCCGCGGCCCCTCGGACTCCTCCGGCGCGGCCGCCTGGATGACACTGGCCGAGCGCACCGCGCGTTTTCTCTCCGCCCTCGTGTCCGGCCGCCTGGGCGCCGTGTTCGTCGAGACGTGGGGCCTTCCCGAGGACCTCCTCCATCCGCTTTCCGTCGCCGCGGTCAAGGGCGCGCTCGCGCGGCAGTCGCCGGAGACGGTCAACTACGTCAACGCGCTCCACGTCGCGCAGGAGCGCGGCGTGGCCGTCACCGAGGCGCGGCACGCCGACCCCGGCAACTACGTGCGCTCGATCCGCGTGTCCCTCGCGGCCGAGGGAGAGCGCGTCTCCGCCGACGGCACCCTCTTCGCCGGACGCGACGCCCGCGTCGTGGAAGTCGACGGCCTGCCGCTCGAGTTCAAGCCCGAAGGAACGGTTGTGTACTTGAAGAACCGCGATGTCCCCGGCGTCGTCGGAAGCGTCGGCACGATCCTCGGCGAGGGCGGCGTGAACATCGCCGACTTCTCGCTCGCCCGCGGCGGGGGAGAGTCCGCCGCGGCGGTCATCGCGGTCGATTCGCCGCCGCCCCCGGCCACGCTCGAGCGCCTGCGCCGAGCTCCGGCCGTGGAAGCCGTCCGCGTGGTGACCTGGTGAGCCGCCTGCGCGTGGTCGTCCTCTTCGGGGGCCGCTCGGTCGAGCGGGAGGTCTCGCGCATCTCCGCGCGGACGATCGTCGAGGCCCTCGATCCAGACAAGTACGACGTCGTCCCCATCGCCATCGGCCCCGACGGCCGCTTCCTCTCCTCGGTTCCCTCCACGAAGCTTCTGGCCGATGGCTGGCTCCCCAAGCGCTTCCAGACCGGCGACGAGACGACGCCCTCGTATTCGAAATCGGTCGTGCCCAAGGAAGTCACCCGCGGCAAGACCGACGTGGTCTTCCCGATCATCCACGGCGCCTCCGGCGAAGACGGCGCGCTCCAGGGATTCCTGGAGATCCTGGGCATCTCGCACGTGGGCGCCGGCGTCGCGGCCTCGGCGCTGGGCATGGACAAGGCCGTCTTCAAGGCCGTCCTGCGCGACGCGGGGATCGCCACGCCCCGCGCCGTCGCGTTGGCCGAGCGGGATCGCGCCGCGGTCCGGGGCGACGCCTCCGACGAGAACCTCCTCGGCTTCGGATTGCCCGTCTTCGCCAAGCCGTCCAACGGCGGCTCTTCCGTCGGCGTCACCAAGGTCAAGCGCTGGGAGGATCTGCCCCTCGCCGTCGACCTGGCCCTGCGCTACGACGAGCGCGCCCTGGTCGAGGAGGGGATCGACGCGCGCGAGCTCGAGTGCGCCGTGCTCGGCAACGACGACCCCACGGCCTCGATCCCGGGCGAGGTCGTCCCGGGCCACGAGTTCTACGACTACGACGACAAGTACAGGGACGACAAGGCGCAGCTCGTCATTCCCGCCAACGTCTCGCCCGAGATCGCGGAGGAGGTGCGGCGCCTGGCCGTCGAGGTCTTCCGCGTGTGCGGCGTCTCCGGCATGGCCCGCGTCGACTTCTTCCTCGAGCGCGGCACCGATCGCGTGCTCGTCAACGAGCTCAACACCCTGCCCGGATTCACCGCCATCTCGATGTATCCCAAGCTCTGGGAGGCGAGCGGCCTGCCGCTGCCCGAGCTCCTGGACGAGCTCATCCGCCTGGCCCTCGAGCGCAAAAAGAAACGCGACCACCTTTCCCACGAACCCCCGGCTTCCCTGACGTAGGGGCGGGGCTTGTCCCCGCCCGCGCCACGGTCGGGCGAATATCGGCCGTGATCCCGTCTCCCGTTTTCGTAGGGGCGGGGCTTGTCCGCGCCCGCGCCGAGCCGCATAAGCTTGAAGCCTTGTCTCTACCAACGCGAAAGCGAATACGCCTGCGCAAGGCGGCCTATTCGGAGTCCTGGCGCGTGTTCTCGATCACGATCGGCACGCTGCGGCGCGAACGGATCTTCGACGATTCCGATTTCGGCGTCGAATGCGTCGAGCGCCTTCGGCGCCTCTGTTCGAAACTCGGCTCGAAGGTCTATGCCTACTGTCTGATGCCGGACCACTTTCATCAGCTTCTCTCATCTTCCGAGTCGGCAACCGTTCCCGATCTCATCGGCCAATGGAAATCCCTCTGCTATCAGGCGCGGCGTCGGCGGGGACGAGCGGCGCCGTTCTGGCAGCGAAGCTATTTCGACCGCGCCCTTCGCGACCACGACGACCTTCGAGTGGCGAGCCGATACATTCTGGAGAACCCGGTGCGGGCCGGGATCGTTGTGGATTTTCACCACTATCCGCTCTGCGGATCGATGGAGTTCGACCTCTAGGGCCAGTTCACACGTAGGGGCGGGGCTTGCCCCCGCCCGCACCACGCCGCGACAAGGGAGGTCCATCGTCCGTTTCGTAGGGGCGGGGCTTGTCCCCGCCCGCGCCGCGGTCGTCTTATACGCGGGCGGCCACAAGGGCCGCCCCTACGGCCCGAATTCCATCAAGAGGTTCGATCATCCCTACCGTAGGGGCGGGGCTTGCCCCCGCCCGCGCCACGCCGCGGTATGAGGGTCCATCGTCCGATCGTAGGGGCGGGGCTTGCCCCCGCCCGCGCCGCGGTCGTCTTATACGCGGGCGGCCGCCAGGGCGCCCCTACGGCACCGAACCGACGGATGGCATCGATCATCCGATCGCGCTGCGATCCCGCTGCGATCACCCGATCTACTCCCACAACCTCTCCCACCACGCTCGCTCGACGCGCGGCTCGCCGGTCAGGCCCATCTTCCGGAAGATCTCCGCCGCTTTCCATCCGGTCAGCCGCGCCAGGTTCGCCGCCTCCGCGTCGCGCCGCCGGGCGAGGTCCCCGCGGTATTGCGCTCCCGCCTCGCAGGCGATCTGCCCCGCGTAGGGATGCCGCAGGACGTAGCGCCCCTGGAAGTTCGTCCGGTCCGCCGTCTCCTGGAAGACCAGGTCCTCGGGGAAGTGCCGCGCGTCGTAGCGCAGGTGGAGGCGCGTGAGAAACACCGACGGCGACGCCGCGGCGCCGTCGTCCCCGGCGAGCCAGAACACGCCCAGTGACTTGAGCTCCTCCGGCGCGAGCGGCGCGGCCGCGCAGGGATCGCACCACGCCATGTCCCAGGCGTACTCCAGGAACACCGCCTGCATCCGCTCCTTGCGCACCTGCTCGGAAAACATGGCCCGGTAGAACCCGGCGAACTCGTCCTTGACGTAGAGGGGCACGTCCATGTCCGAGGGAAGCCGGACCGTCCGATAGTTGGTCGTCTCCACGCGCCCCTTCTTCGTCAGCGCATACACGAAGAGCTCCTGCGGCCCGTTGGCGTTGACCATCCCCAGCCGGATCGGCAGCATGAACTTGGGCGACTCGTAGGCCACCTGGAGCGGCCGCAGGTACGAGAACCCCAGCCGCGATTGCTCCGCGATGTTCACGCGCGCGACGAAGAAGCGCATCTTCTGCTTGATGTAGCCGGAGAGCACGTCCGACGCGCCGGCGGGAATCCGGTACCCGTTCTCCTTCAACCACGTCTCCAGCCCGTTGGACTCTTTGGCCGACAGGATCAGGATGTCGTACTCGCCGACGGTGTACCGCGCCTCGATCGTGACGCCGAGGCCCTTGTCCCGCTCCTTCTCGTCCGCGGCCATCTTGGCGGACCCCGAGGCCGCGGGCGCCTCCAGCCGCTGCAGGGCCATGCAGGGATCGGGATCCCAGTACTCCACCAGGCGCGGCGAGGAGTAGCCGTCCAGGTGATCGAGGAGCGCCTTGTCGCCGACATGGATCTGCGACTGCGTCAGGAACGTCGGGACCGGCACGACCACCGCGAACTCCTTCATGTTTCCCTGGAAGTCGCTGGCCATCGTGAGCACGGTGCGGTCGCCGTCGCGCACCATCACCACCTGGGAGGCGCGGTTAAAGAGTTTCGTGTCGGCCTTGGCCACGTAGAACCCGCAGAACCCGAGGGCCCCGCGCGCGGGAAGGGCGAAGAGGAGGAAAAGGATCCAGGTTGCCGAGCGTCGCATGCGTGTCTCCTTTGTGAGCGAAAAGGTCCGTGCCGCGCGGCAGGCTCCACGCGTAGCGCGGCCCCGGGAGAACCAGGTCGATCGCCGGGACCAGGAGCGCGAAGAAGGCCAGCGACCACAGTGGACCGTTGGTGCGGAACAGGCGGAACTGGACGAACCAGGCGCCCGCGGCCACGAGCGTTCCGAAGAGGATCCGGCCTGAGCGCGAGTCCGGCGTCGTCTTGGGGTCGGAGATCATGAAGAAAGCGAAGATCAGCAACGCCCCGCTCTCCAGACGGTGGATCGGGATCGCCGCCGGCTCGCCCAGATAGGCCGAGCGGCCGAAGACGAGCGCGAGATAGACCGCCAGGAACGCGAACGTCACGTCGCTCCGCGCGGCGCGGTTGACCACCAGGCCGCCGGCGCAGGCGACGAAGAAGCCGAAGAACGCCGCGCTGCCCCATTGGGCCGGCGATACCCAGACCGCGTCCGTCGCCAGGAGCGCCGCGACGATGCCGAAGTTGGTGGGATTGAAGAGGTGCTTGCCGTTGAACCGGAGGAGGAACTTGCTCGCGACCGCCGCCGCGGCCGCCGCCGCCGCGACCCCGAGCGAGTTGGTGCGCAGGAGCAGGCACAGGGACAATCCGGAGATTGTGGCGCTCTTCGGATCGAAGGCCGGCAGGCGCCAGATCTTCGTGCACGCGAGCTGCGTCGCCAGCGCCGCCGCCATCAGGATCCCGGCCTGGAGCGGCGAGACGTCGAAGTTCAGCCGCGCGATCCCGTAGAACAGCAGCGCCGCCAGCGTGCCGATCTGATACATCCGCGGATCCCGCGGAACGAGCCGTCTCAACTCCATGCGTCATCCATCCGGGGAAGAGGGACACCGTTGGCCGCTTTCGGTTCCACCGCCTTTCAGATCCCTCGCTCACCCGATCGCGTTGCGATCACGATGCGATCGCGTTGCGATAACCCGATTACAATTCCGCCAAATGCCCCTCCCTCGCGGCTCCCGTCTCGGCCCCTACGAGATCCTCGCGCGCCTGGGCGCCGGCGGGATGGGCGAGGTCTACCGCGCGCGCGACTCGCGCCTCAACCGCGACGTCGCGATCAAGGTCCTGACCGAGGGCGCCGGCGCCGACCGCGTTCGCCTCCGCCGTTTCGTCTCGGAGGCCAAGGCCGCCTCGGCCCTGAACCACCCCAACATCCTGACCGTCCATGAAATCGGCGAGGCCGACTCCGGCCCCTACATCGTCACCGAGCTCGTCGACGGACAGACCGTGCGCGAGCTCATCGCCTCGGGCCCGCTGCCCGCCTCCTACGCGCTCGACCTCGCCATCCAGGCGGCCGAGGGCATCGCCAAGGCGCACGAAGCGGGGATCGTCCACCGCGACATCAAGCCCGAGAACCTCATGGTGACCCGCGACGGATTCGTCAAGATCCTCGACTTCGGCCTGGCCAAGCTGCTGCGCTCCGACTCCGAAGCCGGCGACGCGGGCGCGCCCGCCCTGTCCAGCGTCACCGCGGCCGGCATGATCGTCGGCACCGCAGGCTACCTCTCTCCCGAGCAGCTCCGCGGCGCGCCGGCGGACGGGCGCTCGGACGTCTTCGCCCTGGGCATCGTCCTCTACGAGATGATCAGCGGCGGCAATCCCTTCCATCGCGGCACCGCCGCGGACACTTTCTCGGCGATCCTGCGCGACCAGCCGCCGCCCCTGGCCGACTGCGCTCCCGACGCCCCTCCCGATCTCGCCGAAGCGGTCGCCCGCGCCCTGGCCAAGAAGCCGGAGGATCGTTTCCCCGGCGCCCGCGCGCTCGCCGCGGAGTTGAAGCGCGTTCGCGCCCGCCTCCAGTCCGGCTCCGCCCCGACGCTCGTCATGCCGAGCGGCGCCGTCCCGCCCGAGCCGCCGCGGCGGCGGCCGCGCTGGCTCGTTCCCGCCGGTTCCCTCGGCGCCATCACGCTGACCGTGGCGATCGCCTTGCTCGCCCGCCGCGACTCCGATGCGCCGCCCCCCATGAAGCTCCCGCCCGGCACCCTCGCCGTCGCCGTCCTGCCGGTCGCGGATCAGTCCGGCGATCCGGATCTTTCGCGCGCCGGCATCGGCAAGATTCTCGCGGACGCGTTCGTCCAGGTGCTTTCGGACATCCCGAGCGTTTACGTCGTCTCGCCCATCCGCGTGGACCAGGTCGCGCGCTCGCTCGGCCGCCCGCTCGCCGATGTGGCACTCGATCCCTCGGTCGCCCACCGCGTCTGCGACAAAGCCGGCGCCAAGGCGATGCTGACCGGAACGCTCGGGCGAGTGGGGAAGACCTACGTCTTGAACGCCAGCCTCTACGAGCTGCCGTCCGATCGGATCCTCGGCACGTTCCGCGCCGAGGCTCAGAGCTCCGAGCAGCTTCTCCCGGACCTGACCTCGAAGGTGAGCGGCGCCCTGCGCAGCAAGCTCTCCGCGGCGACCGGTCCGGGCGCGGCCGGCGGGATCGAGCAGGTCGCGACGGGCTCCGTCGATGCCTACGCGCATTTCGTTCGGGGCAAGGAATTCACAGACCAGGGGATGTGGAAAGAGGCGATTCCCGAGCTCCAGAAGGCGATCGCGATCGATCCGCAGATGGCGGTCGCCTGGTCCGAGCTCGGCTGCGCCTATTCCTTCTTCGGAGAGGACGCCAACGCCGAGGCGGCGCAGAAGAAAGCCGAGTCGCTCCTCGACCACGCCAACAAGAAGGAGCGCAAGTGGATTGCCTGGAGCGCGACCTGGATTCAGAGCGGCAACGGGGACCGTTACTGCGCGGAAGGCGACGACTTCATCCGCGAGTTTCCCGACGACCGCGAGGGCTACTTCTACACCGGCCTCGGCCACGAGTACCTGCGCAAGGACTGCGAGAAGGCCCTCGCCTACTACGAGAAGGCCTACAGCCTGACGCCCAACTACTACCCCGTCACAAAGGCCATCGTGGACTGCCGGCTCAAGCTGAACCAGAAGCCGCGCGCTGTCGATTCCGTCAAGCGGTATCTGGCCCTCCCGTTCGTGTCCGACCGCGGGCGGCAGCAGGCAGAGTGGCGGCTGGAGGAGCTGAAGAAGGCGCGCTGACGCCGCGATCGTCTCCCGGCAACGCGCCTTCGCCTGTTGCGGCCGCCGGCGTACACTGAATTGCGTGGGACGCAAGTCGAACGAGGAGCGGAACATGGCCCTCTCTCCCCAGAGCCCGCTTGCGCAAGGTCAACCGGCTTGCCGTCGAAGAGATGAAGTCCATATCCGGACTGCTTCGAAAGCTCTTGAGGGGGGTGTTGCGCCGCGAGGACAGCTATGAGCGCGCCTACCGGCACGGGCGGGAGGACATGAGGAACCTCCGCGACCTGGGAACGCATGGCAAGATCACGTGGACGCGAGACGAGCTTCACGAGCGGCACAGATAACGGGCGACACCTCGTCGACTCGAATCTCCTCGCTGACTCCAACGACGTTGCCGCGGGCGAGAAGATCTATAATTCAGGCATGAACAGCTCGACCACGGTGCCGTTCACATATCAGGACTATCTCAACCTGCCGGAGGATCGCCGCTATGAGCTCATCGACGGAGATCTGTTGATGACGCCATCTCCATCGGAGAGACATCAGAGGCTTCTTCTGGAACTGGCTCTCCTCCTCACGGCCTTCGTGAAGAAACACGGGCTCGGAATGGTTTACGTGGCACCCTTCGACGTCGTCCTCTCCGACACCAATGTCGTTCAGCCCGACCTGCTTTTCGTCTCCAACGAACGGGCGTCGCGCATCGGCGAGCGAGCCGTTGCCGGCGCGCCCGACCTGGTCGTGGAGGTGCTTTCGCCAGGGACGGCCGACCGAGACCGCACGGTCAAGGCAAAGCTCTATGCCAGGGCGGGTGTTCGAGAGTTATGGCTGCTCGATCCTGACGCGAAGACGCTCGAGGTTCTGGTTCCGACGGAAGGCGGGTTTGGTCTGCAGGCAACCTTCGTTGCCGGTCAGATCGGCCGGTCCTCCCTTCTTCCAGAACTCGCAATCGACGCCGCAAAGCTCTTCGGATAGCGCCTTCGGGCGCGCGCCGGGGCGGATCGGGCTTTAGCAGGCTGCTGAAAAAGAGTGTGGAGTGGCGTTGCGAGCGCCGCGGGGTCGGATCCGAGGCGACGCGACGAAGGCGATGCCGTACGCTTCCGATGCCGGCGAGGCGTCCTGAGAGACAGTCGAGCGGCGACGCGACGGAGACGGCCCCGCGCCACCGCAACCGCCTGCGGCGGCAGAGCTTTTGCCAACAGCAACTACAACGCTCATTGGAAGCATCTGTCGAAGCAACTCTCGACCCGCGAGTTGCGAAAGCCCTGACGCGACACCCGCAATCATTTTTCAGCAGCCTGCTAGCTTGATATATGTACTTTTGTACATATACTACTTCCATGAGGCAGATCCTCTCCGGTCCCCGACGACGCAAGAGCGAGACAGGCCCCACCCCCAAGACCCGCATCACGATCCGCCTCGACAGCGACGTCCTCGACTGGTTCCGCCGCCAGGCCGGCGCTTCGGGCGGCTACCAGCCTCTCCTCAACCGCGCTCTGCGCGACTACATCGACCGCGAGCCGCTCGAGTCCACGCTGCGGCGCGTGATCCGCGAGGAGCTCGCCCGAGCGGGCGTGCGCAAGTCGCCGCACGGCTACGACAACGAGGACACAGCCCAGCCGCGCGCCCTGGTCGCCGATGCGGACGACCCAGAAACGCAATATGGAGCATCGCTCAAAAGGCGCGGGAGACCTGCGAGGCGACGCTGATGTCTTTCGTGCACCGGGATCGTAGGGGCGGGGCTTGTCCCCGCCCGCGCTCCGGCGTGATCGCCCATCTCCACCACCATAGAGACTCGCCTGTGCTCGCGCGTACCTCGCAGTCGACGATTTCGCCGAGGACTCCTGGATGACCAACATCGTCCCGATCTCGCCCGCCGTCGCCGGAGAGCCCAGGGCCCCGCGTCTCCTCGACCGCGTGCGCATCGCCCTGCGGACCAAGCACTACAGCCTGCGAACCGAGGAGGCGTACGTCGGCTGGATCCGACGATTCATCCTCGCCAACGGGAAGCGGCATCCCGACGAAATGGGAGAGGTCGAGATCAACCGGTTCCTCTCCAACCTCGCCGTGCACGGGCGTGTCACGGCTTCGACGCAGAACCAGGCGCTCTGCGCGATCCTGTTCCTCTACAGGCGCGTCCTGGACAAGCCGTTCCCGGAGCTTCAGAACCTCACGCGGGCGAGGCGGCCGGCTCATCTGCCGACGGTCCTGACCCGGGCGGAGATCCGATCGGTCCTGCGCCAGATGTCGGGCACGCCGCGCGTGATCGCCGTGCTTCTCTACGGATCCGGCATGCGCGCGATGGAAGCCCTGCGCCTGCGCGTGAAGGACCTCGAGTTCGGCCAGAACCACATCGTCGTCCGCGACGGCAAAGGCCAGAAGGATCGCCGCGTGCCGTTTCCCGTCTCCGTTCGTCCGGCCCTGGTCACCTGGCTTTCCCATGTGCGCCGCTGGTACGACGAGGATCGGGCCGCCGGACACGCCGGCGTCTATCTGCCCGCGGCCCTGGAACGAAAGTACCCCGGAGCAAGTCTCGACTGGGGCTGGCAATGGGCGTTCCCCGCCGCCGACGTTTCCGAGGATCCCCGCACCGGCCTGGTCAGGCGCCACCACATTCACGAGCGCGCGATCCAGCGAGCCCTCCACCAGGCCGTGCGCGAGGCCTCGATTCGCAAACCCGTGAGCTGTCATACCTTGCGGCATTCCTTCGCGACCCATCTTCTCGAGGACGGCTACGACATCCGGACCATCCAGGAGCTCCTCGGACACGCAAGTGTCTCCACCACAATGATCTACACCCATGTCTTGAATCGCGCCGGCGGCCGCGGCGTCCGGAGCCCGGCTGACTCGCTGTGATCGGGAACTTTTTTTTCGAAAGGTTGTCAATATTTTCGGATCTCGAGACACTGTAAAGGGTGAGGGCCAATGACGCGGAGACCCGTCGGGGGCGGGAAGTCCCGTACACCGAAAGGCGCGGAGCGCGGTTAAGTCCATGAAAAATCGAGAGTTCAAGCGTTCCAATTCGTCCCCGAGTGGCGCCGGCCCGGACGGGCGTCCCCCAGCCCTCAGAACAGGCGCCATTTTGCTGCTCGCGGCAGCGTTATCCGACACGAAAAGCCGATTTCATGACGAATAACCTTTCGCCGCCGACCCCGCCCCCGCCCCTGGAAACGCACACGGGAAAGGCGTTGCGCACGACGGCGCATCGGCGGGATTTTTCAGATATGCGACAGCAGCGCGTCGAGTTCGGGTTGGGGATTAGGACGTCTAATACATGTTAGGCCCCGCAAGTATCATCGAGGGCTGATGACTCGACCAGAAGGGGCACAATTTCTCCGGTTCTTCGGACCGTTGCTCGAGGCTCTCAGAAAGCTCGGCGGCTCGGCGACACCCGCGGAGGCTGTGGATCAGATCGCCCGCGACCTCGGCCTATCGGACGAGGCCCAAAACGAGCTTCTTCCATCTGGGACGCCTCGCTTTCCGAACCAAGTCGCATGGGCCCGTTTCTATCTGAGTCGCGAGGGTTTGCTCGATACGTCCAAGCGCGGTGTCTGGAGCCTGACAAAGAAGGGTCTCACAACCTCGCTGACAGAGAGAGATGCTCGTGACATTTTCTCAAAGTGGGTAAAGATCTTTGCAGCAGAGCGAAAGAAGCGAAAGGCCGAGGGAGGTCCCGAGGATCAAGCGGCCGGGGTTGGCGACGTTCCGCAAACTGCCCACCGCGCGAACTTGCTTTCTCTTCTCCTTGCCCTCCCTCCCGAGGGCTTTGAACGGCTTTGCCAGGCGCTACTTCGCGAGGCGGGGTTCGTTCAGGTCGTCGTTACAGGTCGCTCGGGCGACGGTGGAATCGACGGGTATGGGACCCTTCAAGTCAACCAGCTGGTCAGTTTCAAGGTCTTGTTTCAGTGCAAGCGCTACAGCAAGGCTGTTTCCGTCTCTCAGATCCGCGATTTTCGTGGAGCGATGCAGGGTCGCGCGGATAAGGGCATCGTTCTCACGACAGGAACGTTCACATCCGATGCTCGAAGCGAGGCCGTCCGGGATGGCGCATTCCCCATCGAGCTCGTGGATGGCGAAAAGCTCATCAGAATGTGCGAGGACCTGGAATTTGGTCTGCGGCCACTGAAGACCTTTGAGATCGATGAGTCATTCTTCGAAGAGTTTCAGAAAAAGGGCGGGGCCTAACCCGCGGCTGCAGCGGACGCCATCGGCTTCGCCGCCGTCGCCGCTGAGCCGCAAGCCGTTAGGCCGCGCAAGGAACTGACCCGGCTTAATGCTCCAAGAACAGCAAGTGTCAATCGATCGCTCGCTCGTCGGCGCGATGGTGGAGAGTGTCCCGGAGGCCTGGGCGAGTATCGTGCTCACGCTCACCCGTCCGAGCGAGAAGACTGAAATCGGGCACATTCTGCATTCCATCACCAGTCCTGAGGGCTTTCCACCGGTGGCGCCGGCCGATGACGTCTTTTCGGCAACGTTTCGTCTCGACAAGCTCTTTCAGGAGCACGGCGCGGTATTTACGAAAGCGGTTTACGAGGTACAACTGCACGACGAGTCGTGGTCCTGGAAGGCAGCATTCGTGTACCTTCCGAATCGCCCTGGGCCGACGGCTTCCTCAGGTGAAGTCGGTGACGCGGCCTAACCCGCGGCTGCAGCGGACGCCGTCGGCTTCGCCGCCGTCGCCGCTGAGCCGCAAGCCGTTAGGCGCGTGCGCTCAAGTGCTGGCGCCGGCGCGTGGCGCGGAGCCAGGACTCCTACTCCGCAGAAGCAGCGCCGGCCGCAAGGTGCAGCGTCTTACGCATGACGGCGCCGTCGCCCGGCTCGGTCGCGGTGGGCTGCGGTTGAGAGCCAGGGCTTTGCGGGCGTCTGGTCGGCTTCGGTAAAGTGGTGTTGAAAATACGCGTCGCGCCTAACAAATCGCTGCACCGGACGCCGTCGGCTTTGCCGCCGTCGCCGGTGAGCTCTGAGCCGTTAGGCGTCGGGCGCACGAGGTGTGCGCCGGCGTGTGGCGCGGAGTCAGAGCAGGGCAGCGCAGGCAGTCCTCAGGCCGCGAGCCGCAGCATCACACGAATCGTCACGCCGGCGCCGTGGCCCGATCATGGTGGTCGGCGATTGAGGGCCTTCACCTTGCGGCGTATCCTCATGCAGAGCGAAAAAGTCCTAGCGAGGCGCGCCGCGCCTAACAAATCGCTGCACCGGACGCCGGCGGCTGCGCCGCCGTCGCCGGTGAGCTCTCAGCCGTTAGGCGGCTGTGTACTCCAGCGGCAGCGTAAGGCTCGGACCTCGGGCAGCCTGGGATCAGCTGGATCTTACAAGTGCGAAGGAGGGCGATATGAGAAGAGCGCTCATTCTAGTGGCCGTACTCGCTATGTGTTCGAAATGTGCCTCTGTTCAACCCTATAAAGCGGTCGGTACCAGCACGCGCGACACGGGCGGGGTATTCAGCTGTGCCTTGGGCGTGGCAACGGGTCTGGACTATACCCCTGAGCAGGTCAGCAAAGACTCCGGCTTCTTCAAGGCTGAACATAACTATCGGGCTGGCCCATCAAACATTCACTGGGGTGCCACCATGACGGATGCGTTGTCGGTCCTTGTGACGAGAGATGGGAGCGGAGACGTCTCGATTCAGGCGACGGGCTCAAGTGGAGTGAACGCGGGCAAGAATCTGCGCCTTATCGAGTCGTCGCATGAAGTGGTCGACGCGGTCAACAAGATCGTGAATACTTGCAAGTAGCCGGCGCCTCCAGACCATGAGCCATCTAGAGAGCACTGGCGGCCGACAGGCAGAACCGATTATGACAGTCGTGCCGCCTAACCCGCGGCTGCAGCGGACGCCGCCGGCTGCGCCGTCGTCGCCGCTGAGCCGCAAGCCGTTAGGCCGCAGGAAGTCTTGACCGGCCTGATGACTCGACGCGTCCTGCTCGCACTCATCTTGGCTGGCCTCACCACGCTGGCCTTGGGTGCCTATTTCTGGCGCGTGCGGCCGATACAGCTCGGAATGAAGCAAGTCGGAAACTTGGTTCGCATGAGGGGCTATGTCACCGCTCTTGAAGAGTTTCGGAAGACGCATGGCAAGTATCCGAGTGCACTTAGAGAAGCAACTACCGAGGCGAAGCTTCCGGACGACGAGCGGTTCGCGGGTGGGCTGGATCTCTGGGGCCATCCGGTCTTGTACCGATCGGGTGGATCAACATACCTTCTGATGAGCTTTGGTCGCGATGGTACGCCGGATGGGAGTGACTACGTCGCCATGCGAGCAGCAGGCACTCTGGATAACTCGCCCTGCCGAGACCCGGATGCGGACATCATCTTCACGGACCGCGGCGAGCTCAGGAATTGCGGGAAATGAGCCTGCGGCCTAACCCGCGGCTGCAGCGGACGCCGTCGGCTACGCCGCCGCCGCCGCTGAGCCGCCGACCGTTAGGCGCGGCAAAGCTTTGAGGCTGCGTCTGTACCGTCGGTGGTTTCTGATCGTAGCCGCATTCAGTTTGGTTCCAGCCATGCTGTTTCCAGATGTTCTCGAGGCTAGCCTTCATCTTCGCGCACCAGCCAGCGCCGATCGTGTAGTAGCGAAGCTGTACGACGTCATAACCGAGGGGCCCATTTGGGCTGCACAGCTTACCGGCTTCTTCATCTCAAGCCACCTGGCGCAGTGCTGGCCGGCAGGCTGGCCCCCGTACCTCGCGTATGACGTAAAGATGTGTTTGATCTTCATTCCGTTCTGGTTCGTTGTCGGCGTGCCCTTTCTTGAGCTCTTTCTCCTTTTTCGCCACAGGCATCTCAGGACTACTCATGAAAGCCGCGCCTAACCCGCGGCTGCAGCGGACGCCGGCGGCTTCGCCGCCGTCGCCGCTGAGCCGCCAACCGTTAGACGGCCGAGTTCTGCAAGCGGCGTCAAGTCGCGACGGCCGGAGCTTGGGAACCGTATTGCCACAGTAGGAGCGAAAGCACATGAAGCTATCTCGGGCTGCTCGAGGGGCGGTTGTCGGGCTGATCTGCCTTGGTACGACGTTTGTCGGGGCCGCCACACGAGCGGTTCAGGATGCGTGCGGGCCGTTCACGGACGTGTCGCCTGTCTTGTGCCCGTTCGTCGTAGAGATGTACTACATGGGCATCACCGCTGGTACCTCGCCGACGACATTCTCGCCCGATGTGCCGATTACACGGGGCCAAGCCGCCGTCTTTGTCACAAGAGGGCTGGATCAAGCCCTCGCCCGGTCATCTAGTCGCGCCGCGCTGGGACAGTGGTGGACGACAACGCCACACTACGACCTCGGCCTCGGCGTGACATCGGTCGGGAGCGATCCAGAATGGGTGACATCGGACGGAGCCGACCTGTGGGTTGCAAATCGAGGCGACGGAACGGTATCGCGTGTACGCGCGAGCGACGGGAAGCCTCTTGGTACATGGACTGGCCTCGGCCAGCCCCAGCAGATTGTCGTCGCCCTGGGTCGTGTACTTGTTCTTTCGCGCAGTGGCGGCCTGTACGTAATCGACCCGACGCAGCCGGAGGGGGCTGCGCACCTCGCAGCGCCCACCGGCCCGATATCCTTCTCCATGACGTTCGATGGCGCGCGGATCTGGGTGTCGAGTGACGACGGAATCGCCGGCTCAATGGGCCTAATCCAGATTGTGACTCCCGCGGCAACGGCACCGTGGTCGATCACGAGCGTTACGAACGCGCAGTACCCCCTGAACGGGACGATGGGATTCGACGGCTCGAACGTCTGGTTGTTCGATCTCAATGGGTTCATGCTTCGGCTGGACGCAAGCGGGTCGGTATCCCGAGTCGTCCAAGGACCTTACGCCTTAGGGTATCCGGCTTTTGATGGAACGAACTTCTGGGTACCCTCCGCTTCTGGCCTTGGCGTCGTGAATGCATTGAACGGGTCGATCGTCACGTTGACCGGAAACGGTATGGTTGCGCCCTCCGTGGCTGCATTTGACGGACAAAGAGTCTTGGTTACCAGCGGAAGCGGCTCCGTCAACACCGTTTCTCTGTGGAAGGCTGCCGATTTGACGCCGCTTGGCTACGCTTTCACGGGCAACTCCACGCGACCGCTGGGAGTCTGCAGCGACGGAACCAACTTCTGGATCACACTTTCAGGGTCGGGTCAGCTTGCGCGTTTCTGAGGAGAATGTGTTGAGATTCCAGACTGTTGAGGCGCGGCCGTCTAACCCGCGGCTGCAGCGGACGCCGTCGGCTTCGCCGCCGTCGCCGCTGAGCCGCCAACCGTTAGGCTGCGGAAGAGCACTGTGATCAGGTCGCGATTCGCGAACGCGTTCATCCTCATCCTTGGATTGTTTTTCCTCAGCGCTACGGCTGTAGCGGTGGTAGCGATTCTGAAGGAGACGCGGGGTGCCAAGTTCGTCGGTCTCCAAGACCTACTCCCGACCACCGTCTTTCTTGGGCTTGGCGTCTGGTGTACGCGTGGCAGTCTCGTCAATTTCCGACACGCGCGTAGCGAGCCGGCGGAACCGCTCACCTTCTCGCTGGCCGCTGCTCGCGCTCTCTCCGTGGTCCTGTCATTCGCGATCGTCGTTGCCTTCGTTGGCATCGTGCTTGTGTCGCGTGGAAACGACAGCATCGCGGTAGAGCGGGCGATCCTGGTTGCAACGGCGACGCTGGCATACGGCACGCTAGCTGTTCTCGCTTTGGGAGTGATTCATGTTGTTCGGCGCTAGGCAGCCGCAGCCTAACCCGCGGCTGCAGCGGACGCCGTCGGCTTCGCCGCCGTCGCCGCTGAGCCGCCAACCGTTAGGCGACTCGCCCAGCATGGAGTGTGGCTTGGAGCTCTCGCCGTCCGGAGCACCGCGGCAGTCAGTGGGCTTCGGAACTCGCCGCATCGTGGCGCCCACTCCAGGCTCATCCGTGCTCGTCGAGCTGCAGCAGTCGCCTAACCCGCGTCTGCAGCGGACGCGCGCTGCTCTTCTGTTGCTGTCAGTCCCCGGCGAACGTTCATCGTCCGGTGGCAGTCGGCGCGCGCCGCTGAGCCGCCAACCGTTAGGCCGCACGGAAGTCGCACCCCCGCGGAGGTCGTTTCTCAGACAGTTGCTTCCTGTGGCGGCTATCGTCGTATTCGCAATTCCCGCGCTCACAGTGCTGGCCGTCCCATGGCAGATGTGGGACTACTTATTCAGCTGGTTCGAACTGCCGGAGTTGCAGGAGACGCTAGGATTCACTGTCGGAAGGGTGACGATGACCGCCCAGGGAGTCACCGGATCTCACTACCTCATCAAGTCAGTCGTTCCGGGAAAGCCTTTCTGGCAAGCAGGAGTCCGAGCCGGTGATGAGCCGATGGGATACGAGCATGGAAGTGTCGGCCCTTTCCTCTGGGCGTTATCGGAAGCGCGGCGGAAAGGATCAGCACAAGTCTGGCTCGTCCCGGCTTCAGCCGTGCGACTTCGGGAAGTCGGGGCGGCTCGAGTCTTCCTGATCAAGTATCCGCGTAACGCGGTGGGTCGCCGTGCGGCCTAACCCGCGGCTGCAGCGGACGCGCGCTGCACTTCTGCTGAAGTCGGTCCTGGGCAAGCGTCCACCGTCCGGTGGCGGTCGGCGCGCGCCGCTGAGCCGCCAACCGTTAGCAGCCCGTGGATAAATCGGTCATTTGGTTTTACGCGACTGCGAGTGGAGGATTTGAGCCGGGGTGCTGAGTATCGCGAGGATGCGGGCTGAAAGAGTCGAGTTGGTCGGAGAGGGAACGAACGAGGTTGCACATCGAAGATCGGAACACTGAGAGGGCGTGTGCGAGGAGGGTCTTTCTGCCCTGGAAGCCGCGCGGGGTGCCCAGACCGATGAGGCTTCGCAGCACGATGCCGAGATTGAGGGCGGCGATGTGGATCTGGTAGCGCTTGAGGATATTGGCCCGACCTCGCAGATGAACCCGTCGCATGCCTCCCGTTTCGCAGGCGTGGGCGAAGCTCCTTTCGACGGTCTCCCCGCGTTTCTTGAGAAGGCGTTTGCCGGCGGCGCTCCGGATCCTGCGGCGGTTGAGATAGAAGGCCCGCTGTCGGTCTTTGACCTCTTGCTCCCCAACCTCTCGGGAGAGTCGCTGCCATCGACGCCGCCCCTTCTGCCGCCGTTCGGGAATGCAGGTGTTGTATCCCCGTTGATGCAGATCTCCCACCACCGCGCCGCTGTGGTATCCACGATCGGCCACGACCTCCAAGATGTCGCACTGCGGGTTGGCCCTGGCAACTGCCGCGTCCGCCCGAGTCAGCGTTTGCGGCAGCGTCGTGGTGTCTCCCGAATCGGCCGGGTGGATCTCCGCTGCCACGATCACTCCGCTGGTCAGATCCACCGCATGCTCGGCTTTGTGCGCCAGATGCGTCGTTCCGTCCTTCATCTTCGTGATCCGCGCGTCCGGATCGCTCGAGCTCTTCCACTCCTTGTTGGAGACCTTCTTGCCCTTCCTCTTGCGATCCATCCGCCCCAGATCCTCCGGCGTCGGATCCTTGATCCCCTCCGCCCTGGCCAACTTCTTCAGATACTTCTGGTACGACGCCCCGTCGGCTCGCCGCACAATCGTTCGCATCGCCGCGTTGGCCTCCAAAGTCGTTGCGTCAATGGCGACCTTGCGTCCCTTCAGCAGTCCTTCTTCCTGCGCCACCTTCAGAACCCAGCCGAAAATCTCCCGGTGAATCCCTTCCGGAAACTTGCGCCTCAGTCCCGACAACGTCGAATGGTCCGGCGTGGCTTGCGTCAGCCCGTAGCCCAGAAACTCCCGCAACGACAACGAGTCCGCGCACTTCCATGCAATCGCTCGCTCCGAGGACAAACCCTCAAAAAATCCCACGAACATCATCCGCATGTACGTTCCGGGCGGAATCGACGGACGACCCAGCGTCTCCGCGAAGATCTCCTTCTCCTCCACCAACCTCTCCACGAATCGATCGAACCCGTGTTGTCCCAGCAGCCCGTTGAGCCGCCGATAGAAAAGATGACCCTCTCCTCGCGAAAGCTCGCTCGTACTCACCCACATCGGCGGTTGGTCGCCACCCTCACGGCTTCCCATCGACATCGGCGCTTCCTCCCTACAGAATCTCTGCCGATGAAAACCTTCCACCCCATCACTTCATGCCGACAAAATCAGACTTTTTCCACGGGCTGTTAGGCGGCATCAAAGTGCTGTCTGTCGCGCTTGCCACGGTGGGCATCCTCGCTTGCGGTGCCGCGGAACCGCTGGACGATCGAGTGACCGTGACGTTCATCAACAGCACTGCCCTGGAGCTGAACATGGTCGAGGTGGGTTGGGCGCCCGGATTGTGGAACACGTCCAAGTCCATAGGACCCATGAAACCCGGAGAATCAAGGGTTGTGATGCTGGAACCCGCGGCTCCTTCGGAGGTCATCATCACTGCTTCGAGCGGCAGCTGCCCAGCGACGCTTTCGGGGCCATACGTAGTCCCTGGGATGGCCTACGTTGCCTCCCTTGATGCGGTCCCATCCAGTACACCAATAATGCAGGACAGCGATTGCCACACGCGACTCACCATTCACTTATCCATTCGGGTTTCCGATGCCGCCTAACCCGCGGCTGCAGCGGACGCCGTCGGCTTCGCCGCCGTCGCCGCTGAGCCGCCAACCGTTAGGCCGCGACAGGTTATGACCGAGCTTGAGATCGTGGAAACCATTCGGATGGCGCGAAGTGTCCTTTCTGAGCGGTTGGGCGACCGTCAGTTGTTGGCTGCAGAGTGGGAGTCCCTAACAGCGGCCCAACTTCAGAAGCTCGAGGAAGGCCTCCGGCAGTTTCCGAATTCAGCACGGCTGTGGATCCTGCGCGGCGACCTGATTCAGTTGGGTGGCGACGACCCTCGTTATTCGCTCGACGATGTCCTCGCAAGCTATCGTACGGCGTTAGAACTGGACCCAATGAGTGCCGACGCTCACGAATCAATCGGCCATTTCTTGGACGCCGTCGCGAACGAACCCGCGGAGGCTGAGCCCCACTTCCGGAAGGCTATCGAGCTCGGTGGTGGCAAGACCGCCCGTGAGGGTTTGGCTCAGGTCCTTGAGCAACTTGAGAACGCAAGGTAGAGACCCGATCTCGCGGCCTAACCCGCGGCTGCAGCGGACGCCGTCGGCTTCGCCGCCGTCGCCGCTGAGCCACCAACCGTTAGGCCGCCTCAAGTTATGTGTGTCCAAGTAGTTCTCTCGATCGTAAATCGCAAGCGTGGCGGAAATCTCACGCCTGAGGCCCTTGCCACAGCCTCAGGCCTACGCGCGTCCCTCAGGGCCGACGGCCGCCTTCAGCTCGATCTGCCTGAAGGCTGTAGCTGCTTCTTCGTCTCTGGCGATACCGTAAGTGGAGACTGGAAGCTGAGGTCGGAGGTCAAGGAGCCGCTTGTGAGAGCCGTGCAATTCGCGGGAACCCAGGCCAAGAAGTTCCGATTCTCCGCAACTTGGTACGGTGAAGCGGCATCGCAAGTCGAGGAAGTGGGCTTGGAGGAACTGATCGTCGGAATTCGCGGCAACCGCGTGTCTGGCCGATACCTGTATGTTGTCCAGGCGGCCTAACCCGCGGCTGCAGCGGACGCCGTCGGCTTCGCCGCCGTCGCCGCTGAGCCGCCAGCCGTTAGGCGGCCCGGCATGATCCACCGTTGGTTAGAGCGCCGGTGGGTCCGCTGGTTGACCGCCCTTCTGGTCGCATGCGGCATCACGTTGTGCGTGATCTATCAGATGGACGATCCGATACCGCGCGGTATGAGCGACCTCCTGGTTGCCGTGTACAGCCTGTTTCTGATGATCGCAGTGTCACCGATCGTGGTGCTGATGATCTTCGTAGTTCGCGAGCCGAGCGCCAGTTGGTTCTACATCGCCTTGATGCTTTGGAATGTGATCGTGTGGTTTGTAATCGGTTGCGTAAGTCTGGGCTGGCTTCGAAAGCGAGTAGGGATAGCCGTTGGCGAGTAGAGAATTGTGTATGCCGGCGCCGCCTAACCCGCGGCTGCAGCGGACTCGCATGCGCTCGCCGCTGAGCCGCCAACCGTTAGGCCGCCAGAGGTGCCGCGTGGCGAAGAGCGCGTGTGGTCCGCTCGTCTTGGTCTGTTCGCTCTCTGCGTGTGCGACTCGCCTCAACCTGGAGGCGCGTATTCGAGAGCTGACAGGACCGGAGGCCGTAGGCTGCGGCCATATTCCACTCAAAGGCAATCGACCGGCATCTTCTCAGTGTCTCGTTCAGGCGTTCGAAACGTCGCGGCCATTTTGGGTGCGTTACGACCGGCAGGGCACCGATTCCCACTTGGAGACCGTCTTTCTCAGGACTCAGCATGGCAACTTCATGCGGATCGACTGGGACAGCGACGTTACCGGTAACCCGATCGAGAGTCGTGCTAAACCCAGCCTCGTCCAAACGTCGTGCAGCGGCCAACTGACAACTGCAGGCGATGGGTCGAAGGAATTTACCTGTGAGTAGTGCGAATCGCTGGCGGCCTAACCCGCGGCTGCAGCGGACGCCGGCGGCTTTGCCGCCGTCGCCGCTGAGCCGCAAGCCGTTAGGCGACGCCTGAAGCGATAAGTCGGCGATGGGAGCAGATCAGGTCGCGGCGATCCACCCGGCACTCTTGGAAGTCGAGGCCTCGGCTTCAGAGCGACGGGGCGAGCTTTGCGCCACGTTCGAGGCTGGTTCACCAGATCTCTGGGTTCAAGTGGTTCCTGGCACGCTGAACGGAGCGTACCCGCACACTAGTGACCCCGTAAAGAAGCTCCGGGACGCGGGCCTACTCTTCTCAGGCATGAAGCTACTGGATTGGACAGCGGGCCGCTCCGTGACGCTGAGCTGCCCAGATATTGGAGCCCGTGAACTCGCCGTCCTAGTCGATTGCTTCTTCACGAAGGTTCTCGGCTGCAGTTCAGATGAGTACCCCGTCGATGTTGAGCTGAAATGGCTTTCTTGAACACGAGAGGTGGCCAAGCGTCGCCTAACCCGCGGCTGCAGCGGACGCCGTCGGCTTCGCCGCCGTCGCCGCTGAGCCGCAAGCCGTTAGGCGGCTCATCCCGATGACTCTCTGGAAGGCCTTGGGCTTCGTGGAAAAGGGCGAGCGGCCTCTTCTTCGTTGCTCGTTCTGCAACAAGACCCAGCGCGAAGTGCGTATGCTCATCGCTGGTCCGACGTCCTACATTTGCGACGGTTGCGTGTCGATCTGTGTGGGCATAGTCGCAAAAGGGCAGGAGGAGCGATCTGCTGATCCGACCGCCGTCCCTTGCCTGGTCTGCAGCCAGGTCACGGCTCTTCGAGACACCGTCCGTGTCGGAACCAAGGGTGTGATGTGCACGAACTGCATGGATCTAGCTGAGGAGGCACTTGCGTCGGCGGACAAGCCATGAAGCCGCCTAACCCGCGGCTGCAGCGGACGCCGTCGGCTTCGCCGCCGTCGCCGCTGAGCCGCAAGCCGTTAGGCGACACGTAAGTCATGGCGTCGTTTCGCGCGCTCGTGAAGCAGTTGGGAGACCCGGATCCGAAGCGAGTGGCGGAGGCACATGGTCTCCTCATCAAGGCTAGCCAACGCGTCGTTCCTCATTTGGTTGAGGGGCTCAAAAGCCCGAGCGCCGACGCCCGTGAGACCTGTGCCGAGATGTTGAGTGAGCGAAAGGATCCGAACGTCGTGCCAGCGCTAATCTCCGTACTTGACGACGAAGTTCTATTCGTCCGCCACGACGCGCTATGGGCGATCGAGAACCTTTGCGGCTACCGCACGGCTGGGCTGCAAGACTGGCTCGACGTGGACTTCGAAAAGCCGCGGGAGCTGAAACGAAAGGTGCAGGCGTGGTGGCAGCGGAATCGTCGGTACATCCAGGGGAACTGGAGACTGACCTGGTGAGTGTGTCGCCTAACCCGCGGCTGCAGCGGACGCCGTCGGCTTCGCCGCCGTCGCCGCTGAGCCGCCAACCGTTAGGCGCGAGCGGTCATGTCATGCGCCGGCGCTTCGCGCGGAGTCAGAGTTGAGCTGGTTAAAAGCAGTTCCGGCCGCGAGCTGCGGCATCTCGGGCATCACTGCGCCGGCGCACGGCTCGGTCACGGTGTGGAATGAGTGAGTACCAAGCGATCGTGGCAAAGAGGAACGGCGCTGGCGGTAGGCGGCTGCTCGAGATCCGGGCACTCGCTCGTGGGCGTAACGCCTGGCCGTGGCGGTCCGGGTCCGACCGCGCGCCTAACACGTCGCTGCACCGGACGCCGGTGGCCCTGCCGCCGTCGCCGGTGAGCTCTCAGTCGTTAGGCCCCGGATGATCAACCGTATGGCGGCAGCCAATCTCGTGGCCAGCGCGCTCCTCTCGATTGCGTGCGGTCAAGCCTCAAGAGCTCCTGGTCTGAATGCCACTGTACCGACTCCACCTGTATCGCCAGAGCCAAGCCGATCGACGGTCCCTCAGCACGCCGTACTCGTTCACCTGAGACTCTCGAGCGAATTCGGCACGGAGTCTGAACGTGCCGGTGTGTACGATCTCGAGGATCAGCTCAACCATGCCATCACCCAGGTCGGGGCCGGTGACTTTGACGGGAACGAGTTCGGTGGTGGCGAATGTGTCTTGTTCATGTACGGTCAGAATGCAGATGACCTCTTTCGCGTAGTAGAGCCAATTCTTCGTCACTCGCCGCTCTCTCGAGACGGGTATGTAATCAAGCGCTATGGTGAACCGGGAGCGCGAAATGAGAAAGTACAGCTCCGGCCCGGTGCCTAACCCGCGGCTGCAGCGGACGCCGTCGGCTTCGCCGCCGTCGCCGCTGAGCCGCAAGCCGTTAGACGACACGCGAGGGGGGGAGTGTGGCGTTGAGTTCACGCCGTCCAGGGCACCGCGAGAGGCAAAGATGGGCGAAACTCGCTGCAGCTTGGTAGCAACGTCAGTTCGCGCCCGGCTTGCCAAGTCTTGCTTGTCGTCTAACCAGCGGCTGCAGCGGACGCCGTCGGCTTCGCCGCCGTCGCCGCTGAGCCGCAAGCCGTTAGGCTCGAGCGGTCAAGGTGTGGGCCGGGCCTGTGGCGAATCGCTGGTGTCAGGGCGCCGGAGTAAGTCCTCGCAGGTTCACGGCCGTCGCCCGGAAGAGCAGCCCGGCCCCGCCGGCTTCAGCCTCCGCGGCCTGGCCGAGCGGCGGGCAGGGTGGCAGCAGTCGCACATAGCACAAATGCTATATCTCGCAACAACCGGTCGGCTTAATCATCCCGCCGCGCCTAACCCGCGGCTGCAGCGGACGCCGTCGGCTTCGCCGCCGTCGCCGCTGAGCCGCAAGCCGTTAGGCGGCGTCAAGGAACTGAGACCCAACTCGTACCTGCCTCTGCTCGCCGTCTTCGCCTTGGTTAGTTGCGAACTCGCCGATTGCTCAAGGGTGATCCAGGCTCATGCCGCGGTCCATCCTGGCATGACCCTTGTCGACGCAGTCACCGCGATGGAGGCTGCGCAACTCCCGGACTTGGACTGGGCCGTTAGCAGCACGGATCCAGCGTTGCCTCGGTTTGAGATCTCTAAGCAGCCTTATCGTTTGCGATTCTACTCACGACCCTCTCAGAAGAACGACCTCGGTCACGACCTGCCTTATGAGGAGGTAGGTCTCGGCTCCAGAGCCGAATTCCGAGAGGCCTTGGTCTCAAAAGCCGACATCCTCGGACGATATCGGGAGGTAATCGTCACGATGGGCTGCTTGCACGGCGGAGTGGATCGGGAGACTTTCACCTTGAGTATCGACCCAAATGCGAGAGTCCAGACAGTTTCACCCGTCGCACATGTACGGTTCTGATCGGCCGCCGCCTAACCCGCGGCTGCAGCGGACGCCGTCGGCTTCGCCGCCGTCGCCGCTGAGCCGCCAACCGTTAGGCAGACCAGGAGCACAGGGGATGGGAAGAGTAGTCGTGGTGAACAGCGTGACGCTTGACGGTGTTATGCAGGGACCGGGCCGCCCGGACGAGGACACGCGGGATGGGTTTGACCGTGGCGGGTGGGGGGTGGCGCACAGCGACCAGGCGATGGTCGCCAAGATGGGCGAGCAGATGGGCGGAAATCGCTCGTTTCTGTTCGGGCGGCGGACCTACGAGGAGCTGCTGGTGACTTGGAACGCCCGCGGCGGCCCGTTCAAGGACGCGCTCAACAGCGCTCACAAGTACGTCGCCTCGACCAACCCCGCAACTAGGCTCAACTGGCCGAACTCGAGTCTTCTGAGCGGGGACATTCCGGCGGACGTGGCGGACCTCAAACGCAGCTCTGGCACGAACTTTGTGATCATGGGTAGCGGCGTGTTGATCGGCTCATTGATGGCCACCAATCTGATCGACGAGTACCTGCTGATGATCCATCCTTTGGTGCTAGGCACTGGACGGCGGCTGTTTGGTCCGGGCGCACAAGCATCGCTGCGGCTGGTTGACAGCAGCACGACGAGCACCGGCGTATTGATCGCTACCTACGAGCCTGCAACGGGGATAGTAGGAGGAGCATGAGCCCCACGGAAGGCTGCCTCCATCCCGTCCGGCGCTAGCTGAATGAAAACTCGCCGACATGCGCGGCCTAACATCGCGCTGCAGCCGACGTCGCCGGCTTCGCCGTCGCCGCGGCTGAGCTTTGGGACGTTAGGCCGCTGAAATGAGTAGTTTCGTCGTAGACGCCTCGGGCGCGTCCGAACTGGTGCCGTGCGATGCGTGTGGTGACAAGAGCAAGTCGGTATCCGGCTTCGTTCGTGGTGCAGGTGGTGAGACTACTTACGTAGTGCATTGGACCGATGAGAAGGTCGCGGAACACGGTGCGCATTTCGATCTGCTCATGGCTCAGGACCCTCAATCACTCGCGGTCGCGCTGGAATTCAGGCTTACTGCTGATGGTCCTGGATTTATGGTGATCGATGCCAGCGAGCGTCATGCTTGGAATGGATTTCCCAGCCCCGTCAGACGGCTTAATCGGGAAGAGGTTGTCGGGACCGGTTTGGCCGATATCGTCTTCTCCATCGTTGATGCCATCTGGCTGCAGGACGCACGCATTCGGGGACTGCATGGCAACGCGGCCTAACCCGCGGCTGCAGCGGACGCGCGCTGCACTTCGGCTGAAGTCAGCTCTGAACGAGCGTTCATCGTCTCGTGGCGATCGGCGCGCGCCGCTGAGCCGCCAACCGTTAGGCCACACGAAGTGATGACGCGGCGCGAGATCGGTGGTTGGTGCATAGAGAGTGATGCCGAGGCGACTCGTGTTGCTCATGCGGGAACAACCCGTGGAGCTCCTGAGGAGTGCGGCTGTACACAATGTCGGAACTTCATGGCTGTCCGATCGGAGGCGTATCCACCGGAGGCCGTAGCTTTTCTCGAAGCGCTGGGACTCGATCCGAGTCGGGAAGAAGACGTTACCTGGTCGGGTCCGGCGGAAGATGGTCTCGTGAAGTACGCCGGTTGGTTTCACTTCGTCGGTCGGCTGTGCGGTCCCTCCGAATCCGGTCCGCATTCCGACCCGGGGAATCTGACGCGGTTCGGCAGGAACTTCGGTTTCTTCCTCGTCCCAGGAAGGGAAGGAAGTGGGGTCGTGCGACTCGAATTCGAATGCGAGGTGCCTTGGGTTCTTCCAGGATCGCCAGAGGACGACGTCCGCTAATGTGGCCTAACCCGCGGCTGCAGCGGACGCCGTCGGCTTCGCCGCCGCCGCCGCTGAGCCGCCAGCCGTTAGGCGGCATGGAGCCTCAGCATGGCTAAGTGGGAGAAAGCGGTCACCGTTCTTTGCTTTGTTTACGTGATCGCATATGCCGTTTACTTCTTCACAGTCGTCATGGCGCCCGGCGTTCCTGAGAGCCGGTTTCTTGCCCCGCTCCACTTCCTGGCAATGGCTCTGAGCCTGATCATGGTGATTCTGGTCGTGCGGGACGTGTACAGGCGCCCTTTCCCGGGATCCGAACGCGAAGGCGACGTGGACGCTGCTCGTAGTCTTCGCGGGGATTGTTACGATTCCGGTTTATCTATGGAAATATGGCTTTCGCCCGAGACCTGAGCCGCGCGGGCATGCCGCCTAACCCGCGGCTGCAGCGGACGCGCGCTGCACTTCTGCTGAAGTCAGTTCTTGGCGAGCGTTCATCGTTCGGTGGCGATCGGCGCGCGCCGCTGAGCCGCCAACCGTTAGGCGGCCGGAAGGTGTCTAGTGACTAAGGTTGCCTTCGGATTCGCAGCATGTGCTGCCTTCGCCGCCTCGGCATCAATCGTGGCGACGTCGGCACGCAACGCCCCTCGCGAGTTGGCGGGGCTCAAGTCGGTGTGGGTATCGGTTAGTAGCGACGCCATCGCAGGTCTTGACGCCGCGCTGCTGAAGCACGAAGTGGAGGCTCATCTCCAGAAGGCTGGGCTGCAGGCGGAGCGAGAGCGAGGGCCGCGCACGCTGTTCCTGAGAATCACGTATGGAAAGTCTCAGGAGTGTCCGGGCGCGATGTTTATCCGGGTATCCCTCTCGCTTTCCGAGCAGGTGCGGTTGCCTCGCAACACGAAGCTGACGGATGTCCGGGCTGCGACTTGGGAGGAGACGGAACTGGCGATCGTGCCCTCAACCGAAGCAGCAGCTCAGGCCGAGAACCGCGCGCTCCAGCTCGTGGACGCGTTCGCGGACACCGTGACGTACTCGACTTCCGCGTTTGCCAAGCCGACGGGGGAGAAATAGTGGAGCGGCCGCCTAACCCGCGGCTGCAGCGGACGCGCGCTGCACTTCTGCTGAAGTCAGTTCTCGGCGAGCGTTCATCGTCCGGTGGCAATCGGCGCGCGCCGCTGAGCCGCCAACCGTTAGGCTCGAGCGGTCAAGGTGTGGGCCGGGCCTGTGGCGAATCGCTGGTGTCAGGGCGCCGGAGTAAGTCCTCGCAGGTTCACGGCCGTCGCCCGGAAGAGCAGCCCGGCCCCGCCGGCTTCAGGCTCCGCGGCCTGGCCGAGCGGCGGGCAGGGTGGCAGCAGTCGCACATAGCACAAATGCTATATCTCGCAACAACCGGTCGGCTTAATCATCCCGCCGCGCCTAACCCGCGGCTGCAGCGGACGCCGTCGGCTTCGCCGCCGTCGCCGCTGAGCCGCAAGCCGTTAGGCACTTGAAGGAGCAGCGGGCTAGCGAGAGAAAGAAGGAGGCCCTCTTGAACAAAACCGGCCTGGTAGTCGTCGCTTTGGCGGCAATTGCGCTCCCGTCTTGCGTCAGCCTCACGCCGGGTGGCGAACGGGTTCGCATCACGAACAATCCGGAAGTCGTCCGCGGTTGTGCCTATCTAGGCGAGGCAAAGGGGACGACTCAGCTTGGTCGCGCGTTCGGAGGCACTGGCGCTGACGACTCGGAGAGGAAGCTCAAGAACAAGGTTGCCGAGATGGGTGGGAATGTCGTCATGATCCGTCGCCAGGACCAGAACCTGGCTGGCTCGGCTCGCTCGATCGGAGAGGTGTACAAGTGCAGCGATGCGGTCTTAGCCCCCGTGCCGACGCCGGCTCCTCGTCCGTAGAGAACCAAATGTCGCGCGTGCCTAACCCGCGGCTGCAGCGGACGCCGTCGGCTTCGCCGCCGTCGCCGCTGAGCCGCAAGCCGTTAGGGGGCAGAAGGCAACAAGATGCTCGATGACCCGGTTCTCATTCGACCTGATCCCCCATCTCGGGACGGTCGTGGCGTCCGGTTCGGATGCGGTTTCAGCGTCGGGCTTCTACTTAGTTTCTTGCTGCTTGCCAACTATTCGTCGCTTGGGCTGCAGGGCAACATTCTCGGTGCCGCAGTCCTGGGTGTCATCGTTGGTGTCTTCTCCGCGGTGCAAGGAGATCGGTTCTGGTTCAGATTCATCGACTTCATTCGCGGCGGCTTTTAGTGAATCGACTGCCGCCTAACCCGCGGCTGCAGCGGACGCCGTCGGCTTCGCCGCCGTCGCCGCTGAGCCGCCAACCGTTAGGCCGCGAGAGTCATTAGTGTGGCAGTAGTCTCAAAGACGGTGAGCCGCTTTATCGCCATGTGCGACGAGCTCGAAAAAGAGCTTATCGGAGTCATCGACGCCGGCCGGGCTGGTTCACCGGACTACCCAAACGCAGGTGTGGCCCTGCGCAACATAAGTGCGTGGCGAACCCTGGCTGCCTCAGGTAGCCTTCCTCCGTCAAAAGGGAGCGGATTTGGTGTTTCCAAGTCTGACCTCGAATTTGGGAAGTTCGCGGAGCGCCTTTATGCAGTCGAGCATTTCTACAGAACAAAACTGTAGTGGCCTGCCGCCTAACCCGCGGCTGCAGCGGACGCCGTCGGCTTCGCCGCCGTCGCCGCTGACCCGCCAACCGTTAGGCCACACGCTAGATTGAGATATGACAGTGGCGCAGAGCGTTGTGGTTCGCCGGTATGCTCATCAACGAGTCTTTTCTATCTTATGGCTGGTCCTGGGTGCGGCCTGCTTTGTTGCGGTCATTCAGATGGGTCGCGATCCGACGAGCCCTATCGCGGCAGCCTTCGGGGCACTGGCCGTGTTTACCGCCGTGGCCTACGCAAAAGCGTGGCGGATTTCAGCGGTTGTGAGCCGGGTCGCTGGTTCCATCCTAATTCTCTACTGCCTGGCGCTGATTCTGCTTGGCACAGAGGACGTGGGCGGCCCGTGGATCTCCATTCCCTTCGGTCTTGCAGGCATCGCTTTCGGAATCTGGAGCCTTTTGCTCCCGGGCTGGGACAAAGAGGTCTAAAGTTCTGTGTGGCCTAACCCGCGGCTGCAGCGGACGCCGTCGGCTTCGCCGCCGTCGCCGCTGAGCCGCAAGCCGTTAGGCGGCGTTCGAGGAGTCTCGTGACTACAGTCTCATTCGGTGGATGGACGGTGGAGGCGGACCGAGAGGCTACGTCGCGAGCCCACAGCCTTGCGGGGCCGTCCGGCGCGGTTTCGTGCGGCTGCCTCTACTGCCGAAACTTCCTCGCTGCCGGACCGGCTGTATTTCCGCCCGGCTTCGTCCGCTTCCTAGACGAGGTCGGCGTTTCCAACCTTCGCGAGACTCGTGTTTCGGAGCTAGGACCGAGTCCGGCAGGCCGCCTTTACATCGGTCTCTTTCATTTCGTCGGCAACATTCTCGTCCCGGGAGAACGGAGAAACGGCTTTGAGGTTCGTGAGGCTATCTATCCTTTGCCAGAATCCTTTCCAAAGGGTCAAACGCTCGAGGTTTCCCAAACGTTCGAGGTGCCCTGGGTGCTCTCGGAGCCGGTGCCAGCATGACGCCGCCTAACCCGCGGCTGCAGCGGACGCCGGCAGCTGCGCTGCCGTCGCCGCTGAGCCGCAAGCCGTTAGCAGCCCGTGGATAAATCGGTCATTTGGTTTTACGCGACTGCGAGTGGAGGATTTGAGCCGGGGTGCTGAGTATCGCGAGGATGCGGGCTGAAAGAGTCGAGTTGGTCGGAGAGGGAACGAACGAGGTTGCACATCGAAGAGAGGAACACTGAGAGGGCGTGTGCGAGGAGGGTCTTTCTGCTCTGGAAGCCGCGCGGGGTGCCCAGACCGATGAGTCTTCGCAGCACGATGCCGAGATTGAGGGCGGCGATGTGGATCTGGTAGCGCTTGAGGATATTGGCCCGACCTCGCAGATGAACCCGTCGCATGCCTCCAGTTTCGCAGGCGTGGGCGAAGCTCCTTTCGACGGTCTCCCCGCGTTTCTTGAGAAGGCGTTTGCCGGCGGCGCTCCGGATCCTGCGGCGGTTGAGATAGAAGGCCCGCTGTCGGTCTTTGGCCTCTTGCTCCCCGACCTCTCGGGAGAGTCGCTGCCATCGACGCCGCCCCTTCTGCCGCCGTTCGGGAATGCAGGTGTTGTATCCCCGTTGATGCAGATCTCCCACCACCGCGCCGCTGTGGTATCCACGATCGGCCACGACCTCCAAGATGTCGCACTGCGGGTTGGCCCTGGCAACTGCCGCGTCCGCCCGAGTCAGCGTTTGCGGCAGCGTCGTGGTGTCTCCCGAATCGGCCGGGTGGATCTCCGCTGCCACGATCACTCCGCTGGTCACATCCACCGCATGCTCGGCTTTGTGCGCCAGATGCGTCGTTCCGTCCTTCATCTTCGTGATCCGCGCGTCCGGATCGCTCGAGCTCTTCCACTCCTTGTTGGAGACCTTCTTGCCCTTCCTCTTGCGATCCATCCGCCCCAGATCCTCCGGCGTCGGATCCTTGATCCCCTCCGCCCTGGCCAACTTCTTCAGATACTTCTGGTACGACGCCCCGTCGGCTCGCCGCACAATCGTTCGCATCGCCGCGTTGGCCTCCAAAGTCGTTGCGTCAATGGCCACCTTCCGTCCCTTCAGCAGTCCTTCTTCCTGCGCCACCTTCAGAACCCAGCCGAAAATCTCCCGGTGAATCCCTTCCGGAAACTTGCGCCTCAGTCCCGACAACGTCGAATGGTCCGGCGTGGCTTGCGTCAGCCCGTAGCCCAAAAACTCCCGCAACGACAACGAGTCCGCGCACTTCCATGCGATCGCTCGCTCCGAGGACAGACCCTCAAAAAACCCCACGAACATCATCCGCATGTACGTTCCGGGCGGAATCGACGGACGACCCAGCGTCTCCGCGAAGATCTCCCTCTCCTCCACCAACCTCTCCACGAATCGATCGAACCCGTGTTGTCCCAGCAGCCCGTTGAGCCGCCGATAGAAAAGATGACCCTCCCCTCGCGAAAGCTCGCTCGTACTCACCCACATCGGCGGTTGGTCGCCACCCTCACGGCTTCCCATCGACATCGGCGCTTCCTCCCTACAGAATCTCTGCCGATGAAAACCTTCCACCCCATCACTTCATGCCGACAAAATCAGACTTTTTCCACGGGCTGTTAGGCCACTCGATCAGCTGATGCGCGAGGAGAACGACTGGAGACTCACGAATCAGCTTTCATATCTCAAGGGCGCGGCTCTGGCGTGGCGAACTTATTCACCGCCCAGTGAGAATTGGGAGCACGATCATTGCGAGTTCTGCTGGGCTAAGTTCAGCGCGGCCGGTCAGCCCGACGTTTTTCGCGAGGGCTACAACACGGCAGATGAGTACCGGTGGGTGTGCAAGACTTGCTTCGACGATTTCAAGGACTTGTTCGAATGGCACTTTCACCAGGCGTAGGCTCGTGGCCTAACCAGCGGCTGCAGCGGACGCGCGCGGCCGTGTCGCTTGGTTTGGAGCAGGGCGACCAAGCATCGTTCGTGGCAACAGGGCGCGCGCCGCTGAGCCGCAAGCCGTTAGGCGGCCGGCGCGTATGCTTGCTTTGACTGTGGTCGCGGTATGAGTCCTCGGGCGATAAGTCGGCGCAAGGCGTTCGCGGTGTCGCCCGGCGGTGTCTTTAGGCAACGTGATGGGCGAGGGCGCGCGCCCGGAGTCACCTACTCACAACGAAAACTGTGCTTCGTCGCTACGGAGAAAGCGGTTCTGACGGAGATCCTCTTTCGACTGTCTCGACGGCCAGATTGTTTCTATGTAAAGTACTCGATCAGACCGAAAGCCGGAATGTACCTCGGTCGGTGCTTCATGCTGACCGACAAGGCAGTGGGGCGACTGTGGGCCCGTTACAAGCGTCACCCTGCAGTCATGTGTACCGTGCAGGACGATGACTTTACGAGTGAGTACCGGTGACGTGGAGGGAATCTTTGCGTGTCTATGAAGTAATGCCGCCTAACCCGCGGCTGCAGCGGACGCCGTCGGCTTCGCCGCCGTCGCCGCTGAGCCGCCAGCCGTTAGGCGGCGATTGAGAAACCTCGTGGTGTCCATCGACGCCGGTAGAATCACGGACTCACAGTCCTTCCACGCTGTTTTCGCGGAGGCCTTCGGCTTCCCTTCGTTCTATGGAAGGAACATGGACGCTTGGATCGATTGCATGTCGAGCCTGGACGTTCCCGAAGATGGTATGTCCAAGGTTCATGTAGCGCCCGGTCATGTAGCCGTCATCCAGCTGGAGCGTGCAGGGGAATTCGAAACTCGTTGCCCGGAGCTCTTCGCGACACTCATCAAGTGCACTGCGTTCGTGAATTGGAGCTTGATCGAAAGAGGCCATGAGCCACTTCTGGCGTTGTCTTTCGCCGCCTAACCCGCGGCTGCAGCGGACGCCGTCGGCTTCGCCGCCGTCGCCGCTGAGCCGCAAGCCGTTAGGCGCCAAGTGACTATTCACCATCGCCGGATCATGCTTGGCATAATCGAAGTGCTCGCCGTGGTCGGAACGGGTTACTCGCTGCTCGGAGCCGGAATGGCGGGGGAGCTGAAGAGCGCGGGCGAAATCGTGCCCTACTACATAGCCGCTGCAGTGACGTCGGCAGCGGTCGCGGTATGGGCCGCAATCAGGCTGCAGAAGACTGGCGACTCAAGCGATGTTGGCGCCTAACCCGCGGCTGCAGCGGACGCCGCCGGCTTCGCCGCCGTCGCCGCTGAGCCGCAAGCCGTTAGGCGGCGTCAAGGAACTGAGACCCAACTCGTACCTGCCTCTGCTCGCCGTCTTCGCCTTGGTTAGTTGCGAACCCGCCGATTGCTCAAGGGTGATCCAGGCTCATGCCGCGGTCCATCCTGGCATGACCCTTGTCGACGCAGTCACCGCGATGGAGGCTGCGCAACTCCCGGACTTGGACTGGGCCGTTAGCAGCACGGATCCAGCGTTGCCTCGGTTTGAGATCTCTAAGCAGCCTTATCGTTTGCGATTCTACTCACGACCCTCTCAGAAGAACGACCTCGGTCACGACCTGCCTTATGAGGAGGTAGGTCTCGGCTCCAGAGCCGAATTCCGAGAGGCCTTGGTCTCAAAAGCCGACATCCTCGGACGATATCGGGAGGTAATCGTCACGATGGGCTGCTTGCACGGCGGAGTGGATCGGGAGACTTTCACCTTGAGTATCGACCCAAATGCGAGAGTCCAGAAAGTTTCACCCGTCGCACATGTACGGTTCTGATCGGCCGCCGCCTAACCCGCGGCTGCAGCGGACGCCGTCGGCTTCGCCGCCGTCGCCGCTGAGCCGCCAACCGTTAGGCGGCAGAAGTCATGATTAGGCTGTTTGAAATCCTCGCGGGACTCGCTCTGGCGGTTACGGCCCTGTCCGTCGCCAGTAGTCTGAAGACCAAGGGTCTGAGAGGAAGATACGTAGCGTACGTCGTGCTCGGTCCGATCGTGATCTCGGGTTTTGCCCTCGGCTGGAGTTCGATAGCACTCGGAAACGCCACCCCAGGAGAATCTTCTTGGGGAGTGATCGGTGAGTCAAAGAACGCTTTCCAGCCCAACGAGAAGTGGGAGTACAAACCCAGCGGGAAAGCAATCGCGCGTCGGGCGTTTGTCGTGCCAAGCATCGTGCTTGCGGCCGGGCTTCTCGGCTGCGTCGTCGGTGTAAACATCGCCCTCCGCGGTGTTGGAGGTGCACTCCTGCGGATAGGTCTAAACCTCTACTTCCTGCTTATCGTGCTGTTGGCGACCATCTGGATGTGTGCGAGGTACATGCATGCCACGGGCTTTTTCATCTAGGCTGCCGCCTAACCCGCGGCTGCAGCGGACGCCGGTGGCCGCGCCGCCGTCGCCGCTGAGCCGCAAGCCGTTAGGCCACCGAAGGGACAGCGAGTCGTGAAGTTGAGGTTCGCTGCGATCGCCCTGAACCTCGAG
Source organism: uncultured Acidobacteriota bacterium (assembly GCA_963733955.1). Taxonomy (GTDB): domain Bacteria; phylum Acidobacteriota; class Thermoanaerobaculia; order UBA5066; family Gp7-AA6; genus DATFTF01. The sequence continues at coordinate 1,549,779 of CAVTEW010000003.1, forward strand.
ATGGCGGCAGCTGGAGCGCTAGCGTGTCAGTGTGGCTTCGTGCCGGAGCCCGCCCAGGGGCTATCCACGGCGACGGCAGTATTTGAGGGAGTTGCGGTTCGTGTCAGTGACCCAGTGTGGTTTGGTCGCCGCGCTTGGTTCGCTCTTCGCCGTTTGCTCGCGGACACGGCAGAGCCGCCCGTGGAGAACTACCTGCAGGAGTACGGCATCCGCGTCCGGTTTCGGTCCGAACGATCTTGGAGAGGCAATGCCGTTGGCCAGATCGAGTTAGTAACGGGACGGGGCGGTGGCGATTGCGGTTTCAAGTTCGAGACGGGCCGGCGATACCTCGTGTTTGCCCAACGCAATGCGACCGGAATCCTGGAGACGGACATCTGCCTCCCGACCCGAGCAGTTGAGAGAGGCGCGGCTTTGGCGATTCTGGGGTCGCCCGAGGCACGCCGGTGATGCGGGTGCGGTGGCCTAACCCGCGGCTGCAGCGGACGCCGGCAGCTGCGCTGCCGTCGCCGCTGAGCCGCCAACCGTTAGGCGTCTGAGGCGATTTGTGGAAGAGGAAGACGTAGTCGCGGCCGCACGAGTGGCTGTCCGAGCCCACTGGTCCAATCCTCGACTTGAGGGGGATGGTGACCGCCAGGCCAGCGCAGCCACGCGTGCTTGGCAGACTCAGGTCCTTGAGGCCGCGCCGAACCGCTTTATTCCGGAGGTTCCGATCGGAGATGGCTTAGGCGAGCGAATCGATATCGTGGATTTGCAATGCCGCACGGGATTCGAACTTAAGGTGTCCGAGAAGAACCCTCATCATGAGTTCTACAAAGACTTCCTCAAGGTTCTGGTCTACAACCGATCGCACCCGGAGAAGCTTGCGTCATTTGTATTCATCACACCGGAGCTGGCAGCGGCGCGGCTTCGCAGAGGCCTTGGCCAAGCTACGGTAGCCATGGCAATCGACTTGGGCGTCGCTATCCGCGTCCGTGGCATCTAACCGCATGACGCCTAACCCGCGGCTGCAGCGGACGCCGGCGGCTTTGCCGCCGTCGCCGCTGAGCCGCAAGCCGTTAGACGACACGCGCGGAGGGGAGTGTGGCGTGGAGTTAACGCCGTCCTGGGCACCGCGGTTGCGCGAATCCGGCGAAACTCGTCGCATCCGGGCAGCAACTGGAGCTTTAGGTCGGCGAATTCAAGTCTTGCCGTCGTCTAACCCGCGGCTGCAGCGGACGCGCGCGGCCGCGCCGCTGCCGTCCGTTCGTGGTGAGCACGCATCGTCCGGTGCAGCAGGGCGCGCGCCGCTGAGCCGCAAACCGTTAGGCAGCACGGAGGTTTAGTGTGGCGAACCCCCCAAAGATTCAGAAGCTAATCGCGCTCGCCCAAGCCGAAGCCGATCTCTATCCGGCGTTCTGCGCCATCAAGGGGCCTGGTGCCGGGGACCACGCAACCGCTCGCTTCATCGCCACCCTTCGCGGAAAGGCAAGGGCGGAATTCGGTTCCGACTTCGCTGAGCACAAGGTTCTACCCGACACGTCGGTGCGCGTGGACTACTGGTTTCCAGAAGAAGGGACAATTCTTGAAGTGGCGCTTGGCCTCAGGAATCCGCTCAGCCAGTTCGAGCGAGATGTGCTGAAAGCAGTCATCGCGAAGAGAGATGGCGTCCATGTCGAGAGGCTGGTCTTCGTTACCAAGCCAGGTGCCGAGCGGCGTCTCGCAAGTCCCTGGTTCCAGCGGGTCATTCAATGGGCGGCAGCCAGCGGCGTGGAGGTTGTTGTCCATGAGCTTGGAAGTCGTGCTGCCTAACCCGCGGCTGCAGCGGACGCCGTCGGCTTCGCCGCCGTCGCCGCTGAGCCGCAAGCCGTTAGGCGCGTGCGGTCATGAGAGGCGCCGGCGCATCGTGCGGAGTTAGAGTTGAGCTGGTCAAAAGCAGCCTCGGCCGTGAGTTGCTGCATCTCGCGCATCGCGTCGCCGGCGCGCAGCTCGGTCACGTTGTGGAATGAGTGAGTACCAAACGATCGTGGCAAAGATGAACGGCGCCGGCGGTAGGCGGCTGCTCGGGAGCCGGGCACTCGCTCGTGGGCGTAACGTCTGGTCGTGGCGCTCCGGAAGCAACCACGCGCCTAACCCGCGGCTGCAGCGGACGCCGCCGGCTTCGCCGCCGTCGCCGCTGAGCCGCAAGCCGTTAGCAGCCCGTGGATAAATCGGTCATTTGGTTTTACGCGACTGCGAGTGGAGGATTTGAGCCGGGGTGCTGAGTATCGCGAGGATGCGGGCTGAAAGAGTCGAGTTGGTCGGAGAGGGAACGAACGAGGTTGCACATCGAAGATCGGAACACTGAGAGGGCGTGTGCGAGGAGGGTCTTTCTGCCCTGGAAGCCGCGCGGGGTGCCCAGACCGATGAGGCTTCGCAGCACGATGCCGAGATTGAGGGCGGCGATGTGGATCTGGTAGCGCTTGAGGATATTGGCCCGACCTCGCAGATGAACCCGTCGCATGCCTCCCGTTTCGCAGGCGTGGGCGAAGCTCCTTTCGACGGTCTCCCCGCGTTTCTTGAGAAGGCGTTTGCCGGCGGCGCTCCGGATCCTGCGGCGGTTGAGATAGAAGGCCCGCTGTCGGTCTTTGACCTCTTGCTCCCCAACCTCTCGGGAGAGTCGCTGCCATCGACGCCGCCCCTTCTGCCGCCGTTCGGGAATGCAGGTGTTGTATCCCCGTTGATGCAGATCTCCCACCACCGCGCCGCTGTGGTATCCACGATCGGCCACGACCTCCAAGATGTCGCACTGCGGGTTGGCCCTGGCAACTGCCGCGTCCGCCCGAGTCAGCGTTTGCGGCAGCGTCGTGGTGTCTCCCGAATCGGCCGGGTGGATCTCCGCTGCCACGATCACTCCGCTGGTCAGATCCACCGCATGCTCGGCTTTGTGCGCCAGATGCGTCGTTCCGTCCTTCATCTTCGTGATCCGCGCGTCCGGATCGCTCGAGCTCTTCCACTCCTTGTTGGAGACCTTCTTGCCCTTCCTCTTGCGATCCATCCGCCCCAGATCCTCCGGCGTCGGATCCTTGATCCCCTCCGCCCTGGCCAACTTCTTCAGATACTTCTGGTACGACGCCCCGTCGGCTCGCCGCACGATCGTTCGCATCGCCGCGTTGGCCTCCAAAGTCGTTGCGTCAATGGCGACCTTGCGTCCCTTCAGCAGTCCTTCTTCCTGCGCCACCTTCAGAACCCAGCCGAAAATCTCCCGGTGAATCCCTTCCGGAAACTTGCGCCTCAGTCCCGACAACGTCGAATGGTCCGGCGTGGCTTGCGTCAGCCCGTAGCCCAGAAACTCCCGCAACGACAACGAGTCCGCGCACTTCCATGCAATCGCTCGCTCCGAGGACAAACCCTCAAAAAATCCCACGAACATCATCCGCATGTACGTTCCGGGCGGAATCGACGGACGACCCAGCGTCTCCGCGAAGATCTCCTTCTCCTCCACCAACCTCTCCACGAATCGATCGAACCCGTGTTGTCCCAGCAGCCCGTTGAGCCGCCGATAGAAAAGATGACCCTCTCCTCGCGAAAGCTCGCTCGTACTCACCCACATCGGCGGTTGGTCGCCACCCTCACGGCTTCCCATCGACATCGGCGCTTCCTCCCTACAGAATCTCTGCCGATGAAAACCTTCCACCCCATCACTTCATGCCGACAAAATCAGACTTTTTCCACGGGCTGTTAGGCAGCCAAGCTTGAAGAGTCTCGGAGGCTAGATGATGGCAGAAGCGAATCTCAGCGAGTTTCAGGAACAGGCGGACGGCAGACACAGCCTGAGGCTGGCTGGTAGCGCCTTGTTATTGGGACTGCTAGCCTTCTTGCTCTTTCTCGCATGTGCGCTCGTCGCTACAAGCGAAGGTGGGGCACGGGGCATCCAGCCGGCCTAATCACAATACTGTTCTCTCGGCTGTCGCCTGCGACCTGCTGGGCATCGTCATCGGCTTTCTTGCTGTAAGGGCGAAACCGCGGCGCACCATGGCCGTGATAGGCCTCGCGGTAAGCGTAATCGTGTTTGTCATCGTATTCGGCCTCTTTGCCTTCGTACTGATTCACTAGCGAGGCGAGTCTGAGGTGCTGCCTAACAAATCGCTGCACCGGACGCCGGGGGCTGCGCCGCCGTCGCCGGTGAGCTCTAAGCCGTTAGGCGCCATCGCGGATAAAGTGCGATGAAGGCTCGACGCGCGGTCATCCTGGTTGGTTTCGCTGTGGTCGGTGGAGCGTTGCCCTGGCTGGCAAGCCTTGGCAGCGTCTCGGTACTTGAGAACTACCCAGGTCTTCCTTTGCTGATTGGTCAAACCCTCGCCATGCCGATCGTCGCAATCACCACGTGGTTCCTATCCCGACGCCTCTGGCCGGACTGGTCCAGGCAGTCGGCTCTTCTTTTGATTGCCGGGGTCTGGCTCGTCCCAGGGATCTGGATGCTGCTGTCCGGCGGTCGAACGCCCGGTCATCCCATCTCGCTGCCCGCCGCCGCATCCTTTCTCACCTCCGGTCCGATGATTCTGTCCGTGTACATGCTCAACAGCATCGGTCTCGTCGCCACGGTGTTCTCACTCGCGGGCGCGGCAGTGTGGTCGAAGCCCAAAGTTTCACATGGCGCCTAACCCGCGGCTGCAGCGGACGCCGTCGGCTTCGCCGCCGTCGCCGCTGAGCCGCCAACCGTTAGGCGCCACAAGCGTTAGCGTGCTTGCGTGATCCGAGAGTTTTGGCGAAAGTTGCCGCGAGGCGGTCGAATCGGCGCAGTCGTGGCGCTGGCCGGCGCCCTTTTGCTTTCGCCGTTCCTCACATATGCGGGAATCGCGGTAATGAATCTGGTCACGCAAGGGGCTCAGAAAGTCGTTGGTGAAGGGCCTTCGGTCCTTGTAGCGATATCGGCTTTCGGGGCTTACGCCGGCTTGGTGTTCGCTGTCGCCTTCTTCGGAGGCAGCCTGCTCGGGTCTGCGGTTCAGCGGCTGTATGTCAGTGCGAGGAATCATGGCGCCTAACCCGCGGCTGCAGCGGACGCCGCCGGCTACGCCGTCGTCGCCGCTGAGCCGCCAACCGTTAGGCGCGAGCGGTCATGTCATGCGCCGGCGCTTCGCGCGGAGTCAGAGTTGAGCTGGTTAAAAGCAGTTCCGGCCGCGAGCTGCGGCATCTCGGGCATCACTGCGCCGGCGCACGGCTCGGTCACGGTGTGGAATGAGTGAGTACCAAGCGATCGTGGCAAAGAGGAACGGCGCTGGCGGTAGGCGGCTGCTCGAGATCCGGGCACTCGCTCGTGGGCGTAACGCCTGGCCGTGGCGGTCCGGGTCCGACCGCGCGCCTAACACGTCGCTGCACCGGACGCCGGCGGCCCTGCCGCCGTCGCCGGTGAGCTCTCAGTCGTTAGGCAACGGAAGCATCCTCCCGCGTGCAGGAACTAAGCGACAGCACGGGAGGAGGAGCGTTCTTGGTGTTCTGGTTCTCCTGCTTCTCGCTACATCAGGAGCAGCTCAGGATTCCAAGCAGCAAAACGTCGGGCCATATCTATTCGCTGAGTTTCCTTGCCAGACCAATGCTCCACCCTGTTACCTTCCTGTCATTCCAGCTGGCGCGCCACTGCGGCTGGTCGTGTACGCGACGCCTGGTAACTTTACGGGCACGGTTGCGTTCACGAGTTCTAACCCTCTTGCGACCCTGCCGTCGCCCTACACCTTTACGACAACTGACCAGGGCCTTGCGGGCTTCACCATCTTCCTTCGTTCTCTCGGACCTCAATCCGTCACGGTTAGTGACACTTCGGGTGCGTACGCACCTGGCACTGCCTCAATCACTGTTGCTCGACAACGCCGCGTCAGAGTCGTGCCGTTCCGGTCGCCATCAGTGAGCGGGTCGTGAGCCGGCCGTCGCCTAACCCGCGGCTGCAGCGGACGCCGCCGGCTGCGCCGCCGTCGCCGCTGAGCCGCAAGCCGTTAGGCACCGGAAAATAAAGCGTGACCCATCACCAGAAACGATCTTTCGCCATGGCGTTCGTGGGTGCCCTCGCAGGGCTCGTCGGGACTTATGGCGCATACCTTCTCTTAGGCGCGTTCACGGGAGTGGTTGCGATGTGCGCGTCAGCGCCGGAGTGGTGGATGCACCTCTATTGTCCTCTGGCATTCGTGGTGATTCCGGCTGGGGCCGCTTGGATGGCTATTGCCTGGCGGCGGTCGTATCTCAAGCGCCATGAGGCGTCCGGTGCCTAACCCGCGGCTGCAGCGGACGCCGTCGGCTGCGCCGCCGTCGCCGCTGAGCCGCAAGCCGTTAGGCGGACCCGAATCGGAGCCTGTGTGAAAAAGAAGAAGATCAAAGAACGGCTCGAATCGATCGATAAGGCGCTGGCCCATGCTGAGGCCTATGTCGAGAAGGGCACGAACGTCCGTAGCCCCTCACCGCTTCATCTTGAAGACTGGAATGGCCGAAGTGGCCATCCCCTTTGGATGAAGAACCACATGATTCCGCGCACGAAGAAAGCACGGGTTAAGCTTGAAGCTGTACTCGATCGAATCACGGCCAAGGAACGCGACGTCAAGGTGCACAAGCGTCGCCCCCGAAAATGACCGAAGGACGGCGCGTTCCTGCCTTCTCGAAGAGTGCGTGCGGGCCGCCTAACCCGCGGCTGCAGCGGACGCCGTCGGCTCCGCCGCCGTCGCCGCTGAGCCGCCAGCCGTTAGCCGCCGGAAGGAATCTCAACCCGCGACGGGCCTTCGCCGGGATCTCGTTGTTCGCCCTGGCGGTCAGTGTAGCCAGTGCTCAATCTGAGGCGGCGAAGGTTCACAAGATCCTGGGCGTAGGTGCCTTTCCGGTGTCAGAGGAATTGACTTCGATGTGGCTCAGCGCTCCCGGTGGACGACCCCTCATCATGGTCTTCTTTCACGGCCCGACAGGGTGGCACAGAACTCAATGGAAGACGTCGTCCAAATTCGAAAAGGGTATGCCCGGATGGGCGGAATTCACGTCTGCCAGAGCCCGGCAGCGAATCTGGCTCGATGTGGACACAGGAAAAGCAGAGATCCAGTCCGAGAAGGTCAGCATCGCGGACGCGAATACATATGCTGTCGTGCACATGACTGAAGATCCGGCGTTGCAGAAAGTTGTGCCTCTGGGGACATTCGACTTGCCTCGCTCGAGAGAGGAGCCTTCATCGGTCATACTTCTCCACGAGCTTCCCGAAATCATGGAAGCGATAAAGAGAGCGAGCGGTGCCGGCGGCTAACCCGCGGCTGCAGCGGACGCCGTCGGCTTCGCCGCCGTCGCCGCTGAGGCGCAAGCCGTTAGGCGGCCGAAGTAGCCGATTGGCTACTGTCCTGCTCGCGGCAGGTCTTCTAGCCGGCTGTCACCACCATTCGCCAACGGGCCCGGTGGATACCTCCGTCAGCGGGACGTCGACCACAACTCTCACTCGCTCGCCGTGCGCTGGAGACTGGAGCAGCCTCGTCCTGACCCTCATGCAGGTCGACACTACGCTGACCGGCACTCTCACCACCAAGGACGGTATGAGATTCGAGGTTTCTGGCACCCTGAACGGCGACGCCGGCTCGATCGATGTGCCCGTGCCGGTCGGTGTTGGCGAATGCTCGACGATCTCGTTTCTGATCCAACGGGTCAACAGAGATTCACGTGGCAGCGCCACGGCGTTCTCAGGTCAGGTTCAGGGAATCTGTTGTGGAACGATCCTCGAGCCCTTCGCGTTCACGCGGTAATCGGCCGCCTAACCCGCGGCTGCAGCGGACGCCATCGGCTTCGCCGCCGTCGCCGCTGAGCCGCAAGCCGTTAGGCGTCGGGCGCACGAGGTGTGCGCCGGCGTGTGGCGCGGAGTCAGAGCAGGGCAGCGCAGGCAGTCCTCAGGCCGCGAGCCGCAGCATCACACGAATCGTCACGCCGGCGCCGTGGCCCGATCATGGTGGTCGGCGATTGAGGGCCTTCACCTTGCGGCGTATCCTCATGCAGAGCGAAAAAGTCCTAGCGAGGCGCGCCGCGCCTAACAAATCGCTGCACCGGACGCCGGCGGCTGCGCCGCCGTCGCCGGTGAGCTCTCAGCCGTTAGGCGCCGGAAGTTGACGTGAGGCGTAAGCAGCTTTCGTGGTTCGGGGTGAAGACGCTGCACCGTGTCGAGGCTGTCGGTCGGCCAGTCGCCCGAGATATCCATTTCGATCCCTCGCTGACCCTTGTCGAGGAGCGGGTCGTTCTGGTTCGCGCCCGAAACCACGCTGATGCAATTCGGAAGGCGGAACGCGAGGCGAGGCGATATGCTGCCTTCCTCACCTGGCGGAATCCGTACGGCCAACGTCTGAAGCAGCGCTACCTGGGCGCATGTAACTCTTTCGAGCTCTTCGATCCTCCTCGCGGTGGAACCGAGGTCTACTCGGATACCTTCCTCGCGGAAAAGTCGGTGCCGGACCGAAAGCTGATCGCTAATCGCGTCGTTCTAGCTGAATCGAAGACGATTAAGGCGAAGCGGCGAAACTTCCTTAATGAGAAGTTCAACCAATCAGCCGGCGCCTAACCCGCGGCTGCAGCGGACGCCGTCGGCTTCGCCGCCGTCGCCGCTGAGCCGCAAGCCGTTAGGCGCGTGCGCTCAAGTGCTGGCGCCGGCGCGTGGCGCGGAGCCAGGACTCCTACTCCGCAGAAGCAGCGCCGGCCGCAAGGTGCAGCGTCTTACGCATGACGGCGCCGTCGCCCGGCTCGGTCGCGGTGGGCTGCGGTTGAGAGCCAGGGCTTTGCGGGCGTCTGGTCGGCTTCGGTAAAGTGGTGTTGAAAATACGCGTCGCGCCTAACAAATCGCTGCACCGGACGCCGTCGGCTTTGCCGCCGTCGCCGGTGAGCTCTGAGCCGTTAGGCGCGGCAAAGCTTTGAGGCTGCGTCTGTACCGTCGGTGGTTTCTGATCGTAGCCGCATTCAGTTTGGTTCCAGCCATGCTGTTTCCAGATGTTCTCGAGGCTAGCCTTCATCTTCGCGCACCAGCCAGCGCCGATCGTGTAGTAGCGAAGCTGTACGACGTCATAACCGAGGGGCCCATTTGGGCTGCACAGCTTACCGGCTTCTTCATCTCAAGCCACCTGGCGCAGTGCTGGCCGGCAGGCTGGCCCCCGTACCTCGCGTATGACGTAAAGATGTGTTTGATCTTCATTCCGTTCTGGTTCGTTGTCGGCGTGCCCTTTCTTGAGCCCTTTCTCCTCTTTTTCGCCACAGGCATCTCAGGACTACTCATGAAAGCCGCGCCTAACCCGCGGCTGCAGCGGACGCCGGCGGCTTCGCCGCCGTCGCCGCTGAGCCGCCAACCGTTAGGCAGCACTCGAACCAAGTGATCCTATGGCGAAAGTGAATGAGCGGGCGCTCTACGCTGGAATCGCCAGCCTCGCCATCGCGGGTGTGGCCTTGCGTGCTGCTGGGCCGCGCAGTCTCCGCCGATTCGCGACCGCTCTTCTCTGTTTCGCAGGTCTCGAAGCTCTGCTCGTCCTCCTCGGGGGAAAGGTCGCCGGTTCAATCTGGTGGCTCCTCCACGCACCCTCGGCTCTCCTTCTTGGTGTCGATGAGATTCTCGAGCGTTACGGACCCGTGGTGAGCACCCTCGCCCACCTCGGCGATCTAGTCCTTTGGAGTGTTATCAGTGCCTCGGTGGGCTTGATCGGAAGCCGAAAAAGTGCTGTCGCTGCCTAACAGCCCGTGGAAAAAGTCTGATTTTGTCGGCATGAAGTGATGGGGTGGAAGGTTTTCATCGGCAGAGATTCTGTAGGGAGGAAGCGCCGATGTCGATGGGAAGCCGTGAGGGTGGCGACCAACCGCCGATGTGGGTGAGTACGAGCGAGCTTTCGCGAGGGGAGGGTCATCTTTTCTATCGGCGGCTCAACGGGCTGCTGGGACAACACGGGTTCGATCGATTCGTGGAGAGGTTGGTGGAGGAGAGGGAGATCTTCGCGGAGACGCTGGGTCGTCCGTCGATTCCGCCCGGAACGTACATGCGGATGATGTTCGTGGGGTTTTTTGAGGGTCTGTCCTCGGAGCGAGCGATCGCATGGAAGTGCGCGGACTCGTTGTCGTTGCGGGAGTTTTTGGGCTACGGGCTGACGCAAGCCACGCCGGACCATTCGACGTTGTCGGGACTGAGGCGCAAGTTTCCGGAAGGGATTCACCGGGAGATTTTCGGCTGGGTTCTGAAGGTGGCGCAGGAAGAAGGACTGCTGAAGGGACGGAAGGTGGCCATTGACGCAACGACTTTGGAGGCCAACGCGGCGATGCGAACGATTGTGCGGCGAGCCGACGGGGCGTCGTACCAGAAGTATCTGAAGAAGTTGGCCAGGGCGGAGGGGATCAAGGATCCGACGCCGGAGGATCTGGGGCGGATGGATCGCAAGAGGAAGGGCAAGAAGGTCTCCAACAAGGAGTGGAAGAGCTCGAGCGATCCGGACGCGCGGATCACGAAGATGAAGGACGGAACGACGCATCTGGCGCACAAAGCCGAGCATGCGGTGGATGTGACCAGCGGAGTGATCGTGGCAGCGGAGATCCACCCGGCCGATTCGGGAGACACCACGACGCTGCCGCAAACGCTGACTCGGGCGGACGCGGCAGTTGCCAGGGCCAACCCGCAGTGCGACATCTTGGAGGTCGTGGCCGATCGTGGATACCACAGCGGCGCGGTGGTGGGAGATCTGCATCAACGGGGATACAACACCTGCATTCCCGAACGGCGGCAGAAGGGGCGGCGTCGATGGCAGCGACTCTCCCGAGAGGTTGGGGAGCAAGAGGTCAAAGACCGACAGCGGGCCTTCTATCTCAACCGCCGCAGGATCCGGAGCGCCGCCGGCAAACGCCTTCTCAAGAAACGCGGGGAGACCGTCGAAAGGAGCTTCGCCCACGCCTGCGAAACGGGAGGCATGCGACGGGTTCATCTGCGAGGTCGGGCCAATATCCTCAAGCGCTACCAGATCCACATCGCCGCCCTCAATCTCGGCATCGTGCTGCGAAGCCTCATCGGTCTGGGCACCCCGCGCGGCTTCCAGGGCAGAAAGACCCTCCTCGCGCACGCCCTCTCAGTGTTCCTCTCTTCGATGTGCAACCTCGTTCGTTCCCTCTCCGACCAACTCGACTCTTTCAGCCATCCTCGCGATACTCAGCACCCCGGCTCAAATCCTCCACTCGCAGTCGCGTAAAACCAAATGACCGATTTATCCACGGGCTGTTAGAGGCGATCTGGGCAAGATATGACTTTGCGGCGGGTGATTGGCTTCGTTGGTATTGGCGTTGTGCTGGGGGTCGGTGTCAGCCTTGCCATTCTGTTTTGGTATTACCGTCCAACGATCGAGTATGCCTACGTTGACATCCTTGACCTCCGTCAGGGCAGCGGCTTTATGGCCGGGTGGATTGGCATTGGCATCGCTCTCCTGGTCGTTGCTGCAGGAATCTGGTGGTGGAGACACCGGCGTGAATAAGAACTGGTCGCCTAACCCGCGGCTGCAGCGGACGCCGTCGGCTTCGCCGCCGTCGCCGCTGAGCCGCAAGCCGTTAGGCAACGCGAGTCCCCGCATGTCATGAGTACCCTCGTTGGATCGTGGCGACTGACTCGAAGCGAGGCAGTAGGTCCGTTCGAACCGGTCATCATGGAGTTCGGTACCGACGGCTCGTTAACCTATTCGATCCACCTTGCGGACCGAACTCAGATTCTCAAACTGAGCTATGAGGTCGATGGAGACACGATTTGGACCGACCAACCCTCTGCACCTCGGAAGGAGAGCACCCGCTTCTCAATCGACGCGAGGGGCGTTCTCGAGCTGGACAAAGCAGGGGAGCGGTCGTGGTATGAGCGTGTGTAAGCGCGCGTTGCCTAACCCGCGGCTGCAGCGGACGCCGTCGGCTGCGCCGCCGTCGCCGCTGAGCCGCAAGCCGTTAGGCCGCCAGGAGCGATCCCTCGCCGTATGAATCCGCACCTCAAGTTCTCCGGCCGGCTGGTCGCGATCGGCATGCTGGCGCTCTCCGTAGTGTTGACGATTGCGGCAATTCTGTTGGTATGCGACGCGATACCATTTCTGATGAACAGCAGAAGGCTTTTTAGCCCGGCACTCACTCGGCAGAGCGTCAGAAGCGACTTGGTATGGGCCATGCTCTATGCAGTTGGCGCTTTTCTAAGCGCTCGAAGCGCCCAGCGTCGCTTTCGAGGAGAGCTGTGAATCTCGGGTTGGCAAGGCGGCCTAACCCGCGGCTGCAGCGGACTCGCTGGCGCTCGCCGCTGAGCCGCCAACCGTTAGGCAACCTGAAGCGATGGTAGTTCGTGGTCGAGAGGGAACAGAGGGACGCCAGCCTGATCGGTGCTCGTTTTGTAACCGGGCGCCCCACGACCCCGGAAGCTTTGTCCACGGTCCGGGAGTTCTGATCTGTGAGGACTGCGTGGACATCTGCATTGATATCGTTGCTGAGAGGCGCACTCCTGGGGTAACAGCACCTGATTCTCCGGTCCATTGCGTGCTCTGCCGACTTCAGTGGCCTCAAGACCAAGCCGTTCCGGTCGCTAAGAAGGGTTGGCTATGCACAGGCTGTTTTGGCGAAGTCTGTTCGCTCGGGAAGCAGACCGAGAGCCACAAAACATGAGGTTGCCTAACCCGCGGCTGCAGCGGACGCCGTCGGCTTCGCCGCCGTCGCCGCTGAGCCGCCAACCGTTAGGCCGCCCCGAGTCGCGGCATGGCACGAGACTCTTCAACGCAACCTCCAGTCGTTTGGTCGTCTCGGCGTGGCGCAGAGCCCGGTCGTTTGTCCATCGCGGCAGGGAAGGTGCGGATCGAGTAGGGTCGTGCCTCGGCTCGCCGGTCTCGCCGTCCATCCGGCAGCGCGGTGGGCCGGGCGTGGCTAACTCAAGTGACCGGTGCGAGGCCCGTCATCTAGAGAGTTGGTGGGGTCGGCCTAACACGTCGCTGCACCGGACGCCGGCGGCTGCGCCGCCGTCGCCGGTGAGCTCTAAGCCGTTAGGCCACCGGAAGACTAAGCATGGCTGATGTCTTTTTGGAAAGGGTGGAAGCCCACGCAAGACACTTCTTCGCGGGTCACGACTGCACCGTCACTGCATGGGCCCTTGGCCCCACCGCGACCATGTTCCCTGATTCTCGAGTCCTCGTCTTTGGTCCCGGCCCACGCACAAAGCATCATGTCTACGTTTCGGTCGGGGCGTCGCTGGTCCGGCCGGATCGTCATCGCGAGTTCGTCCTGTGCACTCGCGACATTCAAACGAGTCATATCGAGACCCTGGCAATGATCACGTACTACCACCATACCGAAGGACTCGACATCGGTCATACGCTTCCGGTTGGCCGACCTTGGTGTCGGGGCGCCTCTTGCGACTGCTTTCTTGTCTCGCTGCCCTATCCCTTTGGGCCCGAGCTTGAAAATTGCGAGATTGACGGTCACGAGGTGCAATTCCTTTGGCTCATGCCAATCTTTGAGTCAGAGAGTCGATTTCGTCACGCTAAAGGCCTTGAAGCACTAGAGTCGCTCTTCGAAGCGAAAGGCATCCAATACTTTGATGAGTTCAGAGCGCCGGTGGCCTAACCCGCGGCTGCAGCGGACGCCGTCGGCTTCGCCGCCGTCGCCGCTGAGCCGCCAAATGTTAGGCCCCCTGGAGAAGTTGCGGTGGCGTATATGGCTGGAATATACTGGCGGTCGTGGCGGTAGACCCCCTGAAGGGCTGCGCAGGGTTCGAGTGGGACGATCGAAATCTCGAGAAGAACTGGGAGCGTCATCGCGTTCCATTCTGGGAGGCCGAGGAGATCTTCTTTAACGAGCCGCTGGTCGTGATGGCAGACAAGCGGCATTCCAGGCAAGAGCCACGCTATTTGGCGCTTGGGCAGACAGACTCTGGGCGTCGACTGTTCATCAGCTTCACCGTACGACGCTCCCTGATTCGAGTCATCTCGGCGCGAGACATGACACGCACGGAGGTGCGAACCTATGACCAAAGCAAAGCGTAAGCAGATCCCGGTTTTCGGTTCCGAGGAGGAGGAGCGGGCCTTTTGGGCCGAGCAAGACTCCACGGACTACGTCACTTGGGCTGCGGGCCGCCGTCGCTCCTTTCCGAAGCTCCGGCCCACGCTCCGCACCATCTCGTTGAGGCTGCCCGAAGCCATGATCGGCCATCTCAAGGTCCTGGCGAATAAGCGCGATGTTCCCTATCAGTCGTTGCTCAAGCAGTTTCTGGCAGAGCGGCTACAGCGTGAGCTCGCCAAGGGGGCCTAACCCGCGGCTGCAGCGGACGCCGTCGGCTTCGCCGCCGTCGCCGCTGAGCCGCCAACCGTTAGGCGCGTGCGGTCAAGGTCCGCGCCGGCGCTTCGCGCGGAGTCAGAGTTGAGCTCGTTAAAAGCAGCCTGGGCCGTGAGTCGCAGCATGTCATACATCATGGCGCCGGCGCACGGCGAACCACGTTGGCCGATTGATGAGTTTCAAACGATCGTGGCAAAGATGAACGACGTTGGCGGTAGGCGGCTACTCGAGAGCCGGGCATTCGCTGGTGGGCGTAGCGTCTGGCCGTGGCGGTCCGGAATCGACCGCGTGCCTAACACGTCGCTGCACCGGACGCCGGCGGCTGCGCCGCCGGCGCCGGTGAGCTCTAAGCCGTTAGGCGGCTGATCCATGATCGAGTTCCAGTGCTGCTTCTGCAAGGCCACGGTTGGGGCCGAGGAAGGCCCGCGCGGCTTTGACCCCTGCTCAGTCATCATCGTGGCCAGCTGGGCAAAACCGCGGGCCGAGCAGCGCGAGCAGCAGTTTTTCTGCCATTTCGAGTGTTTCCGGAAAGTTATTGACGATGACGGGAATCTCTACATCATGGAGCCAGACTTCCCAACGATCGGCGGTTCCGATGACGACAAAGCCGAGACTACACACTGAGCCGCCTAACCCGCGGCTGCAGCGGACGCCGTCGGCTTTGCCGCCGTCGCCGCTGAGCCGCAAGCCGTTAGGCAGCAGGTAGCGCTGGCTTGGCTGGCAGTTCCGGAGGGAGCGTGGATCCCAATCCCGGTATAGACGCGCTCTACCTGGCTTGGCGTGACGCGTTCAAACGCGGAGATGTTGATGCCATTCTCGGTTTGTTGACGCCGGACTACGTCTTGTGGGCGCCGGGCAAACCAGCAATCGGGTTCGCTGAGTTGCGACCTCTTCTGCTTGCGGCCGTCGGAGCCTTTGAGGTCGACTCGACGTTCGAACGTGAGGAGCGTATCGTCTCAGGTGACGTGGCGATCGAGCGAGGCTGGGATGTTCAGAGAATCAAGCCGCGCGCTGGCGGACCAGTTCAGATACAGCGTCAGCGCATTTTCGTGGTGCTTCGTAGAACACCCGAAGGAGTCTGGCGCTTTGCTCGTGGAATTTCGCAACCCGGGCCTGCTGCCTAACCCGCGGCTGCAGCGGACGCCGGCGGCTTTGCCGCCGTCGCCGGTGAGCTCTAAGCCGTTAGGCGACCAGTAAAGCACTAATAGCTTGGCGTCCATGCTTAAGAGAAACCGCTCAGCACCAGACAGCGCGGTGATTACCGTGCTCTTCTATCCCGACGTACCCCAAGCAGTGGCTTGGCTAACAACGGCTCTTCCATTCACCGAACGTCTTCGCAACTCCGAAGATCGCCGCCAGCTCGTGCACGGCAATGGCGCGATCGTCGTGACGAAGGCTGGCTTGAACGCCAACGAGCCCCCGTCCACGCAGCAGAGGCCAGGAGCCCAATTGATCACGCTCCGTGTCACCCAGGTCGATGAACTATTTGAACGAGCTAGAAAATCCGGGGCTCGCGTTCTCGCTGAGCCCTCAGATAAACCGTATGGCGAGCGTCAATGTTCGTTCATTGACCCATGGGGGCATCCTTGGACGCTCTCAGAGACGATCTTCGACTCAGACCCACACGATTGGGGCGGCGAGCTCTCGGGTGATAAATAAATCTCGTGGTCGGCCGCGGAAGTCCGGGCGCCTCGCCTGGTCGCCTAACCCGCGGCTGCAGCGGACGCCGTCGGCTTCGCCGCCGTCGCCGCTGAGCCGCCAACCGTTAGGCGACGCCAGGAGCAGGGTCGCGTGAGCCGCCAGCGCAAATTGCGGATCGCTCATTGGCTTCTCTTTGCCATCTTTGCGACGTGGGCGATACTGACCTTCCTCGGTCACGGTGCAAACTTTGGAGACTGGCGTAGCCCGGTGACAGGCTTATTGGCCGCCGTTCTTGCCGTCATCGCTGCCGCCGTCGGTTTTAGAGGCGCGACAGCCTTCCGGATCCTCATTCCGGCACTCTTGATTACTGGCGCCCTGGCCGTGTGGATACACGCGGAGAATCTCAAGAGGACTGACTACATCGCCGGGGCCCGTGGAATGGTGGTTGACTCAGCTGGCGTGCCAATCTCGGAAGCTACCGTGACGATCAGTTTCGCGAAAGACGTGTTTCAGGTAATCGACTCCGTCCGGAAGGCTCAGACGACGACTGATCCGGGAGGTAGCTTTGGCTTCTCCTACATCTCATGCGGTGACCCCCACGCTCGCTTTGAGCTTTCGATCCAAAAGGCCGGTTACCGCCCCGTTTCGATTTGGTGCGAGGGTTTTGCGAATCGCCGGATCGTGCTGCAGAGGGTGTAATGAACTTGTCGGAAGCGTCGCCTAACCCGCGGCTGCAGCGGACGCCGTCGGCTTCGCCGCCGTCGCCGCTGACCCGCCAACCGTTAGCAGCCCGTGGAAAAAGTCTGATTTTGTCGGCATGAAGTGATGGGGTGGAAGGTTTTCATCGGCAGAGATTCTGTAGGGAGGAAGCGCCGATGTCGATGGGAAGCCGTGAGGGTGGCGACCAACCGCCGATGTGGGTGAGTACGAGCGAGCTTTCGCGAGGGGAGGGTCATCTTTTCTATCGGCGGCTCAACGGGCTGCTGGGACAACACGGGTTCGATCGATTCGTGGAGAGGTTGGTGGAGGAGAAGGAGATCTTCGCGGAGACGCTGGGTCGTCCGTCGATTCCGCCCGGAACGTACATGCGGATGATGTTCGTGGGATTTTTTGAGGGTCTGTCCTCGGAGCGAGCGATCGCATGGAAGTGCGCGGACTCGTTGTCGTTGCGGGAGTTTTTGGGCTACGGGCTGACGCAAGCCACGCCGGACCATTCGACGTTGTCGGGACTGAGGCGCAAGTTTCCGGAAGGGATTCACCGGGAGATTTTCGGCTGGGTTCTGAAGGTGGCGCAGGAAGAAGGACTGCTGAAGGGACGGAAGGTGGCCATTGACGCAACGACTTTGGAGGCCAACGCGGCGATGCGAACGATTGTGCGGCGAGCCGACGGGGCGTCGTACCAGAAGTATCTGAAGAAGTTGGCCAGGGCGGAGGGGATCAAGGATCCGACGCCGGAGGATCTGGGGCGGATGGATCGCAAGAGGAAGGGCAAGAAGGTCTCCAACAAGGAGTGGAAGAGCTCGAGCGATCCGGACGCGCGGATCACGAAGATGAAGGACGGAACGACGCATCTGGCGCACAAAGCCGAGCATGCGGTGGATCTGACCAGCGGAGTGATCGTGGCAGCGGAGATCCACCCGGCCGATTCGGGAGACACCACGACGCTGCCGCAAACGCTGACTCGGGCGGACGCGGCAGTTGCCAGGGCCAACCCGCAGTGCGACATCTTGGAGGTCGTGGCCGATCGTGGATACCACAGCGGCGCGGTGGTGGGAGATCTGCATCAACGGGGATACAACACCTGCATTCCCGAACGGCGGCAGAAGGGGCGGCGTCGATGGCAGCGACTCTCCCGAGAGGTTGGGGAGCAAGAGGTCAAAGACCGACAGCGGGCCTTCTATCTCAACCGCCGCAGGATCCGGAGCGCCGCCGGCAAACGCCTTCTCAAGAAACGCGGGGAGACCGTCGAAAGGAGCTTCGCCCACGCCTGCGAAACGGGAGGCATGCGACGGGTTCATCTGCGAGGTCGGGCCAATATCCTCAAGCGCTACCAGATCCACATCGCCGCCCTCAATCTCGGCATCGTGCTGCGAAGCCTCATCGGTCTGGGCACCCCGCGCGGCTTCCAGGGCAGAAAGACCCTCCTCGCACACGCCCTCTCAGTGTTCCTCTCTTCGATGTGCAACCTCGTTCGTTCCCTCTCCGACCAACTCGACTCTTTCAGCCCGCATCCTCGCGATACTCAGCACCCCGGCTCAAATCCTCCACTCGCAGTCGCGTAAAACCAAATGACCGATTTATCCACGGGCTGTTAGGCCGCCGGGCAGCACCACGGCAACAGGCGAACGGCCGTGAGTGAGATGTTCTCGTACGAGAAGAAGAAGCGGCTCGATGATCAGGGCCGTCGGTGGCACTTTGTCTACCATGACCTCGGAGACGAGTCGGTCCCGTACGACGAGCGGCCTTACGAGCTTCTCTTTCGGGACGACGAGCGCAAGGTGTTCGGGCGCATCCGGTTTGAGAGACGCAAGGACAGCCCGTATCGTGGCTACGAGGCGCTCGTGCAAAAGATCATCCGTGACCCCGAGTTCCGGCTGTCGTTGAGCGATCCAGCGACCAAGAAGCTCTGGCGGCGCTCGTGGAAGTAGGAATGGGCCGGCGGCCTAACCCGCGGCTGCAGCGGACGCCGTCGGCTTCGCCGCCGTCGCCGCTGAGCCGCAAGCCGTTAGGCCACGGAAGACTGAGAGAAGCTCTTGGAACAGCGTGGGTTCGTCCGCTTGGTATCATTTGGCGATGAGCAAGGTTGAGTCTCTCGAGAGCGAGGTCGCGAAGCTCACGCCGCAGGAGTTGGCGGCGTTTCGGGAGTGGTTCGCGAAATACGACGCTGACGCGTGGGATCGTCAGATCGAGAGCGATATCAAAGCCGGCAAGCTCGACCGGCTGGCCGCTGAGGCATTGGCGGCGCATGATCGAGGCCAAACCAAGGGCATGTGAAGCACTTCGCCTCGCCCGAGTTCTGGGCGCGCCTGGAGAAGCTTCCGGCCAACGTCCAGCAGCTCGCACGCGAGAACTACGAGCTGCTCAAGTCAAATCCCTACCATCCATCTCTCCATTTCAAGAGAGTCGACCGGTTCTGGTCGGTTCGCGTCGGTCGGTCGTATCGAGCGTTGGGAGTCGATGCGGAAGGCGGCGTCGTGTGGTTCTGGATCGGTACGCACGCGGAATACGACCGGCTGGTGGGTTGAGCGTGACGTTCGCGCCGTGGCCTAACCCGCGGCTGCAGCGGACGCCGGCGGCTGCGCCGCCGTCGCCGCTGAGCCGCCAACCGTTAGGCGCGTGCGGTCATGAGAGGCGCCGGCGCTTCGTGCGGAGTTAGAGTTGAGCTGGTCAAAAGCAGCCTCGGCCGTGAGTTGCTGCATCTCGCGCATCACGTCGCCGGCGCGCAGCTCGGTCACGTTGTGGAATGAGTGAGTACCAAACGATCGTGGCAAAGATGAACGGCGCCGGCGGTAGGCGGCTGCTCGGGAGCCGGGCACTCGCTCGTGGGCGTAACGTCTGGTCGTGGCGCTCCGGAAGCAACCGCGCGCCTAACCCGCGGCTGCAGCGGACGCCGCCGGCTTCGCCGCCGTCGCCGCTGAGCCGCAAGCCGTTAGGCAACCTGCAGTGACATCAGGACAGGATCGCCAGGGAGCGTCGGCCCGCCCGGCGGAACGGTGTTCGTTCTGTAATCAGCCCCGCAATTCGCCAGGAGACTTCGTTTGGGGACCCGAAGTTAAGATCTGTGAGGACTGCATCGATATCTGCATCGACATCGTGGCGGAGAAGCGGATGCCGAGCATCACTCCGACCGATGCTCGCGTCCATTGCGTGCTCTGTCGCCTCGAGTGGCCTCAGGAGAAAGCAGTGGCGATCCGAAGAAGGGTTGGCTCTGCCGGGAGTGCTTTGGCGAGGTGCATAAGGCAGGATCCGCAGATGAGCAAGGGACATGAGGTTGCCTAACCCGCGGCTGCAGCGGACGCCGTCGGCTTCGCCGCCGTCGCCGCTGAGCCGCAAGCCGTTAGGCGCCCCGTCGTACACCCGGCGTATACTTTCCGCGTGAGCACGGACCTGTTGGAAGAGGCCCGGAAGCTGAGCGCCCGTGAGCGCCTCGACCTCATCGCGGCCCTCTGGGACACGCTTTCGGATGAAGATGTCCCGGTCACAGCGGAAGATCGCGCCCTGCTTGACGGCCGGCTAGCTGATTTCGAAGCCAACCCTGGCAGCCAAAGTCCATGGCCCGAGGTTAAGGCCCGTCTCGACCAGCGCCGCCGTTGAGCGCGAGGGTTCTGCTTCGTCGGGCGGCCGAGCTCGACCTGGCAGAAATCGAGGACTGGTACGAGGCCCAGGAAACAGGTCTCGGGGCTGTGTTCCGAGAAGCTGTAGATGAACTCTTCAGGCGGATCGCTGCCAACCCGCTTGCCTATCCGGAGCGGTATCGGGCAAGCCGCCGTGCGCTCGTTCGGCGGTTTCCATACGTTGTCTGGTATCGCTTGCACGAAGGGGACGCGATCGTCCTTGCTTGCCTTCACGGGAGACGCGATCCGCGGCTGGCTCGCGCCCGTGCGCGCGACGGCGCCTAGGCGCCGGAAAGTCTCGCCGTAACAGACGCGCCATGGGATACCTGCTGTTCGTTGCCTCGGTGGTTACAGCCACGGCCTGCCAACTTGGCCCGCCGTTCACAGAGTACGAGCACCTTCTTCGCGAGAGAGCGGGGGGCCGAGCGACCGACTGCGGCTTCGCACTCGATCCCGAGGGGCGGGGTAAGGCCGTCGTCTGCGCTCGCTCAGCCATGTCCCGGAACGAGCCCTTCTTCGTTGCGTTCCAGCTGCAGGGCATCGACTCCCGGATCTTTGCCGGTGTCGCCGTTGACAACACTGGCAAGGCGATCAAGATTCTTTGGGAGACGATGCCTACGGTCACGGCCGGTGGTGGGCGACCAAGTCCTATATGCGTCAGGAAGAGTGCAAGGGGTTATCGATAAAGGACGATGGGAATCTCATTGAGTGCAATCCATCGCAGACCGGCGCCTAACCCGCGGCTGCAGCGGACGCCGTCGGCTTCGCCGCCGTCGCCGCTGAGCCGCAAGCCGTTAGGCGGCTCATCTCAATGACTCTGTGGAAGGCCCTCGGCTTCGTGGAGAGGGCCGAGCGGCCGCTTCTTCGTTGCTCGTTCTGCAACCAGACCCAGCGCGAAGTGCGAGTGCTCATCGCAGGTCCCGCGTCCTACATTTGCGACGGGTGCGTGTCGATCTGCGTGGATATCGTGGCGAAAGGGGAGGAGAAGCTACCTGCCGATCCCACTGCAGTTCCTTGCCTCGCGTGCAGCCATAGCACTGCACTTCGAGACGCAGTCCGTGTTGGAACCAAGGGCGTGATGTGCCGGAACTGCCTGGCTCTAGCCGAGGAAGCTCTTGCCTCGCCAGGCGAGCTATGAAGCCGCCTAACCCGCGGCTGCAGCGGACGCCGTCGGCTTCGCCGTCGTCGCCGCTGAGCCGCAAGCCGTTAGGCAGCAGGTAGCGCTGGCTTGGCTGGCAGTTCCGGAGGGAGCGTGGATCCCAATCCCGGTATAGACGTGCTCTACCTGGCTTGGCGTGACGCGTTCAAACGCGGAGATGTTGATGCCATTCTCGGTTTGTTGACGCCGGACTACGTCTTGTGGGCGCCGGGCAAACCAGCAATCGGGTTCGCTGAGTTGCGACCTCTTCTGCTTGCGGCCGTCGGAGCCTTTGAGGTCGACTCGACGTTCGAACGTGAGGAGCGTATCGTCTCAGGTGACGTGGCGATCGAGCGAGGCTGGGATGTTCAGAGAATCAAGCCGCGCGCTGGCGGACCAGTTCAGATACAGCGTCAGCGCATTTTCGTGGTGCTTCGTAGAACACCCGAAGGAGTCTGGCGCTTTGCTCGTGGAATTTCGCAACCCGGGCCTGCTGCCTAACCCGCGGCTGCAGCGGACGCCGGCGCCTTCGCCGCCGTCGCCGCTGAGCCGCAAGCCGTTAGGCCGCCAGGTGGAGGTCATCTCGACCAGAAGGGCAGGTCCAGAGACACTGACCAGGTCACGGCCATGAGTCGACTCCTCAGCACTTCGATGGCGCTGTTCGTTGCGGCGAGCGCCTGTCTGGGTCAGTCTCCCCGGCCCGCACCCGCGATGGTTAGCCTCACCAAGGCACTCGCCGGAACATGGACGACCACGTACGACACCTTCATTCCTGACGCGCCGACCGCCGACAGCACTGCGCGCGGGGAAGTGGTATGGGAGGCTGGACCGGGCGGATTCACGCTCCTTGAGAAGGAGCACCTGTCGACTGCATCCGGCGAACAGTGTCTTCTCCTTATCGTGTGGTGGGACGACAGCACGCACAGACTCCGGGCCATGCGCTGTGACAACTCGGGTGCCGAGGCATGTGACGTGACCTCGCCTGCGAATTCGACCCTGTCATGGGATGGCAAGGCATTAGTGCTCGACTTCGAGTTCGTTGATGGGAGCAGGCACATGCGGTGGCACGGAGTCTGGTCCGCCATCACCGCAACGTCATTCACGGAGACGGGCGACGTAGGCGACGCGAAGGGTACATTGAAGCGAGTGTTGAGGGGTCATGCGACGCGCGTCGCTCACGCGTCGCGGGATTCCTCGCCAGCACACTGACGTTCGGCGGCCTAACACGCGCATGCAGCGGACTCGCTCATCGCCTTCGGCTCTTCGCTCGCCGCTGACGCGCCACCCGTTAGGCGACCAAGGGTAGAGAAGCGTGATCAACTTCGGCGATCCACCTTGGTTAGCCGCGATAGCTTTCATGGTTGTAATCCTGGCGTTGATGGTCTGGTTTCCGATCTACTACTGGCGGAAGGATCGTGCGAGGCGAAAGGCAGCGGGAGGCAATCGATGAGCAAGAGTCGTAGGTCGCCTAACCCGCGGCTGCGGCGGACGCCGTCGGCTTCGCCGCCGTCGCCGCTGAGCCGCCAGCCGTTAGCAGCCCGTGGAGAAAGTCTGATTTTGTCGGCATGAAGTGATGGGGTGGAAGGTTTTCATCGGCAGAGATTCTGTAGGGAGGAAGCGCCGATGTCGATGGGAAGCCGTGAGGGTGGCGACCAACCGCCGATGTGGGTGAGTACGAGCGAGCTTTCGCGAGGGGAGGGTCATCTTTTCTATCGGCGGCTCAACGGGCTGCTGGGACAACACGGGTTCGATCGATTCGTGGAGAGGTTGGTGGAGGAGAAGGAGATCTTCGCGGAGACGCTGGGTCGTCCGTCGATTCCGCCCGGAACGTACATGCGGATGATGTTCGTGGGGTTTTTTGAGGGTCTGTCCTCGGAGCGAGCGATTGCATGGAAGTGCGCGGACTCGTTGTCGTTGCGGGAGTTTCTGGGCTACGGGCTGACGCAAGCCACGCCGGACCATTCGACGTTGTCGGGACTGAGGCGCAAGTTTCCGGAAGGGATTCACCGGGAGATTTTCGGCTGGGTTCTGAAGGTGGCGCAGGAAGAAGGACTGCTGAAGGGACGCAAGGTCGCCATTGACGCAACGACTTTGGAGGCCAACGCGGCGATGCGAACGATCGTGCGGCGAGCCGACGGGGCGTCGTACCAGAAGTATCTGAAGAAGTTGGCCAGGGCGGAGGGGATCAAGGATCCGACGCCGGAGGATCTGGGGCGGATGGATCGCAAGAGGAAGGGCAAGAAGGTCTCCAACAAGGAGTGGAAGAGCTCGAGCGATCCGGACGCGCGGATCACGAAGATGAAGGACGGAACGACGCATCTGGCGCACAAAGCCGAGCATGCGGTGGATCTGACCAGCGGAGTGATCGTGGCAGCGGAGATCCACCCGGCCGATTCGGGAGACACCACGACGCTGCCGCAAACGCTGACTCGGGCGGACGCGGCAGTTGCCAGGGCCAACCCGCAGTGCGACATCTTGGAGGTCGTGGCCGATCGTGGATACCACAGCGGCGCGGTGGTGGGAGATCTGCATCAACGGGGATACAACACCTGCATTCCCGAACGGCGGCAGAAGGGGCGGCGTCGATGGCAGCGACTCTCCCGAGAGGTTGGGGAGCAAGAGGTCAAAGACCGACAGCGGGCCTTCTATCTCAACCGCCGCAGGATCCGGAGCGCCGCCGGCAAACGCCTTCTCAAGAAACGCGGGGAGACCGTCGAAAGGAGCTTCGCCCACGCCTGCGAAACGGGAGGCATGCGACGGGTTCATCTGCGAGGTCGGGCCAATATCCTCAAGCGCTACCAGATCCACATCGCCGCCCTCAATCTCGGCATCGTGCTGCGAAGCCTCATCGGTCTGGGCACCCCGCGCGGCTTCCAGGGCAGAAAGACCCTCCTCGCACACGCCCTCTCAGTGTTCCGATCTTCGATGTGCAACCTCGTTCGTTCCCTCTCCGACCAACTCGACTCTTTCAGCCCGCATCCTCGCGATACTCAGCACCCCGGCTCAAATCCTCCACTCGCAGTCGCGTAAAACCA
Organism: uncultured Acidobacteriota bacterium; assembly: GCA_963733955.1. Lineage (GTDB taxonomy): Bacteria > Acidobacteriota > Thermoanaerobaculia > UBA5066 > Gp7-AA6 > DATFTF01. The sequence goes on from CAVTEW010000003.1 coordinate 1,574,183, forward strand.
AATGACCGATTTATCCACGGGCTGCTAGGCGACCCGGGGAATTTGTGACGGTGATATTGATAAGGCCCCGAGTGATCGGATGGACGATCGCTACCGCCTGTGTGCTGGGCGTCGCAGCGGCCTGGCTCACCAAGTACGCTATTGCAACGCCAGCGTCATATCGGACTGTGTGGCTGGCTGGGCCTCTCTTTCTCGCTTGGGGACCGATCGGTGAGGGGCTTCACACCGAGGCGTACGGTCCAGCAAGGCGAACAGGTCTCACCGTTGCGCGCCGCGCCTAACAAATCGCTGCACCGGACGCTGTCGGCTGCGCCGCCGTCGCCGGTGAGCTCTCACCTGTCAGGCGGTCTGGTAGTGACTTGACGTCTTAACGTCAAAGCGCTAGACTTCTCGCCATGAGCAGCCCCAAGCGAGCCACCGTGTACTTTGAGCCGGAGATTCATCGGGCCCTGAGGCTCAGGGCGGCCACATCCGACAGGTCGATTTCGGACATGGTGAACCACGCTGTCAAGCTGGCGCTGGCCGAGGATGCCGAAGACCTGGGAGTGTTCGAGACTCGTAAACGGGAGCCGAATCTCGACTTCGAGCAGTTCGTAAAGGCTCTCAAGCGGCGTGGCAAGTTGTAGGGTCCTGCTGAAGCCGTCCGCGGCCAAGGAGATCGAGGCCGTTGACCAGAAGAAAGACCGACAGCGCATCGTGGCGAGCATTCTCGCGCTGGCGGACGAACCGCGGCCCAACGATAGCGAAAAGCTCGCCGATCAAATTGATCGCTACCGCGTCCGCGTTGGGCGATATCGAGTTGTCTACTCAATCTCCGACGACGAGTTGGTGGTGCTCGTCGTCCGAGTCGCGGATCGCAAAGACGTCTATCGCTAGGCCGCCTAACCCGCGGCTGCAGCGGACGCCGGCGGCTGCGCCGCGGGCACCAATGAGCCGCAAGCCGTTGGCGTTCATGAGGAGGCACCGGAGTAGTCTGATTCTCTGGTCTGCCTTGGCGTTCGGCTGCGCATCTGATCGGTATCGATCCACAGCACCGCCGCTTCCGTCACGGAATCAGATTGATACCGTAGTTCAACGCATGATGAACGAAACAGGCGCGAAAGGATTGGCGCTGGCCATCATCGACCGCGGGCAAGTCTCGCGGGTGAGCGTTTACGGCGATCGGAATGCCTCCAGTGCACCCCTTGAAGCCAACAGCATCATGTATGGCGCGTCGCTGACCAAGATGGCCTTCGCCTACATGGTGCTGCAACTCGTGGACGAGGGCGTCGTCGACCTCGACCGATCCATCCGCGACTATCTTCCGCAGCCGTTGCCCAGCTACACCGCCGCCGAGGTGAAGAATCGCTACGCGCGCTGGAGCGATCTTGCGGGAGATGTGCGCTGGAAAGCGTTGACTCCGCGCATCCTACTGAATCACGCATCCGGCTTTGCCAATTTCGGCTTCCTTGAGCCGGATGGAAAGCTACGCTTCCACTTCGATCCCGGCAGCCGCTATTCCTATTCCAGCGACGGCATCATTCTCCTGCAGTTTGTGCTGGCAAAAGGCCTTGGGTTGGATGTGGGCAAGGAGATGCGGGCGCGTGTGTTCCAGCCGCTCGGCATGCCCGACACCAGCCTGATATGGCGAAACGACTTCGCGAGCCGCACGGCGGACGGATGGACGGCCGAGGGCAAGCCGGTTCCACATGACGAGCGAAGCATGGTGCGCGCGGCCGGATCAATGGATACGACCATCGCGGACATGTCGCGCCTGGTCGCCGCCATCGTGCGAGGAGACCTGATCTCTGCAAAATCCCGCAAGGACTTTTCGCGCTCCCAATTGCCGATCACCAGCTTAAGCCAGTTTCCCACGCTGCAAGAGGACGCACTGCCCGCGCAGCGAAAGAAAGGTCTTGCGGCCGGCCTTGGCGTAATCGTGTTTGACGGCTCGCAAGGGCATGGGTTCTTCAAAGGGGGGCACAACGAATGGACCGGCAACATGGTTGTCTGTCTCGAAGCAGGGCGGCGTTGCGTGGTCATCCTGGGCAATGACTTGCGTACGGAACCGGCGATTCCCTATCTGGTTGACTTCATTCTTGGCCGCACCGGTGTTCCATGGGACTGGGAATACGGCAATTCAACGCTATGGAAACCGTCCGGTCGCATCGAGGACACAGGAGCCGACCAAGGTCGATGAAATGAATGCCAACATTTCATTCAAGCCGACGCCGCTCCGCGGCGCGGCTTAATTCAGACGTTCGGGGACTCGGAGGAGGTTCTATGCGAAGGAGTGTCGTAGTCGTCGTTCCCCTCGCGGCATTTACGCTCGGTGCCCAACCGAGGCTCCCGGAGGAAGATTCGAATTTCTGCGCCCGAGTCTCGCCAGAGCGTTGCGAGATTGCCCTGGTGCATCAATTTGAGAAGATGGGCCTGGCCACAGGCACCGCGACGCCCATTCGGCAGGACGTGGCGGCGACCTCACAGCACGCCTCAGCCGCGCGTGTCGGCAAATGGGTTGCAGCTGAGTAGTTCGATGAAGAGTAACGGCCTGCCGCCTAACCCGCGGCTGCAGCGGACGCCGTCGGCTTCGCCGCCGCCGCTGAGCCGCAAGCCGTTAGGCGGCCTGGGGTCTTGGCTTGTCTTAACAGGACTCGCTTGAGCGCGAACCTATTAGCGTCGAGGCTCGGAGGCGTCATCGGCATCCTTGCAACGGCTACGCTGGTCGTGGCAGACCTCGTGATGTTGTACGCCCCTTCCCGAGGCACCACACGGCCGATTCAGTTTTTCGCCGTCGCTATCTCGCGCCATCGATTAATCCTGGGCGATTACCTTGGTCTGTTCGCGTTGCCATTTGTGCTCGTGGGGCTTCTCCACGTCTACGTCGGCCTTCGGTCCGCGGGATTCTGGCTGGCCATCGTCCCAGTGGGTTTCTTGGGATATGCGTATGTGCTCGGTGCCGCATTTCATCACGGCGTGGCCCTAGTGGTGAGTGCACAGCAGGAGACCTCGACGGCGAGCCCTCTCGTAGCACAGTTTCTGCGTCCCCTACTCATGGTCTTTACGATAATCGCAGCCTCGGGAGCGATCCTTCTCTTTCTGGTTCTCCTGACGGGTAGGGCAACCTACCCGTCTTGGATGGCCTGGGTCAGCCCGCTCGTGACGTCTGTATTCTTCTTCGCACTTGGGCGTCTCGGACCGCCGATATTCGCCAGCGTCCTGGTTCCTGCCGGCCACAATCTTGCGATGCTGATTTTTTTCACATGGTCGACCATCGTCCTCTGGCGATAGGCTCGGCGTGGCCGCCTAACCAGCGGCTGCAGCGGACGCCGTCGGCTGCGCCGCCGCCGCTGAGCCGCAAGCCGTTAGGCGGTCGGAAGTGGTCTGGCGGCCTCGGGTTACGCGAGGGCTACCTGAGGGGTAGAATCTTGACCGTTCGTGAAGGTTCGATGAGGTGATCAGGTTGATCGAGGAAGATGGTTGGCGGCAGGTCAGGACGGACCGGCAGCCATCGCCAGTTCAAGCGTGCCTCGAAGCCTGGTCTGGTGACCGTAGCCGGCAAGCCAAGTCTTGACGTTCCCCCCGGCACGCTTAAGAGTATTTTGAAGTAGGCCGGTTTGAATTCCTAGAGAGGTTCGCCATGGATTACGTCGTTATTCTCGAGCGAGGCGAGAGGAGCTTCGGAGCCTACGTGCCGGACCTGCCGGGCTGCGTGGCTCGGGGCAGACGAAGAAGGAAGGTCTGCGGCTGATTCGCGAGCGGCGCTCCCGGGGGCCGGAGAGGATGAACGATTACGATGGAATCTCGCTGCAGTCTTCGAATCCCTTAATGAACGCCGGCGCGAGCGCGGCCTGGCCTGGCGCGCGGTGGCGCAGGAACTTCGCTGCACGGAGCATCAACTCACGGTGATCCGAACGGCGCGCTTCGCCATCGGGATGAAGCTGATGATGCGCATAGTGCAGTGGCTTGGACAACCTGCTGCCAAGCTCATTTATCCCGCGCAATGGTAGCCAACGCGGAGGGGTCACCACGTGACCTTAGAAGGGCGCACGAACCGGATGGCGATGTGGTGAGCAAGCCTCTGCAGCCCATCCCGCGGCTGTAGCGGACTCCGTCGGCCGCAACGCCGTCGATGCTGAGCCGCGAGGCGTAGGTCGGCGCAACACATGGTCGGATCGGCCGCCGATCCCACCGTTGGCCTTAGAGCGAGTGCTCGCTGAGAACTGAATTGCACAAATGATTCTAGCGATCGACATTATCGCCTGGATCGTTGTGTTTGCCCTCGCCTTGCGCGGCGCGCGATGGCCTTATGCGATCTTCCAGGTGCTCGCGCTGGTGTGGATCCCGGCGCGCACCGGCTCTCACCTCCACCGGCCTCCGTGCGAAACGCGGTTTACGCTCGACCTGGTTCGCAATTCGCTGGTGAAGTACAAGCACATTTCTCTCTGGGCCGCCTTCTTTCTGATGACGTGGGTCCAAACTCGCCGCCGCCGTTATGCACTGCTCATCGCCGCGGTCGCGATCGCGATGGGCATTCTCATTGAACTCGAGGAAGGCGCAACCGGCACCGGTATGTGCCGAGCCACCGATCTTCTGCCCGACGGCGTCGGCGCGTTGATCGGCGTAGTAATCGCCATCGTCTGGCGAAGTCGTGATGAGAGAGCAGCGCTACCTCCGGTAGTCTGATCACGCGGTTGGTCGGCCCGGGGCCGCGCGCGGCTGCAGCGGGCGGCGTCGGCTGCGCCGCTGTCGCCGCTGAGCGGCAATCCGTTCGCCGCCGAAGGCCGCTACTGCCCGCGAACTCGATGTTCCGAAAGCGTGATACCGGAGGTCGGATTGGCGATACTGTTGCGCGGTGTCTGACTTTATCCTCGAACATCTCGACTTGGTTGGGCGATGGTCGCCCAGGCTGCTTCTCGCCACGATCGTCGCGTGTGCGCTCGGCGCCCTAGCGTTAGTGAGGCAATCGAGAGGGCTGAGGTCGAGGGGAATTGGCAGAAGGCTCCTGTTGGCGGGATCGGTTCTCGGGGTTGTCGCTTGTAGCATCGCGCTGGTCCTGCGCCTTGGCCCGCTCGCACCGCTTGCGAAGACGGCGGAAAGGTTCGCCGAATGGAAGCGCGCAAGCGTTCCGAGCCTGGCGCTGACGCGTGTACGGGACGGAAGTCACTTATCTCTCGCGACACTCCGCGGCCGGGTTGTCGTCCTGAACTTCTGGGCGACGTGGTGTCCTCCCTGCCGTGCCGAAATGCCAGACCTTGTTCGGCTTGCGAATGCGCACCCCGACGGCGGCGTGGCGGTCGTCACGGTCTCAGACGAGCCGGCGGAGCGGCAACTCAAGTTCGCGGCAGAACATGCCCTACCAACAGACGCTGTTATCGGCACGCTTGGCTGGGACATGGGCACATTTCGCCCGTTCACTCTGATACTCGACCGCGACGGAAAGGTTCGGGAATTCTACTTCGGAGCACACGACTATGCTTTCTTCGAGAGCCGTGTCCGCCGTCTGGTGCACGGCGGCTGAAGTCAGTTGAGGGCACGAGTCACCAACCTGCCGGGTCAGTATCTCGCCTTCATCGCTGCGTACGCGAAGGTGAACGGCCGGCCGCCGTTGGGCGAGAACTTTGGCTTTCCGGAGCATGAGGTTGGTAGAATCCTGAAGCTGCTCAAGGACCGGGAAGGGTGAAATCAGGAAAGCTTGGAGCCGGCTTCTCAAGTTGAGGCGGCGAACATCTCAGCGCCGGGGTTTTGGCTGTTCCTGGGAGACCGGGAACTCTTCGTGCCATTCTGAGAGTTCCCGTGCCGCCGACGCGTTACCGCGAGGAGGCCAGATCGTACAGAAAGGAGATCACGCTGAGAAACGAGCTGACGTCACCGGAAGGGAAGGGTGTGTCGGTGAAGCTCCTGGCAACTCTTGACCTTGGCCCTGAAATCGACGGCATGGCAGGGCGCCAACTTCGGATGCGAATGGTGACGATGGAACCCGGAGCGATCTTCGGGCCAATCCACGACCATAAAGACAGACCGGGCATGGTCTACATACTGCAAGGAACGATCACGGACCATCGAAATGGAGTGGCGAGGGAGTATGGACCCGGAGTGGGCTGGCCGGAGGATAAGGACACCACGCACTGGCTCGAGAATAGAGGAACGACGCCGGCGGTGGAGATTTCAGTCGATATAGTCAGACAGCAGTGAGCTCGGGATCATGTCGATCCCGAGACTGTCAGAAGTACTAAGATGAACGTCGGACGCGTCGCTCTCGCTGCGCCTGGCGGTTTAGCCGCCTACCTCGTTCTCGGCTTCTTGATGTTCGCCGCCCTGCCGACGATGGATTCCGAGTTTGAGAAGTACCCGGCCGTGTACCGCCCCCGGGAATCGATGAAGACCTTCATGCCCCTCGGCATGGGAGCCATCGTTATCGAGTTGGTGGTTCTCGCGGTGCTCTACGCGATGACCCACCGGGGCGCCTCGGGGCTCGGAGCGGGCGCCGCCTTCGGTGCGCTGATCGGCGTCTTCGCAGTGTGCTCGTTCGTCGTACATAACTACGTCAACCTCAACATTGGCTTGACGCTGACGATTCAACAAGGCGCGGCCTACTTCATCCAGTGGCTGGTCACCGGAATCGCAATGGGCCTGATCTACCGACCGCTACGGTAGGGTGACGGGCCAATGATCTTGTCGCCGACCCCGCGGCTGGACCGGAAGCCGGCGGCTGCGCCGCCGTCGGCGCCGAGGCGCACCCTGTCAGGCGGCTGCCGGCACCGCCCGGTACGGATCGTCGTGTCTAGGTTGGCTTTCGAGGCGGGTCGCCGATGAAGGCTGCCGTTTTGCACGCCATTGGCGCGATCCCTCGCTTCGAGGACTTCTCTGATCCCCAACCTGGCCAGGATGAAGTGCTCGTACATGTCACTGCCGCCTCGCTGAAGAATATCGACAAGGCCTTGGCGAGCGGTTCGCACTACGGCAGCGACAGTCAGCTGCCGACGGTGTGTGGTGTTGACGGAGTGGGGGTCCTGGAGAATGGAACTCGCGTCTTCTGCGGCGGCGCCCGCAGACCCTATGGGATGATGGCCACGCTCAGCGTCGTGCCCCGGACCTGGTGCGTACCCGTTCCGGAGGGCGTTGACGACTGCATCGCGGCAGCTCTGCCGAATCCCGCGCTCTCCTCCTGGCTGCCGTTGACATGGCGAGCCCAGCTCAAGCGAGGGGAGACGGTTCTGGTCCTCGGTGCAACCGGGGTGGCGGGGAAGCTCGCTGTTCAAATCGCAAAGCACCTGGGTGCCGGCCGCGTTGTTGCTGCTGGGCGTAACGAGCGCATCCTTCAGACACTGGCTTCGCTCGGTGCGGATGCGACCATCGTCTTGAGCCAGTCGGATGAAGACCTCGCCTTAGCCTTCAGTCGGGAGGCTCTCCGGGGGCACTTCGACATCGTTCTCGACTATGTCTGGGGCCACCCTACGGAAGTCCTGCTCGCTGCCCTAACCGGCCATGACGTGAGGGCCGAGTCACGCGGTGTGCGGCTGATCGAGATTGGCGAAATGGCTGGCCCCACCGTCTCTCTGTCGGCGGCCGCCCTGCGGAGTTGCGGCATTGAGATCAGCGGGACGGGTGGAGGCAGCGTTCCACATAGTGTGATCTTCGATGCTTTTCCGAAGGTGTGGGCGCTGGCTGCCAGCGGCCGACTGCACATTGATACCGAACGAGTCCCGCTCGCCGATGTCGAGTCGGCCTGGCAGAGAAATGACCTGCCCGGTCGGCGGCTTGTCATTATCCCGTAAGGGCAGTTCGGTGAGAGTGATGTTGAGCTGCAGCCCTTCACTTATCTCGCCGCGGCGCTGAGGCTGGGGTACTGAATGGCGGACGACCAGATTGCTACGGCTGGACGCTGGATCGACGGCCGCGTAGGCTTTGGTGCGTTCTTTACGGTCATGCGGGCGAGGCGACCTGGTGGCAGTTTGTGGGCTTCGCCGCGCTTCTGCTGCTGTACGTCGCTGCCGGCTCGAGGCTGCTCAGGGGCGTAGTCCTGTGCGGGATTCGCGCCGTGATCATCATTCAGGCGGGGGTGGTGTCTGGGCGGCCAGGTTAGCCGCGAAGCCGAAAGTAAAGAGGATCGGTTTCCTTGGTCCATCAGGGTGTCAGGTTGTAGGATGCGGCCATCGGGCCGGCGTCGGCCTGGTACTTGCGGGCGCGGGCCAGTTCGGCGATCTGGCGGATGTGGCCGAGGTCGTGGAGCGCCCACTCATTCAACTGTATGTAGCGGTAGTTGGGCGGACACTCCCGAGATTCCGTCGGCAGATTTTTCCACAGTTTAGGCAGCCTCTGGATCGACCTCCTTTCTGCTGAGGAGGGCGGCGCCGTCGAGGAAGGCCTGGTAGGGGGTGCGGCCCTGGGTCCGGTAGCCCTGGTGGGCGCGCTCGCGGTTATAGAAGTCGAGGTAACGATCGAGGTCGGCCTGGAGCTGGTCGAGTGACTCGTAGAAGGTCTTGCGGAAAGCGACGGCGTAGAACTCTTCCTTGATGGTGCGGTGGAAGCGTTCGGTGAAGCCGTTGGTCTGAGGCGAGCCGATGTCGGTTCTGCGGTGCTCGATCTGGCTGATCGTCAGGAAGAGCTCGAAGGGATGATGAAGGGGTCGGCCGCAGAACTCCCTACCGTTGTCGGTCAAGAGGTGCTGGATCTCCACGCCGTGCTCTTCGTAGAAGGGGACGACGCGATCGTTCAAGACATCGACGGCCGTCATGGGGACCTTGGAGAGGTAGAGCTTGGCGAAGGCCAAAGAGCAGTTGGTGTCGACAACGGTCTGCTGGTAGATCCTGCCCACGCCCTTGATCGTGCCGACGAAGTAGGTGTCCTGACCCAGCAAAAAGCCCGGCTGGGGCGACTCGATGTGGGCCTCGGGATCGGTGACCTTGCCGCGCCAACGCTGGAGCAGCTTCATCTGGGTTTCGGTCAGGACGCCGCCGCGGGCTGCCGTCTTCTGCTCGAGCCACAGCAGCCTCTGGTAGCGAAGCGTCAGGCCGTGGCGCTGCCAGACCGCGCGTACGGCCGCAGGCGAGACCCCGACGCCGACCAGCTTGAGCTGGGACGAGAGCCTCAGGTAACTCATCGCCGGATACCGCTCGGTCATCTCCAGGATCTTCGCCTCAAGCTCCGGCGGCGTCTGATTGGGCATCCTCGGGTTGCGTCGCGGCTGCGGCGCCAGGCCTTCAGCGCCGTACCTCTCGAAGGCTTCCTTGATCTCGTAGAAGTGGCTCCGGGAGATCCCCGCTCGTTTGCATGCCTGGCTCACGCTGGAAAGTTGCTCCGCCAAGGCGAGCATTCCCATCCTCGCCTTGATAAGCTTTTCTCGGGTGCTCATCGTCGTCTCCTTTCGGTAAATCTGAATTCCCAAATCCAAATCTACCGCCGGAGAACCCGGGAGCACCCAACCCCACTTTTCCGCAGTTTCCACAGCCCTCAGCCGGCTGCTACAACTGTCCGGAGATCTCCCGCTAAGTACAATTCAACATTTGCGACATGGTGATCTCGCCATACTCCTTATGCAGAGCGAGGCGATCGCCCGCACCGGCGGGGAGATTTCGCAGGAACTCGATGTTCTTCTCGCGCTGCTCCTCGAAGTGATCGAAGGCATCCTCGGGGTCGGCATCGCGATAGAGGTCGAGATACATCTGCGCGTCGTCGGGCTCGAACTCGGGACGGGCCTCCGCCATGAAACGGTCGAGGCGCATGCGGTAGCAATGCCCTTCGGAGTGCGACAGATGGGCCAACACTTCGGCGACGGAGAAGCGTTCGGGCGCCGGCTTCCAGCAGGCGTCCGCCTCGGTCAGCTCCGTCATCAAAGCGCGGAGAATTCCAGGAGTGGCCTCCAGCAGATCCAGGCAGGGCAGCCCGTTTTCCGTCATGAGCTCATCCTACGACGTTCTCGCCGCCATCGACATGGAGGGTGTTGCCGGTCATCCAGTCGGTGGCGGCCTGCAGAGTGCGCCGACGCACTCAGCCCGCCCTCGGTTCAGATACCCCACGAAGTGCCCCACCCGTCGCCGAACTCCTCGTTGCTGAACTCATACGCCGTTAGGCGACTCCCGTAAGTGAAAGGAGGGGAATGAACATAGCGGAAGCCCAGAGAGATATGCGCCACGCCTATCATGGCGGTGCCACGGGACTACTCTCATCTGCGACAGCCTGGCTCGTGGCTGGGTTGTTTGCCGCGGTCAGTTCGCCAGGTTCCGCCATCGCCGCGCTTCTCGTTGGTGGAATGCTGATTTATCCCGTGTCCGTGATTGTCTCCAAGGCGCTCGGTCGGCCTGGGTCTCATACCCCCGGGAATCCGCTCGGAGCTCTGGCCCTGGAGGGTACTTTCTCTCTGCTACTTGCCATCCCGCTGGCATATGCCGTATCGCTGTACAGGCTCGAGTGGTTCTTTCCGGCCATGTTGGTTCTCATTGGCGGTCGCTACCTGGCGTTTGCCACATCTACGGCATGCGCGTGTACTGGGCTTGCGGCGCCGCGTTGGCGCTCGCAAGCTTTCTCGTGGCGTTGTCCAGATCTCCATTCCTGGTGGGCGCCTTCGCGGGCGCGCTCGTCGAGTACGTCTTTGCAGCGGTCGTCTTCGCGGCAATACGGAATACTCCTCATGGGTCGGCCGAGCATGCCGCCTAGCCCGCCGCTGCAGCAGCCGCCGCCGGATTCGCCGCCGTCGCCGCTGAGCCGCCAGCCGTTAGAGGCGACGTGGCTCTTTATACTTGACCACATATCGAGGACCTGATGAGCCAGAACCTCACCCAACGCCCCAAGGGTCTGCGCTTCACTCGGCGGCTCGGACACGAACCACCGCTCGTGATCGCACAACTCGGATGGCGTTTCCATCACGTCGGAATCCCCACCAACGTCGTGCACGAGCCCGAGACGCATCTGAAACCCCATGGTCTCCACGTTTCCGGCTTCAGCACCAGCCCTTACGGTGTCGAGTGGATGCGGTTCGAGCCCGACAGCAGCCTTCATGAGCTCATTCGCACGGTTCCACATGTCGCCTTCGAGGTGGACGACCTCGACGCCGCTCTCGAAGGTCAGGAGATCATTCATCCCGCCGGTTCCCCATCGGATGGCGTTCGCTCGGCGATGATCGTCCACAATGGCGCGCCGGTTGAATTCATCTGGTTCCGAAGGCGCCCCGAGACCGATGGGGGATAGACCTCGTGTCTTCTCGATCCGTGGGTCTCCTCACAACATGCTTCGGCGGGCTCGCTGCGCTTGCCGCTGAGCCTGAGATCGCCCGGCGTCAGCGAATGATCCTGGCTCTGATCACGGTCCCCTTCGTCGTGCTCGGCGCGCTGGTTTTTTCGCCCGTCGCGCTGGGCGTATTTTGCATTCGTCGCTCTGGGTGTTCTCTTCTTTCCAGCTCGCGTCGGGTTTTACTTCCGGCCGCAGCCCTGTGAGTGTGCGCTCGGCCTGCCGCTGGCCCTCTTCCCGCTGACGAATTACGGACACATCTGGCGGCTTGCCGTCTTCTTTCTCATGACGAGCGCCCAGGTGCGCAGCAGACCCCTTCGTAGCCAACTCTTGATCGGGTTGGGCGCAGTGATGGCCATGGGAATCTACGTGGAATTGGCGGAGGCTCTGACTGGCGAGGGTCATTGCCGCCTCCGAGACCTCGTCCCGGATCTGGCCGGCGCAGTCCTGGGCGCAGCTCTTCTCATGCTCTGGAACTTCCATCGAAGACGGCGTGCGCGCCCTGGCGACGCGGCCGGTGGTTGACGAGCGCTGGCAGCCGACCCAGGGCCGCTTCGTTTTCGGTGCATGACCATCGGCGTCTCCGCCTGGATGGTGCCGCTTTACGTTTTGATTACGGCAGCCGCACTTCGGCGCCGGCTCTGGTTAGTTCATTTGGTGGGCCCTGCCCTCCTTGCCGATCACGGATCTGACGCCCTACTTGATTGAGCCTCGGCGCTGGAGTGGAATCAGCTTTGGCCTCTCAGTGAGCCGATCGTCGACGCCAAGGGGCAGCGCAAGGAGAACAGAATGCGAGAGAGGGTGTTTCCAACCGTTTCGGACTTCAACTACCGCGGAAGCCGGATCGCGCTTTGGATTCTCGCCCTGGTCCTCTTCCTCAGACTCGCCATCGCCCTCGGCGCCATCTTCAACGGGCATTACGCTGCGACCGTCGCAGATGGAATACCTATCGACTCCTACACGCCGCAGGGCGCGCAGGCCTTTCTTTCGCTCTTCGCTTCGCTCGGCTTATCCCAGTCCATGCTGGGGATCTTGGGCGTCGTGCTGCTTCTCAGGTACCGCCCGCTTGTCCCGCTCTTCCTGCTCTTGCTGCTCGTCGAGTTCGTCGCCCGCAAGGGTGTCGCCGCCTGCATCCCGATCGAGCGCAGCGGTCAGGCCCCGGGGGGCGCTATCAACTGGGCCATCTTCGGAGCCATTGTTCTTGCGTTCATCCTGTCCGTTCGGCAAAGCACTCGTGGGCGGGTACCGTCGGAGGCCTGAGCTTACGGACGGCTCCGCCGCGCGGGAGGGTGTATTCGAGGACTTCGGCAGGGACCGGCGCGTTGACCGAACAGAGGTGAGATTTGCTGTCCACGTTGGGTCCTTGGGTTCCACGGGCGCCAACGATCGTCGTTGCGTGTTCCGGGCACCCTTCGACGGTTTCACCGGCGCTCTCCGGGTTCTCGAGCGCGGCCGGTGGGACGAGGCGGTGTTGGGCGTGGAGGGCTTTCTCGGGCGAGTGGCCTTTGGAGATGGTCGGGAACGAGTCGAAAGCAGGGTAGGCTCTAGCTTCGAGATCGATCCCGGGCTTTTCGCGAGCGTGGCGCCCGAATTGTCAAGGATCGTTCCTGATTCAGCTGGGACCTCACCCACCCGCCTTCGCCTACCCCGCGGCTGCAAGCGTAAACCGTCGGCTGCGCCGCCGTCGCCGCAGATCCGCGAGCCGTTAGCCCGACCAGCAGATCACCGGGCATGGGTTTCGCCGACCACAACGTCGGGGCCGTCCTGACAAGCGCTCGCGTGCCCCCGGTCCTCGTGACGGGAGCCACCGGTCGAATCGGGCGTGCGGTGGTTGCACAACTGCTGGACGCCGGCGTGCCGGTGCGTGCGCTCACGCGGCGGCCGGATGCGGCGGGGTTGCCTGCGGCCGTCGAGATCGTCGCGGGCGATCTCCGTGTGCCCGAATCGCTCGACGCCGGGCTGCAGGGTGTCGGCTCGGTCTTTCTCCTCTGGACCGCCCCGGCTGCCACCGCTCCAGCGGTCATCGGGCGTCTCGCGTCGCATGGGCAGCGCGTCGTCTTTCTCTCCTCACCGCACCAAACGCCGCATCCGTTCTTCCAGCAGCCAAACCCCATGGCGATCCTGCACGCGGACATCGAGCGTCTGATCGCGACCGCCGGCCTTGCATCGACGATCATCCGGCCCGGAATGTTAGCTTCGAACGCGCGGCTCTGGTGGGCAGAGATGATCCGCGGAAGCGGGGTTGTGCGGTGGCCCTATGGCGCGGCCGAGACGGCACCAATCGACGAGCGGGACATCGCTGCCGTGGCCGCGCGCGCACTCCATGAGGACCGACACGCCGGAGCGGACTCCGTTCTCACCGGGCCCGAGTCCCTGAGTCAGGCGGAGCAAGTCCGCATCATCGGTGAGGTCATCGGACGCCCGATTCGGTTTCACGAACTGTCGCCGGACGAGTTCCGGCGCGAGACGGCCGGGAGCTGGCCCCGTCCGATCGTCGATCTGCTGCTCGCCGCGTGGGGTGCGACGATCGGACGACCGGCGTTGGTGACCTCCACGGTCGCCGACGTCGTCGGATCGCGGGCGCGCCCGTTTCGCCAGTGGGTCGTCGATCACGCCGAGGCATTTCGGGAGCGCCCGGCCAGTGGCGAACCCGAAAGCAGGTGAGAGCTCGCCGCGTCGCGCGCATCCTGGAGCGTCGGCTTGGCCGCCATCGCCGCTGAGCCGGCAGCGCTCGGGCAGGGCTCTTCCAGGGATCGCGACGGATCCACCCGTGTAGTTCTTCAACGAGAGAAACTAAGATTCGTTCATGGACCCGAATTCCCGCGAGGCTCTCCTCCGGCGGAGGAAGGCGGCAGAGCTGACGTGGCGCGGCCCGGCACTGATGCTGTTTGCGCGCGCGGCCTGCGCCGTGGGAGCGCAAGCCGTGGTCGCCGCCGTCTTCGCCCTGCGCGCATCGCCGACGCCATGGCATGACGCCGAGCCATGGCTTCCGGTCTACGGAACGTTGATCGACGCCGGATGCCTGGCGCTGCTCTGGCGGCTCACGCGCCGCGAGGGCCTCCGCCTGGTCGATCTGGTCGGCCTCGATCGATCGCGTCTTGGCCGCGACACGCTGCTCGGCTTTGCGCTCATCCCTGTGAGCCTCGTCTTCATTCTGGGTGGCATCTACGCGGCCGGATGGCTTCTCTATGGGACGCTCAAGCCGCCGTACCTCTTTGGGTCTCTGCCGTTGCCCGCCGCACTCTATGGCGTGCTGCTGTGGCCGTTCCTTTGGGGGCTGACCGAGCAGATGACCTATAACGGCTATCTCGCACCACGTTTCCAGGTTCTTTGCCGGAATACGAGCCTGGCGATCGCCGCCGTGGGGTTCGCCTGGTCGCTCCAGCATGCCTTCATGCCATTGACCTTCGACGCGAAGTTCATGGCTTTCCGCCTGGTGTCGGCGGTGCCAAACACGGTCTTCCAGACGGTTTTGTATCTGCGACTCCGCCGGCTGCTGCCGCTTGCGATTGCGCACGCCGTGATGGACGGTGCGGGTGTGCTCATCGGCGTGCTTCTTCCGTTGGTGAGGGCATGATGGGTCGTGGCCAAAGCCTCTATGCCGAGTCGGCGGAAGCCAGTCACTTCTGGGCAGGCCTTCTGGTCATGCCGTATGTCGCGTTCGCGGGCCTCGGGGGTCGGCGGTGGAGCATCGTAGCGTCATTCTTGCTGGCGCAGGTTCTCGTCAATGTGTACCCCATCCTGCACCTGCGCTTTATCCACGGGCGCCTGGACCGGACGATCCGGCGCATCCGAGCCGCCGGCGCGGGCGGAGCGAATGCGAGGTCTTCGGGCAAGAGTACGAGCGGTATCGGGCGAGGGTGCGTCGCTGGCTGTAAGGATGAAAGATGAGCGAGGCTATGGTGGGCACGGCATCGGGGAGGTCATCCCTGCGCCGGAAATCTCTGTTGCGGTTCCCGAAGAGCGCCTCTCTCGCCCTCGGGCTCGTTCTCGCGTGTCGGGGAGAGATCTCGGGCCTCTGCGAGGAGACGAGCGTGAAGAAGGCTTTCGCGTCGGCGGAGGCGGTCATCGAGGCGCAAGTGCTCGCGATCACGGATTCCGACCCGGCGGGTTGGAAGGCGCTCCGCATCGATGCGACGCGACTCTGGAAGCCGGCGAAATCCGGGGACGGAGCCGTGCTGGCCTTCGACTCCGACGAACGGCAGCCGTTCGAGGTGGGCAAGACGTACTTGATGTTCCTCGGCAAGCGGTCCGACGGAAGGCTCGCGATCGGAAGGTGCTCTCCACGGACGAAGGACGTCGCGGATGCCGGCAAGGAGATCGAGGAGCTGTTCCGACTCGCCTCGGAAGATCGCATCGCCTATCACGAAGTCCCCGGACTGTGCCTGCCCTGCGGAGCGCAAAACGGGCTCTTGATCGCCTCGCGCGCGCAGCTCGACCGAGTCGCCGCCGGCCTCCCCGCGAAATGCCAGGAAGAGCGCTCGCCGGCGAAGTGGCGCGAGCGCGTGGAGAGAGCCAGAATCGACTTCTCCAGAGAAGCGCTCCTCCTCCTCGACGAGGTGATCGGGACCGGCGGCACGAGCCGTCTGGACGTGAAGGGCCCGTCCGGCGGCGTTCTGAAGGTCGCGATCGCGTGGACGACGCCCAAGGGGCCCGCGTTGCCGATCGCGACGGCCGCCTGCTACTCGATCGTGGTGGACAAATCCCGGGTCCGTCGCGTCGAGATCCGCCGAGGCGGCGTGCTGCGCGACCTGGCTTCCGGCGATCCCCTCTCGCTCGACGTCCAGCCGTAACTCGATGTCCAGCCGTAAGGGGACCCGAGTTGGCGATCTCGAATCTCTCGCGCATCTGCAGGCGAGTCGAGCCGGGGGAGCATGGCAAGGCTGATCTACTCGATGCATCGGGTGGGACGGCTTCTGAAATCCGGCCGGCCCAACGCGCTCGGGCAGCGGGCAATGGATCTCCGAGGGGTTGAGCCAACGGGAGAAATGTCATGAAGCGCACCTGGACGGTGATCGGCGTCGACGATGTGCCGGGCAGCTTCAAGTGGTACAAGGCACTCTTCGGCCAGGTCGCGACACGACCCGAACACACCTACTTCGGACAGATCCTCGATTCGGATGGAACCGTTCTGCTCTGCCTCCACCAGTGGGGTGCGCACGATCATCCATCCTTGACGAGCCCGGACACCGCGACGCCCGGCAACGGGCTCCTCTTATTCTTCCGCGTCGACGACTTCGAGCCGGCGCTGAAAAGAGCGCGCGCGCTCGTCGCTCAGCTGGAAGAGGAGCCGCACCTGAATCCGAATACTCGAACGATGGAGTTCTCGCTCCGGGACCCTGATGGATACTACGTCACGCTGAGCGCGATCTCTTCGCGCGAGCCGGGAAGCGGCGAGGCGCCGGGGTAACGCTCGGACGGGCGGCGACGGTCAGCGAGCGCGGAGCCAGAAGGGGCATGTGAGCACGAAAGAGTTGTCCTCGATCGGTCCGCCGGTGCCGGAGCTCCCCGTCGCGGACGTGGAGCGAGCGCAGCGGCATTACCGTGACGCTCTCGGTTTCGAGATCGGATGGCTCGATCCGGGCAAGGGGATCGGCGCGGTGTCACGGAAACGCGCGGTGATCTTCCTTCGGAGGAGAGAGCCGCCCTTCGAACCGGCGGTCCACTGGGTCTTCGCCGAGGATCTCGATGCGACGTATCGCGAGCTGCAGTCTTCGGGGGCGAAGATCGTGGATCCCCTGGAAAAGAAGCCCTGGGGGCTGAGGCAGTTCACCGTCGCCGACGTGGATGGCAACCGCTTCTACTTCCACCACGACTGACGCTGCTGGGGGCCCAGAGAGCAAGGGCCCACTCCTTCCGGTATCTTGAGGTCTACATATATACGTGTGGTCTATCGAAGTAGGGCACCGGCTCCTCGACTGAGCGGCCGGTCCCATTTCCTTGGCGAGGAAGGCGGCCGAGGCTCTCCGCGGACTCATCCGGAGTCCATCATGGGCTAGCGCGAGATCGCGCGGCCTGTGTTGCGCGCGGTTCCGGAGCGGCAGGCCCCGCCGCCCGGGCGGCATCACGGGGCGAACCGCCCCACTGGCGGCTCCAGGCACGGCGCAGCTGCTGGTCGGAGGCGAAGCCGGCCGCCGCGGCGGCGCGCGTGACGGTCGCGCCGTATTCCAGGGACTGGCGCGCGCGCTCGAGCCGGATCAGCCGAAGGTAGTTCAGCGGCGAGATGCCGGCGTGCTCGGTGAACAGCCGCAGCAGGTGTCGCTCGGCCGCGTGGCCAACGCGGGCCAACGAGGCCATATCCCAGTCGCGCTGCGGCTCGGTGACGATCGCGTCCTGGACCCGGTGCACGGTGGGGTGGAGGTGGCGGCGGTGCGTGTGGAACGGCGACAACTCGGTGTCGCGCGGGGAGCGCCGCAGGTAGACCACCATGTCCTCGGCGACGGTGGCCGCCAGGGCTTCGCCGCACTCCTCCGCGATCAAGTGCAGGGCGACGTCGACTCCCGCGGTAATGCCCGCGCTGGACGCGAGGGGACCATCCACCACGAACACGCGATTGTCGATGACCTGTGCCTGCGGCGCCAGGGCTCGAAGCATGTCCAGGAGCTCATGGTGCGTGGTGCAGCGGCGCGCGGCGAGCACACCCGCCCGGGCGGCGAGCAGAGTGCCCGAGCAGATCGTCAGCAGGCGGTGCGGCGTGTTCGCGTCGAGGAGCGTCTCGCGCAGGCGATCGTTCAGCCATTGGGCCGTGGCCGCGATCTCCGGCGTGACCTGGGCGACCTGCGACGTCGGTTGACCGACCACCACGACCCAGGTCGGTTCTCGGAGCTGTTCGGGCAAAGGAATGAGGTTGCCAAGCTCCAATCCGACCGAAGTCGACAGGGTTGCCGCCGGCCCCGCGAAGCGTAGACGAAAGCGCGGCGGGAGTCGACGGGCTTCGCGGTGCAGATTGGCGAGACGAAAGGCTTCGGCCGGCCCGGCGATGTCGAGCAGCAGGGAATGCCGCACGATGACGAACAGCACATCGATCGGCTGAGCGCGCGTGATCATGGGCGGAAAGACCGGCGCATCGAGCATATATCCGATCGAGCGAGGGGCGCGGTCCCGCACGGGGCAATGTCCGAAAGTGAATCAAAGTTGTCGGCCCGGCGCCGCGACAAGGTTTCGGTCCGCCGGTATCTTCGCGGACGTCCCCGCCGGGGCCGCATGTCCCGTTCCGGGGATCACCACTCCAGCGAGAGGCCAAGCCATGCGCTTCGAACGAACCCGCAACACGCTCTCTCGGAACCGAACCGTCGGACACGTTCCCGCAGCGGTGCTGTTGACCTTCCTGGCGGCCTTCTCGCGCTGGCCCGCGGCGCGGGCCGCGGACGACGGAGCACCGGCGCGGCTCGAGAGCACGGCCGACGCGCGCGTCGCCCCCGGCGACGACTTCTTCGCCTATGCCAACGGCGAGTGGCTCAAGGCCACCGCCCTTCCGGCGGGCAAGGAGCGATGGGGAGCCCGCGACGAGCTCGAGGAATTGACGCGCCGCCGCATCGCCGCGCTGCTCGACGCCGCCAAGGCCGCGCCGGCCGGCTCCGCGGCGCGCAAGGTCGCCGATTTCCACGCGGCCTATTTGAGCGAAGCCGCCATCGAGGCGAGGGGCCTCGCGTCGCTCCGGCCGATGCTCGATCGCATCGAGAAGGTGTCGGACAAAACGGAGCTCACGCGCCTGCTGGGCCGCGGGCTGCGCGCCGACGTCGACCTGATGGGTTTCGGCATCTACAAGTCCGCCGGCGTGCTGGGGCTCTCCGTGGAGCAGAGCATTCACGGAGAGAAGACCAACTCCGCGTTCCTGGTGCAGGGAGGGCTGGGCCTGCCGGACCGCGAGGACTACTTGAGCGCCGATTCGGGGAAGGAAGCCCTTCGAGCAAGGTACCGCGACTACATCCGGAAGATGCTCATGCTCGCGGGCCTGGACCGGGCCGACCGGCGCGGGAGCGCCGTGCTGGCGCTGGAAACGGCGATCGCGCAGACCCACGCCACGCGCGCGGCGTCGGCACTCGACCGCAACGCCGATACCCTGTGGACGCGCTCGGACTTCGCGCGGCGGGCTCCCGGGGTCGACTGGACCGTCTTCTTCGAGGAAGCGGGGTTGGCCAGGCAGGGAGACTTCGTCGTCTGGCAGCCGACCGCCGTGACGGGGGTCGCGGCGCTGGTCGCGTCGCAGCCGCTGGAGGCCTGGAAGGACTACCTGCGCTTCCACGCCCTCCACGATTTCGCCGACGTGCTGCCGCGCGCATTCGCCGAGGAGGCGCTGGCGATGCGCGCCGCCGCGGGCGCCGGCCCGCAACCTTCCCGCGCCGAGCGCGCGCTCGTGGCCACGCAATCCGCCATGGGCGACGCGCTCGGGAAAATGTACGCCGAGCGCTATTTCCCCGCCGGGCAGAAGGCGCGCGTGGAGCGAATCTCCGACAACGTCCGCGCGGCGCTCACGGCGCGGGTCGAGGCCGCAACGTGGATGTCGCCGGCCACCAGGGCGAGCGCGTTGACGAAGCTACAGACGCTGTACGTGGGGATCGGGTATCCCGATCAATGGGAGGACTATTCCGCGCTGACCGTCGACCCGGGAGACCCGTTGGGGAACCTGCGGCGCGTCTTCGAGCACGCTTACCGGAAAGCCGTCGCCCGCCTCGGCCAGCCTGTGAACTTGAAGTACTGGTACATCGCGCCGCAGAAAGTGGGCGCCGTGCTCGTGTTCCAGCAGAACGCGTACGTCATGGCGGCCGCGTTGCTGGAGCCCCCAAAGTACGATCACGCGTCCTCGGATGCCGCGGCCTACGGTTCCGTCGGGGCGCTGATCGGGCACGATCTCACGCATTACATCGACGTGCTGGGCGCCGAGTACGACACCGAGCACCGAATGCGGCACTGGTGGACCCCCGAGGACATGCAGCGCTTCCAGGCTCTCGCGCAGCCTCTGGTGGATCAGTTCGGCGCGTACCAGCCGCTTCCCGGCCTCTCCGTCAACGGCAAGCTGACGCTGACCGAGAACATCGCCGATCTGG
Organism: uncultured Acidobacteriota bacterium; assembly: GCA_963733955.1. Classification (GTDB taxonomy): domain Bacteria; phylum Acidobacteriota; class Thermoanaerobaculia; order UBA5066; family Gp7-AA6; genus DATFTF01. The sequence goes on from CAVTEW010000003.1 coordinate 1,594,435, forward strand.
GCGGCCTCGCCGCCGCGTTCGACGCCTACCGCAAGACGCTGGGCGCCCGGGCGGCGGATTCGGGCGACGTGCGGGAGCAGGATCGGGAGTTCTTCATCGCCTATGCGCAGACCCAACGGCGCAAGGTCAGCGAAGCCGCCATGCGAACGCAGGTCGCCACCAGCGACCACGCGCCGGAGGACTGCCGCGCCGACACGGTTCGTAATCTCGATGCGTGGTACGCCGCGTTCGACGTGCGCCCGGGACAAAAGCTGTACCTCGCGCCCTCGTCGCGCGTGCGGATCTGGTAGGCGTCGAACCTCGCGCCCTCGAAGCGACGATGCGCGTCACCGTCTGTGAGCTGCCCCATGAGCCGGGAGCGCTGGCCGCCGCATGGGCCGCGCTGTGCGGGCACACCGCGCGCCACGCGTCCGAGCTGGTGCTGCTGCCGGAGCTCGCGATGGTCGATCCGGTCTGGCAGGACGAGCTCTTCGACCCCGCGCGCTGGGCGGCCGCGCAGGCCGCAAGCGAGGTCTGGCGCCGCCGGCTCCCGGAGCTGCGCGCCGCGCAGGTCGTGGGGACCCGTCCCGTCACGATCGGCGGCCGGCCCTTCAACCAGGGGTTCCTCTGGTCGGGCTCCGGCGGCCCGGCCGCCGGACACCTGGTGCCCTTGCGCCGCAAGTTCTTCCTCCCGGATGAACCGGGCAACTGGGAAGCGCGCTGGTTCGACCCGGGCGATCCCGAATTCACCGAATACCACGCCGGCGCGTGGTCCTTCGGCCTCAACATCTGCACGGAGCTGTGGGCCGTGGAGACCTACGCCGACTATGCCGCGCGCGGCGTGCCGGTCATCCTGTCTCCGCGCGCGACGGCGGCCTCGACGACGGCCAAGTGGCTGTCGGCGGGCGTGGTGGCGGCGGTGCGCTCGGGCGCATTCAGCCTGTCGTCCAACCGCGTGGAACCGACGGGTGCGTGCGGCGGCGTCGGCTGGATCATCGACCCGTCCGGGAACATCCTGGCGCGGTCGGCTCCCGACGCGCCGTTCGCGACGGTCGACATCGATCTGTCCGCCTCGGCGGCGGCGCGGAACGACTATCCCTGCTACGTGCTCCGCGGGAGACGGCGGTGATCGCGACCGGATAGGGTTGCGCAGGGGATCTGCTAGCCTACCGCCGCGAGGATCCGCGATCGTGAAACGGCTCGGCATCGGTCTGCTCTACACCAGGGGCGGGTCTTTCGTGCGACCGGCCGCGGTTATTTTCTGATCGAGTGGTTCTCGTCCAATAGGCACGATCGGTCCGTCGAAGCCGCGATGAGCAGCATCTTCGTTTGTGGCCCCTTGGGAGCCGTGGCGGCTCTTGTCGTGGGCTTCGCCTGGTTCGGCCGCAGGCGCTCGGTGGTGCGCGTCCCAAAGTGAGTTCCGGCGGCGACGGGCGCCAGGGGCCGATGTTGCCGCAGTGAGGGAAGGGTGAAGCGTTGGCTGGGGCGACCCGAAGGCGCGCTGTTGGCGATGGTGCTCGGCGCGTACGCCTACTTCTACCAGGCCGGCGGCTGGAACCAGAACAGCCGCTTCGATCTGACCCGGGCGCTCGTCGAGGACCACACGCTGTCCATCGATCGCTTCGCGCAAAACACGCAGGACACCGCCGAGCGCTCCGGTCATGTCTTCTGCGACAAGGCGCCGGGAGTGTCGTTCGCCGGCGCCGTACCCTACGCGATCGCGCACGCTCTCTTCGGGCCGCCTCGAAGCGTCGCGTCGTTGGGGTGGGCGGCGTGGCTTTCGACCCTCTTCGCGGTCGGCCTGCCGTCGGCGCTCGGCATCGTGGCACTCGCGATGCTTCTCGGAACGCTCGGACTGCCCGCCCACGCGCGCGTGGGTCTTGCCGCCGCCTGGGCGCTTGCCACGCTCGCGTTCCCTTACGCGACGCTCTATTACGGTCATCAGCTCATTGCGGCGCTGCTGGCGACCGCCTTTGCTCTGCTGGTCCGGATCCGGCGCGGCCTCGATCCGCCGTCGCCCGGGCGGCTCATCGCGGTCGGCGCGCTCTGCGGCTGGGCCATCGTCGTCGAATACACGGCCGCGATCGCCGTGGCCGTGATCGCCGTCTACGCCCTGCGTGCGGTCAAGGCGCGCGCGATGCTCTGGGCGGTCGTCGGCGGCCTCGGTCCCGTGCTGGTGCTGCTCTGGTACCACGCGACCGCGTTCGGCGCACCCTGGCACTTGCCTTACGACTTTTCGACGCAAGACAGCCGGCATGAGGGCTTCTTCATGGGGATCGGCGCCCCGAGGCTGCGCGTGCTCTGGGCAATCCTCGGCTCGCCGTTCCGGGGCCTGTTCTTCTCGGCCCCCTGGCTCCTGCTCGCTTTGCCCGGCGCGGTCCGCCTTGCGAGGAGGGGCTTTCGAGCCGAGGCGCTTGCCTGTGCCGCGATCGCGATCCTGTTCGTATGGATGAACGCGTCGCTGGTCGACTGGCATGGAGGATGGGCGATCGGCCCCCGCCACCTGGTTCCATGCATTCCGTTCCTGGTGGTGCTGGCCGCCGGTTGGCTCGTCGCGCCCGCCGCCCACGCGGCGCCGGCGCGGATCGCGGTCGGGCTGCTGGTCGGCTACTCCGCCTTCCTCATGCTCGCGGGCACGGCGGTGCAGCCCGAGGTCGACTTCTCGTTCCGCGCGCCCTTTGGCGATTACATCCTTCCGCGGCTTGTGCTAGGAGAGGTCTCGACATCGGATCAGAGCATCGACATACCGGACCGCGACCGGCACGGTGCGCGTTATGCGTGGAACCTCGGTCTTCAGCTCGGTCTGCCCGGCCTTGTGTCGCTCCTGCCACTCGTGATGTGGTGCGGAGCGTGGTCCTGGGTGCTCGCGCGGCGCGCGCAGCAAGAAGGGTAGCAACTGCGAAATCCGCCGTCGCCGGGGCAGCCCGAGGGAGAACATGAAACACGTTGCCAACTCCCGTTTCACGATCAAGAGCTGGGACGAGAAGCCCTACAGTGAGGGCCGGGACCTGCCGAAGATGACTCGCGCCGCCGTCGCGAAGACGTTCACCGGCGACATCGAGGGCGAGGGGCAAGTGGAATACCTGATGATGTACCGGAGCGACGGTTCGGCCACGTTCGTCGGCCTCGAGCGGGTCGTCGGGCGCGTTGCGGGGAAAGCGGGCACCTTCGTGCTCCAACGCATGGGAGTCTTCGAGAATGGCGAGGCGAAGGAGTCCTATTCCGTCGTTCCTGGTTCCGGCACGGGAGAACTTCAGGGCCTGCGCGGCGAGGGCACATCGGCCGTCGGGCACGGGATGGAGCACCCGCTCACGCTGAGCTACGAGTTGGGCTAGCGGTCTGGGCACCCCGCGCGGCTTCCAGAGCAGAAAGACCCTCCTCGCACACGCCCTCTCAGTGTTCCTCTCTTCGATGTGCAACCTCGTTCGTTCCCTCTCCGACCAACTCGACTCTTTCAGCCCGCATCCTCGCGATACTCAGCACCCCGGCTCAAATCCTCCACTCGCAGTCGCGTAAAACCAAATGACCGATTTATCCACGGGCTGCTAGCCTGCCGCCCGGTTCTTGCGCATCCAGACTCCCCACGTCACCGGCCCGGCTTCCTGATCGGTGAGCGGGCGGCCCGCCACCTTGAGGGCCAGCTTCATCTGGCCGTGATGGTAGCCCTCGTGCCAGAGCATGTGCTGCAGCAGGAGGATCGGGTGGTCATAGTGCAGGTTCATCTCCCGGCCCGCCTCGATCCTGTTCCTCACGGCGTCCCGGACCGCCCCAGCGCTGTCATTGAGCAGGTGCGCGATGCGGTTGGAGTCACGTTCGCTGACCCACTCTTCCTCGGGCAGGTCTCCGGCGAACTCGGGCGCATCCTCGAGGACGAAGACGAGCCGGACGTAGTGGATGTGCGTGAACAACTGGGCGATGGATGGGCTCGTGTCCATCGCTCGAACTTCCAGCCCGCCGTCGGGAAGGGCCCGGAGCAGGTTGAGCAGGATCGTGTTGTTCCGGTCCCAGGAGTCCAGAAGAGCCTCGAGCAGACTCCGGTCTGGTGCGTTGGCCATATCCACGCTCCCTCGTCGATGCGAGAATGTTGACGTGACGTGCGCCTGAAACCGTCTCGAACTGTCGGGTCATCGTCGGCTTCGATGATATGCCGGGGCGCAACGCGCGGCGGCAGCGGAGGGAGCTCCTGAGATGCGGCGAATCCTCGGCAACGTTCTGATCGTCCTGGGCGGCCTTTACGCCGACGCCTGGATTCGGTTCATGGAAGACTGGTTCGTCGCGAAAGCGATTCCGGCGCAGGGAGTGCGCGGGCCGATGGCGGGCTCGCTCTCTTGGATGCCGTTCGGGTTCGGGATGTTTACGACCTTCGCCGCGGCCGTTCTGGTCGGTTGGGTGATCGTGGCTCGGGCGCCGTATGCATGGGCGATCACGTTGGGGCTTCTGGAGAGTCTGCGCTGGTACGCCTCCTTGCTGCGCTTCGGAAAACCCATTCACTTTGCTGCCGGTACGCCGCCTCTCTGGGCCGCGGTGGCGGCGGTCCTGGCTTTCTGCGGCGTCGTCGTCGGTTTCAAGTGGCGGAGCCCGGACGCCGGATCGCCGTCGCAGGAAACCGCGTTTACGAATGGCGGATCGTCGAGCGCTCGAGCGGTCGAGCGGTCGCCGGACTCCCTCTCTGTTTCGCTCGCCGAGGTTGATATCGTCTGCCGTTCTTAGGGTAAGTATGCTCGTAGAGATCGGACACGTCGAGGCGATCTTCCGATATCCCGTGAAGTCGATGGCCGGCGAACGGCTCGACACCGCCAGGCTGGGCTGGCACGGCCTCGACGGCGACCGGCGGCTGGCGCTCCGGCGGATCGAGGACCGCGGCGGATTCCCCTGGCTGACCGCGACCAAGCTTCCCGATCTGCTCCTCTTTGCGCCGCATCGCCGCGACGGCGGGGGAGAGGCGGATCTCCCGACGCACGTCCGCACGCCTGGAGGCGACGACCTGCCCGTTTTCGGGGACGACCTGGCCGCGGAGATCGGACACCGGCACGGGACCCGCGTGCAGATGATGCAGCTCAAGCAGGGCATCTTCGATGAAGCGAGCGTTTCGGTGATCGCGTCCGAGACCGTGAGCGAGATCGGACGTCTCGCGGGGCGGAACCTGGACCTGCGACGGTTTCGCCCGAACGTCGTCGTCCGTCTGCAGCGCCCGGTTCCATTCCAGGAGGACCAGTGGGTGGGCGGCGTGCTCTCCTTCGGCGAAGGGCAGGAGGCGCCCGCCATCGCCGTGACGATGCGCGACGAACGCTGCGCGATGGTGACCATCGATCCCGACTCGGCGAGCCGTGCGCCGGAAGTGATGGAAGTGATCGTTCGCGCGAACCAGAACAACGCGGGAATCTATGGCACGGTCACGCGCATCGGCATCGTGGCGGTCGGACAGCCCCTCTTTCTCCGCGCTCCGGCCGAGAGAAGCGAACGTTCGACGTGATTGCCAGTATGAAGCTGTTGCGTCGACCGCCGGAGCAGCCATCAAGATCCTCCCGGCACCACCGCCACAGGCGCACGCGAAAGGGCCATCCCTGACTCTTCTCGTCGCGAGGCCTCTGGCTGTCGTGTTGGGCTTACTGGGCGCGCTCCACGTGTTCTGGGCGCTCGAGGGGCGGCTCGGCGTCGGGTCGACCATTCCCGAAGTCGACGGCCGGCCTGCGTACAGCCCTTCGGCAGCAGCCACGTTCGCCGTCGCCTGCGCTCTCTTCGCGGCGTCGGTCATCGTTCTCGGCCGGGCGGATGTTCTTCGCACAATCGTCCCGGCCAGACTCTTCCAATGGCCGGTCTTCGTCATGGGACTTGTCTTCCTCGTTCGGGCCATCGGAGAATTCCGGCTGGTGGGCTTTTTCAAACGCGTCCGGGGCACCTCGTTCGCGCGCTGGGATACCTGGTTCTTTTCCCCGCTCTGCCTGGGTCTCTCGGTCGCATCACTTTGGCTGGCGTTCCGGTAGCCGGAGCGGATACCCAACACCCATGGAGCAGTCGATCGGCCTGGTGGCGCTCGTCGTGCGCGAATACGATGAGGCCCTCGATTTCTTCGTCGGAACGCTCGGCTTCCGGCTGGTCGAAGACATTCCCGTTCCCGAGCAGGCCAAGCGTTGGGTGACGATCGCGCCGCCCGGATCGGCACAACCGCGGCTCCTTCTCGCGCGCGCCGCCGGCGCCGAGCAGTCGGCGCGAATTGGGAACCAAACCGGCGGCCGGGTGTTCCTGTTCCTCGTGACGGACGATTTCTGGCGCGACTTCCACTCCTACAAGGCCAGGGGCGTGGTCTTCGTCCGGGAGCCGAAGGAGGAGAGCTACGGCACCGTCGCGGTCTTCCGGGATCTCTACGGGAACCTCTGGGACCTGTTCCAACCCAGGAGCTAGCGCCCGGGACACATTCCCGCAGGGGAGGGGGAGCCGCCGGCTGGTACGATTGCCCTCAATCGAAAGGACCTCCGTTGTTCGAGGCGAGGCGGGACGACCGATGAGGCGGAAGGAGCCATGGGTGCCGCGATTGGCGCTCCGCTCCGGACCGCTGCGCCGCGTCCGGGCTGCCGTGCGGCATCTCGGGATGGCCGCGCTCGCTCTGTCGCTCGTCGTCCTCGATCCGCGCGGTGGCATCGCGCAGGAGCTCCCGGCGGCGCCGGCGGGCTTCTCCTGGCAGCGCCTCTCCGAGATGAAAGGGGCCGTCCTGCTGCCGGCGTCCTGGCGGCACAAGTGCTGCCAGGGCGACATGGGTTGGCTGTCGACCGAGACCGAGACAGGGGTCTCGGATCCGGCCAAGTTCTCCCTGCACCTCATTCGGGCCAACCGTGCCCGATCGCGCCAGGAAGCCGAGAAGGTGGCGTCGCAATATCTGGCCGGCCTCTCCGGCTCCTTGAAGCCTCTGAAGACCTGGGACTCGACGCATGGACCGTTCGTGGGGATGGCCGGGTTCTACGCCGAAAAGGAGAGGCAGGCGTCTTCGCGGCGCAATGCCTTCATCCAGGTTCTGGTGAGCCCGAACACGAGCACGCTGTGCATCGTCATCTTCGACGCTCCCAGCGGCCGGTGGGACGAGAAATGGAAAGTGGGCCAGGTCATCGCCGACACGTTCGTCCTCGAAGATGGGCTCTGAGCGTGGGGCCCGGCCGCGGCCGCGAAAGCTCGACCGCCAACCGCTCGCGCGCCGGGCGGTTCTCCTGCTGGCGATCTGTCTCGTCGGGCTCGGCTGCTCCGAGCGCCTCACGCCCGCCCGCGCGGGAACCATCATTCGCCATTCGAAGGCGTTCCTGTCCGGCGTGCCGGAGACTCAGCCGGTGTTCGACGGGGTCTCGGCGCTGCTCAGCGAATCCGGCGGCCCGCCGCCGGAGGGCAAGGAAGGCGACGCGTACATTGCGCTGTTTTCGTATCACTGGCCGGACCGGCGTAGCGCCAATGGATCGGGTCCGCCTTTCCAGGAACTGACGGCGAAGATCTTCCTGCGCCGCTCGGGAAACGGCTGGGCCGTCGACGACGATCGATCGAAGACGTTGGTTCCTTCCTGGCCGCAATTGCCGAGGACGCCCGGCCTCTCCTGGCCGGGAGAGGAAGGTGTTCATGCCTCCAGGCCCCCCGGGCGTCTGCTCGGCGGAGGGCTCGACTGAGGAGGCTGTTCGACGCGTCGGCCAGCTCCGGGAAACGGGGAAGGTCGCAGAACGAGGCCGCCGTGGTCCGCAACCGGACAGCCTCGTGCCCTGTTTCGAGGCCCTCGAGCGCGAGGCCTCGCGCAAATCGCTGTACCGCCTCCGCGCTGGCAAACAAAGATCCTCTCTGGTTGCTCCCGGGGCAAAGGGCTCCGAGGCGCGAAACTCGAAGGAGGGTGTCGTGGCCAAGAGGAAGAGCGTCAAGAAGGCGACCAAGGTGGGTTCCCTGCCCGTGCGGAAGGACTCGAACGTGAAGGGCGGCTTCCCGAGTGCGGTGGGCAGTCGCATCAAGACGCTTGGCGCCGTTCTGGCTGCGTCGGCCCAAAAACAGTAGGCCTTCCTGGATTTCCGGGTCAGGTGGCGACCGTCCGTGAGGGCGGCCTGACTCGAGGCCGTCGCCTCGCGCCCGGATGCGGTGATCGGCGAGGGATTCTTCGTTTGGGGCCCGCGGTTCTCTCCTGCGCCGATCCGCCGTACCGCCGCCTCGCGCCGGTTCTCGCGGCCGGCGCCACCGGCGTCGTCGCCTTCGGGTTCGCGTGCTGCGGGGAGGCGTGCCCGCGCGCGGCGTTATTCCGTAGAGGGACCGGGGGTGTCCGAAAGGGCCGTCTTCACTTCGTCGGGGACGGCTTGGGAGGGAGCAGGGTCCTCGAATACATGCCGAGAGGGTGGCCGGCAGGATCGACGATCACGGCGATGGCTCCGGTGCCGTCGGGCAAATTGAAGGGGAACCCGGGCACGACGGTCCCGCCGAGCTGGCTCGCCTTCGTGCAGCTGGCCGGGAGATCCGGCACCTGGACATAGACCACGCCGTTGAACGGGCTGATCTGCCCGTCGGCGACCCGCAGCGTTCCGATCGAGGTGCCGCGGGAGACGATCTCGGCCGCCTGATCCGAGCCCCGCACCGGCGCGAATTGCCAATCGAAAAGCTTCCCGTAGAATTCTTTCGACTGCGGAAGGTTCGTCGTGGTGATGTCGAACCAGGCGATCCGCCCCGAGCCGACATCCGCCGGGGGAGCCTTCTTGGTCGCCGCATGGAGTGGGCCGGCCATAATGGTCATTGTCAGGGTCGCCGCCAGGATCGCGTTGCGCATCGCTGACCTCCTGATCGATCTTGAGGGTCGGGCCGCATGCTAGCACCCGGCCCCGGAACGCCGGTACGCGGCCGCGGCAGGCGGATTGCCGCGTGGCGGCGGCGAGTGAAGTCGGCGGCCGGCCGGCCGCGCGCGCCCGGACACAACCTGATGAGAGGAGGCGCTCTTGCCAACGGCCGGACCAGGCCATAGGGTGTTGGCCATGACGTCGAACGTCGCGGCGGCGCGCCCGCGGTTGGCGCGGGCCTCCCTCGCGCTCCCTCTGGCCCTGGCCGTGCAGCCTCTCAGGTTTTGGCGGACGCTCCGTTGCGGCCGCCGACCAAGGACTCCGTCTGGTCGCCCAAACCACGGGTTCTTCGCCGTCGCCGATCGCGGGCTGAAACGCGATGCCTAAGGTCCGCGTCAGCAGCTTCTCGATCTCCATCGACGGATACGGGGCCGGTCCGGGCCAGGACCTGGAGAATCCCCTCGGGGTGGGCGGGCCGGAATTGTTCGACTGGTTCTTCCACACCCGGACCTGGAAGCGGATGCATGGCCATGAGGACGGCGAAACGGGCGTCGACGAAGAGCTTGCGGCCCAGGGCCTCTCAGGGATCGGCGCCTGGATTCTCGGGCGCAACATGTTCGGGCCCGTTCGCGGCCCGTGGCCGGACGACAGCTGGAAGGGCTGGTGGGGCGAGGAGCCACCGTATCACACGCCGGTTTTCGTGCTGACCCATCACGCGCGGGCGCCCTTCCGAATGCAGGGAGGAACCGAGTTTCGCTTCGTCACCGAAGGGATAGAGGCCGCGCTCGGGCAGGCCCGGAACGCGGCCGGCGGCCGCGACGTCCGCGTGGGCGGGGGCGTCTCCACGATTCGTCAGTACCTGCGCGCCGGCCTGATCGACGAGCTGCACCTGGCAATCGCGCCCGTCCTGCTCGGCGCCGGGGAGCATCTGTTGAGCGGCGTCGATCTGCGCGCGTTGGGCTACGAGTGCGTCGAGCACGTCGCGGGCGCCCGCGCGGCCGCCCACGTCAGGCTGCGCAAGCGCCGGTGAGGCCGCGGGCGGCTCGACGCGCCGGTCAGCGGTCCAGATCCTCCAGGCGGCAGACGAACCCCAGCCTCCTCCGAGCTCGCTCACGGCCAGGACGAGCTCGTTGGCGCCTTTCTTCAGTGGGGAGGTAGACGGCGTCGTTCTCGGGATTGACGATTCCGAGGAACCCGGGATCGCGGAACCCCTGAGCGCTGCGGCCGCGGTAGAGGATCTTGCCGTTCAAGAACACGCTGACGTCGTCGCTGTACCCGATCGAGAGTTTCTTGACCTGATCGCGGTCGGAATCGATGCGGGTCCGCGCGTAGACGACCTGCATGCCGGGCTTCGGTTCCAGGCGCTTGGAAAAATCGCCCTGGAACGAGACACGCGGGTGCGGGGCCTCGCGGTAGCGGTAGAGGACCACGAACCCCCGTGGCTCGGCCTCCACGTCCTGCCAGCGGATCGCGGCGCTCTCGGCCGCCGTGAGCGGGCGTTCCTGATTGCGCGCGAGCGGATCGTACGAAGGCGAGAGGCTCCACTTGGTCAGCGTTCCGGGAGGCATCGGCGGAAGGCGCCGCTCCCAGGGCGCGTCCGGCGTCGGCCGCACCTCGAAATTCCCGAAGTAGGTCTTGCCCGTGAGGGCGTACAGGGCGACCTGGCCCTTCTGGATCTCGCTCTTGAGATCGGTCATCACGAGCGCGGGCCGATCCATATCCTTGACGTAGAGCCGGGCCTGCGCGCCGGTCACCTCCAGGCGCAAGTGAAACCAGGCGGCGCCGGGGATCTCCACGGCCCGGTGAAGCCCGGCCCGTTGTAGATCTGCCAGTTCCGGCCCGCGTGGAGGACCGGCGTGTACTGCATCGCGTCGGGAGCCCCGGACTTGTGCTGGCGAAGGTGCACTTCTTCGAAGTCCGCGCCGTCGTGGGCGATCCGGAACTGAAAACCGAAAAATCCGCGGTGCGCCGGAGTCGCGGCATCCACATCGATTACGCCGTCGCGCATCTCGAAATCCTTCAGAATCGCCTCGCCGCCGTCGAGGGCCAGGCACTTGCGGCCCTGGTATTCGCCCGCCCTGGCTTGTCCCTGGAGGTCCCATCGGGGAGAGTCCGGGGCAACGGAAATCGCCGCCGGCGCTGGAGCGGCCGATCCCGGGGCAACATCGGCCGCGGAAGCCGGGGACCCGGCAAGAACGATCAGACCGATCTGCGACGCCGCGGGCCATCCGAGAGCGGGAGAAGAACTTCCGCGGTCGAGACCTTCTCGGCGTGGTATCGCGGCAACGTATCATCGCCGCGAGGGAATCCAGTCCCGCTGGAGGACAGAGCGCGGTGAGACGCGGATCGAATCGGGTCGGAGTGCTGACGAAACCGCGGACCGAGAGGACGTACGGGGCCTCCGGCCGGACGCGGCGTCGCGGCGCGGCGGGCCGGTGAGATTTCTTCTTCTCGTCCTTCTCTCGCAGGCGCGGCCCGTCGAACCCGGACTCCCGAGCCGGCTGGCGGCCGCGGCGCGGTCTCAGGTGGGAGTGACCCTTCGGTACGACGGGTCCTACCGGCGCCTCCCGTACCCGGGCGGGGATGTCGCAGCCGACCGCGGGGTGTGCAGCGACGTCGTGGTCCGCGCGTACCGCCAGGTGGGGATCGATCTGCAGGTCCTCGTGCACGACGACATGACCCGCGGCTGGGCGGACTACCCCCATCTCTGGGGACTGCGCCGCCCGGACGCGAACATCGATCACCGCCGGGTCCCCAACCTCGCGGCATTCTTCCGGCGCCAGGGAGCGGCACGGGCGATCGCCGGCAATGCCTCTCTCTACGCAGCGGGCGACGTCGTCACCTGGAGACTGCCCGGCGGCCAGCCGCACATCGGGATCGTCTCCTCCAAGCGGGTCGGGGCGCGGCCTCTGGTCGTCCACAACATCGGCGACGGCGCGAAGGAAGACGACATCCTGTTCGCGTACGCGATCACCGGGCACTTTCGCTATCCTCAGGCATCGCCCAGGCCCGTGACCGGGAATAGACTCGTGCCCAATGCGGATGGGCAGGTTGTCCGCGCCGCCGGCTCGGCCAAACGACGGAGGGAATGATGGCCAGGAAGCCCTCGTTGGCAGGAATCCTCTTCCTGGCGGCTTCTGCCCTTCGAGCCGCCCCCGAACCGACGATCCTGACGATCTGGCCGGGCTACACGGTCGGGCTGCCCGCCGGCCACTGCGTGCAAGTCTCGAGAGGTCCGGATTTCTCGGTCCTGTATTTCCGCGACCAGCGCGCGCCGAAGTCACCCATCCTCGTCGGCGTCTATACCGGCCACAACCCGCGGGACCCCGAGTGCGCCAAGTCGACCGCCCGGCAGTGGACCGCCAACGGCCTCTCCTTCAAGTCGGTCCGCAATGCGGACGGATGCGCGGAGTTCGGCGTCGAGGATTCGAAGAAACCGGAACGGGGATTTCTTCACATGTGGTTCGGGCCTGGAGCGAAGGATCATCCCGACCTGGGAGAAGGAGTGGTCGCATCGGTGCACCCGGCGCCCCTGCCGATCGAGCACCCTTCCGAGCTCCCGCCTTGCAAGTAAGCGGATCGTGTGCGGCAGTGGGCGGACGAAGAGGTGTCTTATGAGCTCACGAGGATGTTGCGGGTTTCCAGGCGCGACCCGGATCTCCCGGTCCGGGCGGCGCGTCGCCGTCGCGGCGCTCGCGATTCTCCTGGCCCCGTCTCCGCGAGCGGCCTTCGGGCAGGACGATCTGATGTTGCGATTGAGCGCGGCGGGGTTCAGGTCGCAGCCCGACGGGAGCTACACGTGGAGCAAAGGGCCCGTGGCCCTGCACCTTGTTCCCGGGCTGCCCCTGCGGCGCGCGGCGGCTCTGCAGGTCGGGGTGAGGACCCTCAAGGAAACGACGAGCGCGTTCCTCGACCTCACGACCCCGGAGATGGTCCACCTGGCCGTGGAGACGCTTCGAGGGCCCGAGGCCTCGCTCGCGTTCGAGTACGTGGTGCAGGGGTCGACGGCGAAGCCCTCCGCCCTTCGGGACGCGCTGATCCACTGGGCCGAGACGGCCAACTGGCCGACCATCGGCGAGAAATCCAAGCCGGTTCAGCTCGAGGGGTTCGAGGGATGGCTCGTCGTGGGCTTCCGGACCTTCAAGCCCATGACACAGATCGAATTCGGCATCGGGCGCCCCTTGTGAGGCGGGCCGAGCTCTCCGGGGCGGCCGCGGGTCGTCGGGACAGGAGTTTTGCTCGACTGCGCTCGTGACCTACCGCGGGGCGGTCTACCCGTCGCAGTGCGATCACATGGGGCACATGAACGTGATGTGGTACGTATCCAAGTTCGACGAGGCGACGTGGCAGCTCTTCTCCGCCATCGGCCTGACCCCGTCGCGGCTGCGGGCGGAGCGTCTCGGCATGGCCGGCGTCGAGCAGCACATCGAGTACAAGCGGGAGCTGTTCCCGGCGGACGTCGTCACCGTCACGTCCTGCATTCTGGAGGTCAAGGACAAGGCCATTCGATTTGCCCACGAGATGCAGAACGACGAGACGGGGGTGGTCGCGGCGAGGACCGTTCTCGTCGCGGTGCACCTCGATGCCGCCGCGCGGCGGGCCCGCGCGCTGCCCGACGACGTCCGAGCCCGCGCGGGCGCGCTGATCGATGCGCGGCGGCCCTGACCTCGGGGCGGGGGACGATCCGCGGCACACCCGAAGGATGGGCCGGCCCGATGGCGAAACAGAATCGCGTTGATCCGTACGGCCGCCTGCAGGCGGTCGCGGCACGCGGAGCGTTCCTGGGCAATCGGGGCGTCCTGCACGATCCGGCCGGGCGGATCGTCGCGGCCTGGCGGTCGCGGCGCTGGATCACCTGCGCGCTGATCTTCAAAGATCGGCGGCGGGAGGTCTTTACGCCGGGCCGGTACAGCGAACTCTTCTTTCTCGACGAGGCCACTTCGCTCGCCGCCGGCCATCGGCCCTGCGCGGAGTGCCGAAGGAGCCGGTACAACGAGTTTCGAGAGGCCTGGGTGGCGCGGGGCGCAGGGGCTCGAGATCCGGAGCTCGCCGGCGCGGACGAAATCGATCGTGTCCTCCACGCCGAGCGGGTCGGGCGGGGCGGCGCGAAGAGGACCTACGAATCGGCCCTGTCGGCCTTGCCCGCGGGAACGATGGTCGAATACCAGGGAGACCCCTGCCTGATCTGGGAAGGGCGGCTGCGTCCCTGGGGCTTCGCCGGATACGGTCCCCCGCTGGACGCGCCTCCGGCCCGGGCGGTCGACGTTCTCACTCCGAAATCGATCGTCGGCGCCATCCGCGCCGGCTTCGTCCCGCAGGTGCATGAAAGCGGAGGAGGGCTCGGAGCGTGAGACGGCTTCCGGATCGGAGCCCGTCCTCGAACGGAGGGTGGGAAATCGTGGCCGCACAGATGTCGATGCGCCGAATGCCCGATCCCGCGGCATGGCTGCGCCGGATCGCCATGTCGCTGCCGGGAACGACCGAGACCCGGTCCTGGGGGCACCCGAACTTTCGCGCATCCGGCCGCACGTACGCCGCGTTCGAAATCTACAAGCGCCGGCCCTGCATCGCGGTCAGCGCCCGGCCCGACGAGCAGGACTTCCTCGTGCGTCATTTCGGATTCTTCCGGACGCCCTACGTCGGGCATCGGGGCTGGGTCAGCGTGTGGGTCGACGAGCCGTCGCCGATCCGACTGATCTCGGATCTCGTGAAGGGAGCGCACCGCCGGCTGACCGCGCCGGACGGCCGCGCCGGTCCGGTCCGCGGCGCCAAGCGCGGAGCGGCTTCCGCGCGCGCGGCGCGGGTTCCTCGGGCTGTGCGGCCGCGTCGGGCGAAGCGGGGAAGGGCGATTTAGCGTGACCGGGCGCTTCCACGGCGTGCCGCAACTTCTCCGGTAATCTAGAGCCCGGAGAAGGCCATGGCGCCGGTCCGGTTAGGAAACAATATCTGTATTGTTATTACGTCGAAATCCGTCCCCAGGCGGCCGTGAGGCGATCCGGAATCGGCGCGCTCCTATGCGTCGCCGCGACGCTGGGCGGCGCCGTCGTCGCCGCGCCGGCCGCGTCCGCCGCAGAGCCGGTGCTCCCGCACCAGACCCTGACGATCCCCCATTTCACCAGCGACATCGACGCCGCGATTCGGTCCGGCCAGATGCGGCCGGTCGTCGTCGTGGGGATCGAGAACACAGAGCGGCGCCGGGACGTGACCGGGCCGACCGACGTCGAATCGGATCGGGCGATCGCGCCGCGCGTGGGCGGGCCGGCGTCGCGCGGCCGTCCTCCGGTGGCTCGTGCTGGGTGCGACGCTGTTGCGATGTTCGAGTTCGACCGCGATCGTGGATCCTTCGGAAGGCGTTCGGTGTTTTCCGAAGGGAGAAGGGGGGTGGCGGATCATTCCTATTCACGCGTCCAACGTGTCACGTCGGCCCGGGGCGTGATCCGAGGCTGCCGCGGTCGGCATCGGTCTGGCGGCAGCAGTTGATTCGCAAAGTCCGCGACATCGGAGGAGGCCGGCGTGGCTAGGCGGCCCGGGAGGCTGCAGGCGCTCGGCTGGCTGAGTCTCTTCCTCGCGTTTCCTCTGGGGGTCTGGCTCGCGGCCACGTTGCGAGCCGGGGCCGCCCGAAAAAGCGTGTCGAATTTCAGCTTCGAGCCGCTCGTGGTCGCCGTGTCGGCCATCGCGGTGTTTTGCGGCTGGTTCCTGCTGGCGCGCAAGGGCCTGAGACCGTCGGTGGGTCTCGCTCTCCTGATTCTCCTTGCGTGCGCGGCGCTGGCGGTGCAGCATTTCGTGCCCAGCCTGCATGAGTAACGCGCCGCTGGCCGGGCCCGCCCATCGCGGCGACTCGCGGGCGGCCGCCGGAGAAGCGAGCGAACGACGAGGGGGTGACCGATGGCGGTTCCAGCACAAGCAAGGGTCGGCGTCGCGTGCGCGTTGCTCCTGGCCGCGGCGGGAGCTCGGGGGCAATCGGCGGTTCAGCCCGAGCACCGGATCGTTCCGATTCATCCCATGTCGCAGGACGTCGAGATCCTCTACGGCGATCCGGAGAAGGCGGGAGAGCCATTCGTGATGAGAATTCGCGAGCTGCCCGGCGGCATCATTCCCCCGCACAAGCACCCCGTCGACGAGAACATCACGGTCGTCCAGGGGACGCTGTACTTCGCGGTGGGCGAGAAGTACGACCGCGCCGCCATGAAGGAGCTGAAGACCGGAAGCTACGCGTTCATCCCGAAGGGCAGCACGATGTTCGGGTGGACCCCGGAGGCCGCCATCGTGCAAGTCCACGGCGTCGGGCCCTTCCACATTCACTGGCGCGACGGCGCCGGCTGGCGGGACAAACTCAAGACGCTGGACGATCCCGACGCGGCGTCCGTCTTCAAGTTCAAGAAGGGCCAGAGGGTCGTGGCCGGGCGCGGCGCCGGGCGCATCCGGCAGGGATACGATTCCGGGGAGATGATCGGGTACGAGATCGACGGCGATGACGGCAAGCTGTTCGCGGCGGAGGAGCGGGATCTTATCGCGGCGCCAAAGCCGTGATCGCGCGAAGGCCTCGCGACAGCCGGAGCTGACCTTGCCGATGCACGAGTTTTTTCCCTGGATGGACGCGCTTCGAGCCGGGCCGGCGATCCTGCGGCAGATGTCGTTTCGCGTTTCCGCGATCATGTCCGCGGGCCTCGGCCTGGGCTATCTGGCCGCGGGCCAGTTCTTCCGGGCGCTGCTCGGCCGCTGACGGCGGCAGTTCGCCCGTTATGATCACCGGCATCATGAGCCCCAACGCGAAGACCATCGATCAGTACCTCGCGGCGCTCGTCCCGGACAAGCGAGCCGCGCTCCAGCGGCTGCGAAGGGCGATTCGCGCCGCGGTTCCGCGCGCGCAGGAGTGCATCAGCTATGGGATCCCCGCCTTTCGCCTCGACGGGAAGATGCTGGTCTGGTTCGGCGCGTCCAAGAATCATTGCTCTTTCTACCCGGGAGGAGTGGTCGCGGCCCACCGGGACGAGCTCGAGGGCTACGGCGTCAGCAAGGGCACGGTCCGCTTTCAGCCGGCTCATCCCCTGCCCGTCGCCCTCGTTCGGAAGCTGGTGAAGGCGCGCGTCGCGGTCAACGGCGCCGCGCGCCGCCGCGCTTCGCGTCCCGAGGCCTCCGCCGGACGCCGGATGCGAAAGGATCCGCCCGGATCCCGGAAACGGTAAGCGCGCGCGGTCTCGAGGTCTCCGGGGCCGGTCGCGGAGGCGGCCGCCGGGACAGGGAGCAGGCGGAATCCATGGACATTCTCCAGGCAATCGGAAACACATCGATGGTTCTGCTTCGCAAGGTCGTTCCGCCCGGGTCGGCCTCCGTCCTCGCGAAGCTCGAGTGGGAGAACCCCACCGGCAGCGTCAAGGATCGGATGGCCCGCGCGGTGATCTCGCGGGCCGAGCAGGAGGGCCGGTTGAAGGCCGGCGACACGGTCGTCGAGTACACCGGCGGCAGCACGGGAGCGTCGCTCGCGCTGGTCTGCGCCGCCCGGGGTTATCCGATCCGGATCGTGACCTCCGACGCTTTCAGCCGGGAGAAGCTGGATCAGATGGCGGCCCTGGGCGCGCAGCTCACGCTGGTGCCGAGCGAGGGAGGCCTCACCACCCGGAAGTTGATCCTGGAAATGATCGAGACGGCCCGCGACCTGAGCCGCGAGCCGCGGACCTACTGGACCGACCAGCTCAACAACAAGGCCAGCATCGAGGGTTATTACACGCTCGCCGAAGAGATCTGGAGCCAGACCGGCGGAGAGATCGACGCCTTCGTCCATTGCGTGGGAACGGCGGCTTCTTCGCGGGGAGTGGCCACGGTTCTGAAACGGCGCAAGCCGGGCATCCGGATCGTCGCCGTCGAACCCGCGGAATCCTCGGTCTTGCTGGGCGGCCCGCCGGGACCGCACAAGATCGAGGGCGTCGGGATCGGCTACACGCCGCCGCTCTGGGATCCCTCCCTGGTGGACGAGATCGTGGCGGTGCCGACCGACGACGCCAAGGAGATGGCGCGGCGCATCGCGCGGGAGGAGGCCCTGTTCGCCGGGACGTCCTCGGGGGCGAACGTCGTCGCGGCGCTGCGTGTCGCGGAGCGGCTCGGGCCGGACGCCAAAGTCGTCACGCTCATGGCCGATTCCGGCCTGAAGTACCTCAACACGGACGTATACCGGAGCCGGTGAGGCGCAAGGCGGCCGCGCAGTCGCCGATTTAGACTGCGGCAGGAGGGATCAAGAAAGTGAAGGCGTCCGTCTTCGTCGGCACGAGTGTTGACGGCTTCATCGCTCGCGGCGACGGTGCGCTCGATTTCCTTCCGCCCGGCGGCGGGGAAGAGCACGGCTACGAGGCGTTCCTGGCCACCGTGGACGCGCTCCTGATCGGCCGCAAGACCTACGAGACCGTGCTCGCTCTCCCCGCCTGGCCCTACGGCGAGAAACAGGTCTTCGTCCTGAGCAGCCGCCCTCTGGCCCCCGCGCCGCCGGAGGCCCGCGTGGAGCGGCTGGCCGGCGACCCGGCCGAGGTCGCGGCGCGGCTCGACGCGCGGGGCGTCGGTCATGTCTACGTGGACGGCGGAATCACGATCCAGGGTTTTCTGCGGGCCGGTCTGGTTCAGCGGCTCATCGTCACCCGCGTGCCGGTCCTGATCGGCGAGGGACTCCCGCTCTTCGGCCCTCTGGGCCGGGACGTCCGGCTCCAGCACGTCGCGACGCGCCAGTACGCCGGCTGACTGATTCAGAGCGAGTACGTGGTCGTGGCCTGAGGCTCGAGACGGGGGGAGCGCGGCGGCTTGAAGGAACAACAGGAGTGGCCGCTTCTCCGGCGAGCGCCGGGTGCGGTTCGTCTGCGGCGCGGCGTGGCTGGGCGATCGATTCTGGCAGAGTTGGCGTTGGTGGTGACGGGTTCCGGGTCTTTTCGATCGGAGGGTTCCCATGTTTGCCAAAGGCCTGACTCCCATCCTGAACGTCTCGAACATTCAGGAGAGCTTCGCCTGGTTCGAGAAGCTCGGCTGGAAGAGGAACTGGGACTGGGGCACTCCGCCCTCGTTTGGGGCAGTGTGCTCGGGCCATTGCGAAATCTTCCTCTGCCACAACGCCCAGGGCGGCCGAGGCAAGGGTTCCGTGGCAAGGACCTTCGGCGAAGGGGGCGACGACTCCAGCGACAAGGGCGCCTGGATGTCGATCTGGGTGGACGACGTCGATGCGATCCATCGGCTCTGCCTCGAGCGGGGTCTCGAAGTGACCTGGCCTCCGACGGACATGCCCTGGAACGTCCGGGAGATGCACGTCCGGCATCCCGATGGCCATGTCTTCCGAGTCAGCCGCGGGATCGGGGAAGAAAGCCCTTAGCGTCTCCGCTTCCACGGGCGAAGGCGGCGCGGCCGCGTCGCTCCGGCCGGGGCGTCTATTTCGCCAGCGGGTCGGCGCGTCGAAGAGGCGCGTCAGCACGACCTCCCGGTCAGAGGGGATCGTGATGGAGACGGCGCGCGGCCGGGTCATCGGCCGATCCCCGCGTCGGCCGCGAGCATCTGCGCGAGCCGGTCGTAGCCCACGGCCACGCCGTGCTCCATGGGAGTCTTGAGGACGGCGTCGCGGGCCTCGCGCGAGTCGTAACGCATGGTCACCGTGAGGGTGGTCTTGCCGCTCTCTTCGGTCAGGACCAGTGTCCGATCGCCTCGCCGGGATACCAGGATTCGTCGAAGGCCTCGGTCTGCACGATGCGCTCGGGCGGCACGACCTCGCGGAAGACGCCGCCCATGCCCATCTCCGCGCCGTCGGGTCGCCTCCACACGTAGCGGTACCGGCCGCCGACCTTGAGGTCGATCTCGCAGACGGTGAGCGTCCATCCGGGCGGGCCGAAGAACCAACGCCGGAGCAGCTGCGGTCTGGTCATCGCTTCGAAGACCAAAGCCCGGGGCGCGTCGAAGACGCGGATCATCACGATCTCCCGGTCGCCGGTGGTCGAGACCTTCAACGTGCCGGTGTTCTTCATCCCTCATCTCCTCCGGCGTTTGGCGCCTCGGCGCGGTTTTCGAGGGCTCTTCAGCTCGTCGAGCAGGGCGTCGAGACGCTGAAAGTTGTCCTCCCAGAGGTTCCGGCAGCTCGCCAGCCATCCGACGGCCTCGGCCAGCCGGTCGCCCTCGAGCCGGCAGGGGCGGCGCTGCGCGTCCCGGCGCCGCGCGATGAGGCCGGCCCGCTCGAGCACTTTCAGGTGCTTGGAGATGGCCGGTTGGCTCATGGCGAAGGGCTCGGCGAGCTCCGTGACGGAGGCCTCGCCGGAGGCCAGGCGGGCGAGGATGGCGCGCCGCGTCGGGTCAGCGAGGGCCGCGAACGTGGCGTCGAGGTGGCCGACCGGCGTCATTTCATAACCATACAGTTGCAAAACCGATTGGTTATATAGAGCGGAGTCCGACGAGGTGTCAAGCGGGGCGTTGTAGCGCGCTTGCGGAGGGACGTATCGTTCCGCGGAAGAAAGGGGAATCGTGGTGATCGCAAGGGCTCCCGAGCGGATCGAAACCGAAAGGCTGGCGCTGCGAAGGCCGCGTCCCGACGACGCCCCGGCGATCTTCGAGCGCTACTCGAGCGATCCCGATGTGACGCGGCTGATGGGATGGGCGCGGCACGAGTCGGTCGCGGCGACGCGCGAGTTCCTGGAGTTCGCCGACGCGGAATGGAGCCGGTGGCCCGCCGGCCCCTATCTCATCGAGTCCCGCCCGGGCGGGCGGCTCCTGGGCGGCACCGGCCTCGCGTTCGCGACGCCCGCGCGCGCCTCGACCGGTTACGTCCTCGCCCGGGACGCCTGGGGGCAGGGGTACGCGACGGAGGCTCTGCGCGCGGTCGTCGACGCCGCGGCACGCTGCGGCGTCGTGCGTCTCGACGCCGTCTGCCACATCGAGAATCCCCGCTCCAGGCGGGTCCTGGAGAAATGCGGGTTCGTGCTCGAAGGGATCCTGCGGAGGCACACCGAGTTCCCCAACCTGGCATCGGACCTGGCCCAGGATGTGTACTCCTACGCGCGAATCTTCGAGCCGGCCGGGCCCGGCTCCCGGTGAGCGGCGGATCCCGGGCGTATCATCCGAGGGCATGAAAGCGTCGAAGAAGAACGGCAGGCGCTCGAAGCAGCCGGCAACGTTGAAGACCAAGCCCCTCAAGGCCCGCGATCCGGAACATGTGCGGGGCGGCAAGACCGCTCCGCCGCCGGGCGGACCGGTGCCGATTCCGTACCCGAACGTCGCCAAGAGCTGACGGCTTGGCCGATCCGGCTGCGCTCGCGGGATCTCCGTCAGATCCGCGTTTCTGGCAATGACCTGGCGCCAGGCGCCTCCCACGGCCCGCCTGCGCATCGTGGCGTTCGCCGTTCTCATCGCCGGGCTGCTCGCCGCGGTCTGGATCTATGTCGCGGCGGAGCCTCCCAGGCCCAACCCTCTCGGCTATGAGCCGGAAGACTCCAAGCAGTACCTGCGGGAGATCCAGATGTACGGCGGGACGGCCAACCTGCTGGCCACGGAGCTGCGGGAATGGCTCGGCAGCCTCTGGCACGGAAAGCGCCTCGCCTACACGGTCGCCACGCTCTCGACTCTCTTCGCCGCGGGATGTCTCTTCGTGGCCAGCCGCCTGCCGCTCGAGGACGACGCGGCCGCGGCCGCGCAGGGCTCCGACGACTCCGGCGCGTGAGCCCTTCGCACGATCGCGCCATGACGCGGCGGCTCGCGGGCACGCCGCCTTTCTGACAGAATCGCGCGGCGCCGCGGGCCCCCGCGGCCGCGTTGGAGATCAAACGCCATGCCCATCCCCTCGACGCTCGCGCAAGGAAATCGGAATCAGACCGAGCGCCTCCGCCGTCTGGTGAGCCGGCTGGACGCCTCCCGACTGGCCCTGCGGCTGCCCAACGGCTGGACCGTCGCCGTGGCGCTCGGACACATCGCGATGTGGGATCGCCAGAGGCTCTGCCTGATGCAGCGCTGGGCCGAGGGCAAGGACGCGACGGGGTCGTACGACGGCAACGTCTTCAACGACGCCCTGCAGCCCCTGCTGGAGCTCATCCCTCCGGAACGCGCCGCGGCCGCGGCCGTCCGGGCCGCCGAGGAGATCGACGCCCTTCTCGATCGCGTGCCCGACGCGGTGGTCCAGGCGGCCCTGGCGCGCCCGGACGCTCCGAACTTGAACCGCGGCGAGCACCGGCAGCACCATCTCGATCAGATCGAGAAAGCGCTTGCGGGCGCCGGCCTGTAGGGAGCGGGGTCGCGTAGGACATTCCACGTGCGGCGTTCTACGACAGGGGACTCGGATGCCGGCGGCTCAGAACATAGAATCGAGAATGTCGAGCATCGAACGTCGAACGTCCAGCGGAGAAACGGGATACAGGAGGTTCGTGATGGTTCGTGTGGCGCTTCTGGTCCGTCTCGATGCGAAGGCCGGCAAGGAAGCCGAGGTCGAGGCCTTCCTCAAAGGAGGCCTGGCCATCGTGCAGGAAGAACCAGCGACGACGGCATGGTTCGCGATCCGGATGGGTCCATCCACCTTCGGCATCTTCGACGCTTTTCCCGACGAGGGCGGACGGCAGGCTCACCTGACCGGACGCGTTGCGGCCGCGCTGATGGCCAAGGCGTCCGATCTTCTCGCGAAGCCTCCGGCGATCGAGAAGGTCGACGTGCTCGCGGCAAAGCTGCCCGGGTAGGCCGGCGTGGCGACAGCCTCGGTCCGACCCGACGCGCGCGGAATTTCGCGGGCTGCCGCGGAGAATCGGCCTGGACGGCCGGGGCCGCTTGGTCTCGTCCTGGCTGTCGGGCTGACTCTCGTGTCTCCCCGGAGCACGCCCGCAGAATCGCCTCGCGACGCCATCCTCGGAGGGTGGCGGGGGATCTCGATCTGCGTCAACAAGGAATTGTTCCCCGCCTGCAAGGACGAAACGGTGGTCTACGAGTTTCGGCCCTCGCCCGGCGACGCCACGACGGTGATCCTCGACGCGAGCAAGATCGTGGACGGGAAGACCCTCCCCATGGGGACGCTGACGTTGACCTATCAGGAGCGTGATCGGACCTGGAAGAGCGAGGTCGGCCGCGCCGACGCCCGCGCGCAGTGGAGCTATTCCGCGCGGGGATCCGGGCTCTCCGGGACGCTGATCTCGCTCCCGGCCAGGGCGCTCATCCGAAGCGTCCAGGCGCGGCGGCGCTGAGGCGCCTCCGCTACGGGGAAATCCGGCCGTGATGGATCCGATCACACGCCTGCTCGATCAGAACCGGGCCTGGGCCGCCGGCCGCCGGACCGCCGATCCCGCTTTCTTCGAGCGCCTCTGCGAGATCCAGCGGCCGCGGTACCTGTGGATCGGTTGTTCCGACAGCCGCGTCCCGGCCAACGAGATCGTCGGGCTCGCGCCCGGCGAGATGTTCGTCCACCGCAACATCGCCAATATCGTCGTGCCGGGCGACCCCAACGGGATGGCTGTCGTGCAGTACGGCATCGAGACCCTGAAGATCCGCGACCTCATCGTCTGCGGCCACTACGGCTGCGGAGGCGTGCGCGCCGTCCTCGAAGCGGGAGCGTCGAAGGCGTCGTCGCATGTCCAACGCTGGCTGGCGCCGCTCGAGCACCTGGCCATCGCGCGCGCCGCCGACCTCGCCCGGATCGCCGACGAGGATTCGAGGTGGAGGAGGTTGTGCGAGCTCAACGTCCACGAGCAGGTCGAGCGGCTCGCCGCCTCGGACGTTCTGGTGGAAGCCGGCCTCCGGGGACTTCCCGTCCGAGTCCACGGCTGGATCTACGACCTTCGAGACGGCCTTCTGCGAGAGCTCCGCGAGGCCGAAGCGGGGGCGGGGCTCGGAGCCTCGGACACCGCCGCGCGATGACCCTGCGCCACCGCGGGGTCGGAGATCGCGTTTTGTGAAGAAGATTCTCGCCGCCGCGATCTTGCTCGCCGCCGCGTTCTTGGCCGTCCGCGCCTACCAGCGCTTCGCGGCGGTCCGCTGCTACGAGCGGTTCGCCGACGCCTGGGCCAGGGAGCGGCCGGAGGAAGCGCTGCGCTACACCGAGGGGGAAACGGCCCGGCTCGCCGTGGAAAAGAAGGGCCTCCGCTCCCTCATCGACGCCCGGACGATGGAGGCCCTGCACGGGATCCGGTACTCCGAGGAGCGCGTCGAAGGGCGGGACGGGGGGGACCTGGCCGTGGAGGCGACCCAGACCGTCGCGTTCGACCCGCCGGGAGTCACCAGCGCGATCGGTGGGGCGATGTGGATGACCTTCCACCACAGCGCACGCCTGCGCAAGACGGACGAGGGCTGGAAGGTCGTGGACTTCGAACCGACCTATCTGGACAGCGCGCGAACGCGCCGACGGTGATCCCGGAGCTTGGCTCCGCGGGCCCGAGTGCGGTACAATCCAGGTATTGTATCGGGTTCGGATGTGCCGCCGCGGTCCGGACGGGGCGCCATGGCGCTGACGCGGCTGGATCTCTCCCTGGAAGGACTGTGGCTCCCTCCGAAGGGATCGGTGCGCCGGTGGACCGGACTGATCCGCGCGCGCTCGCCGTTCGCCACGCTCCTGCTGGTCGCGACGCCGCGGCGGATCTTCTGGACCAAGGCCGAGATCGCCCGGTCCGAGCTCCCGGTCACCGTGGACGTCCATGGCGCCGGAACCGCCTCGGCCCGCGTAATCTTCCTCGGCGGATCCGGATGGCTGCAGGACTACTGCGCGGAGGTGTTTCCCGAGACGCTTCCGGCCGCGTCGGCCCCTCCGCGCCTGGCCGCGGGGACGATCCAGACGCTGCTCGCCTTCGACGCGCGTCCGCCGGCGAAGTTCCAGGTCCTGACCCTCGCCGCGAGCGACGTCTCCGAAGGTCCGACCGGGATCTGGAGCCCGGAGCCCGACGTGCTGGCTCACCTCCCCACCAGCCTCTCGACGATCTTCGCCGCCGGGCGGTCCGGCTCGGTCCCGATCTCGCTGCGCAGCAATCCGGACGCCGCGTAAGGCGGCCGGCGCGCCGTTGAGCCCGCAGAAGGCCGCGGCTCCGGACTACGGCCTGGACGCGCCCGGAGTCGTGCGCAACCTCCTGCTCGCCGGGGGGACGGGCCTGCTCCTCTGGGCCTCGGTCGCGCTCGGGCTCTGGGCCGGGATCGCGCGGCTCCATCTGGGCGGCGTGGAGATCCGTTTTCCCCTCGGCCCGATCGGGCTGACCACCGGAATCTCCTTCACCGCGACCGGCCTGTGGATGATCTGGTCGAGCAAGGTCGGGAAGATCCGCGAGCGCGAGACGCTCCTGGATCTCGTCGCCTGGACGGGCCAGGAGACGGTCCTGGACGTCGGCTGCGGGCGCGGCCTGATGCTCGTGGGCGCGGCGCGCCGGCTGCGGTCGGGGAAGGCGACCGGCATCGACATCTGGCAGGCCGTCGATCTTTCCGGCAACCGTCCCGAGGCGGCGCTCGCCAACGCGCGGGCGGAAGGCGTAGCCGACCGGGTCGAGGTGCGCACGGCGGACATGCGCGAGATCCCTTTCCCCGACGGAGCGTTCGACGTCGTGGTCTCGTGCGCGGCGATCCACAATCTGTACGCGGCGGCCGACCGCGCGAAGGCGATCGGCGAGATCGCGCGCGTCCTGAAGGCCGGCGGCTCCGCGGTGATCGACGACATCCGCCACGGCGGCGAATACGCGGCCGCGTTCGCGCGCGGCGGCTGCGAGGTCCGGCGGGCGGGATCCCGGATCGGGGCGTTGCTCGCCACGATCGTGACGGTGGGGTCCCTGCGTCCGGTCCAGCTGGTCGCCCGCAAGGCCGGCGCCGGCGCGAGCCCGGGGCCAGGCAGCGCGCGCGGCCGTTAGCGGCGGGCCGACCAGCGCCGCGACCGCGCGAGCCCTCGGCCGGATCGCGGCGCGAGGCCGCTCCGGCGCGAGGGCCCGACCGAGCCGCGGGTCAGCGCGAGGCGACCGACGGGGCGGTGCAGCGGTACGCGGCGCCGCTGCGGCCGCCCTGGGCCTGGACCAGAACCCAGTTGCCCCCTTTGCTTCGAGCCTGGCTCGTTAGCTCGTCGTTGACCTGATCGGTGGGCGTATTCGGGCTGACCGACACGTCGCCCACCTTCTGGCAGTTGCTGACCAGGGAATCGCTGTTGGTGATCGAGACCTGCTGTTCCGCGCAGGCGGCGGTCAGCCCGGCGAGAACCGTGACGGCAAGGCCCATCCAAAGTCGACGCTTCACTCGCACCTCCATAAAAAACGCTCGCTCGAATTCCTGCTGCGATCCGACCGTAACTACGAGGCGGGGCGGCGAAAGATTCCCGGTCCGCCGCGGGCTGTATGGCGCGCGCGGCGAAGCACGAATCGCAGGATTTGCGACGCGAGTGGTCGCTGGAAGCGTTCGAGCGACTCGCAAGACGGCGCGAGTCCGTGACGACCGTGACGTACGGAGTGACGACGAGCAGGCCGGTTGGACGCCGGGGCCCTGCGCTCTGGCGCGTGCATCGGGTCCCCTGTGCAGTTAGGATCCAGTGAGCCCAAACGCGCCGGGCCGGACGAGGAGGGCATGAGGAAAGCGCCGCCGAAGCTGTGGACCTGTCCGCGCTGCGGCCATCGATTCGTCACCCGCAACCTCTGGCATTCCTGCGGCCGCTATCGCCTGTCCGACCACTTCGCCGGCAGGGACCCCGTGGTCCGTCGCATCTTTCGCGCGTGGGTGGCCCTGGCACGAAGCTGCGGGCCGGTGACGGTGTACCCGCAGAAGACCCGCATCGTGATCATGGTCCGGGTGCGATTCGCGGGAGCCGTGACCCATCGGCACTGGCTGGACGTCAGCCTGTGGCTGACCCGGCGCGCGGCGCATCCGGCGCTCACCCGTGTGGAGCAGTATGGGTCCGATTCCTTCGGCCACTCGTTTCGATTGAGGGAGCCCGGCCAGATCGACCGGGAATTGAGCTCGCTCATGCGCGAGGCCTACGCCGTGGGCCGCCAGGAGCACCTGGCCGCGCGCCGAGCCCGGCGAGCCCGGCGCCTCTGACTCGATGAGCGAGGCGGGGCGGCCCTTCCTGACCGGCCAGTGGCGATGGCTCGCCCTGCTCAACTACGAGACCGATCCGTCGGGCCTGCGGCCGCTGGTCCCGCGGGGCACCGAGCTCGATTTCTGGCAGGGGCGGACGTACGTCTCTCTGGTCGGGTTCCTGTTTCACAAGACGCGGGTCCTCGGCGTTCCGGTGCCCTTCCATCGCCGTTTCGAGGAGGTCAACGTCAGGTTCTACGTGCGCCGCAGGGATGGCGGCGGCTGGCGGCGCGGCGTCGTGTTCGTGCGCGAGCTCGTCCCGCGCCGGGCCGTCGCGTGGATGGCGCGCGCGCTCTACAACGAGAACTATGGGAGCGTCCCGATGAGCCACCGGATCGACGCGCCGGGCGGAAGCGGGCGGACCGTCTCGTATTCCTGGACCTTTCGGCGCAGCCCCTACCTTCTCCAGACCGAGACCGCCGGGGATCCCGCGCCGATCCTCGAGGGCACGGAACAGGACTATTTCGCCGAGCATCATTGGGGGTACGTGACGGGCCGCGACGGCGGCACGTCCGAGTACCGCGTGGATCATCCACGATGGAAATTCTGGAGCGCGCGCACGGCGCGGTTCGAAGGCGACGCGCGGATCTTGTACGG
This sequence comes from uncultured Acidobacteriota bacterium, assembly GCA_963733955.1. Lineage (GTDB taxonomy): Bacteria > Acidobacteriota > Thermoanaerobaculia > UBA5066 > Gp7-AA6 > DATFTF01. The sequence goes on from CAVTEW010000003.1 coordinate 1,621,806, forward strand.
CGATGTCTTCGCCGAGGCGTTGTCCGTTCCGCCGGCATCGGCCCTGCTCGCCGACGGCTCGCCGATCGCGGTCTACTGGCGCTCGCGTCTGGAGCTCCAGCATGTCTGAGGGCGGAATCGAGATTCGTGAATGGGTGCTCTACGACGACGCCTGCGGCTTTTGTCGAAAGTGGGTCCCGTTCTGGGAGCCTACGCTCCGGCGCCGCGGCTTCGCGATCGCGCCGCTTCAGGCGCCGTGGGTCTCCTCCGAGCTCGGGATCGCGCCGGAAGAACTTGCCTCGGATCTGCGCCTTCTGCGGGCCGACGGGACCGCGGTGCAGGGAGCGGACGTCTATCGCCACGTGATGCGACGGATCTGGTGGGCGCTCCCGTTGCACTGGCTGGCCAGTGCACCAATCCTTCGCGCGGTCTTCGACTGGGGCTACAGGACCTTCGCCGACAATCGATACCGTTTCTCCCGAGCCTGCCGTTTGCCAGGCGGACCCAAGCCGGGGACTTGATGCGGCTTCAGTGCGCGGCCTTCGCCTCTTTCATTCGCACCGGCGAGGCCGCCGTGCGGTCGAGCACCGGCAGGCCGCCTTCGAAGCGCCCGAACGACAGAACGCCGGTCGGGCACATCTGGACGCAGGCCGAGCAGCGCACGCACTCGGGGTCCTGCATCGGCAGGCCCTTGTTTGCGAAGCTCATGATGTCGATCCCCTGGTGGCAGACCGACGTGCAGACGTTGCACGAGATGCACTTGGACTTCTCGGGGAAGATCCGGAACTTCGAGAACCGGGCGTAGATGTGCATCAACGCGGCCAGCGGGCAGGCGAAGCGGCACCACACGCGGCCGGAGAACCAGAAGTACATCCCCACGCCGACGATGCCGGCCAAGAAGATGTCGACGAGGTGGTAATAGTTGAGCTCGAGGCCGAGCGGATGCCAGCCGGAGAGAAGGCCGCTGGAGAACTTTTCCGACGCGCGGCCGACCCCGGTATTGGGGAACGTCCAGGAGACGATGCGCGTGAGGGCGATGGCCGACGCCGCGAAGAGGGCCGCCTGCCCGAGCATGTTGACGCGGTTCCAGAACGGCCCGTGGGGCATCTTTTGGCGGTGCGCGTCTCCGAGCGTCTCCGCCAGCGCGCCGCAGGAACAGATCCAGCCGCAGTAGGCGCCCTTGCCCCACTTGCGGATGATCAGGGGAATGATCACGAAGGTCTGGAGGAACGCGATGGCCAGCCACCACCACATCGGCTGCGAGGAAAAAACGTTCCAGACGAAGAGCGGCCAGGCCAGGATGAATCCGAAGGCCCGCCAGTACTCGCGCCCCTGGCCGTAGTTGGCCGCGGGGAAGAGGTGATCGGCGAACGTCTTGCCGAACCCGGAGTCGAAGACGCCGTTGTGGCCGAGGAGCGGCAGCACCAGGTAGGGCAGGAGGAAGAGCGGAATCCACTGGACGAGGGTCAGCGTGATCGTCTGCGCTTTCACGTAGGGCGTCTTGCGGCGGCGGATGCGGCGGATCCCGAAGACCAGCACGGCCATGCAGTAGGCGAAGGAGTAGTAGAAGCCGGGCTCCTTGAGCGAGAGGGCGAGCGTGCCGAGGACCGTCTTCGGATCGGCCGCCGCGGCGGAGAGGGCCCCGCCGGCCCGGGCGAACCAGGCCGTCGTGTTGTAGGGAAAGAGCTCGTGCTTCTGGAAGTACTGGTTGATCGCGCCGCCGGCTTTCCAGTTGTACAGGAAGACGCAGAAGAGGAAGAAGGCGGAGAAGGAGAGGTAGGTCGAAGCCTTCCACTCGCCCCGGATCGGGATTCCCGAGCGGCGGAAGAACTCCAGAGGCGCCTCGCGGCCGATCATGGTGAAGACGACGTCGTTGGGAAGCACGAGCTCCTTGCCCGCGTCGTCCTTGAGCGTCGCCTGCTTGGCCTCGATGCGGACGACCTGCGTGCCCAGGGCCATGCGCACGGATCCCGGAGCGTGCGGCTTCTCGCCCGAGACGGCCATGAAGGCGCCCGTGGCGGCGGTCACGCGCTCGGAGGAGGGATGCTCGATGTCCACCGGATGGGACGGGTTCCTGGACAGCTCCGCGAGCTTCTCGACGTTCTCGGGCTTGGGCCGGGCCAGGTCCTTCTTTCTGTAGGACAGCGTCACGTGCGCGCCGGCGTTGCCGAGCGCGATGGCCGTCTCCAGCGCGGAGTCGCCCCCGCCCACGACGAGCACGTGCTGGCCCACGAACTCCTTGGGGTCGTAGAGGCGGTTGTAGACCTTGTCGAGGTCCTCGCCGGGGCAGCCCAGGCGGCGGTGGTTGCCGCTCCGGCCGATCGCCACGATGGCCCGCCGCGCGCGGGTCACCGTCTTCTTGTCGCCGTGGTGCAGGAGGAGGACGCCTCCCTTGCGCTCGATCCGCTCGATGCGCGCGAGCGTGGGCTCGATCCCGGCTTTCTTCCGGTAGGCCTCGAGCTCGTCGACCAGGGCTTCCTTGACGTCGGTCGTGAACTGGAGCTCTCCGGCCGGGGTCATGTCGCTCGGATAGGTGTAGATCGGCTTGCCCTTGGGGAAATTGACCACGGTCGAGAAGACCTCCGTGGCCTCGAAGATGACGAACTTGAGGCCGGCCTTCCGGGCTTCGAGCGCCGCGGACATCCCCGAAACTCCCGCGCCGACGATGGCCAGGTCGACCACGTCCGCGTCATCCGAGCGGCTCCGGGCGAAGTCGTGCTCGGCCAGGATGGCCTGGACCGCTCGAGCCCCGGTGTCGGAAGAGAACTTGAGCAGTGGAATCCCGGTCAGGTCTCCCACGACGCGTACGCCGGGAACGGCGGTCGTGCCGTCCTCGCGCACGTCGGGTAGCTTCTCCACGGTCCCCGCCGGCCACATCGTGTGGAGCCAGTGGGTGTACTGGGCGATCGGGTTCATACGGCGGCCCCCCCGAGGTTGGATGCTCCTCGACAACCCTACGTTTCCAGGCGGACGTTCGGTTTCCGGAGTCTCGCGGTTTCCGGATTCTAGCCCGGATCATCGGTCCTCCCGGGCCGGGCTTGCGGCGCCGGATCGGTTGCCGCGGCGGGAGCCCGGCGATAGCCTGCCGCGCGTGCCCGAGCTGCCCGACGTCGCCGCCTACGTCGCCGCCCTGGAGCCGCGCGTGGTCGGACGCCGTCTGGTGCGCCTGCGCATCCGCAGCCCGTTTCTGCTGCGCTCGATCGACCCCGCGCCGCGCGAAGCCGAGGGCGCGTCCGTGCAGGGCGTCCGGAGGATCGGAAAGCGCATCGTGCTCGAGCTGGACAACAATATAGAAATTGTGATCCACCTGATGGTCGCGGGCCGCCTGCACTGGAAGGGGCCGGGCGCCTCGATCGCCGGACGGACCGCCCTGGCCGCGTTCGACTTCGAGGGCGGAACGCTCCTCCTGACCGAGGCCAGCACGAAGAAGCGGGCGTCGCTGCATCTGGTCCGCGGGCGGGACGGCCTGGCCGAGTTCGACCGGGGCGGCCTCGAGCCCCTGGAGTCGGACCTTCCGGCGTTCGCCCGGGCCCTGACCCGGGAGAACCACACCGTGAAACGCGCCCTCACCGACCCGCGGCTCTTTTCCGGCATCGGCAACGCGTACTCCGACGAGATCCTGCACCGGGCGCGACTCTCGCCGGCGAAGTGGACGACCCGTCTTGCGCCCGGCGAAGTGGAACGCCTCTGGAGCGCCACCCGCGAGATCCTGGGGAGCTGGACGCGCCGGTTCGTGGAGGCGGCCTCCCGGACGTTTCCGGAGAAGGTGACCGCGTTTCGCGAGGGCATGGCCGTCCACGGCCGCTACGGGAAACCGTGCCCGGACTGCGGCGCGGCGGTGCAGCGGATCGTCTACGCCGAGAATGAGTCCAACTACTGCCCGACCTGTCAGACCGGCGGCAAGCTCCTGGCCGACCGCGCGCTGTCCCAGCTTTTGCGCGGGGATTGGCCCAAGACGCTGGAGGAGCTCGAAGAGCGAAAAGCGGCGGGGCGGGGAGGCGAGGGCCCCCTCACCCCAACCATCTCCCCCTCGCGGGGGAGATGGCGTGCGCACCATCACCCTCTCCGGGCGGGAGAGGGCAGGGGTGAGGGGAGAATTGCTCGGGCCAGGGAGCTCCGTCAACGCGAAACGGACGCGGAGCGGCTCTTGTGGCGCTTCCTCAGGGATCGTCGTTTGAATGGCGCGAAGTTTCGCCGTCAATGGCCGGTCGGGATGTACTGCCTCGATTTCTATTGCGCCGAGGCTCGCCTAGCGATTGAAATCGATGGCGGGCAACACGGACGATCGCCGCAAAGTGTCAGGGACGAGAAGCGAACGGCGAGCCTGCATCGTCGCGGAATTCGCGTCTTGCGATTCTGGACTAGCGAGGTTCTGGCGAATTGCCAGGGAGTGCTCGAGACGATTCGCGAGGCAATGGCAGCGAGGCTCTGAGGCGCCCGGCATCGTGAGCGCCGGTCCAATTTTTGCAAGTGAATCGATGAACAATTGTCCGGCGGCGCTCGGGGACAGAGCCGCCACTTCTCAAGGAGGTTTCCGGATGAGGAAAGCATTGACCGTATCGTTGGCGCTTCTTCTGTGCCTCTCGGCGATCGCCCTCGCCGGCGACAAACAAGCCGCCGCCGACAAGACGATTCAGGGGACGATCACCAGGATGGACACAGCCGGAAAGATGCTGACGGTCAAGGACACCTCGGGCAACGAGAGCAGCGTGGCCTGGAACGACGCGACCAGGATCACGGGTGGCGAGCTTCGAGAGGGAGCCACCGTGTCGCTCTCGGTGAGTGACAAGGGCGGCAGTCCGACGGCCACCAGCATCCAGGTGAAGGCTGACAAGTCCTACTAACCGAGCGGCGCAGCACAAACCGCCTCGGGAGCCGGAGGAGCGGTCCTCCGGCTCTTTTTTTCAGCCTGCTAGGGGAGCCCGCCTTCCAGGATGCGCGCGAGCGTTCCCGCGTCGATGTTGCCGCCCGAGACGACGCAGACCACCTTTCCCGCTCCCGCCTTGCCGGCGCGGGCGGCGGCCACCGACGTCGCCCCCGCCCCCTCGGCGATCACGCGGTGGCGCGCGGCGAGAAGGCGGATGGATTCGGCGACCTCCTCGAGCCCGACGACCAGGGAGCCGGCCAGGACGCGGCGTGCCAGAGGCCACATCTCGGGCAGCTGGCTGCGGCCGCCGATGCCGTCGACGAAGCTCGGGGTGTGCGTGATGGTGACCGGTTTCCCCGCGGCGAGCGACGCGGCGAACGGCGCGGCCGTCTCCACCTCGGCGGCCCAGACGCGGGCCTGCGGGCGGAGCGCCCGGATCGCAGAAGCGATCCCGCACGAGAGCCCGCCGCCGCCATAGGGAACGACCACGGCGTCCACGTCGGGCAGTTCCTCCAGGATCTCCAGTCCGATCGTGCCGTTGCCGGCGACGACGTTCGGGTCGGAGACCGGATGAACGAAGAAACCTTCGACCCCCGGATACCCGTGGTCCTCCAGCACCTGCCACCACCGTTCGAAGGGGAGCTTCACGATCCGGCCGCCCAGGCGCTCGACGGCCGCGAGCTTGGTCTGCGGAGCGTTCTCGGGCACGATCACGGTGCAGGGAATTCCCATCCGGCGCGCGTTCCAGGCCACGCCCTGGGCCATGTTGCCGGCGCTGGCGGTGGAGACGCCGCGCGCGAGGTCCTCCGGGCGGGCCTGCAGCATCGCGTTGCCGGATCCGCGGAGCTTGAAGGAGCCGATCGGCTGAAGGTTCTCGAGCTTGAGCCAGATCTCCGCCGCCCCGCCGTCCACGTCCGCGCGCACGAGCGGAGTGCGCAGGACCGTGCCCCGAAGGCGCCGCGCGGCGTCCTGGATGGCCGGGAGCGGAGCTTGCTCAATCTCCCGCGTGGCGCTCTCCGCCGAATTCGAGAAAACGTCCTTCGCCTCCGGCCCGGGCCTTGGCGTAGATGTGCCGCGCGCAGGCCACGTCCTCGACGGCGAGCCCGAGCGACTTGAAGAGGGTGACCTCGTCGCGGCTCCCGCGGCCGGGGACCTTGCCGATCGACACCTCGCCGATCTCGCCGAGGATGTGGGAATCGGAGACGGCTCCTTCCTTCTTGGGGATCAGGAAGTCGCCGGCCTCGTTCACGGCCGATTCCCGCCGGTCCACGAAGAGGCGCGCGCGGACCACCGCGGCGGTGTCGAGCTCCCGCGCGAAGGGAACGCTCGAGCCCACCGCGTTCACGTGGGCGCCGGCGGAAAGCCAGGATCCCTCGACCACCGGCTCGCGCGACGACGTCACCGTGCAGACCACGTCCGCCCCGGTCACCGCGTCGCGGACCGTGGCCGCGGCCTCGACGGCGATCCCGTGGCGCCGCGAGGCGCGCTCGGCGAACCGCCGCGCGCGGTCGAGCGTCTTGCTGGCGACGCGGACCCTGGAGAACGGACGGACCACGAGCATCGCCTCCAGGTGCGTGGCCGCCTGGACGCCGGAGCCGATCAGCGCCAGCGTTCGCGCGTCCTCCCGCGCCAGCAGGCGCGTGGCCACGGCGGAGACGGCCGCGGTGCGGATGGCCGTGACCGACGTGGCGTCGATCACCGCCAGAAGGCGGCCACGCTCGGACTCGAACAGCAGGACCGCTCCCTGATGCGTGTCGAGCTCCGTTCCCTCGTTGCCGTGGAAGAAGGTCACGGCCTTGAGCCCGACCACCCGCGACGGCAGGAGCGCCGCGGGCATGAGCCCCAGGGCTCCGACCTTCTCGGGAAGCCAGAGGATCGTGCGCAGCGGCTGGATCGTCTCGCCGCGCGCGAGCGCGGACAGGGTCTCCTCCATCACGGCGATGCATTCCGCCATGGGCAGGAACCGCGGGACGTCCCGCTGGCCGACGACGAGGACGTCGGTCACTGCCAGCGGAAGATCTTCAAGGCGATGGCGAAGCTGGTCAGCCCCCAGGCCAGGAGCACCGCGACCGGGCCGGCCAGCGCGGCGAGGCCTTTGCCTTCCAGCATGACCGCCCGCAGCGCGTCGTTCATCGCGGTCAACGGAAGCGCCGCGATGACCGGACGCAGCGCCCGCGGAAAGCGCTCGACGGAGAAGAACGTTCCGGAGACGAGCCACATCGGAATGGCCACCGCGTTGACCAGGCCGTTGATCCCCTCGATCGTCGCGGTGCGCGCGGCGCAGAAGAGCCCGAGGCCGGTGAAGGAGAGGCCGCCGACGAGGACCAGGCCGGTCAGCAGCGCCAGCGAGCCCCGCACCGGAACGCCGAACGTGATCACGCCGAAGGCCAGGATCGCTCCGGTCTCCAGGATCAGGAAGAAGAAACGCGAAAGCAGGTGCGAGAGCAGGTAATCGCTCTTGCGCATCGGCGTCGCGGTCATGAGCTTGAGCGTCTTGTGGATCCGCGCGGTGACGATCGAATACCCCACGCCCCACAGCCCCGTGCTCATCAGGTTCAGGCCGAGGAGGCCCGGAAGGAGGAAGTCGATGTACCGCGACCCCTTTTCGCGGACGATCTCCTCGCGCGCGCGCACGACGTCGGCGCGGCCGCGGGCCCGCTCGATGGCGTTGTCGGTCTCCAGGCGGGCGATGCGTGCGTTGGGGCGGGTCGGGTCGAACCGATACACCGGCTCGGGTCCGGGCTTGACCAGCAACTCGATCTTGCCGGTGCGAAGGGCCTCCTGCGCCTGCGCCATCGTCGCATAGACGACCGGCTTGACCGTCCCCGGCGCGGAGAGGGCGGCGAGCAGCGGCGCCGAGTCCGGGCCCTGCACGATTCCGACCGGGACCGGCTCGGGCGGGCGGTTGCGGAAGGCGAACCCCAGCACGACGGACATGATCACGGGGAACCCGAACACCCAGAAGAGAGCCTCGGGCTGCCGCACGAACTCGATCAACCGCACCTTGGTCAGGGCGGCCAGGGCGGATTTCGGGCTACTCATCCCGCAGCTCCCGGCCGGTCAGCGAAATGAACACGTCGTCCAGCGTGGCGCGGTGGGTGGAGAGCCCCACCAGCTTGGCGCCGCCGCGGTCGAGCCTGGCCAGCAAGGCCGGCACGGCGTCGACCAGCGAGGCGACGTGGAGGAACCAGCGGGTGTCGCGCTGCCGGCAGTCGCGCACGCCCGGGAGCGACTGCAGGTCCTCCGCGGCCAGCATGGGCTCGGAGGCGAACTCCAGGATGTGCGGCGCGCGCAGGCTCGCCACGAGCTCCGCCGGGGTGCCCTGGGAGATGATCCGCCCGTGGTCGACGATGGCCACCCGGTCGCACAGGCGCTCGGCTTCCTCCATGTAGTGCGTCGTCAGCAGCACGGTGCGGCCCGCCGCGCGGAACGCCTCCACGTGGTCCCAGAGCTCGCGACGGCTCTGTGGGTCGAGGCCGGTGGTGGGCTCGTCCAGGAACAGGACCTCGGGATCCCCGGCCAGGGCGCAGGCGACCGCCAGTCTCTGGCGCTGGCCGCCGGAGAGCTTTCCGACGCGCGCGTCGCGCTTCTCCTGAAGCGACATGTCGCCGAGCAGGCGCTCGGGGTCCCGCCCCGAAGGATAGAGCGCCCGAAAGAGCTCCAGGGTCTCGATGACCGTCAGCTTCTCTTGGAAGCGGGTCTCCTGCAGCGAGATTCCGATCCGCGCGCGGAGCTCCCGCTCGTGGGTTCCCCAGTGGCGGCCCAGGATCGTGACCTCGCCCGCGTCCTGTCTGGTCAGGCCTTCCAGGATCTCGATGGTCGTGGTCTTGCCCGCGCCGTTGGGTCCGAGAAGCCCGAAGCACTCGCCCGGCGAGACCGTGAGGTCGAGGCCGTCGACGGCGGTCACGTCGGCGAAGCGTTTCACCAGGCCGCGGCAGCCGATGGCGGCGGCGGGCGAAGGAGAGGCCGTCGTTTCCATGGACGGGCGATTCTCGGGGAAACGCGCCGCGAACGCAAAGGGAAAGCGAGAGGACGGGACAGGGGACGTGGGGACGCGGGGACGTGGGGACGTGGGACGCGGGGACGGGGGGAGCCGCTCTACTTGCCCGACGGCACCACGATACCCTCGAAGCCCTCGTTCTGGAGCTGGTCGAGGATGTCTTGTGCCTTCTCGCGCGTCGGATACGGCCCCACCTTCACGCGCGTCAGGCCCCGGAACGGCTCGAGATAGATCTCCCGGCCGGTCGCGAGGAGGCGCTGCGAAAAACGCTCGGCGCGGCCCGGTTCGGCGAAGGAGCCGACCTGGACGGCCCACTGCCCGGTCGGCGAAAGGGGCGGAACCTCCGGGCCCGGCTTGACGACGGTCAGCCGCACCATCGCCACGCCCGGCCCGGTCACACCCAGCGCGGCGGCCGCGGTGCGGGACAAGTCCAGGATCCGGCCCTTCACGAAGGGACCGCGATCGTTGATCCGGACGCGCGCGCTGCGGCCGTTGTCCAGATTCTTCACGTCGACCAGCGTGCCCAGGGGAAGCGTCCGATGGGCGGCGGTCATCTGGCTGCCGTCGTAGATCTCGCCGGAGGCGGTGGGCTTGCCTTCGAATCCGTCGTTGCCGCCGTACCAGGACGCGACGCCCTCCTCGCTCGCGCCGGACTCGGCCGAAGGCGCCGCCGCGGCGGGAGGCGCTTGCGGAGCGGCGGCGCGCCGCGCGGCACAGGCCGAGCCCGCGGCCAGGAGCAGACCGATTCCGAGAAGGCGGAGGGCGGCCTGGCCGCCGCTCAAACCCGGACGGGCGCGGCGTCCACCGCCGCGACGCCTTCCAGGGCGGGGTCGAGCTCGTCCCGGACGAAGGCCTGAACCTGTTCCGCCGACCGCCCGATGAGGCGGCTGGGGTCGGCGGCCCGGAGGATCTCCTCGCGCGAGAGGCCGAACCCGGTGTCCGCGGCGAGGCGCTCGAAGAGATCCGAGCTTGCGCCCTCGCGGCTTCGGCGCTCCGCGGCCGCCCGGGCATGCACGCGCAGGGTCTCGTGGAGCTGCTGGCGGTCGCCGCCGCGGCGCACCGCTTCCATGAGGATGTTCTCCGTGGCCAGGAACGAAATCTCCTCCTCGAGCCGCCGCCGGGAGACCTCCGGGTGCACGACCAGGCCGGAGACGATGTTCTCCAGGAGCACCAGGACCGAGTCCGCCGCGAGGAACGCCTCGGGGACGGCGATCCGCTTGTTGGCCGAATCGTCGAGGGTGCGCTCGAGCCACTGGGTCGCCGCGGTCATCGCGGTGTCGAGCGAGAGCGCCAGGATGTGCCGGGCCAGCGCGCAGACCCGCTCCGCGCGCATCGGGTTGCGCTTGTAGGGCATGGCCGAGGAGCCGATCTGCGAGGGCTCGAAGGGCTCCTCGATCTCCCCGTCGTGCTGGAGCAGCCGCAGGTCCGTGGCGAACTTGTGCGCGGACTGCGCCAGTCCCGCGAGCGCATGCACCACGAAATCGTCCTGTTTGCGGGAATAGGTCTGGCCGGAGACGACCTGCCGGCGCTCGAACCCGGCCCGCCGCGCGAGGGACCGGTCGAGCTCCTCGACCCTGTCCGAGTCGCCGCCGAAGAGCAGCAGAAAGGAGGCCTGCGTTCCGGTGGCGCCCTTGGCTCCGAGGAAACGCAGGTCGGCCCGCGCGCGGCGCACCGCCTCCAGGTCCATCAGGAGGTCGGAGGCCCACAAGGCCGCGCGCTTGCCCACCGTCGTCGGCTGGGCGGGCTGGAAATGCGTGTAGGCGAGGGCCGGAAGGTGGCGATGGGCGAGCATGAAGTCGCGCAGAAGCTTCAACACCGCGGCGAGGCGGCGCTCGACCAAGGAGAGGCCTTCGCGCATCTGGATGAGGTCCCCGTTGTCGGCGACGTAGGCCGAGGTCGCGCCCCAGTGGATGATGCCGCGGGCAGCCGGGGCCGCCTCTCCGAACACGCGCACGTGGGCCATGACGTCGTGGCGCGTGCGCTCCTCCTCGCGAGCGGCCGCTTCGGAGTCGATATCGGTCAGGTGCGCGCGCATCTGTCCGATCGCCTCCTCGGAGATCGGCAGGCCCAGGCGTTTCTCCTCCTCGGCCAGCCAGAGCCAGAGGCGCCGCCAGGTCTCGAACTTGAAGCGCGGCGAGAAGATGGCGGACATCTCCGCCGAGGCATAACGCTCGGTCAGGGGGTGGACGAAGCGGTCAGGAGGCGTCTTCACTGCCCGCTTCTTCGCCGACGGTGAACGTCGAGGCGTTGTCGTTGCCGCAGACCAGGCACGTCGCTTCGGAGATCGAGCCCGATTCCATCTCGAAAACATAGCAGGGCGTGCTGCATTGGCCGCAGATCAGGTAGTCGATCTCGCGGTCTTCCGTCGGGCGGGGACGCCGCGGAGGCGGGGTTTCAGCCATGACTCGATCCTCCGATATATTGTGACACGGAAGGACGTAGGACGTAGGACGTAGGACGTAGGAATTCCCTACCGGCGACCGCCCACGTCTCTCATATGCACTTCACGCTCGTCTCTCTTCTCATCTATCTTCTGATCGCCGCGATTGCGGGCGGGCTCGGCCGCGCGATCGCCGGCGGCACGCACGGAGGCTGCCTCGTTTCGATCGCGCTCGGATTCATCGGAGCGCTCCTCGGGTCCTGGCTCGCCCATCGGGTCGGGCTCCCCGAGCCGTTCCTGGTCCACGTCGGGGGCGCGACGTTTCCCTTCCTGTGGTCGGTGATCGGCGCCGCGCTGTTCGTCGCGATCGTGGTCCTCGTGTCTGGAGGGCGGAGGACATAGGACGGGACTCGGGATTCGGGACTCGGGACTCGGAACGAGGGACATTTGACGGGGAACCTGCCCGCCGGATCGGTCGGACACCGTTTGTCCGACCGCCCGCTATCCTAGGAGAATGACTACCTCTGTCGCGGCCCTGATTCTGGTCGGAATCGTGCTGGCCGCGGCGGCGGCGATCTTCGTGCTGCTCCACCGTGCGAAAGACAGCTCGACGCGTCTCGATCGCGTTCTGTCCGAGACCGCGTCGGCGCGCCAGGCCTCCGAATCCGTAGATCGGCGCTTCGACGAGCTTCGCCGTTCGGTGGCCGAGCGCGTGGAGGGAGTCGAGCGGAGCCTCCAGGAAGGGCAGAGGCACCTCTCCGACCACCTGGGGCAGTCCGGGCAGCTCCTCAAAGACGTCGGGGAAAAGATGGGCCGCATCTTCGAGGCTTCCCAGAAGATCGAGAAACTGGCCGGAGAGGTGACCAAGCTCGAGGACCTTCTGAAACCGCCCAAGCTGCGCGGAACACTCGGTGAGACGTTCCTCGAGCAGGCGCTGCGCCAGGCCCTGCCCCCGGGGTCCTGGCAGATGCAATACCGCTTTCCCGACGACGGCTGCGTCGTCGACGCGGTCGTGTCGTTGGGCGACCGGGTCGTTCCCATCGACAGCAAGTTTCCGCTGGAGAACTACCGGCGCGCGCGCGAGGTGGAGGACGAGGGCGAGCAGAGACGCGCCCGCGCGGCGTTCGTGTCCGACGTCAAGCGCCACGCCGACGCGATCTCCCGCAAATACATCCGGCCGGCCGCGGGGACGTACGACTACGCATTCATGTACGTGCCGGCCGAGGCGGTGTACGCCGAGATCGTCGCCGACGACTCCGAGAAGGCCCTGGCGGACTACTGCATGGAGCGTCGGGTCTTTCCGGTCTCCCCGCGGCTCTTCTACGCCTACCTGTCCACCGTCGCCATGGTCCTGCGGGGACAGGAGCTCCAGCGCAACGCCCAGGAAGTGTCCGAGCGGCTGTCCGACCTCGCCCGCGCGTGGGACCGCGCCGAGGAGCCGTTCAAGAAGCTCGGCACCCATTTGGGCAACGCCTCCAAGCAGTACGAAGAGGCCTCGACCGCGCTGACCCGCTTCGGGCGCCGCCTCGACGGCGTTTCCGAGGGAGCCGAGCAGACGCTGGGAGAGGTGGGCGAGAGCCTGCCGCTGCTGCCGCCGTCCTGACCTCGCCTACGCTTCGGGAGGAGGCCTGCGCCTTCGGCGCACCGGCGATGACGAAGTGACGAGTGACGAGTGACGAGTGACAAGTGACGAGCGACGAGAAGGACGCCGACGGGAGCGCGGGCGGGGACAAGCCCCGCCCCTACACAGCCTTTGGCATTCGTGTCGGAGGGGCGGCCCTCGTGCCGCCCGCGTTGAGTCCCCGTCCGCGGCGCGCGAAGCTCCCGCAGTAACCAAGGGAGGAGTCCCGCGCCGGGGAGAGCCGGAGCGAGCACGGGACCAGGCTCGCGGTCGAGCCCGCATCCGGGCGAGCCGCGAACCGGTGCGCCCAGAGGGCTCAGGGCCCGCGCGCAGCGGAGGCGACGTGTCCTGATACAATCCCGCCCCTTTTCGGCTTCTCACCATGACCCTCAAAGTCACCTCGGAAATCGGCAAGCTGAAGTCCGTCCTCATCCATCTTCCGGGGCCGGAGATCGACCGCATGATCCCGTCGATGATGGAGGAGCTCCTCTTCGACGACATCCTCTACGGCCAGCGGGCCCGCGAGGAGCATCGGCGATTCCAGCAGGTCCTCGGCTTCGTCGCCGACGAGGTTCTGGACGCGCAGGATCTCTTAGAGGAGGTCCTCGCGGTGCCGGAGAAGCGGGACCTCGTGCTCGAAGATCTCGGCCGGTCTCTGGGATGGGGCCCGGACATGGACTATCGCCTGCGGGAGCTTCCCGCCGGCGATCTCGCGCGGGCGCTGGTCGCCGGCGTGGAACGGCCCGCGGCGGAAGTCGCCGCCGAGTCGACCTCGGAGCTGTACTGGCTGCCGCCGATTCCGAACTATTTCTTTCAGCGCGACCCGCTGGTCGTCGTGGGGGATCGAGTCATCCTGGGAGCCATGGCCACGCCGGCGCGGCTGCGCGAGCCCCTGCTGTCCGGCTACGTCTTCGATCACCACCCGCGGTTCGCCCAGCCCGAGAGCGTGTTCTGGTTCCGGGAGTTCTCCGCGGACTATGGACGTCCGACGTCCTACGCCCGCATGCGGCCGACGCTGGAAGGCGGCGACGTGCTGGTGATGCGGGAGGATCTCCTGGTCATCGGCTACTCCGAGCGGACCGAGAAGACCACCATCGAGCGCCTGGCCGAAGCGCTGAAAGCGAAGAAGTCGCCGGTCAAGCGGATGCTGGTCGTCGCCGTGCCGCCGGCCCGCTCCTTCATGCACCTGGACACCGTCTTCACCGTGATCTCGCGCGAGGAATGCCTGGTCTACGGGCCCATGATCCTGCCCGGCGGCGCGGAAGAGGCGGACGTCTACGAATGCGATCTGACCAAGCGCGAGATCACCTGGACGTCGGAGAAGGACCTCCTGTCCGCGCTCAAGACGTTGAAGGTCGACTTGAGGCCGGTTCGCTGCGGAGGAAACGATCCGATCGCGGAGCGCCGCGAGCAGTGGACCGACGGCGCCAACGCCTTCGCCCTGGCGCCGGGCCTGCTCCTGACCTACGACCGCAACGAACGGACCGCCGACGAGCTGGCCCGATCCGGTTACGAAATCATCGACGAAGCCGACCTTCTGCTGGGCCGGCGGGAGCTCGACGTCTCCCGAAAGGCGCTGATCCGGCTGGCCGCCCACGAGTTGTCCCGCGCGCGCGGCGGGCCCCGCTGCATGGCGATGCCCCTGGTGCGGGAGGACCTGAAGCCGTGAGGCCACGAGGGATCAGCCGCGAAGCGAAAAGCGCTTCGGCGTGGGCCATTCTCCGCCCCACGCCTCACGCCTCACGCCTCACGCCACGTCCATGACCACCCGCTTCTTCTCCTTCGTCCGGCCCCTGGCGGTCGTGGCCTTCGGCGGCAACGCGCTGCTGCGGCCGGAAGACTCCGGCACGACGGGGGAGCAGCTCCTGCGCGCGCGCGAAGCGGTGCGGCGCCTCCTGCCGATCCTGGCCCGCGGCTACGAGATGATCGTCGTCCACGGCAACGGCCCTCAGGTGGGCAATCTCCTTCTGCAGTCGGAGATCGCCGCGGAGCGCGTGCCGCCGCAGAGCCTCGACTTCTGCGTCGCGCAGACCCAGGGCTCGCTGGGATTCCTGCTGGAGCTGGCCCTTTCGGCGGAGCTGCCCCCGGCGGGATTCCGCAAGGACGTGGTGACGCTCCTGACTCAGGTGGAGGTCGACGCGGCCGATCCCGCCTTCCTCACCCCCTCCAAGCCGATCGGCCCCTTCTTCTCCGCCGAGCGGGCCGCGGTCCTCGCCGAGACGCAGGGCTGGACCATGGCCGAGGACGCCGGGCGCGGGTGGCGCAAGGTCGTGGCCTCGCCCAAGCCGCGGGCGATTCGAGGCGTGGACGTGGCCGCGAGCCTGATCAACCGGGGCTACATCGTGATCGCCGCGGGCGGCGGCGGCATTCCCGTCGTCGTGCCGGAGGAGGGCAGCGTCCGGGGCGTCGAGGCGGTCATCGACAAGGACTATGCTGCCTCCATGCTCGCGGCCGCGCTCTGCGCCGACCTCTTCATCATCCTGACCGGAGTCGAGCGGGTGGTCCGCGACTTCGGCAAGCCCGGCCAGGCTCCCGTGCCGGAGATGAGCGTCGCCACGGCCCGGGCCATGCTGGAAGAGGGTCAGTTCCCGCCCGGCAGCATGGGCCCCAAGATCGACGCGGCCATCCGCTATGTCGAAGCGGGAGGGCGGGAAGTCCTGATCACCAGCGCGGAGGCTCTCGAGCGGGCGCTGGACGGGAAGACCGGGACGGTGGTGCGCGCGGGGTGATCGGGCCGTCGATGGTGGAGAGAAAGCCATGAAGCGCGACTACGTCAACGAGAAGGACTGGGAGCCCGCCGGGATCGAGGCCATCCTGGATCTGGCGGCGAAGGTCAAGAAGCGCCGCGAGGATTACCGGCAGGCCCTCTCGGGCAAGTCCCTGGCCATGATCTTCGAGAAGTCCTCGACCCGCACGCGGGTCTCGTTCGAGGCCGGGATGTTTCAACTGGGCGGCCTGGGCATGTTCCTGTCTTCCCGCGACCTGCAGCTCGGGCGGGGCGAGCCGGTCGCCGATACCGCGCGGGTCCTGTCGCGCTACGCCGACGCGATCATGGCCCGGACCTACGCGCACGCCACGGTCGAAGACCTGGCGCGGGAGGCTTCGGTGCCGGTGATCAACGGCCTCTCGGATCTGCTCCATCCCTGCCAGGCTCTGGCCGACTTCCAAACCATCCGCGAGCGCTTCGGATCGGCCCGGGGATTCCCGCTCTGCTACGTCGGCGACGGCAACAACGTCGCCCACAGCCTCCTGGTCACCGGGGCCAAGCTGGGAGCGCGCGTCGCCGTCGTCACGCCGCCGGGATTCGAGCCGCGCCCCGACGTTCTGGCCTGGGCTCGCGAGGCCGCGGCCGGGACGGGCGGCTCGGTCCGGACCACGCATTCGATCGAGGAAGGGGTTTCGGGCGCGCGGGCGGTGTACACCGACGTCTGGGCGTCGATGGGCCAGGAGGCCGAGGCCGTTGAGAGAGTTGGGCAGTTCGAGAAATACCGCGTGACCACCCGCGTGTTCTCTCTGGCGGACCGCGATGCGATTTTCCTGCACTGCCTCCCCGCGCACCGTGGCGAAGAGGTCGAGGCGGCGGTGATCGACTCCCCCGCGTCCGCCGTCTTCGACCAGGCGGAGAACCGCCTGCACGCCCAGAAGGCCCTGCTTCTGACCCTCCTCGGAGCCGCGGGTTGAATGCCGAGCCCGAGCCGGTAACCGCCTTCCGCCTGCCGCGCACAGCTCTGCTGGCCGGCGCGGGAGCGGTCCTCCTGGTGGCCCTGGCGCTTCTCTTGATCGTGTCGCGTCCCCGCCGCTCCCCGCGGGCCGCGTCGGCGGCCGTGGATTCCCAGGGCACCGTGACCGAGGACGTCGTCGAGCTGAAGAAGGAGCCCTCCGCCGAGGCGCCCGTTCTCGAGAAGCTCGCCCGGGGCGCCCGGGTCACCGTCGCCGCCGACCGCGGGCGATGGCTGGAGGTCCGCACCGAAGGCAAGCGGCGCGGCTACCTGCCTCAGGAGGCGGTCGAGGGCGACGACGATCGGAACGCGCGCCGCAAGCGGGCTACCAAGGTGTTCTCGTTCTCCGCGGTCTTCGGCGTCGTCGCCGAGGAGAGCGACGTGCTCCTGGCGCCGTTTCCGATGGCTCCGCACGCCGGCCGGCTCCAGAAAGGCGAGACCATCCGAGTCCACGCCGTCGACCACGACTACTACGCGTTCCGATCCGCCGACGGCGGCCTGGCGTTTGTCCGATCGGCCGACGTGGACCTGGTTCCTCCGGACCCCCGCCGCCCTCCGATCATCGCCGACCGAGGAAGAGCTCCGAAGGACCTCCAGGTTGCCAATCTCGCTCCGGCTACAACGCCGGAGGCGCCCCCCGCCGAGGGCGCCGAGGCGGAAACCGAGTCCTCGGTCCGGGCGGCCGCCGAAGAAGAGCCGGCGACCCTCGTGTCCAAGGTCGAGCCCAGGTACCCGGAGTCGGCGCGACGGTCCGGAGTGGAGGGGACCGTACTGCTCGACGCCACGATCGACGAGACCGGCGCGGTCCGGGACCTTCAGGTCCTGCGGGGTCTCCCGCTGGGCCTGTCCGAGGCGGCCGTGGAGGCGGTCTCCCGCTGGAAATACCGCCCGGCGCGGGGTCGAGGCGTCCCGGTGACGTCGCATAAGACGATCCGGATCGTCTTCCGCCTGGGAGAATGACCCCCCGGACGCTCGGTGCGGATATAATTTCCTCCTTCCCATGCTTCAAGTTCTTTACGAGACCGAGGGGCGGCCACAGGTCTTCAATCTGACCAAGGTCGAGGCTTCGATCGGCCGCGCCAACGACAACGACATCGTTCTCAACGACTTCTCGGTCTCCCGGCGGCATGCCCTCCTCAAGAAGGAAGGAGCCGGCTGGGTCCTCTACGACAACCAGTCCACCAACGGCATCCGCGTCAACGACAAGCCGGTCCCCCGATCGGCCATCGGCGACGGCGATCAGGCGCTCATCGGCACGTTCCTCCTCCGGTTTCGCGAGGAGGTCGAGGCCTCGCCGCCCACAGCGGGCAAGCGCCTCATGGACTCGACGTCCACCTGCATTCGCCCGATCTCCGAGTTCAACCTGGACTTCGGCCTGGAGAAGTCGCCGGAGATGCTCCCGGAATCGACCGACAACAAGAAGCGCGCGGTGCTGGACGTCGCCTACAAGAACAAGGTCTTCGAGATCCTGGTCCAGGTGGCCAAGACCTTGATTTCCGCCGACGACGTCGAAGCCGTCCTCCAGAAGGTCATGGACCTGGTCTTCGAGTACCTCCCGGTCGACCGCGCGTTCCTCCTGCTGGAGGAGGGCGGGGCGCTGAAGATGCGCATGTCCCGGCTCAAGTCCAAGCAGCGGATGACCTCCGAAGGGGGCGCGCCCTACTCGCGGACGATCGTGGACATGGTTCTGCGCCAGAAGGTCGCCGTGCTGACCTCCGACGCCCAGAGCGACGAGCGGTTCGAAGCCGGCATGTCGATCCGGATGCAGCAGATCCGCTCGGCCATGTGCGCGCCGCTGTGGAATCGCGACTCGGTGATCGGCGTGATCGCCGTCGACTCGCCGCTGCACGTCGGATCGTTCACCGAGAAGGACCTGGATCTGCTGACCGCCTTGGCCAATTTCGCCGCGGTCGCGATCGAGCGCGCCCGGCTGCACGAGCGCGTCGAGCAGGAGCGGCGCATCCGGGGGCGGCTGGAGCGCTACCACTCCCCGCAGGTCGTGGAGGAAATCATCGACGAGGCGGAGAGATCGCTGAACAAGGCCCTGACCAAGACGGTGACCATCGCGTTCGCCGACCTGGTGGGCTTCACGAGCTGGTCCGAGAAGATGGCCCCGGAGCCGCTGTCCCAGCTCCTGACCCAGTTCTTCACGCTGGCGTCCGACGCGATCTTTTCCCAGGACGGTACCATCGACAAGTTCATCGGCGACGCGGTCATGGCTTTCTTCGGGGCTCCGATCGACCAGCCCGACCACGCCGCGCGGGCGGTGACCGCGGCGCTGAAGATCCGCGAAGGCGTGGCGCAATGGAACCGGGATCGGGCCTCGCGCGGAGAGGCGCCGATCGAGGTGCGCATCGCCCTCAACACCGGAGAGGCGATCGTGGGAGAGATCGGGTCGCAGCGCCGCGTCGACTACACGGTCCTGGGAAACTGCGTCAACGTGGCCGCGCGCATGGAGGAGTTCGTGGCTTCGGCCGGCGACATCTGCATCGGGCCGGCCACCTACGAGGCCGTCAAGACGCAGTTCCGCGTCGCCCAGATGGGGCACTTCGCCCTGAAAGGGCTCTCGACGCAGGTCCCCATGTACAAGGTGATCGACGCGTTCGCTCCGGAGGAGAGCGCCGCGGCCGCGCCGGCCGTCCAGAAGAGAGGCAAGCGCTGAGCGGTTGAGCGACGACCGGGGGCGTCCCGGCCTGCTGTGATCACTCAAGACGTTGTCTCGTTGGAAAGGCGCCCCGGCGTCGGGTCCGCCTCCCTCGTCGGCCCGCGCCGGCCCTGTCGCTCGAGTGTGACTCGGGCCGTCGCTGGAACGCTCGTCGCAGTTACTGCGAGGCCTCGGTCCGACCCTTCCCTCGCTCCTCGCTCATCGCCTCCTTCGGGAGGCGGACCCGCCGCCGGGGCTTGCGGCGAGACTTAGGCGAGGTTGTGAGCCCCGGCCCGGAGGCCTTCCCCGCAGGGACCTTCGAAATCGCGTTGGTCCGCAAAGGACGGGAGAGAC
This sequence comes from uncultured Acidobacteriota bacterium, assembly GCA_963733955.1. Lineage (GTDB taxonomy): Bacteria > Acidobacteriota > Thermoanaerobaculia > UBA5066 > Gp7-AA6 > DATFTF01. The sequence goes on from CAVTEW010000003.1 coordinate 1,641,370, forward strand.
TGAGGGTTTCGCTCGCACTCGCGGCGATTTCGCAAGCGGCGGGCTGGAAGGGATCGCCCTTCGCGCGCGCCCGGCCCGCCGCGTGGTCCTAAGGGGAAGGGCCGCAGGGCCTCGGCGTCTCACTTCGATGGGAGCAATCTCTTGAGAATTGACAGCTAGCGCTCCGAGTCCCTGCGTTTCCGTTTCCCCTTGGGCGCCTGCTTGCGCAGCTCGCTCAAGCGCTCCAGGGCCGGCGCGTCGTCGGGGTTCCACTGCAGGGCGGCGACTAAGAACTCCATGGCCAGGCCCGGGCGCAGGTTGGACTCCGCCGTCGCCGCGTCGTCCTTCAGGGCCTTGGGCAGCGTGCGCTCGAGCTCCGACGAGAAGGCGTCGGCCGGATGCTCCTCGATCCAGTGGCGGGCCAGGTACGCGACTCGCACCGCTTCGCGTGCGCGCCCTTCCAGCGGCCGGGCCGTCCAGTCCCCGACCACGCGGCGCAGAAAGCGCTCGGTCAGGGGCTGCCCATTGGGCAGCCGGAACGGCGTGACCGCCTGCGGCGGGGCGGCCGAGGGCGCCGCCGTCGGGACCGCGGTCGGCTCGCGGGTCGCCGTCCGCGGACGCGGCGAGGCCGTCGCGGCGGCGGCGGCGGTGTTCTCCAGGATGCGCGGCGCGACCACGATCTCGTCGGGGGACGCGGTGGGCGATCGCGCCGGCGTGGCCGGGGCCGTCGGCGCGACGACTTCCCGTGGGCCGGCGCCGCGGCCCGAACGGCGGATCACCAGCGTCGCGGCTGCCACCGCGAGGATCAGAAGGATGCCGCCGACCCAGACATACGGTCCGATCCGCCGGGACGGGATCCGCGTGGTCGGCGCGCCGTCGATGGCCGCGGTCGCCGCCGGCCGGAGCCGGCCCAGAGCCGCCGTGAACTCTTCGGCCGTCCGGAACCTCCGGTCCCGGTTCTTTTCCAGGGCCCGGTGCACGATCGAGGCGAGGGGCGGCCCGACCTGCGCGGGGAGCCGGGACGTGTCCAGCGGCGGAGGCGCGGCGTGGAGGTGCTTGCCCAGGTAGCCCTCCGGAGTCTGCGACTCGAAGGGCGGCTTGCCCGACAGCATCTCGTAGAGGACGACGCCGAAGGAGTAGAGGTCGCTGCGCCCGTCGACCCGCTCCCCGGGCGGCAGCGCGCCGGCCTGCTCCGGAGAGCAGTACTTGAGCTTGCCCACGAACAGTCCCGTCCCGGTCATCTTCTGCAGGGTCTCCGAGGCCACCCGCTTGGCGATGCCGAGGTCGATGATCTTGGCGACCAGGCGCCCGTCGGGAAGCTCGCGCAGCATAATGTTGTCGGGAGAGAGGTCGCGGTGGACGATTCCCTGGGCGTGGATCTCGGCCAGACCGGCCAGGACCTGCTGGGAGACGTCGAGCGCGCGCGCCGCCGGGACGGGTCCGTAGCGGCGCAGCCATTCCTCCAGCGTGATGCCGTCGATGAACTCCCAGACCATGTAGTAGGAGCCGTCGGGAAGCCGCGAGAAGTCGTAGAGAGCGGCGACGTTGGGGTGCCGGACCAGGGTGGCGATGCGGGCCTCTTCCTGGAAGCGGCGCGGTTCGGGCCCCTCGCCGAGGGGATCGGGCTTGGTGACCTTGATGATCCGGATCTCGTCCAGGTGGATGTGGCGCGCCTTGTACACCTCGCCCATCCCGCCTTCGGCGAGCTTCTCGATGACCTCGTACTTGCCGTCGAGGATCTGGCCCTTGGTCAGGCGCGTGGTGGCATAGCCGCACGCTTCGCAGAATCGCGCTCCCGCAGAGACGGCCTTGCCGCACCGCGGACACTGGTCCTGGCCTGTGGCCATGTGAATTGATTGTAGGACAATCGGGCCGTGCGCCCGCGTCCCGTGCTCGTGACCAGCCGGCCGGAGAAGGCCGCCGAAGCTCGGCGCCTGGGGTTCGATCTGGAAACCGTGAGCCTCGATCTGCTCGAGCCGCAGGCCCTGGATCCGGCGGACGTGGTCGAGGCCAAGGCCCGCGCGGCCTACGCGGCCCTCTCCCGGCCCGTGCTGGTCGAGGATTCCGGGCTGAGCGTCGCGGCCTGGGGCGGGTTTCCGGGCGCCCTGGTCAAGTGGCTCGAGCAGAGCGCCGGCGTCGCCGCGATTCCCCGGATGCTGGACCCTTTTCCGGACCGCGGGGCCACGGCCCGGTGCGCGATCGCGCATTACGACGGCGGGGAGATCGTCGCCGCGCACGGCCAATGCCAGGGAATGATCGTCGCGGCCCCGCGGGGAGCCGGCGGATTCGGGTGGGACGCGATTTTCGCTCCGCTCGCGAGCGGTCGGACTTTTGCAGAGATGACCGGAGAAGAGAAGGACCGGTTCTCTCACCGGCGGCGCGCGTGGGAGGCGCTGGCGGCGCGACGGCCGGACTTGTTGCGATGAATCGATCGAGACGGCTCTTTCCGGCGGCGATTTCGGCCCTGGCCCTGGCCCTGGCCCTGGGTTCCCTCTCGCTCGCGCTCTCGTCCTCGCCCTCGCCGTCGTCCGCACCGATCCTGCGCGCGCGGACCAGGGATGGAGCGACGCTCCAGCTCGACACCGTGGTTTCCGGTTTGGAAGTGCCGTGGTCGCTCGCCTGGACTTCGCCGACCCGCATGCTGGTGGCCGAGCGGCCCGGCCGGGTCCGCCTCGTCGAGAACGGAGTCCTTCGCAAGGAGCCCCTGGCCGTGATTGCCGACGTCGAGTCGACCGGGGAGACCGGACTGATGGGCCTGGCCGTCGATCCGGACTACGAACGCTCCCATCTCCTCTTCCTGTCCTACGCCTATTCCTCCAGGTCGGCGCCGTCGGGTATCGCCGTGCGCGTGGCGCGGTACCGCGACTCGGGCGACCGGCTGCTACCGGAGCGCACGGTCCTGGAAGGCCTCCCCGCCGCTCAGTTCCACGCCGGATGCCGGCTTCGCTTCGGGCCGGACGGGAAGCTCTACGTGACGACCGGCGACGCCACGCGGAGGGAGATCGCCCAGCGCATGGATTCGCTCGGCGGGAAAACGCTGCGACTCAATCCGGATGGATCGATCCCGCCGGACAACCCCTTCCCCGGCTCGGCCATCTACAGTCTGGGACATCGCAATTCGCAGGGGCTGGACTGGCAGCCCGGCACGAACGTCCTGTTCGAGACCGAGCACGGCCCCTCGGGATTCGACGGCCCGGGAGGCGGCGACGAGGTCAACCGCATCGAGCCGGGGAAGAACTACGGGTGGCCCGCCACCCATCACCGCATGTCGCGGGCCGGCATGGTGTCCCCACTGCTGGAGTTCACGCCGGCGATCGCGCCGTCGGGCGCGACGTTCGTGAGGGGGAGCAAGCTGCCCTCTCTCAAGGGGGACTTCGTCTTCGCCTGCCTGCGCGGAGAGCGCCTGGTCCGGGTCCTTTTCGATCCGGCCGATCCCGGCCGGGTTCGGGCGGTGGAGGACCTGTTCGTGGGACGGCTCGGACGGCTGCGCGAAGCGGCGATGGGACCCGACGGCGCGCTGTACGTCACAACGAGCAATCGCGACGGACGCGGGCAGCGCCATACAAATAACGATATGATTATACGAATATACGAAATAAATTAGGCTAAAGTTACAAATTTCCTAATTTAATTAGTAATTCTTGGAAGGGCCCTCCGATCGCGTCCGGACCGGCCGCGTCGTTGAACGGTGCGATGATGGTCTCGGCCGGCGGATGCCGGCAAGACGGGGGAGGGCCTTGGGACTGGAGCTCGCGGAGGTCGTCGGGCACTTGGTGGCGCTCCACCGATTCCCGGTTGAGCCCCTGGCGGGCGAGAGTCCCAACACCGTCCTGCTCGCTTCCGGAGGCTTCGTCGGAGACCGGGTCCACGAGATCCGCCACACCGAGACGGCCGCGCCGTTGGCGGCGTCGTCCTCTCCGGTCATCCCGTCCTACGGCGCCCGGTACCTCGAGGATCTCGTCGCCGACGATCTCGACCGCTGGACGCGCGTGCGCACGCCGTCGGCCAAAGAGTTCGCGATGACCGATCCCGACTGGCTGGCTGAACTATCGCGCGCCGTCGGGTCGCCCCTCGTGCTGTCGCTCCGGGCTCCCGACGCCAATCCGCTGCGCCTGGTCTCCCGCCCGACGCTGCGCCTGGCCGAACGGACCTACGGCGCGTCGATCGAGCCCTTTCGGCTCCGAGCCAACCTCGTCGTCGACACGTCGGGAGGAAAGGCCTTCGAGGAGGACCAGTGGATCGGGCGGCGGATCCGGATCGGCGAGGCGCTCCTGGAGGTCAATGATTTCGCCGCGGACTGCCTGGAGACCCGAGCCCGGGCGTTGGACGGAGGGGAGGGCGACGTCGATCTGTTGGCCGGTCTGGTCCAGATCCACGGCGGTCACCTGGGCCTGGCCGCGCGCGTTTTGGAAGGGCAGCGCGTCCGCACCGGAGACCCGGTCGTTCTGGTCGATTGAGCGGCGGCGGGTTGATAGACTCGCTCGGATGTCCCAGAGACCGATTCGGGTCCTGATCGCCAAGCCCGGCCTGGACGGCCACGATCGCGGCGCGAAGGTGATCGCGCGCGCCCTGCGGGACGCCGGCATGGAGGTCATCTACTCGGGGCTGCGCCAGACGCCCGAGCAGATCGCCGCGGCGGCGATCCAGGAGGACGTCGACGTCGTGGGCCTGTCGATCCTCTCCGGCGCGCACAACGCGTTGTTTCCCGAGATCCTGAGGCTCCTGCGGCAACAGCGCGGCGAGGACATCCTGGTGATCGCCGGCGGCATCATCCCCGACAAGGACATCGCGCCGCTGAAGGCGCTGGGCATCCGGGAGATTTTCCTGCCCGGCACGCCCACGCAGGCTCTGGTGGATTTCATCCGGCGGGAGGCCTCCGACCGGGTCGGGGACGCGCCGGCCGGCGCGAACCACAGCGCGTGAGCGGCCCGCTTCGCTCGAAGGGCCTGGGCGCACCGCGCAACCGCGGGTCCCGCGCCCCGTTCCCCGGCCCGCTCTGAGCTGCGCGATGGAGAAGCTCGAATCCCACGTCGATCCCGCGGCGCCGGAGTTCCAGCAACGCCGCCGCGCGATGGAGGGGCTGGTGGCCCGGCTGCGCGAGGAGACCGCTCGATTCCGCGAAGGGGGCCCGGGCCGGACCCGGCACGCCGAGCAGAACAAGATGTTCGTCCGCGATCGGATCGGGGCGCTGCTCGATCCGGGCTCGCCCTTTCTCGAGCTGTCGCCGCTGGCCGCGCACGGCCTCTATGACGGCGACGCGCCGGGGGCCGGACTCGTGACCGGGATCGGCCGCGTCTCCCGCCGGGAAGTGATGATCGTGGCCAACGACGCCACGGTCAAGGGCGGGACCTACTTTCCCGTGACGGTCAAGAAGCACCTTCGGGCCCAGGAGATCGCGGAAGAAAACCGGCTGCCGTGCATCTACCTGGTCGATTCCGGGGGCGCGTTCCTTCCGCGGCAGGACGAGGTCTTCCCCGACCGCGATCATTTCGGGCGCATCTTCTACAACCAGGCGCGGATGTCCTCCAAGCGGATCCCGCAGATCGCCGTGGTGATGGGCATGTGCACGGCCGGAGGAGCCTACGTTCCCGCGATGTCCGACGAGGCCGTGATCGTGAAGGGAACCGGCACGATCTTCCTGGCCGGGCCTCCCCTGGTGAAGGCGGCGACGGGGGAGGAGGTCTCGGCCGAAGACCTGGGCGGAGCGGACGTTCACACGCGGGTGTCCGGCGTCGCCGACTACATGGCCGACGACGATGCGCACGCGATCGAGATCGCCCGCGGCCTGGTGGAGAGTCTGGGGGGCCCGGGCAAGACGCTTCCCGCGGACCGGCTGGAGCCGTGCGAACCGGCCCACGATCCCAGGGAGATCTACGGCGTCCTTCCCGCCGACCCGCGGCAGACCTACGACGTGCGGGAGGTCCTCGCGCGCCTGGTGGACGGCTCGCGCTTCGAGGAGTTCAAGTCGCGGTACGGGACGACTCTGGTCTGCGGGTTCGCGCGGCTGGCCGGGTTCCTGGTCGGAATCCTGGCCAACAACGGCATTCTCTTTTCCGAATCGGCCTTGAAGGGCACGCACTTCATCGAGATGTGCTGCCGGCGAAACGTCCCGCTTCTCTTCCTGCAGAACATCACCGGGTTCATGGTGGGCCGCGAGTACGAGCGGGGCGGGATCGCCAAGGACGGGGCCAAGATGGTCCACGCGGTCGCCAACGCCATGGTCCCCAAGTTCACCGTCATCATCGGCGGCTCGTTCGGCGCCGGCAACTACGGCATGTGCGGGCGCGCCTACGGGCCGCGTTTCCTGTGGATGTGGCCCAACGCCCGGATCTCCGTGATGGGGGGCGAGCAGGCCGCTTCGGTCCTCTCCACGGTCAAGCAGGACCAGCTCGCGCGCGCGGGGCAGCCGGCCATGTCGCCCGCGCAGGTCGCCGAGTTCGAGCGTCCGACTCTCGAGAAGTACGAAGTCGAGGGGAGCCCCTACTATTCGACGGCGCGGTTGTGGGACGACGGCGTCCTCGACCCTGCACAGACGCGGACCGCGCTCGCCCTGGCCATCTCGGCCGCGTACAACGCGCCCATCGAGGAGACCCGTTTCGGCGTCTTCCGCATGTAGCGGCCTCGGGCGGTCAGATCGGCCCGTGGTTGCGGGCGTCACGCCGCTCCTCCCGGCCGCCCCGCCGGACTCCGAGCCGACCATCGATCTCCAGTCCGGGCCCGCCTTCGGGGCGACCTGGATCGGGCCTGCGGACGGTTCGGGCGCCGGTGCATTTCGGGCAAGCCTCTCCTGCGCGAATTCCCGGGCGAAGATTCCGCTGGTCGGCGGAGCGGACCTGCCGGACTCGACGTCGCTCGCGCCGCGCTGAGACGCGCCGGCATCCCGCCCCGCTGCGGCTAGAATCGCGGCAACATGACCGACGCATCCCCGTCCCGGCTCCGCCTCCAGAGGGAGGGCCCGGTGGCCCGAGTCTGGCTCGCCCGTCCGGACGTCCGCAACGCGTTCGACGACGCGATGATCGATGAGCTGACCGGCGCCTTCGAGGACCTCTCCGCCGCTGCCGAAGTTCGCGTGGTCGTCCTGGCCGGAGAGGGCAGCGCCTTCTGCGCGGGCGCGGACATCGCCTGGATGCGGCGCGCCGGGGGCTACTCCCCGGACGAGAACGAGGCCGATGCGCAGCGGATGGCGCGGATGCTGCGCACGATCGACGTCTGTCCGCGCCCGGTGATCGCCCTGGCGCACGGCGCGGCGATCGGGGGAGGCGTCGGGCTCGTCGCCGCGGCAGACATCGCGATCGCCGCGGAGGGGACGGTCTTCTCGCTGGCCGAGGTCAAGCTGGGCATCCTTCCCTCGGTCATTTCCCCATACGTGCTGCGGGCGATCGGCCCGAGGGCGGCCCGCGACGTGTTCCTGACCGGCGAGCGGTTCGACGCCGCGGAGGCCCGGCGCATCGGGCTGGTGCACGCCGTCGCGCCGGCGGCGGACCTGGAAGCCGCGTGCGACCGCAAGATCGACGCGCTCCTGTCCTCGGCGCCCCAGGCCGTCGAGGCCGCCAAGCGGCTCATCGAGCAGGTTGCCGGAAAGAATCCCGAAGAGGCGATGCCCCTGACCGTGCGGACGATCGCGCAGCGCCGCGCGTCGGAGGAAGCTCGCGAGGGCCTGAGCGCGTTCCTGGAAAAGCGGCCCGCGCCGTGGGCGGTCAAGCGGAACGATCGGTGACGGCGCTCCGGTGAGCCCGGCCGCCCCGCGCGGCTACGGGGAAGCGGGCTCGGACGATGGCGCGGGCGCCGGCGCGGCGGGCGCCGCGGCCGCTCGCCGGGACGCTTCATCGTCCTGCTCGTGCTTGCAGAAGTAACACTTGATCTTCGCTCCGGGCGCCGTGTCCGGCCGCCAGGCGAAGAACACCTTCCCGCACTTCTCGCAGACGAACCGGCGCTGAACTCCGACGACGCCGCCCTCGATCGACATGGGGGTAGTCTAGCCTTGTGCCGCCCTCGAAGGAAACACTGCGCAGGTTAGGATCCTCCCGGTGAAGAGCCGCAATCGGATCTTCCGTTCATCGGTTCATCGGGTGATTTCGTCGGAATCGGTCTCGTCCCGCGCAGATGACCCGATGGCCAGATGATGAGATCGCCCGATTCCTCCATGATCCGATCCTTGTTGATCGCCAACCGCGGCGAGATCGCCGTCCGGATCGCCCGGACGGCGCGCGAGATGGGGATCGAGCCGCTCGGCGTCTTCGCCGAGACCGACGCCGAAGCGCTGCACGTGCGGCGGGTCAGCCGGGCCGCGTCGCTCGGTCCGGGCTCGCCGCTGGAGACGTACCTGTCGATTCCGCGCGTGATCGCCGCCGCCCGGACCCTGGGCGCCGAGGCGGTGCACCCCGGTTACGGGTTCCTGTCGGAGAACCCCGAGTTCGCGCGGGCGGTCGAGCAGGCCGGCCTGGTCTGGATCGGACCGCCGGCCGGGGCGATGGAAGCGATGGGCGACAAGCTCCGCGCCCGGGCCCGGATGCGCGAGGCCGGCGTTCCGGTCGTCCCGGGATCGGACGAGACGGCGGCGAGCGACGCCGATCTGATCGCGGCCGCCGCGCGAATCGGTTTTCCCCTCCTGGTCAAGGCGTCCGCCGGGGGAGGCGGCAAGGGCATGTCCCGGGTCGAGCGATCGGAGGATCTGGCCGCCGCGCTCGCGCAGGCCCGCCGGGTCGGGCTGGCCGCGTTCGGATCGGATCGGATCTACCTCGAGCGGCTGTTCGAGCGTCCGCGGCACGTCGAGTTTCAGATTTTCGGCGACCGGCTCGGCCACGCCGTTCACCTCTTCGAGCGCGAGTGCAGCGTCCAGCGGCGGCATCAGAAGGTCGTCGAGGAGACCCCGAGCCCGGCTCTGGACGCCCCCCTGCGCGAGGCGATGGGCAAGGCGGCGGTGGAGGCGGCGCGCGCGGTCGGCTACGTCGGCGCGGGGACCGTCGAGTTCCTGCTCGACGAGGAGCGGCGTTTCTATTTCCTGGAGATGAACACCCGGCTCCAGGTCGAGCACGCCGTCACCGAGGCCACGCTCGGCCTCGATCTGGTGGCCTCCCAGATCGCCGTGGCGTGCGGTGCGCCCCTGCCTTCGGAATGGACCGCCGGCGGCCTCGCTCCGCGGGGACACGCCATCGAGCTGCGCCTGTACGCGGAGGACCCCGTCGATTTCCTGCCCAGCGCGGGAACGATCCTGGCGTGGGAGGAGCCCTCCGGCCCCGGAGTCCGCGTGGACGCCGGCGTCGGGGAGGGCTCCGTCGTCGGCCTGGACTACGACCCTCTTCTGGCCAAGCTCATCGTCAGCGCCCCGACGCGGGCCGCGGCGATCGACCGGGCCCGGCGGGCGCTCTCGGAGTGGATCGTCCTGGGAATTCAGACCAACGCGCCGCTGCACGAGGCCGTGCTCTCGTCGCCGGAGTTCGCGTCGGGACGATATTCGACCGTGTTGCTGATCGACATGCTGGGGGCGGCCGCCGAGCCGGTGCCCGACGCGGCCTGGATCGCGGCGGCGCTCCAGCTGGCCGCCGCGCGCCCGGCGGCGTCCGCGAAGGCGCCGGAGGCCGGAGACCCCTGGGACGACGCCGGCGGGTGGAGACCCGGAGCTTGAGGCTCGTCTGCGGCGGGGAAGCGATGCCGGTCCGGCTGGAGGGCGAGGAGGCGGTTCTCGGCGAGCGGCGGGTGCGGTTCCGCGTCCTGGGCGGATCGGACCGGGTCGAGGCCCTGGAGGTCGACGGCCGCATCTACCGTGTCCGCGCCGTTCGCGACCGAGAGCGGGTCCTGGTGTCGTGCGAGGGGCGCCTCTTCGAGATCCAGCAGGAATCCGACCGCCGCCGGCGCTCCGGCGAGATCGGCGGTGACCTGGTCGCTCCGATGCCCGGTCGCGTCCGCCGAGTGCTGGTTTCCGAGGGGGCGCCGGTCACGCGGGGAGAAGTCGTTTTCGTCCTGGAGGCGATGAAGATGGAGCACGCCATCCGGGCGCCTCGCGACGGTGTCGTCCGGTCGATCGGGCAACGCGAAGGAGACCTGGTCGACGCCGGGGCCGTCCTTGCGGAGATGGAATGACGCGGCTGGACGGGCTGGTCGCCCGGCGAAGGGCCGCCGATCGCTGATAGCGTTGGGGAATTCATGGACAGTTGGGAAGAGCATGCCATCCAGCGCCCCCATCTTCCGCAGCGGGTCACCGTCTACGAGGTCGGACCCCGCGACGGCCTGCAGAACGAATCGGCGACCGTGCCGCCGGATGTCCGTGTCGGTTTCATCGACCGCCTGACGTCGGCCGGCTTGCCGGCCATCGAGGTGGGCTCCTTCGTCTCGGCCAGGGCCATCCCGCAGCTGGCCGACACCGAGGAGGTGTTCGTCAGGATCCACAGGGCCAGCGGCGTGCGCTACCCGGCGCTCGTTCCGAACCTCAAGGGGCTCGAACGGGCGCTTTCCGTGGGCGTCCTGGAAATCGCGGTCTTCACCGCGGCGTCGGAGACCTTCAACCGGCACAACATCCACGCCGGTGTGGACGAGTCGATCGAACGGTTCCGTCCGGTCGTGGCGCGGGCGCGCGAAGAGGGGATTCGGGTGCGCGGGTACCTCTCCACCGCGTTTGGCTGCCCCTACGAAGGGCCGGTGTCCGCCGAGGCCGTGCGCGAGGTCGTGCACAAGCTTCTGGATCTGCCGGTCGACGAGATCTCGATCGGCGACACGATCGGGGTGGCCACCCCGGCGGGCGTCTACGAAGTCGTCGAAACCCTGTACGAGTCGGGCGTCACGCGCGGCGTCCTGGCCCTGCACTTTCACGATACCCGGGGCACCGCCCTGGCCAATGTCTACGCCGGACTGGAGTGCGGCATCACGACGTTCGACGCATCGGCCGGCGGCCTGGGAGGCTGCCCGTACGCTCCTGGCGCCGCGGGCAACCTGGCCACCGAAGACCTCGTTTACATGCTGGATGGGCTCAAGATCGAAACGGGCATTTCGCTTCCGAAGCTGGTCGAGGCGTCCCGCTATCTCGCAGAGACGCTTGGGCATCGTCCGCCCGGCAGGTATTTGAGCGCGGCCTGGGGGTCCGGAGAGGACGCAGGGGCGGAGACGTCGGAGGGAGAAGGCCGGTGAGAGGGGCGTGTTTTCTTCCCTTCCAGGGTCCCCGATCCCGAATCCGAAGTCGCCGGTCCGTCTTCCGCATTGACACCCGCGCCCACGACGTGTAACTTTTTGAGTCGCTGAAGCTTACTTCCATGCCGAAAAAGATCCTCCTGGCCGACGACAGCTTGACGATCCAAAAGGTCGTCGAGCTGACGTTCTCCGACAGCGACTATGAGCTCGTCTGCGTGTCCAATGGCCAGAAGGCCCTCGACCGGATTCGAGACGATCGTCCCGATCTGGTTCTGGCCGACGTCGTGATGCCGGAGAAGAACGGCTACGAAGTCTGCGAAGAGCTCAAGAGCAATCCCGCCACGGCCCGGATTCCGGTCATGCTCCTTTCGGGCACGTTCGAGCCGTTCGATCGCGAGCGCGCGGAGCGGATCGGAGCGGATTCGATCGTCTCCAAGCCCTTCGACTCCCAGCAGCTGATCGCCCAGGTGGAGGCGCTTCTCGATCGTCCTCCCGCCTCCGGGGTCTTCGCGTCGTCCCCGGCGGAGACCGGCAAGATCGCCGTCGCGGAGACCCCGCAGGCGCCGGCCGGCGGCCACGAGGAGCCGCCGTTCGACGTCGGATTTTCCGCCGAGGACTTCACCGCCGCGGTGAGGATTCCTTCCCGCGGGCTCGATCCGTTCGAAGAGGAGTACGGGCGTGGGGACGTGGATTCGGCGATCGCCGCGTTCGAAAAGTCGCGTCCCCTGGGGGGCGCGACCGAGCCGACGGCCGTCGCGCCCGAGGCGATCGCCGCGGCGCCAGAGCCCGCCGCTTCGCCGCAGGAGCACCGGGAGGCCGCGTCCCCGTGGCTGAGCGATGAGCCGGAGAAGGGCGCCGAGACGGTGCAGCCCGCGTTCCCGCACGAAGGGGCAGGGCACCCCGAAGTGCTCTTCGACGTCGACGCCGAGGCCACCGTGGCTCTGGCCGGCCCGCTTCCGGCGCCGTCGATTGGAGTGGAGGAGTCCGACGAGCCCGAGGAGTCGGCGCCGCAGCAGACCGTGGCCATGAGACTCCCGTTTCCGGAAGCTCCAAAGCCGGAGCCGACGAGCCCGGCCGAGGTGGAGTTCGAAGAGGAGGAGGAATCTCCGCGCGTCACCGTGGAGCCGCCCCCCGCGGCCCAGGCCACCGAAGAGCCCGCGCCGCCGGCGGAGGCGGGCTCGAACGCGCAGGTGCCCCGCGAGATCGAAATGCTCGCCCAGATCTCGTCGATTCCGGAGTTGACGCAGATGCTTTCCTCGGTGGCGAAGTCGGCGGGCGGCGATCTGACCGACGAGCAGATCGAGAAGCTCGCGCGGCGCGTCGTCGAGAAGCTCTCCGACCGGATCGTCCGCGAAATCGCCTGGGAGGTGATCCCGGACATGGCCGAGATCGTCATCAAGCAAAGAATCAAGGAGTTGGAAGCCGGCATCGAGTGAAGCGGCCGCCCGGTTTCTGATATAGGAAGGGCTCGCGAGCCCTTTTTTTATGCCCGAAATCTCTTCCGACACCGACGCGGCTGCCGACTCCAAAAAGCTGCCCAAGACGTTCGATCCCGGCGTGTTCGAGACGGGCTGGTACGAGCGGTGGGAGTCGGAGGGGCGGTTCACTCCCGCCGGTCCGCCGGGCTCGCCCCGGTTCGTCCTCGTGATTCCTCCTCCCAACGTGACCGGGAGGCTGCACATCGGCCACGCCTACGGCCGGACGGTCGAGGACATCCTGACGCGCTGGAAGCGGATGCGGGGATTTCGGGTGCTCTGGGTGCCCGGCACGGATCACGCGGGAATCGCCACCCAGCTCGTCATCGAACGTCAGCTCGCCAAGCAGGGGATCGACCGCAAGTCCCTCGGACGCGAAAAGTTCGTCGAACGGGTCTGGGCCTGGAAGCGCGAAGCCAAGGACACCATCCAGTCCCAGCTGAAGCGGCTCGGCTGCTCCCTGGACTGGAGCCGCGAGCGATTCACCATGGATCCCGACCTTTCCCGGGCCGTGCGGCGGGCCTTCGTGCAGCTCTACCAGGAGGGCCTGATCTATCGCGGGCGCTACGTCGTCAACTGGTGCCCGCGCTGCGGCACCGCGGTGTCGGACCTCGAGGTCGTCCACAAGCAGATCGAGGGGACGCTCTTCAAGATCCGCTACGACGTTTCCGGAGTGCCCCAGGGGGCCGTGGTCGCCACGACGAGGCCCGAGACGATGCTGGGAGACACGGCCCTGGCCATTCACCCCGAGGACCCGAGGACGGCGAGGCTCAAGGGAAAGACGGCGCTTCTTCCGATCGTCGGCCGCGAGCTGCCGATCGTCGAGGACCCGATCCTGGTGGACCGCGAGTTCGGCACGGGGATCGTCAAGGTCACACCGGCGCACGACGCGAACGATTTCGCCAGCGGCGAGCGCCACGGCCTGCCGGCGATCGTGGTCATCGGGCCGGACGGGAAGATGACGCCGTCCGCCGGAGCCGAATTCGCGGGGCTCGACCGCTTCGAAGCGCGCAAGAAAGTCGTGGAGCGGCTGGAGAAAGAGGGGCGGCTGGCCTCGGAGCCCTACGCGACGAGCGTGGGAACGTGCCAGCGCTGCGAGACGGTGGTCGAGCCCTACCTGTCCCTGCAATGGTTCGTCAAGATCGCTCCCCTGGCCGAGCCGGCCATCGCCGCGGTCGAGGCCGGGCGCGTGCGCTTCGCGCCCGAGGAGCCCTGGACCAAGACCTACTTCGAGTGGATGCGCAACATCCACGATTGGTGCATCTCGCGACAGCTCTGGTGGGGACACCGGATCCCGGCCTTCACCTGCCACAACGGACACCTGACGGTCTCCGAGGAGGACCCCGAGGCGTGCGCGACCTGCGGCGCGCGGCCGCTCGAGCAGGATCCCGACGTGTTGGATACCTGGTTCTCCTCGCAGCTCTGGCCCTTTTCGGTCTTCGGGTGGCCCGAGGAGACGCCCGACTACAGGGACTTCTATCCCACCGACGTGCTGGTGACCGGCTACGACATCCTCTTCTTCTGGGTGGCCCGCATGATCATGGCGGGGATCCACTTCACCGGACGGGAGCCCTTCTCGATCGTGCACCTGCACGGGCTGGTGCGCATCGGCGGGGAAAAGATGTCCAAGACCAAGGGCAACGTGATCGATCCCCTGGAGGCGATCGAGGAGTTCGGAGCCGACGCGGTGCGCTTCACGCTGGCTTCGGCGGCCTCGTCGGGCCCCACCGTTTCCGTCGAGCGCGGCCGCATGGCGGGCTCCCGATCCTTCGCCACGAAGATCTGGAACGCCGCGCGCCTCACGCTGTCACAGCTGGAGGGGAAGGCGGCTGCCGAAGATCTGTCCGGCCGGACTCTCTCCCTGCCGGACCGGTGGATCCTTTCGCGACTGTCCGCGGCGAGCCAGTCGGTGAACCGGGCGCTCGAAGCGTTTCGCTTCGACGAAGCCGCGCAGGCGATTTACGGATTCGTCTGGCACGAGCTGTGTGACGGATACCTGGAGATGGCCAAGCCGGTCTTGTCCGGCAAACAGGGAGACCCCGCGTCCCAGGAGACCGTGCGCGGCGTCCTGCGGCGCTGCCTCGCCGACTCCCTGGCCCTGACGCATCCGTTCATGCCGTTCGTCACCGAGGAGATCTGGGACAAGCTGACCGGAAAGCCCGGCACCCTGATCGTGGCCGCCTTTCCGGCGGCGCGTCCGGCCTGGGCGGATCCGGCCGCGGAGCGCGTGATCGAAGCGCTTCGGGCCGTGGTCACGCGGGTGCGCAATTTTCGCGGCGAGCGCTCCGCCTCGCCGACCGAGCCGGTGGAGCTCTGGATCGACCGCCAGTCTCCCGACGCCGCCCTGGTCGGGGAGCTGGAAGGTCTGTCGGCGCTGCTGTCCTACCTGGCCCGCCTCTCCGGGCTGACCTTCGGCCCCCCGCCGGCAGCGGCGACGCGCGACGTCGTGGCGGGGCTCGCCGTCGGCCTGCTGATTCCGGAGAAGACCGCGCAGGGCGACTCGGCCAGGCTGGCCAGGACTCTGGCGGACTTGAACGCCGAGATCGAGGAGCTCGAAACGAAGCTCCGCAATCCGTCTTTTCTGGACAAGGCTCCGGCCGCCATCATCGACAAGACGCGGCGGCGCCTGACCGAGCTCGAGCAACGGCGGCGGCGGCTCGCGGGGGGTGCGTGATCGCCTTCGCCGACGGGGAGGTCCGGGCCCGCGGCTGGGTGAGCTTCGAGAACCTGACGTGTCTCGACGCGACCAAGTCCTCCAACGATCTGGCCCGCGAGTTCATCGAGCTCTATTTCGAGGAGGACCAGCGGCTGCCCTGCACGGTCATCCTGGCGCGGGAGCAGCCGGGAGCGCGCGGGCGCAAGGGGCGCTGGATCGCGCCCGCCGGGCGCGGCCTGTACTTCACGTTCGTGCGGCCGGCCGCGCCGGGAGAGCCGCTGTCGGTGCTGCCGATCGCGGTGGCCCGCTGGCTCCGGGACGTTCTCGAGTCGGAGACGGGGATTCCCGTGCGCCTCAAGTGGCCCAACGACCTGTACGTCGGACGGCGCAAGCTCGCCGGCATCCTCACGGAATCCTGCACCCAGGGGAAACAGACCTACGTCGCCGTGGGGATCGGATTGAACGTTCTGGGCGCCGCGGCGGACCTGGGACTTCCCGACGCCACGACCGTCGAGGAAGAGGTCCGCCGACCGGTGGCCCTGGCGCCGCTGGCCCAGGCGATCCTGGACCGCCTCGACCGGGAGCTCCAGCGTCCCCGCTGGGAGAAGGAGGCCGCGCTCTGGGAGAAGGTCTCGGCCCACCGGCCCGGCGACGCGATGACGGTCCGGCGCGGCGGGACCGAGGTGTCCGGCGCCTACGCGGGACTGACCGGGGACGGATTTCTCCGGCTGCGGACGCCCCGGGGCGAGGACGTGATCACCGCCGGGGAAGTGACCCGGTGGTGACGGCGGGCAAGCGGCCGCTGCTGGCCGTGGACGTCGGCAACACCAACACCGTCCTCGGTCTCTACGAGAGCGGAGCGCTGGCGCGCCATTGGCGGCTCACGACCCGCCGGGAATCGACCGCCGACGAGATCGTGCTCTCGGTGCAGGGTCTGCTCGGCCCGCGCGCCGAGGAAGGAGCGCTCGACGTCGTCGTGGCCAGCGTCGTTCCGTCGCTGGGCTTCCCGATGCGCCAGGCCTTCCGCCAGCTCTTCGGCGCCGAGCCGCTGTTCGTCGAGCCGGGGATCAAGACCGGCATGCCGATTCTCTACGACGTTCCGCAGGAGGTGGGGGCCGACCGGATCGTCAACGCGGTGGCCGCGTACGCGCGCCTGGGCGGCCCGTGCATCGTGGTCGACTTCGGCACCGCCACGACGTTCGACGTCGTCACCGCGCGCGGCGAGTACTCCGGGGGCGTGATCGTCCCCGGCATCGCCATCTCGGCGGAGGCACTCTTCGAGAAGGCCGCGCGCCTCTGGCGCGTGGAGATCCGCCGGCCGGAGAAGGTGATCGGCAAGACCACCGCGGCGTCCATCCAGTCCGGGCTCTATTTCGGATACCTGTCGCTCGTGGACGGAGTCATCGACCGGATCGCGCGCGAGCTCGGCGAGAAGCCTCGGGTGATCGCCACCGGCGGTCTGGCCGAGCTGTTCGGCTCCGGCTCGGAACGGATCGAGCAAGTCGATCCTCTGCTGACGTTGACCGGTCTTTTCCTGATCCATGAGCGAAACCGCGGCGGATAGGGAGTATTACGCCGGGGCGGAGGCGGCGTTCATCCGGCGGCGCGGCACGCCGTTTCTTCTGTCGCCCCGCGATTTCGGCCTCCTGAAGGAATGGCGGACCCTGGGCGTGCCCCTCGAGGCGGTGGAGCAGGGAATCGAGGACGCCTTCTCCCGCCGCGAGTCGCGCGGCGCGAAAGGCCGGATCAATTCGCTGGCCTATTGCCGCGACGCCGTCCTGGCGGCCTGGGAACGGCGAGCCGAAACGTCGCTGGGTCGGGGCGAGGGGCGCGAGGCGCCGGAGCCCGAGATCGTCCCGTCCCTGAGCGCGCTGGAGGCGTCGCTGCGGGCCGTCCTGCTCCGGCGCTCCGATCTCTCGGATCCCCTCGAAGCGGCGCTGCGATCGCTCGGCCGGCTCCGGTCCTCGGCAACCAACGCCGGAGACGTCGAGGCCTCGCTGGCCCGGCTGGATCGCAAGCTCGCCGGCGCGCTGATCGAAGCGCTCCCGGAGGCCGAACGCGCCGCGATCGGGGCGGCCGCGGAAGCCCGGTTGGAGGCGGCGCGCGCGCGGATGGACGAGGCGGCGGCCCTGCGCACCCTGCACGCTCTGGAACGCCGGCTGCTGCGCGAGAGGCTCGACCTCCCGCGGCTGACGTTGCTGGGATGACCCGCCTTGCCAGCCGGGCGCCCCATTTCGAATCTCGAGCTCACGAATCTTGAGCGTCTGAAGGCCGTGCGCGTCACCATCGAAAAGCTGGCACCGACGGGAGAGGGGGTCGCCCGGACTCCCGACGGCGTCGGCTTCGTGGCCGGGGCCCTCCCCGGCGAGGAGGTCGAGGCCGAGGTCGAAGAGCTGCGGAAGAACTTCTGGAAGGGGCGAGCCGTCCGGGTCGTCCGCGCGTCGGCAGAGCGTCTGGCCGGGGCCCACGCCTCCTGCCCGGGATGCGATTGGGCCTACTTCGATCCGTCCGCGGCGTTGGATGCGAAGAGAGCTCTGTTCCTGGAAACCATGGAGCGCATCGGCGGGCAGCCTCCGGAGCGGTTCGGCGATCTGGGACCGGAACCCTCGGCCCTCCGTTACCGGCTGCGGAGCCGCTTCCACGTCTCCGGCGCGGGCGCGGAGACGGCGATCGGCTACTTCGTTCCTCGCACGCACCGGGTTGAACCTCTGGTCGACTGCGAGGTCGTCTCGGGGGAAACCATCGCGCTGCTTCCGCGACTGCGGGAGGCCATCGCGAAGACCGGAGCCCGAGTCGAGTCGCTGGCGATCCTCGAGTCGGCCGACTCCTCCCAGCGGCTCCTGCAGGTGCTCCTGCGCCCGGGCGAGGCCCGAGAAGCGGCGCGGGGAATCCTCGGGGCGCTTTCGCCGCTCGCGGCCGGACTCGAAGTCGGGCAGGAGCGCGGCCCGCGCTTCCAGGTCGGCGCGTCCACCCTGACCCTCGAGGTCGGCGGCCGGGCCTTCCCGGTCTCGGTGGAGACGTTCGTTCAGGCCAACCGTCACCTCATCGGCCGGCTCTACGACGCGGTGCGGGACCTGGCCGGAGCGGTCCCGTCCGGCCGCGCGCTCGACGCGTTCGGCGGAAGCGGCCTCTTCGCCGGGGCGCTCCTGGATGCGGGCCATTCCGTGACCACCGTGGAGGGGAGCCGCTCGGCGGTCCGCGACGCCGAAGGGGCGCAGCGTCTCTGGCCCGACGCGCCTCGGTGGAACATCGTCGGCTCCGACGTCGCCTCCTTCACGGCGCGGGAGGGCCGGGAGTTCGACCTGGCGGTGGTCGATCCTCCGCGGGCCGGACTGGGCATCGAGCTCGCCGCGCTTCTGGCCCAGCGGGTCTCGTCCCGAATCGTCTACGTCTCCTGCGAGCCGGCGACGCTGGCCCGCGATCTGCCGGCCATCCAGGCCGGAGGGTTTCGGATCTGCGCGGCGCGGCTTTACGACCTGTTCGCGGCGACCCACCGCGTCGAGGCGGTCGTGGTCCTGGACCGGGAAGGCCGGCGGTGATCGGCCCGGTCGCCCGAGCGGCCCCCGCGCCCGCGGCCGCGGCGGCGGTTCTGCTCGCGTCCGGCATCTTTTTCGGGAGCTGGTCCGAGACGGGCGCGGCCACGGCGGCCGTTCTGCTCGGCGTGAGCGGGCTCATCCTGGTCGCGTCGGCGTCGGGCCGTCTGCCCATCGCCGGAGCGACCGCCTTCGTGACGCTCTGGCTCTGCGCCGGGTTCCTGTGCGGCGTCGCGCGCATCGCGCAGCCGGCGCGGGCGGCGCGGCAGACCTTCGCGAACGTTCCGGGAGGGAGGGATCGCGCCGATCTCGTGGAGGGCGTCCTGACCGACTTCTGGAGCGGATCGCCGCCGCGGGCTCACGGGCGCCTGCGCGCCGAACGTCTCTGGCAGGACGGCCGATGGCGGAGCTTTCCGGCCGACGTCTTCCTCTTCGTCTCGGGCGAGCAGCCGGTCGACGGCCGAGCCGACCGCGGCGATCGCGTCCGGCTGGTTGGGCATCTGGCGCCCGAAGGTCCCCCGGCTTCGGAGCGAGACATCGAGGCGCCATGGCCGTCCTACCGGCTCTCGGTCAAGAGCGCCTTGCGTCTGGAGCGGCGCGGCTCGACGGCAATCTCCGTCCTGACCGCCGCCAACCACTGGCTGCATGGGCGGCTGCCGCCGCGCGGCGCCCGGGGTCCCGGCTTCGATCGGGATGTCCGCGGGCCGCTCGCGGCGCTGCTCTTGGGACGGACCGCGGATCTCGACCGCGGCCTGGTGGCGCGGTATCGACGCGGGGGCCTCTACCATCTCCTCGTCCTCTCCGGCCTGCACGTGGCGCTCGCGGCCGGCCTGCTGCTGGGACTCCTGCGCGCGGCCCGCGTCACGGGCAAGCGACGCGACGCGTTGCTCCTGGCGGGAATCGCGCTGTTCGTTCTGGTGGGCGGAGCCAACCCGCCGGCCGTCCGCGCCGGGCTGGTGTTCTCCGTGGCGCTGGCCGCGCGCCTCTTCGAGCTTCCGATCGGTTCGCTTCAGGCGATCGGCCTGTCCGCGGTCGTCCTGCTGCTGGCCGCTCCGTGGTCGGTCTGGTCCGTGGGGATGGTCCTGACGTTCTCCGCCGTCCTGGGTCTGGCGCTCCTGCTCGAGCCCATCCGCTCGGCGCTTCCGGCCAGGCCCCGTGCGCTCTCCGCCTCGATCGCCGCCGCCCTCGCGGCCCAGGCGGGGACCGCGCCGATCGTCCTGTGGCGGTTCAACGTTGTGTCGGCGGCGGCCTGGCTGACGGCGCCTCTGTGCGTCCCGATCGCCGCCGTCCTGATCGCCGTCGGATCGCTCCTTCTGGCATGTCTGGCCGTGGGCATCTTCCCGACGCCTCTCGTCGTCCTCTTCGCGCTGGGCTCGCGCGTCCTGGAATTCCTCGCGGACCGCGCATCGGGGATCGCCTTCCTCAGGCCGACTCCGCCGCTGGCTCTCGTGCTGCTGACGTTGCTGGCGGTCCTGCTCGCCGGCGTGAGCCGAGGGCGGGCTCGCGTGGCGTGGGGCTCGGGGGCCGCGGCGCTCTTCCTGTTCCTGGCCCTGCGGCGAGGCCCGGCCGGGCCCGATCCGGGATTCTCTCTGGAAGCGCTCGACGTCGGGCAGGGCGACGCGCTGCTGCTCCGCTGGAAGCGGCACGCCGTCCTCGTAGACGGGGGAGGGCCGTTCGACCTGGATGCCCGGGATTTCGGACGAACCCGCCTCCTGCCCAAGCTGCTCGATCGCGGCGTGGCCCGCCTGGACGCCGCGATCCTGACGCATCCCCATCCCGACCATGCCCTCGGCCTCTTCGCCGTTCTGGAGGAGCTCCCGGTGTCGGCGTTCTACCGTTCGGCCGGCGACGACGAGGCCGGATTCTTCCGCGATCTGGAGAGCGTCGCGCGCCGGCGCGGGATCTCCTGCGCGGCCTTGCAGCGGGGCGCCGCGCTCGACTGGCCCGGCGCGCGACTGGCCGTGCTGCATTCGGGAGGAGAGCGCCGCAAGACCGACGCCACGAACAACCAGTCGCTGGTTCTGCTGTTCGAGCGCGCGGGCCGGCGGGCCCTGCTGACCGGAGACGCCGGCGCCGCGACGGAGCGCGAGCTGCTGGCGTCGAGCGCGTCCCTGCGGGCCGACGTTCTCAAGGTCGGTCATCACGGGAGCCGGGGCGGCACCACGCCGGAGTTCCTGGCCGCGGTCGGCCCGCGGATCGCGCTGCTCTCCTGCGGGAGGGACAACCGCTTCGGGCATCCCGCCCCGGAGACCCTCGAGACGCTGGCCGCCCAAAGGGTCCCGCTCCTGCGCACCGACCTCCGCTCGGACGTCTCCGTCGAGCTGTCTCCGCGCGGCACGCGACTCTGGTGGCGCGCGGTCCCATGAAGCTCGTCTCGGCGCCCACGCTGCTCGTCGTCCTCGGACCGACGGGATCGGGCAAGAGCGATCTGGCCCACGCCGTGGCGCGGGCTCGCGAGGGAGAGATTGTCTCGGCCGACGCCTTCGCCGTCTACCGCGGGTTCGACATCGGGACGGCCAAGCCATCCGCGGCCCTCCGTGCCGAGATTCCCTACCACCTGATCGACGTGGCCGACTGGCGTGAACACTACTCGGCGGGGCGTTGGGCCAAGGACGCGCGCGCCGCGATCGCCGAGATCGCTCGCCGGGGGCGGCTTCCGATCGTCTGCGGAGGCTCGGGCTTCTACCTGGAGGCTCTTCTGGAGGGGCTCCCCCCGGGCGAGGCCGCGGATCCGGCCCTGCGCATCGCGCTCGCCGACTGGGCCCGGGACCGGCCGGCGCGGGCCCACCGGTTCCTCGAGGTCAACGACCCCATCTCGGCTCGCCGGATTCCGCCGGCGAACCTGCGCTATACCCTTCGGGCCCTGGAAATCCTGCTCGCGACCGGATCGCGTCCCTCCGAGCGGGCCCGGCCGGGAGGCGGATGGCTCGCCCGCTGGCGCGTCGTCAAGATCGGCCTGTCGCCGGCCCGCGAGGACCTCTATGCTACGATCGGCGCGCGGGTCGCGCAGATGTTGGACTCCGGATGGGCCGACGAGGTCCGGCGGTTGCTCGAGGAGGGGGCTCGGCTGGATTCCAACGCTTTTCAAGCCATCGGATACCGGGAGATCGCCGACTGGGTCGAGGGAAGAGCGGATCGGGCGGCCACTCAAGAACGAATCGTGGCATCGACGCGGCAGCTTGCACGCAAGCAAAGGACGTGGTTCGCACGAGAGCGGGACGTCGAATGGGTAAGTCCGGCGGTGGCTCTGGATCTGGCGCTGGCGCGCCTCTCCGAGGGCGCCGGGGAGAAGGAAACGGATGGCGATGAATAAGGCGCCGATCAACGTTCAAGACTCGTTCTTCTACAATCTGCGCAAGGACAATGTCGCCATCACGGTGCGATTGACGTCCGGCGAAGAGCGCATGGGCCGGCTGCGACGATTCGACAAGTTCGCTCTGGTCCTGGAAGTCGACGGACGCGAGGAGATGATCTACAAGCACGCGATCGCGTCGATCCGCTCGGAGAACCTGCCCTCGGGATCATGATGGACCGGGCGTCGACGCACGCCCACCGACCGCCGGGAACCCGGGTTCGACGTCGTCTCCTCGGTCCGGCCGCAGCCCTGATGCTCGTGGGATGCGCGACCGTGTCTCGAACGGGGGGCTCCGACCACTTTCCTCTCGACCCACGGGACGAGCTGACCGGAACGTTCCCCTCGGCCGTGGAGAAGGGGTGGAAAGCCCTGCTGGAAGGCGATCCGGCACGGGCCGCTGCGGCGTTCGGGGGCGCGGGCTCGGAGAAGCGCCGGTTGGCCGCGGACATCGGGGAGGTGGAAGCCCTCGTGCTGGCCGACCGCGTTCCGGACGCGTTGCCCATCTGCGACCGCCTCCTCGCGGTGGGCGAGCCGTCGTCCCCGCTGCTGGTCGCCTGCGGCGAAGCGCGAGCCCGGTCGGGCAACCCGGTCGCGGGATTGACTCTCTACCGCCGCGCCCTGGCCCGCGTGCCCGGCCGGGCCGGGCTCGTGGCCCGGGCGGAGGAGCTTCGGATCGCGGCGCGCGACGCGCTGATCGCGTCGGCCCGCGATTCCGCGGCGCGGGAGCGGTGGAAGGAGGCGCGCTCGGACCTCACGCGCGCGCTGGAAATCGCGCCGGAGAGCGCGGCCGTCCATGCCGCGGCGGGGGACGTCGACGCGGCGTCGGGCGACAAGGAGAAAGCGCTGCGCCGCTACGAGGAGGCGTTGGGCCTGGGAGCGAAGGATCCGGAGATCGTCGAGCGGACGGCGGACCTCGCGCTGGAGCTCGGCGAGGTCGAGACCGCCGTGGCCCTGTTCGACGGCCTGGCCCGGGAGGACTCCCGTTTCGCGCCCCGGGCGGAGGAAGCCCGACTGGCCTTCCGTGTGGCCAACTGGCCCGCCCCCGAGCGGCGGGCGGCGCGGGCGGCGAAGTTGACGCGGGCCGCGGCAGCCACGTTGGTGTGGTGGATGTATCCCGAGATCCGCGAGGCCCGGGTCGCCAACGGGGTCATCGCCAGCGACGCCGTCGCGCGCCGCGACAGCCGGGCCCTGACGCGGGCCGTCGCGCTCGGGCTTCTCGACGTGGATCGCGACACCCACGAGTCCAATCCCGACGCCCCGTTGACGATGCCGGCCGCGGCGCGCCTCCTGCTCCGGCTGCTGATCGTGGTGACGCCGTCCAATCGCGACGTGCCGTGCCTGGGCCAGCTGCGCCGGGCTCCCCGGGCCGCAGCCGAGGCGCTGGAGGCGGCGCGTCGGTGCGATCTGCTGGCCTCCGCCGACTCGGCCGTGGTCAGCGGTCCGGCCTTCACGCGTGCGCTCGACCAGGTCAGGTCGCTGGCCTCCGCTTCGGAGACGTCCGATGAGGAATGACCGGGACCGGGAGGGCCCATGAAGGGACCCTGGACACTGCCGAACTTCATCACCCTGCTGCGGCTGGCGGTCCTGCCATTTTTTCTTTACGCGATCTCGGTTGGACGGTTCGACGTCGCGCTGGGAGTCTTCGTGGCCGCGGGGATCTCCGACGGGATCGACGGATACCTGGCGCGGCGGTTCGGCATGAAGTCGGCGCTGGGCGCGTACCTCGATCCCATCGCGGACAAGCTCCTGCTCATGAGCTCCTACCTGTTTCTGGCCATCCCCTCCTTTCCCGGCGCGGTCAAGGTCCCGGTCTGGCTGGCCTTCCTCGTTCTGTCCCGGGACCTGCTCATCCTGATGGTGGCTCTCCTTCTCATTCTGTCGTCGAGCAAGCGGCGCTTTCCTCCGACCTGGCTCGGCAAGGTCACGACCGTGACGCTCATCGTCACGGTTCTTTTCGTGCTCTGCGCGAATCTCTGGGACTGGCCGCGCGCGGTCGTTCTCGTCGCGTTCGGAGCGGCCGCGACCACGACGCTCCTCTCCGGCTTCGACTACATCCATCGCGTCGCACGCAGCGCCGATCCGGAGGAGGTCTGGAGAGGTTGAGCGGTCCGATCGACCTGCGAATGCTGTCGCGGCCGGGTTGCCACCTCTGCGAGGAGATGCGGGCCGAGGTCGACGCGCTTCTGGCGGGCCGCGCGCGGCGCTGGGAGGAGGTCGACGTCGACTCCGACCCGGACCTGGCCCGGCGCTACGGCGAAGTCCTGCCGGTCCTCTTCGTCAACGGCCGCCTCTTCGCTCGGGTCCGCCTGCCGCGCCTGGCGCCGGGGCTGCGTCTCCTTCGGGCCGCCGCGGCGGGGGCCTCCGGCGAACCTGGGCGAACCGAGCCGGACGAGGAGTCCCGGGGACGGCTGCGCTAACGGGGGGACCGGGACACGATCGACCGGGGCACGCGGCAGCAGGCGACGGACGCCTCCGGGTCGGGGCGGCACGAGAGTCCTGCCTCGGCGGAGCAGGACACCACCGTCACCGTGCGGGCCGCGGTCGAGGAGCCCGCTCCGTTGGCCGCCGTCAGCGCGACGGTATAGGTCCCGACCTGGGAGTAGGCATGGGTCGGGTTCTGCGCCGTCGACGAGCCTCCGTCGCCGAACGTCCAGGACCACGACGTCGGGTTGCCGGACGACGCGTCGGTGAAGGCGACGAGGGACCGTAGGACCGCGGTCGATGGAGCGGTGAACCTCACGATGGGCGGCGCCTGCGCCGCGCCGTAGTACCACTGGATGGCTGCGATGTCGTCGGCCTGGGGAGCCAGAACCCCGGTCAGCGTCGATCGCATCACCGCGGTGCACGTGGCGAAGGGGCAGAGGGCGCTGTGAACGCTCGCGGTTTCGTCGGGATGCCCGAGACCCAGCGTGTGCCCCATCTCGTGGAGCACCGCGGCCTCGAAGAGGGACGCCGGATAGCAGCCCGCGGCGCCGGTCAGACGGCGGACCCAGATCGTTCCTGAGGGAATCGCGAAGTAGGGACGATCGCCGCGGAAGGACGGCGCGGAAGGGCTCGCCCCCGGACCTCCGAAGCCGACGACGCCGCCCTGGTCGCAGCCGAGCGGCGTGGACCACGCCGAGCCCTGGTCATCGACGTCCAGGTGGACGACGACGTTTCCCGGTGACGCGGAGAAGCGGTAGCGCACGTCGGAGTCCGCGACGCCGCTCCAGGCGGCCGCGGCGTTCTGGATATGGGTCGGGCCGTCCGATCCGTCGCTCAGGTTCGTCTGCCGCCCCACGACGGAGACGATGCCGTCGGGAGACGCGCCGGTGTCCCAGAACCAGCGGTAGAGCTCGTTGGTGGCGTTCTCGACGCCGCCGATGTTGACCCACAGCGGCCGCGGCCGCGGCCCGGCCCGGGAGGCGTGGACTCCTCCCCGCGGAGCGGCGTAGACGACCTGGGCCGGGCGACCGCCGGTGCTCCCCATGCGCAAGAAGGCCAGAAACGACTCGGCGTCGCGCAAGCGCGTCCGGCCGTCGGCGGACACGACCGTCGCTCCGGCGCGGCGCGAGAGGAGATCGTCTTGCGCCGCCGAGAAGGCCGGCCGGACGGCGAACCGGCGGCCGTCGGCGTCGGAAACCACGTCGAACTTCGAGAGGCCGAGCTCGGTCAGCCGGTACACCGAGGGGTCCCGCGGATCGTTGGACAGGAAGAGAACGACTTCGGAGCCCGGAGCGAACTCGGGAGTCCCGGGAAACCAGGTTCGCGCCGAGCCGGCCTCGCCGCCGGGCAGGTCGACCTCGAACGGACCGGAAGGCAGATTGCCCTTCAGGGCTTCGAGGGGGCTCAGGGTCGTTCGAGTGAACACCAGGCCCTGCCCGTCCACCGAGCGGATGGAGGACTCCCGCCCGAGCACGCGGGCACGGACGATCAGCGGCGCCCGCTCCGCCAGGTCGGCGTCGGAGAGGGGAAGGTAGCTCGCGGCGGTGACGGAGGCCGCGGACGCGATCGCCAGGAGACTGAACACTGCGAGGCGAGCGAAGGCGCCGAACACGAGGCTGCGCATGCGGGGGCATCTCCGGAGCGGTCTGGATGTTACGATCGGAAGCAGGGTAGCCCGACATTCCTCGCTTGTCCAGCCTCGAGGCGCCGCGATTTGCCGGCTCCGCCTCGCTTCCGCTATATTTTGCGCCGCCGCCCGAGCGGGCATAGTTCAGTGGTAGAACGCCAGCTTCCCAAGCTGGATGTCGCCGGTTCGACCCCGGTTGCCCGCTCCAATTTCCGCCGGAAGAGTCACGGGCCCCGCGCGCCTCGCCGCTCGCCGCGGCGGAGGCGTCAGCTCCGGTCGATCGGCGTCGCGCAGCGCTTGAGCTTGCGGTTGGTGAGGATCCGGGCCGTGGCGCCGGGTTTGAGCAGACCGCCGTCTTCCAGGACGGTCAGCCAGGCCTTCAGGGTGCGCTTGGCGGTATAGATCGATTCGGCTTCTACAACGGGTGCCGCCGCCTCGGCGGATGGGGAACCAGCCTTCGTGGACATCGTGGCCTCCTGTCTCTCAATTCCATCGCGACCCATGGACTTCGGGTTCCGTCGGCGCCGTGACCCCCCGCCAGGGTGCAAGATCCGCTGCCCGCCTCCGACGCGCCGGCAGAGACCGAAACGAGAGACGCGCCGGCGCGGGGCTCCCGCTCTCGATGTCTTGTCGTTCGGGATTGTCCGACGCGTTGCGGACAAGAGGCGAACCGATCGAGAACATGACCAGCATATCACTCAACCGGTCTGGCCGTTCCGGCGGCGCCTCGGTCGCCCGCGCCGCTTCCGGGCGCAGGAAGAAAAAAGCCCCGGCGGCCTGACCGCCGGGGCATCCTGGCGAATCCGGAGACGCGGCCGCGTCAGAACGAGATGCGGGCGCCGAGACGAAGAACACGCGGCGACTGGATCTCGATGATCTGGTTGTAGGTCGAGATGTTCTCGCGCCCGTTGCGCTGGAGGATCGTGTTCTGGTTGGTGACGTTGAAGACCTCAGCCGAGAGGGTCACCGTCAAGGGGTTGACCTGAATGTTCTTGTCCAGGCGCAGGTCGAAGTCGTAAACGTTTTTCAGCCGGACCCCGTCGATGCGGCCGTCGACGACCAGGCGGGTGCCCAGTCCGTCGCCGGGGTTGACCTGGTTCCAGCGGACGAAGGGATAGCCCTGGCGGCCGAAGAAATTGCCCGCGATGTCGAAGCCGAGCGGGAGCTGGTACAGGCCGCTGACGTTGAACTGCCACTTGGAGTTGACGAAAACGTTGCCCTTGTTGCCGCTGCCGGTGGAACGGGGGGCCACGATGTCGCCGTCGGCGCAGCTCGCGCCGAAGGCGTTGCTGCGGACGTTGTCCGGTGTCGCCGGTCCGCCGAAGCCTCCGGTGCAGGCGTCGAGGTTGTCGAGGTGCTGCTTCCAGTCGGTATAGGTGAAGCTGCCGCGAGCGGACCACTTGTTGGAGAGGCGCTTGTTCAGGGTCAGCTCCGCGCCGTTGTAGGTCTGCGTGTAGCCGGAATCGTTGGTCGTCTGGAAACCGCTGGGAGCATCGGCGCCGGTCAAGGAGTAAACCGGAATATTGACGAGGGACGAGGAGCCGTGGAAACCGTCGAAGACGTTGGTCGACACCGAGCCAAGCGTGAAATCGGCCGCCGACAGCCCGATGCCCGGGCTGGTCAGGGCGTTCTTGTACTTCCGGTACGTGTAGGAGGCGCCGACCACCAGATCCTGGGAGAGCTCGTAGTCCGCCCCGCCGATGATCTCGTCGGTCGTGGGCGCCTTCAGATTCGGGTCGATCGCGTTGAAGACCGACACGGAAGTCGGATTGTTCGGATCGATGTTCAGGAAGTTATAGACGCCGGCGGCGAAGTTGATCTCGCCGCGTTGGACCTTGTTGTCGTGATTGGCGTCGGCCCACTGGTACTGGAGATAGGAGTATCCGGGAATCGCGTTGACCGTGCTGATCGTGGCGCTGCCGAGCTGATCGGCATAGCGGGCATAGCTGGCCTTGAGGAGGAGTTTCTTCCGGGCGTCCACGGCGTAGGTGGCGCCCACGCGCGGCTCCCAGTTCCTCCACTTGACGGCCGTCGCTCCCGGCGCGACGCTGAAGCCG
The DNA here is from genome assembly GCA_963733955.1 of uncultured Acidobacteriota bacterium. Lineage (GTDB taxonomy): Bacteria > Acidobacteriota > Thermoanaerobaculia > UBA5066 > Gp7-AA6 > DATFTF01. The sequence goes on from CAVTEW010000003.1 coordinate 1,669,597, forward strand.
GGCAGGATGTCGGGCGCGACGGGGTTGGCCAGAACGGTGGCCGCGCCGGTGTTGCCCTTCTGGAAGTCGTAGCGCACGCCGGCGTTGACCGTCAGGTTGCCCGCCGTGATCGTGTCGCCCAGGAACCCGTTGTAGTACTCCAGGTTGTTGGAGAACGTGGCGTTTCGGGCCAGGGTCGCGATGTTCACGTTGGGATCGTTGCGGTCGGGCTGGATGTCGAAGAAGCCCTGGCTCGCGTCCGGGCCGGGAAAGCCGGATTGCGACGCGATCGGCGTGTGGCGGTACTGGAATCCGAACTTCAGCTCGTGGCCGAGCGAGCCGGTGTTGAAGAAATAGGAGCCGTTGCCGGCCACCTGGTGCTGCGGCCGGCTGGTCGAGAAGAAGGCGTAGCTGTTGTGATACACGCCGCCGGCGTCGCGGAACGCGTCGACGGCGGTGCCGTTGGCCGGTATCAGCTCGAACCCGCCGTCGACGAAGGAGTAGGACGCCGTCGCGAAGAGCTGGGGAGAGAAGACCTGGGACAGCTCACCCTTCCAGATCGTGGTCGGGCCGTCCTGGTTCCAGGCCGTCTCGGCCGGACGCGTCGGGCCGGCGCTGCGGCCGAACTTCAACTTGTCGTCGCGCGAGTAGAAGAGCGTCCCGGCGGTCGATTCCAGGAATTGCACGTTCAGCTTCCCGTTGACGCCTTCCAGGGTCGTCTTGTCCGCCACGTTTCCGGCGGCGAGCAGGTCGATCTGGTTGCGGCCGTAGGACCCCCACAGCCAGGCGTGGTCTTTCCAAAGCGGCCCGCCGACCTCGACGCCGTAGTCCTGCACTTCGTTGATGTGGTTGCCGGCGCCCGCCGCCACGCCCTGGGAGAGCAGCTCGTCGGGCGTGTTGTCGGACTGCCACTGGTTCTTCTCGAGCAGCATGCGGGCGCTGCCGTGGTAGTCGTTGGTTCCGCGCTTGGTCACGAGGTTCAGCTGGACGCCGGGGGTGGCCGCGGAGAGCTCCGTGCCGCCGGTGCCGATCTGCATCTCCTCGAAGGAGTCGAAATCGTAGTACGCGGGCGAGGAGCCCAGCGCGCCCATGTCTGTGATGGTCACGCCGTCTACGTTGAAGACGGCCTGGGTCATCTGGGACCCCTTCCCGACGAACGTGGACTGCTGGCCGCTCTCGCTGCCGCCGACGTTGACGCGGTCGACCTGGATGCCCGGCACCGACTGCATGACCACCCAGGGGTCGCGGGCCGACGGAATCGACTTGAGCTGCATCGAATCGATGGTCGCTCCGGTCTCGACCTTGCGGGTCTCGAGCAGCGCCGACTCACCGTGCACCGTGACCGTCGCCTCGACGCTGGAGAGCTTGAGCGTGGCCGAGGCCTGGGTGTCCTTGCCGACGGAGACCTGGACGCCCGACTTGGTCACCTTGGTGAAGCCCTGAAGGTCGTAGGTCAGGGTGTAGTTGCCGCCCGGCGGGATATTCAAGAAGCGGTACTCGCCGCGCGAGTCCGAGGTGAACGTCATCGGAGCCCCCGCGCCGGTCAGCGTCACCGTGACGCCGGGGAGGCGGCCGCCCTGCTCGTCCGCCACGAAGCCGAAGACATTGCCGGTGAGCTGCTGCGCGCGCAGCGCGCCGCCGAAGGCGAGCAGCGCCAGCGCCGCCAGACCCACAGCCGCGATCGCCCGCGCCTTCCGCGGAGCTCTCTTGGGTGTTCCGGGAATTCGATTCATGCAACCTCCTCATTGTTCGGCCTCTCGGGCCTCGACCAATTCGCGACGATCCGTCGCCTGCGACTCGGCCTTCGAAGAGCAACGCCATCGCCAAGTCCGACCCATTCGGACCAGGCCCTTTGCCCGGCGCGGTTTGCGCCGGGAGACGCTTTTCCTTAAGAGGCGCCCGGGCAAACGGCGCGTTGGAGGACTGTCGGAAAACTTGGATCGGGTCGGCGGCGTCCGTCGGCGCCGGGCGCGGTCGAGCTCAGCCGCCGACGGGAAGAGCGACGCGACCGGGCCGACCCACCGGAGGCAGATGCTTGCGCCGCGAGGGCCGTTTCCCCGTCAGATGGGGCGACGAACGGACGATGCGGCGCAGCTGTTCGAAGGCTCGGGCCTCCGACTCCGCCCGCGGAATCAAGAACCCCTCTTCCCGAACCTTCTGCACCGAGGCTTCCAGGCGATGGCCGCGGCGAACGGTCTCGTCCAGCCTGCTCAGCGCCCAGGCCGCGTCGTCGTAGCTGCAGCGCGCCCGCGCGCAGACGAAGGCCAGCCGCTCGGAATCCGCGCCCTGGCTTCGCGAAGCGGCGTGGCAGGCGCGCTGGAGCAGCAGGACCCGTTGATAGGCGAACCAGAGATGCTGGGCGAAGGCCGCCTGATCGCGATCGGCTTTCCCCAGCAGGCGCTGAAAAACCATCCCGAGCTGACGCGCCGCGCCCCGCACGGAGGCGCCGCGGGCCTGACAGGAGAGGCTTTCGACGCAGTCCCGGACCCGCCAGGACCGGAGGAACGAGAAGGAGAGAACAGTCATGACGGCGGGCAAGGAGAAATCGTCGTCGACGTCGGAAATGTAACGGCGCAGCTTCTGCTCGGCTTCGATGTCGGCGAGCAGGATGCGCTTCCAGGGGATCCCCAGCAGCTCCGCGCAGCGGAGAATGTCGCTCGGGTGGTCCGCCTCCGTGGGCAGGTGGGGGCTGGCGGGGGCCGGATCGCCGTCGCGCGTCGGCAGGACCGCCGTCCCGGGAATCGGGCGGGAGCCGTGGGGCGGCAGGACGTCCGGCCACGGGCTGGTCCGGGACGCCGGAGAGTTCTCGTCGGCCGTCCGCGGTCCCGACCGGCCCCGAACGAATTCGATGACGCGGTCCGCCAGGACGTCGCTCATGGCCGCGCCGGCTCCCCGCGGTTCTCCTCCGCCTGGTCTCGCGCGCCCGGGCTTCTCGGCGTCGGCGAGATCGCCGTGCGGGCCTGAGGAAAGGACCCCGAGTCGACTTGCCGCATCCGTGACCGATCCGCGCTTGCTCGCCACCAACTTTCCAGAGGAGCAACGCGGCCGCCATCGGGGCCCGATCGGGGGTAAGTGCTTGTCGGGATGGGACCTGTCCGCGGGACGGTTTTCCTTAAGAGCCTCCGATTCGAACAGTCCGTTGAAGGCCCGTTGGAAAACTTGGATCGCGAAGCCCGTTCCCGTTTCGGAGGGAACTCCCGCGAGCCAGCGTCGGCCGGACCCCGCCGGGCCGCCCGGCCTCGGCGCGACACCGTCTCGAGGCGTCGGCCCGCTGCGGCTCCGTCTTGCGCGCTTCGCCCGAGCTTCGTGGACATTTCGCCGGCGAGTGTGGCGCCCGAACTGGTATTAGGCAATATCCACTTAATTATAGAATTGAGTAACCACTTTCCGGCCCGATCGGACGGTGCGCGGCGCGTTGGCGGAATCGAGCGCGCGATTCCCGGGCCGGCGTTCTCCGTGACGCCGGCTACCGGGCGGCGGCCGACGTCCCCGGAAGGAGAGCGGCGCCGGCTCCCCGGATCGCCAGCGAGCGGGGATCCTGGAGGAACGCGGCGACGCCGAGCGCCGACCGATTCCACCCCTTCTCCAGGGACAGAGTGGCCGTCGCGCTCGTGGAGGTCGATCCGCCCGGCGCGATCTCGGCGGCGCGGCGAAGGCTGCGGACCACGTAGTCGTTGTGGAGCGTCTGGCCGTTGTTTTCGCCGGCCTTGACCGGCGTGACGAGGCCGGTTTCGTAGACCGCCAGCATCAGGTTCTCCGGGCCGCCGCGCAGCGGCTCGGGCAGCGCGATCCGCGCGGTCACGCGGACCTTCGATCCCTTGGGCTCGAGCTCCAGCGAAATCGCGGCCGCCGGCTTGGAGGCCGCGGACGCGATCGCGGCGCGAACCTGGTTCTCTTCCGAGCCGACCATTTCCGCCGCCCCGTCGACCACGGCCTGCGGGGTATACACGTTCTTGAGGCCGAGGGCCCGCGCGTACTCGACCTGGCGCTGCGACCAATCGTGGCTGGAGAACGGATCGGTCCAGCCGATGCGGTTCCAGTAGTCGACGTGGAACGCCAGCGGGAGGACATCCGCGCCCGCCGCGCCGAGCCGGGAGAGGAGCCGGTCGGCGGGGGGGCACGTCGAGCATCCTTGCGACGTGAAGAGCTCCACGACCACGACGTGGCGCGGGGCAGGCGTCGAAGAGGGCGGGCCGGTCCGGGCCGAGGCGGGGGACGCGCGCAGGCCCCCCCCGAGAACGATGGCGGCAGCGGCCGCGGCGGCCCCTGCGGCGGCCCGGCAGGTCGTCAGAGACCGGCCCGAACGTCTCATCGAACGAGCATGTGCCGCAAAGCGGTCGGCTGCAATAGCCACTTGCGGGAGCATCGGCAAGACCACTATGGTTTATGGTTATCCGATGCGGACCGTTCCCCCGGGCGTGCTTCCCGTGGTCGCCGTCGACCGCGGCTCGCCCAAGCCGCTGTATCGGCAGCTGTACGAAGGTTACCGCAACGCGATCGCCCAACGGCGGCTGCACCCGGGCGAGCGCCTGCCGTCGACCCGCAGCCTGGCCGCGGAGCTTCGGATCTCGCGCATCCCGGTGCTCAACGCGTTCGAGCAGCTGCTGGCCGAGGGCTACCTGGAGAGCCGGGTCGGTTCGGGGACGTTCGTGGCCGGATCTCCCGCCGACCGCCTGGCCAAGCCCCTGCGCGGCGCGTCCGGAGAGCGGCCGGCCGGCCGGAGCGCCCCCCGAACGTTGTCCCGTCGCTCCGCGGATCTCCTCCGCGCCCGGCCCGGGCCGTGGCTCCGGGGCCTCGGCGCCTTCAACATGGGCCAGCCGCCCGTGGATCGGTTTCCGATGCACGTCTGGTCGCGCTTGGTGGGCCGCCACGCGCGGCGCCTCGACGCGGCCCTTCTCCACTACGCCAACGCGATGGGCTTCCTGCCCCTGCGAGAGGCGGTCGCGGAGTACCTGCGGACGGCGCGGGGAGTCTCCTGCGACGCCGAGCAGATCCTGATCGTGAGCGGATCGCAGCAGGCGCTGGATCTCTGTGCGCGGGTGCTGGCGGATCCCGGTAGTCCGGTCTGGATCGAGGACCCCGCGTACTTCGGGGCGCGCAACGTGTTGAACATGGCCCAGGCGCGGCTGGTGCCCGTTCCGGTCGACGGCGAAGGGCTGGACGTGTCGGCGGGGATCGCCCGCTGCCCTCGTCCCCGCGCGATCTTCGTCACGCCCTCGCATCAGTTTCCGCTGGGCGTGACCATGAGCGCGTCGCGCCGCCTTCAGCTTCTCGACCGCGCGCGGCAGACCGGCGCCTGGATCGTCGAGGACGACTACGACAGCGAGTACCGCTACGGGAACATGCCGATCGCGGCGCTGCAGGGTCTGGACCGGGACTCGCGGGTGCTCTACGTCGGCACGTTCACGAAGATTCTCTTCCCGGCGATTCGGCTGGGCTACATGGTTCTCCCCGCGGACCTGGTGCCCGCTTTCTTCGAGGCGCGGCGGGCCGCGGACGCCTGCGCCCCGACGTTTCTGCAGGCGGTCCTGACCGACTTCATCCGGGAGGGGCATTTTGCGCGCCACATCCGGCGGACCCGCCAGATCTGCCGCGAACGGCGCACCGCCATCGTCGAGGCCCTTCAGAGGGACCTGGGCGGCGTCCTGCAGATCCTTGGAGACTCGGCGGGCATGTACCTTTCCGCGACGCTTCCCGCGGGCTGGAAGGATCGGGAGATTTCCGACCGCGCGGCGGCCGCCGGCGTGTGGGCCGCGCCGCTGTCGGAAAGTTACATCGCGACGGCCCGGCGGCAGGGCTTGATCCTGGGCTACGGCGGCACGACGGTCGATCAGATTCAGGCCGCGGTGGCTCGGCTGCGCGAGATCCTGACCGAGTATGCGGCGAACCGCGGGCGCCGCTTGGCCCGGGCCGCCGCGGATCCGGTTCCACACCGCCGCGCCCGTCCGGGCGTCGAAGGTCTGACGCCGCGGAGCAAGCCGAAGCCGGCCCGCGCGCACGAACCGCTATAATTCGTCGGACACGTTCCAGCCCATGCCACCCTCCTCTTCACCCGAAGTGATCGCGGTTGCCCCGGCCCCCGGAGGGAATCGCTGGACCCTCCTGAGCGCTTCGGTGACGACCCTGGTCGCCGCGGTCGACTTCTCCACCGGACCGTCCACGAATCTCATCAGCATGCTGGTGGCGGGGCCGTTTCTCGAGTCGGTCCGTTCGGCGCCCCGCCGCGTGGCGGCGATGGCCGCGTACGCGATGGCTTTGGGAGTCGTGATGGGCATTCCCAATCACGTGTTCGGATCGCGCGACCATCTCATCCGCTGCGCCGGGGTGGCGGCCGGAGGCTTGCTGGCGGTCTGGGCCGCGCGCGTTCGCTGCCACGCCGAGGCCCGGGCGGCCGGCGGCGAGCGGCGCATTCGCGCCCTGGTGGAAAACAGCGCCGACGGGATGTTCCTGATCGACCGCGACGGCGTGGTGCGCTATGCGAGCCAGTCCACCTCGCGTCTCCTGGGATTCCCGCCCGCGGAGGTCCTGGGCCGGGAAGCGTATTCGCTCGTGCACGACGACGATCGCGAGCGGATCGAAGAGCTCTTCCGCAGGTGCCTGGCGCATCCGGGATTGTCGGTGGACCTGGAATACCGCTGCCGTCACAAGGACGGCAGCTGGCGCCATGTCCAGGGTATGGCGGTCAACCGGCTCGACGATCCGGCCGACGCGGCGGTGGTCGTTCACTACCGCGACGTCACGTCCTCGCGGCAGTCCGAGGACCGCCTGCGCGAGTACGCGCACCTGCTGCGGGAGGCCCAGCAGTTCAACGAGGAAGTCATCTCCGGGGCCGGCGAGGGGATCATCGTCTACAACCGCGCCCTGCGCTACGCGGTGTGGAACCGCTTCATGGAGGAGATGACCGGTCTCAAGGCCGAGCGCGTGCTGGGCCAGCATCCCCTCGAGCTCTTCCCGCACCTGCGCTCCCAGGGCGTCTACGCCCTGCTCGAGCGCGCCCTCGCCGGAGAAACGGTCCGGTCGCAGGACGTCTCCTACAGCGTTCCCCAGACCGGAAAGTCCGGCTGGGTCTCGGGAAGCTACGCGCCGCACCGCAACGCCGCCGGCGAGGTCGTCGGGGTGATCGGACTGATCCGGGACGTCACCGAGCGCCGGCGGACGGAGGAGCAGCTCAAAACGTCGGAAGACAAGTACCGGAACATCTTTCACTTTGCCCCGGTGGGAATCTACGAGGCCAGGCCCGACGGGACGCTTCTGGCGGTCAACCGCGCGCTCTTGAAGATGCTCGGCTACGACGCGCCCGAGCAGATCGCCGGCCGCAATCTCGCGGACATCTACGCCAACGGCGCGGACCGCGAAGAGATCATCCGTCGCTACGAGGAAGGCGGGCTCGTGCGCGGCGTGGAGGTGGCCTGGAAGCGCCGGGACGGGAGCCGCCTGTGGGTCGAGCTCCACTTTCACGCCAAGAAGGACGAGCAGGTGTGGAGCCGCAACACCGAGGGGTTCGTGCTCGACGTCACCGAGCGGCGGCGCAGCGCCGACGCGCCGGGCGTGAAGGAGCAGCTGGCGCGGTCGGCCCACGGATACCTCTGGGCCCGCTAGCCCGGCCGGCGCGACGCGCGGATATAGCACTTATGATATGTCCTCCCGGGCCTGCGCCCGCCGCGGCTCCGCGCTCGAACCTCCGGCGCCGGCGCGCCCGACGCCGCGATAGAATCGCGCCATGAGACCGCACATCTCGCGCCGCGGCGAAGCGATGCCGGCGTCGCCGATCCGAAGGCTCATGCCGCTCGCGGAGGCGGCCAAGAAGCGCGGCGTCCACGTCTACCACCTGAACATCGGACAGCCGGACCTGGAAACCCCGGCTCCCATGCGCGATCGCCTGGCGCGCCTGACCGACAAGGTCTACGCCTACACCCCGTCGGCGGGGACGCCGGAGTACCTCGCCTCGCTCCAGGCCTACTACGGACGCCTCGGTCTTTCCCTCGCGCTCGATCAGATCGTGGCAACCACCGGCGGGAGCGAGGCCGTCCAGTTCGCGCTCTTCGCCTGCGCCAACGAGGGGGACGAAGCCCTCGTGGTCGAGCCGTTCTACACGAACTACAACGCCTTCGCCACCCTGGCCGGCGTGCGGTTGAAGACGCTGCCCAGCCGGGTCGAGGACGGTTTTCATCTGCCGCCCCGCGAGACCTGGGAGAAGGCCCGCACGGAACGCACCAAGCTCGTGCTCCTCTGCAATCCCAACAATCCGACCGGCACGGTGTACCGCCGCGAGGAGATCGAGATGGTGGCGGCCTTCTGCCGCGACCACGGGTTGTTCTGGGTGTCCGACGAGGTCTACCGGGAATTCGTCTACGACGGCCGGCAGGCCGTGTCCGCGCTCCATCTCCCGGGCTTCGAGGACGAGGTCGTGGTCGTGGACAGTCTGTCCAAGCGCTACAGCGCCTGCGGCATACGGCTGGGGGCCCTGGCCACCCGGAATCGCGACGTCTATTCGGCGGCGCTGCGCATGGCCCAGGGGCGGCTCTCGCCTCCCGGCCTGGCCCAGTTCGTCGCCGTGGGGGCGCAGGATCTTCCTGCCGACTACACCGCGGGGGTCGTCGCGGAATATCAGAAGCGCCGCGACCTTCTGTACGAAGGGCTCCGGCGCATTCCCGGGGTGTTCCTGACGCGGCCCGAGGGCGCCTTCTATTTCGTGGCGCGCCTGCCGGTGGAAGACAGCGATGACTTCGCGCGGTGGCTGCTCGAGGAGTTCCAGCACCGCGGCGCGACGGTGATGGTCGCGCCGGCGCGGGGGTTCTACGGGACCCCGGGCCTGGGAGCCAACGAGGTGCGCATCGCGTACGTGTTGAAGGAGGAAGACCTTCGGGCGTCCATCGAGATCCTCGAGCGGGCGCTCGCGTCCTATGGCCGGCGCGCGGCCGAGCCGGCCACTGTCGGCGCCGGCGTCGGAGCCGGGGCGCCCGGCCCTTCCTTCTCGGAGACCAAGAAACACTGATCAGGAGTTCGCCCTCTGGCCATGTTCGGAAAAACCGAGTCCGGCTCCGCCTCTCCCATCGGGTCCTCCGGCGCGCCGGCATCCATCCCGACCGCGACCGTCATCGGTCCCGGCGCGCGTTTCGTCGGGAACCTGACCGGCGAGGAGGACGTCCTGGTGTCCGGTCGCCTGGAAGGCAAGATCGTGGTCGGCGGCAGCGTCAAGGTGGGTCCGGGCGGGGAAGTCGAGGGCGACATCGAGGCGCGCGACGTCCTGGTGGCCGGCAACGTCCGCGGCGAGATCCGCTCGAGCGATCGGGCCGAGCTGGCCGCGACCGCGGTGGTGTCCGGAGCGATCCAGTCTCCCAAGATCGTGATCGCCGAAGGCGCGCAGTTGACCGGCAGCGTGGCGATGAAAACGCCGAAGGAGTGAATCGGATGGCCATCGAGAGCCCGACCGGAACCCGCACCGCGGAAGAGACGCGCAACTGGATCGGCGGAGAGTGGATCGCCGCGCGCTCGGAAGGAACGTTCGAGAACCGAAACCCCGCCGACCGCGACGATCTGATCGGCCTCTTCCCCGAGAGCGGGCGGGAGGACGTGGATTGCGCGGTGGCCGCGGCCAAGAAGGCCTTCCCCCTCTGGCGCGACACGCCGGCGCCGCGCCGCGCCGAGGTCCTGTACGCGGCGGGCGAGATCTTGAAGCGCGACAAGGAGAAGCTGGCGCGCCTGATGACCCGCGAGATGGGTAAAGTCCTGGCGGAGACGCGGGGCGACGTGCAGGAAGCGATCGACATGGCGTTTCTCGCCGCCGGCGAGGGACGGCGTCTCTTCGGGTTCACCACGCCCTCGGAGCTCCCCAACAAGTTCGCCATGTGCGTGCGGCAGCCCGTGGGCGTCTGCGCCTTCGTGACCCCCTGGAACTTTCCCATGGCCATCCCGGCGTGGAAGGGCATGGCCGCGCTCATCGCGGGCAACACGGTGGTGATCAAGCCGGCCACGGACACGCCCGGCTCCGTCGTGGCCCTCGCCCGCGTGCTCGACGAGGCCGGCCTCCCGCCGGGCGCCTGGAACGTGGTGATGGGCTCGGGCTCGGCGGTGGGCGATCCGCTGGTGCAGCATCCCGACGTGCGCGTGGTGTCCTTCACCGGCTCAACCGAAGTGGGCCGCCGGATCTCCGTCGCCTGCGCTCCGACGTTCAAGCGTCTCCACCTGGAGATGGGCGGCAAGAACGCCATCCTGGTCATGGAGGACGCCGACATCGACCTCGCCGTCGACGGCGCGGTGTGGGGAGCGTTCGGCACAACCGGGCAGCGGTGCACCGCGTCCTCGCGGCTCCTCGTCCACAGGAAGGTGTACGGGGAGTTCACCGAGAAGCTGGCCGCGCGGGCGCGGGCGCTGGTGGTCGGCAACGGCCTCGACGCGTCGGTGGAGATGGGGCCGTGCGTCTCGCAGCGGCAGCGGGAGAACGTGGCCCGCTACGTCGAGATCGGCAAGAAGGAAGGGGCCAGGCTCCTCTGCGGCGGCGAGAAGCTCGAAGCCGGCGCGCTCGCCCGCGGCTGGTTCTTCCAGCCCACCGTCTTCGCCGACGCGAACGCGACGATGCGCGTCTCCTGCGAGGAGATCTTCGGGCCGGTGACCACGGTGATCCCGATCGATTCCCTGGAGGAGGGGGTGCGGGTGGCCAACTCGGTGCCCTACGGCCTGTCCGGCTCGATCTACACCCGGGACGTGAACAAGGCGTTCGCGGCCATGCGCGACTTCCAGACCGGCATCTTCTACGTCAACTCCTCGACGATCGGGGCCGAGGTGCACCTGCCCTTCGGCGGCGTCAAGGACACCGGCAACGGCCACCGCGAGGCGGGGATCGCCGGCCTGGACGTCTTCACCGAGTGGAAGTCGATCTACGTCGATTTCTCCGGGCGGCTGCAGAAGGCCCAGATCGACACGCACGGGACGGACTAGCAGAGCGCTCTCGGTTCGCGCTGCGCGGCCAAGCCGCCGCGGCGCTCCGGAGATTCCCCGCGGAGACACGCGGCGGCCCTGCCGTGCCCCCGGCATCCCCAGGCCGCCGCCGCTGCGCGAAATCGCTGCAGACATCGCCCGGACTCCAGTCGTCCCCCGGCGTGCAGCGATTTCGAGGGTCCCCGCGGGGAACCCCGACGCGCCGGGGCTCGCACCGAGGCTGCTGCCCCCTTGAGAGCCCCGGTGACGGGCCCGCCTCCCGGTGGAGGCGATGAGCGAGGAGCATGGCGTGCGAAGACCCAAGCGCGCGGCAAGACTGCGACGAGCGCCCAGCGACGGCTCGGCCCTTGCCGGGCCACCGAGCCGGAGCGTGCCGACGAGGGAGGCGGGCTCGGCGCCGGGGCGCTCGGCCGCCGAGTCGAAACTCTCCGAGAATCCTCCGTCGGCCCCTTCGATACAATCCCGCCGTTTCCTTTTTCGCGAGGAGGCCGCCCTTGAATTCACGAATCGCGTCCGTCGTGCTTGCGTCCGCCCTGTGGTCGGCCGCCGCTCTCGTTTCCGCCGCCGAAAAGAAGCCGACGGAGAAGAAGGAGCCCGCCTCGCTCTCCAAGATCTACGAGGGGATGGAGTTCCGCAACATCGGCCCGTTCCGCGGCGGCCGGGTCACCGCCGTGGCCGGCGTGCGCGGGGAGCCGCTGACCTTCTACTTCGGCGGGACGGGCGGCGGCGTCTGGAAGACCGTGGACGGCGGCTCCAACTGGAAGGCGCTCTCCGACAAGTTCTTCCACACCGGCTCGGTCGGAGCGATCGGCGTGGCGGAGTCGGATCCCAACGTGATCTACGTGGGCATGGGCGAGTCGGCGATCCGCGGCAACGTCTCCAACGGCGACGGCGTCTACAAGTCGACCGACGCCGGAAAGACCTGGACCCACATGGGCCTGGCCGAGACGCATCAGATCGCGCGCGTGCGCGTCCATCCGAAGAATCCGGACCTCGTCTATGTGGCCGCGCAAGGGCACGTCTGGGGCGCCAACTCCGAGCGCGGCGTCTTCCGCTCCAAGGACGGCGGCAAGACCTGGGAAAAAGTCCTCTTCGTCTCCGACAAGACCGGCGCGAGCGACCTGGTTCTGGACCCGTCCAACCCGCGCATCCTCTACGCCGCCTTCTGGCAGGTCTATCGCAAGCCCTGGACCCTCGAGTCGGGAGGCCCGGAGGGCGGCATCTGGCGCTCGGCCGACGGCGGCGACACGTGGAAGAAGCTCGAGGGCGGGCTGCCCGAGGGCGTGGTCGGCAACATCGGCGTGGCCGTCTCGCCGTCCCGGCCCGACCGCGTGTGGGCCATCGTCGAGTCCAAGGACAAGGGGGGCGTGTACCGGTCCGACGACGGCGGCCAGAAGTGGACGCGCACGAACTCGGAGAACAAGCTCAAGCAGCGGGCCTGGTACTACACGCGCATCTACGCCGACCCCAAGAACGCCGACGCGGTCTATGTCCTGAACACGGGCTTCTACCGCTCCGGCGACGCCGGCAAGACCTTCGCCCCGATCCGCGTCCCGCACGGGGACAACCACGACCTGTGGGTCGATCCGGACGATCCGGGCCGGATGATCGAGTCCAACGACGGCGGGGCCAACGTGTCCTTCAACGGCGGCCAGACCTGGTCGTCGATCCTGAACCAGCCCACGGGGCAGTTCTATCGCGTCATCACCGATGACCGCTTTCCCTATTGGGTCTACGGCGCGCAGCAGGACAACACCACGGTGGCCATCGCCAGCCGCGGCCGGGGCCGCGGGATCGATCGGACCGACTGGTACGACGTGGGCGGCTGCGAGAGCGGGTGGATCGCGCCCAAGCCCAAGAACCCCGACGTGGTGTTCGCGGGCTGCTACGGAGGAGCGATCGCCCGCGACGACCACAGGTCCGGGGAGAGCCGCCAGGTGGTGGCCTGGCCGCAGCTGGCCATCGGGCAGGCGGCCAAGGATTTGAAGTACCGCTTCCAGTGGAACGCGCCGATCCTGATCTCGCCGCACGATCCCAACACGCTGTACCACGCCGCGCAGGTCCTCTTGAAGAGCACCGACGAGGGGCAGAGCTGGACGGAGATCTCCCCGGACCTGACCCGCAACGACAAGTCCAAGCAGGGCAAGTCCGGCGGGCCGATCACCAAGGACGACACCGGCATCGAGGTCTACGACACGATCTTCACGGTCACGGAGTCTCCGCTCGAGGCGGGCGTGATCTGGGCCGGAACCGACGACGGCCTCGTGCAGTTGACGCGCGACGGCGGAAAGAACTGGTCCAACGTCACGCCCAAGGGAATCCCCGACTGGATCCGGATCAATGCGATCGAGGTCTCGCCTCACGACAAGGCGACCTGCTACGTCGCGGCCACCATGTACCAGTTCGAGGATGACCACCCGTACCTGTACAAGACCAGCGACTACGGGAAGACCTGGACGCGCATCACCCGAGGCATTCCCGATACCGTCTTCACGCGCGTGGTCCGCGAGGATCCGGTCCGCAAGGGTCTTCTCTACGCCGGAACGGAGTACGGGCTCTACGTTTCCTTCGACGACGGCGGAACCTGGCAGCCCTTTCAGCTCAACCTGCCGGTCGTGCCCGTCACCGACCTGACGATCAAGGACGGCGACCTGGTCGTGGCCACGCAGGGCCGGGCCTTCTGGATCCTCGACGACCTGACGCCGCTGCGCGAGTACGCCGAGGGCATCCGGGGCGAGCCGCTGCGCGTCTTCGCGCCCCGGCCGAGCTACCGGTTCGGCGGCGGCGGCTTCGGCGGCGACGAAGACAGCGACTCCGCCTCGAGCGGCAAGAACCCTCCCGACGGCGTCCTGGTCTATTACTTCCTCAAGGACAAGCCCAGGGAGAAGGAGAAGCTGACCGTCGAGTTCCTGGACGGCGACAAGGTTCTGCGGACCTACACCAGCGAGAAGAAGGAAGAGGGGGAAGAAGCGGACTCCGGCGGCGGCTTCGGCGATCGGGAGGACAAGCCGCTCGAGCCCAAGGAGGGATTGAACCGCCTGGTGTGGGACATGCGGGTGGTCAAGCCGACTCTTCTTCCCAAGGCGATCATCTGGGGCAACCGCCAGGGACCCAAGGTCGCGCCGGGGACCTACCGCGTGCGGATCAAGCTCGGGGACAAGACCGTCGAGCAGAAGTTCGACGTGCGCCCCAATCCCAACGTGGCGGCCAGCGCGGCGGATCTCAAGGAGCAGTTCGATCTGCTGCGCCGGGCCGCGGACGGCCTGGCCGCCTGCCACGACGCGGTGTCCAGGATCCGCGACGTCAAGGGACAGATCCAGGCGGTCGAGAAGCACGCCGAGGAGATCGGCAAGGGCAAGGACGTGAAGGACAAGGGCAAGCGGCTCGCCGACCGCCTGACCGAGATCGAGAAGAAGCTCGTCAACCCGGAGATCAAGAGCAACCAGGACCCGCTCAACTTCACGCCGGCCCTCGATCACCAGTTTGCCGGGCTGGCCTCGGTGGTCTCCTCGGCCGACGCGAAGCCGACCGACGCCTCGTTCACCTACGCGAAACTAGTCGAAGGACAGCTGGCCGCGATCGAAGCGGAGTTGAAGGGCGTGCTGGAGAAGGACCTCGCGGAGTACAACGACGCGGTGCGCGCGGCGGCGATTCCGCCGGTGGTGGTGAAGGGGAAGTGACCCGGGACGGGGGAAAGACGGACGGGGGGACGGGGGGACGGGGGGAAGGCACAATATAGATATTGTGACTTGGGCCGGTTGAGTCCTCAGTCCTCAGTCCTCAGTCCTCAGTCCTCAGTCTTCAGTCCTCAGTCCTGACTCGACGGCGTTCAGGAGATCGCGCAGGTCGTCAGGCAGCGGGGCGACGATCTCCATCTCCTCGTTGGACGCGGGGTGGCGCAAGGCGATCCGCTCCGCGTGGAGGGCCTGGCGGGGAAACTCGGTCAGGCGGCGCTTGAGCTCGGGATCGCGGACCCGGTTGTAGCGAGGCCGGCCGTACACGGGATCGCCCACCACCGGGAGCCCGGCCGCGGCCAGGTGAACGCGGATCTGGTGGGTGCGGCCGGTCACCAGCCGGCAGCGCAGGAGCGTCAGGCCGAGCGCGAAATACTCGCGTTCGATCTCGTAAAGCGTGCGCGCGTCCCGGGCGCCGGGGGGCGGCGGGTCGGAGGAGCGGAACGCCTTCATCCTCTTGCGGTCCCGGGGATCGCGGCCGACCGGCAGCGCGATTTCGCCCTTGCGCACGCCGGCGACGCCGGCCGCGAGAGCGAGGTATTCCTTGCGCATCGCGCGCTTCTTCATCTGCCGCGAGAGCGAGGCGTGGGCCAGGTCGGTCTTGGCCACCAGGAGCACTCCGGACGTGTCGCGGTCGAGGCGATGAACGATTCCCGGGCGGAGCCGGCCGCCCACGCCGGCGAGATCGCGCACGTGATGCAGCAGCCCGTGCACGAGCGTTCCGGAATCGTGCCCGGGCGACGGGTGCATCACCAGGCCGGGCGGCTTGTCGATCGCCAGCAGGTGCTCGTCTTCGTAGAGCACGGCCAGGGGGATGTCTTCGGGGACGATCTCGGCGGCCCGGGGCGGGGGCACGTCGACGGTGATCTCTTCGCCGGCGCGGACGACGTGCGACCGCTTGACCGCGGCGCCGCCGACGCGCACGGAGCCCTCTTCGATCAGCTTCTGGAGGCGCGAGCGCGAGAGGTCCGAACAGGCGCCGGTCAGGAAGAGATCGAGCCGCGTTCCGGCGGAAGGCCGACCGACTTGAAAGCGGCGAAGCATAGGACGGGATCGGGGGTCGTCTCTCAGCGATCCGCCGGGCGCGCGGAAGCGATCACTCCTCGACGGCCCGTTGTCTGCGGGAGAGATAGAAGAGCATCGCCAGCGACGCCATCGCGGCGAGGATGCCGATGAACTGCGATGTGGACAGGAGGCCCGGAATGACGAACCCCCGCACGAAATCGCCGCGCCAGATCTCGATGATCCCGCGGGTGATGGAGTAGAGGAGCACGTAGAGCCAGAACACCTCGCCGTCGAACGTCCTGCGCCGGTAGGCCCACTGGAGGACGAGGAAGATCACCAGCGCGTTGACGGAGAGGTAGATCTGGGTGGGATGGAGCGGCGTGTTGAGCGGCGTGCCGACGTTGTCGTACGCGAACGGGTCGCGGAAGGTGACCGCCCAGGGCCCGTGCCACTCCTTGCCGTAGCAGCAGCCCGCGGCGAAGCATCCCCAGCGCCCGATCGCCTCTCCCAGCGCGATCGAGGGAGCGCCCATGTCGGCGATCTTCCAGGAGGGGAGGCGGTGCCGGCGCATGTACCAGATGGCCACCACGGTCGCGCAAATGAAGCCGCCGTAGAAGACACCGCCCGAGCGCAGGACCTCGACGAGGTCCTTGGGCTGCGACAGGTAGTGGCGCCATTCCACGATCACCAGGAGGACCTTGGCCCCCAGGATGGCCGAGGCCAGGATGTAGAGGGACAGGTCGAGGACCTCGTTCTCCGGCAGCCCCTCGGCGATTGCCTTGCGGCGCAGCAGCCAGATCGCCGTCAGGTACGCCGCGGCGAGCATCACGCCGTAGGTCGGCAGGTAGAAGGAGCCGATGTGAACGAGGCGGGGAAACATCGCGGAGGCGGCCTAGGCCGGAGGCGCCGGAGGCTCGGGGACGGCCGCCCGGTTCTCGTCGTTGCGCAGCATGTCCAGGAAGAGCAGCCCGACGCCCACGCAGATCGCCGAGTCGGCGACGTTGAAGGCCGGCCAATGGTGGCCGGAGACGAAGAAGTCGAGGAAGTCGACGACGAATCCGAAGCGGACCCGGTCGAGCAGATTGCCGACCGCGCCTCCCAGGATCAGGGCGAACCCGATCTGCAGGCGCACGCTGCGGTGCGAGGACCGGAGGGCGTAGGCGGAGACCACGACGAACACCAGAACGGCCACCGAGTTGAGCAGGATCGCCTTCACCGACGAATCGACGGAGGCGAAGAGGCCGAAGGCGGCCCCGCTGTTGCGCACGTAGGTGATGTCGAAGAGGCCGTCGATGATGGATCGGGACTGGTGGACGTCGAAGCTGCGCGTGACCAGGCCCTTGGTCCACTGGTCGATGACCAGGACCGTCAGCGACAGAAGCATGTACGCGCCCCGGTAGAGGGTGCTTTCCTTCAAACCGTTCCATTTCGTCATGCGTTCAGACCCTCCGCGGGCGGCGGCAACTCCTCCAGCGCGCGCCGGCACCGGTCGCAAAGGCCGCCGGCGTCCGCCTCGGGGGTGACTTTCCAGCAGCGGTCGCACCGGCGTCCGCGGGCCTTCTGGAACCGGATCCGCACGGGCGGGTACGAGGCCGCGGCGCGCCACCCGTCGTCGGAGCCCGCGGCCTCCTCCGTCGCGGCGGAGACGATGAAGAAGTCGGCCAGGCCCGCCTCGCGGGTCCCGGTCGCCGTCCGGTCCTTTGCCAGGGACGGGTCGGGCGTCAGCGTCACCGCCCCTTCCAGGGAGCTGCCGATCTCCTTGCGCCGCCGGGCTTCTTCCAGGATCACCGCCACCTCTTCGCGCAAACGTGTCAGCCGGTCCCAGGCATCCGGATCCGAAAGCGTTGCCGGCACGTCGTTCAGCGTCTCGAAACGCGCCAGGTGCACCGATTCTTCCTTCTTCCCGGGAAGGGCGGCCCAGATTTCCTCGGCCGTGAAGGGAAGGACCGGCGCGGCGTAGGTGGCCAGGGTCCGGGCAATGGCATGGAACGCCGTCTGCGCGGCCCGCCGCTCCGGCCAGCCCGGCGCGGACGCGTACAGGCGGTCCTTGACGATGTCGAAGTAGAAAGCCGAGAGCGCCGTCGCGCACAGGCCCACCAGCGTGTGGTAGACGACGTGGAACTCGTACCGGTCGTAGGCCTCCCGCATCTTGCCCGCGGCGGCGCGGGTCTGGACGAGGGCCCACCGGTCCAGCGGCGGCAGGTCCCGGAAGGCCACGGCGTCCTTCGATGGATCGAAATCGTAGAGGTTCGAAATGAGGAAGCGTCCGGTGTTGCGGATCTTGCGGTAGGCCTCTCCGGAACGCGCCAGGATTTCCTCGGACATCGCCGGATCGTCATGGTAGTCGAGCGATGAGACCCAGAGCCGCAGCACGTCGGCGCCGTACTTCTTCACCAGGTCCTGCGGATCGATGTCGTTGCCGAGCGATTTGGAGAGCTTGCGCCCGGAGGCGTCGACGATGAAGCCGTGCGTGATGACCTCGCGGTAGGGAGCGGCCCCGTACACCGCGGCGGAGGTCAGGAGCGAGGACTGGAACCATCCGCGGAACTGGTCATGGCCTTCGCTGTAGACGTCGGCGGGGACTTCGCCCGCCGGCCGCGCCAGCTCCGGCCATTCCCCGGACCTCAAGACGGCGGAGTGCGAGACGCCGGAGTCGAACCACACGTCCAGGATGTCGGTCTCCTTCTCGAACGCGGCGCACCCGCGCCGGTCGGCGCCGGGAGGCAGGAAGTCTTCGGCCGGCCGGGTGTACCAGGCGTCGCCGCCCTCCCGGCGGAAGACCGAGACCACGTGCTCGAAGAACTTGCGCTGCTCCTCCGCGTCGCCGCTCCAGGGGTAGACCTCCGCGCGCTGTCCGTCCCGGACGGCGTAGAGCAGCGTGATGGGCGAGCCCCAGCGCCGCTGCCGCGAGATCACCCACTCGCGCCGGTTCTCCACCATCCCGGCGATGCGCGCCTGCCCCCAGGCCGGAACCCAGGAGACCTCGCGGATCGCGTTCAAGGCTCTCTCCCGGACATTGGTCGCCTCCTGATCGAGCCGGATGAACCATTGGACCGTCGCGCGGAAGATCACCGGCTTCTTGCAGCGCCAGCAGTGCGGATACTCGTGCCGGAAGTTGCGGTCGGCGTGGAGCAGCGCTCCGGCGGCCTCCAGGTCGGCGACGATCTCCGGGTTGGCGTCGAGCACCTTGTTGCCCGCGTACTTGACGGCGCTGGTGAAACGCCCGGCCTCATCCACCGGCGAGAGGATGGGAAGGTTCTCGCGCTTGCCGGTCTGGAAGTCGTCCTCGCCGTGGCCGGGCGCCGTGTGGACCAGGCCCGTCCCGGCGTCCATGGTCACGTAGTCGCCGGCCACGATCCGGAAGGAGCGCGCCGCCTCCTCCGGCTCGAGCGCGCCGCGCATCTCTCCGGGGAGCGGATGGCGATAGGCCAGGCCGACCAGCTTCGATCCGGGAACGCGCGCGAAGACGGTCGTCCTGGGAGGGTCGCCCAGGACGTTCGCGAGAGCGGGCATCAGGGATTCCGCGACGACCAGAAGGCGCGCGCCGAGGCTCCACAGGATGTAGATCTCCTTGGGGTGCACCGCGATGGCGACGTTGGCGGGGATCGTCCAGGGCGTCGTGGTCCAGATCGCGGCGAAGACGTCGGCGCGGTCGTAGGGGGAAAGGAGATTCGGGTTCCCGAAGGCCGCGAGGACTCCGGCCCGGTCGGCGAAGGGGAAGGCAACCGTGATCGCGGGGTCCTCCCGCTCGACGTACTCGAGCTCCGCCTCGGCCAGAGCGGTCTGGTCGGTGAAGCACCAGCGCACCGACTTCAAATCGCGAAACACAAGTTCCTTCTTGTAGAACTCGCCGAACATCCGCGCGATCTCCGCCTCGTAGGTCAGGCTCATGGTGACGTAGGGGCGGTCCCACAGTCCTCCGACTCCGAGGCGGCGAAACTCCTCGCGCTGGATGTCGATGAAGCTCTGGGCATACTCGCGGCAGGCCTTGCGGATCGCCGCGGTGTCCATGTCCCGCTTCTTGGAACCGAGCTTCTTGTCCACCTGCTGCTCGATGGGAAGGCCGTGGCAGTCCCACCCGGGAACGTACGGGGCGTCGAAGCCGGCCATGGCCCGGCTGCGAACGACCAGGTCCTTCAGGACCTTGTCCATCACGTGCCCGGTATGGATGTGCCCGTTGGCGTAGGGAGGGCCGTCGTGCAGGATGAAGAGCGGCCGCCCGAGGGCGGACCGCCGGATCGCCCCCTCCAGATCCATCGCCTTCCACCGGGCCAGCTGCTCCGGCTCGCGCCGCGGCAGGTCCGCCTTCATCGGGAAGTCGGTGCGCGGGAGGTTCAGGGTGGACTTGTAGTCGCGGGAGTCGCTCATGGGTTCCTAGGAGCGGGGCAGTTTACATTCCGTATCCGAGCGCATCAAGCCGGAGTCCTCAGTCCTCGGTCACCAGCGCCACGCAGGCCGCGGCGAGCTGGTCGGTGTGCGTGATGGTCACCTCCTGGGATCGGACGCGCAGGGCCCGCGCGCGGTCGAGCGCCCGGCCGTGAAACTCCAGGCGCGGCTTTCCCCGGGGATCGCGGCGAATCGAGATCTCTCGGAAGGAGAGACCCCGCCATCCCGTGCCCAGCGCCTTCATGGCCGCCTCCTTCGCGGCGAACCGCCCGGCCACGTGCTCGGCGAAGGCCCGGGGGTGTCGGCGCGCGCGGTTGAGCTCTCCGGGCGAGAAGACGCGCATCAGGAATTTCTCGCCCCAGCGCTCCAGGACCTCCTGCACGCGCGCGACGGGAGTCAGGTCGAGGCCCAGGAGAACCTTCAAGCGCGCTTCTTCAACCCGAAGAAGCGCGCGATGCGCCCGGGCAGGGCCAGCTCCTCCGAGCGGGCGGCCTCCTGCCGCGAGGCGTCGAAGAGCTCGGTGACGCTCCGGCGCCGCTCGGCGATGACGAGCTCGAAGGTCTCGCACAGCGCGGGGTTGGCTTCCAGAATGGGCGAAAGCGTGGTCTTGTCGATTTCCAGCGCCAGCACCTCGGTGATGGCGCGCACGGTCGCCGTGCGCCGTTCGCCGGTCAACAGGCTGATCTCGCCGAAGGCTGCTCCGGGCTCGAGCGTGCTGACCCGCCGGGTGTCCCCGGCGGCGCCGTGGATCGAAACGGCGGCCCGTCCTTTTTCGATCACGAACATCGAGGACGTCTCGTCGCCTTCGCGCACGACGATCTCGCCGGGAGCGTAGCGCCGCTCGCGGGCTCCCGCGGCCAGGCGGTCCCGCTCGCCGTCGGCCAGTCCGGCGAAGAGATCGACGCGGCCGAGCACCGCCTCCATCGAGGCGTGGCGTTCCGGCGCCTCCAGCGGGCCGGCGAGGTACTGGTGCTGCACGGCGGTCGGGTAAGGGATCCGAATTCCCGCGCGGTGGAGCGCGAACCAGACGCGCTCGCGCACGGCCGAGTCGACTTCCAGGTACCGCGTGTAGTCGTCCAGCCAGTAGCGCAGCTCGTAGATCATCGCGTACGGATCGAAGGAGCGGACGTACGCGGTCGGCCGGGGCTGAGTCACCACGCCGGGCATCCCGCGCAGGGCCCCCTCCAGCGTCTCGCGCGCCGCCACGGGCGAGGCCTGGTAATCCAGGCCGATGCGCAGGGAGCGGGCGATCGGCCGCTCCGACCTCGGGAAGACCTCCAGCCGCTCGCGGCCCGCCAGGCTGTTGGGAATCAGCAGCACGTTGCCCTCGGTCGTGTGGAGCTTGATCGTGCGCCAGGAAATCTCCTCCACCACGCCGAACGTCTCTCCCGCGCGGATCAGGTCTCCCACGTGGACGGTCCGCTCGAGGTGCAGGGCCAGGCCGGCGAACAGGTTGCCCAGCGTGTCCTGGAGCGCCAGTCCGATGACTGCGGTCAGGATCGCCGAGCTGACCAGGAGGCCTGCCAGCTGCACGCCGGGCACGACGATCTTGAATACGATGGCGACGGAGACGCCGAAGACCACCAGGCCGACGATCTGGCGCAGGAGCGCGGGAACCGCGACGCGCTTGCGGATCCTCAGGGCCAGGTCGAAGAAGAGGACGTCGAGCAGCCGCGTGGCCAGGAGCGCCGCGGCGATCCAGATGGCCAGCGTCCCATAGTCCGAGCCCCGCTCGGTGGTGGAAACCCCGGAGAACCGGAGGAACCAGACCGCCGCCACCACCAGCGCCAGGATGGCCGCCGCGGTGATCAGGCGGCGGGCCATCGGCGGGACTCCGCGCTGCGAGGGCATCACGCCTGGGCGATCCGGGCCAGGGCCGCCCGCGGATCGGCGGCGTCCTGAAAAAAGCGGATGGCCGCGATCCCGTCGCACCGATCGCGCACCGGGATGATCCGGGCGAGCGTCGCGCCGTCGATGCCCCCGATCGCGTACAGCTGGCATTCCGGCGGCCGGCGCGTCGGAAGCCTGGCCAGCTCCTCGGGTCCCAGCGGGCGCCCCATCCCGCGCTTGGACGGCGTGTCGAAGATGGGGCCGAGCACGACGAGGTCGGCTCCCCGGTCCATGGCGTCCTGCGCCTCCGCGGCGCAATGGGTGGACACCCCGACGCGGAAGCCGCGGGGCGCGTTCGCCTTGACCCGCTCGAGCGGAAGGCCGGCCGCGGGCAGATGCACGCCGTCGGCGCCCGCCGCCAGGGCCAGATCGAACCGCCGGTGCACGTAGAGGGGCACGTCGGGGCCCAGGAGCTCGCGGGCGCGGCGCGTCTGCGCCAGGACCTCGCGGTCCGTGGCCGACGGGTCGCGCAGCTGAACCGAGAGCGCCGGCGCTCCGGCGAGCGACGCGAGCACCCGCTCGAGGCGCTCCTGCCCGATGGCCGGCCGGTCGGTGACGAACAAGGCGTTCACTCGTCCACCCCCGGCAACTCCTCCAGAGACCGCGACAGGCTTCTCAGATCGGCGGCCCCCGCGGCCAGGTGGACCAGGCCCAGTCCGGAGACGAACCCGCGAAAAAAGCCCGACGCGGAAATTCCCGCGGCGCCATGGGCGGCCGCGGACCACGGCCGCAGAAGCAGATACACTCCGACCGCGGTGCAGTAGAAGATGAAGAGGACGTTGCCCGCCAGGGAGAGGCTGCGCCGCATTCGAGGATTGTAGAATGAAGAGCGTCGGATGAAGATCGAGGCCAGGCCGGCTGCGCATTCGCGGCCTCTCCCGTAGTTTTCCGCAGAGCCGCACACCGAACCATGGCCGACGTCGAGAAATTCGATCTGGTGGTCATTGGCTCCGGGCCGGCCGGCGAAAAGGCCGCGGCGCAGGCGGCCTATTTCGGAAAAAAGGCGGCCCTGGTCGAGCTCGCTCCGGAAGTCGGCGGGGCCTGCGTGCACACGGGGACTCTTCCTTCCAAGACGCTGCGCGAGACCGCCCTCTATCTGACCGGCTTCCGGCGGCGGGAGCTCTACGGCATGAGCGTGCGCCTGGATCGCAAGAAGAGCCTGCGCCAGCTGGTGGGGCGTCTCCACTCGGTCATGGACCAGCAGACGCGGCAGATTCGCCGCAATCTCGCCCGCCACGCCGTCGCGCTCTGCCAGGGGCGGGCCGCCTTCGAGGACGCCCACACCGTCGCGGTGTCCGACCCGAGCGGCCAAGTCGTCCGGCGCCTCGCCGCCGACGTGTTCCTCATCGCCACCGGGTCCTCGCCGATCCTGCCGCCCGGGACGGCCGGCGATCCGGACGTGGTCGACAGCGACCGGATCCTGAACCTCGATCGCGTGCCCCTGTCGATGACCGTCGTGGGCGGCGGAGTGATCGGCACCGAGTATGCCTGCCTCTTCGCCGCGCTGGAGACGAAGATCACCCTGGTGGAGGGTCGGGACCGGCTTCTGGGCGGGGTCGACGAGGAGCTGTCCACGGCCATCGAGCTGTCTCTGGAACGGATGGGAGCGCAGGTGCTTCTGGGCGACGCGGTCGACTCGATCGAACGGGAGCCGGGGCGCGCGACCAACGCGCTCAAGCTCAAGCTGAAATCGGGGCGCCGCATCCGCGCCGACAAGGTCCTCATCTCGGCCGGCCGCGCCGGAAACACCGCCGGCCTGAATCTCGACGCGGTCGGCGTGGCGGTCACGCCGCGCGGGCACGTGCAGGTCAACGAGCACTTCCAGACCACCGCGCCCCACATCTACGCCGCCGGGGACGTCATCGGGTTTCCCGCCCTGGCCTCCACGTCGATGGAACAGGGTCGGGTCGCCATGTGCCATGCCTTCGGCCTCAGCTACAAGACGTCCCTGTCTCCCTACACGCCCTACGGCATCTACTCCATTCCGGAGCTCTCCTCGGTCGGCCCCTCCGAGCAGGAGCTCAAGCAGAAGGGGATTGCCTACGAGATCGGACGGGCGCGCTTCGAGAACAACGCGCGCGGCCAGATCATCGGCGACAGCGACGGCCTGATCAAGATTCTCTTCGATCCGGCCACGCGCCGCCTCCTCTCCGCCCACATCGTCGGGGACCAGGCCACCGAGCTGATCCACATCCCGCTCTTCGTCCTCGCGCAGGGCGGCACGATCGACGCCTTCATCGACGCCGTCTTCAATTTTCCCACCCTGGCCGAGAGCCTCAAGTACGCCGCCTACGACGGGCTGCAGCGACTTGCCCGGAGCGCCGGGGAGGTCAAGCCGGGCGCGGGCGGCGCATCGCCTTCGGACCCGGCGACCCGCCCCTACTTCGCCGGTGTGGACGTCTCGCGGCCGGGGATCGTGCCGGGCCGGCCGAGCGCGGTCTGCGTGATGGACCGGTGGAAGCGCTGCCAGTTCTCGACCTGGAGCTATGACCCGTCCGGCGCGGGCATCCTTCCCGACGAGGTGCAGGAGGACGGCTTCGTGCTGGCCGTCGCCGTCGGCGACGACGGCGCCGACGAGCTGGTCGGCGGGCTGCGCCACGCGGGCCGCGGCATCGTCGGCGAGGTCGCTCAGGACCACGTGGACGTCGTCCGGGCCCGCCCCTCCGGCCTCTGGAAGGCCTGGGCCGAGAGCCAGAAGTTGAAGGGCGTCACCCTTCCCTCCGGCAAGCGCAAGCGCTACGAGCTGCTTCGAACCGAAGGCCTGGAGCTGCCGGCCGGCCCCGACCTGATCCACGACGACCAGCTCGATGCCGCGGCCGCCGCCTACGCCGCGTACCTGTGGGCGACGAAACAGGCGGTCTCGCAGGGCGGTCTCGTGACGCCGGACGTGAGTCTCAGGACGTAGGACCTAGGACGAAGGACGTAGGACCTACGTCCTTTTGCGCCGCGGTCCGACTTTCCTCCCGACTACAGAAAAAAACCCGCGCCCGAAGGCGCGGGGGAGGGAGGGAGACCTCAGGAGCGGGCGCTTTCTCAGTGGTTTTTGCGTCCTCGGTCCGCCGGGGGCGCGGAGTGGCTTTCCGCCCGCGGCGACGCGGACTGAACCTGGGGCCGGGGCGGCGGCGCGGACGAAGGCGCGCGCTCGACCCTCGGAGCCGACGGCGCAGCCGCTCTCTGGGGCGGAGCTTCACGACGGTACTCGCGCGGAGCGCTGTCCCGGCGGGACTCGACCCGCGGCTCGCGCGAGGGCGGCGGCGGCTCGACGGTCCGGCGCCCCGGGACGGCGCCATCGATCACGCGGCGTGCCGGGGGGACGTCGGTCCGCGAGCGCCAGGTGTCCGCGGGCGCGTCGGGCCGGGACTCCGGAGCCGGCTGCGGATGCGGCCGAAGGCCGTTGGTGCGCTCGGGGCGATCCAGGCGTTCGGAACGCGACGCCGGCGGAGAGTTGGCCTGCCGGCCGCGCGACTCCAGGCTCCGGGTTCGCCAGTCGGCGTCCGCGCGCGGCGCCGGGGAGGCAGGAGCGACGCGGGCGCGGTCCGAGGCGGCCGGCTCGGAGAGGACGCGGGGCGCCCGGGGCTGCGCCACGGGGGCTCGTCCGCGATCGGCCGAATCCGGCGCGCCGGAGAGATCCGACAGCGACCGATTCCGGTCCACGCGGACTCCGCGCGGAGCCACGTCGGCCACGCCCGGCCCGGCCAGCCGCCCGCGCTCGGCCACGACGGCGTGCTGGGCAACGGCTTCCAGCGTCGCCGCCGGGAGCGTGCGCTGCCGGGCCAGGATCGGCGCGAAACGCGCGCTGTCGCCGGGCGAAGAGGTCCGTTCGATCGTGCGCGGCGCCTCCCGCACGAACTCCTGGACCGCGTCCCGAACCTGCCCGGGGCGGGCGGCCACGACCATCGGCCGCGACGAGACGGCCACCTGGGCCGCGCCCAGCCGCTCGCCGATCCGCGAGCCGGGGATGACGTCCATGCGCGCCGTGGTGGCGCCGAAGCCGCGCGTCCCCACGAAGTTCCATCCGCGGAAGTCGACGCTGCGCGGAGAGAAGACTCCGTGCATCGAGATGTAGACGTTGTTGCGGCCGAACCCGTTCAGGCGCCGGTAGTAATTGTCGTACCAGGGGGACCAGAACGAGTACCAGCCGGTCGGGCACCATCCGACGTACGAGGGCGTGTAGGCCCAGTAGACCCACGCCGGCGAGTAGACGAACGAAGGACGCCAGCACCAGCGGTTCCACGAGGCGCTGAAGAGCCAGGATCCATAGTGGGAGGGGAACCAGCCCCACGGGTCGTACGACCACCAGGTCATTCCGACCGGCGTGTAGTACCAGGAGCCGGAGGTGTACGGAGACCAGTCCGCGTCGACGCGCGGGGACCATACGTCCGCGCCGTACTCGTCGTTGTACTGCCAGTCGCCGTAGCCGTCGAGCGCTGTCACGTCGCCGGCGTACTCCGAATCGACGTAGCGGGAGGCCACGCTGTGGGTCTCGCCCTCTTCGCCGATCCGGTCGGCGACCCAGATGTCGAAGCGATCGCGGGAGAACGCGCCGCGTTCGGTCTGCGGGTCCTCGTCGCCCTGGACCTCCAGGTACTCACCGGCCCGCAGGCGGACCGTGCCCGCCCGGGTCCGGACTTCCGCGGTTCCCGCGCGCGCGATGACCACGGTCCCGTGGCGGGAGTCGGCGTTCACGCGCACGCGCGCGCCGGAGTTCAAGTAGATCGTGGCGTCCTCGGTGTCGATCCGGGGAATCTGCTGCTCGTTGTCGCCGCCGGCGAAGAGGACCACCGAGCCCTCCAGGAGGTTCACCGCCGAGAACTGGTCCTCGTCTCCCTGCTGGTCGGCCAGGGAGTCGAACCGGGCGCGGGTCATGCCGTCCAGAAACAGCGCGTTGCCGTCGGCCAGGCCGACCTCGGCCCGCCCGCCGTCGGAGACCTCGATCTCGTCGCCGGTCGTGATCGGGAGATTGCGCCGGGCGTCGACCTTGCCGTTGTAGCGCGATTGAACGGACACGTCGCCGACCACCTCGCGCAGGTAGGAGTAGCCGCTGCGGCGTGGGCTCTCGTCGGCGCGCAGAGCCCCCGCCGTCGTCACCGCGAAGACGAGCCCGATCAGGGCGGCTGGGATTCTCTTCATCGTGTCCTCCGACTGGTGGAAGGAGCGATCCCCGTGCCTGCCGGCGGACTGCGGGGCGGTCCGGTGATCTCTTGATTTCATTGGGCTTAGCTCGAACCTATCCATCAGGGCCTTTCCACGGCCGTCCGCCCCGGGAGACACTGTTCGCGACGGGGAGGACAGGCCGCGCCTTGCGGCGTCGCGTCGGACGGTCCGATTCCGGGCGCAGCGGAGGCGACGTTACAATCCCGGCTTTTCCACACCCGGAGGCCGCTCCATGGACGAGGACCGCGACTACCGACAGATCTTCAAGCAGGCCGGCGAGCGGTGGCTGGAAGGGGACCCCTCCGCCATCGGCCAGTTCGAGCGCGGCATCTCGATCGCGCTGGAGGAAGGAGATCTCGCGTCGGCCCTCTCGGCCCATCAGAAACTCCTGGTCTGGAAGCCCGGGGACGTCGAGCTTCATCGGCGCGTCGCCCACGCGATCGCAGCGGCCCGGGACCAGGCCGAGCAGGTCTCCGACGCTCCCGGGACGATCGCGAAGATGCCGCTCTTCTCCGGCGTGCCCCGCGAGGAGCTGGCGAGCCTCCTGACCGTCGTGGCGCCCATCAAGGTCTCGCGCGGGTCGGCCGTGGTGCGCGAAGGGGAGCCGGGCGACTCGCTTTTTCTCATCGTCCAGGGGACCCTGCGCGTGGCCACGCGGGGCTCCGACGGCTCCGACGTGGAGCTGGCCCGCCTGGGGGCGGGAGATTTCTTCGGAGAGGTCGCCCTGCTGACCCGCCGCCCGCGGACGGCGACGGTCACCGCGGTCACCGAGGCCGAGCTCCTGCGGCTCGATCACGCCACGGTCGATCAGCTGCGCCGCCGGCATCCCGACATCGACGCGTCGCTCTCGGAATTCCACCGCCGGCGCGCCGAACAGACGGTGGAGGCGTTGATCGAGAGAATGAGGCGCTCGGGCTAGGGCCGCGGCGATGATCCGCGACATCGTGCGATACGGGGACGAGCGTCTGCTCGCGGCCAACGCCGACCTGGAGCCGGCGTCGCCGGAGCTGCCGGCCCTCCTCGCGGACATGGTGGAGACCTGCCATGCCGCGCCGGGGATCGGGCTGGCCGCGCCGCAGATCGGCGTGAACCGGCGCGTCGCGATCATCGACCTGTCCGTGGGCGCCGATCCCCAGGGCCTCATCGTGCTGGTCAATCCGGTCATCCTGGAGACCTCCGGCGAGCAGCGGGAGGAAGAAGGGTGCCTGTCGGTGCCGGATCTGGCCGAGCGCATCGTCCGGCCGGCCTTCGTGCGGGCGCGCGCCGCCGACGCCGCCGGGCAGGTGCGGGAGATCGAGGGCACCGGACTGCTGGCCCGGGCGCTCTGCCACGAGATCGACCATCTGAACCGGATCCTCTACGTCGATCGGCTGCGCGGGTTGAAGCGCGAGATGACCCGCAAGAAGCTCGAGCGCCGCGCCCGGAGGGCCGGCTGATGGCGCCGCGTTTCTTCAACACCCTGGGGCGCGAGGTCGTTCCGCTCGCGCCGCTCGAGCCCGGGCACGTGCGCCTCTACACCTGCGGACCGACCGTCTACAACGTGGCCCACGTCGGGAACCTGCGCACGTTCCTCTTCGAGGACGTGCTGCGGCGGCACTTGAAGGCGTCCGGCTACCGCGTGACCCAGATCATGAACCTGACCGATGTCGACGACAAGACGATCCGGGGCGCGGCGCAGGAGAAGCTCGACCTCAACGACTTCACGCGGCGCTACGTGGAGGCGTTTTTCCGCGACCTGAAGCGGCTCAACGTGGAGCCCGCGGAGCGCTATCCGCCGGCCACCGAGCACATCCCCGAAATGATCGCCCTGATCGAGCGGCTGCGCGAGCGCGGGCACACCTACGAGTCCGACGGCTCGGTGTGGTTCCGCATCGCGACCTTTCCCGGCTACGGCAAGCTCTCCCGCATCGACCTGACGCAGACGCGCCGCGGAGAGCGGGTGGCCGAGGACGAGTACGAGAAGGAAGACGTCAGGGACTTCGCGCTGTGGAAGGCGGCCAAGCCCGAGGAGCCGGCCTGGGACTCGCCCTTCGGCCGCGGCCGGCCCGGGTGGCACATCGAGTGCTCCGCGATGAGCATGAAGTACCTGGGGGAGCACTTCGACGTCCACACCGGAGCGGTCGACAACATCTTTCCGCACCACGAGAACGAGATCGCCCAGAGCGAGGCCGCGACGGGCCGGCCCTTCGTCAACCTGTGGCTGCACGCCGAGCACCTCCTGGTCGACGGGGAGAAGATGGCCAAGTCCAAGGGAAACTTCTACACGCTCGACGACGTGCTGGCCCGCGTCCCTCAGCCCGCCGCGGTCCGCTACCTCCTCCTCTCGGTGCCGTACCGCCGCAAGTTGAACTTCACCTGGGACGCCCTCGCGGCCGCCGCCGCGGCGGTGGACCGCATCCGCTCGGCCGCCGCGCGCATCGACGAGGTCGCCGCCGCCGGAGCGCAGAAGCCCGGCGCGTTTCCGGCGGCGGAAAAGGGAGCGAAGCTGCGGGCCGACTTTCTCGCCGCGATGGACGACGACCTGAACACCGCGGAGGCGCAGGGCGTCCTCTTCCCCTTCCTGCGGGAAGTCAACTCCGCGATCGACGAGCGAACGCTCGACGCCGGCGGGGCGCGCGCGGCCCGCGAAGCGCTCGCCTTCGCCGACCGGGTCTTCGGCGTCCTGCCCGCGGCGCCCGAGATCCTCTCCGCGGAGATCGAAGCCAAGATCGAGGCCCGTCTCGCCGCACGCAAGCGCCGCGATTTCGCCGAGGCCGACCGGATTCGGGCGGAGCTCTCGCAGCAGAACATCGTGCTCGAGGACGGTCCGGGCGGGACGCGGTGGAAGCGGGCGTAGGCAACGCCGGGATCGCCGGGATCGCGCGGGATCGCCGAGAAGTGACGAAATGACCCCGGTTACTGCGGGCTTGCTCGCCGCTCTTCTCGCGGCGCCCCTCGGCGCGCAAGAGGCGGACCCGGCGAAGTGGCTGGAAGAACTGAAGAACAAATTTCCTCCGGCCGACAGGAATGTGGCCGCGGAGGAGATGGAGCGGCTGGCTCTGGCGCTGGGCATCGATTGGAATTCCCAAAGCGCCGCGCCGGAAGACCATCCCGCGAAGGAAGACCTTGCGGCGTACCGCGGCGCGCAGATCGGCTCGTGGCTGGACGCCCAGATCAAGACCTCCGAGGATTCGATCAGCGCCGCTTCACCCAAACTCGCGGAGTTCCTGCAAACCCGCGGGCCGGTGATCTCGCGTCTGGTCGGCGTCCTCCAGCGGGACGTTCCCGACTGGGGCTTTCGACTGACCGATGACACGAAACCTCCTCCG
Source organism: uncultured Acidobacteriota bacterium (assembly GCA_963733955.1). Lineage (GTDB taxonomy): Bacteria > Acidobacteriota > Thermoanaerobaculia > UBA5066 > Gp7-AA6 > DATFTF01. Next base: position 1,699,991 of record CAVTEW010000003.1, read on the forward strand.
TTCCTCCTCGTCGTATGGCTCCAGCGGGTTCTTCTGGCGGACGCGCTGGTGAAAGAGCATTCCGGCTCTCCACGGGAGGCGGGCCAGCTCCTCGAAGCCTCCTGGTCGCTCTCCCGGAGTCTCTCCTCGCGGCCGGAGTTGATCTCCCAACTCCTGGCGATCTCCATCGCGAAGCTCCAGATTGGAGTCGTGCGAAGGATGAGCGAACCCTCCTTCGATTGGCTGGACCGAATGTCCGGCGAGGAGCCCTGGGACCGTGCGATCGACGCCATGGAGAACGGGCCGTTGATCATGACCGCGAACCACGGTCCGAAACCGCCAGGACAGTTCGAGGACCTCTGGGTCCGTGGCCTGCGGGCCGCGGGCGAGAACCTTCGGGACTTTTCCGCCTGCCGCGCGGCGAAACTCACGGTGGACGAGCTGTGGGAGCCGGTGCTGGAACAGTTGGAGCATTGGAAGGAAGAGGGCGTGGACACCGTCCGGGGAGCCGGCGTCTTCAAGGAGATCTCCGCGGAGAACCTTCTTCAGATCGTTCGTCGGGTGGCGCGGCTGCGCATCGACCGCGAGCTGACGGCGAAGATCCTGGAACTCCGCGGGGAGAAGGCGGCGTCCCGGGACCGTCGTTGGCCGTCCCGTTTCCTCGACATCGGCTCCGAGGCCTGTCCCGAGGGGTCATACGAGTATCAACTTCGGGGGCGAGGAATGTCGATCCGGTTCCGCGGCGACATCGAGGACCCCGCGGCGCCGAGTCTGGTCCTGCCGCTGTCCTTCGAGGCGCGCGCGGTCGCGCCGACCCCGACTCCGACGCTTTCGCCGCGGCGGCCGACGGCGCGGCCTCGTTCTTGACTCTCGAGCGAGGCGGGAATAGGCTCGCCCGGTCATGAGCAGCCCGCGTCCGGCCGTCAACTGGTGGTGGAGAATCGAGCGGTAGGGCGAAGCTCGCCCTGCCGAAACGCGTTCGGGCGGGGCACGACAAGGCAAACGCAATCGCGAACCCCCGGCCCGAGCGGCTCGGGGGTTTTTGTTTGATGCCGCAAGACGACAACATCCTGCCTCGCCCGGCCTTCGTGGCGTCGCTCGCGCCGCGGGATCTCGCGCACGCGCAGGACCTCCGCGGCCGGGTCCCCCCCGGGACCAGCGCGATCGAGTACCGCCTGGACCTCGCCGGCGAGCCGATCGACCCGCGGGCGCTCCTGGGCCTCGACCCGCGGCCGGCCATCGCGACGTGGCGCACCGCGGCGGAGGGCGGCGCTTTCCGCGGGAGTCCGGAGGAGTATGCGAACCTGGTACGCGCCGCCTACGACGCCGGCCTGACCGTCGACGTCGAGCATTCCAGCCGGCTCCTCGCCGATCCCGCCTTCGCGCGCGATCGGCGCCGCGTCGTGGTCTCGCATCACGCCCCGTTCGGTCTGCCGCCCGACTGGGAGGGCAAGCTCGCGGCGATGCACGCGACCGGCGCGCGCGTCGTCAAGCTCGTGGCCGGAGCCGGAGAGCTCAATCGGGCTCTGGATCTGGCGGCGATTCAGAAGGGGCAGGGCGAGGCCGCCGCCGCGATCTTCCCGATGGGACCGGCGAGCCCGCCCGGCCGCATCCTCTCCGCTCTCTTCGGCGCGTCGGCCGTATATGCCCCGGTCGAAGTCGCGGCGGCGACGGCTCCGGGGCAGGTCTCCCTGCGGGACCTCCTGGAGATCTACGAGATCGACCGGCCGCGGCCGATCGAGGCCCTCTTCGGGATCGTCGGCGCGGACGTCTCCGGGTCGCTCTCGCCGCTGCTCCACAACGCGCTCTTCCGCGCGCGCGGCCTCCCGTTCCTGTACCTGCCCCTCCCGCTTTCGGATTTCAGCGGGCACAAGCCGCAGGAGCTCTCCTTCGATCCGCCCTTCCGCGGCTTTTCGGTGACCCGCCCCTGGAAGGAACAGGCCGCGGCCACGGCGACGCCCTCCGAGGACGTCGCGGTGACCGGAGCGGCCAACACCCTCGTCTGGCAGCGCGGACGCTGGCGCGCGGAAAACACCGACATCGACGGCATCTTCGATCCGCTGGCCGACCACGACACCGGCGAGGGGCGGTCGGCGGTGATCCTGGGCGCCGGGGGGCTGGCCCGCGCGGCGGTCATCGCGGCGCGCAAGCTCGGCTACGAGGTCGTGGTGGCCAGCCGGCGCGACGAGGCCGCGGACCGGCTGGCGCAGGCCCTGGGCGTCGATTCGATCTCGCTCCGCGGCCTGGACGAAACCGAGGCCGACCTCTACTTGAACGCGACGCCCATCGGCGCGCGGCCGGAGGACGGATCGGCGTTCCCGGTCGAGGTCTTCGAGAACCGGCCGCTCGTCTTCGACTGCGTCTACCGGCGCGACGGCTCGGAGACCGCGACCCTGCGCGCGGCCCGGGCGGCGCGTTGCCCGACCATCGACGGCCTGCGGATGTTCGCGGCCCAGGCGATCCGCCAGGCTCGCTTGTTCGGCGTCGCGGACCTGATGCCGGAGGAGGTCTCCCGCGTGTTGTCCGGCGGGGAAGCGCGGTCGTGACCGAGCGCGAGGAGTTCGCGGCCAGGGCCCGCGCCGGGCGCACCGTCCCGGTGGCGCGCGTCTACCCCTCCGACGCGACGACGCCGGTCCTCCTGATGCGGCGCCTGCGGGCCTCGGGCGAGGAGTGCTTCCTCCTCGAGAGCGTCGAGGGAGGAGAGGCGCTGGCCCGCTACACCTTTCTGGGCTGCGGCCCCGCGGCGCGGATCACCATTCGAGGCCGCCAGGTGGAGATCGAGCGCGGCGGCAAGACCGAGCGGCTCTACGAGAGCCCGCTGGCGGCGCTGGCCCGGCTGGTCGTGCGGCCGGACTTCGAGGCCGACCGGGACCTGCCGCCGCTCGCGGCGGGCGCGGTCGGATACCTGGGATACGACGCGGTGCGGCTCTTCGAGGAGATCCCGGACCGGCATCCGCGCGAAGGGCGCATGCCCGACGGCGTCTTCCTCCTCTTTGATTCCGTCGTGGCCTTCGACCATCCGCGGCAGCGGCTGATGCTGCTGACGACGCTCGACTCGGCGGTCGCGCCGGAGGCCGCGGCGGATGAGGCCATCGCGCGCCTGAACCGGCTGGAGGAGCTGCTGTGGTCCGGCGCCGGCGAGCGCCGTCCGGCCGCCGCGGCGGTGCCGCGCCCGGCTCGGGCCGAATTCTCGGCGGTGATGCCCAAGGAGCGCTTCCTCGCCGCGGTCGAGCGCGCGCGCGAGGCGATTTTCGCCGGCGAGATCTACCAGGTCGTGCTCTCGCAGCGGTGGAGCGGTCCGCTCGACGTCGATCCCTTCGAGGTCTATCGGGCCCTGCGCATGGGGAACCCGTCCCCCTACCTCTTCTACCTGGAGACGCGCGAGGCGGCCGTGTTCGGCTCGTCGCCGGAGATGCTGGTGCGCTGCCGCGAGCGAAGCGTCGAGACGCGGCCGATCGCGGGGACCGTCCCGCGCGGCGCGACCGCGGCGCAAGACGAAGCCCTGGCCGCCCGGCTCCGCGCCGACCCGAAGGAGCGCGCCGAGCACGTCATGCTGGTCGATCTGGGCCGCAACGATCTGGGCCGCGTCTCGTCCCTGGGCAGCGTGCGCGTGCCGCGGTACGCGGAGGTCGAGAGGTACTCCCACGTTCAGCACCTGGTCTCCGAGGTTCGGGGCACGCTGGCCGAGGGAAAGACCTCGCTCGACGCGCTGGCCTCGTGCTTTCCCGCGGGAACCTTGACCGGCGCGCCGAAGATCCGGGCCATGGAGTGGATCGACGAGCTCGAAGGCGCGCGCCGAGGCGTCTACGGCGGCGCGGTCGGGTACCTCGACGTCGCGGGGAGCCTGGACATGGCGATCGCCATTCGGACCGCGGTCGTCGAGCAGGGGATCTGCCGCATCCAGGCCGGAGCCGGCATCGTGGCCGACTCGGTGGGCGAAGCCGAGTACGCGGAGGTCGAGGCCAAGGCGCAGGCCCTGTTTCGCGCCATCGAGACCGCCCGCGACTGGCCCGGGGTCATGCCGTGATCTTCTTCGTCGACAACTACGATTCCTTCACCTACAACCTGGTGCAGGCGCTGGGCGCGCTCGATCCGGACGTTTCGGTGGCGCGCAACGACCGGTTCGACCCGGCCAGGGTCGTCCGTTCGCGCCCGCGGGCCATCGTCGTCTCGCCCGGTCCCGGGCGGCCCGAGGACGCCGGCCGCTCGATGGAGATGATCCGCGCGGCCGAGGAGGCCGGGATCTCCCTGCTCGGCGTCTGTCTCGGGCATCAGGCCATCGCCGCCCTGCACGGCGCGACGGTCGAGCGGGCGCCGGCGCCGCGGCACGGCAAGACGTCCCGGATTCAGCACGGCGGCACGGGCCTCTTTTCGGGAATCCCGATCCCGTTCGAGGCGGGGCGTTACCATTCGCTCGTCGTGCGCGAAGACAGCCTCCCCGCCGAGCTCGTGGTGACGGCGCGCACCGAAGACGGCCTGGTCATGGGCCTGGCGCACGCCTCCCTCCCGGTCTTCGGCGTGCAGTTCCATCCCGAGTCGGTGCTGACGCCGGAAGGAGAGAAAGTCCTGCGCAATTTCCTCGACGGAGCCGGCCGGTGACCCCCGAAATCGCCGAAGCGCTCAAGGTCGTCGCGGCCCGCAAGCCCCTGGGCCGCGAGCAGGCCGAGCGCGTCTTCTTGGACCTCATGGACGGGAAAGCGACCGAGGCGCAGAAGGGCGCCATCCTCCTGGGGATCGCCACGCGCGGGGAGACCTCCGAGGAGATCGCCGGAGCGGTCGCGGCGCTGCGGACGCGCATGCGCCGGGTGGAGTCCCGCCGGACGCCGCTGCTGGACACCTGCGGCCCGGGCGGCATCGGGCGCGATCTCTTCAACCTGTCCACCGCCGCGGCGATCGTGGCCGCGGGAGCCGGAGCCGCGGTCGCCAAGCACGGGAATCGGTCGATCTCCTCGCGGGTCGGTTCCGCCGACGTCCTGGCCGCCTGCGGGGTCGAGATCGACCTCGATCCGTCGGCGGCGGGGCGTCTGCTCGACGAGATCGGGCTGGTCTTCCTGTTCGCCCCGGCGTTCCACCCGGCCATGAAGGAGCTGGGCACGGTCCGGCGCGAGCTCGGCGTGCGCACGATCTTCAACGCCCTGGGTCCCCTGGCCAACCCCGCGGGCGCGTCGCGCCAGCTGATCGGCGTGGGGCGGCCCGAGCTCGTGCGTCTTCTGGCCGACGCGCTGGCCTCCCTGGGAGCCGAGCGCGCCATCGTGTTTCATTCCGCCAACGGCCTGGACGAGCTTCTGCCCGGCGTGCCGGCCGTCGGCGTCGAGGTGCGGGAGGGCTGGACCCGCCCGTGGAAGTATCGGGCCGAGGACCTTCCGCAGCGCGCCGTCTCCGTCGAGGAGCTCACCGGATCGGACGCCGCCGGCAACGGCGCGATGCTCGAGCGGCTCCTGGACGGCGAAGCCGGAGCGCGGCGCGAAGCGGTTCTCTTGAACGTCGCCGTGGCTTTGACCGTCGCGGGAACCGCGGACGATCTCGCCGGCGGCTACGAGCGCGCCCGGGCGGCGGTCGACTCGGGAAAGGCCCGCGCGGTCTTCGACAGCTTGAAGACGAGGTCTCGCGGCGCGTCCGCGCCCGGCGGAGGGCCGGCGTGAGCGGCGACGTCCTCGACCGGATTCTGGCCGCCAAGCGCGCGCGGCTCGAACGGGGCGAGTACGCCGTGCCGGCGGGCGCCCACCCGGCCGCGCCCGACGGGCCGCGCTTCGTCGCGGCGCTGCGCGAGCCGGGCGTGCGGATCATCGCGGAGATCAAGCAGCGGTCGCCGTCGGCCGGAGAAATCGTGCACGCCCTGGAAGGAAAGGTCGAAAGCTTCGCCCTGGCGTATCGCCGCGGACACGCCGCCGCGATCTCGGTCGTCACCGAGGAGGACCACTTCGGCGGCCGCGCGGACTGGATCGCCCGGGCCCGCCGGATCTCCGGGCTTCCGGTGCTCATGAAGGACTTCCTGCTCGAGGAGCGGCAGCTCGATTTCGCCGCGGCGTCCGGCGCCGACGCGGTGCTGCTCATCGCGCGGGCGCTCGCGGACGAGGCCCTGTCCCGGCTGACCCGCGGCGCCCGCGATCGGGGAATGGCCGCGGTCGTCGAAGCGCACGACGCCGGCGAGATCGCCCGCGCGGCGGCGGCGCAGCCGGACGTGCTGGGCGTCAACGCCCGGGACCTCTCCACGTTCCAGACCGATCTCGCGGCGATGGAGGCTCTGGCGGCGAAGATTCCCCGCGGGCCGGTCAAGCTGGCCGAGAGCGGCATCCGCGTCGGCGAGGACGTTCGCAGGCTGCGCGACGCCGGATGGGAAGCCTTCCTGGTCGGAGAGACGCTTCTGCGTTCGGACGATCCCGAGGAGACGCTCCGGGATCTGAAGCGATGACCCGGATCAAGGTGTGCGGCCTCACCCGCTCGCAAGACGTCGAGCTCGCCTGCGCGCTCGGGGCGTCGTTCGTCGGGATCAACTTCGCGGCGGTCTCCCCGCGGCGCGTCTCGCTCGATCGGGCCGGCGATCTCTCGCGCTCGGTCTGGCCGGGAGCGCGCCGCGTCGGGATCTTCGTCGACGAATCGTACGGAGACATCGCCGCGGCCGTGGACGCCGCCCGCCTCGATCTGGCGCAGATCCATCGGGTCCTGAGAGAGGAAGATCTCGAGCGCATCCCGATACCCGTCATCGCGGTGGCCCGGGTCGACGGCGGCCCGCTCGAGGTCCCGGCGCCCGCGCTCCTGGCGCGTTGCCGCGCGATTCTGTTCGACAGCGGCTCGGCCGACCGGAGCGGCGGCTCCGGCGAGCGCTTCGACTGGGGCGTCCTCGACGGGCGCGCCTTCGACGTCCCGGTGTTCCTGGCCGGAGGACTCGACCCCGGCAACGTCGCCGAAGCGATCGGCCGGGTCCGGCCGGCGGCGGTGGACGTCGCCTCGGGCGTCGAATCGGCTCCCGGGGTCAAGGACCGCGCGAAGATGGAACGCTTCTTCCAGGAGGTCGCCGGCGCCGATGAGCGCGCGCACCCGGCGGGCTAAGCCCCGCGGCTACTTCGGCGCGTACGGGGGCCGCTTCGCCCCGGAAACGCTGATGGCGCCGCTTGAGGAGCTGGACCGCGCCTTCCAGCGTTTCCGTCGGGAGCGCCGCTTCCGCGCCGAGCTCGACGAGCTCCTGCGCGACTACGCGGGCCGGCCCACGCCGGTCAGCACCGCGCCGCGGCTGTCCGAGCTCTCCGGCGGCGCGCGCATCGCCTTGAAGCGCGAAGACCTCCTTCACACCGGCGCGCACAAGCTCAACAACTCCCTGGGGCAGGTGCTGCTGGCGCGCCGGATGGGCAAGACGCGCGTCATCGCCGAGACCGGCGCGGGACAGCACGGTGTCGCCACCGCCGCCGCCGCCGCGCGGCTGGGGCTGCCGTGCCGCGTCTATATGGGCGTGGTGGACATGGAGCGCCAGTCTCCCAACGTCGCGCGCATGCGGCTGATGGGCGCGGAGGTCGTGCCGGTGGATTCGGGCTCGCGCACGCTCAAGGACGCCATCAACGAAGCCATGCGCGACTGGACGGAGAACGTGGCCACGACCCACTACGTTCTCGGCTCGGCGCTGGGGCCGCATCCGTACCCCACGATGGTCCGCGAGTTCCACGCGGTGATCGGGCGCGAGGCGCGCTCCCAGTTCCGCCGGCTGGCCGGACGCGATCCCCACGCGGCGGTCGCCTGCGTCGGCGGCGGGTCCAACGCGATCGGCCTCTTCTCGGCGTTTCTGGCCGGGCCGACCCGGCTCTACGGCGTCGAGGCGGGCGGGCGCGGCCTCGCCCCGGGAGAGCACGCCGCGCGCTTTGCCGGAGGATCAGTCGGCGTCCTGCACGGCACGCGGACGATGCTCCTCCAGGACGAGGCCGGCCAGGTCCTGCCGACGCACTCCGTCTCGGCGGGCCTGGATTACCCGGCGGTCGGTCCCGAGCACGCCGACCTCTTCGAGCGCGGCCGCGTGACCTACGCCTCGGTCTCCGACGAAGAGGCCCTGGACGCGTTCGAGATGTTGACGCGCGCGGAGGGGATCTTGCCGGCCCTGGAGAGCGCGCACGCGGTCGCCTACGCCGTCCGGCTCGCCGCCAAGATGCGCCGCAGCCAGTGGATCCTGATCAACCTGTCCGGCCGCGGCGACAAGGACCTGGCGGAGTACCTGCGGCTGCGCCCCACCAACAATACATAGATTGTACTAGCCGAAATCGCAAATCGCAAGTCGCAAATCGCAAATTCATGTCCCGCATCGCCGACTCCTTCCGCCGCGCCGCTGTCGAGAACCGGGCCGTTTTCATTCCGTACCTGACCGCCGGAGACCCCTGCGCGGACGCGACCGTCGCGATGGCCGCTGCGCTCGACCGTGCCGGGGCGGACGTCCTCGAGCTCGGCGTCCCGTTCTCCGACCCGATCGCCGATGGCCCGGTCCTCCAGAGGTCGGCCGCCCGCGCGCTCGCCTCGGGCACGACCCTCTCCGGCGTGTTCGAAATCGCCCGCCGGATCCGCGAGACGACCCGCCTGTCGCTCGTGCTGTTCTCGTACCTGAATCCGCTTCTGCGCCCCGGACTCGACCGCGCGGCCGCGGGCGCCCGCGCCGCCGGCTTCGACGGCGTGCTGGTCACCGACCTCCCGCCCGACGAGGCGGGGCAGGCCCGGGCGACCTTCCGGGCGGCCGGCCTGGACACGATCTTTCTCGCTTCGCCGACATCGACGCCCGCCCGCATGGCCGCGGCGGCGAGTCTGTCGAGCGGATTCCTGTACGTCGTGTCCCGCCCGGGGACGACCGGAGCCAGAGGCAGCCTGCCCGCGGACCTCCCCAAGACCGTGGCCCGGGCCAGGCGCGCGGCCCGGACGTTTCCCATCGCCATCGGCTTCGGCATCGCGACGCCCGAGGCCGCCCGGGAAGCGGCAAGGCTCGCCGACGGCGTGATCGTGGGATCCGAGCTCATGCGCCGCGTCGAAGAGGCCGGGCCGGCGCACGGCCGGGCCGTGGAGGAGTTCGCGCGCACGATCGCCCGGGCCTGCCGGAAAGGTTGAGCGGTCGCCCGGTCGCCCGTTCCCTGTCCGGGGACGGGGCTTGCGGACCGCGCCGCCTGCCGGGCCCCCGCGCGCATAGACTGTCCGCCGCGAAGGCCGCGACCCGACGTACCGCATGCGTCCCGAAGGGCTCTATCTGCGCCTCCTGCGGCAGGGCGACCTGTCGGGGGAGACCCTGGAAGCGATCCTCCAGGACCGCTCGGCCCGGAAGTTCCACGCCGTCCGCCTGGCCCTGGCGGCCCATCCGCGCACCCCCCGCCGGGAGGCCCTGAGCCTGGTTTCCACGTTGTTCTGGCGGGATCTGGCCCATCTCTCCGCGGATACCCGGGCCCACCCGGAAGTCCGCCGGGCCGCCGACCGCGACCTGCTGCGCCGGCTGCCCGAGATGGCGCTGGCCGAGCGCATCGACCTGGCGAAGGTGGCCGGCCGCGGCACCCTGCTGGCCCTCCGGACGGATCCCGATCCCCGGGTCCTTGGGGCGGTCCTGGACAACCGGTTCGCCACGGAGCCCGACGTCGTACAGGCCGCCGCCCGGGGACGCGCCCCGGTGCTGGAGGTGATCGCCGAGCATCCCCGATGGAGCCTCCGTCCGGGGGTCCGCAGCGCCCTGCTGCGCAACCGCGAGCTGCCCCTGGCCCGAGCCCTGACCCTGCTGACCCGCGCCTCCGCCGACGATTTGCGCGGACTGCGCGATTCGCCCGGAGTCCCGCAGCTTTTGAAGGCCTGCGCCGAAAGAGTTCTTGCGCAGCGTGCCGGCGAGGTCTAGCATGATCGTTCCGAATACGGAACCAAGGCGCGGGTCCTGAACCGATGACCGAATCGTCCGCTCTCTCTTTCGGCGAAGAACTTCGCCGCGAGAGGATTATCCGGGACATCTCCCTGGAGGAGATCTCCCAGGCGACGAAGATTTCGGTGCGCCTGCTCAAAGCCCTCGAGGACAGCAACGTCCGGATCCTGCCGGCGCCGACCTTCACCCGCGGATTCATCCGCGCCTACGCGCGGCACCTCGGAATCGATCCCGAAGAGAAGGTCAACGCCTATTTGTCGGACCTGGCCGGCGAATCCAAGGAGCCGTCGCTGCCGAAGAAGGCCCGCCCGCGCTCGCGGTTTTTCCGCGGGCGGCGCTCGACGGCCGGCACGATCGTCGGCGTGGTCATCGCGGTCCTGCTGGTGCTCGGGATGATCGCCAGCCCGGACCGGCGCCAGAAACTCGCGCGCACCACCGCCACGCAGCGGCTGGTCGCTCCGCCCAAGGCGTCGCCGGTCGTGTTGAAGAACGTCGCGATCTCCAACGAGCCCACGCCCGCGCTGCGGCAGCCGGCCGCCGTCCTGCCGCCGGTTCGCCCGGAGGTGCGGGTCGCCAGCGAGCCGTCCGCGGACGCTCCGGCGATCTCCCTGGTGCTGGAATTCGCGGAGGATTCCTGGACGAAGCTCGAGGCCGACGGGCGGACCGTGTTGAACGGCGTGGTCCGTCACGGGCAGACCCGCCGTTTCGCGGCGCGCAGCGGGTTCCGGATCTCCCTCGGAAACGCCGGCGGCGTCCGTATTTCCGTCGACGGGCGCCCGCTCGATCCGCTGGGTCAGACCGGCGAGGTCATCAAAGACATCCCGCTTCCCGCCGCGGCCGCGCGGGGTTGATCGCGCCGTGGCGATGAGATCGGGCCCTCGCTCGAAACGCCTGAGACTTGGCTGAACGCGAGGTCGGCGATCCGCAAGCCCTGATCGCGCTCCTGCGGACCGGGGAGGCGCCGCTGGAGGTCCGCATGTTCGCGGCCCGGCGGCTCCTGCCGCTCGACCACGACGATCAGATCCGGGCCCTGCTCGCGGTCATCGAGGACGCCGACCAGGCCGCGTCCGACGCCGCCAAGGCGTCGTTCGGCGCGACACCTCCCGAAAACCTCTCCCACTTCGTCGAGACCGGTTCTCCGACGAGCGCCGAGCTCGACATGCTGGCCCGCCACGCCCAGGACTCCGCCGTCCTCGAGCAGGTGATCCGGAACAAGAACGTCGCCGACGCCACGCTGGAAACGCTGGCGCGGACGGTCGTCGGCGGCCCCCAGGAAGCGCTGGTCGTGAATCAGGTCCGGCTCCTGCGGCAGCCCTCTCTGATCGACGCCCTCTTCGAGAACCCGGAGCTCTCCGCCGACAACCGGCGGCGCCTGCTCGAGGTCCGGGAGGAGTTCTTCGACAAGGAAGAGCGCCGCAAGATCGCCGAGCAGACGCGCATCGAGGAGGAGGCCGCCGCGGAGGCTGCGGCCAAGGCCGAGGACCAGGCCGCCCTCGACCTGGCCAACCTGAGCGCCGAGGAGGCCAGCCTCGTCAGCGGCCCGCCCCAGGTCGAGGAGGGGATGGAGTCGTCGCTGACCACGGGCGCGGTCTACCGCCGCATCGCGGTCATGACCGTGTCGGAGAAGATCAAGCTCGCCTACGGCGGAGGCAAGGAGGAGCGGCGCATCCTGATGGGCGACGCCAACAAGCTCGTCGGCGAGGCGGTCCTGAAGTCGCGCGGCCTGACGATCAACGAGATCGAAAGCTTCGCCGCCATGCGCCATATCCACGAGGACCTCTTCCGCAAGATGGCCGGAAACCGCGAGTGGATTCGCCACCCCGGGGTGATGGGAGCCATGGTGAAGAACCCGAAGGTGCCCCTGTCGGTCACGCTTCCCCTGGTCAAGCGGCTTCCCATCCGGGATCTCAAGGGCGTCGCCCGCGATCCGAACCTCCCCGAAGGCGTCCGCATCACCGCGCGCAAGTGGTTGGACGAAAAGCGCCGGTAGGCGAACGGGCGCCGCGTCCTTGCCCGGAGGCGTCCTTTCTCGTATGTTAATGTCTAGATCTCGAACGGTTTGGATCAACCTCGAGAAACCGGAAAAGTCGGAGAAGATGCCCCGCGACCTTGACTACTACGCCCTGTTGGGCGTGAGCCGCGACGCCAACGAGGCGGAGATCCGGGAGAGGTTCCGTTCCCTGGCGCGGGAGGCCCACCCCGATCGCGCCCCCGCCGCCAAGCGCGCCGAGGCGGAGTCCAGGTTCCAGGAGCTGGCCGAAGCGGTCAACGTCCTGACCAACAGCGAGCGCCGCAAGATCTACGATTTCGAGCGTTCGATGGTGGCCACCGCCGGGCCGGGGGAGGGAGGCGACGCGGTCTCCCAGAACTATCTGTCTCAGGGCATCCGCGCCTTCAAGGAACAGCAGTTCACCGAAGCCGCCGGCAACTTCCAGCTCGCCGTCACCCGAAACCCCAAGGACGCCCGCGCCTATCACTACCTCGGCCTGGCCTCCGCGAAGTCGGGGGATCTGCGGTCGGCGGTGCGCGCGCTCGAGGCGGCTATGGCGCTGGAGCCGCAGAACGTCCGGCTCCTGCGCGACGCCGGCACGGTCTTCCGGCAGGCCGGCTTGCTGGTCAAGGCGGAAAAGGCGTATGCCGAGGCGATCCGATGGGATCCCTCCGCGGCCGATCTGCGCCGCGCCCTCGAGGACGTCCGGGCCCAGCGAGCGGTGAAGGGAGCCTGAGCGAGCCATGACCCTCTTTCGAGCGAAGGCATGCCCGGTTGCCGGCCCGACGGCCGTGGGCGATCGGGGCTAGGCCGGCATGACCGCGATCGAATCGTTCGGCGTCACCGACGTCGGGCGCAAGAGGAAGCACAACGAGGACAACCTCCTCTGCGACGTCAATGGTGACAGCGAGGAGGGACTCTTCATCGTCGCCGACGGGATGGGCGGCCACGCCGCGGGCGAGGTGGCCTCCAAGATCACCGTCGACACGGTCGGCGAGTTCATCGCCGCGACCCGCCAGAAGGAAGAGGCCACCTGGCCCTTCAAGTACAACCACGAGCTCCACTTCAACAGCAACCGCCTGTCCGTGGCCATCGAGAAGGCCAACGAGCGCGTCATGGCCGCCGTGGCCGCGCAGCCGTGGCTCAAGGGAATGGGCACGACCGTGGTGGCCGGCTTGCTCGACGGCAAGATCCTCTCGCTCGCCCACGTCGGAGACAGCCGGGCGTATCTCTACCGCGACGGGCAGCTCTCGCGTCTGACCGACGATCACTCCTGGGTCCACGAGCAGGTCGCCGCGGGGATCCTGACCGAGGACGAAGCGAAGTCGCACCCGCTCAAGAACGTCGTCACCCGCGCCCTGGGGGGCGGTCCCTCGGTGTTCCCGGATCTGCAGGAGCTTTCCTTCCAGGTCGGAGACGCCTTCCTCTTCTGTTCCGACGGGCTGACGACCATGCTCTCCGACGAGGAGATCCGCGACGGCCTGGCCGCGGACCCCGATCCGCAGAAGGTCTGCGAGCGCCTGGTCGAGCTGGCCAACGAAAAAGGGGGCGTCGACAACATCACCGTGGTCGTCGCCCGGATCAAGGCGACGGAAGGGCAGCCCGCCGCGGACGAGAAAACCGTCAGCGCGAAGACTCCCTGAGCTCTTCGATTCCGGCGCCGTTCCCAAGCCTTCCTGTCCTTTTTTCGCCAACGCGGGCATTCTCCGATCCGTATCAGCGTTGACGGGGAAGGGTTCGAAGACTATTCTCGAAGGTCAATGCGTGCGCAATCGGTCAGGCCGGGCTTGTCTAAGGCGCTGATCCTCAGCGCTTTGTGCGCGTTTGCCGCGGCGACCGGCCGGGCCGCCGACAGACTGGTTCTGTCCGCCTCTCCGTCGGTCTGGGAAGCCAGCCCCTTCCACGAGTTCCACGCTCCCGAGCCGATCTGGAACGGCCGGGCCGTGGTCCGCGACGAGGAGGGCAGCGCCCCGCTCGCGGCCCTCTTGTCTACGGAGCTGCAGCGGCTGTCCGTCGAGCTTCACGACAAGCAAGGCTGGCGCTCGCCCGTGGCTCCGGGAGACCCGCTGCGCATCTTCATCGCGCGCAAGGACGCCGGCGGCGTCCGCCGCGTGGCCGCCCGGATCGTCGAGCAAAGGCACCTGGTTCGGCCGGCCATCCAGCTCGACGCCACCGGGCTCTCCGACGCCGAGATCGTTCGCCAGGTCGGCCGTCTCTACGCCGTCGCCACTCTGGCCGCCTACAACGTCGCGGACTCGTCGTTCCTGACCTCCGCGGCCGCCGAGTACCTGAGCCGCGATTCCGGTCCGGAGGCGCGGGAGGCCGAGCTGGTGGCCGCCGCGGCGCCGGAGGTGGACGTCGTCGCCCACCCCGATTCGCTGGGGCGCCTCTTCGTCGGAGAGTTCTCCCGCGAGGCCGGAGGTCCGTCGGCCCTGCGCGCGGTCTGGGAGACCTCCGCCGAGACCGCGGAACCCCCGCTCCAGGTCCTGCTGCGGCGCTACGCGGAGGCGACCGGGTCGAAGGAAGAGGCCCTGATGCTGCGGTTCGCGGCGCGGCTTTACGCCACGCTGGAGACGGATCCTCTTCCCTCCCGCGTCTCGTTCTCCGATCTGCAGACGCAGGGTCTGGACGCCGCGGCCCCCGCGGTGTTCGCCATGCGGCACCGGGTCCTGCTCGGCGATTCGGAGGCGTCGGTCGGCGCCCTTCGCATCGCGTGGCCCGAGCAGGGATCCGGGGCCGCCGCGATCGTCCGTTATCGCGACGCCGCGCTGCCGGCCGACGTGGTCTACATGGCTCCCGGCGCCACGCGAACGGTTCCGCTCGCCGGGGTCTCCCGCGTCGATTTCGTGGTGGCCGGCTCGGAAGCCGGTCCGCCGCTTTCCGGCGCGGTCGCTCTGGTCGAGGGAATCTCCGCCTTTCCGTTCGCCGGCCTGTCGGCGCAGGCCCTGGCCGGTCCGGGCGGGCCGCACGTGTCCTGGACCACCGCGTCGCACGACGGGCTGGCCGGCTGGGCGGTGTTTCGCGAGGAAGTGCTTCCGGACGGGCGCATCGCGCGGACCGGACCGGAGATCATTCCGTCCTCGAACAAGGGCGAGGACTCCTTCCGTTACGTCTACGTCGACTCGGCGGCCAGTCCGGCAACGTACTACCGCTACACGGTCTGGGCGGTGACGGACGACGGCCTTCTGGCCCGCGCGTTCTCCGCGACGCTTCGGACGGACTAGCCGGAAACGTTCCCGCGAGGGACTGCGCCGCGGCGGCGGCGAATCCATGAAACCATGAGCAACAAACAGGTCAAGAAGATCCGGCGCGAGCCGGACGTCGGGAAAATCATCGATCGGACGATCGTGCGCCTCTGGGACACGATCGAGGAGCTGGAGGCGCTCAACCCCGCGGAGCTCCTCTACTATCGGGTCGCCGTGTTCGGGAGCGCCCGGGTCCGCCCGGGCGACAAGGAATATGCCGAGGTCCGGAGCCTGGCCACCCGCCTGACCGAGCTCGGCTGCGACATCGTCACCGGCGGCGGGCCCGGCCTCATGGAAGCGGCCAACGAGGGCGCCGCCTCCTCCCGCGGCAACGGCAAGAAGAAGACCCGCTCGTTCGGTCTGACGATCGCCGTCCCTTACGAAAAGGCCAACCCCTATCTCGACAGCGTCACCGCGCACCGCACGTTCTTCTCGCGCCTCCACCATTTCGTGCGGATGTCCCAGGCCTTCGTCGTCTTCCCCGGCGGGATCGGCACCGCGCTCGAGCTCATGATGGTCTGGCAGCTCCTCCAGGTCGGGTTCATGACCGAGCGGCCGGTGGTGCTGGTGGGAGAGATGTGGCAGGGCCTGATCGACTGGATGCGCCGCGAGATGGTGCCCCGCAAGCTGATCAACGCCGAGGACCTCGATCTCGTGCACCTGGTCGGCTCGATCGAGGAAGCCACGACCTGGATCGAGCGCCACAAGGAGAAGTTCGATCAGGCCCGCGAGAAGCTCATCCTCGAGCGGCGCCGCGCCGCCCGCGCCCTGGCCGACCCCGGCCCCCCCGCTTCGACAGCTGTTCCCGAATGATCTTCTTGTGGTCGAAGGCGAATCGCAGAGCCCGAAGGTCCTTCGGCGCGAACCATCGCGCCTCGGCCGCGTCGTCGCCGCCCCTGGCTTTCCCCCGCACCGGCCGCGCCTCGTAGAGCACGGTCACGTTGTGGCCGCGCGGGTCGCGCTCGGGATCGGAGTAGACGCCCAGGAGCCGCCCGACCTTGACGGTCAGGCCGGTCTCCTCGCGGGCCTCGCGCGCGCAGCAGCGCTGCGTCGTTTCCTTCCACTCGCAGAATCCGCCCGGTAGCCCCCAGCTTCCGAGAAACGGCGGGCGCCCGCGCTGCACGAGCAGGAGCCGCCCGCGGCGGTCCCGGATCCAGGCGTCGACGGTCAGGCGGGGAAGCTTCTTGTTCTTGTAGGGGTCGGTCATGAGCTTCAAGGCATGATCGTGAAGGCCGAGGTGCCCCGGGTCCGATAGACGCCGAAGTCTCGCCGGTCGAGCGTGAAGACCTTCGCGATTCTGTGTTTTTCCGCGATGCACACCAGGGCCGCGTCTGCGAGATCCATTGGCAGGTCCCGGTACTTCTGCATGAGCTCGCGAATGCGGGGCGCATCGCTCGCTTCGAGCGCGGCCAGCTTGATGTCTTCGGCTTCGATCATCCTGAGCAATCCCTCCTGAGCCTCCCATGAAAAATTGAGCAGGTACATGGCCTCCGCGACGACGGGCCACACGGTGAGAAGTGGCTCTCGGAGGCGGCCGAGGAGGTCGCGGCAGTCCTCGTGCGCTCGGTCGTCTCCATGGAAGAGGGCGACGAGAGGCCCCGCGTCGATCAGGATCAACGGCGGCGCGCTCTCTTTTCCAGCAACAGTTTTCGGAACTTCTCGCCGGTTCTTTCCGAGAGGTCCGGAGGACCGCCGCGGGCAATCCCGATATAAGGCGCGAAAGCGTCATAGGGCCGGGTGTGCTTCGTTGATCGCGAAGATTCCTTCGCCGCGAGGGCGATCGCGTCTCGGATCACATTGGACTTTGTCATCCCCTTGGTGCGCGCCAACCGCTCCAGGATCTTTTCGGTATCGGCATCGAGTCTCACGCTCGTGGGCATCGTCGCTCCTGTACTACATAGTGTACTACAGATCGCGGCGCCCGGCCTATCCCCCGTACTTCTCGAAGAACTCCCGGATCTCGCCCGCCGGATCGTGCGTCACCAGCTCCGAGGGGGACTCGCCGTACCAGTCGCGCGGCAGGTAGCGCGCGTAGGGCTCCTCCAGGAACCGCCGGCAGATGAGCACGATGACGCCGCGGTCGGTCTCGCTGCGGATCAAGCGGCCCGCCGCTTGCACGACGCGCGTCATGCCCGGCTGGAGATACGCGTAGTCGAAGCCGGCCTCCTCCTTCTCCTCGAAGTAGCGGCGCAGGAGCTCCCGCTCGAAGGAGACCTGCGGCAGCGCCGGGGAGACGACGAAGACTCCGGAGAGGAGCTCGCCCGGATAGTCCACGCCCTCGGCGTACATGCCGCCCGAGACGGCGAAGAGAAGGATCCCTTCCGGCGGAGGCGATTCGAGGGCCTTGAAGATCTGCCGCCGCTCGAAGTCGGAGAGGTCGGGCCGCTGGACGAGGAGCCGCGCCCGCGTCTTGCCCATGACCGCGGCCACCGCGGTCAGGAACCGGTACGACGGAAAGAGCACCAGGTCGTTGCCCTCGTGCGCGTCGGACATGTCTGCCACGAGCTTTGCGATCCGTCCGTAGTTGCGCTCCCGCGCGGTGTACGTCGTGCGGACCTGCGGCAGGATCATGACCTTGCGGTTCTCCGGCGGGAACGGGGGCGGGAGCGAGATCGACGAGGTGCGGTCGCGGTCGAGGCCGAGCACGCGCTGGAAGGCCTCGGCCGGCGTCAAAGTCGCCGACATCAGGATCGCCGAGGACGCCGCGTCGAACGTCGGCGCCAGGGCGCGGGCCGGGTCGAGGCACAGGAGCGCCAGGCGCGCGCCGGCGTCGCGCCGCTCGACCACGCAGGTGAAGTCAGGTCCGTAGAGATTCAAGACCGCCGCGAAGCGCTGCAGCAGGAAGTGGACGTCTAAGACGGGGTCGTCGGGATCGGCCAGGCGCGATTCCCGCTTCCAGGCCAGGTACCGCAGGAGCTTGGGCTCCCAGTCGGCGCGCCAGGCATGGATCGCGTCGGCGGGAGGATCGGTCTCGCCGATCGCCTCGCCCTCCGGCAGCATCTCCGCCGCCTGCTCCAGGATCTCGATCATCTCCTCGACCGACCGCGCCAGGTCTCCGAAGAGGTCGCCGGGCTGCAGGAGCAGGCGATTGAGGAGCGGCCGCAGGTCTTCCTCCAGGATCTCCGGCGAGAAGATCTGCCGCGCGCGGTCGGCCAGGTTGTGCGCCTCGTCCACGACGAGGACCGCGTCGGAGAGCTCCTCGCCGGTCAGGTGCTTCAACGCCACGCCCGGCTCGAAGACGTAGTTGTAGTCGGCGACGATCGCGTCGGCGCGCTGCGCGAGCTCCAACTGGACCTCGAAGGGACAGACTTCCTCCGCGCGCGCCTCCTCGAAGATCGCGTCCGGATCCAGGTGCGGCAGGGTGTCGCGCAGGCGGCCCAGGATGTCGGAGGCGGCCATCTTCTCCGGATAGTTCTTGGCGAAGCGGCAGAACTCCTCGTGGCAGACGATCCGGTCGTTGGCGCACATCCGTTCCTTGGCCCGCACCTGGAGCGACGTGAACGCCCGCTCGTTCATCGCCTTCAACGCCGAGACGGCCATGTTCTGCTGCAGGGTCTTGGAGGTGAGGAAGACGACCTGGCGGCCGGTCTTCAGGCCGTGGCGGAGGGCAGGGTAGAGCGCCGCGGCGGTCTTGCCCGAGCCGGTCGGCGCTTCGGCCAGGAGGATGTCGCCCTGCGCAAGCGCGATGTCCACCGCCTCCATGAGCTTCTCCTGGATCGGCCGCGGCGCGGTGTGCGGGAAAGGCATCCGGTCGGCGGCCCGGGCCTTGCGCTCCCGCGTCTTCTCCTGCGCGCGCCAGATCGCGAGCAGCCGCGCGAGCCGCCCTTCGAGCTGCCGGTCCGCGTCGTCGCCGTCGTAGGGGACCTCGATCGCGATCTCCTCGCCCGTCTCGATGTCCACGTACACGAGGGCCCCGGTGACGCGCCCATGGCCCAGCCGCCGCCACAGGTAGCAGTAGCCGAGGAGCTGGCGTCGGTCCCGCTCGAAGGCATAGCCCGAGGCCCGAACGCCGTCGACGGAGAGGTTGGTGGACTTGAACTCCTCGATCAGCCATAGCCCGGCCGAGCGCTCCAGGCAACCGTCGAGGCGTCCGGTCACGACCGCGGTCCATTCCTCGACGGGGACGCGGGCCTGCAGATGGACCTCGGAGCGGTAAGACTCGTGCGCGTCGCACCGCGCGGCGAGCACGCGCGCGTGGACTTCCGAGCCGACTCCCAGCCGCCGCCACCCGTCCCCGCGATCGAATCCGACCCGCCGGAACCCCTCGTCCTCGGCCAGCTCGCGGACGTTGACCTCGAAGACCCTGGAGTCGCGGTCGAACTTCATTGGCCCCGAGGCATCGTAGCATCCGCGCTGCGCACTCGGGCGGCCTGGCCAGCCTCGGCCAACCCTCCGTGTCATTCCGAGGAGCGAAGCGACGAGGAATCTTCCCCGTCGGTGCCCTGGGACCGGCGGGGACAGATCCCTCGCTGCGCTCGGGATGACAGGGGGACGTCCGCTCGGGATGACATTCCGAGGAACACACCCCCGTTGTCATTCCGAGGAGCGAAGCGACGAGGAATCTTCCCCCGTTGGTTCTTGGAGATCGCGGGGACAGATCCCTCGCTGCGCTCGGGATGACAGTGGGCGTGCGCTCGGGATGACGGGGAGAGCTCGATCCCGTTAGAAATCCCACCAGTTGCCCTCAGAACCTCTCGCTCAGGTCCTCCCACGTCGGATTCTTGCCCTCGATCAGCCGAATCTTCTTCTCACGCCGCCAGCCCTTGCTTCTCCCTTGCGATGGCCGCGCGGATGTTCGGCGTCTCCTCGAAATACACGAGCCGATCGAGGTGATATTTCGAAGTGAATCCCGGCACGAGCCGCATCTTGTGCTGCTGGATCCGAGTCCGGAGGTCGCTGGTGACGCCGGTGTAGAGAACGCGAGTCCGGTTGGACACGATGTAGACCCAGACCTGCTTCACGGCGGCTGGATTATGACTGCCGAGAACCTCTCGCCCCTGTCATTCCGAGGAGCAAAGCGACGAGGAATCCTCCCCGCTTCGAGCCTTTTCCCTTATAATTTCCCGGTGCTGACACATCCCAACCGTTCCCGGAGCGCGGCAGCTCTCCTTCTCATCCTGGTGCCCGCGCTTGCCCTCGGCGCGCACTCCAAAGTCTCGCGGCATCACCGCGCCACGAAGTCGCGCGCCTCCGAGGCGATCCCCACCGGCCTCCCCCTGGCGGATGCCCTGGCGAAGGCCGCCCTGCGCTCGCCGGCGCGCCAGTCCGGCCTGTCGATCGAGATCGCCGAGCTCGGCACCGGCAACGTGATCTTCGAGAAGAATCCGCAGCAGCCCGAGACGATCGCCTCGGTGACGAAGATGTTCTCGACCGCCGCGGCGCTCCATTTCCTCGGCCCCGACTACAAGTTCAAGACGACGGTCTGGCGGCAGGGCGAGGTCCGCGAGGGGCAGCTCTTCGGCTCGCTTCTGGTCGTCGGCGGGGGAGACCCCAACATCTCCGGCCGCTTCTACAACGACGATTTCCACTACGTGTTCGACCGCTGGGCCGACGGCCTGAAGCAGGCCGGGATCGTGCGCGTGGCGGGCGACCTGATCTTGAACGCCGGCTTCTTCGACGACCAGGCCCGCAATCCCGAGTGGCCGGCAGGGCAGGAAGCCAAGTGGTACCAGGCGCCGATCTCGGCGCTCTCCTACAACGACAACGTCGTGCTCGTCGAGATCCGGCCGGGAGCGCGGCCGGGCCAGCGCGCGATCGCGGAGATCGAGCCGGCCAATCAGGTCGTTCGCGCGGTCTGCTCGGCGAAAACGGGCGGATTCCGCGGGCGCCCGCGGGTCGCGGTGATGCGGCCGGCCGGCTCGGATTTCGTCACGGTCTCCGGCATCGTTCCCTCGCGCGGCTCCTGGTTCTCGACTCCGATCGCGATCGACGACGCCGTGGGCTTCTTCGGATCTTCGTTCAAAACGCGGCTGGAGACCGACGGCCTGGCGGTCGGCGGCCAGCTCATCGAAAAGCCGGTCAAGCCGGACAACTCCTGGGTGCTCGTCGCCACGACCGAGTCGCAGCTCCTGCCCACGCTCGCCGTCATCAACAAGCGCAGCCAGGGCTACTACGCCGAGCAGGTCTTCAAGACGCTGGCGGCCGAAAAGGCGGGCAAGGGCACGTGGGACAACGCGCTCGCCGTCGAGAAGCAGTTCCTCTCCGGCATCGGCCTCGATCCCACGCACTACGACCTCCACGACGGATCGGGCCTGTCGCCTCAGAATCGCGTGCCCGCGGCCGACGTCGTCGCGTTCCTGCGGGCCATGGACCGGCACCCCTACGGCGCGGCCTGGAAGTCCACGCTCGCGGTCGGCGGCGACGGCGAGAGCACGCTGCGCCACCGCTTCCGCGAGGCGGCCATGCAGGGGCGGGTCGTGGCAAAGACCGGCTCGATCGCCGGCGTCTCGACCCTCGCGGGCTACGTCACCGCGGACTCCGGCAAGGTCTACGTCTTTGCGATCCTGTTAAACGGCGGCGGCGTCTGGGAATCCTCCGGCCACGCCTACCAGGACCGCCTGATCCGCACCCTCGTCAAGAACGGGTAGAAACTCCCCTCGCCCCCGTGAGGGGGTGAGGGCAGAGTGAGGGGGTTTCCTTCCCGTTTCCTCCGCTTCCGTGCCCTCGTCCGTTCCGTAGGGAGGGCCGTGTCCTCTCCCGCAAAGGTTGCCGTCCCGGCGACGGTGCGCCGTTACCCGATCGCATCATCCCGAGGATCTGCAACCCTCCCGTGGCTCGAAATCAGCCCGCGGATTCACCTTCGATCGCGCGCTCCAGGAGAGGAATCAGGTCGGGTAAGTCTCGAGTCGCGGTTTGCCATACGATCTCGAGATCCACGGACTCATAGCCATGAATCAGCCGGTTTCGCATCGTCATGACTTGAGGCCACGGGATCGACGCGGATCGTTCCCTGACCGAAGCCGGTGTTCGCGAAGCGGCCTCGCCGATGATTTCGATCAGGTGCGTGACCGCTAGCTGCAGAAGCCTGTCTTGATCGAAATCCCGCTTCGTTCGGGAGCCGACCAGTCCGACGGCTTCCTTTGCGGCATCGAGCATGTGCCGGAGCCGGACGGACTCATCCCGCTCGGTCATAGATCGGCAGCGCTTGGGCGATCACCCGATCGCGGAAATACCGGCTGAGACTGGCCGGTGTGACGAGGTCCGTCCTACGCCCGAAAATCCGTTCGAGCTCCTCCTCCATCCGGGCAAACTGGATGAGGCCTGGGACCCGGTCGGGTTCGAATTCCACGAGGACATCGATGTCACTCTCCGGCCCGAAGTCCTCACGAAGGGCAGAGCCGAATAGCGACAGTCTCCGGATGTGGTGGCTCTTCGAGAACCGCGCGAGCTCATCCGCATGCCCAGAAACACGGCTTGGCAACCCGGTACCCATAACCTCTCCAGAATAACCGGTTTAGGACTGCGATACCCTGCCATCTCTCCTTCGCAACCGCCTCCTGCTCGGAGAAACAGCCCCGGCGCCATCGAAAAATTGATGCAAATACCCTATTTGTAGCTGACGGTTCTGTGTTCCAATACGCACGATTCATTTTGTTTTTCGGTTTGGTGGGTCCCCTACAACTTAGCTCGTTGCGCTCCTAGCTCTTTTGAGCGCGCGAACACCGTTCGCAGACGCGCGAAGCGTGTAAGCGGACGGCGGTTGACCGAGTTTTTTTGACTCGGGCATTGGGTCCGAGTCTTTGGCGAAAGGAAACTCACATGGCCTGTTTGAATGGCCCCCCGCCCGGACGCTCGTAACATCAGTCTCAAATAGCTGTTAATACAGGGTTTAGTTGATTCAGGGAAATCCTGAATAAGTCTCTTGACTGCTTAGCCTGGCCAGGCTATCCTCTATCCAACTCCCAGAAAGGAAGTTGGGTATGGAGATCTCGGACGACTCGGCTTCTCCCGCCATATCTGAGGATCCCTTCGAGAAGGAAATCAGGGCGATCTTTCAGGACACCCTCGGTCTGATTCACATAGCGCTCGTTGCGCATTACGGTCTGGAGGAGGGGGAGGCTACGGAGCTCGAGAAGGATCTCTACGTCTGGTTCGTTCGCTTCTGCATGCGCCCGGGCAATCGCTCACCCAAGGAGTCTCGTCCGTTCCTGCTTGTTGCCTGCTGTCAGTTCGCTCGCGAGTATCAGCGCTATGTGGTTGGTAGCGGGATTCGCGAAACGGACGAAAAGGTACGACAGATTCTTGAGAGAGAGCCGGCCGACGTGGCTCATGATTTTTCGAAGAGCTTGGAGCTTCTCAGCTACCGCCATCATCCCGACGCCTAAACAATGGCCAGAATCCTCAGCTTTCCGTCACGTCGCTCGGTGCCCGTCTTGGCACATGACGAGGCTCTCGGCCTTGCTCGAAGCTATTTCGAGGCCTCAGCGGAAGACAGAGCTTCGCAGCGTGACGTAGTGGTCTCGAACCCGGATGCTCTCGTTGCGCTATTCACGCTGATGCGGGAATCCTGGGAGAACTGTCCGGGAGCTGTGGCCGACGAAAGTGGAGCGGTCTACGCCTGCCTTTCGAAGACTGATACGAAAGTTGGGCTGTTCGACGAGCGGCAGTATTTTCTCGGCGAAGCGGCGCTGATTGCTGCAACGGCCCATCGATTCGTCGGAAAGCACGAGGACGCTCGTCGTTGGCTAGATCGGGCCGATCTGGCCTTTAGGCGGACGATCAATCCGGGTCCGGCCCTGGCCAATGTTTCTTATGCGAGATTGGCAATTGGCTACGTCGAGGGTCGATTCACCGACCTTCTCGAGATGCTTCCGATGCTGATCGAAGATTATCGAAATCTCCGAATGGGTCTGGAAGCGGACAAGTGCGAATTCCTCATGGCAAGAACGCTTTCCGACTTGGGAAGAAAGAGCGAAGCGATCGGCCTCCTAGAGAGTATTAGTGGTTCCCAGGATCTGGGCTCCGATGTCGCTCTCTACGGCAACGTTCTTACCTACCTGGGCAATTCGTACAGTGAGCAGGGCAGATTTGAGGACGCGGCTCGGATTTATGGGCTGGCGATGCCGGCCGTCTCTCGTTCGGGAAGGGTCGCGCTGGCGGCTCAGCTAAAGTGGAGCTTCGGTGATACAAGCCGGTCGCTGGGCAAACTCGATGAGGCTGTGGCTCTCTATCGAGCGGCACAGAAGGACTTCTCTGATGCCGGGATGGTCAAGTACGTTGCCATGCTCCACCTGGTAAATGCTGAGTCTCTCTTGAGGCTCGACCGCCCCCGCGAGGCCGAGTGGGAGATCCTCGCCGCTCTCCCGACGATCGAAGAGCAGAAGATGGTTCCGGAGGGCTTCGCCGCAGTGGCGCTGCTCAAGGAATCCGTCCGCCGCCGCAAGACCGATCCCAACGCCCTGCGCGAGCTTCGCGAGCACCTCCAGAAGTCGAATTAAGCGCTCCTCCTCGTCCAGCTCTCAGACAACTCGATGCACCAACTCGTAGCCTGGTTGAGGTCTCTTCGCCGCAGCCGATTCGCTGCGCAAACCACCGCGCCCGTTGCCGGTCCCGGCCATTCCCGCGACAACCAGAACCGCCCGGAGCCCCCTCCTCGCTCCCGCCGCGCCCTCTCCTCGGTTCTTCCTTTTCTGTTCTGACCGCTTCGTCCTTGCTTGGAGCGTATCCCTTTGAGCGGTTGTGACTTCTGACTGGCCGCGGTCTTCCTAGGGCCTCGTGACAGTATAGGTAGAGGGCCCAAAACAAAGTGCCGCCAGAGCCTGGCGCCGTCTTCAAGGGAGAGCGGTCGGACCATCCCGAGGCCGTCCGCGTCGCGACAGCCGCGCAGATCGAGGCCTTCTACCACGAGTACTACCGCCCCCTGATCCGCCGCCCGATTCGGAGGCACGGCCTTTCGATGGAGGACGCCCGCGACGTCGTGCACCAGGCCTTCGTCGTGGCCCTAGAGAAGATGGAGGCGGAGGGAAACGCCCAGGCCTGGCTTCGGCAGGTCGTCGATTTCCTGGCGATCAATATGAAACGGACGTCGCAGCGCCGCGCAAGTCTGCTCGCCCGCTGGCAGGAGCCTCACGAGCTCGGACTGGGCGACACGTCGCGCTCAGCGGATTCCGGAGACTGATCGGATGAAAGACGCCGAAACCCCCGACCCAACCATCCGCGGCGCCCTGGCCGCCTGGCTCAACGTCACGAAGACCTTGGAGCCGGACAGCGGCTTCGATCCGGTGGAGGCTCGCCGCCGTGCGGGGAATCTGCTGCAGCTCGTACTTCACGGAGGTGTCCGCCCGGCCGATGTCGAGCTCAGCGAGGATTTCAAGGACGTCCTCTCGGCACTCGTCGTCACGCTTCGTGAGTTCGAGCCCCTCGATCAACGCTGCCCGGCCGCGGACGCCGTCTATCAGTTCATCTCCCGAATCTCCTGGCCGGAGAGACAGGCAGCCGAGAAACGCGATTTGTTGTACGAATGCGCGGAAGTCGGATGTCTGTCCGCGAGCTCAGTTCTGTTCGGGGCCATCCGGAAGTCGCCTGTCAGCGGCCGCAGATCAGAGGCTACCGGAAGTGCCTCCAAAGTCTCTGATGGCTCGGCGATCACGAGGTCCTCAGAGACGGCTCGGGTTCTACGGGGCATGGCTATCAAGGGGTGGGCTGCGGTCGGACTGAGCGAAGAAATGATCGCCCAGGCACGTCAGATTCGGATCTATGAGGACAACCCCGACGTCTTGTCTCGTTCGCGGGAATTGCTGGACGGCCTCGTCGACCAGTGTGTCGTTGCTGACGTCGATGTCTCGCTTCTCTTTTCGGCCTGCGCCCTCCTGCGGCAGGAGAAAGATGATGATCCACGCGGCGCGGCCAAGAAAGCATCCTCCCTCTACGCCTGGCTGGTGACCCGGGCTCCAGTCGTCGGGAAGCTCGACGAACACCAGTGCCTCTGCTTCCTTGCTGCGCTTTGGGCTGGTAGCGCCTGCCGAACCCTGGGACTCTTTGCAGAATCAGGAGAATGGTTCGACGTCTCGGAAATCCACCTCAACGCCGTGGTGGATTCGGCTCAACAGGCGGTTCGTCTGTCGGCAGCTCGCGGAACCCTCTTCTACCAACAGAGCGACTATCGCAGAGCATTGGATCTGCTGGTCGGCATCGAACCGCTTGCCCGCCAACTCCGGATGCCGCTCGAGGCCTCGCGGGCTGCCGTGAGCTTCGCGGCGACGCTTTATGCGGCGGGTCGGTGGCAGCAGGCGATCAGCCTCCTTCGGCGCCTCGAAGCAGAATTGGAAACACTGCCACGGGACGAAGTGCTTGAAGCAAATGTGAAGATCTGGCTGTCGGGATGCCTTGTCATGAAGGGCGAGTTGGACGAGGCAGAGCGTCTGTGCCTGCATGCGGTGCGAATGTTCGCCGGGCGAGTCCACCCGATGCGGCCGCTAGCCAAATGGGGTCTGGGCGACTGTTACCGAGCCAGAGGAGAGCTCCGTCAAGCCTATGAAATGTATCGTTCCGCCTTGGAAGACGACATCGAGTTGGGACTTACGAGTCTTGCGGCACAGGCCCGCCTAACGATCGCTGATACTGCGTTATTGCTAGGACGGGATCGTGAAGCCGAGCAAGAGATCCTCGCGGCGCTTCCCACCATCGAAGAGCAAAAGATGGTTCCGGAGGGCCTCGCCGCGGTCGCGCTGTTGAAGGAATCCATCCGCCGCCGCAAGACCGATCCCAACGCCCTGCGCGAGCTTCGCGAGCACCTCCAGGCGCGGAAATAGGCCATTCAGCAGCGACCCAGAGGTGGCCTCGGCCGGCTTCTTGACGGTCTACTTTGTATTGATTAGTATTAATCAGTCATGAGTGGAATCAAGACCGTCCCGGCTCTCGAGGCCCGAACGCAGCTCGGCCGGCTGATGAAAGAGGTCCGCAAGGGATCGCGTATCCTCGTGGAGAAATCCGGCATCCCCATGGTCGGGATCATCAGCGCCGAGGAGTTCCAGAAGGTCATCGCCGAGCGAGAGGCCCGGTTCGAGGTCGTCGACCGGATTCGGCGGCGCCTTCCGTCGGTCGCGGAGAGCGAAGTCCAGCGTGATGTCCGAGCTGCCCTGAAGGAGGTCCGGCGGCGGCGTCGTGCTTGAAGTGTTGCTCGATACGAACCAGCTGGTCAGCAGTCTCCTCTCGAAGACCGGCCTCCAAAGACAGCTCATCGATTTCTGGCGAAATCGTTCCTTCCTGCTCCTGCTCGCCGAAGGCCAGCCTGAAGAGGTTGAGGAAGTCCTTTCGAGGAAAAAAATCGCGGGCAAGTACAAGATTCAACCGGCGGACCGAGCCGCGTTCCTCGATCTCTTGAGGGCCGAGGCCGTCATTCTCCCGCGAGCTTCGCCGCCCGGCGTCTGTCGGGACGCCGATGACGACGAGCTCCTGGGGAGCGCGGCGGCAGGAGGGGTGAGTTATCTCGTTACCGGCGACGCGGACTTGCTTGCGGTCGGCCAGTTTCAGGACGTTGCGATCCTCGACGCCCGGACTTTCATCACCATTTTGGCGGCCGGCTGACCAGTGTTGAACCGGATCGACAGCTCTTTCTGGCTCAGCCCGACCGCCTCAGCGTCCCCCTCCGGCGCGCGGGAACCAGCCGCAGTGTGAGTCCGCAAGCCGTGGCGAGCTTCTCGAAGGTGTCCAGGCGGGGGGAGACGTCGCCCTTCTCCCAGCGGGCGATGGCGGATTGCGTGGTGCCGAGCCGTTCGGCCAGCTCTTCCTGAGTCAGGTTCGCCCGAGAGCGGGCTTCGCGGATCCAGTTGCGCGTCATGGACGGAATATATCATATCTGGTATAATCCGCCCAAGAATCCGACAAATGCCGATCCGATCCGAGGGGATGACGAACGGGACGAGGCGCGTCCGTCCGGCGCGCCGCGTCTGGATGGGTGTGGCCTTCTCGTTTCTGGCGGGAGGTCTTGCTTCGGCGACCTCCGCGGCCGCTCCCCGGACCGCCGCGCCAACATCTCCCGGCGGCCGCTACGTCTTCCGGGTCTACGGCGAGGAGGACGGCCTCTCGAACCTGACCGTCGAGTGCCTGTTGCAGGACCGGACCGGGTTCCTGTGGGTCGGCACGCAGGACGGCCTCTTCCGCTTCGACGGGCGCCGCTTCGCGCGGTTCGGCCGGGACGAGGGACTGCCCTCGACTCGAATCAACTGTCTCCATCAGGCGCCCGACGGAACGCTCTTCGCCGGCACGCGCGCGGGCGTGGCGCGCCTGGAAAAGGATCGTTTCGTCGCGCTCGGCGAAAAGGAGGGACTCCCGCCGGATCCGATTCCCGACGAAGGGATCGTCTCGAGCCCGAAAGGCGATCTGTTCGTCGCGACGCCTCGAGGCCTCTACTCGCGGGCGGCCTCCGCGTCCTCTTTTCGTCGCGAAAATCCCTCGGGCTCCGGCGTCGCGCAGGCCACCGGCGGACTCCACTTCGCCGGGGACGGCTCGCTGTACTTCGGCATCTCCGGCGCGCTCTACCGCCGCGATCCTGCCGGCCGCTTCGAGAACTACGGAGGCACTCACGGACTGGCGGATCTCGGCCAGATCGACGAGACGGCCACGGACCGCGACGGTCGGCTCTGGGTGCGCACGCTCAAAGCCCTCTCCGTTCTCGCGCCGCGGACGACGTCGTTTCTTCGCGCGGACGTAGGGCTCCCGGCCAGCGTGAGCGTCGGGCGGCTCGCGCTCGACGACCTCGGCGCGGTCATGCTCCCGACCGAGCGCGGCCTGGCGCGCCGCGCCGGCGACCGCTGGCGGATCCTCGGCCGGGCGCAGGGACTGGAGACGGAGACGGTCCTCTCGTCTCTGGTGGACCGCGAGGGCTCCCTCTGGATCGGCCTGGCCGGCCTGGGCCTGGCGCAGCAGCTCGGCCGGGGCGCGTTCACGGCCTGGGGCACCGCCGAGGGCCTTCCGCACGACGTCGTCTGGTCGATCGTCCGCGAGAGGAGCGGCGCCGGGCGCGGAGCCCTCTGGGTCGGCACGCAGGAAGGGATCGCGCGGTTCGACACGGAGTCCGGGGCGATCCGGTCGTGGAAGGAGAAGGACGGCCTCGGCGGCAATACGGTCTATGGCCTCGCCGCGACGCCGGATGGGAGCGTCTGGGCCGGATCCTGGCCTGGCGGCGTGACGCGGTTCGGTCCGGAGGCCAATCGGATGCGCCATTACGCGGCGAGCGACCAGGCGCTCGCGGAGTTTCGCGTCACTTCGGTCTACCTCGCTAAGAACGGCGACCTCTGGGCCGGAGCGCGCAGCGGCGCCTACAGGCTCGCGGCGGGCTACGCCGGCGACCGTTTCGAGAAGGTCAGGCAGCCGCCGGAAGGCGAAGATCCCGACAGCGTCTATGGGTTCGCCGAGGATTCCCAGGGGGCCGTCTGGGCCGCGGGGCGTTTCGGCGTCGAGCGCCTGACGGGCGCGGAGCCGCGGCGCTGGCGCAAGAAGGACGGGCTGCAAGCGGATTTTCTGGCCTCGATCGTCGCGATGCCGGACGGCGCGATCGTGGCCGGCTACCGGGAGGCCCTCGGCGGCGAGCGCTTCGCGTTCGCCAACGGAAAGCTCGATCTCTACCATCTGCGCCGCGCCACCGGCTTGACCGCGGACAAGGTGATCCTGCTCGGCCGCGACGCGGCGGGAAGCCTCTGGGTCGGAGGTGGTTCGGGTCTCGACGCCTTTCGCGGCGGGCTCTTCGCGCGCCCGATTCACTTCGGCCGAGCGGGCGGCCTGGCGTCCGAGGACATGGACCAGAACGCGTTCTTCGCCGAACCGGACGGCACGATCTGGGTGGGAACGAGCCGTGGTCTCGTTCGCTACGAGCAGGGACCGGATTCGGCGGCCCGGACCAAGCCTCCCATCGTGTTGACCGATCTGGAAGCGGGGGAGCGCCGCCTCGATCCGTCTCTGCCGGCGCGGCTGTCGCGGCGCGAGCGCAATCTGCGAATCGCCTGGGCCGGTCTGACCTTCGTCGATCCCAAGCGCGTCCGGTATCGGTACCGCCTCGCCGGACTCGAGGACACCCTGATCGAGACGACGCTGACGGAAGCGCGCTTCGCCTCGCTCCCATCGGGCCGCTACCGCTTCGAGGTCGTCGCCGTCGGCGCCGACGAGGAGGCGAGCGAGAAGCCGGCCACCTTCTCTTTCGTCGTCCTGCCCGCCTGGTGGGAGATGTGGTGGGCCAAGATCGCCGCGGTCGTTCTGGCGGGCCTCGCGGTCTTCGGCGTCGTGCGGATGCGCACGCGCGCGCTGGAAGCGGACCGGCGGCGGCTGGAAGCGGCGGTCGAGGCCGGGCGCGCGGAGCTCGCCGCGGCCAACCGCGAGCTCGAAGAGGCTTCCTTCACCGATCCGCTGACGGGACTGCGCAACCGCCGCTACTTCTCGGTCCTGATCGGGCCGGAGGTCCTGCGGACGCTGCGCGCGTACTCGGGCGCCGCCGGGAATCCGCCGCCGGGCCATCGGGATCTGATCTTCTACGTGATCGATCTGGACGACTTCAAAGCGGTCAACGATCTCTACGGCCACGACGCCGGCGACCGCGTGCTGGTCGAGACGGCGCGCCGGCTCGTCTCCGTGGCCCGGCAGTCGGATCTCGTCGTCCGCTGGGGCGGCGAGGAATTCCTTCTGGTCTCGCGCGACGCCGACCGCGGCGAGGCGCAGGCCCTGGCCGCGCGGCTCCTCGACGTGATCGGCAAGACGCCCTTCGACGCCGGGGAGGGACGCGAGGCGAAGCTCACCTGTTCGGTCGGCTGGGCGCCGTTTCCGTGGTCGGCGCGCGAGCCCTCGTCGCGCTCCCACGAGGAAGTCCTGAAAGTCGCCGACCGGGCGCTCTATCTGGCCAAGGAGGCCGGACGCAACCGCGCGGTCGGTTCGCTGCCGTCGGCTTCCGGCGCTCCCTCCACGCACGAAGCCGGCGGCCTCCGCTTCGACGTCGAAGTCCTGACCGGGCCGCTTTGATTTCTCGCCTTCGTGCCGGCTCGCCCGGCATGAGAAGACCCCATCGCGGGCGGGGACAAGCCCCGCCCCTACAAAGACGGCGGTATTCGTTCCGTAGAGGCGACCCTAGCGGCCGCCTCGCGTGCCAGCCCCCGTTCGCGGCGCGCGTAGTCTCGCGAAGTAACCGAGGAGGCGCGCGCCGCGGGAGCCGGAGCGGAAAAGGTCAGGCCGGCGGTCGAGCCGCATCCGGGCGAGCCGCGCCCGTGCGCCGCGGCGCAGACCTTTGCCGCAGCGGAGGCGACGTGTAGAGCACTCGGGGCTCAGCCCTCGTTCGCGGCGCGCGTAGTCTCGCGAAGTAACCGAGCGAGGAGGCGCGCGCCGCGGGAGCCGGAGCGGAGGAAAAGGGTCAGGCCGGCGGTCGAGCCCGCATCCGGGCGAGCCGCCGCCCGGTGCGCCGCCGGCGCAGACCCTTTGCCGCAGCGGAGGCGACGTGTAGGGCGCTCGGGGCCCAGCCCCCGTTCGCGGCGCGCGTAGTCTCGCGAAGTAACCGAGCGAGGAGGCGCGCGCCGCGGGAGCCGGAGCGGAGGAAAAGGGTCAGGCCGGCGGTCGAGCCCGCATCCGGGCGAGCCGCCGCCCGGTGCGCGCAGCGCAGACCCGCCGCAGCGGAGGCGACGTGCCGGTGCGCCGCAGGCGCAGACCCTTTGCCGCAGCGGAGGCGACGTGTAGAATCGCGGGCTTCCGTCGAAAGGTCCAATGGCTGACACCGGGAAATCTCTGTTTCGTAAGGTCGAGAAGGCGATCCAGGCGATCGAGAGCTCGCCGGACATCGCCTCCGCGATCGCGCAGACCGCCGCGGCGGTGATCGAGCACTTCCGCGAGGACCTCGGCGTGCGCGGGGGCCGGCTCTACGAACGCCGCGAGGGCGGCTACGAGCTCACGCGCACGTTCGGCGGGGCGCGGCCCGTCGTGACCGGGATCTTCGTGCCCGACGCCTACCCGCCGGTGCAGCGCGTGATCGACGACGGCGTCGTCGTGATGGACCTGACCGCCGCGGGCGTGGACCCGGAGTTCGAGAAGCGGCTGGACGTCGACCGCTTCGCCGCGATCGCCGTCGGGGACGACCAGTACATCCTTTCGTTCTCCGTCGATCCGAGCGCTCCGGACGAAGACCTGATGGCCTCGCTGGGAATTCTCCGGCACGCCGTGGATCAGAAGCTTCGCCAGGACCGGTTCGTTTCGGAATTGAACGAGGCGCGCCAGATCCAGATGTCGATCCTGCCCAAGCGGCCGCCCAAGGGAGGGCCGTTCGACATCGGCGGCTACACGACCCCGGCCGAGCTCGTCGGCGGCGACTTCTTCGACTTCATCGCCGTCTCCGATCGGATCCTGGGCATCGCGATCGCCGACGCCTCGGGGCACGGCCTCCCCGCGGCGCTCCAGGTGCGGGATGTCTACACGGGGCTGCGCATGGGCGTGGCCCGCGACTTCAAGATCGTGCGGACGGTCGAGCGGCTGAACCGGATCATCCACCAGTCGCGCCTGTCCACGAAGTTCGTCTCGCTCTTCTACGGCGAGATCGAGGAGGATGGGCACTTCATCTACGTCAACGCCGGGCATCCGCCGCCGTTCCACTTCCACGCCAAGGGCGTGACGGAGCTCGCCCAGACCGGCATGGTGCTCGGCCCGTCGGGCAACGCGACCTACAGCCGCGGGTTCCTTTCGATGGAGGTCGGCGATTCGCTCCTGCTCTACACCGACGGGATGTTCGAGGCGACCGACGTGAAGGGGAAAGAATTCGGGCTGGAGCGCCTGAAGAAGGCCTTCCTGGCCCTGAAAGACCGCCCGGCCGGCGAGATCGCGCGCGCCCTGATCGACAAGGTCAACGAGTTCACGCGGGGGCGCCCGCCGGAGGACGACCGGACCGTGGTCGTGGTCAAGCGAACCGCGCAAGCGGCCAAGCGAACGCCCGAGTCGCCACGAGTGACCGACGGCGCGTCGCGGTCGGATTCCGGCGTCTTCAAGCTGCCGGGGTGAGGCGTTCTCAGGATCTACTCGGAGCGCGACGGTCCGCGCTTTCGCAGAGTGACGACAATGTCGCGACGAATTCGGGATTCCGGCGCCCGACCATGCTTCTCGGTCCAGGCTTTCACGGAGAGGGCCCACGCCAGGTCCATTCGCTCGGCCGGAGACAGATGAGTTACGTCCAGCGTCTTCAGCTCCACAGACGAGTCCCTCGTCCTCGGAGATCGGTTCTTCATCGCGACCTGTGAGGCCTCATCCAGCACCACCCGTCCTCTTGCTCGGGTTCGCCCGGAACCACTCCGCGGTGATCGGGATCCCTGTCTCGAGCGGCGTCCAGGCGGGCAGGCCGAACTCGCGCCGAACGGCCGAGCCGTCCAGGACGCTGCGGCGCTGCTCGCCGGCCGGCTGGGGCGCCGCCTCGGGTGTCCCCCGAAAGTCCAGGGCCGCGGCGATCATGGCGAAGAGGCGGTTGACCGAGGTCTCGACGCCGGTGCCGAGGTTCCAGGTCCCGGAGGCGTCGGTCTTCATCGCGCGGGCCGCGGCTTCCACGAGATCGCCGACGAAGACGTAATCGCGCGTCTGCTCCCCGTCGCCGCGGACCTTCGGCGTGCCGCCACGCAGGATCGTCTCGGCGAAGATCGCGACGACGCCGGCCTCGCCCATGCCGTTCTGTCCCGGGCCGTACACGTTGGCGTAGCGGAAGACCTGGGTCTGGAACCCGTGGACCACGCGGTAGTAGTAGAGGTACTTCTCGATGGAGAGCTTGGCGCAGCCGTACGGGGAGACCGGATTGGTCGGGTGATCCTCTCCGGCCGGACGCCCGCCCTCCGGCTCGCCGTAGAGGGCGCCGCCGGTCGAGGAAAAGAGGACGCGCCGTGTTCCGGCGGCCCGGCAGCCTTCGAAGAGCTGCAGAGACCCGAGAATGTTCGCGCGCGCGTCGTGCACGGGATCGGAGACCGAGTGCCGCAGGTCGATCTGCGCGGCGTGGTGGGAGACGAAGTCGATCTTCTCTTCCGAGAGCAGAGGGCCCAGATCCGCTTCGGCGATATCGGCCTGAACGAACCGGGCGCCTTCGGGAACCTTCTCGCGCTTTCCGGTCGAGAGATCGTCGACCACGACAACGCGATGCCCATCGGCCAGGTGCCGCCGCGCCATGTGCGAGCCGATGAAGCCGGCCCCGCCGGTCACGAGGATGTTCATACAATCTCCGATCGATGGCCTCCCGTGAGACCGCTCGCATGATAGCGAAAGCTCCTCCGAAGCCTTGCCTGCGCTTCGACCCGGCCGCGGCGGGCCTTCGGGAGCCGCCGCGGGCTTACTTCCGGCGCGACACCGAGGCGGTTGCGCGCGATCTCCTCGGCGCCTGGATCGCCCGGCGCTGGCGCGGCGCGTGGTTCGGATCGCGGATCGTCGAGACGGAGGCCTACCTGGGGAAAAGGGATGCCGCCGCGCACTCCTGGAAGGGCCGCCGCACGGCGCGCGTCGAGCCGATGTACCGGGACGGCGGGCATCTCTACGTCTTTCTCGTCTATGGGATGCATCGCTGCGCCAACGTCGTCACGCGCCGGGCCGAAGACGCCCAGGCGGTACTGCTGCGCGCGGCGCAAGGGCCGGAGGGCTGCCCGCACGGGCTTCTCTCCGGCCCGGGCAAGCTATGCGACGCGCTGGGCATCACCGTGGCCGACACAGGCCTCGACCTTCTCTCCGACGGTCCCATCCGCATTTTTCGTCGAAGAGGCCGCCGCCCGCGCATCGGGACTTCTCCGCGCATCGGCGTCGACTACGCCGGCGAAGCGGCGAGCTGGCCTCTGCGCTTCTACGACCTCGACTCGCCCTCTGTCTCGGGACGCGGGCTTCGCCCGCGCGTGAGGCGGAAGGCGTGAGGCGGAAGGCGGGTTGGGACAAGCCCCGCCCCTACGGCACCGAGGAGCGCCGAGTTTGTGCGTTCATTGACTCGCGGGAGCCACGTCGCCTCCCACTCCGCTCGGGATCTGCGCCCTGGGCGCAGCGGCCCACGGCTCGCCATTGGGCTCGACCGCGGGCCTGATCTCGAGCTGCGTTCCGGCTCCCGCAACGCGAGTCGCTTCGCTCGGTGAACGTCGCGAAACGACTCGCGCCGCGGGAGCCGGAGCGGAGGTCTCGGGGTCAGGCGTCCGGTCGAGCCCGCATCCGGGCGAGCCGGACGCCGGTGCGCGCCACAGGCGCGCAGACTCCGAACCGCAGCGCAGGCGACGTTTTCCCGAGGGAGCGGTGGGGCCCCGGTTCGCGGCGCGACCAAGTTTCGCGAACTGGATTCGCGAAACGACTCGCGCCGCGGGAGCCGGAGCGGAGGTCTCGGGGTCAGGCGTCCGGTCGAGCCCGCATCCGGGCGAGCCGGACGCCGGTGCGCGCCACAGGCGCGCAGACTCCGAACCGCAGCGCAGGCGACGTTTTCCCGAGGGAGCGGTGGGGCCCCGGTTCGCGGCGCGACCAAGTTTCGCGAACTGGATTCGCGAAACGACTCGCGCCGCGGGAGCCGGAGCGGAGGTCTCGGGGTCAGGCGTCCGGTCGAGCCCGCATCCGGGCGAGCCGGACGCCGGTGCGCGCCACAGGCGCGCAGACTCCGAACCGCAGCGCAGGCGACGTTAGTGGGTTACCTGCGCAGCCCCGGCGTCCGGGGACGTCGAGACGACCGCGTTCTTGCCTCCGCGCTTGGCCCGGTAGAGCGCCGCGTCCGCCTTCTCGATGAGCTCCTTCTTGGTCCGCGCATCGGTGGGGTACGTCGCCAGCCCGATCGAGACGGTCACACGCAGGATGTCGTTGGAATCGGGGGGCCTGAAGAGCCGCTCGTCGACGCGCTTGCGGATCCGCTCGGCGACCTCCGCGCCTTCGTCCGGCGGCGTCTCCGGCAGGATGACGGCGAACTCCTCCCCGCCGTAGCGCGCCAGCAGGTCCATGTCGCCGCGGATCTCGTTGCGGATCTCTCCGACGATGCGCTGAAGGATGGCGTCCCCGACCGGATGCCCGTAGCGGTCGTTGACCGCCTTGAAATCGTCGATGTCGAGCATGAGCACCGTGAGAGGCCGGTTGCGCCGCTCGGACCGCCCGATCTCCTTCTGCAGCGCCTCCTGGAAGTGGCGGTGGTTGTACGCGCCGGTCAGGCCGTCCCGGACGCTCTGCTCGCGCGCGTCGGTATAGACGCGCGTGATCTCGATGGCGGTGACCGCCTGGTTGGCGAAAATCTCCATCGCCCGAACGGTCTCGATCGAGGGCGAGAGGCCGTTGCGCGGCGCGCCGACGGTCAGGCAGCCCACCAGCACGTCTCCGGAGACCAGGGGAATCCACAGCGTCTCCGTCGAGAGCCAGGCGTTGGGCGATGACCTCTGCGGCGCCGCGGCCCCGAAGAGCTCGGCGTCGTCGGCCTCGTCGCGATGGCGTACGTGGAAAGACAGCGAGACCTTGTTGCGCTCGGTCCAGTACTGCGTGATCTCGCGGCCCGGCACTTCCTTGCCCTGAAGCTCCGCCCAGCGCCGGTCGAGGCCGTGCTGCGCGCGGTGGACGAACAGGTCGGCGGCCGGGTCGTAGAGCGACAGGAGCACCGCGTCGAAGCCGAGGCTCTTGCCGACGCCCCCCACGATCGACTGGAAGAGGGCGTCTAAGGTCAGGTGCTTCTTGAGCTCGTTGGAAATCTCCAGGATCTGGTTGAGCGTCTCGGCGCGCTCGCGGTTGCGCTCGGACAGCTCCTGGACCTGCTGGCGGATGGCGCGGTCCTGCAGGACCAGCGCGATCTGCTCGGCGAAGAGGGTCAGCGACGCCAGGGAGGCCCGCTCGTGCAGCGTTGGAAACGCGCTCTCCAGGACCAGGAGGCCCGTGGACAGCTCGTAGGTCGAAAGCCGCACGATCGCCTGGTAGCCGGCCGCCGGGGAGAGCTTGAGCGGCCGCGTGTCGCCGGCGTGCACCTCGGCTGCCGAGTTCGATGTCGACGCCGAGGCCTCATCGAGGCGGTTGGCGCGCACCCACCCGGCGATGGCCTCGCGGTTCGCCGCGACGTCCCCCGCGGTGTGCACGGAAAAATCCAGGTGGGGATCGTCCATCCACTCGATCACCGCCATCGCCTCGACGGGGAAGAGCCGCTTGAAGACGTCGAACAGGCGCACGTAGCGGTCTCCGCGTCCTCCGACGGCGAAGATGTTGGAGATCTCCCGCAGCGCGTCCAGCTCGCGGTTCTCCCGGGCCACCCGCTCGTACTTGCGCTCGACGGAGGAGAAGTTCCGGATGACCAGCGACGCGAGAACCACCGGAAAGAACGCCAGGAGGAGGCCGGGGATGCGGTAGAGCGGATAGACCAGGATCTCCAGGGCGACCATCGGCGAGAGCAGCAGCAGCGCGACGAGCTGAAAGAGCCCCATTTCGAGGAGGCGCTCGCGCGGCACCAGCCGGCCGATCTCCAGGTAGGCGAAGACGAAGAGCGTGTTGACGAAGTAGAAGACCAGCAAGACGCCGGCGGCCTCGACCGCCAGCGCCACCGGAGCCTGGGCCGGCGACCGGACCGCGCCGTAGAAGAGCGCGGCGGCGCCGTAGGCCAGCGCGAGCTGCGAGAGATCGAAGAGCCCGGACAACGACAGCTTGCGGCGGCGCAGGAGCTTGACCGACAGGTCGGCCACGCCGCAGATCAGCATCGCGGCGCCGGGCGAATCGAGGATCAGGATGGCCGGCACGAGCGCGGCCGCCTCGAGGCCCAGGAAGTTGCCGGCGTAGCGGACCCGCAGGCGCAGGGCCAGGGCGGCGAGCAGCGTGAAGAAGACGAGATCGCCGGCCCGGCCGACCGGAATGGTCCTGGCCTCGATCAGGAACAGGATCGCCGCGGCGGCGGAGGTGCCGATCTGCAGGAGGCGGAAGGCGCGGGATCGGGTCATGGACGATCGGATGATCTGTTCATCGGTCCATCGGTTCAAGCCAGCGAGGACGCCTTCCTTCATCCGGCCTCCAGGTGAACCGATGATCCGATGGCCCGATGAACCGATTCCTCTTCATTTCTTCTTCCATTTGATCACGCCCGTCTCGAGCATCCGCTGGAAGATCATCATCACGTCCAGCTCCTTCATCGGCGAGATCTTCATGATCGATTTGACGTCCCACTGCCCGTTGATCCGGGAGATCACGAAGCCCTCCTGCGGCGAGAAGGTCCGGTTCGTCAGCTCGGTCACGGGGATGGCGAGCTCGGGGATCGCGGTCGGCTTGACGCCGTCCCTCTCCAGGTTGGCCTTGATCATCCGTTCGGCGTCGCGGATGGCCTCGGCCGTCCGGCCGTCGCTCGGATCCAGGTCCGAGGCGACCTTGAGCATCCGGTACGCCGCCTGCGGATCGTCGCGCAGGGCCTGGACGCCCTTCTGGTAGAAGCGCTCCGCTTCGCTCTCGACCCCTTCCGCCGCGGCGGCGACCCGCTGCGCCACGTGGGACTCGGTGAGCGCCATGGTTCCGGTGCGCAGTCCCTCGAAGACCATCCGCGCGACGGAGAACTCCGCGTTGTGGGTCTGGAGGGCGATCTCTTCGATCGAGCGCGACCCGTCGATGTAGGGGAGGATGAGCTTCTCACGCTCGGACAGCTCGTTGAATTCGAGCGGCCGCACGATCTGGGGGATGACCTTGTCGTCGGGCACGCGGAGGCGGATGCGCTGCCACTCGTCGAAGCGGCGCAGCCCCTCCATGATGATCCCGGTGACGTCGAGCGACAGGGGCACCATCTTGAGGTCGGGCAGCTCGCCGTCGACGAACTCGAAGTTGCCCTCCTCCCACAGGAAGACGTCGAAAATCGACTCCTCCGCCTTCTTGCGCATCAGGCGCAGGAGGTCGGTCTCGGAGATGGCGTTGATCATGACCAGGATCTTGCCCAGGAGGATGTTGGATTCCTCCTGGACCTCCATGGCCATCTTGAGCTCCTCCTCGGTGATGTATCCGTGGGAGACCAGGAAGTGGCCGAGGTATTCGCGCTGGTCCGACGACGAGGAGGAGTTGATGCGGCCCACCTGGAAGTAGATCCGCTTCTCCACGCCGTGGCCCTCGATGAGCAGGGTCCCGGTCTTCTGCCCGAGGGACAGCCACTGCAGCAGCTCGGAGAGCTGCATCGTCTTGAGATTCCCGGTGATTCCCACGCTGGTCCTGTAAGGTACAGAAAGACAGTATTTTACGACGTTCCTTGAAGATTTTCGCCACCGACCGTCATGGGCCGTGAGGCGTCGGGCGTGAGGCGTGAGGCGTGAATAGGGGACCTGGGCTTGATCGTAGGGCTGCGTCGGCTTCGCCTTACGCCTTACGCCTCTCGCCTTACGACTCGATCGGCGGGTTGTAGGAGGGGATCCCGGTGACCGCTTCGCCGATCACCAGGGTGTGGATATCGTGGGTTCCTTCGTAGGTGTAGACGCTCTCGATGTTGGCCAGGTGGCGGAACACCGGATACTCGTTGACCACGCCGTTGGCTCCGAGCGTCTCGCGCGCGAGCTTGGCGCACTCCCGGGCCACCCAGACGTTGTTGCGCTTGGCCATGGAGACGTGGTGGGGCTTCATGGTCCTGGCGTCCTTCATGGTGCCGAGCTTCCAGGCCAGGAGCTGCCCCTTGGTGATCTCGGTGATCATCCAGGCGAGGCGCTCCTGGACGAGCTGGTGGGCGGCGATGGGCCGGTCCTTCCATTGCTTGCGCGTCTTGGCGTACTCGAGGGCCGCCTGGTAGGTCGCCATGGCGCTCCCCAGAGCCCCCCAGGCGATGCCGTAGCGGGCCTGCGTGAGGCAGGAGAGGGGACCCTTGAGGCCCTCGACGCCGGGGAGGATGTTCTCCGCGGGGATGCGGCAGTCCTCGAAGGCGAGCTGGGAAGTCACCGAGGCGCGCAGCGACATCTTGCCTTTGTGCTCGGAGGTGGAGAACCCCTTCGTTCCCTTCTCCACCAGGAAGCCGCGCACGACGCCGTCCAACCTGGCCCAGACGACCGCGATGTCGGCGATCGAGCCGTTGGTGATCCAGGCCTTGGCGCCGTTCAAGACGTAGGAGCCGCCGTCTTTCCTGGCCGTCGTGAGCATGCCGCCCGGGTTGGACCCGAAGTCCGGCTCGGTCAGGCCGAAGCATCCGATCGCTTCCGCCCTGGCCAGCTTGGGGATCCACCGGTCCTTCTGCTCCTTGGAGGCGTAACTGTAGATCGGGAACATCACCAGCGCCGATTGCACGGAGACGAAGGACCGCAGCCCGGAGTCGCCGCGCTCCAACTCCTGCATGATCAAGCCGTAGGCGACGTTGTCCAGGCCGGGCAGGCCGTACTCCTGGATCGTCGAGCCGAACAGGTTCAGGCCGGCCATGTCCGGCACCAGCTCCCTGGGAAAGCGTCCTTCCCACGCGGCGTCCTCGATGATCGGGAGGACCTTCTCCTCCACCCAGGACCGCACGGTGTCGCGGATCAGGCGCTGCTCTTCGGTAAACAGGCTGTCACAATCGAGGTAATCGATGTTGTTGGACGGCATGGTGGACCTTTCAGGGGGATCGTAACTCAAGCAGGAGTTGGGTTATGGAGTCGATGACGCGGGGACGCGGGGAAGGGGGGACGCGGGGAGGGCGAGATCTCGCGGTTCGCCGTGTCCCCGTGTCCCCGCGCCCGGCGCTCGAAGCCCGGCCCGATTGCTGAGCCATGCAGTTG
This sequence comes from uncultured Acidobacteriota bacterium, assembly GCA_963733955.1. GTDB lineage: Bacteria > Acidobacteriota > Thermoanaerobaculia > UBA5066 > Gp7-AA6 > DATFTF01. The sequence goes on from CAVTEW010000003.1 coordinate 1,740,668, forward strand.
AAATAGACTCAATAGTCGATGAGCGTCTTCCAGGGCGGCTCGGCCTACAACATGATCACGTCGATCTCCGACGGCTACATCATTCCGTCGGAGCTGACGTTCAAGAAGTTTCAGATGTCCGACCTCGCGACCTTCCTGCTCGAATCGGACCGGCTCCTGCGCGAGATCCGCGGCAGCCAGGTGGCCACGGACGACGTGCAGGGCGCCCAGAACCGGCAGCGCCGGCTGCAGCGCGTGCAGCAGGCCATCACGATCGCCAACGCCGTGCGCTCGAAGCGGCGGTAGATCCGCCCGGAATCCAGGCGCGAGCGATGGAAGAGAGGCCTCGCCGTACCGTTCTGGACCGGATCTTCCCGTCCCGCTGGATGCGTCGGGACTGGGACGAGCGAGCGCGGCGGGACGCGCGACGCTTCATCGCCTGCGGGCACTCGGCGTCCGACGCGGCCTTCTGGGAGTCCGGCCGCCGGGACCTCGAGGAGACCGTCCTCCACGACGTGATCCTCGCTCCGGAGGCGCGGGCGCTGGAGATCGGATGCGGCATCGGAAGGCTTCTGCGCCCGCTCTCCGAGCGCGTCGCCGAAGTCCACGGCGTGGACATCTCCACGGAGATGGTCGCGCAGGCGCGGCGCGCGCTCGCCGATCGGAAAAACGTCCAGGTGACGCCGACGCTCGGCGGCCTGGAGTTCGTCGCGGAGGGCTCCCTCGATTTCGTCTATTCCTTCATCGTGTTCCAGCACGTGCCGACCAAGAAACTCGTCGCGCGGTACATCTCCGAGGCCGGACGCGTCTTGTCCGGCGGCGGCGTCTTCCGCTTTCAGGTCGACGGACGGCCGCGGGATGGGGACGTTCAGACAGACACCTGGCTGGGCGTGTGGTACGAGCCGGATGAGCTGGCGGTCGAGCTCGACCGCGCGGGCTTCGAGATGGTCAACCGGTGGGGCGAGCGAACACATTACCTGTGGGTGACCGCCCGGCGCAAGCAACGTCCGGGCCCCCCGGCGAGGCAAAGCGCGAGGATTCGCCGCAGAACCTGGCGTCGCGAGGCCGTGGAAGAGCTTCTCGACCGGCTCGGAGCTCCGCGTGTGGACGCGGATCGGGTTCTCTCGGGCCAGGTCTCTCTGCGCGAGCTGGCCGAACCCCTTCTGGACGGGACGGACGGCGCCGGCGCCGAGGCTCTGGTTCGCCGCGCGTACCGGGTTCTCCTCGGACGGGAGGCGGACCAGGGAGGCCTGGGTTTCTACGCGAAGGAGATCGAGAGCGGCATTCCGGCATCCAACATGATCGACTGCCTGATCGCATCGCCGGAGCTCGAGGAGCAGGTGCGGCGCGACAGCCCGGCCGGCTGATGCGCCGATCGGCGACGCTCCCGGAAACGGCGGCGGCGGCGCTCTTCTTCCTCGCGGCGACCATCGTCCTGACCTGGCCGATCGCGCCGCACTCCGCCAACGGCCTGGCCGATCTGTGGGATGCCAAGCTGAACGCCTGGATCCTCCACTGGGACTACCACCAGGCCCTGCGCGATCCGATCCACCTCTTCGACGCCAACATCTTCTATCCCTCGCGCTACGCGCTGGCCTTTTCGGAGAACTTGTTCGGCGCGGCGCTCTTCGGGTTTCCGCTGTACGCCGCCGGTCTTCCGACCCTCACCGTCTACAACGTCGTGTTCCTGCTCGGGATGTTTCTTTCCGCGCTCGCGGCATGGTCCCTGGCGAGGGACGTCACCGGCGACGCGCTGGCTTCGGCCGTGGCCGGTCTGGTGTTCGCGTTCTGTCCCTGGCGCATCGCCCAGATCCCGCACATCCAGTTCCAGTGGGCGGCGTTTCTGGCGCTGGCGCTGCTGTTCCTCCTGCGCTACCTGGACGGCGGCCGGCGGCGCGACGCGGCCTGGTTCGGCGCCTGCTTCGCCTGGAACGCCCTCTGCAACCTGCACTATGCGATCTTCGGCGGCTTCCTGGTGGTCCTCGTGCTGGCGTTCGAGGGACTGGTCTCGGGCTGGTCGGCCTTTCGTCCGCGCCTGGCCGCTGCGGTCGCGGCGCTCGCCCTGGCCGTTCTGGTCGTGGCCCCGTTTCTCGTTCCGTATGCCCTCGCCTCGAAGACCTATGGGATGCGGCGAAGCGACGAGGAGATCGACGCGTTCTCCGGAGTCTGGAGCGACTTCCTGACGGCGGGCGGGCAGAACCGAACCTATGCCCGGTGGACCGAACAATGGGGCAAGGCGGAAGGGGAGTTCTTCCCCGGCCTCGCCGCGCTGGCCCTGGCCGGAGCGGCCCTTGCCCGCCGCCGGCGATCCGATAAGCGTCCGGCCTTGCGCCAGGCCAGGCCCCAACGCAGAACCCTCGCCCGCGTCTTCGACCTGCTGCTCCTCCTGGCGGCGGGGATCTGGATCGCGGCCTTGTCGGGGCGTACGGCGATCGGGCCCCTCAAAGTGCGCGAACCGGGACGGGTCGCGGTCGCGGTGACCGTTCTTCTGCTCGCGCGGCTGGCGGTCGCGTTTCCTCGATGGTCCCGTTTCGCCGACCTCTCCGACTTTCTGCGCCGGTCGCGCATCGGGGCGCGCCCTGGTCTCTTCGCCGCGATCTCCGCGGCCGGGATCCTCGTCGCTTTGGGGACGCACACGCCCTATTACCGTTTTCTCGTGGAGTCCTTCGGGCCTGTCTTCCGATCGATCCGGGCTCCGTCGCGAGGGATCGTCCTCTTCGACCTGGGATTGGCGGTGCTGGCCGCATGGGGTCTGGCCGATCTGCTGCGCGGCCGCGCGCGCTGGATGCGGCTGGCCGGCGCCGCGGCCGCCGTGGCGGTGATCGGATTCGAGTACCGCGCCTTTCCGGTCGTCGTGCGGCCGGTCGATCCCCGGGCTCCCGCGGCGGAACGCTGGCTGGCCACGGCCGAGTTTTCCGGCGGCGTCGCCGAGTGGCCGCTGGGAACGTGGTACGACCAGGAGCACGAGTTCCGTTCGACCGCTCATTGGAAGCCGATCTTGAACGGGGCGTCGGGCTTCTCGCCCCGCTCCTACGACGTGCTCTCGGCCGCGCTGGCGAAGGACCCGATTCCGGACGGCGTCTGGGACCTGCTCGGGCAACGCCGCGCCACGCTCCTTCTCTTCCACCCCGACCAGGTCGACGGGAAGGCGCAGAAGGTCTATGGAGCGGCCGTCGTCCGGGGCTTCGAGCGCGGCCGGATCGCGCCGGTGCGCAGCTTCGAGCACGGCGCGCATCGCGATCTGCTCTTTCGCCTCGCCTCCGCTCCAGCGCCGGCTCTGCCTCCCGACCCGGAGCCGGCCCTCACCCGAAGCGCGATTTCGAGCCTCGAGCACCTCCAGAATCCGCCCTTCGGTTTCGTCGATGTCCCGCGCAGCGACGCCGTGGCTCCGTCCGGGTCGTGGGCCTTCGGTTGGGCTCTGGACGACTCGGGTGTGGCGAGGGTAGTCGTCGCGTTCGACGACCTGCCGGGCTTCGACGTGCCGTACGGCCAGCCGCACCCCGGTCCCGCGCGCGTGTACCCGGGCTACCCGAACTCCGCGCGGGCCGGCTTCGGGTTCACAATCCCTCCGCTTACTCCGGGGCGGCACGTCATGAAGGTCACGATCCTGGCCCGGGACGGCGGCCGCACCGACCTGCTGCAGACGGTTCGCGTCCCGTAGTCATCGCCGCCACCGGAAATGGACCGGGCCCAGAAGCCGGACCTTCCCCGTCGGCGCCTTCAGCTCGACGCGGAGCACGTGATCGGCGACGCCGTTCGCGGGAGCGGCGATCGTCGCGCGCCATCCCGCATGGGAGCAGTCGCCGAGCTCGGGCATCGAGGAGGGGAGATCGGGCCGCGCCGTCCGCACGACCTCCGGACTGAAGCCGTCCGGCGCGATCGCCACGCGCACGTCCACGTCCTGGCCGGGCACTCTCGCCCATCCGGTGATTTGCAGGGGACCGCGTACTTCGGCGTCTTCCAGCGGGGCGTCGATCCAGCCGGGGATCGTGTCGTCGTTGCGATCGGGTCGCCACCACAAGGCGGCCGGCGGCGGAATGCGCCGCGCCGGCTGGAGCAGGAGGGCGAGCTTTGAGTTCCCCAGGGCGAGAAGGACGAGCTTGCGCGTGGAGAGATCGATCTCGGAATGCCGGACCCTCCAGAGGCGCGCGGGCTGCGTGTCGATCTCGTTATTGAAGCCGCTGGGGAAGACCATGGCGCCCAGGAACTGGACGTAGATCGAAAAGGCGAGCAGGAGGGCAAACGCCCGAACGGCGGCTCGGCTCTTCTCGGCGACCGGCCAGAATCCGGCGATCAGGACGATCAAGAGAGGGGCGAGCTCGGTGACCAGGCGGTACCCGAAGCTGTGTCCGCCCCACCACATCGACCATCGGGCGTAGAGCGCCACCGTCGCGGCGACCCCGACGAGGAGGTAGCGGGGGAGGCGCTCGCGGCCGGGAGGCAGCGGCCTCAGCGTCAGCAGGGCCGCGGGGATCGCGAAGAGGAAGATCGGCGAGAAGACGAGAAGTCCCCGCGAAGGGCTCACCAGGACGCCGGCAAGGCCGCTCCAGAAATGCCCGCCGAAATTTCCCTGCGGGACCTCCTGGGCCAGCGACAAGGCCGAGCCCCAGTAGGTCTTCGCGTACCAGAGGTGGAAAAACGCGGGCAGAATCGCCAGTCCGGCAAAGGCGAGCGCCCGGCGGCGCTCGTACCGCAAAACGTAGAGCGCCAGCGGAACCGCGATCAGCGCGTTGGTCGGCCGGTTGACGACGGCGAGCGCGAGCGCGAGCCCCGCCAGGGGAACCGAGACGCCCCCGCGCAGGAGGGCCCACAGCGCCGCGGACAGGAAGAGCACCGACGGTCCGTGCTGCCAGGCCCCGCGGCTGGCGATGCTCCAGACGCACGTCCCGAACGCGTAGGCCAGGGCGAAGAACAGGGCTTCCCGGCGCGAGCGGCACACGTGCGTCAGGGCGAAGTAGAGGAAGAGAACCGACAGGGACGCCACCAGGGACGCCGTCGCCAGCGACAGGGCGTGGCGGTGGGCGTAGAGATCGACGCCGGCCAGCCGCGCGAGCGCATAGACGGGAACGTTGACCAGGCCGGGCAGGACCGGATAGTTGGAGACGACGCGGCCGTGCTCGTGGCGGAACCAGTAGGGGAGGTTCCCGGCCGCGAACTCCTGGAAGTCGAATCCGTGGCCGTGAAGGATCGCGATCGGAAGGAGCTCCGCCGGAACGGTGTCGCCGCTGCCGACATAGCGAAACCCGACGTTGTAGACGAACAAGGGCAGCAGCAGCGCGATCCATGGGGCCAGCCGCCCGAGGGCCGCCGGCCGCCGCAGAACCGGCAAGCGCGTGCCGGAAACGACGGAACTCATGGGACGGTATTCTTAACCGGGACTCGGGACGAGAACTCTTCCCCGTATAATCCACGCCCTTTATGGACGCGACTTCCATCTCCCATGTTGGAGAGCGGGTAGGCCAGACCGCGACGGTCAAGGGCTGGCTCTACAACAAGCGATCTTCCGGAAAGATCCAGTTCCTGATCCTCCGCGACGGGAGCGGCTATCTGCAGGCCGTGGTGGCCAAGGCGGACGTGCGCGCCGAGGTCTGGGAGGCCGCGGAAAAAGCCGGCCAGGAGGCCTCCCTCGAGGTGACCGGGACCGTCCGCGAAGAACGGCGCGCCCGGGGCGGCTACGAGATGACCGCGACCGACGTCGTTCTCATGGGGCCGTCGGAGAACTTCCCGATCACCCCCAAGGACCACGGCGTGGACTTCCTGATGTCCAACCGCCACCTGTGGCTCCGCTCGGCCCGCCAGCACGCCATCCTGAAGATCCGGTCGGAGCTCGAGCAGGGGATTCACGACTTCTTCTACGAGCGCGAGTACGTGCGCATCGACTCCCCGATCCTGACCCCGGCCGCCTGCGAGGGAACGTCGACGCTCTTCGAGACGCAGTACACCGAGGACGAAAAGGCCTACCTGTCCCAGTCCGGCCAGCTATATCTCGAGCCGGCCGCGGCGGCGTTCGGCAAGGTCTATTGCTTCGGGCCGACGTTCCGCGCGGAGAAGTCCAAGACCCGGCGGCACCTGCGCGAGTTCTGGATGGTCGAGCCGGAGGTGGCCTTCCTGGAGATCGACGGGCTCATGGATCTGGCCGAGGAGTTCATCTGCGAGCTGGTAGGCCGTGTCCTGGGCCGGTGCCGGGAGGAGCTCCAGCGGCTCGAGCGCGACATCGCCCGGCTGGAGACGGTCAAGCGGCCCTTTCCGCGCTTCAACTACCGCGAGGCGGTGGAGATTCTCCAGAAGAAGGGATTCGCCGTGAAGTTCGGCGACGACTTCGGCGGCGACGAAGAGACCGCCCTGGCCGCCGACTTCGACCGGCCGATCATGGTGACCCGCTATCCGATGTCGATCAAGGCCTTCTACATGCAGCCGGATCCCAAGGATCCCGACGTCGTGCTGGGCCTGGACATGCTCGCGCCGGAAGGGTACGGCGAGATCATCGGCGGATCGCAGAGGATCCACGATCACGACCTGCTCCTTTCCCGGATCCGGGAGCACAAGCTGCCGCTCGAGGCGTTCCAGTGGTACCTCGACGTGCGCAAATACGGAACCTTCCCCCACGCCGGCTTCGGGATGGGCCTGGAACGGCTGGTGGCCTGGGTTTGCGGCGTACCGCATCTGCGCGAGACGATTCCGTACCCGCGGATGCTGTACAGGATCTATCCGTGAGGCGTGAGGCGTAAGACGTAGAACGGGCAGCCCGCTTTACTTTCGACCCTTACTTCTTTACATTATTGAGATGAAAGGGAAGGTTTCTTCCAAGGGGCAGATCACGGTGCCGAAGGCGGTCCGCGTCCGCTACGACCTGGAGCCCGGCGCCGAAGTGGAATTCGAATTGCGGGATGAAGGGGCTCTCTTGCGTAAGAAGAGAGCGGCGCGGCATCCGATCTGGAACGCGGTGGGCTCTCTGAAGGGAAAGTTCCGCTGGCCCAAGGGCATCCCTCACACGGTGGACGCTTACATCGACTACATCCGGGGCGGATCCTACGAAGAACTGACCGGCCGCAAGCCTCCGAGGAAACGGCGCAAGTGATTACCGCCCTCGACGCGAACATTCTCATCGACCTGGGCCTTCAGGATTCGGAGCGAGGCATGAACGCCGCGAAGGTTTTCGAGGAATGTGCGGCAGCAGGCCGGCTCGTCGTCTGCGACGTCGTCCTCGCCGAGCTGGCGGGAGGGTTTCGGCCGGGCGAGGATCCGGCGGCGTGGGCGCGCGGCGTGGGCGTGCTTTACGATCCGATCGCGGAGGAAGCGGCGGTGATGGCGGGTCGGATGCATTCACGCTACCTGGAGCGCTCGGGCCGGCCGCGCCGGTTGCTTGCCGATTTCCTGATCGGCGCCCACGCGCTGCGTCAGGCCGACCGGCTCCTGACCAGGGACCGCGGCTTCTACCGCGACTACTTCCGAGGCCTGAAGCTCGTGGAGCCGCGGTGAGCTCGAAAGACCTTCCTTCCGTCGGCGTCGTCTCGCTCGGCTGCCCCAAGAACCTGGTGGACACGGAGGTGATGCTGGGGCACCTCGCGCGCGCCGGGCACGCGGTGGTGCCGGACTCGCAGGCGCGCGTCGTGATGGTCAACACCTGCGGCTTCATCGATCGCGCCAAGGAAGAATCGATCGAGGCGATCCTCGAGCAGGTCGAGCGCAAGAAACGGGGCGAGATCGACCGGGTGATCGTGGCCGGGTGCATGGTCCAGAAGTTCGGCCGCGAGCTGGCGCAGGAGATCCCCGAGGTCGACGTCTTCCTCGGCCTGGACGAGCTCGAGAAGATCCCGGCCGCCGCCCAGGGGCTGCCGGCCCTGCCGCGCTTCACCGAGAAGCCGCTGGCCACGCGGCTCTACGACGAGAGCGCGCCGCGCCTGCTGTCGCGCCGCCGCGGCTACGCGTACCTCAAGGTGGGAGAGGGATGCGACAACCCCTGCACGTTCTGCACGATCCCGCAGATGCGCGGGCTGCAGAGGAGCCGCTCGATCGACTCGCTGGTCGCGGAGGCCCGGGCCCTCGAGACCCAGGGCGTCGCGGAGCTCGTCCTCATCTCCCAGGACACCACCCGCTACGGCGAGGACCTCGGCCTGGGCCGCGAGGGCCTGGCGCGGCTGGTCGAGCGGCTGGCCGGCGAGACCTCGTTCCCCTGGATCCGTTTTCTCTACGCCTACCCCAAGACGCTTCACGATTCGGTCCTCGAGCTGATGGCCCGCGAGCGCCGCTTCGTCCCGTACGTGGACATCCCCCTGCAGCACGTGTCCCGAAGCGTCCTGGCGAAGATGCGGCGCGGGGGAGACGGGGCGGCCTACGCCGCGATGATCGGCCGGATGCGGGACCGCGTCCCCGAGATCGCGATCCGCACGACGTTCATCGTCGGATTCCCCGGCGAAGGCGACGACGAGTTCCAGGAGCTTTGCGAGTTCGTCCGAAGCGTAGAGTTCGACAACCTGGGAGCGTTCACCTACTCGCCCGAGCCCGGATCGGCCTCCGAACCCCTGGGCGATCCGGTCCCGGCCCCGGAGAAGGAGCGCCGCCGGGATTTCCTGCTGTCGCTCCAGCAGCCCATCGCGCGCAAGAAGAGCCGGGCCCTGAAGGGCAAGGTGGTCGAAGCGATCGTCGAAGGACCGTGCGAGGAGAGCGACGATCTGCTGGAAGGGCGGTTGCGATCCCAGGCGCCCGAGATCGACGGACGCCTCCTGATCAACGACACCGGCGGGCGGGACGTGCGTCCGGGCGAGATCGTTCGCGTGCGGATCACACAGACCCACGCCTACGACCTGGTCGGAAGCGTCGTCTCAGACGGCTGAGAGCTGACAGCTGACAGTTTCCGTCCGACAGCGTCCCTCTAACAGCTGATAGCTTTCCCCGATGCACGTCGTCCGCGACCCGCTGCGCTCGCAGGACCTGCCGCACGGAGGCGTGGCCGCGATCGGCAACTTCGACGGCGTCCATCTGGGGCACCGGCGCATCCTCGAAAGCGTGGTGTCCGCCGCGCGCCGGTCCGGGAAGCCGTCGATCGCCATCACCTTCGAGCCGCATCCCTTAGCCGTGCTGCGTCCCGACCGGGCGCCGCGACGGATCCAGACGCTGCGCCAGAAGGAAGAAGCGATCGAGGCGATCGGGATCGACACGCTCCTGGTCATCCCCTTCACTCGCGATTTCTCCCTGACCGAGCCGGAGGAGTTCGTCTCCGACTTCCTCTGCGCCCGGCTGCGCGTCGCAGAGCTCCACATCGGCAGGCATTTCGCCTTCGGGCACGGGAAGCGGGGCGACCTGGAGCTCCTGCGGAGGATGGGGCCCGACTGCGGTTTCGTGGCCGCCGGGGTCGAGGAGGTCGACTACGCGGGAGAGCCGGTTTCCTCCACGCGCATCCGCAACGCCATCGACGCCGGCGACGTCGTGTCCGCCGGCGCGATGCTGGGGCGCGAGTATGAGATGGACGGGATCGTCTCCAAGGGGGAGCGCGTCGGGAGGAAGATCGGCTATCCCACCATCAACCTGGCTCCCGAGAATGATCTGCACCCGGCCGACGGCGTCTACGTCACCCAGATCGAGATCCGCTCGTTCGGCCGCCGGTTCGACTGCGTCACCAACATCGGCAGGCGCCCGACCGTCTACGAGGACTACGCGACGACGGTCGAGACGTACGTCCTGGATTTCTCCGCCAACGTCTACGGCGAGAAGGTCCGCCTCTTCTTCTTCAAGCGCCTGCGCGAGGAGCGCAAGTTTCCGTCCGTCATGGCCCTGACCGAGCAGATCGGGAAGGACATCGAAGCGACGCGGGAGTATTTTGCCGAAAAGCGGAGGGCGTAGGGCAGGCGCCCAGGGCGATTCGGCGCTTCTACAATCTAGGTATTGTATCCCCGCAGCGGGACGGGTTAGACGGTGGACCTTCGCCAGTCACGCCGAGGGCGCAAACGGCGTTCGCGACGCCCGCCCGGTTTCGGCTCCGCGCGCAGAGAGGCCACTGCTTCCCCGAAGATCTGTTTCCACTTCGCGCCCTTGGCGATGGGGAGGATCGACATGTATCCGCCCGGCCTCAGCGAGAAAGGTTTCTTCAGGAGCTTGAGGTGGTCGAGCTGCCGGCCCGGCGCCACGTCGACCTCGAAGTATTCGGGATGCACGAAGTCGGAAACGGACACGTCCCCGATCTTGTAGGTATCGCCTTCCACCGGATCGCAGGTCTCGTAGGCGAAGAAGGCCGCCTCTCCTTCGTTCTCGGGATCAAAGCCCTCCGCAGCGAGATTGATGTCGGGGTCCGCCATCATCTCGAGTAATTCGTGGCTCGCCGCCACGCTCCACGCGCCGCCACTCTGTTGCACCGATCGGGCGAAGACCTTGCCCAACGGTCGCCCACTCTTGGTGAGCTCGTGGTAGCCCAGAGCGTCGGCCTGGTCGGAATCGTCGAGAACGACGAGCTGCCAGGATTCCGAGTCGGCCTGGCCTTCCACGGCGAGCGCCGCCCCCGTCCCCCACACCGGCGAATAGTCATCGTCGAGCTGCCGCTGCAGAGCAGCGGCAATCCGATGCACATCGGCCGACTGAACAACTGTGGATCGGTTGATGATCGCTATGCGAATTGGCATCGACGTCCTCCTCCCGCCGGCGAGAGTCCGGGAGCGCCGACTCTCCGCCTCGCGATGCGGCTCGACGAGCCGGGACGACTCGCTCGCGCTTGACAGCTTACCGCGGCGCCCGTACCATTCGAAGTCTCGCCATGCCTAGAAGCCGAACGTCGGTGATCGCGCTCGCCGCGCTGTTGTTTCTGAGCGCGGGCCTCGTGGCGACGACGCTCCACGGGCACCCTCTCGCCTCGCCCGACCAGGATCACGACTGCGGCGTCTGTAAGTGGTCCCACGTGGTCAGCGCCGCGCAGCTCGCGCCCGCGGCGCCTCTTGCGCCGATCCTGCAGGCCGTCGCTCTTCTCGTGCCGAACGCGACGGTCGTCCCGCCCAGTCCCGCCGTCTCGCGTTCGTCTTCTCGCGCCCCTCCCGCTTCCTAGGCCGGCGCGGCCGCGCTCCGAGTTTCGGTCGAGCGAGGGCTCGCCGGGGCCGCTTGCGAACAGGCCTGCGCAGTCCGCATGCCGAGGCTCGTCATCCTCGACGGGTGAAGGCGTTCTTTGGAGGGGCAATGGATTGCAGCCGAGACTTCGACGAAAGGAACCCGCGATTCGGAGAGTGGAAACGCTTCCGGTCCGGTCGGGTCAGACTCTGGATCGCCGGTGCTCTGTTCCTTGTCGTCTCGAACCAGCCGATCCCCCGGTCCTGGCAGGCATCCGACCTTTTGAGATTCTCCACGTCTCACCGAGTTCAACCGCAGGTCTACCCCGAAGACCAAATCGGGCCTGCCCAAGACTCGGGCCAGGCCGAGGACCGCGTCTCGGCTCGGGACCCGGCGGCTCGCGAGGGGCTGGACTTCACCGCGCCTCGACCGGCCAGTCATTGGGCGACCCTCCTTGCCGAAGACGCGCGGCTTCTCCAGGCCTATGGAGAACTCTTTCTCGATGCCCGAGATCAGGGTGTGTTTCTGGCCGGGCATCTGGCCGGCGCTCGAAGCCTCCCCGCTTCCGACCCTGCCGTCATGAGGAAGGTCGCGAGTCTCATGCGGCGAACCATCGATATCTACGTGCCGATCGCGGTGTACGGCAAGGGTCACGATTCTCCGCAGGTGGCCCAGCTGGCGGAATCGCTGTACGAGGCCGGCTTCTTGAACGTGCTTCTGTGCCACTCCGGCTACGCGGACCTCGTCGCGGACGGTCTCAAATCGAAACAGGGGCCGGAGCCTTCAGCCACTGACCCGGTGGAACCGAGTGCAGGTTCCGGTGGGGTGGCGCGTCAGGCGTCGTCGTCTCGGGCAAAGCGCTACTCGCTGGCGGAGGGAGGGCCGGCTCCGGATGACGGCGTCGCAGGCCGGACGTCGAGGGCGAGGGCGAGGGCGAGGGCGAAGGCGACGCGTTGAGCTTGCTTTACGGAATTCTGTCGATCCTGACTGCCATCTGGGCAGTCCTTCGCGAGGCGAGCCCGTATCTTCTGGTCGGGCTCGCACTGGCCGGTGTTCTCCACGAATTCGTGGATACCCGCCGGATCCTCGGAATGATGGGAGGAAGAACCTGGAAATCCATCCTCGTCGCGACGATTCTGGGAGCGCCGCTCCCGCTGTGCTCCTGCGGAGTCTTGCCAGCCGCTGTTTCCCTTCGCCGAAAAGGAGCCAGCCGCGGAGCCACGCTGGCCTTCGTCGTCTCAACGCCGGAGACCGGCGTCGACTCGCTGTTCCTGACCTGGGGTCTTCTGGGGCCTCTGTTCGCACTGATTCGCGCCCTCGTCGGGATGATCATGGGGGTGCTCGTCGGGGGAGCCACGATGTGGCAAGGTCAGGACGCTTCCGGCGAGCCTTCCGCCCCCTTGCCGGCGACCGAGCCCGACGAGCACGCCGACTCAACCGGCTCGCTCGGGAAGCGCCTCCGGCGGGCCGCCCGTCACGGCTTCGTGGAGCTCTTCGGCGATCTCGCGTTCTGGCTTCTTCTCGGGTTCGTTGCCTCCGGGATCGTGATGGCCCTCCTGCCGGAGGGATTCTTCGCGAGCTTCCTGCCGAACGAATGGCTCTCCTTCCTGGCCATGGCGGTCCTCGGGGCCTTCACCTACGTCTGCGCCAGCGCCTCGACGCCCCTCGCTGCCGCGATGATTGCGGGAGGCCTGAATCCGGGCGCTGCGATCGTCTTTCTGCTGACCGGCCCGGCGACGAATCCCGCCACGCTTCTCATCGTCGGACGCCACTTCGGCCGGCGGACGGTCGCCATTTACCTCTCGACGGTGTTCGCCGCGTCGTTTGGCGCGGGTCTGGTCTTGAACCGGGTCTTGCCCACGACGGCGACGATGACGCCTCCTGCGGCGTCGAGCGGTTGGCGCACGCTGATCGAGGTGTCTTCGGCGATCGTCCTTCTCGCATTGACCGCCTTCGTCCTGCGTCGACGGGGGATTCGCGGGGACCTTCGCGACCTGGCAGGGCAGGCCCGCGACGTGACCCACGCCTTGCGCGCAGTGCGCTGGGGCCGGCTCGCCCGGCGTGTCGGGCTGGTGGGAGCCGCTCTGGCTCTGGCGTTCTGGCTCTCCAGCGCCTTCTTCCGAGTGCGGCCCGGCGAGCGCGCGGTGGTTCGCCTGCTGGGGCGGGTCCGGTCCGCGGACGTTGGCCCTGGACTGCACGTCGCCGCTCCGGCTCCCTTCGGACGCGTCGAGCTGGTGGCGGCGGACGCGATACGGACCGCGGAGATCGGATTTCGGGCTCCTCCGTTCTCGACGCAGTCCGGCCCCGGGTCGTCGTCGGTCTTCCCGGCCGCGTCTCCTTCTTTTTCGCGGGAGATCCCGAGGCTGCCTTTCGAGTCGCAGTTCGTGACCGGCGACGAGAACGTCATCGAGGCAACCGCCGTCGTGCAGTACAGGATTCGAGACGTCGCACTGTATCGTCTGGGATCGGAGCGCGCCGATGGAACGGTCTGGGCTCTGGCGCGTTCCATTCTCGTCCGCGAGATGGGAAGGCTGCCGGTCGACGCGATCTACTCCACGGCGCGCGGGCAGATCGAGATGGAATCGCTCCAGGAGCTGCGCCGGGCTCTGGCGGCGGCCCGAACCGGTCTTGAACCGCTGGGGCTTCGACTCTTGTACGTCCATGCCCCGGACGACGTTCACCAGGCGTTTCGCGACGTCGCGTCGGCCGCCGAAGATAGCGCCACCTCCCGCAACCTCGCGCTCGTGGAGAGCGAGGGCTCGATCCGCGAAGCGCGGGCCCAGTCCGGAAGGCTGGTGCTGGAGGCGGACGGCACACGCTTCGGGATGGTCGACCGGGCCAGGGGAGCGGCCGCGGCCTTCGTCGGGATTCGCAGGGAGTACGAGCGCGCCCCGGGTCCGACGCGGCTTCGTCTCTATCTGGAAACCGCCGAGCGCGTGCTGGCTCCGGTGAGGAAGTGGATCAAGCCGGCGGGGGTCCGCGGCCTGGAGCTGTGGTTGTCGCGTGGGGAGACCGTCGCGACCGTGCCGGGGTCGCTCGTTCCGCAGACGCCGTCAGAGACGGGCGGAGCCGGCGCGCCTCCTTCGAGTGCTCCAATGTTGCCGGTCATTCCCGCCCTGCCCCCGCCCCAACCGCAGTGAGGTGCTCGTGAGAATCACCCTTCGATGGCGTCTCGCTCTCGTGGTCGCGGTCGCCGTGGCTCTGGCCGCTGCGCTCGATTCGTGCTTCGTGGTGGACGCCACCGAGTCTGCGATCCGGACGCGGCTCGGCCGTCCCATCGAACAGATCCGCCGGCCCGGCCTGCATTGGAAGCTGCCGGTCGTCGATTCGGTGACCCGACTGGACGCCCGCGTTCTCCAGTTCGACGCTCCGACCGCGGAGTACCTCACTGAGGACAAGAAGAACGTCGTCGTTTCGTCGTTCGTGCTCTGGAGAGTTGGAGATCCTCTCGGATTTCTGCGGGCGATCGCGACGCGGGAGGGCGCGCAGGCGCGCCTCGCGGACCTGATTTCCTCCGAGCTCGGCACGGCGCTCGGCAACACGCCGTTTTCGCGGCTCATCTCCGCCGTTCCGGGCGAGGCGCGGCTGGAGGAGGTCGTTCGTGCCGTCGCCGGGCGCGTCGCAACGAGAGCGCGGGCGGATTACGGAATCGATCTCGTCGATCTTCGCGTCGATCGCCTCACCTATCCGGATCAGAACCTGGCGAGCGTCTTCACCCGGATGCGCTCCGAGCGCGAGCGCATCGCCAAGCGATTCCGGTCGGAAGGGGAGGAGCAGGCCGCGAAGATCCGGGCGGAAGCGGACAAGGAGCGTTCGCGGCTCCTGGCCGAGGCTTCGCGCGTGGCGGCGGAGACTCGTGGCAAGGGAGAGGCCGAGGCGGCCAGGATCTACGCGGATGCGATCCGTTCCGATCCCAGCCTCTACCGGTTCCTTCGAACTCTGGAGACCTACGACAAGATCCTGGATTCCCGCACGACGATCATTCTTCCGTCCGATTCGGAGCTGCTCAAGCTGCTCACCGAGGGAATGCCGAAAGCCGAAGCGGCGCCGGCTCCGCGCGGTCGGGGAGGCAAGCCCTGAAGGCAGGGTGGCTCGCGATCGCCGGGGCCGCAGGGACGGCGGCGATCCTCGCGGCCGGCCTCTATACCGTTCGGCCTTCCGAGGCCGCACTGGTGGTGCGCCTGGGGTCTCCGGTCCTGCCCCCCGAGAGGTCGGGAATTCACTGGCGGTGGCCGGGCATCGACCGGGTCCTTCGAGTCGAAGTCACCCGAGCCTATACGATGCCCGTCGGTTTCCGAATGGCCGACGAGGTCCGCGGCGTCGCAGCCCCCGCGGAAGAGAGCCGGTGGCTGACCGGAGACACGAACAGCCTCTCCGTTCAACTCAGCATTCAGTATCAGATCGTGGATCCCGCGGCGTTCCTTCTCGGATCGGAGCGGCCGGCGGAGGCCGTTCGTCGCGGCGCGGAAGCGGCAGTCACGGCGTCGCTGGGAAGCCTCCCCGTCGACGACGTCCTGACCACCGGAAGAGTCGTTCTTCTCGATCAGGTCCGTCGACGCGCCCAGGACTTCCTCCAACGGTCAGGGGCCGGGGTCCAAATCGTGTCGGTTGCGCTGCGGTCCATCGAGCCGCCGGAGGAAGTCCGTGCCGCCTTCCAGGACGTCCAGAACGCACGCAGCGATCGAGAGCGGTTCATCAACGATGCGACAGGCTACGCCAACGAGATCCTTCCGCGGTCGGGCGGCGAGGCGAACGCGATCGAACAGAGCGCGGCCGCGGACAGCGACCGCCGCGTCGAGCAGGCTCTCGGCGACACGCACCGCTTCGACGCGCTCCGTCGGGAGGCCGCGCGCGACCCGGGCCTGCTGCGCGAGCGTGTCTATCTCGAGACCATGCAGCGGATCCTCCCCCGCGCCAGGCTTTTCGTGATTGAAGGCAAGGGTGCCGACACCCGACTGCGTCTCTTCGATCCGGCCGCCCCGGTGCCGCCCGCGGCGGGCCAATGATCTCCAGCCTTCGGCTCCGGTGGGCGGCCGTTGCTCTCGTTCTCGTGGCGGGGGGTGTGCTCGCTTGCCGAAAGGCTTCGCCGGCGCCGGAAGTCCCCCGTGTCGCCGCGACGATCTTCCCGCTCTACGACATCGTTCGCGAGATCGGAGGGCCGGACGTTCGAACTTCCGTCATCCTTCCGCCGGGGGCCAGTCCCCATACCTTCGAACCGACGCCTGGATCCGTAGCCGAGATCGCGGGGGCGTCCGCGGTCTTCCAGATCGGCCACGGACTGGACAACTGGGGTTCCGCCATGGCTCAGTCGGCCGGCGTCGCCACAGTGGTCACGGTCGACAACGGCATCGCCCTGCGGCGATTCGAGCCGAGCGAGAGAGACGCGGACCACCCGACGCCGGGGGACGTCGATCCGCATTACTTCCTCACGACCCGTAACGCCGCGATGATCGCGTCCAACGTCGAGCTCCAGCTCTCCCGCCTCGTGCCGCTGGCCGCCCGGCGCTTCGCCGAGCGGCGATCCGCCTACCTTCGCCGGCTTCAGCGCATCGAGCTCGAGATGCGGGGTCTTCTGGCCAATCTGCCCATCCGGGAGATCGCCACGTTTCACAACGCTTTCGGGTACTTTGCCGAGGAGTATGGCCTCAAGATCGCCGCGGTCTTCGAGCCCTTCCCGGGCCGGGAGCCGGGGCCCAAGGACGTGGCCGAATTTCAGCGCCGGGTGCGCGAGAACCGTTTGAAGGTCATTTTCGCAGAGCCCCAGATGTCGATCGACGCGATCGCGCCGATCGCTCGGGACCTCGGCGTTCGTCTGTCGATACTGGACGACATGGGGGGAGTGCCCGGGCGGGACAGCTACGTGGAGCTGATGCTCTTCGATGCGCGGCAGATCGGCGCGGCTTGCGGACGAGGCGAACCGTGACCGGGGATCCGGGCCCGGCGATCGACGTGCGCGCTCTGACGGTCCATTATCCGGGACAAGGTCTCGCCGCCGTCGAGGACGTTTCCCTGCGAGTCGGCCGCGGCCAGATCGCGATCGTGATCGGACCCAACGGCTCGGGCAAGAGCACGTTGATTCGAGCGATCCTGGACCTGATTCCGTCGACCGGCGAAGTCCGTGTGCTCGGACGTCCGGTCCGAAACGTCCTCGACCGCGTCGGCTACGTGCCGCAGCGGCTTCAGTTCGATCCGACCCTTCCGCTGACGGTCCGCGAGATCCTCGCGATGCCGCGCCGTCGCCTCGCCAGGGACGGAATGGTCTTCGCCATCGAGACCATGCGGCTCCAACCACTGCTGGATCGGCCGGTCGGCGAGCTCTCCGGCGGACAGATGCAGCGCGTCCTCATCGGGCGATCGCTGGTGACCAGTCCCGAAATCCTCTTCCTGGACGAGCCCGAAGCCGGCGTGGACACGACGGGGGAGACGACGCTGTACCAGGAGATCGCTTGCCTCGCCCGCGAGTCCGGCCTCACGGCGCTCATTTGCTCTCACGAGCTCGAGCTCGTCGCCCGTTACGCGGATCTCGTCCTCTGTCTCAACCGTCGACTCGTCTGCCACGGCAGCCCGGCGGAGATTCTCACGGAGGAGAACCTGCGGCGGCTCTACGCGGGAGGAGTCTCCCTCCACAAGCACGAGACGGAAGCCCATTCCCGATGAGCCAGGCCCTGGCTCTCCCGTTCTTTCAGCGGGCGCTCCTCGGCGGAGTCGTCGTGGGCCTGATGACGAGCCTGCTCGGCGTCTTCGTCGTCTTGCGTCGATCCGCGTTCTTCGGCGATGCCATCGCCCACGCGTCGCTGGCCGGCGTGGCCGTCGGAGTCGTGACCGGCATCCCGCCTCTCTGGAGCGCGGGAGCCGTCGCCGTCGGAATCGGTCTCGTCCTGAACCGCTTCGAGCGGCGGAGCCGGCTGTCCGTCGACACGCTCCTCGGCTTCTTTCTCGCTTTCTTCCTGGCGTTCGGCGTCGTCGTGTTGTCCCTGCGCCCGGGGTACCAACCCGAGCTTCTCTCCTATCTCTTCGGAAGCATCCTGGCGGTCAGCCGTCCCGGCCTGGCCGCCATCGCCTGCATCGGTTTCGTCGTCGTTCTGCTCACGCTCGTTCTGCGGCGCTCGCTCGTGTTCGCGACGTTCGACCCCGATGGGGCCAGGGTCTCCGGGATCGCGGTAGACCGCGTTCTCACCGTCTACAACGTTCTGCTCGCCCTCGTGGTGATCGCGGGCCTTCGGGTCGTCGGCGTCATTCTGATCAACGCCCTGCTGGTCCTGCCGGCCGCGGCCGCCAAACGGATGGCCCATTCGGTGGGCGAGATGTTCCTTCTCGCTCCGGGGATCGGTGTGGCGAGCGTCCTCGCGGGGCTCGCCCTCTCGTTCCAATGGAACGTGCCGTCCGGCCCGGCGATCGCGCTCGTCGCGGGCGCCATCTTCCTGGCTTCCGCGCTGGTCCGCCGCCGGCCTCGTGACGGACGATGAACGAGCGCCTGGCGCGCGGCAGACTCGGCCCTCACGTCCAGCGGATCAGAAGGCCGGTTGTGGCGCCGAGCGAGCGTTCCCGGCCCTTGAACGAGATCCCGTAGCTCGGCTCGACGTGCCAGCCGAGGGCGGAGGCAAGGAGAAGGGCCAGGCGGAGACACGATTCGCCGGCGATCGGAAATCCGGCGACGCGGAGGAGGGAGGGGTTGGCGCGCCGAGAACGGAATCTCCCGTGAAAAGAAGCGTCAGGATCCGCATGCGGCGGAACTCTCGGACCGCGGCCCTGGCCTGCGGTCTCACGGCATCGGTGATCTCCAGGCCGCCGAGGAGGAGGCCGCCGCGCGCTACGAGCATCTGCAGCCCGAGAGGCGCGGCGGCGGCGGAGACACCGTGGCCCTCGATCCAGGCCGCCGTGCCCGCCAGGATCTCCTGGCCCCGGAGCGTGCAACGGATTCCTGCTCCCGGCTGATAGCTGAACGTATCCGGTTCGGCGGCCTCGACGCCTGCGCCGCGCGCCGCGGCCAGAACGGCCTCCGCCAGAGGGTGCTCCGACGGCCTCTCCGAGGTCGCGGCGGCCTCGAGCACCTGGTGTTCCGTGACTCCTTGCGAAGGGTGGACCGCGGCAACACGGGGCGAGCCGAGGGTGAGCGTCCCTGTCTTGTCGAGAACGATCGTGTCGACGCGTCCGAGCTGTTCCACGGCGTCCGCGTCGCGGACGATGCACCCCAGCCGTGCGCCCCGGCCGATGGCTCCCAGGAGGGCCAGAGGCGTCGCGGCCGCGACGCCGCCTTTCTCCGCGGCGCGAGACCGAAGGGATTGGACCTCCGGTCCGAGGCCTAGAAGTTGTAACGAATGCGCGCGGCCAGAGTGCGCGGCGGAATCACGTGCGTGCCGCCGAAGGTCGACAAGACGTTGTAGACCCCCGCCTTGTCGAAGGCGTTGAGCACGTCCAACTGAACGCTGACCGGAACGCCCAGGCGCGCGAGGTCCGCGCCCGCGGAGAAGTTCCAGACGGTGCGGGGCGCGGCCCGATTCGGGTCGAGGTCGGTCCCATTGCCGAACCGGATGAAGGGAAGTGCGAAGGAGTTGTCCGGGTCGTCGGCGATCGTTTCGTCCGCGCCCGTGACGAGGCCGGAGTCATACCGACCATTGGCCGCGACCCAGACGCCGGATTTGCCGAACGCGTAGGTGAGGCCGCCCTGGATCTGAAGGTTCTGATCGTGATCGATCACGAAGGGACCGCCGGTGACGGCGTCGAGCGCGCCGGTATCCAGAAAGAGGCCACCCGCCAGCGGCGGGTTGTAGACGGCGCGGACGTGACCGACCGAGGCGTATCCGGTCAGACCTCCGATCGGGGCGAGATCCAGCCGGACGTTCCAGCCATGGAGTCGCCCGCTGTTGAACGCCACCGGAAAAACGATTCCCGTATTCTCGAATTGCGCCTGATCGGCAACGAAGCGGACGCGTCTCTCCCAGAAATCGACGTCCAGGCGAAGCTTGGATCCGACGGCCTGTTGGATTCCGGCGTCGTAAACGTTTTGCCGTGCCGCCGGAACGAGGATCAGACCGTCGCCCAGCGCCCGCGACTGCTGGACCTCGGGCGGTGCGAGCGAGCTCGCTTCGGGCGAGGAAGAGAACAGGACGTTTTCATACTCGGGCGTGATGAAGATCCGGTTGTACGAGGCCCGAAACACCGTCTTGGTCGCCGGCACGTAGTAGGCGACGCCGACGCGGGGCTGAAGCTGCGACTCCCGCAGAGGAAAGTTGGCGTGGTCGTAGCGAGCGCCGACCTGCGCGGTCAGGTTCGAAAACCGGATCGTATCTTCCACGAAGCCGGCGATGTAGGTGATTGTTCGGGAGCCCTCGAAGAGAAACGGTGTGCCGCCGCGGGTCAGGTCGTACGGCGCGAGGCTCGGGTTGTAGCCGTCCGAGGCCGGGTCGTTCAGGTTCGGGTCGGTGATGCCGAAGGAGAAACGCTCTTTGATGGGGTAGAGCTTCACGACAGCCCCGGCTTTGATCTCGTTCGCGGCGCCGGCTTGGACCGTTAGAACGGGTTGGATCCCATAGTTGTCCAGGGAACGCTTCGAGTTCGCGATGAGCGAGGGATCGTTGGGCGAGCCTTCATAGGTATACCGGTTGTTTCTCGCGAAAACGGTGGTGTCGAGGACGGTCGAAGGCGAGAGGATGCTCTGCCAGCCGATGTTCGCGTTCCAATCGTTGGTCTCGACCTGGTTGTCCGTATCGGTGGCCTGCTGCGTGAAAGTGTTCGGAACGGCGCGCCGCGTTCTGCCGACGAGGCCCGAGATACGAAAGGAATTCGTCGAGTTCCCGTTGGCCATGTCCAGGCGGAGGAAGACCCGCTCCGTGTCTCCGTGATTGTTCAGGTTGTCGAAGTTCGGCGGATCGAGAAGCCGGTCGGACTTGGATCCGTCGACGGAGAAGTAATAGCCGAAGCGATTGGAGCCGGCGCCCGCGGAAACGCCGGCATCGTAGGTATTGAATCGAGCCGCGCCGGCTCGCGCGTCGCCCTTGATCGCGCCCGTTCCCAGGCCGGATTTCGTGGTCAGGTTGATGACGGCGGCGACCTTCTCGCCGTACTCGGCCGGCACGTTTCCGTAGATCACCTCGGCCGACTGGAGGATCCGTGGGTCGATCGAGTTGGAGAAGGTAATCCCGATCTGGTCCGAGATCGGCTGGCCGTCGACGACGTAGCTCTGCTCGCTGTGAGCGCCTTGAAAATGGTACCGGCCGTTCTCGTCCTGAGCGAAACCGGGCGTCTGGACGATCAGGGATTCCATGCCGCGGGACGGATTGGCGGCAGGAGCGTGTTCGATGAACGATTTGTCGATGTCCACGTGGGATTGCGATGAGTCGGTCTCGAGAACCGCGGCCGGCTGCTCCGCCTCGACGTTGACCTTTTCCGACACGCTCTGCAGCGCGAGAGCGACGGGGATTTCAAGCGGGGCGGTACTCCGAACGTCAACGGCGATGTGCTGGGTCTGGAAGCCCTGGACCTCGACGTGGAGCTCGTAGGGGTTGAACGGGACGTTGAAGAAAGCGAATTTTCCGTCGCGGTCGGTCCGGGCCTCGGCCTGGAAGCCGGTGATGGCGTTGCGGAGGACGAGGGCGACTCCGCCCATCGGCTTTTGATCCGGGCCGACGACGGTTCCGCGGACCGTTCCCGCGGCTACGGCGGCGCCGGCAGGTCGTGGAACAGAGACGAGGCAGAGCAGCATCAGGGCCGCGAGGCGGCCGAGCAGTCGAAGCGGGTTCCTGAGCATTGGTCGAAGTCTCCTCATGACGTAATCCGGCGCGAGACGCCGGGCCCCTCCGCTTGGAGGAGGCGAAAGCCGTCAGATCCGTTTTTCGAGGGGCTAGAGGAGAACGGGGGGGGCGCGGGGACCGGAGGGGTGGAGGGAGGATTCGAGCATCCCGACTCGGTCGACGGCCGCCGGAACCGGCCGCGAGACCGTCGGCGCCACCGCCCGCGCTTGTTGGGCAACACCGGTCAGACGCTGGTTATGGCAGGCGACGCACTCGTGTTCTTGAACGACCTTGAGAACGGCGTGCCAGTGCGCCGCCCGAACATGCGGATCGTGCCGGGTGATGTAATGGCTCTGAGGGTGAGGCGAGTCGCCGCTGGCGAAAACGGAATGGTCGTGCTCGGCGAAGGTTCCGGCCAGGGCCGCCACCACCAGAAGGCTGGCCGCGGCCGCTCGGCCCAGCCGCCGTCCGCTCGAGACGAAGGGCCGGAGAGTCAAGATTGCCTCATCAACTCGCTATTGTACGGTAGGGACGCCCGAATGTTCGGCGCAACGTCGCCACGATCAGGAGCGCGCCGCCGAACGTCGCGACGATCGCAGCCCCGGTCGGCAGGTCGAGGACGAACGAAAGGGCCACGCCACCGGCGGAGACGACGATGCCCATGGACCACCCGATCGCCAGACGAGGCCCCAGGCGCTCGGCGAACAGCATCGCGGTGACCGAGGGGACGATCAAGAAGCAGAACACCAGGAGCACCCCGGCGATGGCGACCGAGGAAGTCACGACGAACCCGAACGACATGTAGAAGAGGAAATCCCAGAGTCGGATGTTGATACCCTGCTTCTCCGCCTCCGTCTCGTTCATGGAGATGAGGAGGAAGCGTCGGCGAAAGAGGTAGTGGAAGAGGCCGACGAGCGAGTAGAGAACCGCGGTCTTGAGCAGCTCCGGCCAAGTGACGGACAGGATGTTGCCGACCAGCATCTCCTTCAAGTGCTCGGTCTCCTGCGTGGCCTTGGACATCACCAAAATGGCCACCGCGGCGGAGACGGCATAGACGATTCCGATGACCGCCTCCTGCGGGATGCGCGTCTTGCGGTGCATGCGCGACAGAGCGAAGATCGCCGCACCCAGGAATGTGAATCCCAGCGAGAACAGGTAGGCGGTCGTGGAGTGGAGATCGTAGCCGGCGAGATAGGCCACCGTCGTTCCCAGCGCCGCGATTTGAGCGAGCGAAAGATCGACGAAGATGACGCCCCGCTCGACCACGTGCACGCCAAGGTAAGCGTGGATGCCCGTCAGGATCAGGCTGGCGACGAATGCCGGAAGGAGGATCTGGAAGATCGTCATTTCTTTCCCTTCATGGCGTTGACGAAAGCATCGATGTCGTGATCGAAAAGGGAGAAGTAGTCCTTGATGTCCGAGACGCCTCCCACGGAGGGGTAGAAGAGGACGACCGTGGAGCCGGTCTTGCCGGCGATGTATTTCGGCGTCTTCAGGTCGAAATAGGGTTCGACCAGAATGACGGGTATCTTCTGGGCTTGGATCAGATTGATGATTTCCAGGGTGTGACTGGGCGTCGGAGGAATGCCCGGCTTGGGCTCGACGTGGCCGGCGATTTCGAGTTTGAAGTGCTTTGCGAAGTTAGGCCACGAATCGTGGAACGTGACGATCTTGGTGCCGGCGTACGGCGCCATCTTGGACAACCACTCCTTGTCCTTCTCCGTGAGCTTGCTTTCGAACGCCGCGAGGTTCTTCTGGTAGTCGGCTGCTCCCGAGGGGTCGATCTCCGACAGCTTGGCGGCGACCGCCCGGGCGATGACTCTTCCGTTGTTGGGGTCCGTCCAGTAGTGAGGATTGCCATAAGGATGGACGTCGCCCATGGCTCGCGTCACCTGCGTAGTCGGACGCTGGAGGATGTCGCAGCCGATCGAGGCGTCGAGATATCCGGGTGAGCCGGGCCGGATCTTGTCGTTGCGCGCCTGATCGATGAGCGGCGGCAGATAGCCGATCTCGAGCTCCAGGCCGGCGACGATCAGGATGTCGGCGCGGGAGAGCTTCAGGATGAAGGAGGGCTTCGCGTCGACGAAGTGCGGGTCCTGGTAACCCTTGGCGATGGCAAAGGTCTCGACCCGGTCCCCGCCGACCGCCTGCGCGATCGAAGCGAAGTCCTGCAATGACGAAACGATCCGGACCTTGGCCAGCGCCGGTGAGGCCGAGAGCGCGAGGGTCAGGAGAAGCGAGAGTCTTTTCATTTTCGATGACCTCAAAAGGGATGGGCGCCGTGGGCGCCGATGGCAAACTGGATCTGGAGGAGAGCTTCGTTCGCGGTGATCCCTCCGGAATAGCGTCGCCGCCGCAGCTCTCCGCGGACCTGGGAGAACTCGCTCGGCCAGAAGGTGAGCGTCGCCGCCTGTCCGGTGTCGCGCTTGGAGTCGTCGTCGGCATGGTCCGAGGCCTCGATGCGGGCCCCGACGAACCACCGCCGGGAAAGCTGATACTCGCCGGAGAGGAACCACCCGGTGGCTCTTTGTGGTCCGCCGGTTTCTCCGGGCTGATCGCGGCGGCTGTGGATCAGCTCGCCGCGCAGGCTCGCCGAGTGATAGAGGCCAGTGACCAGGGGCTTCCAGCGAAGGGTGAAATCGAGCCCCTCGAGCTGCGTCCATCGCCGCGTCTCATTCGTCGAAGTGGCATTCGGGCCCGCTCCGTAAGAGAGGCCGAAGTCGAGGTTGACGGCTTCCGACAGGTCCTTGAAAAGCCGGTAGTGGGTGTTGTAGGCGACGTCGCTGCGTTTCTGGGCCTCGAACAGACCCTCGGAGTCGCCGCGGAAGACCTGAGCCGTCAGCTCCGAGAAGATGTCCGCGGGCATCGGGATCAGGCGGGCGACCGAGACGCCGGTGCCGATCCATCCTTCCTCGCCTCCCAGCAGGTTGACGACGGGAAGAGGCTCGTCCGGCCACGGCAGTACGTGCAGGTGCAGCGTATTGATCTTCCCGAAGGAGACTCGCATCCGTCCGATCTTCGCGAGCAGGCCGCCGGGCAGGGAGGTCAGCGTCAGGAACCCTTCCTCGACATCCACGGAGTGCTCGCTCAAGGAGAAGAAGAAATCAGCGCGGGCGTAAGGATCGACGATCGCCTGGAGGCCCAGTTCGGACTCTCGCAGGTCGGCGCTGCGCAGATTTTCGACCGAGTTCTTTCCCGCCGTCGCGAGGAAGTTACCGATGACGGAGATCGAAGGATTGAAGTAGTTCGAAGTCTGCGAGGCCCCTCCGGCGGAGGGAGGCGCAGGGGCAGGCTCAGCCGGTGGAGGTGGAGCCGGCGGCTGCTCCGGCGGGGGAGTCGGTGACGGGGAGGCGGCCGGAGAGGGAGTCGGCGATGGGGATGGATTCTGCCGGGCGCGCGCTTCATGCGCCGCCAGCATCCACACAAGGAGAAAGGGTAGCCACGGCGAGTTCCGGATTCTCAATCGCTCCTCCTGCCGGTCCGGACCGGCTGATTCGGCGCCGGCGGCAGGCCGGAGCCCGAGGTCTTCGCTAGAAGCGGGGTGGAGAAGCGCGCCCTTCGTGAGTCGTTCCTGTCATCGGGCAAGCCGGACCCCGTCTGAGCGAGGGAACGCTCGAGATCGATGCGGCAGGGGGGGCGGGGAGCTTGCCAGAGAGGCGAGCCAGAAGAACGCTCTGGGCCGTAGGGCGGTCGGGCGAGTGACGATCGGCGTCCGGACAAGGGCTCGAAGTGACGGCCGACGTCGGCCAACCACCGGACCCGGGCTCGATCGGCAAGGGGTACGGGCCGACTGAGCTCGCAAGAGCGACCAGGCTTCCGAAAGCCACGCCAATTTGCACTGCTCGGACTTGGCGGAACGCTCGGATCATTGCGCAGCCGAACCCATGACTGCGACATTCTATTCCGGAGGGTCGACCTCGTGGCGGCTGGCCCGTGCATAGAATGGCGCGTGACCGAGGCGGACCAAGCGATTGCGCCGGCGCCGGCGCGGGAAGCGGCCCTCTATCGAAGGATGCGGTGGCTCCTCGCGCTGACCTTCCTCCACGTGGTCGGCGAAGGGGGAATCGCCCTGGTCGAGGCCATCCGGACCGGCAGCCTGGCCCTGCTCGCCTTCGGCCTGGAAAGCGTCATCGAGGGCGGGGCGGCCCTCCTGGCGGTGCGGCACCTGCGCCATCTGGCCGACGAGGAGGAGGACCATGCCCGGCGGGACCAGGTCCTGGCCCGGTGGATCGGCCTGTCCTTCCTGCTCCTCGCCGCCTACACCCTGACCCGGGGGATCTTCGAGATCGCGAGCGGCCACGCGCACCAGGAGCGAAGCGTCGTGGGGCTGCTGTTGACCCTGTTCGCGTCCTTCGGCATGCCCCTCGTCGGCTACTTCAAATGGAAGACCGGGCGGGAGCTCCGGAGCAAGGGGCTGGCCGCCGAAGCGAAGGAGTCGATCGCCTGTTCCGCGGATTCGTGGACGACGCTGGCCGCGATGGCCGGGGGCCTCCTTGGGGCCCCGGGATGGCTCGACCCGGTCCTGTCCCTGCTGATGGTCCCCTGGTTCCTGCGCGAGGGCCTCACCCACGCGCGAGGGAGGGTGCATGCGCACGGGGCGTGAGGCGTGAGGCGGAAGGCGTGAGGCGTAAGGCGTGAGGCGTGAGGCGGGATCCGGGATCCGCCGGTGCGCCGCCAGGCGCAGACCGTGAGCGCAGCGAAGGCGACGTGCAGGCGCGCGCCGCGGGAGCGAGAGCGAGGGAGGGATCAGGCGGGCCGTCGAGGCCGCATCCGGCCGAGCGGACCGCCGGTGGCGAAGCCAGATCCCGATCGAGCGGAAGCGAGGTGAGGCGGAAGGCGGGCCTCGTCCCGGGTTAGAATCTCCTTCAGCGATCCCGCGTATTTCATTTGGAGGATTCTGATGTCGGATAACCCGAACGTGGCTCAGGTTTCGGATGCGGGTTTCGAAGGGGATGTCTTGAAGAGCGACAAGCCCGTGCTGGTCGATTTCTGGGCTCCCTGGTGCGGCCCGTGCCGGTCGGTCGCGCCGATCGTGGACGACCTGGCGACCCAGTACAAAGACAAGCTCCGGGTGGCCAAGGTCAACGTGGACGAGTCGTCGCAGGTGGCCATGAAGTACCAGGTGACCTCGATCCCGACTTTCATTCTGTTTAAGAACGGGCAGGTGGCGGACCGCGTTCTGGGCGCCCTGCCTCGCAGCGAGTTCGTCAAATTCATCGATCGGAATCTGTGAGGGGACCGTCAGGCGTGAGGCGTAAAGGGGTAAGGCGAAGCACGGGCTTCCATCTCTTCCCCGCCTCCCGCCTCCCGCCCCGCCCCGCACCGCACGGCTAACGCCCTACGCCTCACGCCCTGTCAGCCATCCGACCCCCGCCCGGGCGACGTAAGATAAGCGGAACGTGAGCCGCCATCTCGTCCTGTTCGCCCGGGACCCCAGGCGCGAGTCCCAAGCCAAAGGCTTCGGCTTGCCGGGCGAAGACCTGTTCGCGGCCTTCGCTCTCGGTTGGTTCGCGGCGGCGCAGCGGCACGGCGCTCGATTCGTGATCGCCACTCCTCCCGAAGACCGTCCGGCCTGGCGCAACCGCCTTCCCGATGACGCCCCGGTGTCGTGGATCGCGCAGCGCGGCTGCACGTTCGGGCAGCGGCTGGAAGGCGTGGCGCGCGACGCGGGGCAGTTGCCCGGCCCGGCGATTCTCGTGGGAGGAGACGTCGCTCCCTCGGAGACGGCCGTGGCCGAGGCCTTCGCGGCCCTGGAGAGCGGCGCGGACGCGGTGCTGGGCCCGGCGTCCGACGGCGGCGTCTCCCTGGTGGGCCTCTCCGGCCAGGACGCCGATCTCCTTCGGTCGGTGGCCCCGCGACAGCGCGGCGTGGTCGATCGTCTCCGGCAGGGCCTGGCCGCTCGAGGCCGTCGTCTCGTGCTGGTCGCTTCCGCGCCCGACGTCGACGGAAAGTCCAGCCTCCTTTCGCTCGAGCGCGGTCTTGCCTCGCGGGAGACCCGGACGCTCGTTCGCCTGATCCTTCGCGCCGTCCGCCCCGTTTGCGCCGACGCGATCCCGAACCGGCCCATCCCGCCCCGCGCCGCCCCCACCGGCCCCCGCGCTCCTCCGGCCCTCCTCTAGCTTCCCGCCGCCTCTGGCGCGGCGCGTTTTCCTGCTTCGACACGTTCGACCGGGCTGGAAAGGAGTCTTTGTGCTGGATCCGAGTGCGCCGGTTTCCCTGACGCGGCCGCCGGGGTCGTTCCCGTTCGTGCCGTCGATTTCGCTGGACACGCTCTGGTTCCAGGTCGCCGGCACGCTGTGCAACTTGAAGTGCACGCACTGCTTCATCTCCTGCTCGCCCACCAACCACAACCACGAGATGCTCACGCTCGGAAGTGTGCGCGACCGTCTCCGCGAAGCCGCGCCCCTGGGAGTCCGGGAGTACTACTTCACCGGGGGCGAGCCGTTCATGGTTCCGGAAATCCTGGCCATGATCGCCGCCGCGCTGGAAGCCGGTCCGGTGTCCGTGCTCACCAACGGCCTCCTCCTGACGCCGGAGCGCTGCCGCCGGTTGAAGGCGCTCTCCGACGCCTCGGAGTATTCGCTCGACGTCCGGATCTCCATCGACGGCTACACCGCGCAGGCCAACGATCCCATCCGGGGCGAGGGCACGTTCGAGAAGATTCTGCGGGGAATCCGCAACCTCGCGGAGGCCGGCTTGAATCCCGTCGTCACCGTGACCGAAGCCTGCGGCGAGGCGGCCCAGGCGTCGGGGCGCGCGAAGTTCCTGGAGTGGATGAAGGAGATCGGCCTGCCCCGGCCGAGGCTCAAAATCCTGTCCCTGTTCCGGATCGGCGCGGAGGAGCAACGCCTGCGCGCCTACGAGACGTGGGAGTCGCTGCAAGGGCGGGCCTTGACCGGAGGGGAAGCCGAGAAGCTCCAGTGCTCCTCCTGCCGTATGGTCACGTCCAGGGGCGTCTACGTCTGTCCGATCCTGATCGACGAGCCTTCGGCCCGGATGGGCGAGTCGTTGGCGGAGACGCTGCGCCCCTTCGAGCTCGCCCACGCCGCCTGCTTCACCTGCCATGAGTACGGAGTGACATGCCGAACGTGAGACCGGACGTGAGGCGTGAGGCGTGAGGCGTGAGGCGAACGATGGCAACTCGAAAGGGGCGGTCTTGAATCGCGCGGCGAAGGACTCGACCCGGCTCGCCTTCTTTGGAGGGATCTATAACAACTCGCAGGCTCTGCAGGCGGCGGTCGAGGACGTGCGCAGTTGGGGGGCGGATGGTCTCTACGCCCTGGGCGACTTCGGCGGCTTCGGGCCGCACCCCGACCGGGTGTTTCCGATCCTGCTCGAGTCGCAGGCGCAGCTCATCCAGGGCAATTACGAGGAGTCCCTGGCCAGCGCGGCGGAGGACTGCCACTGCGGATACACCGATCCTCGGGACAACCACTTCGCGCAGATCTCCTACGACTACACCGCCGCGCACACGTCCGCGCAGTGGAAGCGCTGGATGGGGACGCTTCCCAAGACGCGGCGGATCGACGTGAACGGCAAGAGCGTTCTGCTCGTCCACGGCTCGCCCCGAAAGATCAACGAGTTCCTGTGGGAATCGACGTCGCCGGTGCATTTCCTGGAGAAGCTCCTGGCCGACCACGGCGCCGACGTGCTGGTCTGCACCCACACCGGGATTCCCTGGACCCGGCGCCTTCCCTCCGGCCGCGTGGTCGTCAACGCGGGGGTGCTCGGCCGGCCGGCCAACGACGGGCGCACCAACGTCTGGTACGCGCGGCTGACCTTCGGCCGGGAGGTCGGCGTGGAGCTGACGCCCGTCCTCTACGACCACGAGGCGCTGGCGCGGGCGATGGAGGAGGAGAAGCTGCCGGGCGAATTCGTGGAAACGATCCGCACCGGCTGGTGGACCACCTGCCTGGAGATCCTTCCGGCCAAGGAGCGGGAGCGGGGAAGGTTCTGACATTTGTGACTTGCGATTTGTGATTTGGGATTGTGGACGGAAGCCGCCGAGCCCGTGCTAACAATATGAATATTGTGAGATCGAAAGGGGAGGACGGGATCCTATGAAAAGCAGAGTTCTGAGCGTTCTCGCGGCGGCCGCCGCCCTGGCGATTCCCGGGCCGGGCAGCGCGGCGGATCCCAGGGTGGTGGTCCAATACGACTGCATCCCCAACTACGCCAACTGGGGCGGCGTGACCGCGGCGTACGAGAAGAAGACGGGCGTCCGGGTGCCTCCGGACATGAAGGGGTCCAGCGCGGCGATGGCGGCCCTGGAGGCGGAGAAGGCCAACCCCCAGGCCGACTGCGCTTACTACTCCGGAGGCATCGGCTACCAGGCCTCCCTGAAAGGGCTGCACGAAGCCTACAAGCCCAAGGGATTCGAGAAGATCCCCGCCGGACTGAAGGATCCCGCAGGCACATGGTGGACGGTCCACTCCGCGTACCTCGCGATCCTCGTCAACACGACGGCGCTCAAGGGCAAGCCGGTGCCCAGATCCTTCGCCGACCTGCTCAAGCCGGACTACAAGGGAATGGTCGTCTACGACGATCCGACGATTTTCGGGACCGGATTCACGTTCGTCTACGGCATCGACGCGGCGCTGGGCGGAAAGGGCTTTCAGAAGGGATTCGACTACCTGGAACGGCTGACGCCGAACCTCCTGACCGTCGCCAAGGAGAACGCCTACAACGATTTCGTGCGGGGCGAGGTCCCGATCTGGATCAACGCCGACGGCAACGGCCTCAAGGCGAAGTGGGTGGACAAGGCGCCGGTCGAAGTGGTGATTCCGACCGAGGGCACCATCGCCATGCCCCTGGTCATGGCGCTGGTCAAGGGCGCCCCGCACAGAGCGGAGGCGGAGAAGTACCTCGACTGGTGCCTCTCCGACCAGGCGCAGACCATCATGGCCCAGTCCTTCTTCATCCCGGTCATGAAGGTGAATCTCCCGCCGGAGCTCCGGCGCCAGTTTCTTCCCGCCGATGCCTACAAGAAGGCGGTGGTGCTCCCGCTGGCCGAGCAGGCCGCCAACGCCGACGCCGTCAAGCAGCGGTGGATCCGGGAGATCAAGAGCAAGATCTGATGCCGCGCCGCTCCTCGCAGGCGGGCGGGCGGGGCGCTCTCGGGCCGGGCCTGCTGGCGGCGCCCCTGCTCCTCCTGGTGGCCGCCCTGGTGCTCTGGCCGCTGGCCCGCCTGCTGGCGGACAGCTTTCGCCCGAGCTCGGGCCTGCTGGGGGGGGCCGTCGCCCGCGGCTCCTGGACGCTCGACAACTACCGCGAAATCTGGAGGGACCGCGAATACCGCAGGGCGCTCGGGCACTCGATCACGATGTCGCTCGGGGTCGGCGCGGCCGCGACGCTCCTGTGCCTGGCTCCGGCGTGGCTCCTGGTGCGCCGCACGTTCCGCGGCAAGCGCCTCATGCGCGCGCTCCTGACGCTGCCGATGTCGTTTTCCGGAATCGTCGTCGGGTTTCTGACCATCCTCATGGTCGGGCGCATCGGCGTGGTGCCGCAGCTCTCCCAGCGGCTTTTCGGCCACGCCTGGCTTTCCGGCCTGTCCTACTCCGTGTGGGGGCTGGTGATCGCCTACCTCTACTTCGAGATCCCCCGCGCGACGCTGACGCTGGAGGCGGCCCTGAGGAAGTTCGATTTTCAGCTGGAGGCCGCCGCCCGCACGCTCGGCGCCGGGCCGTGGTACCGCCTGGGCCACGTCGTGCTGCCGCTCATGGCCCCGGCGCTGCTCTCGACCTTCGCGGTGACGTTCAGCGTTTCGCTCGGCTCCTTCGGCGTGGCCCTCATCGTGTCCAAGCGCTACTCGGTCCTGCCCCTGGAGATCTTCCAGCTCTACACGGGCCTGCTGGACGCGGAGCTCGCCGCGGCGATGGCCGTCGTCCTGATCGTGATCGCGATCGCCGTCCATGTGGCGACCCGCCGCTTTCTCGCTCCGGGAGCTTCGAAGGTTGCGTAGCCAGACTCTGCCCGGCACGATCCTGGCCGGCAGCGTGACCGCGGCCTTGCTGCTGGCGATCGTCGCTCCGGTGGCCGTCCTCCTGGCCGGCTCGGTCCTGGACACCCGGCTGCTTGGCATCTCCAGCGAGCAGTGGGTGCCCGGCTCCGGCGGACCCGTCACGTTCAAGTGGTTTGCCTACGTCCTGCGCCTGTACGCGCCCATGCTCTTCTTCAGCCTCCGCCTGGCCGTCCTGTCGGTGGCGGTCTGCCTGGCGATCGGGGTTCCGGGCGCCTATGTTCTCGCCGAAAAGCCGTTTCGCGGCAGCGTCCTCCTGGAAGAGGCCGTGCTGATTCCCCTCTCGATCCCGGGCATTACCGTCTCGATCGCTCTGATCGAGGGCTTTGCGCTCTGGCGGGGCCGCTGGTGGCTGGTGTTGTGCGGACACCTCGTCTACACGCTTCCCTTCATGGTCAAGGCGGTCACCGCGGCCCTGCGCGGATCCGACGTCGCCACGCTGGAGAAGGCCGCGCAGACTCTGGGCGCGCGGACCTTCGACCGGCTGCGGCTGGTCGTCCTTCCCAGCGTCCGGCACGCGGCGCTGGTCGGGTCGCTCCTGGTCTTCGCGATCTCCTGGGGCGAGTTCAACGTCAGCTACCTCCTGAACACGCCGCTCAACCAGACCTACCCGGCGGCGCTCTACGCGACGTTCACCTTCAACAGCTTCCAGGTCTCCGCGGCCGCGGCCACGATCTTTCTGGCCGGAGTCCTTCCCGCGCTCCTCGTCCTGCAGTGGGTGGGCGGAGCCGAGACGGTCGACGTGGAGCAGGGGGTATGATGAGCCGGCTGGAGGTGCGCGGCCTGTCCAAGTTCTACGGCGGGGCCGCCGCCGTGGACGGAGTCTCCCACGCGTTCGCGGAGGGAGAGATCACCACCATCGTGGGCCCGAGCGGTTCGGGCAAGAGCACCCTGCTCTGGATGATCGCCGGCCTGACCGCGCCGGACGCGGGCGCCGTGCTCCTCGACGGAGCGGACATCACCGGCCTGCCGGCCGAGCGGCGGGACATCGGCATGGTGTTCCAGAGCTACGCGCTCTTTCCGCATCTCTCGGTGCGCGAGAACGTCGAGTTCGGGCTGCGCGTGCGGAGAATTCTCCGATCGCGGAGGCGGGAGTTGGCCCGGGAGGCCCTGCGGCTGGTGCGGCTCGAGGAGCTGGCCGAGCGGCGCATCCGGGAGCTCTCCGGGGGAGAGCAGCAGCGGGTCGCGCTGGCCCGGGCGCTGGCCTACCGGCCCAAGGTCCTGCTCATGGACGAGCCCCTCTCCGCCCTCGACGCGAAGCTCCGGGAGCAGCTGCGCATGGAGATCGCCGCGCTGCTTCAGGGGCTCCGGATCACGACGGTCTACGTCACGCACGACCAGGTCGAGGCGATGAGCCTCGGCCGCGAGCTCGTCGTGGTTCACGCCGGGCGGGTGGAGCAGGCCGGCGCGCCCCGAGAGGTCTATCGCCGCCCGGCCAACGCGTTCGTGGCCAACTTTCTCGGCTCCGCCAACATCTTCGAAGCCGTGTGCGCCGGTCCGCCCGAACGTCCCGTGGTCCGGCTGCCGTTCGCCGACGTCGAGGCTCCGGAAGGCGCTCCGGTCGGCGAGTGCTGGGCCATGGTGCGCCCCGAAGACCTGGAGATCTCTTCCAACGGAAGCGGATCGATCCCCTGCGAGTTCGACGCGCTGTTCTTCCTGGGAAATCAGTGCCGCCTGAGGGTGCGCGTGGGGGAGTGGCTCCTGCTGGCCGACGCGCCCAATCACTTCACGATCGGAGACACCACGCGTCTCGAGCTGGCCGTGCGGCCGGGGAAAATCGTGCTCTGGCCGCGCGCCGCGGGGCCGACGGCCCTCGCCTGACCGCTTCCCGGCGCGGCCGAGCCGCGGCGCGGGCCGCCGGCCGGCATCCCCTTTGCGTGTAATCTTTCCAGCCGCGGAGCCGTCACCCGACAATCGGACCCGCCAGGAGCCTGGAAGAGCGCGTCGCCAGCGGAGGTTCTGAACATCGATGAAGAAAGTCCTCTGGATCCTTCTCGTCGCCGTGGCGGCGGTCGGTTTGTATTTCGCGATCCGCGGCCGCAAGAAGGCGGAGCCGAAATATCAGACCGCGGTCGTCGACAAGGGCAACGTGACGATGACCGTGTCCGCCACCGGGTCGGTCTCCGCGGTGACGACGGTGCAGGTGGGAAGCCAGGTCTCCGGGATCATCGCCAAGCTGTACGCCGACTTCAACAGCCGGGTCAAGAAGGGTCAGCTGCTGGCCGAGCTCGATCCGACGCCGTTCCAGGCGCAGGTCGAGCAACAGAAGGCGACCGTCGCCAAGGCCCAGGTCGACACCGCCAACGCCCTGATCACCTTCAATCGTCAGAAGCGGCTCCTGGACGAGGGCCTGGCCGCGCAGTCCGACTTCGACGCGGCCAAGGCCGCCTACGACGGCACCAAGGCCCAGGTGGACCAGGCCAAGGCCACGCTCTCCCAGGCCCTGACGAATCTGAAGTACACCAAGATCGAATCGCCCATCGACGGCGTCGTCGTCGCGCGCCAGTACGACGTCGGCCAGACCGTCGCCGCGTCGTTTCAGGCGCCGACGCTCTTCACGATCGCGCAGGACCTGACCAAGATGCAGGTGCAGGCCGACGTGGATGAATCCGACATCGGCCGCGTGGCCGTCGGGCAGCAGGGCCGGTTCACCGTGGACGCCTATCCCGAGCAGACGTTCCGGGGCACCATCTCGCAGGTCCGCCTGAACGCCACGGCCAACCAGAACGTCATCACCTATCCGGTCATCATCGCGGTTCCCAATCCGGACGAGAAGCTGAGGCCGACCATGACCGCCAACGTCACGATCGACGTGGCGACCGTCCGCGGCGTCCTGCGGGTGCCCAACGCGGCGCTGCGATTCCGGCCCCCGGTGGTTCCCGGGGAGAAGGAGGAGAAGACCGCGGAGAAAGCGGCCACTGGCGAAAAGGAGGCGCCGCCGGCCGTCACGCCGCCAGCGGGTCAGGCCGCCGAGAAGGCCCGGCCGTCCTTCGAACGCGGCGCCGCCCAGATGGCCGAAAAAGGAAAGGGCTTCGCCGGCGCGGCCGGGGCCTTCGCCGCCGGCGCGGCGCGCCGCCCCAATCCGAACCAGCAGACGGTCTACGTGGTCGTCGGGGACAAAGACCAGCTGAAAGCGGTGTCCGTCCGCACCGGCATCAGCGACGGGCGGATGACCCAGATCGTGGACGGGGAGATCCACCCGGGCGACAAGGTCGCGGTGGGCCTGGCCACGGTGCGGGCGACCGGCGGGACCCGGCCTCCGGGGATGGGGCGGTTTTGAGCCAGGCGGTCATCGAGATCCGGGACCTCGTCAAGGTGTACACGATGGGCGAGGTCGAAGTGCGCGCGCTCGACGGCGTGACCCTCCGGATCCAGCCCGGGGAGTTCGTCGCGGTCATGGGTCCGTCGGGGTCCGGCAAGAGCACGTTCATGAACATCGTGGGATGCCTGGACCGCCCGACCGCGGGGACGTACTTCCTCGACGGGACCGACGTCTCCAGCCTGAACCGGGACGACCGCGCCGAGATCCGCAACGAAAAGATCGGGTTCGTCTTCCAGGCCTTCAACCTGCTGCCGCGAACGTCGGCGATGGAAAACGTCGAGCTGCCGTTGATCTACTCCTCCAACGGAGAGCGCGCCGCGCACCGCGCCGAAAAGGCCAGGGAGTGCCTGGCCATCGTCGGGCTGGCCGGGCGCGAGGACCACTATCCGAGCCAGCTCTCCGGCGGCCAGCAGCAGCGCGTGGCGATCGCGCGCGCGCTCGTCAACGATCCCAAGATGATCCTCGCCGACGAGCCGACGGGCAACCTCGACTCCAGGACCTCCGAAGAGGTCATGGCCGTCTTTCAGCGGTTGAACGACGAGGGCAAGACGGTCGTGCTCATCACCCACGAGCCGGACATCGCCGGCTTCGCCCGGCGGGTGGTGATGTTCCGGGACGGCCGCGTCGTGGAGGACCGACCGGTGTCGGACCGGCGCCTGGCCGCCGCCGGAGCGGAGGCTTAGGCATGCAACGCTTCTGGAACATTCTGAAGGTGGGCATGCGCGCGATCGCCCGCAACAAGATGCGCTCGGCCCTGACGATGCTGGGGATCATCATCGGCGTGGCCTGCGTGATCGCCATGGTCGCGGTCGGTTCCGGGGCCTCGAGCTCCATCCAGTCCACGATCAACTCCCTGGGGACCAACTTCGTCATGGTCTTTCCCGGGGCGGTGACCCAGTCCGGGGCGAAGCTCTTCACCGGCCAGTCCACCCTGACCGCGGACGACTCCGACGCCATCAAGGCCGAATGTCCGTCGGTCGCCTACACCTCGCCGGTGGTGCGGACGGTCGCCCAGATCGTGTCGGGGGAGCTCAACTGGGGGACGTCGATCTACGGCGTCGGCGTGGACTGGCCCTTCATCCGGACCTGGAACGTGGCCCAGGGCGATTTCTTCACCGACGCCGACGTCCGCGCCTCGGCCAAGGTCTGCGTGCTCGGCGCGACCGTAGCCACGAACCTGTTTCCCAGCGGCAACGGCGTCGGGCAGACCATCCGCATCAAGAACGTTCCCTTCAAGGTCGTGGGGGTCCTGGAGGCCAAGGGCGGAAACATGATGGGGCAGGACCAGGACGACCAGGTCATCGCCCCCTACACGA
The DNA here is from genome assembly GCA_963733955.1 of uncultured Acidobacteriota bacterium. Taxonomy (GTDB): domain Bacteria; phylum Acidobacteriota; class Thermoanaerobaculia; order UBA5066; family Gp7-AA6; genus DATFTF01. The sequence goes on from CAVTEW010000003.1 coordinate 1,777,061, forward strand.
CGATCATGAAGCGGGTCAGCCGGACGCCCAAGATCAACATGATCTACGTGTCGGCCTCCTCCGCGGAGGGCGTCGCGCAGGCGCAGACCGAGATCGAAGCCCTCCTGCGCCAGCGCCACCGGATCCAGCGCGGCCAGGACGCCGATTTCATGATGCGGTCGCAGGAGGAGATGGCCGCGGCGCAGGCCCAGGCCTCCCGAACCCTGTCGGTTCTCCTGGGCTCGGTGGCCGGCATCTCGCTCCTGGTGGGGGGGATCGGGATCATGAACATCATGCTGGTCTCGGTCACCGAGCGCACCCGCGAGATCGGCATCCGCATGGCCATCGGCGCCAAGGGCAAGCACGTCCTGGCGCAGTTCCTCCTGGAGGCGGTCACGCTCTCGATCTCCGGGGGATTGATCGGGGTGCTCCTGGGGATCATCGTGTCCAAGGTCGTGTCCCGGTTCGCCGGCTGGCCCACCCAGATCGGGCCCGAATCGGTCGCGCTGGCGTTCGGGTTCTCCGGGTTCATCGGGGTGTTCTTCGGCTTCTACCCGGCCCGCAAGGCCGCGCAGCTCGATCCGATCGACGCTCTGCGCTACGAGTAGACCCGGGCGACGGCTCGGTCCGGTTGGGCCCGCGCGCCGCCGGCCGCGGACGGCCGGCCCTTCGCGGAGGATCGTTCTCCGTGAGACGGGCCCCGAATCGCCGTACAATCAGGGGCGAACCACCATGGGATCGCGCTTCGCTTCTCGCCACAACCTGGCGCCGTGACGATCTCCGCCCGGCTGAAGGGACTGCTCGATCCGAGGCGGAGCCTGGCCGCCCGGCTTCTGTTCGGCCTCTTCCTGGCGTTTCTGATCCCCGGCGCAGTCTTCGTGTTTCTCCTGGAGCGCCGGCTGGAGGATCTGCGCGGGACCTCCCTCGATCAGTTCGCCGCCATCCGACGGGCCCAGACCTCGATCCAGCTGCAGCAGGATGTGGCCTTCCGCGCCGAGTGGATCCAGCATCGGGTCGAGGCGGCCGAGGAGGCCGGCTGGTCCCTGGCCAAGGCGGTCGAGCACGCGATGGTCGCCCCGGTCGACCTCGGCGCGCCGTTGACTCCCGACGAGGACGGCCACGTGTGGACCCCAACGCCCGAGTCCGACACGGTCGCCTTCGTCCGCTCCGACAGCGCCGGCGATCCCGCGGCGCGGGCCGACTACGCCCGCGTGCGCTCGGTCGCTCCGCTGATGGAGTCGCTGCGCGAGCGGCGGCGCGACGTGAAGACGGTGAGCATCTGGACCGCCTCCGGGACGATGCGCCGCTCGCCGTGGCTCGACGTGCACCAGGCGCTCCAGCAGACCCAGGGCTCTCTGGAGCGTTTCGTGTTCAACCGCGTGGCTCGGTTTCCGGCGCGCCGGCCCTCCGGCGGTGATTCCGTGGTCTGGTCGCTCGGGTGGGTCGGCCCCCGGATCGCGCCGGAAACGCGCGTGGGAACGCTGTTCGTCCCCGTCCGCAACGGGGAGGGCGAGCTCGTCGCGGCCGTCTCCATGGACGTCGATGCCCGGCGATACGCCGCCGAATCGCTCGAGCCCGGCGACGTCGTCGGAGACCTCTGGTTCGCCGTGGACTCCGGCGGCCGGGCCGTGCTCATGCCTCCGCGGATGGCCGACCTGCTGCATTGGCGCGGCGTGGGCAACGAGGGCATCGCCGATTCGCCGGACCACGAGCGTCAGCGCCTGGCCTCCAGGATCTTCTCCGCCCCCGAGAGCATCGGCGACTACACGCTCAACGGACGGCTCTGCCGGATCGCTTCGGCCCGGGTGCGTTCGCCCGGATGGGTGATCGTCGAGGGACTCTCCTCGTCGGGGCTGGCGCGCATCGAAGCCGCCGCGGCGAGCGACGTGGCGCCGAAGACGTTTTCGGACCTGGAGCGCTACCTCCTGCTGGTGTTCGCTTACCTTCTGGCCGCCGTCCTCGCCGTCGTGGTCATCGTCTCGCGCCGCATCACCGCTCCGGTCAAGGAGCTGGTGGCCGCGGCCGAGAACATCGGTCAGGGGCGAGCGGTGGAGATCGCCGGGATCAAGACCCGCGACGAGCTCGGCCGCCTGGCCGCGGCCATCGACCGCATGGGCAAACGCGTCGAGCGGCGGGTCGAAACCCTCCGGCGGCTCCACTCGCTTCTCCGGACCGCCTACCGGGTCACCGACCTCCAGGAGATCCTGGCGCGCGCGAGCGAGGCGATCGCGGCGTTCACGCGCGCGGAGCGCGTCTGGTTCTTCCTGCACGATCCCGATACCAATCGCCTGGAGGCGACCTGGCCGGGCTGGAACTTGAACGAGGAGCTGGCCTCCCAGCTTCGGATCTCGGTCGAAGCGCCGTCGATCGCCAGCATGGTCTTCAAGAGCGGGGAGGTCTACGTCACCAACGATCTCGACCACGATCCCTACGCGAACCGCAGGCTTCGGGAGGCCGTGGACGCCGACAACGCGATCTTCTGCCCGGTCAAGACGGAGGACAAGACCCTGGGAGTCGCCGTGGCCACGAACCGCCCGGGCGGGTTCGGGCACGAAGAGGTCGACGCCATGACCTCGCTGGCCGACGCGGCCTCGCTCCTGATCTCCAACGTCCGGCTCTACGCCATGCTGACAGGGACGGTCGAGGAGCTCCGCCGCGCTAGCCGGCTGAAGGACCACTTCCTGCAGAACGTGAACCACGAGCTGCGCACGCCCCTGACCGCGATCGTCGGGTGGACCGACCTGCTGGAAGAACAGCAGGTCGACGAGCCCACGCTGCGCAGGGGCCTGAAACAGGTGCGGCAGTCCGCGCGGGTTCTCCTGGCGCTCATCGACGACCTGCTCGACCTGGCGCGGATGGATCGTGGAGCCCTGGCCCTGGAGCTGCGTCCGGTGCAGCTGGCCGACGTGATCCAGCGGTCGCTCGACACCGTCCGGCTGATGGCCGAGGCGCGCGGCGTCGTGCTCATCCAGGCGCCGTTGCCGGAAAACATGGTCGCGGTCCGGGCCGACGCGCTCCGCCTGCAGCAGATCCTGTGGAACCTGCTGGCCAACTCGATCAAGTTCACGCCCCGGCACGGGCGGGTCATCATCCGGGTCGACCGCGAGCCGGAGCGCTACCTGGTGAGCGTGGAGGACGACGGCATCGGCATTCCGGAAGCCGAGCTCGCGCACATCTTCGAGCGATTCCGGCAGGTGGACGGATCGCCCACCCGCCGCCATCCGGGCATGGGGATCGGACTGGCCCTGGCCCGCTCGCTGGTCGAGCTCCACGGCGGAACGATCTGGGCCGAGAGCCTCTCCGGCCGCGGAAGCCGTTTCACGTTCTCGCTGCCGATCCCCTCGGGTGAGCGGCGCGTCGCGGCGATGGAATCTGAGGAGGTCGTGGGGGAGTGAGGACGAGGGAGTGAGGACTGAGGACTGAGGACTGAGGACGTAGGACTTAGGACTTACGCCTACGCGCTCGCCGCCGGCAGCCCCGTGCCCCGCAGCAGGTCCTTGATCATCTTGACCGTCTCTTCCTTGCCGGGAACGCAGAGATTGGGATCCTTCTCCGTCCCCGCGGCGATGGCGGCGGCGTAGCCTTCGCAGTCGTAGCCGCAGGCGGTGCAGTCCGTCTGTGCCATGGCCGCATAGAGCTTGGTCTTGAGGTCCCCGTCCTTGGCCATTTCCATCCGCTTGGGGAGAGGGATGGTTTCGTCGTGAAACGCGGGCGCTTCCTTCTTCTGGATCGGGGCGGCCTTGACGTCCTCCTCGGGCCTTCCGGTGTCGCACCATTTCCCGTAGGAGAGACAGTTGGGGCACACGAAGAGGTAGTCCCAGCCGACCGGCAGGAACCGGGCCGGCGTTCGGTAGACCATCAGCGGCGTGAAGTCCTGTGGGCAGGCCGGCGCCTCCCGCTCCTGGGAGTCGAGCACCATCGTCTTGAGGTGGCCGCGCGAGAACTCGATCTGCTTGGGCTTCTGATCGAAACGGAACATCTCGCCGCGGGGACAGACCATCACAATCTGCGGCTTGTACACCCGGTCGACGAAGAACGTCCGCATCGGAACGTCGTGCCGGGGACAGGGGGAGGGGAGGTCCTTCCAGAAGGAGGAGACCAGCTGCGATCGTTCTTGAATCGAGATGTTCATGGAGGGGAATTATAAGAGATCGGATCGATCTTCGATCGGGTGATCGGGTGATCGGGTGATCGGGTGATCGGGTGATCGGGTGATCGGGTGTGTCGGTCTATGAGCGGACGAACGGGTTCGACCGCCGCTCCTGCCCGATCGTCGTCCCCGGCCCGTGGCCGCAGACGACCGGAGTCTCCTCCGGCAGCGTGAAGAGCCTCTCCCGAATGGACGCGAGGATCTGGTCGGTATCGCCGCCCCACAGGTCCGTGCGTCCGATCGACCGCCGGAAGAGCGTGTCGCCGGCGAAGAGCGTCGCGGCTCCTGTCTCCAGAAGGAACGAGGACGAGCCCGGCGTGTGTCCCGGCGTGTGAATCGCGCGGAGCCGGCACGACCCGAACGGGATGACTTCGCCGTCGTTGAGGGCCGGCCCGGCCGGCGCGGGAGGATCCGCCTTCAGGCCGAAGGCGGCGGCCTGTTCGCAGAGGCCGTCGTAGAGAGGACGGTCCCCGTCGTGGATCCGGATCGCAGCGCCGGTGACCCGGGCCACTTCGGCCGTGCCGAGGATGTGGTCGAAGTGCCCGTGCGTGTGGAGAAGAGCCACGGGCCGGGCCTTCTCGGCGGCCAGCGCCAGCAGGATGCGGTCGGCGTCTCCGCCGGGGTCGATCACCAGGGCCTCCCTCGTCGCCGGATCGACGAGGATGGAGCAGTTGCATTGGAGGGGGCCGACGGGGAGGGTGCGGACCAGTGGGGCGGGCGAGGCGGTCATCGCTCGCGAGGCTTTCCGCGAAGATTCCCCGGTCGAGTCCCTGACGCGGGGACGGGGGGAACAGGGGACGCGGGGAGGGTCGCCGACGGACCCCGTGTCTCCGCGTCCCCCCTTCCCCGCGTCGGCATTCTCACGGCCGCACCGCGACCACCGTCTCGACGTCGTGCTTCTCCTTGAGCGACGGATTGGCCCAGACCGTTTCGGGGGAGGACAGGTTCAGCTGCACCGCCCATTCGTCGTTGTCGGGGCGGCGATGCTCCGAAGCGAACAGCTTGCGGCGGCTTCGGGGCGTGAAGATCTCCCAGCGGATGTAGCCGAAGTCGGCCAGTTCGGCGTGGAGATAGAAGGCCGGGATCCGCTCGCCCGCTTCGATGTCCGCGTCGCGGACGGTCATCGCGCGGAATCCATTCGCGGCCAGCCGCTCCTCGAGCTCGGCCTCGACCGCGCGGCCCTGGAACCGCAGAGAGTGACGCCCCCGGGCCACGCCCCGGCCCAGGACCAGATCGTCGAGAGCCCCGGCGAGCTCCGCATCCATGGCTCCATCTTAAGTCTTCGAGGCGGGGACCGGCCGGCCGCGGCGATCGCGTCGAGCGGCGCAGTCCGCATAGACTCGCGCGGTGCTGCTGGCCGCGTCGCTCGTCATCCGCGTCTGCCTGGCCCTCTGGGTCGGGGGGACGCTGCTGGTCGTTCTGGCGGCCCCGGTCCTCTTCCGTGGCCTTCCGTCCCGCGACGCTGCGGGAAGCATCTTCGGCGAGATCCTCCGGCGATTCGAGGCCGTCAAGCAGGCCCTGTCGCTGGCCCTGGTCATCGCGGTCTTCTTCCAGCTCGAGCGCACCGGCGGCTTCGCCGGGCAATCGATCGTGTCCGGAGTCGCGATCTTCGTCGCGATCGCGACGAACGTGTATCTCTCGATGGTCGTCCGGCCGCGGATGGGCTACTTCCGATCGAAGGTGGGATCCTTCGATTCCGCCGCCCCGGCCGATCCCTGGCGGGCGCGGTTCGACGCGATGCACCGGCGCTCGACGCGGGTGCTGGTTCTCGGTTGGATCGCCGCCGCAGTCGCGCTCGTTTTCGGTCCGTGAGGCGAGATGAGCGTCTTACTCTTAACGCCTCACGCCTCACGCCTCACGCCTCACGCCTCACGCCTCACGCCTCACGCGCGCGCCGTCAGCCGCGCGTTCGCGCGATGACGTCGATCTCGACCGGCGCGCCCTTGGGCAGGGAGGCGACGATCACCGTCGATCGGGCCGGGCGGTGGTCGCCGAATCGGCGCGCGTACACCGCGTTCATCGCGGCGAAGTCGTCCCCCCGCACCAGGTAGACCGTCGTCTTGACCACGCTGCCCAGTTCGAGTCCCTCGGCCCGGAGGACCGCCTCGATGTTGTCGAAGATGCGTTCGACCGAGGCGTCCAGGCCTCCGGGGACGAGCTCCCCGGTCGCGGGGTCGAGCGGGATCTGCCCCGACGCGAACAGGAAGCCGCTTTCCACGACCGCCTGCGAGTACGGTCCGATGGCCTTCGGGGCGCCGTCGGTCGCGACGTACTTCATTGGGGGATCGTAAAACGTAAAACGTGAAACGTAAAACGAAAAACGGATCGCGCGTCACTGTTCACGTTTGACGTTTGACGTTTGACGTTTGACGTTTGACGTTTGACGTTTAACGTTTCACGTCCTGCGGCCCGTCATCGGGCTCCAGCACTCCGATGAACGGCAGGTTGCGGTACGACTCGGCGTAGTCGAGGCCGTATCCCACGACGAAATGGTCGTCGATCTCGAACCCGAGGTAGTCGACGGGAATCCCTTCGTTGCCGGCGATGCGCTTCTTCAGCAGGGCGCAGATCTTCACCGAGCGCGGCTTGCGGGTCGAGAGGATCTCGATGATCTTCTGGAGGGTCTTGCCCGTGTCGACGATGTCCTCGATGATGATGACCTCCTGGCCGGCGATGTCGGAGGAGAGGTCGCGCAGCAGGCGGACATTTCCCGAGGACTTGGTCCCCTTCCCGTACGAGGAGACCTGCAGGAAGTCCAGGGAGACCGGCGTGCGGGTCAACCGCTTGGCCAGGTCGCAGAGGAAGAAGATCGAGCCTTTCAGGATTCCCACCAGCAGGACGGGGCGGCCGGCCTGGTCCCGGTCGATCTCCGCGGCCAGCCGGGAAATCCCCTTTTCCAGGGTCTCCTCGTCGATGAGGGTCCGGCCGAGCTTCACGGACGCAGGGAGCCCTGGCGGTTGCCGGGCGCGCCCGCGACGGGCCCGGCCGGGGTCTGGCGGCGCGCCCTGGGCGCGGACGGCGTTGGTGTCAGCGGAGCACCTCGAAAAAGGCTAGAATCCTCGAAAGACCGGGACATTCGATGTCTGTTGAGCGAATTCAGCTTCTTCACGAAGACTACATCCGCCTCACCGAGCGGTTCAAGGCCCTTTGGACCTTCCACCAGTTTCTCCGCGGCGTCTACAAGACCTTCTTCTCCACCGATCCCGGCTACTCCCTGGACTTCAACGCCCTCTACGACGAGATCAAGGGAATCGCCGCGCAGATCAACACGGCTTCTCCGGAGTCGGTGGAGCCGCAGATCCGCGAGCTCTCCGGCCGCCTGGACGCGGTGGCCCGCCAGCTGCGGGAGGTCGATCGGAAGATCTCTCCTTCCTTCGTCCGCCGCTTCTTCGAGAAGGTCCGCCCCCAGGACGAGAAGATCGCCTTCTACCTCCTGCGGTTCTATTTTTCCCAGGCCGACGTGGACGAGGACGTCATCGACAAGGTCGATTTCCTGGCCACGGTCGCAGCGACCGGGCGGTCCGACCCGGACGCCGGAGCCACCCGGCCCCGGGCGCAGATTCGAAAGCTCTTCGAATCGCTGACCTCGTCGGCCAACTGGCCCCGGCTCGACAACGCCATGACGCCGGCCATCGTGCGGGCCTTCGACGAGCTCGCCACGGACGTCGCCGCGGCGCGGGAGTTCGAGGACCTGCTGACGCAGCGGCTTCTGGAAAACGTCCGGACCATGAAGCGGCGGGTCGCCAACGGCCTGGCCCATCCGGACATCCTCACCGCGATCGCCTGGTGCAACCTGACGACCCGGTCGGTCTTCCACCGGCTCTACGAGAAGGAAGAGCGCCGGCTGGACGACATGACCGGACGGATCACCGACCTGGAGCGGGAGCTCACCCGGGGCGGCGACGACGCTCCGCCCGACGAGTTCCGCCGGTTCCGCGATTCCCGCATCCGGTTCGACCGGCAAACCATGGACCGCAACCTGCGCGCCGAGCACGTCGTGGAGTTGAAGCGCGCCATCGGGGACGTGCTGCAGAAGTTCGACATCTCCGGCCTGGAAGCGGAGGACATCGACGACGCCCTCGAGCTCGTCGAAGAGGTCGAGCCCGACGGCCGCGACGACGACGCGTTCTGGAAGCCCTGCCTGCAGGGCCTCACCGCCGCGGTGGAGCTCTACGACGACGGCGTGGGCGCGCTGCGGACCAACATCACCGGTCTGGCCCACCTGAAGCTCGACCCTTGGGAGCTCGCCGCGGCCCGGCGAGCGGTGGCTGCCGGCGCGCCGGCCTCGGACGCGGACCGCGTGATCCTGCGCGCGGCCGGGCTGCGCATCCAGGCGGAGGCGGAGGTCGAGTCGCTCGTGGCGCACACCGACGGCGCGGTTCCCGCGGAGATGATCCGCCGGTCGCGTTCCACGCTCGCACGCGCTCCCCAGGTCGATAAGCTCCTGATCGAGATCGTCGAGGCCGGCGCGGCCGAGCCCTCGGCCCAGGAGGCGCGCTGGTGGAGTCGGACGCGGTTCCGGCTCCAGCGCGCCACGGCCGACCTCTGGCTGGCCCTCGACTCGGCCCAGTCCCGCGGTTCGCGTCCGTCGGCCTGAGACCAAGGGGCCGCGGCCCCGCGATTGGCGAGTCCCGAGTCCCGCGTCCCGTGTCCCGAGTCCCGCGTCCTTTCTCCTATACTCCTGCCATGACCGATCGACCGCCGGCGCCGGCTCAGGACGAAGCGTCCGGCGAAGCGGCTCTGATCCAGAACCGGCTCGCGAATCTCGAGGACATCCGGCGCATCGCCGATGTCTATCCCTTCGGCTTCGACGCGCGGGCCACGGTATCCGAGATCGTCAAGAGCTACGACGGCCGGACCGCGGAGGAGCTGGAGAGGGACCCCGTCGCGACGTCGGCCGCCGGGCGCATTCTCGCCCTGCGACTCCAGGGGAAGGCCGGGTTTCTCGATCTCTCCGACGGCCGCGGCCGGCTCCAGGTCTACGTGCGTCGGGAAGAGGTCGCCGAGAACGACTGGGCCCTCTTGCGCTCCCTCGACCTGGGCGACTGGATCGGCGTGACCGGGGATCTCTTTCGGACTCGGACCGGGCAGCTCACCGTCAAGGCGAGAGGCTTGACCTTCCTGGCCAAGTCCCTGCGTCCGCTGCCCGAGAAATGGCACGGCCTGAAGGACATCGAGCAGCGATACCGCCAGCGCTATCTCGACCTGGCGGTCAATCCGCGCGCGCGCGACGTGTTCGAGAAGCGCGCCGCCATTCTCCGTTCGATCCGGACCTTCCTGGACCAGCGCGGCTACCTCGAAGTCGAGACGCCGATGATGCAGCCGGTCCCCGGCGGAGCGCTGGCCCGGCCCTTCGTCACGCACCACAACGCGCTCGACCTGGAGCTCTACCTGCGCATCGCGCCCGAGCTGTACCTGAAACGGCTGGTCGTCGGGGGGATCGAGCGCGTCTACGAGATCAATCGCAACTTCCGCAACGAGGGGATCTCCACCCAGCACAACCCCGAGTTCACCATGCTGGAGTTCTACCAGGCCTACGCGCGGGCCTCCGACCTGATGACCCTGACCGAGGAGATGCTGTCGCAGCTGGCCGGGCAGATCTGCGGCGCCCGCGCCGTCGCCTGGGGCGAGCACACGATCGACTGGACGCCGCCCTTCCGGAGGGTCACGATGCGCGACGCCGTGCTGGAGGCGACGCGGGACGATCCGCGGGGACCCGTGCGGCGCGAGGAGCTCGCCGGCGCCCAGGCGCTTCTCGGCGCGGCGCGGCGCTTCGGGGTCGAGAGGCCCGACCGGTTCGCCGGCAAGAAGGGAAAGCTCCTGGCCGAGCTCTTCGAGACCGTGGCCGAAGCCCGCTTCGTTGCCCCCACGTTCCTGTGCGAGTTCCCGACGGAGATCTCTCCGCTGTCCAAGCAGAATCCCGCCGACCCCGAGTGGGTGGACCGCTTCGAGCTCTACGCCGGAGGGATGGAGATCGCCAACGGCTTCTCCGAGTTGAACGACCCCCGGGAGCAGGAGGCCCGGTTCGTCCACCAGGCCCAAGAGCGCGCCGCCGGCGACCTCGAGGCGCCGCCCTTCGACCGGGACTACGTCGAGGCGCTCGAGCACGGGATGCCGCCCGCCGCGGGCGAGGGCCTGGGGATCGACCGGCTGACCATGCTCCTGACCGACAGTCCGTCGATCCGGGATGTGATTCTGTTTCCGCTGTTGAGGCCGAGATCGTAAGGCGTCAGGCGTCAGGCGTGAGGCGAAGCTCGCAGCCGGGGTTGAGACGGGAGCGCGGACGCCTCTCGCCTCCCGCCTCACGCCTCACGGCGCCGGAGAAGCCATGACCTTCGAGTCCTTCATCGCGTTGCGTTATCTCGCGGCGTCGCGCAAGAGCGCCCACGTCGCGCTCATCTCCACGATTTCGGTCCTCGGTCTGGCCGTCGGCGTGGCCGCTCTGGTCATTTCGCTGGCGCTCCTGTCCGGGTTCCAGGATCGGATCCGGCTCCAGATGGCCGAGCGGACTCCGCATGTGGTGGTGTCCCCGGCCCGGGGCGACCGGCTGGCCGATCCCGACGCCGTCCGGAGGGAGCTGTCGGGCCTGCCCGGCGTGGTGGAGGTCGAGCCGGCCATCGAGGGGCGGGGATGGCTGGCCGACGCCCGCGGCGGAACGATCGTGCCGATCCGGTACCGCAACCTGCCTTCCGAGTCGCTGCGGGCGGCCGATCCGGAGGCCGCCCCGCCGGCCCGGATCTCCGGCGCCGCGGCGGCGCGCCTGGACGCCCATGCCGGGTCGCTTCTGCGCGTCGTGGCCTCGCGGACGCGGCTTTCTCCGATCGGGCCGATTCCCGTGGAGACGGTGGTGCGCGTGGCCGAGGTCCGCCGCTCCGGCGCCCTGGAGAAGGCGCCGGAGCTGGAAGTTCCCGAGGCCACGGCCCGGCTCCTCTCCGGGATCGCCTCGGGAGCCCGCCGTTACGAAGCGCGGCTGTCGGACCCCGAGGACGCGGCGCGCGCGGCGCGCCGCGTCGCGGCCAGGCTGGGACCCGCCTACCTGGTCCAGACCTGGCGCGACCTGAACGCTCCCCTCGCCTTCGCGCTGCGGCTGGAGAAGGCCGTCATCTTCGCGACGGTCGCGCTGGTGATCGTCGTCGCCGCGCTCAATATCGTCTCCAACATCGCTCTGCTGGTGGTCGAGAAGAAGCGGGACCTGGGCGTGCTCACCTCGCTCGGCGCGCAGCCCCGCTCGCTCGCGCGGATCTACCTGACCCTCGGCGCGTCCATCGGCGGCCTGGGGACCGTGGGGGGAGTCGTCGTCGGGGTGGGGGTGTCCGAAGTTCTGGACCGTTTTCGACTCGTTCCCCTCCCGGCCGACGTGTATCTGCTGTCCCACGTCCCGTTCGCCGTGCATGCGCACGAGGTCGCCCTGGTCGCCTTGTTCGCCTTCGCCACCGCCGTCGCCGCCGCCCTCCTTCCCGCCCGCGCGGCGGCGAAGCTGGCGCCGGGGGAGGCGGTGAGGCTTTCGCGATGACTGATGACTGATGACTGATGACTGAGGACTGCGGACTCAATTGCCCGAAGTCACGCTGGCGATGAAGACCGCTGTCGCGGTGCCAGGAGTCCTCGGTCCCCGGTCCTCAGTCCCCAGTCAGAGACGCGCGTGCTAGCCCTCCGCGCCTCGCGCCTTTCCAAGACCTACGCCGGGGAAGGCGCTCCGGTCACCGTCTTCACCGACCTCGCGTTCGAGCTCGAGGCGGGGACCTTCGCCGCGGTCATGGGTCCTTCCGGAGTGGGGAAGTCGACCTTCCTGCACCTGCTGGGGGGCATCGACCGGCCCGACGGAGGACGGGTGGAGGTGTTCGGGCAGGTCCTGGAGGACCTGACGCCGCGCGAGCGCGCCCGCTTCCGCAACGAGCGGATCGGGTTCGTCTTCCAGTTCCACCACCTTCTTCCGGAGTTCACCGCCGAGGAGAACGTCTCCCTGCCGCACCGGATCGCCGGGCTGGCCGCCGCGGAGTCCCTGGACCGGGCGCGGGAGCTCCTGTCCCATGTCGGCCTGGCCGACCGCGCGGCCCACCGTCCCCGCGCCCTCTCCGGCGGCGAGCAGCAGCGGGTGGCCATCGCGCGCGCCCTGGCCCGCGGGCCCGGCCTGCTCCTGGCCGACGAGCCCACCGGCAATCTCGACGCCGAAGCGGCCGCCGGCGTGTTCGATTTGCTCGAGTCGCTTCATCGCGAGCGGGGAATGACCACCGTCCTGGTGACGCACAACCCGGATCTCGCGAAGCGCTGTGATAAAATTTTCGAGATGTCCCGGGAAGGTATCGTGCCATCCACACGTTTTTCCAGCCAGGAACGAGGCTAAAGGCACGATGTTCGAGAAGTACAACGAGAAGGCGCGCCGCGCCCTCTTCTTCGCGCGCTACGAAGCCTCCAAGCTCGGCTCCAAGGTCATCGAGTCCGAGCACCTCCTGCTGGGGATCCTGCGCGAGGGCGAGGACATCATCAAGGAGATCTTCGCGCGCTTCAACGTGAAGCCGGAGGAGGTGCGCCGGGAGATCGAGGGGGACCGCATCTTCGTCGAGCGCATCTCCTCGACCGCCGAGCTGCCGCTGTCGGAGGAATCCAAGAAGATCCTGGCCTACGCGTCGCACGAGGCCGAGTCGATGATGCATCCCTACGTGGGGACCGAGCATCTCCTGATCGGCCTCCTGCGGGTCGACGGCTGCGTGGCCGGGCGCCTCCTGACCGCCCGCGGCTTCAACCTGTACGGCGTGCGGGAGGAGACGATCTCGCTCATCAAGGAGCGGGAGGTCTCCAAGCAGAAGAAGGAGCTCCCGTTCCTGGCCGAGTACAGCCGGGACCTGACGCAGCTGGCCATGTCCGGATCCTTCGACCCGCTGATCGGGCGGGAGAAGGAAGTGGAGCGGATCATCCAGATCCTGTCCCGCCGCACCAAGAACAACCCGATCCTGCTCGGCGAGCCGGGCGTGGGCAAGACCGCGATCGTGGAGGGCCTGGCCACGCGCATCGTGGAAGGCGCCGTCCCGATGTTTCTCTCGCAGAAGAAGATTCTCGCCCTCGACCTCTCGCTGATCGTGGCCGGCACGAAATACCGGGGCCAGTTCGAGGAGAGGTTGAAGGGCATCATCCGGGAGCTGCGGGAGAATCCCGACCTCATCATCTTCATCGACGAGATCCACTCCTTGATCGGCGCCGGTTCCGCGGAAGGCTCGCTCGACGCCGCCAACATCCTGAAGCCCGCGCTGTCCCGCGGCGAGGTGTCCTGCATCGGCGCCACGACGCTCAAGGAATACCGCAAGTACATCGAGAAGGATCGGAGCCTGCTGCGGCGCTTCCAGGCCATCCACGTCACGGCCCCCTCGGAGAACGAGACGTTCGAGATCCTGGAGGGCGTCAAGGACCGCTACGAGCAGTTCCACAAGGTGCGCTACTCGCCGGAAGCCATCAAGACCGCGGTCTACCAGTCCAACCGCTACATCACCGACCGCTTCTTCCCCGACAAGGCCATCGACCTCCTGGACGAGGCGGGCGCCAAGGTCAAGTTGAAGCGGGTCGCCGATACGCAGAACCTGCGCAAACTGGAGCTGGAGACCCGCCAGATCGTCAAGGAGATGAAGAAGGCGATCTCGGACAAGGATTTCGAGAAGGCCGTCTTCCTGCGCGAGCGGGAGATCGAGCTCAAGGAGGAGATCGAGCGGGCCAAGGCGGTGTCCTCGGAGAGGAGCGACGCGACCCAGGAAGTCACGCGCCGCGACATCGAGGAAGTCATCTCCTCCTGGACCGGAATCCCGGTCGCCTCCCTTGAAATCGAGGAGGCCGAAAAGCTCCTCCACATGGAGGACGCCCTCCGCCGCCGGATCGTGGGCCAGGAGACGGCGATCATCTCGGTCTCCAAGGCCATCCGGCGCTCGCGGCTGGGCGTGAAGAACCCCAACCGGCCGATGGGCTCGTTCATCTTCCTCGGCCCGTCGGGCGTGGGCAAGACCGAGGTGGCCCGGCGGCTGGCCGAGTTCCTGTTCGAGAACCAGAAAGCCCTGGTGCGGTTCGACATGTCCGAGTACATGGAGAAGCACGCGGTCTCCAAGCTGATCGGCTCGCCTCCCGGCTACGTCGGACACGAGGACGGCGGCCAGCTCACCGAGAAGATCCGCCGCAATCCCTACAGCGTCATCCTCTTCGACGAGATCGAGAAGGCGCATCCGGACATCGCCAACATCCTCCTGCAGATCCTGGAGGACGGCATCTTGACGGACGCCTACGGCAACCTCGTCGATTTCAAGAACACGCTCATCATTATGACGTCCAACATCGGGACCAAGCACCTGGTCAACCGCTCCCGGATGGGCTTCGGCACGTCCAAGGACATGCCCAACATCAAAGAGCTCGAGGAGATGGTGTTGAAGGAGCTGCGCAAGGACTTTTCGCCCGAGTTCATCAACCGCATCGACGAGACGATCGTGTTCCATCCTCTGGGCCGGCCGGAGCTCGCCAGGATCTGCCGGCTTCTGATCGACGACGTCAACACCACGATCGCCACGAAGGGGGCCCAGATCGACGCGGACGACGCCGCCATCGAGTGGCTCCTGGCCCAGAGCGGCGACGACCCGACCATGGGCGCGCGGCCGCTGCGGCGGTCCATCCAGAAGTACGTGGAGGACCCCGTCTCCGAGCTCCTGATCGCGGCCCGCGACGAAAAGATCGAGTCGATCGAGGTGCGGGTCGGTCCGGACGGCCTGACCGTCACGACCGGCGAGCCGGAGACCGCCGGGAGGTAGGCCTCTCGGCCTCCTATCACAACCGACCCCGCGGTTTCGTCCTGAACGCCTCCCTCCCGATCGGGCCTTCTCTTTTGGCGGGAACAAGATAGAGTCTGCGGGCGTTGAGAAACCCAACGCGATGAGCCCGCGACGATCGAAGGCGTTTGCCCGGCCCGGCCGGGCCGGGGGATGCTGGAGATGAGAGCCCTGCGCTCCTTCCTGGTCGCCCTGCTGTGGCTCGGGGGAGCCGCGGCCCGGGCCCAGTCGCCGACTCCCGTTCCCACGCCGCCGGCCCCGTCCCCGGCCGCCGTGACTCCTGCGCCCGCCCCGCCGGCGACGCCTGCCCCGCCCGCCGAGCACATCGTCGGAATCCGCGTGGTGGGCTACCAGACCGTCGCGCCCGACACCATCGCCCACTACCTGGGGGTGAAGGTCGGAGACGTTTACGACCCCGAGAAGATCCGCCGGAACTTCCAGGCGCTCTGGGACGTCGGCCTCCTGGAGAACGTCTCGATCGAGGCCGAGCGGGCCCCGTCGGGGGTCACCCTGATCATCACGATCGAAGAGCGGCCCACCATCAAGGAGATCGACTTCCAGGGGAACAAGAAGTTCTCGGCCTCGCAGATCCGGGACAAGTTGAACGAAGTCAAGGCGCAGGTCAAGACCGGCGCGCCGCTCTCGCTGCGCGACGTGGCCAAGGCCCGCTCCGCCATCGCCGACTACTACACCGAGAACGGCTACCGCAGCGCGACGGTCGACTACAAGATCGAGGACGTCTCCAGGACCGAGAAGAAGGTCGTCTTCCTGATCGACGAGGGCGACAAGATCAAGATCGCGTCGATCCACTTCCAGGGCAACCATGTCTTCAAGGAGTGGCGCCTGCGCAACGCGATGAAGAAGACGAAGGTGAACACCTGGTTTCGGCTCCTGTCCGAGAGCAGCACGACCTACAGCCAGGCCAATTACGACGCCGACGTCGAGAACCTGAAGAACCTGTACCAGTCCAAGGGCTACAAGAACGTCGTGGTCAAGGACCCGCTTCTCGAGATCTACGTCAAGAATCCCAAGGCTCAGCCGAAGAAGCAGAAGAAGCGGGTGCGGATCACCATCCCCCTGGTCGAGGGGGACCAGTACTTCGCCAACAAGATAGATATTGTCAAGGTCAACCAGAGCGGTCAGCCCGCGGACGACGCGGACACCTTCGTGTTTCCCAAGGCGGCGCTGGTCAAGGAGTTTCGGGAGCTGCCCTCCGGCTCGGTCCTCAACCGCGACCGGCTGGTCGAGGCGCTCTCCCGCATCGAGGCGCGGTACAAGTCGCACGGCTACATCTACTGGTTCGCCGATCCGGTCTTCAAGGATCTGCCCGATCACCGCGTGGACATCGACGTGCACCTCTACGAGGGGGACAAGTTCTACCTCGGCCGCCTGGAGGTCCAGGGCAACTCGTCCACGCGGGACAAGGTCATCCGCCGCGAGTTCGCGCTGGACGAGGGCGCGGTCATGGACATGGAGGCGGTCA
This sequence comes from uncultured Acidobacteriota bacterium, assembly GCA_963733955.1. Taxonomy (GTDB): domain Bacteria; phylum Acidobacteriota; class Thermoanaerobaculia; order UBA5066; family Gp7-AA6; genus DATFTF01. Next base: position 1,793,469 of record CAVTEW010000003.1, read on the forward strand.
AGAAGAGCCTCCAGAAACTCCAGCAGCTCGGCTACTTCAAGATCGCCGAGGAGCCCGACTTCTCGGTCCGGCAGGCCGACAAGCGCGTGGACCTGACGCTCAAGGGAACGGAGACCTCCCGCAACGAAGTCCAGTTCGGGGCGGGGTACTCCGCTCTGGACGGCCTCTTCGGCCAGTTCTCGTTCCAGACCAGGAACTTTCTCGGCCGCGGCGAAGTGCTGGGCGCCTCGGCGCAGATCGGCAAGATCTCGACCTACTACAACTTCTCGTACACGATCCCGTGGTTCCTGGACAAGAACCAGAGCGTCGGCGCGTCCCTCTACCGGACCGACATCAACTACCTCAACATCGACGAAAAGCGCACCGGCGGGAGCACGTTCTTCGGCAAGGGCATCGGCCTCTTCGACAGCTGGTCGATGCTGTACCAGTACGAGGACGTTTCCGCCAACTTCCCGGTCCAGGGAGCCGCGGTGCCGCCCGGACAGCCCTCTCCCCCGGCCAAGCTCACCCTGGTGACCGGCAAGACCTCGTCGCTGACGCCGGGGTACCGCTACGACAGCCGCAACGATCCCTTCGACCCGAATCGGGGGTTCCGGTTCTTCGTCACCTCGCAGTTCGCCGCGGGAGCCCTGGGCGGCTCGACGGACTTCATCAAGCCGCTGGTGGGAGCCTCGGGCTACATTCCGGTGCCCCTTCCCCGGCGCGGTTACGTCGGTTTCAACCTGGAGGGAGGCTACGTGGCCCCCTACGGCGGGCAGGCCGTCCCGATCTTCGAGCGGTTCCAGATCGGAGGAGAGCAGAGCATTCGGGGCTTCCGCGCGGGGTCGATTCTCCCGCTGGACAAGAACAATCAGGTCTTCACCGACGACTCCGGGCGCATCCTCGGGGGCGACAAGTACTTCGTCCTGAACCTGGAATACGTGTTCGCCATGGCCGGGCCGGCCAAGCTCCTGGCGTTCTCCGACGTCGGGAACGTCTACCACGAGTCCCAGCGGTTCGACCTCTCCCGGGTCCGGTCTTCGGTCGGCCTGGAGCTGCGCATCTTCCTCCCGATCTTCCAGGCGCCGCTCCGCTTCATCTATTCGTGGAATCTGCATCCCATCACGCCGATCGATCAATTTGGATTTCCCATCACCAGCCTGAAAGACCGCCGGTCGGGCTTCGACTTCTCCATCGGCAGGTCGTTTTGAGCCGCGGCAGAGGCCGGGGAAGCGGGCCGGCCGGGTCGGGTCGGCCGGCACCGCCGCACCGCCGCACCGCCGCGCCGCCGCTTTGTCCCGCCGCTGTTGTGCCGGCGCCGGTTTTGTTAATATCTCCCGCTCTCGATAAAGGAGTTCGAATGAAACGTGTTGTCCTGTCGATTCTGACGGCCGGGGTCTCGCTCGTCGCCGCGGCGCAAGCCCCCGCTGCGCCCTCCGCCGCGGGCGCGCCCGGGCCCGGCCAGGTCGTGGTTCTCAACTCGCAACGCCTGGCCCTCGAGTCGGCGCCCGGCAAGGAGGCCTACGGCCGACTGAAGAAGCTGTCCGATCAGAGGAAGGAAGACCTCGACAAGCTCGAGAAGGAGGCCCGGGACCTGGTCCAGAAGCTCAACGACCAGGGCAGCTCGATGCCCGAAGACAAGCGCGAGGCGCTGGCCAAGCAGGCCGACGACAAGCAGAAAGCCTGGAAGAGGGCCCAGGAGGACGCGCAGCGCGATCTCCAGGAGGCCGAGCGCAAGGAGATGGCCGCGCTGGAGAACCGCATCGGTCCGATCGTCAACGGGTACTTCAGGGAAAAGAAATACGCCGTGGTTCTCGATTCGCGCGCCGGGATCGTGTACCGCGACGACCTCATCGACGTGACCGACGACGTCCTGAAACGGATCAACACGACCGCGGCGCTTCCGCCGGCCAAGGGTTCGGCCGGTCCAGCCGGCAAGGCGCCGGCTCCGGCCACCAAGGCCCCCGCCGCGGGCCCGAAATCCTCGGGAGCCCCGGCTCCCAAGCCCACGCCGAAGGGCTAGTCCGGACGCCGGCGGGATCGCTCCGGGAAACCGACGGCGATCCCGAACCCGGTCCCGGAGCGTGGATGGAGAGCGGGCGGATCCGGAACGCGTTGGGCCGCGCCGGAGCGGCGCGCGGGCGGTCCCAGGGCGGTTCCCCGTCTCCGGGCCGCTCACGGTTTTCTCGCCCCCGGCGACCTAGTAGTATCCGTCCCCGGTGAAATCCAGAACGTCGGCGCCGCGCCGCCGCGGGACGCGTCCGCTCCGGCCCCGGTCCGAGTCGTCCTTTACGCTCGCCGAGGTCGCCGCGGCCGTGGGCGGCGCGGTCGTCGGCGACGAGGGGCTGGCCGTCGTCGGAGTGGAATCGCTCGACCGCGCCGCGGCCACGGATCTCTCCTGGGTCGCCGACTCCGGGCGCGCCGGGGACGTCGCCGGCAGCCGGGCCGCGGCTTTTCTGGTCGCCTCGGCGGCCGACGCGGGCGGCCGTCCCTGCGTCGTGGTCGAGAACCCGACGCTGGCGATGGCGATCTGGCTCTCGATCGTAAAACCGATCCGGCGCCCGCGAGCCGGAGTGTCCCGGCGCGCGCACGTTCATCCCACGGCCCGGCTGGGGGCCGGCGTGGCCGTGGACGCGGGAGCCACGATCGAGGCCGGCGCCTCGATCGGCGCTCGCACCGTGATCGGCGCGGGGGCGTTCGTCGGCGCGGACGCCGGGATCGGAGAGGACTGCCGTCTGCATCCGCTGGCCGCGGTCCTGGAGCGCTGCCGGGTGGGCTCTCGCTGCGTCCTGCATCCCGGCGCCGTCGTCGGGGCCGACGGGTTCGGATACGTCTGGGACGGCGCGCAGCACCGCAAGATCCCCCAGGTCGGGATCGCGCGCCTGGAGGACGACGTCGAGATCGGAGCGAACTCGACGATCGACCGCGCCACCTTCGGCGAGACCCTGATCGGGCGAGGCACGAAGATCGACAACCTGGTTCAGGTCGGCCACAACGTGCAGGTGGGGGAGCTGTCCATCCTGTGCGGCCAGGCCGGGATCGCCGGATCGTCCCGGCTGGGCAGCCGGGTGACCCTGGCCGGCCAGGTCGGCGTCGGCGACCACGCCGAAGTCGGCGACGGAGCGATCGTCACCGGGCAGGGAGGGGTCGTGAGCGGAAGCCGCGTCACCCCCGGAGCGGTCGTTTCCGGGATGCCCGCCGCGCCGCACCGCGATTTCTTGAGACGCGCCGCGTGGATCACCCGGCTGCCCGAGCTGGCGCGCCGGGTGGCAGAGTTGGAACGCCGGACGGCCGGACGACGGGAGGATTGAACGTGCCGATGCAGATCGCCGAGATCCTCAAGGTCCTGCCGCACCGCTACCCGTTCCTGCTGGTCGACCGCATTCTGGAGCTCGATCCGGGCAAGAGGGTCGTCGGGATCAAGAACGTGACCTTCAACGAGGAGTTTTTCCAGGGGCATTTCCCGGGCAACCCGGTGATGCCGGGCGTCCTGATCCTGGAAGCGATGGCCCAGGTCGCCGGCGTGGGCCTGCTCGGAGCGGTGCCGGAGACGCAGCGCAAGCTGCTCTATCTGACCGGCGTCGATCGGTGCAAGTTCCGGCGTCCCGTGGTGCCCGGGGATCAGCTCCGGATCGAGGCGGAGTTCGTCTCGCTCAAGACCCGGATCTGCAAGTGCCGCGTCACCGCGACCGTGGACGGAGCGCTCTGCGCGGAGGCCGAGCTGCTGTCGGCGATGGTGGACCGGCCGTGACGCAGGTGCACGAGACCGCGGTGGTGGCGCCGGGGGCGCGGCTCTTCGGCGACGTCGAGGTGGGGCCCTATGCGTTGATCGGAGAACAGGTCGAGATCGGTGCCGGGACGGTGGTCGGAGCGCACGCGCAGATCCAGGGACCCACGACGATCGGGGAGGGCAACCGCATCTTCCCCCACGCCGTGCTCGGCTTCGAGCCCCAGGACCTGAAGTACCACGGCGAGCCGACGCGCCTGATCGTGGGATCCCGCAATGTCTTCCGCGAATTTTCCACGGTGCACCGGGGAACCGTGACCGGGCGCGGCCAGACCGTGGTCGGCGACGACGGGTACTTCATGGCCTATAGCCACATCGCGCACGACTGCCGGATCGGCTCGCGGGTCATCCTGGCCAACTACGCGGGCCTGGCCGGCCACGTCGACATCGGAGACGGCGTGATCCTGGGAGCGTTCGTCGGAGCGCACCAGTTCATCCGGGTCGGCGCATTCGCCTTCGTGGGGGCCTACTCGCAAATCCGCCAGGACGTCCTTCCGTTCTGCAAGACCGACGGCACCGATGCCAAGACCTACGGCCTCAACGGCATCGGTCTCAAGCGCAACGGGTTCTCGCGGGAACGGCTGCTGGCGCTCGAGCAGGCCTATCGCCTCCTCATCAAATCCAAGCTCAACACGACCCAGGCGCTCGAACGCATCGAAATCGAGCTGCCCGGCCAGCCCGACGTCCGCGACCTGGTCGAGTTCATCCGGTCGAGCAAGCGGGGGTTCCATCGATGACGGATCCCATCCGCCTGGCCGTCGTCGGCGTCGGCCACCTGGGACGGCACCACGCGCGGATCGCCGCGGCCCTTCCGGGGGCCCGATGCGTCGGCGTGCACGACCACCGGCCGGGCCGGGCGCAGGAGGTGGCCTCCGAGTTCGGCCTCCCCACGCTGCCGACGCTCGAGAGCGTGGCCGACGCGGCGGACGCCGTGGTGGTGGCCACGCCCACGGTCAGCCATGCGGAGATCTCCGAGTACCTTCTGGCCCGGGACCGGGACGTCCTGATCGAGAAGCCGATGGCGGCCGATGTCGCGCAGGCCGAACGCCTGATCCGCCTGGCCCGCGAACGGGGCCGCATCGTCGCGGTGGGGCACGTGGAGCGGCACAATCCCGCCGTGGAGGCGGCGCTGGCGATGGTGGAACGGCCGCAGTTCGTGGAGGTCCACCGCCTGGGCGTTTTCACGCCGCGCAGCCTGGACGTCGACGTGGTCCTCGATCTGATGATTCACGATCTGCAGATCCTCCGCGCCCTGGCCGGGGAAGCCGCCTCGGACGTGCGGGCGGTCGGCGTGCCCGTGCTCACGCCCCGGGTCGACATCGCCAACGCGCGCCTGGAGTTCCCCGGAGGCCTGGTGGCGAACCTGACGGCCTCCCGGGTCTCCTCGGAAAAGGTCCGCAAATGCCGGATCTTCGCCCCGGCCACGTACGTGTCGATCGATATGCAGGCCCAGACGGTCAAGGCCTTCCGCCTGGCGCGGGGGGAGGCCGGCGAGCCCCGCATCGTACCGCTGGAGGTTGCCGTCGCGAAGGAGGAGCCGCTGGCGCGGGAGCTGGCCGACTTCGTGGACGCGGTCCGGCGCCGCCGGGCCCCTCTGGTCGACGGAGAAGCCGCCCGGGACGCGCTGGCGCTGGGCGAGTCGGTCCGCGCGGCGATCGAGCAGCACCGCCGGGTCGTGGAGGGGATCACGGTATGACCCGTCCGCGCGGCCGCGTCGGACTGATCGGAGGCAGCGGCGTCTACGATCTCTCCGGGATCGAGGACCTGAAGGAGGAGAGACTGGAGACGCCCTTCGGCGCGCCGTCGGATTCCTACTTCACGGGATTGCTCGGGGGCGTTCCGGTTGCCTTTTTCTCCCGGCACGGACGCGGACACCGCCTCCAGCCCTCCGAGATCAACTACCGGGCCAACGTCTGCGGATTCAAGATGCTCGGATGCGACGCCCTGCTGTCCGCGTCGGCGGTGGGGAGCCTCAAGGAGGAGCACGCGCCGCGCCACGCCGTCGTGCCCGATCAGTTCATCGACCGCACGCGGCACCGCGCCGACACGTTCTTCGGCGATGGCGTGGTCGCCCATGTGGCGCTGGCCGATCCGATCTGCCCGTCCCTGGCCGCGGCGCTCGCCGACGCGGGGCAGGAGGCCGGCCTGACCGTGCATCGGGGGGGCGTGTACCTCTGCATGGAAGGGCCCCAGTTCTCCACCCGGGCCGAGTCGAACCTGTACCGGTCCTGGGGCGCCGACGTGATCGGGATGACCAACCTGACCGAGGCCAAGCTCGCCCGGGAAGCCGAGATGTGCTACGCCTCGCTCGCCCTGGTGACCGACTACGATTGCTGGCGCGACGGGATGGAGGCCGTTTCGGTCGAGGCGGTCTTGAAGGTCCTCTCCGAAAACGCGGCGGCGGCGCGCAAAACCATGCGCAGCGCCGTCGGCCGCGTGGACCCGGCGCGCCTGTGCGGCTGCCGCCGGGCGATGCAGTACGCCATCCTCACGGACGTCAAGGCGATTTCGGACTCCGCGCGCCAACGCCTCGACCCGATCGTTGGGCGCTATCTCCGCAAGGCGTAGGGCGTCAGGCGTGAGACTGTGACTGTTCCGTCGCCGGATTCGCCTCATGCCTCACGCCTCACGTCTCACGAATCCGGCCGCGTCGTCGTCACCGGCTCGGTGGCGTTCGACTACCTCATGCGGTTTCCCGGGCGCTTCGTCGAGCACCTGATCCCGGACCAGATGGCCCGGCTCTCCGTTTCCTTCCTGGTGGACGCGATGCGCCGCGTGCCGGGCGGGTGCGCGCCCAATATCGCCTACAGTCTGGCGCTGCTGGGGGAGCGGCCGGTGTTGTTCGCGACCGCGGGCCACGACGCCCGGGAGTACCGGGACCGCCTGGAGCGGGAAGGCGTGGACATCACAGGGCTGGCTCTCCAGGACGACGTGTTCACGGCGTCGTTCTTCGTCTCGACCGATCAGGATCAGAACCAGATCGCGTCGTTCTACACCGGCGCCATGGCACGGGCCCGAGACCTGTCGATCGGATCGCTCGACCCCCCGACGATCGCCCTGGTGATCGTCTCCCCCAACGACCCCGCGGCCATGGAGCGGTATGCCCGGGAGTGCCGGCAGTTTCGGCTGCCGTTTCTCTACGATCCCAGCCAGCAGGTGGCGCGCCTCTCGGGCGAGGATCTCGCCGCCGGGCTCTCCGGGGCCGCGATCCTGATCGTCAACGACTACGAGTACGGCATCCTGGGCCACAAGACCGGGCTCTCCCGGGAGGAGCTCGAGGAGCGCGTCCCGGTCGTGGTCGTCACGCACGGGGCCGACGGCTCGACGATCTCGGCGGCCTCCAACGGAGGGCACACGCGGTACGACGTGCCGCCCGCGCGCCTGGAAGGCGAGGCCGTCGATCCGACGGGAGTGGGGGACGCCTATCGGGCCGGCCTGGTGCGGGGGATGCGGATCGGCGCGTCCTGGCCGGCGGCCGGGAGGATGGGAAGCGTGGCGGCGACCTACGCCCTGGAAGCCCAGGGCCCTCAGCCCGCCCGCTACGCGATCCGGGATTTCATGCTCCGCTACCAGCGCAATTTCGGCGAGGAGCCCGCGCTGGCGACGCTCGCGGCGCGTTGAGCCGCGCCGTCCCGGGCGCCGGGCCAAGCTCCCCTCGGCGGAGATCGGCTACAATGCCTCTTCCCGAAACGGAGAGCGTTCCTTGAACAACCGCCGTGTCTCGCGCCGCGTGGCTGCCCCTTCTGTCCAGCCGAGGGAGACGGAAGGAGCCTCCCATGCCGCCGGCCTTCGCGTCGCGGTGGTCTGTTCCCGCTGGAACCCGACGGTCACCGACGGCCTCCTCCGGTCCGCCCTGGACGCCCTCGAGGAGCGCGGCGCGCACGCGGCCGACGTCGCCATCGTGCGGGTGCCCGGCGCGTTCGAGCTGCCTCTGGCCGTCGCCGCGGCGATCCGCCGCAGGCCCCGGCCGCACGCCGTCATCGCGCTCGGCGCGATCGTGCGCGGCGAGACGACCCATCACGAGGTGCTCGGTCACGCCGTGGCCACGGCGCTGGCGGGCCTCTCGACCGAGGGCGTTCCGATCGGCTTCGGGTTGCTGACCTGCGACACGATGGACCAGGCGCACCGACGGATCTCCAAGGGGGCCGAGGCGGCGCAAGCCGCCGTGGAAATGGCCAATCTGCAGCGGAGGTCCGGATCGGCCGAGCGGGAGGGGCGCGGGCGGCGCGCGCTCCGGTCACGCGATCGCACGATCCGCGCGTCGGGCGATCGCGGGAGGCGTTGATGGGGGCGCGGCGCAAGGCCCGGGAGCTCGCTCTGCAGATGCTCTACGAGAACGACGTGGCCGGCACCGCCGCCGGCGAGATGTTCGAGCGCTCCGAGGACCTCCACAAGGCGACTCCGGCGCTGCGCGATTTCACCGAGCGCCTGGTGGTGGGAACTCTGGCCAACCGCGAGTCCCTCGACGCGATCATTTCCCGGCAGGCCGACCACTGGCGGCTCACGCGGATGCCGGTGGTGGACCGCAACATCCTGCGCCTGGCGCTCTTCGAGCTGCTCCACGAGCCCTCCACGCCGCGCCCGGTCATCATCGACGAAGCCCTGGAGATCGCCAAGCGCTTCTCCACGCCCAAGTCCTCCCAGTTCATCAACGGGATTCTGGACGGCGTTCTGAAGGCGCGCCCTCCGGAGACCCCGTCGACGTGAGGCGCACGGCGATCGCGGCCGTCCTCCTGGCGCTGGCGGCCGGGGCGGCGGGCGCGGAGCAGAGAGCCCTCTACCGCGCGTCCGGAGCGGATGCCCGGCTCTTCGATCAGTACGACAACGACGGATACTCCCTCGCGGTCACGATCGATCCGGATGGGACCCTGCAGCTGGCCGTTCGGGTCTCCGACGCTCCGCTGGCGACGGCGGCGCCGTTTCCGACCGGATCGGCGTCGGATTCCACGCTCCCTCCTTCACCGGAGCGGGACGCCTACGCCCGAAGCCTCGTCGGTGGAAGCCGCACCGAGGCGCAAGCGGTGCGGCGCGTGCTCGTCGCCCTGGCCACGGAGATCACCTACGATCCGGACCGCCTGCGGCTCCAGGATCCCGCGGCGGTCTTCGCCTCGCGCCGCGCCTATTGCGTCGGGTACGCGGAGCTGGCCGTGGATCTGCTGCGAAGGGTGGGGATCACGGCGCGGACCGTTCAGGGCGTCCTCGCGTGCGGACCCGGGCACGACGGGTTCGACGCCTCCGTCGGAGGCGCCTACCACCGTTGGATCGAGGTCTATTACCCCGACCGCGGGTACGTGTTTTCCGATCCCTCCGCCTCCGTCAACGGCGTCGACGCGCGGTACATCCCGTTCGGACGGAGGTCCCTGGTCAAACCCCGCGCGCTGACGATCGCCCCGATCTCGTCGTCCGGCGGCCTGGACTACCGCTCGGTCCGCGCCGGTTCGGCCACGGTCCGGGTCCGCCAATAGAGCGCGGGCCCTCCGGCGGCGCCGGAAGGAATCCAATCGCGGCGTCTTCCGTTAGGATGCTGCTCCATGTCCGAGAAGTACGACCACGCCGCGATCGAGCGCAAGTGGCAGGAGCGCTGGAGCCGGGAGCGCGCCGCCTACGTCGACACCGCCGCCGCCGGGGACAAGTTCTACATGCTCAACATGTTCCCGTATCCCTCGGGAAGCCGGCTCCACGTCGGGCACGGCCGCAACTACATCCTGGGCGACGCCCTGTATCGCCGCGAGCGGATGGCCGGTCGGCGCGTGCTGAATCCAATGGGGTGGGACGCCTTCGGCCTGCCCGCGGAGAACGCCGCCATCGCCAGCGGCGTCCATCCACGCGCGTACACCCTGGCCAACATCGCGCGCATGAAGGAGCAGCTCGGGACCCTGGGCCTCCTCTACGACTGGTCCAAGGAGCTGGCGTCCTGCGACCCGCGCTACTACCGCTGGAACCAGTGGCTCTTCCTGCGCATGTGGGAGCGCGGCCTGGCCTACCGCAAGACCGCCCCGGTCAACTGGTGCCCGGGGTGCCGGACCGTTCTGGCCAACGAACAGGTCGTGGAGGGCCGCTGCGAGCGCTCCGACGATCTTGTGGAGGTCCGCGATCTGACGCAGTGGTTCTTCCGCATCACCGACTACGCCGAGCGCCTGCTGGGCGGGCTCGACGCGCTCGAATGGTCCGACCGCGTCAAGACGATGCAGCGCAACTGGATCGGAAGGTCCGATGGCGCGGAGATCGCGTTCCGGGTGGAGGCGCTGAGCGAGCCCATCCCGGTCTTCACCACGCGGCCGGACACCCTCTTCGGGGCGACGTTTCTGGCCCTGGCGCCGGAGCATCCCGCCGCCGCGATCCTCGCCGGTCGGTCGGACCGGCCCTCGGAACTCCGCGCGTTCATCGAAAAGGTGCGCCGCGAGTCGCGCCTGGAACGGGAGGCCGAGGGAGGCGTCAAGGAGGGGATCGACACGGGGATCTCCGCGGTCAACCCGGCGACCGGCGAGCAGATCCCGGTCTGGCTGGCGAACTTCGTCCTTCCCGACTACGGCACCGGGGCCATCATGGGCGTGCCCGCGCACGACGAGCGGGACTTCGAGTTCGCGCGCCGCTACGGGCTTCCCATCCGTCCGGTCTACCGCACCGAGAGCGAGGAGCCCGATCCGGCGGCGATGACCCGAGCCATCGCGCATGGCGGCGTCCTCTACCGGTCCGGCGATTGGGACGGGACTCCGGCGGGACCCGGGGCCATCCGCACCGCGATCTCCTGGATCGAGGGGAAGGGCTTCGGGAAAGGGAAGATCGGCTACCGCCTGCGCGACTGGTTGATCTCGCGCCAGCGCTACTGGGGCACGCCGATTCCCGCCGTGCACTGTCCCGGCTGCGGCGTCGTCCCGGCGCGCGACGAAGACCTCCCGATCCTGCTGCCCGAGGACGTCGCCTTCCGGGGAGCCGAAGGCAACCCGCTGGAGAAGTCCGAAGCGTTCGTGCGGACGGACTGTCCGCGTTGCGGCGGAGCGGCCCGGCGCGAGACGGACACCATGGACACGTTCGTCGACTCGTCCTGGTACTACCTGCGCTTTCTCGATCCCGACGATTCCAGCCGCATGGTCGATCCCGATCGCGCCGCTCACTGGATGCCCGTGGACCAGTATGTCGGCGGCATCGAGCACGCCATCCTGCACCTGTTGTACGCGCGCTTCGTTTGCCGGGTCTTGAAGGACCTGGGCCTGGTCGCGATCGAGGAGCCCTTTGCCCGCCTCTTTAACCAGGGAATGATCACCAAGCTCAATCCGGCCAACGGCAAGGTCGAGAAGATGTCCAAGTCGCGCGGGAACACGGTCTCTCCGGACGAGCTGATCGCCCGCTTCGGAGCGGATACCGTCCGGGTCTACACGCTCTTCATCGGGCCGCCGGAAAAGGAATCCGAGTGGTCGGAGGACGGGGTCCTGGGAGCCTCGCGGTTCCTCCAGCGGATTCACGATCTTTGCGAACGCGTCCTCGGGGCGCCGGAGGCGTCCGGGACGGCCGGCGCGGATTCGCCCCTGCGCCGCCTGGAGCACCGGACGATCCAGCGCGTCACCGAGGACGCCGAGCGCTTTCACTTTCACACCGCCATCGCCGCCTTGATGGAGTTTCAGAGGGCCGTGGCCGAGGCGGCCGATCTCGGCGCGGAGACGCCGGCCTCGCTGCGGCGCGCGGTCGGGACGCTCTTGAAGCTCCTGCATCCGGTGGCCCCGCATCTGACGCAGGAGTGGTGGGAGCGCTCGGGCGAATCGGGATTCCTCCTGGATGCCGCGTGGCCCGTCTTCGATGCGGCTCTGGCCATGGCGACGCGGGTGACGCTCGTGGTCCAGGTCAACGGAAAGGTCCGCGGAAAGCTCGAGCTCGAGCGGGGCACCGCGCAGGACCAGGCGCTGGCCCTGGCCCGCGCCGACGAGAAGATCCGTCCGTGGGTCGACGGCAAGGAGCTCGCGCGGGCGGTCTACGTGCCGGACCGTCTGCTGAACTTGGTGGTGCGGTGACCGGCTCTGACGCGGGGACGCGGCGACACGGGGACGCGGGGACCTGCGTCCTTCCCTCCATCCCCCCATCCCTCCGTCCCCGCGTCCGGTTCTGGGTAGCGGCGGCGCTGACCCTCTGCGCGGCGTTCCTGACGACAGCCGGCTGCGGCTATAGCCTGGTCGGCCGGACTTCCACGCTCCCTCCGTCCATCCGGGTGATTCACTTCCAGACCCTGGCCAACCAGACGCCCCGCATCGGGGTCGAGCAGAGGCTTTCGCGGGAGATCGCCCGGGAGCTCGCGAGCCGGGGCCGCTTCTCCGTGCGCCCGGAGGCGGCGGGGGCCGACGCGGACCTGGCCGGGGCGGTCACGGGATTCTCGCTCTTCCCGGTGGCCTTCGACGAGGCCGGCCGGGCGCGCGAATACCAGATCCGCATCACCGCCCAGGTGTCGTTGAAGACTCTGCCGGACGGGAAGGTCCTGTGGGAGAACCCCGCTTACACGTTCCAGGAGAACTACGCGTTCTCCACCAGCGCCGCGTCGTTCGTCGACCGGGAGAACGAGGCGATCGACCGCGTGGCCGAACGCTTCGCGGCGAGCCTGGTTTCGAGCCTTCTGGAGGGGTTTTGAGGAAGAAGGACGCGGGTGGAAGGACGTAGGGGGCAGGGAACTCCTACGTCCTTTGTCCGACGTCTCCGCCGCTATTTGGCCTTCGCGGCCTTCTTGGCCAGGCGCGACTTGTAGCGCGCGGCAGCGTTCTTGTGGATCACTCCCTTGCGCCGGGCCGTGTCGATCTGGGCGTAGGTGGAGGGCACGGCCGCGCCCTTGCCCGAATCCTCCGCCGCGCGGTAGGTCTTCAGCGTCGTCCGCAGGGCCGAGCGCACTGCGCGATTGCGTGCGGTGCGCCGTGCGGACTGCCGCATGCGCTTCTCCGCGGATTTGATGTTCGCCATGTCGGTCTGTCCCTCTTTTCGTCGTCGGTGATGTGCGGCTCCATCGCCGCGCGGCCGCACATCATCGCACAGTGCGGCCCCGCGCGCCCGCCTTTTCCGGCTATCTCGCGTCGATGCCCAGGGTCTTGAGCCGCGCCCGGGCGAGTCGAGACTCTTCGCTGGATGGGTATTCGTGGATCACGTACTGGAGCTGGACGACCGCCTCGGCCTTCTGCCCCTGCTCGAGCAGCGCGTAGGCCTTCTTGAGGAGCGCGGCCGACGCCTTGTTGCTGCGCGGAAAATCTCTCAAAAGCCGATCGAAGTCGGCGATGGCGTCCTTGTAGCTCTTCTGCGCGTAGTGCGACTCGCCGATCCAATACTGCGCGTCGTCGGAAAGGTCCGTGTTGGGATAGGACTTCAGATAGTCCTGAAAGCCCTGGACGGCCAGCGCGTAGCGCCCCTTGGTGTAGTCGCCGTAGGCGGTGTCGTAGAGGTCGGCCGGGGACGGCTGGCCGCCGGCGGGACGCACGACGGCGGTATCCGATCCGGGCGGCGCGCCGGCGGGGGGCGGCCCGCCGGACGGCGACGACCCTGCCCGCATGCGGGCCAGATCCCCCTGCGTCTCGGCGATCTGCTGGGAGAGCTGCGAGAGGCGCCGATTGGTGTCCTCGAGCTTCGCCTCCAGCTGCTCCATCTTGGCCGTCAGCTCGTTCAATTTCACGCCTGTGTCGGCGTTGGACTTCAGGAGCTGCTGGGTCTGCTGCGAGACGCTGGAGTTGAGCTTGGCCACCTCTTCCTTGCTGGAAGACTTGCGCTCGACGGCCTGGACTTCCTTTTCCACGTCGTTGATGTGGCGGTGGATTCCCTCGATGTCGTCGGAGGAGACGCACGCCGCTCCCAGCAGCAGACCGGGGGCGGCGAGGGCGGCGAAGACGAGCGCCCGCCGGAGCGGGGTCACTTGGCCGTGAAGACGAAGTGGGCCCGGCGGTTCTCCTGCCAGCAGGTCTCGTTGGACTCGTTGCAGAACGGACGTTCCTTGCCGTAGGACACCGACTTCACGCGTCCGGATTCCACGCCGAGAGAGGCCAGGTACTCCTTGGTGGCGTTGGCCCGACGATCGCCCAGCGCCATGTTGTACTCCGACGTGCCCCGCTCGTCGCAATGCCCCTCGATCAGGATCTGGGTCGAGGGATACTTCTTGAGCCATTCGGCGTCCGCGGACAGCGTCGTGCGCGCGTCGTCCCTCAGGTCGGCCTTGTCGTATTCGAAGAACGCGTCCTTCAAGTACCCCTTCTGGTTCATCTCTTCCAGCGAGGCGCTCAAGGGGCTCGATTCCACCGACTGGGGCGCCGTCCTCGTGGGCGGAGCCACCTCGGTCGAGGAGGGATTGCTGGGCGCCTCGGCGGGCTTGGCCTGTTCCGTGGTTTGGGGGGGCTTCTTCTTGCATCCATTGACCAGCGACAGCGTTCCCACGAGCAGGAACGCCAGGGATACGACCAGGGTCCGATTCGTTCTCATTGCCCTCTCCTTCGGTGGATGAATCGCCTCATCTACTCTTGCGTTTTCGCGTTGCATCGCAGAACGATGAATATAGCAAAGTTGAATGCGCCGGGTCTCGCGGATCACGGGAGCCACACCGGCTGCATGTTGTTGGAGCCGCCTTCGGTCAGCACCTTCTTGTTCCCGCCGTCGAGAGCGTCCATGGTGTAGACCTCCGTCCGCCCCGCCCGGCGGCTCTGGTACGCGATCTTCTCGCCGTCGGGAGACCAGCCGGGGTGACCGTTGGATCCCTCGGAAGTGAGCTGGACGGTGGCTCCGGTGGCCACGTCCATCACGCAGATGTTGAAATCCCCCTCGTTTCGGCAGGCGAAGGCGATCTTGTCGCCCTTGGGCGACCAGGCCACCTCGTCGTTCCAGTTCCCGGCGAAGGTCAGTCGGCGGGCGTTGGTGCCTTCCGCGTCCATCACCCAGATCTGCGGCGTCCCGGTCTGGTCGGAGGTGTAGGCGATCTGCCGTCCGGTGGGGGACCAGTCCGGGGAGGCTTCCAGGGCGTGCGTGGTGGTCAGCCGCCGGGCCGCGCCGCCCGAGGAGCCCACGACGTAGATGTCCACGTTGCCGTGCGCGGAGCCGGCGAAGGCGATCTGGGACCCGTCGGGCGAGAGCGCCGGGGAGGCGTTGAGCTCCAGACCGGTCGACAGCTCCTTCTGGTTGGTGCCGTCCGCGTTCATCGTCCAGATCTGGGGAAAGCGGTGTACGTAGCTCGTGAAGACCACGCGCCCGCCGCGGGCGTCGGGATTCAACGCCAGCATCTTGTGCGCCGTCAGCCGGCGCGGATTCCGTCCGTCGAAGTCCATCGCGTAGAGCTCCTTGGCGTGGTCCCGATCCGAAACGAAGACGATGGTCGACAGAAACGTTCCGTTCTGTCCGGTCAGCTCCTTGACCACGTCGTTGGCCAGAGTGTGCGCGACGCGCTCGACATACGACACGCCGCCGGAATACCTGCGGCCGAAGAGCATCTTGCGCGTCTTCAGGTCCCAGACACGCGCCTCGACGGACACGCGGTCGCCCGCCACTTCTCCCCGGGTGTCGACCAGGACCTCGGCGCCGGTCCCCAGCCAGCGGTCGGCCGCCTGCGGCGTCGTGGGCTCGCGGAATCCGGTCGGGTAGAGCGACGGGTCCACCATGGCCAGCACCTGGACGTACTCGAGGTCCGTCCGCAGGGTGGCGGTGAAGGGGTCGATGACCTTGGCCTGCAGGGCCGCCATACCCGGCACCAGCAAAGGCGGAACCGCCAGCGGCAGACGCCGCCCTCCTTCCTTGGTGATCTTGAGGACGAGTCCGCCGCCCGGGACCGCCGTCGGGATGGGGGTCACCGGCTGCGCGGCGCCGGGACCGGCCAGAGCCAGGGCCATCGCCGCGAGGAGCAGGATCCGGTCTTTTCTCAAGACACCTCCATGTTCGACCCTCACTCGAAAATCAGATGAACCCCGAGATGGTCGCCCGCGAACTCGGCCGGAAGCGGCGGGAGCGGCGACGATGCCAGCACGGCCCGCAGCGCGGCGCGGTCCACGAACGCCAGGCCGCTGGTGCGCTCGACGTCGGCCCCGCTGATGGTCCCGTCCCGGAGGATCTGAAAGCGGATGACCGGGGATGTGGGAACCATCTGGGCAGGCTTGAACCAGTTCGTCCCGATCGTGACCAGCATCCGCTCGATGTAGTACGAGTAGTTGAAATCCGGTTGGTCGAAGGTCGCTCCGCCGATGCCGACGTTGCCTCCGGCGCCCAGGGGTCCGCCTTCTCCCCGCGTCGCCGCCGGGGGAGAGGCCGGGTGGGCATCGGCGCCCTTGCGGGACGTCGCGGCCGGCGGCGCGGACGGGGCCTTCTTCTTGTCCTCCTTCTTGGCCGGCAGCAGCTTGGCCTTCTCGGTGGGCGGCGGCGGCGCTTCCTCGGGAGGCTTTTCGATTTTCGGTCTCTCCGGCTGGGGCTCCGGCGCCGTCACGGCGGGAGATCCTCCTTTGATCGAGCCCGCCTGGACCAGCCGGACCGCCACGGCGCGGTCGAGCAGATAGCGTCTCGGGTGCGCCAGGCTGGAGAGCAGAACCGCGGCCAGGACTCCGGCGTGGAGCACCAGAGCCAGAGCCACGCCGGCCGCCCAGGGATAGGGTTCCTGCTGGCGCTCGGCAAGGACATGCCCGACGGCGTCCATCGATGGCCCGCGTCAGCGCACGGCTCGGGGCCGTCCGGCGCGGGAATCGCCGAAACGCAGGCCCCTGTCCGGTTGCGGATGCTTCATTTCCCCTTCTTGGATTGCGGCGTCTCGGTGATCATGCCGAGGCTCTCGATGCCCATGCGGTTGAGGATGTCGAGGGTCTCCACGACCGTGCCGTAGGACAGCGCCCGATCGGCCTTCAGAAAGACCGTTCGGTCCTTGCGCATGCGCAACAGCGCATTGAGACGATCTTTAAGCAAGCCGCGCGCCACCGGCGTCTCGTTGATGTAGTACAGCCCGTCGCGCGTGATCGAAAGGATGATCGGATCTTCCACTCCGGTTGGCAGATTGGTCGTCGCCGTCTTCGGGAGCGCCACGGCAACGCCCTGGTGCATCATCGGGGCGGTGACCATGAAAATGATGAGCAGCACGAGCATCACGTCGACCAGCGGGGTCACGTTGATGTCGGCGAGGTGATCGAAGGGGTCGCCGCTCTCGCGATGGAAGGCCATGAGAGGACGTCAGGCGTGAGGAGCGCGGCGTGAGGCGAGCCAGGACCCGCAAGTCATCTTGCGTCGCAACAGGGAACGCCTTACCCCTAACGCCTCACGCCTCACGACGGTTATGTGAAATTCCTCTCCGCCAGATTGACGAACTCCAGCGCGAAGTCCTCCATTCCCGCCCGCTGCTGGCGGACCTTCCCCATGAAGTAGTTGTAGAAGATCAGCGCGGGGATGGCCGCGGCCAGGCCGGCCGCGGTGTTGACCAGCGCCTCGGAGATTCCTGGAGCGACCGCGGCGATGGAGGTCGAACCGGTCTGACCGATCGCCCGGAACGACTGCATGATGCCCCAGACCGTGCCGAACAGGCCGATGAAGGGGCAGGCCGACGCCGTTGTGGCCAGGAACGTCATGGAGCGGGTCAGACGCGAGACCTCCACCCCGATCGCGCGCTCCAGGGCCCGCTCGACCCCGGCGATGTTCTTGATGAGAAGCTTGCCGGCCGAAGCGCCCGACGCGGTGACCGCCGGATCCTCCGGCCGGTTGGCCTTCACCTGGGCGTCGAGCTCGGCGTAGCCCGCCTTGAAGAGGGTGGTCAGAGGCGTGTCGGTCAGCTGGCTGGCGATGGCGTTGACCTCGGAGAACCGCTTGGACTTGCGAAAAAAGGCCACGAACTTGTCGGATTGGCGGCCGATTCGCCGCAGGCGCACGAATTTTGCGAAAATGATGATCCAGGAGACCAGGGAGAAGAAAAAGAGGATGGCCAGGACAACCTTGGCCGGGACTCCCGTTTCGCGGAAGAACGTGAGCAGGGAGTCCTGCCCGCCGGGGAGAGATTCGACCCGGATGGGCTGCAAGACGGCCAGCATCATTCGTTTGGAACGTAACATACGCATGAGGGAGGGTCAAAGGGAATGGGTTCCCTCGCGCGCCGCGTTGTGAGCTTCATGGGAATGTTGGTCCGCGGTGTGGCTGCGGTGGCTGCGGCTGTGGTCGCGCTTGCGCTCCTCGGGCTCGCGCCGGTTCGCCCCGCTCCGCCCAAGCGGCCGACCCCGCCCGCCCCGGTCGCCGACGTCAAGGCGACGGAGATCCTTCCGGTCGACGAGATCGTCCCCGGGATGAAGGGTTACGGCGTGTCGGACCTGGGCGATGGGCGCGGCGTGCAGCGCTTCGACGTCGAGATCATCGGCCTGCTGAAGCGTTACGCGCCTCGACAGGACCTGATCCTCGGTCGGGTCTCCGGCGCGGGCCTGGAGAATGCCGGGATCATCGCCGGGATGAGCGGGAGCCCCATCTACGTGCAGGACAAGCTGATCGGAGCGCTCGCGTACGGCTGGCCGTTCTCCAAGGAGCCCATCTGCGGCATCACCCCCATCCAGAGCATGCTGGACATCCGGCACGTCCCCGCCGGGCCACCGGTTCCGATCGGCGGAAGCACGGCCTCGGCCACGCCGACGGCCACGCTCCTCTCGGCGTTCGCCGGAGCGCGTTTCGCCGACCGCCTGGAGTCGCTTGTGGCTCCGCTGCGCTTGCCCTCGGCGGGAGAAGCCTCGCCGCTGCCCCTGCCCGTTTCGTTCGGCGGAGCGCTCGCGCCCGGGGAGCTCTTCAGCCGGGTGGCCCAGGCGGCGGGCTGGATGGCGGTTCCCTCCGGCGCGTCGTCGGCTTCCGTCGACGCCGCGGCGCCGTCGTCAACGCTGCGGCCGGGCTCGGCCATCGCCGCTCAGCTCTTGTCCGGCGACATGGATCTTGCCGCCACGGGCACGGTGACGTGGGTCGAGGGCAGTTCGGTGCTGGCGTTCGGGCATCCCTTCCTGTCGATGGGCCCGGTTTCGATGCCGATGGCCCGAGCGGAGGTCCTCACGGTCCTTCCCTCGGTTTACCGCTCCTTCAAGTTCGCCGCGACGGGGCCGGTGCTCGGCTCGATCTCGGAGGATCGCTCGACCGGGATCCTCGGCATGTTCGGGGCGCGCGCCCCGATGGTGCCGATCACCGTCCGGATCTCATCGGACCAGGTCCCCATGCAGGCGTACCACTTTCAGGCGGTCCATAACGCGATGCTGACTCCGATCCTGGCGGCGGTGGCGATCGACAACGTCGTCACCACCCTGGAGAAGCGGGCCGGCGAGAGGACGCTGGTGTGGAAGTCCGCGATCCATACGACCGATCGCGACGTGCAGTGGAACTCGGTCTTCTCCGGGATGACCGCCCGGGAGGAGGCCGTCTCGTCCCTGGCGCTGCTGACGAATTACCTGATGGCCAACGAATTCCGCGACCTGACGATCACGGGCATCGACGTCGAGATCGCGCATTCCGACCGGCTTCAGAACGCCCGGATCGTTCACGTCGAGGCGCAGAAGGAACGCGTGCGCGCGGGCGACGACGTCCCGGTCTGGGTGGACCTGGTCGACTTCCGGGGCAGCCCCCGCAGGGTGGTCATGAATCTGAAGGTGCCCGCCGACACGCCGCCCGGTCCCCTGACCGTGTTCGTCGGTGACGGATCGGCCGCCACGGCCTACGACCTGGGGCTGCTCCCGGCCGATCCGCACTCGCTCGATCAGGTGCTCGACTTCATCGCCCGCATCCGCCCGCCCAACAGCCTGAACCTGCTGGCCTACCGCCGCAGCCCCGGAGCGGTCGTGGTCGGGGACAGCCTCCAGGCCCTCCCGCCCTCGCTCGTGGCCATCCTGCGCGACCGGGGTCCCGGAGAGCAGGCCACGCCGGATCTGGCCTATGTCCGGCTCCAGTCGGAGTCGATCGAGCAGCCCATTCCGGTGACCGGCTCGGCCCGGCTTCGCGTGGAAGTGGAGCCGAAGATCTGGTGAGGGGCGCGCGCGCATTTTTTCGTTGCGCGAGGCTGGCCGCCGCCGCCGCGGCCTGGGCGCCGATGGCGCTCGCCTCGGGAACCAAGATCTGGGTGTCCGACTCCGCGGCGGACTTCTCGGCGGGAGAAGCCCGCGGCGTGGCCGTCACCGTGGACGGCGCTCTGACGCTGGCGCGCGATTCCAAGCGCGTGGAGGGCATCGCCGAAGCGGCGATCTACGCGGGCGCCAAAGGGAAGGACGGCTCCGTGTTCCTGGCCACCGGAGAAGCCGGGAAGGTCCTGCGGGTCTCGCCGCGCGGGGAGGTCTCCGTGTACGCGACGCTGCCGGAAAAGGAAGTGACGGCGCTCGCGGCGGGATCCGACGGTGCGGTCTACGCCGGCACCGCCCCGGGCGGCAAGGTGTACCGCCTGGACGGATCCGGCAAGTTCTCGGTCTACTACGAGCCCAAGGCGCAGTACGTCTGGGCCCTGGCCGTTTCCGGAGGCGCGCTCTATGTGGCCACGGGCCTGCCCGGGGAGATTCACCGGGTGACCGGAGCCGGCCACGGCGAACGCCTGGAGACGACCGCCGACGCGCACGTGCGGAGCCTGTACGTGGACAAAGAGGGGCGGGTCTGGGCCGGCACCTCCGGCCGGGGCCTGGTCCTCCGATTGGACAAGGGCGGAACGTTGCGCACGCTCTACGACTCTTCCAAGACCGAGATCACGTCGATCGCCGCGGGGGCGGACGGTCGGATCTGGGTCGCGGCCGGGTCGGCCGACGTCGCCGCGGCGGGCAACGAGCCGATCTCCGCGCCGTCCACGCCGCCGACCAACAAGACGTCCCAGAGCGGACCGACCCGAACCGACGAAGAGGCCCGGGACAAGCCCGAGGTGACCGCCTCGGTCTCGACGCCTCGTCTGGCGCCGCAGCGCCCGGGCGTCAAGCAGAACGGTTATTCCTCGGAGGTCATCCTCTTCCAGGAAGGGGAAGCTCCGCGCGCGGTCTGGACGAGCGCCGACGAGCTGGTGTTCGCGTTGGAGTCGGATTCTCAGGGCGGCGGCGTGCTGGCGGCGACCGGTCCCAACGGCAAGCTCTACCGCATCGAGGCCGGCCGGTTCTCCCTGGAGCGCACCTTCGACGAGAAGCAGGTGACGGTGCTCGCCGGCGACGCGGTGGCCACGAACTCGGCCAGCTCCGTGTACCGCCTGAGCGACGGGCCTCGCGAGGGCGAGTACGTCTCCCCGGTCAAGGACACCGGACGGACCAGCCGGTTCGGAGCCTTCCGCTGGGAGGGGGATGTCCCGGCGGGCTCCCGGGTCGCGTTTTCGTTCCGCTCCGGCGAGTCGTCGGCCCCCGATGCGACCTGGAGCTCCTGGTCGCCGTTGGCGGCCGCGTCCCAGACCTCCACGGTCGAGGCGCCGCCCGGCCGCTTCCTGCAGTGGAAGGCCAGGATGTCTTCCGACGGAGAGCGCGTCCCGGCCGTGCGCCGGGTGGAGGCGGCCTACCGCAATCGCAACGCGATCCCGGTGGTCGATTCGCTGGTCGCCCTGGGACCGGCCGAAGTGCTGGCCCGCGCCGCGTCCGGCGGGTCCAACGTCTTCGAGGCGACCGCGCCGGACGAAAAGGGAATCTTCACCGGTCTCGAGGAGTCCAAGGCGGAGATCCCTCCGCGGCGCCTCCTCCGGAAGGGATACCGCACGTTGACCTGGAAGGCGTCGGATCCCGACGGCGACACCCTGATGTACGACCTGGAGTTCCGGCCGGCCGGCTCGGAGCGCTGGCTCACGCTGCGCAAGGGGATCAAGGACAGTTTCTATTCCTTCGACACCACGGCGCTTCCCGACGGCGAGTACGTGTTTCGCCTGACCGCATCGGACGCCGAATCCAACCCCGGAGAAGGCCGGAGCGGGCAGCGCGAGACCTCGCCGACGCAGATCGACAACACGCCTCCGGCGATCCGCAGGAAGTCGGCGGCTCCGGGGACCGTCGAGATCGACGTCACGGACGCGGCTTCGCCGATTCAGGACGTCGAGTATTCCGTCGACGCCACCGAGTGGATCCGCGTCGAGCCCAAGGACGGCCTCTCCGACTCCCCCCAGGAGTCCTACGTTCTGAAGCTGGATCCCAAGCTCAAAGTCGGGTTTCTCCTGGTCCGGGCCACCGACGCTTCGCGCAATACGGCCGCGGCGAGCTTTCAGATACCCTAACCGTCGCCTCTGCTGCGCGTGGGATCTGCGCGCTGGCGCGCGCACCGGAGTTTGGCTCGCCCAAAGGGGCTCGACCAAACTCCTGATCCCGTGCTCGATCCGGCTCCCGCGGCGCTCGCCTCCTCCTTCGCTTCCGCTCAGGAGACTACGCGCGTCGCGAGCTGTGGGACGGGTTTGGGCGATTTTGAGGCACTCTCTTGACTAGGGCTTTCGGGGGTGGCTTCTTTCGACGCCTCACGCCTCACGCCTCACGCCTCACGCCTCACGCCTCACGCCTCACGCCTCACGCCTCACGCTCCGCCTGCCTCGGAATGCACGCATAATGGGGTCGCTTGAAACGCGCGCTTCTCCTGCTTGCGCTCTGCCCGCTGGCGGCGTGCCGGGGGCGTGAGCGGCCCGCGGCGATCTCCGCGAACGCCCTGCCGGCGAATTCGCCCACGGCGGTCCCGGCCCGGCAGCCGGTGCTGGGATACATCGACGAGACCGGACGAGGGACGCCCGGCGACGGGGGAGTTCTCCGCCGGCGGCTGGTCGGCGAGCCGGGGACCTTGAACGCGGTGACGCAATCGACCGGGTACGAGCAGCAGGTGCTGGCCTACCTGTCGCGCAACCTGATCGATTTCGACTCCCGGATGCGGCTGGTTCCCGGCCTGGCCCAGACCTTCGAGCTCCTGCCCGACGGAAGGACGTACCGGTTCACGCTGCGCAAGGAAGCGGTCTGGGAGGACGGCGTGCCGGTCACGTCGGCCGACGCGGTCTTCACCATCCAGCGGATCCGGGACCCCAAGATCTCCTCGCCGGTCTTCAAACCGGTCTTCGAGGGACTCGAGTCGGTCGAGGCCGTCGACGCAAGAACCTTCACGGCGAAATTTCGGGAGCCCTACGCCTACCGCGCCATGGCCTTCGTGGTCCCCCTTCTTCCGGCGCACCGTTTCGCCGGGAAGAACTTCTCCAAGGTCCGGGAGAACCGAGCCCCGCTGTCCGACGGCCCCTACCGGCTGGTGTCGTGGAAGCCCCAGGAGTCGATCGAGCTCGAGCGGAACCCGCGCTATTGGGGCGACCGCGGGCACTTCGACCGCGTGGTGTTTCGGATCCTTCCGGAGAACGCCGTGGCCGTGGCCTCGGCCACGCGCGGCGACTTGGATGAAACGCAGCTCGACACGACCGGCAAGGAGCGCGCGCTGGCCGATCCGGCGGCCCGCGCCTGCTGCCGCCTGGTCGAGTATTACGACCTCGACTACAACTACATCGCCTTGAACGATCGGTCTCCGTTCTTTTCCGACGCCCGGGTCCGCCGGGCCCTGACCATGCTGCTCGATCGTGGCAAGATCGTGCGCACCCTGTTCAAGGGCTCGGCGCGGGTCATCTCCGGTCCGTGGGCCCCGGACTCTCCGGCCTACGATCCCTCCGTGGCGCCGCTGCCGTTCGATCCCAAGGGCGCCGCGGCCCTGCTCGACGCGGCGGGCTGGCGGGACAGCAACGGCGACGGGACGCGCGATCGCGATCAACGGGAGATGCGCTTCGAGCTGCTCGTCTCGGCCGGAAGCACGGTCGGACGGGAGATCGACGAGACGCTCGCGTCGCAGCTCGCGCAAGTCGGGGTGCGGGCCACCGTGCGTCCGCTGGAATGGGCCGCGTTCGCCGAGCGGATCGACGCTGGCGATTTCGAGGCCGCGTCCCTGGCGTGGTCCGCTTCGGATCCCAATCCCGATCCCTATCCCTATTGGCACTCGTCGCAGTGGCCTCCCCAGGGGCTCAACAGCGGCTTCTACAAGAGCCCCCAGGCGGATCGCCTGATGGAGGAGGCCCGCCGCGAGACCGACGAGCGCAAACGGCTGGCGCTGTATCACCGCCTTCACGCCTTGTTCCGGGACGACGCGCCGGCGATCTTCATCACCAACGCGTCCCAGAAATACCTGTTCGCCCGCCGGATCCACGGCCTGGTGACTTCGCCCCTGGGCCTGTACGGCATCTGGCCCGGTCCCCTGGCCTGGTGGCGCGAGGGCCAGGCGGCTCCTTGAGGCGATACCTCGCGCGCCGCCTCCTCCTGGCGGTCCCCACCCTCGCCGGGATCGTGATCGTGGTCTTCCTGCTCCTGCATCTGGCTCCGGGAAGCCCCGTCTCCGCCCTGGGGGGCGAGTCCTCCCGAAGAATCTCCCAGCGCGCCGCTGAGGAAATGCGCCGGGCCTACGGGCTCGACCGGCCGCTGCCGGAGCGGTTCGGGCTCTGGATCTCGCGCGTGGTCCGGCTCGACTTCGGAGAGTCGTTCGTCGATCACAGGCCGGTCTCGCAGCGCATCGGCGAGGCCCTTCCCTACACGCTCTGCTTGAACGGGCTGGCGCTGTTCTTCACGCTCGCGATCGCCGTGCCCCTGGGCGTCGCGGCGGGCGGACGGCCCGAGGGAGCGCTGGACCGGACCTCGGGGATCGTCCTCTTCGGCCTCTATTCGCTGCCCTCCTTCTGGGCCGCGCTGCTTCTCCAGGCCCTCTTCTCGGTGCGGTTGGGGTGGCTTCCGCTCTATGGCGTCGTGTCGGACGCCGCGCCCCCGGGCTGGGGCGGCCTGGCCGACCGCGCCGCGCACCTGGCCCTCCCGGTGGCCTGCCTGACCTACGGATCCCTGGCGTTCTACGCCCGGATGGTCCGGGCGAGCGTGGCCGAGGCCCGGTCGATGGACTACGTCGTCGCGGCCCGGGCCAGGGGATTGACCCGGCGCCAGGCCCTCTGGAGGCACGCCTTTCGCAACGCGCTGCTTCCCCTCATCACCATCCTGGGTCTGGTGCTGCCGGGCCTCCTGTCGGGCAGTGTCATCATCGAGCGCATCTTCGCGTGGCCCGGCCTGGGACGCCTCTATTTCGACTCGATCCTGGCGCGCGACTATCCCGTGGTGCTCGCGCTTTCGCTGCTGGGAGCTCTGGCCACGCTCGTCTTCACCCTCGCCGCCGACGTCGCCTACGCCCTGGCCGATCCGAGGGTGCGCGACGGAACCTCGCCATGACCGCCGCGGGCCGGCCGGGCTGGGTCCTGTGGCGCGGGATGCCCTTGACCGGGCGCGTCGCCCTGGTGGTCGTGCTCGCGCTCTGGGCCATCGCCGCGGCGTCGCCGCTCTTTTCGCGGCGGGCCTCGGAGATCCGGCTCGACGACCGGTTGTTGGCGCCGTCCCCGGCCCACCCGTTCGGAACCGACGACCTCGGGCGCGATCTCTTCGCGCGTGTGATCGCCGCAACGCCTCTTTCGCTGGCGATCGGACTGACCGCGGCGGTGGTGTCGCTGGCGGTCGGATTCGTCGTCGGAAGCCTGGCCGGTTACCTGGGCGGCGCCGTCGACCTGGTTCTCTCCCGACTGGTCGAGGTCGTCCTGTGCTTCCCGGTGCTCTTCCTGCTCCTGGCGCTCGCGGCGTTTCTGCCTCCGTCGCCAACGACGGTCATCCTGGCGATCGGCCTGACGACCTGGCCCGGAGACGCCCGTCTGGCTCGAGCCGAGGTCTTGAAGGCGCGCGACCTCGATTACGCGCGCGCGGCCCGGGCCGCGGGAGCCTCCACGCCGCGGATTCTCTTCCGGCACCTGCTCCCCAACGCGCTCGCGCCGCTGCTCGTCTCGGCCGCGTTCGGAGTGGCCTGGGCGATCCTCGCGGAAGCCGCCCTCTCCTTTCTGGGCGTCGGCCTGCCTGCCCCCGCGGCCTCCTGGGGCGGGATTCTCTCGGCGGCCCCGGCCTACATCGAGGAGGCCTGGTGGATGGCGCTGTTCCCCGGCCTGGCGCTCTTCCTGACGGTATCCGCCTATAATCTCCTCGCCGAAGGGCTGCGCCGGGCCAGCACGGAAACAGGAGTGGTCGGATGACGCGACGCGTGGCTCTCTATCCCGGCTCCTTCGATCCCTTCACCAACGGGCACTGGGACATCCTCTCCCGGGCGCGGCGGCTGGCCGACGAGGTCATCGTCGCCATCCTGGAGAACGACTCGAAGACCCCGCTGTTCACGGTGGCCGAGCGCATCGAGATGATCCGCGAGATCACCGGCTCCGATCCGGCCGCGCCGGTTCGCTCCTTTTCCGGACTTCTGGTGGACTTCGCGCGCGAGACCGGGGCGACGCTCATCGTGCGGGGGCTGCGCGCGATCTCCGACTACGAGTACGAGCTGCAGATGGCCCTGATGAACCGGCGGCTGGAGCCGGGCATCGAAACGGTCTTCCTGATGGCCAAGGAGGAGTATTCCTACGTCTCCAGCCGTCTGGTCAAGGAAGTGGCCCGGCTCAAGGGGGACGTCGCCGGGCTGGTGCCGGACGCCGTGCGCCGACGGCTCATCGGAAAGTTCTGACGCCTTGGCACGCCGCATGGGCGAGCAGACGCCGGGGCGCCGCGTGGAGTCCGCGCTGCGGGTGCGGTACGCCGAGACCGATCGGATGGGAATCGTCTATCACGCCAATTACCTGGTCTGGTTCGAGATCGGCCGGACGGAGTACTGTCGCGCCGCCGGACTGCCGTATCGGGAGATGGAAGAGCGGGGCGTGCTGATCCTGGTGACTGGGGTCGAATGCCGGTACCGGCGTTCCGCCCGCTACGACGATGCGATCGTCGTGCGCGCCTGGATGCCCGAGCTCGCCGCCCGCGGAGTGACGTTCGAGTACGAAATCGCCGATGCGCAGGGAGGCATCCTGGCCGACGGCCTCTCCCGCCATGTCTTTGCCGGTCCGGATGGCCGTCCCCGGCGCGCCCCGGAGGCGATCGTCCGGCAGCTCGCGGAGTTTGCGAAAGGGCTTTAGCGCCGAGCTCGTGGGCTGGGCCCGCCCTCGTCGTGCCCCTCGCGGCGCGACCAAGTTTGGCGGACTGGATCCGCCAAACGACTCGCGCCGCTCCGGCGACGGCTACCGCGAGGGCTTTCGCGCCGAGCTCGGGGGCCTGGGCCCGCCCTCGTGGTGCCCCTTCGCGGCGCGACCAAGTTTGGCGGACTGGATCCGCCAAACGACTCGCGCCGCGGGAGCCGGAGCGGAGGTCTCGCGATCAGGATCGCGGCCGAGCCCGCATCCGGGCGAGCCGCGGTCCGGTGCGCCCGTCAGGGCGCAGATCGCGAACCGCAGCTCCGGCGACGGCTAGAACGCTTGAGCGCTCGAGAACGACACCAGCCATCCGCGGCGTCCCTGCGCGTCGGCGTTGAAGGCATAGCCGAAGTCGATCCGGAGGATGTTGTTGGAGGGCGCGCGGGCGATCCCGAACCGCAGGCCCAGTCCGGCGTCGGTCTTGAAGCTGGAGAGCTTCAGGGGCTGGCCGGGCGGGACGGCCGCGCCCGTGTCGATGAAGGCGACCGCCCCGGGAGCGACCAGGTGAAGAATCTCCATCCCCGAGAAGATGCGGTGCTCGACGTTGAGAATGATCCGCTTGTCCCCTTCGAAGGCGTGCAGTCGGTAACCGCGCAGGCCGGTCTCTCCGTCGGCGAAGAACTGGACGTCCCGGTCGAGATCGAATCCCCGGTCGACGCGCAGGCGCGCCACGAACGTCTGCGGGAGGTTCGTATCGAGCTTGACCGCGAGAAAACCCGTGGCGGTCAGGATTCCGTTGCGATGGACCGGTCCCCACCGCGTCGCGTATCCGACGCTGGCCAGGAGGAAGCTCCTGGCTCCGAGTCTCCAGCCTTCCGAGACCGTGCCCTGGACGAGGCCGGTCGTCTCCGGCGCGCCCAGGGCGGAGGGGGAGACGCCCAGGCGCAGGGAGAACGAGCGGCCCAGGTTGAAGTCCTCGAAACGCAGGTCCCGATTGACGTAGTTCATCTTGAGAAAGTCGTTGGAGACGTCGTCGTACTGGGCGACCAGATAACGGAACTTGCGCGCGTCCGGGAGCGCGTCGTCCGGGTGGTCGGGCAGCCGCTCGAAGTCGTCCTGCTCGCCGTCGAAGCCCGCGGACAGGCGTCGGGCCCCGGTGAGGCTGGCCCAGAGAGCCCTTCCATAAAGAAGGATCACGCTTTTGTGATCCCGGCGGAACTCTTCGTCGACCTCCCCGCCGCGGTAGAGCTTTTCGTTCTGCCTGAGGTTGTCCAGGGACGCGTCGACCGCCCAGGGCGTCGTGAACGCGTAGAAGGGACGCTCGATCTCCAGGTTCTGCTCGTGGCCGTCGGAGGTCGTGGTCAGGAACAGGTTCCCGGTCCAGTACGGCCCGAAGAGATAGGGGTCCGTCACCCCGAACGACCGGGTCGTCCGCTCGGAGCCCTTGTCGTAGCCGATCGAGACCTGACGGCCCGTGCCGGCCACGTTCTTCTCGGAGAGATCGACTCCATAGGTCGTCAGCCCGCCCTTGCTTCCGAAGCTCCCGCCGATTTCCGTGGTCCACCCGTCCTGGGTCACGACCTGGATGTCGACGACTCCGTCGTGCGGCGTTGCCGGCACGACCGAGGCGAGCTTGATGAAGGGAAGTTGCCTCAGGTTGCGCTCGGTCTGGGCCAGCAGCTCGGCGTCGTAGGGATCGCCCTCGCGGAAGAGAAGGAAGCGCCGGACGACCGACGTTCGGGTGGTCACGTGCAGGGCGTCGGCCAGCCGGTAGAACCATCCGCTGGCGGCCTCCTCGGGCGAGAACACGTTGAACGAGCGGATGGTGATGGTGCCCACGCGCAGGTCCGTCTGGGCCGCCGCCGGACCGGCCAGGCCGAGAAGGACCGAGACGGCGACGGCGGCGCGCCTCCAGCGGATCCGGGGCCCGGCCGCCGCCGCGGACCTTCGAGCGAACGTCGTGAGGATTGTCATCGTCGGGTCGTGCGTCCCAAGGATAGCGGCAGTCGGGCCGGGCCCGGCCGGCCGGCGATGTAATCTCGGCGCGTCGGGCGCAAGGGGGTCGACTGAGAAACGTCCTCTACCTGCACGGGTTCGCTTCGTCTCCGGAGGGGAGAAAGGTCGCGGCGCTGCGCGAGCTGCTGGCGGGGGACCGCATCCGCGTCGTCGCGCCCGACCTGAACGTCCCTTCGTTCGAGAAGCTCGACTTCAAGCTGATGGCGCGGATGGCGGTCTGGGAGATGAAGAAACAGATGCCGGCGGTCGTCGTGGGCAGCTCGCTCGGCGCCCTGGTGGCTCTGGAGGGGTGCCGGATGACCTCCGGGGCGCCCCTGGTCCTGATCGCCCCCGCGCTCGGCTTCGGATCCCGATGGCTGGAGCGGCTGCCCCCCGGAGACCCGATCCCGATCTTCCACCACGGCGAGGGGCGGGAGCTCGCGATCCACCGGCGGTTTTTCGAGCAGATGGCCGGCGTCGACGCGGACGCCGAGCCGCCCGACCGGCCGGTCACCGTCGTCATGGGCGCGCGCGATGAGAGCGTTCCACCGGAGATCGTGCGGGCGGTCTGGACCCGCTGGACGGAGAGCGGCCGCCTGCCGGAGGGCTCGCGGTACGTGGAGATCGCCCAGGGCGACCACGGTCTGGTCGATCACGTGGCGCGGATCGCGCAGGTGATCCGCCGCGCCGCGGGCCCCGGCGCGGGGCAAGCGGGTCCAGAGCGTTGAACTAAGATGCGGCGCTCATGGCGCTTCACGGACTCGGGCTCTTCGTCCTGGAAGCGGGGGCCGGCACGGCGTTGCTTCTGCTCTTCTTTCCCCCGCGGACCCTGGGGAAGGGCTTCTTCGTGCTCCATGGCGCCCTGGCGAGCGCCTTCGTCCTGTTCGGCGCGCTGACCCGCCTGGGCGCCGCCGCCCAGACGGCTGCGTGGATCGGCGCCGCCCTCCTGGCCCTCTACACGCTGGCCGCGCAGGGCGGCCGGGCCGGCCAGGCGCGGCCCGTGCTGGCCCTGGGAGCCCTCGCGGCGGCCTGGGCCCTGGTGCGCTTCGCCGTCGCTGTTCCCCGGGGCGGAGGAGACGCCTGGACGGCGGCCGGCGCCGTTCTCGGAGGGCTCTTCTTCGGGGCCGTGGTTTTGACGATGAATCTGGGGCACTGGTATCTGGTCTCCCGGAGCCTGCCTTTCAAACTGCTTGCCCACGGCGCCCGCCTCTTCGCCGCGCTCGCCGCGGCCCGCACGCTGCTGCTGGGAGCGGCGATGGCTTTTTCCGGCCGCCCCGGCCTCGCCGACCTTCTCTCGCTCGAGCGGGACGCCCTTTTTTTCCTCTTCCGCGCGCTCTGGGGAATCGTCGGCCCGCTGCTACTGTCCTACTTCATCTGGAAGACCGCGGACATGAAATCGAATCAGGCGGCGACCGGCCTTCTCTACGTGGCGCTCGTCTTCGTTCTGATCGGCGAGCTGCTGTCTTCCTACCTGACCGTGGCCACCGGGTTCCCCGCGTAAGACCGCGGTCGCGCGCATGCGGGTTCGCTCCTACTGCCCGGACTGCCTGACCTCCCGCGACTTCTCCGGCGCGGAATCCGGCCCCTTCGCCTGCGCCGGGTGCGGGCGGGCGGCCGCGGCGGATTTCTCCGGCGCCGTCGGCCCCGAGGGCGTCGAGCGGTGCGTGGTCTGCGGCGGTCGGGCGTTCTTCCTGCAGAAGGACTTCGACCAGCGGCTGGGCTGCCTCATCATGGCCGTCGCGCTCGGCCTGGCCCTCTTCGTCGGCTGGAAGTTCGGCTGGATCTGGTTCACGCCCGCCCTGCTCGCCTCGGTGGTCGTCGATTGGATCGTCGCCGCCCGCGTGCGTCCGGTTACCATCTGCTATCCATGCGACGCCGAGTATCGAGACGTCCCGGTCCACCCAAGGCACCGGGGGTACGACCCCCACATCGCCGAGCGGTACGGGCCGGTCAAGACCGTCCGCAGAATGCGCTGAGGATCATCGACATCTCGCGCTCGATCGACGACGAGACCGTGCCGTGGTTCGGGGACGTTCCGTTCACCTGGCGCTCGACGGCGCGGCTGGTCGAGGGCTCCCTCTTCGAAGCCACTTGTTTCACCATGAGCGCCCACCTGGGCACGCACGTGGACGCTCCGGCGCACGTGCTCGACGGCGGCGAGCCCATTGGCGGCGTTTCGCTCGCGGCCTTCGTCGGGCCGGCGCGGGTGGTGGACCTTCCGGGGCGGGGAGAGATCGGCCCGGATTCGCTGCCGCCCAAGAGCGTGGGCGTGCGCCGGGTTCTCTTCCGGACCCGGGGCAGGGCGTTCCTCGCCCCTCTCGCGGCCGTTCGGCTGGCGGAACGGGGCACGATCCTCGTCGGGACCGATGCGCTCTCGGTCGATCCGGAGGACGCCGACGATCTGCCCGTGCACCGAACCCTGCTGTCGCGCGGCGTGATGGTCCTCGAGAACTTGAATCTGGAGGGCGTGGAGCCCGGAGAGTACGGCCTGGTGGCCCTGCCGCTGGCCTTCCGCGACCTGGACGCCTCGCCGGTTCGAGCCATATTAATTAAGACAGAATAGCAACTTATCCTAATAATTTTAGTATAAAAATGTTTCGTAACTAAATCTATTAGCACCGTGAGATGGCACTCCCGCTGCATCTCCTCCTCTCGTTCAAGGAGGATTCGATGCCGCAGCGAAGCGCCACGGACCTGCTACGAAACGACCACCGGATCCTGCGCCGGCTCCTGGCCGAGTACGGCAGCGGCGGTCCCCGCCCGCCTCGGGAGAAGCGGGAGATTTACGGCCAGCTCTTCCACGAGCTCGCCCTCCACGCCCGCCTCGAGCGGGAGCTCCTCTACGGCGCGATGCGCAAGCGGCGCCCCGCCGACGTGCGCAAGGCCTGCCGGCGCCACGCCCGGATCGACCGGCTGCTGAAGGATCTGGCCGACCGGGAGCCCGGCCAGGTGAGCTTCGAGACCGGAATGAGCGCCCTCCGCAAGGAAGTGGAGGAACACATCCGTGAAGAGGAGCGGGAGACGTTCCCGGCCGCCGAGTCCGTCCTGACTCCGCGACAGCTCGACGACATGGCCGTCCTCGTTACGGCCCGCAGAGCGAAGTGGAACGAGGGAGGCAAGGAGTAGGGGACGTAAGGCATGAGGCGTGAGGCGTGAGGCGAAGCGCAGCGGAGGCGATGTGTCGCGTCAGCGACGCGTCACTCGACATCTTTCCGTCCTGAGCTCAGGTTGTCGAAATTCAGGATGGCGTTGAAGACCAGGAAGTACGTTCCTCGCGTCTCCCCGCGCCAGATCGGGTTGTTGGAGAACAGGACGACG
Source organism: uncultured Acidobacteriota bacterium (assembly GCA_963733955.1). GTDB lineage: Bacteria > Acidobacteriota > Thermoanaerobaculia > UBA5066 > Gp7-AA6 > DATFTF01. The sequence goes on from CAVTEW010000003.1 coordinate 1,825,436, forward strand.
TGTCCGCTCTCGACCGGCACGTCGACGACCGCGGGGCGCTGAGCGATTTCCTTGCCGCCCTCGAGGAGCCCCGAGATCAGAAGGTCCTTGGAGTCCCCGTAGCGAAGCACGACGCGCGGCTGCCACCGGGACGGAATAAGGTAGGCGTTGTTCCGTTTTTCGTCCGCCGTCAGAGGCAGCGGTTGCCAGGGCTCAGCCTTGAGCTCTTCGGGCGGCTCGACGTAGGCGCGCCCGACCGGCCGGTCGGCTTCGTCGGACGTGCCGCGGCCCGTCGGGCGTTCCTTGTCGTCCGGGTTCGGCCGTTTGCGGGCCCTGCCGCCGGCCGTCTGAGAGACCTCGAAGATCGGGCCGTCGAAGGCGTAGAGGGACGGGGCCTCGGAATATCCATAGAGGATCGGGCTCGCTCGATCGACGATCTTGGAGCGGACGACGCTCCCGGTGATCTTCAGCTTGTCGGCGCGCTGCACCGAAAGGCCCGGCGCCATGCCGTAAGCCACGGCCAGCTCCGCAGTGTCCATGACTCCGATCAGAACGCCGCCCCGGGCGACGAAGTCGTGGAGATGAGCGAGGCCGGCCAGCCCGAGCCCCGGCCGCAGATCGGCGGTCGCGTCGATCGTGCCGAGATTGGGGGTCTCTGGAGTCGTCTTCCAGGGAAGGGGATTTCCCCAGGCCGTCGGCATCCCGGCGACGATCGCGGTCGCCCCGCGCCCGACCGGGGGGAAGAGGACGACGTCGAACCGGGAGCGCAGGTTGGGCTCCCGAGCCACCTCCTGCGTGCTCACGTACCGGTAGGGGATCTTCAGGTCGTCGAGCGCGATCCGCCACCAGCCCTCGTCCTGGGTCGAAAGCCAGGTATGGACGAGCGCGATGCGGGGAGCGCGCAGGGGATGCCTGCGGACCGTCGGGGGCGCGTCGAGCGCCGCGGCTTGGAGTCCCAGCTCCCGCGCGGCGCGCTCGAGGTCGGCGCGGGCGACGCCCTGGATCAGGAACGTCCCCCGGGGGAACTTCTGGCCCCCCGCCTCGAACGGCTCTTCGGCCGCTTCGAAGGACGCGTCGCGGAACCGGAATCGGAGGGTGGCCAGGGCGTTGTCGGCGTTGTGGGCGACGGCGAAGACACGGCCCGATCCGGAGAGTCCTCCGGCGGCCGCGACGGGAGCCGTAACGCGCTCCATCGGCACGTCCAGCACTTTCGGGTCGGACACCCGGCCGACCTTGACGCCGAAGAGCTCTCCGAAGGTCCAGCCCGTGTCGTCGTACGGCGATTTCTGGGGGTCCTTGGGGCTCCAGTACTGATAGTCGAGCAGCATGTCGGCGATGCGGCTATAGGGCTGATCCATCCGCACGACGAGCGTCCCCGCGGGATACGTGCGCGTCTCCGGCTCCGTGGGACGCGGCCGCGGGGCGGCATTGTCCTTGTCGCCGTCCTTGTCGCCGGAGGTCGAAGCTTCCGCCGTGGCCGGCTCGGCGTCCTTCCCCTCCAGCCTGGCCGCCTTCTTCTTGACTTCGGCCGTCACTGTGAACGGCGCGAGCGCGCGACGGACCTCGCACCGCTGCAGCTGGAGAACGCGCAGGAGCTCGGCCTGCGCGCCGGGCCGGGGGTCGTCGGCCGGAAAGACGTAGGCGGCGGGACCCTCGGCCTTGGGCTTGCCGACGGAGCGCTTGGCCTTCGCGTAGAACGACCTCAGGAAGTCTTTGGCGTTGGCCCCGAAATAGGAAAGCGCGGTCAGGAGCCCCGTCTCCTCGTAGTTGTTGTTGTCGCGTTGAGACCAGCGGACGCGCGGAAAAGGAGGATTCTGGCGGTACCACGCGCGCGCGTAGTCCGCCGGCCGAAGCTCCCGGTCGACCGTGTCCGCGCCGGCGTTGCCGAACGTTTCGTAGAGCCGGGAGATGCCGTTGTGCGAGGCGGCCACGAACATGAGATAGCCGGGAGACCAGGTATCGAACGTTCCATGGGTGAACACGCCGGGCATGCCGAACCGGGTCATCTCGTGGACGTTCTGCCAGGCCAGGAGCTCCCACTCGTTGGTCAGGATGGGATCGAGCCAGGCGTTGAACGGCCCGTCGCCGGCGGTGTTGTCGTAGAGGAACGGGACCGACTCGTGCAGATCGTGGAGGACCTGCGCCTTCTCGTCGACGAACGCCGCCAGGACGTTGCGGGTGAGCCGGAGCGAGAGGCCCATCGCGTCGCGGTTGTTGTCGTGGGCCACGTAGTGGCCCCAGTAAACCAGCGGCGGCCACTCTAGCCCGGGGTGCGCGAGGTGCCAGTTGTAGACGTCGACTTCGCGGTCGCGTCCGTCGACCTCGACGACCGGAGTGATCATGGTGATGACGTGGTCGCGGATGAAGCGGATGTACGGACTCTCGTCGACGGCCAGCCGGTAGGCCAGCTCCATCAGCGCCGTGGGCGCTCCGGTCTCCGGCGAATGGATCGTTCCGGTGATGTAGTAGACCGGCGTCGAGGCGGCGATCAGCTCGTCGGCGGCCGCGTCGTCGGAGCCGATCGTGCGCGGATCGGCAAGCTTCGCCAGCCGCCGCCGGTTCTCGTCCAGGTGAGCCATCAGCTCTTCCGAGGCGATCGTGACCGCGATCATCTCGCGCCCTTCTTCGGACGTTCCGATCGTCCGCACCCGCACGCGGGGCGACGCCTGTTCCAGCATCCGCATGTAGCGGTGGACGTCGGCGGTGTAGGGCAGGATGCCCGGCGCGCCGGCGATGTCCTTGAGCACCGCCTTGGGGGAGGGAACCGTCCGCGAGGCGGGCAGATAGTCGATGAGCGGGGAGAGGAAGGACGGGTCGGTGGTGTACTCGCGGATCTTCTTCGTGTAGTCGTCATCGACGGCCTGCCCGGCCCCGAGGCCCGGCGCGGGCCGGTCGGCGGCGCCCGCGAGAGCTCCCGCGAGCAGAAGCGCGCCCGCCGCGCCGGCCACGCGCCGCCGGCGGCGACGCTCGCTTCCCGAGTCCGCGGCGCCTGGCCCGGTCACGGGAAGATGCCTCGGATCCGGGTCGCTTCCTCGACGCGTCCGACGGCCAGGATCAGAGCGCCCGTGCGCAGGTCGGTGTCGCAGCGGCGGGCGGCCTCCTCGACGTCCGCGTAGGCGCGCCGGATCGTGCGCTGGAGCTGGTTGCGGACCATGTCGGGATCCCAGAAGAACGAGTAGAGATCCTGGACCCACTCGAAGTAGGACACGGTGACCCCTCCGGCGTTGGCCAGGATGTCGGGAATCACCACGATGCCCTTCTTGCGGAGGATGTCGTCGGCGTCCGGAGTGGTGGGCCCGTTGGCCGCCTCGGCCACGATCCTGGCCTTGATGCGCGGGGCATTGCGGCGCGTGATCACGCCTTCCAGGGCCGCGGGGACGAGGACGTCCACGGGGAGCTCGAGCAGCGCTTCGTTGGTGATCTTCTCGCCCCGGCCCGCGGTCACGCTCCCTTTCTTGTCCTTGGCCGCCTGGAGCGCGGCGATGTTCAGGCCCTTCTTGTCGTAGAGGCCGCCTTTCGAGTCGGAGACGGCCACGACGCGCGCCCCCGCTTCGTCCAGGAAGCGGGCCACGTGCATGCCCGCGTTGCCGAATCCCTGGACCGCGGCGGTCGCGCCCTTGAGGTTCAAGCCCTGCCGCTTGGCCGCTTCCTCTGTGGCCACGAAGCAGCCTTCCGCGGTCGCCTCGTTGCGTCCGGCCGAGCCTCCCACGGAGAGAGGCTTTCCGGTCACGACGCCGAGGGTCGAGTAGCCCTTGGTCATGGAGAAGGTGTCCATCATCCACGCCATGGTCTGGGAGTTGGTATAGACGTCCGGCGCCGGGATGTCCCGGTCGGGGCCCAGGATGATCGAGATCTCCGACGTGAACCGCCGCGTCATCCGCTCGTTTTCGCCGAGCGAGATGGACTTGGGATCCACGGTGATGCCTCCCTTGGCGCCGCCGAAGGGAATGTTGACCACCGCGCACTTCCAGGTCATCCACATGGCCAGGGCCTTGACCTCGTCCAGCGTCACGCCGGGGTGATACCGGATGCCTCCCTTGGACGGGCCGCGCGCGATCGAGTGCTGCACGCGATAGCCCTGGAAGGCCCGGACCGATCCGTTGTCCATCTTGACCGGAACGGAGACGATGAGCTGCCGCTTGGGGGTGCTCAGGATAGCGCGCGTCCCGGCGTCGAGCCCCAGATGATCGGCGGCGCGCCCGAATTGCCGGAGCGCGAACTCGTAGGGGTTCAGGTTCTCGGCGGGGAGCGCGGCGGGCTTGGGGTTTGCGGCCATTCTTCTCTCCTTCTCGACCGGCTAGGAGCCGGCGATGTAGAACGAAAGCGTTTCCAGGTTGATCTTCAGATCGACGTTCTTCAGGCGGATGCCCGGCGGGGCGTTCAGGCGCGCCGGAGCGAAGTTGAGGATCGCCTTCAGGCCGGCCTCGACGCAGCGGCGGGCCACGGCCGAGGCGGCCGAGGCGGGCACGGTGATCATGCCGATCTGGATCCGGCGCCGGGACACGACCTCGGACAGCCGGACGACGTCGTGCACCAGGACCCCTGTGCGGGTCTTCGTCCCGACCTTGGAAGGATCGTTGTCGAAGAGCGCGGCGATCTCGAACCCGCCGGACTGAAACCCGCGATAGTCCGCCAGGGCCTGGCCCAGGTGCCCCGCGCCGACGATGGCGACTCGCCGCGTCTGGTCGAGCCCGAGGATCGACCGCAGGTGGCGCAGTAGGACAGGAACCTCGTACCCCACGCCCCGAACGCCGAACTCGCCGAAGGTGGCCAGGTCCTTGCGGATCTGGGCCGAGTTGAGGTCGAAGCGCCGGGCCAGCGCCTGTGAGGACACGTGCGCGATCCCCTCCGTCTCCAGAAGCGCCACGCACCGGAGATACACGGAGAGTCGGGTGGCGGTGGACTCGGAAACGGCGCCGCGGTCGACGATCACGAGCCGAAGAAGGGGAGGGTCTCGGCGGCGCGGCGGGCCACGTCCCAGAGGCCGGCGGGGAAGAGGCCCAGGCCGAGAATCCCCGCGGCGCAAAGCGCCAGGGCCAGGCCGTCGGCCCAGGCCAGCGGCGGCGGGCCCTGCGGCTCGACGGCGTCCCGCATGTAGAGGATGTAGACGATCTTCAGGTAGTAACCGATGGAGATCAGGCTGTTGAGCACGCCGATGACCGCGAGCGCGTACAGCCCTTTCTCGATGGCCGCCTGGAAGAGGAAAAACTTTCCGATGAAGCCGGCGGTGGCGGGGATCCCCGCGAGCGAGAAGAAGCAGAGCGTCAGGACGGCGGCGGGGAACGGCGTGCGGCGCCCCTCGCCGGCCAGGAGCCCGATCGCGTGGGGCTTGGTCTCGTCGCTGTACAGCGCGGCGACCGCGGCGAAGGCGCCCGCGTTGGAAACGAGGTAGGCGAAGAAGTAGACGATGACCGCGGCGAGCGCATTCTTGCCGAACACGGCCAGCGCGATGGTCACGTAGCCCATGTGGGCGATTCCGGAGTAGGCCAGGAGGCGCTTGATGTCGCGCTGCGCCAGCGCGACGACGTTGCCGAGCGTCATCGACAGGATGGCCAGCGCCGCCAGCCCGGTTTGGAGGCGGCCGGGCAGCCCGGTCTGGAAGACCGCCGTGAAGATCCGATACAGGACGATCACGCTCGCTCCCTTGGGGGCCACGGAGAGGTAGGCCACCGCGGGCGTGGGCATGCCCTGGTACACGTCGGGCGCCCAGGCGTGAAAGGGAGCGAGGGACATCTTGAAGCCGAAGCCCACCAGGAGGAGGAGGAGCGCGAAGAGGACCAGGGCGTCTCCGGCCAGGCCCGGCCGCGAGAGCTCGGCCAGGCGGACGCTGCCGCTCTTTCCGAACAGCAGCACGATCCCGTAAAGAGTGAACGCGGACCCGAAGGCGCCGGTCAGGAAGTACTTGAGCCCCGCCTCCGAGGACGTCGGCACGGTGCGGAAGAAGGCCGCCAGAACGTAGAAGGCCAGCGAGAGCGTCTCCAGGCCGATGAAGATGAGGAGCAGGTCGAGGCCCCGCGTCATCAGGGACACGCCCACGTGGCCCCACAGGAGAAGCGCGTAGAACTCGCCCTTCTCCTCGCCGGCGCGCTGCAGGTAGGGCTTGGCCACGAGAATGGCCACGGCGACCGTGGCGCCGAGGAAGAGGCCCACCGCCATCGTCAACGGCGAAGTCTCGAGATGTCCGGAGAAGCTCGTGCCCTCCGGCAGGCGGACCAGGACGCCCAGCGACACGGCCACCGACGCCAGCGACAGGGTGGCGAACCACGGGCGGGCGCGCGGCGCGAAGGCGTCGAGAAGGATCAGCAGGCAGCCCGCGGCGACCACGACGAGCTCGGGGGTGATCGCGTCGAGATCCATCCGGGTGACGTGGATCAGCGTTTCGGTCACTGGCCGGATCCCTCGGAGACTTGGACGCGGGGACGGGGGGACGCGGGGACGCGGGGACGGGCACGCCTCAGGCGCGACGTGGGCACGGGCCTGGTCAATTCCCCGCGTCCCCCATTCGCCGCGTCCCCGTGTCCGCCTCGCTCCGCGATGCTCGCGCTCACGCTGGCGCGCAGGGCCTCCAGGGACGGGTTGATCCTTGAAAGCACGTCATTGGGCCTCACCCCGATCCACACCATCAGGACCACCAGCGTCAGCGCGGCGAGGAGCTCGGTGGGCCGGATTTCCGGGAGCGACTTGTTCTCCTCGTGGACCAGGGGATTCCAGAAGACCCGCTGGACCAGCGAGAGCATGTACACCGCCGACAGGATCACGCCCGTGGCCGCCACGACCGCCCACCACCGGTGCGCCGAGGTCCAGGTCCCGATCAGGACCAGGAACTCTCCGACGAATCCGTTCAACCCGGGCAGCCCGATCGAGGAGAGCGTCGCCACGACGAAGAGCGCGGTCGTGACCGGCGCCACGCCGGCGATCCCGCCGAACGCGGCGATCTCGCGGGTGTGGCGGCGCTCGTAGAGCACGCCGACCAAGAGGAACAGGGCGCCGGTCGACAGGCCGTGATTGACCATCTGCAGGACCGAACCGGAGAGGGCCGTGGCCGTGAAGGCGCCCACGCCCACCACGACGAGCCCGAGGTGGGAGACGGACGAGTAGGCCACCAGGCGCTTCATGTCTTTCTGGGCATAAGCCACCATCGCCCCGTACACGACGCCGATGAGCCCCAGGATCCCCAGCCACGGCGCGAAGTGCATGGCCGCCTGGGGAAACAGCGGAAGGGCGAACCGCAGGTAGCCGTAGACCCCGAGCTTCAGGAGCACGCCGGCGAGCAGGATCGATCCGGCCGTGGGCGCCTCGGTGTGGGCGTCGGGCAGCCAGGTGTGCAGCGGGAAGACCGGGACCTTGATCGCAAAGGCCAGGGCGAAGGCGAGGAAGAGGACCGTCTGCGTCCCCGCGGGGAGAGTCTGGCCGACCAGATCGGCCAGGGCGAAGGACCATGTCCCGGTGGCTCCGCGGTTGGCCACGGCCAGGTACAGGATGGCCAGGAACATCAAGAGGCTTCCGGCCATGGTGAACAGGAAGAACTTCATCGCCGCGTAGATGCGGCGTGCGCCTCCCCAGATCCCGATGATGAAGTACATCGGGACGAGCATGACTTCCCAGAACACGTAGAAGAGAGCCAGGTCCAGCGCGGCCAGGGCTCCCAGCATGCCCGTCTCCAGCACCAGGAAGGCGATGGAGAACGCGCGCACGCTCTTTTGCACGTGCGAGACGGAGAAGAGAAGCGCCACCGGCGTCAGGAGCGTCGTCAAGAGGATGAGAACCAGGGAGATCCCGTCCAGGCCCAGGGAATAGGAGATGCCGACCGAGGGGATCCAGGCGGCGTGCTCGGGAAACTGGAAGGCCGCATTGCCGACCTCGAACCGCGTCCACAACGGGATGGACACCGCGAAGGCCAGGAGCGACACCGCGAAGGCCAGCCACTTGGCCGCGGCGGGCTTCGATTCCGGCACGAACAGAAGCAGCAGCGCGCCCGCGGTCGGAAGAAAGACGACCGCCGAGAGCAGGTGGTCGCGCAGCAGGGTCTCCATGTCAGAACTTGAGCCCCAGGACGAGGAGCATCAGGCCGACCAGGCCCAGGAAAAAGGTCAGCGCGTAGTTGCGCACGTTGCCGGTCTGCAGGAAGCGCAGCACGTCGCCGGCGAGCTCGACCAGGAAGGCTCCGGCGTTCAACACGCCGTCGATGATGAGCACGTCCACGACCTTCCACAGGACGCGGGCCAGCCAGCCGAAGGGCCGTACAATAAGGATATTGTAGGCTTCGTCGACCCGGAACTTGTCGGCGACGAGCGCGTAGGCCGCCGGGAAGGCCCGGGTGATCCGCTCCGGGATGCGCCCCTCTTCCTTCGTGTACCAGCGCCAGGCCAGAAGGACGCCCCCCGACGCGACCGCGATCGAGACGCCGATCAGGAGCCATTCGACCGGGTGGGAGAGAGGATGCTCGGCCGGGACGGCCGCGGGGACCTTCGGAAAGACCGGCTCGAGGAAACGCTCGAACAGGTTGGCCCGCTCGCCCAGGAGCTTCGGGAGGCCGACGAATCCGCCGACCGCCGACAGGACCGCCAGGATCACCAGCGGCGCGGTCATCGAGGCCGGCGATTCGTGGAGATGGTGCTCCTGCTCGTGGGTCCCGCGGAAGGAGCCCTGGAAGGTCAGCGACACCAGCCGGAACATGTAGAACGCGGTCAGGCCGGCGGTGAAGAGGCCGATCGCGAAGAGGACGTACTTCTGGTCCTCGAAGACGCCGGTCAGGATGGCGTCCTTGGAGAAGAAGCCCGCGAGCGGCGGGATGCCGGCGATGGCCAGGGTCGCCACCAGAAACGTCCAGTAGGTCGTCGGGAGCCTGGACTTCAGGCCGCCCATCTTGCGCATGTCCTGCTCGCCGCCCATGGCGTGGATGACCGAGCCGGATCCCAGGAAGAGGCAGGCCTTGAAGAAGGCGTGGGTCAGCACGTGGAACATGCCGGCGACGAAGGCGCCGACGCCGCAGGCTAAGAACATGTAGCCCAGCTGCGAGACGGTCGAGTAGGCCAGGACCTTCTTGATGTCGTTCTGGGCCAGGGCGATCACCGCGGCGAAGATGGCGGTGACGCCGCCGATCCAGGCCACCACCAGCATCGCGTCGGGGGCCAGACGAAAGAGGACGTTGCAGCGCGTCACCATGTAGACGCCCGCGGTCACCATGGTCGCCGCGTGGATCAGCGCCGAGACCGGCGTCGGCCCGGCCATGGCGTCGGGGAGCCAGACGAAAAGGGGAACCTGGGCCGATTTTCCGACCGCGCCGACGAAGAGGCACAGGCAGACCAGGGTCATGGCCGAAGCGTGCGCCGGATCGGAGGCCGCGGCCGAAAAGACGCGGTCGAAATCGAGCGAGCCGAAGAGGGCGAAGAGCCCGAACATTCCCAGCAGGAAGCCGAAGTCGCCGATCCGGTTGACCACGAAGGCCTTCTTGCCCGCGGCGGCGGCGTACTCGCGGTCGAAGTAGTACCCGATCAGAAGGTAGGAGCACAGTCCCACGCCTTCCCAGCCCACGAACATCAGGACGAAGTTCTGCGCCAGGACGAGCGTCAGCATCGAGAACATGAAAAGGTTCAGGTACGCGAAGTAGCGGGCGTAGCCGGCGTCGGTCTCGTCGTGGCGCATGTACCCGATCGAGTAGACGTGGATCCAGAAGCCGACGAAGGTGACGAAGGAGACCATCAGGGCCGACAGGACGTCCAGCCGGAAGGCCAGGTCGACCGAGAACGACCCGGCGGTGATCCAGCTCGCCAGCCGCTCGACGATTGCGACGTGTGCTTCGTGGCTCCCGGCGGCGAAGGGAAGCAGCCGCGCGTAGGCGACCACGGTCGCCAGGCCCACCGACCCGACGCCGACGGCGGTGACGAAGGATCTGCCCAGCCGCTTGCCCAAGAGCCCGCAGAGCAGGAAGCCCGCCAGCGGCAGCGCCGGGACCAGCCAGAGCGGGAGCGTCACGTCCTCACCACTTCAGCAGATGAATCTCGTTGACGTCGATCGTCTCGGTGTGGCGGAAGAGCGCGACGAAAACGGCCAGGCCCACCGAGGCCTCCGCGGCGGCGATGGCGATGACGAAGAAGACCACGATCTGGCCCTCGCGCGAGCCCCACAGCGCGCTGTAGCCCAGCAGCGCCAGGTTCGCCGCGTTCATCATCAGCTCGATCGACAGGAAGATCGAGATGGCGCTGCGGCGCAGGAGGGCTCCGGCCACGCCGATCAGGAAGAGGCCGGCCGAGGCCAGGAGGACGTCGGAGAGAGGAATGCCGCCGATCATGAACGCGAGGCTCCCAGCTCCCGGCGGGCCAGGACGAAGGCCCCCACCAGGGCCGCGAGCAGGAGGACCGAGAGAGCTTCGAAGGCGAGCAGGTACTCCGAGAACAGAAGGCGGGCCAGCGCGCCGATCTCGCCGACCGCTCCCGGCTCGCCCCCCGCGGCGGGGACGCCCTCGGGCAGCCCGGCGTCGCGCAGGAGCGCCATCAGCATGGCTCCGAAGACGAGGATCCCCAGGCCGGCCAGGAAGCGCTGGATCGGCCGGGCGTCGCGGGTGTGCTCTTCGGCCGGGATGTTCAGGAGCATCAGCACGAAGAGGAAGAGCACCAGGATGGCGCCGGCGTAGACGATGACCTGGATGACCGCGATGAACGGCGCGGACAGGAGGACGAAGCAGACCGCCAGGCCGAAGAAGGACACGACCAGCGCGAGCACCGACTTGACCGGGTGGCGGTGCAGCACCATGACCGCGGCGAAGAGCAGCGCCAGGATCGCGGCGGCGTCGAAGAGGAGGCGGGACATGGCTAGAGGACCCTCGCGGCGTGGAGGGGCGGACGGGTGGAGATGAGGACGGGGGGACGGGGGGACGGGGGGACGGGGAGAGAGAACGGGCGCGTCGGCATCACAGGATCCTCGCGGCCACGAGGCCGGCGATCCAGAGCAGGTTCAGAAGCGCCAGGGGCAGGAGCACCTTCCAGCCCAGGCGCATGAGCTGGTCGTAGCGGAAGCGCGGCAGCGTCCACCGGACCCAGACGAAGACCCACAGCAGGAACGCGGTCTTGGCCGAGAAGACGAGGACGGACAGGATCGCGCCGACCACGCCGGAAGGGTGGAACCCGGGCAGGCTCCACCCGCCGAGATACAGCGTCACGGTCAGAGCCGAGACCACGGCCATGTTGATGTACTCGGCCATGAAGAACATCGCGAACTTCATCGAGGAGGAGTACTCGGTGTGGTAGCCCGCCACCAGCTCGGCCTCCGCCTCCGGCAGATCGAAGGGAAGGCGGTTGGTCTCGGCGAAGGCGGAGATGAAAAAGACCAGGAAGCCCACGAACTGGGGAATCACGTTCCAGCGCGGAATGAACCCCAGCCAGACCGGCTGCTGCTGGGCGACGATGTCGGCCAGCCGGAACGAGCCGGCCGAAAGGATCACGCCGGCCCCGGCGGTGGTCATGGCCAGCTCGTAGCTGATGATCTGCGCGCCCGAGCGAATTCCGCCCATGAGCGAGAACTTGTTGTTGGACGACCAGCCGGCGAGCACGATTCCGTAAACGGACAGCGACGTCAGCGCGAAGATGTAGAGGATCCCGATCGGGATGTCCGCTCCGATGAGCGGGATGGTCCGGCCGGACAGGGGCAGGGAGGCGCCGAAGGGGATCACCGCGAAGGTCGTCAAGGCCGAGAAGAGCGCGATCGCCGGCGCCAGAACGTAGAGCACCTTGTCCGCGGTCGCCGGAATCAGGTCCTCCTTGTAGAAGAACTTGATCGCGTCGGCCAGGGGCTGAAGAAGGCCGAACGGCCCGACGCGGTTGGGTCCCGGCCGGTCCTGGATCAGCGCCGCGCCGCGCCGCTCGACCCAGGACATCAATCCCGCCACGCTCATGAGAACGCCGATCGGAACGAGGACCGGGAGCGCCAGGATGACCCAGTCCGCGGCCGACACTCAGAGCGCTCCGACCGAGACGAAGGTTCCCTTCTTCATCAGGATTCCGCCATCGAGCTCCGCCTCGGTGACCTCGGCGTATCCGTCCACCTCGGCCTGGATGGCGCGCCGGATGTCCGCAGGCGTCCAGTTGCGGTCGCCCCACCCGAGGGCCACGGACAGCTGCAGCAGAATTTCCCAGTGCGCGCGCACGGGGGGCTTGGGGAGGAAGGCGCGCTCGAACCTCTGGACCCGCCCCTGGACGTTGGTGAAGGTGCCTTCCGACTCCGCGAGCGACGCGGCCGGAAGCACGACGTCCGCCGCGCGGGTCAGGGCGTTGGCGGTCCGGGCCAGCACCACCAGGAATTTCGCCTTGCGCAAGGCGGCCACCTTCTCCGGGTCGTCGGCGGCCTGCGCGAAGGCGGCGTCGGCGACGAGGAGGACCTCGGGCGCGGACGCCCCGGACAGGATGGCGTCCAGCCCGTAGCCCTCGGGGGCCGGGGCGAGGCCCATGTCCCTGGCGCCGGCGAAGTTCGCGCCGGCCTGGTCGCCTTCCACCCAGACCGTCTTGGACTTGATGCGGCGCACGCGGGATGTGTCCACGACCACGTCGCGGTTGGGGGCGGAGAGGAAGTCCGCGAGCTTGCGAAGGAGAAAGTTCGCTTCGTTGGAGAGGTGCGCCGAGCCCAGGAAGAAGAGGCCCCTGGGACCCGCGCCGCCGATCGCCTCGCGGATCCGCCCGGCCACGCGCTCGACGGCCACGGGGACCAGGGCGTCGGCGACGTTGTCCCCGTCGCGGATCGTCGCCTTCTCGACGTCGCGCAGATTCAGGCTCTCCGACAGGAAGCGCCCGTGGTCGCAGAGCCAGTAGTCGTTGACCTCGGGATTCAAGCGTGGAAGGAACCGGTACACCACGGAATCCTTGTTCTCGATCGAGATGTTGCAGCCGACGTTGCAGCCGGGGCAGACCGAGCGCGCCTTCTGGAGATACCAGACGCGGCTGCGGAAGCGGAACTCCCTGACCGTGAGCGCGCCGACCGGGCAGACGTCCGCGGCGCAACCGGACCAGTCGTTGGCCAGCGGCTTGCCGTCGTGCGTCCAGACCAGCGTGCGGCCCCCGCGGTCGAGAAAGGTCAGCTCGCCCGTCCCCGCGATCTCCTGGCAGAAGCGGATGCAGCGCGTGCACTGGATGCAGCGGGTCATGTCGGCGACGACGTGGGGCCCGATCATGGTCCGGTCGAAGCCCTGGTACTGGCGCTTCTTCTCGTCGTAGCGGGAGAGCTGATCGCCGTAGCCGAAGGAGTTGTCCTGCAGCTTGCACTCGCCGGCCTGGTCGCAGATCGGGCAATCCAGCGGATGGTTGATGAGGAGGAACTCCATGTTGGCGGCGCGCGACTGCACGACCTTCTCCGTCCTGGTCTTGACCTGCAGGCCGTCCTTGAGGGGCGTCGTGCACGCGGCCTGGATCTTGGGAATGCCTTCGATCTCCACCAGGCACATGCGGCACTGGCCGACCACGGAGAGGCGCGGATGGAAACAGAAGTGGGGGATCTCGATGCCGGCGAGCTTGGCCGCCTCGATCAGGTTCAGGTGCTTGGGCACCTCGATCGGGCTGCCGTCGAAGACGACGGTGTAGGTGTCCTTGGTCGGCGGGGGGCTGCTGCTCACGGGAGGTTCTCCACGGCGTACGTGGCTTTGAGGGAGAGGAGTCTTTTGCCGACGTTCCCCCGCCCATTTCCGGCCGCGTCGAGCGGCCGATCAGAAAGTCTCCCGCTCACGCGGTCACCAGCTCGCGGGCCCCGGCCCGGGGGCCGGCCAGGCAGCGCTTGTGCTCGACGTGGTAGCGGAACTCGTCGCGGAACTTTCCGACCGAAGACAGGACCGGAGCGATCGCCGCGTCGGAGAAGACGCAGATGGTCATGCCGTTGGCCATCTGGTTGGAGATCTTCTCCAGCAGGTCGATGTCCTCGAGCCGTCCCCGGCCCTCCTCGATGCGGGTCAGGACCTTCAGGAGCCAGGGCGTTCCTTCCCGGCACGGCGTGCACTGCCCGCAGGACTCGTGGGCGAAGAACTTGGAGAGGTTCTGCGCCGCGTCGACGATGCAGGTGTCCTCGTTCATGACGATGATCGCGGCCGATCCCAGCATGGACTTCTTGGCCGCCAGGCCGTCGAAGTCGAGCGGACAGTCCTCGATCTCGTCGGCGGTGAGCATGGCCGCCGAGGCTCCGCCGGGGATGACCGCCTTGACCTTCTTTCCGCCTCTCATCCCCTGACCGTAGTCGGCGCCGAAGAGGAGCTCCTTCATGGGCAGCCCCATCGGGGCCTCGTAGACGCCCGGGCGCACGACGTGGCCGGAGAGACAGTAGAGCTTGGGGCCGCTGTTCTTCTCGTTGCGGCCGATCTTGGCGAACCACTCCGCGCCGCGGTTGACGATGTGGACGACGCAGGCGAGCGTCTCGACGTTGTTGACGATCGTGGGGCAGCCGAAGACGCCCTGGACGGCAGGGAAGGGCGGCTTGATGCGGGGCTGGCCGCGCTTGCCCTCCAGGCTCTCGATCAAGCCGGTCTCTTCGCCGCAGATGTACGCGCCGGCTCCCCGGTGCACGGTCAGGTCGAGGTCGTGCCCGGATCCCAGGATGTTCTTGCCCAGGAATCCCTTCGCGTACGCCTCCGCGATGGCCGCGTTCAAGACCCGCGCGCCCAGGTAGAACTCGCCGCGGATGTAGATGTAGGCGTCGCGGCACTTCAAGGCGTAGGCCGAGAGGATGATCCCCTCGATGACCTGGTGAGGGTCCTCCTCCATGAGCAGGCGGTCCTTGAAGGTCCCCGGCTCGGACTCGTCGGCGTTGCAGAGGAGGTAGACGGGCTTGCCCTTGGTGTCCTTGGGCACGAAGGTCCACTTGAGCCCCGTGGGGAAGCCCGCGCCGCCGCGCCCGCGCAGGCCCGACTTCTTGACCTCGTCGGTGAGCTTCTCCGAAGTCCAGCCGCCGGTCAGGACCGCGCGCAGAGCCTTGTAGCCGCCGTCCTCGAGGTAGGTCTCGATGGACCGGGAATCCTTCCGGCCGACGCGGGCGAGGAGGACTTTCTCGGAGGGCATCTAGCTCGCCTCCAGGCTGGCGGTCGCCCCGGAGCCGGGTCCGCCTCCCTCGTCGGCACGCTCCGGCCGGGCCGCCAAGGGCCTCATCGGGTCGTCGCTGGGTCGTTCGTCGCAGCCTTGGTCCGGCGTCGGTCCGATTCTCGCTCGCTCCTCACTCATCGCCTCCTCCGGGAAGCGGCCCCGTCTCCGGGGCTCACAGCGTGGCACGAGCCTCTCTGCGAGCCCCGGCGAGGAGAGGTTCCCCGCGGGGACCCGCGAAACCGACGTCGAACCGAGGATCGCCATCATCCCTTCCCGCCGAGCTCGTCGATCAGCCGGTCGAGCCTGGCTTCGTCCATGGGCTCGTGGTACGCGTCGTTGACCATCATGGACGGGGCCCGGTCGCAGCCGGCGATGCACTCGACTTCCATCAGGCTGAATCGGCCGTCCGGAGTGGTCTCCCCGTAGCCGATGCCCAGGCGCTTCTTGCAGCGCTGCGCCAGGCCCTCGGCCCCGGCCAGGTGGCAGGAGATCGAGGTGCAGACCTGGAGGAGGTGGCGCCCGACCGGGTACAAGTTATACATTGTGTAGAAGGTGAGCACGCCGTCGACGTGGGCGGGGGAGAGCTCCAGGATGCGGGCCACCTCCTCCGCGGCCTCCCGGGAGATCCAGCCCCAGGTCTCCTGGGCCACCCACAGGACCGGCAGCAGGGCGGCTTGCTTGGTCGGGTAGCGCGTCAGGATCTCGTCGATCCTCTTCCTGGCCTCGGGAGGAAACGCGCGCGGCTCGCCCGCCGGGGCGACCCCGTAGCGGGTGTGGATCACCAATCGAACGCTCCCTTCTTCCAGATGTAGGCGTAGCCCACCGCCAGGACCGCCAGGAAGAGGAGCATTTCCACGAGCATGGGGACCGGATCGGCGCGGAAGGCCACCGCCCAGGGATAGAGAAACGCGATCTCCACGTCGAACAGGATGAAGATCATGGCGATGACGAAGAACTTGATGGAGATCCGCTTGTGGGACAGGTCGAGCAACGGGACGCCGCTCTCGTAGGTGGACAGCTTGGAGCGGGTTTTCAACCGCGGCCCCAGGAGCGCGGAGAGAAGCAGGATGATCCCCGCGATCCCCACCGCGACGACCATGAGGAGGAGGATCGGCAGGAAGCTCGACGCCATCGTTTGTGAACTTTTTCACAAGGGCTGCGGACAGTCAATTCTCGCTGCCCGGACGCCCGCTCGCTCGCGGTCCCCTTAAGATGATTCGGATGAGCGATCCGTTTCGGCCCGTCGCGCTGATTCCGGCCTACCAGGCCGCGTCCACCGTCGGCGGCGTGGTCGGAGGAACGCTCGCGCACGTCGCGCGGGTCCTGGTCGTGGACGACGGCTCGACCGACGCCACCGGAGCCGAGGCCGCGCGGGCGGGCGCGGACGTTCTCAGACTGCCCGACAACCGCGGCAAGGGAAGCGCGATGCGCGCCGGGTTCGAGCGCCTGCTCGGCTCCGACGCCACCCACGTGGCGCTTCTGGACGCCGACGCCCAGCACGACCCCGACGACCTCCCGCGGCTGCTCGACGCGGCGCGCCAGGGGGACGATTTTGTCATCGGCTCACGCATGACCCGGCCCGAGGAGATCCCTCCGGTGCGCTACCGGACCAACGAGATCGGCAGCCGGATCCTGACCCGGATGACCGGGCACGACATCCTGGACGGCCAGTCCGGGTACCGCGTCGTGGCCGCGGATCTCCTGCGCCGGATGCGGCTGACCGCGCGCGGCTACCTGATCGAGACGGAGATGCTGCTGAAGGCGGCGCGCCACATCCAGCGCTTCCGCGAGATCCCCGTCCGCGTCGTCTACGGCGGGCACTCGCACTACCGGCCGTTGCGCGACACCTGGCTCATTTCCTGGGGAGCTGTGTACTACAAGGTGTTCGAGACGGACTGAGGGACTCGGCGGCGGGCCGCTCCTCGTAGAATGGGCGGAGATGGCGGTCCCACAAGTCACGCTCCTGCGCACGCCCGGGCGCGCCCCGCGCGTGCTGACCATCGACGTGGAAGACTGGTTCCACGTCTGCGGCGACGACTTCTTCTCCGACCCGCGGCGCTGGAATTCCTTTGCCTCCCGCGTCGAGGGGAACCTCCTGGGGCTGCTCGATCTCCTGGCCGCCGGCGGTCATAGGGCCACGGTCTTCATCCTGGGGTGGGTCGCCGCCCGGTACCCCGCCCTCGTCCGCGAGGTGGCGCGCCGGGGGCACGAGATCGGCGTGCACGGACACCTGCACCGCCGCGCCGACGAGATGACCGCGGAGCAGTTCCGCGACGACCTGGCGCGGGCGCGGGACCGGATCGAGGACGCCGCCGGGACGCGGGTCACCGCGCACCGGGCGGCCGAATGGTCCATTCGCCATCCGGCCGACCCGGCGCTGACCATCCTTCTGGAGGAAGGCGTCCTCTGCGACGCCTCCATGACCTCGGTCCCGCCGCTGGGACGGGCCGGGAATCCGGCCGGCCCGCACCGGATCGGACGCGACGCCCGATCCCTGGTGGAGGTTCCCCCGCTGACCGGGCGGGGATTCGGCCGCACGATCCCGATGGGAGGCGGATGGCCATTTCGGATGTTCTCCGCACAGCGCCTCGCGGCGTGCGAGAACGCCTTCCGGGATCGCGGCTGGCCGGCCGTCTTCACCTTCCACCCCTGGGAGTTCGACCGGGAGCATCCACCCATGGACGGCCTCGCGCCGCTGACTCGCCTGGTGCACTTCTACAACCTGCGCGGACTCCCGCCGCGGTTCGCGCGGTGGCTCGAGGCGGATCGGTGCGTCGCCCTCGAGGACGCCCGCGCGCTCCTGACCGCGGCGTGACGGCGGGCCCCTTGATCTCGGTTCCCTTCCTCTTCCCCGGCCAGCTCTCCGAGTTCTCCGGCATGGGCCGCGACTTCTTCGAAGCCGACCCGGACGCCCGCCGGCTCTTCGCCGAGACCTCGCGGCGCTGCGGGCGGGACCTCAAGCGCATCCTGTTCTCCGGGACCGACGCGGAGCTCCACGAGAACCTGGCCGCGCAATCCGCCGTCTATCTGGTTTCCACGCTGGCGGCCCGCGCGCTCGTGCGGGCCGGGGTCGCCCCGGTCGCCACGGCCGGATACAGCCTGGGCAACTACGCCGCCTTCGTCGCCGCCGGAGCGGTTTCGTACGAGGACGGACTCGAGGTCCTGATCGGTGTCTGGAGGGAGACGGAGTCGCGGGAGATCCGCGGCGCGATGGGCGCCGTCGTGGGCTGCCGCCGGGAAATCGTCGAGGAGGTCTGCGCCGATCTGCGCTCCCGGGGCCTTCTCGTCTGGATCGGCAACGTCAACAGCAGCACGCAGTTCGTCCTGACCGGGGCCGCCGAAGCGGTTCCCGCGGCCCTGGATGCCCTCGCGTCGCGGGCGCTGTCGGTTCTGCCGCTGCCCATGCGCTGGCCGATCCACAGCGCGCTGATGGACCCGGTCGCCCGCGCCGTCGCGCCGCTGGTCGACGGCCTCGGCAGCGTCCGCGACCCGGATGTCCCGTTCTTCGGACCCGACGGCGGCGTGGCGCGGCGGGGCGAGGAGGTCCGGCGCCTCCTTCAAACCGAGTTCGTCCACCCCACGCTCTGGAACGCCACGTTCGAGGCCATGGTCGCGGCCGGGCACCGGACCTTCCTGGAGGTCGGGCCGGGCGAAATGCTCGGGCGGATGTCCCGCTGGATCGACCGCTCGGTCGCAGTGCACCGGGCCGGAACGCTCGAAGAGATCTCGCGGCTGGCGGATATATTGCGCTCGTGAGAACCGCCGTCGTCACCGGAGGATCGCGGGGGATCGGGCGGGCGATCGCCCTCGATCTCGCCGCGGCCGGGCACCGCGTGGTCCTCACCTGCCGCGAGAAGATGGATCGCGCGGAAGCCGCCGCGGCCGAAATCCGGGCCAGAGGGGGCGAGGCGTCGGCCGTGCAGGTCGACGTGCTCCACCTCGATCAAGTCAAGGACCTGGCCGCGCGGGTCGAACGCGACTTCGGCGGCGCCGACGTGCTCGTCAACAACGCCGGCATCATCAAGGACTCCCTCTTCGCGTTCCTCAAGGAGGAGGACTGGGACCTGGTCGTCGACACGGACCTGAAGGGGGCGTACCGGGTGACCAAGGCCTTCCTGCGGGGAATGCTGCACAAGGGATGGGGGCGGATCGTCAACATCGTCTCGGTCTCCGGCATCGCCGGGCACCCCGGGCAGGCCAACTACTCGGCGGCAAAGGGCGGGTTGATCGCGATGACCAAGGCCCTGGCCCTGGAGCTGGCCACCCGGGGGATCACCGTCAACGCCGTGGCGCCCGGGCTGATCGACACGGAGATCGTGGCGCACCTGAAGCCCGAGGCGCGCGCGGAGTTCCTGGGCCGGATCCCGATGGGACGCTTCGGAGTTCCCGAAGAGGTCGCCGCGGCGGTCACCTTTCTCGCGTCGGACCGGACGTCCTACATCACCGGCCAGGTGTGGCGGGTCGACGGGGGGATGGCGTAACGGCGCAGCGCGCCGCCGTGAGGCGTGAAGCGAGAGGCGAGAGGCGTGAGGCGTGGAACGAACAGCGATCGCTCGCGCCCTCGGAGATGGTTTCACTCCCCGCCTTCCGCCTTCCGCCTTACGCCTTACGCCCGTATAATCCAGCTCAAGGAGACTTCATGACCAGGGAAGATCTCGCGCCTCGGGTCAAGGACCTGATCGTTCGCCGCCTCAAGCTCGACATCGACCCGACCACGATCCAGGACGAAGCGCCCCTCTTCGGGGAAGGGCTTGGTCTCGACTCGATCGACGCGCTGGAGCTCGTGCTCGGCCTCGAGCAGGAGTTCGGAATCAAGGTGCAGGACGAAGAGGTCGGCGTGAAGGCCTTCGCCTCCGTCAACGCCCTTTGCGATTTCATCGAGCAGAAGAAGACCGCTTAGCGGTTTGCGCATGGATCACCGGGAACAACTGGTCCCGCTCCCGCACGTCTATCCCTTTCGGTTCGTCGATACCGTCTCGACCTTCCCGGCCGTGGGCGCCGATCGCCCGGAGGGCGTCCCCTGGCGGGGTGAAGCCCGGGCCCGCGTGAGCGCCAACGCCTGGGCCGGGCGCGGCGGCGAGTGGGGCTCGCGGCTCCTGCTGGCCGAGGCGATCGCTCAGGCCGCCCTCCTCCTGCAGGGCGGCGACCCGGAGACCGGGCGTCGCGGATTCCTGGCCGGGATCGACGGATTCGAGGCAGCGCGCGCGCCGCGGCCGGGGGAGACCCTCGCGATCACGGTCGAGATGACAGCCCGGTTCGGAGCGATCGTCAAGTTCCACGGAGAAGTGCGGGCCGACGATGGCACAATCGCGCGCGGCGCGGTGTTGGTCAGGAAGGGGGAGAGCGAGGATTCCGGCGGCGGCACGTGACCTCCGAAACGTTTCGGGTTCGCCGACGGGGACCGAGCATCCGCATGAAGGTCGAGGCGGAGGACCGGGGCGCGCACGCGGTGATCCGGCTGAAGGGGACGATTTCCCTCGGGGAACCGACCCAGAGCCTGTCCCAGACGCTGGCGCGCCTGGAAAAGGACAAGGCCGGCACGCTTGTGGCCGATCTGACCTTCGTGAAGGCGCTCGATTCGACGGCCCTGGGTCTCCTGGTGGGCTCGCTGCGAAGGCTGCGGGGCCTGGGACGCGACCTGGTCCTGGTGAATCCGAACGAGCACGTGGCCCTGCTTCTCTCGATGACGCAGCTTGATACCATCTTCAAGATCCAGCGGACGGTTCCCGAGGCGCTGGCCGCCATCGAAGCGAAGAGAGAGGACGTGACGGACCGTGACGACCGAGGTCGAGACCGCCTATGAATGCACCAAGGAGCCGCCGCACCGTTTCGCCATCGCGGAGCGGATGCGCAACGCCAATGGGATCCTGGTCACGCTCGAGCGCCTGGACGCTTCGTATCCGCGCCGCGAAGTCTTCGTGACGAACCGGGAGCTCAAGATGGGCTACGACAACGTCTACAAGGCGTGCTTCGTGTGCGTGGATCAGGGGCGCAAGGAGAACGCCATCGCCCTGCCCAAGGCGGAGCTCGAGGCCGGGCTTCCGGCCGCTCCCTAGCCTGCTGCCGTCACGCCGCGCTGGAGCGGTGATGGACCTGCGCCAGCGCCTCGAGCAGCCCCTGCGCCGTGTAGGGTTTTCGCAGCACGGCGTCGACGCCCGCTTCGATCATCCGATCGCGCTGCCCCTCGTCCACGACGCTGGTGGTTAGGATGGTCTTGACCGCCGGGGCGCGGGCCTTGATCCGCAGAAACGTCTGCCATCCGTCGAGCTTGGGAAGGATCAGGTCGATGACCGCGACGTCGATCCGCTCGGCGGAGCGGGCGTGGAGATCGAGCGCCTCGTAGCCGTCGGAGGCGCAGAGAACCCGATATCCCTTCGCTTCCATGGCCCCTCTCATCGCATCCAGAAGGGCGGTCTCGTCCTCGACCAGAAGGACCGTGCCGGCGTGAGGCGGGATGGAGGAATCCGTTTCGCCCGCCGGGCTCACGGACGCCCCGGTCTCATCGGAGACGCGTGGCTTCTCCCCGGAGGCGTCCTCCGCACGGCCGGGCGCTGAAGGCCACTGCTCCGGCAGGATCCGGAAGGCTCCATCGACGAGGCTCGTCGTCGCACCGGACGGGAGGACATAGATGTGATCGGGCTCCAGGCGGAGGCCGTGCACCGCCGGCAGGACGGGCAGGCGCACGTTGCGGGCGAGAATCTCCGTCAGGACGCGGCCGTGGTCCGAATCGAGGGGCTGGACGAGAACGAAGGCCATGCCGGTGTCGGGAGGCAGGTGGGTCAGGAGGTCGGCGAAGGCCTGCAGTCCTCCGGCGGGCGCTCCGACGCCGACGACGGGGACGACGGGGACGCCCCCGGACGCCGGACCCGCTCCGGCAGCCTCGGTCGGTTGCCCGCCGCCGCGACCGGCATCGGGACCTTTTCTCGTGTTCTCCAAGGACGTCATGTTACGCGAGCGCGGACCACACGTCGCCTCCGCTGCGCGCGGGGCCTGCGCTCGTTGAGCGCACCGGCGGTCGGCTCGGCCGGATGCGGCCTCGACCGCCCGCCTGGCCCCGTGCTCGCTCCGGCTCCCCCGGCGCGCGCCTCCTCCTTCGCTTCCGCTCAGGAGACTTCGCGCGCCGCGAACCGGGGCAGGCAACGGAGCCGGAGCGGAGGCAAAGGGTCAGGCCTGCGGTCGAGGCCCTTTGGCCGAGCCGCAGGCCGGTGCGCCGCAGGCGCAGACCTTTTCCCGAAGCGGAGGCGACGTGCTTCCCGCGGCGCGCGCCTCCTCCGCTCCCCTCGCGGAGACTTCGCGCGCCGCGAACCTTGAGTGAGTGAGCGGGCAAACTCGGTACTGCTCGATGCTGTAGGGGCGGGGCTTGTCCCCGCCCGCGCCACAGTCGTCCTTTATGCGGGCGGCCGCAAGGGCCGCCCCTCCGGCCCGAATTCCTCACGCCTCACGCCTCACACCTTGGGGAATGCAGCCGCCTCGCGCCCAGTTTCGCCTTGTATGCGGCGGGGGAGAGTGTTTTCGCTCGGCGGCCTCGTCGTCTTCATGGCGGTCAACGCGGCGGGGCAGGAAGCGGAGCGGCCTCTGCCGGATCTGCATTCGTTCCTGAGCGACGTGCGAGACCGGCTCCACAGCGACGAGTTCCTCCTCGATCAGTACACCTTCACCGAGCGCCACACCGAGCAGCATCTCGACTCGCAGGGCAACGTCCGCAAGAGCAGCACGTCGGTCTACGAGGTCTATCCCTCTCCCGAGCCGGGCCACACCTACCGGCGGATGGTCGAGGAAGACGGCCGGGCCCTGAGCGCCGAGGAACTCGCCAAGGAGGACCGCAAGCAGGACGAGAAGGAGGCCAAGGCGACGGCGAAGACCGAGTCCCAGGACGAGCAGACGCGCGCCTCCGCGGCCGAGCGGCGGCGGGAAAAGGAAGCCGCGGCGGTCGAGGAGCTGTTCCGCGTCTACGACATCCGCCTGGTGCGGCGCGAGGAGATCCTCGGCCGCGACGCGATCCTCCTGACCTTCCAGCCGCGCCCGGCGGTCAAGGCCGAGACCAAGGCCGGCAAGATCCTTCAACGCTTCGCCGGACGCGCCTGGATCGACGAGGCGGACCGCCAGCTCGTCCGGGTGGAAGCGGAGCTGGTGGACGATCTGTCGTTCGGATTCGGAATCCTGGCCAGGCTCAAGAAAGGCGCGACCGTCTCTCTGACCCGCAAGAAGATCAACGACGAGATCTGGCTTCCTGCGGAGGCCCACTTCATCGGCCAGGCGCGGATCCTGCTGGTCAAGGGCTTGCGCATGGACGCGCTCTCGGAATACTCGAACTACAAGAAGTTTTCCGTGGCCACCGAGAGCACGGTGGCGCTGCCGCGGCAGGATCGCCCGTAGCTGCGCGGACGATTCCGCGCGCGGCCGGCGCGGGCCTTAGCGCCGGGAGCCCGCCGACGGGGACGCCGCGGAGGCCTGGGGCGCCGCCCTCTCGGACTGCGATTCCCGAACCGGGGTCGGTGTCCTGGGGACCGCGGCGGTCAACGCCCTCGCCATGGCGCGATCGATGGTTCCGATGAGCCCCATCGTCGGCGGCAAGGAGATCGTCGGGGTGGGAGCGACCGGTAGCGGCGTCGAAGTCGCAGCGGCGGTCGGTGTCGGGCCCGGGGCCGGCGGCGCGTGGCGGCACGCCGCGCCGGCCGCCAGGGTGGCCAGGAGACCCGCCAGAGCGGCCGGGCGCGGTCCGGACCGGCGGCGAAGGCCTTTGCCGCCGAGGACTCGGGGACGCGCTGGTTCGCCGAACGCCACGAAGAAGTTCCGATCCCGTCCGACGTCCGGGACGCCCGCATCCATCTTCAGCGGCCTGCTAACTCTTCGAGGGCCGCGGGGCGGGTGCCTTGAGGGCCGCGCCGACGGGAATCGATCGGGCGCCGTTCTTGCCGACCGCGCGGACGGCGAAGAAGTGATTGTCGGTGGAGACGCCCTTCAAGATGGCCGGGCTCGATTCGGCCAGGTCGTAGATCGTCCATCGGGGATCCGTCGTCTCACGCCATAGGATCTCGAACCCCGAGCGTTCGGAGTCTGGCTCGGCCTCCCAGGACAGGGTCGTGTCGGGCGTCACGCCGCCCGTGATGGTGACGGCCCGAGGGGCCGCGGGCGCGAGGGCCAGCTGGCGCAGCGCCTCGGCGTTGATTCGGGCGACGTTGCCGACGAAGGGGATGTTCAGGAACTTGGGCAGGTCGCCGTATACGCGGCCGTTTTCCTCGCGCGGAGTCTGGTGCTCGTGGTCGTAGTTCTCCAGCGGCTCGGTGAAGCGCACCGCGGGGAGGCCCGCCTCGACGAACGGACGGTGGTCGCCTCCGCGGCCGAGCCGATCGAGCCGGAACACCATCCGAACGGACTCGCGCCCGGCGAGATCCTCGACGGCGCGGGCCAGGTCCCGCGAGGGCGAGTCGATCCCGTCCGGCCCGCCGCCGGAAAAGAGCCGGACCCGGTGCGGCGCGCCGGGAGAGAAATCGGCGCCGACGATGTCGTTGTCCAGGAAGCCGCCGATCCGGTAGCCCTGCTCCTGGAGGTAGGCGAGAAGCCTCTTGCCTCCCAGGAGCCCCTGTTCCTCTCCGGACACGGCGGCGAAGACGAGCGTCGACCGGTAGCTCCGGCCCGACAGCAGGCGCGCGCACTCGATCGACACGGCCGTGCCCGAGGCGTCGTCGTCGGCGCCCGGCGCGTCGGCGCTCGGATCCATGATGTCCGACGGCATCGAGTCGAAGTGCCCGGACACGAGGAAGACGGTGCGCGAAAGAACAGGGTCCGTGCCCGGCAGGAGCCCCAGCACGTTCTCCAGCGGAGCCGGACGGTCGTGCGTGCGGGGCGCCGTGGCCTCGAAGCGGTCGACGACGACCTGGAGCTTTCCGCCGGAGGCCCGGGCGATCTCGGACAGACGCGCGACGATCCGATCTCGCCCGCATCCGATTCCCCGGCGGGGGTCCGTCCAGCTCGAGAGGGAATGCCGCGTGCCGCAGGCGACGAGCTCGCCGATCGTGGCCGCCAGCGCCTTCTCGTCGACGTCGCGCCGCGCGACCGCGCCCGCCGGCGGCGGCGAACGCCTCGGAGTCGGCGGCGTCCCGGGAGGCTCCGCGGGATCCTGCGCCGCGGCGAACCCGGCCATCGCCGCGAGCGCGAGCCCGGCGAGCGCGCCGAGTTTGACTGCCGCAAATCGCTCTGTTACGGTCCTCGCCGCCATATGCCTCTCCGCGAGTTCGCGATCGGTCCGATCGGAGAAGAAGTCTATCCCCGGTTCGTCGGGGAGCTCGCCGAGCACCTGGACGACCCGGCGCTCGACCGCAATCTGGTCGTGCGGGACGCGCTCTCGCTGCTGTACCTGGGCCGGCCCTACGACGAGAACCTGGTGACGGACCGGCGAGTGGCCCTGGGCCTCAAGACCCTGTCGGCGTCCTTCGATCCGCGCAACGCCACGCTGGAAGCGGAGTATTACCGCGAGCTCGACCCGGTCCGGTGGGCCCCCGTGAAACCCCTACTCTGGTTCTGGCAGATGTTCGACCACTCTCCGGTGGGGCGCAACGTTCGCCTGGGCACGCAGATGCGCGCCATGCTCGCCGCGCGGGTCTTCCGCCGCTGCGGGAAGGGGATCCGGATTTTCCACGAAGTCGAGTTCTCCTTCGGATACAACGTCACCGCGGGCGACGGAGTGACGATCCACCGCAACGTCCTGATCGACGATCGCGGGGAAGTCTTGCTGGGCAACGAGGTCTCCATCTCCGACTACGCCAACGTCTATTCGCACGCCCACGCGGTCGAGGACATCCAGGACATCACGCTGCACCGCACCGTCATCGGCGACCGGGCCCGGGTCACCTACCACGCGACCGTTCTCTCCGGGGTGACCGTCGAGCCCGACGCCATCGTCGGATCGATGGGCCTGGCATCCAAGCCGGTCGCCGCCGGGGTCATCGTCGGCGGAGTGCCCGCGCGGCCGATCGGCCAGAAGAAGACCAGGGGATAGATCCCGACGCCGACGGGAGCGCTGCCACGGATTTCGGATCGTTTCCCGCTGGAGGTTCCTCGGCGGCTCGGAGATCCGAGGCCGCCGCCTTCGCCGACCTTTCGACCGGCCCGGGCCGACTTTAGACTGACGCCATGCTGCAGCGGCTCATCGTCCGAAACCTGGCCATCGTCGAGGACCTCGAGCTCGAGCTCGGTCCGGGTCTGACCGTCGTGACCGGAGAGACCGGAGCGGGCAAGTCGCTCCTGGTGGACGCGGTGCAGCTGCTGGCCGGAGGGCGCGGATCGGCCGATCTGGTTCGCCCGGGCGCGGAGCGCCTCTCGGTGTCCGGCGAGTTCGCCGCGGATGGAGCGGCCCGCCGGGTCCTCGAGGAGGCCGGCTTGCCGGCGGGATCGGGGACCATTCTCGTTCGCCGTGAGCTCGCCGGCGACGGGAGGGGCCGCGCGTTCGTCGAAGACGAGCCCGCGACCGTGCGAACTCTGGCCCGCCTCGGCGAACGCCTGATCGCGATCCAGGGACAGAACTCGGAGCAGGAGCTGGCCGAGCGGCAGGCTGCGCTCGAGCTGCTGGACGCGTTCGCCGACGCGGAGACGGAGCGCGAAGAGACCGCGCGGTGCGCCGCGGCCTGGAGCGCCGCGCGGGAAGCCGTCGCCGGCCTGGAGGCGTCCCGCCGGGATCGGGGAGCCCGCCTCGAGGAGCTCGACTTTCAGATTCGCGAGCTCGAAGAGGCCGCTCCCGGAGAGACCGAAGAGGGCGAGCTCGCCGCCGAGCGGGAGAGGCTTCTGCACGCCGACCGCATCCGGCGGGCGGGAGAGACGGCGCTGGCGGCGCTGCTCGAGGAGGAGGGCTCCGCGGCGGACCGGCTGGGCGAGGCGGCGCGGGCGTTCGCCGAGCTGGCCTCGATCGATCCGCGCGAGCAGGCCAACCTGGACGAAGCCCAGGACATCAAGCGGCGGGTCGCCGATCTCGCAGCCGCGGCGCGGGACGGGGCCGCGCGCGTGGAGAGCGACCCGGAGCGGTCGAACGCCATCGAGCATCGCCTGGAGACGCTGGCGCGGCTCAAGCGCAAACACGGCCTGGCCGCCGGAGAGCTGGCCGCGCTCTGCGAGCGGCTGCGCGCGGAACGGGAGGAGCTGGGCAACTTCGAGGACGCCCTGGAGCGCCGGCGAAAGGACGAGGAGTCGGCGGGAGGCGGTTACCGCCGGGCCGCCGGAGCCCTTTCGGGCAAGCGCGCTTCCGCCGCGCCGCGCTTCTCCGCGGCGATCGAGAAAGAGCTGCGGGCTCTGGCGATGGACAAGGCTCGTTTCCGGGTCGCGCTCGCTCCGGCCGGCGAGGGGCCGCGGCCTCTCGGCCTGGAGTCGGCGTCGCTTCTCTTCGCCCCGAATCCCGGAGAGCCCGAGAAGCCGGTCGAGCGGATCGCCTCGGGGGGCGAGCTGTCCCGCCTGGAGCTCGCCGTCCGCTCGGTCGCCGCGGGGCGGGTCCGCGGAGGACGCACCCTCGTCTTCGACGAAGTGGACGCCGGGATCGGAGGCCGCACCGCGGAAGTCGTGGGCAAGAAGCTGCGCCTCCTGGCCCGGCACGACCAGGTCCTCTGCGTGACGCACGTTCCCCAGATCGCCGCTCTGGCCCACCGCCATTTCCGGGCGCAGAAAGCCGTGCGCGGAGGCCGGACGGTGGCCGTGGTGACGGAGCTGTCGGGGAAGGAGCGCGTGGCGGAGATCGCCCGGATGCTGGCCGGCGAGAAAGTGCCGGAGACCGCGTGGAAACACGCCCAGGCGCTTCTGGACGAGGCGGGCAAGTGAAGGACGCGGCGGACCGGTGAGGAACGAATCCGACCTCCATTCGCGTTCGATCCTGTTTCCGGGCATCGGCGAGGAGGGGCAGCGCCGCATCCGGGATTTCTCGATCGCGATCGTCGGAGTCGGCGCCGTCGGGGCCGCCGCGGCGGAGGCGGCCGCGCGCGCCGGGATCGGAACCCTGACGGTCGTCGACCGCGACGTCGTCGAGCCCTCGAACCTTTCGCGCCAGTTTCTCTTCGACGCTCAGGACGCCGCGGAGATCGCCCCCAAGGCCGACGCCGCGGCCCGGCGGCTGTCCGCGATCGCGCCCGGAGTGAACGTCCGCCCCCGCGTGCTCGACCTCGATCCCGGCAACGCCCGGGAAGTCCTGGCTGGTCACGACCTCGTCCTCGACGCCTCGGACAACTTCGAGACGCGCCTGCTGGTGTCCGACGCCGCACGGGCCCTGGGCCTTGCGTCTCTCTACGCCGCCTGCGTCGGCGAAGAGGGGCGGGTGGCCCTCTCGATTCCGGGGCGGACACCGTGCCTGCGCTGCTACCTCGAAGCGCTGCCTCCGCCCGGATCGGGTCCCACCTGCGACACCGTGGGCGTCGTTCCGACGCTTCCGCTCCTGGTGGCCGCGCTGGCCGTGACCGAGGCCCTGCGGCTGGCCGTCGAGATGCCTCCGGAGGACGGGATCCTCTGCGTCTCCGTGTGGGAGCGGGGGTTCCGCCAGTCCCGGGTTTTCCAGTCGGTCCGCCCGCGCGAGTCCTGCCCGGTCTGCGCGGGCCGGCGTTTTCCGGCCCTGGAAGGGGAGGGCGCCTCGGACGTCGTCAAACTCTGCGGACGGCGGTCCGTTCAGGTCGCCCCGGCGGCCCGGTCGCGTCCCGATTTCGACGCGCTGGCCCGCCGTCTCGAGCGGGTCGGGCGGGTGCATCGGACGCCGCAGCTCCTGTCCGCCGACGTGGAGGACGTCAGTTTGACGATCTTCGCGGACGGGCGCTGCGTCGTGCGCGGAACCGGGGACCCCGTGCGCGCCCGAACCCTCTTCGAGCGCTACGTCGGCCGCTGACCGGCTCGCCGGGCCGCGCGGCCTTTCGGGCATAGACTTCGCCAGTGCGGCGCATCGCCCTCGACGTTCTCATCGACTCGCCGGAGCAGATCTTCGAGCTCAGAGAGCTGCTCGCCCACGGCGGGCTCCTGGCCATTCCCACCGAGACGTACTACGCGCTCTCGGCCGATCCCGACAACGCCGCCGGAGTGCGCCGGGTGTTCGCGGCAAAGGGCCGGGACGACGGCAAGCCCCTTCCCGTGCTCTTCGGCACGCGAACGCAGCTCGAGCGGATGGGCGTCAACGCGGCGACCGCGACCCTGGACCACTTCTTTCAAATCTGGCCCGCTCCGCTCACGGTGGTTCTCCCGGTCCGCCGTCCGCTGGCCGCCTCCCGCGGCGTGCCGACCCTGGGCGTGCGCCTTCCGGCGTCGCGCAAGCTGCGCGCCCTTCTGGCCACCCTCGGTCCGGTGACCGGGACCAGCCTCAACCGGTCGGGCCGGCCTCCCCTGGACGACCCCGACGAGATCGAGGCGCACTTTCGGCGGGAGATCGACGTGCTGGTCGACGGCGGAAAGACCCCGGGAGGAAAACCCTCCACCGTCGTGGACGCGACCGAGGATCCTCCCGCGGTTCTGCGCGACGGCGCCTTTCCCTGGCCCGCACGAGGAGCCCGCGCGGCGGTCCACCCCCCGTCGGCCCGACCGCCGGATCGTCCGCGCCGGCTTTGAAAGCGCAACGCCGAAGCTGTTAGATTTCGCGGCCTCATGAGCTTGATCCAGGAGTACGCAGGCCGGCGTCCGCGCATCGGAGAGCGGGTCTACCTGGCCGCGACCGCTGCCGTGATCGGGGACGTCGTGCTCGGCGACGACGTTTCGGTCTGGTTCAATTCCGTGGTGCGCGGCGACTGCCATTCGATCCGAATCGGAGCGCGGACCAACATCCAGGACAATTGCGCCATCCACGTGACGCAGGGGCGGTACCCGACGGTCCTGGAGGAAGAGGTGACCCTGGGGCACGGGGCGATCGTTCATGGCGCGGTGGTCCGACGGGGCGCGCTCATCGGCATCCGCGCGACCGTCCTGGACGGCGCACAGGTCGGCGAGTCGGCCTTCGTCGGCGCGGGGGCGCTGGTCACTCCGCGCACGGTGGTGCCGCCCCGGACGCTGTGGCTCGGAGCGCCGGCCCGGCAGATGCGGGAGCTGTCGGCCGAGGAGGTCGAGGACCTCAAGCATTTCCACGCCAATTACCTGGTCTACAAGGAGGAATACTTCCGCGTGGAAGGGGCCTGGGCCCGATGAAGTACCGCGCGGTCAAGGGCACGCGCGACCTGCTCCCGCCCGAGTGCGAGCGGTTCGCCGCGGCGGAGTCGGTGGCCCGGCAGGTCTTCTCCTCCTACGGCTACGGCGAGATCCGCACGCCGGTGCTGGAATCGACGGAGCTTTTCGCGCGCTCGGTGGGCGAGACGACCGACATCGTCCACAAGGAGATGTACACGTTCCTCGACCGCAAGGGGCGCTCGCTGACCCTGCGGCCCGAAAACACCGCCGGCATCGTGCGGGCCCTGATCGAGGCGGGCGTGCAGAGCCTGCCCCGCCCGATCCGGGTGTGGTGCACCGGGCCGCAGTTCCGCTACGAGCAGCCCCAGGCCGGCCGGTACCGGGAATTTCGCCAGATCGACGTGGAGCTCGTCGGCGTCGCCGAGTCCGTGGGGGACGCCGAGCTTCTGCAGATGCTGTTCGCGTTCCTGGGCCGGCTCGGATTCCAGGGACTGCGGGCGCGGATCAACTGCGTTCCCACCGGGCCGGGACGGGAAGCCTTCTCCGCGGCGCTGCGCGACCACCTGAGCCCGCGCGCGGCGGACTTCGGGCCGGACGACCTCCGGCGTCTCCAGGAGAATCCCCTGCGCCTCTTCGATTCGAAGAATCCGGCGGTCCGCGCGGCCCTGTCCGGCGCGCCGAAGACGCTCGATTACCTGGACGAGCGCGCCCGCGAGCACCACCGGGAGCTCCTGCGCCTCCTGACCGAGGGCGGCCTCGCCTACGACGAAGACCCTTCCCTGGTGCGCGGGCTCGACTACTACACCCTGACCGTCTTCGAGGTCACATCGAGCGCCCTCGGCGCCCAGGATGCCCTCCTGGGAGGGGGGCGCTACGACGACCTGTTCGGAGAGCTCGGCGGGCCGCCGCTTCCCGCGGTCGGCTTCGCCATCGGCGAGGACCGACTCCTGTCCGCGATGCCGGGCGAGCCGCGGGCCGAGCGGCCGGTGTTCATCGTCGTTCCGGACTCACGATCGGACGTGGTGTATGCCCTGGGGGTGGCCGGGGAGATCCGGGCCAGCGACCCGAGCGCGGTGGTGGAGACGGATTTCACGGCGCGCGGAATCGCGCGCGGTCTCGGCCGGGCCGCGCAGATCCTCGAGGGATCTGGAGCCTACCCCTTCCGCGCCGGGAGCGTGCAGGCGGTGCTCCTGGGCCTGCGGGAGCGCGAAGCGGAGACGGTGACGATCAAGAACCTGGGAACCGGCCAGCAGAGCACGTTTCCCCGCCGGGAACTCGCCGAGCGTCTGGGCGGCGCGCGGGAGACCAGGCCATGATGCGCGTTCCGGCAGGCACGCTGCGCACGGCGGACGTCGGGCGGCGCATCCTGCTGAAGGGCTGGGTCGGCCGCCGCCGGGACCTGGGAGAGCTCGTCTTCCTGACCATTCGCGACCGCAGCGGGATCGTCCAGGTCGTCTTCGACCGCGAGCGATGCCCGGCGCATGCCGTCGCCCGCGCCGGGGAGGCCCGTCCGGAGGACGTCGTTGAGATCGAGGGCGACGTGGCCCTGCGCGGAGAGGGCCAGCGCCGGGCGGAGGACGCGACCGGCGACGTCGAAATCGTCGCCCGCCGCCTGGACTTCCTGGCCCGCGCGGAGACGCCTCCCTTCGTCGTGGAGGACCGCACCAACGCGACGGAAGAGCTGCGTCTGGAGTACAGATACTTGGACCTGCGCCGTCCGGCCATGCAGAAGAACCTCGCCCTGCGCGACGAGATCGCCTTTCGCATCCGCCGGACCCTGCACGAGCGCGGGTTCCTCGAGGTCGAGACGCCCATGCTGACGCGCTCGACGCCCGAGGGGGCCCGGGACTTCCTGGTGCCGTCCCGCCTTCACAACGGGCTCTTCTACGCGCTTCCGCAGTCGCCCCAGATCTTCAAGCAGCTCCTGATGGTGGCCGGTCTGGAAAAGTACTTCCAGATCGCGCGGTGTTTCCGCGACGAGGACCTGCGCGCCGACCGGCAATACGAGTTCACGCAGATCGACCTGGAGATGTCGTTCTTGACCGAGGACGACGTCTTCGAGGCCGTCGAGGCCTTCCTCTCCGAGGCCTACGCGGCCGTCGGTGTTTCCGTCGGACGTCCCTTCCGCCGGATCCCGTACCGGGAGGCGATCGATCGCTACGGAACCGACCGTCCGGACCTGAGGTTCGATCTGCCGATCGTGGACCTCTCCGCCGAATGCGCGGGCAGCGGGTTGCCGCCCTTCGAGAACGCGCTGGCGAGCGGCGGAGCGGTGCGCGGACTGCGCGTTCCGGCCGGCGCGGGGCTCTCGCGCAAGCGGCTGGACGAGTACGCCGAGGAGGCTCGGAAGGCGGGAGCCGGGGGACTCGTGTGGATCAAGCGGGCCGGCGGCGAGATCTCCTCGCCCGCGCGCAAGAGCCTGTCCGAAGAGACGCTCCAGAGAATCCTGTCCGCCGCCGGCGTCTCCGACGGCGACCTTCTGCTCCTGGCGGCGGGGGGGAAGGAGGGGAGCGCCGGCGCCCTGGGATCTCTGCGCCTCTCCGTCGCGCGCGAGCTCAAGCTCGTGGACGAATCGAAATGGGTGTTCTGCTGGGTCACCGAGTTCCCCCTGGTCGGCCGGGACGAGGCCGCGGGGACCTGGTACCCGATGAATCACCCCTTCACCTCTCCTCGGGACGAGGACCTGGATCTGCTGGAGACCGATCCGGGACGGGTCCGGGCCCGCGCCTACGACGTGGTCTTGAACGGGTGGGAGCTCGGTTCGGGCTCGATCCGCATCCATCGCGCCGACATCCAGGAGCGCGTCTTCCGCCTGCTGGGAATCTCCGCGGAGGAGGGCAGGCACCGCTTCGGCTTCCTCCTGGACGCGTTCCGCTACGGGGCGCCGCCACACGGCGGCATCGCTCTGGGGCTCGACCGCATTTGCGCTCTCGCCGCCGGAGCGACCTCGATCCGCGACGTCATCGCCTTCCCCAAGACGACCTCGGGACTCGACCTGATGATGAAGGCGCCGTCGGACGTGTCCGCCGAGCAGCTGGCCGACCTCGGCATCGCGCCGATCAAGCCCCCGCGTCCGTGAGAGCGCCGCGCGCCATCGCCTGCGGCGGCGAGAGCGTGGCGTGGATCGGGCCGGGACTGCTCGACGCGGCGGCGGCGCGGCTCCATTCCGATTCGGGGAGATTCCTCCTGGTCTCCTCCGCCGGGCCGGCCGCGCCCGCGGAGCGGATTCGCTGCGCCCTGGCCGGGGCGCTGATCCTGGATCTGCGGATCGACGACCGCGAGGAGGCCAAGACACTCAAGACCGCCGGGTCGGTCGCCGACGCCGCTCTGGAGGCGGGAGTGCGCCGGGACGACGCCTTCGTGGCGGTCGGCGGAGGAGTGGTCTGCGACGTCACGGGGTTCGCCGCGGCCATCGTGCTCCGGGGCGTGGCCTGGAACGCCGTGCCGACGACGACCGGGGCCATGGCCGACGCGGCGATCGGCGGGAAGACGGGCGTGGACACGAGCGCGGGCAAGAACCTCCTCGGCGCCTTCCACCCGCCGCGCGCCGTCCTGATCGATCCCGCGGCGCTGGAGACCCTGTCGGACCGCGATCACCGCGCCGGCCTGGTCGAGGCGTTCAAGGCCGCCTGGATCGCCGACAGGGCTCTGGCCGATGCGTCCGAGCACGCCCTCGCGCGCATCCTGGCGCGAGACCAAGAAGCGCTGCTGGACCTCATCGGTGGAGCGGTGCAGATCAAGGCTTCGATCGTCTCGGAGGACCTGCGGGAGGGCGACCGCCGCAGGCTCCTGAACTTCGGCCATACGCTCGGCCACGCCTTCGAGGCCGCCGGAGAGTACCGGGCCCTGCGCCACGGCGAGGCCGTGGCGTGGGGGATCGCCGCCGCTCTGGACGTCTCCGCCGCGCGGGCGGGGCTGCCGGACAACGATGCCGAACGGATCCGGCGGGCGCTTTCGCGGCTGGGCCCGTTTCCGGAGCCCTCGCGCGACGCCGAAGTGCTGGCCGGCTTCCTGCGGCGGGACAAGAAGGCCACCGCCCGCGGGCTGGCCGGCGTCCTGCTCGAACGCGTCGGGTACGGCCGCCTGGAAGCGGCGATCCCGATCGACGAGTGGCTCGCCGCGGCGGAGACGGCGAGGATCGGGCCGGGGGAGCCGGATCCGAGCGGGAAGCTATAGCATATCTGCTATGTCCGCCGGCGCTCCGTTCAGCGCAGGTGGAACTCGACCGTGACCGTCAGGAAGACGCGCACCGGAGTCCCCTGGAGCGTCGCGGGCGTGTAGCGCCAGCGCGCGACGGCGGTGAGCGCCGAGGCGTCCAGGAGCACGTTGGCCGACTTGACGATGTGCAGGTCCTCCACCGCGCCGTCGCGTCCGATGATGGCTTCGAGCACCACCACGCCTTCGATGTGCGCCTTCCGGGCGATCTCCGGATAGGCCGGCTCGACGCGCTCGACGAGTCTGGGCTCGACGACGTTGCCTCCGGGCTTGTAGGGCCGTTGGGAGTCTCCCGGATCCTTGCCGTCGATTCCGCGCGAGTCGGCCCGTCCGTCGGGCCGTCCGTCGGTCTGGCCGCGCGGATCGCCGGCGGCGGCCGCCGCCGCGTCGGAGGCGCCGCCGTTGGAGTCGGTCGCGGACGGCGAATGGTCCTGCTCGGTCGGATCGGCGGACACCTCTTCGTCTTGCCCGTCGTCCGTCGGGGCGATCGGGGCCGGGTCCGGCTCGGGAGGGGCCTGGACGACCGTGGCCACGTTGGCCGTGCCGGCGACCTCGCCGAGGAGGAGCGGCGGGGCGCTGCCTTCCAGGAAGACGACCGGGATCGGCGGATCCGAGGGGTCGGGCAGCGACCGGATCGAGAGCAGGGCGACCGCGCCGATGGCCAGGCCGTGGAGGGCGACCGAAAGAGGAAGGGAGCGCACGCGCCCGTCGGCCCGAAGGGGGCCCGGGGCGGAGAGGCGAGCGATTGTTTCGAACCTCGGAATTTCGAACATCGGAAACCTCCAAACCACTGAGACACCGGCCGATCTCGGGGGTTCCCGCGGAGGGCGCAGCGCACGCCGGGCCGACCTCGGGCTATAATGAAGTCCCGTGCCCAAATGGCGGCGTCGGTCATAAGTAATGCGGGCTGAGCGCCGAATTCGCCTTTTCGTTCTCCTTTGCGGGGCCCTCGCGGTCGCCGCACTGGTGCCCCTTTTGGTGTCGGACGGGGTGCTGATTCGGCGCAACCGTCGGGCCCTGGAGACGTTGGAGGAGAAGTACCTGACGCGCTCCTCCTCCGCGCTGGCCGACCACCTCGCCGCGTTCTACGCCTCCTCCCGCGAGGGCCTCAAGGGCGCGGCGGATTCCCTGCGCCTGGCTGGCGAGCTCTCGGGGCGCGAGCCGTTCACCTCTCCGGACGTGCCCCGAATCCTCGGATCGGTCCTCGCCGGACGTCCCCAGATGCTGGCTCTGCGGGGGATCAACTTTCAGGGGCAGGGCAGCTTCATCGGACCCGATATCACCCTGAACCAGGTCGACTACGAGTTTCGCAAGGCGTTCGAGTCGGCCCGCGACGGGGCGATGTACCAGGGCAAGCCGTTCCGCATCCCCGAGCTCGGTCCGGTGGCCGTTCTCGCGCTGCCGGTCGAGGAGGAGGGGAAGGGGCGCATCGGGGTGGTGGAAGCCCTCATCTCCTGGCAGACGATCGTCCAGGAGTTCCGCGACGAGGCCAAGAAGGAAGTCCGGGCGATGCTGGTGGACCGCGAGGGGCACGTGTTCTTTCCCGAGACCGTCGCGGCGCAGACGCGGGGCACCTCGTCGCTCGTGGCCGACTTCGTCCGGTTCCCCGCGCGGCTGACCCGTTCGGAGCAGACGGCGAGCGGCGCCGTCCTGGCCTCGATCGCGCCGGTCGGACAGCCGTCCTGGGGGGTCCTGGTCGAGCGCGACCGCGACCTGGCCTTCGCGTCGGTCGACCAGATGGTGCGGGACACCCTGATCTGGAGCGCGATCTCCCTGGCCGGCGCCCTCCTGCTGGCGTTCTTCTTCGCGCGGCGGCTCTCCGATCCGATCTCCCGGCTGGCCGATTCGACGCGCGCCATCAGCGAGGGAGCCTACGGAGCGACGGTCGAAGTCGGCGGCACGGCGGAGATCGCCGCGCTCTCGGAGAGCTTCAACCGGATGAGCGCCTCGATCCGCGTCGCGTTCGACGACGTCCAGAGGGCCGCCCGCGAGAACCGCGAGCTCTTTCTCTCGTCGATCCGGGCGCTGGCCGAGGCGATCGACGCCAAGGACCCGTACACCCGCGGACATTCCGAGCGCGTGGCCGCGTATGCCGCGGCGATCGCGCAGGAGCTGGCCCTCCCGGCCGAGGACGTCGAGCGCACGCGGCTGTCCGCCCTCCTCCACGACGTCGGGAAGATCGGGGTCGACGACCGCATCATCCGCAAGCCGACCGCCCTGACCGAGGAAGAGTTCGAGCAGATGAAGACGCACCCGATCAAGGGCGCGGCGATCATGTCGGCGATTCCCCAGCTCGCCGACGTCATCCCGGGCATGAAGTACCATCACGAAAAGTGGAGCGGCGGCGGCTATCCCGAGGGTCTGAAGGGGGAGGCGATTCCTCTCCAGGCCCGGATCGTGACGGTCGCGGACACGTTCGACGCCATGACCACGACGCGCCCGTATCAGAAGGCCATGGAGATGGAATTCGTCGTCAACCGGATCCGGCAATTCGCCGGCATCCGTTTCGAGCCCTCGGTGGTGGAAGCGTTCCTGCGCGCCTACGAGAAGGGAACCCTGGTGCCGATCCCCATCTGTCCGGTGGAAGAGGAAGTGCCGATGCTCCGGGAAGCCCTGTGAGCCGTCGCCGCGTCCCCCCGTCCCCCCGTCCTCTTGTCCCCCCTCCCCGCGTCCCCCAGTCCGTTTCCTGGAAGCTCCGATCCTCCGATGGCCGACTCTGATCCTGACGACCTCGATCTGTCTGCTGGGAACGGCCTGCGGCACTGCCGGGGGCGGAAAGAACAAGACCTCGGCCGAGGTCCTGCTGAACGAGCGGATGGCCGCCGTCCTGCTGCGGGAGGGACGCTTCGAGGACGCCGAGAACGCTTACCATGACGTGATCAAGGCCGATCCCCACAATTCCGAGCTCTTCGACGGTCTGGGAGTGGCGCTGCTTGCGCAGGGAAAGATCAAGGAGTCGATCGACGCCCTGGATCGGGCCGTGAAGCTCGCGCCTCAAAAGGCCTCGCACCGGATTCATCGGGCCATCGCGCGGACCGAGGCGGGCCGCTACAAGGAGGCGGAAGAGGATTTCCAGTGGGCCGAGTCCTCCGACGTTCCGGAAGACCGGCTGGAGATCGCCATCAATCGCGGCCGCCTGCGCCAGCGGCAGGGTGACTTCGCGCGCGCGGAGGCGGAGTTCACGACCGCCCTCGGCCTCGACGCCAAGTCCGCGCCGGCGCGGATGGGGCGCGGCGTGGCCCGCGAGTCGAAGGGGGACATGGGAGCGGCCGCGGAAGACTATCTGGAGGCCGTGCGCCTGGATCCCAAGAACGCAACGGCCAATCTGCGTCTGGGCCTGGTGCTCGTCACGATGAAGAAGTACACCCTCGGCCGCCGATACCTGGAACGGGCCGTGGAGCTCGACCCGGGCGGAGACACCGGAAGCAAGGCGCAGATGCTGCTCGACTCGACCCCGGCGAGCTAGAGCCCTTAGCCGCGGCCGGCGGGCGCGGGCCCTGCCGCCGCGCGTCCGGGTCATAATCGGGCTCGCGATGCCCGACGCCAGATCCCCGTCCGGAATCTTCGGAAAGATCCGGCGCGGGCTCTTCATGACCCACACCGAGATCCTGGAGAAGCTGGGATCGGCGGTGAAGAAGGGCCTGGGCTTCGACGAATCGGTCCTCGAGTCGCTGGAGGAAACCCTCCTGGAGGCGGACGTCGGCGCCGAGACGGCCGGCGCTCTGGCCGAGGCGGTCCGGGCCAGGACCGCGGCGACGGGGCGGGGGGATCTCGAGGAGCTGCGCCGGCTGCTCTCCGAGGAGATCGAGAAGCTGCTGGCCTCGGCGCCGCGGGCCAGGCCGGCCGAAGGCGCCCCGCTGCGCGTGGTCTTCCTGGTCGGCATCAACGGCTCGGGCAAGACCACCACCGCGGCCAAGCTCGCGGCCCGCGAGGTCGCGGCGGGGCGCACGGTCCTGATGGCGGCCGCGGATACCTTCCGGGCCGGAGCGATCGAGCAGCTGGCGATCTGGGGCCAGCGTCTGGGCGTCGGCGTCATCCAGCACCGCGAGGGCGCCGACCCTTCGGCCGTGCTCTTCGACGCGCTGGCCGCCGCGCGCGCGCGCGGGACGCAGACCCTCTTCGTCGACACCGCCGGCCGCCTCCACACGAAACAGAACCTGATGGACGAGCTCGCCAAGATGCGGCGCGTCGCGGCGCGGGAGGTCCCGGGCGCTCCCCACGAAGTCCTCCTGGTCCTGGACGCCACGACCGGGGTCAACGGCCTGGCTCAGGCCCGGCGGTTCGTCGAGGCCGTGGGCGCGACCGGTGTCGTCCTGACGAAGCTCGACGGGAGCGCTCGGGGAGGCGTGGTGCTGGCGATCTACCGGGAGCTCAAGCTTCCGGTCGTCGCCGTCGGCGTCGGGGAGGCGGTCGACGACCTGGTGCCGTTCGATCCCTCGCAGTACGCCCGCGCCCTTCTCTCCGAGGGCGAGGCGTGACGTCGCGCCGGGCCGCGGGCGGCCGCTCGGCCGGGGCGATCGACCTGGCCTGGATGGACCGGGCCCTCGACCTGGCCGAGAAGGGTCGGTACAGCGTCTCTCCCAACCCGATGGTCGGCGCGGTCGTGGTGCGGGGCGGCCGCCCGGTGGGGGAGGCCTTTCACCGCCGTGCCGGCGGTCCTCACGCCGAGACGGGAGCTCTGGAGCGGGCCGGCCGTTTCGCCCGCGGAGCCGATCTCTACGTGACGCTCGAGCCGTGCGCGCATCACGGGCGCACGCCCCCGTGCGCGGACGCGATCGTCCAGGCCGGGGTCGGACGCGTGATCGTCGCGGCGCGGGACCCCAATCCGCTCGTGCGCGGGCGAGGGGTGGCCCGCCTGAAGCGCGAGGGAATCGAGGTCTTGTGGGCGGATCCGGACCGCCGCCGGCGGGCCGAACGCCAGAACGAACGATTTCGCCACTGGATTTCCCGGCGCCGCCCCTTCGTCCTGGCCAAGTGGGCGTCCACTCTGGACGGCCGCATGGCCACCTCCGGGGGAGAGAGCCGCTGGATCACCGGTCCGGCGGCGCGCCGGCGGGCGCTGCTGCTGCGCGAGGAGTTCGACGCCGTCCTGGTCGGCGCGGGTACGATCCTCGCCGACGACGCGCGGCTGACGCGGCGCCTGGGACGAAATCCGGGGAAGCACTGGAGGATCGTGCTCGACGGCAGGCTGCGGATCCCCGAGCGCGCGCGCGTGCTGCGCCAGCCACGGGGCTGCGTGGTCGCGACGTCGGTCCCGGCGACGCACGCCCGGGCCCGCCGTCTGGCCCGACGCGGCGTGGAGGTCTTGAGTTTTCCGGGAAGGCGCCCCGGGGAGGTGGATCTGGAGCGTCTGCTCGGGGAGCTCGGCGCGCGGGGCGTGACAGGTTTGATGGTCGAGGGGGGAGCCGAGACGCTCGGCGCTTTCTTCGCGCGCGGTCTCGTGGACGCGGCGGCGGCCTTCCTCGCGCCGCGCATCCTGGGCGGTCGCTCCTCCCTCGGCGCGGTGGGAGGGCGGGGCTTCGGCCTGCCGGAGACGCCGGCCCTGGAGGATCTGGAAATCATCCGGGTCGGGGGCGACATCCTGGTCACCGGACGCGTGCGGCGCCCGCGCGCGCGTAGGCGTCCGACCCGGTAGACTGGCCCGATGTTCACGGGAATCGTGACCGGGCTCGGGAAGGTCCTCTCGCGCGACGCCCGGAGAGGCGGGGCCCGGCTCGCCGTGGAGCCTCCGCGCGGGTACGGGCGTTTCCGAAGGGGCGAAAGCGTGTGTCTCTCCGGGGTTTGCCTGACCGCTCTCTCGGCCGGCCGGTTGTTTGTCGCCGATCTCTCCGAGGAGACGCTGGCTCGTTCGACGCTCGGTGGCCTGAGTCCCGGCGGCGTCGTCAACCTGGAGCGGGCGCTGGCCTGGGGAGACCGCCTCTCCGGGCACTTCGTCCTGGGTCACGTCGACGCGGTCACGCGGCTCCTCGGGATCGGGGAAGCCGGAAATTCCTGGACCTATCGGTTTGCCGTTCCGCGAGGCCTTTCCCGGTTCGTCGTCACCAAGGGGTCCGCGGCCATCGACGGCGTGAGTCTCACCGTGGCGGCGCGGCGGGCGGGGTCCTTCGACGTCGCGATCATTCCCGAGACGCGACGCCGGACGACGCTCGGCCTGGCCGGCCCCGGATCGGCGCTCAATTTCGAGGTCGACGTCTTCGCCCGCTACGGATCTTCGGGCTGGCGCCGCCGGGTCGCGCCGAGGTCGCGGTGACGTGATACTCCACGAGAACGCGCCGGGGCCTCTCGTGCGTTTCGGAGAACAGGAGGTCGCCGGCCGCCGGATCGTGGCGCGTCTGGTTCCCTCCGTTGCGGATCCGGGTCCCCCGAGCTTCCGATTCGACCCGGTCGAACGGCGATTCCTCGCCCGCGCGGCCGGCCGGTCCGGGCCGGTCGGCCCATCGCCGCCGGAAACCTGGAGCGCGGCGGTCGAACGCGGCCCGTCCGGCCCTGTCCTGGTGGGCCCCGGCGGCGCGGTCCCGGGGATGGAGGCCGCCTACCGCGCGGCGGCCGAAGGAGCGGAGCGAGCCGGGCGGGGCGTCTACCTCCTCGACCCCGACCCCGAGACGCTGTCCGCCCTGGAGAGCGGCGTGTTCGTCGGGCTCTTCGTGAGCCGCCCGGGCGAGCCCGCGCCCGCCGGTCTGTCCGCGGCGGCCGCCCGCGGAATCCCGGCCGGGATCCTCCTTCCGGTTCTTCCGGACTGGACCGACGCGTCCGGTCCGCTGGAGCGGGCGGTCGAGGCCGCGGCGGCTTCGGGGGCGTCCTTCGCCGCGGGAATCCTGGCCGCCGACGACGGTCCCGCGCGCCGGTCGATGGTCGAGGCCCGGGCGGAGCTCGATCCGGGCGGCCCGGAGGACTTCTTCGAGCGGGTGCATCATCGCCAGTGGGCCGCCGGCCTCGAGGCGGCGCGGCGCCGGATTCAAGACGCCTGCGCGCGGCTCGCGCTCTCGCCGCTGCCGCCGCGAGCGGTCGGCCTGGCCCAGCCTCGCGGTAACGCGCGGGCGGCCGGGCGCCTGGAGGAGCGGGCCGACGCCTTCGTCCCCACCGACGAGCACCGCGCGTCCCTGTTCCACGCCGCGGTGCGGTGGATCGACGAGTCGGAGCGGGACCTCGCGGCGATCGCGCGGGAAGGAAATTTCCGCAAGATCTTCCCGTTTCCCGAGGAGGTCGCCGCCGCAGCCGAAGGCGGCCTGGGAGAGGGATCGTGACCGCTGGCGCGGGCCTGTACGTTCACCTGCCGTTCTGCCGGTCGCGCTGCGGTTACTGCTCGTTCGTCGTGACGACCGACGACTCGCAGCGCGGGGCGTACCTGTCCGCGCTGGAGAGAGAGAGCCGCATCGTCGGCGCGGAAAGCGGCGGCTCCTCGTTCGACTCGGTCTATCTGGGGGGAGGGACGCCTTCCTGGCTCCCTGAGGAGGGGCTCGCGCGGATCCTCGCGGCCCTCGATCGGGACTTCGCTCTGGAGGCCGGAGCGGAAGTCTCTCTGGAGGCTAACCCGGACGACGTGTCGCCCGCGCGCGCCGCCGCCTGGAAGGGCGCGGGCGTGTCGCGCGTCTCCGTCGGAGTCCAGTCCTTTCAGGACCGCGAGCTCGCGGCGGTGGGACGCCGGCACGACGCGGCGGACGCGGGCAGGGCCCTGGACGTTCTCCTGGCCGAGGATCTGAGCGTCTCCGGCGACCTCATCCTCGGCCTTCCCGAGCAGACCGCGGAGACGTTTCGGGAGAGCGCCCGCCGGCTGGCCGACTCCGGCGTCGGCCACGTGTCCGTCTACCTTCTCGAAACGGAGAAATCCAAGATCATCGAGGAAGACCGCGCGCGCAATCCCGACCGCTACCTCTCCGACGACGATCAGGCGGAGCTCTGGCTGGAGCTCTCGGACATGCTGGACCGCCGCGGCTTCGCCCACTACGAGATCTCCAACTGGGCCCGGGCCGGCGAGGCCGCCCGGCACAACCTGAAGTACTGGACCCGCCAGCCGACGCTCGGCCTGGGCGTCTCGGCGCACGAGCTGTGGGAGGAGCGTCGGCGCGCCAACGTCTCCGCGATTCCTCTCTATCTGTCCGAGCTCGACTGCGGCCGGCGGCCCGTGGCCCTGGACCGGCCCGTCGGCGAGGCCGAGCGCGAGCGTGAGCACATCGTGCTCGGCCTGCGCCTGTCCCAAGGAGTCGCCGA
The DNA here is from genome assembly GCA_963733955.1 of uncultured Acidobacteriota bacterium. Taxonomy (GTDB): domain Bacteria; phylum Acidobacteriota; class Thermoanaerobaculia; order UBA5066; family Gp7-AA6; genus DATFTF01. The sequence goes on from CAVTEW010000003.1 coordinate 1,867,993, forward strand.
GGACCTCATCGACCGCTGGATTCTCTCCTCCGGCGATCCAACGCTCGCCGGCGATCTCGCGGCCTGGGAAGAGGCCGCGATCGTCGTTCGCAGCGGTGGACGAATCCGTTTCAGCGAACGGGGATTCCTCGTCTCCAACGACGTCCTCTGCCGGTTTGTGTAGGAGCCGGTGAAGGCCTCAGCCCGGATCCCCCTCTAACCCACTTCGATCTCGAGGGCCCTGGTTCGCGGTGCGCGGAGTCTCCCGAGTCCGCTGCACCTTCGTCCAGCCCCTCATCCCGACAGGCCCACCCCCGATCACTCCCCTCGACCTCCACCTCGACTTGACTCCGATCGGCCTTCTCATGGAAGGGAGGAGGCGCGCGCCGCGGGAGCGAGAGCGCGGGAGCGATCAGGCGCTCCGTCGAGCCCCTCTTTGGGCGAGCCGAGCGCCGGTGCTACCGTGAGGGCGCAGATCGCGCGCGCAGCGTAGGCGACGTTAGATGAACATCGGCGCGAGCACCAGCGTGATCGTGGCCAGCAGCTTGATCAGGACGTGCAGGGACGGACCTGCGGTGTCTTTGAACGGATCGCCGATCGTGTCGCCGACGACCGCGGCCTTGTGCGTCGGCGAGCCCTTGCCGCCGTAGGCTCCCGTCTCGATGTACTTCTTGGCGTTGTCCCAGGCTCCTCCGGCGTTGTTCAGGAACGTCGCCATGACGATCCCGGTGATCGTCCCGACCATCAGGAGTGCCGCCACGGCCTCCGCGCCGACGCCGAAGAGACGAAAGATCAACCCCACCGCGATGGGCGTTCCCACGGCCACGAGCCCGGGGGCGATCATCTGCCGCAGGGCGCCTCGGGTCACGATGTCAACGGTGCGCCCGTAGTCGGGCTTGCGGGTGCCCTGCATGATGTCGGGGTGCTCCTGGAACTGCGCGCGCACGTCCTGGATCACGACGTAGGCGGCCTTGCCGACGGCCTTGATGGCGAGGCCGGAGAAGAAGAAGACCAGCATGGCGCCCAGCAGCCCGCCGACGAAGACCTCCGGCTTGGCCAGGTTGACCGAGGAGAGCGGGGCGCCGTAGTTCTTGAGCTCGTCCAGGTACGCCGAGAAGAGCAGGAAGGCGGCGAGGGCCGCGGATCCGATGGCGTACCCCTTGGTCAGAGCCTTGGTCGTGTTGCCGACCGAGTCGAGGCGATCGGTTTTCTTGCGGACGTCCTCGGGCTGGCGCGACATCTCGACGATTCCCCCGGCGTTGTCGGTGATGGGGCCGAACGTGTCCATGGCCAGGATGTACGCCGCGGTGCCCAGCATGCCCATGGTTGCCACGGCGGTTCCGAAGAGCCCGCCGCCCTCCAGGGCCCAGCCGCCGATCTTGAAGGAGGCCAGGATGGCGATCGAGATGGTGATGACCGCGGCCAGGGTGCATTCGAAGCCGACGGCGATTCCCGTGATCGCGTTGGTGGCCGGTCCGGTCTGCGACGCCTCCGCGATCTCGCGCACGGGCCGGTACTTGTACTCCGTGTAGTACTGCGTGATGTAGACGAAGGCGACCGAGGTCAGGACCCCGATCAGGCCGCAGAGGAAATACTTCCACCAGGCGTCCGGAGCGGCCGGACTGGCCAGGAGCCACTTGGTGGCCACGAAGAAACCGCCGACGGCCAGGATCGCGGCCACGTAGTACCCGCGGTTGAGGGCCTGCATCGGGTCCTGGTCCTCCCGGGTCCTGACCACATAGATCCCCACGATCGACGCCAGCAGCCCGAACGCGCGCGCCACCAGCGGAAAGAGCATGACCCCCAGGACTCCGGCGGCGAACGGCATGTTGGCTTTCTGCGCCGTGGCCGCGAGCGTGGCGCCGAGGATCATCGCCCCGATGTTCTCGGCCGCGGTCGATTCGAAGAGGTCCGCGCCGCGCCCCGCGCAATCGCCCACGTTGTCTCCGACCAGGTCGGCGATCACCGCCGGGTTGCGCGGGTCGTCCTCGGGGATGCCGGCCTCGACCTTGCCGACCAGGTCCGCGCCGACGTCGGCGGCCTTGGTGTAGATGCCTCCGCCCAGCTGCGCGAAGAGCGCCACGAACGAGGCCCCGAAGCCGTATCCCACGATCAGGAGGGGGATCCTCTCGGCGGGGACCTCGGTCAGCTTGCTCACGAGCAGGTACAGGCCGCCGACACCGAACAGCGACATGGCCACGACCAGCAGCCCGGAGACCGCGCCTCCGCGCAGCGCGATCCGCAGGGCGTCGTTCAAGGACGTGCGCGCCGCGGCCGCCGTCCGGATGTTGCTGCGGATGGAGATCCACATGCCGATGTAGCCCGCGATGACCGAGCAGCCCGCGCCCAGGAGGAAGGACAGGGTGGTCCAGACCGCCATGCGCAGAGCGGTCGGCACCGGATCGAAGTCGTGGTGGGTCCGCACGAAGGCGTAGAGGACGAAGATAACCGCCCCCAGGGCAACCGCGAGCGTCCCGATCGTCCGGTTCTGGCGCCTCAGGAACGCCTCGGCCCCTTCCTTGATCGCGTTGGAGATCTCCTGCATCGCCGCGGTTCCGGTGTCCCGGCGCAGGACCCACCGAGCCAGCAGCCACGCCACGAAGAGCGATCCGACCGAGCAGGTCATGATCAGGGGCAGGGCATTGGCGGATGACATGGGAGCAACTCCTCTTGTTCTTGAGCGACTTGAGCCCCGGCCTCCGTGCCGGACGCCAGTGGGCGGGAACGATATAAGGTCTAAGGTCTAAAGTCTAAGGTCGGCCGACAACGACCGGCGCAGGACCCTTCCTCGGCTTGCGGCCCGGAACCCGCGATTCTCTACTGGACCGGCACGGTTTCCAGAACGATGCCCAGATTATTCGCGCCCGCGGTGCGGACGAGGTCCATGATGCGCACGCAATCGCCGTAAGTCGTTCCGTCCTCGGCGGAGAAGAAGACCGTGCGATTGTTGCTGGAGCGGTTCTTCAGGATGTCGCCCAGCTGCTGGGTGAGCTGCTGCGAGGTCACTTCCTGCTTGTTGAGGAAGATGCGGTTCTGGGAGGTCAGCGAGACGATCAGCTGATCCAGGGACGATTGCGGCTGGTCCACCGTCGCCTTGGGGGGCACTTTCACATCGTAGCCCATCTGGAGCAGGGGCGTGATCACCATGAAAATGATGAGCAGAACGAGCACCACGTCCACGAGGGGAGTGATGTTGATATCGCTCTTGTAGTCGCCGGTTCCGCCAGCGGCCATGGACATGGGGTCTGACTCCTCGTTTACTTGGGCGAGGGACCGGTGCCCTGGGTCTTCTTTTCGGCGATCAGACCGACGTTCTGAAAGCCGGCATCCTTGGCCGCCTTCATGATGTCCTTCACGTCGCCGTACTTGAGTCGCTTGTCCGCCTTGATGACGAGCTCGGTCTGCGGCGCGCGCTGGTACATCTCGTCCAGCCGCCGGGAGAACTCGTCCTTGGTCACACGGTCGCTCTCGAGGTAGATGATCGGTGGAGTCGCGAACCCCACCGTGATGACCTTCTGGTTGGAGTTCTCGGGTTTCTTGTCCGGCTTGTCGGTGGTCGGAAGGGAAACGGGGATGCCCTTCTGGAGCAGGGGGGTGACCACCATGAAGATGATGAGGAGCACGAGGCAGACGTCGACCAGCGGCGTGACGTTGATCTCGCTCTGAAGCTTATCGCGGCCTCCGCCGCCACCCATTCCCATGAGAAGACGCCTCCGAGTTCCGCGGTTAGGACGCGCGCGCCGCCGCGGCCTGCTGGGCGCCGCGACGCTTGATGAAGTAGTCGAGCAGCTCGGATGCCGAGTTGGACATCTCGACCTGGAAGCGCTCGATCTTGTTCATGAAGATGTTGAACAGCCACACCGCCGGAATGGCCACGAAGAGGCCCAGCGCGGTCGTGATGAGGGCTTCGGCGATGCCGGTGGACACCGCTGCGATACCGCCCGATCCGGTCATGGCCATGCCGCGGAACGCGTTGATGATCCCGATGACGGTTCCGAAGAGGCCGATGAAGGGAGCGGTCGTTCCAATCGTGGCCAACCCGGAGAGCCCCTTCTTCATGTCCGCGGTCGTGATCAGCGCCTCGCGCTCGATGGCCCGCTCGGCGGCTTCGATGGGGTCGTGCCCGGCCACGTCGACGGTGCCGCTGGAGAGGTCGTGGTGGAATTCATACAGCCCCGCGGCGACGACGCGCGCCAGATGGCTGTTCTTGAATTTCTTGGACGAATCGATCGCTTCCTGCAGCTTGTCCTGCTTCAGGTAGCCGGTCACCAGCTTGGCGAAGGCGAGCGACTGCTTCTTGGCCTTGTTGTAGTAGATGAAGCGCTCGACGGCCACCGTCAGCGAATACACCGACATCAAGATCAATAGAATCGCGACGCCCTTGGCCAGCGGCGTCATGGTGTGCCACAACTCGATGGGATCAAAACTCATGAAGCGCTCCTTCTCATCGTTTTACCCCGGCAGCCCCCCAGCCTTGAGTCCGGAAATTTCAGGAGGATTCGCAGGTCCTCCGCTAATCCTAGTGCAAGTTGAAGGTCACCGTCACCGTCAGATAGACACGCACGGCGCGGCCGTTCAGGGTGGCCGGCTTGTACTTCCACTGCTGGACCGCGCGAACGGCCGACGCGTCCAGGAGGGGATTGACCGATTTGAGGACTTTCACTTCCTCGACGGTTCCCGAAGCAGTGATGATGGCTTCCAGGATCACGACCCCTTCCATGCGGGCCTTGCGGGCCGCCTCGGGGTAGCTCGGTTCCGGCTTCTGGATGAGCTGCGGCGGCTTGACGTCTCCGCCCACGCGCAGGGGTTCGCCCTCGCCGGTGCCCGGGCCGGTTCCTCCGACCACGCCGCCGACCACTCCGCCGGGCACGCCTCCCTCGACGCCGCCTTCCACGCCACCCTCCACGCCCGCCGGAGATTCCGGCTCGGGGGAGGACAGAGGCTCGGGGATCTTCTCGGGAATCACGGTCGGGGCGACCATCTCCGTCGGTCTGACCGGAACGGGCTTCTGCACCTCCGGAGCCTTGGGGGCCGCCTTCGGGGCGGCCGGAGGGGGCGGAGGCGGCGGGGGAGCCGCGGCGTAGAAGGTCACCGGGATCGGCGGCTCCGGAACGTCCTCCACGAACCAGATCGACGCGCCCAGGGCCACCGCGATCACCAGCGCGTGGATGGCGATCGAAACCGGCAGCGTGAGGGCTGTCTTGGAGCCGCTCTGGTGCTTGGAGGATTCGATCAGGACGTCTTCGAACATGCTAGGTCCTCCCCGGCCTCTGGGACACCGATCCTACTTCCCTGGTTCCGGGGTCGGCGTGGACGCCAACGTCTTCTTGCGCAGATCGAGGGCCTGCTGCCGGTATTTGTCCGCGGTTGCGATGTCCTCTTGCTGCTTGGCTGGATCCGTCTCGACCTTGGCTTTCTCTCGGTACAGGAGGTTGATATAGGTCAGGGCGTCGAAATTATCGGCCTTCATTTTCAAGGCCTTGTCCAGGGCGTCCAGCCCGGACTGGACGATCTGGGCCCGCTGCTCGGGAGGGATGTCGGGGTAATGGTACGAACGATCCCAGGCCTGCACGCCGATCATAACCAGCGGTTCGGAGTTGGTGGGCTCGAGCTCCACCCGCTTCTGCGTCCACTCGATCCCCTTCTGGAAGTCCCCCTTCTTGAAGTACATCGCGGCGAGCGACTGGATCGCCTTGGAGTCCTTGGGATCCTCCTTGAACTTCTCCTGGTAGAAGGCGATCGCGTCGTCGTACCGGTCCGTCGCCAGGTACATCGAAACCAGGAACTCGCGGGCGCGCTTGTCCTCCGGATGAGAATCGAGGTACGTCTTGAGGTTCTCGATCGCCTTGGCCGCAAACTCCAGGTCCTTGGGATGCTTGGATCCGGGCTGGTACAGGGCCATATAGGCCAGGCCGATGTTCTTGTTGAGCTTCTTCTCGTTGGGATCCAGGCGCATCGCTTCCTGGTAGCTCGCCAGGGCGGCCTGAAACTGGCCGGCCTTGAAGAACTCGTTGCCCCGCTTGACCTCCTGCCGGGACTTGATCTTGTCGCAGCCGCAGAGCGCGGCCAGCGACACGACCGCCAGAAGGCATGCGGCCGCCCTCGAACCTCGCCGTCGCATGGGCATTCTCAAAAACTCCTTACGCCTTCGCGTCGCCATCGGCCCGGAGGCACGAATTCTGTTGAATTCCCGGGGACAAAGCAACATCGTTTTTGGGGGGGAATAAACGGGGGCGCCCGGCGTTGCCTGCCCGAGGAGGAACCCAGTTGAAAACATCGATCTTGATGCTCGCGCTGCTCGGCGCCGCCGGCTTGACGGCGCAGACGGCCGCGCCGACCAAGCCGCGCGCCACCCCTCCCGCGGAGATGATTCCTCCCATCAGCGAGAGCGCCCGCGTCGATATCACCAGCGTGGAGGTCATCGTCACCGACTCCAAGGGAAATCGGGTGACCGGCCTGACCCGGGACGATTTCCTGATCCACCAGGACGGCGTTCCCCAGCCGATCACCAACTTCTTTGCCGTGGACGGCACGCGGGTCACGCTGGAAGACGGCAAGACGGTGGAGCTGGGCACTCCCGAGGCCAAGGAGCTGGCGCCGCCCGACGTGAAGGCCCGGTACGTGCTGTACATCGACAACCTGAACATCCAGCCTCAGAACCGCAACCGCATGTTCAAACGCTTGAAGGAATTCGTCGGCCAGACCGTGGGACCGCGCGCCGAGGCCGAGGTGATCACCTACAACCGGTCGCTCAAGACCAAGCAGCGCTTCACGTCGGAGGCCGGGCAGGTCCTGGGCGCCCTGGACGACATCGAAAAGGAAACCGGCGGCGGCACGTCGCTCGTGAGCGAGCGCCGGGACGCCGTGCAGCGGATCAACGACGCGACCAGCCCGGACGAAGCCATGCAGATCGCGCGCACCTACTCCCGTTCCCTGGTCAACGATCTCCAGTTCGACATCGACGCCATGAAGCAGGTCTTCGAGGGCCTGGGAGGCCTCTCCGGCCGCAAGGTCTTCGTCTACGTTTCGGAGGGCCTGCCGTCCACCGCGGGAGCGGAGCTCTACGACACGATCCAGAGCAAGTTTCGCGAGAACGCCTCCACGCTCGAGCAGTTCGAGTTCGACATGAACGCCAAATGGGCGTCGGTGGCCCAGGCGGCCAACGCCCAGGCGGTGGTGTTCTGGGCGCTGGACGCGTCGGGACTGACGACGGACTCCTTCGTGTCGGCGGAGAACCGGTACATGGAGAACCGTCCCAACGATTTCCTGATGCGCCAGAACAGCCAGGCGCCGCTGCAGATGCTGGCGGAGCAGACTGGCGGGCTGGCCGCGGTCAACACCAACGACTGGAAGGCCAACCTCGACGAGCTGGCCCGCGACTTCACCAGCTACTACTCCCTGGGCTACCGAACCACCGGAGCGGCGGTGGACAAGCCCCACCGCATCGAGGTCGCGGCCAAGCGCAAAGGGTTGACGGTCCGTTACCGCAAGAGCCTCCTCGAGAAGACTCCGGAGACCCGGATCGCCGAGTCGGTGCTCTCGGCCCTGGACTATCCGCGCGACGACAACCCGCTCGGGGTCAGCGTGCGCGTGGACCCCTCGCTGCCCTATCAGAACGACACCTACATCCTGCCGGTCCACATCGTCCTGCCCATCGGCAAGCTCGGGCTGGTGCCGTCGGGCGACAAGTACGTGGGAAGCTACCTGATCTACCTGATCGTCCGGGACGCCTCCGGAGACAAATCGGACCTGCAGGTCCAGCACGAGAACCTGACGGTTCCGGTCAAGGACCTGAAGAAGGCGCAGTCCACGGATCACCCGTACGACTTGAAGCTCGTCGTCCGCTCCGGCGCCCAGCGTCTTTCCATCGCCGTTCGCGACAGCACGACCAACCAGGTCTCGTACTTCCAGAAGAATTTCTTCGTCTCGGTGCTCCCGCCTGCCAAGAAGGGGTAAGCGGGGTGTGAGGGGTCAGGCGTGAGGCGTGAGGCGTGAGGCGGGAGGCGTGACCCGCGGGGGAACCTGATAGCCTTTTCCGCGTGTCCGAGTCTCTCCCCTCGCTCCTCCTCTTTGCCCGCGCTCCGATCCACGGACACGTCAAGACCCGCCTTGTTCCGCCGCTGACCGCGGACGCGGCGCTGGGACTCTACCGAGCCTTCCTGGAGGACGCCTCCCGGTCCTACCGCGCTCCGGAAAGCTGGAACGCCGTCCTCCTGGCCGAGCCGGATTCCGAGCATCCCGAGCTCGCGAGGCTCTTCGCCGCGCCCTGGCGAAGGGCAGCGCAGGCCCCGGGAGACCTGGGCGCCCGCCTGGCCGCGGCCTTCCGCGACGCGTTTGCCGGCGGGGCCCCCGCCGCCGTCGCGGTGGGCTCGGACCATCCGGCGCTGTCCCGGCGGTGCCTGCGCGAGGCCTTCGCGCGCCTGGCCGCCGGGTCCGCCGCGGCCGTCGTTCCTGCGGCGGACGGCGGTTACTGCGCCATCGGGTTTGCCGCGGGAGCGCCGGTCGACGAGGTCTTCCGCGACGTTCCGTGGTCGAGCCCGTCGACGTTGGCGGTGACGCGGGATCGCATCGGCTCGGCCGGCCTCGGCCTGGCGATCCTGGAGAGCGCCTACGACGTCGACCGTCCCGAGGACCTGGACCGCCTGCGGCGGGATCTGGCCTCCCGCGATCCGGGGAGGAGGATTTCCCTGCCGCGACCGCGCGGGTCCTCGCGGAGCTCGCGCCGTGATCCCGGTGCTCGGATCGCGGGACATGCGTGCCGCGGACCGCGCGGCGATTCGGTCGGGGGTCGCCGGGATCACCTTGATGGAGAACGCCGCGGCGGCGCTGGCCGCGGACCTTCTCGCGGCGTGGCCGCGGGCGCGCCGGGCCGCCGTCGTCTGCGGGCCGGGAAACAACGGCGGAGACGGGCTCGCCGCGGCGCGCCTGCTCTCCGACGAAGGGGTCGGCGTGTCCGTCTTCACGCTCCAGGACCCCGAGCGCTACCACGGCGACGCCGCCGAGAACGCCGCGAGGGCCCGCGCGTGCGGCCTGGCGCTCTTGTCGCTGGCGGTTCGCGCCTCCTGGCGCGAGCTCTCCGCGGCCCTCGCCGAAAGCGACGTCGTCGTCGACGCGCTGTTCGGAACGGGCCTGTCGCGCGCGCTCACGGGCGCCGCCGCCCGCGCCGTCCGCGCGGTCAACGCGTCGGGCCGTCCGGTGATCGCGGCGGATCTTCCCTCGGGACTGAGCGCGGACGACCCGCGTCTGCTCGGACCGGCGGTGCGCGCGCAGCGGACGGTGGCCTTCGCCGCGGCCAAGGTCTGCCACGTCCTCGCGCCGGCGCGCGACTTGTGCGGCCGCGTTGTCGTGCGAGACATCGGGATCGACCGCGAAGCCCTGCGGCGGCGGGGACGCTTGCTCTGGATCACCGAGGCCGCCGACGTCGCCGCGGCGCTGCCGCCCCGCCGCGCGGATTCGCACAAGGGCGACTACGGACGTCTGGCGATCGTGGCCGGATCGCGCGGAAAGGCAGGCGCCGCCGCCCTGGCCGCTCGGGGCGCCCTTCGCGGCGGAGCGGGGCTGGTCACCGTGTTCTGCCCGGCCTCCGTGGAGCCGGCCGTGGTCGGCGCTCTGCCCGAGACGATGACGCGCCCGCTGCCGGACCGCGGCGGAGAGTTGGGCCCCGAGGCGGCGCAGGCGCTCTCCGACGCGCTCGGGGACTTCGACGCCGCTGCGGTCGGGCCGGGCCTGGGCGTCTCTCCCGCGGCGCGCGAAGCCGTACGGGCGCTTCTCCGGTCGCCGCTGCCCGTGGTCTGCGACGCGGACGCGCTCAACGCATTCGCCGGAGATGCGGGAGCCTTCGCCCGCCGCCCTCCGACGGTCCTGACCCCCCACCCGGGCGAGGCCGCCCGGCTTCTGCGCCTCTCGACGCGGAGGATCCAGGCGGACCGACTGGCCGCGGCGACGAAGCTCGCCGGTCAGAGCCGCGCGGTCGTCCTGCTGAAGGGATCGGGGACCCTGATCGCGCGCCCGCGGGGACCCGTCGCGGTCAATCCGACGGGCACTCCCTTGATGTCGACCGCGGGGGCCGGCGACGTCCTGACCGGAGTGCTCGGGGCGCTGCTCGCCGGGGGCCTGGAGCCCTGGATCGCGGCCATGGCCGCGGCGTATCTCCATGGCGCGGCGGGGGAGCGGCTGGCCGAGACGCTCGGAGACGCGGGGCTGCTGGCCTCCGAGCTCGCCGACGCGATCCCGCTCGTCCGGCGGGGTCTGGCTGGCGCGGCGGCGAATCCGGCGTGACGCGAGTCCTGGTGACCCGCTCCGAGGAGGAGACGGAGAGGTCGGCGCAAGATCTGGCGCGCCGGCTGCGGGAGTCCGACGTCGTCTACCTCGAGGGCGATCTCGGCTCCGGCAAGACCTGCTTCGCGCGCGGGCTGGCCGCCGGTCTCGGCGCGGCGCCCCGCGAGGTGGCCTCGCCGACCTTTTCCCTGGTGCACGAATACGCCGGAGGCGAGGGGAGGATCGTCCTGCGGCACCTCGACCTCTACCGCGTGCCCGACCGGCCCGCGGACCTCGAGTCCCTCGGAGTGCCCGAAGTGTTGCGGGGCGCGCCGGTGGCGGTCGAATGGCCGGGGGAGTCCCTGCGGCTCGTCCTGCCGCCGACGATCGAGGTGCGGATCGAGTCCCGGGCGGACGGGTCCCGCCGGATCGCCATCGAGGAGCCCTGAGCGCGGCGCCGCCGCCGGCTCAAAACGCGAAGACGAGCCCCCCGGTCAGGTCTCCGTTGCTGAGCCAGTCGCGATTGTCGTCGCACCGGTCGGACGACCGATCGCAATGGTCGCGGCGGTCGTTGTTGCCGATCGACGTGCCGTAGTACCGGCCGTCGAAGCGCAGGCCAAAGTGCGGATTGATGAAGACCTTCACCCCGGCGCCGAGGGTGGCCGTTGCGCGGTACTCGCGCGAGGCCGGCGTGTCGGGGACTCTGGGGGACAGGCGGGCCGCGCCCGCGCCGAGCGAGACGTAGGGCACGACCCGGCGATGGCCGAAATTGAAGACGAGACTGGCCAGGTAGTAGTCGATGTCGAGGTCCCCGAGCTTCTGCGTGGAGGAATCTCCGAACAGGCCGCCGCCGTCGTGGTCGTGCGTCACGAAGGCGGTCTCCGTCCGCGAGCCCTGAAGCTCCACCTCGAACTTGCTGTTGATGTTGTAGCCCAGGCGCACGCCGTAGGTCGCGTGGTCGTCGACGTCGACGGTGGTGTCGAAGAGAGGCGTCGTGCCGCGCTCGAATTTGCCTCCGAACAAGTATCCGGCAAACGGGGAAATCTCGACAGTTCCTGTACGAATTTGGGCCGCCGCGAGCGACGCGACCCAGAAGGCGGCCAGGGCGAGGAGGGCGATTCGTAGTCTCATGTGCGAAAACCTCCGAGAGGATTTGGGCGACCCGGGACGCCGGGAGCGCGCGCTCCCTCGCCGCCCGTTAGTGGACGGCCTTCCGAGGCCGGCTGTTTTTCTCGATCAGCTGCTTCCAGTGCTCTTCGACGTCGGGCGAGTAGCCCACCTGGGAATCCAGGACGCGGCGCTCGCCGGAAAGCAGAAAAGTCGTGGGGATTCCCATGGCCGTCATCTGTCCCGCGTCTTCCGGAGCGGCGAAATAGATCGGAAGCGAGATGTTGTAGCGCTTCAGGAAGGGATCGAGGCGCTGCCGGTCGGCGTCGACGTTGACGGCGAGGATGACGAAGTTGCGGTCGCTGTACTTGTCGTAGAGCTTCTGCACGACCGGCAGCTCCATGCGGCACGGGCCGCACCAGGTCGCCCAGACGTTCAAGAGAACCACGTTTCCCTTGAGCTGGGAGAGCCGCAGCGCGCCGCCCTCGGCGCCGGCGAGCTCCAGGTCGGGGAACGTCGGGGGGGCGGCGGAAGGCTGCTGGGTCGGCTGCTGCGCCCGCAACGGAACGCTCGCGAGCGCCAGGGCGGCGGTCCCCGCAAGCAGAGCCCGTTGGACGGTTCGCATCACAGCTCCCGAACGGCCATTTTGAAGCGAATATTCCGATTCTCCCCGAAGCGCCCCCGCCTCACAGGATAACCGAGGATCGGCCGGGAGAGGCAGCCGGGAGGGCGGTTGCGTCGCTTCGGGGACTCCGGTCCAGAGCCTGAAGACTCCGGCGTCGTGATACATAGGCCGCCTTTGAGACCCTCGACCGTTCTGGCCGGCGTCTGGCGCGGCGGCTGCACGGAATCGCTCCACCGCGGCGACGTCGCGGTCGTCGCCGAGAGCGGGGAGATCCTGGCCTGGGCCGGCGATCCCCGGCGGCCGGTCTACCTGCGCTCCGCGGCCAAGCCGTTCCAGGCGATGGTCCTGCTCGAAGGCGGCGGCGAGCGCGTTTTCGGCCTGAGCGGCGACGAGATCGCGCTCGTCTGCGCCTCGCACGGGGGAGAGCCGCGCCACGTTCGAGCCGCGCGGCGTCTGCTCGCGCGGGGCGGCTTCACCCCCGCGGACCTGGCCTGCGGCGCGCACCCTCCGCTGCACGACGCCTCCGCGCGCGCGCTGCTCGCGTCGGGGCGCGAGCCGACCGCGCTCCACAACAACTGCTCGGGAAAGCACGCCGGCATCCTGCTGGCCTGCCGGCTCGTCGGCTGCGATCCGGCCGGCTACTGGAAAGCGGAGCACCCCATCGAGCGCCAGATCCTGGCGCGGGTGGCCCGATTCTGCGGTGCCGCTCCAGGCAGCATCGGGATCGCCGTGGACGGCTGCGGGCTGCCGGTTTTTCGCCTGCCCCTGTCCGGCCTGGCCCTGGGCTACGCGCGGCTCATGGCGCGCGCCTTCCCCGGCGAGACGCCGCGGGAACGGGCCGCCCGCCGTCGGGCGCGGCGCGCGATGTGCGAGAGTCCGGGGATGGTCGCGGGACGCGAGCGGTTCACCACCGATTTTCTCGAGACCGGGCGGGGACGCTGGATCGGGAAGGAAGGCGCCGAGGGCGTCTACGCGATCGGCCTGGCCGCCGAGGACGCCGCCGGGGAGGCCGTGGGCATCGCGTTCAAGATCGAGGACGGATCCTCCCGCTGCCGCGACGCCGTGGCGCTCGCGATCCTGGCCGCGCTCGGACGATTGCCTTCGGCCGCGGCGCGCCGCCTGTCCGGGTATCGGACGCCCGACGTGACCAACGTCGCCGGCTCGGTGGTCGGGAGCATCCGGGCCACGCTGGCTCTGGCGACCCGGGATAATCTGGCGGTCCGGCCGCGCCGGCGCGCACCGAAACGACGCTGACCCATGGCCTACAAGAACCTCCGCGCGTTCCTCGAGGCGCTCGAAACCGACGGCGAGCTCGCGCGCGTCGGGCGGGAAGTCTCTCCCCGGCTGGAGATTTCCGAGATCGCCGATCGCGCGGTCAAGCAAGGCGGCCCGGGCCTGCTCTTCGAGCGCGTCACCGGATCGCCGTTTCCGGTCGCCATCAACCTGTTCGCCTCCCGCCGCCGCATGCTTGCCGCCCTGGACATTTCGTCCTACGCCGAGTGGGACGAACGCCTGGAGTTCTTTCTGGATCCGCGCCCCCTCGATGGGATCGTCGAGAAGATCAAGGCGATCCCGAGAGTGACCGAGCTCGCCTCGGTCTTTCCCAAGACAGTGCGGTCCGCGCCGTGCCAGGAGGTCGTGCGGACCGGCGGCGAGGTCGACCTGACCGAGCTGCCCGTGCTCACCTGCTGGCCCCAGGACGCCGGTCCCTTCATCACCATGCCGCTCGTCGTGACGCGGGACGCCGCCACGGGCAAGACCAACGTGGGCATGTACCGCATGCAGGTGTTCGACCGGAACACCACCGGCATGCACTGGCAGAAGCACAAGGACGGAGCGGGGCAGGCGCGCGGCTACGAGCGCGAGAACCGGCGCATGGAGGTCGCCGTGGCCGTGGGCTGCGACCCGGCGACGGTCTTCTCGGCCATCGCGCCGCTGCCGCCGGGCCTGTCGGAGTTCCTGTTCGCCGGATTCCTGCGGACCGAGCCGGTGCCGCTGGTCGCCGGCAAGACCGTGGACCTGCTGGTGCCCGCGGAGGCGGAGTTCGTCCTGGAGGGCTACGTGAAGCCCGGCGAGCGCCGCCGCGAGGGGCCCTTCGGAGACCACACCGGCTTCTATTCGCTGGACGACGACTTCCCGGTCTTCCACGTCACCGCGATCACCCGCCGCCGCGATCCGGTCTACCTGACCACCATCGTGGGGCGTCCTCCGATGGAAGACGGGTACCTGGGAGGCGCGGTCGAGCGGCTCTTCCTGCCGCTGGTCAAGAAGATGATCCCCGAGATCGTGGACCTGTCCATGCCGGTGGAGGGGATCTTTCACAATCTCCTTATTGTATCGATCGACAAGCGGTTTCCCGGGCACGCGCGCAAGACGATGCACGCCATCTGGGGCACCGGGCAGATGATGTTCACCAAGACGATCGTCGTCGTGGACAAGGACGTCGACGTCCACGACGGCCGGGAGGTGCTCTGGCGCGCCCTGACCGCCATCGACCCGGAGCGCGACCTGGAGATCGTGCGGGGCCCGGTCGACGAGCTGGACTTCGCCGCGCGCCTGCCCTGCTACGGAAGCAAGGTCGGCGTGGACGCCACCCGCAAGTGGAAGGAGGAGGGGTTCGATCGCCGCTGGCCCGACCCGATCGTGATGTCCGAGGACGTCCGGGCCCGCGTGGACGCCATCTGGGAGAGCCTGGGCATTGCCGGCCGGCGCGATCCGGACGACCCGGACGCCACCGACGCAACGAAGCCCTGACCGCCGGCCGCGCCCGGTGCTAGAATTTCCAGTCCGGTGGGCTCTCTATGAAGGTCCTGGTCGTCGATCCGAATCCGGAATCCCGAGACGCGCTGCGGCGGGCGTTTCAGGCCGCGGGAGCGCAGGTGCGCGGCGTGGCGACCGTGCCGGAAGCCGATCGGCACCTCGCCGAGCTGCAGCCCGACGCCCTGGTGGCCGCGCTGGACGACTCACGGGAAGGATTGCGTTTTCTCCTCGAGTCCGGCGGTCCGGCCCGTGGACGCGCGACGTACGCCCTGGTCGATCGGGACCGGCTCGACGACGCCGTCGAAGCCATGTCGCGCGGCGTCGCCGACGTGGTGTGGCGGCCGGTGTCGGACGCGCGCGTGGCCCTTCTGGTGGAGCGCCGCAACGCCGAGATTGAGCGCGAAGCGGACGCCGAGCGGCTCCGCCTCGACCTGGCGCGCAAGGAGACGGCGCTCTCCCTCGTCGGCTCCTCGGCCGCGTGGCTGGAAACCGTCGCCTCCGTCGAACGGGAGGCCCGGCTCGAGTCGCCGGTGCTCTTGACGGGCGAAGCGGGAACGGAAAAGGAAGAGGTCGCGCGCGCCCTCCACCGTCTATCCGGCCGGGGCAAGGAGCCCTTCGTGACCGCGGCGGCGGCCGGGATTCTCGACGCCGCGCCGGAGTTGGCGGGAACGATCTTCTGCCCGGCCGTGGAGCGTGCGCCGCGCGCCGACCAGGAGCGCCTGCTCGCCGCCCTCGAGCGGCCTCGGGGCGCGCGCTCGATCGTGGCCTCCGACGAAGATCCCCGGGAAGCCATCGCCGCAGGCCGGCTGCTGCCGGCCCTGTTCGATTCCCTCTCCGACCACGTGGTGCACCTGCCTCCTCTGCGCGAGCGCGGGGGAGACATCGACCTTCTGGCCCGGCGGTTCCTCGCCGACGTCGACCCGTCCCTCTTCTTCGACGCCGAGGCGCGCGACGCGCTTTCGGCGCACGACTGGCCGGGCAACGTCGTCGAGCTCGCCGAGGTCGTCCGGCGCGCCGCGCGCCTGGCCGACCGGTCGGCCATCGGCCCGACGGTCGTGCTCTCGGTGCTGGAGGGCGCGGCGGCGTCCCGCCGGTCACGGCGCCGCAAGCCGCCCGTTGTCCGCGTGCCCGTGGGAGCGTCCCTGGCCGACGTCGAGCGACGTCTCATCCAGAAGACCCTCGAGTTCGTGCGCGGCAACAAGCCCAAGGCCGCCCAGCTCTTGAAACTCTCCTTGAAAACGATCTACAACAAGATCAAGGAGTACGGGCTCGAGCACTAGCACCCGCGTCGCGGATCGGGCGACGCAGGCCGAAGACTCTCCTCAAGAGCACGGCTGTCTCACCGCGCGTGATCGCGCGCTCGGGGCAGTAGCGAACGGCATCACACCCCGAGATCTTCGTCTCGCGTGAGAGCTCCTCGATCCACCGAGCGCTGGGGCTGGACGGCACGACGTCGGAAAACATCGTTCCGGTGGCAGGGGGAGGGAAATAACTCGCCCCATGTTTCGCTCGGACGATGAAGACAGCCGCTTGCGCGCGGGTGACGTTGTCGTCGGGGCAAAAGACCCCGGGGCCGCAGCCCCCGGCAAATTCGCGCCGGGCCAGGTCCTCGACCCATGGAGCTGCTGGGGAAGAAAGGGGGACGTCGGCGAAGACCCTTCCCGTCGCCGGCTTGGGCGCATACCAGGGCCCATAGCGCGACTTGAGGAGGCTCATGGCAAGCTGGCTTCGCGACAGGGGATCGTCGGGACAGAAGCTGTTTCCGCCACATCCCTCCATCGCGCCAGCGCCTGCCACGGTCCTGACGTCATCGTGGCGAGGATCGCCGGGGCGCACATCGTCGAACTCCAGGGAATGGCGGGAAGGGGGCGCGCGCCTCAACGGCGAGGCGCTCGTCTCCTCCGATGCGGTCGCCGCGGCCGGCGGAACCGGACTTACGGGCGACGGCGCGAGAGCAAAGACGGTGACCTCTCGATCCGCGTAAACCGGTCGGAAGGCCGGGCCCAGGCTCGCCTTCCAGTCGGAGTAAGGCACGAATCGTTCGAAGTCCTGTCTTGCGACCATGAAATGCGTCGCTCCGAGCCGCAGCAACTGTTCGTGAAGCCGTGAAGGCGAATGGATGACGTGGAGGATCCCGGCGTAGCGGGCCGGGCCGAAGAAGTCGCCCCGAAAACGTCCTCGAGCGAAGTAGGCCGCGTTGGTGGCGAAGAGCGAATAGACCGTGTAGTGACTCCCCAGGGTCGCGTTCAGGTACCTCAACCCGGTATACCCGTTGACACGGGCGGCCAGAAACCGGTCCCGGTCAATCGCCCGAAACGGCAACGCTCCGAGCGCGTCCAGAGTCATTGCGCCGAAGACGATCGAGGGAGCAAGCAGCAACCCCGTGAGGCACCGCACGACGAAGTTCGGATGCAGCGTGCCGAGTCTCGAGCGCAGCAGGCAACTCAAGCCGACGCCAATCCCCACGCAAAGCAGGGCAACCGTAGGCAGGAGGAACCGCCGGCTCTGATCGGTCAGGAACCAAACCACCAGATACGCGAAGGACGACCCGAGGAGCCAACGGACTTGCCTGCGGCGGACCAGAGCCACGGCAACCAGAGGAAGGCAGAGGGAAACCAGCGGACCGGTGACCTGTTCGCCGTGGTCCGAATGAGCGGCCAGGGCCCATGGAAGAGCGAGAAAGTTCCAGAGCGTCTTCGGAGATCCATAGATGTGCATCGTCTGGGCTAACGCCGCCGCGTCGGTAGGCTCCATGCGTCCATAGCCGAAGAACCGATTCAGGAGAAGGCCAAATGGAGTTCCGGTTTCGAGCCAGGTCCGGACGACCCACGGAGCGACGAGCAGTCAGGAGATCGCGAGGAAGAGCGCAAACGGTTTTTTGTCGCGCCTCCGGAGAGCGCTTGCCGCGACCGCGGCCCCCCCGAGAGCAAGCCAGACCCAGCCGAGATACTTGGTGCCGGCGGCCCAGCCCAGCAGGAGAGCGCCCATCACGATCCAGCCTGTCTTCCGGGATTCACGCCAGACCGCGAGCGCGACCACTCCGAGAAAAACGAACATCGTGAGGCCGACGTCGACTTCGGCACCGGTCGCATTGGCGAGCATGACGGGGATCGAGAGCCAGATCGCCGCAGCCCAGGATCCCGTCGATTCGCCTGAGAACCTCTCGGCGGCCGCCAGGCAGCCCAGGGCGATCAGTCCCATGGCCAGGCAGTGCAGGAGCTGGGCGGTGATGTCCCCCCCCCCCCCCCAGGAGCAGGGCCATCGTGTAGATCAACTCCCACGCTTGCGGCATGAAATTCAGCCGCAAGTCGGTCGAGTAGGCGAGCGCATTTCGATCGATGTGGAGCTTGGCCGCCGGGAGGTGGTACATCGTCGAGTCGCACGACGACGGCGGGTAGAGTGCCGGCAGCGAGAGGACGAGGAGGGCGAAAACCACCAGAATCGTCCCCGGGCCCGCCCGGAACGGGCCGGCGCAGCGCAGGAGCCCGGCGGAGATCGCCCTTCGGCGAACGACCGCCAGCCCGGCGGCGAGCGAAATCGCGACGACCAGCAAAACCGTTCTGCGCAGGCCATGGAGCAGCGCGAGCGCCAGGACGATCGTTGAGAGGCAGCCCAGGCCGACGCCACATCGAAAGGCGACGGACTCCACCCAGGTGCGGAAGTCGACCCTCGGCAAAACGAGCGCGCCGAGGCAGTACGCGAACGCGCCGATGACGGAGAGCCTTGCGAACTGCCCAAGGGCGAACAGAAGCATCCGTTCCCCCGCTCGGCGTACGCGGGATCGCAAACGGATGAGCCGCGCCGCCGATCTCCGAGACTACCTCCCGCGGGCAGCCAGGGGGGCAGTTTCTCGGCGAGGTCGTCCGTTTTGACACTCGAGCCGTCGCGTCGCACCGGCGACCGGACGCCCAAGCCACGAGCTTCGGGGTGAGCCTCATCTGGTGCCGGAGGAGGGAGTCGAACCCTCATGCCCGTGAGGACGGGGGATTTTGAGTCCCCTGCGTCTGCCATTCCGCCACTCCGGCGCAGAAGGCTCGAATGATAGCGGAGCGCCGTTTTCGCCGGATTACCCCCTGCTGGTCGATTCGGGTCTTCTCCTTCGGTTGGATGCTAAAAATTGACTCCAATTTTCTAGATCGATTAACTCGTTGAGTCTGAAAGTCCTCGCCCGGGGAGGACGTCATCCCTCTCAAGATCGCCGCCTTTCGATAGTCCTCTTTAGAGGTCGAAGCCACTGGAAACATTGAGTTTTCAAGGCCTTTCCCCTATAATGCCCGTCCCCGCGACCCGCAACCCTGATCTTTTAATTTTTAGGAGGATGGAGTGGGATTTAGAGTCGGAGAGAAGGTGGTCTATCCAAACCACGGGGTTTCTGTGGTCGAGAAGATCGGCGAAGGCTTCGCGATCGAACCGACGACGCCTCGAAGCTTCTATCACCTGCGTCTCCTGTCCAACAACTCGAAGGTCATGGTCCCCATCGGGAACACGGACCTGATCGGTCTGCGCCGGCTGACCCAGCGCAAGGACATCACCGGGCTGATGAAGCGCCTGGCCGACGCCCGATTCTCGACCTCGGGAGACTGGAAGGGTCGGTACAAGCAGAACGTCGACAAGATGCGGAGCGGCAAACTGACCGACATCGCCGACGTTTTGAAGACGCTCAACTACATCAGCGCGCGCAAGACCCTGTCTTTCCGCGAGAAGAAGATGTACGAGCGGGCCAAGTACCTGATCGTTTCGGAGATCGCCGTCATCAACGGGATCGACGAGCAGGAGGTCGAGCGCCAGGTGGATCGCGCCCTCTCGAAGTCGGCGCAGATGCGCGCCGCGCACTGATCTCCCGGATCCGTCGGAGGAAAGAGGGAGGCTTCGGCCTCCCTCTTTTTTTGTCCGCGGGCCGGGCGGACGCTTAGGACCTGGGGTTTAGTATTAGCCGATGCGAAGGCTCGCGGCGGCGCTCGGCTTGGCGGTCCTCGCCGGGAGCGGCGTCCTGGCGGCGGCCGACGCGGCTTCGGAGGCCACCCGCGCCGAGCTGGCCAGGGAGAGACGGCGCCTCTCAACGGACCTCAAATCGCTCTCCGAGGTGACGCGCCGTCTTGAGACCTCCGCCGCGCAGCTCTCCTCCTCCGTCCGCGCCGTGGCCGACGCGGCGGCGCGGGGGGACGCTCCGGAGGATCTGACGCGGCGCGACGAAGCGGTCGCGGTCGTCGAGCAGGAGGTTCGGACGCTTCTGGACCGCCGGCGGATTCTTGCCGACCGCCTGGTGGAGCGCCGGCGGACGATCGCCGCGCTCGAGGCCGACCTGTCCGGGCGCAAGGCCACGGACCCCCTGTCCGGCCGCTGGTCGGTGCTGATCGATCCGGGCGAGCAGAAGGGCGTCTTCAGCCTGAGTCTGAACGGGACGATCGTATCGGGGGAGTACACGCTGGAGGGCGGATTTTCCGGCTCGCTGCGAGGGACCCTGGTCAACGACCGCCTGCGGCTCGAGCGCGTCGACTCGCGCCTGGGGTTCTCGGCCATCTACTATGGGCGCCTGGTCCGGGACGCCGCCACGATGTCGGGCACATGGGAGACGACGACTTTTGGGACGGGCTCGCCCGAGTCGGGAGCCTGGAAGGCGACTCGGGACGAGGAGAAGGAGGACAACCCATGAACGAGGTGCAGCCGAGCCCGGAAGGTCGCCCCGGCAGGATTCGCTACGCCGTCGTCCCGCTGCTGGTGGGAGGGCTCCTCGGGTTCATCGGCGGCTATTTCGCCGGCGGAGGCGGACGTCCGGGAGGCGCCGGCGGGCCGGGCGCCGAAGCGGCCGCGGCCTCGGACCGGGCGACGCAGCTACGCAAGGAGATCGATCGGGATCCCCAGAACCCCAAGCTGTGGACGGCCCTGGGCAACTTCTACTACGACCGCGAGGACTGGGACCACGCCGTTTCGGCTTACGAGAAGGCGCTGCGCAAGGCCCCCAAGGATCCCAACGTCCTGTCGGATCTCGGATCCGCGTATCGCAACCGCGGCGAGTTCCACCGCGCCATCGCTCTCTTCGAGAAGGCGCGCTCCGCGGATCCCGACCACTGGCAGTCCCTCCTGAACCTGGTCCTCATCACGGCCTTCGACACGCGGGAGGCCGTCGCGGCGCGCCGGCACTTCGACGAGCTCAAGCGGCGGTATCCGGAGATCCCCAACCTGGACCGGATCGAGCAGCAGATCGGAAGCCTGCGGGGGACGTCCGGCTAGTTCGGAGGAGCGCTTGCTCAAGGTCGTCCTCTTCCTGGTTCTCCTTTTCGCCGTTCTCCTCGTTCTCCGCGCGGCGCGGCTGTTCCTCGCAGCGCTGTTCGGGCCGCCACGGCGCCGCCCGAATCCTCCGGCTCCGATCGCCGGAGACATGGTGCGCGACCCGGTGTGCGGCCTGTGGATCGATCGCCGCCTGGCCCTTGCCGTCGGCACGGGCGAGGGAGCCCCGGCGGTTTGTTCGGAAGCCTGCCGCAGCGCCCTGGTCCTCAAGGGCGAGCGCCCGCCGCCATGAGCGACTTGTTCGATCTGGCCGGCCCGCCGGCGCCCGCGAGCACGGCCGCCGCTCCGGACGCGCCCCTGGCCGACCGGATGCGGCCGCGGTCCCTCGACGAGGTCGAAGGGCCCGAGGAGGTCGTCGGCGCCGAGGGATTCCTGCGCCGCGCGATGGCCGAAGACCGCGTTCCGTCGCTGGTTCTGTGGGGGCCTCCAGGGGTGGGCAAGACCACGCTGGCGCGGCTGGTCGCGGCCCAGACCTCGTCCACGTTCGTCGCCTCCTCGGCGGTGGCCACGGGCGTCAAGGAGATGCGGGAGGTGCTGGAGGCCGCGCGGCGCAACCGGGCGCGGGGACGGCGCACGATTCTGTTCCTGGACGAGATTCACCGATTCAACCGGGCGCAGCAGGACGTCTTCCTTCCCTACATCGAATCGGGAGACGTGGTCCTGATCGGCGCGACGACCGAGAACCCCTCCTTCGAATTGAACGGCGCGTTGCTGTCGCGCTGCAAGGTCGTCGTCCTCGAGCCGTTGACGCCCGGAGCGATCGCCCGCATCGCGCGGCGCGCGCTGGGCGATCCCGTTCGAGGCCTGGGTGGTCGGGACCTTCGCCTGGACGACGACGCGCTCGCCTTCATCGCCCAGACGGCCGGCGGCGACGCGCGGCGGGCGTTGAACCTCCTGGAAGCCGCGGCCGCCGACGCGCAAGCGGCCCGGAACGCGCGCATCGAGACGCCGCGCCTGCGCGAGCTCCTGCAGCGCAAGGTCCTCCTCTACGACAAGGCCGGAGAGGAGCACTACAACCTGATCTCCGCCCTCCACAAGTCGATGCGGGAGTCGGATCCCGACGCGACCGTGTACTGGCTGGTGCGCATGCTCGAGGCGGGCGAGGAGCCCCTGTACCTGGCGCGCCGCATCGTCCGCTTCGCGTCGGAAGACGTCGGCCTGGCGGATCCTCGGGCCCTGACCGTCGCGCTCGGCGCCAAGGACGCCTTCGAGTTCCTGGGCCTCCCGGAGGGGTCTCTGGCGCTGGTGGAGGCCGCGGTCTACTGCGCGCTCGCCCCCAAGTCCAACGCCCTGTACGTCGCGGAGAGCGAGGCCAGGACGGATGTCGCGGAGACACCGGCCGAGCCGGTTCCGCCGGTCATCCGCAACGCGGTGACCCGCCTCATGCGCGAGGTGGGGTATGGCCGCGGCTATCGCTACGCGCACGCCGAGCCGGAGGGCGTCGGCGGGATCGAGTGTCTCCCCGAAGCGCTGCGGGGCCGCCGCTATTACCGGCCGCGCGCCTCGGGAGAGGAAGCGGATCTGGCGCGCCGCTTGGAGACCATTTTGAAGACACGGGAGGACAAGCGGCGCCGGGAGGAGGAGCCTCCGCCCCCGACCGCGCGGAAGTCCTAGAGGCGGCGACAGTCGCCGCCTCCCGTGCTAGAGTCCGCCTCAATCCACCGAGGCATTGTGTTCTTGGAGCGAGGCGGCCTGCGGGTTCTCGAAGCTTCGCGCGCGGGAGGTCCCTCCCGTCGGCGCAACACGCTCGCGTCGGCGATCGCCGCGGCAGTGGTCCTTCTTCTGGGCGCTCGTCCCTCCCCGGCGGACGACTCCCAGGTTCCGCCGCCGCGGGCGATCTCGCCTCCGGAGCGCGCCGCGGTGACCCTGGCTCTGCAGTACATCGCTCAAGGTCCCGTTTCCTGGACGACCGCGCTCACCCGCGACAGCTGGCTTTCCGCGCTGCCTCGGAAGGAAGCCGAAGCCGAGATCGAAGCCCGCGCCGGGCCCGCCGACGGAGCCACCTGGGAGCTGCGCACCGTCTCCTCGGAGGGGGACGGCCGGACCGCCGTCTTCCTGGTCGAGTTTCCGTCCGGTCTCGAGACCGAGCTCATCCTGGATCTCGTGGACGAAGGCGGATGGAAGATTCGAGACGTCCGCACGTTCGGAGAGCGGCAGCCCGCCGCGCCGGTCGTGGCGGCGGGGCCGGCCGGAAAGGGCAAGCCGTCGGCGGACGGCTCGGGAGCGAAGGCCGTTCTTGCCGCGGCCGCCCTGGTTGGAGTCGCCGTCCTCGGTCTCGCGATGGCGGCGCGGCGAAGCCGGCGCGGACTGGCTCTGGCGCTCGCGGCCGGCGGAGCCGCTCTGGTGGCGGTCGCCGCCGTGCTCTCTCTGGCGCGCGGCCAGGCGCCTCCATCGAGCTCGGCGCAATCGCCGCCCGCCCCGGGCGTTTCGGCCCCCGCCCACCGCTTGGGAGCCCTGCGGGAAGCGCGCGTCACGACCGCGGGATCCAATCCGGAAGCGATCCGGTCCGCTCTTGCGGGCCTTCCGAACACGGGGACCGCCCGGGACGTTGCGAACCTGTGGAGAGCCGAATGGGCTCTGCATGAGCGCGACCTGACCCGCGCCGGCGCCCTCCTGCACCTGTTTTCCCCCGAGGCCCCGGCGCCCGAAGTCGCGATCCTCCGGGCTCGCCTGGCTTTTCTGGAAAGGCGGCCGGCCGACATGGCCCGGGACTACCAAACGGCCAAGCGCTTGGGACCCGATAACGACGGGTTGTCCATCGAGGCCGCGGCCCTCCTCGCGCTGATGGACGACGCGGAGAGCGCGGATCGCTACATCCTGGAAGCCGCGCACGACGGATCCCGGCTCGCCGAAGTCTCCTACTCCCAGGCGGAGTACTGGATCCGGGAGCAGCGCGGTCTCGACGCGGAGAACTGGTTCAAGCGCGCCTGGCAACTGCGGCCCGTCGAACGCGCCGATCTGTTTCCCCAGGGCGTCTTCTGGGATCTCCTGCGGCGGCCGGACCTCTGGTCCTACCTTCAGCTCGCCTCGGCCGCGGAGCCGACCGTGACCTCCCCGGAGATCGGGAAAGCGGCGATCGCGGTTCCCGCCGACGTTCAGGCTCGCCTCTGCGGCGCCTACCTTCGCTTCCGCCGTGGCGCGGCGACGGTCAACGTGCCGGGAGGGGCGGCCCTGGCTCCGATCGGCACGCCGGTCGACGATGCCGGGGCCTGGAGCCGCGCGGAACAGGAGAGAGCCCTGGCCAGCCTGCCCAGGCTGCGCGATCCCGGCGCGGCGGGCGCGGTTCTCCTGCAGCCGCAGCTGCGGCGCCAGATGGAGATCGCCGCCAACGCGCTGGCGGACCGGCGCCGCTGGCAGGACCTCGTCGCTCTCACCGACGCCTCGGCCGATGCCGTCGAGCGGCTTCCCTCGAGCCTCGTGGTCCTGCGGGCCGAGGCTCTCCGAAGGGTCCATCGTGAAGGGGACGCCCGCGCCTTCCTGGACAAGATCGTCACGAGCGAGCCCTTTGCCAGGAGATCCAGCCCCGGAGACCTCTTCGACCTGGCGCAGGTCCTGAGCTCGCTCGGCGAATTCGATCGGGCGATCCAGTGCGCCGAGAAAGGCTCCGCGAAGCTGAAGGTGCCGGTCGGCCGATCGCTCATCCAGCGCATCCGGATGGAGCACCGGCTCTCGGCCTCCTACGCGACGTTGGACAGCGAGCATTTCTCGATCCGGTATCCGCGAGCGCATCCCGAATCGGGCTCCCGCAAGCTGGCCGCCGTTCTGGAGGGCGAGCGCGAGCGGCTCCGGCGTTGGATCCCCCTGCAGTCGGCGGCGAAGACGGAGGTCCAGCTGCTGTGGTTCGACGACTTCCAGAGAACGTTCTCCGACGCCGTGGAGATCGTCGGACTGTTCGACGGCAAGATCCGGCTTCCGTTCGCCGGCGGGGAGAGCCTGGATTTCTCCGATCCGGCGATCGTGTCCGTGGTCACCCACGAGCTCGCCCACGCGATGATCAGCGAAATCACGCGCGACGGCGCGCCTCACTGGTTTCACGAGGGGCTGGCCCAGCACGTGGAAATGGGGCCCCAGGACTTCAATCCGATCCCGCTCTCGGAGAGCCGGGGACGCTTCCTCTCTCTTCCGGTCGTGGAGGGAGTTCTCGAGGGCCTTCCGGCTCCCGACCTGGCCGAAACCTCTTACGACGAAGCGCGCTGGATGCTGCATTACCTCGAAGCCGCTCACGGACCCGGCGCCATCCACCGACTGCTGTTCGCCTTCCGCGACGGGGCCGGCACCGCGGACGCCCTCAAGCGCCTCTCCTACGCCTCGGTTCCCGCGTTCGAGGAGCGATTCAAACAGTGGTGCCGTCTCCCCGGATCGAACGCCTGGAGCACGCCGGTCCTTCGTTACCTGGGAGACCGTCCCCGCAGCGCGCGACTTCCGGCGGCGTTGGACGAGGATGCCCATCGCATGCGCGCGGAAGACGCGCTCACCGTTCCGACGCCGCAGCCCCGCTGAGGCGGGCGCTGGGGGCGGAAGTCGGACCAATCTGAAGTGGTAGACTTCGGCGAAACAACCGAGAAAACCATTTTCACGCTAAGGGTGTCCCTGAGTCCCACGGCGGGAAGGGGCCGCGGACCAGGACGATCGGGTTCCCTCGTCCTGTCCGGGGTTCTGCTTCTCCTGCGACTTTCCCTGTCGGCCGCGCCGGGGGCAGAAGAGATCCCGGCGCCGCGAGCCGTCTCCGGAGCGGAGAAGGCCGCCGTCGAGTTCGCGCTCGCCTACCTTTCCCAGGGTTCCGGGCCGTGGGTGGCGGCCCTCGCTCCGGAAAGCCGATTCGCTTCTCTCGACGCCGAAGCGGCGAAAGCAGAGATCGAAGCGCGCGCCGGCCCGGCCGCCGGAGCGGTGTGGGAGCTGCGCACGGTGGGAGCGGACTGGAAGGACCGAAAGGCCGTGTTCGGCGTTTCTTATCCCTCCGGGCTGGAAACGACGCTCACGCTGGATCTGGCGTTTCAGGAAGGCAAGTGGCGGCTCGCCGACGTCTCCACGTTCGCCGAGCCGCAAGTCGAAGGGGAAGGTCCGCGGGCCGCTCCCCCGGTTGCGCCCCAGGCTCCGCGCCGCTCTCCCGCGGTGGCCGTGCTCGCGCTCGGCCTCGTCTGCGAGGCCATCGGGTTCGCGCTCCTGCGCCGGAGCTTCCGGGCCGCTCTCGTCGCGACGGGGATCGGCGCCGCGGCGATCGCCGCCGCCATCGCGCTGGCCGTTCGCGCGCGGGCCGCGGCGCCTCCGGTCTCCGCTTCCGCGCCGAAGGTTCATTCCGGATCGGCGATGGCGGTTCTGCGCCGCGTGCGCAACGTTCTGGCCGTCTCGGATCGAGGGGCCTTCGACGCGGCGCTGGCGGAGATTCCGTCCGAGGGGCCGGCAGGCGCGATCGGCCGGGTCTGGAAGATCGAGTGGGCCCTGCATGAACGGGACCTGGCCCGGGCGGCGCGGCTTCTCGATTCCTTTCCGGCGACCACGAACATTCCGGAGGTCCACGTCCTTCGAGGGCGGCTTGGGTTCCTGCGCTCCCGGCCCGCGGACGTGGCCAGATCGTACGACGCGGCGCTGCGCCTGGTCCCGCAGCAGGACGGCCTGCTGGTCGAGGCGGCGTCCCTTCTCAAGCTCCTGGGCGACGACAAGACCGGCGACGCCGACATGCTGGAAGCGGCGCACATGGGGTCACGCCTGGCCGAGGTCGGCTACTCCCAGGCGGCCTACTGGATCGATGAAGAGCGCGGCGTCGAAGCGGAGAAGTGGTTTCAACAGGCCTGGAGGCTGCGCCCGGTGGAACGGTCCGAGCTCCTTCCCCAGGTGTTCTTCTGGGACCTGCTCCGACGTCCGGCGCTGTACGCGGCGCTCCAGCTGGATTCCACCGCCGAGCCGACCGTCCGAGCCCCGGAGATCTCCACATCGCCCGTGGCCTTCTCCGGCGCGGCCCGGGTGTGCGGCTCACACCTGCGCTTCCGGATCGGATCGGCGCGTCTGGACGTGCCCGGAGGCTCGAGCCTGGCTCCGACGGGGACCGGGGTCGACGACGCCGGAGCGTGGACCCGGGCCGAGGAGCAGGAGGCGATCTCGAACTTGCCGCGCCTGACTGCCGACGCGGCCTCCGGCAACGCCCTCGTGCAGCCCCTGCTGCGGCGCCAGCTCGAGACCGCCGTGTCCGCGCTGATGGAGCGGCACCGATGGGACGCGATCGTCCAGCTCACCGACGGCCTGGCCGACTACACGGACTGGGCTCCTTCCGAGCTGATCATCGCGCGCGCGCAAGCGCTGCGCCACACGGACCGCTCCGCGCGCGCGCGGGATCTGCTCGCGAAGGCGGTCGCCAACGCCGTCTTCGTGCGACGCTCGAGTCCGGCCTCGCTCTTCGGCCTGGCCATGACCCTTTCGTCGCTCGGAGACTACGACCGGGCCGTCGAGTTCGCGGAGAAGGCGAAGGCGCGCATGCCGGCCGGGCCGGCGGGGGAGTGGCTCATTCAGAGAATGAAAATGGAGCAGCGGCTCTCCGCGTCCTTCGCGACGTATTCGAGCGAGCACTTCCTTGTCCGGTATCCCCGCGCCCAGTCCGAAGCCGGCACGCGCAAGCTGGCGATGGTCCTGGAAGGAGAACGCGAGAGGCTCCAACACTGGATTCCCTTGCGCTCCTTCGCGCGCACGGAAGTCCAGCTCCTGTGGTTCGACGACTTCGAGAAGACGTATTCGGGCGGAGTCGAGCTCGTCGGCCTCTTCGACGGCAAGATCCGCCTTCCGTTCGCCGGCGGGGACACGCTGGACTTCTCCCATCCGGAGATCGTGTCGATCGTGACCCACGAGCTCGCGCACGCCATGATCAGCGAGCTGACTCTGGACGCCGCCCCGCACTGGCTCCAGGAGGGCCTCGCCCAGCACGTCTCGATGACCGGGGAGCGTTTCAACCCGATTCCTCTCTACGAGTCGCGCTCACGGTTCCTTTCGCTGCCGGTCACCGAAGGCATCCTGGCGGGTCTTCCCGCTCCGGACCTCGCCGAGTCGGCCTACGAGGAATCGGTCTGGCTGGTCCATTATCTGGAGGTCAAGCACGGAGTCGCCGCGATCCACCGGCTCCTGTCCGATTTCCGCGAAGGATCCTCCACGGAGGACGCCGTGCGCAGGCTCTCCTACTCTTCCGTGTCCGACCTCGAAGGGCGGTTTCGGGAGTGGTGCCGTCAGCCTGCGTCGCGCTCCTGGAGGGCGCCGGCCTACCGGTACCTGGGCGATCGCCGGACCGCGGTCGAGCTGCCGGCCTCGTTGAAGGACAGCGACATGCGGGTTCGATGGAGCCAGTCCGAGGAGCCCTTCCCGGAGACGACGCCTTCGCGTTGACTCCGCGGAGCGCGGGCTCCCGCGCGCTTGCCCGCTCAGGCCTCGTCCCTCCGCGTCAGCCTCTTCCCGCCGGTCAGCCCTCTTCCCGCCGGTAGTTGGGCGCTTCCTTGGTGATGATGACGTCGTGGGGGTGGGATTCCTTCAGCCCGGCGGCGGTCACGCGCACCATCTTCGACTTCGTGCGCAGGGCCTCGATGGTGGGGCAGCCGGTCAATCCCATGCCGCTGCGGATCCCGCCGGTGATCTGGTGGATCAGGGCCTCGACGCTTCCCTTGTAAGGGACCATGCCCTCGATCCCTTCGGGGACCAGCTTGGAGAGCGTTCCGCCGGTTCCATTGGTGTTGATGACCGTCTCGGTATCCATGGACTCCTGAAAGTAACGGTCCGAGGAGCCCGCTTTCATCGCGCCGAGCGAACCCATGCCCCGGTAAGCCTTGAAGGTGCGTCCCTGGTACAGGATGGTCTCTCCGGGCGATTCCTCGGTGCCCGCCAGGAGCGAGCCGATCATCACGACGTGGGCGCCCGCGGCGATGGCCTTGACCACGTCGCCGGAGTACTTGATCCCGCCGTCGGCGATCAGGGGAACGCCGGTGCCCCGGGTGGCTTTGGCGCATTCGCGCACGGCGTGGATCTGCGGCACACCCGCTCCGGTCACGACGCGGGTCGTGCAGATCGAGCCGGGGCCGATGCCGACCTTGACCGCGTCGGCGCCGCGGCGGACCAGGTCCCGGGCGCCTTCCTCGGTGGCGACGTTGCCGGCGATGATGGCGACGGAGGGGAACCGCCTGCGCAGCAGTCGAAGCGCATCGAGCACGCCCTGGCTATGGCCGTGGGAGGAATCGAGCACCAGGACGTCCACCTTGGCCCGCACCAGCTCGCGCGCGCGGTCCGACAGGTCCTTGGAGACGCCGACGGCGGCGCCCACGCGCAGTCGGCCCAGGCGGTCCTTGGCCGCGATAGGGTACTTGATCGCCTTCTGGATGTCCTTGACCGTGATCAGGCCCTTGAGGTTTCCGGACCGGTCCACGACCAGCAGCTTCTCGATCCGATGTTCGTGGAGCAGTTTCTTGGCCTGCTCGAGCGTGGTCCCGACGGGGGTCGTGATGAGGTTCTCGTGGGTCATCCGCGAGGAGATGGGACGGTCCGTCCGGGTCTCGAAACGCAGGTCGCGGTTGGTCAGGATCCCGCGCAGTTTTCCCGTGTTGTCCACGACGGGAACTCCGGAGATCTTGTAGCGGGCCATAATGGCCAGCGCCTCGGCGACGGACTGCTCGGGTCGGCAGGTGACCGGGTCCACGATCATGCCGGATTCGGAACGCTTGACCTTGTCGACCTCCGCGGCCTGGGCCTCGATCGAGAGGTTCTTGTGAATGACGCCCAGGCCGCCCTGCTGCGCCATGGCGATGGCCAGGCGGGACTCCGTGACCGTGTCCATGGCCGCGGAGATGATCGGAACGTTCAGGGGGATCTCGGCCGTCAGCTTCGTGCGCAGATCGACGTGCCGGGGATGGACCTTCGAACGCGCCGGCAGAAGCAGGACGTCGTCGAACGTGAAGGCGACGGGGATTTCGGAAGAGACGGAGCGGCGGGTTCTTCTGGTTACCATCCCTGATAATAACCCAAAGGCGATCGCAACGTGATCGCAGCGGGAACGCAGCGCGATCGGGTGATTGCGGGCCCCGGCTCCGTGGCGCCAGCCCTGGTCCGCGGCGCGACAAAGTTTCGCCGATTGGATCGGCGAACCGGAGCGGAGGCGACGGTTATGCCGCCGTCGCCCCGTGGCACTTCTTGTACTTCTTCCCCGATCCGCAGGGGCAGGGATCGTTGCGCCCGACCTTCGGCGCGTTGCGCTGGACCGTCTCGACCTTGGCGTCCTGGCCTCCGGAGGCCGCCGCGCCGTAGGAATAGTTGAGGTTGGCCGACCGCCTCGACGGGAGAGCCGCCGGCGCCTGGCGTTCTCGCGCCACTTCGCCTTCGGCCTGGCGGACGACGGGCTGGAGGCGGAACAGGTACTGGACGATCTGGTCCTCGATGCGCTCCTTCATGACCGTGAAGAGCTCGAAGGACTCCTTCTTGTACTCGACCAGGGGATCGCGCTGGCCGTAGCCGCGAAGCCCGATGCCCTCCTTCAGATGGTCGATGGCCAGGAGGTGGTCCTTCCACTGCTGGTCGACCACCTGGAGCATCACGAAACGCTCGTGCAGGCGCATCGTTTCGGCGCCCAGGAGCGTCTCCTTCGCCTCGAACCTCCGCCGGAGCTCCTCGAGGAGACCCTCGTGGATCTCCGCGCGGGTCTTGCCGCCGAAGTCCGGAGCTTCCAGCCCGAAGTACTCCTTGAGCGAGATCCCGAACTCCGGGAGGTTCCATTCGTCGGGCGCCTTGTCCTCGGGGAGGTGCCGCTCCAACACCGAGTCGAGAATGGTCTCGGAGAGGGTCAGGATGTAGTCCTTGGTGAGGTGGCCCCGCAGGATGTCGCGGCGCAGTCCGTAGATGTCCTCGCGCTGCCGGTTCATCACGTCGTCGTACTCGAGCAGATGCTTGCGCGTCTCGAAGTTGCGCCCTTCCACCTGCTTCTGCGCCCTCTCGATGGCGCGGCTGACCATCCGGTGCTCGATGGGCACGCCCTCCTCCATTCCCAGCTTGCGCATGATGTTCTGGAGCCGGTCGGACCCGAAGATCCGCATCAGGTCGTCCTCCAGGGAGAGGTAGAAGCGCGAGGCGCCCGGATCCCCCTGCCGCCCGGAGCGCCCGCGGAGCTGGTTGTCGACGCGGCGCGACTCGTGGCGCTCGGTCCCGACGATCATCAGCCCGCCCGCGGCGAGCACCCGCTCCCGGTCCTGCGCGGAGAGAGCCCGCAGCTCCTCCAGGCGCTTCTGGAATTCCTCGTCGGTCTTGAAGTTGGCCCGCTCCTTGTCCGCGAAGGCCTCGGGGTTGCCTCCCAGCACGATGTCCGTCCCGCGGCCGGCCATGTTCGTCGCGATCGTCACCGCTCCGGACTTGCCCGCCTGGGACACGATCTCGGCCTCTTTCTCGTGGAATTTCGCGTTCAGGACGACGTGGGGGACCTTGCGGACCTTGAGGAGGGCGGAGAGGCGTTCCGACTTCTCGATCGAAACGGTGCCCACCAGCACGGGCTGGCCCTTTTCGCGCAGGTCCAGGATCTCGTCGGCCACCGCGTCGAACTTCTCCCTCTCGGAGGCGTACACGACGTCGTGGTGATCCGCGCGGATCATCTCCTTGTTGGTCGGGATCACGACCACGTCGAGCTTGTAGATCTCGTGGAACTCGGCCGCCTCGGTATCGGCGGTTCCGGTCATGCCGGCGAGCTTCTCGTAGAGGCGGAAATAGTTCTGCAGGGTGATCGTCGCGAGGGTCTGGTTCTCGCGCTCGATCTTGACGCCCTCCTTGGCCTCCACGGCCTGGTGGAGCCCGTCGGACCAGCGCCGGCCGGGAAGGACGCGCCCGGTGAACTCGTCCACGATCAGGACCTGGCCGTCCTTGATCATGTAATCGACGTCCTTCTTGTACAGCGTGTGGGCCCGCAGCGCCTGCTCGACGCCGTGAAGGAGATCGATGTTGTTCAGGTCGTACAGGTTCTCGACCTTGACGAGCCGCTCGGCCTTGGCCACGCCGTCCTCGGTCAGGACCGCGGTGCGCGACTTCTCGTCGACCAGGTAGTCTCCGGTGGTGATCTTGTTCCCGTACTTGTCCTTGTCTTCGCTGCCCTTGGCCATATGCGGGATCACCCGGTTGCACTTGTAATAGATGTCGGTGTTCTCCTCGGAAGGGCCGGAGATGATCAGGGGCGTGCGGGCCTCGTCGATCAGGATCGAGTCGACCTCGTCCACGATGGCGTAGGCGTGCGGCCTCTGGACCATCGACTCGATCTCGAACTTCATGTTGTCGCGGAGGTAGTCGAAGCCGAACTCGTTGTTGGTCCCGTAGGTCACGTCGCAGGCGTAGGCCTCCCGGCGCTCGTCGTCGAGGAGCGAGTTCTGGATGCAGCCGACGGTCAAGCCCAGGTATCGGTAGATCCGCCCCATCCACTCCGCGTCGCGCCGCGCCAGGTAGTCGTTGACGGTCACGACGTGCACCCCGCGGCCGGCCAGCGCGTTGAGATAGACGGGCATGGTCGCCACGAGGGTCTTGCCCTCTCCGGTCTTCATCTCGGCGATCTTTCCCTGGTGAAGGACCATTCCGCCGATCAGCTGCACGTCGAAAGGGCGCATCGCCAGGGAGCGGACCGACGCTTCGCGCACGACCGCGAAGGCCTCGTGCAGGAGATCGTCCAGGACCCGCGATCGGACCGCCTTCTGGTCCTCTTCGGCAACGCCCTCGAGCCCTTCCGCGAGGCGGGCGCGAAACTCCGCGGTCTTGGCCCGCAGCGCCTCGTCCGGCAGGGCCCGGACGGAGGGTTCCAGGGCGTTGATGGCCCGGACGCGGGGCATCAACTTCTTGATGTCCCGCTCGTGCTGGGTGCCAAAGATCTTGGCGAGGGCCCGGTCGATCATTTCGGCCTTAAACGTTCTCCCGGCTGCAATTATTCACATTCTGCGCCCGAGCGTAAGGCGTCGGGTGTAAGGCGTGAGGCGTCAACGAAGAAGGAGGGAGAGCCCGAGATCGCCTGCGCCTTCGGGCGCGATGCGCGCTACCGTGCGTCGAGGATGTACTCGAGGGGATTGAGAGCGCGGTCGTCCTTGCGCACCTCGTAGTGGAGATGAGGACCGGTCGAACGGCCGGTCGAGCCGACCAGGCCGATGCGCTCGCCGCGGCGAACGTGCTGGCCGTCGGCGACCAGGACGACGTCGAGATGCCCGTAGATCGTGGTGTATCCGGTGGTGTGGGCGATCTCGACCGCTTTCCCGTAGTCGCCCGACCATCCGCTCTTGATCACCGTGCCTTCCGCGGTCGCCAGCACCGGTTCGTGCCGCCGGGTCGAAATATCCAGCCCGGGATGGAAGGCGTCCTGGCCGGTGAAGGGATCCGTGCGCTCCCCGAACCCGGAGTTCAGCAGGCCCCGGACCGGGGCCACCGTCGGCGTGGAAGAAGCGATCGCCGACCGGCGGGCCAGCTGCGATTCGATGGCGGTGAGCCGTGAGTCCAGCTCCGAGGTCCGCTGCGACGCGTCGGCCGGCAGGTTCGGTCCGCCGACCCCGCTGGGGATCTCGGCCAATCCGGCGACGATCGCGAGCTTCTGGGTGCGGGTCTCGAACGTGGTCAGCTGCCGGGAGAGGCCGTCGAGCTTGCGGGCGAGCTCGAGGGTCGCGGACTTGAGGCGGTTGTTCTCGGCCAGGGTCTGGCGGTACTGATGGTCCCGCCTGGTCGAGCTCAAGTAGGCCCACCCGAACGCCACGGCGCATACCAGAATCAAGGCGGAAAGGCCGGCCGTGAGCGCCAGAAAGCGGGTGGAGACGGTGAATTTTCGGAAACGAGCCTTGGCGTGCGGAACGAAGATGATCGTGTTGTACTTCCTCACGGAGCGTCTCCTTCTCCTATGAGGTGCCGCCGTCGGGCGCGAGGCGGATCCTCGCCGAGCGGCACATTCAAACTTTTGATCTCGATTCCGAGGCTGACACGCATCGTACGGGCGCGGACCCGTTCCTGTCAAGCGGACGCGCCCCGTCCAGGGCTCCCCGGAGGCGATATCCGACCGCCTCCGCCAGATGGGCCGCGGTAACTCTCTCGCTCTCCGCCAGATCGGCGATCGTGCGGGCCACCCGCAAAGACCGGTGCAGCGCACGCAGCGACAGTCCCAGGCGCTCGACCACGGTGCCGACCAGGCGTCTCCCGGACCCGTCGAGATGGAGCACGCGGTCGAACTCGGAGACGGACAGGTCGGCATTGCGGAAGGCGAATCGACCCGGGAAACGGGTGCCGGCGCGCCGCCGGGCCGCGGCGACTCGCTCTCGAATGGCTTGGGACGATTCCGGCGGGTTGTCCCGGGCCAGGTCGCTCCAGGGGACGGCGGGCACGGAGACGTGCAGATCGATCCGGTCGAGCAGAGGCCCGGAGACCTTCCGGGCGTAGCGCTGCCGGTCCCCGCGGTCGCAGCGGCAGGGGCGGTGCGGATCGCCCGCGTACCCGCAGGGACAGGGATTCATGGCCGCCACGAGCAGAAAGTCGGTCGGAAACACGTACGCGCCGCCTACGCGCACGATCGAGATCCGCTTTTCCTCCAGCGGCTGACGGATGGCTTCCAGCACGTCCCGCCGGAACTCCGGCAGCTCGTCCAGGAAGAGCACGCCCTTGTGGGCGAGCGAGATCTCGCCCGGACCCGGCCGGGTCCCGCCTCCCACCAGGCCCGGCGCGGAGACCCCGTGGTGGGGGGCGCGGAACGGAGGAATCTCGACGAGGCCCGCGCCGGACGGCAGGGCGCCGGCAACGGAATGGATCTTCGTCGCCTCGATCGCCTCGGCGCGGGTCAAGGCCGGCAGGATCGTCGGCAGGCGGCGCGCGAGCATCGTCTTGCCTGCGCCCGGGGGTCCGACCAGGAGCACGTGGTGTCCGCCCGCGGCGGAAATCTCCAGCGCCCGCCGGGCGATCGCCTGCCCGAGCACGTCGGCGAAATCCACGGCCGCCGGCGGCACCGGCGAGGCCGCGGCCGGGCTCGCCGCGATCGGCCGATCCCCGGTGACGTGGGCCACGGCGATGGAGAGGCTCCTGACCGCGACGACCCGCAGGCCTTCGACTGCGGCCGCTTCCGCCGCGTTCTCGGCCGGCACGATCATCTCTTCGAACCCCGCGTCGCGCGCCGCGGAGGCCAGACACAACGCTCCGCGAATCGGACGGACCTCGCCGGTCAGGCCGAGCTCGCCCACGAAGAGACGCCGGCAGGGCGCCCCCACGCGAAGGCCGCCGATCAACAGCAGTCCGACGGCGACGGGGAGGTCCAGGAGCGCTCCCACCTTGCGGAAGTCCGCGGGAGCCAGATTGACCGTGATCGCGTGGCCCGGAAAAGGAAAGCCGCTGTTGCGCAGCGCCGACCGGACCCGCTCCCGGGCCTCCTTGACGCTGGCGTCGGGCAAACCGACGATCTGGAAACAGGGGAGGCCATCGGACACGTCGACCTCGACGTCGAGAACCCGGGCATCGATCCCGAACGCCGCGGCGGAATGGACTCGAGCCAGCATGAACCCTCCTCGAAGCGCCGAGGAGGAACGCCTGGCGAGACCCGTGAGGACGCGGCGAGTGTATCAGGAACTCAGAAACACGGAGCCTGAAACCGCAGAATCAAGCCGTCAAGGAAGTCACGAATCACGAGTCACAAATCGCAAGTCACAAATCACAAATTCTGCTAGGGGCTTCCCTTCGACGGGACTTTGAGCAAATCCCCCGGCCGGATCGACGGCGTTCCCAGGCTGTTGAGAGTCATGAGGAGCGCGACGGTGGTGCCGTGACGCAAGGCGATCCGGTAGAGCGTGTCGCCGCCGCGAACCCGATACGTCCGCGGAGAGGGCGCGGGCTTCTCCTGGCGGGCCGCGACCGGCGAGTGCGGTTTGATTCGCTTCGAGGCGACGCGCTCCCGGGGATGCATCGGGATCAGGACCACGCGTCCGCGAGGAAGGCCCGAGCGCGCCGGCAGGCCGTTCAAGGCTTCCAGCTCCGCCAGGGGCACGCGAAAACGGCGCGCGATCGACGCCAGCGTCTCCCCCCGCCGGGTGGCGTGCCGTCGGACCGACGGGGGCACCGCCGTGGGCGCCGCGGAGTAGGCCGCGAGGACCAGGTCTCGCGTTCCCGGAGGGACCTTCAACTCGTAGCCGTCGGGATCCCGGGGCGTGACGTCCGTTCGCAGCTCGGGGTTGAGCTGTTGAAGGTCCTCGAGCGTCGGAGCCTGCGCGGTGGCCAGGCTCTTCAGGTGCACCGGGCGCTTCAACTCCACCGTCTCGTAGGCCAGAGGCTTCTCGTACTCGATGTCGAATCCGTAGTGCGCCGGGTTCTTCATGATCAGGGTCGCCGCGAGGACGGCGGGGACGTAGCTGACCGTCTGCGACCGCAAGGCTCCGGAGGCGGCCAGCTGCCAGAAATCGGAAAAGCCGGTGCGGGCCATCGCCTTGAGGACCTTCCCCTCCCCGGCGTTGTAGGCGGCCATGGCCAGGTACCAGTCGTGGAAGAGCACGTGCAGGTATCTCAGATGCCTGGCGGCGGCGCGCGTGGCTTTCTCCGGATCGCTCCGTTCGTCGATCGTGGCGTTGGAGGTCAGGCCGTACTGCCGGCCGGTTCGGGGCATGAACTGCCAGATCCCGTGCGCCGCCTTGGGCGACCGGGCGTGGGGAATGAAGGAGGACTCCACCAGCGCGACCTGCGCGAGGTCCTTGGGAATGCCTTCCTCCTCGAAGACCCGATGGATCATGGGAAGGTAACGTCCCGAACGGGCGATCCCGCGGCCGATGACGTCGTGGAGGTCGTTCTGGAACACGGCCATGACCTTGAGGACCGCGTCGTTGACGACGATGGGGACATCCGACGCTTCGCCGCCGGAATCGCTGGCGACCGCCGTGGCGGCCGCGGAGATGGCCTCCTGGCTGGCCACGGGCGTCTCGATCTTGCGAAGCTCGGGCGCGATGTGGTCTTCCGCCGCGGCGGCGTCCTCGACCGGGGCGGCGAGCGCCTCGTACCGCAGGATCGACTCGAAGAGCTCGGTCGAGAACGCCAGGACTTCCGGGCTCGCCGGCGAGGCGGTTCCCGCCGGCCGCACGGCTTCGATGGCCCGCCCGAAGTAGTCCTCCGCGCAGGAGAAGTCCCCCGAGAGCGCGGCCTCCTTCCCGAGCCGGAAGGCTTCCGTCGCCCGGTCCTGGGCGGCACGCTCCGGCGAAGGGCGCGGCGCGGGCGGATCGACACGCCGCGGTCCCGACGCACACCGCGCGGTGGCGAGGAGGACGGCGACGGCTGCGGCGCTCCTCACCATGGAACCCAGACTCCTTTTCGGCATTGCCATGAGGTTAAACGGGTGGGTCCCGCAAGGCAAAAACTATTTGAAGGGTTCCCGGAACTTGTCTACCGAGGAGGACAGCGCCGAGCATCGCGACGAAGTCGGGCGCGCCGTGGGCGGAATCACTTTCCGAGAATGTGGAACTTCAGCGAAAGCAGGAGCTTTTCGATGTCCTGCCGTGTGTGGAGATCGATCGAGAACGTCTTTTCTTCGCCCACGAGGTTCTTGGAGTCGTCCTCGATCCGCAGGCCGATGGTGACCTGCCGCCCCTGGGCGAGCTCGTTCTGAGGGACCTGGACCTCGAAGATGCGGTTGATCTCCTTGCGGTGGTTCAGGCTGGACGCGAGCAGGTCGTCGATGGAAATCCCCGCGGTGGGGCGCCGCGCGGCGGGCCGATCGGGAACGGAGGCCACCGTCGTGGTCGTCGTGCTCTTGCGCAGCTTCTCCAGCTCCGCGAGGATGTCGATGTTCGACCGGACCCGAACATGCTTCACCTCGGCCGGAGCCATGGCCGCGGGTTCCTCCAGCTGAGGCGTCTCGGCGAAGGAGACCTCCCCGATCTCCAGCGGTTCGCCCGGCGAGTCGACTTCCGGCAGGGGCGCGTCGAGGGAGTTGAGCGCGTCCTCGAACTCGTTGACGGTCTCGACGTCGTCCGCGTCGAACGCGTCGACGTTGATCGCCGGAGGCGGCGGCGGAGGCGGAGCCGGTTCGTTGTGAAAATCCGGCGGCGGCGGAGGCGGAGCCTGGGGACGCGCCTTCGTCCTAGGCGGCGACAGATCTTTGAGCTCGATGGGCTGAGGCACCTTCGGTTCCCGGGCCGGCGCAGCGGGAGGCGGAGGCGGAGGCGGCGGCGCCGGCTTGGGCGCGGGAGCGGCCGGAGCGAGCGCCGGCGCCGGTTTGGGCGCGGGAGCCGCGGCCGCCGCCGGGGGCGTCGCGCTCACGACGGAGACGCGGGACGTCCTCTCGTCGCCGAGCATCCGCTTCTTGAGCGACCGAAGGGTCAGCTTGGAGATCGCCTTCAGGGTCTCGAAGACTCCCTGGCCCAGGACCGCGCAGGCTTCGTAGCTTTCGTGCTTGTGACCCGGGTTGAGGCTCTCTTCGAGCTCTTCGACCTGCAGGATGTTGGAGAGGTCGCGCTTGTTGAACTGGAAGACCAGCGGAAGGTCTTCCAGCTTCAGTCCAATCTCGGCCAGGTTGGAGCGCAGGTTGTTCAGGCTCTCGACGTTGGCCTCTTTCATGGCCCGCTGCGAGTCGGCGACGAACACGATGCCGTCGACGCCCTTGAGGACCAGCTTGCGCGTGGTGTTGTAGAAGACCTGTCCGGGGACGGTGTAGAGTTGAACGCGGGTCTTGAACCCGCCGATGATGCCGACGTCGAGCGGCAGGAGATCGAAGAAGAGGGTTCGATCCGTCTCCGTTTCCAGAGACACCATCTCCCCCCGAGATCCCGGAGACGTCCGTCCGTAAATATGGTGCAGGTTGGTGGTCTTTCCGCACAGACCAGGACCGTAGTACACGATCTTGGCCGCCATCTGCATGGTGGCGTAGTTGAAGAAGACCATCGATTGATTATGCGCCGGCCCGCACCGGCTTCGCGGCAAATTCTATCATCAGGCCGAGGCGCAAACCCTTAAGTCGAAAAGACAAGAGCCTCCTCCGACCGCGCGCGGCCGGGGTCAGGTCTCAGGCCTCGTCCTCCTCCAGAGCGGCCAGGATTTCCTCTTCCTTCCCGCGCCCGGGCGTCCGCGCGAGGGTCTCCCGGGCCATGGTCTCGTACGCGGTCAGCGCCTCGGGAAGTCCGCGAAGAGCGCGTCGGTGAGCGCGCACCGTCCCGATGTCGCGCCGCGCGACGGGGCCGGTGAACGCCTCCTCGAAGCTGCGCGTCACGGCGGCCGCCGCCGCCCGCGCGGACAGATCGGCCAGGGCCGCACGGGCCAGGTCCTCGGGAATCCCGATGTCGGTCCATATCCGAGTGGCCAGGGAGACCGTGGCCAGCGAACCGGCCGCGGCGAGCGTGGCCGCGGCGTGGTATCGCGGCTTGGCCTGCGCGGCGATCGGGTGGCTGCGCGCCCGCAGGGCTTCGGCGATCCGGACGCCCAGCTCCACGGCGAGGACGTCACCTTCGACGGCGATGAACGTCCCTTCCCAGGTCTCGTCGAAGGCTCCGGAAAAGGGCCGGACCGGATGGAGCGAGCCCAGCGCCGACCCGCCGGCGGACAGAGGCGCGAGCTCCCGCGCCGCAAGGGCGCCGGAGAGGTGGAACGCGGCGCGGCAGGACGTCCGGGCAGACAGGGCGCGGGCCGCGGCGGCGATCACATCGTCCGGAACGCCCAAGACGAGCAGGTCGCACTCGATCGGGCCGCCGTCGAGCACCCGCCCGTGCCCGCCTCCGATCCGGGCGACCGCTCGGTCGGCCGCGGCGCCGGAGCGCGCGATCACCTCGTGGAGGCGTCCCCCGGCGCGAATCCAGGAACGGGCCAGGGCGGTCGCGGCCCGGCCCGGACCGACGACACTCAGCCGGGAATCCAGGACGCCGGCATGCACGCCTGCGAGTCTAGCCTGTCGGGGTCGGCCCGGCGACCCGCGGTTCCGGAGGAAATCCGGTCCGGAATCCGTGGTTTTGGCTTCGCCGGGCGGGGGCGGACGCTTTTCGGTCGGGCGCCCGCCTGCTACCATTGGAATCACGGAGGACTCGAGCCGCCTGGCCGGATCGGCACAGGCGGATTTTCTATGCGCCCGCTCGACACACGAAGCCGCATGATTCTGAAGGAGATCATTCGCCTTCACGTGGACACTGGAAATCCGGTGTCCTCGCGGGCCCTGTTCAAGTCCAACCGGTTCGGCCTGTCCCCCGCCTCGATCCGCAACATCATGGCCGACCTGACCGACAACGGGTTCCTGGCCCAGCCCCACACCTCGGCCGGCCGGATTCCGACCGACCGGGCCTACCGCCTCTACATCGATGAGCTGATGCGCAATCGCAAGATCGCCGCCGACGTTCGCGAACAGGTCGACTCGGACCTGGCCTCGGCCGGCGGAGAGGTCTCCGGGTTGTTTCAGGCCGCGTCGCGGCTGCTCTCGCGCCTCTCCGGAGAAGTCGGCTTCGTCGTGGCGCCCGACGCGTTCCACACCGTGGTGAAGAGCCTGCGCTTCCTGTCCGTCGCGCCGGGCAAGGTCCTGGTGGTCCAGATCAACGAGCCCGACGTGGTTCAGTCCCAGGTCCTGGAGACGGCGGTCGACTACAGCCAGGCCGAGCTCGACGCCCTCTCCGACCGGCTGACGCGCGAGTTCTGCGGGCGAACGCTCCACGAAGTGCGCCGCCGCCTCATCGCCGCGCTAGCCGAGGAGAAGGCGGCCTGCGATCAGATGCTCGCGCGCGGCCTGTCCCTGGGGCGGCGCGCCCTCGAGCATGGGGAGGGCGACGAGCGGATCTTCTTCGACGGGACGGCCAAGCTCCTCGAGGTCCCCGAGTTCGCCGACCTGCAATCGGTCCGGCGGATTTTCCGCACTCTGGACGAGAAGGCGCGCCTGATCGATCTGGTGGCGCGCTACCTCGACGCGGAGAAGCCCTGCGTGCTGTTGGGCTCGGAAACGGGATTGACCGGCGACCCGCGGCTCTCCGCGGTCTTGACCTCCTATGGGACGGGAGAGACACTGACCGGAATGCTCGGTGTCATCGGTCCGGCCCGGAGGGAGTACCCCC
Organism: uncultured Acidobacteriota bacterium; assembly: GCA_963733955.1. Lineage (GTDB taxonomy): Bacteria > Acidobacteriota > Thermoanaerobaculia > UBA5066 > Gp7-AA6 > DATFTF01. Next base: position 1,909,006 of record CAVTEW010000003.1, read on the forward strand.
GCGTCATCCCCGTGGTGGAGCTGCTGGGCCGCGCTCTGTCGGATCGTCTGGAGGGGCGCGACCCGGCCCGCGAGGAGAATCCGGAATGAGCGACGACCGCCGGCCCCCCGTCATCGAGACACCCGCGGCGGATCCCGACCGGATCGAGGTGGAGGACCCCGGCCAGACGCTCGAGGACGCGCTGGCCGAGGAGGAGCGCTCCGCGATCAGCGCCGCGGAAACCAAGCTCCGTTCGGTGATGCACGATCTGGAGGACCTTCGGGACCGCCACAAGCGCAAGCTCGCCGAATTCGACAACATGCGCAAGCGCACCGAGCGCGAGAAGAGCGACTACTACCGCAGCGCCCTCTCCGGATTCCTCCGCGACCTGTTGCCGGTCGTGGACAGCTTCGACAGCGCTCTGGCCCACGCGCCGGCCGAGGCCCTGCAGAGCGACTTCGGCCAGGGCGTGACGCTCATCGGGCGCCAGATCTCCGATCTCCTGAAGAAATATGGATTGAACGAGGTCGACACGTCCGGACCGTTCGATCCGAACGTGCACGAAGCGGTGGCCACGGCGGAATCCCAGGATTCGCCCAAAGACACCATTCTCGAGGTCCTTCGCAAGGGCTACGCGCTTCACGACCGCCTGCTCCGCCCGGCCTGGGTGAAGGTGGCCGTCCGTTCCGACGAAGCGTCGAAGCCCGAGCCGGCCTGAGGAACGAGGAGGATCGATTGGGCAGAATCCTCGGCATCGATCTGGGCACCACCAACTGCTGCGTGGCGGTGGTGGAAGGAGCCACGCCGCAGGTCTTGACGAACCGCGAGGGGAGCCGGACGACCCCGTCGATCGTCGGGTTCACCGAAGACAACGAGCGCCTGGTCGGCCAGATCGCCAAGCGCCAGGCCATCACCAATCCCATGAACACGGTGTTCGCCGTGAAGAGGCTGGTCGGCCGCAAGTACGACTCCGAAGAAACGCAGCACGCCCGCGAGATCCTGCCCTACGAGATCGTCCGGGCCGTCAACGGCGACGTCAAGATCCGCGCCCGCGCCCGGGAGTACAGCCCGGAGGAAATCTCCGCCTTCATCCTCAAGGAGATCAAGGAGTTTTCCGAGGAGGCCCTGGGCGAGGAGATCAACGAGGCGATCATCACGGTGCCGGCGTATTTCGACGACGCGCAGCGGCAGGCCACACGGGACGCCGGCCGGATCGCCGGCCTGGAAGTGCTGCGCATCATCAACGAGCCCACCGCCGCCGCGCTGGCCTACGGCCTGGAGCGGCGCGGCAGCGAGATCGTCGCGGTCTACGACCTGGGGGGCGGCACCTTCGATATCTCGATCCTCGAGCTGGGAGAGGGGATCTACGAGGTCAAGTCGACCGCCGGCGACACCTACCTGGGCGGCGAGGACTTCGACAAGAAGATCATGGACTGGCTCCTGGACGACTTCAAGAAGTCCTCCGGCATCGACTTGAAGCAGGACCGCATGGCCCTCCAGCGCCTCAAGGAGGCCGCGGAGAAGGCCAAGTGCGAGCTGTCGACGGCCAACGAGACGACCATCACCCTCCCGTTCATCAGCGCCGACGCCTCGGGCCCCAAGCACATCAACCGCACGCTCACGCGGGACCGCTTCGAGTCCCTGGTGGCCGATCTGATCGACCGCACGGCCGCGCCTTGCCTCGACGCGCTGCAGGCCGCGAGCTTGAAGCCGTCCGACGTCGACCAGGTCATCCTGGTCGGGGGCCAGACGCGGACGCCCAAGGTCCAGCGCATGGTGGCCGAGCTCTTCGGGCGCGAGCCCAACCGCGAGATCAATCCGGACGAAGTCGTCGCCATCGGCGCGGCGATCCAGGGCGGCGTCCTCAAGGGCGAGATCAAGGACGTGGTGCTGCTGGACGTGACGCCGCTCTCGCTCGGCATCGAGACCCATGGCGGGGTCTTCGAGAAGCTGATCGAGCGCAACTCGACGATTCCCACCAAGAACACCAAGGTCTTCACCACCGTCGCGGACAACCAGTCGGTGGTCGAGATCCACGTGCTCCAGGGCGAGCGCGAGGTGGCCCGGGAGAACAAGTCGCTCGGCCGATTCGAGCTTGTGGGAATCCCGTCCGCGCCGCGCGGCGTTCCCCAGATCGAAGTGACCTTCGCCATCGATTCCAACGGCATCGTCAACGTCTCGGCGCGGGATCTGGCGACCGGGAAGGCGCAGGGCATCCAGATCAATCCGGCCGGCGGACTGTCGCAGGCCGAGATCGACCGGATCATCAAGGAGGCGTCGGCGTTCGCCGAGGCCGACCACATGCGCCGGGAGCTCGCCCAGTTGAAGAGCCGCCTGGAGGCCATGCTCGCGTCCAACGAGAAGGTGCTCGGGGAATTCGGCGCCGCGCTCGCGCCCGACGAGCGGGAGCGGATCGAGGAAACCCTGAAGCGCTCGCACGAAATTTCCGACGTGGGCGATTCGCGGGACGCCCTGAACGAAGCCCTGTTCGACATGCAGGGCGTCTCCAAGGTTTTGACGCGCGTGATGCTTCAGCGGGCCGGCGCGGCCAAAGCCTGACACGGTCGGGAAACGTAAAACGGAAAACGTGATGGCCGAGGCTCTGTCCAAATCGTTTCCCGTTTTTCGGCCTCGGATAACGCCAGGATGAAACGCGACTACTACGAAGTTCTCGGCGTGTCCCGCGATGCGGACAGCCAGCAGTTGAAGTCGGCCTACCGCAAGCTCGCGCTGCAGCACCATCCGGACCGCAATCCCGGGGATCCCCAGTCCGCCGAACGGTTCAAGGAGGCGTCCGAGGCGTACGCGGTCCTCTCCGACGGGGAGAAGCGCGCGCGCTACGACCGCCTCGGGCACGCCGGTGTCGGGTCCGGCGCGGGAGCGGGAGGGTACGGCTTCGACTTCGCCGACTTCTCCGATCTCTTCGGCGAGATCTTCGGGTTCGGCAACGCCGGCGCCCCGCAGACGACCGGGGGGAGCGATCTCGTCTACCGGATGGAGATCGCCTTCCGCGACGCCGCCTTCGGATTGGAGGCTCCGCTGCTGCTCTCGCGCATGGAGGCCTGCGGCGAATGCCACGGCTCCGGAGCCCAGAAGGGATCCGCTCCCAAGACCTGCCCGACCTGCGCCGGGCGGGGCCGGCAGCGGTTCTCGCAGGGCTTCCTGATGGTCACCCGGCCGTGCTCGGCTTGCGGCGGCGAAGGGACGTTGATCGAGAAGCCTTGCAAGTCCTGCCATGGAGAGGGACGCGTGCGCGCCTCGCGCAAGCTGGAGATCCGGGTTCCCGCCGGCGTGGAAACCGGCTCGCGCCTGCGGCTGACCGGCGAGGGCGACGCCGGGCCCCGGGGCGGACCCGCCGGCGACCTCTACGTGGTCCTCACCGTCCTGGCCGACGAGGTCTTCGACCGCGAGGGCGACGACGTCGTCCTGAAGCTCGATCTGCCCTTCCCGACCATGGTCCTGGGCGGCGAAGTCAGCGTTCCCACGCTCGACGGCTCCGAGAAGATCTCGATCGACCCGGGCACCGCGGCGGGATCGGAAGTGCGCCTGCGCGGCAAGGGCTTCGGCCGCGTCGGCCGGCGCGGCCGCGGCGATCTGGTCGTGCGCCTGGGCGTGGCGATTCCGGCGAAGCCTTCGGCGAAAGAAGTGGAGCTCCTGCGCCATTATGCCGAGATCGTCGGGGCGCCGGTGGCCAGGCCGGGCGTGGCGGAGAAGGCCAAGAAGCTGTTCTCGTGAGGCGTGAAGCGAAAGGCGAAAGGCGAAAGGCGAAAGGCGTAGCGGCCCAGGCTCGTGCTCACGCCTGACGCCTCACGCTTCGAATGACTCGTCTCAAGTACTCCCGCCTCGTCATCCCGCGCAAAGCCCGCGAGGACGTGATCGTCGGGCGCCTGTTCCTGCACGGCCCGCTCGGCCTGGTCGAGGAGGGCCGCGACCTGGTGGCGTGTTTCCGGGACGCCGAGACGGCGCGCGCGGCCCAGCGCGACCTGGAGTCGGACCGGATTCGCTGCGACCTGGTCACCGACATCGCCGAGGAGGACCCGCTGGAGGCGTTCCGGCTGGCCGCCCGCCCGTTTACCGTGGGTCGGACGTTCTGGATCGATCCTGGAGAGCCTTCCGACTCGTCGCCGCCGGCCGGGCGCATCGCCCTGAGGCTCCCGGCTTCCCGCGCGTTCGGCACGGGCGGCCATGAGTCCACGCGCCTGGCCCTGCTGGCGATGGAGGAGGACCCTCCGGCGGGGCGGACCGTGCTCGACGTGGGGACAGGGTCCGGGGTTCTCGCTCTGGCCGCGGCGGCGCTGGGGGCCCGTCTCGCCGTCGGCTTCGACGCGGATCCCGACGCCGTTTTCGTGGCCTCCGAGAATCGGCTCCGGCACGCGTTTGGAGATCGCGTGGCCCTGGCGGTGGGAACGATCGACGCGATTCATGGCCGGTTCGACCTGGTGCTGGCCAATCTGCTTCCCGAGGAGCTCCTCCCGCAGCGGCGCGCCCTTCTGGCCCGCGTGGCCCCCGGCGGCCGCGCGGTGATCTCGGGGATTCCGCGGGAGCGCTCGGACGAGGTGCTGGCGCGGCTTCGGTCCAGGCGGTGGCGCCTGGCGGCGAAAGGATTCGAGAACGGATGGACGAGCCTGTGCCTCGAGCGCGCGTCCTCGTAGAGAGCTGCCCGGCGCCGGGGGAGGCGATCCGGCTTTCGCGCGCGGAGCTGTCCCATGTCCGAGCCCGCAGGCTCGCGCCGGGGGAGACGGTGATTCTCGTGGACGGGAGCGGCCGGGAAGCCCGGGGCCGGCTGGCCGAGCTGACGCGGACAGGCGCCCGGGTCATCGTCGAGAGCGTGAGCCGCCGGGAGGAGGCGGCGCCCGCCATCGATCTCCTGGTGGGGGGCCTCAAGCTCGAGCGTCTCTCCTGGATCGCGGAGAAAGCGACCGAGCTCGGCGTCTCGCGGATCGTCCTGGTGGCGAGCCAACGGACCCAGGCGCACCGGGGGAGCCCCTCCGCGCTGGAGCGGCTGTCCCGGGTGGCGCGCCAGGCGGCCAAGCAGAGCGAGAGCCCGCGGTGGCCTTCGATCGAAGGCCCGATCGCGTTCGCGCGCGCGCTGGAGATCGACGCGGCGGATCGGATCGTGCTCGATTTCGGAGGCGGCCCGTTCCCGCAGCGTCTGTCCGGGCCGACCGCGATTCTGGTGGGGCCGGAGGGCGGCTGGAGCGAGACGGAGCGGCTCGCCGCGCGGACGGCGGGTTGGTTTGCGGCGGCGCTGCCGGCGGGAAAGCTGCGCGCGGAGACGGCGGCGGTGGCCGGTCTGGTTCTGGCGCGTGCCGCTCTCGCGCGATTGTCGTAACGGGGTTTGTTCGAATCACTCGTCCTCTCCGGTTTCATTTCGCCTGCCGCCTCCCGCCTTTCGCCTCCCGTCTCCCGTCTGTTTGACACCCCTGCGCGCGCGGTGGATACTTTCCCGGGCCTGCCGCGTCCGGCCGCTGCGGCGAAAAGGAGCGCGATGTCCTACGAAGACGTCCAGAAGGTTTGGATGAACGGCCGGCTGGTGGATTTCGCCGACGCGAAGATCCACGCCTTCGCCCACGTCCTGCACTACGGCTCGGCGATGTTCGAGGGCGCGCGGGTCTACAAGACCAGGCAGGGCTCGGCGGCCTTCCGCATCGACGAGCACATCAAGCGGATGTACGACTCCTGCAAGGTCTATCGCATGGACATCCCCTACACCCGCGAGGAGTTCCGCGACGCGATCTTCGACACGGTGCGCGCGAACAGCTTCGACGAGTGCTACATCCGCCCGCTGGTGTATCGGGGCGTCGGCGCCCTGGGGGTCAACCCGTTCCGCAGCCCGGTCGAGGTGCTGATCGCGGTGTGGCGGTGGGGGAAGTACCTGGGAGACGAGGCGCTCGACCAGGGCGTGGACGTCTGCGTCTCCTCCTGGAACCGCATGGCTCCCAACACCTTTCCGGCCATGGCCAAGGCCACCGGCAACTATTTGAACTCGGCCCTGATCAAGATGGAGGCGATCGTCAACGGCTATACCGAAGGGATCGCGCTGGACAACGCCGGGCGGGTCTCCGAGGGCAGCGGCGAGAACATCTTCCTGATCTATGGCGGCAAGCTCCTGACGCCGCCCCTCTCCGGCACCATCCTGCCGGGCATCACCCGCGATTCGGTCATGACCCTGGCGCGCGACGCGGGCTATACCGTCGTCGAGCAGCAAATCGCCCGGGAGATGCTGTATCTGGCCGACGAGATCTTCTTCACCGGCACGGCGGTGGAGCTCACGCCCATCCGTTCGGTGGACCGGATCACCGTCGGAAACGGCAAGCGGGGGCCCATCACCGAGCGCCTCCAGAAGGACTTCTTCTCCCTCCTCAAGGGCGAAGCCGAGGACCGCTACGGCTGGCTGACGCCGGTGCCGGTGGAGGCCAGGGTCTGACGCCCCGACTGGAGACTGGAGACTGGGGACTTGAGTGGCAGTTGCCTGATTAAGTCTTCTTGAACCAAAACCTTCTGAAGTCACCAGTCACCAGTCGCCAGTCCTGCAGTCGGTGAAAGCCTTCCGGACCGGCCGCAAACAGCGTAAACTGCTCGCACAAGAGGCCAATCCATGCACATCAACGACTTGCTGAAAATCGCCGTCGAGCGCAAGGCGTCGGACCTTCACCTGAAGGTCTCGGCCTTCCCGGTCCTGCGGATCGACGGCGTCCTGACGCCGTTGACCGACGTTCGCCGGCTGATGCAGGAAGACACGATCGCGATGGCGTTCTCGATCATGTCGGCCCGCCAGAAGGAGAAGTTCAAGAACGACTACGAGATCGACATCGCGTACTCCGTCCCGAACCTGGGACGGTTCCGCTGCAACATCTTCCAGCAGCGGGGCACCGTCGGGCTGGTGCTGCGCGTCATCCCGGCCCGGATCTTGAACATCCGCGAGCTCCTGCTGCCGCCGGTCCTGGAGAAGATCTGCGCCGAGCAGCGGGGCCTGGTCCTCTGCACCGGGACGACCGGCTCGGGCAAGTCCACCACCCTCGCCGCCATGATCGACCACATCAACGCCATGCGCAACGAGCACATCATGACGATCGAGGACCCCATCGAGTTCCTCCATCGCGACAAGAAGTCCATCATCAACCAGCGCGAGGTGGAGGTCGACACCAAGGGCTTCGGCGTCGCGCTTCGAAGCGCGCTGCGCCAGGACCCCGACGTCATCCTGGTCGGTGAAATGCGCGACTACGAGACGATCGAAACCGCGCTGACCGCGGCGGAGACCGGCCACCTGGTCTTCTCGACCCTCCACACCCTCGACGCGACCGAGACGGTCAACCGCATCATCTCGGTTTTCCCTCCGCACCAGCAGAAGCAGATCCGCCTGCAGCTCGGAGCGGTCCTGAAGGCGGTCATCTCCCTGCGCCTGATGCCGCGCGCCGACGGCCTGGGCCGCGTGCCCGCGGCGGAGATCCTCATCCGGACCGCCTACGTCCGGGAGTGCATCGAGAACAAGGAGAAGACCAAGCTGATCAAGGACGCCATTCAGGCCGGCACGTCGCAGTACGGCATGCAGACGTTCGACCAGTCGCTCTACTCGCTCTACAAGTCGGGGCTGATCACGCTCGAGGAAGCCCTGAAGCGCGCCACCAACCCCAACGAGTTCAAGCTGAAGATCCAGGGAATCCAATCGACGTCCGACCTCGCCCGCGAGGAGATGGACGCCGAGCTCGAGGCGCCGTCGGATTTCAATCCGATGGAGGGGGGCGAAGAGTCTCCCTTCGACTTCTCGCGGCAGCCGCCGGGCTCGCGCTAGCGCCGCGCGCGCGGAAGGCGGGAGGCGTGAGGCGGGAGGCGAGGCGTCGGAACGCCCTGCCGGATCCGGATGATCACGCCGCCGCGTACACGAAGGCCCTGCGCCTCCTGACCGTTCGATCCCGGGGGCGCGAGGAGCTGCGCCGCGCCCTGGTCGATCGGGGCTTCGCGGCGGCCGCGGCGCAGGAGGCCCTGGTCCGTCTGGAGGCGGGAGGGTGGCTGGACGATCTCGGCGCCGCGCGCGCGTGGGTGAGGGCGCGGAGCGGGCGGTTCGGGCGGTCGCGGATCGAGCGGGAGCTCGCCGCGCGCGGGTTCTCGGAGGAGACCATCGATCGCGCGATGGCCGAAGCTCCGGGGCCGCAGGAAGAAAAGGCGCTGCGCGATCTGTTTCGCAAGCTCTGGGCCGCCGGCGCGGCGCTCCCGCCGGAGAAGCGCCGCCGGAGGGTCTGGAGCGCGCTCGTGCGGCGCGGTTTCGGAGGGGGATCGATTTCTGCGATGATGAAAGGCTCCGGACCGGACGATGATGAACTCCAGAGAGATTCGTGAAGCGTTTCTGAGGCACTTCGAGGAGCGCGGCCACCGCCGCGTGGCCTCCTCGTCGCTCATTCCGGCGCAAGACCCGACGCTGCTCTTCACCAACGCCGGGATGAACCAGTTCAAGGACGTCTTCACCGGGCGCGAGGCCCGCGACTATCGCCGCGCCGCCACCGCCCAGAAGTGCGTCCGGGCCGGCGGGAAGCACAACGATCTCGACAACGTGGGGTACACCGGCCGCCACCAGACGTTCTTCGAAATGCTCGGCAACTTCTCCTTCGGGGACTATTTCAAGGACGAGGCGATCCGCTTCGCCTGGGATCTGGTCACCGACCGGGACAAGGGCTACGGACTGGATCCCGCCCGCCTGTGGGCCACGGTCTACACGGACGACGACGAGGCCGCCGGGCTCTGGGAACGCTTTCTGCCGCCCGCCCGCATTCTCCGGTTCGGCGACAAGGACAACTTCTGGGCCATGGGGGAGACCGGGCCGTGCGGTCCGTGCTCGGAGATCCACTACTACCAGGGCGCCGACCTTGCGGGAAACCGGCCCGAGCTCGTCAACGGTCCCGGGGACGAGACTGTCGAGATCTGGAACCTCGTCTTCATGCAGTTCGAACGCGACGCCCACGGCCGCACCGCGCCCCTGCCGAAACCCTCCGTGGACACGGGGGCGGGCCTGGAGCGGATCAGCGCGATCCTGCAGGGCGTCAACAACAACTTCGACACCGACCTGTTCCGGCCGATCGTGGCCCGGATCGAGGAGGTGAGCGGCAAGCGCTACCGCGGCGGCATGGCGCTGGAGGACGCGCCCTTCCGGGTCATCGCCGATCACGCGCGCGCGGCGACGATGCTGATGGCCGACGGCGTGATCGCCTCCAACGAGGGCCGGGGATACGTCCTGCGTCGGATCATCCGCCGCGCGCTGCGGTATGCCCGCCAGCTTCGGATCGAGGATCCGATCCTGTACCGGCTGGCGGGCGACGTCCTGGGGACGTTTCAGGGCGTCTACTTCGATCCGGCCGCCGCGGCCGCCGCGGCCAGGCGCGTCGAGCGGGACCTCCGCGCGGAGGAGGAGCGGTTCGTGCGGACGCTGTCGGCGGGCATCGACCGGATCGGCGAGGAGCTCGAGCGGCTGCGCCGCTCGGGAGGGACGCGCGTGCCCGGAGACGCCTTGTTCCGCCTCTACGACACGCACGGGATCCCCGTGGAAGTGATCGAGGAGATCGCCCGTGACGAGGGCCTGGCGGTGGACCGGGACGGCTTCGAGAAGTCCATGGATCGCCAGCGGGAGCGCTCGCGGACCTCGGCGAAGTTCGAGGCCGCCGATTCTTCGGTCTTCGAGCGGCTGCCGCTTCCGGAGAGGCACTCCGAGTTTCGCGGCTATCCCGAGCTCGATTTCGTGCGCCTGTCGGGCGCCCGCGTCGTCGGGATCGTCCGGTCCGGCGCGCCGGCCAACGAGCTCGCCGCGGGCGAGACCGGGGACGTGATCGCGGACCGCACGGTGTTCTATCCCGAAGGCGGCGGTCAGGTCGCCGACACGGGGACCTGGAGCTGGCCCGGCGGATCCGCCGAGGTGACCGACACGCAGAAGCCGGTGGCCGGCCTGATCGCGCACCGCGTCGCCGTCCGGGAGGGAGCCCTTCACGTCGGCGCGGTCGTCGACATGGAGGTGCCCGAGTGGACCCGGCGGCGCACCCAGGCCAATCACACCGGAACCCATCTCCTGCACGCCGCGCTGCACAGGGTAGTGGGGGACTCCGCGCGGCAGATGGGCTCGCTGGTCGCCCCGGACCGCCTGCGCTTCGACTACGCGTCGTCGTCCCCACTGACCGAGGCGCAGATCGCCGAGATCGAGCGCCTGGTCAACGAGGAGATCCTGCGCGACGTCGCAGTGGCCAAGGAACACATGTCGATGGAGGAGTCCAAGACCCGCGGGGCGATCGCCTTCTTCGGAGAGAAGTACGGCGAGCGCGTGCGGGTGGTCACCGTCGGCGGGTTTTCCACCGAGCTCTGCGGCGGCTGCCACGTGCCCCGGACCGGCGAGATCGGGTCCTTCAAGATCCTGTCGCACAAGGGCCTGGCCTCCGGCGTGCGCCGGATCGAGGCGGTCACCGCGTTGGGGACGGTCGAGCGCCTGCGGGAGGATGAGGGAGTTCTGGGCGCCCTCTCCGCCACGGCGCAGTCCCCGCGCGAGGGGCTGCTGACCCGTTGGCAGGAGCGGGAGGAGAAGCTCAAGGCGTTGGAGCACGAGCTGGCGCAGCTCAAGCTGAAGATGGCCTCGGGCGACTCGGGGTCCGCGGGGGACACGCTGGACATCGACGGGATTCGCCTGATCACCCGTATCGCGCCCGGTCTCTCCATTCCCCAGCTGCGCAATCTCTCCGACGCGCTGCGCTCGCGGCTCAAGAGCGGCGTGGTGGTGGTCGCGACGGCGGCGGAAGGCAAGACGTCCGTCGTCGCCGCCGTGACCGCGGACCTGGTCGCCCGCGTGCCCGCTTCCAAAATCGCGGCGCGCGTGGGCAAGGCGCTGGGAGGAAGCGGAGGCGGCAGGCCCGATCTGGCCCAGGCCGGCGGGAAGAACGAGAGCCTTCTGGCCGCCGCGCTCAAGGAGGCCGAGGCCGAGGTCCGCGCCCTGGTTTCCGGAAACTGATCGGCGCCGCCGGCAACGCCTCCGCCTCGCGAAGCACGCGTAACCCATTGTTTGCGCAGGATTTGCTCCAACTGCGCTATAATGAACGACCTTCGGAATTCTTGAGAGTGAAGACACTGCGCAGCGGAATCGTTGCTTTTTTGATGCTGGCCTGCGCCCTCGCCGCGTCGGCGACCGTTCGTATGGCCGTGGTCGACGGGCGGCGGGTGATCTACAACGACGGCGTCGGCGAGTCGTCGCACGCGGCGCTGGCGGAGTCCGATTCGTGGCTGGTTTCCCGCGCGCGGGTGCGCTCGCTCTACGACGATCTGATCTCCGAAACCGCACGGGTCCAGTCGGTCGACCCCAAGCTGGTCAAGTGCGTCATGTTGATCGAATCGGCCTTCAACCCGGTGGCGGTGTCCCGCAAGGGCGCCCGGGGCCTGATGCAGCTGATGCCCGACACGGCGGCGCGCTACGGCGTCCGCGACATCCTCAATCCGGCCGAGAACATCGGGGGAGGGGTGCGCTACCTCAAGGATCTCCTGGCGCTGTTCGGCGGGGATCTGACCAAGTCGCTCGCGGCATACAACGCCGGGGAATCCGCGGTGCTGCGCTACGGCGGGGTGCCTCCGTACCGGGAGACCGAGCTGTACGTGCACAAGGGGCTCACCGCCTACTACGGCAAGGCGTCCCTCTCCGGCGGCTTCGGACGGCCCCAGGGCGAGTTCCGAGCCGCGCGCCCGGCCCGTCCGGTTCATTTGATCCGCGATAAGAACAACCGGGCCGTCATCACCACCGAGCTCGCCGCGCGGATCCCCCTGCGCCGCAGTTAGGCCGGGTGAATTGAGGAGCAGTCGTCGATGTCGAGAGCACCGGGTAGCCTTCCTCCGCTGGATCGCGGAATCTTCTTCGTCCATCTGAGCCGGGCGCGCAAGCACGCGTCCGAGGAGAGGTTCGATCTCGCCCGGCAGGAGCTGGAGCTGGCCCAGCTGGCCAAGCCCAACGACGAGGAGGTCCTGAACATCCTCTCGGTGGTCGAGTTCAAGCGCGGTTATTACAACGAGGCGGCCCAGGCGGCCCGTCAGCTGGTGGCGGCCAACCCGAACTCGGCGGTTCTGCATTGCAACCTCGGGCTCATCCTCTTCAAGGCCGGCGTGCTGGGCGAGGCCGAGCAGGAGCTGCGCCGCGCCGTGGACCTGAAGCCCGACCATGCGCGCAGCCACCTGTACCTGGGCCTGCTGTACCGCATGCGGGGCAAGCTCGGACTGGCCGTCGAGCACTTGAAGTTCGCCGGCGCCAACAAGGTCGTGGCCGAGATCGAAGAGGCGCTTCGGCGCTCCCCCCGCGACGCGGCGGGCCGGGCGGCCGCCGCGCGGACGATTCCCGCCGAGCCGCCGCCGGTGGCCCCGGTGATCCCCATCGACGCCGACATGCTGTCCGACACCGACCCGCTCGGCCAGACCCGCCCGGAGATCTTCGAGCGTCCCACCCAACCCAACGAAGTGGCGCTCCCGGTGCAGGCCGTCGCCGAGACGACCGAACGGATCGTCCTGGAGGGGCACGCGTCCCATTCGCCGGTCGTCACCGACGAGCCGGCGGCGACTCCCCAACCGGCGGGCACGGGGGAGTTCTTCGCCGTTCCCGCGCCGTCCTTCTCCCGCGAGACGGCGCCCGATCCGCGCCCGGGGCTGACCCCGCGCGACACCGACGGCAAGCCGCTCTTCCACGTCCGCCCGGACGGCGGACTGGAGATCGCCTCGCGGGGCGTGGTCTTCGTGCGCAAAGGCTCGGTCGTCTGGTACAGCGGCAAGATCCGTTTCGCGCCGGAGCAGGCGTTCCGCGGCACGCGCCTGGAGCGGATCCTCCGCGCCGACGGCCGGGGTTATCTCTTCGTCAACGATCCGGGCCGCTCGGCGTTCCGCCGGGACCTCTCCGGGCAGTCGCTGTACCTCGAGGGAGGACGGCTCCTGGCTCTCGACCACGGCCTGTCGTTCCGGCTCGAGCCGATCCACGATTTCCGGATGAACCGCCGGGTCGACATCCTGAAGATCCAGGGCCGGGGAAGCGTCATCCTCTCGGTGGGAGGCCCGCTTCTGGCCCACGAGGTGTCCGCCGATTACCCCCTGAACGTCTCCTCGCGCGATCTGGTGGCCTGGACCGGCGACCTGGTCCCCTCGGTGCTGGAGGACCGGTTTCTCGAGGAAGTCATGATGCCCGACGTCGGCTCCGCTCCGAAGATCCGCTTCGAGGGGACCGGCACCGTCCTGACCGAGCCGCCCCGGCCGCGGCGCCGCGCCTCGGATCTGGGCCGCCCGTCGGAAGCGGACCGAAGGGCCTGAGAGGCCTCGTCCGTAGTCTTTAATCCCTAGTCCTTGGTCCCTGGTCTGCGGCGCCGTGCTCCGTCGCGAAAGACATCAGGCGCGCCATCGCCTCGTCCAGAATCTGCTCGACCTTGGCGGCCTCCTCGTGCTCGCAATACAGGCGGATGAGGGGCTCGGTCCCGGAGAGCCGGTGGAGGAGCCAGCCGCGGCCCCCGAAGGCGTACTTCACGCCATCCTTGTCCGAGACCGCGGTGACCCGCTCGCCGGCGATCGACGCGGCCGGGTCCCTGCGGATCTCCGCGAGGTAGGCGCGCGTGGCTTCGACGGGGAGCGCGATGTCCCGGCGCGCGTAGGCGAACTCGCCGAATTCACGGGCCAGCGCGGCGAGGGCGGCGTCCAGGTCGCGGCGCTCCACGGCCAGGCTCTCGATGAGCAGGAGGGCGTTCAAGACGCCGTCCCGCTCGGGCAGGTGGAAGCCGAAGGCGTATCCGCCGCTCTCCTCGCCGCCGGCCACGGCCCGGCCCGAGCTCATCAGATCGGCGACGTATTTGAATCCGACGGCGGTCTCGTGCAGCGGGACCCCGAGCCTTTCGCAGATCCGGTCGATCAGCAGCGAGGTGGAGAACGTCTTGGCGACGCCGCCGGACAGCCCCCTGCGGCGGAAACCGTGCAGCAGCAGCAGGCCGAGGATCCTGTGCGGAGAGACGAAGGCGCCGCGCCGGTCGAGGACGCCCAGGCGGTCGGCGTCGCCGTCGCAGGCCACGGCCAGGTCGCCGCCCGCTTCGCGCACGCGGCGCGCGGCGGCGTCCAGGTTCGCGGCGATGGGCTCGGGGTGCACGCCCCCGAAGAGCGCGTCCCGCTCTGCGCGCAGAGGCAGGATGCGCGTCGATCCGCCTCCGGCGATCTCGCCCGGCAGCGTCGCCGCCGCTCCATGCATCGCGTCGGCGACCACGGTGAGACCGGCGCCGCGGATCGCGGCGAGGTCCACGAGGCCGGCCAGCGCCCGGCGGTAGGGACCGGCGAGATCCTGCGTCTCGACGCGGCCCGCTCGCGCCGGCGCCGGGGAGGCCTGCTCCTCGCGGCTGGCCCTCTCGACCTCCGCGTAGAGCTCCGGAGGCGCGCTTCCGCCGTAGTCGGCCTTGATCTTGAACCCGTTGTAGATCGCCGGGTTGTGGCTCGCCGTGACGGCCACGCCGCCGGCGAGCCCGAGGCGCTTGACGTGGTACGACACCGCCGGGGTCGGAATCGGGCGATCCGTCAGGAGCACGTCGATGCCCGCGGCGGCCAGGACCTGGGCGGCGGCGGAGGCGAGCTCGGGCGACAGGAATCGCGTGTCGTGCCCCACGACGATCCGGCCCCGATCGCCCCGCGGACGGCTGGGCCAGACGCGCGCCAGGGCGCCGGCCAGGACCCGGATCGCGCCGAAGGTGCAGCCCTCCGCGATGATTCCGCGCCAGCCGTCGGTGCCCAGAGGGAAGGAAGAGTCGGGCGATCGGGCGATCGGGTGATCGGGCGATCTCAACGCGCCGCCGCACCTTGCGAGGCCAACTGTGCCAATCGCTCCGGCGTCAGGCCTTCCCGCGAGAGGAGCTCGGAGGCGCGCACGAAATGGAAGCCCCGCCCGATCAGGCCGTCCAGGAGCGCGGGGACGCGCAGGGCCACCGGATCGTCGCGGTCGCTGCCGAGGTGGAGAAGGACGATCCCTCCGTTCTCGGCGTTGGCGATGAGCCGCGAGACGACGCGGTCGGAAGAGCGGTAGGCCGGCGAGCGGGGATCGGACACCCAGTCGAGCCCGTCCAGTCCGGCGCGTCCCCCGGTCCAGCCGACATGCCAGTAGCCGGCCTCGGCGGCCCAGCGGCGGATCTCGGCGTTCTGCTCTCCGTACGGCGCGCGCCACAGGGGAGACATGTCCCGGCCGGTGGTCTGCCGGTACAGGCTCGCGGTCGTCTCGAGCTCCCGGGACAGGCAGGCGCGGTCCACGCCCGGCCGGGTCGCCTGGCGCGCGTCCGTCGCGTAGGTCGTCAGATGGGGATGGGTGTTGGTGTGATTTCCGACCTCATGGCCGTCGGCGGCGATCTGGCGGGTCAGCCCCGGATACTGCCGGATGAAGTCTCCGGTCAGGAACATGGTGGTGCGGATTCCGCGCGCGCGCAGGGCGTCGAGGATCTCCCGGGCTCCGCGGTCGGAGGAGCCCCCGTCGAAGGAGAGCAGGATCTCCGGCCGGTCCGCGGGACCCCGCGTGACGTCGGGGACCAGGGCGAGACGGGCCCGCGCGGCCGGCGGGGACGGCGGGAGACCGAGCGGCGCGCGCTCCGCCTCGGCCGGCGGCGGCACGCCGGGGGACGAGCCGGGCGAGAGAAACATCGCGCCGACCCGGAACGGCCCGGCGGCCCGAACGTCCTCGAACTGGAACGTCCCCCCTTCGGCGAAGGTGGTTCCAACGAACCGGTTCGCGGCGAACAGGAAGACCGCGCTGCCGGCCGGCGCCGTGCCCGCGACCCGAACGCCCGCTCCGGACGCCGTGACCGCGTCGATGCGGGCCGAGGGCATCGGCCGCCGGCGGGCCTCAAGGGAGGGCGCGTTCAATCGATCGAGCTCCGAGACGGTGCGCAGGGCGGCGACGGTCGGCGCGGCCAGGGCCGCCGCGACCAGCAGGACCGCCGCCCGGGAGGGAACGGTCCGCCCGAGGTGCTTGAAGATCCGATTTCTCCAGGCCGCCCGCCCGGCCTCGCGGGCACAGCGGGTGGAGCAGTACAGATGCCCTCGCATCCGGACCTCGCACAGCCGGCAGATGGGCCGGCGGCAGAGGTGGCAGCTGCGGTGGGCGCGCCGGCTGCCGTGCACCGGACAGGGCACGTTCATGGCACTATTATGAACGCCGAATGTGGAACGTCGAACGTAAAACGTCGAACGTAGAACGCCGAACCCAATCTTGAGACTCAACCTTCCCAACTCTCTGACACTGTCCCGGATCTTCCTCGTCCCGTTCCTGGTCGTCGTTCTGCTGACCAAGTTCGACGGGCGGGAGATCGTCGGCCTCCTCATCTTTCTGACCGCCACGGCCACCGATTTCTTCGACGGCTGGCTGGCGCGCCGCCGCGGCCAGATCACCAGGCTGGGCACGCTGCTCGATCCGATCGCCGACAAGCTGCTGATTTCCGCCGCGTTCATCTCCCTGGTGGAGCTGGGACTGGCTCCGGCCTGGATGGTGGTGGTCGTGGTCGGCCGCGAGTTCGCGGTGTCCGGGCTGCGGGCCATCGCCTCGGGGCACGGCCTGGTCATCCCGGCGTCGAACTGGGGGAAAGCCAAGATGTTCTCCCAGATCGTGGCCGTCTCGCTGCTCATCCTGGCGATCCGGCACAGCGCCGTGGTCCTGCCGGTCCTGAACATCTCGCTGCAGGAGTTTGCCCAGGCCGCCCTCTGGATCGTCGTGGCGGTGGCGCTCATCTCGGGGACGCAGTACTTCGCCCGCTTCCTCGAGCGGATCGTTTCGGCGACCGGACCGAGCCCCCGCGCCGACGAGTGACGCGAGGACGCCTGGACGCGCCCGACGAGGAGCGCCTCTTCACGATCGGCTCCTTCGACCCCGCGGCGGCGTTCGGCCGGAGCGCGCCCCTGGAAGTGGAGATCGGAAGCGGAAAGGCGCGGTTCCTGATCGAGGCCGCCCGGGCCAATCCCGCGCACGACTTCCTGGGCCTCGAGCGGTCCCTGTCCTATTACCGCCTGTGCCGGGCGCGCCTGGCCCGGGCCGCGCTGGACAATGCCCGCATCCTGCGGGCGGACGCGAGTCTCTTCGTCCGGGCCCTCCCGCCGGCCTCGGTCCGATCCTTCCACGTCTACTTCCCCGATCCCTGGCCCAAGAAGAAGCAGAAGAAGCGGCGCCTGCTCGACGGCGTCTTCCTGGAGGTGCTGGCCCGGGCGTTACAGCCCGGCGGCCTCCTGCGCATCCAGACCGATCACCCGGACTATGGCGCCACGCTCGGTCCGCTCCTGGAGAGCGTGCCCGGCCTCGAGCGCCTCGACTGGGCCGCCGTTCCCGCTCCGCCGGCGACGCACTACGAGCTCAAGTACCGTGCCGAAGGCCGGCCGATCTGGCGGTTTCTGCTGCGGCGGCAAGGCTGACGCCGGCGCCCCGCGATCGCCCGAGGCGCCTCAGCGCGTGCGCTCGGCCACGGCGAGGGCGAAGGCCCGCGTCCCCGCCGTTCCGCCGATGTCGGGCGTGCGGATTCCGGCGGCGAGCGTGCCGAGCAGCGCTTCCTCGACGCGGCCGGCGTGGTCGGGCAGGTCCAGGTGCCGCAGCATCAGAATGGACGACATCAGAAGGGCCATCGGATTGGCCTTGTCCTGTCCGGCGATATCGGGCGCCGTTCCATGAGCCGCCTCGAAGATGGCCGCGGTCGGGCCCAGGTTGGCTCCGGGCACGACGCCCAGGCCCCCCACCAGGCCGGCGGCGAGGTCGGAGACGATGTCGCCGTAGAGGTTCTCCAGCAGCAGCACGTCGAAGATCTCCGGGTTCATGACCAGGCGCATGCACGCGGCGTCGACGATCCGGTCGTCGGCCTGGATCTCGGGATAGTCCTCGGCCACGCGCCGGAAGCAGTCGAGGAAGAGGCCGTCGGAGAGCTTCATGATGTTGGCCTTGTGGACCGCGGTGACGCGGCGGCGCCCGTTCCTGCGGGCGTAGTCGAAGGCGTACCGGGCGATGCGCGTGGAGGCCGCCTCGGTGATGATCTTCAGGGACTCGACCACGCCCGGCACCACCGTGTGCTCCAGGCCGCTGTAGAGGTCCTCGGTGTTCTCCCGGACGACCACAAGATCCACATTGTGGAAGCGGCTCTCCACGGTCGGAACGTTCTTGACCGGGCGCAGGTTGGCGTAGAGGTCGAGCGCCTTGCGCAACCGCACGTTGACCGAGGCAAAGCCCTTTCCGATCGGCGTCCCCACCGGGCTCTTCAGGGCCACGCCCGTCCTGCGGATCGCCTCCAGGACCCTGGCCGGGAGCGGATCCCCCTCGCGCTCCTCCGCGGCGCGGCCCACGACCTGCTCCTCGAAGGACAGGGGAGCCCCGGCCGCGTCCAGGATCGCCACCACGGCGTCGGCGATCTCCGGCCCGATGCCGTCGCCGCGGATGAGGGTCACGACCTTATTTGGCATACGTCTCGAGTGACAAGTGACAAGCGGCCAGTCACCAGGAAGGGTGCAAGCTTATCCTCTCGTCACTCGTCACTCGTCACTCGTCACTCGTCACTCGTCACTCGTCACTTCTTCCCCGCCTCCGGCAAAATCATCAGCACCTTCCGGATCGCCGTCGGCGTCGCCTCTTCCACCACGAAGTCGGCGCGGCGCCCCCGCCAGCGCTCTCCCTTGCGGGGGATGCGGCCGAACCGCAACATCAGATGCCCGGCCACGGTCTCGGACTCCTCCCGCGGCAGAGCGATCCCGAATTGCTCCTCCAGATCGTCCAGCCGGAAGCTGCCCTCCAGCAGGAAGCGCCGCTCCCCGGCCGGGACGAACCCGGGCTCCTCGTCGTCGTACTCGTCCTGGATCGGTCCCAGCAGCTCCTCGATGGCGTTCTCGATCGTCACCAGGCCGGCGGTGCCTCCGAACTCGTCCACCACGATCGCCATGTGAGTCCGGCGCCGCCGCATCTCCCGGAAGAGCTCCTCGGCCCGCTTGAACTCGGAGACCAGGAACGGGGGATCGAGGTACTGGTCGACGCGGAAGGCCCGCTCCTCGTCGTCGGTGATGCCGAAGAGGTCCTTGGCGTGGAGGACGCCCACCACGTTGTCGAGGGTGCCGCGGTAGATTGGGACGCGCGAGAGCTTGTGCTCGGCCAGCACCACGCGCACGTCGGCGAAGCGGGCCGTGTCGGGCAGGGCGACCATCTTGGTGCGGGGGACCATGATGTCCCGGACGGTCTTGTCGCCGAAGTCGAGCACCCGGTGCAGGAGCCGGCGCTCCTCCCCGTGGATGACTCCCTCGTCGGCTCCCAGGTTGATCACGCTCTTCATCTCTTCTTCGGTCAGGTTCGGCGTGCGTTCCTTGATCCCGGCCAGGCGCAGGGCGCGCGTCGTCATGCGGACGCAGACGCCCGCCACCGGCGAGAGGATCTTCGTCATGAGGGCCAGGGGGTTGGCAACCGCGCGGGAGATCGCCACCGGCGAGGCCGAGGCGATGGCCTTGGGCGTCATCTCGGCGAAGACGAAGAGGGTCACGGTCGAGAAGACGATCGCCGCGGGAACGCCGTAGGCCTCGCCGACCCAGTTGGTGGCGAGCGCGGTGGCGAAGACCGAGGCCGAGGTGGTGAAAAGATTCTGGCCGATCAGGATCGTCGCCAGCAGGCGCGGCGTGTGGGCGCGAAGGCCGCGGATCACCGCTCCGCGCCGGTCGCCGGCCTCGCGCATGCGCGCCAGGTCGATCCGGCCCAGGGAGACCAGGGCCGTCTCGGACCCGGCGAAGAACGCCGAGAGGAGCAGCGAGAGCAGGAGGAGCAGGAGGTACAGGAGATTCTGGTAATCCATGGCGGTCCTTTCGTCGCTTCGAAGAGTGTATCCGCGCGGCCGCCGCGCCGGAGGCGCTACCCCCCGGGTGTCTTCGACGCCAGCCGCGCGCGGGCCCAGGCGGCCGCTTCGGAGAGGCCGGCGTCGCCGCCCCTCTGACCACGCGCGAGGAGCGCCGCGCAGGCCTCGTCGCCCACGGCGCCGGCGGAGGCCGCGGCGTTGCGCTGAAGGCCCCGCCGTCCGGCGCGGTTGAGCGCCGTCGCGCCCCACCGGCGCCGCCACGCTCCCTTTCCGACGGCCAGCCACTCCGCACGCGTCGGAACGTTCTCCGCGACCGGAGGGGCCAGCGGCGCGTTGAAGGGGCAGACGTCCTGGCAGACGTCGCAGCCGAACACGTGCGGCCCGATCCGCTCCTTGACCGCGTCGGGAAGGGGGCCGCGGTGCTCGATCGACCAGTAAGCCAGGCAGCGCCGCGCGTCCAGCACGCCCGGCGAGACGAACGCCTGGGTCGGACAGGCCTCCAGGCAGCGCGTGCAGGACCCGCACCGCTCGGCGATCGGGTCGTCGGGCGGCAGGTCGGCGTCGGTCAGGATCTCGGCCAGGAGCAGGAACGAGCCGAGCTCCGGGTCGATCAGGCATCCGTTCTTGCCGATCCAGCCCAGTCCGGCGGCCGCGGCGAAGGAGCGCTCGGCCAGGGGCGTCGAATCGACGCACACGCGAAACCGGACCGGCTCCTCCATCCTGCGGGCCGCGGCCTCGGCCACGCGCTGCGCCCTCTGGCGCAGGGTCCAGTGGTAGTCCGAGCCCGAGGCATAGCGGGCCATGCGCGCGCCGTCCGGCGCCACCGGCGGGCGGGTCTCGTGGCGGGCGGCCAGGCAAACGATGGAGCGCACACCCGGCAGGAGAGCTTCCGGAGCGGCCCGCAGGTCCAGGGTGCGCTCCAGGTAGGCCATGCCCGCGTGCCGGCCTTGCGCGATCCATTCGCGATAGGCCTCGAAACGCGGGGGCGGCCCGGCCCGCGCGAACCCGACCCGCGCAAACCCTTCCGCGGCGGCCTCTTCGCGCCAGATCGCCGCGAGGCGGAGGGGGGAGGCCGAACTCATGGGGCCGCACCCGCCCGAGGAAGCGCCGCGAGGAACACGTCCATGCTTTTAGTCCCAATCTCTCGATGATTCAATGGATCCATGAATCACTCCTCGTTCTACTCCCGCCTCTTCGGAGTCGCGGCGCTCGCGGCCCTGGGGTACGCGCTGTACCGGATCTTCGAGCCGTTTCTGGGCTCGATCCTCTGGGCCGTGCTGCTCGCCTTCCTGCTCCAGCCCGTCAACGGGATTCTCCGGCGGAAATTCAGAGGGCGCGCGGGAGCGGCCGCGGGCTTGCTGACCCTGACCGTCACGATCGGCCTGGCCGCTCCGGCCGTGATGCTGGCGATCCTGTTCGCCGGCCAGGCCTCCGACCTCGCCGCCCGGATTTCCGCGGCGGCGGCCCGATATCAGATCGCCCGTCCGAGCGACGTGTTTCGGATCCCCGCGCTCGAAGGGGGCCTGCAGTGGATCGAGGGACGCGTGCCGGTGACGGCCGAGCAGGTCCAGGGCTGGCTCCTCCAGCTGAGCCAACGGGTCCTGCGCTCCCTGGCCTCGTCGACGGGCTCGATCTTCCTCTCCGCGCTGAGCGTGGTCGTGAGCATCGTCCTGATGCTCTTCGTTCTCTTCTTCTTCCTCCGTGACGGCGACCAGATGGCCGCCCGCTTCGTGCGCATCGTGCCGATGCCCGCCGAGCGCAAGACCCGCCTGGTCGAACACCTGGCCTCGGTCACCCGGGCCGTCGTGTTCGGAACGCTCCTGACGGCGATCCTCCAGGGAACTTTGGTCGGTTTCGGCTTCGGACTGGTGCGCTTGCCTTCTCCGGTCGTGTTCGGAGCGATCGCCGCGGCCTGCTCGCTCCTGCCCGTCGGAGGGACGGCGCTGGTGTGGGGACCGGGCGCCGTCGCGCTGATCGTGCAGGGAAGGTGGGGGGCCGCGGCGTTCCTGGTGGCGTGGGGGGCAATCCTGGTGAGCACCGTCGACAACGTCCTCCGGCCGCTCTTCATCTCCGGCCGCGCGCAGATCTCGACGCTGCCCATCTTCTTCGGCGTGCTCGGCGGCCTCGCCGCCTTCGGCCCGATCGGAATGTTCGTCGGCCCGCTCCTGGTGGCGCTCGCGCTGGCCCTCATGGGATTCGCCGAGGAGGCGCGGGCCGAGGAGGACAGAGGCGGGAGTAGAACCGAGGACGTAGGACGTAGGACTGAGGACGTAGGACTGAGGACGTAGGACTGAGGACGTCCCCTACGTCCCACCCCCTTCGTCCTACGTCCTACTTGGCGATCCAGTCCGCCACGAAGATGTTGGTCTCGTGCGGCTTCTTGCCGAATCGATTGGAGGCGAACACCAACCGTTTGCCCTGCCCGTCGAACATGGGGAAGCCGTCGAACTCGGGAGCGAAGGTCACCCGGGTCAGATGCGCGCCGTCGGCGTCGACGACGTATAAGTCGAAGTCCCTGCCGTTGCGATCGGCGACGTTGGAGGAGAAGATGATCCGCTTCCCGTCGGGGAAGAAGTAGGGCGCGAAGTTGGCCGCGCCGTTGCTCGTCACCGCATGGTCGCCCGACCCGTCGGCGTTCATCACACGGATCTCCAGGCCCTTCGGCGCGTAGGAGCCCCTGGCCAGATTCTCCTTGTAGCGGGCCAGGTCGTCCGGCCTGGTCGGATGGTCGGCGCGGTACACGATCTGCCGCCCGTCGTAGGAGAAGAACGGCCCGCCGTCGTACCCGGCTGTGTGGGTCAGGCGGTCGACGCCGCCGCCGTCCGCGTTCATCGTGTAGATCTCCAGGTCGCCGTCGCGCGCCGAGGTGAACACGATCCTCTTGCCATCGCGCGAAATCGTCGCCTCGGCGTCGTAGGCCGGAGAGCCGAAGAGCTTGCGCAGGTCGCCGCCGTCGGGCCGCGCGGTGTAGATGTCATAGTCGTCCAGCGCCCAGACGTAGCCCCGCGACCGGTCCGGCGGGGCCGGGCAGGCCGGCGAGGCGCCGAAGGTCGAGGCGTAGAGAATCCGGTCGCCGGAGGGGAACCAGTAGGAACAGGTCGTCTTTCCCTGGCCGTTGGAAATCTTGCGCTTGTCCGATCCGTCGGCGCGCATCGTGAAGATCTGGTCGCACGGCAGACGGCCTTCGTCGTTGGATTGGAAGATGATGTGCTTGCCGTCGGCGGACCAGTAGGCTTCCGCGTTCTGCCCTCCGAAGGTCAGCTGGCGGACGTTGGCCAGGAAGCGTTCCTCCCCGGGATAAAGAAGCGAAGGCGCGGGCTGCGCGGAGGTCGGGGCCGCCGCGGGCGTCTGGCCGAGCAGGGCGAGCGCCGCGGCGGCCAGGGCGATTCCTGCGACCAGGCCGCTGCGCTTCATGCCGCGGATTATAGGGGCGGTCCTCGGCCGGACGGGCCCGCCGGGATCTCCGGGATGCCCAGGGACTCTTCGGTGAGGAAGGCGATCCGGCGCCGCTCCTCGACGATCCAGAGCCTGGCGTTCTCCGGCAGCGCCACGGCGCGCTGCGACTTCGAGAGCCAGACGCCGTGCTCGGAGAGGGGACCGGCCCAGGCCGCGAGACGCCGCGCAAGAAATCCGCCCGAGCCCTTCCACGGCACGTCCCGCCCGTCGATCCGGAGGGCTTCGAGGCCCTGCCAGACGACGCCCAGGACGGGAACCCGCGCCTCCACGACCGACGCTTCGAGCCGTCCGGCGCTCGAGCCGACGCGGCGGCCGCGGCGCCGGGCGGTGGCCAGATACGTGGCCGCGGGCGTGCGCCACACCGACCCGAGGACGGTGCGCGGAGGCGGCTCGACCAGCTCGGCCAGCGCCAGGGCCGCCCCGGCGGGAAGGAGCAGGAGTCCGGCGAGCGCGAGGTGCAGGGCGCGGCCGAGGACGCCGCGAGGGCCCGAGCCGACCGCCCAGCTCGCAGAGGACAGGGCCGCCGCGAAGAAGAGAAACGAGGACGACGCGAAGATCACCGCCAGAGACATTCTCAAGTGCCAGGGCCGGATCTCGACGAACCCCCACACCGCGAGGAGTCCCGTGGCGATCGGCACGGCGAGCGCAAACGCGCGCCCGGCGGCTCTCCGAGGTCCCGACCCCGGTCCGCCGGCCAGGCCGGTGCCCGGCGGGAACCGCACGGCGTGCCCCTGCGGACAGACCGGAGCTTCCGGCGCGACGGCGATCCTCCCGCAGCGCGGGCAGCGGACGACGATCCGCCGCTCCCAGCCGTATTTCCAGGCGGCGGCAGCCAAGAGCGCGCGCAGGAGCGAAGCGGCGATCACGGCGACGAGGGCCAGGCCGGCGGCCAGCCTCAGAAGGGCGGCCAGGGGAGAGATCCAAGTGCCCACGAGGGTCTCGAGCGCGCGGGAGATCGGTGATGCCGGCATACAGGCTTGCACGGAAACGCTGCATCCAGGATGCCATCGGAGCGCGGCCGCGGCCTGCTATTCTGCCTCCCCGTGACCTCCTCGAGCGACCGGGCGGCCAGGCTGGCGGAGGAGATCCGCGCCGCGGTGGCCGGCGCCTCCCCGGATTCGCGGCCGGAGCCGGCGCGGCTCGCGGGCGGCGCCGAGGAAGGCGCCCGGTCCGCTCTCGACCGCGCGGCGGGGCATCTGACCCCGTCGGTTCCCGAGGGGGCGCGGCTGAACCTCGTCAAGCGCCTGGCTCTTCGCCTGCTGCGGTTCGTGTGGCGGGACCAGGGCGCGTTCAATTCCCTGTCGCTGGAGGCCTCGGCGGCGCTGGTGGAGGCGGCGTCGCAGCAGCATGCGCTCACCCTGAGCCTGCGCGAACAGGTCTCCCGCATCGACCGGGAGTGGGACGGGGCCCGCGCGGAGATCGAGCGCCTGGGCCGGGAGCTCGCGGCCGGGCAGCGGCGCGCGGCGATCCAGAGCGCGCGGCTGGCGTCCCTGGAGGCTGCCGCGCCGAGCGCGCCGAGACCGGCCGCCGCGCCTCCGAGGGAGGCGTCGATTCCGCCCGGCGTCTACAGCCTGTTCGAGGAGCGCTTCCGCGGCGCGCCGTCGGAGGTGCGCGCGAAGCAGGAGGCGTACCTCGCCTTTCTGCAGTCGCCTCCGGGCCCCGTGCTCGACGTCGGCTGCGGCCGGGGAGAGTTCCTGCGCCTTCTCGGGGAGCGCGGCATCCCCGCCATCGGCGCGGAGATCAATCCCCTCGCGGTGGCGGAATGCCGCGAAGCGGGGCTCGCCGTCGAGCAGCAAGACGGCACGGCCGCCCTGGCCGGCCGCCCGGACGGCAGCCTGGGAGCGGTCGTCGCGTTTCAGGTGGTCGAGCACTGGACCCCCGAGACGACGTTCGCGTTCCTGCGCGAGGCCCGGCGAGTCATCGCTCCCGGAGGCACGCTCATCGTCGAGACCATCAACGTCGATTCGCTCTCGACCTGGAGGACGTTCTTCCTCGATCCGTCCCACGTCCGGCCGGTCCCGCCGCAGGCCCTGCAGTTTCTCGTCGAAGCGGCCGGCTTCTCGCAGGCCGAGGTCCGCTACGCCGCCCCCCTGCCTCCGCAGGAGCGCCTGAGCGAACAGACGGACAACGACGGAAAGCTCAACCGGCTCCTCTTCGGACCCCAGGACTATGCCGTCGTCGCGCGGGTCCTCGCGGAGGACGCAACGCGGGACACGGGACTCGGGACTCGAGACGACGCGAGCCTGTCTTCATCCCAGTCCCGAGTTCCCCGTCCAGAGTCCCGTTCGTGAGCGAACCTCCCCGAGTTCTCGTTCTCGCGGTTCAGAGCCCGTTCTCGCACGGCGGGGCGGAGCTCCACGTCCGCCGCCTGACAACCGAGCTGCAGCGGCGCGGCGTCGAAGCCGACCTCGTCACGATGCCCCTGATCGAGCGGGAACGCTTCGATCTGATCCGCAGCGCTCTCGCCTGGAGGAGCCTGGACCTGGCCGAGGTGGCCGGGCGCCGGGTCGACGCCGTGATCGCGACCCGGTTTCCCAGCTACGCGGCGCGCCACGAAAACAAGGTCGTGTGGCTGATCCATCAATACCGCCAGGTCTACGACCAGTTCGGCACGCCCTACAGCGACTTCACGTCCTCCCGGGAGGATCAGCGGACCCGCGAGACGATCGCGGAGATCGACCGGGTGGGCCTGACCGAGGCGCGGCGCGTCTTCGCCAACTCGGCCAACGTCGCGGCCCGCCTGGCGAAATTCAACGGCATCGCCAGCGAGCCGCTGTACCACCCGCCGCCCCTGGCCGGGCGGTACCGGTCCGGGCCGTGCGGCGACTACGCGCTCTCGGTGGGGCGCCTGGACGCCTGGAAGCGCACCGATCTCCTCGTCGCGGCCCTTGCGTACGCTCCGGCGGCCCGGCTGACCATCGTGGGCCGGGGGCCCGAGGAAGAGCGTCTGCGGCGCATCGCCGCGCAACGGGGAGTCGCCGACCGGATCCGCTGGCTGGACGGCGCGTCGGAGGAGGAATTGATCGATCTCTACGCCGGAGCGCGCCTGGTGGCGCTGGCCCCGGACGGAGAGGACCTGGGCTACGTTGCCCTGGAGGCGTTTCTCTCCGGAAAGGCAGTGCTGACGACCCGCGACGCCGGGGGCCCGTTGGAGTTCGTGCGCCACGGCGAGACCGGGTTCGTCGTCCCGCCCTCGGCGCAGGCGCTGGGGGAGGCCCTGTCGCGGGCCTGGAGCGAGGAGGGGGCGCTCGAGGAGCTCGGACGGCGCGGCCGCGAGGAGGTCTCGCGCCTGACCTGGGACTCCGCGGTCTCGACGCTCTTGAGTGCGGCGGGACTGTCATGAGCGCGCCGCCCGGCGACGAGGACCTGGTGCGCCTGGCCCGCGAGTCCGGTCGGCTGCTCGCCGGGATGGGCGTGCGCGCGGGCGACGCCCGGTGGATCCAGCGCCACGCCGAGACGATCGCCAGCCTGGAAGTCCCCGGACGGCGCCGGTCGCGGCCGGCGCGCTGGCTCTACCGGCTGGCCCGGAGAGCCGTGCGGATGGCCAGGTAGCCGGCGAGGATTCCGTCCTCGAAGTGGAACTCCGGGCTCGCCGCCAGGCGCGGGTGGTTGTGCGGCTGGAGAAGGTCTTCCGAGGTGAGCGACGGCTCGATCCGCCGCGCGATCGCCAGCAGCCGCGCGCGCTGGGCCTCGATCATCTCATCGAGGAGCGACTCGAGGTCTTCGAGGTTCTTCGCAGGCATCTGGGCGAGGATCCCTCCAACCCGCAATTTGTGATTGGCGATTTGTGATTTGCGATTGCGGCAAGCAAGGGTTCTTGCGCCCCAATCACCAATCACAAATCGTAAATCATCCGCCTTTCTCTCCCTTTTCGTCCCACACCAAGACTCTGTCCCGCCCGGCCTCTTTCGCGCGATAGAGGGCCTTGTCGGCCCGGAACATCATCTGCTCGCGGTCGTCGGACTTGGACGCCTCGGAGACGCCCGCGGACACGGTGATCCGGAAAGCTTCGCCCGCCAGCTCGAAACGCTCCCCGGACAGGCGGCGGCGGATGCGTTCGGCCACCGCGCGGGCCGCCTGGGCTTCCGTCTCCGGAAAGAGCACCGCGAATTCCTCCCCTCCCAGCCGGCCGGCCACGTCGGACGACCGGATCTCCTGCCGGACGATCTCGCCGAAGCGCCGCAGGACCCGGTCGCCGGCGGCGTGCCCGCGCCGGTCGTTGACGGCCTTGAACCGGTCGAGGTCGAAGCAGGCGACGGCCAAAGGACTCCCGTACCGGCCTCCCCGGGACCATTCTTCGGTCAGGCGGGTCTCGAAGTAGCGGCGCGACGAGAGGCCGGTGAGCTCGTCAGTGACCGCGATGGTCCAATTGCGCAGGGCGTGGAGCGACGAGGTCAGGGGTCCCAGAAAGGCCCGGATCTCTCCCTTGCGCAGGTCGTCGATCGGCTCGGGGCTCTCCAGGACCAGATGCGCGACGAGACGGTCGCCGGAGTATAGGGGCAGCCGCAGGCGCATGGTGGAGGGTCCGCCGGCCAGCAGGTCCTTGGGAGCGAAGGAGCGGTCGGTCTCCGTCGCGGTCAGCTCCAGGAGGCGGGCGGAGTCGATTGCCTGGCCCACGTGCCCGCTCTCGGCCTCCTGGCGGGGCTCGGGTTCCTCTCCGGGGGCAGGCGCAGCGACCGTCCAGACGTCCTCCACGCGGCCCTGCTCACCGACACGGTAGAGCGTGAACCGGGACAACGGAAGAATCTCCCCGAAGGCTCCGAAGGCGTGGCGCAGGATCAGCCGCAGGTCGGGGGACTCGCCCAGGAGATGCCCGCCGCGCTCGCGGGCGGCCAGGCGGGCGATCAAGCGGCGCTCGCGCCGCCTCACGGCCAACGCGTAGGCGGCCGATCCGGCCGTCACGGCGAGCAGCAGGACGTCGATCCAGGACCTGAACATGGGGGCGCCATCGCGCGCTCTCCCTTGTACGTGGAAAGACGCGCCGAAGCAACGCGGGTCCCACGCGACCCCGCCAAAAGGAAAAGGCCCCCGAGGCGGGGGCCCAAACGCGCCAAGAGAAAGCGGTTCTTACTTCTTGGTTTCCGTCGAGGTCGTGGACGTGGTCGTGGTCGTCGTGGCGCCGGGCATCGTCGACGTCTCGGTCGTCGAGGTCATGCTCGTGCCGGTCGCTTCGGTGCCGGTGCCCATCATCGTTCCAGTCGAGGTGGTTCCGGTCTCCTGCACGACGGCGGGCTGCTCGCTCGTAGTCGTGGTGGTCGACTCGGTTTCCTCTTTCTTCTTGCAGCCGGCGGCGAGCGCGACGCCGAGAACGGCCACGAGGCCCAGGGTCACGAACTTCTTCATATCCCTCATCTCCTTTTTCTAAGCGTTTTCCGAACGCAAAAAAGAATCCCCAGCCCGGGGAAAAACGCGGCGGAATGATATCCCAAAGACCCCCCCTGTCAACTGCCAAGGACATGCCAGAGTTCGCCTCGACTCGGGTGGCCCGCGCCGGTATCCTTTGGCCTCCCGCGGCGGCGCGGGTCTAGCACGGAGGTCACTGGTCGTGTTCGAGGCATTGTCGGACCGCCTCGCGGGGGTCTTCAAGGAGCTCCGGGGCGAAGGGCACCTGACCGAGTACCACCTGGACACGGCGCTGCGCCAGATCCGCCTGTCGCTGCTCGAGGCGGACGTGGCGCTGCCGGTCGTGCGCCAGTTCATCGCCCGGGTCAAGGAACGGGCGGAGGGGGCCAAGGTCCTGCAGCAGCTGTCCCCGGCCCAGGAGGTCACCCGGCTCGTCCGCGACGAGCTGATCACGCTCCTGGGCAGCCGACAGGCCGACCTCGATCTCTCCGGATCGCCGGCGGTGATCGCGATGGTCGGGCTGCAGGGCTCGGGCAAGACGACGTCCGCCGGCAAGCTCGCCCTCAAGCTCAAGGGGCGCGGACGCTACCCGCTCTTGGTCGCCGCGGATCTCACCCGCCCGGCGGCGGTCTCGCAGTTGAAGACCCTGGGGCGCCAGATCGGCGTGCCGGTGTTCGATCCCGGGTCGCGGCGCGACGCCGTCGAGGTCGCCCGGGAAGGCGTGCGGGAGGCCAGGCTGACCGGCCGGGACACCGTGATCGTGGACACCGCGGGCCGGCTGCACATCGACGAGGACCTGATGCGCGAGGTGAGGGCGGTGGTGGACGCCATCGCCCCCAGGGAGATCCTGTTCGTGGCCGATTCCATGACCGGGCAGGACGCCGTGCGTTCGGCGGCCGGGTTCGCCGCCGCGCTGCCGCTGACCGGGATCATCCTGACCAAGACCGACGGGGACGCGCGGGGCGGCGCCGCGCTGTCGGTGGTCACGACGCTCGACCGACCCATCAAGTTCGTGGGCGTCGGCGAGAAGCCCGAGGACTTCGAGCCGTTCCATCCCGACCGCATGGCGTCGCGGATCCTGGGCCTGGGCGACGTGCTGACGCTCATCGAGAAAGTGGAGGAGCAGGTCGATCAGGACGCCGCGCGGCGCATGGCCGATCGGGCCGGCGCGGGGGAGTTCACGCTCGAGGATCTGCGGGATCAGCTCCGCTCCATGAAAAAAATGGGACCGGTCTCCGGATTGATCGATTTGCTGCCCAAGGGAGGGGCGTTCCGCGGCCTCTCCGCCCCCGACTCGGTCGACGACAAGCAGCTCGTCCGCGTCGCCGCGATCATCGATTCGATGACCCAGGAGGAGCGCAAGTATCCGCAGGTCTTGAACGGCTCGCGCAAGAAGAGAATCGCCGCCGGGTCGGGCACTCAGGTCTCCGAGATCAACCGCCTCATCAAGCAATACCAGCAGATGCGCAAGCTCCTGAAGACCGCCCGGAAGGGGATGCGGGGACTCGATCTGTCGCGCCTGCCCTTGCCCGCCCCGAAGTGATTTGTGATTTGCGATTTGTGATTTCGGCTATCAACGCCCCAATCGCAAATCACAAATCGCCAATCGCAAATTGCTGATAGAATGGCGCCTCTCTGAACGTGGAAAGGACTGCCTAGACCATGCTGAAGATTCGCTTACGCAGAATGGGCGCCCGCAATCGCCCGTATTACCGCATCGTGGTCTCGGACTCCCGGCTGACCGCGCGCGCCGAGGTCCTCGAAGAGCTGGGCCACTACGATCCGATCACCGAGCCTCCGCGCCTCGGGCTGGACCGCGACCGCGTCGCGTACTGGATGAGCAAGGGCGCCCGGGTGACGCCGACGGTCCGGTCGTTCCTCACCGCGGCACAGGCTCCCGCCCCCGCCCCGGCCCCATGAGGGAGCCGGCGGCTCCCGAGGGCGCGACCATGCGCCGGCTGGTCGAGACGATCGCCCGCCGGCTCTCCGATCATCCCGAGGACACGCGCGTCGCCGAGAGCGTCGAAGGGCGGTTGTCGGTCTACGAGATCTCCGTTCCCGAGGAGGATCGCGGCCGCCTGATCGGGAGGGAGGGGCGAACGGTCCGCGCTCTGCGCGCGTTCGTCGGCGCCGCCGCCGCCGCCCGCGGCAAGCGGGTGATCGTGAGGGTTCGGGACTAGACGCGCGAGGCGTCAGGCGCGGGTTCTGCCCGGTCGGTTCGCCTCACGCCTCACCCCTCACGCCTCACGCCTCACGCCTTTCGACCCCATGCTCCTCGTCGGCATCGTCCGCCGCCCGCACGGGCTCGAGGGCGAGGTTTCCGTCGAGATCGCCACGAGCTTTCCGGAGCGGTTTGCTCCCGGGACGCGGCTCCAGTGGAAGCGCGGGGAAGAGATCCGCGAGCTCACGATCGTCACGGCGCGTCCCCACGCCGGGCGCCTGCTGGTGGCCTTCGCGGGCGTCGAAGGGGTGGACGCCGCCCGCGCGCTCGCGGGAGGGGACCTTCTCGTCGCGGAGGCGGAGGCCGTCGCCCCGCCGGCCGGCTTCTACTACAGCCACGAGATCGAGGGATTTCGCGGCGAGGACGCGCGCGGGCGTTTGCTCGGAGTCGTGCGCGGCCTCTCGCAGACCCCGGCCGGACCGCTGCTGACCCTGGAGATCGATGGGAAGAAGGAGGCCCTCGTCCCCTTCGTGGAAGAAATGGTTTTGAAGGTGGACCGGGAGGGCAGGAGAATCGTTCTCGAGCTGCCGGAGGGGCTGTTGGAGCTCTGAGGTAGGAAGAACGTAGGACATAGGACATAGGACATAGGACCTGGCACTGGCCGGCCAACTCTCGCGGACCGCCATGCACATCGAGATCCTCACCATTTTTCCCGACTACTTCGCCTCGCCTCTCCAGGCGAGCCTGCTCGGCAAGGCCCTGGGCGCGGGCCTTCTGGAAGTGACCGTCACGGACCTGCGCCAGTTCTCCCAGGACAAGCACCGCAAGGTGGACGACGAGCCGTTCGGGGGCGGCCCGGGCATGGTCATGACCGTCCCGGTCATCGCGGCCGCGATCGAGAAACGCCGCTCGGATCGAGAGGCCTGGACCGTCCTGCTCACGCCCGACGGCGCGCGCCTGGACCAGCAGATGCTGCTGGAGCTCTCCGGGCGGCCCCGCCTGGTTCTCTTCTGCGGGCGCTACGAGGGCATCGACGAGCGGGCCCGGCTGCTCGGCCTGTTCGATCAGGAGGTCTCGCTGGGAGACTTCGTCCTGCCGGGAGGGGAGGTCGCGGCGCTGGCGCTGGTGGAAGCCCTGTCACGCCTGGTCCCCGGCGTGGTCGGCGACGCGGAGTCGGTCCAGCGCGAGTCGTTCATGCGCGAGCGCCTGGACCATCCGCACTACACCCGGCCCCGCCACTACCGCGGCCTGGCCGTGCCGGACGCGCTCCTGTCGGGGGACCACGCGAGGATCGAGCGGTGGCGCCGGGCCAGGGCTCTGGAGCGAACCAAGGCGCGGAGGCCCGACCTGCTGCGTCGACGGCCCGCCGAGCCGGGGGAAGAGGAGGAATAACAATATATAATTTGTAATTTGCGGTTTGTGATTTGTGATTGCGTCGAACGAGGCACAGAGTTTCATGTCAGCCGCAATCGCAAATCGCCAATCACAAATCGCAAATCGGTTCTTGCCGCTCGGGCTTGCTGCAACGCCCCCGAATAAGCTATAGTCTCCCGCTTTCCTTGAAAGAGATTGCCATGACCGACACACTTCTGGAAGTCGAAAAACCGTCCCTCAAGACCAACGTCCCGCCGTTTTCCCCCGGCGACTCGGTGCGGGTGCACGTGAAGGTCCGGGAAGGCGAGAAAGAGCGCATCCAGGTCTTCGCCGGCGTGGTGATCGCCCGCAGGGGCGGCGGCGCGCGCGAGACGTTCACGGTCCGCAAGATCTCCAGCGGCATCGGCGTCGAGCGGATTTTCCCGCTGCATTCCCCGGTGATCGACTCGATCGAGGTCGAGCGCAAGGGCTCGGTGCGCCGGGCCAAGCTCTACTACCTGCGGGGCCGGAAGGGAAAGGCCGCCCGCATCGGCGAGAAGCGCACCGAGGAGAAGCGCCCCGAAGAGCCCCGGGCCGAGTAGATCCCCGCCGCCGTGCCCTGCGACCCGCTGTCCGCGCTGTTTGCGGAGCTGGGCCGCCTGTCTCTGCTGGACCGGCTGGAGCGGGAGCTGCGCGGACGCGGCTACGTGGCGATCGCCGGCGTGGACGAGGCGGGCCGCGGCTCGCTGGCCGGCCCGGTCGTCGCGGCCGCGGTGATCCTGCCGCCGGAGTGCATCCTGCCGGGGCTCGACGACTCCAAGCGGCTCGACCCGGACGCGCGGGACCGGCTCGACGCCGGCGTGCGGCGGGTGGCCGTCTCGGTCTCCGTGGGCCTGGTCGACTCGCGCGCGATCGACCTGGGCGACATCCTGCGGGCCAGCCTGGAAGCCATGAAGATCGCCGTGGACGGCCTGTCCCCGGCTCCCGACGCCCTCCTGGTCGACGCGGTCTCGATCCCCGGGGTGCGCCGGCCGCAGCTGCCGGTCATCCACGGCGACGCGCTCTCTTCGTCCATCGCCGCCGCGTCCATCGTGGCCAAGGTCCACCGCGACCGCTGGATGGACGGCCTGGCGCGCCGGTACCCGGTCTACGGCTTCGATCAGCACCGCGGCTACGGCACGGCGGATCATTGGGAGGCCCTGCGGCTCTACGGTCCCTGTCCCGAGCATCGCCTGAGCTACCACGGCGTTGTCGACGGCGCGCGTCCGCCCGAGCCGGCGTTTCCGGACGGCCCGCGGGGCGCCGGGGCGGCCAAGCCGAAGACGGGAAAAGGGAAACGGCGCCTTTCGTAGCGTAGAATTTCCCGAGATGGCCGCAACACGGGACCAACTTCTGCAGTCGGCCGAGAAGGCCGCCGCGAGGGGAAAGCTCGACCAGGCGCTCAAGGACTACCTCCGCGTCCTGGACGACAACCCCAAGGACATCGCGACCCTGAACAAGGTCGGGGATCTCTACGTCCGCATGAATCGGGCCGGCGACTCCATCACCTACTTCAGCCGCATCGCCGACCACTACAGCCGGGACGGCTTCTTCCTCAAAGCCATCGCCATCTACAAGAAGATCAACAAGATCGACCCGGCCCGGCTGGAGGTGTACGACCGGCTGGCCGACCTGTACCACAAGCAGGGGCTCACGCAGGACGCGCGCAGCCAGTACCAGGTTCTGGCCGACCATTACCAGAAGAACAGCAAGCCCGACGAGGCGATCGCGGCGTACAAGAAGATGGCCACGGTCGATCCCAACGACCTGAAGATCCAGGTCAAGCTCGCCGACCTCTACCGGGCCAACCACCAGATCGAGCAGGCCGTGATGCAGTACGGCCTGATCGGCTCGATGCTGCTGCGCCGGGGCGCGCACGACGAGTCCGCCGCGGTGTTCCAGAAGGCTCTGGAGCTCTCGCCCAACGACACCAACATCCAGAAGAACCTGGTGCGATCGCTGATCGCGCAGAAGAATCCTTCCGCGGCCATCGCCATCCTGCGCGCGGTGCCGCGGACCGCCGACAGCCTGTCCCTCCTGGCCGAGGCGCAGCTCGAGATGGGCCAGAGGGCCGACGCGGCCCACAGCGCCGAGCAGGGCATCGCCCTGGACGCCCGCCATGAGGAGTGCCGCGTGCTGCTCGCGCGCATCCGCGCGTCGGAGGGCAGCTTCGACGCGGCGCTTGCCGCGGTGACGCCGGCCGTCGATTCCTCGGTGGCGGCCCGCGATTTTTCCCGCGCCGGCGCGTACCTGGCGCCGATCCTCCACGCGGAGGCGACGCACCGCCCGACGCTTCAGAAGCTGGCCCAGGTCCACGAGGCCGAGGGCAACGCCGCGGAGGCGGCCCGCGTCCGTCTGTCCCTGGCGCGCGAGGACGAGCGCTACGGAGACCTCACGGCCGCCGAGGAGAACTACCGCCGGGTGATGGGGCTCGTCCCCGGACAGGCCGAGGCCGCGGCCCGCCTCTCCGAGCTCGCGCCCTCGGGAGAGGCCCCGCCGTCGCCGGCTCCGCCTCCCGCGTTTGAGGTCAACGACCTGATCGTCGAGCTCGAAGACCCCGGGATCGCCCAGATCGAGGAGAAGCGCGCGTTCGCCGAACCTCCTCCCACGCCCCGCTCGGCGGAAGAACAGGAAATCGAGACGCTCGTGGTCGAAGCCGAAGTCTTCGCCAAGTACGGGCTGGCCGACAAGGCGGTCGAGCGCCTGAGGGCGCTGACGCGGCGGCGGCCCGATCTGCACCGGGCGCGGGAACGGCTGGTCGAGCTCCTGGCCGAGTCGCAGAACCCGGCCCTGCGCCAGGAGGCCGAGTCGCTGGCCCAGGCCTACCGGGAAAAAGGCGAAACCGACCGGTCCGACGAGCTTCTGGCCCGGTTCGCCGGAGGCGCCGCGGCAGGAGCCGCCCCGACCGCGCCGGCCGCTCCCGGGCCCGCCCCCGCGCCGCCGCCGGAAGCCGTCGACGAGCCGGCGGCGTCGTCGGCCGAAGTTCAGTTCGACGAGTTCGAGATCGAGCCCGCCGCTCCGGCGCCGCCGGAGGAATTTCCCGAGCCGCTGACCAACGAGACCATCCGGTTCTCCGAGAGCGACGTCCTGGCCGCCGAGACCACGGCGCCGCCGCCGCCCCCTCCCTCCACGGCCCGTCTCACGCCGATCCAGCCGCTCGCGCCGACGGAGTCGGATTTCGTGTCGTACGAGGAGCTGGGCTCCCTCCTGGAGGAGGAGATGCAGAAGGCCGGCGAGACCCCGGGCAAGCCGGCGCAGTCGCCTCCGGCCTCGCCGATGGCCGACGATCAGAACCTGTTCGCCGACGAGCAGCAGTTCTTCAATCTGGCCGAGGAGCTCGAGCGCGAGCTCTCCGACGAGGCCCCGCCCCTGCAGGCTCCGGAGATGGCCGGCCCCGAGGGGGAAGCGTCTCTGGAGGACATCTTCCGGGAGTTCAAGCGAGGCGTCGAGCAGCAGCTCTCTGCCGAGGACTACGAGACCCACTTCAACCTCGGGATCGCCTACAAGGAAATGGGACTGATCGACGAGGCGATCGGCGAGTTCCAGCTCGCCAGCAAGGATCCCGGGCGCGCCGTGGAGTGCTGCAGCATGCTGGGGCTCTGCTTCCTCGAGAAGGGCATGCCGCAGCTGGCGGTCAAGTGGTATCGCCGCGGGTTGGAGACTCCGGAGATCAAGGAGCCGGAGACGGTCGGACTGCTCTACGACCTCGGCTGCGTCTACCAGTCGACCGGCGAAACGGACCTGGCCTACAAGAGCTTCCTCGAGGTCTACGGCATGAACAGCAACTACCGCGACGTCGTGCACCGCGTGCGGGACCTGGAGGCGGTCAAGGGGAATTGAGGATTTGTGATTTGTGATTTGTGATTGGCGATTGACGGAGGCCTCGGGAGCCCTTCACGAATCACGAATCACAAATCACAAATCACAAATCGTCATGTCCTCCCTCCTCTCCGTCCGCAACCTGAGAGTCGAGCTTCCCGTCGGAGGGACCTTCTTCCCCGCCGTCGACGGGATCGATTTCGACCTGCGCCCCGGCGAGGCGCTGGGCGTGGTGGGGGAGAGCGGCAGCGGAAAGACCCTGGCGGCGCGGGCGTTGCTCGACCTCCTGCCGGAAGCCGCGCGGTTGTCCGGTTCGGTTCGGTACGGCGGCCGCGAGCTCGCCGGACTCCCCGAAAGCGCGTGGCGGACGGTCCGCGGAAAAGAGATCGCCATGGTGTTTCAGGAGCCGGCCTCCGCGCTCGATCCCGTCGCCACGATCGGCTCGCAGATCGTCGAGGCGATTCGCGCGCACGCGGACCTCTCTGTCCCGGCCGCCCGATCGCAGGCCCGCCGCCTGCTGGAGGAAGTCTCGTTCACCGATCCGGACCGCGGACTCTCGGAATACGCGCACCGCCTCTCGGGAGGCCTGCGGCAGCGCGCCTGCCTGGCCATCGCCCTGGCGGCCCGCCCCTCCGTGCTGATCGCCGACGAGCCCACGACGGCCCTGGACGCCACGCTGGCCGCAGACATCCTGGACCTTCTCGATCGGCTGCGGCGCGATCGCGGACTGGCCGTCCTGCTCATCACGCACGATCTGGCCGCCGTGGCCCGCCACACCGACCGCTGCCTGGTCGTCTATGCCGGCCGGGTGGTCGAGGAAGCCGCGAGCGAGGGCCTCTTCCGGCGGCCGCTGCACCCCTATACCCGCGGTCTCCTGGCCTGCGCCGGCCGGTCCTCCGCGGGTTCGGGCGAGCGCCTGCGTCCCATCGGCGGGGCCGTTCCCGATCTCGCGTTTCGGCCGCGGGGGATGTGCGCGTTCGCGCCGCGCTGTCCGGATCGGTTCGAGCCGTGCGAACGCGGCGAACCCGAGCTGGTCCAGGACGGAGAGGCCCGGGCGCGGTGCTTCCTCTACGGTTCCGCGACCCCGGATGCCGGGCGCGCGCGGTCCGCAGGGCCGGGATCGTGACCGAGACGGACCTGCTGCGGGTCGAGGACCTCCGCAAGTCCTATCGCCTCCGGCGCCTCGGAGCGGATCCGAGCCGGCGGCTGGCCGCGGTCGACGGCGTGTCCTTCTTCCTTCGACCCCGCGAGACCCTGGGCCTCGTCGGCGAGTCCGGAAGCGGCAAGACGACGACCGGTCGAGTCGTCCTGCGCCTCGAGCGGCCCGACTCGGGGAGCGTCCGTTTCCAGGGGGAGGACTGGCTCGCGCTCGCGGGCCGCGATCTGCGCCAACGGCGCCGCGACATGCAGGTCGTTTTTCAGGATCCGCAGACCTCGCTCAACCCGCGGATGCGCGTGGGAGACCAGATCGCCGAGCCGCTCCGGGTCCAGCGCCTCGCGGCGCGCCGGGACCTTCCCGCCCGCACCGTCGAGCTCCTCGTCGCGGTCGGGCTCTCGCCCGACGCGGCATCCCGTTTCCCGGCCGAGCTCTCCGGAGGCCAGCGCCAGCGGGTGGCGATCGCGCGCGCCCTGGCGACCGGGCCGCGGCTGCTGGTCTGCGACGAGCCGGTGTCCGCCCTCGACGTCTCGGTGGCCGCGCAGATCGTCAACCTCCTCATCGACCTGCGCGACCAGAAGGGGCTGGCGATGCTCTTCATCTCCCACGACCTCGCCCTGGTCCGGCGGCTGGCCCACCGGATCGCCGTGATGTACCGCGGCAGGATTGTGGAGGAGGGTCCCGCGGCCGCCCTGGTCGATCGGCCACTGCATCCGTACACCGCGGCGCTGCTCTCCGCGGTCATGAGCCTGGACGGCGGCGCGGGCAGGCCCCGGATCGTGCTGCCCCCGGAGGCGGTCGAGGAGGAACGGGCGTCGGGGTGTCCCTTCTTCGCGCGCTGCCCCATCGGGAGAGACCGGTGCCGCATGGAGGCGCCCCCCCTGGCGGACCTCGAGCCGGGCCGCCGGGCCTCCTGTTTCTTCCCCGGCGAGCTGCGCCCCTGAGGGTCCCGGGGGGCCCGGCAAGGAGGCCCTGGCGCTCGCTGCTATGATGCGGGCGGCTTCATTGTCCGGGGCCGATCGGCCTTCTCCTGGAGCGCACCAAAATCTTGGAGTGAGGGAAACATTTCGCCCTCTCCTTGCGTAAAAGGGGAAACAGTAAGGAGTAACGGAATGAAGAGTTTCGCCAAGCAGACGGCCTGCGCGTTCGCCCTGGCCGTCGGGGTCTGGACGCCCGTCGCCCGCGCCCAGAATCCCCAACCCAAGGCGATTTCGGCGCGTCCCGGCCAGCGGCAGCCCCTGGCGCTTCCCGCGGTCACCAAGGACGGCGTTGCCATGTCGCTCGACCAGGCCATCGGCCTGGCCCTGGCCAACAGCGCCGACCTGGACGTCTCCGTCAACGCCGCCGAGGCGACGCAGTGGAGCCTCTTCTCCAACCAGGGAATCTTCGACCCGCTCCTGCAGGCGGCCGGGACACGGTCCCACTCGGAGCAGCCGGCCTCTTCGGTCCTGACCGGCGCCAGCGTGTTCATCACCGACACCACGAGCTTCTCGGCCAGCGCCGCGCAGCTTCTGCCCACGGGCGGCTCGGTCAGCCTGGGGTTGCAGGGCCAGAACCAGCGCAGCAACTCGACCTTCACCTCGGTCAATCCCGCCAAGACGGCCGGGATCACCCTGTCGCTGAACCAGCCGCTCCTCAAGAACCTCGGATACGACACGACGACCTGGCTGATCCGGATCGCCAAGGACACGCGGGACGCCTCCTACCAGGACTACGTCAAGAGCATCCAGTCGACGGTCAACGCCGTGGAGCAGGCCTACTGGGACCTGGTCTACGCCCTGCAGAACCTGCAGGTGAAGAAGGAATCCCTGACCATCGCCCAGGAGTTGAACCGCATCACCAAGATCAAGATCGACGTAGGCTCCCTCGCGCCCATCGACATCACCCAGACCGAGGTCGGCATCGCGACGGCGGAGCAGGACATCATCACCGCCGAAGGTTTGATCGGCGACGCCCAGGACCGCTTGAAACGCCAGCTGAACTTCGATCCGGCGCTCTGGACCACGCCCATCGTGCCGACCGACGAAGTGCGCGCCGAAGCGGTCCAGGTCAACGTCGAGGACGCCGTCAAGTCCGCCGTGCTCAAGCGGCCCGAGGTGATCAAGCAGGCCTACTTCGCCGACGCCGACCGGATCCGCTTCGATTACTGGCGCAACCAGACGCTGCCCGGAGTGAACCTGGTCGGCAGCTACGGCACCGCCGGCCTGGCCGGGACGTTCTTCGTGCCCGATCCGAACGACCCGACCGGCAACCGGCTCATTCCCTCCGACACCCAGCCCTTCAACGACGCCTTCTCCGACATCTTCCATGGCCGCAACAAGAACTGGGCCGTCGGGTTGAATGTGTCGTATCCGCTCTTCAACCGCGCGGCGCGCGGGCAGAGGGGCGCGGCGCGCTACACCTGGGAGTCGGACAAGGCGTTCCTGACAACCACCCAGCAGAACGTCATCGTCGACGTCCGGGCCGCCGCGCGCGCGATCGACACGGCGGCCCGCCAGATCGTCGCGGCGCAGAAGGGTCGGGAGCTGGCCGAGAAGAACCTGGACGCGGAGAAGAAGAAATTCGACAACGGCATGTCCACGACCTTCCAGGTCAACCAGATCCAGCGCGATCTCTCCGCCGCGCGCACGACGGAGCTGCAGGCCCTGGCGGCCTACCGCAAGGCCGTGGCCGCCTTCCATTTCTCGACCTCCGATATTCTCGACTGGAGAGGGATCCGCGTGGAAGGATTGCCCCAGACGACGCCGCCCCCGCTGTCTCCGCCGCCGGCGCCGACAGCGGCCGCGGCCGCGGAAAGCGAGAAGAAGTGATGTCCGATGCGGTCGCCTCGCCAGCGCTATCGCAGCCCGAAACGGGGGCGATCGCCCGCGTCCCCGGGGCGCTCTTTTCGCCGACCAAGACTTTCGAGTCGATCGCGCGCCGGCCGACCTGGCTCGTTCCGCTGCTTCTCTGGACGATCTTCTCCGTCGCGATCACCGCGGTGATCCTGCCGCGCGTGGACTACGAAAAAGTCATCCGCGCCTCCATGGAGAAGCGCGGCCAGACCGTGCCGGAGGAGCGCCTCCAGTCGATCGTGGAGACGCAGAAGAAGATCGCTCCGATGATCTATGGAGGAATCGCGGTGGTGACGCCGGCGATCATCTCGCTGCTGGTGGCGCTGGTGTTCTGGGGCGCCTTCAAGGCCTTCGGATGGGACGCCACGTTCAAGCAGGCCTTCGGCGTGACCACCCACGCGTTCCTTCCCGGGATCTTCGCCTCCTTGCTCCTGCTGCCTCTCCTGCTGCGCCAGGAAACGGTCGATCCCCAGAACCTGGGAGACCTGCTTCGTTCCAATCTCGGATTCCTGGTCGACAGCTCCTCCAAGATGCTCCATTCCCTGCTCCAGTCGATCGACTTCTTCTCCTTCTGGTCGCTCGCCTTGCTCGTCATCGGTTTCGCCGCGGCGGCCAAGATCTCCCGCAAGTCGGCGGCCGGCGTGATCGTGACGATCTGGTTTCTGTTCGTGGTCGGGAAAGCGGGCCTTTCCTCCCTGTTTTGACGGCCTCCGGACTCAACCCGGAGCCCGATTCGACGTATAACAAGGGACGAGCCTAAGCCGATGCTGATCGACATCCGCGACATCACCAAGGTCTACCAGATGGGGGACCAGGAGGTGCACGCCCTCTCCGGCGTCACTCTGGGCGTCGAGCGCGGCGAGTACGTGGCGATCATGGGACCGTCCGGCTCGGGCAAGTCCACGCTCATGAACCTCATCGGCTGCCTGGACACGCCCACGTCCGGCTCCTACATCCTGAACGGCCGGGAGGTCGCGCGGATGACCGACGACGAGCTCGCCGCGATCCGCAATCAGGAGATCGGATTCGTGTTCCAGACCTTCAACCTCCTGCCCCGCACGAGCGCGCTCCAGCAGGTCGAGCTGCCCCTGGTCTACTCGGGAGTCTCGCGCAAGGACCGCCGCGACCGCGCGATCAAGTCGCTCGAGTCCGTGGGGCTGACCGAGCGCATGAACCATCAGCCGAGCGAGCTCTCCGGCGGCCAGCGCCAGCGCGTCGCCGTGGCGCGGGCCCTGATCAACAACCCGTCGATCCTTCTGGCCGACGAACCGACAGGGAACCTGGACTCCCAGACCGGCGCGGAGATCATGAGCCTCTTCGACGACTTGAACCGGCGCGGGAACACGATCGTCCTGGTCACTCACGAAGAGGACATCGCCGCGCACGCGCGGCGGATCGTGCGTATCCTCGACGGCAAGGTCCGCGACGACCGCCCCAACGACCGCCGCACCCCGGTCTCCGCTCCGGCCGCCGCGCCGGCCTGACGACGCGCCTCGGCTCTTCGCCTACTTCGCGGCCGGGGCGCGGGAGGCGATGATCTGGGACAGGAGATCCGGGTGCGCCGCGTCGCGTTCCAGGTCCGGATACCGCTCGCCGCCCGCGTAGTCGATCTTGTAGCTGGCAAAGTCGTCCCCGTTTTGCAGCAGCAGCTCGAGCGGGCGCGCCTTGCTCGCCTTCAGGGCATCATGCAGGACGTCCCGTGAATACCGTTTCCCGTTGACCGCCACGACGACCATCCCGGGCCCGACTCCGGCCCGCGCCGCGGGGGACTCGGGAACGACGTCGGGGATCGCGTCGTCGCGCCCGACCGCGATGCCGATCGAAAAGCGGGCGTCGATCGCGTCGTGGGCCTCCTCCGCGGCGCGCTGCATATCGTTGGGCTGCTCCTTGTAGACGAGCTTCCATCCCGAGGCCTCGATTCCGGCCATCGGGGCGTGGGCGTTATCGCGGCCGGTCCGATCCAGCCGGGTGCGCCAGAAGGTCTTCCAGTCGTAGGCGGCAACCTGGTTGAGCGCCGCGACGACGTCGTCGAACGTGTAGGGAATCACCCTGGGCGGGCCGCTCGCGCCTCCGTGGAAGAGCCGGCAGAAGTCGTCGAGGCTCTTCTGCCCCTGCGTCCGCCGGCGGATGAGCGTATCGGCCTCGAGCCACAGCAGGCTGCTCTCCGGATAGAAGTCCGTCCCGCGCCGCCACAGAGCCCAGTCCGGGCGCGCCTCATACAGGACCTGGGCCTCGACGGCGGTGTCCTGCAGGGGCCGCCACAGGCGCCCCCGGGTGATCTCCATCTCCGCCGCGGTCTCGGCCAGGCCGTTGCGGTACTGCTCGGCGGTCAGGAGGCCCGAGCGGGGCGTGAGGATCTCGCCGAGGTACTCGGTCAAACCCTCGTAGACCCAGAGCAGCTCGCCGAGCATCGGCTGATCGAACGTTCCCGGCTGCAGGCCCGCGGGGCGCCGGTACTTGCCGTTCCAGGAATGGGTCATCTCGTGGGGCAACAGCCCGGCCAGGTCCGCCCGGCGCTTGTCCTCGTTGATCACGCACCGTTCGCACACGCGGTCGTCTGAGGACTCGTGGTGCTCCAGGCCGAAGTGCGCGGTGTGGTCGGAGAGCGTCAGGAGGAAGTCGTAGTGCCGGTAGTGGCGCGCGCCGAAGAGCGCCCCGGTCTCGGCCACGAGGTTCTTGTAGCTCTGGACGAGCTCCGGGCTGATCTCCAGCGCGGCTTCGCTGTCGGCCGCGATGTCCAGGCGGTGGGGCAGCGGGGCTTCGGCCAGGGGAACGACCCGGAAGTGTGATCCGGCCAGGACCGGGGCGTCGACCAGCATGGTCAGCGAGACCGGCTCGAACGCGACGGTCCCACCCGACTCCGATTTGCGGGCCAGGGAAGTCCCGAACTTCCATCCGGCGGGCAGGCGCAGCGTCGCCGCGTAGGAGATCTCGTCGGCGTTGGCTCCCTTCGGGTAGAGAAGGACCTGGTTCCACGAGATCATCGCGAGGTTGGCCGTGGCCGACGCGCCGGAGGAGAAGCCGTTCGACTCGGCCGCCGAGAGAAAGTCAAAGGCCGCCTCGACCTCCTGGGCGCCCGCGGGGACGTCGAGGTGGAAGGCGTACATGTCGACGGGATCCCGGCGCCAGGGCGAGCGTCTTTCCGCCCGCCGTGAACACGAGGCCGGCGACGTCGGCGATCGGCCCGGTCGGGCCGTGCTCCCCGGGCAGCCACTTCGGATACAGCAGCGTGAGCGGTCCCGGCCGGGCCGGGACGGTCAGCCGCGCGTGGAAGATCTTCCGGGGGGCTTCGCGCGCGTCCACCTCGAGCGTGACCGGGCGGGCCTGACCGTACAGCGCGAATGCGCCAAGGCATGCAAAGAGAGCAGCGGCCAGAGCGGTTTTCTTGCGCAACGTCTTCTCCTTCG
The DNA here is from genome assembly GCA_963733955.1 of uncultured Acidobacteriota bacterium. Lineage (GTDB taxonomy): Bacteria > Acidobacteriota > Thermoanaerobaculia > UBA5066 > Gp7-AA6 > DATFTF01. The sequence goes on from CAVTEW010000003.1 coordinate 1,952,355, forward strand.
AAGAGGTTCGGTGGCTTCCGGGGGACGGCCAAGCCTACGCCAGCGCGATCGCCCAATGCCACCTCCTCGAAAATTTTCAAATTTCACCAGGATATGGACTGCCTCGTCGCGACACTAAGTAGTTAGGGCACCCGGAAAACAGAAACGAATCGGTCGGACGACCGATTGGGAGGAAAGGTCAAACGCAGGATTGACTCGCGCCTCGAAGAAGCCATAGTCTTCGCCCAAACTTCTTCGACATTTCGAGAACTGCGACGGCGCCGCCCGAGGCCGCCGGCCTCTCCGTGCGGCCCGGACGGCTCTCTCGGAGTCCTCGAATGACGTGGAAGTGGTGCGAGGCCGCGGGGGAGCGGGGTCGAAAACAGACACCGCGCTTTCGCCAGAAGGGCGTCCTAACCGGCGTACTGGGCTTCGTATTGCTTGTCGGAGCCTCCGCGCTCCGCGCCCAATCTGATCTGGGCGTCGGGCAGCTGCGAATCCTGGGAACGGGCCTGGACGTCTCGCCCTCGTCGCAGACCGTTCCGGTCGGGATCCCGACGCAGGTCGACACGCATCTGCAGGCTCCCGTCGGAAGTCTGCCGGCCTCCGTCGTCGTGGCCGCCGAGCTGACCGGCCCGGGAATTCCCGGGAGTCTGGCGCTGACCGCCGCGCCCAACGCCCCGCTGATCATTCCGGCCCAGAGCGTGCGCGGCGATTACGCCCTCACCAACATCCGACTCGTCGACGGCGGCGTCGATCCTTTCCTACGCCGCTCACAGGGACGTCACGATCACCGTGACCGACATCCTGATCGCCCAGGTCACGTCCCGCCCGCTGACTTACCAGGAGATGGTGGACAAGGGAATCGTCGTCTCGAGCAAGAACTTTCGGGCCTACAGCTTCACGTTCGCCCTGGAGATCCAGTCGAGACTCCAGTACTTCCAGGTCCCGATCATCTTTCCGGAGTTCGGATCCTCCGGTGCTGCCGTCGATTCCCCAGCCCGTCGGACAGGCGCCGCTTCCGGAATACTTCACCCCTCCTCAGGTCGCGGCGGTCAAGTGGGGCTGCGGCGATCTCTCGGCGGACGTCGCGCGAGGGCTCCAATACGTCAAATCGGATCTGGGCCCGGTGGAGCTGCCCTGCGGCTTCAATCTGGGGGGCGGCGATGATCAACAGGACGGAGGTCCGGCGCCGGACACGCGACCGATCCTGGCGAGCCTGCTCCTGATCCCCGGCGACGTCGCCTTCCTGAACCAGTTCTTCTCGCTGACGGTGCTCGCCCAGAACGGGGCGCCCGCGCGGCTCGAACCTGCGCCTGGAAGGGCTCACCGCGAAGGCTTCGCTGCCCCCCGCGCTGCGCGGCGCCGAAACGAACCCGCCCACGAATTTCGCCGATCCCGTTCCGATCGTCGACCCCGGCCCCGACGGGGTGCTGGGCACCGCCGACGACATCACCTTTTTGCTCGCTCAGTCGATCGGGAAGGCCGAGTTTCTGGTCGAGGGCCTGAGCTCGGGCCGCTGGGACGTTCCGATCGATCTTGCCGCGACGCTGACCGGCCTGCCCGCGGGGCCGGTGCCGCTCAAGGGAACGACCGTCGGCTCCGTTCTGGTCCGCAACCCGTCGCTCTTCGTCACTCTGGACCATCCCGACGTGATCCGTGAGGGGGAGACCTATTCCATCACCGCGACGATTCAGAATACGTCGGCGATTCCCGCCAACCAGGTTTCCATCAAGCTCGACAAGGCCTTCATCACCGGCGCGAGCCTTCTCACGGCCGAGACGGTCGCGCTCGGGAATCTCGCGGGCGGCGACTCCGCGATCGCCAAGTTCCAGCTCTCGGCACTGCGCACCGGCAGAGTCGTGTCCGACGCGTTCTTCGGGACGGGCTCGCTGTCCGGCAGCGTGGTCCTGCACGCCGGCATCGGCGATCTGTCGATCCCGCTCTCTCCGGACACGCTCATCTTTCCCCGCTCGGTCGATCAGCTGCCGCCCGCCCTGATCGATCCGGCGCGCCGGCTCCTGGGCCTGGCCTGGTCGATCGCGAAGTCTCCCGACGGGGCGCCTCCCGCCGGGTTGCCGCAGGTCGGGGAGCAGGCGACGCGGTGGCGAGTCAACGACCTGATTCTCGCCGCGCGCCACAAGGACCTGGGTGAGATCGACTCCACGGCCCTCTCGGACTTCCTGCTGGGCTGGTTGAACGCGGGATCCGATGCCTCGGCGGGCTTCGACGCGCTGCGGCGGGCCTCTTCGAAAGGATCGGACCTCGCCGGGGCCTGGGGCCAGGAGCTGACCCAGTTCTGGCAAACCGAAACGCCGTTTAGCTATCAGAAGCGGATCGCCGGAGCGCTGGCGGATCGCTCATTTCTCTCCGCCGTCGTCTCGGCCGGTTCCGATCCCGCCAATCCAACCGCCCGACTGATTCTCAACGGGAAGACGGTCTCCGGGCACGCTCAGTACTCGTCGGGGGAGTCCGGATTCGACCGGTCGCTTCCTTCGGCCGAGCTCTACAGAGCGTCCAAGGGAACGACCCAATACGAGATGGGCATCGTCGGAGGGCCGGATGCGGGCGGGTACCAGCTCCAGGTCTCCGGCAAGCGGACCGACAGTGTGACTCTCACGGTGACCTATCCGGGAGCGGGGGGCACGATCGTCACCGCGAGCTTCGGGCCGTTCCCGGTGGCCGCGGGGACGCTGGCCTGGATCGATCTCATTCCGGGAATCGACCCTGCTCAGCTCACGCTCCAGGGGTCCAACATCAGTCCGCTCACGGGATCCCTTCAGATCCTTCCGCGTCCGGCGCTCACGCTGACCGCCGCGGTGGAAGATCTCGAGGCCGACCCGCGGGGGCACGCCGTCTCGCTCCTCTTCAACCGCGCCCCGGACGCGACCGCCGCCTCCAATGCCGCCCTCTATGAAGTGCGGTCCTCATTCGGCGTCAATCCGATTCGGGTCGTTGAGCCACAGGGCTCCTCCGATCCGCGCCGCGTGGTCCTCGGCGTGGCCAATCATCCGTCGCCCTACACCGTGCCGACCGCCCGCGTCACACAGCTCGTCGACGCCTCGGGGTCGCTCCAGTCGCCGGATCCGCAGATCGTGAACCTGGACGTCCGCGACCGGCGCCCCGGGGGATCCGTCAGCGGCGTCGTGACGGGCGCAACCGGCCAGCCGGTGGCCGTCGCCGTCGTGGTCGTCCAGCTGCCGGAAGTCTCCGACACGACCGGGGAGACCTTCCTGAGCGACTTCGCGACCGCGACCGCCGACGCCGCCGGACGCTACGCGATCGAGTACATCCAAATCCGGCAGGGAGCGGTCTTTCAGATTACGGCGGCCGACCCCGCTACGGGATTCGACGGCGAGGCCTACGGACAGATCACCACGGAGGGGCAGAACCTCACCGTGAACGTGGTCCTCCTCGGCCGGGGCGGCATCGCCGGCAAGATCCTCGACGAAACCGGCTCGCCCATCGCCAACGCCTACGTGACCGCCGAATCTGTCTTCGTCAAGGGCAGCCGCAACCGCGCCACGGCCAACTCGGGTCCGGATGGATCGTTCACGTTCCAGGCCCTCCCGGTCGGCCCGGTGCAGCTCTGGGCCATCGATCCCGCGAGCCGCAAGAGCGCGTTCCAGGTCGCGACCATCCCGGCGGCCGGCGCGACCGCTACGCAGAACATCGTCATCGCGCGGACGCTCAAAGCCTCCTTCTCGGGAGACGTCGTGCACGAACTGACCCACGAGGCGGCTTCCGGTCTGTACGTCGTCGCCTACGGCGAGTCGACGGCCGTTCCGTACGGAGGCGGCACGGACCGCAAGTACTTCGGTTACCGCGTCACCGACGGCGACGGCCGGTTCTCCTTCCCCGACGTCGAGCCCGGAGCCGACCTGATCCAGGTCTACGACTTCTCGCGCAGCAGCGTGCCGATCGTGGAATACACCCTCACCATCGCGCCGGACAGCGATACGGTCGTGCATCTGGTCGAGCTCGAGCCTCAGACGCAGTTCGGCTCGATCGACGGCCACGTCCGGCTCAATACCAGCGGGACCGTGACGCCGATCGCCAACGCCGTCGTCACCGCGGCCGGGGGCCTCGCCCGCGGCGTCTCGGATTCCTCCGGGCACTACCACCTGGACGGCATCGCGACCGGAACGCAGCCGGTGCACGCCTACGACCCTGGATCGCAGCAATCCGCGACGCAGACCGTCACGGTGCAGAACGGCCTGACGGCGGCGCTCGATTTCACGTTCACGCCTCCGCCGCCGAGCTCCCGCGTCATCCAGGGGACGGTGCTCGATCCTCTGGACCGTCCTGTCGGCAATGCTGCCGTCGCCGAGTTCGACGGGTCGGGCAACGTCGTGCAAAGCGCCATCGCCGATGCGACGGGCAAGTTCACGTTGAACGACGTGCCGGCGGGGACGCATACCTTCTATGCGTACGGTCAGGACAATGCCTCGGGCTCCCTCCGCGACGACGTCGGGGGCGGGACCATCAATTTCAGCGGCGTCGGAACGGCCTCCATGACGATCCGCCTTGCGGGCTGGGCAACAATTCAGGGACACGTCGTCGGCAACCACCTGGACGATCTCGGCAACCCGGTCGATTCGCCGATCGAGGCGCGCCTCGTCCTCGCGGCGGGCCGTATCGTCCGCGTCGGACAGTTCGCCTTGATCGCGCCGCCCGCAAGCCCGCTCTATCCGGGTGACGCGGAGGCCGATTCGGCAGCCGCCGACGGGAGTTATTCCTTCACCAACGTGCTCGCCGGGAGCTACCAACTGACGGCGCATCACGCGATCTACGGCGACCAAACCGTGTCGGGAACTCTCGGCGCGGCCCAGTCGGTGACGCGCGACTTCCGCTACAGCAACGCGCTCTCCTGGATCGACGGCTACCTCTACGACCAGAACGGCAATCCGATCCTCGGAGGAGACGTCGACCTCTGGCAGGGACCTGCCCCCGCCGACCGCACCGATCCCCGCAATCCGCCCTATGCCACGATCAAGAGCCTCTCGGATCCCAACGACCCGCGCGGCCTCGGCTATTTCCGCTTCACGGCGCTTCCCAATCGCAACTTCACGATCGCGTTCGGCGAGACGGTCAATGGCGTCCTGCGCTTCGATCAGGCCTTCGTGACCGTGGGCGGAAATCCGCACGCCATCCGGGTCACCCTGCGCACGCGCGTCGTTCAGGACGTGCACGTCGTCGTGCAGCAGCCGGACGTCAACAACAACCTGCAGCCGGTCTCCGCGGCATCGGTCCTCCTGACCGAGACCGACTGGCCGCGCCGCTCGTTCCGAGCCGATACCGACGCCAACGGCAGCATCCTGTTCTCGAGCGTCAGCGAGGGCCGCTTCACGCTCAACGCGCAGCACCTGGGGTCGGCGGGCAGCGGCGGAGGCTGCGTCTGCGTGGAGAGCGGCACGGTCGAGATGGCCATCGCCCTGCCGGGTAGCGGCTCGGTGACCGGGACGGTGCGCGTTCCCGGCACGGGCACGGCCGTCGCATCGGCGCAGGTCCTGATCCTGGACGGCGGCAATCCCGTCGGCGCGGCGCAGACCGATTCTGCCGGGCTCTACCGGATCGACGGCCTTCAGCTCAACCGCACGTTCTCCGTTCGCGTCAAGGACAGCGCCTCGGCGCGGACCGGATTCGGGAACGCGCTCGTCCTCTCTTCCAATGGCGAGGTCCAGACGCGCGACGTCACGCTTCTGGCTCTGGGATCGGTCTCCGGTGTGTTCACGAACGGGTCCGGAGTGGGCGTGACGGGGGCCACCGTCGAGCTCGCCAGCAATTCGCTGCTGGGACAGACGAAGTTCTATTCCGGCACGGACGGGACGGGACAGTTCACGTTCTCGGGGATCCCACAGGGGACCTTCACCCTGTCGTCCCAGGATCCGATCACGAAGCTCTCCGGCGCCAACCAGGGCGAGATCGTCACCGAAGGGGCCACGGTGGCGACCAACCTGCGGGCACAGGCGAGCGGGACACTCGATGTCACCGTCCATGACTCCGCGGGCGGGACACTCGCTCTTCCACCGATTCTGACTCTTCGGGCTCCCGGGATCCCGCCCCAAACGGTCATCGCGTCCCAGTACCGCTTCTTGAACGTCCCTCTCGGTGCCTTCTCGCTGACGGCGGAGGAACAGGTCTCTTCGTCCAAGCACCGGGCGATCTACTCTGGCCAGCTCTCGGCCAACGGCGAGGAGCAGGTCCTGGAGCTGCGCTACGTTCCGTACGGCAGCGTCAACGTGCACGTCACGCGCGTCGCCACCGACGGAACGACGAGCGACGCGAACCGGGGGCGCGTGCTGATTACCGGCGTCGCGCCGTACGCCGGGCAGTTCCCGTTCGGCGCCTGGGTCAACGTCAACACGACCAACGGGATCGCTTCTTTCGTCGCGGTCGGAGGCGGCGCCATCTCCGCCAGCTACGTGGATCCGGTCACCGGCCAGCTCTCGACGGGCGCGGGAACCCTCGCCGTCGAGGGCGGGACGATCCAGATCGAGATCAGCTCGCTCGACACGTCGTCGACCATCTCCGGGCGCGTGCTCCAGCCCGCGCCGAACTCAACGCAGCCGGCGGTGGGCACCTTCGTGACGCTCGCCAGCCGAACCGTGGCGGCCGATGCGGCCGGCCGTTTCTTCTTCGACCTGGTGCCCTTCGGCAACGACACGCTGGTTCTCGACAACGCCGCCGCCGCGGGGAAATTGACCGCACCGGTCACGCTCAACGCGGCCAATGCGCCCCTCGACGTCGGAGATCTCGTTCTCGACGGCGTGCCTCCGGCGGTGACTTCCCTCGGGCCTCCCAACGGCGCGACGGGCGTACCTCGGTCGGCGACGGTCGTCGTTCAGTTCTCAGAGCCGATTCACGTGCTGCGGGGAGACTACTTCCTGGCCCAGGGACCGGACCATGTGCGCAACGGTACGTTTTCCCTCTCCGCGGACCGCAAGACAGTCAACTGGACCGCCTCGCCGCCTTTGCAGCCGGGCACGGCCTACCAATTCCTCGTGCGGATCGGAGCCGTCGCCGACGACGCCGGCTGGCCAATGACGTCCGGGTACAACTCGACGTTCACGACGATCGACGACAAGGGGCCGGGTGTGATCCAGGTTGCCCCGTCGGCCGGAGCGGTCGAGGTGCCCGTCACGTCGACCGTGGTCGTGGTCTTCGATTCCGCGCTCGATCCAGCGTCGATCCAGCCGGGGTCGCTCTTCGTGGAACGAGTCCTGCCCACGGCCGGAGCCGTCGCTGGGTCTGTAGCGCAAGGCGCGAACTCGTCGACCGTCGTCTTCACACCGTCGGGCCCTCTCGATGCCGAGACGACGTTCCGAGTGACCGTGTCCGGTCTTCGGGACGCGAGCGGCAACGTGATGTACATCCCCTACGTCTTCACGTTCACGACGACGGACAACACGTCACCCGCGGTCGCCTTCGATCCGCCCAATCCCGCGACGTTCGCCAGCCACAACTACTACACCCTGCGGCTCAGCTGGACGTCGGCGGACATTCACGTCATCCAGACCATGATCAACGGATACAGCGGGCCGACGATCTATCCGGCGCCGGGGGACCGCAGCGCCACTTTCGTCAACTATGTTGGGGACACGACGAGCCCGCGCGTCTACGCCGCGACGCCGACCGATTATTCGGGCAACGAGGGCCCGACCGCGCGGCTCTCGGTGCCGGTCGTCGCGGACGCTCCGCCGACGGTTTCGATCCATGTTACGTCGGCGACGACGCTCACGGTGGGAGGAGTCCTGACCGGCCAGATCACGGCGGCCGACGACCGCGGGCTGACGAGCCTTCAGCTGTGGATCAGCGGCCCCTTCAACTTCGTGCAGACCTGGAACGACGTCGCCGGCCAGACGAGTGCCACGCGGAATTTCAGCGTCACGATCCCGAATACCGCGGGGTCCGGCGGCACGGTCAACATCGGGGCGACGGCCTGGGACAACAGCGGCGGGTATCCTCAGACCGGGTCCGCCACTGACCGTTCGGTCACGATCCCTCGGGACACGGTCCCTCCGGCCATTTCCAACGTGAGCCCGGCGAGCGGGACCTCGGTGGCGCCGGGTGCCACCGTGCAGGTGGCGGCCAACGTGACCGACGATCAGGGCCTCAAGAGCTTCAGCCTCAGCGTTCCCTTCTTGTTCGTGAGCCAGGGCGGCAGCCGGTATACCTATTCCTTCGTCGCGCCTCTGTCGCCGGCGGACTTCACCGTGACCCTGACGGCGCTCGACTATGGCGGCAACGCGGCGTCGGCGTCGCTCCTCTTTCACGTCCTGCCCGACAATGCTCCGTCGGCGACGGTCACGTTGACGCCGCCGGCCACGATTCTTCCGAACAACACCGTGCGTGTGGACGTCGCCGCCGCCGACGACCATGGATTGCGCAGCGTCCAGATCCGGACCAATCCTCTCTGCACCTATACCGGCGGGGGCAACGTTTCGGGGACGTCCTCGAACTTGAGCTTCTTCGTGCGCGCGCCGGTGAACGCGGCTGCCGGGTCGCAAATCAGCATCTGGGTCGATGTCTCGGATGTGTCCGGCCATACCACGACGATCGGACCGCTCAACCTCACGGTCGGCACGGACACGGCGGCACCAGCGATCACGAATGTCGTACCCGCAGACGGGACGGCTTTCACCTCCGGACAGAGCTTGATCGTTGGGTGCGAGGCCGACGACGACGTGGCTGTGGCCTCCGTGGACCTGATCGTGGACGGCGTCACGACGACCGAGACGCCGGCTCCCGGTCAGGAGCGGGCCTTCTTCGCGAACCTCTCGTACACGGCCAAGATGGTCACGGCCGCGACGGTGGTGCCCATCCGATTCGTGGCGCGCGATCTCGCCGGTCACAGCACGACGCTCGACCGATCGATCACGATCAATCCGAACAACAATGCGACGGCCCCCGTGGTTTCGATCAACTGCCCAACGACCGGCGCGCTCTTCCCGGCCGGCTACAACCTGACCGTGACCGCGAGCGCCTCGGATGACCAGGCGGTGCAGCGCGTGGAGTTCTACAAGGACACTGCCACAATCCCGTTTGCCGCGCCGACCGCGCCCCCCTACCAGACGCCCTTCACGGTCCCGTCGGGTCTGGCCAACGGCACCAACATCACGCTGCGCGCCCGCGCCTACGACTTTGCCGGCAACTGGACCGAGGCTCAATCGGTCGTGACGGTCGCCGCAGGAGACATCCTGTCGGCGGACACGACGATCGCCTTCGGCGACGTGACCCACGACGGGAAGACGCTGATCGTCACCGGAGGCACGACCACGATCGAGGGCCCGCACACCTTCGTACGCCTGGTCGTCCTGTCGGGTGCCAAGGTCACTCAGGGAACTCGAAAAGTTGACGAGCTCAAGATCCTGGACGTGACGGTCACGGGCGCGGTCTATGTGGCCTGCGGCGGATCGATCGACGTATCGGTCAAGGGTTATTTCACAGGCCAGACCTATCCCGGCATTCCCAACACCGCTCTGCAGACTGGCGGAAGCTACGGCAGCCTCGGCCGACCGTACCTGTCGACGCCGGCCGCTCCGACTTACGGTTCCTTCGCGGATCCGAAGGACCTCGGGGGAGGCCCCGGGAGGTCGGTCGTGGGATTCGGACCGGAGGGCGGCGGCGCGATCTGGCTCCGGGCGAGCCCCCTTCTTCTCGACGGGTCAATCCAGGCCGATGGTTCCGGAAGCGGCGCGGGCGGCGGGATGCGGCTGGACGTGAGCTCGCTGTCGGGAAGCGGCTCGATCTCGGCCAACGGCGCTGGCGGGGGTGGCGGCGGCCGCGTTGCGGTCTACTACACGGGCACACTCGGACTCGACCGGAGCCGGATTCGGGCGCTCGGGTCACCGGGCAACGGCGCGGGAACCGTCTTCCTGAAGTCCGCCTCGCAATCCTTCGGCGACTTGATCCTCGAGAACGATCCGACTTATATGGGACCGGCGCCGCTTCCGTCGATCGGCACCGGCACGCTGACCGCCGTCGCCGGCACGACGGTCACGGACGCCTCGAAGGTCTTTCCCTATTCGGTCGTCGGCCTCTCCCTGGAGATCCATCACGGCGCGTCCGTGATCGGCCCTCTGCGCGTGGTCGCTCAGTCAGGCTCCGTCCTGACCCTCGAGTCGGCGCCGACGGGCGCCGCGGCAGGGGATACGTACCAGGGGGTCCTGAGGCTGGATTCCCTCACTCTCGAGGGAACGAGCCTGACCACGTCCGACGTCGTGCGGTCGGCCGCCCTGAATCTCGAAGCCAATGGCGCACTGCAGGCGCAATACGACATCTCGTCCGGCCTCACCCTGGACGGCGCGCAGTTCACGGTCACGCAGCCGCTGCACCTGACCAGCCTGACCCTCAAGAACCGAGCGGTTCTGACGACGCCTCCCTCGACTGCCACGTCGACGACGCGTCTCGACCTCACGGTCACCGGCACCGCAACCGTGGACGCCCTGAGCCGTATCGACGTGACGGGATTGGGCTTCCTCGGCGGACAGCAGCCGGGCAACCCGATCGACCAGGGTCTGACGTCCGGGAACGTTCCCGGAAGCTCGCGCGATGCCGGGGGCAGCCATGGCGGCGCCGGCACCAGCTTCCTGGGAGTCGCCGCACCGACCTACGGGTCGATGTTCGATCCGAGCGATCCCGGCGGCGGAGGCGGGAATTCCGGGACCGGCCCCGGCGCCAACGGCGGCGGTGTCATCCGATTCTCGGCCGGAGCGCTGCAGCTCGACGGCACGATCGCTGCCGACGGCGGCCGGGCCAATGGAACCGGCGGCGCCGGCGGTTCGATCCGGCTGGACGTGGGGACGCTCTCGGGAGCCGGGAACGTGAGCGCCGCGGCCGGAAGCGGCAACGGCGGCTCGCCTCCGGGAGGTGGAGGGAGGATCGCGGTCTATTACACGGACTTGACCGGCTTCAACAGGACGCACATCTGGATCGGGCAGGGCTCCTCGGCTCAAAACGGAACGGTCTACTTGAAGGGCGCCTCACAGACCCTCGGCGAGCTTCTCGTGTCCTACGGTTTTCCGACGGCGCCGGTGTCGATCGGACGGGGAACTTTGACCGGCGTGTCCGGGGCCACGATCATGGATTCGACCAAGACCTTCCCCTACTCCGTCGTCGGGCTCTACGTGCAGGTGACCCGGGGGACCGTTGCGATTGGCACATACCGTGTCGTATCTCAGAGCGGCTCGAGTCTGACGCTGGATCAGACGGTCCAGGGCACGGTGGCGACCGGCGATAGCTATCAGGGAGTCCTGCGCCTCGATGCGCTTTCCTTCAACGTGGGTGGCACGCTCACTGAGGCGGACATCGTCGAAGCCACCTCGGTGGCCACGTCCGGCGCCTCCTTTACCCTGGCGGCTCCCTTGTTCCGAGGCGGGACGCTGGCCATCTCCGGCGGGTCGCTCTCGACAGATTCGCCGCTCTCGTTCTCGTCGGTCTCCCTGACGAACGGGGCGATCCTCAAGCCGAAGTCGCCGGCCTCGTCCACTCCGCCGTTCCTCGACGTGACGGCGTTGGGCACGCTCACCATCGACCCGACGAGCAAGATCGATGCGACCGGAAGCGGCTATGGGCAGGGCATCACGCTCGGCGGAAATCCCGGGGGGAGCAACACGGGCGGTAGCTTTGGAGGCCTCGGTGCTGGGTCGAATCCGCCGGCCGCCTATGGCTCTCTTTTCGACCCGAGAGACGCGGGCGGTGGCGGTGCCGTTTCGGCCGGCGGAGGGATTCTCCACGTGAGTGCGGGGTTGATCCATCTCGACGGATCGATCCTGGCAAGCGGCACCTCGTCGGGAGCTGGAGGTGCCGTCCGAGTTGATGCCGACACGATTGCAGGAGCCGGAGCCATCCTGGCTACAGGCGGTTCGAATACGTCCAGCAAGTCCGGCGGCGGAGGCCGAATCGCTGTCTACTATCGTGATCTGAGCGGCTTCAACAGGTCGCGGATCCAAGCGCCTGGCGGCACAATCGGGGGCGCCGGCGCGGGCACAGTCCTGCTGAAGTCCCAGACCCAAAGCTACGGCGATCTCATCGTCGATAACGCAGGCACCAACGGGCCTGTGACCGTCGCGCCGTCCATCGGAAGCGGCACGGTCACGGCGGTCGCGGGTTCGACCGTCACCGACTCCAGCAAGAGCTTTCCCTATTCGGTCGTCGGGGTCTCCGTGGAGATCCGCCACGGTTCGACCTTGCTGGGGACATACCGCGTTGTCAGTCAAACCGGGGGGACGCTGACTCTCGACTCGGTCGTGGCGGGAACGGTGCAGGTGGGAGACACCTACAAAGGCGTCTTGCGCCTCGACAGTCTGCTGATCGCAAACGGCGCGCAGTTCACGTCGCCGGACCTTGCCGCCGGCACGATCACTCTCTTGCTCAACCCGACGACGGTTGGTGGCGGTCAGAACTCCAACGGTACGGTCACTCTCTCCAGCGCGGCTCCTGCCGGCGGCGCCGTGGTGACCCTCTCGAGCGCGAGCCCGTCGACGGTTTCGGTCCCCGCGAGCGTGACCGTCCCATCCGGATCGACCTCCGCAACGTTCGTGGCCTCGACCTTCGGAGTCGACTCGTCGACAACTGTCCCGGTCACAGCGACCTACTCCGGTCTGACGGGCAGCGCTTCCTTGACCGTGACTCCCGCCAATCTTTCCTTCGTCAGCTTCCCCCAAGGCTCGGTGGGGAGCGGTTCCACCATCGTGGGAACCGTCACACTCACCGGGCCGGCCGGACCCTCGGGCGCGACGGTGACCCTGACGAGCTCGAATACAACCGCCCTGACCGTGCCGGCAAGCGTGGCCGTCCCGGGTGGCGCGACGTCGGCGACGTTCACCGCCACGGGTCTGACTGTCGCATCCCCGACGCCGGTAACCGTGACCGGCAGTCTGCGCGGTCTGAACAGGCCCACGACCATAACCGTCCAGCCGGCGATCGTCATTGCGTCTGTATCGATCGTTCCGTTCTACGTGGTCGGAGGCACGTCGACGACCGGCACCGCGACTCTGTACGGTCCGGCGCCGACGGGCGGAGCGGTCGTGACGCTCTCGAGTTCCAACACCAGCGTCGCAACCGTGCCTTCGTCCGTCACCGTTCCGGCGGGCGCGACGAATGCGACCTTCCCCGTAACGGCGGTCGTCGTCGCGACTCCGAGCTCCGCCACGATCACGGCTGCATCCGGCGGAGCGGCGGCGACAGCGAGCGTGTCGGTCAAGCTGGTTCCCCCGGCGATCTCGAGCTTCACGCTGGCGCCGAGCGTCGTGGGCGGAACCTCGGCCCTTGGCACCATCACGCTGGCATCGGCCGCCCCGGTCGGGGACGCTCTCATCACGCTTTCGACCTCCGATACGACGGCCGCGACGCCTCCGTCCTTCATGCTGATCACGGCCGGGACCACCACATCTAACTTCTCCGTCACCACCCACGGAGTCGCGACGACCAAGAACGTCACCATCTCGGCCACCTCGACGGGTGCCCCGAAGACGGCTCCTCTCTCGGTGACACCGGCCGTGCTCACCTCCCTTGGGCTCGTTCCTTCCACGCTCGTCGGCGGATCTCCGGCAACGGCGACGATCACGCTCACCGGTTTCGGGCCGCCGGGAGGCGCGGCGGTGCCGCTCTCGAGCTCGAACACGGCGGTCGCGACGGTCCCGGCGACCGCGACGGTGCCGGCCACTTCGGCTACGGTCACGTTCCAGGTCACGACCGTGGCCCTCACGTCGCCGGCGACGGTCACCGTCACGGCCGTCTATGCCGGCGTCACGAAGACGGCGACGCTCATGGTCAATCCCTTCGCGCCGCCGGTGGCGTCCCTGACTCTCAGTCCCACGACGGTGGTCACGGGAACGCCGTCGACCGGCACGGTCACTCTGCAAGCGGCCGCGCCTGCGGGCGGCGCGACGGTCGCCCTCTCGAGCAGCATCCCGACGGCTGCGTCCGTGCCTGCCGGAGTGCCCGTCGCCGCAGGATCGACGACGGGGACGTTCACCGTGACTTCGCTTGGCGTCGTGTCGCCGGCGACCGCCACGATTTCGGCGGTCTCCTACACCGGATCGCCGCAGACGGCCACGCTGACCGTGACTCCCGCGTCTCCGGCGCCGCCTCCCTCGGGCGAGCTGACGGAGGCCAACGCCTCGTCCTGGGGCAGCTTCGCTCTCGATAGCGCGGTCACGAGCGTCGCGGACGACACCGCGAAGGTCAAGGTCGGCGCGAAGTCTCTGCGCTTCGATTCGGCCAGCGGCATCCTGACCGGAGTCACGTATCCCGCCGTCCCCGGCTACGTCCACTGGGATCTGACCGGCATCCACTACATCGCCTTCTGGCTCTACGCCGTCAACGGCAACGCCAACGCCTTTCAGCAGGGACCCACGCTGACCCTCCGGAGCGCAAACGGGAGTGTCACCTACGACTCCACCGCGGCTTCCCTGAACGCCTCGCTGGGGGCGTGGCACCTCTATCAGATCCCTCTCGAGGGCGACAGCGGCTGGACGCTCACGTCCACGGGCACGTTCTCACCGGCCGATGTGGTGCAGTTGGAGATCGATTTCGACACGTGGGGCAGCGGTTTTACCGTTTATCTGGACGGCGTTCATCTGGCTCCGGGTCTCCCCGGAGATTTCGCCGAAGGCAACGCCTCGCAATGGGGCTCGTTTGCGCCCGTCGATAGCGCGGCGACTTCGGTCAGTGACGACGCGACGCACGTCATGGTCGGAGCGAGCTCGATCCGGTTCGACACGGCCAGCGGCTTCGACACGGGCGTCGCCTATCCCGGTGCCGGCAACGCGCATTGGGATCTGAGCAACGCCGGCACGCTCAATTTCTGGGCCTACGCGGTCAACGCCAACGCGGGAGGCTTCGAGAACAACCAACCAAACGTGGTCCTCAAGACGGCCGGCGGCACCTACACCTACACAGCTCCAGGCACCCTGATGACGATTGGCGCCTGGCACCTCTACCAGATCCCCTTGAGCGGCGGCGGCCCCTGGACCGTGACGGCGAGCGGCTCGCCGACTCTGACGGACGTCAACCAGGTCGAGATCCACCACGACACCCGGGGCGCGGGCTTCACGATCTACTACGACGGGGTCACGTTTGGAGGCCAGTCGATCACGCTCGGCTTGGCGCCTGCGGCGGTCATGGGAGGAACGAGCTCGACGGGAACCGTGACGCTCGTCGACAACGCGCCGGCCGGCGGAGCGGTCGTGACGCTCTCGAGCTCGAACACCGCCGCCGCGACGGTCCCGGCCACCGTCACCGTTCCGGCGGGAGCCTCGATCGCGACCTTTCCAGTCACGACGCTTTCTGCCGGCGCGCCCGCCTCGGTCACGATCTCCGCGGCATACGTCGGCGCGACCGCAACGGCAATTCTGACCGTGGGTTCTTTCTCGACCGCGACAGTGACTTCCGTGAGCCTGGCCCCTGCCAGCGTCGTCGGCGGCAACCCGTCGACCGGCACGGTGACTTTGACCGCCGCGGCGCCGGTCGGCGGTTTGGCAGTTGCGCTCTCGAGCTCGAACACGGCGGCGGCGACGGTCCCGGCGTCGGTGACGGTCTCGAGTGGCACGACCTCGGCGACCTTTACAGTGACGACGCTCGGCGTCGCCGCGTCCGCGCCGGTCACGATTTCGGGCACGCTCTCGGGCACCACCAAGACCGCGACGCTGACGGTGACACCGGCCTCCCTCGTATCGCTCGCCATGAGCCCCTCTGTCGTGATCGGCGGCGCTCCGTCGACCTTGACGATCACCCTCGACGGCAAGGCCCCCGCAGCCGGCGCCGTGGTCAACCTGACGAGCTCCCTCACCTCGGCGGCAACGGTTCCGGCGACAGGGACAGTGCCGGCGGGCTCGACGTCGTCGCAGTTCACGGTCTCCACGCTCTCCGTGAGCTCGTCCAAGGCGGTGACAATCACGGGCGTCTACGCCGGAACCACCAAGACGGCCGCACTGACGGTCAATCCGCCGACGCCCGTGGTCTCGGCTCTGACACTCAGCCCGTCGACGATTCCGGGCGGAAACATCTCGACGGCGACTGTGACGCTCGCTTCTGCGGCCCCGACCGGCGGTGCCACCATCACGGCCACCAGCTCGAACACATCGGTCGCCTCGGTACCGCCGACGGTGAGCATCGGAGGCGGCGCGGTCAGCACGACGTTCCCGGTGACGGCCTTGAACGTGGCAACCACGACCAGCGTCACGATCTCGGCCCTCACCACGGCGCCGGCCAAGACCGCTAACTTGACCGTCACGCCCTGCTCGCTCGGTTCAGTTGCCTCGCCCTCCTCCTTCCCGGCGGGCGACGTGATCTGGTCCGACGACGACGTGCCGGCCGGATCGACCATCTACAACTGGACCTGGGACACCACGCAGAAGGCGAGCGGGACGCAGTCGCACACCGACGGGCTCGCCGCCGGCGAGCACCACCATGGGTTCCAGGACGCCTGGGGCGACAACCTCTACGTGGCCTCGACGGACAAGCTTTTCACCTACGTGCTGCTCGATCCGTGCAATCCGCCGCAGGAAGTCCTCCTGTACTTCGACAACACCGCCGGCGCGCGCATGGCGTTCTGGGGGGCCGACCAGATCTCTTGGGGCGCTCTGGGCGTCGACAAGTTCTCCATGGGTCCGCTGCCGCCGGCCGGCCAGTGGACGAGGCTGGAGATTCCTGCCGCGGCGTTGGGTCTGGGCGAGCAGGTCGTCGGGCACGTTGCCTTTGCCCTCTACGACGGGCGCGCGTGGTTCGACCGGACCGGCAAGGCGCCGACCTGCACGCCGCCGGTCGCAACGCCGCCGTCGAGTTTTCCGGCAGGGGACACGGTCTGGATCGATGACCAGACGCCCTCCGATGCCACGCTCTACGGCACCTGGCAGTGGGACACGTCGGAGAAGGCGAGCGGCACGCAATCGCACACCGAGCCGGGTGCGGTGGGAGAGCACTGGCACGGCGTGCAGAACCTCTGGGGCGACAGCCTCTACGTCGAGGCGACGGACAAGCTCGTCGCCTACGTGCTGATCGACCCGTGCGATCCGCCGCAGGAAGTCCTCTTGCAGTGGGCCTCCAACAATTCCGGAACCGGCCGCGCTTTTTGGGGAGCGGACCTGATCCAGTGGGGCACCCTGGGAGTCGATCGACTCTCCATGGGCGCCCTTCCCGCGGCCGGGCAGTGGGTGCGCCTGGAAGTGCCCGCGTCGGCTTTCAACATGGGCGGCAACATCATCGGCGACATCACCTTTGCCCTCTATGGCGGCCACGCCTGGTGGGACCACGTCGGCAAGAGTGCGACGTGCACCCCGCCGATCGCGTCGCCGCCGGGGTTGGCCGCCGACACGGTCTGGGTCGAAGACGCTCCGCCGCCCGGAGCGACGGTCTTCGGAACGATGACCTGGGACACGACGCAGAAGGCGAGCGGCAGCGCGTCGCACCACGAGCCGGCCACGACGAACATCCACCAGCACGGGATCGACAATTCCTGGACCAATCCCCTCACCGTGGCGCCGACGGACGAGCTCGTGTGCTACGTCCTCGTGGATCCGTGCGATCCACCGCAGGAAATCATGCTCCAGTGGAACGACGGCGCCAACGGCTGGGAGCACCGCGCGTTCTGGGGCCAGGACCTGATCGACTGGGGCACGACCGGCACGCCTTCGCGCGTGAACATGGGCGCCCTGCCGGCTGCCGGGCAATGGGCGCGCCTCGAGGTCCCCGTGGCCACGGTCGCCGCGGGAAGCACGATCGGCGGGATGGCCTTCACGCTCTTCGACGGCCATGCCTGGTTCGATCGCGCCGGAAAGATTTCCGCCTCGGGCGGCCCTGGCCTCGCCTCCGTCACGGTCGCCCCGGCGAGCGTGATCGGCGGCGTCTCGGCAACGGGCACGGTCACATTGACGGGCGCGGCGCTCACCGGCGGCCAGCCCGTCACGCTCTCTTCCTCGAATACTTCAGCGGCGACCGTGCCGGCGAGCGTCCTCGTGCCTGCGGGCTCGACCTCCGCGACGTTCTCCATCACGACGACGCCGGTCGCCGCGACCGCCAACGTCACAATGACCGCGACGTCGGGCGGGGATGTCAAGACCGCAGCGCTCGCCGTGAACCCGCCGACTCTCTCCTCCGTGTCTCTCGCCCCAGCCGCGGTCGTCGGCGGCAATCCGTCAACGGGAACGGTGACGCTCTCCGGGGCCGCTCCCTCGGGTGGCTCTGTCGTGACACTCGCCTCGTCGATCAACACCGCGGCGACGGTGCCCGCGAGCGTGACGGTTCCCGCGGGGGCGACGACGGCGACCTTTGCCGTGACGACACTGGGCGTCGCCGCGACGGCCACGCCGACGATCACCGTAACCTATGCCGCGGGGAATAAGACGGCCACGCTGACCGTCAATCCGGCGGGGCTGTCCGCCGTTTCGCTGGCGCCCGCGACGGTCACGGGAGGCTCAACGTCGACGGGAACGGTGACGCTGACCGGGAAGGCGCCCGCGGGCGGAATCGCGGTGACCCTGTCGAGCAACAACACGGCGGCCGCGACGGTTCCGGCCTCGGTGACGGTGGCGGCGGGCGCCTCGACGGCGACGTTCACCGTAACCTCTCTGCCGGTTGCGAGCTCGGCGACGGTGACGATCTCGGCCGTTTACTCGGGCGTCACGAAGACGGCGACGCTGACGGTTTCACCGCCGGCGCTGACCTCCGTGGCGATGGCTCCATCGAGCGTGACCGGAGGGACGAGCTCGACCGGAACGGTGACTCTGACGGGCAACGCGCCGACGGGCGGGATCGCGGTGACGCTGTCTTCCTCCAACACGGCGGCGGCGACGGTGCCGGCGTCGGTCACGGTGGCCGCCGGAGGGTCGACGGCGACGTTTACGGCAACGACGTTGAGCGTCGCGTCTTCCACGTCCGTCACCATCACCGCGGTCGCTGCGGGCGTGACCAAGACGGCGACGTTGACGGTGACGCCGCCGGCCGCCGCGGCGCTCTCGGCCGTGAGCGCGGCGCCTTCGGCGGTGGTGGGCGGGAACCCCTCGACGGGAACCGTCACGTTGACGGCCGCGGCTCCGGCGGGAGGAGCGGTGGTGACACTCTCCTCGTCCAACACGGCCGCGGCGACGGTGCCGGCTTCGGTCACGGTGGCCGCCGGGGCGACCACGGCGACGTTCACCGCCACGACGCTCGGGGTGGCGTCCTCGACGTCGGTCACTCTTTCGGCGGTCTACTCCGGCGTGACGAAGACGGCCGTTCTCACGGTGAACCCCGCGGCGCTTTCGACAGTCTCCCTGGCGCCGACGAGCGTGGTCTCGGGGACCTCGTCCACGGGAACCGCGACACTCACGGGTGCGGCGCCGGCCGGGGGCCTGGCGGTGACGCTGTCGTCCTCGAACACCGCGGCGGCGACGGTTCCGGCTTCGGTCACCGTCGCGGCAGGAGCGACGAAGGCCACGTTCACGGTCACGACGCTCGGCGTGGCCTCCTCGACGACGGTCACGATCACCGGGGTGGGCGGGGGATCGACCAAGACCGCCACCCTGACGGTCACACCGGCGGCGTTGACCTCCGTCGCGCTCGCGCCGTCCACCGTCACCGGAGGGTCGCCGTCGACCGCGACAGTCACGCTGACCGGGAAGGCGTCCGCGGGCGGCGCGGCCGTCACGCTCTCCTCGTCCAATACGTCCGCGGCGACGGTTCCGGCCTCGGTGACGGTGGCGGCGGGCGCCTCGACGGCGACGTTCACCGTAACCTCTCTGCCGGTTGCGAGCTCGGCGACGGTGACGATCTCGGCCGTTTACTCGGGCGTCACGAAGACGGCGACGCTGACGGTTTCACCGCCGGCGCTGATCTCCGTGGCGATGGCTCCATCGAGCGTGACCGGAGGGACGAGCTCGACCGGAACGGTGACTCTGACGGGCAACGCGCCGACGGGCGGGATCGCGGTGACGCTGTCTTCCTCCAACACGGCGGCGGCGACGGTGCCGGCGTCGGTCACGGTGGCCGCCGGAGGGTCGACGGCGACGTTTACGGCAACGACGTTGAGCGTCGCGTCTTCCACGTCCGTCACCATCACCGCGGTCGCTGCGGGCGTGACCAAGACGGCGACGTTGACGGTGACGCCGCCGGCCGCCGCGGCGCTCTCGGCCGTGAGCGCGGCGCCTTCGGCGGTGGTGGGCGGGAACCCCTCGACGGGAACCGTCACGTTGACGGCCGCGGCTCCGGCGGGAGGAGCGGTGGTGACACTCTCCTCGTCCAACACGGCCGCGGCGACGGTGCCGGCTTCGGTCACGGTGGCCGCCGGGGCGACCACGGCGACGTTCACCGCCACGACGCTCGGGGTGGCGTCCTCGACGTCGGTCACTCTTTCGGCGGTCTACTCCGGCGTGACGAAGACGGCCGTTCTCACGGTGAACCCCGCGGCGCTTTCGACAGTCTCCCTGGCGCCGACGAGCGTGGTCTCGGGGACCTCGTCCACGGGAACCGCGACACTCACGGGTGCGGCGCCGGCCGGGGGCCTGGCGGTGACGCTGTCGTCCTCGAACACCGCGGCGGCGACGGTTCCGGCTTCGGTCACCGTCGCGGCAGGAGCGACGAAGGCCACGTTCACGGTCACGACGCTTGGCGTCGCCTCCTCGACGCCCGTGACGATCACGGGCGTCGGCGGCGGCAGTACGAAGACGGCGACCCTGACCGTGACGCCGGCGGCGCTGACCTCCCTCGCCCTCGCGCCCTCCAATCTGGTCGGCGGGAACCCGTCGACGGCCACGGTGACGCTGACCGGTGCCGCTCCGCCGGCAGGCGCGTCGGTCACGCTCGCCAGCTCCAACGCGTCGGTGGCGACCGTTCCCGCCTCGTTGTCCATCGCCGCCGGCGCGACCTCGGCGACATTCACCGTGACCACGGTCTCCGTCGCGGCTACGTCGACGGTCACGATCTCCGCGGTCTACGCGGGCGTGACGAAGACTGCCGTCCTGACCGCGAATCCGGCCACGACCACCGCGCTCTCCACGGTCACGGTCGCGCCCACGTCCGTCGTGGGAGGCGTCGGCGCGACGGGCACGGTGACGCTCACCGGGGTCGCGCCGGCCGGAGGCGCCACGGTTTCCCTGGCGAGCAACAACGGGTCGGCGTCGGTTCCGGCCTCGGTGACCGTGGCTGCCGGCGTCAAGACCGCGACGTTCGCCGTGACGACGACCGTTGTCACCGCCAGTCAGACCGTCACCCTGACCGGCACGTTCTCCGGCGTGAACAAGACGGCGACGCTGACGGTCAAGCCGTTCCTGGCCTCCGTGACGGTCAGCCCGGCCGCGGTCGTGGGAGGCATGGCCAACTCGACCGGTACGGTCACCTTGAATGCCGCGGCACCGGCCGGCGGGACGGCGGTCACCCTGACCTCCTCCAACACCGCGGCGGCCACGGTGCCGGCGAGCGTCACGGTCGCCGCGGGCGCCACGACGGCGACCTTCCCGATCACGACGGCCGCCCTGACCGCCAACGCGACCGTGACGATCACCGCGTCCAACGCCGGCGCGTCACCGACGGCGGCTCTGACGGTGCAGACGCTTCTGGCGTCGCTCACGCTCAGCCAGACGAGCGTCATCGGCGGCTTTGGAGCGACCGGCACCGTGACGCTCAACACGGCGGCACCGGCGGGAGGCGCGGCGATCACTCTGACGAGCTCGGCGACGGCGCGCGCTCTGGTAGCGGCAAGCATCACGATCCCGGCGGGGGCCAGGGCCGGAACGTTCTCGATCGCGACACTTCCGGCCGCGACCTCCGGCGCGAGCACCATAACGGCCGCGAACGCCGGCGCTTCGAAGACCGCGGCGCTGACGACCACACCGGCGGCTGTCGCGTACGCGCTGACGCTCGACCCCGCGGCGGCCTTCGGGACGGCCTCGTCGACCGGCACAGTCGCCTTGAACGGCCCGGCGCCGGCCGGCGGAGCCTCGGTGACCCTGACCTCTTCGAATACCGCCGCCGCAACGGTGGCTGCCTCCGTAACGGTCGCCGCCGGCGCGACGACCGCCACCTTCACGATCACGACGCTGACGGTCGCCGCCTCGACGAACGTGACGATCTCCGCCGCCTACGGATCCGTCACCAAGACGGCCACGCTGACCGTCGCGCCGACCATCCAGGCCTACCTGACCACGCTCGCGCCGACGAGCGTCGTTCGCGGCGCGACGTCCACGGCCACGGTCCGTCTGAACGCCCCGGCGCCGGCCGGCGGAGCGGTGGTCACGCTGACTTCGTCGAGCACGGCCAACGCGACCGTGCCGGCCAACGTGACCGTCGCGGCGGGCGCGACGTCGGCGACATTCACCGTAACGACCCTCTCGGGAGGCGCTCTCGCTTCGGTCAACATCTCCGGGGCCCACGGCGGCGTGACCAAGACGGCGACTCTCTCGCTCACTTCCTCGCCCGTCGCCTACCGCGTCTCCTTCTCGCCCACCACGATCGCGCAGGGCGCCAGCACGACGGTCACCGTGGCGTTGAACGGCGCGGCGCCGGCCGGCGGAGCCTCGGTGACCCTCTTCTCGACCGACGCCACGGTCGCGGTGCCCCCGGCCAGTCTCGCGATCGCGGCGGGCGCAACCTCGGCGACGTTCAGTTTGAGCGGGTTGCCGGTGGGATCGGCGACGAACGTGGTGGTCTTCGCGACGTACGGGGGCGTGGCGGCGAGCGGGACACTCACGGTCATCCCGGCTCTTCCGACCGCGGTCAGCCTCGCGCCGGCGTCGATCGCGGCGGGCGGGACTTCGACCGGAACCGTGACGCTTTCGGGTCCGGCGCCCGCGGCAGGAAGCGTCGTGGCGCTCGTGAGCGGGACCCCCGCTGCGGCAACGGTCCCGGCGACGGCCGCGATCGCCGGCGGCGCGACGTCGGGTACGTTCACGGTGACCGGCTTGAATGTCGCGTCCTCGACGGCGGTCGCGATCTCGGCAACGAGGGAGGGCAGCGCGAAGCCCGCGACTCTGACCGTGACACCGGCGGCGATCTCCTCGGTCACCGTCTCTCCGACTTCCGTCGTCGGCGGCAACGGCGCCACGGGCACGGTGACGCTGACCGGGAAAGCCCCGGCCGGAGGTGCGGTCGTGACCCTGACCTCGAACAACACGTCCGCGGCGACCGTGCCGGCAAGTGTCACTGTTGCCGCGAACGCGACGACGGCAACCTTCGCCGTGACCACGCTCGGCGTGGCCTCGTCCACGTCGGTAACGCTGACCGGCACCTACGCCTCCACGCCGAAGACGGCGACCCTCACGGTCACCCCCGCGGCGATCTCGAGCCTGGCCCTCGCGCCGTCCGCGGTGGTGGCCGGCGCCTCGTCGACGGGAACCGTGACGTTGACCGGGAAGGCGAAGGCCGGCGGCGCCGTCGTCACGCTCTCGTCATCGAACACCGCGGCGGCGACGGTTCCGGCGAGCGTGACGGTCGCCGCGGGCGCGACGTCGGCGACGTTCACCGTGACCACGCTCGGAGTGGCCGCTGCGACGACGCCCACGATCACGGCGACCTATCTGTCTGTCCCCAAGACGGCCACTGTAACGATCAATCCCGCGGCGATTTCGGGCCTGGCGGTCGCTCCGACGTCGGTCGTCGGCGGCAATACGTCCGCCGGCACGGTCACGTTGACCGGCAAGGCTCCTCCGGGCGGAGCGGTGGTCACCCTGGCGAGCTCCGATTCGACCTCGGCGACCGTTCCGTCGAGCGTGACCGTGGCCGCCAATGCCACGACCGCCACCTTCACGGTCACGACGCTGGGAGTGGCGTCGTCGGCTACCGTGACCGTCACGGCCACCTACGCCGCGGTCCCCAAGACGGCGACAGTCACCGCCACGCCCGCCGCCCTCTCGTCGGTCGCGCTCGCGCCGGCCGCGGTCGTGGGCGGTGCGCTCTCGACCGGGACGGTGACCTTGACCGGCAAGGCCCCGCCGGCCGGCGCCGTCGTCGCGCTGTCGTCCTCCAACACGGCCGCCGCGACCGTCCCAGCCAGCGTCACCGTGGCCGCCGGAGCCACCACGGCGACCTTCGCGGCGACGACCCTGGGCGTCGTCTCGTCGACGGCCGTGACCGTCACAGCGACGTACCTCACGGTGCCGAAGACCGCGGCGCTGACGGTGAATCCGGCTGGCGTCTCCAGCGTGACCCTGGCGCCCGCGAGCGTGGTCGGGGGTGTCTCGTCCACGGCGACGGTCACCCTGACCGGCCCGGCCCCCGCCGGCGGCGCGGTCGTGACGCTGACGAGCTCCAACACGGCCGTCGCGACCGTGCCCGCGAGCGTAACGGTAGCTGCGTCCGCCACGACGGCGACCTTCCAGGTCGCGAGCATCCCGGTGGCCTCGACAAGCTCGTCCACGATCACGGCGACGTACGCCGCGGTGAACAAGACAGCGGTGCTGACGGTGACGCCGCCCGCGGCTTCCAGCGTGGCGCTCGCCCCGGCCACGGTCACGGGAGGGACCGCGTCGACGGGCACCGTGACCCTGACCGGAGCCGCGCCCGCCGGCGGCGCGCCGGTCACCCTGTCGACCTCCAATGCGGCCATCGCGACCGTGCCGGCGAGCGTGACCGTCGCCGCGGGCTCGACGACCCGGACCTTCACGGTCACGAGCCTGGCCGTTGTGTCCACGAGCACGGCCACGATCTCGGCCACCGCGGGCGGCGCGACGAAGACGGCGGTCCTGACGGTCAACCCGGCCGCGCCGGCGGCGCCGCCCACGGGAGACCTCGCCGAGGGCAATGCCTCGGCCTGGGGAACATTCGCGCAGGACAGCGCGGCGACCTCCGTGGCCGACGACACCTCGAAGATCCGCGTCGGCGCCAGGTCCCTACGGTTCGACTCGGCGAGCGGCATCCTGACCGGGCTCTACTATCCCAACACGCCGGGCTCGATCCACTGGGATCTGACGCGCGTCCACTATGTGTCTTTCTGGGCTTACGCGGTGAACGCGAACGCCGGCGGCTTCCAGCAGGGTCCGACGCTGGTGGTCAAGAGCGCCGCGGGCAGCTTCACCTACGACTCGCCGCCCACGCCGATCAACCAGGCGATCGGGGCCTGGCGCCTGTACCAGATCCCGCTGGAGGGAGACAGCGTCTATACGCGGACCACGGCGGGAACGCCCAACCTCGCCGACGTCGTCCAGATCGAGATCGATCTCGACACGTGGGGGAGCGTCTTCACGGTGTACTTCGACGGGCTGCAGTTCCTTCAGTCCCTGCCCGGCGACCTCGCCGAGAGCAACGCCGCGCAGTGGAGCGTCTTCGCGGCCGACAGCGCGACGGCGACGGTCGCGGACGACGCTACGCACGTGATGTCCGGCGCCAAGTCGATCCGCTTCGATACGGCGAGCGGCATCGACACGGGCGTGAAGTATCCGGCGGCGGCCAACGCGCACTGGAACCTGACCGGGGCCGACACGCTGAATTTCTGGGCTTACGCCATCAACGTCAACGCCGGCGCATTTCAGGACATGCAGCCCAACGTCGTCCTGAAGACGACCGGCGGCGACTTCATCTACACGGCGACGGGGACCCTCATGACGCTCAACGCGTGGCACCTGTACCAGATCCCGCTGGCCGGCGGCGATCCGTGGACGCTCTCGACGACCGGCTCGCCGACGATGGCCGACGTCAACCAGATCGAGATCCACCAGGACACCTGGGGGGCGGGCTTCACGATCTACTACGACGGAGTCACCTTCAGCGGACCCTCGGTCGGCCTCTCCCTGACGCCGGGCAACGTCGTGGGGGGAGGCGCGGGCTCCGCGACGGTCACCCTGTCCGCTCCGGCTCCGGCGGGCGGCACGACCGTCACGCTCTCGAGCTCCAACGCGCCGGTCGCCTCGATCCCGGCGTCGGTGACCGTGCCGGCCGGCGCCACGTCGGCCGTGGTGCCCTTCACGACCACGGCGGTCGCGTCGACGACGGCGGTCACGCTGACGGCCGTCGCGGGGACCACCAAGACGGCCGTGGTCACGGTCGTGCCGATCGGTCTGGCGAGTCTGCGCCTCTCGACCGGCTCGGTCGCGGGCGGCGGATCGTCGACGGCCACGGTCACGCTGACCGGCGCGGCGCCGGCGGGCGGCGCGGTGATCTGGCTGTCGAGTTGGGATCCGGCCGCGGCGGTTCCCGCCTCCGTCACGGTGGCGGCGGGCGCCACGACGGCGGCCTTCACGGTCACGACCGTGCCGGTCGGAATCCCGACCGCGGCGGGCTTGACCGCCGTTTACGCCGGCACGAGCGCCGGAACCACTCTCACGGTGACGCCATGACGCGACGTCTTGGAGCTTTCTGCGCCGCTCTGCTTCTCCTGGCCGCTCTCCCCGTGCTGGCCCAGACGCGAGCCCACGCCGCGAACCCGACATCGGCTGTGGGACCCAAGCCCGCCTCGAATCCTGTCGGCCTCGTCATCGAGGCTCCGGCCGAGGGCAGCTACCTGAATACGGCGACTGCCACCGTACGCGTCCGCGCCAGCGACGCCGTCGTCTCGGTCTCGGTCAACGGCGTTTCCGCCAGCCGCGACCGAGGCGGCGTGTTCCTCGCGTCGCCCGTGGCGCTGCCCGAGGGTCCGGTCACCCTCGCGGCCCGGGCGGTCGACCGGGAAGGACGCGTCCGCGAGGTCTCCGTCCGCATCGTCGTCGACCGCACGCCGCCGCAGCTGGCGATCCGCGCCGGCGGGTCGACCCTCGACGCGGGAGTGGCGCTTCGCCCGCGGACGCGCCTCACGATCGAGCCCTCCGACCGGTCGCCCGTCCAGGTCCAGGCGTTCTTGAACGGCGAGGCGTTCGTCTCCGGCACGGACCTGCCGCGCGAGGGAGCCTACACGCTCGAGGTCGAGGCCGCCGATCGCGCCGGAAATCGGACGCGGCGGGTGGTGGCGTTCCGCGTGCTGGCCCGCGCCCCGCAGGTCGGCCGCCTGTCCCCCGCGTCCGGCAGCGCGCTCGCGGCCGCCTCCACGACCGTGGCGGGGGAGTGCGAGGACGCCGAGTCCGTCACGGTCAACGGCTTGGCCGCCGCGGTCTACGGCCGCCGGTTCGCCGCCGCGCGGGTCCCCCTCGCGCCCGGCGCCAACAATATAGATATTGTTGCGCGCGACGCCGCGGGGAACGCCTCGACCGCGCGGATCACGCTCGTCCGCGACGACCTTGCGCCGCGCCTGACGATCGCCGCGCCGCTCTCCGGCTCCGAGACCGCCGAGAGCGCGATCGTCGTGCGCGGCACGGCCGAGGACAAGCGGCTGGCGGAGGTCACGGTCAACGGCGCCCCCGCGTCCGTCACGGGAACGGCGTTTCAGGCCCGCGTTGCCCTGGTCGAGGGCCCGAACCGCCTGGCCGTCGTGGCCAGAGACGCCGCGGGGAATCGAAGCGAAGCCGCTCTGGACGTGATCCGAACGGCCGGCGCCCTCCGAACCGGGGCTCAGCCATCCGGCCCGGCCGACAGCGCTCCGCTGCGCCTGCTGAACGCGTTTCCCGCAGACGGCGCGCGGGAGGTTCCGACGACGGCGGTCCCGCGCCTGGCCTTCTCCCGAGCGCTCGATTCCGCGTCCGCCGAGACGAAGAGCGTTCGCCTGCTGCGCGAGCTCGACGGCGCGCCAGTGGAAACGACCTTGTATGTCGTCGGCAAGGAGATCGCGATCCTTCCCCGAGCGGTTCTGGAGGAGAAAACAGGATATCGGCTGGAGGTCGGCCGTCCGCTCGAGACGCCGTCCGGCCCGAGGACGGTTCGCTTCTCCACCGCGCGCTCCTCGGCGCCCCCGCTGACGGTCGACCCGGTCCGCGAAAGCGTCTGCGCCGCGACTCTGCAGGTAACCGGAAAGACCGACCCCGGGACGCGCCTGCGCATCGAAGGCGGCGCGGAGCTGGCCGCGGCCGTGGCGGGTCCGGACGGGCGCTTCGCCGTGGACGTGGCGCTCGCCTCCGAGACGATCCAGGCGCTTTCGGTCGTGGCCGTCGACGGCGCCGGCCGCGCCAGCTCTCCGGTCGTGCGCCCGGTGCGGCGCGACTGCGCGCCGCCGCGCGTCGAGCAGGTGCGGGCGACGCCCGACGGACTGGAGATCCAGTTCTCCGAGCCGATCGAGCCTCGGTCGCTCGCCACGGACGGCGCGGTCGTCCTCACGCGGCGCCCCGAGGGAATCCTGGCCCTGGGGCCCCCGGCGCTCGACGCCGCCGGCCGGATCGCCCGATTTGCCGCTGCCCCGGATCTCCTCGAAGGCCAGACGACCGTCACGGTCGGGCGCGGCGTGACGGACCTCGCTGGAAATCCGCTTCCGGCGCCCTACGTCACGATCGCCGGCATGGCCGCGCTCGCGGCGGGGCAGTCGGGCCTTTCCGGGCAGGTCTTCGACGACAGGGTCGGCAGGCCGATCGCCGGCGCCGTCGTGACGGTCATCGCCGTCAACGGCGTCGCGCCGACGCCGCCGGCGCCCTCCGCGACCACCGCCACCGACGGCAGCTTCTCGCTCGTCGCGCCATCGGGCGAGGTCGTCCTGCGCGCCTCGCAGGCCGGCTATGCGCCGTCGATCCGCATCGCCACGCCGGCGTCGGGCGACTCCATCACGGTCTTCGACATGCGCCTGACGCAGGAGACGATCGTGACCGCCGCCGCCAACGGAAGCGCCTCGATCGCCGACTCGGGCCTGGCGCTGACTCTGCCGGCGGGGGCCGTCGCATCCGGCGCTTCCATCCGCGCGGCCTCGCTCGCTCCGCAAGGCCTGGCCGCCCTGCCGCCGCTGGGCTGGTCGCCCGCGGCCGCGCTCTCCGTCGAGGTCGGCCCCGCGGCGGTCGACGCGACGGCGCCGGTCACCTTCCCGGCGGCGATCGCGGCGTCCTGGGACAACACGCTGGCCTATCCGACCGGGACGACGCTCCTGCTCGCGCGTTTCGACGTCGCGACGCGCCGCTATGTCTCGGCCGGCGCGGCGACGTTCGCGTCGGGGACGGCGAAGATCAACGGTTCGATCCCGCAGACCGGCGCATATGTCGTGCTCGTTCCCGACCCCGCCCCCAACGCGCCTCCCCAGCCGGCCCTCGGGCAGCCCGTCGCAGGCGTGGCCGCGCCTCCGACCGATCCCATCGTCTCGGCGGCCGTCACGGCGACGCCGTCGGACGTGCTGCCGACGCAGACCGCGAGCATCCAGGCCAGGTTGACGATTTCCTCGGCGGTTCCGTCCGGATACCCCGTGGAGGTTCTCGTCTCCGAGACGCTGACGCTCTTGAACAGCCAGCAGGTCCAGGTGCCGTCGTTTCTCGAGGACCTGATGGTGGTCCGGGACGGCACCGGTCAGACGATCGTTCCGTTCCGCGTCCGGCCCTCCGCGACGGCGGCGCAGGTCGCCCTGTCGGTCGGCTACGAGAACCTGACCGTCCGCCATTACGCCGTCGACCTGACCCGCGGCAACCTGATCGGCTCCGGAGGCGGCACGGTCGCCGGGCCCTCGGGATTCTCGCTCGTGATTCCGGCCGGCGCGCTGACGCAGACCGTTCCGGTTTCGCTCACGCAGGTCAACCCGTCGGACGTTCCCGTCGCCATCCCCGCCGGCTATCACCTCTTGGCCGCGATCCAGGTCGCGCTGGGAGGGCAGACCCTCACGCAGACGGCCGCGTTGAAATGGGCCTCGGCGACGGATCCCACGGGGAGCGGGATGATCTGGGTCGAGGTCGCGAGCTTCAACGGAATCACGCGTCCCCGGTTCGTCAATCCGGGCCGCTACGATTCGGTCAACAAGCTCGTCGAGACGACGCCCGCGGCGGTGCACAACCTGCCCGTGCCGGGGGTTCTCTCGAGCGACATCTACCTGCTTCTGGGCGCCAACCAGGCCACGGCCTACGTCAAGGGCAAGGTCTTGGACGTCGGCGGCACAACGCCGGTGGCGTCCGCCGTGGTCACCGAGGACGGGACGACCCTCGTCGCGGTGTCCGATGGGACGGGAGCCTACGCGCTGCCCGTGCCGGCGGCCGGCGCCGTCGTGCGATCGGCGCGGCTGGACACCGGCAACGTCGGGCAGGCGTCGGTGGGGGCGCAGGCGGCCGGAGCCACCGCGAGCAAGGACATCGTGCTCGCGGTCACCGCGCCGTACGTCGTCTCCGTCGCCCCGGCCACGACCTCGGCGCTCCCGCTCGATCTTCCCGTCGTCTTCACGCTTTCCGAGCCGTTGAATCCGGCCACCGTGACCGCCAACGCCGTGACCGCGGTGGTCGGGACGACGCCGATCGCCGGGACGGCGACGCTTTCCGCCTCCGGCGCGCAGGTGACCTTCACTCCCTCCGGCGACTGGCCGGGCAAGGCGACCGTCACTCTGACGCTCTCCTCGACCGTCACCGACCGCCAGGGCTATCGGCTGGTCGATGCGGTCAGCAAGGCGGTCGCCAACTACGCCGTGACGTACAACACGGTCGATCCGACGCCGCCCACGGACATCAATCCGCTGCTCATCTACATGACCGTGCCGGCGGGCAGCCCGCCAACGGTGACGATCACGGGCACCGCCGGCGCCGCCTGCGCGGGCTGCACGGTCATCGCTGTCAACGACACGACGACCGCGACCGTCACGACGACCGCGTTGTCCAACGGGTCCTTCACCATGACCCTGGCGGCCAACGCCAAAGACAGGGTCTACCTGATCATCCGGCGCCCCGCGGGAGGCGAAATTCAGATCGATCCCGGCCCGTACCGCGACCAGGGCGGGCGGGTCGCCTACCTGGGCCCGCGCGCCGCCGACTACCTGACGAGCGACGGCATCCGGGTGACCGCGGATCAGGGCTCCTTCACAGGGCCGGTGACGCTGCGCGTCTCGCCGATCACGCAAGCGAACCTGCCGGCGCCGCTGCCCGCCCAGTCGATCTTCATCGCCGGCATCTCGTTCGATCCCGGCGACGCCGTCGCCTCGAAGGGAATCGACCTCGCGGTGGCCGCGCCGGTGGGCGTGACCGGGGGACAGTTCCTCGTCGCGCGGGCCGTCTCTGTGGCGGGGCAGACGCGGTGGATGGTCGTGGACACCGCGCGCTACGACAGCGGCTCCATCACGACGCGTCCGCCGGCCGGCGCCACGAATTTCGGCATCCGGCCTCTTGGTGAGGGCGTTTCGGTGCTCGGCGCGGAGTCGACCGTCAACTGCCCGCAGCTTCAGAATCCCGGAGGCTCCAAGGACATCCTGGACCGGGTCACGCGCAAGTCCAACCTCATCCTTCTCGGCGTGCAGCAGCAGATTGCCTTCGCCGCGTCGGCCATCGTGTACCCCGACGCCGCCGTGAGTCTCGTCTTCGCAGCGCCGTTCGACGTCCTGGCGTCCGTGCTGCCCTATGTCTGGGTCGCGCGCGAGGCCAGGCAGCAGTGCTACTTTGCCCTGCCCGTCCCCGTCAACGTGCCGTTCTCCGTCGTCGGCCGCGACGCGACGTCGGGTCTGACGATCTTCCAGGGCTCCTTCCCGGCGGTGACCGACCCGACCAACATCACGCAGCTTCCGCCGGCCGGCCTCATCGGGACGCCGCCGGCGCCGCGCCTCATCGACGCTTCCCCCTTCAAGGCCTACACCTTCGTGCCGGCGCCGACCGCCGGAGTCGACAAGCCTTTCCTGAACCAGATGACCTACCACTTCACGGTCGTCAGCGGGTCGGGCACGGTGACGGTGAAGGGGATCGCGGGCGCGGTGGAGGCGTCGGCCGATCTCTCTCTGACCAACAACGTGCAGGCGATCGCGGCCGTCACGGGCACCGCCGCGGCCGACGGCTCCTTCTCGATCGCCATCGCGGCCAAGCCGGGCGAGGACGTGACCTTTCTGACCGGGACGAAATCGCTCGCGCCCTCCGCGCCGATCCACCTGGTGTTCTCGCAGTCCATGGACGTGCCTTCGGTTCAGCTCGTCACGCTGAACGCGGGCGCGATCACCTACGACGTCACGCCCGACACCGGCACGCGCGGCTACACGCTGACGGCGCGCCAGCCGTTTGTCGCCGGGTCGACGGTCACGCTTCTCATCCCCGCCGGCAAGCTCCCCAAGGCCCTGACCGTCAAGCTGACGTCGCCGTCGAGCGGAATCGTCGGAGGCCGCGACGTCAAGGACGTCAACGCCCTGTATTTGAAGGGCGGCCTGCTCCTTGAGGTCACCGGCACGGCCGGAAATCTGGGCGACGCCGGTGGCGTCGCGAAGCTGAATCTCTACGACGCGAGCGATCCGGGCGCGGTTGTGCTCTGCCCGCCGTCGATTCCGCTCTACGACTTCGCCCGCGGCGTCACCATGGACGACCACGACCGTGTGCTCGTGGCGATGGGGGGCGGCGGCACCAATGGCCGAGTCGAAGTGTTCCGGCTTTCGCCTCCGACTGGTTCGGGGCTTTGCGGCGGCCGCAAGCTCCTGGGCGAAGGCACGAACCCCGGAGATCTCGACCGCTCCTGGACGGAGATGACGATTGCAACCGGGGGAGGCAACCTGGGCGTCCTTCCGGAGGGCTTCCCGCGCAAGATCGGACTGGTCTATCGCCAAACGCACGACTCCTACGTCGTGGACGTGGATACCGTGCTTCCTCAATTCGTGACGGCGATCGTCGAGACTGACGTCCTTCCGGCCGGCGCGCCGGACGGCAAGCAGGATCCCAAGGCGACGCTAACGGTCAACGGCACGATTCCGGGCTCCGGCGTCGCGCCCTCTCCCCTCAATCAGCCGGCGACCGTGGCCAACCTGACGACGGGACAGTCCTGGACCTCCTACGCCGACGCCGCGGGCGTCTTCTCGATCGCCGCCAAGGCCTCCTCCGGCGACCGCCTGGAGATCCGCGTCAACGCCGGCGAAGTCTCGATCGTCGGGACGACGGGCTTTGGGCTGCAGGGGATGGACGTCAACAAGACCGTCCATCTCTATGGTCAGGAATGTGTCCCCGGCGGCCCGGCCAACGACATCTGCGACATCTCCAAGCGGCTCCTCTTCTCGTTCGGACGGCTGACCGATCTCTCGCCGCCGCTGTGCCGCGCCTCCGACGCGACCGGCGCCTGCACCGACGCATTTCTGAGGCTCGACCAGTTGAACGACATGGCGCTGCTCGACGCCCCCGCGGCGACGTTGCCCGGCGCTCTGCCGACGCCGGCGGATCCCGCCGAGGCCACCGTGCTGGCGGCGATCAACCGATTCGGCCTGGCGACCTTTTCCTTGACCGGCGACGGGGAGAACATCCGGATCAACCAGCTCGGCCCGGGCGTGGTCGTCGCGACGTTCGACAGCCCGCCGATCTATCCCAATTTCTTCGCGCTGTCGGCGGCGCGCGGGTTCCCGGTGCGCGACGCAGGCCATCGCCAGTTCTGCTCCGACGCGCAGTGGAAGGACACCGGCGAGAACGCGTACCGGCCCACGCTCGCGTTCCTGGGCTCTTCGGAAGGCGTCTTCGTCGTCGACGTCACCAAGGCGAGCGTGGGAGGAAGCGGGAGCCCCTATCCCGAGCCGTCCGTCATCGGTCTCTTCCGCCTGCCGTCCGGCACCGCCACCTCCCTCTCCCTCGACGCCTCGCGCGGTCTCCTCTACGTGGGCTCCGACGGCACCAACGGCCAGATCGCCGCCTACGACATGACCGATCCCTGCACGCTGGCAATGACCAACCGTGTCGCCCCGGCCACCGATCCGCGGCGTCTCGCGTCCGTGGACCTTCCCAGCGAAAATCCCAACTCCGCGTTCGTGGTCGATCCCGAGACGGGAGTCGTCTTCGGCGCCGGCGATTCCACCTCCGGCGGCAACGGCAAGGCCTTCGCGGTGGACCTCTTCGCCCCGCCCCTGCGCTTCGTCGCCGACACCGACCACGATGGGCAATGGGAAGAGGTCTCGACGGCCGTGCCGCTCGGCGTCCCCAACCCCAAGAAACCGGCGTCCCCCTATCCGCCCGACGTCGTCCGCATCCTCGCCAACATCTGGGGCCACGCGGGCAAAGAGATCGTCGTCGAGCTGTCGTCGGCTTCGAGCACGGGAGTCGTCGAGGCCGATCCGCCGGCCGAGTTCCCGCGGACGCGAACTTACGTCACCCTGACGCGCCAGTCCGACGATCCCGCCGACCCGGCCTATAACCGCTACTTCTCGCCTCAGGTGGTTCTGATCGCCGATCCGCGCGCTCGCCACAATTACGCGCTGGCGCCCGAGGAAGACGGCTCCAATGCGGCGGGACAGGGAAATCCAAACGCGTGCGTCAACTGCAAACCCGACACGGCGTACTCCTCCGACCTGGCGTCGCTGTCCGCTCCTCCCCCCGCGGCCAACGACGGCCATGACCGGACCCATCCGATCAAGCAGGCCTTCGAGCAGTGGGCCGGCGAAAAGCTCGTCGTCCGTCTCGCCGAAAACGCGGCCGCGGAGACCGCCCTGAAGACGCAGGCCACGTATCTCGCCAATCTCAACCTCCAGAACGTCCGAGCCGAGGCGAACACGGCGCGCGCGGAATGGACGCCGTCGCTCCGGCAGGCTCCCCGCGTCAATCCCTCCATGGTCGGAGACGAGGTCGGAAGCGCCGTCGTCTTGTCCTCCGGCGAGGTGACGTTCTCGGTTCGAGACCTTTTCATCGGGGGGCGCGGGCTCTCTTTCGCCCTCGACCGCTTCTACGCGTCGCAGGGGTTGTACTTCGGCTCGATCGGGCGCAACTGGGATTCTCCGCTCTTCGCGCGCCTGCGAGAGCTTCCGACCGGCGACGTCGAGCTCTACGACGGCACCGGCCGCCGCGAAGTGTTCCAGTACGACGCGGCGAACCAGCTGTTCGTGGCTCCGGCCGGGCGCTTCGCCGAGCTCTACCGTTTGCCGGACTTGTCCTTCTTCCTGCGGGAACATGACAACACGCAGTTCCACTTCGATCCGACCGGACGGCTGATCTCGATCTCCGACGCCGTGCGGACGCAGGCCTCGGACGATTCGCCCGACGGCAATCGGTTGCAGTTCTTCTACGACGGAACCGGCCGGCTGGCCCAGATCGTGGACGCGCTCAACCACGCGATCGCCTTCGACTACTACCCGGTGACGGCGGTGAAGGGCGCCAGTGGCGCCTATCCGGGACTCCTGAAGACCGTGACCGATCACACCGGCCGCGAGGTCCTTTACCTCTACGATGCCAAGGGAAGGATGATCGAAGTCGATCTTCCGAATGTTGCCTCGAACGGCTCGAGCCCCTTCACCGGGGCCACGCGCCGCAAGCTGACTTACACCTATGTGGACGGGCCCGATCCCCTTGTCAATCTGAAGGCGGCCCTCCTTCAGAACGACAATCTGCTCTCCTCCAACAACGCCCGTGGCCAGGAGGTCCTGCGATTCGAGTACACGGATTCATTCGCCCTTGGTGTCGCCGAGGCCGCCACGAAGAGGACGATCGCGGGCGTCCCCGAGCTCTTCTCCTATTCTCCGGCGTCCGAGACAGCCGTCTTCACGTCGCGCCGAGGAGTCCAGACGACCCTGCAGCACGACTCCGACGGACACCCTCTGACGTCGACGCTCTCCGTGAACTCGACCGGCGACGCGGGCTCGACCGATCCGCTTTCGGTCGTGACCGTGCCCGCGGGCATCGTCCCGGCCGGACCCTTCGAGACGAGCTATGCGTACGGCGGCGCCGACGGTTTGACGCAGACGGTCACTCTTCCCTCAGGGCGCTCGGTCAGCCACGACTATGCGCCGGTTCCGGCTGTCGCCGCGGACCGTCGCCAACGCTCCAACGTGACCGGCGTCACCGCTTCGGGCTCGGGCCTGTCGCTGCGCGACGAGTTCGCTTACCAGGATCTGGTCAACCAGGTGACTTCACACAAGGACCCGACCGGCGCGACGACGACGTTCGACAGGGATCCCCAGAAGGGTTTCGTGACGAAGGTGGGGCTGCCGTCAACGGTGGGCATCGATTCGGCGAATCCGCCTGTCCCGGGCGCGAACATCGACCACGACGCGGCGACCGGGCAGACGAAGGTCGAAACGGACAAGGCGGGCGCTGCGCGCGCGTATGCCTATTTTGCGAACACCGATCCGGCCTTCGGCTACGTGATGTCCGTCACGGATCAGGCGTCGTCGGGGGGGACGATCTACTCTCCCGTCTCGCCCTCCACGACCACGTTCACCCGCGACGCGCGGGGCAACGCTCTCTCGGTGACCGATCCGCGCGGATTCGCCACGAACTTCCAGGTGAACGAGGCGGACTGGACGACTTCCGTGACGGTGCCGTCCGCCAACGTGACGCGAACCTTCGAGTACGACGCGGATGGAAACCTGGTCATAGAGAAGTACCTGCAGTCTCCGCTGGGGACGGCCACCAAGACCTATACGTACGACGCCCTGGGCCGGCGGCTGACGGAGACCCGAGGCGGCCTGGTCGCCACGATGGGTACGACCGTGTATCACTACAGCTCGACGGGCGAGCTCATCGGCGCGACGCATCCGGAGGGAGAGATCGACCTGTCGGTCTACGACGGCCGGGGTCTTCTGGTTGCCCAGCAGCGCCGCAACGCGGACGGCACGACCTCGGCGATGCGGACGTTGAAGAGGGATCCGGACGGCCGGGTTCTCGAGGACTTCGACGGTGTCAATACAAGGACGACGATCGCGTACGACGGTGTCGGGCGGGTGAGCCAGATCACGACCCCGCGGGGCGCCAACGTCAACGTCGACTACGACGGGGCCGATCGGCCGATCCATGTGACTCTGGTCGACCCGGGCAGCGGCGACGTTCTGAAGGAGCGCCGCATCGACTACGCGCCCAACGGGCAGGTCGCCGCCACGCGGGAGATCCTCCGTCAGACTCCGTCGGACCCGAGCCCCGTCGAAGTCCTGACGCAATTCGCTTACGACGCGGGGGAACGGCTGGTTCAGACAACCGACCCGCTCAACCGGGTGACGTTGCGGGCCTATGACGACCATGGAAGGCTGTCGCATCTTCAGGACCCCGCCGGGAACGTGATCAATACGGACTACGACCTGTCTGGAAATCCAGTCCGGCGGCACTTCTTTGAAGTGAAGCCGACCGGCGGCTCCGAAGCGGAGCGGGTCGAGGACACCGGCTTCGACAGCCTGAACCGTGTGACCTCGCGAAAAGATCCGCTGGGGCATACGACGACGGCGGGCTACGACGAGGTGGGCAACCTGACGTCCGTCGTCGACGCGCTGACGCACAAGACGACCTACGGTTACGATGAGCTCGGGCGCCGCACGTCGATGGTCGACGGCGTGGGGAACAAGAGCGGAGGCACGCCGACGGCTCACACGACGAAGTGGACGTGGGACCGCAGCTCGAAACTGAAGACCCTGGTCGACGCCAATGGGAAGACGACGACGTACGGCTACGACACGGTTGGCCGGCTGACCTCGATCCTGTATCCGGACGGCAAGTCGGAGACCAAGACCTGGAATGGCGACGGGACCGTGGCGACGTCGACGGACCCCAACGGCTCCAAGGCGACGTTCACGTACGGAGCGGACGACCAGCCGGAGACGATCGCCTATACCAAGGGTACGGGGATCACGCTGGGTCTGACCCAGGAGACCTACACGTACGACAAGCTGGGGCGGCTCCTGACGGCAAGCTCCAACGGGGGAGTCGGCGGGACGACGCACTCGACGGCCCGGGCGTACGACTCTCTGGATCGGATGCTGACGGAGACAGAGGACGGCAAGGTCCTGTCCCGAACGTTCGACGTGGTCGGCAATCCGATCAACGTGACGTATCCCGGCTCCGGCCGCAAATTCGTCGGGACGTTCGACGCGCTGAACCGGCTGGGCCGGATGGAGGAAGACATCTCGGGAACCCGCCGCCTGGTGCGGGGGTTCACCTACTTCGGCTTCAACCGGATCGCCGCGGCAACGGCGACCGTCGGCGCCGCGAACCTCGAGGCCGACTATACTTATGATATCGGCCGGCGGCTGACGAATCTGGTGGCGACCAACAAGACGACGTCGACAGATTTCTTGAAATACGTGCTGAACTGGGCCGACGATGACGTGCCGATCTCGACGCAGCGGATCCACGAGGGGAGCCGCGGGGACGTGTTTCAGCACGACGAGGACCACCGGTTGACGCTTTCCGGGCTGTCCCAGGCGACGGTGGGTTTGACCCCCGATCCGGCGGCGCCCAACCGCCAGAGCCTGGCGCTCGGTGCGGTGCACGAGAGAACAAACGACGCGCTGACTCTGGCCTCGGTGACAACGACCAACGCCGTGACGCCCAACCAGCGTTACGGCTACACCGCCTACGGCCCGGTCACAAGGACCTACGACTCCTCGGGCAACCTGACCGGCCGCGGAACGGACGTCTTCAAGTACGACGCCCGGAACCGGCTGGTCGAAGCAGATCTGGCCGGCGGCATCAAGCTCGAGTACGGCTACGACGCTCTGGGGCGGCGGGTGGAAAAGAAGAAGACCGTCTCCGCCACGACGACGGTCTCGTCCTATGTCTTCGACGGCTGGAACGCGGTCCAGGAGACTCGGGGCGGCTCGTTGTTCAGGGAGAATGTCTTCGCCGGCGGCCTCGACAGCGCCCTCGAGTACCGGGTCATCGGCGCCCCCAACCACGACTACGAGATCTTCCGCGACGCCACCGGCTCGACCGCCGCCGTCTTCGCCGACACCGGCACGACCCAGCTCTTCAAGTACCTGCCCTTCGGCAAGGGCGCCCTCGAGTCCGGCACCGGAGGCGCCTACAACTTCGACCTCTCCAGCGCCACGACCACGAGCTTCTGGCAGGGCCTCGACCTCGATAACGACCTCGGCTGGTACTACGCCCGAAACAGATGGTACGACCCGGAGACTGGCGCGTTCACCTCTACCGATCCGCTTGGATATCCGGACTCCGCGAATCCTTACGTCTGGGGCGTCGGCAACTCTTTCGCGAGCGATCCGGCCGGGCTTTGCGAGGATTTGGCTTGTGGCGTGGCCGTGGCAAAGGGCCAGGCGCAGAAGGCAGCCGGAAAACTCAGACGGGCGGTCGCAAACGTAGCCGAGGGACTGGAAGCTGCCAGTAAAACAACTATCAATGCGTTGTCGCCTTACTTCAAGACGTCCCTCGAAGTGCCGGTCGGCACGGCCAAGAACGAGCTTCAGCTGCTGAAGGACTTCCGTGCCGCCCAGTACGTGCTCGGAAATCCAGAGAAGTTCAGTCCAGCCGCGCAGCGCTGGGCGAGGGGTATCGAGGACAAAGTTGGCTGGCAGGTCGCTGCGGCTGCCGTAGGAGGAGCGGCGGCCGAGGCCGAAGTCGGAGAAGGGGCTGCACAAGCGCGAGCTTCGAGCAGAGCTTGGCAGGACTTCTTGCCGGAGGCCCAACGCCGGGTCGAGGCGGCCGAGGCCGAGTACGGCAGTAGTCCAATCTATGCAATGGAAGGAGAACCACCCCCTTCGGTCGTTCTTCGGGCGAATATGAAGGCCGCCGGCGTCAGACCGCCGCCATTCCCGAATGCAGCTCATCACATCGTCGCCGTTGACGCCGAGGCGGCAGCCCCAGCACGCGCTCACCTGGAGGCCCTCGGGATCGACATCAACGACCCTGCCAACGGTGTCTTCCTTCGCTATACCGAGAAGGGTGTGGGTCTTAATCATCTCGAGATCCACACGAAGGCCTACTACAGCGAGGTGAATCAGCGCGTCTTAGGATCCCAATCTGCTCAGCAAGCGCGCGTAACTCTGCAGGGAATCGGGTCTGAGCTTGCAGAGGGGACGTTCCCTTACAGGTGAGATATTCAGCGAGGCCGAAGATGAGCGATCCAAGCAGCGATGCGATGCTTCTCGACGACGCAATAAACCGTGGTGCGCTTCATGAGGTGCGGGCATTTTTGGATAAAGGAGCCGATCCCAATGTCAAGGACGTAGCAGGCGACCCGATCCTGGTTAGCGCTGCTTGGGTCGGAGCGGCCGACATTGTCCGCTTACTCCTTGATCGTGGAGCAGACGTGAATGCTGAAGGCGCTGATGGAAGGAATGCCCTTCAGCGACTCCTCACTAACGACACATACTGGTATGAGGGCCACGATCAAGTGGTCGAGATCCTCAGGCGAGCGGGTGCGCGAGAGTGAAATCTATCGTGCGTTTCTTCATCAGGGAACGCTCACCCACGCGACACGCCGCGTGCATTGGGCCGGCCGCGGGCTGACGCGGCGGCCGGCGGGCGCGTCGTGCCGCGCTCCAGCGTGGCGAACATCGCGGCGGCCTGTTTAGTCGCAGTGAGCGGCGCGCGGAGCGGCTCTGGGGTTGGGTCTCCGGCCTCGGCTCGCTTTGCTCGCTGTCGGCCCGACCGGGGCGGCCGCGAGGGCATGCCGACGATGCCGGTGGGTGACGGCGTTGAGGCGGGGGGCACCCCCGCGCCCCCGGGTCGGACCTCCCGCCGTCACGCGGCATGCGGGACTCGCTGTCCGATAACCCATGGGTTATCGGACCTGCCCCTGACCCAGCCCCAGAGCGCGCGCCGGCTGCGCTTGGCTACGCCGTCGTTTACGTAACCGTCATTACGGCGTGAGGCCGAAGCCTCTGCTTTTGTGGGATGAAAGGAGCCCACCTTGGGATGCCTCGATTGGCCCGAGGAGTCTGGGTCCGAGCGTGGTTGGGTAACCGGCCGCGCTGAAACGGGACCGACAAGCCGTCCGGGAAGGCTTCTTCGAAAGGGGGTGTCGTACGCAGCCGGGGGGACGGGACGAATCGGCAGGCCGCAACGCGAGTGAACGCTGAGCAAGCCGCGTGAAGTTATACCCGACTGAGATAGCTGCGAGAGTCGGGAGTGGAGTTGCCGAGCCTCTCATAAACAGGCGAAGGCTTTTACCGGCGGTGGATGAGTCGAGGATGAGAAGCCGTCGGGGCTCCCGCGGTAATGGCGGCGGCATGTCGAGAGAGAGCAGAGGGGTAAAGCCTGAGATCCCGGAAGGTCCACCGCGGCCCGTGGTGGGAACTTTGGATATAAGGCCGAAGGCCGAAGTTCTGAGGGATGCCTTCCAGGGAAGTCGGAGGGGGCCATACGAGCGAAGAAGAGGAGTAACGCCCTCGGAGCAAAGGGCCCCTGCTTCAGCGAGGTTTTCTTCTGGGGGAGGCGCTGCGTGATTGCCCGAAGGGCTCAAGACACGTCCAAAGAAAGGGTGCGGGTACTCCAGAGGAAACTCTACCGTGCGGCCAAGGGGGCGCCGGGAAAGAGGTTCGGAGTTCTCTACGACAAGGTCTATCGACGGGAAGTGTTGGAGGAGGCGTGGCGACGGGTCCGAGCCAACCGTGGCAGCGCCGGAGTGGATCGTCAGACGATTGGGCAGGTAGAGGCTTACGGGGTCGGTCGACTTCTCGAGGAGCTCGAAAGAGAGCTCAAAGAGAGTCGGTATCGGCCTCGACCGGTCCGACGGGTGCTGATTCCCAAGCCGGGCAAGCCGGGTCAGTATCGTGGCCTGGGCATTCCGGTGGTGCGGGATCGGGTCGTGCAGACGGCGGTGAAGTTGGTGATCGAGCCGATTCTGGAGGCGGATTTTCGCAACTGTTCCTATGGCTTTCGTCCCAAGCGAGGGACTCGACAGGCCATCGAGGAGACGCACAAGTGGATCATGTGGGGATACCGGAGTGTCATCGACGCCGACTTGAAGGCGTGCTTTGACACGCTGCCTCACGAGGGGATCGTCGCGGCCGTCGCCAGACGGGTGAGCGATCCTGGGATCTTGCGGCTGATCCGGCGGTGGCTGAAGGCTGGAGTTCTCGTGGAGGGAGAATTCCGGACGGTGGTTGCGGGGACGCCTCAGGGAGGCGTGATCTCGCCGCTCTTGGCCAATGCGTACCTTCACGCGTTGGATGTCGCGTGGGAGGCGAGCGGGACGAAGAGCAAGCTGATCCGCTACTGCGACGATTTCGTGATTCTTTGCCGGGGTAATCCGGAAGGGGATTTCCGACGGATGGAGGAGATCTTGGCCGGGTTGGGTCTGACCTTGAACGCGGAGAAGACGCGAGTCGTCACCGCGGGCGAAGGTTTTGACTTTCTCGGCATGCACTTTCGGATGAGGCCAACCCGGATCGACCGGTCAAAACTCTTCTGCTATCGATGGCCTTCTCCAAAGGCGATGAACAGCGTGCGGCGAAAGATCCGCGAAGCGTTGAAGGGGTCGAGGCTGCCCAGCCTGGATGACAGGCTGCGCAAGCTCAATCCGATCCTTCGGGGTTGGGGGCAATACTTCCGCGCGAGCAACGCCCACCGGCACTTCCACAAGATCGACCGTCATGTCCACTGGAAGCTCGTGAACTACATGCGGCGCAAGCACAAGCTCCCCAGAAGAGGATCAGGACGGGCATTTCCTCCCGCCTTCTTTGAGAAGGCGGGCCTCTATCGGCTCTCGGGGAGCATCGTGCGGCTAACCCGCACGCCGAACGGTGAACGCTGTCGGAAAGCCGGATGAGGGAAATCCTCACGTCCGGTTTGATGAGGGGGCGCTGGAGACGGAGTCACGGTTCGCCCTAAACGGGCACGAAGGGGAAAACCCCGGATACAGCCAAGGGCAGAGCCTACGGATCACCGCGCCAGCGCTCCACTCCACTACAGGCCTCGCTTCGGGCTCGACGCCCTGCGCTCGGAACTCCGCGCGCCGCGGGGCACGTGGGGCGCCGGCGCCAACGGCCGGGCATACGTGAGGTGGGGCGCGTGGCGCCCCACACCCCGGGCGTCCGTCCGCGCCCTGGGGCTGGGCACGGCGTCATGCGGCCTGCAACTAAAGAGAATATGGCACGTCTCGCACCGCGGAGATTTCGAGGCCGGCTGTGG
The DNA here is from genome assembly GCA_963733955.1 of uncultured Acidobacteriota bacterium. Lineage (GTDB taxonomy): Bacteria > Acidobacteriota > Thermoanaerobaculia > UBA5066 > Gp7-AA6 > DATFTF01. The sequence continues at coordinate 1,995,002 of CAVTEW010000003.1, forward strand.
CGGCGGCAACTACTGCCCCAACAACGCCGTGGCCCGAGGCCAGATGGCGGTCTTCCTCGTGGCGACTTTCGGACTTCCGTAGCCGGGTTCGGAGTCGGCCACCGGAAGCGGCAACGCCTCGCAACGTCGATGCGAGGCCCTGGCGGATCGTGTTGTTCAGGCCTGTGCGCCCCCCGCGATCAGGCCTTTCGGGGCCCGGCGTGTCGTGATAAACGAGCACGATCCATTCAGGAGGTTGCATGCACAGGAGACTTGGATTCCTCGCGGCAGTCGTGATGGCGGCGGGACCGGCGGCGGCCGCCGCGGTCGCTCAGGACCTGACGATCATCTCGAAGGTGACTCATGACGGCGGCGCGCCGGAGACTCGGGTTGGTTACATGACGCGGGACCACATCCGCAGCGTGCAGGGGGACGGGAAGGAGTTCATCCTCGACTCCGCGACGGGGCAGATGACGGTCCTGGACGGGACGAAGAAGACCTACTACCTCATCACGCGCAAGGACCTGGACGAGATGGCGGCCGCGATGAAGGAGCGGATGAACAGCCCGGAGATGAAGAAGGCCCAGGAAGCGATGGAAAGGATGTCGGCCGAGGACCGGAAGAAGATGGAAGACGTCATGGGCGGGATGTTCGCCTTCAACGCGCGAAAGACGGGCACCCGGCGCAAGATCGCGGGTTACAGCTGCGAGGACTGGATTCTGACGATGGGGCAGATCTCGACGACCGAGGAGTGCCTGACCTCCGAGCTTCAGTTCCCGCCACAGGCCTGGGAGATGTACCGATCCTTCGCCGACAGCATGAAGACGATGATGGCCGCGTTCGGTCCGATGGCGAAGAACATCGCGAAAATGCAGGAGCAGTTCAAGCAGATGCGGGGTTACCCCCTGGCGAACCGCACCACCATGGACGTGATGGGCCACCGCTCGGTCACCGCGACGGAGGTCGTCGAGATCAGGCGCACGCCGATCCCGGCGTCGGCCTGGGAGATTCCCGCGGGGTACACGAAGGTCGACAACCCGATGAAGAAGGCGTTCCAGGGCAGAAAAAGACGATAGGAGGTAAGCGCCCCGTCACCCGCAGGCAGGTGTTTCCCGGGAGCCGCATCTCCTCCTTCCGTTCAGCGCTCCGGCGTGCCCGGCTTCTGCAGCGTGATGAACGGCGTCGCGCCGCCGGAGACCTGGGGGAGCTGGCCGTTCCACTTGTCGATCTTCCGGTACTCGACGAGCTGCGCGGTCAGGGAAGAGGACAGGAGCTGGTTCGACTCGGCCTGGGCCTTGGCCCTCGTCAGCGTCGACTTCGCGTCGCCCTCGGCTTCGATGATCTTCTGCTGGGCTTCAAACTGCTTCTTCTGGAGCTCGTTCTGGGCGCGCAGCGCTTCCTGCGCCATCGTGTTCTTCGCCTCGATCGCCTTGACGATCGACTCCGGAGCGCGCACTTCGTTCAGGGTGAACTGCTTGACCAGAAAGCCGTAGTCGCCCAGGCGCTTCTGAAGATCGGTTTGCGTCTGGGTGACGACGAGCGCCTTGTCCTTGCCGAGGAAGTTGACGACCTCGGTGCGGCCGACGACCTCCTGAAGGGCCTGGCGGATGCTCTGCTTGACGAACCCGTGCGTGATCATGCCGATCGTGGTCCGGAACGAGCTGTAGAGGTAGGGAACGCGGGTCGGGTCGAGCTCGAAGGAGAGCGAGACGTCGCAGCTGATCGGCTGACCCTCGACGGAGTTGACGTTGATCTCCTCGTTGTAGGCGTTGCCTTCCCGTTCGGAGCGCGTCAGGACCAGGGTCTGCATGTAGACCGGGTACTCGACGACGTCCTGAAGAATCGGCCACTTGAAGTGGAAGCCGACTCCGAGCGGTGTCCGGTCGACGCCGCCGCCGCTCCTGTGGATCAGGACGCCCACGGAGCCCGGGCGAATGTAGACGAAGGAGCTCAGGAGGAAGACGACGAGGAGGATCAGGAAGATTCCGAGGGGGACCCACCGAGCGCCCTCGCGCACGCGCTTGAGCCGGTCGAGGTCGATCACGTTTCCGGAAGTCATTTTGGCCACCTTGCTTTTTGGTTCGTCGGGAGCGATTCCATTCTATGTGCGCCGGAGCGCCCGGCCTTGCCGCGCCGAACGGAGACGGTACGGAAATATTGCAACGTGGTTTCGTTCTGAGGCTCCCGCACGACCGCCCGCGGGCCTCGTGACCGCCAAGTCGCGGCGAAACAGCGGCTTGCGAAAGTCCCTCCTTCTGGCAAGCGTCCTGCTCTTCCGATGAGCAATCGCGGGACGGTCCGTCTCGGACAGGCGGTTTTCCGAACAGGTTCTCTGAACAGGTTCTCTGAACAAAGGAGGAACTCCCATGCATCGACGTGTCGCGCATCGGAATCAGTCGGGCTTCACGCTCATCGAGCTGCTGGTGGTGATCTCGATCATCGGGATCCTGGTCGGGCTTCTTCTTCCGGCCGTGCAAAGGGTCCGAGAGGCGGCGGCCCGAATGGACAAGCTTCCGCGGCTGGCGGGAATCGCCGCCAACCTGAAGGGGTTCGCCGACGGATCGGTGAGGATCCAGGAGACGGCGGCGCAGCTCGCGGCCGCGGCGGCCAATGGGGGCGAGGAGGGATCGCTCGATCGGCAGACGCTGCAGACGCTGTGCAGCGACGTGCTCCAAAGCGATCGGATGGCCCAGGCCCTGCGGGGTCAGATCGGCGGCCTTCTGGCCAAGGAGCGCCTGACCGACGACGAGCGCCAGGCCCTGATGGACGCTCAGAACGGCCTCTCGACGTGGGGCCGCGGCGTCAAGCAGTTCAAGCCGGTGGTGACGAAGATCCTGCCGTGCGGCTCGGCAGCGGCCGACGACGCCGACGATGGCAACGAGCAATCGAGTCTCCGTGGCCAGCCGGGTGGGTCTGACGCGTCAGGGGCCGGATGGTGACCGGACAGACCTGCCGGCGCTTCGGAGGCTCTCGCTGAGGTCTCCGTAGAGCCGGCAGGGATCCGGCACCTTCCAGGGAGTCGGACGGCCGCGGGTGGCGGCGGGTCGTGCTCAGGCAGTCCGCCATCACCGGCTGGTCCGGGGGGAGCCGCGACACGCGCGACATCCGGAACGGACCTGTCCGACCGCGAGCAGCCGCGTCCCGGAATCGGACGGCGCGGGCGGGACGAAGCCGGTGAATTCGAGGCCGAGCTGCGGCGTCGGCCGCGCCAACGCACGGCAACGCTCTTGCTCGTCAGAATCGGCAACGTGGCTTCGCTCATCTCGGACGTCCGCATCGCCGCGCGCCGCCTCGCCAGGGACTGGAGATTCGCCGCCGCGGCCGTGGCCACGCTCGCGCTGGGGATCGGCGGCAACACCGCGATCTTCACGATCGTCGAGCGCTTCCTGGTGCGGCCTTTGCCCTTCCCGCAGGCCAGCCGGCTCGTTCGGATCCAGGACACGCTTTCGGCCGCGGGCGGTCAGATTTACCGGTCCCAGGTCCTTCCGTGGCACTGGAGCGGCGTTTCGGGACAGGCCCGTTCCTTCGATCGGGTTGTCGGGATCAGTCCGGAACGGCTCACCTGGATCGGCGCAGACGCCGCCGTGGCGCTCCAGGGAGCCAACGTCTCCGCCGGGACGTTCGATCTTCTCGGAGTCGCGCCCCTGCGCGGGCGTCTCTTCACGGCCGACGAAGAGCGCCGCGGGGAACGGAGCGGTTCGGTTCTGATCTCGCACCGGTTCTGGAAGACGCGGCTGGCCGGCCGCGAGGACGCGCTCGGGGGGCCGCTTCGCCTGGGCGACCGCACCGCGACGATCGTGGGGATCCTGCCGCCGCGGTTCCGCTTTCCCTACGGGTGCGACGTCTGGCAGCCCCTGGTGATCGAGCCGGCCGACACGCGCGACCTGTTCGTCGTCGCGCGCCTGGCGCCGGGAGCGTCGCTCGCGGCGGCCAACGCCGAGCTCGCCGCCCTGGCCAGGCGGCAGGAACGCGGCGGGCCCGCGATCATCCGCGACCGCGGCATGGAGGCCCGCTCCTTGAAAGACGCCATGGCGCAGCAGGAGAGCCGGATTCCCCTGGCGCTCATGGCCGCCGTCGGATTCCTGCTTCTGCTCGCCTGCGTGAACCTCGCCTCGCTCCTGCTGGTGCGCTCGGTGGCCCGGCAGCGGGATCTGGCCATCCGCGTGGCCCTGGGCGCCGGCCGCGCGCGCCAGGTGCGCGAAGCCCTCGTCGAAACCCTCCTCCTGGCGTTGATCGGGGGAGCGCTGGGCCTCGTCCTGGCCGGCACGGCGATCGAGCCGCTGTCGGTGCTCGTCCCGCGCGTCTTCGGCGAGGACCTGCCGCTGCCCGGATCGCGCATCCGGCCGGAGGTCGCGCTCTTTGCCTGTCTGCTGTCGCTCGCGACGGGGCTCGCCTTCGGCCTCGGGCCGGCCTGGCGCCGGTCGGGGACCGATCCGGCCGCGCTCCTGGCCGGAACCGGCCGCTCGGTCTCGCTCTCCGCGCGCACGCGGCGAATCCTGAGCGGCCTCGTGGTCGCCGAGGTGGCCCTGGCCACGCTGCTTCTGGCCGCAGGCGGACTGATGGCCGCAGACTTCTGGGATCGCCAGCACCGCGACCTCGGCCTGCGGGCGGCGAATCTCTTCGCCGTCGAGGTGCCGCTGCGCGACGCGTCCGAGGGGTCGGCCGATCGCCGGCGCGCTCTGGCGCGCGAGATCCTGCGCGCCGTCGCGGAGATCCCGGGCGTCGCTTCCGCCGCGGTGACGTCGGGCAATCCCTTCTCGCAGCGGAGATGGGGCGTGCGGATCGCGCCCGCGGAGCGCGTGGATCCGGCGCGCGAGCTCTCGACCGTCAATCTTCGCCTCGTCTCGCCCGGGCTCTTCCGGACCTACGGCACGGTTCTGGTCGCGGGGCGCGATCTCGCCGAAAGCGATCGTCTCGAGACGCGCCCGGTGGCCGTCGTGAGCAGCGGCCTGGCCCGGCGCTTCTGGGGGTCAGAGGATCCGATCGGAAAGCGCTTCGTTCGCCGCGCGCCGGACGGTTCGCTCGTTCTGACGACGGTCGTCGGCGTGGCCGGCGACATCCGAGAGCTGGGAGACATGCGGGAGGCGATCTACCTCCCGTTCGCGCAGACGGCCGCGCTCGAAGCCGCCGAGACGATCACCGTGATGGCTCGCGGCAGTGACGCGTCCGCGGGATGGACGCGGGACGTTCCCCGCGTTCTCGCGCGCATCGATCCGCGCCTCGGCGTCGCGGAAACGGGCTTCATGGACGCCCTCTACCAGCGGAACCTGAAACAGAACCGCGCCGGCACGTCCATCCTCGCGTTCTTCGGCGGATTCGGGCTCCTCCTGGCCTCCCTGGGGATCCTGGCCACCGTCTCGTTCGTGTCCCTTCAGCGGCGGGGCGAGTTTGGAATTCGCTCCGCCCTGGGCGCGACGCCGGGAGAAATCCGGCGCCTCATCCTCGGGCATGGCGTGGCGTTGGCGGGAGCAGGATGCGGCGTCGGCCTGGCCCTGGCTCTGGCCGCCAACCGCGTTCTGGCGAGCGCCCTCTCCGACTTTCCCGAGCGGCCCTGGATCTGCGCCGCGATCGCTGGGCTTCTCCTCCTCGTGACCGGCGCGGCATCGGACCGGCCGGCGCGCAAAGCCGCGCGGCGGGATCCCCTGGAAGCGCTGCGGAGCTCCTGAGAAACGGGCCGCCGCGCCTCCGCCGTGTCGCCGGGCGCAGGGAGCCGCCCAGCGTCGATCGCTGATATCGTTTTTCCCGTGAACAAGAGAGGCCTCGGCCAGTCGGGCGAACGAGTGTTTCCCGTGGGCCTGGGCTGCATGGGCTTTTCCTGGGGCTATCGCGATGCGTCGGTGGATGAGTCCGCGGCGATCGACGTCATCCACCGGGCGCTCGACCTCGGCGTCGATCACCTGGACACCGCCGACGTCTACGGCCCGTTCACCAACGAATCCCTGGTCGGCCGGGCGATCCGGGGACGCCGCGACGGGGTCGTTCTCGCCAGCAAGCACGGCTTGATTGTCGAGGACAAAGCCACGTTCCGCTTCGGGCGCGACGGCCGCCCGGAGCACGTGCGCGCCGCCTGCGACGCGTCGCTCCAGCGCCTCGGCGTCGAGGCCATCGATCTCTACTACCTCCACCGCATCGATCCGCGGGTCCCGGTCGAGGAGACCTGGGGCGCCATGGCCGGCCTGGTGAGAGCCGGCAAGGTCCGCTGGCTCGGGATCTCCGAGGCCTCGGTGGACGACCTGGAGCGGATCTCGACGATCCACCCCGTGACGGCGGTGCAGTCGGAGCTGTCGCTCTGGACGCGCGACTATGTCGAGACCGTGGTCGCGTGGTGCGGCGCGCACGGGGCCTCGTTCGTGGCGTTCGCACCGCTCGGGCGCGGGTTCCTGACCGGGAAGCTCGAAGCGGCCCGGAGGTTCGGTCCCGAGGACTTCCGCTCGACGCTGCCGCGATTCCGGCCGGAAGAGATCGCGCAGAACCAGCGGATCGTGGAAAGCGTCCGCGCGCTGGCTCAGCGCCGGGGCGCGACGCCCGCCCAGATCGCGCTCGCCTGGGTGCTGGCGCAAGGGGAGCACGTGCTGGCGATCCCCGGGACGCAGCGCCGTAAATACCTCGAGGAGAACGTCGCCGCCGGCGACATCGGGCTGACCGCCGCGGAGATCGCCGATCTCGACGCCATTCCCGCGGCGGCCGGCGGGCGCTACTGAAACGAGGTCGCGTTCACCGCGACGATTTCTTGACAGTCGGAGGAGGCGCGGACAGGACCGACCCGATTACGTCGCCGATGGATCCAAAGGATCCGCCCTTCACGTCCCGCTCACCCCGGCCGCCGACCGACTTGACCCCGAGTGTCTTGACCTTCTTCGCCGACCCGACCCGCCTGGCGCCGCGCTTCTTGGCCATCTTGTTCTCCTTCCGTCCCGTCAGTAGAGCATGCCCTCTGCCAGCGCGGCCTCGAGGAGGTTATGTTCGTAAACCGTTGTTGCGGCGCGTCGTTCGGGCGTTTCCCGCGACGGCGCCTTCCCGCTGTGCCTCAAATCGAAACCCTGTGTGTCTCACCGCTGGACGGCGCGGCTCAAACAGACGCAGCCACGCTCACTTCTCGGCCCTGACCAAGTGCCCCATCCGCCTCACGCTCAAACCGTCGGCGCGGCCGGCGAAGTAGCGGGCGTTGATCTCGACCGGCCCGAGGTCTTCGGTGCGGCGGAACCCCAGCGCCGCGAGCTCGTGAGCCAGCTCGTCCGGATCGAAGAAGGTTCTCCACGGCTCGCCCGCCGCGGCGACGCGCTTGGCGACATAGGCCGCCACCAGCAGCTCCCGCAGCGGGAGTCGCGAAGGCGGAACGCCATAGTCGAAGACGACGGCGCTCTCCCCGGGGAGCGCGGCGATCATGGCGAGCGTGGCCGTGACGGATTCCCGGTGAAGGTAGGGGACGACCCCGAGCCAGGAGAAGAAGGCCGGGCGGGAGGAGTCGAATCCCGCGGCGCGGAGCCCGATCGCGAGCGCCTGCGTCTCGAAATCGAGCGGCACGAAGGTCAGGCTCGCGGGGATCGGGATGCCGGCCTCTTCGAGCAGGCGACGCTTCCATTCCTGGGTCGCCGGATGGTCCACCTCGAAGCATCGCAGGCCGGCATGGGGGACGCGGTAGGCCGACGTGTCGAGCCCCGCCCCCAGGATCACATACTGGCCGACGCCTCGCCCGACCGCGGCGTCGAGCGCCTCCTGGGCGTAGCGGCTGCGCGCGGCGAGAAACGCCCGCAGGGACCGGCCGAGCCGGCTCCGCTCGCGGGGGTCCCCGGCCCGGACGATCTCCGCGCGGCGCTCGCCGATGATGGCCAGGGCCAGGGGATCCTCGAAGACGATCGGGCGATCGATCAGCTGGTGCGCGGCGCGGCGCATGGCCACCCGCAGGGCCGTGGCGCTCGGGCGGCTTTCCACGACCACGGCCTAGCCCTTCACCGCAGCGCGCACGCGGCCGTCACAATATTCATATTGTAAGGCCGGGGGCGCGGAGCCGCAAGCCCGATCCCTCCTGCCCGCGGAGCGTTGCGCGACCCTTCGCTGGCGTCTGCGCGCCTGGCCTAGGTCACCGAAGGCTCAGCGACGTTCCACGGGCCGGACGAGTCGGAGGCCGACGCGCTCGCGAACGTTTCCGGTCCCGGGGGATCGGATGTCGGATGTCGGATGTCGGTCAGAGAGCCGACGACTTGTCCACGACCTTGCTGATCTGAAGCTCGCCGAGCTGCACCTTCCGGCTGGAGGCGGCCTTGTCCCCGCCCCGGACCTTCTTGCTGGGACCGTCGTCGAGCGACTTCACCGCGAGGCTCTTGACCCTGGTCGACCCGGAGGACCTGGAAGACTTTGCGCCATGCTTCTTGGGCATGTTCATCTCCTTCGATGCCTCGAGGAGAGAGCATGTTGCCTGCCAGGGTCCCGCCGCCCGGCCACTTCGTCGTAAACCCCTTTCCGGACGCCGCTTGCGGCCGGCGAGGCGTTCGCGGGATTCGCGCCCCTGGTCTCGAATCGAGGCTGCGGCAGGTCTCGCTCGGAGACAGCTCCCGGACGAGCATGGGCCGAGCGCGCGCACATATCGGAGGTCGAGGTCGACAGCGCCAGCCCCCATCCGAGCAGGAACGCGACGGCGCGAGACCGGCGGGATGGGGCGCGCCGGAGAACCGCGGGACCGTCCGCGAGGAGATCTTCGACCTTCATCGGCGATGGCGCCTGCCTGGAAGGACGCTCGGGTCCGGCGGGGAGTTACACCGAGCGCGGGCAGAGCCGCGCCGAGGCTTCGACGCGGTTGCCGTCTCGCGAGCGCCGGCGTATAAGTCGGCTCGGCCGGCGAAGTTGTGAAGCACTGGAAAGAGGCAGTCGAAGTTCTCGGGCGGATCGTCGCGGCCGCGCAAGCCGGCCGGCGAGCCGCCCTGGCGACGGTCCTGCGAATCCAGGGCTCGGCGTACCGGCGGCCGGGAGCCCGGTTCCTGGTCGAGGAGAACGGCCCGACTTCCGGGAGCGTCAGCGGAGGCTGCCTCGAGGCCGACGTGCGCGAGACCGCGCTCGAGGTGATGCGCACCGGCGCGCCGCGCCTCCTTCACTACGACACGAGCACGGACGACCGCACGGTCTGGGGACTGGGTCTGGGCTGCAACGGCTCCGTGGACATCTTCGTCCAGCCGGCCACCGAAGGGGAGCCGCTGGAGATCGCGCGGCGCGCGGCGGAGCTCCTGAGCGGCGACAGGCCCTTCGTCCTGAGCACGGTCGTGACGGGACCCGCGGCGGGGCGCAGCATGCTGGCGTCGCAGGACGGGAGCGTGGCGGGCTCGACGGGAATCGCCGACCTCGATCTCGACGTGGCGCGGCAAGCCGGCGAGGTGCTGGCCCGGCGGGAGTCGCGGCTTTCCGAGCTGCGTTCGTGGCAGGTCTTCAGCGAGCTCCTCGCGCCGCCGCCCAACCTGATCGTCTTCGGCGGGGGCGACGATGCCGTTCCCCTCTGCCGCTACGCTTGCGACGCTGGTTTTCGAGTGACCGTCGTCGATCACCGGCCGGCCTACCTCGCCGTCGAGCGTTTTCCCGACGCCGTCGCGCTGCGCCTGCGGCGGTCCGAAGAGGGGCTGGCGTCGCTCCCGATCGGCCCGCGGTCCTTCGCCGTGGTCAAGACCCACTCCTTCGCGCAGGACCGGGAGTGGACGCGCCAGTTGCTCGCCGCCAATCTGCCCTACGTGGGACTCCTGGGCCCGCGGGCGCGCGCCGCGGAGATCCGCAGCGAGATCGGCGCCGAGGAGACCGGCCGGATCTACGCGCCCGTGGGTCTGGATCTGGGCGCGGAGGGTCCCGAGCAGGTCGCCCTGGCGATCGTGGCCGAGGTGCTGGCGGTCCGGTCGTCGCGGGAACCGTGGTCCCTCAGGGAAAAGGAGGGAGCCATCCATGCCGGGTGACTTCGAGAGCCTGGTCGCCGGCCTTCTTCTGGCGGCCGGGAGCTCGACCCGCATGGGGACGAACAAGCTCCTGATCCGCCTGGACGGCGAATCCCTGGTCCGCCGCGCCGCGCGCTGCTGCCTCGCCGCCCGCCTCGATCCGGTGCTGGCGGTGGTGGGACACGAACACGATCGGGTCGGCGAAGAGCTGGCCGATCTGCCGGTGCGCCTGGTCGCCAATCCCGACTTCGCGCGCGGGGTCCAGACGTCGCTGCGCGCGGGAATCGCCGCGGTCCCGGATTCCGCCGCGGCGGCCGTGGTCGTGCTGGCGGACATGCCGCTGGTGACCGGCGAGATGATCGGGGCGGTGGTCCGGCGGTTCCGGGATTGCCGAGCGCCGCTGGTGATCTCCGAGTATGGCGGCGTGTCCGCTCCGCCGACGCTCTACGCGCGCTCCCTCTTTGCGGAGCTCGGAGGCAACGGCGGCGAAGGTGGCGGAAAACGGGTCGTGCGCCGCCATCGGGACGAGGCGAGCGTCCTGGCCTGGCCGCCCGACCGGCTTCCGGACCTGGATGCGCCGGGGGACCTCGAGCGGATCCGGGAGATCCTCGCCGCGGGGAAGATCGCCAGCGCGGCGACTTCGTGATCCCAGCGCGCCGGGGCCCAAGCGAGCCCCGAGCCGCCGAAACCGGGCGTTAGGAGCGCCGCGCTCGCGGATCGGCCTGATAAGCTCGACGTCAAGCTCTCCCGGGAACGAAACCGGAATCCGCCCGCGCGGATCCGCAAGGAGGTTGAAGGATGTCGACCCTTCCGCCCGAGACGCCACCGCCCCCGTCGGCTCCCGCCGCCAACCCGCTTCCCTGGGAGGCCCGCGCGTCGCGCGGAATCCTGGAGGCGTTTCTGGACACCTGGGGGATGTTTCTGTCGCGTCCCCAGGAGGCCTGGAATCGGGCCAAGGAGAGCGGCGATCTGGCCTCGCCTCTCCTCTTCGGCCTGGTGACGGGCTGGATCGCGCTCTTCCTGCAGAAGGCCATCGCCACCCTGATCACGATCCCGATGGTGCCGGGAATGCTCGGGCGGCGCTTCCCCATGTTGGACCGCCTCCCCATGGGGCGACTGGCCGGCGGCGGGCTGATCCTGCACGCGATCCTGTCTCCGATCCTGATCTTCATCGGCCTCTTCGTCGGCGCCGCGGTCCTGCACGTCTGCTGCATGCTGGCCGGCGTGCTGACGACCTCGAAGTCCGGCTTCGAGGGGACGTTCCGCGTCGTGGCGTACAGCGAGGCCACGTACATCGCGGCGGTCGTTCCCGTCGTGGGAGGCCTGGTCGCCCTGGTCTGGTGGGTCGTGGTGGCGGTGCTGGGGCTTCAGCGGATGCACCGCACCACGTCGGGACGAGCGGTGGTCGCCATCGTGATTCCGATCGTCCTCTGCTGCGTGATCGGGATCGTGATCGCGGTCCTGCTGGGAGCGGCGCTCTTCATGCATGGGCATGGAAAGTAGCGCTCCGGCGAGCCGGGCCCTCGCGCTGCTCTGGGGCGGGGCGGCGGCCGCCTCGCTCGCCCTGGTGCCGTGGGCGCCGGAGGCGGCGGCCTGGGCGCCTCCGTGCCTCTTTCGCTCCCTGACCGGCCTGCCGTGTCCGACCTGCGGGGCGACCCGCGCGGTCCTGGCTCTCTCCCGCCTGCGCCTGGCCGAGGCCGCGGCGCACAATCCCCTGGTGACCGCGGCGGCGCTCGCGTTCCTGCTGGGCGGCCTGGCCGCCGGGATCGCCGCCCTGGCCGGGCGGCCGCCGCGGGAACCGAGAGCCTTCGGGCTCCGGACCCGCCTGGCGGCGTTTGCCACGATCGGCGCGAATTGGGCCTGGGTCCTCGTCCACGGCGGCTGATTTCCGCCCGCCGCTCCGGCGCCCTGCAATCTATAAATTGTTAGGGAGCCTTCCCGCCCTCGGACTCGCCGACGGTGCCGAAGCCGAAGCAGGTCAGGCAGCGAGAGGAGCCGCCGCACGATTCGCAGACCGCTCCGCGCGAATCCCTTCCCTTGCCGTGGCATTGCGAGCACATGCCGTTGCCGCGTCCGGGCTTGCCGGGATCGGGGGCGTCGCAGTCGGGACAGATCATGGGCGCTCGATCGCCGATTCTACGGGAGCGGCGGGCCCGGGAGGGAGCGGGCCGGCGGCGGCCCGACCTGTCCGGTGATGAGCCGCGCCCCACGCTGCCACGTCACGTAGGCCCAGGCCCACTCGAACATCACCGCGAACCGGTTGCGAAAGCCGATCAGGTACAGGATGTGGACGAAGGCCCAGACGATCCAGCCGGCCAGGCCGGCGAGCTGAATCCTTCCCAGGTCGGCGATGGCCTTTCCGCGTCCCAGGACCGCGAGGTTGCCGGGATCGCGGTAGTGGAAAGCAACGCGGGGCCGGCCGGCCAAACCGCGGAGCGCGTTCCGGGCGGCATGGCCTCCCTGCTGGATCGCGACCTGGGCCACACCGGGCAGCGGCCGCCCGGACTCGACCAGGTACGCCTGGTCGCCGATGACGAAGACGTCCGGATGTCCGGCGACGGTCAGGTCGGCCTCGATGGGAACGCGGCCGGCCCGGTCGAGCGGCACGCTGAGCGAACGGGCCAGCGGCGACGCCGCGACGCCGGCGGTCCACAGGATCGTTGCCGCGGCGACCCGGGTCCCGCCGAACTCGACCGTCTCCGCTTCGATCTTCGTGACCGGCGTGCCGACGTGGATCTCCACGCCCAGGCGCGCGAGAGTCTGTGCGGCGCGCTGGGCCAGGCCGGCGGGAAACGATGGAAGAATCCTCGGCCCGGCTTCGATCAGCAGAATCCGCGCCTGGCGGGGATCGATCGACCGGAAGTCCGAGACGAGCACGTGCCGGGAAATCTCCGCGATCGCTCCGGCGAGCTCCGATCCGGTGGGACCCCCTCCCACCAGGACGAAGGTGAGAAGGGCGCGCCGGCGCTCCGGGTCGGGCTCGCGCTCGGCGCGCTCGAAGGCGAGGAGAATGCGCCGGCGGATCTCCAGGGCGTCGTCCAGGTTCTTCAGGCCCGGGGCGAACGGCTCCCAGTCGTCGTGCCCGAAATAGGAGTGGCCGGCGCCGGCGGCCAGGATGAGCGCGTCGTACTCGAGGGCGCCGTCGGCCAGGGCCAGCCGCCGGGCCTGCAAATCGACGGAGCGGACCTCGGCCATCAGGACCGTGGTGTTCTTCTGCCGGCGCAGGATCGAGCGGATCGGGTAGGCGATGTCGCCCGGCGAGAGCTCGGCGGTGGCGACCTGATAGAGCAGGGGTTGAAAGAGGTGGTGGTTGCGCCGATCCACCACCGTCACGTCGACGGCCGCGTGCGCGAGCGCCTTCGCCGCGGAGAGCCCGCCGAACCCCGCGCCGACGATGACGATCCGAGGACGCGGGACCGAGGACGCGGGAGGCAGGGGAAGTCCCGGGACCCTACCACCCACGTCCCAACACCTACGTCCTCACTTCGCGAACACCTCGTCCACGGGCGTGATCGTCACCTTGTCCGCGGAGATGCCGAGCTTGAGCGCCCCAATCGACTTGTCCTCCTCCAGCAGCGCCTTGGGCTTTTCGCCGTCGTACTGGATGGACGACGGCTCGTCGGAGACCAGGGCCTTCTTGAGCCCCTCGGCATCCTTGGTCACGATCACGACGGTCAGATCCTTGGCCGAAAGGTGTTTGCGGATGGCCGTGTTCACGTCGGTGAGGGTGAGCTTCCCCAACCGATCGCGCATGGTGGAGGTGAACTCCCCGATGCCGTACCACCTGGAATCGAGCGCGTACCCGATCTGCTGGTCCTGTGTGGCGGTCATGACGAAGACGTTCTTCATCAGGTAGTCCCGGGTCCTCTCGAAGTCCTCCTGGGAGAGACCCTCGGCGACGAGCTTTTGCAATTCCCGGACCGCGATCCGCAGGGCCATGTGCGCGTTGACCGGCACCACCGGGCGGACCCACACCTCGAAGATCTGGGATCGGCGCGCGATGTTCGGGTCGGGAAAGAACTGGAACATCCCTCGGGGAAACGCCTCGATGTAGGCGTAGTCGCCGTAGTTCATGCCGCGGGCTTCGCGGATGCGCTGGTACAGATGGGAGACCGAGGAGCGGTGCTCCCCGAGCCACGTCCGGGCCACCCAGAGGGCCGCAAAGTCGGGGGAGGAGCGGGTCACGTCGATCGGATGGCCGAAGGAGATCGCGGTCGCGCGGGTCTCCTTCTGGATGATGTCGACCTCGATTCCCGAGGAGCGGTGCGCCGCGCTCGGGGCCGGAGCCGCCGGAGCCGGTCCCCCCGGCAGCGCCGCCAGCGCCTGCTGCAGCGCGGCGACCAGATCCCCCGGCACGTCCCCGGCGAGCCCGACGGTCAGGTTGGCCCGCGTGTAGTTCCTGCGCAGAAAGTCCTCGACGTCCTTCTTGGTGATCGACTCAATCCCGGCGACCGTCCCCAGGACCGGGTGCCCGTAGGGAGTGCCGGCAAACACGTCGGTTTGCAGGCGCTCCTTGCCCAGCTCCTCTTCATTGGAGGAGCGCAGGTCGTCCTTGAGCGCGTTCAACTGCTGGTCCTTGAGCCTCTCGAAGTCCTCGTCGCGAAGCCCCGGGCGCGTGAGCTGCGGCAAGGCCACGTCGAAGAATCTCCTCCAGTTGTCGCGGTGAATCGAGCCGGTGAAGGTCGTCATCTCCTTGTCCACGTGGTCGTGAAAGCTTCCGGCCATGGGATAGAGAGCCTTGTTGATCTCGTCGGTGCGCAGGTCCTTCGATCCGGCCTGGGCCACCATGGCCGCGGCGAGGGCGGCCAGGCCCTCCTTGCCCTTGGGGTCGTAGGCCGACCCGGTGGTGAAGAGAAGCTTGACGTTCAACTGCGTCAGGGCCGACTTGAGCGAGACGACGGGAAGCTCTCCGGCCGCGGACGCCTTCGGCGCGAAGGAAGCCAGGGAGGGGAGGCTCGCGACCGCGGCGGGCATCTCCTCCCTGGAGAGAGTCGTCACCACCAGCCCGGAGTCGGTGAAGTACTTGCGGGCCGCGGCCTGAAGGTCCGCGGGAGTCAGCCTGTCGTAGACGGCGTAGAGGTTGTTGAGGGTCTGGTAGGAGCGCTGGAAACGGACGAAGCGGGCCAGCGTGCCGGCGATGCGCTCGGTGTTGTCCAGGCTCCGCAGAAAGGAGTAGCGCGCGTTCGACTTGGCTTCGGCCAGGCGGGCGGGATCGACGGCCGTTTCGCGGGCCGAAGCGCAGGCCTTGAGGATCTCGTCGCGCACGGAGGCCACGTCCTCGATCTTCTTCACGCGCGCCCACACTGTGACCAGCCCGGGATCCTGGGTCCCGCCGCTGTCGGGGAAGATCTGGTCGACCTTCTGCTCGCGCTCCACCAGTTTCTTGTAGAGCTCGGAGGTCTCACCGAACGACAGATCGAAGAGCATGTCGACGGCGGCGTAATCCCTGGCGCGGTCGGAGAAGGCCGGCCCGTGGAACGCCACGGTGACCCAGGGAAGAGTGGTCGAGGGCCAGGGCACGTGCGCGTACACCGGTCCGGACGCCGGCGGCTCCTGCGGCACGGAGGCCTTGTAGGCGCCGCGCTTCCATCCGCCCCAATACTTCTCGACCAGGCGCACGACCTTCTCCGGGGCGACGTCGCCGGCCACGATGACGGTGGTGTATTCGGGCCGATACCATCGCGCGAAGAACTCCCTGGAGTAGTCGAACTGGTTGGGCATGTTCTCGATGTCCTTGAGGAACCCCATGGTGGTGTGCTTGTACGTGTGGGTCGTGAAGGCATGCTCGTGCTGAACCTCTTCGAGCTTGGCCACGGGATTGGCGCTGTTCTTGTTGTACTCGCCCAGCACCGCGCGGGTCTCGGTCTTGAACTCGGGCGGGTCGTAGGACAGGTGCTCGAAGCGATCGGCCTCCACCTTCAGCATGAGATCCAGGTCGTCCTTGGAGAACGTCGTGTGGTAGTTGGTGTAGTCGTCGGTGGTATAGGCGTTCTGGCGCGCGCCCACCTGGGTCAGGATCTGCTGGTATTTCGCCGGCGGGTAGAGCTTGGTGCCTCGGAACATCATGTGCTCGAAGAGATGGGCGAAGCCGGACTTGCCGGGCTCCACTTCGTTGCGCGATCCGGTCTGGACCGGGATCTGCAGCGAGACGATATTGGGGAACCCCGTCGGCACGACGATCACCTTCAGGCCGTTGGGAAGCGTCTTCTCGGTGGCCCGGAAGGGAAGAATGGCTCGGGCCGCGGCCTTCTTCGGTTCCGAAGGCGCTTTCTTCTTCGCGTTCCGCGGGGCGGGCGTTTGAGCCATGGCGGTCACCGCGGCCAGGCCCAGGAGCGCGGCCGCGAGCGTCTTGCTTGGAAACATGATTGAGCCTCCTGCCGATTGGGTGTTCTCATCGCGGAAACGCGGGATTCTATCCGGTCCCGCTTCCGGCGGCCCGTCTACAATTCCGGCGTGCCCCGCGTGCTCCTGATCCTGCCCACCACGACCTACCGCACGCCCGATTTCCTGGAGGCGGCGCACAGGCTCGGCGTGGACGTCACCGTCGCGTCGGAGCGTCCGAGCACGCTCGAGGGCCTCAATCCCGAAGGTCTTCTGACCCTCGACCTGCGCGATCCGGAAGCGGCGGCGCGCCAGGCCGCCCGGTTCGCCGCGCGCTGGCCCGTCGACGCCGTGGTCGGGGTGGACGACGACTCGGCGGTCGCCGCGGCGGCAGTCGCCCGCGAGCTCGGGCTGCCCGCCAACCCGGTGGATGCCGCCGTGGCCGCCCGGCACAAGCCGGACATGCGGGAGCGTCTGGCGCGCGCGGGAATCCGGCAGCCCGCCTACCGCGTGTTCGATCGCCGCGAGGATTCCCGCGGCGCCGGCGGTCTGGTTGCGTTCCCCTGCGTGCTCAAGCCGACGTTCCTGGCCGCCAGCCGCGGGGTGATCCGCGCCGACGAGGCCGAAGGGTTTGCCCGGGCCTGGCGATGGATCGCGGCGCTCCTGGAAGACCCCGAGGTCGCCGCCAGGGGCGGGGCCTGGAGCCGCGAGATCCTGGTCGAGGAATACGTCGCCGGGCCGGAGGTCGCCCTGGAGGGACTCCTGCGCGAGGGGGCGCTCACCACGCTGGCTCTCTTCGACAAGCCGGATCCCCTGGAAGGCCCCTATTTCGAAGAGACCATCTACGTGACGCCGTCCCGCCTGCCGGAAGAGACGCAGGAGCGCGTCGCGCGCACGGCGGCACTCGCCGCGGCGGCGATCGGGTTGGAGCGCGGGCCCATCCACGCCGAGCTGCGCCTGCCCGGGGGCGATCCGGCCGTGATCGAGGTCGCCGGCCGCTCGATCGGAGGACTGTGCTCGCGCGCCCTGCGTTTCGGGACGGGCCTGTCGCTCGAGGACCTGATCCTCAGGGAGGCGCTGTCCCTGCCGGTCCCCGGCGCGGATCCGGACCGGGGCGCGGCCGGCGTGATGATGATTCCGATTCCGAAGTCCGGAGTGCTCGAGGGAGTGGGCGGCGTCGACGAGGCGCGCGGCGTCGAGGGGATCGAGGACGTCGTGATTTCCGCGCACCCGGGGGAGCGCGTCGCGCCCCCGCCGGAGGGGTGGCGCTATCTGGGCTTTCTTTTCTCCCGGGCCCGAACGCCGGCGCAGGCCGAAGCGGCCCTGCGGCGCGCGCACGCGCTCCTGCGGATTCGGATCGGGACCGACGGCTAGCGGTTAGCGGTTAGCGGATTTCCGGACGGAGGCCGCGGCCGCCCCGGGCAGTTGGGCGCTACTTTCCGGGCGAGTAGTAGGGGTTGCGGCCGGCGGCGTGGTCGGTCGTGTCGAGGATCTCCCCGACGCGTGGCACCAGGCCGCGGATGGCCTTCTCGATTCCCTGCCGGAGGGTGACGTCCGCGGCTCCGCAGCCCTGGCACCCGCCCCCCATCCGGATGAAGACGTTGTTCTTCTTCACGTCGATCAGCTCGACGAACCCGCCGTGGGCGGCCACCGCGGGGTTGATCTCGCGCTCCAGGAGGTCGGCGATCGCCCACTTCAAGTCGCCTTCGGAGGGGACCTTGTCGAAATAATCGTGCGAGACGGCGGGCTCGCCCGCGCCCAGGTGCTTGCGGATGACATTGCCGATCGCCAGCGCCGGCCAGTCCACGGCGTAGGAGGCGGTCACGGTCAGGGTGTTGTCGGCGATCAGAACGGCCTCGACGCCGGGAATCCGGAGCAGCTCGCCGGCCAGGGGAGACGCCTTGGCCGCATCGAGATCCGCGAAATGGGCCGATTCGCCGGGGAGCAGCGGCCGGTCCACGACGAACCGGCAGCGGTCCCCTTGTCCCAGCGGCTCGCCGGTGATCTGGATTTTTCCGTCCACGCGGCCAGTATACCCGGGCAGACGGGAACCGGAGCCTTGCGCAAACCTTTGGCCGGACAGTTGTTCGTTCGCCTTGCGGGGACTCCTGCGCGGCGTCCCGCGCTTAGGGGCCGATCCGGCCGGCCGGGACGGCCTCGCTGGGAGTACACTGGAACCAATATGTTCCGCACAATGACTCGAAACGGGGGCGAAAAGCGCGTCCGCCTCCGGATCGCCGGGATCGGCGGAATTCGTGTCCGCGGGCGCGCGGGCTTCTCGCTGGTCGAGCTGCTGGTCGTGGTGGCTCTGATGGCCATGGCGGCCCTGGTCGGCGTCCCGTGGTTCGTCAGGATCTCCCAACGCAGCCAGCTCCGCAGCGACGCCTACGAGATCCAGGCGGCCCTGATGGCGGCGCGGATGGGCGCAATCAAGCGCAACAGCCCGGCATCTGTGACGATTACCGTCGCCACGGGCGCCCAGGACTCCCACGAGATCGACACGGTCTACGCAGCCATTCCCGATCCGCCGCCCCCCACGCCGACTCCGGTGCCGTATTCCCCCAAGTTCATGGTTCCCGTCCACCACCTCGCGTTCATCCAGACGCCGGCCGGAGGAGTGATCACCTTCCGCTCCGATGGGACCCTCCAGGCTCCTCCGTTCCCGACGCCGGGAGTGATCGTGGTCGCCGGCCCGCCGCCCAACAACCTCAACCAGATCACCATCCAGGCCGATCCCAGCGGGCACGTGCGCGTCATCACACCGGTGACCTGGAACTGACGGCAAACCCCTCTTCCCGAACGCCGCGTTGACCGTTGCCCCCGGTGCGGGGATAATGCGCGGCTCGGAGCACGCATGGCCCAAAAAATCACCCGCAAGGACTTGAAGCGAAACGAGCTCGCCGAGACCGTCAACAGGACGGTCGGCTACGTCTCCGAGCACCGGCGTGGAGTCAGCGAGGGGATCGCCATCGCGATCGGCGTCGCCGTGATCGCCGCCCTGATCGTGGCCTACCGCCTGTACATCGCCGCCGCGGCCGGACGCGAGCTCTCGACGGCGCTGGGGATTCTGTCCACGCCCATCGCCGGGCAATCCGCCGCCTCCGGCGCGGTGAAGACCTATCCGAGCGGCGCCGACCGGGACAGGGACGCGGAGACGCACTTGCGCAAGGCCGCCTCGCATCCGGGCACGAGCGCCGGCCGCGCCGCGGAAGTGATCCTGGCCGCCCGCGACCCCAAGGCCGCCAACGCCTCGGAGACGTTGATGCGGGTGGCCCGCGAGGGAAAAGCCGAGGTCGCCGCCGCCGCGGAAATCGACGCCGCGCGCTGGCTCGCCGCCTCGGGTAAGACCGCCGAGGCCGCGGAACGTCTCAAGCGGGCCATCGAGTCGCAGGAGGTCCGGGCGCCCAAGGACGCCTTGTTGTTCGCGCTGGGCGAGATCTACGAGAAGTCCGGGCAGACCACCGACGCGCGCGCGGCGTTCCAGCGTCTGGTCAACGACTACCCCAACTCCGCCTACCGGACCGACGCGCGGTCGAAGCTGCCGGGAGGGCAGGCGCCCGGCGGGTTCAACCCGTCCTAGTGCCTCGCAGGGACCGGACCGGGATCCGCTTGCGTTGGTCCGATCCGGGCTTCGCCTCACGCCTCACGCCTCACGCCTCGCGCCCCTTCGTCCGGGGCGCCTCACGCCTCACGCCTCACGCCTCACGCCGCTTCGTCCGGGGCGCCTCACGCCTCACGCCTCGCGCCTCACGCCCCTTCGTCCGGGGCGCCTCACGCCTCACGCCTCACGCCTCACGCCGCTTCGTCCGGGGCGCCTCACGCCTTACGCCTCACGCCTCACGCCGCTTCGTCCGGGGCGCCTCACGCCTCACGCCTCGCGCCTCACGCCCCTTCGTCCGGGGCGCCTCACGCCTCACGCCTCACGCCTCACGCCGCTTCGTCCGGGGCGCCTCACGCCTTACGCCTCACGCCTCGCGCCCCGTATGACCCGCCGCATCGCCATCCTCGTCTGCGACGGCCTGGGAGTCGGCGCCGCTCCGGACGCGGAGAGCTACGGCGACGCCGGCAGCAATACGCTGGCGCACGTCCTGGAGCGGTGCCCCACGGAGCTGCCGCACTTCGAGGACCTGGGACTGCTGGCTCTGATAGGCCGGGGTCGGGATCGAGGAGCGCGCGGCAAGGCCCTGGAGCTCTCCGCGGGCAAGGACACCACGACGGGGCACTGGGAAATGATGGGACTGGTCACGGAGCGCCCGTTCCCGCTCTACCCCCACGGCTTCCCGCCCGAGATCGTCGAGCCCTTCGAGCGCTACGCCGGCAAGCCCGTGCTGGGGAACAAGCCGGCCTCGGGGACGGAGATTCTCGCCGAGCTCGGGCCGGAACATCTGCGCACCGGCCGGCCGATCCTCTACACCTCGGGCGACTCCGTATTTCAGGTAGCCTGCCACGAGGAAGTCTGGCCGCCGGAGAAACTCTGGGACCTCTGCCGCCACGCCCGGACGCTCCTGGCCGGCGACCATCTGGTCGGGCGCGTCATCGCCCGCCCCTTCGTCGGCCGGCCGGGCGCCTTCACGCGCACGGCCAACCGGCGCGACTTCACCGTGGCACCGACCGGCGAGACCTGGCTCGACCGCGTCGTCGCCGCCGGGAAGAGCGTGTTCGGCGTCGGAAAGATCGTCGACATCTTCTCCGGCCGGGGCGTGAGCGACTCCGTCCATACGGCCTCCGACGCCGAGGGCGTGCGCGTCACCGCCGAGGCCCTCGCCTCCGGCCGCGCCGACGTGGTCTTCACCAACCTCGTCGACTTCGACAGCAAGTACGGCCACCGCAACGACCCGGTGGGTTACGCGAAGAACCTCTCGATGCTCGACGGTCTCCTGCCGGGACTTCTCGGGGCGCTGGGCCCGGAGGACCTGCTCTTTCTGACCGCGGACCACGGCTGCGAGGCGACCGACGCGTCGACGGACCACACCCGTGAATACGTGCCGTTCCTGGCCGCGGGCCGCCCGGTGCGCGACGACGTCGATCTCGGGGTTCGCCGGGGTTTTGCGGATCTCGCCGCCACGGCGGGAGAATGGCTGGGAGTCGGGGCGCCGCGGGGAACGAGCGCGCTCGGCCGGCTCGCGCGCTGATCCGCTCCCGGGGACGACGGCCATGACTCGGGTTTCTCCCGTCGCGGTGGCGGCCGAGCTCGCGTTCGTCGTCCTCCTGCTCGCGGCCTCCCGGATCTGGCCGCCGCCGCTCCCGGGTCCGCGGGGAAATCGCCGGCCCGGCTCGGGACTCCTGATGTTCCTGATCTCCCTCTCCGCCGTCGCCGCGGCGGTTGCTCTGGGCCGGCTTCCCGCGGGATGGGTGCTCGAGAACTTCGGCGGCCTCTTCGTGGGCGCCAACCTGGCGGCGTTGGCGCTGGCGCTCATCCCGTGGCTGCAAAGCCCGGCGCCCAGACGCGGACTCAAGGGGTTCTTCCTGGGAGCGGAGAAGAGCCCGCGTTGGCTGGGCCTCGACCTGAAGATGTTCTCGTACCGGCCCTCGCTGATCGGGCTCGGCATCGTGAATCTGTCGTTCGCCCTGGCCCAGAGAGCCGCCCTCGGCGCAGTCGCTCCGAGAATGCTTCTCTACGAGGCGTTCACCCTGACCTACCTCGCCGCCTACTTCGCGTTCGAAAATCAGATGCGCTTCACCTGGGACGTGCAGGCGGAGAACTTCGGCTGGATGCTCGCGTGGGGCGACCTGGTCCTCGTGCCCTTCTTCTACAGCCTGAGCGGGTGGTTTCTCCTCGACCGAACCGACGCGCCGGGGCCGGCCGAAACGGCCGGGCTCCTCGTCCTGTACGGAGCCGGTTTCTGGATCTTCCGGGGAGCCAACGGCCAGAAACATCGATTCAAGCTCGATCCGTCGGCGCGGATCTGGGGTCGTCCGGCCCGGACGCTGGATGGAAGGATCCTGGTCTCGGGCTTCTGGGGCCTCGGGCGCAAGCTGAACTACACCGGGGAACTCTGCCTGTACCTGTCCTGGACGCTGCTGACCGGCTTCCGGTCCTTCGTCCCCTACCTGCTTCCGGTGTGGCTGGCGGCGCTTCTCGTCCATCGGGCCGCGCGCGACGATCGGCGCTGCCGGCAAAAGTACGGTGAGCTGTGGACCGCGTACTGCCGGCGGGTCCCATTTCGAATGTTTCCCTTCCTATACTGAGAGGCCATGCCCGACCTCGTCACCGGAGCCACCGGACACCTGGGAGCGAATCTGGTCCGCCGGCTTCTGGCCGACGGGCGGGCCGTGCGTGTTCTGGTGCGGCGGGGGAGCGATCGGGCCGCGATCCGCGGGCTCGTCGTGGAGGCGGCCGAGGGCGATCTTCTCGATCCGGATTCCCTCGCCCTCGCGGTCCGCGGCTGCGAGCGCGTCTTCCATTGCGCCGCGCGCATCTCGACCTCCCGCGCGCGCGCCCGCGACACCTGGCGAACAAACGTTCTCGGAACGCGCAACACTTTGAACGCCGCGCGCGAGGCCGGGGCGCGGCGCGTCGTGGTGACCGGCTCGCTCTCCGCGGTTGGCCGGGCGCAAGGCCGGCCCTGCAACGAGGAGGACCCCTTCGATCCCTCCGAGGCCGCCCTTCCCTACGAGATGTCCAAGGCGTTGGCGGAACGGGAATGCTGGAAGGCCGCGGCCCGGGGCATGGAGGTCGTCCTGGCCGTCTCCTGCGCGATCCTGGGAGGCAACGACTTCAAGCCCTCACGGCTGGGCAGGGCGCTGATCGACTTTGCCGGAGGGCGAATGCCGTTCGCCGCGCCGGGCGGATTCGAGTTCGTGGCGGCCCGCGACATCGCGCAGGGGCACGTCCTGGCCATGGAAAAGGGGCGGTCCGGCGAGAGCTACATCTTCGCCAGCGGTTTCCTGACGGTCGGAGACCTTCTGGTTCTGTTCGAGCAGGTGACCGGGCGGCGCCGCCCCCGGTGGGAGATTCCCGGACCGCTCCTGACGGCCGCCGCCCATGCCGTCGAGACTCTCTCGCGGCCTTTCCGGCCGGATTGGGAGCCGCGTTTCACGCCCGGAGCGGTGCGCCTGCTGCGATCCCGCCGGCGGGCCGACTGCGGAAAGGCCCGCCGCGAGCTCGGATTCCTCCCGACTCCGCTCGCCCAATCCGTTCAAGAGGCGTACGATTTCTTTCGCGAAAGGGGATCGATTGCCTGAACTCGCGCCGGTGCTGCCCGGTGGCTGGCCCTGGCTCGGCCATGCCCTGGAATTTCGTCGCCGCCCCGTGGCGCTGCTCGAGCGGGGCCGCAGGAAGCTGGGGGAGATCTTCCGCTTCCGGCTGGCCGGGCAATGGGTCAACGTCTACACCGGACCCGAAGCGAACGCCGCGTTCTTCCGCGCTCCCGACGACCAGCTCTCGGCCCGGGAGGCCTACCAGTTCACGGTTCCGATCTTCGGAAGGGGCATCGCCTACGACGTCGAGCCGAGCCTGATGGGAGAACAGCTCGATCTCGTGCGCCCGGCGCTGCGGGAGGAGCGCCTCCGGCTCTACGCCGACGCGATGGCCGAGGAGGCCCACCGTCACTTCGAAGGCTGGGGCGAAGAGGGAGAGGTCGATTTGCTCGAAGCGATGAACGCCCTGACCGTCTTCATCGCCAGCCGGTGCCTCATCGGCAGGGAGTTTCGAAACCGTCTCGGCGCGGAGTTCGCCCGCCTCTATTCGGATCTGGAGGAGGGCCTGAACCTGGTGGCGTTTCTCCGGCCCAATTTTCCCCTGCCGGCCCACCGTCGGCGCGATCGGGCCCGGGTCCGCGTGGCCGAGCTGCTCTCGCCCATCCTGGCCGAGCGGCGCGATGGAACCGCTCAGGGCGAGGATTTTCTCCAGACTCTCGTCGAGGCCCGATACCGCGACGGGCGTTCTCTCTCCGACCACGAGATCGTCGGGCTCCTTCTGACGCTCATCTTCGCGGGGCAGCACACCAGCGCCGTGCTCGCCGCCTGGACCGGCGGCCTGCTGCTCGCGCATCCGGAGGTACTCCGTGGGGTCCGCGAAGAGGCCGAGGATTTCGCCGACGGTCCGATGACGCTCGAGCGCCTGCGCAAGCTCGATCGCCTGGAGCGCGCGGTCAAGGAGGCCGAGCGGATGCATCCGCCGCTGGTGATGTTGATGCGCAAGGTCCGGCAGGATTTCGTCTTCCGCGAGACGCTGGCGCGCGCCGGGGATCTGGCCCTGGTCGCGCCGGCGGTGTCGCACCGCATCGCCGAGATCTTCCCTCGGCCCGATGCCTACGATCCCGACCGCTTCGGGCCGGGGCGCGAGGAGGACCGCCAGGCCCGCTTCGCGCTGATCGGTTTCGGCGGAGGCAAGCACCGGTGCGTCGGAATGGTCTTCGCCTATCAGCAGATCCAGGTGATCTGGAGCATCCTGCTGACTCGCTTCGAGCTCGCGCTGGTCGATCCGGCGTCGTGGCAGCCCAACTACGCGACCTTCGTCGTGGGGCCGCGGCAGCCCTGCCGGATTCGGTACCGGCGCCGGGCGGCCGGGCGCGGACGCCTGACCTCCGCGGCCGGCGGGGCAGGAGGCGCGTCGTGACACGGACGTTCGAAGAAGCGCGCTCCCGCCATCAGAAGGCGCGGGCGGCGGGGATGGATCCCGACTACTGGTATCCCGCGGCCTTCGAGCGGGATCTCCCGCGCGGCAAAGCGCTGGAGGTGCGCTTCTGGAATCGCTCGATCGCCCTGTTTCGGGGAAGCGACGGACGCCTGGCGGCGATCGAGAACCGCTGCGCCCACCGCCAACTCGATCTGACCCTGGGCCGCGTCGAGGGCTGTGAGCTCGTCTGCCTGTACCACGGGTGGGCCTATGACGCCGAAGGACGCGTCGCGCGGATTCCCCACGATCTCTTCGGCCGGCCCATGCCGAACCTCCGGCTGCAATCCTTTCCTCTACAGACCCGATACGGGATCGTGTGGATGTTTCCGGGCGACCCCGCGCGGGCCATGGAGCGATCGATCCCGGACATCCCGGAGCTCGAAGGCCCGGGCCGGTGGGGCTGTGCGCCGCTCTCTTTCACCTGGCGCGCCCATCACTCGATGATCATCGACAACGTCAGCGATTTCACCCATGCCTATCTCCACCGCCGCTACCAGCCTTTTTCCGGCGCCAGGCTCACACGGTGCGAGGTCGAGGGGGACCGGGTCTACGTCGACTACGACGCGCGGATCGGCGGGGGCCGGTTTTCCCGCTTTTTCGTGGATCGCAACCGCGTGAAGACCGACGCGATCTCCCTCTGCTATGACTACCCCTACCAGTGGTCGAACACCGGCGGGCGGATCAAGCACTGGTGCTTCCTTCTGCCCCAGGACGCGGCCATGACGCGGGTCTTCTTCCTCTTCTACTTCGATGCGTTGCGGTTCCCGGGAACGCCCATCCGGCTCGCCGGGCGCGTCGCCGACGGCTTGCTCTGGATCGCCAAGAGGCTGCTCATTCAGCCCCTGCTCGAGCAGGACGGGTTCGCCGTCGAGGCGGAGCAGGCGGCCTGGGAGCGCCACGGCGACGCGCCGATTCCGGAGCTGAATCCGGCGGTCGGCCGATTCCAGGAACTGACGATCCGCAAATGGGAAGAGCACCTTTCACGGGCGCGGTCCTAGACGCCGAGGAGGGCGCGCGTCGGCGGCTCCTCGCGCTGCAATCGGACGCGGGCCACTGGGAGGGCGAGGTCGTCTGGTGCCCGGTCCTCCTGGCGCAGTGGATCCTGGCGCGCCATGCCATCGGACGGCCTCTGAGCCGCGAGGAGAGGGCGGCGGCGCTGGTCCACTTCCAGCGGACGCAGGCTCCCGAGGGAGGCTGGGGACTCCACCGGGAATCGCCACCCTCCCTCTTCGTGACCACCCTCTCCTACGCGGCGCTGCGGGTCCTCGGCGTCGCCGCCACGGAGCCGCCCGCGGCGGCGGCGGGGCGCTGGATCGCCGCCGTGCCGGGCCGCGCCGCGGCGATCCCGGCCTGGGGCAAATTCTGGCTGGCCCTCCTGGGGCTCTTCCCCTACGAACGCGTCCCTCCGATTCCTCCCGAGGCCCTCCTCCTGCCGCGCGGGTTCCCGTTCCATCCCGGACGCTTTTACTGCCACACCCGCTTGATCTACACGGGGATGGCCTTCCTCTACGGTTCGCGGACCCGGCTCTCGCTCGGACCCCTGGCGCAGGAGCTCCGGAACGAGCTCTTCGAGCCCGGCCTCGACGCCGCCCGCCGCAACCTGCCCGTGGTTCCGAGCGATTTGTTCGCTCCGCCCGGCGCCGATCTGCGCGCCCTGGAGGCCGCGCAGCGGCTCTTCGAGCGTGCGGCGCCCCGAAAGCTCCGGGCCCGGGCGCTCGACCGAGCGTTCGAGGAGATCGTCTACGAGCAGCGCGCGACCGGATTCCAGGGCATCTCACCGGTCAGCGGGGTGCTCAACACGCTGGCGATCTACGCGCGCGACGCGCGGCATCCCGATCTGGCCGCGAGCGTCGAGGGGCTGGATCGCTGGACCTGGGCGGACCCCGAAGGCGGGCTGCGCGTCGCAGGCGCCCGGTCGCAGACCTGGGACACGGCCTTCGCCCTGCGCGCGCTGCTCGAAGGAGCAGACGCCCTTCCCGTCGCGGCGATCGCGCGGGCGCACGCCTGGCTCTGCCGCGCCCAGACCCTCGAGGAGCTTCCCGACCGGGCGCGCCACGGGAGGGACGCCGTGACGGGAGGCTGGTGCTTCTCCGACGGCGCCCACCGCTGGCCCGTGTCCGACTGCACCGCCGAGGCCCTCTCCGCGATTCTCGAGGCCGAAGGCCGAGCGGACGTCGCGGCAGCGCTCCAGCCGCTCGTCCCATCCCGTGTCGATCTCGCGGCGGGATTCCTCCTCGACCACCAGAACCCCGACGGGGGCTTCGGCACCTACGAGCGCCGGAGGGCCGGAGAATGGCTGGAACGGTGGAATCCATCGGAGATGTTCGACGGGTGCATGACCGATCGGTCGCACGTCGAATGCACCGCGTCGTGCGTGGCCGCGCTCGCGCGGATCGCGGCGCGACACCCCTCGATCCGCGCGGCGGAAATCGGCCGGGCCCTCGACTCCGCCGTTGCCTATCTGCGCCGGGCCCAGGCGCCCAACGGCTCCTTTCCCGCCGCATGGGGGATCCAGGACACCTATTCCGCGTTCTTCGCCCTCGAAGGGCTCCGCGCGGCGCGCGTTGCCGCGGACGACCGGACGATTCTCCTCGCCGTGGACCGGATCCTGGCCCTGCAGAAGAAGGACGGAGGATGGGGCGAGCACTACCGCGGGCTTCTCGAGGGACGCTCGGTCGAGCACCCCCGCAGCCAGGTCGAGATGACGAGCTGGGCGCTTCTGGCGCTTCAACCCATCCTGGGTTCGAGTCACGAGGCGGTGCGGCGCGGAGCGGAATGGCTCGCGGCCCGGCAACTGCAGGACGGCTCGTTCCCCTGCGACGCGGTCAACGGCGTTTTCTTTCGAACCGCCATGCTCGACTACACCCTCTACCGGAGTCACTTCCCGGCCTGGGCGCTGGCGCGCTATCGCCGCGGTCTCCGGGACCCGCGCGCTTTGGATGCGCGGAGCTAATGTCCGGTCCCGGAAATCCCGAGACAAAGCCGCCCCGACGTCGGGCCGCCTCCCTCGCCGGCACGCTCCGGCCGGGCCGCTGAAAGGAAGACCGGGCCGTCGCTGGAACGCTCGTCGCAGCCTTTGCGAGGCGTTGGTCGCACCGCTCCCCCTCCTCGCTCACCGCCTTCTCCGGGAGGCGGACCCGCCGCCGGGGCTTGCACGTTTCCAAACGCCGCAGTGTGAGTCCCGGACCGAGAGTCTTCCCCGCCGGGACCCTCGAAAGCGCGTTGGTCCGCGGAGGAGGGGAGGAACGGGTTGCCGGGCTCTGCCTCGCGGCGATTTCGTGAGCGGCGGCCTGGGAGAATCTCCCTCTTCGCCGTTCCAGGAGCCGCCGCGTGGTCCCAAGGGGAAGGCTGCAGGGCCGGGGCGACGACACACGTGGGAACAATGTGTTGAGAAATCACAGCAGCGAGGCCAACGACGCCTCCTTCCATCTTCGCTCATGGCTTTCGGCCGCGGCATTGGCTTCGCCAACGTCGGCCGAGAGGTTCCAATCCGGGGCTGGCCGGCCGAGGCCTGGCTCTGGGCTTGAGGACTGGACCCTAGGCGCTTACCGACCGCCGCGAGGAGGCTCCCAGCCCCAGCGGGCGGTGCAGGAAGCGTGGGAGAACGCCGGCCGTCGGCCACTTGAGCCAGCCCGAGAGGCTTCGGACCTGGCCGGGCGCGCGGCTCCACTCCCGCGTCGCCGCCGTGCGCAGGAGGATTCCTTCGAGGGCGCGCGTCATGACCTTGAAGAACGTCATGGGGAACTCCACGGAGTTCTCACCCTCGGCGGACAGATAGCGCATGGTCCGCCGCCGTTCCTCGCTCTCCCGCCTCCAGACGTCGTAGATGGCGGCGCAGACGGCCCGGCCGCCGTCATCGGCCAGGAGAAAGGCCTGATACAGCGAAGTCGCCAGCAGCTCGGAGAAGAGCGAACGGGAGGAGCGCTCGCGCTCATAGGCAGCGAGGCTCGGGCTCTGCGCCAGGCACACGGCGTCCTGGAATCCCAGGGTCAACCCGACGGCGGTCAGCGGGTGGAAGTGCCCGACGGCGTCGCCGACGAGGGCGACTCCCTCCCGCACGAAGGCGGAGCGGGACTGGAAGCTGTTGGCGGCCCAGGCCACTTCGCGGTCTTCGAGCGCGCGACGCAACGGCGCGCGGAAGGCTTCGGGCAGCGCCCTCGCGCAGACTTCCCCCAGCCGAGCCCGGCGATCCGGTCGTCGGGCCAGGGCGAGCGGAACATCGAAGCAGGCCCGGAACCGGCGCGATCCGATGCGATAGAGCAGCGCCGGCCCCCATCCGCCGAGCAGGACGTGGCCGAAGCCCTCGAAGGGCGGATCGACGTCCTCGAGCAGCAGCCCGGCCATGGCCGAGACCGGCGCGCTTTCGCCTGGAAACCCGGCGAGACGGCGCACGCTCGAGGACCGTCCGTCCGCCCCGACGATGAGTCCGGCGGCGAGCCGGGCCTCCGGGGCGTCCGGCCGCGCGTAGGACAGAGCGCCCCGCTCGATCGCCGTGACTCGGGCCCCGTCCAGAAGGCGTATCCGACGATCGGCGCGCACACGCTCCCGAAGGGCCGCGACGAGCGCGGTGTGCTCGTAGGTCGAGCCCCGTCGGCCTTCTCCGTAGGGCAGCTCGATCGGCGCCGTTGCGTCGTGCGGAAAGACGACGAACCCGCGCACATCGGAGCAGCCGTGAGCCTGGGGCGGCGCGACGCCCCAACGCCCGAGAATGTCGGTCGCGGCGGGGTGGAGCCATTCGCCCGCCAGCCGCCGTGGGAGCTCGCGACTCGCTTCGAGCACGAGGACGCAAGCGCCGCGCTCGGCGAAGGAGAGAGCCGCGACGCACCCGGCCGGACCCGCGCCCACGATGACGACGTCTTCCGCGCGCTTGCGTGTTTGCATAGGCGTCGATTTCGAACGACCAGGAACGAACTCTGTCATTATAGACAACGGTTTGCGTTCTGCGAGGCGTCCTTGAAGCGCGTCACCATCATCGGAGCGGGCCCCGCCGGTTGCGCCGCGGCGATGGCGCTGACGGCGTTTCCCCGCGTCGAAGTTCACCTTCTCGAGAAGGAGCGCCTGCCCCGGCGCAAAGTGTGCGGCAGCGGCCTGTCGCCATGGGCGCTCGTCCAGCTCGATCGGATGGGCGTCGGGGGGATGGTCCGGCGAGAAGCGTTCGTGATCCGGGGAGCGCGGGTCGGGGGAGCCGGCGGGCGCGTTGTCGAGCTGCGCGGCGGCCTGCACGCTGCGGTTCTCCTGCGCGAGCGCTTCGACGCGCTCCTGGCGGGCGAGGCGCGGCGCCGGGGCGCTCATCTGGCCACCGGCGTTCGCGTCGACGAGATCGTCCGCGACGGCGATCGCGTCGTCGGCCTCCGGACTTCAGAGGGAGAGCTGGAGACCGACGCGGTCATCGTCGGCAACGGCGCGCACAGTCGCCTGGCGCCGGCGGCCCGCCCGGGCAACCGGCTGCACGCGATCCTGGGTTGGTTTGAGGGAGTGCGGGGCGTGTCCGACGCCGTGGAGCTGTACTTCGATCCGGAGTTCAAGCCCTACTACGGCTGGCTCTTCCCGGAGAGCGACCGCCGCGTGAACATCGGCCTCTGCTACGCGCAGGGGAGCCCGGGCGCCAACGCCCGGGAGCGCTTCGAGTCGTTCCTGGAGCGCCGCTTCGCGTCCCGCCTCGCGGGGGCCGACCGGATCGGGCCGCTGGTGGGACATCCGATCGCCACGACGCCGCGGCCGACAGATCTGTCGTCGGCGGGCACGCTCGTGGCCGGCGAGGCCGGACAACTGGTCGATCCGGCCACGGCCGAGGGGATCCACCATGCCCTGGCCAGCGGAACGGAAGCGGGTGAATTCCTGGGAGAAGTGCTCTCTGCCGGTCGCGAGCCGACCGCGCCGGCGCTCGCTCCGTTCACGCGGCGCGTGCGGGCTCGAATCGGCGGCCGATTGCGGGCCGGCAACTGGCTGCTGCGGACGGCCCGCACGCCCATCCTGGATCTGGCCCTGCAGCTGGGCGGCTGGAAACCGGTGCGCTCCCTTCTGACGTGGAGCCTCTCGGGGGCTTAGGCTAGCCTCGCTCCGGACCCATTCGGGACCAGCTCTCCAGAATCACGCCGATCGAAGACGCGAACTCGCGAAACTGCCTCTGGTCCTCCGCGTCGAATGTCCGGCCTCCCTCCTTGTTGAGGAGCTGCACGACCGCGAACACCCGCCGCCGCGAATCCAGGATCGGCATGCACAGGAGGCTCTTGGTCCGATACCCGGTCCGCTGGTCGACGTCCCGATGAAAGAGCGGCTCGGCATAGGCGTCCGCGGTGGAGAACGTCTCGCCGGTGCGCGCCACCCAGCCCGCGATGCCCGAGGAGAGAGGGATCCGAATATCCAGCGGCTTCTCCCCGGGCGCCTGGGCCACCTTGGACCAGAGCTCTTCCCGCGCCGCGTCGACCAGGAAGAGCGTGGCGCGGTCGGCGTGGAGGAGCTCGCCGATCTTCAGCGTGAACGCCTCGACGATCTGTTCGAGCATGCTCTCGAAGGCGTCGGTGTGGCTGATCTCCAGGACCGTGAGGAGTTCCCGGAATTCGGCGGTCACCTTTTCGAGCAGATCGGAGAACCCGCCAAGGTCGAGGTCCCGCACCTGGCGCACGAGCTCTCCGGACCGGTTGCTGCGGGTCAGGGTCTCCAGGAGGCGGCGGGTGTCCGAAGCGATCGCGGCGGTGAACGAGCTCAAGCGGCCGTCTTCCATGTGAACGATCCGGTCCGCCACGTCCAGGATCCGGCTGTCGTGGGTGCAGAGGAGGACGGCGCAGCGCTGCTCCTTGGCGAGCTCGCCCAAGAGATCCACGACGTCGCGCCCGGCCGCCCGATCCAGGGAGGCCGTGGGCTCGTCGGCCAGGATGAGGCGCGGGGCGCCGGCTAAGGCCCGGGCCACGGCGACCCTCTGCTTTTGCCCTCCGGAGAGCTCGGCGATCGGCGCGTCGGCGAGCGCGGCGAGGCCGACGGCGGCGAGGAGCCGATCCGCGCCGGCGCCGTTGCGCCTCCCCGACGAAGACGAGATGGCCATGCCGACGTTCTGGCGGACCGAGAGCGTCTCGAGGAGATTGTGAGACTGAAAGACGTAGCCGATGCGGCGGCGCACGCGGACGCGCCGCGACTCCGACGCTCCGACAAGCTCCTCTCCCAGCACCCGCAGGCTGCCGGCGGCGGCCGTGCGCAGCGCCCCCAGGAGCGTCAAGAGCGTGGTCTTGCCCGATCCGGACGGACCGGTCATCACGACGATCTCTCCCTCGCGCACCTCCAGATCGATGTCGAAGAGAACCTGCCGCCGCAGGCGCCCCTCGCCGTACCAATGGGCGAGTCCGCGCGCGGAGATCGGGAGGCTGGCCTCCATGATTAGAAGATCTCCGCGGGATCCGCGGCCGAGAGCTTTCGCATGGCCAGCAATCCGGCGACCGCGCACATGGCCAGAGTCAGGCCGAGGACGCGCAAGCCGATCGCGCCGCTCATCTGCATCGGGAGCCGGGTGGCCTCCGCGGCCAGACGGAAGATCGAGCGCGCCGCGATCAGGCCGGGGACGAAGCCGAGGACCGCGAGAACGATGGCCTGCGCGACGACCACGCCGGACAGGTAGAGGTTGGTGTACCCGATCGCCTTCAGCGTGGCGTACTCGGGCAAATGATGGGAAACGTCGGTGAAGAGGATCTGGTAGACGATGACGCCGCCGACGAAGAATCCGATGATGGTCCCGAGCGTGAAGACATAACCGACCGGTGTCGACCGCGCCCAGTAGTCGATCTCGCGGGCCGCGTAGTCCGCGCGGGTCAGAACCAGAACGTCCGCCGGGAGGGACCGAGCGAGCCGCCGGGCCGCGGCGTGCGCGTCCGCGCCGGGAGCGAGGCGGACCAGGCCCAGGTCGATCGCCCCGGGCGACCGCCGTGGGAAGAGGCGCAGGAAGTTGAGGTCGCTCGTGACCAGCGTTCCGTCCACGCCGAAGGACGTGCCCAGGCGGAAGAGGCCCACGACGTCGACGCGGCGTCCGGCCACTTCGGCGGAGACCGGACGGCCCGCGGAGATCTCCGCGGCCACGGGTCCGAACTCCGGACGGGCCTGACGGTCGAACAGGACCCGGTCGGGAAGCTGCAGCCGTGCGAGGCCGTCGGAGATGCCGGGGAGGTCGAGGGCCGGAGTCGCCGGGTCGAAGCCGACCGCGAAAATGGCGCGGGGCATCCCCGACGCGGGGTTCTTCCACTCCGGCAGGCCGGTGTAGACCGCGGCGACCGAAGCGACGTCGGGGTCGCCCCGGACTCCGTAGAGGCGAGATCGAGGAAAGCTCTTCATCAGCACCAGGTACGAGGACTCCGGGCTGACCAGCACGAGGTCGGCGCGCAGGGCCCGATGGAACTGCACGCAGCTCGCGAAGAGCGCGTCCCGGAACCCGAGCTGCAGGAGCATCAGGATCGAAGCGAACGCGACTCCGGCCACGGCAGCGGCAAAACGCAGCCGCTCCTGCGTGAGCTGCTTCCAGGCCAGCAACAGGGGAGAGCGCACCCTATTCGAACGTGATCTCGACCTGGAGATGCGTCAACGCCGCCGCGGGCCCGCTGTCGTCGAGACGGATCTCGACCTCGGCGACCCGGGCGTCCGTGCGCGCGGCCGGATCGGTCGAGAGCACGTCCTCCTTTCCGATCTGGCGTCCGATGCGCTCGACCGCGCCCCCGAGAGGCTGCGCGAGGACGGGACTGGACACCCGGGCCCGCTGGCCGACGCGGATCCGGGGAAGATCGGTCTCGTAGACTTCGGCGACGGCGTACATCCGATCGGTCCGCGCCAGCTCGACGATTCCCTCGGGCCCCACCTTTTCCCCGGAGCGGCAATGGACCTTGAGCACCCGCGAGGAGATCGGCGCCCGGACCACGGTCTGCTCGAGGTCGGCCCGGGCCTTCTCCAGGGCCGCGCGAGCCACCTCCACCTTGCTTCGTTGATCGTCCCGGTCCGACTCCGAGACGATTTTCTGGTCGTAGAGGCGCTCGATCCGGTCCCACTGCCGCCGGCTGTTGGCGAGCTCGGCTTCCAGCTGTGCGACGGTCGCCTCCTGCGACTGGTGCGTGTCGAGCACCGCGAGAATCTGGCCGGCGCGGACCGCATCGCCCTCCTCGACGTTCAGGCGCGCGACCACCACGGCGAACTGGGACGGCCCGGCGACGCGCACGACGCCCCCCTTCGGCTTCAACCTCCCAAGGGCCACGACGCGCCGCGGTTTCAGCTCCGGCGTCGGCACGGGCGCCGCGCCGGGCCGGTCGAGCGACGCGCGCTGCGTGTACACTTTCCAGCCGATGGCGATGAGGACCACGGCGACCAGAAAACCCCACGCCGCCCGGTGTCGCCGGGATGAATGAAGGATCGCGCCGGATTCCGCTTCGGATGCCATGGACGGCTCGTCCATTCATTATTGACGATTCCTTCGTCCGAGTCGGCCTTCTTTTCGGGTTCCTCCACCCTCCGCGCCGGCGCGTTCCCCGGGCTCGGAGGCGCTCCCGGAGAGCGGCATGATGCATCTGCTCCTCGTCCTGTCGGCCGCCTCCGCGGCGCTGATGCTTCTCCTGCTGGGCGTCAACCTGGTCGCGGTTGCGCGCCTGTCCACGGGGACCGCGAAACCGACCGGTACCGGCCCGAGCGTGAGCGTCTCGGTCGTCATTCCGGCCCGCGACGAGGAACGGGACATCGCGCAGGCGGTGCGCTCTCATCTGGCTCAGGACTACGCGGACTTCCAGGTCGTGGTGGTCGACGACCGCTCCACGGATCGAACGCCGGAGATCCTCGCCGAACTCGCTTCCCGCGATTCCCGACTGCGCGTCGTACCGGGGCGGGACCCGGAAGCGGGCTGGCTCGGAAAGCCCAACGCGCTTTCGCAGGGCGCGGCCGCGGCGAGGGGCGACTTTCTGCTCTTTGCCGACGCGGACGTTTTCTATGACCCACGCTGCCTCTCCGAAGCGATGGCCTTCGCAGCCAACCGAAACGTGGATCTTCTGGCCCTGGTCCCGAGGATGGAGGCGGCGGGATTCTGGGAGAACGTCCTGATGCCAAACCTGCTCTTCCTTTTCTACTGCGGACCGGCTTTCCTGGCCAACGTCGACCGGGCGCGGTGGCTGGCGGTGGGAGGAGGCGCCGGGAACCTGGTCCGCCGCTCGGCCTACGACGCGATCGGCGGCCATGCCGCCCTGAAGGACTCCGTGATCGACGATGTGAAGCTGGCCTTGATCTTCAAGAGGGCGGGCCTTCGCGTGCGGGTGGTCCGGGCGGAGAATCGCCTTCGGGTCCGCATGTACCGGGGTTTTCGTGAAGTCTGGAATGGGTTTTCCAAGAACGCGGCTTATCTGTTTTCGGGAGGCATGGGCCTCCTCCTCCTGCTGTTCCTGACGGCGACTCTCCTTCTCTCGATCCTCCCGGCCGCCGTTCTGATCGGCGCGGCCGCCGGAGCCCACATCCCCGCGGCGGACGTGCGCCTCGCCGTCGCCGCGTTCGGGCTTCTCGTGGCCGCCCGGCTCGGCCTGGCCGCGGCCGCCGGAGATCCTCTCTGGAGCGCGTGGACCCACCCTATCCTCGCGGTTGTCTGGACGGGTATCATCGGCCGTTCACTGTATTTCCGACTCATCCGAAGGACCTTGACCTGGCGGGGCCGGGAGTTCGACGCGCGCGGCGCGCGCTTTTGACGGGCGTGAGGCGTCAGGCGTTAGGCGTTAGGCGGGAGGCAAACGAGATGGACCTGGCCTATTTCCGGAAGCTGCCGTGGGCAGGCGCACCGGTTCTCTGCGGGCCAAGCGGAGGCGATGGGGTCTTCGGTCTTTGGTTGCTCTCGCGGCGCGACCAAGTTTCGCGGACTGGATCCGCGAAACGACTCGCGACGCGGAAGCCGGAGCGAAGAGAGCGATCAGGCGGTCGGTCGAGGCCGCATCCGGCCGAGCCAACCGCCGGTGCGCCGAAGGCGCAGATCGCGAACGCACCGGAGGCTGCGTGACGCGCTGGATCGGCCTGGTGGGAATGGCCGTCGTGGTCGGGATCGCGCTCCTGCTGTCCAAGAATCGCCGCGCCATCGCGTGGCGCACCGTGGGCTGGGCCTTCGCGCTCCAGCTCGCGTTCGCGTTCCTGGTTCTCTACTGGAATACCGGGAAGAACGCGCTGGAGGCCTTCTCCGACAAGGTCTCCAACGCCATCGGCTATGCCGACAAGGGCTCGTCGTTTCTCTTCGGCTGGCTGGCCGGTGACCAGTCCGCCATCGGCCAGAAGCTCGGGATCCCCGCGATCGGCGGATTCATATTCGCCTTCAAAGTTCTTCCGATCATCATCTTCATCTGCGCGTTCTTCTCGCTGCTGTACTACTTCGGCGTCATTCAGGTGATCGTCAAGGCCATGGCCTGGGGCATGCAGAAGACCATGCGGGTCTCCGGCGCCGAGGCGCTGTGCGTGGCCGCCAACGTCTTCATCGGGCAGACCGAGGCGCCGGTGCTGATCGCGCCGTACATTCCGGCCATGACGACCTCGGAGCTCCTGACCATGATGACCGGGGGCATGGCCCACGTCTCCGGCGCCGTCATGCTGGCCTACGTCACGATGGGGGCGCCGCTGAAGTACCTGATCACCGCGTCGGTGATGGCCGCGCCGGGCACCTTCCTGATCGCCAAGATCCTGTGGCCGGAGACGGAGACGCCGGCCACCATGGGCACGGTCAAGATGCAGGTCGAGAAGACCAGCGCCAACTTCATCGACGCCACGGCCACCGGCGCCACCCAGGGCATGACGCTCGTCCTGAACATCTCGGCGATGCTGATCGCCTTCGTCGCACTCATCGCGATGCTCAACGGCTTCCTCGGATGGGTCGGCTCCTTCTGGGGCGATCCGACGTTCTCGCTCCAGAGAATCTTCGGCTGGGTGATGGGC
This sequence comes from uncultured Acidobacteriota bacterium, assembly GCA_963733955.1. Lineage (GTDB taxonomy): Bacteria > Acidobacteriota > Thermoanaerobaculia > UBA5066 > Gp7-AA6 > DATFTF01. Next base: position 2,031,743 of record CAVTEW010000003.1, read on the forward strand.
CCGCTCGCCTACATCCTCGGCGCGCCCAAGCAGGACATCGACACCGTGGGGAACCTGATCGCCAACAAGACCGTGATCAACGAGTTCTTCGCGTTCTCCATGATGAAGGACGTGGTCGGCCACCTCTCCGAAAAGGGAAAGCTGATCGCGACCTTCGCCTTGTGCGGGTTCGCCAACTTCTCCTCCATCGGGATCCAGATCGGCGGAATCGGCGGCCTCGCTCCGTCGCGCAAGTCCGACCTGGCGCGCCTGGGATTCCGGGCCCTGCTGGCCGGCTCCCTGGTGTCGTTCATGACCGCGTCGATCGCCGGGCTCATCTGGGAGTTCGGGGGAGCGACGCTGCGGTGAGCGGGAGCGCGTTGACCGGCCGTCTCGACGCCGCCGCGCAGGCCGTCGGACGCAGGGCCAAGGAACCGCCCGCGCTCGGCCTGGTGCTCGGCTCGGGGCTCGGCGCGTTCGCCCAGGGGCTTTCCGGACGGGTGGCGATCCCCTACGGGGAGATCCCGCACTTTCCCGTGCCCACCGGCGTGGTCGGGCACGCCGGAGAGCTCGTGCTGGGGTCCGTCGGGACCACTGCGGTCGTCGTTCTGTCGGGCCGCGTCCACTTCTACGAGGGCCGGCCCATGTCCGACGTCGTGTTCCCAGCGCGCCTTCTGGCGCGCCTGGGCGTGAAGGCCGTCGTGCTCACCAACGCGGCGGGCGGCGTCCGCCTGTCGTTCAAGCCGGGCGACCTGATGCTCCTGACCGATCACATCAACGGCATGGGCACCAATCCCCTGGTCGGCCCCAACGAGGACGCGCTCGGGCAGCGGTTTCCGGACATGAGCGCGGTGTACGACGCCCGGCTCAACCGGATCATGCGGTCGGTCGCGGCCGGGCTGAAGATTCCCCTGCGCCAGGGCGTCTACGTCGGGCTCCACGGCCCCTCCTACGAGACCCCCGCGGAGATCCGCGCCTGGCGCAAGCTCGGGGCCGACGCGGTGGGGATGTCCACCGTTCCGGAAGCCATCGCCTTGCGGCACGCCGGGGTCCGCGTCGTCGGGGTCTCCACGATCACGAACATGGCCGCGGGGATCCTGAAGAAACCGCTCATCCACGACGAGGTCCTGGCGACGACGCGGCGGGTGGGCGACCGCTTCGTGCGCCTTCTGGCGGCCGCGGTCCCGAAGCTGGCCGCGGAGGCCGGCCGATGACCGCGCCGTCCAACGAGGAGACGCTCGTCGACGCGGCCGCCGCGGCGCGGCGAAACGCCCTGTGCCGGTACAGCGGGTTCGCCGTGGGAGCGGCCATCGAGGACGGGGAAGGCAAGATCTGGGGAGGCTGCAACGTCGAGAACTCGACGTTCGGCCTCACCGTCTGCGCCGAGCGCGTGGCGATCTGGAAGGCCCTGTCCGAGGGCGTTCGCACGTTCCGTGCCGTGGCCGTCGTGACCGCAGCGGCCGAGCCCACGCCGCCCTGCGGGGCCTGCCGGCAGATCCTGTGGCAGTTCGCCGGCGACGTCCCGATCGTCTCGGCGACGACCGGCGGCAAGCGCAAGCGGTACAAGCTGTCGGAGATCTTTCCGGAGCCGTTTGACTTTTGAAGTCGTGAGGCGTCAGGCGTGAGGAGAAGAATGGCTGAGAGGGTTCGATGGTTCCTTGTCCTCGGCGCTTGCGGCGCTCTTGGCGTCTCCGCGCCGGCGAAGAAGGAATCCGTCGATCTCCTCGTCGTCAACGCCCGGGTCGTCACGATGGACGGAAACTTCGACGTCTACGAGCCGGGAGGCCTGGCCGTCGCCGGCGGCAAGATCGTCGCGGTGGGCCCGTCCGACGAGATCGCCGGCCACTTCGCGGCGAAGACGCGGTTCGATGCCGCCGGGAAGATCGTGATGCCGGGCCTGGTCAACACGCACACGCACGCGGCGATGAACCTGCTGCGCGGGATCGCCGACGACCTGCCGCTCGACCGCTGGCTGACCGAGCACATTTTTCCGGCCGAAGCCAAGAACGTCTCGCCCGAGTTCGTCTACGACGGCACGCTCGAGGCCTCCCTGGAAATGATCGAAGGCGGGACGACCACGTTCGCCGACATGTACTACTTCGAGTCGGATGCGGCGCGGGCGGTCGACCGGGCCGGCCTTCGGGCCGTGATGGGCGAGACGTTCATAGACTTTCCGGTCCCCGACCACAAGGATCTGCCGGCCACCCTCGCCTACATGAAGGACTTCGTCGCGAAATGGAAGGGGCATCCGCGCATCATCCCCGCTGCCGCGCCCCACGCGCCGTACACCTGTTCGAAGGAAACGCTGCTGGCCGTCCGCGACTTCACGCTCCGGGCGGGGATCCCGATCCTGATCCATGTCGCCGAGACGAAGAAGGAGCTGGACGACGCCCGCAAGACCTGGCAGCAGTCCCCCTTTCTGCGCCTGGCAGCGATCGGGTTCTTCGACGCGGGTCCGGACGGGCGCCGCGTTCCGATCCTCGCGGCCCACGCGGTGTGGATCGACGAGCAGGATCGCGAGATCCTTCGCCGCTACGGCGTGGCGCTCTCGCACAATCCCGAGTCGAACATGAAGCTCGCGTCCGGCATCGCCGACGTGGCGGCCTGGCAGAAGGACGGAATCGCCTGGGGGCTGGGAACCGACGGCGTGGCCGGGTCCAACAACGACCTCTCGATGTTCGAGGCGATGGACTTCGCGGGCAAGCTGGCCAAGGTCTCGCGCGACGACCCGACGGTTCTTCCGGCGCGCGATCTCGTCGCGGCGGCGACCCGCGGCGGCGCCCGGGCGCTCGGGCTCGCGGACAGGATCGGCGCGCTGGAGCCGGGGAAACGGGCCGACCTCATCGCCGTCGACGCCGCCAACGCCCACGTCCTGCCCTTTTCGGACGTGTATTCGGCGATCGCGTACTCGGTGAAGGCCTCCGACGTGACCGACGTCTGGGTGGACGGAAAGCGACTCCTGGCGTCCCGCCGCCCCGCCACCCTCGATCCGAAGGCGATCCTGGACAAAGCGGTCCAGTGGCGCAAGCGCGTCGAGGCGTCCCTGGCTGCGCCAAAATAAGCTCATGTTCCTTCGCCTCCCACCATCCGCCTCCCGCCTCCCGCCTGACGCCTCACGCCTCACATCCCCATGAGATCCATCTACGAGATCCTCCGCGCCAAGCGCGACGGCCAGGAGCTGTCCAAGGAGGAGATCGCCTACCTGATCGGCGGAGTGGTCTCCGGCGAAGTTCCCGACTACCAGGCCGCGGCGTTCCTCATGGCCGCGGTGATCCGCGGCCTGGCGACTCCCGAGGTCGTCGCGCTGACCGAGGCGATGCGGGACTCCGGGGAGAGCTGGGACCTGTCCGACCTCGCGCCGGTCGTCGACAAGCATTCGACCGGGGGCGTGGGCGACAAGGCGACGCTGGTGCTCGCGCCCCTGGTGGCCGCGGCCGGCGGGCGGGTGGGCATGATGTCGGGGCGGGGCCTCGGCCACACCGGAGGGACCCTGGACAAGCTCGCGGCCATCCCGGGCCTGCGCACCGATCTGGACTTGCCGCGGGTGCGCCAGGCGCTCACCTCCGTGGGCGCGGCGCTTTTCGCGCAGACCGACTCGATCGCGCCGGCCGACCGCACGCTCTACGCCTTGCGCGACGTGACCGGAACGGTCGAATCGCTGGGTCTCATCGTCGCCTCGATCCTCTCCAAGAAGCTCGCCTCCGGAACGACCGGGATCGTGTTCGACGTCAAGACCGGCAACGGGGCGTTCCTGAAGACGGTCGAGGAGTCGCGCGCGCTCGGACGCGCCCTGGTCGACACCGCGCGCGCCGCGGGCCGCCAGGCGTCCGGCTGGATCACCGACATGAGCCGGCCGCTCGGGCGGGCGGTCGGCAACGCGCTGGAGGCCGAGGAGTCGATCCGGGTGCTCCGCAACGAAGGGCCGGCTCCGGTGCGCGATCTCTGCATCACGCTGGGCACGGACATGCTCCGCTTCGCCGAGCCCGGACTGACCGACGACGCGGCCCGGGGCCGGCTGGTTTCGGCGCTCGAATCCGGCCGGGCGGCGGAAACGTTCGGGCGCCTGATCGAGTTTCAAAAGGGGGACCCGCGGGTGATGGAGGATCCCTCCCGCCTGCCGCAGCCGAAGAAGCGCAGCGCCGCGCTGGCTCCGCGGTCCGGGTTCGTCCAATCGATCCGGACCGAGAGGATGGGCTTCCTCTCGATCGACATCGGCTGCGGTCGTCGCAAACGCGAGGACACGATCGACTTCGCCGCGGGCTTTCTGGTGGAGAAGACCGTGGGGGATCGCGTGGAAGAAGGGGAGCCTCTGGCGATCGTCTGCTACGGGGACCGGCCCGCGCCGCGACCGGACTTCGAGAAGGAAGTGGCCGCGCTCTTCACGATCGGCGACGAGCGGGTCTCCGTGCCGCGCCTGGAGATCGAAAGGCTGTAGCCGGAGGACGTAGGACTTAGGACGGAGGACGTAGGACTTACCGCCCCTTCCGAGGACCGTCGGGCCGCCCCAGCAGCTCGAGCGCGGACAGCGTGAAGGCGGCGACGCCCCCGCGAATGGTCGGCTCCCGGTCCGGGGCGAACCCGGAGTTGTGGGGCCCCGGCGGCAGGGTTCCGGCGGCCTTGGCCCTGGCCAGGACCTCCGGATCGATCGCGCCGACCCGGAGTTGGATGGAAGGCACTCCGGCGACGCGCCCGAAGACGCCGAAATCTTCCGAGGAGGGGACCGGCTCGGCCGGGACGACGCTGCCGTCTCCGAGCGACCGCCGCAGGGCCGCGGTCAGCCGGGACGCCAGGGCGGGATCGTTGACCACGACTTCGGATGCCTCCTTGGGGTCGACCACGACGGAGGGCTCGCGCGGAGCTCGCGCCGCGGCGGCCTCGGCCTTGGCGATCCTCTCGATTGCGGCGAGAAGCTGCTTCTGGACCTCGGGCTTGTACGAGCGCACGGTCAGCTCGAGCCTGGCGTCGTCGGCGATGACGTTGCGCTTCGTGCCGGCGTGGAAGGTTCCCACGGTGACCACCGCCGGATCGAAGGGATTGACCTCGCGCGACACGATCGTCTGAAGCGTGACCACTGCGCGCGCCGCCATCAGCAGCGGGTCGATCGTCCGATGCGGGTAGGCGCCATGCCCGCCCTTGCCGTAGAACGTGATGTCGACGGCGTTGGACGCGGCGGAAGCCGGACCGGAGACGATTCCGATCTGCCCGGCGGGCAGGACGTTGGTGTCGTGGATCCCGATCACGAAATCCGGCTTCGGGAATCGCGCGAAGAGGCCGTCCTGGACCATGGCCGCGGCGCCGCGGACCATCTCCTCGGCCGGCTGGCCGACGAAGACGAGCGTGCCTTTCCACCGGTCCCGGATTTTGGAAAGGAGGGCGGCCGCCCCCACCCAGGAGGCCATGTGGATGTCATGGCCGCAGGCGTGCATCACCGGGACGATGTCGCCGGCGTCGTTCTTGACCAGGACCTTGCTGGCGTAGGCCAGGCCGGTCTGCTCCTTGACCGGCAGGGCGTCCATGTCCGTCCGGAGAAGAACGGTGGGGCCGGTCCCGTTGCGCAGAACGGCGACGACTCCGAAGCCTCCCACGTGCTCCGTGACGTCCAGGCCGAGCGCGCGCAGGCGCGCCGCCATCTTCGCCGCGGTCTTCTCCTCGTGAAGAGACAGCTCGGGGTTCTGGTGCAGGTCGAGATAGAGGGCGTCGAGGGACGGATAGAGAGCGTCCAGACCGGAGAGCTCCGGGGGCCCGCTGGCGCGGAGGGAGCCCCGCGCTGCGAGCAGGAGCGCGAGGGCGGCGGCGAGAACGAAGGGGAGACTCGAGCCGGAGCCGAGCGCCCCGGCGAGCGGGGACCAGCGTCGTTTCATGATGCGGACTCCTGTTTTGCGCCAGTGTATTCCACCGACGGGAGAGAGGCTGGACGCCTGGAGGCAGTCTAGAATCGTGCCGTGCTGTACCGCTTCGACGCCGTCCGCAAGTCCTACGGGCCCAAGGAGGTCCTCAAGGACGTCACCTGGCAGCACAATCCCGGGGAGAAAGTCGGCCTGATCGGCCGCAACGGCGCGGGCAAGACCACCCTCCTGAGCATCGCGCTCGGCCGCGAGGAGCCCGACGCCGGCCGGTTCATCAAGGCCAACGCGGTTCGAATCGCGACGGTGGACCAGTCCCTGCCCGGCGATCTCACCGAGAGCCTGCACGACTACACCGCGGGCGCCTTCGCCCACCTGCACGCCGTCGAATCGGAGCTGCGGCGCCTCGAGCACGCCATGGCCGACGGCGACAATTCCGCGTCGATCCACGACCGCTACGACGCCCTCACCCACCGGTTCGAGAACGAGGGCGGCTACGACATGGTCGCGGAGGTCGAGAAGGCTCTCTCCGGCTTGGGATTCGAGAAGGGCGACCTGGCGCGTCCGCTCGCCCAGCTCTCCGGGGGGCAGAAGAACCGGGCCATGCTGGCGCGGGCGATCCTCTCCGCTCCGGACGTCCTGCTCCTGGACGAGCCGACCAACCATCTCGATTTCCAGGCCGTCGAGTTCCTGGAGGAGTATCTGGCGCGCTCGCGCCGCGCGTACCTCGTGGTCACGCACGACCGGCGCTTTCTCGACCGCGTGGCCGAGGAGATCGTGGACCTGGAGAACGGGCGCCTGACCACCTACTCCGGCGGCTACACCGCCTACCGCCGCCAGAAGGCCGAACGGGTCCTGACCGCCACCCGGGCCTTCGAGAAGCAGCAGGAGTTCATCGAAAAGGAGAAGGAGTACATCCGCCGCAACATCGCCGGGGTCAACTCCCGGCAGGCCAAGGGCCGGCGGACGAAGCTGGCCAGGGTCGACGTCCTGGAGAAGCCGGCTGCCGACGCCACGAGCGTGGCCTTCCAGTTCGACGCCGCGCGCATCGGAGGCCGCAGCTTCCTGCGCGCCCGCCACCTCGACGCGGGCTACTCGGCGGGGGTCCCGATCGTGCGCGATGTCGGTTTCGAGCTCCTCCGCGGCGAGCGGCTGGCGATTCTGGGCGAGAACGGCACAGGAAAGACCACTCTGCTCAAGACGCTCGCCGGCCGGCTGCCCGGGCTCGCGGGCAGCGTGGCCACGGGCCACGACGTCTCGATCGGCTACTACGACCAGGAGCTCTCGGACCTGGATCCGAGGCGCCGCGCCATCGACGCCGTCTGGGACGAGCACCCCGACGAGACCGAAGAGGCCATGCGCTCCTATCTGGCCCGGTTCGCGTTCCGCGGCGACGAGGTCTTCGCCGGAATCTCCGGGCTGTCCGGAGGGGAGAAGGGTCGCCTGACGCTTGCCGTCGTGATGCGTCAGCGGCACAACCTCCTCCTTCTCGACGAACCGACTAACCATCTCGACCTGGACTCCCGGGAGGCGCTGGAGGAGTCGCTGGAGGACTTCCCCGGGTCGATCGTGTTCGTTTCGCACGACCGTGCCTTCATCGACCGCCTGGCCACGCGCGTTCTCGATCTGCGGGGCGGCCGGGCCGTCGCGTTCGACGGCAACTACACGGAGACGGCAGAGCGCAGGGCGGAGCGCCGCGAGCGTCCGGAGCCTCCGCCGGAGAGACGGGGGGACGGGGAGACGGGGGCACAGGGGGACGTGGGGGAGACGAGGCGCGGGGACGCGGGGACGCGGCGACGCGAGGAAAAGCGGGAAGCGGCGGCGAGACGAGCGAGCTCCTCGCTGGGCGAAGAGAAGGAGAAAGCGACACGGCGGCGCCGGATCCAGGCTTTGGAGACGAAGATCGCCGGTCTGGAAAAGGAGATCGAGTCCATCGAGAGACGGCTCTGGGAGGAGGGCCTGACCCTCGGGCCGGTCGCGTCGCGCAACCTGGCCAAAGAGAAAGCCGACAAGAGAGAACAGCTCGACCGCCTGGTCGAGGAGTGGGCGTCCCTCTCCGAGACCGAGGATCGGCAGGCGCCTTCGGGCCGAACATGAACGACCCGAAGACTCCCCGCGTCCCCGCGTCCCCGCGTCCGCGCGTCCCGAACAGCGCGGCGATCGTCGCGATCGGCAGCGAAATGCTGGGCCCTCTGCGCCCGGACACGAACTCGCAGTGGCTCTCCGCGCGGCTGGAAGAGATCGGCATTCCCGTGGTGCGCAAGTCGATCGTCGGAGACGAGCCGGAGGCGATCGCCGCGGAGCTCGCGCACGCCGCCGGCGCGGCCAATCTGCTCTTCACCACGGGAGGATTGGGCCCCACAGCCGACGACCGCACCGTCGCCGCGGCCGCGCGGTGGCTCGGCACCACGCTCGAGCGCAACGAAGTCTTCCTGGCTCAGATGCGCGCCCGGTTCGAACGGCGGGGATTCCGGATGCCTCCGACCAACGAAAAGCAGGCCGACTTCCTCGTGGGCGCCCGCGTCCTCTCCAATCCTCGGGGGACCGCTCCGGGCTTCTGGGCCGAGAAGGACGGCGTCGAGGTCGTCCTCCTCCCCGGCGTCCCCTCGGAGATGCGGGAGATCATGGAGGAGAGCGTGCTCCCCATGCTGGCGCGGCGGTCGGCCGGTCTGGTCTCGCGGCGCCGCGTGCTGCGCATCGCGGGGATGGGGGAGTCCGCGGTCGAAGAGCTCGTCGCTCCGATCTACGACAAATGGAAGGAGCATCCCGTCACGATTCTCGCGTCCCCCGGCGAAGTGCAGCTCCACCTCTGCGTCCGGGACGATCCGGACCGGGCCGCGGCGACGCTGGAGGCCATGGAGCGGGATTTCGCCTCCGCGCTTCCCGGCCGCATCTTCGGTCGGGACGCCGAGGACCTGTCCACCGCGGTGGGGAGGCTCCTGAAGGAGTCGCAACGGACGCTGTCGGTGGCCGAGTCCTGCACCGGTGGAATGATCTCGTCCCTCCTGACCGACACCGCGGGCGCGAGCGCCTACTTCCTGGGCGGCCTGGTCTCCTACACCAACGCGGCCAAGGAGGACCTCCTGGGGGTGCGGCCCCGGACGATCGCGCTCCACGGGGCGGTCTCCGAGGAAACCGCGCGGGAAATGGCCGACGGGGCGCGCCGGCACTTCGGCTCCGATCTGGCGGCCGCGGTCACGGGCATCGCCGGCCCCGAGGGCGGCTCGCCGGAGAAACCGGTGGGCACGGTCTGGTTCGCGGTCTCCGACCGCGCCGAAGGGGGAATCGCCAAGCGGCGAAATTTCGCGGGGGACCGCGGCGTCGTCCGCCGCGCCGCGGCGCTGCACGCGCTCGAGATCCTCCGGCGGCATTTGACTCGACAGGCCCATGACTGAATCGGGCCGCGTCCGCGCTTTCGTGGCGGTGCCCCGCGACCGCATGTGGATCGAGAGCGCCACGGGACTGGTGCAGCGCCTGCGGGAGAAGCTCCCGGAAGCCTCCTGGACCAGGCCGGAGAGCTGGCACATCACGGTCAAGTTTCTGGGCGACGTCCCGCGGGAGATCCTGCAGTCGCTCGCGGCGTCGATCGCCCCGGCGGCCAGGGAGACCGTCTCGGGCGAGCTGCGTCCCGGCGGCGCGATCGTCTTTCCGCCGCGCGGTCCGGCGCGCGTTCTGGGCGCCGGCTTCGCGCCGTCCCCGGCGCTGGAGAGCCTGGCGTCCTTCGCGCGCGAGGTCGATGCGCGCGCCGCGGCGTTCGGCGTCGAGGAAGAGGCGCGCCCCTTCCACGCGCACGTGACCCTGGCCCGGCTGCGGCGCCCCTGGCAGGAACGGGATGTGGAGGCCTTCCGCGACGAAGTGGGCGCCTGGCCGCTGCCCGCCTGGCCCGTGCGCTCCGGAGTCCTCTACGAGAGCCGCCTCCTGCCCGACGGAGCCGTCCACGCGCCGCTAGCGGAATGGACCTTCTCCGGCGGACCGGCCGGAGTCCGGGCGTGAATCCGCGCGCCCTTCTGCTGGTGGTCGCCGGCTATCTCATCGGGTCCGTCTCCTTCGCCGTTCTCCTGGTCCGCGCGCGGACGGGCCGGGACATCCGCAAGGAAGGCTCCGGAAACGCGGGAGCGACCAACGTCCTGCGCTCGCATGGCAGGGCGCTCGCGCTCGGCGTCGCGCTCCTGGACACGGCCAAGGGGGCCGCCGCCGTGCTCCTTGTGCGGCTGGTCACCGCCGATCCCCGGTACACCGCGGCCGCGGGGCTGGCGGCCATCGTGGGCCATGTCTTCCCGCTGTACTACGGCTTCCGCGGCGGCAAAGGCGTCGCCACGACGGTCGGCGCCTTCCTCGCCCTGGCCCCCGGGGCCACGGCCCTCTGTCTGGCGATTTTCGTCGCCGTGGTGGCGGCGACCCGCTACGTTTCCCTGGGCTCCTGCGTCGCGGTGGTCCTTCTCCCCCCGGCGGCCCGACTGATCGGGCACGCTCCCGCGCCGGTCGTCCTCGCCGCCGCGCTCACCGCGATCCTGGTGGTGGTCAAGCATTTAGAGAATTTGAAGCGCCTGGCGCGCGGAGAAGAGCGTAAGCTCGGCCGTCGATGAAAGTCTCGATTCTGGGCGCCGGGGCCTGGGGCACCGGCCTCTCGATCCATCTGGCCCGCGTGGGTCACGAGGTCGTGCTCTGGGCGCGGGACAACGAAGTCGTGCTGGGGATCGAGGCCAACCGGCGCCACTCCCGCCGCTACACGGACATGATGATCCCTCCCACCGTGCACGCGACGTCGAGCCTGGCGGAGGCCTGCCAGCACGGCGAGATCCTCGTTCTTTCGATCCCCTGCGCCTCGTTCCGGTCGGTTCTGGAAGCGGCGCCGCGGCTGGAGCCCGGGCGGAAGATTGTCTCGACCGCCAAGGGCCTGGAGTCGGACACCGGCAAGCGCATGTCCCAGATCGTGCGCGAATATTCCGCGGGCGCCCAGATCGCTGTCCTCTCCGGCCCGACGTTCGCCCAGGGCGTCGTGCGGGGCGATCCGACCGCGGCGGTGGTGGCCGATTCGGGAGAGGGCCTGGCCCGCCACGTCCAGGAGACCTTCTCCAGCCCGCTCTTTCGCCTCTACAGCTCCGACGACCTGGTCGGCGTCGAGCTGTGCGGCGCCCTGAAGAACGTCGTGGCCATCGCCGCGGGCATCATCTCCGGCCTGGGGTACGGTCACAACACGATGGCCGCGCTGGTGACGCGCGGTCTCGCGGAGATCGGCCGGATCGTGCGCGGCAAGGGAGGTCAGGCCCGCACCGTCGCCGGACTGGCCGGGATCGGGGACCTGATGCTGACCTGCACGGGAAAGCAGTCCCGTAACCGGAGCCTCGGGGAGGAGATCGGGAAGGGGCGCAAGCTCCCCGACATCCTGATGGAGATGCCCGAGGTCGCCGAGGGCGCGCGCACCTGCCTGGCCGTTCCCAAGCTGGCCGCCGAAGTCGGCGTGGAGGCGCCGATCGCGGAAGCGGTCGTGCACGTGCTCTACGACGGGGTCGATCCGGCGGCGGCGGTGGAAACGCTGATGACGCGCACGCTGCGGTCGGAGTGAGCAGCCGATTCGAGATTTGCGACTTGCCCGAGTCGCCGGCGCGAGCATGACCGGCCGCTGGCGCAGGGGGCTGGGATATCCCGGAGCCGCGCTTCTGGTCCTGGCGACGATCGCCCTCCTCAAGCTCTTCCCGGGCCTGACGGACTCTTCCGTGGCCCTTCTGCTTCTCCTCGCGGTGTTCGCGTGCGCCTGGCTCTGGGAGAGCGGACCGGGGGTGGCCGCCGCGGTGGTTGCCACCCTGGGCTTCAACTTCTTCTTTCTCCCGCCTCTCTACACCTTCACCATCCAAGACCCGCGCAACGTCGCCGCCCTGGTCGTGTTCCTGGTAGCCGGGCTCTTGATCGGGCACCTCTCGGCGACCAGCCGGGAGCGCCTTCGACTGGTGGAGGCCGAGCGCGTGGACCTGGCCAACCTGACGCGCCTCTCCGAGGCGTTTCTCGCCGACACAAACCGGGAATCCCTCCTGGGGGTGGCCGCCAGCCGCCTGCGGGACGCCCTCGGGGCGCGGCACGTCACCGTCTTTCTGGCCGACGCGAAGGGAGAGCTCTCTTCGGCCGCCGCCACCTCGGACGAGCCGGTCCAGCGGGATCTGGTCGATCTCGCCTTCCGTCAGGGCAACTCCGCGTCGTTCCCCTCGGATCTCGGAGGAACCGACATCTATCTGCCCGTTCCGGTCGGAGTCCAGCGGGCCGGCGTCCTGGTGGCTCGCGGGCTCTCCTCCAGCGAGCGGATGGCCGAGGGCTGCGCGGTGCTCCTCGGCCTGGCGCTCGAGCGGGAGCGGTTCGTCCGCATGGCCCGGGAAGCCGAGGAGATCAAGACCAGCGAGCAGATGAAGTCGACGCTCCTCGCGGCGCTGGCCCACGACCTGAAGACGCCGGTCGCGACCGCGCGCGCCACGATCGAGAACTGGGCCGCCGAGACGGGCGGGTCGGAGAAGTCCCGGCTGGCGGTCGAACAGCTGCAGGCCCTGACCCGGCGCATCGGCGAGCTGATGGACGTCGTGCGCCTGGATTCCGGCATCGCGCAGCCCCGCCGGGAGGTGGTGGAATGCGCGGAGATCGTCGAGGCGGCGCTCTCGCGTTTCGGCGACGCCCTGGCCGACAACGCGCTCTTCGTCGACGCCGTGCCGTCGGACCTGTGGGTGGACGTGGATCCCGCCCAGCTCACCGAAGCCCTGGGGCACGGCCTCGAGAACGCCGCCCGCTATTCCCCGACGCGGTCCCAGATCCGCGTCTGTGCCGGAGCGGACGGCGCGCAAGCCTGGATGCGGGTGGAGGACCGGGGATCGGGCGTTCCGGAGGCGGAGCGGGAGCGGGTCTTCGAGCGGTTCGTGCGCCTTCCCGACGCGGCGGGGGTCCCGGGAACCGGACTGGGATTGAGCATCGCCCGGAGTCTCGTCGAGATGAACGGGGGAACGGTCGATCTCCGGTCCGGCCCCTCCGGCGGCGCGGTCTTCGAGATCCGTCTCCCGCGGGCGCGCCGATGAGCCGGATCCTGGTCGTGGACGACGAAGCGGGCATTCGCAAGGTCGTCCGCGACGGGTTGGAGCGGGAAGGGCACGAGGTGGAGACGGCCTCGGACGGGGTGGAAGCGCTCGACCTGGCCGAGGGGAGTCGCTTCGACCTCGTCGTGACCGATCTGACGATGCCGCGCCGGGGAGGTCTCGAGCTGGTGCGGGAGCTGCGCGACCGGTCGCCGGTCCCCATCCTCGTCCTGACCGTGCGCGGGGAGGAGCGGGAGAAGGTCCGGCTCCTCGACGCCGGAGCCGACGATTACGTCACCAAGCCGTTCGGCATGGAGGAGCTCCTCGCCCGCACGCGGGCGCTCCTGCGCCGCCGCGAAACGCGCACCGGCTCGGGGCCGCTGCGCTGGGGGGACGTCGTCGTGGACCCGGAGACGCGCGCGGTGACCAAAGGCGGCCGCCCGGTGCACCTGACGCCGACGGAGTTCGCGCTCCTGGCCAAGCTCGCCGAAAAGCCCGGCGCGGTCTGGACGCACCGGCAGCTCCTCGCCGCGGTGTGGGGCACGACGGCCGGCGTCACGCACGACACGCTGCGGGTCCACATGGGCAGCCTGCGCCGCAAGCTCGAGGACGATCCGAACCGTCCGCGGTGGATCGTCACCGAGCCCTGGGTCGGCTACCGGTTCAATCCCGAGGCGTGACCCGCGGGCGCCGGCGGGAGCCGTGCCGATGGCCCGCGATCAGTGGTTGACGACGCTCAGGATGTTCCCGTCGGGGTCCTTGAACCAGGCCACCTTCGTGCTGCCGGACACGTGCACGTCTCCGCGCCGCGTGGTGTGGGGCAGGTCGTAGTGCTCGAAGGCCACGCCTTTTTCCTTCAGGTCCCGGACGACCTCGTCGACGTTGGCGACCACCCACGTCGCCGCGGTGGCCTTGTTCGTTCCGGCGTAACGGGATTCGTAGACCAGGATCGTCGACGGACCGCTCTTGTACGAAAGAACGCCGTCTTCTTCGCGCGCGGGCACCGGCTGCAGTCCGAGCGTGCCCTCGTAGAATTTCCTGGCTTGCTTCGTGTCCTTGACCGCGATCGTGGCCACCGCTTCTTCATTCGTCAGCATGAAGACCTCCTTGGTTCGTCGGCACCGAAATTCCGGACCGTGTCGCGCGATTGGAAATCGTCCGAATCATCCACACCTTCGCGTGCAGCATCGGTGCCAGCGTCCGCGGGCCCGGAGTGGACCGAACCGGCGGCGCCGGAGGACGTTCGAACCGACGCCGGGAACATCGGACCGGTTTCGACGTATCTTTACGCTCAAGAGGAGGCTCTTCGACATGCGAAATCCATTTCTCGGCAGGCTCTGCCGCGCGGCTGCCGTCGTCGCGGTCCTGGCGTTCCCGGACTCCCTCTCCGCCCAGCTTCCGCCGGTCATACCGCGGGACGTTCTGTTCGGAAATCCCGAGCGGAGCCAGCCGCGCCTCTCTCCCGACGGGCAGCGGCTGGCCTGGACCGCGCCGGACAAGAAGAACGTTCTCCAGGTCTGGGTCAAGACCGTGGGGAAGGACGACGACAAGGCCGTGACCGCCGACAAGAAGCGGGGCATCCGGCAATACCGCTGGGCCGCGGACAACAAGACGCTTCTCTACCTGCAGGACAACGACGGAGACGAGAATTTCCACGTCTACGGCGTCGACCTCGCCTCGGGCAACGTCCGGGACTACACGCCGTTTCAGGGCGTCCGCGCCTCGCTGACCGACATCAACCCGGACTTTCCCGGAGAGATCCTCCTCGAGACCAACGCCCGCGACCGGCAGGTCATGGACGTCTACCGGCTCAACCTCGCGACCGGCGCGCTGGCGCTGGACACCCAGAATCCCGGCGACGTCGCCGGCTGGGGAACCGACTCCCGGCTCCTGGTCCGGGCCGCCCAGATCGCGACCCCCGACGGCGGCACGGAGATCCGCATCCGCGACGACGCCAAGTCTCCGTGGAAGACCTTGCTCAAGGTCGGCCCGGACGAGATCCTCGAGTTCGAGGATTTCTCCGCCGACGGCAAGTCCGTTTATCTGAAGACGTCGGTGGGAGCGGATACCGCCCGGCTGGTCGCGCGGGACGTCGCGACCGGACAGGAGAAGGTACTGGCCTCTTCGGCGGAGGTCGACGCCGGGGAGGTCATGATCCAGCCCCGCAGCCACGTCGTCCAGGCGGTGTCCTTCGAGCCGGGACGATCCACGTGGAAAGTTCTGGATCCGTCGGTGCAGGCGGACTTCGCGGCGATCGCGAAGCTCGCCTCGGGCGATTTCTTCGTGGTCAACCGCACGACCGCGGACGACGCCTGGCTGGTCGCCTTCACGTCCGACCGCGGGCCGATCACCTGGTACAAATGGGACCGCGCGGCCAGGAAGGGGACGCTGCTCTTCAGCGCCCAGCCCAAGCTGGAAGGCCTGCCTCTGGCGCAGATGCAGCCCGTCGTCATCAAGTCGCGGGACGGCCTGAATCTCAATTCCTACCTCACCCTCCCCGTGGGCGTCGCGCCCAGGAACCTCCCCACGGTCCTCTTCGTGCACGGCGGCCCCTGGGGCCGAGACACCTGGGGCTACGACCCGTGGGCGCAGTGGCTGGCCAACCGGGGCTACGCGGTTCTGCAGGTCAACTACCGCGCCTCGACCGGCTACGGAAAGAAGTTCCTCAACGCCGGCAACCGCCAGTGGGGCCTCAAGATGCACGACGACTTGATCGACGCCGCGAAGTGGGCGATCGCGAAGGGATACGCCGACGCGAAAAAGATCGCGGTCTTCGGAGGATCGTACGGAGGCTACGCCGCCCTGGCCGCGGCGACCATGACGCCCGATTTCTTCGCCTGCAACGTCGACATCGTGGGGCCGTCGAACCTGAAGACTCTGATCGGCTCGATCCCTCCCTATTGGAAGCCGATCCGTTCGATGTTCGATGTTCGGATGGGCAACGTCGACGATCCCAAGGACGCCGAGCTCATCCACAACGCCTCGCCGCTGTTCCGGGCCGACAAGATCGTCCGGCCCCTCCTGATCGGGCAGGGCGCCAACGATCCGCGGGTCAACGTCAAGGAGTCCGAGCAGATCGTCGAAGCCATCGCGAAGAACAAGGGCAACGTGACCTACGTCCTCTATCCCGACGAAGGACACGGCTTCGCCCGGCCGGAGAACCGCATCGATTTCAATGCGCGGGCCGAGCGGTTCCTGGGGAAGTGTCTGGGCGGACGGGTCGAGCCGATGGAAGGCGACAGGATCGCCGGCTCCACGGCCGTAGTCCGGGTCGTAGGAAAATAGGCGGCGCTTTTCCGGGCCTTACGACCGGAACAGGGCCCGCACCGGCGCATTCAGGAAGCCAGGATGCGGTCCGTGGTACTCTAGACTGGAGGTTTTGCCCCCGGTCGTTGTCCCGCAGGCCCTTCTGCACTCTCCAATCTCGACCAAAGTCCAAGTGTCGTCCGGGACCGACCTCGAACCGAAGGAACTATGAAAAGACCGCTCACGATCAACCAGGCCCAGGCCGAGGCGCGGTGGAGATGGGGCAGCCTGTTCAAGCGAGGATTCGCCCACATCGAGATCTCCGGGCGCCAGCCCTTCCAGGTCGGAACGAAGCTCTTTGGGCGCATCGTGATCCGGGGCCGGGGCACGTCCTGGGAAGGCGCCTTCGGCAACGCGGACCGGGAGACCAACATCGAGAAACCGGCCAAGTAGCGCGGTCCTCGTTTCGCGCGCCGAGGCGGAACACACGTCCCCCGGAGCGCTCCAACAATCTCTACATTGTGTCTCCGGCGGGCGCCGCCATGGACGCGCCGCCGGAGCGCCGTTGCCCCGCCGGCCCGGTCAGGGATTCGAGACCGAAACGCTCATGCGGGCCAGCGCGAACGTGTTGAACTGCTGAAGGACGGGGAAGGAGGCCACCCCGCCTCCGAGCAGCTTGCCGAGGGGACCCTCGGGGCTCGTCCAGAGGGTGAGGTCGGCCGTTCCGATGAAGATCGAGGGGACGTCGGTCTCCATCTTGATCCGCGCCGAGCCCGCCTGCGCCCACCAATTGGCGTCGAAGGATCCGGCCGGCGCCGAGGACGCGGTGACATGCCCCGCGACGGCGAGGGTCGGACGCGCCGGCGGCGGAACCAGCACGACCAGGGGATCGGAATCGCCCGGCACGGCGGGAACATAGGCGTCGACGATTCCCGGCACGTCCTGGGCCGCGACGCCGGCTTGCCGGAGACGCTGCGCCAGGCGGGCGTCGGAGGTGTCGTACCAGAGCGTGAAATTGTTGATGTCGCCGGTGAAGTCCGGCGGAACCAGGACGAGGCCGATCTGCACGATGGTTCCCGGCCGGGCCCGTCCCCCGTCCACGCCGATGCCCCGGCAGCGCGCCGTCCGCACGACGACCGGCGTGACCGGATCGCTCTCCCCGGCCAGCGTGAACTCCGCCGGAACGGAGGCCCGGACCGCGGCGGTCGGAACCAGCCCGACACCGATCGACTCGATGCAGTCGGTGAACTCGACGGAAAAGTCCTGTGCCGGCGGCGAGGCGCCCGCGGCCCTCCCGGTCGCAGCGGTGAGCAGAGCGAGAGCCAACCACGATGACTTCATGTCTCCTCCTGACGTGCCGAAAGTGGCACTCTGTCAGGAAGCATCTCGGGAAATGGATCGAAAGGAGGCCGTCTGATCTGGGTCCGCCGCATTCTCGCCGCGGCGCTCCTTCTCCTCTCGTTTGTCTCCGTGGCCTCGGCCTGGACCGCCGTGACGGCGCGGCGCTGGCGGACGCACGCGCTGCTGGCCGTTGTCGTCTTCGTCTTATTGATGGGCGCCCTGGCCGGCACCGCGGAGGCCGTCACGCCCCGGGGCTTGGGCGAGGGCGGGGTGCTCTTTCTCCTTCCGATGGAAGGATTCCCGATCCTTCTCGCCGTCTCGGGCAGCGCGGGCTGGATGCGGACCCCGAAGACGGCGAGCGAGGCCCCATCGGGCCGCGGATCACGCCCCTGTCTTCCCGGACGCCCCCGCGCGCGCCCTGGCCGCCTTCGTCCGCACGAGGGCGTAATTCACGTTGGGCAGCGAGTTGAATTGGGCCGCCTGCCTGCAGGTCTCCGCGGCCTTCGCCGCGTCCCCCTTGGCCGCGTAGGCCTGGCAAAGCCGATAACGGTCCTGGGGGTTCTGCGCGTTGGCCTGTTCCAGCTCGGCGATCGCCTTGTCGTAGTCCTTTTCGGCCAGTGCGATCGTGCCGTCGAGTTCGTGGACGTTCTTGGCCGTGAACGGATTCTTGCTCGACGCGGCGTCGCGGCGGAACGCCTCGGCCTCCCGTTTCGCGCCGGCGAAGTCCTTTTTCGCCAGGGCGACGCGCGCCATGTTGTAGTGGGCGACGCGCTCGCCGTTGGCCTTGACCTCCGGGGACAAGTTGGAGTCACGGACCAGGCGCAGGCCGGCTTCGAACTCCTTCCGCGCCGCGTCGGCCTTTCCGCCCTCGACCAGGATCAGGCCCTTCAAGCCGCGGTCGAACGCCATCGCCGGGACGTCGTTGCTCTTCTCGCCCAGCGCGTACTGCTCGTCCACGTCCGCCAGCGCCTTGGCCGTCTGGCCGGAGTCGAGGTGGACGATCGTCCGGGCGAACAAGCCGGTCCGCTTCTCGCCATCCGTCCGGGCCTTTTTGGCGAGCTCGGCGAGCTCCTTCTCCGCGGCGGCGGCCTTGCCGGAGTAGAGAAGGTCCATGGCGATTCCCTGATGCGCGTTGACGAAGTGCGGATCGATCTCCAGGGCCTTGCGGTACTGCGCGATCGATTCGTCGAACCGGCCCATCTTCAGAAGGAGCTCGGCGTAGGAGTCGTAGGGATTGGGGTCCTTGGGAATGAGTGAGATGTATTTCTGGAAGGCCTTCTCCGCGTCGGCGAAATTCCCGCTTTGCCGGTACGCGTAGCCGAGGATGTTGAAGGCCGTCGAGTAGTCGGGATTGAGCTCGGTCGCCTTGCGATAGTGCTCGATCGCCCTGGCGTAATCCTGCTGGCCGAAGTAGTAGCCGCCCAGGTTGAAGTGCGCGCGTTCGTCGCTGGGATAGGCGGCCACGAGCGCGTCGAGCCGCTCCTTTTGCTTGACCGCGTCGTTGTCGGCGCCGGATCGCGTGGCCAGGATCAGGAGCCGCTCGCCCTCGGAGGCCTTGTCGGCGAGACGGACGGCTTTGTCGAGGTGCTCGAAGAACTCCTTCCCGGTCGGCGCGGAGTTGGCCAGGCTGAGCTCGGCCCAAGCGAAGCTCGGATCGAGCGTCGCGGCCCTCTGGAAGTGGGCGATCGAGTCGGTGATCTGGAGCTTCTCGGCGAGCTCGCGCCCCTGGAGGAACTCCGCCTTGGCCTGCGCCGAGGAGGTCGTCACGGGGATCTTTCCATCGCCTGCCGGAGCCGGAGCCGGCGTCGTCGCGGCCTCCGCGGCCGGCGGAGGCGCCTGCGTCTTGCCACAACCCGCCATCGCCAATCCCGCCGCGACGCCGATGACCAGGACCAGGGCTCGATGTGCGTGCATTCCGTCCCCCTCTCTCGTCGAACCGGCGGATGCCGATCGCAGGTGAATACGCAGCGTTTCCGGCGAGGTTGCAGGGGACCGCCCGGCCGCAGACGGGAGCTTTGAATCCGAGGTCGAACGCCATCGGCGCGGGGACGACCGTGCTCCGCCGCCGGGCGTGAGCGTGGCCCCCGGGGGGACTACGCTGAGGTCCATCCGAGCTCGCGGCCCGCCTGGATCCCGACCGGTTCCGGCAGGTGCACCGCTCCCACATCGTCAGTCTGGACGCGGTCGCGCAGCTGCGGCCGCACGACGAGCGGCGGCTGGCCATCACACGGAAGGACGGCGTCGCCGTCGTCGCCAGCCGCGCCGCCTGCGAGGAGCTTCGCCGCCTGGCGCTGAACGACTCCCGGCCACGCACACCGGTTGCATCCCGTGGATCATCGCCGCGAGGGCGACGCCCTGGGCGTGGTTGCCGGCGCAGATGCAGACGAGCCGCGCTTCTTCTCCTCCCCGGACATCAACGCGAACTTGTGGAGCGGCCTTCGGATCTTTTAGGACCCGACGCCTCGGAAGAGCTCGGCCTTCAGCCTCACGTCGGAGCCCAGCCCCTCGGAAGAACTGCCGCGAAGTCAGCAGGGAGTGCGCTGGATGTGCGAATCGATCCGCTTGCGAGCCCCCCCTGAAGTCGTCGAGCGTCAAGGTGGGCATCTGTTTCGAGGCTAGCACGGGGCGCGACGCGCGCGCGCTAGCGACGGGGCGCGTCCGAAGGTCCGCCTTTCGTGCAGGCCCACTCCTTCCGAAGCCCTCGGTAGGTCGCGAAGACTCGAAAGTCTGGGGAGGGGGCGCCCTTGAGTCGGAGCGTGCAGACGCCGTTCTTCATGGCGAAAATGGCGCGCTGCGGCGGCACGACGCCGACGACAGCCTTTCCCTCACGGCACAGGTCCAGGCGCGTACCGTCGGGGAGAACCGAGAAGAGTCCGACCGTCGGGTTGTCGGGATTGTCCCGCACGTAGAAGAGGTTGCAGCCCTCGTTCTGCGTGTCGGTCGAGAACCAGAGGCCGGTCGGCTGCCCTTCCGATCGGACCTCGAAGCGAAACACGGCCCGGGACGGCGGCCGGCGATTCCGCGTCGTCGCGGTCACGCGGTTCTTCCCGATGAAGTCCCTGGGGATGGGGACCTCGAAGCGGGAGCGCGGACACTTGGGCTCCTCATCGAACACGAACCCGGCGTCGCCATCCAGGAGCGTCGGGTTGTACTGAACGTTCACGTCCGTGACGCCGGGAGCGCACCGGAGCTCGAGGACGATCGAGTCGCCCGGTTTGTAGAAGCTCTTCGCGTTCGGCGACCGGCCGACGACCCGTAGCTGCACGCCGTCGCTCGCCGGACTCGGAACCGCCAGCCCGAAGGAGACGATGGCCGCCGCGGCGAGTGCGGCGCATGCGGCGGTGCCGCGGTGCGGCGGTGATGCGGTGAGGCTCAACGGATTCCCGACACGAACATCGCGACGACGGCCACGGCCGCGCCGCCGGCGAGCGCCGCGCCGATGAGACTACGCCGGACCCGCCGTCCGAGCTGACGCATGATCGAGTCCCCGTCGCCCCGCATGATCCGGGTCGTCTTCGCCCAGTCCGGGTGCGGGACGATTGCGCCGCGCGCCTGCGAGTAGAGACCGAACACATAGACGTTTTCGCGCCGCGGAATCAGGTCTTCTCGGAACTTGCATTCCTCGATGGGAAGGGAGGTCTCTCCGGCCGGGACGTTGCGCTTCTCGCTCCGGTAGGCGCCGTCGTCGTCCGTCCACTGTTTCGTTCGCGTGCGCAGGGACTCCTCGAAGACGGCCGTTCGGACGTGCTCGGCCAGATTTTGCGCCGCCCGATCGGCGCCGACGCTGTCGGGCGCGAAGTCGAACTCGGGCACGGCGAGGAGACGGAATCGGCCCGATCGCGTCGAGAGGATCGAGGGAACGAGCGCGACCCCCTCGTAGTAGACGCTCCGGACCCTACGGCGGCCGGAGCCCCGGATCTGAAAGACCTCGTACTTCCAGGCGAGGCACTCCTTCCCGCTCAGCGGCGAGCGCAGCGACTCGCCGGCGGCGTCGATCGTGCCGACGAAGGCGACGCGTCGCCCGTCCAAGGGTTGCTCACCCGCGAGAGAGGCGCGGACGGACGCGCGCTCCCGCATCGTCCGCAACGCGACGACGAAGAAGCCCAGCGCGAGCAACGCGAGGAAGCCGACCCCGAGCGCGATACCGGCCGTCTTCCGGGGAGGAAGGCCGTAGCGCCGCTCCAGGCCGTACATCAGAGCTCCGGCCGTCGCGAGAGACCCCGCGAGCTGAATCAGAAGGCTTCGCGCGCAGCCCTTCAAGAGATCAGCGCGCCGCGTCTTCGCGACCGTCGACGAGCCAGCAGCCGTCGACCTTGCGGAACAGCATCGTCGTCGGTCCCGCGGCGGCTCGGGCCGCGTCGCCCGTGACCTGCGGCGCGCCGAGCGGCACATGGAGATCGCCGCCCCCGACGACGAGCTCGCTGAGCTTCGGCGTTCCCTGAGACGACACGCCGGCGTCCTTGGCAGCGGCCTCGACCTTGGCGAAGAACTTCTCCATCTCCCGGGCGTACGCGGCGTGGTCGAGCTTCTCGAACCGCGCCAGGACCTCCGGTGCCTGCATGCGAACGAGGAGCGGCTTGCCGATCTCGGCGATCGTCGCTGCCTTGTACTTCTTCAGGATGCCGTCGAGCTCGGCCAGGAGTTTCGTCTCCGCCGCCTTCGCCTTGTCCGCGGCGCCCGGCTTATTCGACATCTCGCCGGAAATCCCGCCCAGCTGCGCCATCATCGACGCCCCGACGGCGTACTCCACGGCATTGCGAGTCCGGTAGGCGGGGGTCAGCGTGAGCATGACCTTGCCCGCGTCTCCGCTCGCGACGGCTTCCCGGGAACCCGCCCACGCTTGCCCGGGTGTCGCCGCGCACCCGGACGGCGCCTGAGCCGATGCGGACCGTGCGGATGCGAGGGAGACGGCAACGAGAGAGGCGATCAGAGCGGACCGGGATCGTCCAGGGCGCATGCGAAACCTCCAGTGCCAATTTCGCGCCAGAATATCAGCGCGAGCCCGGCTCCCCGCGGCGTGCATGCCTTGCCGTCGTACGCGCGCTGGAGCTCCGCGATGTCCGACTTCTTGATCTTCGGTTTCGCGGCGAACGCGCGCTCGGACTCCTGCATGTGCGAAACCGCCGAGGCCATCCTGGACGTGAACGGGCGACCTTCAGTAGCAGTAGGGGCGCTTCGTCCTCTTGATTCGACGCCGCAGCCGGATTACATTTCCCCCGGCGGTGATCCGCGCCCAACCTCGATGGCCTTTCCCCAGCGAAGGCCCTCGCCGAGGCAAAGGGGGGCATACTCCCGGATCGGCAGGACGAACTTCGTCGTCGCGGACGGCGCCGCTGGGGGGCTTCGCCCGCGATCGGTACGAAGGAGAGCGTCATGCCGAAACAAAAGGATCTCAAGCGTCTCGTCCGCTCTCGCATGAAGAAGACGGGAGAGTCGTACACCGCGGCCCGCCTTCGACTCCTCGAAAAGAACACCCCATCGCCGGCCTACGCGCGGACCGCCGGGATGAGCGACGCCTCGGTCGAGAGGAAGACCGGGCGAAACTGGGCAGAGTGGGTCGGCCTGCTCGACGCGGCGCGGGCCGCCGAGAAGCCCCATCGGGAGATCGCCCGCTACGTCTCGTGGCTCGGCACGCCGGACTGGTGGTCCCAGATGGTCACCGTCGGGTACGAGCGCATCCGCGGGCTGCGCGATCGGGGACAGCGCCGGGGCGGCGGCTACGAGGCGACCAAGAGCCGAACCTTCGCCGTTCCGGTCGAAACCCTCTACGACGCGTTTGCCAGCGCGCCGCGGCGCCGGCGGTGGCTCCCGGTCAAGGCCGCCGTGCGGTCCGCGACTCCGCTGAAGAGGATGCGCATGACCTGGCACGACGGAACGACCGTGATCCTGGGCTTTTTCCCGAAGGGGAGCGCGAAGAGCTCCGTGGCAGTCGCCCACCAGGGCCTTCCCGACAAGTCATCCACCGAAACCGTGAAGGCCGCGTGGAGCCGATACTTCGATCGGCTGGGCCGGATTCTCGCCTGAAGTCTCCGGGGCGCAGGCCCGGGTCTGCGCCCCTCTTTTCCGCGCCCAGTGTCCGGCCGCTCGCCCGGTTCTCCCGGCGCGTCCGCCGTCGAGCTTGCCCCGCCGCTCGAGGCAAAAACCTGTAATCTCTCCCGCGCCTCTCCGCGTCTGGAGACAAAAAGCGGCGACCGTCCGGGCGTTCCGGCGTTTGGCGAAGGGGGAGTGATGAATCTGTCCAGCGAGAGTCTCCCGAGTCGGCGTCCCCTCGGAAAAAGCACGCGCGGACGATGGCTGGCGGCGCTCCTGCTCGCCGCGGCCGCCGCGGGCCGAGCGGCGATTCTGGAGGCCGCGATCGGGGTCACGCTGGAATCCGATTTGCCGAGCCCGGAAGCGGTCGGGACCTTGGTGACCTGGACCGCTCGGCCCTCCAGCGCGGGCGCCGATATCATCTGGTTCCGCTTCCGGGTTCGACCCGTGGACGGCTCCTTCCGTGTGGTGCGCGACTACGGCCCCGCGAGCACGCTCGCCTGGACCTCTCTGAAGGAAGGCGTCTACGAGATCGAGGTCTCGGCCCGGGATCGGTTTACGCAGGACACGGCGACCGCGATGTCGTCGCTCGCTTTGACGACGCGCGTGCTCCCCGGGCAGTCCACGGTGAGCCCGACGTCCCATCCGCTGGTTTTCCTGTACAGCACGTCGGCGTGCGCGCAAGGCCGGGCCCGGGTCGAGTTTCAGGCGCAGGGCGCAGGCGCCGCCCCGCAGTTCACGCCCTACAAGGCGTGCGCGCCCGGCCGGAGCCTGAACTTCTACCTGGCCGGTCTGACCGCCCAAACCTCCTATTCGGCCGTGCTCAACGTCGACCAGGCCCGCGACGCGATGGACGCGACGACGGTCTCCTTCCAGACCGGCGGCGTGCCGTTCTCGCCTCCAAACGTCTCGGTGCTCCAGGCGGCTCCGGCCGACGCCGCGCAACCCGTGCTTCTCCAGGCGCCCCTGAATCTGCCGGCGGTCGCCATGGACTTGAGCGGGAACCTGCTTTGGTACGGGCCGCCGGATCCGGCGTACCTCACGCGGCCCGGTCCGGACGGAACGTTCTTCGGCCTCGTGGAATCGGGAATCGATCCGGCCCACGACACCGTGCGCCGCTTCGACCTCGTCGGCATGACGGTTCAGGAGACCAACGTGGCCCGCGTCAACGAGCAGCTCGCCGCCTTCGGCAAGCGTCAGATCAGCGGTTTTCATCACGAGGCCAGAGCCATTTCCGGCGGACGGACCCTGGTCCTGGCCGACGTCGAGCAGATCCTGACCGGCGTGCAGGGGCCGGGGCCGGTGGACGTGATCGGCGACATGATCGTGGTGCTCGACGCCGATCTGCAGGTCGTGTGGACCTGGGACACGTTCGATCACCTGGACCCCGCGCGCCGCGCGGTCCTCGGCGAGACGTGCCCGACCAACCCCGGCTGCGCTCCGCACTACCTGAGCGCGACCGCCAACGACTGGACGCACGGCAACTCGGTCGGCGAAATGGCCGACGGCGACCTTCTCTATTCGAGCCGGCATCAGGACTGGCTGGTCAAGATCGACTATCGTTTCGGCGAGGGGCAGGGAAGCGTTCTCTGGAAGCTGGGAAAGGACGGCGACTTCTCCTACGACTCGACCGACCCCTATCCCTGGTTTTCCCACCAGCACGACGCCGGGTACGTCGCCGGGAGCGGCACCACGATCACGCTCTTCGACAACGGGAACACCCGCTATGGGCTCGGCCCCGGTCAGACCAGCCGCGGTCAGGCCGTCGAAGTGGACGAGGGCAGTCGCACGGTGCGAGCGGCCTACAGCGTCTCGCTCGGCGTGACGTCGGGGGCCCTCGGCTCGGCGCAGCGGCTCCGGGACGGCACATACCATTTCGACGCCGGGCTGGTCTTCGATCCCAACGGGGTCCTCAACTCCAAGGCCATCTCGATCCAGATCGATCCGGCCGGGGACCAGGTCGTTTCGTCCATCTCCTGGCTGACACCCGTCTACCGGTCGTTCCGTCTCGACGATCTCTACGGCTCGACGCAGGCGCCGGCGGGCCCGTCCTCCCGGACGGTCGGATTCCGCTGAGCCGCGACGGATCGGAAACAGCCAAACACCCGGCGGATCGGTTAAGGTTCCCGCGATGGGCTTCGACGCGAAGACGGCCGATCGGGTCCGCAAAGCGCTCGGTCAGACGCCCGGCGTGGCCGAGCGCCGGATGGTCGGGGGACTCTCCTTTCTGATCCATGGCCGCATGTGCTGCGGCGTGACCGGCACGGCGCTGATGGTCCGCGTGGGACCCCTGCGGCGCGGCAGGGCGCTCGCGCGCCCGCACGTCCGCCCGATGCGCCTGGGTGGGCGGCCGCTGGCCGGGTTCGTGTGCGTGGACCCCGAAGGCTATGGAACCGAGAGGGCCCTGGCGGCCTGGATCCGGGAAGGAATCGACTTCGTCGAAGGTTTCTCGAGGAAGCAAGCGAGCGCCGGCGAGCGCTCGAGGGGGAAGACCATGGTCGAAAAGAAGTCCAGGAAGCCGACTCCGAAGGTGAAGAGCCTGCGCGCGAAGAGGCTCACCTCGGGACAGGAGAAAAGGGTCAAGGGCGGAGGAAAGACAACCAAGCCGCGCATGCCCACCGCGGTCGAGTAGGTCTCCGCGCGCGCCGCGGGAACCGCGGAAGCGGAGTACGGAACCCCGCGGCCGATCTAGCGGCCGTCCCTCCCGTGCTGCGCGGTGAGCGCCGCGCTCTCGGCGAGCTCGCGGCGGGCCCGCTCCGGGTTGCCCTCCAGGCGGGCCAGGTTTCCGCTCGCCAACAGCACCTCGGGCAATCGCGGAGGCGGCGGCGAGATCTTCCGATAGACGCCGAGGGATTGGTCGAACAGGCGGCGCGCTTCCGCGCGGTCCTGTTCCCGCGCGCCCTCGGCCAGATCGGCGGCGAGCTGGAACCGCAGCAGCGCCACGCCCGGGGCGGACTCCCCGAGGATCTTCGTCTGGACGGCCATGGCGCGCCGGTGGAGCGTGACGGCTTCGTCGTAGCGCTTGAGCTTGCGCAGAGTCTCCCCGAGCGCGGTCCGGGCGTCGGCGGTTTCGCCGCTCTCCTCGCCGGTGATCTCGATGATCCGCGCCAGGGCGGGGCGCATGATCGCCTCGGCTTCGGCGTGGCGGCCCTGCAGAGAGATCTGCGCGGCCCGGTTGTTTCGGGCCTGCCAGGTGAAGGGGTGCTTCTCGCCGAGGACCTCGGTGAAGAGACGATCCACATCGAGCAGGATCTTTTCGGCCTCCGCGTAACGCCCGCGCCGGGACGCGATGAGAGCCAGGCCGTTCAGGCACTTGCCGACCTCGAAGTGCTTGGGGTCGATGCCGCGGAAAATCGCCAGGGCTTCCCGATACCTCTCCTCGGACTCGGCCAGGCGGCCCTGGTTGAGAAAGAAAAGCGCGCTCAACTGCAGCGTCTGGCCGACCACCGGATGCGTGGCCCCGAGCGCGCGCTTGCGGACTTCGAGCGACCGCCGGTAGAGGTGTTCGGCGTCCTGGAACCGGCCTCGCCGCTCGTCGAGCTCGGCCAGACTCAGGTAGCTCTGACCGAGGTTCGGATGCTCGGGCCCCAGCCGCCGTTCGAGGACGGCCTGGGAGGAGCGAAACGCCGCCTCCGCGGCGTCGAGCTGATCGAGCTCGTCCAGCAGAGTGCCGACGTTGCGGAGATGGATCGCGGTCTCCACGTTGTCGTCGCCCAGAGCCCGCCGGTACGTCTGGTACACCTGGCGTTCCATCTTCTCGGACCGCGTGGCGTCTCCCTTCCAGAAGTAGACCTGGGCGAGGTCGCTGCGGGCCCGAGCCGTGGCGAGGCTGTTCGGCCCCTCCTTGGTTTCCAGGATCCGCAACGCGTCGGCCAGGCCCTTCTCGGCCTGATCGAGGGCGCCTTTTCCGATCTGCACGGCGCCGAGCGTGGCCAGGCTGCGCCCGATCGCGGCGTCGCCCGGGGAGAACAGGCGCCGTCGGATGGAGAGGGATTGCGCAGCCAGGCTCTCGGCCGGATCGAGACGGCCGAGCCCCCGGTCGATACGGGCGACCGCCTCGAGCAGATCCGCCTGCACATCGGGCTCCTGTTTGAGCTCCGTCTGCAAGCGGCGGCCGGCCTGGTCGAGCAGCTCTCGGGCGGTGATGGAGCCCCCCGACGCCTGGTCGGGATCGGCGACCTCGAAGAGGCCGATCAGAAACTCCTTGACCGCCTCCGCGCGCCGGGCCGCCGCCGCGGCGGTTCCCGCGTTCTGGCGCGCCCGCCGCGCCTGCCATGTCGTACCGGCCAATCCCGCGCAC
This sequence comes from uncultured Acidobacteriota bacterium, assembly GCA_963733955.1. Lineage (GTDB taxonomy): Bacteria > Acidobacteriota > Thermoanaerobaculia > UBA5066 > Gp7-AA6 > DATFTF01. Next base: position 2,059,531 of record CAVTEW010000003.1, read on the forward strand.
AGCGACAAGAGAACGATCGCGGCCGCGGCCACGGCGGCCCTCTGGCGCCGGACGAATTTTCCCAGGCGGTAGCCGAAGGACTCCGGGCGGGCCTGGACGGGGCGGCCGTCGAGATGCCGGCGCAGGTCCTCGGCCAGGGCGGCGGCCGAGGGGTAGCGGCGGTCGGCGTTGCGCCGCAGGGCGACGGCGACGATGTTGTCGAGATCTCCCTGGAGCCGCCGGGCCCAGCGATGGCGGACCCGCTCGGTCGCCGACTCGACGGGCAGGGTGTCCGGGGGCGCCGCGGCGACCCTGGCGCTCGGGCGCTCCGCCTTTTCCTCGTTCACGGAAGCGGCCAGCGCCGCGGGAGCGAGGCCGTCCCGCCGGAAGGGGAGCGTTCCGGTCAGCAGCTCGTAGAGGAGGGCGCCGAGCGCCCAGACGTCCGTCGCCGTGGTGACCGGCTCCCCCAGGACCTGCTCCGGCGCGGCGTAGGCGGGCGTCAGCATCCGCAGCTCGGACCGGGTCTGCGCCGTCGAGGCGTCCGCTTCGTCCGGACCGAGCAGCTTCGCGATGCCGAAGTCGAGCAGCTTGACTTCGCCTCCGCCGGTGACCAGCACGTTGGAGGGTTTCAGGTCGCGGTGCACGACGAGGCTGCGGTGGGCCGCGGAGACGGCGTCGCAGCAGTCGAGCACGAGGCGCAAACGTTCCTCGACCGTGGCGCTCGCCGCCTTGCAGTGTTTCGTGATCGGAAGCCCCTCCACCAGGTCCATGACGAAGTAAGGCCGTCCGTCCGACGAGACCCCGCCGTCCAGGATCCGGGCGATGTGGGGATGCTCCAGGCGAGCCAGGATGCGCCGCTCCCGATGGAAGCGCGCCAGGACTTCCTCGGAGTCCATCCCCCGCCGGAGGAGCTTGATCGCCACGCGCCGGGAAAAGACCCCGTCGGAGCGCTCGGCGAGGAAGACGTCTCCCATCCCGCCGCGGCCGAGGAGTCCCACGACGGTGTATGGCCCGATCCTCTCCGGCGCCTCGGGAATCGCGCCCGGGCTGCGCGCCTCCAGATCCTCGATGAGGTCGCCGGCCAAGACCGCGGCCGGCGTGTCCAGGAAACTTCCCGCGGCCGCGTCCGCCGTCAGGAGGCGTTCGACGTCGGCCCGGATGTCCGCGTCGGTGATCGAGGCCAGAGCCGAGGCCCGCTCTTCGGGGGTCCGATCCACCAGGTCCTCGAAAAGGCGGCGGACTTCGCTCCAGCGGCTCTCCGGCGTGCTCATCGCGACGACCCCGAGCTCAGCTGTTGATAGAGAAAGGCGCGCGCGGTCTGCCAGTGGCGCTTGAGGGTGCGGGGGGACCGCCCCGACAATTCTCCGATCTCATCCAAAGACAGCCCGCCGAAGAAGCGCCACTCGACCAGCCGGGACAGCTCTCCGTCGACGCCGGCGAGCTTCTCCAGCGCCTCGTCGAGGGCCAAGAGCTCCGCCGACCTCTCCTCCACGGGCACCTCGAGGACGTCGATGTCCAGCGGCCGCGCCCCGGAGCCCCGGCGGGGCCCACACCGGGCCCGGGCCTGGTCGATCAGGATGAGGCGCATGGCCCGGGCGGCCAGCGAAAAGAAATGCGACCGATCCTTGACCGACCACGGGTTCCCCCGCGACAGCTTCAGATAAGCCTCGTGAACCAGGCCGGTCGTGCTCAACGTCGAGTCGGGAGGGGCCCGGCGGCGCTGGCGATGCGCGATGCCCCGCAGCTCTCCGTAAAGCAGGTCGAAGACGCGATCGAGGGCGGCCCGGTCTCCGCTTTCGGCCGCCTTGAGCAGGGCCGTGACCTCCCCGGGCACAGGATCCGGGGCCGGCGTCACGGGCTCCGGGTCTCCGGGGGCTCGGGGGTCCATGGTTGGCCCGGATTCTAAGTCGCCGGCCATGGCCCCGTCGAGGCGCTTGTCCCGAGAGAGAGGGCAGAAGCCTCCGTTGGAGACGAGCCCGGCAAGCGCCGTCTGCCAACGGGGGACGGGCGACGACGGCGAAAGAGGTCATGAATGCTTCTGTTTGGAGGCAAGGAGGTTCGGACGTGAGCGCAATCCGGAGACCCCAGACACCCTGGGTCCTGACTCTGGTCCTGGCCCTCGGGGCGGCATCCCAGGCCCTGGGTTCGACCTACACCGTCCTAAACACCAGCGACTCCGGGCCGGGCTCGCTGCGCCAGGCGATCCTCGACTCCAACGCCTCCGGCACGGCGAGCCTCATCCAGTTCACCATCCCGGGCGGCGGGGTCCACACGATCACGCCGGTGGCGGCGCTGCCCAAGCTGATCAAGCCGGTGACGATCGACGGCTACACGCAGCCCGGCGCGAGCGCCAACACGAACCCGCCCGACCAGGGGCTCAACACCGTGCTTCAGATCGAGATCGACTGCACCAGCGGCGGGACCTACTGTCTGCAAGTCGGATCCGACGATGTCACGATCCGCGGCCTCGTCTTCCACAGCGCGTCCGTCGGCACGTACGGAATCGCGACCGACTTCTTCAAGAAGGTTCAGAACCTGGTCGTCGAGGGCTGCTTCTTCGGCACGACGCCCGACGGCCTGAGCCCCCAGCCTCTGACGACGGGAGTGATCCTCGGTCAGCACCTGAACGCCCGGATCGGGGGGACGTCGGCCGCGTCGCGCAACCTGTTCGCCGCCGACAGCGGGGATTACCAGCTCCAGATCAGCAACGCCGCCAACGCGGGATCGTCCATCCTGGGAAACCTCTTCTGCACGGACAAGACCGGTCTCCAGCCGATGACCATCACGGCGGCCGTCGGGCGGGAAGGCGTGCTTCTCGCGGGCGGGCCCTCGGCAGGAAACACGTCCCAGATCACCGTGGGAGGCCTCACGCCCGCCGCCGGCAATGTGTTCGTCTGCACGTCGACCGGCATCCGGCTGACCAACATGACCCAGGTGCAGGTCCAGGGCAACCGGTTCGGAACCGATCCGGGCGGAACGCGCGCGATCGGGCAGGGCCTCGGGACCGCCCTCTATGTCGACGGGGGCGATCCGACCGTCGTGATCGGCGGCACGGCGGCGGGAGCCGGCAACGTCATCGCCGCCTCCTTCATCGGAATCGCTGCGGCGAGCGGCACGAACGCCGTGATCCGGGGGAACTTCATCGGCACCGACGCCACGGAGACGCTGGATCTGGGCAACGATCGCCTGGGAATCGATCTGCACGCGACCGGCGGCTTCACCGTCGGAGGCGTTGGACCGGGCGAGCGCAACGCGATTCTATTCAACCACGCGGGCGGCGTCACGGTGGAATGCTGCAGCAACGGCAACCTCCTGCGCGGCAATCGCATCACCGCCAACCTCGGGATGAACAATGCGTTCCCGTCCCTGGGCATCGATCTGCAGACTTCTTCGGGCGGCCTGGGTCCCAATCCCAACGACCCCGGCGACCCCGACACCGGCGGCAACGACGGGCAGAACTTCCCCTTGCTCACGTCGGCGGCGCCGGAGGGGGGAGGCACGCGGGTCATCGGGACCCTCGACAGCACTCCTTCCAGCCCCTTCACTCTGGATTTCTACGCGGATCCGGTCTGCCGGGCCCGGCCGAGGTCCCAGGCCCAGGCGGACCAGTACCTCGGCTCCATGCCGGTCTCGACCAACGCTTCGGGGATCGCGTCCTTCAGCTTTCTGCTGCCCACGCCGATTGCGGCGGGCCAGCCTGTGACCGCGACGGCCACCGCCGCGAACGGCTCCACGTCGGAGCTCTCGCCCGAGATCGTGTTCTCCTCGGTTCCGATCGCCGGGAGCCCCGCCGGGGGCACCACGCTATCCATCAAGGGAATGCTCTTCGTCCCCGGCGCGACCGTGACCGTCGCGGGGCTGCCGGCGACCAACGTCACGGTCAGTTCCGCGACGCAGATCTTCGCCGACGCTCCCGCGCTTCCCGTCGGCTCGATCGGCGACATCGTGGTGACCCTGCCGGGAGGAATCACCGGTCGGCTGCGCGACGGCTACGTCTCCCGCTTCAACGACGTGACCGGCCCGATCGATCCCTTCGTCGCCGCCCTCGGAGCCAACCGCATCACCGCAGGCTGCGGCAGCGGCAACTACTGCAGCAACAGCTCGGTCACCCGCGCCCAGATGGCGGTCTTCCTCCTGCGCAGCAAGAGGGGGGCGTGTTACGTCCCGCCGCCGGCCACCGGGACGGTCTTCAATGACGTGCCCGCCAACGGCTTCGCCGCCTCGTACATCGAGGCCCTCGCCGCGGGCGGCGTGACCGGAGGCTGCGGCGGCGGGGCGTACTGCCCCAGCGACTCCGTCACGCGGGCGCAGATGGCTGTTTTTCTGCTGCGGATGCTCGAAGGGTCCAGCTACTTTCCCAAGGCCTGCTCGACGGCGACGTTTAGCGACGTGCCGTGCTCCAGCGGGTTCTCCCGGTGGATCTACGAGCTGGTCCGCCGGAGCATCACTGCCGGGTGCGGAGGCGGAAAGTACTGCCCCGACAACGCCGTGACGCGGGGCCAGATGGCGGTGTTCCTGGTCACCACGTTCGGGCTCCCGTAGGAGGCCGCTCGCGGACTCGCGCGAGAGACCGCGTGGCCCGGGTCCGTGCTAGCCTCGCGGCCATGATCGGCGGGATCGCCTCGGGGCTCGGGACCTTTCTGCTCCGGATCCGGCCGGGGCAGGCCGATCGGCGAGCGGTTCTCGTCCCGCTCGCCCTCGCGGCCTGCGTCGCCTGCCAGGGAAACGCCGATTTCTCCGACGCGATGCCCGCGCCCGTCGTCCTGCCCGCCGAGGCCTACCAGCGCGAGATCATGGACATCGACCGTCTGGTCTTCGAGGCGCAGCCGGTGACCCCGGACCGCCGCGCCGCGCTCGCGACGACGCTCGAGGAGCTGTCCCGCCGCGTGAAGGCCGGATCGACTTCCCGGTTTCTGGTGATCGAGTCCCTGGAGATCCGCCGCCTCGCCGAGATCGCCAAGGACCTTCCGACCGAGCCGCCGCCGCAGGCGTTGAGGAACAACTGGATGCGGATCCGAAGCAATCTGTTCGACGACCGCGCCTGGTTCGCCCGCAGCGCCGCCGACCTCCCGTCCGCCGGCGCAGCCGTCGCGAGATAGGTTCGCAAGGGCCTCCCGCCGCGGTACACTGTCCGCCGATCCCGGAAGCGACAATGAGCCCGTCTCGACAGAGGGAGGACTTCCCTTGACGCGATCCCTGCGCTCCAGCCTGCGCCCCCGCCGGGTTCTGCGGTGGACCTTCGGGCTCGTCGCCTTCGCCGCGGCCGTCGCGGGGCCGGCCCAGGACCTGATCGTTTACGACGACGCCTTGCGCAACGGATTCCTGGACTACTCGTACGGCGTCCCCGCGGACTTCGATTTCGCGAGCACCGTTGCGGTCCACAGCGGCGCGGCTTCGATCGCCTTCGTCGGCGACAATTTCAACGCCGTCTCCTTCGCCCGTCCCGGGCAGAGCGTCGCCACGTCGCAGTATCCGACGCTGCACTTCTGGGTGCACGGCGGGGCCGTCGGAGGCCAGAAGCTGCGCCTGTACCTCCAGAACAACAGCGTGATCGTGGCCCAGGCGCCGCTGGATTCGTACATCGCGGGAGGCGCCCTCGCCGCCGGGTCCTGGCGCGAGGTCACCGTCACTCTGGGGCAGGCACCGCTCTCGTATTCCGGCTCGTTCGACCGCATCGACCTGCAGAGCGACGTGTCCGGCGGGCAGCCGGTGCTCTATCTCGACGACGTCGTTCTGCTCGCGGGCGGCGGCCCGGCGCCGAACCGGCTGCAGGTCGAGCACGACGTCACGGTCGACGCGATGGTGAGCGACCGTTTCACCTGGCGCGACGCCGCAGACCATCCGCGCGTCGCCGTCCTGGCCCACAACGACGGGCAACTCGGCCCGACCGTCGGCTACCCGAACCACGGAGGAGCCCTCCGGCAATTCCAGTACCGGATGCCCGACGCGTCGACGCGGGTGGCCGGAACGACCGACTACGGCAACGGCGGATACGGCGGATTCGGATACGTGGTCTCGCATCGCGGCGACGGAACGGCGGGCATCGGCGGCGCCGACGACTCGCCCCTGGGCTACGCGTACACCGGCGCGTTTGCCCGGGTCTTCGAGGGCCGGCACCACGCGATCTTCCGCTTCACCCAGCTCTACCCGCGCTATTCCTCGACCACCGCCAATCCGCCCAACCATCCGTACAACGTGCCGGTCACGATCGACTGGATCTTCGCGACCGGCCGCGACAACCCCGTCTGGGCGGTGACCTGGGATCTCTCGGGCGTTCCGGTCGACGCGTTGAACGACGACTCGCGCGCGCCCTACGGCGAGTTGAACATCGACGGCCAGGGGTTCGCCGATGTCGACGGCGCGGCCTGGGGCGACCGCTACAAGTTCACCAGCACGACGGCCCCGGTCACGCTCGACAGCGGCTGGACCTGGAATCTCCCCAATACCGTGCCGTACGTCAAACTGTGGATCGCGTCGACGGACGCGACGATGGGCACCGTGTTGACGCAGACCATGAGCCAGCAGGACGCCGGGGGAGGCCGCAACCCGTTCTACCATGACGTCACGCCGTACTGGGGCAAGACCTCCGCGGACGGCAACGCCGGCGGCGTCGACGTCATGCCCTGGCAGGACAGCTGGCCCTACCAGGCCAACAGCTTCTCGATCGGGCCCGCTCCCAACTCCAACAACAACGCGCGCCTCACGTGGGGCACCCAGTACGGCTTCCTGGGACAGGCGAGCTACGGCGTTCACGACGGCGTCGTGCCGTCGGCCCCGGGATGGCCCAAGAAGAGCTATTCCGACTACATCGTCCTCGGCCCGCACTCGGCCCTGCCCGTCGAGGCCCAGGTGGCCCAGGTCGAGACGGTCCAGTCGCTGACCTTGAGCGCTGCGGTCGGGAGTGTCGCGACGAGCGGCCCGGCCGGCGTGGCGCGGGCGGACACCGTGACGTACGCCCCGCCGGGGTACAACCACATCTACGGCGCGCTCGCGTTCGCGGCGAGCGGAAACGCCCTCGACGCGAACATCGCCGTCGGCGCTGGAACGCTCAGGAAGCCTCTTGTGATCGTCAGCGGCTACTCCGCGGGCTACCCTCTGGTGAAGCTCGGCGGGGTGACGATGGTCTCCGACGTCGACTTTTTCCCTTCCCTGCGCCCTTCGGCGGGCGAGCTCTGGATCACACTGAACCGCGACCTGGCCGGTGCGGCCAACCATTTCGAGGTCTCCGGGGTCCTTCCGTCCGCGGTGCCGTCGGCCTTGTCCGTGGACGCCGGAGCCGCCTCGGGCACTTCGTCCAACACGAACGGAGTGCTGGAAGCGGGAGAGACCGTGCTGGTGGCGCCCTCCTGGCGCAATACGACCGCCGGGACGCTCGGCGCGTTCTCGGGCTCCGGCTCCAACCCGAGCGGCCCGCCGGGCGCGTCCTACGCCCTGCCCGACGCCGCGGCCGGCTACGCGGGCGTCGCCTCGGGGGCGTCGATCGACTGCGCCGCCAACTGCTATCAATTTTCCGTCTCCACGCCCGCGGCACGCCCGGCCCCCCACTGGGACGCCAGCTTCGACGAGGCCCTGTCGACCTCGGAAACGGCGACCTGGATCCTGCACGTGGGCGGCAGCTTCGCCGACACTCCCGCATCGAGCGGCGTGTACCGATTCGTCGAGACGCTCCTGCACCGGGGCGTGACCGCCGGATGCGGCGGAGGCGACTACTGTCCCGCGTCCAACGTCTCACGCCAGCAGATGGCGGTCTTTCTGCTCGTGTCCAGGGAAGGCGCGGGGTACGCGCCGCCGGCCTGCGGGGCTCCGATTTTCGGGGATGTTCCGTGCGCGAGCGGCTTCGCTCCCTGGGTCAACGAGCTCTCCAACCGGGGCGTGACGGCCGGCTGCGGAGGAGGAAACTATTGCCCCGGAGCGGACGTGACGCGCGCGCAGATGGCGGTGTTTCTGCTGCGTACGCTGGAAGGCAACGCCTACGCGCCGCCGGCCTGTGTCGTCCCTGTCTTCGGAGACGTTCCGTGCGCGAGCGGCTTCGCGGTCTGGATCAACGAGCTCGCCGGTCGCGGCGTCACGGCCGGGTGTGGAGGCGGGAACTACTGCCCGGCGAGCCCGGTGACCCGGGGACAGATGGCGGTGTTTCTGACCACAACGTTCGACCTGACTCTGTACGGGCCTTAGCAGACCAGCGGGTGGATCGTCGAGCGCTCACGGGAATCCCGCGATCGACGCGCCCGCACGGGATAGGCCCTCAGGACAGCCCGAAGGTCGTGACGAGGAAGACGGCCATCTGGCCACGGGTGACGGGGTTGTCCGGACAGTAGTTCCCGCCGCCGCATCCGGCCGTGATGCCGCGCAGGGCGAGCTCGTCGACCCAGCGGGAGAAACCGGACGAGCAGGGCACGTCCCCGAACGTCGGCGTGACGCAAGGCGGCGGCACGTAACCGGAACCGTCGTGCGTGACCAGAAGGAAGACCGCCATCTGGGCCCGAGTGACAGGATCGTTCGGACAGTAGTTCCCGCCGCCGCACCCGGCGGTGACGCCGCGGGCCGCCAGCTCGTCCACCCACGGCGCGAACCCGCTCGAGCAGGGAACGTCGGCGAACGTCGGGGCGGCGCACGCCGGCGGAACGTAGGTCGGGCCGTCGTTAGCGCGGAGGAGGAAGACGGCCATCTGCGCGCGCGTCACCGGGCTGGCGGGACAGTAGTCGCCCCCGCCGCAACCGGCAGTGAGCTGATGGCGCACCAATTTCTCGACGAACGGATGAAACGGGTGTGCGCCCGGTACGTCGAGAAAGTCGGCGAACCAGCCGCCCGGCACCGTGCTGGTCGCCGGTCCGGGGTTGGCCACCGTGACGTCGTAGAGAAGCCCGGGCGTCAATGCGGGCACATCCAGCGTGATCTGGCTCGCGCCGTTGACGACGACGTTGGCCGCCGCGAGCCCCCCGATCGTCGCCGAGGCGGCCGGATCGAACTGCCCGCCGGCGACGGTCACCCCGCCGGCGCCGGCCGCGGGGCCCGACGACGGGCTGATCGACGTCACGGCGAGAACGTCGGTCGAGACGCGCCCGATCTGGTTGGTGTGGTACTCGGGAAACCAGAGCGCGCCATCCGGGCCGGCGGCGATGACCTGCGGCTGGCTGTTGGCCGCCGGGGTGGCCAGAATCGTAAAGGCCCCCGCCGTCGTGATCCGGCCGATGTGGTTCAAAGCATCGGTAAACCACAGCGCCCCGTCCGACCCGAGGGCGATCCCGATCGGCTGGATCGCGGGCGTCGGCACCGGAAACTCCGTGTAGACGCCGGCAACGGTGATCCGTCCGATCTTGTTGCCTCCGAACTCCGAAAACCACAGAGCGTTGTCCGGTCCGGCGGCGATCCAGAAGGGCCTGCTACCGGGCAAGGGAGTCGGAAACTCGGTGATCACGCCCGCGGTCGTGATCCGCCCGATCCCGCTGACCGAACTGTTGCCGAACTCGGTGAACCAGAGGGCGCCGTCGGAGCCCGTCACGATCCCGCTCGGAGAAGTGCTCAGGGTCGGAATTGTGAACTCCGTGATGACTCCGGCGGTGGTAATCCGTCCGATTTCGTGGGTTGTGTTCTCGGTGAACCAGAGGGCGCCGTCCGGCCCGGCCGTGATTCCGACGCACTGGCTCGTGGCGGTCGGAATCGCGAACTCGGTGATGGCGCCGGCCGAGGTGATCCGACCGATGTTGTTGCCGTTCTGCTCGACAACCAGAGAGCGTTGTCCGGTCCCGCGGCGATCCCGACTGGCGCGCTGCCGACGGTCGGGATGGAAAACTCGGTGACGACGCCCGCGGTGGTGATCCGCCCGATCTGGTTGGCGCTTTCCTCGGTGAACCAGAGGGCCCCATCGGCTCCGGCGGCGATTCCGATCGAGCCGCTCCCCGCCGTCGAAATGGCGAATTCCGTGATGGGCTGGCCCGAGGCGGCCGCGGCCGCCAGCACGGCGGCCACCAGGACGAGGGCGACCCGTGGTCCAGACGGAGACCTTTTCATGAAGCTCCTTATCGGTTTTCTGCGAAGGGAGGTTCCGGCGCTGTTGGGCTGTGCGAGCGCCGCGGGAGCCACTCTACGTCAGCCGCCCCTTGGCGGCAACCGTGGTCCCACCGGAACCGCTTGCCGCGCCTTCGTTCCGAGACGGCCGGACTACAGCTCTGACCGGAAGGGGCCCGCGAGCATTTCCGTCAGCCGTTTGACGAGCGAGCGCTTCCTCCACATGGCCAGGGTGTAGGGGCGGCTGCGCGACTGGTCGAGCAGAAAGCGCCGGCGCATCGCCTCGGCGAACCCCGCGTCGTAGACGAAGAGATTGATCTCCTCGTTGAGATGGAACGACCGGTCGTCGAAATTCGCCGATCCCACCGTCGCGAAGAGGCCGTCCACCACCATCGTCTTGGGGTGGAACATCGTCGGCTGGTAATCGAAGATCTTCACGCCCCCCTCGAGAAGCGGCCCGAAGGACCCGCGGCCCGCCGCGCGCGTCGCCGGGACGTCGATCTGGTCGTCGGACGGAACGATCACGCGCACGTCCACGCCGCGCCGCACGGCCTGGACGAGGAGGGCCGCCGTCGCCGGGTCCGGAACGAAGTAGGAATTCGCGATCCAGATCTCCCTGGACGCGGCGGCAAGCGAGATGGCATAGACGCGCCCCGCTCCGGACATCGCGGCGAGGGGCGAGGAGGGCACCACGGCCGCGGAGACGTCTCCGGAACGGAAGAGGGCCGGGAAGAACGCGCCGCCGACCAGAGGCTCCCCGGTCACCTCCGACCAGTTCTCCTGAAACGCGCGCTGGAGGCCGCGGACGGCGGGCCCCTCCACGCGCACCTGCGTGTCGCGCCAGTGGGCGGGCGAGTCGGCGTCGCCGGTCCAGGAATCGGCGAACCCGACCCCGCCGGTGAACCCGACCGCTCCATCGACCACCAGAACCCGCCGGTGGTTGCGGTGATCGAGCACCCAGACCTCCCAGGGCTTCTTCGAGTGGAAGAACTCCACGCGGCAGCCGGCCCGTCTCAGGACGTCGACGTCGCGGGCTTTCAGCTTCTGGCTCCCGGATCCGACCGCGTCGAGCAGGATGCGGACCGCGACGCCCTTGCCGGCCCGCTGCGCCAGCGCGTCGCGGAACCGCGAGCCGATCTCGCCGGACCAGAAGATGTACGCCTCGAAATCGACCGTCCTCTTCGCCGAGGCGATGGCGGTGAGCATCGCCGGAAAGATCGCGTCGCCATTCTCGAGGAGATCGATGCGGTTGCCCGCCGTCATCGCCGCGCCGGGCAGGGCCGACGGCAGAAACGTCGGATCGCTCACCGTGAAGCCATGCGGCAGATCGTAGACGGTCGTCTTCGGAGCGCTCGTTTTGGAGATGGTGACGGCCAGCAGGTAGCCCGCCGCGAAGGGGAGGAGGAGAACGAGGACCCTTTTGAGCGGCCTTCGGCTCGTGGCGCCGGTCTTCTTCACGGGTCGAGGATAACCGGATCGGCTGTCGCAGGGTCGGCGCGGGTCGCTCCCGCGGCGCGGTCGAGGACGGATTCCTCCAACCCCAGAAGCGCACCGGGGTTGCCCGGCTTGGCCGCCGCTATTTCTCTTTGTCCCGGAGCCGCGAAACCAGATCCTCGAACTCCGGCGAATCCCCGGCTACCCGCAGGCCGAAGCCGGTGATCCCGCCGCCCGGCGCGCTCGCCGGGGACTGCCGGACCACCCGGCCGTTCAAGACCAGGGTCCGGCCCTCGGGAAGATTCACCTTGAGTCGAACGGTCGGCCCGGCGCCGGGGATCTGCACCGAGCGGACGAACAATCCCCGGGGAGACACGTCGCCGATGACGCCGGTCCCGTACATTCCGTCCTGAGTGAATTCGACCCGCATTTCCGCCTTGCGCCGGCGAGCGGTGCGCTTCTCGACCGGGCCGGTGTCTCGGCGCGCCTGCACGGGCCGGGCGGCGGGAGCTCCCGAGGCGTCCCGCAGCTCCGCGGCCGCAAACTCCGTCTCTCCCCAGATCGCCGGGGCCGCCGGTCCCGACGCGAGATCGCGCGAAGAGGCCACGCCCTCGATGCGGCCGCTCACCGTGCGTCCGTCCACCGGCACCCGGCACTGGAAGGAGACCGGGAAGACCTCGCGCGCGGCCTTGCCCAGACCCCGCCACTGTTTCGCCAGCGTCTCCGGATCGGCCGGGCCGTCGAACCAGAAGCTCACCTGGCCCTGAGGACCGAGGATGACGGGCTGGAGGTAATCGATCCCGGAGTCGTCGGCGGGGAAACAGAAGCCGAAATGGCGGCTCCCATCGAAGAGCTCGAAGTCCGTCGCGGCGAGGAAGATCTCGTCGTCGGTCTGCGACAGCGAGGCGCGCTTGGAAGGCTCGACGATCGCTTGCGCGCCGCTTCCCCCCTCGTAGCGCCAGACCGGGCTCGCCCCGAGGTCGTCCGCGGTCAGGTCGACCAGTCGTTTCACGCCCCTAAACTATCCCAGAAAGCGGCGGCGATCATCCTGCCGGGCGCCCCGGCGGCTCAAGGGATCCGCGATTACTTCGCGGACGCAGCCGGCGCCGGGTTTGCGCCCTCGAGCTTGAGATCGAACTTGCCGCGGTTCTCGAAGAAGAAGAGGCACTCCGAAGCCTTGTCGCAGCTGGTGACGTGCTTGTCGTCGCCCGGGTTGCATGACATAGGAGCCCGGCCCGAGTCGGCCCACTTGAGATCGGCGGAGGGCACGACGACCAGACGGCTCGCGGCGCTCCCGGGCGCGCTCTTCGCCTAAGACGCGCCGGACCCCTGCGCCAGTACCCCGACCGTCACTACGAGCGACGCCGCGAACGCGAGAGTGTCTCGGACCTTCATGGAATTCTCCTTGTCCTCGAGATCCTCGAGATCCTCCTGTTCTAAGTGGGGCGAGCCCCGTTTCTATCTCACCGACCCGATCGGCGAACAACTCCGAGGCTCCCGCCCGCGTCGAGCGTCTCTTCAGCGCTTCGCCTTCGAGCAGGCCGCGGCGAAGCCCAAGCGGCAGGCCTTCTGGAAGAGCGCAGCCGCCCTGGCCGGATCGCTCGCGACTCCTTTTCCCTTCTGGTACGCCACGGCGAGATCGTGGCAACCCTCCGCGTCGCCCTCCTGGCAGGCCCGATCGAGGAACGAGGCGGCCTTGGCGGGATCGGCCTCGACGCCGGAACCCGCCGCGTAGACCGCCGCCGCGTTGAAGCAGCCGAAGGAGTCGCGGCGCTCGCACCCTTGCTCGGAGAGCTCGCGCCCCCGGGCGAGGTCCTTCTCGATTCCATCGCCCGCCAGGTACAGCCCCCCGAGCAGCGAGCAGGCGCGCGCGCCGCTCTGGGCCGAATCGGCGTCGGAGGGGTCGGGCTTGCGGTCGCAGGCCTCGCGGAAGATCGACGCCGCGCGCGCCTCGTCCCTGGCGACGCCCAGGCCGTCCCGGTAGGCGCGGCCCACGTTCACGCAGCCGTTCAGATTCGACGGCTGGCAGCTCGATCCGTCGCATCCGCGCTGGTAGAGCGCGAGGGCGCGCGCCTTGTCGGCCTTGACTCCGCGCCCGTGCTCGTAGAGATAGCCGAGGTTGGTGCAGCCCGTCGAGCTGCCGAGCTCACAGCCCTCCTCGTAGCGGGCCACGGCCAGGGGCAGGTTCGCCGGACCGCCGCGGCCGCCCTCGGCCATGAGTCCGACGTTGTAGCAGCCCTGGGGATCCCCGCCGTCGCAGGCCTTCTTGTAGAGGGCCAGGGCCCGGCGGTCGTCCCGCTTCACGGCCTTGCCCGTACCGAAAAGGAACGCGAAGGTCGCGCAGCCGCCGGCGCTTCCGAGATCGCACGACCGCTCGAGCACCGCGACGGCCTCGGTCGCTCGATCGGCCCGAAGCAGCTGCAGGCCGCCGTAGGCGCAGGCGTCGGCCGAGCCGGCTTTGCAGGCGGACTCGAAGCGCTCGATCGCCCGGCCTGCGTCCTCGCGGCCCGCGGCCCAGGGAATCCAGGCCTGGCGGAAGCACGCGCTCGCGATCCCGCCGCGGCACTCCTGCTCGTAGAACGCGGCCTGGTCCACCGCGACGAGCGTCGCTTCGAACGACTTGCCCGCGCGCCGGACCAGGCAGCGCACCGGCCCGCAGGCGCGGCTGTAGGCGTTGGCCGCGAACTCGCAGTCGCCCAGGATCTTCGCGGAGCCGATTTCCAGAATCACGTCGTCGAGCCGGATCCCGGCCGCGGCGCCGGGCCCGCCGGCCAGGACACCGACCACGACGGCGCCCCGGGCGTCCGCGGGAAGGGAAAGCCGCTTTCGGATTGCGCGCGAGAGGGGAGCCGCTTCGAGCCCGAGGGTTCCGAGACACCGTGGAGGACTCTCCGCTGCAGCCTGGGTCGGAGGAGAGGCAGGCGGAGGTGATCCCGCGCACCGGATGGCGAAGACCGCTGCGCCGAGGACGATCGGCACGAGCATGCGTGGGGCCATTCGGGTCATCATCGCGGCGAATCCTCCGATCTGCCTTTGCTCGGCGACCATCGCTGACGTCCTGAAGACATGGTTGGTTTCGCTTCGCGCGGGGACGGCCCGGGTCCGGGATTCGCCCCCGTGCGGGGCACCGCAAATGCTCACCTCTTCACCGGCCCGAGATACTTGTCGAGCCAGTCGAGCGTCTCCCGGATGAATTCCTTGCGCGGAACGGCATGACCGGTCTCGTACACAATATGCTTCTTGTCCTTCTCCGGGGTCCCCATCAACCGGAAGAGCGGATCCTGCGAGGACTGAACGGGAAAGAAGTGGTCGTAGCGCCCGTTGAGCATGAGGACGGGGATCCGCACGCGCGTCACGAAATTGATCTGGTCGGCCTCCGGCAGCGCCTTTTGGAACTCGAGACCGCCGGATTCGAGGACCGCGGTCTGGAAACGGTTCTCCACCGCGAGCACGACCGGCGCCATGGCGCCCCCCCAGCTCAACCCCATGTAGGAGAGCTTTCCGCGTTCGATGTCCGGCCGTGTTTCGAGGTAGTCGATCGCGCGGCTGACGTCCTTGGTCCAGGCGATGACGTGGTCGCGCCAGAAGGCGGTGGGCTCCGGATAATCCGACTTCAGACTGTCCCGCCTCTCGAATGTGCTCTTGAAGACCGGCGCAATGAGGGCCCGGCCGCTCCGGGGGACAAAGTCCGCGTAGGTGGAGAGGCTGAACTTGTCGGTGTGGATCGCGCCGGAGCCCGGAAAGTAGACGACCGTCTGATACGGAGGCGCAGCATTCTTCGGCAGAAAGAGATAGGCGATTTCGCGCTCGCCGCCGTAGGCCGCGTTGAAGCTGATCTTCTGCTGGGTCCAATCCTCGGTGGCCTGCGTGTCCTCGATGCGCGAGGCGAGATCCCCCTTGTCGTAGGCATACAGCCCCTTGAAGGCCTGAAAGACCTCGTCGGAGACCGGTTTCTCCCTGGAGAAGTCGCGGAACGGAGCCTCGATCCGGGCCGTCGCGGCCGGTGGAGGCGGCGAGGAGAGCTTGACGCACCGGAACCCGTAGTTGGCGCGGCGGTCCCAGGGAGACTGGGCGTCCTGGTCGATGAACATGTACGTCGGCTCGCCGAATCCGCCGCCGAGGATGAAGCGCTTGCCGCCGGTGCTCTCGTTCCAACACCATTCCTTGACGTTGCCGGCCATGTCCGTCGTTCCGAAGCCGCTCAACGCACCCGCGCTCCCGACGGGGGCCGTCTCGGTGCCGCGGAAATTGCTCCCCGGCACGATCGACAGGCTCGCTCGCGTCTGCGCGGCCTGGTTCCAGTGGTAGACCGTGGGAAGACTCTTGCCCGCGAACTCCGCGTAAGCCGCGGCCTCGTACCAGGAGACGCCGGCGGTCGGATGTTTCTCCAGTCCCTTCGGGTAGCTGCCGAGCTCCCAGGTCGCCGGCCCGGGCCGTCCGGTGGCGTCGCGGAATCGCCCGATTGCCTCCTGCCAGGTCAGCGTCTTTCCATCGGCGGCGAAAGGCTGCTTCCAGAACTCGGGCTTGCGATATCCGCCCGAGTCGACAAATCGGCGGTACTCCTCATTGGTCACTTCGTGCTGGTCGATCCAGTAGTCGGCCAGGGGCATCTCGGGAAGATGGTCGAGTCCCGGAATTGCCAGGCCGATGTTTCCCCCGGCGACCGGCACCATCCCGGAGGGAGCGGTCGCCGAGGGCTCGAGCGTGCAGGAGATCCGCCGGTCGAACGCGTAGGCCCACGTCGGCGCGATCCGGTAGGCTGTTGCGTATCCCGGCTTGGCAATGCGCCAGACGTAGAAATTCTTTGGAACCCGGATCCTCTGGATCGGCGTCTGGCCCAGGGTGTCCCAGGCATCGGCGCCCGCGCGGTAGGGGCGGTACGCGACGTCCGCGCCCGGCGGCGTGCTCTCGACGGAGAACTCGATGGTCGCGTCGGTCCAGAGCTTTTCCAGAGCGGAATCCTTGGGCAGGACGAGACGGGCCTGTCTGGCCAGAGCAGCCGCCTTCGGGAAGTTCTCCGCCGCCACCAGACTCGCGATCTCCGGCGTGGCCGTCTCCCGGGCCCACCGGGCGCGGGCCGAACGCTGCCAGAGCCATCCTCCCAACGCTGCCACGATCAGGGCCGCCGCGGCCAACGCGGCGACCATTTTCTTGGAAAGGCGCTTTTCCCGAGCCGGGGTGAGAGACACTTCGATTGCCGCGAGATCGGTGTCCAGTTCCTCCGCGTTCGCGTAGCGGCGTCCCGGGTCTTTCTCCATGAGCCGGAGGATCGCCGCCTTCAGCCGCTCCGGCACGGCGATGTTGCCCCACGGCCGCGGCGGCTTGTGGAGGATCGCGTCGGAGACCGCGACAGCGGTGCTGCCGGAAAACGGCATTCGCCCGGTGACCATCTCGTACATCACGACGCCGAGCGAAAAAAGATCGCTGCGAGGATCGACCGGTTTGCCGAGGAGCTGTTCCGGCGACATGTAGGTCAGGGTTCCGAGCGCCATCCCTTCGCGGGTGAGCTCGGGCGCCGAGCCCGGGGCTCCGTGCGGCCCGGGGGCGAGCCGCTTGGCGAGGCCGAAGTCGAGGACCTTCACGCCCTCGCGCGGCGTGAGGATGATGTTGCCGCTCTTGATGTCGCGGTGGAGGATGCCGGCCCGATGCGCCTCGGCCAGCGCCGCGGCGATCTGCCGCGAGGTCGCGATCACCTGGGCCGGGGCCATGGGACCGTGGGCCAGGACTTCGTGCAGGGTGCGGCCGTCCACGAGCTCCATGACCAGCAGGTACCGCCCGGCCACCTCCACCAGATCGTGGACCGTGCAGATGTTGGGGTGGTTCAGCGCCGAGGCGGCCGTGGCCTCGCGCCGGAACCGCTCCCGCCGGTCGACGTCCCGGGCGAACTCGTCGGGCAGCACCTTGATCGCCACCTGGCGCTCGAGCCGCGTGTCGCGGGCCCGGTACACCTCGCCGAAGCCTCCCGCGCCGAGAAGCTCCAGGATCTCGAAATGATCGAGCGTCGTGCCGAATTCGACCGACCGTGCTCCCGGCCCCCGGCCTCCGGAGCCCGGCGGGGGAGTCGCCATGGTCAGCTCGCCGGACATCCCGCTCCGGCCCGTGGAGCCGGCAGGCTTGTCCGAGGGGTGGCCGGAGTCACCCATGCCGTTGCCTCGATTCCCTGAAATTGGCGCTTGGAACTTGAATGCTGGACAGGGATTGTACCGTCATCCCCGAGGCGCGGGGGCCTCGTGGGGAAGGAATCCCCGAAGGGCGCATTCGGCGCGGCCGCCAAATCGGCCGCGCCGCGCTGCCGCAAGGCGAAACGTCAGGTGCCGGGGACCGTTACCGTCGAGGGGTGCTTCGTCCCTTCGCGGCCGCCCTTGACGGCCTTGGCTTGCTTGGTGGTCGTGGCCTTGACCGGCAGGTGATCGATCCGCTTGCCGCGCTTGGTTTCTCTCTTCGAGGCCATGCGTTCTCCCTCCAATCGGAAAGACGGGCCGCGCGATCCGAGCGTTGCTCGGACTCCGTTACTCGATGACGACCTCGGGAAGATGCGTGCCCTTGCAACAGGTCTCATAGAGCTTGGCCGTGGACTTGCCCCCGCCGACGGACGCGGCGCGCTTCTCGGCCACGGTCCGAACCGGCAAGCTGCGAAGGCCCTTCTTGGACTTGACGTTCCTGGATGTCTTGGGTGCCATGACTCCCTCCTTCTCGTTCGAAAGCTCCTGTTCGCCCCTCCCCCAGAACACGATCGGTGCCAAACGGCCCGCCGGCGGTCAACCCACGATCCTTCAGAGTGTTGCCATTCCGGTGAGGGATTCGGCGATCGTCGCCCCTGTCGGGATCGAGGCCGCGTCCGGTCTCAGGATGGGTCCCCGGGTCTCGTTTCGGCGCCTCATCGCCGGGACCGTGTTCGCTTTGCGGTTCGGCGCCGTCCGTGCCGATCCGCTGTAGGCCGCCGGAGCTCGCGCAAGAAAGAGGCCGCGAGAAGGTCGTCGTCAGGCGTCGCCAGGAACACAGCCATCTCTGCCCGCGTTGCGATCTCTCGACGGAAACCCGTTGGAGGCATTAAGGGGGAGAACGATGCGGGCCATCAAGTCCAGAGCGGGGATCTTCGCGTGGATCGTGGTCGCGGGGTGCTTGACGGGTTGGACGGCGGGAGGACAGACCGCCTCCAGGTCGCCCGGCGCGGTCGTCGAGCAGGACGGATACTTCGCGCTGCCGGGCAAGGCCGACGAGGTCTACAGGGTCAGGATGCGCGCCTGCGACGTGCTCGAGAAGCTCGGTCTTCCCAGAGGCCAGGTCCTCCGGCGGCAGGGACGGTCGGACACGCTTCCCGACGTGCTCTGGCAGATGGAATTCCCCGACGACGCGGCGCGGCAGCGAAATCTGAAGATCCGGTTGGAGTCGCCCGAATTCTCCGCCGTCCGGGAGGAGATGAAGGGACTGATCCGACGCGCCGAATTGGGAGTCTGGCAGAAGGATTGACGGCCGAGGAGGGATCCGCGGGTGGAAAGGCCGTTCTGGCGGGAATGAGAACGGCGTAGAATTCGTTGCGTCGCCGGAGTCTCAGGCCGTTGAATTCCAAACCATCGCGATTTCTCCTGGTAGCTGGAGTCGTTTTTCTCGCCTTCCTGGCCGCGACGTCCGCGTACGCGCAGCTCCCCGAGGCCCTGGTCTCCGGCACCGTGAGGGACCCGTCGGGCAAGCCGGTTCCCGGTGCCCGGGTCGCGCTCAAGAACCTGGCCACGGGGCAGGTCACGGAGACCCGGACGGGACCGGGCGGCTCGTTCGACGCGCTGAATCTGGCGACGGGCCAATACGAGGTCTCCGTCGCGGCGGAGGGTTTCAGCACCGTGACGACCCGGGCCACCGTGGCGACGGCAGGCACTCAAACGATGGACCTGACGCTGCGGGCCCTTCTTTCGCTCGAGGACCTCGGATTTCCGGTCGCCCAGGCCAAGGGCAGCACTCTGGACCAGGCCCTCCTGGACAAGCGGTCGCACATGCTCAAGCTTCACCAGCGGTACGGCCTCATCGCCGCGATTCCGATGGCCGCCACGGTCCTCACCGGTTCCTTCGCCGGCGGGAGGAACACCTCCTCGTCGGACCGGAACATCCATGCCGGTCTGGGCATCACGACCGCCGCCCTGTACTCCATCAGCGCCTATTACGCGATCGCCGCTCCCAAGATCCCGGGCAGCCACACCACGGGGAACACGCGCTGGCACAAGACCCTGGCCTGGGTGCACGGCGCGGGGATGATCGTGACTCCGATCCTGGGCGACCTGGCCTATCAGCAGCGCAAGCGCGGAGAGAAGGTCCACGGCGTCGCCAGCGCCCACGGCGCCGTCGGCATCGTGACGGTGATCTCCTACGCGGCAGCCATCCTGACCGAGACGCTCAAATAGCCCGATGACCGCCCGGCTCGCGCTCGTCGCCGCTCTCGCGCTCGCCGCGCCCGCGGGAACCGACAGCCAGTGGGTTCTCCAACGCTCGACGCTCACGTATCACGTCTCGCACCCGCTCCACGAGAGCGAGGGCGTCAGCCACGCGGCCCGGGGCAAGGGCTTGTGCCACGAGGGGCAGTGCGACTTCCTGATCGCGGTGCCCGTGAAGTCGTTCGATTCGGGCGACAACAACCGCGATTTGCACATGCTCCAGGTCACGCGCGGCGGGCAGTTTCCGGTCATCACGGTCCGAACGCGGCTGCCCGAGAGCGCCGCCGGGACCGCGACGATCCGGGCCGACCTCGAGGTCGCGTTCGCGGGCCAGACCGTCCCGTTCAAGCAGGTTCCCTTCGAGCAATCCACAGAGGACGGCTCGACGCGGATCGCCGGAACGATCCCCGCGACGCTCGCCGCCTTCAAGATCGACCCGCCGTCGCTGATGGCCATCCCCGTCAAGAACGAGATCCCCGTGCGCGTGGAAATGACCTGGCGAAGGCAAGACTGAGGGTTCCGGGCTCGCCCGGAACAGACCGCGGTCGCGCCGACGGCTGCCTCAATTCAGGCCCGTCCCGCCACCGTCGGGGTGTCGTTCGATCCAAGCCAGGCGCTGGTGACGGGCCGTTTCCGGGCATTTTCTACCGGAAGGCGCCGCGGTGACGCCGGCGGACGGGCGGACCGGCGGCGGGAATCCACGATTTTCCGCCCCTCCGAGAGCCAGAAGATGACCTCGCCTCTGACCCAGGACGGAACCCCGGCGCCTCGTTTTGAGACTCTCCGCTCGATCACCCCCGAGACACGGGGCTGGATTACGATCGCCTCGTGACCGTGAAGAAGCCGGGCCGCTTTCCCTCGAAGTCCGCGGCCTCGAAGCGTGAGCCTGGCAAGGGGGCGCCGAAGTCGTCCTTCGAGCTCGCGATGGAGCGCTTGCGCAGCGCCGATCGGGCCTCCGGAGCCGCCGGGGCTCCGCTGACTCCCGCGCAGAAGGAGGACATCGCGCAGGCCCGGCAGATCGCGGCTTCGCGCCTGGCCGAGCGGGAAATCCTTTTCCTGGACGCGATGGGAAAGACGGCCGATCCCGCCGAGCGGGAGAAAGCCGAGCGCGAGTACCAGATCGACCGCCAGCGGTTCCAGCGCGATCTGGAGAGCGCGATCGAGGCGATTCGCGGTCGGGACGCCTGACCGCCACGGGAACCGGGACCGGCCTGCGCCGGTCGCCCGTCCGAGAGACCAGGGACTTCGCGCGGTCGAGAGTGAGATAAAGCGGGACCTCGCCGCACCTTCCTTGTCGACGGCGGCAGCCGCGGCGATGGGCGGCGGCTGGTTTCCTTTCGCGGCGTAGAAGGAGACCCGTGTATGCGCAAGATCAACTCTCTCGGCGGGTTTGCTTCTCTTGCGGTCAAAGCGGCGCTCGGGACGGCCCTGCTCGCTCTGCTGGGATACGCCGTCTCCCTCCTCGCGGCGCCCCCGGACTCCGACGGCCGCGTCACGCACACCGTCAGCGGAAACACGGAGACCTGGCGGATCGACGAGCCCAACGTCAAGAAGAAGATCATCGAGTTCCAGCAGATCCGCTTTCAGGCCGGAGACAAGGTCCGCGTGACCGGCGGCGGCTGCGTGCAGACCGGCGGCTGGGGAAAGACCTGGAAGCGCTACGTCGATCCCCTGGGCCCCAACTCCGACAGGCTGTACCACGGGATGGTCCTGATCCCCGGCGCCATCGGAGAGCTGCCCGCCGACAGCCTCGACCGCTTCGCCCGCATCCTGATCATCAAGGGACACGATTTCGACGTGAAGGGCATCACCGAGCCCCGCAAGCAGCACCTCTGGCTGGGCTACGAAGACGACGGCTACGGCGACAACGGGTATGACTCGCAGGACGAGGGCACCTCGGGCCAGTGCAAGATCGGCAACTCCTACCTCGAGCACGCGTTCGTCATCGTGACGATCACGCACGGGGCGGCGCCGCCCCAGGGCAACCTCGCTCCGTTCGACATCGCGGTCAACACCGTCACGGCCGGCAACGCCCCGGTCGACGACAACTTCATCCTCTTGAACCCCATGTGGGGCCGGCAGATCACCAACCATGAACTGCCCGACACCTCCCAGTGCAACCAGCGCGCGCCGTACGCGGCGCCCTGCACGACGCAGCCCACCGAGGAGGACCACGGCCTCCTCTGCAACTACGGCACGCTCGGCATCGTCGACGGGCACCACAACTGGGTGGCCGGAACCTACGAGGGGACCATCTTCTGGAACGACAAGTCGAGCTGGATCGCCGACGGCGATTACAACTTCCGGCTTGTGAGGCCGGACGACGCCGGAATGACCACGGAAAACAAGGTCAAGGCGGGCCCGGACCGCAAGAGCATGAAGCTCGAGTTCTCCTCCGACGAGACGATCGACAGCTTCGAGACACCCTGGTGGGACCGATTCCACAAGGCCGTGGACGACGGCTTCAGCGCCGCCAACGCCATGGTCGTCGGCCCGGACGGCAACGCCGGCGCCTTCGGCATCGTGAGCGGGCTGATCGGCCTCGACTGCCCCCACACCTGCGCGAGCGAAATCCATCCGGTCTGGGCCATGGCCATCCAGGTCAAGAGCGACCCGGCCGACGAGACCTGGGCCGTCTTCGTGCGCCGATCCGGCAACGAGGGATTCTGCAGCGACCACCAGCATTACCTGGACGATCTCTGGAACGACACCTTCACGTTCCGGCTGCCCTGGAAGCCGGGCGCGACGGACGTGGCCATGAGCTCCGACACGGACTTCGAGTCGCGGCTCGGCCAGGCCACGGGAGGCCTCGCCGTGGCCAGGAGCCAGGGAGTCCTCCTGTCCTTCACCATGCCGCTTCAGACCAATCCGCTGTTTCCCGCGGAGATGGTCAACGGCGAGCTCCATCTGAAGTGGACGATCCCGCCCGGCGGGACGCGCCGGCCGCCCTTTGGAGGAACGATCGGGGTCTTCAGGGACGGCCGCGCTTCGCATCCGGTCGTCGAGTCGAAGGAGGACGAGCCGGAAGACCGCCTGGGTCAGCTGTTCGCGGCGATGACTCCGGCACAGCGCCTGATGATCTCGTCGAAGGCCCCTCAGCCTGCCGTGGCGCATCAGAAGACCGCGCTGCGCCTGGCCGCGCCCCGGCTGATCGCGAGTCTGCCCATCCGCACCGCGCGCGTCCGCGGACCCGTCGCGCGAGCGGTCGCCGACCCCCGGAAGACGGCCCAGGATCAGCAGCGGCTCGACGCGCTCCACGCCGTTTACGGGAACCAGATCCCGGGCTTCTCCAACACCCGGGTCTTTGTGACGCCGCGACCGCGGGTGCCCTGACGGCGCGAGGGCCGGAAGCCGCAACTGTCCGTTGCATCGAAACGAGACCGGGGACTTCTCGTTGGACCTTCGCCTGTCAAGAAAACGCACAAGGTCCGACAAGTCGAAATCGCGTAACCAATTCCTCCGCCTGCAGTTCGGGCGTATCGGAAAGATGGCACCCCGAATGCTCTTTCCAAGCGCGTGTCGGGGTTGTCCGAAAAGCGAAGGAGGTCGCGATGGTTTCCAAGTCCAGGGGCAAGAACGTCAAGGGTCTGCGCGCGAAGGCCGTTTCGCCGAAGAAAGCCAAGGACATCCGTGGCGGAGCGTACGACAGCTTCCTGAAGATCGACGGCATCAGGGGCGAGAGCGCGGACAGCAATCACAAGGACTGGATCGAGGTTCTGGGCTACAAGCGCTGAAGACCGCGTCCGGGTGATCGGGCGCTCGCGGGGAGTCCGCAGCGCCCGCGGTCTGTCCCAACCGAAGGGTTGATGTCGCGCAATCCGGTTCCCGCCCGGCTGCACCAGATACGAACCCGGCCCGAGGCGGAACTCCGGCTTCCCCTCCGGCGCCCGGATGAATGTGCCCTGCGTGACCACGATCTTGGAGGCGTTGGTGTGCGTGTGCAGGGGCGCGGCGAAGCCCGCCTTCGCGCCCCCGGTACAATACCCGTATTGTGAGCGGGTCTGCGCGGACGCCGGCGGCGCCGAAGTGTTAGATTGATCTCAGCCCGCGGGAGAACCCCGCTCGCAGACGACAACCCGTGGATCCTCGGCCTCGCCGGCGGATGCAACCGGAGGGAGGAGGCGCCCGATGGCAGATGAGACGCGATCTCCGACGCTCGATTCGCCGGAGCCGCCGACGTCTCACCCGGTCCCGCCGCTCCCGGCCGAGATCGGGGGCTTTCGGATCCTCTCGATGCTCGGCCGCGGCGGCATGGGCCTCGTTTACGAGGCCGAGCAGCAGAGTCCCCGGCGCCGCGTCGCCCTGAAAGTGATTCGCGGCGGGCACCTGGTCGACGAGGTCCAGCTGCGTCTCTTCCGGCGGGAGGCCGAGACCCTGGCGCGCCTCGTCCATCCCAACATCGCGGCGATCTACGAGGCCGGAGCGACGGCGGACGGACAGCACTTCTTCACGATGGAGCTCGTCGACGGACAGCCGCTCGACGAATACGTGCTCGAGCGGATGGGCGGAGACCGGCCGACGCCCGCGCAGCTGCGCGACCGGCTTCGTCTCTTCGGAACGGTCTGCCGCGCCGTCGGCTACGCCCACCAGCGCGGCGTCATCCACCGGGACCTGAAACCGTCGAACATCCTGGTCGTCCGCGGCCCGGCGGCGGGGGAGAGCACCGCATCGGGATCCGGGTTCCACGGTCCGGCCGTGAAGATCCTCGATTTCGGGCTGGCCCGCATCACCGATGCCGACGTCCAGACCACGCTGCAGAGCGAAATCGGGGAGATCAAGGGCACGTTGCCTTACATGAGCCCCGAGCAGGCGCGGGGCGACAGCCGCGAAATCGATCTGCGCAGCGACGTCTATGCGCTGGGGGTGATCCTCTACGAAATGATCACCGGCCGGTTTCCCTACGAGACCCAGAAGGTGTCGGTCGTCGTCGCCTTGAAGACGATCCTCGAGGAGCCTCCCAGGCCGCTCCCGCAGTCGTTCCGCGGAGACTTCCGGCCCGATCCGGATCTCGGGACGATCGCCGGCAAGGCCCTCGAGAAGTCGCCCGACCGCCGGTACGCGAGCGCCCTCGCCCTGGCCGAGGACGTCGAGCGCTACCTGGCCAACCAGCCGATCCTGGCCCATCCGCCGAGCACGGGCTACCAGGTTCGCAAGCTCGTCTCCCGCCACCGCGCGGCCTTCGGGGTCGCCGCCGGCATCTTCGTCCTCATCCTCGGCGCGGCCGTCGCGCTGGCCCTCCAGGCGCAGCAGATTCGCCGCGAGCGGGACCGCGCCACCCAGGAGGCCGCCAAGGCCACCGCGATCAATCAGTTCCTCCAGAAGACGCTTGGCGCCGCGGACCCCTGGCAGCGGGGATCGCGCGGCGTCAGCCTGGTCGACGCGCTCAAGCAGGCGCAGAAGCAGGTCCACGGCGCGTTCGCCAAACAGCCGCTCATCGAAGCGGACGTGCTCGAGGCGATCGGGCGCACCTACACGGGCCTGGGCCAGTACGGCGACGCGGAGTCCCTCCTGCGATCGGCGCTCAAGATCCGAACGGCCACCGGCGGCCGCGACACGGACGCCGCCGCGCAGACGGTGGCCCTCCTGGCCGAGGCGCTGCGGTGGGAGAAGAAGTGGGACGAGGCGGTGACGCTCCTGCGCGGGAACCTGGCCTTCCGCAGGAAACGCCCGGGCCCCGCGAGCGCGGAGGCCGCGACGGCCGCGGACGATCTCGCGCAGGCGCTCATCGGCAAGAGCGCCTACCCCGAAGCCGACAAGCTCGCGACCGAAGGCCTCCGGATCCGCGAACGCCTGTTCGGTCCGTCGAGCGTCGAGGCGGCCAAGAGCCTGGCCACGATCGGATCGCTCGCGCTCGAACAAGACGATCTTCCGCGTGACGAGGAGGTGGAGCGGCGCCGCCTGGCGATCCTGCGCGAGCGGTCGAAAGACACTCCCGAGCTCTATGCGGCCACGGGCGATCTGGCCATGGTGCGGCTCCTGCGCGGAGACCTCGCCGAGTCCGAGAAGCTCATGACCGAGACCCTGGAAGGATCGCGCCGCCTCCTGGGCGACGACCATCCGGAGACCGCTTCGGCCATGGAGAACCTCGGCAACGTGTGGTACCGCCAGGGCCGCCGAGAAGACGCCGCGCAGAATCTCGAGAAGATTATCGCGATCCGGAGCCGGGCCTTCGGGGCGGACTCCGAGCCCGTGGCGCGGTCGACGGCCAACCTCGCCACGGTGTACTGGGCGTCGGGCAACGACGCCGCGGCGATCCCGAAATTCGAGGAAGCGGCGGCGAAGCTCGCGCGGTTCCTGGGCCCCGATCACCCCGACGTGGCCTCGACGCTCCTGACGCTCTCGATGTCCCTCCTGCGGGTCGGCCGCCTGGAGGAGGCCGAGACCATGGCGCGCAGAGCGTTGGCGATTCGGACGGCCAAGTTCGACGCGGCCAGCGCTCCCGTGGCGAGCAACCGCCTCCGGCTCGGTCAGGTGCTCACCGCCAGGAAGAAGTATCCGGAGGCGGACGAGCTCCTGCGTCAGGCCGCCGAGGTCTTTGCCAGGTCCGGCCCGTCCACCAGGAACGCCCAGGACGCGATCAAAGCGCGGGTCGACCTCTATCGCGCCTGGGGGAAGCCCGCCGAAGCGAAAGCGCAGGAGGCGCTGCTGGCCGAAGGCGCGGCGACGGCGGCGACCAAGTGACGGCTTAGGCCGCCGTGGTCTTCAGCCCTGTACGCAGAGCTTGCGCCCGGTGAATCTCTCTGCGCCGCCTCCACCTTTGACGAGGTCCCTGGCGTTGCCCTTCAAATTCAGGTTTCCAACCGTCTCCTTCTTGAGTCGACGAATCTTCCGCCGCGCCGAGGTCGCCCTCTTGGCTTTGAATCCCTCCTTAGTCGAAGTCATCCGTCGCTCCTCTCGGACTGTCCTGGCATCGGTCCAACGCTTCCCGCATCTCGGCCTGCTTCTCTCACCGGCGGACTCGTTGTCCTGCGACCCGGCCCAAGAGGGATACTGTCCCGGACCGGCCTACTGTGCGAACGGGAAAGGAGAGGGAGATGGTCGCGAGGAGCAAGGCAGCCACCGGCAAGGGACGGACCAAGACACTGAAGCTCAAGCGGGAGACCCTGAAGGATTTGGACGTCCAGAAGGCCAAGAACGTCAAAGGCGGCGTGATCATCGAGCTCGGTGTCTCAGCAGTCGTCATGGCCTGCATCTCGGTCCTCGTTTGCCCCGAGCCTCCTCGGAAGACGAAGAGGTGAAGGCCGGCGTCCTCTTGATTCACTCGTGAGCGAGCTCCTGTCGCCGGGGCTTTGGCGTTCCGCCTGCGTTGGCTGGGACATCCCGCCAGGGAACAAAAGGCTTTACTTCGGGTTGGTCGGTGGGCTGGTCACGTCGAGCTCAAAATGCAAATCGAAATAGCCGCCGTGCTCGGCGGTCTTGTCCGCTTCCTTCGTGCTGCGCAGAGTGCCCTCGATGCGCTTGCCGTCGTTGCGCTTGAGATCGAGCTTGTATCTCCCGGCGCCCACGCTCGCCGACGAGCTGAGCCCCGGCAGCTCGAACCCGATCTGCTGGACCGGAGAGTCCGGATCATTCCTGGCAAGGATGACCTCGACGCTGGCCGGCTTCTCTTCCGTGCCAGAGTGGTCATTGAGAGCGTGTGAGAGGGCATCGGGGATGTCCTTCGCGGCGCTGATCCGCTTGGCGTCAAGCGTCCTTTCGCTGAATGCGATGACAGTCGATTGCTTGGATCCGTCGAACGGATCGGTGCGCGCGTACGCGTAGGCGCTCTTGAGCACAACGGTCTTGCCTTTCACCGTGAACGTTCCACCGCCGTCCGCAACCGCGATTCTGCAGATCGTGAACAGGATGGCCGCCAGAGCGCCGTGTGCGTACCTCAAGATGTCCTCCCGAAAAACCGCAGCGTGGACTCTCCGATGCGATGAAGTCTAACCGATCGACCGGCCTTTGGACGCCGTGAGCCTGCCGCCGCCTGTCGAGAGTCCCGACCGCTTACAATGTCGCACCGTTGGCGCTTCAACCCGGCTCCGGCTCGGCCCCTACGAGATCCTCGCGCCCCTCGGCGCGGGCGGAATGGGGGAGGTTTGGAAAGCGCGGGATACGCGGCTTGAGCGGACCGTGGCGGTCAAGGTTCTGTCGCAGCATCCGTCGGCGACGTCCGAATTGCGCCAGCGCTTCGACCGGGAGGCGAAGGCGATCGCCCAGCTTTCGCACCCGCACATCTGCTCGCTCTACGACGTTGGGCGCGAAGGCGGCGTCGATTTTCTAGTCATGGAGTATCTCGAGGGCGAGACGCTGGCGGCGCGCCTGACGACAGGGATCTTGTCGCTCGAGCAGACGCTCCGGTTCGGCGTCGAGATCGCCGACGCGCTGGACAGAGCGCACCGGCACGGGGTCGTGCATCGCGATCTCAAGCCCGGCAACGTGATGCTGACGAAATCCGGCGCAATACTGCTCGATTTCGGCTTGGCAAAGCTGCAGGCGGCCGATGCGACGACCCCGCTTTTCCCGCTCTCCGCTCTTGCCACTCAGGAGAAGGCGCTCACGGCGGAGGGGACTATTTCGTTCACTCGCCGATTCGTCGGCCCGACCGCTTGCCGGTACGGAGGGCGGGCACCGGCGCGACGGCCGCGCGCCGTGTCAGGATCACGGCGGTCAGGACGATCGACAGCAGTGCGAAGGTGCCGGCGACAAGCCACCCGGATCGCGACCGGAGGAGGCGTGAGCTCCCGGAAACGTCGCGGTCAGCGGGCGAGGGCGTCATCCTCTTCACGCCCGACGCGCGCGGCCCGGTGTTCCGCGTCTCGGCCGAAGGTGGCAAAGCGGTACAGGCCACCGGGTATGGCCCAACGGACGCGACCCACCGCTACCCGCGTTTTCTGCCGGACGGGAGGCACTTCCTCTACATCGTTCGCCACAGTGGTGCGGGAGCCGCCCCGAGCCCGAGATCCGAGTCGGGGAGCTCGCTTCGAAGGATTCCAGGCTCATCAAGAACGTCGCTTCGAACGCTCTCTATGCATCGGGCTACCTGCTCTACGTGCTGGAGGACGCCCTGGTGGCCCAGGCCTTCGACCTGGATCGCCTCGCCGTCGAAGGCGAGCCGGTGACGCTCGTGCCGGATGTCCGAATGGACGAGCGGTTCAGCCGGGGAGTCTTCTCGGCCTCCGACAACGGAATGCTCGCCTACCAGACAGGCAAGGGCGATACCCCTTCCGTTCTGCGTTGGCTCGATCGGCGGGAAACTGTGTTTTCGACGCTCGGGGAGCCGGCGCAGTTCGTCAACGGCGGCGGCCCCCGAATCTCGCCCGACGGCACGCGCGTCGCGGCGTCCATCATCGATGCGCGAACCGGAACGGCCGACATCTGGATGATCGATCTGGCTTCGGGCACGCGAAGCCGTTTCACCACGGGAAGGGGGGACAAGTTCGCCTCGGTCTGGTGGCCCGACGGCAGCCGCATCGCCTACACCAGATCGAGGCCCGACGGCAGCGGCTACGACATTCTGATGAAGGCGACGAAGGGTTCTGCCGTCGAGGAAAAGATCGTGGCGGATAGGCCCGGGCGGGTTTACCCGTGCAGCTTTTCTCCCGAGGCCGGCTTCCTCGTCTTTCTGGCTCAGAAGGATTCGCAATCGGACCTCTGGGTCCTTCCTCTGCAAGGAGACCGTCGCGCCTTCCCCTTGGTCGCCTCCCCGGCCGTCGAGCAGGACGCGCAGTTTTCTCCCAACGGCCGCTACCTCGCCTACGTGTCCGACGAATCGGGGCGCCTGGAAACTTACGTGATGGCGTTTCCCGGTCCCGGTGCGCGCTGGCAGGTCTCCCAGAACGGAGGGATCGAGCCTCGGTGGCGGCCCGACGGCAAGGAACTCTTCTTCTTTACTCCGGACAACCGTCTCATGGCGGCGCACCTTCAGGCGGACAGCGAGAGCTTCAAGGTGGGAGGGATCGACTCGCTCTTCCAGGCGAGGTCGATGGGCTTTGGCTACCGGTACGACGTGGCTGCCGACGGCCAACGCTTCCTGGTGGCGACCGGCCTGCCGCAGGAGCTCTCCCCGATCACGCTGCTCACCAACTGGACCGCGGAGCTGAAGAAGAAGTAACTGGTGCCCCGCTCGCCGGAACCCGCCTCGGCGGCACCCGATGAAGGCGGGTTCGTCACGCCAGCGGAACACTCGCGGCCACGCTCCCGTCAGGGTCACCGCGGAGTCGGCGAAACCCCGACACCGTACAATGTCGCACCGTTGTCGCTCCAACCCGGCTCCCGGCTCGGCCCATACGAGATCCTCGCGCCCCTCGGGGCCGGCGGAATGGGGGAGGTCTACCGCGCGCGCGACGAGCGGTTGAAGCGCGACGTCGCGATTAAGGTGCTCCCGGCTTCTTTCTCGCAGGAGGCGGAGCGGCTCCGGCGGTTCGAGCGCGAAGCGCAGGCCGCGGGGGCCCTGAATCACCCGAACATCACGGCGGTCTATGACATCGGCACGCACGAGGGCGCCCCGTACGTCGTCTCGGAGCTGCTCGAAGGGGAGACGCTGCTCTCGGCTCTTGCGGGCGGAAAGCTCCCCCAGCGCAAGGCCGTCGACTACGCGCTGCAGATCGCGCACGGGCTGGCCGCGGCGCACGAGAAGGGAATCGTCCACCGGGACCTGAAGCCCGACAACCTCTTCGTCCTGAAGGACGGCCGGATCAAGATCCTGGACTTCGGCCTGGCCAAGCTCACGCAGAACGAGGCCGCGCCCGAGGTCACGAGCCTGCCGACGAAGACCGGCGGCACGGTGCCGGGCATGGTGCTCGGCACGCTCGGCTACATGTCTCCGGAGCAGGTCAAGGGCGAGCCCGCCGACGCCCGGTCGGACATTTTTTCGTTCGGGGCCATCCTCTACGAGATGCTGTCGGGCAAGAGAGCGTTCCACGGCGACTCGGCCGCGGAGACGATGTCCGCGATTTTGCGGGAAGAGCCGCCGGACATCTCGGTCACGAACCAGGGCATCTCGCCCGGTCTCGAGCGGATCGTGCGGCACTGCATCGAGAAGAAACCCGAGCAGCGGTTTCATTCGGCGCACGACGTCGCGTTCGCCCTCGAGGCCCTGTCCGGGCTCTCGACGTCGGGCCTGCCGACCGTGCGCTTTTCTCCCGCGGTCCGGAAGGGTCGGCTCGTTCCGGCGGTGGCCGCCGCCGTCCTCGTGGGAGCCCTCGCCGCGGCCTACGTCGTCGGGCGCCGGATGGAGAAGGCTTCGAGGGGGAGCGGCGTTTCCTTTCGGCAGTTGACGTTCAAGCAACAGGCGATCTTCAACGCCCGCTTCGCTCCGGACGGCCGGACGATCGTCTACAGCGCCGCCCTGCAGGGGAACAATCCGGAAATCTTCACGGCGCGCGCGGATTTCCAGGAAGCAAAGTCCCTGGGCCTGCGTGACGTGCACCTGCTTTCCATTTCGTCGCGGGGCGAGCTGGCGCTTCTGACAGGCGCGCGGTACATCTCGCACAACGTCTTCCAGGGCACCCTGGCCCGGATGCCCCTCGAGGGTGGAGCGCCGCGGGACGTCCTGGAGAACGTTCGCGAGGCGGACTGGTCGCCGGACGGCTCGAGTCTGGCGGTGATCCGCGAGGTCGGCGGCAAGGATCGCCTGGAGTTCCCCGTCGGGAAGGTCCTCTCCGAGACCGGCGGCTACCTGAGCGATCTGCGGTTCTCGCCGCGCGGGGACCGGATCGCCTTCTTCGAGCACCCCGTCCGGTGGGACGATCGAGGGGGCCTGGCCGTCGTGGATCTTCAGGGCAAGAAGACCGTGCTGGCCGATGGGTTCTGGGGCGAGGAGGGCCTGGCCTGGTCCTCCGACGGACAGGATGTCCTGTTTTCGGCCGGCGGCGCCTACAGCGACTTCACGGTTCTCGCCGTGACGCTCTCGGGCCGCCGGCGGACGGCGCTCGAAAGCGCGGGAGGCCTCACGATCCACGACGTGCGCTCGGACGGTCGCTGGCTCGCCACACGGGACGACTTCCTGCAGGGGCTGCCGGTTCTTGCGCCCGGGCAGACCGCCGAGCGGGACCTGTCCTGGCTCGATCTCTCGGACCACCCTTTGCTTTCGCCCGACGGAAAGACGGTTCTCTTCACCGAGCAGAGCGGTAGCGTCGGCGCCAACTATGCCGTCTGTCAGCGCCGCACGGACGGCTCGCCCGTCGTGCGTCTGGGCGAGGGCACGCCCCAGGATTTGTCGCCAGACGGAAAGTCGGCGCTCGCCATCGTGCCCACCTCGCCTCAGCAGCTCGTGATCTATCCCGTCGGCGCCGGGGAAACGCGCCGGCTCGACCGCGGCGGGATCGAGAGCTATGAGTCGGCCATGTTCTTCCCCGACGGGCGTTCGGTGCTCTCCTGCGGCCATGAGCCCGCGCATGCGCCGCGCTGCTACGTCCAAGAGATCGCCGCGGGCAAGCCGCGGCCCGTCACGCCCGAGGGGACGACGCGAGGGATCCTCTCGCCGGACGCGCGCCAGATCCTCGTTCAAGGCAGCGGCGGTCTGGTCCTCTACCCCGCCGGCGGGGGAGAGGGCCGGCCTGTGCCCGGCACGACCCCCGATGATCTTCCGATCCGCTGGGGCCGGGACGGAGGCTCGCTTCTGGTCTCCCGCGGGAATGACGTGCCCCTGCGAATCGAGCGCATCACCCTTCCCTCCGGGGGCCGGGAGCCCGTGCGGACCCTCGGGCCGGCGGACCTCTCCGGCGTGGTCTCCGTCGGCGCGCCGTTTTTCGCGGACGACGGGAAGAGTTACGCCTACATCTTCGCGCGCACCATCTCCCACCTGTTTCTCGTGGAGGGAGGCCGCTGATCCGCTTTCGCGTCGTTTGCCCTGGCTCGCCAAAAGAAGTAGATTCGCCCGGAGTACGGGAGGTGATCGCCATGCAAAACCGTTCCGGATCGGCTGTCTCACAGGCGCGGGAAGGCTCGGCGAGCGGGCTCCGGGCGCGCATCGATCTGTCCCTCGTCGCCGCGGCCGCCTCTCCGACCCGGGCGCACAACAAAAGCACCATCGACGATCCGGCGCTTCAGGAGCTGTCGGGTGCGGCGCGGGCGCGGGCTCTGCGTCTGGCCCAACGCCTGGCTTCCAGCCACTCGGGCTAGGAGCCAGCGCGCCGCCACGGCGGAGGGGCAGCGTCGACTCCGCCTCCGAGGGGCGACGCGGCCCGCTTCAACAGCGCTTCGCGCGGACCCGGAGCGCTTTTCCCAAGCATGACGACGCCTCGAACACCCCTCCAGTTCGTCCTCAAGGTCGCGTCGCGATGCAACCTGAACTGTTCCTACTGCTATGTCTACAACAAGGGCGACAGCACGTGGCGGTCCCGGTCGAGCGTCATGCCGGCGGACGTCCTGACCGCCGCCGCCGGCCGGATCCGCCGGTACTGCGAGTCCTCGGGCCAGACGGCCGTCCGGATCGTCTTTCATGGCGGCGAGCCCTGCCTCGTCGGACCGGAGCGCCTGAAGGCGTGGTGCCAGGAGCTGCGGACCGCGCTGCGCGGGGTCGCCTCTGCGCGCTTCTCCATTCAGACCAACGGGACGCTCGTGGACAGCGCATGGATCGACGTGTTCCGGGACGAGGACATCCAGGTCGGCGTGAGCATCGACGGCCCCGCTCCCATCCACGACGCCTTTCGCGTCGATCACGAAGGCCGCGGTTCGCACGCGGCCGTTGAAGAAGGCGTGAGACGCCTGGTCGCCGCCGGGCTCTCGCCGCAGGTCCTGGCGGTCATCCGCCTGCGTGGCGACGGCCTGCGCGCCTATGAGTACTTCCGGGGTCTGGGGGTCCGCCGGATCAACTTCCTCCTGCCCGACGACAGCCATGACACGAGGGGGAGCGGCGTCCTTCGGGACGGCGCGACGCCGGCCGCGGACTTCCTGGCGCCGATCGTTGAGAGGTGGTGCCTCACGGACTGGGAGGAAATCGACGTGCCGCTCTTGCGGCAGATCGCCGAGCTGGTCCTGGGCGGATCCAGCAGCTGCGATCTGTTCGGCAACGATCCGCTGGGGCTCGTGTTCGTCGAAGCGGACGGCGAGATCGAGGGGCTGGACGTCCTGCGGGTGTGCGGCAACGGCACGGCCGCGGCCGGATTATCGGTGCTCCGCGACGACTTCGATCGCATCGCGGAGGCGAGCCCGCTGCACGGGCGGGTCATTTTCGAGGGGCTCGCCCTGCCGTCGGCCTGCGGGCAATGCCCGGAGCGGAACACCTGCGGCGGCGGCTACCTGCCGCACCGGTTCTCGAAGGAGCGCGGGTTCGACAACGCTTCGATCTGGTGCGCGGACATCCTCCGGCTCTTCGGGACGATGCGGGCCTTGCTGGCCGTCTCCGTGGCCGAGACGGCGTCGCGACGCGCCTTCCTGGGTCGGCTCGCGGCGCAGCGCGCGCTCTCCGGAATCGCGGCGTCGCCGGCCCAGGGATGAGCCTCGAGAGCCGCCGTACCGCCGCGATCGGGTCTATTTCGAAAACGCCGCCGCGAGCGGGTCGGCTTTTCCGAGGGGGCGTTCTTCGAAGTGGTCGCCTCTCCACTTCCGAAAGGTGAAGACGACGGTGTCCGGCTCGGTCAGTCCCACGGTTGGGTCGTGCGTCGTCACGGTGCGCGTCAGAACGTCGAGAGCGCCATCGCCGTCGAGATCCGAGATCAGGGATTCGACGGCGACGGACCCGCCGGCGTCGCCCATGCCCGATGCGACCTCGAGCAGGGAGACGAGGGTCCGACCCTGCACGATGAGGAGAAACCTGGAGTTGGACTCATAGGCTCCGGGGCCGCGGAGCAGGAAGGCGTCGCTTCGGGCATCCCAACGAAAACGCGACACGGCGAAGCAGCCGTCGTTGTCTCCCTCGAGCTGTTCGATCACCGTCCCGAAACCGAGGAGCTCGGCGCAGACGCGGAGCCCTTCGCCGGCCAGGCGGGTCCCGCCGGTATTCTCGTCTTTCGCCCGGAGCGCCGCCGCCGCGACCCGCGGGAACGGCGAGCCGAAGGCCTTGTAAGAGTCCGGCGAGAGAACCTTGACGGAAGCGGGGATTTCGATCGCGGAAAGACTTGGGACGACGCGGAAGATCAGGAGGGCGAGCAGCAAGACCCGCGCTGCGCAGCGGCAGATCTCGGCCGCGGCGCCCCGGTGAACCTCGGTGCCAGGGTGTCCCAATCGCCCAAACGCTTGGCTTGCGGCGGGGGCGGCCGCGCCGGTGCCGATGGGCTCAGAATGGAGCACGAGGGTTTCGAATCGAGAATCGAGAGGGCCGTCGGGCGAGCCCGGATTGGATTCGCGCGTCCCCCGGAGACTCCCGAACGAGACCCTCATCGGGCGATGGGGACGTCGAATGCGAAATCTCCCGTCGTCTCGCAATAGGCCGACGCGCCGTTAGGTCCCGGGCAGTTGCCCTCGCCGGTTTTCAGAGTGCCCTTCAGACGCTTGGCGTCTCGCGTCAGCAACTTCAGCACGATGCTCTCCAGCCCGTTCGCGACGTTCAGACCCTTGGAGGTGACCCGACCGTCGCCCGAGCACACGAAGTAGTAGGCGACGGCCATCTTGTCATCCAGCTCCAGTGCGGCAAACGACGCCTTCTCTTTTCCGGACCAGATCCGAAGCGCATTCAACCGGTCCTCGGCGGCGAGCCAATCCTTCACCGGCGGCGGCTTCTCCGTGAGAACGATCAAAGTCTCGGCCTCGGCGCCGCTTCCGTCCCGGCAGGCGAAGGAGAAACGCGGAACGAACTCGACGGTTTCATAGACTTCTTTCGTCGGACCGGCCGTCTTTCCCGGCACGCTGCGTTCCATCGTTCCCTTGCCGGAGGCCGTCCCGGCCTCCTGGGCAGCCATCGGAAAGGCCGCTAGGCAAAGGGCGAGTGCGAGGTTTCGGATCCGATGTTTCATTTCTTCTCCTGGCTCGTCGTCGGAAACCGCGGGAGTTCGTCGCAGCGGCAGAGCTACCGTGTCGTCGACTTGACGTTGATCTTCGCGGAGAAGTTTCCGCCGGCCTGACTGCTCCACGCGAGGCGGGCCGCTCTCTCCGTGGGCGTCTCCGCGGCGCCTCCTCGGACCCGACGTGCCTGTCCGGCGCCGAGCGTCTTCGCGGCGAGGTGCCGCACGCCGGGAGCCCCCTTCGCCCTCACTCGCTTCTTGCTCATGAGGCGCCTCCCTCTCAGTCCGCGCCGATCACTGTAGCAGCATGGCCAGCCCTGGCCGGGAGTCCAACGCTCCTAGTATTCGATCTTCGTGAAGTTGAAGCTGAGAGACTCGACGGGGATCTCATCCCCGCCGCCCTTCCTCTTGGAGCCGCCCTGGACGGTTCCGGCGGCCTTAGGGTTCAGGGCCTTGGCGCGAAGGTCTCTCACCGACTTGCCTGACTTGGACCGGCTCTCCTTCTTCTTCATGACGCGACCTCCTTTTCGACATTGCAACATAGCAGCAGTGGTGCCAGCCGGGGAGTTGGGCGAACCCCTTGCACCGAGAGGGCTTAGGGTCGAGCAGGGCCGGCCGCCTCGCGGTCCGGCGATTCGGAACGGGGCCAGGTGGTCCCGGACCGAGACCATGCCCGCGGCGGCCCCTCCGATCCCCGGGGCCGAGTTTCTCCGGGGCTCGGGAGCTCAATCCCCGCGGCAGCCTCCAGAATGACAATTTCCAGAGAACCGGGGCCAGGCGTATCGAACGCGGCGAACGCCTGAGACATGTTCCGACCAACCGGCGCGGGCTCTGAGACGGACGGCCCTCTCTCGCGAAGTCGTGCGTTCGCAGCGGCTTGATCGGAGAACGCCGGTTGGCGCGACGGTTGCTCCCTTCCTTGTGCAAGGGAACAACGCAACCGGGGGTCTCGGAACACGGCGGGGCCGCGTCCAGACCGCCCAATGACTGGAGAGTCTATGAAACGGACCGCTGTGTTCGTGGTCTGCCTGGGAGTCCTGTCGGTGGCAGCCGCTCCCGTCTTCGCTCAGGGCAATGGGTCGAAGACCGCCGCTTCGCCCTCGGCGCCCGTGAGCCCGGTCTTCCGGGGATCCGCCCCGGGATCCGGCGGAGCCTTCGCGCCCGTTTCGCCCGCAGCGATTCCATTCCATCCCTCGATCGAGGGCCGGGAGTTAAACGAGGCCGAGCCTCCCGAGCATCGCATGCCGGCTCTTCCCAATCCCGCCAATCTCGCGCAGCCGTTTGCTCCCGCGGGCGCGAACGAGACCGATGACGGCGGCGGTCTCGGCGTACCGGGATTTCGTCGTTTGAGCGTCTCGACGACGGCCCCTTCGCCGAGCGCCGGGTTTCCAGGCATCTCGCAGACCGGCTTCATCCCCCCGGATTCCATCATCGCGGCCGGCGGCAGCCACATCATGACCGGCGTCAACTCGGACTTTGCGATCTTCGCCAAGAATGGCGCGAAGCTGTACCAGGGCTCGGCCGACACGTGGTTCAAGAACGTCGCGCCGTCACTCGGCACCGGGTCGCTCTCCTCGTTCGACCCGCAAGTCGCCTACGACCATTTCGCGAACCGTTGGCTGATGGTGTACCTGGCAACGGACAAGAAGACGCAATCGTGGCTCTTGCTATCGGTCTCCGATGGCGCCGACCCGACGGGGCAATGGTGCAACGTGGCGCTGCCGGGCGACCTCAATGGAAATACGCCTTCGGCCACGTGGTCCGACTTCGAGGGACTGGGCTTCGACAGTCAGGCGGTCTACCTGACCACGAATCAGTACGAGTTCAACACCAATCCTTCCACGCACGCGTATTCGAAGCTCCGAATCATCAGGAAGTCTCAGCTTTATGGCGGGTGCACGGCTGCACCATCCTGGTATGACTTCTGGGACCTGCGCGATCCAGCCACCGGTGTGAAGTCGGCGACGCTGCGGCCAGCGGTGGCATTCGGATCGTCGCCGGCCGGGTACATGGTCAGCTCGAGCCCTTATGTGACAGGAACCTACTGGTCGCTCTGGACGATCTCGAACGCGGGCGGTACGGGTCCGACGGTCGCCGGCGTGAACGTCCCGGTCACCGCGTATTCCGAGGCGCCCGGCGCCGACCAGCTCGGCGGGACTGCGGGTACGACGAACTGCCCGGCGCCCTGCTATATCGACACCGGAGACACACGCCTCTTGAACGCCGTCTATCGAAACGGCTCTCTCTGGGCGGCGCAGACCGTCGCCGGCGGAACGGGCAATCGCTATTCGCGAGCTCGCTACGTCCGGATCTCGGTCGGCAGCGCATCCGCGCTGGAAGACTCGTCCCTCGGGTTGGACGGATGCTGGTATTACCATCCGGCGGTTGCCGTCGATGGATCGGGCATGCTCGTCATGGCCTTCTCCCGCAGCTGCACAAGTGAGTACGCCAGCGTTCGTTATACGGTCCGAATGCCCGGAGATCCCGATCTGGAATCGAGCACGGCATTGAGGGCCGGGGAGTCCAGCTACGTCAGGACCGGGAACGGAACGACCGGCGCCAACCGGTGGGGCGACTACAGCGGCGCCGCAGTCGATCCGGCCGAGCCGACTGCGGTCTGGCTCTTTGGCGAATACGCGGCCAGCCCGTCGAATACCTGGGGAACCTACATCGGACAGGTCCGGGAGGCCGCGACATGCCAGACTCCAGCGACACCCGTCGCCGGTAGCAATGGACCTGTCGCAGTCGGCCAGACTCTCTTCCTCACAGCTTCCTCGGTCCCGGGTGCGGCCTATTCATGGACCGGTCCAAACGCCTTCACATCCACACAGCAGAATCCTGTCATTCCCGACGTGGCGCTCGCCGCCGGCGGGCGGTACACCGTGACAGCCACGGTGGGCGCCTGCAATTCCGTCCCCGCATCCATCGTCGTCACGGTCACCGACTGTCTTCGTTGCCCCCGAACGGTTCCGTTTCGGTAGAAATCTCTTTAGCGCGGCAGCCGGCGGAGAGGCGGAAGCCTCCTTCGGGCTGCGCAAACAGAACGATACGAGACCGCGGCTGCTCGTAGCCCAGCACTTGGTCGCCCGGTTCGAGAATGACCACCGCGTCGGTCAGGCCATCCTCGTTGAAATCCGCTTCCTTCCGGGAGTGCTCGTGGAAACCGAGAGGAATGAAGGCCTCGACTGTCTTGCCGGTGAAGCCAGGATCAAGGGCGCGGCCAGCGCAATCACGCGAAGTCGAGCTGCCGTGGATCGCGACCTTTCCATGCCTTCGAGCCTAGGAAACGAATGCGGCGGACTCGAGGCGAATTCGTGGAAAGACCAAGGCCGGCACGGAGTGGCAGCTTACCAGCCGAGGCTTCGGTCGTACTCCGTGTTAGTACTTCAGGATCGAAATCCAGTCTTTGTGGTCTTTGTCCGTGGACTCTCCCTTGATGTCGCCGAAATTCACGAAGCCGTTGAACGAGCCGCCCTTGATGTTCTTCGACTTGACTGCGAGGTCCTTGACCTTCTTGCCGGTCTTCTTCGCCTTCTTTGCAACCATTTCCTTCTCCTTTCCTTTTTCCTTCTCCTTTCCTTTCGGTCGATTCTAATTCACCGCATACCACAAAGGTTGGCCGAGCAGGCAATGTGCTGCGACGCGCCCTGGATCTGCTTCCCACCGTCCTTCGCGTCGAGGCCCTCGAGGATCTCTCTTGATCCTCAGCTTCTTGATCGGCTTCTTTCCCGTGGGGTTTCGCTTCTGGTCGACCATCTTGTTCTCCTTCCGGAGCCCGAGTCGCCTTCCGCGGTTCGAAGCGTTCCTCCTTCGCCTCGACCACGCCTTGAAGCACGGCCTGTGCCCACCGACTCGCGGCGGCGCCTCCTTCATAAGCCCCGTTCTCGCAATGCCTTGAGTTGGCGCGCGAAGACTCGCTCGCGAGCCGCGGCCTCGCCGCGAGACCATGACGGTTCGATCTTGACGATCGGCCTGATCGTTTTGGCGCCTGGCCGGCACGGTCGAGCGGCAGGCACGGCACCCGGGGCCGCTCGAGGCGGATCCTGGATCGGACCGGCGCCTACCTGTCCGTCGTCCTGGAAACCGTGAGGTCGCTCATGCTCACGTGCCCCGTCGCGCCCGCGGCCGAGTGCTCGATCGAGGTGAACCCTCCGCGGACGTTCTTCGCGGTCCCTCTCGCCGCTCGAGGGCGCGGGATCTGAACGGGTTTCGAGGCGATGGGCTTTTCCGGCGAGAGGGTAACTCTTCCGACCTCACTTCACTCCCTCGAACAGACGCAGGTTCGGGAACGTGCGGGCAGGGGTAGACATGGCGGGCGATTCGAAAGGGGCGACCTTCCTGATGAGAGGCCGCGGCGGAGCGCCTCGCTCGAGACGTCTCCGCCGCGTCCGCGGCTCCGCGTTTACTTGGCGTTGGACCAGGACTGCTTGCCGATCTTCCATTGGCCGTTCTCTTCGACTTCGTCCGCCGTGCCCTTCATCATTTGGTTGTCCGACTTTCCGGTCAGCGAAAGCGTCGCCTTCTTCCCGTCGACCTTGACGTCGGTGATCTTGATGTCCGTCGGCGACAGGATCTTCAGGAGCTCCAAGAGGTCCTTGGGAGTCTTCTTCATCTCCTTCGCCTGGGCATCCATCTGCTTGAGCGCTTCGCTCGACATCGACTTCTTGTACGCCTCGAAGTCGCCCGCGGCGATGGCCTTCGCGTTGGCGCGGTAGACTTTTGCCTGCGGCGTCGATTCGAAATCCTTCGCCGGCGCCGCCACAGCCGGTACGGTCAGGGCGAGTCCGAGAGCGAGACCGAGCAGGGCCCGAGTTGCCATTCGCATGAACTCCTCCTCCTTTTTCAGCCAGTTTCGATGCTGCAAAGATATCAGGAGAAACGTCGACGAGCCTCAAGCGGTGTTCGGCGGGCCGCGTCCGCCCTTTTGATGGGCGCGCGCCCTGCGCAGGATCGATTCGAGCTCTTCGAGCCGCGCCAGACCGCCTCCGGAGTCCAGATAGCGCTGAAAGCCCAGCACGACGTGGTTGAGGAAGATCAGCTCTTCGCCGTGGGCGGATGTGAGCCGTCGAAGGACCGTAGTCTTCTCGATGGCCTCGCGCGCCGACCGTGCCCGGACGAGGATCTCTTGAGCCCTCTCCTCGAGCGCCGGGACGTCCGCCTCCCGCTCTGCCGCCTCGAATCGCTCCAGCGATTCCTCGAGAGGTGTCTCGACACGGACGATCCAGTCGAGATAGGCCTTCGGCACGGCCGCTTCCCCCGACGGCGACGGCGACGGCGACTGAGACGGTGCCGCCTGGCGCTCCGTCCGGCCGCAGCCAACCCCCTGCCAGCAGGCCACAAACACGATTGCCCAACGGATCTGGAGCGATGCAGCCATCCTGTGGAGTCTTCCGTAAGCGGGGAGCGTTTACCAGCCTGCGGGAAGCGGGGCCGGCCGGGCAGCGCGGAGATCGTGGGGGAGGACCCTGATGTCGATTCCCGCCTTCCGATTGCGAGGCCGTCTCGGTCTATGCTCTCCCGATGCTTCGCCGGCCGCCGTTTCGTTTCCTCCTCGCTCTCCCGGTCGCAAGTCTCGTCGGCCTCTCCTGCGCAACGCCGGGCAAGCCCGCCCCTTCACCGGCCGGGACCTCCTCCGCCACGGCCGCTGCCTCCGCGGCGGCAGCTTCGGCAGTCGAGCCGCTCCGGTTCGATGACCCCACCCGGGTCTCTCGCATCGCGGGGGCCGCCCGTGCCCTCGAACCCCAGTTGGTCAAAGCCCTGGAGAAGACCCGAGCGCCCGGGGCCGCGATCGGCCTCGTCGTGAACGGCCAGCTGATCTACTTCAAGGGCGTCGGCGTGCGGGAAGTGCGCGAAGCGGGCGGCTCCGGACCGTCCGGACAGGCGGGGCAGTCGGCGCCGGCCGACCTCGGGCTCTTCGTGGACGAGGACACGGTCTTCCGCATCGCCTCGATGACCAAGGCCTTCGTCTCCGCGGCGGCATTGCGTCTGCGCGACGAAGGCTTGCTCTCGCTCGACGATCCGGCGGAGAAATACCTGCCGGAGCTGCGGGGCCTGCGCTATCCCACGTCGGATTCGCCGCGGATCACCGTCCGGCACCTTCTCTCGCACTCGTCGGGCCTGCCCGAAGACAACGCCTCGGCCGACCTGCGGATGCCGATGAGCGAGGCCGCCTTCGACGAGCTGCTGTCGCACGGTCTGACGTTCTCGACCGCGCCGGGGACCCAATTCGAATACGCAAACCTGGGATTCGCGCTGGCCGGGCGCGTGGTCACGCGGGTGAGCGGCGTCCGCGTCCAGGACTACGTGACGCGGGAGCTGCTTCGGCCCCTCGAGATGACGGCGACCGGCTGGGACGGTGAGAGCGTTGCCGCCGGCCACCGGGCGCACGGATACGGCCGCAAAGGCTCGGCGATGCCTGCCGAGGGCATCGCCAAGTACCAGGACGACGACGCCCCGCATGAAGAGCCGATGCTCTCCGACGGGGCCTGGGCCGCGATCGGCGGTCTCTGGACCTCGCCGCGCGACTATGCGCGCTGGGTCGCGTTCCAGCTCGCGGCGTGGCCTCCGCGCGATGCTCCCGACGGCGGTCCGGTGCGCCGGGCCTCGCTGCGCGAGACCCAGTCGGTGCAGCGGTTCATCGGGATCGACGCGTGGCGCGATCCCAAGAGCGAGCTGCGGGTTCGGGGCGGCGGCTACGGGATGGGCTGGGGCGTCTCGGCGAATTGCCGATTCGATCAGGTGATCGCGCACTCCGGGGGACTGCCCGGATACGGCTCCTGGGTCGCGCTCCTTCCCGATCGAAGCGTCGGCGTCTTCACCATGACGAACCTGACCTACACCAGCGGGTCGGCAGCGGGGGCCGAGCTCCTCGAGGCGCTCGAGGACCAGGGCCTGATTCCCAAGCGGCCGGTGCCGGTGTCGGCGCACCTGGAGTCCGCCCGCGCCAGGGTACTCGCGCTCCTGGCGCACTTCGACGCGGCCGAAGCGGCGCGGACGTTCGACCGCCAATACCAGAGCTACGAGACCTTCGCCGCGCTGGAAAGGCGCCTCGTGGGACTGCGAACGGCCCACGGCGCGTGCGCTCCGGGAACGCCTTTCGAGGCGGAGAACGCGCTGCGCGGCCGCGCGCGTCTCGCGTGCGCGCGCGGCGGCATCGAGCTGGTGATGACGCTGACTTCGGACTCGCCGCCCCGCATCCAGTCGCTCGCGCTCAAGTCCGCGCTGCCCCCTTCGGAGCGGCTCGTCTCCCTGGGCGGGCAGGGCAGCGCGCTGCTCGCGGCGTGGAACGACGAGGCGGCAGGGGAGCTCTTCCCCAGGACGGACGACCGCAAGGAGGCGAAGGAAGAGTTCGCCGCGGCCGCGCTCGAGCACGGCCCCTGCCGGGCGCCCCAGCCCGATTTGAGCGACGGAGGCACGAGTGCGACCTTCCGGTTGCGGTGCGATCACGGCGACCTGAACCTGACAATCACCCTGCAGCCCGCAAGCGCGGCCGTGTCGAAAGTGGACCTGTCGCCGGCGGAGGGCGGCCCGCGGTGCCCGCGCTAGATGAAAACGTCGAGGGCGTCGAGGGCGGCGAGACTGTCGAGGGCGTCGCCATGAGCCGAATCGATTCCGCGGTCGAGGAAGCGGTGCGCAGCAGCTTCGCGAAGCAGGGCTTCAACGCGACTCTCGGCGCCGAGATCACTACCGTCGACGCGGGGGTCGTCCACGTGTCCGTCGGCAATGCCCCGCATCTCTGTCAGCAGAACGGATTTCTCCACGCCGGCGTGATCGCGACCATCGCCGACAACGCCTGCGGCTATGCGGCCATGTCCGCCGCGCCGCTGGGACACAACCCGCTCGCGGTCGAGTTCAAGATCAGCCTTCTCGCTCCCGGCAAAGGGGATCGGTTCGAGGCCAGGGGCCGGGTCCTGCGCAAAGGACGGACGCTGACGGTCGCGCAGGCCGATGTCTTTGCCCTCGACGGCGGACGCGAGCAGATCATCGCAACCTTGCTCGAGACCGTCATTCTGCGACCCCCAGGAGGCACAACATGAAGGCTGCGCTGCTTTACCGAATCGCGGCAGTCCTGCTGCTGCTCTTTGCCGTCGGACATACCCTGGGATTCCGGCAGTCCGACCCCGCCTGGGGAGTCGAAACGCTTCTCGGCTCCATGCGATCGATTCACTTCAACGTGCAAGGATTCGATCGGACCTATTGGGACCTCTTTCTCGCAGCGGGATT
This sequence comes from uncultured Acidobacteriota bacterium, assembly GCA_963733955.1. GTDB lineage: Bacteria > Acidobacteriota > Thermoanaerobaculia > UBA5066 > Gp7-AA6 > DATFTF01. Next base: position 2,103,464 of record CAVTEW010000003.1, read on the forward strand.
CGCGGTCGGCGTGTTCTACTTCTTCGCGGCGGTGCTGGCGTGGCAGCTGGGAGGCCTTCCGCCGGAGACTCTGGCGCTCCTGCGCGTCACGGTCTGGGCTTTCGCGCTTTGCTTTGCGGCCATCACGCTCGTGGCCTGGAGATACCTCTTCGGCCTCCCGATCGTGCTTTCGGTCGTGGTGACGGTGTGTCTAACCGCGGCGGCATGGCGTTCCGCGAAGCGAATCTGAAGTTGTCGATGCGCGGCCGCCGCCGCAATTGATGAGAACGCATCTTGGCGCTTCCACCCATGCCTGTTAGCGTCGTGCTGCTTCGAAACACCGACGGCTTCGAGTCCTTGACGACGCCGCTTCTTTTTCGGAGTGGGGAAGCTTCCCAGTCGAGATCGTCCCCGGTCAAGGAGCGAAAGGAGTGGGTCATGAAATTCGCACGCAACGTCCACTTTCAGTTCAAGAGCGGCAAAGAAACGGAGCTGAACACTCTGTTCGAGAAGGAAGTCCTTCCGATGCTGCGCAAGCAGGATGGCTTCGAGGAGGAAGTGACGCTCTTGAACCCCAAGGGCGCGTACTTCATCAGCCTGTGGGACAACCGGAAGCACGCCGAGACCTACGAGACGGCGACCTATCCGCAAGTCCTCGCCAAGCTGAATCCGTTCATCGTCGGAACTCCGATCGTGGAGACCTACGAGACGGCATCGACCTACGCTCGCGCGTAGTCTCAGTCGTTGGAGGGGGGCGCAGGCGCCCTCGGTTCGATGAGGCCCCGACGGGGCCTCATCTGTTTCTGCGTGGCCGGTGCCCGCCGCGAGACGAGATCCCGAGTAAGCTAGCGCGACGCTATGAAGACTGGAATCATCGGCCTGCCCCAGGTCGGGAAGACCTCGCTCTTCAAGATCCTCACCAGGGCGCATCTCGATCCACATGCCATGCATTCGCGGGAGGCCCACGTCGGCGTGGCCAGGGTCCCCGACGAGCGCCTGGAGAAGCTTTCAGCCCTCTATCACCCGAAGAAGACGACGCATGCCACGGTCGAGTATGTGGACGTCGCGGCCATCGGCGGGGAGGCGCTCAAGGAGCAGGCGTACACCGACGGCCTGCGCGAGGTGGATTCGCTCATCCACGTGCTCCGCGCGTTCGAAGACCCGGCGATTCCCCACGCCGGCGGCATCGATCCATTGAAGGACGCGCGCGACGTCGAGGCCGACCTGATCGTCAGCGACATGGTGCAAATCGACAAGCGCATGGAGCGGCTGGAGAAGGACCTGAAACGGGCGCGCTCCGCCGATTTGATGCGGGAGCACGAGCTGCTCACCCAGTGCAAAGCCGGGCTCGAGAGCGAACGACCGATCCGCGAAATCGAGCTATACCCCGAGGACAAGAAGCGCCTGCGCGGTTTCTCCTTCCTGAGCCAGAACCCGATTCTGTACGTGGTCAACATCAGCGAGAGCCCCGAGCTGGGCAAGGACCTGGACGCCGCGGTCGCCAGGTACGACCTCGCCGACATCGCTTCGCGTCCCAACTCCGGGGCGACGGCCATCTGCGGCAAGGTGGAAGCCGAGCTCGCGGAGATGGGCGACGGGGAGGCTGCCGAGTTCCTCGGGAGCTATGGCCTCGCCGAAAGCGGGCTGGCGCGTCTCATCCGCAAGACTTACGAGCTCCTGGGCCTGATCTCCTTCTTCACCGTGGGAGAAGACGAATGCCGCGCCTGGACCGTGCCCCGCGGCGTGCGTGCGCAGGAGGCGGCCGGTGCGATCCACTCCGATCTGGAGAAGCACTTCATCCGGGCCGAGAAGATCCACTGGGACCAGCTTCTGGAAGCGGGCTCCGAGGCCGCCGCGCGCTCGAAGGGCACGCTTCGCCTGGAGGGCAAGGACTACATCGTCCAGGACGGCGACGTCCTGCACATCCGGCACAGCGCGTAGCCCCGGAAACGGTGTTTCGGACCGGGTCCCCGGTCCTCACGCGCCGCCGTCGACCAGCTTCTGGAACCGAGGGTTCTTGCGCAGCGCGTCGAAATTGGGGTCGATCCTGAGCCAGCCCGGCCCGAGGTAGTAGGGGACCTTCAAGAGCAGGTCGAGGTTGTCGAGCGCTTTCTCCGTCTCGCCGGTGAGCACGTAGATCCGAACGAGCTGGTGCAGATTGTAGGCGCCGACCCGCGCATCCTTGGCGACCGATTCGGAAGCGTATCCCCGCTCGCCAACGCGGATCGCCTCGTCCTTCCGGCCCCGGTACGCGAGCGAAAGCGCGAGCGACATCTGACGTCCCACCTCGCCGGGCGCCACGCGGACCTGCTCCGCGAAGGCCTTGCTGGCGATCTCGGCGTAGGCACGCACCTTTGCCGCGTCGCCCCTCAAGACATAGGCCTGAACGAGAGCCAGGGCCCAGGTCGCCCGATCGTCGTCGAACGCCTTCGGCTCGAGCCGAAGCAGGACCTCGCGCTGCGATTCGTCGAGAACCCAGACCAGATCGTTGTAGTTCGCGAGGTAGGCCACGAGCGCCGTCGGCTCGACCGCGCTCGGCGCGGCCTCGATCACCTTCCGAGCCCCGGTGAGGTCACCCTCGCAGAGGTACGTCATGGCCTTGTTCTCGATCAGGCGCAGGTTGGCCGGCGCGAGGCCGAGCCCGCGGTCGAGAGTTTCACGAGCCTCGGTGTACCGCCGCAGACGAAGAAGCGCCGAGCCGATCGACGTCGACAGAACGACCGACCGCGGATCCAGGCGCTCGGCCTGCCGGAGATCATCGACGGCCGACTCCAGGCGTCCGAGGGACTGCTCGGCCAGGCCGATTCCCCGAAAAACGTCCGCATTCCCGGGCGCGATGCTTTGCGCTTTGGCGAACACTTCCAGGGCACGTTGAGCGTCGCTTCGAACCAGACGCTCGTAGGTTCCGAGGGCCAGATACCCCTCGGGGCGGTCCGGAGCCAGCGCCACCGCCTTTTCCGCCGCTTCCTTGGCGCGGTGGGCCACCTCCGGCGTGGGGATCGCGTCCGCAAACCGGATCGACGCGGCTTCCGAGACCCTCTGCCACGCCAGCAGGAAACCGGGATCCAGCGCCACGGCCTGCTCGTAGAACCCGAGCGCCTTGCGCACACTGGGCGGATCAATCGCGCCGAGGCTGTTCGACGCCTGTTCACCCCGGAGGAAGGCCTCGTAGGCGTCGAGGTTCTGCGTCGGCTTCTCCGAGAGCCGCTGCGCCTCGGCGGCTCCCAGAGCGACGCCCAGCGCCTCCGCGACACGCGACGCGATGTCCGACTGCACCTGGAACACATCCGTCATCGCCGCGTCGAACGGCTGCTGCCATTTGGACGTGGGCGCTTCGGAGCCCGAGACCTCGATGAGCTCAGGGGTGACCAGGACCCGGCGGATGCCGTCCTTCGTCTCCCAGCGCACGGTCGCCGTCAGGAGATACCCGACGTTCAGCTCTTCGGCGATCTGCCGGGGCGTCTTGGTCGTCTTCCCGTAAGGCTTCGAGCTGCCCCGGGCAATCACCTGCACGCCCGCCAGAGAGATCAACTTGCCGCGGATCTCGTCGGAGATTCCGTCGGCGAAGTAGTCGTCCTCTGGGCCTCCCTGGTTCTCGAACGGCAGGACGGCAACGCGCTTGACGTCGCCGCTCGCGCCCGGGCCTCCGTGCGATTGTCTCCGGAGGAAGAGGCCGATGCCCGCGAGAGCGATGAGGGCGACGGCCGCGGCGGCGGCGACGGCAATCGGGACCTTCCTCCTTTGGCCGGGCGCGCCGTGGGCGGCAAGGGCCGTGGCGGTCGCCGAAGACGGCTCGGACAGAAGGACCGCGATGTCCCGGGCCGACTGGAATCGGTCCTCGCGGTTCTTCTCGAGGCAGCGTTGGACGACCTGGTTGACCATGGGAGCGATGCTCCGGCCCGACGTCGAAAGCTCCGCCGGCTCTTCTCTCAGGATCGCGACGATCGTGTCGCTCGCCGTGGCTTGCTTGAACGCGCTCCTGCCTGAGAGCATCTCGTACAGGATCGCTCCGAGCGAAAAGATGTCGCAGCGGTGATCGACCGGGATTCCCCGCAGCTGCTCGGGCGACATGTAGCCGAGCGTCCCCAGCACCGCGCCGGGCTCCGTGCGGGCGGAACCCGCTTGCGCTTGCATCCGCCCGGAACCTTCCGGGCCGCTCGTCTCGTCGTCCGGCGAAACCTTCTCGATCCGCTTCGCGAGGCCGAAGTCCAGGATCTTGAGATGTCCTTCCTTGTCGACGAACAGATTCTCGGGCTTCAGGTCCCGGTGGACGATGCCCTTCTCGTGGGCGGCGGAGAGGCCCCGGGCAATCTGGATCGCGTAGTCGACGGCCTGCTTCGGCGTGAGCGGACCGGCCTCGAGCTTCTTGCGCAGCGATTCGCCTTCCAGGAGCTCCATGACGGCATAGGCGACTCCGTCCTGCATCCCGAAGTCGAAGATCGAGAGGATGTTCGGATGAGAGAGCGCGGCGACCGCCTTCGCCTCGAGCTCGAATCGGGCCAGCGCCTCGGAATCCGCCGCGACGGAAAGCGGCAAGACCTTGATTGCCACGTCCCGGTCGAGCTTCTGGTCCCTGGCCCGATAGACCTCTCCCATGCCGCCCGCGCCGATCGGCGCAAGGATTTCGTAGAGGCCGAGGCGGGTTCCGCCCTGGAGCGTCATGGATTTGCTGTGCCGGAGACTTTACCGCAGCGGGGGAGTTGTGCTCCGCGACCGATTCGAGGGCCCTCGCTCCGAGGACGCTCGAGAGCGAAGGCGCTCGCGCTTCGAAGCCCTCGAGGGGCGGGCCGGTCTCGAGAGGGCTCAGGTCTTTTGGACGCTTTAGGGACCCTCGGTCCTGAACGGCAGCGCGACTTTGCCGAAGGCGGGGCGCCCCTCGGCGCGCACGGGCCGACGTTGGTGGACGTCCACATGACTGACCGGCCCTTTCGAAGCCTCCGGCCCCGTCAGAACCAGTACATCGAACTCCTCGGCGCGCCGTCCAAGCCCCGCGATCACCTTCTCCAGGAGATCGGTGCCTGTTCTCCGCGTCCGCGGTGTCTCTTCGGCGAGGGTCCAACGCCGTTCCGACGCCACCACCTTGCCTGTCGCCTTCTCGAAGAGAAGATGCAGCGTCTCCTCGTACTGTGGCGGCTGAAATGTGTCTTGCGCCATCGTCCCCTCCCGCGTCCGGCGTCCGCTCAAGTGTGCCAGTAAATGATTCCTTCGGCCTTCGCCCAGGCGAGCTGGACGTGAAAGGCGAACGTAATCTCGACGCAGTTCTCGACCCGCAGGTGGCTCTCCCAGTTGGTGAACTCCTGATACTGGGTGACCCCATTCCCATCGACGTACCGGTAGCTCTTGACGCCGGCCGCCGCGAGGCCGACCAGGCCGGCGTCGAAATTGATGCCCGGGGCGAAGATCGTCAGCCAGATCTGGGCGTCGACGTTGACGTTCGGAAGCTGGACCGTGAAGTAGTCCTTATGGACGTCGGTGTCGGTGTAGTAGTGCTCGCCGAACCAGAACTTCTGAATGTAGTCGATGTTCATGAAGAGCTCCCCGCTCGCGAGCTGCCCGACCCGACGTGCGTCCTCCGCGAGCCATAGCTTGGACGAAGCCGAGGCGGCCCGTCAAGGCATGTGCGTCCGGGATGGGCTCGCAGACCGCGCTCCCCGACCCTGTAGACAAACTACCCCCATGGCTGTAGGATGCCTATACCCATGACGGCGGACCGGCCGCTTTCGCGCATCGAGGTCCTGCAGGGGACGCTCGATTTCATCGTCCTCCAGACGCTGCGCTGGGGCCCGAACCACGGATACGGCATCGTGCAGGCGATTCGCGCGAGCTCCCGGGACCTCCTCCAGGTCGAAACGGGCTCGCTCTATCCCGCGCTCCATCGCCTGGAACGGCAAGGGGCGATCGCCGCGACGTGGGAAGTCTCGGAGAACAACCAGCGGGTGCGCGTCTACCGGCTGACGCCGCCCGGGCGCAAGCGTCTCGTGGAGGAGCGGTCGCGGTGGGAGCAGCTCGCCGAGGCGATCGCCGGCCTCATGGCTCCGCCCGCCGAGAGCGAGGGATGAGATTTCCCTGGCTCGGACGCGGGAGCCGCAGGCGCCGCGACGAGGAGCTCGACGAAGAGGTCAACGCGCATCTGCGGATGGACGAGGCCGAGCGCATCGCCCGCGGCGAGTCGGCGCAAGCCGCCGCGGCCAACGCCCGGCGGGAGTTTGGCAGTGTCGCGCTCGTCAAGGAGATCACGCGGGAGATCTGGGGCGGGATGTGGATCGAACGGTGGAAGCAGGACCTCGCGTTCGGCCTGCGGATGCTGCGGCGCACTCCGGCCTTTTCGCTCTTTGCCGTTCTGAGCCTGACGCTCGGAATCGGCGCGACGACCGCCGTCTTCAGCTGGATCGAGGGAATCCTTCTGCGCCCGTACCCGCTGGTGGCCCACCAGGAGCGGATGGTCGCCCTGGCCGGCATGAATCACGACGACCGCGACGACGTTTCCTGGCCCGACCTCCAGGACCTGCGGCGCCAGAGCACCCTCTTCGAGTCCTTCATCGCGGAACACATCGGGGGCGCCACGCTGACGATCGGGGAGCGCGCCGAGCGCGCGACCGGGAGCGTCGTGTCGTCGAACTACTTCGAGGCCCTGGGCGTCCGCCCGATCCTGGGCCGCGCGTTCGAGCCGGCCGAGGACGTGGGGCACAACGCGCATCCGGTCGCCGTGATCAGCTACCAGGCCTGGCAGGACCGGTACCGCGGCGATCCGGACATCATCGGCAAGACGCAGCGCTTGAACGGCGTCCCCCACACGATCATCGGCGTCATGCCGCGCGGCTTCTTCGGGACGTTCGTCGGCTACGGATTTCAGTACTGGGTTCCGGCGTCGATGGAAGACGCGTTCGAGGGGGGCGGCGACAAGCTCGAGAACCGCGGAGCGCGGTGGATCGAGAGCTTCGCGTTCCTGAAACCCGGCGTCACCATCGCCCAGGCGCAGGCCGAGCTCTCCGCGATCGGCAAGAGACTGGAGGCGGACTTCCCCGACACGGACCGCGGCCGCGGCTTCAAGCTGTATCCCCTGTGGCAGACGCCGTTCAACCAGGCGGGCAATCTCTTCCCGACCCTGCGAATCTCACTCGTCGTGGCCTGCCTTCTGCTCTTCATCGTCTGCGCCAACGTCGGCAACCTGCTGCTCGTCCGCTCGTTTGCGCGCCGGCACGAGATGAACGTCCGGCTGTCTCTCGGAGCCGGGCGCTGGCGGCTGGTCAAGCAGCTCCTGACCGAGAGCCTCATTCTCTCGATCGTCGCGGCGGCCGGCGGATTTCTCGTCGCCTACTGGTGCCGCAATCTGCTGAAGCTGCTCTTTCCACCGATGCCTGCCGGCGTCGTCGTGAACCTGCCCTCCCAGATGGATTTGCGCGTTCTCGCGTTGAGCGCCGGCGTCTGCGTGGTCTCGACCCTCCTCTTCGGGCTCGCCCCTGCCTTCCAGGCGAGCAAGATCGACGTCGCCACCGCGATGAGGTCGGAGTCGGGAGGCGTCGTGGGCGGCCGCGGCAAGGCGCGCATCCGGTCGGTCCTCGTTCTGGTCCAGGTGTCGCTCGGCTTCATCCTCCTGGTCGGCGCCGGGCTTCTCGTGAAAAGCCTGCAGGCGATGCGGGGGACCGACCCGGGCTTCTCGACCGAGGTTCTCACGACCTATGTCGACATGGTCTCGGCCGGCTACGACAAGACTCGAATCCGGGACTTCCAGGACCGGCTGACCCAACGCGTCCGGGCTCTGCCCGGCGTCGAATCGGTCGTGTGGGCGCGGGCGGCGCCGTTCACCTACAGACCTTACTCTTCGGCCCCGATCGCGGTCGATGGCTTCGTTCCGGAAGCGGGGGAGACGCCGGTCGTCGACTACAACGAAGTCGGGCCCTCGTATCTCTCGACGATGGGAATTCCGCTCGTCTCCGGGCGGGACTTCACGATCGACGACAACGAGGCGGCTCAGCCGGTCGCCGTCGTGAACGGGACGATGGCACAGCGCTTCTGGCACGGTCGGGATCCCGTCGGCAGCGGCCTCCGCGTCAACGGCCGCTCGCTGCGGGTCGTCGGTCTCGCCAGGAACTCCAAGTACTCCTCTCTGCGGGAGACGCCGAAGCCTTTTTTCTACACGGCGCTGCGGCAGGCCGGCGGCGGCCAGAATCTCCAGATCCGAACCAAGTTGGTGCCGCAGATGCTCGCCCGCGCGCTGGTTCGCGAGGTGAAGGCGCTCGACGCCAATCTCGCTCCGGGCGAGGTGATCACGATGCAGGAGGAGATCAACCGCAAGAGCTGGAACCAGCGCGCCGCCGTCAGCCTGATCGCGATCTTCGGCAACCTCGCCCTGCTGCTGGCGGGGATCGGGCTCTACGGAGTCCTGTCGTACTCGGTTTCACAGAGCAGCCGGGAGCTCGGCTTGCGCATGGCGCTGGGAGCGCGGGCCTCGCATCTCCTCGGAATGGTCATGTCTCACGGTCTTCGCCTCCTGGTCGCGGGAATCGCGCTCGGCGCGGCGGTCGCCCTGGGCACGACGCGTCTGATGGGAGATCTCCTCTACAGAGTCAGCCCGCGCGACCCCGCCGCGTTTGCTTCCGCATTTCTCCTGATGGCAATCGCGGCTTCTGCGGCGTGCCTCGTGCCGGCCTGGCGCGCGACCCGGATCAATCCCGTCCGCGCCCTGCGGGACTGACCCCTCCGAGTTGCCGACCTATGCCCCGGCGGCAATGAGCGAATCTGCAAGGACTGCCGCCGACGTTTCGTCACCTTCAGAGTGCTGTCCGTCCGGGGAACCGATGACAACCCGCGGGAATCGCCTAACGTAACGCGCTCGTCGGTGGCTCGATCCGCTCCAACCGACAAGGAGAGTGCTCCATGAGACCGATCCGCTTTCTCATTGTTCTGTCGGCATACTGCTCGATCGCCTGCGCTCCCTTGCTGGCCCGGCAGCAGGCGACGCCGGTGGCCGAGGACACCCGCTACCCCTGCCGCGCCGTGCACACCTTCGATTTCTGGGTCGGCGACTTCGACGCGACGCCCTGGAACGGCCCTGCGGCGCCGGTCCGGGGGCACCTTCACAATACGCGCGAATACGACGGCTGCGTGATCGTGGAACGGTGGGAGGGCATGAACGACTCCCGGGGAATGAGCATGTCCTTCTACGACGCGAACCGCCACTTGTGGCGGATGGTGTGGAACGGCAACGACAACAGATCGAACGACTTGGAGGGCGCTTACCGCGACGGTGCGATGAAATTCGAGGGTTGGGTTCTCGACGCCGATGGAAAGCGGCTGCTCACGTCGAACGTCCTGGAGAACGTGTCACCGGACACGATACGGCACATCTACTCGACGTCGTCGGATGGGGGAAAGACCTGGGTGGTCAAGAGCGACGGGCGATTCGTCCGGCGGAAGGACTAATGAGGAGCGGGGGAGGTTCATCTCCTCGATCCGCTCGAGCTCGTTGTGGAGAGGAGCGGCTGCCCGCCTCAAGAAACATCGAGCTGAGTCTCGTCTACCAGATCCCCGCCGAAGTTCGTACCGTGAAGGTTTTTCGCATGTGGACGCACTACGAGTGAACGAGGCCAGGACTGCAGGGCTGCTTCTGTCCGTCTCTGAGGTCCGCGCCGACCTCCGTCGCTGGTAGGATTCTCCAGACTTCCAGAGCCGTCATAGCGCCGTCGCATTTGTTCGACGAGGAGGTTCGGTGATCGTGAAAAAGGGACCATCCAGAAGCACCACCGGGACTCGGAAGCTGAAGCTCAAGAAAGAGACCGTCAAGAATCTGAGCCCACGCGGCCAGGTCAAGGGTGGCGCAGCCACAGGCGCCGTCTGCGTCATTCGGAAGCCGTTCGCGCGGGGTGTGAGGAACACCGGGCTCGCCTGCTAGGGCCAGAGGTCCCGGCGCACGTCACGAAGGTTCGGGCGGGCGCGGCCCGCCCTACTTGATCGTGAACGTGTCGAAGTTCGTGGGCTCCGGAGGCACCCCCTTGACGCCGACGACGAGCGTCCCCTTCGCCCCCGACGGGACGCGCTTCGTGACGCCGATGTATTCGCCGTATTTGCCCGTGACCGTAAAGCCCGTGATCCCCACCGACCCGGAAGCCTTGAACATGGTGGGACGCGGCTTTCCGCGGCGGGACACGCGATTGCCCAGGCCGTCGAATCCCTGAACTCCCACCTTGATCGTGTCGCCCGCCTGCGCAAAGAAGAATTTCCAGAAGGCCAGCGGTCTCTCGATGACTTCGAAGTCCGGGCCTTCCGCGTCCTTGTCGCCGTGAACGACGTGGATCTTGTAGATGCCCGAAGGCTGCGGCTGGCTGCCGTTTGCGACGTTCAGATGGATGTCGGCCTTCAGATGCTTGTCGTCGACCCAGGTGACGTGGTCGGCGTAGAAGACGATGTCTTCGGGAACGTCTTTCGGGTCGCCGCTCGTATCGCCGGGGGTCGAGAGGAAATAGACGATCCACTGGCAAGAACCATCGGCGTTGGGCGGAAATGACCCCTCGATGTCGATCGTCGTGATCTTGTCCTTGTCGAAGCTGTTCGCCTGCGTCGGGTTGATCAACGTGACCGCCATGTCTTTCTCGGTGGACGGGCCGAGGTCCCAGGTCAATGGTGTGGTCTTGGCGGCGACCTGGTTGTCGCCCGGCGCTCCCTGGGCGGTGGTATTGCCCGTTCTGGCGTCATAGCGCCAGGCGGATCGGAAATACCAGTCGAAGAACGCGGACGCCGGGCGCTTGGTTCCCTCATCGTCCGTGTAGAGAGCCCACGCCCGGAAGTTCACCCGCACGCGGTAGTCGTGGTTGAACCGGGGGAACGGAAGCTCACCCGGAAAGAGCTTGGGCAGCGAGGGAGCGTCCCAGTCGTAGATCACCAGCGTGTCCGAGCCCTTGGTCTCCGGGTCCGCCGTGAGGTCCTTCGCGACCGCCGCCGAGGACTCCTTCACGTTGGTGCCGGTAATGTTGCTGTTGACGACGCAGCCGTCGAAATAGTAGCGGCCCGTGCGGAGCCGGTACGTGTCAAAGCCGTCGTCGGGCCCCTTCCTGCGAAAATCGCCCGGGGGGATTCCGTCGGGCTCGATTTGGAATTTCGCCAGCATGTTCCCACGCGCGGCGGGCCGGGTGCGCGTTTCGTCGGACCACCCGAATTCGACCCAACCGAGCTCGTTCTTTCGATCCTGCCGGAACTGTTCGACCCACTGGGAGAGGCGTCCGGATGGTCCGCTCGCCTCGTCGGGGACGGGACCCAGGAAGACGCCCGTGCCGACGGTCCAGAAGACGGTGAACTTGGTCTTATCGGCCAGGGTCCCGTCCGGGCAATAGGCCTGCAGCTCCATGTTGAGCGCTTCGCTGCTGGTGTCGCCGCCGCGCACCTTGACGGTCTGGTCGACGTTTCCGGTCAGCGTCAGGGACGTTGCCCCGTTGGAGACGAAGACCGCGCTTCCCGTTCCTGAAACCGGCGCGATCTTGAGCGTGAACGCCTCTCCTTCCTGCAGGCCGGACGATGTGACCCGGAAGTTCCCGACGCCCCCGCCGCTCCCGTTGCGATTTGCGAGGAGCGCCGGGAATCCCCCCGCCTTGGAGACCTGGATCTGGCAGCGCGTGGGAGTCGGCGTCGGGGTCCGCGTGGGAGTCTGCGAAGGCGTGTAGGTGGGCGTGTCCGTCGGGGTGCAGAACCCTTCGTAGTAGCAGGTCGGGGTCTTCGACGGCGTCTTCGTGTACGTCGGTGTGTAGGTGTAGGTCGGGGTGTACGTGTACGACGGCGTGTAGGTGTGCGAGGGCGTGTAAGTGTAGGAGGGTGTGTACGTCGGGGTCGGCGTGCCGGTTGCTGTCCGGCTCGAGGTGGGCGTCGTCGAGGACGTCCGGGTGAGGGTCGGCGTGACGGTGGCGGTGGTGGTGGCGGTGCCCGAGCGCGTGGCGGTCGGTGACGCGGGCGTCGGCGTGCGGGTCGGACTCACCGACGTCGCCGTGCGCGTTGGGCTCACCGATGTCGCGGTGCGCGTCGGGCTGACCGCGGTCGGCGTCGGGCTCGGCTGGATCGTCGGGGTCCGTGTGGCCGATCGGGTCGGCGTGACGGTCGGAGTCGTGGTGGGACCGCTCGAAACGGTGACGACGGGCCGCGCGCCCGCCGACGCCGCCGCGGCGAAGAAGAGGAGGCAGGCCACGACGCGCGCGTGCCGCCGGACCGCGCCGCCCCTTCGATCGCAAGGCCTGCTGGAGCTCGGGATAAGTCGCATCGCAACTCCTCCTCGAATCGCTCGACGATGCCTTTCCGCTCTGATCGTGTAAAGGGATGCGGAGCGGGCATGGACCCGGGTCCCGACCCCCATCTCGGTGATCGGATCCTGTCAACGCAAACAGGCGATGTCAGGAGACGAAAGACGAGGACCGGAACATAACTTTCGATGGGTTGCCGAGAGCGGGGGAGGCCCGTTGGTGCCGCGCGGCCTATTGCGGGGGATCAAGGCGGTGCGGGTCGAGAGCATCGAAACGGGACTGGTGGCATCCGACGCCGCGGTTGGCTCTCAGGCGGCAGCCTGGGAGTTGGAAGCCCAACTTCTCTGGGTGGATCGCCGCCACTTCCCGGTCACAGGTCACGATCGTTCGATCCGTTGAGACTCATCGGCCGCAGCGATTGAAGAAAGTCATGCGCCGGCTTCGCTCGACGCGGATGGGAACACCAGCGGAGAAGCGGCACATTCGCAAGAGGTGATACTCTGATCGCGTTCTCGATTCGCTCGCCCTTTGCCAGACCTCCTTCTGACGAATCCCGACCGAAACAGTGACGAGAATGCCGAGCGCCGCGCCGTGGCGCCTCTGCTCTCCTTCATTCGGCGTTGGAGGAAGTCATGCGATTCAGGTCTCTCTCATTTCTGGCAGTGATCCTTCTCACCGCGGCCGCGGGGGCCGCCCTGGGGCAAGAGGCCGGCGCGGTGCCGCCGCCGCCGTCCGTCGTGAAACCCGCAGCCGAGCTTCCGCCGATTCCGTTCGCGCAGCCCCCGGCGCCGGTTGTCGAGCCCGCGCTCACCGAAAACCAGCCCGCCCCGGCCGTGGCGGCTCCTGCCTCAGCAGCCCCTGCTCCTCCCACGGCCGAGAATCCGGCCGCTGCCACCGGTAAACGCGCGGCGAAATCGTCGGCGAGGAAGACTGCTGCGAAGCCTTTGGTCCGGGTGAGCCAATCCTTCGAATCGGTGGCACCAGCGGCCGGAGTGACCGCCGACGCGAGCGCCAACGCGCCGCCTCCAGTCGCGGCCCCGAGCACAGCGCCCGTCCAGGCAGTCGCCGCCTCGAAGCCCGACGCCAACGTCGTGGTCCTGAACAGTCGCTCCGATGTAACCGGGACTCAAAGGACGATGGGAGTGGGCGGCTGGCTCGTCGTCGGCCTTGGGGTCGTCCTTCTTTTTGGCGTCATCACGGTGGTCCGGCGGCGGCGAAGCCGAGCCGAGAGACAACCGTCAATCATCGATTTCGGGAACGTCTCTTCCCAGTCTTCCCAGGCCGTACCGGCTCTGGCGCAGCGTCGCTGACTCTTACCTCGAATGAGAATTTGCCAGGCGGGGGAGACCCCGCCTGGCTTCCTTCACTGGGCCTCTTCCGCCGCGGCGCCGGCCGTCTGCAAGGCTCCCGGACAGAATTCGAGTCTGCCGGGGACGAGGAATGATCGGGGCTACTTGGGCGAGGACTTCACAGTGAGTTTTCCGAAGGCGAGCCTCTCCACGGGAATTTCGTCGGCCACCCTCGTCATTCCGGTGTAACCGCCCTTGACGGCCTTGCCGGCCTTTCCCGTGAGCCCCTTCGCGCCGAGATCGCGAACCGCCTTCGTTCCTGCCGTCTTCTTCTTTGCCATTGTCCGTCCTCCTCCTTTCCTCTGGCCCATCCACCTAGCAGCACCGATGCCAGCGGCGCGTCCATTTCCAAGTCCCTGCGGTCCTTGCGGTTACCGCGAAACGGACTGGTTCGCCGTGGCCGCCGGCTGGCTCGAAACAGAACACCAGAGTCGCGAATTGGAACCGTTACCGACTTGCCTTCCGAGTTCGCAACACCGCTGGCGGACGATACCTCCCTGGCCCTCCGATACCACGGAGTCTTGGAAGGCAAGCACGGTCTCCGCGGCCGAGCGGCCAGCACGCAGAGGCTCATCCGAGATCCGCCTTGATGAAGACATGGTTTCGATTCGGCACCTATGTGTTTCGGTTCGATCCTGCGCCCCGGCGGAGCCGATTCGCAACATCCTGGGATACAGGCCTTTGCGTCCGGCCGCGCCCTGGCATTTTTCCATGCTCTCTCGCGATACGATTTCGTCTCGAAAGGAGTCGGCAATGCCAGCGAAGAAGCGTGCGGTCGCCAAGCCAGCGTCCCTGCCGGTCAAACCCGTTTCTGCCAGGAAGAGCGGCGACGTCAGGGGCGGTTCCTGCGTGGCGGGGGAACACTGGAGAGGACATGAAGAGAGGGACCAGGAAGTCGACGGGGGCCAAGTCGGTGAAGGGTCTTCCGGCGAAGAAGCTCTCGGGTAAGACGGCGAAGGGTGTCAAAGGGGGCGCGGCGTTGAGCATCAAGGGAAACCAGAAGTTCTGAGCCCGTTTCCCCCGCTCGCTCCGCTTCGGCGTCTCCCACCTTGACCAACCGTCGGAACGAGAGCGCAGGTGACCTTTTTCCACGGGGGAGCGGCTCGAGCTCCTCGAGTGGGAGTAGAGTCGCCCGCTCCAGATGGAGAGAGGAGATCGCCATGCGCGGTTCAAACGCAAGGAAGTCCCGCAGAACCACCCGTCTCGCCTGCATCCTCGCTCTGGTCCTGGGCATGCGCTTCCCCGGAGCAGCGCCTTCGCGGTGGGCGCTGACACGGTGACCGGCACCTTCCAGGCCGGGGGCAAGACCTACACGCTGTCGCATGTCTACGTCCGGCGTCAGCCCTCGATGACCGACAAGTCCAAGAGCGCCGTCGTCGTCCTGCTCACGGACAACGAAGTGCCCAAGGCGATCGTCGACGACAAGTACCGGCTCGAGCTGACCGACCTCGCCCGCCAGGGAAAGATCCACGGCGTTTCGATCACGATCGGCGCGGACAAGAAGCCCGAAGGCACCGGCTTCACCTACGCCAAGGAGTTCGACGGCGCCATCGTGAACGGAGCGGATCAGCACACGCTCGCGGCGACGGTGTTCGACGACTCGAAGCTGGAAGGCAAGCTGACCGGCAGCGGCAGCTTCGGCGATGCGAAGTGGCTGTACCAGGCGACGATCAAAGCCGCCATCGGCTCGATGAAATAGGAGCTGTCCCCGAAATCCTTCGCCGGTCCCGAACTGACACAAAAAGAAAAGCGCCCCGCGGACTCCTGTCCACGAGGCGCCCGAGTTGGATCTCGGATTACTGCTTGTCGTATGCCGCCACGTTGCTGACCTTGTTGCCCTTCGAATCCATTCCGCTGGTCGTGACCGTGCGGCTCTTGCCGTTGGAGGCGACCACGATGCGGCCATTCACAGTCTCCTTGCCGTCCTTCTTGACGCTCAGCGCCAGGGTATGGGCATCGACGCTCTGGTAGGAACGCGCGTCGGAGGTCGGATCGCCCGTGACGGGGTAGTCCTTGCCGTCGAACTTGCCCGTCCACACGCTGTGCGCCGGCTTGCCGTCGCCGTCGACGCCGTCGACCGTGATCTTCACGCCGTCGGCCACCGCTTCGTAGACAACCGTGTTGTTCTTCACCGCTCCAGCGGTGAGCTTCGACTTCGTCTCATTGAGCTTCCAGGTGCCCATGTTCACATCGGCGGCGACGCACACCGCGAGACCCGCCAGAAACACCACCAGGGACGCCAGGATGGTCTTCGTCTTCATGTCTTTTCCTCGATCGTTTGCCCGTCGTCCGTGGTCTCTGGACGCCGGACCGTGATGGAAGTCCGCAACCCGCAAGCGATAGCCGCTCTGCGACTGCGTCTCCTCGCCTTTTCGTTGGGATCTGTCAGAAACAGAAG
The DNA here is from genome assembly GCA_963733955.1 of uncultured Acidobacteriota bacterium. Lineage (GTDB taxonomy): Bacteria > Acidobacteriota > Thermoanaerobaculia > UBA5066 > Gp7-AA6 > DATFTF01. The sequence goes on from CAVTEW010000003.1 coordinate 2,119,411, forward strand.
CGAACAGCGGGCCTAGCGAATGCGATAGCGGCAGCATATCCCGCAATGGGCACGTGACCAGCAGGCAAGGCTTGCGTACGTTAGCGGCCTCACCGCGGGGCGACGAGCGAAGAACGGACGGGCTTACGCGGAAGTCCTCGCGCGGTCCCTCATCCCAAAGGGCGTGAAGGAAACGGCGGAGCCGGGGCGGGCTTCAGGGAACTCGGGGCCGATCGCCTACGGCCGGCGCTTGGATGAGACGCGCCTGCGCCTTGCGTCTGGACGCCTGGGCGGTCTCGGCGCAGGCGACGGCCCCGAGGAGCTCGCCCCGGTCAGACCCCCCAGAGACTGGACGGATCCCGCGGTCAGGCTGTACGGCCACTCGTAGATCGGCAGCGAGAAGCCCCAGGCGCGTGAGTGCGCCGTGTACTTGCTCGCCGTGACGTACGCGGCCAACCAGACGGGCTCGGTCGCGCGGACCTCGAACCATCCCTCCGCGCTCACGGTCTGGCCGGGCGCGGGTTTCGGGAAGTCGGGCCCCGTGTCGGTCCGATAGGCCCAGACCGACTTCTTCGAGACGATCCCTTCGAGGCCGAACCGATGGTCGCGGACGCCGTCCGGGCCGTAGAAGTCCACGCGGACGCTCACGTTGTGGTCCTGCGTGTTCAGGATGTCGACGAACGTCGCCGCGCCTTCGTTGTCTCGCTCCGAGAACGGCAGGTCCGGCGCGTCTTCCTGGTAGAAGAGGAACTCCCAGTGCGGGCAGACCCATCGGTGCTTCCAGTCAGTCATGCGCGGCTCCCGGGAAAGGCATCAAGATAGGCCCGGACTCGAGGGTGCGGCCCTCCGACGGAACGGATCTGTCGCCCGCCCTCGTTACGCGTTCTTTCTGTTCGACTTGATATCCCAGCCGGCCGCAACGTTGCCGCCCTTGCCTCCACGAACGTTTCCGGCCCGCCGACCGTCCGTGCTCTTGACCGCGAGATTCCTGACCCTCTTCGTTCGTTGAAGCGACTTTGTTCCGCGCTTGCTCGCCATTTCGGCCTCCTTGTCCGCCTGACCCCGATCTCGCGCTGCGCCCGGGCCGCGGGCTCGCCTCGATCGATGGTTTCTGTTCCCCCCCGCTCTGCGAGAAATGATCAGGGCTACTGGGGCTTGGACTTCACAGTGAGCTTTCCGAAATTGAAGGCGAGCCTCTCCGAGGGAATTTCGTCGGCCACCCTCGTCATTCCGGTGTAACCGCCCTTGACCGCCTGGCTGGCCTTTGCCGTGAGCCCCTTCGCGCCGAGATTGCGGATCGCCTTGGGTTTTACCGTCTTCTTCTTTGCCACGCTGCCCTCCTTTTTTGCGTCAGACCCATTTTAAGCAGGGCGGGTGCCAGCGGCCAGCAGATGCCCGAAGTCCCTGCGGTTCGTGACGTTACGGTGAAGGGTGCCCGCGCGAGGGCCCTCGAGCCCGTCACAATAGAACACCAGGGCATCGATACGGGACCATGGGCTCGGACCCGTTGTCTTGACCCGAGTCTTCGGAATCAGGCTGGCAGCGGACCTGGCGAACCGCGAAAGAGGAATCATGTCTCTGAAACGGAGGCGGAATCCGGTCTCGCCGGGCCGCGCGCCGGTTGCCCTTTCCGGCTCTGTCTGTGACATTCTTGTAATCGCGGCGCGCTCGAAGCGAGAGTGCCGCACCATCTCATGACAAACATCGCGTGGCCGCGTCTGCCCAGCGAGAGCCCTCGCTGATGCCGCCGAATCCCAACCAGCAGCACGTCTTCTACCGCGGCACGGACGATCACATCCACCATCTCCTCTGGGATCCTGTCTCCGGGAGAGTTTTTGCCGACGACTGGACCCTCCCGTCCCGGGTGCCGTTGTCCGCCGGCAATCCCGCCGCGATGGCGACGGAACGCCAGCAGCACGTGTTCTATCGAAGCGGCGACGGGCACATCCATCACGTCCTCTGGAGCGCGGACAAGAGACGCTTGTATCGAGATGTGTGGACCGCGGCGCCGGGCGCGAAACTGGCCGAGGGCGATCCGGTCACGATGGTCACACCCGGTCAGCAGCATGTCTTCTATCGCGGGCCGGGCGGCGCCCTCTGTCACATCTTCTGGGACGGGTCCGCGCGGCGGCTGTTCTTCGACGATTGGACCGCGAAGGCGGGGCCGGGCGCCGGGCCGGCGGCCGGAGATCCCTCGACCCTGGTGACAGCCGGCCAGCAGCACGTCTTCTACCGCGGCAGGGCCGGCGGCGTTCACCACATTTTCTGGGACGCATCCAGCGGCAATCTGCGACACGACGACTGGTCGGCCGGTGTCCGCGGCGCTCCCCTGGCCGCGGGCAATGTCGCGACCATGGAGACCGGCGGCCAGCAACACGTGTTCTATCGGGGAACGGACAATTCGATCAGCCACATTCTCTGGGCCCCGATGTCGGGGGCGCTGCACCATGACGACTGGATGGCCCGGGCCGGCGCGCCCGCGGCGGCCGGCGATCCCGCGACGATGGTCACCGCCGAGGGTCAGCAGCATGTGTTCTACCGCGGCGTCGGCGGCGCCATCAACCACATCTTCTGGGACCCCTCATCGCCGAGCTCGCTCACCGTCGACGACTGGACGGCGCGAGCGCGGCCGCCGAGCGTTCCTGCCGACGGAGCCCCCGCGACAATGCTCTTCCGCGGTCAGCAGCATGTCTTCTATCGGGGGCCGGGCGGCGCCATCGATCACATTCTCTGGGATCCGTCGTCGCCCCATGCGCTCGGATTCGACGATTGGACCTCCCGAGGCTTCGCGCCGAAGGCCGTCGGCGATCCGGCGACCCTGGTCACGTCGGACGAGCCAACGGACTACGTGTGGACGATCCTGCCGCTGGGCGACTCCCTCACGGAGGGGTTTCAAGGCGACAAGGGCGGATTTCGCGTTCCTCTGTTCGAAACGGCGATGCGCCGGGGCAAGCGCATTCGATTCGCCGGCACCTTGAAGGACGCTCCTCCGGATCCCGTGATCGCCGGCGTCCCCTTCCCACAGCAGCACGAGGGACACAGCGGCAATCACATCGACCAGATCGCCGCGCTCGTCCCCGACGTGCTGGCTTCCGGCCCCGACATCATTTTGCTGATGATCGGCACCAACGACATCCTGGATTCCAGTCCCGCCTATCGCAGCATCGTGGCTCAGGCGCCGGATCGGCTGGCGGGCCTGATCGACAAGATCATCGACTCCCAGGTCGGCTCGCTCATCGTGGTCGCGCAGATTCCCCCCATCCCGTCCGTCTCCGCTCTCGTTGACAGGTACAACGAAGGGGTCGGCGCCGTCGTGCGCAAGCGGGCCGAGGCGGGGGAGAGGGTGTTGCTGGCCGACATGCACACCAGCTTTCCCCTGTCGTTCTTGAGCGGCTGGGACAACATCCATCCCAATCAGAAGGGCTACGATCACATCGCCGCAGTCTGGTACGCCGCGATCGAGGCATTCCTCACCTGATGGCACCTCCCCGCGAGCACCCGGCGAGAACGTCCGTCGAAGTCTTGAGCACGACTCGGATCGGTCAGCTGACCGGCTCGACCGAATCCGGGTGGCCCGATCTTGTCGACTGCCAGGGGTGGCCTTTGCTCAACGACACCCTACCCTATGGAGTCCGCGGCGTCGATCTGGGGGCGAACGTCCTGCGCGGCGATCGGACCTACATCTTCTTCGGCGATGTCGCGACGATGCAAAGACGGGACATCGACATCGAGAACTCCGATCTCGTCGCCTGGACCGATGAGAGCGTGGTCCTCCGACACGGGGGGCACCTTCCCCGGGGTTGGACCTTCGTCCTGCCGTTCGAGCCGACCGACGTTGAAGGGCAGCCCGATTGGCAGTTTTGCTTGAAGTGCGGCGCGTTGTTCTGGAATGGCGACGCCCACTTCAAGGGCGCCTGCCCGCTCGGGGGAGGCCACGAGACTTTCGGCGTCGGCTTCCGATTCGTGTTGCCGTTCGAGCCCACCGCCGTCGGCGGCCAGCATGATTGGCGCTTCTGCGGCAAGTGTGCCGCGATGTTCTGGGACGGCGATCCCGCCTTCAAGGGTTTCTGCCCCGCCGGCCCCCACCATGTTCACGTCCACGCCGGCAACCGGTTCGTGCTACCGGTCGCGCCGCCGGAAGGGAACCTCGATGTCGCAGGGCAAGGAGATTGGCGCTTCTGCGGCAATTGCGCCGGTCTGTTCTGGAATGGCGACATCGCCAAGGGGCTCTGCGCGGGCGCTCCCGGCGGCGGCTTTCACCTGCGCCCTGTTCTCAAGGCCCCCGATCAGTACGACCCGTTCCGAGCTCCGCCGCCGATCTTCGAGACGCGCACGGTCGAAACGCCAAACGGCGCTTTCAGCTTCGAGGATCGGATCTACGTTTTCGCCGGAATCGCCGAAGAGAAATTCTCGCACTTCCGCCGCCCCGGCGACCCTGCGGCCGGCCAATACCTGTTCAGCAAGGCCGACCCGTCCATTCCGGGCCCCTACGAGACCGAGTTCCTGTTCAGCCCGAAACTCGGGTGGTGCGCGGCGGATCAGCGCCGGGTCTCCTTCTTCTCTCACGACGTCCGGGGACTCCGGTTCGTCCTGCAGCATGACCAGGCCGCCTCCTCGCCCGGCCGAATGAATGGATGGCGAAGCTGCCGGAGGTGCGAGGCGCTGTTCTGGGACGGCGACCCGGCCTTCAAAGGGGTTTGCCAGCGGCAGGGCGCTCACGAAGCCAACCCGGCCGACCCGGCCAACTACTCTCTCGCGCGGGGTCTCGCGGAAGGCCCCCAGGATCAGGCCAGTTGGTGGCGATGCGGAAAGTGTCTTCTCTTGTTCTTTGACGATGGCCGGTCCTCCGCGGGACTGTGCCCCGACGGCGGCGGGCACTCCAAGGACGGCGCCGGCTTGAGCGCGCCGCACGGATCGATCGAGGAGGACCCGAAGAATCAGGCGCATTGGCGCTTCTGCCGCAAGTGCTCCGGGCTCTTCTTCGCCGCCGGGTCGGATCTGGGCACGTGCGCGAAGGATCACGGCCCTCACCAACCGATGGGTTTTGATTTCGTCCTGACGCATGACGTCGGGGAGGACGCGGGAAGCCAGGCGAATTGGCGCTGTTGCGGCAAATGCGCTGGGCTCTTCTACGCGGGCTCCGTCGCCCAGGGCCATTGTCCCAAGGACGGCGGCGGCCACGCGGCCGCCGGCTACGTCTTTTCCTTGTTCCACGACGTGGCGGACGCGTTCGACCTTCAGACGAACTGGCGCTTCTGCGGCAAGTGCTTCGGCCTCTTCTTCAACGGGTCCGCGGACAAGGGCTCTTGTTCGAGCGACGGAGGCGGCCATCTCGCGCTCGGTCTGGACTTCGGCCTGGGGCACAATCCGGGCGAGGACGCCTCGGGCTCATGGCGCTTTTGCATGAGATGCCACGGCATGGTTCGGGACAGGCTGAAGGACTGGGCGCAGTGGATCGCGCCCTGTGTCGTCGACAACGCCGCGCACCCGGTCCTGCCGGCCGACAGCGGTACGGGGCTGGTTATGATCGGATTCGACACGGTCGATTTCCGGCTCGCCTGGATGCCATTGATCCACGGCTCCAGACCGCCGTTCGATTCCACGAAGTACTACCACGCGGGCAAGGAAAAGTGGCTCGACGAACCGGACGGGAGCCCCGATTCGGGCATTTTCCGGCTCAGCCGCCCGGGCCAGTACACGCATGTTTCGGCGGCATGGCTGGCCGGCCCTCGCTGCTGGATCGCCTTGTACGCAACCGCCTGGGACGCCACCAAACAGTTCGATGGACCCATCGTCGCGCGCGTCAGCAAGGATCTCCTCGACTGGTCCGACGAGATCCGCGTGTTCGATCCGAATCGCGAGCGAGCCTACGGTGCTTACATGCATCAGCCGGGGCTGGACAAGATCAATCCCACCGTGCCGCCGCAGGAGGGGTCGGACCTGGACAACCCGGGTTGGGCGTACGGCGCCTTCCTGCTCGAGCGGTTCACGACATGGGACGAGTCCGCTCGTACCTTGAGCCTCTTCTACCTGCTGTCTTTGGCGTCGCCTTATCAGGTTCAGCTCATGCACTCGACGCTGCGGTTTCCTGGTGCGTGACCTTACGGTGCCCAGGCCAATCTCCCGCGCCGACTTGGATCTCTTCAACTGATGAGGGTCTGCTCCATCTTGACTTCCAGGTACTTGGGCTTGTCGCCGCCGCCGGTCTTGGTCCCGCCCGATGCGCCGTGCTCGACCGAAGTGAAACCTGCCTTGACGCTCTCCGCCATCTTGGCGGCCACGGTCTTCACAGGCAGGCCTCGCACCGACTTGACCGTTCTGGACTTCCTCGTCTTCCTGGACATCTCGCCCTCCTTCGTGTTGTGAGTCGACCTCTTGCCCGCGATGTCTCCAGCTCAAGTCTCACTCTAGACTGAGCTGCCTCCTCCATCGCAACCTCGGTGCCACACGGGCGGAGGTATCCGCACCTTTGCTCTCAGGGACTTACCCGACCAACCGCCTCGGCAGCGTGGGTCTCGAGGATTGAAACGGGACACGTTGGTATCAGATCGAAGTGCCTGTCCGTCAGGCGGTAGTCCGGAGAACTGGAAAGGTGGAGCTCGGCTGCGCCGCAACGGCCGTTGGGCGAACTCCATCGCGATGAGAGTCCGTTCGATTTGGCTGCGATCGGCAGATGCCGCATTTCCGTGGGCGTCTTCGCGATGAGTTTCCACCGGTTCCCTCGTCGTTCGGCCGTGGAGGACGAGAAGTCAACGCGACGCTCCGGCCGGGCCGTTAGGTCAGTCTCCGATTGACAAGGGAAAGCGGCGCGTATATATGGGGGCCAGACTTTCTTTCCCGGGGACACCGGCGAGTTCTCGGACTCCCTTTTCCGGATCGGTTTCGTCAACGAAAAGAGCAAAGCGGTCATTCGACCGGAAGGAGATACACGTGAGAAGAAGCGCTACCCTCCGTTGCACAGGAACAGCACTCCTGCTGCTGTTCGCGGGTCTCGCCTCTGCGGCGGGTCAGACCATTCGCGAACGGCAAAAGACCGCGCCCGGCGCGTTGTTCTCCGGAAGCAACCTCGAGACCGCCGGTCTCAGCGTGATCGCGAAGGCGCCGCCCGCGGCGTTCTCGTCTCCGACCCGAGTTCCGGGGCCGCCTCCGCTTGGCCTGGAAGGGACTCAGGACTTCATCGGGGATCCCCGGGGAGTCATGCAGGACGGTGGACCGATCATCCGGAGGTCCCGGCTGTTGAAAAAGGCCGTGACCTGTCCGCAGCCGGGGCCGGATCCGGCTTGCAACCTCACGTACCACAGCGGATCGCTGGTCATCGGCCCGCACACGACCCACGTCGTGTACTGGGAGCCGCCCGGCTCCAGCGTCACGGCGAACTACCACTCTTTGATCGAGCGGTACCTGACCGACGTCGCGGCGGACAGCGGCCGCGTGACCAACGTGTACTCCACGGACACCCAGTACAACGACTCTTCCAACACCTTCATCCAATATCAGCAGACGTTCGGCGGCTCGTCGACCGACACGACCGCCTTCCCGGCCACCCTGGCGGGCTGCCCGACGACCGACGGCACGGTGACCGCCACCAACTGCCTGACCCAGACTCAGGAGTCGACCGAGCTCGATAACTTCATCCAGGCCAATGGCCTGCCGCGCGGGCTCGGGCACATCTACTTCCTGATCCTGCCGGACAGCGTCGAGACCTGTTTCGACGACTTCTCGAGCTGCGGAAACGTCCTGACTCTGCCGAACCGCTATTGCGCATACCACAGCTCGTTCAACATCGGCGGCCACGGGCTGACGCTCTGGGCCAATGAGCCCTACATCGGCTTCGCGTCGGGTCACTGCAACAGCGGCAGCGCGAGCGCGCGGCCCAACGGCGACGTCACCGACCACGAGCTCAACACGATCAGCCACGAGCACAACGAAACGATCACGGACCCCACGAACGGCGGTTGGTTCGACGTCGACGGCACCGGAGAGAACGGCGACAAGTGCAATTTCAATTTCGGCGCCGCCCTCGCCACCAACGCCAACGGGGACTACAACCAGCTGATCAACCACAACCCGTACGAAATCCAGCTCGAGTGGAGCAACGCGATCACGGGCTGCGCGGCGAACCTCGGTGCGGTGAGCCCGACCGCCGCGTTCACGTTCTCGCCGGCGTCTCCAAAGGCGCTCGACCCGGTCGCCTTCGACGGCACGGGCTCCCACTCGAACAACGGCGGCGGCTACATCATCGACGACGCCTGGACGTTCGGTGACGGCGCCACGGGCTCCGGCGCCACGCCGACCCACGCCTACGCGCTGCCGGGACCCTACAACGTGACCCTGACGGTCAAGGACGACGCCGGCCTGACGGACGCCGTCAGCCACACGGTGACGGTGGTCAAGCGGCCGACGACGCTGGTGTACACGGGCGCGACGACGGGCGATTACCACGATGCCGTCACGCTCAGCGCGCGCCTGGCGGACGCCGCCACGGGGCCCCTCTCCGGCAAGTCGGTTGTTCTCACCATCGGCGCGCAATCCTGCGCGCCCGCGACGAACCCCTCCGGCGACGCTTCCTGCGTGATCACGCTGAACCAGATTCCGGGCGCGTACACCGTCAACGCCTCGTTCGCGGGCGATGCGGTCTATTCCGGCAGCAGCGCCTCGCAGGCGTTCTCGATTACGAAGGAGGAGACCACGCTCGCGTTCACCGGCCCGACGGTGATCCTCGCGGGAAGCGGGGTCACGACGCTGACCGCTACGCTGGTCGAAGACGGCGCGAACGACAACGACGGCGATCCGGGATCTGCCGCTCCCGTTCCCAGCGGCCAGACGATCACGCTCAGCCTCGGCACCCAGTCGTGCACCGGAACGACCAACGCGGCCGGAAACGTGAGCTGCGGCCTGCCCTCGGTGACCGTTCCGCTCGGACCGGAGCCGTTGAAGGCTGTGTTCACCGGCGACGCCTATTACCAGGGCTCCTCGGACACGGGCAAGACGGCGATCGTGTTCGCCTTTCCCAGCCGCGGCGCCTTCGCGCTCGGCGACTCGACCGTCGCGACGGCAGACCCGACGACGACCCTGACCTGGTGGAGCAGCTCGTGGTCCAGCGCCAATGACCTGACGGGCGGCAACACGCCGGCCTCGTTCAAGGGCTTCGCCTCGGATGTGGCGTCTCTGCCGACACAGAGCCCTGCCAACTCTTGCGGCACAGCGTTCACGACGCGTCCGGGAAACAGTTCCTCGCCGCCGAGCGACGTTCCCTCCTACATGGGCGTGCTCGTCAGCAGCTCGGTGACCAAGAAGGGAAGCAACATCAACGGAAACTGGGGAGGCATCGTGGTGGTCAAGACCGATCCTGGCTATGAGCCGAACCCGGGGCATCCGGGCAGCGGCAAGATCGTCGCAGTTTTCTGCCCATAGCCCGACGCCGTTCCATGCGAGGGGCGCGGATCGGCCGCGCCTCTCGAATTGGAACAGATGGCCCGTGGCAAAACGACGAAGAATGCTGACGCTTCTGACCCTCCCGGCTTGAACCGAACAAAGGAGAACTGACTCGGTCTGCGGCCCAAGCGCGAGTCTCTCGCCGGGCGCTTTCGAACTGCTTCGGAAAGCCGGCCGATGCTTTTCTGCAGCGAATACGCCCATAAGCGAGGGCTGCCCCGACCGGACCCCACCGTGATCCCAGCGGAGGCCGTCTCACAATGAGACTATCGGAATGTGCCGGTGAGGCAGCGGAACGATACTCCTGGGTTCCGGACTTCCGAATGAATTCGCCCAAGTCGCGATTTTGCAAGGGGACGCGCGAGATCGAGATCAACGGGCGAGATCCAAAATCAGTGGCCCGGCAATTGCTCTTCTGTATGCCGCGCTTCGTAAACGGTCGAAAAGAAAGGGAGGTATGAAATGGCGAGCAAGAGGAGTGGGAGCAAAATCAAATCCGGCGGCGGAGCCAAAGCCGGAAAGGGCAAGGCCACGATGGCAAGCTTGAAGGACCTGGAGGCCAAGGACAGCCAGAAGATCAGGGCGGGAGCCAAAAATAAATCGGGAAGGGCGGATTTCTCGAATTTATCGATCATGAAGGTTTTGGACAAGACAACTCCCTGATGGCTCCGACTGTGGGGGTAGCGAAGGCGACGCGCCGGCAATCGGAAGCCCGAGGGCTTGTCGCACGCGACTGGAGTCGCGGGACATTGCCCCCGTCCAGCAGGCGAAGTTCCATGAAGGACGGCGACTCACCTTCCTGGCGAGTACATGCTCGTGAACGCAAGAACCTCGCCCGGGGCGGCTATTCCTCGCCGCGGCGACTCGGAGCCCGAAGGTTGATCACGGCCAGCATGTAGAGAAGGTAAAGCGTTTCCCGGCAGCGCAACAGGGATCTGCGGACCGAGGGAGAGAGCGGCTCGAGGATGTCGTGAAGCCTACGGGCGCCGTCCGAGTGTCTGAGGATCTCCACCTCTTCCCCGGACATCTGCACGTTGAGCAGGGTCTTTGTCGAGCGGCTCTTCAGCTCCAGACGACGCAACGCCGGCGAACCCCTCGGCGTCGGCAGGCGCCGGGAGTAGAGCGCTGTCCGAACCGGCTGCCAGCGGAGCAGCTCCTCAGAACTGTCCCACGGCGGATCGGCCGGCTTTCGAGGCGAGAACACGAGCCGATGAAACGAGGTCGGGTTGATCCACTCCACGATCTCGTACACCTCGGTACGGGAGCGCGGCATCATCAGCCCCCACCAACCGCCGTTCACGATTGGGCGCAGTAACTGGTGCGCCGAGTAGCTGCCGAGCAGGTGGAGGCCGGCGCGGCGGCCCAGGTGGGTCCAATCGGCCAGTGCCAGGCCGCGATTGAGCGGACCGAACAGATCGCCGGACAGCAGCTCGGCGCCCCGGCGTGCGATTTCGTCGCCCTGATGCCCGGCAATCGCATCGAAGAGCGTCAGGACTTTGCGGAGGCGGACCCCCTCTCGGAACAAGGCGATATCGAATCCAAACGCGGGTAGTGCGCGCCGCCATCCGACGCTGTAATGCCTCGCGCCGTTGACTCCGAGGAAAAGAGCTCCGTCAGGCGTCAGGCAGCGGGCCAGATGTTCGAGCGCCCGATCGGGACGGGGCAAGTAGGAAAGCACGCCGTGGCAAGAGACGAAATCGAACCCGTCTCCGGCGGAGCGGCCGAACCTCGAGCTCGCGAGGTCTCCCACAACGAACCGGATCTGCCGGGCTCGCGAATCTCGCTTCTGGACTGTTCTGGCAATGGCGATCGAGCGCGGGCTGAAGTCCACGCCGACGATATGGGCGTCCGGGAAGCGCCGGGCCAGCGAGAAGGCCTCCGCGCCGGTTCCGCATCCCGCGACGAGAATCCTGCGTGGAAGCCCCTGCTCCGGCTGCCACACCGCTCGAATCCAATCGAGCGGAGCGAGCCGCCACCTGGCACGAAGCGGGTTCTCGCCGCCGACGCGCGGGTAAGGCCGCTTCTCGTAGATCCGTCGAACCCGCTCGCCGACGTTCATGATCGTGGCGTCACCTGACTATGAAGTCAGGTCTGTATTATGTCTTAAACCGTTTGTGCAGTCGGTTGACGCGGCGCGAGAGGGCTGATTCCGGATGATCGCCGATTCCGCGAAGGCACCGGCTTGACCTACGCCAAGGAGTTCGACGGCGCCATCGTGAACCGAGCGGATCAGCACACTCTCCCGGCGACAGCGTTCGAGGACTCGAAGCTGGACGGCAAGCTGACCGGCAGCGGCAGCTTCGGCGACGCGAAGTGGCAATACCAGGCGACGGTCACAGCCACCATCGGCTCGATCAAAGAGCGGGCTGTCCCCGACCTCTTTCGCTGAACCCCCCGGACCACCTTCTGATCTCCGCCTCTCCCTCGCGGGTCAGACCGGGGGGCGCATCGACAGTTGGGAGATCGACCCCGGCATCCGCACTTGCATCTGACCCCGCGGCGCTCGTGACGTCATCGCGCACCCTCTTTTCCACGGCTGCTACGGCACTCTCGGCTGGACCGTTCTCGTGAACGTGGTCAGGCCCGCCGCGGGCGACGCGGAACCGGTCGGGGTGGTCGCCGACGTCCAGGCCGCGTAGAGGCGGCCCGCGGCGCAGGCGCTTGCGTTGTAGTCGCCATACTTCGGGGCGCCGCGGCCCGCCTGGCACGTGGAACCCGCGCCGCAAATCAGGGTACCGCCGAAATCGCAAAGCCCCGTTCGGACGCCCGCGCTGTTCACGCAGATGCCCGGCTGGTTCGGAGGCGCGCAGCCCGCCGCCGTGACCCCTGCGCCGATCCCCGCCGGCCACCCGGATTTGCACTGAGGATCCGACTTTCCCGTGAGGTTGATGTTGCTGTGCACGGTCGGACCGAAGTTGTCGAGCCGCAGCCAGCCCGCGTAGAAATCGGTCAGATCGGGAGCGGCCTGCGTGGCGGCGCGGCGGTCGTACCAGGTCGCATAGAGGTTCTTCCCTTCCGCGCAGGCCCAGGGGAGGAACTTGCGGCCGGCCTTGTTGTCGCTCAAGAGGTGTGTGCTCGTGACGTTGAATCCGCCGTTGGGCAGGATCGCGGCGATCACGCGGTCCGATCCGTTGAAGGTGCCGTCGGTGTACACGACGAACACCATGCCCTTCGGGTCGAAGGACGACACCGTCACCGTGTGGCTGTTCATCAGGGGCCCGGAGCAGCGATCGAGCCCGGGCACCGACGCGCCGCAGTTGGCCGGCCGCCCGTTGGCGACGACCGTGCGCGGGTAGCCCCATTGGTGGGCGAACCCGGTCTTGCAGGACGAGTACTTGTCCAGGAAGATCTGATCCCAGATCGTGCCGCCGGCGTCGGTCTGCTGGACGGAGTAGACGACGTAGACCGATCCGTCCGGCCCGACGGCGACCCGGGCGAAATCGCTGCCGGCGCCGAGCTGGATCGCTCCGGACCAGGTGGCGCCGCTGTCGGAGGAGCAGGAGAGCTCCACGACGGAGCTGCCGAGGTTGAGCGTGCCGCAGCTCGGGGCCGCGGCGGTCGAGACGGCCGTGAACTGCCGCCACGCGACGTACACCTGATCCTTTTGAGCGGCCTTGGGGCGCACGCCCCGATACTTCACGCGGATGGAATCGGCGGCGATCTGCTCCTGGTCGGGCGCGCACAAGGTCTGACCCGCCCTGGCCGTCGCGGCGCAGAAGCGCGCGTGGCCCGCCCAGGTGTAGGTCTGCCCGTCTTTCGAGCTGTCCACCGAGACGGTGCAGCCGTTGACGGAGTTGGCGCCTGAGGCGGCCGCGCCGTTGGGGCGGCCGAGGTAGCCGAGGTAGAAGTTATCCGCCTTGCCGCCGTACGCGAGCGCCGGATCGCCCTGGTTGGAGATCGACGAGGGGAAGCCGACGCCCCCGGTATAGCTCGCGCCGGAGTCGGCGGACTTCGCCCATCCCGAGTTCGTCACGATCGCGACCTTGACGCCGTTGTACGAGGCGGCAATGGCGATTTCTCCGACGCCGGTTTCGGCGAGCACGGGCGGGGACGTTCGGACTTCCGTGAAAAACGGGTAGTCATTGGAAACGTAATCGATCAGGCCGGAGCGGGTGTACAGGTTCTCCCGGACGAAATCGACGTCGTCGAGCGCTCGCTTCGCGACGCCCTCGTCCCCGCCGCGCGTGAACGACAGCCCGCCGACGACCGCCCGACCCGCCTCGCGCAGGCGCGCATCCTGGGTGTCGAAGAGGCGCTGCTCGATGATGACGGTCCGATCGCCGGCCGCGATCGCGGTGATCGTGCGCTCGTACTTGGCGACCTCGGGCTCGCGGCCTTTCTCCCGGGGCTCCTCCCCCGGCTTCTCCTGCTGGACCCGCTGGAGGTCGAGCATCCGCGTGGCCTCGACGGCCGGCCACCCGTTGACCAGGAAGCGCCGGTCTTCGGGGCCGGGCGGTCCGGTGATTTCCGCCAGGCGTTGAAGCGCGTCCGAGGGGCTCCGCCGCTTCTCGACGCTGAAGTAGACGACCATGCGCAGGGCGGAGCCCTCGATGATGGAGAGCTCGAGCTTCGTCGAGCCGGCGAGCTGGCGCGATTTCCAGATCGGATCGACCTGGACGCTGATTCCTTCGTCGAGCCGGATCGTCTGCTTCGCCTGCTCCTTCTGAGCGAGGAGGGCATCGGGGATCAGCAGCCCTCCGGTGAGGGCGACGAGACACGCGAGGCGGAGATGGGACATGGCGGCCTCCGGTGGAACGGCGCCCCAGATCGAGGCACCGGTGCGAGTGGGCCCATCATATCCGTTCGGACAGAGCGCCTGACCATCCTCCCCTCGGAGACCTCATGGCGGCGGCGAGCTGTCTTCCGCGGGTTGCTCTTTCTTCCCGCCGCCGGAGAGGAGATAATCCGCGCATCCGGAAAACTGATGCGACGGCGCGGCGTCCGGGGCGGCCGCGCAGGAGGCTCCAGCGATGAATCGCACCAAGGCGGCCTGGATTGCGAGCGCTCTCGTTCTCGGGCTCCTTTCGTCCCGGCCGGCCATTGCCGGCAGCTGCACGTGGACGGGAGCGAGCGGCGACGACTGGTTCGACTCCTCCAACTGGACCGGCTGCGGGTTTTTCCACGTTCCGGACGGAAGCGACGACGCCAGCATCCCGGCGACCGGAACGAACCCGAGGATCGGCTCGGGGGCCGCGAGCATCTTCTCTCTCACGATCGGAACAGGGGCGGGCCTGTCGATCACGAGCGGAGGACAGCTCGTCCTCGGCAGCGGCGGCCTGACCGGAGCCGGCGATCTGGTCGTCTTCACCGGCGGTCAGCTCGTTTGGACCGGAGGGACGATGGATGGGTCCGGCTCGACGACGGCCAACGCCGGCTCGTCGGTCCTTCTCGCAGGCGGCGACAAGATCCTCGGCCGGACGATGACGCTCGGCGGCAGCGCGACCTTCTTCGGCCTCGGCTCACTCACAATCTCTCCCGGAACCGTCCTGCACAACGCCGGGACGCTCGACGTTGAGAACGACGCCGGCATCCTCGGCGCGGGAGGTCAGATCGACAACACCGGCACCCTTCAGCGGTCGGCGTCGGGCAACATCGCACTCATCGGCCCCGACGTCGGCAACAGCGGCTCGGTGAGCGTTCTGAAAGGCACCTTTTCCTTCACCGGAAACACCACCAACACCGGGACCGTGTCGGCGGCGTCGGGCGCGACCGTCTCCTACGACGGCGGGGTCAACACGTTCAATGGGAGCGTCTCCGGGGGCATTTTCGCCGTGAGCGCAGGTTCGGCCCTCCTGAGCGGACCGGTCACGGTGGAATCGTTCTCTCTCACCACGGGCGCGCCCACCGTCCACGTCGCCTCCTCGTTTTCTTCGAGCGTCGCGCTGCACGTCGACACCGGGCACCTCTTCATCGATCTGTCCGCGGCGGTCTTCCCGCTCGCGTCCCTGACCGTCGGACCCGGAGCCACGCTGACCATGACCGCGTTCCCGCCGATCACCGCGAACATTCTCGATCTGTCGGGCACGATCGAAGGGAACGAGGATCTGGTCGTCACCGGCTCGGCCATCTGGGATGGTGGGACGATGCTGGGGCCGGGAGCGACGCGGCTGACGGGACCAACGACCATTTCCGGCGGGGTCCAGAACGTTGGCCGGGACATCGATCTGCAGGGCACGACGATCATTTCCGGACCCGGGATCTCCATGGTGTCCGCAGCGGCGCTCATCCGGGTGATCGGGCCGGCGACCGCCGACAGCGCTTTCCAGGGCGTCTTCGGCGGAGCCGGACTCTTTCGGATCCTCGGGAGCGGTTCCTTGAACATCCTCCCTGGAGGAGGTCCGCTCTCGTTCGAGTCTCCCGTCATCAACGACGGGACGGTTTCCTTCGGCGCTCGCAGCACGAGCCTCGGAAGCTACGTCCAGACCTCCGGATCGACCGTGCTCTCCGGCGGAGGCGGGCCGATCGTCCTGGGATCACCGATGCGGATTCAGGGGGGAACGCTGTCGGGCGAAGGCGTCATTCAGGGGGACGTCGTGGTCTCCACGGGGGCCGGCATCGCGCCCGGCGAGTCGCCCGGCGCCGCGGGGAACCTCCAGATCACCGGCAACCTCACTCAGAGCGCGCCGGGACACGTCTCGACGGACTCCTCGGCTCCGGGCGGGGCCACCACGGACCTCGTTTCCGTGGGGGGCTCCGCGGCCCTGGGCGGAACGCTCGATTTCTCGACCGGATTCACCCCTGCGGCCTCCATGGCCTTCAACCTCCTCTCCTACGGGCAGCGGTTCGGCTCGTTCCGGCTCGGCTCGCTCCCGGCGCTTCCGGCGGGACTGTCGTGGGCCCCCCGCTACGCGGCCCACGGGTTCTCGCTCCTCGTCCAGCCGCTCCTGCCGTCCGGCCCCCTGCGCATCGACGCGCATGCCGCGAGCGCGGGCGGCTCGAACCTCAACCAGGTCCTGGAGCCGGGAGAGCGCGTTCTGGTCGAGCCGACCTGGACCAACCCCACGAGCGGCGCGATCGCCCTGGACGGGGTCCTCTTCGCCCTGACGGGCCCGCCCGGCCCGATCTACACGATCGAGAAAGCCGACGCATCGTACGGGACGATCACGCCCGCCGCTTCCGCCGACTGCTTTACGGCGACCGGCAACTGCTACGAGATCGCCCTCGACGTCCCGGCCACCCGCCCCGCGGCCCACTGGGACGTGATTGCCGACGAGGGAAGTTCCGACGGCCTCCAACTCGCGTCCTGGACGATTCACGTGGGCAACAGCTTCAACGACGTGCCTTCGAACACGGCTCCGTACCGCTTCGTCGAGACGCTCTTCCACAACCTCATCACGTCCGGATGCGGCGGCGGCGCGTACTGCCCGAGCCAGCCGGTGACACGGGCGCAGATGGCCGTCTTCCTGCTCAAGGCGAACTTCGGCGCCTCGTATCTCCCGCCGGCCGCGAGCGGCGGCGTGTTCCTGGACGTCCCATCGAACGGATTTGCCGCGGCCTACATCGAGAATCTCGCCGCGCTGGGAGTCACCGGAGGCTGCGGGAGCGGCAACTACTGTCCCAACGACGCCGTCACACGGGCCCAGATGGCGGTCTTTCTTCTCAAGACCCAGGGAGGCGTCGCGTACACGCCGCCCCCGTGCGGCAGCGCGCCCTTCGCCGACGTTCCCTGCTCGAGCGGCTTCGCGCCGTGGATCGCCGAGCTCGCCAGGCGCGGCATCACGGCGGGATGCGGCGGCGGCAACTACTGCCCGCAGAGCTCCGTCACGCGGGGCCAGATGGCGGTCTTCCTGACCGCGACCTTCAGCCTTCAGCTCAACGGGACCTAGCGGGCCGCGCTGGTCGAGGGCTTTCTCCGGCTCGCCGGCGAGAATGGAGACGCGAAGTAGGCCGGTCGCGGACGATCGCTGCCGCGCGACCCGAGAAGGTGGACGTCAACCGCCGATGGGCAGCGCCCGCGCGGCCTCGATCGTGCAAATCCACGAGAAGGCCGTGTTTGCCGCCGCGCTGCTGTCCGGCTTCCAGATCGTCACGTCGACGGTCACGTTCTGAATCGGCGCTCCCTGGACGGGATTGCCCGCCCGGTCGCTGAGGATGACGTTGACCAGATCGCCGCGGGGCGTCGATGAGGTCTGCACGGTCGCGAAGGTGGGCGCCGTC
Source organism: uncultured Acidobacteriota bacterium (assembly GCA_963733955.1). GTDB lineage: Bacteria > Acidobacteriota > Thermoanaerobaculia > UBA5066 > Gp7-AA6 > DATFTF01. The sequence goes on from CAVTEW010000003.1 coordinate 2,136,982, forward strand.
CCGAGCGGGGTGGCGACGAAGTTCGGCTCCCGCATCATCACAAGGATGGACGGGGAGAGGCCCTCGGAGATCGAGCCGCAAAGCAGATCGTCGATTTTGATTGAGATCTTGCCCGTGGCGTCGGTCGCGTCGCGGCCGGAGAGCATGAGGAGGTCCGTTCGCGCGCACGACACGCCGAAGAGGTCGCGCGACGCATGGTGCGCTTGAAGGTGCACCGAGTAGGTATCGCGCACGAGACCTCGGAGAAACCCGCGCAGCGCGTCCGCCGGAATTCTCGTGAGCGCATCCGGGATCCTGGGCGCCCGCTTCCTGGCCTTCTTGTCCATTCGAAGCTCCTTCGTCGCAGTCGCAACGTCTGGCGAGGAGTCTATATCGCCGCTCTCCCGCCGGGGCCAAACCGGGACATGCGGGAGACCGCCCGGACCCGCGGCGGGGCCCCTCTCACTCCCACCAGTATTTCGTCCGCTTCCTCTCCCGCGAGCCGGTCTCGTTCAAGGTCGCGGCGTCGTAGAGGCGGCCGTTGACCATCGTCCAGGCGACGTTCTCGGACTTGCGGATGTCCTGGAGCGGGTTGCCGTCGATGACGGCAACGTCGGCGAGCTTGCCCGGTTCGAGCGTCCCGATGAAGCGGTCCATGCCGAGCGACTGCGCGCCGTGGAGGGTGGCGCAGCGCAGCGCCTCGTGGGGCGAGAGGCCGCCCTGGACGAGCATCCAGATCTCCCAGTGGAGGCCGAGGCCTTCGCGCTGCCCGTGGGCTCCGGTGTTGACGAGCACGCCGGCCTTGTCCAGGTTCGCGGCGATCTTCGCGATGTTGAAATGGTTGAACTCGTCCTTCGGCACCATCGTGCGGCGGCGCGAGCGGGGATCCAGAACGAAGGGCGGCACGAACTTGGAGAGGCGCGGATCCTCCCAGACGTTGCTCTTCTGGTACCAGTAGTTTTCTCCCCAGTTCCCGCCGTAGCCGACTAAGAGCGTCGGCGTGTAGCCGACCTTCGTCGGAGGCCAGAGGGCGAGGACGTCCTTGTAGATGTTGGGAACGGGGACGGTGTGCTCGACGGTCGTGTGGCCGTCGACCACCATCGTCATGTTGTGCATGAAGAGGGAGCCGCCCTCGGGGACGACGTTGATGCCGACCTGGCGCGCCGCCGCGAGGATCTGCTGCCGCTGGTCGCGGCGCGGCTGGTTGTAGCTCTTGACCGAGATCGCGCCGACGGCCTTCATGCGCCGCAGGTGGCTCAGGGCGTCGTCGAGCGAGTCGATCTCCGCTTTGACGTCTGCGGCGGCGCCGTAGAGGATCGTGCCGGTCGAGAAGATCCGGGGAGCGCGGATCAAGCCGGCGCGCGCCATCTCCGCCGCCGAGAAGATCTCCCGCGTGTCGTTGGAGGGATCGTGGATCGTCGTGACGCCGAAGGCGAGCGAGGCGTCGGTGACCCAGTTCTGCTGCGGCTCGATCTGGTCCGACGCCATGGAGCCGTGCCAGTGAGCGTCCACGAAGCCCGGCAGCACGGTCTTGCCGGAGACGTCGATCGTTTTGGCTCCCGCGGGAATGACGACCTCGCCCTTCCTTCCGACCGCGCGGATGCGGCTGCCCTCGACGACCACGACGCCGTCCTCGATGACCTCGTCGCCCTTCATGGTCACGACGCGGCCGCCGGTGAAGGCGATGACGCTCGACGGGGGCGGAGCGTCGACCGGCGCCGAGAAGGAGATGTTGGTGCCCTGCGCCGCCGGCTCGGGAACCTTCTCCGGAGAGCCGGGGAGGAACGTGAAGGCCTGCTTCAGATCGCGCTCGAAGAGCTCGGGGCCGTAGGCCCAGTAGAGGCGCGAGGAGTCGCCGGAGAAGCGCAGATCTTCGCCGGCGTCCTTGGAGACGCGCGTCACGGGAACTGCCTTGCTCTTGGGCCCGATGTCCACGCGCCTCCCGGTCTCGATGAACGGCGTCACGTAGGCGTTGAAGCCCTCGCGGAACGCGAGCCAGCGGCCGTCGGGTGAAACCGCGAACTCGGTGGCGAGCTCCGAGAGGTAGTGCTCGTGCTCGCGCGCTCCCTCGAGGCCGATCGACGCGAGGACGCGCTTGGCCGGAGCGATCTGGTCGCCCCCTCCCTCGTTCTTGACGAAGAAGACGCGGCCGGACGACTTGCCAAACGTCGGCGAGGCGCCGTCGTAGGTGATGAGCGTGGACTTGTTGCCGGAGCCCGCCGCGGAGACCCAGTAGAGGCCGGGCTCGGCGGACCAGGCGCTCGCCTGGAGATAGCCGCCCGTCTCCTTGCGGTAGACGATCCTCGATCCGTCGGGGGTAAAGACCGGATCCTCGTAGTGGCCGGGCTTGTCTGTCACGACGCGGGAGACGCCGGAGGCAGCCGCGGCGACGCGGATCGAGCCCAGCGTCTCGTCGTTCCAGGTCGCGTACACGATCGACTTCGAGTCGCGCGACCACGACGGGAAGAGCTCCCAGTGGTCGGTCTGCTTCGTCAGCCGGTGCGGGGCGCCGCCCGGGAGATCCTTGACGTAGATGTAGCCCAGAGCCGTGTAGGCGACACGCGCGTTATCGGGCGAGACGCCGACCCAGCGCAGCATCCGGACCGGGAAGGTGGAGGCCGAACCACTCGCTCCGGATGCCGCGCGCGCCTCGTCGGCAGCGACGAGCTGCCCGGTCGGGACGTCCACGGAGACCCGCACGGCCGTCGCGGTCTTGCGGTCGCTCCGGACGTGGAAGGGAATGTCGGAGACCTGCTTGGCGGCGACGTCGACTTTGTGGATCTTGCCGCCGGCCCACACCACGACCGATTTGCCGTCGGGCGTCCAGGCCATGCCCGGATAGACGCCGTGGATCGCCCACGTCTCCTGCATGTCGCGTTCGAGGCCGTTCCAGATCGGCCGCTCGATGCCTGACTCGAGGTCCATGACGAAGAGCGTGGACTTGTAGCGGACGCGACGGACGAAGGCGAGGGACTTGCCGTCGGGCGAAGGCGTGGGGCGGATCGAGCCGCCCGGTCCGGTCACGAAGTCGATCAGACGGCCGGTCTCGCGGTCGAGGCGCTTGATGACGTAGATCTGGCCGTTGGGGTCGGGGTTGTACTGGTAGATCTTGCCGGGCGAGGAGTCCTCGGAATAGTAGAGGTAGCGGCCGTCGGGCGAGAAGGCCGGCTCGCCGGTGTCCTTCTGCTCGTTGGTTCGCTTGGTCATCTGCAGGCCCTCGCCGCCCGAGCGGTCGTAGAGCCAGATCTCGCCCGCGCCGAGCGAGCGCGTGCCGGTGAAGTGCTTGCGCGCGGCGACGTACTGGGAGTCGGGCGTCCAGGCCGGGGAGTTGGGGAGGCGGAACGTCTCCTTGGTGACCTGCTGGAGGTTCTTGCCGTCACGGCCGATCACCCAGATGTTGTCGCCGCCGGAGCGGTCGGAGGTGAACGCGATCCACTTGCCGTCGGGCGAGTACCGCGGCTGCATGTCCCAGGGGATGCCGGACGTCAGCGCCTTCGCTTCGCCGCCCGCGATCGGCATCGTGTAGAGGTCGCCGAGCAGGTCGAAGGCGATTTCCTTGCCGTCGGGCGAGACGTCCAGGGAGATCCAGGTCCCTTCGTCCACGTCGATCGGGACGTCGACGTCGAAGGCGTATGGCGGCGCCGCGACGTCCCACTTCTTCGCCTCCTCCTTCTCCTTGGAGGCGTCGCCCGGAGGCGCGGAGAGCGGGTGGTCGACGGGAGGATGCGGCTTGTCCTGGGCGCGGAGGGGAGCGGTCGAGAGCGGGGCGAGGAGGAACAGCAGGCCAGCGACCGCGGCAGCGAACCGGTTCTTCATCGGCGAATGTCCTTTCCGTCGTTAGGGCCGTGGCATCTTACCGGGAAGGGGAGGCGGTGCGAGAGGCCGCCGCGGGGCAAAGACGCTTTGTCCGGATCAACGGTCCGAATCGAGGTATGGGCGCTGAAGACGGCGCATGGAGCGAAAGCGTCGCAATGGTGAGTCGCCTTCAGCCCGCGGACCCTCGGCCAGGTCTCCCATTATGAAAAGCGGCGCCCTGAAACGCGCGACGGTCATGTTGCCGGGGGATCTGCAAAGTTCGCCGATCAGCGGGTCAGCTTCACCGACTGCATTTCCTTCGTCTTGATGCGCCGCTATGGTGTGGAGCAGCGTTCACATTGGGCCGTCACTTCGCCCCGGCAGGCTTCGAGGTTCTCCCTCGCTGGCGCGATCGGAGGCAAGGGCGCGCGGTTCAGCGGCGGGGCGGGCGGCCCTCGGTGACGGGGTCGGGGTTGTCGGTCGCACCCCACTGGATGAGGCGGCCGGTGGAGGCGTCGTAGATGTAGTAGCTCCGCGCGTAGGAGAGCTGCACGTGGTGGCCGACGCTGATGCGGCCGGGCACGGAGACGACGTAGACCTCACGATAGAAGTCGATCTCCGTCGACCAGCCGGTCCGGTACCAGTCGACCGCTTCGCCGTAGGTCATGAAGCGCACGCTTTCCGCCTGCGGCGAGACGGCCCGGCGGCCGATCGCCTGCCGCAGCCCCGAGAGGCGAACCGACTCGGCGTCCACGTAGGGACCGCCGGTCGCGCGGAGGGCAAAAGGGAGCTCGACCGGCCCGGCTGCCAGGGCCGGGCTCGACGCCGTCGAGGGCGGCTCCTGCCTGTGGGCCGCGGCGGGTGAAGCCGCGGGCGACGGGCGCGTCGGCGCGATCCAGATCAGGGCCGCGCAGAGAATCAGGAACGGGATCGAGTAGGCCGCGGACGTTCGCACTCGAGCGCTCATCGTCTTACCTCATTCCGAACGGGAGGAAGGGCACGGGGATTCCGTTGGCGGCGGCCGGCCAGTTCCATTGCCACCAGGCCGGGAAGTCGACGCTCTGCGTGTGGTTGGGCCACGGGTGGTAGGCGCGGCCGTCGAAGATCAGGAAGTTGCGGAAGCCGACCGCTCCGGCGATCCGGGCGTTCGCAGAGGTCGTCTCCAGGCCGGCGTGGGCGAAGAGCGTGTCGCCGGGCTGATTCGAGTTGCCGACCACGTTGATGCCGATGACGATGTTGTAGGGCATGCCGGGCTCCATCGTGATCGCGTAGTTTTGGAACTGGCCGACGGGCGGATAGGCCGGCTGGTTGAGCAAGTGCTCCTCATAGCCGTTGGCCTTGCTGTTCTCGGCCCAGTAGTAGCTGCGCAGGCCCTGGCCGGTGTCCGGGTCGGTGTATTCCGTGTCGCCGACCTCGATCCAGCAGAGCTGCGCGCTGTTGGTTCCGATCCAGAGCGTCTCATCCAGGAAGTTGCCGGCCACGGCGGTCCCCAGGTACATGTTGTTGTTCGTCCACTGGACCGAGGCGCCCTTCCAGGGGTTCTGCTCGTTCGTGGTCGTGACGCCGATCGCGTACCAGCGCTGGACCTTCTTTCCGCCCGGGTCCGGCGGCATCTTGCAGGGATCGGGCTTGGGCGTCGGCGTGACCGTCGGCGTCGGCGAGGGCGGCGGGGGCGGAGACGTGGGCGTCGGCGTCGACGTGACGGTCCGGGTGGGAGTCTTGGACGGGTTCGGAGTCGCGGTGGACGACTTCGTCTTCGTCGGCGTCACCGAGGGAGCCTTGGTCGCGGTGTGGGTGGCCGTCGGCGCCCTGGTCGCGGTCCGCGTGGCGCTGGGCCTGGCGGTGTTGGTCGGCGGCATCGTCCCCGTGGGAGGCATGGTGACCGTCGGCGGCGTGACGATCGGCGTCGGAGGAGGCGTGTCGGTCGGCGGCGGCTCGAAGGTGATCGTCGGAACGGGCGTCCTGGTCTTCGTCTTCGTCCGCGTGGCGGTGGGCGACGGGGTGGGCGAGCTCGTCGACGTGCGCGTGGGCGTCGGGCTCGTCGGCGTCGCGGTGCATTGAACGGGCGGGTTGGCGGCGCGGTCCGACGCCGGTTGGATGGTGCAGGGGATCGCCGGCTGCGCGCTCGCCTGAGCCGCGCCGGCCAGGACGATCACGACTCCACAGCTCAGAACAGGCCAGGTCAGAACAGGCCAGGTCAGAGCACGTTTCGCGACGCGCATGGGCATCCCTTCCCGTTTCGGCAACTGGTGCGGCATGCTGAGGCCCGGGCCGCGCCGCGCCACGAGCCTAAAGGCGGGCGCGGAAACCTAACTTTCGGTGGGTGAACCGTTTCGGGGGGACTTGGGTCGGGCGAAGGCTTGATTGACTGTTGACTTGAGTGTGGACTAAGCTCAACATCGATGGAAACGATCCAGGTCGTCCTCGAAGCCGACCTCCTTCGCGCGGCGGATCGCGCGGTCAAGAAACTCAAGACGAATCGGTCGGCCCTCTTTCGGCAGGCTCTGCGTGCGTACCTCGACCGGCTCGCGACCGCGGAGAAGGAAACGCGAGACCGCGACGGCTACCTTCGTTATCCCGATTCGCTCGACGAGCCCGGCGCCTGGGACAAAGTCGCGGACTGGCCGGACGAGTGATCGAGCGCGGAGAGGTCCGCCTCTGTCGCTTTCCTACGCCGGACAAGGAGCGGCCCGTCCTCGTTCTGACGCGCGGCACCGCGATCCGTTATCTGTCCCGCGTGACCATCGCCCCCATCACGTCCACGATCCGAGGCGTCCCGTCCGAAGTCGCGATCGGACCGGAGGACGGAATGCGGCAGGTTTGTGCGGTCAACCTTCACAATGTCGTGACCGTCAACCAAGTCGTCCTCGGCCGGCGCCTGACCCTGTTGAACCCGCTCCGCATGCGGGAGGTCTGCGCCGCCCTCGCTTTCGCTCTCGGCTGCGAGCGCTAGCCGCCGCTTCCTCCCGCCCTCACCACACCTTGCAGACTCTCGCCCGCACCATGGGCTTGCCCTCTCCGCAGCCGAAGGCGCGTTGGAACTCCGGGAGATCCGAAACCGGCCCGTTGATCCGGTCGACGCCGGGGGAGTGCGGGTTGGTGATCGCGTTGACGCGCAGGTTCTCCGGGCGGTCGTTCTCGCAGGCCCACTGGGCCATGCCGATGAAGAAACGCTGGTCGGGCGTGAAGCCGTCGATCGTCTCGAGCTTCTGATCCTGCGTGGCGTCTTTCCAGGCGATGTAGGCGAGGAGCGTTCCGCCGATGTCGGCGACGTCTTCGCCGGACGTCAGCTTGGAGTTGATCTTGATGTCGTCGACGATGGTGTAGCCGGCGTACTGGTCGCGCACGCACTGGACGCGCTGTTCGAAGGCCTTGGCGTCCTCCGGCGTCCACCAGTCCTTGAGGTTCCCCTGGGCGTCGAACTGGCGGCCTTCGTCGTCGAAGGCGTGGGTCAGCTCGTGGCCGATCGTCGCGCCGGTGTTGCCGTAGTTGGGGGCGTCGTCGAGCTTCGGATCGTAGAGCGGCGGCTGGAGCACGCCGGCGGGGAAGTTGATGTCGTTCAGCTGCGGGTTGTAGTAGGCGTTGACGGTCGGCGCGGTCATGGCCCATTCGCCGCGGTCGACGGGCTTGCCGATCTTGCCCAGATCGCGGTTGGACTCGAACACGGTCGCGCGGGTGGCGTCGCCGAAGAAGTCGTTGGGCTTGATCTCCAAGGACGAGTAGTCGCGCCACCGGTCCGGGTAGCCGACCTTGTTGGCGATCGCGTGCAACTTCTCGAGCGCGCGGGCCTTGGTGGCGTCGGTCATCCAGTCCAGCGACTTGATCTCGCCCTCCATGGCCTTCTCGATCCGGAGCGTCATGTCGACGGTCTTCTGCCGGGTCTCCGCGCTGAAGGTGCGGCGCACGAACTCCTGTCCCAGCGCCTCGCCCAGATCCCGGTCCACGTACCGGACGCACCGCTTCCACCGGGCCGGCAGCTCGGCCACGCCGCGCAGGGTCTTGCGGTTGAAGGCGAAGTCCTCCTCGACGAACGCGCGCGAGAGGTAGGGCGCCGAAGCGTTGACGAGATGCCAGCGCAGGTAGGTTTTCCACTGCGCGAGGGGAACGGCCTTGAGCTCCGTCTCGACCTCCCGGAAGAACTTCGGCTCCGAGACGTTGAGGACGCCGGCCTTGCCCAGGCCGGCCGTCTGGAAGTAGCCGTTCCAGTCGAAGGACGGCGTCAGCTTGGAAAGCTCCACAATCCCCATCTTGTGGTACAGCTTGTAGGGATCGCGGCGCTCGACGCGCGTCAGGGACGCCTTGGCGAGCGCGGTCTCGATCGCCAGCACGGTCTTCGCGTCGGCCGCGGCCTGTGTCCTGCTCTCCCCGATGAGCTCGAGCATGCGCGCGACATGCAGGAGGTACTTGTCCCGGATCTCCTGGGACTTGGCGTCGGTCTTGGTGTAGTAGTCGCGGTCGGGCAGGCTCAGGCCGCCGGCGGAGAGCGAGGCGATGACCTGGGACGCGTCGCCGAAGTCCTGGCTGGAGCCGAAGCCGAACAGGAATCCGCGGCCCTGGCTCTCCAGGTGCCGGCGGGCCAGGACGGCGGCCAGATCCTTCTTGCTCTTCAAGGCGGCGATCTCGCGCAGGGCCGGCTGCAGGGGAGCGGCGCCGAGATGCTCGGCGGCGGTCTCGTCCATGCACGCGGCGAAGAAGTCCCCGATTTTCTCCTGAACCGGAGAGCGGCCGGGCGTGGGCTGCGAGGCTTCCTCGAGGATGCCCCAAAGGAACTCGGCGTTCTCCTCGCCCAGCTTCGCGTAGACGTTCCAGGCCGCCTGGTCCGGCGGGATCGGATTCTTCGCCATCCAGCCGCCGCAGGTGAACCGGTAGAAGTCGGTGCACGGATCGGCGGAACGGTCGAGCGAGGACAGATCGAGGCTCGGCGTGTAGGGGAGCTCCTTGAGGGGGTGCTCCCGCGGCGCGGACTGCGCGGTGGCCGCGGCCGGCAGCAGCAGAGCGGCGAGCGCGAGGGCAAGCGCAAAGGCAAGGGCACGGGCGGAGACGCGTCTGGTCATCGATAACCTCTTTGTTCGTGAGGTACTACGCAGAAGTATTGGTCCGGTTTCGAGCCGCCGCATGCGCCCGCGGCCATAGAGTACGCAAAACGGAGGCCGAAATGCCCAGGAACCTCTTCGAGCCCGCCGCGCGGGAGGCGATCCTACAGCGGTTGAACGCCCTCTCGCCGGCGTCGACGCGCCAGTGGGGGAAGATGGACCCGGCCCAGATGATGGCCCACTGCTCGGTCGCGATGGAGGCGGGCACGGGCGACAAGCCGCGCAAGCAGGCCTTCATCGGCAAGATCCTCGCGCCGTTCGTCCGGTCGTCGCTCGTCGGCGACAAGGCGTTTCCCAGAAATTCGCCGACCGATCCGACCTTCGTCGTCAGCGACGCCAGGGACTTCGCGCGGGAAAAGGAGTACCTGACCGCGCTCATCGGGCGCTTCTGCGGGGCCGGCCCCGAGGCCGCGGGCCGGCACACCCATTCCTTCGTGGGGAGGATGTCGGGCGACGAGTGGGGCGTCGTGATGTACAAGCACCTCGACCACCATCTGCGGCAGTTCGGAGCCTGAAGGGAACCGCCTCCGAATCAAGACGTTGCCGTGATTCGAGGTCACTCGACTCGGTCTGACGTCTTCCGTCCGGGCGTGCCGGCAGGATGAAGCTCTCACGGGACAAATCGGGAGGCTTCATGCGCGTCGTCAAAGCGGCTCTGCGTATCCTCGGAGCGATTCTGCGATCGTTCGCCTGGCTGGTGTCCTGGTTCTTTCTCCTTCTCGCGGTCTTCGTGACGGCCTACATCTTTCGCAGAACGGGCACGGTCGAGCGTCCGGCAGTCGTATTCACTCTATCCTGGGGCGCGGCGTCGCTTCTGTCGATGTGCTTGCTCTGGCGGTGGAAGCGTCCGCGAACCGGATCGATCTTCGCGGCGATTCTCTTCCTGGGCGCCTGGGCGGGTCTGTTCCTGTTTTTCTGCCGGCCGATTGAGAAGGAGGATAAGAAGGACGCCACCGAGAGCGAGCCCGCTCCGACGTTTCACGTCCCCTCGCAGCGGCGAAGCATTTACCCCACGCCATCCGCGCCCCGCCGCCAGGTCTAGGTCGCTCCTACCCCGGCAGGAGCTCCATCGTCGCCCTGCGGCGGCGGGCGAGGCGGAAGCCGCGGACCCACTTCTGCGAAGCCCGGGTGTCGTACTTCGCGGCGTAGGCCGCGTCGACGGCGTCGAAGAGACGCTCGCCGCGGACCGCGCGGCCGCGCACGCGGATCTCTCGGCCGTTCACGCGGATCGAGCCGCGCGATTGGCCGGTAAAGGCCCGCCGCCAACCGCCCGGCTCGTCGTTCCACGGACGGACGAAGACGCGGCCCCCGACCATCACGAACCAGATGCTGGTGAATCGGTGATCGTCGCCGGATCGGATCCCGAGCATGCGGGAGGCGGCGAGCAGAGCCAAAACGCGCCTGGGCCAGGATCGGCGCTTTCCCGCGGCCCGCGCGGACCCTGTCGCTCTCTTCATGCCGTTCCTCCGCTGGGACGGATTCTAGGCCGCGAGAGGTCCCGCGCGCCCGCCCCCGATCTTTCGACAATCTTTCGGGTTTCCTCCGGACTTCCAAACGCCTCGGCGCCTAGAGTGGCGCCATGGACAAACCAGTCAGCCGATGGCGAAGGCGCCGCAGGGCGTACAACGCTTTCTTGTCCGGCATCGGACTCCTCGGAGCATTCCTCCTCCTGGGCGGCCTCGGTTACGCGGCCGCGGCCTGGGTCCCCGCCCTGGCGGGCCTGGGCAGCCTCGTCTTCTCCTGGCGGCAGACGCAGTCCCTGCGGCGCCCGGGAGGCACCTGCGAAAGGCCCGCGCCGCGCGCCGCCTTCATGGTCCCAGGTACCACGGCACGTTGACGACGGTCTGCTGCTTCCGCGCAGGTACAGGAGCCCCTTGAGAAGGGCCGCGTGCGCTGGACACGGAGGCCCAGGATCGAAAGCCGCGGCCCGCCATGCCTCCGGCTAGAACCAGGTGGTCAGACCCAAAGTGACCGTCGTCTGGTTCCGCGCGTTCGGGATGTAGGGCGCCAGCGGGGAGCCGTCGCCTGCGACCTGGCCGCGGAAAAACATGTCGGCCGACGCGCCGTCGTGCCGGCCCTCGAGCCGGATTGAGACGTTGTCCAGGGGATGGTACTCCAGCGTGAGCGTCTGGGAAGCCACGCGTCCGGCCGGCCAGAAAATGGCGGACGCCGTTCCTTTGTCGTTGGACGGCACCTGCTCCCAGAAGACGTCCGCCCGCGCGGCCACATCGAAGACGGCCGAGACCTTCACGCGCACGTAACCGGCCGCCGCCAGCCAGGAACTCCTCCCGAAGTGGCTCTGCTCCTCGCCGGCGTCGGCGTGGAGTATGAAGGAGAGCGTCTTCGTGGCGTCCCAGGTGCCATAGACATCCACGAGGTTGCGCCACGGTTCGCCCTCCGGCGCGCCGGTCGGACGTTCCGCCCCTCCGAAGTAGAGAAAGTGCAGGCTGAGAGAGTCGGACACCTTGTTGGTCGCCGCGACCTCGATCGACTTCTCCTTGTTGTTGTCCACCACCGAATTCCAGCCGTTGCAGGCCATGAGCTCGAGTGTCCATATCGGCGACAGCTCGTACGTGGCTCGCAGCCCGACGTGGTAGAAGGGGAGGCCGAAGAAGAGATTGGAACGCGACCAGTTCCAGTTGTCCTTGACCGCGATCCCCTCCACGCCGATCGGCGAGAGAAAGAGCCCGGCCTGGAACAGGATGCCTTTTCCGATCGGAGCGCGGTACCCGAGCCACGCTTCCTGGAGGTACTTCCAGGTCGTGGCGTCCGTCTCGCCTGCTGCGGAGGTTCCGGGAAACGTGGGCTCGGAGAGATAGTAGGTGTTGGGCGTGTGCCCGATCTGCAGCGTGACCTTGCCCGAGACGGCCGCCTTCTCCCAGGCCGCCGTCACGGCCGCGTTGGAGAGCGTGAAGGTGCTCTCGCGATCGTCGAATCCGCGGAAGTTCGTGATGCGGTTCGACGGATGGTTGAAGTTGTAGCTGTCGAACACCTCGGCGTAGCTGCTGAGCGTGATCTTGCCGAGATCGGGTGTGGGCGCCGCCGCCGGGGGCTGCGGATCTGTCGCGGCCGCCTGCTCGGCGGCGTCCTGCGGGCGCGCCGGCGCGTCCGCCGTGGAAGCGATCGGCCGCCCCGCCGCAGGCCGGACGCTCGCGGCGACATAAAAAACAAACGCCAAAAACAAACGCGGTGAATTTCTCAGGGCTGTCATGGAACCGTCTCCTTTTCGCTCGGAATGTGACCGCGGCAATCTGTAACACGCGGTCCGGCCGAATTCGCCAACGATCGATTCGCTTCCGCGAATCTTTGGCCTTTCTTTCGAACTTCTTTCGGGCGAGCGAGGGATAGTTCCCAGCGGACGGTCAAAGAGCCATGCGGAAAAGCAATCAAGAGCCCGGGCGGAGAGCGCAGTACACTCGCGCGGTCGCCTGGATCACGGCCTCGCTAGCGTTGCTCGCAGCCGGCGTGGCCGCCGGGGCGCTCGCGGGAAGGGAATGGCGTTGGATTCTCACGGTGGCAGGCTTCGTGGGCTACGTTCTGGCCATGCGGCGCGGCCTCCAGGTCTGGAATCCGGACGGCCTCGATGTCGTGTGGAGATCGACGCCGGCGACCAGGCCTCCGGCGCGGCGCCCGATGGAGACGACCTCCCGGGTCGCCCGAGTTCGTGGCGAAAGCGGCAGACGGCGCCCGATGAGTCCCGGCGGTCCGGCGCGGGAGCAACACGGCCGGCCCTGACCGGCCAGGAGACGGCGTGATGGCAGACACAATCTTCATATTGTTATCGGTCTTGCTCTTCTACCTGGCGATCCGCTACACGAAGTGGGCGGACAAGGTCTGAGATCGGAGGAACTGCCGTGGGTTGGGAAGACATCCTGGGTCTGGTCGTGACTCTGGGGCTCCTCTACTACCTGCTCCACGCCATGTTGAAGGCGGAGGAGGTCTGAGCCATGACCTCGAATCAAGTTCTCGAGCTCTTGATCTACTTCGGCATCATCGTCGCGCTGACGCCGCTTCTGGGCGGTTACATGAAGCGGGTGTTTGCCGGCGAACGGACGTTCCTCGATCCGGTCTTGCGGCCCGTGGAGCGGGCGATCTACGGGCTCTGCGGCGTCGACGCCCACAAGGACCAGAGCTGGATCGAGTGGACCGTGGTGATGCTTGTCGTCAACGCGGCCTCGCTCGTTCTGCTGTACGCCTTCCAGCGCCTGCAGCAGTGGCTGCCGTTCAACCCGAATCACTTCGGCGCGGTCTCGCCGGATTCCTCCTGGAACACGGCCATGTCGTTCACCACGAACACGAACTGGCAGGGATACTCCGGAGAGTCGACGATGTCCCACTTCACGCAGATGGTGGGCCTGGCCTTCCATAACTTCCTGTCCGCGGCGACCGGCATCGCCATCGCCATCGCGGTGATCCGGGGCGTAGCGCGCGAGAAGGCGGCGGGGATCGGCAACTTCTGGTTCGACTGCACCCGCACGATCCTCTGGGTCCTCCTTCCGATTTCTTTCGTGGGAGCGCTCTTCCTGGTCTCCCGTGGCGTGGTCCAGAACTTCCGCGCCGACGTGCCGGTCAAGACCGTCGAGGGGGCCGAGCAGAAGATTCCCCAGGGGCCGGTCGCCTCGCAGGAGGCGATCAAGGAGCTGGGAACCAACGGCGGCGGCTTCTTCAACGCCAACTCGGGATTCCCCTACGAGAACCCGACGCCGGGAACGAACTTCGTGGAGATCGTCCTGATCTTCTCGATCGGGGCCGGTCTGACGTCGACGCTCGGCCGCATGACCGGCTCGAAGAGGCACGGCTGGGCCGTCTTCGCCGCCATGTCGCTGATGTTCCTGGTCGGCGCCGTCGTCGCCACCGTGGCCGAGCAGCAGGGCAATCCGATCCATCAGAAGGCGGGCGTCCAGGCCGCGCCGACCACAGGCGGGTCCGGCGGCAACATGGAAGGAAAGGAAGTCCGCTTCGGGATCGGGGACTCCGCCCTCTTCGCCACCATCACGACCGACGCCTCCTGCGGCGCGGTCAATTCCTGGCACGACTCGTTCACGCCGGTCGGCGGCCTCGTGCCGCTCGCCAATATCGCCACGGGCGAAGTGATCTTCGGCGGCGTCGGCGCGGGCCTCTACGGAATGTTCGTCTTCATCGTGCTGACCGTGTTCATCGCCGGGCTGATGGTCGGCCGGACTCCCGAATACCTGGGCAAGAAGATCGAATCCCACGAGGTCAAGCTGGCGATGCTCTCGATCCTGATCCTGACGCTCATCATCCTGGGCTTCACGGCGGCGGCCGCGAGGCTCCCGGCCGGCCTGTCGTCGTTGAACAATAAGGGGCCGCACGGTTTCACGGAAATCCTCTACGCCTACGAATCGGGCGCCGGCAACAACGGATCGGCCTTCGCCGGTCTCAATGCCAACACGCTCTGGTACAACGTCTCGCTCGGCCTCGACATGTTCCTGGGGCGCTTCTTCATGCTGATCCCGATCCTGGCGATCGCGGGGTCGCTGGCGGCCAAGAAGAAGATCCCCGCGTCGGTCGGCACGTTCCCGGTGACCGGCCCACTCTTCACCATTCTCCTGGTCAGCGTCGTCGTCATCGTCGGGGCGCTGACCTTCTTTCCCGCCTTCTCGCTGGGGCCGATTGTCGAGCACCTGCTGATGAAGGCCGGGACGCTGTTCTGAGGGAGACGTCCATGGCTCAAGCCGAACGCCGCAGACTCTTCGATCCGGGCATCGTGAAGCCGGCGATCGCGGACTCGTTCCGCAAGCTCGACCCGCGCCTCCAGGCGAAGAACCCGGTCATGTTCGTCGTGCTGATCGGCGCGGTCCTGGTGACTCTGCTGCTCGTCCGGGACATGGCCCGAGGCCTGGAGGTCCTGTTCAACCTCCAGATCGCGCTGTGGCTCTGGTTCACGCTTCTCTTCGCCAACTTCGCCGAAGCCATGGCCGAGGGGCGGGGCAAGGCCCAGGCCGCGGCCTTGAAGCGCGGCCGGACGGAGACCGTCGCCCGGCGCCTGACGAAGAAGGGGCAGGAGTCGGTCGCGGCCACCAGCCTGCGCAAGGGAGATCGCGTGATCGTCGAGGCAGGCGAAGCGATTCCCGGCGACGGGACGGTGGTCGAGGGGATCGCCTCGGTAGACGAGTCCGCGATCACGGGTGAGTCGGCCCCGGTCATCCGGGAATCGGGCGGCGACCGGTCCGCCGTCACCGGCGGAACGCGCGTCCTGTCCGACAGGATCGTCATCGAGATCACGTCCAATCCCGGCGAGACGTTCCTGGACCGGATGATCGCCCTCGTGGAAGGGGCCACGCGTCAGAAAACGCCCAACGAAATCGCGCTGTCGATTCTGTTGGCCGGCCTGACGATCGTGTTCCTGATCGCCACCGTGACGCTGCGCCCGTTCGCTGTCTACGCCGGGGGAAGCGCCACGACGCCGGTCCTGATCGCCCTCCTGGTCTGCCTCATCCCGACGACGATCGGCGGCCTGCTGTCGGCCATCGGCATCGCGGGCATGGACCGCGTCCTGCAGCACAACGTGCTCGCCATGTCCGGGCGGGCGGTCGAGGCCGCCGGGGACGTCAACGTGCTGCTGCTCGACAAGACCGGCACGATCACGCTCGGCAACCGCCAGGCCACCGAGTTCTTCCATGCGCCCGGCGTGCTGCCCGGCGACCTGGCCGAAGCGGCGCAGCTCTCTTCGCTCGCCGACGAGACGCCGGAAGGCCGCTCGATCGTCGTTCTGGCCAAGGACAAGTTCGGATTGCGGGCGCGGCGCGTCGAGGGGATGAGCTTCATTCCGTTCTCCGCGACCACCCGCATGTCCGGCGTGGACTTCAACGGCCGGAAGGTCCGCAAGGGCGCGGGCGACTCGGTCTGCGACTGGGTTCGGCGGCAGGGCGGAGAGGTCGATCCCGTCGTCACGGATCTTCTGAACAAGATCTCGGCCGAAGGGGCCACGCCGCTTCTCGTGGCCGACGGGCCGAAGGTCATGGGCGTCGTGGCCCTGCGCGACATCGTCAAGGCGGGGATGAAGGACCGCTTCGACCGGCTGCGGGCCATGGGCATCCGCACGATCATGATCACCGGCGACAACCCGCTGACCGCCTCGGCCATCGCGCGCGAAGCGGGCGTCGACGATTTTCTGGCCCAGGCCACGCCGGAGCAGAAGCTGGCCCTGATCCGCAAGGAGCAGGAGGGCGGCAACCTCGTGGCCATGACCGGGGACGGCACCAACGACGCCCCCGCGCTGGCCCAGGCCGATGTCGGCGTGGCCATGAACACGGGAACCCAGGCCGCCCGCGAGGCCGGCAACATGGTGGATCTCGACTCCAACCCCACGAAGTTGATCGAGGTCGTGGAGATCGGCAAGCAGCTCCTCATGACGCGCGGGGCGCTGACGACGTTCTCGATCGCCAACGACGTGGCCAAGTACTTCGCCATCCTGCCGGCCATGTTCGCGGCGACCTATCCGGTCTTGAACGCCCTGAACGTCATGCACCTGGCCAACCCGAAATCGGCGATTCTGTCCGCGGTGATCTTCAACGCCCTGATCATCATCGCGCTCGTCCCGCTGGCGCTGCGAGGGGTCAAGTACCGGCCGCTGGGGGCGGCGCGGATCCTCTCCCGCAATCTTTGGATCTACGGAGTGGGAGGCGTCCTGATCCCCTTCGTCGGGATCAAGCTCATCGACTGGATCGTCGTGGCTCTGCGCCTGGCCTGAGAGGACTAACAATATGAAACTTGTACTGCGCTCGTCCCTGTACGTTCTGGTGCTGACCGTCCTTCTGGGCGGCGTCTATCCGGCCGTCGTGTACGGCCTGGGGCAGCTCTTCTGGAAGGACAAGGCCAACGGGTCCTTCGTCGAGAACGGAGGGCGCGTGGTTGGATCCGACCTGATCGGTCAGGCCTTCCAGAATCCGAAGTACCTGCATTCTCGCCCCTCTGCGGCGGGAAAGAACGGCTACGATCCGACGTCTTCGGGCGGAACCAACAAGGGGCCGACGGATGCCGACCTGGCCAAGCAGATCGCCGCCGCGGTCGCGGAGGCCCGCAAGGACCGTCCGGGCGATTCCCGGCCGGTGCCCGCGGACCTGGTCACGTCCTCGGCCTCCGGCGTCGATCCGCACCTCTCGCCCGACGCGGCGCTGTGGCAGGCCGCCCGCATCGCCGGGGCGCGCGGAGCCTCCGAGGAGCAGGTCGCCGCGGTCATCCGCCGCCAGATCGAGCCGCGGACGCTGGGGTTCCTCGGCGATCCGCGGGTCAACGTGCTGCGGACGAATCTCGAACTGGACCGGGCGCTGCCCGCGCGGTAAAGCCGCGGCCGGCCGGCGGGCCCGCTATCCCGCGGCCGCCTCTTCGTCGCGGCCTCCGAAGAGGCCGAGCTCGTCGGCGCGCGAGTCGTACTCGAAGAGCTGCCCGTAGCGCCCCCAGGTCACGATCGTCTGGAAGAGCTCCTCGATGGCCTGGCCGGGAAGCTTCTCGCTCAGAAAGTGGCGGACGTCGTCGCCCGAGCGCGGACGATCGGGCTCTTCGGCGAGAAACCGGATCACCTCGGCGAAGACGCCCAGCGTCAGGAGACGCCGCTGGAAAAGGGCGCGCTTGTCCGGAGCCGGCGCGGCCACGATCTCGCGGCCCACGTCGGTCAGACGGACCAGGTCTCCGGGAGTGTCCACGGTGCCGAGCATCTCCGCGCCCTTGACCACGGCGATCGTGCGCCCGAACTCGTAGTCGGTCAGGGCGTCGATGGCGAAGAGGTCTTCCTCGCCGCCGCGGTCGGCCAGGATCTCGAGCAGGCCCATCATCTGGCCCACGCTGACCGCGGGAATCGGGCGGCAGGGACCGCAGGCGGGGTGGCCGACGGCGGAGACCGGCGCCTCCTCCGGAAGATGGACGCCGGTGACCATGTCGTGCACGCGCTCGACCATCTGCAGAAACTCCGGATGACGGTACTCGCGCGGGTGGGGAAGCGTGTTGACGATCTCCTGACGCACCGTCCCGGGATTGGCGCCCATGATCAAGATGCGGTCGCCCAGGTAGACGGCCTCCTCGATCAGGTGCGTGATGATGAGGATCGAGGAGAGGCCCGTCGCGCCGTCGGACCAGAGGCGGTACACCTCCGCCCGCAGCGACTCCGCGGTCAGCACGTCGAGCGCGGAGAAGGGCTCGTCCATGCAGAGCAGCTCCGGCCCGCCCACGAGCGCCCGCGCGATGCCGACCCGCTGCTTCATTCCGCCGGACAGCTCCTTGGGAAAGGCGCGCTCGACGCCGGTCAAACCGACGCGCTCGATCGCCGCCTCCACCCGAGACTCGACGTCCTGAACGTCCATCGGCTTGCCGTTCAAGCCGACGCGGACGTTCTCGGCGACCGTCAACCAGGGGAAGAGCGCGAAGTTCTGGAACACGACCGCGGCGCCGGGATGAATACCCACGAGCGGCTTGCCGTGCTGCGTGACCGTGCCCGAGGTCGGCGGGATCAGCCCGATCAGGATCCGCAGGAGGGTCGACTTGCCGCATCCCGAAGGCCCCAGCACCGCGACGGTCTCGCCGCGCCGCACCGCGAAGTCGACGTCCTTCAGGATCACCCGCTCACGCCCGGCCTCGTCGAGGTAGATCTTGGTCACGCCCGCGCAGGCGGAGATCGGGGCGTCGAGCCGGGGATCGGAGACGGCCGAGGCGGTCATCGGTTCAAAGCGTATCGCGACTCGGCCAGCCGGTAGAGAGGCCGCCACACGCCCCGGTTGATCACGATCAGCGCCGCGGACATCGTGAGGACGCCGGCCGCGAGCAGCGGGAAGTTGGCGTGCTGCGTCGCCCGCGTGATCACGGTCCCCAGGCCGAAGGTCGCCAGCGTCCTGCCTTTGTAGGTCATCGTCTCCGCAACGATGGACGCGTTCCAGGCGCCGCCCGCGGCCGTGATCAGGCCGGTGACGAGGTAAGGAAAGACCGACGGCAGGAACAGCTTGCGCCACCGGTCGAATCCCCTCACGGAGTAGGTCTCCGACGCTTCTTCCAGGTCGTGCGGGATGGAGGTCGCGCCGGCCAGCACGTTGAAAAGGATGTACCACTGCGCGCCGAGGAACATCAGCACCGCGGCGATCAGGGAGAACGGCACGTTGAGGCCGAGCAGGAGCCCGGTCACCAGCGGGAAGAGCATCGGGGCGGGAAAGGACGCGACGAGCTGGACGACGGGCTGCAGCCGGCGCGACCAGGCCGGCGAGCGGCCGATGACGATTCCCGCGGGGACGCACCAGAGCGCGCCCAGGAGGAGCGCGCCGGCCGCCCGCAGGAACGTGGCGCCCAGGGCGCCGGCCAGGAGAAGCCACTCGTGCGCGGGCACCTTCAGAAGGAGCGCGACGAGGCGATAGGCCCCCAGGACCGCCGCGGCGGCCGCGGCCAGGCCCAGGACTGCGGCCAGCCCGCGGCGCAGGACGTTCCCCCCGGCGGCGTTGCCCGCTTCGGATCGGGGCGCCGCGGCGGCCGGAACAGGCGGAATCCTCGCCGGCGTCTCCCGGCGCGCCTGTCTCAAGCGGCGCGCGAGCCAGGAACGCCGCACGAGGTCGAGGACCCACGAGCGGGCCGGCGGCGCGCCGGAGATCTCCTCCAGGCGGAACCGCTGCGACCACGCCACCAGCGGCTTCCAGAGGAGCTGGTCGACCGCGAGGATCATCAGAGCCATGGCGACGATCGCCCACACCATCGCCCGCCGGTCTCCGCGCTCGATGGCCACGGCCATGTAGGAGCCGACGCCGGGAAGTCGGAAATCGTGGTCTCCCAGGGTGAAGGCCTCGTTGACGGTCAGGAAGAACCATCCGCCGGCCATCGACATCATGGAGTTCCAGACCAGGCCGATGACCGCGCCGGAGACCTCCACGGTGCGGAACGTCCTCCACCAGCCGAAGCGGTGGATGCGGGCGACCTCCTTGAGCTCGGCGGGCACCGAGCGCAGGGACCCGTAGAAGGAGAACACCATGTTCCAGACCTGCCCGGTGAAGATCATCAGAATACAGGCGAGCTCGAGGCCGACGTTGGTGTGGGGGAAGAGCGCGACCATGCCGAGCACGAGACCGGGCAGGAAGCCGAGCACGGGAATGCCCTGGCCGATGTCCAGGAGCGGAATCATGACCTTCTCGGCCCGCCGCGAATGGGCCGCCACGGTGCCATAGATGAGCGTGAAAGCGAGCGACAGCAGGTAGGCCGCGAAGCCGCGCGACAGGGAAAGCAGCGTGTAGCCGGGAAGGGCGCTTGGGGACAGGTCAATCGTGACGGCCTGGCGGATCGGCGCCCGCCACCGCTGGGCCAGCGTGACCACGCCGGCGATCAGGGCCAAGAGGACGCACGCGATCAACAGGTCCACGGCGAGGCCGGCGGGCCGGACCGGCGCAGCCTCTCCCTCCCGCGGGGCGTGGTCCCGCCCGAAGAACAAGGCTGGCAAGGGCACGGCGCATTATGGGACGAGCCCGCGCCCGCGGCCAAGCTCTTCTTGGAGAGGCGGGTCCGGGCGCCGGCCCGCGTGAGCCGAAGCTGCGAATCGGTTGCGTGGCAGCCCGGGGCGCGCCGGCACGGCTAGAATCCGCGCATGCCCCAGGACGAGCTTCGCCGCAGTTCGCCGGACGTCTTTCTCCGGCTGCTCGAGAAGTCCCGCAAGGGCAAGCTCAAGATCTACGTCGGGCACGCCGCGGGAGTGGGCAAGACCTACCAGATGCTCGAGGACGCGCACGCTCTGAAGACTCAGGGTGTCGACGTCGTGATCGGCGTCATCGAGACGCATGGGCGCGCGGAGACCGAGGCCCAGATCGGGGACCTCGAGGTCATTCCCCGCCGGTCGATCGACTACAAGGGCAGGACGTTCGAAGAGATGGACCTGGCGGGGATCCTTCGGCGCAAGCCCGAGGTCGTCCTGGTCGACGAGCTCGCCCACACCAACGTTCCCGGCGTGGAGAACGAGAAGCGCTACCAGGATGTCGAGGAGATCCTCGACGCGGGCATCTCGGTCATGACCACGGTCAACATCCAGCATTTCGAGTCGCTCCAGGACATCGTGGCGCGGGTCACGCACATCGACGTGCGGGAGCGCGTGCCGGACCGGCTTCTGCGGCAGGCCGACACGCTCGTCAACGTGGACATCCCTTCCGAGGAGCTGCGCCAGAGGCTCCAGGCCGGAAAGATCTATCCGAATGAGCGGATCACCGCGGCCCTGGAGAACTTCTTCACCGAGGAAAACCTGGCGTCCCTGCGGGAGCTGGCCATGCGGCAGATCGCCGACCGCCTGGAGGCGGAGCGCCGCGGACCGGACCGCGCCGCGGCGGGGGAGCCGGTGCCGGTGGGCGCCAAGGTCATGGTGGCGATGTCGTCCAACGCGGCCACGACCCGCCTTCTCCTGCGCCGGGCCTCCACGATCGCCGGCCGCCTGAACACGAACTGGTTCGCCGTGTACGTGCGGACTCCGCGCGAGAGCCCGCAGCGGATGAGCGCCCGGGATCACCGGCAGCTCTCCGAGAACGTGACCCTGGCCATGGAGCTCGGCGCCAAGGTGGTCTGGCTGACCGGCGAGGACGTGTCCGGAGAGCTCCTGCGATTCGCCCGCGAGAACGGCGTGACGCTGGTCCTCCTCGGCAAGACGCGGCGGCCGTTCTGGCGCCGGCTGCTGCAGAAGGGACCGATCGACGCCATCGCCCGCGTCGGAACGGGCGTCGACGTCTACGCGATCGAAACGGCGGAGTAACCGTCGGGTCCGGACCGGTCCGAGATCGGACAACTTGCCGTCGACGCCTTACGCCTCTCGTCCCCTTACGACACCTTCCGGAGCTTGGAGGTCCGCTCGAGGACGCGGATCGGAAGCACGATGGCCTGCAGGCCCGCGAATTGCAGACGGCGCTGGATGGCGAAGGCCGTCTCGTTGTGGAGCAGCCGGTAATAGAACCGGTCGTTCTCGAAGACGAGCTGCCCCAGGTAGAAGATCGAGCGCGGGAACTCCTGGCGGATCTTCTCGCAGAGCGAGACCACCTGTTCGACGGCCTCGCGCCCGACCGCGTAGCGGTAATTCGCGCGGAACCCGAGCTTGTGCGCGAAGTCGACGTACTTTTCCAGCTCCGTCACGGTCTCGTTCTTCAGGGCCTCGATCTCATCGACGCCCTTGAAGTGGGACGAGTCGATGACCGCCGCGGAGGCGAAGAGGTACGACTTGTACTGGTGGGGAAAGAGGTTCTGGACCGAGAGGACCATGTGGACGCCGAGCCCGGAGAACCCGTTGACGAGCATCACCGCGACCGGCTCGTCCCGCTGGATCTGGCCCGGCTCGATCTGGTGCGGGCGGACGGGGATGTGCAGGAGCGCGTCGTCGAGCCGCCGCAGCTGCTCGCGCACCCGGTTGTAGTGGCGCTTGACGAGGAAGGCGATGGTGACGACCGAGGTCGTCACCACGACGGTGACCCAGCCGCCTTCGAAGAACTTCTCGTAGATCGTCACCACCAGGATCGACGCGCAGAGGAGAAAGCCCAGCGCCTGCAGGCCGAAGCGCCGCAGCCACTGGCGGTCGCGCCCGCGCTCCTGCCACCAATGCCGGGTCATGCCGGCCAGGGTCAGGCTGAAGGTGACGAAGACGTTGATGGCGTACATGACCAGGAGCTGGGAGACGGAACCGTGCGTGTAGACGAGGGTCGCGAACGCGGCCAGGCCCATCAGCCAGATGCCGTTGTTGGTGACCAGGCGGTCGGAGAGCTGGGCGAAGCGCCGGGGCACCCAGGAGTCCGTGGCCATGTTGGCCAGGATGCGGGGCCCGTCGAGGAATCCCGTCTGGGCGGCTACGAAGAGGAGGCACCCCGCGGAGACGAGCGTGACGACCACCAGCGCGTGGCCCACGTCCACTCCGGCCAGGGTCCAGGATCCGAAGACCTTCTCGGCCAGCACGGCGTTCATGACCTTGTTGGGATTCGGGCGCGAGCCGGTCAGCAGGTACGAAAGGATGATGCCGCCCGCGGTGAAGGCGAGGGAGAAGGCCATGTAGAGCATCGTGCGCTTGGCGTTGGCGACGCGGGGCTCGCGGATGATCGGGATGCCGTTGGACACCGCTTCGATCCCGGTGTAAGCGCCGCCGCCGAGCGAATACGCCCGCAGGACGATCAGAAACATGGCCACGAATCCGAGGGTCGACGTCGTGGAACGGGCTTCTCCCACGGCGCCGGTAAAGACTTCGGGAAGGCCGAAGAAGTGCTGGGCCAGGGCGGTGACGATCATGGCGAAGTGCGTGGCGATGAAGAGAAGGAAGATCGGCACGAGGACGGTCACGCTCTCCTTGATGCCCCGGAGGTTGAGCAGGACGAGCAGGCCCAGGATGGCGAGCTTGGAGGGGAAGACGTAGACGTGCCAGGCCGCAGGAAGGAAGCTGAAGATCTGGTCGACGCCCGAGGCCGCCGAGGTCGAGATGGTCAGCACGTAGTCCACGATCAGCGCGCACCCGGACACGACGCCGAACCGGGGGCCCAGGAGCTTGGTGGCCACGAGGTAGCCGCCGCCCCCGCCCGGAAACAGCTCGATGACCTTGCTGTAGCAGGCGGAAATGATCAGGACCGTGGCGGCGATCATCAGGGCGAGGAGGACCGCGAGGTAGGCGTGCGGCCCCAGGGCCTTGAAGGCTTCCTCCGGACCGTAGGCCGAGGACGACAGGCCGTCGGCGCCCAAGCCGACCCAGGCCAGGAACGCCACCAGCGTGACGTGGTGAAAGACGCTCGGGTCCATCGGGTCCCGGGCCTTCCCGACCAGGATGTTCTTCAGGGTATTGGGCAAAGTTTGAAGCCCTTCGGGGCGGCCGGTGATTATCCGGTCGGGTTCCGGGCAAGTCAACCGCGGGGCTGCTCCGCGCCGCGGCCCGATCCGCTTCCATCTTGCGGGAACGGCCCGAATCGGCCTATCCTACGGCCGCGCGGACGCGTCCAGCGCGTCGCTCGAACGACAACGTGAAGAAGATGGAGATGCCCGGGGTGGTGCGCGAGAGAGTTTCGCGCCTGACCGGGAGTCGTCTCGCAACCGCAATCGTTTTCGACCGCGACTTCGAAGCCAACGAGCGCGACGGCTTCTATCGTCTCTCCGCTTCGGACGCGCCCGTGCCCGAAGACTTCGTGATCGAGGGCCGCGTCATCCGCTACGAGTGCGAGGCGGAGGAAGCCGCGAAGTGGCGATTGGCTCTGGAGATCTACCTGGTCAAGGCGTTCCGCGGCTCGCCCCCGGCTCCGACTTCCGCGCCGCGGCGCGAAACGGGAGCCCGGGCCCGCGCGGGCTTCCGCAAGCTCCATCTGGGATAGCCCTTCCTCAAGGCTTCGGATCCTCCAGGGTCGTCCGGAGAGCGGCCCGGCAGATCGCCACGGCGCGGGTTGGCCCGTCGGCGCGGGCCTCGCGCCCGTCCGCGCGGCGAAAGGCGACCGCGGGAATCGCCGAGGGCGTCTCCGGCGAGAGGTAGCTCCATTCCCCCTCGGTGACGATCCGGAGCAGGACGCGCTCGGCGTGTCGGATGTCCGTCGAGTAGCGGCGGACGCGGTCGTCGCCGCGGTCGCGGTCGACCGACCCCCGCGGCGGCCTGCCCATGATGCGGTCGTAGACCAGGAGATCGAGCTCCTCGCCGGCCCGAAACCCTGCGACCTCCCGTCTGTTCATTCGCTCCCTCCTCCTCGATTCCAATGTCGCCAGAGGGGTAGTTTCAGTACCTCTTTCTTCTCGAACGACGACTTTTCTGGACCGTCTCGGGCCGGCCGCTCCTCCCCCCGGAGGGGCCGAAACGAAAAAGGTGAAAAAAACTTGTGTGGATTTCTCCCTTTCGCGGACACATAGACCTTTGGAGCCGTGTCGCCAGGAAAGCGGCGGCCCAAAGGAGGGGCGAGGTGGAGAAGTCCAACCGGGCGAGGGTCTTGATCGTCGAGGACGATTCGGACCTGCGGCAAGCGATCTGCCAGATCCTAGAAGAAGAGGGATACAGCGTCCGGTCCGCCGCGGACGGGGCCGAAGCCCTGGCGGCGCTGGAACGGGAGGCGCAGCCGTGCCTGATTCTGCTCGACCTGATGATGCCGGGCATGAACGGCTGGGAGTTCCTGGAGAAGAAGAACGTCGACGCTCGCTTTGTGGCGTACCCCGTCGTGGTCGTTTCGGCGTACCTCGACCGTCCGCCGGCGGGACTGCCCGCCTTCGCCGCGCCGCACCTGCGCGTGGAAGGCGTCATCCGCAAGCCTCTCGATTTGAACGAGTTGGTGGAGACGGTCGCGCGGGTCCGTCCGTAGCGGGCCGGCGCACCGATCGGCCGCCCCCGGGTCACCGGATCGATTGGCCCCCGTCGACGTGGAGAATCTGCCCGGTCAGGAAGGCCGGTCCGGCCAGGAGGAAGAGGACGGTCCGCGCGATGTCGCCGGGATCGCCGTTTCGCTGGAGCAGGGTCTTGGCCGCGTAGCGCTGTGCCTCCTCGGGCGGCGTGCCCTCGGGCACCAGGATCGTGCCGGGCGCGATTCCATTGACCGAGACGGCGGGAGCGAGCTCGACGGCGAGGGCCCGCACCAGCCCCTCCACGGCGGCCTTGGACACCGCATGCGCCAGGTAACCTCGCGGCGGCTGCGCGGCCATGAGATCCGAGATGAGAACGACGCGTCCGCCGCGCCGTTGAAGCATCGGGGCGGCCTCGCGGGCGAGCAGAAAAGCGGCGCGCGCGTTGACGGCCATGGCGTCGTCCCAGAGCTCCTCGGTCGTGTCGGCCAGGGCCGCGCGGTGAAAGTTGGACGCGGAGTGGACCAGGAAGTCGATGTCGCCCAGCGCCAGGGCCGCCGCGCGCACCAGGCCGCGGCACTCCTCGGGCCGGGCCAGATCGGCGGGCAGGGCCTCCGCCCGGCGGCCCAGGTTCCGGATCGCGCGGGCAGCGTCCTCCGCGTCCTCCCGCGAAGAGCGATAGTGGACGACGACGTCGCACCCGGCCTCGGCCAGCGTCTGGGCGATGGCGCGGCCCACGCGCACGGCCGCACCGGTGACGAGCGCGGTCTTCCGCGACAGAATCGTCTCGGGCACGTCTCATCGTAACCTTTGGCCGGCCGACCCCGTATTCCGTGTGAACCGGTTCGCCTGTGAGGACAAGATGAAGAAGTCGCTAACGAGCCTGGCTTGGATGTTCCTCGGCCTGCTCTGCGCCTCCACTGTTCGCGCCGGATCGGTCAAGGGCCACGTCGTCGATTCCTCGGGCAGTCCGATCGGCGGCGCGCGGGTGCAGTGGTTCACCTACCGCGACGAGGACCAGGCGTCGCTCGACCAGATGTCCGGGAAGGAGTCGCCCGCGCTGGGCGAGGCCAGGACGGACGCGTCGGGAAATTTCCGCGTCGCGCTCGAGAAACCCGGCCTCTCCGTCTCGATTCGCGTGCAACCCCCCGGCCTTCCCGGGGCGCGTTTCGATGGGCCGTTCGAGGCGAGCGAGGACGCCGATCTGTTCGACATCCAGATCCCCGCGGCGCAGAAGGCCGCCGGGACGGTCGTGGACGAGATCGGCAAGCCCATCTCCGGCGCGCTCGTCCTCGTCCGCGGCAGCGAGGTCCTGGCCGAGAACGACGCGGCGATCGTTTCGGAGACACGCACGCTTGCCGACGGCTCCTTCTCGATGCCTGAAGCGCCGGCCGGTCCGCGCGTCCTGACGGCGATCGCGCCGGGCTACGTGCGATCTCCACGCATCCAGATCGACCCGCGAGCCGACGAGCGGCTGGTGCTGCGCCCGGGCGGCGCGATCCAGGGCGTCCTGAAGGACTCGGCGGGACAGCCCGTCTCCGGCGCGATCGTCACCTCCGGGGACCTGGCCGCCCAGACCGACGCCGCGGGACGCTTCGAGATTTCCGGGGCGGCGCCGGGCACGCAGACGGTGCACGTCGTGTGGAAGGACGACTTCGCGGCGCGCGCCGACGCGGTTCGCGTGAAGAAGGGGAATCGACCCAGGTCGCGCTCAAGCTGGCCCGGGCCGCCTCCATCGGCGGGACCGTGGTCGAGGAAAAGACGAAGAAGCCGATCGCCGGAGCGCGCGTCACCGCGTCCCCGGCCGGAGGAGGTCCCTTCCGCCGGCGGGCGGCCACGGAGAGAACCGTCCGGACCGACGCCCGGGGCCGTTATCGCATCGGCGGCCTGGCCGGCCATCCCTACCTGGTCGAGGCAAGCCGGGACGGATACCTGGCGTCGTCCCTACCCAACTTCGCGACATCGGTGGCGCGGCAGGCAACGGCCAACCTCGCTCTGCGCCGCGCCGCCAGCCTCGCCGGCAAGATCGTGGACGAGAAGGGACTGCCGGTCGCCGGGGCCCGCGTCTCGGTGGCGCAGGAGTTCAACCTGCGCGCGATCCGCCGGCGGGGCATCGCCGCGGCGGCGCAGGCGATCCTGGGGGGCGGGGCCTTGAGCGGCGCGGACGGAACGTTCCGGCTCCGCAACATCGCTCCCGAGCGCAACCTGGAAGTCGAAGCCGTCAAGTCGGGCTTCGCCACTGCCCGCCAGCCCGGGATCACGCTGAAGGCCGGCGACGCGCTGACGGGAATCTCGCTGACTCTGCGCAAGGGTCTCGCGGCCAGGGGCCGGATCGTGGACGCGGCCGGAAAGCCCGTCGCCGGGGCGCAGATCTGGCTGGCCTTCCAGGAAGGGGGCGGCGCGCGGGGAGCGCAGATCCAGATGCGTCTCCTGGGGATGGAGCGCCAGAAGCCCGACACTGTTTCGGGGCCCGACGGAGCCTTCGCGGTCGGCGGCCTCGCCGCGGGCCGGTACGCCGCGGTGGTCTCCCGGGAGGGCTTCGCGCGCAAGAACGTGCCGGCCCTGGAAGTCCAGGCGCGGGGCGAGAACGTCTGGCCGCCGATCGCGCTCGCGCCCGGCGTGGCACTGGCCGGGCTGGTGCGCGACTCCGCGGGGCTGGCCATTGCCGGAGCGCAGATCCTGGTCCTCGATCCGGGCGGAGGCGGGCGGACCGCGGACGTGAGCTCGGGGCCGGACGGCAGGTTCGTCGTCGACGGACTGACCTCCGAGCATCCCCTCATGCTCAACGTCACAGCCCAGGGTTACGCGACGGCGCAGCGCGAGGCGACGCCGCCGGCTCAGGACCTGGCGATCGTGTTGAAGAGCGCGGCCACAATCCGCGGCCGGGTCGAGGACGCCGACGCCAAGACTCCGGTCGCCGATTTCACCGTGGGCACGCGGGCCGGGGGCGGCGGGCGCATGGTCATCCAGATCGGAAACAACGGCGGCGATCACGCCGTCCACGCCGAGGACGGGACGTTCGAGCTGGGCAACGTGGCTCCCGGGAAGTGGACGGTCCATGTCACGGCGTCGGGCTACCGCGCCGCGGACGTCGCGGGGATCGAGGTCGCCGAAGGCGCGGTTCGGGAAGGCGTCGTCTTCTCCCTCAAGAAAGGAGGCGGCCTCTCCGGCCGCGTGCTCGATCCGCAGCTCGGCACCGGCGTGGCCAACGCGAGCGTGTCCTACCAGTCCGCGGGATCGGGAGGGGGAATGGGCGGCGGCGCGGCCTTTCTCCGAATGGGGGGCGCCAACAACGCGGCGACCACGACCGACGCGGATGGGCACTTTTCCTTCGACGGACTTCCGGACGGAAAGATCCAGGTCACCGCGTCCCATCCGGACTTTCTCGACGTGACCCAGGAAGTCGATCCGGCCAAGCAATCGAGCGTCGACCTGACGCTGGGCACGGGAGGGACGATCGCCGGATCGGTGGTCGGGCAGGACGGGCGCAGCGCCATCCCCGGCGCCCAGGTGTCCCTCAACTCCGAAGGCGACGCGCAGATGCGATTCGGGGGCGGCGGCGACTCGACGCGCACCGACGGCTCGGGAGGATTCCTCTTCGAGCACCTCCAGGCCGGCCGCTACGAGCTGACCGCGCAGAGCACCGATGGCAAGACCATCAACCAGGAGGTCACGCTCGCCGACGGCCAGCGGCTGACCGGCGTCCTCCTGCAGATGGCGGCGGGGGCCCTGCTCCAGGGCACCGTCTCGGGCCTGCCGGCCGGACGCCTGGGGGGCGTGCGCGTGTCGGCCAACGCGCCGAACTACAACGACAGCACGACGACCGACGACTCCGGAAACTTCACGCTGCGCAACGTGCCGGCCGGCGCGGTTCGGTTGAACGCCACGACGTCGTTTCTCTCCGGACGGTCCACCTCGACGAGCGTCGTGATCCCCGACGGCGCCGCGGACTTCACCGTCCAGATCGTCTTCCAGGGTGCGTCGCGGCTCTCCGGGCGCGTGTCCCGCGGCGATTCGCCCTTAGCCGGCGTCTTCGTCAACGCCATCCCGCTCGCTACGGCGGTTGCGGACGGCGGCGGCCGCGCCTCGGGGCAGACCGACGACAACGGCCAGTACACCCTGGACGGTTTGAGCGACGGCGATTATTCCGTGAACCTCTCCGGGCAGGGCGTGGGCTACCACCGCAATGTCACCGTCAACGGGGACACCAACGGCGATATCGCCCTTCCCCCGATTCAGCTCGCCGGCACGGCCACGGAATCGGGCTCGGGGGAGCCGCTGGACGGCGTGACCGTGCAGATGCAGTCCCAGGCCGCTCCCGGGGCGCCCTCGGGAGGACGTTTCGGCGGGATGAAGATGGCCACGGCCGATTCGGCCGGCCACTACTTCATCGACGACGTCGATCCGGGCACGTACCAGGTCACCGCGCGTCGCGACGAGTACCAGGCCTCGACCCAGACGATCACCGTGGGCGGCGACTCGGCGACCCTCAACTTCGCGCTCCAGCGCGGCGAAGGGGTGTCGATCCGGATCGCCGACGGCTTGACCGGGATCCCCCTGCGAGGGGTGTTCGCCTCGGCGGTCGACGGCTCCGGCGCGGTCGCCTTTCAGGGCTCGATCACGCTCGATTCGACGGGCAAGGGGGAGATCGGCTCGCTGGCTCCCGGCCAGTACGCGGTGCATGTCTTCTCCGACGGCTACGCGCCCCGCGCCGCGGTCGTGACCGCGCCGTCGCCCCTGGTGGCGCTGGCCTTGACGCCCGGCGGCCGTCTCGAAGTGGCCGCTCCGGCCGGCTGGACCGGCCGCATCGTCGACGCGTCGGGCCTTCCCTATCCGATGGGTCCGTTTCGGCCCGACGGAAGGGTCAACGGGAGTGCGCCTGTCGCGTCGTGGGACCACGTCGCTCCGGGCACCTATCAGCTCCTCGTCGGGGCGCCGGGGGCGGAGGCGCCCTATCCCTTCACCGTGACGGAGGGGCAGACCGCGCGGGTCACTCTGGCTTCGGGCCAGTGACCATCTTCCGTTCTCCCTGAAGACGCAGACAACGGGCCGGCCGCGAAGCGCTAGCCGCGGAGCCGCGCGGCGTAGGCGCGGGGATTGTCCATGAGGTCGTGGTTCTCGGAGAACGCGGCGAACTCCGCAACGAAGGCCCAGAGATTGGCGGCCAGGGCGGCGACGGAGGCGGCCAGATGCGTCCAGGCGGGCAAGGCCCGCGTGTGCGCGGCGCCGCCGAGGACGAAGACTCCGATCGCGCTCGCCAGGGCCAGGGTGGCCGCCGGCGAGGTCCGCCGCTTGAACCCGGCCAGGGCCTTCAGGATCGGGCGCCGCTGTTCCTCGGGCCAGATCGCGATCTCATCCTTGACCAGCCGGCCCGTCCCGACGAAATAGAAGATCACCATCGACTGGGAGAAGAGCGACAGCAGCACGGTGGGAATGGCCCAGCGCACGTGCTGGCCCACGAGCGCGCGCACGACCGGCGACGCGGTGTGGGAGGCCAGCACGAAGCCCTGGATAGACGTGATGAGAAAGCCGGCGACCGCCAGACCGGTCGTCAGGAGCAGGGCCAGGGCCATGCTCGACAGGATATCCGTTCCTTGACACAATCGCGGTCGCCGACCAACCAGGGGAGACGCAGCGATGAGCGACGGGCCTCGCACCCTTTGCGACATCTTTCTGGCCGCAGCGGCCTCGGGCAAGCCTGACCT
The DNA here is from genome assembly GCA_963733955.1 of uncultured Acidobacteriota bacterium. Taxonomy (GTDB): domain Bacteria; phylum Acidobacteriota; class Thermoanaerobaculia; order UBA5066; family Gp7-AA6; genus DATFTF01. The sequence continues at coordinate 2,167,787 of CAVTEW010000003.1, forward strand.
TCTGCTGGCCAAATCGGGCGGGACGTGGCGGCCCGTTTCGGCCGGCGATTTCGGGTTCACCGTCAAGGCCCTTTCGCTCGGCCTCAACGCCCTGGGCATCCAGCCGGGAGACCGCGTGGCGATCCTCTCGGAGAATCGGCCCGAATGGGCCATGGTGGACTACGCCGCCCTGTGCGCGGGAGCCGTCTCCGTCCCCATCTATCCCACGCTTCCGGCCAACCAGATTGCGCCGCTGCTGCGCGACAGCGGCGCGCGGGCGATCCTCGTCTCGACCGCCGACCAGCTGGCCAAGGTCCGGTCGATCCGCGCCGAGTGCCCGGCGCTCGAATACGTGATCTGCGCCGACCCGGCCCCGCCGGCCGAGGCGGGGTACCTCGGCTTCGGCCAGGCCGTGGACAAGGGGCGCTCGACCCTGGAGATGAGCCCGGCCCTCTTCGAGCAGCGGGCCCGGCGCATCCAGCCCGAGGACCTCGCCACGATCATCTATACCTCCGGCACGACCGGCGAGCCCAAGGGCGCCATGCTCACGCACGGCAACTTCGTCTCCAACGTCCTGGCCTCCTGCCAGGTCGTTCCCATCTCGCGCGAGGCCGTCGCCCTCTCGTTCCTCCCGCTCTCGCACGTCTTCGAGCGGATGATCGACTACTCCTACATGCACGTCTGCGCGACGATCGCCTACGCCGAATCGATCGAGAAGCTCCGGGACAACTTCGTGGAGGTCAACCCCTCGACCTTCGCCGCGGTGCCGCGCGTTTACGAGAAAGTCCATGGCCGGATCGTGGACAAGGCCCAGGCCGGCGGCGCGATCAAGAAGAAGATCTTCGCCTGGGCCCTGGCGGTCGGAAAAGCCAAGGTGGCCTGTCAGGAGCGGGGAGAGCCGCTGCCCGCCGGCCTGGCCTGGAAGTCCCGCGTCGCCGACGCGCTCGTGTTCAAGAAGATCCGCGCCGCCCTGGGGTCGCGCTTCCGCTATGCCGTGTCCGGAGGCGCGCCCCTGTCGCGCGACCTGGCCGAGTTCTTTCTCGGCGCGGGCGTCACGATCTACGAGGGCTACGGCCTGACCGAGACGTCCCCGGTCATCTGCGTCAACGGCCCGGGGCGCACGCGCCTGGGCACGGTCGGCCGGCCGATCCCGGGCGTGGAGGTCCGGATCGCGGCGGACGGGGAGATCCTGAGCCGCGGGCCCCACATCATGAAGGGGTACTTCGGCAAACCGGAGGCCACCGCGGAGGCGATCGACGCGGACGGCTGGTTCCACACCGGGGACGTGGGCCACCTGGACGCCGACGGGTTCCTCAAGATCACCGACCGCAAGAAAGACCTGATCGTGCTGGCCAGCGGCAAGAAGGCCGCGCCGCAGCCGATCGAGAACGACCTGAAGAAATCCGCCTTCATCGAGCTCCCGATCGTGCTGGGGGATCGCCACAAGTTCCTGGCCGCCCTGATCGTGCCCAAGTTCGACCGGGTGCGCGAGTACGCCCAGCAGAACGGGATCGCCTTCGAGCCGGAGGCGATCGATTCCAATCCGCAGATCCGCGCGATCTTCCAGCGGGAGCTCGACGCGTACAACAAGGACAAGCCGCACCACGAGCAGGTGCGGGCGTTCGCGCTCCTGCCCGCGGATCTGACGATCGAGGACGGCGCGATCACGCCGACCTTGAAGGTCAAGCGCCGCATCCTGGAGACCCGCTACCAGGGCCTGATCGAGCAGATGTATCAGGCCGCGGAGAAAGCGCATGTGGCGTGACGCGTGATTTGGAGAACGTGACTCTGTGACCGCCTTCACCCTCGACCTCTCCTCCGACGGCCTCGCGGTCGTCACGTTCGACTTGGCCGGGGAGAAGGTCAACAAGTTCTCGCGCGCCGTCCTCGACGAGCTGGAGGCCCTGGTGGACCGGCTGGCGGCGGAGAAGGGCGCTCGGGCGCTTCTGGTTCAAAGCGGCAAGCCCGACGTCTTCATCGCCGGAGCCGACGTGAAGGAGTTCGTCACCGCCCGGCCGGAGGACGCGTCGGACTTCGTGCGCAGCGTCCAGGGCCTCTTCGAGCGCGTGGCCCGCCTTCCCTATCCGACCGTGGCGGCCATCGACGGCGCGTGCCTGGGGGGAGGGACGGAGCTCGCCCTCGCCTGCGACTACCGCGTGATGTCGGATTCCCGCCGGTCTCAGATCGGTCTGCCCGAGGTGCGCCTGGGGATCTTTCCCGCGTGGGGCGGGACCACGCGGCTGCCCCGGCTCGTCGGCCTCGCCGCCGCGCTCGACCTGATTCTGACCGGCAAGAGCCTCGACGCGCGCCGGGCCAGGAAGATCGGCCTCGTGGACGAAGCGGTCCCCGCGGCCATCTTCCGGGAATGGGCCCGCGCGTTCGCCGCGGAGAAGGCGGCGTCGGGCAAACCGGCCCCGGGACGCCGCGGCCGCGTGCCCCTGGCCGAGAAGGCGCTGGAGGCGACGCCCCTCGGACGGCGCATCGTGTTCCGGCAGGCCCGCCATCGCGTCCTCGAGGAGACCGGAGGTCACTACCCCGCGCCGCTCGCCGCTCTCGACGTGATCGAGGAGGGATGGGGCCGGCCGATCGAAGCGGGCCTCGAGGCCGAAGCGCGACACATCGCGCGGGTCTTCGGGGGGGACGTCCAGAAGAACCTGCTCGCGATCTACTTCGCCACCGAAGAGGTGAAGAAGGAGACCGGGACGTCGGACTCGTCGGTCCGTCCGCGGACGGTGACGGGGGTGGCCGTCCTGGGCGCCGGCGTCATGGGCGGCGGGATCGCGCAGCTCGCCGCGGACAAGGATCTTCCGGCGCGGATGAAAGACATCGAGCCCAAGGCGCTGGCCCATGGCTTCGCGACCGCGGCGGCCCTGTGGAAGGAGCGGGTCCGGCGCCGCAGGCTGTCGCCCCGTGAGATGGCGCGCAAGACCGCCCTCCTTTCCGGCACGCTCGACTACTCCGGCTTCGCGCGCAGCGAGGTGACGATCGAAGCGGTGGTCGAGAAGCTCGCGGTCAAGCGCGCCGTTCTCAAGGAATGGGAGGCCGTCGTGCCGCGCGAGGCGATCTTCGCCTCCAACACCTCGACGCTCCCGATCCGCGAGATCGCGGCCGAGGCCTCCGAGCCCTCCCGCGTCGTGGGCATGCATTTCTTCAACCCGGTCCATCGCATGCCCTTGGTCGAAGTGATCCGAGGCCCGAAGACGTCCGACACGACGGTGGCCACGATCTTCGCCCTGGCCAAGACGCTCGGGAAGACGCCGGTGGTCGTGGCCGACTCGCCGGGGTTCCTGGTCAACCGCATCCTGGCCCCGTACCTCTCCGAGGCCGTTCGACTGGTGAGCGAGGGATGCCCGGTGGAGGCGGTCGACGGTGCGATGACCGACTTCGGAATGCCGGTGGGACCGATCGCCCTGTTGGACGACGTCGGGCTGGACGTCGCCGTCAAGGCCGGGGGGGTCATGGCCGCGGCCTTTCCGGAGCGGATGATCCCGAGCGGCGAGGACCGGCTCGTCGCCGCGGGGCGGCTCGGCCGCAAATCGGGGAAAGGGTTCTACGACTACGTCAACGGGAAACGGCGCCGCCCGGCCCGCGAGGCCTACGCGGTCCTCGGAGCGGAGCCGCGGCATCCGGCGCCCCTGACGGCGGAGGCCATCGTGGCCCGTCTGACCCTCCTGATGGTCAACGAGGCGGCCTACTGCCTGGGCGACGGCGTGGTGCCCCACGCCGGCAAGCTCGACCTGGCCATGATCTTCGGCACCGGTTTTCCCCCGTTCCGCGGCGGTCTCCTGCGCTACGCCGACACGCTCGGAGCGCGGCGGATCGCCCAAGAGCTCCAGGCTCTCGCGGCTCGCCTGGGCCCGCGTTTCCGCGCCGCGCCGCTGATCGACGAGCTGTCCCGCTCGGGCGGCCGTTTCTACGCCGCGCCGCGGCAGGAGGAGAAGACGGCATGACGACGCCCGAAGCCGCCCACGCCGAGGATGCCGCGACGTCTCCCGTCCGCGCTCTCTTCGCCGGTCACGTCGCCGAGGAGCTCGCGTTTCCCTATCCGGAGATCTCGCCGGAGGAGCGGGAGACGGTCTCCGCCTTCCTCCAGTCGCTGCGCGATTTCGCCGCGGACCATATCGATCCGGGAAAGATCGACCGGGAGCACCACGTGCCCGACGACGTCGTGCGGGGCCTGGCCGAGCTCGGCGCCTTCGGCATGTCCATCCCGGAAGTCTACGGCGGCTACGGGTTCTCCGCCTCGGCCTACTGCCGGGCCACCGAGGAGATCGCGCGGACCGACGCGTCCGTCGGCATCCTGGTGGGGGGCCACCAGTCGATCGGCCTGAAGGGGCTCATCCTGTTCGGAACCGAGGAGCAGAAGAAGAAGTGGCTCCCGCGCCTGGCCACCGGCGAGATGATCGCCGCCTTCGCCCTGACCGAGCCGGAGGCCGGCTCCGACGCGGCGTCGATCCGTACCACCGCCGACTACGACGCCGCGACCGATACGTTCGTCTTGAACGGCAACAAGCACTGGATCTCCAACGGCGGATTCGCGCAGTTCTTCACCGTCTTCGCCAAGGACGTCAAGCTCGAGGTCAAGGACGAGCACCGGCGCATCACCGCGTTCGTCGTCACCAAGGACCTGGGCGGCGTGGTGCCGGGCAAGGAGGAGCACAAGCTCGGCCTGAAGGGCTCCTCCACGGTGCCGATCGAGCTCCAGAACGTCCGGGTTCCCGCGTCCCACGTCCTCGGAGAGCGCGGCCAGGGATTCAAGATCGCCGTGGAGATCTTGAACACCGGACGCACGTCGCTCGGCGCCGGATGCGTCGGCGGGTCCAAGTCCATGATCCGCCTGGCCGCGCAACAGGCGACGCAGCGCCGCCAGTTCCAGACCCGGATCGCGGACTTCGAGATCATCCGCAACAAGTTCGCGCGCATGATCACGGCGACCTACGCCCTGGAGTCCATGGTGTACCTGACCGCCGGGCTGGTCGACCGCGGGATGCACGACTACTCGCTGGAAGGGGCCTGCTGCAAGGTCTTCGGGACGGAACACGTCTGGCAGACCATCAACGACGCGCTCCAGATCGCCGGCGGAAACGGCTTCATGGAGGAGTACCCCTACGAGCGGGCCCTGCGGGACTCGCGGGTCAACATGATCTTCGAGGGGACCAACGAGATCCTCCGGGTGCTCCTGGCGTTGTCGGGGATGCGGGACGTCGGCGAAGACATGAAGGAGATCGGCAAGGCCCTGAAGGACCCGCTCCATTCCCTCGGCATCCTGGGAGACTACGCGGCGAAGAAGGTCAAGAGCTACGTGACGCCCCAGAAGCTCACCCGTATCGCGCCGCAGCTCGCCGCCGAAGGCGAGATGGTGTCCAAGTACGCGCGGGTGCTGGGAGGGGCGGTCGAGGGGCTCCTGTTCCGCCACGGCAAGGAGATCCTCCAGCGCGAATACCAGCAGGAACGGCTGGCGAATTCGGTGATCGACCTCTACGCGTGCCTGGCCACTCTGTCGCGTGCCAGCGCCGCGGTGGCCCGGCGCGGAGAGGAGAAGGCCGCCGACGAGCTGCGCGTGGCCCGGGCCTTCGTGCGCGACGCCAAGTACCGGGTTGTCGGCAACCTGAAAAAGGTCGACCGGAATTCCGATGCGGACTCCACGGCCATTTCCGACCGCGCCTACGAGAAGCTGGCCTACGGTTTCGACCTGTGGGAGTAAGCCGGGCCGCCCTCCGCCCCGCGGCCGCGCTTCTCTTGGCGGCCGGGCCGCTCGCCGGCGCCGGGCTGGGCGCGGCCGCCCCCGCGCCTCCCGCGGCGCGCAAGGCGCCCGTCACGGACGTTTATCACGGCGTCGAGGTCCGCGACGACTACCGCTGGCTCGAGGACTGGTCGGATCCGAAAGTCCGCGCCTGGAGCGAGGAGCAGAACGCCTACGCCCGCTCGATCCTGGACGCACTTGCCGGCCGCGCGCGGATCGCGCGGCGGGTGCGGGAGCTCGAGTCGTCCTCGTCGGTCGACGACTTCGGCCTGGTCGAGCGCGGCGGGACCGTCTTCGCCCTGAAGCGCCAGCCGCCGCGGCAGCATCCTTTTCTCGTCGTTCTCGACGCCTCGTTGCGCCGCGGGCGCGAGCGCGTCGTCGTCGATCCCGGCGTCCTGGACCCCAGGGGAAGCACATCGATCGACTGGTTCGTTCCGTCGCTGGACGGCCGGCGCATCGCCGTCTCGCTCTCCGAGGGAGGGAGCGAGAGCGGGACCGTGCGCGTCTTCGACGCCCGCGACGGCGCGGCCCTTCCCGACGTGATTCCCCGCGTCAACGGGGGCACCGCCGGCGGGAGCCTGGCCTGGAGCGAGGGATCGGCCGGTTTCTTCTACACGCGGTATCCCCGGGAGGGCGAGCGGCCGGCCCAGGACCTCGATTTCTACCAGCAGGTCTGGTTTCACAAGCTGGGCTCGCCGATCGCGCAGGACGCCTACGCGCTGGGCAAGGACTTCCCCCGCATCGCGGAAACGGAGCTCACCGGAAGCGCGGACGGGCGGTACGTCCTGGCCACGGTCAAGAACGGCGACGCCGCCGACGCGGCGCATTTCCTCCGGGGGCCCGGCGGAGCATGGCGGCAGGTCGCCGCGGAGACGGACGACGTGGCCGAGGGAAAGTTCGGACCGGACGGAACCCTCTACCTTCTGTCGCGCCGGTCCGCTCCCCGGGGCAAGATTCTCCGCCTGGCGCCCGACGCTCCCTCGCTCGCGTCCGCCTCGGAGCTGGTCGGGCAAAGCGAAGCGGCGGTCCTCGACTTCTGGCCGACCCGCGATGCCCTCGCCGTGCTCGAGATCGTCGGGGGCCCGCACCGTCTGCGCCGGTACGATCTTCGAGGGCGTCCGCACGGGGACGTGGCCATCCTGCCCGTCTCCTCCGTCAACGCGGTGGTCCCCCTGGCGGACGGGCGGATCCTCTTCCGGAATCAGAGCGACGTGGCCGCGCCCGCCTGGTACCGGAGCGGGCCCGACGGCGCGGCGGTCCGCCTCGCCCTGACCGACCCGCCGACCGCCGATTTCCATGACACCGAGGTCACCCGGGCCATGGCGACGTCGCGGGACGGGACGAAGGTTCCGCTGACGATCCTGCGCCGGAAAGGGACGAGGCTCGACGGAGACCGGCCCACGGTCCTCTACGGGTACGGCGGCTTCCGCCTGAGCGAGTCGCCGTCCTTTTCCGCGGGGCGCCGGCTGTGGATCGAGCGGGGCGGCGTCTGGGCCGTGGCAAATCTGCGGGGAGGGAGCGAGTTCGGCGAAGACTGGCACCGCGCCGGGAACCTGACCCGCAAGCAGAACGTCTTCGACGACTTCCTGGCCTGCGCGCAATTCCTGATCGACGCCCGGTACACGCGCCCCGCGCGCCTGGCGATCGAAGGCGGATCCAACGGCGGGCTCCTGATGGGGGCGGCTCTCACGCAGAGGCCGGAGCTCTTCCGCGCGGTCGTCTCGCACGTGGGGATCTACGACATGCTGCGGGTGGAGCTCTCCGCCAACGGCACGTTCAACATTCCCGAGTTCGGTTCGGTGAAAGACCCCGCGCAGTTCCAGGCTCTCTACGCCTACTCGCCGTATCACCGCGTCCGGGACGGGACGAAGTACCCGGCGGTTCTCCTGCTGACCGGCGCCAACGACCCCCGCGTCGATCCCATGCAGTCGCGGAAGATGACGGCGCGCCTGCAGGCCGCCACGGCCTCGGGCGAGCCGATTCTCCTGCGGACGAGCTCGGGCTCGGGACACGGATTCGGGACGGCGCTCGACGAGGCGGTCGCGCAGGACACCGACGTGTGGGCGTTCCTGGTCTGGAAGCTGGGCGTCCCCGAGGGCGACCGCGTCGGCGCGGGCCGCCGCTGAAAGCGACCGAGGATGCGCATCCGGATCCTGGTGACGGGCGGAACTTTCGACAAGGAATACGACGAGCTGTCCGGCAGGCTCTTCTTCAAGGACACCCACGTCCCCGAAATGCTGCGGCTGGGCCGCTGCCGCCTCGACGTGTCCCTGCGCACGGTCATGATGGTCGACAGCCTGGAGATGACCGACGGCGATCGCCAGACCATCCTGGCCAACTGCCGGCAGGCGCCGGAGCGTCAGATCGTGGTCACCCACGGAACCGACACCATGGTCGAAACGGCGCGGGCCCTGGCCTTGGGGGCCGTCGAGAAGACCATCGTCCTGACCGGCGCCATGGTGCCCTACGCTTTCGGCAGCTCCGACGGGCTGTTCAACCTGGGCAGCGCGCTCACATTCGTGCAGGTGCTTCCGCCCGGCGTCTACATCGCCATGAACGGCCGCTGCTTCCGCTGGGACCGCGTTCGCAAGAACGTCCAGCTGGGAGTCTTCGAGGACGCCGCCCACGAAGGTTCGGAGTCCGGATCGGGCGCCTGATTCAACTCCATCACGGCGACGTTTTCGTTTTTTGGCATACTTCTCGGCGGAAAGATCAGGCGAACCACAAAAGATGAGTCCCCACGGCCGCGGGCGCGAACGCGGCGCCGACGACTACCTCCGGGCGCAGCACCGCATCGCGTTGTTGTTCGACGCCATGGGCCGCGCCCCGTCCGGCGCAGAGGGCCGGGCGGAGCTCGCGGCCCGGGTCCTGCGCGTGGTGGCTCGCCAGGCGCCGGCCCGCCACGAGCTCGAGCGTCTGCGCCGGAAGTTGGCGGAATCCGGATTCGCCTTCACGCTCCCCGAGGTCTTCGACCTGATCGCCGGCGACCTGCCCGGCTGGTGCCCCTGGCTCGACGTCCCCGGAACGACCCGCCAGGCCGGCCATTCCGCGGGCTCCGCGCTGGCCCGGCTGGTGACTCAGGGGGAAGGGCAGCACGAGAAGAACAAACGCTTCGCCGAGCTCGCCCGGGCCGCGGCCCGTCAGGTCGCCCGCGGCTCCATCGGACGCGCCGCCTCCGTCCTGGCGGAAGCCGACCGGCTGACCGCCGAAGCGGTCGTCAACCAGGAAGGGGTGCAAGCCGCGCGAGCCGGCGGCCTGGACGGCCAGGACCTGGAGATCTTCCGGCCCTTCATTGGAACACGGTACGCGCGGGAATCGCTGCGCCGCGTCCTCGGGTTCTTTCGCGCCCTGCGGCCGATCACGCTCCTCCAGACCCTCGCGCGAGAGCCTCGCCGCGACCGGCGGCACCTGATTCTCGGACTCCTCGAGGGCCATGGCCTTCCCAGCCGCCGCGAGGCGCTGGACCTGCTGCGCTCCCAGTTCGAGGACATCATGAGCGAGGAGGAGGCCTACGTCCGCCGCAACCTGATCTACCTTCTACGCCGCGTGCCGCGGCTGGACGAGACCGGCCTGGAGGAGGAGGTCGCGATTCTCTCGAGGCATGCCGCCACGCATCAGCCCAACCTCGTCGTCAAGGAGGCCATCGCCGCGCTCGGCCAGCTTCCGGGCCGGCGCGCCGAGCGCGTTCTGATCAAGCTTCGGGAGGATCTGGGCAAGGAAGTCGGCAAGGTTTCCCTGAGCGAATCCCAGGACGATCTGCGGACCTACCTGGATCGGGTCGACGCCGCGCTTTCCCGGAGGGAAACCGGCGCTCCCGGCGGACCGCGGGCGACCGGACCGGTGCCGGCGACCGCCGCGGAGAACGGCCCCCTTCCCGACGACGGCCTTCCCGGGCTTCTGTTCGAGCTGTCGCAGGCGGGCGCCTCCGGGATCCTCATGGTCGAGGACCGCGCTCGCGCGCCGGTGGCCACGCTCGCGCTCTCCGGCGGCCGCCTGTTCTCGGCCCGCGGCGGCGAGCTCACCGGAATCGACGCCCTGTACGCGGCTCTGGAAATGTTTCCGGGAGGAACCTTCGCCTGGCGGCCCCAGCCCGGGCCGCGCCACGCGTCGCGGGACGAAAACGAATCCTTGGCCCTGGACGAGCTCGTCCGCGAAGGGCTGCGGCGGCGCGACGAGCTCTCCCTGTTCCGCGACGTTGTGGCCGACCGCGCGGTCTTTCGCGGCTGCACGGCGGCGCCCAAGAATTACGACGACGAAAAGGACGGGCTCCTGACCCGGGACGCCTGGGCGGCCGCCACCGGCGGGGTGTCCGCGCTCGATTGCGAGAAACGGACCGCCGCCGACCCTTACCGCGTCCGGCGCCTGTACGTCCATTGGCTGGACGAATCCGCGCTCGAGGAAACGGCCGGCGGGTAGTCTCGGGTCAGCGCGACGGCTTTTTTCCCGCGGGACCGCGGCCCAGGACTCCTCGCCCCCGGCCGGGCGAGCGTATCGCGCGCAGTCCGGTGCCCACGTAGGCGATCGCGCCGGCGACGGCCGATCCGATTCTGCGGCCCTGCGCAAGGCGCGCCGCGATCGCGGCCGACAGCGCGCACCCGGTGCCGTGGGCCGCCGCCGTCTCGACGCGCGCATGGCGGTAGTCCCGGAAGGTCTTTCCGTCGAAGAGCAGGTCCGAGACGATCCGTCCCCGCGCATGACCTCCTTTGATCAGGACGGCCCGGGCGCCCAGTCCGACCAGGGCCTTCGCGGCCCTCCGGCGGTCGGCGTCTGTCCGGATCGCGACGCCGGACAGGATCTCCGCTTCGGCCAGGTTCGGCGTGACCAGCTCGCAGAGCGGGAGCAGGCGGCGCAGCAGAACCGGGATGGCCCGCTCCGCGAGCAGCCTCTGGCCGGCCGACGCCGCGAGGACCGGATCGAGGACGACATGGCGCGCGCGCCAGCGCGTCAGGGCTGCGGCGACGGCAGCGACCCGCGCGCCGTCGTGCAGCACGCCGATCTTCACCGCCGCGGGCCGCAGGTCGCCGAACACGGCGTCGAGCTGGCGCTCGAGCAGACGCACCGACACGGGCTCGACGGCGTGGACTCGCCGGGTGTCCTGCGCCGTGACCGCCGTCAGCGCCGCGGCCGCGTGCAGCCCGTGGGCCGCGATGGTCAGCACGTCCGCTTCGACGCCGGCGCCGCCTCCCGAATCCGACGCCGCGATCGTCAGGACGGTCCGGATGCGCCGGCGGCCGCGCCGCGCGGCGAGCTTTCTCATCGAACGACGACGCGCGGCGCGGAGGGAGGCAGCGGCACCGAGACGACGGCGCGTCCCGAATCCGAGCTCGTGGGATATCGGAGAACGGCCGCCGGCGAGGCGGCGAGAAGGGCCGCTGCGAGGGCAAGGCTCAGACGGATTTTCATGTCTTTGTCTTCTGCTCGTACAATGCGGACATTATGCCTGTCTCCGAGGCGCCGCTCTCGATCACGCCGCCGGCCGCGCGCAAGCTTCGGGCCGGGAGCGACTTCACGCGCGCGGTCCTGACGATCCGGCACCTGCTCGGCTGCGGGGGAAGCGGTTTCCGGGTCTCGGTCGAAGAGAACCCTCCCGAAGAGGGTCACCGCTTCGAGGCCTCAGGCATTCCGGTGGTCATGGACGACTACGCGTTCCGCAAGCTCGCCGGAGCGGTGATCGACGTCGACGACGACCCGGCCGGAGAGGGCTACCGCCTCGAGCATCCCGACGCGGTGATGACAACGTTCTGCTGAGGAGACCGTGCTGGCGAAGGGGCTGATCACGGTCCTGGGCTGCGACGCGGTCCTGGCGATCCTGGCTATCCCCCTCGCCCTGGGCAAGGTTCCCCGCAACGTGGTCTATGGCTTCCGGACGAGGACGACCCTCTCGAGCGACCGCGTCTGGTTCGAGACGAACGCCTACTTCGGCCGCGGACTCCTGGCCGCGAGTCTCGTCAGCGCCCTGCTCATCGCCGCGCTCTACGGTCTTGGCAATGGCCTCGGCAAGGCGTTCCTTCCGGCGAGCGTCGGCGCGCTGGTCGGGCCGCTGCTGGCGGCGACCGTGGCGGCCTTTCGCCATTCGCGCCGCATCGCGGGGGAAGACTCGGGGTCCGGGCGCGGTTAAAATTGGTCCCGTGACTCTGCTGTCCTCGTTTCATCCCGCCGTCCAGACCTGGTTCGCCGGCCGCCTGGGAGAGCCCACCCCTCCGCAGCGCGACGGGTGGCCGCTCATCCGGGAAGGCAAACACACCCTGATCGCCGCCCCGACCGGGTCGGGCAAGACGCTTGCCGCGTTCCTGTCCGCGATCGACGGGCTGATCCGTCAGGGCGACGCGCTGCCCGAGGAGACGAGCGTCCTCTACGTCTCGCCGCTGCGGGCCCTCTCCAACGACGTCCAGAAGAACCTGCAGGGCCCCCTCGCGGAGATCCGGGCGCTCGATCCAACGCTTCCGGAGGTCCGGGTGCTCGTGCGGACCGGCGACACGCCGCAATCGGAGCGGACGGCCATGGCCCGCCGGCCCCCGCACATCCTGGTGACGACACCCGAGTCGCTCTACGTTCTGCTCGGCAGCGAGACCGGCCGAGGCCTCCTGCATACGGTGCGCACCGTCATCGTCGACGAGATCCACGCCCTGGTGCGCGACAAGAGGGGGAGCCACCTGTCCCTCTCGCTCGAGCGCCTGGAAGAGCTGGTCGGCCACCCCTTGCAGCGGGTCGGCCTCTCGGCGACCCAGAAGCCGCTCGACGAAGTCGGCCGCTTCCTGGTCGGGAGCGGCCCGGGACGCGATTGCGCTCTGGTGGACGCCGGCACGTTCCGCGAGCTCGACCTGGCCGTCGAAATCCCTCCCTCGCCGCTCTCGACGGTCTGCTCGCACGAGCAGTGGGAGGAGATCTACGCCCGCATCGCCGATCTCGTTGGCGAGCACCGGACGACCCTGGTTTTCGTCAACACGCGCAAGATGGCCGAGCGCATCGCCGGGCAGTTGACGCGCCTGCTGGGTCCCGACGCGGTGACCAGCCACCACGGAAGCCTCTCGCGCGAGCGGCGGCTCGACGCCGAGGAGCGCCTGAAAGCCGGCAAGCTGCGCGCGCTCGTCGCCACGGCGTCGCTCGAACTCGGCATCGACGTCGGCGACGTGGACCTGGCGATCCAGATCGGCGCTACCCGCTCGATCGCGACGCTCCTCCAGCGCGTGGGCCGCGCCGGCCACGCGCTCCAGCGCGTTCCCAAGGGGCGGATCTTCCCGCTGACCCTCGACGAGCTGGTGGAGGCGGCCGCGCTCCTGCGGGCGATCCAGGCGTCCATCCTCGATCGGACTCCGATCCCTCCGCGGCCCCTGGACATTTTGGCGCAGCAGATCGTGGCCGCCTGCGCCGCGCAGGATTGGGAAGAGGACCGCCTCTTCGCCGCCATCCGCCGGTCCTGGCCCTATCGCGAGCTGTCCCGCGGCGAATTCGACGAGGTCGTCGCGATCCACACGCAGGGGAGGCGCGCGCTCCTGCACCGGGACGGCGTGGGCGGGCGCCTGATCGGGACGCGGCGGGCGCGCCTGGCCGCGCTCCTCTCCGGCGGAGCGATTCCCGACACCGCGGACTACCAGGTGCGTCTGGAGCCGGAAGGGACGCTCGTCGGGAGCGTGCACGAGGACTGGGCAGTCGAGTCCAACCGCAACGACATCTTCCAGCTCGGCAACGCGTCGTGGCGCGTGCTTCGAGTCGAACCGGGCATCGTGCGCGTCGCCGACGCGAAGGGACAGCCGCCGACGCTGCCGTTCTGGCTCGGCGAGGCCCCCGGGCGCACGCGCGAGCTCGCCGCGGAGATCGGAACGCTCCGGGAAGACTGCTCCGATGCCGGCGACCAGTCGGCCCGGATGCTTCAGGAGCGCTCCGGCGGAGCGCTGCCCGAGGGCGCCGCGGCCCAGATCGCCGAGTTCGTCGAATCGGGACGCCGGTCGCTGGGCGCCGTGCCCACGCCGCGGCGCGTGATCCTGGAGCGCTTCTTCGACGAAAGCGGCGGTATGCAGCTCGTCGTGCACGCCCCGTTCGGCTCGCGGATCAACCGGGCCTGGGGCCTGGCCCTGCGCAAGAAGTTCTGCGTGGGCTTCGGCTTCGAGCTCCAGGCCGCTGCCAACGAGGAGGCGATCGTCCTCTCGCTCGGCCCGCAGCACAGCTTCCCGCTCGAGGACGTCTTCGAATATCTCCATCCCAACACCGCGCGCGACGTGCTGATCCAGGCGCTGCTGGCCGCTCCGATGTTCGAGACGCGCTGGCGCTGGAACGCGCAGCGGTCGCTGCTCCTCGAGCGGTCGCGGGGCGGGAAGAGAGTGCCCGCGCCGCTCTTGCGCATGCGCGCCAACGATCTCCTGGCCGGCGCCTTTCCGCAGGTCCTGGCCTGTCCGGAGACCTTGCCGGGCGGGCCGATCGAAGTCCCCATGGACCATCCCATCGTGCGGCAGACCATCGAGGACTGCCTGACCGAGGCCATGGACGTCGAGGGCTTCTTGGACGTCCTGCGCGGCCTCTACGACGGCTCGATCGAGCGGGTCGCCGTGGACACGTCCGAGCCGTCCTCTTTCGCCCGCGGCATCCTGAACGCCCAGCCCTACACGTTCCTGGACGACGCGCCTCTGGAGGAGCGGCGCACGCAGGCGGTCCTCTCCCGCCGCGTGCTCGACGCGAAGTCGGCCGACGAGCTCGGACCGCTCGATCCGGAGGCGATCGCGCGCGTGCGCGGGGAAGCCTGGCCGCAGCCGGAGAACGCCGAGGAGGTGCACGAGGCCCTCCTGTGGATGGGCTACGCGACCGAGGAGGAGGGGAGACCGTGGCGGGCCTGGCTCGACGAGCTCGCCGCCGCGGGGCGCGTCGCGCGCGAGGACGATCGCTGGTTCGCCGCCGAGGCGACGCGGGATCCCAAGGCGGTCCTGCGCGGCCGCCTCGAAGCGCTCGGGCCGGTCTTCGCGGACGCCGCGGATCTGCCGCTCCTCCTGCAGCTCGAAAGCGAAGGGACGGCGCTGCGCACGCGCATCGACGGCCGGGAGGCCTGGTGCGACCGGCGCCTGCTCGCGCGGATCCACCGCTACACGATCGACCGGCTCCGCAAGGAAATCGAGCCGGTCAGCGCCGCGCAGTTCCTGCGCTTCCTCGGATGCTGGCAGCACGTCGATCCCGAATACCGGCTGGACGGGCCGCGGGGCGTCGCCCAGGTGGTGTCGCAGCTCGCCGGCTTCGAGGTCCCCGCGGCGCTGTGGGAAGGCAGCGTCCTGCCCGCCCGCGTGCCCGGCTACAAGCGCGAGTGGCTGGACCAGTTGACGCTTTCCGGCGAAGTCGCCTGGGCGCGGCTCTGGGGCTCGGCCCCGAGCGCCGTCCGCCGCACGCCGATCGCCTTGATGCCCCGCGAGGAGCTGGACGACTGGCTTTCTCTGGCCGCGTCCGACCCGGGAAAGGAACCGTCCGGAACCGCCGCCGAGGTCGCCGACGCGCTGGCGCGCCGCGGAGCGGTCTTCTTCCAGGAGCTCGCCAGGGCGACGAAGCTTCCCAACGTCTTTCTGGAGCAGGGCCTCGCCGAGCTCATCGCGCTCGGACGCGCGACCTGCGATTCCTTTGCCGGGCTCCGATGGCTCATCGTCCCCGCCGCGCGCCGGCTGGGCACGGGACCGGCCGCGGGACGGTGGAGCCTCGTCGACCGCGCGGCCGCAGTGGAGATCTCGCCGCAGACCGTGGCCCGGCGGCTCCTGCGCCGCACCGGCGTCGTGTTCCGCAAGACCCTCGAGCGCGAGAAGCAGCCGATCCCGTGGCGTGAGATCGCCCGCGCCTGCCGCGAGATCGAAGCCCGCGGCGAGATCCGCGGCGGGCGTTTCGTGGCCGGATTCGACGGCGAGCAGTACGCGCTCCCCGAGGCGGTGACCCTCCTGCGGGCGGTGCGGCGCCGCGACAACACCGGCCCGATCGCGCCCCTGCTCGTCTCGGCAGCCGACCCCCTCAACTTCCGCGGCATCCTGACGCCGGACGAGAAGGTCGCCCCGACGACGCGAAGACAAGTCCAGGTGGCGTAAGCCTCCGGATCCGGCCTCGACGGCCCGCCTGATTCCGAGAGCTCCCGCCTTCGTGGCGCCACGTCACTACGAGAGACTCAAGCGGGGGCGGGGACAAGCCCCCGCCCCTACGAAACCTTTGCGATTGGTGCCGTAGGGGCGGCCCTTGCGGCCGCCCGCGCGGCAGCCTCGCGGGGAGCCACGTCAAGAGGGAACAGTCGCGGCCGCATACAATCTGGATATTGTTACCGCCGCGGCGGCGGCCGGTACTGGAGCAGGTCGCGGGTGGCCTGGTGGGACGGATTGGCCAGGACCTGCGCGGGCACGCCTTCCTCGGCGACGGTTCCCTCCCCGAGGACGATGATCCGGTCCGCCGCTTCGCGGGCGAAGTCCACGTCGTGGGTGGCCACCAGGAGGCCTCGCCCCTCGGCCACCAGCGCCCGGAGGGTCTCGGTCAGGGCGCCGCGCCTGGCCGGATCGAGGGAAGCCGTAGGCTCGTCCATGAGGAGAAGCGGCGGATCGACCGCCAGCGCCCGCGCGATGGCCACGCGCTGGGCCTCGCCGCCGGAAAGCTCGCGGGGATAGGCCGCGCTGCGCGCTCCCACGCCGAGCGACTCGAGAAGCGACGCGGCGCGCGTCCGGGCCGCCGCGGGGGCCTGGCCGTGGACGTAGAGGGGCGAGAGCATGACGTTGTCGATGGCGCTCAGGTGCTCGAAGAGGGCGTGGAGCTGAAAGACCATCCCGACGCATCGGCGCAGGTCCCGCAGGCGCGACTCGGGAGGGACCGGACCGGCGGAGAGCCCGCAGGTCTCCAGCGCGATCGCCCCGCCGTCGAAGGACTCGAGCGCCGCCACGCAGCGCAAAGCGGTGGTTTTTCCGGAGCCGGACAGACCCATGAGCGCGACGAGCTCGCCGCGGCGCACCCCGAACGTCAGGCCTCGGAGGACTTCGCGCTGCCCGCGCGAGAGCCGCAGAGCCGAGATCGCCAGCAGATCGCTCACGCGGCGCTCCAGCGGTTCTCGAGCTTTCGGGCCAGGCGGGACAAGGGCAGCGACAGCGCCAGATACAGGGCCGCGCACAGGAGGCCGGGAACGACCCAGCTTCCGATGTTGGTCGCGAAGATCGCGGTCTCCTTGGTCAGCTCGACGACGGTGATGACCGAGACGAGCGAGGAGTCCTTCAGGAGCGCCACGAAATCGTTGGTCATCGGCGCCAGGGCCAGGCGCAGCGCCTGCGGCCCGCGGATCAGCCGGAAGATCAGCCATTCCGAGAACCCCAGCGTCCGCGCCGCCTCGAGCTGGGGTTTGGGCACGGCCAGGAGCGCACCCCGATAGATCTCGCTCTCGTAGGCCGCGTAGTTCAGGCCCAGGCCGAGCAAAGCGGCGGCGAAGGCCGGAAGGCGGATGATCGCGGCGAGGCCGTAGTAGAGAACGAAGAGCTGCAGGAGGACCGGCGTTCCGCGCACGAGCTCGACGTATCCGGTCAGCGCCGCGGCGATCGAGCGCCCGCCGTAGATCCGCCCGACCGCGATGGCGCAGCCCACCGCCACGGCCAGGGCCATGGCCAGGCAGGTCAGGAAGAGCGTCACGCCGGCGGCGGTCAGGAGCGCGGGAACGTAGCGCAGCGTCGTCCTCCAGCGCGAGACCGGCGCGGCTCTGGCTGCCGGCGCGGGCGAGGCCTCTCCCGAGGCGATTTGTCGCTCCAGGAACGCCCCCTCGGCGTCGTCCCAGATCTGCCAGCGCCGGTAGATCGATTCGAGCGTGCCGTCCCGCATGGCCTGCATCAGGACCCCGTCGATCCGGTCGCGCAGCGCCGTGTTGGCGCGGGCCAGGACGCCGACGTAGCGGCCTGTCGAGACGACGCGGGGCTCGACGGCCAGGCCGGGCACGCGCCGCAGCGAGCGCGCCGCGATGATGTGATCGAGGAGCACGCCGTCGAGCCGCCCTTGCGCCAGATCGGTGTACGGGTGCACGTCGTCGTCGTAGGAGACGACCTGGAGCCCGTCGCTCGCGCGGTGGGCGACGAGCGTTTCGTAGGCGATCGTTCCGGCCAGCGTTCCGACCCGCCGGCCTTTCAGATCGGACAGCGTCCGATACCGTCCGAGATCGCCGGCGCGGACCGCGAGCACCTCGCGGAACTCGAAGTAGGGGATGGTGACGGCGTGCTCGCCTCGGCGCGCGGGCGTGTCCTCCACGCCGGAGAGCCCGATGTCGAAGTCGCCGCGCTCGACCGAGGCGTCGATCGACTGGAAGGACACCTGCAGGAACCGGGCGCGGCGGCCCAGGCCGCGGGCGATCGTCTCGGCCACCTCCACGTCGAAGCCGCGGACGCGGGAGGGATCGGAGGGGTCGGCCTCGACGTAGGGAGCGCCTCCCTCGGCGTCTCCTCCCCAGACCAGGACCGGCGGCGGCGAGGGCGCCGCGGGAGAAGCCGCGAGCCGGCCCGGCCAGAGCAGGAGCAGAAACGTCAGGGCCGGCAGTCCGGCTCGCCTCCTCACAGCCTCACAGCCTTACAGCGCCTGACCGTCGGCGACCGCGGCGACGGGGCGCGGGCGCACGAAGATCCAGAAGGTCGCAAGGCCGCTCACGAAGCCGCCGACGTGGGCCCAGAAGGCGATGCCTCCGACGGCCTGCGGCGACGCGATCGCGGCCACGCCGCTGAAGAACTGCATGGCGAACCAGAGCCCGATGTAGAGAAAGGCCGGCACCTGAAAGAAGACGGGCCAGAAGAAGATCGGAAAGAGAGCCACGATGCGCGCCCGCGGGAACAGCGCCACGTAGGCGCCCATGACGCCGGCGATCGCCCCGGACGCGCCCACCGCCGGAACGGTCGAGCTCGGATTGGTGATGACATGCGTGACCCCCGCGGCGATCCCGCAGACGAAGTAGAAGACGAGGAAGCGCAGCGGGCCCATGCGGTCCTCGACGTTGTCCCCGAAGATGGCCAGGAACCACATGTTTCCGATGACGTGGAGCCAGCCTCCATGGAGGAACATCGTCGTGACGAAGGGGAGGTAGGAGTGAGGGTAGCCGGCCTGCGCCGCCCAGTCCGGATGGAGATAGCGCGCCGGGACCAGGCCGAAGAGGAACATCGCGCGCTCCGCCGCGCGGGGCGAGAGCATCACCTCGCGCAAAAAGACGTAGGCGTTGACGGCGATGAGGGCCCAGGTCGCTAGAGGGAGGTGGCGCCGGGGGATCGTGTCGCGGACGGGAAACATGGAAGAATCGGTTCATCGGTTCATCGGGTCATCGACGAGGCCCTCATCGATCTCGTCGGTGACGCAACGAGTCAATGAGTCAACGAATCGATCCTCCTGACTCTCAAGAGCTCGTTCCAGAGGAAGATCGGTCCGACCAGGAGGTGCACGAGGTTCTTGAAGAACGCGGGGGAGTTCTTCTCGTAGCGGGCGTGCCCGATGCCCTGGAAGATCCAGCCGGCCACGAACGCCGCGAGCCCGACCCGCCAGTCGCCGACCGCGCGCGCGGCCAGATCGAGGGCCGCCGCCTCCGCGGCCATCGTCAGCGCCAGCGGCGCCGAGAGCGTCGCGTAGAAGAGGAAGGACCCCGCGATCAGGGCCTCGGCCGCGGTCCAGCCGCGAAACCCGAGCGGGATCCGCAGCAGCAGCGCCAGGACCCCGAACACGATCAGGGTGATCCCGAAGGCGTGGCAGACGAGGTTCCCGCGCGTGCGGTGGTAGGCGCCGTAGTCGGTCAGAAGCGCGTCGACGCGGGACATCGATCCCTCCGCCGCGGATTATAGAAGCCGCGCCCGGCGACTGCGGGAGAATGTCGGGCGTGAGAGCGATGGTCCTGGCGCGTCCGGGCAAGGCGGAGACGAAGCCGCTGGCGCTCTCCGACCGCGAAGCGCTCGGCCCGGGCCCGGGAGAGATCGCGATCGACGTCGAGGCCTGCGGCGTCTGCCGCACCGATCTGCACATCCTGGAGGGCGAGGTCCCGGCCCGCCTGCCGATCGTGCCGGGCCACCAGGCCGCGGGGCGCGTCGCCGAAGTCGGGCCAGGAGTCGAAGGGTTTGCCGCCGGGCTCCTCGTCGGCGTCGGCTGGATGGCCGGGACCGACGGCACCTGCCGGTTCTGCCGCTCCGGGCGCGAGAACCTCTGCGAGAGCGCGACCTTCACGGGACGCGACCGCGACGGCGGCTACGGGGAGCGCCTGGTCGCCGACGCCCGCTGGGTCTACCGGCTGCCGGAGGAGTTCACGGCCCGGCAGGCCGCGCCGCTCCTGTGCGCGGGAGTCATCGGGTACCGCTCGCTGCGGCTCTGCGGGATCGAGCCCGGCGGAAAGCTCGGTCTCTTCGGCTTCGGGGCCTCCGCGCACCTGGCGATCCAGGTCGCGCTTTCGTGGGGCTGCCGCGTCTATGCCTTCACGCGGGAGGAGATCCACCAGGACCTGGCCCGTCGCATGGGAGCGGCGTGGGCCGGCGGAACGTTCGACGATCCCGGGATCCGTCTGGACGCCGCCGTCACGTTCGCGCCCGCCGGAGACGTCGTCCTGGCATCCCTGGAACGCCTCGACCGCGGCGCGGCCGTCGCGGTCAACGCCATCCACATGTCGCCGATCCCGGTCCTCCCCTACGAGCGCCTGTACGGCGAGCGCGTGGTCCGCAGCGTGATGAATTTCACGCGCCGCGACGCGCTCGACTTCCTGGAGCTCTCCGCGCGCCTTCCGATCCGCGCCGAGGTCGAGCTTTTTCCTCTGGAGGAAGCTAACGAGGCGCTTCTCCGGGTCAAGCGGGGCGAGATTCGAGGGGCTGCGGTCCTGGCAATTGAGCCCGTATAACAATATATATATTGTGGTGGTTCGCCGTCGGGCGGGCGGCCGCAAGGGCCGCCCCTACGGCCCGGAAGCCGACGCGACAGGCTTTGCGCCGCGGTGCGGACGCTCTCGCCTCGGCTACTCCACCCGCACGCGCAGGAGGCGGGGCCGGTCGCCGGGCCGGAACCGGAGCTCCAGGAGCACCCGGGGCGCCTTGGCATCGGCTACCGAGGCTTCGCGGTCGGCCTCCTGCCGCAGTCTCTTCTTGCGCAGCGCGGGCTCGGAGGGCCTGACCTCCCGGACGCGCCCGCTCGCGTCGACGACGAGGACGAACTCGCGGCCCTTCAGCTCGGCCGGGACCTCGATTCCCTCGGCGTTGGTGAGGGCGGGAACGGACCCCGCTCCGTCGATCGCCGTGAGCTCCAGCCGCGGCGCCGGGCTGACGGAGTCGGTGGCCAGCTTCGACGTCGCCGATCCCTCGCCGCCGGCCCGTTCCTGGAGCTGTTGGGCGAACCCGGATTCCGTCTTCGGCCTGCTCTGCGCCGCGGACCGCGCGGGCGCTTGCGCCTGGGGCTTGGCTTCGGGAGGCGGCGCCGCCGCGGCCGGAAGGTTGTCCGCATCCTTGCGGGAAGCGTCCTTGTCGAGCTCTCGGGGGGCCGGGGGGGCCGGGGCGAAGGCCGCGCCTCCGCGCGACGCCGGAGCGGGGGACTCCAGCGGACCGTTCTGCGGCCGGCGCGCATTTCCCTCGACGCCGGCCGCCGGCGGGGGAGCCTTGCGCTCGTTCTCCTTGACTCCGGCCGCGGCCTGATCGCGCGCCGCGCCGGGTGCCTGCCGCTCTTCCTCCATGACGACGGAGATCGGAGCCTGCCGGCTGGCCAGCCGCCGCTCTGCCGCTTCGCGCCGCATCACGACCTCCGATCCGATCACGACGGCGATCAGCGCCGCGGCGAAGGCGCCGGCCCAGCGCAGGTCGATCCCGAAGGAAACGCCCAGGGGGGACCGGCGGGGCTGAACGGACCGGAGCTTGCGCAGGATCCGCGCGGACAGGTCCGGCGCGGGAGGGCGCGGGCGGCTGGAGCGCAACAGCGCCAGCGCCGACTCGAACTCCGCGGCGGCGTTGCGGCACTCGCCGCAATGGGCGCGGTGCGACTCGAACTGGACCCGCTCCGCGGCGGTCAGGTCGCCGTCGTGGAGGCGGGACAGGAAGTCGGGCGAGCGGCCCGGGTGAGGAACGTTGTTCATGGCGAGCTCTTTCCGTTGGTCATCAGGGGGAGCAGGATGGCCTTGAGCTGTCCGCGTCCCCGCGCGATGCGCGATTTGACCGTGCCGACCGGGATCCCGAGGGATTGGCCGATCTCTTCGTAACTCCACTCCTCCAGGTCCCGCAGCACGACCGGCATGCGGAACTCCGCGGGCAGGAGCTTCAAGGCTTCCGTCACGAACCGGCGCGATTCCCCGGCGCGGGCGTCTTCCTCCGGCGTCGACGTGCTGCCCGGCGGCTCGGGCGGGTCCTCGTCCTCGCGGCCGGCGGCGAAAATCCGCCGGAAGCGGCTGCGCGAGCGGTAGCGGTTCTTGACCGCGTTGTCGGCGATCGAGGCGAGCCAGGCGCGCGGCGGCGCGTCGCCGCGAAATCCGGCCAGTCCCCGGTACGCCTTGAGAAAGACCTCCTGGGTCAGGTCGTCGGCGTCCTGCTCGCCGACGGCCCGGGCCATCCAGCGGTGGACGGTCTCCAGGTGCCGCCGGACGAGCTCGGAGAATGCCTCGCCCTCTCCCTCCTTGGCGAGCGCGACCAGCTGCTCGTCGGGAGTGTCCGCGAGGCTCGCGGGCGAGCGCCTCGGTTCGTCCAGCGGCACGGCAGCACCATTGTCAGCGATGCCGGCCGGGTTCGGGAGCATATTCGGGCTCGAATCCGCGGCCGCGGTCCCGCGCGAACAGGTCGTCGGCCCTGGACAGGACGCCCAGCCGCACCAGCTCGGCGCGGAACTCGTAGCGCAGGGCGACGCGGGCCGCGGGAATCGGATCCTCGTCGAACTCGACCCATTCGACCGGGTTGTCGGTCCGTTCTCCGATCCCGGTGGCCGCGAGGCGATCCGATTCGTTCGGGCGGGGCTGCGCCATCTCCCGACGCGCGCCCGCCGAGCCGCTCGCGGCGCTGGGAGGAACCGGAGCGGCGTCGCGAGTCCTGGCCTCCGCCTGGGATTTCGAGGCGCCCTCCTGGATGTCCTCGGCCATCGGCCGGCGCGGCGGGGCCACGGCCTGGGGCCGGACCCGCTCGCGGAAGAACACCGCCTCGATGGTCCCGACGTTGGCGGTGTCCCCGAGCCACCTGGCGTAGGAACGGCCCGTCTCGGTGAAGAAGAACCGGCGCGCGGTCTGCCCGGAAACCTGCCAGCCCGGAACGTCCAGCGTCTGGCCGGGCCAGAGAACCCACTTGGTGGCCTGGAGCGCGGTGCTGCGCTTGGCGTCGATGACGTTGCGGCCGTCGACGGAGACGGCGACCGCGACGCGCTGCGAGGTCGGGTTGGCGATGCGCAGCGTGAACGAGCGGCCCCGGATCGCCTCGATATAGGTCCTGTTCTGAAAGGGATACTGCGCGGCGTTGGCGCCGTCCACGACGACGGAAAGGTCATAGCGCCCGCCCTGGGCGGCCGATGCCGTCCCCGCGGCCGCGAGCAGGAGCAGGCCGAGACTGGCTGGAAGCGGAAGCCTCATGGGAATGCCCTCCTGGGAGGAAGGGACACCGGTCGAGGCTTCCGGTTCCGCGGCGAGCGCCCGCCCCGCTAGAAAATCCTCTGCCCGACCGCGATGGCGGGATCGCCGGTCTGGTTGTCGGCGGTCGCCCCGTAGACCATCAGCGACCCCGCCGTCACCTCGAAGGTGATCGTGTCGCTCGGCCCGGGCGCGATCCCTTCCAGAAAGGCCGCGGCGTCCGTCTGGACGAAGGAGTTGGCCGGGAAGATCCGGCTGACGGTCTTGCGTATGTTGCCGGCCTGATCGCGCAGCGTCGCCTGGAGCGCGCCGCCGGCGTCGAACGTGCGGACGCCGACGTTGAATCGGTACGCCGCGTCGTCGAGCGGCGCGACGAGCGCGGCGCTCTGTCCGGCGATCAGCGCGTCGCCGGGGCGCCGGGCGTCTTCGGTGAAGCCGGTGGTGCCGGCCGCTCCCGCGTCGTTGTAGACGCGCACGGAAAGGACCGGACCTTCGGTTCCCGTCGATCCGACGATGTCGAGACTGCCAAGCCCGCTGCGCCCCATCGCGACGAGGAGGTCGGGGAAGGAGAGCGTCTGCCCCGGGTTGATGCTAAATGGCATGGTCGTCTCGACCGTGGACCCGTTGGTCTGGTCCCGGAAGAGAAAGTCTCCCGTCACCGCAACGGCAGTCGGGTTGTAGGCCTGGACCGCGGTGTGGTACGAGGTCCCGTTGGCTCCCGGCGAGGAGATGATCACCGGCACGACGGCGACCACGGCCGGTTCGACCGGAGGGGCCAGGGACGTCGATTGCGGCCGGGGCGTCTGAGCGGACGCGCAGACCGCGGACAACAGGAAGCAGAGAACGGGAAGAGGAGAACGGCGCATTTTCGGTACCTCCTGGAAGGGTGGAACGACGATCGCAACACGAAACGGGTTTCGGCTCGGGATCGGGCTTGGGCACCGCCGTGCCTGCATGCCAGATCGATGCCGGATTCCGCCCGCGCCCCGACCCTGGCCGGTCAGGCCGTCGTGACCGGGGCGCTTCCGTTTCGGCTGGCCCGGCTGGACGACGTGCCGGCCCTCCAGGGCCTGATCGCCCGCTCGGCGCGCGGCCTGTCGGAGCCCTTCTACACCTCGGCGCAGGCCGAGGCCGCGATCCGCCACGTCTTCGGCGTGGACACCCAGCTCATTCGCGACGCGACCTACTACCTGGCCGAGTGCGAGAAAACGCCGCTGGCCTGCGGAGGCTGGAGCCGGCGCCGAACGCTCTACGGCGGGGACCAGGCCAAGAGCGGTCCGGACCCGCCGCTCGATCCCGCCCGCGAGCCGGCCCGCCTGCGGGCGTTCTTCGTCGACCCGTCCGCGGCGCGGCAGGGGCTCGGGCGGACGCTCGTCGAGATCTGCGCCGCCGCCGCGCGCGCGTCGGGCTTCCGGGCGATCGAGCTCGCGGCGACGCTTCCCGGCGTGCCCCTCTATCGAGCCACCGGCTTCACCGACGTGGAGAGCCTGGAGCTCGACCTGCCGGGCGGCGTGCGCCTCCCGATCATCCGGATGCGGAGGGAACTATAACCGTCGCTTCCGCTGCGCTCACGGTCTGCGCCTGCTGGCGCACCGGCGTTTGGCTCGCCCAAAGGGGCTCGACCAAACGCCTGGTCCCTCCCTCGCTCTCGATCCCGCGGCGCGCGCCGCGAGGTTACGGATGAGCAGATCGGGATCGAGAAATCTCTTGACTTGGGTTTGAGGGGGGGCCATCTTTCGACGCCTCGACGCCTCGACGCCTCGACGCCTCGACGCCTCGACGCCTCGACGCCTCGACGCCTCGACGCCTCGACGCCTCGACGCCTCGACGCCTCGACGCCTCACGCCTCACGCCCCTCACGCCTCACGCCTCACGCGCGGACGTAGCCCGCGTCAGCGCTTTCGCTTCGGCGGCGGGGCGGACTTGGCGGGCTTCTTCGCCGGCTCGGGGGCTTTCGGCTTCGCCGGGGGGCCGGCTTGCTGCGCGGCCTTGAGCAGCGACTCGGCCAGCTTGCCGTGGGCGCTGTCGGAGCTTCCGATGTCGCCGGAGGGACGGGTCGGACGCTTGCCCAGGGCCCACTCGAGCGCGTACGCCGCCGCGGCGAGCTCGGGGATCCAGAATCCGGAGAGGCTCCGGGCGCGCTCCCGGATCGCGCCGACCTCGGCGCGAATCTCCTTGTCGGTCTTCATCGACGCGGCCGCCACGGCCAGAGGATAGCCCACAACCCACAACGGCGAAGGCATTCCCGTTCTCCGCGCCGCTATACTGCGGCCACCTTCCAAGGAGAATCCGATGCGAAGAGCGGCAGTGACGCTCGCGGTGTGCGCGGCCTTCGCCGGCGCGCGGGCGGCGGCCCAGGAATCCGTCGTGGGCCCGATCGACCCGTATCGTTTCTCGCAGCTCAAGGACTTCACCGCCCACCGATCCTCCTCGAACAACCCCGATCCCAATTCCAACGACGACAGCAAGCACCCGATCCCCGGCGAGACCGTGACGCTGGCGAGCCTCGAGGGGCCCGGCATCGTGACCCACGTCTGGGTGACCATCGCCGCCAACGAGTACGGCTGGCCGCGGCTGCTCCGGCTGCGCGTCTACTACGACGGGAGCCCGGAGCCCTCGGTGGACGCGCCGGTAGGAGATTTCTTCGCCGTGGGCCACGGCTTCGAGCGTCCCGTCAACTCGATCATGATCCGCAACGGCTCGGACGGGCGCGCCCGCAACAGCTACTGGCCGATGCCGTTCCGCAAGTCCTGCCGGATCACCATCACCAACGAGGGGCGGCGCCGCGTCTCGGCGCTGTACTACCACGTCGATTGGGAGAGGGTGAAGGAGCTTTCCCCGACGACGGCCTACTTCCACGCGCGGTACCGGCAGGAGCTTCCCGCGCCGCCCGACGGCAAGCCCTACACGTTCCTCGACGTGAAGGGCCGGGGCTTCTACGCGGGGACCGTGTTGTCCGTCGTGCAGGCCGAGGCGGGGTGGTTCGGCGAAGGCGACGACCACTTCTTCGTCGATGGGGAGGAGAAAGCCTCGATCGAGGGGACCGGTTCGGAGGATTACTTCAACGACGCCTGGGGCCTGCACGTCGAGGAAGGCCCGTCCTTCGGCGTGCCCGTCGCCGACGGCACCGGGCTGGGCTCGCGCATGACCGGCTACCGCTGGCACCTGACCGACCCGATCCCCTTCACGAAATCGCTGCACGCCGAGATCGAGCACCGCGGCTGGACCTTCAAGGCCGACGGCTCGGTGAAATCCTCCTTCGGGGAGCGGACCGACCTCATGTCCTCGGTGTCCTACTGGTACCAGGACGGAATCGCCGCCGGACTCCCGCCCATTCCGTACGGATCGGCCCGCCTCCCGCAGGGCAACGCCGAGCAATTCGAGGTCGAGAACGCACTCGGACAGGTCCGCGCGGACAAGGGCAAGGCGTCGGTCTCCAGGGACCTCTTCTGGTCCAAGGATGTCCTGCTCTTCGAGGGCCAGGGCCCCGGATCGAAGATCGAAATCCCGTTCGAGGTCGCCGAGGACGGGGATTACGAGCTCTACGCCGAGGTCGCCCAGGCTTCGGACTACGGGATCTACACGGCGCTCCTGGACGGGAAGACGCCGGTCGCGCCGGTCCTCGAGCACGAGCCGGGCGCGGACGTTCGGCCGCAGACGCAGCTCGACGGCTACGCCTACGAGACCTACGTGGGCCTGGCTCACCAGATCGGCTGGCCCCGCCTGACCAGGGGCCGCCACACCTTGACCTTCGTCTGCCTCGGAAAGAACGCCGCGTCGTCGGGCTACACGCTGGGCGTGGATGACCTGATCCTGGCGCAGACCGGGGCCGCCGGATGGGCCAGGGCTTCGCAGGTGCGGGAGCCCCGCATTCCCGCCGACCTGCCCGGACTGGGCGGCGCCCTGCGCGACCGCGACGCGGTGACCCGCGGGCTCGCCGCGCTGGCGCTCAAGGACAAGGGGCCCGCGGCCCTGCCCGCGCTGGATGCGCTCGTGGCGGCCCTGAAGGACTCCGAGCTCCACGTGCGCGTCACCGCGGCCAACGCCATCGCCGCGATCGGGCCCGCCGCCGCCTCCGCGGTCCCGGCCTTGACCGCGGTCTGCCGGGCGGAAGGGGAGACGCTTGCGATGGTCCGGGCGAGCATGGCCGCCCTCGGATCGATCGGGCCCGCGGCAAAGGCGGCCCTGCCGACGCTCCGGGAGCTGGAGGCGAAACCGCAGACACGCGTCGTGGCGCAACGAGCCGTCCACCAGATCGAAGGCACAGCGCCGAAGTAACGGGCCTCCACGAGCACGCGGCGGGCGTGGCAGAATCACGGCCGTCGGGGAGGGACCAAGCGCCATGAGCAGCGGATCAGCGGCCCAGGGCTCGGGACGGGACGTCGTCCTGGTGGCCAGCGGCGACTCGCGCCTCTCGGCCAACCAACGCTGCTGGCCCGCCCAGCAGGCCCTGGAAGAGCACGTCGCGCGGGCGGTCGGGGAGCTCGGACGCCGCGTGGTCCGCGGGCACGCGCCCGACGCGGAGAAGAAGCACGGCTTCATCGACGGGCAGGCGCGCGGGATGGAGATCTTCCGCAAGATCGACCGCGAGGCGCCGCTCATCGTGGCCGAGGCGGTCTGGGAGTACACCAGCCACATCCTGGCCGGTCTCCTGCGCCATCGCGGGCCCATCCTGACGCTGGCCAACTGGAGCGGCGAGTGGCCGGGCCTGGTGGGGATGTTGAACGTCAACGCCTCGCTGACCAAGGCCGGCGTCTCCTACAGCTCGATCTGGAGCGAGGACTTCCGCGACGCCTTCGCGCGCAAGGGGCTCGCCGGGTGGCTCGAGTCCGGGCGCATCGACCACGACACGAGCCACGCCCGGGCGCTCGACGACCGGATCCTGCCCGGCGCCGCGGAGGCGGATCGGGTCCGGGGATTCGAGCTCGCGCGGACGCTGCGCGACGAGCAGGCCATCCTGGGAGTCTTCGACGAGGGCTGCATGGGGATGTACAACGCGATCATCCCCGACGAGCTCCTCCATGGCCTCGGCCTCTTCAAGGAGCGGCTCTCCCAGTCGGCCCTCTACGCGGCGATGCGCGAAGTTCCCGACGACGACGCCCGCCGCCATCACGACTGGCTTCTCGCCCGCGGGATGCGCTTCCGCCTCGGCCGCGACGACGCCACCGATTTGACGCAAGCCCAGGTGCTCGAAGGGCTGAAGATGTACGACGCCGCGGTCCGGATGGCCTCCGACTTCGGCTGCGCGGCGATCGGGATCCAGTACCAGCAGGGATTGAAGGACGTGTGCGTCGCCTCGGATCTGGCCGAAGGGCTGCTGAACAACCCGGACCGTCCCCCCGTGCGCGGCGCCGACGGAACCGTTCTCTTCCAGGGCCGCGCGGTTCCGCACTTCAACGAGGTCGACGAGTGCGCCGGCGTGGACGCCCTGCTGACCAACCGGGTCTGGACGTCTCTGGAGATCGACCCGTCCACGACGCTCCACGATGTGCGGTGGGGAGCGTCGGTCGAGGAGAGCGGCGTCGCCGAGTTCGTGTGGGTCTTCGAGATCTCCGGCGCCGCGCCGGCCAGCCACTTCGTCGGCGGATACGCCGGCGCGGTGGGGGAGCGCCAACCGCCGATGTACTTTCCCCGAGGCGGTTCGACCCTCAAGGGCGTGAGCAAGCCCGGCGAGATCGTCTGGAGCCGCGTCTACGTGCAGGACAACGCCCTCCACATGGACATCGGCCGCGGCGGCGTGGTGCGATTGTCCGAGGAAGAGACCCGGCGCCGCTGGAACGCCACGACGCCGCAATGGCCGATCATGCACGCGCTCACCTACGGCGTGACCCGCGACCAGATGATGGCCAAGCACATGGCCAATCACATCCAGGTGGCCTACGCGCCCGACGCGGCCACGGCCAACCGCGCGCTGGTGGGCAAGGCCGCGATGGCCCGCGCGCTCGGCTTGCGCGTCAATCTCTGCGGCGATCCCGAGGACCGCCTGGACCGGCACCAGGCCGCGAAATTCCGCGCGTGACCCGCCGCGAGCCGTGCGCGCTCGGCCTCGATTTCGGGACCGCCTCGGTGCGGGCCCTGGTGGTCGAAACGCGCACGGGACGGGAACGGGGCTCGGCCGTCGCCGACTATCCCCACGGCGTCCTGGACACGGCGCTCCCCGGCTCCGGCGCGAGCCTGCCGCCGGACTGGGCCCTCCAGCATCCCGGCGACTACCTGGAGGCGGTGGGGCGCGCCGTGCCCCGGGCGCTTCAGGAAGGGAGTATCGACGCGCGGGACGTCGTCGGCATCGGCGTGGACTTCACGTCCTGCACGGTTCTTCCCGTCGACCAGGCCGCGGCGCCGCTCTGCCTGCGGCCCCGGTGGGCGGCGCGCCCGCACGCCTGGGTGAAGCTCTGGAAGCACCATGCGTCGCAGCCGCAGGCCGACCGGATCAACGCGCTGGCCGCGCGGCGGGGGGAAGCGTTCCTGGCCGATTACGGCGGACGCTCGTCCTCGGAGTGGCTTTACGCCAAGGCGCTGCAGGTGCTGGACGAGGACCCCGAGGTCTTCGACGCCGCGTCCGGGTTTGTCGAGGCGGGCGACTGGCTCGTCCACGCGCTGACCGGAACGCTCGCCCGCAACGCGTGCGGCGCCGGCTACAAGGCGTTCTGGAGCGCCGAGCGGGGGTTCCCCTCGCGCGAGTTCCTCGCCGCGCTCGACCCGAAGTTCGCCGCGCTGGCCGACAAGCTGCCCGGCGCGGTCACGCCGCCCGGACGACGGGTCGGGGTCCTGACCGAAGACGCGGGACGTCGGCTGGGCCTGCCCCCCGGCACGGCCGTGGCCGCCGCGATCATCGACGCGCACAGCGCCGTCCCCGCGGCCACCGTGGTGACGCCGGGGCGCCTGGTCATGGTCCTGGGCACGTCGACCTGCCACATGCTGCTGGCCGACCGGCACGCCGCCGTGCAGGGCATCGGCGGCGTCGTGAAAGACGGCATCGTCGAAGGGTCCTTCGGCTACGAAGCCGGACAGCCCGCGGTCGGAGATCTCTTCGCCTGGTTCGCGCGGCTGGCGCGCGGGGAATCGATAAACCTGGACGGGCGCTTCGCCGCCCTCGAAGCGGAGGCCGCCCGGGTTCCTCCGGGCGCGCGGGGACTCCTCGCCCTGGACTGGTGGAACGGGAACCGCTCCGTCCTCGTCGACGCGGACCTGTCGGGGTTGATCCTGGGCCTGACGTTGTCCACGACGGCCGCGGAGATCTACCGCGCCCTGATCGAGGCCACCGCGTTCTCCACCCGACGGATCCTCGAGGCCTTCGAGGCGGAGAAGATCCCGGTCGCCGAGCTGATCGCCGTGGGCGGGCTGGCCCGCAAGAGCCCTCTGCTCCTGCAGATCTACGCCGACGTCACGCGGCGCCCGATCGCGGTGGCCGCCTCGACCCACGCGAGCGCCCTCGGCGCGGCGATGCTCGGTGCCGTCGCGGCCGGAGCGTCGGCCGGCGGGCACGCCTCGCTCGCCCAGGCCGCCGCGGACATGGCCCGGCTGGAAGGCTCGCCGGTCTCGCCCGAGCCGTCCGCCGCGGGACGCTACGACGAGATCTACTCCGACTGGCTCGCGCTCCACGACTACTTCGGCCGCGAGAACGGCGTCATGCGCCGGCTGCGGCGGGGCCGCCGTTGAGCCAGGCGCCGCTTCTCTCCGCGCGCGGCGTCTCCATGGAGTTTCCGGGCGTCCGGGCCCTGGACGGCGTCGACTTCGACGTGCGGCCCGGCGAGGTCCACGCCCTGATCGGGGAGAACGGCGCCGGCAAATCGACCCTGGTCAAGATCCTGACCGGGGAGCTCCGGGGCTACGGCGGCGAAGTCGAGATCGACGGCGTCGCGCGGCGCCTGTCCCGGCCGGGCGAGGCGCTCGAGGCCGGCATCGCCGTCATTCCGCAGGAGCTCCAGCTCGTTTCGACCGTCAGCGTCGCCGAGAACATCTTCCTGGGCCGCGAGCCGCGGACCCGGTGGAACCTCATCGATCGCAGGGCGCTCGCCGCTCGGGCCGCCTTCGAGCTCGCCGCCCTGGGGGAGTCGGGCGTGGCGCCGGGCACGCTCCTGGAGCACCTGGAGGCCGGCCACCGGCAGCTCGTGGCGATTGCCCGGGCGGTCTCGCGCCAGGCGCGCGTGCTCATCATGGACGAGCCGACCGCTTCCCTCGGCGCGGCCGAGGTCGAACGTCTGGAGCGCCTGGTGGAGGGGCTGGCCTCCCGCGGCGTGGCCGTCGTGTACATCTCCCACCGGCTGGACGAGGTCCGTCGTCTGGCGCGCCGCATCACCGTGCTGCGCGACGGCCGGGTCGTCGCGACGCGCGGCGCGCCGGGCCTCGAGGAAAACGAAATGATCCGGCTGATGGTCGGCCGGGAGATCCCGCGCGTTGCGCTCCCGCCGGTGCTCGAGGCCGCGCCCGAGGTCCTCAAGGTCGAGGGTCTCTGCCTCGCCGATCCCGACCGCCCCGGAGGATTTCGCCTGCGCGACGTGTCGCTTTCGGTGCGCCGCGGCGAAATCGTGGGGCTGGCCGGCCTCATCGGCGCCGGGCGGACGGATTTTCTCCTCGCCCTCGCCGGCGCGGGCGAACGCCCGGCCACGGGACGGATCGTTCTCGCCGGGCGCGATTACCGCCCGTCCGATCCGGCGGCGGCCAGGGAGTCCGGGCTGGTCCTCCTGCCCGAGGAGCGCAAGGCCCAGGGTCTCTTTCCCGATCTCTCCGTGGGCGCCAACGTCTCGATCGCCGCGCTCGAGACGGTCAGCCGCGCCGGCTGGATCGATCGGCGCAAAGAGCGGGAGGCCGCGAGC
Source organism: uncultured Acidobacteriota bacterium (assembly GCA_963733955.1). Taxonomy (GTDB): domain Bacteria; phylum Acidobacteriota; class Thermoanaerobaculia; order UBA5066; family Gp7-AA6; genus DATFTF01. The sequence continues at coordinate 2,199,831 of CAVTEW010000003.1, forward strand.
CGGAGGATGTCGCAGACCGGAGTGCGCGCTGCCTCGCCGCAGGCGGCCATCGCGACGCTCTCGGGCGGCAACCAGCAGAAGGCCATCCTGGCGCGCTGCCTCTTCGCCTCGCCGTCGGTGCTCCTCTTGGACGAGCCCACGCGGGGAATCGACCTCGCCGCCAAGGCCGACGTCTACGGGCTTCTCCAGCGGCTGGCCGCCGACGGATTCGGGATCGTCCTCTGCTCGTCGGAGATGTCCGAGATCCTGACGCAATGCCACCGTATCGCGGTGTTTCGGGAGGGCCGCGTCGTCGCCGAGCTTTCCCGCGACGAGGCGACCGAAGAGCGCATCCTCGCCGCGGCCGCGGGAGCCGACGCGGAAGGCAAGCCCGCGGGCGCCGGCCGTTCGGACAACCCGCCGGGCGATCCTCCGTCCTTCCGGCGCCGCGCGGTCTCCCGCCTGGCCCGGTTGTCCAGCGCCCTCGGCCTCGCCGCGGTCGTCCTCCTCTCCGTGGTGTTTTCGCCGGTTCGCGGCGGACGGCCCGTGTTCCTCGATCTGGGGAACCTGACCGACATCCTGCGCCAGGTGGCCGAGAAGGGGATCCTGGCGGTGGGCATGACCGCCGTCATCGTCACCGGCGGCATCGACCTCTCCGTCGGCTCGATCCTGGCTCTCGCGGCGACGCTGGCCGCTTCGCTCTGGATGCACGCGGGCTGGGGATTGGCGGCGACGGCCCTGGCCGTCCTCGCGGCCGGCGGACTGTGCGGCGCGATCAACGGGATCGCGGCGGCCCGGTGGGGGCTCCAGCCGTTCATCGCGACGCTCGCCACCATGAGCGCGGCGCGCGGAGTCGCTCGGTACGTCAGCGGCGGGACGGCGATTCCCCTCGGGTTCGGAGCGCAGGGCGCCCCGGAATCGGTCCGGAGGATCGGCGGCGTTCTCGTCCCGTACGTTCCCGTGCCGGCCCTGGTCTTCGTCGCCTCGGTGGCGGTGATGCACCTGTACCTGTCCCGGACGCGGGGCGGACGGTATCTCTACGCGATCGGTGACAACGCCGCGGCGGCGCGCCTGTCGGGCGTCCGGGTGCGCTGGCACAAGACGCTGGTGTACGTGATCTCGGGGGTGCTTGCCGCGCTGGCCGGCCTCATCCACTGCGCGCAGCTCGAGCAGGGCAACCCCAACGACGGCGTGGCCTACGAGCTCGACGCCATCGCCGCCGTCGTGATCGGAGGAACGAGCCTGATGGGCGGAGTGGGAACGGTGGGAGGAACGCTCCTGGGCGTCCTCATCATCGGAGTCATCAACAACAGCATGGGGTTGAACAATGTCGACGCGAACCTGCAGCTCATCCTCAAGGGCGTCCTCATCCTGGGCGCGGTCTGGCTCCAGCAGCGGGGCCGGTGAACGGCGGACGCTCCGCGCGGGCGCGCTCCGGCTCCTTCTGGCCGGGGCGGTCCTCCTCGCCGCGGCCGGATGCGGGCGGGGCCGCCAGGCCAGGTACCTCATCGGGTTCTCCCAGTGCAACCTGGGCGAGCCGTGGCGCGTGGCCATGAACGCGCAAGTCGCCGCGCGGGCCAGGGATTTTCCGCAGATCCAGATCGCCTACGCCGACGCCCAGCAGGACAACGCCAAGCAGGTCGCCGACGTGGAGAACTTCCTGCGCCAGAAGATCGATCTCCTGATCATTTCGCCCAACGAGGCCAGGCCGCTGACTCCGATCGTGCAGAAGGTCTTCGCCCAGCACATCCCTGTGGTCATCCTCGACCGGGCGATCGAGGGCGACACCTACACCTGCTTCATCGGCGCGGATAACCGCGAGATCGGCCGCGCCGCGGGCAAGTACATCGTCCAACTGCTTCACGGCAAGGGCGACGTGGTCGAGATCAAGGGCCTGCCCGGATCGCCGCCGGCGCGTGACCGCAGCGACGGCTTCCGCGAGGCCATCGCCGGCTCGCCGAACATCCGCGTCGTGCACGACCCCGTGGCCAACTGGCTGCGCGAGGAGGCCATGAGCCAGATGGAGTCGGCCCTCCAGGCGCATCCGCACATCGACCTCGTGTACGCGCACAACGACCCGATGGCCATGGGCGCGTACCTCGCGGCCAAGGCCAAGGGACGGGAGAAGGAGATGAAGTTCGTCGGCATCGATGGGCTGCCCGGGCTCGACGGCGGCCGCCAGGCCGTCGCCGACGGGAAACTCGCCGCCACCTTCGTCTATCCCACCGGCGGCCGCGAGGCCGTGGAGATCGCCTCCAGGATCCTGGCCGGCCAGCAGGTGCCGCACAAGATCGTGCTGCCGACGCAGATGATCACTCCGGAGAACGCCGCAGCGCCTCCGCGCAAGTAGGGCCGGAGCCGCCGGGCCCAAAGCCGCGAGCCGGATCAGAACGAGCGCCGGTTTCCGTTCTGGAAGCTGGGGTCGTTGGTGCGGTTGTCCGCGGTGGCGGCGTAGACGGCGGCGCTTCCGGAGTTGACCAGCACCGAGAAGCTCTGGTTGGCTCCGAGCGACGCGCCCACGAAGTCGGCCAGGCTCACCTGCTGGAGAAAATCCGGCGGGTAGGAACGCGTCACCGTGGAGGCCACCGCTCCCGCCGCGGTGTACACGGTCACGGTCAGGAAGGCTCCAGCGCCCAGGCTGCGCACGCCGACGTTCATGCGGAAGCGGGATGGATCGGCCGGCGCGGCGAACCTCGCCGTGTCGAACTGCTCCAGGGCCTCGCCGATCGCGACGGCCGGCTCGGTGAATCCGGAGGTCCCCACGGCTCCCGCGTCGTTGAAGACGCGCGCGACGATCCAGGGAGGCGGGCTCTCGACCGAGGGCACGTCGAGGCTGCCCAGGCCCGAGGCGCCCATCGCGCCGACGACTTCGGGAACGCTCAGGGTCTGCCCGGGATTCAACTCGAAGGCGAGGATCGGATCCGTGGCCGCGCCGGGCACGAGCTCGGGATGAAAGACGAGACGGCCGGCGATCGAGTACGGAGAGGGATTGGTCAGCTGGAGCTCGGTCCGGAAGAAAGAACCGAATTGCCCGGGCGAAGACAGGGCGACCGGCACCATTCCGACCCGGACTCCGGTGTCCTCGCCGGTCGCGCGCACGCCGCTTCGGACAGCGCCTTGTCGGAGACCGCGTCGCCGGCAAAGAGCGCCGTGTGGATCCCCGCTTGGTTGACGGTGCTTCCGACGCCGCCGCGGGCGGAGCCTCCGACTTGCGCGACGCCGATGACGTCGGGCGAGCGGCTCAGCGGCTCAACTCTCGGTGGAAGGCTCCTCGGCGGCGACGGTATCCACGAAGCGGCGGTAGCTCTCGTTGTTCTTGATCGCCATGGCAAAACCGGTCGGCAGAACGCCGCGCAGAAGCACCGACGGATGGTAGGTCCGAACCACCTCTCCCTGGATCAGGAGCTGGCGCCCGTCGGGGAAACGCAGCGTGGCCAGGATCTTCTGGCCCTCCAGCGGGAGGCGGCTGGTCCGAACGAACATGCCGCCGTGGGAGACGTCGAACGTAATGCCGGTCGTCTTGGCTTCGGACGGGGAGAAATCCATCAGCACCTCGGCCCGATACCGGGGCGACGTCCTGCGATCCGCCGAGGAAGCCGAGTTGCCCACCATCGTTGGAAGAAGATCCTCCGGGGGGAGTGAAAGCAAAACCTCTACCGTCTTGCAAGGCACTGAGCCCGCTGGAGGAGGCCGGCCGCAGCGGGTGAGGACGTGGGAAAACCCGTCACCTTTGGTAACGGGTCGGCGCGAACCGGGCGGCGGTCGGGGTCGCCGCCTTACAAGATTTGTATTGTGAGAGGCGGCTCAGCTGGAGACCAGAGGGCGCTCGACCACCGGATCGTGCTTCCAGACGTACTGGAACTGGCCGAGAAAGGAGAGCGTCAGCTCGTAATGGATCGAGATCGTGATGCTCTCGCGCGTCCGGACGATCTCGATCTGCTCCTTGGTCAGCGGAATTTCCTGCTCTCTGGCCTCGCGAAGCAGCTCCTGGATGATCTGCGGGTTCCCCTTGCTCGAGCCGAACGCCGCTTCCTCCCGCATGAAGTCCTCGAACCGGCTGCTCGCGAACTTGGCCGGGAGGACGACGTAGGCCACGTACGCGATCGCCCCCACCAAGACGAGCCAGAGCGCGCATCCCAGACGGCCTTCGCCGCGCTGCGACCGCAGACGCCCCAAAATCGTCCGTGCCGGAGTCACCGGTGCGATCTTAGCGCGTTCGCGCGTCGTTTGCCCGCAAAGAACGCCTCCGCGCCGCGGGCGACGCACCGGGCGCGCGCCTAGGGGATACGGATGGAAAAGCCGAAGGAGCTCTCGATCGGGTTGCCCTTGACGTCGGTGCCGGGACGGAACCGGAACCGGCGGACCGCGTCGAGCGCGGCCCGGTCGCACTCCGGGCAGACCGGATCGATCACGCGGGCGCTCAGGAGCTTCCCGTCCGGCCCGATGACGGCGACCATTCCGACGGCCTGGTTGCGGTGCGCCGCGGCGATGTCGGGAGACAGAACGAGCGGGACCGCCTCGACAATGCTCGGGGGCCTGCGCTTGCCTGCTCCTGGCACGGGCGTGGCCGCGGCCGTGGGCAGGCGCGTGGGCGGGAGCGTCGGAGCCCGCGTGGGCGCACGCGTGGGGGGCGACACGACGCGGCGGGGCGAGCGCGCGGCGACCGGGCGGGTCGGCCGCGCCTTCGGCGCGGGCGAAGCGGTGGGCGAGGGCTGCGGCTCAGGGGTCGGAGAGTCCGTCGGAATGGGGGAGGGCTCCGCCGTCGGCGTTGTCGCCGCGGCCGCCGGCGCTGTCGTGGGGACCGGAGGCGGGGCAGCGGGAGCGCGATCCTTCGTCTCGGATCGCCAGAGGGCGATTCCCGCGGCGATCAGGAGGACGGCGGCGGCCGCCCCGATCCAGGGAAGGCTCGACTTGCGGCGGGGCGTCGGCGTCCCCGGGGGGACTGCCTCCGCGGCCGGCCGCGGAGGCGGCGCCGGCGTGGCCGGCGGCTCGGGAGGCGGGACCGCGGGAAGGAACGGCGCGCTCACGACCGTGGGCTCTTCGGATCCCCGGGCCGAGGGCGCCGTGGCCGGCGGAAGGTCGACCGCGCCGCTGCCGATGCCCCCGGCGCGCCGGGTCGCGGTGGACGATCCTCGCGTGACGCGCGGGGGCGTGACGTCGGTCACGAAATCCTCCAGCGCCTCCCGCATCGACAGCGCGTCGGGGAACCGGGCGTCGGGGTCCCGTTCGAGCGCGCGCATCACGACCTCGGTGAGCACGGGGTGCACGTCGGACCGGCGCGCGACCAGCGGCTCGGGCGGCTCGGTCAGCCGTTTCATCGTGGCGCGGAAGGTGTCGTCGCCGGTGAACGGCAAGGACCCGCAGAGCATGCGGTAGAGCGTGACGCCGACCGAATAGAGGTCCGAGCGCCCGTCCAGCGGCTTGCCCTGCAGCTGTTCGGGCGACATGTAGGCCGGCGATCCGAGGAGGGTCCCGGCGTGCGTCTTGACCAGCGCGATCTGCGACTTGGCGACGCCGAAGTCGGTCAAGTAGGAGCGGCCCTCGTGGTCGAGCAGGATGTTGTCGGGCTTGATGTCGCGGTGGATGACGCCCCGGGCGTGGCTGTACGCCAGGGCGTCGAGGATGCCGATGCCGATGCGCGCGGCGGTCCTGTCGTCGAAGTGGCCGCGGGCCTTGAGCTCTTTGCCCACCGAGGCTCCGCCGATGAACTGCATGGAGAACCAGAAGAAGTCCTCGATCGCGCCGTAGTCGTAGATCTTGACGATGTTGGGGTGGTCCAGCGCCGCGGCCACGCGCGCTTCCTGCTCGAACCTGCGGGCGAAATCGATGTCCTCGGTCAGCGTGTCGGAAAGAACCTTCAGGGCCTCGGTCCGCTGCAGGCGCAGGTTGCGGACCCGGTACACGCCGGCGAATCCGCCCTTGCCCAGGAGCTCGATCAACTCGTAGCGGTCGCCCAGCAGGCGCGTGATCCGGCTCTCGGTCGGTTCGGGCACGGCGCAACTCTACTAGAGCGCCGCGCGGGCGGAGGGCGACGTTTCAGCGCCGCGCGATTCCGTAGCGGGCGATGGTCCAGAGGATCTTGAAGCCGGCCTTGAGCGTCCCGGAAAGCGTCCCCGTGATCTTGGACACGCCGAGGCGGCGCCGGTAGGACACCGGCACTTCCTCGACGCGCAGTCCGCGCCGCAGCGCCTTGACCTGCATCTCGCAGGTCCATCCGAAGTTGGTGTCCTCCATGCCGAGGCGCTGATAGGCCAGCCAGCGAATCGCGCGGAACGGCCCCAGATCCGTGTAGCGGTGGCCGAACCGGAGGCGGATGAGAAAACAGGCCAGCCGGTTGCCCAAGCGCGCCTGGGGCAGCAGGGCTCCGCGCTCCGCGCGGCCCAGGACGCGCGATCCGATGACCAGGTCGGCGCCCCGCTCGACGGCGGCGAGCAGCAGCGGCATCTCCTCCGGGTGGTCCGAGTAGTCGCCGTCCAGGAAGACGATCACGTCCGGGGGCGCCGCGGACAGCGCGGCGACTCCGGCCAGGCAGGCGCTGCCGTAGCCCCTCCGCGGCTCGGTCACGACGCGGACCGGAAGGCCGCGGGCCACCAGGCCGGTGCCGTCGGTCGAGGCGTTGTCGACCACCACGATGTCCGAAACGGGAGGCCGCGGAATGTCCGCCACCACGAGGGGCAGAGACTCCCTTTCGTTGAAGACCGGAATGACGACGGAGACCCTCACGGCAGGGGCCGCGCCGGGAGCCGGCCGCGCGCCATGGAGACGGCCAGGCCGGCCAGGATCAGGCCGCCCGCGGTCAGGATCTTCGCGGACAGGCGCTCCCGCAGGACCACGACGGCGAGGGCGGACGCCACCAGCGGCTGCAGGAAAACGTAGAACGCGACGCGCGACGCCGGCGTCCGCGCCAGGGCCCAGGAGTTGGCCAGGTACGGCATGACCGTGCAGAACAGGACCACCGCGGCGAGGCTTCCCCACGACAGCGGCGTCACCCGCGCCGGCGCGAAGGCCGCGAGCGCCGGGGCCGCGGCCAGGACGATCGGCCCGGCTCCGTAGAGAAAGACGCGGGACACGATCGTGAGCGCGCTGTAGCGGGCCAGGATCGGACGGGAGAGCACGAGGTAGAACGAGTAGAAGACGGCGTTTCCGATCAGAAGCAGGTTCCCGCGAAAGGAACGGCTGTGCCAGTCGAAGTTGCGCACGTCGAGGAGAAGCAGCGCGCCGGATCCGGCCAGCGCGATCGCGGTCGCCGCGCGAAGGGTCATCGCTTCTTGGCCCAGGACGGACGCGGCGATCAGGGTGAAGACCGGAATGGTGGCGGTCAGAATCGTCGTGTTGATCGCCGTGGTCAGCGAGAGCCCCAGGATGAAGAGCACCTGGTTGAAGGAGACGCCCAGGAGCCCGTAGAGGAGCACGGCGCGGCGATCCTTCGGCGCGAGGCCGGGATGCCGGCCCACGCGCCGGACGACCTCCAGCAGCACCGACGCGGAGACCACGCGCAGCGCGGCCAGAACCAGCGCGGGCATCGAGGCCAGGGCGAGCTTGCCGAAAATGGGAAAGAGGGCGAACCCGGTCTGCGCCGACAGGAGCGCGGCGTGAACCGGCCAACTCGGCGAGGAGACCGCCTCGCCGGCCCTCACGCGAAGGGCAGGTCGGCCACCACGGCGCCGCCCGAAGGCGAAGGATCGTCGGCGAGCAGCAGCCGGCCGCCGATCGGCACGTCGTGGAAAGCGTACCCGAGGCCGATCGGCCCGAGCCGCGGCGACAGGACGGAGCTGGTGACCCGCCCCGCCTCGGTCTTGCCCGTCACGGACTCCTCCGGCCGCCGCAACGAGGCTCCCGCGGCGATGGCGCGGCCGGAGAATCGAAACCCGACCAGCCGGCGGTTCAGCCGGCCATAGGTCCGCATTCGGGCCACGATCTCCTGACCCACGTAACACCCCTTCGTCGTCGAAACCGCGGCCTGGAGTCCCGCCTCATCGATGAGGTGCGACTCGTCGGCGTCCTGGCCGAACTCCGGTCGGCCGGCTTCGACGCGGCGGACTTCGGCGTCGGCGTCGGCGAGCGCAGACGATCCCGCTCCCGCCAACCAGGCCTCGACGCGCGGGGCGAGGCCCGCGGGGAAGACCAGCTCCGCGCTCACTTCGGCCTCGCCGGGCAGCAGAAGAACCTCGGGGTCCGATCCGGAGAGATCCCGCGCGCCCGGACCGTAGAGGCCGATGCGGACGAGCTCGTCGCTGCGGTCGAGGACGGAGACCTTTTGAAAGACGGCGTACTTGCGCAGGTGGGCCGCGACGGCCTCCCGTGAGATCGCCGGCAGGTACAGGCGCAGGCGGTCGGGCAGGGCCTGAAGACGCGCCAGAAAGATCAGCTTGCCCTTCGGAGTCAGTCCGGCCGCGGGACGCACCTCTCCCGGCTTCATCCCTCGAACCTCCTGGGTCAACTGACCCTGAAGGAAGGGCTCCCGGTCGGGACCCGAAACGTCGAGAATCCCCGACGGCCGGACGCGGTGGCGCAGCTCATCGGCCGCCTCCTCGCGGCGCAGATGCGGCGTTCCCGACGACATCACCCGATGACCCGATGGTCCGATGATCCGATTCTTCCGGTCACTTGGGCCCGATCTCCGCTCGGATCTGCGCCTTGGGGGCGTCGGCGATGTCGATCGTGCGCATCCGCGTGGAGACCCGGATGTTGTCGTCGAACTTGCGGCCGTCGACGGTGTCGCTGCGGTCGCCGGACTTCACGACCCGGCCCGCCTTGTCGTAGACCTCGACCCACAGCTGGATCCTGCACTTCTCGTCGCCGCGGTTCTCGACATGAAAATTCCACCAGACCCACGACTTGTCGTCGGGATCCTGCCGGCGCGCCTTTTCGATGTCCTCCCGGTCGGGATAGTTCTGCAGCGACACGCTGCGGACCGAGCAGCCGCCCGCGCTCCAGCCGAGCTTGGTCTCGCCGGTCCGAGGAATGGGAATCGTCTTCTCGAACCCCCCGGCGCCCGCCAAGGCGGGAACCGCGAGGAGGAGCACGAATGGGCAGATCGCTCGTCTCATCACCGCACCTCCTTGGAGCGGTATTATCCCCGGATGGAAGACGCCGGGGACCGGCCCGAGCTGCACGTCATCGACATCTTCATGATGTCGATCAAGTGCGGCAACTGCGACACTTACCAGACCATCGTCGGGTATCGGAAGCTCGCGGAGAAGAACGTCTATACCTACGAATGCGAGAATGAGACCTGCGATCCCAACGTGACGCGCACCATCGTCGAGGTCCCTCGCGAGTTCGACAATTCGACCAAGCGGGCCGAAGAGCTTCCGTACTACGCGCCGGCGCAAGACGAGGAATCGCCGAAGTTCTAGGGTCTTGCCGACGGCTCCCGGACGCGGGGCTTTAGACTTTCGACCTTAGACCTCCTAGAATGAATCGTTTATGAGCTCGACGACCACGGCGCCCTCCGTCTCCGGACTGGCGCCGGACCTGTTCGACCGTCTGGCCCGGCGCCTGGCCGCGTCGCCGGCCCTGGGTTGGCTCGAACCGGTCCTGGAAGAGCTTTCGATGGACCAGGCGGTGATCCGGGTGCCCTACCGCGAGGCCATCACCAACGGCTCGGGCACCGTGCACGGCGGGATCCTGGCCACGCTCGCCGACACCGCCGTGGCCTTCGCCCTGGCCACCAATTTCGACGGGAAGATGGGGTTCGCCACCGCGGACCTCACCATCCATTTCTTGCGCCGCGCGCGGGCCGACGTCCGCGCGCGCGCGCGCATTCTCAAGAAGGGGAAACGGGTCAACGTGGGCGAGGTCGTCTTGACCGACCCGTCCGGGCGCGAAGTCGCCCGGGCGCTGACGACCTTCCTGCTGACCACGTCCTCCTTCGACTACGCACCGGAAGGAAAACCATGATGGACGATACCGTTCCGTTTCCCGCGGCCGAAGAGGCGGGAGAAAAGAAACCCCGGCGGCGGCGCGGCGGCTCGCGACGCCGCAAGCCCCGCGGCCCCAACGAGGCGCCGGGAGCGGCCGAGGCGCCGAACGCCCCGGTCCTGGCGATGGCGCCGGTCACACCGACGATCGCGCCCGCGATCGCGCCCTCGCCGATCAACCTCGGAGCCGGGCCGCCCGCCCGCAGCGCGGTCGAGCAGCGGCTGGCGTTGTTCATCGACTTCGAGAACATCGCGCTCGGCGTCCGCGACGCCCAGTACAAGAAGTTCGACATTCACCTGATCCTCCAGCGCCTCATCGAGAAGGGGCGCATCGTGCACAAGAAGGCCTACGCCGACTGGACCCGCTACGGCGAGTACAAGCGCGCCTTCCACGAGGCGGCCATCGAGCTGATCGACATCCCGCAGCGCAACTACAGCGGCAAGAACTCCGCGGACATCCGGATGGTCGTCGACGCCATGGACCTGGCCGCCTCCAAGTCGCACATCACGACCTTCGTGGTCTGCTCGGGCGATTCGGATTTCTCGCCGCTGGTCTCCAAGCTCAAGGAGGCCGACAAGCTGGTCATCGGCGTCGGGGTCAAGAACTCGACCTCGGACCTGCTCATCTCCAACTGCGACGAGTTCATCTTCTACGAGGACCTGGTCCGCGAGACCCGGGCTCTTCCGTCGATCGAGAACCTGCCGGAAAAGAAGCGCGAGCTCTTCCGTCTGGTGCTCGACTCGATTCAGGCCCTCCAGAGGGAGAACTACGACGTGATCTGGGGCTCGATGATCAAGCAGACCATGCAGCGCAAGCAGCCGTATTTCAACGAGTCCTACTACGGCTACAAGTCCTTCTCCGAGCTGCTGGAAGACGCCGAGCGGCACAAGATCCTGTCGCTCAAGAAGGACGTCAAGAGCGGGGGGTACATCATTTCGGCGTAAGGCGTAAGGCGTAAGGCGAGGCCGGCGCACGGGAAAGCCGGCGCCTCGAGTCCCGGGTCCCGTCGTCCGCTATCTCTTCAGCACCATCCGGTCGGTGATGCCGTCGGGTCCGGTGAGCGTGGCGCGGACCTGCAGGTTCAGGAAGTCGGTGGAGCCGGAGAGGTCCCAGACCAGGTTGTGGAAGTCGGCCAGCCCGCTGCCGGGCTCGGGGTGGATGACCGCGGAGAGCACGTCCACGCCGCGGGACGACGCGTAGGCCGGAGAGAAAAACGCGTAGGAGAGAAATCCGGACTGGTTGAGACCGGCCTGCACGACATAGTCGTCCTCGATCGACTCGAGCAGAACGTAGCGGGCGTCGGGATTGCGGCGGTTGATCCCTTCCAGGGCCCTCCAGAGGCGGGCGCGCGTGGGCACCCACGGCGCGAGGTTGACGAAATCGGTGTGGATCGCGGCGCCGGCCGGGGAGGCCGACAGCGCCGCCACGGCGTCGGCCACGCGCTGCGCCCCGTCGGCCGCGGTCAGGTAGCCGGCGCCCGCGCCCCCGCGCCCGGGATCGGTCAGGAGTACCCGCGCGGACAGGATCTTGCCGTCGCGGTCCGTCTCGATAGACGCCTCCTTGACGACCGGTCGAGGCGGAGAACCGGGCAGCGTGTCGGAGGCCTGCCCGTACCAGCGCCCCGCCAGATTGAGGGCGGACGAGGGGGTGGGCGGCGCCACCGCGGCGCGCACCGGCGCGACCTTGGCCGGAGCGCGTCGCAGCCAGAGCGTGAGCCCGACGGCGATGGCGAGCATGACCAGCGCGACGGCCGCTCCCCGCAGGATCGAGAAGCGGGGGCGTTCGGCGGGCACCACGGTCGCGCCGGTGCGGCGCGACGGTTTGGGGACCGGCTTGGGCAACGGTTCGCCGCACCGCAGGCACTTCTCCGAAGCAACCTGCGTGAAGCCACAGCGGGGGCACCGGATCCAACCCATGGAAGCCGGTCTAGTTTACAGGCTCGGAGCTTCCGGCGGGGGCCGGATCGCCCGGGGCCTTCGCCGGCGGCCCTTCCCGGAGGCTCTCAGACCTCTCGAAAAAAGAAGCGATCGAGGACGGAGAGCCTCTCCCGGCGATCGTACTCGGGATCCATCAGCCAGAGCGCCGCGGCAATCGAGGAGGCCAGGGAGTTGCCGTCCTGCGGGGTGAAGCAGAACCCCACGACTTCTTTCTCGCCGCTGTTGGCGAGCGTCGGCGCCGCGACGACCGTCTGCGAGAGGATGCGCCCGTAGTAGCCGTGGTCGCGTCCGAAGGAAAAGATCTGGTTGGCCGAGCGCTTCTCGGTGATGGCGATGCGGCCGTTGGCCTTGAGCCTCTCCAGCGCCTGGGCCTTGGTCATGGGCTGGGCAAACTCGAAGTCGAACCACAGCGAGTGCATGTACTGCGTGTTGAGCTTCATGGCCGAGGAGAAGAGGCGCGGCTTCCAGCCGATCGTCTCGAGAAGGCGCGACGCGTCGCGCGCGTGGTGCGTGCCGAACTGCGGGTCGTCGTGTTTTCCCGCCGAGGGGGCCGGATTGAAGCCGGAGTCCTGGGAGACGTCGTTGGCCCGGCGCATGCAGACGAAGCGGCCCCGCTCGAGCTCGCAGCCCTTCTGCGCGTTCTCTCCCAGAGTCTTGACCAGGGCGGCGATGTTGTGCGTGTTGCAGGACACGATCTGGAGGAAGCGGTCCTCTCCGGCCTGGAGCGCCTCGTCGTTGATGCCCATCGCGTAGGGTTTGCCGAAGCCGAACTCGCTGCCCTGGGCCAGGAACCCCTTGGGTCCGGACAGGCTCTCGTAGAGCTTCCTGTTCTCGTTGCCCGCGGGGGTGCAGTCGATGACCACGGTGGCCCGATCCAGAGCCTCCCGGGTCTCGAAGGAGACCCTGTGGCCGAGCGCCTCGAAATCGGCGACCTTGTCGGGATCGACGGCCAGCTGGGCCCCGCGGGAGAGCAGATGGTTTACCTTGGCCCGCTCGGTCGTCATGGGAGTGCGTTTGTGGAAGGTGATCTCGTCGATCCCCAGGTATTTCTTGAAGTCGGCGAACAAGCCGATCAGGGGCTCGCCGATGGTGCCGGTGCCGACCACGTGGACGATTTTCTTCATGTCTGACCTCGGGCGGGCGCGCTGCCGCGAGGAGAGGATAATTCAAGACCTGAACGTTCAGAGCCGGATCCTTCCGCGGCCCGCGGCGGCGGACGCTCCTTCGGACCAAGCATGACGCGGGTGCACGCGCTCCTCTTCCCGGGGCCGGCGGGCCGCCTGGAGGGGCTGTGGAAGGAGGCGTCCGCCGCGCCGAAGGGGAGCGCGGTGTTCGCCCACCCTCATCCGCTCTACGGGGGGACCATGCACAACAAGGTCGTCTTCCGCGCCGCCCGCGCACTGACCGCCTCGGGCTGGTCGACGCTGCGCTTCAACTTCCGCGGGGTCGGGTTGTCCGACGGGCGGCACGACGGCGGCCGGGGCGAGACCGAGGACTACCGCGCTGCGCTGGACGAGGCCGAACGGCGGGGAGGCCGGCCGATGGTGGCCGGCGGCTTCTCCTTCGGCTCCGCCGCGGCGCTGCGGGCCATCCGCGGGGATCCGCGGGTGGCCGCCTACATCGGCGTGGGCCTGCCGGTCGCGACGGAATCCGTGGCCGCGACGCCGCGGCCCTCGGTGCCGGCGCTCTTGGTCGTCGGGGAGCGGGACGCCTACGGTCCGCCCGGACGCCTGGCCGAATTCGTGGCAGACTCCGGGGAGATCGCCGTGATCCCGGGAGGCGACCATTTTCTCGAGGGGAAGCTCGAGGAACTCGAGGCGGCGATCCGTGAGTTCCTGTCGAGATTGCCGGCGGCGGCGAGACCATGAGCGAAGACGCGCGGACCGAAGAGATATCGCCGGAGGGCCGTCGGGCCCTGCTCGACCTGGCCCGGCGCTCGATCGCCGCCGGCCTCCGGGGTGAGCCGGAGCCCCGCCTCGCTTCCGATCGCGCCGAGACCTTCGGGCGCCAGCGCGCGCTCTTCGTCACCCTGCGAAAAGGGGAGGACCTGCGCGGCTGCATCGGCACCCTGTCGCCGGACGGGGATCTTCCTCGGATGGTGCCCCGCTTTGCCCGGCGAGCCGCCTTCGAGGATCCGCGCTTCCCGCCCCTGACCGCCGACGAGCTGCCGGAGTGCTCGATCGAGATCTCCGTCCTCACGCCCCCGGAACCGGTGACCGATCCGGCTGAAATCGAAGTCGGCCGGGACGGACTGATCATCGAAGCGGGGGAAAGAAGGGGACTTCTGCTGCCGCAGGTGGCGACCGAATGGGGATTCGACCGGGAAGCGTTTCTCTGCGAGGTGGCACGCAAGGCCGGGATGCCGCGGGACGCCTGGCGTCATCCGGGCGCCAAGCTCTGGAGGTTCGAGGCGGAGGTGTTCGGCGAATCAGAATCGAAGCCCGGGGTCTGAGCCGGCCGATCGAGCGCGCCGACGACACCGTCACCGACATCGGGATCCGTCGCGTCCACGCCGCCCGCTATCTCACCTTGCGAAATCGCGAGCCCGAGCCCTGCGTCGGCGAGGGCCTGGCCGGCGTCGTCATCGGGCCGATCCGCGCGTCTGCCGCCGGTCCCAAAGGCCGTCTGCCCGATGACGTCTTCATGCGACCCGACCCCGCGACATCGCCGGACTGCGCCAACCCCGCACGGCGAAGCAGGTTCTGAAACCGAGGCTCGTCCTTGAGCCTTGCCCACCTCGGCTCCACATTCAGAAAGACGACGTGAACGTCTCGGTCCTGATACGCCTTCTCCAACCATCCAATCGTCGCTTCGACGTCGTCCAGACCGAGGCACACCGCTGCAACATTGTAGGAGGGGACGTATCTCTCTTTGCGGATGCCCTCGAGGTCCGCCAGGGCCCGCTGCGCCTGGTCGCGCCGGCCCATTGCGCCGTAGCTGTAGCCCGCAAGCGAGCGCGCTTCTGTATTCCCGCCGGAAAAGTCGTGAGCCTTCTGAGCAGAAACAATGGCCTCCTCGTGCCGGCCCCGGAGCTGATGCAACTTGGCCATCAAGATATGCGCGACCCAGAAATGGGGCTCGAGCTCGAACGTTCGCCTCAAGAAGGGGATTGCTTCGTCATACTGGCCGGCCTGATACCGGAACTGCGCGCACATCGTGTTGGTGATCAGCGAGAACGGATCGAGTTGCCGCGCGAGGCCGACCTGCTCGATCGCTTCCTCATGCCTCCCCGTGTTCGAAAGCATGTGCCCGTAGCGCAGATGCGCGAGGGCGCAGCTGTCATTCCGAGCGATGGCGCGTCGCGCGCTCTCCTCGGAAGCGGCCCAGTTCCAGCTATACCAGAAGCGGATGGCCGCCAGAACGCAATGTGCCTCCTCGAGATTGCGATCGATCTTCAGCGCTTCCATCGCCGCCTGTTCCGCTTTCGGAAACGCTTCGTGCGGCGCCACGTCGCTCGTGATCGGCAGAATGTCGTAGGCGTCCGCCATTCCCGCATACGCAATCGCCATCCGCGGATCGATCCGCGTCGCCTGCCGGTAGTACTCGATTGCTTTTTCGATGTTCGGCCGCGTCATCACTTTCCACGTGTGGAACCGGCCGTGAAGAAACGCATCGTACGCCGCCTGATTCATCGCGGACCCCTGCCCGCGCCTGCTCGACGTCTCCGGCGCCAGCTTCACCTGCACCTGTTCGGAGATGGCGCGCCCCAGCTCGCTTTGCACCGCAAGCACGTCTTTGAGCTCGCGATCGTATTGCTCCGCCCACACATGCGTCTGGTCGCTCGTCCGGATCAATTGAGCAGTGATACGGATCCGTCCGCCATCCCTCCGCACGCTGCCTTCGAGGGCAAAATCGACCGCCAGTTCGCGTCCGATTTCAGCAATGTCTTTCCTCGTATCCCGATAAGCCATCGCCGATGTGCGCGCGATCACCCCCAGCCGATCCGGCGCCAGCTTGCCGAGATCCGTAATCGTCTCTTCCGTCAGTCCGTCGCTGAAGTAGTCCTGCCCCGGGTCGCGGCTCAGGTTCGCAAATGGCAGGACGACCAGCATCACCCGCTTCGCCTTTCCGGCCTGCGGGGCACCGTCACGTGTTCCGCTGGCATCTCCCATCCCCGGGACGAAGCGGTATCCCTTTGCCGGGACCGTCACCACGAACCGCGGCGCGTCCGGCTTCCCGCTTAACGCCCGCCGGATCTTTCGGATGGCCGTGTTGATGCTGTTGTCCGTATCGAGGAAGAGGTCCTTGCCCCAGATTCGTTCGATGATTTCTTCGCGCGGGACAAGCTTACCTTGCCGTTCAGCCAGGAGAAAAAGCAAATCGAGCGGGATCCGTTCGAGGTGCACGATCCGGCCTGCCCGCCGAAGCTCGTAGGCGCCGCGGTCGAGCTCGAAGTCCGCGAATCGGAAGATCTCTGCCGGCATTTCCCCAATCGCCCGAGACGGGCCACGATTGTATTCCATGGGTTCTCGGTTGGTTACCGGCAGGTTCCCGCTTTCGGCTCGATCGGAATCTTCAGAAAATCTTCAGCGCCCCTCCATTGCGCGCCGGCAGCGGGTCGTCGAGCATGCGCCTGGTGGCAGTCCAGAAGCGAAATCGCAAAGGAGGCAAGAATGCAAAAGTCATTCGGGAAGGCAGTGATCGGGCTCTCGGGGGTCTTGCTGCTCGTGGCGAGCAGCGTCGCGGGCGCCCAGTCCAATGACCAGCGCGCCTGCTCCAACGGGATGTTGCGCGGCGATTACGCATTCACGGTTTCCGGGCAAATCTTCGGACCCAACGGCACCGTCACCCTGCGCGACGGCGTCGCGATGACGCATTTCGATGGTAGGGGCCATCTCACTCAGGTCGACTTCGTCATGTCCAACGGCGTGCCCGTTTCCGGGCCGACCGATCCCGTCACCGGCTTCCACATTGACGAGACCGGTACGTATCAGGTCAATTCCGATTGCACCGGCAACGCCGAAATCGATATGCCCGCGCCTCCCGGCTCCACCGGCGCGGTCATCAAGCTCATGTTCGTCCTCGGCGACCTCGGTCGCAAGATCCACACGATCGTTTCCGAGCTCATTCCGCCCGGATCAACGCAGCCGGTCCCCGTATCGATCCACAGCGATGCCGAACGACTCACGGGTGACATCCGCGGCAACGACAGGAATTAGTCGTCACCCAATGGTCGGGTCTCGAATGGGAATTTCGTCAATCCGCTCGATGCTCTCACTCATCGAGGGCAGGAGGAACGATGGGGCGGGGGATCGGAAATCGCCAAAAGAAGATCGTCACGCCACGAAAGGTCTTTGTGCCTCGGTCACAAAAGCCCAGGCCGGTGCTCGACTCGAGGATCAAGACTCAAAACCGAAAGAAGGGACCCGCTCAGTTTTGAATTCCGGGTCTTGAACCCTTCGTCTCCCGCAGAGCCGGCGAATAGAGCAGCAGCGCCGCGGCCACCGCGGCGTTGAGGGAGTCCACCGGCGGCCGCATCGGAATCGTCAGTTTGCGGTCGAGGTAGCGGTAGGCGCCGGCCGGCAATCCGGAGCCCTCCGATCCGATCACCAGAACGCTCTCCGGCGCGATCGGCGCTTCGAAGGCGTTCTCACCCGAAGCGGGCACCGCTCCGCAGATCGGACGGCCCGCCTCGCGGGCGTCCACGGCGAAGGCCTCGAACGCCACGCGCCCGGACACGGCGATTCGCAGGACGCTGCCGGCGCTCGCCCGCACGGCCCGGGGATGAAAGAAATCGGCCGATCCCGCGGCCGCGACCACGCCGCCGCATCCGGCCGCCTCGGCCACGCGGACGACCGCGCCGAGATTGCCGGGGTCCTGGATCCCGAACAGGAACACGATCGGCCCCGGCCGGCCGAGGATCTCGCGGATCGCGACGTCGCGCCGCCGGACGACCGCCAGAAGATGCTGCGGCGACTTCGAGTCGGCCAGGCGCTCCAGCACCGGGCGCGAGACCAGGCGCGGGCGCGCCCCCGACAGGGCGGCGAGCCGCCCCGGGCGGACGGCCTCGTCGTGCAGGACGTGATCGAGCGTCAGCCCCGCGGTGACCGCGTCCAGGATGGCCTTCTCACCCTCGAGAAGAAAGTGCGTCCGCTCGTCCAGAGAGCGCGCGATCTCCTTGATCAGGGGATTGGTCGGCGACTCGATGGCGACCACGCCCGTCATGCTATAACCGCGGCCGATGAGAGGCCTCCGCGTCAGGCTCGATCTCCCGACGAGTCTGACCCCCGAAGCGGCCTCCTCGCCGGTCTCCGCGCTCTGGACCTTTCCGGCCATGATCGGCTCGGCCTTCCTGGTGGCCTGGGGCGCCGAGGCCGCGGAGTTCCTGGTGTCCCAGGGCCTGGCCCTGGCCATCCTGGCCCTGATCCAGACGCTGCCCGAGTTCGCCGTGGAGGCCGTCATCGCCTGGAAGGCCGGCAAGAACCCGCCGATGGTCCACCTGGCCATCGCCAATTTCACCGGGAGCCTGCGTCTCTTGACCGGCCTGGGCTGGCCGATGATCTACGCCGTGGCGGCGTACTACTCGCGCCGCAAGGGCAAGAAGCTCGGAACGATCCGCCTGGGAGACGATCACGCGGTCGAAGTGCTGGGCCTGCTTCCTCCCATGGCCTACTTCGTCGTGATCTGGGCCAAGGGGAGCCTTTCGCTCGTCGACGCCGCGATCCTGGCGGCGACCTACGCGGCATACCTGGTCATCCTCCTGCGCATCCCTCCGCGCGATCCGGAGGAGTCCGAGGACCACGCGCTCCCGGCGGCCACGAAGTGGGCCCTCTCCTACCACGGCGCCAAGCGCTGGGCCGCCGTGGGGGCGCTGCTCTTTGGCGGCGGCGCGGTCATCTACTTCGTGGCCGAGCCGTTCCTGGCTTCCATGCTGGCGCTGGCCACGTCGTTCGGGATCTCGCAGTTCGTCTTCATCCAGTGGGTGGCCCCGTTCCTCTCGGAGTTCCCGGAGAAGACTTCGGCGTTCGCCTGGGCCAAGCGCATCACCCGGGCTCCGGTGGCGCTGGTCAACATGGTCTCCTCCAACATCAACCAGTGGGGCATCCTCTCGGCGCTTCTCGCGGTCATCTACTGCTGGAGCCACGGATCGACCGCGCCGCTTCCCTTCGACGCGTTCCAGAGGAGCGAGATCCTCCTGACGATCGCGCAGGCGTTCCTCGGCTGGCTCTTCCTCGCCTCGATGGATCTGACCGGGTACGAAGCCGCCGGCCTCTTCACGCTCTGGGTCCTGCAGTTCGCCGTTCCCTCCCTGCGCCACGCGATCCTCCTCGTCTACGCTGGCTGGATCGCCGTCGAGGTCGGGCTGCTGCTGGCCGGCGTGAAGAAGCTCGCGGCCTTTCCCGCCTTCGCGCGATCGTGGCGGGCCCGCCGATGACCCGCCTGGCGCGTCGCGTCGCCGCGCTCGCCCCGTCCTCCACGATCGCGGTCGGCCGGGCCGCCCGCGCCCTGGCGGCCACCGGGGCGGACGTGGTCGACTTCGGAATCGGGGAGCCCGATTTCGCCACCCCCGAGTTCGTCGCCCGGGCCGGCATCGCCGCGATCCAGGCCGGGAGGACCAAGTACACCGACGTGGCCGGGGAGGCCGGATTGCGCGACGCGATCGCGCAGCGCTACCGGCGCGATTACGGCGCCGCCTACGCGGTGGAGAACGTCGCGGTCACCGCGGGGGCCAAGCAGGCGGTGTTCAACGCGTGCCAGGCGCTGTTCGAGGAGGGGGACGAGGTCGCCGTCTTCGCCCCCTACTGGGTGTCGTTCCCCGACATGGTCCGCCTGGCCGGCGCGGCTGCGCTCGTCCTGGAAACGCGGCTGGACGAGGGCTGGAGGCCCGACGCGGAGCTGCTCGAACGCCGGGCCACGGAGCGCACGCGCGGCGTCATCCTCAACTCTCCCAACAATCCCACCGGGATCGCGGCGACCCGGCAGGAGATCGAACGGATCCTGGCCTGGTGCCGCCGCCGGGACGCCGTTCTGATCTTCGACGAGACGTACGACCGCTTCCTGTACGACGGCCGGCGCCACGAGTCCGCGGCGTCCTTCCTCTCGGACGCCGATCGGATCGTCGTCACCGGCGCGGCGTCCAAGACCTACGCGATGACCGGATGGCGGCTGGGCTGGGCCGCCGGCCCCAGGGATCTCATCACCGCGATGACCGCCTACCAGAGCCACTCGACGTCCAACGCGTCTTCGATTTCCCAGGCCGCGGTCCTGGAAGCGCTCCGCCAGATCGAGCGCACCGAGGCGTCCGTGTCCGACATGCTGGCCCATTACACGCGCCGCCGCGAGGCGATGATCGGGGCGCTGCGCGGAGTGGCCGGCGTGCGCTGCCCGCCTCCCGAGGGCGCGTTCTACGCCTTCGCGGACGTGTCCGGGCTCTTCGGGAAGAAGAGCGTGGGAGGTTCCGGCGCCTTCTGCCAGAAGCTGCTGGCGGAGGCCCACGTCGCCGCCGTTCCCGGCGACGCCTTCGGCGACGATGCCTGCGTCCGCTTCTCCTTCGCCACGCCGATCGAGCGCGTCGAGGAAGGAATGCGCCGTTTCGCCGCGTGGGCGCGGGAAGCCTAGCGGACTCGCAGACCGCCCGGACCCGGCCGGCCGATCGAGCTATTTCATCCCGGCGAAGCGTTCCGAGGTCCAGGCCGGCGGCGAAGAACGCGAGGGAGAGGACGTGGCGCGGCTGCGGCACCCGTCGTGGGATCCGGCGATCTGGACGGCGCAGGCCTGCCCGCACCCCTTTTTCTCGGGCCAGCGCGAGCAGGAGGAGAGGCGAGGCGGCCCCCCGCCGGCGACCAGGCTGGCGATGGCTCGCGCGACCCGGATCTTGACGATCGCCTCGGCGGCCGTCTCCGGGCACGTCACGAAGCGCGGCGCCGCGAGCGCGCGGTAGCTCTTGACCGCCGCCATCGCGACCGGAGTCGACGCCGCCACGCAGGTCGTCGAGATCACAACCGTTGAGGGATCCATCTGAGCCCCTTTCCAACCGGATCGTTCCGGTTCGGTGGGTGGAGAGTGCATCGCCTGTGCCGATGGGGTGAGCGGCGATCCCACTGATTCCAGACAGGTTGTCGAGTGCCGCCGAACCGCCGCGTGTCTCACCGGCGTCTCGGAGACACCTGTCCGGGGCTTGAAACACTCTCCGGGCCGCCGGCCGGAGCCTGAGCCGGAAACAAGATATAACTTGTTGGGACCGGCGAGGCTCAGAGCAGGGGCGCGTCGTCGATCGCGTCGGAGGAGATCGACGGCTCGTCGCCGAAGGGCGCGAGCGGCTCGGGGGAAAGCGCGGGTGACGGCTCGACGCGTGCGGGCTCGGTCCGGGGCGCGCGCCGGTCCGCCAGCGCGACGTAGGAGCCCCAGGCCGCCACGCGCACTCCCGAGCGCACGACGACGGCGGTGGCCTGGAGAAACGTGTGCAGCAGGATCGCTCCGGCCGACACCGCGGGCAGGAGCCATTCCGCTCCGACGATTCCGAGCCACAGCGCGCCGCCCAGGACGGCCCAGAAGAGCAGGAGGCCCAGAGCCCGCAGCCACGCCCCGGACAGCGTCCGCCAGGCCCGGCCGAAGCCGCGCCAGGCGCCGATCGCGGGTTCGAACCGGCGCGCGATCCGGGCGAAATCGTGCAGGAGCGACAGAACGGCGAAGAGACCCGCCGCGACGACGGCGATCCCGAGGCCGACCAGGCGCGGACCGGGCGCGCCCGGCGGCGCCTGCGCGAACAGCTTCTCCGACGCGGCGGCGCCCCCGCCGATCCAGGCGCCGAGGACGACCGCGGCCGCGGCGAGAAAGATCGCGAAGCACTTGAGGTTGTGCCAGAAGTTCCGAAAAGCGCCGGCGAAGAACGCGCCCGTCTGCGCCTTCTCCTCCCGGGCCAGCGTCTCCACGAAGCCGCCGGCGAAGAGGATCTGGAGCAGCAGACCGAGGAGCGCGCCCCCCGTCGCGGCCTGCCGCGCTCCCCGGATCGCGTCGGCCTTCTCCTCCAGGAACTCCAGGGCGTCCGCCGAACCGAAGACCGGGTGATGGCGCAGGACGTGGTCGCCGGCGAGCGTCCTGGCGAACACGCTGTGAAGGGCCGGCAGGAGGGCGAGGGCCGCGGGCAACGCCAGCGCGACCGTCGCCGCGGAGAGCAGGAGGATCCACCGCCATTCTCCCAGCGATCGAAAACCCCAGGCGAGGCTGGAAGGGCGCTCGCGCCCGCCGGTCATGCCAGGATCCAGAGAAGCTGTTGAAGAACCGCCGCGGCGTGCGCGGCCCAGCCGAAGTACTTGGACGCGGCGCGCGTGCCCGCGGTGTCCGCGGCGCCCCGGCCCGTGGCCAGGACCTTGGAGTTGTTCTCCAGCTTCCATTCCCAGGCGTTGGCGCCGTCCGGATCGACGGCGGCCCAGGCCAGCCGCGAGCGGTAACGGATCCGCAGCCTGACCCAGCGCGCCGACGCCGGCAGCGTCCAGTCGAGCGTCTTTCCGTCCTCGAAGGCCAGGCGCGCCACGGCCGCATGGGACCATTCCCCGACGTTTCCGAAGAGGACGGTGCTGTCGAAGGACCTGACGCGTTCGCTCCGGTCCTTCCCGCCGCCCGCGCCCTTCTTCACCGAGTCGGCCGGAGCGCCGTCCTCGAGGGTCACCCGTTTGCCGCCGCGGTCGAACATCCCGTTGTCCTTGGGAGCGCGGCGCGTGCCGGCCGAGGACACGCTCCAATCCAGGCGCGCCGTTCCCTCGACCAGGTTGGCGCGGTAGGTGGACAGATCGCAGCGGCAGACCCGCTCGAAGACGGCGAAGAAGTCCGACGTGGAGGGATGGCGGAAGGACCACTCCTGGAAGTACGCGCGCTCCGCCCGGGCGAACGTCTCGTCGCCGAGATCGTGGCGGAGCTGCGCCAGAAACAACGCGACCTTGAGATAGGAATTCGCGCCGTAGGAGTTGCCCGACGAGAATCTCCAGGCGAAGCGGGACAGGGGATCGAGGTTGGCCACCGCCAGGTAGCTCACGTGGGCGATCGGAGACAGGCCGATCTCCAGTCCGCCGGGAAGGGAGAACATGTTGCCGGGGCCGTAGGCGAGCTCCATGTTCCGGTACTCCGAGTCGGAGTTGATGCCCTCGTCCAGCCACGATTCCTCGAACTCGTTGGAGCCGACCATCCCGTACCAGTACTGGTGGCCGAACTCGTGGACGGTCACGTCCTCGACGAGGCGAAAGCCGTCGAGCGGCCATCGCAGCGTGCTCGACGGAGCGAGCCCGGTGATGAAGGTCGGATACTCCATGCCGGCGGCGCCCTCGCCGTCCTCGGGCGGATCCACGACGGTGAGCGTCTCGTAAGGGTACGCCCCGAACCACAGGCCGTAGAACGAAAGCGATTCCCGGGTCGATCGGATGTAGCGCTCTCGCGCGGCCATGTGGTCGGGCTGCAGCAGCAGGCGCACCGCGACGGGCTTCAAGGCAATCGCCTCTGGGGACATCCCGAGCTGACGCGCCGCGAGCGCGGTCCAACCCTGAGGAATGTGACCGGGCGGCGTGAAGGGAAAGTCCACCACGACGTACCGCGGGTCGGCGGTCCAGGCGAAGTCGTGCACGTCGTCCTGGTGAAAGCGGTACATCGTCCGGT
This sequence comes from uncultured Acidobacteriota bacterium, assembly GCA_963733955.1. GTDB lineage: Bacteria > Acidobacteriota > Thermoanaerobaculia > UBA5066 > Gp7-AA6 > DATFTF01. The sequence continues at coordinate 2,223,257 of CAVTEW010000003.1, forward strand.
CGCCGGTGCGGCTCTCCGCGACCTTCTTCCCCGTGGCCCCGACGACGAATCGCGAGGGCGCGGTGATCGTCACGTCGTAGGAGCCGAAGTCGGCGTAGAACTCGGAATTGGCGTGGAAGGCGTGGCAGTTCCATCCGCCCGCCGAACGCCCGCGCAGGCCCGCCGGCTCGTAGACGCCGATCTTGGGAAACCACTGCCCGACCAGGAAAAAGTCGCGGACATAGCCGGTCCGGGCGAACACCCTGGGCAGCTTGTCGCGGAAGGCGATGTCCAGGGTGATCTGGCCGCGCGGCGGGACCGGAGAGGGAAGGGGCACGGCCAGAACGGTCTCGTCGGAAGCGTCGTTGCCGTCGGGCTGGACGAAGCGGGCCCCGGCCTTGAGGTCCGCGCCTTCCGGCGTGGCCATCGAGAGGATGTCGATCGATCCCCACCGGCCCGGCTTGAACGAGGCCCGATCCCCCCGCAGCTGCCCGCCCGATTCGCGCAGGAAGGTCGAGCGGTTGTTCTTGAAGGCGTTCAAGTACAGGTGGAATCGCAGCTCCGACACGGCGTCGTCGGAGGGATTGCGCCAGACCAGGCGCTCTTTCCCGGCGACGGTCTTCTCCGAGGGATCGAGGGTGACCTCGATCGCATACGTCACGACCGGGGGAGAGGGCGGCGGCGCGGCCGGAACCCGGCGAGCCGCGGCCGCCAGGACCGCGGCGGCCAGGATCGGTCCGGTCCGGAGGGACCTCTCTGGAGTGGACTCGGGCATTCCGGTTCCGGGAGACTATCGCAGAGGGTTTTTCATGCGGAACGCATTCCTCACCGGCGGCACGGGCTTCCTCGGCGGCCATGTCGCGCGCGCGCTGACCGCGGCGGGCTGGAGCGTCCGCGCCCTGGCGCGAGATCCGGCGCGCGCGAAGGAGCTCCTTCCCGACGGAACCGAGACGTTCCCGGGCGACCTGTCGCCGGCGACCGATCTGGAAGCGGCCTGCCGCGGCTGCGACGCGATCGTGCACGTGGCCGGCCTGGTCAAGGCTCGCACGCTCGACGATTACCGCGAGGTCAACGTGCGCGGCACGCAGCGCCTTCTCCGCGCGGCCGCGCGCTCGGCGCCGCAGGCGCTGTTCCTCCTCGTCTCCAGCCAGGCCGCTTCCGGTCCGGCCCGCGAGGGGCGTCCGGTGACCGAAACCGACGCGCCGCGGCCGGTCTCCTGGTACGGGATCTCCAAGCGCGAAGGGGAGGAGGCCGTCGCGAGCCTCTGGCCGGGGCCCTGGATCGCCGCGCGTCCGGCGGTCATCTACGGTCCCGGCGATCGCGGGCTGCTCACGTTGTTCCGGGCCGCGGCGCGCGGGTTCGTCCCCGTGCCCGGAGGCCGCCGACGCATCCAGGTGATCGCCGCCGACGAAGCCGCGCTGGCCATCGCCAGGGCCGTCGAGAGGCGCGACTTGAGCGGACGCCGCGGTTTCCTCTGCAATCCGGACCCCATCGCGATCGCCGACCTGTGTGGCGCGATCGCCGCGCTGCCTCGCAGGCCGGCACGGCGGATTCCCGTGCCCGACTTCGCCGTGCGCGTGGCCGGCGCGCTGGCGACCGTCGCCGAGACGCTCGCGGGGCGCTCCCTCGCGTTCAACGCGGACAAGGCCCGGGAAGTCCTCGCCGGAGAATGGGTTTGCGATCCTCGACCGCTGCGGCGGGATCTCGGCCTTTTGGCGCCGACCCCCCTGGAGGACGGTCTTCGGGACACCTGGAACTGGTACGCCGCTCGCGGCTGGTTGCGTTTGTAAATTTTGCTAAGATCGCAGGGAGGGAACCTCCGAACGCCGACCAGGTGGGAGAAAACATGACGAAAGCCGCTCCGGCTCGAGAGAAGTCGGTCCGCACGCCTCCCGTGTTCGACAAGTGCTTCCGCTACGAAGACGCCGAACGGGTGCGCCGCGCGGGGGTCTACTCGTTTTTCCGGGTCGTGGACTCGGCTCAGGATCCCGAGGTGACGCTCGGCGGGCGGCGAATGATCATGCTGGGATCCAACAACTACCTGGGCCTGACCAACGACCCGCGGGTCAAAGAGGCCGCCATCGAGGCGATCCGCAAGTACGGGTCCGGCTGCGCGGGGAGCCGCTTCTTGAACGGCACGCTCGACCTCCACGTCCGCCTGGAAGAGCGCCTCGCGGAGTTCATGCGGCGGGACGCCGCGGTGACCTTCGCGACCGGGTTCCAGGTCAACCTGGGGGCGATCTCCTGCCTGGTGGGCAAGGGGGACACCGTCTACCTGGACAAGCAGGACCATGCCTGCATCATCGACGGAGCGAGGCTGTCTTTCGGAGAAGTCTGCAAGTTCAAGCACAACGATCCCCGGGACCTGCGGCGCCAGATGTCCAACGATCCGGATACCCGGGGCCGCATGATCGTCGTGGACGGCGTGTTCTCCATGGAGGGCGACATCGCGCCGCTGCCGGAGATCCTGGCCGTCGCCGAGGACTTCGAAGCGGCCGTCATGGTCGACGACGCGCACGGCATCGGCGTCCTGGGGGCCACCGGGCGCGGCACCGCGGAGCATTTCGGCCTCGAGCAGGACGTCGACCTGATCATGGGGACGTTCTCCAAGTCCATGGCCTCGGTCGGGGGTTTCATCACCGGGGACGCCGAGGTGATCGACTACATCAAGCATCGGGCCCGCACTATGATCTTCTCCGCGGCGCCGCCGCCGGCCTCGGTCGCCGCGGCCCTGGCGACCGTCGACATCATGGACCGCGAGCCGGAACGGCGGGCGCGTCTCTGGGAGAACACCCGATTCTTCGCCGAGGGCCTGCGCTCCCTGGGCTTGAACACCGGCGAATCCCGCACGCCGGTCGTTCCGATCGTGGTGGGGGAGGATCTCACCGCGCTCCAGATGGTCCAGCGGCTCGACGAGGAAGGGGTCTTCGTCAACTGCGTCCTGTCTCCCGCCACGCCGCCGGGACGCGCGCTCATCCGAACGTCCCTGATGGCGACCCACACGAGCGAGCAGCTGGCAAGGGCCCTCGACGCGGTGGAAAAGGTCGGCCGCGAGGTCGGGCTCGTGAGGGCGGTGACGGCGTAGCCGATGGCGGCGCCGCCCCCGGGGCCGACCGCGGGCGGGGACGAGCCCCGTCCCGACGATACGAAGGCCGGATGGCTTCTCTAGAAATCCTTCCTCTCGGGCGTTCCAAGCGCGAGCTGCACCGCTTCTTCGACGTCGCCGACCGGATCTACGCCGGAGACCCCAACTGGGTCGCGCCCTTGCGCGACGACGTGGCCAAGGTCTTCACCGACGCAAACCCCCTCTTCGAGCACGCGGAGATCCAGCTGTTCCTGGCCCGCAGGGACGGCGCCGACGTCGGGCGCGTGGCCGCCATTCTCGACCGGAACCACAACGAGTTCCACGGGGAAAAGACCGTCTTCTTCGGTTTCTTCGAGACCGAGAACGACGCCGCGACGGCCGCCGCGCTCCTCGACGCGGTCGCCGCCTGGGGCAAGGCCCGCGGCATGACGACGCTGCGGGGCCCGGCCAATCCCACGTTGAACGACGAGGCCGGGCTTCTGGTGGACGGGTTCGACTCGCCCCCCATCCTCATGATGACGTACAACCCGCGCTACTACCCGGCCCTCCTCGAGGGCGCGGGCTTTCGCAAGGCCAAGGACCTGCTGGCCTACTGGTTCGAGGTCGGGGTCGGTCCGCTCCAGCGGCTGACCCGCATGGCCGATCGGGTGGCCGGCCGCGAGCCCAACCTGATCGTCCGCAACATTTCCAAGGCCAGCCTCAAGAAGGACCTCCCCATGGTCCGCGAGGTCTACAACGCCGCCTGGGAGAAGAACTGGGGGTTCGTCCCCATGACTCCTCGGGAGATGGACTTCATGGCCGCCCGGTTGAAGCCGCTCCTGGCCGAGGACCTCCTGTTCCTGGCGGAGATCCGCCACCCCGACGGGCGCGTCGAGCCGGTCGCTTTCATGCTGTCGCTGCCGGACTACAACGCGGCCATCCAGAGAGTCGGAGGCCGGCTGCTGCCGTTCGGGTGGCTGAAGTTCGTCCTGGCCCTGAAGCGGATCCGCAACGTGCGCGTCCTGACGCTCGGGATCAAGAAGGACTACCGGATGCGGGGCTTCCAGTCGATCATGTTCGAGCGATCGCTGCGCGCCGCGTTGAAGCGCGGCTATTCCGGGTGCGAGGTCTCCTGGCTGCTCGAGGACAACGATCTCATCGTCCGGACCGTGCGCCTGTGGGGCGGGCGCCTCTACAAGACCTACCGGATGTACGACCGCGCGATCACCACGGCTTAGGACGTCGGACGTCGGACTTCGGGCCGCCCATCGCGCGATCGTAGATCGAATCTCCCAACGGCACCGCCGCGGCCGCGAGAATTGCCCCGGCGATCACGTCGACCGCGTAGTGGTACCGGCAATAGACCGTCGACGCGATGAGGCACAGGGCCACCGGCAGAACCCACCAGAAAAACGTCCGCGCCCGTCGAAACGAAACGAGGAGAACGGTCACGGCGATCATCGTGTGCCCCGAGGGAAACACGTCGAACTTGGTGTGCTCGAGCTCGTCCAAGGTCCCCGCGATCGTCCGGGCCACGGCAGTCGAGTCGACGGCGACGGTGTGGCTCGCGGCGAGGGCGTACCGGGGGCCGAGCGCGGGCAGGGCGAAATACCCCGCATAGGAGACCAGATACACGAACGTGAGCGTGAAGATGTAGCGGCGCAGCGTGGCCCTCTCCTGCAGACAGAGAACGATTCCCAGAGCCAGAGCCAGAAGGTAATAGGTCGTGTACGACAGGTAGAAGAAGCTCGAGAGCCAGGGCCGGACCAACCGCTGCATCCAGACCGTGACGTCCACCCCGAAGAGCGCCCGGTCGGCGGAGATGAGGAGATCGTCGCGCGGGTTGCCGCGCGCCGCGACGATCAGGTCTCCCAGGGTCTCGTACAGGAGGGGAACGAAGGCGGTGGGATAGAAATCCAGGACCACTCCGATCCAACCCGGGAGGCGGGACGCCCGCGCGAGGAGCCAGATCACGACCAGGACGCCGCCGGCCATCAGCCCGTAGCGCAGCAGAATGCCCCCGGGATCGGGCAGCTTCTTCCACAGCGCGACCGTCAGCGCCGAAAGAAGCGCCAGGGTCGCCAGGTTGATCGCTTCGAGCGGCCGCAGGCGCACGGCCGCCTGTTATAACCGATTCGCGCCGGCGGCGTGGTCCGATCGCCTGGGATAGGATCGTCGAGACATGAAGACGCGGCGGGCGTCTCTCCTGGTTGCGGCGGCGCTGACGGCGGTCCTTGCGGACGGGGCAATCGGCGCGCAGGCGCCGCGCGGCCCGCTGGTCGTGGCCGGCCGCATCGACACCCCCATCCATCCCGCCGCGGCCAACTACCTGAAGGGTCTGATCGCCCGGGCCGAGAAGGAGGGCGCGAGCCTCGTGGTGATCGGCCTGTCCACGCCCGGAGGCCTCCTGTCCTCGACTCGGGAGATGACCTCCGCGATCCTCGCCTCCAAGGTGCCGGTGGCGACGTTCGTGTCGCCCTCCGGCTCTTCCTCGGCCTCCGCGGGCTTCTTCATCCTGGAGGCGGGCGACTTCGCGGCCATGGCGCCGGGCACCAACACCGGCGCGGCGCACCCGGTGGGGGGAGAAGGGGCCGAGCTTCCCAAGACGCTCAACGAGAAGGTCGAGCAGGACACGCGCGCCTTCATCCGGACCCTGGCGCGCCAGCGGGGCCGCAACGTCGCCAAGGCCGAGGCCGCGGTGACCTCCAGCATCTCGTACACCGAGACCGAGGCCCGCGAGTCCGGCCTGATCGACGTGATCGCCCGCGACGTTCCCGACCTGATCGCCCAGCTGGACGGGAGGACCGTTTCGCGGCCCAACGGCAAGAGCGCCCGGCTCGAGCTCGCCCACGCGCGGGTGGAAAACGACGAGATGGGGCAGATCGACAAGATCCTGGGGGTGGTCACGCATCCCAACGTGGCGTCGATCCTCTTCCTGCTTGGCCTGGTCGGCCTGTACTTCGAGCTCTCCAGCCCCGGCGCGATCCTTCCGGGGATCGTGGGGGGCATCTCGCTCCTCCTCGCGCTGTACGCCTTTTCCGTGCTCCCCGTGAACCTGGCCGGCGTGGCGCTGATCCTGTTCGGCGTCGCGCTCTTCGTGGCCGAGATCAAGGTCGTCAGCCACGGCCTTCTGGCGGTGGGGGGCGCGATCTCGCTCATCGCCGGGTTCCTGCTCCTCTTCTCCGGGCCGCATGGCGATTCCGGTTACCGCGTGGATCTGGTGGTCGTCGTTCCGGGGGTCGCGCTCACCCTGCTGGTCATCGGCGTCCTGTCATTCCAGACGGCCCGCCTGCGCCGCGCGCCGGTGACCACCGGCGTCTCCGGGATGATCGGGGAGAGCGCGCGGGCGGTTGGGCCGTTCCCCGGAGGGGCAGGACGGGTGCACTTCCAGGGAGAGTACTGGGACGCCGAGGGCTCCCCGGACCTGGCGGCCGGAGACACCGTGCGCATCCTGAGAGTCGAAGGTTTGAAGGTCGTCGTGGAACGGAGGACGTAATTTATGCCTGCTGCCCAGACCGGCTGCCTCTTCGCCGCCCTGGTCCTGATCCTGTTCCTGTTCAAGTGGATCAACATCCTCAAGGAGTACGAACGAGCGGTCACCTTCTGGCTCGGGCGTCTCTCCAAGGAATCCAAGGGCCCGGGCCTGGTGCTCATCTTCTGGCCCTTCGAGACGATGGTGAGGATCTCGCTGCGCACGATCGTCCACGACGTTCCGTCCCAGGACATCATCACGCGCGACAACGTCTCGGTGAAGGTCAACGCGGTCGTCTACTTCCGCGTGGTGGACCCCAACAAGGCGGTGGTCCAGGTCGAGAACTACCTCTACGCCACCTCGCAGCTGGCGCAGACCACCCTGCGAAGCATCCTGGGACAGGCCATGCTCGACGAACTCCTCTCCGAGCGGGAGAAGTTGAACGTCGAGCTCCAGAAGGTGATCGACGAGCACACCCAGCCCTGGGGCATCAAGGTTTCCTTAGTCGAGGTCAAGCAGGTCGATCTGCCGATCGAGATGCAGCGCGCCATGGCCAAGCAGGCCGAGGCGGAGCGCGAGAAGCGCGCCAAGATCATCCATGCCGAGGGCGAGGCCCAGGCCGCCACCAAGCTCTCCGAGGCCGCCGAGATCATCGGCAAACAGCCGGCCACGCTGCAGCTGCGCTACCTGCAGACGCTGACCGAGATCGCCAACGAGAAGAACTCGACGATCGTCTTCCCGCTGCCGATCGAGCTGCTGCGGTCGTTTCTGCCGAAGTGAGGACGCAGGACGTGGGACGGAGGAAGAAGGTCGTCGGGTCGCCCCTACGTCCTACGTCCTTCCCCCTTCGTCCCGGTCTTGGCCTTTCCGCGGACAGCCCTTAGACTCACAGCGTGCCCGAACCGCCGACGCACTATCAGCTCTCCTTCACGGTGCGCCAGGCCATGGCGCTGTTCATCGGCCTCCTGCTGGCCCTGGGCGCGGCCTATTTCCTCGGCGTCCTGACCGGCCTGTCCGGCCGCCCGGGCGCCCGCGCGGTTGCCCAGGCCGAGGGGGCCGTCCCGACGCCGCTGCCGACGGCGCCCGAGCGCGTCGCGGCGCTGGCGCATTCGCCGACGCCCATCCGGCCGCCTGCTTCCCCGATTCCCCCGTTTCCCAGGCCCGTTCTCGGCAGGGAGCCGACGGGCAAGCCGGCCATCCAGTTCTTCGAAGACGCGCCGGAGGGCGAGGCGATGCCGGCGGCCCGCAGGACTCCCCGCGTCGCGGCGGCCCGCAAGCCGACCGCGAGATCGGAGACCCGCGTCGCGACCGCCGCGACCCCCCCTCCAGCGTCGCCGGCGGCGGGGGAGCTCTGGGTCCAGGTGACCTCGGTCAGCTCGGAGCGCGAGGCGCGGGCGCGCCGGGACAAGCTCATCCACCGCGGTTACCGGGCGCGCGTGGTGACGGCCGAGGGACCCAGGGGAAACGTGTACCGGGTGCGGGTGGGGCCCTACTCTTCGCGCGAGGAGGCGTCGCGCGCCTCCGACCGCCTGTCCCGCGAAGAGAAGGTGAAGACGTGGATCGTCCCGGCCGGCAAGTGACGCCCGAACCGCTGCGTCCGCCCGCCTGGATCCGAGAGCGGCGGCTGCGCCTGTCGGACCTGCACGCGTTGAAGGGAGTCCTGCGCGCCAACCGCCTCTCCACGGTCTGCGAGGAGGCGCGGTGTCCCAACCGGGGAGAGTGTTTCGCCCGTGGAACCGCGACGTTCCTTCTGCTCGGCGACATCTGCACGCGCGCCTGCGGCTTCTGCGATATCGCGACGGGGCGGCCCGCGCCGCCCGATCCTCTGGAGCCGGCCCGCGTCGCCGCGGCGGTGCGGCAGATGAACCTCGATTTCGTCGTGCTGACCTCGGTCGACCGCGACGACCTTCCCGACGGAGGAGCCGGCCACTTCGCGTCGGTCATGGCGGCGGTCCGGGAGCTGGTCCCCCGCCCGGGGCTGGAGGTCCTGACGCCCGACTTTCGAGGGAGGTTCGAATCGCTCCGCGCGATCGTCGACGCCGGGCCGGACGTCTTCAACCACAACGTGGAGACCGTGCCGCGCCTGTATCCGCGCGTGCGCCGGGGGTCGAGCCTCGACCGCTCCCTGGGACTGCTGGCCGGGGCGAAAACGCTTCAGCCCGCATTGACCACCAAGTCCGGCTTCATGCTGGGCCTGGGCGAAACCGAGCCCGAAGTGCTGGACCTCCTGGAGCGGCTGCGCGCGGCCGACGTCGAGATCGTGACCATCGGGCAGTACCTGCGGCCGTCTCGCCAGAACCTGCCGGTCGAGGAATACGTCGCGCCGGCCGTCTTCGAGCGCTACCGCGAGGCCGGCGAGCGGCTCGGCTTCCGGCACGTGTTCGCCGGGCCCTTCGTGCGCTCGTCGTACCGCGCGGAGGAAGCGCTACGCGCTGCGCGCGCGTGAGACGTGAGGCGGGAGGCGTCAGGGGGACGGGGGCGAGATCCTGACTCCGGCAACTCCCGCGCGGCGATGGCTCACCCCGGCGGCCGCGGTCCTCTCCGGCCTTCTCTTCGCGCTGGCCTTCCCTCCGTTCGAGCACGCGATCCTCCTTCCGCTGGCGCCCGTCCCATGGATCGCCGCGCTGTGGCGGGAGCCGCGCCGGTCGCGCGCGCTCCTGTCCGGCGTTCTCTTCGGCCTGGCCTACTGGTGCGCGTCGCTTCCCTGGATCGTCTACGTGGTGACCCGCTACGGCGGACAGAACGCGGTCATGGGCGTCGTCTGCCTCGTCCTGCTCGCCGGCATTCTCGCGGAATGGTCCGCGGCCGTCGCCTGGGGCACCGCCGCGTGCGCGCCGGCCGGATCGGCCTGGCGCCTGGCGGCGTTTCCGCTTCTGTGGGCCGCCGGCGAGCACGCCCGCTCGTTCGTGTACGGCGGATTTCCGTGGAACCTCGCCGCCACGGCGCTCTACCGGCATCCGGTCTGGATCCAGACGGCCAGTCTCTGGGGCGCGGTCGGCGTGGGCGCCGCCGTGTTCGCGGTGTCCTCGCTCCTCGCCGGGGCCGCGGTCTTCCGGCGCGTGGCACCTCTGGCCCTCGCGGCGGTCCTCGTGCTCGTCCTGGGGATCGTAGGAACGCGGCGCCTGGCCGCTCCCGGCGAAGGCCGGCCGGATCTCGCGGTCGCCCTGGTGCAGCCCAACCTGCACGAGGAAGATCGCAACGCCGATCCGGCGCGGGCCTATCGGCTCGTGCTGGCGCAGGCCCGCGCGGCCGCCCTGAAGCGGCCCGACCTCCTCGTGCTCCCCGAGTCGGCGCTGCCGGCCTACTGGCAGACCAGCGCCGCGCTGCGGCGCGATCTCACCGACCTCGCCGCCGCGGGAAGTCTCGTCCTCTTCAACGACGTCGAGACGGCGGCCGACGGCCGCTTCTACAACGTCGCGCGCCTGCTCGGGCCGGCTGGCCTGGCCGGTCCTCCCTATCGAAAGATCCACCTCGTGCCCTTCGGCGAGTACGTTCCGCTGCCGCGCGTCTTCTTCTTCGTCCGCCAGGTCTCCAGCGAGATCGGGGCCTTCTCCGCCGCGCAGCGCCCGACCCTGCTCGAGGCCGCGGGCAATCGCATCGGGATGGGCGTGTGCTACGAGATCACCTACCCCTCGCTGGCCCGCGGCGAGGTCGCGGGCGGCGCGAACCTCCTGGCCACGATCTCCAACGACTCCTGGTACGGCAAGGCGGGAGCGCAAGCCCAGCACTTCGCCGCGGCCGTTCTGAGGTCTGTCGAGACCGGCCGCTTCCTGGTGCGCGCCGCGATCACGGGGATCTCCGGCATCGTCGACGACCGCGGGCGCATCCGCGGCGAGCTGCCGCCGGACCGGCCGGGAATCCTGTTTGGACGGATCCGCCGCAGCGACGAAGCGACCGCGTGGGTGCGCTGGGGCTTTTGGATTCCGCGCGCGGCCGACGCGGCCGGCGCCGCCGTGCTACTCTTCGGACTCGTCCGCTGGATCCGGCTCCGGAGGCTCGAGGCCGCGAGCCCGAGGGCCGCGAGCCGTGCGGAGGAGAGTCGGAGCCGAGATCCAAGAGCCGAGAGCCGAAAACCATGACCGAACGCGACGACCTGATCACTGCCCTGACCGCCGCCTCGGAGCGCCTTCGTTCGCTCCGGGGCTATCTTTGATTCGGATGCCGCGCGGAGCGCGCTGGAGAGCCTGAGGCAGAAGGCCGCGGCGCCGGACTTCTGGTCCCGCCAGGAAGAGGCCCAGGAGATCCTCAAGCAGACCAGCGCCCACGAGCGCACGCTGGCCACGGTCAACCGGGTCGGCGAGCTGTCCGACGAGCTGCTGACCTTGGCCGAGCTCCTGCGCGAAGGCGAGCCCGCGGAGCCGGACGCCCGCGCGGTCCTGGCCTCCGCGGGAACCTACGCCGACGAGCTCGAGCTCTCCGTGAAGATGAGCTCGCCCGAAGACTCCAAGAACGCCTGGCTCACGATCCACGCCGGCGCCGGGGGAACTGAATCGCAGGACTGGGCGGAGATGCTCCTGCGGATGTACATGCGGTTCGCCGAAGGGCGGGCCTGGAAGGCCGAGCTGATCGACCGGCAGGACGGCGAAGAAGCCGGCCTGAAGAGCGCCACCCTCCACGTGGTCGGGGATCATGCCTACGGGTACCTGCGGGGGGAGATGGGGGTGCACCGGCTCGTGCGCATCTCGCCGTTCGACGCGGCCAAGCGGCGGCACACGTCCTTCGCGTCGGTGTACGTCTCGCCGGAGATCGACGACGATATCGAGATCGCCATCGCCGACAAGGACCTGCGCGTGGACACCTACCGCTCGAGCGGCGCCGGGGGCCAGCACGTCAACGTCACCGACTCGGCGGTGCGCCTCACCCACTTGCCCTCCGGCATCGTGGTGACCTGCCAGAACGAGCGCAGCCAGGGGCGCAACCGCGACATGGCCATGCGCGTCCTGCGCGCGCGCCTCTACCAGAAGGCCCTGGAGGAGCGCCGCGCCGAGGAGGAAAAACGGGCCGGCGAGAAGAAGGCGATCGAGTGGGGGAGCCAGATCCGTTCCTACGTGCTCCACCCCTACCGGATGGTCAAGGACCACCGCACCGGGCAGGAGACCGGCGACACCGACCGCGTCCTCGACGGAGGCCTCACGCCGTTCGTCGAGGCCTTCCTGAAGGCCGGCGCCGAGGGGAGCCGCTCGGCGAGCTCGTGAGCTCTTCGGCCGGGGACGAGGCGTCCGCGCCTTTGACGGGATGGATGGCGCAGGTCCGCGCCCGGCTTCTCGGACGGGCCCGCCGGCCTCCCGTGGCCGCGGCGGGGGATCTGCGCCGCGCCGGAGTCCTCGCGCCGCTCTTCGTGCGCGAGGGCGGCCTCTGGATCCTGTTCACCCTGCGCACCGAGACCGTGGAGCATCACCGCGGCCAGATCTCGTTCCCCGGAGGCAGCCAGGAGCCCGAGGACGCGACGCTGTGGGACACCGCGGTGCGCGAGGCGCAAGAGGAGATCGGATTGAGCCGGGCCGACGCGATCCCGCTGGGGCCACTTTCCCCGATCGTCACCGTGACGAGCTTCTACGTCGAGCCCTACGTGGCGGCCATCCCGCAGCCCTACGCGTTTCGCCCGCAGGAGTCCGAGATCGCCGAGGTCCTCGAGGTGCCCGTGGCCGCCCTGATGGATCCCGCGATTTTGGAGAAGCGCGCCGTGCCGGGGCGCGAGGAGCCCGTCCTCTTCTATCGGTACCGCGACAGGGTGATCTGGGGCGCCACCGCGCGGATGCTGCAGGAGCTCCTGGAGGCGCTGCGCGCATCCGATTTGTGATTTGCGATTTGTGATGTGTGATTACGGCGGAGACGGCGGCACCGAGACAATATATATGTTGTAACCCTCAGTGCGCGCCGTACGTCTTCTCGCCGGCCTCGACGCGGAATGGCAGGCGGTTCTGCGCCGGGGGCAGCGGGCAGGTCGCGTAGGGCGTGAAGACGCAGGGCGGGTTATAGGCGCGGTTGAAGTCGAGGACCGTCGTCCCGCCGACCGCCGGCTTGGCGTACACGAAGCGCCCGCCGCCGTACGTCTCGCGGCCGTTGGTGGCGTCGCCGAAGACGAGGAAGAGATCGGTCTCGCCCTCCTCCATCACCGGGTCCAGGCGGTAGGTCTTGCCCCGCCAGGAGAAGATCAGCGCTCCCGGGGCCCTGGCGGGCTCGACAGATCCGAGCACGTTGGGCATCGGGATCTGGTGCCCGGTTTCGTACGGCTCGAAGCGGGCTTGGATCCTCCACCGTTCGTCGTAGGGAAACGTCTCGATCCCGCGGAACTCCCTGCGGGCCTTCGCCTCCGCGTCCTTGACCCGGACGCCGAGCCGCTCGCCGCGGCGGACGGCGTAGAAGGACAGGGACCCCCGGGAGAGGACGGTGGGCTTGCCGCCGCCCGCGTCGCTCGCCAAGCTCATCCGCGCGACCGGCTGGCCGTCGTGCGTGACTCCGGCGCTCGGATCGAGGTCGACGGAGGCGCTCCCGGAATGGACCCGGATCGTTCCCAACCTGGCCGGAGCCTTTCCCGGCGGCAGCGCGACGCGGTTGGAGGGATCGCTCCCGATCGTGTTGTCCCCCTCCTGCAGCCAGAACAGGCCCACCAGCGTCAGCCAGCCGTCCTCGCGGCGCAGCCGGGCCATCCGATCCGCGCGCCAGGCCTCCCACTCGGCGCGCCGCGCCTCGGGGGAAACCGGGGCGGTGGAGCCGGCGGCCATCGCGGCGGCCAGAAGCGCCGCCAGCCCGAGACCGGTCACGCCGCGGCGGGCCTTCGCGCGCGGCGCATCACGCCGCGGCCCGATCGATCGCGGCGAGCTGCTCGGCGCGGGCCAGGTTGGCCTTGGCCGCCTCGAAGCCCGCGTCGATCGCCAGCGCTTTCTGGAACGCCTCGATGGCCCCGGGATAGGTGCCCCGGCGCGAGCGCACAACCCCGAGATTGTTCCAGAGCACGGCCGACTTCGCGTTGACGCCGAGCGCCTTGGTCAGCGCGGCCTCCGCGTCGGCGGCGCGCCCGGATTCCAGGAGCGCGGAGGAGAGGCCGCTGGAAGGCTCCTCGTTGCCGGGATCCAGATCGGCGGCGGCCCGAAACGCCGTCGCGGCGTCGTCGAACTTCTTGAGCTCCATCCTCAGGTGACCCAGCGTGGTCCAGGAATCGGTGTCGTTGGGCGCAAGACCGGTGGCCACGGACATCTCGCGTTCGGCCTCCTTGGTCTTGCCCTGCTTGCGCAGGATCCGGCTCAGGTTCGCGTGATAGACCGCCTTCTGGGGCGACAGGCGCACGGCTTCGATCAGCTCGGCGACGGCGCGGTCGGCCTCGCCGGACTTGAAGAGGAAGACGCCGAAGTCGTTGCGGGCCTCCGGCGACGCCGGGTCGATCTCGATGGCCCGTCCGTAGGCGATGCGGGCCGCGGTCTTGTCGACCTCTTCCATCGAGCGGCCCAGCCCCAGCGCGGCTCCGACGTTCTTGCCGTTCAACTCGAGCGCACGGCGGTAATGGCTCGCCGCCGTGTTCCATTTCTTCTGCCGCTCGGCCAGGCGCCCAAGCCCGTACTCCGCGCCCCCGTTGCCGGCGTCGAGCACGATGGCCGCCGCGTACTCCCGCTCGGCGTCGGAGTCCTGGCCCAGGCCGATCGATCCGTCCCCGGCCAGGCGGTGGGCCTCGGAGCTGCGGGGATCCAGATCGAGCGCCCGGCGCGCCATGGCCTGCCCCCCGCGGAAATCGCCGGACGCGAGGGCCTTGTCCGCGGCCTCGAGCATCTGCCCGACGCCGCTCGGGGGCGGCGTGACGGCCGGCCCGGGAGACGGACCCGGCTGGGGAGTCCCGATCGGAACGGCCGTCACCAGCCCGCGGTCGAGATCCGAGGCCTTGCGCCGCTCCGCCTCCGCTTCGCTCGCGCGGCCCAGGCGGTCATAGGCGTCGGCCAGGAGGCGGTGCACCTGCGGGTCGGCGGAGGACTCGATCTTCTTGAGGTCGTACAGCGCCTCGGCGGCCTTTCCGTCGGCGATCTTCTCCCGCGCGGTGCGCTTCAATTCCGCGACGTCCGCGGCGGGAACGCCGCTGCCGGTGACCTCGCCCTGCACCGAACGCGCGAGGCGGACGAAATCCGGGCTGTACAGGTCCGGCTCGATCCCCAGGGCCGGGCGCGCGGTGTAGGCCGCGCGCAGGCTGTCGCGCGCCGCCGGCGACTTGCCTCCGATGAAGAAGGACCAGCCGCTCTGGAAGTACAGCTCCCCCTTGCGGTCCGTCGCGGCGGTGACTTCCGCGGCCTTGGCGTATTTTTCGCCGGCCTCGACGAACCGGCCGGCGTCGAACGCCCGCTTGGCGTCGGACTCGAGGCGCGACGCGTCCTGGGCCGCCAGCACGGCGGGAAGAAGAAGAACGGCCGCCATGAGGCCGACGATCTTCACGAGGCCGGGACGGGCGGAGGGGGTGTCCATGTCTTGCGGTCTCCTTCGGGCACGGCGACGTCCTGGGTCAACGTCGCGACCCCTTCGCGCGAAAGCGTGACGCGGTGGCTCCCGGAGGGAAGGGTGAACCTTTTTTCTCCGGAGAGAACGCCGCGGAACTTCGAATCGATCAGGACGGTCGCGCCGACCCATTCCGGCGCGTGGATGAGGAGCGAGCCCACCGGGAAGCGGTAGGCGATCGGGGGGGAACCGCTGCCGCCGACCTTGAACTCCTTTTCGTAAGGGGGAAGGTCCTCCGCCGCGAACCGGACGCGGTGCGTCCCCTCGGCGAGCTCGACGGTCTTGGCCGGGATCGACGGACCGATGGTCCGGCCGTCGACGGAGAGCATCGCGACGGGAATCGAGCTGAACTGCACCTTGAAGCGCCGCGGCGGATGGGGCGAGGGCGGGGGAGCCTTCGCGGCGATCTCTTCCTTCGCGGGAAGGGCCTTGCCGGCCTCCGCGGCGGTGGGCTGCAGCGCCGGCGCGGCGGTCGGCGCCGCCGGCCCGGCCTTCGCGTTGGCGTCGGCCCCGACGACCGGCTGAGGGAAGACGATCGGCGCGGTGGGCGCCGGAGTGGGGCCCGGCCGGGGGACCGTGCTGGGCGCGTGTCCGCGGGTCAGGAAGAAGACGGCCGCGCCGGACACCGCGGCGGCGAGGACCACCGCGGTCCACAGGCGGGCGTGTCCGTGCCCGGCGCGGATCGGCGCGAGGTCCGTCGCCGTCGAGCTCTTGCGGGCGCTCGTGCTCTGCGCGGGGTCGCGGAAGTTGACCAGCTCCAGTCCGGCCGGCCGCATCGCCGCGACCGTCGGGGTGTGGTCGTCGTGCGCCGGAACGCGGGCCAGGGCCCCGGACGGAGGCGTGATGGAGTCCGCGGTCAGAAGGCCCTTGCTCGGAGTCTTGATCGTCGCGTCCGGATCGCCCGAAGACATCGCCCGCGCTCCGGTCTGGGACAACCGCGGCGCGGTCACGAAGCGCGACGACGATCCCGTCAGATCGCGGTAGATCGCCAGCAGGTCCTGGCGAAGGGCTTCCATGTTCGAATAGCGCCGGTCGATCGTCTTCTCGATGGCCCGCGCCACCGCCGCCGACAGCGCCGCGGGGATCTCCGGATTGACCGACTCGAGGGGCTCGGGCGTCTCGTTCAAGATCTTGTAGAGAACCGTCGACAGGTGCTCGCCTCGAAACGGCTTGCGGTACGAGAGGAGCTCGTAGGCCAGGACGCCCAGCGCGAACATGTCGGTGCGCCGGTCGAGGGATTCCCCGCGGATCTGCTCCGGCGCGAGGTAGGCCGAGGTTCCCAGCGTGATGCCGGTCTGGGTCAGGCTCGACTCGGTCTGGAGGGACTTGGCGATGCCGAAGTCCATGATCTTGACCGAGCCGTCCTCCAGGACCCGAATGTTCGCCGGCTTGACGTCGCGGTGGATGATGGACTGCTGGTGGGCGTAGGCCAGGCCGTCGCAGATCGCCATCAGGATCTCGAGCTTGCGCGGGATCGGCATGGGATCGCCGCGCTTGACCACCTTGTCGAGGTCCTCGCCGGTCAGGAACTCCTGGACGATGTACGGAATGCCCTCCTCGACCCCGAAGTCGTAGATGGTGGTGATGTTGCGGTGGTGCAGATTGCCGGCGAGCTCGGCCTCTCGGAAGAATCGGCTCTTGATCTCCTCGTCGTTCAACTGGCAGGTCTTGACCGCGACCGTCCGCTTGATGAACGGGTCCCGCCCGCGGTAGACCGCTCCGAAGCCCCCGACTCCGATTTGCTCGAGGATCTCGTATTTTCCGATCTTTTCCGGCATGGGCCCCCGGGTTTTGCTCAACCTCTAAGTGTAGTCGATCGGGCCTTCCGGAAGAACCGCGGAATCTCGCCCCGTTGACCGTAGACTGTTACCGATGAAGCAGATGGCCGTCTGGACCCTGGCCGCGTGGACGATCGGCGCGTCCTGGGGCTGCCGCCGCCCGGGCGCCCCGGCTCCGGGGCCGTCCCGCGCCGCGCGTCTGGCGGCGCTCTCCCGGTTTCGACCGCCTCCCGACGGGCAGTTGACCGACGCCCAGCTCGACCGCTACCTCCGCGTCCGCCGAGGCCCCCACGGCCGCTCCGACCTCCAGGCGGCGCGCGCGGCCGGCGTCGATCCCGACGAGTATGCCTGGGTACGGGCGCGCGTCATCGAGGCGCTGGTGGCCCTGGAGAACCGCAAGGTTCGCTCCGCGTCCGATGAGACGTATGCCCGGACCATCGCCAATCTGCGTCGGGCCCTCCAGAGCGCCCGCGACCGCGAGACGCAGAGGACGCTGGAGGAGCAGATCGCCGGCCTCGAGCGGGAGCGGGCCGGCCTGAAGGAGATGGAGACCGCGCCGATCTCGGTCACCTTGAACTCCAAGCTGATCGCTCGGCGCAAGCTCGAGATCGAGGCCCTCTCCCCGTGAGCTGGCTCGACGGCTTCCTGGAGGACGAGATCGCGCGGCAGTCCTTCCCCGGAGGGGTGGCTCTCTCGGGAAGCACCCGGGACGTTCTGGAGACCGCCGCCGCCGGGGACGCCGTGCGCGAGCCGGTGACGGTCGCCGCGGGCCCGGACACCCTCTACGATCTGGCCAGCCTGACCAAGCCCCTGTGCTGCGGCGCGCTCGCCCGGGCCGCGCGCTGGCTGGACCTGGAGGCTCCGCCCGGACGCTACCTCGACTCGTGGAAGCGGACGCGCTACGAGGGAATCACCGTCGGGATGCTCTGGACCCACACCTCCGGACTGCCGGCCTGGGTTCCCCTCTACGCCCGCGGCGAGGGCGCCGCCGCCTACCGCAAGACCCTGGGCGAGATCGAGCCCCAGGCCTGGCCGGGCGAGCGCGTGATTTACAGCGACGTCAATTTCCTGCTGCTCGGCGAGATCCTGGAGAACGTGCTCTCGACGCCGCTCGACCAGGCGTTCTCGCAGCTGGTGGCCGGTCCCGCCGGCTCCGCGGTCTCCTTCCTGCCGCGCAACCCGCAGGCCACCGCGGCCACCGAGAAGGGGGATGCCACCGAGCGCGCCATGATCGCCGCTCTCGGACTGGACTATCCCCGTTTCCGCGACGGCGTCGTCTGGGGCGAGGTCCACGACGGCAACGCGCTGCGCCGCGGCGGCGTCGCCGGCAACGCCGGCCTCTTCGGCAAGGCCCGCGACGTCTGGGCCCTCGCGCGTCCCTGGCTCGCGCCAGGGTCCGACGAATTCTGCCGCGACCGCACCGCGGAGCTTTCGGAGGCGCGCGGGCTGGCCTGGCAGGGCGCCCGCGGGGCCGGCTCCGCCGTCGCCGCCATGTCGCCGCGCGCGTTCGGCCACACCGGATTCACCGGCACCTCGGTGTGGATCGATCCAGCCATCGACCGGATCTGGATCCTGCTGACCAACCGCGTGCATCCCGCCGTGCGCGACGCGAACTTCAACGAGGTGCGGCGACGTTTCCACGACGCCGCGTACGCGCACCGCGAGGACTGACCGATCCGGGCCGGCCCCGCGGGCTCATCCCTCAGCCCTCAGCGCTCAACGTTCATCGACCGAAGAGCCAGATCACGAGCCCGCAGGCCGCGGCCAGAGCCAGGAGAAGGCTGACCCAGACGATCCAGGACCGCTCGCGGCGCGCCGCCGGGAGCGCGGCGCCGGGCGATCCCGCGGGCGTGGCGCGGGGCTGCGGCGTCTGCCCGCCGAGCAGCTCTTCGCGGACGGCCAGCAGCTCGCGCCGGATCGGCTCCATCGACGCGTGCCTCTGCGCGGGGTCCTTGCGCAGGCAGCGGTCGACCAGCTCGGTCAGGCGCGGCGGCAGGCCCTGTGCGACTTCGGCCAGCGGAGGCGGGTCGACCCCGGCGATCGCCTCGAGGATCGCCGCCTGGTTACGGCCCTCGAACGGCTTTCGCCACGCGAGCAGCTCATAGGCCACCACCCCGAAGGAAAAGACGTCCGTCCTCCGATCCACCGGCTCGCCCCGGACCTGCTCCGGCGCGAGGTAGGACGAGGTGCCCAGAGTGAATCCCTTCCGGGTCAGAGTCCTCTCGGCATACAGGTCCTTGGCGACGCCGAAGTCCATGATCTTGACCGTGCCGTCGGCGAGGACGCGGATGTTGCCGGGCTTCACGTCGCGGTGCACGATCCCGGCGTTGTGCGCGTGGCCCAGGCCGTAGGAGATGCCGATGAGAAGCTCGACGCGCTCCCGGACCGTGAGCGGCCGGCCGCGGTCGAGGACGGTCTGAAGATCCTCGCCGGGCAGGAACTCCCACACCAGATAGAGCAGATCTCCCTGCGTGCCGGAGTCGTAGAGGGTGGTCAGGTTGCGGTGGCTCAGCTTGCCGGCCAGGCGCGCCTCCTGCAGGAACCGCGCGCGGGCCTCCGCGTCCTGGATCGCGCAGGTCTTGATGGCGACCGGCCGGCCGATGGCCGGATCGCGGCCCTCGTAGACGGTTCCGTACCCGCCGCTGCCGATCTTGCGGACGACCTCGTACTTGCCGAACTTCTCGCTCATCGCGGTCATGGCCCTGCGGCCGAGATCGCAAGACCCGTTCCAGCGGCGCGGGCCGCGGGGCGCGGCGCGCCGAGGCGGGCGCGGGATTTGAGATACATTTGACGGCCGAAGTGCCTGTCATGGACGAGATCGTCATTCTCGACGGCGCGCGGACTCCGATGGCGGAGTACGACGGCGCCCTGGCCGACGTCTCGGCCATCGACCTCGCGGTCGTGGCCAGCCGCGAAGCCCTGAAGCGCTCGGCCACCGATCCGGCCGAGATCGACCACGTCATCTTCGGCAACGCCCTGCAGACCTCCGCCGACGCCATCTACGGGGCCCGGCACGTGGCCTTGAAGAGCGGAGTCCCGATCGAGGTGCCCGCCCTGACGGTCAATCGCCTGTGCGGCTCCGGGTTCGAGGCGATCGTGCTGGCGGCTCAGCGCATCCTCTTGGGCGAGGCGACGACGGTCCTGGCCGGAGGCATGGAGAACATGAGCCAGGCGCCGCATGTGATCCGCGGCGCGCGCCGCGGATTCCGGCTCGGGCAGGGGCAGCTCGAGGACTCGCTCATGGTGGCCCTTCTCGACTCCTACTGCGGACTCTACATGGCGCAGACCTCCGACCGCGTGGCCGCCAAGTACGGCGTCACCCGGGAGGCCCAGGACGAGTACGCCCTCTCCTCGCAGAAGCGCGCCGGGCAGGCCTGGGCCTCCTGCCGGCTTTCCGAGGAAGTGGTGGCGGTCGAGGTCAAGACCGGGAAGAAGACGGCCTCCGTCTCCCGGGACGACCACATGCGCCCGGACACGACCCTCGAGGCGCTCTCGGCGCTCCCGCCTTCCTTCGGCAAGGGAGGCATGGTGACGGCGGGCAACGCCTCGGGGATCGTCGACGGCGCCGCGGCGGTCGTGGTGACCTCGGCTTCGCGCGCGCGGGCCCGCGGAGCCCGGCCCCTGGCGCGGCTGGTCTCCTGGGCCGTGGTCGGATGCGAGCCCGAGTTGATGGGCATCGGCCCGGCTCCGGCCTCCCGCAAGGCGCTGGAGAAAGCCGGCCTGTCGGTCGGTCAGATCGATCTCTGGGAGATCAACGAGGCCTTCGCCGGACAGATCCTGGGCGTCGTCGCCGAGCTCGGCCTGGACCGCGAGAAGTTGAACGTCAACGGCGGCGCGATCGCGCTCGGCCATCCGCTGGCCGCCACGGGAACCCGCTGCACGCTCACCCTGGCCAGGGAGATGCGGCGCCGCGGCGCGCGCTACGGGCTCGCCGGGGCGTGCATCGGCGGAGGCCAGGGGATCGCGGTCGTGCTCGAAGCGGCGTGAGGCGCGGGAGAGACGTCTGCACTGGAGCGAACGGATCCTCGGATTCCCCGTCCGGACGGCGGCGGTCGATTCCTTCCTCTGCGAGTTGAAGACCAGGCGCTCCGCCGACCTGAACGGCGTGCTGGTGACCTTGAACGACGGCACGCTCTGCCGCCTGGCCCTGGCGCACTGGCTGGCCCAGGGCTGGATCGTCGTGGCGCCGCACTCGCCGCTGGTGGCCATGGCCGGTCCGCGGCTTATCCCGGACCTCACGCTGCGCGCGTTCTGCGGCGAGATTCCGGAGCAGGCGCCCGGGACCGCTCCGCTGGAGACCGCCGGCGCCGGGCAGGACGAAACGGACGCGCAAACGACGGGAACGGAGGAGTCGACCCAATGACGATTCGCAAAGTGGGCGTTCTGGGAGCGGGGCTGATGGGGTCGGGAATCGCCGAAGTCGCCGCCAAGGCCGGCTTCACGACGGTGGTGCGGGAGGTCAGCGAAGACCTGGCCGCCAAGGGCGTGGCGCGGATCCAGGCGTCGCTCTCCAAGGCGGTCGAGAAGGGAAAGCTCTCCGCCTCCGACCGCGACGCGGCGGCCGGCCGGTTGTCCGCCACGACGCGCCTGGAAGACCTCGCCGACTGCGACATCCTCGTCGAGGCCATCGTGGAGAACCTGGACCTGAAGAAGGAGACCTACCGGCAGCTCGAC
The DNA here is from genome assembly GCA_963733955.1 of uncultured Acidobacteriota bacterium. GTDB lineage: Bacteria > Acidobacteriota > Thermoanaerobaculia > UBA5066 > Gp7-AA6 > DATFTF01. The sequence continues at coordinate 2,244,699 of CAVTEW010000003.1, forward strand.
CGCCTCTGCAAGCCGGAGACGATCTTCTGCTCCAACACGTCGTCTCTGACGATCACCGAGATGTCCGCGGTGACGCGGCGCGCGGACCGCTTCGCCGGCCTGCACTTCTTCAACCCCGTGCCGGTCATGAAGCTCGTCGAAGTGGTGCGCACGATCGCCACCTCGCCGGAGACCGAAGAGAAGGTCCTGGCCTTCGCCCGCGCGCTCGGCAAAGAGCCGATCCGGGCGCACGACAACTCCGGCTTCGTGGTCAACCGCCTGCTGGTTCCCTACCTGCTCGACGCCGTGCGGGCCCTGGAGGAAGGGGTAGGCAGCCGCGAGGACATCGATCGGGGCATGGAGCTCGGCTGCGGCCATCCCATGGGGCCGCTGAAGCTGCTCGATTTCGTGGGCCTGGACACGACGTACTACATCGCCGAGATCATGTTCAACGAATACCGGGAGAAGCGGTTCGCTCCGCCGCCGCTGCTCAAGCGGATGGTTCTCGCCGGGAGGATGGGCCGCAAGTCGGGTCGGGGCTTCTACGAGTACGGGGAGGGAAAGTGACCGATTTCGTCGGCATCGCGACCGTCGACGGCGTTCGCACGGTGACCGTGCAGCGCCCGGAGAAGTTGAACGCCCTGAACACGCGCGTCCTGGAGGAGCTCGACGCCGCCCTGGCCGGGGCCGAAGCCGACGGGACGCTGCGCTGCCTGATCGTGACGGGCGCGGGAGAGAAGGCGTTCATCGCCGGAGCCGACATCGGCGAGCTCGCCAGGCTGACGCCGCTCGAGGGCCGGGAGCACGCCCGGCGGGGCCAGGAGGTCGTGGCGCGCCTGGAGCGCCTGCCGTTTCCCTCGATCGCCGCGATCAACGGCTACGCCTACGGAGGCGGGCTCGAGCTGGCCATGGCCTGCACGATGCGCGTGGCCGCGGAGAACGCGCGCATGGGCCTGCCGGAGACGTCGCTCGGAATTCTCCCCGGCTACGGGGGAACCCAGCGGCTGGCCCGCCTGGTGGGACGGGCGCGGGCCTACGAGCTCGTGCTGACCGCGGAAAAAGGAATCACCGCCGCGGAGGCCGAGCGCATCGGCCTGGTCAACAAGGTCGTTCCCGCGGGCCAGGCCCAGGCCGCCGCGGTCGAGATCGCGCGGAAGGTCGCGGCCAACGGCCCGATCGCCTGCCGCTACGCCATGGAGGCGATCCGGCGGGGCGTCGAGATGCCGCTCTCGGAGGGCCTGGCCTTCGAGGCCACGCTCTTCGGCCTCTGCGCCGCGACCGAGGACATGCGCGAAGGGATGACCGCGTTTCTGGAAAAACGTCCGGCCCGATTCCAGGGAAAGTGAGCTCTTTCGAAGAGTCGGGGACCCCGTGCGCCGGGTCCCTGCCCCGCCCGGCCCGCCGGGCCTTTGGACTTTGAGCGCGCCGGCGGATTACACTTGTCCGGGAAAATGTCCTCACATCCGTCCGAATCGGACCTGATCTACGACTGGAACAAGGCCGGGGGAGCCGTCGCGCCCGCGCGCGGGCGGGTCGAGCTCGACGACGAGACCTTGCGCGACGGGCTCCAGTCTCCCTCGGTCAAGAGTCCCTCGATCGAGCACAAGCTCCGGATCCTGCACCTGATGGAGGACCTGGGGATCGACTCGGCGGACATCGGCCTGCCCGGCGCGGGACCGCACGTGGTCGCGACGGTCACGCGCCTGGCCCGCGAGATCGTGGACTGCGGCATGCGCATCCGCCCCAATTGCGCCGCGCGCACCGTGGCCGCCGACATCGTGCCGATCATCGAGATCTCCCAGAAGGTCGGCATCCCGATCGAGGTGGCCTGCTTCATCGGCTCCTCGCCGATCCGCCAGTACTCCGAGGACTGGGATCTGGACCGGATGCTGCGCCTCTCCGAGGACGCCGTCTCCCTGGCGGTCAAGGCCGGCCTTCCGGTGATGTACGTTACCGAGGACACCACCCGCGCGCATCCCGACGACATCCGGCGCATGTACACCACGGCGATCCGAGCCGGCGCCGGGCGCGTCTGCGTCTGCGACACGGTGGGCCACGCCACGCCCAACGGCGTGCAGAACCTGATCCGGTTCGTCTGCGGCGTCGTCGCCGAGCTCGACGCGAGTGTCCGGGTGGACTGGCACGGACACCAGGACCGGGGCCTTGGCGTCACCAACGCTCTGTGGGCCCTGGAAGCGGGCGCTCACCGCGTGCACGGCTGCGCGCTGGGGATCGGGGAGCGGGTGGGCAACACGCCTATGGACCAGCTGCTGGTCAACCTGCAGTTGCTGGGATGGATCGACCGCGACCTCACGCGGCTGCACGACTATTGCTCCGTCGTCTCCGAGGCCACCGGCGTTCCCATTCCGGACAACTATCCGGTCGTGGGCCGCGACGCGTTCCGCACCGGGACGGGCGTCCACGCCGCGGCGATCATCAAGGCGCGCAAGAAGGGCGACGACTGGCTGGCCGATCGGGTGTACTCCGGCGTGCCCGCCGGCATGGTCGGCGCCCGCCAGGTCATCGAGGTCGGACCGATGAGCGGCCTCTCCAACGTGCAGTGCTGGCTGGAGAACCACGGCATCGAAACGCGTCCCGAGCTGGTCGAGGCGGTTTTCCGCCGGGCCAAGGAGAGCGATCAGATGCTGACCGACGAGGAAATTCTCGCGGTGGTCCAGCAGCAGACCCCCGCCCTGTCGGGTTCACGGAGCTAGTCGCCGCAAGTGACCAGCGACCAGTGACCAGTGACAAGAAGGGAGGACCGCGCCCTCCGCTCGTCACTCGTCACTCGTCACTCGCCGCTCACTCGGACTTCCTCGACCGCCACCTCCCGACCTACCTCGACCACCTGGCCGTCGAGCGGGGGCTGTCCGCGGCGAGCGTCGCGGCGTACGGCGACGACCTGCGCGCCTTCGGGCGGTGGCTCGGGCAATCGGGCCTCTCGGCCCGGACGCTCGACCGGGCCGGCCTGGCCCGCTACCTGAAGGCCCAGCGAACCCGCGGCCTCTCGGCGAAATCCGCGGCGCGCTCCCTCTCGGCCCTGCGGGGGTTCTACGGCTTCGCCGGCGCGCACCTCGAGTTCCCGGCGGATCCGACCGCGGACGTGGCCAGCCCGAAGCTCGGACTGGCTCTCCCCAGGTCGCTCTCCGAAGCGGAGGTCGAGCGGCTGCTCGCCGCGCCCGAGACCGGGAGCCCGCTCGGCCTGCGCGACCGGGCGATGCTCGAGCTGCTCTACGCCTCCGGCCTGCGGGTCTCCGAGATCGTGAAGCTCCCGCGCGACGCCGTGGACCTGGCGGCCGGCATCCTGCGGGTCGTGGGAAAAGGGGGGCGCGAACGGATCGTTCCCTTCGGCGCCTCGGCCGGAGAGTGGCTCGCGCGCTACCTGAAGGAGGCTCGCCCGGGCCAGGACCGTAAGAGGTCGCCGTCCCTCTTCCTGTCCGCACGCGGGGCGGCGATGACGCGGCAGCGGTTCTGGCAGCTCATCGAGGGCTATGGGCGCAAAGCGGGCATCCGGACCCGGCTGACGCCCCACCGGCTTCGCCACAGCTTCGCCACCCACCTGCTCGAGCACGGGGCCGACCTGCGCGCGCTCCAGATGATGCTGGGACACGCCGACATCTCCACCACCCAGATCTACACGCAGGTCTCGCGGGGCAGGCTCCGGACCGTCTACGACCGGTTCCATCCCCGGGCCGCCCGGGGCCGCCGTGGCGCCACGCGGCGGCGGACCGTACAATAGAGCTGGAATGCCAAGATCCTGTCCGGCCGTTCGATCCGGGGTGCGCCCGGTGAAGCCAACGAGCCTCCGCCTGTCGGTTCTGCTCGGCCTGGCCCTGCTCGGCCTGGCCCTGCCGGCCCGCGGCGAGCTCGTCGTCTTCGGCGACGGCCGCGTGGTCAAGGCGGCCAGCTACAAGGTGCTCGGAGACGAGCTCGAGATCGGCGTCCCCGGAGGCGGAAGCTACCGCGTGGATCTGGCCCGGGTCGAGCGGATCGTGGACGACGAGGTGGCCCCTCCCGAGGAGCGCGCGGCAGTGCCGGCCTCTCCCGCCGCCGCGGTCCCCTACGACCTGTCCTACCAGGCCGCCCGCAGGCCGCTCTTCCATACTCCCTACGACGCGGTGATCGATTCCGAGGCCAGGCGCTACAACGTCGACGCCTCCCTCGTCTCGGCCCTGATCCGCGCGGAGTCCAACTACCAGCCCTACGCGGTCTCCCGTAAGGGCGCGCGCGGCCTGATGCAGCTCATGCCCGCGACGGCCCGGAGGCTCGAGGTGCGGCGCCTCTTCGATCCGAGCGCGAACGTCCGCGGCGGGGTCCGCTATCTCAAGGAGCTCCTGGAGCGGTTCCAGCACAATCCAGAGCTTGTGCTCGCGGCGTACAACGCGGGGGAGGGAGCGGTGGAGGAATTCGGCGGCGTGCCGCCCTACCGAGAGACCGTCGGCTACGTGAAGCGCATCCTCTCCTGGTGGACTCCGGCCGTTCTGGCCACCGGCTCTGACCTTCCCACCTCCACCTCATCCGCCGCGCCGAGCCGCTAGGAGACGGGCCGGATCGACTTCGGGCCTTCGTCGGCTTAGGCTACCAGCCCGGGAGGGGCGTGCAATGCACGCGACGCATCGGCTGGCCGCGTTCCTTTCCCTGGTCGGTTTGGGAGTCGTCCAGTCCCTGACCGGCCAAACCAGCTCACTGGCGCCCGTTTCCCGCGACGCCGTCCTCGCAGTCCACTTCCGGGGATTGGAGCTGCCCAACCACCAGGTGTGGTACGAGCTCGACCCCGGACCGATCGCGACACATGCCGTGAGGATGTACTCGGAGCCGAGCCACACGCGGCTGGCGATGGTCGTTGACCCTGTCGAATCAGCTCTCTAGCTGCTGTTACGACCAAGGTGGCTGCCAGCTCTTCTGTCCGGCTCAGGTGTGCGGCTAACTCAGACCCGGCGGACCGGGGCGCCTTGACCCGCATTGAGTCCGACGCTCCAGCGATCGCCGATCACCGGACTCGTCCTCACTCCATCCCCAGCCGGGACAAGTAACCCTTCTCCCGCACCCGCCCGAGCATCCAGGCGAAGAACAGGGCGGCGGAGGCGAGCGCCACGACGTCGAGGACGAGGGCCCACGCCAGCGAGGACGCGTCCACGCGGCCGGTCGCGAGCACCGAGCGCATCCCTTCGAACACGTGCGTCGAGGGAAGGAGCATGGCGGGACCTTGGAGCCAGCGGGGGAGCACGCGGACCGGATAGAAGACGGCCGAGAGCGGCTGGATGAGGAAGGGAATTCCCCAGATGAGCGCCTCCGCAGCCTGGCCGTAGCGCAGCACCAGCGCCATGGTGAACGTCCCCATGGCCCAGCCGAAGAGCAGCAGCGCGAAACAGAAGGGCACCAGCGCCAGGCCGATCGACCCCAGATTGAACGCGTAGATCGACCAGGCCAGGATCGTCAACACGGTCGCGCTCGCCGCGGCCCGCAGGAGCCCGACCAGGGACGTCGCCACCAGCAGTTCGGGGACCGACACCGGCGCGACGAAGATGTTCAGGACGTTGCGCACCCAGATCTCCTCGGTCAGCGAGAGGGTGATGGCCTGTTGGGCGCTGTAGAAGATGTCCCAGAAGATCACCGCTCCAAGGAGAAACACGACCGCGGAGGGGACGACCAGCCGCCGCAGGTAGGTGGTCAGAAAGCCCCACACCAAGAGATCCATGACCGGCCAGAACAGGACGCCCATGATGCGCGCGGAGCTGCGGCGGTAGAGATAGAAGTAGCGCAGCAGGAGACCGGAGATCCGGACCCAGCTCACCCGGTCCGCCTTTGCGTATCGGTCAGCTCGCCGTCGCGCGCGATCGCGATGAAGACTTCCTCGAGGGATCCCCGGTTGGCCCGTTCGAGGACCTCGCGCGGCGACCCCTCTGCCACGGCCCGACCGCGGGCCAGGAACAGGACGCGGTCGCAGAGGAGCTCGACCTCCCGCATGTTGTGCGAGGTGTAGACGATCGTGACGCCGCGCTCCTTCTGCATGCGGCGCAGCATCGTGCGGGCCTTGTCGGCGATGTCCGGATCCAGGCTGGCCGTCGGCTCGTCGAGGAACAGAACCTCCGGGTCGTTGACGAAGGCCTTGCAGAGGTTGACCCGGGTCAGCTGTCCCGACGAGAGGGCGCCGGTGACGCGGCCGGCCGCCTCGGGAATCTCGAAGAGGTCCAGCAGCTCGTCGACGCGGGCGTCGGCCTTGCGGATGCCGTAGAGGCGCGCGAACACCTTCAGGTTCTGACGGACGGTCAGGTTGGGGGGGAGCGAGATGTATGCGGAGGAGAAGTTGACGCGCTGGAGGATCCGGCGGGTCTCGCGCGCGACGTCCAGGCCGAGCACGCGCGCGGAGCCCGACGTGGGCGTGGTCAGGCCGAGGAGAAGCTGGATGGTCGTCGTCTTGCCCGCTCCGTTGGGGCCGAGCAGCCCGAAGATGGAGCCTCGTTCCACGAAGAAGGAGAGGCGATCGACCGCGACGACGTCGCCGAACCGCTTCGTCAGATCGCAGACCTCGATGACCTGTTCCATCCACGGCGCCTCGGGGTGCGCCGATTCTATGGTCGGAATCCGGGGAGGAAGATCCGGGGCGCCGCTCCCGGACAGGACGGCTAGAATCGGTTCGATGGAGGTCGGGGATCCCATCGCCGCCCACGAGACCAAGGACCCTTCCACGGAGGTCGCGGACGCGCTGCGCTACGCCACGGTGCTGGTGGAGTTGGAGGAGCTGTCCGGCGCGGAGGTGCTCGTGGCCGGCGTGCTGGAGCGGCAGGCCGACAACGTGACGGCCCTCGACCTGCTCGCCAAGATCAAGCACATGCGGGGCGAGCTCTCGGCGGCGATCGCCCTGTGGGCCCAGGTCCACGCGCGCTCCCACCCGGGGGAGACCGCGCTGATGCGCCTCTCGTCGCTCCTTCAGCTGGCGCGGGAGGAGAAGTCCGACGGCCACTTCCTGGTGGTCGGCCCGTTTCAGCTCTGGAAGAAACCGGCCGCGCACCTGGAGCTGGAAGAGGTCTTCCGCCTCTTCCTGGCCCGGCGCCCGGACGACGCGCGGGAGCGCTGCGAGCAGCTGGCCCGCAAGTACGCCGGCACCGACGCCGACCTGTACAAGCTCTCCGTGCTGGCCCGGGCCTGGATCTCCGAAATGTCCGGCGATCTCGAGGGTGCGCGCGCGGTCCTGGAACAGCTGGGGATCGAGCGGGGGTTCGAGACCGACGACGACCGCATCCTGTCGCTGGCGCGCTTGTACGAGCGGATCGGGACCCCGGAGCTGCTGGAACGCGCCGTTCACATTTACCGCCACTGCGAAGAGCGCGTGGAGGGCATCTCCATCCTGGGGCATCTGGCGTCGCTCTACCGGCGGCTCCAGCAGGGGGAAGAGGCCGAGCGCTACGAGCGGGAGTTCCTGCTGTTTTTCCGAGAGCGGATGCACCGCCCGTCCTTCGACGACGTCGTCGCCACGGCGGCGCGCCACTACATCCCGCTCTCCAGGCTGGCCACGCTGAAGTTTCCCGACACCACCGCCGAGCCAAGCCCGGACCCTCGCCAACGCGCCGTGGCCTCGGCGCTTCTCGGAGACCGGACTCGAGCCCTGGAGATGTTTCGCGCCTCGGCAGATCCGCTCGACCGCAAGTACCAGGCCGACCTCGCGGCACTCGACGGAGACCTGGACCTCGCCGAAGAGCTCTACATCCGGAGCCTGGAGGCGGATCCTCTCGATCCCCGCGTCGTCCAGTGGCTGCTCGACCGCTACGAAGAGACCCACTCGGCGCGGATCGCCCGGCACGTCCGCGATCCCAAGTGGTCCGCGCGCGCGGAAGGGATGCTGGAAGATTCTCTGCAGATCGCCCCGCAGCGGCCCAGCCTGTGGCGCCAGAAGGCCGCCCTCGCCCGCATCCTCGGCCGTTCCGAGGAAGCCGAGGTCTGCGAGCGGCGGGCCAGGGACATCGAGGCGGCGCGCACGCGCAACCGGCCGGCCGTGGGGCGGGCCTTCGCCGACGCGGTCTATCACTTCGTCGGAAAGGCCAAAGGGCTCATCCACGAGGTCTGGGCCGCGCGGCGCGCCGCCGCGCCCGGCCGCGGCGGCTTCCTGGAGGAAATCCTTGGGAACCTGACGCCGGAGATGACGCAGGCCGTGCGCAACACGTTTCTCTCGGTGCGGGAGTACGCGCAGGCCAAGTGGCCTCACCGCACCGGCGACATCCTCGACTACAGCTACACCTACAAGGTGACCAAGGAAGACGAGCCCTCCGGCGGGCTCTCCGCCGGCCTCCCGTCCGCCCTGGCCTTCCTGTCGGTCTTCCTGAGCCGCACCGTCCCCGAGGACCTGGCCTCGAGCGGGATCCTGATCGCCGACGCGCACGACGTCCTGGTCCTGAAGCCCATCGGCGAAGCCGAGTACAAGGTGCGCGGCGCCTACAACCGCAATCTGCGCCGCGTGATCCTCCCGGCCGGAAACCGGGCGGAGCTCGCCTCGTCGCCCCTGGTTCCGCCGGCGGTCTGCGAAGAAGTCGTCTCCTACGCCGCGAACCTCGACCAGGCTGTCGTCCTGACCTTCGGAAACGACGTCTGGATCCAGTGAGGCGCGCCTCGGGTCGGCCGGCCGAGGCGTTGGTCCGGGACGCCGGCCGGCGGCGTCAGCTTACGCGGATCGGCTTGGCGGCCGCGCTCTCCCGCGCGTCCCGCGCGATCCGGATTTCCAGCACGCCGGACTTCATCTCCGCCGCCGGTTCGACCGGCCCCAGGCCTCCGGGGATCCAGACCGTCCGGCGGAACGGGCCGGCCTGGCTCTCCCGCCAGAGCTGGCGCAGATCCGCGTCGTCGGGCTCCGCGCGCACGCCCGACACCGTCAGAACGTTCCCCTGGGCGGTCACTCGGACCTGATCGCGGGGGACGCCGGGCAGATCGAACCGGATCAGGATCTGCCGGTCGCCTTCCCGGACAGCCATGGCGGGCCGCCACGCCGGCGCGCTCGCCTCGGCGAACGTCCCGCCAAGCATCTGGAGAAGACGGTCGAGCTGCTTCTCGACGTGTTCGGCGGGATCCTGCTCCGCGGGGATCGGGGCGAACCCCGCGTCCGCGGGCGGCGCGTCCCGTCCGGTCACCGACCGGAAGAACTGCTCCATCCGGGCGATGGTCTGGTCGATCTCGGTGGCGGCGGTGGTCTGCTCGGCTTCTTCGATCATAGGACTCGTCCTCCTTCGGTTGGGTTTGACTCGGGGTCTCGAACTCCTGGCGGCCGCGGTTGAAAGAGATTGCATCGGGAGGGTTCCTCCGGAGCGACTCGAAGAGAGGAGGGGCGAGGTTCGCGGCCCCGCCCCTCCCGCACGGATCAGGCGTCAGTACAGCGAGACGACGGGCGAAACGGGAAACTGAGCGTAGGGAAACGTCTGGCTGATCCGAGCGATCAACAGCGGATCCTGGAATCCCTCGTTGGGAAGTCCCCCGGTTGCGTAGGGAGAGTACCCGGGCGTGAATCCGGCGCCCTGAGACCACGGCGCCCCGGTGTGGGAGAGACCGGGTTGCGGGAAGAACGGATTGCCGCCCCCCGGGATCTGTCCCGGCGCGGCCCCGACCATGGGCGCGGCGCCGAACACGGGATTGATCCCCGGATTGACGCCCGTTCCCATGCCTCCGATTCCGAAGGGGCTGCCCAACCCTCCGGTGTGAGACAGCCCGATCCCTTGCTGATTGCCGAAGGGGGTCTGGCCGGGGAATCCATACGGAGCTCCGGGGCCGGGCGCGCCGAACTGGCCCGGCGAGGTATGCGAGAGGCCCGGGCTGCCGGCCAGCCCGTGGACCGAGAGCCGGACCTGGTTGAGCGCATCGATGCACTGATTGATGCGATCGTTCAAGAGCTGAAGCTTGCGGATATCGACCTTTGCCGTTTCCATCGAACGGGACTCCTTTCTTGCTTGGGAACCACCACGAACACGCGTGTCATAACCGCTCTTTCTTACGGTCGCCGGCCGCGCGCCGCAATGGGGAGATCTCCCGCATTTCCATGGGGAAGATCCCTGAGGCGTGAGGCGTGAGGCGTGAGGCGTGAGGCGTGAGGCGTGAGGCGTGAGGCGTGAGGCGTGAGGCGTGAGGCGTGAGGCGTGAGGCGTGAGGCGTGAGGCGTGAGGCGTGAGGCGTGAGGCGTGAGGCGTGAGGCGTGAGGCGTCGAAAGATGGCCCGCCCTCAAACCCTAGTCAAGAGAATTCTCGAACTCGATCTACTCATCCTTAAGCTCGCGGCGCGCGTAGTCTCCTGAGCGGAAGCGAAGGAGGAGGCGCGCACCGCGGGAGGCACGTCGCCTCCCACTCCGCTCGGGATCTGCGCCCTGCGGACGCACCGGCCCGCGGCTCGCCTGAGGGCTCGACCGCGGGCCTGATCCCGAGCTGCGTTCCGGCTCCCGCAACGCGAGTCGTTTCGCTCGGTGAACGTCGCGAAACTCGGTCGCGTTGCGAAGGGCCCACGTGCCTGCCGCGGGAGCCGCAGCGAGCACGGGATCAGGTCTGCGGTCGAGCCCGCATCCGGGCGAGCCGCAGACCGATGCGCGCACCAGCGCGCAGATCCCGCGCGCAGCGGAGGCGACGTGCTAGGGCTGGATGAACCCCCGCCGGATCGCGTAGCGGACCAGGCCGGCGGTCTCGTGAATGGCCAGCTTTCCCATGATCCGCGTCCGGTGGGACTCCGCCGTCTTGGGAGAGATCTCCAGGAGGCGCGCGATCTCCTTGGTCGTTTTGCCCTCGGCCACGAGCTGGAGGACTTCGCGCTCCCGCGGCGTCAAGGGATCCGGGGAGAAGTCGGCCTTTCCCAGGTAGGCGTCGACCACGACCTGCGAGACGCCGGGGCCCAGGTACGTTCCGCCCCGGCGGACCTCCCCGATGGCCCGGATCAGCTGCGCCGCGGCCTGGGACTTGAGCAGATATCCGCGGAATCCCGCGTGCAGCGCCGAGAGCACGTACGGATCCTCGTCGTGAACGGTCAAGGCGATCAGGCGGACGGCGGGAGAGCTCTTGCGGATCGTCCGCGCGGCCTCGATGCCGTTGAAGAGAGGCATGCCCAGGTCGAGGACGGCGACCTCGGGAGCGAGTTCGCGGGCGAGCCGGGCCGCCTCCCGGCCGTCCGCCGCCTCGCCCACGACCTCAAAGCGCTCGCGCTCGAGCAGGGCCCGGAGCCCCTGGCGCACGACGACGTGGTCGTCGGCCAGGACGATCCGGCAGGTCAAGGCCGCCTCCAGGGAACCGAGATCGCCAGGTCCGTTCCTCCGCCAGGCGAAGTGGCGATCCGCATCGTCCCGTTGAGCGCGTCGAGCCGCTCCTGGATTCCCAGCAGTCCGAGCCCGGCGCCGCGACCCATCCCCCGCAGGGCGACGCGCTCGTCGAACCCGATGCCATCATCGTGGATGGAGCAGGAGAGCCGCTCTGCGTCGCGCTCGAGGCGGATCCGGACCTGCGAAGCGCGCGCGTGCTTGGACACGTTGGCCAGGGCTTCCTGGACGATCCGGTAAATCGCCGTCTCCACCAGCGGATCCAGGCGGCCCCGGGTCGAGCCCCGGATCGAGACGGTCGTGCCGGTTCGCGCCGCGAAGCCGTGGCCGAGGAAGGCCAGCGCCGGAGCCAGACCGAGATCGTCCAGAATGGCGGGCCGCAGCTCGTGGGAGAGCCGGCGCAGGCGCTGCTCGATCCCCTCGATCAGGAGGCTGATGCGCCGGAAGCCCTCCTGGCCCCGCGCGAGCAGGTGCGGTTCGATCTCGGCCAGGGCGAGGTGGATCGCCGCGGTGATCTGCCCGGCTTCGTCGTGGAGCTCATGGGCGATGCGCTTGGCCTCCTCCTCCCGGGCATGCAGGTAGCGCGAGGAGAGAATCCGCAGTGCGTCGCGGTGCCGGAGCATCTCGGCGTAGAGGGCCCGGAAACGGTGCTCGCTCTGCCTCCACTTGCGCTCGATGCGCCGTCGCCGGGTCACGTCGCGCAGCGACCAGAGCAGCGTGCGTGGAACGGAGGCCACCGTCAGGGCCGCCTCGAACGGCGCGGCGCACACCGGCTCCAGGCGCAGGATCCATTCCTCCTTGTCCCGCCCGCCGCGGGCCAGCCTCCGCACCTGCCGCGCGAACGTCTCGCGCTGGTCGGCGCAGACGAAGGAGGCCAGGGAGCGTCCCGCCAGCTCTTCCGGAGGGAGACGCACGAGCGCGGCGGCGGCGCGGTTGGCTTCCCGGATCGTCCCCCCGCGGTCGGTGGCCAGGTAGCCGTCGGGAGCCTGCTCGAAGAGCGTGCGGTAGTGGCGCGTCAGCGCGGCGGCGGGGCGGCGAGAGACCCGTTCGACGACCCGCTGGCGGACGGCTTCTGGTGACACCCAACCAGCTCCCTGAAAAACCGGCCGCGCATCGGCCGTTGGAACTGCAACCCCGGATTTCGGCGAGGCTCTCTGCGGCTCGACCTTCCTTTTAGTCCTCGCACGAGAGGATTGCAACGTCCCCGCGCGAGGACGACCCGGGGAGAGGCTCTCCGGCGCGGGGAATTATAGCATTTCAGCTATGCCGGCGCGGGACAGCCTCGCAAGCGCCGGAAGAACGGGGTTGGAGAACGAGCGGGTCACGGACTTGGGCTGCCTGCCCCGTGCCGGCGGCGCTGCGGCTCGCTGCCCGCCGGTTCCCGCGGCCGGTGGGGCGAGCCGGCCAGAAGGACCCGGGACGTGGATTTGTGGAATTTCATTCCTCCGACGCGCCGCCGGCCCGGGCGAGCTGCTCCGGCTTGATCGAGGAAGCGTTGAACTTCCTGGCCGACGCGATCATCTTTTCGATCGTCCCATCGAAGGTCGGTTTGGCGGCGCTCTTGTGGAACCGCAGGGGATTGACCCGGGCCACGACGAAGGCGCGCAGGTACGGGCTCTCGAAGCCCTTCTCCTTGAGAGCCGCCATGGCCGCGGCCACGGCCTCCTCGAGCTCCATCACCCGGGCGGCCCGGCCCTCGCGCGCCGTCAGGGCGCGTGGCAGGGGCTCGCCGGAAAACTCGTCGATGCGCTTCAAGACCGCGTGGTACGCGCCGCCGGCGAAACGTCCGTTCTTCTCGTAGCAGATCCCCAGAGTCAGGAAGGCCGGCTCCTCGAACTCCAGGGCGTAGTCGCTCTCCGCCCGCGGCTCGAGCGCGGCGAGGTCTCGGGCCATGCGGATGACCTCCAGCGACTTCTCGCGCAGGTTGTGGGCCTTCTCGGTGTTCAGCGCCAGGATCTTGTAGGCGATCTCCGGCTCGGCCAGCACCAGCGCGACGATCGATTTCGCCCCGAGCCGCTTCATGGCCGAGAGGCGGTGGTAGCCGTTGGGCGTCCAGTAGATCCCCGTCCTGCCGCGCACCGCGATGATCGGATCGAGAAAACGCCCCAGGCCATCGATGACCGCGGAGAGCCGCTTGACGTGCGTGTCGGACAGGTCGCGCTGGAAGGGCGTCGGCTCGACCCTGTCCAGCGGAAGGGCCGCCAGGAGCTGCCAGAATCCGCCCAGGGGATCCCGGAACGCGCAGAGCGGAGCGCCGCCGTCGGCCTCGATCTGACGCCGGAGCTCCTCGAGCGCCGGAGACGGGGAACCCGCGGCCACCTCGACCGCGGTCAGGCCCCGCGAATCCTTCTCCGCCTTTTTTTTGCGTCGCGGCATGTCGTTGCTTCCCGGCCCTCGCGGCTCAGCTCGAACACTTCGCCCCGAAAAGGATCGCTCGGCTATGCCGGCGCGTCCTCCGGCTCCTCGTCCCGCGGCGGCTGCGGCGCGGGCTTGACCTCGGGCTTGAAGAACACCGCGGCCAGCGGCGGAAGTGTCAACAGAAGCGAATGCGGCCGGCCGTGGGACGGGGAGGGCCGCGCCTCGACTCTGCCGAGATTGCCCAGGCCGCTTCCGCCGTAGACCACCGCGTCCCCGTTGGCGATCTCCGACCACGCGCCGCCGATGGGAACGCCGACCCGGTAACCGTGCCGCGGAACGGGCGTGAAGTTGAACGCCGCGAGCACGACGTCGTCCGGGTCGCGCCCGCGCCGCAGGAACGTCGCCACGCTGTTGTCGGCGTCGTTGGCGTCGATCCACTCGAAGCCGGCCGGCGAGCAGTCGAGCTCGTGGAGGGCCGTTTCCGCGCGGTACATCCGGTTCAGGTCCTCGACCCACCTCTGGACGCCGCGGTGCGCGGGATGCCCGAGCAGCTCCCAGTCGAGCTCCCGCTCGTGCGACCACTCGCGCCACTGGCCGAACTCGCCGCCCATGAACAGGAGCTTCTTGCCCGGCTGGGCGATCTGGTAGGCCAGGAGCAGCCGCAGGTTGGCCAGCTTCTGCCAGTCGTCCCCCGGCATTTTGCCGGCTAGCGAGCCCTTCAAATGAACGACCTCGTCGTGCGAGAGCGGCAGGAGGAAGTTCTCCGAATACGCGTACAGCATCCGGAAGGTCAGCTTGCGGTGCTCGAACTTGCGGTAGATCGGATCGGCGGTCATGTAGGACAGGGTGTCGTGCATCCATCCCATGTCCCACTTCATCCCGAAGCCCAGGCCGCCGATGTAGGTCGGCCGCGACACCATGGGCCAGGACGTCGACTCCTCGGCCATCGTCTGCGCCGACGGGAACTCGCGGTAGACCTCCTCGTTCAAACGGCGGAGGAAGCCGATGGCGTCGAGATTCTCGCGCCCGCCGTAGGCGTTGGGAATCCATTCGCCGTGCTCGCGCGAGTAGTCCAGGTACAACATGGACGCCACCGCGTCCACCCGAAGGCCGTCGGCGTGGTAGCGGTCGAGCCAGGAGAACGCCGAGGACAGGAGGAAGCTGCGCACCTCGTTGCGGCCGTAGTTGAAGATGAAGCTCTGCCAGTCCGGATGGAACCCCTGCCGCGGATCGGCGTGCTCGAAGAGGTGCGTGCCGTCGAAGAAGCCAAGTCCGTGCTCGTCGGACGGAAAGTGGGACGGGACCCAGTCGAGCAGCACGCCGATGCCGTTGCGGTGGAGGAGATCGACGAAGGACATCAGATCCTGCGGCGTCCCGTAGCGCGACGTCGGGGCGAAGTACCCGGTGGTCTGGTAGCCCCAGGACCCGTAGAACGGGTGCTCCATGATCGGCAGGAGCTCCACGTGGGTGAAGCCGAGCCGGAGGACGTAGTCCGCCAGGGGCTCTGCGATCTCGCGGAAGGTGAAGAACCGGTCTGCGCCCGGGCGGCGCCAGGACCCCAGGTGCAGCTCGTAGATCGAGATGGGCGCGGACAGGGCGTTGGCGCCGGCGCGGGAGGCCATCCACTCCCGGTCGCCCCAGGCATAGTCGAGGTTCCACAGGATCGAAGCCGTGCGCGGCGCCACTTCCGCGCGGAGGGCGAAGGGGTCGGTCTTGTCGGCGGCGTAGCCGGCGGCCCGAGACACAATATGAAACTTGTAGGCGGCGCCGACCCCGACTCCGGGCACGAATCCCTCCCAGATTCCCGAGGAGCCGCGGGGCGACAGCCGGTGGGAGTCCTTGTTCCAGCCGTTGAAGTCCCCCATGACCGAGGCCTGGCGGGCGTTGGGGGCCCACACCGCGAAGTAGGCGCCGTCGGTTCCCGCGTGGGTCATGGGATGGGCCCCGAGCTTTTCGTGCAGGCGCACGTGGGTGCCCTCGTTGAAGAGGTAGAGGTCGTCGTCGGTCAAGAGCGTCGCGAAGTCCGGGACGGCGGGCTCGGGCGGGCGGGGAGCCGCCGCGGAGTCCTTCCGCGGGCCGCGTCGCCGAGCCGCGGAACGGGCGGGATTCTGGTCGTCGGTCATCGGTCTGCCTCCCCGGGAACGTCCGGCGCCGATCCCAGGACTCCCAACAGGGCCTCGCTCGCTTCCGCCAGGGACTCCGGTCGGCTCCGCTGGGCACTACCGATCTCATAGATGGCCGCCTCGAGCAAGTGGATCTCCAGCAGCCGCGAAAGCGTCGCCGGGTCGTCGGGCAGGATAGACCCCCGCCGCGCTTCGGCCCGGTACGCCCTCCAGAACCCCGCGGCGACCCAGGCGGACCAGAATCGCGCCCAGGGGCGCAGCCGCTCGCGATCCTCCGGCCGCAGCGCCGCCGTCTCCCCGCGGCCGGCCAGCGCGGCGCGCGCGGCCCGATCGAGCGAGCGCAGCATCCGGGCCACGTCCTCCAGGGGCGAGCGCTTGAGGCGGCGGCTGGAGAGCGAGCGTCCGGGCTCGCCGCTGAAATCGGTGACCACGAAGTCCTTGCCGGTGAAGAGAACTTTCTCCAGGACGTAGGAGCCGTGCACGCGGGTGCGCTCCCCCGGGATCTTGCCGGCCAGCAGGAATCGGAATCGAGAGCGGATGCCCGGCTCGCGGCGCAGGACGTCTTCCACCGGCGCCCGCGCTTCGGGCGGCGCCGCGTCCAGGCCGCGGCGCAGAGCCGGGAGCGTGTTCTCCGCGAGCGTGTGGAGCGACTGGTAGTAGGAACGCTGCGAGAGCATCGAGAACGCCTCCGGCGCGAGGTCGGGATCCTGCGCCGCGGCGAGCGCTAGATGAAGCTGCGCCGTCCGCGTCCCCAGCAGCTCGGCCGACTGCAGGTACGAGCCGACCAGCCGGGACACCTCCGGCGGGGCCGGCGCCGCGTCCGGGGCGGCCGGGCCGGGGACGGGAAGGGGCGGAACCGGCGTATCCGCACGCTGCCCGAGCATGCGCTCGAAGAAGCGGCCGAGCGCGTCCAGCGTGAACCTCCAGGCGTCGCCGTGGTTGGGAACATAGCGGTGGAGGAGGGCGATCGTCATGGCCTCTCCCCGCGAGGGCCGATACTCGACCGAGCCGGCGAATGGGGCGGCGTGTGCGAAGCCGGCGTCCTCGGTCAGGAATCGCCCGAGCTCGACGCCGGGATGAACTCCCGGCTCGGGCCGGCGCACGATCTGGATCACCAGGCCCTTGGCCCGCAGGGCCGGCTCCGCCGCTTCGGCGCCTTCTCCCGCGGAGACGATCCCTTCGAGGGCGGGCGTTCTCCGCACCGCCACGGCGGGCACGGCCACGATCTCTCCGAGCTCTCCACGCCAGCGCCGTCGCCGGCCGAGCCCGTGGGTGAGTGCCTCGGCGAAACGGGAATCCAGAGCCGACTCGGCGTCGACGAGGAGCGCGGTCCGCGGCGCGCCGGCCTCCATGCCCCGCACCTCCGCCACGATCGCCCGGGAGGCGTCCCGGCGAATTGTCTCGGCGCGCTCACCCGTAGCGAAGGACAGCGGCACGACCCAGGTCGCCGGATCTCCGTCCACGGAGTCGGTCCGGGCCAGGACCCAGTACGGGCCCTCCGCGGCGCCCGTCATCGCGACGGCCTCCTGGATCTTCAGCAACTTTCCGCCTCGCTGCGGAGCGGCAAACCAGGAGCGGCCCGCCAGGTACGCGGACAGGGCGGGCTGCGTGGCCGCGCGCGCCGCGGGCGCCAGCGCGTCCTCCGGGGGACCGTCCGCCTCGATCGCGCGGGGACCGTCGTCTGTAAAGCCCGCCGCGGCTCCGGCCCGACGCCGCTCCAGGGCGAACCAGTAGAACGTGTGGGGCCCCAGCGTGAGCGGGTACGCGGCGGCGCCGACGGCCGGGAACTCCGAGTGTCCGAAGAGCTCGATCGGAACCAGCCCGGCGTTGGCGGACAGATCGAGCTCGGCATGCTGGGTGAACCGCGACAGGTTCGCCACGACCAGGAGCGTCTCCTCCTCGTACCGGCGGAGAAAGGCCAGGACCTTGCGGTTCTCCGGGTGGACGAACTCCAGGGTCCCGCGGCCGAAGGCCCGGTGGCTGCGCCGCAGCGCCAGCACGCGCTTGATCCACCAGAGGGGCGAGCTCGCGTTGTTCTGCTGGACCTCGACGTTGACGGCTTCGAAGTGGTACTCCGGATCGGTGACGATCGGAAGGTAGAGCCGCTGCGCCGGCGCCCGGGAAAATCCGGCGTTGCGATCGCCGCTCCATTGCATCGGCGTGCGCACGCCGTTGCGGTCCCCCAGATAGAAGTTGTCTCCCATTCCGATCTCGTCGCCGTAGTAGAGGACCGGCGTTCCGGGAAGCGAGAACAGGATGCCGTAGAGGAGCTCGATCTTGCGGCGGTTGTTGCCCAGCAGCGGCGCCAGCCGGCGGCGGATGCCCAGGTTGATCCGCATTTGCCGGTCCTCGGCGTAGACCCTGTACATGTAATCGCGTTCCTCGTCGGTGACCATTTCCAGGGTCAGCTCGTCGTGGTTGCGCAGGAAGAGCGCCCACTGCGCCGTAGAGGGAATGACCGGCGTCTGGTTCAGGATGTCCACGATGGGAAAGCGGTCCTCCATCCGGAGGGCCATGAACATCCTGGGCATGAGGGGAAAGTGGAAAGCCATGTGGCACTCGTCGCCCTCGCCGAAGTAGGCCGCGGCGTCCTCGGGCCACTGATTGGCTTCGGCCAGGAACATGCGGCCGGGAAACTTCGCGTCCACGTGGCGCCGCAGCTCCTTGAGGAACGCGTGGGTCTCCGGGAGGTTCTCGCAGTTGGTGCCCTCCCGTTCGTAGAGGTAGGGGATGGCGTCCAGGCGCATGCCGTCCACGCCCAGGCCCAGCCAGAAATCGACGATCCGGAAGAGCTGCCGGTGGACCGCCGGGTTGTCGAAGTTCAGATCCGGCTGATGCGCGTAGAAGCGATGCCAGTAGTAGGCGCCGGCCACCGGGTCCCAGGACCAGTTGGAGGGCTCGAAGTCCTTGAAGATCACGCGGGCGTCCCGATAGGACTCCGCGGCGTCGCTCCAGACGTAGTAGTCGCGCAGGGGGGAGCCCCGCGGAGCCCGCCGGGCCCGCTGGAACCAGGCGTGCTGGTCGGAGGTGTGGTTGAGGACGAGCTCGGTGATGACCCGCAGCCCGCGCCGGTGGGCCTCCCGCAGGAAGGTCCGGAAATGGGCCAGCGTGCCGTAGGAAGAATGGACGCGCGTGTAATCGGCGATGTCGTACCCGTCGTCGCGCAGCGGCGAGGGGTAGAAGGGGAGCAGCCAGATCGCGGTGACGCCCAGGTCCCGGACGTAGTCGAGCTTCTGGGTCAGCCCCAGCAGATCCCCGATCCCGTCGCCGTCGCTGTCGAAGAAGGCGCGGACGTGGATCTCGTAGAGGATCGCGTCGCGGTACCACATTACCGTCGCCTCCGCTGCGTTCCGGACCTGGCTACGCCACCGGCGTCCGGCTCGGCCAAAGGGCCTCGACCGGACGCCTGGTCCGTCTCTCCGCTGCGGCTCCCGCGGCGCTCGCCTCCTCCCTCGCTTCCGCTCGGGAGACTACGCGCACCGCGAATGGGGGTCAGGAAGCGCCTCACGCCTTACGCCTCACGCCTTACGCCTTTCACAAGGTTCCTCCGACGTGGCCGCGGCGGGAGGAGCCCCAGCCCTTCCCGTCCAGAGCCCGGTCCAGGTTGACCGCGGCGGAGATGAGGCCCAGATGCGTGAAGGCCTGGGGAAAGTTCCCGAGAAGCTCGCCGGTCAACCCGATCTCCTCGGAGTACAGTCCCAGATGGTTGGCGTATCCGAGCATTTTCTCGAAGATGAGCCGCGCCTGTTCCAACCGTCCCGCCCGCGCCAGGTCCTCCGCCAGCCAGAACGTGCAGATGGAGAAGGTTCCCTCTTCCTCGCCCAGGCCGTCGGGCGCGACTCGCGGATCATACCGGCGCACCAGGTTGTCGCTCTGGAGCTCGCGCTCGATCGCGTCCAGCGTGCCGAGCATGCGCGGGTCGGTCGGCGACACGAACTTGACCATCGGGGCCAGGAGCATCGAGGCATCCAGCGCGTCGCCGTCCAGCGCCTGGACAAATGATCGCTTCGCCTCGGAAAAGCCTCGGGCCATGACAGTCTGGTAGAGCTCGTCGCGGTTGGCCAGCCAGCGGTCCCCGTCGGCCGGCAGGCTCTCTTTCACCGAGAGGCGCAGCGCGCGGTCCAGGGCCACCCAGGCCATCATCTTGGAGAAGGTGAAATGCTTCGCGCCGCCTCGGACCTCCCAGATCCCTTCGTCCGGCTGTCTCCAGACGTCGCAGACCCAGTCGGCGATTCCACGCACGATCGTCCAAAGGCGGTGCGAGAGCGGCTCGACGTACTTGTCGTAAAGATAGATGGCGTCGAGCAGGTCGCCGGCGATGTCGAGCTGGAATTGGCTCGCCGCGGCGTTGCCGATCCGGACCGGGCGCGAGTCGCGGTAGCCGGACAGGTGCGGCAGCTCCGCCTCCGGCAGGTCGTGACGGCCGTCGATCCCGTAGAGAACCTGCAGGCCCTTCTCGATCCGGCAGTGCTCTTCCAGGAATCCGATGAAGTGGGCGGCCTCGTCGGGCAGGCCCAGGCGCAGGAAGGCATAAACGGTGAACGCGGCGTCGCGGATCCAGGTGTAGCGGTAGTCCCAGTTGCGGTTGCCGCCGACGCGCTCGGGAAGGCTCGTGGTCGGAGAGGCCACGATCGCTCCCGTGGGCGCGTAGGTCAGGAGCTTCAACGTCAGGGCCGAGCGCTTGACGATTTCCTGCCAGCGCCCTGCATAGCGCTGCCGCGAAATCCAGGTCTGCCAGAAGCGCAGCGTCCGGCGAAACTCCTCCTCGCAGATCCGGTCGAGGACCTCGGGAGCGACGGGCGCGGCGCCGGCCTCCTCGAGCAGGAACGGGAAGTGCTCGCCCTCGCGCAGCACGAACTCGGCCGCGGCGGCCCCGTCCCGCGTCTCCAGCGCGCAGGTGGTCGACAGCTGGAGAGCCAAGGAGCGCCCGGTGAACCGGCACCCCGAATCGGTCCGCTCGCACCGCGGGCGGTCCCGTCCATAGTCGAAGACCGGGCGGCACTCCAGGCGGAAGGGGATCGCTCCGCGCACGCCGCGCACGACTCGCACCAGGCGGCTCGCGCCGTCCGTGGCCTCGCCGTGGCCGGGCCCAATGGGCATGAAATCGGCGATCTCGCCGACCCCGTCGGGAGTCAGGAAACGCGTCAGGAGGACATTGGAGTCGGGAAGGTACATCTGGCGCCGCCGGGCCTCCGCGCTCGCCGCGGTGATCGCGAACCGGCCGCCGCGGTCCGGATCCAGGAGCGAGCCGAAGACGCTGGCCGAGTCGAAGCGGGGCAGACAGAGCCAGTCGATGGCGCCGTCGAGGCCGACCAGCGCCGCGCTGCGAAGATTGCCGATGATCCCGTGGTGCTCGATGGGCAGGACACTCACGGCGCGACCGCTTCGGGGAGGTACTCCTCGCGGCGCGGGAAGTCGGCGAGATCGCGGGAGATGGCCGCCTCGAGAAACTCGTCCACCCACCGGAAAATGTCGTAGTCGCGCACCGCCCGGCGCAGGCGCCGCATCCGGTCCCGTTGCTCGCCGCCGGTCAGCACGCAGGCGCGCTGCAGCGCGCTGGCCACTCCCTCGACGTCGAACGGGTTGACCAGGAACGCCCCGCGCTGGAGCTGCGCCGCCGCGCCGGCGAATTCCGAGAGGACCAGAGCCCCCCGCTCGTCGGCCCGCGTGGCGCAGTACTCCTTGGACACCAGGTTCATGCCGTCCTTGAGCGGCGTGACGAGCGCGACGTCGGCGGCCAGGTAGTAGGCCGGCAGCCTGGGCTCCTCCAGGGAGCGGTAGATGTAGTGGATCGGGACCCAGCCCGACCGCGTGAACTCCCCGTTGATCCGCCCGACCATTTCCTCGATGACGCGCTTCTGATCCTGGTAGCCGGGGATCTCCTCGCGGCTCGGCACCACGACCTGAATCAGGGTGACCTTCCCCCGCATGGCCGGAAAGCTCCGCAGCACGGACCGAAAGGCCCGCAGCTTCTCGGGGATTCCCTTGGTGTAGTCGAGGCGGTCGACGCCCAGGACGATGGTGCGTCCCTCCTCGTCCCGCCGCAGGTCCCGGGCCTTGGCCTGGACCACCTCCTCGCTCGCCCGCCCCTCGAACTGGCGGTAGTCGATCGAGATCGGAAACGTGCCCGCGCGGACGTCCCGGCCCTGGAGCCGCACCGACTGGACCGCTCCTTTGCCGGTGACCTCCGATCCCCGCAGGAGGATGCGAACGCACTGCAGGAAGTTGCGGCGGTCGCGGTTGGTCTGGAACCCGATCAGGTCGTACTCGATGAGCGCCCGCAGGATGTGAAACCTCCAGGGGAGCTTCAGGAACATGTCGGGGGACGGGAAGGGGATGTGGAGGAAGAACCCCATGCGCGCCCGCACGCCCATGGCCCGCAGGTTTCCGGCCATCGCCATCAGGTGATAGTCGTGGACCCACACGAAGTCGTCGGCTCGAACGTTGTCCGCCGTGGCCTCGGCGAAGATCCGATTCACGGATTCGTAGGCCTGCCAGTAGCGCGGCTCGAACCGGCACCGGGAGAGGAGATCGTGGAAGAGCGGCCACACGACCTCGTTGGAGAACCCGTTGTAAAAGTCGTCGCGCTCCTGGGCCGTCAGCGTCAAGGGGACGAGATCGTACCCGAAGCGCGCGGCGGAGGTCGCCAGGACGTCCCCCGCGTTGGGCAGCTCTTCGTTGGTCGCGCCGGTCCAGCCGATCCAGCATCCGCCCCGGTCCTGCAGCACCGGGCGCAGGGCGGTCACCAGGCCGCCCGAGCCGGGCTCGACGGCCCAACGGGCGTCCGATCCCCGAACGAGCGCGAACGGGAGACGGTTGGAGACGACAACGAGTCGCATCGGGCTTCCGCCCGTGGATCTAGCAAGATCGGTTCCCGCCGGCATGTCCCGCGGACCCGAGGGGATCCGGCGGTCCCGGATTCCTGTCCCACGCCCGCCGGCCCGGGTCAACGCCGGGTGAATTCGGATCGCCGCCAGCGCGCGAGAAAGGCGACGAGCTCGTCGGGCGGCTCGATCCAGAGGGCCGCCGCGGTCGGGCGGGGGCTCGAGCGCACCAGCACGGCCAGGCCGCGCCCTTCCAGCGCCGCGAAGGCGTCCTCGTCGGTGCGGTCGTCGCCGAGGTAGGCGACCGCGGCGCCCGGCCCCTCTTGCGCCAGGACGGCCTCGACGACCTCTCCCTTGTGCCCTCCCGCCGGACGCCACTCGATCCCGCCGTCGAACTCGAGCGGCTCGAGGCCGGCGGCGCGAAGCTCCGCGTCCCACCTCGCGACCGCGGCCTCCCGCGCGCGGGCGTACGCGTCCGGACCCGCCCCGCGGGCGTGAAGGGCGAGCCCGAGGGGCTTGCGTTCGAGGAGAGACGAGAAGCCCGCTGCCTCGATCCAGGCCGCGGCCTGCGCAATGCGCTCGAGCGTCGCCCGCGGGGCGGCCCGCGCGTGGTACGTCCCGTCCGGCGCGAGCCTCTCCAGGCCATGCGAGCCCCAGATCTCCGGCGCGGGCTCGAGACCGAGCAGGCCCCGGACCTCCCGGGCCGCGCGTCCGGAGACCACGGCCACCCGGGTGCCCTGGGCCGCGACGAGCGCGGCCAGCTCGTCCCGGGCCGCGGGATACGGCCGCGCGCGGGTCCGGTCCGCCGCGAACGGCGCGAGCGTCCCGTCGTAGTCCAGGAGCAGCGCCCGGCGCGGCGCGGCGGCCAGGGAGTCGAAGAATTCCTCGACGGACAGGCCGGGGCGCAGAGCTTTCACACAGACTCTCTAGCACAGGCTGGAGCTCGACGCCGATGACCAGGGCGCCGGCCGCGGTTTACCATACCGCGTCAAGCGAGGTGCCGATGACCGCCGAGCCGACGCAAGCCTGGCCGATCACGATCGCCGACGTGCTCGCGGCGCAGAAGCGGATCCGGCCGCACATCGCCGCGACGCCCCTGCGCCGGTATGCGCCCCTGGACGACGAGATCGGTCAGGACATCACCGTCTGGGTCAAGCACGAGAACCACTGTCCGACCAATTCCTTCAAGGCCCGCAACGCCCTTTCGGCCATGTCCGCCCTGACCGCGGCGGAGCGGGCGCGGGGCATCGTGGCGGCCACGCGCGGAAACCACGGCCTGGGCGTGGCCTGGGCCGGCTCCCTTCTGGGCGCGGCGGTCACCATCTGCGTCCCTCACGGCAACAATCCGGAGAAGAACGCGGGGATGCGCGGATACGGCGCGGACCTGGTGGAAGAGGGCCGGGACTACGACGAATCGGTGGCGATCGCGCAGGAACTGGTCCGGACAGAGGGGAGGACGCTCATCCACTCGACCAACGACCCGACCGTCGTGGCCGGCGCGGCCACACTCAGCCTGGAAATGCTCGAGGAGCGGCCGAAGCTCGACGCGATCGTGGTGTCGGTGGGAGGAGGATCGCAGGCCGTGGGCGCGCTCACGGCGGCCCGGGCGCTCAAGCCCAAGCTCCAGGTTTTCGCCGTCCAGGCCGAGCGCGCCAGCGCGGCCCACGACTCCTGGCGCGCCGGAACGCGCGTGACCACGGAGTCCGCCGACACGTTCGCCGACGGCCTGGCGACACGGTCCGCCTATGAGCTGACGTTTCCCGCGCTGCGCGCGGGTCTGGAGGACTTCCTCCTGGTTTCCGAGGCGGAGATCGCGCAAGCGGTCCGGATCCTCCTGCGCACGACGCATAACCTGGCGGAAGGAGCGGGAGCGGCCGGCCTGGCCGGCCTGCGCAAGCTCGCGCCGCGGCTGGCCGGCCGCCACGTCGGCCTCGTGCTCTCGGGCGGGAATATCGACGCCCGGACCCTGGAGCGGGTGATGGCCGGCCGGATTCCCTGAGGGGCCGGGAAGTCCGACCCGTCAACCCGACCGCCGATCTGGTCGTCAAATTGCATGGGTTCTGGAAAGGAGAAAGGAGAGATGGCCAAGACCATGAGGCTCAAGACGAGTTCCGCTTTGGCAATCGCGGCAACCCTGTCCGGGTTCCTCTGTGCGTCCTCCCTGACGGCGGTGCCCCGCATCTACGTGCGGGTCGGTCCGCCCCCGGCGATCGTGGAAACGGTCCCGGTGGCCCCGTCCACGCGGCACGTCTGGATCGCCGGCTATCACCGGTGGGACGGCCGGGCCTACGTCTGGGTCCCCGGCCGGTACGTCCTTCCCCCGCGCGCCCACGTGATCTGGGTTCCCGGCCACTGGGCCCGGCACAGCCGGGGCTACTACTGGGTGGAAGGTCACTGGAGACATCACTAAGACCTCCTTGGAGAAATCGAAATGATCAAGGCTCGCAGTTTCGTTCTCGGTCTCGCGGCGGCGAGCGGGCTCGTCGTGCTGACGGCGTGTCCGCCTCCGCCTCCCGCCGGCGTGGTGTACGTGCGCGGCGGTCCCCCCGCGGCCCAGATCGAGGTCGTCGGCACGGCTCCGGGTCCGGACTTCGTCTGGATCCGCGGCTTTCACCGCTGGGACGGCGCGGCCTACGTCTGGGTGCCCGGGCGCTGGGAACGCCGCCCGCGCGCGGGCGCGCGCTGGGTGGACGGCCGCTGGGTTCACCACGGCCGCGGCTGGTACTGGCGCGACGGGCGCTGGCGCTGAGGAGGACGTCGGACGCAGGGAAAGTCCGACGTCCGCGCTTCAGAGAATCGTCAGCACGACGAGGGTGCGGTCGTCCTCAGGAGGGCCCCCGCCCGTGTGCGATCGCACCGCCTCGAGGACGGCATCCCTCAGGCGGACCGCGTCGGAAACCATCTCGGCTCTGAGAAGGGCCTCCAGCCGCTCGAATCCGAACGGATCGCCGGAGGCGTCCACGGCCTCGACCAGCCCGTCGGTCAGGAAGAGCAGCCGGTCGCCGGGGGAGAGCTCGACCGACACGGTCGCGTATTCCTTTTTCGCGAAGAGTCCCAACGGGAACGACGGGAGCGACAGGCTGGTCACATCCGACCCGGAGAGGCGGTAGGGAGCGAGCTGTCCGGCGTTGGTCAGCTCGGCGCGGCCGGTCCTGGGATCGTAGGCCAAGAGCGCCAGGGTCATATAGTTGCGCTTGTCGGTCGAACGGTGAATGAGGTCGTTTAACCGGACGAAGAGCTTCGATCCCGAGAGGCCCGACTCGATCTGCGTGGTGAGCGCGGCCTTGGCCATGGCCACGAGCAGGCCGGTGGACAGACCGTGCCCGGACACGTCGCCGACGGCGACGGCCGAGCGCCCGTCGGGCATCGCGAAGTAATCGTAGTAGTCGCCGCCGATCTCGGCCACCGGCTCGAACTGCGCCACCAGGCGCAGTCCGGCCAACTCGGCCTCTGCGGGCGGGAGCAGCTTCTGCTGGATCGTTCGGGCCACGGCGATCTCGGCGTCCAAACGCTCCTTCTCCGCGGTCTGGACGAGCAGGCGCTCGATCGACGCCGCCATCCCGTCGAAGGAGCGGGCCAGATCTCCGATCTGGTCCCGGGACTTGGAACGCACCCGCACCGAGAAGTCGCCTCGGGCCACCGCTTCGGTGGCGCGCGTCAGGCGGTTGACGTTGCGTGCGATGGTGGCGACGAGGAAGAACGCGATGGCCAGGGCGGTCAGGTAGACCAGAAGAAGGGCCGCCGCCAGACCGGCGAGGATGCCCCAGAAGACCCGGCCGACCTCCGGGACTCCCTGGGAGAGGAGCCGGTCCAGCAGCACGCGGGGCGACGTCCGCGCGACTAAGACCACCAGCTCCCCGGTCGACTCGGTCCGGATGAGGGCCGCCGGTTTCTCCACGTACACGCCCACGACCCACTCCCGGGTCATGAGCGTCGATCCGGTGGCCGGGGCGCCGTGAGGCCGGGCGGCCTCCTTCCATTCGCGCTCCGAGTCCTTGCCGGGGTGGACCTGGACGCCGCCGTGCCCGTTCTGATTCCGGCCGACTCCCAGGCGCACTTCGTAGCCGGCGCGGTCGGCCAGCCGCTGGAGGAGATCCCGGTCCGGCTCGGCGAAGGAGACCAGGACGACGCGGTCCGGATCGTCCGGCTCCGGGCGGACGGCGTACCAGACCGCGTCCGCGGCGATCAGGGGGCGGGGCCGGGAGAGGTCCTTGGCCCAGGAGGCGGCATCGCCGCGGGCGAGCCAGTCCACGCGCGAAGCGGCCACGACGCCGTCGCGGATCCGGATCTCCGGCAGGCCCCTGGCCGTTCGCGCCGCGTTCTCGACCACGGCCTGGAGCTCGCGCCGGGTCTGCACGCCGATCAACTGGCTCGCCAGCAGGTAGGCCATCGCGAAGAGGAGCGCGGCGAGCAGGGGGATCGGCACGACGCCGATCAGAAAATACGAAAACGCCAGGCGCAGCGTGAGGCGTCGAACGATCAGGCGGAAGAGCGCCACGAGGGCCCGGGTGGCCAGGAGAAGCGCGGAGGCGGACGCCAGGGCCCCGCAGATCACGCCCAGACAGCCGAGCGTTCCCCTGGCCGACGCGAGCGCCACGGCCAGGGCCGTTTCGATCACCAGCGCGACGAGCCAGCGCGTCGTCGATTTTCGCAAGGCCACGCGGCGTCATTCTAGGTCGTTCTCGGACGGCGCCTGGAAACCGGGGCCTGCTGCTACAATTCGGGCTTCGTGACGTTTTTCCGTCAGGCCGCGCTGGTGCTGCCCTCGGCGTTCCTCCTCGGCGTCCTCCTCTTCCTGCTGACGCACGGCCGCGACGATCCCGCCTTCGCCGCCTACCCGTTTCTGGAGCAGTGGGCCGGGGGCCAGTTCGTCGCCGCGGCGCCCGAGGGACGGTTCGTCGAACAGTCTCTCCTCTTCTTCCTACCGGCCTACCTGCTGACGCTCCTCTTCATCCTCCTGGTGGCCGCCGCGGAGACCGGCCTGTTCGGGCGCAGGCCCAAGGCCCGCTTTTCGGCGTACCGGCGGGCCTTCGCCGCGACCTTCACGGTGCTCTTCCTCCTGGCCACCGCGATCCTGGTCGCCGTGGGCGAGCGGGAGACCAACCGTTTGGCCCCGGGAGCGCTGGTCGCGCCGGTACTGGTCGCGTTGGCGCCCTACGGAGCCGCGCTGCTCGCCCTGCCGTTGGCCGCGGTGTTCGCGGCGCCGGTGGCCTTCCTCATGCGGGCCGGATCGGCATGACACCGGGACGCTCCATCGTCGTCCTCGACTTCGGCGGGCAGTACACGCAGTTGATCGCCCGGCGGGTTCGCGAGGCCCGGGTGTTCTCGGTGGTCCTGCCCCCGGACGCCTCGCGCGCGGAGATCCTCCGGCACAACCCCGCCGGCCTCATCCTCTCCGGCGGCCCGCAGAGCGTCTACGAAAAGGACGCGCCGCAGCCGACCGCCGATCTGCTCGATCTGAACCTCCCGATCCTCGGGCTCTGCTATGGCATGCAGTGGCTGGCGCGGTCCCTGGGAGGCCGGGTCGTCCCGGAAGGGCGGGAGTACGGGAGGGCCGTGGCCCGCGTCGCGGCCGATTCGCCGCTCTTCGCCGGCCTGGAGGAGACCCAGACGGTCTGGATGAACCACGGGGACTCCGTGGCCGAGCCGCCCGCGGGCTTCCGCGTGATCGCGGGGACCGAATCGAGCGCGGTCACCGGCTTCGAGAACCGGGATCGCCGCCTCTACGCGCTGCAGTTTCATCCCGAGGTCCGCCACACCGAGCACGGCGCGGAGATCCTCGGCAACTTCCTCTTCCGCGTGTGCGGCGTCCGCGCGGACTGGACCATGACCTCGTTCCGCCAGGAGAAGGTCGAGCAGATCCGCCGCCAGGTTCCCTCCGGCTCGGTGGTCTGCGCCCTGTCCGGAGGCGTGGATTCGTCGGTGACAGCAATCCTGCTCCGGGAGGCGCTCGGCGACCGCGTCTACCCGATCCTCGTCGACCACGGCCTCCTGCGCACGCACGAGGCCGCGCAGGTCGTCGAGGCGTTCCGGCATCTGGACATCCGCGTCCAGAGCGTCGATGCCTCGGACCTCTTCCTGTCCCGCCTGGCCGGGATCGAGGATCCCGAGGAGAAGCGGCGCCTCATCGGCCGCACGTTCATCGAGGTGTTCGAGAAGGAGGCCAAGGCGATCCCCGACGCCCGCTACCTCGCCCAGGGCACGCTCTACCCGGACGTCATCGAATCGGTTTCCATCAAGGGACCGTCCGCCGTCATCAAGACCCACCACAACGTCGGAGGCCTCCCCGAGCGGCTCGGGTTCGAGCTGGTGGAACCGGTGCGCGAGCTCTTCAAGGACGAGGTGCGGCTGCTCGGCGCGGACCTGGGGCTCCCGCGCGAGTTCCTGCGGCGCCATCCCTTTCCCGGTCCGGGCCTGGCCGTCCGCATCCCCGGGGCGGTGACCCGGGAGAAGGTCGCGATCCTGCAGAAGGCCGACGAGATCGTCCTGGACGAGATCCGGGCCGCGGGCCTTTACGACGCGATCTCCCAGGCCTTCGCCGTCCTCCTTCCGGTGCGCTCGGTCGGGGTCATGGGGGACGCGCGCACCCACGAGTACGTGCTCGCCGTGCGGGCGGTCCAGACCACCGACTTCATGACCGCGGACTGGTTCCGGATGCCCCACGAGGTGCTCGACAAGATCGCCGCGCGGGTGACCCGGGAGGTTCGCGGCGTCAACCGCGTCGTCTACGACGTGACCTCGAAGCCCCCGGCCACCATCGAGTGGGAGTGAGCGGCGGGATATAGCATATCTGATATATCCCGCTTCCCGTTGTCGGCCCTCTCAGTCCAGCTGCAGCTCCGTCTCCGAGTGGACCGGCGTGACCCGGGGGGTGCTCCCGTGGCCTCCGACGGTCCGGGGCGGGACGCGCCGCGGAGGCGCCGGATCCGCGCCGATCGGCTCCCTGGCACGCTGCGGAACGACCTCCGTGGCGGGCGCCTGGGCCTGCCCCGTCGGGCGCCGTTGCCGGCGACCGCGTCGACGTCTTCTGGTCCGCCTTCCCGTGCGACGCCAGAGGCACCGCCACCGCCAGGGCGCCCGCGAGCGCGCCCGCCGCGAAGCTCCAACCCCCCGAGACCTTTCTTGTCGATTCCATACCCACCTCTTCGTTCGATCCTTCGCCCGTCACTGCGCTCTCAAGAACGCCACGAGGTCGGCCTTCTCGGCGTCGGTCAAGCCGATCTCGAACCGCGAGTCGTAGAAGCCAACGACGTCCGCGAGCGTTGCCGCCGAGCCGTTGTGGAAATAGGGGGCGCGGGCGGCGAGGCCGCGCAGCACTGGTCCCTTGAACCGTCCGACGTCTTTCCATCTGCCCGTGACCAGGGCGCGTCCAGGGTCGCTGGTCGAGACCGTCTCGCCCGTCGCCCGGTTGCGAAGCGTGTAGAGCGGCAGGTCGGGCGTGCGGCGGGACGCGTCGGTCAGGCCGATGTCCAGCGGCGCGGAGAGCGAATGGTCCCCGACGTTGGGGGAGTCGTGGCACGTGCCGCAGGTGCCCATGAGGACCGGGCGGCCGAGGTCGTCGTTCAAGCCCTTGACGCCGGTGATCCGGATCGGCTTGGCGTTGAAGAGCGCTTCCCCGCGAGCCACCGCCGCCCGCGCGGCGTTGCGCCCGCGCTCCGCTCCTTCGTCCTCCCGATCGTGCCGGTCCGCGAACCGCGCCCAGGGCGCGAAGTCGGTGAAGACGATGGGCGTGAACGGATGTCCTGCCGGGTCCTGGCCCAGCACGTCGTTGATACCCGGGTAGTACTCCTGGAGGGCGAGCGCCTTAGGGCCTCCGCCGGCGCCGCGCGCGTCGAGCTCTCCCGCATCCATGTCGTAGACCTGCGCCGTGGAGAGCGACGTCTCGAAGTCGACGATCTCCCGCTGCTGCTCCGGAGTCAGGGGGAGACTGGCCTGGGCATGGCCGAGCGTCGCGCCGTTGGCCTGGTCCATCAGGTCGAAGACGATCGAGCGGTCCGGGAAGGTCTCGCGGCCGTCCCACATCACGGCGCTCAAGAAGCGCAGGTTGGTGGCGGGCAGAGGGCGGGCGAAGCTCCTGCGTCGAAGCGAACCGGTACGGATCGTCCACCGACTCGAGTGTGAACTCGGCGTCCTTCGGAATCGCCATGCCCACGCGAATCAGTCCCTTGGAGAGGAGCATCGAGTAGGCGCGCCGCCGGTCCTCGACCGTCGAAACGTCGGCCCAGGGCGAGTTGGAGCCGTCGTTGGGGCGAAAGAGAGGATCGAGGCCCTGGGTCCTCTCGAAGCGTCGCCGGACCTCCGCGGGCGAGAGGGTCCATCCCGCCGCCGGCTGGTGGCACGTGACGCAGGCGCGGCCGTTGGTGCCCAGGCTGACGAAAAACGGGTTATCGGAGTCCGCGTGCCCGTTCTTCGAGACCGTGCGCACCACGCCGGTGGCGTCTGCGAACGGAGCGAGAACGTTGGGTCCGGTCGCGGCCTCTTCCTTCTGTCCCCAGGCGATCCAGCCCGCCGCCGCGAAGAGAGCGAGTCCCCAGAGCGCCGCGCGCCATCCGGCCGCACCGCGACGACCCCGGGCAAAGACGTTGCTCGACATGTCTCCTCCTGTTCTCGTTTTCGCCAACTTTTTCGAAACCGGACGAGGCCCGGCCCCGTACCCCGCGCCGGGAATGTTTGCGACGACCCGTCGAAAGAGTGCGGGCGGCCCGCCGGTTATCTCACCGCAACGCGGGCGCCGGCACCTTCTTGGCCATCTTCGTCGGACAAGCCGACTTAACGAGTTTGAATCCCGCAGGCGGTAAAGGCCTTCGAACAGCCACCGCCCCTGACGGCGTTGGCGGCTCTCTTCGAAGTCATCAGGTCCTGGAGCGTCTCCCGACCCGGCCGGAGCCTGTCGGCGGACTCGTCTGCCGGCGTCTTCTCTGCCTTTCGCTTCTTTCTCACGTCTGGCCTTCCTTGCGACGGCGCGTTCCGCGCGCCCGTCTCCTCGCCAACGTTACGGCGACCTCCTCTATCCAACGAGAAGTTCGGCGAGGGTCGGGTTATCCCAGCCAGGAGTCGGCGGGCGGACAAATTCCTTCGGATGCGCCGCCCGCGCTATCTCGTGGCGACGGCTCGGAACCGGTAGGTGGCGAGGGTCTCGGCCCGGCCCGAAGCCAGACCTTCGACGTTGAGGAGGTAGTCCCCGTTCGTCAGCAGGGGTGCCGGCAGGCTCACCGACAGCATGCCGGAGGTCGAGCGGTCGGTCGCGGCTTCGCCCAGGACGGCCCGCGTGCGCTCGTTCGACAGCCGGACCCGATAACTGTCCGCACGGAATCGTTCCGGCCGGTCGAAGACGAGCGTGATCCAGGAGGCCGACCTCAGAACTTCGATGCGGTTCTCCGGGCCTTCCGAGGGAGAGCTCCGGGTCCGGTTCAGGACGAACACCGACGCGGCCACCGGACCACTCGGCGCGGCCTCGGCCGGCGGTGCCGGGCGGCGGGAAGTGGATCGCTCCCGCTCCAGGTCCGCCTGCGCCTTCGCGGCCGCGCCGCGCGCGAGGGTCAGGTCGACGCTCGTCCTGCGCGCCTGAAAGTAGAGAAGGGATGCCGAGATGCCGGCGGCGAGCGCCGCGGCGGCGGCCAGAAACGCGAGACGGCGCACCCGGCGCGATGTCCCCGCCGAATCGGCCGGCCCCGCCAGGGCCAGCAGATGCGCCGCGGCGAGATCCTTCAGGCTCGAGCGCAGGCCGTCGGCTGCTTCCAGTCTGTCCAGGCAGCCCGGGCAGTCCGGAAAGTGCTCTTCGAATCGAGACTTCTCCTCATCGCTCACCGTCCCCGCTACGTACCGCTCGGCGAGCTGGGTCTCCTCGATGACCGCGTGGTCCATTCCTCTATAAAGTGCGGCGGGAGGCCGCATTATCGCGTCTGTCTACGCATTCGTTTTGTTCGTTCTAAGTACAGTGCCCGGTAACGCTCGCGGGCGCGGAACAAGACCCGGTTGAAGTGGAGGCTCGTGAGCCCGAGGTCGCGGCAGATCGTTTCCTTGTCTTCCTCGGCAAGGTAGAAGCGCAGCAGGATCTGACGATCTCGTTCCGTCGGAAGGTCCGAGAGAATTCGCCGAACGATCCGCGCCTGCTCGCTGCGCAGCAGGTCCTCCAGCGGGCCGGGCTCCGCGCCGGACAGCGTCTCCTCCGCGGGGCCCGAAGACCTCTGCGCGGAGACTCTCCGGAAATGCTCGATCGCGAGGTTCCTGGCCAGGGAACAGAGGAAGCCGGCGAGCTTTGCCGGCTCGCGCAGATCACCGCGCCGGATCTTCTCGAGGGCGATCCGGAACGTCTCCTGAGAGAGATCCTCGACGAGATTGGGATCCCGGACCGAGCGCCGCAGCACGAAACCGACTCCGCGGTGGTACCGGGCGACGAGCTCCTCTTCGGCCTGACCGTCTCCCGCCCGAACGCGGCCGGCCAGGTCCGCGTTGATTCGCCGCGTGGCGTCGCTCAGCCGCATCGGCATCTCAGTTCCAGTCCCCCTGGAGAACGAAGGCCGCCCAGTAGTAGGGGGAAGACCACAGTTTCTCGGCGCGAACGGTCCGCTGTGCCGCGCGCAGAGCGGCGGCGGGGGAGAGCTCCTGCACCAGCACGCCCCGATAGAACGCTCGCATGAGCTCGGCGGTCGCCCGGTCCGGCACCTTCCACAGGCTGGCCACGACCCGGGGCGCGCCGGCGTACATGAACCCGCGGGAGAGTCCCAGGAGGCCTTCGCCCCGCACGTCCTTGCCGAGCGCCGTCTGGCAGGCCGAAAGGACGACGAGGTCCGCCGAGAGCTTGAGCTTGTAGATGTCCCGCGTCTGGAGGAACCCGTCGATCGGTCGCCCGCTCTCGTCGACCAGCGACAGAACCACGCCGGAGAGCTCCGGATGACGCGCGTTCAAGAGCCCGTGGCTGGCCAGGTGGACGATCCGGGCGCTGGACACTTCCGGGCCGAGCGCCGCCGCCCGGGTGGCCTGGAAGTCCAGCGCGGCGAACGTCCGCCCGGGTCCCGCCAGCGCGGTGATCGATTCGGCCTCGCGCCGGCTGGCGTTCAACCGATCCAGGCGCCGCAGCCCGGACTCCTGCATCGACCGCGTGAGCGCGTCGTTCTCGGCGCGGTCCGACCGCGGCGCGGCGCTCGCGTCCCGCGCTCCCCGGACCCGGGGGTCGTTCCGCTCGAAGACGGGATCGGCCAGCACGGCCACGCGGGGTCCGGCGGCCCGGCGATCGATCGTCTGCCTCCGCAGGATCGCCAGCGTGGTGGCCGATGGGAGCGCGATGACCTCGAATCGCGAAACGACCGGCGCCCAGACCGCGCCGGGCAGCGGCAGCGCGTCGAAGGGGATGTACTGGAGAGCTCCCTCCGAGACGATCGCCAGGCGGCGCACGCCCCGCTCGCGGGTCAGCCGATCGGCCGCCGGCCGGAGCAGGAACCCCGAGAGGGCGCGCGCCCAGCGGGCGCTGTCGGCGGGGTCCACGGCTCCCGGCGCGCTCCAGGCCTCGTAGAGACGTCGGGCGGCCGTCTCGAGGACGGACCGCCCGGGCAGCTCGTAGCTCGTGAGCCCGGCGCGCGTCGCCGCGAAGAGGAAGCTGCGCTTCTCCCCGAGCGCGTACTCGAGCAGCATCGTCTGGGAATCGAGCACGCGGTCCCGGATCGCCGGCCAGTCGAGCGGCTGCGGACGGGTCAGAGCCGCGTAGCGCGGATCGGCCGCGCGAATCTGCCCTTCGACCTCCTGGTAGTCCGAAAGCAGGGCGTCGAACCCCCGCCCCTCTGCCGCGGGCGCGCCCGTTCCGGCGGCCAGGCGCGAGGCCTCTTCCCGGCGCCGCGCGTCGATCTGCGTCTCCAGCGCCTGCTCCCGCGCCAGGAGCGCCGGATCGGCGCTCTCTCCCAGATCGATCCGGGCTTCGCCGAGGAGGTCGACCAGGCTGCGAGCCTTGGCTCGTTCGCTCACGTGCAGCGCCTGCGCGGCCCATTCGCCTTCCGGTTGCCGGGCCTGGAGCTCCATGAGGACGTCGATCAGGAGATCGTAGCGATCCCGGATCAGGGCCATGTAGGCGGCGCGCTCGCCGGCGGCCGTGATCGAACCGCGCAGCGACTCGGTCAGGGTCAGGGCCTCCTCGTAGCGGGCGCGCGCATCGTCGAGATGGCCGAGGGCGCGCTCGGCCCGGCCCAGATGCACGAGCACGATGGCCTCGTGGACGCGGTCCGACGTCGCCCGCACCAGCGGAAGCGCTTCGACAAGGCGGTCCCGGGCCTGCGGGGCGTTGCCCCGTTCGAGCTCTGCCCGGCCGATGTTGGCCGCGATCATGGCCTCGGCGCGCTTGTCGCCGCAGGCCCGCAGAATTTCCCGTGCGGCGCGCAGATCGGGCAGCGCCAGCGCGGGCTCGTGGGCGGCGAGGTGGAGGAGCCCCATGTGGTTGCGCGTGAAGCCCTCGAAGCGCTTGTCGCCGGTCTCGCGCAGAAGGGCCAGGGCCCGCCGGTAGTGCGGGAAGGCCTGGGCGCTGTCGTCGCGGCCCTTGTACAGGAACCCGATGCTGTACTCCGTGATGCCCTCGAGATGGCGGTCTCGCAGCTGGCGGAAACGTCCCAGGGCCACGCGCAGATCCGAGAGCGCCCGATCCGTCTCTCCCAGCGAGGCGTAGTCCACCGCGCGGTTCTTGAGAATCCTCGCCTCGGCCAATCGGTCGCCGGCGCTGCGCGCGAGCTCGAGGGCCTCGGTGTAGCTGGCGATGGCCTGGGGCTTGTCTCCCATCGCGCCGCGGGCAACGGCGATGTCGTCGAGG
Source organism: uncultured Acidobacteriota bacterium (assembly GCA_963733955.1). Lineage (GTDB taxonomy): Bacteria > Acidobacteriota > Thermoanaerobaculia > UBA5066 > Gp7-AA6 > DATFTF01. Next base: position 2,280,045 of record CAVTEW010000003.1, read on the forward strand.
GCCTCGAACTGTCCGTGGACGTCGCCGGCGGCGCGGCGCATGGCCAGGGCCTGCTCGAGCATCTCCAGGCCGTGCCGCTGGTCACCCACCTCGGAGTCGGCCAGGCCCAGCCGCGCCAGCGCGGCCGCCTCGCCCCTGCGGTCCCCGATCCGGCGCCAGACCGCCAGGGCCTGCTCCGCGCGCGACCGGGCCTCCTGAACTTCTCCGAGCTCGCCCAGAGCGTCGCTCATGCGGCCCAGAGTCGCCGCCTCCGCGGGGCGATCTTCCAGCTCGCGCCACGCCGCCAGCGTCTTGGCGTAGGCGGCCAGGGCCTCCCGCATCGCCTCGGCTGTTGCGCTCGCCGCGCGGTGATCGGCTTGCGCCATGGCCCGCTCGGCGTCGACGCGCCGCGCGTCGGAGGACTCGGCCGGGCGAGGCGCCTCGACCCGCAGGCGGTACGTCCCAGGGGCCTTCTTGCCGCCCTCGAGGCGAAGCTCGACGAGGCAGGTCCCACCCGACGCCGCGATCCAGGAGAGCGCGAGGGGCTCCTCGCGGTCGGCCGCGTTATCCACCTCGGCGCGGACCTGCCCCTCGGAGAGAATCCGGACCGCCAGGGCGAGGTGATTTTGCGCGACCTCGACGTGGAAGAACTGACCGGACTGGAGCGGGATCGCGTACCGATGATTCTGGCCCGGCGCGATCGACCGCTCGACGGTCGCTCCGGGCTCGATCGTCGCGGCGGTCTGCGCGGGCAGGGCCGCGGCCGCCGCCGTGAAGACGAGGATCCCCATGGTACCCGGGATCCGCCCAATTGGAGAACACCAGCGCCGTCGCACTTGCCTCCTCCGGACATTCCCCGAGGGAAAGCCGCCGGACGAGCAGCGGAGGCCGTCCGCTTCTTGGGGAGAGTCTATCGCCTCCCTCCGCCTTCGGACGTTCTTTCTCGCCGGGGGCCGAGAATCCCCAGCTGTCGCCTCTCACGGGATTGTTCTCACGGGATTGTTCTCACGGCAGTCCGTCGCCCCGGCCCTGCGGCCTTCCCCCGGGACCACGCGGCGGGCCTGGCGCGGCCACGAGCGAGATCCTTCCAGCCCGCCGCTTGCGAAATCGCCGCGAGCCCGAGCGAAGCGCTCGGTCTCTCCCGTCCTTTGCGGACCAACGCGATTTCGAAGGTCCCGGCGGGGAAGGTCTTCGGGCCGGGGCTCACAGGCTGGCATTTGCCTCACCGCAAGCTCCAGCGGCGGGACCGCCTCCCGCAGGAGGCGATGAGCGAAGGAACATGGAATGAGAAGTCTTTGGCCTCGGTAGCGCTGCGACTGAGCGACCAGCGACGGCCCACCTTTCATTCCGGCGGCCGGGCCGGAGCGTGCCGACGAGGGAGGGCACGACCGCCGGAGCGGCTTTGACACGGGACTTCTGGGACAGGAGCTAGCGCGCGTCCGCGCGGAGGACCGACGCGATCGCGGCCAGACCCTCGTCCACCGCACCCGGATCTCCACCCAGAGAAACGCGGAAATGGGCGGGGGCGTCGAAAAAGGATCCCGGCACGACGGCCACGCCGTGTTCCTCGAAGAGGCGGCGGGCGAACGGGCCGGCGTCGCGGCCGTCTACGAAACGGGGAAAGGCGAGCGGACCTCCGGGCCAGACGCAGGCGAGGGCCGATTCCTGCGCCAGGAACGTCTCAAAGCGCGTTCGGTTCGCCGTGACGATCCGGCGCGACCGGTCGGCCAGCGACGCGAGGTTCCCAAACGCCACCACGGAGAGCCGGTCGGCGGGGATGGGAGCCCAGACGTCCACGACGTCGCGCACGCCGCGAGCTTCGCGGATGATCGCGGGCGAGGCGATGATCCAGCCGCAGCGCAGAGAGGCCAGTCCGTACGCCTTGGTCAGGCTGCTGGTGGAGACGAACCGAGGCGACCCCGCCGCCGCCGGCGCCCGGGATTTGCCCGGCACCGCGTCGAGATACACCTCGTCGACCAGCACGGGGACCCCGGCGCGCTCGGCCACCCTGGCCAGGCCGGCGAGCTCTTCCGGGGCCGCGGCGACGCCGGACGGATTGTGCGGGTCGGTCACGACGATCAGGCGCGTGCGCGGGCCGATCGCCTCGGCGACGCGGCCCGGATCGATCCGGTAGCCGTCCTCGAACCGGCGTTGGAACGTGGCGACCCGCGCCCCGAGCAGGCGCGCCGTCCCGGCCAGGGGATCGTAGTTGGGGTGCTCGAGAAGGACCTCGTCGCCGGCCTGAAGCAGCGCGGCCATCGCCAGAAAGTTCGCCCCGGAGCATCCGCCGGCCGTGGCCACGCCGTCGGGCTCGACGCCGTACCGCGACGCGATGGCCTCCACGAGCGGCCGGTAGCCCCGCGGGCTCTCGCCGGCCAGGTCGACGGCCTCGCGGGCGCCGGGCAGATCGTCGAGCGTGCAGCCAAGGAGGTTCGAGGACGCCAGATCGATGCGCGCGCGCGGCCGCGTCTTGGCCCACTCCATGTAGGGAGCCCGCGACGTCGTCACGGCGCGACGTCCCCGCGGCGGCGCGCGAAGAAAAGGTAGACCGGAACGCCCGTCGCCAGGAGGCCCGCTCCGATCGCGGTCCGCCGGGGATTGGAGCGGACGGCGCTGCCGACGACGAGCAATCCGGACAGGACGAAGAGGGCTGGGACGATCGGGTAGCCGGGCGAGCGAAACGCTCCCGGTCCGCGGGCGGCTAAGGGAAAGCGCCTCCGGAAGAGGAAGATCGCCGCCACGGTCAACGTGAAGAAGATCCAGTCGCCGAACACGACCGAGTCCACCAGCTCGGCGAACGTGCCGGTCAGGACGAGGACGATCCCCCAGGCCGCCTGCAGCACGATCGCGAGGGCGGGCGTCTGGAAACGCGGATGCAGCCGGGCGAGCGCCGGAAGGAACAGGCCGTCGGCGGCCATGGCGTAGTAGATGCGCGTCTGGGCCAGGAGCGTCAGGTCGAGGAAGCCGAACGCCGAGATCAGGATCGTGGCGGAGATCAGGCGGTCGGCCCCGGGCCCGAGGATCCTGCGAACGGCGTCGGCTGCCGGCGTGGCCGTGGCGGCGAGTCCGGGCCGCGTGAGGACCGTCAGATAGACGACGTTGGCCAGCACGTAGATGGCGATTACGATCGCGGTTCCCGCCAGGAGCCCGATCGGCAGAGTGCGGCGCGGCTCCCGCATCTCCTCGGCCACCAGGTTGGCGCTCTGCCAGCCCCCATAGGTGAAGAGGATCGGAACCAGGGCCATGCCGAACGCGGCGATCCCCGTGCCCCCCGCGGGAACGGAGGCCGGAGGCGCCGGCGCAGGGCCGGCCCGGCTCAGCAGGAGGCCTCCTCCGATCAGGATCGCCAACGCCGCGATCTTGGCGACGACCAGGACGTTCAAGAGGCGGCTCCCCGGCTTGACGCCCACGTAGTTGACCGCCGCCACCACGACGATCGAAGCGACGGCGAGCGGTGTGGCCCGCGCCGCGTCGCCGCCGAAGAACCGAAGGGCGTATTGGGCAAACGCGATCGCGACCGCGGCCAGGCCCCCTCCCTGGATCATGAGGAGCGAAGCCCACCCGAAGAGGAACGCGACCATCGGATGGTAGGCCTCGCGCAGGTAGACGTACTCGCCGCCGGCCCGAGGGAAGAGCGTGGCCAGCTCGGCGAAGGCGAAGGCTCCCGCCGCGGCGATCGCGCCCCCGACGATCCACGCGCCGAGCACGAGCCGTCCAGAGGCCAGCCGCTCGGCGACCAGGTGCGGGTTGATGAAGATCCCGGCGCCGATGATCCCGCCGACGACGACCATCGTGGCGTCGAAGGGACCCAACGCGCGGCGGAAGGACATCGGCGAGGAGCATAGCTCCATGCCGCGTGAGGCGTCAGGCGTCAGGCGGAAGGCGAGGACGTGAGACGGGAAGATTCCGTCGAAATTGCCGTTTGCCTCACGCCTCACGCCCTACGGCCCACGCGCCGAGCGAAAGGGCGATCGAAGCGACGGAGTTTCCGCGGCCTCGATGTGACTTACAATCGCTTCGTGCCCGGCGACTTCGTCCACCTTCACCTTCACAGCCAATACTCGCTCCTCGACGGCGCCAACCGGCTGCCGGAGCTGTGCAAGCGCGTGGCCGAGCTGTCGATGCCCGCGGTCGCGGTGACCGATCACGGCAACATGTTCGGCGCGTTTGCCTTCTACCACGAGGCCTTGAAACACGGCGTGCGGCCGATCGTCGGCGTGGAGGCCTACATCGCGCCGGGCGACCGCAGGGACCGCGAAACCCAGGCGGCCAGCGAGTCGGGGGAGGGTTACGCCTATCACCTGACCCTCCTCGCCTCGACGCAGAAGGGGTACCAGAACCTGGTGCGCCTGGTGTCCGAGGGCTACCTGACCGGTTTCTACCACCGGCCCCGCATGGACAAGGCCCTGTTGCGGGAGCACGCCGAGGGGCTGATCGGTTTGTCCGGATGCCTGAAGGGGGAAGTCGCCGGCGCCTTCGCGCGCGGCAACTACGAGGCCGGCAAGCGGGCCTTCCTGGAGTACCGCGACGTCTTCGGCCGGGACAACTTCTTCATCGAGATCATGGACCACGGCCTGCCGCAGCAGACCGCCATCATCCCCGACCTGCTGCGGCTGGCCACCGAGACGGGAGCGCCGGTCGTGGCCACCAACGACAGCCACTACTTGAAGCGCGACGACGCCTTCGCCCACGAGGTCCTCCTCTGCATCGGCATGGGCAAGACCCTCGAGGACGAGCGCCGGATGCGCTTCTACAACGACGAGTTCTACGTCAAGAGCCCGGACGAGATGAAGGAGCGCTTCGGCCGCTGGACGCAGGAGGCCGTGTCCAACTCCGTGGCCATCGGCGAGCGCTGCGCCATTTCCTTCGACACCGACGGGCTCCACCTCCCGATGTTCTCCGCCCCGGATGGGAAGACCCCCGCGGAGTTCTTCCAGGAGCTGGCCCGCGAGGGCCTGGCCCGCAGGCTGGCCGAGACCGGCCACGCCCCCGGCGTCCCGCCGGAAAAGTACGGCGAGCGCCTGGAGTACGAGATCTCGGTCATCGAGAAGATGGGTTTCCCCTCGTACTTCCTGATCGTCTCGGACTTCATCCGCTACGCGCGCGAGCGTGGCATCTCGGTCGGGCCGGGGCGGGGGAGCGCCGCGGGCTCGATCGTCTCCTGGGCCCTGCGCATCACCGAGATCGATCCCCTCCAGTACGACCTGCTCTTCGAGCGATTCCTGAACCCCGAGCGCATCTCCATGCCGGACATCGACATCGATTTCTGCCAGGAGCGGCGAGGCGAGGTCATCGAGTACGTCACCAAGAAGTACGGCCGCGAGAACGTGGCCCAGATCGTCACCTTCTCGCAGTTGAAGCCCAAGCTCGCCGTGCGCGACGTGGCCCGGGTCCTGTCGCTGCCGGTGCAGCTGGGGGACAAGATCGCCAAGCTCGTCCCCGACGGCCCCGACGTCACCTTCGAGCGGGCCCTGAAGGATTCCCCGGGATTGAAGGAGCTCCTCGGCTCCGACGAATCGGCGCGCAAGGTCGTCCAGATCGCCGAGCGCCTGGAAGGCCTGTCGCGCCACGCCGGGATGCACGCCGCGGGCGTGGTCATCGCGCCCCGTCCGATCATGGAGTTCCTCCCGCTCTACCGCACCAACAAGGACGAAATCACGACGCAGTTCGACATGAACGCGGTCGAGAAGATGGGCCTGCTCAAGATCGATTTTCTCGGCCTCATCACGCTGGACATCCTGGACGCCACGGGCGCGGCCGTTTCCGAGCGCCACGGCGTCGCGCTCGACCTCGATCACCTGCCGCTCGACGACGAAAAGACCTTCGAGCTCTTTCGATCCGGGCGGACCGCCTGCGTCTTCCAATTCGACTCCGGCGGCATGCGCGATCTCCTGCGGCGGGCCAAGCCCGGGGTGTTCGCCGATCTGGCCGCGTTGAACGCGCTGTACCGGCCGGGGGCCCTGGACGCCGGCACGGTCGAGGACTACGTGCGGCGCCGCAGCGGCTCGTCCCGGGTCACCTATCCGCTGCCCGAGCTGCAGCCCATCCTGGAAGAGACGCTGGGCATCCTGGTCTACCAGGAACAGGTCATGCGCATCGCCCAGATGGTGGCGGGGTACTCGCTGGCCGAGGCCGATCTCCTGCGCAAGGCCATCGGGAAGAAGAAGCGCGAGATCATGCAGGCGGAGGCGGAGAAGTTCCTGCGCCGCGCGGTCGAGCACGGCACGCCCAAGAAGAAGGCGCAGGAGCTCTGGTCGCTGATCGAGCCCTTCGCCCGCTACGGGTTCAACAAGTCGCACGCCGTCGCCTACGCCCTGGTGGCGTACAAGACGGCCTACCTCAAGGCCCACTATCCGGTCGACTTCCTTGCCGCGACGCTGTCCGCGGAGATCGGCTCGACCGACGGCATCGTCAAGGTCATCGGCGACTGCGTGGAGTCGGGCGTGCCGGTGCTGCCTCCCGACATCAACGAGTCGCGTCAGAAGTTCGCCGGGGTGGGGGAGTCCATCCGGTTCGGGCTGGCCGCCATCAAGGGGGTCGGGGAAACCGCGGCGCAAGCCATCCTGGAGGAGCGGGTGCGGGCGGGGCGCTTCGCCTCGTTCACCGATTTCGCCCTGCGGATGGATTCGCGCCTGGTGAACAAGCGGACTCTGGACGCCCTCATCGGGGCCGGGGCCTTCGATTCCTTCGGAAAGAACCGGGCCACGCTGGCCGGAGCGTCGGAAGGGATCGTGGCCCAGGCGATCCGCCGGCGCGAAGAGGTCGAGGTCGGGCAATCCAATCTCTTCGCCGGCCCGGCGCACGAGGACGGCCCCCCGCGCGACGATTTTCCCGAGCTTGCCGAGTGGTCCCTGGAGGACCGTCTCAAAGCGGAAAAGGAAGTCCTGGGCTTCTACGTCACCGGCCATCCTCTGGCGCGCTTCTCCTGGGAAATCGAGCGCTTTGCGGACGCCAGGATCTCCGATCTGGCCGCGCGCGTCGACCGCAGCGTCCGCATCGGCGGAGTCCTGGCGAACCTCAAGCGGCAGAAGATCAAGAAGGGCATGAACGAAGGCAAGACCATGCTCAAGGCGACGCTCGAAGACACCACCGGCAGCGTGTCCGTCTGCGTCTTCGCCAGCCTGTACGAAGAGGTGGGGGCGTCCCTGACCGCCGATCTCCCGGTGCTCGTCAGCGGCGTGGTCCGCGAGTCGGGTTCGGCCTTCGAAATCACCGTCTCGAAGATCGTCGAGCTCGAGGGCATCCGGGAGCGCTCGGCGCGGGAGGTCAAGATCCGCGTCAACCTCGCCTTCGCCGACGAGCGGGTCCTGACCCGCCTGAAGGAGAAGCTGACGCGGCATCCCGGCACCGTCCCCGTCTCCATCCGGCTGTCCCGTCCGGGGGAGTTCGAGGCGACCGTCAAGGCGGCCGACTCGATGCGGATCGCGCTCTCGCCCGGCCTGACCAACGAGATCCGCGCGCTCGCCGGCGAGGACTCCGTCGAGTACGTCTTCGACTGACGCGGCGCGGGCGCCGGCGATCCCGGCGGCGCTCGCGCGCCGGCTGGCCCCGATCCGCGAGGCCGCGAGCCGGCGGGGCGGACGCCTGTTCCTGGTGGGCGGGGCCGTGCGGGACCTCCTGCTGAGGCTGCCGGTGCGGGACCTCGACCTGGCCTACGAGGGCGACGCCGCGGCGCTGGCCCGGGACGTCGCGGAAGGCCTCGGCGCATCCGCCCGCGTGCACGGGCGGTTCGGCACCGCCACGGTGGAGACGCCCGCGGGCGAGCGCCTGGACTTCGCGGCGACCCGGCGCGAGCGCTACGCGTCCGCCGGAGCCCTGCCGCAGGTCGAGCCGGCGGCGATCGCGGACGACCTGGCGCGCCGCGACTTCACGGTCAACGCCATGGCGATCGAAATCGCGCCGGGGCGCGGCCGTTCGCTGATCGATCCCTTCGGCGGTCGCCGGGACCTGGCCCTCCGGCGGATCCGGATCCTCCATCCCGGTTCGTTCCGCGACGATCCGACGCGGGCGTATCGGGCCGCCCGCTACGCCAATCGGTTGCGATTCTCCGTCGAGCCGGCCACGCGGCGGGCCGCCGCCGCGGCGGTCGAGGCCGGGATCTTCGACCGGATCTCCGGCGACCGGCGCCGCCGCGAAATCGCGCTTCTCTTCTCCGAGCCGAAGCGAGCCGAGGCGGTGCGCCGGCTGGCCCGCCTCGGTCTTCCGGCGACCCTCTCGCCGGCGCTGGACGCCCGGCCCCGGACCCTGGCCCGTCTGGCCGCGGCGGAGGCCCTCCCGTCCGGGGCGATGAATCCGCATACAATATGGATCTTGTACGTCCTGGTCTGGTCGGTCGAGCTCGAAGCGGAGGAGGCCCGGGGGCTCGCCGCGCGTCTCAACCTGACGGGACGGCCCGGACGGATGCTCCGCGGCTGGGCCGCGCAGGACGCCCGGCTCCGCCGTCTGCCCCGGAGGCCTCCGTCGTCGGCCTTCGCCGCCCTCGGCCTGACGCCGGAGGAGACGGCCGCCGCCGCGGTCGCCGCGCACCGCCCCGACGTGCGCGCCGCCGCGCGCCGTCACCTCTCGCGCTCGCCGGTCTGCCTGGCGATCCGGGGAGCGGACCTCGTCCGGGCCGGCCTGCGCCCGGGGCGGGCGGTCGGCAAGGCGCTGGCCGCGACGCTCGCCGCGCGTTTGGACGGTAAAATCTCCGCGGAGCAAGAGTTGCCATTTGCCCTGGAGGCCGCCCGGGAGGGCGCGCCGGCCCGATGAGCCGCCGCGCGTCCCTCCTGATCCTGGTGCTCGGCTTGGAGGCCGGAGCGCTGGCGGCGGCGCCCGCCCCGGCTCCCACCTACTGCGTCGAGTGGGTCCGGCAGTCCGAGGAGGGCTTCGAGCGGCTCACACTGTTCGCCGACCGCACCCTGGTCTGGAAGACGCGGCGCGGCGGCCAGGAAGACCTGAAGCGCAAGACCCTCGAACCGGAGGAGGCGAAGTTCTACTGCGACTACTTCGCCGGTCCCGATCTCTGGGCCGTCCCGGCGGACCAGCGCAGCCACGTTCAAGGCGAGTTCATCACCGAGTCCCTGGTCCGGCTGGCGCGGCCCGACGGCGCGACGCACGAGGTGCGGTTCGACGAGCTCGCGGCGCTGTCCCCCGACTCGGCGGCCCTTCGGGCTTCGATCGACGGATTGAAGCGCTTCTTCACCGATCCTCTCGCGCCGGCCTCGAAGTTCACCGTGGAGAGCCTGCAGCCCGGCACGGTGCTGCGGCGGTTCGACGGAGCCGTGTTTCGCGTGCGCACGCTCGACGACGGCAAGGGAATCGTGGAGCTGGAAGGCGTGTCCGAGCCCTTCTCCGTCTTCCGGAAGATCGACGAGCTGCGCTTCTTCTTCCAGGCGCCCGGGACGCCGGAGGACGCCGCGAGCCAATGAGCCGCGTGCGCATCGTGGCCGGGCGCTGGAAGGGCCGGGCGCTCGACGTGCCCGCGGGAGCCCGGCCGACCGCGGGGCGAGCGCGCGAGGCGGTCTTCTCGACGCTGCAGGAATCGCTTCCGGGATCGCGGGTGCTCGACCTGTTCGCCGGCAGCGGCGCCTTCGGCCTGGAGGCCGTCTCGCGCGGCGCGCAGCGGGCGGTTCTGGTCGAGGAGCGCCCGGCGGCCCTGGATCGCAGTCTCCAGCGTCTCGGATCCCCCGAGGACGTCGAGCTGCTGCGGGGCACGGTGGAGAGCGCGCTGGCGGCCCTGGCGCGGCGCGGCGAGCGCTTCGATCTGGTGTTCTCCGATCCTCCCTACGAATCCTCCCGGCGGTGGGCCGTGCCGGCGGAGGCCCTCGCGCTGGTAGCTCCCGGCGGTCTCTTCATCGCGCAGGTCGACCGGTCCACCCAGGCGCCGGGGGAGCCGGAAGGGTGGACGCTCTTGAAGCGGCGGGCTTACGGGCGCAACGTGTTCCTGTTCCTGAGCCCGTCGGCGAGCGCGATCGATCTCACTGTCCCCGAACGCTTTGACCGCCGGAACTGGAAATGCTAGTCTGCCCGTTTTCAAGACGCCCGCCTACCACCCACGAAGGAGCCTGAATGCTGCAACAGGGACGGCACTACTTCACGTCGGAGTCGGTCACCGAAGGGCATCCCGACAAGATCGCCGACCAGATCTCCGACGCGATTCTCGACGCGGTCCTGCGCGACGACCCGACCGGCCGCGTGGCCTGCGAGACGCTGGTCACAACCGGGCTGGCCTTCATCGCCGGCGAGATTTCCACCCGCACCTACGTCGACTTCCCGTCCGTGGTCCGGCACACCATCAAGGACATCGGCTACACCCGAGCCAAGTTCGGATTCGACTACGAGACCTGCGCGGTCATCTCCTCGATCGACCCGCAGTCGCCCGACATCGCCCAGGGTGTGGACACCGGCGGCGCCGGCGACCAGGGCCTGATGTTCGGGTTCGCCGTGCGCGAAACCGAGGAGCTGATGCCACTGCCGCTCACGCTGGCCCACCGCCTGGTCCAGCGCCTCTCCGAGGCCCGCCGCAACGGCGAGATGGATTTCCTGCGCCCCGACGGAAAGTCGCAGGTCACCGTGGAGTACGAGGGAACCCGGCCGATCTCGGTGGAGACCATCGTGGTGTCCACGCAGCACGCCGAGGCGATGAAGCACCCCGAGCTGCGCGAGGCGATCATCGAGGAAATCATCAAGCCGGTCGTGCCCGCCGAGCTCCTGCGCCCCGACACCAAGTTTCACGTGAATCCCACCGGACGGTTCGTCATCGGCGGGCCCCAGGGGGATACCGGCCTGACCGGGCGAAAGATCATCGTCGACACGTACGGCGGCAGCGCACCGCACGGGGGCGGGGCCTTCTCGGGGAAGGATCCCACCAAGGTGGACCGCTCCGCCGCCTACATGGCCCGCTATATCGCCAAGAACGTCGTGGCCGCAGGCCTGGCCGAGCGGGCCTTGATCCAGCTCGCCTACGCCATCGGCGTCGCCGATCCGGTCTCGGTGCACTGCGAGACCTACTCGACCGGGCGCGTGCCGGAAAAGAAGATCGTCGAGCTCATCCGCGAGCATTTCCCCTTGACGCCGCGCGGCATCATCGAGCGCCTGGACCTGCGGCGCCCGATCTACAAGGCCACCGCGGCGTTCGGGCATTTCGGGCGCAACCTGCCCGACTTCACCTGGGAGAAGACGGATCTCGCTCCCGCCCTGGCTCGCGCCGCCGGCATCGAGCCCGCTGCCGTCCCGGTGCCGCGATGAAGGCCGCGGTCGAGACTCCGGTCGGACACGACGTCAAGGACGCGTCCCTGGCCGAGCGCGGCCGGCGCCGCATCGAGTGGGCCGACGGCAGCATGCCCGTGCTGTCGCAGATCCGCGCCCGATTCGAAAAGGAAAAACCTCTGGCGGGCATGCGCCTCTCGGCCTGCCTCCACGTCACGACCGAGACGGCGAACCTGGCCCGCACGCTGGCGGCCGGAGGGGCCGACCTGGTTCTGTGCGCCTCCAACCCGCTCTCCACGCAGGACGACGTCGCGGCGTCGCTCGTCCACGACTTCGGCGTCTCCGTCTACGCCATCAAGGGCGAGGACCACGAGACCTACTACGAGCACATCCGGGCCGCGCTGGCCCACCGCCCCAACGTGACCATGGACGACGGCGCGGACCTGGTGTCCTCGCTCCTGTTCCTGGCGCTGGGCAAGGACGCCGACGTCGATCCGGTCATCCGGAAATGGGCCCAGGGCCTGGCCCCGGCCGAGCGCGAGAAGCTCCTGACCGGAATCGTGGGGGGCACCGAGGAGACGACCACGGGCGTCATCCGCTTGCGCGCGATGGAGAAGGCCGGAGTCCTCAAGTTCCCGGTCGTCGCCGTCAACGAGGCCCGGACCAAGCACCTCTTCGACAACCGCTACGGCACCGGGCAGTCGACCCTCGACGGGATCATCCGGGCCACGAACCTCCTGCTGGCCGGGTTGAACGTCGTCGTGGCCGGCTACGGCTGGTGCGGCCGCGGCGTGGCCATGCGGGCGCGGGGGCACGGCGCGCAGGTCGTGGTGACGGAGATCGATCCGACCAAGGCGATCGAGGCCGCGCTGGACGGCTACCGGGTCATGACGATGGACGAGGCCGCCCGGATCGGCGACATCTTCGTCACGGTGACCGGCAACAAGAGCGTGCTGCGCGCGGAGCACTTCCGGGTGATGAAGGACGGGGCGGTGGTTGCGAATTCCGGCCACTTCAACGTGGAGATCGAGATCCCCGCGCTGGAAAGGCTCTCCACGTCTCGCCGCACGTCGCGCGAGTTCGTCGAAGAGTTCGTCCTGGCCGACGGACGCCGCATCCGCCTCCTCGCGGACGGGCGCCTGATCAACCTCGCCGCCGCGGAGGGGCATCCGGCGTCGGTCATGGACATGTCCTTCGCCAACCAGGCCCTGGCCGCCGAGTTCATGGTCAAGAACCACGCGCAGCTGGAGCGCAAGGTCTACACGGTTCCCGATGAAATCGACCGCGAGATCGCGCGCTTGAAGCTCGCGGCGATGGGCATCGGCATCGACACGCCCACTCCCGAGCAGGTGCGTTACATGTCCTCGTGGGAGGAGGGAACCTAGCCGCAGCGGTCTGTCACGTCCGGAGGCGGACGGAGAAGTACGCCGCCCCGGTCGCGGAGAGGACGTCGGGCGACCACGCCGCCAGGAGCGGCGGAAGCACGCCGACCTCGCCCAGCTTGGTGAAGAACGCCGTGGCGATCAGGAACACCATCCCCAGACCCAGGCCCACTCCGATTCCCGCGAGGGTGCCCCGCTTCCCGATCCGAAACGCGAACGGGATTCCCAGAAGCACCATGAGCGGGAGCAGCAGGGGAGTGGCGATCTTTCCCTGCAGGGCCGTCTCCAGTCTTCCCGTCGGGTAGCCGCTCGACCGGAGGCGGCGCGCGTAGCTGCGCAGCTCGCCCAGGCGCATCTGCTCCGGAGTGCGGATCTCCCGCGAGAAGGCCGCCGGGGCGTCGCCGGACACGCGCTCTTCCAGGAACGTCCGGTAGGAGGTTTCCGACGCGCCGCCGAAGGTCCGGACCCATCCCTGCCGGAAGATCCAGGCCCCTGCGTTCCAGTCGGCCTGCTTGGCCCCGATCCTCCGCACGAGCTCGAAGCCCGGGCCGAACTCGTAGACGGTGGGCGAGGCCAGGAGCCCGCGCTCTCCATCGGTCGCCTCGCGGTGCCAGATGCGGCCGTCCGATTCGTAGAGCCAGTTGCGCTCGGCGGGGCTGCGCAGGCCGTAGTCGGCGGGCCTTCCATAGATGATGTTGCGAAACCGGGTCTCGCGCTGCTCGGCAAACGGGAGAACGTACTCGCCCAGGGTGAAGAGAAAGACCGCTCCCAGGCCCGCGGCCACGAGAATGGCCACGGACAGCCGATGCAGCGACACGCCGCAGGCCTTGAAGGCGGTGTCCTCGTTGTTGCGGGAAAGGATCCCCAGGGCGATGAGCGTCGCCAGCAGGATCGCGAACGGCGCGACCTGCACGCCGATGGAGAGCAGGAAGTAGCGGTAGTAGCCCAGGAGCACCGCCGTCGAAGGATGGTTGCGCGCGATCTTGTCGATGTGGTCGGCGTAATCCACGATCACCGCCAGCAGAAGAACCGACACAGAGACGAGGAGAAGCATCAGGAAGAAGCGACCCAGCACGTAGCGGTCGAGGATCCCGGGAAACCGCAGCCATCCAGAGAAGCGCGGGCGCGGGACCACCGCGGCCGCGGAGGGCGCGCCCCGGCGTCTGGCCGAGCCGGGGAAGAGGCGCCAGCGCGCGCGCTCCCGGCCGGAGCGGGCCACGGCCCAGAGGCCCAGCGCCAGAAGCACGAGGTTGGGCATCCAGATCGCCAGGCCCGGCGCCATCTTGCCTTCCTCGGCCCAGGTCTCGCCGCCGGACAGAAGGACGTAATACAAGACGATGATCGCCAGCGAAATGGCGAACCCGCTTCCTTTCCCGCCTCGCCGCGCGCTCTCGGCGAGCGGGATGCCGAGGATCGCGAACACCACGCAAGCCATCGGGATCGAGAACTTCTTGTGAATCTCCACCCAGGCCAGGCGGTAGTTCTGCGGCGAGCTGGAGCGCATGCGCCCGGCGGTGCGCAGCAGCTCGCGCAGCGATTGCGACCGCAGCGACTTGTCGTAGGAGATTTGCGCCGCGGGAGAGTTCCAGATGTCGCCGGCCATCAGGATCCGCTGGGTCCGATTGAAGTTCATCCGGTAGCGGGCGGGGTCCTCCTTGTCGTATTCGTGGAAGGCCGAGTCGAACAGATCGAGCCACAGGTTGTCGCCCTCGAGGCTCAGAGCGCCGCTCTTGGCGACGATGATGCGGTTGTCCGGCTCGTACTCCTCGCCAAGCTTCAGGAAGACGCCCTGGAGCGAACGCCCGTCCGGGGCGGTCCGGTCGAAGAACAGGGTCAGGCCGGGGCGGATCTCCCGGAACACGCGCGGCTGGACCACGTTGACGACCGACGTGGCGGCCACGCGCGCCATGGACCGGGTCAGTCGCTCATTGGCGCCAGGGAGAAGAAAGTTGTAGATGAGAAACACCCCGACCGAGAGAGCCGCCGCCGCGGCCAGGACGGGGCGGTACAGGGCGCCCGAGCCCACTCCGCAGGCGCGCATCGCGATGACCTCGGAATCCGCGGACAGGCGGCTGACGCCGATCAACACGCCCAGAAGAAACGCCATCGGCAGGGTCAGGACCACGATCCACGGTAGAGAGAGGACGACCAGCCAGGCCACCTCGGAGAAGCCGGCGCTGCGGCGGACGAAGAAGTCGGCCAGAAAATAGATGGTCCGCACCAGCAGGATGAAGGTGTAAGCACAGAAGCCCAGAGCGAAGGGAGGCCAGATCTCCCGCAGGACCGAACGGGAGATCAGGCGCACGCCGGGCATGCAGGGATAGTCCGGGGGGACGGGAGCCGAGTCAAGGGGCGCGGCGATTCCCGCAGCGTCCGATAAGATATATTATGTAAAGTCAATAGTAAGAGGTCTCGCGGCGGCCGCGTTATGCAAAGTGCGCCGTCCTGCCCTGCGGTCTGCTGTGTGGCTCGGGCGGCGTGCGTTCGCATAAAGCGGACCCACATCGAGGGACCTGCCGAGGTCAAGCGCGTCTGGGGGTCTGCCCTGCGGTTTGGTGCGAACTCCCTTTTGGCGGGCGCAACGGGAAACTCTTCCGCAACCATGGGATGGGTCTGACGAGTTGAACGATGAGGCCGCGAGCTGCGTTCCACCCGTGCCGCCTCGCCGACCTCCCGATATCGGCCTTTCCATTTTGAAGCGGTTCGGCGGTCAACACAGGCCGCCTCGGCGCCGCTGGTTACGAGAACACTTGCCGGCATGAGCTGGACGATCAGCATTCGACTGGCGGGGCAAGTTCGGCCATTCTTGTGAAGCTCCATCTGGGCTCCCTTCGTTGAGCTGTTGGCTTAGACACCTCCAGCCTCACCGATCCTGGCCCAGATGGGCAACTACCCCCATGGGAACAACGTGTTGAGAAATCACAGCTAGGGTCTGGGGTCTGCCGGCAGCCGCGTTAAACAAAGTTCGCCGTTCTGGCCCTTCGGTTGGTCTGTCCCTCCGGCGGCGGACGTTTACATAACGCGTACCCACTTGCAGGTACGCAAGACTTCCCGGTCGCTGCCGATTGTGAACAGGCGCCGGACGCCCGACTCGACCTCTTCGTAGCGGCGCGTCTGGCTCGGTTCCGGATGCCGAGCCGATCCTCGGCCGCATGGGCCCGAGCGCTTCTGGCGACGTCGACTCCGGGCGCCGCGCCTGCCCGAACTACTTCTTCTTGCCGACCCGGATCTCGCCCGATTCCAGCTGATCGAGGATCTGCCGAAGCGCGTCGATGAGCTCGCCTTTCTCGACCCGCGACTTTTGGAACGAGAGGTTGAGCTTGAAGGGTCCGCCCTTGGGTTTGTAGACGAACGCGAAGTGCCGTGGCCGGCGCTTGTCGCCCGGGCTCTTCTTTCGCGCCCGCAGATCGTCGCGCGTCGAGCCGTCCACGACCAGCGCGATCGCGTCGCGCATCTTCGCCTCGTTCTTCAGGCGGGCGATCTGCAGAAGGACGGACCGGGCCCCGATGTCGGCGCGCCGACATGCGTCTCTCAAGTCCTCCGGAATGTCCAGGAGAGAGAGGCTCTCGGTGATGGAGACGCGGGACTTTCCGACCGCGTCGGCGATCTGCTGCTGTGTGTAGCCGTGCCGCTTCGAGAGCGCCGCGAAACCATCCGCCTCCTCGAAGGGATGGAGATCCTTGCGATGGAGGTTCTCGATGAGTGCGATCTCCAGGACCTCGTTTTCCGGGACGTCGAGCTCGATGCACGGCACCTCGGTCAGACCCGCTTCGAGGGACGCGCGGAACCGCCGCTCCCCCGCGATGATCCGGTACCGGCCGTCGTCGAGAGGGCGCACGAGGAGCGGCTCGAGAACACCCTTGGACTCGATCGACTTCGTCAGCTCGGTCAGGTCCCCGACGTTCGAGCGCGGCTGGTTCGGGTTGGTCTCGATCTCGTCGACCGCGATCCATCGGCCGAGCGAGGCCCCGAAGCGCTCCGAGAGCGCTTCGACGAAATGCGCGTCGTGGCGCATGTGCGATTCCGTCGGCAAGCCGCGGCGCTTAGACACGGGAGAGCACCTCCTCGGACAGGGAGTAGTACTCGGCCGCCCCGCTCGAGCGCGGAGCGAAGGTAAAGATCGACTCGCGGTGCGCCGGGCTCTCTTCCAGGCGAACGCTCTTGGAGATGGTGGTCTTGAAGATTTTGTCGCCGAAGACGTTGGCGATCTGCTCGTAGACGTCCTTGCCGATCACCGTGCGTTTGTCGTGGAGCGTGATCACGACGCCCAGGATTCGCAGGTGGGGGTTGGGCCGCGCCTTGATCTTGTCGATCGTCTCGAGAAGATCGTCGGTCCCCTCCAGCGCGAAGTAGGAGGACTGGATCGGAATCAGGATGTGCGTCGAAGCGACCATCGCGTTGACGGTGATCATCCCGAGCGTGGGAGGCGTGTCGATCAGGATGGCGTCGTAGGCGCGCCGCACCGGATCGATCTTGTCGCGCAGCCGGAAGTGGCCGTCGATCTCTCCGAGCAGCTTCGATTCGATCTTCGCCAGCGAGATCCGGGCGGGAGCGATATCCAGCTTGGGAAGACCCGACGGCCGGATGATGTCCTTGAGCGCGACCGCGGGATCGGTGAGCACGTCGAACATGGACTTCTCGACGGTCCTCCGGTCGAGGTAGGACATGGTGCTGTTGCCCTGGGGATCGAGATCGATGAGGAGGGTCTTGAGTTTCTTCTGAGCCAGAGCCGCCGCGAGGTTGATGGCCGTGGTCGTCTTTCCGACTCCCCCCTTTTGATTGGCGACCGAGATGATCACGGCCTGAAGTTATCAGCTTTCCATGCTCGGCTGTCGGCCAAACCGATGCCCGTCTCCACCGCGCGTCGCCGCCGAGCGCGGCCCGCGATCACATCCGGTATTTCCCGAGATCCTCGGGATTGACTTCCTCGAGCCACTTGCGCAGCCGCTCCGGATCATGCTCCTCCCCTTCCGCGCGCAGGGACCGGCTCTTCTCCAGAACTTCCTCCTCGACGAAGATCTCGGCCTTCGAGCGCAGGGCGAGCGCGATCGCGTCGCTCGGCCGGCTGTCGACGTCCCAGGTCGACTCGCCCCGGGAAAGATGAATGCGCGCGAAGAACGTGTTGTCGCGCAGGTCGTTGATGACGATCCGCTCGACCTTCGTATCGAGCTCGGCCAGGACGTTCCTCAGGAGATCGTGGGTCATCGGCCGGGGCGTCGAGACGCTTTCCATCTCGATCGCGATCGCGTTGGCCTCGAAGATCCCCACCCAGATCGGGAGAAACACGCCGTCGGCCGCGTCCCGAAGGATCACGACCGGCATGTTGGAGACCGGATCCATCAGCAATCCCTTGATTTCCATTTTCACCATGGCATGTCCTTTAGAGACCGACGGGCTGCCCCAGGAGCGAGTTGGGAAGTCCCCGGGTGATGCGCACCGTCCGATACGATCCGGGCCGGGGCTCGTCGGCGGCTCCCTCGATGTGCACGATGCGGTTGCAGGCGGTCCGGCCGGTCCACTGTCCCTGCCGATTGGCGCCCTCCACGAGCACCTCGTACCGGCGACCGACCAGTCCCCGATTGATCTCTCCCTGAATCGTCTCCTGGAGATCCAGAAGCCGTTTCAGGCGGTCCGCCGCGACGTCCTCGGCCACGCGCTTCTCGTCCCCCCAGCGCGCCGCGGCCGTCCCCGGACGAGGCGAGTATCGAAACGCGAAGACGTTGGCGAATCGGATCTCTCCCATCAGATCGAGCGTGGCCTGGAAGTCCTCTTCGGTCTCGCCGGGGAATCCGACGATGAAGTCCGACGAGACGGCGATGTCGGGAACGGCACGCCGGACGCGGCCGACCGTCTCCGCGTAGGCCCGTCGGTCGTAGCGCCGCTTCATCCGGAACAAGACCCGATCCGAGCCCGACTGCGCCGGCAAGTGGAGGTACGGCGCGATCGGGTTTCCGGCCGCCAGCGCCTCGACCAGATCATTCTCGACGAGGGCCGGGTGCGACGTGATGAACCGCAGGCGGCGAATCTCCGGGACCGTGGCGGCGTCGCGGAGAAGCCTGCCCAGCCCCGCGCCGGTCTCCGGATCCCTGTACGCGTTGACGGTCTGGCCGAGCAGCGTGACTTCCGAATAGCCGCGTCCAGCCAGCAGCGCGAGCTCTTCGAGGATCTCGCCGGAGCGTCGGCTTCTTTCCCGGCCCCGGGTGAACGGGACGATGCAGAAGGTGCAGAACTGGTCGCATCCCTCGATCACCGTCACATAGGCCTGGAACGCCGAGTCCCGGCTGATCTGGCGAAACTGGTAGACCGGCGAATCCTCGGGAAGATCCCGAGCGAGGATCTGCCGGCGCTCCGCCCGCACGCGCTCGACGATCTCCGCGACGCGCTCGACCTCGCCGGTGCCCAGGACGAAGTCGACCCAGGGCGCCCGCTCCAGGATCTCTTCTCCCTTCACCTGCCCCAGGCAGCCGGAGACGCCGATCACCAGGTCGGGACGCTCGCGCTTCCTGCGCCCGAGGACGCCGAGCGCGCTGTAGACCTTGGCGTCGGCCTTGTCGCGAACCGAGCAGGTGTTCAGGACGATCACCTCGGGGTCGCCGTGCTCCGATCTTTGGAGGCCCCGGCCTTCCAGGAGTCCGGCCATCCGCTGACCGTCGAGGACGTTCATCTGGCAGCCCCAGGTTTCGATGTGAAATCCCCGGAGCCTATCGTCACTGTAAGCCGTTTTATCCGAACGACTTAGCTCACTACCGACTTGCCGGCTCATTCTCGAATCCATCCCGGCAGCGCACCCGCCTTGCGGGCCTGCTCGGGCAGCTCCGCGAGCTCCTTTTCCGCCTCCGCCAGGTCGTTGCGGGCGCTTTCGAGCTCCTGCTTTTTTCGGTCCCACGCGGGCTTGATCACGCCGTCCCGGTATTGGCCGTCGTCCCACTTGTAGAAGTCCTTCTCCAGAGCGGAGGCTTCCCCTTCCAGCTGGAACACGCGGGCCTTGTCCTCCTCGACGCGCTGGCGCGCCCGTCGGGCTCGATCGCGCCATTGCGCCTCTCCGGAGATCCCTGGTGTCGTCCCGGGCGCCGGAGTCGGGGCGGGAGTGGGGACGGCCGCCGAGGGGACGGGGAGATTCCTGGGTTGGGACGTCGTCAGGCGCCCTTTCTTGGGATCCGTGACGAGGCTCTCGTTGGTGATGGCCACGCCCGGTTTCTGATCCTTCCGCGTCCGTGCCTGTGTCGCGGCGCGGACGACGTCGGAGAGGGCCTGTCCCCCGTTCTCGCTCACGATCGGCGTCGCCGCCGGCCGCCCGAAACCGCCGGACAGCCGGGGACGAGGCGTGGGCGTCGGAGTCGGCCCGGCCGCCAACGCCGTCGCGGCGACGGCGAGCCCGAGGATCGGCCCGAGGGTCGCCAGCGCCCTCATGGCGCGGTCGTGCCGGCGCGCCCGTACGCGTCTTCCAGGCGCACGACGTCGTCGAGCTCGGGCGAAGAAACCTCGACGATGTCGCACGCGCGGTCGGCCATCAGGCGATGCCGCACTCCCGGTCGAATCCGGAACGCGTCCCCTCGCGCGAGCCGCAGTGGTTTCATGGCGCCGTCGACTTCGACCATCAGGTTCAGCTCTCCTTCCAGAACAAAGAGAGTCTCGTCCTTTCTTTCATGGTACTGAAGGGACAGACTCTGCCCCCCCTCCAGGTGAAGGATCTTTCCGGCGTACTTCTCGTTTTCCGCGAAGATGAGCTCATGGCCCCACGGCTTGGGAACTGTTCTCACGGCCGGGCACCTCCCCCGCCCTCCCCATTGTCGCACCCGCCGGCCGCCGCGCGCTCAAGCGGACCGGAAGAGCCGCTCCACGTCCGAGGCTTCGCCGGCTTCCAGGGCCTTCTCGGCCAGGACCCGGACGCGCTGCGAGTCGATCGCCGACAGGTGGTCCTTGACTCCGGGGATGGCCACCGGCGTCACCGAAACCTCCCGGATGCCCAGGCCGACCAGGACGGCGATGCCCAGCGGGTCCGCGGCCAGCTCTCCGCAGACCGCCACGGGACGCGTGAAACGGGCTCCGGCCTCCACGACCAGCTGCAGCATCCGCAGAATCGCCGGATGGAGCGGGCGGTACAGCGCGGACACCTGCGGGTCGGCCCGATCCACCGCCAGAGCGTACTGGGCCAGGTCGTTGGTTCCCACGGAAAAGAAATCCGCGTAGGGCGCGAGTTTGTCGGCCAGGAGTGCGGCGGACGGGACTTCCACCATGATTCCCAGGTCCGGAGTTTTCTGAAGGCCGACCCGGCCGGCCATGGCGTCCAGGCGCTGGCGCGCCGCGCGCAGCTCGGACAGCGTGGTGACCATCGGCAGGAGGATGCGCAGCTCCCCCCGGCGCGACGCGAGGCACAACGCCTCCAGCTGGTCGTCGAAGATCTCCGGGTGCGCCAGACAGTATCGAAGGCCGCGGAGCCCGAGCGCCGGGTTCTCGCTCGCCACCGGTCCGATCCCCTTCTCGCCGCCGAGATCGTAGGTCCGGACGACGACCGGATTGGGTGCCGCGGCCACGATCAGGCGCTCGTAGACGTCCCTCTGCTCCTCCACGGTCGGCGTCGCGGGCGCCGCCTTCAGGTACAGGAACTCCGAGCGAAAGAGTCCGATGCCTTCGGCCCGCGAGCGCTCCAGGGCGGGGACCTCCTCGGGGAGCTCGAGGTTGGCGCGAACCACGACGCGGACGCCGTCCCTCGTGGCCGCGGCGCCGGCGGTGCGC
The DNA here is from genome assembly GCA_963733955.1 of uncultured Acidobacteriota bacterium. Lineage (GTDB taxonomy): Bacteria > Acidobacteriota > Thermoanaerobaculia > UBA5066 > Gp7-AA6 > DATFTF01. The sequence continues at coordinate 2,301,329 of CAVTEW010000003.1, forward strand.
GCCCGCAGCCGTCGCGTCCGATCCCTCGCCTCCCGCACGCGCAGCAGTCCCTTGCGCAGCCGCTCCTTGGTGGGAGACGGGTCGACCAGCCCGCGGTCTCCGTCCACGACGATCGGATGCTCCGGAGACACCGCTTCGCAGAGAGCGGCGATGCCCACGACGGCGGGCAGCCCGAAGGATCGGGCGATGATGCTTGCGTGCGAGGTCGGCCCGCCCCGCTCCAGGGCCAGCGCCCGAACCCGGCGCGGATCGAGGCGCGAGGCGTCCAGCGGAGAGAGCTCGTCGGCGACCAGGATCGACCCGCGCGGCAGCTCTTCGGGAAGGGATCGGGCGTTGCCCGCCAGGTGGCGCGAGATCTCGCGGGCCACATGGGAAATGTCGATGGCCCGCTCGCGCATCGCCGCGGCGTCGGACGCGGCCAGCTTCTGTTCGAACTCCCGCGCCACCGCAGCCAGAGCCCACTCCGGGTTGACCCGCTCCCGGCGCATCCGCTCGAGGATCGCCTGCAGGAAGGTCTCGTCCGACGCGATCATCGCGTGGGCTTCCAGGATCGCACCGAGCTCCGAGCCCATTTCGCTCACCGGAGCGGCGGACTGCTGCCGGAAGGCTTCCGAGGCGCGCCGGGCCGAGCGCCGGAGGCGGCGCTCCTCGTCTTCGAGGCCGGAAGCCGAGACTGCCCGGCGAAAGGCGGGCATGCCCGAAAAGCGGACGATGACGGCGCGTCCGACGGCGATTCCGGGTGAGACGGGAAGTCCCTGGAGCATGGCGATTCGTGACTTGTGATGCGTAACGTGTGATGGGCGATTGGCTCGCGCCGTCCCAATCGCCAATCACAAATCGCAGATCACAAATTCCCCCTCACTCCTCCTCGTCGAAACTGCGGGTGATCAGATCCTCCACCGCGGCGATGGCGGCGGCCTCGTCTTCTCCCGACGCCGTGATGATGATCCGGGTTCCCTGCGAAGCGGCCAGCAGGAGGATGCCAAGGATGCTCTTGCCGTCGACCTCTTCGCCGTTCTTTCGGATCTTGACCGAGGCCTTGAAGCGGCTGGCCGTCTGGACGAACTTCGCCGCCGCCCGGGCGTGCAGGCCCAGGCGATTGCGGATCGCGAGCTCGCGCTCGATCATCGTTCGGAGGACGGCGCCAGCTCGGCCGAGGCCGTCTTTTCGTCCGCCAAAAGGTCGGAAGCGACGCAGATCGAACGCTGGCCGCGCTCGCGCGCCAGGTGGGCGATCTCGGTCACGGCCCGGCCGCTCTTCTGCAGCGCCGCCGCCTTGAGCACCATCGGAAGGTTGACGCCGGTCACGATCTCGACGCGGTCCTTCTGAAGAAAGGACAGCGTCAGATTGGTGGGAGTCCCGCCGAACATGTCGGTCAGGATCACGGTGCCCTCGCCGTCCTCGGCCTCGGCCAGGCCGCGGGCGATGCGCTCGCGCGCGTCCTCGCCGGTCTGGTTCCACTCCAGAGCCACGGCCACGATGCGCGTGATGTCCGGCTGGATCGTCAGGGCGGCCGCCTTGAGCTCTTCGGCGAGCCGTCCGTGAGTCACGAGAAGGATCCCGGTCATTTGCGCCGATTCTAAGGCCTGGGCCGTCCTCGGGTCATCCCCGCGTGGCGTCCCTGTGGGAGACCCGGACCGGATACCCCTTTTCCGAGAGCAGGGACGCCAGGCGCGAGGCGATGTAGACGGAGCGGTGCTTGCCTCCGGTGCAGCCCACCCCGATGGACAGATAGCTCTTCTGCTCGCGCTCGTAGAGGGGCAGGAGGTAGTCGAGAAAGGCTCCGACCCGGTGCAGAAACCGGGACGTCTCCGGGTCCTGCTCGATGTAGGCGGCCACCGCCGGATCGTCTCCGGTCTTCGGTTTCAATTCCGGGACAAAGTGCGGATTGGCCAGGAAACGGACATCGAAGAGCAGGTCGATGTCGTGGGGGACGCCGAACTTGAAGCCGAAGGAGGTCGCGGAAATGATCATGCGGGCGCGCGACGGATCTCCCACGAACGTCTTCTGGATGAAGGAGCGCAGCTCGTGCACCGTCATGTCCGACGTGTCGACGACCACGTCGGCGACCGATCGCACGTCCTCGAGGAGCTTGCGCTCCCGGCGCAGCGCCTCGAGCAGGGACCGATCGCCGGCCAGAGGATGGGGGCGGCGGGTCTCGGAAAAACGCCGGATCAGCGACTCTTCCGAGGCGTCGAGGAACAGCAGCCGCGTGGCCGGCACGCGCTCGCGCACCCGCGCCAGGATCTCGGGAAACCTCGCCGCGAAGCCCGGGTTGCGCACGTCCAGGATGATCCCCACGCGCGGAGCGGCCACCTGCGCCAGGAGCGGCTCGACCAGCTCGAGCGGCAGGTTGTCCACGCAGGCGTAGCCCATGTCTTCCAGGCACTTGTACACGTGGCTCTTTCCGGACCCGGAAAGACCCGTGGCGATCACCAGACTTTCGGGCGGGGCGCCCGGACCTGCCGATCTGGACGGGCCGGCGGTCCTGCGGCGCGGCCCGACGGCGGCCCGGGCCCTGGCGCGGGCGCGGGTCAAGCGCGTCGGCGGGCCGGCGCCTGCATATTGCGGGCGATCTGCTCGTCCACCTTCAAGGCGAACTCCTTGGCCGCGTCGTATCCCTGCGACTTCAAGAGCTCGTTGCGCGCCGCGATCTCGATCAGCAGCGCGATATTGCGGCCCGAGGCGACCGGCAGACGCAGGAACGGCCGGGGCCGGTCCAGGATCGTGTAGGACTCGCCGTCCAGGCCGAGGCGGTCGTACCGCTTTGCCGGATCCCACCGCTCGAGCTCGATGACCAGCTCGATCGACTTGGACGCCCGCACCGCGGAGACGCCGAAGAGGTGCTTGATGTTGATGATCCCGATTCCCCGGAGCTCCATGTGGTACCGGATCATCTCGGCGGCACGCCCGACCATCGACCCGTTGGGATACTTGCGGATCTCCACCACGTCGTCGGCCACCAGCCGGTGCCCGCGCTGGATCAGGTCGAGGGCGCACTCGCTCTTGCCGATGCCCGACTCGCCCATCAGGAGAACGCCCATGCCGTACACGTCCACCAGCACCCCGTGCACGGTCGTCGAGGGGGCCAGCTCGTCCTCCAGGATTCGCGTGATCGACTGGATGACGACCGAAGTGGTCTGGTCGGAGACCAGCAGGGGGACACCGCGCCGCTCGCACTCCGCGGCGAGCTCCTGCGGGACTTTCTGCCCCTTGGTCACCACGAAGGCGGCCACCGGGAGGGCGCAGATCGCCGCGACGCGCTCCCGTCGCAGCTCGTCGGGCATGGTGGCGAAATAGTGCAGCTCGCTCTCCCCCACGATCTGGATCCGACCGGGCTTGATGAACGGCAGGAACCCGGCCAGGGCCAGGCCGGGCCGCTGGATCCGTCCCCAGGAGATCGGCCGGTGGAACCCGGACTGGCCGGCGATCACCCGCATACCGAGGTCCGCGAGCGCCGGGCCGCGGAGAACTTCCGCCGTCAGCTTGACCGAGGGACCGGGGTCGCGCGCTCCGCTCATGGGTGCTCCTTCATCCGTGCGCCGTCGAGGCCCCCGCGGGAGTGCCCCGGATCGCCTCGGCGATTTCATCGCGGGTTTCCGCCCGCCGCAGGGCTTCGGCCACTCCGGGGCTCTTGAGCCACCGCGAAACGCGGGCCAGCGCCTGGAGATGGAGCGCGGGCGTCTGGGCCGGGGAGAGAACCAGGAACAGGATGGTGACGGCCACTCCGTCCGGCGCTTCGAAGTCCACGCCGCCCGGACGCCGGCCGATCGCCAGAACGACGTCGGACAACTCCTTGAGCTTGCAATGGGGAATGGCGATCCCGCCGCCCAGGGCTGTGCAGCCCAGCCCTTCGCGCTCGATCAACCGCCGGCTGAGGTCGCCCGCGTCGCGGACCACGCCGGCTCCGGCCAGTCTGGCGGCCATCTCCGCGAGGACCTCTTCGCGCGTCCGCCCCTCCAGATCGGGAAAGATCAAGCGCGGATCGACGCCGAGGGCGACCGGCGAGGACGCGCTCAATCCGGTCTCCGGCCGATCGGCTTCAACATTCCGGGACGATCAATCCGAGGTCGCCGTCGCGGCGCCGGTAGAGGATCGAGATGCGTTCGCTGGCCGCGTCGCGGAAGACCACGACCTCCTGGGGAGAGGTCTCCATCCGCATGGCCGCCTCCTCGACGGTCATCGGCTTGACCGGCGAGCGCTGGGCCGTCCGCACGATCCGCCGGTCCGGCGCGGCGGGCCTGGCCGGCCGCGGTGCGGTCTTCTCCTCCTTCAAGGAGGCCGCGGCGGCGGCGGCTCCGCGGTGCTTGCGGCCCCGCCGTTTCTCGGAGTCCTTCTTGGCCTGCGCGTCAATCTTTTCAAACGCCAGCGTCATGGCCGCGCGGGGATCGGCGGTTTCCTCCTGCGCCTTCCACCGCCGGCGGCGGTGCGTGGCGATGACTTCGGCGCCGAACCGGTGCTTCTCCTGGGACAACACGACGCGCACCTGCGCGGGCCCTCCCAGATGGCGCTCGAGCTTGTCCGCACGCTCCTGGGCCAGCTCCTTGAGGATCGCAGTGACGCGCACATTGCGGCCCGTGAACTCGACGCTCATGTCTCCTCCTGCTCCAGCGCGGCGAAGCGGCCGGGCTAGAACGATTGTTTCCTCTGGGACGACGAGGGAATCTTGAGCTCCTCGCGATACTTGGCGACGGTTCGTCGCGCGATCTGGATTCCCTCGGCGCGCAGACGCTGCATGATGCGCGCGTCCGACTGGGGACGGCGCGCGTCTTCGTCCGCGATGATCCGCGAGATCTTGTTCTTGATCGAGAGCGACGAAACGTCGCTGCCGTCCACCGAATCGATCCCGCTGTGAAAGAAGTACTTCATCGGAAAAAGGCCGCGCGGCGTGTGTATGTACTTGTTGGACACGACGCGCGAGACGGTCGATTCGTGCATTCCGATGTCGTTGGCGACGTCGCGCAGCACCAGGGGACGCAGATGCTCGATGCCCTTGTCCAAGAACCCACGCTGGTGGCGGACGATGGAGTCGGCGACCTTGTAGATGGTGCGCTGGCGCTGGTCCAGGCTCTTGATCAGCCAGACCGCCGAGCGCATCTTGTCCTTGAGATAGTTGGCCGCCTCCTGTCCGATCGCCCCATTGCCTCCGCGCAACATGCGGCGATACGCCGCGGAAATCCGAAGCTTCGGCAACCCGTCCTCGTTCAACTGGATGACGTAGTCGTCGCCGATCTTGCGCACGGCCACGTCCGGCTCGACGTAGATGGTCCGCTCGCTGGAGTACTTGCGGCCGGGCTTGGGCTCCAGGTTCTTGACGATCTCCAGAACGGCCTGGAGCTCGGACATGCCGACGTTCAAGGCCTTGCAGACCTGCGCGTACTGACGGTTGAGAAACTCGGCCCAGTGCTGGGTGATGATCTTGTCGATCAACGGGTTTTCGATGCCCAGAGCGCGGATCTGCAGCATCAGGCAGTCGGGCAGGTCGAAGGCGCAGATCCCGGGCGGATCGAACCCGCGCACAGCGGCCAGGGCCCTTTCGACCTCGGCGTCGTCGGTGTACCCCGCGCCGCGGATCTCGTCGCGGGAGACTCTCAGATAGCCGTCCTCGTCGACGTTGCCGATGAGGTAGGTCGCGATCTCCCGCACCCGCGGGCTCTCTTCGGACATCGAGAGCTGCCAATTCAGGTACTCGGTCAATCCTTGAGGCCGAGAGAGCGTGTTCTCCAGAGGCACCTGCTCGCTGTCGTCGTACTGCCGGGGGTTGTAGGAGCTCTCGATGTAGTCCTCGAAGTAGGTGTCGAAGTCGATTTCTTCGAAGGAGTCTTTCTCCTTCTCCGCCGGCGCCTCCGCGGGAGCTTCCGGCGCAGCGGCGGGGGCCTCTTCCTTGTTGGCCGCTTCCAGGCGTTCGGCCTCGGCCTGTTCCTCCTGCTCTTCCTCCAGCAGGGGGTTCTCCACCATCTCCTGGTTCAAGACCTCCTCGAGCTCCAGCTTGGACATCTGCAGCAGCTTGATGGCCTGCTGCAGCGACGGCGTCATCACCAGCCGCTGCGAAAGCTTGAGGTGGAGTTTCTGTTCCAGAGGCATGGTGTGCGGTCTCAGCGGCGAGAAAGGCTCGCCGGGATCAGCCAAGAAGGTCTGTTTCGAGGATCGTTCATGCGGTCAATTCAGCTGGAAGGCCTCGCCCAAATAGATTTTCTTGACGACGGCGTCGCTCGACAAGGCAAGAGGCGTGCCAGCCCTCAAGATCTCGCCGGCATTGATTATATAGGCCCGGTCGACGATCGACAAAGTCTCGCGGACGTTGTGGTCGGTGACCAGGACGCCGATTCCCGAGGAGGCGAGTCGGCGGGCGATGGCCTGGATATCCAGGACTGCGAGGGGATCGATCCCGGCGAACGGTTCGTCCAGCAGAAGAAACTCCGGCTCGAGCACCAGGCTGCGCGCGATCTCCACCCGGCGCCGTTCGCCTCCGGAAAGGGTGTAGGCCCGGTGCGTACGCAGGGTCTCCAGCCCGAACTCCGCCAGGAGGCTGTCGGCCCGTTCCTGCCGTTCGCCGCGCGAGAGATCGAGGGTTTCCAGGATGGCCAGCAGATTCTCCTCCACCGTCATCTTGCGAAAGACCGAGGGCTCCTGAGGAAGGTAGGAGATGCCCGCCCGCGCGCGCCGGTACATCGGCAGGTCGGTCAGGTCCCGGTCGCCCAGCCGCACCGTGCCCGCGTCGGGACGTACGAGCCCGACCACGATGGAGAAGGTCGTCGTCTTGCCGGCCCCGTTTGGTCCGAGAAGCCCGACGATCTCCCCCGCCCCCACCTCCAGGGACACGCCCGAGACCACGGCGCGGCCCGCGTAGGTCTTGATCAGGCCGACGGCTTCCAGGGTGGAACGGGGGGAATCCGTCTCGGGCGTGCTCACGAAGTTTGCGTGCGATGTACCGTTTCGGTCTTGCCGCCCTCGGGCGCGGTCACTTCGACCCTACGCCCCCGGTCGGTGATCGTCAAGACGGCACCGGCCACGCGGTTGCCCGCGGCGTCGGCCACCCAGGCCGGAGCGCCTTCCAGGATGGTCTTGCCCTCGCGGACCCAGTCGATGGCGTGCTCGGCCCGCCCGGATCGGCCCTGGCTCGAATCGGTGAGCGCGACCGTGCCCGACATCTCCACGCGCTCGATCTTCCGGTCGGCTCCGAAGAAGGCTGTCGCGCGATCGGCCTTGGCTTGCCAGGCGTCCCGCGTGAGAACCACGGCGCCTTCGAAGAGCGCCTGAGATTCCTTCTCCCGGTAGGTGACCCGCCGGGCGGTGACCACGGCGGGGCCGGCCGGAGGGGCTTTCCCGGGAGTCTTCTTCTCGCCCTGCGCCGGCAGTGAAACGGTGCGCGTATTTCCCACCGCCACCGCGGAGCGCTCCGCGTCGTTCAAGGTGATGGCGTCGCCGGAAAGCGACGAGGATCCCTGCCAGAGGGTTGCCGACCCGGTGAGCGTCGCCATGCGGGCGCCGTCGTCGAGGACGATCCGCTGCGCCTTCCCGAACGTCGGCTTGCCGGGGTCGCCGACCAGCAGGGGCGCGCGGCCCGCCGACGATTTCCCTTTCTCCGCCGGCGTGAAAACGGCCCGGGCGGTTCCCTCGGCGGTGAGCGTCTTGCCCTTCTCGTCGATCTCCACGCGGTCGGCGGAGACCCGCGAGCCGCCGCTCTCCACGGTGGCCGAACCGTGATCGCCCGTCAGGATCCAGATCCCCCGCTCGGCCACCTCGACCGCCCTGGCGGCCCGCCCGGTGCGGCCCTCCCCTTCCATACGGACTCCGCCGGACAGCTCCGTCGTCGCGATCTCTCCCTCCGGAGTGAACGAGAGACTGGCCTCCTGCGAGTCCGCCCGGCTCTTCTGGGACTCCATGTGCACGCCCCCGCGCGCGGTGGCGGAAGCCGGCCGGCCGTCCTTGAGCGCGAGATCGATGGTGGGAGCGCGGACGCGTCCCTGAGAATCCCAGACCTGCGCCGGGGCGCCGGTCAGGGAGACCGACGTGGCCTGGCCGTCCGGCCCGAAGAGGATGGCCGCCGCGTGAGCGGTGTAGCGCCGCGCCGGAGCCGCGCGGTTCGCAGGCGCGCCGCGCGACGGCGCGAGGGTGCCCGCGACGCCGTCTTCCGCGCGGGCCCATTGCAGCCGCTCCTGCTCGCCGGCGAGCTTGAGGACCAGCCGCTCGCACGAGAGGCGGTCGCCGGCGCGGCCTGCGGCCTGAACCTTCCCGGACAGCTCGATGGAAGCGTCGTCGCGCCGGTAGACCGCCGAGGCCGCCGACAGCGCGGTCAATCCTCCGCTGCCCTCGCCCGTGCCGCGGCCCTCGACCGGTCCGTCCAGGAAGACGCGGCGGCTCCTGACGTCGTAGCGGCCCGAGCGCGACGTGAGGTCGAACGTCCCGCGCGTCAGATGAATGGCCCCAGGGGCGGAGAGCAGGCGCTGGTTCGGATCGAAAACCAGAGTTCCGGTCTCGCCGAGCGCCCCGCGCGCGTCGCTCCAATGCACGTTGCCGGAAAGCCGCGCCCCCTTGTTGCGCTGGTCGTACTCGGCCCGGTCCGATCGGACGGTGACCGCGTCGCCTTGCTCGGGATAGACCGTCAGGGTCACCCGCTCGAGCACGTACACGTTGGGGACCAGGCCCGCCGCCGGCCCGAAGCCGACGGTGCGCTCGGCCTGAATGTGGAAGAGGGGCTTGCCCTTGAGCGTCTCGGTGTAGTCGAACCCCTTGAGCACGGTCGTCGCCTCGCCCGCTTCCGCCGAGGGCGCCAGCGCCGGCAACGAATCGCGGCCGGTGGCGCCGCGCGAGGGACGCCGGCCCGGCCGGAAGGCGAAGACCAGAACGATCAGGAACACCGCGCCGAAGGCCAGGATGGCCCATTCCAGCCTGCGCCGGGTCATGCGCCGGGCAGCCCCCGGGCGGCCACCAGCTCGGCTTCGAGGCGGCCCACGCGATTGCGGCTCAGGCGATAGTGCGCTTCCATCGGGCGGCCGGGGGAGAATCCCTCGACCAGCTCGCGCCGCCAGCAGATGCAATCGAGGTCTCCCGAGCGGCGGCCCAGTTTTCCGCGGGCCCCGGTCGATCCCAGATCGCGAAACGGCGCGGTCGCCCGGACCGACGCGTGGAGCACCGGCCGGGGATTGCCCATCCCGTGCGGCTCGAACCGATCCAGATGCGTCATGAGCTCTTCGTCCACGTCGTCCAGGGGGAGCGGCGCCTCGGCCTCCTCGACCCGTTCCAGACGGTCGGCGCAGATGCTCGCCGCGAAGTGGCTTCGCGCGGCCTCGCGGAATTCCTCCCAGCGCGCGGCGTCCAGACTTGCGCCCACGGCCTGGTCGTGGCCGCCGAACTCGCGGAAGAAGCCCTGCACCCCCTTCAATGTGGCGTGGAGCGAGATGCCGGCCGCGCTGCGGCCCGAGCCGCTCGCCCGATCGCCGTCCAGCGCGAAGAGGAGAACGGGACGGTGGTATTCCCGGGCCAGCCGGGACGCCGCGATACCGAGAACGCCGCGATGCCAGCCGCGGGCTCCCTCGATGATCACGCGGTCTCGCTCCGGCTCGAACCAGCCGTCGATCTGCTCGCGGGCTTCGTGGACGACGCGCCGTTCCAGGGCCTGGCGCTCGGCGTTGCGCAGCGAGAGTTCCCGGGCGATGGCCCGGCCCCGCGCCCCGTCGCGCTCCTCGAAGAGCGACAGCGCGAGCTCCGCGGTGTCCAGCCGCCCGGCGGCGTTGAGCCGCGGCGCGATTCGAAAGGCGACCTCTTCCGCCGTGGGCGGGCGCCCCGGCTCGACCCCGCATTCCTCCAGGAGCGCCCGCAGGCCGGGAGCGCGCGGGCGGGCCAGGGCGGCCAGGCCGGATGCCGCGATGATGCGGTTCTCCCCGACCAGGGGCACGAGGTCGGCGATCGTGCCCAGGCAAGCCGCGCGCAGCAGGGACTCCGTCGCCAGCGCGACCCCGGCCCGCCGGGCCACGGCCTGGGCGATCTTCATGGCGATCCCGCAGGCGGCCAGCTCCTTTTCCGGATACCGGCACCCGGGCTGTTTGGGGTTGACGACGATCGCCCCGGCGGGCAGCTCGTCGGGCACCAGGTGGTGGTCGGTGACGATCACGTCGACGCCCCGCGACCGCGCGTAGGCGACGCCCTCGACCGCGGTGATGCCGCAATCGACCGTCACGATCACCGAGGGGCTCCACTCGGCCACGACGCGGGCGACGGTCTCCGGCTTCAGGCCGTAGCCGTCCCGGAGGCGGTGCGGAAGGAAGGCGACCGCGTCCGCGCCCGCGCGGATCAGGGCGGCCTTGAGCTGGGCGACCGCGGTCACGCCGTCGACGTCGTAGTCGCCGAAGACCACGATGCGGCGTCCGGCGCGCGCCGCCGCGACCAGCAGATCGGCCGCGGCCTCGGCGCCCGCGAGCAACAGCGGATCGTGCAGGCCGTCCGGATCGGGACGCAGGAATCGGCGAGCCTCGTCCGCGTCGCCGACGCCGCGCGCGAGAAGCAGACGGGCGACGACGTCGGGCACGGCCGCGTCCCGGGCCAGGGACGCGGTGCGCTCCGCATCGGCCTCGCGAATTCTCCAGGTGGCGGGCATGGACCGGATTGTGCGCGGGACCGGGGACAGATGCTGTCCGCCTGCAGCGGGCGCTGGGGCCGCCTCCAGCGGCTGGACGCTCACGCGGTGGCGGTCTCGAAGCGCCCGATCGCGCGAAACTTCCGGTACCGCCGCTCCCGGCGCTCGTCCGGCGTCAGCTCGAGGAGATCGCGCAGATGCCGCTCGATCGCCTCGCCGACGGCCGCGGCCGCTCCGGCGCAGTCGGCGTGCGCTCCCCCGGGAGGCTCCGGAACGATCTCGTCGATCACGGCGAGCTCCTGCAGATCCCGCGCGGTCAGCTTCAACGCCTCGGCGGCGTCCTTCTTGCGCGAAGCGTCCTTCCACAGGATGGCCGCGCACCCCTCCGGGGTGATCACCGAGTAGACGGAGTGCTCGAGCATGAGCACCCGATCCCCGATGCCCAGAGCCAGCGCGCCGCCCGATCCCCCTTCGCCGGTAATGGTCACCAGGATCGGGACATGGAAGGACGACATCTCGCGCAGGTTGACGGCGATCGCCTCGGCCTGGCCGCGCTCCTCGGCGTCGATGCCCGGGTAAGCCCCCGCCGTGTCGACGAACGACAGGATAGGGCGGCCGAACTTCTCGGCCAGCTGCATGACCCGCAGGGCCTTGCGGTACCCCTCCGGTCGGGGCATCCCGAAGTTGCGCCGGATCTTCTCCTTGGTGTCGCGGCCCTTCTGGTGTCCGACGACGGCCACCGGGCGGCCGCGAAACAGGGCGAAGCCGGCCATGATCGCGGGATCCTCGGCGAACTTGCGGTCCCCGTGGAGCTCCACGAAATCCGTCATCAGCGCGGCGATGTAGTCGGACGTGTAGGGGCGCGCCGGATGCCTGGCCACGAGCGTTTTTTGCCAGGGAGTGAGGTTCGCGTAGATCTCCCGGGAGACGCGCTCGAGCCGTTCGCGCAGCTTTTCAATTTCCCGCCGGTGGCTGGCGTCGTCGGGGAGGGCGGACAGCTCCTCGATCCGGCGGCGGAGCTTGACGATGGGCTCCTCGAACGCGCTCTCTTCCCCGTTCATGGCTGACAGTCTACGGCCTCCGCCTCCCAACTCCCAAGCGGGGGCGCGGCGAAATATAGCAAAAGTGTTATACCCGGCCTCACAGGAGATCCTGGGGATCGACGTCCGTGGCGATCTGGGTCCCCGCCGGGGCGCGCTCGGGCACGCAGGATTCCAGGGCCGCGAGCAGGGCCCGCCGGTCGCCCGCGCGCAGCAGGATCTGGAAGCGCCACCGCCCCTGGAGGCGTTCGAAGGGAGCGGGCGCAGGCCCCGAGACGCGCAGTCCTTCCGGCCCGGCCGACGCCGCCCGGCCGACGCCGGCCGCGGCCTGCGCCGCCTTCTCCCGATCTTCCGAGGAGACGAGGATCTGGGCCAGCTCGGAGAACGGCGGATAGAAGAAGGCGCGCCGGAAGTTCAGCTCGTCGGCGGCGAAGCCGTCCATGTCGTGCTCGGCCGCGCGGAGGATCGCCGGGTGCCGCGGATGGAAGGTCTGCACGTGGACGGTACCGGGCCGCGTCCCCCGCCCGGCCCGGCCGGCCACCTGCGCCACCAGCTGAAAGGTCTTCTCCGCCGAGCGAAAATCCGGAAAGTTCAGGATCGTGTCCGCGGAGAGGACGCCCACCGCCGTCACGTTGGGAAAATCGTGCCCCTTGGCCACCATCTGGGTTCCGATCAGGCAGGCCACCCGGCCGGCCAGCACCTCGTCGATGACCGCGTCCGCGCCGCGGCGCCGCGCCGAATCCCGGTCCAGGACGGCGTAGGGAACGTTCGGGAAGAGCGCGGCGAACCGGTCCCCCACCCGCTCGGTCCCCGCGCCGATGGCTTCCAGCAGCGTGCCGCCGCAATCCGGGCACCGCTCCGGCCGCGCGGCGCGCTCGCCGCAGTAGTGGCAGACCAGGCTGCGGCCGCGGTCGTGCACCGTGCGCGACACGCTGCAGTGGGCGCAGCGGAACTCGAATCCGCAGTCGCGGCAGAGAAGCAGGGGGGCGAATCCGCGCCGCGGTTGGAGGAGGATGGCCTGTTCGCCGCGGGAGAAGACCTCCCGGAGCCGCTCGAGCAATGGCCGGGAGAAGAGCGGAATGCCTTTCTCGTCCCTCTGAAACGGCTCGCGCCGCAAGTCGACGACGGACACGCCGGGCAGCCCGCGTTCGTCGATGCGCGCAGGCAGGCGCAGGAGCCGCAGTCGCCCCTCGCGGGCCGCGTGCCAGGCCTCCAGCGACGGAGTGGCCGATCCGTAGACGACAGTCGCGTTGGCGGCGTGGGCTCGGATGGCTACCACCTCGCGGGCGTCGTACCGCGGCGACTCGCGCTGCTTGTAGGACGCGTCGTGCTCTTCGTCGACGATGAAGAGGCCCGGATCGACCACCGGGGCAAACGCGGCCGAACGCGGCCCGATGACCACGCGGGCCTGCCCCGAGCGCACCCGGTCCCAGGAATCCGCGCGCTCCCGTTCCGAGAGCGCGGAGTGAAGGACCGCGGCGCGCCCGCCGAACTGGCGGCCGAGCTCCCGCGCGAACACCGGCGTCAGCGCGATCTCCGGCACCAGCCAGACGGCGCCGCGGCCGGCTCCGAGCGCCGCAGCGATCGATCGCAGATAGACCTCCGTCTTGCCCGAGCCGGTGACGCCCTGGAGCAGAGCGGGGACATACCGCCGCGCGTGGATGGCTGCGACGACCTCGGCCAGCGCCGCGTCCTGGTGACCGGTCAGGGCGAAGACGTGGGGAGCGCCCAACGCGACCGCGAGCTCCGGGCGCCGCGCCTGCTCGAAGCCGTGCAGGAGACCGCGCTTGAGCAGGTCCCCGGCCATGGCGCGCCCGGCCCCGGTGGCGGACCGGATCTCAAGGGCGGTGGCCGGCCGCCCGAGGCCCTCGAGGTAGGCCAGAACCGCCGCGCCCTTGCGGCTGCGGCCCAGGCGGGCCGCCCGCTCCTGCTCGGACAGACGCACCGGAGCAAACGCCGTCTCCGTGCGCCGCGCCCGCGGCGGTCCCGAGACCACGCGGATCCATCCGCGATTCTCGAGCGCGCGCAGTGCTTCGCGCCGCCCCTCCACCGGCAGGTCGACCACCCGCACCGTTTCGCCCCCCGAAAGACGATCGAGGATCTCGCGCTCGCGGCCCTGCGCCCTGCCGAGAGCGCCCCGCTCGGTGATCCGGTACCTGGCCGCGCCGGCGGCGGGCAACCGGGCCGGCAGCGCGCTGCGCAGGACCTCGCCGGTCGAGGCGAAGAATCGATGGGCCACGCGCTCGGCGGCCTCGAGCAGATCCCGCGGGCACACCGGCTCTTCGTCCAGGACGGCCAGCACGTCGCGCAGTCCGGACGTGTCCGCGCCGGCGGCCTCCACCACGATGCCGGTCAGAACCCGCTCGCCGAACGGGACGCGCACCCGCGAGCCTTCCTCGGGCACTGGCAGGGGCTCGGGCACCCGGTAAGAGAAGCTCTTGCGGATCGGCAGCGGCAGCGCGACCGCGACGACGCGGAGCCGATTCCTCGGATCGAGCGGCGCCGCCGGACCGGTGGGGGGTTCCACCACGGCTGGAATGACCCGATCCGTCGTCGGGACGATCTCGACTCTAGGTCTGCGCCGGCACAGGCGCGTCATCGTCGTCCTCGTCGTCGCGCACGAAGACGTACGACCGGTGGACGGGATCCCAGCGGTAGCGGCGGACCTCTTCGTCGGACAGGTCCGGCGTAATGACCACGGCGTCCCGGTCGATGGACAGGTCGCCCCGCGACAGCGAGACGTCGCGCTCGAGGAACAGGCCGGGGTTGTATCCCTGACCGGCGCCCCGCCCGGTGAAAACGGCGATCGAAAACCAGGGGGCGGATCGGGTCGAGGATCGGTGAACGAACGCCAGGACGAAATCGAGGATCCCGTCGTCGTTCAGATCCCCGCGCACGAAGTAGGGGTGGTAGACGCCGTAGAGACCGCGCACGTCTCCGTCTCCGCTGCGCGTGCCTCGGCGGTCGGAGTCGGTGGCCAGGCGCAGGTCCGGATTGCGGCGCAGGAACTCCCCGACCGCGGCACGCTCCTCGCCGGAGAGGAGCCCGCCGCCCGCGTCCGCGCCGGGCTCCGCCGCCGGACGAGCAACGGCGGCGGCGTTCGAGCCGTGGACCTGCGCCTCCCGTTGGGGCGGCCGTACCCGCTGGGCGCGACACGCCGCCGCCCCGCCCCAGAGCCCCAGGGCCAGGGCGGCCGCCGCGGCGAGGAACATGGCGGTTTTCCGGGCGGTCTTCCGGCTGCGCACGGAGAGATTCTACACACACCTCGCCTCCGCTGCGCTCACGGTCTGCGCCTTTGGCGCACCGGCGTTTGGCTCGCCCAAAGGGGCTCGACCAAACGCCTGACCTCTCGCTCCGCTGCGGCTCCCGCGGCGCGCGCCTCCTCCCCTCTGGGAGACTTCGCGCGCCGCGACCGGGGCGAACCCTCACCGCACGTCGCTTCCGCTCGATCGGGATCTGCGCCCTCGGCGCACCGGCGGTCCGCTCGGCCGGTTGCGGCCTCGACGGCCCGCCTGATCCCTCCCTCGCTCTCGCTCCCGCGGCGCGCGCCTCCTCCCCTCTGGGAGACTTCGCGCGCCGCGACCGGGGCGAACCCTCACCGCACGTCGCTTCCGCTCGATCGGGATCTGCGCCCTCGGCGCACCGGCGGTCCGCTCGGCCGGTTGCAGCCTCGACGGCCCGCCTGATCCCTCCCTCGCTCTCGCTCCCGCGGCGCGCCTCCTCCCCTCTGGGAGACTTCGCGCGCCGCGACCAGGGCTAACCCTCACCGCACGTCGCTTCCGCTCGATCGGGATCTGCGCCCTCGGCGCACCGGCGGTCCGCTCGGCCGGTTGCGGCCTCGACGGCCCGCCTGATCCCTCCCTCGCTCTCGCTCCCGCGGCGCGCGCCTCCTCCCCTCTGGGAGACTTCGCGCGCCGCGACCAGAACTAACCCTCACCCCGCCCTCTCCCTCGGGGAGAGGGGGAAGATTCGCCTTACGCCTCACGCCTTACGCCTCACGCCTTACGCCTCACGCGGCGAAGTCTGTTAGATTCCGAAGAGAACGACCGATCCCACGGGAGGCTCCCTTGCGACAGGAAAAGGACAGCCTGGGTGTGCGAGAGATCCCCGACGAGGCCTACTGGGGAGCGCAGACGTCCCGGGCGGTGGAGAACTATCCGATCTCCGGCGAGCGGGCCCACCCCGAGATGGTGCGGGCCTACGCCCGGATCAAGCGTGCCTGCGCCGAAACCAACCGGGAGCAAGGACGGCTGGACGCCCGGAAAGCGGACGCCATCGTCGCCGCCTGCGACGAGATCTTGGCCGGCCGGCTGGCCGAGCAGTTCGTCGTGGACGTCTACCAGGCCGGGGCCGGAACCTCATTCCACATGAACGTCAACGAGGTCGTGGCCGGACGGGCCGCGGAGATCCTGGGCGGCGCGCGCGGCGACCGGTCCGCGGTGAACCCCAACGACGACGTCAACCTCGGGCAATCCACCAACGACACCTTTCCGGCGGCGCTGCACATGGCGGCGGTCGCGGTGGGCCGGCGCCTGTCCGAGGAGATCGGTCGCGTGGCGGAGTCTTTCCACGCCAAGGGAAGGGACTTCGTCGGCGTTCTGAAGTCCGGCCGGACGCACCTCATGGACGCCGTCCCGGTCACGCTGGGACAGGAGCTCCACGCGTTTGGCGCCGCGCTGACCCGCCGCCGGGGCGTCCTCGACCGATCGCTGGACGGATTGCGCGAGCTCGCGCTCGGCGGGACCGCCGCCGGCACCGGCCTGAACACGGAGCCGGGATTCCGCGAGAAGGCGATCGGACGCCTGTCCAAGCTGGCCGGAGAGGAGTTTCGCCCAGCGGCCGACCCCCGGGAGAGCCTCCAGAGCCGCGCCGCCGCGGGCGACTGTTCCGCGGCCCTGCGCGCCCTCGCTCTGGAGCTCTCCCGCGTCGCCAACGATCTGCGCCTGCTCGCCTCGGGACCGGCCACGGGATTGGACGAGATCCGCCTTCCGGCCGTCCAGCCCGGCTCTTCGATCATGCCGGGAAAGGTCAACCCCTCGCTGCTCGAGTGCCTCAACATGCTTTGCTTCCAGATCGTCGGGTTCGACACGGCCAACGCGCTCGCCGTCGGCGCGGGCCAGCTCGACCTGAACGTGATGATGCCGCTGCTCGCCCACAACTTGACGCGGGGGCCGCAGCTTCTCGTGAACTTCCTCCCGATCTTCCGCCAGCGGTGCGTGGACGGCATCCAGGCCAACGTCGCGAAGTGCCGCCATTATCTGGAGGAATCTCCGTCCGTCATCACCGCGCTGACGCCCAGGATCGGCTACGCCAAGGCCGCGGAGATCTTCAAGGAGGCTGTGGCCCGGGGCGTGCGGGTCCGCCAGGTGCTCCTGGAGAAGAAGGTGCTCACGGAGGGCGAGCTCGACGCCATGATGACTCCGGAGATTCTGCTCGGCCCCTTGAAGTGAGAGAATCCGTTCCGCCTCGCGTTGGACGAGTCAAGGAGGAGATCGAATGAGCTGGCCCCAAGACTTCGCCACGAACTTCCAGTTCCTGCTCCGCTGGTTCCATTTTCTCGCGGGCATCACCTGGATCGGACTGCTGTACTTCTTCAACCTGGTCAACGTGAAGGTCCAGAAGGAGCTCGACGGACCCACCAAGCTCAAGGCCAACCCGTCGCTGCTCACCCACACCCTCTGGTGGTTCCGCTGGGGAGCCGTGGGAACGTGGGTCTCGGGCTTCCTCTACCTGGGCTATTTCGTGGAGGCGGGAAAAGAGGTCACCCAAAATCCGCACCTGACCCTGCTGCTCTTCCTGGTGATCTGGTCGGTCGCCTTCGTCATCCTGTCGGTCGTCTACCGGATGGCGATCCAGGGCGGGGCCCTGAAGGACGGGCGCGCCGTGGCCGTCGTCGTGCTGGTCGTCACCACCGCGGCCTCCGTGCTCATGGCCTGGCTGGCCCGCGAGTGGGGCGCCAGCAACCGCGCGATCTCGATCCTCGTGGGCGGCGGCCTGGGAACCGTCATGCTCATGAACGTCTGGATGATCATCTGGCCGCTGCAGCAGAAGCTCATCGCCGCGACCAGGGCCACTGCGGAGACCGGAGCCCCCGCTCCCGCCGATCAGCCCAAGTGGGCGCGCAGAGCGTTTCTGGCTTCGCGAACCAACGCGTGGCTCTCGGTGCCCCTGCTGTTCTTCATGGGGGCGGCCAGCCACTTCCCCATTTTCAGCACGATCGCCCGCTGAGCGGGGCGTCTTTCGCGGGATCCGGGCGGCCTTCGGGCCGCCCTCGTCTTTTCGTGCCGGAAGCGCGCCGCCGGCACGCGCGATTCACTCCTTCGCGGACGAGAGAAAATCCCGGACCAGCTTCATGTCCTCCCAGACGTCCTTCTTGCGGTCGGGGGAACGCAGCAGGAAGGCGGGATGGAACGTCGGCATGACCCGCACGCCGCGGGCCGAACGCCACCGGCCGCGAAGCCGCCCGATCGGCTCGTCGGTGCCCAGGACGGCCTGCGCCGCGAAGGTCCCCAGGGTCACGATCGCCCGGGGCGCGATGAGGCGGATCTGCTCGTCCAAGAAGGGGATGCAGGAGGCCACTTCATCGGGCTCGGGATTGCGGTTGTTCGGGGGGCGGCACTTGAGGACGTTGCAGATGTAGACGTCCTCGCGCTTGCTTCCCATGGCTTCGATGATCTTGGTCAGCAGCTGGCCGGCCCGCCCGACGAACGCGAGGCCCTGGAGGTCCTCGTCGTGGCCGGGCGCCTCCCCCACGAACATCAGGTCGGCCTTTGGATGGCCCTGGCCGAAAACGATGCGGGTCCGGCTTCGCGACAGCTTGCATCGCGGGCATCCCTCCAGGAACCGCGCGAGCGCCGGCAGATCGCGGGTCGAGCCCGGGACGAGCGCGGGGATCTCCCCGCGCGCGGAGTCGACGTAGAGATCGCGAAACCCGAGGTCGCGGAAGTACTCGAGCTCGTCGCGGGAGCCGCCCCGGACCGTCATACCTCGCTCCGCCCGCTCAACGACGGACTTCGCTCCCCGGGCGCCGCGCCCGCAGGAAGGCGTCGAGAATCCTCTCGGCCACGTCGCGCTTGGGGCGGCGCGACACCGTCTCGCGCTCGCCGGTCCGGCCCAGGATCAGGACCTCGTTCTCCGGAGCGTCGAACCCGATGCCCGCGCGATCCACGTCGTTGACGACGATCAGATCCGCTCCTTTGCGCTCCATCTTGGCCCGGCCGCGTTCCTCGAGGCGGTCCGTCTCGGCGGCGAACGCCACCACGGTCTGGGAGCGGACCAGCGGCGCCAGGCCGGCCAGCACGTCCCGACCCGCCGAGAGGCGCAGGGTCCGTTCGCCGTCCTCCCTGTGCAGCCGTTGCGCGCTCGCCTCGGGAATGAAATCGGCGACCGCGGCGGCCATGATCAGGCCGTCGCACTCGGGGAATTCCCGCACGAGCAGCGCCTGAAGATCCGCGGCGGTCTCGAACCGCGCCAGGCGCACGCCCTCGGGCGCGGGAAGCCCGGTCGGGCCGGTCAGGAGCGTCACGCGGGCGCCGCGGTCGCGCGCCGCCTCGGCCACGGCATATCCCATCCGGCCGCTCGAGCGGTTCGAGACGAACCGGATCGGGTCGATCGGCTCGCGCGTCGGCCCGGCGGTGATGAGCAGGGACAGCCCGGCGAGGTCCCGGTCCCGGGAGAGCAGACTCCAGGCTTCTTCCACGACCACCGCGGGCTCTTCCATGCGTCCGATGCCCTCGTGACCGGAGGCCAGGGGTCCCGCGGCCGGGCCGACGAAGGCGACGCCGCGCTCGCGCAGCGCCTGCACGTTGCGGACGACCGCGGCGTTGGACCACATCGCGCTCTCCATGGCCGGCGCGAGCAGGGTCGCCCTGCGGTGGGCTAGAAAGTACGTGGAGAGGAAGTCGTCGGCCAGGCCCAGCGCGAATTTTCCGACCGTGTGAGCGGTGGCCGGGGCGACCAGCAGAAGGTCGGAGCGATCCGCGAGGGCCACGTGATCGACGGCCGGGGAGTTGCGATCTCCCCACACTTCGGTGTGTACCGCCTTGCCGGAGAGGGCCGCGAAGGTCGCCGGCGTCACGAATTCCCGGGCTCCGCGCGTGAGCACGACCTGGACCTCGGCTCCGCGCCCGAGGAGGCCCCTCAGGATCTCGACCGATTTGTAGGCGGCGATTCCGCCGGAGACGCCCAGAACGACGTGCGCCTTCATGCAGTCGGGAGTCGAAAATGGAGGACCGCGCGGAGGACCGCCCGGCCGACCCGGGCGCTGGCCCTGGATGGCCGGGGGCTCAGACCCGCGCTTCTTCCTCCGCCGCTTCCTCTTCGGCCGTGTCGGCCGTAGCTTCCTCCAGAACGCCACCTTCCGGACCGTAGTCCCAACGCACCCGCGCCTGCTCGAACTCGTCCGCGGCGAGCCGCACGGGCTTGGTCGGACGGTCGGTCTCGAGCTTCGGACGGGCGCCGCGCATCAACTGCTCGGCGCGCCGGGCGACCAGGAGCACGAGGCGAAATTTGCTGTCGACCCCTTCGGGCATTTTCTGAATCATCGGTTACAAACCTCTCCCTCTCTGATTTTCTATCGAAACTCGGACCGGATGCGGTCCAGTCGCATCCTCTGCCGAACCGGCGTCAAGCGCCGAACTCGAACGATGGATTGTAACTCAAGAGTCGCCCGATCGAGGTCATCATTCACGATAACATACTGAAATTGCTCGGCTTGCTGGGTCTCGCGGGACGCGTTGATGAGCCGCTTGCGGATGGCTTTCTCCCCGTCGAGTCCCCGGCTCGTGAGGCGGCGCTCGAGCTCTCCTGGAGATGAGGGAACGATGAACACCGTGACGGCTTCCGGGTAGGCGCTCAGAACGTCCCGCGCGCCCTGGACGTCGATATCCAGAACGACGTCCTCGCCCGCGGCCAGGTGCGGCAGCACCTCGGACCTGGACGTCCCATAGATGTTGTCGTGCACCTCGTTGTGCTCGAGGAACTCCTCGCGCTGAACCATCTTCTGGAACTCGGCCAGGGAGACGAAGTGATACTCGCGCCCGTCCTCCTCGCCCTGGCGAATGGCCCGGGTGGTGTGGGAGACCGAGAAGTGCAGGGGCGCGCCGGGCGGGCTCTCCAGGAGGCGTCGGATGAGCGTCGTCTTGCCCCCGCCCGACGGCGACGACACGATGAAGAGATCGCCGCGCGGGACGTCGCTCATTCCACGTTGCCGATCTGTTCGCGGATCTTCTCCGTCTCCGATTTCATCTCCACCACCTCGCGGACGAGCTGCAGGTCCCGGGCCTTGGATCCCAGCGTGTTGAGCTCCCGCAGAATCTCCTGGGAGAGGAACTCGAGCTTCTTGCCGACCGGCTCGCCGGCGGACGCGACGAGGCTGGAGAACTGGTCCAGATGCCCTTCCAGACGCTGGAGCTCCTCGGCCACGTCGGAACGGTCGGCGGCGAGGGCGGCTTCCTGCTCGATGCGCGCCGGATCGATCGGGGCGTCGGCCCAGAGCTCCGCGATGCGCTGACGCAGGTTGGCGTGCAGAGTCCTGCGGATCTCGTCGCGGCGGGTCGAGAGCTCCGCGCTCTTTCGCCGCAGCAGGTCGACGCGCGCGCCGATGTCCCGGGCGATGCCGCCGCCCTCCTGCTCGCGCATGGCCACCAGCGCCGAGGCCGCCTCGTCGGCCAGCCGCTCCACCGCGGCGACCTCCTCCTCGGAGAACTCGGCCACGGCGTTGTCCACCGAGAAGATCTGCGGAATGGCCAGAAGGTCGCGGGCCTGCAGCTGTCCGGACAGAGGCATTTTCTCGGAGACGCGGGCGACGCGCGCCAGCACCGCCGCGAGCAGCTCCTCGTTCAAGGACACGTCGTAGCCGCCGGTCCCGGAGCGTTTCCAGCGCAGGGTCACGTCCACCTTGCCCCGGGACAAGCGCCGGGAGAAGACTTTGCGCAGGGCTGGTTCGAGCGCGGCCTCGCTCTCCCTCAGACGCACCGTCACGTCGAGCGAGCGGTGATTGACGCTCCGGGCCCAGATCTCCGCCTGCGCTCCTGCGACGGCGCCGGCGGCCCGCCCGAATCCGGTCATGCTCCGCAGGCTCACGCGGGCGTCTCCCGGGCCGCGTCGGTCTCGGTGAAGAACTGCATCTCGTGAAGCCTGCGGTAGAGGCCGGGGCGAGTCAAGAGCTCGTCGTGCGAGCCCGACTCGACGATGCGGCCGGCCTCCAGGACCAGGATCCGATCGGCCCGCCGCACGGTCGAGAGCCGGTGGGCGATGACGAGCGTCGTTCGTCCCCGCATGAGGTTGCGCAGGGCGCGGGCGACGAGCATCTCCGACTCGGTATCCAGCTGCGACGTGGCCTCGTCCAGGATCAGGATCGGCGCGTCCTTGTAGATCGCGCGCGCGATCGCCAGCCGCTGTTTCTGCCCGCCGGACAGGCGACCGGCGTCCTCCCCCACCCGGCCGTTGTACCCCTGGGGCAGCCGCTCGATGAACTCCTCGGCATACGCGGCGCGCGCGGCCTCGCGGACCTTCTCCTCCGGCGGGTCGGCCTGGCCGTACGCGATGTTGTCGCGCACGGAGGAGTCGAAGAGGATGGTGTCCTGGGTGACCAGCCCGATCTGCCGGCGCAGGGACGGGAGCGTGGCCTCCCGCAGGTCGATGCCGTCGAAGGTGATGCGCCCCCCTTGCGGATCGTAGAAGCGCGGCAGCAGGTTGACCAGCGTGGTCTTGCCCGCCCCGGAAGGACCGACCAGCGCCACCGTCTCGCCCGACCGGATCGTCAGCGAGACGCCGCGGAGCACCTCTTCCCCGCCGTAGCCGAAGGCGACGTCTTCGTACCGGAGCTCCCTGGAGAAGGGGGCGAGCTGCCGGGCGTCGGAGACCTCCACGATCTCGGCGGGATGATCGATCACCTCGAAGACGCGGCGCGCCGACGAGAGGGCCAGCTGGATGGCGATGTTGATCCGGGTCACGTCCTTGAGCGGCTTGTACATCATCATCAGGGCGGTCAGAAACGAGAAGAGGTCTCCCACCCGCATGCGCCCGGCGTGGATCTGGCCGGCGGCGTAGATGAAGAGCCCGGCCAGTCCGATCCCCGACAGCGTCTCCATGAACGGAGCGTTGAGCGCCTGGAGCCGGACGGTCCGGCGGTTCACGCGAAAGTAGCGTTCGTTGGTCTCGGCGAAGCGCCGGGCCTCGAACGGCTCCATGGCGTAGGCCTTGATGACCCGGTGGCCGCGCAGCGTCTCGGAAAGGAGCGCGCCCATCTCGCCGATGCGCTGGCGCGCGGCGGTGGCCGCGCGTCCGAGGCGCCTCGTGTTGTTGATGATCGGCAGCAGAATCACCGGCGCGAGCGCGAACACGATCATCGCGAGGCGGCCGTTCAAGGAAAAGACGTAGACCAGCACCAGGAGGAGGGTCAGGATCCCCTGGACCAGGTCGGTCAGATTGTGGCCGAAGGTGGTCTGAATCTGCTCCACGTCGGAGAGCATCCGGCTCATGAGATCTCCGGTCGAGGCCTGCGAGTAGAAGCGCGCGGACTGTCCGAGAAGGCGGTCGTAGGCGTCGCGCCGCAGATCCCGGACCATGGCCACGCCGATTCCGTTGAGCTCGAACTCGGAGAGATAGGAAAAGAGGTTCTTGGCGATGAGAGCCACCAGGAGGAGCAGCGGCGCTCCGAAGCGGACGGAAATCCCGCGGCTCTCCGCGACCGAACGCCCCGCGGCATAGGCGTCTTCCAGCCAGCGCAGGAGCGGGGCCGCGCGCGCCGAAGCGCCCCGGGGCACGCCCGCCAGACTCTGGGCCGCGCCCGCTCCCAGGGCGTCGTCGATGACTTTCCCGAAGAAAAAGAGCATCGCGACCGTGGCCAGGGAGACCAGGCCCATCGCCGTCAGCGCGGCGAGGGCCCGCCACTTGTACCGGCCGAAGTACTGGAGCAGGCGCGGAAGCGGCTTCAAGGCGAGCTCCCTCCCTCGACGCGCTCGGCCGGCGATGCCGCTCGGACCGGTTCTTCCAGGGCGTCCAGAACGGCCAGGGCCGCCCGGTCCGAGGCCCCCGGAGGACCCAGCTCCCCGGCCACGCGCTCGAGCCCTCGTTTCATCTTCTCCAGGCGGGACGGCGACGACAGGAGGGCGTCGCCTTCACGCTCCAGGATTTCCGGCGTGAACGCGTTCTGCAGCAGCTCCGGGACGACCTCTTCCTGCGCGACGATGTTCACCAGCGAGATCCACGGCACGCGCACGAGGAGCTTGCCCACGGCGAAGCTGGCCGCCGAGGTCCGGTAGACCACGATCATCGGCGCCCCGCACAGCGCGGCCTCCAGAGTCGCGGTGCCCGAGGCCACGAGGGCCAGGTCGGCCGACGCCAGGATCGGATGGAGACCGGCGTCGACGATCCGGATTCCCCGCCGCGCGGCGCCGCGCAGCAGGGTCTCGGGCAACCCGGAGGCCCTCACGGCGACCACCTCCAGGTCGTGCCGGGAGGCCAGCCGCTGCGCGGCCTGCGCCATCGGCTCCCAGTGCCGGGACAGCTCCGCGGTGCGGCTACCCGGCAGGAGGACCAGCCTGCGCCGGGTCTTGGCCGGGAGCGGCGAGGGGCGCGCGAGCCCTTCGCGCACGTCGTCGACCAGGGGATGGCCGGCGCAGACCGCGTCCGCGCCGAGGCGCCGGTAGATCTCCGCCTCGAACGGAAACAGCGTGATGATTCTCCGCGCGCGGCGGGCGATGGCCCGGGCGCGGCCGCGCCTCCAGGCCCAGACCTGAGGACTGACGTAGTAGATCAGCGGCACGCCATCGCGGTGAAGCCGCCGCGCCAGCAACGCGTGGAAATCGGGGAAGTCGATCAGGATGGCCGCGTCCGGCCGGCGCCGCGAGGCCGCCGCGACCAGACGCCGGAACGCCTCGACGAGCCGCGGCGCCTTCTCCAGGACCTCGAAGATGCCGACGACCGACAGCCCCTCCGAGGCCGCGATCCGTTCCAGTCCCTCCGACTCCAGGCGCGCTCCTCCCATGCCCGACGCGACGAGATCCGGCCGTCGGCGCTTGAGCGCCGCCAGAAGGCGCGACCCGAGCAGGTCGCCGGAAACTTCGCCTGTGGAGAAGAGAAGGTGCAAGCGATCCCAATTAAATCAAATGCGTCACCGACGCTCGGGGCGAAACCGTGGTCGGCGCGGTCGAGGAGTTCGTCCGCGGCGCGTTCAGGCGGCCGTAAACGCGCGGGCTCCTTCGCGGCGGCCTCGGATCCAGCGGCGGTACCAGGCCTCCAGGTTCAGAAGCAGCCAGAGCTTGTTGTTGCGCCGCTGCGTGCTGCCTTCCACCAGCTCCCGCAGCGCCTTGGGACGCAAAAGGCCGTCGGCCGCGAGGTCGCCCTGTTCCAGCACCGCCAGAGCGCCCGGCCGGCTGGCCCCGGAGACCCAGCGCTTGAAGGGCGGGGAGAACCCGGCCTTGCTCCGGGTCAGGATCGCCTCGGGAAGCCACGGACGGATGGCCTCGCGAAAGGCGATCTTGGTGCGGCCGGGGCGAAGGATCCGATCGGCCGGCAAGGAGAACGCGTACTCCACGAGCTGGCGGTCCAGCAAGGGCACGCGGGCCTCCAGGCCGCAGGCCATCGTCGAGCGATCGACCTGCATCAGGCCGTTGTCGGGAAGGTAGGTGTGGAGATCGAGGAAGAGGAGGCGATGGGCCAGAGGAAGCTCCGGCCGGTCGAACTTGCGGAAGAGCCAGGCCGGGTCCTCCGCCGCGGCGCCCACCACCCGCCGTTGCTCCGGGCCGGTGAAGAAACCCCGGACCGGAAAATAGCGGTCGATGAACGAGCGCCCGGTCAGGCGCGCCGACCCGGCCAGGCGGGCCCAGCGCGGATTTCGGGACAACGGTTGGAGAATCTCGCGCCCGAGCGCGGAGAGGAGCGGGGCCGCGGGGCCCAGACGCCCCCGCATCCCCTCGTAGCGCATCACCGTCTCGTGCCAGCCGTAGCCGCCGAAGATCTCGTCTCCCCCGTCTCCCGTGAGCACGACCTTGACCTGGGCGCGGGCGAGGCGCGCCGCCTCGGCCACGGCCAGGGCGCTCGAGTCGTACAGGGGCTCGTCGTAGACCTCCGCGGCGCGGCCGAGGGCTTCCGTCCGATCGCCGATTTCGACGATGCGCTCGCTGTGGCGCGTCCGGAAGGCCTTCGCCGCGATGCGGGCATGCTCGAGATCGCTTCGGTCGCCGTCGCGATAGGCCACCGTGAAGGTCGGGAGGTCCTGACCGGCCTGCACGGCGCGGGCAACCACCGTCGTCGAGTCGAGCCCGCCGGAGAGGAAGGCTCCCACCGGAACGTCCGAGACGAGGTGCGACTGGACCGCGCGGTCCAGCCGCTCGCGCAGCTCGTCCGGATCGTCACGAACGTCGCGCCGCTCCAGGGCCCAGTAGGGAGCGACGTCGATCCGGCCCGAGCCGGCCTCGTACACCAGCCTGTGGGCCGCGGGAAGCTTGGAGATCCCCGCGAAAATACAGCGGTGATCCGGCACGTACCCGTAGGAGAGGAAATCCGAGAGCGCCGCGGGGTCTAGGCGAGCGGCCACGCCGGGAAGCGTGAGCAGAGCCTTGGGCTCCGAAGCGAAGGCGAGACCCTGCCCCGTCCGGACCCAATAGAGCGGCTTGATCCCGATCCGGTCGCGCGCCAGCAGGAGGCGGCGCTCCCGATCGTTCCACAGGGCGAGCGCGAACATCCCCTCCACGGAGGCGATCGCGTCCCGGCCCTCCGTCCGCAGGAGGCGGTGGACGACTTCGCCGTCGCTCTGAGAAAGGAAACGCTCGCCCGCGTCCTCGAGCCGGGCCCGCAGGGCTCGAAAGTTGTAGATCTCGCCGTTATGGATGAATGCGGAGATCCCGTCCGGCGCGACCGAAGGCTCCTCCCCGCGCGCCGACGTGTCCAGGATGGCCAGCCGACGGTGGCCCAGGGAGGCCCGGCCGTCCGGAGACACCCATCGGCCGCTTCCGTCAGGTCCGCGCCGGGCCAGCGTCGCGAGCGCGCGATCGACCGCGGCGGGGTCGATGCGCTCCGGCGAGATCCAACCGAAGATGCCGCACATGACCGGGCGTCAGGCGTGAGGGGTCAGGCGTCAGGCGAGGCCGAGCCGCGGCGACGGGCGCCTCACGCCTTACGCTTTACGCCTCACTTGGGAAACGGATACATCAGCCACGCGACGGCGAGGCCGCCCAGCACCAGGGCCCCGAAGATCTTGGCGAAGAGCCGGAGCCGTTCGGCCCGCTCGTTGCCCCAGAGCACGGAAAAGAAAATGGACACGAGCAGCGCGTACAGGGTCATGATGAGGAAGTGATCGGTCGGGAACAGCGCCGCGGGGGCCGTCATGACTTCCTCCCCGCGGCGATGTCGAACGCGTCGAGGATCAGCAGGAGGTTCATGAGCCCGGCGGTCAGGAGAAACGCGCAGCCGTACTCGTAGGTCACCGCGAGGATCGCGCCGCGCGGGTTTTCCACGAGCAGGCGCGCGGCAATGTTGAGTAGCCCGGACCCGAAGACGGCGAACGTGGCCAGAAGCGTCAGGGGAGCGCCCTGCTCTGGCGAGTACAGGCGCCCCTGAAAGGACAGGCCGAACAGAAACGTCAGGGTGACGAGCGCGGCGTAGACCAGGGCTCGGGTCCGGCGGCCCAGGTAAAAGTGGCCCAGACCGGGAAAGACCCAGGCCAGCAGGACGGCCATCCAGGCGCCGGACGGAACGCTCTTCGCGTCGTGGCTCACCCGTTTCCTCCGGAGAAGAGCGGCGTCAGCCGCCGCCGGGTGACCGTCAGTTCCTCGGGAACGATGCGCAGGCCGCCGGTCACGGTCATGAAGTTCGTGTCGCCCCTCCAGCGAGGGACGACGTGCACATGATAGTGGTCGAGCACTCCGGCGCCCGCCGCGGAACCCAGGTTGATTCCGATGTTCAGGCCGTCGGTGCGGAATTCCGCGGTCAGAATGGCTTCGGCCCGGGCCACCGTCCGCACGAGCTCGGTGAGTGTCTCGTCATCCGAAGAGGAGAGCCCCGATTCGTGCCGGTACGGCGCCACCATGACGTGGCCGTTCGTGTAAGGGTAGCGGTTCAGCAGGACGAACACTCTCTTGCCCCGATAGACGATGAGAGAGTCGTCCCCGTCCGGCGCGGCCGCGGCTTCGCAGAAGATGCACTGGCCCGACTTGTCCGACACGAGGTACTCGTAGCGCCAGGGCGCGAACAGGACGTCCGGGCTAACCGGCATGGCTACCGATTCACCGATTGATGAGCTCCTTCAGCTCCTTGCCCGGCTTGAAGTACGGAATCTTCTTGGCCGGAACGGCGACCTTGACGCCGGTTTTCGGGTTGCGCCCCATCCGCGCGCCGCGCTCACGCAGGCGGAACGAGCCGAATCCGCGCAGCTCGATCTTCTGCCCGTCCTTGAGCGATTTGACGATGGCGTCGAAAACGGTATCCACGATGGATTCCGCCTGCTTCTTGGTGACGTCCGTCGCCACGGCCACGCGCTCGATCAGCTCGGCTTTCGTCATTCCGGCGTCTCCTGACTCTGTCCCGACGACCGACCGGTCGATCCCCTATTCCGAGGGGGCGTCTTCCGCTTTCTTGCGGGAGCGCTTCTTCTTCGGCGCCGGGGCCTCCGCCGACGGCTCGGAAGGCGCCTCGGCCGGAGGCGCGGGCGCGGCTTCCTCGACCCCGGTCTGCGCCGCCACCGCGGAGAGACCAACCTTCATCTCGGCGTCGTCGACGCGCAGGATCCGGGCCCGAACGGCGTCCCCCTCGCGAAAGTGCTCCTGGGGTTTCTCGCCCCGCGCCAGGCCCGTCTCCGAGACGTGCATCAAGCCCTCGACCAGCCCGTCGATCTGAACGAACACCCCGAAGTCCGCGACACGGGACACGGTCCCCTCCACGATGTCCCCGGCCTGGTGCTTCTCCTTGAAGGCCTCCCAGTCGTTGGGCTGAAACTCCTTGATGGAGAGCGAAATCCTGCGGTTCTCCTGATCGATCGAGGTGATGATCGCGTCGACCTCGTCCCCCTTCTTCAGGACCTCGGAGGGGTGCTTGATCCGCTTGGTCCAGGACATGTCGGACACGTGGACCAGGCCGTCCACGCCCTCTTCGATCTCGACGAAGGCGCCGAAGTCGGTCAGATTGCGGACCTTGCCGTGGACCCGGCTGCCGACGGTGTACTTCTCCATCACGCTCTCCCACGGATCGGGAAGCGTGTCTTTGAGCGACAGGGAGATCCGGCGCGCCTCGGGATTGACGTCAGAGACCACCGCCTCGACGGTGTCTCCGGGTGAGACGACCTTGGAGGGGTTCTTGACCTTCTTCGACCAGGACATCTCCGAGACGTGCACCAGTCCCTCGACGCCCTCCTCCAGCTCGACGAACGCGCCGTAGTCGGTGACGTTGGTGACGCGGCCGGTCACGCGCGAGCCCGGCGGATACCGCTCGGGCACGTGGGACCAGGGATCTTCGGTGAGCTGTTTCGTGCCGAGCGAGACGCGCTCGGTCTCGCGGTCGAACTTGAGGACCACCACGTCGATCTCGTCCCCCACCTTGACCAGGTCGGAGGGGTGATTGACGCGGCCCCACGACATGTCGGTGACGTGGAGCAATCCATCCAACCCGCCCAGATCCACGAACGCGCCGTAGTCGGTCAGGTTCTTGACCACGCCGCGCAGGACGCGCCCCTCCTCGAGGAGCTGCAACGTCTCCTTCTTCTTGGCTTCCTGCTCGATCTCGACGACCGCCTTTCGGGACAGGACGATGTTGCCGCGCTTCTTGTCGACCGAGATGACCTTGAACTCGAGCTCCTTGCCGCGCAGGGCTTCGAGGTTCTTCACCGGCTTGACGTCGACGAGCGATCCGGGGAGAAACGCCTTGACGCCGATGTCGACGGCCAGGCCTCCCTTGATCCGGTCGATCACCCGGCCCTTGACGGTCGAACCCGAGCGGTAGGACTTCTCGACCTCGTCCCAAACCTTCATCTTCTCGGCTTTGTCCTTGGAGAGGACGACGTAGCCGTTCTGATCCTCGGTGCGCTCGAGCAGCACGTCGACGGCGTCGCCGGGTTTGACCATCACGTTCCCGGAGAAATCGGTGAACTCCGAGATCGGAATGATGCCTTCGGACTTGTAGCCGATGTCGACGATGACTTCGGAGGGAGTCACCGAGAGCACCCGCCCTCGGATGATCTGGCCCTCCTGCAAGTTCTTGAAGGAGTTTTCGTACTGGGCCAGGAGGTGCTCGTACTCCTGGGGCGATAATTCGTGATCTGCTTCCATCGACTCGGTTTCCCGACCTCCTCGATCCCGTTCAGCCGTCATGGGCAAGAGAGTCCCCTCTCATAAGTATTTGAAGTCCAAAGGCATATCCTAGTGTGGCAAGGCGAGCGGAGTCAAATCCCGCCGGCCGGGATCGAGGAGCCGCGAACCCGGCGCTCCAGCAGGTCCACGACCTCCCCGGCGGCCTTCTCCCCCGTGTCGACGAGGACGTATCGATCGTCCAGCGTCAAGGGGGAATCGGCCCGCGTCCGGTCGGCCCGATCGCGGTCGTTCATGTCGGCCAGGACGGCCTCGTAGGACTGCGGCGTCCCGCGCTGGACGAGCTCAAGGCAGCGCCGGCGGGCCCGCACTTCGGGGGGCGCGGTCAGGAAAAACTTGAACGGGGTATCGGGAAAGACCTTGGTCCCGATGTCCCGCCCTTCCATCACGCCCCCCCAGGACGCCGCCAACCGCCGCTGCTCCGCGACCATGCGCCGGCGCACGCCGGGAATCGCGGAAACCGCAGAAGCATAGAGGGATATCTCCGGCTGGCGGATGGCCTGGGAGACGTCCCGGCCGTTGACCAGGACCCGGTTTCCGGCTGGATCCGGTACGAGCTCGATGGTGAGACCCTCGGACACGCGGGTGATCGCATCGGGGTCGGCCAGGGGCAGGGAGACCCCCTGTTCCCGGGCGACCAGGCCGACGGCCCGGTACATGGCCCCGGTGTCGATGTAGGGGACGCCCAGGCGCTGCGCCAGGGCCCGGGCCACGGTCGATTTCCCGGCGCCGGAGGGTCCGTCGATGGCGACGATCATGGGGGTCATTTCGGCGGGCGGCGGACCTCGCGCCGCGGACGGGTCGGGGGGGTGACGGGGGGACGTGGCGACGCGGGGACGCGGGGACGGCTTCCGTCATGACTCCCCCCGTGTCCCCCCTTCCCCGTGTCCCCCGCTCCCAGACTCGCCAGCAGCGCCCGCACCTCCGCCTCGCTCAACCTTCGCACCGCGCCGACCGGCAGCCGCTCGTCGCGGATCGGCCCGATCGCCACGCGCTTGAGCTTGGAGACGGGATGGCCGATCGACTCGAACATCCTGCGAACCTGGCGGCTCTTGCCTTCACGCAGGACGACGCGAAACCAGGAGTTGCCTTCGTCTCTTCCCCGCGTCGTGGAAACCCGTTCGAACGTCGCCGGCCGGGTTCGCCCGCCGCCGATCCAGATGCCCCGCCGCAGCCGGTCCAGATCGTTTTCCGGCGGCACGCCGGAGACCTTCACGCGGTACTCCTTCGGGCACCCCGTGGACGGGTGCGTGATTCGCCGGGCCGCGTCGCCGTCGTCGGTGAAGAGAAGGAGGCCCTCGGTCTGGACGTCCAGGCGGCCCACCGGCTTGACGGTCCGGCGCAGGCTCGGCGGGAGCAGGTCGAGCACGGTATCCCGTCGCTCCGGGTCCGACAGAGTGGTCACGAAGCCGCGGGGCTTGTTGAGCAGCAGAAAGGTCCGCGGTCCGGACGGGACCGCGACGCGCTTTCCATCCACCTTGATCGAGTCCGCTTCGGGATCGGCTTTGTCCCCCAGCTGGGCGACGCGGCCATTGACCCGGACACGCCCGTCCCGGATCCAGTTCTCGGCGTCCCGGCGGGACGCGAGCCCGG
Source organism: uncultured Acidobacteriota bacterium (assembly GCA_963733955.1). Classification (GTDB taxonomy): domain Bacteria; phylum Acidobacteriota; class Thermoanaerobaculia; order UBA5066; family Gp7-AA6; genus DATFTF01. The sequence continues at coordinate 2,332,840 of CAVTEW010000003.1, forward strand.
CCGCGGCCAGGATTTTTTGAAGACGCGCGGTGGACATGTCCATTGAGCGAGCCAAGCCGTCGGGCGCGGCCTCGGATCGGCCGGCGGCGCGTGATTCGGCCGGCTACTCCCCTTCCTCCGGATCCCCTCCGTCCCAGTCCTCGTCGTCCTCGTCCTTGTCGTCGGCCGCCGGAGCCGCCGTCACCGGGGGAGCAAGGCCGGTGTCGGCCGCGGCGGCTTCGTCCCCGACCGTCGCGGCGAGGTCCTCCTCGATCTCCTCCGGCTTGGGCAGCTCTTCCAGATCGTTCAACCCGAACCGGACCAGGAACTCCGACGTGGTCCGATAGAAGAACGGCGTGCCCACCACGGGCTTCTTCCCCGCGGTGGTGATGAGTTTCTTCTCGAACAGCGTGTTGACCACCGAGGACGAGTTCACGCCCCGGATCTCCTGCACCTCCGGGAGCGTGATCGGCTGGCGGTAGGCGATGATGGCCAGCGTCTCCAGGGCGGCGAGCGAGAGGCGGCTCCGCTCGGTGACGTCGTGAAACCGCCTCAGGAGCGAATCGAACTCGGGCCGGGTGACGAAGCGCCAGCCGCCGCCGACCTGCTCGAGGCGGACTCCGCGTTCGGCAACGTCGGCGGCGGCGGAGATCGCGGCCAGGGCTTCCCGCACGGCTTCGCGCGTCGCCTCCAGCACGTCGGCCAGATCCTTCTCGCCGACCGGCCGGGGCGAGGAAAAGAGCAGGGCCTCCAGGGCCGGTCGGATGCGCTCGGCTCGCGTCTCCCGCGGGCGCTCCGGCTCCGGCGCGGCGGCCGTCGAAGGTTCGGTTTCTTGCATCAGGTCTGGTTGCTCGGAGATCTCGTCTGGAACGTAGAAGCTAGCACGACGAACGCGGCACGTCACCCGCCGCGCGTCACCGATACGTGTCGCGCACTTGCGTGGCGTCGAAGGCGGCCTCGGTCCGATGGACGTGGATCTCGCCGAACGGCACGCCCTGAAACGCGCGCACGACCCCCAGGCGGATGAGCTCCAGGGTGGCCAGAAAGGCGGTCACCGCTTCGGCTCGGTAGGTCATCTCGCCGAGGAACGCGAGCAGTGGAAGGTCTCGCGCCGACTCCTCCAGCCGTCCGACGAGCTGGATCATCTTGTCGGCCACGCTGAAGCGCAGGTGGTGAATCTCCATCGCCGGAGGGTGGGCCAGGCGGTAGCGGTCGCTGACCTTGCGGAACACGTCGATGAGGTCGAAGAGGGAGACTTCGAGGACTTCCCCTTCTTCCGACGGAGGGACCTCCGTGGCCGGCCGGGGCCAGAGCCCGGCGCGCAGGTTGTCGATCTCGTGAAACGACTCGGCCGCCCTCTTGAACCGCTCGTACTCCAGCAGCCGCTCGGCCAGGGCCTGGCGGGGGTCCGCCTCCGGCTCGCCGGGGGCCCGCGGCAAGAGCATCCGGGACTTGACGTAGATGAGCTCGGCGGCCAGAGCGACGTAGTCCGAGGCCACGTCCAGGTCCAGCTCGCGCATCGCATCGAGGTAGCGGGTGTACTGCTCGGTGATCTCCGAGATCGGGATGTCGGTGATGGAAACCTGATTGATGCGGATCAGGTGGAGCAGCAGATCGAGCGGCCCGGAAAACGCCGGGATCGCGACGGGCGGCAGGGCGCTGGGCTGGTCGTCAGTCATGACGAAATTGGAAACCGGAAAACGGAAAACGATCCGAAAGGCTGCACTCCAACCGTTTCCCGATTCCCGTTTCCCGTTTCACGGCTCCGGGCTCAGGCGCACCGCGGCCCGCACGCGTTCCATGGTCTCTTCGGCCACCGTCCCTGCGCGGGCGTCGCCGGCGTGCAGCACCTCGCGGACGACGTCCCCGGGGCGGCCCTCGAGCTCCGCGCGCTTCTGGCGGAACCGCTCGAGCGCCGGATTCAGGTTGGAGATCAGATGCTTCTTGCAGTCGACGCAGCCGCGCGCAGCCGTGCGGCACTCCACGTCGACGAGCTGCGCCTCCTCGCGGGGCGAATACAGAACGTGGAAGGGAAAGAGATTGCAGTTGTCGGGGTTGCCGGGGTCCTGGCGACGCGCGCGCGCCGGATCGGTGACCATGGACATCACCTTCTGCGCCACCGATTCGGCCGGCTCGGTCACCCCGATGGTGTTGTTGTAGGACTTGGACATCTTGCGGCCGTCGACGCCGTTGACCTTCGGCGTCGGCGTGTACAGGGCCTTGGGCTCCGGAAAGACCTCGCCGTACAGCCCGTTGAAGCGGCGCACGATTTCCCGGCAGATCTCCAGGTGGCTGGCCTGGTCCTCTCCGACCGGAACGAGATGGGACCGGTAGACGGCGATGTCGGCGGTCATCAGCACGGGGTACCCCAGGAATCCGTGGGTGCCGAGGTCCCGGGACCGCAGCTGGTCGATCTGGTCCTTGTAGGTCGGGACGCGCTCGAGCCACCCGAGCGGCGTGATCATCGAAAAGTACAGCGCGAGCTCGGCGTGCTGCGGCACCCGCGACTGCAGGAAGATGGTCGACCGGTCGGGGTCCAGCCCGACGGCCAGCCAGTCCAGGACGGCCTCGCGGGTGTAGCCGGCCAGAGCGGCCGTGTCCGCGTAGTCCGTCGTCAGCGCGTGGAGATCGGCCACGAAGAAGAAGCACCGGTACTGCCCGCTGTTCTGAAGATCCACCCAGTTCTTGACCGCGCCGAAGTAGTTGCCCAGGTGCACGCGGCCGGTGGGTCGGAGGCCGGAGAGAACGATGCGGCCGCTCACAGGTGGAGCCGCTGGAAGAGGATGCGCACGACCGCGTACACCGGGCTCATCAGGCGTCCGAGAAAACCCGTCGCCGAGAGCACGATCAGGATCAGGAATCCGAACGGGGCGATCGAGTTGAAGAAGCGCCGGGCTCCCGAGCCCAGGAGCGCCGCCAGAACACCGCTGCCGTCGAGCGGGGGGATGGGAATGAGATTGAAGATCGCCAGACCCAGATTCACCTGCAGGAACGCGATCGAGATCTGAAAGAGCGGCGGGACGACCGAATCGGCGAACGACGACCCCGCCGGGATGCCACGGATCATGAGCAGGGCCACGACGGCCACCGCCGCGAGGACGAAATTGGAGACCGGTCCGGCGGCGGAGACCACGAAGTCCGCCAAGCGCGGGTTCTTGGTGTTGCGCAGGTCGACCGGAGTCGGCTTCGCGTATCCGAAGATGAAGCCCGAGGTCATGTAGAGCAGGATCGGCAGAAGGATCGAGCCGAAGGGATCGATGTGGCGGATGGGATTCAGGCTGATCCGCCCCTGGTCCCGGGCCGTCGTGTCCCCCAGGGACAGCGCGGACAGAGCGTGGGCCGACTCGTGGAACGAGATCGCGAACAGCACGACCGCGAGCTGGATCGCAAAGTCGAGGATTTTGGCGCCGCTGATTCCCAAAACGCGTGGACTATACCGGATTGATCTTCCCGGCGGCGGCTCGCGCGGATGCGCGGCTCAGCGTGGAACGCGTTCCTCCGGAACGTCGGGCAGGCGCAGGCTTCGCCGCAGCGCGCGCATGTACTGGACGGGCTCCTCGCGCCAGGCTTTTTCCTCCACCTTGGCCGGAAAATTGCCGCCGAGCTCGCCCAGGTACGTGTAGGTCACGCGGCACCGCGCCTCACCCGCCGGCTCGACAACGGTCTCGCCCGCGACGCGCGCGATCCGCACGCCTTCGTGGGGGTCGCCGGCGCGGCCGTCCGCTTCCCACGACAGGACGAACCTCCCGCCTTCTTCGGAACGGCCTCGATAGCGGATCACCGCGTCGCGGTTGCGCAGCGGAAAGGGATACGGCCAGACGAGGTGGAGGCGCGCCGATCCGTCCGGCCCGGAGCTGACGACCTCGGCGCTCTTGACGCCCGGCGCGAAGAGCCGCTTGTAGCTCCCGTAGTCCGTCAGAACCCGGGCCACCGACGCCGCGGGAGCGGCGAGCTCGGCGCGCCCGCGCACCCACGGCGCGGAACCAGGGACCCGGGCGATCTCGACGTCCACGCCGCGCGAGGAGAACCACTTCTCGAACCGGAGGCCGTCGGGAACCGGCATCAGGAGAAGGAGCGCCGCGAGAAACGTCATGTTCTTCTCCAGGCCAGCGCCAGAAGCGCCAGCGAAGCGGCGGAGAGGACCAGATCCTCGACCACCGTCGCCCAGGTCAACGGGCGGGCCAGGAACACGCCGAAGCACCCGCAGTTGCGCAAGCGCAGTCCTCGCGCCAGGGCCGCCCAGGACCAGGCCACATACGCGGCATGCATCGCCGTCGAGCAGAAGGCGGCTCCGGCGAGGGCGCGGCCGGAGAACAGCCACAGCGCCAGCGCGAGCTCGACGATCGGAACCGCCAGCGCCAGCGGGAACAGGAGCCCTTCCGGGAAGACCTCATAGGTGCCCAGCACCCGCGCGAACCCCGGCACGTCCAGCAGCTTCCCGGCCGCCGTGGCCAGGAGAATCGTCCCGATCGAAGCCCTCAGCACGACCGCAAGCCGCCGGCGCCACATTTTTCACCGAACTCTTACAGATGTGCTTTCGTTCGCGGCGCGAGGAGCCTCCGCGAGGGGAGCGGAGGACGCCTCGCGCCGCGGGAGCCGGAGCGCAGAGACGGACCAGGCGTCCGGTCGAGCCCCTTTGGGCGAGCCGGACTCCGGTGGCGAAGCCAGGTCCGGAACGCAGCGGAGGCGACGTTTACTGCGCGTTCAACGCCCAATCGTACGGGATGAAGTCGACCTTCCAATCGCCGGGGATCTTGTCCTCGCGGTACATGTTGACGTACGCGGTCAGCGACCCCGCTTTCTTGGTGAAGTCCTCCGTGTAGAACTGCAGGATCTGCGAGTAGCGGACGGTCTGCTTGTCCGGCTCTTTCCGGACGTTGCGCTCCTCGTTGTAGAACTCCCGGGCCTGGCGGTCGAGCTGCCCGTCCAGCGTGTCGGCCTCGAACGGCTCGCGGGGAAGGCGCGGGCAGCCGCGGGCCATGCAGTTCAACGCGACGTGCACGCGCGGATCGCCCATCGGCCGGATGATCTTGTTCTCCAGCTCGTAGAGGGACATGTAGCGGCCGCCGATCTCGAACCGGTTCTTGTAGAAGAACGTCACCTTGACCTTGTCCAGATCCGGCGGGAAATTCGACTTGAGCACGTCGTACATGGCCACGGCGTTGTACGTATTGATGTCGTACGCGAGCTTCGCCGCGGGCGTGGAAAACGACCCCGGATCGGATTCGGGGCTCACCCGCGCGGCCCAGGCCAGGTAGGTCTCCAGGTCGCCCGGCGACTCGGCCATCCCGCGGAAGTTCATCCGCCCCCTGTCGTCGACGAACCGCGACAGGTGGTCGGCCCAGGCCTTCTCCGGAGGCTTTGCCCCGGCGGAGGGCGACTTGGGCGGCGCCACCCGAGCGGCGCAGGCGCAGGCGCACGCCAGCAGAAAGAGCGGGGCGAGGCCGACAACGGTCTGGCGCAATCTCCTCATGGATTTCCTCCTCGATCGGTCGGGCTACTGCAGGACGGGGAGCGCGGAGCCGGACAACGGATTCCACAGGCGACGCCCGTCCCCGGTCTCGACTTCGATCGGCTTCAGGATGAACTCGTCGCGCCGGGCGTTGTGAGCGCACATCGAAACGGGCCCGTCCGCGGTCATGACCATGAACGAGCAGGCGTGCACGCGCTCCGGATCCAGCGCCGACGCGTCCATGAAATTCTGCACGAAGAAGGACAGCTTGTGGACCCGGCCGCGCGCGGCCAGCAGGTCCCGCCGCATCTTCCAGATCTTCGGTCCGAAGAACCGGCCCGCCCGAACGAGCCAGCCCGGCCGGCGCAGCACCTCCGCGAGCAGGGCCCGGACCGCCGCCCGGGGCGAGCGGCGGTCGAGCATGACGTGCTCGAAATCGGTCAGGAAGCGGTTGAAGAACTCGGGGTCGTCGTTCAGGTCGTACAGCCTCCCGTTGGCCTCCAGGGTGATGCCGATCCGGTGGCACTGCGGATGTCCGATCAGGATCGTGTCCCACGAGATCGCCGTTCCGGCCCCCTCGCCGATCTTCTGACGGACCGTCTCGAGGGAGATCACCCGGTCCCGCTCCCGCAGAACCCCCCGCCCGGTATCGGCCTGCAGCTGGAAGGATGCCATGCCGACCACGTCGGCGTGCCGCCGGAAGAACCGGATGAGGTCGGGGATCTCGTCGAAGTTCTCCCGGCAGACCGTCGTGTTGAAGATGACCGCGATCGGGAGGCCTCGGGCCCGCTCGATGTACTCCGCGCGAACGGCGTCCAAGTCCGCCTCGGTCGCGTAGCCCTTGCGCTCCTGGGTCACGTCGACGTGGAAGGCCACGTCGTTCAGCCCGGCCTGGGCCAGCTCACCGAGCAGATCGCGCGTCGCCTTGATGCCGTTGGTCATCAGGGTGGGAAGGAGCCCGCGCTCCCGAACCCGGCGCACGATCGCGACCAGCTCGGAGCGCTCGCGCAGCGTGGGATCGCCCCCGGTGATCTGGACCGATGTCGGGGCCCCGAACTGCGCGTGGATTCCGTCGATGCGGCGGAACACCTCGGCCAGGGGGATGTCCTTGACCCGCTCGGAGTTCTCCGAGAGATAGCACAGCGTGCAGTCGAGGTTGCACCGCTGGGTGATCTCCAGAGCGACGCATCCGATCGCGTTGCGGCGCCCCAGGACCTGGTTTTCCCGGAAGTGCTCGCCCAGTCTCTCCCGGGTGCGTTCCAGGGCCTGGACGCGGTTCGAGCTGACCGCGACGGGTACACCGCTCATCGCCCCTCCTTGGACTGCAGTCGACCGAAACCGGGCTAACCGGGCCCGTTGTTCTGCGTAGATCATACGGGAAACGGGAGGAACATGGATCTGCGGGGTTCGATCCGGGCACGGAAGGGGTTGACGCGGGTCTCGGGACGAGGGAAAGGGGCGGGCCGGGGAGCGAAACCTCCCCGTCCCCGCGGCGTCTCCCTGAATGCCGTGCCGAGCGGACGATGAAGGTGCCGGAGACCGCCGCGGAGGACCGAACGCTCCTCGAGCGCATCCGCGGTGGCGACACCGAAGGAGCGGCGGAGCTCTTCGACCGCTATGCCCCGGCCCTGCTGCGCTTCGCGGACCGGCTCCTGTCCGACCGGGGCACGGCCGAAGAAGTGACCCAGGAGGTGTTCGTCAAGGTGATTTCCCGAGCGCATCAATACGACGGCCGGGCCGAAGTCGCGTCCTGGCTCTTCGCCATCGCCGCCAACGCCTGCCGGGACCGGCGCCGGCGCGACCGGCGGGCCACGGTCGTCCCGCTGGAAGCGGTGCCCGAGCCGGCGCAACCCGCGCGCGGCGACGGCGACGGAGTCCTGGGCCGCCTGGTGGAGCGCCAGAAGCGCGACGCGGTGCGGCAGGCCCTGTCCCGCCTTTCGGACGAGCAGCGGGAGGCGCTGGTCCTGGCCCGGTACCACGGCCTGGCCTACGCCGAGATCGCCCGCACCCTGGGGATCTCGGTCGGCGCGGTCAAGACCCGGATCTTCCGCGCCGTGGAAACGCTCAAGGCCCATTTCTCGGAAGGAGAAGCCTCATGGAATGCCGCGAACTGACGCAACGGGCCCTCGGACTCTGGACCGGCGAGCTCGACGAGCCCGATCGGTTCGAGCTCGAGGAGCATCGCGCGGCCTGCGGCGCGTGCCGCAGGGACCTCGCGCAGCTGGAGGAAACCTGGGCCGCGCTCGGGTCGGATCCGGACGCCGAGGTCACGCCGGATCTGCGCCGCCGCGCGCTCGCCCTGATGGAGGACGAAATGACGCGGCAGCGCATCCGGGTCTTCCGGCCGCGCCCGCGTTGGTTGCCCGTGGCCGCCCAGGCCGCCGCCGTCCTGGTCGCGGCCGGAATCGGGTGGCTGGCCCACCGCCCCGCCTCGCCTCCCGCCGGTTCCCCCGCGGCGGCGACCTCCGCGCCCGCTCCGGTCTCCGGCGCCGTCTCCAACGTCTCCTACCGCCCGTCGGACGTCCGGGGCAAGGTCGCCGTCTCGTTCGACGTGACCTCGCATCGGACGGTGGTCGGCCGGCCCGAGGATCCGGAAGTCGCCAGCCTGGTGGCCTACCTGGTCTCCCGCGGCGCCCAGACGTCCGGCGAGAAGGCCCAGGCCATCGAGCTCGTGTCCTCGCACTACGGAGCGGCGTCCGGGCCGGTCTCGCCGGAGATCGTGCGCGCCCTGACCGGGACGCTCAAGCGGGACCAGAACCCGGGCGTTCGCAAGAAGGCGGCCGACGCCCTGGCCGGATTCCCGATCACGCCGGAGATTCGGGCGTCCTTCCTCGACGCGCTCCAGAACGACCGCAATCCGGCCGTCCGGCTCGTCGCGGTCGAAGCGCTGGCCGACGCCGGGAAGCAGTCGCCCGACCCGCGGACGATCGAGTCGCTCCGGGAGAAGGCCTCCGATCCGTCGGAGAACGGCTTCGTCCGCGCCAAGGCCGCTTCGGCGCTCAAGGCGATGGAGTTCTGAACATTTGTGACTTGTGATTTGTGATTTGTGGTTTGCGATGGCAAACACGAAACCCGGACGGAGTAACTTCGTGAACGCTGACACGTCTCTTTTGTCGATGAGAACACACACGCATCTGCGCGGGTCCCGCGCCGGCTCCGATCGTCCGGCCCTGTGGGCAGCGCTCCTGGCCGGCCTGCTCTTGATGCTCCTCGCCGCGGCGGCCCGGGCCGACAACGACGGGCCGAGAGTCAAACGGACCGACATCTTCACGGCGACGCTTTCGGCCGGGTCCGCCCTGCGGATCCGCAACGTCTCCGGGGACATCACCGCCCGACCGGGCAAGGAACTCTCCGCCTCCGTCACCATCACCGTGATCGCGCCGACCGAGGCCCGCGCCAACGAGCTTCTGCGGGCGACCTCGGTCAGGCAATCCCGCGACGGCTCCGACTGCACGCTGGAGACCCTGTGGCCGCTGCGCGACCAGGACCGCAGGGTGCATTCGCGCTATCGCGGCCGTGGCGAAGTGGGCTGCGAAGACTGCAAGATCACCGCCCGGTACGACGTCGTGATCCCGCCCGGCGTGCGCGCCAGCCTCCACACGGTCAGCGGCGACGTGCGCGTGAAGGACCTCGACGGCGACCTCGATCTGCAGACCGTCAACGGGGATGTCGTGGCCCGCGCCGCACGCCGCTCCATCACCGCGCACAGCGTCAACGGAAGAATCGACGTGGGTTCGGACGCGCTGCCCGCCACGGCCGCGCTGGACCTGCGGACCGTCAACGGATCGGTTCTGGCGACGCTGCCGCAGGACGCGAAATTCCAGCTGTCCGCCTCGTCGATGAACGGCGCCATCGCGTCGACCTTCGGCCTGCCACCGCGCGCCGACGCCGACTCCGACGAGGTGATCGGGCCCCGCGCGCCGATGCCGCCGGCCACGCCGCGCCCGGCCAAGGCGCCCCGCGCCGTGGTCATCGAGAAGGACGGGGACGACGAAGACATGGTCGTCGACCTGCGCGACCTGGAGAAGGAGCTCGAGGAGTCCATGCGGCGCGTGGACGTGGAGGTCGAGCGATCGGTCCGGGGGATGGACCGCGAAATCCGGCACATGCGTTTCCTGACCGGCGGCCGGTACACCGGCAGCGTCGGGCGGGGCGGCGCCGGCGTCCATCTCTCCACCTTGAACGGCTCGATCACCGTGCTCGCCAGCGGCACCCGCGAAGGCGACGCCAAGGTTCTCGTCTCGCCGCGCAGGTCCTTCTCCGTGGAGGTTCCCCTCGCCGAGATTCCGCGGGTCGAAGTGCGGATCCCCCGCGTGAGGGTCAAGGCTCCCCGCGTCGTGATTCCCCGAACGGTCGTGCACGTCGAGTCCGGGCTTCCCGGCGACGAAGACGAAGTCGTTCGCGGGGACGTGGCCGGAGATTTCCTGGCCACCAGCGGAAGCGGGACGTACAAGATCGGAAACGTGAGCGGCCGCGTGAAGATCCTCACACGGGCCGGGGAAATCCATCTCGGCTCGGTGGGAGCGGGCGCCGAGCTCAAGACCTACGGCGGCGACATCACCACCGGTCCGGTGCGCGGGGACCTCAAGGCGCTGACGCTCGCCGGCGACGTCCGGATCGGCGTGGTCACCGGCTCGGCCGCGGTCGATACGTCGGGAGGCGACGTGCGCATCGAGCGCATCGGCGGCTCGGCCGACGTCAAGACGGGCGGCGGCGACATCATCCTGCCCGCGGTGGTCGGGGCGGTCCAGGCCCGGAGCGGCGGCGGCGACGTGCGGGTCACCGTACTGTCGCGGGAGCCCCGCGGAGGCGTGGTGGTTCGCAATGCCGGCGGAGACGTCACCCTGACTCTGCCGGGCGACGTGCGGGCCGAGCTCGACCTCGACGTGACCGACTGCGGAGATTCCGAGGACATGTTCATCCGCTCCGACTTTCCGGAGATCTCCGTGCTGAGGCGCAGCGACTCCGCGCGCGCCTCGGGAACGATCAACGGCGGCGGCCCGCGCGTCTCGGTCCACACGAGCTCCGGCACGATCCGGATTCGCAAGGGGCCGAACACCTCGCCATAGCGGCGAGGGGAACCCGCGCCCACGGGCGGGCCGGGGTTACTGTATCCGGAGGACCTTGACGGGCTCGAGGTCGACTTCGCGTCCCTGGCCGAATCGCGGGTCGTGCTTCATCGCCCCGTGCAGGGACTCGCGCAGCCCCGGCCGGAGCTTCTTCCAGTCGCCCCCGAAGACACGCAGCGTGTCCGAGACGTCGGCCACGTTGTCCCGGGAGAGGCTCTTCAACTGGTCCCGGGTCAAGGGCGGGCCGGCCAGCCAGCCCCGGCGGGCCATCCACTCCAACGACGCGGCGACCAGGGCTCCCCACCAGAGGGGCAAATGGACCACCGGCTTGCGCGGCTTTCCCACCGCGAGGGCGATCTCCCGGTAGAGGTCGTTTAACGTGAAGATCTCCGGACCGCCGACCTCGAAGGTCTTGCCGATCGTCTCGGGCTTCTCCAGGGCATCGGCGAAAACGCGGGCGACGTCGTAGACCGACACGGGTTGGAAGCGCGTGGCGCCCCGACCGATGATCGGGATGAAGCCCGGATTGTTGCGCACGACGCCGGCCAGAAGCGAAAAGAATCCGTCGCCGGGGCCGAAGACGATCGACGGCCGGAAGATCGTCCCGTCGAGGCCCGAGGAGCGCACGACGTCTTCGCCGGCGGCCTTGGTGCGCGCGTAATCGGAGGGAGCGTCCGGGGCGGTTCCCATCGCGCTCATGTGGAGGAGCCGCCGAACGCCCGCCGACGTCATCGCTTCGACGAGATGGCGCACCGCCTCGTGGTGCACCCGCTCGAACGTCTGGTCCTTCTCCTCGTGGATGATGGCGACCAGATGGATCACCGCGTCGCGGCCGGCGACCGCCGCCGCGAGCGAGCCCGGCTCGAGCACGTTGCCGCGCACGGTTTCGACCGCGCGGTTGTATCGGTTGCGCGTGGAGCGTTCGTCGCGCGCCAGGACGGCGACCTCGTGCCGCCGGCGCAGGAGCGTGTTGACCAGATGCGTTCCGACGAAACCGGTGCCGCCGGTGACGAGAACTTTCAATTCCACCTCCGAGAGGATCTATTTACCACGTCCCCCGCGTCTTTCCGTCCCCCCGTCCCCCCGTCCTCTTCACGGCCACCCGAACAGATCGCTCGCCATGGCCTCCCCACGCTCCATCTTCTCCAGCACGGCCTTGCGCGCCTCCCGCAGGCGGGCGAGGTCGCGGACGGGATCGGCCACCCTCAGCGCGGCGAGCCCGGACTGGCGCACGCCCAGCAGGTCTCCCGGCCCACGGTTCTCCAGGTCCTTTTCCGCGATGACGAAGCCGTCGGAGGTCTCCTCCAGGACCGCCAGACGCCGGCGGGCCTCCTCTCCGGCCCGATCGCCCACGATCAGCGCGCACCAGGACCGGAGCCGCCCCCGGCCCACCCGGCCGCGGAGCTGATGGAGCTGGGCGAGCCCGAAGACCTCGGCGTTCTCCACGATCATCACCGTCGCCTCGGCAACGTCCACCCCGACTTCGACCACCGTGGTGGCCACCAGGATCCCGATGTCTCCCCGGTGGAACCGCTCGAGCACGGCGGTCCGTTGCTCGGGCGGGACGCGCCCGTGCAGCACCGCGATGGAGACGCCCGGCGCGGAGCGGGCGATGCGGGCGGCCGTCTCCCGGGTGGCCGCCACCTCCCGCTCGCCCTCCTCGATCGCCGGGACCACGACGTAGACCCGCTCCCCCGCGGCCACGCGCTCCGCCGCGAAGCGGTAGACCTTTTCCCGGGCCGCCTCCTCGCGCACCGCGGTGACGATCGGCGCCCGCCCGGGAGGCTTTTCGTCGAGAAGCGAAACGTCCAGCTCTCCGTAAACCGCCCAGGCCAGCGACCGCGGAATGGGCGTCGCGGTCATGACCAGCACGTGCGGGGCGCGCCCCTTTCCGAAGAGGCGCGCCCGGTGCGCCACGCCGAAACGGTGCTGCTCGTCGACGACCACCAGGGCAAGATCGGCAAAGGCGACCGGGCTTTCGATCAGCGCGTGCGTGCCGACCAGGACGTCGATCTCGCCCGCGGCCAGGGCCTGCAGGAGGGCCCGCCGCGCGGCTCCGCGGACGCGCCCGGTCAAGAGGCCCAGGCGCACGCCGCCCTTCTCCAGCCACCCCGCCAGGCTCTCGGCATGCTGTTCGGCGAGGATCTCCGTCGGCGCCATGAGAGCGCCCTGCGCGCCGTTGGCGGCCGCGAGGAGGAGGGCCAGGCCGGCCACGACCGTCTTTCCGCTGCCCACGTCTCCCTGGAGGAGCCGGGCCATGGCCCGGCCGGAGGCGAGATCCGCGGTGATTTCTCGCAGGGCCCGCTTCTGGGCGCCGGTCAGGCGGAACGGAAGGATCTCCCGGGCGGTGCGCCGCAGGGCGTCGTCCGCCCCGAGGATCCGCCCGGCCCGCTGCCGCAGGCGCGCGCGTTTCTGCTCGATCCTGGCGGCGAAGACGACGAGCTCTTCCCCGCCCAGGACCCGCCGCGCCTTCTCGGCGTCCTCGGTCGTCAACGGGAAGTGCGCGAGATCCAGGGCTTCGCGGAGGTCCCCCGCGGAAGCGCTCGCCGTCGCGAAGTCGGGCCCGAGCCGGTCCAGGGCCCGCCGCACCAGCGTTCTCCAGACGCGAGGGGCGAGTCCCCCGACGCGGCTGTAGATTCCCACGATCCGCCCCGAGTGGAGCGGATCGACCTCTTCGCCCGGCTTCACCAGCTCCGTCTCCGGGTTCTCCAGCCGCAGCTCGCCCCGCGGCGTCACCGCCGGGGTCCCGTAGAGGAGGACCGGCCCGCCCCCGGCCAGCCCCGCGGCGAAGGAAGGGTACCGGTTGTGCCAGACGACCCGCACGGATCCGGTCTCGTCGCTGGCGACTCCTTCGACCCGAAGGAGCCCCCGCCGCATCCGCGTCGAGCGCACGCCGCCCACCCGTGCCCGGAGGGTCTGGGCCTCGCCGGCGCGCAGAGCGGCCACCGTTCCAAAACGGCGCCGGTCCTCGTACCGGAACGGCAGGCAAAGCAGAAAGTCCCCCACGGTCCGGATCCCCTCCCGGGCCAGCTTCTCGGCCCGGGCCGGGCCGAGGCCCGGCAGCTGCGCGATCGCGTCGCGCAGACCGAGGGAAGCCGGGGAAGGAGCGGGCGGCACCGCGGCGGAGCCCGGGGCCTGCCTAGGCTCCGGTGTCCTGGAAGCTCAGCTGGACCAGGCCGAATTTCAGAACGTCGCCGTTCTTGATCGACACCGGCGTCCCCGTCGCGAGCCGGGCCTCGTTGACGTAGGTCCCGTTCATCACGCCGATCTCTTCCATGACATAGAAGTGTCCGGCCAGGTTGTACAGCTTGGCGTGGCGGCGCGAGGTCGAGCGCTGGGGGTCGAGCGGCGAGAGGTCGATGTCCGGAGTGATCCCGGTGACCGGATCGGCCCGGCCCACCAGCGTGTCGCCTTCCCGGTTCAAGAAGTACTCACCCTTGCCGTCGGGCGAGACCAGGCGGCAGACGTCGCGCTGCGGGGCGGCCCTCCTGGGCGCCGGCTTTTCCTCTTCCGGCACCTGCCGGCCCAGAGACTCCTCCAGCATCGCGGTGACCTCGCGCAGCCGGCGGGAGAGCTTGCGCATCATCCGGACGGCGATCTCCGTGTTGCTCTTGAGCATCGTGTCGAACATCGCCCCGTTGATCCGCACCAGCTCGACGTCGGTCTTGGCGCGGGCCGAGGCGGTGCGGGGCAGGTCCTCCAGGACGCTCATCTCGCCGAAGAAGTCTCCCTTCTCCAGGGTGGCCAGCACGCGGGTCTCGCCGGCGATCTGCTTGAAGAGCTCCACGATCCCGGCCTGGATGATGAACATCTCGGTGCCGATATCGCCTTCGGAAAAGATCATGTCGCCCATCGGATGCGCGACGATGTAACGGTCGAAGGGGTTCTTCCCTCCGGCCGGCCCGGACTTGAAGACCGCCTTCACGGCCGTTCCCGGCTCGAGGGCGAGACGCCGGCCTCCAGGAACGTCAGCTCGCCCCCGGCGTCCAGATCCAGTCGGACCGGGGCGCCCAGCGGCAGCGTGCGCGGAGCCCGGCAATGCCCGGACGGAAAATTCATGGCCACAGGATAGGGCGCATCGCGGAAACGATGCCGCAGGTACTCCGAGATCTGGTCCGGAGAGTCGTTCCGACCGCCGGGAAGCACCGAGCCGATCACCATGCCCCGCAGGCCCGTGAGCGTATCCGACCGCTCCAGCTGGGTCAACAGACGGTCCAGGCGATACGGCTCTTCGCCCACATCCTCCCAGAACAGAATCGCCCCGTCGGCAGAGACCGCGTCGGCGGTGCCGCAGAGCGAAGCGAGGAGGGAGAGACAGCCTCCCAGAAGCGGCCCCTCGACCCGTCCCGAGGCGAGCACGTCGGAGGAGGCGAATCGGTGCGCGTCGGGCGGGGAACCGGCCAGCACGCGCTCCCAGTCCAGGGCACCCGCCGACGCGTCGGCCATGTCGACCGCGACCATCGGTCCATAAAACGTGACCAGGCCGGCGCGCCGCCGCAGAGAGGCGAAGAGCGCGGTCAGGTCCGACGAACCGAGGTGGATCTTGGGAGGGGAACCGGCGTCCGACGCCGGAAGCCGGTCCAGGACGCGCGAGGAGCCGTAGCCGCCCCGGGCGAAGAAGACGGCGTCGGTCTCCGGATCGTCGAGGAGCGCGCGGTAGCCCGCGGCGCGCTGCGCGTCGGAGCCGGCGAGGAAGCCCTGGCGCGAGCGCAGATTCGCCGCCTCCCGCACGCGGTAGCCTTTCGCGCGCAGATGGGCCAGGCCGCGTTCGAGCTTGCCTTCGTCGACCGGGCCGGAGACGGCGGCGACCCCGATCGTCGCTCCGGGGCGCAGGGCGGGAGGCTTCATGGGCACGGTCACGGTACGGATGCTAAGCCGGTGCTCGAGATTTCGCACATCGGCGGTGAGAAGCGCTCCGGGCGCAAACCTCTCTCAGCGCCGGTCGCAAAGCGACCGCCTTCGAGAAAGAGCCCCGAGCGGGCCGGTAAGCCGAATTTTGTTCCCCTTTCGGGGCCGCGATCATTCCTCTAGGCCCGAGGTCACCCTCGGGCTCCAGCAGCCGACCCGGAGACGGCCCGCTCGAAGCGGGACGGGACGGGCACCCGCCGTCTCCCTATTTGGCCTTGCTCCGCATGGGGTTTACCGTGCCCCCTCCGTTGCCGTCGGGGCGGTGCGCTCTTACCGCACCGTTTCACCCTTGCCGTCCGATTCCGAAGGAACCGAAGGGCGGTCTGTTCTCTGTGGCACTTTCCTTCGCGTTGCCGCGACCGGGCGTTACCCGGCATGCTGCCCGTTCTGGAGTTCGGACTTTCCTCCCCGATGACTCGGGGCGATCGCGTGGCCCGCTCGGAGCCACGATGATGCTAGCACGATCGTGGCTCGCGAGCCCGCGCCCTGCGCAGCGGCCGCTGTCGTCGTCAACACCAATCGGCTCATTTGTTCCTTGATTCATCGGTTGATTGGGGCGGATAAGACTCGATCGGGGCAGATGAACCGAAGATCCGATGGACCGATGATCCGATGGACCGATTCTTTCTCACTCTTCCCGGTTCTTCTCGTCCTCGAAGTAGCGCAGCCAGTCGGCGACGTCGACGCGCTCGTCCTTCTCCTTGTCCACGCGGCTCCGTGAGGGTCCGCTCCCCAACCGGTTCCAGAATTCCTCCGGGGCCAGCGTCCGCGCGCCGAGATCCCGCACTCGTCCGATCAGGGCGCGGTCGGCGGTCACGACGGTGCATTCCCGGGGAGCGCGCGACCGCCGGACTTCCTCGACGATGGCGTCGTCGGCGCTGCGGGAACCGGAGGACCGGATGGCCAGCCCGCCCAGGTCGACGTCACGTTCTCCGGCCCCGTCGAAGAACAGGACGGCCCGGGCCCTGGTGCGGCGCAGGCGCTCGGCGACCTCCGCCCGCAGGGCGGCGCGGTCCTCGGCCGAGGGGCGCTTGGAGCGCCGCTCCATCCCGATCAGGTTGTTTCCGTCCAGCAGGTACGGCATCGGGTCATCGGCGTCCGCGATCGGCGGCCGGCGACGGACGGCGTCGGGACGTCCGGATCACAATCTATATATTGTGCTCGCCGCGGCGGGGGTGCTGCAGGCGGAAGAGCAGCATCTGGATTGTGCGCCCCACGCGCGGCAGGTGCAGAAGCAGCACGGTGACCAGCCCGCCGAGGAGGATCGCTGTGAACCAGGGCTGGAAGAAGCAGAGCGTGGCGAGCACCACCGCGACGACGTCCTCGGCCAGCGAGAGGAGAAACTGCGTCGAGCCGCGAATCGCCGCCGTGGACGTGAACCGGGTGGTCGACTTGGCCAGGTGGGCGCAGAGCGTCGCCGCGGCGGCCGCGACGCCCACGCCGACGCGCCCGAGGCCGGCGGATTCGGGAAGGCAGGCCAGGGCCAGCAGCACTCCCACGATCGGCCGGAGGAGCGTGTGGGCCGACTCCCAGAACCGGTCGACGAAGGGGATCTTGTTGACGATGAACTCAGCCAGCACCAGCACGAGCGCGACCTGGAGCGTCGCGGGGCTGGACAGGAACGCGGTGGTCACGCCGGGAAACTCCTGGGGCATCAGGCGGACCAGGCCCTCGAAGAGGAGGAGGACGGCCCAGGCGTTGAGACCGGCCGCGGCGGCCAGGCCGAGCCCGGTCAGAACCGCCGTCACGTCCGGCGGAAGAGGCGCGAGAGGAGGCCCTGGCGGCCCGATTCGCCGGCTTCCGAATGCACCGGCGCCGCCGAGCCCAGGTCCACTTCGTCCGCCGAGGTGGGACGTTCCGACCTTCGAGCCGGGGGCGGCGCGGGGGCCTCGGGCGCCGCGGGCGGCGGCCCCGGAGCGGCGGCGGACGGGGCCGGCGGCGGGGATTCCTTGGCCAGGATCGAGTCCAGGAGCGCCTGGTTTTCGGGAGTGGGATCCATGCTGACGAGACGGCGGGCGAAGATCTCCGCGTCGTAGGCCTGGCCGTTCTCGGCCAGGGCCCGCGCCGCGGCGGCGACGTAGTCCTTGTTGCGGGGCGAGAGGCGGGCCGCTTCCTTCAGATTCCCCAGCGCCTTCTCGACCCAGCGCGCGTTCTTCAGCTCGACCTGGGCCAGGGCGAACCGGTACTCGGCGTTGTCGGGAACGAATCGGATCGCTTCCCGCAGCATCTCCACGGCGGGATGGTAGTCCTTCTCCGCGATGAGCTGCTTGGCCCGGCGATAGCTCTGCGTGGCCATCTGTTCCCGGACCTTCGGATCGGACACGCTCTCGGTCACCAGCACCGGCATCGGCGCCTCGGCCAGCGACGCGTCGTACTCGGCGCGCCGCTGCGGATCGGAGAGGGTCTCGTGGGCTTTCTTCAGGCGATCGAAGACCGCGCCGAGCTCCTTGGCGAACTGGGTCAGGTCCTCGCGGTGCCGCAGGTCCGGGTGGAAGAGCCGGCTCCGCTCGAAGTAGGCCTGCTGGATCTGGTCCGGGCTCGCCTCCGGTTTGATTCCCAGCAGCTCGTAATGGGTGAGCCAGTCGATGCGCCGGTAGGTGTTCTTGACCATCTCGGCGTGCCCCGGCGCGTGCTTGGAGTCTTCCGCGGACACCTCGATGTTCAGGCGCTCGACGCCCTGGCCCGGCTGGAGGGCCGCGCCCGGGGCGCCCTCGGTGCGCCACTCGACGATCCCGCAGGAGAGCAGCGCGTAGAGCGTCTTCGCGGTCGCTCCCCGCGAGGAGCCGCCGATCTTGAGCAGGGAGTCGATGTCCAGGGCCGCGTCGATCCGGGACAGGAGGTAGGCCTCCTGCGGAGTCAGCGGAAGGTACTGGTAGCGCGACATCGGATCGGGCGACAGCATCGGAACCTGGTGGCCGTCGCCCAGCCTCTCCCGAAAGACGTCGCTCTCGGGCAGACGACGGATTCCCTCGACGATGATCGCGGCGGTGGAGAGCGACAGGGCCACGTCCGGATCGAGGACGCCGGTCGAGGACTGGAAGCGGTACTCGCCTTCCTCCCACGCGAAGGTGGAATAGACGATCTCCTCCACCAGCCGCCGCATCTCCGCGTCGAGCACGGCGCGGGACACCAGCCCCTTCTCGACGAGGATCTTGCCCAGGCGGGCGCGTCCCTGCCGGGCCACCGTCTCCAGCGCCCAGGAGATGTCCTGGTCGGTGATCCAGCCGCGGCGCTTCAGGAACGCCCCGATGCGCTGTCCCTCGCGCGACGAGGTGGCCGTGCGCAGCTCCCCCTTCTCGAAGAAGAGGTGCCGCGTCTCGTCGCCGTGGACGAGCGTCAACGTTCCCTTCAGCCGCTCGAGGAAAATCCTCCGCAGAACCTGCGGGAGAGGCGTCTCCTTCAGGGAGCCCCGGAAGCCTGGCGACTTGTCCATTTGGGTGATCCGCCTGCAATTCTACCGGACTGGTCTACCGGACGGCGACCACCGCGGGGTGGTTCGTCGAAGTCACGAAAAAGCCGGGCACAGCCGCCTTGGCGCGCTTGGCTTGCGCGATCGAGCCGTAGCGGCCCCAAAACACGCGGAAACACTGCCTGTCCCCGTGGGGGGTGGCCATCAGCCAGATCGAGCCGGCCGGCCGGTCGTGCTTCCAGGCCTGGACCAGGGAACCGGTCTCGCAGACCAGCTCCAGCTGGATCGCATAGCGGGTTTTCTTCTCCCCCTGCAGCCGTTTGGCGTCTTTTCGCGCGCGCTCGAGCCAGACGGAGCGGTCCTCGGCCGCCGGCGCGGAGGCGGCTTCCCGCGCCGGGACAGGCGTCGCGGCCGCCGCCGGGGAGGCGGAGCTGCGGCGGACCCGGGACATGGGCGCCGGCGAGGCCTGGGCGGTCGGCGCTTTCGTGGCGGGGGCAGCGGAGGTCGGGACGTTGGTCGGGACGGGGGTCTCGGCGGGGAGGGCCCGGGTCGGCACGGCCGCCGGCGAGAGGGCGGCGCTCACCGGCCCCTGGCGCGTCGCCGCGGTCCGAGTCACCGTACGGGACCGCCAGAGAACCGTCGCCACGACGGCGGCGAGCAGGAAGAGCAGGACGCCGGCGACGGCGAAGGTCAAACGTCGGTTTGTCGCCGGCGGCTCCGGCGGAACGTTCCCGCCGCCAAATTCGAGCCGCCGATCGACCGTCTCGGAGGGAACCTCGTCCCATTGGTCCGGGGACGGACCCTGCCCCGCCACCCCGTCGTCCGCACCGTCCGCGCCGTCCGCGCCGTCCGCCTCGCCGTCCGGCGGCGGCTCCTCCAGGGGCGCGTCGAAGGACTCGGGCTCGATCTCCCGCCACGGCTGCGGCACCTCCCGCGCAAGGGGCAGGGACTCCTCGGGCAACCCGGCCCCCTGCTCCAAGGGCAGGTCGGACGGCTCCTCCGGAGACGCCGCCGCCGGCTCCTCGACCGCAACGTTGGGAATGGCCCGGGTCCACGCGTCCAGATCCGGCAGCGGGGCCGCCTCCGCCGGGACCTCGACGAGCGGCGCCGCGATCGTCTCGTCCGGCTCGGAGAGCGCCTCGTCGGCCCGCAGCAGGCCGAGCGTCTTCAACGCCGCCAGGAGCTTCAAGACCGCGAACTCCTCGGCCGGCGCGCGCTCGGAGATCTCCGAGGCCGAAGCCCTGCCGTCGATCAACCGCACGACCGATTCGGCGTCCGCGGTCAGGCCGAAGGTGGCGAACTCGTCGTCGAAGGCGGCCGAGCGCGCCAGCGGCAGGTCGACCGGGCCGAGCTGATGCTCGATCAGGTTGCGATCCCGCGACCGGAGGAAGAGCTCGAGGAGCAGGCGCGGCACGCTCAGGACGAACTCGCCGCCCGCGGGGCGCGCGCCCTCGTCGAAAGCGTAGCGTCCGTCCGGCCACGAGAGCACGTCGGCGAGGATCTCGATCGCGCGGATCTTCTCGCCCCACTTCCACTCGCGCTTGGTCAGGATTCCGGCGGCCAGCGCCGCCAGCGCCGGGTCACTCCCCGGCGGCGCCGCGAGGCGCTCGAGGGCCGCGGCGTCGAGCTTGCCGGCCCGGACCAGGATGGCGGCGGTCTCGAAGCGGGGCTCGGAGGAGGAGACGCGCACGATCTCGCCGCCGGACAGCTCGAAGCCCGCGCTGGCCATGGCCCCGCGGGAGAAGAGCAGGGAGCCGCTGCGAGACTCCCTCCACAACGCCACGAACGCGGCGAGCAAGTCGACGTCCCGCGCCTCGCCGGCCGGCCCGAAGGCCATCTTCATGCGGTCGAGGCGCTCCCCGCGCCCAGGTGCTCGGCCACGGCCCGCGCCGCGGCCGGGCCCACCGCCTCCGCGAGCGCCGTCGGATCGGCCGCGGCCACTCCCGAGAGCGAGCCGAAGCGTTTCAGCAGGATCCTCGCCCGGGTCGGTCCGACGCCGGGAATCGCCGTCAGCGAGGTCTCCCGCATCCGTTTGGACCGCCGGCCCCGGTGGCGCGAGATGGCGAAGCGATGCGCTTCGTCGCGCAGCCGCTGGAGAAGCTTCAGGGCCGGGTCCTTGCGGGAGAGCCGGACCGGCTCCGGGCGGTCGGGCAGCCAGATCTCCTCTTCGCGCTTGGCCAGTCCGATCGCCGGCAGCTCGAGACCCAGCCGGTCCAGGGCGGTCAGGGCCGCCTGGAGCTGTCCGCGTCCGCCGTCGACGACGATCAGGTCGGGCATGGGTCCATTCTCCTGCGAGACCCGACGATATCGCCGCTCGATGGCCTCGGCCATGCTCCGAAAGTCGTCCGGCGCGAGAAGGCTCTGGGAGGCGATCCCGAACAGCCGGTAGTCGGACTTCTTCGGCCGGCCTTCTTCGAACACCACCAGCGACGCGATGCTGTCGGTCCCCTGGAGGTGGGAGATGTCGAACCCTTCGATCCGCAGGGGCGGAGCCGGAAGCTCGACCACCCGGGCCAGCCGCTCGGCGGCCAGGGCGTCTTCGCCGCCGGCGCGCCGGAACCGGACCCGATGACGCTCCTGCGCGTTGGCGTTGGCCAGCTCGACCCGCTCGGCCGCCGCTCCCCGCTTGGGCACGCGCAGGCGCACCCGCGAGCCCCGGCGGGAGGCCAGGAACTGCTCGATGAGCTGCGGGCTGGACAGGGCCACGGGCAGGTGCACCTGGTCGGGGAGGAAGGGATTCACGTCGTAGAACTGGGGCAGAAGGGTCTCGAAGAAGGCCGCCGGATCGATCTCCTCGGACTTCTCGAAGAAGAACTGCCTCCGATCCTGGACCACTCCCCCGCGCACCACCAGGAGACAGGCCGAGACGTCTCCGCCGGATTCGAAGAACCCGAAGACGTCCACGCTCTCGCCCTTGAGCGACTGGACCAGCTGCCGCTGCGCGACGTCCTCGACCGTCCGGAGCGCGTCGCGGTAGGCCGCGGCCATCTCGAAGCTCTCCTCGCCCGCGGCCCGCCGCATCTTCTCTTCCAGGCGCGGCACCAGCTCGCGATTGCGGCCCTGCAGGAAGAGGAGCACGTCGCGCACCGCCTCGGCGTACGCCTCCGAGGTCGTCAAGCCGGTCACGCAGGGCCCGAGGCAGGCGTGGAGGTCGTAGTAGAGACAGGGTCGGGGCAGCTTGCCATCGATCTCGATCGTGCAGGTGCGGATCAGGAAATGGCGCGTGATCATCCGCATGATCCGCCGGGCCAGGCCTCCCCAGAAGGGCCCGAAGTAGGAATGCCCGTCGTCCTGCACGCGGCGGGTCACCAGGGCGCGCGGCCACGGCTCGCCGGTGGTGATCTTGATGTAAGGATAGGTCTTGTCATCCCGGAGGCAGACGTTGTAGCGCGGGCGATGCTTCTTGATGAGCGTGTTTTCCAGAAGCAGCGCCTCGAGCTCGGTGTTGGTGACGATGGTCTCGATCTCGCGGTAGGAGCGCAGCAGGGCCGCCGTCTTGGTGTCCAGCGGCTCCTTGTGGAAGTAGGAAGCCAGCCGTTTCTTGAGGGACCGGGCCTTGCCGACGTACAGCGTGCGGCCCCGGGCGCCCTGGAAGAGATAGACCCCTGGGGAATCGGGAAGGTTGTCCGGCGGACGACGCGTCGAGCTCACCACGATCAGTGTAACCCCGAGGAATTCCCCAAATTTCTGTATGATCCCGCCCACCGATGAACGAGTGTCCGTACTGCTACGCCGCGGTCAAGCCGACCGACGAGGCCTGCCCCAAGTGCGGCCGGCAAATCGCGCGCTGGCAGACCGGGTTCTACGCGCGCCAACCGCTCCCCTCCCGCGTGCGCACGGTCGTCTGGGTCGTGGCGTCCCTGGTTTTCCTGCTCATCCTGGCGGGTTTCGCGCGCTCGTGCCATTGGGTCTAACCGTCGCCTCCGCTGCGGTTCGCGATCTGCCCGCTGGAGCGGGCACCGGCGTTCGGCTCGCCCGGATGCGGGCTCGACCGAACGCCTGATCGCGAAACCTCCGCTCCGGCTCCCGCGGCGCTCGCCTCCTCCCTCGCTTCCGCTCGGGAGACTACGCGCGCCGCGCACGGGGGCCCTCACCGAAGGATCTAACAATACAAGTATTGTATCCCAAAGACGTCGGACCCGAGACTGGAGACTGGAGACTGAGGCGCCTGGGCGCCAAAATACCTCCCGACCAACAGCCCACAACCGCGTCCGCCGATGCGCTACCGGAAGATCTGCAGCTCCCGCAGCGACCGCAGCTCGTCGCGCAGCTGGGCGGCCCGCTCGAAATCGAGCTCCTTGGCGGCGGCCTTCATGGCCTTCTCCAGGTCGGCGATGCGCTTGGAGAGCGACGCGGCGTCGGGGAGGTCGGAGGGCGGGGGCGCGATCAAGGCGTCATGGTAGTCGAGGCTCGCCATGCGCATGAGCGGCGAATTGACCTGCTTGACGATCGACGCGGGCTCGATGCCGTGCTCGACGTTGTACGCCTCCTGGATGGCGCGGCGCCGCGAGGTCTCCTCGATCGCGCGCCGCATCGAATCGGTCACCGCGTCGGCGTAGAAGAACACCCGCCCGTGCAGGTTGCGCGCGGCCCGGCCGGAGGTCTGGATGAGGGAGGTCTGGCTCCGGAGGAATCCCTCCTTGTCGGCGTCGAGGATGGCCACGACGGCGACCTCGGGCAGGTCCAGCCCTTCCCGCAGCAGATTGATCCCGATCAGGCAGTCGAAGACGCCGCGGCGGAAGTCGGTGAGGATCGCGACCCGCTCGAGCGTCTCGATGTCGGAGTGGAGGTAGCGGCAG
This sequence comes from uncultured Acidobacteriota bacterium, assembly GCA_963733955.1. Lineage (GTDB taxonomy): Bacteria > Acidobacteriota > Thermoanaerobaculia > UBA5066 > Gp7-AA6 > DATFTF01. The sequence goes on from CAVTEW010000003.1 coordinate 2,356,456, forward strand.
CGGACGCCGACCTCGGAGAAGTACGTCGTCAGCTCCTCGGCCATCCGCTTGGTGAGCGTCGTGACCAGGACGCGCTCGCCCCGCCCGGTGGCCTCCCGCACCAGGCCCAGCAGATCGTCGACCTGCCCCTTGACCGGCCGCACCTCGATCGTGGGATCGAGCAGGCCCGTGGGCCGGATGACCTGCTCGACGACCTCGCCGCCGGTCTTTGCCAGCTCCTCGGGCGCCGGAGTGGCGGAGACGTACACGATCTGATTCAGGCGCTGCTCGAACTCCTCGTAGGTCAGCGGGCGGTTGTCCAGAGCGGACGGGAGCCGGAACCCGTACTCGACGAGCACTTCCTTGCGCGACCGGTCGCCGTGGTACATGCCGCGGACCTGCGGGAGGGAGACGTGCGACTCGTCCACGACGAGCAGAAAGTCCTTGGGGAAGTAATCGATCAGGGTCGGCGGCGGTTCGCCCGGCCGGCGCCCGGAGAGATGGCGCGAGTAGTTCTCGATGCCGTTGCAATACCCGAGCTCCTTGATCATCTCCAGATCGAACATCGTGCGCTGGTGTAGCCGCTGCGCCTCCAGGAGCTTGCCCGCCTCGGTCAGGACGGCCAGCCGCTCGTTGAGCTCCACCTTGATCGTTTCGACCGCCCGCTCGAGGGTCGCCCGGGGCGTGGCGTAGAACGTCCGGGGATAGAGAGCCAGGCGGTCGAGCTTCTGGAGGGCCGATCCCCGAAGGGGGTCGACGCGCGTGATCTTCTCGATCTCGTCGCCGAAGTACTCGATCCGGACGGCCATGTCCTCGTAGGCCGGGTGGATCTCCACGACGTCTCCCCGCACCCGAAACGTCCCGCGCGCCAGATCCATGGTGGTCCGCTCGTATTGCATCTGGACGAGCTGCGCCAGCAGCGCCGGCATGCCCGACGCGTCGCCGACTTCCAGGTAGGCCAGCATGTCGTAATAGGACTCCGGCGAGCCCAGTCCGTAGATGCAGGAGACCGACGCCACCACGATCACGTCGCGGCGCTCGAACAGGGCCTTGGAGGCCGAGAGCCGCAGCTTGTCGATCTCTTCGTTGCGGGAGGTCTCCTTCTCGATGTAGGTGTCGCTCTGGGGAATGTAGGCCTCGGGCTGGTAGTAGTCGTAGTAGGACACGAAATACTCGACCGCGTTCTCGGGAAAGAACGAGCGAAATTCCTGGTAGAGCTGCGCGGCCAGGGTCTTGTTGTGCGAGAGCACGAGCGTGGGCCGGTGCACCGCCTCGATGACCTTGGCCATGGTGTACGTCTTGCCCGATCCGGTGACCCCGAGCAGGACCTGATGGGTCCGGCGCTGTTCCAGGCCCTCGACGAGCTTGGCGATGGCCTGCTCCTGGTCGCCCTGCGGCGAGAACTCCGAGGTGATTCGAAATCGGCCGCCGGCTCGCTTCTGGGCCTCCAGGTAGGTGCCCGGCTTGGGCAGCTTGGGGCGCTGGGCGAGTTTTGGCTCGGGTCCGGGTCGGGGGCTCACGGGGTTGGCCGAGGCGAGGGCGAGCCCGGCGGGGATCCGGGCGCGGGAACCGGCTGCCCCGCGGACTCGCGGAAGGCGCGGGTCAGGGTATGGACTTGGTCGCGGTCGAGCTTGCCCGAGCGGCTGCCTGAAAAGGTCACCTGCACGCGGCGGACCGCTTCCCGATTCACGCGGCGCTGCTCGACGGCGGCCCGGAAGTCCCGGTAGGCGGCGCGCAGCTCCCGCTTGTCGTCTTCCGTCACGTCCGGCCCGAAGTGCGACTCGACCTGGTTCATCATGAGGTCGGTCAGCAACGTGGGGTTGCGGCGGACGTAGAGAAAGAGCCCCACCACCACGGCCAGCAGCGCGAGCGCGAGCACACCGCAGCCGATGAAGGCCATGCGGGCACACCCCGAGCGGCCGGCGGGCGCATCCGTGGGGAGGACGGCGGGCGGAACCTGCGAAGCCACGACGGTGGCGCTTATAGCATAGAAGCGGCGATTGCCTCACAATGGTGGCGTGCTTCGCCGCATCCTCTTTCTGGGCGCGCCCCTGGTGGCGGTCGGGCTCCTGGGTGTTCTGGCCGGCTCGGTGGCGACCGGGTTCGTGCGCGTCCCCCGCGTCTCCGCGCTGGAGACCTATCGGCCGGACATCATCACCGAGATCCGGGCCGCGGACGGATCGACCATCGCCCGGTACGCCATCCAGCGCCGGATCCTGGTTCCCCGCTCGGAGATCCCCGGGGTGCTGAAGAACGCCATCGTCGCCACCGAAGACAAGAACTTCTACCGCCACGGAGGCGTCGACCTGCTGCGGACGGTGTCCGCCGTCGTGGCGGACCTGCGCCACCAGCGCTACGCGCAGGGAGGATCGACGCTGACCCAGCAGCTGGCCCGCGCGATCTTTCTCTCTCCGCGCAAGACGATTTCCCGGAAGATCAACGAGGCCCTGGTCTCCTTCGAGATCGAGCGGCGGTACTCGAAGGACCAGATCCTCACGATGTACGCCAACGAGATCTACCTGGGCCACGGCAACTACGGCTTCGAAGCGGCGTCCCGTTACTACTTCGGCAAGCACATCAAGGACCTGACCCTGTCCGAGGCGGCCCTGCTGGCCGGAATCGTCCAGCGCCCCGAGGACCAGTCGCCGTTCCGCAACGCCGCGCTCGCGCGGATGCGCCGAGCGACCGCGCTGCGCCGCATGCGCGCCGCCGGGTTCATCACCGAGGAGCAGCGGCGGGCCGCCGAGGAGGAGCCTCTGCCGACCGCCCCCTCGCTCAAGGAAACGGTCGTGGCGCCGTACTTCTGCGAGGAGATCCGCCAGTACCTGGAACGCACCTACGGCGAGAAGGATCTGTACCGGCGGGGCCTGCGCGTGGATTCCACGCTGGACCCGCAGCTCCAGGCGTTCTCGGAAGAGGCCCTGGGCTGGGGGCTGCGCCGCCTGGCCCGCCGTCATGGGTTCCGCAAGGCCCGCAACCTCATCGAGGAGGGCTACAAGAATCCCGCGACCTACGTGGATGCGACCTGGGAGAACGCGCGCCTGGCCGAAGGGGACGCCATCCGGGGTGTGGTCACGTCGGTCAACAAGTCGGGAGCGGAGATCCGCGTCGGCGAGAAATCGTTCCCGCTTCGGGCCTCGGGCTTCGCCTGGACCGGCGCGGGTTCGGCGTCCAAGATCCTCCGGCCCGGCGACGTGGTGACCGTCACCATCCAGAAGGAGAAAGACGGCGGCGCCCTGCAGCTGGAGAACGACCCGCGCGAGCAGGGAGCGGTCCTCATCCTGGAGAACTCGACCGGCGCGGTGCGCGCGATGGTCGGCGGCTACGACTGGTCGATCTCGAAGTTCAACCGCGCCACCCAGGCCCTGCGCCAGGCCGGGTCCACGTTCAAGCCGTTCGTCTATCTGACGGCGCTGGAAGAGGGCTTCACCCCGTCGGACACGATCTTCGACGAGCCCATCGCGATTCGCTACGACCCCCGCAAGCCCCCTTACGAGCCGAGCAACTACGACAAGAAGTTCCGCGGCATCGTCACGCTGCGCCGCGCCCTCGAGCACTCGATCAACGTTCCGACGATCCGCCTGGCCCAGATGGTCGGGCTGTCCAACGTGATCTCGACCGCTCAGCGCCTGGGCATCCACGAGCGCCTGGAGGCGTGGCCCTCCCTGCCGCTGGGCTCCTTCGAAGTGACTCTCTTCGAGATGACCTCGGTCTACTCGATCTTCGCCAACCAGGGCCTGGCGTTCTCGCCGTACACCTTCGAGCGCATCACCGACGCGGACGGGGATCCGCTCGAGCAGACCCACCCGGACGCCCGGGAGGTGGAGAATCCGCAGTCGGCGTTCCAGCTCCTCCAGATGCTCAAGGGCGTGACGCAGCGCGGCACCGGCGCGGCGGCCGCGGCGCTCAAGCTCAACATTGCCGGCAAGACCGGCACGACCTCGGACTTCACCGACGCCTGGTTCATCGGGATGACGCCGCGCTACACCCTCGGCGTCTGGGTCGGTAACGATTTGAAGACGGTGAGCCTCGGCAACGGAATGGAAGGGGCGAAGGTCGCCCTGCCCATCTGGATGCGGATCCTGCAGGCCATGAAGGACCACGGCCGCATCGATCCCAACGCGGACTTCGAAGCGCCGCCCAACGTGGTCTTCACGCCGGTCGACTACGAGACGGGGCTCAAGGCGACGCCCGGTAGCCCGCGCCCGATCCTGGAAGCTTTCGTCAACGGTTCCCAGCCCACCGAGGAATGGAGCTCCAAGTGGGAGGAGGTCATTCGCCTCCCCTGGTCGCTCCAGAAGTCGTTCTACACGCCCAAGAAGGGAGAGGCCGGCGAGCCCGAGGTGGAAACCCCGCCGACCACGCCGGTGCCCCTCGCGCCGACGCCGGTGCCGCAGCCGGTTCGGTAAGCCTTAAGTCGTCGCGGCGGCCGCCACCGGCGCCACCTCGACGGTGAGCTCGACGACGACGTCGCGGTGGAGCCGCACGTGGACCTTGTGTGTGCCCACGCGCTTGATCGGCTCGGCGACCTCGACCCGGCGGCGGTCGATTTCCATGCCCCGGGCGGCCAACGCGTCGGCGATCTCGGAAGCGGTGACCGAGCCGTAGAGCACGCCTTCTTCGCCCGCCTTCTTCGTCAGGAGGACCGTCAAGCCCTCCATCGTCCGAGAGACTTCGTCGGCGACCTTCTTCTCCTTGAGCATCCGCTCGTCGTACTTCTTCTTCTCTTCTGAAAGCCGCCGGAGGTTGGCGTCGGTCGCCTCATACGCGGCACCCTGGGGAAAGAGAAAGTTGCGGGCGTATCCCGGCTTCACCGTGACGGTCTCGCCGCGGTGCCCGAGCCCCCGAATGTCGTCGGCCAGAATGACTTTCATGACTCCCTGATCTCCCTGCCTCGGCGGCGAAAATCCGCGTACCAGTCGAACAGACCCAACAGCGCCACGCCGACGTTGAGCGGGACGACGTAGATCGCCAGAGCGTACAGACCGATGCGGAGAACTCTCGATCGAAACCACTTCCGGGCGAAGTGGCAGATGATAGAGAGGCCGGCCACAAAATACAAGGCCAGGAGAGGCCACAGGAGGTTGCCGGCGACGCGGCTGAAGGCCGGCCCTCCGAGGACCCATCCGGCGCCGCTGGCCACGAAGAGGGCGGCCACAGGCGCGGGGATTCGCAGCGATTCGAACCGGGCCGCCAGGGCCGAAGGCGCGGGCCGGCCGGACCAGGCGCCGGCGAAGAACGAAACGGCCGCGCCCAGCGTCCAGGACGCTCCGATCAGGCCCATCCAGAAGCGCTTGCAAAAGCCCCGGGCCGCCTCGAGGGTCGCCCGCACCCGCACGGCCGTTTCCGAGTCGACCTGCGTCCGCGTCGACTGCGTCGAGAGGCGCACCCACTCGTCGAAGCCCCGGTCGATCTCCCGGCTCATGGTCGCGTCCGCGTCGTGCGACCGCGCCAGCACGGCCGCGCCGGCCAGGGCCAGGCCGATGACGCAAAGCGCCAGGTAGGCGCGCGAGGGACTCCAACCGCGCCGGACGGCTCCGGAGCACAGCGCCGGCAGGCCGATCAAGACTTCGGCGAGCAGGCCGCCGTCGACCGCCTCGGCGGCCCCGCCGGAGACCCATCCCAGCAGAAACACGACTCCCGCCGCCAGCGTCGCGGTGAGAAGCCCGATCGCCGCGCCGCGGCGGTGGGCCATCCGGACCGCGGGAACGGCGGCGAAGGGAAGGGCCATCGGACCGGCGACGGGGAGAACGAGAAAGGCGGAGAACAGAAGCGTGGCCGTCGCCGCCGCCGCGAGCACCTCCAGGACGGGGCGGGCCGGCGGCGGCGGCCGGGGCGTTTCCACCTGCTCGGCGGGAGTCGAAGACATCACCACATCCGCGCGCTCGCGGCGGAGCGGGCACCCGGCGGTGACGCCACCGCTGCCGGCCCAGCCGCGAGGGGTCGTCTCCTAGTCCGTGACGTAGGGGATCAAGGCGATGGCGCGCGCTCGCTTGATGGCCGTCTGGAGCTTGCGCTGATGGAGCGCGCAGGTCCCCGAGATCCGGCGCGGCAGGATCTTTCCCCGCTCGGGGATGAAGGACTGCATGAGCTTGACGTCCTTCCAATCCACGTACTCGAGCTTCTCCGCGCAGAACTTGCAGACCTTGCGGCGCCGGACGAAGAACTTCTTGCGGCCGCCGGTCTTTCCTTCCCGGTCGCGCGAGCCTCCCCGTTGCGGCATGGCAGCCATCACTCGCTCCTTTCGGCCGGCGCGGCCTCGGCGGGCTCCGCCGCGGGCATCGGCATCGGCCGCGGCGGACGCTTGAGCGCTTTCTTCCTCTGGCGCTCGGCGGCCTTGGCCGCGCGCTTCAACTCCTCGTCGGCCCGGACGGCCAGGTGCCGGAGCACCTGGTCGGACAGCTTGAGGCGCCGCTCCGTCTCCGCGACGGCGGCCGGCTCGGAGCGGACCTGAAAATGGTGGTAGTAGGCGTCGCGCTTGCGCTCGATCGGGTAAGCCAGCTTGCGGCGTCCCCAGGGCTCGTCGCGGACGAGCTCCGCCCCTCCGTCGGTCAGGATCTTGCGGTAGTCCGCGGTGACCTTGGCCGCCTCCTCTTCGGAGAGATCGGGGGTCAACAGGACAACGATGTCGTAAAGCCTCATGCATTCCTCCTCATGGATGTCAATCCGAGCCCGAGGCGGAGCTCGGAGAGGAAGGGTTCACGTTGGCGCGTCTCATGGCGGCGTCGATTCCCTCGGTCAACCAGAGGCGCAGGGCGTCGGTGGCTCTCTCCAGCGCGTCTTCGAAGGCCGTCCGCTCCTGCGGAGGCAGCGGCGCGAGGACGTACTCGGCCAGATCGATCTGCCGGGAATACTCCGCTCCGCGGATCCCGATCCGCAGCCGCGGAAACGCGTTTCCGAGCCGGGAGATCACCGACTCCAAGCCTCTCTGGCCCCCCGCCGAGCCGCGCGCGCGCATTCGCAGGGCTCCCAACGGAAGGTCGATGTCGTCCACGACGACACAGAGATCGAATGGTTCGATGCCGTAAGTGTTGCAAAGAGCTTGAACGGCCTCGCCAGAGGCGTTCATGTACGTCTGCGGGAGCGCCAGGAGAACCGGGGACCCTGACACCTGGCCACGCCCGACCCTCGCGGAAGACTCGCGGGAACGAATCCGGATTCCCTCTTCCGCCGCGAGCTTCTCCACCACCCGAAAACCGGCGTTGTGGCGTGTTGCCGCGTAGTCGTCGCCCGGATTGCCGAGGCCGACGATGGCGCGCAGGCCCTATTTCTCCTTCTTCTCCTTGTCTTTGTCCTTTTCCTTCTCTTTCTCTTCGGCGCCTTCCTCGGTCGCCACCTTGCCCTTCTTCAGGACTTCGGGCTCGGTGATCTCCGCCGCAGCGTCCGCCGCCGCGACCTCCGGAGCCTTCTCCGCGGTCGGATGCGTCACGTGCACCAGCACCCGATCGGGATCCTCGAGGATCGTCACACCGTCGAGGGTGGGGATCTGAGACACCCGCAGGGCGTCGCCGATCGCGAGCTCGGTCACGTCGATCGGCACGTGGGCCGGAATGCTGCCGGGCAGGCACTCGATCGTCACCTCGCGGGTCACGAAATCGAGGATCCCGCCCTCGGTCTTGACGCCCTTGGCCACGCCCACGACCTCCAGGCCCACCTTGACGCGGATTCGGGTGTCCATCATCACGCGGACGAAGTCGATATGCAGCGGCTTGCGCGAGGCGGGATCCCGCTGCATCTCCTTGATCATGGCGTGGCGGCTCTGGTCGGAGCCGGCCAGCTTGAGGAGAAAGATCGCGTTTTCACCCGCCCCGTGGCGGAAGGCGTCGGAGAGGGCCCGGCGCTCGACGCTGATCGGGACCGTGGGCTTTCCCGCGCCATAGACCACCGCGGGGATCTGCCCCACCGCGCGGCTCCGGCGGGCCTCGTTCTTGCCGACGCTCTCGCGCCGTTGGACGTTCAATTCGATGGTTTTCATAGGATTCTTCCCGGCGCGGCGCACCGCGCAAAGCGGGGCATTCTACACGAAAAGGGAGGAAACGGAAGACCCCTCGTGGATCCGGCGGATGGCCTCGCCGAGGAGGGGCGCGATCGACAGGGGCCGGATCCGGGGGCAGCGGGCCACAGCGGCGTCGAGGGGCAGCGTGTTGGTCACCAGGAGGGTCTCGATCTTGGAGGCCTCCAAACGCTCCAGGGCCGGTCCGGACAGCACGGGGTGGACGGCGGCGGCAAAGGTCTTCTTCGCGCCCTGGGCCCTCAAGGCCTCTTCCGCCTGGACCAGCGTGCCGGCGGTATCGACGATGTCGTCCAGGAGCAGCACATTGCGGCCCTCCACCTCGCCCACGACGTGGAGAACCTCCGTTTCGTTCTTCCCCGTCCGCCGCTTGTCGATGATGGCCAGGGAGGCGCCCAGCCGTTTCCCGATCGCGCGGGCCCGCGCCACGCCCCCGACGTCCGGCGACACGATCACGAGGTCGTCCAGGTCCATCTTTCGGATCGCGTCGAGAAGCACCGGGGCGGCGAAGAGATGATCGACGGGGATATTGAAGAAGCCCTGGATTTGGGCCGTGTGCAGATCCATCGTCAGAATCCGATCCGCGCCGGCCGCGGTCAGGAGATCGGCCATGAGCTTGGCGGCGATCGGCACGCGGGGCTTGTCCTTCTTGTCCTGCCGGGCGTAGCCGAAGTACGGCATCACCGCCGTCAGACGCGAGGCCGACGACCGGCGGAAGGCGTCGAGAAGGATGAGCAGCTCCATCACATGATCGTTGACGGGAGATCCCGTCGGCTGGACCACGAAGACGTCCGCGCCCCGTACGTTCTCGTCGATCTGGCAGTAGTTCTCGCCGTCGGAAAAGTTGTAGAGGGTGAGCTGGCCCACAGGCAGTCCGAGATAGTCGCAGATCTCCTGCGCCAGGGCGGGATGCGCCCGCCCGGAGAAGATCTTGAGATCGCCGTAAGAAAAGTTTGAGGTCAAGCGCAGCGATTGTATCGAATTGGCGCGTGAGGCGTGAGGCGTGAGGCGTGAGGCGTGAGGCGTGAGGCGTGAGGCGTGAGGCGTGAGGCGTGAGGCGTGAGGCGTGAGGCGTGAGGCGTGAGGCGTGAGGCGTGAGGCGTGAGGCGTGAGGCGTGAGGCGTGAGGCGTGAGGCGTGAGGCGTGAGGCGTGAGGCGTGAGGCGTGAGGCGTGAGGCGTGAGGCGTGAGGCGTGAGGCGTGAGGCGTGAGGCGTGAGGCGTGAGGCGAGGCGTGAGGCGTGAGGCGTCGAAAGATGGCCCGCCCTCAAACCCTAGTCAAGAGAATTCTCGATTCCGAAGCAGAAATTCTTAAGCTCGCGGCGCGCGTAGTCTCCTGAGCGGAAGCGAAGGAGGAGGCGCGCGCCGCGGGAGCGAGAGCGCAGCGTCGGATCAGGGCCGCGGTCGAGGCCGCATCCGGCCGAGCCGCGGACCGGTGCGCCAAAGGCGCAGATCCGAAGCAAGCGGGAGCGACGTGTGGGAGAAGGCGCGCGCCGCGGGAGCGAGACCGCAGCGTCGGATCAGGGCCGCGGTCGAGGCCGCATCCGGCCGAGCCGCGGACCGGTGCGCCAAAGGCGCAGATCCGAAGCAAGCGGGAGCGACGTGTGGGAGGAGGCGCGCGCCGCGGGAGCCGGAGCGAGCACGGGATCAGGTTTGCGGTCGAGCCCGCATCCGGGCGAGCCGCAGACCGATGCGCGCACCAGCGCGCAGATCCCGCGCGCAGCGGAGGCGACGTGTTGGCTGGGGCGCTAGGACTCGAACCTAGAAATGCCGGCTCCAAAGGCCGGTGCCTTACCAATTTGGCGACGCCCCAAGCGTCGTCAATAGTCTAGCGCGGCCGCGGGGCGCCGACGCGCAGGCGTCAGTGCGACAGGGAGCTGTTCGAGCTCTCCGAGGGGAGATCCCGGGCCTCCGAGGAAGCCTCTTGCGCCGTCTGGGACGCAGCCTTCTCGTATTCCACCAGGATCCGGCCCTCCATCCACTCCCTCGTCTCGCGGTTCAAGGGATGGGCGACATCCTTGAATTCGCCGTTCTTCTTGCGCTTGGAAGGCATGGAAATGAACAGCCCGTTCGGACCGTGGATGACCTTGAGGTCGGAAACCAGAAAGCAGTCGTCGAGAACGATCGAGACGTAGGCCTTCAATTTCTCCTCGTTGACCGGAAAGACCTTGACCTGCGTTATCTCCATGCGAGACCTCCCGTTGGTTGGATGCGCCGTTGGTATTCCTCGCGTCCGATCGTCTTCGTCTTCAACAGCCGGCATTCCGGGTGGCGGCGCGCGAGCGCCTCCGCGGAGTCGCGCGAAGGTTCGCGCAGGACGATGGCGGAGCCCGAACCGGTCATCGACGATTCCGAAGCGGTCTCTGCGGCCGCGCGCAGATATCCCGTCATTTCAAACTCGCTTTTAAGCATGGCAGATGCCAGATCGTTCGGCCCAAAGAAGCTCCCCGACGTTTCAACGTCCAGGCGCGCTGGAAGAGTCCAGCCTCCTGGCCCGCGAACGCGATCGTAAATCGCGTAGACCTCCGCGGTCGACGAGGCGAACGGCGGCATGAAGAGCCACAGTTGCGCCTCCGGACCGTCCTCGCGAGGGGTCACGAGCTCTCCCCGTCCTCGCACGTCCGCCTCGCCTCCGACCAGAAAGTAGGGCACGTCGCTGCCGATCTCCGACGCGATGCGCCTCAGATCGGCGCCGCTCAATCGCGCGTTCCAAAGACGCGACAGGAGCAGGAGCGCGACCGCGGCGTCCGCGCTGCCGCCGCCCAATCCGGCGCCGACAGGAATCCGCTTGATCAACCGAATCCGCGCGCCCGGCGCTCCGGGGATCGCCTCGGTCAGGAGGCGGGCCGCCTTCCAGACCAGATTCGACGCGTCGGCGGGAACGGCGGCGCCCTCGACCTCGAGCTCCAGAGTCCCGCGGGGCTCGACCATGAGCGTGTCGGCGAGATCGATGGAGGCGAACCGCGAGAGGATGTCGTGAAAGCCGTCCGGCCGCCGGGGACCGACGCGCAGCTCGCGATTGATCTTGGCCGGGGCCTGCGCCGACAGGACGGTCACGGCAGACTCTCGCGCGTCAAGAGCTTGAGCCGCATCCGGGCGCCGGTGGCGGAGTCCTGAAGGGAGATCCGCGCCGGCCATGGGTCGGACGTCCCCGAATAGGTCGCCACGATCTTTCCCTCCCGCCGGGCGACCGAGAGGGACCGGAACCGCGCGGCGGCGACGTCGAGCACGCCCTCCACATGGGATTCGCCGTCCCAGACGAGCAGAGCGTCGCCCGCGTGGATCCCGCGCACCTGCGGGTCGGCAGCCTTCCAGACGCCGGCCAGAAGGGATCGCAGATCCTCCGCGCCGATGGCCAGGGTCCGGATCCGGTCGCCCTTCAATTCGCCGTCGGCGTAGGTGGCCACCGGCGAGCCGAAGGGGCCGGTCAAGCTCGCCTCGACGCGGCCGGGTGACTCGGTCACCGCCAGGGTCCCCGGCCATTGTCCGATTCCCTGCGTCAGGTGCGCCTCGTAGAGGATCCGCGACGGCGCCAGCGTGCCCGCGCGCAGGACCGCGCAGCGCCAGGACTCCATGGCGCGGATCGTCTCGTCCTCGCGCGCCGGCGTGAAGACCGGAGTCCGGCGGCCCGCGCAGCCGGCCTCTGCGCCGATCAGGATGGCCAGAAGAAGAGCGGCCCCGGGCGCGCCGCGGCCGCGTCGGGGGCCCGCCGACTCGGGAGAACGTCGCGGAGGAAGAAACGCGGCCCCTTGGATCCTCGCCGCTCGCAAATCCCCGCCCGAGGCGCGCCTACTTCTTCGCGGTCTGATACCGCTGCAGCTTCGCGCGAATCTTTTCCGGCTCGTCGGGTTTCAGGGTCAGGGCGCGCTGCCAGTGCTCGACCGCGCGCTGAAAGCTGCCCTGCTTCTCGGCCAGGTCCCCCAGATGCTCTTCGATCGTCGGATCGTCGGGGTCGCTCTTGTGGGCGTCCTGGAGGTTTCTCTCCGCGGCCTCCAATTGGCCCAACCGGAAGTAGACCCAGCCGAGGGAATCCTTGTACGCGCCGTTGCGGGGCTCCCGCCCGACGGCCTTCTCCAGCATCGTGCGGGCCTGGTCCAGGTGGACGTTGCGGTCCGCCCACATGTACCCGAGATAATTCAGCGTCGCCGCGTCGCCGGGCCGGATGGTCAGGAGCTTCTGGAACGTCTTTTCCGAGTCGGCGATCGCTCCGGCCCGCTCCTGGCTCGACCCGAGCCGGAAGAGCGCCTCGGTGTTGTCCGGAAAACGCTGCGACGCCTGGCCGGCCACGCGGGCCGCCTCCTGGAATTCCTTGACACGGGCGTACACGTCGGCGGCGGCCAAAATGCGCTCGACGTCCTCGGAGGACGCGAGCTTTCCCAGGTCCTGATCGGCCCGGGCTTTGTCCCCGGATCGGAATCGAAATTCCGCCACGGCCGCCGACCATTCCGGGTCGTTCGGGTCCGCCGAGGACGCCGATTGCGCGACCGCCAGCCCCCCCGTGAAATCTTCGGCGTCCCGCGCGACTCCGAGAAGGATCCGCGTGGCGCGGGGATTGCCGCCCGACGAGGTCAGGGCCAGGGGCTGCAGGATCCGTTTCGCCTCCGCGTAGTTCTTCTCGAGAAACGCGATGTAACCGAGCTCGACCGTCGGCCAGGGGTCCGCGACCTTCGCGCCGGCGTCGGAGGTCTTCTTGCGGCCTTCCACGACCGTCCGCGCTTCGGCGAAATGCCGTCCCCGGATGAGCACTTCGGCCAGGGCGCGGCGCGTCCCCTCGTCGTCGCCGTCGGAGGCCAGCAGTTCGCGCAGCGTCTTTTCCGCTTCGGCTCCGTCGCCCTTCTCGAACAGGATCTGGGCAAGCAGGCGGCGGGCCTCCCGGTTCTCGGGACGCTTGGAGACGAAGCTGCGTGCCCGCTTCTCCGCGTCCGAAAAGCGGCCCGCTCTCGCCAGATCGACGGTGATCCGCTCGGCCACGCCGGCGTTCTCAGGGTCCTTCTTCTCCAGCTTGTCCAGAAGGAGCAGGGCGTCGTCGAGCCGGTCCTCCTCCTCGTACAGATCGATCAGCGCCGCGGCAACCTCGCGGTCCTCGGGGTCCTCCTCGAGCAGCCCGCGGTAGATCTCTTCGGCGTCGCGAAAGCGGCCGCTCTTGGCCCGCGCCTCCGCCGCCATCCGAAGGAGCGTCGGTTGGGACCGGGTCTCCGGCACCTGGTCGAGCACCGCGGCGGCCTCGGCCGGCCGGCCTCTGGCCAGCAGAGCGCGCGCCAGTCCCACCGCGCTTCCGGTGTCGCCGGGAGAGAGCCGCCGCGCCTCCCGCAGCTGCTCGATCGCGGCGTCGAGCTTGGCGGGGTCCTTTCCCGCCCCGGCGAGCTCCAGCGCGCCGAGGATCCGGTGTCCCTCGGGCAGGCTCGGATCGAGGCGGACCGCCTCCCGACCCTGCCGGATCGCCTCGTCGGTGACGTTCAAATCCCTCAGGAGCTGGGCATACTCGCAGCGCACGATGGCATCGTCGGGAAGCTCCTCGATGACCTTGCGGTAAAGATCGAGGGCCTCCCGGTAGCGTCCTTCGGCGGCCGCCGTTCGCGCCCGCAGGAAGTCCTTTCGAGCGTCCCGGACGTCGCCCAGGGCCAATCCGGCCCCGAAAACGCCCAGGGCGGTCAGAAGAACGATTCGAGCGCTTCGAACGGCGATTTTCGGCCTCACCCGAGGCAATCTAGCACGGCGTTGCCGGGGTGCCGGGCACGGCGGGGGGCCCGACGGCGGCTGGGGCTGGACAAGGCGCATACGACAGAGAACGCGGGGGCCCGGCGCCGAAATTCACGGAACTTCGTTTCCTACGCGATAATTGACGCAGTCCATGGCACGCATCGGTCAACTCCTCGTACGCGCCGACCTGGTTTCCGAGAACAACCTGGCCCGGGCGCTGGGCATCCAGCACTTCGCAGGAGGACGCCTGGGCACGCTGCTGCTCGAGCGCGGATCCATCGACGAGGACAGCCTCGGCAAGACGTTGGCCCTTCAGCATGGCTGCGAGTACATCCCCTGGCGAGTCCTCTCGGACATCTCTCCGGTGGTCATCGCCGCTCTTCCGGCGAAGTTCGCCATCAAGCATGCGGCCGTCCCCTACGAGCGCGGCGAGAACCATCTCAAGCTGGTCCTGCGCGATCCCGGGGACTTGAGGGTTCTGGACGAGCTCTTCTTCGTGACCGGCCGCAAGATCGTCGCCGGCGTGGCCCCGGAGGTCCGCATCTACCAGGCCCTCGAGAAGTACTACGGGGAGCGGCGCACGCCGCGTTACACGATCCTGGCGGAAAAGCTGTCGCGGCCGGTTCGAACCTCTCGCGGCGCGTCGCCCAACGCGCCGCCGCCGCCGCCGGAGTTCTTTCCGGGACCCAAGCGCCGGGCCACCCGGACGCCGGCGCCGCAGGAAATCTGGGGCGACTCGGGAGAGGCCGACGCCGCGGAACCCCAGATCATCCAGTCGTGGAAGATTCCCGACCAGATCGTCGGAGGCTGGGCCGGGATCTCCTCGCCGGGCATGACCGCCGGCGCGTCCATCCCATCCGAGCCGGAGACGATCTCCTGGGAAGAGATGCCCGCGATGCCTTCGCTCTGGCTGCCGGAGGCTCCGCCGGACTCGGCTGCCGAAGCCGCGGCGCCCGCGCCGACGCCCACGCCGACGCCGACCTCCGCGCCGGATGCCGAGCCCCCTCTGGCCGCGCCGGAGGTTCGAGCGGCCGCGCCCCAGACGGCACCGGCAGCTTCTCCCTCGACCGTCGAACCCGAGCCCGCCGGTCCCGCGCCCGCCGAAGGCGCGACGGCCGAAGTCGCCGCGCCGCCTCCGGAGCCTGAGCCGGCGCCCGTCGAGATTCCCCCGGCCACTGCGTCGCCGCGCGAGGAGGCCCCTCCGGTTCGGGCGCCCGCGCCCGCCGCCGAAGCCACGCCTCCGCCGCAAGCGCCTGCGCCGCCGATCGACGTCGCGGGTCCTGCCGCATTCCTTCCGCCTTCCGCGGAACCGGGGCCGACGGCAGCGTCCGTTCAGGCGCCCGCGGACGAGGCCGCCCCGGGACCGGAGCCCGAGGAAATCGTCCCGCCGCCTGCTCCGCCGGTCCCGTTGCCGACCAGCCCGACGGCGGCCGCAGCGGCGCCGAGACCGCCCGTTGTCTCGGACTTCCCCGAGGTGGCCGCGTGCCTCGATCGCGATTCGATCGCCACCGCCGCCCTGACCGCCCTCGCGCGCCGGTTCGTGCGGTCCGCCGTCTTCGTCGCCAAGCCGGACGCGGTCATCGCCTGGGGCGGAGAAGGCCAGGGCATCTCCGCCGAAGAGCTGCGCGATATCTCCATCCCCTGGAGCGACCCCTCGGTCTTCCTGAACGTCCGCCTCTCTCGCGCGTTCTATCTCGGGCCCCTGCCCCCGCTGCCCCGCCACCAGGCGATCGCCATCGCGATGGGAGGCTGGCCGGCGGAGTGTCTGGTTCAGCCGATCCAGATCCGCGAGAAGCCGGTCGCCTTCCTCTACGCGGAGTTCAACGAGGATCAGGGGGCCACGCCCATGGATCTGGCCTACATGCGGGAGCTCGCCCTCGCCGCCTCCGCCGCGTTCGTCTCGGCCATCCGACTGAAGAAGAAAGAGATATAATCCCGGCAACGACACCGGAGGGGCAATGATCAAAGCCGACATCGTCGACCTCGTCGTCGACTTCGCCGACATCCCGCGCGCCAAGGCCGCCACGGCCGTCGAGACGGTCATCGAGTCGATGCGCTCGGCGCTGGGAGCCGGCGATCGCATCGAGCTGCGCGGCTTCGGCGTGTTTCAGGTCAAGCGGCGCAAGCGCGGAATCGGCCGCAACCCCAAGACCGGCGTCGAGGTCACGATTCCTCCGGGAAACACGATCCGTTTCAAGCCGGGCAAGGACCTGAGGGACCTGACCTAGGTATTCGGCAGGCAGGTCGGGAGAAGGAGCGCAGGTGGGAGTGCGCCGCATCGGGGAGCTGCTGGTTGCCGAGGGGCTGTTGCCGGAAAGCGCGATCCATCGCGCACTGGGGTTTCAGCGCCTGTCCGGCGAGCGCATCAAGCTCGGCAGCATCCTGCTCGACTGGGATCTCCTCGCCGAGGAAGCCTTGCTCGCCACCCTGTCCAAGCACTACCGCTGCCCGTCCGTGGACTGGGCCGCGCTCTCCGCGGCCTCCATCGAGGCGGTGCGGATGCTGCCCCGGGCGCAGGCGATCCGCCTCGGCGCGATTCCCTTCGAGGGCGACAAGGGGACGCTGCGCGTCGCGTTCCTGGATCCGTCCAATCTTGCGGTCATGGACGAAATCTCGGCGATCACGGGCAAGCGCGTGGCTCCCCACGTCACCACGGAAGTGCGCCTCATGCAGGCGCACCAGAAGTTCTACGGCCGCCACATTCCCGGCGCGTTCCGGACGATCCTCCAGAAGCTCGGCCGGCGCGCCACCCGGACGCGCGGCCCCGCGCCGATCGCGGCCGTGGATTTTCGGGCGCCGGATCTCGTCGCCTCGAGCGGCACGGCGGTGCCCGTCGCCGCGGCGTCCGAGCTGGAATCCCTGAGTTTGCCCGAAATGCCGCTCTTTCCGGACGCGGCGGCGCCGATGCCGGAGCCGCCGCCTCGGCCCGAGACCGCCAGGATGGACCCGGTCGTCCCGATGCCGGCGGAGCCTGCGCTCGCCTTGCCTGCGCCGCCCCGGGTCCGACCGGCCGCCGAGCACGATGACCCGATCCGTTCCGGCGAGGACCCGCTCACCGAATGGGTCGGCGAGGCCCTCGCTTCGTTCCAGCAGGACCGCCCGAGCTCGGGCTCCTCCTCCACGGCCGCCCGAGCTGAGGCGTCCGCCGCCAAAGCGAACGCGGTTGCCTCCGCGCCCTCCTCCGAGGAGGTGGCGTCGGGCATGTGGAACGCCCCCGCGCGTCCCGAGGAAGACGACGAAGACGAGGTGGCCAGGGGGATGTGGACGGCCGACGACGAGCCGCCGCGGCTCTGGGAAGCCCGCAGCCGCGAAGAGATCGGCGACGCGGTCCTCCAGAACGCTCTGACGCACCTTCCGCGCGTGGTCCTCTTCGGCAGCGGCAAGACCACCATCAGCGGCTGGCGCGGCCGCGCGCCCGATGTCTCCGACGAGGATCTCGCCGCCGTGCGGATCCCGCTCAACGCCCGCTCGGTCTTCGCGACCGTGCTCGCGACGGGAGCGCCGCACTTCGGTCCGGTCGAGCGCTCCGACTGGCCCGCGCCGCTAGGCTCGGTCCTGGGAAAGGAGCCGCCGGACTGCGCGGTTTTCCCCATCCGCGTGTTCGACGGCGTCGCCGCGTTCCTCTACGCCGACCGCGCCGGGCAGCCCATGCAGTACACGGACTTCGCGCTCATCGCCCGGGCCGCGGCGTCGACGGCGAACGTGCTGGCCCGCTTTCTCCACCGTTCCAGCGCCGCGCCGGTCGCATAGCCCCAGGCGCTCCGGCGTGGAAAGCGAGGTCCCCGGCCTCCGTGTGAGATAACTGCGGCGCGATGGACGAAAGCGCCGGTCCCGGTCCCGATCCCGACGAGCGCTTCGCCGCTCCCGCGCCGTCCCCGCGGCGACGGCGCTTTCGCTTCCGCATCCCCGAGCATCCCCTCTTCCACCTCGCCCTGCTTGCGGCGACGTTCGTGACCACGACGCTCGCGGGCGGGCTGGTCTTCACCGATCAGGGCGGCTGGCTGGGAAAAGGGCACTTCGCCGACGGGTTTCGTTTTTCGATTCCCCTCCTGGTGATCCTGGGCACGCACGAGATGGGCCACTATCTGATGTGCCGGCGCTACGGCCTGGCGGCGACCCTGCCTTACTTCATCCCCTCCCCATTGCTCAACCTCATCGGAACCTTCGGCGCGGTGATTCGCATCAAGGAGCCGATCCGGTCCAAGCGACAACTGCTCGACGTCGGGGCGGCCGGGCCGCTCGCGGGATTCCTCATGACGATCCCCTTCCTCCTCTATGCGGTCGGCCGGGCGCGGCCGATTCCGCTGACGACCACTCCCGGGAGCACGCTGTTCGACTACCCCCTGGCCGTGCGGCTGGCGCAGCGGCTCACCGGATCCGGCCTCTACACCAGCGCGACGGTCCACGAGGACCCGACCTTCATGGCCGCCTGGTTCGGGCTCCTGGTCACCGCGCTGAATCTGCTCCCGATCGGGCAGCTCGACGGCGGCCACGTTCTGCGCGCCGCCGCGGGCCGCCGCCAGCCGCTCGTGTCCGTCATGGTCCTCGCCCTGGCCGCGGCCAGCGGATTCTGGGGGCCGACCTGGGCCGTGTTCTGCTTGATCGTGGCCGTTCTGATCGGCGTCCGCCATCCGCCGGTCGAAGACGACGACGAGCCGCTCGACTTTGGAAGACAACTGGTGGCGCTGCTCTGCGTGGCCGTCTTCCTGCTTTGCTTCACTCTCGTCCCCGTCCGAATCATCTAGTCCGCGTCTCCTCTTCTCTTTCGCCTCACGCCTTTCGCCTCACGCCTCACGCCTCACGCCCGACTTCCAGCAAGAACGTGGCCGGCCCGTCGTTGACGAGCTCCACCTCCATCATTTCGCCGAAGGCTCCGGTCGCGACGGTCAGCCCCAAAAACTGGAGCGTCTTGACGAAGTGGTCGTACAGCGGCCTGGCCTCGGCCGCCGGCAGCGCCTTCTCGAACCCCGGCCGGCGACCCCGGGAGAGATCCGCGGCCAGCGTGAACTGGGAGACCGCCAGCACGGCGCCGCCGACGTCGGCCAGGTCCCGGTTCATCTTCCCCGCGTCGTCCTCGAAGACCCGCAAGCCGGCCACCTTGCGCGCGGCCTCTTCGGCGGTGGCCCCGTCGTCTCCCCGCTCCACGCCCAGGAGGACCAGGAGCCCGCGCCCGATCGACCCCACGGCCTCTCCGCGGACCCGGACCTGCGCTCGGGCGACCCGCTGGACTACAAGTTTCATATTGTGACGCCGCTCAGGACCGGCGCCGCCGCGCCACCCGGCGCAGCTCCGCGGGCTCCGGCGCGCCGAGCAGATGGGCGGCCACCCAGTACAGCGCGGTGGCCCCCGCGATCAGCGCGAAGAGCGCCGCGGCCGCGGGCAGGCCCCGCATCGTCGCGGGATCGACCAGGCGCAGCGCCGCCAGGAGCGCCGCTCCCATCACCGCCGACGCCGCGGTGATCCGGCCGAGCGACGCCAGGATCTCCCGACCACGCAGCCGCCCTTCCCGGCGCCGCAGGACCGCGAGCAGGATCGTCACGTTGACCGCCGCGGCGATCGACGAGGCCAGGCCGATTCCGGGCAGGGCCAGGCGCGGCGCCAGCAGGAAGCAGCATCCCAGGAAGACCGCGCAGTCCACCAGCGCCGCGGCCACCGGCACGCGGGTCTCCTTCAAAGCGTAGAAGGCCGGCACCACGATCCGCACCGCGGCGAAGAAGAAGAGGCCGACCGAGAGCGTGGCCAGGACGTCGGCGGTGGCGCGGGTGTCGTCGACGCGGAAGGCGCCGCCCTGCAGCAGCACGCGCAGGATCGGGAAGCGCAGAACGATCAGCCCGACCGTCGCCGGCACGGTCACGAAGGCGATCAGCCGGAGGGCGAACGCAAGCGTGTCCTTGAACTCCCGCCGGTCCGTCTCCAGGGCCTGACGCGACAGAAGCGGCAGGATGGCCGTCGCCAGAGCCACGGCGAACCCTCCCAGGACGAGCTCCTTCAGGCGATTGGCGAAGTAGAGGCGCGAGACGTTGGACGTGCCGAGCTCGGTGGCAAACCGCGTGGCGAAGGTCAGGTTGATGGTGTTGATGCCGTAGGCGAAGAGGCGCGGGGTCATCAGCAGGAGCACCGACCGGACCGCCGGGTCGCGCCATCCGAGCGACGGGCGGCCCACCGCCCGCAGGCGCGCGAGCTGCGGCCATTGGAACGCCATCTGGAGAAACCCGCCCAGGAGCACGCCGGCGGCCAGGGCGTAGGCCGGCTCGGAAAGACGCGGCGCGAGCACGACCGTGGCCAGGATGAACCCGAGATTCATGAAAATCGGAGCAGCGGCGGGCACGGCGAAGCGGTGGTGCGCGTTCAACACGCCCTGGAAGAACGCCGCCAGGGACACCAGGAAGATGTACGGGAAGATCCAGCGGTTGAGCGACACCGCCAGGGCGAACTGGCCCGGGCGCGCCCGGAACTCGTGGGCCAGGAGATCGACCAGGACCGGCGAAAGGAGGATCCCCGCCACCGTCAGTGCGGAGAGGAGGAAGGCAAACGTGCCGATCGCGCGCCCCACGAACGCACGCGCTTTCTCCTCGCTTTCGGTTCGCGACACCTCGGCGTAGACCGGGATGAACGCCGACGACATCGCGCCCTCGCCGACGATGTCCCGGAGCATGTTGGGGATGCGCCAGGCCACGATGAACGCGTCGGTCCGGGCGCTCGCTCCGAAGAAGAGCGCGACGACCTTCTCGCGAAAGTAGCCGGTCAGCCGCGAGACGAGCGTCAGCGGAGTGATGGCGGAGGCCGATCGGACGAGCCGCCCGCGGGCTTCGTCGATGTTGTCGCTGGGCATGGGCGGGTCGATTCTAGCGGCAGAGAATCCTCGGCCCTCGAGGTCCCCTTCGGCCTCCCGCCTCCCGCCTTCCGCCCCATCTCGGACACCATCTGTCCGGCCGGCCGTCGATATATGTTTGCAGCACCTGAAAGGAGGCGGAACACATGGCCAGCGTCAACAAAGTCATCCTCATCGGCAACCTCGGCAAGGATCCGGAGATCCGAACGACTCCCCAGGGGACTTCGCTCGCGCGCTTCTCCGTCGCCACGACGACGACATGGAAGGACAACTCGGGCGCCCGGCAGGAGAAGACCGAGTGGCACGACGTGGTCGCCTGGGAGAAGCTCGCGCAGATCTGCGGCGAATATCTGCACAAGGGCAAGATGGTCTACGTCGAGGGAAGCCTGCAGACCCGGAGCTGGGAAGACCAGAACGGCCAGAAGCGCTACAAGACGGAGATCAAGGCCAACAACGTCGTGATGCTCTCGCCGCGCGACGCCTCGCGCGCGCCCGGCGCGGGGGCGGGAGCCGCCGCCGCCACGGGACCGCGCGAAGTGAGCGAGGTCGCCGAGACGCCCACCTACGACGACGACGTGCCGTTTTAACCGTCGCCTACGCTGCGGTTCGCGATCTGCCCGCTCCCGCGGGCACCGGCGTTCGGCTCGCCCGGATGCGGGCTCGACCGAACGCCTGATCGCGAGACCTCCGCTCCGGCTCCCGCGGCCTGCGCCTCCACCCTCGCTTCCGCTCGGGTGACTTCGCACGCCGCGAAGGCACGACGCTGACTCGGAAGGCTCTTCGTTTCGTAGGGGCGGGGCTTGTCCCCGCCCGGCCTACAGGCCTCGCTCGCGCAACGCGTCGATGTCCGCGATGAGATCTTCCACGGGACGATCGGGCGTTTCCGCGGCAACGCGGACGCGCCTCAGCCGCTCGCCGTAGGCGTCCAGGCGGGCGGAGGCCGCCGCCCGGCGCTCCTCCGGCACGTCGCGCTCGACGGCGGCGACGCAGTCGGGATAGACGGCGGTCTGGCTGCAGACGAAGAGCAGATCGCAGCCGGCCGCCGCGGCGAGGGCGCATCGCCGCGGCAGATCTCCGAACGCGGCGAGCGCGCCCATCTCCAGATCGTCGGAGAAGGCCGCGCCGGTGAACCCGAGCTCCTCCCGCAGAAGATCCGTCGCGACCGCAGCCGAAAGCGACGCCGGTTCCCCCTCCGGCCCCGCGGCGTGGGAGATCATGACCGCCCCGGCGAGATCCATCGCCGCGGCAAACGGCGCGAGGTCGCGCCGCGCCTCCTCCGCGTCGGCCCGGATCCTCGGAAGATCCCGATGCGTGTCCAGGTCCGCGCGCCCCAGGCCGGGAAAGTGCTTGACGCATCCGCCGACGCCGCGGGAATGGAGGCCTCGCAGGAACTCGCGGGCGGCCCGGGCGATCTCGTCCGGCTCCGCCGAGGCGCACCGGTCCTTCAGGACCCTCTCGGAGCGGCCCGGAAGGAGCCGGTCCACGACCGGAGCGAGGTCGACGTCGAGCCCGAAGCGGGCGCAGGCTTCTCCGGCGAGCTCCCCGGCGCGCTCTGCCCGGCCGCTCCCGGCCGCGGCGCGAAAGGAGATGGAGGGAGCGAGGGCGCGTCGCAGGCGATCGACCGGTCCGCCTTCCTGGTCCACGCAGAGCAGGGGCGAGCCGGGCAGCGCGTGGATCTGCGCGGCCAGGGCCACCGTCTGATCCAGGCTCTCGATGTTGCGCGCGAAAAGGATCACCGCGCGCGGCGGATGGCGCCGGAGGATCGCGCGCTCGGCGTCGGACAACACCGGGCCCGCCACGCCGACGCCGAAGAGACGGGAAGCGATCGCGCTAATGCTTCTTCAACCTTCCCTGCAGCGACGCCAGGACCGTCAACGCCGAGATCGGGGTCATGTTCTCGACGTCGAGCTCCCGCAGCTTCTCCAGCACGAGCTCCTCCGAGGCCGAGAAGAGGAGGAGCTGTCCCTGGCCGGCGCTCTCCCCCTCGTGGCGGGCCAGGACCGGCGCGCCCTGGACGTCCAGCTCCTGCTTCTCCAGGTTCCCCAGGATCTCGCGGGCCCGGACGGTCACCGCCTCGGGAAGCCCGGCCAGCTCGGCGACCTGGATCCCGTAGCTGCGGTCCGCCGCGCCGGGGACGACCTTGCGCAGGAAGACGACCCGGCCTGCGACCTCCTTGACCGCCATCGTGGCGTTGGCCACGCCGGTCCGCACCAGGGCGATCTCGGTCAGCTCGTGGTAGTGCGTGGCGAACAGAACGAACGCGGACTTGCCCGCCGCGTCGTGAAGGTACTCGACGATGGCCCAGGCGATCGACAGGCCGTCGAACGTGGACGTTCCGCGGCCCACCTCGTCGAGGAGGACCAGGCTCCGCGGCGTGGCCTCCCGGAGGATCGCCGCGGCCTCGAGCATCTCGACCATGAACGTCGACTCGCCGCGCGACAGGTGATCGGCCGCGCCGACCCGGGTGAAGATCCGATCGACGACCGACAGCTCCATCCGCTCCGCCGGCACGAACGAGCCGGCCTGCGCGAGGAGAACGGCGGTGGCGACCTGACGCAGGTAGGTCGACTTGCCTCCCATGTTCGGCCCGGTGACCAGTAGGATCCGGCGCTGCGATGACAGATCGCAGTCGTTGGGAACGAAGGCCTCCTCCCGGCGCAGGGCCTCGACCAGCGGATGGCGCGACCCGTCCAGCCTCAGGCGCGGCGCCTCCGACAGGGCCGGACGCGCCCACCGCCCCGACACGGCGATCTCCGCGAAGCTCGCCGCGAGATCGAGCGCGGCGACGGCCGACGCGATCGCGGCGGACCGCTGCGCGGCGAGGGACAGCTCGGCCAGAAGCTCGCCGTAGAGGCGCTCCTCGATCTGTCCGATCCGATCCTCGGCCCCCAGGATCTTCTCCTCCAGCTCCTTCAGCGCGGGGGTGGCGAACCGCTCGGCGTTGGCCAGCGACTGGCGGCGGATCCAGTCCGCGGGGACGCGGTCGCGGTGGGCCTGCCCGACTTCCAGCGAGTAGCCGAAGACCCGGTTGTACCGCACGCGCAGGTTGGAGATGCCGGAGCGGCGGCGCTCCTCGGCCTCGATGGCCAGCAGCGCGCCCTGCGCGTCGCGCCGCAGGGCCCGCAGCTCGTCGAGCTCGGCGTCGGCGCCGTCGCGGATGGCGCCGCCGGCCGTGACCGCGACCGGCGGCTCCGGCGCCAGAGTGCGCTCCACGCGGTCCACCAGATCGGCCGCCTCGGGCATTCCGTCGATCGCGCGCCGCAGACGCGGGCAGGAGAGCGGGGCGCCGGCCCGGCGAATCGCCGGCAGCCGGGCCAGGCCCTGCGCCCAGGCGGCTACCTCGCGGGGACCGGCGTTGCGCACGCAGATCCGGGCGAAGCGGCGCTCGAGATCCCCCACGTCGAAGAGCGCGGCCTGCAGCAGCTCGCGCGGCTCCGCTTTGGCCACCAGCTCCTCGACCGCGTCCCACCGGTCGAGGAGCTCGACCGGATCGGTGGAAGGCCGGGCCAGGGCATCGCGCAGGGCGCGGGAGCCCATGGGCGTGCGGGTCCGGTCGATCAGGCGGCAGAGACTGCGGTCGGTCGAGCCATCGGTCGACTCGAAGAGCTCGAGCGTCGCGACGGCGGAGGCGTCCAGGCCCATCCGCTCGCCAAATCGCAGCGGCTGCGGCGCGCCGACGTGGGCCACGCCGTGGGGTCGCATCTCCCCGGCGTAGGCCAGGGCCGCCGCGGCGGCCTCCCCGGCGATTCCGGGCAGGCCTCCCCCGCTTCCCTGGCGCGCGGCCGCGGCGAACCACGCGGCCGGCCGGACGCTGCGCGGGACCCTCGCGGGCATCGGCGGAGGCTCCGCGCCGTCGGAGAAGAGGATCTCCCGCGGGCGAAAGAGAGACAGCAGGTCCGGCAGCCGAGAGGGCGCGGCGGTGCCGGCATGGAACCGGCCGGTCGAGAGGTCGAGCAGGGCCACGCCCCAGTCCGGCTCGCCCGGCACGAGCGCGGCGAGGTAGGACGGCGCCTCCGGGAGGAGGGCTTCCGGATCGAGGACCGTGCCGGGCGTGACGATGCGTGTGATGTCCCGGCGGACCAGGCCCTTGGCGACCTTGGGGTCCTCGACCTGGTCGCAGACGGCCACCTTGCGTCCCGACGCGATCAGCTTGGCGATGTGGTGCTCGGCCGCGTGGTAGGGCACGCCGCACATGGGCGCCTCGATGTCGGAGTCCTTGTGGCGGGCGGTCAGGGCGATGCCCAAGAGCGGCGCGGCTTCCCGGGCGTCGTCGAAGAACATCTCGTAGAAATCGCCCATCCGGTAGAAAAGGATCGCGTCGGGCACCCGCGCCTTCATCTCGAAGTACTGGCGCAGCATCGGCGTGTTGCGTTGCGGGGGCGCGCTCACGGTGGGTCAGCAGGCTGCCGAAAAATGGATGCGGGCGTCGTGGCCGGCACGTTGCGTCCGGCGCCCACGCCACGCATCGCGAATTGGCTGGCCGCTCACTTCGAGCGGGCGCACCGCATCCCGGCCACCGAAGGCAAGCCCCCGGCAGTCGAGTACGCCGGCTCTGCCGGCGTTTCCGTGCCGGCCACCCTTCCGGTTACGGCGGCGCAGGGCCATCTGCGGCGCCATCGCTCCTCGACGATGGCTCCGCATCGCCGTCGCCGCGCTTCCTGGCATCTGACCCCGCGGCGCTCGTAACGCCATCCCACACCCTCTTTCAGCACCCTGCTAGCATAGCCAACCGGGACGGCGACGCAATTGCGCGAGCCTTCGATCCACGTCCTCGCGATCGACACCGCGAGCTCCTTGCCGGCGGTCGCGCTCCTCTGGAGCGGCCGGCCGCTGGAGGAACGCCTTCCGGTGGAACGCCGCGCCTCCGAGGAGCTGCTTCCGGCAGTCGAGCGTCTGCTGCGGCTGGCCGGCGGCTCCCTCGGCGATTGCACGCGCATCGCGGTGTGCTCCGGCCCCGGCTCCTTCACCGGAGCCCGCGTGGGTTTGGCCACGGCGTGGGGGCTCGGCCGCGCGCTCGGCCTCCCGGTGGAGAGCCTCTCCACATTGGAGGCTCTCGCGCAAGCCGCTCGCGTTCCCGGCCTCTCCGAGTTGAGCGCGGTGATGGACGCGGGGCGCGGCGAAGTGGTGTTCCAGCGCTTCCGGCTCGACGGCGGCGAGGAACGCTTCCGGGCCGCCGGAGATTTCCAGCGCCTTCCCGCCGCCGAGGCCGCGCGACGCCTGCGGGACGAAGAGTTCGCCGCCCTGCCCGAGGATCTGCTCGGACCGCGAGGGCGCGCGCTCGGCGGGTCTCCCGCGGCCGCCGCGGCGTGGGCGGTGGCCCGCGCGCCGCGGGAAGGCGGACTCGCGTCCGCGGCGGCGATCTACGCGCGCGTCAGCGCCGCGGAGGCGAAGCTTGGCGCTTCGTGAGCCCGAGCCCGAGCCCTACCGCATCGTCGCGGCGCGGATCGACGACCTGGACGAGATCGCCCGCATCGAACGCGAATGCTTCATCGTGCCCTGGAAGCGCGAGTTCTTCGAAAGCGAGCTCGTCGAGCCGTACCGCTTCGCCCGGGTGATCGCGGGCGAGCCGGGCGTCGTGCCCCGGATCGGCGGCTATCTCTTCGCCGTCTCGCTCTACGAGGAGTTCCACGTCAATAAGATCGCCACGGACCGCAGGCTGCGGCATCGCGGCTGGGGACGGCGGCTTCTGGAGGACGCCCTCGGGCGGGCCCGCGCGGCCGGGGCCACGGCGGTGACCCTGGAGGTGCGGGTGTCCAATCTGGCGGCGCGGAACTTCTACGCACGGCACGGCTTCCGGGAAGCGTACCGGCGCAAGGCCTACTACCAGGACGGCGAAGACGCTCTGGCCATGGTCCTTCCTCTGACCGGCCGGTCCAGGCTCTGAGGTCCGGGCACGCGGACAAGACCCTCTTTGAACTTTGGACTTTAGACCTTAGACTTCGAGGGTGGCTTCGCCTTCCGTTCTCGTCCTCACCCCAAAAAACAGTAAGGAGGTCGAACCGATGGAGAATTCGAGTACCGAATCTCTGGCGCAGGCCGATCCGGAGTACCACCGCCTCCATGCGGAGCACCAGGACCACGAGCAAAGACTGCGGGCGCTCGCCAGCAAGCCGCGTCTTTCCGAGGAAGAGGAGCTGGAAGAGAAGCGGCTGAAGAAGGAAAAGCTGCTGATCAAGGACCGCATGGAGGCGATCGCGCGCAACCGCCGGCCGGGGGTCGCGCACTGAGGATTCCCATCGCCAGCGCGGGGTACGTGTTCCTCCTTCCTCCCGCCGCGGCGGCCGGGCTCACGGCCTGGCTCGGCCGCCCGGTCTGGACCGTCCTGCTGGCCGCCGTCACGCTCTTCCTGATCCAGTTCTTCCGGGATCCGGAGCGCTCGCCCGAGGGCGGCGAAGAAACGATCGTTTCGCCGGCCGACGGAACGGTCCTCTCCGTGGACGCCGCCGCCGAAGCACCGGCCGGAGCGGCCCGCCGGATCACGATCTTCATGTCGGTCTTCAACTGCCACGTCAACCGCTCCCCCGTCACCGGGCGGCTGACCGAGTACGCGTACTCGCCGGGCCGCAAGATGGCCGCGTTCGCGGAGAAAGCGTCCCTGGACAACGAGCAGAACCGGATCACCGTCACGGCGCAGCGGGGCGCGGTGACCTTCAAGCAGATCGCCGGCGCTCTGGCCCGGCGCATCGTCTTCCGCCCGCGTCCGGGCGACCCGCTCGCGCGGGGTCAGCGGATCGGGATGATCCGCTTCGGCTCGCGGGTCGATCTCTTCGTGCCCGACGGAGCGCAGGTCCTGGTGGCCCGCGGCGACAAGGTCAAGGCCGGACGGACGGGGCTTGCGCGATGGAGCTGAACGACTCGGTCGAGACGGAGGTCCTGCCCCGGCGCCGCGGCCTGTCCCGCGGGCTCTTCGTCCTGCCGACGCTCTTCACGGTGGGGAATCTGTTCTGCGGTTATCTCTCGATCTGGCGATCGATCCAGGGAACCTTCGAGGCCGCGGCTCTCTACATCATCGCGGCCGCCGTGCTCGACGCCCTGGACGGCCGGGTGGCCCGCTGGACGCGATCGACCTCCGAGTTCGGCGAAGAGTACGATTCGCTCGCCGACCTGGTCTCCTTCGGCGTGGCGCCGGCGGTGCTGGCGTACTCCTGGGGGCTCGCCGACTTCCAGCGCATCGGATGGATGGCCTCGTTCCTGTTCGTGGTCTGCGGATCCATGCGCCTGGCGCGCTTCAACATCCAGACCAAGGTCGTGGACAAGCGATTCTTCGTGGGCCTGCCGATCCCGGCGGCGGCGGGCACCATCGCGGCCCTGGTGCTGGCCACTCCCGAGCGGCTGGTCGACCGCGTCTGGATGACCGGCCTGCTCGTCCTGACGATCCTGCTCTCCTATCTCATGATCTCCACGATCCGGTACCGGTCGTTCAAAGAGCACGTCGACCTCAAGCGTCCCAAGCCGCTGTGGATCCTGCCGCTCATCGCCCTGGCCTTCGCGGTGATTCGCCTGGAGCCGGCGCTCCTGCTTCTCGGAGTGGCGCTCGCCTTCGCTCTCTCCGGCCCGGTGGCCAAACTCTGGTCCCTGGCGCGGCGTAAGACGTAAGGCGTGAGGCGAAAGAGATACAATATAGGAATTGTTAGCTGACGACGGACCGGGCGGCCTATTGTGGCGTCGCGTCGGAGAGCTTTTCCTGGCCCGACGCGGCCAGCAGGTGGAAGCGGATCGGGCAGCAGTCCTTGTGCGGCGCGCGGTGCAGCAGGATCCGGGCAGGCTTGATCTGCTCGTGCGGCTGGATCAGGGTCTCGTAGAACCGGACGATGGTGGCCAGTCCGAGGGTGATCGGGCGGCGATCCGTCCCGTACACCTCGAACCGATCGAACCCGCCGGTCTGGACGTCCCGGATCCCGGCCGACGGCAGTCGCACCTCCACCCAGTTGGAGGTGCGGGAAATGACGCTCGGATGCGCCGACAGATTCTCGGCCGACACGGCCACGAAGTTGCGGCCGATCTCGGTCGCGACGTGCAGGTCCGGGTTGGCCGGTTTCCCCTGCAGCGCCTCGGTCAGCCCCGCCAGGGTCAGGAGGCGTTCGCTCTCCGACCGGCCGGGCAGCGCCAGGACCCGCCCGCGCGCGAACCGCCGCCCGGCCAGGTCCGAGCTCAGCCGATCGAAGAGGTCCGAGGCCAGGGGCTGCCGGAACGAAAGCGTGTCGCCGGGCACGAGCGCAAACCCCGGATCGAGCGCGATGCGCGCCCGCGGCCGGATCTCATAGGCCTGGCCGCCCTCCTCCTGCAGGGAGACGTTCTCCACGAAGTCGGCCTTCGGCTCGTCGGAGAGGCGCGACAGCACCCATTCGGGAACGGCGCCGCGCGTCTCCCCCGACGCGGCCTTCCAGGTCCCCCGCGCCGACGGGGCGTACCCGGCGAACCACGGGCGCTCCAGGCCGTCGGCGGCGATGGGATCGGCGCGGTTGCCTTCGCCGAAGACGAACGCGACGAACCCGTCGCAGGCCGCCGCGAGCGCGCGCATCTTCTCGGCGTTCTCGGGCTCCGGCGCGAAGCGCAGCGACACCGAGACCGGCATGCCCGCCGGCATCTTCGCCCGCAGCGCGGAGACGACTGCCCCATACTGGTCCGCGGCCCCCGCCGCGAACGGAAAATCCAGGTGGATTCCCGCGACCGGGCCGTAGGGCCGGGTGTCGCGCAGGAGGGATTGGACCGAGGCCCACGCCGCGTCTCCCACCGGCGTCGCGGTTTCCCGCCGGGACAGAGCCTGAGCGACCGAGTCGTCGCCGGCCAGGACGAGAAAGACCTTCGTTCGCGCCATCGCCCGCGGCGGAGGAGGAAGCTCCTGCGCGACCCAGTGGCCGCCTTCCCGCGTCAGCCGCGCGGCGGGGAGGAAGACCGCTCCCAGGCCCGCGCGCTGCAGGTTCTCCTCGACTCCGGAATCGGCCGGTCCGATCCCCTCTTCGAACCAGATCCCGTCGCCCGCCGGCAGGGGGCGCGCCCCTTCCAGCTTCTGGCGGGAACAGGCCGCGGCGGCGAGGAGCGCCGCCAGACCGGCCAGGGCGGCCAGGCTGCGCTTCACGAGTCCACCCGGACCGCGGGCCGCGCCAGGGGCAGGTCGAACGTCACGCGAAAGCCTCCTTCAGACAGATTCTCGGCGGAAATGGTACCGCCATGTTCCTCCACGATCTTCTTCGCGATGGCCAGCCCGAGCCCCGTGCCTCCGCTCTTGGCGGAAAAGTAGGGCTCGAAGAGCCGGGGCAGGGTCTCGGGGGCGACGCCGGGTCCGTTGTCCTCGACCGCGACGAAAGCGCGTCCGTCGCTGCGTCGGGCCGAGAGCCGGATCTCGCCCCCGCCCGCGCCGAGGGCCTCGACGGCGTTGCCCACGAGGTTGGCAAAGACCCGCGAGAGGAGCCTGCGGTCCCCCATCGCGACCAGGTCGGCGTCTGCCCCGACGGACCAGCGCACTCCCGGCGCCCCGGCGTAGGCGGCGGCGGCGTCGGCGAGCAGCCGCGCCAGATCCGTCTCGGCCAGCTGCGCCGCGGGAAGACGCGCGTAGTCGGCGAACTCGGCGGCGGCCCGGCGCAGCTCCTCGGTCTGGCGCAGCACGTTGGCCACGCATTCGTCCAGCACGCGCTCGAAGTCCGGCGAGCCGCGCCGCCAGACCTCCCGCAGGTGCTCGACGGAGAGCCGGATCGGGGTCAGCGGGTTCTTGATCTCGTGCGCGATGATGCGAGCCATCTCCGCCCAGGCCGCCAGGCGGTTGGAGCGCACGACGTCGGAGACATCCTCGATCACGGCCATGCGGGCTCCTCCGCCCCCGAGCGGAAGCGGAACCGACACCAAGCGCCAGCGCTCGCCCGGCCGGGGCTCGACTTCCAGCGGCGCGACCGGGCCCGCGGGGTCGAGCAGGGTCCGGCGCACGTCGGCCATGCCCGGGCCGGGAAAGACGTCTTCCAGGCGGACGGCCTCGGCGCTTCCCCGCCCCAGCGCCGCGGCGGCGGGATTGGCCAGAAGCACGTCTCCCCCGTCGCGGTACGCCACGACGCCGGCGGTCAGATGGGCCAGCAGCGCGGCCAGACGCTCCTTCTCCGCGGAGAGCGCCTCGGTCTGGCTCTGGAGCGTCCGCGACATGGACAGGAACGCGCGCACGAGCTCTTTGAGCTCCTCGTCCGGCGGTTCCGCGACCTTGGGCGCGAAGTCCCCGCGGGCCACCGCCCGCGTCGCGTTCACCAGGTCCGCCACCGGCCGGGCCACACGCACGGCCAGGCGTCCGGCGATGACGGCGGAGACGAGGAAGGTCAGCAGGGCGAACGCGGACACCGCGGCCGTGAGCTGGGACGCTTCGGCCTGGGCCACCCGCTGCTGCGGCAGGAGCAGGAGCGTCAGCAGGGCCGGGCTCTTGACTCCGGGAACTCCGGGAACCGACGCCAGGCTGGTCGTGATCTCGTCGATGCGGCCCGGCGCGAAGCGCGTTCCGACGAATTGCGTGCCGCCGCCCAGTCCGGTCGCCACGAAGGCCGCCGCGGGGATCCGGTCGGGGACGAGGCCGGCGGCGTAGAGGTCCCTCCGGGAGGTGGCCAGAAGCGTCGAGTCGGGAGAGTAGACCGAAAGATCGTAGGCCACCGCGTTGGAGAGCCACGTCAGAAGGACGTCGTCGACGGCGGAGAGGCCGCCGTCGGGACTTTCGACCGAAGGGAGATAGTCGTCGAGAACGCGGCGCGCCGTCGTCAGGGCGGTGCGCGCGTGGTCGAGCGTGTCCCGCCGCGAGCGGGTCACGATCGCGGAGCGCAGGAAGAGCGTGACCGCGATCAACGGAATCATCACGCCCAGGACGAAGAGCGCGACCAGCCGGCCCCGGAACGTCCGCGCCCCCCGGGGGATCGCGCCGGCGCGGTCGGCGCGCGCGGTCGCCGCGGCTCGCCAGGCCGCGGCCAGAGCGCCGACGCCGGCCAGGAGCGCCAGGGCCGGGAGAAGGAGCGACGCCGCGAGGAGGCGGCCCAGCAAGTCCGGGCCCGGCACGGACACCAGGTGAAAGCCCTCCGGCGTCGGCCGGATCTCGCCCCAGAGCACTTCGCCGCGGAAGTGCAGCCGCACCGGGATCGGCGCGGCGCTTCGCCGCAGCCGATCGCGCAGGCGCGCGGGCAGCGTGGGGCCTTCGTCGCGTTTCTCTCCGTCGCGGGCATAGGAGGCCAGGAAGGGACGCGGAGTCTCCGCGTGCGCCGGGGCTCCGGCCGGCTCGCCCAGGACGAGCCGGCGGTAGACATCGATGCGCGCCGGCAGCGGATCCCAGGTCGGCCAGTCGGCCACCGAGATCTCGACGTCGCCCCAACGCCCGCCGCGGTCCGACAGCGCAACGACGCGCCGCACGACGGCCAGCTGGTAGCGATCGATGGTCACGGAGGCCGTCCGGGGCCGCAGGGCGACGTAGGCCTCCGGGATCAGCGAGAAGCTGCTGCGCTGCGCCCCGGCGAGATCGACGACACGGTAGGAAATCAGCCTCGGGGCGCGCGAGGGGAGCTCCCCGTCGCGCCACAGACGGTAGGCCAGGTCGGAGAGGTCGGTGTCGGACACCGGGGCGGGCAGCTCCCGCGCCAGATCGAAACGGCCGATCCGGCCGACCGCGCTCTCCGCGGCGAAGACGGCCTCGCGCGAGGGGCGCGAGGGGTCGGGCAGGGAAATGCGGCGCGCCGAGTCGGTCAGGCGGACCACCCGGGCGTGCTCGGCCAGGGGCGATGCCACGAGCACCGTCACCAGCGCGCAGCCCGCGGCCAGGCGCGCCACGAGAAATCCCTGCCCGGCCAGCGACGCCGCGATCGCGCGGGACCAGCATTCCAGAGAGACCGCGGCCAGCAGCGCGAGGAGCGCCGGGAACCAGGCAGACGGAGAGATCCAGGCCAGCGCGGCGGCGATCGAGCCGACGGTCACGACGATGGCGGCGGTCATCCATGGGCCGGCGGGGACACGGCTCCGGGTCGAGGCCGTCAGGGCCAGGCCGGCCGCGACGAGCGAGACCACGCCGGCCAGCTGGAGCAGGAGCGGGAGCGATCCCGCGACGGCCGTTCCTAGCTCGGGCGCGGCGACGGCCGAGGCGGCGACGAGACCCAGGAGCGCGACGGCGTATCCGGCCGCGCGCAGGATCGGGGATCGGACCGGTCCGTGGTGCGCGGCGCGAAGCAGAGCGAGCGCTCGCGGCAGAGCGGCGAGCCCGGCGGCCCCGCACCAGGTCGCCGCCGCGGCGAGGACGTGGCTCCCCGGTCGCAGCCCCGCCTGCAGGCCGAGGAGAATCAGGGCGGCGCCCGCGCCCGACCTCCAAGCCTCGCGGGCCTTGCCGATGAGCCACAGGCCGCACAGGGCCGTGAGGATCAGCTCCACGGCGGGCCAGACCGCCGGCGGCTCCGACGCCGAGGCGGAAGGCCGGAACCCGATCGCGCCGCCGCCCGCCGCGACGGGCTCCCAGGCCAGCGCGCGCCCGGCCAGCCCCAGCGCCCGCGCGAAGTCGGGCGAGAGCGCGGGCAGCGTTCGCGCGGCATAGACGGCGCTTCCCCCCGAGTCCGACCCGACCGACCGGCGGAACGCGACCGTGACGGTCATCGCCGACCATCGGACGCCGAAACCGTTTCCGGCCTGGAATCCCTCCAGGGACGACGGCGCGTCGCCCCACCAGGCCTGGACCCGCCCCGCCGGGTCGGTCAGGACCGTCCAGCTGCCCGCGGGCGCGCTCGACAGCGAGAGCCGCGCGGCGGCGAACAAGCCCAGGCGGTTCACCGCGATGCCGCCGCCCGCCAGCGACTGCGTCACTTCGGAGCGCCCCGCGAAATCGTCGGCCCGGCGCCGCAGATCCGTCTTCACCGCCTCGGTCGCCGACGCCAGCGCGGACGGGGGCAGCGCCCCGGAGGGGGGCGCCGCGCTCGACGGAATCCATCCGTCCAGGGCCAGCAGCGACGCGATCCCGATCAACGCGCCGGCGGCGAGAGCTCCGCGGCCGGCACGGCCGGTGCTGCCGCGCGGCGGCGGGGATCCGGGATCCGGCGCGGTGGAAGCGGCGGGAGCGGACATCCGCGGGGAGGACCGGTGGCCGACCGGCCCGCGCCTCACCCTTTCGGCGTCGCCATCGGGAGATCGACTCCGCGCTCGCGTGCCACCGCCAGGGCCTCCGGATAGCCGGCGTCGGCGTGGCGCGCCACGCCCGTGCCCGGATCGGCGGTCAGCACCCGCTCCAGCCGTCGCCCCGCCTCGGGCGTGCCGTCGGCGACCACGACCATCCCGGCGTGGATCGAGTATCCGATCCCGACGCCCCCTCCGTGATGCACGGAGACCCAGCTCGCGCCGCAGGCGGTGTTCAAGAGCGCGTTCAAGATGGGCCAGTCCGCGATCGCGTCGGAGCCGTCGCGCATGCCCTCGGTTTCCCGGTTGGGCGAGGCGACCGAGCCGGTGTCCAGGTGATCGCGGCCGATGACGATCGGCGCCTTCACCCGCCCGCTGGCCACCAGGTCGTTGAAGGCCAGGCCGGCCCGGGAGCGCTCTCCGTAGCCGAGCCAGCAGATGCGCGCGGGCAGACCCTGGTGGACCACGCGTTCCTGCGCGAGCGCGATCCAGCGGGCCAGCTGTCGGTTGCCGGGAAACAGGCGCAGAATGGCTTCGTCGGTCGCCCGGATGTCGTCGGGATCTCCCGAGAGCGCGGCCCACCGGAACGGCCCCTTCCCCTCGCAGAAGAGCGGCCGGATGTAGAGCGGAACGAAACCGCCGATTTGGAAGGCGTCCTCGACGCCGGCCTTGCGGGCCTGGCCTCTCAGGTTGTTTCCGTAGTCGAAGACGACCGATCCGCGGCGGGCGAGCTCCAGCAGGGCGCGCATGTGGCGGGCCATGGTCGCGTAGGCGCGATCGACGTAGCGCTTGGGATCCCGCCGCCGCAGCTCGACCAGGGCCTCGAGTCCTTCCGCGCCTTCGGCCAGGGGGACGTAGCCGTGCAGCTCGTCGTGCGCGGAGGTCTGGTCGGTGACGAGGTCGGGGACCACTCCCCGGGCGATCAGGCGCTCGAGCAGCTCGACCGCGTTGGCCCGCACGCCGATCGAGACGGCGCGCTTCTGAGTCCTGGCCTGGAGGGCCCGATCGATCGCCGTCTCGACCGACTCCTCCGCGGCTTCGAGGTAGCGCGTTTCCATGCGGCGCTCGATGCGGTGCGAATCGACCTCGGCGACGAGGGCCACGCCCCCGTTCATGGTGGCGGCCAGGGGCTGCGCTCCTCCCATGCCGCCCAGACCCGCGGTGACGACGAGCCGGCCCTCCAGATCGCCTCCGAAATGCCGCGCCGCCGCCGCGGCGAAGGTCTCGAAGGTGCCTTGCAGGATGCCCTGCGTCCCGATGTAGATCCAGGAGCCCGCGGTCATCTGCCCATACATCGTCAAGCCCAGCGCCTCCAGCCGGCGGAACTCGTCGGCGGTGGCCCAGGCCGGCACGAGCATGGCGTTGGAGATCAAGACGCGCGGCGCGCCGGGGTGGGTCCGAAACACGCCGACGGGTTTGCCCGACTGGACCAGGAGGGTCTCTTCGGAGGTCAGGCGCTTCAAGGTCTCGACGATCGCGTCGAAGCACTCCCAGTTGCGCGCGGCCTTCCCGGTCCCCCCGTACACGATCAGGTCCTCGGGCTTTTCGGCGACCTCCGGATCGAGGTTGTTCTCCAGCATGCGCAGGGCCGCCTCGGTGATCCAGCCGCGGCAGCGCAGGTCGCGCCCCCGGGCGGCGCGGAGGATGCGTGGGGGTGACTCGACGGCCACGGAGAAAGTATAGCCGGGCCGGCTTCGGGTTCGCGCCGCAACGCGGGTTTCAGAGCTCCTCGCCCCGCCGAGGAGGGGCCGGCCGCCGCCCCTACGTCAGCCGCTCGACTACGGCCCCGATCGCCTGTCCTTCGAGGAAGAGCCGGGCCTTCTCGAGATCGACCGCGAGAACCCGGTCCCCGTTCCACGCCGGGACGCTCCGGCGAAAGGCGCGACGGACCGTTTCGAGTCTCGGCGACGTGGCCAGGGGGCGAAGGAACTCCATGGCCTGAAACGCGGTCAAGAGCTCGATCGCCAGGACCTGTTCGAGGCAATCCACGACCGCGGCGAGCTTGCGCGCCGCGATGGATGACATGGAAACGTGGTCTTCCTTGTCCGCGGAGGTCGGGATCGAGTCGACCGAGGCGGGATGGGACAGGATCTTGCATTCCGACACCAGCGACGCCGCCACGACCTGGGCCATCATCAACCCGGAGTGGAGCCCGCCCTCGGCGACCAGGAACGCCGGCAGCTCGGAGACGGCGGGATTCACGAGCTTCTCGATTCGGCGCTCGGAGATCGAAGCGAGGTCGGCGGCGGCGATCGCGGCGTAGTCCAGGACCAGCCCGACCGGAGCGCCGTGGAAGTTGCCGCCGGAGAGAATCTCGCCGGCCGGCGTGAAGACGAGCGGGTTGTCGGTCGCGCTGTTCATCTCGCGCTCGAGGACCTCTTGCGCGTGTTCGAAGGCGTCGCGGGCGGCCCCGTGCACCTGAGGCATGCAGCGCAGCGCGTAGTTGTCCTGCACCCTGCCGCAGCCCCGGTGCGACTCGCGGATCCGGCTCCCGGCCAGGAGCCGCCGCAGATTCGCCGCGGAGGCGAGCGCGCCGGGATGCGGCCGCGCTTCGACGATCCGCGGATCGAACGGAGCGTCGGAGCCGCGCGAGGCGTCCAGGGACGCCGCGCCGCACACGTCGGCCACGCGCATCAGTCGCAGGGCGCGCTCGAGGGCCAGCCCGCCGACGGCCACGGACATCTGCACGCCGTTGATCAGGGCCAGCCCTTCCTTGGCGCCCAGGACGACCGGAGCGATGCGCGCCGCCGCCAGAGCCTTGCGGGCGGAAAGGACCTTCCCGTTCCACCGGACCCGCCCTTCCCCGGTCAGGCCCAGGGCCAGGTGCGCCAGGGGAGCGAGGTCGCCCGAGGCTCCCACGGAACCCTGTTCCGGGATCACCGGGAGGATGTCCCGGGCCAGCATGGCCAGGAGCGCGTCGACGGTCTCGACCCGGATCCCCGAGAATCCCTTGGCCAGGGCGTTGGCGCGCAGCGCCATCATCGCGCGCACGACGCGGTCGGGCAGCGCGCGGCCGACGCCGGCGGCGTGGCTTCGCACGAGGTTCCTCTGAAGCTCCTCGATCTGCGCCGGCGGAATCGTCACGTCGGCGAAGTTGCCGAATCCGGTGGTGACGCCGTAGACGCGCGCCCCGCGCCGCACCGCGCGGTCCACCACCCGGCGCGCCGCGGCCATCGCGCGCCGGGCCGACGGCGCGAGCTCGACGCGCATCCCGCGGTCCGCGACGTCGGTCAGCTCCGCGAGCGTGAAACCGCTGCCGTTCAGCGCGCGGCGGCGCATCGTCGCTCGCGAGACTGGAGCCATTGGGTTTTCATGGGGGAACGATTGTATCGAAGGCGCGAGCCTGCTATCGTCGAACCGGCTTTTCCAAGCGCCGACAGCGAAAGAGGTTCATTTGAAAATCGTCGCCGTCCTGGGCGGCCAGTGGGGGGACGAGGGCAAGGGCAAGATCGTCGACCTTCTGGCCGACCGCTTCGACGTCGTCGCGCGCTACCACGGCGGCCACAACGCCGGGCACACCGTCAAGTTCGGAGACCACCACTTCGCCCTCCACCTGCTTCCCTCCGGCGTCGTGCGCGGGCGAATGAGCGTCATCGGCGCCGGCGTGGTGATCGATCCGGAGGCCCTCTTGGCGGAGATCGACGCCGTGCGCGCCAAGGGAATCTCCGTGGACGGGAACCTGCTCGTGTCCGAGCGGGCTCATGTGATCCTTCCCTACCATCGCCTGCTCGACGCGGCGCGGGAGCAGGCCGCCGGCGACCACAAGCTGGGCACGACGCTGCGCGGCATCGGTCCGGCCTACGAATCCGTCGCCGCCCGCAAGGGCGTCCGCATCGCCGACCTCTTCCGGCCCGAAATTCTGGAGCGGCGCGTGACCGAGCTCGCCGCCGAAACGGGCGCGCTTCTCGCCGCGCTCGGCTGCCGCGACGTCCCCGGGGCGGCGCAGGTCCTCGCCTCTCTGACCGCGCTGACGCCGCGCCTGGCCCCGTTCGCCGCCGACACCGGCCGTTTCGTGCGCGATCACTGGAAGCGCGGCGGCACGCTCCTGGCCGAGGGTGCGCACGGCGCGATGCTGGACCTCTGCAGCGGAACCTACCCGTTCGTGACGTCGTCGACCTGCTCCTCGGCCGCCGTCGCGCCCGGGCTGCAGCTGCCTCCGAGGGCGCTGGACGCTTCCCTGGTGGTGCTCAAGGCCTACTCGACGCGCGTGGGAGCGGGGCCCTTCCCGACCGAGCTTTCCGACGCGATCGGGGAGTTCCTGCGCACGCGGGGCAACGAGTTCGGGACCTCCACGGGACGCCCGCGCCGCACCGGCTGGTTCGACGCCGTGGTGGCGCGCACGGCCGTCGAGCTCTCCGGGGCGCAGGCCGTCGCGATCACGAAGCTCGACGTGCTGGACGACCTGGACGAGATCCCCGTGTGCGTGGGCTACCGGCTGGACGGAAAGCTCATCTCCGACATCCCCGCGCTGGTCGAGGACGTCGAGCGCGTGGCCCCGGTGTACCAGACGCTGCCGGGCTGGAAGCAGACCACCACCTCGGTGACCCGATTCTCCGAACTGCCCGAGAACGCCAAGCGGTACGTGGCCTTCCTCGAGGAGCGCTCCGGCGCGCCCGCCGCGTTCATCGCCACCGGTCCTCGGCGCGAAGAAACCGTCTGGCGCGAGGACTCCGCCTTCCTGGCCGAGTTGCCCGCTCCGTCGCCGGTCAAGACGCTCGTCCAGGAGACGTAGGGCCGGCCTCCCAATCGCGTCGCACGCCCCGGCGTACAATCCGCGTGATGGGCCGGATTTCTCCAGTCCGGGGACGTGTGACTGCCGCGCGCCTCCTTTGCACCCTCTCTCTCGCCCTCCAACCGGCGGCCATTCTGATGGGCGGAATCGGGCAATGGACAAACCGCGGACTTCCGGGCCTGGCGATTCAGGGCGTCGTGGCCGATCCTCTCAATCCGCCGATCGTCTACGCCTGCGCCCGCGAGGGGACGTACAAGAGCGTCGATGGAGGCGGGACGTGGACGCGGATCTCGGGCCCCTCCGAGGCCCTCGTCCTCGACCCGAAACATCCGTCGACGCTGTACGCCGGCGGGCCGGACCTGGCCAGGAGCATCGATGGAGGGCTGACCTGGTCGCCGGCGGCAGCGGGCCTGTCCTGTCCCCTGGTGACGGCTCTCGCCCTCGACCCCTCGGATCCCACCGTTCTTCTCGCCGGAACGGCCGACCTCGCTCAGGAACCGAGCCGATGCGACGGGCTCTTTCGAAGCCGGGATTCCGGCGCGACGTGGAGCGGGGTCTTGGCTGTCCCCATTGCGCACAACGGGCTCACGTTCAATCCGAGGACCCCATCGGAGATCTTCGCCATCGAGTTCGACGAGCGAGGAAATTCTCTGAGCCGCAGCGAGGATGGGGGCGCCCAATGGGAGACCCTGACGACCGGGCTGCTCGATCCCCTGGGGATCTTTCCGCATCCGTCCGAGGAAGACACGATCTATGCCGCGGGGATCGACGGCGTCTACGTGAGCGGGGACCACGGAGAGACCTGGGAACGATCGGGCCTGGACGGCGTCATCGTGACCGTCCTCCTGATCGATCCGCGAAGCCCCGACCGTCTGTACGCGGGGACCCTCTCACGCGGGGTCTTCGTGAGCCTGGACCGCGGTCTCTCCTGGAGCCCGTTCAACACCGGCCTGACCGAGATCTCGGTCAGCTCCCTCGCGATCGACGCTTCGGGCACGAGGATCTTCGCGGGCACGAATGGGGGCGGCGTTTTCGACCTCGAGTTCGTCACCCGCTCCCCGGTGCTGCCCGTCCCGGCCCGGCCGCCCGCGGGCCCGGTCGGGCCCCGGCCCTGAATCAGCGCCGTCGGCGCTCTTCTCTGGAGTCGCGAGCTCCTCGAAGCGAACTCCGGATCCGTCCCCCGGACCGGCCGGATCGCGCTCAGACGATCCCGGCCAGCGCGGTCCGCGCCTCGGCCGTGCGCGCATCCTTGTCGCCGTGATGGCGCCGCAGGCGCTCCAACGCTTCCGACAGGTCTCGCCGGGCGCGGTCTCGATCGTCCTGGAGCCGCGCGACCCGGCCGCTGGCCAGCAGCATTTCGTCCAGGCGCGGGTGCTCGGCGTCGACCTTGCGAATCAGGGCGATGGCCTGGTCGAGCTCGGCGCGGGCTTCGCGCAGGTTCGCCGCGGTCGGCTCGGCGAGCAGGTCGGCGGTCCCGCCGTCGAAGAGCCTGGCGATGTGGGGATGGTGGAGGCCCGCCAGAACCTGGCGCTCCTGGAGGAATCGGCGGCGGACGCCTTCGAAATCCGCGCCGCCCGTCCACAGCTTCAAGGCCACCTGCTGCTCGAACTGCCCATCACGGCGCCTGGCGATCCAGACCTCGCCCATGCCTCCGCGGCCCAGCAGCGACTCGAGAACGTACGGACCGATCAGGGCGCCTGCGCTCATCGAAGACACCGGATCTTCCCCGGCAAGGTCTCGCGCCAGCGTGGAAGACACGTCGTCGAACGCGCCCTGCTCGAGAAAGTTCCCGGCTCCCCGCTCGGCCGCCAGGAGGTCGCGCAACAGCGCGGCCAGTGTCGGGTCCGACCGCTCGAGATCCGTCAGCCGGGCCTCCGCCCGCGCCTCGGGGAGATCCGAGAGCTCTTCGAAGAGCGGCGCCGCCTCCCGCATCCGCCGGTCGGGCGCCTCCGTCACGACGCCGGCCCCGAAGCCTGCGCCGAAAGCTGGCGGAAGAGAAAGGCCCGGGCGATCTTCCAGTGCCGCTTGACCGTCCGTTCGGAGACTTCGAGAGTCCTGGCGATGTCTTCCATCGACAGGCCGTTGAAGAAGCGCCACTCGACGATTCGGGCGAGCTCGGGGTCGGCAGCCTCGAGCTGCGTGAGCGCCTCGTCGAGCGCCAGCAGCTCCTCGGGCCTCTCGGAGCGCGCAAGCGTCTCGACCACGTCGTCGAAGGAGCGCAGCGGCGCGCCTCCCCCGCGTTTGCTTCGGAACCGGCGCCGGGCGTCGTCCACGATGACCTGCCGCATGGCCCGAGCGGTCGCCGCGTAGAAGTGGTACCGGTCGCGGATCGACCAGGGCGCCCCCCGCGAGAATTTCAAGTAGGCTTCGTGCACGAGCTCGGTCGTATCCAGGCTCGCGTGCCGGCCGGACGCCGAAAGCTGGCGTCGGGCGATCTGACGCATCTGCGCGTACACCGCCGAAAAGAGGCTGTCCACGGCCTTCCGATCCCCCTTTTCGGCGGCGCGAAGAAGATCCGTGATGGCTCCGGCGGCCGCCGGATCTCCTTTGGGTGGAAGTCCTTGACTCATGGGAATGGGACCTTCCCGAAGGATAGCTCAACGACGAGCCGGGAGAGTCCGTGTCCCCGCGTTTCTCCATTCGTCGTGTTGATGGACGAGGCGAGCGCGTGAAACCGCAACGGCCGGCTGAAGTTCCATTACCGCGGTGCGGACCACGGGCCCTCCCGGGAGGACCCCCTCGATCGAGTCGTCAACCCGTTTCGTAGCGGTTCGGCGCCACGGTCCACCGACTTCGGATGCGTCTCGAGAATTGCTATTCTCTTGCCTCCGCTAACGATGGGCCGTTAGCTCAGTTGGTTAGAGCATCGGCCTTTTAAGCCGGTGGTCCTGGGTTCGAGTCCCAGACGGCCCACCAGACACATCGCGTCGGCGGGGCGGCAGCCTTGGCGAACTAACGGTGGGACACCCTGTCTGCTTGCCGGCGGGGAATGGACCGCCACGGGCGGGCTCCAGCTCTGCGGTCGCGCGAGCTCCTGCGCTCGGAAGAGGGCGTCGGCCGGCGGCTTGGACTCTTCGCCTCCGGCTCCGACGGCAAGTGCGCCTCGCCGTTCGCGTCCGTCTCGTACACGACGCCGTAAATGGTGTATCGCCGGAGCGGCCTCAAGCCCGTCGCCGTGTCCGCCGGAGGATGCGGGAGTCCGCTCAGCTTCAGCGTCGCGGCGACGGCCAGAGGAACCGACAAGTCCGGCAGAGCGATTTCGTCGCCCTCGATCGGCCCGATCCGCGCCTCGGCGCCACGGCCTCGGCGTTGAAAAAGCCCCCACCCGCGGGACGGCTTCAAGGCTTGTTGTCCTTCGCCGGAAGGTCTCGGGCTGATGGCCTTGATGAAAGGCGTTCCGTCGCTGGAGTAGACGATGCGCAGGAGGTAGCTCGAAGCATCGAGCAGGCCCGCGCGCACCAGCTTCAGCAGCCACCCGGTCAATTCCGCCGTCGTGGGCGGATAGTCGCCGGAATAGGTATGCGGCTCCATCCTCCAACTCCTGGGGAAGAACTTACACCAACTCATGGGTCAACGACCGAAACGGGCACCGAGTCCCGCCGGCCCTCGCGCCCGCCGATTTCCACCGGTCCCAGAGAAAATCGTGGAACACGGGCGGCGCCGGTTGCGTCACTGGTGGTCAGAGAGGTGCGCATATGGTCCGTCCGTCCCTGTTCCTGGCCAGCCTCCTTCTGCTCGCGCCGGGTTGTCTCGCACAGGCCAAGCTGGAAGCCACCGACATCGTGGATCGCCCGTTTTCCGCCGACTTTTCCGGCGGCGGCAAGCTCCGGCTCCAGAGCCGGTCCGGCGAAGTCCACGTGATCGGCGTCGACGAGGACCGGATCTCCGTCGAGCTGTCCGGGCGTCAGGCCCCGGAGGCCCACAAGCTCAAGGTCCGGCTCGAACGCAAGAACGGCGAGGCCGACCTGCGCATCTCGGGCGGGCCGCACAGCGATCTGACCATCACCGTGCGCGTCCCCAGGAACACGGACCTCTACGCGCGGATCCCCTTCGGGGAGGTCCACGTCGAGAACCTCACCGG
Source organism: uncultured Acidobacteriota bacterium (assembly GCA_963733955.1). Taxonomy (GTDB): domain Bacteria; phylum Acidobacteriota; class Thermoanaerobaculia; order UBA5066; family Gp7-AA6; genus DATFTF01. The sequence continues at coordinate 2,398,893 of CAVTEW010000003.1, forward strand.
CAACAAGAACGTCTCGCTCCACGCGGGGGACCTGACGATCTCCCTCGGGGATGCGGCCGATTACGCGCGGGTCGACGCGTCGGTAATCACCGGCGAAGTCGACGCCGACGCGTTCGGCCAGACGCATGGCGGCCTCTTCCGGTCCTTCCACAAGGATGGGAGCGGAAAGTACCGCGTGTACGCCCACGTCGGCGCCGGTCAGCTCACGCTGGAGTGAGCGCCGGCGCCCTGACCCGGCCCGTGTCCGGAAACCGTCAGGAACGCCGGGATCCGCCCAATCGAGGCTAGTCTTGCGGGATGCTGTCTCTTCGGCCGAATCGCTGGCGCCAGGCGCTGGTTGTCGCGCTCCTGTGCGCGACCCTGGTCTCCGCCGTGCTCCTGGCCGTCGAGGCCCAGCTCGCGGTGCGGGGCCAGATGCGGCCGGGCAACTTCGTGAAGGAGGTCGCGGTCTTCGACGTGGTGCTGGCCGACCACGGCATCGAGCGGACCGGGCCGGATCTTCCTCTCCAGGTGGCGCCGCAGGCGCGCGTCACCGTCTCGGTGCTCGCGACCGACGCGTCACCGGCCGAAAACGAGCGAAGACCGGCGTGAGGCCGAGAAGGACCTGGGGACAGCGGTTCCGTAGCGCCGGCGCCCCGCCGGCCCGTTTCAGTGCGCCGCGGCCTGGTTCGGCACGACGATGATGTAGGCGTCGGGCTTGCCGGCCCGGATCAGGTGCGGCATGCCCGGCCCTGGGCGCGGCGAGCCGATGTCCTTGTCGGTCGCATAGGGCGCGTAGACCATCAGGTGCGCCGGACCGTGGACCATCTTCTTCGCCTCGTCGATCCAGAGGTAGATGTGCGGCGACAGCATGTAGACAATCCCCGGCTTGCGCGGGGCCAGGAACTTTCCGGAGCGGTATCCCGCCTCGAGCTCGGCGGCGATTTTCTCCTCCCGGGCTCCCCCGGCCCGCCGCTCCTCGACGAAGAGCCGCGTCGGGAGCGTCGTGGCGGTCCCCTCCGCGTCGAAGCAGGTGGGCTCCATGTTGAAGGGCGTCTGGCGATCCACGAAACAGGAGAAGCCGTTGGTGCCGTCGCGCACCTTCACGTAGCCGGTCTTCTCGAGGACGTAGACCGTGGCCGGGCCGGAGATCTCGGCCGGCGCGGCGCTCTCCGCGAGCGCGATCCGCTCCTCGCGGGGCAGGGCGAAGTCATAGGCCGGCTTCGGGTCGTCCGCGCGGGCGACGGGCACGGCGGCGAGGAGGCAGACAGCGACAGGTGCCAATTTGCTCATGAGCGCCTCGCGTTCGATGGGGCCCCGCCAGCCTATCCGAGGCGGGCCGAAGACCCGCTCGGCCCGCCGAACCGGCGACTCGCCCTCGAAAAGAGCGGCCGCGTCCGGCCGGACCGCCGGAGCGCGCGATGGATCCCTCGTGTTGTGTCACGAACGTTCACGCCCTGCGGGCAACGCGCGTCCGCCACGGACGGATATTGGACAGCGGCGCGGGCAGGGAGAAGGCGATCGAGCTGCACACCGGTTTCCTTCCGGGAAGACTCCCGGTCAAGAGTCCCGCGGAACGTCCGGGCGACGAAACCAGTCGCCCCGCGGAATCACCGCGCCGCGAGCGACGGACCGAAGTACGCGGGGTCCCCGGTTCCGTCTTCGACCCTGGTCGCGAAGGCCCCGATCAGCCCGCTCGACGGCGAGACACGGACCATCACGCCCCCGGCCCCCGATCGGAGCGGACGATCCCGCAGGAGGTCGGCGAGCTGCAGCCCGCCCGCCTGCGGGACCTCGACCTGAAACCGGGGGAACGTCGCGGCGCCGTCGTCGAGCTCCACGATCACCGATCGCGACGGCCCGCCCGGGAAGCGGCCCCGGTTAGTGTTCGTCTGGGGATCGGGATCCGCGAGATCCACCAGCGTGAGCGAGAGACGGCTGGAGGAATCCACGGGCAACAGGATCTCCAGGCTCTCCCCCGCGGCGGCCGACTGAAAGGGATTCAGGGGCGGCATCGACAGGCCGATCGTTCCGCCGCCTCCAACCGCGCTGCGAATGCGCGACGTGACGCGGACGTCCGGCGAGGCGTATCGCAGCCGCGCGATTCCGGACTTTCCAAAGAGAGTCGCGAGGACGTCGTCGATCCGCCTGGACTCGCCGGCTTTGACCCGGACCTCCCGCAACGCCGATCCGAGGTCGCCCCAGCCCCGCGCCTCCAGCGTGATCGACGAATCGTTCCCGCCGCCGTTGAACAGGAAGAGATCGGTGCGCCACGCCGTCCCGTTCAGCCCGTCGGTGTGGAGGACCGCGGGAATCGAGCCGATCGCGGGAGCGGGCGCGAGGTCCGGCCCGAAGAACGTCGGGTCGCCGGTGACGTCGTCCACGACGAGCGCCGCTGCCAGGACGTCTCCCTGCGTGGGCGCAAGGCGCAGGGCCGGCGACCCCGCGTCGCCGATCGAAAGCTCGGCCTCCCCCGACGGAGGCACATCGAACTCCATCGCTCCTCCGCCCGTGATCAGCCGGCCGGAGGCGCCCAGACCGCCGCCGTCCGCGGCGATCACCCGCGTGCGCGAGCCGGCGCCGGGAGCTCCCGCCGCGAAGCTGACGGGAAACCGCGCCCCCGCCGCCGTCGCCGCGTCGTAGACCTCGATTCCGGTGCCGTAGCGGCCTCCGGGCGTGTCGCAGTGGAGCTCGGCCGCGGCCTCGATGCCGCCGTCGCCCGACGGAGTGATCGAGACGGCGCCCAGACCATCCTCGACTCCGAGAAACGCCAGCACATCCGTCAGGGAACGGATCTCTCGGGGCGCCAGGGTGAGCGCGGCTTCGATCGGCCGTCCGCCGCCCGAGGGGACGTAGCGGAGGGTGACGTCGGTCGAAACGGACGAAGGATTTCTGAGGAGGAGATCCGTCCGCCAGGCGCTCCCGTTTCGGCCGGCGATCCGAACGGCCGCCGGGAGGATCAGCCGCTGCGTGAACGAACCGCGAACCTGGCCGAACTCCTGGAGGACGCCGATTCCTCCCCCGCCGCCGGCGCTGGGGCTCACGCCGCCCCCCGGTCCGGTCGTCGAGCCCGAGTCGAATACGAACGAGGCGCCGCCGGCCGCGGCGTCCACGTCGAGGTGCACGAAGCCGGCCATCAGCCCCTCGTTGAGAAAGAGCTCGTGATAATCGGCGGGCGCGGGGCGGCCGACATTCCAAACCGCGAGCGCCGGATCTCTCAGAAACCGCTGCGCGATCTGGGTTCGGTCGCGATGGACCTGGATCAGGAGGCGCTGCCCGGAGGAGGACGGATGGAGGGCTTCGACCTGCGGGCCGGAACCGTCCCGCCACTGCTCGACCGGCGCGGAGCCGGGCGTGTGCCGCGAGAGGATCGTCGGGAGCCCCGGTCCGCGCTGGAGGATCCACGCTCCCGCGTAATCCGTCGTCGGAACCGCCAAGAGGTCCCGATCTTCGGCCCCGGCCAGCGGGCGGGCGACCTCGACCGGGGCGAAGCCGGCATAGAAGAGCAGAGTCCCCGGAGCGTCCCGAAGATAGACGCCGCCGTCGGGAGTGATCCAGCCCTGGAGGTCGGCGCCGGGCGGCCGGGCCGTCACCTCGCTGCGGAGGCCCTCGAGCGTGAGGACGTCGATCCGGGCATTTCCGTTTCCGTCGTCGGACCCGAGCGTCTGCGTCAGAAAGCGCGCGCCTTCCCGATCCGTCCCCAGGAGCCGGGCCGGGCGGTCGAGCAGCAATCGAGCCGCTCCGTCGGCGCGGACGGCGAACACGCCGCCGCTGATCCCGCCGTCGGGCGAAACCGCTGCGACGAAGGGAAACTCCCCGGTCCCCAACCGAAGCTGCGTGTTCGCTCCGCGGACCACGGGACCGCCGACGTCCAGGCTCGGCGCGATGACCGAGGCCCCGGGCACGCCGGCCGGGCGCCAGTGAACGCCTCCGTCGGGGCTGTAGAAGAATCGCTGGAGCCGAAGAGGATTCGAGCGATCCAGATTGGCGTCCGTCGAGATCAGGAGGCGCAGGGTCCCGTGGCCGTCCTCCCAGGCCGCCGCGTCGAAGATCGCGAGCACTGCGGCGCCGGGATTGAAGACCACCCGGGGCTCGGACCGGGCGTCCGCGTCGTAGAGCACGGCCCGGTCGCGGCGCACGCCGTCGGAAGCAAAGGGCGCCTGCTCGACGAGGAGGAAGTGCGGAGCGGCGCGGAACTGAACGGCCGGATACGCCGGGCTGTCGGTCACCGGCGAATAGGAGAGGACCCGCGAATAGCCCTGCCTGGACGCGGCGCCCAGGACCAGGAGCGCCGCCAGATGCCGCCCGAGAGCCAACCGGCGGAGCACGGTGACATCCAGTTTACAGGAACACCGGCGTCGCGGGCTGCCCGGCAACGCCCCGACGCGGTCTTGAAACGGCACGCTTCGCGCCGGCCGCGGCGCCGTCCACAATACAAATCTTGTACGGGGTCTCGCCGAGGCCCAGCGGCGGCGTGACGCGCGCCGCGGGCCCGGCCCTTTCGAGCCGGGCCTCTTGCGTTCGATCGGACGATCGGACCTAAGCCTGCGCGGCCAGGATCTCCAGGAGCCTGCGGGCGCGCCGGCGACGGGCCATGATGGTCTTCGGGTTGGCCCGGCGCAGCCGCACGCACAGCCGGAACAGGGCCTCCGACTCGATCTGACGGACCCGCTCGCGGGTCAACCCGAGCTCCCGGGCCACGTCGGCGAGCGAAATCGGGTCGCCTCCGCCCAGGCCAAAGGTGCGGGAGAGCAGGGTGTCTACAGGTTAAGGCGAGGCCGCGGCGGAGTCAACCGAGGGCGGACTGCCGCCGTACAATAAAGATATTGTACGGCGGCGGAGATCCCCTGAACTACTGGGCGGGGACGTAGCTCACGTCGCCCGAGCCGTTGTCCACGGCGCCGGCGTAGGCGACCACCCGCCCGTCGCCGGACATGACGGTGAACTGGAGGTAGAAATTGCTCGCCTCCACTCCGACTCCCAGCAGGTCTTCGACATTGGCCTGAAACGAAGTCCCCGCGGGGACGAAATAACTCTTGGAGGCAAGCGCGGTCGCGGTGTTCCCGTCCACCGCGGTCACCTGGACGAACGCGTCGTTGCCGCTCACTTCGGTCATTCCAAAATTGACGCGGGTTCCGCTCACCGCCGACGTCTGATCGAGTCCGATCGCGGTGACCACGTTGTTGAGCGAGAGCGCCGACGACGCCAGGACTCCGTCGATGGAGAACCCCGAGGTCCCGCCGAACTGCGTGATCGAGGTCCGGCTGGACACGGCCAGCCTGGCCACGCTCAACGGGTGGATGCGGAGGCCGGCGGCCACCGGGGCGTCCAAGTCGAACTCGGTCGACAGCACGTCCAGAAACTCCAGGGTGTGGCCGGGCAGGATGAAATACGTCTTCGTGGTCGGCTTGGTCAGGTCGAAATCGGGAGGCAGGATCAAGGGCAAGAGCGACACGTTGAAGCCCACCGTGGCCGATCCCAGGTTGGTGACGTCGAGCGTGGTCTGGAAGAAGTTGCCGTTGCGGCCGACCACGTGCGAAGACTGCGCGACGATCGTGTCGTCGGTGGTCGTGGCCGGCATCAGCGCGGCGTGGAAGACGGAGTCTCCGGTGATCTTGTCCACGGTCGTCGCGAACGCGACGGCGCGGCCGCTGGGCTGCCCGTCCGGATTGCGAACGACGGTGAAGTCCGTCCGGAAGTTGGTCATCGACGGGATCCCCCGGTCGAGGAGGATGTCCGTCACCAGGTAGGTCGTGTAGGGCCTGGCCGTCCGCGAGGTCGTCGCCATCAGGAGGCCGTCGGAGTTGCGCACGTCGATCTTCACGGTGACCGGGAAGCCCGCGGTCTCGGTGAATCCGACGTTGGTGTGCATCGTCGGGGTCTTGGCCAGGCCGTTGGCGACGGCCGTCCCCGAGCCCAGGGTCAGTGCGGAGGAGTTCTTGAACCCGGGGGCGGCGAACCCGAACGTCCCGGCGCTTGCGCGCGTGAAGGTGTGGCTGCCGGCCAGGAAGCCCGAGTCTTCGCCCAGGATGGTCAGCTGCCCGAAGGAATCGGGCTGGCCGAACTCGGACAGAACGAAATCGTCCAGCGCCAGCACCTGGCCGGGCTCGATGAGGCGCGTGGTCTTGGTGGCCGTCGGCCCGGTCTGGAGCGATCCGACGTAGTAGAGATCGAATTCCTGGGGATCGATCGACGGGTTGTAGATCCGCACGTCGGTCTGGAAGAACTTCGTCCCGTGCGTGCGGGCCCCGATCGGGATCGTGACGGCGTCGGCGAAGAACGGGATCTGCTCGACCGGCGGCTGCTGGATGCCCGCGACCGGCGTGACGGAGAAGTGCAGGATCCGTCCGGTCGCTCCGGTGACCAGGTCCTGAACGGTCAGGGTCCACGTGCCGTTGGGGTCGGTGCCGCGGTACTGCGTCAGCGGGAAGAGCGACGCGCCGGTGCGCCCGAAGATCTCGTTGATCGGCTGCTGCGGGGCTCCCGAGACGTCGTGGATCAGGACCGACGTCGTGTCCGGTCCGTTCAGCGTGATGCGCAGCTGGCGCGGATCGGGATGGTCGATCTCCACCCAGGCTTCCACGTGGTCGAGGTAGCCGCTGAAGCCGGCAACCGTCGTCGTCGCGGTCGCCGTGCCCACGTCGGGAATGGTGATCGGCGCGGCGTCCAGGTTCCCGAAGGTGGCCGGGGCGAACTGCACCGCGGCCAGCGTGTCGACCAGGGGCGTGGTCACGCCGTTGCGAGCGTCGGTGACCGGGCGCCCGGTGGCCCGCAGGATGCTCACCGCCGTCGAGGGCGAGATGCCCGGGCGGGCCTGGCGCACCAGGGCGACCGCTCCGGCGGCGGCCGGCGCGGCGGCGGATGTGCCGCTGAAGCTGACGATCTGTCCGCCCGCGGTTGGCACGTTCCAGAAGGCGCCCGGCGCGAGGAGCGTCAGGTTCGAGGCGCTGTTGGAGAAGCAGGTGGGTGTGCCGGGCACGATCGCGGTGTCCGAGCAGGTCCCCCAGTCGAACCCCGAGGACGCGGTCGGGTAGACCGCTCCCACGGAGACGGCGGAAGACAGGCATGCGGGAGCGGAAATCTGATTGGAGGTCGCCGAGTTGCCCGCGGCGACGGTGACCACGATGCCGGCCGCGGTGGCCGCGTCGATCGGCTCGGAGAACTGGGGCTCGATCCCGTCGCAGAACCCGAGGTTCGAGGCGTCCCCGGTGGCCGAGCCGCCCAGGCTCATGTTGAGGACGGTGATGCCGAACTCGGCGCGATGGGAGATCGCGAAATCCAGGCCGGTCAGGATCATCGAGTCGAAGGCGAACTCCTCGCAGCCGGGGAAGACCTTGACGGCCACGATCTTCGCGTCCGGCGCGACGCCGCCTGCCCCAGCGATGATGGACGCCACCGAGGTGCCGTGGCCGACGCAGTCCGACGGCGGCGCGGACGGCTCGTTGACGTTGAGCCCGCCGACGACCTTGGCGTTGGGAAAGCCGCCGCCGCCCAGGTCGGCGACGCTCTGATCGACGCCGGTGTCCAGGACCGCGACGGTTTGTCCCTTGCCGGTGAAGCCCAGGGAGTTGGCGGCGTCGCTGTGAATCAGCTCCTCGGGCGCCTGCGACTGCATCGCCGAATCGCTCCCGCGCTTCGCGTCGAGCGCGATCCAGGCGACGTCAGGCCGCCGGGCGAGCGCCTCGAGCCCACGCGGCGTGGTCACGCCGGCGAGCATCGAAAAGCTCCCGTAGAAATGCGGCGACCAGAATTGGTCGGGCGGCATCTCCGCGGCCGCGCGCTGCTGCGCCGTGAGACGCTGCGCGCGTCGCGCCGGCTCCCCCTCGGGGTCCGGACGCGCGCGGAGGACGTGCGCCGGCGTCGTTCCGTCCTTCAGCCCGACGATCACGTGGACGGACGACCGGCCGTCTTGCATCGCGCGCAGAAGAGCCGAGTCCGCCTTCGAGATCACCGCCTGACTTCCCGCCGCCGTGGCGACCACCACGAAGAGCCCGGCGACGGCCAGAGAAAGGGCACCAAGACGCCGCTGCATATGTCCTCCCCCGAAATGGTCTTTATTTGCTGGCAGATAGATTACAACAGGAGGGGGCTCGTCGAGCCCTGGAAACCGAAATCTTATCAAGAAAGATGGGCCTAAACCCATCAGACATAAGGTTTCCAGGCCGAAAAAGTGGGCTATCTAGGGGTTCGCTCCGATCGCGGTCCCGCCCCGGCAGGCTGCTGAAAAGACGTTTCTGAACGTCTGTCGAACGGCAACGCATGAGAAGACGGCCCGCGCCGCCGCAACCGCTTGCGGCGGCAGGGCTTTTGCCCCTGGCAACGTGATTCCAATCGAAATGGTCGCTCGCCGGGCAAGGCAAGCGTCTCAAGTCCGCGGCGAGTTGCCAAAGCCCTGACGCGACGCCCGCAATCGTAATTCGGCAGCCTGCTCGGGTCCTGTCCCAGAAGTTTGCTGACAACTTCGCGCGGAGCCGTCGCCGTTTCCCTCGTCGGCACGCGGCCCGCCTGCGAGGAGACTCTGGTGGGCCGCCCCGCTTATGAGACATTCAAGGGAATCCCATGGCCCCGATCTCGCGGCGGGACTGCTGATGCCCTCGACGGCTTGCGGATCGGACCATCTCGAGACCGGTCCCGACGGATCGTTCCTGCTCTCCTGCGCGATCTCCAAGGGGTGGATCGCGCGCAGCTCCCGGGCGTCCACGCGCGTGGAGCATCCGGGCACGGCCGTCCGCTGGGAAGAGGAGATCTTCGAGGTCGTCGAGGTCCTCGACGGCGGCCGGGGCGTGCGCTACCGCCTGGAGCCCTGGGACTCCCGCCACGCCATCCGGATCGTCGAGACCTACGACGACGCGTCGGAAGCAAGCCGGTACCGCGAGCAGGCGCGCCGACGCGGCGCGATCGGAAGGCGCGCGCTCTCCTGGATTCTCGCGCCGCTCTTCGGGCACCTCCCCGGACCGGTGCAGGAGCGCATGGAAGGCGACTTCGGCGCTCCGGCCAGGGCCATGACGATCCTGTCGGCGCTCCCGCTCTTCGCCCTCGGAGCGTACGGCCTCCTGGCTTCGCGGATCGCGGGCTTCGGCGGAGAAGCCGCCTTCCCACCGTGGCTGGTCGAGCATCCCGGGCTGTGGCTCTACCTGTTCGTCGAGTCGGGGCTGCGGCTGGTCATGGCGATTCTCATGGCCACGCCGATGGGCTCCCTGCCGGGGGTGATCGCCTACGAGATCTGGCGGAGGGTCTGGCGCGGGGACACGCCGCAGCCTCCTCGGCTCAAACCCGCCCGCGGCCCCCGCTGGAAGGCCGCGGACTCTTTCAAGATGCTCGAGCCCCTGCTTCCCCTTCTCACCCCGGCCGAACAGGAGTCGCTGGAGATGCGTTTCGGCCTGGAGACGCTCAAGTGGGGCCGCCGCGGAGCGGTTCTGATCCTCGCCGTGGCGATCCTGAATCTGGTCATCTCCGCCGGCGCCTTCGCCCAGGGCCGGCAAGGCTTCTGGGACGTCTTCTGGCTCGCCGCCGGGCTCTACCTGGCCGGCGAGCAGATCGCCCGCCTGCGCCGGTTGCGGGCCGGGCGCCCCGCCGGGAGCGTCCTGGCGGCCCTGGTGCGCCCCCTGGCGAGAAGCCTGCTCGCCGGACCGTAGCAGCCCGTGGAAAAATGGATGCGGGTGTCGCGTCAGGGCTTTTGCGTTTGCGTGCGCGTACGTCCATCGTCGTGTGACGAAGCTGCAAGAGGCACGGAACATCGTTGTGCGGCAGGCAAAAGCCCTGCCGCCGCAAGCGGTTGCGGCGGCGCGGGGCCGTCTGCGTTGTTGCCGCTCCTCCCCGATGCACCCCGCATCGCCTTCGTCGCGTCGCCTCGCATCCGGCCCCGCGGCGCTCGCAACGTCACCTCACACCCTTTTTCCACGGGCTGCTAGCCGTCGGCGCGCGGCTTGCAAGAAGTCGCGGCCATGAAACCAAGCGATCTCGCGCCTCTGCTCGCCCTCGCCCTTCCCGCGCTCGCGGCCGCCGACGAGCCGCCCAAGCCTCCGCCCCTCTGGTCGGGCAAAGCCGAGGTCTCCTATGTCGCGACGTCGGGCAACAGCGACACCAAGACGCTCGGCGCCGCCGGCGAGACCGAGTACCAGCCGGGCCCCTGGTCGGGAAAGCTCAAGCTCGAGTTCGTCCGCGCCGAGGCCGACGGAAAGGAGAACGCGCGCTCCTTCGCCGGCCTCCTGCGGGGCGCGCGCAAGCTCTCGGCGAGGCTCGAGACCTATGCCGAGGGGACGTACCTGGAGAACACGTTCTCTGGCATCGATCACCGGGTCGCCGGCGAGGGCGGTCTGGCGTACCTCCTCGTCGGTCCCGAGCCGCACTCCCTGAAGTTCGAAGGGGGCATCGGCTACACGAAGGAAGACCGGAGCAACGGGGACGACCGATCCTTCGCGACCGGAAGGCTGGGGCTCCTCTACAAGTGGAAATTCTCCAAGACCGCGGAGTTCTCCGAGGAGGCGTCCTTCACCGAGAGCTTCAAGGATTCCAAGGACTGGCGATTCGCCAACACCGCCTCGGTCTCCGCGGGTCTGACGACCGTCCTGTCGGTCAAGATCTCCCACGCGCTCCAGACCCTGAACGAGCCCGTCCCAGGAAAGAAGAAAACCGACACGATCACCTCGGCGGCGCTGGTGGCGAAGTTCTAGGAGGCGGGACTCGGGACTCGGGACTCGGAACTCGTCGAGTCGTTCCCCGTCTAGGGCAGTGCCTTCTCTTTGACAACCGCCGGCGGCGCCAGCGGCTCATCGAGCGACACATTCTCCTGGCCGATCAGTTTGCGAAGCGGCCGGGAGAAGAGCAGCAGCACCACGCCGGCCACGCCGGTGACTTTTCCGACCGCGGCGAAGAGCTCCCCGACGGTCATCCCCGCGAAGCCTCCCGCGGCAAGGCCGGCGATCAGATTGCCGAGCGCGGTCCCCATGAACCACGTTCCCATCATCTGGCCGACCAGCCGGCGCGGCGCGAGCTTGGTGACGCTGGAGAGCCCGACCGGCGACAGGCACAGCTCGCCCGTGGTGTGAAAGAAGTAGGTGACGATCAGCCACATCATGCTGACCTTCGCGCCTCCCTGCGTGTAGCTCGCGCCCCAGGCCAGCACGAAAAATCCGATGGCCAGCATGGCCAGCCCGTATCCCATCTTGGCCGGCGTCGACGGCGCCCGCGAACCCCACTTGAGCCAGAGCCAGCCGAACACCGGCGAGAGCAGGATGATGAAGATCGGGTTGACCGACTGGAGCCAGGACGCCGGCATGTCCCAGGATCCGACCTTGAGATTGGTCAGGCGTTCGGCGAAGAGATTCAGCGACGACCCGGCTTGCTCGTAACCGGCCCAGAAGAGGACGGCCGCCAGGAAGAACACGAAGATCACGAAGATCCGCTTCTTCTCCGGCACGGTCAGATTCCCGAACAACAGGATCGAGCCGAAGTAGACGAACGCAAGCGCCAGCATGAAGAAGCCGGTGCCCTGGGCGACGCCGGCGAGCGTCAGGTGAAGAAGCCCGGCGCCCTGGAGGAGCACGGCTCCAATGAGAACGGCCGCCACGACCGCCAGACCGACGAAGAGGTGGCGCCAACTGCGGCGATCGGCGGCGGGATTGACGTCGCGGCGCAATCCGGCCCCGCGCAGATACTTGCCGCCCATCTGGTACTGAACCAGGCCCAGGATCATCCCCACGCCCGCGGCGCTGAAGCCGAAGTGCCAGTTGACCCGCTCGCCGAGGTAGCCGCAGATCAGCGGGCCGACGAACGCGCCGAGGTTGATGCCCGAGTAGAACACCGAGAATCCGGCGTCGCGCCGCGCGCCGGACTCCGGATAGAGGTCGCCGACCATGGTGCTGACGTTGGGCTTCAAGAGCCCGGTGCCGATGATGATCAGGCAGAGGCCGAGGTAAAACGTCGGCACGATCGGGATGGCCATGCTGAAGTGTCCGGCCGCGATGAAGCACCCTCCGACGAAGACGGCGCGCCGGTGTCCGATCAGCCGGTCGGCGACCCAGCCTCCCGGCAGGGCCATCAGATAGACCAGGCCCACGTACAACCCGTAGATCGCCGCCGCGGACTGGTCGGTCATGCCGAAGCCGCCGGACTTGACCGAAGCGACCAGGAACAGGATCAGGAGCCCGCGCATCCCGTAGTAGCTGAACCGCTCCCACATCTCGGTGAAGAAGAGCGTCGAGAGGCCCCGCGGGTGCCCGAACCACTGCTTCTGCGCGTCCGGCGTTTGGGTCGTGACAGGCATCGGACTCCCCGCCTTTCCTGGAATCGATCGCGGAACAGGCTACCAGAGAAGGGACCGGACCGCGCCCGGGCGCGTGTCCGTCTCGTATCCGTTTAGAGTTGTGGCAGCTTGGAAACGCCCAGCTTCCTCGCGCCCCTCGTGCTCGTGTTCGTGGCCGCGCTCGCCGCGGCCTACGGGCTCGCTCGCCTGCGCCAGCCGCCGTTGATCGGATACCTCCTGGCCGGCGCGCTGCTCGGTCCCTACGGCCTGCGGCTGGCGCGGGACATCCATCAGGTCGAAGCGCTGGCGGAAGTCGGCGTCGTCCTGCTTCTCTTCACCGTCGGCCTGGAGCTGTCGCTCGCCGATCTCGGACGGCTCGGCCGGTTCGTCTGGGGGGCCGGGTCGATCCAGGTCGCCGGGACGCTTCTGGCCACGGCCGCGGCCATGGCCCTGGCCGGGCGCGGAGTTGCCCAGGGGGTCTTCGTCGGATTCCTCGCCGCGCTCTCCTCCACGGCGATCGCGCTCAATCTCTTAATCGACCGCGGCGAGATCGACTCGCCGCACGGACGGTTTCTCGTCGGGATGCTGATCTTCCAGGACCTCGCGGTCGTTCCGATGATGCTCCTGATCCCGGCCCTGGCCGGCCATGGCGGCGGCCTCGGCCCCGCCGCGATCGCGCTCGGCAAGACCGCCGCCACCGCCGCGGCCCTGGTCTTCGCCTCGCGGGTCCTGGTGCCGCGCTTTCTCTCGGCTGTCGTGGCGACGCGGCGCAAGGAGCTCTTCATCGTCGCCGTCCTGGTCATCGTCCTGGGCACGGCTCTGGCCACCTCCGCGGTCGGCCTGTCCCTCGCGCTGGGCGCGTTCCTGGCGGGTCTGGTCCTGTCCGAGACGGAGTACGGCGCCCAGACCATGGCCGAGATCGCGCCGTTCCGCGACGCCTTCAACGCGCTCTTCTTCGTCGCGGTCGGAATGCTCTTCGATCCGCGCACGCTCGCCGCCCGGCCCGTTCTGGTGGGCACGGTCCTCGTTCTCCTCTTCGCGTTGAAGACTTTCTGGGGCGGCTTGCCCGTCCTCTTGTACGGATTCGGAATCCGCGTGGCCGTAACCGTGGGAATCTCGCTCGCCCAGGTCGGCGAGTTCTCCTTCGTGCTGGTTCGGCAAGGGCGGACAGCTGGTCTCATCTCGGAGGATGGGTACCAGCTCTTCCTGGCGGCAGCTCTCCTTTCGATGGTCGCGACGCCCTTCCTCTCGGAGTTCGGACACCGGTTCAGCCTCTCGGTCGCCGACCGCCTCTCGGAGAAGCCGCGGCAAAGCAAGCGCGCCGCGGATTTTCCCGTGGGCGGGCACGTGATCGTGCTGGGCTTCGGTCACACCGGCGAAACGCTGGCCCGGGTTCTCGGGACGGGCCAGGGTCCCCTTTCGCGTCCTGGACCTGAACCCCGATCGGGTGCGTCAGGGGAAAGGCAAGAACGTACCGATCGAATACGGAGACGTGACCAACGACCGGGTGTTGAAGCACGCCGGCATCGAGAGCGCCGTGGCCGTGCTCATTCTCCTTTCCGACCCACGGGCCACCCGCCGCGCGGTCGCGCGCTGCCGCAAGCACGCGCCCGCCGCATTCCTGCTGGCGCGCACGCGGTACCTGACCGAGATCCCTCAGCTCTCCGCGCTGGGCGCCGACGAAGTCGTGGCCGAGGAATTCGAGACTTCGCTCGAGATCGCCGGGCGGACGCTGCGGCGCCTGGGCTTTCCCGTTCCCTGGGTCGAGGCGGAGGCCGAAGAGATCCGCCGGGCGCGGCACGAGGCGTTCGGGAAGTTCCGGCGCGACGAGCCTCCCGGCACGCCGCGCTGACCGCGCCCGCGGGTCCGGATCAGGTGACGATGATGTCGTTCATCTTGATGATCAGATACTCGTGCTGTTCCTTGCCGGCCTTGCGCCCGCCCCCGCCGCGGACGTTCTTGGCTCTCTTCGCGCTCAACGTCTGCTCGGAGAGACTGCGAAGACCTCGGGCCTTCGACTTCGACGCTTTCTTCTGGCTCATGACGCGTTCTCCCTTCTCTCTCGACCATCCTCTAAGCAGACCCGGTGCCAGTCCGTCGGAAGATCCGGAACCAATCGACCGAGCTTCCCGATCCCTGCATAGAAAGTGTCCTGTCAGCGGCCTTTATCCCACCCGCTCGTGATCTCACACAGAGGCGGAGGGGGCAGCCAGCAGAAGAAGCGCAAAGCAAGCCTCTTGGTCCATTTTCGAACGCGCCCCCCGATTTTGAGACCCTCCGCAAAGGCCGGATTGCATGACCCGGCGGACCGGACAGGGCGGAATACACGTCGCCGGGGCGCGCTGTACAATCTCCTTTTCCATCGAAACGCGTCCTTCACGGCGATCGATCGGCCGTGGCCGAAGGCTCGAGGGTCCTCGATGATCGGCAGCAGCCTGGCTCAATACCGCATCCTCGCCTCCCTCGGGGCCGGAGGGATGGGCGAGGTGTACCGCGCGACCGACACGAAGCTCGGCCGCGACGTGGCCATCAAGGTGCTGCCGGCCGCTTCGGCGTCCGATCCGGACCGGCGCCAGCGCTTCGAGCAGGAGGCCCGCTCGGCCTCGGCGCTGAACCACCCCAATATCCTGACCGTCTACGACATCGGCCAGACCGACGGAACGATCTACATCGCGATGGAGCTCGTGGACGGCAAGACGCTGCGCGAGCTGATGGCCTCCGGGGAGGCCGTTCCGACCAAGAGACTCCTCGACATCGCCACGCAGACCGCCGAGGGCCTGGCCAAGGCGCACACCGCCGGCATCGTCCACCGGGACCTGAAGCCCGAGAACCTGATGGTGTCCCGGGACGGCTACGTCAAGATCCTCGACTTCGGCCTGGCCAAGCTGACCGAGCCCGTTCCCCAGGACGCCTCGGTGTTGCCGACGGCGATCGCTTCGGCGACCGAGCCGGGCACGGTCATGGGCACGGCCGGGTATATGTCGCCCGAGCAGGCCAGCGGCCATCCCGTCGACTTCCGCTCGGATCAGTTCACGCTCGGCGCCATCCTCTACGAGATGGCCACGGGTGTGCGCGCGTTCCAGAGAAAGACCGGCGCCGAGAGCCTCGTCGCGATCATCCGCGAGGAGCCCGAGCCGCTCGGCCAGCTCGCGCCGCAGGCTCCCGCGCCCGTGCGCTGGATCGTCGAGCGCCTGCTGGCGAAGGATCCCGAAGAGCGCTACGCCTCGACCAAGGATCTCGCGCGCGACTTGAAGAGCGTTCGCGATCACCTTTCGGAAACGTCGGTCTCCGGAGGACTCCGGGCGGCCGAACCCGCGCGGCCGCGCCGTCGCGGATGGGCGCTGCCGGCGGCCGCCGCGCTCGCGGCCGGGATCGCCGCGGGATTCCTCCTCGCCGGCCTCGTCAACACGCGGCCCTCCGCCCCCATACATCTTTCGCCGCTGACCTTCGCGCGCGGCTCCATTTTCTCCGCGCGGTTCGCTCCCGACTCCCAGACGATCGTCTACTCCGCGGCCTGGGAGGGACTCCCCCTGGACGTCTTCACGACGCGCGCGGGGAGCTCCGAGTCGCGCTCGCTGGGGCTCTCCGGCGCGAGCGTGTTCGCGATCTCTTCGGCCGGCGAGATGGCCGTTTCCCTCGACCGCCATTTTCAATTCGGCTTCGAGGCGGTCGGGACGCTGGCGCGGGTTCCCCTGGACGGCGGCGCGCCGCGCGAGGTCCTCGAGAACGTGGAGACGGCCGATTGGTCGCCGGACGGAAAGAACCTCGCGGTGGGGCGCCAGATCGGGAACAGGATCCGTATCGACTACCCCATCGGCACCGTGCTCTACGACGCGCCCGGTTGGGTCAGCTTCGTCCGCGTCTCGCCCGACGGGCGCCTGGTCGCGTTCATCGACCATCCGCAGCGCGGAGACAACGTGGGCACCGTGAAAGTCATCGACGCGCACGGCACGGCGCGGCTCGAGGGCCCGACGGCCATCTCCGGCCTGGCCTGGTCGCCGCGCGGGGACGAAGTGTGGTCGAGCGGGCGCGACGGCATCCTGGCCACGTCGCTGTCGGGCAAGACGCGCCCCGTCTGGAACGCTCCCGGCGGCTCCCTCCGGGATATCGCCAAAGATGGCCGCGTCCTCTGCGCCATCAACAGCTCCCGCCGGGAGATCGTGGGCTTTGCGGCGGGCGACAAGACCGAGCGCAACCTCACCTGGCTCAACTGGTCTTTCCCCAAGGGCATCGCTTCCGACGGCAGGACCGTTCTCTTCGAAGAGCAGAACGTCCAGCCGATCGGCATCTACCTGCGCAAGCTCGACGGATCTCCCGCCGTCCGCATCGGCGACGGCGGAGCCTGGGGCTTCTCGCCGGATGGACGGACCGCGCTCGCGAATCGCGAGGACAACAGCCAGTTCGTGCTCCTGCCCACCGGAGCGGGCGAGGCTCGGCCGCTGCCGCGGTCCGGCTTGAACGTCCAGTCGGCGACCTGGTTTCCCGACGGGCGCCGGATCCTCATCTCGGGCAACGAGCCGGGGCGCGGCTCCCGCCTCTTCGTCCAGGACATCCCAGACGGCAAACCCCGCGCGATCACGCCGGAAGGAGTCAGCTTCCTCTTTCACGTCGTCTCGCCCGACGGCAAGTCGGTCGCGGCCACCGGTACGGATCGGCGGGTCGCCATTTACCCGATCGAGCCCGGCGAACCGGCCGCGGTGCCCGGCCTCGATCCCGCCGACATCCCCCTGCGCTGGACGGCCGACGGCTCCGCGCTCTTCGTCTATCGCCCCTCCGCGCCGCCGCTCAAGGTCGAGAAAGTGGACGTGAAGACGGGGCGCCGCACGCTCTGGAAGGAGCTCCGCCCGTCCGATGCCTCCGGCGTCCAGCAGGTCGGCCCGATCGAGATCGCTCCGGACGAATCGTCCTACGTGTATTCGTACCGGCGGGGGCTCGACGAGCTCTTCCTGGCCACCGGGATGCGCTGACGCGCGCGGACGGGCGGCCGACGCAATCCGCGAAGACCAAATGGCTGATCGCGGCCCTCCCTGGCGTTGGAATGGCCCGGCGGCTCCTGACCGAAGGACCGCAGCGACGTGACTCTCATCGGAATCGTCACTCGACGGCGAAGGCAAGGCTCTCGGTCCGCTGCGAGTTGGCCGGGCTCTTGGGGCGAGTGCCATTTCCTGTGGTAGATTTATGCCATGCCAATTGCCATTGACGGTGCGGGCCGCGTTGTCATCCCCAAGGAGCTGCGGGACCGGTTGGGTCTTCACCGGGGCCGGCCGGTAACGATCCGGGAGCACGACGGAATAATCGAAATCGCGCCGGCGACCACTCCGATGTCTCTCTCCCGGCGAGGGGGCGGTCCGGTCGCGGTGCCTCAAGAACGGCTTCCGCCCTTGACCGACGACATCGTCAGAGAAACGTTGGAGCAAACGCGAAGGTGATTGCTGTTGACACCAGCGTCATCGTGGCTGGATTCGCATCCTGGCACGAGGGTCACTCTTCCGCTCTGGCGGCGCTCTCTCGCAAGCCACGGGCGCCCGCCCACGTCCTTGTCGAGACGTATTCCGTCCTGACCCGTTTGCCGGCCCCTCATCGGGCGCCCGCGGCCCTGGTCGCGGCTTTTTTGGCCGAGCGATTCGGCGCGCCGCCGCTGGTCCTGCCCGCTCGAGCCCACGTAAGACTGATCGAGCTTGCGGCCGCAGCCGGGATCACGGGCGGAGCAATTCACGATGCCTTGATCGCCGCCACCGCGCGACACGCCCGGGCGAAGCTGTTAACCCGCGACCGACGGGCCGCGGCGACCTACGCGCGCTTCGACGTCGATTTTGAAATCGTCGGCTGAACGACGCTTCTCTTCTCGCCTGAAGATCCTCTTGGCGCCGGAGCGGAGGAAGGAGCTACTTGGGAACGTAGATCTGAAAGGTTTCGACCTTCCCGTCGCCGTTTCGGTCGCCTCGGACCGTGACGATTTCGAAGCCTTGAAGAGGTTCCAGCCGTTGATCGCCGGGAACCGCATCGTCGGACACGATTTGGTCGCCTGGCTTCAGCCGGTAACTTCAAGCCCCATCGCTTGAGCCGGCAAGTCCCTCGCTTCCTGCTTAGCAACACGTGAGCGGCTTCGACCACATATCCTCGCAGCAGACCGTCCCCGTCGCCAGTGATCTGGCCGTGACCCCCTTCTCGCCGGACTGGTCCACGGAAGGGACAAGACCGATGTAGGCCGGCACCTGGTCGCTCGCCAGTGGGTCAATGAATCAAGGATTCAATTCGCCGCGTCGGAAAAGGCGACGCGCAGGCTCTCTCCCACCGCCTTGGCCGTCTTGCGCAGCTCCGCCTCGCCGTGGGCCGTCGAGACGAACCAGGCTTCGAACTGGGCCGGCGGCAGGAAAACGCCGCGCTCGCGCATGGCGTGAAAGAAGAGGGCGTAGCGCGTGGTGTCCGAGCGCTTGACCGAAGCGAAGTCGGTCATCGGACCGGGCGCGAAGAAGAGCGTCGACAGGGAGCCCACGCGCGCGTAGTGCACGCGGCCGGCGACGCCGGCGCTTGCAATCGCCGCGCGCAGCTGCTTCTCGAGATCCGCGCCCTTGCGCTCGAGCTCCGCGTAGGGGCGCCGCTTGGCGATCTGGTCGAGCATGGCGATGCCCGCCTCCATGGCCAGCGGGTTGCCCGAGAGCGTCCCGGCCTGATAGACCGGGCCCGCCGGCGCGACCTTCTCCATGAGATCGCGCGGCCCGCCGTAGACGCCGACGGGCAGCCCGCCGCCGGCGATCTTGCCGAGCGTCGTGAGATCGGGCGAGACGCCGTACAGCTCCTGGGCGCCGCCCGCGGCGAGGCGAAACCCGCTGATGACCTCATCGAAGATCAGGAGGGCTCCGTGGCGGCGGGTCAGCTCCCGGGCGGCCTCGAGATACCCGGCCGCCGGAGGCACGACGCCCATGTTCGCGGCCAGCGGCTCCAGGATCACCGCGGCGACTTCCCCGGGAAATCTCTCGAAGACGGCCTGGAGCGCCGCGGCGTCGTTGTAGGGCACGACCGTCGTCAGCGCGGCAACCTCCTCGGTGACCCCGGGGCTTCCGGCGATGCCGAGCGTCGCGAAACCCGAACCGGCCGAGACGAGGAAGGCGTCGGCGTGGCCGTGGTATCCGCCCTCGGCCTTGACAATCCGCTTGCGGCCGGTCGCCGCGCGCGCCAGGCGGATCGCGCTCATCGTCGCCTCCGTGCCGGAGTTGACGAAACGCACCATCTCGACCGAGGGGACCATCTTGACGATCCGCTGAGCCAGCCGGATCTCCGCTTCCGACGGAGCCCCGAACGAGGTCCCGCGGCGCGCCGCCCGGGAGAGAGCCCGGCGCACGAAGTCAGGCGCGTGCCCGAAGAGATGCGGGCCATAGGACTGGACGTAGTCGATGTACGTGCGGCCGTCGGCGTCGCGGAGGCGGGCGCCCTTGCCGGACACGACGAAGAAAGGCTCGCCGCCGACCGAGGCGAAGGAGCGCACCGGCGAGGAGACGCCCCCGGGCATGAGCTTCTTCGCGCGCGCGAAGAGAGCGGAGGAGCGGACGGACTTTCCGCCGCGCTTGCTCTTCATCGACAATCGGAGGAAGAGGACGTCGGACGAAGTGGAGAAGGCGTCGGACCGAACATCTACGTCCTGACACCTAAGTCCTCGGCGAGCCACTTCGCGGCGTCCAGAGCGTGGTACGTCAGGATGAAATCCGCGCCCGCCCGCACGATCCCGGTCAGGATCTCCAGCACGATGCGCCGCTCATCGATCCAGCCGTTGGCCGCCGCGGCCTTGACCATGGCGTATTCCCCCGAGACGTTGTACGCCGCGATCGGCGCGTCGAAGCGCTCGCGGGCGTCGCGGATCACGTCGAGGTAGGCCAGGGCCGGCTTGACCATGACCGCGTCGGCTCCCTCCTCGAGGTCGAGGGCGATCTCCCTCATGGCCTCCCGGCGGTTGGCCGCGTCCATCTGGTAGCCGCGGCGGTCGCCGAACTTGGGCGCGGAGTCCGCGGCCTCGCGGAACGGGCCGTAGAAAGCGGACGCGGACTTGGCGGAGTAGGCCAGGATGGGAATCTGCGGGAAGCCGGCGGCGTCGAGCCCCTGGCGGATCGCCGCGACGCGCCCATCCATCATGTCCGACGGCGCCACCACGTCCGCCCCGGCCCGGGCGTGCGAAACGGCCGCCCTGGCCAGGAGCGGAAGCGTCGCGTCGTTGTCGACGTCGCCGTCTTTGATGACGCCGCAGTGGCCGTGCGACGTGAATTCGTCCAGGCACACGTCGGTCATCACCAGGAGCTCCGGAAGCTCCTTCTTGAGGAGGCGCACGGTCGTCTGCACCGCGGCCTGGTCGTCCCAGGCCTCCGTTCCGGTCTCGTCCTTCTTCTCCGGAATCCCGAACAGGATGACCCCGGGGATCTTCCACTTCGCGAGCTCCCGGCCGTAGGCCAGCGCCTCGTCGGGAGAAAAGCGGAACACCCCGGGCAGAGAGGAGATCTCCTCCCGCAGTTTCTTGCCGTGCCGGACGAAGAGCGGCGCGACGAACCGGTCGGGCGTCAGGCGCGTCTCGCGCACCAGGGCGCGGGAGGCGGCGGTTCGCCGCAAGCGGCGCAGGCGCAATTTGGGAAAGGAGCTCATGGTCGAAAATCTACGGGTTCCCCGATCTGCTTTTCAAGACTCAGGATACCCGTTCAAGGAGACGGGCGATTCGATTCCGAGACGTCGTAGGTCGTTCCCGCGCCTGGCTCCCCCCGGGCCAGCGCCGCCAGGAGCTCGGACGCCGCGCTAAACGTCGCCTCCGGAGAGATTTCAATCCGTTCGACGCCATGCGCGTCCAGGAAGCGCGCGGTGAACCGGCCCAGGACGACGGCGGGGGTTTTCCGCAGGGTCCCGGCGGCGGCCGGGGAAAGGCCCTGGAGCAGCCAGCGCGCGGCCCCCGGCGACGTGGCGCAGAACGCGGCGAAGGGCCGCTCCACGATCTCCCGGCCGACGTCTCGATCGAACGGCCGCGGGACCTTGCGATAGAGCACCACCGGAAGGACGCGCGCGCCGCGATGGAGGAGCCCCTCGGGGAGCTCTTCGGACGCGTCCTCGCCCCGGGGCAGGAGCACCCGCCAGCCGTCCAGCCGCGCGGGAAGCTCTTCCAGAACGTTCTCCGCGGAGCCCCGCGCCACGATCGCGGGCGGAAATCCGGCACGGGCCAGCGCCTCGGCGGTGGCGGGGCCCACGGCCGCGATCCGACCTCCGCGGGTCGCCGCGGCGAACGCCGCTCGCAGGGCCGCGTCCTCGGTCAGGCGCCGGACCGCGATCTGACTGGTGAAGACGGCCAGGTCGGCAGGCTCGTCGAACACGCCCGCCTCGGCCCCGAGAGAGACGATCTGGTGGCTGATCTTCTCCACGATCTCGACCTCCGCCGTCTCCGGCGAGAATGGCAGAGCGTTCTCTCCCGACCGAACCACGAGGACCCGCGCCGTCACTCCCGCGCCTCCCCGATCAGCTCGCCCGCGCCGCGCGCGAGAAGCCGGGCGGCCACGGCCTCGCCCACCGCCGCCGGATCGCCGGACGGGCCCGCGCCCTCCTCGCGAATGGCGCGGTCGCCGGTCAGGGAAAAGACGCCCGCGGCCAGACGGACCAGGCCGTCTTCGACCACGGCACGGCCGGCCAGCGGCGCGCGGCAGCCCGCCTCCATGCGGGCGAGCAGCGCCCGTTCGGCCAGGGCCTCCCGGTGCGTCGTCGGATCATCCAGGAGTCCGACCGTCTCGCGCGCCGCGGCGTCGTCCTCGCGCGTCACCAGGGCCAGCGCGCCCTGTCCCACGGCCGGCAGGAGGATGCGCTCCGGAAGCACCTCCGAGATCTCCTCCAGGCGGCCGAGGCGGGCCAGCCCCGCTCGCGCCAGCACGATGGCGTCCCATCGGCCTTCGCGCAGCCGTCGGATGCGGGTGTCGACGTTGCCGCGGGAATCGGAAACCTGAAGGTCCGGCCTGGCGGCCAGAAGCTGCGCCCTGCGCCGCGGGCTCGCCGTTCCCACGCGCGCGCCGCGGGGGAGCTCGGAGAACGTCCGATGCGGATGCGCGATCAGGGCGTCGCGCGGGTCCTCGCGCCTGGGCACGGAGGCCAGGACGAGCCCGGGCGGGAGCCTCGAGGGCAGGTCCTTCATGCTGTGGAGGCCGGCGTCGGCCCGCCCGTCCAGCAGCGCCTCGTCGATCTCCTTGGTGAAGATCCCCTTTCCCTCGATCGCGGCGTCCAGATGCGACAGCCGGTCGCCGGTCGTTTTGACCACAAGCAGCTCGACCTCGCACCGCGGGCCGAACAGGCCGCGGACGATCTCCACCTGAGCCAGCGAGAGCGCGCTTCCGCGCGCGGCGATGCGGAGTCGAGTCATCGCGACAGGGTCCCGCCGTCCCCCCGTCCCCCCCTCTCCCCGTCTGCGACCCGTGAGCCAAGATCGAGCATTCAGTTCTCTCTTCCTGAACCGTCCAGATCGAACAAATGCCTCACCGCCTCCACGCGATCGAGCTTCTTTCCGGCGTCGGGCTCGCCCTTCATCCTCCGCAGCGGCTCGTGCAGCATGCGCCCCAACAGGGCGTCGGCGAACGCGCGCAGGCGTTCGCGCTCGCCTTCGGGCTGCCGGGCGAGCTCCAGATCCCGCAGCTCTTCCAGGCGCTTGCGCCATCCGGTCAAGGTGGGCACCACCGAGAGGTTGCCGTACCAGACCAGGAACTTGGCGAGCTCTTCCTCCAGGACCACCTCGGCCCGCGGGATCTCCCGCGCCCGGCGGCGGCGGTTCTCCTCGGCGACCTGCTCGAGGTCGTTTAGGGCGTAGGCGAACACGTTGTAGATCTGGGAAATCGCCGGCTCGAAGTCCGGCGGCATGGCCAGGTCGAGGAAGAACATGGGCCGTCCCCGCCGCTGCCGCATCGCCTCTTCCGCGCTGGCCGCCGAGACGACCGGGGTCGGGCTGCCCGTCGTTCCGACCACGACGTCCGCCTTGGACAGCTCCTCCTGGAGCCGCTCCCAGGGCACCACGCGCCCCGGCACCTTCGCCGCGAGGGCCTCGGCCCGGGCGAGCGTCCGGTTGCAGAACATCAGGTCGCGCGCCCCGGACTCCGCGGCCTGCTGCGCGAAGAGAGTCCCGGTGTCCCCGGAGCCAAGGACGAACAGCGTCTTCTGCGAGAGGTTGCCGAAGACCTTGCCGGCCAGCTCGAGCCCGATCGAGGTCACCGACAGCGGGTGCATCCCGATCTCCGTCTCCGTGCGCACGCGCTTGCCCGCGGCCAGCGCGCTCTCGAACATCCGGTGCAGCACGGAGCGCGTGGACCCGGACTCCCGGGCCAGCCGCAGCGCGGTGCGCACCTGGCCCAGGACCTCGCTTTCCCCAAGGGCCATGGAGTCGAGCCCGGACGCGACCCGGAAGAGATGGCGCGCCGCGTCGGCGCCCTCGCGCAGGAAGCCGGCCGAGGTCAGCGCCTCGGCGTCGAGCCCGCGCCACTCGGCCAGGAAGCGGGTCAGCTCCCCCTCGTCGCGCCCGCCGTCGAGCAGGCCGTAGATCTCGCTGCGGTGGCAGGTCGACACGATCACGCTCTCGGCCATGAGGCCCTGTCCGACCAGGCGCTTCAACGCCTCGCGCACTTCGTCGGGATTGAAGGCCACGCGCTCGCGCACGTCCACGTCGGCGTGGCGGAAGTTCCAGCCCATCAGCAGGAGGCGCGCCTCGGAAGCGTTGGCCATGGTCAGCGTCCGGGCGGCTTCATCGGAAATGGTGCGCGGTCGGAAAGTACAGGTTCACCACGGTGTAGGAGAACAGGACCAGGCCGAAGCCGAGGATGGACAGCATCGCCACGCGCCGGCCTTCCCAGCCGCGGCGGTCCAGCCAGAGCAGGAGCGCGTAGACCACCAGGGTGATCAGGGCCCAGACGATCTTCGGATCGGCGAGCGTTCCCCATAGCTGGCGCGCCCGGACCACGCCGATGGCCAGGGCGAAGAAGAGCACGCCCAGGCCGATCGAGACGCTGGTGCGGTTCATCCGGCCGATGACCTCCAGGGCCGGCAGCCGCGCGAAGAGCACTCCGGTCTGGCGGCGGCGCAGCTGCCGGTTCTGCACCAGGTAGAGGATCGACAACACGAACGAGAAGGTGAACGCGGCGTAGGCCAGGATGGCAAAGGTGACGTGGAGGGCGAAGAGCACGCCCCGCGTGGCCGGCGACGGCGGGGAGACGTGGGCCGGCACCAGCATGCCGATCACCGACGAGACGACCACGATCGGGATCAGGAACGGACCGATCGCGCGCTCGCGGTGTCGGATCTGGAGCGCCAGGTAGGCGATCCCGAGCATCCAGCCGAACAGGGAGACCGAGCCCTCGAGGTTGCGGTACGGCACCGATCCCAGGACCCGCGCGCGGATCTCCAGGTCGGCGAAATGGCAGAGGAGGCCGCCGGCCAGCAGAATGGTGCCCAGGGCCGCCCGGGGAGGCCTCGGCCGGCGCAGCGAGACGATCGCGATGACCTCGGCGGCGATGTACAAACAGACCGCCGTCCAGCCCAGAAGATGTTCCATAGGCAGGGCTTGAGTCTACCGCGATCGAATCAGATCCCGTTCAACGCCGGGAACGCGCGGGACGCCGGGAAGTAAAGTCGGAGCGTCGAAGTGGCCCGAGGTTGTGCCTTCGCGGAGGGAATCCGAGGGACCCTTCTCGTCACTCGTCACTCGTCACTCGTCGCTCGTCGCTCGTCACTTCCCCCCGGTCACTGCCCCGTCCTGCTTGTTGGCCTCGACCTGGATGTTGATCTCGACGTCGTCGCCCACGACGGGGCTGCCGTTGGTGATCCCGTAGTCCTTGCGGTTGATCGGCATCGCGACCTCGAATCCGGCCTTCTCGAACTTGCCCATCTTTCCGGCGCCCAGGTACTTGACCGGCACCTGGATGGTCTTGGTCACGCCGTGCATCGAGAACTCGCCGGTGACTTCGTATTGGTCGTTTCCCTTCGGCAGGACTTTCGTGCTCTTGAACGTGATGGTCGGGAACTTCTCGACGTCGAAGTAGTTGGCCGAGCGCAGGTCCTTGTCCCGGCCCTCGACGCCGGTGTCGACGGAAGCGGTTTGAATCGTCAGGTCGACCCGGGACGCCGCGGGATTCTCGCGGTCGATCGTGATGGTCCCGTCGAACGCCTTGAAGCGTCCCTCGACCTTGGTGACCACGTGGCGCACGCGAAACCCGATGAGCGTGTGGGCTTTGTCGAAGGCGTAGGTCTCCGTGGCGGCGGAAGCGGCGCCGGCGACCGCGAGCAGGGCGACCAGCGATATCCCGACTGATCTCTTCATTTCTTCTTGCTCCTTACTGGAATCTCGGTTTTGAAAGCGACGCCGAGAATACGTCATGCGTCGGGCCGTCGATTCAGGACCACCGCGGGCACGCGTGCTTGACCTGTCTCGAACGGCCCCATAGACTCGATTTTCTCCATGAGAACCGCTCGGCTCCCGGCCTTTCATCCCAAATTTCACGATGCGGGCGCAGCGGCGAGGGTGACTCCATGAAAAACGATCCGCTGGGCGTCCGCAAGAGCTTCGAGCCTTTCCCGGGCGGGGTCGGGACGTATTGCTCGGTGCCCGAGCTGGAACGGCAGGGCCTCGGAGCGGTCTCCCGGCTGCCGGTTTCCCTGCGGATCGTCCTGGAGTCGCTCCTGCGCAACCTGGACGGCCAGAAGGTCAAGGAGAACGACGTCCGGCAGCTGGCCGCCTGGAAGCCCCGGGCGCAGCGCACCGCGGAGGTCCCCTTCGTGGTCGCCCGGATCGTGCTCCAGGATTTCACCGGCGTGCCGCTGCTGGTCGACCTGGCGGCCATGCGCTCGGCGGTGCAGCGGCTCAAGAGGGACCCCGCGGTCATCGAGCCCCTGGTGCCCGTGGCCCTGGTCGTCGACCACTCCGTTCAGGTGGACGTCTGGTCCACGCCCGACGCCTTCACCCGCAACATGGAGATGGAGTTCAAGAGGAACCGGGCGCGCTACGAGTTCCTCAAGTGGGGCATGCAGGCCTTCCGCGGATTCGACGTCGTGCCGCCGGGCATCGGCATCGTGCACCAGGTCAACCTCGAGTACCTCGCCCGCGGCGTCCTGGAGAAGGAAGGCGTCTATTACCCCGATACGCTGGTGGGCACCGACTCGCACACCACCATGATCAACGGCCTCGGCATCGTGGGCTGGGGCGTGGGCGGGATCGAGGCCGAGGCCGGGATGCTGGGCCAGCCGGTGTACCTCCTGACGCCGGACGTCGTCGGCGTTCACATGACCGGGCGTCTCTGCCCCGGAGTCACGGCGACCGATCTGGCGCTCCACTGCACCCAGATGCTGCGCTCGGCCAAGGTGGTCGGCAAGTTCGTCGAGTTCCACGGCGACGGCGCGGCGTCCCTGCCGCTGCCCGACCGCGCCACGATCGCCAACATGGCTCCAGAGTACGGGGCCACGATGGGATTCTTCCCGGTGGACGAGGAGTCCTGCGCGTACCTCGCCGCGACCGGGCGGACGGAGAAGCAGGTGAGCGCGTTCCGCAACTACTTCCGGGCCCAGGGTCTCTTCGGCATGCCGCGCGGCGGGGACTGCGACTACTCGCAGGTGCTCGACCTCGATCTGGCCTCGGTCGTTCCCAGCGTCTCCGGACCCAAGCGGCCCCAGGACCGCATCGAGCTTCCCGACCTGAAGTCGCGGTTCGAGGAGCTGCTCCAGAAGCCCCTGCTCGAAGGCGGCTACGGCAAGTCCAACGGCAACCTGCACAAGCGATATCCCACTCGGATCGGGCTCGGCGCCTCGGCCGGCCAACCGATCGCCGGCGGCGGGCGGCAGGAGGCCGGGCCGGTCATCGCCGCCGTCTCCGCCAGGCGCGACACCAGCGTGTGGACCGAGACGGAGATGATCAACAACCGCCCGAGTCCCGACCGCGTCGAGGAGCCCCCCGGCGAGCCCGACGGCGCCTGCATCGACGTCGGGCACGGCGACGTCCTGATCGCGGCCATCACCTCCTGCACCAACACCTCCAACCCGAGCGTCATGCTCGGCGCGGGCCTCCTGGCGCAGAAGGCCGTCGCCCGCGGCATGAGCGTCTCGCCCAGGGTGAAGGCCTCGCTCGCTCCGGGCTCGCGCGTCGTGACGGAGTATTTGAAGCGCACCGGCCTCGACGCGCCGCTGGCCGACCTGGGCTTCGCGCTGGTCGGCTACGGGTGCACGACCTGCATCGGCAACTCCGGGCCCCTCGATCCGCGCATCGAGGAAGTCGTCACCGGAAGCGACCTGGTGACCGCGAGCGTGCTTTCGGGCAACCGCAACTTCGAGGCGCGCATCCAGCAGAACATCAAGGCCAACTTCCTGATGAGCCCGCCGCTGGTGGTGGCCTTCGCGCTGGCCGGTCGGATCGATCTGGACATGACCAGGGAGCCCATCGGCAACGACCGGCAGGGACGTCCAGTGTTCCTGCGCGATCTTTGGCCCTCGACCGAGGAGATCCGCGACGCCATGGCCAAGTCCGTGGACGCGGAAACCTACCGCCGCCTCTACGCCGACTTCGCCACGGCCAACCCGCTCTGGAACGAGATCCCCTCGACGCCGGGAAAGGTCTACCGCTGGGACGCGGACTCGACCTACATCCAGGAGCCCCCCTTCTTCGAGGGCTTCTCCATGCGGCCCGATGCCGTGCGGGACGTCGCGGGCGCGCGGGCGCTGGCGATCTTCGGCGATTCCGTGACCACCGACCACATCAGCCCGGCCGGCGCCATCAAGAAGAGCTCCCCGGCGGGGCTGTACCTGCAGGAGCGCGGCGTGGCGCCCGAGGATTTCAACAGCTACGGCTCGCGGCGGGGCAACGACCGCGTTATGACCCGCGGGACCTTCGCCAACGTGCGAATCAAGAACCTGATGGTGCCGGGAGTCGAAGGCGGCGTGACGATCCACCGCCCCTCCGGAGAGCAGATGCCGATCTACGACGCCGCGATGCGGTACCAGAACGAGAACGTGCCCCTGGTCGTCTTCGCCGGGCAGGAGTACGGCACGGGAAGCTCCCGGGACTGGGCGGCCAAGGGGACGCGTCTGCTCGGCGTGCGCGCGGTGGTCGCCGAGAGCTTCGAGCGGATCCACCGCTCCAACCTGGTCGGCATGGGGGTCCTGCCCTGCCAGTTCCTGGAGGGGACCAACGCAAAGAGCCTGTCCCTCAAGGGCGACGAGACCTTCGACCTGGTCGAGATCGAGCGGATCTCCGCGCCGCGGCAGCAGGTGACGCTGATCGTCCACCGGGCCGGCGGGAACGAGGACCGGGTCCCCGTCCTGGTCAGGATCGACACGCCGATCGAGGTCGACTATTACCGCCACGGCGGCATCCTTCCCTTCGTCCTGCGACAGCTCGTGGCCTGAGCGGCTGCGGCGCGCGGAGCCGATCCACAATACATAACTTGTGAGAGGGCGCGGGCAGCCCTCCCGCCGCCGGCCGGGCGGTTGACCCGCTCGAGCGGCCCGGGCGGCCCCTGATTCATTTGCATCAGCGCGGCGGCCCTGCCGGCTTGGACAATGCGGACCCGAGGGTTATTGTGTTGGCGATGAATCGAAACGAATCCTCCGGGGAGCGGTTCCTGGACGCCTGCTTCGGCAAGCCGGTCGACCGGCCCCCGGTCTGGATGATGCGCCAGGCCGGGCGCTATCTGCCTGAGTACAGGCAGGTTCGCGCCAAGGCGTCCTTTCTCGACCTCTGCCACCGGCCCGACCTGGCGATCGAAGTCTCGCTCCAGCCGTTTCGGCGGTTCGCCCCGGACGGAGTGATCTTCTTTTCCGACATCCTCGTGCCGGTCCAGGCCATGGGGGTGAAGGTCGAGTTCGGCGACGGCGGCCCGGATCTGCCCGAGCCGGTGCGCAGCTCCTCCGACGTGGCGCGCCTGTCCCGGTTCGATCCTTCCCAGAAGGTCGCCTTCACCGGCGAGATCCTGTCCGCCCTGCGCCAGGAGGTGGGAACGCGGGCGGCCGTGCTCGGATTCGCCGGGGCGCCGTGGACCCTCGCGTCGTACATGGTCGAGGGAGGCGGATCGAAATCGTTCGCCGTGATCAAGCAGATGATGGGACGGGACAAGACCGCTCTGGCGCGGCTGCTCGATCTGTCCGCCGACGTCGTCGCGGACGTCCTGTCCTTCCAGATCGAGTCCGGCGCGCAGGCGGTGCAGCTCTTCGACACCTGGGCCGGCGAGCTGACCGCCGAGGACTATCGCCGGTGGGCTCTTCCCGCGGCCGCCCGCGCCATCGCCGGCATCCGGAGGCGCGGGGCCCCGGTCATCCTCTACGTCAACGGCTGCGGGCATCTGCTCGAGGCCATGGCCGAGTCCGGCGCGGACGTTCTGTCCGTCGACTGGCGAACGCCCCTCCCGGAGGCGCGCCGCCGGGCGCCCAGGCAGGCGCTGCAGGGCAATCTCGATCCGGGATCGCTCCTCGCCACGGCCGACGAGGTCGCGGAGAAGACGCGCCGTCTCGTCGGCGAGCTCGACGGACGCGCCCATGTGGTGAACCTGGGGCACGGCGTCCTGCCTCAGACGCCGGTCGAATGCGTGGAAGCCTTCTTCGGCGCCGCCCGTCAGGGTGCCGCGGAACCGGCGCCGGCCGCCGCGGGGAAAGAAGCATGAACCCGCACGACGTCTCCCTCGATCTCCTGCGGCGCTACAACGTCCCCGGGCCGCGGTACACGTCCTACCCGACCGCCCCGGTCTGGAGAGAAGACTTCACGCCGCAGGACTACGACACGGTCCTGGCCGAGAGCTCCGCGGCGGCGAATCCGGCTCCGCTCTCCCTCTACGCGCACCTGCCCTTCTGCGAGAAGCTCTGCTACTTCTGCGGCTGCACCGTCGTCATCACCGGTTCGAAGCACTCGCTCGAGGACGCCTACCTCCAGACGCTCGAGCGGGAGATCGACTGGGTGGCCGACCGCGTGGGCAAGGACCGTCAAGTCGTTCAGTTTCACCTGGGCGGCGGCACGCCGACCTACTTCGCGCCGGAGCGCCTCCTGCGCCTGGGCCGGAAATTCCGCGATCGCTTCCGCTTCGCCGAGGACGCCGAGATCGGCGTGGAGGTCGACCCGCGGGTCACCACGCGCGAGCATCTCCTGACGCTCGCGCGCCTGGGATTCAACCGCCTCTCGATGGGCGTCCAGGACTTCGAGCCGCGCGTCCAGATCGCGATCAACCGGGTGCAGCCGTACGACGACACCCGGCGCCTGGTGGAGCAGGCCCGGGAGCTGGGATTCCCGAGCATCAACATGGACCTGATCTTCGGGCTCCCCTACCAGACCGCGGCGAGCTTCTCCGACACGATCGACAAAGTCGTGGCGATCGGCCCCGACCGCCTGGCGGTCTATTCGTACGCCAACGTCCCGTGGATGAAGAAACATCAGAACGTGCTGCAGCCGCACCTGCCCGACGAGCGGACCAAGTTCGAGATCTTCCGCACCGCGCTCGAGCGGTTCGCCGACGCCGGCTTCGAGTACATCGGCATGGACCATTTCGCGAGATCGACCGACGAGCTCGCGCGGGCGCGCGGGGCGCGTACCCTCCATCGCAACTTCCAGGGATACACCACCAAGGCGGGAACCGACCTGATCGGGTTCGGCATGAGCGCGATCGGCTCGGTCGGCAACTCCTACGTGCAGAACCGCCGGGACCTCGGTCCCTACCGCGAGGCGATCGGGAGCCTCGGCGCGGCGACGTTTCGCGGGTTCCGGCTCTCCGACGACGACCGCCTGCGCCGCACGGTGATTCAGAATCTCCTGTGCCACGGGGT
This sequence comes from uncultured Acidobacteriota bacterium, assembly GCA_963733955.1. Lineage (GTDB taxonomy): Bacteria > Acidobacteriota > Thermoanaerobaculia > UBA5066 > Gp7-AA6 > DATFTF01. The sequence goes on from CAVTEW010000003.1 coordinate 2,429,896, forward strand.
GATCGTCAAGCGCGAGATCGACTCCGCCTTCGGGATCCGCTTCGACGAGTACTTCGCCGACGCGCTCGAGAAGCTCCGGCCCTGCGCCGCCGACGGCCTGGTCGAGCTCGGGGACGACGAGATCCGCGCGACCAGGCTCGGCCGCGTGTTCCTGCGGAACCTGGCCATGCCGTTTGACGCGTATCTGGAAGCCGGTGCGAACAAGCCGGTCTTTTCTCGAACGCTCTAGCCCGCGGTCCACGACGTTCGTGAGGCGTAAGGCGTAAGGCGTGGCCACGAAGGACAACCGGGCACCGGATCCCTCCCCAAGCTCCGCCTCACGCCTCGCGCCTCACGCCTCACGAGCGATCCTCTTCCTCCAGCTCGGCGGCCCCGAGAACCTCGACGAGGTCCCGCGCTTTCTGTACCGGCTGTTCTCCGATCCCGACGTCATCCGGGTCAAGCCGGCGATCCTGCGCAAGGCCATCGCCGCGTCCATCGCACTCGGACGGCGCAAGGCCTCGCGGAAGCTGTACCGCTCGATCGGCGGCGGCTCGCCCATCCGCCGGCTGACCGAGGACCAGGCGCGGGGCGTGGAAGCGCGCCTGCGCGCGGGAGGGCGCGACGTCACGATCCGCGCGGCCATGAACTGCTCCTCCCCCTTAGTCGAGGACGTCGTGCGCGAGCTCGCCGCCGGCGGCGTGGACCGGTTCCTGTCCGTGCCGCTTTATCCGCAGTACTCGCTGACCACGACCAAGGGAGCGCTCGAGAGGGCCCGCGCGGCGGTGGAGCGTTTCGCCCACGGCGCGCGGGTCTGGGAGCTCGGATCCTGGCCGACCCATCCGCTCTTCGTCCAGGCGCACGCCGAGGCGGTCGCCCGGGAGATCGCGAAGTTCCCCGACCCGAGGCCGGAGGCGGTGCACCTGCTCTACTCGGCGCATTCCATTCCGGCCAAGCTCGTCACCGGCAGCGGCGATCCCTACCCGAAGGAGATCGAGGCGTCCGTCGCCGCCATCAACGCCAGCCTCGGCGGCCGGTCTCCGTGGTCGCTGGCTTACCAGTCCAAGCTCGGCCCGATCGAATGGCTGGGGCCGGCGACGCTCGCGCGCATCGGCCAGCTCGGCCGCGCCGGGGTCAACCAGGTGCTCGCCGTGCCGATCGCCTTCGTCACCGACCACGTGGAGACGCTCTACGAGATCGACCAGCTCTTCGGCGAGGAGGCGCGCCGCGCGGGGATCGGGCAGTTCCGGCGGACGCCAGGCCTGAACGACTCACCGACCTTCCTGGCCGCGCTCGAGGACCTCGTCCTCTCGCAGAAGGCGTTCTGGTCATGACCACCGTCGTCGTCGGCGGCGGACTGTCCGGCCTGGTCCGGGCCGACGCCCTGGTCGAACGCGGCGAGGACGTCCTGCTTCTGGATGAATCGGACCGGCCGGGCGGCGTCGTCCGCACCGAGCGCCGGGACGGGTACCTGCTGGAGATGGGCCCCAACACGGTGCGCCCGTCGGCGGAGCTCTGGGACCTCGTGGTCCGGCTGGGCCTGGAGAAGGACGCGCTGCTCGCCGATCCGCGGGCGCCGCGCTTCGTCGATTTCGGCGGACGCCTGCAGGCCATCCCGATGTCGCCCGGCGGCCTCGCGACGACCGGGCTCTTGAGCCTCGGCGGCAAGCTGCGTCTCCTGGCCGAGCCGTTCGTCGGCCGGGCCCGCTCGGGCGAAGAGTCGGTCGCGTCCTTCTTCACCCGGCGCCTCGGCCGGGAGGTCGCGCAGCGCTTCGTCGAGCCCTTCGTGTCCGGAATCTTCGCCGGCGACGCGGCGCGCCTCTCCGTCCAGGGCTGCTTCCCGATGCTGCCCCGCTGGGAGAGCGAGCACGGCGGACTGCTTCGCGGAGCTCTGGCGGCCATGCGGGGCCCGCGCGAGCGCAAGGCCCCGGTCAAAGGGCTCCTCTCGTTCCGGGACGGGCTGGAGACGCTTCCCCGCGCGCTCGCCGCAGGGCTGGGAGACCGCGTCAAGCCGGCCACGCGGGTCGAGCGCATCGCGCGCGACGGCGGGGGCTGGTCGATCCGCATCCCGGAGGGAGACGTCACGGCCTCGCGAATCGTCCTGGCGACGTCGGCCCCGCGCGCCGCGGCGCTCCTCGCGGACGTTTCTCCCTCCGCAGCGAGGGCCCTGACGGCGATTCCTCATCCATCTCTGGCGGTGCTTCACCTCTCCTGGCCGGCCGGCGCCTTTGCCTCGCCGCTGGCGGGGTTCGGACATCTGGTCGTTCCGCAGAGCGCGCGGCGCATCCTCGGCGCGGTCTACAGCTCCAGTCTCTTCGCCGGGCGCGCTCCGGACGGTCAGACTCTGCTGACCATCTTCCTGGGCGGCGCGCGGGATCCCGAGGCGGTCACGCTCCCCGACGCCGGCCTGGTCGAGGCGGCATCGCGCGATCTCGCGGCGGCCCTCGGCGTCCGCGGGGCTCCCCGGGCCGTGAGCGTCACCCGCTACAAGCAGGCCCTGCCCCAGTACGAGCTCGGGCACCTCGAGCGGATGCGCGCCCTGGAAGAGGCCGAGCGGGCCTGCCCCGGCCTGACCCTCATCGGGAACTATCGAGGAGGCGTCTCGGTCGGGGACGTCGTCAAGAACGCCGCCCTGCCTCCCAACGCTTGACTCCGGATATATCGTCCAGGGCCAGGAGAGCTGACTTGGCGATCGGCGTCGGCGTACGTACGGAAAGCCTGCGCAAGGTCTACACCTCGCCGCCTCCCGCGGCGGTGCCCGGCCGCGCCCTGATGATGGCGCCGGGCGGGGGCCGGAAGGGAAAGCAGAAGTTCGAAGTCGTCGCCCTGGACGGCCTGACCCTCGACATCGAGCCCGGCGAGATCTTCGGCCTGCTCGGCCCCAACGGCGCGGGCAAGTCGACGACCGTCGGAGTCCTGACGACGCGCATCCGGCCCACCGCCGGGCGCGCCTGGATCGGAGAGAGCGACGTCTGGGTCGACCGCGTGGGCGTGAAGCGGCGGATCGGCGTCGTGCCCCAGCGTCCCAACCTCGATTTCTCGCTGACCGCGCGCGAGATCCTGACGTTCCACGGCGCGTACTTCGGGATCCCGCCGGCGGAGCGCTCCCGGCGCGCCGGGGAGCTGCTCGAGCGGTTCCAGCTCTCCGACCGCGCCGACCAGCTGGCCAAGGGGTTCTCCGGCGGGATGATGCAGCGGCTCTCGATCGCGCGGGCCATGATGCACGACCCCGAGGTCCTGTTCTTGGACGAGCCTTCGGCGGGCCTGGATCCCCAGACGCGCCTGCTGCTCTGGGAGATGGTCCGCCAATACAACGCCCGCGGCAAGACGATCGTGCTGACCACCCACAACATGGAGGAGGCCGACGACCTGTGCCGCCGCGTGGCGATCGTGGACCATGGCCGCGTCATCGCGCTCGGGGCCCCGCAGGAGCTCAAGAGCTCCATTCCCGGCGGCTACGTGGTCCATCTGCAGCTCAAGCCGCGCACGCCCGCCCTTCTGGAGAAGCTCCGCGGCCTCGCCGGCGTCACCGAAGTCCGCGAGGTCGGACCGGCCGGCGCCGACCTCTACGCGGACCGCGGCGGACCGCTCGTCGCCGACGCCTTCCCGCTCGTCCTGGCCGACGGGGCGAGCATCACCGATGTGCACGTGTCCGAGCCGTCGCTCGAGAACCTTTTCCTGCATCACACCGGGAGGAGTCTCAGAGATTGAGAAGGAATTTGTGACTGATGATTTCTGATTTGCGATTGGGCGAGAGAGGACCGGGTATGCCCGACCGGGCGATCGCATGAAGACCTTTCTGGCTTTGCTCGCCCGCGACGCTCGCGTGGCTCGGAGGAACTTCATTCCCTTGCTCCTCCAGACCCTCCTTCAGCCGATGCTCCTGGTCTTCGTCTTCGGCCGGGTGCTGACGACGTCGGGGTACATGCCCATCCAGTACAAGAGCCTCCTCCTGCCGGGCATCATGGCGCTCTCGATGCTGCTGTCGGGCATCCAGGCCGTGGCCATGCCGCTCATCGCGGAGTTCCAGTTCACGCGGGAGATCGAGGACCGTCTGCTGGCCCCGATCGAGATCGAGTGGGTGGCGGTGGAGAAGATCGTGGCCGGAATGCTGCAGGCGCTGGTGGCGGGGCTGGTGGTCCTGCCGGCCGCCTGGGCCACGATGGGAAAAGGCGTCGAGCTGAATCTGGCGCACCCCCTCCTCGTCGTGGCCCTTTGCCTTCTTGTCGCACTGGTCTCTTCCGCCATCGGCCTGACGCTGGGCTGCTCGGTTGGCCAGACCCACATCGGCCTGATGTTCTCCCTGGTGCTCGCGCCGATGATCTTCTTCGGCTGCACGTACTACCCGTGGAGCGCGCTCACGAAGTTCCCGATCCTCCAAAAGCTCGTCCTGCTCAATCCGGTCGTATATGCCAGCGAGGGGCTTCGCAGCGTCCTGGTGCCGCAATTTCCGCACCTGGGTTTGACGGCCATCTTCGGAGCCCTGGTCCTGTTCGCCGCGGTCTTCGTGACGGTCGGCCTGCGCCAGTTCCGTCGCAAAGCTGTTCTCTAGGGCTCTGCACCACCACGAAGCCAACTGCCGCTGCGGACACGCCGACTGCGCGCGCCGGTAAGCTCCTCCGGCGGGGGCCGCCGAGCTCCCGCCGGGCTTTTTTTGATCTCAGTGCGCGCCGTGCTCGTGCCCGGCGTGCTCCCCGCCGTCCATCGCTCCCCCGTGCGTCCCGAACCGAACCCGCAGAAAACCATGCACGGAGACCGGGCGGCTCCCGTACACCGTGTCGAGCCGCGAGGGAAACCGGTAGATCGTTGCGTCGAGGCCCAGGCCGGTCTCGAGCTTCTCCAGCCAGGCGACGTCGCGCACGTAACCGAGGGTGGCCGCCTGCACGCGGACGCGGCTGGCGGCAACGCCGTCGGGCCGCTCTGCCTTGTGGACGAGCTCGTACTCGTCCCGGTCCACGTCTTCGATCCTGCCGTAGACGAAGTTCGCTCCGGCGAATTTCCAGGTCCATTCGAGCAGGCTTCCCCACTCCGGTCCGCCGGGAGTCTGGTTTCTCCCCGTCGCGAGCGTCGCGGCCACAAAACCGCCGGGCGTGGCCCGCTCGTAGCTCACCGATCCGGTGGAGCGCGTCTGATTTCCCGCCTCGATCGCCTCGGGGTGCTCGAGGTGTCCGGAGGAGACCTGGACGGACCACTGCGGCGCCGGGCGGACGGTGACCCGGCCGGAGTAGGAATCGATCCTTCCCTGATCGATGTTCCAGCGGTTTTCGTCCGGTTCCCGCCCGTGGAAGGCGGACCCTTCCAGCGTCACGGCGGAAACCGAGAGCGAGGCCGAAACCACGTCGGCGGCGATATGGGTCGAGTCCTGGTTGTGGTGCGAGAGGGGCGCGGTGGGATTCTCCGAGGCGGACAGCCGGTGGGGATAGGCCACCGGACCGAGCGCGGGCTCGCCGATCGGCGCGAGGTAGAGCCGGACCTTCGCCTGGGTGAAGAGCGGCCGCTCCCACGCCGCGGCCAGCTGGACGAAGAGATCGTGGGGGTGCTGCAGGTCGACGAGCAGAACGTGGTGGTAGGTCTCTCCGCGCTGAAAGAGCTCGACGCTACCGCGGGGCGGAATCGTCGCGGGCTCGAGCGTGAACGTGCCCAGGAGAGAGAGCTTGCCGCCCCACGCCGTCTTCGCCGCCATCAGCATCAGATGGTTCTGGGACTCGAACTCCCGGTCGCCCGACGGGCCGCCCTGGCGATTGGCGTTCAAGAAGGCATAGCCATGAACCATGGTCATCCAGTGGTCCATCGGCTCCATCTCTTCCATGGCCGCCATCGGATCGGGATTCGGCGGGGGGGCGGCTCCGTGCTGGTGCTGCGCGGAAAGCGCGGACGCCGCGCCGAACGCTCCCGCGGCGAAGAGGAGAAGCCGGAGCCTCCGCCGGGCCATGCCGCGCCTACTTGGGCCCGGGCGTGGCCGCGGGCGCGGCCCCGTGCTCGGCGCCGCCCTTTTCGGCCTTTTCTTTTTTCTCCTTGTCTTCGCCCGACGCCTCCTCGTGGTGCTCCCCTTCCGCCGTCGCCGCCTTGAGCTCCTTCTGCTCGGGCGCGGTGAGCTCGGGCAGGTGGCGCACGAAGGCCACCATCTTCCAGATCTCGTCGGGCTTGTGCGTGAGCGAGAACGCGGGCATCCCGGTCATGCGGACCCCGTTGGAGATGATCCAGAAGATCTCTCCGTCGGACAATCGCTGGATCGCCGGAAGGGTCAGATCCGGGGCCGGCGGGTTCAGCCCCATCCCCGCTTCGGACTCTTCCACGCCGGGCGCCCCGTGACAGGTCACGCAGTTCTCCCTGTAGTGGGCGAGGCCGGCTCGAAGATTCTCGGGCGTGGGGCCGAACGCGTTCTGCGCCGAGAGCGCGCGCTTGGCGACGGACCGCTGCAGCGCGAAGGCCGCGACTTTCTGCTCGAACTTGGACGGGGAGGAGAGCGCCGAGACGTTGTAGGAGCCGGTGGCGAACACAATGAGCAACGCCAGTCCCACCAGGAGGATGCCAAGAATCAGTCCACTGAAGAATTTCATTCGGCCTCCCAGGAAACTATGTCTATGTCTGCACGACTACCCAATGACCGATCACCCGATCACCCGATCACCCGAGTTCTTCCTCATGCGTGCTCGCGGCTAGAGGCGTGGCAGGTCATCTCCGCGCCCCACTCGACCTGGACCGTGGCGTGATCGACGCCGGCCCTCTCCTTGAGCAACGCCTGGACCGCGCCGAGCAGCTCGCCCCGCTGGCTGGCGCTGGCGGCGCGGATGTGCACGCTGGCCGAGTGCAAGCCCGAGGTCAGGGTCCAGAAATGGAGATCGTGGATCTCCTCGACGCCGGGAACCTTCAAGAGCTCGCGCCGCAGAGACGTCACGTCGATCTCGCCCGGCGCGCCTTCCAGAAGAATGTGGGCCGATTGCCGCAGGAGCGAGACGGCGCGGGGCAGGATGAAGAGCGCGATGGCCGCGGACAGCGCGGAATCGAGCCACGTCCACCCGGTCGAGGGAATCGCGATCGCTGCGGCCACCACGGCCAGGGCCCCCAGGGCGTCGGTGAACACTTCCAGGTAGGCCGCCTTGAGATTGAGGCTGGAGTCCCTGGAGTGGACCAGGAGAAGCATCGAAACGACATTGCCCGCCAGCGCAGCAATGCCCATGCCCAGCATGAGCCCGGCGTGGATCTCGACGGGGTGGCGCAAGCGGCGCAGGGCCTCGTACAGGACGACCACCGCGGCCACCAGCAGGGCCTGGGCGTTGACGAACGCGGCGAGGATCTCGGCGCGGTAGAGCCCGAAGGTATGCCGGCCGGTGGGAGCGCGCTCGGCCAGGGTCATCGCCGCGTAGGCCAGGGTCAGCGCACCGATGTCCGCGAAGACGTGGGCGGCGTCGGCGAGCAGCGCGAGGCTGTGGGAGAGGAGCCCGCCGGCCAGCTCGACCAGGAGCACGGAGACGGTCATGGCCAGCGCCGCCTTGAGCCGTCGTTTGTCCGCGGCGCGATGGGGTCCCAGGGCGGCCTGCGCCATCGCCGCGTGGCTGTGCGAAGCGGTCAGGGACCTCTCCTCTCGACCTCCACCCGCGCATCGTTGAAGCACGCGCCGCCGCCGATGTCCGACAGCGAGTCCGGGGCGAGCGCGGTGGCCGTGGCATGGTTCTCCGTCGAGTGGCGCCACAGGCCCTTGGGCAAGAGCACCACGCCCGGCTTGAGCGTGGCGTTGCACCGCGTGCGGCAGAGCACCTCGCCCCGCTCGTTGAACACGCGGACCGCGTCGCCGTCGGAGAGGTCCCGCCGGCGGGCGTCCTCGGGATGGATCTCCAGCGGGACCGGCTCGCGCTGCAGCTCGCCGAGCGTCGAGGAGATGGTCCGGTCCGTGGCCGGCGAGATGAGCGCGAGCGGAAACCGGTCCGTGGCCGGGTCGGGCTGGAAACCGTAAAGCCCAAGGGGCGCCTGGGCGTCGAGCTCCTCCGGCACCAGGCGGATCGTGCCTCCCGGAGTCCGGGGAAACACGTCGACGAACTGGATCGGCGAGGCGTTGCCGCCCGGGAACGCCACCGCGCCCTGCGAGAGCCGGGCTTCGATCTCCCGCCCTTCCCGGCTCGCGTCGAGGATCGCGCGCGTCAGCTCCGCGGCGGTCTTCGGGTCGTCGTCGCGCGCGACGCCCGCGCGCCGGCAGAGCTCGCCGAACACGTCGTGGTTCGGTCGCGACTCCCCCACCGGCTCGGCGACCGCCGGCGCGCGCTGGAGCACCATGGCGCCGTAGCCGCGGGACAGCTCTTCGCGCTCGAGGAACGTCGCCGCGGGGAGGACGACGTCCGCGTAGCGCGCCGTGTCGGTCAGAACCGGATCGAAGACCACGGTGAAGAGGTCCTCGCGGGCCAGGCCGCGGAGCACCTTGCCCTGATCCGGGATTGTCGCCGCCGGGTTGGAGTTGTACACGAACAGAAGCTCGACGCGGCCGCCGTCGCTTCGCAGGAGCGCCTCCCCCAGCCGGTTCATGTTGACCTCGCGCGTGGTCCAGGCCGCCGCGCGCGCCGCGGACAGGCCGTCGAGGTCGAAGGCCTTGGAGTTGGACATGGTGTACCCGCCGCCGCGCACGCCGAACTTGCCGGCGACGGCGGGCAGAGCGAGGATCGCCGCCACCGCCGAGCCTCCGTTACGGTTGCGCTCGACGCCCCAGCCGCAGCGGATGACCGCAGGAGCGGCCTCGGCGTAGAGGCGGGCCAGGCGCTCCAGGTCCGCGGAGGGAAGGCCGGACTCCTGCGCGGCGCGCTCGATGGTCCAGGGCTCGGCGCGGCGGCGCAGCTCCTCCGCTCCGGTGGCGTGCCGGGCCAGAAACGCTTCGGCCGCCTTGCCATTGGCGAAGAGCCAGCGGTGCAGCGCCAGGGCCACGGCCAGGTCGGCGCCGGGACGGACCGCCAGATGCAGATCGGCCCGAGCGGCCAGGCGCGTCCGGCGCGGATCGACGACCACGAGCTTGGCGCCGCGGCGCTTGGCCTCGAGCACATGGGGAACCAGATGTATTCCCGACACCGACGGGTTGACGCCCCACAGGACGATGAGCCGCGCGTGGACGTAGTCGGGGAAGGCGACGCCGGGCATCTTTCCGTAGAGGCCGTCCGCGGCGGCCCCCGAAGGCGCGGCGCAGACGGTGCGGGCCAGGCGCGACGCGCCCAGGCGGGAGAAGAGCCGCGCGTCGGTGGTGTCCTGCGAGAGGAGCCCGTTGGAGCCGCCGTACGAGAAGGGCAGGATCCGATCGCCTTGCCCGCGGTCGGCCAGCTCCCGCATGCGCCGCGCCACGAGGTCGAGCGCCTCGTCCCAGCTCGCGCGCCGGAAGCGCCCTTCCCCCTTGGGCCCCTTGCGCAGCTGCGGAAACCGGACCCGGTCCGGGCCGTAGACGTGCTCGGGAAAGCGGCGCACCTTGGCGCAGATGTAGCCCTCGGTGATCGGGTTCGCCCGGCTCCCGCCGATGGACACGACGCGGCCGCCTTCGACGCTCACCTCCAGGCTGCAGGCGTCGGGACAATCGAGGGGGCACGCGCTCGCGGCCCGGATCGGTGAGGGAGCCTCCGGCTCGATGGCGGCCACGGAAGCGATTCTAATGGGTCCGGGGCGCCGCCGGCCGCCGTCAACCCGCCTTGACGGAGCCGCCGAGGTCCAGGGCCGCGCCGCGGCCGCCGGAGATCGCCCGTTCGTACACGGCCGCCGCGGCGGCGACGTCCTCGAGCGCGATCCCGGTGCTGTCGAAGATCACGATGTCTTCGGACGAGAGGCGTCCCGGTTTCGTCCCGGCGACGACCTCGGAGAGCTCGGCGGCGACGGCGGGGCGTTCGAGATCGCCTTGCGCCAGGGCGTGATGGAGCTCCCCGATCGTGGCGCATTGCTCGAGCGAGTCGACGACCAGGCGGGATGCGGACAGGAGCGCCGGATCGAGCTCCTGTTTGTCGGCGGCGTCCGCCCCCACGGCGGCCACGAAGGCTCCCGCGGGCACGTCGTCGCGGCGGACGAAGGCGCTTCGCGCCGGCGTGCAGGTCACGCAGACGTCGCTCGCCCGAATGGCCGGCCCCGGGTCGAGCACCGGCTCGATCGGGAACCCGAGCTCGGGAGCCAGCGCCTCCGCGAGGGAGCGAGCCGCCGCGGGATCGCGGTCGAACACGTAGGCCCGGGCGATGGGAAGGACGCGGGCCAGGGCGCGCAGGTGCGAGCGGCCCTGGTTGCCGCAGCCGCAAACCGTGAGGATCCGGGACTCCGGCCGGGCCAGGTGCCTGGCCGCGACCGCGGTGGCCGCGGCGGTGCGCAGGATGGTGATCTCGATCGAGTCCATCACCGCCAGCGGCGAGCCGTCGGCAGCGTCGCAGAGGACGAGGACTCCCTGGATCGCCGGAAGGCCCAGCCGCTTCGGGTTCTCCGAAAAGTTGCCGTTGATCTTCGCCGCGAAAAACGGCCGCGACAGCGTCAGGGCCGCGGCCTTGATGTGGAAGCCGCCGCTCCCGGAGGGATAGCCGAGGACGCCGGGGCGCGGGGCTCGCCCCTCTCCCTGCGCGCGGAAGGCCGCTTCGACGGCGGCGATGCAGCCGTCCAGGTCGAGCAGATCCGCGACGTCGCGGCGGGTCAGCAGGAGAACCGGCGCGGCCGTCATCTCGCCGCGGCCAGGAGATCCGTCACGTCGGCGACGGGGACGCGCTCGACCGGTTCGGCGCCTTTGCGAAAGACTCGGACCCCGGCGGAGCCCTTGAGCGTGATCGCGCCGTCGTCGATCCGGAGCATCGCGGCTTCGCGCAGGCCGGCCACCGGCGCGTCGTTCTCCTCGTGGAACTGCAGGATGCGCTCCTCCTGCGTCTCGCCCATATGCGTGGAAGACGGGTCGGGGTCGAGGTAGTGCGGGCTGATCTGGAAACCGACCAGGCCCAGGGCCTCGAACGACGGCGGCTCGACGATCGGCATGTCCTTGGTGGTCTTGATGGTCGGTCCGGCCACGTTCGACCCCGCGCTCGAGCCGATGTAGGCGACGCCCCGCGCGACCCGCTCGCGCAGCACCGGGAGCAGATCGAAGCGATACAGCGCGTTCAAGAGGCGGAAGGTGTTGCCCCCGCCGATGAAGAAGGCCTCCGCCTTCGCGACCGCCTCCCGCGGGGCCGCCAGGCCGGCGACGGAATCGAGTCCGTAGCCCCAGCTCTCGAAGCGCTCGCGGGCCTTGCGCGCGTAGGCCGCCTGATCGAAGAGCGCGAAAGGGAAGAACAGGACGCGCCGCACCGCGCCGGCCCCGAGGACGCCGCGGATTTCCGCCTCGGCATGCTCGAGATAGCCGCCGCCGTAAACCGTCGAGCTGCTGATCAGGAGGACGCGGCTCATGAGCGCACTTCTTCCTTTCCCGCACAGAACGACCGCGCGAGCGCGGCCAACGCGTCCCGGCAGGCCACGATCTCGTCGATCCGGACGTGCTCTTCCAGCCCGTGCAGACCCTCGCCTCCGGGCCCGAAGACGACCGACGGGATGCCGGCGTGGCCCAGGATCGCCGCGTCGGTCCAGTAGCTCATGCCGCCGCGCCGGATCGGACGACCCGTCGAGGCCACCGCGGCCTCGAGCGCCGCCAGGATCTCGTGCCCGGGCGGCGTCTCGTAGGCGGGACGCGCGAAGAGCGGGCGCACCCGCGCCTCGAAGGCGGGATCCTCGGCGGCGAGCTCGGCCGCGATCGCGCACAGCTCCCGCTCGAGAACGTCCGGAGCCTCTCCGGGGACGGTCCGCCGCTCGGCCTGCAGCACGCAGCGGTCCGGGTAGGTCGAGAGCTCGCGGCCTCCCTCGATCCGCGAGGCGTGGAGCGAGGCGGTCCCGAGGACGGGATGCGGCGGCGCGGCCTGCAGGCGGCGGTCGAGCTCTTCGAGCTTGCGCAGAAACCGGCCCATGCGGAGGATCGCGTCCCGCCCCTCCGCCGGCCGGCTTCCGTGGGCGGCGCGGCCGAGCGTCTCGACCTCGGCCCACGAGAAGCCCTTGTGTCCGATGGCGATGACGAGATCGGTGGGCTCGGTCACGACGGCGGCGTCGGCCGGCCATCTCCGCACGAGCGCGTCGGCCCCGAGGCTGGCGTGCTCTTCGTCGGCGACCGCCGCGACGATCAATCGCCCCGCCGGCAGACCGCCGCGCGACGCGATCTCCCGGGCCGCGTCGAGGATCGCCGCGAGGCCGCCCTTCATGTCCTGGGCCCCGCGGCCGTAGAGTCGCCCGTCCTTCTCGGTCGGGAGAAACGGCGACGCCATTCCCGCGACTCCGACGGTGTCCAGGTGCCCGCACAGCATCAGGGTCCGGCCGGGAGCGCGACCCTCGACGACTCCGATCACGTTGGGCCGGCCGGGCGCGGCCTCCTCGATCTCGACGTCGATCTTCCAGGCGCGCAGGCGTTGTCCGACCGCCGCCGCGATTCCCGACTCCCCCGCCCCGCCCGGCACGAGGGCCGGATTGACCGAATCGATCGCGATGAGCTCGGCGGCGAGCTCGATGACCGGGTCACGCATCCGCGCCTCCCTCGAGGTGATATGCTATCAGTTGCTATATAGCTATGGCAAGTGATATAAGGCGGCATGATGCGCAAGAGCGCTCCCATCCGGTGGTATCTGCTCATCCACCAGCTTCCGCCCGAGCCCCTCTACCTGCGGGCCAAGATCCGTCAGCGGCTAGCGCGCGTGGGGGCCGTGGCCCTCAAGAACGCCGTGTATGCCCTGCCCCGGCGCGAGGAGTGCCTGGAGGACTTTCAGTGGATCGCCCAGGAAGCCGTCGCGGGAAAGGGCGAGGCCTTCGTGTGCGAGGCGGAGTTCCTCGAGCGCCGGACCGACGAGACGCTCGTGGCGCAGTTCCGGTCCGAGCGCGACGCCGACTACGCGGCCCTCGCGGAGGAGATCCGCTCGTGGAAGCGCGAGGGCGGCGCCGACCTCCCCTCCCGCGCGGCGAGGGCGCGCAGGCGCCTGGAAGAGATCGAGCGCATCGACTTCTTCGACGCACCGGGGAACCGGACGGCCGGCAAGCTCGTGGCGCAGCTCGAGACGCGCTCCCGCCGGCCCCGGCCGGACCGCCCTCCGAAGCCGGGAGCCTTTACCGGCCGCACCTGGGTCACGCGCCGTGGAGTCAAGATCGACCGCATCGCCTCGGCCTGGCTGATTCGCCGCTTCCTCGATCCCAGGGCGCGGTTCCGCTTCGTGGACCCGAAGCAGCCGCCGAAGAAGGGCGAGCTGCGCTTCGACATGGTCGGCGGCGACTTCACCCACGAGGGCGATCGCTGCACGTTCGAGACGCTCCTCGCGCGGCTCGGCCCGAACGACCGCGGCCTGGCCCCGATCGGCGAGATCGTTCACGACATCGACCTGAAGGACGAAAAGTTCGGGCGCCGCGAAGCGGCCGGCGTCGAGCGGCTGATCGCCGGGCTGATTCTCGCCAATCCCACGGACGAGCGCCGCCTCGAGCGCGGATTCGTCCTGTTCGACGAGCTGTACGAGTCGTACCGGCGCGCGGGCGCCGGCCCCGGAGAACCTCGGCCCCACGGGGCACGCGTCCCGGGACGGCGGCGGTCGAACAATGCCTAGATTGTTGGGGCGCCGGGCCCCGCCGCGGACGCCGGGCTCGGATCGCCCCGGCGCCGTCGGGTTCCGCGAGGCCCTGGCCTATTGGGTCCGCCTGGGCTTCATCAGCTTCGGCGGTCCCGCGGGCCAGATCGCGATCATGCAGCGCGACCTCGTGGACCGGAAGAAGTGGATCTCCCAGGAGCGCTTCCTGCACGCCCTCTCCTACTGCATGCTCCTGCCCGGTCCCGAGGCCCAGCAGCTGGCGATCTACATCGGCTGGCTGCTCCACGGCACCTGGGGCGGCGTCGCGGCCGGGGCGTTTTTCGTGATCCCGTCGGTCTTCATTCTCTGGGGGCTCTCGGCGGTGTACGCGGCCTACGGCGCGATTCCAGCCGTCGCCGGGATGTTCGCCGGCCTGAAGCCTGCCGTCGTCGCCCTTGTGATCGTCGCGCTCGTGAAGATCGGGGCTCGGGCCCTGCGTCCGCGCGGCCTGGTCGGCATCGCCGCGGCGGCGTTCGCGGGGATTTATTTCCTCCGTGTCCCGTTCCCCTGGATCATTCTGGGAGCCGCGCTGCTTGGATGGATCGCCGCGCGGATCCGGCCCGGAGCCTTCCAGCGCGGGAGCGCGCGCGCGACGGACGCGTCCGATCCGGCCTCGGAGCAGAGCCGCGAGAGGATCGAGAAAGCCCGCGCCTCGTGGCCGCGTTTCCTGCGGATCGCTCTGACCGGCGTCCTCCTGTGGACAGCGCCCTTCGCCGCGATCGGGCTCTGGCGAGGATGGCAGAGCCTCCACGTCCTCCAGTACCGGTTCTTCACCCAGGCCGCGTTCGTCACGTTCGGCGGCGCTTACGCCGTCCTCGCCTACGTGACCCAGGCCGCCGTCCAGTCCTATCACTGGATCACGCAGGCCCAGGCCATCGACGGCCTCGGGCTGGCCGAAACCACGCCCGGCCCCCTCGTCATGGTGCTCCAGTTCGTCGGGTTCATGTCCGGCTGGAACCGGCCGGAAGGAATGAGCCGCCTCGCCAGCGCCTCGCTCGGCGCTCTGGTCACGACCTGGGTGACCTTCCTCCCCTGTTTCTTCTATGTCTTCCTGGGAGCGCCGTACGTAGAGAGGCTTCGCGGAAATCGGAATCTGGCCGCGGCCCTCTCGGGCATCACCGCGGCCGTGGTCGGAGTGATCCTGAACCTGGCTGTCGTCTTCGCCGGGGCGGTCCTGCTCCCGGGCGGGCTTGGATCCGCGCCCGACCTGTTCGCGGTTCTCCTGACCGCGGGAGCCTTCGCGGCCCTCTGGTTCTGGAAGGTCGACGCCCTCTGGGTCGTTCTGGCCGGAGGCATCGTGGGATTGCTGCGCTCGCTCATTGGATAGCGGCCCACGATCCGGCGCTCTCTCCCATAGAATGAATCCAATGAGGCCCGAAGGAGTGCTCGGCCTTCGCGGCGCCCCTCTGGCGTCCTTGACACCGGTTCCGGGCCGCGATCGCGGGCATCGATCTTGCCTCCGATTCGATCAGCCTGTGCACCCCGGTCCCGGAAACCCGACGCGCCGGACTTCATCCCTACTCGTGAAGAACTGGATCTGCGGTTTCGCCGCGGTGTCCTGCTGGGCTAGTGCCGCGGCGGGCCAGGCGCCGCTGACTCTGGACGACGTCCTGCGCGAGGCGCGGGCGGCCAACGCGCGGCTCCCCGTCGCGGCGTCGGATGCGGCGATCGCGCAGGAGAAGGAGCGCGAGGCGCGGGCCGAGCTCTGGCTGAAGATCTCGGCCGAGGGCGACTTGATCTACGCGCCGGCCTCCGGCTACGACCCGATCGTCACCAACCTCGGCGAGGCCCGCGCGCAGGTGGTGGGACAGCAGCCGATCTACGAGGGCGGCGCGCGCCGCGGGGCCGTTTCCCGCGCCGCGGCGCAGCGCAGCGCTTCGCGCGCGCGCTACCGCATGGCGGAAAAGGACGTCGACCTCGAGGTTCGCAATCAGTACGCCGAATTCCTGGCCGCCGATGGAGAGATCCGGGCGCGGCAGGAAGGCCTGGAGCGGCTGCGCAGCTACCGCTCGCTGCTGGAGAGCCGGAAGGCTTCCGGCCAGGGCATCGCGGCGGACGCGCTCCGAACCGAGGTCCGAACTGCAGGCACGCAGGCCGATCTGGGCGAGGCCGACGAGCGGCGGACCGAGGCGCGGCTGGCGTTGAACGACCTGATGGGGCGCGACCCCGAGGCGCCCCTCGCCCTCGCGCCGCTTCCCGAGCCTGCCCCTCCCGGGAGCCGCGAGGCCTCGCCCTGGGACGCCGCGCCCGAGGTCGGCGCCGCGGACGCCGAGACCCTGTCGGCGGCGGCCGATCTGCGCATCGCGCAGGCCGAGCGCAAACCGCGCCTCTTCGCGCGCGCGGACGCCGGATTCTGGGGCTCGGACACCGAACACCTCATCCCGCCGGACCTGAAGGCCTCCCACCCCGGAGCGAACTTCGGCGACCGGATCCGCCGGGACGCCGGCTACTCCGTGAGCCTCAATTTCTCCTGGTCCCTCTGGGACTCCGGCGCGATCCAGGCCCGGATCGCCCAGGCCCGGATCGGGCTCGAGCAGGCCCGGCAGCGGCGCGACGTGGAATGGAGGCACGCGCGGCTGGAGTGGGCCAGGGCGCGCGAGAACCGCGCCGGCGCGTACCGCCAGATCGAGACGCTCTCCCGGTCGATTCCCGTGGCGCGCGACTCCTATCTCGAGGCGGAGAGCCGCTACCGGGGAGGAGCCGCGACCTCCCTGGAGGTCCTCGACGCCTACGCCGCGTCGGTCGACGCGTCCATTCGGCTGGCGCAGGCCGCCTTGAAGTACCGCCTGGCGCAGGCGCTCGAGCTGCGATGGGGGACACCATGAAACGTCTCGTGCTGGCCGCTCTCCTCACCGCCGCGGCGCTGGCCTGCCGCAAGGCCGCCGAGCCCCCCGAGCCCGTCGAGCCGAAGGCGGCGGGCGCGCCGGCGGGCGGCGTGCCCGTTCGCGTGGCCGCGATCACGCGCGCCGATCTCGCGCAGACCGTCTCGGGATCGGGTCACGTCGTGGCCCTGGCCCAGCAGAAGGTCCGGGCGCCGTTCACCGGCACCCTGGTCGCGTTGACCGTCGCCGACGGCGACACCGTCCGAAAAGGCCAGGAGGTCGGCGCGATCGTTTCGCGCGAGACCGAGGCCTCCCTGTCCGGCGCCCGGGAGATGGCGCGCGACGCCCGAACCGCCGCCGAGCGGTTGGACGCGGAGCGGGCCCTGGCCCTGGCCGAGAAGAATCTCGTCCGGTCCGCGCTCAAGAGTCCCGTCGACGGCGCGGTCCTCTCGCATTCCGAAAACGCGGGGGACCGCGTGACCGAGGACCAGGAGATCCTGTCGATCTCCGCCTCGGACTCCCTGGTCTTCCAGGCGGACATCGCGCAGAGCGAGCTTTCCCGCGTTCGTCCCGGCCAGAGCGTCCGCGTGGCCCTGGCCGGACGCGGCGCGCCGATCGGCGGAACGGTCCACGACGTCCTTCCGAGCGCCAACACCGCCGACTTCACCGCTCCCGTGCGCGTCGACCTGGCCCGGATCTCACCGCGATTGCCGATGGGTCTCTTCGGGACGGCCCAGATCATCGTCGGGCAGCGCAAGGGCGCGCCGGTCGTTCCCCCCAGGCCATCCTCCACGACGACGTCAGCGGCGTCTCCCGGGTCGCGACCGTCGGGGGCGACGGCAAGGCCCACTGGATCGAGGTTCACACCGGCCTGTCCGATCCGGCTCACGTCGAGATCGTCTCGCCGCAGGTGCCCGACGGCACGCGCGTCGTCGTGTCCGGGCAGGTGGGCCTGCCGGAGGGCGCGGCCGTGTCGATCCAGCCATGAATGTCATCCGCGCCTCCCACCGGCGCGCGACGGCCATCCTGCTCTTCATCGCTGTCGCCGCCGCGGCCGGAATCGTTCAGGGCCTGAGGCTGCCGTCCTCGATCTTTCCTGCGGTCACGTTTCCCCTGGTCAAGGTCATCGCCGACGTCGGGGAGGAGCCGGCCGAGCGCATGATGCCGGCGGTCACGCGGCCGCTGGAGGAGGCCTTCCACAGGGTGCCCGACGCGACGGGCGTCCTCTCCACCACCTCGCGGGGCTCTTCGGAGATCCGCGTCCAGTTCGCCTGGGGCACGGACATGAAGGTCGCTCTGCAGCGCGTGGAAGGAGAAGTCCAGCGCCTGCGCCCGGACCTCCCCGCCGACGCCCGGATCGACGTCGAGTGGATGAACACCGCGATCTTTCCCATTCTGGGATACGCCGTGACCTCGGACACCCGGTCGCAATCGGACCTCTGGGATCTCGTGCAGTACACGTTGAAGCCCGAGTTGATCCGCCTCCCCGGCGTCTCGGAAGTGCAGGTTCAGGGCGGACGGCGCCGGGAGTTCCAGGTCCGGCTCGCGCGCGAAGCGCTGGCCGCCCGCAAGCTCGCTCCCGCGGACGTCGTCGCGGGGATCCAGAAGAACAACCAGATCCTCTCGGCCGGGCTCGTGGAGAAAAACCACGAGCTCTACCTCTCTCTGGTGGACGGCGCGGTCGACGGGATCGACTCGCTCGGCCGGATCGCGATTCCGGTCCCTGGAGGCGGCGTGCCCGCGCGGCTCTCGGATCTGGCTTCGATCTCCGCCGCCGACGCGGTCTCCTACATCCGCACCACGGCCAACGGTCGTTCCGCGGTCCTGGTGAACATCATCCGGCAGCCCGCCGCCAACACGGTCGCCATCGCACAGGGCGTTCGCGATTTGCTGAAGGCTCGGCCCGACCTGATTCCCTCCGGCGTCCGCTGGACGACCTTCTACGACCAGGCCGAGTTCGTGACGCACGCGTTCCACAGCGTGCGCGACGCCATCCTGATCGGCTTCGTCCTGGCCGTGGCCGTCCTGTGGCTCTTCCTGCGCGACCTCTGGACCTCGGTCATCGCCGTTTCGATCATTCCCATCACGGTGGCCATCGTGCTGCTGGCCCTGGCCGCCGCCGGCCAGACCGTCAACCTGATGACGATGGGGGGCATCGCCGCGGCCATCGGCCTCGTCGTCGACGATGCGATCGTGGTCGTCGAAAACATCCACCAGCACCGCGCCCGCGAGACCGCCGCCCAGGCCGCGGAGACCGGCGCCTCGGAGATCCTTCCGCCGCTGACGGGCTCGAGCCTGTCGACCATCGCGGTGTTCCTCCCGTTCGCCCTGCTGACCGGCGTGGTCGGAGCGTTCTTTCGGCCGCTGGCCTTCACCATCGCCGCCTCGCTGGTCATCTCGTACCTGATCGCCGCGTTCGCCGTTCCGGCGGCGGTGCGCGCGGTCGAGATCCGGAAGGAGCGCCGCCCCGCGAAAGCCGCGATCGATCGGCCGTCCCGGTTCGACGGCGCGGTGCGGTTCGCCGTCGGGCATCCCTGGATTCCGGCGCTCGCCGTCGTGGTCCTGCTCGGCGGCGGCTTCGTTCTCTACCGGATCATCGGCACCGACTTCCTGCCGGAAATGGACGAAGGGTCGATCATCCTCGACTATGTCACCCCGCCGGGGACTTCCCTTTCCGACACCGACGCCATGCTCAACGAGATCGAGCATCGGGTCATCGCCCCGATGGCGGACGTCCAGAGCTACTCGCGCCGCACCGGCACCCAGCTCGGCTTCTTCATCACCGAGGCCAATCGAGGCGACTACGTCATCAACCTCAAGCCTCGCTCCCAGCGCAGGGCGGTGGACGAGGTGATCGAGGAGCTCCGCCGGAAGATCGCCGCCATCGAACCATCGGTCCGGACGGATTTCGGACAGCTCCTCGAGGACAATATTGGAGACCTGAGCGGAGACGTGCCCCAGCCGATCGACGTCAAGATCTTCGGCGAGGACCAGGCCCTGCTTCAGCAGAGGGCGCGGCGCATCGCCCAGGTCGTCAAAGGCGTCGAGGGGACCGAGGACGTGTTCGACGGCATCACCATCGCGGGCCCGGCGCTGGACATCCGGGTGCGGTCGGGCGCCGGCGCCGGAGCGCCGTTCGGGCCCGAATCCGCGGCGCCGACCGGACGCAAGCCGGCGACGTCCGCGGCGCAGCAGCTCAACGATCCGGCGCGGTTCGGCCTGACCACCGACGACATCCACGCCGCGGTCGAGCCGGCCGTCACCGGAACGGTGGCGGGAAATCTCCGAATCGGCGAACGTCTCTACGACATCCGCGTCTTCGCGCGCGGCGAGGGCGACCTGTCCGATCTCATGATCCGCGCGGCGAGCGGGACGCTCCTCCCGCTCAAGACCGTCGCTTCTGTCGAGACCGGCCCGCCCGAGGCCGAGATCGATCGGGACAACCTCAAGACCTACCTGGGGGTCACCGCGCGCCTCTCCGGCCGCAGCCTGGGAAGCGCGGTCTCCGAGATCCGGCAAAAGCTCCAGAGCGGCCTCCATCTCGGCCCGGGCGAATCGCTCCGCTTCGGCGGTCTCTACGAACAACAGCAGGCCTCGTTCAAGGGCCTGCTCGTCGTGCTCCTGGCGGGCCTGCTGCTCGTCGGCGTCATCGTTCTCTTCGAGTTCGGCGACTGGCGCGCCTCGCTCCTGACGATCGTCGTGGCCCTGGCCGTCCTGTCCGGCGTCTTCGGCGCGCTCCTGCTCACCGGGATGACCTTCAACATCTCGAGCTTCGTCGGCGCCATTTTCATGGTGGGGATCGTCGGCGAGAAGTCGGTCTTCCTGATCCAGGCCGGGCGGCACGAGCTCGAGAGCGGGAAGCCTCCGCGGGAAGCGTGGGCCGCGGCGGCGGGCGGGCATGGGCGTTTTCGGCCGGTCGCCGAGACCACGCTGGCCACGGGATTCGCCCTCGCGCCGCTGGCCTTCGCGATCGGCGAAGGCTCGCAGCTGCTCCAGCCGCTCGCGATCGCGGTGATCGGCGGCTTCGTCCTCTCCGGCGCACTCGTCCTCTTCGTTCTGCCGTCGTTGTACGCGTGGCTCGACCCGCGCGGAAGGCTGGCCAGGACGGCGACGGCGCACCGAACCTGAACGGCCGGGCACGCCCCGTCGCTGCGCCTGTAAGCAGCTTTGGATCAGCTATTTAAAGGCGGACAAAATATCCGGCAATGTTCATGTTCCGTTCACCCCGCGACCGCTACATTGCAACGTGTAACGACGCGATGCGTAGTGCATCGGGTCGAAAGGAGTGAGAGAAAATGAAGACTCTGTTCCGCCTCGCGGCCATCGCGGTCGCCCTGGCCATCCCGACCGGCGTTTTCGCGCAGTCCACGGGCACCCAGGAGACCAAGACGACCGAGACCCAGACCACCGAGACGAAGAAGGAAACCCCGAAGAAGACGACTCACAAGAAGAAGACCACCACCAAGAAGACCACCAAGAAGACCGCGCCCAAGCCGACGCCGGCTGCCGAAGAGAAGAAGTAACACTTCACTCCTCGACTTTCGAAAAACGTGCCGGCCTCGAGCCGGCACGTTGCTTTTTGGGGCGGGCTTTCGGCGCGGCGGTCGCTGCGCGACCAGGCGCCGAGAGAGTTCAAAACCGGAGCCGGAACGCGTGCTACATTTCCTGCCCTTCGGTCTTTGGCCCCGGCTTTCGGCGCGGCGGTCGCTGCGCGACCAGGCGCCGAGAGAGTTCAAAACCGGAGCCGGAACGCGTGCTACATTTCCTGCCCTTCGGGTCTTTGGCCCCGGCTTTCGGCGCGGCGGTCGCTGCGCGACCAGGCGCCGAGAGAGTTCAAAACCGGAGCCGGAACGCGTGCTACATTTCCTGCCCTTCGGGTCTTTGGCCCCATCGTCTAGCGGTTAGGACACGGCTGCTTCGCAGCCGACGGCTGGCTCCATCAGCGGGGGGCCGTGTGGCCCCCCGTCCCCCCGCAGGCCACGGCACTCCGTGCCGCTCCCTCGCGTGCTACATTTCCTGCCCTTCGGGTCTTTGGCCCCATCGTCTAGCGGTTAGGACACGGCTGCTTCGCAGCCGACGGCTGGCTCCATCAGCGGGGGGCCGTGTGGCCCCCCGTCCCCCCCGCAGGCCACGGCACTCCGTGCCGCTCCCTCGCGTGCTACATTTCCTGCCCTTCGGGTCTTTGGCCCCATCGTCTAGCGGTTAGGACACGGCTGCTTCGCAGCCGACGGCTGGCTCCATCAGCGGGGGGCCGTGTGGCCCCCCGTCCCCCCCGCAGGCCACGGCACTCCGTGCCGCTCCCTCGCGTGCTACATTTCCTGCCCTTCGGGTCTTTGGCCCCATCGTCTAGCGGTTAGGACACGGCTGCTTCGCAGCCGACGGCTGGCTCCATCAGCGGGGGGCCGTGTGGCCCCCCGTCCCCCCCGCAGGCCACGGCACTCCGTGCCGCTCCCTCGCGTGCTACATTTCCTGCCCTTCGGGTCTTTGGCCCCATCGTCTAGCGGTTAGGACACGGCTCTTTCAAGGCCGCGGCACGGGTTCGACTCCCGTTGGGGCCGCCAATTCTCTTCATCGCTTCTAGTTCGACCTACTCGCCGTGTCTGGACACGGCCGCCCCTTGCCCTGGTCGCGGCGTGCGTAGTCTCCTGAGCGGAAGCAAAGCAGGAGGCGCACGCCGCGGGAGCCGCAGCGAGCACGGGATCAGGTCTGCGGTCGAGCCCGCATCCGGGCGAGCCGCAGACCGGTGCGCGCACCAGCGCGCAGATCCCGCGCGCAGCGGAGGCGACGTGCGACTCCCGTTGGGGCCGCCAATTCTCTTCATCGCTTCTAGTTCGACCTACTCGCCGTGTCTGGACCCGGCCGCCCCTTGCCCTGGTCGCGGCGTGCGTAGTCTCCTGAGCGGAAGCGAACGAGGAGGCGCACGCCGCGGGAGCCGCAGCGAGCACGGGATCAGGTCTGCGGTCGAGCCCGCATCCGGGCGAGCCGCAGACCGGTGCGCGCACCAGCGCGCAGATCCCGCGCGCAGCGTAGGCGACGTGACCTTCAGTGGCTGGTCTTTTGAACGAGAGACGGCATGTAGACGGTGAAGGTCGAGCCGGCGCCGGGATTGGACTCGACCGACATCGCCCCGCCCTGATTCTTGACGATGCCCAGGGCGGCGGACAGGCCGAGACCCCGGCCGGGGGA
The DNA here is from genome assembly GCA_963733955.1 of uncultured Acidobacteriota bacterium. GTDB lineage: Bacteria > Acidobacteriota > Thermoanaerobaculia > UBA5066 > Gp7-AA6 > DATFTF01. The sequence continues at coordinate 2,452,493 of CAVTEW010000003.1, forward strand.
CTTCGTCGAGAAGAACGGCTCGAAGGCCTGGGCAGCGGTCTTTGCATCCATGCCGCAGCCGGTGTCGCGAACGATCATCCGCACGTAGGGGCCCGGCGCGAGGCCCCCGGGCGCGGAACGGTCTCCTTCCGGAATCGCGACGTTGGCGGTCCGGATCGTGATGTCGCCGGAGCCCGCGATGGCTTCGCCCGCGTTGGTCACGAGATTGGAGACGAGCTGGGCGATCTGGGCGGGATCGGCCTCGATCCTGGCGAGCGAGGGATCCAGGTCGAGCGCGAGCTCGATCTCCGGACGCAGCACCGTGTCGACGGCCACGAGCAGCGTTTCCTCGATCGCGCTGTTGAGGTTCGTCGGTTTCGGCTGGGTGCGCCCGCCGAGCGCGTAGGCCAGAAGCTGCCGGGCCAGCTCGGCCGCTTTTTCCGCGGCGCTCGCGACGTCCGCCAGCAGATCCTGCGCGTCGGAGTCGTGGACCCGATCGATCAGGAGCGCGGCCTTCCCCTCGATCGTCGTCATGAGCTGGTTGACGTTGTGCGCCACGCCCCCGGCCAACGTGCGCGCGGCGTCGAGTCGGTTGGTGGCGAGCAGGGCCTGCTCCAGTCCGCGCTGCGCCAGGCGGCGGACCGTCACGTCGCGGGCGTTGACCACGATTCCCTGGACCGCCGGATCCTCCATGCAGTTGTTCCCGATCACCTCCAGGGTCCGCCAGGACTCGTCGCGGGCGCGAAAACGCAGCTCCACGAGCTGCTCTTCTCCCGGCCGTCGCGTCAGGCTTCGCGAGATCGCCTCTCGGGTCGCCTCGACGTCCTCCGGATGCGCGTAGGCGAGCAGGTTTGCGCCGGTCAGGGACGCCGCCGTCCATCCGAGCACCCTCTCGACCGAGGGAGTGATGAAACGAATGAGCCCTGCCCGATCGATGACCACGATCACGTCCAGAGCGTGGTCGGTCAACGCGCGGAACCACTTTCCCCTGCGTTCGGCCTCGCCCTGGGCCTCCAGCAGGTCGGTGATGTCGGTGACGATGCCGATCAACCCGGACGGCTTCCCATCCGCCCCGGTGATGAGCGACTTGCGCCAGAGCCCCTGGCGCACCGCGCCGTCGGTGGCCTTGAAGGGGCGGCGGTAGGACTGTACGCGGCCGCTCACCCAGAGCTCCCGGTCGTTGCGCTCCTCCTCGGACGCGAGATCGGCCGGCAGCACGGCCGCCGAGATTTGGCCAAGAATGCTCGCTCGAGGTCGGCCGACCATCTTCTCGAAGGCCAGGTTGCAGACCCGATAGACGCCTCGGGCGTCCTTCAGGAAAATCGGATTGGGCAGGCCGTCGGCGAACCGCTGGACGAAGACCATCGGATCCGGCGGCTTCTCGGGAGAAGCTCGCCGGTCCGCGCGAAAGCGACCAAAGATTCGATCCAACACCGTTTCAGGGCCGCCGACGTCCCGCCCCTCGGTCGCTCGCTCGATCGGGCGCCTGCTTCCGTGGCGGCAAGCAAGTCTACGTCGAAACAACTCCGCCGCATGGCCGGCCGCGCCGGGTGGCGCCGTGGCGTTCACGGGCGCTGGGCTAAGATCCGGAAGGACCGGCGAGAGGATCGGAGGCACCATGCGTTCCAAATCGAAAATCGGTTCAGCGCGATTTCTGTTTTCGGTTCTCTTGGGCGCGCTGCTCGCCGCGGCCCGCGCGGAAGCGGCGGACAAGACGGTCTACAAGGTCCGCATGCAGCCCCTGCCGGGCGCGACCGCGGCCGGCATCTCGATGGACTACATCGCCTTCGATCCGGCGACGCGGTTCGTCTGGGCGCCGGCGGGCAACACGGGATCGGTCGTCGTCATCGACTCGGCGACGGGATCTCTGAAACAGATCGCCGGATTCGCGACGGCCGAGATGGGTTCGGGCGACCGCAAGCGGGTCGTCGGTCCGAGCTCGGTGACGATCGGCGACGCAGTGGCGTACGTCGGCAATCGCGGGGACTCGACGGTCTGCGCCTTCGACGCGCGGTCCTTCGCCAGAGGCGCCTGCCACAAGCTCGACTCGATGCCCGACGGCCTCGCCTACGTCGCGAGCCGGAGCGAAGTCTGGGTCACGACGCCGCGAGACAAGTCCATCCGGATTCTCGACGCCAGGACGCTCGAGGAGAAGGCCCGGCTCGCCTTCGAGGGCAATCCGGAGGGATTCGCGGTCGACTCCAGGCGCGGCCGGTTCTACACGAACCTCGAGGACAAGGACCTGACCCTCGCCCTCGACCTCGCGACCCATAAGACGATCGCGACGTGGAAGCCTTCGTGCGGGGAGGACGGTCCGCACGGTCTGCGGGTCGACGCGAACGCCGGTCAGCTCTTCGTCGCCTGCAGCGCGCGCGTTGAGGTGCTGGACGCGGCTCACTCGGGCGAGGTGCTCTCGTCCGTCGAGACCGGCGACGGCGTCGACGACATCGACTATGCGCCCGCGACGCACCTTCTCTATGTCGGCGCGGCCCGGGCCGGGCAGCTCACCCTCGCCAGGGTCGACGCGCACGGGAAACTGGCGGTCGAGGCCAAAGTGGCCACGCACGCGGGGGCGCGCAACCCGGCCGTCACGGACAAGGGCGTCGTGTACCTCGCCCACTCGGCCTTCGGCGGCCTGACCGACCTCGTCGTCGTGACGCCCGAGAACTAGCGCCGCCGAGCGCCTGCGCCTCCCGCCAGCCATGGGGCCCGTGCTGCTTCTCGTACACCTCGCCGCGCAGTCGGGAGGCGCTGCGCCGACGCAGGCGGCTCCTCGCGCGAGAGCGGACGAAGTCTCCGGGATAGAGCTGGTCTGGATCGCGCCGGGATCCTTCCGGATGGGAAGCCCCGCCGCCGAGCCGGGCCGGCAGCGGGACGAACTTTCCCGTCGCGTGCGCCTGACGAAGGGGTTCTGGATCGGCGCAACCGAGGTCACGCAGGAGCAGTGGATCCGAATCCTGGGCAGGAATCCGAGCCATTTCACCGCCTGCGGGGACCGATGCCCCGTCGAGAACGTGTCGTGGAATGAAATTCAGACATTTCTGTCGCGGCTCAACGCCCGGTCCGGAGGCGGCTTTCGCCTCCCCACGGAGGCGGAGTGGGAGTACGCCTGCCGCGCCGGATCTCCCAGGCCGTTCGCCGGCGAAGGCCACCTCTCCATGAGCCAGGCGAACTTCGACGGCCGCGCTTCCGTGCCGGTCGCGAGCTACCCGCCCAATGCCTGGGGTCTCTACGACATGCACGGAAACGTCTGGGAGTGGTGCGCCGACTGGTACGGGGCCTACGACCCGGCCGCGGTGGAAAACCCGACGGGGCCTCCCTCTGGGGAGAAACGGGTCATCCGCGGAGGCAGCTTCTACTTCGGCGCGGACAGCTGCCGCTGCGCCCTGCGCTACACGCACAGGCCCGTCGACCGAGGCTTCAGCCTGGGATTCCGGGTCGCTCGGGACGCTCCGCCGCCCGGCGCGACCGGGCCGCCCCCCTGAGGCCGTTACCCTCGCAGTCTTTAGCGTCCCGTCGCTCCTGAACCCGAACGGCGACGGCGGCGTCTTGCCTTCCGTAGTGCTTCTATGGACGGACTCGCCGCTTTGCCGCTGGACCCGCTGGTGACCGCATCGAGCGCGGTTGACTTGGACGCCGAGTTCGAGCGGGCGCTGCCGGAGTCTTCGCTCCTGGCTTTTCGGGTCGCGTTCTCGGTCTTGCGTCAGCGCGAGGACGCGCAAGACGTCGCTCAGGAGGCGCTCGCGCGCGCGTACCGGAAGTTTCGCGCGCTGAGGAGTCCCGAGCGTTTTCGCCCCTGGCTCGTCCGAGTGGCCTGGCGTCTCGCTCTCGACTACCGCCGCGGGCAGCAGCGCCGCCGGCGCCGCGAGCAGGTGGCGGCCACCCTTCCCGGCGCCTCGGGCGCGCCCGAAGTGGCCGCATCCCTCGAGCTCAAGGAGCGCCTCTGGAGAGCGATCGATGGCCTGCCGGAGAAGCTCCGACTCGTTGTCCTGCTCGCTCCGGTCCAGGGCAACGACGTGGGCGAAGTCGCCCGGCTGACCGGGCTGCCGGAAGGCACGGTCAAGTCCCGCCTCCATCTCGCTCGCAGGCGTCTGGCCGAGGACCTTCTGTGAGCTGCGGCCGTTTCCCCGCGCTGGCGGCCGAGCTCGCGCTCGGCGCTCCCGTCTCGACCAGGACGCAAGCGCACCTTGCGTCCTGCCCGACTTGCCGGGGGCTCGCCGCGCGCCTGCGCCGACAGATCTCGCTTCTCGATGCCGAGCTGGAAGCGGCGCAGGCCGCTCGACCGAGCGCCGACTTTCTCGACCGCGTCCGCCGTCGCCTCGCCGCGGAGCTCCCCTCCCGCGCGCCGGCGCCTCGTCTCCTGGTTCCGATTCTGGGAAGCATTCTCGCGATCGGCGTCGGCCTCCTTCTCGCCGGCCGGGCCGGACGCCCTCCATCGCCGCGGATCGCGAGCTCGCCCCACCCGGCGCCGGCGCACCCGCGCTGCCTGCCCACGCTCCATCCGCCGCCGCGCACCGAGCCGCCGCCGCGGATTGCAAGGCGGCCCCCGCGCGGGCCCGAGCGCGAAGCCGTACTCGTCGACCGGAACGAAATCGCCGCGATCGCCCGGTTCGCGGACCGCCCCGCTTCGGGCGCCTTCCGTCCCGAGCCACCGGCGACTCCCCTCTCGGACTTGCCCGACGCGAAAGAAATCGGTATCGCCCCGATCAACCTCGAACCCCTCGAGCCAGAGCCGTCTTCGGAAGCCGCGCCAGAAAGGAGCTCCTCATGACCTCACGTTCGATCCCCGCGATCGTCCCCTTCCTTCTCCTCGCCGGTCTTGCCCGCGGCCAGGAGAAAGCCGAACCGATTCGCAAGCAGCCCATCCCGGTCAGGTTGCAGATCTCGCTCGCCCGCTACCTCGGCGAGAAGAAGGTCAGCAGCGCCCCTTACACGTTGTCTTTCTGCGCCAACGACCGGCCCGCCCGGCTCCGGATGGGGACGCGCATCCCCATTCGGGCCGGCAAGGAGGCGGGCGAGGTCACCTATCAGGACGTCGGCAACAACATCGACTGCTCCGCCGAAAGCGGAGCCGACGGCCGCTTCCGGCTTCAGTGCACGCTCGACCAATCGTTCGTGTATACGCCCGAGGGAGAGCTGAGGACCGGCCAGGAGAGGGCGCCCGGTCCGGTTCCCCTCTTTCGGACCTTTCGCACGGAGGTCACGCTCCTCGTCCGCGACGGACAGGCGGCGCAGTACACTTCCGCTGCGGATCCCGTCAGCGGCGAAACCCTCCGCGTGGACGGGACGCTCTCCGTGGTTCACTAGAACGCCACCGAACCCCCCCACGGCGGTCGGGCCGCCGCCGTCCCGCACGGCGGCGGTCCAAGCCGTTTCACGCGCCCGGATCCTCGGAGGCCCGCTCCGGCGCGCGAACGGCCGAGAACTCGAGGCTCTCCTCGCGCAGTCTGCGCGCGAACGCGAACATGGCCACCCGCCGCTCTGCGGCGAGGGTCTCCCCCGCGGGCGTCTTGAGCGGACGCCGGGCGGCCTCTTCGATGGAAGCGGCCATCTCCTCGAAGCTCAAGCGCTCGCGGTAGCCCTGCTGCGCGAGGCGCGTCACGCCGATCGAGCCCATCTCGTCGATCCGCAGCGCGTCGTGCACGATCTCCTCTTCCGCCGTGGCCGGCGCGCGGTTCAACCGCGAGAGCCCTCGGAACAACGCCCGGATCGTCGCCGCGGGAAGGCCGAGCGAACCGAGGAAGAGCTCCGTGCGGCTGCCGTGGCCCATGCGCTCGACCCACTTCTCCTGTCCCGAGAAGATGGCCAGGAGCTCGAGCAGATCGGCGTCGACGTCCTTCCGCCCGGCCGCGATCGTCCGGGAGATCGAGGCGACGCGGTCGACGTCGCCGGAGTACGTCATCCCGTCCAGGCCGACGGCCAGCGGCCTGACGTATTCGACGATTCTTCGGCGCGCCGGCCCGTCCACGGGCAGATCGTACGCGAAGTCGAGACTCCCCTCGGAAGCGCTTCTACTGCGGCTTGCGCTGGGGACCGGGGTTCTCGCCGCGGCCCTGAATCCGCTCGCGGAGCCGCTCGCGGATCCGTCCCCGGGCGTTCTGCCGCATGCGGAGCAGCCGCTCCCACTGGTCGGGCTTCAAGACCTGCTTGATGTCCAGGATCATCAAGGCCCTGGCCTTCTGCAGCTCGGCGCGGGCGTTCTCCACCAACTCGATCTTCTTCTCCACGTCGCGGCGTTCGGCGGACTTGTCTTCCATCGCCTCCCCGAGGAGGAGCTGCTTCTTCTCCAGGTCCGCCCGCAGGTCGATCAGCTTGGTGCGCGATCGGACGAAGATCTTCTCGATCTGGTCCTGCTGCTCGCCGGTCAGACCGATCTGCTCGGAGATGCGGGGCCTCTTCCACCACTTGCCGTCGGGGACTTCCTGGCCGCGGAGGCCGGGAACCGCGGCCCCGGCGAAGAGAAGCGCGAGCAGAAGACCGCGCCCTCTCACAGCTTGCCCTGCTTGCCGCCGCCGTTGCCGTCCGGATCCGGAACGAGCGAGCTCCAGTCGTCGCCGGCGCCGTCGTCCCCGCGGGAGAGGCTGGCCACGTCGCGCAGAAGCGCGTCGTCGGCCTGGTCCTGGGCCGACATCTCGCCGGAGGACGCCGACGTCGCCGCCGGCTTCGCGGCCGGCCGCGGCGCCGTGCGGCGCAGAGGCAGAACCAGAGCGACGAGAAGCACCGCGGCCGCGATCGTCGCCATCCAGCGCCAGGAGATCCGAGGCCGTTCCATGCGGGAGCGGCGGATCGCGGCGACCGTCTTGCTCTCCAGCGCCTCCCACTCCGCGTCGGAGCGCCGGGAGATGGCGTCGGCGTCCTCCTGCGCCAGTTCGCGCACCGCGGCTTTCCACTCCGAGAGGGCCCGGCTGCAGGCCAGGCAGTCGGAGAGGTGCCGGGGCAGCGCCTCGGGCTCGCCGGCCGGCGGCACAGCCAGCGTGAAAAGCTCCGCTTCGGTCAGATGGTCGCGGCGTTCGTGCCCGGTCGGCCGGCTCATGGATTCTTCCTGAGGTCTCCGAGCCGCTCGCGGATCTTGTGGGCGGCGCGGAAGAGGTGCGACTTGATCGTTCCCATGTCGAGGCCGGTCATCCCGGCGATCTCCGGGATGGAATGCTCCTCGAAATGCTTCAAGACGAAGATGGTCCTCTGGCGCGGGGACAGCGCCTCCATGGCCAGATGCAGGCGCTCGCGGATCTCGCGGGACATGGCGCGGCGCTCCGGCGACGGATCGGGGTGCGCGGTCACGTCGCGCGGCCCGGTCTCCTCGTCCGACTCGGCGGGGGCCTGGTGGAAGTAGAAGACAAGCCGCCGGCGCTTCAACCGGTCCTTGCACCAGTTGATGCAGATGCGCGTCACCCACGTTTCGAACGTCGAGCCCTCGCGAAACTCGCCCAGGTTCTGGTACGCGCGCAGGAAACTTTCCTGCGCCGCGCAATCGGCTTCCCCGGTGTCGCGCAGCAGGCGGTAAGCCACGCGCGTGATCTTGCGCTGGTAGCGGCGGACGAAATACTCGAAGGCGTCGGCCCGTCCGGCCCGGACTTCCTCGATCAGCCGGCTCTCGTCGACGCCCGGGTCGGTCTGGCGGGGAATCATTGCGACAGCGGCCACATGAGATAGACGATCGGGCCGGCCGGAGGTTTACGTTCGGCCTGCGGCGGCGTTTGAATGTAAGTCATAGACCAGCAAGGATTTCACGACGCTTTGCCGCGTATTCGTCTTCCGTGACGAGGCCCTGCTGCTTCAAGTGATCGAGCTCGGCCAGCCGTTCGCGCGCCGCGGGCTGCCGCGCGGCCGCCGCAAGAGCGGGAGCGGCGGCCGGCGCGGCGCCCCCCGCGGTCCTTGCGGTCCCCGGCTCCGGCGACTGGCCCCAGAGAGCGTTGCGGAAGGCCTCCGGCCGGGCGATGCGCGGAAACGTCAGGCTCCCCCGCTCGGACGCCGTCTCCAGCGTGACCGTCCCGTAGCCGAGCATCCGCCCCAGGAAGCCCTGGTCCACGGTGATGTCCTGGATCTTCTCGAGCGGCGCCTGCTCGATCTCCCGCGAAACGATTCCCATCTTGCGGATGACCCGGCGGTTGGTCACCACGAACTCGTCGGCCCTGGCGCGGGCCCACCGGACGAGGAATCCAATCACGGCGACGGCGGTGAAGCCCAGGGCGAGATATCCGACCGGGCCGGCGACGCCGGAGTCGGCCGACGTGCGCCGCGCGTAGAACGAGGCGGCGCCCAGCAGAAGGGCGAGCGCGAAGAGAAGCAGCTCCACGCGGTAGATCGTCCAGTGGTAGCGCGCCTGGAAGACGATCGCTTCACCGGGAGCGAGGTTCCGTTCGGCATAGCCCATCGCAGCGCCTCTTTTCGGCTCAAGGGTAACATCGCCGCATGCACCGTCATCAAACCATCCTCATCACGGGCTGCTCTTCCGGCATCGGCCGCGCGACCGCCCTGGATGCCGCCGACCGGGGACACCGGGTGTTCGCCACGGCCCGGGACCGGTCTTCGATCTCCGATCTCGACGGGCACGACGGCATCTCCCTCCTGCGCCTGGACGTGACGGACACGCCATCGATCGCCCGCGCGGTGGAGGCGGCGGTCGGCGGAGCCGGACGGCTCGACGCGATCGTCGCCAACGCCGGCTTCGGGCAGTACGGCGCCGTCGAGGACGTGCCGCCGGAGGACTGGCGGCGGCAGTTCGACGTCAACGTCTTCGGCGCCCTGGAGACGGTCCGCGCCGCGCTCCCCCCGATGCGCGAAAAGCGGCACGGCACCATCGTCTTCGTCTCCTCGATCGCCGGCAAGCTCTCCATCCCCTTCGCCTCCCCGTACTGCGCGGCCAAGCACGCGCTCGAGGCGATCGCCGACGCCCTGCGGGTCGAGGTCGCGCCGTTTGGCATCCGCGTCGTGATTCTCGAGCCCGGGCCCATCGAGACGCGCTTCGACGAGCGGGCCAACGTCGAGGTCCGGCGTTTCCTCGACCGTTCCGGCCCCTACTCGGGGTTCTACGCGGGAGCCGAGCGGGCGATGAACAAGGACTTCCAGATGGGAAAGCTCCCCGCGCAAGCCGTGGCCCGCACGATCGTCGACGCCATCGAGTCCGAGCGGCCGCGGATCCGCTACCCCATCACCAGCATGGCCCGCCTCTTCCTCCCGTTGAAGCGCCTGCTGCCGGATCGGTTCTTCGACTGGAGAATGAAGAAGGCGCTGGGGCTGCCGGACAAAGTGTGAGCACCTGCGGCATAACAGATCTGATATATCTCCGGCTCCTTCAATACCTCGGGAGACCTGCCGGCATATCATCCAGGACGAGACGGGGCCGTAGCTCAGGTGGATAGAGCGAGAGTTTCCTAAACTCTAGGTCGGCGGTTCGAGTCCGCCCGGCCCCACCAAATCCCGTTCCCACCGATCGCGACGGCGGGAAGACACTCACATCGTGCGCGGAAGAGCATCCGAGATCGCCGGATCGGCCACGCAGACGCGATTCCTTCCCGACTCCTTGGCCATATACAGCGCCATGTCAGCCCGAACGACCAGAGAAGCCGGGGTCTCGGCCTCGGAGGGATGGACGCAATGCGCTCCGATGCTGACGGTCACGTACGGCGCGACCGGGCCATCGCGGTGCGGGATCTGGAGCCCGTCGACGACCGTCCGGAGCGCCTCGGCGACGCGCGCCGCTCCTTCGAGATCCGTCTCCGGAAGGATGACGGCGAACTCCTCTCCCCCGTAGCGTGCGCACAGATCGCCCGATCGCTTCAGGGCACTTCGCATTGCCGCGGCCACGCTCTTCAGACACTCGTCGCCTTGCTGGTGCCCATAGCAGTCGTTGTAAGCCTTGAACCCATCGATGTCGATCATCAAGAGCGACAGCGCTTCGCGGGACCGCAGGGCGCGCCGCCACTCCCGATTGAGTGCCTCGTCGAAGTGCCGGCGGTTGCTCAATCCCGTCAGGCCGTCCTGCGCGGAGAGCTGCCGGAGAATGTCGTTGGCTTCCTCGAGCTGCAGGGTGCGCTCGGCCACCTGGCGCGTCAACTCGTACTTGCGCCGGGTCAGCGTCCGAACCCGGATCTTGTGGCCAGCGACCGCGCCAAGGACCGCGACGAGCGCGCAGAAGGCGAAGAACCAGTAGGTCTGGTAGAAGTGCGGTTCCAGATAGACGTCCAGCGACGCGCCGGCTTCGTTCCACACGCCGTCGTTGTTGCAGGCGACCACTTCGAAGCGGTAACGGCCCGGCGGCGTATTGGTGTAGTAAGCCACGCGCCGCACACCCGGCTCGACCCAGGAGGAGTCGAATCCCGAGAGCCGATAGCGGAACAGCACTTTCTTCGGGTCGAGCATCGAGAGCGCCGCGTAGTGGATCTCGATCTCGCCTCCGCCGGGGGGAATGCGCAGCTCCCCGGACGGCGCATAGCGGCGCCGGTTGATGAGGACATCCTCGATCGCGACGGGAGGAGGCAGTGGATTCGCGGGCAATCGACGCGGGTCGATGCGTACGGCGCCTTCCGTGGTCGGGAACCACAGCGCGCCGTCCCGCGTCTTCCACCCCGCCGGCTGGGAAGATCCATTGCATTCGCTGCTCTTCATTCCATCTGCCGTTCCGAACGAAACCGAGGTGACGGAGCGGGCACGGCCCTGGGCCACGTCGTCGAGCTGCTTCTTGCTCACCCGAAAAATGCCCTTATTGCAGCTCATCCAGAGGTTGTCCTGGTCGTCCTCCAGAATCTGATAGATGCTGTCGTCCAACAGGCCGGTCTTCCACGTATAGCTCGTGAACTTGCCGTCGTGAAAGCGGCTCAGGCCGCCGGCCGTCCCGATCCACAAGACCCCCTGCGCGTCCTGGTGGATGGCCTGGACGACGTCGTTCGCCAAGCCGTCCTTGGTGGTCAGCACGGTGAACGCGCCGTTGCGCAGGGCGTTCAATCCGCCGCCGTCGGTCCCGATCCAGAGGGAACCGTCCCGGTCCTCGGTCAGAGAAAGCACCGAAGGGCTGGACAACCCGTCGCGGGTTCCGAGGGCGGAAATCTTGCCGTCCCGCATCTGGTCCAAGCCTCCGCCGTACGTCCCAATCCAAAGGTCGCCCCGGTGATCGGACAGGAGCGCGATCACCCGGTTGTCGGAGAGACCCTCGGCCTTCCCGTAGTGGCGGACGTGGCCATCCCGCAGGCGGTCGAGCCCGCCTCCGTCGGTTCCGATCCAAAGATTTCCCGAGCGGTCTTCGGCCAGCGACTTGACGACGTCGCTCGAAAGCCCCTGTTTCTTCGTGAAGGCTGTGACCCGCCCTGCCGCCAGGGCGCTCAGGCCTCCGTCCCGGCTGCCAAACCAGAGCGTACGCTGGTGATCCTCGAAGATCGGAAACACATCGTTGCCTGAGAGTCCCTCGACAGGACCGAACGGCGTGACCTTTCCGTCCTTGAAACTGTGGAGCCCCTCTCCTTCCGTGCCGACCCAGAGGATGCCCTCGCGATCCTCGAAGACACAATCGACGACGTCGCTCGCAAGCCCATCCTTCTTCGTGTACGCGGCGCTGCGGGCTCCTGCCTGGAGCCGCAACAGTCCGCCGCCGACCGCCCCGACCCACAGATTGCCGTCGCGGTCACGCTTGATCCCTCCGGTGCCGATCGTGGCCCAGTTGCTGCCCGGAGCGGAGTAGGGCGTGAAGCGGTTTGCGCGCAGCTCCCCGAATCCGCCGCCGCGCGTGCCGATCCAAAGCCCGCCATCCCGATCGACGTACAGACAGCGAATCAGGTCGCTCGGAAGGCCGTCTCGGTGGTCGAACGTCGTGAGCTTCCCGTCACGCAGGCGCCGCAGTCCGCTTCCGTACGTCCCGAACCAGAGATCGCCTCCCGACTCGGCGATCGCCATCACCGTGTCCGGATCCTGTTCGGGAGCGGCGGGATAGGCCGGCACGAAACGCCTTCCGTCGAGGCGAACGGCGCCGGCGTCGGTCCCGATCCACAGCCGGCCCCGCGAGTCTTCGTAGATCGACCGCACGACGTCGCTCGGAAGTCCATCGCCCTTGGCGAACACGGTGAACGACCCCGACCGGAACCGGACGGCTCCTCCACCTCTCAACCCGATCCAGAGGCCGCCGTCGGCCGTGGCGCAAAGCGCGAGGACGTCGTTGCCCCGCAACGCCGGAACGTTTCGATCGTCGAAGACCGCGAAGCGGACGCCGTCGAAACGGGCGAGCCCTCCCTCCGTTCCAAGCCAGAGATAACCGTCCTTGGTCTGCGTGATCGCCTTGACGTAGCTTTGCGGGAGCCCCTCCTCGGCCTTCCAGGCCTGGTGCGTGTACTGGCTCAGGAGCTTGGCCGGGTCGAGCGCCGAAACCGGCTGGGAGGCTAAGAGCGACGCGGCGGCGAGGATCGCGGGCGCGAAGCGGCGGAGCGCCGGGCGCCCCGCCGTCTCGGGAGATTTCCGGAACGCGCGCATCGAAGGTCTGGTTCGTCGGCCGCCGGCCGAAGGCTCGCCTTCCGGCGACCGGGCGGCCCGGACACGCGGGCCGCTGTTCCGGACGTCGGGAGGACCTCCTGCGGCGGAAGGCTACTTGTCCGTGCCGCCCCGGCCGAGCGGCGCCAGCCAGACCTCGGACAGCGTGACTTGCCCTTGCAGACCCGGATCGTTCGTCGTCAGGCTCACCGAGGCGTGCCCCGCGCCGGGGAAGACCTCGATCCGGTTCGAGCTCGAACGCGAGTAGCCGACTCCCGCCTGCGACAGGTACGCCTGGATCCCGTCGACGATCGCAGACGCGCTCTGGCCGAACAGGTGCAGCGTGTACGGCTGGAGCACGCCGCTCACGCGCAGGGTCAGCACGGACTGGTTGCCTCCGGACGATCCGGCGTTGAAGACCAGGGAGACGTCGCCCGCGCCGGTGGTGTCGAGAGACATCGTCGCGCTCGCCGTGTTGCGGAGGCTCGTGATGCGGATGACCGGGACGAACCCGCTCCCGGAGTTGTAAGCGAAGGTGACCGAGCCCGGCACGCCGTTGAAGGACGCCTGCGCGGTCCAGGTCGTGCCGCCCGAGGCGCTGACGGTGGCGACGATCCTGGCGGCCACGGCCGCGGCGGAATCTCCCGCGGCCACCGGCGTCTGCACGTTCAACGTGGCGCCGCTGCCGTCGGGTCCGTTCAACGTGAACGTGACGACGCCTGCGCTCATGGCCGGCCCGACGTTCAGGACGATGGGCTGGGGAATGTTGTCGGCCGCGGCGATCCCGGCGGCCAAGAGTCCCGCAAGCAGAAAGAGGGTCCGTCGAATCGGTTTCATAAGTCTCCTCGTGTTGTTGTCCGACCGGCCCAAGCAGCCGGGCAGACTCTCAGGGGGGAGGTACCCGCCAGAAGCTTGGATCTGTTCACGATTGGCGTTGTTCAGTGCAAGCCCACTGCCCGGAAGGAAAGTGCGGACCGCTTTTCTAAGTGACTGGCTCGAGAGCTCTTACGTGCCGAGCCCGAGGGGCGGCCCGCAGGGAGGTGACGAATCGCCTACCAGAAAGAGTCGCTCGGCTGTCACTTATTTGCACCCGCCATGCGGGCGCCGGGCGGGCTCAGGGCTTGCTGGCGAACTCCCGGGCCGGCCCGGTCGCCGGGACTTCCTCGGGCACGCCCAGGTAGAAGCCCTGCCCGAAGGGGATTCCCAGGCGCCGGCACTCTTCCAGGTCCTGCGGCGTCTCGATGCCTTCGGCGACGCAGAGGGCGTCGATGCGGCGGGCCAGGTTGACGAGCATCTCGACGACGTCGCGCTTGATCGTGTCGGCGTGGAGCCCGGTGACGAGCGTGTTGGCGACCTTGAGGTAGCTCGGACGCAGCTCGGAGATCGACTGGAGCGAGGCGTAGCCTGAGCCGGCGTCGTCGATGGCGATCCGGAAGCCGTGCTCGCGCAGGGAAGCCAGCGCCTCCCGGAACACCGGGATGTCGCGGATCGCCGAGCGCTCGGTCACCTCCAGAACGACCTGCTGGGGCAGCGCCAGGAGGGCCTGGAGCGTCTCGCGCCGGTTGGTGAGCTCGGTGATCGAGTCGGCCTCGACGTTCAAGAACAGGAGCCCGCCCTCGCGGGCGGCGTAGTGACTGGCCGCCGACTGGATGCAGAGCTGCTCGAGCTCCCAGACCGCTTCGTGGTCGCCGGCGAACTGGAAGAGGAGCTCCGGGCTCTCGAAGGTACTGTCCCCCGGGCCGCGCGTCAGCGCCTCGTGGCCGTAGACCTCCATCGTCTTCAAATCGAAGATCGGCTGGTACACCGTGCGGATCCGCCTGCGGTGGAGGATGTCGAGGAACGTCTCCCGCAGGAGCGACTGGCGCTCCTCTTCCTTGGTCGTGGCCATCTGGATGGCCTGCCGCAGCGCGCGGTAGACCAGCCGCTCGACCCGCATCTGGGGATTGGAGTGGATGACCGCGTAGCCGACGAAGACGCCGATGCGCTTGTGGATGCGCGAGCCGAACGATTCGTCCAGCGTTCCCCGCAGCGACTCCTCGACCTGACGCGCCTTGCGCTGGAGACGGGGAAGGAGATCTTCGCCCGGCTCGAGCGTCGTGAAAACGTAGAAGTCCGAGCCGCCGGCGCGGTTGACCGCGACGAAGTCCTCGGTGCCAAAGACCGTGCCGAGCATCCGCCGCAGGGCTTTTCCGGTCGACCGCAGGAGGCTGTCGAAGACCTCCCAGCCGTAGGTTTCCTCGATGTGGCTGTACTGCTCGACGTCGACGAGCAGGACGCCCAGGTCGCGGTTGTCGAGCAGGCGGTCGCGCAGCGCGTCGATGATGACGGGGACGGTCGGCAGCTCGGTCACCGCGTCGAAGAGCAGGTTCTTGTAGCGGACTTCGTCGGTCTCCGGCGGCGCGAACGGCGCGGGCTTCGATCCGCGCTCGTCCAGGAGCTTGCGCACCGTGGAGAGCAGCTTGCGGCGCGTGAAGGGCTTGGTGATGTAGTCGTCCGCGCCGACCTGCATTCCCGTGATCAGGTCCCGGATCTCGCTCTTGACCGTCAGCATGGCGATGGGGATCTGGCGCGTCTCCGGCGCGTTCTTCAGGGTCGTGCAGACCTCCCATCCGGACAGCTCGGGCATCATCACGTCGAGGAGGATGAGGTCGGGCCGCAGCTCCCGCGCCGTCTCCACGCCTTCCCGGCCATTGTGCGCGGTGAACGCCGAATAGCCAGCCGAGGCCAGGATCGTCTGGACGATCAACAGGATGTCTTCGTCGTCGTCGACGATGAGTATTTTCTCTGCACTCATGATGGCGAGCTCGGCTCTTCGGGTCGGCTGTTTGGGAGCGCTCTATAGTAGCAGCACGGAGTGGATGATGCGCGCGGGCAGGCGTTCCCGGCCCTTCAAGAAGGCGAGCTCGATGAAAAACGTGAGGCCCACGACCTCGGCCCCCAGCCGATCGGCCAGCTCGCCCGCGGCGGCCGCCGTGCCCCCGGTGGCCAGGACGTCGTCGACAATGAGGACGCGCTCCCCCGACTCGCAGGCGTCCTTGTGGATCTCCAGGCTGTCCTTCCCGTACTCCAGGCCATAGCTGACCTTGAGCGTCTCCCGAGGAAGCTTGCCGGGCTTGCGCAGCGGGACGAACCCGACCCGCAGCTCCCGCGCCAGAGCCGCTCCGAACATGAAGCCGCGGGCCTCGATGCCGAAGATCTTCTGGGGCCGCTTCTCGCGGAACGGCTGGGCCATCTCGTGCACGGCGTGCTGGAACGCGAGCGGCGAGGCCAAGAGCGGCGTGATGTCGCGGAACAGGATCCCCGGCGAGGGGAAGTCCGGCACGTCGCGGACGAACGACTTGAGGTCCGTCATCCGGTGATCTCGAACGAGCGGTAGCGCCCGGGCTCGACCTCCATGACCTGCGCCGCCGTGACGCGCGAGCCCGGAGGGCCCTGGCGGACGCGCTCGAGGAACGTCTGAACGGCCCGGTCCTCTCCCTCCGCGACGGTCTCGACGCCGCCGTCGGGAAGGTTGCGGACCCAGCCCGTGACGCCGGCCTCCCGCGCGGCGCGCTCGGCGAAGAAGCGGAACCCGACGCCCTGCACGCGGCCGGAGAGCAGGACCCTCCGCGCGATCACGACGCCGCTCCGGCGCGCCCGAACTTGCCGACGAGCGGCACGAACACGACCTCCTCCCCTTCTTCCTGGGCGAAGTCGGTCTTGCGACGGCGGATCACGCGCAGGCGCTGGCGCTCGGGGGGACCGACCGGGACGACCAGCCGGCCGCCCACGGCGAGCTGGGCCAGAAGCGGCTCGGGAACGCCGTCGGTCCCCGCGGCGACGAGGATGCGGTCGTACGGCGCGGCGGCCGGATATCCGTAGGTTCCGTCGAAGGCCTTCACCGAGACGTTGTGGCAGGAGAGCGACCGCAGGAGCAACGCCGCGGCGCGGGCGAGCTCGTCGATCCGCTCGAGGGAGTACACCGTGCGCGCGAGCAGAGAGAGGATCGCCGTCTGGTAGCCGGACCCGGTCCCGATCTCCAGGACCTTGTGGTGCGGCTCGACGGAGAGCCGCTGCGTCATCATCCCCACCACGAAGGGTTGCGATATCGTCTGACGGTGGCCGATCGGCAGCGAGTGGTCGCCGTAGGCCTTGGAGCGGACCGGATCGGGAACGAAGCGATGGCGCGGCACCTGCCGCATCGCCGCGAGGACTCTCGGATCGTCGACGCCTCTGGGCGCCACGAAGCGTTCCACCATCTCCAGCCTCTGGACCTCCAGCCTGTCCGGCCGCTCGATCGGAGGCGAAAACGATGGCATTTCACTCATTGTAAAGGGTTTTCACCAGAAGAAAAGGAAGGAAATCGCTGGACGGGCCGTTTATGATTGGCCTTTTGGAGCAAAATCCCCACGGAGGTGAGGTGAGTCCACAAGAAACCGCGGAGCTCGCGCGCGTCTCGGGTCTGGCCGACGTTTCGCGCGAGGAATTGAAGAAATGGTACGGAGTCATGCACCTGGGCCGGGTCCTCGACGACAAGGCCCCCAATTATTTGAAGCAGGGTCTGGGCTGGAGCTACCACGCCCCCTGCGCCGGCCATGACGCGATCCAGCTCGCCCTGGGGATGACGTTCCGGCCCGGCCGGGACTACCTCTTTCCCTACTACCGCGATCTGACGACCTGCCTGGCCGCCGGCCTGACGGCGGAGGAGATCCTGTTGAACGGCATGTCCAAGGCCACCGACGTGGCCTCCGGCGGCCGCCACATGTCCAACCACTTCGCCAAGCCCGAGATCGGGATCCAGAACGTCTCGTCCTGCGTGTCCAACCACGCCCAGCACGCCGCCGGCCTGGCGCGGGCGGTCCGGCACTACGGCAAGGATTCCGTCGTGTTCTGCTCGGTCGGCGAATCGTCCACCTCGGAAGGCTATTTCTTCGAAGCCGTCAACGGCGCGTCGCGGGAAAAGTCGCCGGTCGTCTTCGTGATCCAGGACAACGGGTACGGCATCTCCGTCCCCAAGGCGGACCAGACCGCCAATCCGATCGCCTCGGACAACTTCGCCGGGATCCTGAACCTCAAGATCATCCACTGCGACGGCCTCGACGTCTTCGACTCCTTCCGCGCGATGCGGGAGGCCCTCGATTACGTCAAGAGCGGCGCCGGCTGCGCCATGGTCCACGCCACGGTGGTCCGGATCCACTCGCACTCCAACTCCGACCGCCACGAGCTCTACCGCACGCCCGAGGAGCTGGCCGCCGCGCGCGCGGCCGACCCCCTTCCCCGCTTCCGCCGGTCGCTGATCGAGAACGGCTGGCTGTCGGAGGAGGACATCGCCGGCATCGAGGCGCAGAACCAGCACACCTACGACCAGGCCGCCGACCGCGCCAAGACCGCTCCGGATCCGACGCCCGACTCGATCTTCGAGTACCTCGAGGCGGATCCCTGGACTCCCGAGAAATGGCCCGCGGGCCTTCCCGACGGGACGGGCGAGGCGATGACGCTGGTGCAGGCGCTCAACACGACGCTCAAGGAGGAGTTCCGGCGCAATCCCGACACGTTCATCTGGGGACAGGACGTGGCCTACCGCGACAAGGGCGGCGTCTTCAACGTGACCAAGGGGATGCAGCAGGAGTTCGGGACCCAGAGGGTCTTCAACGGGCCGCTCGCCGAGGATTTCATCCTGGGCACGTCCGACGGGTTCGCGCGGCTGGATGACAAGATACGTATTGTGGTCGAGGGCGCCGAGTTCGCCGACTACTTCTGGCCCGCCGCCGAGCAGATGGTCGAGATGTCGCACGAGTCGTGGCGCACCCGCGGGAAGTTCGTGCCCAACGTCACCGTGCGCATCGCCTCCGGCGGCTACATCGGCGGAGGCCTCTACCACTCCCAGAACATCGAGGGCTGGCTGACCACGCTTCCGGGCATTCGCATCGTGGTGCCCGCCTTCGCCGACGACGCGGCGGGGCTGCTCCGGACGGCCATCCGCTCGCGCGGCATCACGCTCTATCTCGAGCCCAAGTTTCTCTACAACAACCCGATGGCCCGCGCCAACGTCCCCGCCGAGTTCGCCGTCCCGTTCGGGAAGGCCCGCCTGCGCCGCGAAGGGACGGACCTCACGATCGTCGCCTACGGCACGCCGGTCCATTTCGCCCTGGAGGCCGCGGCGGCCCTGGAGAAGGAAGGCAAGTCCGTCGAGGTCCTCGACCTGCGCTCGCTCGTTCCACTCGACCACGAGGCGATCGCCGCGTCGGTCAGGAAGACCAGCCGGGTCCTGGTGGCGCACGAAGACAAAGTCCACGGCGGATTCGGCGGCGAGATCGCCGCGCAGATCCAGGAAACGGCCTTCGCCTACCTGGACGCTCCGATTGGCCGGGTGGGCTCGGAGTTCACGCCGGTCGGCTTCAACCGGGTCCTCGAGCGGGCCATCCTGCCCAACACCGAGAAAGTCCTGGCCGCGGCGAAGAAGGTGCTGGAGTACTGACTTCGGACTGGAGACTGCGGACTGGTGACTGGTGACTGGTGACTGCCGCTGCTCCGCGTCACAAGATCTGCATTGTGACACCAGCCCTTTGAGTTCCAGTCTCCAGTCTCGAGTCGGATCGGGACTAGGAATTCCCTACCGCTGTTCCGCCCCCTCCATGTCCTGGACGATCTCTTCCAGCAATTCCATGGACCGGTAGTCGGTCAGGTCGAGGTGCAGCGGGGACAGCGAAATGACCTTGCTCGCGATCGCGGCAATGTCGGTTCCTTCCTCGTTCTCGCCGGTCGGGATCGTCGAGCCGATCCAATAATAGGGCCGGCCCCGAGGATCCGTCTTCTCGACGACCACGTCCCCATACCGCCGCTTGCCCATGCGAGCGACGCGGACGCCCCGGGGCTTCCCCGCGGGCACGTTGACGTTCAAGAGAGTTCCCTGGGGCAGGGGCCGCGCGATCAGGCGCCGCGCGAGCCGCTGCGCGAATCCCGCCGCGGCGTCGAAGGTGAAACCGGTCTCGATCTCCTGCGAGATCGCGACGGAGGGCACGCCGATCAACGTCCCCTCGAACGCCGCGGAGACCGTTCCCGAGTAGGTCACGTCGTCGCCGAGGTTCAAGCCCAGGTTGATGCCCGAGACGAGAAGGCTCGGACGGCGGTCCTTCATCAGATGGAGGACGCCCCAGTTCACGCAGTCCGTCGGCGTGCCGTCCACGGACCAGCGGTTCTCGCCGACGAGCTTGGCGCGCAGGGGGCTCTGGAGCGTCAGCGAGTGGCCGGCGGCGCTGCGCTCCTGGTCCGGAGCCACGGTGAAGACCTCGCCGACCTCGCCCAGCGCGGCGGCCAGGCGTTCGATCCCTTCGGAGAAGACACCGTCGTCATTGGTGACGAGAATGCGGGGGCGAGTCATCGGGAGATCCCTTACCGGTCCGGCAGGGGCATCAGGAACGCCAGGATGATGTAGGCCAGGAAGCCCGGGAAGATCGCGGAGAAGATCGAAGCGATCACGTAGACGACCCGCACGACCGTCGTGCCCACCTCGAGGTACTCGGCGATCCCGCCGCAGACGCCGGCGATGATCCTGTGCTTGCGCGAGCGCATCAGCTTGCGCTCGCGCGCGGCCGGGGGCGGCGGCGGAAGCGGCGGCGGGGCTGACGCGCTCACGACGGGGGCCCTTCCAGCACGACGCGGTTCTTGTCCGTCTCGTTCAGGGCGATCCGGACGAGGCGCGCCGGCGCAACGGCCGGCTCGAGCTGCCTCCAGATCCCGACCGCGATGTTCTCGGCGGTCGGATTGGCGCCGGCCAGGAAGTCGACGTCGTAGTTCAGGTGGCGCCGGTCGAGGCGCCGGATCACGTGGTCGCGGACGGCCCGCTTGAGCCGGGAGAAATCCATCACGTAACCGGTCTCCGGGTCGATCTCCCCTTCCACCGTCACCTCGAGCTCGTAGGTGTGTCCGTGCCCGTGGGGGTTGTTGCACTTGTCGAAGACGCGCTGGTTCTTTTCGGCGTCCCAGTCGTCGCGGTGGAGGCGGTGGGCCGCGGAAAAGTGGGCTCCGGAAACCAGGCGGACTTTCACGAAGAAAGCTTAACCCGATTCGGCGCGGGCGCGCGTCGTCCGCGGCCGGCGCGCCCCGGCGAGCCCGCGGGCCCGCGCCTTACGGCCGGCCGCGCGAACCCGGCGGCTCGATCGGTCCCGGCCGCGGCAGGCCGGCGTCGAAGGAACGCGGCTCCCTCCCTTCGAAGAGCGCGAGATCGGCGCGGGCCCGGGCGGCCAGGGGGTTCTTGGTCTTCGTGTACGCGTCCGCTCGCCGCGTCAGAAGGCTGCGCTGCCAGGGGACGTCCGGCTCGATGCGCGCCATTGCCTCCGCGTACTTCGCCAGGCTGATGTAGGAAGCGACCTCCAGGAGCGCCGCGACCCGCTCGTCTTCCAGCAGGCGCAGCGCAAAGGGCTCGGCCAGCGCGTCGTACAGCTCGGGAGCGAGGCCGGGCTCGCGCGAGGCGATGGCCGCGGCGAACGGGAGGGAGCGCTTGATCAGGAACGGCAGGGGCCAGGGATCCTGGCGGTAGGCGCGGAGAGCCGCCACCAGCTCGGAGGCGGCCTCCCGGACGTTTCCGCGGCGGAAGCTCCAGCGCGCGCGCAGCGTTCCCGCCTCCACGGGCTCCTCGGCGGCCAGCCTCTCCAGGTAGGCCGGCGCCGATTCGTCCCCCGCGGCGACGAGCGCCTCGGCCACCATGGCCAGCTCCGTGCCTGGATCGGGCGGCCGCGACTGCGCGCGCCAGGCGGGAAGGACGGCCTCGAGCCGGCCGTCCACGAAGCCCGCGAACGCCTCGCCCCGCGCCGCGGACCGCGGATCCGCGCCGGCCTCGCGCGCCGGGTAAGCGTACTCCGCGACCGTGGTCGCCTGCCGGTCGCGATCCACGCGGTTCCAGTCGAGGTCTCCCTCGAACGGCGGCCGGTCCTCGCCGCGCGCCCGCGCGAGCTGGCGGATTTCTTCGCTGTCGAAGAGCTCCGTGCGCCCGAGGCTGCGGGCGAGCGCGAACTCGATCCGGTTGCGGTCGTCGGTGTTGACCAGGTCGTGATCGCGGGCGGCGATGGCCCGGGCCAGCCCGTTTCCGGCCAGGTAGTGGGAGGCCAGGCCCTCCGGTCCGGCCACCCGCCAGGCCCTCGCCATGGATTCGGAAAACGGCGCCGCGGCCAGCCGTGTCCGCAGCTGCGCCGCGTCGGGAACGAAGGGGGCGTCCGACCCGATGAGAAGCAGATCGTTGCGCTTGCCCCGCCAGGTCTCCACGGACGGAAAGACGCTTGCCAGCGTCGCGTAGACCGCGCGCACAGTCTCGCTGTCGACCTCATAGGCCTGCATCCACTGGATGAACATCCCGCGCGGCGCCAGGCGGTCGGAGACGCTCCGATAGAACTCCCGCGTGAACAGGCTGGCGATCCCGGCCCGGTAGGGGTTGGAGGGCTCGGAAAAGACGAGGTCGTACGTCTCGCGGCCGGTCAGAAGGAGCTCCCGGGCGTCGCCCAGAGAGACGTGGACCCGCGGGTTCTCCAGGGCGCGCGCGTTGACCGCCGCGCAGGCGCGCCCGACGTCGAGCACGGCCGGCTCGAGCTCGACCACGTCGACGCGCTCCATGGACGGGATCTGCGCCAGCCATCCCGCCGTCGAGCCGGTCCCCAGGCCGATGACCAGGGCCCGACGCGTGTTTCCCTGGAGCGCGACGCCCAGCAGACCGCCCATGACCTGGGTCGGCGCGTCGGTCCGCGAGTTGCCGTCGATCTTTCCGTTGAGGGCGAAGGCGAACCCTTCGCTGCTTCGCAGCAGGCCGACGCTGCTCTCGATGCCGTCCCTCTGCCACTCCATCAGGCGTCGGCGTTCGTGGATCCATTGCGTTACGAGATTTGGGGTCCACTGCTCGAATTGCACGCGGCCGGCGCCGATGGGGCTCTGCCGCCACGCGGCCGTCGGACCCCGGGCGGCCGCCAGCGCCGCGGTCGCCAGCGCCGCCGACCAGGCGACCGCGCGCAGACGACGCGAGGACTTCGGGCCGTCCATCGCCGCGGCGGCGATCCCCACCGCCGCGAGCAGCAGGGCGGCCAGACGCCACGCGCCCGGCGCCGTGAGGAGCGGAAGCAGGCCGAACCCGCCGCAAAGCGCTCCGGCGATGCAGCCCAGCGTGTTGGCCGCGTAGGCGTAACCGACGTGCCGCCCGACGTCCTCCCGCCCGCGCCCCAGAAGGGCGATCAGAACCGGGAACTGAACGCCCGCGGCGATCGACGCCGGCAGCACCACCAGAGCGGTGATCGCCGTCCAGCCCAGGACGTATCCGGGAAAGCCGAGGACGCCGAGCGAGCGCGCGAGGATCGCCAGGAGCGCAACGAAGTCGCCCAGCGCGTAGGGGAAGATCAGGGCAACGCCCTCGACGGCGCAGGTCAAAGCCAGCGTCGCAAGCGTGGGAACGCGTCCGGCGGGCCGCGACGCGTACACGGCCGACCCCAACCCGATGCCGAGCAGAGCGACAGCCAGGATCAGGCCGAAGCTGTACGTGGAGCCTCCCAGCAAAGGCGCCAGCATCCGGTACCAGACCAGCTCCATCAGCATGAACGCGAAACCGACCAACCCGGCGACCGCCAGCACGAAGCGCGACGAGCGCCCCGAGATCGCAGGTGGCCGCGGCTTTTCGCGGCCGGCCTCCTTCTTCTTGCCCTTCGCCGGGACGGCCTGCGGCGCCGCGGCTAGCGCGGAACGCGCGCCCCAGGCGCAGGCGATCGCGGCCACGGCGACGTTGACGGCGCACGCCGCCCACAGCGTCCCCCGCGTTCCCAGCCGCTCGAGCAGCACGAAGTTGGCCAGCCAGGCTCCGGTCACGGCGCCCAGGGTGTTCGTCCCGTAGAGCAGGGCCAGGCGCGTGCGGCCGAGGTCTTCGTCGGTTTCGATCGCGCGCGTGGCCGCCGGCAGCGTCCCGCCCATCAGGAAGGTGGGCAATCCCAGGACTACGGCGGACAAGGCGATCCGCGCGATGGTGCCGAAGAACGCGCCGAGCACGGGCGTCCCGCCGACGGCCACGTAGCCCGCGCGCGCCAGCCAGACCAGGAGCGGGCTCAACGCGGCCAGACCGGCGATGGCGAGCTCGAGGCCTCCATAGAAGAGCAGCGGCCGGCGGAGCACGTCGACGCGGCGGCCGAGCAGGAGCGAGCCGAACCCCAACCCTCCCAGAAACACCGCCAGAACCGCCGAGGACGCCGCCGTCGAAGATCCGAAGACCAGGCGCAGCGAGCGCAGCCACGCCACCTGGTACACCAGCGCGGTGAACCCGGACCCGAAGAGGAGGAGCGAAACGCCGGCGGCGCGGTTTCTCATGCCGAGCCGCTCGTCCCTACTTCGTCAGGATCAGGACGGTGAAGGATCCCGGCACGACGCTCGGACGCGGCCTCGGGTTCTCCGCCGAAGGCGACGGCGGCGGTCCGAAGCGGGCGGTGGAGAGAAAGACCGCGTGGGTCTTCTCGTCGAGCGCCATCGTGCGGGCTCCGCGCTGTGTCTCCGCCTTCTGGACGACGGCATACTTGTCGGATCCCTCGGCGGCGGCGACCGTGAGGGTCCCATCGCCGCAGGAGGCGAAGGCCAGGCCGGTCCCGGGGTCGAAGCCGTTGGCGTCCACGCCCGCCCCGATCGGAACCGTGGCCACGACTTTCCCGCTCGCCGCGTCGACGACGGCCATGAGCTTGTTGCCGCAGCCGATGAACAGCCGGCCGTGGGCGCGGTCGATAGCCATTCCCGACGGCTCCTCGCAGGGAGCGAGGGGCCAGGTCTTCTCCACGGTCATTTTTCGTGGGTCGATCACCGAGAGGGAGCTCTTGTCCTCGATGTTGACGAAGACCCGGCCGGCGCCGTCGGAAGTCGCAAACTCGGGCTTGCCGTCGAGCGCGATCGTCCCCTCGACCTTTCCGGTCGCGGCGTCGAGCACGGTCGCGTTGTGGCTGCGGCCGTTGAAGGCGAAGACGCGGCGCGCGAACGGGTCGTAGAGGATGGCGTCGGGATTCTCGCCGGTGCTCTTGACGTCCTCGATGCGCCTGGCGGTCTTCAGGTCGAAGATCGTGACCGACGAGGACCGGCCGTTGCTCACGAATCCCCGGCCGAGCTCGGGAGCCAGGGCGATGCCGTGCACGCCGTCGGTGTTCGGGATCTCGCCGACCACCTTTCCGGCGTCGGCGTCGAGGATGACGACCCGGGTCGCGTGGCTGACGTACACCCGGCGCGCCGCGGAATCCACCGTCAGGTAGTCCCAGCCGCCGTCGCCGCCGACCTCGACCTTGCCGCTGACCCGGTACCCCGGCGAATCGGCGGCCTGGAGAAGACCGCCGGCGACCGAGACCGAGATCGCGAGTCCCGCGGCGAGAACCACCCTTCGTGTCCTCACGTGCACCTCCGGGCCGGAAATCTTCTCACGGCCGCGCTGACCGCCCCGGCTGGTACTCGATCGGGCACAATCCGGTGAACGGGCCGAACGGCTCACCCAGCGCGAACGTTTCGGGATTCGAATCGACCAGCATCGACTGCGCCGAGGAGATCGGGATCACCTGGACCGTGGCGGAGCCGCCGGCGACGCGCCCTCGAAAGATGGCGTCGACCGGAAGCGAGGGTCCGACATCGACGATCTGGGTTCCGAGCGCGCCGAATCCCCCGTCCGCGTCGAGCCACAGCGGCTGCGGGAACAGCCCGGTCTGGCAGGGCCGGAACATCGAGATCGAGCCGTCGTCCGCCTGGAGATGGTCCATCCCATTGGGGGCCCCGCCCCAGGAGCCGATCGGAAAGAGCGGCGAGGGCGAAATCGTTCGGACACCCCGGGGAACGGCTTCGAAGAGAACGGGGTTGTTGGCGGCCTCGTCCACGACCGAGGCCTGGACGATCGCGCTTCCTTTCAGGATCCGAATGGTCATCCGCGACCGCTCCGGAAGCGCCGTTCCCGGATAGAGCAGCGGCAGCGCGAGCTCGCCCCAGGCGAGCGGAGCGAGGTCGACTCGGGCCGTGGCCACCGGACTGCCCGCCTCGTCGGAGAGGTCCAGATCGGCGGACGCCCCCGCGGGCCCGGCGGCGGCGAAGAGGTTGGTGCGAAAAGCGGAACCCTGTCTCAGGCCGGCCAGTTGCGCGGGGGGATCGACGCTGGCGACGTACGCGGACAGGGGCACGGCGCTCGAGATCCCGAAAGCGCGGACCGCCGCCGAATCGCCGTCCCGCGTGCGCGTGGCGACCAGGATTGGCCCGTTGGCGCGCCAGAGAACGGCGCCGGTCGCCGGATCGGACACGTTGAAGAGGGATTGAACGACGTCTTCGATCTCCACGGTCTGGCCGGGGCCCACGAAGACGGACTGGGGCTCTGTCTCCAGGCCGGAGCCGAGGAGAAACGCCGTGACGGCGACGGGGCCGGGGCCCGGGTTGGCCAGCCGCGCGTCGGTCTGCCACAGCGCGTCGCTCCGGCCGGCGACCTGGGCCACGCCGACGGACACCCGATCGTCCCGCTCTCCGCGGTCGGGATCGGGCGCCGGGCCCAACCGCTCCAGGCCGACGAGGGCGAGGCTGCCGTTGACGTTGTCGACAATGCCCGCATAGCCGCAGAGGGCGCCCCGGGTGACGTGCACCACGATGCGTCCCACCGGGACGTCGAGGGCGGTCAGGGCGCTCACCGAAGCCTGAATGAACGCTGAGGAGGAAACGTCGTAGCCGGCGCTCCCGAGGAGGGTCCCCTGCGCGTCGAGCACCTCGACCGTGGCGGCACCCGGCCCGGCAAACACCAGCCCGACGTTGGTTCGGCTTCCTTTCGCGGAGTCCCGCGAGTGGGAGACCCACACGGCATGGCCGGTCTCGCCGGCCCGGAGCAGAGCGGCCTCGTCGAAGACCGGAAGTGGCGAAGAGTGCGCCGGCGTGGTTGCCGTAGAGGTGAGGACCTTGCTGTCGATCCGGGCGAATACGGCGACACCCCCGTCCGCGGAGACGGAAACCGCTCCCGGGCCAGCCAGCGGCGACGGCATCGCGAGCGTCTGGCCGGGGGCGAGCAGGAGTCCGAGCGGATCGGAGACCGGACCTCCCGGAGGGTTGATGGGGACGAGCGTGACGCTGCGCGCGACGTCGTCGGGATTGACGAGGAGGATCTCGGTCGCGAAGGCCGCGCCGTTGCCCCCCCTCCCGTTCATGGCCCCGGCGACGATCCAAGTCTTCGCTTGCGCCCCGGCGGCGCCCACCATGACGCCGCACCCGGCGAGAACGAGACGTCCAAGACGCATCGCGACCTCCTGAGCGGGCGGCCTAGACGGGCGGCGGCCCCTCCGCTCCAAATTCCGCGGGGCAGAACCTCTTGACCGTGGTCACGAGCTCGTCGGCGTCCATCGGCTTGCGCAGGAAGCCGGCCGCGTCGAGCTGCCGCGCCTTGGTCTCCGCGTTCCCGTCCGCAGTGATCACGACGACCGGGATGGCCGAAAGCCGGGGATCGCGGCGCTGCCGGGCGCGAAACTCCAACCCGTTCATTCCGGGCATCATCAGATCCAGCAGTATGAGACAGACCGGCGTGCCTTCGGAAAGGAGCTCGAGCGCCTCGCTGCCGTCGGTCACCGCGACGGATCGATGCCCCTCGGTGCGCAGAAGATCGCCGATGGCTTCCCGGAGGTCCGGATCGTCGTCCACGATGAGGACTCTCATAGCGCCTGCCCCTCCCGTAATCCCGGCAGGTTTGTCCGCTGCGCCGACGGAAGCTCGACGCGAAACAGCGACCCCTGGCCGGGCGCGCTCTCGACCGCGATGCGCCCCCCGTGGGCCCGCACCACCTCGCGGGAGATCCAGAGCCCCAGCCCCATTCCCCGAAAGGACTGCGCCGACGCGGCCCTCTCGAACCGCTCGAAGATCCGCTCCTGGTCCTTCGGGTCGATCCCGATCCCCCCGTCGCGCACCTCGATGATCGCGCCGGCTCCGTCCGGGCGGACCGCGAGCAGAACCGGGGCGCCGCGTCCGAACTTGATCGCGTTGTTGACGAGGTTCGTCAGGACCTGCTCGACCCGCAGCTTGTCCCATCTCCCCACGACCGGCTGGTCGGCCTCGACGGTGATCGGGGCCTTCGATTCCACGGCGTGGTGGCTCAGCCGCGCCGCCACGTCGCGCGCGAGCTCGGCCAGATCCATCTCCTCGGGCTCGAGCGTCAGGCGCCCCGATTCGATCCGACGCACGTCGAGGAGCGTCTCCGTCAGTCGGGCGATCCGGTCGATCTGACGGATCGGCGCATCCATGTCCGAGGCCCCCAGCGCCTGGCCCCGCCGCGCCTTCCGAACGACGTTCTGAAGGGTCAGGCTCAACGCGCTGATCGGCGTCCGGAACTCGTGCCCGGCGACCGACAGAAACGTGTCCCGAATGCTCAAGGCCCGCTCCAGCTGCTCGTGCGACTCCAGGATCTGCGCCTCGTACCGCCTCCGGGCTTCGAGGTGGCGCGCGATCAGGATCGCGAAGAGGGCGATCAGAAGAAGAAGCAGCAGGCCGCCGACCTCGAGGTCCCGCTCTGCCACCGCCGCCGCGGTTGCGAACCGCTCGATGCGTTGGTCGAGCCGCTGGCGCGTGTCGGCGTTGATCCCGTCGAACAGAACGCGAATCTGCTCCATGAGGCGGTTTCCGACGTCCGTATCGACGAGCCGTCGCGCCCCGGCGGCGTCGCCGCCGTCGTAGAGGTCGATCGTCCTCTGGATCTCCCGGAGCTTGTCTTCCGTGAGCTTCCTGACCTGCGGGAGCCGAGCGCGGTTGGCCGGAATCTCGACGATCGCCTCCAGCCGCCGCAGGTGCCGATCCACGTTGACGACGGCGGCGCGGTAGGGAGCGAGATACTCCGGCTTACCCGTGAGCAGATAGCCGCGCTGACCGGTCTCGACGTCCTGAAGAGCGGAAAACGCTCCCTGGATCTCCTCGACCACCTCGCCGCTGTGCCGGACCAGGCGGCCGACGTCGAAGAGCGTGCGAATGTTCGAAAGGGTCAGGAGGATCAGCACGACGATGAGCGAACCGACGACGGCCAGTCCAATCGTGAAGGTCCGGATGGTTGCCCGCGGTCGATTGCCCGGGGGTCGGTTCACAGCGGACGTCCGTCCTCCTCGGAAGACGAAGCCGGCCGCGAGACGCGGAGCCGGCCGCCGCGAAAACCTGGCAAGGAGCACATTTGGGACGAGATCCTACCGGAACTTCCTTCGCGGAGAGAGAGAAACGGCCCTCGAAGCCGGTCGGGCGGCGAGGGCCGGGCTTTGGCGAAAGGTCAGGCGTGCGGGATAGCGGGCGATTGCCTTCGAGTCAGGCGACTCCGGGCCGCCGCATCAGATGGAGCACCAGGGAGATCACCGCCAGGATGATCAAAAGATGAATCAAGCCTCCCGCGACGTGGAAAGCCAGGAAACCGAGAGCCCACAGAATGAACAGGATCAGGGCGATCGCGAGCAACATATCCGCCTCCTCTCGGTCAGGCGGAGAGTGCAGGAAGCGTGCCTCGGGTCGGGGCTGTCACGGTTTCTGAGCGGTTGCTTGCAGCGGGCACGCTCTGACGCCTCGCGTGTGCCGAGAATTCGAGACGCTCGGGACGGCGCGCGACTCACACTCGGATCCGCCGATGCCGTCCGGCTGATGTCAGAGGTGGGACGTTCGAGAAGAGCGGTGTTCGGGGATTTGGTCGGGACGCCGTGATTCGAACCCCCTCGGTGCCGCGCCACGATCTCCGAACTGCGACCCGAAGACAACGAAGGAGACTCCGGCCGCGAGAAGGGACCGGCACCAGGACCAGCCTCCAGAAGACGACAATCCTGAGGCTCCTTGCAGCTGTTCAGGCCGGTCGCCCGACGCCCTGCGCCTCAGCGGCAGGCGTCAGGCCCGGTCGTGTGGCGAGGCCATCCTGCTTGACAAGTGAACATCGTTCAGTATAATGAACACTGTTTTATGACGGCGAACACGCGACGCGCACAACACCGTGAGGAATTGCGGGCTGAGATCCTCGATGCCGCCCGCGAGATCTTCGTCAAGGACGGATACGAGGGTTTTTCGATGCGCAAGCTCGCTCGAAGAGTCGGGTATTCGCCCGCGGCAATCTATCTCCACTTCGAGAGCAAGGAGGATCTCTTCGATGTTCTCGTGGAGGAGAGCTTCGCCCACTTGTATGAGGGCCTCGGAGCCCTGCTCCAGGAGCGCGGGAAAGACCCGGTCCGGCAGTTGAAGCGGGGCCTGCGGCTCTATGTCGAATGGGGGCTGCGCTATCCCAACGAGTACAACATCGCGTTTGTGGTCCGCAACCCCTCGAAACGCTCCTACAAGACCCACCGGGCCTTCGATGTGGCGCGGTCTCTCGTCAAGCTCTGCGTGGCGGGTTCCCGGGCCGGAGAGCGTGAAGTGGAATTGAGAACCCAGGCGTTGTGGGCCGCCACGCATGGCATCGCTTCGATTCTCATCCAGAGGCCATCCTTCCCATGGGTCGCGAAAGAACGGTTGATTGACGCTGTGATCGACGCCGCCATCCGCGGCGCGGTTGGCCGCCGGAGAGTCCTCGAAAGCCGAGATTCCAATGCGAAACGTCCCTGAATGGGCGCCGGAAGCGTCCGGCGTCGTGCGAGCTGCGGCAGAGCCGAGAGCGGGATCGTGGATCCCGTTGGTCATCGCAGTCGTCCTTCTCCCATTTGCCAACGGCGGACACAGCATCGCACTCGCCGCGTGGCTCGCGCCGTTCTTTCTGCTGCGATTCACACGTTCGCATCGAACGATGACCGGTCTGGCCGTAATGTTCGTGGTGCAGGTCGCGGCTCTGACGGTTCAGTTCCGCGGAATGGTTCCGTTTCCCCCAACGGTCTACGCGGTCGTGATGATCGCGTATGGAATTGTCTTTACCCTTCCGTACTTTGCAGACCGTCTTCTGTGGCTTCAGCTCCCGGGATTTTCGGGGACGCTCGTTTTCCCTTTCGTGTGGACCGCGATCGAATTCCTAACCTCGCTGGGGCCGTTCGGCAGCTGGTTTTCGGTGACGTACTCGCAGTACGGAAACCTGCCGTTGCTTCAGATCCTCTCGGTGACCGGTCTTGGGGGCGTTACGTTTCTCATCGGGTGGGCGGCTTCGGCCGGAAACGCTCTCTGGGAGGAATGGGCCATCTCCCGACGGGTGCCGGGGGCCACCGCCGCCTGCGCAACCCTCGTCACAGCGGTCGTGATCATCGGCGGAGCGCGTCTCGAGTTTTTTCCGCCATCGGGAAAAACGGTGCGGGTCGCCTCGCTCTCCCGGCTCGACCTCGAGCTTCATCCCGATCCCAAAGTGGTCGGGACATTCTTCCGCCACGAGCCGCTTAACCCGGCGGAGATCACGACGATTCGCGAACGCGCAGCCGCGATCGACGACGATCTCTTGCGACGCAGCGAGCGTGAGGCGCGTGCGGGCGCCCGAATCGTCTTCTGGGGAGAGACAAATGCTCCCGTTCTCAAAGGCGACGAGGACGATCTGATCCGACGTGGCGGAATTCTCGCGAGGAGCAGCGGCATCTATCTCGGAATGGCCCTCGCGAGCTGGCACCTCGAGACGACGCCTCCTCTAGAGAACAAGATCGTGCTCATCCAGCCCGACGGCCGTCCTGCCTGGGAATTCTTCAAGGCCCACCCGGTGCCGGGTGGCGAAGCGTCGATCTCGATCACGCGCGACGGAAAGCTGCGGCCGATCGACACGCCGTACGGGCGCCTGAGCTCGATCATCTGCTTTGACGCCGATTTTCCGCGGCTCCTGGCGCAAGCAGGTCACTTCGGTGCCGATATCGTGCTCGACCCCTCCAACGACTGGCGGGCGATCGACCCGTGGCATACGCAGATGGCCAGCTTCCGGGCAATCGAGCAAGGGTTCAACATGGTCCGCCACACGAGCCAAGGGCTTTCCGCCGCTTTCGACTACCAGGGCCGGCGGCTCGCCTCGATGGATCACTACCTCACGAGCGATCGGGTTCTCGTCGTGCAGGTGCCCACTCGAGGAGCGCGGACGCTGTACGCGATTCTGGGAGACTGGTTCGCCTGGGCCTGCCTCGCCGGCTTCGTGATCTTGGGCGTTATGTCTCGCAGGTCGTAACGCTCGACCTCGCCTACCCGCGTCAGCGCGTGACACCCCGTTCAGATCCTCGCGGAATTGCCAGGCTGACGGTAAGACTAGCTCTTCAACTATGGCGCGCCGTGTTCCTCGCGTTCAATTCTTCTGCAGAGCGTTCGAGAGCCGGCGCAACCACGGCATCGTGTCCGAAAATGTGTCCGAATGCGGCTCCGCGAAGTTCCACGAATTTCCACGAATCCCGAAATCGAGCGGTTTGGCGCGGCTTGCGAAAGTCCTTACGAAACGAGAAGGCTTATGTTCAGGCGGACTGGATTCTGTGAAATTTGATGGTCGGGACGCCGGGATTCGAACCCGGCGGGGGTGCCTCTCCCCCACCGCACTTCACCGCTAACTGCCTGAGTCTTCGAGGTTGGGCCGAAAGGCCGTCCGGTCAATTGCGGTGGTCTGCGGGGGGCCGTTGGGCACCGCATTGGGCACCGGACGATATATACATTGTTATCTACTCAAGGCGGCCGCAAGTTGGAGGCGCATCGTGACGGAACGCGCGAAGGGCTCGTGCGTCGTCTGCTCGAACGAGTCGCGCGGGGAGATCGACCAGGCGCTCGCCGACGGGGAATCTTTCCGCGGCATCGCCGACAGGTTCGGGCTCGGGAAGTCCTCGGTCTTCACGCACAAGGCGCACGTCCCCGCCGAGGTGCTTTCCAGCGGCGCCGCGGCGCTCGTGGCCGGCGGGCTCCTCGCCAGGCTCCAGAAGATCGAGACGGACGCCCGCGCGATTCAGAGGCGGGCCGAGCGAGCCGGGGACCTCAAGGCAGCGATCGCGGCGGTAGGGCAGCTTGTCCGGCTCGTGGAGGTCGCGGCGCGGATCACCGGGCAGATCGCGGCGTCAGGCGGCATGTCGATCGAGTTGAACATCTCCGAGGAGGACACGGTACGGATCGCGTCCCTCGTGCTCCAGCGCCGCGGGCTCCTGCCGCCGGCGATCGAGGCGGAGAAGGTCGAAGGGCCGCCGCCTCCCGACGAGGAGGAGCCGGCCTCGGGAAGGGCAAGAAGCCCGACGCCGAAGAGGTCCTCCGGCTCGTCCGGTCGGACTTCGGCGCGTTCTGCGGGTTCGTCTACGCCGGGTTCAAGATGCGGCGCACGTCGAGCTGATCGTCGCGCTCTTGGAACGGATGGAACGCGGCGACGTCCTGCGGGCGCTGCTCTCCCTGCCGCCGCGGCATGGGAAGACGACGACGGCCTGCCAGCTCTGGCCCGCGTGGCTCCTCGGCCGCGAGCCCGGCCGGCACGTGATCTTCGCGACGCATTCCAGCGAGTACGCGGCCACGGTCGGCCGGAAGGTCCGCAACCTGATGATGAGTGAGCGATTCCTCGCGGCGTTCCCCGCCGCGGCGCTCTCGGACGACTCGACGGCCGCCGATAGGTTCGACCTGCGGGCCGGGGGCTCCTATCTCGCAGTCGGCCGCGGCGTCTCTGCGATGGGCCGCGGCGGGGATTTCGTGATCCTGGACGACGTCGTCAAGGGCATCGAGGAGGCGCGCTCTCCCGCGATTCGGTCGGCGGTGAAGGCGTGGTTCTCGGCCGACATATTCACGCGATTGGAGCCCGGCGCCCG
Organism: uncultured Acidobacteriota bacterium; assembly: GCA_963733955.1. GTDB lineage: Bacteria > Acidobacteriota > Thermoanaerobaculia > UBA5066 > Gp7-AA6 > DATFTF01. The sequence continues at coordinate 2,485,570 of CAVTEW010000003.1, forward strand.
TCTGCTCTCCGTCGGGACGCGCTGGAGCCTGGACGACTTGCCGGCGTACCTCGAACGCGAGCACGCACATGAGGAATGGACGACGTTGAACCTCCCCGCCCTGGCGGAGGAAGGCGACGTGCTCGGACGCGAGGTCGGAGAGGCGCTCTGGCCGGCGCGGTACGGCGCGGCGCGTCTCAAGCTGATTCGGCTCTCGAAGTCCGCGGCGGAGTGGAACGCGCTCTACATGGGCCGGCCGACGCCCGAAGGCGGCGCGGTCTTTCGGGAGGAATGGCTCGGCCAGCGGTTCGACTTTGCGACGTTCTCCGACGCGGGGAAGATCGTGCAGTCCTGGGATTGCTCGGTCGGGAAGTCGGCGACGACGGGCGATTACAGCGCGTGCGTGACGCTCGCCCGCGGCCAGGAGGGCGCGTTCTACGTCCTGGACGTCGTCCGGGGGCGCTGGCCATACGTCGAGCTTCGCGAGCGCGTGCGCACCCTGGCCGCGGAGTGGAGCCCTCACGAAATCTTGATCGAGGACAGCTCCTCGGGCTCGGCAATCCTCCAGGAGCTGCGGCACGATGCCTCTCTCCGCCGCTGCGGGCCGTGGCCGCGGTGAAGGAGAAGAGCCTGCGGTGGGAGCTGGTCTCGCCGCAGTTTCGTGAGGGCCGTGTCTTCTTCCGCCGTGGCGCCGCGTGGCTGCCCGACGTGATCGACGAGCTCGTGACGGTGCCGGCGTCGGCGCACGACGACATGACCGACGCGCTCGCTCAGGCGATCGAGCATCTCCGCGGGCGCGGCATTCGCTGGACCTTGCAGGCCGTCGCCGATTGGGTCGCGAGCGACAAGGAGGCCGCGAACGCGGCGCCGGCCGCCCCTTCTTCGAAGAGCACGCCCCCGACCGCCGAGGGATCTCCGGAGCCGTCGCGGGAGCAACTCTTCCGGACCGCTGGAGGCTTCGGGCCGGGCGGCGGCTCGTCGCGGCTCACGAACGAATTCTTCGGGCATCGCGGGCCGGTCTGAGAAGTGAGGACGCGAGGCCCGGTCCTCCCCGAGAACCTCGCGACCGTTTCTGCCGTGTCTGGACCGCCTCGCCCGCGCGACTTCTGCGACGACTGCCGGCGTCAGGATTGCCGACCGCACGAAAGCCCGATGGGATGTTTGCGGTTCGTCGGGCCGGCTCCGCGGGATTTCGTCTGCCTCTGCGCGCGCAGCGCCTCCAGGACGCCCGTTCGCCGTCTCGGCCGGGGTGAGGTGGCGGGAGGGCCGGCAGTCGCCGCCGCCGGCCCCGTGGCAAGGCAGGACCGGGCGCTTTAGGCGGGTTCCGTCGCGAAGTGCGCGGAGATCGTCTCCGGTGACGCGTCGTGAGATTCGAGCCACTCCAGAGCTTCGTCGGGCAGGACGACGCGCAGCCCCTCGCCGCCGGTTGTCGAGTTGTCCCCGGCCGAGCGCGCGTAGTGGGTCATGGGTCCCCCTTCGCCGGCGATGAACCAACGGCCGGCGGCCGTCTTGTAGAGCGCCTCGGAATAGGACTTGAAATCGGAGCGCGAGAGCCCGTTGTCGTATTCGTGAACCCGCTCGGCGGAATCGGTGTCGTAGACCAGTCGATTGATGACGCGTTTCATGCGTGCTTCCTTTCGATGAGTCGCGGTTGTCGTTCTTCGAGCCTGGAGATCACGACGGCCAGCCGCACCTGAACCGTCGGCGCGGGTTTGAAGACGCCGCCCTTGAGCAGGCACTCCGCGCCGAAGATCGGGTTGTGAAGTCGCAGGCAGAGAAGCCGGGCGACTTCCGCCGCCGGAAAGTCCGTCCACGTCGTCCGCTGCGAGGTTTGAATCCAGAAGCGGCGCGTGGAGAGGAGCCGGAAGACCTCCCCTTCCTTCTCAGGACCGGGCAGGGGCAGCGGGGAGCGCCGGGCGTGGACCGGGATCGGGATCGAGATGTGACGCACTTTCCACATTTCTCTTCTCCCACCATGCCGGCCGCGGCCGGCGGTAACCCGCCTCAGCGGGCGATTGGAACCGGGACGAGCTGCTCGCGTTCGACGCCGGCCAGGCGCAGGTACTCGCTCCGCACGAGTCGATCGAGCGGACACGTCGCGTCGAGCCGCGTCCAGGTGACGACGCCTTCGACGGACGAGCCGCGCAAGTCCTCGGCGAGCATTTCGGCCGCGCGTCGTTCGAGAGATGGATCGCTCATTCGGATCACCTCCTACCTTTTTGATTTAGGTGTTAAGATACCTTTATGACAGAGATACAGCAAGGAGTATTTTTCGAAGGTGCGACAATTGGGGGGATGACCAGAATGAATATCGACTTCGACCCGGCGATCCGTAAGAGCCTCAAGCACAAGGCTGTTGACGAGGAGGTCTCGGTCAACTACCTGGTGAACGCCTTTTGTGCTTCCGGGCTCGGCCTACCGCCGCCGCCACGAAAGAAGAGCGGGCCCAAGAAGGGGAAGGGGCGTAAGCCCCCGGCGAAGGCGTGAGCGAGACGCGCCGCGGCCTTGTCGTTACGCTGGCCGTGATTCTTCTTGGTGCCGCTTGCTCTCGACACCCAAAGCTTGACAGGGAGATCGCCGAGAAGATGATCGAAGCGTCCCGGCCGATGGGCGAGCCCTTCAGTATGTCGAGCGTTGGATTGACAGAGCCGGCCAGCGGCACGCTCTATCCGAAATCACACCCGAAGCTCGTTTCAGTCGAAGGGATTGCGATGAGCGGCGACGGGACTCAGGCGACGGTCGATTTCAAGTGGTTCTGGGTTGGCGGCCCGATGGAGAACACGGAGAATCTCTTCTTGGGTCACGCGCTCTTCAAGCTGTACGACGACGGCTGGCGGATAGACGAGAGCGCCCTTCGAGCGAGTCTCGCACAGCACGAGCGAGCCTGAAGAACCGTGCCGATCTTCATTCGCAAGGCGTTGCGCTTCGGACCCGTGCGATTCAACCTGAGCAAGAGCGGCATCGGGACCTCGATCGGCGTCCGCGGTCTGCGGGTTGGTCAAACAGCGACGGGGCACGGTTACATCTTCGGCGGGCGGTCGCCCTTCTACTTCCGCGAGAGCATTGGATCAGGCCGGCACGTCGGGATCGCGCCCGGCGCGGTGCTCCTCGTCCTGGCCGTGCTGGCGTTGGTGCTCTACGCGTCGATGCGGTAGATTTCTTTCGGGCGGATCAGGTCACCGGCGACGGTCGGCTGATCGAAACCGCGGCTCCCCGCAGTCGCGCCCTCCGCCCGGCTTTCCTTTCCGGCGGGGGAGAGAGCGGGGACTCTGACGATCAAACGCAAGAGGCCGCGCTAGGTCTCCTTCGGGGCGCCCCCCTCGTTCCATGAACCAAGGGAAGACGAGACCGGAACGAGAGAAGCGGCTCAGGCTGCGACTCAAGGAGGACGAGCAGCTCCTCTCCTTAGAGCCCGTCCGATCGACTCTCCAGGCCCTGGGCAGGAAATCCTCCAAAGAATCGAAAACGGCTATTCCCCGACCGCGGCCGACCACCTCGTCATCAAACGAGTTTCCGAACGGCCACGCGGTCCCGGCCGACCCCAGCGGGCCGAGCAACCTACGGCCTTTCTGCATCCTGGCAACAGGGCGCGCGTCCTGCTCGCACACGTCGCCGTCAGGCGGGCCGCGGAAGTCGGTAGACCGCACGAGCCCCCGTGGCCGGGAGATGAAATCTTCTGGAGGCTCCGGCGCGGGCTCGAAAGAGACCCGACGGCGACCGAGGTGCTGAAGGCGATGTTGCTCGAAGAAGGGGTTAATGCGGTCGTCCTTGAGGGGCATTGTCCTGCGTGTCGCTCAGACGAAGAAGGCGTGCGCGAGATCCTCCGATCGGAGCTGCGGCCAGAAGAGGCGGAGACGATCGCCCGGCGCCTGAATGAGGACTACTCGCAGGAGATCGCCAAGCACGTCGAAAAGCTGGCCCTGAGCGAAAGCCCCAAGGTCCCACGGCCCGTCCTGAGCCGGTTCCCGGTCCGGCGCCGCCGCCGAACCTAAAAATACCCCCCCCTATTTCGTTTCGGGACGGGTCTCTACTCTCTCGGTCTATGAGACCGAATGACACGTTCAGCGTCCCAGAGGTCGCGCGGCTTCTCGGCGTCGAAATCATCGACGTCGTCGAAGCGATTCGCGCGGGTGAATTCACCGGCGCCGTCAAGGCGATGACCGGCCCTTACCGCGGCTTGTACCGCGTTCCGCGCCTGAGCGTCGAGCGCGTGCTCGTCGAAAAAGCGGTGCGCCGTGGCAGCAAGGCCGACGCGGCGCGCGCGACGCGCGATTTCGTCGAGACGCTTCTTTGCGGCCAGGTGCGTGCCTCCAGTCCGCACCTCGCCGAAGCGGACAGTTTGTGGAAGGTCGAGAAGGGCCGGCGATGATGGCACGAGTTTGCGTCCGCAAGGATCTCGGCGAATCGCTGCGCGCCGCCGTCGGCGAGGACGCGGAAGACGCGCAGGGCCGGCGCGAGCGCGAGGCCGAAGAGGTCGGCAAGTTTTCATGGAGGTCGCGCGCGGATGGCGGTGCGACGAACACGACGCGCTGCGGGCCGTAGAGAAATTCCTCCGAGACCTCGGAAAGGCCGCGCGATGAGCCAGATTTTCCGCGGATTCGATGGCGTGCCGGGTCGCGAGGTTACGGCGAGGCCGTGGCCGAAAATCTCGTCCGGATCGGAGGAGACCGCGCCGCCGCCCGAAGTGCTTCCATCGCGGCCCGACGCCGAGCGCGACATGGTCAACGCGGAGCGCGACTTCGAAAAGCTGAAGACCGTGCATTCCGACGCGGCCGAGTCGCTGACGGCGCTCGAACGGAAAATCGCCGACGTGCGCAGGAGCGCTTCGGACCTGGCTGAGGGCGACCATGACCGTGCGGCCGAGAAGCAACTCCGACGCGCTGAAGTCCTCGACCTGAAACGGACAAAACGCGCCGCGGAGGTCGAGCGCCTGGCCGCGGCCGTGGTCGAGCTCGGCGTGCGGCGCACCGAGGCGCGTCGGGTCGTCGAGAGAATCGCGGTGCGAGAACAGCTCGAATCCGACGAGGCCGAGCGGCGCTGATTCGGCGTGACGATCGCGGCCCGCCGCGACGAGTTCCTCCAACGCGTTCTGGCGCTGTGTGCGGACTTGGGCGACTTGCAGGCAGATGCCGAGACGTCCGGGCAGGCGAATGAGCTCTCGGACTTGCTCGCGCAGATTCAGAACCTCGCCGCGCGTGAGCGTATCGCCGCCCGCTTGCACGGCAGTGCGCGGATGACTTCGATCTCGATCGGTCCGATTGTTCGTCTGGACGAAACCGGAGTGCCCCGACCGATCGGGATGAGCCCCCGCTTTCCGTTCCCGATCGAGCGCGTTCAGCGTCTCGCGCGGTGGGGGCGCGAATGAAGAGTTCACGTTCGGCCCGGCCGACTTTCCGGCCGGTCGATTTTCCTCGGCCGGAGGACCATCCCCGGCCGGGCCTTTTCTCTCGGGGCGGGCCGTGGGATTGGCCTCCTTCAGGCCCGCCCTTCTCTTTAACAAGACAGGGATTGTGTAGGTGAAATGGTGGGCGCAAGAATTCTCGTCCTCGACCCGACGCCCGGCCGTCCCGGCGAGACCGCCGAGGTCCTGCTCGAACATCGCATGGCCGACAACCAGGCCGATGGGAGCACGACGACCTTTTCGTTCCCCGGACTGATCGGCGATCCGATCGCGGTTTTCCTCGGTGGTATCCCGCAGTTGCCTGATCAGGTCAGTTGCGACCAGCTTGGCAATGTGACGCTCGGGACCGAGATCGCGCCGCCGAGCGAGCCGGTGACGTGCCTGGGACTCTTCCCGATCTATGCGAACTAGCGTCTAAAGGCGAAAGCCCGCGGGCGAGGGTGGCTTTAAAAGGCGAAAGCAATGGTTGATCCGAAGTTAGCAGAAGACGGCGGCAAGCAAAAGACGGGGTTCCGTCCGGTCTCGCCGGGCTTCCATTCGGCAGCCTGCGTCGATTTGATCGACCTGGGTCTTGCTCTGGACGCCTACGGCAGAGAGCGCGAGCGGGTTCGTTTGGTCTTTCAGGTTTCCGAGCGGCTGCCGAGCGGCCAGCGCATGACGGTGAGCAAGACCTTCACGCGATCCATGCACGAGCGATCGGCGTTGCGTCGGGATCTCGAAGATTGGCGCGGTCGGAAGTTCACGGAGACGGAGGCGCGCGCCTTCGACCTGGAGAAGGTCGTTGGGATCGCGGCAACGCTCGTGATCGAGAACCGGACGACGAAGACGAAGGGTTTCCTCGTCGCGAGCATTTCGGAGATCCGGCCGGCCGAGAAGGGCCAGGAACTGCACCCGGACTCCTACACGCGAAAGAGGGACCGAAGGGGATGAGCGGCCGTCCGTTGCCCTTCACGCGCGAGCGGCGCTGCTCGGTCTGCGGCGGAGGTGGAAGCGATCGCGGGGCAAGGGCGTGCGGTGCTTCGGTTACGTCTCCACCGATCGCCTCTTCGCTCACTGTTCGAGAATCGAGTGCGGGCCGATGGAGGAGGGCGGGACCTGGGCGCACTTCCTCGGACAGAGCTGCCGATGCGGGCGGCGGCACGACTCCGACTTCTCGCCGGCACGCCTCGCGGCGACGTCGTCGCCGTTGCGGAGCTTCGCTGCGGCTCTCGTCGGCGGAGGTGAGCGAAGGGAGGCGGACCCCCGCGCGGCGCGCGCCTGGCCGCGCCTGGCCCTGAGAGATCGCGAAGGCGAGGCGTACCTCTCCGCCCGTAAGCTCTGGGACCTGTCGCTCGTCGATGCGGGTCTCTTGCGCTTCAACGGCGGCACGGCGTTCGATCCGTGGCTCGACACGAAAGCGGCGCAGGGATACCGCGTCGCTTCCGGTGCGCGGCCCGGACGGGAAGGTCGCGAACCTTTCGCTTCGAAACGTCCGCGAAGGCGTCGAGCCGAAGGCGCTCGCTCTTCCGTCGCCCGCGACGACGTTGGGCGTCGCGATCGCGAGGCCGGAGATCGTCCAGCTCACCTCCGGGGATCACGAGTTCGACCGCGACGAGGTCGAAGTTTGCGAGGGCGGCCCGGACTTCCTCGCGCTGACCCTCCACAACCGGCGGGAGCAGGAATTCGGCGACGGCAGGACGCCGCCGCGGTGGGTGCTCGGCGTCATCGGCGCGGCGCGGGCGGCGGGCGTTGTCGAGGCGTTCGCCCGGATGATCCGCGGGCGCGTCGTCAGGATCGCGCTCGACAAGGACACGGCCGGCGAGGACGCGGCGCGCGACGCGATCGAGGTCGCATACCTCTGCGGCGCCCGCCGGGTGATCCGGGCGCGTCCGCCCGAAGACGCCAAGGATTGGGCGGAGCTGTGGGCGCAGACTGCGGAGGACGAGTGAGCGACGGCGACGGCTTCCGGTCTGATGACGAGGAGGTCCCGTCCGGAACCCGCCGAGACGATTCAGCTCTCGCAGGTTGTCCCCCGAAAGCTCGATTGGCTCTGGAGGGGGCGCATCCCCCGCGGCGCCATAACGCAGCTCGACGGCGATCCGGACCTCTCCAAGTCCACGATCCTTCTCGACCTCGCCGCGCGCGGCTCGCGCCTCAATCAGTCCTGGCCCGACGGCGAGCCCTGCGGCGGACCCTGGCGCACGCTGCTCCTCTCCGCGGAGGACCGCTCGACAGCGTGATCCGCCCGCGCTTCGACGCCGCGGGAGGCGATCCAGAGATGGTCACGGCTCTGCGCTCGGTCCGCCGCAAGCCCGGCGATCCGCCCGACCTCTTCGCTCTCGCGACCGACCTCGCGGTACTGGAGGACGTCGCAAGTCGATCGACCGACTCGCCTTGATCGGCATTGACCCCTTCACCGCATACCTCGGCGCCGTCAACTCCTGGAAGGACCAGGAAGTCCGCCGCGTCCTCGCGCCCCTCGCCGCCCTGGCCGATGGGCTCGTCCTTGCCGTGCTCCTCGTCCGCCACCTCTCCAAGGCGACGAAGCTCGAAAACGTCCTCTACCGCGGCGGCGGCTCGATCGGCATCATCGGCGCCGCGCGCTCCGGCCTGCTCGCCGCCAAGGACCCGGACGCTGAGACGGCGACGAACGCAAACGTCTCCTCGCGACCTACAAACACAACCTCGCCGACCCCCGCACGATCCCTACTTTGCCTACCGCGCCGTCCCCTCCCGCCAGGACCCCGACGTCCCCGTGATCGAGTGGCTGGTGCTGACCTGCGTTCGCCGAGCAAATCTCCGCTGCCGCCTCCGAGACCGCCGTGGAGAAGTCCGCCCGCGCGACGCGAGAGGCTTCCTGCGCCAGCTCCTCGCCGACGAAGCCCTGCCATACGAGACCGTCGTCGCCGAAGCAAAGAAGGCCGGGATCTCCGAACGAACCCTGCGCCGCGCCGCCACCGAAATCTCGCTCAAGCGGGAACGAGTCGGCTTCAAGACGGGATCGGTTTGGGGGCCAGCATGATCCGAAGACCCGCCGAACGAACGGCTGGACGAGAGATCGAACGACCCGAAATCGCGTGGCCGAGATGCTCGATTACGGCCAACCTGCCGCCATCGCGGCCATATCTGGTTCTGTGGCCGGAATGTAAATTCATTGGGGTTTAAAAGAGAGAGTTGGCCTGGATGAGAGGGAGAGCGTCCATCCGGCCAATGGCCGAAATGGGGGGAGAGAGAAGTCGTGCCGCGCCTCCTCCTGCTCCGCTCCTCCTCCTGCTCCGGCGTTGAACGCAAACGCCGGACTGTCCGGACCGTCCGGCGATCCCCTCGCGCCGCTGAGCCCGCCGACCCGCCGCCTCCGGGCACCGGGTTGCCGACCCGATCCCGTGCCTGAATCCCTCGCAAAACGCCGCTGTGGTGCCCGTGAGGTGCCCAAGCCGTGAAGGCGATGCCCGACCTCGACGCTCTCCTGCGCCCGGTCCGAGAAGCCGCGCGAGACCTGCCACGAGAGGCGCTACCGGCACTCTGCGGCGCCCTGGCGACGCTCCAGGCGGAGATCCTCTTGCCGCCCGCCTCTTCCCCTCCGCCGATGCAGGATCGCGCCCTGTCGCCTGCGGAGGCTGCGAGGATGATCGGCCGTAGCGTCGATTGGACCTACCGGCACCGCCGCGAGCTGCCGGTGACGCGCCTTCCCTCGGGGCGGTGGACGGTCGCGGAGAGTCGGCTCCGGCGATGGATCGACGCGAGGTCGCGGCGGCCATGACGCGAAACGACTCCCTGGCCGCGGCGCTCGCAGACGCGCTCGATTGCCCGAGCCCGAAGAAGGCGCGTTTCCCGGGTCGCGTCTCCGCCCTGGCCGTCGTCGCGGAGCTGGGGCGGAGTGGCCGACGAGTCCGCGCTTACTTCTGCCGGGGTTGCTCTCCTGGCACGTCACCTCGAAGTCGAGCCCGCGGCCGATGGAGTTGCCGGCGTGAGGTCAGAGCGCAAGGTGGCGCGGGCGTGACGGAGATTCGTCTTCCTGCGGTGTCGCGTGGGCGCAGGAGTGCAGCCGCGCAACAACTGCACGACGCCGGATGTCGTGCGTTCTGCGCGGCGATTCTGGAAGTCCGGTCACGACTCGATTTCGCTCCAAGTTCTCGTGGTTGGTGCTACGTGCTCGAAGAGGACGGACTCGGTAAGGGCGACTTCGACCGGGCGGAGAAGCTCATCAATGACTGTCGCAAGGATGGCCGGTTGCCTCTGGACATCTGCGGCGAGGATGGGGCGCGTCAGGCGACGTTGACGAAGACGACGCGGCGGACGCCGGAGGAGCATGCGCGGTGGGTTCAGGAAGAGATGGTGCCTTACCTGTTGGACAGCTATCAGCCGTTCGACCTCTGGGAGAGGTTGGGCGTTTACGTAGAGATGGTGGTCGAGAAGATCGACTTGAAGAGTCTCTTCGGGCCGGTGTGTGAGGAGTATTGCGTCCCGCTGACGAATGTGCGTGGGTGGGCGGATCGGAATTCCCGCGCTGCGCTCATGGAGCGCATGAAGAAGCGGGAGGCTGAAGGCAAGCGGTGTGTGCTGCTGATCTGCGTCGATCACGATCCGGGCGGCTTGCGGATTGCGGAGAAGTTTCGTAGCAACCTCGCGGATCTTTCGAAGGCTGTCGGGTGGGACCCGGCGGAGCTGGAGATCGTGCGTTTCGGGCTGAATGCCGACTTTATCGAGGCGCACGGTTTGACGTGGATCGACAACCTGGAGACGGGGAGCGGCGAGAGTCTGGCCGATCCGCTACACGCGGACCACGACAAGGCCTACGTGCAGGACTACATCCGGAAGTTTGGGGCGAGGAAGGTCGAAGCGAACGCGCTGCTACGCCGTCCGGAGGCGGGGCGGGGGCTCTGTCGGGGTGCGATTGAGTCTTACGTCAGGAAATCGGATCTTGACCGGCATTCGCGTCGGCTGAAGCGGGCGAGGCGTGAGGCTTGGGTGTTCCTGCCGGCGGCGGCTCGTCGGTTTGCGCGTGGTTTGGAGGCGAAGTGATGGGGCCGGATAGGCGGCCCAGAAGGGAGACGAGATGGGGAATGAGAACGGGTCGAGTCAGGGGATGCCGGACTTCTTCGGTCGGCAGTTGGCGTTGCTTCACGATCTGCCCGACGTGGTGAAGACGAAGCCGAGCACGATCCAGCATGTTCCGACGCTCGGGGTTGGCGGCGAGCAGGTATTCGTCGTGCAGACCATCCGGCAGCGGGAGCGCGGGGACACGATCTTCCTGCGGGTGATGGGACAGGACGGCGTTAACGCGGATCGTGATTCCGCCGAAGGTTGCCAACGCGATTGCGCGGCAGCGTGAGGCGTTGACGAGTAAGACGCGCAGCAAGATCGCCAAGGCGCGCGCTGCGGACCTGGCGGCGCAGGGGATCAAGCCGGGCTTCTTGCGCGGGGCGGAGGCGGGGAAGTCGTGACGACGCCTGGGCTCTTGCCTTCCTGCCGCATTGCCGTATAATGAGGGAATGAGAAACAAGGATGCGGAATCCAACGTGAAGACGACGGTCTTGGTTCCGGGGTCGCTGTGGGTGAGGGCGAAGGAGAGGGCCGCGGTGGAGCGGACGAATCTGCGGGCGCTGTTTCTGGAGGGTCTCGAGTTGCGACTTGCGCGGAAGCCGAGGAAGGGAGGCGCGGCGTGAAGATCATCGGCGCGGCCGTAATCGTTTGCGGAATCATCGTCTCGGTGTTCCTCGGGAACTTCCCCGCGCTTCCGAGTCATATGCGATTTTCCGGATCGGGGAACCTCATAGGGATTAGCTCCCCGCTTGAACTAAACGACCCTACGGGTCGGGCAAACGCCGAGGCTCGCGTGCTGGCAGCCTGCCTAGTCATTCTAGGAATGTCTTTCATGGTGGCAGCGGCGAAGAAGGGAGGCGATCGGCGATGAAGGGCGAGGGCCGGGTCTATCGGTTGCCGAGGCGGCAGACGTGGATGATCGACTACTACGGGGAGGTCAACGGGAAGCGGGTCCGCCTACGCGAGTCCTCGGGGACGGAGGACGAGTCCACGGCGCGGCGGCTCCTGCGGTCGCGGGTGGAGTCCTCGCACGTCGCGGAAAAGGTCGGCGAGTCCGTCGAGACGTCGGGGCATCGGCGCTTCACGGTGGCCGAGGCTCTCGACGAGTACGTGCGCGACTTGAAGCTCCGCGAGAAGAAGGGCGCGCGAAACGAGGAGTACCGCCTCGGGCCGGAGTCTCCCTGCGTGGCGAGCTTGGGCATCTGCGGGTGCGGGAGCTGACGCGCGGGACGCTGGTGAAGTACGCGGAGAAGCGGCGGGCGGCGGGCCTGTCGAACAAGACGATCAATCTCGACTTGCAGGGGCTCCGGTCGGCGCTGCGCCTGGCGAAGCGGGCCGGCCGGGTGCTGCGCTTGCCCGAGTTCCCCGAGAACCTGCGCGAGCGGGTGCGGACGGGCTTCCCCGATCCTTCCGAGCCCGAGCTGTTGGCGGCGCACTCCCCCGCCTGGCTCGCGGAGATGGTCCGCTTCGCCTACGCGACGGGATGGAGGCGGGGCGAGCTGCTCTCGCTGCGGTGGGAGTGGGTCGATTGGGACGAGCAGGAGATCCGGCTGCCCGACTCGAAGAACGACGAAGGGCGGGTCGTGCCGATCGCCGGGGAGCTGGTGCCCATCATGGAGCGGCTGCGCGAGAGCCGGACCGTCTCGGGTCTGACCGGGAAAGCCGCGGTGAGGCTCCGGAAGCTCAAGGCGATGGAGGCGGACCGGGCCGCTGCACCGAACGAGAAGGCGCAGGCGCGGCGGCTGATGGGGAAGATTCTGGATTCGCGGCCGATCGCCGTCCTCGCGGAGACGGTCTTCCACGACAGCGGGCAGGCGATCACGCGAAAGCGGTTCGTGCGGGCATGGAACGCGGCGCGCAAGGCGGCGAACCTCCAGCTCCGCCTTTTCCACGACTTCCGCCGCGCCGCTGCTCGCCGCATGACCAACGCCGGGGTTGCCCAGGTGGTCGCGATGCGCGTGACCGGGCACAAGACGCCGTCGATGTTCCGCCGCTATTCGATCGTCGAGACCGCGGACCTCGCGCGGGCGCTCCGGCAGGTTGCCTCTCGCAAAGAGAAGGCGTCCGGACGCGTCGTCGCGCTACACTCGAAGTCGAAGCGATGAGCACAGGCCGGGATCTGAGCGAAGAGGATCGGTTCCTCGTCCGAGTAAAACGTGGGCGCGGCTGTTGGCTGTGGGACGCGGCAAGGGAGAGAGATTACGGGATCTTGAAGTTCCGCGGGAAGCGCGAGCGCGCGCATCGCGCCTCCTACACTCTCTTCGTCGGGCCGATCCCGCCGGGAGTCTGCGTCTGCCACCGCTGCGACAACCCGCCTCGCGTGAGGCCGGACCACCTCTTCCTCGGCACACGCCTCGACAACAACGTGGATGCGAGACGGAAGCGTTGGGCTTCGCGTTGGGCACCGGTCTAGGCACCGCTATGCGTTTTTCCTCGGGAAAATGGTCGGGACGCCGGGATTCGAACCCGGGACCCCCTGAACCCCATTCAGGTACGCTACCAGACTGCGCCACGTCCCGACCGGAGCGAGCGATTGAAACAGGGAACGGCGGCGGAGTCAAACGCCGCGGACGGCGGGCGCGCTACTTCCGGTGGGAACGGTCGAGGATCCGGACGATGTCCTTGAGCTCCCGGATCACCCGCTTGCGCTCGGCGGCGCCGTTGTCGGCGTCGCGAACTGTCGCGGCGGAGGCGGAAGACGGGCGGACGGGCGCCGGTTCGGGAGCGGCAGCCCGGGGAGACGCGGCGGCGGGAGCTGCGGCGGACGCGGCGGTGGGGGCCGCGGTGGGAGGCGACGCCGGCCGCGACGGTCTTGCCGGAGCCGCAGACGCCGGCGCGGCGGCGGGAGGCGCGGGGGCCGGCTTGGCTGCAGCCGGCGCGGCCGGGGCGGGAGTAGGAACCGGCGCCGAGTCGGTCTTGCGCGCGCCGCGCTGCTCCGACGGCGGCGGCGCCGGCTTCAGGCCGTCTTCGAAGCGCCCCTCGGCGAGCTCGGCCTCGAGCCGCTTCTTCGCGCCCGCGACGGTGAATCCTTCATCGTAGAGAAGCTCGCGGATGCGCGCGATGACGCGCACGTCCCTCTCGGTGTAGGCGCGGGGGCCGGTCTTCTCTTTGCCCTCGGAAAGGGCGGGAAACTCCGTCTCCCAGTAGCGCAAGACGTAGGGCGCGACTTCCGCGATCTTGCACGCCTCGGCCGGCTTATAGAGTTGCTGTGACATGAACCCCGCAATACTCTAACCCCACTCCGCCCGCGGGAAAAGGCGAACCGCGGCGGCTGGAGTCATCCGCCGTCAGGAGCTCGCCTCGGCGCCTTTCGTCCGCCGCCCGGTCCGGGCCCGGACCGAGATCCGGATGGGCGTTCCCGCGAAGTCGACCTCCTCCCGAAGGAGGTTCTCGATGCGCCGTTCCTCGGAGAAATGGAGCCGCTCGCGGCGGCTCGAGACCAGCGAGAAGGTGGGCGGCGCGACGCCGGTCTGCGCCACGTAATAGACCTTGAGGGTCTTGCCCGATGCCGTCCGCGGCGGCTTGTCGCGCAGGGCCCGGCCGAGGACGCGGTTCAACTCGCCGGTCGAGATCCGGCGCCGCCGGTTGCGTCCCACCTGCGCCGCGACTTCCAGGATCTTGGAGACGCCGCGTTTGCTCTTGGCCGAGATGAGCAGGAGCGGCGCGTGGCGGGCGAAGGGAATCTTCTCCTCGACCTCGGCGCGCATCGCCTTGGACGCCGCGTCCCCTTCCGCGCCCGGCCGGCCCACCAGGTCCCACTTGTTCACCAGGAGCACCAGGCCCTTGCCGGCGTCGTGGACGTAGGACGCGACATGGGCATCCTGCGCCGCGATCCCGCCGGCCGCGTCCAGGACCAGGAGCGCGACGTCGCAATCCTCGATGCGCTTGCGGGCCTGGACCACCGAGAGCACTTCCGGGCCCCGTTCGGTCTTGCCCTTGCGGCGGATGCCCGCGGTGTCAATCAGGCGGAAGAGCGTCGAATCCTTCCGCACGACGGCGTCCACGGCGTCGCGCGTGGTCCCCGCGGTCTCCGAGACGATGGCTCGATCCTCTCCCAGCAGCGCGTTGACCAGGGACGACTTCCCGACGTTGGGGCGCCCGACTACGGCGATCGCGATCTCGTCCTCGCGCGGAGGCTCGGCCTCCGCTTCCCCCTCGACCCGCTCCGGCGCGGGGCCCATGCGTGCCGCGATACCGTCTAAGATCTCGTCCGCCCCGAGGTTGTGCTCGGCCGACACGCCGAACACCTCGGAAAATCCCAGCTCCCAGGCCTCGTTTTCCCCGGCCGCGCCTTCCTTGCGGTCGATCTTGTTGGCCGCGACGACGGTTTCGACGCCGGCCTCGCGCAGGAGGCGGGCCGCGGCGCGGTCGCCCGGCAGGATGCCCGACGACGCGTCGACGACCAGGATCGCGAGATCCGCCTTGCCAATCGCGGCGAGCGCTTGCCGGCGCACGGACGTGGGGATCTCGGCCCCTTCCTCGGGGTCGTAGCCGCCGGTGTCCAGCAGCCGGAACGTCCGGCCGTCTGGAAGGCTGGCCTCGCTCTCGACCACGTCGCGGGTCATGCCGGGCAGATCGTGAACGAGCGACCGCCGGCGGCCGAGGAGCCGGTTGAAGAGCGCGGACTTGCCGACGTTGGGACGGCCGGCGATGACGACGGAGAACATGGGGACGTGAGGCGTAAGGCGTTAGGCGTGAGGCGTCAGGCGAAGGGCGCAACGTCTGGCGCGCCCACGAACCGGTCGCGCCGCGCTACTTCTTCCTCGCCACCCCGCCCTCCAGCCGCAGAGCGAACCTCGGATGCTGAAACGGATGCACGTCGGGGAAGCGCGTGAAAATCCAGCCGGTGAAGATCTCCTGCCCTTTCTGGAGGACCGCGATTCGCGCGGCGGGATTGGCGGGATCGACGCCCGTGGACGTGATCGCCTCGGCCGACATCGTGAAGGCCGGAAGGAATACGTCCGCCCGCACCTCGAGATCGGAGTCGGGCAGCTTTGCCGTTCCCTGCATCGGAACGTCCAGCGTTCCCTCCTTCCCGTTGGAGCCGTCTCTCCAGTGCAGTTGGATCCCGGAATAGGCCTTCTGCACTTCGGGCGGAACATCCAGGCGGGTCGGGACGGAGGGCGTCGTCGATTGGCTGCCGCCCATTCCCGCCGCCGGATTGGCCTCGGCGTTGCCCTGGCTCCCGTCGGACGCGCTCTCCGGCGGCGCCTCCGGCTCGTGCGAGACGGCCATGCGGACGTTCGGGTCCGGACGGCCCTTCTCGCGGCAGCCGGTCGATCCGGAAGCGAGCGCCGCGGCGAGCGCGACCGCCGCGCAGGATCCGACGAGCTCCACACCCACTCTTCGCGTCATCGCGCCACCCTCCTGGGCCGCCGTCCGTAATCCCGAACGGGGGCCGGTCCCGGCAGACGAAAGTCGAGCCTCCGGCGAACTTCGTCGATCGCCGTGAGCCGCACCCGAACGGTGTCGCCGAGGCGGAACATCTGTCCGCTCGACCGGCCGCGCAGGCGGTGCTGCTTCTCCTCGTACACGAAGAAATCTTCCCCCAGGGCCGAGACGGGAACCAGGCCTTCCACGAAGAAATCCTTCAGGGTCACGAACACCCCGAACGCGGTCACCCCGGTGACCGTCGCGTCGAACTCCCGGCCCACCTTGTCCTTCATGAAGACGATCTTCTTCCAGAGCAGGCTCTCCCGCTCGGCCGCCTCGGCCCTGCGCTCGCGGTCGGAGGAATGCCTGGCGATCTCGGCCAGCCGCTCGTTGACCGGCTCGAAGTCCTTGGCGGGCATCGGCCGGCCCTCGGAAATGAGCCGCCGGAGCTGCCGATGGACGATCAGATCGGGGTAGCGCCGGATCGGCGAGGTGAAGTGGCAATAGTACGGCGCGGCCAGCGCGTAGTGCCCGCGGCATTCCTCGCTGTAGAGAGCCTTGCGCTGCGCCCGCAGGAGCAGGTCCGTCACAAGGCGCTCCTCGGGCTTGCCCTCGATCTCCTTCAGGATCTTCTGGAAGGCCGACGGCGGCACCTCGGCCAGGTCGCCCTTGAGCTCGTAGCCGAAGGTCTCCAGCAGCTCCCGCAGGTCGACCAGGCGGTCGGGGTCGGGCCGGTCGTGGACGCGGTAGATCGCGGGCTGACGGTCGAAGTAGAGCTTCTTGGCCACCGCCTCGTTGGCCGCCAGCATGAACTCCTCGATCAGGCGGTGCGCGACGTTGCGCGACTCGGGCACGATGCCCACGACCAGGCCGGCGTCGTCCAAGACGACGTCCGCGTCGGGCAGATCGAAGTCGATCGACCCCCGGGCCTCACGCCGCTTGCGCAGGAGCGCGGCGAGCTCGCCCATGGTCCGGAAGTCGTCGAGGAGCGGACCGTAACGCCGGCGGTCGGCCTCGGTCGGAGTCGCCTCCAGGAGCCGGGCCACCTCCGTGTAGGTCATCCGCTCCCGGCTGCGGATCACGCCCTGGACGAACTCCGCCGAGAGGACGCGCCCCTTCGGGCCGATCTCCAGGATGGCCGAGAGCACCAGGCGATCCACGCGGGGGTTGAGCGAACAGAGCCCGTTGGAGAGCCGCTCCGGCAGCATCGGCAGGACGCGGCCCGGAAAGTAGACCGACGTTCCCCGGGAGCGGCCTTCGTCGTCCAGGGCCGTGCCTTCCCGGACGTAGTGCGACACGTCGGCGATGTGCACGCCCAGGCGGTAGCCCGACGGGATCCGCGCGATCTCCACGGCGTCGTCGAAATCTCGCGCGGTCTCGCCGTCGATCGTGACGATCCGCCGGTCGCGGAAATCCCGACGGCCCAGGAGATCCTCTTCGCCGACGTCCTCTCCGAACACCTCCGATTCGCGCACGACCGGCTCGGGGAATCGCGGCGGAAGGCCGTGGGATCGCAGGACGATCTCGATGTCGACGCCGGGCTCGCCCAGAAAACCGATCCGCTCCTCCACCACGCCGTGGGCGACGCGGCGGGGGTCGGGAAACGCGGTCAGCCGGGCCTCGACGATCTCCCCTTCGCGCGCGCCCTGCGTCTTGCCCTCGGCGATGCGGATCACGGCGTCGATGCGCGGGTCGTAGGGCCGGACGATCTTGCGGCCGTCCTGGGTCTCGAAGCGGCCGACGACGCGGTCCCGAGCGCGCTCGAGGACCTTGACCACGACGCCGGAGATCTTTTCCCCGCCCCGGGCGGCGGGCCGGCGCGAGCGCGAGCGCGGCCGTTCCTCCCGGGCCAGCACGGTGTCGCCGTCGAGCGCGCCGTGCATGCCGCTGCGGGGAACGAAGAGGTCCTCGCCTCCCTGCACCAGGACGAAGCCGAAGCCTTCCGGCCGGACGGTCAGGCGCCCGGCGATGAGGTTGGAGTGCTCGATCGCCGAGTATTTCTCGCCCCGGACGCGGACGAGATCGCCCTGGCGCTCGAGCTGGTCGAGGCGCTCGCGAAGGCCATCTTCCTCCTCCTCGCCGACGCGAAAGGCGCGCGCCAGCTCCCGGAACGAGAGGATCCGGGCGCCTTTCTGGCGCAGCGTTTCGAGAATCTGGGCCGGAGTGGGCAGCACGCGCGGCAGTCTATCGCGCCGCCTCCGGAGCGTCTCGCGCTTGGCGCGACATTTGCACTCACAGACCGCCGACCAAAACAGCGACGGAAATGGGAACGAAGGACCGCGGAACGGACTTCGGGCGCGATTCGAAAGCGCTCGCGGGAGCGTTGCGAGCGTCCCGCGCAGGGCGTTCCCGCGGCGGGTTGATCCGGTCAGGACGTCCGGCAGGTGAAGGAGGCATCATGGCGTCGGAATCTCCGATCTCACCCCGAGGGTCCCGCACCAGGCCGTCCCCGAAACGCAAGCCGCCCGCGCCGCCGGCGAGGCACGTCGAGGATTCGCCGGGTCTGGAGAATCGCCACCTTCTCAGCGCCCTGACCCGCCTGAAGAAGGGCGACTTCAGCGTCCGTTTGACTCCGGGCTCGCCGGGCATCGACGACCGCATCGCCGAGGCCTTCAACGACGTCGTCGATCTCAACCAGCGGATGAGCCTGGAGCTCACGCGGCTGGGCAAGCTCGTCGGCAAGGAGGGACGCATCGCGGAGCGGGCCTCCCTCGGCGACGTTTCCGGGTCCTGGGCCGCCTCGGTACGCTCGGTCAACACGTTGATCGCCGACCTCGCGCATCCGACGATCGAAACGTCGCGCGTGATCGGGGCCGTGGCCAAGGGCGACCTGTCCCAGACCATGGACCTGACCTCCGACGGGCGCCCCCTCCAGGGCGAGTTCCTGCGGACCGCGCGGACGGTCAACACCATGGTCCATCAGCTCTCCTCCTTCGCCTCGGAGGTCACCCGCGTGGCCCGCGAGGTCGGCACCGAAGGCAAGCTCGGCGGCCAGGCCCGGGTCAAAGGCGTGGCCGGAACCTGGAAGGACCTGACCGAGAACGTGAACCTGATGGCCGGGAACCTGACCGGCCAGGTGCGCAACATCGCCGCGGTGACGACGGCCGTGGCCAAGGGCGACCTCGCCAAGAAGATCACCGTCGACGTCAAGGGCGAATTCCTGGAGCTGAAAGCCACCATCAACACGATGGTCGACCAGCTGCGCTCCTTCGCCTCGGAAGTCACGCGCGTGGCCCGCGAGGTCGGCACCGAAGGCAAGCTCGGCGGCCAGGCGCAGGTCGAAGGCGTCTCGGGAACGTGGAAGGACCTGACCGACAGC
The DNA here is from genome assembly GCA_963733955.1 of uncultured Acidobacteriota bacterium. Lineage (GTDB taxonomy): Bacteria > Acidobacteriota > Thermoanaerobaculia > UBA5066 > Gp7-AA6 > DATFTF01. The sequence continues at coordinate 2,504,664 of CAVTEW010000003.1, forward strand.
GTCAACTCCATGGCCAGCAACCTGACCTCGCAGGTGCGCAACATCGCCGACGTCACCAAGGCCGTGGCCCGCGGAGATCTGTCGGCCAAGATCACCGTCGACGTCAAGGGCGAGATCCTGGAGTTGAAGGCCACCATCAACACGATGGTCGACCAGCTCTCCTCCTTCGCCTCGGAAGTCACCCGCGTGGCCCGCGAGGTCGGCACCGAAGGCAAGCTCGGCGGCCAGGCCGACGTGCCCGGGGTCGCCGGCACCTGGAAGGACCTGACCGACAGCGTCAACTTCATGGCCGGCAACCTGACCTCGCAGGTCCGCAACATCGCCGACGTCACGACCGCGGTCGCGACCGGGGACCTCTCCAAGAAGATCACCGTCGACGTCAAGGGCGAGATCCTGGAGTTGAAGAACACCATCAACACGATGGTCGACCAGCTGCGCTCCTTCGCCTCGGAAGTCACCCGCGTGGCCCGCGAGGTCGGCACGGAGGGGCGCCTGGGCGGCCAGGCCGACGTGCGCGGCGTCGCCGGCACGTGGAAGGACCTCACCGACAGCGTCAACTTCATGGCCGGCAACCTGACCTCGCAGGTGCGCAACATCGCCGAGGTCACGACCGCGGTGGCCCGCGGCGACCTCTCGGCCAAGATCACCGTCAACGTCAAGGGCGAGATCCTGGAGCTGAAGAACACCATCAACACGATGGTCGACCAGCTCTCCTCCTTCGCCTCGGAAGTCACCCGCGTGGCCCGCGAGGTCGGCACCGAAGGCAAGCTCGGCGGCCAGGCGCGCGTCGAGGGCGTCTCCGGAACGTGGCGCGACCTGACCGACAGCGTCAACTCCATGGCCAGCAACCTGACGTCGCAGGTGCGCAACATCGCCGACGTCACGACCGCGGTCGCGACCGGAGACCTCTCCAAGAAGATCACCGTCGACGTGCAGGGCGAGATCCTGGAGCTCAAGGACACCATCAACACGATGGTCGACCAGCTGCGCTCCTTCGCCTCGGAAGTCACGCGCGTGGCCCGCGAGGTCGGCACGGACGGACGCCTGGGCGGCCAGGCCGACGTGCGCGGCGTCGCCGGCACCTGGAAGGACCTGACCGACAGCGTCAACTTCATGGCCGGCAACCTGACCTCGCAGGTGCGCAACATCGCCGAAGTCACCACGGCCGTGGCCAAGGGCGACCTCTCCAAGAAGATCACCGTCGACGTCAAGGGCGAGATCCTGGAGTTGAAGAACACCATCAACACGATGGTCGATCAGCTCTCCTCCTTCGCCTCGGAAGTCACGCGCGTGGCCCGCGAGGTCGGCACGGACGGACGCCTGGGCGGTCAGGCCGACGTGCGCGGCGTCGCCGGCACCTGGAAGGACCTGACCGACAGCGTCAACTTCATGGCCGGCAACCTGACCTCGCAGGTGCGCAACATCGCCGAGGTCACCACGGCGGTGGCCAAGGGCGACCTCTCCAAGAAGATCACCGTCGACGTCAAGGGCGAGATCCTGGAGTTGAAGAACACCGTCAACACCATGGTCGACCAGCTCTCCTCCTTCGCCGCGGAAGTCACGCGCGTGGCGCGCGAGGTCGGCACCGAAGGCAAGCTCGGCGGCCAGGCCAAGGTCGCCGGCGTCTCGGGCACCTGGAAGGACCTGACCGACAACGTCAACTCCATGGCCGGCAACCTGACCTCGCAGGTGCGCGGCATCGCCCGCGTCGTCACGGCGGTGGCCAACGGCGATTTGAAGCGCAAGCTGACCCTGGAGGCCAAGGGCGAGATCGCCGCCCTGGCCGACACGATCAACGGGATGATCGACACGCTGGCCACGTTCGCGGCCCAGGTCACCACGGTGGCCCGCGAGGTCGGCGTGGAGGGCGAGCTCGGCGGCCAGGCCAGCGTGCCCGGCGCGGCGGGAACGTGGAAGGACCTGACCGACAACGTCAATCAGCTCGCGGCCAATCTGACCACGCAGGTGCGCGCCATCGCCGAAGTGGCCACCGCGGTCACCAAGGGTGATTTGACCCGGTCGATCAAGGTCGAGGCGTCGGGCGAGGTCGCGGCTCTCAAGGACAACATCAACGAGATGATCCGCAACCTCAAGGACACGACGCTCAAGAACAGCGAGCAGGACTGGTTGAAGACCAACCTGGCCAAGTTCAGCCGCATGCTGCAAGGGCAGCGGGACCTGTTGGCGGTCGGCCGGTTGATCCTCTCCGAGCTCGCCGCGGTCGTGGAGGCGCAGCAGGGCGTCTTCTACACGCTGGGCGGCTCGCGCGAGGAACCGCAGCTCCACCTCCTGGCCAGCTACGCCAGCGACAGCGAAGCTCTTCCTCGCACGATGAGCCTCGGGCAGGCCCTCATCGGGCAGTGCGCGATCGAGAAGCGCAAGATCCTGCTCACGCAGGTTCCGCCCGACTACCTGACCATCTCCTCGGGGCTGGGCAAGGCCGCGCCGGCCAACATCATCGTCCTGCCGGTCCTGTTCGAAGGCCAGGTCAAGGGCGTCCTGGAGCTGGCCTCCTTCGAGCGGTTCAGCCCGGCCCACCAGGCCCTCCTCGATCCGCTCACCGAGTCGATCGGCATCGTGCTGCACACGATCGAGTCCAACACGCGCACGGAAGACCTGCTCAAGCAGTCGCAGTCCCTGGCCGGAGAGCTCCAGACCCAGCAGGAGGAGCTGCGGCAGACCAACCAGCAACTGGAGGAGAAGGCCGGGCTCCTGGCCGAGCGCAACGTCGAGGTCGAGCGCAAGAACCAGGAGGTGGAGCAGGCCCGCCTGGCCCTGGAGGAGAAGGCGCGCCAGCTGGCCCTGACCTCCAAGTACAAGTCCGAGTTCCTGGCCAACATGTCGCACGAGCTGCGCACGCCGCTCAACAGCCTGCTGATCCTGTCGGATCAACTCTCGCGCAATCCCGACGGCAACCTGTCGGCAAAACAGACCGAGTTCGCCAAGACGATCCACGCGTCGGGCAAGGACCTGCTGGCCCTCATCAACGACATCCTGGACCTGTCCAAGATCGAGTCGGGCACCGTGGTCGTCGACGTCGGCGAGCTGCGGACCGCCGACCTGCTCGACGACGTGGACCGAAACTTCCGGCACGTGGCCGAAGCCAAGCGGCTGGAGTTCCAGATCGAGACGGGGCGGCAGACGCCCCGCGGCATGGTCACCGATTCCAAGCGGCTCCAGCAGGTCATCAAGAATCTTCTGTCCAACGCGTTCAAGTTCACCGACCGCGGCCGCGTGGCCCTGCGCCTGGAGACGGTGACGGGAGGCTGGAGCGCGGACCAGGACTCCCTGAATCGCGCCAACTCGGTCGTGGCGATCTCGGTGACCGACACCGGCATCGGCATTCCCGCGGACAAGCAGCAGATCATCTTCGAGGCGTTCCAGCAGGCCGACGGGAGCACCAGCCGCAAGTACGGCGGGACCGGACTGGGTCTGGCGATCAGCCGCGAGATCGCGCACCTGCTGGGCGGCGAGATCCGCTTGACCAGCGTTCCCGGCCACGGCAGCACTTTCACGCTCTACGTGCCGGAGGTGTACGCGCCGGTCCTTTCGGCGCGCGGCCCGGCCGAGCCGCAGTCCCGCATTGTCTCGGTCATGTCCGACGTGGACGCCGTGCGCCCCGTCGCCGAGCCGGTCCTGGAGACCTGCGAGGTTCTCGACGACCGGTCGCAGATCCGGAGCGACGACCGGGTCCTGCTCATCATCGAAAACGAGGAACACTTCGCCCGGTTCCTGGTCGACATGGCCCACGAGCACGGGTTCAAGGCCCTGGTGGCCACGCACGGGCACGAAGCCATCGCGCTCATGCAGACAGAGCGGCGGGTCGACGCGATCACGCTGGACATCCAGCTCCCGATCATCGATGGCTGGAGGCTGCTCGACCGGCTGAAGGCCGGGCTCCAGAGCCGCCACATCCCCGTCTACGTGATCACGACCGAGGAGGACACCGGCCGCGCGCGGATGCTCGGCGCCATCGGGGTTCTCCAGAAGCCGATCAAGACCAAGACGTCTCTCGACCAGGTCTTCGCGGAGATCCGCGAGGCCCTGGAGACGCCGACGCGCGAGCTCCTGGTGATCGCCTCGGAGCCGCAGAACCTCACCCGCATCGTCACCGCGCTCAACGTCGAAGGCGTCCGGACGCAGCCGGCCGGCACGTCGGCCGAGGGCCTGGGCGCGCTGGACCGGCAGGCCTACGACTGCGTCGTCCTGGCGCCGTCGGGCTCGCCCGAGTCCCTGGAGGGGGCGCTGGAGGTCGCTCGGCAGTGCGAGAACCGGGGCATCCCGGTCATCGTGGACGGCTCGCGGCGGGACGGGCAGTCCCAGACGTCCGAGTCGTGGGAACGCCTGATCCACAGCCAGGTGGTCAAGCCGGTGCGGTCGCTCGACCGGCTGGTCGATCAGGCGCTGCTCTACCTGCACCGGCCGCTCGAGCGCCTCTCCGAGGACCAGCGGCAGATCGTCCAACGGCTCTACGACACCGACGAGCCCCTGGCCGGCAAGCGCGTGCTCATCGTCGACGACGACATTCGCAACATCTTCGCCATGACCAGCGTCCTGGAGCGCCGTCAGATGCAGGTGATCTCCGCGGAGACCGGCAGCGAGGCGATCGAAAAGCTGCAGACGACGCCCGGAATCGACGTCGTGCTAATGGATATCATGATGCCGGACATGGACGGCTACAGCACGATGCAGGCCATTCGCAAATCCGGCAAGTTCAACGACCTGCCGATCATCGCCGTGACCGCCAAGGCCATGAAGGGAGACCGGGAAAAGACGCTCCAGGCCGGCGCCTGGGACTACCTGGCCAAGCCCGTCGACACCGATCAGATGCTCTCGGTCCTCCGGACCTGGCTCTTCCGGTAAGGCGCGCGATGGAACCGCAAGAGCGCGTCAACATCCTCGCCGTCGACGACAACGCGTCCAAGCTGCTGGCGCTGTCGGCGATCCTCGCGGAGCTGGACCAGAATATCGTCACGGCGACGTCCGGACGGGACGCTCTGCGCTGCCTCCTCCACCAGGAATTCGCCGTGGTGCTCCTGGACGTCCACATGCCGGCCATGGACGGATTCGAGACGGCCTCCCTGATCCGCCAGCGCAAAAGCACCGAGCACACCCCGATCATCTTCGTGACGTCGTACCCCGACGACACCCATGCCGCCCGGGGATACTCGCTCGGCGCGGTCGACTACATCCTCGCCCCGTTGGACCCGGAGGTCTTGAAGAGCAAGGTCAGCGTCTTCGTCGAGCTCTTCCGCAAGACCGCGCAGGTGCGCCGGCAGGCCCGGGCCCTGGAGCACCGGGCCAAGCAGCTTCACCGCCTGACCGAAGCCTCGCTGGCCATCAACTCCTCCCTGTCCCTCGAGCCGATGCTCCGCGTGGTCACCGAGCTCGCCCGCGACATCCTCGGCTCGCACCAGGCCGTGGCCGTTGCGGCGCCCGACCACAAATGGTCGTCCATCCGCACCGCCACCGCCCTCTCGCCCGCGGTCGCCCTTCGGGGCGAGCGGGCCGTTCTACGGGATCGGTCCTGCCTCCTCTCGCTCCTGTCGTCGATGCGCGGCGCGGTGCGGATCACCCGGGGCCAGTTCGGCACCCGCTGGCGGGACCTCTTCGCCAACGACCGCCCCGAGCGCGCGGGTTGGCTGGCCGCGCCCCTGACCAGCCGCGACGGGCGAAACATGGGCCTCATCCATCTGCTCGAAAAGGAGGACTCCGATTTCTCCGAGGAGGACGAATCCATCCTGACGCAGCTCGCGCAGATGAGCTCGGTCGCGATCGAGAACGCCGTCAACGCCGAGGCGCGCGAAGCCAATCGGATGAAGGACGAGTTCCTCACCACGCTCTCCCACGAGCTGCGGACACCCCTCTCGGCGATCCTGGGATGGGTGAGACTGCTGGGAAGCGGGCGGCTCGACGCCGGCCGCTCCGCCCATGCCGTCCAGGTCATCGAGCGCAACGTGCTCGCGCAGACCAAGCTGATCGACGACCTGCTGGACGTCTCCCGGGTCATCACCGGGAAGCTGCGCCTCCAGTTGAAGCCCTGCGCGCTGTCCGAAGTCGTGACGGCGGCGATGGAATCGATGCGGCCGGCCGCCGAGGGCCGGGAGATCCAGACCCGCTTCGAGAACTCCCTGCCCGAAGGGGACGATCGGATCACCGGAGACCCCGATCGGCTCCAGCAAATCGTCTGGAACCTGGTCTCCAACGCCATCAAGTTCACGCCGCCCCGCGGCAGCGTCGACGTGACGCTGGCGCGGCAGAATGGCCAGTTCGAGATCACCGTCGCGGACACCGGGCCGGGGATGTCGCCCGAGTTCCTGGTCCACGCCTTCGACCGGTTCCGGCAGGCCGACGCCTCGACCACGCGCGCGCACGGGGGCCTCGGCATCGGCCTCGCGATCGCGCGCCACTTGGTCGAGCTCCACGGAGGATCGATCTCCGCGGAGAGCGACGGCCCCGGGCTGGGCTCGATCTTCCGCGTGTCCCTTCCCGCCGTTGCGGTGAGCCTGAAAGCGATCGAAGGCAAGATCGCCGCTTCGCCCGAGCTGCGGAGAGCGGCGGAAGCGGAATCGACGGACCTTTCCGGCTTCACGGTCATGGTCGTCGAGGACGAGAGCGACGCCCGCGAGCTGATCGCGGAAATCATCCGCTCGGCAGGCGCCGCCGTGCGGCCGATGGGGTCGGCGGCCGAAGCGATCGCGGCCCTCGAGAACACAGCGCCCGACGTGATCGTCAGCGACATCGGGATGCCCGGGGAGGACGGCAACTCCCTCATCCGCCGCATCCGGCTCTTCCCCGCGGAGCGGGGAGGACATACGCCGGCCGTCGCGCTTTCCGCTTACGCCCGGGAGGAAGACCGGATCCGGTCGCTGTCGGCGGGATTTCAGATGCATCTTCCCAAGCCGTTCGAGCCTGCCGACCTGACCGCCGCGATTCTGCGGCTGGCGACCCGATCCGGCTTCGCCGCGTTTTCGCCGGCGGCCGAAGAGGGCCCGGCCGCGGGGACGAAGACATCCGCCGGCCTCGCGCCGGCCGGTCCACCACGAGTCCTGGTGATCGAAGACGATCCGGACTCCCGGGAAGGCCTGCGCGAGCTGCTGGAATCCTGGGGGCACCAGGTCGACGCGGCGGACAACGGCCCTCAAGGCATTCAGCGCGCCCTGGACAACAAACCGGATCTCGTGCTGATCGATATCGGACTCCCCGGCCTGGACGGTTATGGCGTGGCGCAACGCCTGCGCACGCAGTTGAACCGCGACGAGGTGTTCCTCGTGGCCCTGACCGGGCGGGTCGGCCCCGACGATCACGCCCAGGCCCTGGCCTCCGGGTTCGACGCCTACCTCTCCAAGCCAATCGACTGCCAGCGCCTGGGCTCCCTCCTCGCAGGCCGGAGCCGCGCGAACGCCGGGGGGACCCGGGCGTGACGCGACGCGGGCTTCGCCCGCGCGTGAGGCGTAAGGCGTGAGGCGTGAGGCGTAGTCCCTAATGTCCTCACCCTCCCGGGGTGAGGGTTCGCTCTGGTCACGGCGCGTGGAGGCGGGCGGGGACGAGCCCCGCCCCTACGACACCGAGGTGGACTGAGTTTGCCCGGTGGCGAAGCCAGGTCCCGAACGAGCGGAAGCGACGTGGAGGCGACTTGACATCGGCGCGGCCTGCCGTATGTTGACCTTCTAATCCCGCTGACCAACGTCAAGGAGGACGCGATGGAGATCCGTACGGTTCTGATGGGTCTGGTCGTCCTGGTCGTTCTGTGGATTCTGCTGTCCATGTTCCGCAGCATCCCCGAGGCCACGGTCGCCGTGGTTACGGTGTTCGGAAAATACCGGAGGGTCATGCGCGAGGGGGCGAACTTCAAGCTCCCCTGGGAGAACGTCTTCTCCCGGCTGTCGCTGCAGAATCGCGCGCTCCAGATGGAGTTTCAGGCCATCACCGAGGACCAGGCCAACGTGAAGTTCTCCACCATGATCCTGTACGCCGTCGGCAACGCCGAGGAGGAGACGATCAAGAAGGCCGTGTTCAGCTTCGCCTCTCCGGGCGAGTTCCAGCTGGCCCTCCAGCGGACGATCGACGGATCGATCCGCCAGTTCGTTGCCAGCACCAAGCAGGCCGCGATCCTGGGCATGCGAGCGGAGATCGTCGACCACACCAAGAAGAACCTGGACGAGGTCGTCTCCTCCTGGGGCTACGCGGTGCGCGACATCCAGATCACCGACATGACCTTCGACCAGTCGATCATGGACTCGATGGCCCGCGTGGTCTCCTCCAAGAACCTCCTGGCCGCGGCGGAGAACGAAGGCGCCGCCCTGCTGGTCAAGCGCACCAAGGACGCCGAGGCCGAGGCCGCCTACAAGACCATCGGCGCCGAGGCGGAGAAGAAGGCCTCCGCCCTGCGCGGCGAGGGCCTGGCGCTCTTCCGCAAGAGCGTCGCCGAGGGCATGAAGGACGCGGCGGAGAGCCTGAAGACGGCGGGCGTGGACGCCAATTTCATCCTGTATCTGGAGTACACCGACGCCCTGAAGTACGTCGCCGACCACGCCCAGGGCAAAGTTATCTTCATGGACAACGGCGCGGGGGCCTCCGGCCGGGTCGTCCAGAGCATCATGGGAATGGCTGAGGAGGTCTCCCAGCCTCGTCCCCCCGGCCCGGCTCGCCCGTAACAACGCCCTCGCGAGGGCCTGATCTCGTTCCTGGAAGGCGGATCCATGCCCGGCAAGACTGTCGGAGAAGTCCTGCGCGATCTCGACTCCGCCAAGGCCGGCTGCCAGGCGCGTCTGGATCTCGACGACGCCTGGCGGTAGCCACGGTAGCCACGGAGAGGGGACGGACGGCCGCCGCGGCCGCCCGTCCTTGCCGTTGGGCTAGGACCGGCGCACCAGAACGCCGCCCGCGAGCAACAACCCCAATCCCGCCAGGGCGACGGCCGGATACGAGCTGCCCGTTTGCGGAAGCGTGGTCGCAGTGGAGGGCGCGGCGCTCACCGCGCTGGCCGGGGCCGGCTCCACTCCACCCGCGGGGCTCGGCTCCGTTGCGCGCGCCGGAGCGGACGCCTCCGCCGAACCGGTGACGGCCGTGGTGGTCACGTTGATCTCCTTGCGATCGACGACCTCGCCCGCCGTGTTCTTGGCCACGACGACGATCTTGTGCGGGCCCTCGGAGAGTTCGCGCGCCGTGAACACGTTCTGCCCCTGCGGCAGATTTCCGACGCTCTGACCGTCCACGAAAATCTGGAACGTCGGAGTCAGCGTGTCCCGGCGCTCGGCCTCGCTGACACCCGTGCCCTCCGGAACCCGAGGCAGGCGCAGCTCGATCGCCACGTCGGTCCCACGGATCGTGGCGCCTTCGGCGGGTTGGATGACGGTCATCCTGTAATCCTTGTCCGTCGGGGCATTGGAGTAGCCGCCCGGATTCTGAGCCAGAGCCAGCGCCGCGCCCGCGGCCAGGGCGAGCGCCGCAAGAGCCGTTCGTACCGTCTTCGAATGCATGCCCGTTCCCCCTTTCTTTCTCATCCGTTCTTAAGTCGGGCCATCGAAGGACGACATCTGCAAGGCCGGTGCCTCCCGGGCGGCGGAACCTTGCGTTTGATGCATTCGTATCAGTGCCACGAGAGGGCCGAGAGGGAGGCTCGTTCCGCGCAAACGGCGCAGGAGGCGATCATGGGAGCGAGAAACAAGTTCGTGGGGCTGGCCGGCGCGGCCTGGACGGTGGTCGTGCGGGAAACCCTCCAGATCGATGACGGGCTGCTCGGAGCGAAGACTCCGGCGCTTCGGATTCCGCGCGCGCGCCGCCGGCGGCCGCGCGCATTCATGCGCGTGTTCCGTCAGCGTCCCAGCCGTCCAGGCCGCGATCCCATCGGCGATTTCCTGCGCGACCTGCCCGACGATCGCTGGCAGTGAAACCCCGGCAAAGGAGAAACGCATGCGCGTCCAGGACTTCATGACCAAGCGGGTCGAGACCATGTCCACGGGCGAATCGGCCGCCGAGGCGCTCTCGAGGATGCGACGCAAGCGCATCCATCATCTCGTCGTCACCCGCGGCAAAGAGATCCTCGGCGTGGTGTCCGATCGGGACCTGTCGGACCGCTCCGCCGAGGGCCGGGAAGAAACGGTCGAGCAGGTCATGACCGCGCCGGCCGCCACGGCGTCGCCGAAGATGTCGATGCGCCAGGCCGCCAACCGGATGCGCGGCCGCGGGATCGGCTGCCTGCCCGTCGTGGAGGGCGGCAAGCTCGTCGGCATCATCACGACGACCGATCTCCTCGACCTCGTCGGCCGCGGCGCCCAGGGCCCGTCGCCCAAGGGTCGGCGCTGGATCCTCAAGGACCGCGGCCCGCGGCGCAAGCTCATCGCCGGCCGGAAGGGAATCCCGGCGCGCTGAACGTTGCCTCGAGAGACCGCGGCTCCCCCGACGGAATCCGCTCTCTCACCGTATCAATCCGGTAGATGAGGCATTCGCACCTGGTCCTTGCGCGACCCGGGGCCTAGAGTCAGAGCGATGCCGTCTTTCCGGCTGGTCGTTCTGCTCGTGCTGGCAGGCATTTGGGGAGGCCTGGCTCAAACGACCGCCTACGCGCAGTGGCACGCGTGCCCGATTGGTTGGCCGATCACGTGTCCCTTTCCCTTTGCCGCGGCGATTCCCTCGGCGGTCTGCCCCGGCGGCACCGTCCAGCTCTCGACCGTCTGGTCCGCCAGCGGATGCTCCTGGTCCCCGGCGGACGAAGTGGCGGACCCGACATCGCGCGCCACGACCGCACAGCCTTCGCGGAGCACGGCCTAGACGGTGTACTACGACTGGTTTCTGGGATGCCTGGAAGCCGTGTCCGCACAGGTCCTGGTGCCCGTCACGCCGACGCCGACCGTTCTCGCTCCCGACTCCGTTCTGCCCGGCCAAGTCGGACTCTCGGCGAGCGTCCAGGCCTACGGAACCCCTTATTCCTCTCCGACGACTTACCAGTGGGCGATCTCGAACGGGGAGATCACTTCGGGACAGGGAACAAACGCGATCACGTTTTCCGCGGCGACCCGGCCGACGAGTGTCGACGGGACGACCGCCGTCGTCATCACGATCGTCGAGACGCTGGCAGGAGACTGCCAGAGCCTGCCGGCAACCGTCTCCATCCCTCATTCTCCGCCACGAAAGCCGCGGGCCCTGCCGTTTCGTTGAAGTTGAGAGCGCGGCGACGGATCCGTGCCACCGTGGAGGCCGCATTCCGGCCGAGCCGCGGACCGGTGAGCCGGGGGGGCGCGATCATGCCGGAGCGACGATTTGGTGCGAAAGGAGGGACTCGAACCCTCACGGTGTTACCCACAGGTTCCTGAAACCTGCGCGTCTACCAATTCCGCCACTTTCGCAGGGAGAGAGATCGTAGCGGCCGGGATCGTGATCGTCAAGGAACCTGTGGGACCCCAGGTTCCGTGATTCACGAACCGGGGAGACCCCCGGGCCCCCACCGAGGATCTCCCCGACTCAGACAACTGAGCAGCGCCAGGAAGGCGAGCGTCCAGCTCGGAGGTCAACGTGCGCCTCCCCCGGGGCGGCGGCACGGTCTGTCGGCAATCCCGACGGATAGATCCCTTCCGACTAAGAGCTCGGCGGATCCTCCGCGTACTCCGGGTAGAGACGCTGCATGCACTCGGGGCAGATGCTGTGGCTGAAGTCGGCCTCCGAGTGGGTGTGGATGAAGGACTCGATCTGGTTCCAGTAGCCCTTGTCGTCGCGAATCTTCTTGCACGAGGCGCAGATCGGGAGAAGGCCCCTGAGAATCTTGGTCCGCGCCATCTCCTCCTCGACACGCCGAGCCAGCTCGGCTTCGCGCTTGGCGGCTGCGCTCATGCGGCCGCGATAGAACATACCGGCCAGGCCGACGACCGCGCAGGCCACGGCGATCCAGAAGAGTTTGCGCTGGTAGAAACGAGGAGGAACCCGGACCTCGAAGAGAGTGCGCGCCTCGCTCCAGGAACTGTCCGCCGCGCTCGCGGACGCCTCGAAACGGTACGCACCGGGCGGGAGGTTCGTGTAGTACGACGTGCGCCGCGCGCCCTCGTCGACCCAGCGAGTTTCGTATCCGGCCAGGCGCACTCGAAAACGCGCCGCCTCGGGCGCGGCGAGGTTCAGGGCCGTGAAATGGATCTCCAGGTCCGCCCGGCCCGGCGCCGTGGTGACGCGGGAGCCGGCCGGAACGAGGCGGTGGTCGACGAGAAGCTCTTCCGCGACGACGTCGGGCGGTCGCGGAGGCGGAGAATGATCGACAGCGACCGGGTCGACGACCGCCACCCCGCGCCGGATGACGAACCAGAGCCGGCCGTCGCGACCTCTCCAGGCCGAGGGCTGGCTCCCCCCGTTGCACTCGCCGAATCGCAGCCCCTCGGACCTCCCGTACGGCGCGCAATGGAAACCGGCAGCCTTCCCCGCGGCCACGTCGAGGAGCTCCTGTTTGCGGACCCGCCCGACGCCGTGGTTGTTGCTCGTCCAGAGATACCCGGCTCCGTCGTCGAGGATGCTGTAGACGACATCGTCGCAGAGACCCTGCTGGGTCGTGAACGAGGCGGCGCGGCCGCCGGAGTCCACCCGGAAGAGCCCGCCTCCCAGCGTGCCCGCCCACATCGCACCGTCGTCGTCGGCGTGCAAGGACAGGATCTGGAACCTGCCGAGTCCCTCGGCGGCTCCAACGGAGGCAAATCGTCCGTCCCGAAACCGCGAGAGGCCGCCCGCATAGCTCGCGATCCAGAGCGACCCGTCGTGCCCGAACGCGAGGTCGTGAGCGGAATCGCTGGCCAGCCCGTCGCGGGTCGTCCATGTCTTCCAGACGCCCGACTCGAGGCGCCCGACGCCTCCGCCGTCCGTGGCGATCCACAGCCGGCCGCCGGCATCCTCGGCCATGGCCAGGATCGGGGAAGCCGGGAAGCCGGCGGGCGCGGCGTGGAAACTCTCCCCCTCGAAGAAGGCTAGACGGCCGCTCTGGGTGCCGACCCAGAGCCGCCCGCGTCGATCCTCCAGCAGGGACAGCAGGACGCCCGGAGGCACGCCGTCTCTCTCGCCGAAGGTGCGGATCGCGCCGCCATCCCGCCGCATGCGGCTCAACCCCGCGGCGCTCGCGATCCAGACGCTGCCTTCGCGATCCTCCAGCACGGCGTTCACGGCCTGCTGCGGGAGGCCCTCCAGCGACGAATACGATTGAAAGGGCCCGTCGCGCAGCCGGATCAGCCCGCCGGTCACGGTGCTGATCCAGAGGCTGCCCTGACGGTCCTCCAGGAGCGTGCGCACACCGTTCTCCCCTTCGCCGCCCTCGATCTCGAAGCTCGAGAACACAGAACCGTTCCATCGCAGGAGGCCGCCGCCGACGGTGCCAACCCAGAGCGTTCCCGCCCGGTCTCGAAGGACCGCGAAGACCGGATGTCGTCCGAGAGCCGCCGCGGGGGCGACGCGCGCCGCCACTGCGTCCTGGACCCGGTAGAGGCCGCCTTGCCGCGTCCCGATGAGCAGCGCGCCGTCGCCGTCCTCGCGGAGACAGAGCACGGACTCCTCCTGAAGACCCTCGATCCGCAGGCGCGCATCTCCCTCCAGCCGCGTCAGGCCCCGGTCCGAGCCGACCCAGACGCCGCCGCCGCGGCTTGCGGCCAGGGCCTGGACATGCGACAGGCCCGCCTGTCCGGCCGCGTCCAGGGTCTGGAAGTGTCCGTCCGCAAATCGCGCGAGACCAGTTCGGGTGCCGGCCCAGACCCGGCCCGTCTGGTCGATCGCGAGCGCCCGCACGTCGTTGCCAGGAAGTCCGTCCTGCGTGGTGAACCCGCGAAACGACCCCGAGGAATAGCGGACCAGGCCGCCCAGACTGCCGGCCCAGAGAACGCCGGAGGGATCCTCCGCCAGGCAGGTGAAGAAGTCCTCGTGGATCGACGGCGTGTTCTTCTTGTTGAAGACGACGAATCGCACTCCGTCAAAACGCGCCAACCCTTCCTGGGTCGCGATCCAAAGGTACCCTTCGCGGCTCTGAAGAATGGCCTGGGCCGTGCTTTGAGGCAGCCCCTCCTCGACGCCCCACGTCTGGAGAACGTACTGTGTGGGAAGGCGGTTGGGGTCCAGAGCGACCGCCAGAGAGGCGATGCCCAACGACACGATCAGCATCCACAGGCGTCGAGACGCAAGCGACGCCGTCTTCCACTTCCTTGTCGCAGCCATGGCGTTCGGACGGCCTCCGCCTCTACTCCGGCGTCACGTACGCCGCGGTGATCCCTCCATCGACGGTGAAGATCGCGCCGTTGACGTAGCTCGACTCGTCCGACGCCAGGAACAGCGCCGCGTTGGCGATCTCGACGGCCTTGGCCAGGCGGCCGGGCGGAATGTGGACCAGGCGGCGCTGGCGCCTCGCCGGGTCGGAGAGGAGATCGGCCAGGAGCGGCGTGTCGACGGGGCCGGGGCAGAGCGCGTTGGCGCGGATCCCCTTCCGGGCGAACTCGACGGCGATCTCACGCGTCATGGAGAGCACACCGCCCTTGCTCGCGGTGTAGGCAATCTGGGCCGTGGCCGCACCCATCAGCGCGACGAACGAGGCCGTATTGATGAGGCTCCCCCCGCCCGCCCGCAGGAACGCCGGGATCGCGTACTTGCTGCCGAGGAAGACGCCCTTGAGATTGACGCGCATGACCAGATCCCAGGTCTCCTCGTCGGTGTCCACGACGGAGCCGTCGTTGGCCGGAAAGATCCCCGCGTTGTTGAAGAGGACGTCGAGCTTGCCGTAGGTCTTCTCCGCCGCGGCGACCATGCCCTGCGCGTCGGCGGCCCTGGAGACGTCGGCATGGACGAAGGTCGCGGTTCCGCCGGCGGCCGCGATATCTGCGACGGTCCTGTGTCCGGAATCGTCGGCGACCTCCGCCACCACAACCTTCGCGCCTTCGCGCGCGAAGAGCAGCGCGGCCTCGCGCCCGATGCCGCTTCCGGCGCCCGTGATGATCGCGACCTTGCCGGCGAGACGCACCGTGCTACCTCCCCTGTTCGCGGGCGGGGTCAAGCCCCGCCCCTACGGACGAGAACCCGGATGATCAACCTGCGGTGCCGGAGGAATCGTCTTCATCCCCTTTCGAAGAACCGGGCCCGCTCCCAGCAGGTCACGACTTCGTCGAACTTGCGCTGCTCGGTCCGCAGAAAGTGCAGGTAGTGGTCCACGAAGGCGTCGCCGAAGGCGCGGCGGGCGAAGGCGCTCTTCTCGAAGCGCCCGATGCCCTCGGCGAGGCTCTTGGGGACGTGAGCGACTTCCTCCGCCGCGTAGGCGTTGCCGGAATGCGCCTCTCCAGGATCGGTCTTCCTCTCGATCCCGTCCAGTCCGGCGGAGAGCGCCGCGGCATAGGCCAGGTAGGGATTGGCGTCGGCCCCGGGCATGCGGCACTCGATCCGCAGGGAATCGCCCGAGCCGACGATGCGGAATCCCGCCGTGCGGTTGTCCACGCTCCAGGCGACGGCGGTGGGCGCGAACGAAGCGCTCTGGAACCGCTTGTAGGAGTTGACCGACGGCGCGAAGCAGACCGCGAGCTCTCCGGCCCGGGCCATCCACCCTCCCAGAAACCAGCGGAACAGGTCGCTCGCGGCGATCGGGCCGAGCCGGCGGTCGCCGGCGAAGAGAGCGCGCTTGCCGTCCGCGTCCCAGAGCGAGAGGTGCTGGTGCATGGAGCTTCCCGCGAGTTTCTCGTCCCACTTGGCCATGAAGGTCACAGCGTGCCCCAGGCCGTAGGCGATTTCCTTGGCCGCGTGCTTGGTCAGGACGTTGCGGTCGGCCTGTTCGAGCACTTCGCAGTACTGGACGTTGATCTCCTGCTGGCCCGGACCCCACTCCCCTTTCGATCCTTCCATGGGAACGCCGCTCGCCTCGAGGCTCCGAACGATCGCGCCGACGACCGGCTCCTCCTTGGTGCCCTGCAGCACGTGGTAGTCCTCGATGTAGCTGCCGAAGGTCTCCAGGTCGTGGTAGTGCTTGCCGCGCGCGCTGTCGTAGGTTTCCCGGAAGAGATAGAGCTCGATCTCCGAGCCCGCCTGGACCACGTACCCCAGCTCGCTCGCGCGCTCGATCTGCCGCTGCAGGATCCGGCGCGGAGCGATCTCGATGGGCTTACCGTCGGGCTCGCCGACCAGATCGCAAAGCACGAGCGCGGTCCGGGCGAGCCAGGCCGCGCGGCGTGCGGTGCGCCAGTCCGGGACGAGTCGGAAATCTCCGTACCCGGTCTCCCAGCTGGTGAACCGGTACCCCGGCACCGGATCCATCTCCATGTCGCAGGCCAGGAGGTAGTCGCAGGCGTGCAACCCGTGCGCGGCGACGCTCTCCACGAAGAACCGGCCGACGAACCGCTTGCCCATGAGGCGCCCGTAGTAATCGGGAAAGACGGCCAGCACCGTCTCGATCTCCCCGGCGCCGACGGCGCGTTCGAGATCGACGCGGGACAACGTTCCGGGGATCGCTCCGGGCTGCTCGCGCACGGCTCCGCTCCCTACTCTTCGCTGAAGAACACCGTTTTCGTTTCGCTGTAGGCCTCCAGCGCGGCCAGTCCCAGCTCGCGCCCCAGGCCGCTTTGCTTGACGCCTCCAAACGGCGCCTCCAGGAAGACGCTGCGGCTGCTGTTGACGGAGAGGACGCCGGTCTCGACGGCCCTGGCGACCCGCAGCGCGCGGCCGAGGTCGCGCGTCCACACCGATCCCGAGAGCCCGTACAGGCTCGCGTTGGCGATGGACACCGCTTCGTCCTCGCCCTGGAAGGGGATGGCCACGATGACCGGTCCGAAGATCTCCTCCTGGGCGATGCGCATGCCGTTGTGGGCGCCGGCGAAGAGGGCCGGCGTCAAATAGGCGCCGGCGGCGAGCGGCGGGTCCACGGGAATCTCTCCGCCGCAGACGCGTCGCGCCCCTTCCTCCTCACCGACGGCGATGTAGCGGGCCACCTTCTCCCGGTGCGCATGCGTCACCAGCGGGCCCATTTCGGTCTCCGGCGCGAGCGGATCGCCCACGCGGATCGCCGCGACGCGGCCGGCCAGGTCCGCGACGAGCCGGTCGTAGATCGGCCGCTCGATCAGGAACCGCGACCGCGCGCAGCAATCCTGCCCGGCGTTGTCGAGGGCGCTCCAGAGAGCCGAGGGAAGGCACGTCTCCAGGTCCGCGTCGGCGAAGACGACGCAGGCGGACTTTCCGCCGAGCTCGAGGGACACGCGCTGGATCCGGTCTGCGGCCAGGCGCATCACCTCCCGGCCCGATTCCGTCGAGCCGGTCAGAGAGACCTTGCGCACCGCGGGATGCGTCACCAGCGCCCGGCCCACCACCTCCCCGCGCCCGGTCAGGACCCGGAGCGCGCCCTCCGGCAGCCCCGCTTCGAGCGCGAGCTCGGCCAGGCGCAGCGCCGAGAGAGGCGTGTCGCTCGCCGGCTTGACCAGCACGGTGTTGCCCATGGCCAGCGCCGGAGCGACTTTCCAGGTCGTGATCACGAACGGGAAATTCCACGGCACGATCACGGCGCAGGGCCCGATCGGCTCGCGCAGCGTCAGGGCCAGTCCGGGAGCGGAGACCGGGATCGTCTGGCCTCCGAACTTGGTCACCGCGCCGGCGTAGTACTCGAAGCAATCCGCGCCGGAGAGGACCTCCGACCGCGCCGCCTTCAAGGGCTTCCCGACGTTGCGGCTCTCCAGGAGCGCCAGCTCGTCGGCGTGATCGCGCACGAGATCGGCCAGGCGCAGCAGGACCCGGGACCGGTCCCGCGGAAGGCGCCGGCGCCACGCCTTGCGGAAACACTCCTCGGCCGCCCGCGCCGCGGCGTCCACCTCCTGCGCGCCGGCCTCGGCCACGCGGGCCAGGGGCTCGCCCGTCGCGGGATTGGCGAGAAGCCGCCCCTCGGTCGCGACCGTCGGGCGATCTTCGGAAGCGATCGTGTCCGCCGAGCTCCTGGTCAAACCTCGGTCCCCTTCCGCAGGAAGGGGGTCATTCTACGGGATGGGACCGGGGCCGAGGCGAAGAATCGGCGCGCGCGGGCATATAGCATATATGCTATGCGCGGAGAAACCGCCGGCGCTCTACCCGCGGAACCGCTTGCGCAGGAACTCCATGGTCATGGCCACGCCGAAACCCGTGGCGCCGGCGTCGTAGCCGGCGTGCTCTTTCTCGAAGTGGGCGATCCCGGCGATGTCCAGATGGCCCCAGGGAACGCCCGAGGGAGCGAACTCCTTGAGGAAGACTCCGGCGTTGATCGTCCCGGCGGCGCGCCCGGAGGTGTTCTTCATGTCCGCCCAATCCGACTTCAGGTTCTCGCGGTAGTCGTCCCAGAGAGGCAGCCGCCAGAGGCGCTCTCCGGTCGCTTCGCCGGCGGCCAGGAGGTCGCGGGCCAGATCCTCCGACGCGGTCATGAGGCCGGCGCACTCGTGGCCGAGCGCGATGATCACCGCTCCGGTCAGGGTGGCGAAGTCCAGGATCACGTCGGGACGGAACTTCTCGGCGTAGGAGAGCGCGTCGCCGAGAACCAGGCGCCCTTCGGCGTCGGTGTTGTCCACCTCCACGGTCTTTCCGTTGCGCATCCGCAGGATGTCCCCGGGCCGGGTGGCCGACCCGCTCGGCATGTTCTCGGTCAGCGGGGCCAGGGCCACGACGCGGACCGGGAGCTCCAGCCGGCGGGCCGCCGCGGCGCAGGCAAAGACCGTGGCCGCCCCCATCATGTCGTACTTCATCTCGCCCATCGAGGCGGAAGGCTTGATGGAGATGCCGCCCGAATCGAACGTGATCCCCTTGCCGATCAGGACCGCTGTGCCCCGGTGGCGCTCGGGGCGGTACTCGCCGATCGCGAACACGGGAGGCCGCGTGCTCCCGGCGTTGACGCCGAGCAGGCCGCCCATCTTCTCGCGCCGGATCTCGCCCGGTCCCAGGGTCGTGAAGCGCAGGCGGTGACGCCGCGCCAGCGCCCGAGCCTCCCGGGCGAAATCGGCCGGGCCCAGGTCGTTGGCCGGCGTGTTTCCCAGGTCGCGGGCCCAGGCCACGACGCCCGACAGCGCCTCGGCTTCGGCGGCCCGTTCGGTCAGCCGCCGCGGCTCGATCGACGGCGGCGGCAGCAGGACGGCCTCGCCTTCCCGCGGCCGGCGCGGCCGGCGCGATTTGTAGCGGTCGAAGAAGTAGTCCGCCTGCGCTACCTCGCGCAGAAGCATGCGCATCGACCCTTCGGAAATCCCCTCCCCGAACGCGAGCGTGAACGCGTTTCGGCCGGACCGCAACGCGGCGCGGATCGACTGGCGGACCGCGTGGCGCAGCTTGCCCGGTGTGGCCGGGCTCTTTCCCAGGCCCACCAGGGTCCAGCCGCCGGCGGCGGTTAGAGCGCCCACGGTTTCCTTGTCCCGTCCGCGGAAGCCGCCGGCCCGGCAGGCCTTGCGGATCTCGTCCCGGACCGCGCGCGGCGCGTCGCCGGACGGATCGGCGGACTCGTGAAAGAAGCCGATGGCGGTTCGGCCGCGGGCGGCGGGCCGGGATGCTCGCACGTGAACGCGCATGGAGCCGAGAACAATAGCAGAGCCGGCGGGCGTTTTTGCGCCCGCTCGTGCTAAGGTCCGGCTCGTATGAGCTCGTTGATGGAAACGCATCTGGCCGGCGCGCGCCTCTCCCGGAGGGGCAAGGTTCGCGAGATCTACGATCTCGGGGACTCCATCCTTCTCGTCGCGAGCGACCGCATCTCCGCCTTCGACTGCGTCCTGACCCCGGGAATTCCGGACAAGGGAAAGATCCTGACGCAGCTTTCCAACTTCTGGTTCAAGCGGTTCCCCGAGGTCGAGAACCACCTGATCGAAAGCGACATGGCGCGCTTGCCGGAGTCCCTGCAGGCCGACCGGGCGGTCCTGGAGGGGCGCAGCGTACTGGTCCGCAAGGCCGAGGTCATCCCCTTCGAGTGCGTGGCCCGCGGCTACCTGGCCGGCTCGGGCTGGCAGGAGTACAAGCAGACCCGGCGCGTCTGCGGGATCCGGCTTCCCGAAGGCCTCCTGGAGGCGTCGCCCCTGTCCGAGCCGATTTTCACGCCCGCGACCAAGAGCGAGAAGGGGCACGATGAGAACATCTCCTTCGAGCGGATGGCCAACCAGATCGGCACCGAGACGGCCGAGCGCCTGCGCGACCTGACGCTCCAGCTGTACAGGCAGGCCAGCGAATACGCTCTGACCCGCGGCTTGATCCTCGCCGACACCAAGCTCGAATTCGGAATGCACGAGGGCCGGATCCTCTGGATCGACGAGGCCTTCACTCCGGATTCCTCACGTTACTGGGAGGCCAAGCTCTATGTGCCCGGCAAGAGCCCGGCGTCTTTCGACAAGCAGTTCGTTCGGGACTGGCTGGAGTCGACCGGCTGGAACAAGAGGCCGCCGGCCCCGCGGCTGCCGGAAGGGGTCGTGCGAACCACCCGGGAGAAATATCTGGAGGCCTTCCGCGTGTTAACATCCTCCATGCCGGAGTTCATCCAGGCCTGATTCCATCAAACTCTGTGGGCACAAGCCTTTAGGCTGATGCCGCCACCGGCTGTCCCTTTTGGCACGGCCTTTGGATCTCGCCGAGTGATCGGTGCCCGCCGGGCGCCGCAAGTGAATGGAACCAAGGAGACGACTATGCGCAAGAAACACTGCACGGTCCTTCTAGCCCTCGCATTCTTCGCCGTCGCGGGCCTCGGTCTGGCCCAGAACGCGGATCAGAACACCGCCGCGCCGACCAAGAACGATCTGCGCCTGCGGGTGAGCGAGCCCGCGGAGGGCGCCACCATCACGGGATCGTCGGTCCGTGTCGCCGTGGACTACAACCGCCCCATCTTCGGCCAGGGGCAGGGAACCCGGTTCGGAGAAGGGACGTTTCCTCCCGCCAAGTTCGACGTGTTCCTCGATGACAAGCTCCAGCAGACCCTGACCGCCGGCGAGGCCAACGTCGCGACGATCGAGAACGTGACTCCGGGCGCTCACAAGATCCAGGTTGTGGCCAAGAACATCAGCGGCGAGGTGATCGACCGCAAGGAGATCAACTTCCAGGCCACCGCGGAAACCGCCGGCGCGAGCGCCGCGCCGTCGGCCCCGGCCGCGAGCTCGGCCTACGTGCCTCCGGCGCCGGCCCCGGCGCCCGCCCCTGCCGCGGAGCCCGCCCCCGCGCCTGCCGCAGCCGAGACCCCCGGCACGCTGCCCCAGACCGGCTCCTCCGCTCCGAGACTGGCCGCGGCCGGATTGGCCCTGGCGCTGTCGGGAGTATTCCTCTCAAGGAAGACCCGGTAAAAAACTGCATCGGGAGCCCGGCCCGCCTGTCGCGGGCCGGCGCGCTCCCGACGAGGACAACATGACTAACATCCTGTCGCAGAGATTCGGCCGGGCCATGGCCGCCATCGTCCTGGCCTGCGGGATTCTGGGCGCCGCCGCCGTCGGCCAGGGCATGTACACCGACCGCGCGCACCGTTACCTGCCGTCCGCCCCGGTCGCGCTGGCGCGCCTGGAGGAGGGCGACCTGGTCGGCCGCGTCACCGCGCCGCGGGTCGGGCTCGACTCGCCGGTGTACGAAGGCGTGACCAACGCCACTCTGGCCCAGGGCCCCGGCCACGTGCCCACCACCTCCCTGCCGGGAAGCGCACGGGCCTCGACGCATCCCTTGATCGTGGTCTCGCGCGGTCCCGACGGAAGCCGCGTGGCCCGCCTGCACGTCGGCGACGCTCTGGAGATGCGGACGCCCTTCGGCCTTCGCCGCTACCGGGTCGTGGAACGCCGCCTGAGCGAGCCCGAGCACGTGCGCTTCGACGAACGGACCGAGAAGAGCGTGACGCTCCTGACACCCTTTCCCCCCGAGGAGCTCGGTCCGGCACCCCTGCGCCTGGCGCTCGTCCTCGAAGAGAAGTAGCCGCGCCACGGCCGCGGCAGCCGCTTCGCCTCAGCGGGGCGCGCCGGCCGCGGGACCGAAGACCTCGCGGAGAAAATCGCCGACGCGGTCGACCGGGCGCGCGGAGAGATCCGGAAAACCCACCGCCTCCGCGGCGTTTCCCGCGGGCAGATACGCGATGGTGAACCCCAGTGCCGCGGCCTCCTTGAGGCGCGCCACCGACGCCGCGACCACGCGAATCTCTCCCAGCAGGCCGATCTCGCCGAAGAACACCGCGCCCTCGGGAAGGGGACGGCCGCGCGCGGACGACGCGAGCGCCGCGACCACCGCCAGGTCGGCGGCGGGCTCGCGCACCTCGAGGCCGCCGGCGCAGGAGACGAACACCTCCCGCGCAGCCAGGGGCAGCCCGGCCACTTCGAGAACCGCCAGCAGCAGCGCCAGCCGGTTCCCGTCGAGGCCCACGGCCACGCGGCGCGGCGATCCCGCGGCGGACGGCCCGACCAGGGCCTGGATCTCCACCAGGAGCGAGCGCGATCCCTCGCGCGCCGCGGTCACAGCGCTGCCGGGAAGGCCCTTGCGCCGCTCGGCCAGCAGCACCGCCGAAGGATTGGTGACCTCGGTCAGCCCCTCGCCGGTCATCTCGTAGAGCGCCAGCTCATCGACGGGGCCGAAGCGGTTCTTGCTCGCCTTGAGCAGGCGCCGGCTCGAGGCGCGCTCCCCTTCGATCGCGATCACCGCGTCGACCAGGTGTTCCAGCGACTTGGGGCCGGCCAGGCTCCCGTCCTTGGTCACGTGGCCGATCAGGACGACGGGAACCCCCCTCACCTTGGCGTAGCGCTGCAGCGCCGCGGCGGTCTCCCGCACCTGGGAGACCGTGCCCGCCGCCGAGGAAAGGGCCGAGTCGCGGATCGCCTGGATCGAGTCGATCACCACCAGGGACGGCCGGCGGGATTCGGCCTCGGCAACGATCCGGGAGACCTCCGTCTCCGCGAGCACCAGGAGCCGTTCCGCCCGGATGGCCAGCCGGTCCGCGCGCATCTTGACCTGCGCCGCCGACTCCTCCCCGGTGGCGTAGAGCACGTCGCCGGCGCGCTCGGCCACCGCCCGCGCCGCCTGGAGAAGAAGCGTCGACTTGCCGATGCCCGGCTCGCCGCCCAAGAGCACCACCGAGCCGGCCACGAAGCCGCCCCCCAGCACGCGGTCGAACCCGGGAAGATCGGTCGTGATCCGCTCCTGCGCGGCCGCCTCGACCTGTCCGATCGGCGCGGACGCCGGGCTCGCCGGCGCGGGCGGCCGGTCGCCGCGCGCTTCCTCGACGTAGCTGTTCCATTCCCCGCAATCCGGGCAGCGGCCCAGCCACTTCGGGGACACGGCGCCGCAGGACTGGCAGGCGAAGACGGTGATGGATTTGGAGCGCATGGGGATCGTCAGGCGTCAGGCGTAAGGCGTAAGGCGATATCGCTCGTTCAGAAGAGTTGTCCGCTCGCTCCTCGATTCACGCCTCTCGCCTCAACCCTCACGCCTCACGTCTTTTTCACGGCTTGATCGGGATCGACCCCAGCAAATACTTGATGTCGTCGTCGGTCCAGCGCACGCCCGCGCCAACGAAGAGCGAGTCGGCCTTGCGGGAACGGTTCAGGAGATCGTCCCATCCGGCCGTCGCGTACACCGAGGGAGAGAAGTAGTACCGCGTGCTCACCTTGGCGTGGGCCGAGAAGTCGGGGCGGTTGAAATCCCAGACGTCGGCGGAGAAGCGCAGCCGGTTCTTCAGGATCGCGTAGTCGATCCCGGCGCCGCCGGTCGACTCGATCACGCCCGCGCGCAGCGCGAAATCCTTCCAGCGCCACCCGAAGAGGGCCGAGATGGCGAAGTCGTACTTGTAGTCCTGCTTGTCCACGAGAAAGACGTCGGTGTGCCCGTCGGGGTTGACCACCGTGTACGTCGTGGTGTCCTGGACACGGCGGCCGAAGGGCTCGCTCGCGACCTCCAGGCGATAGAACCGCGGGGACTCCGGGGGCACGACGTCGAGCGTCAGATATCCCTTGCCCTTGGAGAAGCGGGTCAGCATCTCCGTGCGCACTCCCAGGTCGAGCTTGGTCCTGCCGACCTGGCCGAGCGCCTTGTTGAGGCCGCCCACGCCCTCCTTGACCGCGATGAGCGCGTCGTTCAAGTTCTTGTGGGTCTCCTCGCTCTCGATGAGCTTGCCCACCGTGCCCTTGCCCTCGCGGATGCGCCCGGTGATGTCGTTTAAGTTATCCGCGGTGGTCTCGAGCTTCTGGCTGATTTCCTTGATGTTGGCGATCCCCTGCGAGACGTTGGCCTGGTTGGACGCCACCAGCTGATCCAGCCGGTCGACCAGCTGCACCATCATCCCGGAGAACTCCTTGAAGTTGGCGAGCGTCGAATCCACGTTGGTGCGGTTGGTGGCCACCATCACGCGCAGGTCGTCGGTGATGATGCGCACGTTCTCGACGATCGTGCGCAGGCGCTCCTCGCCCTGCGGCCCGCCCAGGGACTGGTTCAGGTTGGAGCTGATGCCCTTGACGTCGACCTCGATGTCCCGGGCCAGGCGGGTAATCTGGTCGAAGGTGACCGGGACGTCTCCCTGGAGCACCGAGCCTTCGGGAAGCGGCGCGGCCCCGACAGGTCCGGGAACGAGCTCGACGTACTTCTCTCCGAGCAGCCCGAGGTTGGCCACCGCAGCGGACGCACCCTGGCGCAGATCGACGTCGCCGTCGATGTCCATGTCGACGATGGCGCGCCCGGTGGGTCGGTCGATGCGGATCTTGGCGACCTTGCCCACGCGGACTCCGGCCACGCGGACCGTGGACTTGGCGTCCAGGCCGGCCACGTCCTTGAACGCGACGGAGAGGCGCTGCGCCTTGCCGCGGCCGATCCGAAGGTCTTCGATTCTCCAGACCAGCAGGCCCGCCAGGATCAGAGCGATCACGAAGAAAGCACCGACCTTCGCCGCAGCGTTCATGCGCCCTCCTTCTCCCGCCTGCCCCGGTCCTCCCGGGAGGCGGCCTTCCCGCCGGGCCGTCCGCCGTCGCCACCGCGGGGCGATTCGGGCGGACGCCGGTCGAGTCGTTCATCTTCCACCGTGAGGGGCCCCTCGGCCTTGCCCTCCACGAACTGCTTGACCGCGGGGTCGTCGGACCGGAGGAATTCCTCCGGCGAGGCCTCGTAGAGAATCTTGCCGCCGAACAGCAGGGCCACGCGGTCGCCCACCTTCTGCGCGCTGGGCATGTGGTGGGTGATCGTGACGATCGTGGCGTGAAGCCGCTCGCGCATTTCCAGGATCGATTCGTCGATGACGTCGGTCATGATGGGGTCGAGCCCGGTGTTGGGCTCGTCGAACAGCAGGATCTGCGGCTCGTGGGCGATGGCCCGCGCGAACCCGACGCGGCGGCGCATCCCGCCGGACAGCTCCGCCGGGCGCCTGTCGGTCACGTCGGGCAGGTGAACGATCTCCAGGCACTCCCGGACGCGCTCGCGGACCTCTTGGGGCGGCCGGCCGGAGCGCCGCAGCGGGAAGGCGACGTTGTCGAAGACCGACATCGAGTCGAAGAGCGCCCCTTCCTGGAAGGACATCCCGAATTTCTTGCGCACTTCGCTCTGGGCCACCGCGTCCAGGGCCCAGAGATCCTGGCCGTCCACCAGCACGCTGCCGGAATCCGGCCGCAGAAGACCGATCAGGTGCTTCAAGAGCACGCTCTTGCCCGTTCCCGAAGGCCCCACCACGACGAGCGATTCGCCCGGCTGGAGGGCGAAGGACACGCCGTCCAGGACGACCTTGTCCCCGAAGGATTTGTGAAGGTCGCGCACCTCGAGCTTCGGGGCGGATGCGTTCGATTGGACCGGCGGACCCGGCTTGGCCTGTGCGCTCATCAGTACAGGAGCTTGGTCAGAAAGAAGTCGGCCACCAGGACCGAGAGGCTTCCCGACACGACCGCCCGCGTCGTGGCCCGGCCGACGCCCTCGGCGCCGCCGCTGGTGTAGTAGCCGCGCACGCAGGCGATCAGGGAAAAGATCAGCCCGAACACGCCGGCCTTGATCAGTCCGGAGACCACGTCCTCCCTGACGTGGAGAAACTGGAACGTGTTGTCGACGTAGGACACCGGGTTGGCGCCGAGCAGCTGCACGGCCACCAGGTATCCCCCGTACATCCCCACGACGTCGCCCAGAATGACCAGGAGCGGCATCATGAGAACCGCGGCGGTCACCCGGGGCACCACCAGGTACTGCACCGGCTCCGCGCCGAGCGCCGTCAGGGCGTCGATCTGCTCGGTCACACGCATCGAGCCGAGCTCGGCGGCCATGGCGCTGCCGACGCGCCCGGTGACCATGAGGGCCACCAGCACGGGCGAAAGCTCGCGGGTGAGCGAGAGCGCCACGACGCTGCCGACCAAGTTCTCCGCGTGGAAGCGCGCGAAGCCGTTGAAGGTCTGGAGCGCCAGGACCATGCCGGTGAAGAGGGTCGTCAGGAGGACGACCGGGATCGAGTCCCAGCCCACGCGCACCATCTGCCGCAAGAGCTCAGGCAGGTCGTAGGGCGGGCGGACCATCCAGGCCACCATGCGGCCCAGCATCTGAAAGGACCGGCCGACCTCCTCGAGGAACCGCAGGACGACCCGGCCGATGGCTTCGAAGACCTTCATGATGGAAGGCTCGCGTCGCGGTAGGCGCGGGGCACGCGCGGGCCGATGCCGCACACGATCTCGTAGGGAATGGTCTCAGCGGCCAGGGCCAGGTCCCACGCGGTGATCCGGTTCTCGCCCTCGCCGCCGAGGAGCACCGCGCGATCTCCCGCCCGCGCACCGGTCTCTGTCGCGTCGATCAGAGTCAGATCCATACTCACCGCGCCGACGATCGGCGCTTTGCCCCCCCGCAAGACAACGTATGTGCGACCGGTGATGCGTCTGCGAACGCCGTCATGATAGCCGATGGGAAGCACGGCGATGGTCGACGGGCGGCGCGCCACGAAGCGGCCGCCATAGCCGAGCGCCGCGCCCGCGGGGACGGCCTTGACCGCCATGACCCGGGTCTCGACCTCCATGGCCGGGACGAGCGCGGCGTCGGGAAACGACGGCGACGGCGGGATCCCGTAGAGCGCCAGGCCGGGACGGACCGCGGCGAAGATCGATCGCGGATGCAGAAGGAGTCCGGCCGAGTTGGCGCAGTGCGTCATGCCCGGGTCCAGGCCGTTGCTGCGCAGGTCGTCCAGGCAGGAGCGGAACAGCGCGAGCTGGCCGTCCACGGCTTCGGGCTCGACCTCGTCCGCCCGCGCAAGCTGGGTCAAGGTGCCGGCCAGCCGGAGGCCCCTCGCGGCGCGGAGGAGCCGCGCGGCTTCCGGGATCTCGGAAGGCAGGATTCCCAGCCGGCCCATCCCGGTGTCGACCTTCAGATGGACCGCGAGAGCGGAGCCGAACGCCGCGGTCGCCGCGGCGAAGCCCCGGGCCTGATCGAGATCGTAGAGCGTCGGCGTAAGACCGTAAGCCCGGTGCAGCGGGGCGTCGGCGGGATCGGAGAAGTTGACCAGCAGGATTTCTCCTTCGATTCCGGCGCGGCGCAGGTCGACTCCTTCCTCGGCCACGCCGACGCCGAAGCGGCGGACCCCTTCGCGCGCCAGACGCCGGGCCACCGCGCGGGCGCCATGTCCGTAGGCGTCGGCCTTGAGGACGGCGTAGACGGGAGCTCCCCCGGCGCGCGCTGCGAGAAATCGATAGTTGGCGGCGATGGCCGCCAGGTCGATGACCGCGCGCGTGGGCCAGGAGGAAGTCAGATCGGCCGTCAAGGCTCGAGAGTCTAATTCGCCCGGGGCCGGGACCGGAACCCGAGAACTGGCCGCGTGCGCCTCGGCCGGGGCTAGAACGGCTCGCCGGGCGCCGCGGCGGGGCCGGCGTAGTTGGCGAAGGTCATGTGGTCGGGCAGGAAGACCATCGGGAATTCGCCGGTGGGCCCGTTTCTCTGCTTGGCGATCAGGACGTCGGCGATCCCCTTGCGCTCGGTCTCGCGGTCGTAGAGCTCCTCGCGGTAAAGAAAGATGACGACGTCGGCGTCCTGCTCGATCGAGCCGGAGTCCCGCAGGTCGGCCAGCTGGGGTTTGCGGGAGCCCTCCTTCCTCTGCTCCGGCGCGCGGGAGAGCTGGGAGAGGGCCAGGATCGGCACATGGAGCTCCTTGGCCAGGAGCTTCAATCCGCGCGAAATCTGCGAGACCTCCTGGGTGCGGTTGTCGAAGCGCCCGTGCCCGGCCATCAACTGCAGGTAGTCGACGACCAGCAGGTCCAGCCCGTCCTCGCGCTTCAAGCGCTGCGCCTTGGCCCGCATGGTCGGGACGGAGAGGGCGCCGTAGTCGTCGACGTAGAACTTGGCCCCGGAGATCTTGGTCTGGGCCAGAACGAGCCGCCCGATCGCTTCGTTGGAGGCGAAGCCGTCGCGCACTTTCTTGGCGTCGACGTCCGCCTCGGAGCAGAGGACCCGGAAGCCCAGCTGCTCCTTGGACATTTCCAGGGAGAAGAAGCCGACCGATTTGCCCTCGCGGATGGCCACGTTCTGGGCCACGTTCAGGGCGAAGGAGGTCTTGCCCACCGACGGCCGGGCGGCCAGGATGATCAGGTCGGTCGCCTGGAGGCCCGACGTCATGCGGTCGAGCTCGGTAAATCCGGTGGCCAGGCCGGAGAGCATGCCCCGCCGGTTGCGCGCCTGGTCGATGACCTCGAGGTTGTGCTTGACGACCTGGCCGATCGAGGTGAAGGCCTCGCGAACGGCGTCGTCGGCGATCGAGAAGATCTCGCCGGTGATCTCGCCCAGGAGCTCCTCGGCCGTCTTTTCCTGGGCCAGGCCCTGCTCGACGGCGCGCCGGCCCGCGAAGATCAGGCGGCGCAGGGTCGATTTCTCCTTGACGATCCGGGCGTAGTGCTCGACGTTGGAGACGTCGGGAACGGCGTCCAGGAGCGAGCTCAGGTAGGCGCCGCTGATCCGCTGTCCCGACCCGGTCGACAGGCTCTCCTTCAGGGTCAGGACGTCGATCTCCGCCGAATGCAGGAAGAGGTCCAGCATGGCGTGGTAGATGCGCCGGTGGTCGTCGGTGGAAAAGTCCTCCTCCCGCAGGAGCGGAACGACCAGAGACATCCCTGTCGAGTCGGCGAGGATCGCGCCGAGAATCGCCTGCTCGGCGTCCAGGCTTCTCGGGAGAGTTCTCTCGGTGGCGAGATCTTCGATCATCGGAGGAATTGAGACGGATTCTTCACGCCGTTCGAACGCCTGTCAACTTTGCACAGCCGCGGATCGCGACGCCGCGCGTTGTGCGACACGCAAAAAAAAATCTTTCCACAGCGCCGACGTTTTCCACAGTTCGATTGGGCCGCGGCGGCTCGGACAGATGACGTCCGAGAGGAATGGCGTGATCGGGTGATCGGCGACGCTATAGCATTTATGCTATGCCCTGAGTCCTGCCGCCCGCGGCTGAGGACTGTGGACCGAGGACCGAGGACGGGCCCCGAGTCCCCGCGTCACCACACGAACGAGCGCTCGGCCCTCCGAATGAGCGAGACGGCGGTCGGCCAGCCCACGACGTCGTCGACCCTCGCGCGCAGGAAGTCTGGTGACAGCTTGCGCGACACCATCGACGCCGAACAGGCCAGCATCCGCACGCTCCCGGTCTGGCGAGCCTCGGAGATCAGGCCCCAGGCGCTGCCGGGCTCGTGGACTCCGTCCTCCTCCAGACGCCCGGAGACGAGAGCCTCCAGGGCCGCGTCGAACCAGACCAGGGTCACGTTGAGGCCCAGGGAGACCGCCGCAGCGGTCATGGCGGCCGCCTCGTAGAGGACGTCCGGAGCGTCGCGCTGGAGCAGGAGCACCCAGAAGGGCTCCGGCGGGGCCGGCCCGCTCCCCGGGGAGCTCACGGGCGGCGCGCGCGCCCCTTGAGAAGGCCCAGCATCTCCGCAGTTCCCACCACGCCCCCCGGACGCTTGCGGCCCTCGGGCACGCCGTGAAAATCGCTCCCGGCGGTGATCAGCAGGTTGAGCTCTCGCACCAGGTCGCCCAGGAGCGCCTCCTCCTCCGGGCCGTGATCGGGATGAAAGACTTCCACGGCGTCGAGCCCGGCGCCCGACAGCGCGCGGATCAGAGTCGGCGGATCCTTGTACCAGACGGCGTGCGCGAGCGAAGAGATCCCGCCGGCTTCGCGAATGGTCCGCACGACGTCGACGGCCGGCCATTTCTCCGACCCGACGTACCAGGGGTGCTCGCGTTTCAGGAACCGCGAGAACGCTTCCGGCTCCGATTCGGCGTGGCCCGCCCGGACCAGCGCCCGGGCCAGGTGCGGCCGTCCCCAGACGCCGTCGCCGACCTCGGCCGCGATCGCCTCGAGGTCCAGCGGATAGCCGGCGGCGATCAGGTTCCGGGCCAGCTGCTCGCCGCGCGCCCTGCGCCTGGCCTGCCGCTCGCGCAGACGGCCCTGGAGCGCCTCGTTCTTCTCGTCGACGAAGAGCGCCAGGATGTGGACGTCGTCCTGGCCTCCGAACTCGGCGGAGATCTCGGCCCCGGAGATCATCTCGACGCCCGCGCGCTGCGCCTCGGCCCGGGCCTCTTCCAGGCCGGCCAGCGTGTCGTGGTCGCTCAGCGCAAAGGCGTCGATCCCGGCGGTGGCCATCTTGCGCACGAGCTCGGTCGGCGTGTCCAGGCCGTCGGAGACGTTGGAATGGCTGTGAAGGTCGACGCGCATGAGCGCACCGATGTTACCGCGAGACGCCCGCCATCGGGCGGGGCCTGCGCGGCGGCCTCGGCCTAGAATCGCGGCGTGGAGAAAAAGGACGTCGCGGAGGCCCTGCAGCGGGTCGCCGCGATGCTGGAGCTCGCGGGCGAAAATCCCTTCAAGATCCGCGCCTACGAGAACGCCGCGCAGGCCGTCGCCGAGTTTCCCGGCGACCTGGGCGAGGCGGTCCAGACCGGGCGGCTGCGCGAGACCCGCGGGATCGGAAGCGGGATCTTCGCCAACGTCGAGACCCTGATGCGCACCGGACGCCTGCCGATCCAGGACGAGCTGCAGGCGCGCTTTCCTCCGGGGCTGACCGAGTGCCTGGGCCTTCCGGGCCTGGGCGCCAGGAAGGTCCTGCGGCTGCACGAGGTCCTCGGGATCGATTCGCTCGACGCGCTGGAGCTCGCCTGCCGCGACGGAAGCCTGCGCAGCGTGTCGGGGTTCGGCGACAAGAGCGTCGCCCGCGTCCTCCAGGGCATCGCCGTCCGCCGGTCGGGCGCGGGACTTCACCGGCTCCCACGCGCCCGGGCCTTCGCCTCGAGTCTCGCCGCGGCCCTCCTGGCAACGGGCCGCGTCACGCGCGTCGAGATCGCCGGATCTCTCCGGCGGCGGCTCGAGCTCGTCGCGGGGATCGACCTGGTGGCCGTCTCCGAAGACCCGCGGAGCCTTCGGGAGAGTCTCCCCCGGCTCCTCGGCGCGGGCGAGGCCGAACGGACGCCGGCGGGGGCGCTGCGCCTGCGCCTGGCCGAAACGCTGAACGCCGACGTCTGGATCGCCGCCCCCGGTGAGTTCGGAGCGGCCCTCCTTCGCGCCACCGGAGCGCCAGCGCACCTCGACGGCCTTCGCGAGGCGGGCCGAGCCGCAGGCGTGGAACTGCCGTCGGACGGGGCCCTGCGCCGAGCCACCGGCGAGCGCATCGCCTCGTCCACGGAGGATGAGGTCTATGCCGCGCTGGGTCTCCCCTGGATCCCGCCGGAGCTGCGGGAGGGCACCGGCGAGATCGCGGCCTCCGCCGCCGGCACGCTTCCCTCGCTGGTGACGGAGGCGGACCTGCGGGGCGTGATCCATGTCCACTCCAGCGACTCCGACGGCCGCGCGCCCCTCGAGACGATGCTCGACGCGGCGCGCGAACGCGGCTACCAGTACGTCGCCCTGACCGATCACAGCAAGACCGCGGCGTACGCCGGCGGTTTGACCGAAGAGCGAGCGATCCTGCAGCGCGGCCGCGTCCGGGCCTACGGCCGGCGCCACCCCGAGTTCCGCGTCTTCCACGGCACCGAGGCCGACATCCATGCCGACGGCAGCGTCGACTTCGGGGACGCGTTTCTGGAGGGCTTCGATCTCGTGGTCGCGTCGGTCCATTCCCGTTTCGGCCTCACGCGCGAGGAGCAGACCGCGCGCCTCATCCGCGCCGTGCGCAATCCGCGGGTCTCCGTCCTCGGCCACCCCAGCGCGCGGCTCCTCCTGTCGCGGCCGCCGCTCGACGCGGACTGGGACGCCGTCCTCGAGGCCGCCGCCGAATCCGGCTGCGCCGTCGAGGTCAACGGCAATCCGCAGCGCCTCGATCTGGACTGGCGCCTGTGCCGGAAGGCCGTCGCGCTCGGCATTGCGCTGTCGATCGATCCGGACGCCCATTCGGTCGAGGAACTGGGGCTGGTGTCCTACGGAGTCGGCGTCGCCCGAAAGGGCTGGTGCCCGACGCGCTCGGTCCTCAACGCGAAGACCTCCGCCGAACTGACCGACTGGCTGGAACGACGCCGCGGCAGGGCGCTGCCGTAGCCGTCGCTTCCGTTTGCTCTGGATCTGCGCCCTTTGGGCGCACCGGTCGGTACGCTTCGGTGCCATAGGGGCGGGGCTGCGAGTCGCGTTTCAACCTCCGCCGCACGGCCCACGCCTCACGCCTTCCGCCTCACGCGCGGGCGAAGCCCGCGTCCCCGCGTCCCCGCATTCGCGCATTCCCATGTCCACGCCTTGACGTTTGATAAATAAATGTATAGTTATTTACTATGGGACGACGCGCCCGGGTCAGCCGGGAGGACGTGCTGCGCCAGGCCCGCCGGACGTTCGCCGAGCGGGGGTTCGAGGGCACGACGCTGGCCGACATCGCGGGGCGTATGGGCCTGTCCCCGGCCGCGCTCCTCCGGCACGCTCCCACCAAGCACGCCCTCTTCGAGGCGGCCATGGCGGCGGAGCCCGCCGGAGAGGGCCTCCCCACCGATTTCCTGGCCACCGTGCCGCCCGGCAGCGACCCGGCCAGGGTCCTGCGCCGCCTGGCCCGCGGCTTCGTCCCTTTCATCGAGCAGAACATGGGGGAGAACATCGCGCGGTTCCTGCGCGCCCGCACCGAGGAGGAGGCCCGGACCATCCGCCTCCCCTTCGATCCCCGGCAGCGCAAGTCTCCGCCGGCCCGCGCCATCGCCGACCTGGAGGGCTACTTCCGGCGGGCCCGCGCGGCCGGACGGGTGGCCCTTCCCAATCCGCGCGCCGGAGCCCTGGCCTTCCTCGGATCGCTCCAGTCCTACGTCTTCTTCCATCGGGTCCTGAGGGTCTCTCCGCGGATCGACCTGGGCGACTATCTCGACAGCGTGATGGCGATCTGGAGGCGCGGGGCGCTGCGTCCCCCGAGCCCGAGGCGATGAAACGCCGCGGCGCGATCCTCCTGATCCTCGCGGCGCTCGTGGCCGCGGCCGGGGCGGCGTGGTGGTGGATGGCGCGCCGCGCGGAGAAACCCCTCCTCCTGTCCGGAGCCATCGAGGCACGGGACGTCGAGGCCGGCTCGCTTCTGGGAGGCCGCATCCAGAAGGTCCTGGTCGACGAGGGCGCGCGCGTCGAGGCCGGCCAGCCGATCCTGCAGTTCGAGACCGACCTGATCGACCTCCAGATCCTGCAGCAGCGTTCGCGCGTGGCCCAGGCCCGGGCCGGCCTGGTCAAGGCCCAACGCGGTCCCCGCCAGGAAGAAGTCGCCAGCGCCAGGGCCCAGTCCGAGAACGCCGAACGCGAACGGCTGCGCCAGCAGTCCCTGCTGCAGCAGGGGCTGGCGCCGCAACAGTCCTATGACGCCGCGGCGACCGCGGCGCGGACGGCGCGGGAAGCGTGGCTGGAGCTCTCGCGGGGCAACCGGCCCGAGGACATCGCGGTCGCCCGCGCCACGCTCGAAGCCGAGGAGAAACAGCTCGGATACCTCGAGCGGCAGAAGAAAGAATCTCTGGTCCTTGCCCCCGCGGCCGGCGTGATCGAGTCGATGGACTTGCGTCCGGGCGATCTGGTCGCTCCCAATCAGCCGGTGGCGCGAATGCTCGAGCCGTCGCAGCTCTGGGTGCGGGTCTACGTTCCCGAGCCGCAGCTGGGCCGTGTCCGGATCGGCCAGCGGGCTACCTTGACGGTCGACACCTTTCCCAAGCGATCGTTCTCCGGCCATGTGATCGAGATCCGCACGCAGGCCGAGTACACGCCGCGCAACGTGCAGACCCTCGATCAGCGCATGGATCAGGTCTTCGGCGTCAAGGTCGGCGTCGATCCGGCGCCCGAGCTGAAGCCGGGCATGGCGGCGACGGTGCGGCTGGAGGAATAGGAGGCAGGACGTAGGACGTGGGACGTAGGGAGGGCCTTACGCACTTCGTCCTCGCGACCGACGTCCTCGTCACGAAGTGGCCACCGACTACGGCATCCAGGTCCAGAGCGTCACCCGCGACTTCGGCAAAGTGCGCGCGCTCGACAAGGTTTCCCTCGCGGTGCCGCGCGGAGAGATCTACGGGCTGCTGGGCCCCAACGGCTCGGGCAAGTCGACGCTCATCCGGATCCTCTGCGGCCTCCTCGCGCCGACCCAGGGCCGCGCCAGCGTCGACGGCCTGGACGTCGTCGCGCAGGGCGAGGAGATCCGGCGCCGGATCGGCTACGTGCCCCAGAAGTTCTCCCTCTACGAGGACCTGACCGTTCTGGAGAATCTGAACTTCTTCGCCGCGGTCTACGGGTTGAAGGGCCGCGACCTGGAAGATCGGCGGGAATGGGCCGTTGCCCTGACCTCGATCGGACCCTACCGCGCCCGGCTGGCCGGCCAGCTCTCCGGCGGCTGGAAGCAGCGGCTGGCGCTCGCCGCGGCGCTCATGCACCGCCCCCGCGTCCTGTTCCTGGACGAGCCCACGGCGGGGATCGATCCGGTGGCGCGGCGGGAGCTCTGGAATCTGCTGTTCACCCTGGCCGGCGAGGGCGTCACGCTCCTGGTCACCACCCACTACATGGACGAGGCCGAGCGCTGCGGCCGGGTCGGCTATCTGTATCTCTCCCGGATGCTGGTGGAGGGAACTCCCGACGAGCTGACCCGGCTGCCGCAGGTCACGCCGGAAGGCTTCCGCCGCGTGGAAGCGGCCTGCGCCCAGGGCGTCGCCGCGTTCATGAGCGAGGCCCGCGCACTCCCCTACGTCGACGACGTGACGATCTTCGGCAACTCCCTCCATCTCCTGGTCCGGTCCGACGTCTCGCAGGAGCGCATCCAGCGGGACCTGGAGAAGGCCGCCGGCGCGCCGGTCCAGACCCGGCCGATCGAGGCCACGCTGGAAGACGTCTTCGTGCGCCTGACCCGCATGCAGATCGACCAGCGGGGCGAGATCCCGGAGACCGCGGAGGCGCCGCGATGAGAGGGTTCCTGCCGGTCTTGAAGAAGGAAGCCAAGCAGATGATCCGGGACCGGGGCACGCTCCAGTTCGCCATGATGGTCCCGGCCCTGCAGCTGGTCCTGTTCGGCCTGATCGACACCAACGTGCGCCACGTCCGGACCGTCGTCTTCGACCAGAGCCGGACGCAGGAGAGCCGCCAGCTGGTGACCGACTTCGTCAACACCAGCTATTTCGACGTGGTGGCCTACGCCCCGTCGCACGCGGCGCTGCGCGAGCTGATCGTGGCCGGGCGCGCCTCGGTCGGCGTCGAGATTCCGCCCGACTACGGGCGGAGGCGCCTGAACGGGCAGCCCGCGGACATTCTCGTCCTGGTCGACGGCTCGGACTCCACCGTCTCCAGCGCGGCGCTCGCGGCGGCCAACGGCCTCACCCTGTCGCGCTCGGTGACCGAGCTGGCCGAGCGCGCCGGCGCGCGCGATCTGCCGATCCGCACCCACCCCCTCTTCCTCTTCAACCCCGACTCGCGCAGCGCCAACCTGCTCATCCCCGGACTGGTGGCCATCCTGCTGACGTTCTCCGGGACGCTGCTGGCCGCCTTCGCCATCGTCCGGGAGCGGGAGCGGGGGACCCTCGAGCAGCTGATGGTGACGCCGGCCTCGCCGGTGGCCGTCGTTCTGGGCAAGCTACTGCCCTACCTCGCCCTGGCCTTCGCGCAGCTGCTCTTCGTGCTGGCCCTGATGGTCTTCGTCTTCCGCGTCCCGATTCACGGGAGCCTGCCGCTGCTGCTCGGGCTCGCGGTGGTCTACCTCTTCGCGCTGCTCGCCCTGGGCCTGGTGATCTCCTCCTGGGCCCGCACGCAGATGGAGGCGATCCAGATCGCGCAGATGTTCCTCCTGCCCTCGATCATGCTCTCCGGCTACATCTTTCCCCTCTCGTCCCTCCCCGCTCCTTTGCGCCTCGTGTCCCAGGTCCTGCCGGCTACGCATTTCATCGCCATCGCCCGCGGGATCATCATCCGCGGCGCGTCCTTTCCCGACCTCTGGCACAACGTCGCGGCCCTCGTGGTCATCGCGGTCCTGCTCGTCGCCGGCAGCACGCGCGCGTTCCACAAGACCATCCGATGAAATCCATGTCCGATGTCCGAAGTCGGACGTCCGGCGTCCTCGTCCGATAGAATCCCTTCGCGGCGATCTGCCGCGCAAGGGCGAAAGGGCGAAAGGGCGAAAGGGCGAAAGGGCGAAGGAGATGCGATGACCCTCAAGGTTGGCGACACGGCACCGGATTTCACGCTCCCCGCGACCGTCGGGGAGAAAGTCACACTCTCGGATTACCGCGGCAAGAAGAACGTTCTCCTGATGTTCTACCCGCTCGATTTCTCGCCGGTCTGCTCGGTGGAGAACAAGGAATGCGCCGGACTCCTCCCGACCGACGGCGCCGACGACGTGCAGGTCCTGGGGATCTCGGTCGACTCCCTCTGGGCCCACAAGGCCTTCGCGGCGCAGAACGGCATCTCCTATCCGCTGCTGGCGGACTTTCATCCCAAGGGAGACGTCGCGCGCAAGTTCGGGGTCTACCTCGAAGACAAGGGAATCTCCGCGCGGACGGCGTTCGTGATCGGCAAGGACGGCAAGATCAAGGACGTCATCGCGAGCGACATTCCGGTGGCCCGCAACATCGGCGAGCTCCTGAAGAAGACTCGCGCGGCGTGACGAAACAGGAGGCGTGAGGCGTGAGAGGGTGAAGCCGCGATGACGGAAACGGGCGTGGTGGTTCCGTCGGTCGACGACGAGGCGAAGGTCCGCGAGATCGCCGGCCACGTGCAGCGCATCATCGATCTGCTGGGGCTCGATCGGACCGATCCCAACCTGTCCGAGACCCCCGAGCGCGTGGCCAGGATGTACCTGGAAATGTTCGGCGGCCTCTCCGAGGGAGCCGAGCCGAAAGTGACGTTCTTCCCCAACGATGAGCGCTACCAGGCCATGGTGATGGAGAAAGACATCCCCTTCTATTCCCTCTGCTCCCATCACTTCGTGCCGTTCTACGGCCACGCGCACATCGCCTACATTCCCAACGACAAGATCGCCGGCCTGTCCAAGCTCCCCCGCATTCTGGAGTTCTACGCGCGGCGGCCGCAGCTCCAGGAGCGGTTGACCGAGCAGGTCGCCGGGTTCCTGGCGGAAAAACTCTCGCCGCAGGGCGTGATGGTGGTCATCGAAGCCAGGCACCTTTGCGTCGAGATGCGGGGGGTCAAGAAATCCGGCGCGCTGACCGTGACGTCGGCGATCCGAGGGATTTTCTACAACCGGCCGGTGCGCGAGGAGTTCCTGGACCTTCTGAAGCGCCGGGGCTGACCGGCCTCGGAAGGGCGGCGGGACCCCTCTCGGGATCCGCGAAGCGCTTGCGGTACGCCGTCGGCGTCGTTCCGAAGGCGCGCCGGAAGTGGTGGCGCAAGGTCTCCGCGGTCTCGAACCCGGCGTTCTCGGCGACGCGGTCGACGGCGTCCCTCGTCGTTTCCAGGCGGCGCTGCGCCGCCACCAGGCGCTGATGGGTCAGCCAGCGATGGGGCGTGGTGCCAGTCTCGCTCAGAAAGCGCCGCGCGAACGTGCGCGGAGACATCTTGGCCCGCCGGGCCAGGTCGCCGATCGTCAGAGGGGTGTGGATGCGCCCGGCCGCCCAGTCCAGGACCGCGGCCAGGCCGGCCGAAGCGTCGCAGCGCAACGGCTCGCGGACGTACTGGGCCTGCCCGCCGTCGCGGTGCGGCGGCACCACCAGGCGCCGCGCGACGGAGTTGGCGACCTCGGCCCCGTAGTCGCCGCGCACCACGTGAAGGCACAGATCGATGCCCGCCGCGCTTCCGGCGGACGTGGCGATGTCGCCCTCGTCGACGTACAGGACATCCGGCTCCGCCCGAACGCGGGGATACAGGCGGGCCAGGGCGTCGGCGTAGCGCCAGTGCGTCGTGGCGCGTTTGCCGTCCAGGAGCCCGGCGGCGGCGAGGACGAACACGCCCGAGCAGATCGAGAGGAGCCGCGCGCCGCGCGCGTGCGCCCGGCGCAGCGCGGACAGCAGCGCCGCCGGCGGGGGCTCCTCGGGATCGCGCCAGCCGGGAACCACGATGGTCCCGGCCCTGCGCATCGCCGCGAGCCCGGCCCCGGCGACGATCCGGACTCCGCCGGTGGCCCAGGCCGGGCCCGGCGCGAACGCGCAGGCGGAAAACCGATACCAATCCACCGTCAGCTCCGGCCGCGGCAGGGCGAAGACCTCCGCCACGATCGCGAACTCGAAGGCCCCCATGCCGTCATAGACCAGGGCCGCGACGCGCCGGTTGATCGGAGTGCGCATGGCAGGATCTTAACGAAGATTGTCCTTTGCGCCACTGGCCCCACCGGCCCGGCGGTGCCATCGTTGCGGCGAAAGGAGGCCGATCATGTCCCTCGCCGCCCCCGGGCCCGCCGTCACGCGAATCGACGCCGCCCAGCCGCCGGAGGCGGCAACTCACTTCGAGAGCCTGCTCCGGTTCGAGACCGATTGCTGGGACGTCCATCAGGCCCTTCAGGCCGAGGACCCCGGCTTCATCCTCCTCGACGTCCGGGGACCCCAGCTCTACGCGGCCGGCCATGTGCCCCGCGCCGTCTCCCTGCCTCACGGAAAGATCCACGAGAAGACCCTGGCCGACTATGCTCCCGACACGCTCTTCGTCGTCTATTGCTCCGGCCCGCACTGCAACGGGGCGGACAAGGCCGCGGCGCGGCTTGCCCGGCTCGGGCGCCGCGTCAAGAAGATGATCGGCGGAATCGAAGGCTGGAAGGACGAAGGCCTCGGCCTGGCCCGGGGTTAGATGACGGACCCGGCCGTCATTCGCCCGGCGCGGGCGGACGATCTCGACGCGATTCTGGTTCTCTGGGCCAGGCACGCCGCGTACGAGGCGGCCTCGTTTCATCCGGACAGGGCTCGCGAACCGCTCGGACGCCTCCTGTTCGGGCCGGCGCCCCGGATCCACTGTCTGGTCGCGCAGATCGGCGATTCCCTGGTCGGCTACGCGACCTGCGCTCAGGAGGCCTCGACCTGGCGGGCGGCGCTCCATGTCCACATGGACTGCGCCTTCTCGATCTGACGGAGCGACGAGGCGAGGCCCGCGCTAGGGCGCCAAAAACCGCAGATCGAAAGGGATCCAGACCTTGACGGGCACTCCGCCGAGCTCCGCGGGTCGAAAGCGCATCGCCGAGAGATACTTTTCGATCCCCTCGGTGAACCCGGGAGGGAACCGGTCAGCGCGCAGGATGCGGCTCCCCCGCACCCGGCCGGAGTCGCTCACCAGGATCTCCAGGGCCGCGGACCGCGGACGGGCCGGCCGCGGATCGGACTCCTGGAAACGGGGCGGCTCGGGATTGACGATCAGGACCGGAGCGACCAGCCCGGCCGTTTGAAACGAGACCAGAGTGCCCGCGGCGACGACGGGAACGCCGGCCGGCGGCGGACTCTGCGGCGCGGGAGACGGTGCCGGCGCCCCGGCGGCGGACGACGCGGCGCGTTCTCGCCGGGGAGCGGGTTCGCGCTTGCGGGCGGGCTCCCGCGCCATCGCCGCGCGGCGCGAGCGGCTCGGGGCGTCGTCCCGGCGGCGTCGCTCGACGCCGCGCTCGGCCGCGCGCGCGACCGGCTGCGGCGCGGGCGCCCGGGCCGCGGGGGCGGTC
The DNA here is from genome assembly GCA_963733955.1 of uncultured Acidobacteriota bacterium. Lineage (GTDB taxonomy): Bacteria > Acidobacteriota > Thermoanaerobaculia > UBA5066 > Gp7-AA6 > DATFTF01. The sequence goes on from CAVTEW010000003.1 coordinate 2,544,560, forward strand.
ACGGTCGGCGGCGCCGGCGAGGGCGGCGCGGGAGCCGCCGTGGGCGCGGGCAGGACGACGACCCGTTCCGCGGGGACGGCCTGTTCGTCCGAGGCCGAGCGCGAGCGCCAGACCACGGCCGCTCCGGCCAGCGCGGCGAGGACGACGACGGCCCAAATCGCGCCCCGGGAAAAGGCGCGCCGCTCGGGAGGGCCGCCGAACGTCATGGGCGCATAGGTCACCGTCCGGACCGGAGCCGCGGGGGCCTCTCCTTTCTCGGGATCCGGCCGGATCGACAGCGTGGCCGGGTCGTCGACGGCCTCCTCGCGCGGGGCCTCACGCAAAGAGGTTTCCGAGCGGGGTTCCTCCGCGACGGCGGGCGCGAGCGCGATCGCCCTGGCTTTCACGATCACGGGCCGCCGCGGCTTGATCCGCGAGACCAGATCGTCGAGCGTGATCATCTTGGGAGCCCGGTCCCGCGTGAACTCGCGCAGAAAGAGCGTGTCGATCTTCTTGCGCAGCCGGGCCCGGTAGGCCGGCGTCAGAGACGAGGGCGGCGTCAGGCAGGCGATCGTGATCTCGAAGAGGTCCGACAGGCCCGGCTCGGCCTTGGCCTGGAATTCTCCGATCGATCCGCGCAGATCGGCCAGGTCCTCTTCTTCCGGCGGCGAGTCGAACGCGGGCAGCCCGACCAGGCCCTCGAAGAGAATCATCCCCAGCGAGAGCAGGTCGGTCCGCGGGGTCGCCACGCCGCTGGAGGTCTGACTCGGCGCGATGTAGCGGCGGTCGCGCGGTCCAAGCAGACCCAGGCGGCCGACGCCTCCCCGCCAGATCCCGAATCCCCGGACCAGGACCCGCTGGCCTTGCGCCACGAAGACGTTCTCCGGAGTCAGCAGGCCGTGCGCGGACTCGGCCTCCCCCTCCGCACGGCTCGGGGCGTCCAGCGCGGCGAGCACGCCGCTGGCAATCCGCAGGATCGCCTCCGAGGACAGCCGCAGCCCGGCCGGACCCAGAAACTCGAACGCGGTGGCCAGGCTCACGCCGGGACAGGCGTCGAAGAGGACGTAGAGACGGTCGCCGTGCCGGAACACGCCGCGCGGCGCAAGCACGCTCGTGCGCGGAAGCCGCGAAGCCGCCAGCAGCTCCGCCAGGATGCGCGGAAACGCGTCCCGCTCGCGCTCGAAGGCGGCGTCGAGCTCCAGCAACGCGACCTCCTCCGAGCGAGACGCCTGGAACACCCGCCCCTCGTAGAGGACGCCGTAGGAGAGCGTCTCGAGGATCCGCAGCCGCTCGACGGAGTCGAAGGGACCGCCGCTCGCGTTGGTGGGGTCGGGAAAGACCGTGGCCGCCGCACCGGCCAGAGGGTTGGGATCTCCCGCCGTCTCGCGCGGACCCACGCCGTCCGCCGGAGCCGCTCGCGCGGAGCCGGGAGCCGGCCCCTGAGGAGCGTCGGGCGGCGCGGAATCGTCCGTTCGCTTCATGGACTCACGGATGCTCGGATCGGAAGGGTTGATTATGTGCCGGCGTGGGCCCGGCCGCGCTTTCGGCTCGCGTTTCGAATTATTGAAATAGAATTATAGGATAATCCTAATAATATTAGGAAATATTGGCTAATGGCCGAATTTAGTTTTGAGTCCGCCGACCGCCTTCAACCCGTCGAGGGTGCGCACGCCGTGCCAGCAGTAGTCGTCGCCGTCGACGAAGAGGAGGGACCGGTCCTTCCCGAACAGGCCTTCCACCGCGGCCTGGTGTTTTTCCGGCCGGAACGGATACGGCTCGCTCGCGAACAGGCACATGTCCGCTCCGCGCGCCAACGCTTCGTTGGGGGAAACGGTCGGATAGCGGTCAGCTTCCTTTCCGAACACGTTGACGCCGCCGGCTAACCGGAGAAGGTCGGCGACGTAGGTGTCGTCGTTGACGCTCATCCAGGGGTCCTTCCAGATCCAGTACGCGTAGGCGAACGGCGCGGGTTTGGGCTCGGACCGCAGCCGATCGAGCTCGGCCTCGATCCGTCCCGCGAGGCCTTCCGCTTCGGATCGCGCCTCCTCGGACAGAAGCGAGCCCCAGTGCCGCACGGCCGCGGGCACGTCGGCCACGGCGCGCGGGAACGTCACGTCCACCTCGATCCCGCTCGCGCGCAGCGCCTGGACGTCTTCCTGGCGGTTCTCCTCCTCGTTGGCGAAGACCAGGTCCGGCTTCAGGTCGAGGATCCGCGCGACGTCCGGGTTCTTGGTCCCTCCCACGCGGGGAAGACCCCACAGCATTCCCTTCGGCCGCACACAGTACCGAGTCACTCCCACCAGGCTCCGGAGCGCGCCGACGCCGGCCAGGGTCTCGGTGATGGAGGGACAGAGGGAGACGATTCTCCGCGCCGTCGCCACCGCCGAAGTCTAACAGGCCGCGAAGGAGATCGGGACCCCGCCGGACGCTTCGGGCCCGCCATCGACTACACTCGTGCCACGCTTGGATATCCCCGCTCAAGATCTCGCGATCCTGTTTCGCTCCCGAAACCCGCTCGTGATCTGCGAGACGGTCGAGGAGAAGCGTCTGGAAGCTCTGGTCCGCGCCGTCGCCAACGAGCTGACCTTCCCCGTTTCGACCTGGAGCGCGGCGAGCGGCCTGTCCCCCTGCCATCCGGTCGACGCGGCCAAGACCACCGACCTCGCCTTCGCCCTGCGGGAGATCCGCGCCGCGACCGGCGACGGCGTCTGGCTTCTCAAGGACCCCCAGGCCCACCTGGAGAACCCGGCCACGCTGCGCGCCCTGAGAGAGACCGCGCAGGAGTTCGCCGGATCCCCGCGGACGCTCGTCCTGGTCGGCCCGTCGATGCCCCCCAAGCCGGAGCTCGACGATCTGGAGGTGCGGTTCGAGCTCGACCTGCCCGGGCCCGAGGATCTGCGGGGACTGGTGTCCGACACGGTCCGGCGGCTGGCCCGGGACAGCCCGTCCACCAAGGTCGATCTCTCGCGCGAGGACCTCGCCGGCCTCGTCTCCGATCTTCAGGGTCTGACCATGTTCGAGGCCGAGCGCGCCCTGGCCCGCGCCGTCGTCGAAGACAATGCCCTGACCGGCGCCGACCGGCCCCGCATCCGCGAGAGCAAGAAGGCGCTGGTCGAGAGCGGAGGGCTGCTCGATTTCGTCGCCGCGCCGGAAGGCCTCGATCAGATCGGCGGCCTGGAGCGCCTCAAGAAGTGGATCGCCACCCGCAAGGTCGGCTTCTTTCCGCGGCCGGGCGAAAAGCCCCTCGAGCCGCCCAAGGGAATTCTTCTGCTGGGAGTCCAGGGCTGCGGCAAGAGCCTGGCGGCCAAGGCGGTGGCTTCCTCCTGGGGCCTGCCGCTCTTGTCGCTCGACGCCGGGCGGCTCCTGGCGCCCTACATCGGGGAGTCCGAGCGCAACCTCCGCGACGCCTTGAAGCGGGTCGAGCGGATCGCCCCGTGCGTGCTGTGGGTCGACGAGATCGAGAAAGCCTTCGTCTCGGTGCGCTCCAACGAGAGCGACGGGGGCGTGTCCAAGAGACTCCTGGGCGCGCTGTTGACCTGGATGCAGGACCGCGCCGAAAAGATCTTCCTCGTCGCGACGGCGAACTCCGTGGACGACCTGCCGCCCGAGCTCATCCGGAAGGGGCGGGTCGACGAGATCTTCTTCGTCGATCTGCCGGGGCTCGCGGCCCGGCAGGAGATCTTCCGGCTCCACCTGCACAAGCGGGGCGCCGACCCCGCCCGCTTCGACCTGGCGCTCTTGGCCGACGCCTCCCGCGGGTTCTCGGGAGCGGAGATCGAGCAGGTCATCGTGTCGGCGCTCTACGAGTCGCGCGCCGCGGGGATCGCCCTGGACACCTCGTCGATCCTGGTGTCGCTGCGCTCGACCCGGCCGCTCTCGGTGGTGCGCGCCGAGAAGATCGCCGCGCTGCGGGCCTGGGCCGCGGAACGCTGCGTCCCCGCCGACAGTGCCGCCGGGGACTGATCAGGAGATCGCGGCGTGATCGCGGCGTGATCGCAACGAGATCGCAGCGTGATCGCAGCGTGATCGGGTGATCAGCGGGCAGATTCCGAGGCAAGCGGAGGCGACGTGACGCTGTACACCGTCGCCAACGCTTTCGGGTCCGCCTCCGCCCCTCCCAGCCATTGGTGGAACCAGTCCATCACCACGTTGTGCCAGAGCCGCGAATTACCCGGCTTGAGCACCCAGTGGCCCTCGTCCGGGAACGTGAGGAGCTTGGACGGCACGCCGCGCGCCTGGAGCGCCGTGAAGAACTGGAGCCCCTGTCCGAAAGGGACGCGGAAGTCGCGCTCGCTCGTGACGACGAGGGTCGGGGTCTTGAAGTGCTCGGCAAAGCGCCTCGGGTTCCACTTCGCGTAGGTCTCCGAGCTCCAGGGCCAGCCGCCGAACTCCCAGGCCGGGAACCACAGCTCCTCGGTCTCCAGAGCCGCGGAGACGGTGTCGAACAGGCCGTCGTGAGAGAAGAGCGCCCGGAAGCGATCGGTGTGTCCGGCGATCCAGTCGATCATGTACCCGCCGTAGGAGGCTCCCGCCGCGCCGATCCGGTCCTTGTCGACGTACGGCAACGAGGCCAGGTCGTCGGCCTGACGCATCAGGTCGTCGTACGGCTTACCTCCCCAGTCCCCGCTGATCTCGTCGACGAACTTCTGCCCCCACCCCGTCGAGCCGCGGGGATTGGGCGCGTACACCACGTATCCGTAGGCGGCCCAGACCTCCGGGTTCCACCGGAACGACCACGAGTCGCTCCAGGCGCCCTGGGGGCCGCCGTGGATGAAGAAGATGGCCGGGTATTTCCTGGAGGGATTGAACCCCGGAGGCTGGATCATCCAGGCCTGGAGCTTGCGCCCGTCGGCGGACGGCGTGAAGCGCTCGGACACGGCGCCCATCGCCGCCCCGGCGAAGAGGTTGTCGTTGACGTGGGTCAGGACGGCCGCCTTCGTTCCGTCGACGCCCACGCTCCAGACCTCCGCCGCGCGCCTCAGAGAGCTCTCGGTGAAGAAGAGGCGCCGGCCGTCCGGCGAGACGCAGAGACCGGCGATCCCGCCTCCCCGCCACACTTCCACCGGAGCGCCGCCCGGCAGCGCGACGCGGAAAATCGCGCTCCGGCCCCCGACGTGGCTCTCGAAGTAGATCGACTTCGAGTCCGGAGCCCAGGCGAAGTCCTCCACCCAGTCGTCGAAGCCGTCGGTCAGCGATCGGCTCTGCCGGGTGGACCGGTCGTAGAGCGTCAGGCGGAAGAGGTCCGATTCGAAGCCGGGCCTCTTCTGCGCGCGGTAGGCGATCCACTTCCCGTCCGGCGAAAAGCGGGGCGTTCCGTCGAACGCCTTGTTCGCCGCGGTCAGATCGGCCGCCGTGCCCTGGCCTTCGAACGCCACGGCCCACAGATCTCCGTTGGTCGACAGGGCCTCGACCGGATCCGGATTGGACGCATAGACGAGCTCCCGGCCGTCGGGCGAGACCTGGAAGTCCTCGTCGCCGCCGAAGGGCGGAGCGTCCCGATCGCCGGGCGTCAGGTCGACGGGAGCGCCGGAGCCGTCCGCCGCCGCCCGCCAGACGTGCGTGCGCGTGCCGTCCTTCCAGGCGGTCCAGTGCCGGAACAGCAGGCGCTCGACGATGCGCGCTTTCACCTTGGCCCGGCCGCGCTCCGCGACGATCTTCTCCAGGCACGCGGTGTCGCGGCAATCCGGAAAGACGTCGGAGGTGAAGACGAAGGACTTCCCGTCGGGCGACCACTTGTACGCGTTGACCTCGGTCGGAAAGGCGGTGGCCTTGCGCGGCTCTGCCCCGGCGGGATCGGTCACCCAGATCTGCGAGCCCCCGTCGCGGTCGGACAGGAAGGAGATCCGTTTTCCGTCCGGCGAGAACTTCGGATCGGAGTCCTTCTTGTCCCCCGAGGTGATCCGCCGAGCCGCCCCGCCGGAAGCCGGCATGAGCCAGACCGCCGACAGCATCCGGTTCCCCTCCACGTCGGCCGTCGAGACCACGAAGGCCAGGAGGCGCCCGTCGGGAGACAGCGCGAAGGCGCCGACGCGGCCGACCCTGGAGAGCTCGTCGAACCGAAACGGCGCCGCCTCCTCGGCGAGGGCGCCGGCGGCGATCCATCCCGAGACGATGCAAGCGCCGAAGACGGCGCGAAGATGCCTGTTCATGCGGGTCTTCCTCCACCGCCGATTCTATCCGGGCAGGTTTGCGCGTCCCCATTTGTTATGATTCGCGTTCCGACCGCAGTGGCTCGGACCGGGCCAAAAAAAGGAGAAACCTTGAGCGTCGTCCTGGAAGAGAAGGCTCCCGCGCCGGCCGAACCCGGCCCGCGGGGCGTCGTAAACGATTTCTCGATCCACGTGGCCACGGCCAACGGCTCGGGAAGCCAGTCGTCCAACAACATCCTGATGCGGGCGATCTTCCAGATGGGGATTCCCGTGTCGGGAAAGAACCTCTTTCCGTCCAACATCCAGGGGCTTCCGACCTGGTTCACGATCCGGGCCTCCCGGGAGGGGTTCATCGCCCGCCGCCGGGACGTGGGCGTCCTGATCTGCATGAACCCGGAGACCGTGCACGAGGACGTCCGGACCGTCCACCCCGGGGCGGCGGTGATCTACGAGGAGAGCCTCAACCTGAAGGAACTGCGCGACGACGTCCACTTCTACCCCGTGCCGTTCTCCAAGCTGGTTCTGGAGCTGGTGCACGACGGGAAGCTGCGCCGCCTGGCCGTCAACATGATCTACGTCGGCGTGGCGACGTGGCTCCTGTCGATCGACATGGACGAGATCCACACGGCCCTGGAGAAGCAGTTCAAGGGAAAGGCCAAGGCCGTGGAGATCAACTGGAACGCCATCCGCGGCGGATACGACTGGGCCGTCCAGAACATGGTCAAGACCGACCCCTACCGCCTCGAGCGGATGAACAAGACGGCCGGCAAGATCATCATCGACGGCAACGCAGCGGCGGCGATCGGCTGCATGATGGCCGGCGCCAACGTGCTGGCCTGGTACCCGATCACGCCATCGTCGTCCCTGGCCGAAGCGTTCATCGAGTACTGCCGGCGGTTCCGCAAGGACCCCGTCAGCGGGAAGCCGAGCTTCGCCATCGTCCAGGCCGAGGACGAGCTCGCCGCCGCCGGGATGGTCATGGGCGCGGGCTGGGCCGGCGCCCGGGCCATGACCACGACGTCCGGGCCGGGGATCTCCCTGATGTCCGAGTTCGTGGGCCTGGGCTACTACGCCGAAGTGCCCGCGGTCATCATCGACGTCCAACGGGTCGGGCCCTCGACCGGCCTGCCCACGCGCACCATGCAAGGGGACATCCTCTCGACCTACTTCCTGTCGCACGGCGACGCGCAGCACATTCTGCTGATCCCCGGCTCGGTCCAGGAGTGCTACGAGCTCGCGCAGGAGGCCTTCGACCTGGCGGAACGTTTCCAGACTCCGGTCTTTCTCATGACCGATCTCGATCTGGGAATGAACACCTGGATGTCCGATCCGTTCCCCTACCCCCAGAAGGGCGTCGATCGCGGAAAAGTGATTTCCACCGCCGAGGAGCTGCAGCAGCACGTGGCCAAGTTCAAGGAGTTCGCCCGCTACCGCGACGTGGACGGCGACGGCATCCCCTACCGCACCCTCCCCGGATTGATCGACAACCCCGCCGCGGCCTATTTCACCCGCGGCTCCGGCCACGGCGAGCGCGCGACGTACACGGAGCGGCCGGACGACTACGTGAAGAACATGGATCGGCTGGCCCGCAAGTTCGCCAACGCCCGCCGGGCCGTGCCCAAGCCGGTCGCGGACGGCTCCGGCTCCCGCATCGGCGTCCTGGCCTACGGCTCCTCGGACTTCGCGGTCCAGGAGGCCCGGCACATCCTGGCGGCTCGGGGCCTGGCGACGGACTCGCTGCGCCTGCGCGCGCTGCCGTTCTCCGAAGAGGTCCACGCCTTCGTGAAGGCCCACGAACGGGTCTACGTCGTCGATCAGAACCGGGACGGGCAGATGTACGACCTCCTGCGGCTCGCCCTCGACGGCGACGGCCTCAGGCTGCGCTCGATTCGTCACTATGACGGCTTTCCCCTCGACGCCGAAACGGTGCTCGAAGGGATCGAAGCCGGGGAGAAAAACTGATGTCCACGGTCCGAGAGAGCTCTTCAGCGACGACGGCCAACCGCATCGGCCTGACGGTCAAGGACTACGGCGGACTGAAGTCGACGCTGTGCACCGGCTGCGGCCACGACGTCATCACGCGGCAGCTGACGCAAGCGCTGTACGAGATGGGCGTGCCGCCCTACCGGGTCGCCAAGATGTCGGGGATCGGCTGTTCCTCCAAGACGACGGCCTACTTCGCCGACCGCGGCCACGGCTTCAACGCGGTGCACGGCCGCATGCCGGCCGTCGCCACGGGGACCATGCTGGCCAACCATAACCTCGTGACGATCGGGGTCTCCGGCGACGGCGACACCGCCTCGATCGGCGCGGGCCAGTTCGTCCACCTCCTGCGCCGCAACGTCCCGATGGTCTACATCGTGGAGAACAACGGCGTCTACGGGCTGACCAAGGGACAGTTCTCCGCGACGGCGGACATGGGGTCGAAGCTCAAGACCGGCGTGGTCAACGACCTTCCGGCGATCGACCTCTGCGCCGTGGCCATCGAGCTCGGCTGCGGCTACGTGGCCCGCTCCTTCTCCGGCGACATGAAACAGCTGGCCGCGCTTCTGAAAGGCGCCATCGCCCACCGGGGGACCGCTCTGCTCGACATCATTTCCCCGTGCGTGACCTTCAACAACCACGAGGACTCCACCAAGTCGTACAAGTGGGCCAAGGACCACGAGATCCCGATCCAGGAGATCGGCTTCGTCCCGTACTTCGAGGAGATCCACGTGGACTACGATCCGGGCACGACGCAGGACGTGATGCTCTACGACGGCTCCCACATCCGGCTGAAGAAGCTCCGCGCGGACTACGACCCGACCGACAAGAACGCCGCGTTCGGCCTGCTCCGGGAAGCGCGGGAGAAGACCGAGTTCCTGACCGGCCTGATCTATGTCGAGCCGGCCAAGAGGGACTTCCTCGCGCTGCTCGATCTGCCTGACGAGCCGCTGGCCACGCTTCCTCTGGAGCGCGTGCGGCCCGCCCCCGAGGCCCTCGCCCAGATCATGGAGGAGCTCAAGTAGGTTTCGCCCAGGAGGGCTCTCTGATGCGTGGGTCCCGGCGGCATTCTTCCCTCGGCGTCCTCGGGCCGTGCCTAGCGCTGCTGGTCGCGGCGGCGGGCTGCGCGACGAGCTATGGGCCGAAAGGGTTCCTGGGCGCCGGCTTCTCGGAGCGGAAGCTGGGACCGGACCTGTGGCTGGTGACCTTCGACGCGAGCGCCTTCACCCCGACGGAGCGCGTCCAGAGTTATCTGCTCCTGCGCTGCGCGGAACTGACGGTCGAGCAGGGGAACGCCTACTTCGTCGTCATGGCGCAGGGGCGGCCCCGGCGGATCGGGCCCACCGTTCCCAGCCTGATCGACCAGCCGCCTTTTTCCCTGGATCGGCCCGCGCCGGAGCCGGCCGCGGGGTCGGAGCACTCCGCCCGCGCGGCGATCCACATCTACAGGGAAAAACCGGAGGAGAAGAGCTACGACGCCCGGGCGGTCGTGCGTCGGCTCTCCGCCGGCCCTGGATCGTGACCGCCGATTCCGGGAACAAACACCGCCCCGCCGTGTTTCCCATCCGGGGAGGTCGCATGCGACAAACCGCCAAGCGCGTTCCCGCGTTCGCCGCGGCGGCGCTCGCCCTCGCGCTCGTGTGGTCCGCCGGCGGGGGAGCGCGCCCGCAGACCCACGATCACCACGCCCCGGCCAAGGCTCCCGCCGCGGCCGAACCCTCCGCCAGGAACTCCTGCGCCGCCTGCCTGGAGCGGGGCGCCCTCCTCGACCCCAACCGGTTCACCCGGGGCTACGAGCCGGACGTGAAGCTGGCCTACCAGGCCGCGAAGAAATATCCCGACACCATGGACCGCATTCATTGCTTCTGTGAGTGCAAGGAGAGCCAGCGGGAGCACCACAAGACGCTCCTGACCTGCTTCACCAACCTTCACGCCGCCGGATGCGGCATCTGCCAGCACGAGGCCCTCGTGGCCGCCAGGATGAAGGCGCAAGGGGCCTCCGACGACGAGGTCGAGATCACCGTCGAGTCGCTCCACAAGACCGACGGCCACCCGCCGACGTTCGGGAGAGGGATCTAGACATCGGGCGATTTGCGATCGGTTGATCAACTGACCGGGTGATCGCACCCGGATGAGCGGCGGCTGACCCAACGACAGCGTCCGGGTAGACTGCCGCCGATGACTCGATCCCTTTCCTTCGTCCCTTTCGGCCTCGGCCGGACCAAGCCGCGCCACTACCGGGAGATGCTGCGGGTGGCCTGGGAGAACCGGGCCGAGCTCCCTTTCGCGTGGCGGATCCTGCGCCGCGGGGTCTGCGACGGCTGCGCCCTGGGGACGCGCGGCCTGTCGGACTGGACGATCGAGGGAACGCACCTCTGCATGGTCCGGCTCGAGCTGATGCGGATCAACACGATGCCGCCGCTCGAGGCCGGCAGGCTGGAGGACGTCGGGGGGCTCGACGCGCTGTCCCCGCGGGACCTGACCGGCCTGGGCCGTCTGGCCGAGCCCATGGTTCGGCGCCGGGGCGAGTCGGGATTCCGTCCGTTGTCGTGGGAGGAGGCCTTCGGGATCGCCGCGGAGCGCCTGGCTCGGGCGGATCCCCGACGCGTCGCCTTCTACTTGACCTCCCGGGGGATCCCCAACGAGACGTACTACGTGGCCCAGAAGGCGGCGCGTTTTCTGGGGACCAATCACGTCGACAACTCGGCCCGGCTGTGCCACGCCGCGTCGACCGCGGCGATGAAAGGGACGCTCGGGCACGGCGCGGCGACGGCGAGCTATCGGGACTGGATCGGCTCGGACCTGATCGTGCTTCTGGGGGCCAACACTCCCAACAATCAGCCGGTGGCGATGAAGTACCTGGCAGAGGCCAAGAAACGCGGGGCCGAGATCGCCGTGGTGAACCCGTTTCGCGAGCCCGGCCTCGAGCGCTACTGGATCCCGTCCCAGGCGTCCAGCGCGCTCTTCGGAACCGCGCTGGCCGATCACTGGTTCGACGTCCACACGGGCGGCGATCTGGCCTTCTGCAACGGCGTGCTCAAGGCGCTGCTGGAAGAGCCGGGCGGGGTCGACGAAACCTTCGTGGCTCGGGCGACGGAAGGCTTCGGCGCGGCGGCCGCGGCGGTCGCCTCGCAATCGTGGCCGGAGCTCGAGCGCGGGAGCGGCGCCTCGCCGGAGCGCATGCGGGATTTCGCGCGCCTTCTGATTCGCAGGCCCCGCGCGCACTTGATCTGGTCCATGGGCCTGACCCAGAACGTCCGCGGGGTCGACACCGTCCGCGCCCTCGTCAACGTGGCCTTGGCGCGCGGCCTCCCGGGCCGCCCCTTCTCCGGCCTGACGCCGATCCGCGGACACTCCGGCGTCCAGGGCGGGGCCGAGGTGGGCTGCGTTCCCACGATCGACGCGGCCGCGCGGGAGCGCTGGAGGGAGGTCTGGGGCTTCTCCCCTCCCGAGGCGCCCGGCCTGGCGGCCGTCGGGCAGGTCGAGGCCGCGGCCCGAGGCGAGATCGACGTCTTCTGGATCGTGGGCGGCAATCTCCTTGAGACGATCCCCGACGCGGCCCGGGGGCGCGCCGCGTTGACGCGGCCCGGACTGCGCATCCACCAGGACGTCGTCCTCTCGTCCCAGATGCTGGTCGAGCCCTCCGACGCGGTCCTCCTGCTGCCCGCGGCCACGCGCTACGAGACGCCGGGAGGAGTCACCGAGACCTCGACGGAACGGAGAATCATCTTTTCCCCGGAGATTCCGGGCCGGCGGATCCCGGGGGCACGTCCGGAGTGGGAGGTCCTGTGCGAGGTCGCCGGGCGCGCTCGCCCCGAGGACCCCGGCCGGATGCGGTTCGCCTCGACCTCGGCGATCCGCGAGGAAATCGCGCGGGCCATTCCCCTGTACGCGGGGATCGAAGCGCTCTCCGCGGCCGGCGATTCGATCCAGTGGGGCGGGGAACGCCTGTTCGCCGACGGCCGCTTCGCCACGCCGGACGGCAAGGCCCGTTTCTCGTCCGTTCCGCTCGCCGAGGCCGCTGCGTCCGACGGGCTCCTGCGGGTCTCGACCCGGCGCGGAAAGCAGTTCAACTCCATGGTCCAGCGCGAGGTCGATCCCTTGACCGGAGCGCGGCGCCGCGACGTCCTGATGAGCGCGGAGGATGCCCGGCGGCTCGGGCTCGCCGAAGGCGAGGCGATCCGCCTCCGCTCGGAAGCCGGGGAGTTCGTGGGCCGGGTCCGGGTCGCCGCGATCAAGCCGGGCAACCTCGAGGTGCATTGGCCGGAGGCGATGGCCCTCCTGTCGGGCGCGGCGGTCGATCCGGAGTCCGGGGAGCCCGACTACAACGCGCTCGTGCGCGTGGAGAAGGCGTCCGGACCCGGTCAGCGGCCCGACGCGACGTGGGTCGTGGAGGGGCGGTAGGTGGGAAGGAGGCCGGCCGCCCGCAGCTTCGCGCGCTCGCCGTCTCCAGGAACGACCGGTCCGGCGGCGGCGTCGGTCGGAGGGACGGTCCCGTCGCCCGGATAGTAGGGACGGTAGCCGTAGCCGTCCTTGACCTTCTCGCCGGGGCGCTCGACCAACTTGTCGATTCCGAAGACGGCCTCCTCCCGGTTGAAGAAGGCGAGCTCGTAGTCGCGGGTCATCCAGATGGCGTCCTTGGGACAGGCGTCCACGCAGAACCCGCAGAAGACGCAGCGGAGCATGTCGATGTCGAAGACGACCGGGTACTTCTCGTAGGCGATCCGGGGATGCTCGCCGGCCACGATGGTGATGCATTCCGCCGGGCAGGCCTGCTGGCACATGTAGCAGGCCACGCACTTCAACGTCTCGTCCTCGCGCGTCTTCAAGATGTGCTTGCCGCGGAAGCGCCCGGAGTAGTCGCGCTTCTGCTCGGGATAGAGGATCGTCGGCAGGTTCTTGATCCGGATCAGGTTGCGCAGGAAATGCCCCATGGTCACGCGCAGGCCCCGGACGATCTCCGGCAGGTACAGGCGCTGCGCGAAGGTCATCTTCGACGGAAACGTCCGGCCGACGTCGACCACGCCGCTCATCGGTCGAGCTCTCCGGCGATGACGTTCAGGGTCCCCAGCGTGGCCACGGCGTCGGAGATCGTTCCGCCCACGATGATCTTCTCGAAGGCGGCCATGTTCGGAAAGCAGGGCGGGCGCACTTTGAGCCGGTAGGGCCCTCCCCCTCCGGTCGAGATCGCGTAGAAGCCCAGCTCTCCGTTGGCCCCTTCGATCCACTCGTAGCGCTCGCCGGCGGGAACGCGGATGCCCTCCATGATCAGCTTGAAGTGGTAGATCAGGGATTCCATGTCGTGGTAGACGGCGTCCTTGGGCGGAAGCACCACGTGCCAGTCGGTGGAGTTGACCGGCCCTTTCTCGGGGAAGACGTCCAGGGCCTGACGGATGATCTTCAAAGACTGCCGCATCTCCTCCATCCGGACCAGGTAGCGGGCCAGGTTGTCGCCGTCCTGCGAGATCGGGACGTCCCAGTCGAACTTCTCGTAGAAGCCGTAGGGCCGCGCCCGCCGGACGTCGTAGGGGACTCCCGACGCCCGTAGCATCGGTCCGGTCATTCCCCAGGCCACGGCCTGTTCCCGCGTCACCACGCCGGTGCCCTGGAGGCGGTTGCGCACGATGCGGTTGTTCGTGACCAGCCGGTTCACGTCCTCCAGAAACGGGGGGATTTCCTCCAGGAGCTTGCGGCACCGCGGGACGAAATCCTCCGGAACGTCGATGGCCAGGCCCCCGACGCGGACGTAGGACACCGTCAGGCGCGCGCCGCAGCAGGCTTCCAGAAGGCCGTAGATGTTCTCCCGGGGCTGGTAGAGGTACCAGAAGTTCGTGAGCGCCCCGATGTCGACCAGGTTGGCGCCGATGCACACGCAGTGGTCCATGATGCGGGTGAACTCCGACAGGATCGTGCGGGCCAGGACGCCGCGGTCGGGAACCTCGACGCCGAGCATCCGCTCCACGGTCTGCACGTAGCCGACCCCGTTGATCATCGCCGAGACGTAGTTCAGGCGGTCGGCGTAGGGAATCACCTGGTTCCAGGTGTGCGTCTCGGCCATCTTTTCGAAGCACCGGTGCAGGTAGCCGATCTGCGTCTCGGCGCGAACGATCCGCTCGCCGTCCAGGCGGGCCACGAGATGGATGATGCCGTGCGTGGCCGGATGAGACGGCCCGATGGAAATGGTCTGCGTCTCGAAATGATCCGTCTCCACCGGCTCCTGGGCCCAGTCGGGCATGCGCATGTCCGCCTCCGAGGCGAACCAGCGCTGACCCGGCGCGTAGTCCTTGCGCAAGGCGTGCCCGACGAAGGCGTCATGGCAGAGGATGCGGCGCAGGTTGGGATGGCCGGTGAAGTCGAACCCGAAGAGATCGAAGGCCTCCCGCTCGAACCAGTTCGCCGCGGGCCAGACATCCTGCACCGAGGGGAGCGTCGGACGCTGGGACAGTGGAAGATGGACCTTGACCCGCACATGATCGCCGCGGCCGACGGAGAGAAGGTGCGCGACCGCTTCGAACCGGGTCTTCTGGCCGGAGCGGGTCAGATTGTCGACGCCGGCGAGATCGAGCAGCAGGTCGTACCCGCACTCCGGATCGTCCCGCAGGAACCGCGCCAGGGAGGGCCAGTCCTCGGGCGACACGCCGAGGGTCGGCAGATCGAGATCCCGGATCTCGACCCGGCCCGACAGGGGCGTCCGGGCCAGCCGCGACTGGATCTTTTCGGCCGCCGGCGAGAGCGCCGCGGTCTCGGCCACCGTCATGAAGAGAGGTCTCCCTTCTTGGTGGGCGCCGCGGGCATCGACGAGAGCGCCGGCGTCGCCGCCGACGCGCGGCGGGCCGAGCGGCTGTCGCGGGATTTTTCGCCGGACTGGATCTTCTTCTGCAGCGCGAAGATCCCGTACATCAACTCCTCGGGCGTGGGCGGGCAGCCCGGCACGTACACGTCGACCGGGATGATCTCGTCGATCCCCTGGGTCACGTGGTAGGCGCGGTAGAAGCCGCCCGACGACGCGCAGACGCCCATCGAGATGACCCACTTGGGCTCGGGCATCTGGTCGTAGATCTTCCGCAGGACCGGGGCGAGCTTGTCCGTCACCGTGCCCGCGACGATCAGGAGATCGGCCTGCCGCGGCGAGAACCGCACGACCTCCGCCCCGAAACGCGAGAGGTCGTAGTGCGACGAGACCACGGACATGAACTCGATCCCGCAGCAGGCCGTGGCGAAAGGAAGGGGCCAGAGGGAGTTGGACCGCGCCCAGGACACCATGGTCTCGAGCTTCGTGGTCAGGAAATCGGCGACGCCTCCGGCCTCCGATTTCGGGTCGTACGCGGGGAGCGCTTGTGATTTGCCGAACATCTCGTGGCCACCCCGATTCTATGCAACCGGCCCGAGAATGTGAAAATTTTCACAAGCCGGCGCGGCCGGTCAACCGAAGTTGACGGTGTAGGCGAGCGACGTCATGTCCCGCATCCGATCGAGGTAGACGAGCCCTTCCAGGTGGTCGATCTCGTGCTGCAGGACCCTGGCGTGGTATCCCGAGGCCTCGAATTCCACCGCGCGCCCGGACCGGTCGAGGGCCTGGACGCGGATGGTCTGGAACCGCGGCACCTCGTTGCCCCAGAGAAACGGGACGGACAGGCATCCCTCCGAGTCGATCTCGACCGCGTCCCCCACCGCCTGGTAGGAGGCGTTGAAGAGCGCCGTCAACGGCACGTCCTTTTCCTTGCGCTTGCGGGTCTCCGGATGCACTTCGTAGAGGAAGGCGCAGAGCGGCGTGAAGACCTGGGGCGCGGCGATCCCGGTGCCGTCGTACTCGCGCATGGTGTCCTCGAGATCGGCGAGAAACGCCTCGTAGTCCCCGCGCGCGATCGCCCGCGGGTCGACCGGCTGCGAGCGCATCCGCAGCGTCTTGACGCCCAGCTTGGCGACTTTGAGGATCATGCGAAGACGTGAGGCGTGAGGCGGGAGGGGGGAGGCGAACCCGGGAATCGATTCCAGATCTTCATACGCTCAACGCCATTGGTCTTGCGCCTTCCGCCTTACGCCTTCCGCCTGACGCGCGCGCAGCGCGTGTGGTGCCCAGGGACGGAATTGAACCGCCGACACACGGATTTTCAGTCCGTTGCTCTACCGACTGAGCTACCTGGGCTCGGACCGGACAGGGCGCGGAAGTCTAGCGAAAAGCCGGGCGGAAGTCCAAGAATCCTCACCGGGGCGCGACGGACGCCGGCCGCGGACGGGCCGGCCCGGGCAGCGGCGCGCGGACGGGGTTCCCGACCACGAACAGGTGCCCGGCGTTCTGGCAGTACACGAGCCCGTTGCCGCCGATGGAGAGGGGCGTGTAGGCCGCGCCGAGCGCGAGCTGCAGAAAGAGCTTGCCCCGAAGGGCTCCGTCGGGCCCCACAGCGTAGAGGTAGCCATCCTCGCTGTTGGCGTACACCACCCCCGCGCCGTCGACGGCCGGCTGGTTGACGCACCATTCGAATCCGTCGGGATGATCGGAGACGCAGGTCACCGTCCCGTCGGCCTGCCGCGAGCAGCTCTGCGTGTTGGTGTTGGTGTAGCGCCACTCGACTGTGAGGTCGGGCGCGAGCGAGACGAGGTCGTACCGGCCCGTCTCGGCCGGGCAAAGGGAAGGATCGCCGCAATAGGAGCCAAGGGGGTAGTGATTGTCCTTGAGAAGAATCGAGTAGGTGCTTCCGTGGAGGGAGACCGCGGGCGTGATGTCCCAGCCGAAGTCGTACGCTGCCAGCGGCCGCCCCGAGGCGCTGAAGCGCAGGAGATGGCCGCGTTGAAAGTTGTACCCGGTGAACGCTCCGTAGAGGATCGTCCCGTCGGGCAGGACGACCGGAGAGGACGTCCCGAGATCGCTGACGCGGGCAGCCGGGGCATGGTTGGTCGCCGGATCCACTCCGAGCGTGGCGCCGGCCCGGCAGCCGCCGGGCGTGCCGCTCGAAGGAAGCAGCACGCCACAGCCGTCGTCGAGGACGCCGCGCAGCGAGGCGGCCCACGCGGGCGACAGGTCGGGACGGACCGCCACGAGGTACCCGTAGCGGCTGTTCAAGTGGGCGCGCCCGATCGTATAGACCGTACCGTCCGGAGCGATCGCTGGGACGACATTGATGCCGGGCCGCGGCGATCCGCACGGACCGGTCGGAGGCTCTGCCGAAGGCGACGGCGGCCAGGGAAGATCGCTCACGAAGGTCTTCTCGCAGGAATCCCCGGGGCCGGG
Source organism: uncultured Acidobacteriota bacterium (assembly GCA_963733955.1). Taxonomy (GTDB): domain Bacteria; phylum Acidobacteriota; class Thermoanaerobaculia; order UBA5066; family Gp7-AA6; genus DATFTF01. The sequence continues at coordinate 2,561,900 of CAVTEW010000003.1, forward strand.
CGCCCCGGCGATCAGCGTCGAGAAGGCCGCGGTGCGCACGGAGCCGTCCGCCCCGATCCGCACCAGCCAGCCTCCCAGGCCGTCGGCCCCCCAGGGGTTCGCCGGCTCGAGCCGGATCGCGTTGTAATAGACGTTGCCCTCCGGGTCGGCGGCCAGCCCTCCCGCGACGAACGTCGCCGGGTCGGGCGCGCCGAAGGGGTCGAACCGCGCGGACACGGTCCCGGAATCCCGGGACACCCGGAAGACCCCGCCGCCCGAGGCGGGAACGTAGACGTAGGGCCCCGCCAGCACGGGATGGAAGATCGGCTCCCACCCGCTGAGCGCGCCCCCGTTGGGAACGGGCTTCCAGTCGGTGGCGAAGGTCCACGCCTGCGCCAGGGCTCCCCCGCTCCAGACGAGCTTGCGCACGTTCCAGACCTGCCGCGCCCAGGCCTCCGGACCGCACGGCCCCCCCTGACCCGATCCCGGCGGCGTGCAGGGCACGTAGACGCCGGACTTGGTTTCCAGGTACACGCCGGTGCCGTCGATCAGGGGGACGGCGTAGTGCGCCAGCAGGTCGCCGCCGCTCTCGGCCATCTCCAGCGGGACGAAGGGGTCGTAGACGACGTCGGCCACGATCGCCGAGGGCGGCTGCGCGGCGACGGCGGCACGGCCGTTGTGCCGCGGGCCGTTGCCCCACTGGGGCCAGTCGTCGGCGAGAAGCGGAGACGCGACGAGCGCGACGAGCGCCGCCGCGAGGCCGGCCAGGGCCGCGCGCCTCAATGGAAGGGGCGGACTCGGGGAACCCGCGTCGGGTCCACCAGAACGGGCGGCGTGCGATCGGCCGTGGGCGGCGGCGCCCCGGCCCAGTGGTCCAGCAGCGCGCTGGCGTCGAACGACCCGAGGCCGGTCGTCTGGTCGTAGCCGGGCCCGGCGGAGAACCCGGTCTGTCCGGGCACGGTGTTGTCCCCAGTTGCGACGTCGTGAAAGATCGCCGTCCCGCCTCCGGAGAATTGCGCGGCGCCGAGCTCATAGAAGCGCGGATTCGGATTCCCCTGCGGTCCGAACCGCTGCACCACCATGGCCATGATGCCGGCCAGGGCCGGGGAAGAGGCCGACGTCCCGCCGAACGCCGAGAGACTCGTCGAGTTGTTGACGACGGTGAGATAGGCGTCGTGCGTGGCGCCGTTGACGGAGATGTCCGGAACGTAGCGGTGGTTGTCCGCGGGCACGCCCGGGGCCACCTGCCAGAACGGCTTGCCGTAGTCCATCGAGGCGCCGCCGCCGGTCGCGCACAGCGCTCCGCAGGAGCCGCCGCTCTCGTTCCAGGCCTGCTCGGGGATGTACGAGAGGACGGACGCCTTGGTCGTCGCGTCGTTGAACGCGGCCCAGTACTGGGTGGGATTGACAGTGTCCAGGAACTGCGTCCCCCCGACGCAGACGTCGGAGGGCGTCGAGCACATGCCGTTGACGGAGACCCCGTGGGTCGCCGTGGTCTGGTTGGGGTCGTCGTCGCAGTCGGCGACGCCGCTGTCCCCCGAGGCCACGAAGACGGAGATCCCCTGGGCCGCGGCCTGCGCCCAGAGTCCGTTGAAGGCGAGAATCTGCGGGAACTGCTCGCACAGCCCGAAGCTCACGGTGACGATGGGCGCCACGTTGTGGTCGACGATGTACTGACAGGAGGCCTGGATGCCGTCGGTGGTGTTGGTGTTCTGGGTGATCACCAGATCGACTTCCGCGTTGGGCGCGGCGGCGCCGGCCCACTCCGCGTCGAGCTCGGCTTCCCCCTCCTCGTCGTTGCTGACGACCCCGGGATCGACGCCGTTGACGATCACGACCGGGTCGTTGGCGGTCAGGCCGAACTGACCCCGGAACTGCTGTACGTCGGAGAGGTGAATGTTGGTGCGACCGGCCACGGCGATCTTGACGCCCGCGCCGGTCAGCCCGGAGGCGTGGAGGGGGGCGGTGTTGTAGATCGTGGCGAAATCCGCGGGAGCGAGGAAATGCTGGCCCGATCCTGCGTTGAAGAGGGGCGTCGCCGCGTCGGCGATCAGGCGGCCCGGTTGGTCCGGGGGCGCCGCGGCGTGGTGCATCGCGCGGCTGCGGAAGTCGTTGACGGCCACGGGCCCGGCGATCAATCTCGCGATCGACGCGGGAACCGACAGCTCCGTGGCGTTGGACTGGTGGAGGCGTCCCCGCACCTCGAAGAACCGCATCGACGTCCGGAACGCTTCCTCCACCTGGCGCACGGTTCCGGAAAACGTGATCCATCCGCGGCCGCGAGCGACCTCGTCGATGCGAAACCCGGAGCGCGTCAGCCACGCGGTGACCGTTTGCAGATCCGCGTCGGAGAGTCCGAACCGGCGGCCGTATTCCTCGGGGGTGAGCCAGCGGTGGTAGCCGGGCGACGATGGATCCTGCTGGTCGGCCAGCAGGCGGGCCAGCTCCGTGTCGGAACCGGGCCGCCGGGCCAGCGGAAGAACCATCCGCTCCAGAGGCAGATCCGGTTCCACCGGCCCCCGGTCCCGTTGCGGCGCGACGCTCGGCGGGAGGCTGCGCGGCACGACCAGCGGCTCCTCCCGCCGGGGCGGCGCCGCGGCGGCGCGGCAGGGCCCGGCGACCAGGAACCCGAGGAGGACCAGGGAGGAGAGGACGGTCGCCGAAACCGCGGGCCGAGTGACCTTCATCCGCCAGCATGATAAGACTCCGGGGCGCGAAAATCATCCGTGCCGGGGCGCGCGACGAGGGGAATTCCCGCCGGCGCGGAGAGGTTCTGCCATCGAATGCGCGTCCGGCTCGAGAACATGACCCTGGCGTTTCTTGCCGCGGTGATCGCGGGGGCGGCCGTCTCGGCGACGGCGGCGCTGGCCCAGCAGCCGGCCAGCCCCACACCCGAGCCGACTCCCCTGGTGCGTTCTCCCGGCAACGCGGACTGGGCGCCCGACCCGGAGGAGGCCGCGCGGCGCGCCTCGGCCCAGGGCAAGTACGTCTTCTACGAGTTCGACCAGCCGCGGTGCGGCAACTGCACCCGGATGGACACGCTCCTCTACCCGGCCTTCGACTTCGAGGCGCTGCTCATTCCCATGGTGCCGGTCAAAGTGTCCCTCCCGTCCCCCGAGGGGCGAGAGCTCGCGCGGCGATACAACATTTCCGACGCGCCCGCCGTGTTGGTGACGACGCCGGAAGGGCGGGTGATCTTTCAAATGGTCGGATTCACCAACATCCAGGAGTTCTATCCTCACATTCACAAAGACCTCGACGACTACCGGAAATTCGCCCGCGTGATCGACGCGCAGGACATTTTGCATCTGCCGGCCAGGGAGGCCCTGGACACCGGGATTCAGCTTTACCAGCGCCTCGATCCGGCCTCGGCCCTTCCCCGCTTGAAGCGGGCCGCGGCGGCCAAGGACTCCACGCCGGCGATCCGCGACGACGCCCGTGAGGCCCTGGCCGCGGTGGAGCTCGATCTGGGGCAGGTCGCCGCGTCGCGCGCCACCAACCAGCGTCTCCTGGAGACCACGCGGGACGCCCTGCGCCGACAGCGCGCCGAGCTCTTTCGCGCCCAGCTCCCCCTGGCGGAGAACAAACCGGACGAGGCCCTGGCCCTCTTCCAGAAGTTTCTGAAGGACCACCCCACCTCGCCCTACCGCAAGCAGGTCACCGATCTGCTGGCGAAAGTCTCCAAGCCGTCCAACCCATGAGGCGCCGGGCCCTCGGGCGGACGGCCGCGGCGGCGCTCGGGGCGGCTCTGGCCGTTTGCGCGATCGCCGCGGTGCCCTCGCCGGAGGAGCTGCTGACGGTGACGGCGCGTCTGGCCGCCGCGGACGGGGCCGCCTCCGGGACGCTCACCGTCGACGCGCGCTTGCTCTCCGGTTGGCACGTCAACAGCCACAAACCGACCGAGGACTACCTGATCGCGACCGCGGCCCAGGTCGCGCCGGCGCCAGGCGTCGTCGCCGGCGAGCCCCGGTATCCGGAAGGACGGCTGGTCAAGTTCTCCTTCGCCGAGAATCCGCTCTCGGTCTACGAGGACCGATTCGCGATCGAGATTCCGGTGACCTGGTCCGGCGCGGCCCCCGCCTCGCTGAAAGGCCAGATCGATTTCCAGGCCTGCAACGACAAGCAATGCCTGGCTCCCGCCTCGGTGAAATTCGAAGGGGGCCGGTCGGGCCGCGGCGGTTCCGTTTCCGGAGCTCTGGCCGGCGGCGCCGTGCCCCTCGCGCAGGCTCCCGCGAACGCGCCCGGGGGAACCGCCGCGGCGGGAGCCTCGCGCGACTTCGGAGATCTCCTGGCTCGCAAGGGATTCCCCTTCGTCCTGCTGCTCCTCTTCGCCGGCGGGCTCGCCCTCAACCTGACGCCCTGCGTCTACCCGGTGATCCCGCTGACGGTCAGCTTCTTCGGCGGACAGACGCCGGGCAACGGACGCCGGACCTTCGGCCTGGCCGCGATCTACGTCCTGGGAATGGCCACGATGTACTCCGCCCTGGGCGTGGCCGCCGCGCTGTCGGGGAAGCTCTTCGGCGCGGCTCTGCAGTCCCCCTGGGTGCTCGCCGGGGTCGCCGCCGTGCTGGTGGGCCTGGCCCTGTCGATGTTCGGCCTGTACGACATCCGGATGCCGAGCGCGCTCGTCCAGAAGACCGGCGCCCGCGCGGGGGGCGCGGGAGCGTACGCGATGGGACTCCTGGTCGGAGTGGTCGCGGCGCCTTGCGTCGGCCCCTTCGTGCTCGGTCTGCTGGCCTTCGTCGCCGCGCGCCAGAGCGCGGCCCTGGGATTCCTGTTTTTCTTCGTGCTGTCGCTCGGCCTGGGGTTGCCCTATCTCTTCCTGGCGGCATTCTCGGGAAGCCTCTCGCGGATGCCCCGCGCCGGGCTCTGGATGGAAGGGATCAAGAAGGTCTTCGGATGGATCCTGCTGGCCATGGCCGCCTACTTCCTGCGCACGGCGCTGCCGGGTCCGGTCGGGAGCTGGCTCCTTCCCGCCGTCCTGCTCGCGGGGGCCCTCGTTCTGGCGGCCACGGCGCGCGCGCTCCAGCCGGCCCTCCGGGTCGCGGCGGCGGTCCTCTTCGTGGCCGCGGGGGTCTTCTTCCTTCCGCGCCGATCCGCCTCCGCCGCGATCGACTGGCGGCCCTTTTCCCCCGACGCGGTGACCCGGGAGAGGCGGGCCGCGGTCGTGGATTTCTCCGCGGCGTGGTGCGTCCCGTGCCGCGAGCTGGACGAGAAGACCTTCTCCGATCCCCGGGTGCAGCGCGCCCTGGCCGCGAGGGCACTCTACAAGGCCGATCTGACCGCCAGCGCCTCCGCCGAGTCGGTGGCCCTGTCGGAAAAGTACGGCATCCTCGGCGTGCCGACCATCATCTTCCTCGACGGCGGCGGCCAGGAGCGCCGGGAGCTGCGCCTGGTGGGATTCGAAGGTCCCGACGAATTTCTGGCGCGGCTCGATCGGGCGCCCTGAGGCGAGCCCGGCAAGCCGGTTCGACTCCTCAAGGTCAGGCCGGACTTTGGCCCTCGGACTCTCCCCTACGCCGGCAACCGTCCCAGCCGCCGCAGGGCTTCCTTGGCGGCCTTGCGCTGCGCTTCGCGCTTGGACGCGCCGCGCCCCATGCTGAACGACTGCCCGTCCCAGAACACTTCCACCACGAAGGTCTTCTCGTGGTCCGGACCGTACTCGTCGACGATCCGGTACTCCGGCAGGGGCAAGCCGAGCGCCTGCGCCGATTCCTGCAAAGCCGTCTTGTAATCGTGAAAGGACAGATCGCCGATGTCGATCCCCGCCACGTCGGTCGAGAAGAGGCGCCCGATGAACGATTCCGCGGCAGGCAGCCCGCCGTCGAGATAGATCGCCGCGACGACGGCTTCGACCCCGTCGGCGAGCAGCGAAAGCTTCTCCGCGCCTCCGGAGCGCGCCTCTCCGGTTCCCATCCGGAGCACGCGCCCGATCGAGATCGTCTTTCCCTTCTCGGCCAGGGTCGCCGAGGAGACCAGGTGCGCCTTGATCTTGGACAGGGCCCCTTCCTGCAGATTGGGGAACGAGCGAAAGATCAGCTCGCCGATCAGGAACCCGAGAACGGTATCTCCCAGGAACTCGAGCCGCTCGTTGTTGGGTGACGGCGTGTCCCGGCGCTCGTTGGTGAACGACTTGTGGGTCAGCGCGCGTTCGAGCAGCTCCGGCTCCCGGAACGTGTATCCGATGGTGTGCTGGAACTCCGTCAGCGAGTCGGCCACGGTTCTGCTCACGTTCGTTCTTCGCTCTCGATCGATCTCTGGTGCCGGAGGCCGGAATCGAACCGGCATGGGCCTTTCGACCCTCGGGATTTTAAGTCCCGTGCGTCTACCAAGTTCCGCCACTCCGGCTTCGATGCCAACGGAAGGCGAGAGGCGGAAGGCGCAAGGGGACGTCCCCGGTCACGCCTTCCGCCTACCGTCTACCGCCTCCCGACAGTCTCTGATTGGAGGCGACGGGCGGATTCGAACCGCCGAATAAAGGTTTTGCAGACCTCTCCCTTAACCACTTGGGTACGTCGCCGTTCTCGGCCGGGCATTTTACTTCACCCACGTCGCTTCCGCTCGATCGGGACCTGGCTTCGCCACCGGCGTTCCGCTCGGCCGGATGCGGCCTCGACGGCCCGCCTGGTCCCTCTCTCGCTCTCGCTCCCGCGGCGCGCGCCTCCTCCTTCGCTTCCGCTCAGGAGACTACGCGCGCCGCGATCTGGGCTCAGCACCGCCTCGCGCCTTCCGCCTTCCGCCTCACGCCTCACGCGCGGGCAAAGCCCTCGTCGGCTACGCCGTGGTGTAGGCGCGGATGAGGCCGGTCACGACGCCCTGGAGGGTCACGTCGCGCGCGTCGACGGTCAACGGCCGCATGGAGGCGTTGGCCGGTTGGAGGCGGATCCGCGTGCCTTCCGAGTAATACCGCTTGAGCGTCGCTTCGCCGCGGACCAGAGCCACGACGGTCTGCCCGTTTTGCGCGGTGGGCCGGCGGGCCACGATCACGTAGTCGCCGTCGCGGATCCCGTCCTCCACCATCGAGTCGCCGCGCACGCGCAGGACGAAGTGCTCTCCTTTGCCGAGCAGGCTGGCGGGAACCTCGATCGACTCCTCGTCCGGAAAGGGCTCGATGGGCCGCCCCGCCGCGACCAGTCCGAGCAGCGGAATCGCACGCGAGGTCGGCCGTTCGTCGGCCGGAGAAATCCCGCGGCTGCGATTCCACTGACGCGACAGGGCCCCCTTCTCCTCCAGGCGCTTCAGATGCTTCTGCACGGTGCCGAAGGAAGACAGGCGGAAGTTCTCCCGGATCTCACGCTGGGTCGGCGAGATCCCCTGCTCGGTGCGATAGCCCCTGATGAAGTCGAGGATTTCCTTCTGTCTTTTTGTGAGATTCATAGAGTGCCTTATTTATTCAGGTGTATGATACTTTTCATCTAAATAAATTAGGCCGAAGGGACCACCGCGGCCGCCCTCTGGCCTCGAGGGCGACCCTTCGGCCAGGAGAGCAGTATAAGGCGTAAGACAGGCGCAAGTCAAGCTCGGGTCTCGGGAGCCGCCGGATCGACGACGATGCCGGACCGGCACAGGGGGCACTCCACGAGCCACTGGGAGGAGGCCGGCGCGAAGGTGACCAGGCGCACCCCTTCGACCTCGGTCGAGCGCTGCGCAACGAGGGCCTCCGAGCCGCGCGGAAACGAGAAGCGGTGAATGAACTCGCGGGTGTCGGTGTCGATCTCCCCCTGCACCAGGGCTCCGCAGGTCTCCACGCAACGCTTCGAGACTTTCAGCAGCACGTCGTGAAACTCCGAGGAAAAGCCGGCCCGGAGCCGGCCACGACCCAACCCTACCGCCGAGTCGGAGCCGGTTCAAGTGGAGCGGTGCGCTTGGAACGCGGCGAGCGGGATCGTCGATCATCGATCCGCTCGGGAAGTTGGTCGGGGCGAGAGGATTTGAACCTCCGACCACTCGGTCCCGAACCGAGTGCGCTACCAGGCTGCGCTACGCCCCGAGGGAGAGCGGTTATACGCGATTTCGGGGGTGGAGTGCAAAAAGAGCCATCGCCAGGCGTGTGGCGTCGGGCGCGGCCACGCGCGCGGAGAGGAGTGGAATCATTGGATCCGCGCCGAGAGGTGTCCGCTGGCGAACTCGAGACGAAGAATGCGCGTCTCGCCGGCGCCGATCTGACCGTTCGCCTGCGCCAGGACCGACGCGGGGATATCCGGCCCGGAAAGCCACGCCTTGACCGCGATGGTCCCGGCTTTGACGGGCAGAGCAACGTCCACGGTCCCCGTGGCGCTGACCCTCTTGAAGATCCCCCCCTTGCGGAAGTCGAACTGCTTGCGCAGCAGGATCTGGTCGTTGACCGCGACCATCACATTGCCCTCCGCGATCGGGGAATCGAACAGAAGACGCAGCGTCGTCGGACCGGACGCGACCGGCACGCTGGTCGGGCTGGGCATCGCCCTGGCCACAACCGGGGCCGCGGTGGGAGCCGAAGCGCGCCGCACCGGGGCAGTCGTGGGCTTGACCGGCTTCTTGCGCACGGCCGTCCTGGCCTCGGCGATCTTCGCCGCGGCGTCGTCGCGCAGCTTCTGGGCTTCGACGCGGCCCCCATCCAGGGTGAGCGCTTCGTCGGCCCGCCGCTGCGCTTCTTCGTAGTTGCCCTGGCCGAAGGCGGCCTTGCCCGCCTCCAGGGCTTCTTCCGACCGCGCCGACTTCTGCGCCTCCTGCGCCCGTCCCGCCAGCGCGGCCTCGGCCATCTGCGCGTACCGCCGCGCGATCTCGTTGTTGGGGCTGCGCGACAGGACGCTGCGGCAGAGCGAGAGGGTCTGCTCGTACTGGCCGGCCGTGAAGAGTTTCTTGGCCTGCTCGAGGGAGGCCCGGCGGTCGTCGGTTTCCTTCTTCAGCGCGGAGTCGAAGGGCACGGACGGCCGGGCCACCAGGAACGAGTGCACGAAGATCGGGATCAGGACGAGGAGCCAGAGAGCGAAGATCGCTCCGGCGACTCCCCAGAACCAACGCGGATTGACCTCGGCCTTCAGGAGCTTGCCCCAGTCCTTGGGCGCGAGGCCGGTGGTCTTGCGCTTCAAGGCGTCGAGCGTGTCGCTCATGGACTTGGCCGCGCGGCCTACGGAGGCCGCGGCCGGACGCGCCGCCGCGGGCGAAGCGGGCGCGGCAGCCGCCGGAAGCGGCAGGGGCAGAGGCGTGGAGTTGGAGGGCGGGGGCGCCCCCGACGTGACCGCGGCCAGGGCGGCCTGCATCTCCTCGCGGGGGATCACCTTCGTCCGCATCTCCTCGGGGGGGACCGACGCCAGGGGAACCGTGGCCGCCGGTCCGGGGCCGGGAGAACGGTCGCCCTCCGGCGGCAGCGGCTCGGAGGCCGAGGTCTCCCGATTCGGGTACGTCGCCGTAGCCCGCTGCGATGACCCGTGCCCGGGCTCGGACGGCGGGAACACTTCGGTGGAGCGCCGTTGCGGCTGGTCCGGCGCGCCCTGCGCCGCGAGCTCTTCGAGGTTGGCCAGGCGCAGGGTCGGCATGAACTCCGCTTCCGAGACCATCGTGCCGAGGTCCTGGAGAGCCCGTTGCTCCTCCAGGTGGGCTCGAAGCTGGTGCAGGGCGAGGGCGAAATCCTTCCCCCGCTGGTAGCGGTTCCAGGGATCCTTGGCCATCGCCCGGGCGACGATCGGGTTGAACTCCGGGGGCACTTCGCTCGAGAGCTCCGCGGGAGGGGTGAAATCCTCGTGGACGATCTTGTAGCTGATCGCCGTCAGGTTGTCGCCCTGAAACGGCTTGCGGCCGGTCAGCAGCTCGTAGAGCACGACGCCGAGAGAGAAGATGTCGCTGCGGCCGTCCACCGGCGCCCCGGAGACCTGCTCCGGCGACATGTAGTTGGGCGTTCCGAGAAACTGCCCCGTGGTGGTCAGGTTGGACGAAGCGATCTTGGCGATGCCGAAATCGGTGATCTTCACCTTCTCGTCGGTCGTGATGATGATGTTGGCGGGCTTGATGTCGCGGTGGATGATCCCCTTCCGGTGCGCGTAGTCGATCGCCTCGGCGACCTGCGCGATGATGTCGGCGATTTGATCGTAGGAGAAGTGGGCCCGCTCGGCCAGGAGCGTCTTGAGGTTCTTCCCCTCGATGTACTCCATCGCGATGAAGGACGTCTGCGTGTCGGGATCCTCCCCGATGTCGTGGATGGTGACGATGTTGGGATGGGAGAGGATGCCTGCGGTCTGGGCCTCCCGGATAAAACGTTCCCGGAACTCGCGGGATTCGGCGTCGTCGTCGCCCATGTTGGAGGCCCGTATCGTCTTGATGGCGACCATGCGGCCGATCACGGGGTCCTTGGCCAGGTAGACGACTCCCATGGCCCCCTTGCCGAGCTCGCTCAGGACCTCATACCGTCCCAGCTTGGTCAGCCGCGCGCCTGCAAACCCTTTGTCCGCCATCGAGTTGTAAAACGCTCCTTGCCCTCAAGACGCGGCGCTTCCGTACCGCGCCCGCCGGAGGAGAGCCGTCAAATTCTAGCAGGTTGAGCCGCTTTCCGGAGCGGGGCGCGTCCCCCGGTCCGGCCCGCGGGGACCCGCCGTTCTCAAGCGTCGAGCCCCTTGCCCTCCTCCGGAGAAGACGGAGCCGCCGGCGGAGGATCCGGGCCCGCGGCCGGGTCCGGACCGACACCCGGGGGCGGCGGGCCCGTCCCCCGCGCGCGCTCGAGGAGGGCCGGCACGTACCAGCCCAGCAAGACCGAGGCGAACAGGAGCAGGCCGACCGCCAGGAGGAACATCAGACCGATCGTCAGGCACGAGAGGAAGGCCATGGCCGCGAATATAATGCGCCCCCATGAAAGTCTTCTCCGCCCCCGAGCTTCGCAACGTGGCCGTGGTCGGCCACAACACCGTGGGAAAGACGACTCTCGTGGCGGCCATGCTCCATGCCGCCGGGGTCACGACCCGGCCCGGCCGCATCGAGGAGGGCACCTGCCCGACCGACTTCGACACCGAGGAAATCGACCGGAAGATCTCGATCAACCTGACCTGCGCCCATGCCGTCCACCGGGACACCCGCGTCAATTTTCTCGACGCCCCGGGCTACGGGATCTTCGCCACCGAGGCGCGCGCCGCGGTGTCCGCCGCCGACGCGGTCCTGATCGTGGTCGACGCGGTGTCGGGCGTCGAGGTGCAGACGGAGAAGATGTGGAAGTTCGCCCAGGAGTTCGAGCGTCCCGTCCTTTTCGTGGTCAACCGGATGGATCGCGAGCGCGCCTCGTTCGACCGCGCCGTCGAGTCCCTGTCCAAGAAGTTCGGACGGGGCGTCGTGCCGCTCCAGATCCCCATGGGCGAGGAGAAGGGCTTCCGCGGAACGGTCGACCTGGTGCGGATGGAAACGCATCTGCTGGAGAACGGGAAGCGGGTGGACGCCCCCATCCCCGCCGATCTGGCGGACCGCGCGAAAGCGGAGCACGAGCGTCTGGTCGAGGCGGTGGCCGAGGGCGAGGACGAGCTCATGGAGAAGTTCTTCTCCCAGGGCACGCTCGACGCCGCGGACATCGTGCCCGGCCTCAGGAAGGAGATCGCCGCCCGGCAGATCTTCCCCGTGCTGGCCGCCTCGTCGGCCCTGGGGATCGGCGTGATGCGTCTGCTCGACGCGTGCGTGGCCCTGCTCCCCTCTCCGGAAGGCAGCACCGTGACCGGGACCGGCAAGGACGGCAAAGAGGTCAAGGTCTTCACCAACGAAAAGGACCACGCCGTCGCGCAGGCGTTCAAGACTATCTCCGACCCGTTCGCCGGGCGGATCACCATTCTGCGGGTGCGTTCCGGCCACCTCCAGTCCGACGGAAGTTACTGGAACGCCTCCCGCGGCGTGCCCGAGCGGTTTTCCGGCCTCTTCCTTCTTCAGGGCAAAGAGCACGTCAGCGTCCCCGAGGCCCGCGCCGGCGACATCGTCGGGGTGGCCAAGCTCAAGGACACGCTGACCGGCGACACGATCACGACCAAGGACTACCCGGTGGTTCTGCCCAAGTTGATCGTGCCCGAAGCGTCGATCGCTTACGCCATCGAGCCCAAGAGCAAGGGGGACGAGGACAAGATCTCCACGGCCCTGCACAAGCTGATCGAGGAGGACCCCTCGCTCCACTTTCAGCGGGACGAGGAGACCAAGGAGTTTCACTTAGCCGGCGCCTCCCAGCTCCACGTCGAGATCGCCGTTTCCCGCCTGAAGAAGCGGTACGGCGTCGAAGTCATCCTCCACCCTCCCAAGGTCCCCTACCGGGAGACCATCACCCGCAAGGCCGAGGCGCACGGACGGCACAAGAAGCAGACCGGCGGCCACGGCCAGTTCGCCGACTGCCGGATCCGGGTCGAGCCCCTGCCGCGCGGCGCGGACTTCGAGTTCGTCGACGACATCTATGGCGGGTCCATCCCGCGCAACTTCATCCCCGCCGTGGAGAAGGGCATCCAGGAGATCCGCCGCAAGGGCTACCTGGCCGGATACCCCATGGTCGACTTCCGCGTCATCCTCTACGACGGCCAGTACCACGACGTCGATTCCTCGGAGCTCGCCTTCAAGCTGGCCGGGGGGCTGGCTTACAAGGAGGCGATGGAGAAGGCCAAGCCCACGCTGCTCGAGCCGATCATGAACGTCGAGGTCAACGCCCCCAACGAGTACGTGGGGGACCTGATGGGCGACCTCTCGTCACGCCGCGGGCAGGTCCAGGGGATGGACACCGGCTCGGACAATCAAACCGTCATCCGCGCGCAGGTTCCCATGGCCGAGATGCTGACCTACGGCGCGCAGCTGCGCTCGATCACCCAGGGACGCGGCACGTTCCACCTGGAGTTCTCGCACTACTCCGAGGTCCCGCACGGGATCCAGGAAAAGATCATCGCCCAGGCCAAGGGAGACAAGAACGTGGCCGAAGGCTAGGTCCTGCAGTCCGGCGCCGGCTTCGAGAGACACAAGTTATAAATTGTTCCCCGTCTTCTGTCGGCGGCCAACGCCGTGATCGCCGGGATCGCGCGGGACGTGTGAAGTGAAGGACGAAGTGCGAAGTTCCAAGTAGAGGCTTCAGACCCTTCCCCACTTCAAACTTCGCACTTTACTTCTCGGCGATCCCGGCGTTCCCGGCGTTCCTACAGGTCCCGTCCCGCCGCCTCATCGAGCAGCCAGAGAAGGCTCCCGGGTCGAGGATGGACGCCCGAGGCCGGGAGATCTCGGGAGCCCCGTTTCCTCTTGAGGATTTCCGTCGCCGGCCTTCTCTTGCTTTCGCCTTCGGCCAGAAAAACGACCTGGCGCGAAGCGTTGAGCGTCGTATAGGTCATGGTCAGCCGCCACTGCCGGAACTTCGGGACATAGTTGGCCGCGACCGATCGGGCACGTTCCCGAAGCGCGTGGGTTCCCGGAAACAGCGACAGCGTGTGGCCGTCCGGCCCGAGCCCCAGCAACGCCAGATCGAGGCGCGGCTCCCGCCCGCCGAGCTCCGCGGCGAGCGCGGTCGCGTAGGCCGCCGCTGCCGCTCGGGGCTCGTCTTCCCCGCGCATCCGAAACACCTGCCGGCCTGGAATGCGCAGAGGGCCGAGCAGGGTCTCCCGCGCCATGCGGTAGTTCGACCGCGCGTTGTCCGGCGGGACGCAGCGCTCGTCGCCCCAGAAGAAGCGCACCCGCTTCCAGTCGATTCCGGCGCGAAACGGCGCCCGGGTCAGACGCTCGTGCAGCGCGCGCGGCGTCGATCCCCCGGAGAGGGCGACCCGAAAGACGCCCCGCGCGTGGATGGCCTCCCTCGCCGCGGCCGCGAAGACGCGGGCCCCCTCCTCGGCCAGGTCGGCCGGGGTCGGCAGGATCCGGACCTCGGTGAACGTTGGCCGGCCGAGTTCCTTTCCCCGGTGTTTGCGACTCGCCTCACCCAACGAGATTTGAACTCTCTCCTTCGGGGCCGGCCGTCGTGCGCAAGACCGTGCGATGCCGGGACTGGGCCGGCCCCGCTACAGGGTCCTCCACCGGCGTCCCTCTTTCTCCAGGAACTTGTCCGCGGCCTCCGGACCCCACGTTCCCGCGGCGTAGTTGGGCAGGTCGGCGGAAACCTTGGACTCCCAGGCCTTGAGGATCGGCATGACCACCCGCCAGGCGTGCTCGACTTCGTCCCCGCGCGTGAAGAGGGTCTGATCGCCGTGGGTCACGTCCAGGAGCAGCCGCTCGTAGCCTCCCTGGATCGGGGCCCCCAGCTTGGAGTAGGGGAAGTCCATGTACACCGACTGCACCTGGAGCACGGTGCCGGGGATCTTGGCCTCGAACTTCAGGGAAACGCCTTCGTCGGGCTGGATGCGCAGGCGCAGGACGTTGGGATTCAAGGCTCCGGCCTGGCGGGAAAAGAGAGGATGCGGTACGCGCTTGAACTCGATCGCGATCTCCGAGATGCGCGCGGCCAGGCGCTTGCCCGACCGGATGTAGAAGGGCACGCCGGCCCAGCGCCAGTTGTCGATGGCGAACTTGACCGCGGCGTAGGTGGCCGTCCCGGAATTGGCGTCGACCCTCTCCTCCTGGCGATAGCCGGGAACGGTCTTTCCGCCCACCACGCCCGGGCCGTACTGGCCGCGCACCGCCCAGTCGTCGATCGCCTCTTCGCGAAACGGGCGGATCGATTGGAGGACCTTCACCTTCTCCGCCCGCACCGCGTCGGCCTCGAAGATCACCGGGGGCTCCATCGCCGTCAGGCAGAGGAGCTGGAGCAGATGGTTCTGGAACATGTCGCGGATCACGCCGGCGTGCTCGTAGTAGCCCGCCCGATGCCCCACGCCCACGCTCTCGGCCAGGGAGATCTGGATGTTGTCGACGTACCGGTTGTTCCAGAGGGGCTCGAAGATGCCGTTGGCGAACCGCAGCACGAAGATGTTCTGGACCGTCTCCTTGCCCAGGTAATGGTCGATCCGGTAGATCTGCTTTTCGGTGAAGACCGTCCGCAGGTCGTCGTTCAACTGTCGGCCCGACTCGAGGTCGTGTCCGAAGGGCTTTTCCACGACGACGCGGGCCCAGCCGTTGTCGGGTCGGGCCAGCGACTGCTCCCCCAGGAACTTCACGATCTGCGGATCGGTTTCCGGCGGCGTGGCCAGGTAGAAGATCCGGTTGCTCGGCCCGCCCCGCTCGGACTCGATCTTCTCGATGGCGGCCCGCAGCCTCTGGTACAGCCCGGGATCGGCGAAGTCGCCGGCGATGTACTGGATTCTGTCGGGGAGGTCTCCCGGCCGGCCCTGCGTGGGAGGCGTGAATTCCTGGGCTCCGCCCGCCAGGTAGGCCCGGAAGGCCTCGTCGGACATCGGCGAGCGGGCCAGGCCGAGAATCGCGAACTCCTGTGAGATCGCCCCGTCGCGCAGCAGATGCGCGATCGCCGGCGCCAGGAGGCGCCGCGTCAGGTCCCCCGAAGCGCCGAAGATGACCAGCGTGCACGGAGGCCGGGTCTTCTCCTCGCTCGCCGCGGGCTGGCCGGCGGCGCGGGGAGCGTCCAGGACCGCGGCGGGCGACGCGGCGTCGGTCATTTCGTCTTCACCGCGTGGCCCCCGAACTGATTGCGCAGCGCGGCGTTGACCTTGGCGGCGAACGACTCGGGTTGACGCGACGCGAACCGCGCGAAGAGCGCTCCGGCCAAACCGGGCATCGGCACCGCGCGGTCGATGGCCTCCTGCAGCGTCCAGCGCCCCTCCCCGGAGTCCTCGACGTACCCCTTGATCCGCTCCAGGTTGGGGTCCTCGGCAAACGCCAGCACCAGAAGGTCGAGCAGCCACGAGCGCACGACCGAGGCGCGGGTCCAAAGCTCCGAGATCTGGTCGAGCTTCAACTTGTAGTCGCTCTTGGCCAGCAGATCGAAGCCTTCCGCGTACCCCTGCATGATCGAGTACTCGATCGCGTTGTGGACCATCTTCACGTAGTGCCCCGCTCCCGGAGGTCCCACGTGGGCGTAGCCGTCCGGCGGGGCCAGCGTGAGGCAGGCCGGCTCGACCAGCTTGACGAACTTCTCCTCGCCGCCGACCATGAGGCAGTACCCGTTCTGGAGGCCCCAGACTCCTCCCGAAGTGCCGCTGTCGACGAACCCGATCCCCCGGCCGGCCAGATCCCGGGCCCTGGCGGCCGATTCGGTGAAACGCGAGTTGCCGCCGTCCACCACGACGTCGCCCGCGGAAAGGCGCGCACGCAGCGTGGCGATCGCGTCGTCGACCGGCTTGCCCGCGGGGATCATGAGCCACACGACCCGGGGAGGCGCCAGCTTGGCCACGACTTCTTCGAGCGAGGCCGCTCCCTCCGCTCCGCGCGAGACGACCTCCCGAACCGAATCGGCGGCCCGCGCGAAGGCCACGACCTGGTGGCCTCCCTGGATGAGGCGCTTGACCATGTTGCCGCCCATCTTCCCGAGTCCGACGAAACCGATTCTCATGAGCGCTCCTTCTTGGGCAAACGAGTCTACGACGACCCGAGAATTCTTCCGACGGCCGCGGCGAGATCCTCCAGACCGGACGCGGCGTCGGGCAGATGGACGGTGAGCGCCCGGCGGCCCCGGGTCTGGAGCGCGGCCAGATCTCCTCCCGCCTGCGCGGAGAGGACCTGCCCGAAAGTGTAGGGCTTTCCGGGGATCGCCACGTCGGAGGATTCACCGGCGGTCAGCTGCAGAAACACGCCGGTGGCCGGGCCGCCCTTGTGGAGCTGGCCGGTCGAATGCAGAAAGCGCGGGCCGAAGCCGACCGTGGTCGCCACTCTGCGAGCGTCGCGGACCCGCAGCCGGATTCCGTTCAACCGCCGCTCGTTTTCGGTCGTCGACGGAAGGTAAGCGGTGATGGCGAAGTAATCGCCCGGGCGGATTCCGTCGAGAAGGCCGGCGAGCGCGCCTTCGTCGATGCCCGCGGACGCCGGCGCGGAGGGAGACTTGCCCTGCAGGATCTCGTTGGTCCGGTCCTTGGCTTCCTGAACGTTGGGTTGATCGAAGGGATTGATTCCCAGGACCTGCCCGGCTACCGCCGTGGCGAACTCCCAGCGAAACATCTCCGCGCCGAGGTCCAGGGCGTCGGCCACCTCGAACCGGACGACCGGGTGCCCGGCCTGCGAGAGGCGTGCGATCGCGGGCTCCATCGGATCTCCCGGCCGCCCGACGGCGACGAAGACGCGGTCGTCGCCGTAGCGGTCCGGCGGGCCGAGCGCCTCGCCCTCCACCGGCAGGATCCCCCTGCCCTCCTTGCCGGTGCTCTCGGCGATCAGCTGCTCGATCCACATTCCGAAGCGCTCGACCGGCGCGCCGACCGCGAACGTCACCTTGTCGCGGCCGGCCAGGGCCAGGGTCGCGAGCGCCGCGCCGAGCCGCACGCCCGGATTCTCGGGGATCTCCCGGTGGCATTGCGCCGCCATGGCGCGTCCCCGCGCGAGCAGCTCCGCGACGTCGATCCCGGCCAGCGCCGCCGGCACGATCCCGAACGCGGACAGGGCCGAGTAGCGGCCGCCGATCGCGGGGTCGCCGGCGAACACGCGCCGGACTTCCCGCCCGCGGGCTTGCGACTCGAGCTTGGAGCCGGGGTCCGTGACCACGACGAAACGCTCGCCGGCCCGCGAACCGATCTCCACCCGGACGCGCTCGAAGAAATAGTCGAAAAAGATGTTGGGCTCCAGCGTCGTTCCCGACTTGGACGAGACGACGAACAGGGTGCGCGCGAGATGGTCTCCCGCCGCCGCGGCCTCCACCATCGCGGGATCGGTCGAGTCGAGGATCTCGAGCCTGGGAAATCCCCCGCGGCGCGGGAACGACTCGGCAAACACCAGGGGCGCGAGGCTCGAGCCGCCCATGCCCAGGACGAGCACGCGGTCCGCGTCGCGCCGGGCCTCCTCGGAGAAGGCCAGCAGGTCGGGCAGGGACTTCTCCATCCGCTCGCAGATCGTGAGCCATCCCAGGGCCCCCTGGATCGTCCGGCGGTGGGCCTCCTCGAACTTCCAGAACGTGGGATCCTCGGCCCAGATCCGTTCGACGGCGCGCGCGGAGCGCAGCCGCTCCAGGGCCTGCTGGACCGCGCCCTCGGAGGATCCCAGCCCGAGCTTCAGGCGACCCTCATGGCCTTGCGCTTGTCGGCGAGGGACTTCATGAGGGCGTCGAAGGAGTCGGAGAACTTCCGGACGCCCTCGTCCTCGAGCTCCCGGAAGATCCCCTTCTCGTCGATGGACAGGTCGGCCAGGCCGCGGAACACGCCGCGCGCGCCGTCCAGGTCCTCTCCGATGCGAACGCGGGGATCGCCCTTGAGCCGATACGCCTCGAAGGTCTCCGGCGGCATGGTGTCGACCGTGTCCGGAGCGATCAGCGCCTCGACGTAGAACAGCTCCGGGTAGGCCGGGTCCTTGGTGGACGTCGAAGCCCACAACGGACGCTGGACCCGGACGCCCTTGGCCTTCAGGGCCGCGAAGCGCGGTCCGCCGAAGACCTCCTGGAAGGCCGCGTAAGCCAGACGCGCGTTGCCGATCGCGAGCTTTCCGCGCAGCTCCCCGGCCCGGCGCTTGCGGTCCTCCGGCGCCGCGGCGTCCTTGGCCACGGCGTCGAGCTTCTTGTCCGCGTTGGTGTCGACCCGGCTGACGAAGAAGCTCGCCACCGAGCGGATCTTCTCCACCGGCTTGTCCGCCCGCACCCGCTCCTCGAGGGCGGACAGGAAGGCCTCCATGACCTCGCGGTACCGCTCCACCGAGAAGAGCAGGGTAATGTTGATGTGGATGCCCTCGGCCAGACAGGCGCGAATGGCCGGGACGCCCTCCGACGTTCCCGGGATCTTGACCATGACGTTGGGCTTGTCGCACTCCTGCCACAGCCGCCGGGCCTCGGCGATGGTGGCCTGGGTGTCGTGGGCCAGCTGCGGCCCGACCTCGATGGAGACGAAACCGTCGTCCCCGCCGGTCTCGTCGTACACGGACCGAAAGACGTCCGCGGCGCGGCGGACGTCCTCGACGGCCAGGCGTTCGAAGACGCGCGGCGTGTCGTCGCCGGCCTGGGTGAAGCGGCGGATGTCTTCGTCGTACAGGTCGGTCTCCGCGATGGCTTTCTGGAAGATCGTCGGGTTGGAGGTCATTCCCGCCAATCCGTCCTCGCGGATCAACTGGGCCAGCCTGCCCGTCGTGTAGATGTCGCGCCGGATGTAGTCGTACCAGACGCTCTGGCCGAGCTTCCGGAGCTTCTGGAGCTGGTTCTCGCTCATGGCTCACCCCCTTCGGAGAAGGCGCCCCGCAGGGCTTCCTGCTCAATGGACTTGATCTTGTTCAGCCGCCGCACGTGCCGTTGCGCCCCGGAGAACCGGGCCGCCAGGAAGGCCTTCAGAACCTCCACGGCGAGCGCCGGGCCGATCACCCGAGCGCCCAGGCACACCACGTTCATGTCGTCGTCTTCGACGCCCTGGCGCGCGGAGAACGTGTCGTGGCAGAGCGCGGAGCGGATCCCGAAGACCTTGTTCGCGGCGACGGACGCGCCGACGCCGCTGCCGCACACGACGATGCCTCGTTCACAGTGCCCGTTGAGGACCGACAGAGCGACCAGCCGAGCGAAATCGGGGTAGTCCGAAGGGCGCGCGTCGAACGCGCCCACGTCTTCGACCTCGTGGCCCATCTGCGAGAGCACCGGGAGCAATTCCCGCTTCAGCGCGTAGCCGGCGTGGTCCGAGCCGATCGAGACCTTCACAAGAGGGCCCTCGCCCGCTTCACGACGTTCTCCACCGAGAAGCCGAGCTCCTTCAGGACGGTCTCGCCCGGGGCCGACGCGCCAAACCGGTCCAGGCCGACCGCGTCTCCGCCGTCTCCCACGTAGCGCTTCCAGCCGAGCGTCGCCCCGGCCTCGATCGCCAGACGGGCCCGCACGGCGCGGGGAAGAACGCTCTCCCGATAGTCCGCCGGCTGCCGGTCGAAAAGCTCCCAGCAGGGCATCGAGACCACGCGCGTGCCGATCCCCTCGGCTTCCAGCTTCTCGCGGGCGTCGACGGCCAGGAAGAGCTCCGATCCGCTGGCGATCAGAAGGACGCGCGCGGGGGGCTTGGACGCCTCGGCCAGGACGTAGGCGCCGCGCCGGACGCCGGCCGCGGATCCGAAGACGGTGCGATCCAGGACGGGAAGCTTCTGGCGCGACAGGACGAGGCCGACCGGTCCGTCCCGGTGCTCCATCGCAACCTTCCAGGCTTCCACCGTCTCGTGAACGTCTCCGGGGCGGATGGTCGTCATCCCGGGCATGGCCCGCAGCGACATGAGCTGCTCGACCGGCTGGTGGGTCGGGCCGTCTTCGCCCAGGCCGATCGAATCGTGGGTCCACACGAAGATCACCGGCAGCTCCGAGAGCGCGGCCAGGCGGATGGACGGGCGCATGTAATCGGAGAAGTTGAAGAAGGTCGCCACGAAGGGACGGACGCCCCCGTGGTAGGCCATTCCGTTGGCCGCCCCGGCCATGGCGTGCTCGCGGACGCCGAAGTGGAGGTTGCGCCCGGCGCCGGTGGTCCCGTCGAAGTCCCCGCCCCCTTTGATGGTGGTCTTGGTCGATTCGGACAGGTCCGCGTCGCCGCCCGCGAGGTAGAGGACCCTGGCGGCGATCGCGTTCAAGGCCGCGCCGCCGGCGATGCGGGTGGCCTCCTTCTCGCCGGCCTTCCAGGTCGGAAGGGCGGCATCCCACCCGGAGGGCAGCGCGAGCGCCCAGCTCGCCTTCCATTCCTCGGCCAGGTCGGGAAAGGCCTTGGCGTACGCGGCGAACCGCCCCTCCCATTCGCTCTGAACCTTCCGGCCGCGGTCCACCGCTCCCCGCAGGTGGTCCAGCGCCTCGGGGGGAACGTGGAAGGGGTCCTCCCACTGCCAGCCGAGCTGCTTCTTGGTCAGGACGACCTCGTCCTTGCCAAGGGGGCTGCCGTGCGCCGCGGAGGTTCCGGCCTTGTGCGGCGAGCCGTAGCCCAGGGTCGTCGCAACGACGATCAGCGACGGGCGGCGCGTCTCGCCCGTGGCCGTCGCGATCGCGCGGTCGATCTCGTCCAGGTCGGTGTTCCCGTTCCTCACGTGCAGGACGTTCCAGCCGTAAGCCTCGTAGCGCTTGCCGACGTCCTCGGTGAAGCTCATCGAGGCCGGCCCGTCGAGCGTCACGTTGTTGGCGTCGTAGAGATAGAGGAGCTTGGAGAGACCGAGGTGCCCGGCCAGCGACGCGGCTTCCCCGGAGATCCCCTCCATCAAGTCGCCGTCGGACACCAGCGCGAACGTGCGGTGGTCGACCACGGCATGGCCGGGCCGGTTGAACCGGTGGGCCAGGAGCCGCTCGGCGATGGCCATGCCCACGGCGTTGGCGGATCCCTGTCCGAGCGGACCGGTCGTGGCCTCGACGCCGGCGGTCAACCCGAACTCGGGATGGCCGGGCGTGCCGCTGCCCCACTGGCGAAACGACTTCAGATCCTCCATGGTCAGGTCGTAGCCGGTCAGGTGCAACAGGCAGTAGAGGAGCATGCACCCATGCCCCGCCGACAGGACGAACCGGTCGCGATCGGGCCACTTCGGGTCGCGCGGATTGTGCTTCAGGTATTTTTGCCAGAGGACGTACGCCATCGGCGCCGCGCCCAGGGGCAGGCCGGGATGACCCGAGTCGGCCTTCTGCACCGCGTCGATCGCCAGAGTGCGAATCGTATCGACGCAGAGCTCGTCCAGGGTCTTCGCAACGGTGCTCAACGACTCCTCGCTTTCCCCGGGGGCCCCTCGTGCGCGACGAGGAGGGCCGTCCCGATGCCCGAATCGAATCTTATTACGCGCGGCGTGTTGGGGCCGGATTCCCCGGGGGCGGCCCTCGCCGCGGGGCCTTCACGGTGCAAAAGACCGGCCTTGCAGCGCTTCGACTTGCGAGAGAATCCGCGCAGCACGATGCCTCCGCCCGAGAAGGCCGCCGCCGTCAAAACTCCGCTCCTGGCGTGGGGGCCGGAGGAGTTGTGGGACCGCGGCCGCAAGCTCTCCCTCGAATGGCTGGAGACCGACGGCCTGGGGGGATTCGCCTGCGGGACCGTCGCGGGAGCCCGGACCCGCCGCCACCACGGCTGGTACGCGCCGGCCATCCCTTCGCCCCGCCGGCGGTGGATGCTCGTCGCCGGCAGCGAGGAGTTCGTCGTGGCGGGCGGGCGGGAGACCGGGCTCTCCACGCAGATCTACGAGGACCGGGTCTTCCCCGAGGGCGATCGCAGCATCGCCTCGTTTCGCCTGGCCCCGTTTCCCCAGTGGCGCCACGAGACCCCCGACTTCGCCATCGAGCGCTCGCTGTGCCTGGTCCGAGACCGCTCGATCACGATCGTCCGGTACGCCAACCGGGGCGCCGGCGAACTGCGGCTCCGTGTCCGGCCCCTCCTGCGGTTCGCCAGCGTCCACGAGCTGCGCCACGAGACGGCCGACTTCGATCCCGCCGTCGAGCTGCGCGGGGAAATGTCCTGGGTTCGGCCGGTGGCCTACCTCCCGCGGCTCTACCTGCGCGGCGTCGACGCCCACGCCAACGTCGATCCGATCTGGATGCGGGGGTTTTACTACCCCGACGACGCGGAACGGGGCTGGGATGCGATCGAGGATCTCTGGAGCCCGCTGTCCTGGGAGTGGACGCTCGCCCCCGGACGCGACGCCTACGCGCTCTTCTCGCGCGAGGAGGTTCTCGCGGATCCGGCCCACCTCCTGGACGCCGAGCGCCGGCGGCGCGACGAGTTGACGGGAACCGGCGACGGCCTGTTCGACGAGCTGACACGCCGGGCCGAGAGCTTCCTGGCCGACGGCGACTACCGGGAGAGCGCGATCATCGCGGGCTATCCCTCCTACGCGGACCGCGGCCGCGAAAGCATGGTCTCCGCTCCGGGTCTGGCCCTGGCGACGGGACGGTACGCCGCGACCGCGCGGGTGCTCAACTCCTACGCGGCCATGCGTCGCGACGGGCTGCTCCCCTGCCAGTTCGCGGGCGAGGACGGAGAACCGCAGTACCACTCCATCGACACTCCGTTGTGGTTCATCCTGGCTGTCGAGTGGTTCGCGCGCGCGCGGCGCAACGCCAGCCGGCCGGCGCCGCTGCTCGGGGCGGTGCGCTCGATCCTCGCCGCGATGCGGGAGGGAACACGTTTCGGAATCCGCGTCGCCCAGGACGGCCTGCTGGAGGGATCCTCCCCGGGCAAGCCCCTGACCTGGATGAACGCGGTGGTCGACGGCCAGCCGGTGACGCCCAGGGACGGCAAGGCCGTGGAGGTCAACGCCCTGTGGCACGCCGCGTTGAAGAGCGCGGCGCGGCTCGAGCGCCTGGCCGGTGAGACCATGCGGGCCCGGCAACTGGAAGCCGAAGCCTGGCACGTGGCCCGAACCTTCAACGAGGCGTTCTGGTTCGCCGAGAAGGAGTACCTCCACGACGCCATCGGCGAGCACGGTCCCGACTCCAGCCTGCGGCCCAACCAGATCTTCGCCGTCTCGCTTACCGAAGATCTCCTGCCGCCTCACCGGGCGCGGGCCGTCTACTGGACGGTCCGCCGGCGGCTGCTGACCCCCTTCGGGCTGCGCACGCTGGATACCCGCGATCCCCGCTACCACGGACGCTGCGAAGGAACCCAGCGCAATCGGGACCTGGCCGCTCACCAGGGGACGGCCTGGCCCTGGCTGATGGGCGCCTTCGTGGACGCGCACCTGCGCGTGCTCGGCGAGAGCCAGGAATCGCGGCGCGTCGTCCACGCGTGGCTGGCGCCCTTGCGGGCCCACATCCGCGAGGCGGGAATCGGCTCGATCTCCGAGATGTTCGACGGAGAGGCCCCCCACGCGCCCCGCGGATGTTTCGCGCAAGCCTGGAGCGTGGCGGAGGTCGCCCGCGTGCTCCTGACGCGGGCCTAGCAGCCCGTGGAAGAGGGTGTGGGATGACGTTACGAGCGCCGCGGGGTCAGATGCAAGGAAGGGCGACGACGGCGATGCCCGAGCATCGTCGAGGAGCTCAGACGCTGCAGATGGCCCCGCGCCGCCGTAACCTGAAGGGTGGCCGGCACTTTGCCGGCGCCCGCGAAGAAAGGCAGACGCGTCCAATGCCCGCGCTTCGGCTCGGGCACCGATTGCAAAGTGCCGGACACGGCGCCCACATCCATTTTTTCACGGGCTGCTAGGCATGCCGGCCGTCGTCCTGGTCATCTGCGACGGCTGGGGCATCGCCCCTCCTTCTCCGGGCAACGCCATCACGCGCGCGCGCACCCCGGTCTTCGACCGCTGGCTGCGCGAGTTTCCGCACGCCCGGCTCGAGGCCTCCGGCGAGGCGGTCGGGCTGCCGGCGGGGCTCATGGGCAACTCCGAGGTGGGCCACCTGAACCTCGGCGCCGGACGCATGGTGCCCCAGGACCTGCTGCGCATCGACCTGGCCCTGCGGGACGGGAGCTTCTGGACCAATCCGGCGCTCCTCGCGGCCGCGGACCACGCCCGCGCGGCAGGCTCGTCGCTGCACCTGCTGGGCCTCGTGTCCGACGGCGGGGTGCATTCGCAGGAGAGCCACCTCTGGGGACTCCTGGACCTGGCAGGGCGGCGCGGCGTCGGGCGGGTGCGCGTGCACGTCTTCACCGACGGGCGCGACACGCCTCCGCGCTCCGCTCTGGGCTACCTCGATCGGCTGGAGCCGCGCCTGCGCGAAGCCGGAGCGGAGATCGCCACGGTGTCCGGCCGCTACTACGCGATGGATCGCGACGGACGGTGGGATCGCGTCGCCAGGGCGTACCGGGCCATGGTGGACGGGGAAGGCCTCCACGCGGCCGGCGCCCGCGAGGCGATCCAGGCGGCGTACGCGCGCGGCGAAGACGACGAGTTCATCCAGCCGACGGTCGTCCGCGAGGACGGCGTCCTGGCCGACGGGGACGCCGCCATCTTCTTCAACTTCCGGGCCGACCGGGCCCGCCAGATCACCCGGGCGATGACCGAACCGGAGTTCCGGGAGTTCGATCGGGGTCCCGCGCTTCGCCTCCATTTCACGTGTTTCACCGAATACAAGAAGGAGTTTCCGCTGCCGGTCGCTTTTCCAACGCCCCGGCTGGAGCACATCCTGGCCCAGACCTGGGCCGAGCACGGGATCCGGAACCTGCGGCTCGCCGAAACGGAGAAGTACGCGCACGTCACCTACTTCTTCAACGGCGGAGTCGAGAAGCCCTATCCCGGAGAAGAGCACGTCCTGGTCCCGTCCTGGAAAGGCGCCACCTACGACCTCCATCCGGAGATGAGCGCGGCGGCGATCGCCGGGCAAGCGGAACAGGCCCTGGCGAAGGGAGGCTTCGGCGCGCTCGTTCTCAATTTCGCCAACGCCGACATGGTCGGCCACACCGGAAAGCTCCCGGAGACGATCGCGGCCATCGAGGTTCTCGACACCTGCCTGGAACGGGTGGAGCGGGCCGCCGCGCAAGCGGGAGCGGTCCTGCTGATGACCGCGGACCACGGCAACGCCGAGCAGATGATCGATCCGCGGACCGGCGGACCGCACACGGCGCACACCACGAACCCGGTGCCGCTCGTGCTCTGCGCCCAAGGCGACCGCCTTGGCGAGACGGGAACCCTGGCCGACGTCGCGCCGACGATCCTCGGCCTACAGGGTTTTCCGGTCCCGCGAGAGATGACCGGCCGGGACCTTCGCAAGACCTCCGAGGAAGACCCCAGGCCTTAGCATCCGTTCCCGCTCCCATTGGCGGCGCGACCAAGTTTCGTCGACTGGATCGACGAAACGACTCGCGCAGCGGGAGCCGGAGCGGAGGTCCGCGATCAGGTGGACCGTCGAGGCCGCATCCGGCCGAGCGGGCCGCCGGTGCGCCGAAGGCGCAGATCGCGAACCGCAGCGAAGGCGACGTGTCTGCTAGGATCGCCGGCCATGGGCCTGAAAAAAGAGATCCATCGAAACCGCCTGGCCGCGGCGCGGGAACGGCTGTCCGCTCTCGGAGCCGACGGACTCTTCGCCACGCCGTCCTCCAATCTCTTCTACCTGACCGGCATCGATTTTCATCGCAGCGAGCGTCTGACGGCCTTGTTTCTCTTCCGGGACCGGGATCCTTTCGTGGTCTGCCCCGCCTTCGAGGAGGCCCGCCTGCGCGGGATGTCGGCCGTGGAGGACGTTCGGACCTGGGAAGAGACCGAGGATGCGTTCGCGAAGGCCGCCGCCGCCTTCCCGGGCGAACGGGGCACGCTCGCGGTCGAGCCCTCCACCGCGTTCGACGACGTCGAGCGGCTGCTCGCCGGCCGCCCGAACTGGAAACCGGTTTCCGCCGCGCCCCTTCTCGGCCCGATGCGCATGGTCAAGACGCGGGAGGAGATCGAGGCGATCCGGCGGGCCATCGCCGTGGCGCTGCTTCGCTTCCGGACCGCCTTCGAATCCATGCGACCGGGGGCGATCGAGGCGGAGATCTCCCACGCCTTCGGCGGGGACAATGTCGTCCAGTTCGGACCGTCGTCGGCGCTCCCGCACGGGGCCTCCACGGCGCGCGCGCTCGGAAAGAACGAAGCGATCCTGATCGATGCGTGGGATCGGCCGGAGGGCTACTACTACGACATCACGCGCTCGACCTACTTCGGCCAGCCGACCGACGAGTACAGGAACATCTGGTCGGTGGTGCTGGAGGCGCAGACGGCGGCGATCGAAAAGGCCGCCCCCGGGGTCGCATGCTCGGAGGTCGACGCCGCGGCGCGGCGGGTCATCGATCGCGCAGGGTACGGCACGTTCTTCACCCACCGGCTCGGGCACGGGCTGGGGATCGACGTCCATGAGCCGCCGTACATGGTCGCGCACGAAAAGACGATCCTGGAGCCCGGGATGGTGTTCACGTCCGAGCCCGGCGTCTACATCCTCGGAAAATTCGGCGTCCGCATCGAGGACGACATCCTCGTCACCGAGCGCGGGGCGCAATCCCTGTCCCCGCGTGTGAGCCAGCTCGATCCGATCGAGGCGTAGAGGCGCCGGGGGCGCTCGGCTCGACGGCCCGCCGGTTCCGGGGACCGGCCAAGGACCACGGGAATGTCTTTCCTGTCCGGCCGGGCCGATGATTCAATGAGCCGATGAAGCGATTCCCGATCGTCGTCCTGATGCTGCTGGCGGGACGGGTTGGGCTCCAAGCCCAGCTCTCGCCGCCGGAGCTCGAGGCCGCGTCGGAGTTCGCCCGGCGGGCCGCCAAAGCCGCCGTGGCGGGGCCCGCGCGCGTCTTCGTCGAAGCCCTCGACGCCGACGGCATTCTGGAGGGGCGGCTGGGCGCGGCGCGGTGGACCGGCTTGACCGAGCGGCAGCGCGAGCAATTCCGCGCCATCGTGCGCGGGCACTTTCTCCAGACCCTGACGCCGCCGCGCAACGCGCCGGGCGGCGAGATCGCCTGGTCCTCCGCGGCCTCGAGCCCGGCCGGCCGGACCGCGGACGTAGGCCTGGGACTCCGATTCGGAGAACGGATCCTGAAGACGCGCTGGTCCATCCGTCCGGTGGGAGACGGATGGAGGGTCGCCGACGTCGTGCTCTCCGATCCGGGGATCTCGCTCGCCGGCTCGGCGCTGCGCCTGCTGGGCCCCGAGCCCGTCCGGCGCCGTGATCGCCGGCACGAGGCCGAGCGCGCGGCGTATCCGAGGCTCGCCGCGCTCGCGGCGATCGCTCTCCTGCTCGTCTTCGCCGTGCCCCGCCTCTCCCGGGCCCACCGCCTCCTGCTCGTTCTCACCGCGTCGGCGCCGGCCCTGCTCTTCGCCATCGACGGAGTGCTGGCGGTCCAACGAACCCTGGCGGAGTCTTACGCGCTCGCGCCCAATGCGGGCGAGCCGGGCTGGAGAGCCGCCGAGCAGGAAGCCCTCCGCGCCGAACGGGAAGGGAGGCTCGCCGACGCCCGTAGACTCTGGGCCCGGGCCATTTCGGAAGGGGAACCGGCCGGCCCGATCCGCTACCAGATGGGCCTGGCCGCGCGCGCGCGGGGCGAAACCGACCTGGCCAGGGAGGAGTTCACCCGCGCGCTCGCCGAGGCGCCGCCGGCCCCGGGCGGAGCCAAGGAGCTCGCGGCCATCGAAATCGCTCAGGGCAATCCGGAGCGGGCCGAACAAGACCTGGACCGCTACCTCCAGCTCACCGGAGACGACCCCGACGCGCTCTCGCTGCTGGCCGCCGTCCGAACGACTCTGGGCAAGCCCGACGGCGCCCTGGACGCCCTTGGACGCGCCCGCTCCTTGCTCGGGGATGCCTGGCGCGGCGCGCGGCTGGAGGCCCAGGTCCGGGCCCGCGCCGGAGACGCCGCCGGCGCCGTCGCCGCGCTGCGGACCCTCGACGCAGACGGCCGCGTCGATCGGGCGGCCCTGCGCGCGGATCCCGCGTTCCTGCCCATCGCCACGAGCCCGGCCTGGGTGTCCTTCCTGAACGAGAAACCGCCTCGATCCGTCGCCAACTGAGCCTCGCCTCCGGACGCCGAAACGGCGCAACGGCGAATCAGGTCCCGGTCTTGACTTTCGTCGAGGCGGTGACGGTCTCCTCGCTCCGGCCGCCGTAGAAATCGATCACCGCCGAGACGAGGGCGCGCGCCACGCGGTCCCGAAAGGCCCGCGTCGAAAGAAGCTTGCGGTCCTCGGAGTTGTTCAAGTTTCCGATCTCGACCAGAACGCGGGCGGGAATCCGGTTGTAGCGCAGGATGGCCGGTACCCACTCGCGTCCGCCGCGGATCACGTTGCGTCGGATCGGTTGAAACGGGTGGAGCGGAAGGCCCGCGGCCCGGAACGCGGACACGATCTTCTCGGCGAAATCCCGCGAGACGCCTTCGGCCTCGACCCGGTCCCGCCGGGAAAAGGAGACGCGGGGCTCTTCCCGCACCTCGCGGCGCGACGCGTAGACCGCCCCGCTCTTGCCGAAGACTCCGGTCAGAAACTTTTCACCCGGGATGTAGACCATCGCGCCGCGCACCGCGGGATGCAGCGAGTCGGCGTGCAGGGACAGGAAGACAGTTCGTTCCGCGGAGCCGCCGGTCCGGATGGCCCGGCGCAGAATCGAGTTGGCCAGATACCAGCGCAGGTGCACGCCCGCCACCGCGTCTTCGAGGCCGTAGGGAGGCGTGGTGAGCACCTGCGCCGTCCTCCAGTCGGAACCGACCGCCTCCCCGTCGGCCTTGCCGCAGGGGCGCTTTCCCCGGACGGTCAGCAGAACCCTGGCTTGGGTGTGCTGGGTCAGGAGCGCGTCGACGCGGCAGGCCAGGTCGTAGACGGTCCGGGCCTCCTCCATGCCGTCGACCAGCGCGCCGGTATCCCGCCCGCCGTGGCCGGCGTCCAGGACGAACGTCACGCCGGCGAGATTCGCCGCGCGCACCCGGTTCACGAACTGCGCGGCCTCCAGCCGGGACTTCTCGTCGGCGATCCGGACCGGATCGTCGGGCGGCCGAAATTCCGGAGACAGGTCGTCGATCGGGATCTTGACGGCGAAGCCGGCAGGAATGTGACGGACGTCGGAGATCCCGCTGCGCTTGGCGATCTCCGCGGCCTTGGCGTTGACGTCCTCGGCGTGGACGCGGCCGGTGAACCGGACGACGACCGACGAATAGAGCGCCTCGCCCTTCTTGAGCCGGTACGTCGCGAACGGCCCGGCCTGGTCCTTCCCGAACTCGAGCGGCGGCGGCTCCGGCTCGGACTGCGCCTGGAGTCGAAATCCCGGCAGGAGCAGCCGCGAGGGAATGCGCACGACCTGTCCGACCTCGGTCTCCAGCGACGCGATCTTCCCGACGGATCGGATCTCCCGATAGTTGGCCCCGTCGCCGGTGAACCACTCGGCGATGCGCCAGAGGCTTTCCGGATGGCCGGCCGGCGCGGCGACGACGTGGGTCCACCCCTGGGGATCGGCGCGGTCTCCCGGGAACAGGGCCTCCATGGCGATCCGCCGGTAGTTGTCGGAAAGAAGCCGGTAGGGAACGTAGACGAAGACATCGGGGCGAATCAGACGAATCCCCGGGTTCTGGTCCAGGATCTCTTTCTTCGTCCGAGGATCCTCGGTCAGGCGCCGGATGAAGGCGTCGATCCCTTCGTTGGGCAGGGGCCTGACGGCGAGCGTGACCTCTTCACCCTCCTGGATCGTCACCTTGAGCTCGGGGGAGATCGTCACGACCCGGATCGGCTCCGCCGCCCGGGCCGCGCAGGTCGCCGCCAGCAGGGCGACGAGGAACCCCGCCGCCGAGAGCGCCCCGGGCCGCCGGGCCTCTGTCCGGGCGTTGGGTGCGAGTCTCCCCTGTCCGCCCCGCTTTCCCGTGGCCAGCATCAGTCCGAGACCGCCCCCAAGCCGTGCGGCATCCGGTCGGGAAAGCCGATCTCCCGCTCGAAGGCCCGCGCCGCCGAGAACAGAAGGTCTTCGGCAAAAGAGGGAGCCAGGATCTGGATGGCCAGGGGGAGGCCGTCCGAGGAGATCCCCGAGGGAACGGAGATGGCCGGAACGCCGGAGAGCGACGCCGGAACGGTGAAGATGTCCGACAGATACATGTTCAGCGGATCGTCCACCTTCTCCCCCAGCTTGAACGCGGGGGCGGGGACGGACGGACACACGATCACGTCGACCTCGCGGAAGGCGCGCTGGAAATCACGGCGCAAGAGCTCCCGCGCCCGCATCGCCCGGCCGTAGTACGCCTCGTAGTAGCCGGCCGCGAGCGCGAACGTCCCCAGCAGGATCCGCCGCTTCACTTCCGGCCCGAAGCCGGCAGTCCGGTTGGCCAGATACAGGGAGAGCAGATCCGGTTCGGAGTGGCGGGGACCGTACCGGACTCCGTCGAAGCGGGCCAGATTGGAGGAGGCCTCCGCGCTGGCGATCACGTAGTAGATGGCGATGGCGTAAGGGGCTCGGGGAATCGAGACCGGGGTGACCTCGGCTCCCGCAGAAACGAACGCGCCGCGGGCCTCGTCGAGATTCGCGGCGATCCGCGGGTCGAGGCCTTCGACCTGGGCTTCGACGAGGAACCCGACTTTCTTCCCGCGGATGCCGCCCTCGAGCGCGTCCTCGGGACGCCCGACCGGCAGGGGCGACGATGTCGAGTCCCGGTCGTCGGAGCCGGCCATGACCGAATACAGCCGCGCGGCATCGGCCACCGAGCGGGTCAGCGGACCGATCTGATCGAGCGAGGATCCGAACGCGACGAGTCCGTATCGGGACACCCGTCCGTAGGTCGGCTTGAAACCGACGACGCCGCAGCACGCCCCGGGCTGTCGAATCGAACCCCCCGTGTCGGAACCCAGAGCTCCCGCCACCATCCGGGCCGACACCGCCGCGGCGCTGCCTCCCGACGAGCCGCCGGGGATGCGCTCCAGGTCCCAGGGGTTTCGCGTGACCTGGAAGGCGCTGTTCTCGGTCGACGACCCCATCGCAAACTCGTCGAGGTTGGTCTTTCCGACCACGATCGCTCCGGCTCGCCGAAGGCGCCCGATCGCCGTCGCGTCCTCGGGAGGCCGAAAGCCCTCCAGAATCCGCGAGGCGCAGGTGGCCCCGCGCCCGGCCACCCACATGTTGTCCTTGACGCCGATGGGCACTCCGGCCAGGGGCAGCGCTTCCCCCGCCGCCACGCGCGTGTCCACGGCGCGCGCCTCTTCCAGGGCGAGCTCGCCGGAGACCTCCAGAAACGCGCGGATTCGGCCGTCCCGTTCGCGGATCCGCGTCAGGGATTCCCGGGTGATTTCCACTGCGCTGGCGCGGCCGGCGGAGACATCTTCGGCGATGCCGACCACGCTTTCCCGGAAGGCCGCCATCTAGCCGCCCACGACCCGAGGCACCACACCGTGGCCGTGCAGCAGT
This sequence comes from uncultured Acidobacteriota bacterium, assembly GCA_963733955.1. Taxonomy (GTDB): domain Bacteria; phylum Acidobacteriota; class Thermoanaerobaculia; order UBA5066; family Gp7-AA6; genus DATFTF01. The sequence goes on from CAVTEW010000003.1 coordinate 2,593,599, forward strand.
CGGGCGTTGCTCTCCAGGGCTTCCTTGCCCGAGCAGGCCGCCGGCAGGTCGGCACGCAGGAGCGTTCCCGGGACCTCCCCCCCGTCGAGACGCTCCTCGGGCAAATCGTTGAGCTGATCGATGTAGGAGACAATGCGGGCGAGCTGCTCGGCCCACGCCGGCAGGTCCTCCTCGGGCAGGGAGAGTCGGGCCAACGCCGCCACGTTCCGGACGACCTCCGGGCTGACGGGAGACGGTTTCGAGGGCATCCCGAATATTTTAGAGCCTTTCGGTCGGTTCCCGAGAGGAATGTCCATGCACGAAGGCGGCGGACGGCATCCGAAAAGGAAGAGCTCGCTTCTTCAGCGGCGCCTCGCGCGCGTGCGGCGCCGTGCGGACGTCCGCCTCCTCGCGGCGGTCTCCCGCCGGCGTGGAGAGACGATCTGGCTCGTGGGCGGGGCTCTCCGCGATCTCCTCCTGGATCGCCCGGTGAGCGAGATCGACCTGGCCGTTCCCACCGATCCCCTCGCGTTCGCGCGGGAGCTGCAGGAGCTCGGGCTCGGGACCGCCGTCGCCCTGTCGGACATCGCTCCGCGCGTCGCGCGCGTGGCCGGGCGACACGACGTCGACCTCGCCGAAATGACCGGCGGATCGATCGAAGCGGACCTCGCGCGCCGGGATTTCACCGTCAATGCCCTGGCCTGGGCGCTCGGCGCGCCCGGCCTCGTCGACCCGTTCGGAGGAGCCCGGGACCTGTCTCGCCGGCGCCTGCGCCTGGTCGCCGACGAGAACCTGCGCGAGGATCCGCTGCGGGTCCTGCGGGCGGCCCGCCTCATGGCCACCCATGATCTGCGTCCCGATCGCGCGCTCACCGCCCAATCGCGGAGAGCGGCGAGCCACCTCGGACGGGTCGCCCCCGAGCGGATCCGGACCGAGCTCGTCAAGCTTCTGGAGGCTCCTCGGGTCGCCGCGGCCCTGACCTGGCTCGGCCGGGTGGGCGCGGCGGAATTCGCGCTCGCTCCGCCGCGTCCGTTCGGAAGCCGGGGGGCCGGCGTATCCGCGGCGCGATTGGACGCGGCGCCGGTGCGAGGACTGCGGCCGGAGGCTCGACGCCGGATTCGCCTGGGCCTGCTCGCGGCGGGACTTGGCCTGACGCCGGCCGCGGCGGCTCGCTGGCTGACCGGGCGGCGCTTCAGCCGACGGGAGGCCGGCGACGTCGCGGCCCTCCTCGACCTGTCGAAAAAGGCCCGGAGAATCCGGACGCCCCGCCAGGCGTGGGCCTGGATCCGGGACAGCGGAGAGCGCAGGGAGGACGCCCTCCTGCTGCTGCGCCTGCTCCCGTCCCGGGGGACCAATCCCGCCCGCCGATTGGCCGCCCTGCGCCCCGCGCGGCGGGTCAGGATCACCGGCCGGGACGTGATGGAGTGGCTCCAGATCCCGCCCGGTCCGCAGGTCGGGGCGCTCCTGCGGGAAGCGGAGATCGAGGTCTGCCGTGGCGCCGTCCGCTCCCGACGCGAGGCACGTCAATGGCTTGCGCGGGCCCGGAGCAGCGCCTGATCGAGCCGGCCGGTGCCCGCCACGCTCCGGTTATAATTCGTCGTCTTGACCCTCACAGAATTGCTGAAATTCATGGCCAAGAAGGAGGCCTCCGACCTCCATCTGAAGCCCATGCGCCCGCCGCTGCTGCGGATCAAGGGAAAGCTCATCCCTCTTAACACCGAGCCCTTGCAGCCCAAGGACCTGGAGACGATGCTGCAGGAGATCCTTTCGCCGGCGCAGCGGCAGAAGTTCGATCAGAACCAGTCGGTCGACCTCGGATACGGCCTCCACGGAGTGGCCCGATTCCGCGCCAACATCTTCATCCAGCGCGGCTCGATGGCGGCCGTGTTCCGCCGGATTCCCTTCAAGATTCCGGACATCACCGAGCTCGGCCTTCCGGACGTCCTGGAGACGTTCGTCCACATCCCCACCGGGCTCGTGCTGATCACCGGGCCGACCGGCTCGGGCAAGTCCACCACCCTCGCCTCGATCGTCCGCGCCACCATCGAAAAGCGCGCCGTCCACATCGTGACCATCGAGGATCCGATTGAATACCTGTTCTCCGACGGTAAGGCCGCGGTGTCCCAGCGGGAGATCGGGACCGACACCCCGACCTTCGTCGAGGCGCTCCGAAACATGATGCGCCAGGATCCCGACGTCATCATGGTCGGCGAGATGCGCGATTGGCAGACCATGCAGACCGTCATCACTGCGGCGGAGACCGGGCACCTGGTCTTCTCGACGCTCCACACCAACAACGCCGCGCAGTCGATCGACCGCATCATGGACAGCTGCCCTTCGGGTCAGCAGCACCAGCTGCGCGGGCAGCTGGCCCTGGTGCTCCGGGCCATCGTCTCCATGCGCCTGATCGAGAAGTCCGACGGCTCGGGCATGGTGCCGGTCGTCGAAATCATGATCAACTCGCCGAAAATCGCCAAGCACATCGAGCTCGGCGAGACCAAGGACATTCTCGAAGAGATCGAGTCCTCGGTCGGCTATTACCGCATGCAGTCGATGAATCAGTCGCTGCTGGCCCTGCTGGTCAACCAGAAAATCGACTACAAGCGGGCGATGGAGCTCTCCACCGACCCCGAGGACTTGTCGCTCAAGCTCCGCAAGCTCTTCCCGCAAATCGAGGAGGACGAACGAGGAGGTCTCATGGCTTCGGACAACGACTTTTCCGCCATCACACAGCTGATGGACGTCAAGAGGCTGTACGAGGAGCAGGAAGAGAAGTGGCGCATCCGGTTGTCCGAGAAGGACGAGGAGATCGGCCGCTTCATGGAAGAGCTCAACGGCCACAAGCGCAGCGTCGAAGGCCATTCGCAGACCATCACGGATCTCGAGGACGAGGTGCAGCGGCTCAAGAACGAGAACGACCGTATGGCCCGCGAGTACCAGACCAAGATCACCCAGCTCAACGAGCGCATCAAGGAACTGAACCAGCGGGTGATATCCACCGAGCAGACCGGCAAGGTCGCCCAGCAGGGATTCTTCAAGAAGTGACCCGGTCCCCGGACGCGGAGATCGGCCGCTCCGAGGAATCGCTCGACCGGACCCGGGGGTCCCTCCGGTGATCCGCCGCGTCGCCGGCGCGGCGCTCCTCGCGGTTGCCGGTGTCCTGGCGCCGTGGCGCTGGACACCGCAGGCGTCCAGGACCGCCTCCGACCTCCGGGGCGTCTGCGCGCCCGGCGGTCCGGTCGCCTGGGCCAGCGGAACCAAAGGCACGTACCTCCGGACCTCCGACGGCGGACGCACCTGGACCGCCTCGCGAGTGCCCGGCGCGGAGGAGCTCGATTTCCGCGACGTCGAGGCCTTCGACGGCGAGACGGCGCTCCTGCTGAGCGCGGGCGACGGCGCGCGGTCCCGCGTCTATCGCACCGAGGACGGCGGCCGCGGCTGGATCCTGGCCCTCCAGAACCGGGATGAAAAGGGATTCTTCGACGCGCTGGCGTTCTGGGACCGCCGCCACGGCCTCGTGCTCGGCGATCCGGTCGATGGCCGCTTCGTGATCTGGAGGACCGACGACGGCGGCGCGCACTGGTCCCGCGTCGAAGGGCCGGCCATGCCTCCCGCCCTGGCGGCGGAAGGCGCCTTCGCGGCGAGCGGAACGTGCCTGGTCACCGGCCCGGGCGATCTGGCCTGGTTCGGCACGGGAGGCGGGGGAACGGCCCGCGTGTTTCGCTCGAGCGACCGGGGCCGGACCTGGGCCGCGGCGGAGACGCCCATCGGCGCCAGGACGCCTTCTTCGGGGATCTTCTCGCTGGCCTTCTGGGACTCGCTCCACGGAATCGCGGCCGGCGGGGACTACAAGCGGCCCACGGGCGGAGCGTCCCTGGCCCGCACCGAGGACGGCGGGCTGACCTGGTCCACGCTTCCCGCGTCCTCGCCGCCTCTGAATAACTTTCTCTCGGCCGTGGTGGTGGTCCCCGGCACGCATCCGCCCCTCCTGGTGGCGGGAGGAACGGCGGTCTCCGCGTGGTCGCCCGACGGCGGGATCACCTGGAACACCTCGCCGGAGGGCTGCAACGCGCTTGCGTTCGCGGGCGTCGAGGACGGCTGGGCCGTCGGACCCGCGGGCCGCGTGGGACGCTTTCCGGCGGAGGTCGCGGCAAGATTCACGCGCTGACCCAGCGCGGTCCGCGTTTCGATTGGCGGCGGGTCAGGAACGACGCCTACCGGAAAGCGCCGCTGCGGCCAGGGAGCCCACCAGCGCCCCGGTCGCGTCGGCGCCGGCATCGGCGGCCTCGACCGAACGGCCCGGGATCCAGAACTGGTGCACTTCGTCGGCGGTTCCCCAGACGGCCATGGTCCCCACGACCGCGGCAACGCGCAGCAGGGAGAACCGCCCTTGCCCCGGCCAGCGGATCGACCGATACAGGAAGAACGCCTCCACGCCGTAGAGGGCCAGGTGGACGAGCTTGTCGAAGTCGGGAATCCCCGAGACCAGTGGCACTTCCGGAGGCTTCGGCCAGGACGTCAGGATCAACAGGAAGACACCCCAGAACAGGGCCGCGCGCCGCGCGATGCGGAGGCTGGAGGAAGCGGACCCGGAAAGGGAGCGCGAAGTGTGGAAGGCGTCGAGCCCCCTCACCCACGCTCCCCTTCTCCCGCGCGCAGGCGACCCCTCTTCGGCAGCCTGCTAGGCCCCGCGTTTGGAGGGACCGGTACGGCTCGGGCCCTTCTTCGGAGCCGGCTTGGCCGGCCGTGCGCCCTTGTCACCCTTCCCGCCATGTCCCTTGACCTTCTTCGGGGCGGCCGCCTTGCGCTGCTCCGGACGCTCCGGCGCGCCGGCTTCCGTCCGCTCGCCGTCTTCGGCGTCGGATTTCTCCTTGCGGACCGTCTCGACGCGGCCGCCGGTCGCCCGGCGCGCCCGATCCGCGAGAGACTCCTTGCGCGGAGTCCGATCCTTGACCTCGAACTTGTAGTCGACGAACTCCAGGATCGCCGCCTCCGCCGCGTCGCCCGCCCTGGGACCGAGCCGCAGGATCCGCGTGTATCCCCCCGGCCGGTCGACAAACCGCGGCGCCAGGTTCTCGAACACCTTCTTGACCGTCGCGCGGTCGGGGACCCAGCGCGCCACGCGCCGCCGGGAAGCCACCGCGTCGTTCTTGGCCACCGTGATCAGCCGCTCGGCCAGCGGACGGAGCTCCTTGGCCTTGGTCAAGGTGGTCCGGATCCGCTCGTGCGTGAAGAGCGAGGCCAGCTGGTTGGAGAACATCGCCAGCCGATGAGACGTGGTCCGCCGGAGCTTGCGCCCGGCGCGGTTGTGCATCATGGCTTCTACTCGCTCTTGACGCCCGCGGGTTCCAGCTCCATTCCGAGCGAGAGGCCCATGGGCCGAAGGATGTCCTTGATCTCGTTCAGTGACTTGCGCCCGAAGTTCTTGGTCTCCAGCATGTCCTTTTCCGTCTTCTGCACCAGGTCGCGGATGGTACGGATCCCCGCGTTCTTCAGGCAGTTGGCGCTGCGAACCGACAGCTCGAGCTCGTCGACGGAGCGGTTGAGGTACTCCGCCAGGTTCTCGGGAAGCTGGCCCTCCCCTTCCCCTTCGAACGCCGTCTCGTGCTCGGCGTTGACGAAGATGGTCAGGTGGTCCCGCAGCAGCGTGGCGGCGAGCCCGACGGCGTCGGCCGGAGAGACCGTTCCGTTGGTCCAGACTTCCAGCACCAGCCGATCGTAGTCGGTGGCCTGGCCGATGCGCGCCGCCTCGACATGGTAGTTGACCCGGCGTACCGGCGAATGGACCGAGTCGATCGGGATGTAGCCGATTCCCATGTCCTCGTCGAAATTCTTGTCCGCGGACACATAGCCGCGGCCCATGTTCACCCGCAGCTCCATCTGCAGCTTCCCGTTCTCGGAGAGCGTCGCGACCGGCGCCGCCGCATCGAGAATCTCGATGGTGGAATCGCCCTGGAGATCGGCCGCGGTCACCTTGCCCTTGCGCTCGACGTCGAGGGTCAGGATCTTCTCCACGTCGGAGTGCATCTTGATGGGGATCTGCTTGAGATTCAGGATGATGTCGGTCACGTCCTCCACCACGCCGGGGAGGGAGGAGAACTCGTGCAACACGCCCTCGATCTTCACCGCGGTGATGGCGGCGCCCTCGATCGCCGACAGGAGAACTCGCCGCAGGGCGTTGCCCACCGTGGTTCCGAACCCGCGCTCGAACGGCTGCGCGTAGAACTTTCCGTACGTGTCCGTCAGCGTCTCGATGTCCATCTCGAGCCGCTTCGGCTTTTGAAATCCCTTCCAGAGAGTCATCGTTTTCCTCCGTCCTGGCCTTACTTGGAATACAGCTCGACGATCAGCTGCTCCTGGATCGGCAGCTTGATGTCTTCTCGCTTCGGCAGCTCGACGACCGTCCCGGCGAACGACTCCGGTGAGAGGTCGAGCCAGCCGGGAACTCCGCGTGCCCGGGCCGTCTCCACGGACGCCTTGATCTGCTCGTTGGAGCGGCTCTTCTCCTTGATGGCCACGACCTGCGCCTTGGCCACGCGGTACGAGGGAATCGTGACCTTGCGGGCATTGACGGTGACGTGGCCGTGCCGCACGAGCTGGCGTGCCTGGGCGCGCGACGCCGCGAATCCCAGGGCATAGACCACGTTGTCCAGGCGGCGCTCCAGCTCCTCGAGCAGGTTGGCTCCGGTGATTCCCTTGCGACGCTCCGCGTGCGCGAAGGCCAGCCGGAATTGGCTCTCCAGAAGGCCGTAGATGCGCTTGACCTTCTGCTTCTCGCGGAGCTGGATGCCGTAGCCGAGCAGCTTGCTGCGGCGCCGGCCGTGCTGGCCGGGCGGATAGTTGCGCCGCTCGATGGCGCACTTGTCCTTGAAACAGCGGTCCCCCTTGAGGAACAGCTTCATCCCTTCGCGCCGGCAGAGCCGGCAAACCGATTCGGTATGACGAGCCACTGGTTCTTTCTCCCGGATCCCTCTTTTTAGCGTCCTTCTTCCCGGCCAGGATCCGTAAGCCGGTTTACGGACGTTACGAAGCTCTCAGCTCTCGGCTTTCAGCTCTTGGCAAACTCATGGTCGCTGCGCGCTGAAAGCTGTCGGCTGATAGCTGACCGCTAGACTCTCCTCCGCTTGCGGGGCCGGCACCCGTTATGCGGAATGGGCGTGGTGTCTTTGATCGACTTGATATCGAGGCCGTTGGCCTGAAGCGCGCGAATCGCCGACTCCCGCCCCGCTCCCGGCCCGGTCACCCGAACGTCGATCGAGCGCACGCCGTGCTCCTTGGCCCCCTCGGCGCAGTTGGCCGCAGCGAGCTGCGCCGCGAACGGCGTGCCCTTGCGCGAGCCCTTGAATCCAATTCGGCCCGCGGAGGACCAGGACAAGACGCCCCCGTCCTGGTCGGCGATCGTGATGATCGTGTTATTGAAGGACGCCTGCACCGTCGCGATGGCGTGCGGGACGCTCTTCTTCTCTTTCTTGCCGGCGCGGGCGCGCTTGCCCCCCTTGCCCTTCTGAGGCTTTTCGGGTGTCGCCGAAACTGCAGTGGCTTCAGCCATGTCTTCCTCTCGAATACTCGCTGGCAGCTGTCAGCTACTTCTTCGTGGCTTTCTTCTTGCCGGCGATGGTCTGCTTCCGCGGGCCCTTGCGCGTCCGCGCGTTCGTATGCGTCCTTTGGCCGCGGACCGGCAGGTTGCGGCGGTGCCGCATGCCCCGATAGCAGCCGATATCCATGAGCCGTTTGATGTCCACGGCGACGTCCTTACGGAGGTCGCCCTCGACCTTGACCTCGTCGGTGATCACCTTGCGGATGCGGACGACCTCCTCTTCGGACAGATCCTTGACCCGGGTGTCCGGCCGCACGTCCGCCTTGTTCAGGATGAAGTTCGACTTGGGACGACCGATGCCGAAGATGTAGGTCAGGCCGATCTCAACTCTCTTGTTGAGCGGAAGGTCGACGCCGGCGATACGTGCCATGATCCCTCTTTCCCAGGAACGGAAGGCGGTCGGGACGGCCTTCGTCCCACGTCCTTCGTCCTATGTCCTTCGTTCTATCCCTGCCTCTGCTTGTGCTTCGGGATCGAGCAAATCACCCGCACGACCCCTTTGCGGTGAACGATCTTGCACTTGGCGCAAATTTTCTTGACCGACGCCCGGACTTTCATGATTGGCGAGCCTCACTTGTACCGGTAGATGATCCGGCCCCGCGTCAGGTCGTAGGGCGAGAGCTCCACCAAAACCTTGTCTCCGGGCAGAATGCGGATGAAGTTCTTCCGCATCTTGCCGGAGATATGCGCCAGAACCTGGTGCTTATTCTCCAACTCCACCTTGAACATGGCGTTCGGGAGCGGCTCCACGACGGTCGCCATGACTTCGATCGCTTCTTCCTTGGACATCTATGCGCTCACCACGGCGCCACGTTCGGCGCCAGCCGACCGGAGACGCCCCAGACCCAGGATCACGGCGCCCTCCGGTTGAATCGCGACGGTGTACTCGAAGTGCGCGGAGGACTTGCCGTCCCGCGTGCGCACCGTCCATCCGTCGGTGTCGACGGAAACTTCCGCGCGTCCCAGATTGAACATCGGCTCGATCGCGATCACCATTCCGGTCTTGAGCAGCGGCCCGCGGCCGCCCGGCCCGTAGTTGGGAACCTGCGGCTCCTCGTGGAGCGCCGTCCCCACGCCGTGCCCGACGAAATCGCGAACCACGCCGTAGCCGTGCCGGATGGCGTGCGTCTCGATGGCCGCGCCGATGTCGGAGACCCGCGCGCCGGGGCGTGCCATGGCGATCCCGGCCTCGAGGGCCCGCTGGGTCACCGCGAGCAGCTGCTCATGATCGGCGTCGATCCGGCCGACCGCGACCGTTCGCGCGGCGTCGCCGTAATAGCCCTCCACGATCGCGCCGCAATCCACGCCGATGATGTCTCCCTCTTTCAAAGAACGCCGGCCCGGGATACCGTGCACGACCTCGTCGTTGATCGACGTGCATAGCGTCTTGGGGTATCCCCGATACCCGATGAAGGCCGGACGCGCGTCGCGGCGCCGGATCTCCGCTTCCGCGATGCGATCGAGCTCCTCGGTCGTCACGCCCGGCGCCACCGCGCCGGTCACCACGTCCAGGGTCTCCAGGACGACCTGCGAGGCCCGTTCCAGCTTGTCCAATTCCGCCGCGCTGCGCAGGGTGATCACGCCGCACCCCTGGCGCGGTCGGCCCGCTCGATCACTCGTCCGATCCTTTCCCCGATCTCCTCCACGTCTCCCATGCCGTCCACGTCCGCCAGCAATCGCTGGCCGCGGTAGTACCCGATCAAGGGCTCGGTGCGCTCGTGGTAGACGCGCAGCCGCTCGGCGATCGCCCCCGGCCGGTCGTCGGCCCGGTGCTCCTGGGCCGATCGCCCGTGCAGTCGGTCGAGAATGACCGCTTCGGGGACCTGAAGATTGACAACAGCCAGCAGGCGATTTCCATTTCCGGAGAGCATCCGCTCCAGCGCCGCGGCCTGCTCGACCGTCCTCGGAAACCCGTCCAGGATGAATCCCTTCTGAGCGTCGGGGCGGGAGAGCCGTTCCCGGATCAACTCGATCATGAGGTCGTCGGGAACAAGGTCTCCCGATTCCATGATCGATTTGACCTTCAGCCCGAGGGCGGTGCCTTCGCGGACGGCTTCCCGCAGCATCTCGCCCGTGGAGATCGGCGGCACGTCGAGCTGCGCGGCCAGACGCCGTGCCTGCGTGCCCTTGCCGCTCCCCGGAGGCCCCAGAAAGACGATGCGCATCGATGTCCACTCCCCTCGGCTTCTAGTAACGCCGGCCCCGAACGCGACTCTTCTTCAAGAAACCCGTGTAGTGGTGCTCGACGAGCTTCGACTCGATCTGCTGAACGGTATCCATGGCCACACCGACCACGATCAGCAGGGACGTTCCTCCAAAGTAGAAGTTGAATCCGAATCCCTGGCTCACGAACGCCGGCAGGACGGTGTACAACGCCGGGCCGATCCAGGGCAGGCTCTGGACCTTGAATCCCGAAGACAGGAACTCCGGCAGGAGCGCCACGAAGGTCAGGTAGACGGCTCCGACGATGGTCAGGCGCGACAGCACGGTGTCGATGTAGTCGGCCGTCTTGCGCCCCGGGCGGATTCCCGGAATGAACCCCCCGTACTTGCGCATGTTGTCCGCGGTGTCGACGGGATTGAAGATGATCGACGTGTAGAAGTAGCAGAAGAAGACGATTCCCACGCCGTAGATCAGGACGTAGAGGGGCTGGCCCTGGTGAAGGGACTCGGCCACCTTCTTCATCCAGTCCGCCCCGACCACGGTCGAGAGGTAATAGGGGATCTGCAGGATGGAAATGGCGAAGATGATGGGGATGACTCCGCCCGTGTTGATGCGCAGCGGCAGATAGGTGTTCTGGCCGCCGTAGACGCGGCGCCCCACGACCCGCTTGGCGTATTGAACGGGGATCCGCCGCTGGGCGCGCTCCACGAAGACGATCAGCGCGACGATCCCGCCCATGAAGACCAGCACGAAGATCAGAGTCAGGAACGAGAGGTTCCCGGTTCGAATCAGCTGAAAGAGCCCCGTGATCGCCGAGGGCAGCCGCACCACGATCCCGGCGAAAATGATGAGGGAGATGCCGTTTCCGATGCCACGCTCGGTGATTTGCTCTCCCAGCCACATGATGAAGATCGTTCCGGTCGTCAGGGTCATGACGGTCATCAGCAGGAATCCCATCCCCGCGTGCGGGACGAGCTTGGTCGCGCCCTGCTGCTGCTTTTCCAGCCACACCGCGATGCCCGCGGACTGGATGAGCGAGAGGAACACCGTCCCGTAGCGCGTGTACTGGGTGATCTTCTTGCGCCCCATCTCTCCTTCCTTGGAGAGCTTTTCGAGGTAGGGCCACACCACGGTCAAGAGCTGCAGGATGATCGAGGCCGAGATGTAGGGCATGATGCCCAGGGCGAAGACGGACAGGCGCCGAAGGGCTCCGCCCGAGAAGATGTCCAGGAAGCCCAGGGGACCGCCCGCCGTCGATCGGAAAAATTCGTGCAGCGCGGCCGGATCCACACCCGGCGTGGGGATCAGGGCTCCCAGGCGGTAGATCGCCAGCAGGAAAAACGTGAACAGGACCCGCTTGCGCAGGTCGGGCACGTTGAAGATGTTGACGAAGCTCTGCAGAGCGCTCAACGCGGAATCACCTCACAACGACCGCCGGCGGCTTCGATCTTCGCCTGGGCGTTGGCCGAGAATTTGTGGGCCGAAACTTCGAGCGGCTTGCCGATGGCTCCATCGCCCAGGATCTTCACCGGACGGCGTCCGTGCGCCAGCCGGTGGGTCGCCAGCAGCTCGGGCGTCACTTTGGCCCCCGACTCGAAGCGGTCGAGGTCCCCCAGGTTGACGACATCGTATTCGATCCGAAAGATGTTGGTGAACCCGCGCTTGGGAACCCGGCGGTGGAGCGGCATCTGGCCGCCCTCGAAGCCCCGCTGGTGCCGGTATCCGGTGCGCGACTTCTGTCCCTTTTCTCCGCGGCCGGCGGTCTTGCCGTGCCCGCTGCCGGGCCCGCGGCCGACCCGCTTGCGGTCGCGCGTCGCGCCGAACGCGGGCCGCAGATCCTGGAGACCGAGCGGGCGCGGACCGGACGGCGCCGCGGGCTTCTCCGCTCGAACCGGCTTCTTGCGGGCCGGGGGCTTGGCCGCCTGTGCGGCGGGTGCCGCGGGCCGCTGCGCTGGAGGAGCCGCCGCCTTGGCGGGCTTGGCCGCCTTGCGGGGGGCCGCCTTCTTGGCGGCCGGCTTCCTCGGCCTGGAAGCGGCTTTCTTCTGCGGTTTCTTTTTCTTTTCGACCATGGTGGCTCTATCCCTCGATCTCGACCAGGTGGCGGACCTTGTGAACCATTCCGCGCACGGCGGGCGTGTCCTCGCAGACGACGCGCTGACCGAGCCGGCGGAACCCGAGGCCCCTCACGGCGGCCTTCTGGTCCTTGGGCGTGGCGATCGCGCTGCGAACCCAGCGCAGCGACACCGTCTTGTCGGCCTTCTTCTTCCCGACTCCGCTCATGCCTTGTCCTCCGTGGGGACCACCGCGGCGAGGCCCCGGCGGCGACGCAGCTCGTCTTCGTTTCTCAGCCGGGTCAGGGCGTCGAACGTGGCCTTGATCACGTTGTGAGGATTGGTGGTCCGGAGCGACTTGGTCAGGATGTCCGCGACGCCGACCGACTCGAGGACCGCGCGGACCGGACCGCCCGCGATGACTCCGGTGCCCGCGGCGGCCGGTTTCAGCAAAACCCGCCCCGCGCCGTAGCGGCCCAGGACGGTATGCGGAATCGTGGTGCCCTTCAGGCTGATGGCCCGCATGTTCTTCTTGGCCATCTCGATGCCCTTCTTGATGGCCATCGGGACTTCCTTGGCCTTGCCCGAGCCGTAGCCGACGCGCCCCTGGCCGTCTCCGACGACCACCAGGGCCGAGAAGGAGAAGTTCTTGCCGCCCTTGACGACCTTGGTGACGCGGTTGATGTGCACGACCCGGTCGATGAGCTCGCGCCCCTGGGCGTCCCGCTCCTTCTCACGCTCCCGCGGCGCCCTCGGACCGCTGTGTCCCCGATTGCTGCTCATCGCGTCGCCTCGATTGGATGGTCGCGCATCGCCTAGAACTCCAGTCCGCCCTCGCGGGCAGCATCGGCCAAGGCCTTGACCTTGCCGTGATAGATGTATCCGCCGCGGTCGAAGACCACGCGCCCGATCCCCTTTTCCTTGGCCCGATCCGCCACCAGTTTGCCGACCTTCTTGGCGGTGGCGACGTTGGCGCCGACCTTGCCGCCCTTCTTCAGATCGGCGTCCAGGGAAGAGGCCGACGCGACGGTCCGTCCGCTGGCGTCGTCGATGACCTGCGCGTAGATGTGCTTTCCGCTCTTGAAGACGGCCAGGCGAGGACGGGCCGTGCTCCCCCGCACTTTTTCGCGGATGCGGACGCGGACCCGACGCCGTGCTTCGATTCTCTCTTCGGTCTTCATGGCTACTTCCCGCCGGCCTTACCCACCTTGCGGCGGATGACCTCGTTGGCGTACTTGATCCCCTTGGCCTTGTACGGATCGGGGATCCGCAGCTTGCGGATCTCCGCAGCGGTCTGGCCCACTTTCTGCCGGTCGGCGCCCGTGACCGTCAGCTTGCCGGCCTTGGCATCCACGGCCACGGCGATTCCCTCCGGGACCGGGAAGTCGATCGGATGCGAATAGCCGAGCGAAAAGACCACGGACTTGCCCTTGACCTCGGCCCGATAACCCACGCCCACGATCTCGAGTTCCTTGGTGAAGCCCTTGGTCACGCCTTCGACGGAGTTGGCGACCAGACTGCGCAGTAGACCGTGAAAGGCGCGCTGCTGCTTCTCGTCGTTTTCGCGGGCGATGCGAATCTGTCCACCGTCCACGGCCACGGTCAAGCCGGGCGGAATCCGGTTCGAGAGCTCCCCCTTGGGGCCCTTGACCCGGACGTACTGGCCCTCGGCCCGGACGTCGACGCCCTTGGGGATGGCGATCGGCATTTTCCCTACGCGTGACACGGTCGTCCTCCAGCTTCTCGGATCGCGCCGCCACTCACCAGACGTTGCACAGGATCTCCCCGCCCAGGCGGCGCTCGCGGGCCTGGTGGCCGGTGACGATCCCCTTCGACGTGGAGAGGATCGAAACGCCCAATCCGCCGAGCACCTCCGGAATGTCCTTGGCCTGGGCATAGACGCGGCGTCCCGGCCGGGAAACGCGCTCGATCCCGTTGACGATGGGCTCCCCCTCGCCGTCGTACTTGAGCGCGACCCGCAGAAGGGGCCGGCCCTTTTCCTCGACGCGGCGATAGGCGCCCACGTATCCCTCCTCGGATAGGACCTTCACCACGCTTTCCTTCACGCGGGAGGCGGGAACGTCCACCCGATCGTGGCCCGCCCGCATGGCGTTGCGGAGGCGGTTCAACAGATCGGTGATCGCGTCGCTCGTGACGATGCTTCCCTTGATAGCCATGCGTTGCCCTGCTCCTCCTACCAGGACGCCTTGATGACGCCCGGCAAGTACCCCGCGGAGGCGTTCTGCCGGAAACAGATCCGGCAGAGGCCGAACTTGCGCAGCACGCTGCGGGCGCGGCCGCACTTCCGGCACCGGCGCACCCTGCGAGTCATGAACTTCGGCTTTCTCGCCGCCTTGATGATCATTGCCCTTCGAGCCATCTCTGGATTCCTCTCTTCGTTGGATCAGCGGCCGAACGGCATCCCCAGCGCCTTCAACAGCGCCCGGGCGCTGTCGTCCCGCCCTGCCGTCGTGACGATAGTGACGTTCAGGCCCTTGGACTTGTCGGTCCTTGCGTAATCGATCTCCGGGAAGATGAAGTGGTCCCGGACGCCCAGGGTGTAGTTGCCGCGCCCGTCGAACGCCTTCGTCGACACGCCGCGAAAGTCGCGCACCCGGGGCAGCGCGATGTTGATCAAGCGATCCAGGAATTCGTACATCCGGTCCCCGCGCAGCGTCACCCGAGCCCCGATGGGCATTCCCGCCCGGAGCTTGTAGGTGGCGATCGCCTTCTTGGCGCGGGTCACCACCGCCCGCTGGCCGGCGATCGCGGAAAGCTCGTCGACCGCCCCGTCCATGATCTTGGGATTGGCCACGGCCTCGCCCAGGCCCATGTTCAGGATGATCTTGGAGAGCCGCGGCACGGCCATGGCGTTGTCGATGGCCAGCTCCTTGCGCAGCGCCGGCGCCACTTCCTTGGCGTACTGTTCCTTCAGTCTTGCGGTCATGAGTCCTTAGTCCTTAGTCCTTAGTCCTTTAGTTCTTAGTCCTTAGTCCCTGGTCCGTAGTCGGCGGCGGACACCTCTGCCACGACTAAGGACCAGGGACCAAGCAGTAAGGACTGTTTCTTGTTCATGCCAGCGCCGCTCCGCTCTTCTTGGCAAATCGCTCCGGCGCGCCGTCCTTGGCCCGGCGCCGGCCGATGCGCGTGCGGGCGTTCCGGTCCGGATCGACGAGCATCAGGTTGGAGAGATGGATGGGCGCCTCTTTCTCGGAGATTCCGCCGGCGATGTTCTTGGCCGGGTTGGGCCGCACGTGGCGCTTGATCAGATTCACCCGCTCCACGATGGCGCGATTGGCCACCGGCAGAATCCGCAGGATCTTCCCCTGGCGGCCCCGGTCCCGTCCCGCGATGACGACGACCAGATCGTTCTTCTTGAGTCTCGGCTTCTTCATCACAGCACTTCCGGAGCCAGCGAAATGATCTTCATGAACTTCTTTTCCCGCAGCTCGCGGGCCACCGGCCCGAACACGCGGGTCCCCACCGGCTCCCCCTCGTTGGAGATGAGCACCGCGGCGTTGTCGTCGAAGCGAATGTAGGAGCCGTCGCGGCGCCGGTGATTCCGCCGCGTGCGGACGATGACCGCCCGGACCACGCGCTTCCCGTGCTTCTCGACGAACGGAGAATCGGGGGCGGCTTCCTTCACCGAGGCCGTGATCACGTCGCCCAGATGAGCGTACCGTCCGGCCGAACCACCGCGCATGCGGATGCACGCGATCCGGCGCGCGCCGGAGTTGTCGGCGACCTCGAGGATCGTTCCCATCTGGATCATTGCTGCTCCCAGCCGTAAACCGTAAACCGCAAACCGTAACCGGTCCTGCGCTGCGAAGGGCCTGGCTCCGTTTTACGCTTCACGTTTGACGTCTGACGTTCGCTTCTCATGCCCTGGCCTTTTCCACGACCTCGCGCAAGCGCCAGCGCTTGCTCTTGGACAGGGGCCGCGTTTCCTCGATGCGAACCGTGTCGCCGAGCTTCGCGGCGCCCTCCTCGTCGTGGGCCATGAACCGGCTGGTCCGCTTGACGGTCCGGTCGTAGCGCGCGTCCTGCACGCGCCGCTCGACCTCGACGACGATGGTCTTCTGCATCTTGTCGGAGACGACGCGCCCGATCTTGGTCTGCCGTTTCCGGGCCTTCGAAACGTCCGCGGCCTGTTCCATCATGGCTTCTCCGCGAGCTCCTGGGCCCGCTGATAGGTCTTGACTCGCGCAATGTCCCGGCGGATCGTCCGCAGCCGGCTGGGGTCCTCGAGCTGTCCGGTGGCCTTCTGGAGCCGCAGCTTCCAGGCGGCCTCGTTGAGCTGCTTGAGCTTCTCGCCGAGATCCTGAGGGCCCTGTTGCGCCAGGGTCTCCCGTTCCTTCTTCTTCATCGGATCTCCATCTCCGACTGGCGGGTCACGAATCGCGTTTTCAGGCCGATCTTGTCGGCGGCGAGATCGAGCGCCTCCTTGGCCGTGGCCAGATCGACGCCTTCCATCTCGTAGAGAATCCGCCCCGGCTTGACCACGGCGACCCAGCCCTCCGGCGCTCCCTTGCCCTTGCCCATGCGGGTCTCCGCGGGCTTCTTGGTGATCGGCTTGTCGGGGAAGATCCGGATCCAGATCTTTCCCCCGCGTTTGACCGCGCGGGTCATGGCGATGCGCGCCGCCTCGATCTGCCGCGCGGTGATCCAGCCCGGCTCGAGGATTTGCAGGCCGGTATCGCCGAACGCGAGCGTCGCGCCGCGCGCGGCCTTGCCACGCATCCGTCCTCGCTGTTGCTTGCGGTATTTGACTTTCGATGGCATCAACATGGGTCGCTCGCTGCGCGAGCGCGTGAGGCGTGAGGCGCGAGGCGCGAGGCGTCAGCCCCGGACTCGGTCCACTCGTTCTCTCGCGCGCTTCTTCGCTGCTCCTCCGTGTTCTCGTTCGCCTTACGCCTTACGCCTTACGCGGTCTTCCGTCTGTTCTTCGCCTTGTGCTGCTCGCCGCGGTAGATCCAGGTCTTCACGCCAATCTTGCCGTAGGTCGTGTTGGCCTCGGCGAAGCCGTAGTCGATGTCGGCCTTGAGCGTGTGCAGAGGCAGCCGTCCCTCCTGATACCACTCCGCGCGCGCGATCTCGGCCCCGTTCAACCGGCCGGCGCAGCGGATCTTGATTCCCTGCGCGCCGAACCGGAAGGCCGACTCGATTCCCTTCTTCATGGCGCGGCGGAAGGCCACGCGGCGCTCGAGCTGCAGAGCGATCGACTCGGCCACCAGCTGCGCATCGGTCTCCGGCCGCTGGATCTCGATGATGTTGATGTGCACCTCGGCCTTGGTGCGGCGCTGGAGCTCGTCGCGCAGCTTGTCCACTTCGGCGCCCCGCTTGCCGATGATGATGCCCGGCCGCGAGGTCTGGATGTTGACCTTCAGCTTGTTGGCGAACCGCTCGATGTCGATCTCCGAGACCCCCGCGTGCGACAGACGCTGCTTGAGCTCCTTGCGGAGCTTCAAGTCCTCGTGCAGGTAGGTCTGGTACTCCTTGGTCGCGAACCAGCGGGAGTGCCAGGTCCGATTGAACCCGAGGCGGAATCCGTAGGGATGAACTTTCTGCCCCATGCTTACCCTTTCGCCTCGGCCGAGTCCGAGAGCTCGATCGTCACGTGGCTCTTGCGGTGGAGGACCCGAAACGCCCGTCCCATCGGCGCGGGGCGCACTCGCTTTTCCTGAGGCCCCTTGTCGACCACGATCCGCGTCACCACCAGACCGTCCACGTCCAGGTGGGCTTCCTTCTGCTCGGCGTTGGCCACGGCCGACTTGAGCGTCTTCAAGAGGTCGCGGGCGGCGACCTTGCGCGTGTTGTTCAGGATGGCCACCGCGTCGTTGACGGACTTGCCGCGGACGAGGTCCGCGACCAGCCGGATCTTCTGGGCCGATCCCTTCATGTAGCGGAGCTTGGCGGTCGCTTTCATGGCTCTCTCCCGCTCACGACTTGGGCGCCGCCGGCGCCGCCGGGGCCGGAGCTCCCGGAGTCCCCGGAGCCCGTCCCGCGCCGGCTCCCGGCGCCACCGCGGCCCCCGCTTCGACGGCCTTCTTGCCGCTGTGGCCCTTGAAGATCCGCGTGGGCGAGAACTCTCCGAGCTTGTGGCCGACCATGTTCTCGGCGACGTACACGGGGATGAATTTGCGTCCGTTGTGAACGGCGATCGTGTGGCCGACCATGTCGGGCACCACGGTCGACCGCCGCGACCAGGTCTTCACGACTTTCTTTTCGCGGGTGGCGTTCAACGCGGCCACCTTCTTGACCAGGTGGTCGTCCACGAACGCGCCTTTCTTAATCGATCGAGTCATCGCTCGCCTTTCCTCCTAGGCCTTCGACTTGCGCCGGCGGATCCGGAAGGTATCCGTCCGTTTGTTGTTGCGCGTCTTCATGCCCTTGGTTTTCCAACCCCACGGGGACGTGGGATGCCGTCCGCCGGAGGTCTTCCCTTCGCCACCGCCCATCGGGTGATCGACCGGGTTCATGGACACGCCCCGGTTGTGCGGGCGCCAGCCCATCCATCGGTTGCGCCCGGCCTTGCCGATCGACACGTTCTCGTGCTCGAGGTTGCCGACCTGGCCGATGGTGGCATAGCACTCGATGTGGACTTCTCGGACTTCGCCGGACGGGAGCCGCACCTGTGCGTAGTCCCCCTCCTTGGCCATCAGCTGCGCCGCGGCGCCCGCGGAGCGTACCAGCTGCCCGCCGTAACCCCGCTTGAGCTCGATGTTGTGAATCGTCGTGCCCAGCGGGATGCCCTTGAGGGGCAGGGAGTTGCCGGGAAGGATGTCGGCGGCCGGACCGGACATCACCTTGGCGCCGACCTGCAGGCCGTTGGGCGCCAGGATGTAGCGTTTCTCGCCGTCGGCGTAGTGCAGGAGGGCGATCCGCGCGGTTCGATTCGGGTCGTACTCGATGGCCGCAACGGTCGCGGGAATGCCCGTCTTGTCGCGCCGGAAATCGATCATCCGGTACAGACGCTTGTGCCCCCCGCCCATGAATCGCGAGGTCATCCGCCCCTGGTTGTTCCGGCCGCCGGTCGAGCGCAGCCCGACGGTCAGGCTCTTCTCCGGCCGCTTCTGGGTCAGGTCGGAGAAATCCATCTTCGTCTGGAAACGGACGCCCGCGGACGTCGGCTTGAGTTTCTTGAGTGGCATGGCTGCTCGCTTCGCTCGCGTAAGACGTCAAACGGAAACGGGAAACGGGTCTCCCGCACCGCTTTCCGGACACTTTCGCTCGCTAAGCCGCCTCCTCGTTTGACGTTTTACGTTTCACGCTTTCCGACCAGTCTTCACACGCCTTCGAAGAACTCGATCGGCTTTTCTCCCGCCGCCAGCCGCACGTAGGCCTTCTTCCAATCCTTGCGCTGGCCCACGAACTTCCCCATGCGTTTCCACTTTCCCTTCCGGTTGGCCACGCGGACGTCAGCCACCTTGACGCCGAACAGCTTGGTGACGGCGCGGGCGATCTCGATCTTGTTGGCCGCCGGAGCGACCTCGAAGCAGATCGTTCCCGAGGCTTCCTTCAGCCGCGTGGACTTCTCGGTGATCAGAGGGCGCCGGATGATCTGTTGGGGCTCCATCACTTCCCTCCGAGGGTTTCGACCACCCGGCCCAGAGCGTTCTGGGAGAGCACGACCGTTGCGTGGTTCATCACCTCGTACGCGTTGATCTGGAGGGCGTCCACGGCCGTCCAGTTCTTGATGTTGCGGGAGGCGCGGGCGAGGTTCTCGTTCTCGCGGGAGTCCACGAACAGGGTCTTACCGGCGATTCCCAGCCCTTCCGCTGCGGCCTCGAAGTCCCGGGTGCGGTGGCTGGCGAGCTCCATCCGGTCCACGACGACCAGCCTCTGCTCCCGCAGGCGCTGCGAGAGGATGGCCTTCAGGGCGTTCTTCTTCTCGCCGACCGACACGCCCTGGGCGTAGGAGCGGGGCACCGGACCGTGCGACGTCCCGCCGTGGCGGTGAATCGGGGGGCGACTCCCTCCCTGCCGGGCGCGACCCGTCCCCTTCTGCTTGAACGGCTTCTTGCCGGAGCCGGAGACCTCCGAGCGGATCTTCGTCTTGTGCGTTCCGCGGCGGAGTCCCGCCAGATGGGCCTGGACGACTTCCCAGACCAGATGCCGGCGATAGGGGTAGTCGAAGATCTCCTCGGGCAGGCTCACCTCCCCGACCTTCTCCTTCTTCCAGTTGAGAACCGGCAGAGTGCTCATGAACGTTTCCTCACCGCGCGGCCGAAGCGGCGAACGTCGACCGCACGATCTTGACGATGGAGTTGCGGGCCCCGGGAACGGCGCCCTTCAGATAGATCAGATTGTTTTCGGCGTCGACCCGGACCACCGTCAGGTTCTTGGCCGTGGCCTTGCGCCCTCCCAGCCGCCCCGACGACCTCGTGCCCGGATACACGCGCGATGGAAACGCCGACGGCCCGATCGAGCCAGGCGCGCGGTGGAACATCGAGCCGTGCGTGGCCGCGCCGCCCCGGAAGTGGTGGCGGCGCACGACGCCCGCGAATCCCTTCCCCTTGGAGATTCCGATCACGTCGACCTGGTCCTGCTCCTGAAAGGCCGAACAAAGAACCTTGTCTCCGGGCTTCAACTCGTCGCCGGCGTCGAGCCGCACTTCGGCCAGCGTGCGCATGGGTGCGACTCCGGCC
Organism: uncultured Acidobacteriota bacterium; assembly: GCA_963733955.1. Classification (GTDB taxonomy): domain Bacteria; phylum Acidobacteriota; class Thermoanaerobaculia; order UBA5066; family Gp7-AA6; genus DATFTF01. The sequence continues at coordinate 2,614,037 of CAVTEW010000003.1, forward strand.
TTCTCGAAGCGCCCCTTCTGCGGCTGCGTCGCGCGCCGGTCCGGCCGCGATTCGACCAGACCGATCTGAATGGCCTCGTAGCCGTCCTTCTGGGGAGACTTTCGCTGCACGACGAGGCAAGGCCCGGCCTGCACGACGGTCACGGGCACCGCCGCCCCGTCGGAGAGGAAGATCTGGGTCATGCCCACTTTCTTGCCGAGAATCCCGTGTACTGCCATTTGCTCGCTCGCTCTGTTCGCCGTGAGGCGTCAGGCGTCAGGCGGATCGACCGCTGGAACCTTCGCCGTATCCCCCGTGCTTCGCCTTACGCCTTACCCCTCACGCCTGACGACTCTCATTTCCCAAATGCCTTGATCTCGACGTCCACGCCGACCGGGAGCTCCAGCTTCATCAGGGCGTCGACGGTCTGCGCCGTGGGCTCGAGGATGTCCAGGAGACGCTTGTGGGTCCGCATCTCGAACTGCTCGCGCGACTTCTTGTCGATGTGGGGCGAGCGGTTGACCGTATAGCGCGCGATCTGCGTGGGCAGCGGAATCGGTCCGGAGATCTTCGCCCCGGTCCTGCGCGCCGTATCCACGATCTCCGTCGCGGACTGGTCGAGGATCCGATAGTCGAAGGCCTTCAGGCGGATTCTGATCTTGTCGTTCTTCATTTTTAGCGGCCCCTCGACGGGGCCGGAAGGGAGTCAACGGCCGCTCCCCACCAGCCCGTGGCAATCACGCAACGCATCGGTTCTCTCGTCTCCGCTTCCCGTCTACTCGAGGATTTCCACGATCGTTCCGGCGCCGACGGTCCGGCCGCCCTCGCGGATGGCGAACCGCAGCCCCTTCTCCATCGCGATGGGCGTGATCAGGTTGATCTCCAGGTTCACGTTGTCCCCCGGCATCACCATCTCCACTCCCTTGGGCAGCTGCGCCGTCCCCGTCACGTCCGTCGTCCGAAAGAAAAACTGCGGCCGGTACCCGTTGAAAAACGGCGTGTGCCGCCCGCCCTCTTCCTTCGTCAGGATGTACGCCTGCGCCGTGAACTTCAGGTGCGGCGTGATCGAGCCCGGCTTGGCGCACACCTGCCCGCGCTCCACGTCCTTGCGCTCCGTGCCCCGCAGCAACAGCCCCACGTTGTCCCCTGCCTGCCCCTGGTCCAGCAGCTTGCGGAACATCTCCACGCCCGTCACGACCTTCTTCTGCGTCGGGCGGATCCCCACGATCTCCACTTCCTCGCCCACCTTCACGACGCCCCGCTCCACCCGCCCGGTCACCACCGTCCCGCGGCCCGAAATCGAGAACACGTCCTCGATCGGCATCAGAAAATCCTTGTCGATCGCACGCTCCGGCACCGGAATGTACGAATCCACCGCGTCCATCAGCTCCAGGATGCACTTGGCGTCCGGCGATGCCGGGTCCGCCGACTCCCCGGCCTTCAACGCCGACCCCTTCACGATCGGAATCTTGTCCCCCGGAAACCCGTACGACGTCAACAGCTCCCGAACCTCCAGCTCCACAAGCTCCAGAAGCTCCGGGTCGTCCACCATGTCCGTCTTGTTCAGGAACACCACGATAAACGGCACCCCCACCTGTCGCGCCAGGAGAATGTGCTCCCGCGTCTGCGGCATCGGACCGTCCGCCGCCGACACCACCAGAATCGCTCCGTCCATCTGCGCCGCGCCCGTGATCATGTTCTTCACGTAGTCCGCGTGCCCAGGACAATCCACGTGCGCGTAGTGTCGCTTGTCCGTCGAATACTCCACGTGCGCCGTGTTGATCGTGATCCCTCGCGCCTTCTCCTCCGGCGCGTTGTCGATCTGGTCGTACGCCTTGGCCGTCGCCAGACCCTTCTTCGACAAAATCAACGTGATCGCCGCCGTCAACGTCGTCTTCCCGTGATCCACGTGACCAATCGTCCCGATGTTCACGTGCGGCTTGGATCGATCGAACTTCTCTTTGCCCATCTCTCCCCTCGGCTTATTTACTGGCGACCTTCGCGATAATTTCGTCGCTGTCGGACTTGGGAACTTCTTCGTACGCGGAGAACTGCATCGTGTAGTTGCCGCGCCCCTGGGTCATCGAGCGCAGGTTGGTCGAGTAGCCGAACATCTCCGAGAGCGGCACGCGCGCGGTGATCACCTGCACACCGGCGCGGGGCTCCATGTGCTTGATGTGGCCGCGGCGGGAGCTCAGGTCGCCGATGACATCGCCCATGTAGTCCTCGGGCACGACGACCTCGACCTCCATGATGGGCTCCTTGATGATCGGCCTGGCCTTCTTCGCGGCGTCCTGGTAGGCCATGGAGCCCGCGATCTTGAAGGCCATCTCCGAGGAGTCCACGTCGTGGTAGGAACCGTCATACAGCTCCACGTGGACGCCGGTCGTCGGATACCCCGCCAGAACGCCCGTCTCCATCGCCTCCTTGATCCCCTGCTCGATCGGCTTGATGAACTCCTTGGGGATCGCGCCGCCCTTGATCTCGTTCTCGAAGACGAACTCGTGGCCGACCTCGGCGGGCTTGATCCGGATCTTGCACTCGCCGTACTGGCCCCGTCCGCCGGACTGCCGGATGAACCGGCCGTGGCCCTTGGCTTCCATCGTGATCGCCTCGCGGTACGCGACCTGCGGTTTCCCGATGTTGGCTCCGACGTTGAATTCGCGGACCATGCGGTCGGTGATGATCTCGAGGTGGAGCTCGCCCATCCCTCGGATGATGGTCTGGCCCGTCTCCTTGTCGGTGTGGACCTTGAAGGTCGGGTCTTCCTGCATCAGCTTGGCCAGCGCCATCCCCATCTTTTCCTGATCGGCCTTGGTCTTGGGCTCGATGGCCACGGCGATGACCGGTTCGGGGAAGTTCATGGCTTCTAGGATGATCGGGGCGTTCTTGTCGCAGATCGTGTCGCCGGTCTGGACGTTCTTCAGGCCCACGGCCGCGGCGATATCGCCGGCCCAGACTTCCTTGATTTCTTCCCGCTTGTTGGCGTGCATCTTGAGGAGCCGGCCGATGCGCTCGACCGAATCCTTCGTGGAATTGAAGACCGCCGAGCCCGAGGCGAGGCCGCCCGAATACACACGGAAGAAGGCGAGCTGGCCGACGAAGGGGTCGGTCATGATCTTGAAGATGAGGGCCGAGAACGAAGCGTCGTCCTTGGGCTCGCGCGTGAGCTCGGCGCCCACGTCGTCGTGCCCGATCATCGGCGGGACGTCCAGCGGAGACGGCAGATAATCCACGACCGAGTCCAGGAGGTTCTGAACGCCCTTGTTCTTGAACGCCGAGCCGCAGACGACCGGCTGGACCTTGCCCGCGATCGTGGCGCGCCGGAGCGCCTCCTTGAGCTCGCCGACTTCGATGTGTCCGCCGTGCAGGTACTTTTCCAGGAGCACGTCGTCGGTTTCCGCGACGGTCTCGATCAGTTGCTCCCGGTATTTTTCGGCTTCGGGCATGAGATCGGCCGGGATGTCGACCACGTCGAACTTGGAGCCCATCTCGTCGTCGTGGAAGTCGTATCCCTTCATGTTGACGAGATCGACCACGCCCCGGTGATCGCCTTCCACGCCCCAGGGGATCTGGATGGGCGCGGGCTTGGCGTTCAGCTTCGTCCGCATCATCTCGACGCAGCGCGGGAAGTTCGCGCCCACGCGGTCCATCTTGTTCACGAAGGCGATGCGGGGGACGCCGTAGCGGTTGGCCTGGCGCCACACGGTCTCCGACTGGGGCTCGACCCCGGCCACCGCGTCGAACACCGCGACCGCGCCGTCGAGTACCCGCAGGGACCGCTCGACCTCCGCGGTGAAATCCACGTGGCCGGGTGTGTCGATGATGTTGATGCGCACGAGGGGGCTCGCCGAATCGGCTCCCTGATTCGCCGTCCAGTAGCAGGTCGTGGCGGCCGAGGTGATCGTGATCCCGCGCTCCTGCTCCTGGACCATCCAGTCCATGGTCGCGGTTCCCTCGTGGACCTCGCCGATCTTGTAGTTCACGCCGGTATAGAACAGGATCCGCTCGGTCGTGGTCGTCTTCCCGGCGTCGATGTGCGCCATGATCCCGATGTTCCGGGTGTCTTTGAGAGAATGGGTACGGGGCATGATGGAAGTGCGAAGTTCTGAGTTCGAAGTTTGGCGTTAAGAGTTACCAGCGATAGTGGGCGAAGGCCTTGTTGGCTTCCGCCATCTTGTGCGTGTCGTCCTTCTTCTTGACCGCGCCGCCCCGCAGATTCGCCGCGTCGAGGAGCTCGGCGGCGAGCTTCTCCCGCATCGTCTTCTCCCCGCGCTCCACCGCGTAGTCGATGATCCAGCGGATGGCCAGCGAGGTCCGCCGGTTGGGCCGGACCTCCACGGGGACCTGGTAGGTCGATCCGCCGACCCGGCGGGACTTGACCTCCAGGGCCGGCTTGACGTTCTCGATGGCCTTCTTGAAGATCTTCATCGGGTCGTCCTGGGTCTTTTCGGCGACCCGATTCAAGGCTCCGTACAGGATCCCCTCGGCCAACGACTTCTTTCCCCGCTCCATCACCGAGTTGACGAACTTGGTGACGAGCTGCGAGTTGTAGAGCGGATCGGGAAGAATCTCGCGTTTGGCAACGACTCTGCGTCTCGGCATATCGGTCCTTCGTCCTTCGTCCTACGTCCTACGCCTTGGGCCGCTTCGCTCCATACTTGGAGCGTCCCTGCCTGCGGTTGGTCACGCCGACAGCGTCGAGCGTGCCGCGGATGATGTGGTACCGAACGCCCGGGAGGTCCTTCACGCGGCCCCCGCGGATCATCACGATCGAGTGCTCCTGGAGGTTGTGCCCGACGCCCGGGATGTAGGTCGTGACCTCGATGCCGTTGGTCAGGCGAACGCGCGCCACCTTGCGCAGCGCCGAGTTCGGTTTCTTCGGCGTCGTCGTGTAGACGCGCGTGCAAACGCCCCGCTTCTGCGGCGATCGCGCCAGCGCCGGCGAGGCGGTCTTCACCCGCACGCGCTCGCGGCCCTTGCGAACCAGTTGAGAAATTGTCGGCATCGACTCTCCTATGTCACCCCGAGCCCCCGGAGCCGAAAAAGGGCCCGAGATCGACCGTAACTGCTGTACTCGGAACCGAGCAGGGCCAGTCCCACCGACCCGCCGGAGTCCGGAGGAAAAACCCGCGAATGGTACGCGCACCGGGAAAGCGTGTCAAGTGTTTTTCCCGGCAACGGGCTCGTCTTTCAGCGGTTTAGGGCTCCCTGCCCAACCCTTCCGTCGCCTCCCGGCGGCCCAGAGACCCGGCGCGGGGAATCGCCGACCCAAGACAAGGGCCCCTTTTCGGGGCCCCCTGGTTGGAAGACGTCTGCGACCCGGATCTAATCTTCGTCGGAAGCGTCCACCTCCGCATCTGCTTCAGCCAGAGCGAGTTCCTCCGCCGGATCGGTGAGGAAGTCCTCGAGAGCCGGCTCTTCGACCTGAGGAATCTCTTCCCGTTCGAGCACGACGTTGCGGTAGTACTCCATGCCCGTTCCGGCCGGGATGAGCCGCCCGACGATCACGTTCTCCTTGAGCCCGCGCAGGCTGTCGACCTTCCCGGAAATCGAGGCTTCCGTCAGGACGCGCGTGGTCTCCTGGAACGAGGCGGCCGAGATGAAGGAGTCCGTCGAGAGGGAGGCCTTGGTGATGCCGAGCAGCATCGGACGGCCGATGGCGGGTTGTCCGCCGGCGGTCATGACCCGCTCGTTTTCCTCCTCGAACCGGAACCGGTCGACCTGCTCGTCGATCAGGAACTCCGTGTCGCCGACCTCCTCGATCTTCACGCTGCGCATCATCTGGCGAACGATGACCTCAATGTGCTTGTCGTTGATGGCGACGTTCTGGGACCGATAGACCTCCTGGATCTTGTCCACGAGGTAACGCTGGAGCTCCTTCTCGCCCAGGATGGCCAGCACGTCGTGCGGGTTGATCGGGCCGTCGATGAGCGGGTCGCCCGCGCGGACCCTCTCCCCTTCCTGCACGTTGACGTGCGTGTACCGCGGGATCAGGTATTCGCGGGTCTCCTGCTCGTCCCCGGTGATGATGACTTTGCGCATGCCCTTCTGGATCGCCCCGTGCGAGACGGACCCGTCGATCTCGGTGATGACCGCGGCGTCCTTGGGGCGCCGGGCCTCGAACAGCTCGACGATGCGGGGCAGACCACCGGTGATGTCCTTGGTCTTGGTGGTCTCCCGGGGAATCTTGGCCAGCACGTCGCCGGGCGAGACGTCCTGCCCGTCGGAAATCATGATGTGCGAGCCGATCGGAAGGAGATACTTGCGCTCCCCCGACTTGCCCTGCACCAGGACCTGCGGCGAGCGCTTCTCCGCGCCCACCGTCTCCACGATGATCTTCTGGGCCAGGCCGGTCACCCGATCCGTCTCTTCGCGCAGGTTCTCGCCTTCCAGGATGTCGCGGAAGGCGATCTTCCCGCCCACCTCGGTCAGGATGGCCGAGGTGAAGGGATCCCATTCGACCAGCTCCTGGCCGGGCACGACCTCCTGCCCGTCGGTGACCTTGATAGTCGACCCGTACACCACGGAGTAGCGCTCCTTCTCGCGACCCTTGTTGTCCACGATCGTGATCTTCCCGTTGCGGTTGACCACGACGAGGTTGCCGTCCTTGCGTTCGACCGTCGCCACGTTCAAGAACTTGACCGTGCCGGGGTTCTTGGCCTGGTGCTTGGACTGCTCGGTCACGCGCGACGCGGTGCCGCCGTAGTGGAAGGTCCGCATCGTGAGCTGCGTACCCGGCTCGCCGATCGACTGCGCCGCGATGACGCCGACGGCCTCGCCGATCTCGACCATCTTGCCCGACGCCAGCATGCGCCCGTAGCACAGGCGGCAGACGCCCCGCTTGGTCTCGCAGGTCAGGACCGAGCGGATCTTCACGCGCTCGATGCCGGCCTCCTGCACGCGGTTGGCCAGCTCCTCGGTGATCTCCGTCCCGTACCCGACGATCTTTTCCTCGGTCAGCGGATCGAGGATGTCCTCCTGGGAGACGCGGCCGACGATGCGGTCGCGCAGCGGCTCCAGCGTGTCGCCGCCCTCCATGATCGCGGTGACCGTGATGCCGTCGGCGGTGCCGCAGTCCTCCTCGATGACGATGACGTCCTGGGCCACGTCGACCAGCCGGCGGGTCAGGTACCCGGAGTCGGCCGTCTTCAGGGCCGTGTCGGCCAGACCCTTGCGGGCCCCGTGCGTCGAGATGAAGTACTGCAGGACCGAGAGGCCTTCGCGGAAGTTCGCGGTGATCGGCGTCTCGATGACCTCGCCGGAGGGCTTGGACATGAGGCCGCGCATCCCGGCGAGCTGCCGCACCTGCTCCTTGGAGCCGCGGGCCCCCGAGTCGGCCATGATGTAGATCGGGTTGAACTCCGAGCCGACCTGGTCGGACTTCTTCATCTCCTTGAACATCTCGTCGGAGATCGCCTCGGTCGTGCGGTGCCAGATGTCGATGATCTTGTTGTGCCGCTCACCGGCGGTGATGACGCCGGCGTTGCGCTGGGCGTTGACCTCCAGGACTTCCTTCTCCGCCGCGGCCAGGAAGTCTCCCTTCTTGGCCGGGATGACCATGTCGTCCACGCCGATCGAGATGCCCGCGCGGGTGGCCGCGCTGAAGCCCAGCTCCTTCAGGTCATCGAGCATCTGGACGCAGAGCTCTTCGCCGAAATTGAGGTAGATGTAGCTGACGAAGTCGGTCAGCCCGCGCTTCTTCAGGTTGCCGTTGATGAAGGGCACGACGCTCGGCAGGGACCGGTTGAAGACCACGCGTCCGACCGTCGTGTCGATCAGGGTCCGCTCCACGTCCTGGATCTCGGCGTGCAGGATGTCCTGGTCGTTGTACTGGGTGGTCAGATCGGTGTACCGGCCCGAGAAGCGCACGCGGATGGGGGTGTGGGTGGTGACGTCACCCTGCTCGTAGGCCAGGATGACCTCGTCGAAGTCGGCGAAGATGCGCCCCTCGCCCTTGGTGTTGGTCCGCGACTTGGTCAGGTAGTAGATCCCCAGAACGAGGTCCTGCGAGGGCACCGCCAGGGGCCGTCCCGAGGCCGGCGACAGGATGTTGTTGGACGACAGCATCAGGAGCTCCGCCTCGACCTGGGCCTTGGGCGAAAGCGGGACGTGCACGGCCATCTGGTCACCGTCGAAGTCGGCGTTGAAAGCCGGGCACACCAGCGGGTGGATCTTGATGGCCTTGCCCTCGACCAGCACGGGCTGGAACGCCTGGATGCCGAGGCGGTGGAGCGTCGGCGCCCGGTTCAAGAGGACAGGATGATCGCGGATCACTTCTTCCAACGCGTCCCAGACCTCGGTGACGCCGGATTCCACCAGCTCCTTGGCCGCCTTGATCGTGGGAGCCAGGCCCTTCTTCTCGAGCCGGTTGTAGATGAACGGTTTGAAGAGCTCGACGGCCATCTTCTTGGGGAGACCGGCCTGGTGCAGCTTCAATTCCGGGCCCACCACGACGACCGAGCGGCCCGAGTAGTCCACGCGCTTGCCGAGCAGGTTCTGCCGGAAGCGGCCCTGCTTGCCCTTGAGGGTATCGGACAGGGACTTGAGCGGCCGGTTGTTGGATCCCTTCAGAACCCGGCCGCGGCGGCCGTTGTCGAACAGGGCGTCGACGGCTTCCTGCAGCATCCGCTTCTCGTTGCGGACGATGACTTCGGGAGCCCGCAGCTCGAGGAGCTTCTTCAACCGGTTGTTGCGGTTGATCACGCGCCGGTACAGGTCGTTCAGGTCGGAGGTCGCGAAGCGGCCCCCGTCCAGGGGAACCAGCGGACGCAGCTCGGGCGGAATGACCGGGATGACGTCCAGGATCATCCAGTCGGGCCGGTGACCCGAGCGGCGGAAGGCGTCGCAGACTTTCAGGCGCTTGGCCGCCTTCTGCCGCTTGATCTGCGAAGTCTCCGTCTTCATGATCATCCGGAGCTCTTCCGCCAGCATGTCCACGTCGACCCGCTGGAGGAGCTCCTTGATCGCCTGGGCCCCCATCTTGGCCACGAAGACGTCGCCGTGCTCGGCGCGCATTGCGCGGTAGCGCTCCTCGGACAGGAGCTCCTTCTCCGAAAGATCGGTCTCGCCGGGATCGATGACCACGTACGACTCGAAGTACAGGATCCGTTCCAGATCGCGCAGCGAGATGTCCAGCAGGTGCCCGATGCGCGACGGAAGGCCCTTGAAGAACCAGACGTGGGAGACCGGCGAAGCCAGCTCGATGTGCCCCATCCGCTCGCGGCGGACCTTGGACTTGGTGACCTCGACGCCGCACTTGTCGCAGACGACGCCGCGGTGCTTCATCCGCTTGTACTTGCCGCACAGGCATTCCCAGTCGGTGATGGGGCCGAAGATCTTCGCGCAGAAGAGCCCGTCTCGCTCCGGCTTGAAGGTGCGGTAGTTGATGGTCTCCGGCTTGGTGACCTCGCCGTAGGACCACGAACGGATCTTCTCCGGCGAGGCCAGAGAGATCTTGATGGCGTTGAAGTCCTTCAGCGTGGTCGGTTTGTTGGCGAAGGCGAGCGTTTCCAATTTAGATGCTCCTTTTTAGCGGCCGCTCGACGCGGCCGGAAGAGAGCAAACGGCCGCGGCGCACCATCCCATGGCAGAAATGGTGCGACGCGGACGATTCGGGGTTTCTGAAAACTCGATTCATCTCTTGATCAGCTCCACGTCCAGGCAGAGCGACTGGAGCTCGCGCACCAGGACGTTGAACGACTCGGGCAGGCCCGGATCCGTGGGCACCTCGCCCTTGACGATGGCCTCGTAGACCTGGGAGCGGCCCTCCACGTCGTCGGACTTGACGGTCAAGAGCTCCTGCAGCGTGTAGGACGCTCCGTAGGCCTCCAGGGCCCAGACTTCCATCTCGCCGAAACGCTGGCCGCCGAACTGCGCCTTCCCGCCCAGTGGCTGCTGCGTGATGAGCGAGTACGGTCCGATCGACCGCGCGTGAATCTTGTCGTCCACCAGGTGCGAGAGCTTCATCATGTAGATGAAGCCGACGGTGACCTGCTGTTCGAAGGGCTCTCCGGTCATGCCGTCGTAGAGAACCGTCTTGCCGGAGACGGGCAGGTTCGCGTCCTTGAGGAGCTTCTTGATCTCGCCCTCGGTCGCTCCGTCGAAGACCGGCGTGGCCACGGTCACGTTCAGGGCCCGCGCGGCCCATCCCAGGTGCGTCTCCAGAATCTGGCCCACGTTCATGCGCGACGGCACGCCCAGGGGATTGAGCACGATGTCGATCGGCGTTCCGTCGGGCAGATAGGGCATGTCCGCCTCCGCCAGGATGCGGGAGATGACGCCCTTGTTGCCGTGGCGTCCGGCCATCTTGTCGCCCACGGAGAGCTTGCGCTTCATGGCGACGTAGACCTTGACCATCTTGATGACGCCGGGCGGGAGCTCGTCGCCCTTCTGGAGCAGCTCGATGCGCTCGGCGTTGACCCGGTTCAGGACCTCGATCTGCGAATCCTGGCGGCGCAGGATGGTCTGAATCTGTTCGGCGATCTCGTCGTCCTTCAGCTTCAACCGCTTCAGCTGCTGCGGCGAGAGACGGGCCACGCCTTCCTCGGCGAATTTCCCGCCCTTCTTGACGATCTCGTTTCCGTCGCGGTCGTGCATCTCCTCGTTGGCGACCTTGCCGACCAGCAGATCCCGGATCTTCTTGTTGGCTTCCTCGCGGATGATCCGGATCTCGTCCTTGGAGTTCTTCTCGATCTTGGCGATCTGGTCCTGCTCGATCGACAGCGCCCGCAGGTCCTTCTCCGCCCCCTTGCGGGAGAAGATCTTGACGTCGACGACGGTCCCCTCGATGCCCGGGGGGCACTTGAGCGACGCGTCCCGCACGTCCCCGGCCTTCTCGCCGAAGATGGCGCGCAGGAGCTTTTCTTCCGGCGTGAGCTGGGTCTCGCCCTTGGGCGTGACCTTCCCGACGAGGATGTCCCCCGGCTTCACGTTGGCGCCGATGCGGATGATCCCCGACTCGTCCAGGTCGCGCAGCGCGTTCTCCGACACGTTGGGGATGTCCCGGGTGATCTCCTCGGGCCCGAGCTTGGTGTCCCGGGCCTCGATGTCGAACTCCTGGATGTGGATGGACGTGAAGTAGTCGTCCTTGACCAGGCGCTCCGACACCAGTATCGCGTCTTCGTAGTTGTATCCGCGCCAGGGCATGAAGGCGACCAGGATGTTGCGCCCCAGGGCGAGCTCGCCGGCCTCGGTGCACGGACCGTCGGCCAGGACCTGCCCCCGTTCCACCTTGGTGCCCTCCAGCACGATCGGCTTCTGGTTGATACAGGTGTTCTGGTTGGAGCGCCGGAACTTCGTCAGCGGATAGATGTCCGCGCCGAATTCCTTGCCGCCCGCCTCGGTGCCCTCGACGCGCACGATGATGCGCTCGGAGTCGACCTGGTCCACCATGCCGCCGCGCTTGGCCAGAACGACCGCGCCGGAATCCCGGGCCACGGTGCCTTCCAGTCCGGTGCCCACCAGGGGGGTCTCGACCTTCAGGAGCGGAACGGCCTGGCGCTGCATGTTGGATCCCATCAGCGCGCGGTTGGCGTCGTCGTGCTCGAGGAAGGGAATCAAGGCCGTGGCCACCGACACCAGCTGCTTGGGCGAGATGTCCTTGTAGTCGACCTTGTCCCGCTCGGCGGTGATGAACTCGCCGTTGAACCGGGCGATCACGCGCTCGTCCTTCAACCGGCCGCCGCCGTCCATCTCCGCGTTGGCCTGGGCGATGACGAAGTTCTCTTCTTCCCAGGCGGACAGGTAGAAGGCGTAGGGAACGCCTTCGACGGGGCGCTTGTGGCCGCGCTTTAACTTCTCGTTCTCCTCCTCCAGCTCTTTCTTCTCCACGATCTGTCCGAGCTTGAAGGAGCTGTCTCCCACCGTGGTGACCTGTTGGTGGTCGATGACCCGGCCCTTTTCCACGCGCTTGTAAGGCGTCTCGATGAACCCGAAGTCGTTGATCCGCGCGTAGCAGGACAGCGAGGAGATCAACCCGATGTTGGGACCCTCGGGGGTCTCGATCGGGCAGACCCGGCCGTAGTGGGTCGGGTGCACGTCGCGCACCTCGAACCCGGCTCGCTCGCGGGACAGGCCGCCCGGCCCCAGGGCCGAGAGGCGCCGCTTGTGCGTCACCTCGGAGAGGGGATTGGTCTGGTCCATGAACTGGGACAGCTGGGACGAGCCGAAGAACTCCTTGATCGAGGCGATGACCGGCTTGGAGTTGATCAGGTCGTGCGGCATCGCCGAATCGATGTCCTGATGGACCGACATCTTTTCCTTGATGGCCCGCTCCATGCGCACCAGCCCGATGCGGAACTGGTTCTCCAGCAGCTCGCCGACCGAGCGGACCCGGCGGTTGCCGAGGTTGTCGATGTCGTCGGTGCGGCCGACGTCCCGCTTCAGGCGCAGCAGGTAGCCGACCACGCGGAAGATGTCCTGCGCGGTCAGGGTACGGGTGTCTTCCGAGGAATCGGCCTCCAGCTTGATGTTGAACTTGAAGCGGCCGACCCGCGAGAAGTCGTACTTTTTCGGGTCGAAGAACATGCCCTCGAAGAGGTTCTTGGCCGACTCGTAGGTCGGCGGATCCCCCGGCCGCAGGCGCCGGTAGATCTCCAGGATCGCCTCGTTCTTGGTCTTGTGGGTGTCCTTGCGGATCGTGTTGACCAGGATGTCGCCGCAGAGGTCCCAATCCGGGAAGAACAGCTCCACGTCCTTGATCCCCCGGTCCTTGAGCTGTTCCAGGGAATCCGGACCGACTTCCTGTCCGGCCTCGAACAGGACTTCGCCGGTCGACAGATCCACCACGTCGGCCAGGAAACAGGCCTTCTCCACGGCCCCGACGTCCACGCCGCGCTCGAGCGAGCCCTTGCGGACAATTTCCTTCTGGTCGTCGCCGGACAGCTTGATCGCCGCGAAGACGACCTTGGTCTCCCGGCGGACGCGCGCGTAGCGCTCCTTGAGCTCCTCCTGCTTGAGGATCTCGCGCCCGAGGGTCAGATAGGCGCGGCCCCGTTCGAACCGCGCCGGAACGGTCACATAGAACTGCCTCAGGATCGACTCGTCGGTCTCCAGGCCCAGCGCGCGCAGGAAGATCGTGGCCGGGAACTTGCGCTTGCGGTCGATGCGGACGAACAGCACGTTCTTCTGGTCGTACTCGAACTCGACCCACGAACCCCGGTACGGGATGATCTTGGCCAGGAATCCGTGAGCGCTTTCCCGGGTGAAGAACACGCCGGGCGAGCGGTGCAGCTGGGAGACGATCACGCGCTCGGTCCCGTTGATGACGAAGGTGCCGTGCTCGGTCATCAGGGGGATATCGCCGAAGAAGACCTCCTCCTCCTTGGCGTCCCGCATGGTCTTGACGCCCGTCTCGGGATCCTTGTCGTAGACGAAGAGACGGAAGGTCACCTTGAGGGGAACGGAGTAGGTCATGCCCCGCTCCTGGCACTCCGCCACCGAGTACTTCATCTGCAGGTCCACGGGGTTTCCGCAGATGTCGCAGAGCGTGACCCGGTTGGGATTCTGCGTGCCGCAGTGGGGGCAGGAAACGACCTCCTCGTGCGGATGCGCCGTAACGATCCGCTTGCCGCAGCTCCGGCAGTCCATCCGGAGGTGCTCGAGGCCCTTCAACCGCCCGCACTTGCACTCCCAGTTGCCGATCGAATACCGGACGAACTGCAGCTCGCAGGCGCCCCGGAAGTCGGAGAACGGGAACACGCTGGTGAAGACGGACTGCAGACCGGAGTCCTCGCGCTCCTCCGGCAGCAGGTTCATCTGCAGGAATCGCTCGTAGGATCGGCGCTGAACGTCGATCAGGTTGGGAAGATCCATGAAGGATCGGATCTTCGAGAAGTTCTTCCTCTCGGCAGAGACAGCGACCTCAGTCATTCGGGGAGACTCCATAAAACGCGACGGACGCCTCGCGCCGTCGCAATTGAGCGCGAAAAATCTCACCGGCGGGGGGACCGCCCACACCTAACAACAATTGGGTATTCCCGGAGCTCGAGATGGGGGCAACCACTACTTGATTTCGACCTTGGCGCCCACTTCCTCGAACTTCTTCTTGATGGTCGCGGCCTCCTCCTTGGAGACGCCTTCCTTGAGGGTCCCCGGAGCGCCGTCCACCAGGTCCTTGGCTTCCTTGAGCCCCAGGCTGGTGACTTCCCGCACGACCTTGATCGTCTTGATCTTCTCGCCGGCCGCCGCCAGAACCACGGTGAACTCGGTCTTCTCTTCCTCGACCGGAGCCGCCGCCGCGCCCGCGCCGGCCGCCGCCATCGGCATGGCCATCGCCGCCGCGGAGACGCCGAACTTCTCCTCCAGGGCCTTGACCAGGGTATTGAGCTCGAGGACGGTCATGCCCTCGATCTCCTTGACGAAATTCTCCGCCGTCATCGCCATCGGTCCTTCTCCTTTTCCTCTTCGTTCCCTGACGAACTCAAAATTTCGGTTTGTTCATTGGGCCGCGGCGGGGTCTCCCGCTCCGGCCTTGTTCTTTTGCTCGGCAATCTGGGAAAGCACTCCGGCCAGGCTCCGCGCCGGCCCGTTCAGGACCGTGACCAGGCGCCGGACGGGCGACTGCATCAGGAAGAGGAGTCTGGCGACCAGCTCCTCGCGGCTCGGAAGCTCCGCGATCGCCTGAATCTCCTTCACCGAGATCGGCCGGCCCTCGACCACCGCGGCCTTGAACACCAGGTTCGGGTTGGCCTTGGCGAAGGCCGTCATGACCTTGGCCAGCGGCACCGGATTATCCGGGTTGTAGGCCACCGCGGTGGGTCCCACGAAATGCGGGGCCACCGCTTCGAGCGGGGTCCCCCTGGTCGCCCGGAGGGCCAAGGTGTTCTTGACCACCAGGTACTTGGACTTGGTGTTGCGGATCTGCCGGCGCAGCTCGGTCACCTCGGTGACCTTCAGGCCGGCGAACCCGACCAGGATCGCGTTGTTGGTCTTGGCCAGGTCGGCTTCCAGGTTCTGGACCGCCTCGGCCTTTTCCGTTCGGTTCATCTGTTCCGTCCCGGCGCCTTACAGCGCCTCGATCGACGCCGTGTCGATCTCGATGCCGGGCCCCATCGTGGAGGAGATGGAGACCGTCCGGAAGAATTTCCCCTTGGCCGCCGCGGGCTTGGCCCGCTGCACCGCGCGGAGGAACGCCTCGGCGTTCTCGGCCAGCTTCTTTTGGTCGAACGACGTCTTGCCGATCGGGGAGTGGATGATGGAGGTCTTGTCCACGCGGAACTCGACCTTGCCCGCCTTGATCTCCCGCACGGCCTTTCCCACGTCCATGGTGACCGTGCCCGCCTTCGGGTTGGGCATCAGACCCTTGGGTCCCAGCACCTTCCCGAGCTTTCCGACCAGACGCATCATGTCCGGCGTCGCCACGAGAGCCTCGAAATCGAGGAACCCGTTCTGGATCTTCTCGACCAGGTCCTCCGCGCCGACGAGGTCCGCCCCGGCGTCCTGGCCCTCCTTGGCCTTGTCGCCCGAGGCGATCACCGCGACCCGCTTGGACTTGCCGGTCCCGTGCGGCAGGACCACGGTGCCGCGCACCATCTGGTCCGCATGCTTGGGATCGACGCCCAGGAGCATCGCGATGTCCACGGACTCATCGAACTTCGCGTACTTCACCTCATGGACGAGCTTGATGGCGTCGGCCAGGACGTAGGGCCGCTGCTCGACCCTGGCCTTGGCCGCCGTGAACTTCTTACCCGGTTTTCCCATCTTCCTCCTTCGTCGTGCAAACGGTCACGATCGGACGTGACCTCCGACTTGTGTCGTAAGGCGTCAGGCGTGAGGCGTGAGGCGAAGCCCGCGGGAGCCACCCCCTGCGCCGGATTCCCGACGATCTCTTCAAATAACCTCGATTCCCATGCTCCGCGCCGTGCCTTCGACGATCCGAACGGCTCCCGGAAGATCCGACGCGTTCAGATCCGGAAGCTTCGTCCTGGCGATGTCCTCGACCTGCTGCCTGGTCACCTTGCCGACCTTCTCCTTGTTGGGAGTTCCCGAGCCCTTCTGCACGCCCGCCGCCTTGAGCAGGAGCACGGACGCGGGGGGCGTCTTGGTGATGAAGGTGTAGGAGCGGTCGGCATAGACCGTGACCACGACCGGGATGATCAATCCCTTCTGCGACGCCGTCTTGGCGTTGAAGTTCTTGCAGAAGTCCATGATGTTGACGCCCTGCTGGCCCAGAGCGGGACCCACCGGAGGCGCGGGCGTGGCCTCGCCTGCCGGGATCTGGAGCTTGACGTAGCCGGTGATTTTTTTGGCCATATCGCTCGCTTCGCTCGCGCGTGAGGCGGGAGGCGTGAGGCGTGAGGCGTGAGGCCTCAACCCGACGGCTTCCGATCTCTATTCGCTTCGCTCAGTCCTCCTGTGTTCTCGTTCGCCTAACGCCTGACGCCTCACGCCTCACGTCCTACAGTTTCTGCACCTGCAGGAACTCGAGCTCCACCGGCGTCGAGCGCCCGAAGATCGTGACCATCACCTTCAGCGTCGAACGATCCTGATTGATTTCCTCGACCACGCCGGTGAAGTTGGTGAAGGGGCCGTCGGTGATCCGGACGTGCTCCCCCTTCTCGAAGGTGTGCTTGGGCTTGGGCTTCTCCTTGGTCGAGGTGACCCGATGCAGGATCTGCTCGACCTCTTCGGCCGTCAACGGCGTTGGCTCCTTGCCGGAACCGACGAAGCCGGTGACCTTCGGCGTGTTCTTGACCAGGTGCCAGGCCTCGTCGGACATTTCCATCTCGACGATGATGTAGCCGGGGAAGAACTTGCGCTGGACCTCGCGGCGCTTGCCCCCCTTCATCTCCACCAGGGTCTCGGTCGGAATCCGGATGTCGCCGAACGCGTCGGCCATGCCCATGGCCTCGATGCGCTGGCGCAGGTTCTGGCGCACCCGCTCCTCGAAACCGGAGTAGGTGTGGACGATATACCAGTTCTTCGCCCGGCCCGCCGCCTGGGCCGATCCCACCGTCCCGGCTCCCGCTTCCGGCGTCGTCATGCCAACACTCCCGCGGCCCGGAACAACTTGTCGACCAGCCAGGACAGACCGGCGTCGACCGCGAAGAGGTAGAAGCCGAACAAAAAGCAGGCCACGATGACCACCAGGGTCGTGCCCACGACTTCGTTGCGGCCGGGCCAGCTCGTCTTTTTCATTTCGACCCAGACGTCGCGAAGGAAGCTTCGCGTCGTGGGCCACCACTCTTTGATTGGCAACATGGTTCGCTTCACCCGTGAGGCGTGAGGCGTCAGGCGTGAGGCGCGAGCCCCCGACCTGGACGACCTCGTTGCCTTGCGTGCTTCGCTCGTACCTCCGTGACTTCCGTTCGCCTTACGCCTTACCCCTTACGCCTCTCGTCTTCAATGGCAGGGGTGGAGGGATTCGAACCCCCAACCTACGGTTTTGGAGACCGCCGCTCTACCAATTAGAGCTACACCCCTTCGCTCGCTATGCTCGCGCGTGAGGCGTGAGACGAGAGGCGTGAGGCGGAGTCCGCATTCGTTCGCCTGACGCCTTACGCCTCACGAGTCTTAGACCTTCCCCTCTTTGTGCGCCGTGTGCTTGCGGCAGAAGCGGCAGTACTTGGAGAGCTCCAGCTTCTCCGTGTTGGTCTTCTTGTTCTTCATCGTCGTGTAGTTCTTTCGCTTGCACTCCGCGCAGGCCAGGCTCACGTTCTCTTGCATGGGTTACTCCAGGATTTCGGTAATCGTTCCGGCGCCGACGGTCCGGCCGCCCTCGCGGATGGCGAACCGCAGCCCCTTCTCCATCGCGATGGGCGTGATCAGGTTGATCTCCAGGTTCACGTTGTCCCCCGGCATCACCATCTCCACTCCCTTGGGCAGCTGCGCCGTCCCCGTCACGTCCGTCGTCCGAAAGAAAAACTGCGGCCGGTACCCGTTGAAAAACGGCGTGTGCCGCCCGCCCTCTTCCTTCGTCAGGATGTACGCCTGCGCCGTGAACTTCAGGTGCGGCGTGATCGAGCCCGGCTTGGCGCACACCTGCCCGCGCTCCACGTCCTTGCGCTCCGTGCCCCGCAGCAACAGCCCCACGTTGTCCCCTGCCTGCCCCTGGTCCAGCAGCTTGCGGAACATCTCCACGCCCGTCACGACCTTCTTCTGCGTCGGGCGGATCCCCACGATCTCCACTTCCTCGCCCACCTTCACGACGCCCCGCTCCACCCGCCCGGTCACCACCGTCCCGCGGCCCGAAATCGAGAACACGTCCTCGATCGGCATCAGAAAATCCTTGTCGATCGCACGCTCCGGCACCGGAATGTACGAATCCACCGCGTCCATCAGCTCCAGGATGCACTTGGCGTCCGGCGATGCCGGGTCCGCCGACTCCCCGGCCTTCAACGCCGACCCCTTCACGATCGGAATCTTGTCCCCCGGAAACCCGTACGACGTCAACAGCTCCCGAACCTCCAGCTCCACAAGCTCCAGAAGCTCCGGGTCGTCCACCATGTCCGTCTTGTTCAGGAACACCACGATAAACGGCACCCCCACCTGTCGCGCCAGGAGAATGTGCTCCCGCGTCTGCGGCATCGGACCGTCCGCCGCCGACACCACCAGAATCGCTCCGTCCATCTGCGCCGCGCCCGTGATCATGTTCTTCACGTAGTCCGCGTGCCCAGGACAATCCACGTGCGCGTAGTGTCGCTTGTCCGTCGAATACTCCACGTGCGCCGTGTTGATCGTGATCCCTCGCGCCTTCTCCTCCGGCGCGTTGTCGATCTGGTCGTACGCCTTGGCCGTCGCCAGACCCTTCTTCGACAAAATCAACGTGATCGCCGCCGTCAACGTCGTCTTCCCGTGATCCACGTGACCAATCGTCCCGATGTTCACGTGCGGCTTGGATCGATCGAACTTCTCTTTGCCCATAGCTCGCTTCGCTCGCTCGTGAGGCGTGAGGCGAGAGGCGTGAGGCGTCGGCCTCCACGCTCCAGCCCCCTCCCACACTCGCTTCGCTAATGTCCTCCTGCTCTCGTTCGCCTAACGCCTTACGCCTTACGCCTCACGTCTCCGTCAATGGAGCCCACGACCAGGATTGAACTGGTGACCTCGTCCTTACCAAGGACGTGCTCTACCGACTGAGCTACGTGGGCCTGGCTCACGCCGTAAGGCGTGAGGCGTGAGGCGTGAGGCGAAGCCATCCCGAGCACACGTTCGATCATTGTTCCTTGCCTTACGCCTTACCCCTTACGCCTCACGCTTCATGGAGCGGGAGACGGGATTCGAACCCGCGACCAACAGCTTGGAAGGCTGTGACTCTACCCCTGAGTTACTCCCGCATGCCTCGTAAGGCGTCAGGCGTGAGACGTGAGGCGAAGTCCTGATTCCAATTTTTTCGCCTAACGCCTTACCCCTCACGCCTTATGCCTTACGCCTTACGTCCTTTGGTGGGCAGGGAAGGATTCGAACCTCCGTAGCGCGAAGCGCGGCAGATTTACAGTCTGCTGCCATTAACCACTCGGCCACCTGCCCGAGCTCGAGAAAGAATCGACTCCCCACCCCCTGTCGGTCTGGAGCCGGCGATGGGACTCGAACCCGCAACCTTCCGATTACAAATCGGATGCTCTACCCGTTGAGCTACGCCGGCGCAATCTGCCGGCATTCAAAGAGCAGACCCATCCCGACAGGCGCGAACCGGGGAGTTTAGCAAGCAAGAACCTTCCGAATCAAGCACTTTCGTTGGACCCCCCGTCCCTCTGCCGGAGGGCCTCATAGGAGGCGGCCGCCGCGGCCGTGGAGACGTTGAGCGAGGCCACCGCGCCCTTCATGGGAAGGCTCGCGAGCTCATCGCACCCCTCGCGGACCAGACGGCGCATTCCCTTCCCCTCGGCGCCGAGCACCAGGGCGAGGTCCCCGGTGAGGTCGATCCGAAAAATCGGCGGTCCCGATGGATCCAGGCCGACGACTCGAAACCCTTGATCCTTAAGGTGATCGAGGAATCGTCGGAGGTTGGTGACCCGGGCCACGGCGACTCTCTCGACCGCCCCCGCTGAGGTTCTGGCCACCGCCTCGGACAGGGGCGCCGAACCCCGTTCCGGCACGACCACGGTGGCTCCGACAGCCTCGGCCACCCGCAGGACCGCGCCCAGGTTCTGGGGGTCCTGGATCTCGTCGAGGACCAGGAGAAAGCGGCCGCCGCGCGGGCCGGCGACCGCGTCCGCTTCCTCGACGTAGCTCCGGGCGGCCAGCCGGGCGACCGCGCCCTGGTGCCCCGGCCCGGCCAGTCGAGCCAGAGCCCGAGCGTCCCCGTAGCGCATCGGAACCGAGCCGCTCCGGCACCGGCGTTTGAGCTCCTGAATGCGCCGATCGCCGCGCGCGGAATCGAAGAGCACCCACTCGATCTCCCGCGGCCGGGAGCGCACCGCCTCCTCGATCGGCCGCAGGCGCGAGAGGATCATGCCGATCGCAACGTGATCGCAGCGGGATCGCGGCGGGATCGGGCGATTCTCGATTCGTGATTCGCGATTCGTGATTTGCGATTTGGACCCGGCTCCGGGGCAGCCGGGAACACAATTCTTGTATTGTTAGCGGCGGCCCCCGGCCAGGGTTTCATGGAATCGGCTCGAGCAGCGCGACCACCATCGCGGCGATCCCCTCGTTGCGGCCGGGAAAGCCCAGGCCGTTGGTGCTGGTGCCGCGGACGTTGACGCGCTCGGCTTCCACGCGCAGGAGGTCGGAGATCCGCGCCCGGATCTGAGCCGCGTGGGGCGAGATCCTGGGGGCCTCGGCGATCACCACGGCGTCCACGTTGGCCACCACGAGCCCCCGGTCCGCGACGAGCGCGAGCGCCCGCTCGACGAA
Organism: uncultured Acidobacteriota bacterium; assembly: GCA_963733955.1. Lineage (GTDB taxonomy): Bacteria > Acidobacteriota > Thermoanaerobaculia > UBA5066 > Gp7-AA6 > DATFTF01. The sequence continues at coordinate 2,634,812 of CAVTEW010000003.1, forward strand.
GACGGCGCTGTCCGCTCCCCGCCATTGCGGGTCGGTGTCCGGAAACCGCTCGCCGATCGATCCTTTCCCGGCGGCGCCGAGCAACGCGTCGGTCAGGGCGTGCAGCAGGACGTCTCCGTCGGAGTGTCCCCGCAGCCCGAGCGGGTGGGACAGCGTCACGCCGCCCAGGCGGAGCGGCCGGCCCGGGGCGAACGGGTGCGCGTCGAATCCCAGGCCGACGCGGGAGCGCGGGACGGGGCTCATCGTTTCCATTGAATCATCGAATCAGCGAATCATCGCTTTCATCGATTCACAGGCCCGAGGAATCGCGCATCCGGCGCGCGCCCCTCCGGGCCAGGATCGCCTCGGCCAGCTCCAGGTCCTCGGGATGGGTGACCTTGAATCCCAGGCGCGACACCGGCACGAGGGCGACCGGAATCCCGGCCAGCTCGAAGAGGCCGGCCTCGTCCGTCGTCTCCCGCCCGCTCGCCAGCGCGCGCGCGAGCAGATCGCAGCGAAACGCCTGCGGCGTCCCCGCGGAGTACAGGCCGTTGCGGTCGAGCGTGCCGATCACGCGCGACCCCTGCGCCTTCTTGACGGTGTCGACGATCGGCGTCGCGGCGATCGCGGCTCCCTGCCGCTCTGCCTCCCGGACCACCGCGGCCACCTCCTGGGGCGTCACGAACGGCCGGGCGGCGTCGTGGATGCAGACGACGTCGTCGGCGGCGCAGGCCAGCGCATAGAACCCGCTGCGCACCGACGCGGGCCGCGTTTCTCCTCCGGCGACCACTTCGGCGCGCCCCTGCAGCAGCCTCTCGAACTCCCAGACCCGCTCGGGGGGAGCCGTGACCACGGTGCGGAGGAAGGCAACGCTCTGGAGAGCCTCCAGGGTCCACAGGAGCATCGGCCGCCCGGCCAGCGGGACCAGGGCCTTGGGCTCGGGACGCCCGAGCCGGCTTCCGCTCCCGGCCGCCGGCACGATGGCATACGCGTTCATGGGCGGCGGATTCGCGGCGCGCGGCGAACTCGGCGGAACCGGCGTCAGACCGCCAGGATCTCCTTCTCCTTGACCTTGAGGATCTCGTCGACCTCGCCGATCTTCTTGTCGGTCAGCTTCTGCGATTCCTCCAGGCCCCTGCGCTCGTCGTCCTCGGACATTTCCTTGTCCTTGAAGAGCTTCTTCAACCGGTCGTTGCCCTCGTGGCGATAGCGCCGGATCTCCACGCGCGCCTCTTCGGCCATGTGATGTGCCTTCTTGGCCAGGTCCTTGCGGCGCTCCTCGGTCAGCTGGGGGATGGGCACGCGCACGATCTTGCCGTCGGACTGCGGGTTCAAGCCGAGATCGGACTTGCGGATGGCCCGCTCGATTTCGGCGGCCATCTTGGGGTCCCAGGGCTGCGCCACGATCAGCGTCGGGTCGGGCACCGAGAGGTTGGCGACCTGATTGATCGGAACCTCCGCGCCGTAGGCGTCGACGCGGATCCCGTCCAGGATCGCGAGGTTGGCCCGCCCCGTCCGCAGCGTCTTGAAACGCTCCTTGAGCGCCTCGACCGCCGCGGCCATTTCGTTCTCGATGTCCTTGAGCTCCTGTCTCATACCCTCACGCCTCCGCCGAAACGAGCGAACCGATGTCCTCGCCGCACACGACCCGCTCGATGTTGCCGTCCACCCGGAGATTGAAGACCTTGATGGGGATGCCGTTCTCCATGCACAGCGCGATCGCCGCAGCGTCCATGACCTGCAGCCCCGCGCGCAGCGCCTCCCGGTAGGAGACGCTCTTCAAGAAGCGGGCCGTGGTCTCGACGTCCGGATTGGCATCGTACACGCCGTCGACCTTCGTGGCCTTCAGCAGGATCTCCGCCTTGATCTCGTTGGCCCGCAGCGCTGCCGCCGAGTCGGTGGTGAAGAACGGATTGCCCGTGCCGCCCACGAAGAGAACCACTCTCCCCTTCTCCAGGTGGCGGATCGCGCGCCGGCGGATGAAGGGCTCGGCGATCTGACGCATCTCCACCGCCGACATCAGCCGGGTGCGGACGCCGCGCTTCTCCAGGGAGTCCTGCAGGGCCAGGCCGTTGATCACCGTGGCCAGGAGTCCCATGTGGTCGGCGGCCACGCGGTCGATTCCCTGGGCCGCCGCGGCCATGCCGCGGATGATGTTGCCGCCGCCCAAGACCACCGCGGTCTCCACGCCGAGCGCGTGGACGTCCCGGATCTCGTCGGCCAGCCGGGCCACGACCTCGGGCTGGATGCCGAAGCGCCGGTCCCCCATCAACGCCTCGCCGGAGAGCTTCAGCAGAATTCGCTTGTAGACGGGCGTTTTGGGCATCGCGCGCGACTCCGGACTTCTCAGTTGGCCGGGGCCTCCCCTTCGGCCGCGGATCGTCCCTGGGCTTCACCGAGCTTGAAGCGGACGAACCGCAAGTCGAGGGCCTGCTTGCCGCCGCGCTCGACGATCACCTGCCCCACCGTCTTCTCGGGGTCCTTGACGAACGCCTGCTCGGTCAGCACGGTCTCCTGGTAGAACTTCTCGACTTTCCCCTCGGTGATGCGCTCGACCACGTTGGCCGGCTTGCCGGCCGCCACGGCCTGCGCCCGAGCGATCTCCTTCTCCGTGGCCAGGATCTCGGGCGTGACTTCGGCGCGGACCGCGAACCGCGGATCCGAGGCCGCCACGTGCATGGCCAGGTCGCGGGCCAGGGCGTCGTCGCCCGCCGGCAGACCGACCAGAACGCCGATCCGGCCGTTTCCATGGACGTAGCTCGCGAACACCTCGCCGGCGCGCGGAACGAGCCGCGCGAAGCGGCGCACCTGGATGTTCTCCTTCAACGTCGCCACCAGCTGCGCCACGGCGTCGCCGACGGAGGGCTCGCCCGGCCACGACAGACCGGAAGCGGCCGCGGCGTCTCCCGACCGGGTGTCGCCGAAGGCGTCGTGGGCAGCGATGCGGTCGGCCAGCTTGTCGGCGAACGTTCGGAAGGCTTCCGTGCGGGCCACGAAATCGGTCTCGCAGTTGACCTCCAGCACCACCGCGGCCTTGGGCGTCACGTGGGTGACGACGAGGCCCTCCGAGGTGGCCCGGCCGGCCTTGCTGGCCGCCGCGGCGAGTCCCTTCTTGCGCAGGATCTTGCGCGCCTCGTCGAAGTCCCCGCTGGCTTCGACCAGGGCTTTCTTGCACTCCATCATCCCGACGCCGGTTTCGGCGCGCAGGTCGGCGACTTGCTTAGACGAAATCTCCATGGCTCCTCTGTCCAATGCGTTGGGGCCCGACGCTCGGCGCTCCAGGGCGAGATCCGAGGACCGCACCGCAGTCCGTGAACGGAAATCCGGGACCGGGAATGAACTCTTACGAAGCGAAATCCGAGACGACGGCGGTCGTCGACAGCTCGGGCGTGCGCGGCCGCGATTCGTCGTGGCCGGCGCCTTCCGCCTCCGCCCCGCGCTCCTCGTGCGTGTGCAGACCCTCGAGGACCGCGTCGGCCACTCGGGCCGTGAACAACCGGATCGCCCGGATGGCGTCGTCGTTGCCGGGAATCACGTGGTCGATCAGGTCGGGGTCGCAGTTGGTGTCGACGACCGCGACCACCGGGATCTTGAGGATGTTCGCCTCCTTGACGGCGATGTACTCCTGCTTGGGATCGATCACGAACAACGCGTCCGGCAGCTCGTCCATTTCCTTGATGCCGGTCAGGTTCTTCTGGAGCTTCTGCTTCTCCCGCTCCAGCCGCAGGCGCTCCTTCTTGGTGAGGTTCTCGTTGCCTTCCTGCGCCAGGACGCCCTCGATCTCCTTGAGCCGATGGATCGACTTGCGGATGGTCGAGAAGTTGGTCAAGGTTCCGCCCAACCAGCGCGTGTTGACGTAGAACATGCCGCAGCGGTTGGCCTCCTCGTAGATGGCGTCCTGAGCCTGACGCTTGGTTCCCACGAAGAGGAGATTCTTGCCCTGGGCCGCCAGATCGGCGACGAATTTCGAGGCTTCTTTGAACTGCTTGAGCGTCTTCTGAAGGTCAATGATGTAGATCCCGTTGCGCTTTCCGAAAATGAACTTCTTCATCTTCGGATTCCAGCGCTTGGTCTGATGACCAAAGTGGACGCCAGCCTCGAGCAGTTCCTTCATCGAAATAGAGACCAGATCGCACCCGCCTTTCTGAACGAGGGGGTCGGTGTTCGGACGAAGGTGGTAGGGAGATCTGTGTTCCCTACTCCTACGTCCTGAACCCTACGTCCTCATTCGCCAAACCCGATCAGTCGCCTCAACGTTTACTGAACTGGAACCGAGCGCGGGCTCCCCGCTGTCCGTACTTCTTGCGCTCCTTCATCCGAGGGTCCCGGGTCAGGAAGCCCTCTTTCTTGAGCTTCTTGCGCAGCTCCGCGTTGTACTCGACCAGGGCCCGGGAGATCCCATGCCGGATCGCCCCGGCCTGTCCGCTCGGGCCGCCGCCCACCACCGTCGCGAAGATGTCGAACCGCTCCGCCGTCTCCGTCGAGAGGAGAGGCTGCTTGATGATCATCTTCAGGACGTTGTTGGGGAAGTAGTCGTCGAGGCTGCGTTTGTTGACCGTGATGGCGCCGGCGCCGGGAACCAGACGGACCCGCGCGACCGCTTGCTTGCGCCGGCCCGTGGCCTTGTGTTGAATCTCGACCGCCAAAACTCCTCCTTAGCTCCGTCGCGCCGCCGCCGGCCCGAGCGGCTTGGGCTGCTGCGCGGTGTGGGGGTGGCTGGCGCCCCGGTAGACCTTGAGCTTGCGAAATTGCTTGCGGCCGAGCTTGGACTTGGGAAGCATGCCGCGGACCGCCTCCTCGATGAGCCGTTCCGGAGTCTTGGCCGCCAGGTCCCGGGCCGTGACGGTCTTGAGTCCGCCCGGATAGCCGGTGTGGCGGTGATAGACCTTCTCTTGCGCCTTGCGGCCGGTCAAGACCACCTTTTCGGCGTTGGTCACGACGACGAAATCGCCGGTATCCAGGTAGGGGACGTAGGTCGGGCGGTGCTTCCCGAGCAGAACGCGCGCGACCTTCGAGGCCAGACGTCCCAGGGCCTGGCCCGACGCGTCCACCACGAACCAGTCGTGGCGGATCTCTCCGGCGCGGACCATCGGTGTCCCAGAGCTCATGACGAATCGGACTCCTTACTTCACGTCGACGACGCCTGCCCCACACGCAGGGGGCCCCGGCACCGTTGGAAAGGGCGCGTAAGAATACGCAAGCAAAGGGGATGTGTCAATGGGGTTTCGTCGACGCCGGGTCCCGGCCATGGTCCGCGGTCGGTGCATTCAGATCGGCCGGTGGCCGCGGTAGGACAGCAGGATGAGGTCGGCCCGGCGCTTGACTCCGTGCTTGCTGAGAAGATTGGAAACGTGGAACTTGACGGTCCGCTCGGAGACGTGCAGGTGCCGCCCGATCTCCTTGTTGGCCAGGTTCTCCAGCAGGAGCTCCTTCACTTCCCTCTCCCGCCGGGAGAGACTCGGAGCCCCCCGCCCGGCCGCGCGGCGGCGGGAACCCCGGACCGTTTCGTCGATGAAACGCGAGAGAAGAGACCGCGGAGCCCAGAAGCCGCCCTGGGCCAGGGTTTCCAGGGCCCGGGCGAGCTGCGCCTCCACGTCCGAGTAGCGCAGCACGCCCTTGGCTCCCATGCGGAGCAGCCCGCTGACCGCCGTCTCCTCGAGCCGCTCGACCAGGACGAGGACGGGGGCGGCCGAAAAGCGGTCGAGCAGCTCCGCGAGAAGAAACTCGGCTTCCTGACGACCGGCCGAGTCCACGACGTAGATGCTCGCCCTGGGGATTCTCAGCTCACCCTGGCGCGCCGCGCGCTCCAGGCGGCAGGTCAGGATGCGGAACGGGTGGCCCTCCAGAAACCTCTGAAACTCGTCCAGCACGATGGGGTGGAAGAGGCAGAAGCAAACAGCCCGGCTGCGACGGACCGAGGAATCTGGCACCACCGGCAAGGGTATGCCACCCGATGGGCCGCGGCAAGAAGGAACTGTACGCAAGGACAGGTGCCCCGATTTCGACCAACTGTTCTCTTCTTGGACCCTTGGACGACTAGCCACCGCGCCAAAGAGCGCCTACCATGGCTGCTGGAACGAACAACAAGTCATCAAGTCATCGGTGGGTTGCCCAGCAAGGCCTCTCTGCGAGAGACCTCACTGGACGACCTCGGCCGGGTCCGATTCCGGCAAATGGGGTTGTCGCGTGGTCGACTTCGGAAGGATTGTCAAAACGGCGTGTCTGGCCGCGGCCCTGGCGGCGCCGGCGGTCGGCTCGGATTTCTACGTCTCTCCGACCGGGAGCCCGTCGGGCAGCGGGAGCGTGTCGAGTCCGTGGGATCTGCAGACCGCCCTGGCCCAGCCCGCCGCGGTCCATCCCGGCGACACTCTCTGGCTGCGCGGCGGCACCTACGTCGGCACCTTCACCAACCGACTGACCGGCACGTCGGTCGCCCCCATCACCGTGCGCCCCTACCCGGGCGAGCGCGCCACCCTCGACGGCAACGCCGTCACCACGCTGGCCGTCGCCATGAACGCCTCGACCACCTCCTGCACCCTGGCCGCCCCCGTCTTCACCCCCGACCCCACCGACGTGGGCGTGGGCGTCGTCCACATCGATTCCGAGCAGATCCACCTCTTCTTGAAAACCGGCGCCTCCTCCTACACCGTCGACCGCGGCTGGAACGGAACCACTCCCGCCTCCCACAGCGCCGGCGCCGTCGTCACCACCAACACCGTCACCCTGGCCATCTACGGCGCCTACACCTGGTTCATGGGCCTGGAAATCATGAACTCCAGCGGCGTGCGCACCAACTCCGTCACCGGAAGCCTGCCTCCCGACCGTCTCGGCTTCGCCGTGGACACCTACGGCCCGGGCACCAGGATCATCAACTGCGTCGTGCACGACGCCGGTCAGGGCATCGGCCTCTGGACTCCGGCCACCAACTCCGAGGTCTACGGCAATCTCATCTACTACAACGGCTGGGACGCGCCCGACCGCGGACACGGACACGGCGTCTACACCCAGAACCAGGCCCCCAGCACCAAACGCATCGCCGACAACGTCCTCTTCGACGGCTTCGCCATCGGCGTGCAGGCCTACACCGAGGGGGGCAACATCGACAACATCACCCTGGACGGCAACATCGCGTTTCAGAACGGCGTCCTCTCCCAGGTGACCGGGTACACCGACAATCTCCTCCTCGGCGGCCTGCAGGTCGCCCACAATCCGACGCTCACCAACAACTCCGCCTACACGCCCTCTTCGTCGGGCCAGGACAACCTTGGCTACAGCGCCGGCTGCACCAACGGAATCGTCACCGGCAACGACTTCGCGGCCCAGACCGCCTTGAAGCTGGTCAACTGCGGCACCGGCCTCACCATGACCGGCAACACCTTCTACGGCGCCCTCTCGGGATTCACCTCTTCGCAGTACCCCTCCAACACGTACTTCTCCTCTCGCCCCAGCGTCACGAAAGTCGTTGTCCGACCGAATCAGTACGAGGCCGGCCGCGCCAACATCGCCGTCTACAACTGGTCCAACGCGACCTCCGTCTCGGTCGATGTCAGCAGCATCCTGCCGACCGGCGCCGGTTATGTGCTCCACAACGCGCAGGACTTCTTCGGCGCGCCCGTCCTGACCGGCACCTACAACGGATCGCCTCTCTCGATTCCGTTGACCGGCCTCGCGATCGCGGCGCCTCGCGGGTGGTCGACACCGGCGCCATCGGGTCCCGAGTTCAACGCGTTCATCCTGCAGACCGTCTCCACGTCGGTGACGCCCTCGCCGACTCCCTCGCCGACCGCGACCCGAACGCCGACGCCACCCCCGCCGACGCCGACCGCGACCCGGACGCCGACGTCTCCAGCCCCGTCTCCGACCCCGACGCGCACGCCGACGCTTCCCGCGCCCAGCGCCACGCCCACGCGGACCTCCACACCCACGCCGACCCGCACCGCCACGCCGACCCGCACCGCCACGGCCCCGGTCGCTTCGTCCACTCCCACGCGGACTGGCACGCCGACGCTCACTCCCACCCGGACCCCGACGCGGACTCCCACCTCCGTCCCGCCGACCTCGACGCCGACCCGCACGGCGACTCCCACGCCGCCGACCTCGACGCGGACTCCGACGCCGACTCCGTCCCGCACTCCCACGCCGGCCGCTCCGACCGCGACGCCGACCCGAACGCCCACGGCGACGCCCCCGGGGCCGAGTCCGACTCCCGGGACCACGCCCGTGCTTCTCCGGCGAGAGGCCGAGGCGGCGGTCCTGGTCGCGCCGATGTCAACGTCTTCCGACGTGCACGAGTTCGGAGGTCTGGCCATCTCCTCTTCGACGGCGAACTCCGGCACCGCGACGTGGTCTTTCAGTGTCGCGCAGAGCGGCACCTATGTCGTCTGGTGCCGGGTCCTGGCGGCCGATTCGACGCATGACTCCTTCTTCGTTCGGATGGACGGCGGGCCGGAAGACGTGTACGACGTTGCCGAAGGGACCTGGGGAGCGGCGTGGCAGTGGACGCGCGTCAACGGCCGAAACGGGACCGCCGTTGCGCTGACCTTGAATCCCCGGACATTCGGTCTGGCCGCGGGTGCGCACACGCTCGTCGTTCGCGGACGCGAGGTGGGGACGCGGCTGGACCGGCTGATCGTGACGGGCGATCCCGCCTACGTTCCCACCGACGGGAACACCCAGACATTCGCGGACGTCCCTCAGGCCAATCCCGCCTTCTCCTTCGTCGAAACGATCGCGCGCAACGGCATCACCGGGGGCTGCGGGGGCGGCGATTACTGCCCCGCGACCGTCGTGACCCGCGCTCAGATGGCCGTGTTCCTGCTCAAGGGAGAGCACGGGAGCGGTTTCTCCCCTCCGGCCGCGACGGGGACGGTGTTTGCCGACGTCGCGCGGACGGCCTTCGCGGCGTCGTGGATCGAGCAGGTCGCGGCCGAGAAGATCGCCTCCGGGTGCGGGGGCGGCCGGTTCTGCCCCGCCGATGCGGTCACCCGGGCCCAGGCCGCCGTCTTCCTGCTGCGGGCCGAACACGGTCCGACCTACCTCCCGCCGCCGGCGACCGGGCTCTTCGCCGACGTCCCGACCACCAGCGCGTTCGCTCCATGGGTCGAGGAGATGGTCCGGGAGGGCATCAGCGCGGGGTGTTCGGCCGGGAGCTTTTGCCCGGGGGATGCCGTAAACCGGGGAAACATCGCGGTCTTCCTGGTACAAACGTTCGGACTCCGGTAAAATCTCCCGAAAACCGACCCGGTCGGGCGCGGGTGCGTGCGGTTAAAGCAATCGTGAAGAACCGCCGACCCGGGAGAGGCCGTGGCAGGCTCCCATCTGTCCTGCGACGGAACGAAGTGACGCGATGAAAGGGTTCCCCGGCACTCCCGGTGGAGGATCGCGAGGGATCGCCTGGATCCCCGCGACCCTGGTGCTGTGTCTCCTGGCGGCGCCGGCGGTCGGCTCGGATTTCTACGTCTCTCCGACCGGGAGCCCGTCGGGCAGCGGGAGCGTGTCGAGTCCGTGGGATCTGCAGACCGCCCTGGCCCAGCCCGCCGCGGTCCATCCCGGCGACACTCTCTGGCTGCGCGGCGGCACCTACGTCGGCACCTTCACCAACCGACTGACCGGCACGTCGGTCGCCCCCATCACCGTGCGCCCCTACCCGGGCGAGCGCGCCACCCTCGACGGCAACGCCGTCACCACGCTGGCCGTCGCCATGAACACCTCGACCACCTCCTGCACCCTGGCCGCCCCCGTCTTCACCCCCGACCCCACCGACGTGGGCGTGGGCGTCGTCCACATCGATTCCGAGCAGATCCACCTCTTCTTGAAAACCGGCGCCTCCTCCTACACCGTCGACCGCGGCTGGAACGGAACCACTCCCGCCTCCCACAGCGCCGGCGCCGTCGTCACCACCAACACCGTCACCCTGGCCATCTACGGCGCCTACACCTGGTTCATGGGCCTGGAAATCATGAACTCCAGCGGCGTGCGCACCAACTCCGTCACCGGAAGCCTGCCTCCCGACCGTCTCGGCTTCGCCGTGGACACCTACGGCCCGGGCACCAGGATCATCAACTGCGTCGTGCACGACGCCGGTCAGGGCATCGGCCTCTGGACTCCGGCCACCAACTCCGAGGTCTACGGCAATCTCATCTACTACAACGGCTGGGACGCGCCCGACCGCGGACACGGACACGGCGTCTACACCCAGAACCAGGCCCCCAGCACCAAACGCATCGCCGACAACATCCTCTTCGAGCAGTTCGCCCTCGGCGTGCAGGCCTACACCGAGGGGGGCAACATCGACGACATCACCCTGGAAGGCAACGCGGCGTTCAACAACGGCGGCGTCTCCACCGGCGGGTTCAGCAACAATCTCCTCTACGGCGGCCTCCAGCTGGCCAACTTTCCATCCATGATCAACAACGTCGCCTTTTACCCGCAGACCGCCGGACGCAATAACCTGGGGTACAGCAGCGGCTGCGTCAACGCGACCACGACCGGCAACTACTTCGCGGCCCAGACCGCCCTGAAGCTGGTCAGCTGCGGCACCGGCCTCGCCATGACCGGCAACACCTTCTACGGCGCCCTCTCGGGATTCACCTCTTCGCAGTACCCCTCCAACACGTATCTCTCGTCCCGTCCGAGCACCGCGGCGGTCTTCGTCCGACCGAATCAGTACGAGACCGGCCGGGAGACGATCTCGGTCTTCAACTGGGGCAACCAGAGCACCGTCACCGTCGACGTGACCGGCGTCGTTCCGGTCAACGCCGGCTACGAAGTGCGCAACGCGCAGAACTTCTTCGGATCCCCGGTCCTTTCCGGAACGTCGCCCCCGACCACGCTGGCGCTGCCCATGAACGGCCTCACGCCCGCGTCGGTCATCGGCTATCCAACCCCTCCGGCCGCCGGCCCCGACTTCAACGTGTTCGTCCTGCTCAGCGTGCCGGGTCCATGGGACTTCTGGGACGTGCCGTTCGGAAGCCCCTACCGTCCCTTCATCAACACCGTGGCCAAGAACGGGATCACCGCGGGCTGCGGGAGCGGAAATTATTGCCCGGATTCGCCGGTGACGCGGGCGCAGATGGCGGTCTTCGTCCTGCGGGGAGAGCACGGCTCCGCCTACGTGCCTCCGCCCGCGACGGGCACGGTCTTCTCGGACGTCCCCGCCAGCGGGTTCGCCGCGGCTTGGATCGAGCGGCTCGCCGCCGAGGGAATCACCGCCGGGTGCGGCGGAGGCCTCTTCTGCCCCAACCTGGCGGTGACCCGGGCCCAGATGACGGTCTTTCTGCTGCGCGCGAAGTTCGGTCCGACCTACGTGCCCCCGCCCGCCACCGGGATCTTCGCGGACGTCCCCGTCAGCGACCCGTTCGCGAAATGGATCGAGAAACTCTATACCCTGGGGATCACCGCGGGGTGCGGGACCGCTCCCCTCAGATACTGCCCGTCGGCCAACGTCACCCGGGCCCAGATGGCCGTGTTCCTGGTCACGACGTTCGCGCTGAGCTGAGCGGCCCGAGCGTCCGCGCGGCGACGGTATCGCTAAGATAGCCATGGTGAGTGCCTCCGAACACCGCCGGCCATCCGCGCTCCTGCGCGTCGCGGCCCTTTCGATTGCCTGCGCGGCTCTGGTGAGCGTGTGCCACATCGCGCCCAGGCAGGAGGCGCGGTCGGCCACGGCCGCCACGCCGGATCCGAGGGACCGCGCCGCGCCGCGGTCCCTCGTGGTGACGGGCGGACGCCAGTTCTACGCCGCCCCCGACGGCCGGCCGTCGGGGACCGGCGACGCCGGGTCGCCGTGGGACCTGAAGACCGCCCTGTCGCAGCCGGCGATCCAGCCCGGCGACACCCTGTGGCTCCGGGGCGGAACCTACGTCGGAATTTTCACGAGCGCTCTGGCCGGTACGGACGCGGCCCCGATCCGAGTCCAGCAGTTCCCGGGGGAGCGGGCGACGCTGGACGGAGGCACCACCCCGCCCTCGTACCAGGCGGAGATCCTCCGCATCAACGGCGCCTACACCTGGTACATCGGTTTCGAGGTCACCAACTCGAACACGACCAGGGTCAGCTCCAGCGCGGCCTCGAATCCGCCCGACCAGCGCGCCGTCGGGGTCGCCGCGTACGGACCGGGGACGCGCCTGATCAACCTGATCATCCACGACACGGGACAGGGCATCGGCCTCTGGACGCCCGCGACCGACTCCGAAGCCTACGGCAACCTGATCTACTACAACGGCTGGGACGCCCCGGACCGGGGCCACGGGCATGGCATCTACACACAGAACCAGGCGCCCAGCGTCAAGCGCATCGTCGACAACATCCTCTTCGACCAGTTCGCCATCGGAATCCAGGCCTACACCGAGGGCGGCAACATCGACAACATCCTTCTCCAGGGAAACACCGCCTTCGAGAACGGCGCGCTCTCGCGGGTCAGCGGCTATACCTACAACCTGCTCATCGGAGGTCTCAAGCCGGCCGCCAATCCGTCGATGGTCTCCAACTTCACCTATACGCCGCCCGCCGCCGGGGGGAACAACAACCTCGGCTACTCCGCGGGTTGCACCAACGCGATCGTCACCGGAAACTACTTCGTGGGCGACTCCGCGTTGAAACTCGTCGCCTGCGATTCCGGGCTCGCGATGAGCTCCAACACCTTCTACGGCGGCCTCTCGGGTTTCGCGATCGGCGACTACCCGAACAACACGGTCCTCTCGGCGCGTCCGGGAAGCGCCCAGGTTTTCGTGCGCCCGAACCAGTACGAGTCCGGGAGGGCCAGCGTCACGGTCTTCAACTGGGCCCACGCGGATTCGGTGGCCGCGGACGTCTCGGGCGTCCTCTCCCGAGGGGACCGTTACGAGATCCGCTCGGCGCGCAACTTCTTCGGACAGGCCGTCTCGGCCGGGATCTACGCGGGCGGCTCCGTCTCGATCCCGCTCACCGCGCTGACCGCCGCCGCGCCGATCGGCGTCACGCTGCCGACACCGGGCGCCTCGGACTTCCAGGTCTTCGTGCTGAGAACGCTCGTCCCGGCGCGGGCGAATCCGGAGCCGGCTCCCACGCCGGCCGGCGCGCCCCGCGCGATGACCCCGCGCTGAAGAGGCGCTCGCGGAGCGCGGTCAAAGACCGCTCGCGGCGAGCGGTTCCTCTTCGGGGGAGATCACCTCCACCGGCTCCCCCCGGATTCCCAAACGGGCATCGGGCAAGAGGAGGTTGAAGTAGCGGCGGATGTCATAGCCGTTGCCGTCGCGGGCCAGCTCGGCGAGATCTCGCAAGGCCTGCTCCAGCCTCGCGGACGTGAACGGCGCGAGCCTGCCGATGAAGATCTTCGGATGACGGGTCTTGGCGATGTTCTCCCCGAGAAGCTCGAGCTCCTCGAAGAGCTTCTCTCCAGGCCGCAATCCGGTGAAGGCGATGTCCATCTCCTCGAAGGGCTTCAGGCCGGTCAGGCTGATCATGGCGATCGCCAGATCGAGGATGCGAACCGGCTCCCCCATGTCGAGGATGAAGATCTCGCCCCCCTCGCCCATGGCTCCGGCTTGCAGCACGAGCTGAGCGGCCTCCGGGATCGTCAGAAAGTACCGGCGCATATCCGGATGGGTGACCGTCACCGGCCCGCCGCGGCGGATCTGCTCCCGGAACGTCGGGATCACCGAGCCCGCCGATCCGAGGACGTTGCCAAAACGAACCGCCACGAAGCGAGTGGGAAACCGGCCGGACAGGTCCTGGATCACCAGCTCGGCGATGCGCTTGGACGCCCCCATGACCGAGGTCGGCCGCACCGCCTTGTCGGTGGAGATCAGGACGAACGACTCCACGCGGGCCTCCCCGGCCAGCTCGGCGAGCTGACGGGTCGCCAGGACGTTGTTCTTGATCGCCTCCGACGGGTTGAACTCCATCATCGGGACGTGCTTGTGCGCCGCGGCGTGAAAGACCACGTGTGGCCGGTACTGCTCGAAAATCGCCTTCATGCGCGACGATTCGCCGATGTCGGCCACGATCGGGATGATCTGGAGTTTCGGCCAGCAGCGGCGCAGCTCCTGATCGATGCCGAAGAGCGCGAACTCGGCGCGCTCGACGAGCAGCAGGCTGGCCGGCCCGAAACGCATGACCTGACGCGCCAGCTCCGATCCGACGGACCCACCCGCTCCCGTGACGAGGATCACCTTGCCCGAGAGGAACGCGCCGATCTGCTGCTCGTCGAGCGACACCGGATCGCGCCCGAGCAGATCCTCGATCTGGACGTTGCGGATGCGGGTGGTCTGAACCTTCCCCTGGAGGATCTCGAAGAGCCCGGGCATGATTCGAAGCCGGACGCCGATCCGCTGGCAGAGGTCGATGAGGCGCAGGATCTCGCTGCGGGAAATCTCGGCGATCGTGATCAGGACCTCCTCGATCTCCAATTCCCGAACGAGACGGGGAAGGTCGCTGGTGCGGCCCAGGACGCGGAAACCGTGGATCGTCGAGCCGTTCTTGGCCGGGTCGTCGTCCACGAAACCCCGAACGTCCAGATGCATGTCGCCTCGGCCGAGAATCTCCCGCGTCGCCAGGGCTCCGGCGCGGCCCGCTCCGACGAGAAGGGTCCTGATGCGAATGGCCTGGGAGCGGCGGGCCGACCGTCGGCGGCGATGCCCCGATTCGTGCAGCGCGCGCCGCAGCACGCGCAGACCCAGAACGGCCGAGAAGGCGAGAAGAGCGTCGATCATGGCCACGGACAGCGGGACGCGCCCGAAAGTCGCCGATGCGGGCAGGAACAGCCGAAGAGCGACGACGGGAACGCAGGCGCCGAGCAACGCGACGACGAACAGCCGGGCCTCTTCCAGCCCCACGTAGCGCCAGATATGGGCGCGGACGCCCAGGACGGCGAGAGCGAGAAGCTGGATGAGCACCACCAGGGGAAGCTGCCGCCACAGTCCGGACCGAGCCGCGGCGTCCAGGGCGAAGTCGAAACGCAACAGGTAGGCCAGCACGAACGCGCAGGAGAGAGCCAGGACGTCGCAGGCGTCCTTGACCGCCCGCGACACGAGCGAGGGTAGGAACCGGGCTCCCTCCGCGCGCTTGGCCGACTCCGCCACGACCCTCGCCTTGGCCAGCTCCACCACCGTCATCGGCATATCCCCCTGCCTACCCCGACGCCACCCGGCTGGGTGGGTTCGAAACCAATCCCGCGGCCCGCCTCGAGACGCTGAAAACGTCTCCGATGTGGGCAACCCCGAACCGTTTCTAGAGGAGAAGAGGCGCTGCCCTCATCGCCGGGGGCAGTCCCTCTGATCCACTTGCGCGGTGCACTTCCAAGGAACAACCGATCTGAGGTCGGGGCAATCTACCAGAGGGATTTTGACCGAGGCAAGGAAAAACTGTCCCTCCGACCACGACCTGTCCGCCAGGCCGGGACCGCCTCAGCCGCGCAGGACCAGCTGCCGCAGGGTCGAGAACAGGACGCCGAGATCCGTTTTCCACGTCCTGTCATGAAGATAGGCGATGGAGAAATCGAGCTTCGACGGCAGGAGGTCCTCTTGGTAGAAGCGTTCCCGATCGACGGGAACCTGAGCCAGCCTCGCCTCTTCCCGGCCGGCCCGCAGGGTCGCCGGATCGGTCAAGCCCGGCCGGACCGACAGGAGGACCTGCCATCGGGGGTCCGTAGAATCCACGTAGCGCGGGGCCTCCGGCCGCGGCCCGACCAGGCTCATGTCCCCGCGCAGAACGTTCCACAGCTGCGGCAGCTCGTCCACCTTCGTGCGCCGCAGAAATCGTCCGAGCGCGGTGATGCGCGTGTCGTCCGCCGCGGTGACCTCGGGCCCTTCACCGGCGCGCATGGTTCGAAACTTGAGCAGGCGAAATCGCCGGCCGCCCCGGCCGAGGCGCTCATGGCGAAACAGGATCGGTCCCGGTGAGCTCACCGCGACCGACAGGGCAACCAGCGCGCACAGCGGCGAGAGGGCGACCAGGCCGGCGGCGGCCAGGCACGCCTCGACCCACCGCGGGAGACCTCCAGAGCTCGCGGCGGCCGCGGACGCGCGTGGCGCGCTCAGCCCGCCGCTCCGGAGACTCCCGCGGGCACTCGCCGGGATCGGAAGCAGATGCGCCGCAGCGCCGCGACGACCGCGTCGATCTCGCCTCCGGTCATCCCCGGGAAAATGGGCAGGCTGATCAGACGCGGCCAGACATCCGAGGCGACCGGGAGGTCGGAGGGAGACCAT
The DNA here is from genome assembly GCA_963733955.1 of uncultured Acidobacteriota bacterium. Classification (GTDB taxonomy): domain Bacteria; phylum Acidobacteriota; class Thermoanaerobaculia; order UBA5066; family Gp7-AA6; genus DATFTF01. Next base: position 2,650,975 of record CAVTEW010000003.1, read on the forward strand.
TGAAAGGCCTGCTCGTAGTACGGATGCAGGTGGAGCGGGCGCCAGTGGACGGAGCAGCCGATTCCCGCCTCCTTGAGCAGATCCATCACCGCGTTGCGGTCGATCGCCAGCCGGTCGAGGCGCAGCCGGATCGGATAGAGGTGCCAGGCGTGGATCCGGTCCGGGTCGTCGGGGGGCAGCTCGATCTCCTCGATCGGCTCGAGGGCGGCGCGGTAGTGCGCGGCCACGTCTTCCCGGCGTCGTCGCATCGCCTCGGCCCGCTCGAGCTGGCAGAGGCCGATGGCCGCGGCGAGGTCGGTCAGGTTGTACTTGTAGCCCGGCGCGACGATCCGATAGTCCCACCCCTTCCCGCCGGCGTAGCGATTCCAGGCGTCCTGGGAAAGGCCGTGCAGGGACATCATCCGCATCCGATCGGCCAGAGCGGCGTCCCCGGTCACGGCCATGCCGCCTTCGCCCGTCGTGATGGTCTTGTTGGCGTAGAAGGAGAAGCAGCTGACCGCGGCGGTGTCCTCGCCGCAGCGCTTCCACTCTCCCTGCGGGCCGGGCCGCGACGCCGCGGGAAAGGCGTGCGCGGCGTCCTCCACGATCCAGAGCCCGTTGCGCTCGGCCCACGCGCGCGCGGCCTCGATGTCGAGAAGGAGTCCTCCGACGTGGACCGTCACCAGCCCGGCGACGCGGCCGACGCGCGGCCCCGTGCGGGGAATCCGGCCGGCCTGGGCCTGCTCCAGCTTGCGCTGCGCATCCGCGAGATCGAGATTCAAGGTCACCGGATCGCAATCGACGAGAATCGGAACGGCCCCCAGATAACGGACGATCTCGGCCGAGGCGGCGAAGGTCATCGTCGGCACCAGCACGCCGTCGCCGGCTCGGAGCCCGAGCGCCTCGACGGCCAGATGCAAGGCGGCGGTGCACGAGTTCACCGCCACGGCGTGGCGAGCGCGCACGGCCGCGCCGAACTCGGCTTCGAACCGATGGACCGCCGGGCCGGAGGTCAACCACCCCGACCGCATGACCCGGGCCACTTCCTCGATCTCGGCGTCGCCGATGTCCGGCCGAAAGAACGGGACCTTGAGGTCGGTCACGGGCGTCTCTCCTTGTGCGGATCCCGAGCCCTCGGCCTCACCAAACGCGCCGCCCGGTGGCTCGGAATCGCAAAACGTCGGGCCGGGCGGGCCAAGAATAGTAGGAGCCCCCGGAAACGTCCAAGGGGCGGCGGGTCACGGTTCCCTCCTCGATCGCCGTCAACGTGCGCAGAAGCAGCTGCGCCGCGACCGCCTTGGAGCGTCGCAGAAAGGCGTCCAGGCTCTCCGCGGGAAGCACATCGAAGGCCTCCTGACCGCACAGGTCTCCGGAATCCAGATCCTCGTTCATGAAATGGATGGAAACCCCGGCCTGCCGCTCGCCGTTGGCGAGCATCCAGAAAGCCGGCAGCACGCCGCGGTAGCGCGGAAGCATCGCGCCATGGACGTTCAGGGTCCCCAGCGCGGGGAGGGCCAGGAGCGGCGCACGGAAGATCTGCGGACTGCTGACGGAGACGAGAAGGTCGGGGAGCGCGGCCCGCAGCCGGTCCAGATTCACGGGAGCATGGACGTCGGGAACGTCTCGGCAGGCGACCCCGGCCGCGCGGCAGACCGTTGCGATCGACTGTCCGGCGATGCGGGCTGCCGCGATCCGCCAGGCCAGCCGGGCCGCGTCGGCGAACCCGAAGGTCCGCGCGTAGCGCAGGGCCGCGGAGCCCGCGGTCTGACTGCGATAGAGAGGCGGCACGAGATCGACTTCGACCGTGTCGCGCGCGCGCTCGCGCAGGACCGTCTCGAAAAAGGCCGGCAGGTAGAGCGGGTCATCCGCGGCGAGGAAGACGATCCTCACTCGAGCCCCCAGGTCCGCAGGACCGCGTCGAGTCGCCCAAACGGCAATGCGCCGAGCACGCCGCGCATCCGGGCGGCTAAGGCGCGACGGCCTAACCCCTGCTGGAAACGAACCGACCAGGGCACGCGGCCGCGGTAGCCGTCGAGCTCGTCGCTGTTGAACTCGTACGGGTGGCAGTAGACGACGGGAGGCCGCCCTCGCTCGATGCAGGCCCGCAGGCCCCGCAGGAGCAGCGCGAGCGGGAGCAGTCGGAAGTAGCCTCCGCCTCCGACCGGGAGCCGAAGCCTCCCCTCGCCCCAGGTCGCCACCGGCACCTCCAGAAGCTCGCCGCCTCCCGCGAACCGAAGCCGCTGCGGTCCGCTGGCCCACCCGGCGATCCCATACCTGCGCAGCCGAACGGGGAACACGGACGAATCGACCCGGAACCCTTGCGCGGCGATCTCCTCGAGGGCCCACAGGTTCTCATTCCGGATCGAAAAGTCCGCGGCCCGAAAGGCCGTCACCTCGCAACCCGCCGCGTCGGCAACGCTCTTGCGGGCCGCCTCGAGCTCGCGGCGCAGACCGGCCCGGTCCATCTCGAACAGCGGCCGGTGGGTGTCGCCGTGGGATTGCACTTCGTGCCCGAGGGCGACCAGCCGCTGGACCATCCCGGGAAACCGCCTCGCCACCATCCCCTGGACGAAGAACGTGGCTTTCACCGCGTGCTCCTCGAGAACGGCGAGCACGCGCTCCACGTTGTCGGACACGCGTTCGCTGATCGCGGCTCGCGGATCGTAGCTGGACTGATACCAGTCCTCCACGTCCACGGTGAACGCCGCGACCGGCCGGCCCTCCGGGTGAAGCGGCCGGCCCGGCCCGGGAGGCGCGGGCGCGCTCTCTTTCGAGGCGTTCATCGGGTGAGCCGGGAAAACCAGGAGTCCCGGAGGCGGCCGAATCCGGGCAGGAGGGCGGCCAGAAAGCCGCACCCGTAGCCGACGTGCATGAGCGCCATGGCCGCGGCCACGCCCGGCCACAGACGCCAGGGCGCTCGGGTCGCTGCCGCGGCGGCCCCGATGCCGGCAAGGTAGGCCGCCGCCAGCGCGGCGACGGCCGCCGCCGCGGTGGGATCGAACAGCCCCGCGACGGATCCGAGGAGCAGAAGCAGGACGAGGGTCGCGGGAGCGAGGTGGCGGACGCTCGCCTGGCGCGGATACCTGGCCACCAGCCGCACTTTCCAGTACCCGTACTGAGCAAACTGGAAAAAGAGCTTGCGCCAACGGTCCCGGACCACGTAGCGCACGCGGATGGAGGCGGCCTGCACGATCCGTCCGCCCCGCCGGCGAAGCCGGAAGCTCATCTCGTCGTCCTGGTTGCGCACCATCTCCTCGGCGAACGGCCCTGCCTCCGCCAGCGTCTCGCGCCGCCAGCAGCCGCCGTGCACGGCATCGACCTCGCGGACCTCGTCGGAGCCCTCCCGGGCTCGGAGCGCGGCGCCGCCGATGGCCACGCGCGAGGAGAGGGCGGCGCAGATCGCGCGCTGGACGTAGCTCGAGCCGATCGGCTGGAGCACCCCTCCGGCGTTGGCCGCTCCGGTGCGGTCCCGAAGCGCGACCACGCGTCGCAGATAGTCCGGCGGATATTCGCAGTGTCCGTCCAGACGGACGATGAGGTCTCCGCGCGCCGCCGCCAGGGCCCGGTTGAGTCCGGCGGCGACGGTGCGATCCGGATTGTCGACCAGGCGAAGCCGGGGGCTCGTCCGCTGCATCGACTCCACGATCTGTCGCGTCTGGTCGGTCGACCGTCCGTCGGCCACGATCACTTCGAACCGGTCGTCCGGGTAGTCCTGGCGCAGGGCCGCCGAGAGATTGTCGCGGATGTAGAGCGCCTCGTTGCGCACCGGAATCAGGACCGACACGAAGGCGGCCTCGCGTTCCGATTTCGGCGGCGGGACGGCCGCGGCTTGCGGCGACGGGCTCGACCCGGACTCCGGCATGGACACGCTCAAGTCCTCGCCGCCGGGAGAATCGCCTCATTTGAAGCCCGGGGCAACTCGGGCCGGCCGATCCGCGAGACGACCGCCCGGAACTTCCCGCCCGGGCCGCGCGGGATGGCGTCCACGGCCTCGATCGACACGGCGATCGCATCGCCGAGGCGCTCCCGGAGCCTTTGTCGGACGCGATGCTCGTCCTCCGGACCGTAGCCCGGAGCCGCGACGAGCAGGACCCGGACGCGGGCGAGATCGTCCTGAATGATCTGCGCCTCCCGAATCCGCAGGTCGGCCTTGAAAACCGGATCGAGACGGCCGATGCGGCGGCCCTCCGGGGTCACCAGGACGTCGTCGGACCGCCCTTCGACCGCGGAGAGGCGAGGGAGCGTGCGGCCGCAGGCGCATGGCTCCTCCGTCTCGGGCGGAGCGCCCCGGTCGCCGATCTCGTAGCGGACCAGGGGCATCTCGCCGTTGAGCAGGCCGGTGAACACCAGCCGGCCGACCTGTCCGGTCCGAGCCGGCGCGTCGGAGGCGTCCTCCAGCACCTCGAGGACGCCGGCCTCCGGCCAGAGGTGGAGGGATCCGGCCTCGCACTCGCTGCCTCCCCCCACGATCTCCGCCATTCCATAGGTATCGCGGACCGGGCAGGAGAAGGCCGAGGCGATCCTGTCGCGCTGGAGCCCGGAGAGCGATTCCGCGTTGCTGATCGCGACCCGAAGCCGCGGGGCGGAAGTGCCCGAATCCAGCGAAGCCTGCGCGAGGGTCGTCATCGAAGAGGCATAGCCGAGCAGCGACACGACGCCGTGCCGGCGCATCGCCTCGAGATAGTCGGACACCGTCTCCGCGCAGAGATGATAGGACGACAGGTAGAGCTGCCGGAGGGCCGCGTTCCACACCCAGAACGGGGGCCGCCTGCGCCCGACCGGCACGACGAGCTGACCGCCGAGCATGGCCCAGCGGTCCTTTCGGCTCACTCCGTTCCAGCGCCGGGCGCGGGCCTCGAACAGCGCGAACCACGCGCGCACCGTCTGACGGCTGCGCCAGAGCCGCAAGGGCTTTCCGGTCGTGCCGCTGGTCTGCTCCAGATACAGGCGACGTGGATCCACGTCGTCGGCCAGAAACGCGCGGGGGTCCTCCCGCAGCTCGTCCTTGGTCAGGATCGGCCAGCTCTCCAGGCGATCGACGGGCGATCGGTCCCCCCGAGACCGCCTTGCCTCCCAGCGGCGGCGGTAAAACGGCACGCGGTCCGCCGCCCGCCGCAGGAGCGCGGTCAGCCGTTCACGCTGGAATGCGCTCCATTGCTCGGGACTCCATTTCTCGCGCGCGAACGCATCGGCGACCAGACGGTCCGTCTCCGGGCCGTAGCGCCACCGCTTGAGCCGCCACCCGTGAACGCTCGCCGCGGCGGATTGGACCGGTCCGGGAAGACGGTGGTAGAGGGCCAGGACCGATTCCCTCACGCCGGCCTCCGCAGGACCGCCGTCCTCACGCCGCCTCGCTCGGCGCGCCGCGGCGGGTCGACCGAAGGATCTCCGCCAACCGCTGCCCGTTGCGCCATAAGTCGAAGCGTTCCGCGGCGAAGGCGCGGCCCGCGCGCGCCAGCCGCGCCCTCCGGTCGGGATCGTCGAGGAGTCCCGCAATCGCGCGGGCGAGCGCTTCGACGTCGCGCGGAGAGACCAGCTCGCCGCACCGGCCGCCGTCGAGGAGCTCCGGAATGCCCGCAACCGCCGACGCCACGACCGGTGTTCCGACCGCCATCGCCTCCTTGATCACCGTGGGGACCGCGTCTCCCAGACCGATCGACGGGTGGACCAGGACGGTCGCCTCCCCCATGACCTTCTGCACCTCGTGGGCGGGGAGCCAGCCTCGAAAGCGAACGCTCGAAGAGAGGCCCAGCCGCTCGGCCAGCCTTCGCAGCGCGGCCGCGCGGGGGCCGTCCCCCACGAGACTCACGTTGACCGTCCGCCCGCTTTCCCGAAGGAGAGCGACGGCGCGCAGCAGGTCGTCGAATCCCTTGGCCCTCTCGAAGGAGCCGACCGCGAGGACCAGGTCCGTCGGCCGACCGTCGGACAGAAACGGCATGCCCGCGATATCCAGGCCCGGATGGTGCACGTGGATCTTTCCGGCGAGCCGGGCGGCGAGATCCGGATACCGCGTTTCCACGTAGCGCCGGTTGAAGTCACAGACGACGATGATCCGGTCCGCGACGAGCAGCTTGCGGCGCAGACCCGGAGCCCGGCGGTAGAGATCCGTGCCGGCGTGCAGGAACATGGAGAAGGGAATCGTGGGATAGGCGACCCTCTGGAACGCGATCGCGGCGGTCGCGGCATAGTTGCCCCAGTACGCGAGGATGTGATCGAACGGGCCCCAGCGCTCCCGCGCCCACGCCCGCGCCATGGCAACCGCGTAAGCGCTCTTGATGACCGAGGCGGGACCGGCCAGAATCGACGCGCCGCAGGCGTGCAGCGCTTCTCCAGCCAGACGCGCCGTGCCGGCGAGCCCCAGGCGCTTCCCTCCCGCGCCGGCGGGCCTGCCGGAATGCACGCGATCCCGCGGCAGGATCGACTCGGGCAGAATCGCCGGCACGTGGGACCAGAGCGCCGCGTCGATCGGATACAGCGGGAACACGTCGACGTCCATGCCGGCCGCGATGAGGCCTCGGACGTCCCGGGCGAAGAACGTGCTGACCTTGCTCGGGAACTGGCTGGTGAAAACGGCGAGCCGCATGTCCGGCCTCAGCCCCTCGAAACCGCGGCGATCGCCGCGAGGGACTCCGCGTCGGCACGGCGCCAGGCCAGGTCGGCGTAGACCTCCCGCAGGCGCGCGGCGAGCGCGGGCAATCCATACCGGCTCGCCACGAAGCGACGCCCGGCCGCCGCCAGCGCCGACCGCCGCTCCGGCGCGGCTCGCAGCGCCACGATCGACGCGGCCAGCTCCTCGACGCCTCCGAACGGAAACACGACGCCGCATTCGCCTTGGTCCAGCAGACGCGGCGCGTCGCCCGCCGGGGTGCTCAGGACGGGCACCCCCGCGGCCATGGCTTCCAGGATGACGTTGGGGAATCCTTCGTCTTCCGACGACACGACCAGGAGATCTTGGCCCTGGAGCAACGCCGCGACGTCGTCGCGGTGGCCGAGAAAATGGGCCGATTCGGGCAGCAACCCGAGGTCCGCGCCCATCCGCGTCAGGCGATCGCGTTCCGGCCCGTCCCCCACGATCGAGCCGCGGACGTCGACGCCGGATTGACGCGCCCTGGCGATCCCGCGCAAGAACAGATCGAAGCGCTTGGACTTCACCAGCCGCCCGACCGCGATCGCGCGGAGGGGCCGACCCGGCGCCGCGGCGGCGTGCGGCGCCGCGTAGTCCGCGATGTCGATCGCGTTGGGAACGAGTTGAACCCGCCCGCGGTCGATCCAGCCGGTCTGCAGGAGCTCCTCGCGCGCCGTCTCGGAGTTGACCAGGATGGCTGCGGGTGCGCACATCAGCCAGCGCGTCCAGAATCCGTTGGCTGCCTCGCAGTGGGCCAGACTGCTGCGCAGAGTCCCCAGCCCCAGTGCCCGGAGCCGCCGGGCGGCCAGGCCCGCGTAGAGGTTGACGAACGAGTGGCCCGCCTGGATCACGTCGGGCGCAAACGGCCGAAGACGCCGGACCAGCTCCGCCAGGCGCGCCGCGGGCCAGGACGCTCGGCCGATCCAGACGGGCTCGACGCCGGCCGCGGCGAGCCGATCCGCGAACATGCCGCCGCGTTCCAGCGTATACACGCGGACGTCCGCGCCCAAGGACTGCAGCGCGAGCACCGCACAGGAGATCTGCTTCTCCGCCCCGCCGCAGGCCAATCCTCCCGCCACGACCGCCACGCGCAGCGGCCCTGGAGGTCGTGAGGCCCCGCGGAAAAGGTTCCACCTGGATTCCCTCCCCGCAACCGCGGGAGGAGGCGCGCCGCCCTCCTGCCCCGGGAGCGCCGACCCCATCGGGGCGCTCACCGCGTCGTCCTCCCCGGCGCGGGCGCGAGACCCGGAGACTCCGCGCCGACCCGCAGCCGGCCGGTCTGCAGAAGACGCGGTGGCGAGGGACGCGGTTTCGCGGCGGGCCGGGCCCGGCCAACACGCAGGGACACCAGCGACAATCCGAAGAGAAGGCCGGGCGCGGCCAGACGGACGCCGTCGATCAGCATGAAGAGAAGGCTCCACGCCAGCACGGACCAACGCAGAGCCCGGGAGATCCTGGGAGCCGGCTGCGCCACGGCCCGCCGGGCGAGGAGGAACAGGCAGACCATCGCTCCCACGCCCAGAAGACCATGTTCGGCGAGCAGGCGCGTGAACTCGGTGTGCGACGCCTCGGATCGAAAGAACCGCGCGCGACGTTCCTTGGCCTGCCCCGGGCCGACTCCGAGAACCGGCGAGCGCACCCAGGTGTCCAGGTCGGCCAGCACGATCTCCGTGCGGCCGGTCGTCGAGGTCTCGGTGAACCGCGTGGCGATCGCTCCACCGGTGTACGAGAGCAGCCGCGGAACGATCCAGAAGATGGCCACCGCCCCGACCAGAATCGCTCCGATGAGGAGCCTCCTCCGGTAGCGGGGCTCCTGCAGAAGAGGGAGACCGGCCACGGCGGTGCAGCTGGCCGCCAGGTACAGTCCGCCGCGCGAGAACGTCATGGCGCTCTGTGTCGCGAAGAGCAGCAGGAGGCCGAGCAGCCCCCCAGCCAGGATCTCTCCCGACCGGCCCGACAACAGGTAGAGCGTCAGGAGCAGGACGGCCAATCCGAGCACGGAAGAGACCTGGTTCGGAGCGAAGCCTCCGCTCATGGCGACGTTGGATCCTCCGAAGGCCACCACCCCGGCGCGCCGCACGCCGATCCAGACCACCGAGGACATGCCCACGACGGGCGCGGCGCCCACCAGGAGGAGGCGCCGGAACTGGCCGAGCGACAGGGGGACGCGGGAGAAGAACAGGACGCTCGCCGTGAGCGCGAGGGGACCGGAGAGGTTGAAGCTCAGGTTGTTGATGGCCGGGGACAAGGAGTTCTCGGCGATCGTGATGAGGGCGGACGGGAGGAGCAGGCCGAAGTAGGCCAGCGCCGTCGCCGCGTTCTTCCCCAGCCCCTTGCGGACGACCGCCGCGAGAAAGATGGCCGTAACCGCGTACTTGGCGAATTCCCAGAAGACGGGAACGCCGGTCATTCTCCAGAGGACCTCGGCGCCCACGATGTAGGCCGCCGCGTACGCCGCGCGCCACGGGCACGGGGAGAGAGCGGCCCAGAAGAGTCCGAGCGCGAGCGCGGCCATGGCGTGGACGGCGCCCCACGACGGGCGGCGCAGAAGGACCAGGGCCAGCGGCAGGTGCGCGGCGTAACCCAACGCGATCCACATCGCTTTCGTGCCGGTCCACCCCGCCGGCGCCGCCGCTCGTGCTCCGGACCCGGAGGCCATCCCCGCCAGCGGCGCGGCCATGTCAGACCGCCTTCCGGGCATCGCTCGGTCCGGCCAACGGGGCCGGCCCCGAATCCTCCCTGGGGGCGCCGGCCGCACGCAGCGGTCCCCATTGCCTGGAGAGGAGCTCGCCGATCGTGTCCCGCCAACGCTCCAGGGAGTAGGCCCGGGCCGTCTCGAGGGCTCGGGCAGACATCTCGCGGTACGCGCTTTCGTCGCCGAGGCACCGACGGATTCCCTCCGCCACCGCGACAGGGGTGGCCTGCTCGAGAAGCAGCCCGCCGCCCCCCGACAGGAGCAAGGGCAGGACCGACACCCGTGTGGTCAGGACCGGCAGACCGCAGGCCATCGCCTCGATCACGACCTTGGGGAACCCTTCCGAAGAGGTCGGAAAACAGAACAGGTCCGCATTCCGCAGAGCCTCCAGGACCGCCCCGCGATCGACGTTGCCGCGAAACGCCACGCGTTCGGCCACGCCGAGGCCGCGCGCCAGCTCCTCCGAGGCGGCCCGACTCGCGCCGTCTCCGAGGATCTCGAGGGTCACGCCGGGAAACGTCCCGGCGACCTCGGCGAGGGCCGTGATCAGCGCGTCGGCGCCCTTGCCCCGCTCCTGCCTTCCGACCAGGATCAACCGGGGACTGTTCCCGGGAAGCCGGTCCCGTCGGCGCGCCGAAGCCTGGATCTCGCGCTCCTCGAGGCTGGTCGCGAAGATCCACCGGAGCTCGGGATTGGCCGACGGCGGATCGGTCGTGCCCCCGGTCGCGAGCATGACGTTGCGGCCCCCCGCGAACCGCGTCATGGCGCGTTTGAGACAGCGCTCCGCCGCCGTCCGGGTCACCAGCCAGTTGTTGCAGTAACGAACCAGAAGGGGCTTGCGCAGAGCCAGGGCCAGGAGCATTCCGATCGTGCCCACGTCTCCGGGAACCGCCGCGTGGACGGCATCGGCCCGCAGGAGCTCGCGGAGGATCCGCGCCGCGTTGCGCGCCAGCCAGAAGGGAAACAGGGCCTTGCGCGCCCAGCCGGAGGCCCGCAGGGGCGTCAGGGGGGCCACGCGCAGGCCCGGGCCGCTCAACAGAGTCTGGCCCGTCCGTCCAGCCGCCCGAGCGCAGGGCACCAGAAGCACCGTCGCGTCGAAGAGCTCCGCGAGTCCGCGCATCTGCGCCGGAAAGCCGCCGTCGGTCGCGAAGCCGGTCGGCGAGGAATCGCTCGACCAGCACGGCTTGTGAGAGAAGACCGCGAGCCTCATGCGATGCGCGCCGATCTCACGGAGACCCAGTCCCGCAGCTCCCCCATCCAACGCCCGTAGGACCTCTCCGCGGTGAACAAAGCCTCGACGCGGCCGCGCCCGGCCCGACTCACGTTCCGGGCCTCTGCCTCGTTCTCGAGAACGGAGAGCGTGAGGCGGGCGAGCTCGCCGTCGTCGCCGGCCAGCAGAATTCCGTTGCCATGGTCGAGCTCCATCCCGCGGACGGCGTTGCGGCTGGCCACGGTCGGCACACCCAGGCTCATGACCTCGACCAGACGGCTGCGGAATCCGTACGCGCCGGACCACGGACAGACGACGCACGACAGGCTCGCCAGAACCGTTCCCACGTCCGGCAGAAATCCGGTCACCTTGACACGCGGATCCCGGGAGAGTTTCTGAAGGCGGGTCGGGGGATGGCTTCCGACGAGCCACAGCTCGGCGTCGGGAAAGCGCTCCCAGACCCTCGGCATGATCTCGCGATGGCAACGCAGCGCGCCGTCCTGGTTTTCCGGGCTGGCCAGCCCGCCGTAAAAGCCGACGCGGATGGGACGCTCCGGTTTCCAGCTGTAAGGCCACCGTGCCAGATCGACCCCCATGGGGGCATAGAAGATCCGGGCGCCCGGCCGCAGCGCGAGGCTCCGTACGAAGGCCTCCTCCTCGCGGTTGATGGCGACGACCCCGTCGAACTCGCGCCAGGACCGCTCCTCGCGCCTCCGGTAGCGCCTCACGGCCCAGCGGCGCACGCCCCCGGGCATCGCGCCCACGGCCGCCAGCTGCCGCTCGTAGGCCTTCCAGAGAATGTTGTGCATGTCCAGAACGCTCGGGATCGAACGGCTCCGCAGCACGCCGACCGACCCGGCGGCGTACCAGTACTCGAACAGAGCGACGTCGAAAGGCTCCGAGCCGACCGCGCGAGAAACGCGGTCGGGGCTGAACTCGACTCGCCCGACCGCGTAGTTCGTGCGCTTTTCGCCGGTCGCCGCCGCGTAGGCGACGCCGCCGACCCGGTGCTTCCACTTCTCCGCCGCGGTCCGGGCATACAGGGCGGGCAGGATGATGCTGGCGTCGCAGTAGGGAACCAGGCCCTTCCGGACGTCGTGTTCCCGCTGCGATGCCGCGCAGGTCACGAAGGTCACGTGGAAGACTTCGCGCGCGGCCTCGAGCGTGTAGCGCACGCGCTGCTGCTGCCCGGAGGCCTCGGGGAAAGGAAGGATGTGGGAAAACACCACGAGGCGAAGGCGGTCGTTCACGGAGCGTCCCGCCCCGGCCCGGCGCTGCCCTGAGCGATTCGGACCAGCGTCCGCGCGACCCGCACCGCCGACCAGCCGTCGAGCGTCTCACCGAAAAAGCTCTGGAGGAGGCGCTGGCGCTCCGGTCGCCGGCGCTGCGGCGCCGTCAGCGCGCCGCGCAGAAGATCTCGAAGCTCCTGCTCCGATCGCGCCAGCTCCACGGCGCCGCTCTCGATGATCGGCTTGTAGTGATCGTAGGAGTAGTAGCGAATGTAGTCGACCGGCACCGGCCCAAAGCCGGGGGGGTTGTACCCGATGTTGAGCGCCGGCTTGTCGAACATGCACAGCTCCAGGGAGACGGTCGACGCGACGTTGATTCCCACGGCGCAGTGAGCCAGCGTGCTGGTCAGAAGGCTCGAATCCTCCGGGCGCGGCGTCAGGTGGTTGCGCTCCCAGGGCACTTCGGGAAAAAGGATCTCCGGCCGGCGGGCCTTGAGCTCGTCGAACCGCCCGGTGCGGTCCTTCGCGTAGACGCGGACCAGCAGCTGCGGAGACGCGAGGTCGGTCATCGTGCGCAGCAGGTCGGCGACGCGCTCGACCAGGATGGGCTCTCCGGGCATGTGGTTGGCCATGCCGGTGGTGTAGAGAACGATCGGCCGTTCCGGATCGGCGCCCACGCGCCGGCAGAATGCGTTCCGGTCCAGCCGGAACTCCGGCCGCATGTGGAAGTCGAACTGCGGCGTGCCGGTGACGTGGACGCGGGCCGGCTCGACGCGGTGGTAGAGGTCGAGGAGCTGGTCCCGGAGGCCCTGGTTCCAGACGAGATAGTGGTCGTAGGGCGGAACGATCCGGCCCTGGGACGTCAGGTTGTCCCAGGAGAAGAGGAACGCCGCGGTCGGGATCTTCAGCCACCGCGCGGCTTCCACGACCGGAACGGCGAGGTGGGAGTGCACGTGCGAGCCGTTGAACACGAGTGACGGCGCGATCCTGCGCAGAAGGTCGATGTGCGCGTCGCTCGTCCGCAGCCACCGGCTCGCGACGCCCTGCAGCGCGCTCAGGGTTTCCACGCCTCGACGGCTCGCAAACGGAAGGCTCAAGGCCTTCTTGATCCCCCGCTTGACGCGCGCCGGCGCCGTCCCGGCCTCGGCGTCCCGCAGACGCCACCGCTCCCGGGCCGCCGCCGACCAGAGCCAGCGGCCGTGCGCCATCTCGACGAGATCTCCCAGAACGCGCACCGGCCTGCGCACGGCGACCTCGTGGAGCTCGAGGAAGCTCGACACGTCCTCCTGCAGCACCGGCCGCAGATCCTCGCTGGGAAGGACCGACAGGAGGACGACGTCCACGTGGCGCTGCAGCCGGGCGAGCATCCCGGTGTAGACGAAGTTGCGGATCGCCTCGCCGCGCGGAAGGAGCACGAGAACGCGCGGACGCGCCGCGGATGGATCGGCAGCCCGCCCGGGGAACTCCCCGGGAGGGAGTCCTGAAAAATGCCGGACGATCCCCGCGCTCATGCCGCGGCGGTCCCGAGCACGCGGTCGTAATCGCGGCGCAATCTCTCCACCATCTCCGCGGTGATCTCCGCCTCCGGCAAGAAGAGCCCCTGGTTGCCCGGTCCCTCCCGGGACAGCAGCCGCTTCCAGAGCCGGAGCGACGTTTCGCGGTTCACCCCCAGAAGGTCCTTGAACCGGTTGATCCAGCGGGCATCCTCCTCACGCCGACGCAGATCCCAGGCTTGGGCGGCGGCCCGGCGGGTCGCCTCGCCGTCGGCGTCGGTGTACCCGGGAGGCGCCGCCACCGCGGCGATGAGATCGGCAGAGCGCTCGCTGGCCCGGCCGTCGACCCGGTCGTAGAAGGTCCGCACGAACACCTCACGGGCCTTGCGCTCCGCGTCGGAGATCGGCTGGCCGGCCAGGTAGCGGGCGATCGCCTCCTCGGTCTCCTCCAACGTCGCGACAACCCGGTTGCCCGCGACGAAGTCCTCGCGGATCGGCGTCGTGTAGCGGCCCATCTGGAGCTCCAGCACCGGCTTCTGCAGCATCCAGGCCTCGGTGGCGGTCGTGCAGCCTCGCTGGAGGAGGACGTCGCAATGGTAGAGGAACTTGAAAATCGGCGCGTCGAAGGCGAGGCGAATGTTCGCGGACCGGCGCTCCAGCTCCAGGTAGGGGTCGATCCACTCCGCCGGGTGGATCTTGATGACGATGTTCCAATCCGGGTGGCGGCGCGCCAGATCCAGAACCAAACGGGAATGCTCCCGGAACTGGACCTGGTGGTCCTCCAGCATGGCCCGCACTTCGGCCTCCGGGAGCTTTCCTTGCCTGGTCTGCCGGCGCAGGATCAGCTTTTGATTGCGTGCCAGGTAGTGCGTGTTGGTCGCCCAGAGCAGGATCGGTCCGCCGCGCCTCTCGATCCGGAGCGTCGCGAGGAATTCATCGCGCGTCCCCATCAGGGGCAGATAGGGGTCGCGGTAGAAATCGAAGCGGGGGCAGCCGACCGTGTGCACGTTCTCGGCGGCCGCGAGATCCTCCTCCAGGATGGCCGACCGGGCGAGCTCGCCCCAGGTGAGCTGACAATCGACCAGGCGGCTCACGCCCTGAAGCTTGCCGGCGCGCTGGCGCGGTTCCTCCGGACTCTGAAACAGGCCCTCGGTCGGCAGCACGACGACCCGCATTCCGAGGCTCTTGGCGAGCCGAACCTGCTCGGCCTTGAACCCCCAGACCAGATGATCGAAGACGACGACGTCGGGGGCCTGACGAAGGAGCTTGCGCTCGATCTCGTAGCCGTTGGTGAGGACGGACTCGAGTCCATGCCGCCGCTCCAGATGGTGCGCGACCAGCGCCAGGCCGTCGAGATCGCGGGCCCGGTAGGCGACGACGAAGAGAGCCCGGCGCGCGCCCGGCTTCACGACCGCGCTCCCGTCCCGGCGGCCGAGGGCGCGCGCGGCGGAGTGTCCGAAGCCGCCGGAAGAGTGTCGGCGCCGCGCGGGCCCGGACGCCCCGTCGCCGCGATCGCGCCGAAGAGGCGGTAGGCGTCGCGGCAGGCGCGGATCTGCCGGGCGGCGCTCGCTCGCAGCGCGTCCCGCAAGGCGTCGGCGCGGCCCCAGGCGGACTCCATCGCCGCAGTGAGGCGGTCTTCCAGTCCTTCGGGCTTCAGATCGACCAGGAAGCAACCGCCGTCGAACAGCGCGGCGAGGCCGCGAAATTTGTCGCCATAGTGGGGCGACGACACGAGGCCGACGGCGGGGATGCCCTGGGCCAGCGCGAACACCGCTGCATGATAGGCGCCGGTCACGACGATGCGGCAGCGGGCGACCTGGCGGACCAGCGCTTCCGGCGTGTTCAACGGCTCGCGCGCCCGCGTGACCTGCGAATACCCTCGCGCCAACCGCTCGATGTTGCCGGCGTCCCAATCCTGCTGGAGGGCGATCGGCAAGGGGATGAGCGGCGCGGTCCGCCCCCCTGCGAACGCCTGCACGATGGGGGCGAGCCGCTCGGGGGTCTCCTCGGCGACGCCCGCCGACGAGCCCGTGCGCACGTTGACGCCGATCCCGTTTCCGCCGCGGCTGGCCGACGCCGCGTACGCGATCTCGATCCCGTCGTCTCCCGTCACCACGACGCGCCCGGCGTCGACGCCGAGCTCGGTCAGGAGGGTCGGCCCGGACGTCCCCTCGCGCAGCCCGATCAGATCGACACGGGGCAGGACCGACCGTGCCCGCGCCCGCAGATTGGGGTCGAGAAGGGGTCCGAAGCCGTGGCTGAACATCGCGGTCGGCACGCCGCGCTGAATCGCGATCTCGAGGGAACGCAGGAGGGCGACCGAGAAGGTCGGGAACGTGTCGCAGACCCCGCCGGCGCCGCTGACCACCAGGGCGTCCGCGCCGCCAAAGGCCTCCGCCGCCTGCTCGAACTCGGCCGAATCGCCGCCGCGCAACCGAAGCCGCGCGCGGATCACGCGCTCCTCGAGGCCGGGAAACGCCCGCCGGGCTCGCACCTTCGCGGAGACCAGCGCGCGGGAGACCGCCGCGGGCATCCGTCCGTGCCAGCGACCGAGCAGATAGTGATCCGCGTACCAATCGCTGTAGGGCACGGGGCGAACGTCTCCGCACAGACGCCGGAGCTCCGCGGCGTCCCGGGTCAGGACTTCGAGCTCCGCGCCGGGCCAGTGCTCCCGCAGACGCTCCAGCCCGAACCGCATCATCGCGACGTCTCCCATGTTCTTGCAGGTATACGAGCAGGGAAACATCAGGATGCGGGCGACGCCGCGGGATGTCCCGCTCGTCGAGGAGCGCCGGGCCCGGAGGCGCTGGTCAGCCACGTTTGGGTCCTTCCACGGCCGCCCCCGGTTCTTCCTCGGTCGGTCCGCCGCCGGCGACGTGGGGCCACGCCAACGCCGTTCCCCGCGCGAGATCCGCGGTCGCGCGGCGGCCCAGGATCCGGTCGAGGTGCTTGGGCGCCAGGCCGTAGCCCGGCCGAATCGAACGCACGTTTTCCCGCGTGAACGTCTCCCCAGCCCGAATCGGCCGGACGACGAAGAGCGAGCGGCGGAAGACGCGGCTGGGCATCTCCGCCTCGGTCACTCCGTAGTGGACCCGGCCCAGGGCCTTCTCCGCGTCGCGCACCGCCTGGACCATCGTCCGGAACTCGGCGGGCTCCAGGGAGAACGCGCTGTCCGCGGTGGCGTCCTCGCGCGAGAGCGTGAAGTGCTTCTCGATCATGCTGGCCCCGAGCGCGACGGCGGCCACCGGCGCGGCGATTCCGACGGTGTGGTCGGAAAGCCCGACCGGGACGCCGAATCGGTCGGCCAGGTCGGTGAGGGTGCGCAGGTTCATGTCTTCGGGCCGGGCGGGATAGGCGCTGGTGCACTTCAACAGGACGATCTCGGATGCCCCAGCGCGGCGGGCCGCCGCGACCGCCTCTTCGATCTCCGCCAGGGTCGCCAGCCCCGTCGAGAGGATGACCGGCTTGCCGGTGCGCGCGACCCGGTCGATCAGATCGAGGTCGACCAGCTCGAAGGACGCGATCTTGTACGCGGGAACGTTCATGCCCTCGAGCAGGTCGACGGCCGTTTCGTCGAACGGGCTGGAGAACAGATCCAGTCCGATTTCGGCGGCCAGGGTCTGAAGCGGGGCGTGCCACTCCCACGGCGTGCTCGCGCCGGCGTAGAGACCGTGCAGGGTGCGCCCTTCCCAGAGCGTCCCCGAGCCGATCCGAAAGGACGCCGCGCCCGAATCGATGGTCAGCGTGTCCGCGGTGTAGGTCTGCAGCTTGACCGCGTCCGCGCCGGCGTCCTTGGCCGCGCGGACGATCGCGGCGGCGCGGGCGAAGTCCTGACCGTGGTTGGCCGACATTTCCGCGACGATGTAGGCGGGCTCCCCCGGCCCGACCCGGCGTCCGCCGATGCGAACGGCGGCCGGCGTCCGCCCGACGCCCGGCCGGTCAGCCGGCATACCGGACTCCCGCGAGCTCCTCGCAGAGCGCGACGGCGGCCCGCGCATCCTCGAGCGTGGCGGCGTTCTCCGGCGCCGCGCGCCCTTCGATCAGGCCGCGCAACGCCTGCGCCTGCGCCACGAACCCGGGCTTCTCCTTGCGGTCGATCTCCTCGAGATGGACGCGGGCGGTCTGCTTGGGCACATAGCGGCGGATCGGCCATTCGTCGGAGGGATCGATGACCTCCATCCCCTCGTACAGCGTCGCCGCCTCGAACGGAAGCAGCTCCATCCGGCGTCCGCTGCGGTGAAGGCTCAGCGCGTAGTTGGCGGGCGCGCCCCAGTTGCCCAGGAAGGAGACCACGTCTCCCCGCGTCGTGGAGAGGATCGCGGCGACGCCGCTGACGCGTCCATCGGCTCCGGAGAGGCGTCGGACGGCCTCGACGCGCAGATCGCCCACCAGGAACCGGACCAGATCGATGCCGTGGCAGCTGTTCTCGAAGAAGGGATGGAGAAAGAGCGAAGCGGGATCGGGACCCTCGGGCGCGGCGACCCCCTCCGGAAGCGTCAGCTGCAGAAGCAGGGGCGGTCCCCCCCGCGCCTCGTCCCGCGCGGCCAGGACCGGCCGATAGAAGCGCCGGTTGTAGCCCACGATGACCTTCGACGACCCCAGCGCGGCCAGGCGCTCGAGACGCAGCGCCGACCAGGAGACCGGCTTCTCGACCAGCACGGGACGGCCCAGGGGAAACAGGGACTCGAGGACCTCGGGGGTGCCGTCCGGACGCATGGCGACCACGAACCCGTCGAAGTCCTCGGCGTGACGGACCAGGTCCCGCCAATCCGGGAACACGGTGCGCACGCCGTGCCGCGCGGCGAAATCCGCGACCCGGGCCGAGCCCTTTCGCGTGCTCACGCCGGTCACATCCATGCCGGCGGCGCGCACCGCGCGGACGTGCCAATCGGAGATGGGCCCGACGCCGATGAGACCGACGCGGTGCGCCCTGGTCATGGACGCCCTCCGGCAGCGCGTTCGTTCACGAGATCGGCCACTCTTCCTCCCCTTCCGGCGCCCGGGGATCGATCGGGAGCTCGATCGCCCGCCCCGCGCGCGCCGCCAGAAGCGCTCCGATGCAGGCGGAGACCGCGGCCTCTCCGGCGTCGCCGGTGCAGATGCGCGGCTGCCCTCCGCCGACGTCCTCGAGAGCCGCCAGCAGGCCACCCTCGAACGTCCCCACGCCCTCCATCCGGCCCGCCTGGAGCGGATGGGCGGCCGGGCCGGTGCGGGTCACCGCCGGCCATCGCTCGACCGCGGCCGGGTCGCGCCCGTCGATGCGGGTGACGAGGTCGCCGTCGAACTCCACGACGGCGTCGCGGTAGAAGACGCGCGTGACCCAGGCGAGACTCGAGCCGTTGTGGAGGGTGATTACGGCCTCGCGCCCGCCGTCGAACGACCACACCGCCGTTCCGCCGTAGAACATGAGGTCGGGCGACCGGGGGTTGATCGGGACGCCCGAGGCCGTGCTCACGACGCGCCGCGCAGAAGCGCCGAACAGCTCGGCGGCGAAGTCGATCAGGTGGATCCCGTTGGTCAAAAGGCAGCACGCCCCTCCCGCCGACACGACGGCGACCGGATCTCCCAACCCCCGCTCCCGGGCGACCCGGGAGAGCGCCCGCACCAGCCCGGCGTACCGGATGTAGTGATGCACGGCCAGGGCGATCCCATCCCGCCGGGAGCGCTCGACCATCTTCCGCGCCAGCGCGACCGAGGAGGCCATCGGTTTCTCGCAGAGGATCCTGCGGACTCCGCGGTCGGCCAGAGCGTGGAACAACGACGCGTGCGAGGGGCCCCAGGTGGCGATGACGGCGAGCGCGCCCGGCCAGTCCACCGAGCCGTCGAGGGCCTCGAGGCGATCCGCGACCCGCGCCTGCGGCTGGGCTTCGCCGGCCCGGCGGCGCGCCTGCGGGTTGCCGTCGACCACCGCGAGAGGACCCCGCGAGGCCAGGGCGGCCGCGTGGTACCTCCCCACCGATCCGTAGCCGATCAGGACCCCCGTCGTCGGCGTCGTCACGCGCGGCCTCCCGAAGGGGCCGGGACGGTGACGAGGTTGTGCCGCGCAAGCTCGTCGACGACCTCGCGGGCTCCGGCGACGGACACGCCGCAGGCCCGAGCGATCTCCGCGACCGAGCGCGTCCCGTCGATGTGATCCATGATGTTGAAGAGCGCCCGGTGCTCCTTCAGGTGCGTGTACGGATCGATGAACACGCCGTACCGGGAGCAGAACACTTCTCCCTTGAAGTTGTTGACCGGGACGACGTTCTTCTCCAGGTTGTCGATCATATGCAGGACCAGGTCCGCCGACTCCGCCAGGCTCCGGCTCGAGCAGGTCGACGGATCGTCGTGGCTGGAGTGGTATTCCCGGTAGGGCCAGTTGGGATCGTCGGGCCGCAGGACCCGCGAGAGCGACAGCATCGGGATGCGCACCCCCGGCCCGTTGAACTGGCGCTCGTCGTTGCCGATCACCGTGCGGTACGGCCCGATCCAGCCCGAGGCGCCGTTCTCCTCCAGGGCCAGGGAGAAACAGGCGTCGAGCTCGGTCTTTCCGTCGAACGACAACTGGAGCGCGGGAGGATTGGTCAGCCCGAGCATCTCGAGGAACAGGCCGCCCCGAATCTTCGGCAGGAACGCCTCGTTCTGGCTGAGGTACGCGACCGTCCCGATGGTCTCGGGAACGATCAGGTAACGGTACGAATAGCGCAGATCCCCGCGGCGCAGGAGCCGGCGCGCCACCTCCATGCCCACCGCGACGCCGGACATGTCGTCGTTGACCATCGAGGGGTGGCACAGATGCGACATGAGCACGATCGTTTCGTCGCTCGCGCCCTGCACAACGACCTCTCCGATCTTGAGCGTCGCGTAGCTGAAGCTCGTTCGGATGACCACCCGATAGCGCTCGTCCCGCAGGCGTTCTTTCTGCTCCCGGCTGCAGCACAGCCCCCAATCCCGCTCGTAGTACTTGAAGGCGAAGGGAATCGCCGTGGGAATCTTCGAATGGACGTGCAGGTGCGCGAACAGCTCCTCGCGGCTGACCACGCCTTCGAACGGCAGCGAATAGGAGACGACGTGCAGGGGATGGTCCGCGGCCGAGAAGACGTTCTTCCCGTCCAGCGTCTCCAGGTACGCCTCGTGGCAGGTCCACTTCTCGGGAATGAGCCAGCTCCAGCACTCCGTCCCGGTCGGATACTCCCGGATCGTCATCGGCAACTGGGTCGCCAGGGCGCGGAGGGCCGTGTCGAACCCGTCGGAGAGGATGTCTCGCGGCACCCGCCAGAGCCCTTCGATGATCTGGTCCATCGAGGCCTCCGGAGGCAGGGCGACCTCGGAGCGTCGGCTCTGCACGCGCTCCTCTTCCGCCCGTATGGGATCGCACGCCGGGCCGCGCGCGGTGAACCAAGGGTCCCGGGCGAGCTCCGCGCGGGTGAGATCGAAGAACTCGCTGCAGAGGACCGACAGGACCTCTCCCCTTCCCAGCGGGGCCGCGCGGCAGACTCCTGCCGCGCGGGCCTTCTCCTCGAGACGCCGGGCGTCGGGATACCCGTTGTCGGCGAGGATCCGCACGCTGTAGATCCATCCTTGTTTCCGCTCGACGCCGCCTTCGCGGAGAACGCCGGTGAAGAGCTTCTTGTACCGAAACGGCACGCCGGCCATCTCCTCCACGTGGTGCCGGAAGGTCATCTCCTCGAGGCTCGTCCCGATCGCGCAGATCTTGCCTCCGGCCTCGAGGAGACGCGCCGGGACGCTCCCCGGCCCGAAGCACGTCCCCGGCACGTTCTGGAGGAAGGCCGCCGCCCGGGGCCCCAGGCCGACCACGGAGTGAATCGGATCGCGCGAGCGCACGACGCCGGGCTGGCGACGGACGTACTCGAGAAACGGTCGAAACGGACTCCAGGGACCCTGGTCGGCGGGCGTCGTCTCGGGCTCGAAGGCCTCGCCGCGGCAAAACGAGAAGCTGTAGGTCGGCACCAGGATGGTCCCGGTCGGGCCGACGACATCGCGGAGAACGTCCAGGAGCAGGGCGCACGCTTCCTCGTCCGTCGCGGCCCCCGCCGGGCGGCCGACCGCGTCGAGGCCGATGTGGAAAAACACCGCGTCGCCGGATTCCAGGCCCACGTTCCGGAGGGCCTGAACCATCTCCGCGCGGCCGAAGCCGCCGTCCGAACTCGCCTTACCGATCACGTCCCCGTCTCCCTTCCTCGAGCGCCGGCGTTTCAGCGGGGACGCTCCCCTCGTCCTCGTCCGCTTCCCGGAGCCGAACCGTGACATAGACCTTGCGATTCCCGTCCCGGAAATAGGCGCCCGGGAACGTGCCGAACGTTCGCGCCCGCAGAACGTCGAGCAGCCAGCGCGCGGTATAGGAGCGATCGAGCTCGATCTCGTCGATGCGATCCACGTCGCGCACTCGGTGAAACGTCCCCGCTTCGCGCTGCTGCGGCGACCGCGCGGCCCGCCCGGACCGCAGCGCCGGCCAGGTCTGGCAGAACAGCTGGAACGCGGCTTCCTCCAGGCGCAGGTAAAGGCTCTCGCCGGTGTCCGTGGGCTCCACCTCGACCCGGCTCTGGGCCACGATGTCGCCGGCGTCGATCCGCTCGTCGACGAAGTGAATCGTCACTCCCGCCGGCGTCCGGTCGACGATGCTCCAGACGTTCGGGTAGGCGCCCCGATTGAAGGGAAGGTACGCCGGATGAAGGTTCACGCACCCCGCCGGCAAGAGGCCCGTCACCGGCGCCGGGATCCGATAACCGAAGAGAATCGAGACACCGAGCTCCGCCCGGAGGGCCGCGATCCTCTCCACGATCGCCGGATCGGCCAGGCGCGACCCGTCGAAGACCCGCTGCGCCGGCGCGCCGACGGCCTCCCGGATTTCCGCCGCGTCGCGGCCGCGCTCCGCGGGATGTTCGACCAGGCCGACGATCTCTTCGTTCTGCGAGCGCAGCCACCGGGCGATCCGCAGTCCCAGCCGATTGTTGGCGAAGTAGAGGATCTTCATGCCACCGAGCTCCGCGAGGCGGCGACCGCGTGGAGCTGCCCGGCCACGCGCTCCGCGCCGAGGCCGTCGACCAGCGCGCGGCCGTTGCGGCCCATTCGGGCCAGTTCCGAGTCGGACGAAAGGGCCGTCGCGATGGCCGGGGCGAGGCTTCCGGACTCCAGAGCGGCTCGATCTCCCGCGGCAACCGCCGCGCCCGCCGCGCCGACCGTCTGGGCGATCGGACGCTGGTTCTCCGCGAGCACGACGGTGATCATGGCGACGCCCATGAAGGCGAGCTCCCAGCACGTGCTGCCCGCCGCGGTGATCGCCAGGTCCGCCCAGGCCATCAGGTCGGCCATCGCGCCGGACGGCGGCTCGAGCCAGACCCACTCGCCCAGAAGCGCGGCGTCCCGCGCGAGCGTTTCCCGGTGAGGATTCGCGGGGCCCACGAGGACGCGCACGCGCAGGTCGGGCTGCCGGATCTCCCGGAGAGCCTTCAGCACCACGAGCGTGACGTTGTCCGGATCGCTCCCTCCCATGGTCACCAGGAGATTTCGGTCCGGCTCGCTCCGCGGACGCGGCCGGCCGCGCCATTCTCGAAACTCTCGCCGCAGGGGCGCATAGGCTGGTCCCAGCAGGAGGCGCGGGAGCCCCGGGGATCCGGGCGGCTCGAGGTCGCCACGGATGCCGGGATTAAGGATCACGTCCGCGCCCTCGCGATCCCCGGGGACGTCTTCCAAAAGCAGAATTCTCGCTCCGCAGCCCCGAACGCGGACGCGATAGGCCGGGTCGAATCCGTACCCGTCCAGGACGAGCCACCCCGCGCCGAGCCGGGCCGCCGCGCGGGCCGTCTCCGCCGCGTCGGCCGCTGCGCCGGCCGGCCCGGAGATCGGGATCGGCTCGACCCCCTCGAGCTCCAGGCGCCGCGCGATCTCCGCCGGCACGCCCGTGGTCGCGAAAGCGGCCGAGCCGCCCCGGTCGCGCCAGGCCTGGGCGAGCGCCAGGCAACGCATGACGTGGCCAGCGCCGATGCGCGCCCCGGCATCGGCGCGAATCAGGATCGGTGAGGCCGTCGGCTCAGGCCGCTGGGATTCGGTGGGCATTGAGTTGACGGATCTCCGGATGGCCTTCCAGGAAGTCGAGGACCGCGCGCGTCGAAAAAATCTCGCCGTCCCGCTGCAGGGCCGCGTAGACCTGCGAGAGGAGCGCGTAGTCCTCCGGGTAGTCGAGGGTCCAGCGGTGCGCCGCGAAGAGTCCCTCCGGGCATTGGACGTTGTGGACGCGCAGCCCGCGCTCCCAGAAGAACGGGATGACGTGCTCGCGCTCGGCCGGCGTGTCCGCCTCCCTCCAGGCCCGGGCGAGCCCGTCCGCCGACAGGACGTCGACGTCGAGCCCGTCGGGGAAGGTCAGGGGATGGCGGTTGGTGACGAGGTCGAAGTCCCCCTGATGCGCGAGGAAGAAGCGGATCATGTCGTCGGCCAGGGTCGGGTCGATCAGGGGGCAGTCGGCGGTGATGCGCACGACGACGGAGAGCCCGAACGCGAGCGCGGCCCGGTGGTAGCGGTCGAGCACGTCCTTCTCGCTTCCCCGAAAGACGGGAACTCCGCGGTCGGCGCAGAGCTTCGCGATGGCGTCGTCCCGGGAGTCGACCGAGGTGGCCACCACGACGGTCTGGAGCGTCCGGCAGCGGCGCAGCCGCTCGAGAATCCGCACGAGCGCTGGCCGGCCGGCCAGATCCATGAGCACCTTGCCCGGAAGCCGGCTCGACCCCATGCGCGCCTGCACGACCGCACCGATCACGGAAGGGACCCTTCCCCGCAGCAGGCCAGCCGCGGCGCGTCGGCGTGGAGCCTCCCGCAGCGCGACTGCAGGCACCGATTGAACGGCCGGAAGACCGGCCGCACCGGATCTCCCTCGAACGAACCGGCGACGGCGTTCTCGGCGATCGCCCGTTGCGCCTTGCGCATGCCGTGACCGAGCGCCTCGAGGGTCGCCTGGAGCTCGGCCTCGCCGTGGGAGTAGGTGATGGAGATCCAGGGAATGAGGACGCCGTGCGAGATGACCTCCTCGTGAAATGCGGTGTGCAGCTCCGGCCAGAACGTTCCATCGGCGCGGGTGCACAGGATCTGGGGATTGCAGTCGAATCCGATGATGCGCACGTGGTCGGCGACTCCCTCCTGCCGGGCCAGGCCTCGGACTCCTTCCACCAGTCGGCGGCCGAGCCCCCAGATGTGCCGGCCGATGTCGACACGCTGGCATTCGTCCAGCGTGGCCCGGCAGGCGGCCAGCCCGACCGACTCCGCGCCGTGGGTCTGAGACAGTAGGAACACGCGCCGCTGCTCGTGCCGCAGCCCTCCGAGCTCGAGCAGGTCGCGCCGCCCGGCCAGCACGGAGAACGAGTAGCCGTTGCTGATGGCCTTTCCGAAGCAGGCCAGATCGGGATAGACGCCCCACAGATGGTGGGCGCCCCGGAGGTCGAAACGCACGCCGCTGATCATCTCGTCGAAGATGAGCACGGCGCCTTCCCGGGCCGTCAGCGCGCGGAGCTTCTGGAGAAAATCGTCGGTCGGCTCGTCGTTCTTGACCGGCTCGAGGATCACCGCGGCGATCTGGCCGGGGTAGCGGTCGAAGAGCCCGCGCAGCCCCTCCAGGTCGTTGTAGCGGAATCCGAGGGTGAGCCGGGCGGTCTCCTCCGGGACTCCGGCGTTCATCGGCGTCGACCCGATGAACCAGTCGTGGATGCTGAAGAAGGGATGGTCTACGCAGCAAGCGACGTAGGAGCGCCCGGTGGCCGCGCGGGCCAGCTTGACCGCGGCGGTCGTGACGTCCGACCCGTTTTTTCCGAACTTCACCATCTCCGCGGCGGGAAGGAGCGCGGTGAGGTACTCGGCGAGCTCGAGCTCGAGCAGCGAAGGGCGGGAAAAGTTGAGACCGTTGTCGATCTGCTTGCGCACGGCCTCGTCGACCGCCTCGTACGCGTGCCCCAGGCAAATCACGCGATTGCCCATGGCCCAATCGATGAAGCGGTTGCCGTCCGCGTCCCAACAGTGGGCCCCCTTGGCACGCACCAGGACCCGCGGCGAGCGAAACGGAAACTGATCCTCCCCCTTGCTGTAGGTGTGGCTCCCCCCCGGGACGAGGTCGGCCAGCCGCCGCCCGGCCTCCCGGCCGCGCGCGAAGTCGCGGATGGGCCCGGTCACGCTGTGCTCCGGCGGGAAAGGAGGAAGGCGGCGTAATCGAAGTCGCTCCGCTCGGCCACGTGGAGGCTGCGCTCGGCCGGCGTCTGGTAGACCGCCAGGCGCGGGCCGAAGAAATTGCGACGCGCGCGCAGCGGCTCGACCCGCCCGATCTTGATCGAGCCGTTGGGCCGAAGGACCGGCGGAAGCAGGGACCGCTCCAGCAGGAACCGGTCCCCGAAGAACATCTCCCACCACGGGCCCTGGCGGTGGAGTGCCCAATGGAAGTAGTGCGGGTCGATCGGCGTGACCGAGACCAGGAAGTCGGCTCCGGAATCGCGGAAGACTTTCCACGACTCCCGGACGTCTTCGGCCGACCGCAGCGGCGAGGTCGGCTGCAGGCAGACGACCGCGTCGTAAGCCTCGCCGGCCCGCCGGCGGGCCTCCAGGACGTCGAGGCAAACGTCGGTGGCGCTGACCAGATCCCCGGCCAGATCCGCCGGACGGTCGTGGACGGACGCTCCGAAGCGGGCCGCCTGGGCGGCGATCTCGGCGTCCTCGGTGGACACCACCACCTCGTCGAACACCGCGCTCGCGCGGGCCCCTTCGATCGTGTGCGCGAGCATCGGCTTCCCTGCCAGGGCAAGCAGGTTCTTGTCCGCCAGCCGCTTGGATCCCCGCCGCGCCGGGACGACCGCAAGGGGTCTCACGGGCGAGCCTTCACTTCCCCCGCACAGACCACGCCCGGCGCCCTCGCCGCCAACGCGATCTCCAGGGCCGGCAGGCTCGACGCCACCGGGTTCACGGTGGCCGAGCGGTCCTCGACGCATCGGAGGAAGTGCGCGAGCTCGTCCCGGTACATCGCGTCGAGCTCCCAGTCGGGCGGCTGGAGATACGTCTGCCGGCCATCCGGAGCGATGCGTTCGACCGCGCCGCGGCCGAAGTCCCACGACAGGCTCCCCTCCGACCCGATGACCTCGCAGCCGCGGCGGTAGTCCCGCTGCACGAAGTTCAGGTGCACGCTGGTCAGGGTGCCGGCCTCGTGGCGCAGAAGGATCTCCGCGAGGCCTTCCACCTCGAGGCCGATCGAGTCGGCGGGAGCGACCGCCGCCGCGAGCAGGGTCGCCGGGCCGAAGTACCAGAGCGCCAGATCGATCTCGTGGATGCAGTCGAGAACCGCTCCGCCTCCCGCCGCTGCGGACGCGCTGTAGCTGGCGCGGTAGTCCGTGCCCGGCCTCCAGTCCGGCAGATAGGACCCCGTGTGCACACGGGCCGCCAGCGCCCTCCCGATCGCCCCCTCGTCCAGGAGAGCCTTGACGCGGACCGGGCCGGGGTGAAAACGCATGTTGCATGCGACCATCGAGACGAGCCGGCGCCGCGCGATCTCCCGGCAGAGCTCCTCGACGCCGGCCAGGGTCGGAGCCAGCGGCTTTTCGATGAAGACGTGGCACCCGCGCCGCGCCGCCTCGAGAGCGAGCACGATGTGCCGGTCGGGAGGCGAGGCCACGAGAACGGCCTCGGGATCTCGATCCCAGACGCGCTCGAGCGTGGCCGCGACTTCCACTCCCGGCGCGTCCTGCGCCGCGGCCCGCGCGGTCGGCGCGGGATCGAACACGGTGATCGCATTCCGGCCGAGCGCCGCGAGGTTGCGGGCGTGGCGGCGCCCGATCGAGCCGTAACCGAGGAGGGCGAGGCGCATCGCTGTCACTCCCGCGCCCCGGCCGCCGACGCAGCGCCGCGGAGACTGCGCCGCACCGCCGCGACGACATCGTCGACGTCCCGGTCGGTCATCTGCGGGAACATGGGCAGCGAAAGGATCTGCTCGTAGGCGCGCTCCGCAGCGGGACAGAGCCCCGGGCCCGTCCCGAAGCGCTTGCGGTAGAAGGCGTGGAGGTGCACCGGCAAATAATGGACGTTGACGCCGAGCCCCTGGCCGCGCAGATCGCGGAAGATCGCGGCCCGTCCCGGCGCGCCCCCCTCCTCGTCGCAGCGGACGACGTACAGATGGTAGGCGTGGGAAACGCCGTCGCGAACCGCCAGGGGCCGGATCCCCGCCGCGTCCGCGAAGGCCGCGTCATACCGCCGGGCGATGGCCTGCCGTCGGGCGACCCAGGCCGGGAGCTTGCGCAGCTGCGACGCGCCGAGGGCGCACTGAAAGTCGGTGAGCCGGTAGTTGAAGCCCAGAGCCACCATCTCGTAGTACCAGGAGCCGCGGGCTTCCCGTTCGCGGTGATCGCTGCTCAGGCCGTGGTTGCGGAACATCCGCATCCGGCGGGCCAGCTCCGCGTCGTCGGTCGTGATCATCCCGCCTTCTCCGGTGGTGATGTGCTTGACCGGGTGCAGGCTGAAGGCGGTCAGGTCCGCCAGCGAGCCGACCGGCCTTCCGCCGTCGCTCCCCCCGAGGGCATGGCAGGCGTCGGCCAGGATCCGGGCGCCGGCCCGTTCGGCCAGACGCCGCAGCTCGCCATAGGCGCAGGGCTGGCCGGCGTAGTCGACGGCCACGATCGCCCGGGTCCGGGACGTGATCTTGCGCGCTCCGTCCCCGGGATCGATCAGCAGCGTGTCGGGATCCACATCGACGAACACGGGAGTCGCGCCCTGGTACACGACGCAGTTGGCGCTGGCCACGAAGGTCATCGCGGGCACCAGCACCTCGTCCCCCGGTCCGATGCCGAGCGCAAAGGCGGCGGCGTGCAGGGCGGCCGTGCCGCTGCTGACCGCCACGGCCTCCCGGACTCCGGCCGCCGCCGCGAAGCTCTCCTCGAACTCGGCGACACGCGGTCCGGTCGTGAGCCAATCCGAGCGGAGAGCTTCCGCCACCGCGGCGATGTCCTCGTCGTCGATCCACTGCCGCCCGTAGGGCAGACGGCTCCCCGACCGGAGGCCGCGCGGGGGGAACCCGCCGTCAGGCGAGCGCACCGGCGTCCTCCTCGACCAGCGCCCGCAGCTCCTCGAGCGTCAGGGCGCGGGCCGTCCCGTCGCTGGTGTAGGCGTAGCCCTCGGGAAGCGCGCGCCCGGCGCTATCGGCCCCGTCCCAGCCTCCCGGCCGCAAGACGAACAGGTCCGAGAACTCGCGCCCGAATCGGGACTCGTCGTCGGAGATGAGAACCTCGTGGAGCTTCTCGCCGGGCCGGATCCCGATCCGCTCGACCCGGCACTCCGGGGCCACGATCCTCACGAGGTCGTGGATCCCGGCGCTGGGGACCTTGGGGACGAAGATCTCGCCCCCGGTCATCTGCTCGACGCACTGGATGACGAACCGGACGCCGGCGTCGCGGGTGATCCAGAAGCGGGTCATTCGGGGATCGGTCACGGTCACGACGCCGCTCGAACGCTGGCGCCGAAAGAGCGGAATGACGCTGCCGCGCGTGCCGACGACATTGCCGTAGCGCACCGTGGCGAACCGGGGCGGCCGGCCTTCCCGGGCCGCGCCCGCCTCGACGAAGAGCTTCTCGCCCAGGAGCTTGGTCGCGCCGTAGGCGGACACCGGCTTGACGGCCTTGTCCGTGCTCAGGTTGACGACCCGATCCACTCCCCGGGCCACCGCCGCCTCGATGACGTGGCGGGCCCCTTCGACGTTGGTCAGAATCGCCTCTTCGGAGTTCCTCTCGCACATCGGGATCTGTTTCATGGCCGCGGCGTGCACCACGACGTCGACCCCGTCGAAGGCGGCCCGGAGCCGGTGCGGGTCCCGGACGCTCCCGATCACGTAGCGCAGCGCGTCGGACTCCGGAAGGGACTGCTGCATCTCGTGCTGCTTCTGCTCATCCCGGCTGAGCACGATGATCCTTCGGGGAGCGCGTTCGGCGCGGAGGATCTCCACGAAGCGCCGGCCGAAGGAACCGGTGGCGCCGGTGACCAGGACGGTCCGGGAATCCCAGGAGTACGTTTCCGCGGAAAAGCTCATCGGGCTCATCGTTCGGTTTCCTCTCTGCCCGTCGCGACGGATCGCTGCGGCGCGTCGGCCGGGGGCCGCTGCGCGCTCGGCGCGCGCGTCATGCCGAGGCTGATCCACTGCCACACGAAGAAGCTGCTCTCCGCGTCCCGCCCGGCGTAGGCCCGCCAGGCCTCGCGGACCTTGTCCGAGTCGAGCCAGGTTCCCCCGCGCGCGGACAGGGCCGTCTCGATCTGCTCCTGCGCCCACGCGCGCAGCGGCCCTCGCAGCCACTCCCGCTGCGGCGTCTGCAGGGCCCGTTTGGGAGCTTCCCGGACGCCTCCGGGAAGGAGGTCGCGCACCATCCGCCGCAGCAGCCACTTGCCCCGGCCGTCGCGGATCTTGCGGTCCGCGGGCTGGCGCAGCGCGAGCTCGACCAGGCGATGGTCCAGGAACGGCTCGCGCAGCTCGGTCGACGCCCGCATGGAGACGCGATCGTTGAACCGCAACGCCCTGGGGATCTTGGTCCGCCGCAGGTCCCGATACTGGAGATCGCGCAGGGGATCGCCCCACGGGCGCTCCGGCTCGAGGGGTTGCGCCAGAGCGCGAAACTCCGGTGTCAGGCAGTCCGGCCGCACCGGGCTCGCGGTCACGCCCTGCACCGTCGGCGCGTCGGCGCCGTCGCCCTCGAGGACGCGGCGGTAGTAGTCGTACCCGGCCCACTGCTCGTCCAGCCCCTGACCGTCCAGCAGGACGAGGACGCCCTCCTGGCGGGCGCGTTCGAAGAGGCGCGCGTAGGCGAGCGTCGGAAGGCCGCCGAACGGCTCGTCCTCGTGCTCCTGGACCGACTCGGCCAGCTCGGGCACGTCCTGCGCGGAGAGCGGGCAGACGATCGAGGGGTGCCGCGTGCGGTCGAGCATCTGGCGCACCCAGGGCAGCTCGTCGTACTCCGGGCTGCCGGTGACGAACGTGAAGGCCCGGACCTCGCTGTCCTTCCCCTGGACCTCCTGGACCAGTCCGAGGAGCGTCGAGGAATCGAGGCCGCCGCTCAGATTGATTCCCACCGGAACGTCCGCGCGGAAGCGCAGGCCCACGCTCTCGCAGAGGAGCGCGCGGTACTCCTCCTGGACTTGCGCGGTTGGCCGCCGGTCCAGGTCCCCGCCGGCGCGCTCGGACAGACGGTACCAGCAGGACAGGCGCGACCGGCCGTCCTGCCATTCCAGGACGTGCCCGGCCGGGACGGCGCGAATCCCCTTCCAGAACGTCCGATCGGAATGGTCCGAGAGCCCGAGCGCCAGATAGGAAGACCAGGCCACGGGATCCGGCTCGCAGGCAGCGCCGGCGGCCCAGAGCGCTTTGATCTCGCTCCCGAAGAGCCAGGTGCCGTCGGGTTGGACGTGGTAGTAGAGCGGCTTCACGCCGAACCGATCGCGCACGAGGTGCAGACGCCGTTCCTGCCGGTCCCACACCGCCATCGCGAACATCCCCACGAACCGCTCCAGGCACGCGACGCCCCAGCGGGAGAAGGCGGCCAGGATTACCTCGGTGTCCGTCTGCGTGCGAAACGGATAGCCGGAGAGCTCGGCCCGCAGCTCGCGGTAGTTGTAGACCTCTCCGTTCAGGATCACGCGGTAGCGGCCGTCGGCGCTGGCCATCGGCTGACGGCCGGCGGGCGACAGGTCGATGATGCTCAGGCGGTTGTGGCCGAGCCCGACCGGCCCTCCGGCGTCGATCTCGGATCCCTGCGCGTCGGGGCCGCGGTGCGCGAGCGACGCGACCATCGCCGCGAGTCGCCGCGGGTCCAGGCCCGGCCCGGCCATCCCCGAGAGGCCGCACATCTAGCGCACTCCTCCGCCGTCCGTCATTTCTCCGCCGTGGCGACGAGATGTCGGGTGCCCGTGGCCTCGTCGGGCCGCACCCGGCGCGACTGCCACCCGTTGACGACGTTGCCGATCATCGAGAGCGCCGTCCGCAGCGGGTGGCGCGGGGACCAGGACTTCAGACCCAGGGACCGCCAGCGCCCCGCCCGAACCGCGTACTCCACGCGCACGCGGGGGAACCGCTCGCGCAACCGCGCGTCGAGCTCCTCGCGTTTGTAGTGCCTCTTGTGATCGGGGTTCGTGTTGGGCACGAAATCCCCGTTGGGCGTGGTCATCAGAAACGTCCCGCCCGGTTTGAGGACCCGGTGCACCTCGCGCACGAAGGCGGCATCGTCCTCGACGTGCTCGAGCACCTCGACTGCGACCACCGCGTCGAAGGACGCGTCGGGCAGTCCGGACGCGGTCATGTCGTCGTAGAGAACGGACGAGACGTTGCTGCGGCGGGAAAGCGTCTGGCGCTGGATGGCGTCGTTGACGCCGAGGTGGAGCCGTTGCTGGACCTCGGTCCGGCGCGGCAGATCGGTCACCGTGATCCGGGCCGCAACGCCGATCGTGTAGTGGGACTTGCGGCCCCCGACGTCGAGCAGAAGGGGCCGCTCGGGCCCCGTGTTGCGCAGCGCGCGGAGCCGCCGGCGCACCAGAGCGTAAAGCGGCGGCAGGAACGGCTCGGCGCAGAGATAGAACCGCTCGAATCGCGTCGGCCGGACGGCCGCCCGCGTAAGAGCCGGGCCCGGCTCGGCGGCCGGGCGGTCCGGCGCGGTCCGGGTCTGGCGCCGCGCGGTCATTTCGATCCCTCCCGCCGCACGTTCCAGCGGGCCGGGGGATCCAGGAGAGCCTGGGCGCGGCTGTAGGAGCCGGTCATGTCGATGGGCACCTTGTCGGAAACCAGCCGCGCTCCCTGAAAGTTGCCCCACAGAAGGGCCTTGAACTGGGCCGAGTAGAGGCCCGGATTCAACCAGAGCGCCGGGATGTCCACCCGGACGGAGAGCTCGTCGCCGGATCCGGGCGCGATCTCCAGGGCCGGGCTCTCCTCCCTGAGGTGGACGATCATCCGGTCGTAGACATCGCTGACGATCAGGATCAGGCTGAACCCGCTGACCTCCTGACCGAGGCGCAGATTGACCTCGATCTGAAACGGCTTCGAATTCTCGACGGAGTTGGGACCGCTGCCCCGGACCGCGATCCGTCCGAACCCCGCGCCGGGAAGGCCCTCGGGCGCCGGCTCCGCGGACGCCTGAAAGGCCCCGATCTGCTTGAAGTACGCCTCGATGCACCGGCCGACGTCTCCGGTCTCGGTGACCCGTCCCTCGTTCAGAACGATTCCCCGTGTGCAGAGCGTGCGCACGGCCGCCATGTTGTGGCTGACGAAGACGATCGTGCGCCCCGCGCGCGCCACATCCTCCATTTTTCCGAGGCACTTCTTCTGGAACATCACGTCGCCGACGGCCAGGACTTCGTCCACCAGAAGGATCTCCGGCTCGAGAAACGCGGCCACGGCGAAGGCCAGCCGCATGTACATGCCCGAGGAGTAGTGCTTGACCGCGGTATCGATGAATTTCTCGATCTCCGCGAAGGCGACGATCTCGTCGAACTTGGTTTCGATCTCCGTCCGGCGCATCCCCAGGATCGCCCCGTTCAGGAAGACGTTCTCCCGTCCGGTCAGCTCCTGGTGGAACCCGGTCCCGACCTCGAGGAGGCTTCCGACGCGGCCGTGGATCTCGGCGCGGCCTTCCGAGGGCTCGGTGATGCGCGACAGCACCTTGAGCAGCGTGCTCTTGCCGGCGCCGTTGCGGCCGATCACGCCGATGACCTCTCCCGGCACGATCTCGAAGGAGACGTCCTTCAAGGCCCACACCGCGCGCTCCGGGTCGTGCCCGCGCTCGGCGCGGAAGCGGCGAAACGGAGCGCGGGCCAAACCGGCGATCGTGTCCCGCAGCGTCTTGTACTTCTCCTGACGCTGTCCGATGCGGTAGAGCTTGGAGAGCCCGGCGGCCCGGATGGCCACCTCCGGGGAGCGTCCCTCCGGGACGACCGCCGCGTCGGGTCGCGGGTCGGCTCGATCGGGCAGGCCGGACATCGGATCGGCTCCTCTCACCGCGCGGTGGCCGCCGGACCGGCGGCGAGCATCGCCTCGGCGCGGCTCCAGTCCTCGGGAGTATCCAAATTGACGGTGCGCGCGGCGTCGACGACGTATCCCAGGAGGTTGCGGCCGTACAGGCTGTTCTGCTCGAGCAGCACGTCGCGCCGCGTCACGTAGACCGAGCCCTCCCGGTGGTACGCGGGAGGCAGGTCCTGGCGCCGCGGGATGGGCGTCCGCTCGCCCGTGGAGAGGTGCAGGCAGCCGTCCTCGCACCGCGTGTAGACCCAGTGCGGGTTGTACTCGTCGGGCACGCGGGCGATCGCCATGACCGCGTCGGCATGCTGCCGCTCGAGCAGCTCGATGCAGGCGTCGATGTCCTCGGCGCGGCGCAGAGGGTGGGTGGGCTGGAGCAGGCAGACCGCGTCGAAGCGCTGGCCCTGCGCCTCCAGCCACTCGACCGCGTGGGTGACGACCGGCAGCATCGGCGTGTCGTCGCGGGCCAGATCGGCCGGTCGGAGAAAGGGGGCCTGCAGCCCGCAGGCGCGGCCGAGCTCGGCGATCTCCGTGTCGTCGGTCGAGAGGATGACCCGGGAGAGGCGGCGCGCGCCCGCCGCGGCGTCCGCGGTGTAGGCGAGCAGCGGACGCCCCGCCAGGAGCCGGGCGTTCTTGCGGGGGATTCCCTTGGATCCGCCGCGGGCCGGGACGAGTCCGAGGACGCGCATCAGTAGGTCAGCCTCTTCTGCACGGTCAGGGGCCGCGTGGCCAGGAGGTCGGCGATGCGCACGCCGGCGGAGCCATCCCCGTACAGGCGATCGGGAGCGGGCCGGGGGGCGGCGAGAACCCCGGCGATCGCCCGGGCGATCTCGTCACGGCTGTAGCCGACGTCCACCACGTTGGGCCCGCGGTCCCGGCCGGACTGGCGGGAGCCGATATTCACGACCGGGACTCCCAGGAAGGAGCACTCCCGGATTCCGACGCTCGAGTTTCCGATCAGGCACCGGCTGTTGCCAAGGAGCCTCAGGAAGTCCGTGGGCTCCATGTTCTTGAAGAATCGGATCTGCCCGGGCCGCTCGTTCTCGCGAAAGGCGCGGATCGCGTTGGAGGTTCCGTCCGATCCCGCGTCGACGTTGGGCCAGAACCACAGCGCCGGCATGGCCAGGTCCCGGACCGCGCGGAGCGTCTCCTCGGCGTGCTCGCGGGCCTCGCGATACTCGGTGGTGACCGGGTGCTGCATCACCACGACGTAACCGTCCTCGAGCGCGAGGGTCGGGCCGACCCCTCCGTATCTCTCGGCGGGATCGAAGTCGAGCGCGGGGCTCGACAGGATCTCCGCGGCGAGATCGATGGACGGGCAGCCGGTCACGAAGACCGTCGCGGGATCCTCCCCCATGCGGAGCAGGCGCGCCGCGGCGGCCTCCGTCGACGCGAAGTGGAGGTCGGAGAGCTTGGTCACCGCGTGGCGGACCTTCTCGTCGATCGAGCCGGTGACCTCGCCCCCCTGCACGTGGGCCACCGGGATGTTCATGTACGACGCCGCCACCGCCGTGGCCAGAGTCTCGTAGCGGTCGGCCACCGTGACCACCACGTCGGGCTTGAGATTGTCGAAGACGGTGGCGAGCTCGAGAAGCCCCAGTCCCGTGGTCTTGGCCATCGAGGCCAGGTTCTCCCCTTCGAGCA
The DNA here is from genome assembly GCA_963733955.1 of uncultured Acidobacteriota bacterium. Classification (GTDB taxonomy): domain Bacteria; phylum Acidobacteriota; class Thermoanaerobaculia; order UBA5066; family Gp7-AA6; genus DATFTF01. The sequence continues at coordinate 2,685,846 of CAVTEW010000003.1, forward strand.
CCATGTAGACACGCGCCGCGATCGGAAATCCATCCTCCTCGATGTAGCGGACCGCCGTGCCGTATCGGTCCAGAAGGGCCGAGGCCCCGACGACGAGCTGCAGCTCGAGATCCGGGCGGCCCTGAATCGCCGAGAGGGCCGTCTTGATCCGGCTGTAGCTCGGACGCGCCGTCACGACGACGCACACTTTGCGCGGCGTCATCGCCGACCCCCCCGTGGGCGGCGGGGCGCGCTCACGCCGCGGTCTCCAGTTCCCGGGGCACTCGCACATGCAGCCGGCCCTGGCGGCGCAGTTCCCGGACACGCCTCAAAAACGGCACCAGCGAGGTCTCCGCCTGGAAGTCCGCGTTGCCGAGGGCATGGGGATGTCCGTAAACGACGGCCAGACCGCCGCGGGCCACGCACCTCTCCAGAAGCGCTCCGGTCGATGGACCGAATCCGCACGGCGTATTCAGGCGGGCGCACAGGATCCCCGCGATGTCCTCGACCTTGCCCGGCTCGTCGGCGCGCCGCTTGAGGAGGCGTTCGGCCGCACGCATCCAGATCGACCGGTAGGAGACCCGGCAGAAGCGGTACCCGCTCTCCCCAAGAACCCGGCACAACGCGGGCAGGTCGTTGCGAACGGCGCCGGCCTCGCGCCGCTCGCTCAGGCTGAACGAAAAGCCCCGCGGGTAGTCGAACGGCTGATTGAACGGAGGCACGAAGGCGCGGACGGACGCGCCGATGCATTGCTCGAGCGCGTCGCGGCTGGCCGTCACGGTCTCCCTCAACTCTTCCAGGCTCAGGCCAGGGAGCCACTCGTGACGGAAGGAGTGGCTGGCGACCTCGTGCCCCGCGGCGTGGATGCGGCGGATCTGCGCCGGATCGTGATACGGCCGCTCCCCCTGCTGGGCGGCCGCCCCGACCGCGGCGAAGCAGGCCTTGACCTCGTACTCGCCATGGAGCTCGAGCAGGCGATCGGTGTACTCGAATTCCAGGTGTCCCCAGGAGGCAGGCCGGTCCCCCCGCCGGGAACGGTCCCAACCCCACTGCGTGTCGTAGTCCCAGAAGAAAAGCAGCTCCGCGGGCCGGGCCGCCGCGGCAGAGGCCCGCGCGCCGGCGGGCGCGGCCCGATCCGGATCCGTCCGCAGGGGCGTGCTCACGGCTGCCCCTCCCAATCCCCCTCCTTCACGAGCTCGTCCTTGCGCAGAGGCCGTTTGAGGCGCGCTCCGATCAGCTCGGGCATCCGCGCCGCGGGCACGCCGGTCCCCGGCTTCTTGGCTCCCAGGTGCTCGGAGCGCAGGATGGTGCCGGCCCCGAGGTCGTTCAACGCCACGACGCTCTTGGTGAAGAGATCGTGAAGCGGCCCGGTCTCGCGCGCGCTCGCATCCTTGTCGACCGGCTGCCCGATCATCCGTTCGATGAAGCCGATTCCTTCGACGAGCCGGGTCAGCTCTTCGACCGTCACCGACGAGGGCACATCCGGGCCGAAGGCCCGGCGCGACAGCGTGACGTGGATCTCGAGGAGGTCGATCCCGAGGACCGCGGCGGCCAGACCCGGGTACATGGTGCCGGAGTGGTCCGAGAGCCCGACGGCGCAGGCATAGCGGTCCCGGAAGAACGGGATCAGATTGAGGCCCACTTTCTCCGGAGGGCAGGGGTAGGCGGAGGTGCACTGAAGGACGCCCAGGGCCACGCCTCGGGATCGGACCAGCGCGACCGCCTCGTCGATCTCCGCAAGGGACGACATGCCCGTCGACAAGAGGACCGGTCTCCCGTCCCGGGTCAGGCGCTCGAGCAGCGGCAGATCGCTCGTCTCGCCGGAGGCGACCTTCCAGGCCGCGACGCCCACGCGGTCGAGCAGGTCCGCCGCTTCCGGCGAGAAGGGAGAGCTCAGGAACCACAGTCCTCTCTCGTCGGCGTGCGCCTTGAGACCTTGCCACCCCTCCTCGGAGAACTCCATCCGCTTCCAGTAGTCGTACCGCGTCGCGTCCTGCGGGCTGAAGCGCACGCGCCATGGTTCCTGCGGCGTGCTCTCGGCCGCGGCGATGTGGGTCTGGAACTTGACCGCGTCCGCGCCGGCGTCGGCGATCGCGTCGAGCAACGCGTGCGCGAGCCCGAGGCTCCCGTCGTGCGTCTGGGCGACCTCGCCCACCACGATGCAGCCCGATCCGGCGGGGCGCCCGCGGCGGGGAGGAAGGGCCGCGCGCAGAGAGGTGCCCTCAGACGACATCGGCGAAGGTCCTTTCCACCCGCCGGAAGTAGAACGCTCCGGAGACCAGGAGCGCCAGGGTCACGGCGCACCCCGCCGCGATCACCGGACCGGGACGCGACCCGACGCCCAGGATCGACCAGCGGAAGCCCTCGACCACGCCCGCCATCGGGTTCAGGCCATAGACCCATGCGGGGATCCCCAGCTTCTCCAGCCGCGCGGTCACGCGGCTGGCCGGATAGATGACCGGCGTCACGAAGAGCCAGAGCTGGACGAAGAACGGAACGACGTATCGGACGTCGCGATATTGGACGTTCAGCGCCGAAAGCCACATGCCCACGCCGAGCGCCGTGGCGAACGCGAGGAGAAGGAGCAACGGCAGGAAGACGACCGCGGCCGACGGCCGGATGCCGTAGAACACCATCATGACGATCAGGACGACGAACGCGATCGCGAAATCGACCACGCCCGCGAGCACGGAGGCGGTCGGGATCACCAGGCGGGGGAAATAGACCTTGCGCACCAGATTCGCCTGGGTGACTAGGCTGTCGGAGGATTGGCTCAAGCCCTGGGCGAAGAACGTCCAGGGAAGCAGCGCCGCGTACGAGAAGATCGGATACGGCAATCCTTCCGACCCGATCCCGGCGAGGTTGCCGAAGAAGATGGTGAAGACCAGCATCGCCAGGAGCGGCTGCAGGACCGCCCACGCCGCGCCGAGCGCGGTTTGCTTGTAGCGAACCTTGACGTCCCGCCACACCAGAAAATAGAGGAGCTCGCGGTACTCCCACAGATCGGCCAGGCGCAGCGAGGTCCAGCCGTGGCTCGGCTCGATGACGAACGTCGGCGCGGGACCGGAGGCCGCGGGACGGCGCGCGCTCACGCCGACTCTCCCCGGGCCGCCGCGCCGGGAGCGGTCAGCGACGCGTAATGCTCGAGCGACCGCGACAGCCCGCGGGGCAGATCCCATTGCGGCTCGTACCCCAGCGCGCCGCGAACCCGGCTCAGGTCGGCCAGGGAGTGGGGCACGTCTCCGCGACGCGGGGGCTCCGACGCCGGCTCGGGGCCTCCGCCGGCGGTCTCGCGGATGCGCAGCGCGAGCTCCCGAACCGAGGTCTGCCTCCCGCCCCCCACGTTGTAGGCGCGGCCGCACGCCGACGCGGGCGCCGACCCCGCGAGCAGGTTGGCGCTGACGGCGTCGGCGACGAACGTGAAGTCGCGCGTTTGGGCGCCGTCGCCGTAGATCACCGGGGCCCGCCCGGAGAGGTACGCGTGGAAGAACCGCGGGATCACCGCCGCGTAGGGTCCCAGCGGGTCCTGCCGTGGACCGTAGACGTTGAAATACCGCAAGCCCACCAGCTCCATTGCGTACGCGGAGCCGAAGACCGCGGCGAGTTGCTCGACCATCTGCTTCGACGCCGCGTACGGAGACAGGGGCGCGCCCTCCTCCCCCTCCCGCTTGGGGACCCCGGGATTGTCGCCGTACACGCTCGAGGACGACGCGTAGACGACGCGCCGTACACCGGCGCGGCGCGCGGCGTCGAACAGGTTCGCCGTGCCGGTGACGTTGACGGCGATCGTGGAGGCCGGGTCTTCGAGCGATCGGGGCACCGAGCCGAGGGCGGCCTGATGGAAGACGACGGTCGCGCCGCGGCAGGCGCGGGCGCAGGCCTCGGTGTCGCGCAGATCCTCGCGGAGCAACTCGACCCGGTGGAGGAGCCCCTCCAGGTTGGCGAGCTTTCCCGTGGCCAGATTGTCCAGCGCGCGGACGGATGCGCCGCGGTCCAGCAGGGCGTCGACCAGATGGGATCCGATGAAGCCGGCCGCTCCCGTCACGAGAACGGTCTTCCCGGTCCAGTCAGCGATGGTCATGGTGTGCGCGGGTCGCTCGATTGAGGAGGAATCGGCGGGAAGACTCGTTGGGTCCCGGTCTCAAGCCTTGACGACGTTGGCGAGGGGTTTGCGAAAGACGCCGCGCGTATCGACCACCAGAGGAGCATGCCGGGCCACCAGATCGTAGTCCACGGCCGTGTGATCGGTCACGATCAGCGCGGCATCGATCTGCCGCAGAAGCTCGGGGGTCAGGGCGCATGAGGTCATCTCGGGAAGATCCGGCCAGGTGCGCATCCGGGGAGCCCGCGGGACATGCGGGTCATGGTACGTGACCCTGGCCCCCAGCCGCAGGAGCATGTCGACGATCTCGAACGCGGGGCTCTCCCGGGGATCGTCGATGTCCTTCTTGTAGGCGAGCCCCAGGACCAGGATCCGGCTCCCCTTGACCGGTTTGGCGCGCTCGTTCAACGCGCCCTGCAGCTTTTCGATGACGTAGCGCGGCATCTGGACGTTGACCTCCCCGGCCAACTCGATGAACCGGGGAGCGATTCCATATTCGCGGGCCTTCCAGGTCAGATAGAAGGGATCGAGCGGAATGCAGTGCCCCCCCCATCCGGGGCCCGGGTTGAACCGCATGAACCCGAAGGGCTTGGTCGACGCGGCGTCGAGAACCTCCCAGATGTCGATGCCCATGCGGTCGTAGACCATCTTGAGCTCGTTGACGAGCGCGATGTTCACCGCGCGAAAAATGTTCTCCATGAGCTTGGTGGCCTCGGCCGTCCGGCAGGAGGAGACCCGGACCGTCCGGGCGATGATCTGGTCGTAGAGAGCCTGGGCCAGATCGCCGGCGTTGAGGTCGATCCCCCCCACGACCTTGGGAATCGACGCGGTGCCGTAGTCCTTGTTACCGGGGTCCTCGCGCTCCGGCGAGAACGCCAGGAAGAAGTCGCGCCCGCAGGCGAGGCCGGATTCCTCCAGGATCGCGCGCACCAGCTCGTCGGTCGTCCCGGGATAGGTGGTCGACTCCAGAACGATCAGCTGGCCCTTGCGGAGGCGGTCGCGCACGACCCGCGCCGTGCCGACGACGTAGCTCATGTCCGGCTCCCGCTGGGGCGTCAGCGGCGTCGGCACGCAGATGAGAATCGCGTCGGGCTCTCCGAGCCGGTCGAAGTCGCCGGTCGCCGCCAGCCGCTTCCGGGAGACGGCCGCGGCCACCCGCCCCGGATCGAGGTGCCGGATGTACGCCTCGCCCCGTTCGAGCGCGCCGATCTTGGCGGCGTCCCGATCGAAGCCCAGAACGCGAAACCGGCTCTCGGCGAAGGTGAGGGCGAGCGGAAGCCCGACGTAGCCGAGCCCCACGATTCCGATCAGGGCCTCACGGCTCTCGATCCGCCGGCGCAGCCGAGCGACGTCGGGAAGCGCGTCCAGGACCGCCAGAGACTCCTTCGGCTCGCTCATGCCAGGCTTCGCCCTCCTCGGTGCACAGACCGAAAGAAAAACCTACAATTGTTGACGACGCCGCCCGGCCGCCGGTCGACAGCGACTAGGCCGCGACGCCTTTCGCGCCGCGACCAAGAGTCCGGGGATGTCCTGGAAGGAGATCCACGTCCTTTCGGTCCAGCTCGACCGCCACGCTTCGGCGGAGCATCGAAACGGAAACGACCAACCGGGGACGTCCCGACTCGCGCAGAACGACCCCCACATTGCCGCGGAACGGTCCATCGACGATCCGCACACTGTCTCCGGGAGCGAGCCGGCGGCACGGCGCGAGCGAAGCCCCGGAAACCTGGAGGCGGCGCAGTTGCGCCAGCTCCTCGTGGAGAAGACCGGCGTCGGGAACCCGGAGAAACCGGACCACGACGCTGCTGCGCAAGGCCTCGCGGCGCTCGCGGTCGAGTCCCCGGAGAAAGACGTAACCGGGGAAGAGCGGCAGAAACGACACGAGGCTCCGGCCGGAGCGCCGGCTGCGCTTCTCGTAAAGCGGCAGGTAGAACGGGACGTCGCGCCCGGCCAGATGCCGCGCCAGCCGCTTCTCCTGGCGGCTTCGGACATGCGCCACCCACCAGGGCCACCCCTCCGGCGGGAGCTCGAACAGCGCTTGCGGATGGATCTCCTCCTCACGCTTGAGCAATGGCATTGCCGTGTCCCTGTCCTCGAGGCCAGTGCGGCCGGTCCGCCTTTAAGCCTTTAAGAAAGCCCGGAATCCTAACATAACGTGGACAGGACGGCGCGAAGACCGCGTCCGGCCCCTTGGCCGCCAAGGACTTGGGGCTCCCGGACCTGTACTCCCGGACACCCGACCGGGCGGGATCGGCTGCGCCCGGGCCGGGTTCCTCACCGCGTCGCGCGCGCCGCCACCGCCGCCGCGCCGCCGGCCTCGCCGGCCCCTTCCAGAGCGCGCTCGGCCGCGGCGAGCGCCGCGGAGTCGGAGGGCAGGAGGGCGATCGCCTGGTTCTGTCCGAGGATTGTGCGAATCCGCGGAAACTGCGCGGCCACGAAGTCGGGGGCGAGCAGGGCGCGCCGGAGGATCTCGGAGGCTCCGGAACGGTCGGCGGGTCCCAGGATCGCCCAGGAGTCCACAAGGGCCGCGGCGAGAGTCTCCGCGATCTCGTCGGAGCCCGGAGCCATGCGCGCCGCCAGACGCATCGCCGGGAGCCAGCGGCCCACGCCCGCCGCTCCGGTCAGGGCGCGCTCGACACGGGCGAGGAGGAACACATCGTAAGCGCGTCCGGGACGTCGTCGGATCGCCCGAAGGAGCAGTCCGCGAAGCTCTTCCAGTCCCGGCCGAGCCGTCGGTTTGGCCTCCAGGGCGCCCGCCGCCACCGGGTCGATCTCGGGATCGCCAACCTCCAGACGCATGGCCTGAGCCTCGTTGGGGCGCAGCGCGGCCAGATCCAGCCGGCGCGCCGCGCGGACGACGCTCTCGTGTCGGCTGGCCTCTTCCCACCAGAGATAACCGGCCGCGCCGCCGAGCAGAACGAGGGCCGCGAGCGCGCCCGCCGCGGCGCGCGAGCCGCGCGGGGAGACGGCGCCTTCCTCGGGTCGTCCCGGCCCGCCGTCGAATTCGGTCATGACGATGGCCCGTCCTCCGCGCCCGGGCCTGCCGCCGCGTTGCGCGGCAGCGGCTCGGACCGCAGGAGGGCCGCCGGATTGTCCTCGAAGAGTCGGACCGCGACCGCGGCGCCCCACTCCCGCGCGACAGCCTCGCGCGCTTGCGCCAGGCGGGGAGGGCGCCGGTCCATCGAGTGCGCGTCGGACGCGACGAGATCCACGAGCCCGCGGTGGATCAGGTCGCGAGCGGCCTGACGGGCGGCCGGACCGAAGTCGCCCAGAAGGCTGCCCGCGGTCACCTGGAGGACGGCGCCGTGCGCGACCAGTGACTCGATTTGTTGAGGGGCTCGGAGGAGCCCGGCGTGCCGCTCGGGGTGCGCGATCACCGGAGCGATTCCCAGCAGCGAGAGCTCGAAGAGGACCGACTCCGCCTCCGGCGCGAGGGGCCCCGGGGGAAACTCCAGAAGGAGGTAGCGGCCTCCGTTGAGGGTCGTCAGAGGCCCCCAGCGCCCCCGTTCCACCTGCTCGACGGCGTCGGCCCCGAGGAAGTACTCGCAACCCGGCAGGATCTCCGGTCGGCCGCCCAGGCGGCCGTTGAGCCCCTCGATCAGCTCCTGGCGCGCGGCGGGATCTTCGTTGAGCCACGGGCCGCGCAGCACGTGAGGCGTCGCCACGATCGCGGAGGTTCCCTGACCCGCCGCCGCCCGGCACAGCGCCACGGCGTCGTCCCAGTCGCCGGGCCCGTCGTCGATGCCCGGGAGGCAATGAAAGTGAACGTCGATCATGCCGGCGGGACGCTCCTCCGTCGGCGAGGCGTCGTCAGTGCTTGCGGGTAGCCGCAGAGACCCGATCGTGCGGTCCGTACGCCTCGGTGTAATAGCCCTGTTCGACTCCGTAGCGGTAGCCGTAGCCCTCTCTCCCCTCCGGAACGCCGTTCAGAAGGACGCCGAGGACGTTGACGTTGCTCTGGAGCAGCTTGTCTCGAGCCCTCTGGATGGGCTCGCGCGGAGTCTTCCCGCCCCGGACGCACAGGACGACGCCGTCGGTCAGGCTCCCGACCAGAAGGGCGTCCGACACGGCGGCCAGCGGCGGCGAATCGAGGATCACGAAATCGAACTGAGAGTAGGCGAGCTCGAGCAGACGGCCCATGGAGGGCGAGGCGAGCAGGCCCGACGGGTTCGGGGACGCCGGCCCGGACGTCACCACCCACACATCCGGCAGGTCGGTCGGCGCGATGGCGCGTTCCGGCCCCAGGTTCTCCGCCAGAACGGAGACGAGACCGGTCCGGTTGGACATGCGCAGGACCTCGTGCACGTGGGGGCGGTGCAGGTCGGCGTCGATCACGAGCACGCGCTTGCCGAGCTGCCCCAGGACGACGGCGAGATTCAGGACCGTCGCCGTCTTTCCTTCTCGCGAGAACGTCGAGGTCACGACGAGGGTGCGCACGCCTCCCGCTCGCGAGAGCAGGAGCGACGTCCGGAAGGCCCGGTAGCGCTCGGCCACCAGCGTTCGCGGTTTCCGGTTCGGGTAGAGCTCGATCGCCGTCTCCTCGTCCTGTCCCGCGGCCAGAAGCTCGTTGCCCGGGCTCCGAATGGCTTTCAACCGTCGTCCGGAGCCTGGCCCGACGAAGGGGATCACTCCCAGCGCGGGGAGGCCGAGAAACCGCTCGACGTCTTCGACCGTGTGCAGGCTGCGATCCAGGTGGGCCAGCAGAAGGGCCAGGCCGACTCCCAGGAGCCCGCCGCCCAGCAGCGCGACCGACATATTGATCCGGTACGACGGCCGGAAGCGGGACACGGGCGGCAGCGCGCGGTCGACGATGCGAAGGCTCGAGCCCCCTTGCTCGGAGAGCTTCCCGACCAGCTCCGTCTCCGCCTCGCGCTTCAACAGGCTGTCCAGAAGCGCGCGCTTGGCCTCGACCTCCACCTGGAGGTTGCTGTACGTGAGCGTGTCGCCGTTGGAGGTCAGGACCTCCGATTTCTGCGATCGGAGCACGTCCTTGAGCGACTCCTCGCGGCGCAGCGCCGTCTGATAGTCGGCCTTGGCGGACTCCCTGGCCTTGTCGACGGTTTCCCGAACGACGGCATCGAGATGGTCGCGCCCGCGGTCGATCTGGCTCTTGAGCTGCTGCATGGCCGGCCACTGGGGCTTGAAGAGGTTGAGCTTCTCCGCGTAGTCGCGTTCCAGGCGGGCCTGTTCCGCGGCGAGCTGCGTCACCAGACCGTTGGAGATCGACTCGGCGACGATCCGCTCCGATTGCGACTGGAGCTCCTTGTAGCGCGACTCCTTGGAGACGCGGTCGGCCACCGCGGAGGCATAGTCGTGATTGAGAGACTCCAGGTTCTGAAGGGGCGCGTTGGCGCGCGGATCCGACGAAACGACGTCCTTCTGACGGCCATAGGCGAGCAGGAGATTCTGTTTGTTCTCGAGCTCGGTCCGGACCTCCTCGATCTGCCCCTTCAGAAACTCCGTCGCCTGCCCGGCGGTCTGAACCCGCCCCTCGCGAGTCCATTCCAGGTAGGCGGTGGCGGCCGCGTTGGCGATGTCGGCGGCCAGCCGGGGGCTGGGAGCCACGACCGAGAGCTCGATCAGGTTGGTGCCGCGCAGGGGCTCGACCTTGATCCGGCCCTGCACCTGACGCGCCAGGCTGGAGACCTGCTGCTCCGCGGAGGCGCTCGACACCGCGGGGCGCGGGTTGAGCTGCCGGTTGTCGGCCAGATGAAGGCGGCGCACGACGCGCTCGGCGATCTCCCGGCTCTGCATGAGCTTGGTCTGGGTCGGCAGGAACTCCGGATCGAAGCTGGCCAGCGATTGCGGGCGCCATTCGCGGTCGAGCGGCGTGGTCTGCGAGGCCTCGGCGGCCAGAACGACCGTGGCCACGTAGCTCGGCCTGGTCAGAGCGGAGACGACCATCCCCGCGACCAGGGCCGCCCCGACGCACGCCAGAATCAGCCAGCGGAAGCGGACCAGAATCCCGACGTAGTCGGCGATCTGCGTCTGGCGCCCCGGCGCTCCGGACTCCGGCGGATCCTCTTCGTCCTCGAATTCCTGCGACATCAGAAGAACGACTCCTTGACCACGATGACGTCATCGGGTCTGAGCTCCAAATCGGGATCTTTCCCGTCGAGGATACGCCCGAATTTGGCCACGATCTGAACATCCTTTCCGTCCGGGCCGCGGCGCTTGACCAGAATCGTGCGCGATGCGCGGTCGGTCAGACCGCCGGCCTTGGCGATGGCCGACAGGATGGTGATCCGATCCTCGCTGTCGAACTCCAGCGCGCCGGGGCTCTTGACCTCTCCCAGGCAGAAGATCTTGACCGGACGCCGCGCCGGGACGTTGACGACGTCGCCGGGCAGCAAGGCGATGTTGGCCTTCCCGGAAGGGCCCCGGAAGAGATCGTCGCTGCTGACCTGGAGTGTTTGCGACGCGCCGCCATCGCCCCGGCGAAGAACATAGATGATGCGGCCCGAGCCCTCGGTCAGACCGCCGGCGGCGGAAATCGCCTCCAGGAGCGTCCATCGGCCGGCGACCCGCAGCGATCCGGGGTTGCGCACCGCCCCGACGATCGAGATCGGCTTGCTGCCGAACTCCTTGATGTCGATGGAGACGTTGGCCCGGTTGACGTACTTGCTGGTCAAGAGAGCTTCGAGCCGGGACCGGGCCTCGGCCGGGGTCAGACCCGACACCGAGACCTGCCCCAAGAGCGGCAGATCGATCGAGCCGTTGTCGGAGACGCGCCGCTCCAGGTTCAAGTCGGGAATCTCCAGGACCCGGATCTCCAGGAGGTCCTTGGCGCCGATCCGGTACTCCCCGGAACTGAGAGGAGCCGGAGCCGGAGCCGGCGTCGGCGAGGGGGCCGGAGCCGCCAGGCCGAGAACGAGCGTCAGGGCGAAAAGCGTCATCGTGTGATCTCTTCGCGAAGGGTCAGGCCGGTGGTGAATCGCAGAATCGACCGGTCCTGCCCCGCGACGTTGGAAGTGTACGTCGGCCGCTCCACCAGCGCGGACAGGATCAACGCCCGGCCCAGGCCCAGGGTGATCCCGCCCCCGACCTTGTGGTACTGGTCCCGACGGTCCACGGCCGTCGCGTCCACGACGATCGGCGCCGGATAATCGTTGTTTCCGACCTCCCCCAGGACGCGCAGCGACAGTTGGGCGAGCGCCCGGACGGAAAGGGCCGCCCCGATGCGGGACTCGATGTAATACGGATTGCCCGCGGTCTGGCCGAAAACGGTCTTGCGGGCGCCGTAGACCTCGACGTCGATTGGGCGGGCGAGCCGATAGGAGACGTAGTAGGAGCCCGTGGGCGTCGAGAACTCCGGGAACGTCGATCCGTTCTGCGGTCGTCCGACCCGGTACCCGCCGGAGAGGTTCACGAAGAGGCGTCGGCTCGTGTAGAGGACTCCCGCCAGATAGGCCACGGTGCGATTGTCGCGCTCCTCGGGCACCTGATCGAAGGTCGTCCGGGTCCCCTCCAGGCCGATCGACACGCTCCACGCCTTGGCGATCCGCAGACGCAAGCCCCCGCGGCCGGCCTCCTCGGTGCGGTCGAAGAGCTGGGCGTCCACGAGTCCCTCCGGCTCTCCGCCCGCCGCGCGGACGCGGATCTTCTGGATGTCTCCCCCCACGAACGCGGACAGGGCGTGGGTCAGGTCGACCTCGATCCGGGCCCGGCCGGCCTGGATCCGGCGCCGGACCTGGGTCTCGGTCTCCGAATTCAACAGCGAAAGCGTGTCATCGATCGAGCCCCCGGCTTCGGCGGAGAGCCGGTTGAAGAAGAAGAGAAAAGACGAGTCGTAGATCCCTCCGAGGTCGTCGCGCTGGGTCAGCGTCCGATACCAGGTGTATTGCGGGCGCGCGTCGCCCACCCAGAACATCTTCGGCCCGACGGGGAGAATCAGCCGCGCGCCGGCGGAGACCGTCGCGGTCCAGTCCGAGACCGGATTCTCGGCCGTGCCGAACACGTTGCTATCGTACCCGGCGTTGTCGATGGAGAACCGCGGGAGAAGACGCACGGGCCCCAGGCGAAATCGGCTCGCCGCGATCTGCGCGCGCAGTGTCTCCAGGGGCGGCACGATGCGCTGCCGGGGAACCTCGTCGTTGGTCAGCTGACCCGCCGCGCGGGCGCTGGCCAGGACGAGGAACAGGATCGCGAGGCCCCAGCCGCGATGGGAGCGGCGCCGGGGCGGGGCTCGGCGAGATGTCTTGGCCCGCTCTCGGGGCGATGGCATGATCGCCGGAAGGAGCCGAAACAGAGTGCCAGCGACGGGACGGGAGGACCGCAGAGAGGCCCCGGAGAGCATCTCGGCGGCGTCGCCGCGCCGGGACGCGTTCTCCTTCTCCCTCCTCCTGGTGGTGCTCGCCGGCGCGCCGGTCCTGGAGACGTGGGGCTCTCGGCCGGGATCCGGCAGCCCCGCCGCCGCGGGCTCCCAGGCTCTGCTGGAGCTCTCAGCGTTCCTCGTGGCTGCCACGACCGTTTTCGGCTCGCCGCGGCGCCCGTCGCGCGAACGTTGGGCACGCGGCGCCAGGGCCGCAGTTGCCGTCCTCGCGGCCTTCGGCGTGCTCCAAATGATGCCCCTCCCGGAGAGAGTCTTGGAAATTGTCGCGCCCGGAAACACAAAACTTTACCACGACGTCGCCGGCGTCGTCGGCCGATGGGGCTCGTCGGCGGCGCCCCGAACCCGCATCTCGCTGGCGCCCCGGCAAACCGCGGCGACCCTTCTGGAGCTCGCCGCCGACCTCGCCCTCTTCGCGGCATCCGCGCGGCTGGCCACGAGCGGGCTCCGCCGCCGACTCCTCGCCCTTCCCGTCTGGATCGTCGCCTCGGCCGTGGTGATCGCGTCGATCGCCGGCGCCTCGACCGGAGAGCGGCCGGGGGCGCTGCTCGCCTCGCCCCAGGCGACGGTCGCATACCTCGCCCTCGCCCTTGCGCTCGCCTTCGGCGCCTTCTGGACGGAGCTGCTGGTCGGTCGGGAATCCGCCGCGGGCCGGCCCGATCCGCAGCGCCGGGTCCTGCGGCTGGCCGGCTGGATCTTCCTCGGCCTCTTCCTCGCCGTCGGGCTGGCGCTGGCGGGCTCGCAAGCCGGTCTCGTCGCCGGCCTGGTGCTGGTCGCGTGTCTGACCGCGGCGGCGCTGTGGCCGCGGCGGGACGCCTCCTCCTCCCGGCGCTGGCCGGCGGTGCTCCTTCTGGGACTCGCCGCCGCCGTCCTGGTCGTGGTCGCCGTCTCCGGCGCGGCGGCGCGATGGCTGCGGCAGGATCTCGACGGCGTACCGGGCCGAGAGAGAGCGGCGGTCTGGTCGAGCTCCCTGGAAGCCTGGCGGGAGTCCCCGGTTGTCGGTGCCGGCCTCGGCGCGTTCGGAGAAGCGTTTCGGCGCGTCCAACCGCGCCGGCTGCCCGGCCGCATCGAACAGGCTCCTTCCGCGGCGCTGGACCTCCTGGTTTGCGGCGGGGCCATCGGCACGGCGCTCGTCGTGGGCCTCGCCTTGGTCTCCTGGGCGCACCTCTTCGCCGGCTGGAAGCGCCAGCGGCATCGTGAAGGACGCGTCGCCATCTTGGTCGGCGGCGGCGCGCTCGCCGCCGTGGCTGCGATCTGCCTCCTCGTTCACCCCGCGTCGCTCTCCGTGGGCGCGACGGCCGCATGCGTCGTGGGAGCCGGCTGGGCGGCGGCGCGCGACCGCTGAGGGGACCGGTCCTCCCACCGTCGAGTATTCTTCCGGCGTGGGCGTGACATCCGAGCGCCCGAGAAGCGCCGCGGTGCTTCTCGACGGAGCTGCGCTGGCCGCACGGCTGCGGGAAGAGGTCCGCGCCGAAATCCTCGGGATGGGCAGCGGCGCCGAGGCTCCCGGCCTGCGCGTCCTCCTGGTGGGCAGCCATCCGGCCTCGGAAACCTACGTCGCGTCCAAGACCAAGGCCGCCCGCGAAGCCGGGCTGACCGCCGAGACGGTCCGGCTCCCCGGAGAGATCTCGGGCCGGGAGCTCTCCGAAGAGATCGCGCGCGCCAATCGGTCGCCGGAGATCGACGGCATCCTGGTCCAGCTGCCCCTGCCCGCCAGATTGGACTCCCGGGCCGTCCTCGATGCGGTCGACCCGCTCAAGGACGTCGACGGCTTTCATCCCGAGAACGCCGGCCTCCTCCTTCAAGGCCGCCCCCGCTTCGTGCCTTGCACGCCGGCCGGGGTGCTGGCCCTGCTCGACGCCAACGGCATCGCGCTGTCCGGGCGGCGCGCCGTGGTGATCGGAAGAAGCGACATCGTCGGCAAGCCGCTGGCGGTGCTCCTGATCGCCCGCGACGCGACGGTGACGATCTGCCACTCCCGGACTCCCGATCTGGCGGGTCTCTGCCGTCAGGCGGACGTTCTGGTCGCCGCCGTCGGGCGGCCCGGCCTGGTCACGCCCGATTTCGTCCGGCCGGGAGCGGCCGTGATCGACGTCGGGATCAATCGCTTGACGTCTCTCGACGACGCGCCGCTCCACCTGCGCAGCGAACGGATCGCCGCGGTCCTCGCCGCCAGGGGCAGGATCCTGGTCGGCGACGTCGATTTCGACCGTGTTCGCGAGGTCGCCGGATGGATCACGCCGGTCCCCGGCGGCGTGGGGCCGTTGACGGTCGCCATGCTCCTGAAAAACACCGTCACGGCGGCAAGGCTACGAAAGCAACTGCGGCGAGATGCCTAATTATATTAGTAATAAAGCATAATTTTACTAATTCAATTAGGATTATAACCAAATTTTACATATAAGCATTTTACAGCGGAGCCGGCTTATTCGGCCGCCGCGAACTCCTCCCTTGATATACGAAAAACTTCGTACTATTTTCTTCGTATATGGAAAAAGCATGATGAAAACGATCCCGCGGCCGACCGAGGCGGAGCTGGAGATCCTGGGCGTGCTCTGGAACCGAGGCCCCTCTACGGTGCGCGACGTCCACGAGGAGCTCGACGCTCGCCGGGTCGGCTACACCACCGTCCTGAAGCTCCTCCAGATCATGGCCGAGAAAGGCCTGGTCGCTCGCGACGAGTCCGAGCGCGCGCACGTCTACCGAGCCCGGCTGGAGCGGGACCAGGCCGAGCGGCAGTTGGTGGGCGATCTCGTCGACAAGGCCTTCGGCGGATCGGCGTCGCGCCTGGTGCTCCGGGCTCTCTCCACCAAGACGGCCTCGGCGGAGGAGATCGAGCGAATCCGCCGGCTCTTAGACGAGCTCGAGGGAGGTGATCGGTGAATCTCGCAGCGATCGTTTCCGACGGCCCCGTCGTTCATCGCCTCGCCGCCGTTTTGATCGCCTCGCTCTGGCAAGGCGCGCTGATCGCTCTCGCCGCCGCGGCGGTGCGCTCCTTCCTGCCCCGGTCGAGGGCCCGCGCGCGCTACGCGGTCGGCTGCCTGGCCCTGGTCCTGATGCTCGCGCTCCCGTCGGCCGGCCTCTGGGCCGGGGGGCGCGCCTCGGGCGCCGCGCGGGAGGACAACGCCGCTCCGAGCGCGGCCGCGCCGGCTCTCCCGCTGCTCTCCGTGGTTCCCCCGGCCGCCGCGCCCGCGCTCGAGTGGAGCGCGCTCGCCCGCGCGGCGGCGGCCGCCGAGCCGTGGCTCGTCCTGTTCTGGATCGCCGGGGTCTGCCTGTTGTCGCTGCGGTTCGTCCTGGGCTGGGCCGCGATCGAGCAGCTGCGCCGCCGGTGGACGACGGAGGCCCCGCGCGCCGTCGCCGAGAGCCTGCGGCGCACCGCCGCGCGCCTCTGCGTCTCCCGGCCCGTCCGCGTCGTCACGTCCGCCGCGGTCCGCGTCCCGACGGCCCTGGGATTCTTCCGGCCGGTCGTCCTGATGCCGCTCGCTTCCCTCTCCGGCTTCTCCGCGGAAGAGATCGAGGCGATGCTGGCCCACGAGCTCGCGCACATCCGGCGGCACGACTACCTGGTCAACCTGCTGCAGAGCGTCGCCGAGACGCTCCTCTTCTACCATCCGGCGGTCTGGTGGATCGGCGCCGCGATCCGCGCCGAGCGCGAAAACTGCTGCGACGATCTCGCGGTCGCGGCGACGGGCAGCGCCCGGCGCTACGCGCGGGCTCTCCTCCACCTCGAGGAGGTGCGCTGCGCTCCGGTCCAGTTCGCCCTGGCCGCCAGCGGCGGCAGCCTGTCGCGGCGGATCCTGCGCCTTCTGCCCGACGGGCCGGAGCACCTCCGGGCCTCCCGCGCCGGCGCCTCGGTGGTCGGCGTCGCCGCGCTGGTGATCCTGGTCGGAGCCGGAAGGCGCCTGTCGGTCCCGGTGGACGGCGTCGGCGAGCCCTCGGAGCTGATCTCCTTGTCCGCGCTCTCCCGGCCGCCCCAACCGCCGCCGGTGCCGGCCGCCAGACCCCCGGCACCGCCGCGGCCGTCGGCTCTGCCTTCGCCCGCCCGCGGCCCGGAGCCGTCGGAGCCGTCGGAGCCGTCGGACCCGCCGCCGGCCGCCGCCGCGACGCCCGACGCCGATGCGCCCGAGGCTCCGGAATCGCCGGAGGCGCAGGATCCGACTCCGTCCGCGGACGAGCCCGAGGCCGCCCGCCCGCTGTCGCAGGATCGCATCGAAGCGTTCCGGCAAGCCGGCGTCACCCCGGACTTCGTGCGCGCATTCGCCGACCTCGGCTACCAGCGCGTGTCCTCTGATCTGCTGCTCGCGCTGCGCATGCACGGCGTGAACGCGTCCTTCGTGCAGGACCTCAACGGGTTCTTCGGCCGGCGGCTCCCGCTGGACACGTGCATGGCGATGCGGATCCACGGCGTGGGCCCCTCCTACGTCCGGGAAATGGCCGAGCTCCTGGGCAAGATCTCTCCCGACGAGGCCCAGGTCCTGCGGATGCACGGCGTGACCGCCGACTACGTGCGCCGTTTCCGAGACGCGGGTTACACCGCGCTCTCCGTCGACGAAGCCGTCGCCTTGCGCAACCACGGCGTAGAGGCCGCGATGTCGCAAGAGCTCGTGGCCCTCGGATTCCCCAGGCCCTCCCTGGACGAGCTGCGCGCGGCCCGGGACCACGGGGTGACCGCCGAGTTCGTCCGCGGGATGCGCGAGAGCGGCTTCGCCGACCGGAGCCTCGACGGCATGATCGCCCTGCGCAACCACGGCGTGACGCCCGAATACGCGCGTTCCCTGCGGAGCCTGGGATACGGGTCCTTGACCGCCGACGAGGCCATCGCCTTGCGCAACCACGGCGTGATGCCGGAATTCGTCAAGGAGTTCCAGGGCCTCGGCTACAAGGGCCTGACCGTCGACGAGCTCGTGTCCCTGCGCAATCACGGCGTCGACGCGGAGTTCACGCGCGGCCTGCAGAGCCTCGGCTACAACGGCCTGACCGTCGACGAGCTCATGGCTTTGCGCAATCACGGAGTGACCGCCGAGTTCGCCCGCAAAGCCAACGCGGGTTCCCGCGGCCGTCTCTCCGTCGACGACCTCATCGAGCGAAGGATTTCGGGAAGGGAGTAAGAGATGAAACGCGCGCTCACCGCCGCCGGATTGGTTTGTGTGCTGGGGACCCTCTGGGCCGCCGCCCAGGAACGCGGCTCCTTCGAGGGGCGTTGGCTCCTCGATTTCGACCGCGAGGCGCCCGACCGCGTGCAGCTGACCCTGCGCCGGACGAGCGCGCATGGAAACTGGAGCAACTCGTCGAGCTTTCCGCTCGCGGCGTTCACCGGCCTGGCCCGGCCGGCCGGGACCGCGGAAGAGACGGCGCGATTCGAGATGATCCGCGACGCCGGGCGCGTCGTCTTCGAGGGGCGCCTGGAACGGTCGGGGGGATCGGGGCGCTTCCAGTTCACCGGCAACCCCGAGTTCGTGGCTTACTTGAAGAGCCTCGGCTACTCCTCGCCCTCCTCCGACGAGCTGTGGGCCATGACGGTCCACGACATCGGACGGCAGTTCCTGGCCGGTCTGAAAGAGCTCGGCTACCCGCGGGTCCCGATCGACGACCTCGTCGACATGGGAATCCACGGCGCGACGCCGGAGTTCATCCGGCAGCTTCGAACTCTGGGATACGAGAAACCGCCCGTCGACGACCTCGTGGCCATGCGCATCCACGGCGCCACGCCCGAGTTCATCCGGGAGCTCAAGTCGCTCGGCTACGACCGGCTGCCCGTGGACAGCCTGGTGGCCCTGCGGATCCATGGAGCGAGCCCCGAATTCATCCGGGAAATGAAATCGCTCGGCTACGAGCGGATCGAGCCGGATGAGCTGGTGGCGCTCAAGATCCACGGCGCCACGCCCGAGTTCGTACGCGGCCTGAAGGCTCTGGGCTACCCGCGGGTCTCGATCGACGACCTCGTGGCCATGCGGATCCACGGCGTGTCGCCCGAATTCGTGCGGGACCTGCAGGCGCTCGGCTACGCGCGCGTGTCCACCGACGACCTCGTCTCGATGCGGATCCACGGCGTCTCGACCGACTTCGTCCGCGACCTCCAGGGGTTGGGCTACTCCTCCGTGCCGGTCGACCAGCTCGTCTCGATGCGCATCCACGGCGTCTCCGTCGATTTCGCGCGCCGGGTCAAGAAGAGCGATCCCGGGGTCACGATCGACGAGCTCGTCAGCCTGAAGATCCACGGGCGCTAGAGAGCCGTCGAGCCGTCGAGCCGTCGAGCCGAAAGACTCGTTTTCACTTCCGCGGCAGGATGGAAGGGGGCTCTTCGCGGCGTTCCCGAGGCGCGGATGTCCGGGTGTTCGATTCCGAACACTCCGATCCCGCAATCGAGCAGGCGGACCCGCGTACCGTCGTAAAAGGTCGAATCCTTGCAGAGACTTACGAGCACGAACCGGTGGCATGGTTCTCGTACTAAAGAGTCTGTCGATATGGACATCGTTCGAGAGGATTTCGCCGAGAAAAAGCGCCGCAAGCGCATTCTTCTCGCCGCGGCGAGCGCGGGAGCGGTCCTGCTCATCACGCTCGGACTGTCGCGCCTGAAGCCCGCCGCGCCCACGGTCGACCGCGCCCCGCTCTGGATCGACACCGTCCGGCGCGGCCCCATGGTCCGCCAGGTCCGGGGACCGGGATCGCTGGTCGTGGAAGCGGAGGGGATCCTGCAACTGTCCGCCGCCACCGAAGCGCGAGTCGAGCGCATCCTCGTGCAGCCCGGCTCTCCGGTGGAACCGAACACGGTGCTCCTGGAGATGTCCAACCCGGAGCTCCAGCGCGACGCGCTCGACGCGGAGTGGCAGTTGAAGGCCGGGCAGGCCGATCTGACCAACACGAAGGTCCGCCTGCAAAAAGATCTTCTCGACCAGCAGGCCGCCGCGGCGACGGTCGAATCCGACTACCACCAGGCGGTGCTGCAGGCGCAGACCAACCAAGATCTCTTCAAGCAGGGCCTGCTGGCGGAGCTGACCCTCAAGCTTTCCAAGGTCCGGGCCGAGGAGCTGGCCACCCGCAACGAGATCGAGAAGAAACGGCTGGCCGTCTACGCCGAGTCCGCGCAGGCGCAGATCGCCGCGCAGGAGGCTCGGGTCGAGCAGCTGCGCGCGCTGTCGCAGTTGAAGCACTCGCAGATGGACGGGCTGCACGTTCGGGCGGGGATCCACGGAGTCCTGCAGGAAGTACCGCTGCAGCCCGGCCAGCGCGTCGTGCCGGGAGCGTCCCTGGCCAAGGTGGTCCAGCCCGACAAGCTCAAGGCGCAATTGAAGATCGCCGAGACCCAGGTCCGCGACGTCGTGCCCGGCGAGAAGGCCTCCATCGACACGCGCAACGGCGTCGTCGAGGGACACGTGTCCCGGATCGATCCGTCGTCGCAGGGCGGCACGGTCACCGTGGACGTCGCGATCGACGGCAAGCTTCCCAAGGGCTCCCGGCCGGACCTCTCCGTGGACGGCACGATCGAGCTCGAGAACCTGCCCGACGTCGTCTACGTCGGCCGTCCGGCCTTCGGGCAGGAAGACGGCCCGATCACGCTCTTCAAGCTGAATCCGGGGGGCGACGAGGCCGTTCGCGTGAAAGTGCGGCTGGGCAAGAGCTCCGTCAATACCGTCCAGATCCTGGACGGCTTGAAGCCGGGAGACCGAGTGATCCTGTCGGACATGAGCGGATCCGACGCGTTCGATCGCGTGAGACTGAAGTGAGGACGTAGGACTGAGGACGTAGGACTTAGGACGCATCTCGCGTCTTCGGAGGGGGGAAGCGAGGATGAGCAGCACCACCGGCACCAACGGCCATGCGGTCATCCGCCTGGACGGCGTCACCAAGGTCTTTTACACCGACGAGGTGGAGACCCATGCACTGTCGGGCATCCATCTCGATATCCGCAACGGGGAATACGTCTCCATCGCCGGCCCCTCGGGGTGCGGCAAGTCGACGCTGCTTTCGATCCTCGGCCTGCTGGACACGCCGAGCGCGGGCCGCTACTGGTTGAACGACAAGCCGGCAGAGAGCCTGACGCTCTCCGAGCGGGCCCGCATCCGCAACCGGGAGATCGGATTCATCTTTCAGAGCTTCAACCTGATCGGCGACCTCTCCGTCTACGAGAACGTCGAGCTGCCGCTGACGTACCGCGGCATGCCCGGCTCCGAGCGCAAGAAGCGCGTGCAGGAATCGCTCGAGAAAGTCGGCATGGCCCATCGCATGAAGCACTTTCCCTCCCAGCTCTCCGGCGGCCAGCAGCAGCGCGTCGCGGTGGCCCGGGCCATCGGCGGACAGCCCCTGATCCTCCTCGCCGACGAGCCCACCGGAAACCTCGACTCCGTCAACGGCGAGGCGGTCATGACCCTGCTCCAGGACTTGCACCGGGGCGGCGCGACGATCTGCATGGTCACCCATGATCCGCGGTTCGCCCGCCACGCCGAACGCACCATCCACCTCTTCGACGGCCGCGTGGTCGAGGACGAGCGCGGGCCCGAGCGCGCGGAGTCGGAGAAGGAGCTGAAGGAAGCCGGTCTGCTCTAGACCGCATCCGGTGACGACGTGAGCCTGCCCCAGCACGCCATCCGCGACTGCCGCCTCGATCCGACCGTGGACCTGCGGCAGGAGTGATCGGGAGACGCCGATGACCGGCTGGAACCAGGACCTCCGGCTCGCGCATCGGGCCCTGGGCCGGCGGCCCGGGTTCGGCGTGCGGGTCGTGGCCATCGCGGCCGTCGGGAGCGACTCGAGCGCGGCGCTCTCGAGCCTCGTCGACGCGTGCCTGGTCAAGAGCGACACCGACCCCGTCGTCGGTCGGTGGGACGCGGTGTGGGGCCCCCAGCCCGCATCGGCGCGCCTTCTGCCGGTCCGGCCCGCGGCTCGGATCGATCCGATGGCGGCCCTGAGGAACGAATGAGCGCGCTCTGGCAGGATCTGCGCTACGCCGCGCGCGCCCTGGGAAAGAATCCCGGGTTCACGCTCGTCGCCGTGGCCATCCTGGCGCTGGGCGTCGGCGCCAACACCGCCGTCTTCGGATGGGTGCGCGAGCTGGTCCTGTCGCCTCTGCCGGGCGTCGTCCAGGCCGATCGCATGGTCGCCATCGAGACCCGCACGCCGGCGGGAACGCGGATCGATTCCTCCTACGCCGACTACGTGGACCTGGCCGAAGGCGCAACCTCGTTTTCCGGGATCGTGGCCTTTCAGGAACGCCACGTGAATCTCGGCGAGAAGGACGCGTCGCGCCGGCTCTACGCGCTCTTCGTCTCAGGCAACTACTTCGAGGTCCTGGGAGTGCGGCCGCAGCTGGGCCGCGCGTTCGTTCCCGACGAGGTGCGCATTCCGGGAGGCCACCCCGTCGCGGTCATCGGCCACGGGTTCTGGGGAAGCCACTTCGGGTTCGATCCCCAGGTCGTGGGCAAGACGCTGCGGTTGAACGATCAGGACCTGACCGTCGTCGGGGTGACGCCGCCGCAGTTCAAGGGCACCCTGAACGGTCTCAATTTCGAGGTCTACGTGCCGCTGGCGGCCGCGGGGCGGCTGGGCGGCGAGGTGGGCGGAGACCGCGCGCGCCTGGCCGGCAACCGCACCAACCGCTGGCTGGCCATGATGGGACGGCTGCGGCCGGGGACGAGCCCGCGGCAAGCCCAGACCGAGGCCGCCGTCCTCGCCGCGCGGCTCGCGCGGACCTTTCCGGATTCCAACCGCGGGCTGGGCTTCGTCGTCGAGCCGATCTGGAAGGCGACCTATGGAGCGTCGTCGCGTTTCGCCGCGGTCTTCCTCGCTCTCTTCGCGGCGGTCGGGCTGGTGCTCCTCATCGCTTGCACCAACGTGGCCAATCTGCTCCTGGTCCGCGCCACCGGACGCCGGCGCGAGATCGCCGTGCGGTTGGCGCTCGGCGCCACGCGGAGACGCCTGGTCCAGCAGCTCGTCACCGAGAGCGTGCTGCTGGCCTGCGCCGGAGGCGTGGCCGGCTTTTTGCTCGTTCCGTATGTCAACCGGCTGCTCGCGGGCCTTGCGCCCGCCGGCATTCCGCTTCCCATCGACCTCGTGCCGGCCCTGGACGCGCGACTGTTCGGCTTCGGTCTCGCCGTTTCTCTGCTGGCCGGGGTGCTGGCCGGTCTCGTTCCGGCGCTCCAGGCTTCGCGGCCCAACGTCGCGGAGGGGCTCGGGGATGGAA
This sequence comes from uncultured Acidobacteriota bacterium, assembly GCA_963733955.1. GTDB lineage: Bacteria > Acidobacteriota > Thermoanaerobaculia > UBA5066 > Gp7-AA6 > DATFTF01. The sequence continues at coordinate 2,708,433 of CAVTEW010000003.1, forward strand.
CCGCCGGCGGCGGAACGAGCCCGAGACGCCAGCGCCTGCGCCGGGGCCTGGTGGTCACGCAGATCGCCCTGGCTCTGGTTCTCCTGACGACTACAGGGCTCTTTCTGGCCAGCCTGCGCAACGCCAACCGCATCGATCCGGGCTTCGACCGCTCCAACGTCCTGCTGGTGGGATTCGATTTCCCCGCCTCCATCGACCGGACGCACGCGCGGCCGTTCTACACCCAGCTGCTGCGGCGGGTCGCCGCGATCCCGGGAGTCGTCGCGGCGAGCTACGGAAACCACACGCCGCTCTGGCTCGAGGGAGGCGATTGGGAGGACGTGCGCGTGGACGGCTACACGCCCGGCCCCGATGAGAGCATGAAGATCGACGTCACGCTGACCTGGCCCCGATATTTCTCGGTCATGCGGATGCCGCTCTTGGCCGGCCGCGATTTCGACGAGCAGGACGACGCGCAGTCGGGCCGTGTGGCCATCGTCAACCAGGCCTTCGCCGCCCGTTACCTGGGAGGCGCGCAGGCGGTCGGCTCGCGAATCTGGATCCTGGACCACGAGACAACGGTCGTCGGGGTGGCCCGCACGGCCAAGTACCGCAGCCTGACCGAGGCGCCGCGCCCGTTCGTCTATCTGCCGCAGCTGCAAACGCTCCCCTCGGGGACGGCGCTGCACGTGCGCGTCGCGCCGGCGACCGACCTCGGGACGACGCTGGCCGCGATCCGCGGAGAGGTCCGCGCGATCGATCCCCGCGTGGCCACCGTCGGCGCCTCGCTCGCCGAGGCCACCGAGGCGGCCGTCCTTCCCCAGACCGTCGGCGCCAGGCTGCTCGGGGCCCTGGGGATGCTGGCCCTGCTCATCGCGTCGATCGGCGTGTACGGACTCATGGCTTATTCCGTAACGCAGCGACGCCGGGAGATCGGCGTGCGGGTCGCCCTGGGCGCGTCGCCCGCGGACGTGCGCGGAATCTTTCTGCGCGAGGCGACCCGGACCGCGGCGCTCGGCCTGGGAGCGGGCCTCGCCGCGTCGCTCGCCGCGACGCGCCTGCTCGCGAGTCTGCTCGTCGACGTGCGCCCCGACGACCCGATCGTCTTCGCCGCGGTTCTCGCCGCGCTCGGAGCCTGCGCCCTCGCGGCCTCGTGGATTCCCGCGCGCCGCGCGGCGGGCATCGACCCCATGGAGGCCCTGCGATGCGATTGAGCTCCCTGCGCGCGGACCTGCGCTACGCCGCCCGCACCCTCGTCAAGAGCCCCGGCTTCAGCCTGGCCACGATCCTGGTTCTCGCGCTGGGCATCGGCGCCAACACGGCGATCTTCAGCGTCGTCAACGCGGTCCTGCTGCGGCCGCTGGCGTTTGCCGATCCGGCACGGCTGGTGCGAGTCTGGCACGTCCCGCCGCCCAAGGCCTTCCCCGGCCAGAAAACCTTCACGGTCTCCCCGGCGAACTATCTCGACTGGCAACGCGAGGCCCGCTCCTTCGAGTCCATGGCGATCTACGGGTACCGCAACCTGAACCTGACCGGCGGACGCGAGGCCGAGTTCGTCGCCGCCGCGGGCGTGTCCCGCGATTTCTTTTCCCTCCTCGGCCGGCAGCCGGAGCTCGGCCGGACGTTCACGCCCCAGGAGAACGCGACCGGCGCCGGCCGCGTGGTGATCCTGAGCCATGCCCTGTGGACCAAGCGCTTCGGCGCGGATCCCGGCATCGTGGGACGGGACGTCCGCATCAACGACGAGTCCTGCCGCGTGGTGGGCGTGATGCGGCCGGACTTCCGGTTTCCCGACTGGGCGAAGATGTGGGTCCCCCTGGCCTGGGACGCCAAGGAACAAGCGGTTCGGAACAACCATAACTATCTGGTCCTGGCGCGCCTGCGGCCCGGCGCGAAGATCGAGGAAGCGCGGTCGGAAATGCGCACGATCTCCGCGCGCCTCGAGCGCGCGTACCCCGAAGACGACCAGGGGTGGGGCGCGGCCGTTCTTCCGCTGCAGGACGACCTGGTCGACGATGTCCGACCCCTCCTGTGGGTCCTCCTGGGCGCCGTCGGGTGCGTGCTGCTGATCGCCTGCGGCAACGTCGCCAACCTGATGCTCTCCAAGACGCTCTCCCGCCGCAAGGAAATCGCCGTGCGCACGGCCCTGGGCGCCAACCGCGTCCGGCTGTTCCAGCAGCTCCTCTGCGAGTCGCTCCTGCTCTCGCTGACCGGCGGCGCGATCGGGCTCGTCCTGTCCGGATTCGGCGTCGACCGCATCGTCGCGTTTCTGGCCGGCCAGCTCCCCGGCTTCGCGGACGTCTCCGTGGACGCGCGGGTCCTCGCCTTCGCGCTCGTCCTCTCCGTCGCGACCGGCGTCCTCGCGGGCGTCGTGCCGGCGTGGCGTCAGACCCGGGCCGACGTCGTCGAGACGCTCAAGCAGGGGCTCGGCCGGGGAGGCGCCGACGCCGGCGACCACTCGACGCGCGGCTTCCTCGTCGTCGCCGAGGTGGCGCTGTCGCTCGTGCTCTTAGTCGGCGCGGGCCTTCTTCTCAAGAGCCTCTGGTTCCTCTCGCGCGTCGATCCCGGATTCGACTCTCGAAACGTCGTGACCTTGACGACCTTCCTCGGCCGGCCCGGGTACAAGGACCCCCAACGGCAGCGGGCCTACGCCACGGAAGCTCTCGGCCGGCTTCGGGCGATCCCGGGGGTCGACGCCGCGGGGGCGGTGAACGACCTGCCGCTGACCGGCGGCGGCAACTGGCCGATCGCGATCGCGGGACAGCCGACCGTGCCGGTGGCCCAGCAGCCCGCCGTCTCCGGCTCCATCGTGGCCGGGGACTACTTCCGCAGCTTGCGCATTCCCCTGCGCCGCGGCCGCCTGTTGACTCCGGCGGACGACTCGCGCGCTCCGAGCGTGGTTCTCGTCAGCGAGTCGATGGCCCGGCGCTTCTGGCCCGGGCAGGACGCCATCGGCAAGCGCCTGTCCTGCGTCTTCGTTCCCGGCAAAGACCTGCAGATCGTGGGGATCGTCGGGGACGTCAAGCAATCCGGGCTGGACCGCCGCGAGGGCGTGTCGCAGATGTACCTGCCCTTCGAGCAGCTCCCCGAGCCGGCGCTCCAGTTCACCGTGCGCGCGATCCGATCTTCCGCGGGGATCTCCCGCGCCGCGGAGGCGGCCCTGCGCGCCGTGGATCCCGACCAGCCTCTGGTCGAGGTCAAGACGATGGACGCGGTGTTCGCGGACTCGCTGGCGCGGCAGCGGTTCACCGTCGCCCTCCTGACCGCCTTCGCCGTTCTGGCCCTGGCCCTCGCGACGATCGGCGTCTACAGCGTGCTGGCGTATGCCGTCCGGCGGCGAGGCCGGGAGATCGGCGTCCGCATGGCGCTCGGGGCGCAGACGCGCGACGTCCTGCGCCTGATCGTGCTCCAGGGCATGCGGCCGACGCTCCTGGGCATGGCCATCGGCCTCGTGGCGGCCCTCGTTCTGCGCCGCGTCCTGACGAGCCTGCTGTACGGGGTGGGCGCGTCCGATCCGGCGACCCTCGCAGCGGTGGGCCTCCTGCTCGCGGCGGTCTCCCTGGCCGCCTGCCTCGTGCCGGCCTACCGCGCCGCGCGCATCGATCCGATGGAGGCCCTGCGCAATGAATGAGCCCATCCGCTCTCTGATCCAGGACCTCCGGTACGCGCTGCGCACGCTGCTGCGGACGCCCGCCTTCGCGCTCGTGGCTGTCGCGACGCTCGCCCTCGGCATCGGGATCAACACGGCAGTCTTCTCGGTCGTCGACGCGGCGCTGTTCCGCCCCCTCCCCTACGCCCGCCCGGAAGAGCTCGTGCGGGTCTGGGATTCGAATCTCGCCAAGGGATTTCCCCGGTTCTCGTCCTCGCCTCCGAACTTCGTGGACTGGCGGGCGCAGAACCACACGCTCCAGGGCATGGCCGGATACACGTCGGACTCCGCCATTCTCCTCGAGGGCGCGGAGCCCGAGCGCGTCGACGGCTACGAGGTCTCGCCGGCTCTCTTTCCCCTGCTCGGCGTGGCGCCCCTCCACGGCCGGACCTTCGACGCGGCGGACGAGAAGCCGGGCCGGAGCCCTTCGGTCGTCCTGTCCTGGGAGCTTTGGCAGCGGCGGTTCGGCGGCGACCCGTCCGTCGTGGGGCGGACGATTCGGTTGGACGAGGCGCATCCCACGGTGATCGGCGTGATGCCGCGCGGGTTTCGATTCCCCGACGCCGGCGCGGCCTTCTGGCTCCCTCTGGTTCTCGACGCGCGGGCCATGGAGAACCGCGGGGCGCATTGGATCGGCGTCGTCGCGCGCCGGCGTCCGGGAACGCCGCTCGAGGGGGCGCAGGCGGATCTCAAGACGATCGCCGCGCAGCTCTCCGCGGCCTACCCCGCCAAGAACGCGGGGTGGTCCGTCGAGCTGGTCCCTCTGGACCGGGCCATCGCCGGACAAGCCCGCCGTCCCCTGTTGCTCCTGCTGGGAGCGGTGGCCTTCGTGCTGCTGGTCGCCTGCGCCAACGTCGCGAGCCTCCTGCTCGCCCGCGGTTTCGCGCGCAGAGGAGAGCTGGCGATCCGCGTCGCGCTGGGGGCGGGACGGGGACGGCTGGTGCGTCAGCTCCTCGCCGAGAGCCTTTGGCTCGGCGCCGCGGGAGGCGCCGCGGGCGTGGCCATCGCGGCCCAGTGCAGCCGGCTCCTGATCGCGCTCGGAGGCGACAGTCTTCCACGGGCCGCCGAGGCCGGGATCGACGCCCGGGCGCTCCTCTTTACCGTGGGCGTCTCGCTCCTCACCGCCCTGGCGGCGGGACTCTGGCCGGCCCTGCGCGCCGCCAGCGCCCGCGACCAGGAAGCCCTGCGGGAATCGTCGACGCGCGTCTCCGCCAGCCGCAAGACCGCGTCCGCCCGCCGGGCCCTGCTCGCCGCGGAGCTCGCCGCGACGCTGCTCCTCCTGGCCGGGGCGGCGCTCCTTCTGAGGAGCCTGGGCGCGGCGCTGCGGGTCGACCCGGGATTCCGGCCCGAAGGCGTGCTGACCGCGCAGATCTCCCTTCCGGACTCCCCCAGATACCAGGGAGACGAACGGACCGCCGGGTTCTATCGCGAGCTCCTGCGCCGTCTCGGAGGGTTGCCCGGCGTGACGGCGGCGGCGACGTCCAGCGTGCTTCCGATGGCCGGCGGGCTCTGGCAGATCTACTCCGTGCGGATCCCCGAGCACCCGGTGCGCGAGGGAGAAGAGATGTCCTTCGCCTACCGCGTCGTGGGCGGCGATTTTTTCCGGGCGTCGGGCATCGCGGTGCGCCGGGGGCGCCCCTTCTCGCCGCGGGACGACGCGGGCGCTCCCCTGGTCGCGATCCTGAATGAGACCGCGGCACGACGCTGCTTCCCCGGCCAGGATCCGATCGGCAAGCAGATCGTCATCGGCGACCGCAAGGGGGTGGGACCGAGAACGATCGTCGGCATCGCCGGGGACGTGCGCGAAGAGAGCCCGATCGAGCCGCCCACCGGCGACATCTACGTTCCCGCCGAGCAGCGGCCCTGGTCGGAAATGGGCATCCTCCTGCGGACCGCGGGCGACCCGGCCGGCCTGGCCCCGGCGCTGCGGCGCGAGGTCCGAGCGCTCGATCCCGAGCTCCCGGTCGAAGCGGTCGGGTCCCTCTCGCGGAATGTCTCCGCGTCTCTGCGCAGCCGGCGGTTCGTCCTCACGCTGCTGGCGGCGTTCGCCGTGCTGGCCCTCCTGCTCGCCGCGGTCGGCACCTACGGCGTGGCCGCCTGCGCCGCGGCCGAGCGCCGCCGCGAGATCGGCATCCGCGTGGCCATGGGCGCGCGGCGATCCGACGTGCTCGCGCTTTTCCTGCGCGAAGGCGCGCGCGTGGCCGCGGTGGGCGTGCCCGCGGGGCTCCTCCTGGCCGCGGTGGCCACGCGGCTGCTCGGCAGCCTCCTCTTCGGCGTCTCGCCGGGAGACCCGATCAGCCTCGCCGGCGTCTCCCTGCTCCTGCTCGCCGCGATGCTCGCGGCGACCTTCCTGCCGGCACTGCGCGCCGCGCGGATCGATCCCACCGAAGCCTTGAGGGCGCCGTGACGCCTCATGCATAGGAGAACGTCATGATCGAAGTTCAGAATCTGGAAAAGTCCTTCCGCACGCGCGCCGGCGAGACCTTCGTGCTCCGGCGCATCGGGCTCAAGATCGGGGAAGGCGAGTTCGTCACGGTCATGGGGCCGTCGGGCGCGGGCAAGTCGACGCTGCTGGCGATCCTGGGCATGCTCGACCACTCCTGGACCGGCGAATTCCGCTTCCTGGAGCACACCGTGCACGCCATGAAACCCAAGGACCGGATCGAGCTCAACAAGAAGTACGTGGGCTTCGTCTTCCAGCAGTACCACCTGCTGGACAACCTGACCGTCGCCGAGAACCTGGACATCCCGCTCTCCTACCGCAACGTCAAGAGCTCCCAGCGCGCCGCCCTGGTGGCCGACACCCTGGATCGCTTTCAGATCGTGGGAAAGAAGGATCTGTTTCCCAACCAGCTCTCCGGCGGGCAGCAGCAGTTGGTCGGCGTGGCCCGCGCGCTCATCGCCAAGCCCAGGCTCCTCCTGGCCGACGAGCCGACCGGCAACCTCCACTCCGACCAGGGGCGCGAGATCATGCGCCTCTTTCAGAAGTTGAACGAGGAAGGCACCACCATCGTCCAGGTCACCCACTCGGAGGAGAACGCCCGGTACGGCGAGCGGATCGTGCGCCTGCGGGACGGATGGATCGAAGGCGACGCGAAGGTGACCGACCGGATCGGCGCCGAGGCCGGGGCTCCCTCACGGTGAGCGGCGCCATGGCGCTCCTCCAGGATCTCCGGCATGCCGTCCGGACCCTTCGGAAGAGTCCGGGCGTTTCCGTGGTCGTCATCGCCACGGTGGCGCTCGGGATCTGCGCCGTCGCGACGGTGTTCTCGATCGTCGACGCGCTCCTGCTCAAGCCGCTGCCCGGCGTCGCCCGGCAGAGCGAGCTCGTCAACGTCCACGCGACCGCCCCGGACGGCTCGAGCTTCCATTCGGTTTCGCTCGAGACATGGCGGGACCTGCGCGCTCAGAACCCGGCGCTGCGGGACCTGGCGGCCTTCTCGTCGCGGATCGTGAGCCTCTCGACCGGAGGCGAGCCGCTGCCGGCCGTCGCGCAGATCGTCACCGCCAATTTCTTCCCCTTGCTCGGAGCCCGGCCCGCGCTCGGCCGCTTTTTCGTTCCCTCCGAGGACACCGCGCCCGGCCGCGATGCCGTGGTGGTCGTGAGCCACCGGATCTGGAAGGAACGGTTCGCCAGAGATCCCAACGTGGTCGGACGCACGCTCCTCCTCAACGGACGATCCTTCACCGTCGTGGGGGTGGCGCGGCCCGGCTTCGTCGGCACGTTCCTCGCGGAGCCGTTCGATCTCTGGATTCCGACGATGATGGCGCCGGCCGCCGGCACGTTTCCCAACCGCCTCACCGACCGCCGCGTCTCCTGGCTCGAGCTCGTCGGCCGGCTGCGGCCAGCAGCGACGGTCGAGAGCGCGCGCCGCGTCCTTTCCGTTCGAGCCCGGCGGCTGGAGCGGACCTACCCCTCGATCTACAGGGGCGTGGGCTTCGACGTCGTGCCGACCAGCGGCTTCGAGGACACGCTGCGCGTCCCGGCCGTCCGGTTCTTCGCCCTGCTCATGGGCCTGGCCGTCCTGGTGCTCGCCATTTCCGGGGCCAACGTCTCCGGGCTCCTGCTGGCGCGAGCGCTCGGCCGCCAGAGAGATCTCTCGGTTCGCCGGGCCCTGGGCGCCGGGCGGGGCCGCCTGCTGCGTCAAATGCTGACGGAGAACGTCGCGCTCTTTCTGGCCGGAGGGACCGCGGGGATCGGCTTGACCATGGGCGCCGCGACGCTCCTCGAGCGGTTCCGTCTTCCCACGCCGGTGCCCATCGCCCTCGACCTCCAGCCCGGACCGCGCGTTTTCGCCTTCGCGCTCCTCGCTTCCCTCGTCGCGGGCCTAGTCTTCGGGATTGTCGGAGCCGTGGCCGCGACCCGTCCCTCGTCGCTGCTGCTCCTGCGCGTCGGAGCGGCCACCGACCGGCGGGGAGCTTCCCGGCTCCGCGCGGCGTTCGTCTCCGCTCAGGTGGCGATGTCGGCGCTGCTCCTGGTCGCCGCGGGGCTCCTCTTCCGGACCGTCCTCCACGCCGCCCACGCCAGCCCGGGATTCGAGGCCGACGGACTTGCCATGGCGACGGTCGAGCTCCGGATGCTCGGCTACGACGCGGCGCGCGCGAACGCCGCGTTCGAGGCGCTCGTCGACCGCGTCTCGACTTTGCCGGGCGTCGAGTCGGCCACGACGGCGGGTCTTCTGCCGCTGGGGCCCGGAAAACGCACCGACGCGGTCACCCTGCCCGGCGCGCCCCCCGACGAGCCGGCCGTCTCCGTGGATTACAGCGACGTCGGCGACGCCTATTTTCGGACGCTCCGGCTCCGGCTGCTGGCCGGCCGGCCCTTTGGCCCGGCGGACGGTCCGAAAGCCCGGCCCGCCGCGATCGTCAACGAGACCCTCGCGCGCAGGCTCTGGCCCGGCCAAGAACCGATCGGCCGGACGCTCGTTCGCGATGGGACGACGCTGACCGTCGTGGGTCTGGCGCGAGACGCCAAGTACGAGCGCCTCTGGGAAGCGCCGCGTCCGTACCTCTACCTCTCCGACCGGCAGTTCGGCAGCCTGCGGCGCGAGCTCGTCGTGCGCTGCGGCGGCAAACCGGAAACTGTGGTCGCGCAGCTGCGCCGCGCGATTCGCGAAGTCGAGCCGAATCTCCCCGTGCCGGCCGTCCTGACGGTCCGCAGCTACATCGGCTTCTCGCTCCTTCCTCAGCGGGTGGGCGGCGCGGTCGCCGGCGCTCTGGGCGCCGTGGGCCTCCTGCTCGCCGCGGTGGGGCTCGCGGCGCAGGTCGCCTTCTCCGTCGCCAGCCGGCGCCGGGAGATTGGCATTCGGATGGCGGTGGGCGCCCGGCCGGGCGACGTCGTTGCCCTGGAGACCGCGCGAGGAGCGAAGACAGCAGCCGTCGGCCTGGCCGCGGGCCTGGCCGCCTCGTTCGGAACGAGCCGTCTGCTGGCAAACCTTCTCTTCGGCGTCCGGCCTTCCGATCCGCTGACCTTCGGCGCGGCCGCGGTCCTCCTCGGCGGCATCACGCTGCTGGTCTCGTTTCTTCCGGCGCGGCGAGCGGCTCGGATCGATCCGATCCGGGCCTTGAGGAGCGAATGAGGTGACGTCTTGACCGGTCTCGCGCAGGATCGTGTCCCTTCCGGCGAGCTCCTCCCCGCGCGGCGGGCCGAGCGCGTCGACTCGATTGCCGCCCTGAGGCAGGTATGAAACGCGAACCGAACCGAAGCGAACGGTTCGCGAGGAGGCCGCGACCATGAACGCTCTCGCCCAGGACCTGCGCTACGCCGCCCGCACACTGAGCCGATCGCCCGGCTTCGCGGCGACCGCGATCCTGACCCTCGCCCTGGGGATCGGCGCCAACGCCGCCGTGTTCTCCGTCGTCGACGCCGTGCTCTGGAAGCCTCTCGGCTATCCCCATGCCGACCGTCTCGTGGCGATCGAACGCAATGTCTCGGCGCCCGACCTTTCCGACATCGCCCTGCGGACACCTTCGGTCGAGAAAATCGGCGGCGTTGTCCTCGGACCGATGGACATGACCGGTTCGGGGACTCCGCTCAAGGTGGAAGCCGCCATGATCGGCGGAGACCTGCTCGAAACGCTCGGGGCGCGCGCGCGAGTCGGTCGCGTCCTCGAAGGGCGCGACGACCGCCTGGGCGGCGAGCGCGTCGTCCTTCTCACGTACGCCTTCTGGCAGCGCCAATTCGCCTCTCGGGATTCGGCCATCGGCTCGGTCATCACGCTTTCGGGCCTGCCCTACACCACGGTCGGGGTACTGGAGCCGGACTTCGCGCTGCCCGATCGGCGCGCGGATGTCTTCGTCCCGCTCCGAGTCGGCTATCCCGAAGGCGCGCAGGCTCGGGGAGCTCACTTCCTGCATGTCGCCGCGCGACTTGCCCCCGGGGTGACGCTCCTTCGGGCCCAACGGGAAATCGACGCTGCGGCCGCCGTTCTCGCGCGAACGTATCCCGACGAGGACAAAGGCATGCGCCTGCCGCTCGTGCCGCTGCGAAACAGGATCGTCGGCTCCTCACGCGTCGGGCTGGAGCTGGCGCTCGCCGCTGTGGGCTTGGTCCTGCTCATCGCGTGCGCGAATCTTGCCAATCTGCTTCTCGCGCGCGCCGCGGGCCGGCGTCAGGAGCTCGCCGTCCGCGCCGCGCTCGGAGCCCGGCGCCTGCGTCTCATTCGGCAGCTCTTGACCGAAAGCACCCTGCTCGCGCTGGTCGGGGGTGGGCTCGGCCTGATGGCCGCGGCCTGGTTCAAGGACCTGCTCCTGGCCCGTTTGCCGCAAGGCTTTCCACGCGCCGAACAGGTCGCGCTCGATTGGCGCGTGGTCGTCTTCGCGATCACGGCTTCCATCGCGACCGGCCTCCTCTTCGGCTCCCTGCCCGGCTGGAGAGCGTCGCGGCCGAGCGCCGGGGGCCTTCTCGCCACGCGCTCCATCCACGGCACCTCGCGCTGGCACGGGACGCTGGTCGTCTTCCAGATCGCTTCGGCCTTCGCTCTCCTCGCCGGCTCGGCGCTTCTGTTGCGCACACTCGTCTCGCTCTCCTCGGTCGACCCCGGCTTTCGGACGGCGGGCGCCTTTACGTTTCGTCTGGATCTGCCCGAGACGCGCTACAAGGAAATCCCGGAACAGACCGTCTTTCGGGAGCGGCTCATTGCCGCGCTGTCGGAGCCGCCCATGCAATCGGCGGCCATGGTGAGCGAGGTCCCGCTCGGCAGCAACGTCCTGACCCACAACGTCGTGATCGACGGGAGGGCATCGGTCCCGGTCGGCGAGGAGCCGGAGCTCGCGACGCGATGCGTGCTCGGCGACTACTTCGGAATCCTCAACATTCCCCTGCGGGGAGGACGCGATTTCACGCCGCGCGATCGGGCGGGCGCGCCGCTCGTCGGCATCGCCAACGAGAGCATGGTCCGCCAGTTTTTCCCCGGCGAGAACCCGATCGGGCAGCGCGTGCGCTGGGCGCGCCTCGAGGGACCGCCGCGGTGGATCACGATCGTCGGGGTCGCGGCCAACGTCCATCAGGATTCCTTGACGGAAAGCGACCCTCCGGCGCTCTACACGCCGTACGTCCAGTCGGTCGAACCGTGGAGGCGATGGATGGAGGTCGTCGTTCGGCCGAGCCCGGGGACACCCGCGCTGTCGGCCGTCGTTGGCGAGCGGGTCGCTTCCCTCGATCCGCTCCTGCCCATCGGCCGAATGAGGCCCCTGTCGGAGATCCTGGAGGGTTCGCTCGACCGCCGGCGCTTCCAGCTCGAGCTCTGGGGCGTCTTCGCCGCCGCGGCCCTGCTCCTCGCTTCGATCGGAACGGCCGGCGTCACCGCCAACGCGGTGCGGCAGCGCACGTCGGAGGTCGGACTGCGCATGGCCCTCGGCGCCCGCCCCGAGCAGATCCTGCGCGAGTTCCTGGGCCGGTCCCTTCGCCTGGTCTTCTGGGGACTCGGCGCAGGTCTGGCCCTGGCCGCCCTCTCGGCGCGGGCCCTGGCGGGATTCCTCTACGCCGTCCGTTCCCTCGACCCGGCCTCCTATCTCGCGGCCGCGGCGACCCTCGCGGCGGCGGCGCTGGCCGCCTCGCTCCTGCCCGCGCTGCGCGCCGCCCGCATCGATCCGATGACCGCCCTGCGCAACGAATAGAGGAGCAGCGATGAGCTCGATCGGACAGGACTTCCGTATCGCCGCCCGGGCACTATGGAAATCGCCGGGCTTTACCGCGATCGCGCTGGCGACCCTGGCGCTGGGCATCGGTGTCAACACGGCGATCTTCTCCGTGGTCCGCGCCGTGCTCCTCGCGCCGCTGCGCTTCCCGCATCCGGAGAGGCTCGTGAAGCTCGAGGAACGCGGCAGCGACGGTCTGGCCTCCAACATCGGCTACCCGACCTACCGGGATTGGCGCGCCGGCACGAAATCCTTCGAAGAGATCGCGGTGGCCTCCTACTGGGACCCCACCCTGGCTCCGGGGCCGACCCGCGAATCGGAGAAGCTGGAGGGCCTGCGGGTGTCCGACGGGTTCTTCCGCATGCTCGGTGTCCGGCCGATGCTGGGCCGCGATTTCACCGCTTCCGAAGATCGCCCGAAGGCCAATCGGACCTTGCTGCTCGGTTATGAGCTTTGGAAGCGACGCTTCGGGGGCGACCGGGACCTTCCCGGCCGCACGATCCGGATGGGCGACGCCGACTATCTCGTGGCGGGCGTCCTTCCGCCGGACTTCGAGTCGGCGTTTTCCCCGTTTCCGTCCCGTCCCACCCAGATCTGGGCTCCGCTGGGCTATGACCTGTCGCTGCCCTACGCCTGCCGCGACTGCAGGCACCTGCGCGCGTTCGGACGGTTGAGGAGCGGCGTCTCCCTCGGCGCGGCCCAGGCCGAGCTCGGCGCGCTCCAGGCGCAGATCGCCAGGACGCACCCCGCCGACTACCCGTCCGGCGGAGTCTTCGTGAGGTCCTTCGCGCGGCAGCTCACGGAGAAAGCCCGTCCCGCGCTGCTGACCCTTCTCGCGGCGGTGGGGATCGTGCTCCTGATCGGCTGCGCCAACGTGGCAAGCCTTCTGCTCGCCCGGGCCTCGACGCGGCAGCGCGAGACCGCGATCCGCTGCGCCCTCGGCGCGTCCCCCTGGCGCGTCGCGCGCCTGTTCCTGGCCGAGGCGCTGCTGCTCGCCCTCGCCGGCGGCGCGCTCGGCGTGGCCGCGGCCTCGGCGACGCTGCGGACCCTGATCTCCGTCGCACCCGCCGAGCTGCCGCGCCTGGACGGCACGCGCCTCGACCCGGAGGTCCTGGCGTTCGCCGCGGCCGCCTCGGTCCTCTGCGGGCTTCTCTTCGGCCTGGCTCCGGCCTGGCGGGCGGCGCGCCTGGCCCCGGAGCCGCGTTTGCGCGAGGGCTCCCGCGGATCCGGAGGCCCGCGGTCGCAGGCAACGCTCGGCGCGCTGGTCGCTTTCGACGCCGCGCTCGCCTTCGTCCTCCTCTTCGGCGCCGGCCTGCTGGTCCAGAGCGCGCAGCGCCTCCTCGCCGTCGATCCGGGATTCGTGTCCTCGGGCGTCCTGCATCTGGAGGTCACGATCTCCGGGCCGGTTCGGGGACGGCCGTACAGCTCCGCGGGCGCGACGGCGTTCTATGAGGACGTCCTGGCGCGCCTGCGCTCGCTGCCCGGCGTGATCGCGGCGGGAGCGACCAGCCAGATCCCGCTCGGGGGCAACGGGGACGGTTTCGGGATCACGATCGAAGGCCGCCCGGCGCCGCCGCCGTCGGAAGCGCCGTCGGCCGACCGCTATTCCGTCACGCCGGAGTACCTGGCGGCGATGCGGATTCCGATCTGGAAGGGACGCGGAATCGAGCCCTCGGATCGCCGGGGCAGCCCGCCGGTGGTGCTGATCAACCAGACCCTGGCCAGAAACGAGTTCCCGCGGGGTGATGCCCTGGGCCGCCGCGTGCGCCTCGGAGACCCGACGGGACCCTGGCGGACGATCGTCGGCATCGTCGGCGACGTCCGGCACGCCGCCCTGGACTCGCCCCGGACCAATCAGATCTATCTGCCCCACGCCCAGTTCACCGACTCCGACATGGTTCTGGTGATCCGCGCGACCGGAGATCCGGCGGCGCTGGCTCCGGCGGCGCGGGCCGTGATTCGCGGCGTCGATCCGGCCCAGGCGGTGGCGCACGTCACGACGATGGATCGCGTCGTCGCGACGTCGGCGGCGCCGAGAATCTTCGCCGCGGCCCTCTCGACCGCCTTCGCGTTTCTGGCCGTCCTCCTTTCGGCTGTGGGAGTCTTCGGCGTCGTCTCGGGTTTCGTCGCCCGCCGCAGGCGGGAAATCGGGATTCGCGTGGCGCTCGGCGCCGGAAAGGCTCGCGTTCTCCGTCAGGTGACCGGACGGACCACGGCTCTGGCGGGGACGGGCATCGCCGCGGCGGTCCCGATCGCCCTCGTCCTGGGTCGCGCGATGAAGAGTCAGCTCTACGACGTCTCCCCGAGCAATGGAATCCTCCTGGCCGCGGGCGCCCTGCTGGCGCTCGGCGTGGCCCTCGCCGCGACCCTGGGGCCGGCGCTGCGCGCCGCCCGCATCGACCCGATGACCGCCCTGCGCGGCGACTGACCGGAGAACGGCCATGACTGGATTCCTGCAGGACATCCGATACGCCGGACGCGCCCTGGCCCGGTCGCCCGGCTTCGCCGCCGCGGCCGTCCTGACGCTCGCGCTCGGCATCGGCGCGAACACCGCCATCTTCAGCGTCGTCGACGCGGTCTTGCTGCGGCCGCTGCCCTTCCCCAAGGCGGACCGGCTCGTCGTCCTCTGGGGCCGGCGCGGATCCGACGGCCGGCTGCTCGCCGCTGCGGCGGACCTGCTCGACTATCGCGCGCGGTCCCGCACGCTCGAGGAGATCGGCCTCGAGCGCCAGCAGAGCGTGAACTGGACCGGCGGCGGTCCTCCCGACCGGCTCGCGGGCGCCTACGTCAGCGCCAACGTCCTTCCAATGCTCGGTGTCCGCGCGTCGCGGGGACGGCTCTTCCGCCCCGAAGAGACGGCCAACGGCACGGCGACGGACGTTGCGATTCTTTCGTACGCGACGTGGCGCGACCGCTTCGCCGCCGACCCCGCGATCCTCGGCAGGAGCCTCACGCTCGACGGCCGGCCGCGGGAGGTGATCGGCGTGGCCGCGGAGGGGGCGGCCGATCCGTTCGTTCCCGTGGACGTGTGGCTCCCCATCGGGCGCGCGCCCTCGCCGGGCTGGTTCGACCGCGGCACGTTCAACGTCTGGGCCTACGCGGTCCGCAAGCCGGGGTCTTCCGCCGCCGACGTCCAGCGCGAGCTCTCGGGAATCGCTGCGAATCTGGCCCGGCAGTATCCGCGGACCAACGCCGGCGCGGGCGCCACGGTCGTTCCCTTGCGCGAGCAAGTCGTCGGGGCCACGGGACCGATTCTCCTGACCGTCCTCGCGTTCGTCGGCGTCGTTCTGCTCATCGCCTGCGCCAACGTGGCCAGCCTGCAGCTGGCCCGCGCCGAGGGGCGCCGGCGGGAGCTCGCCGTGCGGGCTGCGCTGGGAGCGTCGCGGCCCCGGCTCGTGCGGCAGATGCTCGTGGAGAGCCTGGTGCTCGCCGCGTCCGGCGCAGGCCTGGGCCTTCTGGGAGCGGTGTGGGCGATCCGGGCCCTCGCCGCCGCGGTGCCGGGAGGACTGCCGGCGTTCGGAGCCGTGCAGGTCGATCCACGCACCGTGCTCCTCTGCGCGCTCCTGACGATCGGGACGGCGCTCGCCTTCGGCCTCGTTCCCGCTCTGCGTCACAGCCGGGCGGACCTCGCGGTGTCGCTCTCGATCAAGCCCGGCCAATCCCGCGGCGGCCGCGGGCTCGATGCCCGCGACATCCTGGTCGCCGGACAGCTCGCTCTCTGCATCGTGCTCCTCGCCGGCGCCGGACTCCTGTGGCGCAGCCTGCGTGCCCTCGAGCGCGCCGATCCGGGCTTCGCGCCGGAGCGCCTGCTGACCGCCGAGTTCCGCCTCCCCGCGGTCAAGTACGGCACGCCCGAGCGGATCACGCAGTTCCTCGACCGCGCCCTCGAACGCGTGCGGGCCGTTCCCGGCGTTGTGTCGGCGGCGCTCGTTCGGTCCGTGCCGCTGACCGGAAACTTCGGCCAGGTCAACTACGCGGTCGAAGGACAACCCGAGCCCGCGGTCCCCCTGACGGCGGAACAGAACACCGTGTCCCCGGGGTTCTTCTCGACCTTCTCGATCCGGATGGTGGAGGGACGCGACTTCTCCGGCGCGGACCGCGAGGGGTCCCCGCCGGCCGCCGTCGTCAACCAGACCTTCGCCCGCCGGGCCTGGCCGGGACGCTCCGCCCTGGGCCGGCGCGTGCGGCTGATCGGCCCGCCGGACACCTGGGCGATCGTGATCGGCGTCGTGGGCGACATCAAGCAGCGCGGGCTAGCCGATCCGCCTACGCCGCAGATCTATCAGTCCGTCTCCCAGGCCGGGGGCGTCTACAACAGCGTCGCCGTGCGCGCGGCCGGAGAGCCCGCGGCGATCGGTTCCTCGGTGCGCGAGGCCATCTGGTCGGTGGACAAGGACCAGCCGGTCTGGCGGATCCGGCCGATGACCGCGGCGATGGGAACGCAGGCCGCGCAGCCGCGCTTCTCCCTGGCCCTGACCGGCGCGTTCGCCCTGCTCGCGCTCGTGCTGGCTTGCGTGGGCGTGTACGGCGTGATGGCCCACGTCCTGGCTCAGCGGAGGCGGGAGATGGGAATCCGGGTCGCGCTCGGCGCGAAGCCCGCGCAGATTTTTCGCCTCGCGCTGGGCCGCGGGGTCCGGGTGATCCTGGTGGCCTCGGCGGTGGGGCTCGGCGGCGCGTCGGCGGCCGCGCGGCTCCTGCGCAGCCAGCTCTTCGGAGTCGGGACGTCTGACCCGCTGACCTTCACGGTCGTCCCACTGATTCTGGCGGCGGTGGCCCTGGCCGCCTGCGCGCTTCCGGCCCGCCGGGCCGCGCGCGTCGATCCGATGGTGGCGCTTCGAACCGAGTGAGGTGATTCGATGAGCACGCTCGTCTCCGACATCCGCTACGCGCTCCGAACCCTGGCCAGGAGCCCTTCAATTTCGCTCTTCGCCGTCCTTTCGCTCGCCCTCGGCATCGGCGCCAACGCGGCGATCTTCTCCGTGCTCGATGCCTTCCTCTGGAGGCCGTTTGCGGTCCGAGATCCGGGGACGCTGGTAGCCCTGAGCACAACCGACGAAAAGAACCCCGGGTTCCTTCCCGTTTCGCGCCTCAACTTCGAGGACTACCGGGACAAGAAGACCGACGTCTTCTCAGGCGTCGGCGCCGCGTCCTTCTCCGTCGCCGACGTGACCATCCAGAACGCCACCACCCGCGTGCCGCTCTTCATCGCGACGGGCAACTACTTCGATGTCCTGGGGGTCCGTCCGATTCTGGGCGCCGGCTTCCGCGCTGGCCAGGACGAGCCGGTCGGCAGCTCGCCCGTCGTCGTGCTCGGCAACGGCTACTGGAAGCGCCAGTTCGGCGGCGACAAGGACATCGTCGGCAAGACGCTGACGGTCAACCGCATGGGTTACACGATCGTGGGCGTCCTGCCGGAGACGTTCAACGGAACGGTTCCCGGATTCGTGCCCGACTTGTGGGTTCCCTACGGAATGCGTCTGCAGATCCAGCCCGGCTTCTCCTTCCTGACCGAAGGACGCCGCGGCATGTGGTTGGCGCCGATCGGCCGCCTGAGGCCCGGCTTCACGATCCCCCGCGCGGAATCGATCCTGAAAGCGTTCGCGGCCAATCTGGCCAAGGAGTATCCCGACGCCAACCGCGGCCGGAGTATCGCGCTGCAAACGCTCGCCGAGGCGCGCGCGAATCCGACTGGAGACGCGGACAACCCCGTGCCGCGCATCGCCGCTCTCGTGCTCGTCGCCGTCGGAGTCATTCTGCTGATCGCCTCGGCGAACGTGGCCAACCTCCTTCTGGCCCGGGCCTCGACCCGCCACAAGGAGATCGCGCTGCGGGTCGCCATGGGCGCGTCCCGTTGGCGGATCGTGCGCCAGCTTTTGACCGAGAGCCTGCTGCTCGCTCTCGCGGGGGGCGCCGGCGGGCTCCTCGCCGCCTCCTGGCTCACGCGGTTGCTCATGTCCCTGCAGCCTCCCGGACCGTTTCCGTTCGTCCTCGGGGCGCGCATCGACCCGCGGGTCCTGATCTTCACCTTCCTCGTCGCAGCCTTGACGGGCCTCGTCTTCGGTCTGGTGCCGGCGCTGTCGGTGTCGCGGCCGGAGGTGTACGGCGCCCTGAAGGAGGGCGGCCGCGGCAGCGACGCCGGCGCCCGAGGCGGCGTGCGGCGCGCCCTGGTCGTGGCGGAGGTCGCCCTGGCCACGATCGCGCTGACCTGCACGGGCCTCCTGGTGCGGAGCCTGCGCGCGGCGACGGCCATCGATCCCGGCTTCAAGCCCGACCACGTGCTGACAATGGCTCTGGACGTGTCGCTCCAGGGATACGACGCCGGCCGCGGCGCGCAGTTCTACCGCCAGCTCCTGGATCGCGTGCGGGGCCTTCCCGGCGTCCGCTCCGCCACGCTGGCCTCGCGGCTTCCGCTCGCCCTCGGGCTTCAGCGGACGCTCTTCCTGGAAGGCGAAGTCCCCTCCGAAAAGGCGCGCGGCGTCCTAGTCAACGTCGCGACGGTCGATCGGGACTACCTCTCGACTCTGAGGATCCCTCTGGTCTCCGGGAGAACTCTCGGCCCCGAGGACGTCGAGACCTCGCAGCCCGTCGTGGTCGTCAACGAGACGCTGGCCCGGCAGTTCTTCCCGGGACGCGAGGCCCTGGGGCGCACGGTGCGTTTCCCGGCCCCGGGAGCCGACGGCACCTTCACGCAGCCCCTGCGCATCGTCGGCATCGCGCGCGACAGCAAGTACGTGACCCTGGGCGAGACGCCCATCCCGTTCGTCTACCTACCCCTGCGGCAGGACTACAACCCGGCCATGAACCTCCTCCTGCGCACCGAGGGCGATCCCTCCACGGCGCTCGGTCAGATCCGCCGGGAGGTGGCGGCGCTCGATCCGGGGCTGCCGATCTTCAACGTCCAGCCGCTGACGGAGCAGATCCAGGGCGCTCTCTGGCTTGCCCGCGTCGGCGCCTATCTGCTGGCCGCCTTCGGAGCGCTGGCCCTGATTCTGACGACGGTCGGCACGTACGGCGTCATCGCCTATTCGGTCGCGCGACGCGTTCCCGAGATCGGCCTGCGCATGGCCCTGGGCGCGAGCCCCTGGAGGATTCTCGGAATGGTCATTGCCAACGGCATGAGCCTGGTGGCCATCGGCCTGGCGGTCGGGCTGGGGGCGGCGCTCGCCCTCGGCCGGAGCCTGACGCCCCTCCTGTTCGGAGTGCGGCCGAGCGATCCGGCGACCTACGCGGTGATTACGGCCGTCCTCGGCGGTGTCGCGCTCCTGGCTTGCTATCTTCCCGCGCGCCGGGCCGCGGGGTTGGATCCGACCGTGGCCCTGCGCCAGGGATGAACACCAACCGATCGAAGGAGCCGCAATGACCGCCGTGCTGCACGACCTCAGGTTCGCGTTACGAACGTTCGTCAAGAGTCCCGGCTTCGCCGCGATCGCGGTGGTGACCCTGGCCCTGGGGATCGGCGCCAACGCCGCGATCTTCGCGCTGGTCAACCGCGTCCTGCTGACCCTCCTGCCGGTGCGCGATCCGCGAGAGCTCGTGCTGCTGCGCTCGCAGGGGCCGATCCAGGGCCACGGCTGGAGCGACGACGACATCGCCACCTCGTTCACCTATCCGATGTACAAGGACCTTCGCGACGGCAACACCGTGTTCTCCGGTCTCGTGGCGCAATACCCGTTCGACGCGAGCGTCGCCGCGCAGGGCGCGACCGAGCGCGCTCTGGGCGAGATGGTCAGCGCCAACGCCTTCGACGTGCTCGGCGTCGCCCCGGCCCTGGGCCGGGTCCTCGGCGCCGCGGACGATCGGGCGCCGGGCGCGTCGCCGGTGGTGGTCCTCTCCTACGGCTACTGGAAGCGTCGGTTCGCGGCGGACCCGTCCGCCCTGAACAAGTCGATCGTCGTCAATGGTCACCCGCTCACGATCGTCGGCGTCGCGCGGGAGAGGTTCTCCGGGATCCAGCCCGGCCGTCCCGCCGACCTCTTCGTGCCGATCATGGAGAAGGCGCAGATGACGGCGTTCTGGAACGGCCTGGACGACCCCAAGGATTACTGGGTCCAGATCGTGGGGAGATTGAAGCCCGGCCTCTCGCGAGCCCGGGCCCAGGCCGGCATCGCTCCGCTCTACCGGTCGCTGCTGCGCAACGCCCTCGCCGCGATCACCGGCTGGAGCGAAAAGAATCAGCGGGAATTCCTGAACAAGAAGCTCGAGCTCCTGCCCGGCGGCACCGGGCGCTCGGTGATGCGCAACGCGATCGGGACGCCGCTCTTCGCCTTGATGGGAATGGTCGGACTGGTGCTCCTGATCGCCTGCTCGAACCTGGCCGGCCTGCTGGCGGCCCGCGGCGCGGCGCGCCAGCGCGAGTACGGCATCCGCCTGGCGATCGGAGCCAGCCGCTCGCAGCTCCTCCGGCAGACCGTGGCGGAGTGCCTGGTGTTCTCCGTATTCGGCGGCGTCCTCGGCCTCGCCGTGGCCGCCTGGACACTCGACCTTCTCCTTTCCGCCTTCCCGGCGGAGGATTCTCTGCGCCAGCTCGCCATCCACGTCGACCCGGTCGTGGTCGCCTTCGCCGGAGCGCTTTCGATCGTCTCCGCTCTGCTCTTCGCCATCGCCCCCACTCTGCGGGCGGCGCGCCTCGATCCGGCGAGCACCATCGGGGGCTCCGGCCGCGGCGCGAGCTCGGCCGGCCGGGACGCCTTGCGCCTGCGCCGCTGGCTGGTCACCGCGCAGGTCGCCCTGACCTTCGTCCTCCTCGTCGCCGCCGGGCTCTTCGTGAGGACCCTTCAGAACCTCGGCCGGGTGGACCTCGGATTGAAGCCCGATCGCGTGATCGGATTCACGATCGAGCCCGAGGCGAGCGGTTACACCGCGGAGAAGACCGCGCTCCTGGGGCGGCAGCTCGTGCCGAGCCTCGCCGCTCTCCCCGGGGTCCGGTCGGTCACCGCCGCGGAGGTCCCGACGCTCTCCGGCGACGACGAAGGAGGCAACATCAAGGTCGCCGGATTCGAGGCCGGCCCCGGGGAATCCACGCACGTGCAGCGCAACCGCGTCTGCCCCGACTATTTCGCCTCGCTCGGCATTCCGCTCCTGGCCGGGCGGGAGCTGACCTGGCAGGACGACGCCCGCTCCCCCAAAGTGGCCCTCATCAACGAGACCATGGCCCGCAAGTTCTTCGGCCGCCGCAACCCCATCGGCGGAAAGGTCGGTCTGGGAGGAGGCGACAACGTCCAGGCCGACATCGAGATCGTCGGCGTGGTCAAGGACAGCAAGGGCACCTCCGTCGACGGGAAGATCGAGCCCTTCCTGTACCTGCCCTGGCAGCAGGACCCCAAGCTCGGACAGCTGACGTTCTACGTGCGGACGGCCAACGACCCGGCGGCGCTCGCCCCGTCTCTGCGGGCGGCCGTTCGGCGTCTCGACCCCGAGCTTCCCGTTTTCGACGTCAAGACTCTCCGGACGCAGATCTCCGAGTCCCTGACGTCGCGGCGCCTGGTGATGATCCTTTCCAGCGCGTTCGGCGCGCTCGCGGCGCTCCTGTCCGCCCTGGGCATCTACGGCGTCCTCGCGTTCGCCGTCGCGCAGAGGCGCCTGGAGATCGGCGTCCGCGTCGCGCTGGGAGCGACCCCCGGCGAGGTGCGCGGGCTGATTCTCTCCGAGGTCGGGCGCTTCCTCGCCGTCGGCTGCGCGATCGGGCTACCCGCGGCGTTCGGCCTGGGAAAGGCGGTCCAGTCGATCCTCTACGGCGTGCGGGCGGCCGACGCGCCGATCTTTGCCGCGTGTCTCGCGCTGCTGTGCGCGGTCGCTTTCGCCGCGGCGTACCCCTCCGCGCATCGCGCCGCGCGGCTGGATCCGATGAAGGCCCTGCGCGGCGATTGAGAACGCCGCCCGACGAGACAGCCAGGATCTCATCGCGGGAGAACGACCCGACCGACGCCGGACCGAGGTGAAGCCATGACATCCGTGGGATTGGATCTGCGCTACACGGTTCGCACGCTGGCGAAGTCGCCCGGCTTCGCGGCCGCGGCGATTCTGACGCTCGCTCTCGGGATCGGCGCGAACGCGGCGATCTTCTCGGTGCTCGATGTCGTCCTGCTCGAACCGCTTCCGTTTCCCGAGGCCGACCGGCTCCTCGTGATCTGGCCGCGCGCCGGAACCGGCGAGTTCGGCTCGAGCGCGATTTCGCCGCCGGAATACGCCGACATCGTGGCGCGCCAGAGATCCTTCGCCGGCGTGGCGGCGTTGCGCGATCGGACCGTGAACCTGACCGGCGCCGGCGACGCCGAGAGGCTCGACGCCTTCGCGGTGAGCCCGAATCTGGGAGAAGTCCTTGGCCAGCGCCCCGAGCTCGGACGCGGCTTCCGGCCCGAGGACGGGCGGCGCGGCGCCCCGCGCGTGGCCCTCCTCGGCCACGACCTGTGGCGCGACCGTTTTGGGAGCGACCCCGCGATCGTGGACAAGTCCATCCTTCTCGACGGCGTCCCGACGACGGTCGTCGGGGTCCTTCCGGCCGGACTCCGCTTTCCTGAGGCGGGCACCTTCTTCTCTCGGGGGTCCGCGCAGCTGTGGGTTCCGGTCTCGTGGGAGGAAGTTCCCGACGAGCGCGGCAACGAGTACCTCTGCCTCGTGGGCCGCCTCGCGGCCGGGGTCTCGCCGCAAGGGGCGCGGGCGGATCTCGAGCGGATCGCGGCCGGGTTTCGATCCGAATATCCGGATCGCTATGCCCTCGCGGCGGGATGGCGCCTCCTCGCAACGCCTCTGGCCGAGCGCTACGTCGGCAAGACACGCGCCTCCCTGCTCGCCATGGCCGGCGCCGTGGGACTCCTGCTCCTCATCGCCTGCGCCGACGTCGCGAGCCTTCAGATTGCCCGCGCCGCCGGCAGGCGGCGGGAGTTCGCCATCCGCATCGCGGTGGGCGCCGACGCCCGGCGGCTGACGGCCCAGGTGCTGACCGAGAGCCTGGTCCTGGCCTCAGCCGGCGGCGCCCTCGGAACGCTGCTCGCCGTATGGGGAGTGGATTTGCTCGTGCGCCGCGGGCCCTCGGATCTTCCGCGCCTGATGGACGCCGTGGTCGGGCCGCGCGTCCTTCTCTTCACCGTGGTCCTCTGCGCGGCGGCGGGCGCGCTCTTCGGGCTTGCGCCGGCCCGTCAGGCGCTCCGCGCGGACGTCGCCTCCGACCTGAAGAGAAGCCGCATCGGAACCGACGGTTCCGGTCGCCGCCGGGACTTGCGTGACGCCATCGTCGTCGGACAGGTGGGCGTCACGCTGGTCGTGGTCGCCGCGGCGGGACTTCTCGTGGCGAGCTTCGAGCGGCTGATGCGCGTCGATCCGGGTTTTCGCCCCGAAGGCGTCTTGACTCTCCAGGTCTCGTTGCCGCGGTCGAAATTCGCCGACAGCCATGGCGCCATGGCGTTCTACCGCGCCTTGCTCCAGCGTCTGGAAGCCTTGCCCGGCGTCGCGGCGGCCGGCGCGATCGACCCCCTCCCGTTTTCCGGCGAGGGATGGTCCGGCACCTACGCGGTCGAAGGCCGTCCGCTGGGCCCTCGCGAGACGCCGCCGCACGCGGCCTACGCCGCGGCGACCCCCGGGTACTTTCGCGCGATGTCGATTCCGCTCCAAGCGGGCCGGTTCTTCGACGAGAGGGACACCGAGGGATCTCCGGCCGTGGTGCTGGTCGACGAGAGACTGGCGCGGCAGAACTGGCCCGGCGAAGAAGCCGTCGGCAAACGCGTGTTGATCGGCGGTCCCGGCGGCCGGCCCGCGACGGTCGTCGGCGTCGCGGGACACGTCCGGTACGCCATGCTGGAAGAGGCCGGCGAGCCCCAGCTCTACCTGGCGGCGCTGCAGCGGCCGCGCTATCTGCTGGGAGTCGCGGTCAAGACTTCCGGGGACCCGCGGGCGATGACGGCCGCGGTCCGAGAGGTGGTCCGCGCGCTCGATCCCGCCGTGCCCACCGGGTCCCTGCGCCCGATGGACGACCTTCTCGCGGCGGCCATGTCCCGGCGGCGGTTCCAGCTCTTGCTCATGACGCTCTTCGCTCTGGCGTCTGTTCTTCTCTCCGCCGTCGGTCTGTCCGGCGTTCTGGCGCAGATGGTCTCGGCCCGCACCCGCGAGATCGGCATCCGGCGAGCCCTGGGCTGCCGCGGATTCGATGTGCTCGCGCTCGTCGTCGGCCGCGGCCTCCTTCTGGCCGGCGCGGGAGTGGCTGTGGGCCTCGTTGCGGCGTGGGGAGCGACGCGTCTGCTCGCGGGCCTGCTCTTCGAAGTGAGCCCGACCGACCCGGCGACGTTCGCGGCGGTCTCCCTCCTCCTTCTCGCCGTCGCCGGCCTGGCCGCTCTGGCGCCCGCGTGGCGGGCGATCCGCGTCGATCCTCTCCTGGCCCTGCGGGGCGAGTGACTCCGGGAGCCCGGGCCCATGATCGAAAGGGAGTGATCCCATGACGAAATCCGTGCAGGACCTCCGCTACGCCCTCCGCGCTCTGGCCAGGAGCCCGGGCTACGCTCTGGCGACCGTCGCGATCCTGTCGCTCGGCCTCGGCGCGAACACCGCGATCTTCAGTGTGGTCCACGGAGTCCTGGGAAAGCCCCTGCCCTTTCCCGACTCCGACCGGATCGTCGACGTGAGCGAGCTCAATCGCGCCGGACATTCGATGGCCGTCGCCGAGCCCAACTTCCGCGACTTCCGCGACCGCAATCATTCCCTCGCCGCGTTCGCGGAGTGGGCCTCCTGGCCGGTGTCGGTCGCCGGCGGGTCCGAGTCCGTCCGGGTCGTCCAGGCCGCCGTCTCCGGCGAATTCTTCACCGTGCTCGGAGTGCGGCCGGCCCTCGGGCGCGCGTTCGCGCCCGAGGAGCTCCACCGCGGAGGCGCGCCCGCCGTCGTCGTCAGCCACGAGTTCTGGCAGCGGTCTCTCTCGGGCGAGCGCGACCTCGCGCGCCTGGCTTTGCGATTCGAAAGGAATCTCTACCGCGTCGTCGGCGTGATGCCGGCGGGCTTCCGGTTTCCGGGCGACGCGCAGCTCTGGACCGCGCGGGAGCGCTGGTGGCCGGAGACGTGGAGCAACATCACGACCGAGGAAAGCCGGACGGCCCACAACTGGCACACCGTCGGCCGGCTGCGCAGCGGCGTGAGCCTCGCCGCGGCGCGCGCGGACTTCCAGGCTGTCGGGGCGCGGATCCGCGCCGAGAACGGAGATCGGGTCGATCTCGTCGGCGCCGCCGTCGTGCCGCTCAAGGAAACCCTGGTCGGTCGCGTGCGCCCCGCCCTGCTGATGCTGCTCGCCGCCGCGGCGGTGCTCATGCTCGTGGCCGGGGCGAACGTCACGAGTCTCGCGCTGGCCAGGATGACGGCCCGCCGGCGCGAGCTCGCGGTGCGCGCCGCTCTCGGCGCCTCGGGCGGGGATCTGCTGCGGGTCGTGCTGGCGGAAGTCCTTCTGCTGGCCCTGATCGGCAGCGGCGCCGCCGTGGTCCTGTCGGTCTGGAGCCTCGGCGCTGTGCGGGCCCTCGCCGGCGCCAGCCTGCCGCGCATCGAGGAGATCTCGATCGACCCCGCCGTGCTCGCCTTTGCGGCGGCCCTGGCGGTCGTCAGCGCCGTCCTCGTCGCGGTCGCCGCCGCCCGCCGCAACGCGGGCGCGCGCTTCCAGGGTCTGGTGGCCGGGCGCGAGGGCTCCGCGTCGTCGCGCGAGACGATGCGCTCGCAGTCGGTGATGCTGGGCGTCCAGGCGGCGATGACGGCGCTCCTCCTGGCCGGTCTGGCTCTCTTTGCACGTAGCTTTCTCCATGTCCTCGAGGTCGAGCCGGGCTTCCGCGCCGAGGGCGTCCTGGCCATGGATCTCTTTCCGACCTCTCCGGAGACGGACGCGGACAAGACGCGTCGGGCGCTTCAGATCGACGAGCTGCTGCGCAGGCTCGCGGCGGTGCCCGGGGTGACGAGCGCGGGCGCGGTCGGAAGCGTGCCGCTCGGCTCGGACATGGCCGACGGCACGTTCGTCTTTCTGGGCGCGGAGGATCCGCCCAGGAATCTGGCGGACTTCGAGCGGCTGTCCCGCGATCCCTCCCGTGCCGGCCATGCCGACTATTGCCCGGCGACCGGCTCCTACTTCCAGGCCCTCCAGATTCCCCTCCTCCGCGGGCGGTTGTTCGACGAGCGCGACGCTCCCGGCGCGCCGCACGTGGCGGTGATCTCCCAGGCGCTCGCGCGCCGGGCCTTCTCCGGCAGGGACCCCATCGGCCAGCGCATCGAGTTCGGCAACATGGACGGCGACCTGAGGCCGCTGACCGTCGTGGGCGTCGTCGGCGACGTCCGCTCGAGCAGCCTGGAGGCGCGGCCCGACCCGATCCTCTACGTGGATTTTCTCCAGCGTCCCCAGGCGGCCTTTGCGCTGACGGCGGTCCTGCGGCTCCACGGCAATCCGGCCGCCGTCGCGGCGGCGGCGCGCGAGGCGGTCCGCCGTATCGATCCGACCTGGCCGCCGCGCTTGCGCGCGCTGGACCGGGTGGTGGCCGACTCGCTCGACGCTCGCCGCTTCAGCCTGAGCCTGCTCACGTTCTTCGGCGGCCTGGCTCTGCTGCTCGCCGCCGCGGGGATCGCCAGCGTCACCGCCTTCGCCGTCGCCCGGCGCCGCCCGGAGATCGGGATCCGCCTGGCCCTCGGCGCGAAGCCGGCCGACGTCCTCGGCCTCCTGCTTTCGCGCCACCTCCGTGTCATCGGGGCCGGAGCGGCCGCCGGCTTCGCCGCCGCGGCGGTCCTGGCCAGTTTTCTCCGAACGCAGCTCTACGCCGTGGCGCCGGCGGATCCCTGGAGCTTCGGCGCGAGCGCGGTCGTGCTCTTTGCCGTGGGTCTCGTCGCCTGCGTCGTGCCCGCGCGGCAGGCCCTGCGCGTCGACCCGACCGAGGCGCTGCGCTCCCAGTGACGCCCGCGCCGAGGCCGATCCGGTAAGCTCAGCGCATGCCCGCGCCCGCGCCCCGCATCCTGATCGCGGACGACCAGCGCGACGTGCTGGAGGCCCTGCGGCTGCTCCTGAAGGGCGAGGGCATGGAGAGCCAGACGGTCTCCTCGCCGGCCGCGCTGCTCTCGGCGCTGGAGAAAGCGGACTACGACGCGGCCCTGATCGACCTGAACTACACGCGCGATACGACGTCGGGCAAGGAAGGGCTCGATCTGCTCGCCCGCATCCGCGATCTCGACGACACGCTGCCGGTCCTGGTCATGACCGCGTGGGGCACCGTCGATCTCGCGGTCGAGGCCATGCGCCGCGGCGCGCGCGACTTCGTCCAGAAGCCGTGGGACAACGCGCGGCTGCTGGCGACGCTGCGCACCCAGATCGCCCTGGGGCGGGCCTTGAAGCGCGGGGAGCGCCTGGAGGCGGAGAACCGGATCCTGCGCGCCGAGCCCGACGAGTCCTTGATCGCGGAATCCGCGGCCATGCGGCCGGTCCTGGAGATGATCGCGCGGGTCGCGCCGTCGGACGCCAACGTCTTCATCGTGGGCGAGAACGGATCGGGCAAGGGCGTCGTCGCGCGTGCGCTCCACGCCGGATCGCGCCGGGCCTCGCGGCCGCTGGTGACGCTGAACGCCGGCGGCATCTCCGAGGGCGTCTTCGAGAGCGAGCTCTTCGGACACGTCAAAGGAGCCTTCACCGACGCCCGCGCCGACCGCGTGGGCCGCTTCGAGCTCGCCGACGGCGGGACTCTCTTCTTAGACGAGATCGCCAACGTTCCGCCCGGCCAGCAGGCCAAGCTCCTGCGCGTTCTGGAGACCGGGGAGTTCGAGCGCCTGGGCTCCTCGCGCACCCGCAAGGTCGACGTGCGCATCCTCTCCGCGTCCAACGCGGACCTGCACGCCGAGGTCGCCGCGGGGCGTTTCCGGCAGGACCTCCTCTTCCGCTTGAACACGATCGAGATCCACGTGCCGCCGCTGCGGGAACGGAAGGAAGACATCCCGCGGCTGGCCGAGCACTTCCTGCGCCAGCACGCCCTGCGCTACCGCAAGGGCGCCATGGGCTTCGAGCCGTCCGCCCTTCAGACGCTTCTGGAGCACCCCTGGCCCGGCAACGTCCGCGAGCTCGACCACGCGGTGGAGCGCGCGGTCCTCCTCGCGCAGGGCGCCACGATCCGCCCCGGCGACCTCGGCCTGCGCCGCGCCGCCGACGCGATCCCGCGTCTGGAGGAGATGAGCCTGGAGGACGTCGAGGATCTCCTCGTCCAGAAGGCCATGGCCCGCTTCTCCGGCAACATCAGCGCCGCGGCCAAGGCTTTGGGGCTCTCGCGGAGCGCGCTCTATCGGAGACTGGAAAAACATGGACGCTAAACCGTCGCCTCCGCTACGGGAAAGGGTCTGCGCCTTCGGCGCACCGGCTCGCGGCTCGCCCGGATGCGGGCTCGACCGCGAGCCTGACCCTTTGCCTCCGCTCCGGGCTCCCGCGGCGGCACGAGCGACCGTTCGACCTGGAGAAGCATGAGATCCCATGAGATCATCGATTTTCACGATGACCACAGCGGAGCGCCAAACCCCGCGCGTCCTGACTCCGGTCGAGAAGCTCAAAGCAGCGGAGCGCCTCTACCATTCCGCCCGCCAGCTCAAGGCAGCCGCGCTTCGAGCGCAGCATCCTGACTGGACGGAGGAGGCGATCCGCCGAGCCGTCCGCGAGGCCTTTCTCCATTCCCGAAGCTAGCCTCTTCCTGATCTTCACGCGCCGGCTCGATCGGCTCGGCGCCCCCTACATGGTGAGCGGGAGCACGGCCGCCATCGTTTATGGGCAACCGCGGTTGACGCACGACGTGGACCTGATCGTCGTCCTGAGCCGTGAGCACATCGCGCGGCTTCCCGAGGTCTTTCCGCCAGCCGAGTTCTACTGCCCGGCGGAGGAAGAGATCTTGCTGGAGGCTGCAAGGGAAGAACGCGGACACTTCAACATCATTCATCACGAGACGGGCTTCAAGGCGGATGTCTACCTCGCAGGCAGGGACCCGCTGCATGCCTGGGGCTTCGCGCGGACTCGCAGCCTGGAAGTCGACGGCGAACCCTTCGTCGTCGCCCCTCCCGAGTACGTGATCCTTCGCAAGCTCGAGTACTACCGAGAGGGAGGGTCCGAGAAGCATCTGCGCGACATCCGCGCCATTCTGGACAGCTCTTCCGACCTCATCTGCCGCGACGAGCTCGAGGAACAGATCGCCAGACTCGGCCTTCAAGAGGTGTGGAAAAGAGCTCGAGGCTGGCGCGAAAGACCGTGAAGGACATCAAACCGGACCCTTCGTGCTTCGAAGCGCGCGCGAGCTCTCTGACCGGCGCTGGTGGACGCGAAAATTACAGGAGAGGCCACACCGAGCGTCTTTCCATGGGGTGTCAAGCCTCCAGCAGCTCGACCTCGTACCTTGCGAGCTGGCGGTCGGCGGTCAGGATCGGAAGATTCTCCACCTGCGCCTGCGCGACCAGAAGGCGATCGAAGGGATCGCTGCCGCTGGCCCAATTCGTAGAGACATTTCATCGGATCACCGACGTGACGCCTTCGCACTACCTGAAGCTCCGCCAGATCGGCAGGGCGAAGGTGCTCCTGAAGACGACCGATCTGTCTGTCGGCAGAGTGGCTTACCGCGCGGCGTTCGGCAGCAAAAAGACCTTCCATCGGGCGTTCGAAAAGCACGTCGGGATGACACCGGAAGAGTGGCGAAACCGGCGATGAAATGTCTCTAGCAGGCTGCTGAAGAAAAGCCTTTTAGTGGGCGCGCGACATGAACTTGCTGGTTCATGAACTCAGTTGCTGGCGTGGAAGAGCGAAGATGAGTCGCCGAATGGGGTCTTTGGATCCGCGTTTTCGGGTGGTCGAGGCATGTTCTCTCCCGGCATCATCCGCTTTGGAGCTGGAGCCGGGCTATTCGGACCAGGTTGTAGGCAGTCATCGCGAGCAGGAACTGAGCACCGACTCGCATCGCTCCACGGAACCGTGTCTTGCCCATCCCCGCCACCGTCTTGGCCCAGCCGAAGATCTCTTCGACGCGTTTTCTTTTGCGCTGGCTCTGCTTGTATCCACTGCGACCCGTCGTGCGGCGATCCAGGACAGGAGTGATCCCTTCCTTCTGCGCGACGTGAGAGAGGACGCCTTCCTCGGCCAGAGCCACCTGGAACTCTCCGATGTCGTAACCCTTGTCCGCGCCCAGGGTCACGCGCCTTCGCGATGCGTCTACCGATCGTTTAACCATCGCCAGAGCCGCCTCCGGCTCGGCTCGACCATCCGCCTGCGACACCAGAGCATCCGTGCACAGGCCGTTGCGGTTCTCCATCAACACATGACCGACGTAGCAAAGCTGCGAAGGCTTCCCATCTCCCTTACGGTAGAGCTTGGCTTCCGGGTCCGTCGTCGAGCCATGCGTCTGATTACTTCGCTTCTGACCCTTAAAGTCCACTTCGGGGTCGCTTCCGCCTTTCTTCGGCGGCCCGTCTCCGTCCCTGGGCCGAAAGCTCTTCATCGAAGCGCATGCCTCGATCAGAGTCCCGTCCACGGTGAAGTGTTCGTCCGACAGCAGCCGGCTCCGGCGCGCTTGCTCGATCACCTCCCGAAAGAACTCCCCGAACAAATCCGCCTGCAGCAACCGCTCACGATTCTTCGTAAAAGTCGTCGCGTCGAAAGCCGTCCCGACCCCCGACAGGTCCAAAAACCACCGGAACAGGAAGTCATACTGCAACCGCTCGCAGAACAACCTCTCCGACCGCACCGAGTACAGCGCAATCAGAATCTGCGCCTTCAGCAACGCTTCCGGGGGGATCGATGGCCGCCCTCGCTCCGAATAGATCGCCGAAAGCTGCGGCTCCAACCGCTTCAACGCTTCGTCGGCCACCTTCTTGATCAACCGAATCGGGTGATCCTTCGGAATCAACTCCTCCGGCGTCACCATCACCATCAACCTGGGCTGCTCTGCATCTCCTCGCATAAACCCAAAGTGCGGCTCTCAAGTGTCCATGTCAACCAAAAACCGACTTTTTCAGCAGCCTGCTAGACAGCGCACTCGGCCGTCCTTAGCATCGGGCAAGCTCGGCCAAGGTAAAAAGGAATCTCGCCGATGTCCGACAGCGCGCGGTCACCTCCTCAGAACGAAATCCTGAATGACGATAGAGAGACGGAGGTGTAAATTGGCAATCAACAGGGTCGTTATGGTCTTTGCGCTTTTCCTGGCTGGATCGGCGATCTCCAGCATCGCCGCCGCCTGCGTCGACTGCGATCACATGGTTTGTGATCCGTTCTGCTCGGGTCGTAAGGGCTGCGGCGAATCGGAAGGTTTTCAATTTTCGACTTGCTCGGTGGTTGGCTGCTGCAACGGTTGTATCGGCGATCCCTGCCCGGAGTTGCGGGCTTCGAGTCCCCTGAGCGAACAGTGGGTTCTTCGGTCGGTCTTCGTCGCAACGGGAATCGCGTCGATCGATGAATCGCGTCCCGCCTCGGTGGCCTCCTCCGGAGCGGGAGGCACGCGTCGGTCGCGGGCAGACGCAAGTGGCGGTCGATAGCAAATGATTCCGCTTCTGCTCGCGCTCTCGCTCCCCCTCGCCGTCGCGAAACAAGCACCCTCGCCCTGGAAAGGAATGGTGTGCTTCGAGGATGCCAGGAGCCGCTTCGAGGTTTCGAGGGGCTCCTGCAGCGCGACCGAAGGGGAGCGGCTCCCTCTCAAACCAAGGATCGGCCAGCGGCGCTTTCTCTGGATCTCGGAGGACGAGCGCCGGCTCGTCCTCGGAGTGGTGCCGGCGAATGCCGCCCTGGCCGACCTGAACGGCAAGCATTGCGGGCGATTCCAACTCGCGCTCGCGGGCGATCGAAGCCACGGGTGGCCGGTGCCCGTGAATTGGACGCTCTACGATCTCGGACCCAGGCGGACCTGGGAATTCACCATACCTGGCAGCACGGCGGCCAAACTCGACCAAGTCGTCCTTCCCACCGGAACCTTTCGGATCAAGCTCGCCGCTGCCCACCACCGCTCGATCACGAAAGAGATCGTGTCAAAGGAGTCCGCTCGTCCGCTGCTTCTCGGGAGATTTACCTTGCCTCCTGCTCCTTCCATCCTGGGAAAGGTCATCGAAGCCAAGGGCGGGAAGCCACTGGTCGGAGCGTCGATCGAATCGCCTGACGGTGAAGCGCTGGCTTCGACCGGCGACGACGGCAGATTTCGAATCGAACTCGAAGGGGACCCTCCCCGCTTCTTGCTCGTGGAGCGCTCGGGCTATGGGAGCAGGACCGTCGCATTGCCCGGAGCCGGGTCGGATATCTCGCTCCCTGTCATTTCTCTTTTCGAGGCCGCGACGCTCGACGTCTCGATCGAGAGGCCCGAAGGTGAGAAGCCCACGCCGCTCGAGCTGCGGCTGTACGAGAACCCCGACAAACGCAAGGAGCGCCGCGTCGTGGCGTCGCGATCGCTCTCCCCGGGCGACGCCACGGTAGAATTCGAGAATCTCTCGGCGGGCGATTATGCTCTCGTCATCAAGGGAAAGCGGCCTCTCGAGCTGACCGTGGAGACGGTCACGGTCGAGGAAGGGAAACTTAACCGGAAGAATGTCTCGCTGACCTCGCGGCCGCTCGCCGGGCAAGCTTTCTTCGGAGACCAACCGGCGCCGGATGTCGAGATTTCGCTGCGAACCGGAGACCTCTGGCAAGCGGATCTCCATGCCTCGGCGACCGGGGAGTTCGGCGGTCCCCTCTGGCAGGAGGGCCGTTTCGTCGCGGTCGTGACAGGAGGGCCGCTCAAAGTCCCATTTCCAACCCACGGCGAGCTGCGTGGAGCCGATCGGATCGACTGGGATCTCGTGATTCCCGACCGCAAGGTCCACGGACGAGTCCTCGACGCCAAGACCCACGACGCAGTGGCCGGGGCCACGGTTTCGATCGAGACAGAATCACCGGATCTCCACTTCTCCTACGACACGACGACCGATCCCCTCGGGGAGTACGAGTTCACGTCCGTTCCCGCCGGGCAGCATCGTCTGTCGGCTCAGGCCGAGCACTATGTCCCGGCCGCTCCCGTTAATCTCACCCTCTTGGAGAGCGACGGCAGCCGGGTCGTCGACTTCTCCCTGGATCGGGGACGCGAGCTTGCCTTTCAGGTCATCGACGCTTCCGGATCGCCGCTTCCGAATGCCCAGATCCTTGCGGGCGTCTCCCCTTTGGGCATCGAACGGTTCTTGACTTCGGATGCCGACGGCCGCTTCACTCTCGCCCTCGCGGAGGGAGGCGGTGAGACTCTTTACGTCATCCCCCGGGAGGGTTCCTTCCTGATCGCCAGCGTGGACTCCTCGCCGGCCGCAACCGGCGATGCAACGTCCCCCATCCCGCTACAGGTCCCCGCCGGCCTCTCAACGCTCGACGTCGAGACCTCCACCGAGACCGGGGTTCCGATTCCCGGCGTTTCGCTTCTCGTCCGCTACAACGGACAGGTCATCCCCTATCCCGTGCTCAATCACATCGCGTCCGTTCAGGGATCGCTCTTCCAAACCGGTCCAGGCGGATCGACGGTTCTCCGGAATCTCCCGTCAGGACTCTACGAGTTCTGGCCGTTTCGAAGCGCCCAGGAGGGCCTCGCCCTGCTTTCGAGCCTTGCCTACTCCCCCGCTCCAGCGAAGATCGGTCTCTCGGCGGGCGAACAGACCCTGACGCTGAAATTCTCGCCCAAGGGCAACTGATGCGGGGGGCGCGCTCTTGAAGTACCCGCTCACGCCTCCAGAAGCTCGACATCGTAGCTCGCGAGCTGGCGGTCGGCGGTCAGGATCGGAAGATTCTCGACCTGCGCCTGCGCGACCAAAAGGCGATCGAAGGGATCGCGATGATGGTGCGGCAAAGAGGCGACGCGGAGCGCGTGCTCGTGCTCGATCGTGAGCGGAGCGACCCGGGACTTCGCCATCCACTTGGGAACCAGAACCGCGGGCTCGGAAGGCAGCTCGAGCCTTCCGATCGCGTACTTGATCGCGAGTTCCCACGAGCTCGCCGCGGACAGCAGAAGCTCGTTGTCCGGGGCGGCGACCAGGCGTCGCGCCTTCTCGCTCAAGCGCTCGGGCTCGGCGAGCATCCAGAGCCAGCACTGCGTGTCGAGGAGAATCCTCAAGACTCGAAGCTCGCGAGAATCTCCGGCGGGAGCGGCGCGTCGAAGTCCCTGGGCACCTGGAAGCGGCCCCGCTCGCTCCCGAGCTTGCGCGGGGACATCACTTTGCCCGCCGGAACCAGCCGCGCCACGGGCTTGCCCGCACGCGCGATCACGACCTCTTCGCCCGCGTCGACTCGTTTCAAGAGGCGTGACAGGTGAGTCTTGGCTTCGTGGATGTTGACAGTCTTCACGATCTAGAAAAGATAGACTAAGTCCTGGACTTAGTCAATAAATCTTCGTCTATCGAAAATAGTTTGTGTGGATTTCGCCCTCGGCTGACCACTTCAAGGATGGAAGGGAGACCTGTCGAAAACGGTCAAGAAAAAAGGCAGATCGCCAAACGAGGATGCGGGCGGCGTTCCCGCCCGACGCTCTCGCTTTGCTCGGCTGCGCTTCGGCCTGCCGGACGGCTGGCTCATGGGGACGGAGACTTACGTCCAAGAATCCTTCGACAATGAGTCGCCTCCGCGCGTCTCCGATCTCGCCCGACGCCTCGGCGTGCCCCTGGCCAGGTTCGTAGAGACATTTCATCGGATTACCGGAATCACACCTTCCCAGTACATCAAGCTCCGGCAGATCGGTAGGGCGAAAGTCCTTCTGAAGACGACTGATCTGCCTGTCGGCAGAGTGGCTTACCGCGCGGCCTTCGGCATCAAAAAGACCTTCTATCGGGCGTTCGAAAAGCACGTCGGGATGACGCCGGAAGAGTGGCGAAACCGGCGATGAAATGTCTCTAGACCCAGCAGAGAGATTCCGCCTAGAGTCGGACCCGCAGAAATACGTTACAGACCGATATGAACGAGTCCGCTCCCGCACGCGTTGCCCGGATTTCTGTCCTCGTTCTGTGCGCAGGCTCGATCGGCGTGCTCGCAGTGCAGAACCGGCGCCTCAAGGGTCATGTGGCAAGACTCTCACGCCACGGACAGATCGTCGCGCAATCGTTGCCGCTCAACGTCGGCGATTCGCTGGCGCCGCTGGTCATGTGCCAGGTGGCGGAAGAGTTAGCCGGCTCTGGAGGTGGGTGTGCAACCTCTTGAACTCCTCGTACTTGCGGCGGTCGTGGCCCAATCGGCGCCGCCGCGGCCGACGGCCGTACCCGCCCAGTCCTTTCGGGAGCAGGTCCGCGTAGAACGGGTGGTTCTGAGGGGACGCGTGATCGACCGTTTCGCCAATCGCATCGACGGTCTCTCCAGGGAGGACTTTCGAGTCCTTGTCGATGGGAAGGAAGTGCCAATCGAAGCCGTCGATTCGATCTCGCCGGCGGGAGCGGCTGGAGCGGGCGCGCCAACGGTGGCGATCGGCGAGACCGCGAGCGGCGGTAGCTCCAATCGGGACGAGGAGAGAGGCAAGGCCCGCGAACCGGGACGGAGAGGCCTAACGGTGATGCTCTTCCAATGGGAGATCGCCGGGCAGAAGGACACGGGTTTCGTGCGGATGATGAGGCTGGCTGAAAAGACTGTAGACGCAGCCGGACCCGACGAGGACACCGCTGTACTGGGCTTTGGTTCGTCGCTCAGGCTGCTCCAGGACTTCACCAGCGACCATCACGCCCTCCGGCGCGCCATCGAGGCGATCCGCGCCATCGGGTATAGGGGTCGGCCTGCGGATTCTGGCGGACCGAGTCTCAGCTCCGGCATCGCGGCCTGTGGCCCGCGGGACTCGATCTCCAAAGCCGTCTCCTGTATCGGGACCTCGCTCCAGGCCTTGCCCGGCCAGAAGAATCTCATTTTCTACGGGTGGATGGTTGGCCGGCCCAAGGAGGGTCCATGGTTCGTGGAATACCCAGCCATGATCGAAGCCGTTACTCGAGCCGACACCGCGGTCTACGTGCTCGATGTC
This sequence comes from uncultured Acidobacteriota bacterium, assembly GCA_963733955.1. Lineage (GTDB taxonomy): Bacteria > Acidobacteriota > Thermoanaerobaculia > UBA5066 > Gp7-AA6 > DATFTF01. The sequence goes on from CAVTEW010000003.1 coordinate 2,744,139, forward strand.
AGCGACTACCGCCACACGCTCCAGACGGGACTCCAACATCTGGCCAAGGACACGGGGGGCCTTTTTAACGGCGGCTGTGTCTACGAGATGATTTATTGCGCCGACCTGGCGGTCCGAAGGACGCAACGTACCCTGGCGGGCGGTGAATATGAGATCGTATTCGCTGATCCGGGCCTCGCGAGAGGGTGGCACCAAGTCGAAGTCGAGCTGATCAGCCGCTCTGGAATACCTGTTTTCCGCCGCTGGTACCGAGACTGAGCGCGCTCTGGAGCGAGAGAGTTTCTTTCTCGCGCAGGCTGCTCTGCGACCCGTGCTCCTGGCGACGTAACCGGCTCGGAGCAGACTCCTCGTCGCTCCGCTCCTCGGAATGACAGCGAGGATCGAATACTAGGCGGATGGCCCGTCCTCTGCGGCTGGAGTTTGCCGGGGATGGCGGTCTTCGATCTTTCGCGAGGATGCGGATCGCCGGAAGTATCGAGGTCTGGGGTCAGTTCCACACTATATACTAGGCGGATGGCCCGTCCTCTGCGACTCGAGTTTGCCGGCGCGGTTTACCACGTCATGGCCCGCGGACACGAGCGGTCTTCGATCTTTCGCGAGGATGCGGATCGCCGGAAGTTCCTCCGGCTCCTTGGCGAGATCGCCTCGGAGGAACGGTGGGTCGTGCACGCTTATTGCCTGATGCGAAATCACTATCATCTTCTCGTCGAGACGCCCGAGCCCGGGCTGTCCCGAGGAATGCGGTCTCTCAACGGGCGCTACGCGCAGTGGTTCAACTGGAAGCACTCCCGCAAGGGGCACTTGCTGGAAGGGCGCTTTCGATCGGTCCTCGTCCAGAAGGAGAGCCATCTTCTCGAGCTCTGCCGCTACGTCGTTCTCAATCCGGTGCGCGCTGGTGCCGCGAGGCGCGCCGAGGACTGGCCGTGGAGCAGCTATCGGGCGAGTGCCGGACTTGCGCCGGCGCCGGAGTGGCTGGAAGTGGACTGGACGCTGTCCCGCTTCGCTCGGAGCCGGTCGGTTGCCCGCCGGGCTTACCGCCGGTTCGTCGCGGAAGGGAAGGGCTCCGGCGAGGTCCTCGAGCGGGGCCCCTATCTGGGCGACGAGGACTTTCGGCGGGAGATCCAGAGGATGCTCGAGGATCGTCCGACCGCCGACGACATCCCGCTCAGGTACCACCGCGCGTCCGAGGTGGACCTCGAGAAGATCCAGCGCGCCGTGGCGAAGGAATGGCGGGTTTCTCCGGCGGACCTCTCGCGCAGCCGGGGCGGCGACGACAAGAAGGCGGCGATTTATCTGGCCAGGAAGCTGACCCGCCTGACCGGCCGCGAGATCGGCGAAGGCTTCGGCGTCAAGCTCGCGCGCGTCAGCAATGTCGTGACCGAAATCGAGCGAGAGCAGGCCGGGTCTCTGCGCAGGCGCATCGACCGGCTGCGGCGCCGGTTGAGTCAAAGTGTATGATGTGGAACTGACCCCAGCGATCGAGATCGTGGGCCGAGGGCCGCGGCGGGAGGCTTGGGCGCCCTTCCGGGGGATTAAGGCGCGTTGCGAAAGGGGTCGACGACGGTCAGACCGCCGAAGTCCTGACCGTCCTTCAGGTCCTCGGTGAGCAGGCGATCGCATCCCGCGGCGTGTGCCGCGGCCACGATCAGCGCGTCCCAGAAGGAGAGGCCGTGGCGATCTTCGACGTTCCAGGCGGCCTCGAGAAGCCGCCCGTCCGTCGCGATCGGATTCCAGGAGGCGAGATCGCGGACGTCCTTGCGGGCCTCCTCGCGGGAAAGTCCCGGCTTCAACTTGCGAGTCACCGTCACGTAGAACTCGTTCAAGACCTGAGCGCTCACGCGGCCGCGTCCCTGCGACCAGAGACTCGCCATCCACTCTCTCGCGCGCGCCTGCTTCTCGGGCTCCGAGGCGTCCCGTGCGTAGACCAGGACGTTGCTATCGACGAAGAGCCGCGCGGTCATGGATTTCCTCCCGGGAGGGATAGCGGCCCGATTTCTTGAGCGGCCTTGCGGCCCGCGACAGGTAGCTCTTCATAGCCGCCCTGTAACCGCGATCTTCGATCATCCGCTCCCGAAGCATCTCCCCGAGCAGACGAGACACGCTGGTGTCCTCGCGGGCCGCCAGGATCCGCGCCCACCGGGCAACCTCCTCTTCCAGCGTGATCGTGACGTTCTTCATGCGCCACAATTATAGTGCAACACGGGGACCGTGTTAGTACGGCAGGCGCGGTCTCATCCGAGCGGCAGACCGCGCCGCAGTAGAGTTTCTTCCCAGCATGAGCCACTGGAGGCGCCTCCCCTTCGACCGCCGGATCCAGATGATCGCCGCGCTGGCCGCGCTGCCGGGAACCGCCGTCGCGATGGTTCTTCTCTGGACCGGCGACTTCGCGTCGCGGACCCAGTGGACGCTGACCGTCCTGATCGTCCTCTTCTGGCTCGGATGCGCGGCGGCGCTCCGCGAGAGGCTCGTGCTCCCGCTCCAGACCGTGGCCAATCTCCTCTCGGCGATGCGCGAGAATGACTTCTCCATCCGCGGGCGCGTCGGGCGCAAGGACGACGCCTTGGGCGAGGTCCTGGTCGAGATCAACGCGCTGACGGAGACGCTGCGCGAGCAGCGGCTCGGAGCCCTCGAGGCCACCGCGCTCCTGCGCAAGGTGATGGAGGAGATCGATGTCGCGGTCTTCGCCTTCGACGCCGAGAAGAAGCTGAAGCTCACCAATCGGGCCGGCGAGCGCCTCCTCGCGCAGCCCGAGCCGCGCCTGCTCGACCGCAGCGCCGCGGAGCTGGGGCTCGAGGAGTCCCTGTCCCTCGACGCGCCGCGGGTGGTCGACGCGTCGTTTCCCGGAGGCAGCGGACGCTGGGAGGTCCGGACGAGCCCTTTCCGACAGGGTGGCCTTCCCCACCGGCTCCTGGTCATCGCCGACGTGTCCCGGCCTCTGCGCGAGGAAGAGCGCCAGGCCTGGCAGCGCCTGATCCGGGTGCTCGGCCACGAGCTCAACAACTCGCTCGCGCCGATCCAGTCGATCGCCGGGAGCCTGGGCAAGACCGTCGGCGCCGATCCGCTTCCCGCAGACTGGCGCGAGGACATGCGGCAGGGCTTGTCGGTCATCGCCTCGCGGGCCGCGGCGCTCTCGCGCTTCACCGGAGGCTACGCCCGCCTGGCCCGACTCCCCGAGCCTCGCCGCTCGACGCTCGAGGTCGGCGAGCTGGTCCAGCGGATCGCGAGCCTGGAGACGCGCCTTCCCGTCTCCGTCGCCGTCGGCCCCGCCGCCGTCGTCTCGGCCGACCCGGATCAACTCGAGCAAGTCCTCATCAACTTGATCCGCAACGCCGCCGACGCGGCGCTGGAGACGGGCGGCGGCGTGGCCGTCCTCTGGCGGCGCCTGCGCGGCAATCCCCCGCGGCTGGAGATCCGGGTGGAAGATGAGGGGCCCGGCCTCTCCAGCACGACCAACCTCTTCGTCCCCTTCTTCACTACCAAGCCCGGCGGATCGGGCATCGGCCTGGTCCTTTCGCGGCAGATCGCCGAGGCCCACGGCGGATCGCTCACGCTGCAGAATCGCTCCGGCGTGCGCGGCGCGGTGGCCCGCCTGTCGCTACCGCTGCCCGCCCTCGAGTCCGCCCGCTCCGAGCCGGCCTGAATTTCGCGTCCGCGCCGACTCGACGCGCCGCGCGCCTTCATGTCTTGGCTGGCTCGGTTCTTGCTCCCTCCATCCGCTTGAAAGCGTCCGCGAATCCGAGCGCGCGAGCCGTCTTGCGCCTCGGGCTTTCGCCTCTTCCCGGCCCGAGCCAAGAAAGGAGAGGAGGACTCATGGAAACGGCGGTTGGCATCTTCTCCACCCGGCCGGAAGCCGAGCGGGCGGTCCGCGCTCTGCGCGCGGGCGGCATCCCCCCCGACCACATCCAGCTTCTCTTGCCCGAGACCGCTTCCATCGACCTTGCGGTGGTTCCCACCGACGACGCCGAGCAGCCCGGCATGGGCAAGGCCGTCGGCGGAGTGGTCGGGGCGGCCATGGGCGCCTCGGCCGGACTGGGACTGGGCGCGGCGGCCGCGAGCCTCCTCATCCCGGGAGTCGGCGCGGTGACGGCGATCGGACTCGCAGCCGCGGCGCTGTTCGGAGCGGGAGGCGCGATCGGAGGGGCCGCAGCGGGCGGAGCGCTGGAAGAGAAGACGGAGCAGGGCTTGCCCAAGGACGAGCTGAATCTGTACGAGGACGCCCTGGCTCAGGGCCGGTCGATCGTCTTCGTGCTCGCCGACTCGGAGAAGGAAGGCGAAAAAGCGCGGCGCGGGCTCGAGGAGGCGGGCGCGGAAACCCTCGACGCGGCGCGCGAGCGCTGGTGGGTCGGCATCCGTGACGCGGAGAAGGAGCATTACGAAAAGGACGGCGGCGACTTCGGCGCGCACGAAGACCATTATCGCCGCGGCTTCACGGCCGCCCTGCACCCGGACAGCCGGGGCCGCCGCTACGAGGACATCCCGAAGCACGTCCGCGACCGCTACGCCGAAAGCCTCCGGGAGGAGGCCTTCCGGCGGGGCTACGAGCGCGGGCAGGCGCACGCGCGGGACGTCTGGGTGAGGAGACCAGCCGAAACCGTCGAACGCTAGCCGCGGTCGCGTCGCTGACCAATTCCCGCGACCCTCTCCCCTGAGGGGAGAGGGCAAGGGTGAGGGGTTAGCGCCTGACCCCTGCCGTCGAAGCGACCCTCTCCCGCCGGGAGAGGGCGACGCGGACGTGGCATATCCTCTCCTTCTCGCTTCGCAAGGCAGGAGGGGATATGAAGACCATCTGCGCGATCTTGCTGGGGTTGACCGCGGCGGCCGCGGCCCCCGCCGCCGAGCCGGCTCCCGTCGCCGTCAAGGCGGCCCGGATGCTCGACGTCAAGACCGGACGCTACGTCGAGCATCCCGTCGTGGTCGTGAAGGGACACAAGATAGAGATTGTAGGCTCCGCCGTCCCGGCCGGCGCGCGCGTGATCGACCTGGGCGACCGGACGCTGCTGCCGGGCCTGGCCGACGTGCACACCCACATCCTTCTGCAGGGCGACGCCACGGCGCCCGAGTACGAGGAGCAGATCCTCAAGGAATATCCGGGGCACCGCGTCGCCCGGGCCGTCCGGGCCCTGAAGATCGCGCTCGAGCACGGGTTCACCACGATGCGGGACCTGGAGACCGAGGGCGCGTCGTACGACGACGTGGCCCTGCGCGACGCGGTCAATGAGGGCGTCGTACCGGGACCGCGCCTCTTCGTCGTGGGGCGGGCGCTCTCGACCACCGGGAGCTATCCGATCACCCACTTCCGCCCCGATTGGGCCTTTCCGACCGGCGTCCAGATCTGCGACGGCGCCGACGGCTGCCGCAAGGCGGTGCGCGAGCAGATCTCCTACGGCGTCAACTGGATCAAGATCTACGCCAACACCGGCGGCCTGCACCTGACCTCCGACGGCTGGATCGACTCGCCTCCCAACTGGACCAAAGACGAGATCGCCGCGGTCGTCTCCGAGGCGCACGCGCACGGGATCCACGTGGCCGCGCACGCGACGTCGGACACCGGGCTGCGCATCGCGGTCGAGGCCGGGGTCGATTCGATCGAGCACGGCGACTCGATCCGGCCGGAGATGGCCAAGCAGATGGCGGCCAAAGGCATTTTCTACTGCCCCACGCTGACCGTCTCCGCCTACGTCGCGCAGCCGCGGGCCCAGGCCGGCGCGCCGATCTGGGCGGAGATGCCCAAGATCCAGGCCAGGTCGATCGACAACTGCAGGAAGGCCGGCGTCAAGATCGTGTTCGGCACCGATGCCGGCGGCTTTCCCTGGACCGAGATCAACCAGGCGCAGGAGTTCGAGCACGAGGTCCGCGTGGGGATGACGCCGATCGAGGCCATCCGCACCGCCACCACGGTGGCCGCGGAGCTTCTCGGCCTGACCGGCAAGATCGGCGTCGTCGAACCGGGCGCTTGGGCCGATCTGGCAGCCGTCGCCGGCGATCCGCTCCAGGACGTCTCCGTTCTGTCGAAGATCGACTGGGTCATGAAGGACGGCGACGTGGTGCGATCTGTGCCGCTTCGTTCGGGGCCGTAGGGGCGGCCCTTGCGGCCGCCCGCGGGCGGGGACGAGCCCCGCCCCTACGAACGGCGAGACTGGAGAGCCTGATGTTGCGCGTCGGACTGACGGGCGGGCTCGCCACCGGAAAATCCGCGGCCGCAGGAGTCCTGCGCGACCTCGGCGCGAGCGTGTTCGACGCCGACGCGATCGTGCGGGAGCTCTACGAGCCGGGCGGCGCGGGCCAGGCCGCGGCGCGGGAGCTCTTCGGCGACGCGGTCCTCGATCCCCACGGACGCATCGACCGCGCCCGCATCGCCGAGATCGTGTTCACCGATCCGGCCCGGCGTCACGCCCTGGAGGCGAAAATCCATCCACTGGTGATCGGCGAGATCACCCGCCGCTTCCAGGAGGCCGAGCGGGCCGGCGCCTCCGTGGCCGTGGCCGAGGCCTCGCAGCTGCTGGAAGCGCGGGGCGACGCGAACCTCGACCGCGTTCTCTTGATCGTCGCGCCCCGCGTCGAGCGCATCCGCCGCTGGGCCGCGCGCGGGGGCGATCCCGAGGACGCCGAACGGCGGATCGCCGCGCAGATCTCGCCGGCGCTGGCGTTCGACCGGGCGAGCGTCGTCGTCGCCAACGACGGGACGCTCGAAGACCTGCGCGCGAGGGTCGCGGCGATCTTCGCGGATTGGACCGCCCCTGGCAGCCCGTGGAAAAAAGGTGTGGGATGACGTTACGAGCGCCGCGGGGTCAGATGCAAGGAAGAGCGACGACGGCGATGCCCGCGCATCGTCGAGGAGCTCAGACGCCGCAGATGGCCCCGCGCCGCCGTAACCCGAAGGGTGGCCGGCACTTTGCCGGCGTCCGCGAAAGAAGGCAGACGCATCGAGCGCCCGCGCTTCCCCTCGGGCACCGATTGCAAAGTGCCGGACACGGCGCCCGCATCCATTTTTCCACGGGCTGTTAGGGCGACAAAGCGCCCGCGCTCGGCGCCGGCAGGCGCTCCTTGAGGTTCTTGGCCTCGAAGGGTCCCGGCTCGGCGATCAAGGCGCGCGCAGCGTCCACCTGGTTCCAGACGTTCCAGAGGAGAACGCCCCGCACCCGCCCTCCGTCGAGGTAATAGACGACGCCTTCATGGAAGGGCTCCTTCCAGTCCTCGAACGTCGACAGCCGCGCGTCCGTCTCGCCCACCGCCTCGTACCCGAGGTCGAAAAGATCGGAATAGAACGAAGGAAGGTGCCGGTACGGCTCCCCGCGGCCAGCCATGCTGCGCCCCGCCGCGCGTCCCATCGTCACCGCGTTGTCCTCGTGCTCGACCCGGATGCGCTTTTCGAGCGCGGGATTGAAGAACGCGGCCGCGTCCCCGGCGGCGTAGACGTCCGGCGCGCTCGTGCGCAGGAGCTCGTCGACCACGATGCCGTCCTCGATCTGCAGGCCCGCGCTCTGCGCGAGCTCGACGCCGGGCGCGATGCCGAGACCGGCGACCACGGCGTCCACGGTCATCTCGCCCCGCCCGCGCATCCGGACCGCGAAGCTCTCGTCACGCCGCTCGAGGCCGGTCACCGTCTCGCCCGCCACGACCGTCACGCCCTTGTCCCGGTAGTAGCCGGTCACGAAGTCGGCGAGCCCGCGAGGGAAGACGCGCGCCCCAATGGCCGGACCCGGAAAGATCAGCGTGACCTTCCGGCCGTTCAGGGCCAGCGCCGCGGCGATCTCCGACCCGATGAAGCCGCCGCCGATCACCGCGAACGCGCTCCGGGATTCGGCCAGGCGTCGGAGCCTCTCGTAGTCCGCCGCGGTTCGGAAATAGATGACGCCGTCATCGGCGAACGAGAGCTTCCGGGGCGTTCCCCCGGTCGCCAGCAGCGCCTTGCCGAATCCATAGGTGTCGCCCCGGTCGTCCACCGCCGTTTTCTTGGCCGGATCGAGCCCGACGATGCGGCGCTCCCGCACGAGCTCCACCCCGAGCTTCTCGGTCCCGAGCCAGATCGAGTCGAAGGCCTCGCCCTTCCAGAGCCCCTTGGTCAGGGGCGGTCTCTTGTAGGGCGCGGCACTCTCGGCCGTGACCACCGCGATCGAGCCCTTCGGATCGACCTCGCGGATCCCGCGCACGGCCGCGTCGGCGGCCATCCCCCCGCCGACGATGAGATATTGGAACTGCGGCATGACCGGCCTCCTCTGCGCGACACCCCCTCTGGACGCACGACTCGTGCCGTCCGTGATCGATCGGCAATAATGTCTCGGTGATCCTGAAGAGTCCCACCTCGCCCCTCTGGATCGACGCCGTCTTGCAGGACTTCGATTCCTTCCTCCTCGACCACGCCGCCTGCGAACGGAAGGCCTCGGGAACGGCCATGAATCTGGTCTCGCATTATCCCGACCGCCCGGAACTCGTCGCCGCGATGATCGAGCTGGCCCAGGAGGAGCTGTCGCATTTCGCTGGCGTCTACGCGCGCCTCTCCGAGCGCGGCCTGACGCTCGCCGCCGATCGCAAAGACCCCTACATCCACCGACTGTCGCGCGAGTTCCGCCAGGGCAGCGACGCCTACTTTCTCGACCGGCTCTTGGTCGGCGGGATCGTCGAGGCCCGCGGCTGCGAGCGCTTCGGCATCGTGGCCGAGGCGCTGCCGGCGGGCCCGATGAAGGACTTCTATCTGGATCTCACGGCCTCCGAAGCCCGTCACCGCGGGCTCTACCTGCGCCTGGCCCGCGTCTACTTTCCCGAGGAGGAGATCGCGCCGCGCCTCGACGAGCTCCTGGACGCCGAGGCCAGGCTGGTCGCGGAGCTGCCGGTGCGGTCCGCGATGCACTGAGCGGATCTGCCCGCGGCGCCAGCCTTGGATTCAGTAGGTGAGAACCTCCAGGCCCGGCACGCGCTCAAAATCCTTCACGTTTCTCGTGACGAGTGGAGCCTGCGCAAGGACGGCGGAAGTGGCGATGAGCAAATCCATGGTGGAGATTCGGCCACGGTCGCGCTCCAGCGCCGCGAGGAGAGATCCATACGCCGGCGCGAATCGCTCGTCGGGAAAGCCCACCGACAGGCCGGCGCAGAGCTGCTCGACCCGGCGCTTCTCGGTCATGGGCCTGGCCGACTGAGCTGCTCCGGCGGCCAGCTCGCAGGCCACGAAGACGCTGATCGCAAGCTCCTCGTCGGCGACGGTCTCGAGAAACCGCGAGGCCGACCCCGTCTGCCCGTGGGCAGATTCCCGGAGCAGATCGATGAGATAGGACGTGTCGAGATGGATCACAGCTTCGGAGCCCGTGCGACGCTGCGGCGGCGCGCGCGGATGCGGCTCTCCGCGGATGCCAGTGTTTCCTCCGAGAGACGGATCGTCCTGACGAGGGCGGCAAGATCCTTGCCGGTCGCGCGGCGCCCGAAGTGCTCCTTGATGACCCGCGAGAAAGAGTCTCCCTTCCGCTTTCGCCGGGCCAGGGCTTCGTAGGCCTCCAGGTCGATGGTGATCGTCTTGACTGCCATGCACTTATCATGCACGAGCAGCGATCTGCCGTCAAGGTCCCCCGGATCGAGCGAGGCCGCGGCTTAGACTGTCTCCGGGAGCGCCATGAAATCGAAGGCGATCGACAAGTACCTGTCCCGCCATGCCGAGCCGGAGGCGCGGCTGGCCGAGAAAGCTTCCGGCGCGTTTGGCCACGTGCTGGTGGTCCCGGCCTACGGCGAACGCGAGAGTCTCTTCTCGCTTCTCGGCTCCGTGCCCGTGGGCCCGTCTGGTTCCGTCCTGATCGTCGTGGTGTTGAACGCGCGGGCCGACTCCCCTGCCGACGTCCATGAGGCCAACGCGGCCGCGCGGGAGCGGTTGGGCAAGAACCTCGAGGTCTCCGCGGAGCTTTCCGGCAATCCCCCGGCCCGCGCCTTCGCGACGCCGGGCGGCGCGCTGGTCGTGATCGACCGGGCCGCGGCGGGGCATTACCTGCCCGAAGGCCAGGGCGTCGGCCTCGCGCGCAAGATTGGCAACGACTTCGTCCTGGCCCTCCATGCCGCGGGGAAGATCGCCTCGCCGTGGATCCACAATACCGACGCCGACGTCGTCCTGCCAGGCGACTACTTCGATCAGATCTCCGGGGCGGCGCAGGATGCCGCCGCCGCGCTCTACTTCTTCGAGCACCGTTTCGGAAGCGAAGAGGATCTCGAGCGCGCCGGCCGCCTCTATGACATCGCGCTGCGCTACTACGTGCTCGGCCTGGCCTGGGCCGGCTCCCCCTACGCCTACGAGAGCATGGGCAGCTGCCTGACGATCGCGCCGGAGGCCTACGCCGCCGTGCGCGGGTTCCCCAGGAAGAACGCCGCCGAGGACTTCTACGTCCTGAACAAGCTCGCCAAGGTCGGCGCCATCGCGCGCCTGGACGGCCTGCCGGTGCTGCTGGAAGGGCGCGTGTCGGACCGCGTGCCGTTCGGGACCGGACGCGCGGTGGGTGATCTCGTCGCGAGCCCGCGGCGGCTGGAGGGATTCAGCCTCTACCACCCGCTCGTCTTCGCGCACCTGGCCGGCTGGCTCGACGTGCTCGAAGCGATCGCACGATCCGGCGGGGCGATCGACCAGCCGTTCCACGTCCTCCCCCAGGACACTCCGTTCTTCCGCGCGGATCTGCTCCAGGACGTGCTGCGCAAGCTCGGCGCGTTCGAGGCGGTCCGCGACGCCGCGGCGAAATCGCGCGACGCGGAAACCCTGCGGCGCCACCTCCACACCTGGTTCGATGCCTTCAAGACGCGAAAGCTGATCCATGCCCTGCGCGACGGCGGTTTGCCGTCCCTGCCCTGGCGCGAGGCCCTGGCCGAAGCGCCGTTCACGAATCTCGCGGACTCCACGGAGGAGGATCTGGAAGCTCTCCGGCGAACTCTCGCCGCCGAGGAGCGAAAGCTCTCGACGCCGGCGGGGCTTTCCTAGGAGAATACTAATAAGCGCAAAGGCTGACTCCGATGAACCAACGTAAATAGACTCTTCGCATCTCTCCTCCCTCGCCAAATTCGAGCGAAGAGTGTCATTTACACCGGACCAGTTATCGGGGGGCAGGTCATATCGAACAGCGTGGTCCCGCCTGCGGCCGCCTTGATCTGGACGGGACGGGAAAGCAGGTTGGTCGCGTGCTGGCCGATCGTTGTCACCACGGCCGTCCCGCTGTTTCCGGCGGTCCATGAACCCAGCCATCCCGCGGGGTTGTAAGTGGCCGCCGTCACGATGCCCTGCGAGTTTGCGGTGATCGAGACCGGGATGCCCTCGCTGTAGGTCGGCGTTACCGAAAATGCGCCGGAGCTTCGCGGATTGCCGTGCGCGCTGACCAGGCCGAGCGCGTTATACGTCCAGGTCTGTGTCGCAGGAAAATAAAAGTCGCAGATGCCTACCGTCGTGACCTGGGACGAAAGGCGGCCGGCGCCGCTTCCGTAGGAGAACGAATCGGTCACGACCGGGCCGATCGTTGGTATCCAGTTGTACCCTTTGCGGGTCGTCAGCTTCCCGTTGGATTGACCGTGGCCGCTCTCGTCATAGTAGTTGCGCAGGTAGAGGGGCAGACTTGACGTGTCGCAGGTCGACGTGCCGATGTCCCCCGAGACGACGCAAAGGACCCGCCCCGCCGCGTCATACTGGTAGGTGAGGATCGAGCCGTCCGCCTCGGTCCTCTTCGAGACGTTTCCCAGACTGCCGTAGACGTAGCTCACGGTTCCGGGCCTATTCGACGGACCGGTTTCAGGGGTCGTCTCGGACGTCAGGAAGCCAAAGGCGTTCGATGTGAACGACCGGATCTGGCTTCCCTGCCCCACAGAGGCCAGCTTGTCGTTTGCGTCGTAGGTGTACGACGTACTGTCGGCGACGGGAGGACTTCCAGCGGCGGGCTCGACGACCGTGACCAGCCGGCCGAAGACGTCGTAGGAGTAGGTGGTCAGCGAGCTCTGGCCGCCCGTGCAACCCGAACCGCAGGTTCCGTTGACGTTGCCGACGGTGGCCGCCTTTTTCGTGTCGGAGAAGCGAGCCGCCCCGTCGGTGTAATCGATTGTCGTGGTGGAACCATCGGCCCTCGTTTCCGTCTGCGGACGACCGAAGGGGTCGAAGCCCGACCGCGTCGTCCCCGGCGGAGAGGCCGTCAGGCAATCGCCGCCAGCACTCACGTTCGTACAGGCCGCGAGCTGGTAAGCCTTGATGTACTCGGACGGTCTGACTCCGAGTAGCCGGCGAAAATCGTTCAGCAGACTGCGCTGGGAAACGTTGAGGACTCGAGCCAGCTCCGAGACTCTCGGCGGAGACTCACGGGCCATGCAGGAATCGACGTAGTCCTCCACCGCTTTCCGAAGCTCTGAAGGCACTCGAAACGTTTGACCCCCTCTGGAGGCCGCGGAAGCCTGTACGTGGGATGGTTCGGTCTCATCTATGAAGTGGCTCCGGGAGGGGCTTTCTTTGACACGAAAAGCGGAAAATCTTCGAGAATCTGCGATTTGCCTTCATGCCTCCTCACCAATCGCTCCTGTCTACCTATTGTCACGAGAGGACTTCTTGACTTCTCCGGTTGTTTACGCCAAACTTACGCCTCAATGGCCAAAGCCTCCGACACCGAGCAGAAGATCCGGCTTCTGATCGCGCAGGCCGTCGCGGACCAGGACGGGAGCGGAACCGCGCAAGTCCGTCCGGCGGCGGGATTCCGGGCGCGGCAGCCGCTCGACCCGATCAATATCCGCAACCTCGCCGACCGCGGCTTCGGCGCGACGCGGCTCTTCCGGATTCTCCTGACCAACGCCTGCGCCTTCGATTGCGCGTATTGCCCGATGCGGGCGGGGCGCGACCTGCCCCGGCACGCGCTCTCCCCCGCCGTCCTGGCCGACGCCTTCCTGACCGCCTACCGGAAACGCTGGGCCGACGGACTCTTCCTGACCAGCGGCATCCCGAAGAATCCCCGCTGGGCCATGGACCGCATGATCGAGCTCGTCGAGATTCTGCGCTTGCGGCGCGGATACGCCGGCTACCTCCACGCCAAGGCGGTCTCCGGGGCCGAGCCGGAGCAGGTCGAGCGCCTCGCGCTCCTCTGCGACCGGGTCTCCTACAATCTGGAAGTTGTATGCCAGGCCACCCTCGACAAGGTGGCGCCGGAAAAGAGCTACGCCCGGGGAATCGACCTGCTCGAGCGGGTCCGGCGGGTCGCCCGCGACGCCGGCAGAAGACGCCTGACCGGCGATCCGCGGCCGCCGGGACCGGCCGTCTCCGCCGGCGCGACGACCCAGATCGTCGTCGGGCTGGGGCCGGAGACGGATCGGGAGCTCCTGGCGACGACCCACCGGCTCTGGAGCGAGCGGACCATCCACCACCCGCACTTCGCCGCGTTTCGTCCGATCGAAGACACGCCGCTCGAGAACGCTCCGGAGACTCCGGCCTTGCGCGAGCATCGGCTCTATCAGGCCGACTACCTGGTGCGGCGCTACGGATTTGCCCCCGAAGAGCTGTCCTACCGCGACTCCGGGAATCTCCCGCTCGCGCGCGACCCGAAGCTGACCTGGGCGCTCGCCCATCCCGACCGCTTTCCGGTCGAGCTCACGACCGCGGCGCGGGAGACGCTTCTGCGCGTTCCCGGAGTGGGACCCCGGAGCGCCGAGCGGCTCCTCGAGCTGCGCCGCCGGGCGGCGGCGGTGACGCTCGCGGACTTGAAGACCGCCGGCGCCGTGGCCCGACGGGCGGCGGGATTCCTCTCCTGGCGCGGCCGGGTTCTGGGCGAGCGCGGGCTCCAGGATCCTCTCTTCGCGCCGGAAGACATCCCCAAGACCTCCCAGGTCTACGGCTTCTCTCCGGGGACGTTCCGATGAGATTGACGCGTCTCCGAGCGCGTTCTATAGTCATATGACCATGGTCAAATCATCCAGGTCCGTCGCTGCCGGTGAGTTCAAGACCCACTGCCTGGCTCTTCTCGATCGCGTGGCCGAGACCGGCCAGCCGATCGTCGTGACCAAAAGAGGCAAGCCCGTTGCCCGGGTCGTTCCGATCGAGCCTCCGCGCAGCCTTCGAGGAAGCATTCTGCGTGAAGGCGATGTTCTCTCGCCCATCGAAGCGCGCTGGAAGGCCGATCGGTGATCGTTCTCGACACCCATGCCTGGCTCTGGTGGGCGGCCGCTCCCGAGAAACTGTCCGCCAGAGCCCGCGCCGCGATCGAGGCTACCCCGCAACGGGGCGTCTGCGCCATCAGCGCATGGGAGATCGCGATGCTTGTGGAGAAGCGGCGCCTCCGGCTGGATCGCGACGTCCTCGCCTGGCTCCTTCAAGCCCTGGGCGAAGACGGTATGGTGCTGCTTCCCCTCACTCCCGAGATCTCGGTCGGCGCGGCCGGTCTCGGGCGCGGGTTCCCCGGCGACCCGGCGGACCGCATGATTTTGGCAACTGCCCGTCACTTCGACGCGCCGTTGGTCACCAAGGACGCGCGCCTCCGCTCGTTCCCCGACCTCCCCGCGATCTGGTAGACACGACGCGGAGACGTAGCCTTCGCTGCGCTCGCGATCTGCGCCCTCGGCGCACCGGCCCGCGACCGGGGCTGAGCATCGCCTCACGCCTCATGCCTCGCGCGCCGCGATCGAGGCGGGCGGGGGCAAGCCCCGCCCCTACGGCACGGAGAAGACGCCTTGGGCCTTAGGCCTCACGCCTCACGCCTCACGCCTCACGTCCTCCCGTCCTCAAAACGGATATCCAATCGATACGAACAGGTGTGCGGCCTCCCGGACGGTTCCGGCGTTGGAGAGCAGGATGTTGCCCTTGTCGTCGATGACGTTGAAGGGGATCGTGCGGCGCTGCACCGGAATGCCCAGATCGGCCCGAATGGGCCCGATGGGCAGCAGGACGCGCAGCCCGATGCCCACCGACTGGCGCAGCCCGTCGTTGCCCTCGAAGCGAAGGCTGACGTCCGAGAAGCTCCTCCAGATCTGGGAGGCATCGTAGAACACCGCGCCCTGAACCGGGCCGGCGATGGGGAACCGCAGCTCGGCGTTGACAGAGAGCATGCCGTTGCCCCCCACGATCCGCGGCCCGGCGTTGCAGTCGTAGGCGGCCAGCGTGGGGAAGGAGCCGGCGCAGGAGCCCGTCCCCGACCCGTTGTGGAGCCTCGCCTTGGTATCGTAGTCCACCGTCTGGCCGGGGATGCCGAGGAGGTCGGTGTCGAAGCCCCGGTTGATCGAGTTCTTGCCGTCGAAGAAGCGCTCCGCGATCGGGACCTGGATGTCGCTCGGCCCATAGGGGAAGATCCCGCCCACGCGGGTGTTCAGTGCGAGCACGGTCGGCCCCAGCGAGAAGAACGTGGCGAACTGGCTCGTCACCTTGGTGTAGCGCGCCTCGGCCTTCAGGATGGGAAAGGCGTACTTGACCGCGCCGGTCGCGTAGTAGCCGTGATGCGGGTCCAGGATGTCGTCGCGGCGGTCGTAGAAGAAGTTGGGCCCGGTCGTGGCCTCCTCGATCGGCTGGTCGAAACGCGGGAAGTTCTCCGCCTCGATGGTGGACAGGTCCTGCGGATTGAAGGGACGGATGCGCTGGTACTCCAGCCGCACGGCCACGCGCAGGTGCTTGCCGTAATAGTGGGAGACTTCGTTGACCCAGCCGAGGCGTTCGACGTCGATGTCCTGGATCGGCTCCCGGGTCGCGAAGAGAAACGAGGTGAAGGGAAAGTCGCGGTTGAAGAGATAGGGGTCGCGGAAGGAGAGCTGGAGACGGAAGCGTCCGGACACGGCGATCTGCCCCTCCAGCCCCGCCGAGAGCATGCGGCCGAAGAGGTTGTTGTACGAGACTCCGGCCACGGCGAAGGGATCGTTCTGGGCGATCACGGCGTCGGGCGCGTACTGGTAGCCCACGCCGTACAGGACCGAGAGGGGCCGCCCCTCCTGGACCTCGACTTCCACGTTGCGCACCTGCGAGGCCGGGTCGGCGGCCTGGGGGCGCACCTCGACGCGCCGGAAGACCCCGGCCCGGGCCAGGTTGCGCTGGGTCTCGACCACCTTCGTCTCCGAGAACGGATCCCCTTCGCGCCAGGTCACCAGCTGGGCGATACGCGACGTGCCGGTCCGCGTGTTGCCGCGCACGATCGTCTTTCCGAAAAAGGAGCGCAGGCCCTCGTCGACCTGGTACTTCACGTCCGCCCGCGTCTTGTCCGCCGAGAGCTCGTACCCGTCCTTGACCGAGGCCTCCTCCCACCCGTGATCCCGGTAGTACGCCACCAGGTTGTAGGCGCCCAGCCGCACCTGGTTGGGATTGAAGGGGTCGCCGACCTTCACGCCCAGCTGCTTGTCGAGAAGATCCGAATCGATGTGCTCGGCGCCCTCGATCCGCGAGCTGGCCACGATCGTCCGTGGGCCCTCCGCGATCGGGATGGTCACGATCAGCCGCGAGGGCTTGGACCCTTCGGTGATCCGGGGCTTCTCCACGTTCACGCTGATCCATCCGTGGGTCTGGTAGTAACCGCGAATGGCGTCCACGTCGTCGTCGAGATCGTGATCCTCCAGGTGGCCCGGCGCGATCAGCGGGAGGCTCCCCTTGCGCGTGACCATCAGAGTCTGGAGCGTCCCGGCCGGGACCGCGTCGTTGCCGACGAAGGCCACCTTCTCCACCTCCAGGTGGGGCCCCTGCTCGACGGTGATCGTCACCGTCGTCGTGTCGGCGGATTCGGCGATGGCGTAGTCGACCTTGGCGCGGTAGTAGCCCTTGCGTTGCAGGGCCTGCCGCTCGTTGTCCACGTATTGGAGGAGGAGATCTTCGTCGAACCCTCCTTGCGCCTCGATCAGGTCGAGGATGTCCCGCCGCACCCGGCTCGCCTTCACGCCGCGGTTCTCGAAGGCGACCTTCTTGCCCACGGAGATCCGGTACACCGGCATGATCCGCCCATCGTCGGTCGGTTGCGCCGCGATGAGGTCGACGGTCGCCTTCAGCCAGGACCCCTTGTGGAGCCACGCGGTCATTCGCAGCGCATCGGCCCGGGCCCGCGCCTCGCTGTAGCGGTCGCCCGGCTTGACGCGCGTGCGGGCCAGGAGATCCCCCGGAGTGAAGGGCTTGGTCTCGCCGTCGAAGAAGGCGGGGGCCACGAGGGCCCGCGGTCCCGCGTCGATCTGGTACGTCACGGCGGCGTCGAACGCGGCGTGGTCGAGCGTCACGTCGGGCCGCACGCGCGCCTGCAGGAAGCCTTCCTCCTGGAGGCGGCGCTTCAACGCCTCGGCGCCCTCCTCCACGATCTGCCGCCGGAACAGGTCCCCCTCGTCGAACGCCAGCGCCTTGCGCAGCTCCTCGCGCGAAAGCGGAAGGGACCCGGCGAACTTCAGGGGCCGGACGTGAAAGGCCCGGAACAGGTGGACGCTCACCGCCACCTTCTCGCCCTGCGGCTCCGCGGCGACGCGGACGTCGGCAAACTGGCGCGTCGCGAACAGGTTCCGGATGGTCGAAGCGGTCGCTTCCTCGGTCAGCGGCCTCCCCGCGGCGATCTGAATCAGGCCGATCGTTTCCGACGGCACCGCGGGTCCGTCACTGGTGTAGGCCACCGAGGCGACTTCCCGTCCGTAGAGTTTCGGCGTGATCTCTTCCGGGGCCTGGCCTCGGACGGCCGCTCCGACCAGGAGCCAGAGGGAGGCGGCCGCCAGGACCGCGGCGGAGAGCGGCGGCGCGCTCGAGCGCGACCGGGACGAAGACGGGGACCGCGCGGCGCTCAACGTGACCAGTTAAAACCGCTGGCGCCGACGGATGTCGACGAGGTAGATGCCGTTCTCGTCGCGCTGCGCGCGGAGCACGACGGTGTTGGAGATCCTCCATTCGACCTGCACGATGGGAAGCTTGGAGGCCTCGAAGGACTGCGAGTAGGTGAAGAGAACGTCCGGCGTGATCTGCTTGCCGATCGTCGATCGGACGTCGGTCAGCTGTCCGCCGGTGAAGACCGGGTCGATTTCGAAACGCTCGAGCTTCAGGATCCGCTGGGTGCCCCGGGTGATGCCGCCGGTCACGGCCCCCGCGGCGAGGCCCGCGCCCACCGAGACGATCGAGGAGGTGGTGTCGGTCTGCGTCCTTGTCGACGGCGTGGTGCCGGTCAGCAGGAGCGCCAGGATCGTCTCGTCGGGCAGCGGCGGATCGGAGGAGAAGGTGGTCTGGATCCGGGGCCACGTCCCCACCAGGCTCACCACGAGATCGTAACCCTTGACCTCGGCGCGGGCGTGGATGTCGAGGATGGGGGCGAAGCCGCGGGCGTTGGCGAACGTCACCGTTCCGGACTCGATGTCGTAGCGGACGTCGCGAAAGGTCACCCGCCCGCCTTCGTCGAGCAAGATCTGTCCGAGCAGCGTCGGCTCGGCGATCGTCCCGCGGGCGATGAGGTCGACCGAGCCGGTCAGCCGTGCGACGTTGTTGCGGACCTCCAGGGAGCCCGCGCTCACGATGCGCACTTCCAGCGTCGTGCGCTGCTTCCAGGCCTCGACCACCGCGGCTCCGGCCGGCCGGCTGCGCGCCAAGAGATCGGAGAGCGTGATGTCGAAGTCCTTCGAGTACGTTCCGCGCAGGAGGGAGACGTCCCCGCGGATCGTGTTGCCCGAGGGGCCGCCCGTGGCGACCAGGTCCAGATCGGCGATCAAGCGAAAGTCCTGGAACTGCGGAAGCCGGACGCGGCGCCCCTGGACCGAAACGCGAAAGTCCTTCAGCGAGAGCCCCTCCAGGGAGAAGCTGCCGCCCGCGTAGAGGTCGCCGCCTCCGAACTTGGCTCTCCCCTCGACGTCCCCGCGGGACTCGTGAAACGTGACGCTGGCGTCGACGTCGTCGACGATCTGGCCCAGGCTGGCCAGCCGGTACTTGCCGTTCTCGATGCGGACGGAGCCCGCGAACGAAGGCTTCTGAACCGTCCCGGCGACCCGCGCGTCCACCAGAAGCTTTCCTTGCAAGGAGACGTCCGGAGCCAGAAGGGCCAGGGCCGATCCGTCGACCGTGCCCTGGGCACGCACCAACATGCCGCCGCTCCCTTCGCCCAGATCGACCGAGCCGCCGAGCTTGAGCGAGGTGCCCTGGCCCACCGCCGAGAATTCGTCGACCGTCAGCTTCCCCCCCGCGAAACGGGCCTGGATCGGGCCGGACGCCGCGATCACTCCGGGCCGGTCCGGCAGATCCAGCCGCGCCCGGGTGATCCGGAACGATCCGCTCCCAAGATCGCCGTCGCGGGCCGGAAGGTCGAAGTGACCCTGCCCGGCGACCGACCCGCCCATTCCCGGCGAGAGCGCGACGGGCGTGAATTGGAGCAGGGCGGCGAGATCCGGGGCATCGAGCTCGACGTCGACCTTGGGAGACGCGCCGAACACGTCGCCGCGCGCCTGCAGCGTCCAGTGTTGCGGGACCTCGACGGAGGCGGTCAGGGCGCCCTGCGACACGGTGGCTTGCGCCCGCGGCTCCAGGCCCTCGGGAACCGGGTGCCCGAAGAACCGGGCCTGCGAGAGAAAGGCGGACAACTTCAGATTCGGGCGGTCGATCGACCCGTCGCCGGACACCTGGAAGGAGAGATTCCCGGAGACGTCGGGCGACAGGGCGCGCGCCGCGGCGAGGCTCTGCGCGGGAATGCCATCCCCGGCGGCCCTGGCCTGAAACGTCTTGGCCGCCGTCGCGAGAGAGCCCGATCCCCGGATCATGCCGCCGCCGATCTCGGCGGCGACGTCGTCGAGGGCGAACACCCCGGGCGTGAAACGGACCGTGGCTTTGACCAGAGGGATCTTCTCGCCCCAGACGGTGGCCTCGGCGAGCTCGACGGCTCCCCCGCCGGTCAGTCGCTCGGGAGTCCCGGAGACCGGGAACGCGCCGGAGAGCTTTCCATCCACCGGGAAGCGCAGGTCCAGGTACTGGAGGAGTCGGGCCAGTGGGTAGCGTCGCGCGGCGATGGCGAGGTCGAAGCGGTCCTGGCCCGGGGAGAAGCGGTACCGCGCCATCCCCTCCAGCGACACACTGGCGTCCCCGTCGTAGACGCGCAGCGGGCGGAAGAAGAAGGCGCCGTCGCGCATCTCCACGGCGCCGCGCACGCTCCCGAAGAGAACGCCGGCGTAGCGCGCCTCCTCCGCGGTCACCTGCACGGAAGCGACGGGCTCCGACCAGGAGCCGGCGAGGTGCCCGACGATCTGTCCCGAACCTCCCAGGCCGAGGGGCTCGGGCTTGCCGCCGGTGGCCGCGGTGAAGTTTTGAAACAACCGGTCGACCTCGGCCAGATCACGCGAGTTCAGGTTCAGATCGAAATCGGGCTGCCATTGTCCGATCCGCAGGCCGCCGGAAAGATCCAGCGTCGACTGCGGAAAGCGCAGCGTCACGTCCTGGAAGCCCATCCGGCCCTGGACCACCGCGATGGAGCCCCCGCCGCCGGTCGGAACCCCGAAGCGGCCGCGCACCAGGGACGCCGCGGGCCGGGGCTCGATCTCGAGGACTCCTCCTCCGTCCGCCCGTTCGATGCCGGCCTCGCCCCAGCGCAGGCCGAGCTGGAGGCTGGCCGCGCCGGAGAGGCCGGTGCCCTTCAACCCGAGATCGGCGAAGAACCGCTCGAGCGCGATCCCCCGCCCGTCGATTTGCAGCGTCATGGGCTGGGGTTTCCCGGTGACGTTGCCGATGCGCAGGACGCCGGTGGCCTTGCCTCCCGCGTAGCCGGCCTGCTCGATCTGGCCCACCAGCGCCTCGGGCCGCGCGGCCACGGTCGCGGCGATGTCCTCGAACTCGAACTGATCCCGCCGGATGCGCGCCGCCTTGAGCCGGCCGGTGATGCGGAACCCTCCCTCAGGAGGGATTTCGATCGCGGCGTCGACGCTGGCGGGTCCGGAGAATCCGAGCGGGGAGCGGAACAGCCGCTCCACCTCCTCCACCTGGACCTGCGCGGTCGCGGTGACGAGGACGTGCGGGTGGTCGAGGTTTTCCAGCTCCCCGGAGGCGCGGATCTGCCCGAAGGCTCCGGACAGTCGCAGCTCCTCCAGCGTCAGTCCGCGCCGGGTGTCGAGCCGGAACCGCGCGGAGAGACCGGCCACGAGAGGCTCGGCGTTGGGAAGCTTCACGGTGGCGCGCCGGGCCTCCAGCGTTCCTTCGTACCGGTCCCGCGCCACGACGATGAGCTCCGCCGCGAAATCGTCGAAGCGGCCGTCGAGGGCGGCCTTCTTGCCTTCGAATTCCAGGACGCCCTGCTGGATGAGCACGGAGCCGATGGAGACCTTGAGCCCTCCACGGGAAGGGCCGGAGAGACCGGGCGGAAGGTTGAAGCGCCCGTCGGCGGCCTGGACCAGGCGAACGCGCGGCCGCACGGCGCGGATGCGTCCCAGACGCAGCTCCTGTCCGACCAGGGACACGCCGCCTCCGATGGTTACCTCCTCGGCCTCCAGGAGGGGGCGATCGACGGGAAGGCCAAGCGCGGGATCGTTGGCGATGCGCACGTTGGCCAGGTGCACCGACGGCGGGAAGAAACGCAGCTCCACCGTCTCGAAGGAGACCGGCGCGCCCAGAGCGGCCGAGAGCCGGGCCTGCGAAACGCCCTGGATCAGGTTCTGGAACCGCTCCGATTTCCAGACGGCGTAGCCGGAGAGAATGAGGAACAGAAGCAGGATGGCGTACAGGCGGCTGGCCGAGAGGCGGTGAGGCGCGACGCCCTCGGTCGGGCGGGGAAGTCTCACCATGGCTCGGTCCAGTCTCCGCAATCCCCGGACGCGCGGTCCGGCTCACGGAGCGGTTCCCCGGCGCCCCGGCCGGGCGTCTGGAGATCTTCGACTTCGGGCTTTGAGGTTTGGGCTGGCAAGAGTTCCCCGGCCGTCAGACGCCCCAGTTGAGCTTCTCCGACAGATTGTGAAAATGGTCCGACTCCGGAGGCCGCAGGAGCGTCACCGGCGAGGGGCTCTCGCGAATCTGGACGCAGGACCCCGTGGGGATCGAGAAGCCGGCCTGTCCATCGAGAGTCAAGTGGACGCCCCCGGGGCTGCCGCTGTCGAGCACGCGCAGCTCGATCGACGTCGCCGCGGGGACGACCAGGGGCCGTTGCGAGAGCGTGTGGGGACAGATCGGCGTCACGACCACCGCCCGCAGCGCGGGATGCAGGATCGGGCCGCCCGCCGACAGGTTGTAGGCGGTGGACCCGGTGGGCGTGGAGACGATCACCCCGTCGGCGCGAAACTGCGAGATGGGCCGGCCGGCGATCGCGATCGAGAAGGTCGAGATCCGCGCGATCGCCTCCTTGGAAAGGACCGCGTCGTTGAGCGCGCGCAGCGTCCGCGACGGCGTTCCCTCGAAGAGCCGGACCTCCAGGCGACGCCGCCGCTCTTCGCGAAACCGGCCTTCCAGGACTTCGGGGAGACGCTCCAGGGCCTCCTCCCGGGACAGGCCGGCCAGGAACCCGAGCGCGCCGATGTTGACGCCCAGGATCCGCGCCGACGACGGCGCCTCGCGGGCCACCGAAAGCAGGGTGCCGTCGCCTCCCAGGACGAGGACGAGCGAGCTCGCCCCGGCGATCCGATCCCGGCGGATCCCGCCCCTCTTCCCCAAGGCGGCGGCGGTCTCCTGCTCGAAGAGCACCTCGGCGCCCCGCCGCGCGAGCGCCTTCTCCAGCGAGGCGGCCAGCCTCAAGGCCTCGGGCGCGATGACCTTGGCCACCAGCCCGACGCGTGGAAAGCGTAGACCTCTCCTCGTCCGCGCCCCCTTCATCCGCTTCAATTTACCTTAATCCGAGGCGGGGCCGGGCGCCCGAAAGGCCAGGAGGAACTCCTGATTTCCGCGCGCCCCCAGGACCGGCGACGGGATCGCGCCGATCGGCGCCAGCCCCAGGCCCTGCCCCGACGCTTCCACTTCCTTCACCACGCGCCGGCGGGTCTCCTCGGACTTCACGACGCCCCCGCGGGGCACCTCCCGGCGGCCCGCCTCGAACTGCGGCTTGACGAGCACGACGAGCGACGCGTTCGGAGCCAGCAGAGCGGAGACCGCCGGCAGCACCAGGCGCGCCGAGATGAACGAAAGGTCCACCGCGGCGACTTGCGCCGCCTCCGGGACGACCGAACGATCCAGGTACCGGGCGTTGACCTTCTCGAGGACGACGACCCGCGGATCGTCGCGCAGCCTGGCGTCGAGCTGACCATGCCCGACGTCCACCGCGTACACCCTTCGCGCGCCCCGCTGCAGGAGGCAGTCGGTGAATCCGCCCGTGGACGCGCCGACATCCAGGCACACGAGGCCGGACGGATCGATGGAGAAGGCGTCGAGAGCGGCCTGGAGCTTCAGGCCGCCTCGGGAAACGTAGGGAATGGCCGGTCCCTCGACGCGCACCTCCGCGTCCGCCTCGACGGAGGCCCCGGCCTTGTCGACGCGGCGGCCGTCCACGGCGACCCGGCCCGCCAGGATCATGGCCTGGGCCCGCTGCCGCGTCGGCGCCAGCCCCCGCGCCACGAGGAGGACGTCGAGGCGGGATTTCATGGGGCGTGAGGCGTGAGGGGTAAGGCGTGAGGCGCGGAGGCGTCGAGGAAACCCTTAACAATATTTCTATTGTGGGGCGGCCGTGCCCGGAAGGGGCTCTGAAGGCTCACGTCTGATTTCGCCTCACGCCTGACGCCTCACGCCTCACGTTCCAAAGGTCAGCATCACCTTCACCGACCCTTCCGGATCGCGCGCCCGCGCGAAGGCTTCCTCGGCGCGGGCGATAGGAAAGCGGTGGGTCACGAGGTCCGCCACGGCGACGGCGCGGCCGGCGAGGAGGTCCAGAGCCTCGCGCGTGTCCCCCGGACCGCAGGAGTACGACGGCACGAGGCTCACCTCGCGAAAGTAGAGATCGTGCGGCGCGATCGTGAGCGATTCCTCCGGAGGAGCCATGGTGAAGAGCAGGAGCACGCCTCCCGGCGCGACGGCGGAGGCCGCGGCCCGGATGACCTCGCCCTTGCCCGGACCGACGAACACGACGTCGAACCCCTGCCCCTGCGAGATCTCGGCGGCGCCCTGCGCCAGAGGGCGCGCGTCGACGTCGAACACGGCCGCTCCGGCCTCGCGGGCCTTGTCCAGCCGGAAGGCGACACGATCCGTTCCGGCGATCCCCGAGGCGCCGCGGGCCCGGGCCAGACGCACCGCCAGCTGCCCGGCGGACCCGAGGCCGATCACGAAGAGGGAGAAGCCCGCCTTCCATTGCGCCCGCCGGAAGGCCTTGACCACCGTGGCCAGCGGCTCGGTCCAGCTCGCTTCCTCCGCGGTCAGTCCCTCGGGGATCTTCCAGGTGTCGCGCGCGAGGTTCCCGGCCGGAATGCGCACGACCTCGGCCATTCCGCCCGGATCCAGGGCCGAGGAGCGCCAGGCCACGCAGTGCACGTAGCGCTCGGCGCGGCACCGGTCGCAGGCGAGGCACGGAGCGTGATGGTGGGCAACGATTCGGTCGCCCGGACGAAACGCCCGCACGTCGCGGCCCACTTCGACGATTTCCCCGGCCACCTCGTGGCCCAGGATCGTTCCGGCCTTGCGCGCCGCGTACCACGCCAGGAGATCCGATCCGCAGATGCCCGAGGCCAGGGGACGCATCAGGGCCTCGTCCGGACCGATCACGGGCACGGCGCGCTCGACGACCGCGACCGAGCCGTCCGACCGCACCTCGACCGCCTTCATGCGATCACGCGAGGAGGGCATAGCGGATTCCTTCGCCCCGCCGCTGCGCCTCGAGAAACCGCGGCAGGTCCGACAACGCCCCGCGGCCGGACAGAATCGGTTCCACCTCGATGGCTCCCTGCGCCAGCAGATCCAGCGCCGTCCGCGCGTCCCGGGGCGTCGAGTGAAAAGAGCCCACCAGCGAGATCTCGCAGTAATGCAGGCGCGCGGCGTCGAAGGAAACCCGGGCGCCGGGAGCGCATCCGCCGAAGAGGAGGACCTCGCCGCCCGGGCCGACCAGGTCCGGCAGGAGCTCCCAGATCGTCTCCTGCCCGGTGCAGTCGACGGCGGTGTCCGCGCCGAGCGCCTCGGGAGGACCGGCCGAGACATCGAGCGTCTCCGCGCCGAGCGCTTCGGCCCGGCGCAGGCGATCGGGCCGCCGGCCCGCCACGATCGCCCGTCCTCCCTGGAGGCGCACGACCTGGGCCCAGAGAAGCGCGAGCGCGCCGGCGCCGTAGATGAGGACGCGCGGTCCGCGGCGCGCGAGGCGGCTCCAGCCGTGGAGCACCGAGGCGAGAGGATCGAGAAAGGCCGCGGCTTCCGGCGCCAGGCCGCTCGGCACGGCGTGCAGGTTCGCCGCGACCACCGCTGCGGGCACGCGGAGGAATTCGGCGAAGGCGCCCCAGGTGCGCTCCCCATGCGCCTCCGCGCAGAGGTTCGGCCGTCCGCCCAGGCAGTCAGCGCAGGCCCCGCAAGGCCCGGAGACTCCGGGCACGACCCGATCGCCGATCCGAAAGCCGTCGACGCCGGGCCCCAGCTCGACGATCTCCCCGCTGGCCTCGTGACCCATCGTCACCGGCAAGCGGATCCGGGGATGCCCGCGGTCGAGAAGCTTCAGGTCCGTGCCGCAGGTCACCGCGGCCTCGACGCGCAGCACGACCTCGCCCGGGCCGGCGCGGGGGCGCGGCAGGTCCTGGACGGCGTACTCGCCGATCGCGGTTTGGACGAATGCCTTCATAGGGAGTTGTGATTTGTGATTCGTGATTTGTGATTTCGGCGCGCCGACCGGAGAGCCTCCATCTGTTCCTCCGCTGACCACCGATCACCAATCACAAATCGCCAATCACAAATTCTTCACGAGGGCCGCTCCCCGACATAGCGGGCGAGATCGGGCAGGCGGCCCCCGCCGCCGGGAAGGCTTTCGGCCGCGGCGATCGCGTCCCGGAGCGTCCGGGCGAGCATCGTCCGAGAGCGCTCCACGCCGACCACCGCCGGAAACGTGGCCTTGCCCGCGGCGGCGTCCTTGTGGGAGGCCTTCCCCAGAGTCCCCGCCTCGGCTTCGACGTCGAGGAGATCGTCCTTGATCTGGAACGCGAGGCCCACGGCGCGGCCATAGGCGTCGAGCGCGGCGAGGTCCTTCTCGGAGGCGAAGGAGAGGAGCCCTCCCGTGGTCAGGGCCGCTCGGATCAAGCGGCCGGTCTTGCTCTCGTGGATCGCCAGCACCAGGCTTTCCGTGGGATCGGCGATCGCCTCGGCCTCGAGGTCGGCCACCTGTCCACCGATCATGCCGGTCGTCCCGATCGCTTCCACGACGGCGTCAAGGACGGCGAGCTTCGCGCCGGCGTAGCGGTCCTCCCTGGGATGGCGGGCCAGCACGCCCAGGCCGTGCGTCAGCAGCGCGTCGCCCGCGAGGATGGCGATGGCCTCGCCGAAGACGACGTGACAGGTCGGCACGCCGCGCCGCAGCTCGTCGTCATCCAGGGCCGGCAGATCGTCGTGGATCAGCGAATAGGTGTGGATCATCTCCAGGCCGCAGGCCGCCGGCAAAATTCCGGCCGCGTCTCCGCCCAGCGTCTCCGCCGCGGCCAGCGCCAGGATCGGGCGCAGCCGCTTGCCGCCGGCAAAGAGCGAATGGCGGATCGCGCGGTGAAGGCTGGAGGGCCAGGCCTCCCCCGCGGGGACGAGCTCTTCGAGCGCGCGCTCGACGTCCGCCTTGCGCGCCGCGAGATAGGCCGAAACGCTCAAGTCAGTCGGAGGCCTCGTCGTCGTCCGCTTCGGTCTCTTCCGACGCGAACGGGGCGGTCTTCCACTCGGCCGCCGATTCCTTCAGAACGATCTCCACGGACTTCTGCACCTCGGTCAGCTTGGCGTCGCAGAAGTGCGCGAGGGACATCCCCTCACGGAAGAGATCGAACTGCGCCTCCAGGCCCAGGTCGTCCGACTCGATCTGCGCCACGATCGCTTCCAGGCGATCGAGCGCCTCTTCGAACGTCTTGTCTTTCTTCGTCTTCGCGGTCACTCGTCCTCCGGGTTTCGAGGGGTGAAAAGAAGCGTCTGCGTCGCCTTGGGCCCGGACGCGCCGCGCTCCTCGAACAGCGGCCCGTCCCGCCTGGCCACGCCGGTCTCGCGCACGACCGCGCCGAGCTCTCCTTCGTGGAGACGCACGCGGATGCGGCTGCCGGGTTTGAGGCCTTCGGCCGAGCGCAGCGCCGTCCGGGATCCCTCACGGTAGGCCACCGCGTAGCCGCGCGCCAGGACCGCCAGCGGTGAGACCAGATCGAGCTTGCGGACGTCTCCGACCAGGCGTTCGCGCCGCGCCGCCAGGCTCCGACCCATCCGCTCCTCCAGAAGCGAGCGCCTCCGCGCGAGCGTCTCGGCCAGCCGCGGCAGCTCGACGACGCGCTCGAACTCGTGGAGCACGCGGCGAACGCGCTCCAGGCGCGCGGCGTCGGCGGCCGGCCGCCGCTCGAGGGTGGTGACCAGCAGGGAGAGGCTCTGGGCGATCCGATCGCGAAGATCCCGCAGGCGATAGCGGAATTGGAGCAGGCCGTCGGCGCGGGAGAGGGCGGTCAGTGAGGCGCGCGCGTGCCCCAGCCGGCTCTTGGCCGCGAGAACGAAGCGCGCGCGGACGTCGCGAATCCGCCGGGTCAGCTCGTCTTTGCGCTCCACGACCATCTCCGCCGCCGCGGACGGCGTCGGAGCGCGCAGGTCGGCCACGAAGTCGGCGATGGTCCAGTCCGTCTCGTGGCCGATGGCCGAGATCGTGGGAATCGCCGAGGCCGCCAGAGCGCGGGCCACGCGCTCGTCGTTGAAAGCCGCGAGGTCCTCGGCCGAGCCGCCGCCCCGGGCCACGATCAGGACGTCGAAGCCACTCCGGCGGTTGAAGGCGCGGATCCCGGCGACGATCTCGCCGGCCGCTTCGGCGCCCTGCACGCGGGCCGGATAGATCGTGATGGCGAGGCCGTCGAACCGCCGGCCGGCCACGTGCAGGATGTCGCGGATCGCCGCGCCGTCGGGCGAGGTGACGATCGCGATCCGCCGCGGAAGAAACGGAATCGGGCGCTTGCGGGATTTCTCGAAGAGCCCCTCGGCGGCGAGCTTTTCCTTGAGCTGCTCGAAGGCGAGCTGGAGGGCCCCGGCCCCGATCGGCTCGATCGCGAACGCCTTGATCTGGAACTTGCCAGTCGGCGGATAGAGATCGAGCGATCCCCGGACCACGACCTCCAGGCCGGCCTTGGGCTCGAACGGGACGCGGCGCAGGTCCGAGCCGAAGATGATCGCGCTCAAGCACCCGGTGCGATCCTTGAGCGTGAAGTAGCCGTGCCCGCCCCGCGTCTCCCAGCGCCCGATCTCTCCGGCCACCGCGATGTCCCGCCACGACGTGCGCAGGGCCTGTCCGACCTCGGCGAGCAGCTCGGAGACGGAATAGGGCCGAGGCGAGGAGGGTGACGCCGCGGCAGACGACCGTGAAGACATTGCGTCATTTTACTTCGTACGAGCGCCGGTCCGGATCGTGGCAGCGACCGCAGCAGATCCCCTGCGGCGCCTCACGCGCCTCGCGGGCGATCTGGTCGCCCCACGGACAAGATGTGATTCGAGCAAACGCCACCGCGTTCGGTACACCTGCCCGATCGTCCGAGGCGGAGCCTCCTTACCGATCTTGAGCGGCGGGGTCGACCGGTCGCACGCCTCGTTCGCACGGTTTGGGCTCAGGGACGCCCGGGTCCTCTCCTCCACTCGACCGTCTGGGGTCGCCCGCGCGGGAGCCGCGGCGGAGCGTGTGTCGAGAAGGAATAACGGAAGATCCGGCTTCCATCGCGGTCATCGAGGAAAACCACGTCGTCGCCGGCGATGGTCGGGAACTCCTGGCCGAGCGGGTGGCTGGTGAGCTGCTGCTCGGTCCCGGCGGCGAGGTCGTAGGCGAAGATATTGGGGAAGAATTCGTCGTTGGTGAAGCCGGCCCAGACCACACGGTCGCCGGCGATGCGCGGGCCGCAGCCGACCTCGTCTGCGCCCGAAATCGTCTTTCCCGTCGCGGTGGAGAGATCGAAGACCGTGATCTGCGACTCGAAGGTGCTGTACGCGATCCGATCACCGAAAGGGCGACATCCGGCCGCGCGTCCAGGATCGGGAGCCGCTGCTCCGCGCCGGTCGTCAAATCGTCGAGGTAGATCTCCCAGCTGCCGCTGCGATGGTCGGCCCAGACGATGCGTCCGCCGTCGATGGCCATGCTGGAGTACCCATCGAAGAAGGGCACGGCGTCATCCGTCGTGATTCGCCGCCGTTCGCCCGTCGCGAGATCCAGAAGAAAGATGCCATAGGCGGGATCAGGGCCGGCGCTCGTCGCCTGGAGCCAGATGATCCGATCGCCGGAAATCGCGGGAGATCTGACCGGTCCGTCGACCACGCGCTGGACCGTCTCGGTCTTCAAGTCGTACAGGTCGATGTCGCCGTCGATGCACAGGACATCACATGGGGATCGCTGAAAGTCCGACCAGACGATCCGGTCTCCCGAGATGCTGGGAGATCCGGCCCGTTGGATCTCGGTGGTCCCCGAGAGAAACCGCTGGGTGTTCGTCGCGAGGTCCGCGACCACGAGCATGTCCGAAGTCGTCCATGACTTCATCGGTGCCGGCGACGAAGTTCCAGCCCGGGACGACATTGGCCGCGATGTCCGGGTGCGTGTCGTCCACTCCGGTGTCGACCATGGCGACCGTGATTCCCTGACCCTGCGTCGTGTTCCACGCCTCCGGAGCATGAACTCTCTTCACGCCCCAGAGATCGTCGTAGCCCTGGCCCCACGAGCCCTGGGAGCTGAAGTTCAGATCGTTGGGCCCGGACGCGACATGAACGATGTAGTTGGGCTGGGCGTATTCGACGTGGGGATCCGCGGCGTACTCGCGGCTGACGGCTTCGACGTCCGAGTCCGCTGGAAGGTCCAAGACATAGATGCTGGACAAGTCCGGGATCCGAGCGCCGACCGGCGCGCGACGCGTCCGCCGCGGGAACCGGCCCGCGACCTCGCCCGGCGAGATCGCCTGCTCCGCTTGCGCGCCGCCACCGCCCGAAGCGGGAGGTTGAGCGAACACCGCGCGAGCCGCGCGGACGCGATGTTTCCCATTGAGCTCGTCGAGCGAACCCGAGCCGTCCGCCAGAGCCGACGCGAAGGTCTTGTGCTCTTCCAACAGTCGGTGAGCGTCTTGCGAGAGGCCGGGCCTGAATTTGACGATGATCTGACCCCTGGCGTAGGCAACGCCCGTCCGCGAGTCTCCGATCGCGCCCCCCTTCCTCGACTGCAAGAGGAGATGGCGCTGTTCAGCCGTCGGTGCGGACGCCAATCCTCCCGGCGAACCGGACTGGGGCGCGGGCGCGACAGCGAGAGCGCCGTGAGCCTTCAAGGCGAACAGGAGAAGGATCCAACCAGCGCGGCAAGCTGCTCGTCCGGGACCAAGGCTCACATCTTTCACGCCCGGTGTCCTCACGGTGTCTCTCCTTGTCTGACGTGGTTGTCAGCGCGGAGGGTACTGATCGCGCTTGTGCCAAGGCGGCCCGGCCACAGGCCGCGGAACGGGAGCCGGGATGCCTTCTCCAGCTCTTGTTCAAGCGGCCGCGCGTCTGGCTGCCCTACGGCATCGTGAAGGACGGTCCGGAGACCGGTCCCGACGACGGCCGCGACGCCGAGTTCGCCTTCAGCGTCCAGGTGTAAGTCCCCGTGCCGATCTCGGCGCCCATCGTGTACCAGGACGGTGCTCCCGGATGGTAGAGGCATCCGGCCGCACAGTTGGCGCCGCCGGTGATCCGGAGATCGTAGGTCACGGCATCGGCCCCGGTGAGGTTGCCCGGCGGGGTCCAAAGCAGATTGCGCGACACAGGGTCCTTGGCCAATCCCGTCGGCGCGTGCAGCGCAACGACCGGGACGGTGAAGCTCGCGTAGGTCGGGGAGCTGTAGCCGTAGGCGTTGCCCGCGTGCATCCACCAGGTGTACGAGTGGCCCGGCACGACCGCCGACGTGTAGGAGCTCGAAGGGATGTCGTTGACGCAGAGATAGATCGTCGGCGTTCCCGGACACGTCCAGGTGCTCCGGAGGCTTCCGTCCGTGTTGTCCTGCAGGCGGATCGCATACCTCGAGGCGCCCGGAGTCGGGTTGCAAGCCATCGTCACGGACGTGGCGCCCGCGGCGAGACTCGTCCCGTTGGGCACGCACCCGGTCGGGGCCGGCGGCGTGCCGACCACCACCGTCACGTTGAGTGTGTAGTCGCCGAACCAGCGGACCATCTCACGCAACATCCGCCACTGGAAGTTGTACGTCCCAGTCGCCGCCGGTGCCGTGATCGTGAACGAGAACGTCTTGCTCGCGCCCGCAGACACGACTTCGCCCGGGGCGAGGTACACGCGGCCGAGTCCCCAGGTCGTGTTGTTCTCGGTATTCTGGGAGCCGAGCCGAATGGAATTGCTCTCCGTCCAGGCCGTCGCGCCGGAGTTTCTCATCGTGACGAACACGGTCGCCGTCGCGCCCGGCGCCATCACCGAGGGAACGCTCTGGGAGACGAACGAGGCGCCGTCCGCGCAGGTCAACGACTTCGGGCTGGCCGTGAGGGACGGACCTCCCGCGGCCCGAACGTCGATCACATGAGAACCCCCGTTTCGGACGGAGGCCGGCGCGGCGTACGAGAAGGCGTGGTATCCGTCGCCGATCCCGGCGGCCGCGAGATCTCCGCGAAAGGAGCTCGCGGGAATCGTGGCGATCTTGGCCGAGTCCAGGTAGATATCGACCTGGATCGGCGTGGTCGGATAGGTCGCATTCCACGCCCAACCGGTGAACTGGTCGCACGCCGCGACGTCCAGGTAGCCTTGATAGGCCGGAGCGAGATCCACGTAGGTGAAGGCGCCCGGCAGATACCCGGACTGACCGTCCGGGTTCGTGATCACGATCTCCACCGCCCCGGCGATGTGCGCGGGCGTGACGGCCGTGATCTGCGTACCGCTATCCACGCTCACGGACGTGGCGGGAATCCCGCCGAAGGTCACCCTGGCGCCGGCGACGAAGCCGCTACCAGGTATGACGACCCGTGTGCCGCCGGAGGTCGGACCCCGGGGCACGACGGGCAGACCGGGACCCGGCTGCACGGGCCGATACCTCGGCCGCAGCCCGGCGCGGTCGAAAAAGACCTGACCGTCGAACTGCGTGAAGGCCATTCCATTCACGGTCTGGCCTGAAAGACCAACGGTCGAGGCCGGAACCTCGAGCAGCACCCACTGTCCGAGGGCGGGCAAGGGACCCATTTTCACATGCGCTGGAGTCCCGATGGCGCCCCAGGCCAGCGCATCGTTGCCCCAGAAGGCGCGATGCTCCCAGCTACCGTCGTTCCACTGGAGCATGACCTCCTGCGGCGGATTGCAGGAATCGAGCCACACGTAGCAGGTCAGGATGTCGGTCTGCCCGGGAGTCATTGTCTGCGTTGCGCCGACGAAAAAGTGCTGGTGCATTCCGCTTGCCGGTCCGTCCGTGTGCGAGTGCTCGAGGCTGATCCGATGGACGGAGTCCCACGCGAAGTTCGCGGTGACCGAGGCCCCCGCCGGAGACGCTTCATCCACCCAGTTGAAGGTGTCGGGATATGCGGGCCGGCCGGGCGGGGCGCCGTTGCAAAGCAAAGGCGTCGGATCAGTCGCATAATCGAACCGCAGCGCGGCGATGTCGTCGGCGCCGAGATAGCCCTGGATCGGCGATATGCCCTGCATGATCGATTCCCAGGTGTCCGTCGGGCAGCTGTCCGCTGCGTCCCTGGGCTCGGACCCGTCGCCGTTGCGAGAATGCCAGAGGCCCAGCGCATGGCCCAGCTCGTGGGTCAATACCGCCTGGTAGTGTTTGGAGCTCCAGCAGGCCCGCGCGCGAATGTAGACGGCCGGGTTGACGAGGCTCCGAAAGGTCCGTGACCGCCACGTGTGCGTCTCGAACGTCGGCGCCGGAGGGACGCAGCTGAGGCCGCCGAGGAAGGTCAACCCGATGACCCCGTCGGCGCCGGGTCCGTCGAACCAGCCGTAGACATGATCGGTGTTGGGATAGACGCTCACTCCGGAGCCTGCGACTACGCCGGATACCAGACGGGTTCCGCTGCGAGCCGCGTCGGAGTTCCAGGTCGCCAGAGCCGCGTTGAACTCGGCAGTTCCGTTGCTTCCGCCCGCGATGGCGGGCGTCCCCGCCGAGGCGTTGCAGACGCCGCCGTCCACGCTCGCGGCAATCGTCTGGACAGTGATCGGGGTCGTTTCGGGCCAGCGGTACGAATCCGAGGCCCCCGCCCACGCGATCGACCACTCCGGACGGATCCCGCTCCCGGATTCGTCGCTCGGAACGAGCCGGCCGGCGGGCGGGCGTGGCGACTCTTCGATGGCGATGCGGCCGCTTTCGCGCGCTCTGAGTGAGGACAGGAACGATTCCAGCTCGCGCGGAACAAGCGCGCCGGCGGCTTCTCTGGGCACGTCGACGATGTTGACGGACGTGCTCTCGGGCGTCGCGAGCGGCGGCAAAGCGAACTTCCGGCCTCCAGCGTCCACCCACACCTCGAACTTACCGAGCAGGAACTCGGTGATTCGGTACTCGCCCTCGGGGTCGAGCGTCGCGAAGACAACGACTTCCTGGCCCACTCTGTACCGCGGCTGCCCGGCCGCGGCCGTCTCGGTGCCGTCAGGCAGCCGCCCGCCCACCGTGCGCAAGACGAGGTTGCCTGAGGAGTGCCCCTTGAACGTCTCGAAGACCTGGATCTCGGTCACGGTCTCGACGAACCCGAAGGGGCCAATTTCGGCGCGGTTCGACAGCACGAGTCCGTGGGCGACCACGTCGGCTCTCCGGTAGAGCTCCTGGTCCGAGATGGGGATGACGCTGGTGGCCGAGAGAACGGCCGCAGCAAACAGAACCGCCAATCCGGTGGCAATGCGCCTGGAGATCATGGCTTCTCCTGTTCGCGAAACGACGCCCTACTGGAAGTACCCGACGACGTCGATGACGAGGTTGCTGGTGCCACCGCCCGCGGTTCCAAACACCACCGAGAGGTCCGGTGTCCCGGCGCCCAGACCGACCATGGCGCCGTTGGCAAGGGCGGGCTCGCCGGCGTTGAGATTGAGGATCGACGTCCCCGGATAGGCCGTTCCGGCCGGCCAGATCGCGAAGAATCCCTGAACGCTCGGGCCGATTCCGGTCAGGTTGACGACCACGGCCTTGGCCGTGGCCGGAACGGAGCAGCGCCCCTTGACCGTGACGTTCTGAAGCGCGCCGCCGGAAAAGACCGTCGCGCCGAAGTTGCTTCGCGAGTCGACCAGGCGGCAGGGATTCAGCGTGTAGAACTGGAAGGGCCCGCCGGTCGTTTGCCCGGAGGCGGGCCGCGGCAAGAACAGCAGGGACGCGGCGCCGGCGAGGACCCAGAGCTTCCAACCCTTGACCTTCATGTTTGCTCCTCTCATTGGAAATAGCCGACGACGTCGACGATCACGTGGGTGAGCCCTGCCGAAGCGTTGAAGATCGCGATCCCGCCCGTCCCGTCCTGCGCCAGGCCGATCACGGCATTGTTGGCGCGCGTCTGATTGGCGCCGAAGTTCAAGGTGCTCGTCCCCGGAACCGCGATGTTCGAGGGATAGGCGCTCACGTTGCCCGCCGCCGACGTGCCCACGACGGTGAGGTTGACCGCGACGGCCTTGGCGCTCGCTGGAACGCCGCACCGCCCCGCCAGCGGGAAGACCCGGGCGCCGCTGGCCGGCAGCGCCGGCCCCCCGTAAGTTCCCGCCGCGTTGCGCGTGTCCACGGCCCGACACGGAACCATGGT
Organism: uncultured Acidobacteriota bacterium; assembly: GCA_963733955.1. Classification (GTDB taxonomy): domain Bacteria; phylum Acidobacteriota; class Thermoanaerobaculia; order UBA5066; family Gp7-AA6; genus DATFTF01. Next base: position 2,778,819 of record CAVTEW010000003.1, read on the forward strand.
GTAGAAGCCTGTCGGCGACGAGACCACGACCGTGTAGGCCGCCGTTCCGGCGCAGCCATTGGCGGCCGTCGCCCGAACCACGAAGCTCGAGGCGCCCGCCGCGCTCGGCGTTCCCGACAGGACTCCTCCGGAGGAGAGCGTCAGACCCGCCGGGAGAACGCCTGACGCCAGAGAGAACGTGTAAGGACCGGTTTGGTTCACGGTCAGCGTCTGGCTGTAGGCGGAGCCGACGAGGCCCGCAGCCAGCGTCGCGGGCGAGAGCCCGATGATCGGACACACGGTGATCGCGTACGCGCGCAGCCCCGAGCAGCCGATCGCGTCCGTCGCACGCAGAGTGAAGCTGTAGGTGCCGGCCGAGCTCGGCGTGCCCGACAGAACGCCGCCCGGCGAAAGCGACAAGCCCGCCGGCAGTGCGCCCGACGCGAGCGTGAAGGTGTAGGAGCCGGTCCCCCCGCTGCCCGAGAGCGTCCGGCTGTAAGGAGTTCCAACCGCGCCGGAGGCCAGTGTCGCGGGCGACACGGAGACCGTGCCGCAGACGAGAAGCGTATACGCCCGCGTGCCCGTGCAGTTGTTGGCGTCCACGGCCCGCACGGTGAACGTAAAGTTCCCGCTCGACGAGGTCGAGCCCGAGAGGACGCCCGCGGACGAGAGGACCAGGCCCGTCGGCAGCGATCCCGACGCGAGCGAGAACGTGTAAGGCGCTGTTCCTCCGGCGGCCCTCAGCGTCTGGCTGTAGGCGCCTCCGAGCGATCCGCCCGGCAAGGATGCCGGCGACACGTTGACGCTCGCGCAAGCCGCCACGGTCGTGACCCAGGGCGCCGGCGAGTTGTTCGCGATGTTCGGATCGAACTCGTTGGCGATCACGCCGACCACGTTGCGGATCGTTCCCGCCGCGCTCGTCCGCGCGACGATGAGGACGGGCGTGGTGGCCCCGGAGGCGAGAGTTCCCAGGGCGCAGGACACCGTTCCACCGTTGTCCACGCAGCCCGGCGTCGATCCCGCCGGAACGAACGCCACGCCGCTCGGCAGAACGTCCGTCGCGGTCACCAAAGTCGCCGCGGCCGGGCCGCCGTTGGTCACGGTCATCGAGTAGGTGAGGGTCGCGCCGGCGACAACGCTGCCGGGTCCCGTCTGGCTTACCGTCAGGTCCGACTGTCCCCACGCGGTTGCGCAAAGCAGGAACACTCCCAGACCCGGGCTTAGCCGTCGCAGGATCAAGCGCATGGTCTCATCCCTCTCGTCTGCATCGAAGTTCTTCGCTTGCGCCTCGGTGCTGGCTGAGCCAGGGCGCCCGGGCTCTCGCTCCGCGGCCCTCAATCGCATGGGCGATCCGCCCGGTTGCAGTTTTTCCCGCTGTTTACGCTCTCGTAGCGCGACTGGAGGGTGATTGGGTCCACCGCGTTGCGGTCTTTGAATTCCTCGATCTTGTAGCTCACGAAGCCGACAACACTCTCGTAGATGGCCATCCCATAGGCCGACAGACTCAACGAGAGCTGGGCCATGGGTCCACCTCCCGGAAGCGTCGGGGTCGTGTAGGTCACATTCCCCATGTCGGGCCCCGCGACTCCCAAGCTCAAGGATCCTGTTGCCCGCGAGGCCGCCTGGACCGAAACCGTGCTATCAGAAAAGTCGGTGTCCGTTCGGAGAGGAGAAGTGGTCTTGACTTGGACACCCACGTTTCCGGCATCCGTTCCCACGACGTAGGTCGTGGACACAGAAATCTCGGATCTCTGGTGCGAGTCGTGAGTGATGTCTGTGCGGGCGGCAACCGATGCGATCCCGACGGAGTTCCGCACTTCCGAGCGCGACCCGATCTTCGCGTTAGCGATGTTTCCGAGCTGGTTGGATACATCTCGAGAGTGCGACACCGCAACCTCCCAGCGGGCATCCGCGAAGTGGGCGTCGGCCAGGCCGTTGGTATCGAGCCTCGCCAAGGGGTTGTTCCGAGCGTAGGCATACCTGTGCCACGACTGGGGCTCGTCGACCGTGCCGCCGGCGTGGTCCACACTCGCGAACCGTCCGATCGCGAAGTCGTGGCTCCTGGCATGGTCGTAGTAGCGGCTCGACTCGGAGTCCCGTTCCATGCCGGCGAAGCGGATCCGCTGGCTGGTCTGGGCGGACGCGACCTCGTCGCCGAACGGCCAGTACTTGTTTCGATCGATGACCTTTCCGGCCAGGCCCACGTCGAGGCGGGGCGTGCCCAGGTGATCGGAAGAATGGAAGTGCCAGGCTTCCACGCTCGACCCCGCCGCGATGTTCGCGTAGGACGCCACGAGGAGCTTCCCGAGGTAGACGTCATCACGCGACGTCACGCCGCCCACGTACTCGGAGCTCACGCGCTTCTGCTCGTCGCGGAGTGTCGCCACGGGGCTGCCCAGGGATGCGGGGAGCACGCGAACGAGGCGCTCGCCGTCGCCGGCAAACAGGTAACTCCAGGTCCCCACTGCCGACGTGTAGCTCGTCTGCCGATCCAGCAGGTCGTAGCCGTACGTTTCCGTCCCGTTCCCGGTCAGATCGCCCCGCGGGCTGTAGACGTAAGGAGCGCGAAGCTGGTTCTTCGAGGCGTCGACGGAGTACGAGGCCGCACCCCTGGAGAGGAGGTTTCCGTACGGATCGTAGGTAAAGGTTTGGCTGCCGCTGCCCGAATAGCCGGCGTAGGTCAGCCTGGACTGCGCGTCGTAGCGGAAGACGTCCAACCCGATCGCGGTGGGACTTCCCGTCGGGTCGTACGCATAGAGGCCGGTATCGAACAGGGTCGAGCCGCTCCCCTGTTCCGTGGCCGAGAATCTCTTCGGCCTGGGCAGCAGAGAGTCGTCCGCCGAGATCGTCGTCGTGAGGTTGTGCCCGACGCCGAGACCGGCGGTATACGCGGCCAGCCCGCCGGATGGAAGGTAGGTCACACCCCTGAGGACCGCAAGCCCGTTGGCGTATTCGGCGATCGGCCGTGCGGAGGAGTAGAGGGTCGAGACGACAAAGGGACCTCCTCCGGAGGGCCGCGGGTGATCGTGCTGCCTCAGTAGGCCCATCGAATCGTAGAACCAGTGCTCGGTCACCGGGGACAGGCTCCCCGTGGAGAACGTCGTCGTCTTGTCCGACAGCCGCCCGCCCAACCCCGTGTAGGAGAGATCCTCTGTGATCTTCGTGAGCGAGGGAGACCCCGGGTTCCAGCCGTAGCGGCGGGTCAGGTTCCCCAACGGGAAGGCCCCGCCCGCGAAACCCCCGGTCCCGTCGGCGCAGCCTCCTCCGTCGTAGCACTGGACCGCGTACGGCTGGCCGCCCGCGATTACGCGGACGAGGCGCCCGGCCTGGTCGTACTGGCGCGTGACCACGCTGCCATCGGCTCGCGTCGAGGCGAGAGGATCGCCGAGCACGTCGTACGCCGAGTGGTTCGTGGTCCCGCTCTCCGGATGGGTCTCCGAACGCAGGAAGCCGAACCAGTCATAGGCGAAAGTGCGCTGCTGCACGCCCGTGCCCGCGAGGTTCACCATCGTGAGCTTGTCGAGCACGTTGTACTGATAGGCCGTCACCGGGCCAAACGGCGCCGGACCGGGCTCCGCGACCAGGAGCGTGCGGCCCAGGATGTCCTTCCGGAACCCGCCCGTGAGCGGACCGGTCACGGTCTGGCCGCTCGAATCCGTGTAGGTCCTCGTCTGTGTCGCAAGATCCACGAAGTCGGAGTTGGGAATCCCGGCCGGATCGTCGTAGCTGTGCGTCGTGACGGTTCCATCCGCCGCGACAACGCGCTTGGGCCGGCCGAGGAAGTCGTAGTTGGACCAGGTCGTCCCGTAGACCGCGGACGTCGCGAAACAGCTGCGCACGTCCGTGGGGCCGTTGGACGTGCCGCACGGAGTCCACTCGGACAGAAACGACCGGTGCCCGGCCGCGTCGTAACGGGTTTCCTGGAAGGAGAGGTAGCTACCCGTCGAGAGCGCGTTGGGCAAACGGCGCACCTCCCGCTGGATCCTTCCGAACGGGTCGAACTGATACGCCTCGAGCGTTCCGGATCCGGTGGAGGGAAAACCGTCATCCGGGGAGCACGAAACGGCGATCCCCTTCTTGGCCAGGACGTAGGCCGCCTGGGTCGGGGTCGCCGCGCTCCAGTCCACGTAGCAGTACGTCGTCGCCGCCTCGCCGCCTGGAGGCGTGACTCGGGTCAGCCGGCCCAGCGCGTCGTAATCGTAGGAGCTCTGCTGGCCGTTGGCATCGCGGGAGGAGGCGATCCAGCCGGTCGCCGCGTCGCGCGTCGCGTCGAACGCCTTCCAGGCGATGCCGTCGCGCTGGCTGGTCAGGACCCGGCCCTTCGCGAAGGTGCGACGCGTGACCAGGAACCCGGTGAGAGCGCCCGTCGGGGAATCCCCCGAGAGAACCTCGAGCGCGGGGTTCCCGACCCCGTCGTCCTGGAACGCCCGCCGGAGAGTGCCATAGGTCGGATCCGTGATCGAAAAGGTGTTCAGGAAGCCGTTCTGGAAATTGAACCCGTAGTCCGTGCGAACCGAACAGGGCTGCCAGGGACAGGGCACGGAGGTGTAATCGTCGCTCACGGTCCGGGAGTCGAAGAGCTTCAGGATCCAGTGGGACGAGTCCACGGAGGGAGTCCAATGCGTCGTCACGGTGCGTGAGTCCATCTGGTAAAGCAGAAGCTGACTGTTCGAGGACCGCTTCTCCGTCTCGTACTCGAAGGCAGCCTGGTTGTAGCCGGACATCGTCCTCTGCCAGCACGGTGTCGCGGAGTCCGCGCAATCCCCGCCGGCGGGAGCCGGGTTCGCCCCGAACCACGTGACCGTCTTGGACCGGCGGTCGAACAGGGCCTCGGAGAAATCCTGGACGCGGCCGTCCGGCGCGGCGACGCCGCAGCCGTTACCGACGAGGTTGTCGTATTGGTCGTAGCAGGTGATGACGCTTCGCAGCGGGGCCGCGCCCGTGTCGAGGCTCGCGTACTCGCGCCGCGACACCTCCATCGGGTATCGGTAGGGCGTCGCGTGGAAGATCACCTTGGTCGCGGCGCGGGCGCCGTTGCCGTCGGGCCGCGTGATGATCACGCGTCGCACGACCCGCTCGGGGTCCACAAACCGATCCGTTGGCAGGTCCCGGCTGCCGAACTGATCCCGGTAGTAACGCACCTCCGACAGGACCGCCCCGCCCGCGGAAGCGCGCTCTCTCCGGGTGATGACGGCCGGCGACCGTTCGATCCAGATCTCGAACGCCGCGTCCGCGGAGCAGTCGTCGTAAGGCCCGTTCACTTCGCGCGAGGCCGTCGTGGGACCCGTTCGACTCAGTGGGAGGGATGTGCCCACCACTTCCGGGTTGCCGAAGAGGTCGACCCTCTGAGGCGGCGGAGCCGTTGCGATCGCGTAGTCGTATTCGATCCGGCCGCCAGTCGGCAGTGTCATGGCGTTCAGGACGCCGTTCGCGTTGATCCCATCGAGCGTCAGGAGGTACTCGAACGAGTGCTCCTGCGAGAGCTGCGTGATGGACTGCAGAAAGGGCAGGTTGGTCGTGCTCGGCCCGGCAGGGAGGCACGTCTGGGAACCGCCCCCGTCGAAGGGGAGTCGAAGGAGCGTCGCCGAGGGCAGGAACGAAAACGCGACGTGCAAGGTCGATGCGGGCGCCGCCACGGGAAGATCGATGCTGGAGAGCACGTCCCAATTGCCGTCGGACGTCGGGTAGGTACCCCAGTTGAAGAAAATGGACCGTCCCGGCGTGTTCGGGAACGTGACGGACGACACCTTCCAGGCGCTCTCGCTCGGGTAGGGCTGCTGGTACTGGACGTTCAAGACGACCTGGTTGAAGCGGTCGGTGATCGACGTGAGGCCGTAGCGGACGTACCGAGGGTTTCCGTTGTTCCGGTCGTCGCTCGAGAAGTCGAATCCGTTGACGGGCCGCGGCCGCAGGTAGGCGTGGACGAAGCTCAGGACGGTCCCGTCCGGCTGGTCCACGACGAATGTCTGATTGAGGAGCCGGCTGATCCGAAGCTGGCTACCGTCCTCGGTAACGGCCGATCCAAAGGCCCCGCCGATGACGAAGGGATGCGACTGGCCGTCCGGCGAGACATACGATCCAAAGAACTCGTTGACGACCGAGTTGTAGGTGCCCGTCACGTAACCCAGCTCGAGCGTCCAACCGACTCCGAGCGTCGGATAGCCGGTCACCTGGCCGCGCGGCACCATCACGGGGCCTCCGCAGGGGCTCGTCTCCTGGCAGTAGCCCTGAAACAGATGCCAGAACTTGGCCGAGTAGTAGGCCTTGAGCTGCCAGGTCAAACCGGAGCTCAGCGTGTATTCCGGCCCGAGCGGGATCACGATGCCGGGGTCCCCGCTGAACACGTTGATGTTGTCGGTGCCGAAGCTCGAATAGAGCTGGGTGGCCTTGAAGCCAGGCAGCGTCTCGTCCGGCTGGGGAAACTGGGCGTGAGCACTGTTCGTCGCGGCGCCGAACGCGAGCGCCAGGATCAGAGATCGAAGAATTCTTCGGCAAGACCTCATGAGCATCCCCCCACGCGACGTGTCGCCTGGACGCGAAGCCGTCCACGGCCCTACTCCGATGTGCAAGGGATGGCGATTTGTTACAGGCAGCCGCGGCCGCCCGGGTCGCCGCTCTGTGTCAGCCCTTCTTCGTGCGGAAGGCGAAGTCGGCGACGGTCTCGGAGCGGCCGGAGGCGGTGACGCCGGTGAGACTCAGGATGTAGTCGCCGGACGTCAAGAGATGGGCCGGCACGATCAGAATGAGCGTCTTGGCGCCCGGCTCGGGGCGAACGTCTTGCTGGTGCCAGACCTGCGCGCCCTCCGGAGTCTTCAGGATCGCCGAGAACAATCGGTAGCCGTCGAAGGAAATCGGGGCCGACAGTTGAACGACGGTCGCGCCGCGAGGGATCACGAGGGTCTGTTGGGTTCCCGAGTCGCGCAGCAGCTTCGGGTCGAGCGTGAACGCAATCACGCCTCCCAATTGGCGCTGGAGCGCGTCCATCTCGGCCCGCGACTCCTCGATCGCTCGTTCCAGCCGGCTGCGTTCTCCAAGGACCTCGGTCAGCCGGCGCTGGAGAGCCGCCTGATCTTGTTGGACCTGGGCGAGCTCGCGCCGCGATCGAACGAAACGGAACCCGAAGTATGCGCCGGCCAGAGCGAGAAGGAGGGACGCCGCGAGCGGAACGAGGTCTGACCATGCGGAACGAGAGACCGCGCCCGTCGAATGATCCGTCGCGAGCCGTCGCCCAAGAGCGCGGGCGAATTCGACTCTGGCGGCTCGCTCCGGCGAAGACAGATAAGCCTTCTCGAATCGGCCGCGCTCCGCGGGCGTGAGCCGTTCGCCCACGTAGGCGTCCACGAGCTCCTCTTCGAAGATCTCGACCTCTTCGGCGAGGGACTCGTCTTCGAAGAGGCGCCGTTCGAGCGCTTCCATCTCGGCCTCGGATCCCTCGCCGAGAAGGTACCGGACCGCCACGTCGCGACTGATTTCAGCCATCGGACCGATTCCTCAGACAATCCTTGACGCATGACTCGAGCTGCTTGCGAATCCGGTGCACCCTGATCCGAAGCGCGCCGTGCGACACTCCCAGTCCTCTCATGAGAGCCGAGCGATCCGCGATCTTTCCGCTCTTTTCCGAACGGTAATACTCGGTAATCAGTTCTCGGCTTTCCCTCGAAAGCCGAGCCAGACACCGGTCCAGACAATCCAGGCGCTCTTCGACCTCGCGTTCGGCGAGATCTCCCGGGGTGTCCGACGACTTCCGAACAGGAGATGCGCTCTGAAGCGCTCGTTGCTTCCCTTGTTCTGTCCAGAATTCTTTCAAAACGTTACGCGCCACTCCATAGAAATAGACGGCCGGATCGCCTGCCCGGATCGACTCCCCTTCCTCCAGCCTGCGGCTGACCCGGTCGATCGTTTCGTCCGCCAGCGCCTCGGACTCCGAGCAACCCCGCCATTGGAAGACCTGGATGAGGCGCCGCCGGATCGCCTCGTACTTTTCCGCCGCCGTCGCACGGTCGCGGTCGAGCGTGCAGAGGAGCTTTTCGAAGGCCTCCGGACCGAGGACCCAATCCTTTCGGCGCGAGATCACGTTGCCGTGATTATCCCCCGACGCTCAGTTCCACTCCCCCTGCAGCACGAAGCCCGCCCAGTAGAACGGATCTCGCCAGCGCTTCTGCTTCGCCACGGCGAGCTGCGCCTGACGCAGGGCCGCCGCGGGGCGGAGCTTCCTGGGCCCGAGCATCCCCTGGTAGAACCGTTTCATCAGCTCCGCCGTCGCGGCGTCGTCCACGCGCCAGAGGCTTGCCACGACACGGGACGTTCCGGCGTACATGAAAGCGCGCGTCAGGCCGACGAGACCTTCTCCCCGAATCTCTCTTCCGAGCGCGGTCCGGCAAGCCGACAGAACGACCATGTCGGCGGACAGGCGGAGGTTGAAGATCTCCATCGCCGGCAGGAATCCGTCCTGGTCACGGCCCTCGCGATTGACCAGCGACAAAACGAGCCCCGACAGATCCGGATGGACGGCGTCGAGGATCCCGTGCGTGGCGAAGTGAAGGAAGCGGTATTGAGAAAGGTCCGCCCCCATCGCCGTCGTTCGGCTCGCGTCGAAATCGAGGGCCGCTTTCCGCCGGGACGGCGGGACCAGCTCGAGGATCGCGGTGGCTTCCTGGCGGCTGAACGGCAGCCGCGGGAAGAGCGGGCCCGTCGATGCCGCGCCGAGGTCGCGCGCCGAGCGTGTGAGCGCGGTCTCGATCGTGTCTTCTGCCGCCGGCGCATGGGCGGCTTCGCGACCGGGACGATCCACGCCTGCAGGAGCGTCCGACCGGACGCGGCGATCGTCCCGATCGAAGACGGGATCGGCGAACACGGCCACGACTTTCGGGGCCGGCCGGCGGTCCGCCGCCTCACGCCGCAAGACTTCCAATACCGAAGCGGATGGCAGGCTGACGAGCTCGTGATCCGCGGCGAGCGGCGCGGTCTTGCCGGGCTCCGGCAGCGCGGCGAACGGCACCAGGTACAGGGCTCCGTCCGCGACGATCACCAGGCGCTTTCGTCCCAGCACGTGCGCGACCGGCCGGAGAATCAGATCGGACAAGAGCGCCGCGCCTCCGGCGCCGCGCGGTCGCCCTGCGGCGGGGCGGCTCGACTCTTTGTACGTCTTCTTCGCCGCCGCCTCGATTTCGGAGCGGGGGGGCAGCGGGAAGCTGGAAAGCGAATCGTTTCCGACCGCCCACACGAAGCTTCGCTTCTCTCCCAAGAAGTATTCGAGAAGAAGCGTGTCCTTCCCGAGAAGCCCTTGAATCTCGGGCGCCGTCAGCGGCCTGGGCTGGGTCAGCGCCGCATAGCGGGGACTGGCCGCGCGGATCTTCGCCTGAACCTGATCGACCTGCGCCGCCAACGCCTCGACCTCCCTGCCCGCCTGGGCCGCCTGCTCCTCGGTGTGCTTGCCGGAAAGCATCTTCGTCTGATCTTCCGCTTTCCGGGCGAGCTGTTGCTGGAATGACCGCTGGCGATCGAGAAGCCCCGTGTCGACTCCTTCCCGGATGTCCGCTCCCGCCTCGGTTAGCGTTTCGAGAAGACTCCGGGCGCGCACCCGCTCGGCCGTTTCCAGAGCCAGCGCCTGGGACCGGTCATCGGGAGGATGGTCCGGCCCTGTCATCAACAGATCGATCAGGAGCTCGAAGCTTCCGCGAAAGGTGGAGAGAAAGGTCGCCCGGAGCTCGGCGTTCGCGACGGTGGTCCGCACCGACTCGATGACTCGGAGTGCCTCGGACGCGTTCGCCTGAGCCGACTTCCGGTCACCCGCGGCGAGATCGGCGCGCGCCAGTTCGAAGAGCGCGGCGGGTTCTCCTCTTCGATCCGCGACGGCATGTTTGATCTCGAGCGCCTGCACGAGCTCTTCGGACGCTTCCCGACTTCGGCCGAGCGATGTCAGGAGAGACGCGGAATAGATCAGGACTTCGGACTCCCACCTCGGATCGGCGACGGCGCGAGCGAGCTCGAGCGCCCGCCCGTAGGAGTCCAGGGCCTTCTTGGAATCGCCCAGCTGCCGGTAGGCCTGACCGAGTTTGGCCAGCGTAAAGGCCTCTCCGTCTCGATCCTCGACCGCTCGCTGCAGGGACAGAGCTTGCTCATAGACCTCGAGAGCGTTCCGGGCTTGTCCCGTCGAGTCCAGGATCCATCCGATGTGCGTCAGGCTGGTCGCCTGGCCTCGGCGGTCTCCGATGATCCGTCGCAGAGCAAGCGATTTCTCGAAGAGCTCGAGCGCCTTCTGCGGCTCGCCGAGATCCCGATAGACCGTGCCGATGTTGCCCAACGTGACGGCTTGCCCATGGCGTTCGCCGGCCGCCTCGACGAGAGTGAGAACCTCGCGGTACCCCTCCAGCGCTCTCTGGAGCTGGCCCATGTCGTCGTAGATGCTGGCGAGGGAGTTCAGGGTGCCGGCGAGGGCGGAGGGATCGTCGAGGCTCCGGTACAGCGCGACCGACTCCGTCAGGGAGTCGATCGCCTTTCGAGGGTCTCCGACGTCCGAGTAGATCGCGCCGAGGTGCGAGAGCGAGAGGGCTTCTTCCTCCCGATTCGCGATCTTCCGAGCGAGGGCCAGGGCCGCCGTGTGCGCCTCGAGCCCTTCCGCCAGCTCGCCCAGGAGGTGGTGGGTGTATCCGACGTTGTTCAAAGCCAGTGCCTCTCCCGCGCGGTCCTTCAAGGCGCGCTCGGCTTCCAGAACGCGCTGGTGGTATTGGAGAGCGCGTCGGCTTTCGCCGAGGTCGTTCAGGAGCTCGCCGACGCTGCCGAGGGTCTTGGCCTCTCCGCTTCGGTCGTGCGCGGCCTGCCACAGGGCAACGGCGCCCAGGTACCGATCGACCGCTTTGCGCAGAGACTCCTCGGAACCCTCCCTGTGAAGACGGTCCGCGTCTTCCACCGCCGCCACCGCTTCCACGCGGCGCCGGTCCTCGGCTGTCGCAACCCTGGGTTCGTCGATTCGAATCTTGTAATGACCCGCGGGGCTCTCCTTGGCAGGAGAACGTAGCTCGAGGCGGTATTCGCCCGGGGTCGAGGAGATCAGACAGATCTCGGAGGGCTGGAGAGTGCCGCCGGTGGTCGTCTGGCCGAGCTCGCGGCCATCCGGACCAGAAAGAGAGAGCGAGAGGGCAAAATCGGTCGCCTCGACCACGACACGCAGGTACTGACCGGACTCGAGACGAAAATGATAGGAACGAACCTCTCCGCCGGCAAGGTCCCCGGAGACCGGCGCACCCGGTTCGATTCGCAAAGGCGTCGCCGAATCGGTCCGGACCTCTCCCCGAGCCGGCGCCTCCGCGGCGGACGCTGGGTCGACGGAACGGAAAGCTGTCGCCGCGATCCAGAAACAGCCCAGCGCCACGGCGGTCCGCATGACGGCGGATCGTCCGCCCCTCAGTTCCATTCCCCCTCCAGCACGAACGCGGCCCAATAGTACGGATCTCGCCAGCGCTTTTGCCTCGACACGGCCAGCTGCGCCTGGCGAAGCGCCGCCGCCGGGGGGAGCCTGCGGGGTCCCAGCATCCTCTCGTAGAAGTCCTTCATCAACTCTGCCGTCGCGGCATCGTCCACGCGCCAGAGACTCGCGACGACTCGGGGGGCTCCGGCATACAGGAATGCCCGCGTCAGGCCGACCAGCCCTTCTCCGCGGATCTCTTTGCCGAGCGCTGTGCGGCAAGCCGACAGCACGACCAGATCGGCGGAGAGACGCAGGTTGAAGATTTCGAGGCCGGCGAGAAAGCCGTCTTTGGGAGTTCCGTCTCGATCCACGAGCGAGAACACCAGCCCCGAGAGGTTCGGGTGCACGGCGTCGATCACGCCGTGCGTGGCGAAGTGCACGTAGCGATAGCGGCCGAGCTCGGCGCTCGTGGCGGCTTGCCGGCTCGCGTCGAAATCGAGGTCCACGAGACGCTCCGAGGAGGGGACGAGCGCCGAGATCGCGTTGGCTTCCTGCCGCGTGAACGGAAGCCGGCCGATGCGAGCCGCGGCGGCCCCCGTGGACAAATCCCCCATCGAGCGCTCCAGAGCGGTGGGCGGCGTTCCCGAATCCGCAGGGGCCTTCTCACCGGCCCGCGCGACGCGCACGCGGGGATCCCCGCGTTCGAAGACTGGATCCGCCAGGATCGCCAGAGTCCTTTCCGCCGCCCCCCGGCCGGCGGCTTCGCTCCTCAATGCGGCCAGGCTCGATGCGGATGGGAGAGTCACCACCTCGTGCCGCGCCACGAGCGGACCTTCCTGTCCCGGCTCGGGGAGGGCGGAGAAGGGAACGAACGCCACCGCGCCGTCGGCAACGATGACCCAGCGGCGAGGGCGCAGCTGAGCGGCCGCGCTCTTCCAGAGCAGGTCGCTCAAGCGCCGCTCCGATCGCCCGGCCGCGGACGGCGCGCCCGGACGCGGGCTCCGGGAGACTTTCGCATAGACTTCCCGCGCCGCGGCCTCGATTTCCGCGGCGGGCGCCAGTTCGAAGGAGAAGACCTCCGCGCGCGTGACCACCCAGAGATAGGAGCGTTCCTTGCCGAGCGAGTACTCGAGCAGCGCCGTGTCGTCGTCCCCAATCTCGGCCTGGATCTGCGCGGCGTCCAGCGGGCGCGGGTCGGACAGACCGGCGTAGCGGGGATCCGCCGCGCGCGTCCGCGCCTCCAAGCGCTCATATTCCGCGGTCAGATCGTCCAGCCTCTTCTCGAGAACGGCCCGTTCACTCGCGGCGCTCGCCGCGGATCCGAGCCCCTTGAGGCGCTCCATGAGGAAGCGCATCTTCTCGGTGAGGGCCCGCTCCCGGTCGGCCGTTTCCGCGTTCGAGGCGGCCCGAACGTCCGAGGCCGCCTGCGTCAGCAGCTCGAGCAAGACTCGAGCGCGGGACCGCTCGCTGACGCGAAGCGCCAGCCGGTCGTATCCGCCGGAGGGATCGGATCGGTGCAGCCGCATCAGGATGTCCACGGCGAGATCGTAGGAATCGCGGACCGTCGAGAAGTAGGACTGCTGAAGGCTCCGGCTCGCGACGCGCGTCCGCAGAGACTCGATGACGCCGAGCGCGTTTTCGACGCGCTCGCGCGCCGCGCGGAGATCTCCGCGGCCCCGTTCGACCCGGGCAAGGCTTTCCAGGGCCTCCGCTTCGCCGATCGGATTGCCGGTTTCGCGATGGAGCTCGATGGCGCGGCGCAGATGCTCCGCCGCCTGATCGCGTTCGCCCTGGCTCGCCTCGACCGAGCCCTCCTGTGCGAGCGCGAACGCCTCGCCGGAGCGGTCGCCGATCTCGCGCATGAGCGCGAGGGATCGAGATGCCGCGTCGCGCGCCTCGGCCACGCGTCCGAGGGCCTCGAACCGCGCGCTCATGTTAGTGAGGACGTAGGCCTCCCCGGGGCGGATTCCCGCCTCGTGCAGGATGACGCGCGCCTTCTCGTAAGCATCGAGGGCGCCCGCGTGATCCTTCAGTTCGGTCCGAGCGACTCCGATACAGTCGAGAGTCGACGCTTCGCCCGTCCGGTCCCCGGTCTCTCGGACCATGAGCAGCGCCTTTTGGAGATACCGGGTCGCCGTTTGCGGCTCTCCCAACGACGTGTACGCCGCGCCGATGCTCGTGAGCGTGTACGCCTCTCCTGCTCGATCGCCGCTCGTGCGCACGGCGGACAGCGCTTCGAAGAGCGCCTCCAGGGCCTTCTGCATTTCCCCGACGGCCGCGAACGTCCGGCCGAGATTTTGAAGTGTGATCCCCTCACCGTAGGCGTTGCCGGCTCCGCGGAAGAGGCGGCGCGCTTGTCCATACAGCTCAATGGCCCGAAGTCGTTCGCCCAGAGTTTCGTGAGCGGCGCCCATGCCGTTGAGAACCGTCGCCTCCCCCATCGCGTCGCCCGCTTCGCGCATTCCTTCCAGCGCCTCGCGCTCGAAGTCGAGCCCCTTGGCGGCGTCGCCGGAGGCCGCGTGCACCTGGCCGATGTCGACCAAGACGCCGGCCTCCCCGCGGCGGTCGCCCACCTCGCGACGGAGCCGTCGTGCTTCTTCGTAGGCGGTGAGCGCCCTGGCCGATTCGCTCAGGGCGTCACGCGTCGCGCCCAGACTCGTCAGGACGGCGGCCAGCGTGTATGGTTCCGCGGCGGCCCGCGCCGCGACGAGCGCCTCCTCGAGCGTTTGCACGGCGGCCGGGAACTCCCCCAGCAGATAGCGCGTCCAACCGAGACCTCGAAGCGAGCACGCCTGGCCCAGGGAATCACCCGCGGCACGCCACTTGAGCGCCGACGATTCGTATCCGGCGATCGCGGCGTCGGAGCGACACGCCGCCGCCTTCGCCGCGCAGCCGCTCGGCTTCGAAAAACAGGCGTTCGGCGCCGATCCGGTCGGAGTCCGACGGCGCCGCCTGACGGAGGACCTCGAGCCGAGCCTCGTAGCGCCGCTTTCGGGCGTCCTTCTGATTCGAGCGGACTTCTAAGACGTAATCGCCGGGCACCTGGGCGACGAGCGAAACCCTCTCCGGCGAGCGCTCGCCGGACGGCGCATCGACATGAGCCAGCACCTGGCCGGACGGCGATCGCAACGTCAACGCCACGTCCGCGGTGTTCTGATTCACGACCACGCGCGCGTATTGGCTCTGACCCATTGGGATGCGAAGGAACTGCGCCTCGCCGCCCACGATCTCACGCACGACGGCCGCTCCCATTTCGAGAACGGAGGACTCAGCGGCTCCGCTCTGCCGGGCGAGCGCGACCGCCGGCAACCACACCGAGAACCCGATCGCGAGGAATCTCCGCCCCCTGGCGGAGATTTTCGACCGGCTCGCCGAGCCGTCAGCGTTCATCGGTCACTTGTCCGCCGTGGGCGGGGATTCTACACCCCGCGGGTTTATGCCGGATTCGGTGTACCGGTGGGCGCGCAGGCGCGCGAGAACGGCACCGCCAGGACGAGGAGGGTGGCCATTTCGACTTCGGTGTCGCCCCAGTTGTACTCAAAGAACCCGGCGCAGAAAAGAGCCACGCCCGCCAGAAGCGCGCCGGCGAGGAGGGCCGACCGGGTCGGGCGCCTCTCGCGGCGCAGCAGGCGGATGGTCCGGGCGAAGAAGAGAGCCATCATCCCGAGATAGGCCAGGGCTTCCAGGATCCCGTTGGCGGCGGCGAGCTGCAGCGTGTTGTTGTGGAGGTGCGGCACGCGCCACTGCGCGGCGTCCGGGTCCCGATAGAGGGGGTACTCGACGCGCACCATCTCCGGGCCGATGCCGAACACGGGATCGTCGGCGATCATCCGCGCTCCGGCGTGCAGCATCGAGATCCGGTCGCGGTTGGTGATGTCCCGCAGCGAGGGAATCGAGAGGATCCGCGCGCGGATCGGCGCGGGCGACACCAGGAAGATCAGCGCGACCGCGGGCGCGAGCCAGAGCAGGCCGCGCGGCCGCCGCAGGGCCAGGTAGAGGACGACGGCGACCAGCGTCCCCACGTACGCGTTGCGCGTGAACGTCAGGAGCATGGCCCCGAGCGCCACGGCCGCGGCCATCCCGATCCAGCGCCAGCGGCCGCGTTCTTCGAACGCGAATCCCAGCAGGACACAGCCCGCGATCATGGTCAGCCCCGAGAAGGTCATGTAGTGAGAAAGCGTGCCGGCGATCCGATTCTCGAGATCGTTTCCGCCGTGCGCGAATTGCCAGATTCCGACCCCGGAAAGCAGGATCCCGTTGGCCGCCACGGCCAGCAGAACCGCGCGTCCCCGCTCCGGCCGGTCGAGGAGATCGGCGGCGATCGGCACGAGAAGCAGCAGGGAGAGGCCCCCGAGATGCCGCGAAGAGAGGGCCGGGTCCCGCGAGAACACGGCCGACAGGAGCAGGAAGAGAGCCTGAAGTCCCAGCAGCAGGACCATCGGACCTCGCAACGCCGCCCTCCATCGTCGCTCGCGGGCGACGTCGGCCAGCCACAGGAGCGCCAGAACGCCGAAGACGGCGTAGGCCGGGGAAATCTGAAATGTGAGAAACCCGAAGGCGAGAAGGAGCGGGAAGAGAGTTGCCCGGATCGTCACACCGCTTTTCTTTCCGAGACGCCCGCCCCCTTCCCGACGGGCCTCAGCGCGCCTCCGATCCGGGGAGCGCCTCATCGATCAGCATCACCGGGATGTCCGAGACGATCGGATAGACCAGATCGGCCTGCCGGGAATACAGGCCTTGCGTGACCACCGGCTCTTCGCCGCGAAATTTCTCACGATACTTTTCGATCAGAGCGCGGCGGACCGGCTCCTTGAGCTCGACGAGCTCGAGCGGACCCTTGGTCTTGGGACAGACCAGAATCGCCAGAAGCTCCGGATCGACAGGCATAGCGCCCTCCCAAGCCCGAGTATAAACGCCCCGACGCGTCCGATAAGCTTTCCCCTCGTGCGCATCCTCAACCTCGTGGCCGGCGAAAAGTGGACCGGAACCGCCGCCGTGGTCCACGACCAGACCGCCGCCCTGGTCGCGGCCGGCGTCGAGGCGCAGTTCGCGTTTGTCCGGGCGAGCCTTCTGGCCACCCGGCTCCAGAACGTCGGCTGGGGCCGCCCCCTCTTCGAGCCGGCGCCCCGCTGGCCCGCCGCCTATCTGCGCGACTGGTCCCGCCTCCGGGACACCCTGAAACGGGAGCCGTTCGACGTCGTGCACGCACACGCGTCCCACGACCATTGGATCGCGGCCATGGCCATCGACGGGAAGGGGAAGCCCCGGCTGGCGCGCACCATCCACCACCTTCGCCACGCGAGGCCCGGCTCTTGGAGCGTCCGCCTCTACGCCCGGACCGCGGCGTTCGCCTTCGCCAACCAATCCATCGCCCGGGCGTCCGGCCGCGACGGCCCGGTCCACTCTCCCGTGGTCGACGTCGAGCGCTTCCGCCCCGGACCGGGAAACCCCGACGTCGACGTCGACGTCTTCCAGCGGTTCGGCTTGCCGCGGGGCCGGTTCCTCGTCGGCACCATCGGCAAGATGGCCCCCGGACGCGGGCACGAGGAGGCCCTCGACGCCATCGCCCGACTGCCGGAATCGGCGGTCGGCGTGCACGTCGGCCACGGAGAATGGGTCAGGCGCCTGCAGGCGCGGGCCGACGCCCTCGGCGCGGGGGCGCGCAACTTCTGGTTGGGCTATCAGGAAGAGCCGCTGCCGGACCTCTATCGGTCCTGGGACGCATTCCTCTTCACCGCCTCGGGATCGGAGCAGGGCCAGCGGGCGATCCTCGAGGCCATGGCGTCGGGCCTGCCGGTCGTGGCGCTCGCCCTGCCCGGCGTCGAAGACCTCCTGACCGACGGCCGGGAGGGATTCGTCGTCGAGCGGCCCGAGGACCTCGCCGACCGGCTCACCCGACTGGCCTCTTCGGAGGACCTGCGCCGCGGGATGGCCCGGCGCGCGCGCGAACGCGCCCTCGCCTTCACCGCCGCGGCGTTTGCCCGAACAGCCGTCGAATTCTACGAAGGCGTCGCGGCCGGCGGCTGAATCCCGGCGCGGCCGGAACCCCACTCAACCGGCCTGGCTCTTCAGGTCTTCGAACACCTGGCGGGGATGCTCCGCCGCCGCGACGGTCCCGTAGGCGCGCCGGATCTTCCCGTCCGGACCGATCCAGTAGCTGATGCGCTTGGCCGTCTTGGCGTCGGGCGAATCGCAGGCGCCGTAGGCCAGGCCGATCTGACGCGTCGTGTCGCAGAGGAGCGGAAACGGGTAATCGAACTTCTCCGCGAACGCCGCGTTTTCGGCGACCGTGTCGAAGGAGATTCCCAGGATCTCCGCGTTGGCCTTCTGGAACTCGGCATAGAGGTCGCGGAACCCGCAACCTTCTTTCGTTCAACCCGGTGTATCCGCCTTCGGATAGAACCACAGCAGAACGTTCTTACCTCGATAGTCGGCGAGCCGGCGCGTCGCGCCGGTGTGATCGAGAACCGTGAAATCGGGAGCCGGGTCGCCCGCGTTCAACATCACCTTCCTCCGATTTCGATCATACCGTCCTCGGCCTCGGTCGCCGTCGCGCCCGGCTCAGACGTCTCCCCGTCCCCGCGTCTGCGCGTCGCCGCGTCCTCGCGTCCGCTGCATCTCCCATAACCGGGCCCACTTCAGAAACACCCCGTAGGCCTGCAGGCCGCAGACGAGCAGTCCCCGGACTCCGTCGCGAAATCCCGCCTCCAGGAAATAGCCTCGCAGGAACCTCCACGGGGGGCGCAGGGCGATCCTGGCGAAGCCGGACCGCCGCCCCGACCGGGCCAGATCCTCGGCGCCCCAGCGCGCGTACCGCTCGACCTTCTCGAGGTAGTGATCGAGCGACCGGAACGTCTCGTGCAGGAGGGGCGCCGAGAGCGTCGGCGTGCCCGCGGGCGCCTCGATGTCCGCGTGCACGCGCCGCTGCGGATACCGCGCGGCGCCGCGGCGCAGGAGCCGCACGAGCCGGTCGCGCCCCCAGCCGGAGCCGCGGATCTTCCGGCCCAGGAAGTAGTTGTCGCGGCGAACCCGGTACAGGCCGGCCGGCGATTCGGATTCGAGCACGGCGCCGACCTCCCGAGCCAGCTCCGGCGTCACGCGCTCGTCGGCGTCGACGATCAGGACCCACGGATGCGCCGCCTGATCCATCGCCCAATTGCATTGCGGGCCGTTGCCCTCGTAGGCGTGCTCCAGGACGCGGACCCGGTCGAATTCCCGGGCCAGCGCGGCGGTCCGGTCCGTGGAGAAGGAATCGATCACCAGGATCTCGTCGGCGAACGCGAGGGACGCGAGGCAATCGCGGATGTTGCCTTCTTCGTTGAGCGTGGGGACGATGGCAGTGAGGCCCGACGATTTGCGATTTGCGATTTGCGATTTGCGATCTGTGGGCGATTCCGTCTTCCCAGTCACCGATCACCAATCACAAATCACAAATCACAAATCACAAATCACAAATTCAGTACCTAGTCCACCCTCACCGAGACTCTCTGGATCGATCGGGCCTTCCCGGTCTGCTCGTCCACCCCGACCACCGCCCCGCACAGCCGGATGTCCTTCTTGGCCGTCTCGAAAGACCGCGGCGTCTGCGACAGGAACTTCTCGATGATGCGGTCCTTGGAAAAACCGATGATGCCCTCGTAGGCGCCGGTCATTCCCGCGTCGGAGAGGAAGGCCGTCCCGCCGGGACGGATCGTTTCGTCCGCGGTCGGAACGTGGGTGTGCGTGCCGATGACCGCGGAGACCCTGCCGTCGAGATACCAGCCCAGGGCTGCCTTTTCCGAGGTGGCCTCGGCGTGGATGTCCACGAGGATGACCTTGACCTCGCCGGCGCGGGCCAGCTCCTCGTCGGCCACCCGGAACGGCGAATCGGCGTTGGCCGGCATGAAGACCTGTCCCTGCAGGTTGAGCACCCCGACCGGGATCCCCGCGGCCGTGGATTGCACCGTCCAGCCACGCCCGGGATTCCCCGGAGGGTAGTTGGCCGGCCGCAACAGCCGGTCCGAGGCGTTCAACGTGTCGTAGATCTCCTTCTTGTCCCAGATGTGATTGCCCGACGAGAACACGTCGATCGGCATCCGGGACATCTGGTCGAACAGGTCGACGGTCAGACCGAATCCGCCCGCGGCGTTCTCGACGTTGACGACGGTGAAATCGACGGCGTGCTGGTCGATCAGCCGGGTCAGCCCCGCGTCGAGCGCCCGGCGGCCGGGCTGCCCGACCACGTCGCCGATGAAGAGGAGGTTCATGGCCGCGCCACGTGAGGCGGGAGGGGTGAGGCGTGAGGCGAAGCGGACTTCGGATGCACCTTCATCTCCTTCGTGAACGCCTTACGCCTTTCGCCTTACGCCTTACGGCGCGCGTCAGCGCGCATACTCCACCGCCCGGGTCTCGCGAATCACCGTCACCTTGATCTGCCCGGGATACTGCAGCTCGGCTTCGATCTTCTTGGCCACGTCGCGGGAGAGCCACAAGGCCTCGTCGTCGCTCAGGCGGTTGGCCTCGACGACGATCCGCAGCTCCCGGCCGGCCTGCACTGCGAAGGCCTTCTGGACTCCCTTGAACCCGTCGGCGATGTGCTCGAGCTTCTCCAGGCGCTTGACGTAGGTCTCCAGGATCTCGCGCCGGGCTCCCGGACGGGCCGCCGAGAGGGCGTCCGCGCCGTTGACCAGCACCGCCTCGAGCGAGCGGGGCTCGTAGTCGCCGTGGTGGCACTCCATGGCGTGGATGACGTCGTTGGTCTCGCCGAACTTCTTCAAGACCTCCCGGCCGAGCTCCAGGTGCGTTCCCTCCATCTCGCGGTCGATGGCCTTGCCGATGTCGTGGAGCAGGCCGGCGCGCTTGGCCACTTCCACGTCGGCGCCGAGCTCCGCGGCCATGTTGGTGGCTAGCCAGGCGACTTCCTTGGAGTGCTGCAGCACGTTCTGACCGTAGGAAGTGCGGTACTTCAGACGGCCCAAGAGCTTGATGAGCTCCGGATGGAGGTCGGGAATGGCGAACTCGAGCGCCGTGGACTCGCCTTCCTGGCGGATCTTTTCCCAGAGCTCGGACCGGACCTTCTCGACGACCTCCTCGATCCGCGCCGGGTGAATGCGCCCGTCGGCGATCAGGCGCTCGAGCGACATCCGGGCGACCTCCCGCCGCAGCGGCTCGAACGCGGAGATGACGATGGCCTCCGGCGTGTCGTCGATGATGAGGTCGACGCCCGTGGCCGCTTCGAGCGCGCGGATGTTGCGGCCCTCGCGGCCGATGATCCGTCCCTTCAAATCGTCCGACGGGAGCTCCACCACCGAGACGGTCGCCTCGACGACCGTGTCCGAGGCCAGCCGCTGGATGGCCATGCCGATCAGCCGGCGCGCCTTCTGGGTGGCCTGCTCGGTGGCCTCCTCTTCGATGCGGCGCATCAATCCGGCCGCCTCGACCCGCGCCTCGTTCTCGATCGACTTGACCAGGTCCCGCTTGGCGTCGACGGCCGTCAGGCCGGAGATCTGCTCCAGGCGCCGCCGCTGCTCGTCCAGGGTGCGTCCGATCTCGGCCTGCGTGTCCTCCAGGCGCTTCTGGGAGTCGGCCAGGCCCTTTTCCTTGCGGGCGTATTCCTCTTCGCGGCGCTCCTGCTGGGCCAGCTTGCGATCGAGGTTTTCTTCCTTCTGAACGACCCGTTTCTCCAGGGCGGCGATCTCCTGCCTCCGGGCCTGGACCGTCTTATCGAACTCGGCCTGGGCGGCGAGGACCCGTTCCTTGGCCTCGACCGAAGCCTCCCTCAGCTTGGCCTCGGCCCCCCGATTGGCCTCGGCCAGGGCGCGATCCGCCTCGGTGCGGATGTCCCGCCGTTCGCGGTCGACCTTTTTCTTGAGCGCGGAATAGGCCACGATCGTCGCCGCCGCGGCCAGCACGAGGCCCGCGGCGATCGCGATCGCGAGATCTGTGTTCATTCGGCTCCCCCATCCCCCGGGGCGCCGAAGGCGTGGCCGGCTACACGATGAAGCGGAAGTGCTTGTCCCGCCGAGCGTTTGTTCTTGGGGCGTCCAGGATCTTCACTCTAACCACTCGTTTTCTTCGTGTCCCCGCGCCAGGCGCGGGGCGCCGACGCCGAGCCCTCATGCACCCAGGGCGTCGTCCAATCTCCGGATCAGACGCTCCGCCCGCGCCGCGGCGTTGGACGGATCGCCCTTTCGGTTCTTCTCAACCTGGTAAAGATCGTCAGAAATATTCAGGGCCGCGAGAATGGCGATCTTGGTTGTGTCCACGGTCGCCGTCCGCTCGGCCACTTCCTTCATCCGTGAATCGACGAAGCGGGCCAAGTCGTGAATGTAGGAGCTGTCTCCTTCGGCCCGGACGTTGTACGTCTGGCCGAAGATCTCGACTTGAGTCACGCTCCCCCGCTTATCCAAATCGAAAGGGGCTCCTTTCGGCGCGCAGTCTAGCCGTTGTCCTCCAGGGGAGTCAATAGTTTAGAGGCGTTTAGGATTTTTCGGCGGTTTCCAGAGACTGGATGAGCTTCTCCAGCCGCTCCCGCACCGCCTCCTGATCCTTTTCCAGACGCTCGACCGCGGCGCGCGACTCGGACGCGTCCTTCTCCGCCTTGCGGGCGGCGGCCAGATCGCCTTTGAGCTTCTCGTTGTCCTGTTCGAGCGACTTGAGCCGCGACAGCAGCTTCTCGATCTTTCGCTCGAGCGTATCGAAGATCTTGGTGTTGTCCATCAGGCCCCCAAGAGGAATTGTTTCATTGAATCATCGCGCAATCAGACAAGGAATCCATGAGTCAATGGCTCAATCGACGACGGCCCCGAGACCGGTCCGAAGCCTCTCTCGAACGGCCGCCACTTCGCGGTTGATCTCCTCCTGCGCGAGCGTCCGTTCGGACGAACGGAAGGTCAGGCGGATCGTCGATTTGACGCAGCCCGGACCCACGGCCGCCCCCTCGTAGCGGTCGACGACGCGGATCGCATCGAGGTTCGCGGGCTCGGGGCGCCTCACGCAGGCTTCGATCTCGCGCCAGGTGGTCTCGACCGGAAGAGTGAACGAGAGGTCCGCCTCGATGGGCGGATAGGGAGAGTACGGCGCGAACCGAACCGGCGGGCGCCCGCGGTCGAGGGCCTCCACCCGGATCTCGCAGACGAAGACCGGCTCGGAGAGCTTGCGCCTCTCGAGCTCCTGCCGCGATACGAGGCCGACGACGCCGACGGCGTCCGCGCCCTGGGCTCGAATCAGTGCCGCCGCGCCGCGGGCGAAGGCCGCTCCCTCGAAGGGCTCCCATTGGAGCTCCCCCGCGGCGATCCACCGCCGCAGGACCGCCTCCGCAAGCCCGCGGGCGTCGAAGAAGTCGGCGCGCCGCAGGGGCATCGGCTCGCTCCAGTGCTGCCGCCAGGCGCCGGAGATCACGAAGGCGAACCGCCGCGACTCGAAGGAGCGGGGGTCGTCGGGGTTGCCCGGGCGATCGAACACCCGGCCGACCTCGAAGAGTCCGACCGCCGGCTCTCCCCGATGCAGATTGCGGGCGGCGGCGTCGACAAGTCCCGGAAGCAGCGTCGACCGCAGGTCCCGGCGGGTCTCGTCGAGCGGATTGGAGAGCGAGAGAGCCTCGTTCGCGCCGCCCGCGGCGGTGAGCCACGCCGCGAAGGGGGATTCGTCCGCCCGCCGGTCGACGAAGGGGCTGGAGAGCGTCTCGAGCAGCCCCGCGGCCGCGGCGACGTCGGCCAGACTCTCCTCCGTCTCCCGCAGGGGCTCCAAGTGGCCGCCGCCCCCGCGCGTCGCCGGGAGGGTCGAGGGCAGCTTGTGGTAGCCGTAGACACGGAGGACCTCTTCGACCAGGTCGTCCTCGAGGGCGACGTCGGGACGCCAGGAAGGAACACGGACGGACAGCCGCTTGCCCTTCGTCTCCACCGCGAAGCCCAGCCGCGCCAGAGACTCGGCGGCGAAGGCGAGGTCGAGGCGATCGTCGCCGGAGAGCAGGAGCAGGCGCGACAGGCGCAGGAGCACCTTGCGGGTCTTCCAGGCCTGCCCCCGCGCGTCGATCCAGTTTGGCGCGACCTGGCCGCCGGCCGCGGCCAGCATGCCCGAGGCCCGTTCCAGGGCCTCGGGAATCGCTTCGGGATCGGCGCCGCGCTCGAACCGGTGGGACGCGTCGGTTTGCAGGCCCAGGCGGCGGGCGGTCCTGCGAATCGAGGCGGGGTCCCACCAGGCCGCCTCGAGCAGGACGTTGCGCGTTTGCGCCGTGACCGCGGTGTCCAGTCCGCCCATGATTCCGGCGAGCGACACCGGCCTCTGCGCGTCGGCGACGACGACGTCGGAGGACGCGAGCTCCCGCTCGACGCCGTCCAGGAGCACGAGCCGCTCGCCCTTGCGCGCCTTGCGCACGACGATCCGGCCTCCCGCAAGGCGGTCCAGGTCGAAGGCGTGCAGGGGCTGCCCGAGCTCCCACAGGACGTAGTTGGTCGCGTCGACCGCGGCGGAAATCGACTTGGCGCCGATCGAAGCCAGACGGCGCCGCACGCGCTCGGACGCCGGCGACGTTCCCAGGCCGCGGACGGCGCGCGCGCCGAAGCGATGGCAGAGCCGCGGCACCTCGATCGTCACCGAGACGGACTCGGGATCTCCATCGACCGACGCGGCGCCCGGAACCCGACTCGTCTCCGCCGGCCCGTCGGGCGAGGAGACCAGGGGCAGACCGGCCAGCGCGGCGATCTCGCGGGCCAGACCGCGGTGGCTCATGGCGTCCGGACGGTTGGGCGTGATCTCGACGTCGAGGAGCGTATCGTCGCCGGCCCGGGCCATCGACTCCAGGGGAAACCCTCCCTGCTCCAGCAGTCCCCGGACGCCCTCCGCCCCTCCCGCGGCCGCCGTGTCGACGAAGTCGCCCAGCCACTCGAGCGAGAACTTCACCGTCCGGCCTCGCCGGCGAACTGGGAGAGGAACCGCTCGTCGCCCTCCAGCAGGAGCCTCAAGTCGGGAAACTCGTAGAGCAGCATCGCGACGCGGTCGAGCCCGAGACCGAAGGCGAAGCCGCTGTATTCCTCCGGATCGATGCCGCAGCCGGCCAGAACCCGCGGATGCACCAGGCCGGCGCCGGCGAGCTCGATCCAGCCGGACCCCTTGCACTTGGCGCAGCCGGTCCCCTTGCAGAAGATGCAGCTCGCGGCCACGTCGACGCCCGGCTCGACGAAGGGAAAAAACGTCGGGATGAAGCGGGCCCGGGTCTCTCGTCCGAAGAGGGCACCGAAAAACTCCTCGACCGTCCCCTTGAGGTCGGCCATCGAAATCCCGCGGTCGACGGCCAGGCCCTCGACCTGGTTGAACACCGCCGCGTGCGTGGCGTCGACGCTCTCGTTGCGGTAAACGCGGCCGGGGACGATCAGCTTCAAGGGCGCGCCGCGCTTCTGCATCTCCCGGATCTGCACCGGCGATGTGTGGGTCCGAAGGAGCAGCGGCGAGCGCGCCTTGCGGTCGACGAAGAAGGTGTCCTGCGAATCGCGCGCGGGATGATCGGGCGGAAAGTTCAGCGCTTCGAAGTTGTGCTCATCGTTCTCGATCTCCGGGCCGTCGGCGATCGAATAGCCCATGCGCAGGAAGATCCGCTCGATCCGCCGCCGCACGATCGTCACCGGATGCAGGCCGCCCCGGCGCCCGACGCGTCCGGGAAGGGTCACGTCGACGGCCTGGCTCCGCTCGCGGGCCTGCGCCTCCCGCCGCGCGAGGTCGTCGGCCAGGCGCGCGACGGACTCCTCGATCTGGCGCTTGGCCGCGTTGGCTTGCGCGCCGAAGGGTCCCCGCTCCTCCGGGGGAAGGTCCTTCAGCCGCGCGAAGAGGGCCGGGACCAAGCCCTTCTCGCGGCCCAGAAACTCGCCCTTGAGCCGTTCGAATTCGGCCCGCGAGGAGATCCCTGCGTCCGCCGCCTCGCGGAAGCGTCGAAGCACTTCCGCCGGAGCGCCGTTGTGGGCCACGCGCGCTCTGCCCTACGCCTCAGGCCTCACGCTTCACGCTTCACGCGCCCGCCAGCGCGGCCTTGGCGACGCCGACCAGATGGGAGAACGCTCCCGGATCGGTCACCGCCAGGTCGGCCAGCATCTTTCGATTGATGTCGTTGCCGGCTTTCTTCAGGCCGTCCATCAGGCGGCTGTAGGAGATCTCGTTCTCCCGCGCGGCGGCGTTGATCCGCACGATCCACAGGCCGCGAAAGTCGCGCTTCTTGGCCTTGCGGTCCCGGTACGCGTACTGGAGCGACTTCTCCACCTGGAGCTTGGCCATCCGGTACGACTTCGACTTGGTGCCGTAGTAACCCTTGGCCAGGGCCAGGGTCTTGGACCGGCGGTTCTTCCTCTTGGGTCCTCGTTTGACGCGTGGCATCTCAATCCCTCCTCGTAAGGCGTCATGCGTGAGGCGTCAGGCGAAGCCGGCCCGGCGCGAGACCTCGCCTCACGCCTCTCGCCTCTCGCCTCACGCACCTCAGGCGTACGGCAACATCTCCCGGACCCGCTTGGTGTCGGACTTGGAGATCAGGGTGGACTTGGCCAGCCCCCGCTTCCGTCCCGGCGCCTTCTTGGTCAGGATGTGGCTCTTGAACGCCTTGGCTCTCTTGAATTTTCCCGAGGCCGTCCGCTTGAACCGCTTTGCCGCGCCTCGATGAGTCTTCAGTTTGGGCATTTACTCACTCCGTTCGTCGTGAGGCGTAAGGCGTAAGGGGTCAGGCGAAGCCCGGCGGCCGCGCCTCACGCCTCACGCCTCACGCCTGACGCCTGACGCCTGACGCCTTTTCGTTAGGCCCCCCTGGCCGCCTTCTCGTGCTTGACCGGCGCGAGGATCTGATAGAGCCGGTTCCCCAGCATCTCCGAACGCGATTCCGCCACCGCCTTGCCCTGCAGGTCGGAGAGCAGGCGATCGAGGACCTTCTGGCCGTTCTCCCGGCGCGCCATCTCGCGGCCGCGGAACTGCACCGTGGCCTTGACCTTGTCGCCGTGGGCCAGGAACTTCACGATGTTCTTCATCTTGAAGTCGTAGTCGTGGTCGTCGATGTTGGGCCGGAACTTCACTTCTTTGACCTGCGTCGTTTTCTGTTTCTTCTTGGAATCCTGCTGCTTCTTCTTCTGCTGGTAGATGAACTTTCCGAAGTTCATGACCCGGCAGACCGGCGGGGTGGCGGTCGGGGCGATCTCGACCAAGTCGAGGCCCGCTTCCTTGGCCCGGGCCAGCGCGTCGGCCATGGCCACGATGCCCAGGGCCTCCCCGCCTTCCCCGATCAGCCGGACTTCCTTCCAGCGAATCTGTTCGTTGACTCGAATGCTCTTCTTATCGATTCTTCACCTCCGCGATCACTTCCCTCTCCTTTCGGTCGATTGCCCGGCGCGCCGTGGCGACGAATTCCGCCAGCGACATCGTCCCGGCGTCCCCGCCGTGGCGCAAGCGCACGGCGACGGTTCCAGCCAAAGCCTCTTTGTCTCCCACCACCAGCATGCAGGGCACCTTGGCGAGCTCGGCCTTCCGGATGCGGGCGCCCAGCTTCTCGTTCTTGTCGTCCGCTTCGACCCGCAGGCCTTCCGCCGAGAGCTCGGCGGCGATCGCGCGGGCCCGGTCGGCGAATCGGTCGGACACCGGCAGCACGACCGCGTGCACCGGCGCGATCCAGAAGGGAAAGTTCCCCGCGGTGTGCTCGATCAGGATCCCCAGGAAACGCTCGAAGGACCCGAGGATCGCGCGGTGCATCACGACGGGCCGGTGCGCGCGGCCGTCTTCGCCGATGTAGGTCAGGTCGAAGCTCTCGGCGTGCTCGAAGTCGCACTGGATCGTGCCGAGCTGCCAGGGGCGGCCCAGAGCGTCCTTGACCCGGAAGTCGATCTTGGGACCGTAGAAGGCCCCGTCGCCCGGCGTCACGACGTGCGGCCGCTTGGCCTTGGCCAGCGCCGAGGCCAGCGCGGCTTCGCCCCGGTCCCACTGGTCGTCCGAGCCGATCCGCTTTTCGGGACGCAGGCCCAGGGAGAGTTCCACGTCGGTAAAGCCGAAGGCCCCGTAGACGGCGTCGGTGAAATCCAGGAACCGGAAGATCTCGTCCTCCACGCCCTCGAACGGCGTGAAGATGTGGGCGTCGTCCTGCGAGAAGGTCCGCACCCGCGTCAGGCCCGCGGTCACGCCGGAGAGCTCGTAGCGGTGCAGCCGGCCGAAGTCCGCGTAGCGCACCGGAAGGTCGCGGTAGGACCAGAGGCGCGTCTTGTAGAGCAGGAAGTGCCCCGGGCAGTTCATCGGCTTGACGCCGAACTCCCGCTCGTCGATCAGCGTCCAGTACATGTTCTCGTGGTAGTTGGCGTAGTGGCCCGAGAGCTTGAAGAGCTCCGCGTCGAAGATCTGCGGCGTGACGACCTCCTGGTACCCCCGCCGCGCGTACTCCGCCCGCAGGTACTCGAAGAGGCCGTTGTAGAGCGCCACGCCCTTGGGATGGAAGAACGGCGAAGCCGGCGCCCAGGGGTGGAAGGAAAAGAGGTCGAGCTCCTTGCCGAGCTTGCGGTGGTCCCGGGCCTTGGCCTCCTCGATCTGCTTCAGGTGGGCGTCCAGCTCCGCCTGGGTCAGGAACGAGGCCCCGTAGATGCGCTGGAGCATCGGGTTCTTCTCGTCCCCCTTCCAGTAGGCCCCGGCCGTGTGGGTCAGCTGGAAGACCCCGAGCCGGCCGGTCGAAGCGACGTGGGGACCCCGGCACAGGTCGATGAACTCGCCCTGGGTGTAGCAGGAGACGCGCTCGCCCTCGGGAAGCTCGCGCGCGATCTGGACCTTCAGGGGATCGTTCTGTTTCTCGAAGATCGCGATGGCGTCTCCGACCGGCATCTCGGAGCGCCGGATCGGCAGGTCCTCCGCGACGATCTTGCGCATCTCCTTCTCGATCGCCTCGAGGTCTTCGGGCGTGAAGGGCCGCCGCGGCAGGAAGTCGTAGTAGTAGCCGTTCTCGATCGGCGGACCGATCCCGATCTGCACGTCGGGAAAGAGCCGCTTGACCGCCTGCGCGGTCAGGTGCGCCGTCGAGTGCCGGTAGATCGGAACCGTGTCCGGCGACTTCCAGGTGAGGATCTCGAGCTTCGCGTCCCGGTCGAGCGGCGTGACCAGGTCCACGACGGCGCCGTCGACCTTGCCGGCCACGGCGTCGCGCGCCAGACGCGGCCCGATCTGCTCGGCGACCTGGCGCACCGTGGCTCCGCGCGCGACGGATCGAACCGACCCGTCGGGAAGAGTGACCGCGATGTTGTCCGACCTGGCTTCCATTGGACCTCGGATCCCAAAAACAAAAAAGCGGGTTGCCCCGCTTCCCTGGACCAACTTTTGGTAGGCGCTAACGGGATCGAACCGTTGACCTCTACCGTGTGAAGGTAGCGCTCTCCCAGCTGAGCTAAGCGCCTCCGTTACCGAAAAGTTGGTAGGCTCGAGCGGATTTGAACCGCTGACCCCTACCGTGTCAAGGTAGTGCTCTCCCCCTGAGCTACGAGCCTGTCGATCCCGGTTTTCGTGCCGGGGGGCTACGGGCCGGAAGCCCGCGGGGGCGTTTTGTCGGCGGCCGGCGAACGCAAGTTCTCCAGACCGCCATCCGGCCTTCGTCCCTGGTTTGAAAAGAACGCCTCCGGGCGAGTCCCGGGAAGGCGCGAAATTTAGCACAAAACACGACTCGCAGCGCGGGCGGCCGCCGCCCGCAACGTTCTCCCCTGGTTACTGCGGGAGTTTCGCGGGCGCGGACCAAGGCGGCCCCCGGTCCGTGTCCCAGCCGCCTGCTATATTGGCCGCCAGCCTCATGGCGTCGGCAATTCGTCAAACGCTCACCTCGTTCGCCCGCCGGTGGAGCTCCTTCCTGGAGAGCCACGCGCAGACGCAAGCCGCGCGGCGTTTCTGGGACGAAGGGGCCCCCGGCGAGCCGGAGAACCACTACTGGGGCGCCCAGCCCCTGGTGCGGCGGGCGATCAACCGACGGGTCACCGGAGATCCCAACGTCTGGCCGATGGACTGGTTCGCCCGCCGCTCTGCCGCCGGCCCGGCCGAGCTGGCCCTCTCGATCGGCTGCGGGGAGGGACTGCTGGAGCGCGACGTGATTTCCAAGGGAATCTGCGGAAGGGTCGAAGGCGTCGACTTTTCCCGCGAGGCGATCGCAGAGGCGCGCCGGTCCGCGGAGGAAGCGGGGCTGTCCGCCCGGGTGGCCTACCGCGTCGAGGACGTGCACGCCCTCTCGCTCCCTCCGGAGCGCTACGACGTCGTGTTCTTTCACGGCTCCCTCCACCACCTGCGCTCGGTCGAACGCGTCCTGGACCAGGTTCGCCGGACCTTGAAGCCGGGGGGCCTGCTCTACGTGGACGAGTACATGGGGCCGGCCCGATCGGAGTGGACCGACCGGGAATGGGCTTTCGCGCGCAGCGCGTTCGACGCTCTGCCCGAAGAGGTCAAGAACCGGCCGAGCCTGATGATTCCGCTTCCCATGGACGATCCCCTGGAGTCGATCCGCTCGAGCGCCATCCGGCCCGAGGTCTCCCGCCGATTCCGCGTGGTCGAGGACCGGCCCTACGGCGGGAACATCCTCTGGTTCGTCTTTCCCTGCCTGGACATGCAGCGCCTGCGCGAAGACGCCACGGGAATCCTCACCCGCCTGATCGCCCTGGAGGACCATCTCCTGGAGAAGGGCTGGGTCGAGTCGTATTTTCGAGTCATGGTGGGGGAAAAGCCGAGGACGTAGGACGAAGGAGGAAGGACGCAGGCCGCCGCGACGTCCTCCCTCCGACGTCCCCTTCTATGAAGCTCGTCATCCAGATTCCCGCGCTGAACGAGGAGGAGGCCCTCCCGCGCGCGATCGCCGCGCTTCCGCGCAGCGTGGCCGGATTCTCCGAGGTCGCCATCCTGGTCATCGACGACGGGTCGACGGATCGCACCGCCGACGTGGCGCGGGCGGCCGGCGCGGACCGCGTGGTGAGCTTCGCCGCCCACCGCGGACTGGCCACCGCGTTTCGAACCGGCCTGGAAGAGGCCCTGGCGATGGGGGCGGACGTCGTGGTCAATTTCGACGCCGACCTCCAATACGACGCCGGCGACCTGCCGGCCCTGATCGCGCCGATCCTCGCCGACCGCGCCGACATGGTGGTCGGGGACCGTTCCCCGGGACCCTGGCCCACTTCTCGCCGGCCAAGCGCTTCCTGCAGCGGTTCGGAAGCTGGATGGTCCGACAGGTTTCCGGCCTGGAGGTCCACGACGCGACCTCGGGGCTGCGCGCGTTCTCGCGGGAGGCGGCCCGCCGCATGAACGTCTTTTCCAAGATGACGTACACCCTGGAGACGCTGATCCAGGCCGGGTTCAAGGATCTGCGCGTGCTCTCCGTCCCGGTGCGCGCCCACCCGGTCCGCCGCGCCTCGCGCCTCCTGGCGTCGCCGACCAAGTACGTGCTGATCCAGGGCGCCAACGTCGTGCGCATCACAGCTCTCTACAAGCCGCTGAAGATCTTCTCCGGATTCGCCGCGTTCTTCCTCGTCTGCGGAGCCGGGCTCGGCCTGTACGCCCTGATCGCGCACTGGGCCCATGCTCCCGGAAATCACGCCCTGACATTCGGCTTCGCCGGGATCCTCTTCCTGATCGGCGTGCTCACGTTTCTGATGGCCCTCCTGGCCGACGTCATGGCCATCAACCGCGAGTTCCTGGAGGAGCTGAAGCTGCGAGAGCAGGAGCGGGCGGGCGGCGCAGCCCCCGCGTCCCCCCAACCCTCCGTCCCCGTGTCCGAGACTCAGACGCGGGGACGCGGAGACGCGGGGACGCGGGGATGATCGCCTCGAGAGCGTTCGGGTCCGGGTCGCGGCGTGCGCAGTCTCCCGAGCGGAAGCGAGGAAGGAGGCGCACGCCGCGGGAGCGAGAGCGCAGGCCGGGATCAGGCGGTCGGTCGAGGCCGCATCCGGCCGAGCCGATCGCCGGCGGCGAAGCCAGATCCCGGACAAGCGGCAGCGACGGGCGGTACGTTCCCCGTGTCGCGGAAACGCGGCTCTTCGACGCCTAGGCCCAATCCCCCTGCCGCCGCGAGAGGATGGGCGCGCCTTCGAGAATCGTGAAGATCGACTGGGAGTTCTCGGCCACGGCGTAGAGGATCTTGTCTTCGGCCCGGGCGTACTTGCTCTGGATGGCCAGTTCGAACTGCTTCAGGAGCGGATCGAAATAGCCGCCGATGTTGGCGAAGACGACCGGCTTGCCGTGGATGCCGAGCTGCTTCCAGGTCAGCATCTCGATGATCTCCTCCATCGTCCCGAACCCGCCGGGAAACGCCACGAACCCGTCGGCGAGATCGAACAGGACCTGCTCGCGCTCGTGCATCGTGCCGACGACCTTGAGCTCGGTCAGCCCGCGGTGCGCGGCCTCCCGCGACTCGAGCGCCTTGGGGATGACGCCGACGACCTTCCCGCCCGCCGCGAGCACCTCGTCGGCCAGGCCGCCCATGAGCCCCCGTGAGGAGCCTCCGTAGATGAGCGTGATGCCGCGCTTGGCGAGCTCGCGCCCGAAGAGGCGGATCTCCCCGTCGACGACCCGGTCCGCCGCGGTGGCGGCGCTGCTGCAGTAGACGCAGATGCGTTTGAGGTCCATGGCGGGCGATCTTACAGGGGCCGAGCGATCCTCGGGAACAGGAAAGCGGTCGAGTGAAGCGGCCCGGCGTACGCTCTTCGCCTCACGCCTCCCGCCTCACGCCTCACGCGCCGGAGGCGGCAAATCGACTCCCGGGAGTCTCCAGAGGCTTTCCCTCCTTGCACAGCGGGCACTCGCTCTCCGGCCAGGCCGGAACCGAGAGGGAAAGCAGCGAGCGCGTGGGAACCGGGAGAGCGCCGGGCGAAAGGCCGCGGTCCACGATCGAGCCGGCCGCCGCGACCGGCGCTCCCGAGCCGCAACAGAGCTCGATCACCTCGCGCGTGGACTTCCCGGTGGTGAAGACGTCTTCCACCACGGCGACGGAATCTCCCCGCTCCAGCCGGAATCCGCGCCGCAGCGCGAACGCGCCGTCCACGCGCTCGGCGAACACGAAGGGGATGCCCAGGGCGCGCGCCGTCTCGTGCCCGATCACCACGCCCCCCATCGCCGGAGAGACGATGAAGCTCGGCCGAAACTCGGCCAGCCGCCGCGCCAGATCGCGCCCCGCCGCTTCCGCCCGCTCCGGCCACATCAGGAGCCGCGCACACTGAAGATACTTGGCGGAGTGCAGGCCCGAGGAGAGCCGAAAGTGCCCGTCGAGCAGCGCGCCGGTGTCGAGGAAATCCTGCAGAGAAAGCATGAAGAATTTGCGACTTGCGACTTGCGACTTGCGACTTCGGCCCAGCTTATGAGCCTCAACCACAAATCACAAATCGCCAATCACAAATCGTGTCATTGATCCGACTCTCTCGAGATCTTATGATGCTCGATCTTCTTGTAGAGGTTCGAGCGCGGCGTGCGGATCGTCTCCGCGGTCCGGCTGATGTTCCAGCCGTTCTCCCTCAGCTTGGTCACGAGGAACTCCCGCTCGGCGTACTCCTTGAACTCCGACAGCGTCGAGAGCGACAGCCCCCGCCCGGAGATCTCGGCCGGCTCGACGCGCGCCTCCGGGGGCAGGTCCCGGGCATCGATCGGGTCGGCGTCGGTCATGATCAGGACGCGCTCGACCAGGTTCTTCAACTCGCGCACGTTGCCCGGCCAGGACCTCGACTTGAGCAGCCCGAGCGCGGAAGGAGTGAACCGCCGCGCCTTGCGGTTGTCGCGCTCGCAGTAGAGCCGCGTGAAGTGGTCCACCAGCTCGGGCACGTCGTCGGCCCGCTCGCGCAGCGGAGGCGTGCGGATCGGGACGACGTTGAGACGGAAGTAGAGGTCCTCTCGAAAGCGGCCTCCCTGGATCGACTCGGTCAAGTCGCGGTTGGTCGCCGCGATGACCCGCACGTTGACCTGGCGGACCCGCGGCGCGCCGACCGGCTCGACCTCGCCCGCCTCGAGGACCCGGAGCACCTTGGCCTGGGCGCGGGCGGACATGTCTCCCACTTCGTCGAGGAAGATCGTGCCGGTGTCGGCTTCCACGAACTTCCCGGTCTGCTTGCGGACCGCGCCGGTGAACGAGCCCTTCTCGTGCCCGAACAGCTCCGATTCGATCAGCTCCTCCGGAATCGCCGCGCAGTTGACCTGGACGAACGGCCCTCCGGCGACCCGCGAGCCCTTGTGGATCTCCCGCGCCACCAGCTCCTTGCCGGTGCCGCTTTCGCCCACGATCAGGACCGTGGCGGTGGTCGGCGCCGCCCGGACGACCTCCTCGCGCAGCCGCATCATCGGCGCGCTCTGTCCCACCAGCACCGACTCTTCGTCCAGCCTGCGCCGCAGGCGCTCGTTCTCCGCGGCCAGGCTGTTGCGCGAGAGCGCGTTCTGGAGCGACACCAGGATGCGCTCGCGCTGCGGCGGTTTCTCCAGGAAGTCCACCGCTCCCCGGCGCGTGGCTTCCACCGCGGTGGCGATGTCCCCGTGTCCGGAGATCATCAGCACCGGCGGAGCCCCTTCGCGCGCCACGATCCGGTCGAGCGTCTCGAACCCGTCCAGGCCCGGCATCTTGATGTCGAGCAGGACGGCGTCCGGAGCGCCCGTCTCCACCTCGGCCAGCCCGGACTTGCCGTCCGGGGCCATGAGGACCTCGTACCCCTCGTATTCCAGAATCATCCGGAGGGCGTCCCGGATCCCCGGATCGTCGTCGACCACCAGCACTCTGCGGGCCATCAGCTCCCTTGTAGCAAACTGCGCGCCCTCGGCGAGCGCGCCCCCAGGGGGCCCTCCGGGGAGCCCGGCCCGCCGGGAGCGCCCCCAGTCCGCCGCGGAGCCCAACGCACCCTGGATCAGTCCTCGATCTTCACCAGCGCGAAAAAGGAGACCTTGGCCTGGGGCCGAAGAACGTACAGCCTCAGGTAGTCCCCCTTCTTGGCGCCCTTCACGATCCGGGCGAACGCCTCCGTCGACGTCACCGGCTTGCCGTTGACCTGAGTGATGACGTCCCCGTCGCGGATATTCGCGTCGAAGGCCGGCGAGACCTCCTTGACGTGCTCGACGTACAGGCCCTCGACGGAGGTCTCGACCCCGAGCGACTTGCGGACCTGGGGGGTCAGGGGCGCGACGGAGATCCCGATCTTTCCGCGCGGCTCATCCGAGCCGGCGGCGCCCTTGTCCGCGCCCGGACCTCCTTCGATCTGCCGCTCGGCCAGGGTCGCGGTCAGCCCGCTCTCCTTCCCGTCCCGCACGACGGTCAGCTTCACCTTGCTGCCGGGGGCCTTGCCGGAGACGTAACCGATCAGGTCGCGCGTGTCCTTGACCGGCATGTTGTCCACTTTGACGATCGTGTCGCCCGGCCGCACGCCGGCCTGCTCGGCCGGCTCCCCCGCCAGCACCGACTGCACGAAGGCGCCCTCCATCGACTTCAAGTGGAAGGCCGCCTCCTTGTCCGCGTCCACGTTCTCGATGTTGATCCCCAGATAACCGCGAACGACCTTCCCCTTCTCCCGCAGCTGCGGCAGGATCGTCTTCAGGGTGTTGACCGGAACGGCGAACCCGATGTTCTGCGCGGGGCGGTAGATGGCCGTGTTGATGCCGATGACCTCGCCGTTGACGTTGATGAGCGGCCCGCCGGAGTTGCCGAGGTTGATCGCCGCGTCGGTCTGGATGAAATTCTCGAAGGACCGGGTGGTCTGGTCCGAAGAAATGCCCTGCCGGTCCTTGGCCGACACGACGCCGACGGTCACCG
Source organism: uncultured Acidobacteriota bacterium (assembly GCA_963733955.1). GTDB lineage: Bacteria > Acidobacteriota > Thermoanaerobaculia > UBA5066 > Gp7-AA6 > DATFTF01. The sequence continues at coordinate 2,813,921 of CAVTEW010000003.1, forward strand.
TCTTGTCGAAGATGATCGGGTCGCCGATTGCCATCACCCACTCCCCGACCCGGAGGCGGTCGGAGTCTCCCAGCGGAAGCGGCGTGAAACGCTCGCGCCCTGCGACTTTGAGCAGGGCCAGGTCCGTCGCCGGGTCCCGGCCGACGACCTTGGCGTCGAACCGGTTCTTGCCCTGGCGGACCTCGATCTTGTCGGCCCCGTCGATCACGTGGTAGTTCGTGACGATGTAGCCGTCCTCGGAGATCACGAAGCCGGTGCCGCTCTGCTGCTCCTTGTGCTCGTCCTCCTCCCGCGGCTGCCCCCGCCGGTCCCGGTTGGGCTGGCCGAAGAAGAACTCGAAGGGATCGTCGTTGTTGTTTCCGAACGGCGCGGAATACCGGCGGGACGCTCCCTTGACGATGTCCGTCGAGGTGATCGAGACGACCGAGGGCATCGCCTCCTCGGCGATCTCGGCGAAGGACGGGACGGAGACCGGCGCGCTGCGGGCCCTGGCGCCCGCGGCGGGCTGCTGGGCCTCGGTGCGCGGCGTGACGTTGACCGCGCCGGCCACGACCATCCCGAAAATCACGGCGCCCGCGATCAACACGGAGAAGGAGAGAGCCTGCTTGGTGGACTTTTGCATGGGAAGCATTTCTCCTCAACCCGGCTCCGGGGCCGGATCACTCAGGCAACGTTTCGTCGGCTCCGGCCATTCCTCGGGACAGCAGCCGCGCCCGCTCGACCAGGATGCAGCGATCCATGGCGACCGGAATCCCCGCGGCCTCCAGCCGCTGCGCAGACTCCGGATCGACGACCCCCTGTTGCATGAAGAAGAAACCGGCGCCGCGGGCGATCGCCTGGCCCGCGATCGAAGCCACCTCGGCCGATCGCCGGAACACGTCGACGATGTCCACGGTCACCTCCACGGGAATCTCCAGGAGCGACCGGTAGCAGGTCCGGCCCAGGATTTCGCGATGGCCCGGGTTGACCGGGATGACCGTGTAGCCGCAGTCCATCAGGAAACGGGTGATCTCGTTGGACGGGCGCGCCGGGTTGGGCGAGCACCCCACGACCGCGATGGTCGCGGCGGTCTCGAGGGCGCGGCGGATCTGCGAAGGATCGTTCATCGGTTAGCCGGCGGAGCGTCTCCGGTCGAGCGTGAGGCCCTCGGGCTCATTTCTACTGAGACGAACATTCTAGAAGAAAGTCACCGTCCGCCGCTCCGGTCCGTGTCGAAATCCGCCCCGCCGCCGCCCCCGCGCTGGATTTCAGGCCGTTTTCTCGTCCGTGTCCGGGACGAGTCCCCCTGCGCGATCTCAATGAGGGTTCGGCTTCGGGGGTTCGTCGGCGTCGTTCTCGTGGCCGGGCCGCAGGTTGTAGAAGAACGTGACGGTCACGCGCTCCCGGTCCTTGCCGGGAACCTGGGCCAGGAGCTCCTTGGGAAGCGGGCGAAACGGCGACGACGTCTCCAGGGCCTGCTCCGCCGAGAAATTGAACGGGATCGTGGGAGACGGGCGCACGACCTTCATGTCGGCGAGCCGCCCGTCGGCCATGATCGCCATGGTGATCGTGACCTTCCCCTTGGCCCCGAGCATCATGAGATCGAGCGGCACCTTCCAGTGGAGCTTCACGCGGCGGACGAAAATGTCCCAGTAGTCGCCCCACTCGTACCAGGTCGACTCGAAGGAGAGCCCTCCCGTGTCGACGAACCCGCCGTCGGGATTGGGAAAACCCGCGCCTCCCTGGCCCCGCGAGCCCACCTGGCGCGCGGCGTCCCGGATAGCCTCCTGGAAGTTGGCGGCGTTGGGAGCCGGATTCTCCGCCGAGCCCGGCGGAGGCACGCGAAATCCGTCCGGCGCCGGCTTGAACTGCTCGCCGGCGGCCCCGGAAGCCGTCTTCTCGGCCGGCTGGGACTCCGCCGGTGGCGGAGGCGGCGCGGCGCGGGCCGAGCGCGCTTGTCCCGGGGCCAGCCCCTCCACGCCCCGATTTCGGGGGACGAAGGGCGTATCGGATTTCGGACGGGACCGGTCGCCCCCTCCCGCGCGGCGTGACTTGTCGGAGAGAGCCGACCGCTTGGGATTCTCCCGTTCCGGCCCGGCGGAGGAGCGGAACACAATCGGGATCTTGTCCTCGGGCTTGGGCTCCGGATAGAGCTGCCCGAGCAATCCGCGGCGCGAAGGCGACGCCGGGGGCATCCACAGAAGCAGCAGGAGCAGGACCACGTGGGCCACCAGCGAGAGCAGGATGGCCCTCTCGACCGGAATCGGAGTGACCGTCCCGGGCTGCAACTCGCGCTCGAACTGGGGCGGCTCGATCTCCGCCGGATCGTGAGGCTCGCGGAGGAAGAGGAGATCGCGGGCCAAGATCGGATTGCGCGGCGCCGCGGCGCGGGCGGCGACAGGCGCGGGCGCAACCGCCGTTGCCGCCGCGGCGGCCGGGACGGCGCGGCTGCGGAGCGCGAACTCGCCGCGCTCCTGGTCGAACAAGGCCCCGTCGTGCACCTCGTCCTCGTCTCTGCGCGAGACCCGGCCTTTGGAGACGGGCGCGAGGCGGGGGACGAGGGGCGCGAGGCGCGGCGGAGCGTGGCGCGCGACGGCGTCCTTCCACTCCGAGGATTGGACGATGCGGTCGAGCCCGAGGAGCGAGCGGCCGCCGCCGTCGCTCTCCTCCGGCTCGGGCGCCTGGTTCGATCGAGGGAAGTCCGAATCCGCCGCCACCGCTTCCCCGCCGCGAGCGGCGGCGGCGGGATCGGGGCGATCGTCCGAAAAGGCGATGCCGCCGAGCCGGAGAATGGATCGGCCTCCCGGATCCTCTTCCCCCTCCTCGTCCTTCCCGCCGTTTCGGTCGCGGTTGAGGTCAAACAAGATCTTGTCCGCCGAAAGACACACGAACCCCCTTCTCTTAACGCGACGACTCGGCGGGCGATTTCGTCTCGGTGTAAGTTTCTTCGCTCATGAACGCTCGGGAGGCAGAAATCCGGCGAGTCGTGACAGTGGTTTACGTCGCGCTTCTCGCCTCGGTGGGCGCGTGCGCCGCCGTTTTGCCGTTTCTGCCGGCGCCTCCCGACCGGATCGCGCCCCGGCCGGCGGTCGAATGGGGACTCCTGGCCATCGGGGTCGGGGAGTACGCCGCCGCGACGCTTCTGGGACGCCGCCTGCTCGCGGCGCGCCGAGGCAACGCCGTGATCCGGGCACGCTCCTACTTCCTGATCCGCTTCGCCGCGGCGGAAGCGACCGCGATCTTCGGCCTCGCCGTGTTCTCGCTGGGAGCCCCTCCGTCGCACGCGGCGGCGTTTTTTTCGGCGTCCGCCCTGATGCTCGCCGCGGCGTTCCCCAGCCGGCGGGTCTTCTCGGAAGCCGTCGCCCTCGGGGCGGCTCCGGGCGCTCCTGCCCCGGATCAATAGCCCGGCGCGCCGCGCCGAACGGGCCGGCCCGACCGGCCCGAGAGAGCCGCGATCGCCGCGCCGGCGGCGCCGGCGGCGAGGGCCCCGGGACCTTGCGCTGCCCCGGTCTTATCTGATACAAGACTAAGGCGTTTGGGTTGAACCAAGCGGGCCGAGGCCCGCTTTTTTGTTCGATGAAGTTGAGCGAAAGGACGATGGAAGCCATTCGGACAGCAGCCGCCGACAAGGGGTGCCGTCTGCTCGCCGTGGAAAGCGCGGGGGCGGGGCGGTATTCGGTCGTCCGGGTCGTCCTGGAACGGACCGGCGGGGAGCCGGTCACCGTCGACGACTGCGAAGCGGTGTCCCGGGAGGTTTCGGCGGCGCTCGACGCGGCCGACGAGATCCCCCATCGGTACAGCCTGGAGGTCTCCTCCGCCGGGCTGGACCGCAAGCTCTACTCGCTCGAAGACGCCCTGCGCTTCGTGGGCCGGCGCGTCAAGGTCGAGACGCACGAGCCGGTCGAGCCCGAGGGCCAGGGGCCGTCCGGGCCGCTCGCGCCGGCCATCCGGGCGCGCCGCTTCACCGGAACCCTGCGCGCGGTCGAGGGAGAGGTCCTGACCGTCGTTGATGAGGAGAATCGCAAAACCTATAATGTCCGTTTCGGCAATATCCGGGTGGCAAGGCTTCTTTTTCTCTGGCCGGAGAGGGCGAACTGAGGAGAGCGGGTTTTCCATGATCATCGATCCGTCGGTCATCCGACAGGTTTCGCGCGAGAAGGACATCGACGCCGAGAAGATGTTCGCGGCTCTGGAAGAAGCGATGTCTTCGGCGGCGCGAAAGTTCTACCACGACAAGGCCGTGGTCACGGCGATCGACCGCAAGTCCGGCGAGATGACGGTCTACGCGCCGCGCGCCGTGGTGTCCGAGCTCGACACCGAGTCGGAGGAGCCGCCGCCGGAGGTCCTCCTGGACGAAGCCGAGGCCCTGGTGTCCAAGCACGGCACCAAGGGAGAGCTGCGGGTCTTCCGCCCCGCGGGCGAGGGCGAGCCGTGGAACGAGGTCTCCGACGTGAAGGTGGGCGACCAGATCCGCATGTACCGCGAGCCGATCGGCCTGGGCCGGATCGCCGCCCAGACCGCCAAGCAGGTCCTCTACCAGAAGGTGCGCGAGGCCGAGCGCGAGAACATCTATAACGAGTACTTCCCCAAGGTCGGGGAGCTCATGAGCGGAACGGTCAAGCGTTTCGAGCGCGGCGACATGGTGGTCGACCTGGGCAAGGCCGAAGGCGTGATCCCCAGGGACCAGCAGTCGCGCGCCGAGCGCTACGGCCAGGGCGAGCGCATCCGCTGCATCCTCTACGATGTGCACAAGAACCCAAAGGGCCCGCAGCTCATCCTGTCCCGCACCGATCCGCGCCTGTTGATCCGGCTCTTCGAAATGGAAGTCCCGGAGATCTACGACGGCACCGTGGTCATCAAGGGAGCGGTGCGCCAGCCGGGCGAGCGGGCCAAGGTCGCGGTGCGGTCGCGCGAGCGCGACGTCGATCCGGTCGGCGCGTGCGTGGGCATGCGCGGCAGCCGGGTCCAGGCGATCATGCGCGAGCTGCACGGCGAGAAGATCGACGTCATCCTCTACTCCGACGACCTGATCACCTTCGCGCAGAACGCGCTCGCGCCGGCCAAGATCACACGGGTCTCCCCCATCCACCACGAGGACGGCGCCATGAGCCTCGACTGCGTCGTGGAAGACGAGCAGCTCTCGCTGGCCATCGGCAAGAAGGGCCAGAACGTGCGGCTGGCCTCGGCCCTGATCGGGATGAAGATCGAGATCAAGGGCGAGACCGAGGTCAAGGGAGAGGTGGCCGAGGCGCTGACCCGGATGCTCCAGGCTTCCCGGCTCAAGCAGACGCCCGTCGGCGACGTGCCGGGCATCGGCGAGAAGACCGCGGAGAAGCTGGCCGAAGCCGGCGTGACGACGCTCGGCGACGTCCTGGCCCGCTCGGCCGCGGAGCTGTCGGAGATTCCCGGCCTCGGCGAGAAGAGCGCCGAGAAGATCCTGGAAGCCGCCCGCGCCTTCGAGCAGGCCCCGGCCGCCGAAGAGGAAGGCTCCGAGGGCGACGCCGAGTCGGGATCCGCCGTCGAGGGCGAGGGCGAAAACGCCGAGCAGGTAAATGAAACCACCGAAGAAACGACCGTTCGGGAGTAATCGAGCCGCTATGGGAAAGATCCGAGTCGAAGAGCTCGCCGCGCAGATGGGCATCGGAAGCAAGGAAGTTCTCTTCCTGCTCCAGTCGATCGGCGTGGACGTCAAGTCGCCCCAGGCCGCGCTGGACGAGTCGACCGTCCTGGCCATCCTCCAGGGCAAGACCCACGCCCCCAAGCAGCTGATCGTCCGGGACACGGAATCCAAGGCCTTCCGACCCCAGAAGAGCGCGCTGTCGCGGATCAAGATCATCGAGAAGCAGGCGGGAGCGCCTTCCACGCCGGCGTCGGAGAAGTTCGAAGAGGAAGCGCCGCGCGAGCGGGAGTCGCGGCCGCCCGAGCCCAAGGTGGCGGCGCGTCCGGCCGAGCCCGCGCGCACGGCCGTCGTCCCTCCCGAGCCCGAGCCCGAGCCGGCGCCCGCGCCGCCGGCGCGGCCGACGCCGCCTCCCATGCCGCGCAGGATCGTGCTCCCTCCGCGGCCGGTCGTTCCGTCGCGGCCGACCGCCCAGGCCGGGGCCCCCAGGCCGATGGGACCGTCCGGTCCCGCGCGGCCCGGCGCTCCCCGTCCGAGCCTGGGAGGACCCTCGCGTCCGGGACCGTCGGTGTATCGGCCGACTCCCGGCGGACCCGGCGCCCGCCCTCTGGGCGGTCCGGCCGGACGTCCCGGCCCCCCCGGCCGGCCCGGCGGGCCGCTCGGGCGTCCGGGAGGACCCGCGGTCGCCCGCGGTGCCGCGGCGCCTCCGGCCGCCGATCGCGCCGTCACCAAGCGCAAGAAGGACGACAAGGACGATTCGAAGAAGCCGGCCAAGAAGGGCGGCGCGAAGCCGAAGATCACCGTCGCCGATGAGGTCGATCTGCGGGAGTTCGTCGGCACCTACGAGGAAGACACCTACTCGGACATCCACCTTCCGCTCATCGAGAAGACCGGGGAGACCGAGGAGCCGGCGGCGGCGGCGCGGCCGGTCTCGAAGTCGGCCCTGCGGCGGGCGGCCAAGGAGACGCGGACGCACGATTCCGGCAAGCTGCTCGAGTTCAAGAAGCCGCTTCCGACCGGACCGGTCTTCCTCTCCGAGGGCGTCACGGTCAAGGAGCTCTCCGAAAAGCTCGGCGTCCTGACCAAGGACATCATTCGGCTTCTCCTGCAGAGAGGCATCTTCGCCACCGTCAACCAGACGCTCGACGCCGGCACGGCCATCCAGCTGGCCAAGGAAGTCGGCGTGGAGGCGGCGGTGGTGTCCTTCGAAGAGGAGCTCGAGCTCTCCCGGACGCAGGCGCCCGCTCCGGCTCCGGAAGGGGAAGCCGCGGCTCCGACGGCGGCGGCACGGGTCCCCCGGGCTCCGGTCGTCACGGTCATGGGGCACGTCGACCACGGCAAGACGTCGCTCCTGGACGCCATCCGCTCGACCAAGGTGGCCGCGGGCGAAGCCGGAGGGATCACGCAGCACATCGGCGCCTATCGCGTCGAGGTCCACGCCAAGCCGATCGTCTTCCTCGACACCCCCGGCCACGAGGCCTTCACCTCCATGCGCGCCCGCGGCGCGAAGGCCACCGACATCGTCGTGCTGGTCGTCGCCGCCGACGACGGCGTGATGCCCCAGACCGTCGAGGCCATCGACCATGCCCGCGCGGCCAAGGTCCCGATCATCGTCGCCATCAACAAGATCGACAAGGCCAACGCCAACCCGGACCGGGTCAAGAAGGAGCTGGCCGACCGCGGCGTGCTCCTGGAGGCCTGGGGTGGCGACGTGCCGTCGGCGGAGATCTCCGCTCTCAAGAAGCAGGGGATCGATCACCTGCTCGAGCTCATCCTGCTCGTCGCCGAGATGCAGGAGCTCACCGCGCCGGTCACCGGCGAGGCGCGCGGGGTGGTCCTGGAGGCGCGCCGCGAGGCCGGGCGCGGCAACATCGCGACGATCCTGGTGCAGTCGGGCACGGTGCGCGTCGGGGACGTCTTCTTCGCCGGTTCCGTGTACGGGCGCGTGCGCTCGATGCAGGACGACCAGGGACGCAAGACCGACCAGGCCGGCCCGGCGACGCCCGTCGAGGTCACCGGGTTCGAGGATCTGCCCCAGGCCGGCGACCTCTTCCAGGTCGTGGAGGACGAAGCCAAGGCCCGGTCCGTCGCGGCGTTCCGCCAGCAGAAGGACCGGGACAAGGCCATGGCCGGCTCCTCGCGGGTCTCCCTGGACCAGCTCTTCTCCAAGATCCAGGAAGGCCGGATCAAAGATCTGCCGATCATCCTGAAGACCGACGTGGCCGGCTCGCTGGAGGTCCTCACGCAGTCTCTGGCCAGCCTCTCCAACGACCGGGTGAAGATCTCCCTTCTCCACACGGGAGTCGGCGCGATCAACATCAACGACGTGCTCCTGGCCTCCGCGTCCGGCGCGATCGTCGTCGGCTTCAACGTCCGCCCGGAGAAAAAGGCGGCCGAGGAAGCGGACAAGCAGGGCGTCGAGATCCGGCTGCACACGGTCATCTACAACGTCACCGACGAGATCAAGGCGGCCATGGAAGGGCTCCTGGATCCGACGCTGAAGGAAGTGGCCCGCGGCCGCGCCGAGGTGCGCAACACCTTCAAAGTGCCCAAGTTCGGCGTGGTGGCCGGCTGCTACGTGACCGAGGGCTCGATCCCGCGCAACGCGAACCTGCGCCTGCTGCGCGACAACCGGGTCATCTACGAAGGAAAGGTCGCGTCCCTGCGCCGCTTCAAGGACGACGTCTCGGAGGTCAAACAGGGATTCGAATGCGGCATCGGCCTGGAGAAGTACCAGGACATCAAGGTCGGCGACGTCATCGAGGCCTTCCAGGTCGAGAAGGTCGCCGGGGTGATGAATGCCTGACGGCGCGTAAGGCGTTAGGCGTAAGGCGTTAGGCGAACCGGATCGTCGAGCATCTCGCGTCGCGCCCTTCCCTGCGCCTCACGCCTGACGTCCCATGGTGATCGCCTACGCCCTCTTCGACCTTCATCTTCCGGGCTGCCGCGGCTTGAAAGAGAAACGCATGATCGTCCAGCGGTTGAAGAGCCGCCTCCGCAATGAGTTCGAGGTCTCCGTCGCCGAGGTCGGCGAGCAGGACCTCCTGCAGCGGGCCCAGCTGGGCGTCGGCGTGGTGGGCCCGGACCAGGAGCCCCTGGACGCGCTCCTGCAGAAGATCCTGGGGTTCGTCGAGCGCAATCTCGACGGCGAGCTGATTCATTATGAGAACGAGTTCATCCATGTGTGACCGGGCGTTAGGCGAAAGGCGTCAGGCGTCAGGCGAACCTGTCGAATGGGCCCGCCTGGCGCGCCACGCCTCACGCCTCACGCCTCACGCCTCACGAGTTCCGTCGTGAAGAAGGAATCCCGCCGCAGCCAGCGCGTGGCCGACCTCGTGCGGGCCGAGATCTCGAACCTGCTGCTGCTCGAGGCGCACGACCCGGAGCTGCGCAAGGTGACGATCACCGAGGTCACCATGCCCCCCGACCTCAAGACGGCCCGCGTCTATTTTTCCGTTCTGGGCGGGGACAAGGAGCGCGGCGTGGCCGCCGAGGCGCTCGACCGCGCCGCGGGGTTTCTGCGGCGGGAGGTCGGGCAGCGCTGCCGGCTGCGGTACGCGCCGGAGCTGCACTTCTTCGAGGATCGTTCGCTCGAGCACGGCGCGCGGGTGGAGGAGCTGCTGGCCAAAGTTCTTCTGCCGCGGGAAGAGTAGGGCGCCCATGAGCGCCCCCGAGGCCCTGAAACGCGGGGTCCTCTTCCTCCTGGACAAGCCGGCGGGCCTGACCTCGCACGACGTCGTCGAGCGCGTGCGGCGCGCGACGGGGGTCGCCCGGATCGGGCACAGCGGAACGCTCGACCCCATGGCCACCGGGCTTCTGCTCCTCTGCGCCGGGGGCGCGGCCCGGCTCCAGGGGTTCTTCACCGGCATGGACAAGTCCTACGAAGGGGTGATCCGGCTGGGACGGGCGACGTCGACCTACGACCGGGAGGGCGAGCCCGCCGGGGCGGAGCGCGACACTTCCGCGATCGGAGCGGTCGAAGTCGAAGCGGCGGCCGCCGCGTTCCGCGGAGAGTTTCAGCAGTCTCCGCCGCCGTACTCGGCCAAGAAAGTCGGCGGCCGAAAGTTCTACGAGATGGCCCGCAAGGGAGAGAGCGTTCCGCTCATGCCCAAGACGGTTCGCGTTTCGCAGCTCAAGCTGGACCCTCCGGAGAACGGACGGCTGCCCTTCTCCCTCACCTGCTCTTCGGGAACCTACGTGCGTTCGATCGCCAACGAGCTCGGAGAGAAGCTCGGATGCGGAGCGCACCTGGAAAGCCTGCGCCGGACGACCATCGGCCAGTTCCGCATCGAGGACGCCGTGGCCCTGGACCGTTTCGAGGCGATGACCCCGGCGGAGCGGCTGTCCGCGCCGCACGCCATCCCGCTCTCCCGCGTGCCCTTTCCCTTCGAGCGGATTCGCCTCGCCTCGCTGGAGGCCTGGAAGGTCCGCAAGGGTCAGCCGATCCCGGTGCGGGGCGTGGAGACCCGGGAAGGGCAATGGGTCGCGCTGGTCGGCCCGTCCGACGAGATGCTCGCTCTGGGGCAGGTGACCCCGATCGGCCGCGGCCCGGTCGCGCTGATCAAGCCGAAGATCGTTCTCGTCCACTGATCCCGCGCCCGCCGCCGTCGCGGGACCGGCCGGCTGACAGGCGCCGGCGTCTCGTGGTAAGCTCACCGTTTATTGAAAAGTAGTGTGTGTAGAGTGATTTGGAGGATCGAGTGAACGTTACGGACTACCAGTCCGAGAAGCCCAACATCGTTGGGCAGTTTCGGACCCACGACAAGGACACCGGATCGCCGGAGGTCCAGGTCGCCCTTCTGACCAATCGGATCGGCTACCTGACCGACCACTTCAAGGGGCACGCCAAGGATCACCACTCCCGTCGGGGGCTCTTGAAGCTCGTCTCGCGGAGACGGCGGCTGCTCGACTACCTCAAGAGAGAATCTCCCGACCGTTACTACCGGCTCATCGAGCGGCTCGGAATTCGCAAGTAAAACCCGGCGGCGGTTTTCCGCGCGCCGGGTCCCGCTCGACGGCCCTCCCGTTCGGCCGCCCCTGCCGGCTTTCGGCCCGCGTCCGCCTCCTTTTTCGAGGATGACAGACATGGCTCAACATCAAATTTCCATCCCCCTGGGCTCCTCGTCCCTGGAAGTCCAGATCGGAAAGCTCGCCAAGCAGGCCGACGGCTCGGCCGTCGTACGGTTCGGCGAGACGGTGGTCCTGGCGACCGCGGTGTTCCAGAAGGAGCCGAAAGAGAATGCCGACTTCTTTCCCCTGACCGTCGACTACCGCGAGAACACCTATGCCGCCGGGCGCATCCCGGGCGGCTGGTTCAAACGGGAGGGACGACCGACCGAGAAAGAGATCCTGACCTCGCGGCAGATCGATCGGCCCCTGCGCCCCCTCTTCCCCAAGGGCTTCAACCACGAGACGCAGATCATCGCCTTCGTGCTGTCCGCGGACGGGCAGAACGATCCCGACGTGCTGGCCATCAACGCCGCGTCCGTCGCGCTGACCTGCTCGCTGGTTCCTTTCTACTCTCCGGTCGCGGCCGTGCGGGTGGGACGGATCGAGGGCAACCTGGTCGTCAACCCGAGCAACGCGGACCGGGACAAGTCCGACATCGATCTGGTCGTGGTGGGAACCCAGGACGCCGTCGTCATGGTCGAGGCCGGGGCCCGGGAGGTTCCCGAGCAGGCGGTGATTGACGCGATCTTCTTCGGGCACGAGTCCATTCGCAAGCTCGTGGCCGGCTTCTTGGAGCTCCAGCGGATGGGCGGGTTTCAGAAGCCGGACTGGAAGGCGGCCGAGACCTACCCCGCGGAGGTCTTCGCGCAGGTGCGGTCCCAGTGGGGCGCGCCAATGATGGCGGCCATGACCCTTCCCAACAAGATCGCTTCGTACGCCGAGATCAAGGCGGTCAAGAAGGCGGCCGTCTCGATGGTTCCGGAAACCGAGGAGACGCTGCGCCAGCAGACGTCCCACGCGGCCGACGACCTGGTCAAGGTTCTGACCCGGGAGACCATCCTGGGGCAGGGCAACCGCCTGGACGGTCGCCGCTTCGATCAGGTCCGGCCGATCACCTGCGAGGTCGGGCTTCTGCCCCGCACACACGGCTCGGCGCTCTTCACGCGCGGCGAGACCCAGGCGCTGGTGACCTCCACGCTCGGCACTTCCGACGACGCCCAGATCATCGAAGAGTACGAAGGCGAGAGCGAGCACACGTTCCTTTTGCACTACAATTTCCCTCCCTTCTCCGTCGGGGAGGCCAAGTTTCTCCGAGGACCTTCGCGGCGCGACATCGGGCACGGCAATCTCGCTCGCCGCGCTCTTTCTCCCGTGCTTCCGACCGAAGACGCCTTTCCCTACACCGTGCGGGTCGTCTCCGATATCCTGGAATCCAACGGCTCTTCTTCGATGGCGACGGTCTGCGGCGGCACCCTGGCCCTGATGGATGCCGGAGTGCCGATCAAGTCCCCGGTGGCCGGCGTGGCCATGGGCCTGGTCTCCGACGGCGACAGGTTCGCGATCCTGACCGACATCGCCGGGCAGGAGGATCACTACGGCGACATGGACTTCAAGGTCGCCGGAACCCGCGAGGGAATCACCGCGCTTCAGATGGACATCAAGATCAAGGGCCTGCGGCGCGAGATCGTCGAGCGCGCCCTGGAACAGGCGCGCGTGGGGCGGCTGCACATCCTCGAGCGCATGGCCGCGGCCCTGGATAAGCCGCGCGCCAACATCTCCCGCTACGCGCCGCGGATCTTCACCATGCAGATCCCCCGCGACCGGATCCGCGACGTGATCGGCTCGGGCGGCAAGACCATCCGGTCCATCATCGAGGCGACCGGCTGCAAGATCGACGTGGAGGACTCCGGCAAGGTCTCCATCGCCTCCTCCGACGAGGCCGCGGCCCTGAAGGCCATCGAGATCATCGAGGGCCTGACGCAGGAGCCGGAGATCGGAAAGATCTACCGCGGCAAGGTGCGCCGGGTCGAGGCCTACGGAGCGTTCGTCGAGATCCTGCCGGGCCAGGACGGCCTGGTCCACATCTCCGAGCTGGCTCCCTACCGCGTCCGGCAGACGACCGACGTGGTCAAGGAAGGCGACGAGGTCACCGTCAAGATCATCGCCGTCGATCCGATGGGCAAAATCAAGCTGTCCCGCAAGCAGGCTCTCTCCAAGGAGGAGCTGGAGGCGGAGATGGCCCTGGCTCCCGTCGGCGCGCCCGGCGAGGACGAGGGGCGGGACGAGTTCCCGCGCGGCGGACGGGGCGCCAGCGACTCCCACGGGCACCCCAACCGCGGGCGCGGTGGCCCGCGCGGCACGCGTCACTGAGGCGCGAGAGTCCGGATCGCCGAGGGCTCAGCGGCAAGGCTGGGCCCTCGTTTCGTTTTTGACAGAATCCTCCGAGGATGAGGGCCTCGGCAAGCACGCCCTGGCGTTGGTTCCTCCCGACGCTTCTTGTCGTCAGCGCCTCGCTCAAACTCCTCTTCGCCTGGACCTTCCCCGCCTTTCTGACGGGAGATGATTTAGAGGTCGTCGAGACTGCCGCGAGATACGCGGTCGGCCTCGACTATCACCCCTGATCGCTCCGATCGCTGTTTCATCCCCTGGTTCTGGCCTATCCGTTCGTTCGGGCCGGCGCCTGGGCTGGATTCTCTTCTCCCCGCGTGATCACGCTTCTGGCGGCCTGCCCATCGATTGCGTTCTCGACGGTGGGGGTCCTCCTCGTCTGGCGACTCGCCAAAGCCTGGGGTGGCCCGAGACCACAGCGAGGGTCGCGGCATTCTTGTACGCATTCCATCGCGCCAATCTCGCCTACGGGTCGACGCCGCTGCCGCGCCCCATCTCGACCTGCTTTCTGCTGGCGGCCTTTCTCCTGGTGAGCCTCAGCCCACGTCGACCTCTTCCGGCGTTCCTGGCAGGCTTGCTCGTCGCGGCCGCGTGCGCGGTCCGTTTCAGCGAGGCCGGCGCCGTCGTGCCCCTGCTGGCCCTGGCCTCGCTCCAACGTCGAAGTGTCCGAGCCGGCCTCGAAGTCTGCGCCGGGTTCCTCACCGGCCTGTTCGTCTTCGTGGGCCTGTTCGATCTGCTGACGTGGGGAGCGCCCTTCGCCAGTTTGCGGTCCTTCGTGCGAATCATGCACACGGAGGGCATCGTCGAGACTCGCCCGGAGCCCTGGTTCTGGTATGCAAAGAGAATCCTTCATTGGGCCGGTCCCATTCCGATCCTGCTGGCTCTCCTGTCGTGGCGAGATCGTCGGGCTCGGCTGCCCGCGGCGGTGGCTGCGGCCACCCTCGTCCTCATGTCCGCCTCCCCGGCGAAGGACGTGCGCTACACGCAAGCGTGCGTGCCGTTTGTCGTACTGGCCGCGGCGCTGGGTTGGGAGCGACTCAACGATCGCGCCGGTTGGCGCAAAAGGATGGCGACCGCGGCGCTCGCTCTCACTCTACCGACCGGATTGGAACGAACGCTCACTCTCCTCGAAGACAAATCTCAATCGGCGATCGAGGCGGCTAAATTCATCCATCGCCTCACGCCGCCCGCCCGGATCGCCGTTCTCGAGCAAGCCTGGGCCTTCGGCGAACATCTCTACCTCGGCAATTCGGTGGCTCTTCGGGACGTGTTCCCTTCCCGTCCGCTCTCTGCGGGCGCCGTCGAGGGCTCGCTGGCCGGGGCGGACGTCGTCGCCCTCTACAGCCGAGACGTCACACCCGACGTTGCCGCAGCGCTCGCTGCGCGAGGGTTCGCGCCGTGCGCCCGGTTCCATCGCAACGCCTCGCTCGCCGTGACCGTCTACCTGCCCGCAGGACGGTGCCGTAGACCCTGATCCGCACGATTCGGCCGACCAGAGATCTCCGAACATCGCGCCATGGCGCTTCCCCCGCTCTGTCAATGAGTTACATCAGGCTTCTGAACATGTTGGAAACGCCGTCGCCCTCTCCTGCGGGACGAGGCTCGAGGTGTTCGCGATTCCGTCGCTCACACCGCTGGCGCACGCCGCGCCGTGGCACCACTGGCCCCCTCCCGTGCCGCGCCTCCTCGCGGTCTCTCCGGACGGCCTCGTCGCGGGCACCGAGGCGGCCTATCCCGCCGACGGCCGGGCCATCCGCCTCTGGAGCCTCGGATTCCAGACATCCGGTCCTCCGGCCGCGCGCTGAGCGAGCGAGCGCCTTCGATCTCGCACGACGTCCGCGAATCCGTCAGTACGGCATCTCATCGTCGGCGAGGCCCAGCATGTGGCCGACCTCGTGGACGACGGTGTCGCGGATCTCGCGGACGGCCTCGCCGCGGGTAACGCAGTTGCGCAGGATCGGACCGCGGAACACGACGATCTGCGCGGGCAGGTGCGAGACCGCCGCGCCGCGCTCGAAGAACGGGACGCCGCGGAAGATGCCGAAGAGCTCGGTGTCCTCGGCCGCCTCGATGTCGTCGTAGTCCTCCTTGGCCGGCTCGTCCTCGACCGTGATCACGATGTTCTCCAGGTACTTTCGAAATGCCGCGGGGACCCCGGCCAGGGCCTCTTCCACGTAGGTCTCGAACTCGCGCGCCGAGATGCGTCCCGCCGACATCTCTGGGATTCTAGAGGACGCAGGCGTGAAGCGACGCGGGCTTCGCCCGCGCGTGAGGCGTTAGGCGTGAGGCGGGAGGCGGGAGGTGTCGAAAGAACGCCACGCGATCAAGCGCCGGTCAAGCGAAGTTTCCCGAACTCTCCTCGCCCGCCTTGAGCCCAGGGCGCGGGCGGGGGCAAGCCCCGCCCCTACGACACCGAAGAGTACCGAGTCTTGTCCGCCCACTCACCGGACGTTCCCGGCGCTCGAAGTCGCCGGGGCTTCGCCAGCACCTAAGGCGGAAGGCGTAGCGCCAAGTGTCCTCTCCCTCTCCCCGAGGGAGAGGGTGGGGTGAGGGTTAGCCCCGGTCGCGGCGCGCGAAGTCTCCTGAGCGGAAGCGAAGGAGGAGGCGCGCGCCGCGGGAGCCGGAGCGAGCACGGGGCCAGGCGGGCGGTCGAGACCGCATCCGGCCGAGCCGACCGCCGGTGCGCTCAACGAGCGCAGGCCCCGCGCGCAGCGGAGGCGACGTGCAGGCGCGCGCCGCGGGAGCCGGAGCGGAGTGAGGGACCAGGCGTTCGGTCGAGCCCCTTTGGGCGAGCCGAGCGCCGGTGCGCCGCAGGAGCAGATCCCGAACGAAGCGGAGGCGACGGCTATGCGCGGTCGAACAGCTGGTCGAAGTTCGCCGACGTCGCGGCGGCGACGGCATCGAGGCTGGTGCGGTGGATCTCGGCGAGCTTGCGGGCGGTCTGGGCGACGAAGGCGGGCTCGTTGGGCTTGCCGCGGTGGGGCTCGGGGGCCAGATACGGAGTGTCCGTCTCGACGAGCAGCGCGTCGAGCGGAAGGCCGGCCGCGGCCTCCCGGATGTTGTGGGCGGTTCGAAACGTCAGCATTCCCGAGAACGAGATTCGATAACCCAGATCCAGGGCCTGCCGGCCGTACGCGGCGTTTTCCGTGAACGAGTGAAAGACGCCGGGACGCTCGCGCGTGGGCTGGCGTCGCAGGATCTCCAGCATCTCCGCGCCGCTTTCCCGGTTATGGAGGAGCGCCGGAAGGCCCAGCCGCCGCGCCAGATCGAGCATCCACTCCAGCACGTCGATCTGCTTCTTCTGAGGAGAGTGGTCGTAATAGAAGTCGAGTCCGATTTCGCCGATGGCGACGACGCGGGACTGTCGGGCCAGCCGCTCCAGCGCCGGGCCGTCGCGCATGGGATCGAAGTGATTGGCCTCGTGGGGGTGAACGCCCACCGCGGCGAAGATCTCCTGATGGGACTGGGCCAGCGCGACGGCCTTCTCGGAATCCGCCAGAGTCGTTCCCGGGACCAGCAGCCGCGTCACGCCCGCCGCGGCCGCGCGGTCGAGCAGCGCGGCCGGATCCTCGGCCATGTACAGATGACAGTGAGAATCGGTGAGCATGCGTTGGTCCGACTTGGCTCCTGCAAGAGAGGGCTTCGAGGTCAGATCACCCGATCACGCTGCGATCTCGTTGCGATCCCGCTGCGATCACCCGATCTACTTGACTCTCGATCCCGGCGGCACGTCGGCGGGCACGTCGAGCAGCACGGGATCCCCGGCCTCCCCCACCGTGGCCGCGAGGACCATGCCGTTGGACTCGACGCCCATGAGCTTGGCCGACTTCAGGTTTGCCACGATGACGACGTTGCGGCCGATCAAGGCCTCCGGCTCGTAGCGCTTGCCGATCCCGGCCACGATCTGGCGCTGCTCGGAACCGAGGTCGACCTGGAGCTTGACGAGCTTGTTGGACTTGGGCACGCGCTCGGCCGCCAGGACCTTCGCCGTGGCCAGGCGGATCCTCTGGAACTCGTCGATCCCGATCGAAGTGTCCGGCGGCGCGGCGGCCTGCGTTGTCTCGGCGGGCGGTACGGGCGCGGCGGCCTCGGAGGTCTTCTCGTTCATGTGTCCTTCCTTTGCGGAAAAATACTCGGTCGCGTCCACCCGCGGAAACAGCGGCGCGACGTCCTCCATCGGCCGCGAAACGGGGAGTCTGCCCCACTCCAGGTCGGCGCGGGTGGGATCGGCCGGCGGCAGCCCGAAGATCTCGAGCACGCGGCGCGCCGTGGCCGGAACGAAGGGCGACAGGAGCACGGCGATCAGACGCGTCCCTTCCGCCGCGGCCGACAGGATCCGGTGCAGCCGCGGGGACGGCCCTTCTTCTTTGCGGACCTTCCACGGCTCCTTCGCCACGACGTAGCCGTTGATCTCGGTCAGGAAACGCCAGACCGCGTCCAGGGCACGGTTGAAGGAGAAGTCCTCCATCGCCGCTTCCCACTCCGGGCGGCGGATCCGGTAAGCCGCTCGGACCTCGTTGTCGTCGCAGACCTCGTTGGGCGTGCCTCCGAAGCTCTGCCGGCAGAGCGCGGCGACGCGGGAGACCGTGTTGCCCAGATCGTTGGCCAGATCGGCGTTGTAGCGCGTCAGGAACGCCTCGTCGGAAAAGCTGGCGTCCTGCCCGAACGTCATTTCGCGCAGCAGGAAGTACCGCACCGCGTCCGGGCCGAACCGCTCGACCAGGGCGTCCGGCCGGACGACGTTGCCGACCGACTTGGACATTTTCTTCTCGTCGCGCAGCCACCAGCCGTGGGCCCAGACCGTGGTCGGCAGAGGCAGGCCTGCGGACAGGAGGAACGCCGGCCAGAACACGGCATGAAAGCGCAGGATGTCTTTGCCGATGAGATGGACCCGCCGGCCCTCGGGCGCCTCCCAGAACTTCCGAAAGAGGCCGTCGTCGGCGCCGCCGAATCCGAGCGCGGTGATGTAGTTGGCCAGCGCTTCCAGCCAGACGTAGACCACGTGCCCGGGCCGTCCGGGAAACGGGATTCCCCACTGGACCTTGGAGCGGGAGACCGACAGGTCGTTCAATCCCCCGCGGACGAAGGACATGACCTCCGCGCGGCGCGTCTCCGGTCGGATGAAATCGGGCAGGCGTTCGTAGAGGGCCAGGAGCGGCTGCGCGTAGCGGGACAGGCGGAAGAAGACGTTTTCCTCGGATTCCCAGGAGCACGGCCTTCCGTGGACCGGACATCGGTGCTCGCCGTCGAGCTCCTTCTCGGTGTAGAACGCCTCGCAGCTCGAGCAGTACCAGCCCTCGTGCTTGGCGACGTAGAGATCTCCGGCTTTCTCGATCCGTGCGATGAGCGCCTCGACCCCTTCCCGGTGGCGGTCCTGGGTGGTGCGAATGAAGTCGTCGTTGGAGATCTCGAACCGCTTCCACAGGTCGTGGTACCGCGCGACCACGCGGTCGGCGAGCGCGATGGGAGTCACCCCTTGCGCCGCGGCCGCCTTCTCGATGTTCTGGCCGTGCTCGTCGGTGCCGGTGAGAAACCGCGTCGGGTCTCCGATGAGCCGGTGATAGCGGGCCGCGACGTCGCACACGACCGTCGTGTAGATGTGCCCGATGTGAGGCAGATCGTTGACGTAGTAGATCGGCGTGGTGACGTAGAACGGCTTCATGCAAAGGGCGAACGATATCTCACAAGAGATCGAGTTCGATCGGGACGACCGCACGGATGCGCTCGAAGTCCCGGTCGCGCGTCAGCAGCCGAAAGCCCCGCGCGGAGGTCGCCACGGCGATGGCGAGATCCACGATCTCGGCCTGAAAGCCGCCTCGGGCCAGGGTAAAGCGATACTCGGACACACGCTCCCAGAGGGCGGGCGGATCCGGCACCGCGACGAGACCGTCGAACAGGCCGCGCAGGTATTCGTAATCCGCGCGGGAGCGAGCCCCGGAAAGCACCTCGGCCCGGATGGGCCCCGTGAACGCGACGGAACCTTCTGCAAGGAGGCCATCGATTCGCGTGACCGCGCCGGCCTCGCCGCGGAAGAAGTCGATCCAGACGGAGGTATCGACGACGCTGAAGGTCACTTCCGCCCGCGGCTGCGGGAACGGGACAGGTCGAGGTCCAGGCGGACCTTTCCCGCCAGACTTCGCAGCTCCTCCCGCTTGGCTTTCCGGATCAGCTCTTCGAGCGCGAGGATGAGCGTCTGGCGCATGGTCTTGGTGTCGCTCCTTCGACGGGCCTCTTCGAGCAGGTCCCCGGGGAGATCCACCGTCGTTCTCATGTATGAAGCATACTTTTTCTGCATCTTGTATGCAACTCACAGAAGACCCGCCTCCCGGAACGACACCGCCCCGCCGCGGCCTACGACCACGTGGTCGAGCAGCCGCACGCCGACGGACTCCGCCGCCGCCGCCAGCCGGCGCGTGAACTCGCGGTCCTCGCGCGAAGGCGTCGGGTCGCCGGAGGGATGATTGTGGTACAGGACGACGCCGGCCGCGTTGGCCAGGAGCGCGCGCTTCAAGATCTCCCGCGGTTCGACCACCGCGCGGTCGAGCGTCCCGCGGTAGATTTCCGGATCATCCCGAATCAAACGGTTGCGGGCGTTCAGGTACAGGGCGCCGGTGCGCTCCTGGACGCCGTCGCCGCGCGCGCGCCGAAGATATTCCTTGACCAGACCCGGTTCGTTGAAGAGGTCGCGGGCCGCGAGCGGCTTGGCGGCCAGACGGCGTCCGATCTCCAGAGCCGCGGCGATGGCTCCCGACCGGGCCCGCTTGATCCCTTTTTCGGCGACGAGCTCGGCCTCCGAGAGCGAGGCCAGGCCCGGCAGTCCGCCGTGGACCGCGAGAATCTGCCGGGCGCGGTCGAGGGCGCTCTGCCCGCGGGTCCCGGAGCCCAGAAGCAGGGCCAGCAATTCCTCCGAAGAGAGGGCGGCGGCCCCCAGCCGGGCCAGGCGTTCCCGCGGGCGGTCGTCGACGGGCAGATCCTGGATGCGGAGGACGGTGCGAAGAGTGGGCTCGGTCATGGCGTGGCCGGGGAGAACCGACCGGACGGCCCGAGGAGGACGCGGGGATGATGTCATGGTCCGGCTCGAGCGGCAAGCGGCAAGTTGCAAGTCACGAGTGACGAGTGACGAGTGACGAGTGACGAGTGACGAGTGAGGGAAAATACGAACCGCGGAACGCATGAAGCTCTCGCCCGTCCAGGCCCTGCTGCTCGCCCTCGGCATTCTCCTGATCGCCGCGGCGCTCTTCTGGCCCGCGGTGTCGCGCTCCTTCGGGCGCCTGCCCGGCGACATCGTGGTGCGCCGGCCCGGATTCACGTTCGCCCTTCCGATCGTCACCTGCCTTTTGCTGTCGGTCCTGCTGTCGCTCCTGCTCTGGCTGTTCCGGCGATGAGGCCTCGGTAGAGCTCTTCGATCCGATCCAGCCGCACCTCCGAGGAAAATCCCCTGGCGACGCGCTCGCGCCCGCTCTGGGCCAGGCGGCGCGCGAGTTCGGGTTCGTCGAACAGCCGCCGGACCGCAGCGGCGCACGCCGAGACGTCACGGGGAGGAACCAGGAGACCGGACTCGCCGCCGATCACCAGCTCGGGATTGCCCCCCGCCGCGCTGGCGACGACGGGACGCGCGAGGGCCATCGCCTCGCGCAGCGTTCCGGTGATGCCGAGGCCCTCGTAGGAGAGGTCGGCCACGACGTCGGCCGCGGCCAAAACGTCGGGCATGTCCGACCGGAAACCGACCGGCACGACCCGGTCCTCGATGCCGCGCTCCCGCGCGAACGCGCGCACTTCCTTCTTCTTCGCCTCGTCCTCGCAGGCCACGATCGCCGTCGCGAGCCGCGGCACGTCCGGCGCCAGAAGCGCGGCGGCCGCGATCAGATCCTTCCAGCCCTTCCACTCCCGGGCGCCGACCTGCAGCAGGAGAAACCGGTCCGGCGGGATGCCCAGCTCCGCGCGCACGCGGGCGCCGTCGGCCCGCGCCGGATCGAAACGGGCCAGGTCGACGCCGGCGTAGATCACGTGGACCTTCTCCGGGGAAATCCTTCCCGAAGCGACGATGACCGTCTTGATGTCCTCGCAGACGGTCACCACCGCGTCCAAGCGGACGTGGAACTTGATCCGGTTGAAGACGTCCAGAGGAAACGAGACGCCCCGATTGACCACCAGGACCGGGCGGCGCCGGGTGAAGAGCGTCGCGAAGAGCGCGACCGCGTGCGCGATTCCCTTGTGCACGTGCACGATGTCGACTTGCCGGGAGTCGTAGAGGCGGGCCAGGGCCCGGGCGCTCCCGAAGTCGAACTCGTTGCGGAGAGGCAGCGCCTCGAAGTCGATCCCCTCTTCGCGCGCGCGCCGCGGCACGTCGCCCTCGGGCCGCGAGACGATGGCCACCTGGTGCCCCCGCCGCGCCAGCCCCCGCGCGAGCTGGAACATCTGCACGACGCTGCCCGTCGAGAAGAGGCCCTTCTCGAGAACCTGAAGGATGGACAGATCCCGCCCGGCCAATTTGTGATTTGTGATTTGTGATTTGTGATTTGTCACGCTAGGAGCCGCAATCGCGCATCACAAATCGCCAATCGCAAATTCGTTCCGCTGCCTCACTCAGACTGAAGCGACAACACGATCTTCCCGAACTGCTCGCCCTGCTCCAGGCGCCGGTATGCATCGGCGGCCTGGGCGAAGGGGAAGACCTGATCGACGCGGGGCCGCAGGCGGCCCGCGGCAACGGCGGAGAGCATGGCCCGGAACTCGCGATCGTTGGCCATCGTAGAGCCCAGGATGGAGATGTGGTTCCAGAAGATGAGCCGGATCTCTTCCGTGGGGTTGGGCCCGGTCGTCGCGCCGCAGGTGACGATCCTCCCGCCCTTGACGACCGATTTCAAAGAGGCCATCCACGTCTTCTCGCCGACGCTGTCGATGACCACGTCGACGCCCCGTTTGCCGGTGAGATCCCGGACCGCCCGCACGACGTCGCCGGCGGTGTAGTCGATGACTCGCTCGGCTCCGGCCTCGCGCAGGCGTTGAATCTTCGCCTCCCCGTGGGTGGTGGCGAAGACGCGGGCGCCCGCCAGGAGGGCGATCTCCAGCGCCGCGCCGCCGACGCCGCCCCCGGCGCCATGGATGAGCACGGTCATCCCCGGAGAGACCTCGCCGCGAGTGAGCACCATGCGCCAGGCGGTCTGATACACCAGCGGAAAGGCGCAGGCCTGCTCGAAGGACAATCCCTCCGGAATCGGAAACACGTTGCGCGCCGGGATCACCACGAAGTCGGCAAATGTCCCCGGCGTGTGCTCGCCCAGAATCCGGTACTTCACGCAGAGACTCTGCTCGCCGGCCCGGCAGAACTCGCAGACGTTGCAGTAGAGGCCGGGTTGGATCAGGACGCGGGCGCCGGCGGTCAAGCCCTCGACCCCGGCGCCGGTCCGGTCCACGACGCCGGCGCCGTCGGCTCCCGGGATTTGCGGAAGGGGGACGCCCGGCAGGCCTTCGCGCACGAAAATGTCCAGGTGATTGACCGCGGCGGCGCGGATGGCGACCCGCACCTCCCCCGGTCCGGGCTCGGGCGTCGGCCGCTCGCCCAGCTGCAGCACCTCGATGCCGCCGTGCTTCTCGAAGAAAAGAGATTTCATGCCTTGCCCGGTAGGCCAGAGCTGGAAGGCGAGATGCGGTCCTCGATCATCGACCTTTCCATATCATGACGCCTTCCGCCTCACGCCTCACGCCTCACGCCTCACGCCTACTGCAGATACCCCAGCGACTTGAGCTTCTCCAGGTACTCCCGGTCGCTCTCGTGGGTCCGGGCCACGGCCGGTGCCACACGCGATCCATAACTCGCGACGGTCGCCGTCTCGACGGTCCCGGGCCGAAAGAGCGCCTCGACCGGCCGGCCGGCCAGATCCCGTGCCGCCGGCACGCCTGCCCGCGCGAGGATGGAGGCGGCGACGTCCTCGGGCCGGATCCGAATCATCGTCCACGGCTGCGCGCCGTCGAACACGACCATCCGTCCGAGCGCCCCGGGCGCGGGGTGGCTCTCGACCGCGAGGATCACCAAGGTGCTCCGCCCGGCGACGGCCAGGGAGACCTCGTCTTCGAGGAACTGCTGGATCTGGCCCCGGTCGAGCTCGCGCTTCTGCGGGTTGGCCCGGAGGATGTCCAGGCCCGGAAGGTAGACCGCGGCGACGGCCGGCCCGGTCGGATGCCGGCGGAACGCGGCCAAAGACTCGCGGTCGGCGGCGATTCCATCGGAGGCGCGGGCCAGGATCTCTTCGTTGCTGGTCACGTCCGCGCCGGGCCAGGGCCCCGACGCCCACCATCCGATCGCGCGCGCGGACAGGCCGGCGGAGGCGGCGACTTCCCAGAAGGCCAGGCTCCCGCGGTCGCGCGAGGACACCGGCGCCGTGGTCGCGAGCCCGAGGCGCGGCTCCAGGACCCGCAGCGACCACACCGTTCCGAAGGGAGGCCGGAGGGCGAGCGGCGATCCCCTGGGGCGGATCCGCGCGAGCGCGCGCACGCCGTGGCGCGCCGCGGAGACCCCCGTCGAGAGATCCGTCCAGATCTCCGGCGGCGAGGCGGGCCGGGCCGGCCACCAGCCGGTGCGCCCCTTTCCGAGAAGTTCGCGCAGCGCGGCCCAGCCGGGACCCGAAGGGCCGTCGAGCATCAGGCCGTCGACGCCGACGACGACGACCGGTTCCCCGCGGGGCGCCGGGTGCGGCGGCGGCGCGGGCGCCGGCGCCCGCCGCGCGGCGAAAAGCGCCACGGCCGCGATCGCGCTCGCCAGGACCCCGGCCACGAAGACCCTCGCCGGGGGCCGCACCGGCAGGGTTCGCGAATGGGAGTAGGCGTGCGCCAGAAATCCCGAGCGCGTGCTGCGCGCCAGCAGGAGAGCCGCCGCGGCGACCGGAAGACCCCAGAGGAGCGCCGGCGGCGGGATCTCCCGGGCCAGGCTCCAGACTCCGCCGATCCAGAGGACGAACAAGGCCATCCCCGCGGCGAGTCCGGCGGCCGTGCCCGACCCGGCCGGAGCCCGGGAGCGATCGGCCCACAGCGCGAGGACCAGGGCCAGGAGGGCGGCGGGAAGCAGATCCGCCGCGGCGACGTGGAGGGCGAGCATCGCCATGGCCGGAAACGAAGAGCGGAACCCGGGCTCCCCCGCGTCCACCGCCGCGAGGCAGGCCAGGGCGGCACCGAGCGCGCCGATCACGACCGCAGGCAGGAAGAGCCCTCCGCGCCCCTCGAAGGCGCGCCGGAAGACGAAACGCTCCACCCGCCCGTTCAGATAGCCGAGGTCCTTCAGACGCCGCCGCGCCTGTTCCAGGTCGATCGGGTCCCGGCTCATCGAGGCGGCCTGCTAGGAGCGCCGGTCGCGCACGACGCGCGCCAGGTCGGCCAGCACGGCGGCGCGGGCGCCGAAGACGGCGAGCGCGTTCACGCCCGCCTCCAGGAGCTCCTCGACCAGCTGGCGCGACGAGGACGGGCCCAGGAGCGCGGCGAAATTAGCGCGGTGGGCGTCGCGGCCCGCGTCCTTGCCCATCGTCTCCGAGTCGCCTTCCAGGTCCAGGAGGTCGTCGGTGATCTGGAAGGCCAGCCCCACATTGCGCGCGAAGAGGGTCAGGGCCGTCAACGGCCGCTCCCGCGCTCCGCCCGCCAGCGCGCCTCCGCGGACGGCTCCGACGAAGAGCGCCCCGGTCTTGCGGGAGTGGATCGCTTCCAGATCCTCCAGCGACAGAGCGGCCGGGTTGGCCGCGAGATCGGCGGCCTGGCCGGCGCAACATCCCTCCGCGCCCACCGCCTCGGCCAGCTCCGCGACGACCCGCGCGCGCACGGCCGCGGACATCGCCGGCCCCCGCGCGACCGTCTCGAAGGCCCGCGTCACCAGCGCGACCGCCACCAGCTCCGCGGTGGCCACGCCATGGGTCACGTGGAGCGCGGGCTGTCCGCGCCGGCGAAGCGCGTCGTCCATGGAAGGCAGGTCGTCGAGAACCAGCGAAGCCGCGTGGACATACTCGACGGCGACGGCCACAGCTGTCGAGGCCTCCCGGGGAGCGTGGAGGAGCTCGCCCGCCGCCAGCGCCACCAGAGGCCGCAGGCGCTTGCCCCGGGAGAGGACCGCGGCCTCCACGGCGTCGAAGAGCGCGGGGGCGACTTGAGACCGCTCCGGCAGCGAACGGGCGAGGGCCTCTTCGAGGCGGCCGCGCTCGCGCGCGGCGAACCGATCGAACGCGGCGCCGGTGGTCCGCGCCGCGAACGGCTCAGACCGCACGAGCGACCCGGAGCCGAGAGCGGCTCGCGGCCGTGGAGGATCGCAAGATCGGGGTCGAGAACTCCAAGCCCTCGCCGTGGCCTCAGGACCCTGGACCTGGCAAACCGGACTCCACCAGGGCTAGGCCGCGAAGCTCGACACGGCCTCCTCTTCCGATTCGTACACGTCGAACACGGTGATGAGCTGGGTGACCGTCAGGACGTCGCTGATCTTGGGGGGAAGGTGCAGGAGCTTCAACTTCCCACCCTTGTTGGTCACCGACGTGTAGCAGCCCACGAGCTCGCCGATGCCGGAGGAGTCGATCGTCGTCACATCCGCCATGTTGATCAGGATGTTCTTCTTGCCCTCTTCCACCAGCTTGTTGATCGTCTCGCGCAGCTGCACGTCACCCGAGCCGATGGTGATCTTTCCTTTCAGGTCCAAAACCTGGACGCCGCCCCTGGCTTCGCGCACGCTGGTCTTCATCGCCCCTTCTCCTCCTTCTGGCTATCTCGAATCAGGTGTTTCTTCAGCACAATCTCCATACCCCCTCCATCGACGGGGCGGAAACTGACTTCGTCCATGAATGTCTTCATGTAAAAGATCCCTCGCCCGGACGTCTTCAAGCGGTTCTCCGGGGCCAGGGGGTCGGCCACCCCCGAGGGGTCGAAGCCCGATCCTTCGTCCCGGATCCGCATCTGCAGCGTGTCGTCGATCACGTCCATGTCCAGGTGAACACGCTTGGCCCGGTCCTGCCCGTTGCCGTGCTTGATGGCGTTGGCCAGGGCCTCCCGCAAGGCCATCAAGATCCAGTGCCGTTTCTCTTCCGGGAGCTCATACCCCTCCAGGAGCTTGCCGCAAAGGTGCTGCGCCATTTCGATATTCTCGAAACGGCTGGAAAGCGACATCCGGATCGGACCGGTCTCGCGGGTTGTACGGGGCGAACTCATTCACGTCCAACTCAATGAGAAATCACCAAGAGAGCCCGGCGGATCTTAAGCCGGAAAACGGGAAACGGCAAACAGCAAACAGAAACCCGCCAAAAAGATGACTCGCGCTCGGGTCCTAAAGGCCAGGGCTGGCTTTTAGCGCAGGCGGTCGCTGCGCGACTGGCGCTGAGGAGGTTGGCTACCGGGGCTCTTGGGCAGTGCCTTCGTGCCCTGGCGGCTGGACGCGGGCGGCCACAAGGGCCGCCCCTACGGCACGAAAGCCCACACTTTCTTCGTGCCTTCGCGGCGCGACCAAGTTTCGCCGACTGGATCGGCGAAACGACTCGCGCCGCGGGAGCCGGAGCGGAGCCCGGCGATCAGGACCGCGGTCGAGCCCCTTTGGGCGAGCCGCGGTTCCGGTGCGCGCTTCCAGCGCGCAGATCGCCAGGAGCAGCTCCGGCGACGTGCTACCCTGCCCGCCATGAAACGGGCGCGCGCTCTGGCCCTCCCGGCGCTCGCCGCGCTGGCCGCTCTGGGCGCGGCCGCCCTGCTCCCGGACCGGGTCGAACAGGTCGCGCGAATCGTCGAAGAGGTCCGGGGACGGCGCTTTTCCCGCGCCGTGCCGGCCAGCGAGATCGACGGCGCGGAGTTGAAGCGGATGCTCCGGGAGAAGGTGGCGGAATCCTTCCCCGCCAGCGCCGAGGACACCATGCGGACGCTGGCCGCGTTCGGCCTGATCGAGGACTCCCCCGGCCTGACCGACCGGCTGGTGGATTTCTACGCCGGCCAGGTCGTGGCCTTCTACGACCCCGAGCCGCAGCGGTTCTTCGTGGTGCGGGGCGCGGAGCAGAACCTGCCCGCAGCGGGCCTTCCGGGCGCGGAGGGAATGGCCGACAAGCTCATCTTTTCGCACGAGCTGACGCACGCCCTCCAGGACCAGGCCATGCACCTGGACAAGGAGATGAAGGCCCTCAAGGACGACGGCGACCGCGGCCTGGCGCTGCAGTGCCTCCTCGAAGGCGAGGCCACGCTGGTGATGGTGCGGGCGGTGGCCAGGGATCTGCCCGGCGACAGCGACGAGCTGGAGGACTCGCTCGAGCCCCTCCTCTCGGCCGGGGCCCTGGAGCGGGCCAACATTCCCAAGGACCTCCCCGACTACTTCGTCGACCAGCTCTTCTTCCCCTACGTGGACGGCACGGCCTACGTGCGCCGGGCCGTCAAGAAGGGCGGATGGAAGGCCGTCGACGAGCTCTGGAAGTCGCCTCCGCGGTCGACTTCGGAGATCCTTCATTCCGGCGAGCGCTTCGCGCCCGCGCAAGGCCTCCTGCCCTCAGGAGGCGCTCCCCTGGCGCCGGCGGGCGCGCGCTTCCTCTACTCCGACACCCTCGGCGAGTGGACGGTTCGATTCCTGCTGCGCCGCGCGCTGCCCGAAGGAGAAGCCGACGCGGCGGCCGCGGGCTGGCGCGGCGACCGGCTCGCCTTCTTCTCTTCCGGCGCGGGGATCTCCTATCTGTGGCGCGTCCGCATGGAAAGCCCGCTCGCCGCGCAGCGGCTGGAAGCGGCCTGGCGGAAGGCCCGCTCGAAGAAGGAGCTCATCGAGCGCCGCGGAACCGACCTCTTCGTCGCGTCCGGCTTCGCCAAGCTCCCCGAGCTGCCCGGCCCGTAGGCCGCAGACGGACAGGATACAATATATAGTTTGTTATCCTGATCCTCCCGCCTCCCGTCGCTTCCGCTCGATCGGGATCTGCGCTTCGCGCACCGGCCATCGGCTCGGCCGGATGCGGCCTCGACGGCCCGCCTGATCCCTCCCTCGCTCTCGCTCCCGCGGCGCGCGCCTCCTCCCCTCTGGGAGACTTCGCGCGCCGCGACCAGGGAAGGCACGAAGCCCTAACCCTCACCCCGCCCTCTCCCTCGGGGACACGTCGCTTCCGCTCGATCGGGATCTGCGCCCTCGGCGCACCGGCGGTCCGCTCGGCCGGTTGCAGCCTCGACGGCCCGCCTGATCCCTCCCTCGCTCTCGCTCCCGCGGCGCGCGCCTCCTCCCCTCTGGGAGACTTCGCGCGCCGCGACCGGGGAAGGCACGAAGCCCTAACCCTCACCCCGCCCTCTCCCTCGGGGACACGTCGCTTCCGCTCGATCGGGATCTGCGCCCTCGGCGCACCGGCGGTCCGCTCGGCCGGTTGCAGCCTCGACGGCCCGCCTGATCCCTCCCTCGCTCTCGCTCCCGCGGCGCGCGCCTCCTCCCCTCTGGGAGACTTCGCGCGCCGCGACCGGGGAAGGCACGAAGCCCTAACCCTCACCCCGCCCTCTCCCTCGGGGACACGTCGCTTCCGCTCGATCGGGATCTGCGCCCTCGGCGCACCGGCGGTCCGCTCGGCCGGTTGCAGCCTCGACGGCCCGCCTGATCCCTCCCTCGCTCTCGCTCCCGCGGCGCGCGCCTCCTCCCCTCTGGGAGACTTCGCGCGCCGCGACCGGGGCGAACCCTCACCCCGCCCTCTCCCTCGGGGAGAGGGGGAAGACACTCCTCACGCCTCACGCCGCCTTCAGCGCGAGCGGGATCAGCACGAACATCTGGATCGCGTCGAAGGTTCCGTGGGCGATGATGCACGGCAGGACGTTGCCGTACAGGACGAAGGCGATCGAGAGGACCGTCGAGATCACCAGGATTCCGACCAGGACCAGCGGCTGGCCGTAGACGCCGTGCGCCGCGGTGAACATGAGGGTGGCCGCGACCGGCCCGACGCGCGTCTGCAGGAAGGAGCGGAAGAAGAGCTCCTCCACGATCATCGCCGACAGCACGATTCCGACGCGCACGGTCAGGGGGCGCGTGGCCAGCCAGAGGATCGTGGGCGAGACTTCCGACGCGCCGCCCTCGACGGCGAGCCCCTGCCGGCGCAGGAGCAGCCAGACCAGGACGACGACCAGGAGGACGACGACGGTCAGGGCCCACCCGGCCAGGCCGATCCACAGCCCCGAACCGAGGTCGGCGATCGGCCGCGCGCTGCGCAATCTCAGGAAGTCCGCCAGCGTCTGCTGCCGGGTCAGGAGGTAGTAGCAGATCAGGAAGACGGCGAGGACGGCGTGGACGGCGAAGAGAGACACGATCGTCAGGTGCTTGGTCTGCGGCGCGCCTCCGGCCAGGCCTCCGGCGAACGGAATCGCGACGGTCAGGAGGAGAACGGCGGCGAGCAGGGCCCCGGCGGCAACCTGGCGAGCCGGCTCGATCAGACCGTCGCGCGCGAAGACGCCGCGCGAACGCGCCTGCGCGAACGAAAGGACGATCCCGGCACAGCCGGCCACCAGGAGGACCACAAAAGTCATGGAATTCATGATCAGAAAATCCGCGGCGAGCGCGGGAGCATATCAGGCGCGGCGTGAGGCGCGTCAGGCGTAAGGCGTGAGGCGCCGAACCGAACGGAAAACCTCCCACCCGCGATTGCTTCGTCATGCTGCCCCGCTGGCGCGGATATCATCGGGATCGTGCAAGAACCCCTCCCGCTCCAGGTCCGCGGCCTGACCAAGGCGTTCGGCGCGCGGCGAGCGCTGGACGGAGTCGCCCTGGACGTCCGGCCCGGGGAGATTCTCGGTCTCCTGGGCCCCAACGGCGCCGGCAAGACCACCCTCGTGCGGGCCGTGGCCGGTCGCGTTGCGCCCGACGCCGGGGAGCTCGACGTCTTCGGCCTGCGTCCCGACGACGCGCGGGCGCGCGCGCTGCGCGGCTGGGTGCCCCAGGAGATCGCCCTCTATTCCCTTCTCACGCCCCGAGAGAACCTCTGGACCTTCGGGCGCTACCAGGGCCTCATCGGCAAACCGCTGGCCCAGGCGGTGGAGGAGAGCCTCGAGTGGATCGGCCTGTCCGATCGGGCCAACGAGCGCACCGACAAGCTTTCAGGGGGCATGAAGCGCCGCCTCAACATGGCCGGCGGCACCGTCCACGGCCCGCGCCTCCTCCTGCTCGATGAGCCCACCGTGGGCGTCGACCCGCAATCCCGGGAGCGCATCTACGCAATGATCGAGGAGCTGCGCGCGCGGGGGGTCTCGCTGCTCTACACCACCCACTACATGGAAGAAGCCGAGCGCCTCTGCGACCGCATCGCCATCATCGACCACGGCAAGGTGATCGCGGAGGGGACCAAGGACGAGCTCGTCCGGTCGACGATCGGCACTGCCCAGGTCGTGACCGTCGACGCCGACCGGCCCATCCCGGCGGCCCTCAAGGAGGCGCTGGAGAAGGCCGGCGCGACGGTCGACGGATCGAGGGTCCAGCTCTCCGTCACCGACCCGCCCCGGCAGATCCGCGAGATCCTGGAGATCTTTCACCGGGGCGGCAGCGCGGTGCACGATCTGACGCTCAAGGCCACCACGCTCGAGCAGGTCTTCCTGCGCCTGACCGGCCGGGAGCTGCGCGAATGATCCTCGCGGTGGCCTGGAACCGCTTTCTGAGTCTGAAACACGACCGCGCCGCGTTCGTCATGGCGTTCGTGCTACCGGTGGTCTTCTTCTCCGTGTTCGCCAGCATCTTCGGCGGAGCCCGCAGCGCGACGCCCCGGGTGCCGTTGATCGTGGTCGACGAAGACCAGAGCGCGGGCTCGAAGCGGCTCCTGTCCGTCCTCCGGGAGGAACGGGGGCTTTCCCTCCGCACGACCCGCGCGGCCGAAGGGGGCCGCGCGCCGATCGCCGTCGACCGCGCGGCCGCGGAGGCAGCCGTGCGGGCCGAGGACGTGTCGGTCGCCCTGATCGTCCCGCGGGGCTTCGGGGAGCGCCCGATCGAGCTCGGCTCGGCCGGCGCCGGGCCGCGTCTGATCCTGCTGGCCGACAGCGCCGATCCGATCGCGCCGCAGCTGGTCGTCGGGATCCTTCAGAAGGCGGCGCTCTCCGCCTTTCCGAAGGCCATGGCCAGAATCGGCATGGAAGAGATGGACCGCTGGGGCGGCGGATTGACCGCGGATCAGAAGCGCCGGATCGAAGAGAGCCTCGATCGCGAGGAGCGGACGCCCCGCCAAGAGGCGTCCGGCGGGTCTCCGGCCAACGGCCTCGTCCCCGTCGAGGTGCGCGATCTGCTGGGGCAGAGCAAGAAGAATCCGGTCTCAGCCATCCTCGCCGCTGGCCTGGGAGTCATGTTCCTTCTCTTTTCCGCGGCCGGAGCCGGAGGCGCGCTGATCGAGGAGGCCGAGAGCGGCACGCTCGACCGCGTCCTGGCCACGCGCGTCTCCATGACGCGCCTCCTGGTGGGCAAGCTCGTGTACCTGACCGCGATCGCGATCGCGCAGCTGGTGGTGATGTTCGTCTGCGGCCAGCTCTTCTTCGGCGTGGAGCTGACCACGCATCTGGCCGGCTTCCTGGTGATGAGCGTCGCGACGGCCCTGGCCTGCTCCACGTTCGGCCTGGTTCTGGCCGCCTTGAGCCGGTCGCGCATGCAGCTCGTCGCGCTCTCGAACATGATCATCCTGGTCATGTCCGCCCTGGGGGGGAGCATGGTCCCCCGCTACTTGCTCTCCGAAAAGATCCAGAAGCTCGGCCTCCTGACCTTGAACGCATGGGCCATCGACGGATTCCTTAAGGTCTTCTGGCGCGAGGAGCCGCTCTGGCATCTCTGGCCCCAGGTGGCCGTGCTCCTGGGAGCGGCCGCGCTCCTCTTCGCCGCGGCGCGCAGGCTGGCCAGGAGATGGGATGTGACGTAGACGGGACTCGTGAGGCGTGTGGCGGGAGGCGGGAGGCGGGAGGCGGGAGGCGGGAGGCGGGAGGCGGGAGGCGGGAGGCGAAGATGATACGCGTGAAGAACTTCCTGGTTCTGTACGGCTTTCTCGCCGCGACGGCTCTTGCGGCACAGACCGCCCCGGTGTCCGGCGATTACACGATCCACGGATTCCGCTTCGCCGACGGGCAGACCCTGCCGGAGGTCAAGATCCACTACCGCGCGTTCGGCGCGCCCCGGCGCGACGCGGCCGGGGTCGTCCGCAATGCCGTTCTCGTTCTCCACGGAACGACCGGATCGGGCAAGCAGTTCCTGTCCCCCAACTTCGCCGGCGTTCTTTTCGGACCTGGTCAGCTGCTCGACGCGGCGCGCGACTACATCGTGATCCCCGACGGCATCGGCCACGGCGAGTCCTCCAAGCCGTCCGACGGGCTCCACGCGCAATTCCCCCGCTACACCTACGACGACATGGTGCGCGCCCAGCACGAGCTCCTGACCGCGGGACTGCATGTTCAGCACCTTCGACTCGTCATCGGGACCTCGATGGGCGGCATGCACACCTGGATGTGGGGCGAGATGTATCCGGAATTCATGGACGGTCTCGTGCCCCTGGCCTGCGTGCCGGCGGAGATCGCCGGGCGAAACCGGATGCTTCGGAAAATGATCCTGGACGACATCCGGACCGACCCGGAGTGGAAGGGGGGCGACTACACCGCGCAGCCCCGGGGGCTCACCGCCGCCGTCCAGGTGCTCCTCTTTCTCATTTCCTCGCCCCTCCAGTGGCAGAAGGCCGCCCCGACCAGGGACGAGGCCGACCGATACCTCGCCGAGCAGATGAAGACGCGGATGTCCGCCGCCGACGCTAACGACTTTCTGTACGCCTTCGACGCTTCGCGCGACTACGACCCGTCCAGGGCACTCGACAAGATCTCCGCCCCGGTCCTGGCCATCAACTCGGCCGACGACCAGGTCAACCCGCCCGAGCTCGGCCTGATGGAGAAATGGATGCCGCGCGTGGCGAAGGGGCGCTACGTGCTGATCCCGACCGGCCCGGACACCCGCGGCCACGGGACGCATTCGTATCCTGCGATCTGGCAGGGCTATCTGAGAGAGTTTCTGGAGACGTTACCGGAGAGGTGAGAGCACCGCGGGCGGGGACAAGCCCCGCCCCTACATTCTCGTACCTACCCGTTCCAGCGCGCCCGCTTTCCGCGGGCGTCGATGTGCACGAACGGTCCGTGCACGCCGTTGGCCGGGTAGACGCCGATTCCGCCGGCGAGCTCCGGATGGGTTTCTTCGACCCGCTCGGCGGCGGCGGCCAGGATCCTCGCGTCGGAGAGATCGACCCGCCCGTCCCCGTTCAAGTCGTCCATCAAGCCGCGCCCGCGATCGTCGGGATAGACGTCGGCGGCGTCGCCATATTGGTGCCGGGATACCGCGGAGCGCCCTCCCGCGCCGACTCCGCGCTCGTTGTATTCGGGGGTCCGGAAACCGCTCATTACGTAGAGGCCCTGCACGGGATGCCCCATCCGGCCGAGCTCTTCGATGGTCAGCTCGAGCTTGTCCAGCAGGCGCCGGTCGAGCGCGACGTACTTGGGCCAGACGTCGAACTGATCCTTGGTCACGAACTGCCCCAGGGTGAAATGGTCCGAGACGTGGACGCTCAGATTCCCCGGAGTGACTTCGATGAAGCCCTTGGGCGCTTCGTAGGACGCGTCCCGGCTGCTCCGACCCTCGAAGGGCCAGCGTCCCAGCCGGTAGGCCCCGATTCGCCCGCGGACCTTGGCGGAAAAGGGCGTCAGGACGATCAGGTGAAACGACGACCCCACGGACCGGGCCAGGTCGTAGATCCCCGGCCTGCGCGCCAGGGCCTCCGTTCCCGGGACCTGCTCGTGGGGAAGGGCGAAGATCGCCCGCAACTTCCCTGAGAGCCCGGCCAGCGACGCCAGCGTGTGGATCCCGCCGGCGTTGGCCGTCAGGGACCCCAGCCCCAGAAGAAGGGAAACACAGACCGCAGCCGCGATTCGTCGACCCGTCATAGGCAGGTGTTCATGGTAGGGACAACGGCGAGAGAGGTCAAGCCAAACAGTGTGGATGGGTTTTCCATTTCCCGCCGCCGCGTTCCCCGCCCCGGATCGAGTCCAAGGCCAGCCTCCCGAGTCCCTTCGAGTCCCGCCTTCCGCCTCGCGCCTCGCGCCTTCCGCCTTCCGCCTTCCGCCTTCCGCCTCAATAGATGATCACCTCGTCCCCGACTCTCGCTTCCTTGAAGAGCTTCTCCATGTCCGCGTCGCCCAGCCGGACACAGCCGTGGGAGGCCGCGCGGCCAAGCTCTCGGGTCGACAGGGTTCCGTGCAGCGCGTAGCCGTTGCCGATGTTGAGCCGGTAGTGGCCGAGCACCTTCTCGAAGTGCCTCTGCGGCGACGAGGACGGCGGAATCACCAGCGCGTTGCCGGCGTGGATGAGCTCGCCGGGAGGCAGCTCGCGGCGCGTTCCGTCGGGGCGGACCTCCACGACCGTGTTGTGCTCCACCCGCAGGACCCGGCGGCGGCTGTTCTCCCCGCTCAGGGACGACCAGATCCCTCCGGGGGGCTCGGCCGGAACGACGTTGCCGGTGTCCGCGTCGATCGCGTCGCCCGGCGCGAGGCGCACCGTCTTCAACTTCTTCTTGCGCGCCTCCTCCACGTAGTGCCAGTCCGGAGGCACCCAGGTGGGATTCTCCTCCTTGGAAAGGATCCGGAAACGGCCCGTCGGCGTCTCGAAGAGAAGCTGCCGTCCGTTTTCCACGACGAGCTTGGTCCCTTTGCCCGTCGAGCAGACGGCGGTGAAGACCACCTTCCCCCCGCGCCGCACGTAGACCCGGTTCTCCGCGGTCGAAACGGTGATCACCTCCGGCGAATCGGCCGGTTCGTCGAGATGCACCTCGGACCCGGCGACCTTCGACCGCAGCGTGGCGACCCGCGCGTCGCGGCCCTCGGCCGTTTCGCGCAGCTCGTCGACCCTGCCGGCCAGCCGCTCGCCGATCATCCGGTCGATGCGCGCGAGCCGGCCGATCCACCGCGCGTCGCGGACGTTCTCCACCTCGCCGGCGACCGCGACGCCGAAAACGCCCGCCGCGACGACGAAGAGGCCCCACGCACCGAGAAAGCCGAGGCGGTATTTCAGGGGGGAGCTCATCGGGCTTTTTCCCCGCGTCCCCGCGTCCCCCTTTCCCCGTGTCCAAGCCTCCGACGCGGGGACGCGGCGACACGGGGACGCGGGGAATGACCGCCCCGAATGGTCCTAGAAGACATAAATCCTCGTCTCCGGCGAGAGGCGCTTCCAGATCGCGGCGAGGTCCGCCTCCGGCACGAGAAAGGAACCGGGCTTTGGGCCGGCGAGCGGGCTCGCCGCGGCCGGCGGCGAATGGATCGCGTACCCGTCGGAGAAGACAAGGACGTAGCGCCCCAGGCCGCCGGGAATGTCGGGGAGGGGGTCGGGCACCGGCCGGCCGCGCAAGGCGTAGGCCCAGTCGGGCGCCTTCCAATTCGCGCCTTCGAGCTTCTGGCGGACGCTGAAGGCGCCGCTGACCGGCGCGAACGTCCACCGTTTCCCCGACTTGGTCGTCACGGTGGCGGGGGCTCCGATCTGGACCGGAGCCGAGCGCACCACCCGGTCGGCGTACTTGAAGTCGAGCCGCCGCGCCTTCGTGTCGATCACGATGTAGAAGTCGCGCGCCTTCAGGCTCTCCGCGTACTTGAGCCGTGCGTCGAGCGCGTTGGACAGCTGCTGCTCGTCCATCTCGAGATCGGCGAGATCGCGGCGGACGCGCTGGATCTCCAACGGCGCGCTCTCGCCGGCGGCCAGCAGTTGGGCCAGCCGGCGGTCGATCGAGCGCCGATGGAGCGCCCCGGCGCCCCCGACCACGAGCCCGGCCGCCAGGAGCATCAACGAGAAGCGAAGCGCGGGCCGCGGAAGCTTGGTCCGCGGCGCCCCACCGGGGATCGGAAGAAACTGAGTCCGAATCCGCACCAGGCCCGAGGCCCGCATCGGCTCCCGGCGCCACCAGGACTTGGGATCGTCGGTTTCAGACATTCGGCGGGGAGATGGTACGCCACGAAAAGGACGTAGGCGGAAGGAGGGAGGACGTACGAGAGGCCCCATCAGCTACGACCTCAGTCCTAAGTCTTACGTCCTTCGACCTACGACCTACGTCCTTCCCTCAGAACCGCCCACCCTCGAAGTCCTCGAAGGCCTGGAGGATCTCCGCCTTGGTGTTCATGACGAACGGGCCGTAGCGCGCGATCGGCTCTACTCTCCAACAGACAACGTCGGGGCGAGGCTTGTCCCCGCCCGCGGCACGCAGGCGCTAAAGTGATCTGCGTTACCTGACCCTAGGGGATGAGCAGGAGCTTTCCCGACGTGGCCCGCGACTCGAGCAGGCGATGCGCTTCGCCCGCGGCCGAAAGCGGCAGCTCGCGGTCGACCGCGATGCGCAGGCTCCCGTCCCGGATCCATCCGAAGACCGCGCCGGATCTCTCCACGAGCTCCTCCCGGGCCGCGACATAGTGGGCCAGGGTCGGGCGCGTCAGGAAGAGCGAGCCTTTCTGATTGAGGACCTGCGGATCGAGCGGCGCCACGGCTCCGCTCGACTGGCCGAAGAGAACCAGGTACCCGCGCGGCGCCAGGCAGCCCAGGCTCTTCTCGAACGTCGCCTTGCCGACCGACTCGTAGACCACGGCGACACCGTGCCCTTCCGTCAGCCGTCGGGTCTCGGCCAGAAAATCCGTTTCCGAGTAGAGGATGACTTCGTCGGCCCCGGCGTCCCGGGCCCGCCGGGCCTTTTCCTCCGTGGAAACCGTACCGATGACGCGGGCTCCCCGTTTCTTGGCGATCTGGCAGAGCAGCAACCCGACTCCTCCCGCGGCCGCCTGCACGAGGCAGGTCTCCCCCGCCTTGAGCGGATAGGTCGAATGCGTCAGGTAGTGGGCGGTCATCCCCTGCAGCATGGCCGCCGCGGCCTGACGGGAGGTCACTCGATCGGGAATCGGAACCAGCCGTCCGGCGGGGACCGCCGCGTACTCGGCATAGGCCCCCATGATCATGCAGTAAGCCACCCGCTGACCCGGCCGGAAATCCGAGACATCGGAGGCGACCTCTTCGACGACCCCGGCCGCCTCCCCGCCCACCGTCGCCGGAAACTCCGTCTTGTACTGCCCGGTGCGAAAGTAAACGTCGATGAAATTGACGCCGGCCGCCTCGATCCGAACCAGGGCTTCCCCCGGCCCGGGCTTGGGCTTCGGGACCTCTTCCAGAACCAGGGCTTCCGGACCCCCCGGAGCGTGAACGCGGACGGCTTTCACCCGGCACCTCCTCGGATTTCGCTCTTCATACGCCCCTCCGGCGGCCCTCGGTTCCGTCCGGCGGGCCCGCCCCGGGCCTCCCTCCGATCGGGGCGGACCGGCCCGGGAACTCTCCTTGCATGAGATTCTTGCGCGGATGGACCCCCAGCGGGATCACAAACGCATTTTTCTTTGTTAGCACATTGGGTCGTTCTCCCCGGCGGTCCGCAGACGGCGGGCAACCGCGAAGCAGGCCGAGAGGCCCGGAAAGGATTCGGAACTTCGATGCAAGGCACCCGGAAAGCTCCCTTTTTCATCGTTCTGGCGGCCGCGGCCGCCGCTTTTGGAATGATTCTCACCGGCTCGCTGCACGTCACGCCGGCTTCAAGCGCCAAGTCTCCGCCGGAGACGGCGTCGGCGACCGCGCCGGCCCCCGCGCCCGCCCCGGCCGGGAGCGTGGCGCTGCCCTCGTTCGCCAACATCGCGGACGAGGCTCTGAACTCCGTCGTCTCGATCACCTCGACGGAGATCGTCAAGACCCAGCGGGGCGGATCCCCGTTCGGTCAGGGCGATCCCTTCGAGTTCTTCTTCGGCCCGCGCCGGGGCAACCCCCAGGAGCGCAAGCAGGTCACCGGCGGATCGGGCTTCATCATCAGCTCGGACGGCGAGATCGTGACCAACAACCACGTCATCGCCGGCTCGACGAAAATCCTGGTCAAGCTGCGGGACCGCGAAGTCCTGACCGCCAAGATCCTCGGGCGGGATCCCGCCACCGACGTGGCCGTCATCAAGGTCGAGCCCAAGCACAAGCTGCCGGCGCTGGCTCTGGGCGACTCCGACAAGATCCGGGTCGGCGACTGGGTCATGGCCGTCGGCAACCCTCTCGCGTTCGAAGGAACGGTCACCGTCGGCGTCATCTCCGGCAAAGGGCGCAGCGGCCTGTCCGAGGATCCCTCCCTGGAGAATTTCCTCCAGACCGACGCGGCCATCAACTTCGGCAACTCCGGCGGGCCGCTGATCAACGCGTCCGGCCAGGTCGTCGGAATCAACACGGCGATGATCCAGCCGGCCCAGAACATCGGCTTCGCTGTTCCGATCAACACGGTCAAGGGCGAGATTCCCCAGCTCAAGACCAAGGGCAAGGTGACCCGGGGACTCCTCGGCGTGCGCGTCGGCCCGGTCGATCAGGACATCATGCAGGCCTTTCACCTGCCGTCCCTGGACGGCGCCTTCGTCCAGATGGTCGATCCGGATCAGCCGGCGGCCAAGGCCGGCGTCGAGCACGGCGACACGATCATCAAGGCCGACGACGTCGAGATCAAGGAGACGCGGGACTTGATCGGCTACGTCTCTTCCAAATCGCCGGGCAGCAAGGTCAAGCTGACCGTCCTGCGCGACGGGAAGACCCGCACCCTGACCGTGACGCTCGCCGAGCGCGAGGCGCCGGAGAGCGACGACACCGAGGGCGCCGGAGCGAAGGGGACCGCCCGCGGCAAGCTCGGGATCAGCGTGACGGACCTCTCCTCGGACATCCGCCAGCAGCTCAACATCCCCAACGGGGTCAGCGGCGTCGTCATCGAGGACGTCGGCTCGACTTCGCCGGCGGCCGACGAAGGCCTGGCCCAGGGCGACGTCATCACCGAGATCAACGGCGTGGCGGTCAAATCGGTCGCCCAGTTCCGCGGCGAGGTCGAGAAGGTCAAGAAGGGGGACTACGTCCGCCTCTACGTCCGGCGGTTCGCCCCGCAGCAGATCTCGCGGTACGTCGTGATTCACGTCGAGTAAGCCCGGCCGATCCGCAGCCTTCCAGCGCCGTCCGAGGAGTCCCTCCCGGGCGGCGTTGGCCTTTCAGGGCGTCGGATGCGATAGCGGCGCTGGCCGCGGCTTGCGAAAGAGCACCGCTCCCAGAGCCACCACCAGAAGCGCCACCAGCGGGACCAGGACCCAGGCCAGCACGTACATGCCGCGCACGCTGCGGGTCAGGAGGAAGCGGCCGTCGGACGGATCGCGCAGGAAGGCGTCGATCTTCCCGGCCGCCTCCTGGGCCTGTGCCTGCGTCGAGTAGTCGGCGAAGAAATAATCTTTCCCCGCGGGGCGGGAGCGGACCCAGACCATGATCCGCGGCGCGCCGCGCCGAGGGGCGGCGACCCGGACTTCGGCGCGCTCCATCGCGTCGATCGGCACCCAACCGGTCCGGGAGCTGACCAGGAGCCGCTGCGTGAAGACGCAGCGTCCCGAGAGGCGGTTGCACTCGAGCGAATACTCGAGCGGGGCGTCGAAGGCCAGGAGCCCGACGACGAAGGCCAGGACGGCGGCGAATCCGGAGAGCAGCAAAACCTTGACCACGCCGGTCATGACGACGGGCCAGTATAGGACGCCGGTCCGGAAGCGCGGGCCGGCCCCCGATTACAATCTATGAATTGTGTCTCCCGGACCGCGGCCGGATGGAGTACGATCCTCGGCTTTCCGGAAGGCCGAGGCGGGAGCTTTCTCCGGACGAGGCAAAGCGACTTGACCAAACGACGGCAAGACCGCCGGCCCAGGAGCCGGACGCCGCATCGGCCCGCCTCGCCGCGCGCCGCCGCCGCGCCGTGGGCCAACGGAGACGTCGCGCTCGGCCAGCCGGCCGCGTCCGCGATCCTGGCGGTCATCGGCCTCGCCGCGGTGTTCCTGCGCCTGGCCGAGCTCTTCCAGCCGATGGACTACGACGAGGCCTTCACGTACGTCTACTTCGCCTCCCGGCCCCTGGGTCAGGCCCTGGCGGACTACTCCCTTCCCAACAACCATCTCCTCCACACCCTGCTCGTCCACGTCCTGACCGGCCCGCTGGGCAACCATCCCTGGGTCGTGCGCCTTCCCGCGTTCCTGGCCGGCCTGGCGCTCGTGCCCGCGACGTACCTCCTGGCGCGGCGCTTCTTCGGGTCCTGGGCCGGTCTCCTGGCCGCCGCGCTCGTGGCCTGCGCACCGCCTCTGGTGGACTACTCGGCCAACGCGCGCGGCTACACCATGGTCTGCCTGGCCTTCGTCTGGTCGCTGACCCTCGCCGCGCGCCTCCTGGCCGAGGACCGGCGGCGCGACTGGATCGTCTTCGCCGCCGTCTCGGCGGCCGGCCTCTACACGATTCCCACCATGATCTACGCCTTCGGCGGCGTCGCCCTCTGGCTTCTGCTGTCGATCCGTCTCGACGTGGAGCCTCCCCGCCGCGGAGCGTTTCTGCGCAGAACCCTGTTCTCCGTTTTCGCCATCGGGGCCGCGGCCCTGGCCGCGTACGCTCCGATCTGGGCGCGCTCGGGATGGAGCGCGCTCCTCTCCAAGGGGACGGGGTCGCCGTCCTGGCCGGTCTTTCGCGTCACGATGGCCGCCTCGCTCGCCGCCGTCTGGAGGCAGTGGAACCAGGCGGTCCCCGCGGTGGCCGCCGTCGCGATCGCCGCGGCCTTCCTGGCCGGGGTGATCTGGCATCGGCGTCTCTCCCCGTATCGCCTGTCTCCCGCGCTGCCGGCCTTTCTCTTCCCCGCGGTTCCGCTGCTGGTCCAGCGAGTCGTTCCCTTCACGCGGGTCTGGCTCTATCTCCTTCCCCTGTACTTCGCGACCGCGGCGGCGGCCGTGGCGCGCGCGGCGCAACGCCTTCCGGCGCTCGGGCGGACCCGGGAGGAGATCCGGAAGCTCGCGCTCCTCGCCGCCGCGCTTCTCATCGTCGGAGGCATGGGCGCGCGGGGATTCCTCCTTTCGCGCGCGCGGTTCGCCGACGCCGCCCGAGTCGACCGGATCTGTGACGACCTCGCCCCGCGGCTGCAGAGCGGCGATCTCGTCGCGGCGCACGGCTACTGGGCCACACCGATCGCCTATTACCTCGAGCGCCAGGACATCGCCGTGCAGAGGCTCTCCGCCGACTGGACGCTCGAGGTGCTCCGGGTCGTCGGCCGCAAGGACGCCCCCCGGACCGACCCGGCGCGCCCGCCGCGGACGTTCCTGGTCGTCCGGGCAGAAGACGGCGCGACGGTCGCGGCGATCCAGGAGAAGGCCCGGGCCGCCGGAGCGAGCGCCGACCTGACGCCGCTGCGCTCCTTCGGCACGACGACCGTGTACGAGGTGGGATTGTCGAAGTAAGCCTCTCCCGAACCCCCCGGGGGTCTATACTTCCACTCACCTTCCGATCGGGGTGGCACATGGGAATCACTCGGAGACAGCGGCTCTCGCTCGCGGGCTCCCTCCTTCTCTCCCTCCTGTTCCCGGTGGTCCTTGCCTCCGCCCAGGGGATCACCGAGTTCGCCGTCCCGACTCCCGACGCGAAGCCCTTCCGGATCGTCGCCGGGCCGGACGGCAACCTGTGGTTCACGGAGCAGAGCGCACGAACGGGCGGCAAAATCGGCAGGATCACGCCGGACGGAGTGATCACCGAGTTCCCACTCCCCTCCGGCGTTTCGGGTATGGGAATCACCTCCGGGCCCGACGGCGCCCTCTGGTTCACCGAATATCCTGCGGCACAGATCTGCCGCGTCACGACGGTCGGCGCAGTCACCTGCTACGACACACCCCCCACGTATTGGATCGGCCCCTGGCTGATGACGTCCGGGCCCGACGGGAACCTCTGGTTCGTCGAGTTTCCGGTCAACCGCATTGGACGCATCACCCCGGCCGGCGCCTTCGCGGAGTTCGCGGTTCCGGACTCCACGGACCCGGTCGTCAATCCGAAGGCCGCCGTCTTCGGCATCACGTCGGGCACGGAC
This sequence comes from uncultured Acidobacteriota bacterium, assembly GCA_963733955.1. Classification (GTDB taxonomy): domain Bacteria; phylum Acidobacteriota; class Thermoanaerobaculia; order UBA5066; family Gp7-AA6; genus DATFTF01. Next base: position 2,855,747 of record CAVTEW010000003.1, read on the forward strand.
GGCGGAATCTGGTTCGCCGAGCTGACCGGCAAGGTGGGCCGGTTGTCGACGGACGGACAGGTGACCGCCTACGTCGACGCGGTCGACGCCTACGAGATCGCCGCGGGCGTGGCCGGGGACCTCTGGTACACCGAGAACGACCTGGGCTTCAACGCCATCGGCCATATCACCGCGGCGGGCGAGGTGGGACGCTCCTTTCCCATTCCAACTCCGAAGTGCCGCCCGGGCGCGCTCGCCGTCGACGCCGCCGGCAACGTCTGGTTCACGGAGAACGACGGCGGCAAGATCGGCCGCCTCTCCCCGGCCGGAGTCATCGACGAGTTCGCGATCCCGACGCCCGCCTCACAGCCCATCGCGATCGTCGTCGGGCCGGACGGCCGGATCTGGTTCACCGAAATGGGCGGCAACAAGATCGGGCGCCTCGACACGGCGCCCTCCCCATGCCGCCGGTGTCCCAGGGACGTCCCGTTCCGACAAGCCTCGCCGCCCCACTGAACATCGGCACGGCAGCCCGCTGTCCGCCCCTCGGCGGCAGACCGGCGATGCATCTCTGCGCAACGAATCAAACGCCGGCGGAAGCGCCCCGCCAGCCGCCGAGTTGTCCTGGCTGCGAACGGTCTCCGCTACGGAGTGTTCGAGTCACCCAGGCCGTGGAACCGGCCGCATCGCGGACACCAGGTCGGCGGATCGCTGTTGCTGACCCGATGCTTCACGGGAGGCACGGAGCGCAGGAACAGGAAGATCGCCTTGAGGTCTTCGTCATTGAGCTTTCGAAACTCGAACCAGACCATCGCCCGGGTCAGAGGCCGGATTCCGGCGACACGGCCCGTCCGGATCGTCTGAATGAAGATCGATTCGGTGTAGTACGGGATGCCCGACGGATCCGTCGTGATGTTGGGACTGGTCACGAACCCCTCCGGCGGCCCGGGATCGACCGCCGGCCGAGAAGCGGATCCGGGATCGACCTCGAGCTCGTCGAAGTACCGCTTCGTCTCGAAGCGGCGTCCCCCTCCGAACTCCATGTCGAGGCGCCGTTCGCGCTGCGTCCCCGAGAGCGGCCGCGGGGTGTGGCAGTGCCCGCACCGCGCGAGGCGCACCAGGTACTCTCCCCTGCCGAGCGGGCTCGCAAGCTGGGCGGCCGTCGGCGGATGCCGGATCGGCACCTTCGGCGTCTCCGCCACGTCCGCGGGAATCCAGTGCGGGAGCTGGTTGCGGATGGGCGGCAGGGATCGGAGGTAAGCCACGATCGAGCGGACATCGTCGTCGGTCAGGATGCCGAAGTCGGGATACGGCATGACCAGCGAAAGCCGGCGCCCATCGTGGCCGATGCCCTCCCGGATGGCTCGCACGAGCTGCTCGTCCGACCAGAGTCCCGCCCCGGTCTCTTTGTCCGGGGTGATGTTGGGAGCGACCTTCCGCGACGCCTTGTCGAGGATGTCTCCCGCACCCAGCCTTGACGCGATCGGCTCCACGAGATCGTTGTTCTGCAGCGGCGAGTGGCACTCGAAACACTCGCAGACGGCGCGCGACAGATATCGGCCCCGCGCCACGGAAACTCCGGCCGGAGCCGGTGCCGGGGAGGAGGCGCCGAGGGCCACGATGAGGAGCGCGAGCGCGAGGCCCGCAGCCCATCGCGGAATCGCCTTTCCGGACTCCGGGGCGTCATCCAGCATGGGAGTCCTCCCCAAGAAATCGCGCAGCCAACAGCAAGACAGTGAGAGTCCGTCGCCTTCGAGTGCATCGATCCAACCAAGCCTCCGGCTGGGAGTCAAGGTCGGAAGGTGACGCCCGCAAGCGCGGAAGCAAACTGGCGGGGCCGACGGGACTCGAACCCGCGACCTTCGGCGTGACAGGCCGACGTTCTAACCAACTGAACTACGACCCCGCGGTCGAAGAACGGCGAATCATACAGGAAGACCCCGTTCCTGTCAGCCGGAGCGCCTTCAGAGCCGCTCCTCGCCGCCGGCCCGGCTCTGGCCGACGGGACTCGAACCCGCGACCTTCGGTGTGACAGGCCAACGGAGGCCCCGCGGTCGAAGAACGGCGAATGATGCAGGCCGTGCTCGTGTCCCCGTAACGCAGATCGCTCTAGCGTCTGCGTGCCCTAGAAGCGGCCGTGCGCGGCGGGCGGGGACGAGCCCTGCCCCTACGTGACTTGTTGGGCAAGCAAACCTCCGTCACACGCCACGAGCGGCTGTCAGTCGGAGCGTCCTGGCGCGGATCCCGGGCCTCCGGCCGCCGTTCCGACGGGATGCAAACGCCCGCCCTCGGCAAAACCTCGGCGAAACCTCGGCGAAACCTCGGCAACCGGCGGGAAGGCGCGCCGTAGCTCCTCCCGTTCTCGCGCGCAGTCCGCGTCCGCGGACCTCGAAACGGGGAGGAGGAACGAATGGCCAGATTCGCGCTGACGGTCAACGGGCGGCGCCGCGAGGTCGACCAGGAGGAGGACACGCCGCTTCTCTGGGTCCTGAGGGACGCGCTGCGTTTGACCGGGACCAAGTACGGCTGCGGCGTCGGGGTCTGCGGGGCCTGCACGGTCTTGGAAAAGAACCGCGAGCTGCGGTCCTGCCAGGTGCCGATCTCCCAGGCCGCCGGGCGGATGTTCACGACCATCGAGGGGCTCTCCCGCGACGGCTCGCACCCCTGCCAGAAGGCCTGGCTGGAGGAGGACGTCGCACAATGTGGATATTGTCAGCCCGGGATGCTCCTCGCCGCGGCGGCCCTCCTGGCAGAGCGGCCCCGCCCCACCGACGAGGACGTGGACCGCGTCTTTTCCGAGCATGTCTGCCGTTGCGGCAGCTACCCCCGGGTCCGCCGCGCGATCGCCCGCCTGTCCCGGGGAGGCGTCCGATGAGCGCGACGCGGCGGGAGTTCCTCAAGGCCGGCGCGGCCGGCGGCCTCGGCCTCCTCGTCCCCATCGGTCCGCTCGCCGCGGTGGTTCGGGCCGCGCGCGGCGCCGCGGCCGGGCCGGCTTCGGTGTTCGCGCCGAACAAGTGGCTGCGGGTCGCCTCCGACGGCGCGGTGACGATCGTCACGGCGCGCTCGGAGATGGGACAGGGCGCGCGGACCTCGCTCGCCCTGATCGTGGCCGAGGAGCTGGAGGTCGACTGGCGCGACGTCCGGATCGAGCACGCCGTCCCCGGCGCGCGCTATCCCGGCATGCGCACGTCGGGCTCGAGCAGCGTAGAAGACTACTGGATGGCCTTGCGCCAGGCCGGCGCGGCGGCCCGGGAGATGCTGATTCGGGCGGCGGCGAGGCGTTGGGGCGTCCCGCCTTCGGAATGTCGCGCATCCGCGTCATCGGTCGCGCATGCCGCCAGCGGCCGCCGCCTGGCTTACGGCAAGCTCGCCGCGGCCGCATCCAAACTTCCCGTGCCGGAGAATCCTCCCCTCAAGAACCCGAAGGATTTTCGCCTCCTGGGAACGCGGGTCCGGCGCGTCGACGGTCCGGCGATCGTGGCCGGGCGCGCCGTCTTCGGCCTCGACGCGCGGCCGCCGGCCGCCCTGGTCGCCGCGGTGGCCCGGTGTCCCGTGCCCGGCGGGCGGATGCGAAGCTTCGATCCCGCGCCGGCCAGGGCCGTGGCCGGTGTCCGCGAAGTCGTCCCGATCGCCGCCGGAGTCGCCGTCGTCGCCGACAACACCTGGGCCGCGTTTCGAGGACGGGATGCCCTGGCGGTCGTCTGGGACGAGGGCGAGAACGCGCACGACACGACCGACGAGTACTGGTCGCGGCTCGAGCGGGCCGCGCGCGCGACGGCGCGCGTCACGCGGTCGCAGGGAGACTTCGAGGCCGCGCTCGCGGGCGCCGCGAAGAAGATCGGGGCGGCCTACCGCTTCTCCTTTCAGGCCCACGCTCCGGTCGAGCCGATGAACTGCGTCGCCGACGTGCGGCCGGGACGCTGCGAGATCTGGGTCGGGACGCAGGCGCCCAACGAGGCGCAGAAAGCCGCGGCTGCCCTTCTGGGCATCCCGCTGGAAGCCGTCACCGTGCACGTCACGCTGCTGGGCGGCGGATTCGGCCGGCGCCTCGACTACGACTACGTGCCCGAGGCGGTCGAGCTGTCCCGCGCCGTCGGCAAGCCCGTGCAGATCGTCTGGTCGCGGCGGGAGGACATGGAGAACGACCGTTTTCAGCCGGCGTCGTTGAACGAGCTCGCCGCGGGCCTGGACGCGGCCGGCCGCGTCGTCGCGTGGTCGCAGCAGATGACGAGCTTTCACCTGACGATGTTCGGACCCTATGCGCCGGAGAAGGACGAGACCTACGACGGAAATCCCCAGGGCGCCTACGACTGCCCCTACGACGTGCCGGCTCTCAGGTCCCTGTTCGCCCCGGCAAAGTCGCCGGTGCCCACGGGAGCCTGGCGGGCGGTCGATTCTCCCGCCGGGACCTTCGCTCGCGAATCGTTCCTGGACGAAGTCGCGCTGGCGGCGGGACGCGATTGCGTCGCGCTTCGGCGCGAGCTTCTCCCCGACAAGGATCTTCATCTGGGAGACTTCGTAATCGAACGCCGGCGGCTGCGCGCGGTCGTCGATCTCGCGGCGGAGAAAGGGGGCTGGGGAACTCGGCCCGCGGCGATCGAGGGCCGGCGGATCGGCCGGGGTTTCGCCGCCAACGTCTACGGCCGCGCGCACCTCGCGCAGGTCGCCGACGTGTCGGTGGGCGATGCTGGCGACGTCCGGGTCCACCGCGTCGTCTGCGCGGTCGACTGCGGGCAAGTGATCAATCTGGCCGGACTCGAAGGCCAGGTCGAAGGGGGAATCCTGTGGGGATTGAGCGCCGCGGTCAAGACCCAGATCACCTTCCGCGACGGGCGCATCGAGCAGCACTCCTTCGCCGACTTCCCCGTGGCGCGTATGCGCGACACGCCGCGCATCGAGATCCACGTCATCCGCAGCCACGAGCGCCCCGCCGGCATGGGCGAGCCCCCGGTCTCCCCCGCCGCGCCGGCGATCGCCAACGCCCTTTTCGCGGCGACGGGTCGGCGCGTGCGCAAACTTCCGATCCGCCCGGAGGACCTGGCGCTTTAGAAAGGCTGTTTGCCCTCTCTTCCGCCTTCCGCCTCACGCCTCATGCCTTACGCCTCACGCCTCACGCCTCACGCGCGGGCAACGCCCCGCGTCACAGCCCGTTTTCGATCAACCGGATCTCGCAGGACTGGCGATCGATCCGCGGATAGATGATCGAGCGCCCGTCCGGCGCCAGAGCGAATCCGGGCCAGCCCTGGTCGGCGAGCGACGTCACGACGCGACGCGCCCCGCGCTCGGGCGGGTACGGATAGAAGACCAGAACGGGACGCCGTTCTCCTGCGGGAGTCTCGCGCGCATAGACTCCCGCCCGCGTCACCTCCCAGTTGGCCCAGTCCTCCGGCAGAAGCGCGTCGGTCACCCGCTCGGGGCGTCCGGAACCGTCCGTGGGCTGACGCCACAGTCCCGCGGCGTCGGTGCGCGTGAAATACAGAAGGCGGCCGTCCGGCGATTCCCGCGACGCGTACCCTCCTGCGCCGGTCACGCGCGCCAGCCGCCGGTCCGCCAGCGTCAGCCTCCAGATCTCCCAGGAGCCGCCGCGACGCGACGCGAAGAGGACCGACCGGCCGTCCGCGGACCACGCCGGCAGGACCGCGTCGCTCGATTCGCGCGTGAGCCGCTCCGGCGCCCCGCCGCCGGCATCCACCGCATAGACGTCGGCCAGCCCACGGATCCGCGCGGAAAACACGAGGCGCTTGCCGTCGGGCGACCATCGCGGCGTTTCGAGCCGGGCCCCGTCGAAGGCGGTGAGACGCGCCGGCCCCGAACCGTCGGCCGCCTGGATCCAGAGCTGCTGGTCGCCGGTGCGGGTGGACACGAACGCGACCCGCGCGCCGTCGGGAGAAACGGCGGGCTCGAAATTCCACTGATCGGTCGTCTCGGTGACGCGCCGGGCGTCCGCCGGCCGGCCCGATCCGGCTTCCAGCGGCACGCGCCACAAGTTGACCTCGTACGTCCAGTTCTCGAAGGCCAGCACGCTCCTGCCGCGGACCCGCGCCGTCGAGGGATGCTTCATCTTGGTCCCGGCGCCGGCGAACCAGGTCGGCTCGCCGCCCGAGGCGCCCACGCGCCAGAGGCTGTAGATGCCGGCGCGGCTGGAGGAAAAAACGAGACTCCTGCCGTCGGGGGCCCAATCCAGCCCCATCAGATCGCGCGCGTCGAAGGTCAGGCGACGGACCGCTCCGCCGGAGGCGGCGACGGTGTAGATGTCCCCCGCGCCGTCGGAGACGTTGCGGTCGAAGGCGACCCGCGCGCCGTCCGGCGAAAAGGCCGGCGTCGTGTCTCCGAGAATTCCAGCCGGCGGCCGGGTCAGGACGCGGCGCGCTCCCGTCTCAACCGAGACCATCTCGATCGCCAGCGGCGATGCGCCGTCCCGCCGGGACACCGCGATCGAGCGCCCCTCCGGGGACCAGGCCAGGCGCCGGTAGTCCCGGTCGCCGCAGGGCGCGACCTTGCGCTCGGCGCCGCCGAGCGCCGGCACGATCAGGACGTCGCAAACGTCCGGCGTCGAGCGCGTGAACGCGATCGAGCGGCCGTCGGGCGACCAGGCCGGCGCCCGGTCCTCCGCGGGGACCGTCTGCGTCAGGCGCAGCGGCGTTCCGCCGTCGGTCAGCTTCACGTAGAGGCTGAAGCTCTCGCCGGCTCCGGCGTTCCAGACGTAGGCCACGCGCGTGCCGTCGGGAGACACGGCGGGATCGCGCTCGTTTCCGGGCGCGGCGGTGAGCGGAACGATCCGCATGGGGGCGGACGGGCGCGCGTCGCGGGAGCGCAGGAGGCCGACGGCGGCGATGACCGCGAGCTCGACGACTCCGAGCGCCGCGAACACAGCCAGGCGGCGGCGGCGTAAGCGCCGCGCTCGGGCCGTGCCCGGCTCCGGCTCGGCATCCCCGGGCGCGAAGGCCGGAGTCATCGGCGCGATCAGCCGATAGCCCCCCTTGCGGATCGTCTCGATGACGCGGGGCGCGGCCGCGTCGTCCCCGAAGACCTTGCGCAGCTCCGCGATGGCCCGCGTCAGAACGTCCTCGGTCACGAACGTGCCGCCCCAGACCTCCTGGAGGATCGCCTCCTTGGCGACGACCTCCCGCGGCCGGCGGGCCAGGCACACGAGCACCTGCATCACCTTGGGCTCGAGCGTGGCCGCGCCGTCCGGTCCGGTCACGCGGTGCAGGGACGGCTCCACCAGGCGCCCGGCAATGCGCCATGCCATCCCCTCTCCCGGGGCGGAAGAGAGAGCGCTCGGGCGATCGGAGGAGACCGGAGGCGATGCCATGTTCAGGAACACGCGATTCTATCCGCTGCGAGCGCCGCAACCACTTGCCGCGGGAGCAACGGTCGAGAATCGGGACGAGCGGTGCCGGATCTGGAGGGAGTCGCATTAGAATCGCGGACATGGCCGATCCCACCGTCTCGGTCGGCGTGCCGGAGATCGACGGCGAGCACGACCTTCAGCTCGAGCTCGTTCGCACCCTGGAAATCAGCATCGAGGCGCGCGACCGTTCCCGCGCCCTCGACCTGCTCCAGAAGCTCGCCGACGTCACCAACGCGCACTTCCTGGGCGAGCAGCTCCTCATGCGGCAGCATGCCTATCCAAACTACCAGGCGCACCAGCAGGAGCACGACCGGCTGATCGGCGAGCTCGACGCCCTCAAGTCCTCGCTGGAAGCGGGCTGGGAATCGACCGGGCGCCTCGACCCGGGAGCCGTCGAGCTCTGGCTCCTGCGCCACATTCAGAGCTCCGACCGCGCGCTGGCGGCGTTCCTGGCCGACCTTCGCCGGAGCTCCGGTTCGCGATCCGCGCCCTGACGGGCGCGCCGGAACCGCGGCTCGCCCGGATGCGGGCACACCGTCGCCTACGCTGCGGTTCGCGATCCGCGCCCTGACGGGCGCGCCGGAACCGCGGCTCGCCCGGATGCGGGCTCGACCGCGGTCCTGATCGCGAGACCTCCGCTCCGGCTCCCGCGGCGCGAGTCGTTTCGCCGATCCAGTCGGCGAAACTTGGTCGCGCCGCGAACTTGGGTGGGCACGGCCGAAGAAACCCTCACCCCTCCCTCTCCCTCGGGGAGAGGAGGAAAGCTCACGCCTACGCTGCGGTTCGCGATCCGCGCCCTGACGGGCGCGCCGGAACCGCGGCTCGCCCGGATGCGGGCTCGACCGCGGTCCTGATCGCGAGACCTCCGCTCCGGCTCCCGCGGCGCGAGTCGTTTCGCCGATCCAGTCGGCGAAACTTGGTCGCGCCGCGAACTTGGGTGGGCACGGCCGAAGAAACCCTCACCCCTCCCTCTCCCTCGGGGAGAGGAGGAAAGCTCACGCCTACGCTGCGGTTCGCGATCCGCGCCCTGACGGGCGCGCCGGAACCGCGGCTCGCCCGGATGCGGGCTCGACCGCGGTCCTGATCGCGAGACCTCCGCTCCGGCTCCCGCGGCGCGAGTCGTTTCGCCGATCCAGTCGGCGAAACTTGGTCGCGCCGCGAACTTGGGTGGGCACGGCCGAAGAAACCCTCACCCCTCCCTCTCCCTCGGGGAGAGGAGGAAAGCTCACGCCTACGCTGCGGTTCGCGATCCGCGCCCTGACGGGCGCGCCGGAACCGCGGCTCGCCCGGATGCGGGCTCGACCGCGGTCCTGATCGCGAGACCTCCGCTCCGGCTCCCGCGGCGCGAGTCGTTTGGCTTTCAGCGCAGGCGGTCGCTACGCGACCGGCGCTGAGAGGGTTGGCTACGAGGGCTTTGGAACCGTGGCCGGGGCAGGGTGAAGGAGAAGGCCGGCGATCGAGGGGCGCTACTTCCCCGCCGTCGGCGCGGCCGCCGGCTTCGCCGGAGGAGGCGCCGGGCCCGAATAATACGCCGCGAGGGCTGCGATCTCGGCGTCGGTCAGGCGCTTGGCCACGTCGCGCATCACGCGGTAGACGTCGTTGCCTCTCTGGCCGGAGCGGAACGCCGTCAGCTCCGCGGAGAAGTCGGCGGCCTTCTGCGACCGCAGGGACGGCATGCCGTAGAAACTCGGGTTCCCGTTCCCCCCGTCGCCGTGGCAGGCTTCGCAGGCGGGGATCAGGCGCTGCCCGTCCCCCACGCTGGCGAGCTTCTCGGCCGCGGGCGATTTCGGGGGATGCAGCGCCGGGCGCGCCGGCTGGGCGGCGTAGAACGCGGCCAGGTCCGCCATGTCCCGCTCGGACAGGTCGGCCACCGCGTCGTTCATGACGTCGCTCGCGCGCAGCTTCGCCTTGTAGTCGGCGAGCTGCTTGAAGGTGTACAGGGGATTCTGGCCGGCCAGGTCGGGGACCTCCGGCGTGTCGATGTTGCCCGCGGCGCCGTGGCAGTCGACGCAATCCTTGTTCAACGCTTTGCCGTGGGCGGCATTGCCGGCGCGCACCAGGCGGACGGTCTGGACCGTCCAGGCCACCTGCGACGACGGGCCGCCCCACGCCGGCGCGGAGGCCGCCAGCACGGCGAGGACCAGGGAAACCAGCCGCCGTCTCATCGGCCCGCCCAGGGCAGCGCCCCGTGCACGCGCAGGACGAAGAACTGCCCGATCGGATAGGACCAGGCGATGGCCATGAGGACCAGCAGCAGCCAGTTCCAGAGCGTGAATCCGTTCAAGAGCCGCGGGACCGAGACCACGGGCGTCATCGTCTCGGCGTAGGCCATGCCCCGCTCGCTCTCGACCATCCGGCCGCGGTGGGTCAGCAACAGGTTGGTCACGAAGAACAACGCGGACAGGACCAGCATCACGCCCCCGACGATCATCACGCCGGTCCACGGCTTCCACCGGGCCACGATCGCCGGATCGTACGGCGTGTAGGCAACCCGGCGCGGCATCCAGAGCAGGCCCAGGTAGTGCCACGGCACCGTCAACGTGAGGATGCCCAGAAACCACAGCCAGAGCTGCGCCGCCGCGAGGCGGGAAGAGAAGAGGCGCCGCCCGGTGAGCCGCGGCCACAGGGCGTACGCGCCGGCGAAATAGACGATGACGACCGCGCCGCCGAAGATCAGGTGGAAGTGCGCGGGCATCCAGGCCGTGTTGTGGACCATCGAGTCCATGGCGTAGGACGCGTTGACCAGCCCTCCGAAGCCGCCCGGAAGCAGCAGCAGGAGGGCGAAGATGCCGCCCAGGGCGATCGGGTTGCTCCAGGGAAGGCGGCCGATCCAGCCGAAGAGGCCGCGGCCGCCGCGCAGGCGCCCGGCGGTCTCCATCGACGCGGCGATGGTGAAGCCGGTCAGGAGCGTCGGGAGCGCGACCAGGAACGTCCCGAACGCGTGCAGAAGCTTCCATCCCGCGGCCACCTGGGGATCGACGAAGATGTGGTGGAGGCCGATGGGCAGGGAGAAGACCAGCAGCATCACGAACACGACGCGCCCCATCTCGTCGGAGAAGAGGTAACCGCCGGCCGCCTTTGGCACGATCGAGTACAGGGTCACGTAGGCCGGGATCAGCCAGAAGTAGACGATCGGATGGAGCGTCCAGGCAAAGAGCGAACGGGCCAGCCCGACGTCGACGGTCTGCGCCAGGCCGAGCGAGACCGGCAGGAGCTGGAACACCACCTCGGCCACGACGCCGACGAGCGTCCAGAGCCACAGGATCGCGTTGGCGGTCATGCCGAACTGCGGCAGGGGCACCGGGAGACCGGGGTTCTCCTTCTTCCAGCGGACGGTCGTGGCGATCGTGATGACGGTCCAGGCGAGCGATCCCACCAGCAGCAGCGCCGCGCCGGCATAGAAGGACCAGTGCGCGATCATCGGCGGATAAAACGTGTAGAGAACGGTGGCCCGGCCCGAAGCGATGGAAACCGCCGCCGTCACCGTCCCGACGAGCATCGTCCAGAACCCCAGCCAGGCCAGCCCGGGCCAGCGGACGGGCCGCTTGAGGCTCGTCGCGGTGACGAAGTACCCGAAGCCGACGATGAAGAACGTCGTCAGCACGAACGCCTGGATGACGCCGTGGAGCGTGGTCGACTGGTAGTAGCGGGCCGCCGAAGTCGGGACGTAGCCGTCCCGCTCCAGGAGCTGGTAGAGGCCGAGCAGCGTGGCCACGCCGAAGAGCGCGAACGCGACCCACATGTGGGCCAGAGCCAGCCGCCGGGCGCTCGCCCCCTCCGCGTCCGGCCGGACCGCCGCCGCGCTCATCGCGGCGTCACCTTGATCCGGCCCCACATGGACTGGTGCCCGGGCCCGCAGTACTCGTCGCAGAAGAGACCCACCGTCACGCTCCCGTCGGCGTTGCGCACGCCGACCCTGGAGACCGCCTCGAAGGAGATCGTCGTATGGACTTCGGAGACGTATCCGGGCACGACCTGCGTGGCCAGGTTGGTCCCCGGCACGTGGAGCCCGTGGATGACGTCCGCGCTGGCCGCCCGGATCACGATGGGCGTGCCCGCGGGAAGCGTGATCTCCTGCGGGTGGAACATGTACCGCGACATGACCAGCCGCGCGACGACGGCGCCGTCCTTCTCACGGCGAACGCCGAGGTTGTCCTCGGCGAACTCCGGCGTCAGGTGGAGCCGCGTGGAGTCGATCGTCTCGACGTTGCTCGGCGGATGGACGCTCATCGCCACCGCGGTGTAGACGATCAGGCCGCCCATGGCCACGACCAGGGCGGCTGCGATGATGGCCCAGCGTTTTTCCAGGGGATGGACGTGCATTCCCGCCGACCCCCTTCAGTGCACCGGCCCGTTGCCGAGAAACCGCAGGAAGTAAAGCGCCGCCCATCCCAGAAAGAGCAGCGCCCCGACGACCAGCATGAGCGCGAAGGCCCCGCGGGGAGCCTCGGCCAACCGCGCTTTCTCTTCGGGAGTCGGTGGCGCCATGCGCACCTCTTCAAACGCGAGCGATTGTCGCGAAGACTATCACCGCCGGATTTGACCGTCGCGCAAGAGCGGGGCACAATCGCCGGGAGGGCTTCCCATTGCTCGCGCTCGCGGCGTCGGCGTTTCTCATTGGGCTCGCCGGCGGCGTCCACTGCATGGCGATGTGCGGCGGCCTCGTCGCCGCGCTGAACATGCGCCCGCCCGACGCTCCCCTGCTCCCCGCGCGCGCGGTTCGGGACCTGCCGCGCCAGGTCTTCTACAGCCTCGGCCGCATCGTCACCTACGCCTGCGCCGGGGCGCTCGCCGGAGGGGCCGGCTCCCTGGGCCTTCTCTACGGCGGCGCGCTGCCGGCGCGGATCGTCCTCCTGGTCCTCGCCAACACCCTGGTGATTCTGCTCGGCCTGTACCTGGCCGGCCTCGGGACGGCCGTGCTGGCGCTCGAACGGGCCGGCAGCGCTCTCTGGCGGGGATTGAAGCGCCTGGGGCTTCGGGTCGCGCCGGCGCGGACGATTCCCGGCGCCTTCGGGGTCGGCCTGGTCTGGGGCTGGATCCCCTGCGGCCTCGTCTACAGCGTCCTGGCGACGGCGCTCGTCTCGGGGAGCGCGGCCCGCGGCGCGCTGGTGATGGCCGCCTTCGGGCTGGGAACGCTGCCCAATCTCCTCGCGGCCGGGCTCGCCGCGCGGGGCATCGGGCGGTGGCTGCGCGCGCCCAGGGCGCGGCTCGCCGCCGGAATCGCCGTGGTCCTGCTCGGCGTCGTCGGGCTAGCCCGCATCCCCGGCCTGCCCGACCAACTGAGGCTGGGCCTCCACCGCATGCACTGACTCTCGCCCGGCGCCAGGTTTGGCCAGGCGCAGCGCGTTGGCGACGACGGCGAGCGAGCTCACCGACATGGCCAGCGCCGCCGTCCAGGGCGGGATCCGGCCGGCCGCCGCCAGGGGCACAATAAGAATATTGTATCCCAGCGCCCAGGCGACGTTCTGGCGCAGGAGACGCATCGCCTTCCGGCCGATGCTCCTGGCCGCGGAGAGCGCGGACAGGTCGCCGCCTAAGATCACGAAGTCGCTGGCCAGCCGCGAGACCGCCGGAGCTTGCGCCAGGGAGACCGAGACGTCCGCGGCGGCGAGCGTGGGGGCGTCGTTCCAACCGTCCCCCACGAAGAGGACGCGCGCGCCCGCGGCGCGCCGCGCTCCGATCCAGGCGAGCTTGGAGGCGGGAATCATCTCTCCTTGCGCTTCATCGAAGCCCAGAGCGGCGGCGATCGCCAGGACCGTCGCGCGCGCGTCGCCGGAGAGGAGCGCGACGCGTTGGACGCCGTCCGCGCGCAGGCTCTCCGCGATCTCCGCCGCGCCCGGCCGAAATCGCTCGGTGAACGTAAAGAGCGCGGTCCGCCCGTTCCGATCGGAGAGGAGAGCGGTCAACCGTTGGCGGCCGCGCGCCGCCTCCACCGCTCTCCGGATCGCCGTCGGCGCCTCGCCGTCCAGGACGTATCCGGCCGCCCCGATCCGCCACGGAACGCCGCGGATCGTCCCCTCCACCCCCCGGCCCTCCCGGTCGGCGGCGAGATCCTCCGCGGTCTCTCGACGGCCGGACGCCGCCAGAATGGCCGCGGCGATCGGATGGCGGGACCCCGCCTCGAGAGCCGCCGCGATCGCGATCGCCTCCTCGCGGCCGATGCCGTCGGTGTCCACGCTCTCCAGGCGCGGCTGACCCGTCGTCAGCGTGCCGGTCTTGTCGAACGCCGCGACGCCGGCGCCGCCCAGCGCCTCGAGAGCGGCCATCCGAAGCGGCAGAACGCCGATCCGGGTTAACCGACCCGCGGCCAGTGTGAGAACGACGGGTGCGGCGAGCGCGAGCGCGCAGGGACAGGTCACGATCAGCACGGCGACGGTCGCGGGCAGGATTCTCGAGGGATCGCGGACGGCCCAGAACGCGGCGGTCGCCGCGGCGCAGAGAAGGACCGCTCCGGTGAGCCGGCCGGCCAGGCGATCGGTCAGCTCGGCGATCGCCGGCCGGCTGGCCAGACCGCGCTCCAGGAGCCGCCGGATCTCGCCGAGGGTCGAAGCGTCGGCGGGCCGCGCGACGCGCACGAGCACGTCCCGTTCCCCGTTGCGGCTTCCCGCGACGACCTCCTCGCCGGGAGCGCGGCGCCGCGGCCAGGGCTCGCCCGTCAGGACGCCTTCGTCGAACGAGGATTGGCCCTCGATGACGATTCCGTCCGCGGGCGCGGCCTCTCCGGGACCGATCCGCACCACGTCGCCCTCGCGCAGATCGAGCGCGGCGACCTCCTCTTCGTTTCCCGCCGCTTCGACGCGCCGGGCGGTCGCCGGCTCCACGACGGCGAACCGGTCGACGGCCGCGGCGGCGTGCAGGCGCGCGCGGGTCTGGAGGGCGCGCGCGGCGAGCACGAAGAAGACGAGCATGGCGATCGCGTCGAAATAGACCGCGCCCGAGCCGCGGACCGTCGCCCAGGCCCCGCCCAGCCACGCCGCCGCGAGGCCGGCCGCGATCGGAACGTCCATCCCGACCCGGCGATGCCGCAGGTCGCGCCAGGCGCCGGCGAAGAACTCCTGTCCCGGATAGGCCAGGAGGGCGAGAGCGCCCAGGAGCTCCGCCCAGCGCGCGAACGCTTCCCACAGGGGCAAACGTCCCGAAGCGTCGGAACCGCCCGCGAAGTACGCCGCGAGCGCCAGGTTCATGACCATCATCCCGACCACGCCGGCGAAGAGAAGGCGCGGCGCGTTGCGGCGCGAGGCCTCCGCTTCGATGTCCAGACGATGCGAAGGATCGACCGGCCGCGCCCGGTACCCGATTTCCTCGACCGCCGAAAGGATCGCCGACAGCTCCACGCGCGCCGGATCCCACCGGACGCGCGCGCAGTGGTCCGCGTAACCGACCGACGCCTCGAGCACGCCCGGCACCGCGCGCAGGCGGCGCTCGTTGAGCCACAGACAGGCGTCGCAGGAAACCCCTTCCAGCAGGAGCCGGGCCTCGCGGTGCGGCCCGGCGGCGCGCACAAACTCGGCCTGGACGTCCGCGCGGTCGAAGATTCGCTGCGGACCCCGGGAGGCATCGGGGGCGGGGCCAGCACTGGGCGACGAGCGCAGCTCGTAGTAGGCCTCGAGTCCGCCGTCCCGAATCGTCTCCGCGGCCGCGCGGCACCCGCCGCAGCAGAAATCGCGCACCTCGCCGAGCACCTCGCTACGCCATGGCCGCCCGGCGGGCACAGGCAGCCCGCAATGAAAACAGTCCAGCGCCGCGACCGGCCCGCGAAGCTCCGGCGCCGCCGATGCGGCAGTCACCCTGTCATTTCCATGAGAGCTATTCTCGATCAAACCGCCCAGCCGTGGAAGCCGATGGAAAACGCTTCGCGTTTCCCACGGCTCCTACTACGACGGTCAGAAGGTTGTCCGACCAGCGCCGTCGTTACGCTCGCGGCGCGACTTGGTCGCGTTGCGAAGGCCCCACGTGCCTGCCCCGGTTCGCGGCGCGAGGAGGCTCCGCGAGGGCAGCGGAGGACGCCTCGCGCCGCGGGAGCAAGAGTGGGACGGGGAATCAGGCCCGCGGTCGAGCCGCGTTTGGCGAGCCGCGGGCCGGTGCCCCGAAGGAGCAGATTCCTCGTCCCGCTCTTGCGACGTGTATGGTGGGAGGTAGAGGGATCGAACCTCTGACCACTTGCGTGTAAAGCAAATTCGTGGGTTTTTCAAGGCGTAAGCGCGATCCACTGCCCTGTGCGGCTAGAACGCGCGGCGCCAATGCTGGCCATGCCTTTTCCAGCGTTCGCGCCTCTTACGCCCCGTATCGCCGAAATTCGCCCCTGTTCGCGCTCGTGCGGATCATTTGCGGATCAGTGACGGGGGGTGCCACCCTGCCCCCCCGCTTTTTCGCCGGCCGCAGACAGCGCGGCAGAGTTTCGGCCGTTTGAGTGGTGCGGCGGATTTTTTGGGATGGGTGCCCGAGAAAAAGACGGAAAGCTTACGTTTGCGGTTTCCACGGCGAAAGAGCCTCTTTCAGGGAGAGTAGGCCGGGACGTTGTGGATTCTCCCGTGGAAAATTGATGAAGTCCCATGCCGTCTTCTGCATCCAGCCGTCCTTCGCGCCCGTGAGGTCGCTGATAAGGAAACTGCTCCTTGGAAAGCGGGTGTGCATCATCTGCGCTAGAGCCTGAGGCTCCATCGGAGAGATGATGAAGATAGCGTCCTCGAATACAGACATCCAGTTCCTTATCTCCTCCGGCCTCGTGTCAAGGAAAGGCTGCACGTTCTCTCGACCCCCTACGGAGTGATCCAAGACCAAGACGTAGGCCTTGAGGTTCGTACCTGCGATGCTTGCGAAGACCTCTTCCAGGCCCACTTGCTTTCCTCTACTTAAGAAGCCGAGGCGGAGCCTCGACCTCGGCCTGTGGATTCGACACGATCACTAGGTCAGCCGGCTCGTGCACCTTCTTGCTTTGCTCCTCGAGCGCCTGGGCGCGGCGATCGATTTGATATTTCTCGGACTGTAGACGGTCCGGATCCGTAATGGCGAAGTAGGTGTAGGCGACTGCAAACAGGCCTAATATCCCGATGGCCGCCCAGACGAGAATCGGTTTGGCCCATGGATCCTCGCGGAAAAGCCAAGAGGCTCCGAGAAACATCGCGATAACCATGATGATTGGCGTCACCGCGTTTCTCCTCACCGCGACGATAGCCGTTTGGAGAGTCCGCCAGAGCGAGGTTGCTTCGAGCATCAACGGTTCTGGCGAATGATATGCCCTACAGTGGGGATTGCTCTCTCAGGCGCGATGCGATGCGATCTCCTACCCCCGTGAGTCCAACGCCTCCCGAACGGCCTTCAACGTCTTCTCCCGGTCAACCCTGGCATACCGCGCCGTAACCCGGCTGCCCGGTACATGCCCTAGCGTCTCTGCGACCATCGGGAACGACAGGCCGGCGTCAACGAGATTGCATCCGAGCGTATGCCGCAGATCCTTGAACCGGCAGGGCCGCTTGATGCCAGCGAGCTTCTTAGCCTTTCGCCAGTACCGCCCAACTGTAATGACGCTGTACGGCTGCCCCTTCACGGTTAAGAGAACGTGCCCCGAGACATTGCGGCGTTTCCGGCATTCGTCCAGGGCTGTCATGGCGCGGCGAGAGAGCCCGATTGAGTACTCCTCGCCCGTCTTGCGCCGGTTGCCGATAATTGCTTTCGGACCGACCCGCTCCCACTTGAGTGCGAGAAGGTCCGACAAGTCGAGACCCGTTTCCATCGCCAGAACGAACAGCGGCCGGGACTCGCGGAAGCGCTCGAAGTCGGCTGCCGCGTCCCTGGAAGCCTTCTTCCATTGGCCGGCGAGCGCGAGGAAGCCCCTGCGATCCTCGAAGGCCGCGACGAGCGCCTCCTGTTCCTTCTCCGACAGGCCGCGTCGGAGAAGCTTCTCTTCTTCTGCCTTCGGCCAATGCGGCAGGACCGGCAACACGCCCCGCTCGTTCGCGTCCCGCAGGATCTTCCGCAGAAGTCTCATGTAGTCGTTCACGGTCGCAACCGCGTATTTCTTGCCGAGGTCGCGGCGGAAGTCCCGAGCAGCGGCCATCGAGACGCGCGATAGCTGAGTCTTTCCGAAGCGCGGGAGCAACACGGCGTCCAGCACGCTCTTTTCGTTCCGCGCCGTCGAGTCGCTCACGTCGCCAATCGGCCAATGCTGGCCGACATACTGCCCGAGAGTCGAGCGCTTGCCGAGCATCCCCTTGTCGTTCGCGACGAGCAGCTCCCGTTCCTTCTCGACGGCGTCCTCGTGGCGTCCGACCCGGAGCCGGATGGTCCGACGGTCCTTGCGCTCGACGCGGACGGACCAGGCCGAGTCCAGCTTGCAAGTGCAGGCCGCTTCCGACTTCGGCTCGTGCGCCTTGCAGTCGGCCTTTCGCTCAAGGATGCGGCGGTAGACGCTCATTTCTTCGGTCTTCCGCCGAGCCTGCCATTCAGTCGCGACGCAGCGGCCTTCTTCGGCGTCTTCGTCAGGCCGCCGCGCTGGCCGATCTTCGCGAGCAGCGCCCGCTCTGCTTTTGACAGTTTCACTAATGAGAGTATCCCATGCGCTTGGGTTTGTGGCAAGCGCGATTCCGGCGAGCCGGAATTGATGAAGATGGCTTCTACAACGCCGACCGCATGGACAAGGCAACTATTTCTCTAACTCTTGACACGGCAATAGATCCGACAACTTGAACGCCAGCTTCGGAAGCTGGATGTCACGCCACAAAACTCAAGCGGGCATTGCGCAGCGTCCCGTCCGCGCCCGTGCGCGCACACGGGCACTCCGGTTCAACTTGTGTGATGTGACTTACATTCGAAAGCGTGAACGAAGCAGTACAGCTCCTCACGGTCAAGGACGTGATGCAGAGGCTCCGAGCGAGCCGGACGACGCTCCACGGTCTCATCGTCCGGGGCGAGTTGCCGGTGGTGCGGATCGGTCGGTCGGTGCGAATCAAGGAAGACACGTTGATGCGGTTCATCGAGAGCAAGGAGACGCCGGCAATCTCGCCGGCGTGAACGAGAAGGAGCGGAGATGACCAAGGCGAAGGCTCGGGACCTCGCACGGAAGGTCGCGCACAGGCGAGCGCACGAGATTGCCAGTCAGGAGGCGGAAGAGGCGGCGCAAGGGGCGTTCAGCGAGGCTTATTTGGAGGCGTTCGATAACGCCTACATCGAAGAGTTTACCGAGGCCTATGTGGTAGCACTTCGGGACGGAGTGTCCTCATGAACACGCGAAGAGAAATGGAGGCGATGGCACGGCGTTTGGTGGCTGAGCACTTCGACAAAGCCGTCTCGGACATCCTGATCCACGGAAGTCGGAAGGTTAAGCGCCAAATGCTCAACATGCTCAAGACGCGAGGCTGGACAGACTCCGACGAAATCCCTGAAGACGAATCTATCGAGGAATTCGTTCGCAAGGCGAAGGCGCGGATGCTGGCCGACAAGAGTAGGCCGGAGTGACTTTCAGCCTGACGGACGCGTACTTCCGTGACGCCGTTGATCCGAGGGGCTCGCGTGATCGCTCGCGCTGACTTGGACCGCGCCAGCGTCAACGGCAGCCCCCTGCCGGTGATCCGCGACGACCCCGAGACGCGCAAGGAGCGGCCCTGGCGGGCATGGGCGGCGATGCAGTTGAAGCTCGCGCAGCCGCTCCGGACCGGCGCGGACCTGTGCGAGCCCGTCGTGACGAGGATCGAGGGAACGTTTTGCGTCGTCTGTAAGCCCGCGAAGGCGTCCTGCCAGGGTCACTCTCGCGGACAGACGCTCCGGCGCGAGGTCGAGATCGAGTCGCCCCCGGAGGCCGGATGGAAGATCAACTACAACCGGTCGACATCGACCGTTCGCAGAACGGTCAACCCCCGACAGCTCCAGACGGTCACTGGCCGCGAGGGTTGGCTCCCTCGCAACCGCACGCCGACTAGGGCCGATTTCTGGAGACGGCAAGAGATCCAGGCCGCGCTGGACCGCATGGCGCAAAACCAGGCGGCACTGTTGAGGCGCGTTTTCTTGATCGGCGAGAGGCCGGCGGACATCGCTCGAGACGAGGGGACTACCCGGCAGGCGATCCATTCCCGGCTCAGAAAGGCAAAAAAGGCCCTGCAACGGGCCTTTGAGGGGGAGGGGGTTTACAAACGCAACATTGGGGAGTGGGTTTCCTCCCAGGCTCATGTCTCCCCCGAGCTGTTCCCGGCCGCAGCCGCCGCAGTCGCAGCGATCACCCCGCTTCTGCGGTCAGCACAGATCGACGCTAGCGAGCGCACCGAAATCGCGACGTTTTGGAAGGAGTGAGCATGACCGAATCGACCCCGAAATGCAGACTCGCGCCGACTACTGAGAATGACCGCTGGCGCGAACGGGACGAGCAGCTGCGCCGCGCGCATGCGGCGGCAACGGAACTTTGGCAGACGGTCCGCGTGATGCGAACCCGGAACGACAACACAGACGCGCGGCTGATGACGCGGGCGGAATTCTTCAGCTATCAGATTTCGTCTGCGCTGACCGAGGCGGAGAATGGCTGAATCCGTCCGCTGTGCCAGAGCTCTTAGATACGCCGCGCAGGGAATTCCCGTATTCCCTGTTCACTATCCCGAGAATGGAAAATGCTCATGCGGGAAGGAATGTTCTAGCCCCGCCAAGCATCCAAGGACGCCGAACGGATTCCATGACGCCACGGCCGATGCCGCGCAGGTTCGGGGTTGGTGGGAGAGGTGGCCGGACGCAAACATCGGAATCCCAACCGGTGCGGCTTCCGGAATCGTCGCGCTTGACTGTGACTTGCAGAAGCCCGGGGCGAGAGAGGCACTCGACGAGCTTTCAGAAGCTATTGGAGGGCTGCCGCCGACGCGCGTTTCAGGTACAGGCAGCGGCGGCCGGCATTACCTGTTCAAGCATCCGGGTCGCGAGATTCCGAACGTGACCGAGACACGCGGCATCGGCCTCAAGGGCGACGGCGGATACATTCTGGCGCCTGGATCGGCCAACCTAAACGGACCATACGAATTCATCAAGGACACGCCGAGGAGCGCACCCCTGCCGCCGAATCTGATCGAGAACCTTCCGTTCTGCCGTGACAAGGCAGCGCCGACCGCGCGCAAGAGCGCGCGGGTCGAGGTCGAGATCCCAGGAGGCAGTCGCAACATACGGTTAACCAGTGATGTCGGGAAGCTCGTGAATATGGGGTACCGCGGGGAGAAGCTCTTCCAGGCTGTGCTGCTCAGGAATGGCGATTGCGTGCCTCCCCTCGGTGAATCGGAGGTTAGGGCGATCTGCGAAAGCGCAGAGCGAAACTTTGAGCAGCGCGACTTTGAGCGGATTACTGACGTTACGAACGCTGAGCGGTTGGCTCTCCGCCACGGCGAGACTATCCGTTACGTGAAGGGCGATCCGCGCGGGTATTGGCTCAGTTGGAACGGTGTTTACTGGAAGAGCGGCGAGCCGGTCGAGAAGGCGAAGGATACGGTCGCGCAGCTGATCCGCGAAGTCGCAAACTGCGACGTCGGGACCGCGGACCAGATCAAGCAGCGGCAGCAGCGCATCGCCAAAGCTCAAGGGTCCGAGAGCGCGTTCCGTGTCGCGGGGATGCTTCAGATGGCGCGGACCATCCCGACCGTCGAGATCGAACTGGCCGTGCTCGACGCCAGCAAATTTCTATTGAACGTCGAGAACGGAACCGTTGATCTGAAGAGCGGGAACCTTCTGCCGGCTCGGAAAGAGGACTACATCACGCGCGTTGCGCCGGTCAGGTACAGCGCCGATGCGAAGTGTCCGAGATTCGATGAGTTTCTCTCCACGATTTTCGGAGGGGATGCCGAGACCATCCGCTTCGTCTGGCGGTCGATGGGGCTCGCGCTTACTGGCGACACCGGCGAGCAAGGCTTTTGGATAGCCCACGGCCAAGGCGCCAACGGGAAGAGCACGTTTCTCGACGTCATGCACGGCCTGCTAGGGGACGGATACGCATGCTCCACGTCCGTCGAGACGGTCATGGAGAACCATAAGCGGCAGAGCGGCAGCGCAGCCGCGCCGGACCTTGTGAGGCTTCGCGGCAAACGGTTCGTTACCGCCGTCGAAGGAAGCGCGGGGGCGAAGCTTAACGAGCAGCGATTGAAGATCCTAACCGGCGGAGACCAGCTGCCGGCGCGGGGGCTCTACAAAGACCAGGGCGAATTCACGCCGGAGCTCAAATTCTGGTACGCGACAAACCACTTGCCGAAGATCGTGGGGACCGACCTGGCGATGTGGCGTCGCATCTGGCTCGTCCCGTTCACGGTTACGATTCCGGCCGAGAAGCGGATCAAGAGCTTCAAGAGCATCCTGCTCGAAGAGCGGGAAGGGATTCTCCAAGGGGCCATCGCCGGATGCCTGGAATGGCAGAAGGAGGGGTTACGGCCGCCCGAGTCGGTCATGGCCGCGACCGAGGCTTACCGGAAGGATCAGGATGCGCTCGCGCCGTTCCTAACCGACTTCTGCGAGATCAAGGACGGATGGCAGGTCGAAGCAAAGATTCTCTCGGAAGCCTACCTGATCCACTGCAAGGAAGAGGACGTGCTGCCGCTCGCCGGGAAAGAGTTTGCCGCGCGGTTGCGGGAAAAGGGGCTGAGCAAGCGAAAGTCCAACGGCGTGCCGTTCTGGTACGGCATCCGGCTCAAAGAGGACGTGGACAACATCATCGCCAAGGCGCGGCGGCAGTCATACGAGCTCGCTTGAACGGTTCAGGGACTCTGAGTGACTCAGGAACTAGAAGTCTCTATCGAGAAAATCTCCTTAGGGACTTCCGAAAACAGAGTCACTTTGAGTCCCTTTCTCAGCGATGCAAGTGCGGCCGTGGCTGACCGGGCAGACGGAATCTTGATTTAAATGTTGAGACGAAAGGATTTACGTGCCTAAACACGGTGGGAGACGAGCCCGGAGCGGTCGAAGACCGAAGGGCGACGGCATCAAGCCGGTCGAGGTTCTGCTTCAGAAGGACGTCGCGTTGATGCGCAAAGAGGTTGATGACGCCCTGGAATGGACCAAGGGCCTCTTCCAACGTCGGCTAGCACAAGTCGAGGAGGAGACGTTCACGATTGGCAGCCTGGACGCCCGGCAGCGGTGGCTGATGTTCTTCTGGCCGTGGGTTGCCGGTCAGGCTCCGAAGGAGGGAGTCTTCAAGACTTCTCTGGAGAAGCAGAACGCCATCGAGACGACGGCCATAGAGGCTGCATTCGAAGAGAAGCGCGTGAAGCTAGCTCCCCAGATCCATATGCGCGCATTTCCAACCGGCTGCGGCAACCCCGGCTGTAGCATTTGCGCCGGCTTATTACCGCCGGCAGAAGAGGTGAAAGATTGAATCTCAGAACCCCCCATCCTGACGGCAGGACGCCCGTAGAGCCACGAACCGAGAAATCAGAGCGGGGCAGCCTCTACTGGCTCATGGAAGCCGTGCGCAAGGGCGGCCCAGGCGCGGAAGCGACCCTATTGCGGATCGAGCGGAAGCGGCTTGCTTCCATCGACGAGCCGGACTCTGTGCTCTGGAAGCACAGGCGCGAGGCGCGGGCTGCGGCGACAGAGCCACTTCACGGGGAATGGATAGCCTCGCAGTGGTTCGATTGCGCCGAGCTCTGCACCGACTGCCGCGACGTGCTCCTTGCCGGCCCTACGGGTCGCTGAAGGCCAAACCACCTACCTTACGGCTGAGCGCCTCTACACGATCAGATAACCGTCCATGGCCTACACACGAGGCTCCCCTACTACCAAGAGGTGGCTTCTCTCCCCGCCACAGGAGCCTTATTCGCAAAGACCTCCTCGAACGAGTGCAGAATGACGCGCTCCCATCCAAAAAAAGGCTTCAGCTCGGCGGTGGTACGGATGCTTGAAGGTTATGTTGAATGACCGTAACCGCCATGATGTCGAAGATCGCGCCTGGATCCGTGTACTTCTCCTCCGCCAGCTCATCATAACGGCCACGCTCTGCGTAAGCGGCCTGGATCAGCCCGTTGACCTGGCCCTGGAATGGGCCCTCCAGGTAGACACGATCTTCACGGTGCGTTTGCACCGTCGCCTGAATCCCGGGGTCCTTCGTCTTCTCCTCTGTCACTTCTTTGATGTAAAGCGCCTCTTCGTCGGTGATTTGGAATCTGCTCCGGAGCTCCGTGATTATGTCTCGTACGGACACCTTCCGAATCGGCGGCGCGGCGCCCTTCGCACCTTTGCCAGATTTCACTTTGATCAGACCGCCGCCACGAATCTCTCCTCGAAACTTCACCGCCGCTTTCACAACTTCGGTCTGCCGAACCTGCTTCATAAGGTCGGAGACACTGCCCTCCTTGATGAGCTGCGGCCCGACGTATTCGGCGAAGGTCGCGAATTCACCGATCTCCGGCGGATAGGTAAAGAAGCACGTGAGGAAATGGAAGCTCTTCACGAATCGTGCGAGGAGGTAGACGAAGTTCTTTCGCTCCTCGAAATCGCTGATCTTGTTTTGGAACCTCGTCCGCAACCCGCTCACGGTGAACTGCGCCTGCGCATCGTTCCCGGCCGTGAGGAACTTCACGAGATTCGTGGCGTCCTCCTGCGTGAATACCTCCGCCTTCAGGATGTCGCGGCGCAACCTGACGCACTCCTCCATGTCCGGTTCCCCGGGTTCGAATGGCGTCCCCTTCCGGTACTTGCCGAATGCCTTCAGAATGGCCTTGGCATTGTTCGTAAAGTCGACAACGACCACGTCCTGCTTGCCTTCGTAGCTCCGGTTCAGGCGCGAGACGGTCTGGACGGCGTTCCGGTCAACGACGGGCTTGTCGAGGAACATGCCAGCGAGCAACGGTTGGTCGAAGCCGGTCTGGAACTTGTTCGCGACGATCATGAGCCGATAGTCGTCGCCGTCGAGGCGGTCTTCGATCTGTTCCCCCTCCTTGAGGCCGTTCAACGCGTGTTCGCTTACCGCCGCGTTCGTCTGCGGATGCACGAAATCTGAAAAGGCGTAGAGCACCTTGTAATCCGCCCCGCGTTCCTTGAGTTTCTCCCTGATGATCTCGAAGTATCGCAGTCCGGCCACGCGGGAACTCGTAACGATCATCGCTTTGGCGCGCCCTCCGATCAGGGGTTTGACGTCATCGTCGAAGATCCGGAGCATGACCTCGGCTTTGTACTGGATCAACCCGTCGTCCTGGAAGGCGACGTTCTTCAGAGCCTTTGCGACGACACCTTTCGGATAAACCTTCTCCTCCTCCGGCGTTGGAACAATGCGGCTGTGGAGGTTGTAAAGCGTCTCGTAGGAGATGATGCTCGTGGCCACGTCCACGATGTAGCCTTCGGCGATCGCCTCAGCCTCAGAATAGACATCAAAAGGTTCGCCGAAGAGGGTGACCGTCGCGGGAGCCGGGGTTGCGGTGAACGCGACGAAGAGCTGGTTCCCGTCGTGTTCTCGGATGATGCGTGCGATCTCTGCTTCCTCATCCTCGGGCTCCGGCTCGCTATCGGGCTTTTCGCCTGCTCCCGCAGCCTTTTCGCGAAACGGCATCCGGATCGCCGCACCCATTTTGCCTTCCTGCGATCGATGGGCCTCGTCGATCAGGAAAGCCACGCGCCGCTTCTTGAGCTCTTCGTTCTTTTCGATCTCTTCTAAGATCCATTCGAACTTTTGCTGCGTCGTGACGATGATCGGCTTGCGCTCGTTCAGAAACCGCGGCAAATCCTCCGCCTTCCGAGCAAGCCCCACAACAACCCTCAGGTGGGTGAAGTTCTCGATTTCGTCCTTAATGTTTTTGTCGAGCGACTTCCGGTCCGTCAGGATGAATACCGTGTCGACCAGCTTCCGGTCGTCCGGACCGTACAAGCTGTGCAGTCGATCGGCCAACCAGCAGATCGAGAGCGTCTTGCCGCTGCCAGCAGAGTGACTAATCAGATACTTCCGCCCGATCTCGCCGGTACGAACGAAGTGCGCCAGGCCGTCGTGCGTTACTCGACGAACCATTCGGCTCTGGTGATATCGCGGGTGGAGCGTGACCGCCTGGCGTTCAGGCCGATCCTCATGCGCGTCTCGCTTTGGTACATAAACGAGGAAGAAGGACAGCGCCTCGAGGAGTTGGTCTTTCGAAAGCACCTCGCGGTACAGAAATTCAACGGGGTACTCCCCGGCCGTCTGCGGCGTGTTCGTGAGTCCGGTGTTGTGCCAGCGGAAATTCTCCTCGCGTCGCGGATCGGTCGCCGCCATGACATCGCACGTGTCCGCAGCGATGTAGAGGAAGGGGTGACGGAAGATGTTCCGAGCGTGGTCCCGCGCCGCGTACTGCGCCACGGCATCGTGTACGGTCTGGTTCTTTTCGTGCTTCAGCTCGAGCGCCACGATGGGGAGGCCGTTCAGGAAGAACACAAAGTCGATCTCTGTGTTCGTCTCACCGAAATAGAAGTGCGGCCGGAAGGTGATCCGGTTCTTCAGAGAGCCTTCGGCAGCGGCACTCTGCGTCGATCGTGGCTTCGGGTAGTAGAGGTGGAACTCCAGGCCGCGGACCTTGAGTCCGTGACGCATGATGAGCCACAGCGGTGTGCGCCGCAGCTCGCTTCGAAGCGTCTTAAAGACCTCCTCCCGCGCATCAGCGCCGTAGTCGTCCGCGAGCTTCTTGATCGTTTCCGGCTGGCTGTCCTGAAGAAAAGCCCAAAGCTGATCTTCGGCGATGAAATGCTCGGTGTCTGTGATGTCCGTCTGCTCGAGCACGCCATACTTGTGCTCGCGGACGAGGTAATCCGCGATGTGGCCCTGGAAAGTTAGCTCCGGCGGTTTCCGTTTCTTAGGCATGGGCTTTGAGGTGGTTGAAGTCGGCCTCGACAATTCGCCGCTGGCCGGTCACGCACTCGTGAATCAGCGACGTCCGGTACGCAGACAGCACGGTCATTTGCCGATTAAGCAGGCCTGTGTCGAAAGTCACGCTCGTATTGTGCGATGCGACGCCATCGATAACCGCACAGCTCTGATCGAGGAATGAACTGATACGTCGCTGCTCTTCCAGCGGCGGGAGGAACAGTCTGGTGTCCTTAAGGAACCGCGAGGACACCCGCTTCTGCCCCGCTGCACCCATCATGTTTTCCGCCGCATACGCCCGAAAGATAGGGTTGAACGTGTAGTAGTAAAGAAACCGCCCATCTATATCGAGCGATGGCCGGAGCACTTGAAATTCCGTACTGCCAAAGGCGTACTTGGTTGGCAGGCTTGCGACAAATGCACCTTTTCCGTTTTCCATGCACGGTGTAATTTTTGCGAATAAGACATCTCCTGCTTCGAACAGCGGCAGCCCCGAGGCGACGTCCTGGAATACCTGCTGATTAGACACATCGACAGTGCCGTACTCTGACAACAATTCCATCGGCACGACCGTGCACAGGTCATCAGCGGTCGGGACCGTGCCGGAGTAACCAGGTGATAACTTCGCGACATTCCGAATGCGCGTTCTCGTCCAATCAGCGGGGACGTCGCCCAGCCACGGCTCGTTTGAGGAAATGTATTTCACCGCGGTAGGCGTTCGAGAAGCACTTCCGCTTCCTTTTCCAGAGTCCAAAATTCCGCCAGCAGGTCCGTCGTGCTCCGCGGTTTCTGATATTTATAAAAGTACTTGTTCGGCAGGATTTCGTAGCCAAGCTGCGAGTTGTCCTCCCAGCGAATGATTGGCTTCCCGATTTCCCGTTTCAGAAACGCCTCGATGTCCTCACCGTACGGAATGTATTCGTCATCTTCCACGTAGTGCCGGTGCGTCCAGTCAACGGAGACGATTTCCGGACGGCCGCCCAGGGCCGCCTTGAACCTCTTGGCGGCGCTGTCCTTCGGAGTGAGGGCCAGAGTGACGGTCTTTTCGCCACCGTTAGCAGCCCGTGGATAAATCGGTCATTTGGTTTTACGCGACTGCGAGTGGAGGATTTGAGCCGGGGTGCTGAGTATCGCGAGGATGCGGGCTGAAAGAGTCGAGTTGGTCGGAGAGGGAACGAACGAGGTTGCACATCGAAGATCGGAACACTGAGAGGGCGTGTGCGAGGAGGGTCTTTCTGCCCTGGAAGCCGCGCGGGGTGCCCAGACCGATGAGGCTTCGCAGCACGATGCCGAGATTGAGGGCGGCGATGTGGATCTGGTAGCGCTTGAGGATATTGGCCCGACCTCGCAGATGAACCCGTCGCATGCCTCCCGTTTCGCAGGCGTGGGCGAAGCTCCTTTCGACGGTCTCCCCGCGTTTCTTGAGAAGGCGTTTGCCGGCGGCGCTCCGGATCCTGCGGCGGTTGAGATAGAAGGCCCGCTGTCGGTCTTTGACCTCTTGCTCCCCAACCTCTCGGGAGAGTCGCTGCCATCGACGCCGCCCCTTCTGCCGCCGTTCGGGAATGCAGGTGTTGTATCCCCGTTGATGCAGATCTCCCACCACCGCGCCGCTGTGGTATCCACGATCGGCCACGACCTCCAAGATGTCGCACTGCGGGTTGGCCCTGGCAACTGCCGCGTCCGCCCGAGTCAGCGTTTGCGGCAGCGTCGTGGTGTCTCCCGAATCGGCCGGGTGGATCTCCGCTGCCACGATCACTCCGCTGGTCAGATCCACCGCATGCTCGGCTTTGTGCGCCAGATGCGTCGTTCCGTCCTTCATCTTCGTGATCCGCGCGTCCGGATCGCTCGAGCTCTTCCACTCCTTGTTGGAGACCTTCTTGCCCTTCCTCTTGCGATCCATCCGCCCCAGATCCTCCGGCGTCGGATCCTTGATCCCCTCCGCCCTGGCCAACTTCTTCAGATACTTCTGGTACGACGCCCCGTCGGCTCGCCGCACGATCGTTCGCATCGCCGCGTTGGCCTCCAAAGTCGTTGCGTCAATGGCGACCTTGCGTCCCTTCAGCAGTCCTTCTTCCTGCGCCACCTTCAGAACCCAGCCGAAAATCTCCCGGTGAATCCCTTCCGGAAACTTGCGCCTCAGTCCCGACAACGTCGAATGGTCCGGCGTGGCTTGCGTCAGCCCGTAGCCCAGAAACTCCCGCAACGACAACGAGTCCGCGCACTTCCATGCAATCGCTCGCTCCGAGGACAAACCCTCAAAAAATCCCACGAACATCATCCGCATGTACGTTCCGGGCGGAATCGACGGACGACCCAGCGTCTCCGCGAAGATCTCCTTCTCCTCCACCAACCTCTCCACGAATCGATCGAACCCGTGTTGTCCCAGCAGCCCGTTGAGCCGCCGATAGAAAAGATGACCCTCTCCTCGCGAAAGCTCGCTCGTACTCACCCACATCGGCGGTTGGTCGCCACCCTCACGGCTTCCCATCGACATCGGCGCTTCCTCCCTACAGAATCTCTGCCGATGAAAACCTTCCACCCCATCACTTCATGCCGACAAAATCAGACTTTTTCCACGGGCTGTTAGCCTTCACCCTGGCACGGAAGGTCAGGTCGCTCCCGTGGAACTCGAGATCCTTGGTCACGTTCGCGGCGGTGAAGGTTTTCGCGTAGGGTTCGGTAATGATGGCGGGCTTGCTTCGCTCGTCCGTCTGCCAGAACACGACGCCGACCTTGTGGTAGGCGAAGTCGTCGCGGCCGAAGAGCTTCACATTCGCGTCGGCATAGCCTTTGGACCAGCCATCGCGGTATTTCTTCTCGATCCATGCCCGATGTGCGTCCGTGCTGCGGTTGCGCTTGTTACCGAAAGACTTCGGCTCCTTCTCAAACTGTTGCCGCGCATCGATGATCATTACCCGACCCTTGTGAGACGCAGGTTTGTCGTTTCGCAGGAGCCAGATGTACGTGAAGATGCCGGTGTTATAGAAGAGCTGGTCGGGAAGCATTACGATCGCGTCCAACCAGTCGTTTTCCAGGATCCACCGGCGGATCTCGCTTTCGCCGGAACCGCAATCGCCATTCGATAGCGGTGACCCGTTGAAGATGATGGCGACCCGGCTGCCACCCTCGGCCGCCGGCTTCATCTTGGCGAGCATCGTCTGCAGGAAGAGCAGCGCACCGTCATTCACGCGCGGCATGCCTGCGCGATAGCGAGTCGTCTCGAGCTTTCGCGCCTCCTTCTCGTACCCGTCTTTGCCGCCCCACGTCACGCCGAAGGGCGGATTCGAAAGCATGAAATCAAAGCGGTCTTTCGGTCCCGAGAGCTGATCGCCGGGCTCCTTGCTGTGGGGATCGTGAGGGATCAGCG
The DNA here is from genome assembly GCA_963733955.1 of uncultured Acidobacteriota bacterium. GTDB lineage: Bacteria > Acidobacteriota > Thermoanaerobaculia > UBA5066 > Gp7-AA6 > DATFTF01. Next base: position 2,885,216 of record CAVTEW010000003.1, read on the forward strand.
AATTGCCGAGAAAGACCTCCGCTTGTTTGTCCTCCTTGATGAGCAGGTCGGCCCGACAGATGGCGTAGTTGGTTGGCGAAAGCTCCTGGCCGTGAACGGTGACGAGCTTCTCGATGCGATCCTTCTCCGCTGCCGTCGCCGCGCGGTCGAGGAGGTGTTCCTTTGCCACGGACAACATGCCGCCGGTGCCGCAGGCCGGGTCGTAGATCGACAGATGCTTTTCGGGGATCGGTATCTCGAGCAGCTCAACCATCAGGCGGATGACTTCGCGCGGGGTGAAGTGTTCTCCGGCCTCCTCGCCGCTTTGTTCCGAGAAGCGCCGTAGCAATTCTTCGTAGACGTAGCCCATCTCCAGATTGGAGAGGACATGTCTGGCCCGAGGGGTAATTCCTTGTATTGGTTGAGGATCGGGGCGAGCCGGTTGTTCTTCGCCATGAGGCCGATGGTGGCTCGATAGTTGAAGTGCTCGATGATGTCGTCGACATTCTTCGAGAAGCCGTTGATGTATGCGCGGAAGTTGTCCTCAAGGAGCGCGTGGTCTTCCTCGTACACCTTGCGCAGGGTCCAATGTGTCTTATTCGAGAAAGGGGCCGTGCCTGGTTTCCATGCCCTTTACGAGCTTGGTGAGTTCTTTCTCGGTGAGCTTTGGCCGCTTGGCCAGCACCTCGGCGCTCTTCGCTTCGCGCCACGCCAAGAGCACGCACTCCAGGCGCCGGATGACGATGATAGGCATGATGACGTTCTGGTACTCATACGGCTTGAACTTCCCGCGCAGGCGTTCGGCGGATTTCCAGACCTCGTTCGCGAGGTTGTCGAGCTTTGGCTTGTTGAGTGAGAGTGTCATTTCTTCACCAGGGGTTATCGCACGCGCGGAGCCCCCTTTCTAGCGCGCCTTGAGGCCGGCCAAAACGTGCTCCTATCTCGTGCGGATCATTTTGCGGATCATCGAGAGAACAAAAACTCGTCGTCTGCCGATAACGCCTTTAGTTTCAAGTGGTGGGAGGTAGAGGGATCGAACCTCTGACCACTTGCGTGTAAAGCAAGCGCTCTACCGCTGAGCTAACCTCCCCAATGAGAATTTGTGATTTGAGATGTGTGATTTGTGATTTGCGAGCAACGCTCGTCGATTCTCATCGACCACAAACCGCCAATCGCCAATCCCGAATCCGCGCGGCTGCGCCGTCACACCCGGATCCGCTGCACGTTCTCGATGTCGATGAGCGGCATCGGGCGCGCCAGCAGGAAGCCCTGGCCGTAGGGCACGCCGAGGGTCTGGAGGATCTTCAACTCCTCCCGGGTCTCGATGCCCTCGGCGATGACCTTGGTGTTCATCTTGCGGGCGAAGGAGAGCAGCGCCTCGAGAAGATCCTGCTTGCTCGACCGCCGGTCGATGCCCCGCACGAAGACGTTGTCGAACTTCAGGTAGTCCGGCTCGATCTCCGCGAGCGACGTCAGGTTGCTGTAGCCGGTGCCGACGTCGTCCACGGCGATCCGGAACTTCTGCTGCCGGAAGCGCGACAGGACCTCGCGGAAGAGCCCCTCGTACACGGCGTAGGTCCGCTCGGTGATCTCCAGCACGATCCGGTCGGGCGACAGGCCCAGGGCGGCGACCTGGTCGACGAAGGCCGGGCCCAGGAACTCCGGATCGGAGGCCGCGGCCGGCGAGAGGTTCAGGAAGATCTGTCGCTGCGTCGGCGACGTGGCCGCCGCCTCGAGCGAGCGCTGGCGGCAGACGCGCTCGAGCGGAACCAGAAGCTCGGTCCGCTCGGCCAGAGAGAAGAGCGTCTCGCCGCTCTCGAACTCGCTGCCGCGCGGGCCCCGGGAGAGCGCCTCCATGCCGATCATCTCTCCGGTCACCAGATCGAAGACCGGCTGGAACACCGGCGAGATGTCGCGCCGCGCGATGGCGTCCTGGAGCAGCTCTCCGCCCCGGATCTCCGCGCGCACCGTCTTGCGCGTGACCTGATCGCGGGCGTCCTGGATCCCTCGGTAGATCAGACGCTCGACGCGGTACTTGGTGTCGTAGCTGATGCGCCCGGCTCCGACGAAGGAGCGGAAGCGTCCCGAGAGGTCGGCCCGCTCGGCCAGGTACCCGCGGATCAACTGGTCCAGCTCGGCCGCCTTCTGCTCGAGCCGCCCGGGCTGATCGAGCAGGCCCGATCCCGGCTCGACCATCAGGATGACCTCGTCGGAGCGCACGTAGGGCAGGCAGAACGTGCCCGGCGGAACGATACCGTCGGCCTGGAAGCCCTTGAGCCGCCGCACGAAATCGAGAAGCATGTCGTCGTAGGCTTCCCAGCCCCAGACCTGCTCGACCTTCCCCTCCGAGCCCGGGCGGAAGATCAGCACGGCCAGCGACTCGCGGGACTGCAGCTCTTTGCCCAGATCCTCGGTCAGCGTCGCGATCGTGGGCAAACCGGTGTCCCGGTCGTAGAGACGCGTCCGCTCCTTCTGCCACTTGCCGCGGAGGGCAACGAATTCGCTTTCGCGTCCTTTCGATGTCATGGAACCGGCTTCGACCGACGCAAAGAATAGCACCGCGAGGCCGTCCGCGCCCGCGGGCGGCCGCGCCGCCGCCGCGCCGGCCCGGCCGAGATCAGACCGCCTCTTGCTTGAGCTTTTCCAGGGCGTCGTCGGTGCCGAGCACGATCAGCGTATCGCCAGGCTCCAGGCGGTCGTCCGGCGCCGGCACGAACCTCCGCTGGACGCCTTCGCGCGTCCACCGCTTGACCGCCAGCACGGAAATTCCGTAGCGGCTGCGCAGCCCGGACTCGCCCACCGTGCGGCCCTCGATCCACCGGGGCACGGGCAGCTCGACTAAAACGTGCTTTTCGGGCAACTCGAAGTAATCGACCTCTCCGGTCTCGCGGTCGCGCCGCACCCGGGCCAGGAGGCGATTGTGCTGCAGCACCTCGCGGTCGAAGGCCCCCAGGAGGTCGCGCCGCGTCACGATGCCCTGGAAGCGCCGGGTCTCCGGCGAGTCGACCACCGGCAGCTGCCCGAGGTCGCGGAACCACAGCTTCTCGTTCACGCTGGTCAACGGCTCCGCCGGCGTCACGAACGGGATGTCCGAGACGAGGTCCTCGGCGATCACCACGCTTCCGGGATCCTGCTCCGCGAAGGTCTCCTTCACGTCGTGCAGGTCGATGACGCCCAGGAGCCTCCCGGCCTCGTCGCCGACGTAGAGGTAGAGCGAGCGCGTGGAGAGGAACCTCTTCAAGATGTCCGGCAGGGGCGTGGTCCGCGGAATGAGCTTCACGTCGGTGCGCATGATGTCGGCGACCTTGAGCGAGGAGAGCATCGTCGCCTCGGGCGTCTTCTCCCACACCACGCCGGCCGAGCGCAGGCCCTGCACGTAGATGGAGTCTTCTTCGAACGCGCGGGCCGACACGATCGCCAGGACCGACACCGCCATCATCGGCAGCAGGACGGCGGTGTTCTGGGTGAGCTCGAAGATCATGATCGTCGCCAGCAGGGGCGCGCGCGTCACCGCGGCCATGAGGCCGCCCATTCCCAGCAGCGCGTAGGCCCCGACCGGCGCCTCGATGGCCGGAACGGCCAGGTGAAACACCTTGGCCACCGCTCCGCCGAGCGTCGCGCCGATCAGGAGGGTCGGGGTGAAGACGCCGCCGACGCCCCCCGACCCGATGGTCGACGCGGTGGCCACGATCTTGCCGGCGAAGAGCAGCACGAGGAAGAGAAGCGTCGGGTTTCCTCGGAGGATGCGGTTGTTGGCCTCGAAGCCGTTGCCCCACACCTCCGGCAGGACGATTCCGATGAGCCCGACGAGGGCTCCGCCGATGGCCATCCGCATCGGATAGGACAGCGGCAGGGATTTGAAGAACTTCTTGGACACACGCAGGGATCGGACGAAGAGCGCGGAGGAGGGCCCGGCGAGCAATCCAATCGTGGCGAAGGGCAGGAGCTCCAGCAGCGACTGCACGCGGAACGCGGCCACGTGGTAGATCGGCTCGTCTCCCAGGAAGGCGCGAACGACCACGGTGGAGATGACCGCGGAGACGACGGCGGGCCCGAACAGGGTCATGGAGAACGTGCCGACGACGACCTCCAGGACGAAGAGCGTCGCGGCGATCGGCGTGTTGTAGGCCCCGGCGATCCCGGCGGCCATCCCGCACGCGGTCAGGATCCGCACGCGCTCGGGCGAAACCTTGAGCCGGCGCGAGAGCGAGGAAGCCAGAGCGGCGCCGATCTGGATGATCGGACCTTCGCGGCCCTCCGACCCGCCGGTCGAGATGACCGCCAGCGACGAGACCACGCGGCCGATGGACGGGCGCATGCGGACCGGGCGCCGCGCCAGGGTGACCACCTCGATCATCTCGGAGATGCCGTGGGTCCCTTTTTCGGCGATCAGCCACTGGATCAGGAACCCGCCGGCCAGGCCGCCCGCCGCGGGGAGGAAGACCCGCAGCAGGGGGGGCAGCGACTCGGCTCCCCGGACCAGGTCGTCGGCTCCCATCCAGACGTAGGTCAGGCGGGTCGTCACCGCGCGAAAGATGACCGCCCCGAGAGCGCCCAGGACGCCCGCCGCGGCGGCCAGGAGGAGGAACTGTGTGTTGGGGTCTTTCCAGAAGAATCGGCCGAACCGGGAGGGGCGCCTGGGCTCCGGCGGCTCGGGAGAGGTCATTCGTCTTCCGAGTCCGCGCCGCCGGAGGCCGCCTCGTCCTCGATGTCCTCCTCGCTGCCATAGAAGAAGGAGTGGGAGCAGGTCCGGCCGCAGAAGACCGCGCCGCCGATCCGGGTGCCGCAGTCCGCGCAGACCGGCTTCCGGCAGAACCCGCAGCGCGGCAGACTGTACGGATACGTCCTGCCGCAACCGCCGCAAACGTCGGCCAGACCCGGCATGCGTTCAGTATAGGGGACGGGGGAAGAGGGAGACGCGGGGACAGGGGGATTGTGGGAACGCGGGGACGAGAAGAGAAGTCAGACGGGGGGACGGGGGGATGGGCGGACGGTGGGACGCGGGGACGCTCGCCGCTTGACCTCCGCGCGAAACGTCCGTAGCATCGCTCGCTTCCACCCGGGCGGTGTAGCTCAGTTGGTCAGAGCAAGCGGCTCATATCCGCTGTGTCCGGGGTTCAAATCCCTGCACCGCCACCAAATCCTCCCGACGCGCGCCGCCGCGGGCATGGCCCTTGAAAGGCATCACCGCGGACGCGCCGCCGCCCCATCGCGGCGGGCCGCGCCTCCACAACTCCGAAGGAGCCGAGATGCCAAGGAAAAAGTCGGGCGGACGCAAGTACGGAAAGAAAGCGCAGAGCAAGGTTCACCGCGCGATGAAGGAGCGCAAGAAGGGGACGCTCAAGTCCGGCCGCTCCGGCAAGAAAGTGACGAGCCGGAAGCAGGCGATCGCGATCGGGCTGTCCGAAGCGCGCAAGGCCGGCGCGAAGGTTCCCAAGAAGAAGGGCGGCTCGAAGAAGAAGTAGCCGCCGCCGGGATCTGCAGCATTCGAACGATCGGATTGCCGGACGTGTCGCGGAAGATTCTCTCTCGGATCGGGCCGGCCTCTTCGCTCGGGCCGGAGCGCGCGCGCAGGGCTCGTTGGAATCCCTCCGCCGCGAGATCGAGCGAGGCGTCGCCGGCCGGAAAGGCCAGCAGGAGAAACGTGCCGCCTTCGCGGATTTCCTCGTCCCAGGACAGGCCCCGCGCGGACTTCTCGAGGCTGGCGTCCCTGTAGATCTCGGTTCCGTACACGGCTCCGGAGCTCGAGACATACAGGTTCTTCTGAAGACCCCAGCTCACGATCTTCAGGCGGGACACCGGGACGGGATGGCTGCGCAGGGAGGCGCCGGCGTCGTCGATCGCGCTCGACCAGAACGAGCGCCCGCGTGTGCGCGCGAGGCCGCTCGCGACCCGAACGTCCGCCACGAGAGAGAGGAGGGCCCACGAGGCCAGGACGGCGGCAAGCGCCGCGGTCCCGCGCGCGCGGCGCTCGCGCGCTTCGACCAGGAACACCGCCAGCGCCGCCGCCGCGAGCGGAAGGACCGCGACCAGATGGTGCTCGCTGACGGTCAGGCGCGACGACACCAGAAGGAACGCCAGGGCCGCGGCGGCCGCCGCGAGGGCGCGCCTCCAGCGTCCCCGATCGCCATCGCCCGGGCCGGTTGGAATCAGGAGCGCCGCGGCCACCAGCACGAGGAGGCCCGCGCCCGCTCCCCATTCCCAGGCCGTCGGCGGCGGCCCGGACCAGATCGCGCGCTGCTCGCCGTCGGCGATGAGCGTCCGCGCCAGGGCGCGCAGGCGCTCCACGCTCCGCGCGGCTGTCCAGGGATGCCGGGCGCCGACGAAGAAGCGCCACGTGCCCAGGCCCGAGCCGGCCTCGTACACCCAGAGGGGCAGCGCGCCGCAGATCCCGCCGGCGGCGAGCGCCAGGAGTCGGCTCTTCCTGGGGATGGCCCGGCGTCCGAACGCGACCAGCGCGCCGGCGCAGCCGGCCGCGATCAGCCAGACGAGGTTGGCGCGGGCCCAGACAGCCAGGCCGGCGCAGGCTCCGAGCAGAAACGCGGGGATGCCTGACGAACGGCTGCCATAGAACGCCAGGGCCAGGGCCATGAGGCCCATCGCTCCCATCCAGACCGACACGCCGCCGTTGTCGAAGACGGTGAAGTCCAGATAGGAAGCGTGAATCGCCAGAAGACCGCCGGCAAGGAGGCCCGCGGCCGGCCGGACCCGGACGGCGAGCAGCGCGGCAAGCCCGCCGATCCCGAGCGCCCCCAGCAGGACGCCGGAGATTCGAGCCACGGCGGGAGTCACGCCGAAGAGGGCGAAGAGCGGGAGCGCCGCGAACGCCTTGGCCGTTCCGACGTACGGCGCGATCATCAGCGGCCAGCGCCGGCCATGCGCAGCGACCCAGTCGCGCAGGACGGGCGCTCCCGGCGTCGAGCCGCCGCGCAGCACGAAGACCGCCGACTCGACGTAGAGGCCTTCGTCCATCTGGTACCCGACGCCGGCTCCGATCCAGGCGGCCGCGAGCCCCGCGTAGATCGCAACCGGGAGAAGCAGCGCCGGCAGAAGGAGCCGGCGGGAATGACCGTTCCGAAACGAGAATGGAGGCAAATCCTGTGTCCTATGTCCTATGCCCGAAGTCCGAAGTCCGAAGCCCGAAGTTCGACGTCCTAAAGTCCTCACGTCCTACGTCCTGCTTTTCGCTACCATACCCAAATGGATCCGATTCGCGCTCTGGAAGGCGCCGCGGAGAGCGGCCTCCTGCCGGCGGGGGCTTCGATTCTGCTCGCTGTGTCGGGGGGAGCGGACTCGATGGCGCTGCTCGTCGCCGCGGCCGAGGTGGCGCCGGCGGCGGCGTGGACGATCACGGTCGCCCACGTCCATCACGGGTGGCGCGGCCGGGAGGCCGACCGCGACCTCGCCTTCACCGCCGGCCACGCCGCGCGGCGGCGGCTCCCCTTCTCGTCGCGCCGCCGCGACGCCCGCGGGGAGGCGCGCCGCCTGGGCCTGTCCCCGGAGGCGGCGGCCCGCTCGGTGCGCTACGAGGCCCTTCTCGAAATGGCCGGAGAGTGCGGGGCCTCGCTCATCGCCACGGCGCACCAGCGCGAGGATCGGGTCGAGTCGCTGCTGCTGGCTCTCGAGCGCAAGGCCGGGCTGGCCGCGTTGGCCGGACCGCGGGCCCGCCGCGAGGATGGAGTGGTGCGGCCGTTTCTCGCCGTCTCGCGCGGCGAGATCCTGCGATTCCTCGATCGGCGCGGAGTCCCCTTCCGGCGCGATCGGACCAACGGGGACCTGCGCTTGTCTCGAAACCGCGTGCGCCGCGCCGTCGCGCGCCTGCGCGCCGGGACGGGCGAGGCCGCGATCGAGATCCTGGCCGGGTGCGCGGAGAGGTTCGCCGCCGAGCGGGATCGGTTAGACGACGCGCTGCGAGCGAGCGTTCTGCCCCGCCTCTCCGTCGCGGCCGGTTCGGTCGTGGCCAACGCCGACTTCCTGCAAACCTGCTCGCCGGCCCTCCTGCGGGTCGCGCTCGCGCGGGCCGCCGGGCCCTTTGCCCGGCCGGGGCGCGCCGCTCTGACCGGACCGGAGCGGGAAGCCCTGTCCTCCCGGCTCCTGTCCGGCGGAGACTTCCGCTTCGAGGCCGGCCGGCGCATTCGGTTCGAGCGCAGAGGATCCACCCTCGTCGTCGGGCCGCGGTAAGGCCGGGAAAAGGCGAAGCCGCTCCGTTTCCGGTTTCGCGTTTCCCGATTTCCGATTACCATTGGGCAACTTCTGCGCCCATGACCGACACGTTGCCCGAGCGCCGCTACCAGGCCGACCAGATCGCCCGACGCGTGTCGGAGGTCGCCTCCTTGTTGTGCAACGAGTTTCCCCGCGGCGATCTGGTCCTGATCTCGATCCTGAAGGGTTCCTCGTTCTTTCTCGGCGACCTGGCGCGGTGCATGGCCGTCCCGGTGGCCTGCGAGTACATCAGCGTCCGGCGCGAGCAGGGGTCCCAGGTCCTCCAGATCGATTTTCGGACCGATTTCGACATCCAGGGACGGCCGGCCCTGCTGCTGAAGGACGTCGTTTCGACCGGCGTGATCGAGAACTACCTGATCGGCCACCTGCGCTCCCAGGGCGCGTCTCTGGTGCGGCTGGCCTCCATCATCGACCGCACGGACCAGCGCACGACCGACGTCGTGGTCGACTATTCCCTCTTCGCCGTGCCCGGGGGCCTCTTTGCCGGCTACGGCATGGAGTACCAGGGCCGGCACGCCCAGCTGCCCTACATCGCCGAGATCTCAGGGTTGTCCGGGGGGGGCGCAGCCGCCGGGCAATAATCTCGACTCGGCGTCCGTTAGGATGGACGTCCCCGGGGCATGGGGGGAGGAGTCTCTCTTGAACGCAACCATCAAAAACCTGCTTCTCTGGATGGTCATCCTGGTGCTGATCATCCTGGCCTGGAACGTCTTCAAACAAAGCGCCGCCACGGTGGAGGAAATCAGCTTCTCCCGCTTCCTGACGCAGGTCTCCCAGTCGCACATCCAGAAGGTCTCCATCCACGGAGACGAGATCCGCGGAACCTACGCGCCGTCGGCCGGCAAGCAGAACGTCTTTTTCAAGACCTACGCCCCCAACTACCCCAAGCTCGTCGAGGAGCTGCAGGCCAAGGGCGTGGAGATCGAGGTCACGCCGCAGAAGGATTCCTCCTTCGTCTCGGCGCTGGTCATGTACGGGCCGCTCATCCTGCTCGTGGCGATCTGGTTCGTGATCATGCGGCAGATGCAGGCCGGCGGGAACAAGGCCCTGTCCTTCGGCAAGTCGCGGGCGAAGCTCCTGACGCCGACCCAGAAGAAGGTCACGTTCAAGGACGTGGCCGGGGTCGAGGAAGCCAAGGTCGAGCTGCAGGAGATCATCGAGTTCCTGAAGGACCCCGGCAAGTTCCAGAAGCTCGGCGGCAAGATCCCCAAGGGCGTGCTCCTGATCGGCCCTCCCGGCACCGGCAAGACGCTGCTCGCCCGCGCGGTGGCCGGCGAGGCCAACGTCCCGTTCTTCACGATCTCCGGCTCCGACTTCGTCGAGATGTTCGTCGGCGTCGGCGCTTCCCGCGTGCGCGACCTCTTCGAGCAGGGCAAGAAGAACGCGCCCTGCATCATCTTCATCGACGAGATCGACGCCGTGGGGCGGCACCGCGGGGCCGGGCTCGGCGGCGGTCACGACGAGCGCGAGCAGACGTTGAACGCGCTGCTGGTCGAGATGGACGGGTTCGACACCAACGAGGGCGTCATCCTGGTGGCGGCCACCAACCGTCCCGACGTGCTCGACCCGGCCCTCCTGAGGCCGGGACGCTTCGACCGGCGCGTGGTCGTCGACCGGCCCGACCTGCGCGGCCGCGAACAGATCCTGAAGGTCCACACGCGCGCGACCCCGCTCTCCGAGAGCGTGGATCTGTCGGTCATCGCCCGCGGCACCCCCGGGTTCTCCGGCGCCGACCTGGCCAACCTGGTCAACGAGGCGGCCTTGAACGCGGCGCGTTTCAACAAGAAGAAAGTCGAGATGATCGACTTCGAGTACGCCAAGGACAAGGTCATGATGGGCCCCGAGCGCAAGTCCATGATCATGACCGAGGAAGAGAAGAAGAACACCGCGTACCACGAGGGCGGGCACGCCCTGGTGGCCGCCCTCCTGCCCGACGCCGATCCGCTGCACAAGGTCACCATCATTCCGCGCGGGCGCGCGCTGGGCGTCACGATGCAGCTTCCCGCCGAGGACAAGTACTCCCACACCAAGGAGTACCTCGAGTCCACGATCACGGTCATGATGGGCGGCCGCATCGCCGAAGAGAAATTCCTGGGGCACATGACCACGGGCGCGGGCAACGACATCGAGAAGGCCACCGAAGTGGCCCGAAAAATGGTCTGCGAGTGGGGCATGAGCGAGCTCGGTCCGCTGACGTTCGGCAAGGTCGAGGGCGAGATCTTCCTGGGCCGCGACTTCGGCCGCACCCAGGACTACTCCGAGGCCACCGCGAACCAGATCGACGCGGAAGTCCGGCGCATCGTCACCGAGGCCTACGGGCGCGCCAGGAAGCTCATCGAGGACCACGAGAGTGTCATGCACCGGCTGGCCCGGGCCCTGCTGGAGAAGGAAGTCCTGGACGGCGAAGAGGTCCTGCAGATCATCGCCGAAGAGACGGGCGCCGACATCTCCAAGCTGCGAAAGTCGGGCCCGCCCAAGCCGCCGATCCTGCCCGGCGCGCCCGAGGTGGCCGGCGGACAGATCGGGCCGCTGGTGCCGGAGCCGGCCTAAACCGTCGCCGGAGCTGCGCTCACGGTCTGCGCCCCTTGGGCGCACCGGCGTTTGGCTCGCCCAAAGGGGCTCGACCAAACGCCTGACCGCTCGCTCCGCTCCGGCTCCCGCGGCGCGAGTCGTTTCGCGGATCCAGTCCGCGAAACTTGGTCGCGCCGCGAACCTTGAGCGGGTGACCCGAAAAACTCGGGACTCCTCGGTGTCGCCGGAGCTGCGCTCACGGTCTGCGCCCCTTGGGCGCACCGGCGTTTGGCTCGCCCAAAGGGGCTCGACCAAACGCCTGACCGCTCGCTCCGCTCCGGCTCCCGCGGCGCGAGTCGTTTCGCGGATCCAGTCCGCGAAACTTGGTCGCGCCGCGAACCTTGAGCGGGTGACCCGAAAAACTCGGGACTCCTCGGTGCCGTAGGGGCGGGGCTTGTCCCCGCCCGCGCTCCGTGGCGCATGCCCCGACTGAGAACTGAGGACTGAGGACTGAGGACTCGAGAGGCTACAGCCACCACTCCAATTCGGGCGCCCGCGCACGAAACCCTCGCGGCCGATCTCCTCTGATACCCTCGAGCCATGTTCACCGACACCTATCTCCCCGAGTTCGACATGGAGATGGCGGCGACGCGCAAGGTTCTCGAGCGGATCCCGGCGGATCGGCTGGACTGGAAGCCGCACGCGAAGTCGCGCAGCCTCGGCCAGCTCGCCGGGCACGTCGCGGAACTGCCCCGCTGGGGCATGCGCCTCAACCGCGACACCTTCGAGGCCGGCAGCGAAGAGGTTCCGCCGCTGCGCGCGGCCGCGGACTTCGTCGCGCGCTTCGACGCGAACGTGAGCCAGGGGCGCGAGGGGATCGCCGGCAAGAGCGACGCGGACCTTCAGGGCAAGCTCGCGGTGTTCCATCAGGGCCGGGAGCGGTTCGCCTTCCCGAAGATCGTCCTCCTACGCCGCGTGCTGATGAATCACCTGATCCACCACCGCGCGCAGCTCTCCGTCTACCTGCGCCTGCTCGACGTGCCGCTGCCTTCCCTCTACGGCCCGACGGCGGACGAGGACATGTAGCCGGGCCTCGCGCCTCGCGCCTGACGCCTCGAGGGCGGCGGGTTAAACTGCCGGCGTGACGATCCGCACGGACTTGATTCTCCCGGCGAAGGACGGCGCCAGCCTGGCCGAGATCCTCTCCTGGGACGGAATCCGGCCGGCCACGTTCGCCGCTTCCGAGTTCCCCGTCGACGTCGTGCGCCTGTCCGGCGCGGCGACTCCTCCTATCGCGATCTCCCGCTGTCGGCGCGCCGAGACCCTGAAGGCGCTTCCGGCGTCCCTGCGCGGCCGCGCCCACGAGGCGTTCGACCGCTGCGCGAGAATCACGCGATCGCTGCCCGCTCGCCCACGGCCGCGGCCTCGACCTCGAGGCCGGGCCGGCGGTCCTGGCGGTGGTGAACGTGACGCCGGACTCCTTCTCCGACGGCGGCCTGTACCACGACGCCGGCCGCGCCGTGGCCCGCGCGCTGGAGCTCTTCGAAGCCGGCGCCGCGGTGGTCGACGTGGGCGGCGAGTCGACGCGCCCCTCCAACTACGGGGACGCCGAGGTCGTCGCGGCGGACGAGGAGATCCGCAGAGTGGAGCCGGTGATTTCCCAACTGCGGCGGCAGACTTCGCTCCCGATCTCGATCGACACGCGCAAATCCGAAGTCGCCCGCGCGGCTCTGGACGCGGGGGCCGATCTGGTCAACGACGTCACGTCGTTCCACTACGATCCGCGGATGCCCGCGGTGGTGTCCCAGGCCGGCGCGGCGGTGATCCTCATGCACATGCGGGGAACCGACCCCCGGACCATGCAGCGGGACACCGCGTACGCGCATCCCGTGGCCGACGTCGCCGCGGATCTGGCCGCCGCCGCCGCGGCCGCCGCGGACGCCGGCGTCGCGGCGGAGAAGATCGTGATCGACCCCGGCCTCGGATTCGGCAAGGGCCCGGAGGGAAACCTCGCTCTCCTGCGCCACCTGGGAGCGTTCCGCTCGCTGGGGCTCCCCATCGCCGTCGGCGCCTCGCGCAAGGGCTTCGTCCGCCGCTACTCCGGCGTGGGCGAAGACTCGTCGGCCGGCGACCGTCTGCCGGGCTCGCTGGCCTGTCTCGCCGCGGCGGCGGAGGCCGGCGCGGCCCTGGTGCGGGTGCACGACGCCGCCGAATCGGTCCGTTTCCTCCGGATGCTGGCGGCGATCCGCACTCCGCCGGCGCGCAGCGGACAAGCCGCCGCGGCCGCCCGATGACGCAGATCTTCGGACAGCGGCTGGCCTCCCTTTCGCATCTGGCCCTGACCTGGCGCGACGCGGTCGACGTGCTCGTGGTGGCCGTCATCGTGTACAGCCTCCTGCGGCTGATCCGCGGCACGCGGGCCGTGCAGATGGTGCTGGGGATCGTGGCCCTCTTCCTGATCTACGAGTTCGCCGTCCTGGCCCAGCTGGTGGCGGTGCGCACGGTCCTGCAGGCCCTCCTGTTCTACCTCCCCTTCGCCATCCTGGTCATCTTCTCCCCGGAGCTGCGGCGCGCGCTGGCGGCGTTCGGGCGCACGCCCTTTCTCTCCTGGTTCTCCGGCTACCACGCCGAGGAAACCATCTCCGACATCGTGCTCGCGGCCACGACCCTCTCGGCCCGCCGCATCGGCGCGTTGATCGTGCTGGAGCGGCGCGAGGGGCTCAAGAACTACATCGAGAACGGCGTGCCCGTGGACTCGGCCATCTCCTACGATCTGCTGGTCACCCTCTTCGCGCCGGGAACCCCCCTTCACGACGGGGCGGTGATCGTCTCGGCGGAGCGCCTCGCCGCGGCGGCGTGTTTTCTGCCGCTGTCTCTCAAGGACGCCCAGTCCAAGCGCATCGGCACGCGGCACCGCGCGGCCATAGGAATCACGGAAGAGACCGACGCCCTGGCCGTGGTCGTCTCGGAGGAGCGCGGCTCGATCTCGCTCGCCCGGGACGGCCAACTGGTCGAAGACCTCGACGGCAAGGCGCTGCGGGATCTCCTCCTGCGGGAGCTGGCGCGATGAGGAGGCCCTGACGGTGGTCGAGCGTCCGGCGATCTTCCGCAACCTCGGATTGAAGATCCTGGCCCTGGCCATCGCGCTCATCGTGTGGTTCGTGTTCGCCGCGCAGCGCCGGGAACGGATCTCCGAGCGGGCGTACCGCATCCCGCTCTCGCTGGTCAACATTCCGCCGCGGATGGTCATCGCGTCGCCTCTGCCTCCATCGGTCGACGTGCGCCTGCGCGGGCCTTTCACGCCGCTGCGCCAGCTCGATCCGGCCAAGCTCGAAGCGGTGATCGACCTGGCCGACGCGGCGCACGGCGAGAAGTTGTACCGCCTGGCTCCCGAGGACATCAACGCTCCCCAGGACGTCGAGGTCATCGCGATCTCGCCGGCGGAAATCCGCGTCGTCCTCGACACGGCGGAGGAGAAGAACGTTCCCATCGAGCCCGACGTGGTGGGCCGGCCGGCCGCGGGGTTCGCGGTGGACGAGGTGCTCGTCGAGCCGCGGATGGCCCGGCTCGTCGGCCCCGCGTCGCTCATCGACCCGATGACGAAGGTCTCGACCGATCCGGTCTCTCTGGACGAGCGTTCGGCCTCGTTCTCCGTGCCCGCGACCGTGGTTCCCGGGGCGCCGGGCGTCCGGGTCAAGGAAGGGCAGGTGGTGACCGTGACGGTGCGGCTGCGGGCGGCGCCCGAGGCCACGCCGCCGGCGGATCCGGCCGCGCGCGAGAAGCGGCGGTGAAGCTCTTCGGAACGGACGGCCTGCGGGGCCGGGCCGGCGAATTCCCGCTGGATCCGGCCTCGGTCACGCTCGTCGGAAACGAGGTCGGGCGGCGCCTCGCCGCCGGACCGGGGCCGCGCGCGGTCGTCCTCGGCGGCGACACGCGCGCATCGACGCCGCAGCTGCTGGCCCGGCTCGCCGAGGGCCTCGCCGCCGCGGGCTGCGACGTCGCCTGCGCCGGTGTCCTGACCACTCCCGGCGTGGCGGAGGTGGTCCTGGGGCTCCAGGCCGGGGCGGGCATCTCGGTCTCCGCTTCCCACAACCCCTTCGAAGACAACGGCATCAAGATTTTCGGCTCGGACGGCCGCAAGTGGCCGGACGCGTGGGAGGAGGCCGTGGAACGAGCGCTTCACGCGGCGCGCGCAACGGCGGACGGGGGGACGGGCGGACGGGGGGACGGGGAGAAAAAGCAAGACGCGGGGACGCGGGGACGCGGGGACGCTGGGAACACACTGGAGGCCGACCCGAAGCTCGCCCAGATGTACTTGAATCGCCTGGCCGAGCACGTGCCGGTCCGTCTCGACAATATGCAGATTGTGGTCGACGCGGGCCACGGCGCGGCCTACCGGCTGGGACCGGAGGCGCTGGCGCGGGCCGGGGCTCGGGTCTCCGCCATGAACGACGCTCCCGACGGCCGCAACATCAACGCCGGATGCGGCGCGCTCCATCCGGAAGCCATGGCGCGCGCCACCCGCGATCGCGGCGCTTCGCTGGGAGTGGCCCTGGACGGCGACGCCGACCGGGCCATCTTCGCCGACGAGACCGGCCGCATCTTAGACGGCGACGACGTCCTCTGGATCGTCGCGACCGACTGGAAGCGCAAGGGGATCCTCGCGCCCGGCGGGGTCGTGGGCACGGTCATGTCCAACTTCGGCCTGGAAGCCGCTCTGGAACGGGAGGGGATCGCCCTGCACCGCGCCGCGGTCGGCGACCGGAGCGTGGCCCAGCGGATGCGGGAGACCGGCGCGCCGATCGGCGGCGAGACGTCCGGCCATGTGCTCCTGCCCTTCTCTCCGGCCGGAGACGGCATTCAGACCGCGCTCGTGGTGGCCTCGATCGTCGCCGAGAGCGCCGGACCGCTTTCACGCCTGGCCAGCCTGACCAAAGTGCCGCAGCTCCTGCGCAACGTGCGCCTGACGCGCAAGGTCCCGTTCGAGGAGATCCCCGCGATCGCCGCCGCGCTCGCGCAGGCGCGGCACGACCTCGATCACTCCGGCCGCGTCCTCCTGCGCTATTCCGGGACCGAGCCCCTCCTGCGCATCATGGTCGAGGGCCTGGACGCCGCCCGCGTCTCGCGCGTCGCCGACGCTCTGGAGACCGCGGTGCGGTCGGAGCTGGCGTGACCGGGATCCGCGCGATCCTCTTCGACGCCGGCGGAACGCTCATCCTCGTCGACGGAAAGCGCGCCTGCGGCGCGGCGCGGATCGCCTACGAGCCGGAGATCTTCGACCGCGCCCAGGCGGCCGCGGTGGCCCGGGTCGGCGCCTGGATCGCCGCGCATCCCGGATCGAGCGATCGGGAGCGGCTCCCCCTCTTCCTCGAAACGATCCTGCGCGAGCTCGGCGTCGAGGAGGAGGGCGCGCGCGCCGCCGCGGCCGTCCGGATCGCCGCCGAGCACGCGCGGGCGAACCTCTGGTCTCGCGCCGCGCCGGGCGCGCGGGAGACCCTGGAGGCCCTCTCCGCGCGCGGTTACCGTCTCGCGGTCGTCTCCAACGCGGACGGACGCGTGCGGGGACTGCTCGAGCGGTCCGGCCTGGCGCTCGCTCTCGACTTCATCCTGGACTCCTCCGAGATCGGCGTGGAGAAGCCCGACCCGCGCATCTTCCTCGCGGCCACGCAACGGCTGGCCCTGCCTCCCGCGCAATGCGCCTACGTCGGCGACATCTACGAGATCGACGCCCGGGGAGCGATGGCGGCGGGTCTGGCGCCGATCCTGATCGGAGCGTGCCCGGCGCCCGAGCCGGTCGAGCGGGTCGCGGACCTGCCGGGGCTGCTCGACCTCTTCCCCGCGCTCCCGCCCGACGGTCCGGCCGCATGATCGGCTGCGCGCAAGCGGATTCGCCGGCTGAGGTCGAGCTGGCGCGCCTTCTCTTCCGCGAATACGAGGAATCGCTCGGGATTTCGCTGTGCTTCCAGGGCTTCGAGGAAGAGCTGGCCGGGCTGCCCGGCGCCTACGCGCCGCCGCGGGGACGCCTCCTGCTGGCGCGGGACGGCCGCGAGCTGGCCGGCTGCGGGGCCCTGCGGCCCCTGGAGTCGGACGTCTGCGAGATGAAGCGCCTCTACGTCCGCGAAGCGTTTCGCGGCCGGGGCGCGGGGCGGCGGATCGCCGAATCGCTCATCGGCGAGGCGCGAGCAATCGGCTACGCGAGGATGCGGCTGGACACGCTCCCGTCGATGACCGCCGCGATCCCGCTCTATCGGTCACTGGGCTTCCGCGAGATCGAGCCGTACACGAAGAACCCCGTCCCAGGCGCGCTGTTCCTGGAAAAATCGCTCTGATCAGGTCTTCCCCCTCTCCCCGAGGGAGAGGGCGGGGTGAGGGTTAGCCCCGGTTCGCGGCGCGCGAAGTCTCCCAGAGGGGAGGAGGCGCGCGCCGCGGGAGCGTGAGCGCACCCGGGATCAGGCGGGCGATCGAGCCCCTTTGGGCGAGTCGACCGCCGGTGCGCTGAAAGCGCAGATCCCGGGTAAGCGGAAGCGACGTGGAGGCCGCATCCGGCCGAGCCGCGGACCGGTGCGCGCACCCGCGCGCAGATCCCGCGCGCAGCGGAGGCGACGGTTTACTCCGAAATCCGCTCGAGCCCCGGCATCAAGGTCGTGGTCGAGTTGGGCTCGGCGAAGACGAGCGCGGTCCCGCTGATCGGAAGGAGGACGGGATGGTTGCGGTCGGCGAAATCGAGCCAGACCTCGTAGTAGCCGTGCGGCGAAACGGCCATCAGGCGGCCGGGCTTGTTCTTCAACTCCAGGGTCGGGCAGAAGACGATGACGCGCGCAGGCAGGTCCAATCAAAACCTCCGCCGAATTCTGACTGGATTGAATCACGAATGGTCGAAAGACGGTAGACGGGAGACGGGAGACGAACCGGGTGTTCCGTTCTATCCTTTTCCGTCTTCCGTCTCACGTCTTCCGATCATTTCGAGCATTTCGTCCCACGTCACGACGCGGACGCGAAGTTGACGGGCCTTCTCGAGCTTCGAACCGGCCTCGTCCCCGGCCACCAGGAAGTCGGTCTTGCGGGAAATCGAGCCGGAGACCCGGGCGCCCGCCGCTTCCAGGCGCGCGGCCGCTTCTTCGCGGGCGAGGCCGGGAAGCGTTCCGGTCAGCACCACCGATTTTCCGGCCAGAGGGCCTCCCGCCGGCCGCCGCGGGGCGAGCGCGGCGAACTGGAGCCCATGGCGGCGGAGCTTCTCGACGAGCTCCCGATGGCGTTCGTGCCGGAACCAGGCCGAGACCGCGGCGGCGGTATTGGGTCCAACCTCCTGGGCCGACTGGAGCTCCTCTTCGGACGCCGTGGCCAGGGCGTCGAGCGTGCCGAACCGCTCGGCCAGGATGCGGGCGGCCTTCTCGCCGATGTGGGGGATTCCCAGGGCAAACAGGAGCCTGGAAAGATCGCTCGACTTGCTCCGTTCGATCTCGGCTACGAGGTTTGAGGCCGACTTCTCTCCCCAGCGCTCGAGGCGGGCCAGGTCCGCGGCCTTGAGGTCGTAGATGGAAGCCACGTCGGTCAGGAGGCCTTCCCGCACGAGCTGATCGACGAGCTTGTCCCCCAGGCCTTCGATGTTCATGGCCCTGCGGGCGCAGAAGTGGCGCAGTGCCTCGCGAACCACCGCGGGGCACGAGGGGTTGACGCAGCGCGTGGCGACTTCGCCTTCCGCGCGGGAGACCGGGTCGCCGCACACCGGGCAGTCCTTCGGCATGGCGAAGGGCGCCGCGCCGGCCGGGCGTTTCTCCAGGATCGCCCGCACGACCTTCGGAATCACGTCTCCGCCCTTTTCCACCACCACGGAGTCGCCCACGCGCACGTCCTTGCGGGAGAGGTCCTCGTAGTTGTGCAGGGTGGCGCGCTTGACCGTGGTGCCGCCCAGCTGCACGGGAGCGAGGTGGGCCACCGGCGTCAGGACGCCGGTCCGCCCGACCTGAACGGAGATGTCCTCGACGACCGTCACCTTCTCCTCCGGCGGGTACTTGAAGGCGAGCGCCCATCGCGGCGACTTCGCGGTGAACCCCAGGCGCTCCTGCAGCGCCCGGTCGTCGACCTTGATGACCACGCCGTCGGTCTCGAAGTCGAGCTCTCGCCGTTTCTCCTGCCACTCCTCGACGAAGGCGCGGACCTCGCCGAAGCCCTCGCAACGCCGGGACTGCGGCTGGACCCGGAAGCCGAGCCCGCGCAGGCGCTCGAGGGTCTCGGCCTGCGAGGCCGGCAGGGGGCTCGCCTGCGCGACGGCGTAGAGCCACGCCTCCAGGCCGCGCCGCGCGGCGACGCGTGAGTCCAGCAGCTTCATCGTTCCCGAGGCGGCGTTGCGCGGGTTGGCGAAGAGAGGCAGGCCTTCCTCTTCGCGCCGGGCGTTCAAGGCCGCGAAGGCCTTCTTGGGGTAGAAGACTTCTCCGCGCACTTCCAGGGCCGTCGCCTCGGAGATCGACAGCGGGATCGAGCGGATGGTCCGGACGTTGACGGTCACGTCGTCGCCCCGCAGGCCGTCGCCCCGCGTCGCGCCGCGAACGAGCAGGCCGCCCTCGTACCGCAGGGAGATCGAGAGCCCGTCGATCTTGAGCTCGACGACGTAGGCCGGCGGCTCTTGGCCCAGGATCCGGCTGGCCCGGGCGAGCCAGGCCTGCGCCTCCTCCCAGGAGTAGGCGTTCTCCAGCGACAGCATGGGGACGTCGTGGGTCACCGTGGCGAACCCTTCCGAGGGAGCGCCCCCCACGCGGCGGGCCGGCGAGTCCGGCGTGGCCAGGTCGGGATACCTCTCCTCGAGAGCGACGAGCTCCCGCATCCGGGCGTCAAAGTCCGCGTCGGTGATCTCCGGCCGCCCGTCGACGTAGTAGAGGCGCTCGTGCCGCAGGATCTCCCGCGCCAGGTCCCGGGCCCGGCGGCGCGCCTCCTCCGGCGCGGGCCCCGAAGGTTCCGCCGGCGTCTGCGGGCTCTTTTCCTCGGCCCTCTTCGCCATGTTCGCCATGCTACAGTGCCGCCAATGCGGTGGGCAAAGGCGGGCGCGATCGCGTCCGCGGTCTCGGCTCTGACGTGGTCCGCCGCCTCGCGAGCGCTGGCCCAGACGGCGCCGCTCACCGCCCCGATCGCTTCCTACGAGATCTCCGCCCGCCTGGACACCGACAAGAAGACCGTCGAGGCCACGGAGCTCATGACCTGGACCAATCAGACCTCGCGCCCGGCCTCGACCCTCCAGTTCCATCTCTATCTGAACGCCTTCCGCAACACCCGCTCGACGATGTGGCGGGAGTCCCGGGGGCGCGCGCGCGGCGCCGCGATTCCGGATTCCTGGGGCTCCGTCGAGGTCCTGCGCATGACGCTGCAGGACAACACGGATCTGCTTCCCGCCCTGTCGTACATCGCGCCCGACGACGGGAACCCCGACGACCGGACCGTGGCCGAGGTGCGCCTGCCCCGGCCCGTGGCGCCCGGCCAGACCATCCGCGTGGCCCTGGATTTCCTCTCCCGCCTTCCGCGCGTGTCGCGGCGCACCGGCTACAAGGGGGACTTCTACCTCGTGGCGCAGTGGTTCCCCAAGGTCGGCGTCCTCCAGGAAGCGGGCTGGAACTGCCACCAGTTCCACGCCACGAGCGAGTTCTTCTCCGACTTCGGCGACTACGACGTCTCGATCGACGTCCCGGTCCGCTACCGCGGCAAGGTGGGCGCGACGGGGCGGCAGGTGGAGGAGCGGGTCTCCCCCGCCGGCGACCGGATCGTCTATCGGTTCCGCCAGGCGAGCGTCCACGACTTCACCTGGACGGCCGACCCCGTCTACATGGTGGTCCAGGATCACTTCCACGAGGCCGGCCTCCACGACGTCGACATCACGCTGCTCCTCGAGCCGGAGCACCGGCGGCAGGCCGATCGCTACATCAAGGCGGTCCGGGCGGCCATCTCCGGATACGGCCGCGTGCTCGGCCCCTACCCGTACGACACGCTGACGGTCGTCGATCCTCCCTGGGGCGCGCGGGCCGCCGGGGGCATGGAGTACCCGACGCTCATCACCGCGGGCACGTCCTTCTCCGCTCCCGCCTCGGTGCACAGCCCCGAAGGCGTGACCATCCACGAGTTCGGGCACCAGTTCTTCTACGGCCTGCTCGCGTCCAACGAGTTCGAGGAGCCGTACCTGGACGAGGGCTTCAACACCTACATGACCGACCGCGTGCTGGCCTCGGTCTACGGCGTGAACCATCCGGTCCTGAACCTGTTCGGCCTGCGATTTCCCCTGGGGATCGACCAGCGCTACCCGGTTGACGCGAATCGCCGCTACTTCGCCTCGGCCACGCGGGACATCCACGCGACGTGGAGCTGGCGCTTCCGCGACGGCGAGACCTACGGCGCCGACGCCTACTCGCACACCGCGCTGGCCCTGGCCACGCTCGAGCGCCTGCTCGGCGCCAACGTGATGGACCGGGCCCTGCGTCTCTACGCGGACCGCTGGCGCTTCAGGCACCCGACGCTCGACGACTTCATCGCCGCCGTCAACGACACGACCGGGCGCGACTGGACCTGGTATTTCCAGCGCACCTTCCGCTCCTCGGGCCAGGTCGATTACGCCGTGGACGAAGCGGAGAGCGTGCCGGCCAGGCCACCGCGCGGCCTCTTCGAGAAGGACGGCAAGCTCGCTCCCGGGCCTCCCGCCGAGCAGGCCAATCCGCGGGGCTACGACAGCGTGGTCACGGTCTCCCGGATCGGGGAGACCGCGCTGCCGGTCGAGATCCTGCTGCGGTTCGAGGGCGGCAAGGTTTTTCGCGCGACCTGGGACGGTCAGGCGCGCTGGACGCGGTTCCGAGTGTCCCAGGGCCCGCGCCTGCTGGAGGCCGTCGTCGATCCCGACGAGAAGATCCTGCTCGACGCCGATCGGTTCAACAACGGGATGCGCGCGCGGGGCGACCCGCGGGCGGCCTCGCGCTGGACCGCGCGGACGGTCTTCTGGGCCCAGAACCTCATCGACTTCCTGACGGTGGCCTGGTGAGCGTGCGGCATTCGGCGCGCGCGTTTTCGCGGGGGCTCGCGCTCTCCCTGTCCAAGCCGTACCTGGCCGTCTCGCTCTGGCTGATCCAGCTCCTGCTCTCCTCCGTCCTCATCCTTCCGGTGTCCAACGCCCTGCACGATCTGCTCGACCGCTCGGTGTCCGGAAGCCGCATGGTCGCCAACCCCGACTGGGGGTGGTGGGAGACGCTGCAGCGCGAGCACCCCGACCTGCTGGGAAACCTCTCCGCTCTGTCGGCGGGGATCCTGACCCCCGAAGGCGTGAAGTCCACAGAGCTTCCGGGACTCCAGGGCGTCGGCGCCGCCGCGGTCGCGCTGGCCATGCTCGCGGTCGTGCTGCACGCCTTCGCCCTGGGCGGCATCTTCGGCACGCTGCGGGAGCCGCAGGGCTCGCTGGTCACGTTCGGGCGCGAAGGGATGCGGCGCTTCCCGGCCTTCCTCGCCTTCACGCTGGCGGCGCTGGCCGCGGCGGGGGCGGCGTACCGGTGGATCTACCTCGAGACCGGCGAAGCGCTGGCCCGGCGGGTGCAGGATCTCGACACCGAGGGCAAGGCGCTCGCCGTCACCGGCCTGCGCCTTCTGGCCCTGCTGCTGGCCCTGGCGGCCATCAAGCTCGCCGCCGATTCGGTGCGGGCCACGTGGGTCGCCCGCCCCGATCTGCCCCCCATCTCCCGGTTCTTCACCGGCCTGGGAGGATTTCTGGGCCGGCCCCTGCGCCTCTTCGGCGTGCTGCTCTGGTACGTCCTCGCGACGCTGCTGCTCTACCTGATCTGGCTCGTCGCCGACCCGTCCGCGGGCGGCGAGGCGCGTCTGGCGCTGGCCCCGTTGATCCTGATCCAGCAGGTCTTCGTCTTCGTGCGGCTCCTGGTCAAGGTCGGCTACTACGCGGGGATCTCCGAGGCCCTCTCCCGGGACCCGTCGCCGGAGTACTCCTACGTCGCCCCTGCGCCGACTCCCGCGCCGGCGCCCGCGGGCGACGCCTCGGCGCAGGCCGCTAACAATCTATAACTTGTACGGCGTCCGCGCCTCAGCGGGCGCCGACGATGAAGGCGCGTTCCAGCGGGCGGCCCGCGGCATCCAGGCGCACGCGATAGACGAACGGCTCGCGCCGAAGGCCCCCGTGGCGGTCGCTTTGCCAGGGACCGGCGAACCAGGGAAGAAAGCGCAGGTCCTCCCAGGTCACCGCGGCCCCGCCGTCGGCCTCCGGCAGGAGGGTCGCCAGGGGGAACCGTGCGAAGGCCAGGTAGATCTGCACGTCGGGCAGTCCCCGGCTGGCCGAGAGCAGGCGCGTCTCCGGCGGCTGCGGGAAGACCAGGGTCCGCGCACGCTCCGGCGGAGGATAGAAATCCGAGAGGCTCTGGAGGACCTGCGAGAGCTTCGCCGGCGGCTTGGGGTCCGCCGCGCCGCGCGCGAACGGACCCACGTCGAAGAACGCGGCGTGCACCTGCCCGGGACGCTCGGACAAGCCCAGCCACCGGAACGGAGAAAGAAACTGCGGCAGGGCCGCCACGGTCGATCCCGCGGGGGGGCGGTCGAGCGCTTTCCAGATCTTCAGCGCCCGGCGGTGCTCGACGGCGCAGAGCCCGATGTAGGCGAAGAGGAGCGCGCTCCCGGCGGCGGCCAGGCCGCGTGCCCGCGCCCGAAAGGCCAGCGTGCCGGCGAGGGTGAGCAGAAGGATCGCGCTGAAGACGGGATCCAGGATGAAGACCCAGTCGAGGGAGTAGCGCTCGCGGGACAGCGGATAGAAGAACTGCGTCCCGAAGGAGGTGATCCAGTCGAAGAGAATGTGCGAGGCGATCCCCACGGCGCAGAAGAGCCAGAGGACGGCGAAGCCGGCCTTGCGGAACACCAGGCGGGCGATCGCCGCCAGGCCCAGGGCGAAGAGCGGCAGGTACACGAAAGAGTGGGACCAGCTCCGGTGGTCGCGCAGGTACTGCAGGCGGCTGGAGAAGAACAGGAAGTCCAGATCGGGGAACATCGCCGCGACCGCCCCGAACAGGAGCGCGGCCCGCGCCTCGGGCCGCCGGGAAGCGGCCCGCGCGAGGATGGAGCCGGCGATCCCGTGGCTGATCGTGTCCATGCGACGCGGATGATAATTTGAGAAACTCATCCGAGATTCCCGATGCCGCAGCCTATCGAGAAGCCCCTCTCCGGCAGGGTCGCCCTGATCACCGGGGCGTCGTCGGGGCTGGGGCGCGCCTTCGCGGTGGCGCTGGCGCGGGCCGGCGCCTCGGTCTTCTTGGTCGCCCGGCGCGAGGAGAAGCTCCGCGAGGCCGTGGCCGAGATCGCCGCGCACGGTGGCGAAGCGGCCTACCACGTCGCCGACGTGCGCAACGTGCCGGCCCTCTACGATCTCGTGGACGTCCTGCTGGCCCGCTACAAGATGCTGCACGTCCTGGTCAACAATGCGGGACTGGGCTGGCGGGCGCCGCTCCAGGATCTCCAGCGCTCGGAGATCGGCGAAATGATCGAGACGAATTTGGCCGCCCCGATCTACCTGACCCAGGCGGCCCTGGACGCCTTGAAGCGCAACGCGCCGTCGGACGTCGTCAACATCGCCTCGACGGCCGGAATCCAGGGGTACGCCGAGGGGACGGCCTACTGCGCCGCCAAGCACGGCGTGATCGGCTTCTCCCGCGCGCTGGCCGAGGAGCTCAGACCGGACCGGGTGCGGGTCACCGCGCTCTGCTCGGGGTCGACCGACACGGAGTTCTACGACCGCTTCCGGCCCACCACCGAGCGCGAAAAGATGCTGCGGCCCGAGGAGGTCGCGGCGACGCTCCTCCACGTCCTGACCTCCCCCGCCCACATCCTCTTCGGCGAGGTCGTCCTGAGGCCGAGGACTTAGGACGTAGGACTTAGGAGAGAGGACATAGGTCGTAGGACGTAGGGATGTCCCTACCACCCACGTCCTGCCACCTCCGTCCTCTCGGGGTGCCTTACACTCTTGCGATGCAGGCCATCCTCCTGGTCGACGACTCGGGCTTCTTCCGGGAGGTCTCCGGCAAGATCGAGTCGCGTTTTCCCTGCCGGCTGTTGACCGCGGGAAGCGGCGCGGAAGCCCTGACCGTGGCCCGACGCGAGATGCCCGACCTCATTTCCATCGACGCGGACATGACGGGAATGACCGGCGCCGACGTCTGCCGCGTGCTCAAGGCGGATCCGCAATTCTCCCGCACGCCGGTCCTCGTCGTCTGCGTCGCCGCGCGGCAGGAGGAGGAGATTCGCCGGGCCGGCGCCGACGCCTGGCTCCCCAAGCCGCTGGAGGAAATGGCGTTTTTCGACAGCATCGCGCGGCTCCTCCAGCTCAACCCTCGCTCGGGCAACCGGTCCGCGGCCGGGTGGCCGGTCACGTTCTGGCGCGACGGCCAGCAGCACGACGGGACGCTGCGCGACCTCTCGCGCGGCGGCTTCTTCATTCGCACCGCCGTCCGCCAGCCCGTCGGCGCCCGGCTGGAAATCTCCTTCGACGTTCCCGAGGGCAAGCCCGGCCGCACGGTCGTGGCCGAGGCCCTGGTCGTTCGGGTCGCCACGGATCCGGACAACGGCCTGGGGTGCCGGTTCTTCCGCATCGCGGCCGGGGCCAAGGCCCACCTGGAAGAATGCTTGAAGCTTCTCGAGGGAAACGGCGGGGAAGAAGGACTGACGAGGACGTAGGACAAACGACGAAGGACGTCGGCCCCTAAGTCCTACGTCCTCCCTCCGACGTCCTTCCCTCCCCCTTCCCCAGGTCCACCAGCTCGATCCCCGCCTCGCGCGCCACGGCGATCGACTTCTCGTCGCGGTAGAACTCCCCGTAGTAAACGCGGGCGATCCCGGAGTTGGCGATCAGCTTGAAACAGGGCCAGCACGGGCTCGCCGTCGTATAGATCTCCGAGCCGGCGACGGGAACGCCGTTGCGCGCGGCCTGGAGAATCGCGTTGGCTTCCGCGTGGACGGTCGCGACGCAATGCCCATCCTCCATCAGGCAGCCCACGTCCTCGCAGTGCGCAAGCCCTCGGATCGAGCCGTTGTAGCCGGTGGAGAGGATGGTGCGGTCGCGGACGATCACCGCGCCGACGTGCTTGCGGGGACAGGTCGCCCGGGTCGCCACCTGGCGCGCGATGTTCATGAAGTAGGTGTGCCAATCGACGCGGTCGGACATGCGGCGCGCATTATGCCCTACGTCCCACGCCTCCCGTCCCACGCCTCCCGTCCCACGCCTCCCGCGTCCCGCCTCCCGCCAGGCCTATGTCACAATCGTCTCCCCAATGACCAAACTCCGGCGCGTCGCCGTCACCGGCATCGGGGCCGTGACGTCCATCGGAACGAACGTCCCCGAGTTCTGGGCGGGGCTCCTGGCGGGCCGCTGCGGCATCCGCGAGTTCACGCTGTTCGACGCGGCGACCTACCGCACCCAGACCGCGGCGCAGATCCACGACATTCCCGACGCGTTCCTGACTCCGGCGCAGAAGCGGCGGATGTCGCGGGCCGACCGCATGGGCCTGGCGGCCGCGCGCGAAGCGGTGACGGCCGCGGGCCTCGATCTGTCGAGCGAGGATCCCACGCGGATCGGCGTCATCCTGGGCGGCGGAACGTCCGGGCTGATCGACTCGGAAGCCTTCTACCAGCGGCACTTGCAGGGCCGGAAGGCCCGGCCCAGCATGATTCTCAACCACCTCCCCGACGCCATCACCGACCGCGTGGCGCAGTACTTCGAGCTCGAGGGCATCAAGTCCACGATCACGACGGCCTGCTCCTCCTCCGCCAACGCCATGGGATACGCCCACGACGCGATCGCAGCGGGCCTGGCCGAAGTCGTTCTGACGGGAGGCTCGGACGTGCTGGCCCGGCTGACGTACGCCGGCTTCAACTCGCTGCGGTCGGTCGATCCCGATCCCTGCCGTCCCTTCGACCGGGAGCGCAAGGGCCTGTCCATCGGGGAGGCGGCCGGAATCCTGGTCTTCGAGGAATTCGAGCGGGCCCGGCGCCGCGGCGCGCCGATCCTGGCGGAGTTCCTCGGCTACGGCGTGACCTCCGATGCGTACCACATGACCGCCCCCGATCCCTCCGGCCAGGCCGGCGCCCGGACCATCCGCGCGGCGCTCGAAGCGGCCGGGGTCAACGCCTCCGAGGTCGATTACGTCAACGCGCACGGCACCGCCACGCCCCAGAACGACTCCGCGGAGACCGCGGCCATCAAGGTCGCGTTCGGAGAGCGCGCCCGCCGGCTGCCGGTCTCTTCGATCAAGTCGATGATCGGGCACTGCCTGTGCGCCTCCGGCGGGATCGAAGCGGTGGCCACGGTCCTGACGCTTCGCGACGGAAAGGTCCCTCCCACGATCCACTACGAGCATCCCGACCCCAGCTGCGATCTCGACTATGTCCCCAACGAGGCCCGCGACATGCCCGTGCGGGTGGCCCTCTCCAACTCCTTCGCCTTCGGCGGGAACAGCTCGGTGGTCGTCCTGGGCCGGGCGTGAAACGGGAGACGGGAAACGGGAAACGAGGATGACACCCGGCTCCTTCGTTTTCCGTTTGCCGTTTCCCGTTTCCCGACTCTGAACCGCCGGTCATGACCTCTCACGGCGTCATCACCGGCACCGGGGCCGTCTGCGCCCTCGCGAGGAGCTCCGACGAGTTCTACCGGCGCCTCTGCGCCGGGGACTCGGCCATCCGCCCCATGACGCCGGAGGAGCGCGAGGGCCTCCAGGCCACCGAGGTGGCCCGGTGCGACGGCTTCTCGCCCCAGCCGGAAATCCCGGCGATGAAAGCCCGGCGCTTCGACCGCGGCAGCCAGTACGCGCTGGTGGCGTGCGCCCAGGCTCTGGCCGAGTCGGGCTACGACGTGGCCGCGGATCCGGAATCGATCGGCATCGCCATGGGCACGGGCTCGGCCGGCGCCGGGGCCCTGACCGAGTTCCTCCGGGTGCTGTTCGTCGAGTCGCCGGAGGCCGCTCCCCCGTTCCATTTCCCCAACACGGTCGCCAACGCGCCGGCGTCCCAGGTCTCCATCGAGTTGAAGATCTTCGGCCCCAACGTGACCATCACGCAGAAGGATCCTTCCGGCTTGAACGCCCTGCTCTTCTCGACCCTGGCGCTGCGGACCGGCCGGGCCAGGGCGATGCTCGCGGGCGCGGTGGACGAGTGGAACCGCGTGTACGCCATGGGCTTCGACCGCGTCGGGGCGCTGCGGGGCGAGCGGCGCGCGTCGGGGATCGTCCAGGGCGAAGGGGCCTTCGCCGTCGTGCTGGAGACCGAGGACGGCGCGGCGAACCGCGGCGCCCGCCGGCTCGCTCGCCTGGTCGGGATCGCCGCGGCGGGCGTTCCCTCCGAGCCGTACCGATTCATGCCCGACTCCCGCGCGATCGCGCGGGCCATCCGCGGAGCTCTCGCCGACGCGGGCCTCGAGCCGGCCGACATCGGACTCTGGCTCCCTTCGCGCAACGGCGTCCAGGAAATGGACCGCGTGGAAGAGGAGACCATGCGGGCGATCTTCGCGTCGCCTCCCGCCGCCCTCGCGGTCAAGGACGCCATCGGCGAGATGGCCGCGGCCGGCGGAGCTCAGATCGTCGCGGCCTGTCGGGCCCTGAGCGATCCCCGGGGGCCGGGCTCCGGGCCGGCCGGCAGGCCGCGGCGGGCCCTCATCAATTCCTTCGGCGCCGGAGGAAACTTCATGGCCGCGGTCCTGGAGAGCGCATGACGTCTCCGGCCCGCCCCCCGGCGCCGCCGCTGGCCGGACACGCCGTCGAGATCCCGGTCCGCTTCGCGGAATGCGATGCCTACCGGGTGGTCTGGCACGGCCACTATGCCCTCTATCTCGAGCAGGCGCGGGAGTCCCTGACCGCCCGATTCGGATTCACCGCGTCCAAGGCGCTCGATCTCGGGTACCGCGTTCCCATCACCCGCATGGAAATCCGCTACCTCCGGCCGGTGGTCGCCGACACCGTCGTCCGGGTCACCGCGCGCCTGCGTCCGCCGCAGGCGACCCGGCTCGTGCTCGATTACGAGATCCGCGACGCGTCCGGAACGCTCCTGGCCGCGGCAGAGACCGAGCAAGTCGTGGTGAGCGCCGCGGGCGAGCTTCTCCTCACCTTCCCCCGCGCCCTGGCCGAGCTGGTGCGGAGGATCCTGGAGTCTCAGGACGGCGGCTAGCCGGGGAATGCCGGGTCGGAACGCACCGGACCCTGGCGCGGCTTACTGCTTGCGCTGGCGCCGCAGGTAGCGGTAGTCGGGAATCCCGAACTCCTTGAGCTTGGCGATGAGCGAGCCGCGGGAGATGTTCAGGATCTCCGCGCCGCGGCTCTGGTTCCCCTCCACCCGGCGCATGGCCCGGTCGATGACCTCGCGCTCCACGGTCTCCACGATCTTTTTCAGATCGTCGGTCTGGCGCAGCACGGTCTCGGCGTCGGTCAGCTCGCGCGCGCCCGGCGCCTCGGCCGACGTCGGGGCGGGCCGCGGGGAATCGCTCTCGCCATCCGCCGCGCCGTTGCGGGTCAGGCCGGCGACCTGGACGGCCTCTTCGAGCAGAAGGATTGCGCGGGCAGGCAGCCGCGGGTTCTCCCGCAGCAGGACGGCCAGGCCCGTTCCGTCCTCCCGCGACGGCTCGGCCACCAGCGTCAGCGTGCCGGTGACGACTTCCGCGCGGGCGACCCGCTCTCCCGCCCGGACTTCGTCGAGCAGACGCGGCGGCAGGGCCGGCGCCTCGAGGAACGTCGAGGAGAGGATCCGGACACCCGAGGCCGAGAGCTCGGTCACGGCCCATTCGGTCGGCTCGAACTGCCTCTCGAGGTAGTCCGTCAGGCGGGTCGCCAGATCCTCCGTCGACGCCGCCTCCCGGCACAGGCGGTAGATCTCCAGGCGCATGCCCCGGTACTCCACCTCCGTGGTAGGAGCGGCGATGACCGGGACGGGAATGGCGGTATCGGCTACGGGCACCTCGTGGATCGGCGTGTGGCGCAGAGGCGGCCGCGTCTGCAGAACGGTGATCGTCGCTTCCCCGATCGTGATCCGGTCGCCGGGCGCGATCGGACCGCCGGTGAACTCCTGGCCGTTCAACTCGACGGCTTCGACGCCCTTGTAGAGACCGAGGTGATAGCCGCCGTTTCGCTCGAAGATCCGCACGTGGCGCCCGGCCACGCCGCGCGCGCGGACCACCACCTCGTTGCCGGAAGAAGCCCCGACCGTGAACGCATCCCCGGCAAGGCGATGCACTTCCGCCCCACCCGCTCTTTTACGGACTTCCAAGCTCAGCATGACTCGATTGTCGTTTCATCGCGCAATCTACAACGTTGGTGCATCCGGTGCAAAGACGTTTTGAAGTTCGCTGTCGCCCACTGCGTTTTTTTTGCTCGGGGAGGAAACGATGAAACGATCCGGCCCCCCGTGTTTCTCCGGATCCCGTAGAGCCACAACGCACTTTCGCGCACTCCCCTTCCAGCCTTCCAGCCTTCCAGCCTTCCAGCCTTCCAGCCGGCGAATTCCGCCTCCCGGCGGCGCCGACGCAACACCCCCCCCATCCCCCGCCCGCCGGAACGTCAGATCCGGCGATACCCAGATCTAGGGGCTGGAATCCGGTGGACCACAACGAATTGTGGCACAAACCCACTTTGTTTGTTACATTCCAGATCACCGTGTTCAAACTCGAACGAGTCGAGATTCAGGGGTTCAAGTCCTTCTACGAAAAGGTGGATCTGGCGTTTCCGGGCAACGTGACTGCCGTCGTCGGCCCCAACGGGTGCGGAAAATCCAACATCTGCGACGCGGTGGCCTGGGCCCTGGGCGAGCAGAGCGCCAAGGTCCTGCGCGGCGAGCGCATGGACGACGTCATCTTCAACGGCTCGGCCAAGCGCCGCCCCCTGGGCATGGCCGAGGTGATTTTGACGCTTTCGCGACGGTTTCCGTCGGGACAGCGTGACGCCGAAGGTCGGACGCATGTCGACGGAAACGGCAACGGAAACGGGAACGGCAACGCCGCGGGACACGCCGGGGTCCTGGACGAAGAGACCGACATCCTGCGCATCGGGCGCCGGGTCTATCGCGAGGGGCACGGCGAGTATTTCTTGAACGACAAGCAGGTCCGCTTGAAGGACATCCAGGACGAGCTCCTCGGGACGGGCCTGGGAGTCCGCGCGTACTCGGTCATCGAGCAGGGCCGGATCGATCAGGTCCTGTCGACCAAGCCCCAGGACCGTCGCCGGCTGATCGAGGAAGCGGCCGGCATCACCAGGTACAAGCTGAAAAAGCGCCTCGCCGAGACGAAGCTCGAGGAGACCAGGGGAAATCTCCTGAGGCTCTCGGACATCATCTCGGAGATCGAGCGCAACGTCGCGTCGTTGAAGCGGCAGGCGTCGCGCGCCGCCCGGTACAAGGAAAAGTCCGAGGAGCTTCGGGGCAAGAGGGCCGCCCTGGCGCGCGCGGGACACGACCGCCTGTCCGAGGCGGTGTCGCTGGCCCGGCGCGAGAGCGCCGCGCGCAGGGACAGGGAGGCCGAATGCTCCGCGGCGCTCGGGCGAGCCGAAGCCGAGCTCGCCTCGGCGCGCCTGGCCGCCTCCGAGGCGCTGGGAGAGCGCGATCGGCTGCGCGACCTGGTCGCCGCGCTCGAGTCGGCGATCCAGCGCGACGACGCCCTCCTGGAAGGCAACCGGCGCGCGGTTTCCGATCTGGCTCATCGCCGCGAGAGCCTCGACCGCGAGGGACGCGACGTGACCGCCGAGACGGAGCGGGCCGCCCGCGAGCTCGCGGATCTGGACGAGCGCCTGGAGCGAGCCGTGGCCGAGGCGCGGAACCGATCGCTGGCGCGTGAGGAATCGGACCGGCGGGCGGCCGCGGCCACCGCCGCGCTGGCGTCGCTCGAGCGCGACCTGGAGTCCGCCCGCACCGACGCGCTGACGGCGTCCGGCCATCGGATCGAGGCGCGCAACGCCCGCCACGAGATCGACCTGGGGGCGTCGCGCGTCGCGGCATCGCTGGCCCGCCTGGGCGAGGCCCGCCAGAAGGCGATCCGCGACATCGCCGAACGGGAAGAGGAAGTCCGCCGGGTCGAGGCCGAGGCGGCCGGGGCGGCCGACGGCGCCCGAACGGCCTTCCGCGCCGTCGAGGGCGTGGAGGCCGAGCTGGCGCGCCTTTCCGGCCAGCTCGCCGAATCGGAAAGCGCGCGCGATTGCGCCCGCGAGACGCTCGGCGCGGCGGAGCACCGGCACGGCGCCCTCTCGGAGATCCTGCGCAGCCGCGAGAGCAGTGTGGCCACCGTCCGAGACGCCTTCTCCCGCGCCGGGCTCTCCGACCGCGGCCGCCTGAGCGATCGCCTGCGGCCCGCCGAGGGATGGGAGGAAGCGGTCGATCTGCTGCTGGGCAGCGACCTGGACGCCCTCCTCACCTCGGGGGATCCGGTGTCCGCGGTCCAGGCCTCGCAAGCGCTCTCCTGCGCGAGCTTCGTCCGCGCCGACTGGAGCGGCGGCGATCGCCGTCCGCAGGAGTCCGCCGCGCGCGGCGGTTGGGAAATCGCGCTGGCCAACTACGGAGTGCTCGCGCCGGCGGAGCGGGCCGCGCTTCCCGACGCCCTCTTCGTCGAAACGCTGGCCGACGCGCTCACCCTCGCGGAGAGCGCGCCGCGCGTCCCGATCGTCACGCGCTCGCGCGAGCTCGTGCGCGGCTCGCTCGTGCGGATCTTCCACGATCCGCCCGAGGCGGGAGGCGTCTTCGCCCTGCGGCGGGAGCTCGACGCGCTGGCGCACAGGGCCGGCGAGGCGCGGGATTCGCTGGCCGCGTCCGAGCGAGCCCTGGAGGACCTGCGCAACGCGCGGGGAGACTTCGAGGCGCGGCTTCCGGACCTGCGGGAGCGGGAGCGGCAGGCCAGCGCGCTGCTCTCGGCGATCGGCGCCCGGGCCGACGAGAAGCGCGCGGAGCGCGACCGTCTCCGCCTGGAATCGGAAACGCTGGTCCAGGAGGAGCGGGCCCTGTCCGAAGACGCCGGGCGGCTCGCCGCCGAGAGCGCCGGCCTGGAACAGGAAGAGCGGCGCCATGCCTTCGGCGAGGAGGACGCGCGGCGGCGGTCGGAGACCCTGGGCGCGGCGCTTCCCGAAGCCCGGTCCTTCGCCGCGGCGGCGGCCGAGGACCTGGCCCACCGCCGCACCGAGGCGGAGGTGGCCGCCGAGCGGCGCCGTTCGCTGGAGGCGGTGCGCGAGCGGCTCCTCGAGACGCGGGTCGCGCTCGACCGGCGCGCCGGCGAAGCCTCCGAGCAGGAGCGCCTGCTTGAGCAGCGGTCGCAGGAGCTGCGCACTGAGGAGAGCGAAGCCCGGCAGCGTCAGGAGGGCAACCTGCGGGACCGCGAGCTCCGCGCCGCGGAGCTCGCCGCGGCCACCGCGGCGGCGGCGCAGGCGGCGGCGCGCTGCGAGCGGGCCGAAGAGGCGACCCGGGCGACGCGGTCCGATCTCGACGTCGCTCGCGAGGCGCGGTTCGTCGCGGAAATGGCCGAGACGAGAGTCGCCGGCGACCTCGAGCACCTGATCGCGCAGGCTCGAGAGGAATTCGGCGCCGCGCCGGGAGAGCTCCCCGCGCCTCCCGACGCGGGCCCCGAGGCGCTGGCGACGCTGGAGGCGCAAGCCGCCGAGCTCGCGGCGGCGATCGAGCGGATGGGTCCGGTCAACGTGCTGGCCCTGGAAGAGCACCTGGAGATGTCGCAGCGGCTGATCTTCCTGACCGCCCAGCGCGACGACCTGCTGAAGTCGATCGCCGAGCTGCAGGACAACATCCGCAAGATCAACGCCACGTCCTCGCAGCGCTTCCGGGACGCCTTCGCGGCGATCAACGAGAACTTCAAGGCGATGTTCACGCGCCTCTTCCGCGGCGGGACGGCGGAAATGCGCCTGCTCGACGAGAACGACCTGCTCGAGTCGGGCGTGGAGATCATCGCCCAGCCTCCCGGCAAGAGGAACCAGTCGATCCTGCTCCTGTCCGGAGGAGAGAAAGCCCTCACCGCGATCGCCCTCCTGATGGCGATCTTCCGGTACAAGCCGTCGCCCTTCTGCATCCTCGACGAAGTCGACGCGCCTCTGGACGAAGCCAATATCGACCGCTTCACCAAGCTCCTGCGCGACATGACCGAGGAGACCCAGTTCATCGCCATCACCCACAACAAGCGGACCATGGAGACGGCCGACGTGATGTACGGCGTCACGATGGAGGAGCCGGGCTGCTCCAAGATCGTCTCGGTCAAGTTCGACTAACGGGCGGGACCCGAGGCAGCCGGGGCGGATAAGCCTTGTGACTCGCCGCGTCTTCCCTTAACATGCGCGGCTCCGACTCCGAGCCGACGTAGCTCAGTCGGTAGAGCAGCGGTTTCGTAAACCGCAGGTCACCGGTTCAAGTCCGGTCGTCGGCTCCACACGTCGCTCGCGCTTGCTCCGGATCTGCGCCCTTTGGGCGCACCGGTCCGCGGCTCGGCCGGATGCGGCCTCGACCGCGGCCCTAATCCGTCGCGGCGCTCTCGCTCCCGCGGCGCGCGCCTCCTCCTTCGCTTCCGCTCAGGAGACTTCGCGCGCCGCGACCGGGGCTAACCCTCACCCCCGCCCTTTCCCTCGGGGAGAGGGAGATGACGGGCTTCCCTGCCTTCGGCCTCACGCCTCACGCCTTCCGCCTCCCGACCCCCTGGTTGAACGCACCTCACGGTAAGCTTGCGTCGGAATCTCGACGAAAGGGGGCTCGATGCGACGCACGCTCCTGGCGCTGGTGCTTCTTTGCCTTTCCCGGGCCGGCATGCTCGGCCAGACCCGCGCGCTTTCCAAGGAAGTCCGCGAGCTGGTGTCCGTGGACGCGCCGGTCGTAGTGCTGCGCCACGTGCGGGTCATCGACGGCACCGGAGCGCCGCCGAGGGACGATCAGGCCGTCGTGATCTCCGGGGGAAAGATCACGGCCCTGGGGCCGGCCGCCGCGACCGTTTCCCCCTCCGGCGCGCGGGAGCTCGACCTGCCCGATCACACCGTGATGCCCGGCCTGGTCGGGATGCACGACCACCTCTTCTATCCGGCCCCGTCGTCCGGCGCGCCGACGATCGGCGGCAGCCTGGCGCTCTACCATGAGCTGGGGTTTTCCTTTCCCCGTCTCTACCTGGCCGGCGGCGTGACCACGATCCGCACGACCGGCTCGATCGAGCCGCAGACGGATCTCGAGCTCTCCAAGGCGATCGACGCCGGGACGATCGCCGGGCCGAAGATCTTTGTCACCGCGCCGTATCTCGAGGGCGTCGGTTCTTACACCCCGCAGATGCACGAGCTGTTCGGCCCCGAGGACGCCCGGCGGGCCGTCGAGTTCTGGTCCGAGGAGGGCGCGACCTCCTTCAAGGCCTACATGCACATCACCCGGGCCGAGCTCGCCGCCGCGGTCAAGGCCGCGCACGCGCGCAAGCTGAAAGTCACCGGACACCTCTGCTCGATCGGATTTCGCGAGGCCGCCGCCCTGGGGATCGACGATCTCGAGCACGGCCTGATGGTGGACACCGAGTTCGTGCCCGGCAAGAAACCGGACGAGTGCCCCACCAACAAGGAGCGCGTCGATTCCCTGACGGCGCTCGACCTGAAAGAAGCGCCGGCGCGCGAAATGATCCGGGACCTCGTCGCGCACCATGTCGCGGTGACCTCGACGCTTCCGGTCTTCGAAACGTTCGTGCCCCGCCGCCCGCCCCTGCCCTCTCGCGTGCTCGACGCGCTCGCGCCGGAGTCCCGCTCGGACTACCTGACCGCGCGCGTGCGGACCGACCGCCCCGACAATCCCTACGCCGCGCTTCTCCAGAAAGAGATGGAGTTCGAGCGCGCCTTCGTGGCGGCGGGCGGCCTGCTGCTGGCGGGCGAAGACCCGACCGGCTACGGCGGAGTGCTGGCCGGCTTCGGGGACCAGCGCGAGGTCGAGCTTCTGGTGGAAGCCGGGTTCACGCCGGTCGAAGCCATCCAGATCGCCACCGAGAACGGCGCAAAGTATCTCGGAGAGTCGCAACGCATCGGCACTCTCGCTCCCGGAAAGCAAGCCGACCTCGTGGTGATCGAGGGAGACCCCTCGAAGTCGATCGCCGACATCGAAAAAGTCCAGATCGTCTTCCGCGAAGGCGTCGGCTACGACCCCAAGAAGCTCGTGGACTCGGTGCGGGGGACGGTGGGACTGAGGTAAGGACCTGGGTGGTAGGCCGTAGGTAGCAGGCGACGTCCTACGCCCTACGTCCTACACCGTCCTACTCCTCTACCGCTTGACCACCGTTCCGCCTTTCATGACGAGGACCACCTTCTCGGTCTGACGGATGTCGGTCAAGGGATTTCCCGGCACGGCCACGAGATCGGCCGTCTTGCCCTTCTCGATCGTTCCGATCTCGCGGGAGAGACCCAGCAGCTCCGCGTCGGCGCTGGTGGCCGACTTCAGGGCCGCGGCCGGCGACATCCCCAGCCCCACCATCAGGGCGAACTCCTGGGCGTTGATGCCGTGCCGCGAGACGGCGGAATCCGTGCCGAACGCGATCTTCACGCCGAGCTTCAAGGCGTTGCGGAACATGTCCGAGCGCGCGGCCACCGCTGCCCGACCCTTGTCGGCGATGACGGGCGGAAACTTCGCGGCCTGAGCCACGACCGTCTCGCCGGCCAGGAGGGTCGGGACGAGGTAGACGCCCTTGGCCTTCATCTGCGCGAGGGTCTCCGGCTTCATGAAGGAACCGTGCTCGATCGAGTCGACGCCGGCCCGGATCGCCACCCGGGCGGCTTCGTCGCCGTGAATGTGCGCGGCGACCTTGCGGCCCCAGCGGTGGGCCTCGGACACCACGGCGTCGACCTCCTCCTGCGTCATCTCCGGCGCGTCGACCGGGTCGGTCAGGGACAAGACGCCGCCCGACGGCACCACCTTGATGACATCCGCCCCGTACTTGATCTGGTAGCGCACCGCGGCGCGGCATTCGTCGGCGCCGTTGCAGACGCCTTCGATCGGGCCGTCCGGCTTGATGCGGTCGGGCGGGAACGGGGAACCGTCGGCGTGCCCTGCCGTCGAGCCGATCGCGTGGACCGCCACCAGCATGCGGGGCCCCTGCGCAACGCCGGCGTTGATGGCGTTGCGCAGGCCCACGTCGACGTAGTCGTTGGCCCCGACGTTGCGCACGGTGGTGAATCCGGCCTCCAGCGTCTTCTTCGCGTAGGCCGCCGCGTAGAGGGCCTGCTCGGCCGGAAAACGGAGGATCCCCTGGTAGAAATCGCGGAACCAGTTGTCCGAGGATTCGCCGGTCAGGTGCACGTGGGCGTCGATGAAGCCCGGCAGGAGCGTGGCGTCCCCCAGGTCGATCACCTCCGCGCCTGCGGGGACCGGAAGATCCTTGCCTACGGCCTCGATCTTCGACCCCTTGACGACGACGACGGCGCCCGCCGCAACCGTCTCGGCGTTCCCGTCGAAGAGCCGCGCGGCCTTCAGGACGATCGTTCGCTCGGGCTCCGCCGCCGCGGCGCTGCGCGCGCCGATCGCCGTGATTGCCACGATCGCCGTGATCGCCGCGATCGAAAAGACGGCTCTCCGTTCACGGCGATCCCGCGCGATCCCGGCGATCCCGTGCGATTCGAACTCAGCCATGGCTCCTCCTTGAGGACATCACGCCCTCACTCTCCGCCTTACGCCTTACGCCTTCCGCCTCACGCCTCGCATCATTCCCCGCTCTGTTGAATCAGCTTGGCCACCAGGCCCGTCCAACCCGTCTGGTGCGACGCGCCGAGCCCGGCGCCGTTGTCGCCGTGGAAATACTCGTAGAAGAGCGCGTAGTCGCGAAAGTGAGGGTCGGTCTGGAATTTCGCCGATTCTCCGAAGACCGGACGGCGTCCGTCGGCATCCCGCAGGAAGATGTGCGTCAGCCGGCGCGACAGCTCGACGGCGACCTCCCAGAGGTTGGCCGTTTGGCCGGAGCCCGTCGGAAGGTCGACCCTGTATCCGTCTCCGAGATAGTAGTGAAATTTCTGGAGCGACTCGATGATCAGGTAGTTGACCGGAAACCAGACCGGTCCTCGCCAGTTGGAGTTGCCTCCGAAGACTCCGGTTCTCGACTCCGCGGGCTCGTAGTCCACGCGGTAGTCCTGCCCCTCGACGCCCACGATGTACGGGTGTTCGAGGTGATGGCGCGACAGAGCCCGGATCCCATGCGGCGACAGGAACTCGTTCTCGTCGAGCAGGTACCCGAGCACGCGGCGCAGGCGATCCCGGCTGACGAGCGACAGGAAGCGCCGGACGGTTCCATCCGGGGTGGTCTCCGTCTCGACGTGGTTGCCGAAGTCCGGGCGATTCTCGATGAACCACTGCATGCGACGCTTGAAGCCCGGAAGGCGGTCCACGATGTCCGATTCGAGCGTCTCCACCGCGAAGAGCGGAATCAGGCCCACCATGGATCGGATCTTCATTGGAAAAGGGCGCCCGTCGGGCAGGTGCAGGACATCGTAGAAGAACCCGTCCTGCTCGTTCCACAGCTCGAAGCCGCCGCGCTCGTTCATGGCCCGGCAGATGTACACGAAGTGCTCGAAGAACTTGGAGGCCACGTCCTCGTAGGCCGGATCCTCTTCCGCCAGCTCCAGCGCTATGGCCAGCATGTTCAGGCAGAACATCCCCATCCAGCTCGTGCCGTCGGATTGCTCGATGTAGCCGCCGGTGGGCAGAGGCTGGCTGCGATCGAAGACCCCGATGTTGTCCAGGCCGAGGAAGCCGCCCTGAAAGACGTTGCGGCCCGCCGCGTCCTTGCGATTGACCCACCAGGTGAAGTTCAGAAGCAGCTTGTGGAAGACGCGCTCCAGGAACCGGCGGTCCTTCTTGCCTCGCCGCTTGGCCTCGATCTTGTAAATCCGCCACGCGGCCCAGGCGTGGACCGGAGGATTGACGTCGGAGAAAGCCCATTCGTAGGCCGGGAGCTGGCCGTTGGGATGCATGTACCACTCGCGCAGAAGCAGAACGAGCTGCTGCTTGGCAAAATCGGGATCGATGGTGGCCAGGGGAATGCAATGGAAGGCGAGGTCCCACGCCGCGTACCAGGGATACTCCCACTTGTCGGGCATGGAGAGGACGTCGGCGTTGTAGAGGTGGGTCCAGTCGCGATTGCGGCCGGAGAGCCTCTCCGGCGGCGGCGCGGGCTGGCCAGGGTCTCCCTTGAGCCAGCGGGCCACTTCGTAGCAGTAGAACTGCTTGGACCACAGCAGACCGGCGAACGCCTGACGCTGGACCGATCGCGCGTCGTCGGAGACGTCCGACGGAGCCAGGTCCCGGTAGAACTCGTCGGCCTCCGCCAGCCGCGCGGCAAAAATCTGCTCGAATTCGCCGCCGAAGAGATCGATCCGCCTGGAATCGTCGGTCAATCGCAGCCGAACGGAAAAGCTTTCCCCCGGCGCCAGGCCCCTCTGGTATCGCGCGGCGCCCTTCGAGCCCCGGCGGTTCGGATTGACGGCCTCGGTCGCGTTACGGATCACGAAGTCGTGGAAGGCGTCTTTGACGTAGCGCGACTCATTCTCCACGCCGTAGAGCCTCTGAAAATTCGTCTCGTTCTCGGTGAAGAGAAGCTGCGCCTCCCCTTCCCCGTGCAGGCGCAGTCGCCCGTAGTAGTCGGAGTCGAGCTCGATGACCCAGCGGGCGGCGGGGGCCTCGCCGGCCCAGAGGCGCGAGCGCCTCTGCCCGAGCCCCCAGGACCACACGTTGCGGTACCAGATGGTCGGCAACAGATGGAGCGCGGCCTTCTCCGGGCCGCGGTTGATGGCCGTGACGCGGATGAGGATGTCGTTGGGACCCGCCTTGGCGTACTCGGTGAAGACGTCGAAGTACCGATCCTGATCGAACACGCCGGTGTCGGACAGCTCGAACTCCGGTGCGCCTCGGCCACGCCGGCGGTTTTCCTCGAGGAGGCGAGCGTAGGGGAACTCCTCCTGCGGATACTTGTAGAGGCACTTCATGTACGAGTGCGTGGGCGTGGAGTCCAGATAGTAGTAGACCTCCTTGACGTCTTCGCCGTGGTTGCCCTCCGGCCCGCCCAGACCGAAGAGGCGCTCCTTCAGGATGGGATCCCTGCCGTTCCACAGCGCGAGGCCGAAGCAAATGTACTGGTGGCGATCGCAGATCCCGGAGAGCCCGTCCTCGTTCCAGCGGTAGGTCTTGGACGGCGCGTGCTCATGAGGGAAATAGTCCCAGGCCGTCCCGTGGGGGCTGTAATCCTCGCGCACGGTTCCCCAGGCCCGCTCGGCGAGATAGGGACCCCAGCGCTTCCAATTCTTGACCCGGCGGCTATCTTCCTCCAGCCGCCGCGTCTCGGCGTCGGTCGATTTCAGATCGGTCATGGAGCTCCGCGGCCGCATTCTCTCCGTTTTTCGGCGCGCGTGGACGGCGGACCGGTGTTTTCGACATAATCCCGCCGGCGACCCGTGGAACTGACCACAAGCGACAGCGGAACCGTCACGGTTCTGACCGTGAAGGGCGACCTCGTCATCGGGGAGCCGGAGGCCACCTTCAAGAAGGCTCTGACGCGCCTGCTCGAGCAGGGGAAGGTCAACCTCCTGGTCGATCTCGGTCAGGTCGGCTTCCTCGACAGCTCGGGGCTCGGCGCGCTGGTGCGCGCGATGACCATGTCCCAGAAGGAAGGGGGACAGACCAAGCTCCTCTCCGCCGGAACGCAGATTCGCAAACTTCTGGAAATGACCAAGCTCGACTCGGTCTTCGAGATCTACGACGATCGGGAGCAGGCGCTCTCGAGCTTCTAAATGTGCGGAGGCCGCCACCCGGGGTCGCGCCCCCGACTCGAGGATCGGTCAACGCTCGATTATGAAGATCCGGAACCGGCCAAGGCGGTGAGGCATGGCGCCTGAGGAGCCACGAGGACCGTCCGGAACCGACGAGGCGACCGCCCTCGCGGAGCTCACCCTGTGCGAGAACCTGGCCCAAACCTCGGGCTGGGCCGCGCGCTGGAGCGCCCAGGTCAGCGGCGCCGACACCGTCTTGCTGTGGGCGCCCGATGCGGTGAATCCCCTTTTCCTCTGTATCGGCGCGTTCGGAAAAGAGTCTGAAAAGGTTCTGCGCCGCTCCGTGCCTCGGGACACCGGGATCGTCCAGGAGCTCTTGAGTGACCGGCGGCCCCGGGTGCTCGAGCGCTCCGATTTCGATTCGACAGACGATCCGTGGCTCAAGTGTCTGCCTCCCACAGCGGGAACCTGCATCGCCGTGCCACTGGAAGCCGAGGGAATGGTCGTCGGGCTCCTGGCGCTGCTCTTCTCCGATCACCCACAGCCTCAGTCCACACTCGCGCGCCTGGACGGATTTCTTCGTCAGGCCGCCCCGGCCCTCGGCCGCGCCCTGCGGGCCGAGCGCAAGACCGTGGGCATGCTCCATGCCATCGAGCGGCTGACCAACCTCTACGATCTTTCCAAGGCTTTCGGCTCGACCATCGAGTGGCCGGAGCTGACCGAGCTCATCGCCCGCAAGGCCGCCGACTTCGGCGCCGCGGAAATCGCTTCCCTCTGGATCCTCGAGCCGGACTCCCAGGAGGTCGACCTCGCGGCGACGGCGGTCAATGAGAACTACGAGACGGAACACCCCCCTTCCGCCGTGGGCGCGTCCGTGGTGGGTGACGTGCTGGCCGACCAACAGGCTCAGCGGCGAAAT
Organism: uncultured Acidobacteriota bacterium; assembly: GCA_963733955.1. Lineage (GTDB taxonomy): Bacteria > Acidobacteriota > Thermoanaerobaculia > UBA5066 > Gp7-AA6 > DATFTF01. Next base: position 2,926,571 of record CAVTEW010000003.1, read on the forward strand.
CGCATCGACGAGGCGGAATCCGCGAGCGAGGAAGGTCCCGACTATCCCGTGCGCTCCCTGCTGGCCATCCCCCTGATCGAAGACGACGCCTCCGTGGGCGCCATCGTTCTTGCCAACAAACGGGGACGGCATCTGGAGTTCACCCCGGAGGACGAGGAGCTGCTCCAGGACCTCGGTCGGCAGGCGGTCCGCGCCTTGCGAAACGCGCGGCTCTACCAGGCGGAAAAGAAAGTCGAGGAGCTCGATGCGCTGCTGGTGGTGAGCCGCGAGATCACCGCCACCCTCGACCTCGACAAGGTGATGCAGACGCTGGTCAACGCCACCGCCGCGCTCATCGCCTACGACCGGTGCGCCATCGCGATCCTGGATCGCGGCAAGCTCCGCCTGGGGGCGGTTTCCGGTACGCCGGAGCTCGACCGCAAATCCGCGGAAAACCGCCGCACCGAGGATCTCCTCCAGTGGGTCTTCTGGAGCGGCTCCGACAGCAACGTGACCCTCCAGGACGACGGGACGCTCGTGGCCGACAGGCCGGAGACGGAAGAGAAGTTCCGCGCCTTCTTTGGCGAGAGCGGGCTGAAATCCTTCTATGCAACGATCCTCAAGGACGAAGAGGGGAAGCTCGGGGTTCTGAGCTTCGAGAGCCGGGAACCTCTCCTCTTCGACGAAGAGACGCGGGGGCTCCTTCAGATTCTCGTCAATCAAGCCACGGTCGCGGTCCGCAACGCGCAGCTCTACCAGCAGGTTCCTCTGGCCGGCTTCTGGAAGCCGCTGCTGGAGAAGCGCCGCCAGGTCCTGGCCATTCCCAGGCGCCGCCGGCTCTCCTGGACCATCGGCACGGCGCTCGGGCTGGTCCTCCTGACCGTCGTGCCATGGCCGCTGAGAGTCGGTGGTCCCGCGCGCGTCCTTCCCGGACGCCGCGCCGCGGTCACCTCGCTCGTGGACGGCATCATCGGGACGGTTTCTCGTCGGGAGGGGGACGTCGTCGGCGCCGGAGACACGATCGCGACTCTGCGATCCGACGGCTACGAGGCGGAGCTTGCCGCGGCGCGGACGGCCCTGGAGATCGCCGAGAGCGATGTTTCTCGAGCCGTGCAAGAGGGGGACGCGGCGGCGGTCTCGGACGCCAGGGCCCGCCAAAGGGAGGCCATGGCCCGGCTGTCCCTGGAACAGCAGAGGGTGGCGTGGACAAACCTGCGTTCGCCGGTGGCGGGCGTCATCGCGACCGCGCGCATCGACGAGCGCGTCGGCCAGTTTCTCCCGCGCGGCGCGGAGTTCTGTGTCGTCGCCGACCTCACGACCGTGACCGCGGAGATTGCCGTTCCGGAATCCGAAGCGCTCCTCCTGCGGCCCGGCCAGAAGGCGGTGCTGAAATTCAACGCCTATCCTGGCCGAACCTTTCAGGGAGCCGTCCAGCGCGTGGCTCCGCGCGTCCGGGAAGAGGGAGGGGATCGCTTCCTGATCGCGGAGGCATCCATCCCAAACCCGGGAGGCCTGATCAAAACAGGGATGCTCGGTCGGGGCAAGATCTCGACCGGCACACGGCCGGTCATCGTGGCGCTGTTCCGAAAGCCGGTGCGCTATCTCTGGACCAAGCTCTGGCCTCTTCTCCCGTGAGTTCTCCGCGCACGACCCGCGGCATCGGTGCGCTTGTCGCACGAACCCGCTCCGAGGAGACGACCGGCCAAGCGACCCTGTCCGTCCGGCCGACCGGGGCGGCCAACCGCCCGGCGCTCCGCGAGGACCTCGTCATCCGGCGCCTGGTTCAGATGGGCGAGGTCAAATGGGTCGTCAAGGATCCGGTCGCCAATGCGTACTACAACTTCGACGACACGCAGTGGGGCGTCATCGAACTGTTCGACGGGACGCGCACGGTGGCCGAGATCCACGAAACCTACCAGGCGAGATTTCCCAAAGAGACAATCGAGAAAGCCCTCGTTCTCGACTTCGAGGATTTTCTCCGCGACCTCGACTTCCTCCAGACATCCGCCGCCGAGAGAAGCTTCGCGGTTCTCGCCCGACTCAAGGGCGCCCGCCAGCGGGCCGCTGAAGAGAAGGCGGAAGGATTCAATCCATTCTTTCTTCTCTTCCACGTGCTCGACCCGGATCGCTTCCTGGACGGGACCCTGAGGTATGTCCGTTGGCTCTGGAAACCCCCGGTCATCGCGTTCGCCTGCTGTCTGTTTGCCTGGACGATCGGGATCGTCGGTCTTCACTGGGACGAGATCTGGGGTGGAACCAAGATCATGTATGCGCTCACTTCCAAGCCCTTCCTCGATCTCATCCAGTTCATCATCATTCTGACCGCGATCGGCGCGATCCACGAATTCGCTCACGGTTATGTCTGCAAGATGTACGGCGGCGAAGTTCACGACATCGGCATCGCGCTCGTCTACTTCACGCCGGCCTTCTATTGCAACACGACCGACTCCCTGCTCTTCGAGAACAAGTGGCACGGCCTGTGGGTCACGGCAGCGGGGATATATGTGGAGGCCTGGATCTGCTCGATCGCCACCATTGTTTGGGTCGCCTCTTACCCGGACACCGCTCTCCACCAGTTCGCCTTCAACGCAATGCTCTTCACCGGAGTCTCGACCGTCTTCTTCAACATCAATCCGTTGATCAAGATCGACGGCTACTACGCGCTGACCAGCCTTGTGGAGATCTCCGAGCTGCGGGAAGAGTCGCTGCGCTACATCGGCCTGTCGCTTCAGAGAAATGTCCTTCATCTGCCCGTGGATGTGCCGGCGGCCTCGCGCCGGAAGAGGCGCATTTACTGGATCTACGGAACCCTGGCCCTGGCGTGGCTCATCGTGGTCATGCGATTCATCGGCGGCCTTTTCTACAATCTCTACGCCAGGTTCGTTCCGAACTTCGCGATCATCCTGCTTCTGCTCACGATGTACCGCCTGTTCCGCAAGCGCGTGCGCCTGGCCACGCGCACCGCCCGGCTCTTCTATCTGGACAAGAAGGAGTTGCTCATGTCGGCGCGAATGAGAAGGATTCTTCTCGCCTCTGTGGTTGCTCTGATCGTGCTCCTTGTCTTCCCCTGGACTCGCAGGACGCTCCGATCGCAGGCGGTCCTCAGGCCGCTGACGACCGCTCGGCTCGAGGCGCCCGAAGACGCCGTCGTGGACCGGGCTCTGGTCCGCGAAGGAGACCACGTCGAGAAGGGGCAGCCCCTTTTTCGACTGTCGAGCCCTGCGGCTGTCGAGCTGGTCACCAGACTGGAGACGGAGCGGCAGCACCTCAAGCAGAAAGCGAGCCGTGCCCGACAGGCGGCCGAGGCCACCGGCGTCTATGTTTCGGAACGGCAGCAGGCGTCGGTCCAGGCCGCATTGAGCAGCGGTAAGAAGCGCGAGGAGCGTCTCTTGATTCGGAGCCCGATTTCAGGACGCGTCTTGACGCCCTACATTGAAGACCTGGAGGGCCAGGCCGTCCCCGCCGGCGCGTTCCTTGCCGAAGTTGGAGATACCCGTCAGATGAAGGCCGAGCTGGCGGTGTCCGAACGTCTTCTGGGCGATCTACAAAAGGGGGCGGCCGTGTCGGCGCTTCTTCGCGGGCGGCTTGGGGCACTGCATGGAACCGTCGTGTCGATCTCGCCGGCGACTTTGGCGCAGCCCAGAACCGCGACGGCCCGGAGAGATCCCGTGGCGCCAACCCTACGCCCTGATCAGTTTGTCGCGGTCGCCGTTTTCGAGAACGCCAACGGACAGTTGCTTCCGGGAATGGAGGCAAACGCCAAGATCTATGGACGCAGAGCCTCCGTGCTGTCACGCGCGGCACGGCTGCTCACGAGGTGGGGCCAATCGGTCTTTTGGTAGTCCTCGTTTTGAGATTTGCCGCGTCAGGCAAGGGAACTGAGAAAAACAAAGCGCCCCGCCGAGCGGGGCGCTCTCGATTTCCGAGTGAGGAGGGGGCCTCGAGGACTACACCATGGACTTCGTGGCTGCCTTCACGCTGGCGCGGGTCGCGGCCCTCGTCGCCGCGCGAGTCGCGGCCTTCACGCTGGCCCGAGTCGCGGCCTTCGTCGCGGCCCGGGTCGCCGCCTTCACGCTGGCGCGAGTCGCGGCCTTCGTCGCGGCCCGAGTCGCAGCCTTCACGCTGGCGCGAGTCGCGGCCTTCGTCGCGGCCCGAGTCGCCGCCTTCACGCTGGCGCGAGTCGCGGCCCGCATGGTGGCCCGGGTCGACGCCTTGGGAGCGACGTGAGCGAAATCGGTCGAGACGGCGGGGTTATTTCCGAGGCTTCCGACGCGGATCTCGGGAACTTCCCTTCCAGTGGCCTGCTTGATCTTGGACTTCTGTTCGTCGGTGAGCTTGATCTTGACCTCGTTAGCCATTTTGCGGTCCTCCTTTTCTAGCCGACAGATCGCAATGAAGAGGCCACATTGCACTCCGATGCCCGCGGCCGAGGCAATCTGCTCATCGACAAAGACTTCTGGACGAATCGCGACGGGAGAGCAGTTCGGTTTTTTCTGTCCCCGGGAGATGAATTTTTCCCTCACGGCTGACTTTCTCAACCCTCGGGTCCACCGCTGCGGTGCCCAGGGCCGGCGAGTCCAGCAGGCTGCTGAAAAATGATTGCGGGCATGGCTAGCGGCCGCGGCATTGGCTTCGCCAACGGCGACCGCAACGTTTCCAGACGAGAGCAGGCCCCGTGTCTTCTTTGGAAAGTTCTCGGCTGCCGGTCGCGCAGGGACCGCCGCAGCCGAAAAATGCGCGGGGGCCGTCTCCGTCGCGTCGCCGCTCGATTGTCTCTTAAGGACGCCTCGCCGGCGTCGGATGCGCCCCGGACACGCCCGAGTCGCGTCGCGGCTCGCATCCGTCATCCGATTCGGCGGCGCTCGCAACGCCGCTCCACTCCCTTTTTCAGAAGCCTGTTAGAGCCCGTACTTTCGGCACAGATACTTGATCTGGTTCCCATCGAGGCCCAGCCGCCGGGCGGCTTCGGCCTTGACACCGTCCGCCTGCGCGATCGCGTCGGTCAGGAGCCGCCGTTCGAACTCCTCGACGGCCCCGGCAAAAGAGCTCGGTATCGACTGCCGGAGGCCGACGCCCGACGTGGGACGAAGGGCCCGCGGAAGGTCCTCTTCGCCGATCACCTCGCCGTCGGAGAAGAGCACGAGCATCTCCACCACGTGTTCGAGCTCCCGCACGTTGCCCCGCCAGGGGTGCGCTCGAAGACGCTCCTGAACCTCGGAAGAAAGCCGCCGGGCCGGCCGATGGTGGCGCGCCGTGAACTTCCGCAGAAAGTGATCGGCCAGCAGAGGGATGTCCTCGGCCCGCTCGCGCAGCGGCGGAATCGAGATCGGGATCGTGTTGATGCGGTAGTAGAGGTCCTGTCGGAACGTTCCGGCGGCGACGCTGCGCTCGAGGTCCTCGTTGGTCGCGGAGATCAGCCGGAAATCCACCGGAATGCTCCGTCTCCCACCCACTCTCTCGATCTCGCGCGACTCCAGGGCCCGCAGAAGCTTCGACTGCACCGGGACCGAAAGCGTGCCGATCTCGTCCAGGAAGAGCGTACCGCCGTGGGCCAGCTCGAACCGTCCCGGGCGCGAGGCGATCGCGCCGGTGAAGGCCCCCTTCTCGTGCCCGAAGAGCTCCGCCTCCGCCAGCGTCTCCGGCAAGGCCGAAGCGTTGACGGCCACGAACGAGCGGCCGCGTCTCGAGCTCCGCTCGTGAACGGAGTGGGCCACCAGCTCCTTTCCGGTTCCGCTCTCCCCGATCAGAAGGACCGTCGCGTCGGTCGGAGCGACCCGGTCGATCTCGTCGAACAGGCGCCGCATCGGAAGGCTCGTGCCCACGAGCCGGTCGAAGCTCTCCGCGTCGCGCGCGCGCTCCTTCAACGCCCGGTTCGCCTCGAGGAGCTGGTGCCGTTCGAACGCCCGCCTCAGGATCACGAGGAGCTCCGCCGGGTCGACGGGCTTCTGAAAGAAATCGAACGCACCGAGCTCGATCGAGCGCAGGGCCACTTTCCGATCCGGCTCCCCCGACATCATCACGACCGTGGCGTCGGGATCGCGGCGGCGCGCCTCGGCGAGCAGCTCCAGGCCCTCCTCGACGCGCCCGGAGGGGGGCAGCCGCAGATCGAAGAGGCAGAGGTCGGGAGACGATCCCAGCAGCGCCCGCCCTTCCTGCGCCTCCCTGGCGCCGGTCACATCGAAGTGACCCGCGAGCGCCCACCGCAGCTGCTCCAGAAGGCCCGCGTCATCCTCGACGATGAGAATCCGGCCCAGTCGCGCGCGGCCGTCCTTTGTCACGACGCGGATTCAAGGCCCGGAAAGGACAGCCGCACCACGGTGCCCTCGCCGGCCCGGCTTCGAATCCCGATCTTGCCCCGGTGATGCCGGATGATCTGGCTCGCGGTGAAGAGCCCAAGTCCGACGCCGTCCGGCTTGGTCGTCTGGAAGGGGCGAAAGAGGCGCTCCTGGATGAACTCGTCGCTCATTCCGGCCCCGTTGTCGATGATCTCCACCGCGGCGCGCCGGCTGGCGGAGCCCCTCGTCCGGGGGACGAAGGAACGGATGAGCACCTTGCCCGAGGGCGCCGCCGCCTCCAGGGCGTTGTCGACGAGCGAAGAGAGGGCGTCGCGGAGAAAGTACGGGTCGCCCCAGACCTGCGGGATCGCCCCCAGGGCCAGGGAGACCTCGGGCGGCCGGGCGCCGCTGTTGTTCCCGTGCCCGCCCCGGCGCGTCGAGGCCGACGCGACCTCCCGCAGGAGGCCGTTCAAATCCAGGGCGACCTTGATCAGGACGCCGTCTTCCTGAGCGGACCAGCGGCCAACGATGCCGTCCAGGCGCTCGATCGTCGACGCCAGCAGCTCCTGCACGGACCGCTTGAAATCCGGGTCGCCGTAGTGCCTCTCGAGGTTGGAGCGGAGCATCTGGAGACGGAATCCCATGTTCTTGATGTCGTGGACCAGGACCCGATCGAGCGTCGAGCGCAACCGGGGGGAAGAACCGGAACGGCGTTGGCCGGTCACGGTTTCGCGGCGCCGGGAAAGCGCACGTCCACCGCCAGGCCGGGCCGGAGAATGGATCGCGCCTTCTCGCGCTGGACGCGGATGATCACCTGAACGGTCCCGCTGGCGGCGTCGACCGTGGGGCTGATGAAGTCGATGACGCCCCGGGTCCGTGCCTGGGGAAAGCTGACCGGCACGATCTCGACGGTGGCGCCCCGCCTCAAGGTCAGGAGCTCCTTTTCGGGAACGTAGATGCGCGCCAGAAGCGGTTCGAAGGCCGTCACCCGGAAGAGCGGGACGTTCTGGATGTCGATGACCTTCTCTCCCACGCGGGCGAATTTCTCGGTCACCACCCCGGCAAAAGGCGCTCGGACCACGGCGTAGTCGCGGATCGCCTTGGCCTTCTCCCAGGCCGCGACGGCGACGGCGTATTGGGCCCGCTTCGTGTCGAGGTCGGATTTGCTGCTGATCCCGCCTGAAGAGAGGGCCTCCGAGCGGTCCAGTTCCGCCTTGGCCAGGCCCATCTGCTCTCTGGCCTCCTTGACGTCCTGATCGAACTCCGACAGCTCCAGGGTGGCCAGCGGATCGCCCTTGGCGACGACGGTCCCCCGCTCCACTAGCACCTTCTCGATCACTCCGGTGATTCGAGACGAGACGACGACTTCCTGGTCCACCATGAGGTGGGAGGAATAGGTCCGTCCCCCCGCCTGGGCGGAGGAGGGCGCGGGCACCAGGCCCAGCAGGAGGAGCGCGGCAAGTGTTCTGGTCACGGCGGCTGCTGAAATGTTATCGTTGAACCGCAATTCTATGGCCATCGCCCTCGCCGACGAGCGGCCGGAGACCCAGCAAAAGGGTCCCCGCGCGAACTTCCGCTGGACTCTGTCGGAGCCCTGGGACGAGAGACGCCTGGCGGCGTTTCTGATGACCAAGCACCGGCGCAACGAGTCGGATTGGACGCGCCGCGCCTCCCCGTTCTACGCCTCGCTGGGGCAGTCGACGATCGAGTGCTCGGTCCCGGTGGCCAGCCCGGAGTCTCTCGGCGAGCTGGAAAAGCTGCTGACCGGCGAGCTGCGCGGAATCCTGGCCGGCGCCAGCCAGATCCATGACGAGATGACCACGGGGCAGGGGTGGAAGAGGGTCAATCCCCCTTGATGGATCGGTTCATCGAATCATCGGTCCATCGGGCCATTTGCCTCGAAACGCTCTCGAGCCGCCGAAATCAACCGAGGAACCGATGAACGGATGGACCGATCGTGGCTCCCGTATAATCCCCGCCCAATAGGAAGGGGGGGTCCGGATGCTCTCTGTTCCCTCGCTCCGGTTGAACCAGTTCGGGGTCCGCTTCTACGAGGCCCTCCTCTCGGGAGCCGACCTGCAGTCGCTCGTCGGCTTCGAAGTCCTCTCCTTCGGGCCGGACGCCCAGACCATGCGGGGCAAAACGGCGAAGAAGAAGACGATGGGCCGCGTCAACTGGGAGTTCCTGGAACGAAAGATCGCCGCCTCCGAGCAGGCCTTCCAGCGTCCGATCATCCAGCGGAAAATCGAGGAGCTCGTGGCGTACTACCTCCAGTGCGCCGACTCCGGAACCCTCCCGGCGATCCCGGGAAGCGTGCTCCTCGTGTCCGACCGACGGCTGGAGTTTTCCCCCGGAGGCGGACGGTCCGACGCCGGATCGCTGAAGCTGCCCGAGGAGTCGGGGATCCTTCGGGCGCTGGACGGACAGCATCGGCTCCTGGCCCTGCATCAGCTCGCGGAAAAACACAATCTGAAGGACTTCCAGGTCCCCGCGGTCGTTTTCGACAATCTGACCGCGGACCAGGTCGTGGAGCTCTTCGTCACGATCAACAGCAAGCACACCAAGCTGAACCCCTCGCACCTGATCTCACTGTCAGGGCGCCGGCTCTACCGGGACGAGAATCTGGCCGCCGCGCACGACGTCATCCGGGCCCTCAACGAGGACGAGCACTCTCCCCTGAAGGGGCAGATCAAGGTCCTGGGCATCGGAAGGGGCAGCGTCACGCAAGCCTCCCTCGCCGACGAGCTGCGCGACGTGTTCGCCTCGATCGACGCGGCGGGAGGCCGGATCGCGCGCGAGTTCCGGGAGAACGCCAAGCGGTTCTTCCTCAACTATTTCAAGGCCGCGGCGCGCGCCTTTCCCGCCGCCTTCGCCGGCCGCAAGTACTCGATCAAGTCCTCCCCGTCGCTGCGGGCGTTCATCCGCATCGTGCCGTACGTCATCGCCATGATCCGGAGCCGCGGAGGCGACGTATGGTCGGCCGGCGAGCTCGACGCCGCCCTGCGCCCCTGGTCGGAGGCCATCGGCGACAAGCGCTTCGAGACCGAAGGCCAATGGAAGGAAAAGCTGACCGGAGGGACGCGGTCGACCGTGGAGATCCTCGCCCGCGAGCTCCGGCAGGGGCTCAACGCCTGACGGCGTCGGTGTCGAAGTCGGTGCTAAACTCCCGCCGACAATTTTCGTAATGACAATCGGAGGTTCCTAGAGTTCCATGGCCGCCTTCGGAGGCTGTCTGCTGGTCCTGATCGGCGTCGCCGTGGCCTGCGCCCTGTGGGCGGTCTGGCGCTACAACAACCTGATCTCCCTCAAGAATCAGGTCGCCAACGCCTGGAAGCAGATCGACGTCCAGCTCAAACGCCGCCACGACCTGATCCCCAACCTGGTCTCCTCGGTCAAAGGCGAGATGCAGTTCGAGCAGGACACGCTGGAGAAAGTCATCCAGGCGCGCAACAGCGCCGTGGCCGCGCGCGGCGTGGCCGACTCCGCGGAGAAGGAGAACCAGCTCACCCAGACCTTGAGCCGGCTCTTCGCTCTGGCCGAAAACTATCCGAATCTGAAGGCCAACGAGAACGTCAAAGCGCTCATGGAAGAGCTGACCTCGACGGAAAACAAGATCGGGTTCGCCCGCCAGTTCTACAACGACCTCGCGACGCGCTTCAACACGTCGCAGCAGATCTTCCCGGACAACCTGATCGCCCAGGCCTTCAAGTTCCAGACCGTCGAGCTCTTCGAGATCACGGTCGCCGCGGAGCGCGAAGTCCCGCAGGTGGATCTGAACCTCCGGCCCAAGGCGTGATCGGAGTCCCTGGTGCTTAGTCCTTAGTCCCTGGTCGGTGCCAGTCGACGAAGGACCAGGGACAAAGGACCAAGGACTTGGACGTCCCCACCAACCTCTACGACCAGCAGCGGCGCAACCTCAGGCGCACGACGCTTCTGCTGGCCGGGTTCGTCGCCTTTCTCGCTTTTCTGGGGATCGGCGCCGACGCCTTCCTCTACGGCTCGGGGTTTTCGCCCGGCTTCCCCGTCGCGACGATCGGCGCGATTCTCCTGGGCGGAGCGTCGGCCTGGTGGGCCGTCCAGGGAGGCGACAAGGCCGTCCTGGAGTCGACCAGCGCCATTCCCATCGACCGCAACGACCCGCGCCAGCGTCTGGTCGACGACGTGGTCGAGGAGATGGCCATCGCGTCGGGGCTCCCCAAGCCGTCGGTCTACCTGATCCCGGACCCCGACCCCAACGCCTTCGCCACCGGCATCGGCCCCGAGCGTTCCTCGATCGCCGTGACGCAGGGGCTCGTCAACAGCCTCAACCGCGAGGAGTTGCAGGCGGTGGTGTCGCACGAGATGTCCCATGTGCGCAATTACGACGTGCGGGTCATGACCGTCGTGGCCGCGCTGGTCGGGTCGATCCTTCTCCTGTCCGACTGGGGACGCCGCGGCCTGTGGTGGGGCGGAGGGCGCCGCGACGATCGGAATCGCGGAGGATCCGGACCCCTGGCGCTCGTCTTCTTCGTGCTCTGGCTCCTGTCCCTGATTCTCGCGCCGCTCATCGCGCAACTCGTCGCCATGGCCGTCTCGCGGCAGCGGGAATACCTGGCCGACGCCTCGGGCGCGGAGCTGACGCGCAATCCGCTCGCGCTGGCCTCTGCGCTGGAGAAGATCGCTGCAGCCACCGCGCCGACGCAGTCCATCAAGCAGGGCGTGGCGCATCTGTGCATCGAGGACCCCCGGGGACGCGCCCTCAACGACCGGGAGGGCCGTTTCGCCTCGCTCTTCTCGACGCACCCGCCGATGGAAAAGCGTATCGCGATCCTGAAGGAGATGGCCTACCAGAAGGTGAGTCCTTAGTCCCTGGTCCTTGGTCGTGGTCCGTAGTCGGAGCGGGACCTCCGGACTCAGGACTAGGGACTCAGGACCTGCGCCATCGCGAGCTCCACCGCCTCTCCCGGCGATTTCGCGAAACGGACCCACGATCCCAGGGCCTGCGCTCCGGAGCCGGCGGCCTCCCGCAAGGCCGTGTCCAGGGTCGGCCGCCAGAACTCCCCCAGGAGCACGAGTGGCCGGGCCACGGCCAATCGCTTGGCCACGCTCTCGGCCATCCAGACGAGCTCCAGCATGGTCCCGAGGCCGCGCGGGAGAAAGATCCAGCCGTCGCTCTCGTCGCGCAGGCGGGCCAGCCGCTCGCCGAGACTTCCGACCGCGATCGCCTCGCTCAGCCAGGCGTTGGGCTCTCCCTGTCCGGCCACGACGATCCCCAGGCTCGTGCCGCCTTCGTCGGCCGCCCCCTGGCAGGCCGCCTCCATCACGCCTCCGTACCCCCCGCAGACCAGCCGCGCCCTGGCTCGGGCGACGGCTCCTCCGACGGCGCGGCCCTGCTCGTAATCGGGGGTGCCCGGACGCGGAGCGCTCGAGCCGAAAACGCCGATGGAGATCATGCCGGGCGCGAGGCGTGAGGCGTGAGGCGTGAGGCGTCCGCAGGGTACAATATAAGTATTGTTATCGCCTTCCGCCTTCCGTCAGTCCAGATCGATGTCCCGCACCGGCCGCGAGGAGTCGTTCTTGGTCTTCTCGAACAGCTCGTCGAACTTCCGGTTGAGCACGTCCCGCTTGGATTTCTCCGCCTCGACCGAGGCCGCGAACTTCTTCTCGCGCTCCAGGTCGTGGGTCTTGAGCGCGCCCACCGCATCGTCGACGGACTCGAACTTGCGCGCGACCTTGGGCGCCTCGTGCGCGATCACGGCCTTGAGCTCCGGATCGACCTTCAGCCTGGCCTGGCAGCAGGGGCAGAGGAGCTCGAAGTCCATGGGGGGAATTGTAGAAGAAATTGGATGATCGGTTCATCGGATCATCGGTTCATTTGCCTGGGACAAGCGATTTCTCGACGAAATCATCCGATGGACCGATGGACCGATGGACCGATGGACCGATGGACCGATTCTCCCTACCGCCCCTTCCGCCTGATGATTTCTCGTCTGTCCCTCTTGTCCGGCCGCCCCTCGTCCACCTTCGGCGCCAGCATCCGGTCCATGCGCCGGGCCTCGGCGACCTCGGGGGACACCAGGGGCGTGACGTCCTCGTAGAGAGCGCGCGCCTGGGCCTTGGGGATCGATCGGGTGGCCAGGCCGCGCACGACGAGCTCCCGGCGCTCCCCGCGCCGCCCGGCGATGGCGACGCGGTCGCCGATCCGGATCTCGCGGTGCGGCTTGGCCCTTGCGCCGTTGACGTCCACCTTGCCTGCCCCGCAGGCCTCCTTGGCCTGCGAGCGGGTCGGGAAGACGCAGGCGACGTCGAGCCAGACGTCCAGACGAACCGTGTCGGGAGCGGCCGCTCCGTTCACGGCGCCGAAGGCGGCGCCAGGGCCGACGAGCGCGCCGCGAGCCAAAGCCGGAACTCCTCCGTGGCGCCGGCGAGCTCGACGGCGGGACGCGCCAGGAAATAGCCCTGGGCCGCGAGGGCGCCCTCGTCCAGGCAGACGTCGAGGTCCTCGCCCGATTCGATGCCTTCCGCGATCAGCCCGACCGCGGCGTCCCGGGCCACGGAGGCCAGGAGCTTCAGGACCGCGCGGCGCCGCGGGTCGGCGCGAATTCCGCGGGTGATCTCGGCGTCGACCTTGATCCACCGTGGCGCGAGCGCGGCGCAATAGCGCAACGTCTCGTAGCCGGACGTGATGTCGTCCAACGCCACGGCCACGCCCAGATCGTGAGGCACATCGAGCGCGGGACGCAGGACCTCGAGCGACTTCACGCGCTCGATCTCGACGAGATCCAGGGCCAGCCGCGCGTAGGGGAACTCCACGCGCTCGGCCTCGCGGCCCAGGCCATCCAGACGGTGCGGGCCTCCGGTCAGCAGCTGCGGGTTGACGTTCAAGAAGAGCAGGATGTCCGGAGGCAGGCGGCGGGACGCCTCCAGAACGCAGACCCAGGAGAGCCGCTCGAAGGGAACTTCGATGTCGAGCGCCTGGGCCGCCGGGAAGATCTCCGCGGCCAGGTGGGCGGTCCCATCCGACGAACGCGCCCGGAGAAGACCCTCCGCTCCCAGGACCGCGCCGCTTCTCAGATCGAAGATCGGCTGGAACTCGACGAACAGGTCTCCGCTCTGAAGAACGTCCACCAGCCAGAGCGCCCGGACCTGCCGCGCCGCGGCGGGCAGGGGCGTCAGGTTGCCGACCGCGTCCCACTTCGTCTGCGACGGATCTTCCGGGGCCACCCGCACCTGCTCGGCCGCCGGCCCCGCTCCGTCGGCCAGTTGCGCCAGGAGGGTCTCGGCCGGACGGTCCAGGACCAGGCGGCGCGCGCGGCCGTAGATCTGGCCCCTGGCCCAGAGGCGGCCGAGCGCTCGCGAAACGGCGCGCTCCGCCTCCGTCCCATCGGGGCGGACGAAGACGGCGCGTGCCTTCCGCCAGCGGTCCAGCCGACTGAGCGTGGGGCCGTCCAGAACGCCTTCGGACTCCACCTTCCCCATTGTAGAACCTTCTCATCAGCGCCTCTCCCTCTGCTCACCCCCTTCCACGGAAGTCCGGGCCGAGGGGAAGGAAAAAAGGGTGGAGATCCCAGTTTCCCGGGGTTTCCCACATGCCCGATAGTGCGTTTGAATCATTTGCTTCTCGCCGGCCTTCGTCATAGCGTTCACGCCAAGATCGGACCAAATACAGCTTGAAAACGTTACCGCCACGCAGCGGTTCACCACGCGGATGCAAGCGCCCGATCCTGAGATTGGGTCGACCGATCACGGACCGACACGGGAGGAGGCTCTAAAGAAGGTCGCGAATCCAAAAAGAAGGAGGATCTGATATGGCAGTTACTGCTGGAAGCGTCCCCGGGTCCGCTGCCGCGACGCACGGGGACGTGGGCATCAGTCGATGGTGGCGTGTGGTGGGCGGCCTGATGATGAATCTCGCGCTGGGATCGCTTTACGCCTGGAGCGTCTTCGTTGCGCCACTGGAAAAGGAGTTCGGCTGGAAGCGGGCAGACACCTCCCAAGTGTTCACCTGGGCCGTGGTCGTGTTCGCGATCGCCTTCATCGTCGCGGGCCGATTGCAGGACAAGCTCGGTCCCTTCTTCATCTCCCTGACCGGCTGCATTCTCTTGACGGTGGGCTTTGTCCTGTCCGCTCAGACAACCAGCCTGACGTACCTGATCGTCGCCTTCGGCATTCTGGTCGGCATCGGCAACGGTTTCGGCTACGCGACGCCCATTCCGGTCATGGCAAAGTGGTTTCCCGACAAGCGAGGCTTGGCGGTCGGTCTGGCCGTCGCGGGTTACGGCGGCGGTTCGGCCATCTTCGGGCCCCTGGCCAACCTGTGGCTCATCCCCCAGTACGGCTGGCGGACCACCTTCGTCATCCTGGGGGCGATTTTCTTCGTCATGACTCTCGTCGGAGCCCTTCTGTTGAAGAACCCTCCGGTCGGGTACCGCCCGCCGGGCTGGACGCCTGCGCCAGCATCCAAGGCGGCAGCGACGACCTATGAGTTCCGTCCCGGAGAGATGTGGCGCACGCCGACAGCCTACTTCATGTGGATCGCATACGCGCTGGGCTGCGCGGCGGGTCTGATGGTCATCAGCCAGCTGATCCCGTTCGCCAAGAGCGCAGGCATTCCCGGTACGGCGCTTCCCGTCATCGGTCTCGTCATCGGCGCCGCGGGCAATGCCTCCGGCCGCATTCTCTCGGGCTGGATGTCCGACGCCCTCGGGCGTTTGAACGTCCTGCGCCTGATGATCGGCATCTCGGCTGTCGCCATGCCGGTGCTTTACCTGACCGGTGGCAACGTTGCCATGCTCTACGTGATGGTCTTCATCGTCTACTGGTGCTACGGCACGCAGCTGTCGGTCAACGGCTCGGCGACCTCCGACTTCTGGGGCACGAAGAACGCCGGGATCAACTACGGCATCCTGTTTACTGCCTGGGGCGTTGCCGGCTTCATCGGACCCAGGATCGGCGGAGTGCTTTTCGACAAATACAAGAACTATCAGGCGGCGTTCTACACCGCTGCAGTGCTGGCGGTAGTCGCCCTGTTGTTCGAGTTCATGGCAAGGCGGCCGCAGGTGCCGGCGGCGGCTAGGGCCTGAGAAAAAATCCGTAGCGGCCGCGTCGGCGATGCTGACGCGGCTTTCTCAATCGAAGGGAGAAGGTTTCATGGCAGACTCGAAAGCAGCGGCCGGGGCCGCGGAAACCACCGAAGCCCAGATCGCGGTGCACTGGAAGGAAGAGGAATACTTCAAGCCGCCGAAAGAGTTCGTGGACCAGGCCAACCTCAAGGATCCTTCGGTCAACGAACGGTTCAGCGAGAAGAATTTTCCCAAGTGTTACGAGGAATACGCTCAGATGCTGACCTGGTACGAGCCGTGGAAAACGGTGCTCGATACCAGCGACCCCCCGTTCTGGAAGTGGTTCGTGGGGGGCAAGATCAATGTCTCCTACAATTGCATCGACCGCAACCTGGCCAAGTACCGCAACAAGGCGGCCATCATTTTCGTCCCCGAGTCGGAAGAAGAAGATCCGGTCGCGCTGACCTACCAGGAGCTCTACGTCCGGGTCAACGAGTTCGCGGCGCTGTTGCGGGACTTCGCAAAGCTCAAGGCCGGCGACCGCGTCACGATCCACATGCCGATGGTCGCGGAGCTGCCGATCACGATGCTCGCCTGCGCGCGCCTGGGAGTCATCCACTCCGTCGTGTTCGGCGGGTTCTCGGGCGAGGCGTGCGGCATGCGGGCAGCGGACTCCGGAAGCAACGTGCTCATTTACATGGACGGCTACTACCGCAGCGGCAAGATGATCGATCACAAGGCGGCCGCCGAGATCGCCATTGCCACCGCCGAGAAGGAAGGGCAAAAGATCGACAAGGTCCTGGTCTGGAAGCGGCATCCGGGCAAGTACTGCTCGGCGACGCCCATGGTCAAGGGACGCGACTTCTTCGTGGACGAAGTCCTCAAGGATTATCGCCGCGCGAAGGTCGAGCCGGTCCCCATGGATGCCGAGGCGCCGCTCTTTCTGATGTACACCTCCGGCACGACGGGAAAGCCCAAGGGCTGTCAGCATCGCACCGGCGGGTACCTCGCCTACGTGACCGGAACCTCCAAGTACATCCAGGACATCCATCCCGAGGACACCTACTGGTGCATGGCCGACATCGGCTGGATCACCGGGCACTCCTACATCGTCTACGGGCCGTTGGCGCTGGCCGCGACGTCGGTCATCTACGAAGGCGTGCCGACCTATCCCGATGCGGGGCGGGTGTGGCGCATCGCCGAGCGGCTGGGCGTCAACATCTTTCACACTTCACCGACGGCCATTCGCATGCTGCGCAAGGCCGGGGCGGACGAGCCGAAGAAATACAACTATCACTTCAAGCACATGACCACCGTCGGCGAGCCGATCGAGCCCGAAGTGTGGAGGTGGTACTACCACACCGTGGGCAAGGACAAAGCCGTCATCGTCGACACCTGGTGGCAGACGGAAAACGGCGGATTCCTTTGCAGCACCAAGCCCGCGATCGATGCGATGAAACCGGGCAGCGCCGGACCCGGGGTGCCGGGCATCTACCCGATCATCTACGACGAAAAGAGTGAAGAAGTGAAGGCAGGCTCGGGAAAGGCCGGGAACATCTGCATCCGCAATCCCTGGCCCGGCATCATGCAGACGATCTGGGGCGATCGAGAGCGATTCCCCAGGCAGTATTACGTCAAGTATTGCAAGAATCCCAAGAGCAAGGACTGGCACGATTGGCCGTACTTTGCGGCCGACGGGGCGGTCCTCGCCGCCGACGGCTATTTCCGGATCCTCGGCCGCGTCGACGACGTCATCAATGTCGCCGGACACCGCCTCGGGACGAAAGAGCTCGAATCGGCCTGCCTCACCATCCCCGAGGTCGCGGAAGCGGCCGTGGTTCCTGTGGTCGACGACATCAAGGGCCGGGTGCCTGAGATCTACATCGCTTTGAAACCCGGCTATGCCGCCAGCAAGGAGATCACCGACAAGGTGGTGACGACGATCGAGACGATGATCGGCAAGATCGCCCGACCCAAGTCGGTCCGGATCGTTCCGGACATGCCCAAGACACGCTCCGGAAAGATCATGCGCCGCGTGCTGGCGGCGATCTCCAACACGCTCGATACGGGCGACATCACGACTCTGGCCAATCCCGACGTCGTCGAGCAGATCCGTGTCATGGTCCAGGGCAAGGAGAAGGTCGCCACCAAGGAGGGACCGGAGGACTTGAAGCAGTTCGGCAAGGAAGAGTAGCGAGTCCGACGGTTCTCGCGGGCGTCTCTGCGGAGAAACGGATCCTCATTTTCGTTCGATTCCAGCCAGACCCGGGTCCTGCAGGGCCCGGGTCTGGCTCTTTCCGGGCGGTCAGAGTTCACAGAAAAGCGAGGCGGAGCCATGCTGGTCCGGGACATCATGAAGAGTCCGGTTCTATCGATCTCGCCGGACACCACGCTCCACGACGCCTATCGCACGATGCAGGAGAAACGCATTCGCCACCTCCCCGTCGTGCGGGAGAGCGCTCTCGTCGGCGTGATCACAGATCGTGACTTGCGGCTGGCCACGAGCGCGCTTGCGCCTTCGCCGTTCTCACCGGACAGGCGCGTCTCCGAGGTGATGTCGCGTCAACCGCAGACGGCCGACGCCCTGGACCCGGTCGAAGACGCGGCATGGACAATGCGGGAGAGGAAGATCGGCTGCCTGCCGGTGGTCGACGACGGAAGACTGATCGGGATCATCACCGGCCTGGACCTGCTCGACGCGCTGCTCAAGATGACAGGCGTCGGCAAGCCCTCCGGCCGGCTGGAAGTCCGCTTGCCCGACGAGCCCGGAGAGCTGGCCCGCTTGACGAGCTTCTTGAGCCACCGGGATCTCGCCGTCCGGTCGATCCTGACGTACCCGGAAGGTGACCGGTTGACCCGCGCCGTGCTTCGGATCGGTTCGATCGAGATGCGGGCCCTCGCCGCGGACCTGCGCCTTTCCGGCTTCGAAGTCCTCTGGCCACCCGAGAAGCCATGGCCTGCGTGATCTACCACCCCGCCTACCGAACCTATTCTTTCGGAGACGACCACGCGTTCAGCCCCATCCGGGTGGACATGGTGCTCGACCTGCTCGCCGCACTCGGTCATCGCGTCCAGCCGGTCGCTCCGCAGCCCGCGACGCGGGCCGAGATCCTCGGAGTCCACGAGGACTACTACGTCCGCCGCGTCGAAGCCCTGAGCGCCGGAGAAAGCGTTCCGGATAGCGAGGATTATGGCCTCGGAACCCCCGATAACCCGGTCTTCCCCGGCATGGACGAGGCCGCTCGGTGGCTCGTGGGCGGCACCCTCGCAGGCGCCCGGCTCATCGCCGAGAAAGGCGAGAAGCGGGTGCTCCAGCTCGGCGGCGGACTCCACCATGCCCGGCGCAACATCGCGTCGGGTTTTTGCATCTACAACGACGTCGCGATCGCGATCAACTGGCTGACGAGCCACGGCCTCTGGGTCGGTTACGTGGACATCGACGTTCATCACGCCGACGGCGTCCAGCAGATTCTGTACGAGGACCGGCGCGTGATGACGATCAGCCTCCACGAGGCGGGCCAGTACCTGTTTCCGGGCACCGGCGAAGTCCACGAGCTCGGATGGGGAACCGGTCGCGGCTTGAAGTTGAATTTGCCGCTCCAGCCCTTCACCGAAGGGGAGAGCTATCTCGAAGTGTTCGATGAGGTCGTGCCGGCGGCCCTCCGTCAGTTCCGTCCCGGCGTCCTCGTCGTGCAGGCCGGAGCCGACGCGCACTTTGCCGACCCCCTGGCCGACCTGATGCTGACGACGCGCGACTACGAGGCGATCTTTCGGCGGCTCCTTCGGATGGCCGACGAGCTCACAGCGGGCCGCGTGTTGTTCACTCTCGGAGGAGGCTACGCTTTCCACGCCGTGGCCCGAGTCTGGACCATCCTCTATCTGCTGGTCCACGAGCTCCCGCTGCCCGTGCTCCTGCCGGAGGTGTGGCGGAGCAAGTGGAGCGCGTTTCTGGAGAATCGGCCGCTGGTGTCCCTGCACGATGAGTCTCCCGCCCCCACCGATCTCGCAAACCGCGCGGCGATCGCCCGCCGAAATCGACAAGTCGCCCGACGCCTTCTCGAAGAGGCCCATCCCTACTGGCTCTGAAAAACACGGTTATGTCCCGAGCCATCGCCGGCCGAGCCGATGCTTCGCGGGGGGCCGGCGGCCCGCCCCTATAATCCGACGTCTGATGTTCCGGATCATTTCCGAAGGCAAGAATTTCAGCGAATATGTTCTCCTTCGGGACGGCGAAAGCGCCCTCCTGCGAGCGGCGACTCCCGACGACGTCGCCGCCATGGAGGCGTTCCTCGGCAGCGTGTCGCGCGAGAGCCTCCAGCTGCGCTTCCTGGGAGCGGTGGCCTATGTTTCCCGAAGTGCGGTCGAGTTCATGTGCTCGGGCGAGCCGCACGATCGCCTCTGTCTCCTCGCCGTGGTCGGGCAGGGGGCGGGCGCTCGGGTCGTCGGGGTCGGCAGCTATGTCTCCGTCGGGGTTCATGGAAAGGCGGAGGTCGCTTTTCTCGTGCACGACGACTATCAGGGCCGGGGGATCAGCACCCTGATCCTGGAACGGCTCGCCGGCATCGCTGCCGGGGCGGGGTTCGTCGGTTTCGAGGCCGAGGTCCTTTACGAGAACCAGGCGATGATCAATGTCTTCCGGGACTCGGGCTTCGAAGTGCAGCAGGTGGCCGACGCCGGGAGCATCCACGTGGAGTTCCCGGTCGCCGGGCTCGCCTCTCTGCGCGAGCGGGTCGAGCTGCGCGAGCGCATTGCCGTCGCCCATTCGCTTATCCCCCTGCTCCGACCGCGGACGGTCGCCGTCGTCGGCGCCTCGCGCGATCCTTCCGCGGTGGGCAGCATGATCTTCCGCGCGATCCTCCAGGGCAACTTCACCGGCACGGTCTACCCGGTCAACAACCAGGCCAACGCGGTGCAGGGCGTCAAGGCCTATGCGTCCGTCGGGGATCTGCCGGAAAAATCCGAGCTCGTCGTCATTGCCGTGCCGGCCCCGCGAGTCCTCGAGGTGGCGCAAGGAGCCCTGCGCCACGGCGCCCGGGGACTCCTGGTGGTGACGTCGGGCTTTGCCGAGAGCGGCCCGGAAGGCGTCGCGCTCCAGAACGAGCTGGTCGACCTCGTGCGCTCCCATGGCGCCCGTCTGATCGGGCCGAATTGTCTGGGTGTCATGAGCACGCACGCCGATGTCAGCCTCAACGCGAGCCTGTCGCCGCACATGGCGCCCCGAGGCCGCATCGGTTTCTTCTCGCACTCGGCGGCGTTGGGGCTGGTGATCCTGAACTACGCCGCCGAGCGCGGCCTGGGGTTCTCCAATTTCGTTTCGGCGGGAAACCGAGCCGACGTCTCCGGCAACGACCTGCTCCAGTACTGGGAGGAAGACACCTCGACGGACATCGCGCTGCTGTATCTGGAGACCTTCGGCAATCCCCGGAGCTTTGCGCGCATCGCCCGGCGCATTTCCTATCGCAAGCCGATCCTCTGCGTGAAGAGCGCGCGGACTCCGGCGGGCAGCGACGCGGCACGCGCCCACATCGGCGCCGTCGCCCAGAGCGACGTCAACGTCGAGATGCTCTTCCGTCAGGCGGGCGTGATCCGCGCCGAAACGCTCGAGGAGATGTTCAACGTCGCCGTGCTGCTGGCCCACCAGCCGCTGCCGCGCGGCAATCGCGTCGCGATCGTGAGCAACTCCGGAGGCGTCCTGACGATCTGTGCCGACGCCTGCGACTCCCGCGGCCTGGTCGTCGCGGGGCAAAGCGCCATCGATCTGGGCCCTCTCGCCACGGTGGAAGCCTACGAAACCGCGGTGGAAGGTGCGATGGCGGATCCGGACACGGACTCTCTCATCGCAATCTTCGCCTGCATCGGCGACTGCGATCCGCAGGCGGTGGGTCGAGCCATTCGCCGCGGCGCCCTCCGCGGCGAGAAACGGGCCGGAGTCCCCAAGCCGGTCCTGCTCTGTCTGATGGGCGCGGCGGGAGCGATCCAGATCGGTGCCGGAGGCCGCCGCGGCCAGGCTGCGACCCGGCGCGTCTTCCCCTCTTACAGATTTCCCGAGTCCGCCGCGCTGGCGCTGTCTCGGTCCGTGGAGTACGCGGCGTTCCGGAGGGAGCCCGCGGGGCGCCTCCTCTGGAGCGAAGATGTGGACGCTGCGGCGGCGCGGCAGGAGGTGACGGCGGCTCTGGACTCCGCCCGAACCGATCCGGTCTGGCTGGAAGGCGAACGGGCCGGCCGCCTTCTCCGGTACTTTGGAATCGCCGCCGGCCAGACGTTGCCGACGGCCGACGCAGAGCAAGTGACCCTCGAAATCCGCTCCGATCCAAGCTTCGGGCCCCTGATTCGGCTTTTGCCCGCCGGCCGGCCCGCGGCGGTTCGCATCACTCCGCTGACGGACCGAGGCGCGAGAGAGCTCGTCCTGGCGGCCGGGCTTTCGCCGGACTCGGGGTTCGAAGAGCTGCTGGGACGCCTTTCCCAGCTGATCGAGGAGCTGCCTCGATTATTCGGCATGGACGCGCAGATCGGCCGCCTGGACGGGAGCCGGCGTGCCGGCGTCGCCGCGCACGTCCGGATCGGGTTCGTCGCCTCGGGCGCTCGATCCGAAAGCCGGTCCCCGGAAAGACCCGGGAGCGCCGCGAGCGACCACGCCAGTTGAACTCTGACCGCCTCTCATCCTGAGCTCACCGCACCCGAGGCATCGGCCCTTCTTCCCCAAGTCCGCCAAGAACAGGCTGCGATGCGTCCGGTGCGGTCGACCAGAGCCTGAAAGCCCCTTGGCCGCCAATGCGCAAGATGCAAGCGAATCAGAATCCGCCTGCAAGCCGGGCCCGGAAGGGCCAAGAGGAGGGGTTGACCGCGGGAGAGGGCGTGATAGCCTCTTTGAAATTTATAGTGAGGGCGCGTGAATTTCGACCGCTCCTCCAGAGGCAGTGCGGCACCGAGCCGTCCTACCAGATCCCCAAATCTGGCCTACCCGAGCCTATTCGACACTTACAAAGGTTGGCTTCTTCGCTCAAAAAAAAGGAGGGAAGTGTGATTCCGAAGGGTCCAAAACACGCATTTCATCTCGTTGTTGCCCTGGGATTCGTCCTCGCTCTTCTTCCGTCCCTGTCCCAGGCCCAGGTCATCGTCAAGGTCAACGACAACGTCAACTTCAAGTTTGGGTTCCAGCTCCAGACCTGGGCCGACTGGACCCAGGATCCCAACTCCCAGGGGTATTCGGAGAATCTCTTCATTCGTCGCATCCGCATCCTCCTGGCCGGCAATCTGGCAAAGAACCTGAGCTTCTTTTACGAGACCGACCAGCCGCGATCGGGCTTCGCCGGCACCGACGGAAACAAGAACGTCAGCAGCGGCTTCCTGACTCAGGACGCTTTCGCCGAATACAAGATCGCCGGCAACGCCCTGATGCTCGACGCCGGCCTCTTCCTCGTCCCGACCTCGCGTAACGGATTGACCAGCACGCAGAGCTTCCTCGCCTTCGATCTGGGCACCTGGGCCCTGCAGGGCAACGGGATCATGAAGGGCAACGGCGGCCGCGATTACGGCTTCGGGCTCAAGGGCTACGTCGCCGACAATCACCTCGAATACCGTCTTGCCGCCTTCCAGGGCAACCGTAGTGGAACCACGCCGCAAAAGGCGCCCCTCGGCCCCGAAGCCGGATCGCGCAACTCCTTCCGGATCGGAGGACGCGTGGCGTACGACTTTCTGGATCCGGAGATGGGGTATGTCTACGCCGGGACCTATCGCGGCGCCAAGAAAGTCATCGCGGTGGGCGCGTGGGGAGACGGACAGGGGGACTACAAGGCCTACGGCGGCGACTTCGCGATCGACCTGCCGACGGTCGGCAAGGACACCGTCAATTTCTCCTTCGACTACGACCATTTCGACGGCGGAAAGTCCTTCTCGGCCCTGGCCAAGCAGAACGACATCTACAGCGACGCCGGATATAACTTCAGCGCGATCAACGTGCAGCCGTTCGTCGTCTACCAGAAGCTCAATTTCAGCGACACCGTGAAGCAGGTCGGAAACCAGCAGCGCTACGGCGGCGGCTTGAACTGGAACATTTCCGGTCAGAACCTGAAGCTCTCACTCCTCTACCAGCGAATCGTGCCCAAGACCAAGCCGGTCACGGCGAAGACGAAGGACTTCAACGAATTCTCGATTCAGCTCCAGACTCTCTATTTCTAAGGACATTCGGCGCGGCGGGGGCAACGGCGCCTCCGCCGCCGCCGGACTTGCGGAGGTGCAAATCATGTCGAAGAAACGCAATCGCGGGCTGACCCGCCGCGAATTCGCCAAGCTCACCGGAGCGGGGGCCGTGGCCGCGGGCGTCGGCGCCAACTTCCTGTTCCCGGAGCGGGCCGCGGCACAGCAGAAGACCCTGAAGATCGTCCAGTGGAGCCACTTCGTGCCGGGCTACGACAAGTGGTTCGACAACACGTACACCAAGGAATGGGGCCAGAAGAACAACGTCAACGTCGTCGTCGATCACATCGCCATCGGCGAGATCAACGCCCGCGCCGCCGCCGAGGTGTCCGCCAAGAAGGGGCACGACCTCTTCATGTTCCTCTCCCCCCCCGCGGCCTACGAGAAACAGGTCATCGACCACAAGGAGGTCTACCAGGAGATCGAGAAGAAGCACGGGAAGCCGATCGACCTGGGGATCAAGTCCACATTCAACCCGAAGACCAAGAAGTATTTCGCCTTCTCCGACTCCTACGTTCCGGATCCCGGCGACTATCGCAAGGACCTCTTCGAGAAGGTCGGCTATCCCAACGGACCGGACACCTGGGACGACCTGCTCAAGGGCGGGAAGAAGATCAAGGAGCAATTCGGCAATCCCGTCGGCGTCGGCCTCTCCCAGGAGCTCGACACGAACATGGCCATGCGGGCGTTGCTGTGGTCCTTCGGCGGGGCCGAGCAGGACGCCAACGGCAACCCGACGCTCAAGTCGAAGCAGACCGTCGAAGCGGTCAAGTTCATGCGCGAGCTGTACAAGCAGACCGAGACGCCGGAAGTCTTCACCTGGGACCCGTCCTCCAACAATCGCGGCATCCTGGCCGGCAAGCTCTCCTACGTCGCCAACGCGATCTCGGTGACCCGCACCGCGGAGAAGGAAAATCCCGAGATGTCCAAGGCCATCTGGGTGGCCCCGGCGTTGAAGGGCCCGGTGCGCCGCCTGGCCGCCGAGCACGTCATGGACTGCTACGTGGTCTGGGACTTCGCGGAGAACAAGGAAGGCGCCCAGAAGTTCCTGGTCGACTACATCGACAACTTCGCGGCGGGGTTCAAGGCGAGCGAGTTCTACAACTTCCCCTGCTTCCCCTCGACGGTGCCCGACTTGAAGGCGCAGATCGCCAACGACCCGAAGGCCAACCCACCCGACAAGTACAAGGTCCTCGGCAACGTGCTGGACTGGGCGACCAACGTCGGGTATCCGGGCTACGCCACGGCCGCGATCGACGAGGTCTTCAACACGTTCGTCATCCCGACCATGTTCGCCAAGGCCGCGCGCGACGAGATGACGCCCGAGGCCGCGGTCGACGCCGCGGACAAGGAGGTCCGGCGGATCTTCGACAAGTGGAAGTAAGCCAGCATCCCGTGGAAAAAGTTTGTGGGATGACGTTACGAGCGCGCTGCCGTAACCCGAAGGGTGGCCGGCGCTTTGCCGGTGCACGCCACGGACGGATGACCGGTCGAGGGCCCGCGATGGGGTTCGGGCGCCGAGTGCAAAGTGCCGGACACGTCGCCCGCATCCATTTTTCCGCGGGCTGCTAAGCGCCCTATGGCGGTCGTCGAGACGCGAGGGCTGACAAAAAACTTCAAGGCGGGTCAGGCGGCCGCGGTCCAGAACGTCAACCTTGAGAGCCGGGAGGGCGAGTTCCTCGTCCTCCTCGGCCCTTCGGGATCCGGGAAGACGACGCTCTTGCGCATGATCGCGGGCCTCGAGGAGCCGACCTCCGGCCAGATCCTGATCGGAGGGGTCGTCGTCAACGACATGACCCCGCGGGAGCGCCGGATCGCCATGGTCTTCCAGAGCTACGCGCTCTACCCGCACCTGACGGTCCTCGGCAACATCGTCTTTCCCTTGAAGGCCCGCGGCATGGGCAAGGCGGAGCGGGAGAGCAAGGCCGACTGGGCCGCCTCGCTGCTCGGCATCAAGCATCTGCTCGCGCGCAAGCCGCGCGAGCTCTCGGGAGGCGAGCGCCAGCGCGTGGCCCTGGCGCGGGCCATCGTCCGCGAGCCCAGCCTCTTCCTCCTGGACGAGCCGCTCTCCAACCTGGACGCCAAGCTGCGGGCCTCGGCGCGCGAGGAGCTCGAGCAGTTCCAGAGGCGCGTCGGGACCACGACGATCTACGTGACCCATGACCAGGTGGAAGCCATGGCCATGGGAGACCGCATCGTGGTGATGAACTTCGGGGAGGTTCGACAGATCGGAACGCCCGCGGAGGTCTACGACGACCCGGCCGACACCTTCGTCGCCACGTTCCTCGGCTCGCCCCCCATGAACCTCGTCGAAGTCGGAGACGTCACGGTGGGATTCCGTCCGGAGCGATTCTTCCCCGTTACGGATCTGGCCGGCCGGGCCGCGGTGCCCGCGGACCTGCGCGCCGGAGATCGGGAAGGGCCGTACCTGCCGCTGCGCTTTCGAATCAGCCACGAGGAATATCTCGGGGCGGAGCGGATCCTGTACGGCCAGCTCGAGGAGGGCCGCTTCAGCGGCAAGAAGGTCATCTCCCGAATGTCGGCCACGCAAGGGGCCCGCTTCGACACCGGCAGCCTGCACGCGTTCGCCGTTCCCGAGCAGGAACTGAAGTTCTTCGATCGCGAAAAGGGGACGCGGACCGCGCGGATTCCCTTGAGCCGGATCGGGGCACCCGGGCCTTCGACGATCCCGGCATGAGCGCGCTCGGGCGTCAGCGCTGGCTCGGACCGGCGATGTTCCTGCCGGCGGTGCTCTACGTGGTCGCGCTGGTCGGCGTGCCGCTGATCATGGCGTTTCTTTACTCCGTGGGCGACGTTCGGGTCGGCAGCGTCGGCTACCATTTCGTGGGCCTGGCCAACTTCAAGTCGGTTCTCCAGAATCCGGCCTTTCTGGTCGCCCTGCGCAACTCCTTCGTCTTCACGGTCGTCTCGCAGATCCTGGTGCTGGTCGGAGCGACCATCCTGGCCCTGGCCCTGAAGACCGCCTTTCCCGGCCGCTGGTTCGTCCGGTTCCTGATCCTGCTCCCCTGGGTCGCGCCCGTTTCCATCGGATCGATCGGCTGGAAGTGGATTCTCGATTCGCTCTACAGCGTCATCAACTGGGTGCTGATCCACTTCCACCTGGCCAACGAGTTCTCGCCGCCCATGTGGCTGGGCGAGCCCAAGCTCGCCATGCTGTCGGTCATCCTGGTGCAGACGTGGCACATGCTTCCGTTCGCCACCGTCATCATCCTGGCGGGGTGGACCGCCCTTCCCAAGGACATCCCCGAGGCCGCGGAGGTGGACGGCGCGGGCTTCTTCCGCCGCCTCTTTCAGATCGAGATCCCGATGATGCTGCCGATCATCAACGTGGCGGTGCTGTTCGGGATCATCTTCACCTTCACCGACATGACCGTGGTGTACATCCTGACCCGCGGCGGGCCCTATGACACGACGCAGGTGCTCCCGACCGAGGCGTTCCAGGCCGGCGTCCTGGGCAGCGACCTGGCCGAGGGCGCCGCGATCTCGATCTTCATCGTGCCGCTTCTCGTCGTGGTCGCCTGGCTGATGCTGCGCTCGGCCCACAAGGCGGAGGTGACCTAGCGTGGGCCTGGGCAAGAAGGGACGCAAGATCGCCGGCGGGATCGTGCACTGGCTCGTGCTGATCTTCTTCGCCGTTCTGCTGGCCTTCCCGTTCTACTGGATGCTCATCACGAGCTTCAAGCAGACCTCGGATCTCTACAACCTCAAGAACAATCCCTTCATCTTCAACGCGCGCCCGACGCTGGAGCACTTGAAGCTCCTCTTCGGCGAGACGCTCTTCCTGCGCTGGCTCTGGAACACCGCGTTCGCCGGAGCCTGCGTGGTGACGATCACGCTCTTGCTCGCCGTTCCCGCGGCCTACGCGCTGGCGCGCCTGACCGGCCGCTGGGGCCAGCGCCTGGGCATCGGGATCTTCCTGACCTACCTGGTTCCGCCGACGCTCCTGTTCATCCCCCTGTCGCGGATCGTCGCGTCGCTGGGCCTGCAGGACTCTCTCTGGTCGATCATCGTGGTGTACCCGTCGTTCACCATTCCGTTCTCGACCTGGCTCCTCATGGGGTTCTTCAAATCGATCCCCCGCGAGCTCGAAGACGCCGCGATGGTCGACGGGCTGAGCCGCTTCCAGACCTTCGTGAAGCTCGTCATCCCCATCTCGTTTTCCGGGGTTCTGACCGTGGTGATCTTCTCCTTCACGCTGGTGACGCAGGAGTTCGTCTACGCCCTGACCTTCATCTCCTCGGCGGCGCACGAGACGGTCGGCCTGGGAGTGCCGGTGTTCCTCGTGCGGGGCGACGTCTACTACTGGGGCTCGCTCATGGCGGCCTGCCTGATCGCCTCGCTGCCCATCGCCGTGCTCTACAACCTTTTCCTCGACCGCTTCATCGCCGGGTTCACCGTGGGAGCCGTCAAGTGATTTGCGATTTACAATTTGCGATTTGTGATTTGCGATTTCAACACGAGGAGATCCTGGAGTGACTGATCCAACTGCTCTCCGTGTCGGCTTCGTCGGGCTGGGCACCATGGGGCTGCCCATGGCCCGCAACCTGGCGAAAAAGGGGTTTCCCCTGACGGTGGCCACGCGAACGTTTGCGAAGGCCCAGGCCCTGGCCCGGGAGCTTCCCGGAGTGCGCGCGGTCGAGGCGTTCGACGAGGTCGGCCGGGCCAGCGACGTCGTGGTCTCCTGCCTTCCCGACGCTCCCGAGGTCGAAGCCGTGCATCTTTCGCAGCGCGGCACCGCTGCCGGCGCGGCGCGAGGGGCGATCGTCATCGACTCCTCGACCATCGCCGCGGACTCCGCCGCCTCGATCGCCGCCCGCCTCGCCGCCAAAGGCATTTCGTTTCTCGACGCGCCGGTGTCGGGAGGTCAGAAGGGCGCGATCGAGGGCGCGCTGACCTTCTTCGTCGGCGGGGACGCCGCGGCCCTGGAGCGGGCGCGCCCGGTGTTCCAGGCCCTGGGCAAGCGCGTCACGCACCTGGGCCCCTCCGGCAGCGGCCAGCTCGGCAAGGCCGCCAACCAGATCTTGGTCGGCGTCAACCTGATGGCCGTCTCCGAGGCGCTGGCGTTCGCCGCGAAGGCCGGCCTGCCGCTGCCCGCTCTGCACGAGGCCCTGACGGCCGGCGCGGCCAACTCGTGGGCCCTGGAGGTCCTCGGCAAGAAGATGATCGACCGCGACTTCAAGCCCGCGTTCGCCGTCAAGCATCAGCAGAAGGACCTGGCGATCGTGCTGCGCACCTCGCGGGAGAAGCGCGTTCCCCTCCCGGGCGTGTCCCTGGTCCACCAGCTCCTGGTGGCCCTGGAGGCGGCGGGGCGAGGCGACGACGGCACGCAAGCCCTCTTCACGCTGTACGAGAAGCTCGGCGCGCCGTAGTCTCCCCAGCCATGCCCGGTCGTGCTCTCGGCCTGCCTCCGGGGACAGGCGTCGCGTGATGGACGACTTCATCCTCCAGACGCGCGGCCTGGTCAAGGAGTTCGCCGGCTTCCTCGCGGTCAACCAGGTCGATCTCGCGGTGCAGCGCGGAACCGTGCACGCCCTGATCGGCCCCAACGGCGCGGGCAAGACGACCTGCTTCAACCTGCTGACGAAGTTTCTGCCGGCCACGTCCGGAACAATCCTCTACAACGGCCGCGACATCACCTCCGAGCGGCCGGCCACGGTCGCACGCATGGGGATGGTGCGGTCCTTCCAGATCTCCGCGACCTTTCCCCACCTGACGGTCCTGGAAAACGTGCGTGTCGCCCTCCAGCGGCGGCTCGGCAACTCCTTTCACTTCTGGCGTTCCGAGAGGGTCCTGGACGGACTGAATGGACGCGCGCGGGAGCTCCTGGCCTCGGTCGGCCTGGAGGGCTTCGCGCACGCGGTCACCGCGGAGATGCCCTACGGCCGCAAGCGGGCGCTGGAGATCGCCACCACCCTGGCCCTGGAGCCGGACCTCATGCTGCTCGACGAGCCGACCTCCGGCCTGGGGCACGAGGACGTCGGGCTCATCACCGACCTGATCCGGAAGGTCGCCGCGGACCGCACCGTCCTGATGGTGGAACACAATCTCGGAGTTGTGAGCCGCCTGTGCCACACGATCACAGTGCTGGCCCGCGGCCGCGTCCTCGCCGAGGGCACGTACGCGCAGATCGCCGCCAACGCCGAGGTGAAGGCCGCCTACATGGGAACGACCGATGCCGTCGCCTGAGCCCCTCCTGGCGGTCCGCGGGCTCCAGGCGTGGTACGGCGAATCCCACGTCCTGCACGGCCTGGACTTCGACGTGGCAGAGGGGGAGCTGGTCACGCTCCTGGGCCGCAACGGCGCCGGCCGGACCACCGCCCTGCGCTCGGTCCTCGGGCTGGTCGACCGGCGGGAGGGCTCGATCCGCGTCGGCGGCGTCGAGGCCATCGCCCTGCCGCCGCACCGCGTGGCCCGCCTGGGCGTCGGCTACTGCCCGGAGGAGCGGGGCATCTACGCGGCCCTGACCGTCGACGAGAACCTCGAGCTCCTGCCGAAGCTGGGGCCGCGCGGCATGTCGCGCGGCGAGCTCGACGCCATGTTTCCGAACCTGAAAGACCGGGGACAGACCGCCGGGACGCGCCTGTCCGGCGGCGAGCAGCAGATGCTGGCCCTGGCCCGCATCCTGCGCACCGGCTCGCCGCTGCTGCTCTTAGACGAGATCACCGAGGGCCTGGCCCCGGTCATCGTCCAGGCGCTCGGCCGGGCCCTGGCCGCGCTCAAGCAGAGGGGCTTCACGATCGTGTTGGTCGAGCAGAACTTCCGCTTTTCCGCTCCGCTGGCCGACCGGCACTACGTGATCGAGCACGGCCGCGTCGCCGCGGTCGTCTCCTGCGAAGAGCTGGAAGACAAAATGCCTCTGTTGAACGAGTACCTCGGTGTCTGAGAGATTCCAGGCCGCCGGCGCGGCGGCTTGCGCGTCGCTTCGTCGAAACATGAGGAGGGAAGAATGAAACACGGGTCCATCGTTCTCACGCTGGG
Organism: uncultured Acidobacteriota bacterium; assembly: GCA_963733955.1. GTDB lineage: Bacteria > Acidobacteriota > Thermoanaerobaculia > UBA5066 > Gp7-AA6 > DATFTF01. The sequence goes on from CAVTEW010000003.1 coordinate 2,957,061, forward strand.
TCTCCTGCTTGGCGCCGGCGCGGCGCCGCTCTGGGCCCAGAGCAAGGTTTCCGGGGACGTCGTCAAGATCGGGGTCCTGACCGACATGACCGGCGTCTACGCCGACCTGGGCGGACAGGGATCGGTCGTCGCGGCCCAGATGGCCATCGACGATTTCGGCGGGAAAGTCCTGGGCAAGCCGATCCAGCTCGTCTCCGCCGACCACCAGAACAAGGCCGACGTGGCGGCCTCCAAGTCCCGCGAGTGGTTCGACCGGGACGGGGTCGACATGATCACGGATCTCCTGAACTCCGGCGCCGCCCTGGCCGCTTCGGGGGTCGGCAAGGAGAAGAACAAGATCGTGATGGTGACCGGCGCCGCCTCGACCGCGCTGACCAACGCCAATTGCAGCCCGACGACGGTGCACTACGCCTACGACACCTACGCCCTCGCCAACATCGCCGGCAAGGAGATCGTCAAGCAGGGCGGCAACACCTGGTTCTTCATCACCGCGGACTACGCCTTCGGCGCGTCGCTCGAAAAAGACACCACCGACGTCGTGCTGGCCAACGGCGGCAAGGTGCTGGGATCGGTCAAGCACCCCCTGGGCACGACCGACTTCTCGTCCTACCTCCTCCAGGCCCAGGCCTCCAAGGCCAAGATCATCGGCCTGGCCAACGCCGGAGCGGACACCATCAACACGATCAAGTCGGCCAGCGAGTTCGGCATCACCAAGGGAGGCCAGAGCCTGGCCGCTCTGCTGGTCTTCATCACCGACATCCACGCGCTGGGCCTGCCGACGACGCAGGGACTGCTGGTGACCGAGGGCTGGTACTGGGACCTCAATCCGGAGACCCGGAAGTTCGCCGACCGCTTCCAGGCGAAGTTCAAGTCGCGGCCGACCATGGACCACGCCGCGGTGTACTCCTCGATCGCCACGTACCTGAAGGCGGTGCAGGCCGCGGGGACCGACGACACGGCCGCGGTGATGGCCAGGATGAAGTCGACGCCCATCCACGACATGTTCGCGGCCCACGGGACGATCCGCGCGGACGGCCGCATGGTGCACGACATGTACCTGATGCAGGTGAAGAAGCCGGCGGAGTCCAAGGGCCCCTGGGATTACTACAACCTGAAGGCCACCATCCCCGGCGACCAGGCGTTCCAGCCGCTCTCCAAGAGCACTTGCTCGATGGTGACGGCGGCCAGGTAGACGCCGTGGCTCCACGACTCACGGGGCCCGCTCCGTCCACGCGCCGGGGCGGGCTCCGCGCCGGCCAAACCGGTCGGACGGGGATCGGAACGGACAACCCGTGACCGGACGCCTGGGTATTCCGCTCCAGGCCCTCCTGGGCCAGGCCATGATCGGCCTGGTCAACGGCGCCTTCTACGCCATGCTGTCGCTGGGTCTCTCGGTGATCTTCGGATTGCTCAACATCATCAACTTCGCCCACGGCGCGCTCTACATGGCCGGGGCCTTCGGCGCCTGGATGCTCCTGACGTACGCCGGACTCAACTACTGGTGGGCTCTGGCGCTGGCGCCGCTCGCGGTGGGACTCCTGGGCGTCTTGATCGAGCGCACCCTGCTGCGCCCCCTCTCCCGGCTCGATCCTCTCTACGGACTGCTGCTGACGTTCGGGCTGGCCCTCATCCTGGAAGGCGCCTTCATCAACGCCTACGGAGTCTCCGGCCTCCCCTACCAGATCCCCGAGGCGTTCTCCGGGGCCTTCAACCTGGGGTTCATGTTCCTGCCGAAGTACCGCGCCTGGGTCGTCCTGGCCTCGACCGTGGTGTGCCTGGCCACCTGGTTCGTGACGGAGCGGACGAAGCTCGGCTCCTACCTGCGGGCGGCCACGGAAAACCCGCGCCTGACCCAGGCGCTGGGCATCAATGTGCCGGTGCTGGTCACGGTGACTTACGGCCTCGGCGTGGCGCTCGCCGCGCTGGCCGGCGTCCTGGCCGCCCCGATCTACCAGGTGCAGCCGCTGATGGGATCGAACCTGATCATCCTGGTCTTCGCCGTGGTCGTGATCGGGGGCATGGGCTCGATCCTCGGATCGATCGTGACCGGCCTGGCGCTGGGGCTCGTCGAGGGAATGACCAAAGTGTTCTACCCCGCGGCGTCGTCGACGGTGGTCTTCGTCATCATGGCCCTGGTCCTGCTGGTGCGGCCGGCCGGGCTGTTCGGGAAAGAAAAATGAACGCGGCGGATCTGCGCAGGGCCGCCCCCTACCTGGTCGCGCTGGCGGCGGCGGCGGCCGCTCCGACGCGATGGATCGGGGTCTATCCGATCTTCCTGATGAAGGGCCTGTGCTTCGCCCTCTTCGCCTGCGCCTTCAACCTCCTGATCGGGTTCACCGGCCTGCTCTCGTTCGGGCACGCCGCCTTCTTCGGGACGGCCGGCTACCTCTGCGGGTACGCCACCAAGCAATGGGGTGCGCCGATGGAAGTGGGACTCCTCGTCGGCGTCGCGGGCTCCGCCGCGCTGGGGCTCCTGATCGGCTGGCTGGCCGTGCGGCGCCAGGGGATCTACTTCGCCATGATCACGCTGGCCCTGGCCCAGATGGTGTACTTCCTCTGCGTCCAGACGCCCTGGACGCACGCCGAGGACGGGCTCCAGGCGATCCCCCGCAACCGGCTCTTCGGCCTTCTCGACCTGTCCAGCGACCTGGTCATGTATTACGTGGTCCTGGCGATCTTCTGCGGCGCGTTCTGGCTGATCCACCGCATCATCCATTCCCCCTTCGGCCAGGTCCTGAAGGCCATCCGCGAGAACGAGCCGCGGGCGCTCTCGCTCGGCTACGACGTGGACAGGTACAAGCGCGTCGCCTTCGTTCTCTCCGCCGCGCTGTCCGGACTGGCCGGCGCCCTGAAGGCCCAGTCGCTCGGCCTGGCGACACTGACCGACGTCCACTGGCACCAGTCGGGCGAGGTCGTCCTGATGACGCTCCTGGGGGGCATGGGCACGATCTTCGGCCCCGTGGTGGGCGCCTTCGCGATCGTGGGGATGGAGAACTACCTGGCGGGCTTCGGCTCCTGGGTCACCGTGACCATGGGAGCGACGTTCGTCGTCTGCGTCCTGGCGTTTCGCCGGGGCGTCGTCGGCGAGTTCGCCGCGTGGAGGATCCGCGTGCTGCGCCGGAGGCAGACGCCTAACAATCTATAGATTGTCGTCTCGTCTCGTCACGCCTCACCCCCTCACGCCTCACGCCTCACGCCTCACGCCTCACGCCTCACGCCTCACGCCTCACGCCTCACGCCTCACGCCTCACGCCTCACGCCTCACGCCTCACGCCTCACGCCGAAGGCTACGCCATATGCCACCCGTGGCTGACCACCACGGACTGCCCGTTCAAGGCGTTGCTCGGGAAGGAAGCCAGAAAAACGGCCAGCTCGGCGACGTCGGCGGTGGTCGTGAACTCCCCGTCGACCGTCTCCTTCAACATCACCTTCTTCACCACGTCCTCTTCGCTCATCGCCAGCGCCCGGGCCTGCTCGGGAATCTGCTTGTCCACGAGCGGCGTCCGCACGAAGCCGGGGCAGATGACGTTGGCGCGCACGCCGTGCCTGGCCCCCTCCTTGGCCACCACCCGGGCCAGGCCGAGCAGGCCGTGCTTGGCGGTCACGTAAGGCGCCTTCAGGACCGACGCTTCCTTGGAGTGGACGGAGCCCATGTAGAGGACCGTTCCGCCGCGGCCGCTGCGGTACATGTGGCGCAGGCAGGCCCGCGTCGTCAGGAAGGCGCCGTCCAACTGGATCGCCAGCATGCGCCGCCAGTCCGCGAAGGCCAGATCCACGACCGCGGCGATGTGCTGCGTGCCGGCGTTGCTGACGAGGACGTCGACCGTCCCGTACCGCGCGGCCACCTGCTCGATTCCCGCCTCGACCTGGGCTTCGTCGGAGACGTCCAGGGCCACCGCGATCGCCGCGCCCCCGGCCCGCTCGATCTCCCGCGCGGTGTCCCGGGCCGTCGCCGCGGCCACGTCCACGACGCCGACCTTCGCTCCCTCCCGGGCGAACGCGAACGCGATCTCCCGCCCGATTCCGCTCCCCGCTCCCGTCACGACCGCCGCCTTGTCGCGCATCCGCATCGGTGGACCCCTTCCGAGCCGAATCCTACGCGAGGCCGCGCCGGGGAGGACGGCCCGGAGATAATCGCGGCGCGTGTCCGACACCTACGACGTCGCGGTCATCGGCGGAGGGATCGTCGGCCTGGCCGTCGCGCTGCAGCTCCAGCGCCGCAAGCCGGCGTGGCGGCTGATCCTCCTCGAGAAGGAGGCCGAGCTCGCCACGCACCAGACCGGCCACAACAGCGGGGTCCTCCACGCCGGGCTCTACTACGCCCCCGGCTCGCGCAAGGCCCGGCTCTGCCGGGAGGGCAAGGCGGAGCTGGAGCGCTTCGCCGGCGAGCGGGGCATCCCCTACCGACGCTGCGGGAAGCTCGTGGTCGCGCTCACGCGGGACGAGCTTGTCCGGCTCGCCGCGATCCGGGAGCGCGCCGCGGCCAACGGCGTCGAAGGGCTCGAGGAGGTCGGCCCCGAGCGCCTGCGCGAGATCGAGCCCGCGGCGGCGGGGCTCAAGGCCCTGTGGTCTCCATCGAGCGGCATCATCGATTTCCGGCGCGTGGCCCTGGCTTACGCCGCCGAGGTGGCTCGTGCCGGGGGCGTCCTCCGAACGGACTGCCGCGTCGTCGCCATCGAAGACCGCGGCGCCGAGCGGATCGTGCGAACGACCGCGGGCGACGTCGCCTGCCGTGGCCTGATCAGCTGCGCCGGCCTGTTCGCCGACCGCGTCGCGGCGATGACCGGCCCGGAGAGCGACCTGCGCATCGTTCCTTTCCGCGGCGACTACTACACGCTGCGCCCGGCCGCGCGGCCCCTCGTCCGCGGCCTGATCTACCCGGTCCCCGATCCGCGCTTTCCTTTCCTCGGCGTCCACTTCACGCCGACGCTGGCCGGCGACGTCCTGGCCGGCCCCAACGCCGTTCTGGCCTTCGCACGGGAAGGCTACCGGCGGACTGACCTGTCCGTCGGCGACCTGCTCGAAACGCTGGCCTTTCCGGGCTTCCGGCGCCTGGCCGCGAAGAACTGGCGCACCGGCCTTGCCGAGCTGCGGCGGGACTGGTCGCGCCGGGCGTTCGCCGCGGAGCTTCGGCGCTACGTGCCGGCGCTCGCCGCAGCGGATCTCGTCTTCGGCCCGAGCGGCGTGCGGGCCCAGGCCCTCCGCGCGGACGGGACGCTGGTGGACGATTTCGCCATCGTCGAAGGGCCGCGCCTGCTGCACGTGGTGAACGCTCCGTCGCCCGCCGCCACGGCCTCGCTCGCCATCGGGCGGGAGGTCGCTGAGCTCGCGATCGCGCGATTCGATCTCTCCTGACCGAAGGCGCGGCCGGCCCTCCGCAAAAAGAGAAGGGCGGGACGCATCGCCGTGCGTCCCGACCCGCAACCGCCGCCGTGTTGCGAAGAGCGTCAGTCGAGCTGGAGATCGAGCTCGGAGTGACCCGGCACGCGGAGGTCGTCCGTTCCCGGATCGGCCTGGGCCGCCACGGCGGAAGCCTCGGCCGCGCGCACCGACCTGGTCCCGTTGCTCGTGCGCTGTTGAGAGCTCGCGGCGTTGCGGTCCGGGTTGCCCAGCGTCCAGACGGCCGTCAAGGCCATCGCTCCGGCCCACGCCACCACGCGGACCGCCTTCTTCGCCATCGACGTCCGATCCACCGACTTGTCCATGATTGCCCCCTTTCCTTTCGCTGCACTCAAAGGCAAACCGGAGGCCACCTTCTGCCTGAGCGCGTGGAGCCCTGGAATCCGTTCTGCGGCAAGGATTTGTGGGATCCGCCGCCGCCCCGCGCTCAAACCCCGGAGTCCGATTTCGAGACGCCGGGTTTTGAAACGAGACGGGGGTTGTTCGGTCCCGCGACGCCGTCCGGGCCCGCTCAGCCAGACGCCGAGAGCGCCGCGACGACGGCGTCGTGGATCGGTGTCGGCACGCCGCCGGAGCGGCCGTAGCGCGCCACCGCCCCGGAGAGCACGTCGAGCTCGTTTGGGCCGCCGCGCTCGACGTCGAGCAGGAAGCTCGGCTTCAAGGCCGGCGCGAGCGCGTCGATGCGCGCGAGCACCCGCTCCTCCTCGCCCGCGGGGAGGGCCACGCCGCGCGCGCGCCCGACCGCGCCGACTTCCCCGGCCGCGCGCTCGAAGAGCAGCCGCCCGTACGGCGCGCCGCGCACGGCGCCGACGGCGGCCCGGGCCAGGCCGCAGCCGGCGGAGACCGTCGCGATGAAGACCAGTTTCTGCCAGAGATCGACCGTGACGTCCTCGGACACGCGCGTCTGGACGCCGGCGTCCCGGAACGCCCCGGCCGCGGCCTCGGCCCGCGCCGAAACCCCTCCCTCCGGCTCGCCGAGGACCGCGGTGCGAAACACACTCTTGCGCTCCACGACGCCCGGGGCGACCCGGGCGGCGCTGATCATGGTCAGGCCGGCCAGGACCCGGCCGCGATCGACCCCGGACCCGACCAGGGATTCGACGGCCTCGACGCCGTTCAGGAGCGGGAGGACGACGGCGCCCGCCTCCGCCAGGATCCGCACCGCCGGCGCGACCTCGGAAAGCGAATAGCTCTTGACCGCCACGACCGCGAGCTCCGCGCCGGCCAGCTCCCGCGCGTTGTCGGTCGCGCGCACGGCCACGGTTGCCGTTCCCTCCGGCTCGCGGATCTCCAGTCCGCGGGCGCGGATCGCCGCCAGATGCTCACCGCGCGCCAGGAAGCCGACGTCGTGTCCGGAGCGCGCGAGACAACCGCCGTAATAGCCGCCGACGCCTCCGGCTCCGACGATCGCGATCTTCATCGGTCGGATGTACGCCATGGCCGCGCTTGCCGGTTCACGGCATCGTCCGTCCCGAAATCGAAGCGTCCAGGATCTCGATGGGGTGCGCGGCGGGAAGCTCCCGCCCGCGGGCGCGGAGGATCTTCTGGATCTGGAGCGTGCAGCCCGGATTGGCCGAAGCCAGCAGATCCGCTCCGACGGAGAGCACGTTCTCGACCTTGCGGGCCCCGATCTCCTCGGAGCTCTCCGGCTCGACCAGGTTGTAGATGCCCGCGCTCCCGCAGCACTGGTCGCCGTCGGGGATCTCCAGGAGCTCCAGGCCGGGGATCGAGCCCAGCAGGCGGCGCGGCTCGGAACGCAGGCGCTGCGCGTGCACGAGGTGGCAGGCGTCGTGGTAGGCGACCCGCCGGCGGATCGGATGCCGCAGGGCCACGGGCGGCAGCGCGGCCAGGTATTCGGTCACGTCGCGGACCCGGGACGCCAGGGAGGCCGCCCGCGCCGCCCACTTCGGATCGTCCGCGAACAGCCGGCCGTACTCCTTGAGGTTCGAGCCGCACCCCGCGGCGTTGACCAGGACGGCGTCGACCGGATCTTCTTCGAACGTCCGGATCGTCCGGCGCGCGAACTCCAGCGCTTCCTCTTCGCGGCCCGCGTGCAGCGAGAGCGCGCCGCAGCAGCCCTGGCCTTCCGGAACCACGACCTCGCAGCCCTCGGCCGACAGAACCGAGAGCGTCGCCGCGTTGACCTCCGGGAAGAACACCCTCTGGACGCAGCCGGCCAGGAGCGCCACCCGCGCGCGCCGTTGCCCTCGAGCGGGAACGAGGCGGGGCAGACGCGCGCCAAGCTGGCCGGCGGAGACGCCGGGCAGGAGCGACTCCATCCGCGCCAGGCGGTTGGGCAGAAGTTTGAGGAGGCCGCTCGCGCGGACGGCCCTCTGGAGACCGCTCTTCTGGTAAACCCACAGGCCCGCGGCCACGACGCGCAGGCGCGCCGGATGCGGAAAGACCGCGAAGATCATCTCCCGATGGAGGCGGTCCGCCGGCGCGCGCAGGTCTCGGCGCTCGAGCTCCGCGCGGGTGTGCTCGATCAACTGGTCGTACTTGACCCCCGACGGGCAGGCCGTCACGCAGGCCATGCAGCCAAGGCAGCGGTCGAAGTGCGCGGCGACCGTGCCGCTCCAGGCGATCTTGCCCTCGGCCAGGCCGCGCATGAGATCGATCCGTCCGCGGGGGGAATCCATTTCTTCCCCCCAGGACACGTACGTCGGGCAGGCCGGCAGGCAGAAGCCGCAGTGCACGCAGTCGTCGAGCAGGGAACGGGTGGGGATTTGTGATTTGTGGTTTGCGATTTGCGATTGGCCAGAGTCCAAGGGACTCGGGCTCTGCGACGGACTCTTTCCCAAATCCTCACTCACAATTCACCAATCACAAATCGCCAATCGCAAATTCTTCTCAGATCCCCCCCACGAACCGCCCCGGCGCGAGCAGGCGCTTGGGGTCCAGGCGCGCCTTCACGCTCCGCATCAGCGCGAGCCCCGGCGGAGCCGTCCCCCAGACGTCCAGGCGATCGCGGATCTCGGGCGGCGCCGCCGAGAGCGTCAGGCCGCCTCCGAGCTTCGCGATGGCCGACCGGGCCGACCGCAGCGCCTCTGCCGCCGCCGCGGGCTCGCCCGGGCGCCCGGAGAAGAAGGCCAGTCCGAGTGTCGGGTAGACCAGAAATCCCGGCTCCTCGAACGAAGCCGCGGCCGCCGGCAGCACCCGCGCCGCGATCGTCTCGAAATCCGTGACGCGGACGGACAGCCGCGCCCGCACGGGCGGCCGGCTGCGCAGCTCGTCGTGCCGGCGCCAGAAGTCCGCCGCTTCCGGTCCCGAGAGGGCATCGCACGCCGCGGACTCGGTCCGCAGGAGCTTCTCGAGCCGGTCCCGCTCCTCGGCGAGGCAGGCCGCAAAGCCCTCCAAGCGCACCGCCACGTCGAACCGGTCCGCGCCGCGCCAGGCCGCGACCACCGAGGTCGGCTCGAGCTGGGCCTTGCGCAGCTCCCCGACGAGCGCGCGCACATCCGCGGCGCAGCGGCCCGGCAGGAACATGGTCTTCTCCTCCTCCGGGAGGGGATGGAGGCGGAAGGTCGCCGTCGTGATCAGAGCGAGCGTCCCCATCGAGCCCACGAGCAGCTTGGGAACGTCGAACCCGGCGACGTTCTTGACGACCTTGCTTCCGCCCCGCGCGGACACTCCGTCGGCGCGCACGAACGAGGCGCCGATCAAGAGGTCCCGGACCGATCCAAACCGCGCGCGGCGCGGGCCGAAGGCGTTGGCGGCCACGATGCCGCCGATGGTCGCGCGCTCGGGCAGCGGCGGATCGAGCGCCAGGCGCTGCCGCGAGGCGGCCAGCGCGGCCTGCAGGGACGCCAGCGTGCACCCCGCCTCGACCACGACGATCTGGTCCGCGGGGGCGTGCTCGCGCACCCGGGAGAGTCCTCCCGTTCGCACCACCGCTCCCAGGCGCTCGGGGGCGGCTCCGGCCTCCAGGTCGGTCCCGCCGCCGACGAAGACGAGCGCGCGGCCGGCGCGGGCCGACTCGGACACGCACTGCGCCGCCTCTTCGGGCGTTGCCGGTTCGTAGACGACCTCGGGCAGGCGCCCGAGGATCGCGTCGTCCGGGGCCGCCGGCCGGCTCGTGACCGTCACTCCCGCCAGGCCTCGCCCGAGAGCTCCGAGGGATGAGGGCGATACGGCCCCGGCCGGTCCCCGCAGAGGCGGGGCGTCGGAAAGACCTTCCCGGGATTGAATCGATTCTCCGGGTCGAAGGCCCAGCGGACCCGGGCCATGGTCTCCAGATCGTCCGGCCCGAACATGTCGGCCATGTAGGCGGCCTTGTCGGCGCCGACGCCGTGCTCCCCGGTGATCGACCCGCCGTAGCGGACGCACATCTTCAGGATCTCTCCGCCCAGCTCCTCGGCCAGCCGCTCCTGCCCTTCCACCCGGGCGTCGTACAGGACCAGGGGATGCAGGTTGCCGTCGCCGGCGTGGAACACGTTGGCCACGCGCAGTCCGGCCCGGCTCGCGAGATCGGCGATCTCGGAAAGCACCCGGGCGATCTCCGAACGGGGGATCACGCCGTCCTGGACGATGTAGTTGGGGCTGATGCGCCCGACCGCGGCGAAGGCGCTCTTCCTCCCTTTCCACATCAGGGCCCGCTCGGCCTCGTCCCGCGGTCGCCGGATCTCCAGCGCCCCGGCGCGCCGCGCGAGCTCGACTGAGCTCTCCGCGGTGTGCTCGACCTCCGCTTCCGGGCCGTCGACGTCCATCAGGAGCGCGGCGCCCACGTCCGGCCAGTCGAGCCCCGTCGCCGCCTTGGCCGCCACGATGGCCAGGCGGTCCATCATCTCGATCGCCGCGGGCACGACCCCCGACGCGATGATGGCCGAGACCGCGTGGCCCGCCTCGTCGGTCGAAGGGAACGTGGCGAAAAACGTGCGGGTGGCCTGGGGCTTTCGGAGCACCCGCAGGACGACCTCGGTCACGATCCCCAGCATCCCCTCGCTGCCGACCACGACTCCCAGCAGGTCGTATCCGGGCGCGTCGAGGACCGGGCCGCCCAGGTCCACGACGCTCCCGTCGCCCAGGACCAGCCTCGCGCCGAGCACGTGGTTGGTGGTGAAGCCGTACTTCAGGCAATGCGCCCCGCCGGAGTTCTCGGCCACGTTGCCGCCGATCGTGCAGACGCTCTGCGAGGAGGGATCGGGAGCGTAGTAGTAGCCCGCCCCGCCGATGGCCCTGGAGACGTCCAGGTTGATGACGCCGGGCTCGACGCGGATCCAACCGTTTTCCAGGTCGACTTCCAGGATGCGCTTCATGCGGGACAGCGCGACGACGACGCAGTCGGAGACCGGCAGCGCGCCTCCGGAGAGGCCGGTCCCGGCCCCGCGCGGCACGACGGCGAGCCCGGCCTCGCGGGCGATCCGCACGACCGCGGCGACTTCCTCGGTCGAGCCGGGGAGCACGACCAGGTCCGGAGCGACCCGGAAGCTCGTCAGGCCGTCGCACTCGTACGTGCGCAGGTCGGAGGGATCGGAGATGCAGTGCCTCGGCCCCACCACCCTGGCGAGCCGCGCCACGACGCCGGGGTCGGCGCGGGAGATCGCGGACGGGGACGCGCTCATCGCCGGGCCGCTACTCCAGGTAGCCGTAGGCCGGGTACGTGAGGAACTCGACGAAGTCGTCGGATTCGACGAGCCCGTCCAGGATCTCGGCCGCCTCGCGCAAGCGCCCGGTTCCGGCCCCTCCCAGCCGCTCGAGCTCCTCGGCGCGGATGGTCCTGTAGAGGGCGGGCGTGGCGGCGGGCCCGCCGGAAAGGCGCGCGCCGGCGTGGATCCATTGCCAGAGCTGGGACCGGGAGATCTCCGCCGTGGCCACGTCCTCCATCAGGTTGAAGATCGCCGCTGCGCCGTTGCCGGTCAGCCAGGAGTTCAGATACTGAAGCGCCACGTTGACGTTCAGGCGAAATCCCGCCTCGGTGACCTGGCCCCCCGGCACCCGCACGGCGACGAGCTCTCGGGCGCTCACGGAGACGTCCTCGCGCAGGCGCTCCTTCTGGTTGGCCCGGCCCGAGAGAGCCTTCTCGAAGACCTCGCGGGCCACGGGAACCAGGTCGGGATGGGCCACCCAGGTGCCGTCGAAGCCGTCGCCCGCCTCCCGGAGCTTGTCCTGCCGCACCTTCGCCAGGGCCGCCTCGTTGACCTCCGGGTCCCTGCGGCTCGGAATGAACGGCGCCATGCCGCCCATGGCGTGGGCGCCGCGCCGGTGGCAAGTCTTCACCAGGAGCTCCGTGTAGGCCCGCAGGAAGGGAACGGTCATCGTCACCTGCACGCGGTCGGGCAGGACCGTGTCGGACCGGCTCCGCAGGGTCTTGATGAGCGAGAAGAGGTAGTCCCAACGGCCCGCGTTCAGCCCGCTGGCGTGCTCGCGCAGCTCCCACAGGATTTCGTCCATCTCGAACGCGGCGGGCAGCGTTTCGATCAGGACCGTCGCGCGGATCGTGCCGCGCGGAAGCTCCAGGCGGTCCTGGGCGAAGACGAAGACGTCGTTCCAGAGACGGGCCTCGAGGTGGCTCTGCATCTTGGGCAGGTAGAAGTAGGGGGCGGTTCCGCGCCGGACCCGCTCCGCCGCGTTGTGGAACACGTAGAGGCCGAAATCGAACAGGGACCCGGAGACGGGCTCCCCGTCGACGTCGACGTGCTTCTCCGGCAGGTGCCAGCCGCGCGGCCGGACCAGCACCGTCGCCACGGTCGGATTCAGCCGATAGGCCTTGCCCTCCGGGCTGACGTGCTCGATCCGGTTGCGGACCGCGTCGGCCAGGTTGGCCTGCCCCAGCACGACGTTGGCCCAGGTCGGGGCCAGGGAGTCCTCGAAGTCCGCCATGAAGACGTCGGCGCCCGAGTTGAGAGCGTTGATCATCATCTTGCGGTCGACCGGGCCGGTGATCTCCACCCAGCGTTTCTGCAGGTCCGCCGGGGTCGGCGCGACCGTCCAGTCCGAGCCGCGCACCGAGGCGGTTTCCGGCAGAAAGTCCGGGAGGACGCCCCGGTCGAACTCGGCCTGGCGCGCCTTGCGCCGATCGAGCAGGTTGCGCCGGATCGGCTCGAACTGCCGGTGGAGGGCCTCGACGAAGGCGAGCGCCTCCGGCGAAAGAATCTCCCCGCCGCCCTCCGGTGGGCCGGCGAGAACGCGAATCCCCGTTTCGGTCATGGCCGTCCTTTCCGCAGAACCGCGATTATGCCGCGTTCACCCGGCTCCCGCTCGACGCGCTTTTTTGTGGCGCCCGCGCGGAGCGTCTGACGTAGGATTCACTCCGCTAGAGCAGTTCTTTTTCGTGTCGGGAACCGCGTTGGGCGGTTCCCCGGAGGAGACGCCATGAAGGATCGCAGGAAGAACCCAGCCCCCAAGGGTCTCGGACGCCGCGAGTTCCTCAAAGGCACGCTTGCGGCCGGCGCGGCGCTGGCGGCGCCCATGGTCTTCGTTCGCCACGCCTCGGCCCAGCAGGAACGCGTCCTCAAGGTCGTTCACTGGAAGCATTTCGTTCCCGACTACGACAAGTGGTTCGACGTCTTCGCCAAGGAATTCGGCGACAAGAACAAGTGCAAGGTCGAAGTCGACTACGTCGCCACGGCGGACCTGCCCACGGCCATCGCCGCGGACATCTCGCGCCGCGGGGGCCACGACATCTTCCACTTGAACGGCACCGGAGCCTGGCTCTACGACCAGACCCTGGTCGACCTCACCGATTTGTGCAACCGCCTGGCCAAGGAGTACGGCGGCTGGATCCCGGGCACGGCGGGGATCGCCGAGGTCAAGGGGAAGTGGCTCTGCATGCCCCACTGGTTCATTCGCTATCCCTTCATCATTAACCGCGCCTACTTCAACCAGGCCGGCGCCGATTACACCGACAAGACGACGTGGCAAGACCTTCTCGCGGCCGGAGCGAAGCTGAAGAAGATCGGGTATCCCTTTGGGATCACGCTTGGCCAGACGCCCGACGCCAACGACGATCTCTTCCCCTTGATGGTCTCGTACAAGGCCTACATGTTCGACAAGAACGGCAACATCGCGTTCTCCAAGCGGGAGATCGTCGAGGTCCTGAGGTACGGCAAGGCTCTCTTCGACCAGACCATGACCGACGAAGTCTTGAGCTGGGACGACACGTCCAACAACCGCTTCATCGCCTCCGGGAAGGGATCGCTCGTCTGCAATCCGATCTCGGCCTACCGCACCGCGGCCAAGGACAATCCGGACGTCTACAAGAACCTGGAGATCCAGAAGCCACCGCTGGGACCCTCCGGCGAGCGCATCGGCGGCGCGCGGACGATGTCCTACGGCATCTACAATTTCTCCAAGGTCCAGGATCTGGCCAAGGAGTTCCTCGCCACGATGACGAAGGAGGCGCTCCGCGGAATGGAAGCCTCCACCGGCTACAACCATCCGTTCCTGAAGGCGTTCCTGAAGAAGCCCATGCCCGTGATCGGACACGAGCCGAAACTCGAGGTCCTTCAGGACTTCACCGATTGGGTCAAGTTCATCGGTTATCCGGGGCCGATGACCAAGATCGCGACGACGATGTACGCGAAGTACACCATCCCGACGATGTTCGCGGAGGTCTGCAAGGGCAAGGATCCGCGGGCGGCCATGGACGAGGCGGAGAAGAAACTGCGGGCGGTGTAAGCCGAGCGCCGGCAACGACTGCGGACTGAGGACTCCGGAGGCCAAAGCCTTGCGATCACTGCGCCTTCGCGAAGAGGCGGTTGAGTCCGCAGTCCTCAGTCCTCAGTCCTCGGTCGACCGGTAGCTTTCATGGCCGACGTCGTCCTGGAGAAGGTCGAGAAGCGTTTCGGCGACGTCCGAGCCGTCGCCGGAATCGACCTGACCGTCCGGGACCAGGAGTTTCTGATCCTGGTCGGACCGTCCGGCTGCGGGAAGACCACGACCCTGCGGATGATCGCCGGGCTCGAAGAGGTCAGCGCCGGCGACATCCGCATCGGCGGCCGCTCGGTCGTCCGTTTGCCTCCGCGCGACCGCGACATCGCCATGGTGTTCCAGTCCTACGCCCTTTATCCCCACATGACCGTGCACCGCAACATGTCCTTTTCGTTGAGGCTGCGCGGGATGCGCAAGGACGAGATCGACCGGCGGGTGCGCGAGGTGGCCGGCATCCTCGGCCTGACCGACCAGCTCGAGCGCAAGCCGCGGCAGCTCTCCGGAGGTCAGCGGCAGCGCGTCGCCGTGGGCGCGGCGCTGTGCCGCCAGGCCGGCGTGCTGCTCTTCGACGAGCCGCTGTCCAATCTCGACGCCAAGCTGCGCGTGCACATGCGCACAGAACTCAAGCGCCTGCACCAGTCCATCCACTCCACCATGGTCTACGTCACCCACGACCAGGTCGAGGCGATGACCATGGGCGACCGGATCGTGATCATGAACGGGGGCGTGATCTGCCAGGTCGGCACCCCTCTGGACATCTACGACAAGCCGGCCAGCCGCTTCGTGGCCGGGTTCATCGGCAGCCCGCCGATGAACTTCTGCGAGGGCGAGATCGCCGCCGACGCGGGCCGCCCGGTCGTCGCCCTCCCCGGCGGAATCCGGCTTCCCATTCCCCGCGACGATCTGGCGGCGAGCGTCGGCCGGAAGGTCTCCTTCGGGATCCGGCCGGAGCACATCTCCCTCGCCGCGAGCGGCCGCCCCTTGTCCGACGTGACCTGGGCGGCGGTGGGCCAGCCCGAGCGGGTTCCGGCCACGATCGAAGTCGTGGAGCCTCTGGGCCATCGGGTGATCGTCACCGCCGGCAGCGCCGCCGGGCTCTTCCAGATGGAGACGGAGATCCATACCGGGGTCGCGCTGAAGCAGAACGTCGACCTGTGGTTCGACATGAACCGCTGTTATCTCTTCGATAGCGCGACGGAATCGGTTCTCTGATGCCGGTGGAACGCGCGCCGGTTGCCGCGCCTCCCCCTCCCGCCGAGCCCGTCCGCCGCACGCCGCTGCTCGAGCGCGAGGCGCCGCTCGGCTACGTCCTTGTGATTCCGGCGATGGTCTATCTGGCGCTCTTCATCGCCTACCCCTTCGTCATGTCGATCTACATGTCCTTGACCGACGCCCAGGCCGGCAGCATGCACTGGCACTGGCTGGGCACGGCGAACTACTCGAAGGTGAAAAGTTACGAGCTCTCGGCGAGAGACTTCGTGCTGGCGACGTTCTCCGACGAGGCCGCGGCGAAGGCGTTCGCGGCCCGCAAGTCCGATGCGAAAGTCGTGACCGCGCCCGCCGCGGGTGGAGAGAGCCGGGCCATTCTCCAGGTCGCCGGCCGGGAGATCCCTCTGCTCCAGGCGCGGACGCAAGAGGACGCCTCGTTTCTGGGCGGAACCATCGCCACCGATCTCGAATGGAAAGTCCGCAAGCTCCTGACCGGCAAATGGGAGGTCCACGCCAGCGCCGCCGATTCACCCCTCGCCATCGGCACGTTCGCCAAACGCGACGACCTGCGGAAGGCTCGCGAAACAGATCTCCTGGTGCCCACGACGAGCCGCGTCAAGCGGAACGGCACCGGGGTCCTGCAGGACCCGAACTTCCTGCGGGCGGTCAAGAACACGTTCGAGTACACCTTCGGAACCGAGATCATCAAGCTCTTCATCGGGGTCCCCTGCGCGCTGATCCTGAACCGGAAATTCCACGGGCGCCGGCTGCTGCGCGGGCTCATCGTGATCCCCTGGGTCATCCCGATCGCGATTTCCGCCCAGGCCTGGCTGTGGATCTACGACTCGAGCTACAGCGTCATCAACTGGTGCCTGACCCACTGGGGCATCCTCTCTCCGGGCCACGTCATAAACTTCCGCGGGGACAAGAACTGGGCCATGTTCTCGGTCATCCTGGTCAACGTCTGGCGCGGATTCCCCTTCACCACCATCGTGATCCTGGCCGGCCTGACCGCGATCCCCGACGAGATCCTGGAGCGGGCGAGGCTGGACGGGGCCAACTCCTTCCAGAGGTTCGTCCACGTCATCGCGCCGATGGTGCGGCCGATCCTCCTGGTCTCGCTTCTCTTTTCGGTCATCTTCTCCTTCACCGACTTCAACACCATCTGGATCATCACCAAGGGCGGCCCCTACGACCAGACCCAGGTTCTCTCGACTTACGCCTACCAGCTCGGCGTCAACGCCGGCTACCTGGGCAAGGGCGCCGCGGTCTCGCTCTTCATGTTTCCGATGATGGCGGTCATGGTCATCTTCATTCTTCAGTTCCTGAGAAGAGAAGCATGAGACCGCGCCTTTTCGAAGCGTGGCACCGCCTGCGCCCGCACGCGCGGTCCTGGGCCAGCCTGGCGCCCTTCCTCGCCTTCGCCCTCTTCCCCTTCTACTGGGGGCTCATCACGTCGCTCAAGGCCGACGCCAACCTCTACGACATCCGGTCCAACCCGTTCTGGTTCTCGAACAAGGACATCTCGACGGGACGGCGGTACCACAAGGACATCATCGTTCCGGCCTCGTTGAACGAGGGGCCCATCCGCTGGACCATCGGGGTCGGCGCGCACACGACGCGGAGCGACAGCGAGGCGTTCCCCGTCCCCATCGCGTACATCGGCGAACAGCCGATCGTGTCGCCGGTCGATGGGAGCCTGTCCGAGATCAAGATCCCCGCCGGGCAAGTCGCGCATCCCAACGACGTCATCGGGATCATCCTCGTTCCCAACCCCACCCTCACGCACTACCGGTTCCTGAAGAGCACGCCCTTCTACCAGTGGATGCGGGTGAGCCTTCTGACCGGCGCGGCGGTCGTCCTGATCACGCTCCTCCTGGCGGTCCCGGCCGCGTACGCCCTGGCTCGCCTCCGGTTCCGCGGGAACCGGCCGCTCGGCATCGGCATCTTCCTGACCTACCTGATCCCGTCGACCATCCTCTTCATCCCGTTCTCCCAGTTCGTCGGGGCGCTCCACGTCGACAACTCGATCTGGTCCCTGATCCTGACCTACCCGACCTTCACCGTGCCCTTCTGCACCTGGCTCCTGATGGGCTTCTTCCGCAGCGTGCCCAAGGAGATCGAGGAGCGGGCGCTCCTGGACGGGGCGACGCGCCTCCAGATGCTGCGGCAGGTCGTGATCCCCGTGGTGCTGCCGGGCATCTTGACCGCGGCGATCTTCGCCTTCACGCTCTCCTTCCAGGAGTACGTCTACGCTTTGACCTTCATCAGCTCGACCGCCCGCCGCACGCTCCCCGTCGGGATCAGCGTCGAGATGATCCGGGGCGACGTCTACTTCTGGGGGCCGCTCATGGCCTCCGCGATCGTCGGGTCGGTGCCGGTGGTGATCGTGTACGGCCTCTCGCTCGACTACTTCATCTCGGGCATGACCACGGGGGCGGTCAAGTGAAGAATCGGGTGATTTGCGATCGGGTGATCTGGTGATTTCGTCGCACAAACGCCTTTTCGGACAAATCACCCGATCACCCGATCACCCGATCACCGGATCACCCGATCGGTGATGGAGGATCCATCATGCCTTTAGTCCGCATCTCCCTCAACCGCGGCCGTTCTCCCTCCCACCTTTCCGCCATCGGCGCGGCCATCCACCAGGCCATGATCGAGACGATCACGATCCCCGCCGACGACCGGTTCCAGATCTTCAGCGAGCACGGGCCCGACGCCCCGCTGGTCGCGGACAGGACGTATCTGGGCGTCGCCCGCTCCGACGACGTCCTCGTCGTCCAGATCACGCTGAACCGGGGGCGCACGCTCGAGCAGAAGCGGGCGCTCTACGAGGCGATCGCCGACCGCCTCTCCCGCGGCCCGGGCATCCGCAGGGAGGACCTCCTGGTCAGCCTGGTGGAGGTCGGCAAGGAAGACTGGTCCTTCGGCAACGGCGAGATGTCCTATGTGAAGGATTGAAGGCGTCTCACAATATATTTATTGTTGCTTCAGGCCATCTTGATGAAGGCCTTCGGGTCGGTCCACTGGCCCCGCTCATACAGAAATCGGACCGCCTTGTCCACGACGACCTGACCGTCGTCGGGCGAGACCGTGATCTCCGCGCGCTCCAGCGGGCGGGGCGTGGGACCCTCGAAGTTGATCCCGGAGATGTAATAGCCCGAGCCGTGGCAGGGACATTTGAACTTCTTCTGCGCCGGAAGCCAGTTCGGCGTGCAGCCCAGGTGCGTGCAGGTGGCCACCAGAGCGTAGATCGAGTCCGTGTTGCGGACGATCCAGATGCCGTACTTCTCCTTCCACCGCTCGTCCACGCCGGTTGCGTAGGCCGATGGCAACCCGGCCTTGAAGCGCGTCGGGGGCTCGAAGAGCACGTTGGGGAACAGAAACCGCACCGTCGCGGTCAGCCCGGCGGCCGTCGCCGCCGCGAATCCGACCCAGGCCAGCGCCATCCACTTCGCCGTGGAGCGCCGTGTGATGCCATCCACCTCCAGCGCGGGCGCGGGAGGAAGCGGACGCGGAGACGCCGTCGCCATGATCAGCCCCGATTGAGGCAACGCGGGACCCCGCCGGGACATTCCCGTAATCTATCGTTTTACGATGTTTCGGTCGGAGGCGGGGACGCGGCCAGGATCTCGAGGATCCGGTGCTTCTGGATCTTTCCCAGGGCGTTGCGCGGCAGCTCGGCGACGATACGGACTTCCCTCGGGCGCTTGTAGTCGGCCAGGGCGCCGGCGCACAGCGACCCAAGCTGTGCCAGCAGCTCCTGCTCGGAGGGGCGCGGCTCCGCGGCCTCGGCCAGCACGACCGCCGCGACGATCCGCTCCCCCCACACGGGGTCGGGGGCGCCGACAACGGCCGCGTCTCGCACCAACGGGTGCCGGCGCACCACGTCCTCGATCTCGCGGGCGGAAATCTTGAACCCTCCGCTCTTGATGAAGTCGACGGACTTGCGGCCGAGGATCGTGATGGAGCCGTCCGCGCCGGCGCGCGCCATGTCGCCGGTGACGAACCAGCCGTCCCGGAAGGACGCCGCGGTCTCCGACGCGCGGCCCCAGTAGCCGTTCATCATGCCGTTGCTGGTGACCCACAGCTCGCCCATCTCGCCGGGCGCGGCGTCGGCCCCGGCGTCGTCCACGACGCGGATCCCGCAGCCCGGCACCGGCCGCCCGACCGTCCCCGGCCGCCGCTCGCCTTCATAGGGATTGGAGAGGGTGAAGAGCGTCTCGCTCATGCCGTAGCGCTCCAGGATGGCGTGGCCGGTGCGCTCGCGGAACGCCGCGAACCGCGGCGCCGGAAGGGCAGCGCTGCCGGAGGTGAAGAGGCGCGCCCGGGCCAGCGCCGCGGCGGCGCCGGGACGGGCCTCGAGATGCTCCAGGAGGAGCGCGTACATCGTCGGGACGCCCATGAAAACGCTGGCGCCGCGACGGGCGAAAGCGTCGACCAGGGCCGCCGCGTCGAAGCGCGGTTCGAGGAGAATCGTCGCGCCGTGCAGCAGCGCGCCGACGATGCCCAGACACAGGCCGTGGACGTGAAAGAGGGGAAGCGCCACGACGACGCGGTCGTCCGGGCCGAAGCGCCAGAGGGTCGTGACCGCGAGCGTGTTCCGCGCGAGCGCGCGGGAGGAGAGCGCGACGCCCTTGCTCTTCCCCGTGGTGCCGGAGGTGTAAACGAGGACGGCGGCGGCCCCGCCGTCCGGAAGGACGTCCGGCGAGTCCGCCCCCGTGTCGCCGGTTCCGGCCGCGGGGCCCGCCCACTCCTCCAGATCGAGACGGTGCGTCAGGGCGGCCGGCGGCGCGGACAGGATCTCCTCCAGCACCGGCGCGCAGGCGTCGCCCCGGCGGACGAGCACCGCCCGGGCGCCGGAATCCTCCAGGATGTGGCGCGCTTCCTGCGACTTGTAGCGGGCGTTGATCGGCACGTGCACGACGCCGGACCGCAGATGGCCCAGGAACGCGACAACCATCTCCGGACACGTCTCGGAAAAGACGGCGACGCGGTCTCCGGCCCCGATGCCGAGTCGGCGCAGGCGCGCCGCGTAGCGCCGGGACAGGCCGTCGAGCTCACCGTAGGAAATCGCGGACCGGTCCAGGACGAGCGCCGGATGCGGCGCGCGCGACGACAGGGCCTCCAGCAGGCGGGCGGCGTCGGTCAACGCAAGCGCCCTACGGCTCAGACCGAGCGGAAGCCCAGGTAGCCGTCCCGCACGCGGTCGTCGCGCAGGAGGTCGGAGGACCGGCCCGCGAGCGTCACGCGCCCGGTCTCCATCACGTAGGCGCGGTCGGCCAGGGCCAGGGCGTGGGGGACGTTCTGCTCGACCAAGAGCACCGTCCCGCCTCGTTCCCGGATTCGCCCGAGGGCCCCGAACACTTCGCGAACGAGCTTCGGGGCCAGCCCCAGAGAGGGCTCGTCCAGCAGCAGGAGCCTGGGCCGGGCCATGAGACCCCGCCCGATCGCGCACATCTGCTGCTCGCCCCCGGACAGCGTGCCGGCTTTCTGGCGGGCTCGTTCGGCCAGGCGGGGAAACAGCGCGAAGACCTCGTCGAGCGTCCGCTTGCGGGCGGCCCGCGCCGGGCGGCTGTACGCGCCGAGCTCGAGATTCTCGGCCACGGTCATGCCCGGCCAGAGCTGCCGCGCCTCGGGAATCAGAACCAGGCCGCGGGCCACCAGCGCGTACGCGGGCAGCCCGGTCACGTCCTGGCCGTTCAGGCGCACGCGCCCGCGCCGGGGCGGCAGCAGCCCGCAGATGGTCTTCAGGACCGTCGACTTGCCCGCGCCGTTGGCGCCGATGAGCGTCACGACCTCGCCTGATGAGACTTCGAGCGACACCTCAGCCACGGCTTGGACGTCTCCGTAATAGGTATCGATGCGCTCGACAGAGAGCATTGGCGATTTGTGATCTGCGATTTGTGATTTCGGCAAGTCCATGCTCGTGACAGCCGTCTCACCGCTCGCTCGCCGCAATTGCAAATCTCAAATCGCAAATCACAAATCGTCCCTCACGCGCCGGTCGGCGACTCGTCGCCCAGGTACGCCTTGACCACCTCGGGCTGCCGCATCACCGCCTCGGGCTCCCCCTCGGCGATTGTCTCGCCGAAGTTCAGCACCAGGATGCGGTCGCTCAGGCCCAGGACCGCATGGACGTGATGCTCGATCCAAAGGATGGTCACGCCCGAGTCCCGGATCGATCGGATGAGCGACATCGCGGCGACGATCTCGGATGGGTTCAGGCCTCCCATGACCTCGTCCAGGCAGAGCACCTCCGGCTCGGTCGCCATCGCCCGCGCGATTTCCAGCCGCTTGGCGTCGCCGATCGAGAGCGTTCCGGCGAGCGCGCCGGCCCGGGACGCCAGGCCGGTCTGGTCGAGAATCTC
This sequence comes from uncultured Acidobacteriota bacterium, assembly GCA_963733955.1. Taxonomy (GTDB): domain Bacteria; phylum Acidobacteriota; class Thermoanaerobaculia; order UBA5066; family Gp7-AA6; genus DATFTF01. The sequence goes on from CAVTEW010000003.1 coordinate 2,978,693, forward strand.
CGCCACCCGCTCCTGCGGATCGCCGCGGCGCCTCCCGCGCGCGCCGAAGAACTCGCCGATCGAGACGTTCTCCGCGACGGTCATCTCCTTGAACGGCCGCACGATCTGATGCGTCCGGACGAGGCCCCGCGCCACGACGGCATAGTTGGGAAACCCGTCGATGCGCTGCCCCCGGAACCGGATCTCGCCCTTGGTCGGCCGGGTGGCCCCCACCAGGCAGGAGAAGAGCGTCGTCTTTCCGGCGCCGTTGGGGCCGATGACGCCGAAGATCTCCCCGGGCGCGACGTCGAAGCTCACGCGGTGGACCGCCCGCAGACCCTGGTAGCGCTTGGAGAGGCCGCGCACCGAGAGGATCGGCTCAGCCGGCATCCGGCACCGCCTTTCGGGCCGGCGGGAAGACCGCCCGGCGCAGCCGCGCCAGCAGGCCGACCAGGCCCTTGGGCTCGAAGAGCATCACCACGATGAGCAGCCCGCCGTAGAGAAAGAGGTAGGAGTCGCGCAGCGCGGGGATCGAAAGCATCTTGATCTGGAGATAGGAGAACAGCACGGCGCCGAGGATCGGGCCGGCGATCGTGCCGACGCCTCCCACGATGGGCATCAGCACGATCGAGAGCGAGAGGCGGAAATCGAAGACCGATCCGGGCGAAATGTACTGGAAGTTGACGGCGAAGAGGCCGCCGGCGACGGCCACCAGGGCCGCCGACAGGGCGTGCGCCAGGAGCTTGTACTTCGTGGAATGGACCCCCAGCGCCTCGGCGGCGTCGATGTCCTGACGGATCGCCGCGAGCGCGCGGCCAAACGGGCTGCCGCGGACCCAGGCCGAGAGCGACACGACGACGACCGCCAGCAGAACCATGGCGAAATAGTTGCGGACGAAATCGAAGGATCCCGCGGGCATTCGAACGCCGGAGGAGCCGCCGGTGAACGAGACTCCGGCGGCGAAGACCCGGACGGCCTCGGAGACCCCGATCGTCGCGATCGTGAAGTAGGGCCCCCGAAGCCGGAACGTGGGCAGCCCCACCGCAAAGGAGAAGAGCGCGGCCAGGAGCGCCCCCAGGGGAAGGGTCAGGTAGGGATCGACGCCCGCGATCGTAAGGAGCGCGGTCGTGTACGCGCCGATCCCCACGAAGGCGGAGTAGCCGATGGAGACCTGGCCGGCGAAGCCGCCCAGCATGTTCCACGACGACGCCAGGATCACCGCGAACGCCACGTTCCAGATGTCGTTCAAGCTTCCCCGGGAGAGGAAGGCCGGCCCCGCCGCGAGCAGCACGGCCAGCGCCGCCGCGGGCCAGACCGCCAGCCGCGCGGAGCGGCGCAGAAGGCTCAGGCGAGTCTCCGCCGCCGGCCGGCCCACCCCCCGACGGCCCCCAGGATGCCCTGGGGAAACGCGACCAGCGCCACCACCAGAAGGGTGAACGAGAGGGCGTCCTGGAATGACGTGGGAATCGACGTGTAGCCGCCGACGACGTTCTCCAGCAAAGCCAGCACGAAGGCGCCCGCGGCGACGCCGGTTACGCTCTCCATCCCCGCCAGCACGATGATGCAGAAGGCCTTGAGCAGGAAGCTGCGTCCGAAGTCGGGCGTGAAGGCGTAGAGCATGGACAGGAGGCTTCCCGCCGCTCCCGCGAAGGCGGCCCCGATGCCGAAGGCCACGGTGGAGATGCGTTCGGCGTTGATCCCGGAGAGCAGGGCCGCGTCGCGGTTCTGGGTGACCGCGCGGATGGCCCGTCCGAGGAAGGTCCAGCGCAGGACCGACTGCAGGACGACGAGCGAAAGGGCGCTGACGGCGAAAACGGCGACCGCCGGAACGCCGACCCGCACGCCCAGAATCTCGATCGACTTCATCGTGTAACCGGTCAGGATGGACTGGGTGTCCCCGCCCCAGATGGCGTAGGCGAGGTTCTGAAGCACCAGCCAGACGCCGAAGAGCAGGAGAAGCGACTCCATCGAGGGCCCCTCGGAGAGGCGCGGCAGGCGCCGCACCATCGTCGCGTAGAGGAGGACGCCGAAGCCGAAGAAGACCGGCACCACGACGAGCAGAGACACCAGCGGATCGACGCCCCAGCGGGCGTTGAGCGTCAGGGTCGCGTAGGCGCCCAGCATCAGGATGCCGGCGTGGGCCAGGTTGATGATCCGCATCACGCCGTAGATCACCGCGAGGCCGTAGGACATCGTGGCGTAGAGGCCCGCGGCGAGGAGGGAGTTGATGAGGATGGCGGTAAGCGTGCTCATCGCGCTTGCGCCCTCCGGCCGGGAATGGAGCGGACGCGGGGAAGGGGGGACGCGCAGACGCGGGGAAGGACCGCGCCACTCCCCGCGTCCCCGTGTCGCCGCGTCCCCGTGTCCAACACTGTCGCGGCCGGCGTCCTCGTCAGGACTTCGGCGTGGGCGCCACCGCCTCGCCTGTCTTGGAGGAAACGGGCCACACAATATCTACCTTGTTATCGGGCTTGTTCTGGGTCACCACGAAAGGCAGGATGGCCTGGCCCGACGGGCTGAACTTGAGCTCCGCTCCCGGCAGGATGGAGTCCTTGAGGTCGACCCTGGCCAGCGCCGCGCGGATCGCCTCGGGCTTGAGCGAGCCCGCGGCGTGCAGAGCGGCGATCAGGGCGCGCACCGTCTCGTAGGCCGTGGCGTGATACCACTCCGGATCGGATCCGGCCGCTGCTTTCCACTTCGCGTTGAAGGCCTTGACCTGGGGATAGGGAAGCAAGCCCGACCACCATCCCGACGCGAAGATGTAGTCGGTGGCCGGGCCCAGGGCCTTGCGGCCCGCCGCGTCCGCGCCGCGCGCGCCGTACGTGATCATCTCGTGGTGCAGGCCCATCTGGGTGTAGGTGCGATGCATCGCGATGTAGTCCTCCAGGTGCGCGTCGGCCATGAAGAGATCGGCGTTGGCCGCGGCGACGCGGGTCAGGAGCGGCTTGAAGTCGGGCGTGTACAGCTCGAAGCTCTCCTCGACCGCGACGGAGAACTCCCCGGGATGGGCCTTGATGTAATTGCGCACGCCCAGCGCGTAGTCCTTCCCGTGCTCGGTGTTCTCGGTCACCAGCGCGATCTTGAGCGGCTTCTTGAGCTTTCCAGCGGCGACGAGCGCGTCCAGGAAGTCCATCTGGGTCTCCGACAGGACGTCGACCGGCGACAGCGTTCCGAACACCCATTTGCTCCGGCCGTAGATGCTGCGCGCGCCGGCGCCTCCGGAGATGTACGGGACGCCGTACCGTTCGGGCACGACGCTCTCGGCCTGGACCAGCTGCGAACCGTATCCTCCGACGACCGCGTCGACCTTCTGCTGCGTGATGAGCTGCTCGACCAGCTGCGCGCTCTTGGCCGCGTCGGAAGTGTCGTCGAGCAGGGTCAGCTCGATCTTCATCTTCTTGCCGCCGACGTCCACGCCCCCGGCGTCGTTGGCCTCCTTGACCGCGAACTCGGTGGCCTGCTTGTAGGCGCCGCCGATCTTGGATTCCTTGCCGGTCACCGGCATCACCGCTCCGATCTTGATCACGGCATCCGCGGCGCGGGCCGCTCCGGGGACCGCGAGCACCAGAAGAACTCCCAGAAAGGACCGAACGAGCGTTCCGTAAGGGTTCATGGCTTCTTCTCCTCCCCAAGCGGTCGGGCCGCAAGAACGAACCCGTCGAAAAAACCGCACTAGTATCTCCCCGTTTCCCCGTTTCGTTTTCCCGTTTCCGGAGACGGCGCGCAGAGCAGCCCGTCCGCGGCCAGTCCGACCAGAAGGGCTCCGGCGCAGCAGGCCGCGACGCCGGACCATCCCCACCGCTGCCAGGCCAGGCCGGGCAGGAGCGATCCCAGGCTGGCGCCGACGTAGTAGAAGGTGACGTAGAGAGCGCCGGCCGCCCCCTTGGCGCGGGGCGCGTGGGCGTTGACGAACGCCGGGGCCGTCGACTGGACCGTAAACATGCCCACGCAGAGGACGACGAGGGCAAGGACGATCGCGGCGAGCGAAGGGACCAGGGTTCCCAGGATGCCCGCGCCCGCCACCACGAGACCAGCGGCCATGAGCGTGCGCCGTCCCACCCGCGCCGAGAGCTTCCCCGAGACGAGGGAGGTGAAGACGCCGGCGATGTACACGATATAGACCGAGGAGACCAGGGCCGTGGAGAGCCGGAACGGGGGCGCGGTCAGGTAGTACGGGAGGTACGTGAAGACGCCGATGAACGCGAAGAAGACCGCCCCGCCGATCACGAACGCGCCCACCAGCCTTCGGTCGCGGAGGTGGCCGAGCACGGCGCGGTCGGCCCGGCCGGTCCGGCCGCCGCGTTCGCCCTCGCCCCGCGGCAGGCGGGCGGCGATGGCCGCGGCGCCGAGCAGGGTCGTCGCGGCGAAAACGAAGAAGGGCACGCGCCAGTTCGTGGCCGCGGCCAGGAGGCCCGAGAGGACCCGGCCGACCAGGCCGCCGGCCACGGAGGCGGCGATCCACCCGCCCACGCGCCGGCCCAGATCCGCCTCGCCGACGACGTCGCCGATGAAGGCGACCGCCACCGCGGTCACGCCCGGCATCAACAGCCCCTGCAGGGCCCGGCAGACCAGGAGCATGGGAAACGAGGTCGCCGCTCCGCACAGGGCGGTCGGGACGGCCAGGAGCGCGCAGGAGACGACCATCACGGGCTTCCTTCCCACCCGGTCGGAGAGGGATCCGAAGGCGCTCGACACGACCGCGATCATGAGCACCACCACCGAGACGGTCAGTCCCGCGGTGGCCGGCGCGACGCCGAACTCCCGGGACAAGAGCGGCAGGATCGGCTGCGTGATGTAGAGATCGGCGTAGACCGCCACGGTGGCGAAGTTGAGCGCGGCGACGGCGGAGAAGGGTCGGGGGGAGTCGCTCAAATCCGGCTCCGGACCGCGGACTGCGGACTCGAGCGGCCAGAGCTCGTCTGCCGCTCAACCAATTGGAAGAGTGGCGCTTGCCACTGGAGTCCTCAGTCCTCAGTCCTCAGTCCTCCTACAGCCCCAGATACGCCTGTCGGATCCGCGGATCCTCGAGCAGCTCGCGGGCCGGGCTGGACTGGACGATCCTCCCGGTCTCCAGCACGTAGCCGCGGTGCGCGTGCTCCAGGGCGACCTGGACGTCCTGCTCCACCAGGAGCACCGTGGTCCCCCGGCGGTTGATCTCCGCGATCAGATCGAGAAGTCCGTCCACAATGAGCGGGGCGAGCCCCAGCGAGAGCTCGTCGATCAAGAGCAGCTTTGGACGGCCCATCAGCCCGCGCCCGATCGCGCACATCTGCTGCTCGCCGCCGGAGAGACGTCCGGCGTACTGCCCGGAGCGCTCGGAGAGCCGGGGCAGCAGCCCGAACACCCAGTCGAGGTCCGCGGAGATCCCGCCCGCGTCGCGGCGCCGGTACGCCCCCTGGAGGAGGTTCTCCCGGATGGTCAGCCCGGGGAACAGCCGGCGTCCCTGAGGCACGTGCACGATGCCTGCCTCGACGACCTCTTCGGGCCGCGCCCGGGTGAGATCGGCCTTCCCGAAACGGATCGTTCCCGCGCGCGGAGAAACCAGCTGCGAGAGCGTGCACAGCAGCGTCGACTTCCCCGCCCCGTTGGCCCCGACCAGGGCCACGATCTCCCCCTCGCGAACCTGCAGGGAGACGTCCCAGAGCACCTGCACGTCTCCGTAGCCCGACGACAGGCCGGCCACGTCGAGGAGCGCGGCGCCCCCCGGCGTCGGAGCCGGCGGGGGCGGCGCCCCGACGGCCGGCCGCGGCTCGTTGCCCGCCGAGGTCCGGACTCCGCGCGCGAAGCGCTCGCCCAGGTAGGCCTCCACCACCGCCGGGTCCTCGACGATCTCCTGCGGCAGACCCTCGGCGATCTTCTTTCCGTAGTGCAGGACCAGGAGGCGGTCGGAGATCCCCATGATCGCTTTCATCACGTGCTCGATCACGAAGAGCGTCACCCCGTCGCGGTTGATCTGCCGGAGGAGCTCCATGGCCCGCTCGACCTCGGTCGGATTCAACCCGGCCATGACCTCGTCCAAGAGCAGGAGCTCCGGATCCATGGCCAGGGCCTTGGCCAGCTCCAGGCGCTTCAAGTCCGGTATCGTGAGGTCCGAAGCCAGGTCGCGGCTGCGATGCTCGAGGCCGACGCGCGCCAGGACCTCGTCTGCGTAGAGGCGGGCCTGCGCGGCGGTGCGCTCGCGGCCGCCGGCCCCGAACATGGACCCGGTCGCCACGTTGTCGCGCACGGTCAGCTGGCGCAGGGGCTTGACCACCTGGAAGGTCCGGGCGATGCCGAGCCGCCCGATCGCGTACGCGGGCAGGCGCGTGATGTTGCGGCCGTGGAACCGGATCTCCCCCGCCGTGGGCTTGTCCAGGCCGGTGATGCAGTTGACGAAGGTCGTCTTGCCCGCCCCGTTGGGCCCGATCACGCCCAGGATCTCCCCCGGCCGGATGGCCAGATCGATGTCGGACACCGCGGCCAGGCCGCCGAACCGTTTGGTCAGGCCGCGGACCTCGAGGAGAGCCGGGGCTCCGCCCCGGCCGTGAGGCGTGAGGCGAGAGGCGTGAGGCGGCAATGCCCCTGCGGCATCCGTTTTTTCGTCGTTCATGAGTGGCTTCGCCTTACGCCTTACGCCGTACGCCTCACGCCTTACGTCCCCTCACGTCAACCGGCTCGCCCGCACGTTGGCCAGAAGGACGTCCCGCCCGATCCGGCGGCCCTGCGCGATGCGGCCAAGCAGATCGGTCAGGCCGCGCGGAAGGAACACCACGAAGAGAACGATGAGGGCGCCGAGCACGGTCGGATGCAGCTCGAGGAAATGACTCCACACGAAGGTGGAGAGGATCTGGTAGAGCGCCGCGCCCAGCACCGGTCCGAAGACGGTTCCGCTCCCGCCGATGATGCAGGCCATGATCATCTGGAGCGTGTACTCGATCTTGAAAAAGTCGTCCGGAGCGACGTGGATGTTCTGGTACGCGGTGATCCCTCCGGCGCAGGCCGCGAAGACCGCGGAGAGGGCGAAGGCCTCGACCTTGAAGAGCGTCGTGGGAATCCCCACGGTCCGGGCGGCGTCCTGGTCTTCGCGGATGGCCACCCACCCCGCGCCGATCTTGGAGCGCGCCAGGAGGGCCGTGACCCAAACGCCGGCGACGACCAGCAGGAGGGCGGTGTAATAGAAAAATCGGCCGTTGCTCTCGACGGGAAGATCGATGCCCGTGGCTCCCTGGGTCACGCTGTCCCAGGTCGAGGCGACCTCGCGAAGCGCCTCGGCCACCCCCAGGGTCGCGATCGCGAAGTAGTGTCCCTTCAGACGCAGCACCGGCACGCCCACCGCCACGGCCACCGCGGCGGCGAGAAGCGCTCCGGCGCCGAGCGCGACGGTGAAGGGAACGTGCCACTTCGAGAGCATCAGGAGGCCCGTGGCGTAGGCGCCGATGCCGAAGAAGGCCACGTTGCCGAAGGCGGCGTATCCGGCATACCCGCCGATGAAGTTCCATCCCTGAGCCATCAGGGCCAGGCACAGGACGCTCGTCGCGGTCAGTAGCTTGTAGGAGGACACGAATTGCGGAAGGAGGACGAGCGCCAGGAGCGCCGCTCCGAGGAAGAGAATCCGAAAGAGGCGGGGCATGGCGTCGGCCCGCTTACGAGAAGGACTTTCCGGCGATTCCGCGGGGGCGCACGATCAGGACGACGACGAGGATCGCGAACGTGACGGCCTGGGACAGCGCGGGCAGCCGGGAGCCGACGAAGACGTCGACCGCCGCGTAGACCGCGGCCCCGATCAGAACGTTGACGACGTTGCCCAGTCCGCCGAGCACGCAGATGACGAAGGCCCGCTCGGTGTAAGCGCCGCCCAGGTTCGGATCGAACGGAACGACCATGGCCAGGAGGCTTCCCGCCGCTCCGGCGAACGCGGCGCCGATCGCGAACGTGAGCGCGTAGAGGACGCTCACCCGGACGCCGGTCAGCCGCGCGGCGTCGATGTCCATGCCCGTCGCCCGGATGGCCCGTCCCAGCCGGCTGCGGTTCAGGAACGCCCCGAGGAGGAGAACCAGGGCGAGCGAGACGACCAGGGCATACAGCCGCACGTAGGGAACCCGGACCTGTCCCAGCGTGAAGCCCGTCCCGCTGTACGTGCTGGTGACCGATCGCGTGTCGGCCTTGAAGAAGTAGTTCAGGAGATTGACGATCAGGATCTCCAGGCCGAAGGTCAGGAGAAACGTGGCCAGGAGCGGCGCCCGCATGATCTGGTTGATGACCGTCCGCTGGACGGCGTACCCGAGGCCGAAGAGCACGGCCATCGAGACCGGAATGGAGAGGAACGGATCGATGTGCCAGAGCTCGTGCGCCCAGAACGTGATGTAGGCCCCCATCACGATGAAGGCGCCATGGGACAGGTTGACGATGTTCATGATTCCCCAGACCAGGGAGAAGCCGACCGCCACCAGCGCCAGGAGCCCCGACAGCAGCAGGGCGTTGACCGCAATCTGGGCGAGCTCGGCCCCGCTCATCGGGAGAAGCTCGTAAAACGGGAAAGGGAAAACGGAAAACGAGTCATCGTCGCAACCGTTGCCTCTCGTTTCCCGATTCCCGTTTCCCGTTTACCGTCTCCTCAGCGCTTGTCCCAGGCCGGCATCGGGTACAGCGCGGGCTTCTCGGCCACGTCCGCGGGCCAGACGGTGTACTTCTTCCCGTCGGGCTGAAGCTGCTCGACCGCCATCGGCTTGAACACGTTGACCCCGCGCGCGTCGAACTTGACGCGCCCATAGAACGTCATGAGATCGATCGCCGCCAGCGCGTCGCGGACCTTGCTCGGGTCGAGGGTGCCGGCCTTTTCGATGGCGTTCTGGTAGGCGATGACGGCGACCGCCGACTCGGCCACCTGGTAGGGGATCACCTTGTACTCGGGGTGCCTGGCGCGGAAGGCCGCGGCGAAGGCCTGCGGGGTGGACCACGGATCGGTTCCCTTGTAGCGCAGGGCGTCGGTCCACTGGGTCGCGCCGAAGATGTAGTCGGCGTTGGACTTCAGGTTGTCGCGGAATTCCGGAGACGACGGGCCGACCGAGAAGCCCATCGCCCGCGGCGAGACGTTCAGGTCCTTGGCCGTCTTGACGATCAGGAGGGAGTCCTGGAGATGTCCCGAGCCCAGGATGACCTGGGGATTCTTTCCCTTGATCGCGGTCAAGAGCGCGCTGACGTCCTGGGCGTTGGTCGGATAGAGCTCGTCGTAGACGACCTCCATCCCCTTCTCCTTCGCGTACTCCGCGGCGCCCGCGGCGACTTCCTTGGAGAAGGACTCGTTCTCGCCGAGGATCGCGACGGTCCTGGCCGCCGGGTCCTTGGCGTGGATCACATCGATGATGCCGCGCAGGTACAGCTTGGCCGGAGAGAGGATCATGAAGCTGTACTTGTAGCCCTTGTTGAAGACCCCCTCGGCCGCGCCGTTGGCCTCGACCATGGGGATGTGGTACCGCTCGGCGATGGGGGCGGCGGTCCCTGTCGGCGACGAGCCATAGGGCCCGAGGAGCAGGTTGACCTTGTCCTCGTTGATCAGCTTCTCGAAGAGCTGCGCGCTCCTCTCCGGCTTGGTTTCGTCGTCGTAGTACTTGAGGGCGACCTTGTAGATCTTGCCCCCCACCTTGATTCCTCCGAGCTCGTTCAACTTGTCGACGGCGAACTGGTAGCCGTCCCGGGTGTACTCCCCTTCCTTGGCCGTCTTCCCGGTGATGGAGATCGCCGCGCCGAACACGATCGTGTCGGCGGCGAGGGCGGGAAAGGCTCCGAGCAGGAACGTCGTCGCCAGAAGCAGCGGTTTGCGCATGGGGACCTCCTCGCAAAAGGGATCGCTGGCTCAAACTATATTTCCACTTCCATGGCGAATCCAGACGAGACGGGCCGGAGCTGACATGGAGCCGCGCGCCCCGGCGGATTCGCCGGCGAGCCGAGTCCGGATGCGCGGGGGCTCCATCGCCTTGCTGGCGGCGGCCCATCTGTTCGACGACGTCAATCAGGGCGTCGTGCCGGCGCTGCTGCCCTTCTTCATCGCCGAGCGCGGATTCACCATCGCCGCGGCGGGCGGCCTCGTCCTGGCGGCGAACCTGGCCTCGTCGGTCCTGCAGCCGCTCTTCGGGCACCTGGCCGATCGTTGGAGCGTGCCCTGGCTCATCCCGGGCGGGTTGTTTCTCGCCGGCCTGGGGGTCGCCTTAGCCGGCGCGGCGCCGACCTACGCGCTCGTGCTGGCGGCCGCGGCGGTGAGCGGAATCGGAGTCGCCGCCTTTCATCCGGAGGCGGCGCGGCAGGTTTACGTCCACTCGGGAGAGCGGCGGGCGACGGCCATGAGTCTCTTCGCCGTGGGCGGGAATCTCGGGTTCGCCATCGGTCCGGCGCTGATCACGCCGATCCAGCTCGCCTACGGTCTCCGGGGCACCCTCTGGCTGGTTCTTCCGGCCCTGGCCATGGCCGTTCTCCTGGCCGTCGTCCTGCGCCATCCCGTCTCTGGCCCGGAACCTCGGGCGGGAGAAGGGCCGGGCGCGCCGGATCGGTGGTGGCCCTTCGCCCGACTGACCGGGGCGGTCGTGTCCCGGGCGGTCATCTTCACCGGGCTCAACACGTTCATTCCGCTCTACTGGATCGGCGTGTTTGCCCGCTCCAAGTCCGCCGGAGCGGGGGCGCTCACCCTGATGCTCGGCTCGGGCGTGGTCGGGACGCTCCTGGGAGGATGGCTCGCCGACCGGCTTGGCCGCCGGATCGTCGTCCTGGGGTCGATGATCGCGCTCTTTCCGCTGCTCGCGGCCTTCGTGTCGACGACCCACGCCGGGCTTGCCCTGGCTCTCCTGGTCCCCATCGGCCTGGCTCTCTATGCGCCGTTTTCGGTCATGACGGTGCTCGGGCAGGAGTACCTCCCCGGGCACGTCGGAACGGCTTCCGGCGTCACCATCGGTCTGGCCGTGACTCTGGGCGGGGCGACAGCGCCGATTCTGGGCCGGATCGCGGACCTGCACGGGATCCACAGCGCGCTGGCGATCCTGATCTGGGTCCCGCTGGCCGGAGCCTTCTTCGCCTGGCGGCTCCCTCGGGACGCGGGCCGCGTGGCCCTGGAGCGCCCGTCGGAGATCTAGCCGCCCTTCAGCAGGGATCGGACCGTTGGAGCCGGGCGAGTTAGCATCAGGCCGTGGAACCGGTCGAGCGCGTGCGCATTCGGGCTCGCCAGAACGACTCCGACGACGACCGGGAGGACACGCTCGCGGTCGAAGAGCCGCTGGAGATCCGCATCCGCCCGGCGCAAGGCGGTTCTCCGGCTTCCTTCGTCACCACGATGCGCACGCCTGGCGATGACGAAGATCTGGCCGCCGGGCTCCTCTTTGCCGAAGGGGTCCTGGAGACCCGGCAGGATCTCATCGCGCTGGAACGCCCCGGCGATCCGCGAGTCGATCCGGACCTCGCGGCCAACGTTCTCATCGCCACGCTCACGACGGCGGCGCTCGCGCGCGCCGGGAAGCTCGGGCGGGCGACCGTGATGGGATCGGCCTGCGGCGTTTGCGGCAAAACCTCCATCGAGAATGTCATCCCGACCGATCGTCCTCCGCTGGCCTCCGCCATGCGGGTCACCGCGGAGCTGCTCTACAGCCTTCCGGGCCGGCTGCGCGAGGGGCAATCGCTCTTCGCGCGGACGGGCGGCCTGCATGCGGCCGGACTCTTCTCCGAACAGGGCGAGCTTCGGGCCATTCGGGAAGACATCGGACGGCACAACGCCACAGACAAGGTCGTCGGCGCGTCCCTGCTGGGCGAGAAGCTGCCGCTATCCGACACAGTTCTGATGGTTTCCGGCCGAGCCGGCTTCGAGATTGTTCAAAAAGCGTACGCCGCGGGCATCCCGATCGTCGCCTCCGTCTCCGCCCCTTCGAGCCTCGCCGTCGAGCTCGCCCAGACCGCGGGCCTGACGCTCATCGGCTTTCTGCGCGAACGCCGGTTCAACGTCTACGCCAACCCGCAGCGCATCCGCTCCGAGGACCATCGCACTCCGATATAAAGCTTGACAAATCTCCGGTGGAGTTCTGGAATTAGAGCCGATCTCCAACTGGAAGATCTTCCGCGGAGGAGGAGCAATGGAACTCACACGTCGCGGATTCTTGAAAGCCACCACGATCGGCGGGTCCATCGCGCTCGGCTTCGACGTCTCCAAAGCGCAGGCCGAGATGCGCGAGCTCAAGATCTCGCGCACGACGGAGACACGAAGCACCTGCCCCTACTGCGCGGTCTCCTGCGGCATGATCATTCACACGCTGGGGGACAAAGCGAAGAACGCGACGGCTTCGGTCGTGCACGTCGAAGGCGACCCCGATCATCCGATCAACCGAGGGACCCTCTGCCCGAAGGGGGCCACGGTCAAGGACGACATCAACAGCAAGGACCGCTTGACCAAACCGCAGATCCGGCGCGCCGGCTCGGACAAGTGGGAGGACATCTCGTGGGACGAGGCGATTTCGAAGATCGCCGCGCACATCAAGGATACGCGCGACCGCTGCTTCGTGGCCAAGAACGCAAAAGGGCAGGTCGTCAACCGCAACCCGGGAATCGCGATGATCGGCGGCTGCACGGACACGACCGAATTCAACTTTCTCTACTGGAAGGCGGCGTCGGCCTGGGGGGTCCCCTACCGGGATACCCAGGCCCGTGTTTGACACGGGCCCACGGTGGCCAGTTTGGCCGCCACGTTCGGTCGGGGAGCGATGACCAATGGATGGACCGACATCAAGAATGCCGATGTGGTCCTGTGCATGGGGGGCAATCCGGCCGAGAACCATCCGTGCGGATTCAAGTGGGCGATCGAAGCCAAGAAAACCCGGAATGCCAAGATCGTCTCGGTCGATCCGCGGTTCACGCGGACTTCCGCCGTCGCCGACGTCTACTCCCCGATCCGGGCAGGCACGGACATCGCCTATCTGCTGGGGATCATCCGTTACGCGATCGACAAGAAGCGTTTCCATGAGGAATACGTCAAGATCCACACCAACGCGCCGCTGCTGATCAACCCCGAGTACAAATTCGACGACGGCCTCTTCTCGGGCTACGACGAGGCGAGCGGCAGCTACAAGAAGGACAGCTGGACTTACCAGCTCGACGCGAAGGGCGAAGCCAAGACCGATCCTACCCTCCAGGATCCCAACTGCGTCTTCCAGCATCTGAAAAAGCACGTCGAGCGCTACACGCCCGAGACGGTCGAGAAAATCTGCGGGACGCCCAAGGCAACGTTCCTGAAAGTCGCGGAAGTGGTCACTTCCACCGGCAACGCTCCCCGGGTCGGAACGATCATGTACGCCCTGGGGTGGACGCAGCACTCGATCGGTGTCCAGATGATCCGCACCGCCGCGATGCTGCAGCTGCTCCTGGGCAACGTCGGCCGGCCCGGCGGGGGCGTCAACGCCCTGCGCGGCCACTCCAACATCCAGGGTGCCACGGACACCGCCGGCGTCTTCGACATCCTCCCCGGCTACATCAAAACCCCGCAGTCCCAGTGGCAGACCCTCAAGGAGTACAACGAGGCCAACGCTCCCAAGGCGCTGGGGGCGTCCATGAACTACTGGCAGAACTACTCCAAGTTCATGGTTTCGACGCTCAAGGCGCTCTATGGAAAGGCCGGGACCAAGGAGAACGACTTCGGCTACGAGTGGCTGCCGAAAATCGACGGCAATTACTCCTGGATGTTCATCTTCGACGACATGTACCGCGGCAACTCGAGCCGCGCGGGCGGGCAGGAGCCGGGACCCGAAGGACTGCTCACGTTCGGAATGAACCCGGTGGGGATCGGCCCGAACTCGCCCAAGATGATCGGCGCCCTCTCCAAGCTCAAGTGGCTCGTGGTCGTGGAAAATCACCAGGTCGAGACGGCGACGTTCTGGAAAGCGCCCAAGGAGTACGGCGGCGCCGACCCCTCGCAGATCCAGACGGAGGTGTTTCAGCTCCCCGCTTCGAACTTCGCGGAAAAAGACGGCAGCTTCACGAATTCCGCCCGGTGGATCCAGTGGAAGTGGAAGGCGGTCGACCCGCCCGGCCTGATCAAGACGGACCAGGAGATCCTGGCCCGCATTTTCCTGGCGGTGCGGGATCTCTACCGCAAGGACAAGGGCGCCCTTCCCGAGCAGATCATGAGCGTCGACTGGAGCTACGGCAACCCGGTCGCGCCCGATCTGTCCGAAGTGCTCAAGGAGCTTAACGGCAAGGCTCTCGAGGACCTTCACGATCCGAAGGACAAGACCAAGCTGATCAAGGCCGCAGGACAGCAGCTCGACGGCTTCGGGCAGCTTCAGGACGACGGCTCGACGATGGTTGGCAACTGGCTCATGTCCGGCTGCTACACCGAGGCCGGCAATCTGACCCAGCGCCGCAGCTCGACGGACGACGCGTCGGGCCTGGGCATGTTCCACAACTGGACCTTCTCCTGGCCGGCTAATCGCCGGGTCATGTACAACCGCGCCTCCGCCGACGCCGAAGGAAAGCCCTGGGACCCGACCCGGGTGGGGATCAAGTGGAACGGCCAGAAGTGGGTCGGCGACGTGCCGGATATGAAACCGGACGCTCCGCCCGGAACGTTCGGAGCCTTCATCATGCTCCCGGAAGGGGTCGGACGCCTCTTCGCGGCGGCCTTGAACGACGGCCCCTTCCCTGAGCACTACGAAGCGGTGGAAGCGCCGATCGAGAATCCGCTCCACCCGAAGGTGACGTCCAACCCGGCGACCAAGAAGTTCAAGTCGGACAAGGACGTCTATGGCAAGGCGGATCAGTTCCCGATCGTCTGCATGACCTACCGCCTGACCGAGATGTACCACTACTGGACCAAGCACATCGACCGGCTCAACATGCTCCAGCCCGCCTTCTTCATCGAGATCCCCGAGCAGCTCGCCCAGGAGAAGGGAATCACCAACGGCGGCAAGGCCCGCGTGACCTCGGCCCGCGGATCGGTCGAAGGGGTGGCCATGGTCACAAAACGCCTCCTCCCGATGCAGATCAACGGAAAGCAGGTCTGGCAGATCGGGTTCCCGCTCCACTGGGGCTACGAAGGCCGGCCCGGCCACACCGGGCCGCTGGCGAATTTCCTCACTCCCTCCGCCATGGACCCCAATACCTGGACGCCGGAGTACAAGACCTTCCTCGTCAAGCTCGAGAAGGCGTGAAAGGAGGAGCACGATGAGCACGCAAAACCTCGAAATTCGCCGCTCCTCCGCGTCGGTCTGGGGGAGCCAGTCCGGGATGCGAAAGGTCCCGACGGTCTCCAAGTACATCGACACCACCACCTGCATCGGCTGCAAGGCGTGCGAGGTGGCCTGCCAGGAATGGAACGACCTGAGCGTGGTACCCACAGAGCAGGTCGGGAGCTACCAGACTCTGCCGACGCTTCATTCCGACTACTGGAATCTGATCCGCTTCAACGAGCGGGACTTCGACGGCGGGATCGTCTGGCTCATGCGCAAGGACCAGTGCATGCACTGCGACGAGCCGGGCTGCCTGGCCGCCTGCCCGGCGCCGGGAGCCATCGTCCAGTACGCCAACGGCATCGTGGACGTCAATCCCGACCAGTGCATCGGATGCCAGTACTGCGAAACGGGCTGCCCGTTCGACGTGCCCCGTTTCTCGCAGACCACCGGCAAGATGGCCAAATGCACGCTCTGCGTCGACCGCGTGGAAGTCGGCCTCGAGCCGGCCTGCATCAAGGCCTGCCCCACCGGATGCCTCCACTTCGGGACCAAAGAAGACATACTGCAGCTGGCCAGCGGGCGCGTCGCGCAGTTGAAGAGCAACGGTTTCGAGAACGCCGTCGTCTACGATCCCAAGGGGGTCGGCGGCACCAGTGTCGTCACGGTGCTCGCGCACGGAGACCATCCCGATTGGTACGGCCTGCCCGCGGACCCGCACGTGCCGCTCCTGGTCAAGTTCGGGAAATCCATCCTGCGCCCGCTGGGGGTCATCGCCATCTTCGGGGCGGTGATCGGCGCGTTCGGGCACTACATGAACCATGGGCGCAAGGGCGTCCAGGGCGCCGACGCGCACGACGCGAATCTTCCCGAGGCCTGAGGCCGGGACAAGAAAGGGGAAATCATGAGCGCCGCCCATCCCGCCCGCCCGATGGACCCCGCCGTCCTGGTGGCTCGCGACAAGGAAGACGTCCTCATCGGCGACGAGATCGTTCGCCACAAGCTGTCGTCCCGCGTGATCCATTGGATCGTGGCGGTGACATTCTTCGTCTGCCTCTTCACCGGAATGGCCATCTGGACTCCCGTCTTCGGCTGGATGGCTTCCCTGTTCGGGGGGCTCTCGGTCTGCCGGGCTCTGCATCCGTGGGTCGGCCTGGTCTTCTTCGTGGCCGTTCTGGTCGAGATCATCGACTGGGCTTCCGACATGAAGTTCGAGCCGCAGGAAAAGGGCTGGTGGGGACCCAAGCTCATCCGGTACATGCGGTGGGAAGTGGAAAACGAAGACGTCGGCAAGTACAACGGCGGCCAGAAATTCTTCTTCTGGACGATGGGGCTTGGCGCGCTGGGACTCCTCCTGTCGGGCTTGTTGTTGTGGTTCCCGCGCTCCTTTCCGCACCTGCTGGTGGAGTTCGCCTTTCTGATCCACGACGTCACGTTCATCCTCTTCGCGGTCGCCATCGTCTTCCACGTCTACCTGGGGACCTCGGCGGAGCCCGGCACCTTCCGGTCCATGACTCGCGGGACGGTCACCCGGAAGTGGGCCCGCCTGCACCATCCGCGCTGGTATCGCGAAGTCACGGGTGACGACTCCGGCCGCAAGTAGGTCCTCGACAGTCGCCTCCGAGCTCGAGCGGCGGGCCGCGCGGGCCGAGCTTCTGGCCGGAAAGGATTCCGGCGGCGAGGAACCCCTCGGGTTCGCGGCGGGCCTCTTTCGCGCTCAGGCGCGCATGGCCCGCGCCGTGGAAGCCGCGCACGCCGGCGAGGTTCTGACGGGCCATCTGGACCGGGATCTCGATCACCTCCTCGGCCAGGTCTCGATTCTCCTTCGGTACGCGGCGGAGGAAGGCCCCGAAGGCCTCGCGGAGCAGGCGCGACTGCGCCAGCAGGACCTCCCGGAGACGGCCCGGACCCGGTTGCTGGTCTACTGGTCGGGAGACCGTTCTTCCGCCGAGGACTACCTCTCCCGCGCCATCCTGCGCCCCTATGTCGAAGTCCTTCGCAATGTCCACGTCGCTCCGGACCGCGTACACCGGCGCGGCCAGTGCCCGTTCTGCGGCGGCCTGCCCGGGATCGGCTGCCGCCGGGACGGCGGGGAGATGGAGGGCGCGCGCCGGATGCTCGCCTGCGCCCTCTGCGGGGGCGAATGGCAGTTCGACCGCATCCTCTGTCCCTCCTGCCTGGAGGCGGATCCCTACAAGCTCCCGAACTTTCAGAGCGAGACCGCCAAGGCCGTCCGCCTCGAGGCCTGCGAAACCTGCCATCGTTACGTCAAGTCGATCGACCTCTCCAACGACGCACGCCCGGTCCCCGAAGTCGACGACCTGTCGTCGCTGGCCATGGATCTCTGGGCCGTGGAGCAGGGCTACACGCGCATCGAGCCGGGACTGGCGGGACTGTGACGCGCCGCGCGCGCGTGAGGCGGAAGGCGTGAGGCGTGAGGCGTGACGCCGACGGAAACGGGAAGCGCGGATTCTCTCGCGATGCTGCTCGCGGCGCAGAAGGCGCTGCGCTCGCGCTTCGAGGAGTTCCGGCGCGCGTTCGAGCGCCGGGACACAGAGGCGTACCGTCTGGCGCTGGCGGACTTTTCCCGTTGCCTGGTGCGCTGGACCCAGGCCGAGGAAAAGGCCCTGTTGCCGGCGATCCTGCGGAGCGGCGTCCCGGGCCGGGATCCGCAGAGGGAGCTGCGGCTCGAGTGGGTGCAGGTCCGCGAGCTGACGCGGTTCCTGCTCGAACAGGTCAGCGCGCAAGCGCCGATCGCCGACGTCCTGGGTCTTTCCGAGAACCTGGCCCGCCGCTACGCCGCGCACCAGTCCGAGATGGAGGCGGTCTACTATCCGGCGGCGGCCGCCACGTTGACGGCGCAGGAGTGGAAATCCCTGGGCGAGGCCGCGCCCGCGGACTGAGGAGGGCGCCCGGTTTCCCGCGACCTAACCCAGTTGGTTCAGCTCGAAGCGCTCCTCGGCCGGCTTGGGCAGGAGCGCGCGGTAGGCCGCCTCCATCCGCTCCTGCGGCCATCCGAGAAACACGCCGTCGCCGCGGAAGAACGCCTCTCCGGGCGCCGGCTCGACCAGGATGATCGTTCCCTGGCCTTCGCGGCACGACACGACCAGCCGCCACGCCGACTGCGTCGCGCCACCTCCCCGCGTGCGAATCAGGAATCGCTCGAGGAGATCCCCTTTCGGCTCCGTCAAGCCGGGGACCGGATCGGGCGCGGGGGACTCTGTGTCGTCGCCGGCCATCGCTAACCTCCCCGCGTGTGCATTTCCAGATGCGGATCGCTCCGCAGCCGTTCGATCGGCAGGAGCGCGGATCGATCGTGCGCCCGCAGGCGATCCTGCGCTCCGCGGTCCGCCCGCAGGCGCCACCCGGACTCGATCGCGGCGACGAGATCCTCGCGGGAAGCTCCGCCGCGCAGCGACCCGCGCAGATCCGTGCCTCGAGGCGCGTACAGGCAGTGGTACCAGAGCCCGTCGGCGGTCAGGCGGCTGCGATCGCAGGAGCCGCAGAACGGCGCGGTGGTCGACGCGATGACTCCGAAGACCGTCCCGTCGGACAGGCGAAAGCGCTCCGCGGGAGCCGAGCCGCCCTCGGCCAGGGGCTCGACCGGCCCGAACCGCCGGGTCAGCGTTCCCAGGATCTCCGCGCGCGGCACGACCTTGTCGCGCGACCACAACGTGGCTCCCCCGACGTCCATGTACTCGATGAACCGCACTTCCGCGCCGACCCGGCGGCCGTACTCCAGCAGGTCCGCCGGCTCGTCGTCGTTGACGCCCCGGATCACGACCGAATCGATCTTGGGCGGCGGGAACCCGGCGCGCCCGACCGCCTCGATCCCGGCCAGCACGTGCTCGAGCTCGTCGAACCGCGCGAGCTTCTCGAAGCGGTCCCGGCGGAGGGTGTCCAGGCTCACGGTCACGCGGTGGAGCCCGGCCTGGCGAAGCTCCTCCGCACGCTCGGCCAGAAGAACCCCGTTGGTCGTCATGGCCAGATCGCGAAGGCCGGACTTGGCTGCCAGGAGGCGGACCAGCTGACCCAGGTCGCGGCGCACCAGCGGCTCTCCCCCGGTCAGGCGAACCCTGTCGACGCCCGCCTGAATGAAGGCGTCGACCAAGAGGCTCACTTCCTCGAAGTCGAGGATGTCCCGACGCGGCAGCCAGACGTAGTCCCGTTCGGGCATGCAGTACTGGCAGCGCAGATTGCAACGGTCGGTGACCGAGATCCGCAGGTTGCGCAAGGGGCGGGAGAAGGCGTCTTCGACCACGCCTCTATTCTAACGTTCACCCCCGGGAGGGACGGGGGCCGCGGGCCGCCATGGAAGGTCCGCCGCCCTCAGGGAAGGTCCCCCCCGTTCCATTTCCGCGCGATTCGGGCGACCTCCCCGCCGGCCGCCCGGGCGGCCTGCTCCGGCGTGGCCTCGCCCCGCGCGACGCGGGCGAACATCGTGGGAAGGACGTAGGCATTGAAGATCTCGTCGACGGCGGCGGATGCCGGCCCGGGGAACCCGACGTTGGTGGACCAGTCCAGGGCGCCGGCGAGCACGCCATACTTGCCGGAGGGCCGGGCCCGGGGATCGGCGGCCAGCTGCGCGGCCAGATTCGGAACGGTCTTCGGATAGCACGGGAAGCTGTAGAACTCGCTGGCGCGGAAGACCTCGTCGAACCGGTCCACCAGATCGACCAGGAACTGCTTGGCGCCGTCGGGATTGGCCGCGAACTTCCAAATGACGTAGCAACTCATCAGGTGCTCCGCGGCGATTCGGCGCACCGGCCCGGCCAGGGCCCGCGTGAGGCCGATCTTCTCGGCCATGCCCGGGCTCTCCTTTTCCGCGGACCGGGTGACCGAAATCGCGTTCTGCACGAAGGAGCACCGGCCGGAGAGGATCGCGCGGTTGTTGGAGGAAGGATCCCAGGTGAAGACTTCCGGAGTCTCGGCCTCGCGCCACAATGCCCGCGCGAACTTGAGCGCCTCCACGGTCTCGGGGGAGTCCAGTCTCGGCCGGCCGGCTTCGTCCTGCTCGGCGCCTCCGAAGGACCAGAGCAGGGCTCGCAACGCCATGTTGGAGTCCATTTCCTGGGAGAAGCCGATGCCCACGGGATTGCCGAAGCGCTCCTTGATCTTTCGCCCCCCCAGGCGGAGATCCTCCCAGGTATCCGGGCCGTTGGGATAGCCCACCTCGCTCCAGAGATCGATCCGATAGTTGCCGGGATCGGGAACGTAGGAGTCCGAGAACGCGAAATACCTTCCGGTGACCGGATTGCGGGTCGAGCGTTGCGCCAGGCCGATCGTCCGCCCGTGCCGTTTCTCCACCTCGGCCACGACGTCGGCGTGGTCGATCGCCTGTCGCTCGTAGGCCGCGGGCGGCGAGAGAAACAGAAACAGGTCGTGCCCTTTCCCAGCCGCCGCCTCGGCCGCGCCGCGGGCGGGCACCTCGACGGCGGACACGTGGTCGACGGTCACGTCCGTCGCGTTGCGGTCGCCCCATTCCTTCGTGTAGACGTGGTCGAACCACTGATCGTAGGCGGGAATGAAGTGGCTCCACTGAATGATCCGGAGTGTCTTGCGCGCGCGGCGGGGAGCGCGGCGGCATGCCGGGGGCAGAACGCCCACCGCCGCGGCGGAAGCGGCGAGCGCCAGGAGGCGCCGGCGCGTGAGACTGCGGTCGCGGTTCCGCGGCTTCCCGGCTCGCAAGCTCCGCGAGTCTATAATCGCCGCGTGGCCTCCCCGTTCTCGCCCGGATCCCGGTTGCCGCAGCTTCCTCTGACCGACGCGCAGGGCCAACCCGCGTCGCTTCCTGCCGGCGAAACGCTCGTGGCCTTCTTCAAGACCACCTGCCCGACCTGCGAGCTGGCCTGGCCTTACCTCGAGCGCATCCGCGCCTTCGGACAGGGAGGAGCCCTGTCCGTCTTCGCCGTCTCCCAGGACGACCCGGACTCCACCAAACGCTTCTATTCGGATCTGGGAGTTTCCATTCCTACGGTTTACGATGCCGCGCCCTGGATGGCGTCCGCCGCGGTCGAGCTGACCAGCGTGCCGACGTTTTTCCTGGTGGGCGCGGACGGCGTCGTGCGCGACGCCGTGGTCGGTTTCCAGAGGCATAAGATGGAAGAGTTCGCCGGCGAGGCCGCCCGGCTGGCGGGCCGCCGGGCTCCGACGCTCTTCTCTCCCGACGAACACGTGCCGGCGATGAAGCCCGGCTGAACGGCGCGCAACGCGGACAGGTAGCCCGAAAAGTGACGAGTGACGAGTGACGACGAATCAAGACGTGAACCCGTGATCAAACCCAACACGTTCGGAGAGCTCAAAGAGAGCGGCTACCGACCCCGGAGCGTCCGGGAGGAGCTGCGCGCCAATTTGCGCGGGGCCCTCGCCCGCGGCGAGAACCCCTTCGCCGGGATCCACGGATATGACCGGACCGTCCTGCCGGCCCTGCACAACGCCGTGCTCTCCCGCCACGATCTGCTGCTGCTGGGATTGCGCGGGCAGGCCAAGACGCGGCTGCTGCGGATGCTGGTCAACCTTCTCGATCCGGCTATCCCGGCCTTAGCCGGCAGCGAGCTCAACGAGGACCCCTTCCATCCGATCACCAAGTACGGGCGCCGGATCCTCGCGGAGATGGGCGACGGCGCTCCGATCGCCTGGATTCCCCGGGAGGAGCGTTACCGGGAGAAGCTGGCCACTCCCGACGTCACCATCGCGGACTTGATCGGCGACATCGATCCGATCAAAGCCGCCACCGAGCGCCGGTCCTACTCGGACGAAGAAGTCATTCATTACGGCATCGTGCCCCGCACCAACCGCGGCATTTTCGCCATCAACGAGCTGCCCGACCTGCAGCCGCGCATCCAGGTCGGCCTTCTGAACATCCTGGAGGAGCGCGACCTGCAGATCCGGGGCTTTCCCGTGCGGATCCCGCTCGACATCCTGCTGGTTTTTTCGGCCAACCCCGAGGACTACACCAACCGGGGCAACATCATCACGCCGCTGAAGGACCGGATCTCCTCGCAGATCCTGACGCACTACCCCGACGACGTGAAGACGGCCGCTCGCATCACCGCCCAGGAGGCCTGGATCGAGCGGGACGGAGAGCCGCGCGTCGAGATCCCCGATTTCTTCCGGGAGCTGATCGAAGAGATCGCCTTCGCCGCCCGCTCGAGCGAATTCGTGGACCAGTCCTCCGGCGTCTCGGCCCGGATGCCCATCTCCGCGATCGAGATTCTGGCCTCCAATCTCGAGCGCCGCGGCCTGCGCCACGCCGAGGCCCGCGTGTTCCCGCGCCTGTGCGACCTTCCGGCCACCCTGCCGGCCATCACCGGGAAGGTCGAGATGGTCTACGAGGGCGAGCAGCAGGGCGCCGAGGTGATCGCCAAGAAGCTCATCGGGACGGCGGTCAAGAAGGCCTTCGACGCGAAGTTCCCCGCTCCGGACTCGGGACGTCCGTCCCAGCGCCGGCGCGAGGAAATGGAGGAGGCCGGCGAAGAGGCGCCGGCCGCGCGGAGGATGCGGCCTCCGCCGGAAAAGCTCCACCCGCTCTACGAGCCGATCGTCGAATGGTTCTCCACCGGCAACAAGATCGTCCTCTCCGACGACTCGCCGTTCGCCGAGCACCTCGCCTGCCTGGAGACGGTTCCGGGGCTCCGCAAAGCCGTGGAGGAGCATTTCTCGCCGGCCACCGCCGAGGAGCGCGCCGTGGGCATGGAGCTCGTGCTCGAAGGCCTGACCCAGCACTTGAAGATCGCGCGCGAGGACCTCGACTCCAGAGTCTCCTACGCGGAGATGCTCAAGTTCAATCTGGTAAAGAGCCGGAGCAATTGAGCGGCTCGCTGCGTGATCGCATTGGGGCTCAAGAGCCTCTCCTCGGCTGCTTCCTGACGTGGCCGACCGAGGGCCTGGCCGAGCTCCTGGCCCTGGCGGCCTTCGATTTCCTGGTGCTCGACGCCGAGCACGGCTTTTTCTCCATCGAGTCGATCGAGCGAATGGTGATCGCCGCCGACGGCGCGGGAATCCCGGCGATCGTCCGCGTGCCGTCCTGCACCGCCGCGGAAGTCGGCCGGAGCCTCGACGCCGGAGCGGCGGGAATCCTCTTCCCGCGCTCCGATGGGGACGCCGCCGTCCGAGCGGCCATCGAAGCGGTGAAGTATCCGCCTGCGGGCCGGCGCGGCCTGGGCGGCGTTCGCGCCAACCGGTATGGCACGGTGACCCTCGACCGGTTCGTGAAGGAGGCCAACGAGCAAACCGCGGTGGTCGTCCAGATCGAGACCTCCGGAGCACTGGCCGAGCTCGAGGCCATCGCGGCCGAGCCGGATCTCGACGTCCTCTTCGTCGGGCCCAACGATCTGACCCAGGCCCTGGGCATCCCCGGCCGATACGACGACCCGACCTACCGGGAAGCCCTCGGCCGGATCGCGCGCCAGGCTCAGACATCCGATAAGACCGCCGGCATCATGCTCGGCCGCGCGGATCAGATCCCGGGGCTGCGCGAGCTCGGCTACAGCCTCTTCACGACCAGCGACCGGACGCTGATGCTCGAGAGCGCAAGGTCCTGGAGGGCCGCACTGCCTCGTGAGGCGTGAGGCGTAAGGCGAAGCTGGCGCACCGTCTTCACAGTCTTCCGCCTTCCGCCTTCCGCCTTCCGCCTTCCGCCTTCCGCCTTCCGCCTTCCGCCTTCCGCCTTCCGCCTTCCGCGGGCCATACAATGGCCCGGGCCGATGCGCTACCGCTACTCCGACTACCCCGTCGATCTCCTGCGCGCGCTCCTGACCTACCAGGAGCTGGTCAAGCTCTTCCTGCAGCTCGTTCTGCAGACCGGCGGCGACGTCGAGGAGGCGCTCCAGTGGATGAAGTACCTGCAGGAGCGCGGGATCATCGACCCGTCCATCGACCTAGCCCAGTTCCGCAAGGAGCTGGAGAAGAACGAAGTCGTGGAGGACCGCAACGGCACTCTGGCCCTGTCGGCCGCGGGCGAGCGCCAGATCCGCCGGTCGGCCCTGGAGGAGATCTTCTCGTCGCTCTCCAAATCCGGCGGCGGCTACCATGCGATCCCCCGGGCCGGATCGGGAGGCGATCTCCTGCCGGAGACGCGTCCCTACCAGTTCGGAGACAACCCGACCGCGATCGACGGCGTCCGATCGATCGGCAACGCGGTCAAGCGCGACGCCGACGAGATCGCCCTGAAGCCCGAGGACTTCGAGGTCCACGAGGAGGAGCATCTGACCTCCTGCGCCACGGTGCTCGCCATCGACATCTCCCACTCCATGATCCTGTACGGGGAAGACCGCTTCACGCCGGCCAAGAAGGTCGCCCTGGCCATGGTCGAGCTGATCCAGTCGAAATACCCCAAGGACTCGATCGACGTCCTCCTCTTCGGGGACGACGCCAGGCGCGTGCCGATTTCCGAGATCTCCAAGACCCAGGTAGGCCCCTTCCACACCAACACGCGGGCCGGCCTGGCCCTCGCCCGCAAGATCCTCCAACACAAGAAGAACCCGAACAAGCAGATCTTCCTCATCACCGACGGCAAGCCCTCGGCGATCTGGGACCGGGGCCGGCTCTACAAGAACCCCTTCGGCCTGGACTTGAAGATCGTCAACCGCACCCTGGAGGAGGCCGACGCTTGCCGGCGCGACGGCATCACCATCACCACCTTCATGATCGCGACCGACAGCTACCTGGTCGATTTCGTCGACAAGCTCACCAAGATCAACCGGGGGCGGGCCTACTACGCGTCGCCCTACAACCTCGCCGAGTTCCTCTTCACCGACTACATCCGCAACCGCAAGAAATTCCTGCACTGAACTGACGAACGCGCAACCTCAAGACTTCCTGAGGATCCCCGACCCCGGGCAAATCGGGTTATTGTTGGATGAGTCCGACTCCCGGCGGGGAAACGCTCGTCGACAAACAAGGAGTAGAGCATGCGCCGACTTCTCGTCGCCGGTCTGGCCGCCGCATTCCTCGCCCCCGCGGCCGCCCTGGCCAGTTTTCACGAAATCATGATCGTCGAGGTCTTCAGCGGCACCGCGGCGTCGCCCAACGCCCAGTACGTCGTCCTTCAGATGTGGGCGCCGGGGCAGACGTTCGTCACCGGCCACGCGCTCTTTGTCTATGACACCGACGGCAATCTCGTCCCCAACGGGACGCTCACGTTCGGTTCGGACCTCGGCAACGGTTTGAACCAGGCCACGGCCCTGATCGCCACGTCCCAGGCGCAGACCCTCTTCGGCGTCACCGCCGACCTCACGATGAGCCCGGTCCTGCCTCCCGGCGGAGGGAAGTTGTGCTGGGACACGTTCCAGTACGACTGCGTCGCCTGGGGCGGATATTCGGGAGCCGCCGCCACCGTCGGAACCCCCTTCCCCGGCGGCGGGCCGCTCGGCAGGGCCCTGAAGCGCCGGCTCGACGTCTGTGCCATCGGCAGCCCGACGATTCTCGAATCCTGCGACGACACGAACGACAGCGCGACCGATTTCGTCCTGGGCACGCCGAACCCGCGCAACAACGCCGGAACCGCGGGAATCGTTCCTGCCTCCACGTGCTCCAACACCGCCCTCGAGGGTCTGGAAGGCTGCGACGACGGGAACCTGACTCCCGGAGACGGCTGCTCCGCGGTCTGCCTCGTGGAGCCCGGGAACTTCGCCGCCCAGGCTCTCACGGTGGATGCGGCCGCCTCGGGCACATCCAACGGCAACGGCGTTCTCGACCCCGGCGAAACCGTCGTGGCGGCTCCCTCCTGGAAGAACAACGCCACGGATTCCCTGCCCTTGATCGGATTCGCCTCTCAGTTCACCGCGGCGGGAGGCGTGGTGACGTATTCCGTGCCGGCGGGGAGCGCCCCCTATGGGCCGGTCGCGTCCGGGGCGACGGCGAGCTGCAACGCCGGCGCAAACGGCTGCTTCCAGATCGGCGTGGCGGTCACGACGCGGCCGTCGCAACACCTCGACGCGTCGTTCACCGAGATCCTGTCCGACACGAGCACGAGCAAGATCTGGCCCATCCACGTCGGCCTCTCTTTTCCCGACGTTCCGTCCACGATGGGCTTCTACCGCTTCGTCGAGACCCTGCTTCACGACGGGGTGACTGGAGGCTGCTCGGGCGGCAACTACTGCCCCTCCGATCCCGCCACACGCGGGCAGATGGCCGTCTTCCTTCTGGTCTCCAGGGAAGGCTCCGCCTACTCGCCGCCCGCCTGCGTCACGCCGATGTTCAACGACGTCCCCTGCTCGAGCGGCTTTGCCAGGTGGATCAACGAGCTCGCCAACCGCGGCGTCACCGCCGGCTGCGGCGGCGGCAACTACTGCCCGAGCGACCCGGCCACACGCGGGCAGATGGCCGTCTTTCTCCTGGTCACCAAGGAAGGCTCGGCCTACTCGCCGCCCGCCTGCACCACGCCGATGTTCAACGACGTGCCCTGCTCGAGCGGGTTCGCGCCCTGGATCAACGAGCTCGCCAACCGCGGCATCACCGCCGGCTGCGGCAATAACAACTACTGCCCCGGCAACCCCGTGACCCGAGGGCAGATGGCCGTCTTCCTGACCACGACGTTCGCGCTGACCCTGTACGGGCCGTAGAGACTTCCTCGCGGGTTGTTGGTACAACTGGCCCCATGATCTGGCCGGTCTGGGCCGCCGTGGCGGCCGCGATCGCGGGACTCCTGGCGCTGGTGCCGCGCGTCCTGATCCGGCGGTCCCAGGACCGCCTGGCCGACGCGCGGATCCGGCGCGAAGGGGCGGCCTGGAAACTGCTCACCCGCGCCGAGCTCGTGGTCGGCCGCTATCGCCGCCTGCCCGGGCTGCTCGGACTGACCGAAGACCGCGTCGCGTTCGAGGGAGTGTTCGGCGAGAGCGCCGCGGTCGCGACCGAGCGGATCCGAAAGATCGTCACCGGCCGCCGGCTCGCCAACGGACGGCTGCTCGTTCGCCGCGAAGTCCTGCGGATCACCGGCGCGGATGACCGGGAGCTGGAGTTCGTCCTCACGCACGCCACCGCCGAGGCTTGGCGCAGCCACCTGGGCCTGTGGGCCGCGCGGGAACGGCAGGCCGACGCCGACCGCGTGACGCCGGGGCGGCGCTAGCATGGCGCGAGCGGGAGGCGTCGCGGCGCTGACTCTCTGGCTGGCCGCCGTCGGAGCGCCCGCCCAAACCGCCCGCCCGTCGAAATCACCCACGGCCCGGGTCTCCGAGCCCCGCACCGGTCCGAGCCCGTCGCGCTCGATCGGGGAACGCATCTCGCTCGACTTGAAGGACGCGGACCTGCGCGACGTCCTGCACACGTTCTCCCGGCTCACGGGTCTCAACATCGCCGTCGATCCCGAGGTCCGGGGATCGGTCACCGTCCGTCTTCACGACGTGCCCTGGGATCAGGCGCTCGACGTCATCCTGCGCGTCAAGCCCTCACGCCTCCGGGGTCCCCGGATCACGAGGAGGCCGGGGCGGCCGCCTCAGGACGCGCTCGGTCAGGCTCCCGACGCGGATCTGGAGTCCCGAACGGGTGAGGTCGCCGATCGGTACGTCCAGGCGCACGTCCAGGCCGGCGGACTTGGAGAGCCCGATCTTCTGGCTGGCGTAGACGCTGCGATGTCCGACCATGAGGAAGGCCGTGCCAGCCGCGAGGGCGGCGTACACGCCGAGCTCGCTCGGCAGGAGCTCGATGCCCATGACCGCGGCGGCGATCGGCGTGTTCGCGGCGGCGGCCACGACGGCGACAAATCCGAAGGCGGCAAAGGCGCTGACCGGGAGATGGCAGAGACGCGCCAGCGCCGCGCCGCCGGTCGCGCCGATGAAGAAGAGGGGGGTCACGATCCCGCCGCTCCCCCCGGTCTCCAGCGTCACTGAGGTGGCCACGATCTTCCAGAGGAAAGCCAGGATCGCGATCGAGACGGCCCCGGAAAGCGCGGCCTCGATGGTGCCCGTTCCCAGGCCTGCGTACGCGTTCCCCACGAGCTGGTAGAAGCCGGCCAGGAAGACTCCGCCGCCCACGGCCACCCAGTAGGGATGGCGCTCAAAGCGGCGAAGCGCCCGTTCGACGCTCCGCATCATCTCGATCAGGATGAGCGCGGCGATTCCGAAGACCGCTCCGAAACCGATCGAGAGGACCACGATTTCGGTCTGACTGAAGGTACCCAGGGAGTGGCCCAGCACGGGCACCGGAGCTTGAACGCCGCAGACCAGGTGGGCCACGATTCCCGAGACCAGGCAGGGAAAGAGAACCGAGTACTCGATCCGGCCCAGATAGAGAACTTCGATCCCGAAGAGGGCGCCCGAGATCGGCGTCCCGAAGACGGCGGCGAATCCGCCTCCGATCCCGCAGATTACAAGGCGCCGCCGGTCCTCGTCGGACAGCCGCAGGATGTCCGCGAAGACGCTGGAGATGGAGGCGCCGATCTGCGCGCACGGCCCCTCCTTTCCCACCGAGCCGCCGAAGGCGAGGGTGAGGACGGTGGCGAGAAGCTTGATCGGAGCAACCTTCCAGTCGACCCGGCCCGAGCGTTCGTGCACGGCGGCGATCACCGCCTCGGTTCCATGTCCCTTGGCGGTCGGCGCGAACGTGCGGATCAGCCAGACGCAGGCCGGCAAGGCCACCGGAAGGAGAAAGTAGTACGGCAATGGACCCATCTGGATCTTGCGCACGAGCTGCCCGGACGCCGTGAGCGACCACAGGAAGGCCTTTGTGCCCAGTCCCACGCAGAGACCGGCGACCGCTCCCAGCAAGGCCCATTTCAGGGTGCTGATCAGCAGCGCGGTGTGCTCGGTGTACCAGCGGTACTCATCCGCCAGGTGTGGTGGCTCGGGCTCGCTCATATCGCGCAGCGATATAATAACCGCGGCTTCCGGCCAGGCAGCCCCATGGCCCCCGGCCGGCGAGCGCCCTCGGAAACTTTTCCCGGCCGCCCGGCATCTCAAAGCGGGGAGGAGTTACCCTTTCCCCGCGACCACCCATGCCCGAACGACCGTACATCACCTGCCAGGAGCTCATCGACTTCCTCCGTCTCTACCTGGACGGGGAGCTTCCTGCCGACCGGGCCGAGGAATTCGACCGGCACCTGTCCGTCTGCGATTCCTGCGTCCAGTACCTGGAGACCTACAAGACGACCGTTCTGCTGGGCCGAGCGGCGTTCCTGGATCCCGACGCTCCGGCCGGCGACGAAGTGCCCGAGGAGCTGGTCGCCGCGATCCTGACTGTCCAGCGGAGAACGCCGTGAGCGCCTTGCCCCGAAACCCGCGGCCGGAGCGGGCATCCAAGGGAGAGCCCAGGACGGGGTTTCAGGATGAGGAATCGCTAAAACGATGATCGAAGCGGCGGGACCCAACCGCGGACCGGCCGGCGCTCTCGAGGCCGGCGGCGCGGAGCGCTCGGACGGCGAGCACGGCTGGCTGGCGCGGCTCCGGCAGGGA
The DNA here is from genome assembly GCA_963733955.1 of uncultured Acidobacteriota bacterium. Taxonomy (GTDB): domain Bacteria; phylum Acidobacteriota; class Thermoanaerobaculia; order UBA5066; family Gp7-AA6; genus DATFTF01. The sequence continues at coordinate 3,008,229 of CAVTEW010000003.1, forward strand.
GAGGAGGCTGCCTTCGAGTGGCTGGTGCGGGAGCACGGGGGAAGGCTCCTGGCGGTCGCCCGGCGATTCCTCCGCAACGAGGAGGACGCCCGCGACGCCGTGCAGGAGGCCTTCCTGTCCGCCTACCGGGGGATCCAGGGATTCGCGGCCGGTTCGCGTCTGTCGACGTGGCTTCACCGGATCGTGATCAACGCGAGCCTCATGCGTTTGCGCACCCGCCGGCGCAAGCCCGAGGATGCGATCGACGATCTGCTCCCCCGCTTCGCCGCCGACGGACATCAGGAGAACCATCCGACTCCCACTTGGGACGCCTCGGTCGAAGTCCTCCTGGCGCGCAGCCAGACCCGAGCGATCGTGCGTCAGGCGATCGACCGCCTCCCGGACGCCTACCGGACGGTCCTGCTCCTGCGCGACATCGAGGAGATCTCCACGCAGGAGGCCGCGCGGCTGCTGGGGACGACGGAGAACGCCGTCAAGATCCGCCTGCACCGCGCCCGCCAGGCCCTGCGGACCCTCCTGGAACCGCATTTTCGAGAGATGGAACGATGCTGACCTGCCGGGGTTTTCACGACCTTGTCGGAGACTTCGTCGAGGGCGCGCTCTCGCCGGCGCGGCGCCGGGAGGCCGCCGAGCACCTCCTCAGCTGCCGGGACTGCGCGCGCTCCAGGCGGATCTACGAGAAGACGGTCGCGCTGGCCCGAGCGGCGTATTCGACGCCAGGCCCGGAGAAGGCGCCGGCTCTTCCCGCGGATCTGGTCGGAAAGATCCTCGCCGCGGCTCGGCCCAAACGCGCTCCGTCGGCGGCCTGGGGCCTGGTCCAGCTCATCTCCGGCATCGCCGCCTCTCAGCTGATCGTGTTCTACTTGGGGCATTGAGACTCCGGTCCCAGCGTTCGAGGTGATGCCCTGAGCGAGAGCACCGAAGACATCCTTCGGGCGCGGCCCGCTCACGGCCGGGGAGAGCTGCCGGCCTCCGCGGAGTGGCTGGAAACCGACGGGATGGGCGGGTTCTCCTCGGGGACGGTCCGCCTCGTCCGGTCGCGCCGGTACCATGCCCTCCTCCTGGCGGCCCTGACTCCGCCTTCGGGCCGATACGTCCTGGTCAACGGACTGGAGGCGTGGGTCGAGACGGCGGGTGGACGCTACCCGATCTCCTCCCAGGCCTACGCGACCGACGTCGTGCATCCCGACGGCGCCTCGCGGATCGAGGAATTCTGGGCCGATCCCTGGCCCACCTGGAGGTTTCGGCTCGAGGACGGGACGCGCGTCGAGCAGGAGATTTTCTATTCGCGCAAGGCGGCGTCGTGCGTCGTGGCCTGGAAGCTCGGCCAGGACCAGCCTGACGTGTCGCTGTCGGTGCGTCTTCTCCTGTCGGGCCGGGACTACCACGCGCTGCACCACGAGAACGCCGCCTTCCGGTTCGAACCGCTCGTGACCGGGCGGGCGACGGTCTGGCGGCCGTACGACGGACTTCCCGCCGTGACCGCGCTGACCAACGCGCGGTACGAGCACGATCCGGCCTGGTACCGCGACTTCCGGTACGACGAGGAGCGCGCGCGCGGCCTCGACTTCTCGGAGGACCTGGCCTCTCCCGGGGTGTTCCGCTTCGACCTGTCCCGGGGCGAGGCCGTTCTCTTCCTCTCCACGTCGCCTCCGGAGTCGACCGAGGACCTCCCGGCCCTGGCGCGCCGGATGCGCTCGATCGAGCGGCGGCGCCGGACCGCCGCGGGCACACGCCTGGAGCGGGCCGCGGAGGACTACATCGTGCGCCGGGGCAAGGGGCGGACGATCGTCGCGGGCTATCCGTGGTTCGCCGACTGGGGGCGGGACACGTTCATCGCCTTGAGGGGCCTCTGCCTCGCCACCGGCCGGGTCGAGGAAGCGCGGGAGATCCTCGTGGAATGGTCCGGCGAAGTCTCCCAGGGGATGCTGCCCAACCGGTTTCCGGATCAGGGGGGCGAGCCGGAGTACAACTCCGTCGACGCCTCACTCTGGTACGTCGTCGCGGTCCACGACTACTTCGCCGCCTGCGAGCGTCTGAACCGGCGGATCGGTGTGGAGGACCGGAAAGCCCTTCGCGGCGCGATCGAGAGCATCCTCGACGGATACGTCCGCGGCACGCGCTACGGCATCCGCGCGGATTCCGACGGCCTCCTGGCCGCGGGCGTCCCCGGTGTCCAGCTCACCTGGATGGACGCCAAGGTCGGCGACTGGGTCGTGACGCCCCGCGTCGGCAAGCCCGTCGAGGTCCAGGCCCTGTGGATCAACGCCCTGCGCATCGCCGCGACGTTCACCGCGAGCTGGACGGGCATCGAAGAGCGGGCCCGCCTCGCCTTCGTGGAACGCTTCTGGAACGACGGCGGGAATGGGCTCCACGACGTGGTGGACTGCGATCACGTCGCGGGAACGGTCGACCCGCGGGTGCGGCCGAACCAGATCTTCGCGGTGGGCGGGCTGCCGTTCGCGCTTCTGGACGACGAGCGGGCTCGCCGGATCGTGGACACCGTGGAAGAGCGGCTGTGGACGCCGATGGGTCCGCGATCCCTCGCGCCCGACGATCCGAGCTACGCGGGCCGGTACGCGGGCGGCGTCCGCGAGCGCGACGGCGCCTATCACCAGGGAACCGTCTGGCCATGGCTCGCCGGCGCCTTCGTGGAAGCCTGGGTGCGCGTGCGGGGCGCGACCGCGGCGGCCCGGCGCAAAGCCCGGGCGACGTACTTCGAGCCGTTCCTGGCGCGCGCGGGAGAAGTCGGCCTCGGTCACCTCCCGGAAATCGCCGACGGCGATCCGCCCCACACTCCGCGGGGATGTCCGTTCCAGGCCTGGTCGGTCGGCGAAGCACTGCGGCTCGACCGCGTCGTCCTGAGGGAGAGCTGAGCGCCCGAGTCCGCCCAGCCACCGTCCCGTCCCGAGGGCTGGGAGGGATTCGGCCGCCGGGGCCGACGGTTCGGACAGTTGGGTCTTACTCGAGGAACAGGACGACCCGCTTCGCGAGATTCTCGGGCAGGTTCCTGAGGCGCTCCCGGATCTCCGAGGCGGCATAGCGCAGGGAGAAGTGCGTCAGGACCACGGCGTCGTTCTCGAAGCGCTCGGCCCGGTCCAGAAAATCCTGCAGATGCAGGTGCCCGTACTCCCGGGCCCGCGCGATGTCCTCCGGCCGCAGGAACGAGCATTCGATCAGGAGCACGCGCGCGCCGAAGAGGTCCGGCGCGGCATCGAAGATCTCCGCGCCGCAGTCGCCGGTGTAGGCCAGAAGCGGGATCTCCTCGCGGCGGGTGAGGGCGGCGCCCGCCTCGCGCAGGGCGGCCAGCTCGGCCGCGGTGCGGCTCGTGAACTCCTCCCGAAGCTTGTGGCGGATTTCCCGGAACAGATACCCGACCGAGGGGACGCGGTGGCGGCCCGGCAGGACCTCGACGTCGAGGTCCCGGCGCAGGCTCACCCGGGTCCCCGGCGCGACGGGCACGAGCTCGATTCCATAATCGACCCGCTCCAGCCGCTCGCAGGCGCCGATCCAGGCCGAGAGATCCTCGGCCGCCTCCCGGGGAACGAAGACGCGCGGAGGCAGAAGCCCTCCCAGGCGGCGGCGGGAGGCATGGTGCGCCAGGCCTGCGGCGTGGTCGAGGTGGCCGTGGGACAGGAGCACCGTGCGGTACCCGACGGTGTCCTCGGGGGCGCGGCCGTATTCGAGAAGGCATCGAAACCCCGGCAGCTTGTAGAACGACTCGTGCCCGGCGATCGAGACGCCTTCGATCACGATGCCCGCGGCGTCGATGCGGACGCGGCCGCGCTCGTGGGGATAGTCGGAGGTCATGGAGGGCTTTCGTCGCCGATCACGCAAGAATATCCGGCTGTCAGCTATCAGCTCGATAGAGTAGAACGACGAGCGCGTGATGAGAGCCGATCTCTTCGACTATTCCCTCCCCGCCGACCGCATCGCCCAGGAGCCGCGGCCGCGCGGCGGCAGCCGCCTCATGGTCCTGGATCGCCGGACGGGAACCGTTTCCCATCGCGCGTTTTCGGACTTTCCGGACCTGCTGGCCCCGGGGGATTTGCTGGTGCGCAATGACGTCCGCGTCTTTCCGGCGCGGCTCTACGGCCGGGATCCCCAGGACCGTCTCGTCGAGATCTTCCTGCTGTCGCCCCTGGGGCCCGCTCGGAAGCGGTGGCTCGCGCTGGCCAGGCCCGGCCGTCGGGCCCGCGCCGGCGCGATCGTCCGCTTCGACGAAGACTTGACCGCTCGCGTCGAGGCCATTCGCGACGGACCGCGCGAGGTCGCCTTCGACCGGCCGCTCGACGCCGCGCTCCTGGAGCGCCTCGGCCATGTTCCCTTGCCTCCCTACATCCGCCGGACCGCCGGCGCCGCCGACCGCCCCGAGGATCGGGAGTCCTACCAGACCGTCTACGCCCGCGAGCCCCTCGCGGTCGCGGCGCCCACCGCGGGCCTGCACTTCACGGCGGAGAGTCTCCAACGGATCCGGGCCCGCGGCGTCGCGATCGCAGACCTGACCCTCGCGGTCGGGGCGGGCACGTTCAAGCCGGTCACAGCCGAAGAGATCGGAGACCACCGTCTCGACGCCGAGGAAGTTTTTTTCCCCGCGCCGACCGCCCGCTCCGTCGCGGAGGCGAAGCAACGGAGCGGCCGCGTCGCCGCGGTCGGGACGACGGCGACCCGAGCCCTGGAGGCCGCCGCGCGGGCGCCCGGCGGATTCGAGACGCGGGAGGATCGCCGCTTTTCGACAGATCTCTTCATCACGCCGGGCTTCGAGTTCCGCGCGGTCGACGCGCTCCTCACCAATTTTCATCTGCCGCGCTCGACGCTGCTGATGCTCGTCTGCGCCTTCGCGGGCCGCGAACCGGTGCTGGCCGCCTACGCCGAGGCGATCCGGGAGGGCTACCGCTTCTATTCCTACGGCGACGCGATGTGGATCTCCTAGTGCCTTGGAACCAAGACCTCTCGTGTTGTCCTCATCGTTCGCGACGAAATTCGTAATTCCTGAGGCGTCCCCATCGATCTGGGTGTCAATGGATCCATCGCTCGGCGAAGAAGCCGCCCGCAGTCACCGGCATTGCCCTTGGTGGCACGCGGCGGCCAGGCCGCGCAGAGTCGACGCCGGGCCGCCGCTCCAGTCACTCGGGCACAGAAACAGTCTGGCATCTCATCGTCTCTCTGAGGCTGCGACCGAGCGACCAGCGACGGCCCGATCGTCTCTTCGAGCGGCCTGGCCGGAGCGGGCCGACGAGGGAGACGGCCCGACGTCGGGGCGACTTGGACGCAAGGTCGGGGCGACGCTAGCGACCGCCCGCGGGCGGCGAAAAGCCCTGCCCCTGCGGCACCCGGTCGAAACGGAACTTCACCTTCAGGACACGAGCGGCGGGCTGGTGCCGGGGGCAGAAGCACGTGGTCCGTCCTCCCACCACCGCGCTCGCCAGGGCCGCGCCACAGCGCGGGCAGGGCTCCCCCTCCAGCCTTCGCGCGAAGAGCCAGCCGCGCGGCAGGCTTCTCCCGGCGCCGCGGGCGCGCACCGCCGTGCGCAGAATGCGGTCGAGAGCGCGGCCGAGCCGCGACCAGTCGGACGGCTGGAGCGTCACCGCGTCGCGTCGGGGGTGTATGCCGGACTGGAAGAGCGCCTCGTCGGCATAGAGATTGCCCACACCGGCCACCGCGGTCTGATCGAGCAGAAGGGCCTTGATCGCTCCGCACCTCGAAGCCAGGGCGCGCCGCAGCCCGTCGCGACCGAACGCCTGATCGAGCGGATCGGGGCCCAGCCGTCTGGACGCGATCAGGTCCTCGGGCCGCCGGACCCAGGCCACCCGGCCGAACCGGCGCGGGCAGACGAAGGCCAGCGCCCCGCCGTCCCGGAACCGAAACGAAACCCGGGTGAACGCGGGGTCCGGATCCCCCGGTCTCAGCGTATCGAACGAGCCGGTCATGCCGAAATGGAACACGACCCAGACCTCGGGCGATCCGCCCTTCGCGGCGGTCCCGGAAGCCTCTGCGAAGAGGTACTTCCCGTGGCGCCGCGTGGAGCCAAAGGCGCGTCCCGTCAGCGCCCGTCCGAGGTCCGCGCGCCCGAGCGTCCCGACCACGAGCGGATCGGGGCAGGAGACCGACGCGATCCTTCGGCGCAGGGCGTGCCGCGCGAAGAATCGCCGGTACAGCTCGACCTCGGGCAGCTCAGGCACGGCTCGCGTCCACGAGCGCCCGCAAGGCGGCGGTGTGCGCCGCGGTCGTGCCGCAGCACCCGCCGACCAGGCGCGCGCCCAGAGCGAGCCACTCGCCGGCGAGCGCCGCGTAGTCCGCCGGTCCGATCTCCGCCTCGAACCGGAGCCTGTCCGGGTCCACCGCCGGCCCCAGGTTCGCGTAGGCCCCCAGGACGGCTCCGGGCGCCGCCTCGGCGAGCCGGCGCAAATCTGCGGCCAGGAGCCGGGCCGGCACGCAGTTGATCGAGAGAACGTCCGGCGACAGGGATCGGACCGCCTCGACCGCCTCCGCGATGGGCTCGCCGGAGAGAAGAGCGCCCGCTCCGTCCGTGACGATCGAGGCGATCACGGCAAGGCCGGTGGCCCTGGCCGCGCCGACCGCCGACGCGAGCTCCGCGACGGAATTCTGTGTCTCCACCAGGAGACCGTCTACGCCCGCCCGGCGCAGGATGTCCGCCTGCTCGCGGTGCTCGCCGTCGAGCACGGGCTCGAGCGGTCTCAGGTCCGGGCGGTAGCAGTCCTCCAGCGGCGAGAGAGCGCCCAGGACGAAGACGGGCCGGCCGGCGCCCGCGGCGGCCTTGCGCGCCAGGTTCACCGCCGTCCCGGTCATCTCGGCGGCGCGGTCACCCATCCCTTCCTTTGCCAGGGTCCGCCGCTGCGTCCGAAACGTGTTGGTGGTCAGAAGGTCCGCGCCCGCCCGCACGTTTTCGGCGTGGACGGCGAGGACCGCCTCCGGAGCCGCGAGCAGCGCGCGGGCGCTCCACAGGGGAAGCCGCGACTCCACGCCGCGGCGCTCGAGGTCGGTGCCCATCGCGGCATCGAGCACCAGCGGCCGCCCTCGCCGGAGCGCGAGCCGGAGCGGCCCGGATGCGCTGAAAGCCATATGAAATAAAGACTTAGAGTTTGAATCCTAAAAAAATAAGGCCGAATTCACATTCGGCCTTACGAAAAAAGGAGAGGAGGTTGATCGACAACCCTCCTCCTTTCGCTCCGGGGCGTTTACTCTAGTACGTCTCGAGGTATTTATCCACCTCCCAGGGCTGCACGCGGGAGATGTATTCGGCCCACTCGCCCCGCTTGGCCTCGAGAAAATGGGTCAGGATGTGCTCGCCCAGCGCGTCGGTGACGACCTCGTCCTTTTCCAGGTTGTCCAGGGCCTCGGACAGGTTGCCCGGGAGCTGATCGATCCGGAGGCGGCGCTTCTCGCGCTCGCTCATCTTGAAAATGTTCCGGTCCACCGGCTCGCCCGGATCCATGCGGTTCTTCACGCCGTCGAGGCCGGCGGCCAGCATCACGCCGAAGGCGAGGTAGGGGTTGCAGGACGGGTCGGGCATCCGCACCTCGATGCGCGTGCCCATGCCCCGGCGCGCGGGGACCCGCACGAGGGGCGAGCGGTTGCGCATCGACCAGGCCACGTTGACCGGGGCCTCGTAGCCGGGCACCAGCCGCTTGTAGGAGTTCACCAGGGGATTGGTCACGGCCACGAAGGCCCGGGCATGCCGCAGGATCCCTCCGGTGTAGTTCAGCGCGGTCTTGGACAGCTGGTACTTGGCCTTGGGGTCGTAGAAGACGTTGTTTCCCTTCCGGTCCATGAAGGACTGGTGAGTGTGCATGCCCGAGCCGTTGACGCCGAAGATGGGCTTGGGCATGAACGTGGCATGGAGGCCGTGGTCCAGGGCGACTTTCTTGACGATGAAGCGGAACGTCGAAACACGGTCGGCGGTGGTGATGGCGTCGGCGTACTTGAAGTCGATCTCGTGCTGGCCCGGGGCCACCTCGTGATGCGCGGCCTCGACTTCGAAGCCCATCTGCTCGAGGGCGAGCACGATGTCCCGCCGCGCCTCCTCGCCGCGGTCGACCGGGGTCAGGTCGAAGTAGGCGCCCTGGTCGTGCGTGTCGACGATCGGCTCGCCGTTGGCGTCGCGCCGGAACAGGAAAAACTCCGCCTCCGGCCCGGTGACCAGGACATAGCCGAGCGCTGCGGCCCGGTCCATCTGCTTCTTGAGCGTCATGCGGGGACAGCCCGGGAAGGGCGTGCCGTCGGGGTTGTAGACGTCGCAGATGAGCCGGGCCACCTTCTCGCCGCCGGCGTGGGCCCACGGGTAGATGGCGAAGGAGTTCAGATCGGGCACCAGGTTCATGTCCGACTCCTCGATCCGGGTGAACCCCTCGATCGACGAGCCGTCGAACTGGATCTCTCCGTCCAAGGCCTTGGCGAACTGGGAGCGGGGAATCTCCACGTTCTTGATGACGCCCAGGATGTCGGTGAACTGCAGGCGCAGGAAGCGGACGTTCTCCGCTTCGCACACCTTCAGGATCTCGGGCTTGGAAAGACCCGGGCCCGACGCGTCGAATTTCAGGATCTTGGCCTTCGGCATTTCGTGTCCTCCATTTTTTGCAATTCCGACAGGATTTTATGAGCAGGATGCAGATTTTCAATATCTTTTTCCTGAAAAAGCTCAGGAAATTTGCAGAGATGCACATTTTTCTGTGCATTTTGCCACCCGGGACCGTCTCCGAGCTGCGGCCCGGGGCCCCTCTGGTATAAAAGAGCGGCTCAAAGGTCCGCCGGTTTCCTGGCGAGAAAGGAACCTATGGCCAGCGTGGAGACGCTTTCGCCCCGAACGATCCGGCCCCGATCCCTCCGGAAGGACCTATCGGGCGAACAGCTGCGCGAGCTCGCCCGGTCCGGCGAGACCACGACCGAGTACGGCTCGCCGGTGTACTTCACCCGGGTCAAGAGCCGCTCGGCCAAGAACACCTACATCGTCGCCGACGGCGTGGACGTGGGCGTGATGCAGCAGTCGATGGAGCCTCGCCGGGCCCAGGACGTCGTGCGCCAGGTCCAGGAAGCGCTCGCGGACATGGACCTGATCCAGGTCGACCGGCGGATGGGAGAGCATCCCGAGGCCACGCTGCGGTGCCGCCTGTACGTGCCCCCGGACTACGCGCGCATCGCCTTCATGTGGCACAACATGCTCTTTCCGTCCGACTCCACCCACGAGCCGGATTTCGTGTCCGTCTACGTGCCGGACTGGCCCGAGCGGCTCATCTTCTGCGACGTGCTCCAGGGCTACACCTACATCCTGGGAAGCGACTATCCCGGCGAGGCGAAGAAATCGATGCTGCGGCAGGCCATGCACTGGATCAAGCGCCGCGGAGGGCTCGGCCTGCACGCGGGCTCCAAGATCCTGCGCGTGGCCGGGCCCGACGGATCGCTCCGGGACGTCGGCTTCCTCCTCTTCGGCCTCTCCGGAACCGGCAAGACGACCCTGACCCTCCACGACCACGGCCTGACCGACCCCGAGAAGGCGATCATCAAGCAGGACGACGTGGTCCTGCTGGCGCGGGACGGGCGGGCCTTCGGGACCGAGGAGGGCTTTTACATCAAGACCGAGGGGCTGGAGCCGTCCCAGGCCGTCCTGTGGGGCGCGGCCACGCATCCGACCGCGGTCTACGAGAACATCAAGGTCGGAGGCGGCGGCAAGGTGGATTTCCTCGACACGACCCTCACGTCCAACGGGCGGGGCGTGGTGCTGCGCCGCTTCATCCGCGGCACCGGCGAAGGGATCGATCTGCAGAAGGCCAACAAGATCGTCTTCATCACCCGGCGCAACGACGTCGTGCCGGTCTGCGCGCGGCTGACGCCGGAGCAGGCCGCCGCGTACTTCATGCTGGGAGAGTCGATCGAGACCTCCGCGGGCGATCCCACCCGCGCCGGGCAGGCCAAGCGCGAGGTCGGCACCAACCCCTTCATCGTCGGGCCGGAGGCGGAGGAAGGCAACCGCCTCCTCGAGATCCTGCGCGAGAACCCCGACATGCAGGCCTACATCCTCAACACCGGATCGGTCGGCGCCCGCGACGGATCGCCCGGCGAGAAAGTGACCATCCGGGTCTCCACGGAAATCATGAAACAGATCGCCAAGGAAGGGATCGCCTGGGAGGAAGATCCCGACTGGGGCTACGAGGTGCCCACGCGCGTTCCCGGGGTCAATCTGGAGAAGTACACGCCCAACGCCTACTACTCCGACCAGGAGTACGCCCGCCTGGTCGACAAGCTCCGCGAGGAGCGGCGGGCCTGGCTGGCGAAGTTCCCCGGCCTCGATCCGGCCATTCCCGACGCCGTCGAGCGCTGAGCAACGGGCTCTCCACGGCGATGCAGGTCCAGGGACTCGAGGACGTCGTCGCGGCCGAATCCTCGATCTGCTTCATCGACGGAGATCGGGGGATCCTGTCCTACCGAGGCATCGACATCCACGAGCTCGCCGAGAAGTCCTCGTTCGAGGAGGTCTGTTTCCTGCTCTGGGAGGGGCGCCTTCCGGCGCGCCGGGAGCTCGACGCGACCCGGCTGGCCATCGGCGCAGAGCGCGCGATTCCCCGGGAAATCCTGGGCCTCCTCGCCTCGCTGGCCCGGACGGCGGCGCCGATGGACGCCCTGCGCACGGCGGTGTCGGCCCTGTCCGCCTCGGATCCGGACGCCGGCGCCATGGACGCCGCGGCCAACCGGCGCAAGGCCGGGCGCCTGACCGGCCAGGTGGCCACCCTGGTCGCCGCGTACGAGCGCCTGCGCCGGGGCGAGGCGGTGGTGCCTCCCGATCCCGGGCGCGAGCACGCCGACGACTTCCTGCGCATGCTGACCGGGCAGACCGCGCCCTCGGCCGCCGTCCGGGCGCTGGACACCGCGCTCGTTCTCCACGCCGACCACGAGTTGAACGCCTCGACGTTCGCCGCGCGGGTGACCGCCGCGACTCTCTCGGATATGCACTCGGCGGTGACCTCCGCGATCGGAACGCTCAAGGGCCCGCTGCACGGCGGCGCCAACGAGGCGGTCCTTCGGATGCTCCGGGAGATCGGCTCGCTCGACCGCGTCGACGCGGACATCCGGGCGCGCCTGTCGCGCAAGGAAAGGATCATGGGTTTCGGCCACCGGGTCTACACGACCGAGGATCCGCGGGCCACGCACCTGCGCACGATGTCGCGGCAGGTCGCGGAATCCTCGGGCGCGACCCTCTGGTACGACCTGTCCCGGCGCATCGAGCAGATCGTCAACGCGGAAAAGAAGTTGAACGCCAACGTGGACTTCTATTCCGCGTCGCTCTACTTCATGCTCGGCATTCCCCCCGACCTCTTCACGCCGCTGTTCGCGGTGTCGCGCATCTCCGGCTGGACCGCCCACGTGCTCGAGCAGTACGCGCACAACCGTTTGATCCGGCCGCGGGCGGAGTACACGGGTCCTCCCTATCCGCAGCCTTATGTATCGATGGAGAAACGCTAGAGAGATTTGTGATTTGTGATTTGTGATTTGTGATTGCGGCTCGATGAGGGTCAATCGCAAATCACAAATCGCCCATCATAAATTGTCCCTCATTCTCCCAGATAAGCCTCTTTCACCTTCGGGTTGTTGGCCACGTCGGCCGAGCTTCCTTCGAGCGACACCACTCCGGTTTCCAGCACGTAGGCGCGGTTGGAGTGCTTCAGGGCCGCGTTGGCGTTCTGCTCCACGAGCAGGACGGGAGTGCCTTCCCGGTGGATTTCCTCGATCGACTCGAAGATCGTGTGGACGAGGATCGGGGCGAGCCCCAGCGACGGCTCGTCCAGAAGCAGCACCCGGGGACGCGACATCAGGGCCCGGGCGATGGCCAGCATCTGCTGCTCGCCGCCCGAAAGGGTGCCCCCGATCTGCTTCTCGCGTTCCTTGAGGCGCGGGAAGATCCGAAAGACCTTGTCGAAGTCGGCGGCCAGGCCGTCGCGGTCGCGGCGGGCGTAGGCGCCCAGCTCCAGGTTCTCCAGGACGGTCAGGTTGGCGAAGATGGCCCGCCCCTCGGGCACCAGGATGAGCCCGTCGCGGACCAGCCGGAACGTCGGCGTCGATCGCGTCGGCGCTCCGCGGAACTTGACCTCGCCGGACCGGGCCGGAACCAGGCCCATGATCGCGCGCAGCGTCGTCGACTTGCCGGCGCCGTTGGCGCCGATGAGCGTCACGATCTCGCCGGCCTCGAGTCTCAGGGAAACGCCCTTCAAGGCCTCGATCGCGCCGTAGGAGACGCGCAGGTCCTTGACCTCCAGGATCGGCGTCGGGGGCGAAGAGCTCATGCCCCTCCCAGGTACGCTTCGATGACCTTCGGGTTGGCCTGGATTTCCGCGGGCTTGCCCAACGCCACGGTCGAGCCGTAGTCGAGGACATGGACCGTCTCGCAGATCCCCATGACAACTTTCATATTGTGCTCGACCAGCAGGACGGCCATGCCGAAGTGGTCGCGCACCCAGCGGATCAGGTCCATGAGCTGCTGGGATTCCTGGGGGTTCATGCCCGCGGCGGGCTCGTCCAGAAGGAGCAGCCGCGGGGACGTGGCCATGGCCCGCGCGATCTCCAGGCGGCGCTGGCTGCCGTAGGGAAGGTTCCTGGCCGTCTCCTGCGCCAGGCCGTCCAGCTTGAAGATCTTCAGCAGCTCGCGGCCCTCCCGGTCCACCCGCGCCTCCTCCGCCACGTGGGTCGAGGTCCGCAGCATCGCGGCTCCCAGTCCGGCCTCCTGGCGGCAGTGGAAGGCCACCTTGACGTTCTCGAGCACGGTCATGTCGCCGAAGAGGCGGATGTTCTGGAAGGTCCGGGCGATCCCGCACCGCGTGATCCGGCCGCTGCGCCGGCCGGCGATCTCCTCCCCGTCGAACCGGATGGAGCCGGAGGTCGGCGTGTACACGCCGGTGATGACGTTGAAGACGGTGGTCTTGCCCGCTCCGTTGGGGCCGATCAGGCCGTAGAGCTGGCCGGCGTCGATCGCGAGCGTCAGATCGTTGACGGCTACCAGGCCGCCGAACCGCATGGTCACGCCCTGAAGGGAGAGCAGGGGCATCAGGATTCGATGGCCGGCGGCGTGGCCCCGTCCAGCCGCCGGGGCCGCCGGAAGAAGGTCAGGAACTCGCGGTGTCCGAGGATCCCCTGGGGCCGCACGATCATGATGATCACCAGCAGCAGGGAGAAGAGGACCATGCGGTACATGGCGAACTGGCGCAGGCCCTCGGTCAACGTGATGTACAGGACCGCTCCCAGGACCGATCCGGTGATCGACCCCAGGCCGCCGATCACGATCATGATGATGATCTCGATCGACTTGATGAACGTGAACGAGTTGGTGTGCACGTACATCAGGTAGTGGCCGAAGAGCCCTCCCCCGACGCCGGCCATGGCCGAGGAGACGACGAAGGAGATGACTTTGCTGCGCGTGGTGTCGACGCCCATGGCTTCCGCGGCGATCTCGTCCTCGCGGATGGCGATCAGCGTCCGGCCGAAGGAGGAGTGGACGATCCGGTAGACCACCAGGATCGAGATCGCCGCGAAGAGATAGATCCAGAAGAAGTTGGCGAGCTTGGGGATCCCCGAGAAGCCTCGGGCGCCGCCCACGGCGTCCACGTTCAGGATCCAGACCCGGATGATCTCTCCGAAGCCGAGCGTGACGATGGCCAGGTAGTCGCCGCGCAGACGCAGCGACGGAACGCCCACCAGGAACCCCGCGCCGGCCGCGAGCAGCGCGGCGACCGCGAGGCCGGCCAGGAGAAGGGCTCCGTCCTGCGCGAACGCGGGCAGCAACGTCAGGGCCGCCCGAATGCGGTCTCCGAAGGTCACGGTCAGAAAGGCCGAGGAGTAGGCCCCGATGGCCATGAAACCGGCGTGACCGATGGAGAACTGCCCGGTGAAGCCGTTGATGAGATTCAGGCTCACGGCCAGGATGATGTTGATGCCGGCCAGGCACATGATCTGGAGGATGTACGGAGAGATCGAGACGCTGGGCACGAGCGTTCCGGTGAAGAGTCCGTTCAAGACGAAGAGCACGGCCAGGAGAGCGGCGCTGTAGCCGACGGTCTTCACACCTTCTCCTTGGTCACCCGCCCGAGGATGCCCTGCGGCCGCAGCAAGAGAACCAGGATCAGGATCCCGAAGGCGATGGCGTCGCGGTAGGTGGACGAGAGATAGCCCACCACCATGACCTCGGAGGTGCCGATCAGGAGGCCGCCGAGGACCGCCCCCGGCACGTTGCCGATCCCTCCCAGGACGGCGGCGACGAACGCCTTCAGGCCGTACATGATCCCCATCAGGGGATCGATCTTGGGGATCTGCATTCCGATGAGCACGCCTCCCGCCGCGGCCAGCGCCGATCCGAGCGCGAAGGTCACGCCGATGATCCAGTCCGTCGAGATCCCCATGAGCTTCGAGGCGTCGAGGTTGAACGACACCGCGCGCATGGCCTTGCCGGTGCGCGTCTTCTGGATGAAGAAGCGCAGAAGGATCATCAACAGGAACGAAACGCCGATGACGGTCAGCTGCTCGCTGGTGATGCGGACGCCCGCCACCACGTACTCCGCGTGGGGCGCGAGCGAGGGGAAGAACTTCGGGTCCGGCCCGAAAACGATCTGCCCGGCGTTCTCCAGGAACAGCGAAACGCCGATGGCGGTGATGAGCAGCGTCAGGCGCGAGGCCCGCCGGACCGGCCGGTAGGCCAGGCGCTCGATGACGATGCCCAGCAGAGCGCAAGCCACCATCGCGCCGATCATCACCAGGAACGCCGCGGTCAGCGAGGGCTCCTTGCCCTGCATCCGCCGGGACAGGAAGTACCCGACGTAGGCGCCGACCATGTACACGTCGCCGTGGGCGAAGTTGATGAGTCGCAGGACGCCGTACACCATGGTGTAGCCGAGGGCGATCAGGGCGTAGATCGAGCCCAGCGACAGCCCGTTCATCAGCTGCTGCAGGAACGTGGTCATCGGAGCGTTCGGGATTCGGGGCTCGGGACTCGGGACTCGAGAGGCCGGAAGCGGAAGGTTGGAGCCGAAACCCTCGCCTCCCGCCTCACGCCTTCCGCCCCCCGCCCGTCTACGGACTCACCGTCTCGACGTAAACGAACTTCCCGTTCTCGATCTTCAGGATGACCGCGGGCTTGACCGCGTTGTGATCCGCGTCGATGGTGATCTTGCCGGTCACGCCGGAGAAGTCCTTGGTCTGGGCCAGCGCGTCGCGCACCTTGGCGCCGTCGGTCGAGCCGGCCCGCCCGATGGCGTCCACCAGGATCTTGGCCGCGTCATACCCCAGCGCCGCCAGGGCGTCCGGAGCCTGCTTGTAGCGGTCGCTGTAGTCCTTCACGAACTTCTGGATCTGCGGAGACGGGTCGTCGCGCGAGTAGTGATTGGAAATGTAGCAGCCGTTCAAGGCCTCGCCGCCGATCTCGAACAGCCGCGGCGAGTCCCAACCGTCGCCTCCCAGGAGCGGCGCGGTGATGCCGAGCTCGCGGGCCTGGCGGCTGATCGTGCCCACCTCGGTATAGTAGCCCGGGACGTAGATGGCCTCCGGGTTGGCGGCCTTGATCTGCGTCAGCTGGGCGTGGAAGTCCGAGTCCCCTTCGCTGTAGGACTGCTCGGCCACGATCTCCCCGCCGAGCTGCTTGAAGTTGTCGCGAAAGAAGGTCTGGAGGCCCACGGAATAGTCGTTGCGGACGTCCACCAGGATCGCCGCGCGCTTGACCTTGAGGGTTTTCGCGGCGAACTTGGCCATGACCTTGCCCTGGAACGGGTCGATGAAGCACACGCGGAAGACGAAACACTGCGCCGGCTTGTCCGCGCAGGTCCCGACCTTGGTGACGCGGGGATTGGTCGAGGAGGGCGAGATCATCGGGATCCCGGCGCTTTGCGCGATGGGGCCCGCGGCCAGGGAACGGGAGGAGGCCACTTCGCCCAGGAGCGCCACGACGTGCTGCTGGTTGATCAGCTTGGTCGCCGCGATGGCCGCTTCCTCCGGCTTGGATTGATCGTCTTCGACGTAGTCGCGCACCTGCTTGCCCAGGACGCCTCCGGCCTTGTTGACCTCATCGAACGCCATGGTGATCGCGTTGTGCGTGGACTGGCCGAACGTCGCGGTCGTTCCCGTCAACGAGCTGTATTCGCCCACCGGGATCTCTCCCGACGAGCCCCCTTTCTGACAGGCCAGACCGGCCAGGAGCGCGCCGGCCACGGCGAAGGCGACGGTGAAGCGCCATCTCATCTGGAATCCTCCCTCCCCAAAACGGAAAAACGTATTCTTTCCCAGAGGGTCCGCCAAAGTCAAAAGATCAATTCCCTCAATCGGTTGAGATAAAATAGGGTTTCCGGGGCGCAAGGAGATCGGTCATCAGCGAAGCCAACACGGGAATCCAGGGTCTTTCCCCCACAAGCAATCATCCCGAGGAGGCGCGGCCGCGTGTCCGTCCGCGCAGCCAGCACCCGATTTCCCGCAAGAGCATCGACCCCGAGGCCCTGAAGGTCCTCTACCGGCTCTCCTCGGCCGGGTTCAAGGCCTACCTGGTCGGCGGCAGCGTTCGCGACCTGCTGCTCGGGCGCAAGCCCAAGGACTTCGACATCGGCACGGACGCCCATCCCCAGCAGGTGCGGCGGCTCTTCCGCAACTGCCGGCTGATCGGCCGCCGTTTCCGTCTGGCCCACATCCTCTTCCCCGAAGGAAAGATCGTCGAGGTCGCGACCTTCCGGCGGCGCCCGCAGGACCTGGATCCCAACGCGCCGGAGATCTTGATGACGTCGGACAACACGTTCGGCACCGCCCGGGAAGACGCCCTGCGCCGGGACTTCACCATCAACGGGCTCTTCTACGACATTTCGGACTTCGCCGTTCTCGACTACGTGGGCGGCCTGGACGACCTGGAGGCCGGGTTGGTCCGCACGATCGGCGACCCGGACGTCCGGTTCCGCGAGGACCCGGTGCGCATGATGCGGGCGGTGGAATTCGCCAGCCGGCTGGGGTTCGCGATCACGCCGGACGCCTACGAGGCGATCCTCCGCCACCGCAAGGAGATCGTCAAATCCGCGCCTCCGCGCGTCACCGAGGAGCTCTCCCAGTCGCTCAAGGGCGGCCACGCCCTGCCGACCTTCCTCTTGATGCGCGAGGTGGGGCTTCTCGACGCCCTCCTCCCGGAGCTCGCCGAGGTCCTCCGGGAATTCGATCCCGAGCATCCCGGCGGAACCGGGCATCTCTTCTGGGCCCTTCTCGAGGTTCTGGACGCCGAGCGCCGGCGCGGGCGAGCGTTCGAGGACGCCGTCCTCTTTGCCGCGCTTCTGCTGCCGATCGTGCGAGCCAGGGTCGGACGAATCGCCCGCGACGGCGATCCCGATCCCGTGGCGCTCGCGCCCCTGCTGGAAGACGTGGTGAATCCGATCGCTCTGCGGATGGCCCTTCCCCACGCGGTCACGCACCGCATCAAGCAGGCATTGGCCATCGTCGGGAAGCTCTCCCACCGCCCCGACGGGCGCGTGGCGACGCGACGGCTGGTTTTCCGCGAGGCCTTCCCGGCCGCTCTCACGATCTTCGAGCTGCGGGCCATGGCCACCGGCCGCGGGGAGGATCTGGTGCAGGACTGGCGGGCCCTCGGAGAGCGTGTGGCCCGGGCCCGGGAGGCGTTCGCCCGCGAGGCCGGCCTGGAGGCCGAGCCCGCGGCCCCGCCCCGCCGCCGCAGGAGACGCGGCGGGCGCGGACGGCGCCGGCAGGCGCCTTGACCTGGCGGAAGGGGGCAGGCGGACCGAGGACCGGTTACCCAAGTTGTTCCTCTATCACGCCTTCCGCCTCCCGCCTCCCGCCTGTCGGCCCCTGTCCAAGTGAACTTTCCTGGCCAGACTGCGTCTTGGTGAATTGAGGATGCATTGAGCGGCCCAAACAACGACCAAGATCTCGTCGCGCGGTGCCGCCAGGGCCAGGACGAAGCCTGGAGGGAGCTCGTGGACCGTTTCGGACAGAAAGTCTATTCGGTGGCTTACCACTTCACCCTGAGACGGGAAGACGCCGAAGAGCTGTCCCAGGAGATCTTCCTGAAGATCTTCGAGAACCTCCACCGCTACGAGGGGACCTTCCCCCTGATCGCGTGGATCGTTTCCGTCTCCCGCAACCTCTGCATCGACCGCTACCGCAGGTTGAAGCGCGAGAAATCCTTCCGCTTCGTCTCGGACGAAGCGGTGGCGCCCATGCTGACGTCCTCGGATGATCCCGCGGAGGAGGCCCTGCGCAAGGAGCGCACGCGGATGCTCTTCGCCGCCCTCTCGGAGATCCCCGAGGACCTGGCCGAGATTCTGGTCCTGCGGGATCTCGACGGACTGGCCTACGAGGAGATCGGACAGGCCCTGGAGCTGCCCGAGGGGACGGTCAAGTCGCGCTTGTTCCGGGCGCGCGCCGAAGTCGCGCGCCGGGTCCGGGAGCGCCACGACAGCCGCGGGCAAGGCGTGCCTCTGGCGGTCGTGGCGGCGGCGTTCGCATGAGCTGCTCGGAAGCGGAACGGCTCTTCGTCGCAGGGGCCCCGGCGGCGGCTCAGCGCGCGCATGCCGGCTCGTGTCCGGCCTGCGCCGCGGCGATCCGGGACGACGAGGAGATCGCCGGACTGGCCTTGGCTCTGCGGCCACCGGCCTGGAGCCCGGTCCTGCGCCAGGCGCTCCTGGACGTGCCGGCGCGCACCGTCTCCTGCGAGGCCGCCGACGCGCTCATCGCCCGAATGCTGGAAGGCGAGATCGACGCGTCCGAGCGCGGCCGTCTGGATTTTCACCGGTCCCGCTGCGCCGCGTGCGCCGAGGCCGCGGAGACGCTCCTGGGGATCCGGACGCTCTCCACGCCGGTGCCCGCGCCCTGGTTCGCCGGACGCGTCGCGGCGTCGGTCGCTGCCCCGGGCACGCGCCGCGCCCGGACGGGCTGGCGCGCCTTCGTCGGACCCAAGACGGCGATCGCACTCGCGTATGCCGCGGCCTTCTTCGTGATGATCCTGGGCTTCAATCCGGCCGACGTGGCCCGCCGGGCCCGAACCGATCTTCCGGCGGAAGCGCGGTCGGTCGTGGCCGGGGCCGGGAACACGGTCGCCGACCGGATCGGCGCTGTGGAGGAGAAGATCGCCCGGACCGCGCTCGTCGTCCGCAGCCGCGTGTTCGGCTACGGCCGCGCCGCGCTGTCCAACGCAATTCAGCTCGTCATGAAGTCAGAGGCTGCGCCCCCGCCGGGCCGTCCGCGCAACGGCCAGGAGAAGGAAGCGCCTCCGAAGAACGAAACAGCGATCCCGACATGGCGGGCCTGACGGCCGCCCGACAGGAGCAGATATGAGTAGCGAGACCCCCATTCAACCGCCGCCTGCCGCGGCGCCTCCGCCCGCGGCCCCGGCGCCCCCGCCGCTCCCCGTGACGGCGACGTACGTCCCGATCTTGGAGACCAAGTCGCCGGCGCTGGCCGGCTTCCTCTCGATGTTCCCGGGCCTCGGGCACCTCTACCTCGGCCTCTACTCCCGGGCCTTCGCGTTCGGCGGGGCGTTCATCCTGTGCATCGCCTTGACCTCCCATGGGCGGGGCGGCTCGTTCTTCGGCCCGGTCATCGCGTTCATCTGGTTCTTCGGAATCATCGACGCGGTGCGCCAGGCGCACGCGATCAACCGCGGCCTGGTCACCGCCGGAGGGCTGGCGCCATCGCCCCAGCTCCAGAAGGCCGGCGAGAGCACCGCGGCCCTGACCTGGGGCGTGATCCTGGTCGGCCTCGGCGGACTGTGGCTGATCGACCGCTACGTCGACATGGAGTGGTTCTGGGAGGTCATGGACAGCTGGGGCGGCCCGGCGGCCTTCATCCTCCTCGGCGCCATCCTCATCTTCACCCACGTCAAGAGGAAACGCGCCGAGCACGACCGCGGCATCGGACTGCCGCCCCGGTCCGGCGCGTAACCGCGCCGGCGTGAGGCGTGAGGCGTCAGGCGGACCGACCTGGTCCGCCTTTTCTTGACGGCGGCTCGGCCTAGGCAGCCAGCTCCGCCAGGTAGTCCACAAACGACTTCACCGCTCCGTCGAAGCCCTGGATTTTCCGGTTCGTCGATTCGATCACGAAGTACTCGTCGGGGGCGTGCGCGCCGCTTCCGTGGCCCAGGCCGAAGTGGCCCGCGGGAAGGCGCAGGGGGTCGCCGGTGAACACGTATCCGGGCCAGGAGCCGGCGTTGCGCGGCCAGAGGATCGGGTCGATGCTCCAACGCTTGTAGACGGCGGTCTGGGCGCGGATGAGCGGCGCGTCGGCCGTAGTGGCGGTCGGATCGTAGCCTCCGGTCATACGCACTTCGATGTCCCCGAAGCCGTGGCCGGCCAGGTGCTTCTCCAACGCGGCCAGGGCCTCGGAGGCCTTCATGTCGGGAACCAGGCGCAGATCGAGCTTGGCCACGGCCTTGTGCGGGAGGATGGTCTTTCCGCCGGGACCGGTGTAACCGCCCACCAGTCCCTCGATGTTGACGGTCGGGCGGGAGACCAGCTGTTCGAGCGCTTCGGTCCATCCCGCGTCCCGGGCCCATCGCTGGACGCCGAGCTGCTTCTTGGCCGCCTCCTCGCTCAAGCGCAGCGCCCCTTGCGCGATCATCGCCTTCTCCGCGCCGGACAGCGGCCGGGCCTTGTCGGCGAATCCCGCGATGGCCGGCTCGTTTCCGTCCGGGGAGACCAGCGTCGCCAGCGCCTGAACGAGGTGCCAGGCCGGACTGTCCACCCGCGCCTTGTTGCTGGAGTGGATATCCAGGCGGGGGCCTCTCCCCCAGCGCTCGCCGCTGGCGGTCAGCTCGAGCTCGATGATGCCCTTGGCGCCGAGGGTGATCGTGACGATGCCGTCGAGCCCCTGGGAGGCCGCGGGCATGAAGATCCCGGAGGCGCGCGCGAGCGCGCCCTGGATCTCCGGACGCCGAACGATCTGGGGAAAGTGCGGGGATCCGATCTCCTCCTCCCCCTCCGCCACCAGCACCAGATTCACCGGGAGCTTGCGGCCGGCGCCGCGGAAGGCGTGGAGGGCGGCCAGCATCGCCGACTCGGGGCCCTTCTGGTTGACCGCGCCGCGGCCGACGACGGCCTTTCCGAGCCCGGCCTTGTCCACGAGCGCGGCCTCCCACGGCGGCGAAGACCATTCCGCCGGATCGGCCTGCTTGACGTCGTACATGAAGTAGAGGCCGATGGTCCGGCGGGCGCCGGCGTCGAGCGTCGCGAACACACCGGGTTGTCCGTCCGTCGGCACGCGCTCGGCCTTGTCGAATCCGGCCTCGCGGAGCATGCGGATCAGCAGATCGCATCCCTCCGAGACACCGCGGTTCTCCGCGGCGATCGAGGGCTGATGGATCCACTGCCGGAGCCGCCCGACCGCCTCGTCGTGGCGTTTGGGGATCTCGGCATAGACCGGCTCGAGACCCGATGCTGCAGCGGCCGATGAACGACGCGGCAAAGCGAGGGTCACGGCACCGGCAGCGGCGCCTTGAAGGAACGTTCTTCGGTTCATATGCGCTTCTCCGATCGCAGTTTCATGACGGCGGCAGCCAGTTCAGTCTCCAGTCTCCACTCTCCAGTCGAAACCGGAACACTAACGCCGTTTGAAATAACGCTCGAGCTCCTCGTCACTGGTGGAAAGGACCACCGGACGGCCGTGCGGGCACGTGAAGCGGTCCGCGGTCTTGGCCCAGTCCGAGAGCAGCCGGCGGATCTCCTCCGGAGCCAGGTGATAGCGGATCGTCACCGCCGAGCGGCAGGCCAGGCTCGCGCAGAGCTTGTCGCGCCGCGCCGGAGCGTCGGCGCTGCCCGACTCGGCCAGCCGCGCCAGGGCGTCCCGCAGCGTCTCGACCGGAGAGCGATCGGTCACCTCCGCGGGCAGGGCGGCGATGGCCCAGGAGCTGCCGGACATCGGCTCGATCTCGAAGCCGGCCGCGGCCAGGTCCTCCATGCGCGCCGCCAGCGTCTCCATTTCCTCCGGGGTCGCCTCGAACAGCACGCGCAGGAGAAGCCTCTGCGCGAGCATCCGGCCCGAGGCGATGCGGTCGCGCAAGCGCTCGTAGAGGATCCGCTCGTGGGCCGCGTGCTGGTCGATCACCAGCAACCCCTCCTCGCCGGAAGCCAGGATGAACGACTCGCGATACTGGCCGATGGCGACGATCTCGGGGGGTTTCTTCTCCGCCGGAGCGGGCGGTCCCGGCGCCTCCCTCGGCTGGACGGGCGGGGCGGCGGTCGGACGGCCGGAGGCGCCGGCCGCCGCGGCGGAATCATAGGGAGCCGAGGCCTCGGCCACGGACGTCGCGCCGGACGGGACCGGACGCAGCCGCCGCTCCTCCTTGCCCGACAGGAGCGCGGCCTGCACCGCGTGGTACACCAGGCGGAAGGCCGAGCTGGCGTCGGCGAAACGCACCTGCGTCTTGGCCGGGGAAACGTTGACGTCGACGGATCCCGGCTCGGCGGTCAGGAAGAGAAAGAGGGCGGGGTGCCGGTCGGTCCGGATCGCGTCGCGCGCCGACTGGCCGATGGCCCGAGCCAGCGCGCGGTCCTCGACGGGACGCCCGTTGACGAAGAGATACTGGTAGCGGCGGCTGGCAAACGTCACCGAGCCGCGGGTCGCGAAGCCGGCGAGGCGCAGCGGGCCCGAGCGCGCCTCGAACTCCTCGAGCTCTCCCAGCGTGTCGCGTCCGAACAGCTGAAGGATGCGGGCCATGCGGCTGGCCGCCGCGGGCGCGTCGATGACCTCGCGGCCGCCGGACCGCAGCGTGAACGCGACGGAGGCGTTGGCGATCGCCGCGCGGGTGACCACGGCCGTCGCGGCCCGTGCCTCGGCCTCGGGCGAGGCGAGGAATTTGCGGCGCGCCGGAGTCTTCGCGAAGAGCCCCTCGACCAGGACGTCGGTTCCCCGGGGGCGGGCGGCGGGCTCTTCCGCCGCGGCCGCGCCGTAGTCCACGCAGAGACGCAGCGCCTCGGGCGACGAGCCGTCGGACGTGGTCAGGGTCAGGCGCGAGACGGACGCGATCGACGGGAGCGCCTCGCCCCGAAACCCGTAGCTCGCCACCGCGTGGAGATCCGCGTCGCTCGCGATCTTGGACGTGGCGTGGCGCTCGAGGGAGAGCCGGGCGTCTTCCGGAGCCATGCCCGAGCCGTCGTCCCGCACGCGGATGCGGCCGATTCCGCCGCCGTCGACCTCCACGTCGATGCGCGACGCGCCGGCGTCCAGCGCGTTCTCCACGAGCTCCTTGACCACGGAGGCCGGCCGCTCGACGACCTCCCCGGCGGCGATGCGGTCGATGACCGGGCCGGCGAGGCGGTGGATCCTGGACACGAAGAGGCAGTCTACTTCGAGTCGCCCTTCTTCTCGTAGACGACGCGACCGCCCACCACGGTCGCGTCGACGCGGGTCCGCGCGATCTCCTCGGGCGCGACGGCGAGAACGTCGTCAGAGAGAACGACGACGTCGGCCAGGCGCCCCGGCGCGAGCGTCCCTTTCTCCTTCTCCTCGAACGCCGCGTAGGCCGCGTCGGCGGTGTAGGCGCGCAGGGCTTCCTCCACGCCGATCCTCTGTTCGGGAATCCATCCCTTCGGATTCTTCCCGTCGATCGTCCGCCGGGTCACCGCCGCGTCCATCCCCAGGATGGGAGACAGCGGAGCCACGTCCCAGTCGGAACCGAAGGCCAGCCGGGCGCCCGCGTCCAGGAGCGAGCGGAAGGGATACGTCGTGCGGCAGCGGACCGGCCCGATTCTCTTCTCGGCCCAGCGGCCGTCGTCGGCGGCATGGTACGGCTGGACCGAGGCGATGACGCCGAGGCGGGCGAACCGGGCAATGTCCGCGGGCCGAAGATGCTGGGCGTGCTCGACGCGGAAGCGCCGGTCGCGCGGACCGTTGGCGCGGGCCACCCGCTCGAAGAGGTCCAGGATCTCCGCGTTGGCCCGGTCCCCGATGGCGTGGACGACCACCTGGAGACCGGCCCGATCGGCCGCGGCCACGCGCTCCTCCATCCGCGAGAGGGGAATGGCCTCCGCGGCGTAGACGCCCGAATTGCCCGCCTCGTCGGAATACGGCTCGAAGAAGAGCGCGGTCGAGGATCCCAGGGACCCGTCCATGTAACCCTTGACGCCTCCCACCCGGACCCACTCGTCGTTTTGCATGGAGGTCCGCAGGGCCGCGGCCTTCTCCCAGTCGGTCAGGGAGGGCCGGTAGTCGACCCGCAGGGTCAGCTCGCCGCGCTCCCGCAGCCTGGCCCAGGCGGCCAGATCTCCAGGCGTGCCGGGAAGGTCCTGCACCGAGGTCACGCCGACCGACGCGGCGTGGACCATGGCCGCGCGCAGCGCTTCCAGAAGCTCCTCCTGCGTGCGGGCGGGACGGACGGCCGAGATGGCGTCCATGGCCGCGTCCTTCAGGATCCCGGTCGGCTCCCCCGAGGCGTCGCGGACGATCACTCCGCCGGGAGGGTCGGGCGTGCCGCGGGTGATCCGGGCGAGCTTCAAGGCGAGCGAGTTGCAGACCATCATGTGGCCGTCCTGCCGGGAGAGGCAGGTCGGGTGGTCTCCGGTCGCCGGATCGAGCATCGCCTTGGTAGGCAGGCGCGGCGGGGTCCACTGCTCGTGGTCCCACGCGCCGTCGGTCAGCCAGACGCCAGCGGGCCGCCGGCGCGCGAAGAGAGCGAGTTGCCGCGTGAAGTCCGCCGGGTCCCTGGTGTGGCGCAAGTCGATCGCCAGGAGGTTGAACCCGCCCATCGACATGTGCGTGTGGGAATCGATGAAGCCCGGCACCACCCGCCGGCCGCGCGCGTCGAGAACGCGGGTCTCCGGCCCCTTCCACCGCGCGACGTCGGCGTTTCCTCCGATCGCCACGATCCGTCCGCCCCGTGCCGCCAGCGCCTCCGCCGCCGGGCCCGCCGGATCGCCGGTCCAGATCTTGGCCGAGGTGAGAACGAGGTCGGCGGGGGGCTCTGGGGTGGACGTCATGAGCAATGCGGCGATAAGAATCAATCGGGTCATGTGTTCATCGGGTCATCGGGTGATGTTCCGGAAAAGTCGTCATGAGCCGGAATCATCCGATCATCCGATCATCCGATCATCCGATCACCCGATCACCCGATCACCCGATCATCCGATCATCCGATCATCCGATCGCCAGATCACCCGATTCCTCCTCACGCCGTCGACGACATCGACTCCTTGCCCTCGGCCATGGCCGCCCGCGCCGCGGCCAGGCGGGCGACCGGTACGCGGAACGGGGAGCAGGAGACGTAGTCGAGGCCGACCTTGTGGAAGAAATCGATCGAACGCGGATCGCCGCCGTGCTCGCCGCACACGCCGACCTTGAGGTGAGGACGGGTCTTGCGCCCGCGCTGCGTGGCCAGGGCCACCAGCTCCCCCACACCGGACTGGTCGAGGCTGGCGAAGGGGTCGTCGGGCAGAATGCCCGCCTCGATGTAGGCCGGCAGGAACGAAGCCGCGTCGTCGCGGGAGTATCCGAAGGTCATCTGGGTCAGGTCGTTGGTCCCGAAGGAGAAGAAGTCGCACTTCTCGGCGATCGCTCCCGCCTGCAGGGCCGCCCGCGGGATCTCGATCATCGTGCCCACGGTGTAGGCGATCGTCTGCCCGGTCTCGCCCTCGACCGTTTTCGCCGTCTCGTCCACGAGCGTTTTCAATCGCTCGAACTCCGCCTGCGTCCCCACCAGCGGGATCATGACCTCCGGATGGGGATGGCCGCCTCCCTTCACGACCTCGGCCGCGGCCTCGAAGATGCCGCGGACCTGGGTCTCGTAGATCTCCGGATGGGTGATGCCGAGGCGGCAGCCGCGGTGGCCGAGCATCGGGTTGGCCTCGTGGAGCTGGCGCACGCGCTCGCGGACCTTCTCGGCCGGGACCTTCAGCTCCGACGCTGTCCTGGCCACCGCGTCGTCCTCGTTGGGAAGGAACTCGTGCAGCGGCGGGTCGAGCAGCCGAATCGTCACCGGCCGGTCTCCCATCTCGCGGAAGATCCCGACGAAGTCCTGCCGCTGCATCGGGAGGATCTTGGCCAGCGCGGCGCGGCGGCCGTCCCGGGTCTCGGCCAGGATCATCTCGCGGACCGCCAGGATGCGCTTCTCCTCGAAGAACATGTGCTCGGTCCGGCACAGCCCGATTCCCTGCGCGCCGAAGACGACGGCCACCCGCGCGTCGGTCGGCGTGTCGGCGTTGGCGCGGACCCCGAGGCGGCGCCGGCGGTCGGCCCAGGACAGGATTTTCTCGAAGGCCTGGTAAACCAGGGATTTTTTCGGGTCCAGGGTCTTCTCCAGCGCCACCTGCAGGACCTCGGAGGGCCGCGTGGAGAGACGTCCCAGGAGGACTTCGCCGGTGGTCCCGTCGATCGAGATCCAGTCCCCTTCCGACGCCATCTGCCCCTTGGCGCGGACCTCGCGCCGCGGCTCGTCGACGGTGATGTCGCCCGCGCCGACCACGCAGGTCTTGCCCATCCCGCGAGCCACCACGGCCGCGTGGGAGGTCGCTCCGCCGCGGGTGGTCAGGATCCCCGCCGCCGCGTGCATCCCGGCGATGTCCTCGGGAGACGTCTCCTCGCGCACCAGAACGACCGGCTCGCCCTCCGCGGCCATGGCCACGGCCTTCTTCGCGGTCAACGCGATCCGGCCGCAGGCCGCTCCCGGGCCCGCGGGGAGGCCCTTGCCGAGGAGGCGCCCCTTCTCGACCGCTGCGCTTTTCTCCTTCGCGTCGAAGACCGGGGCCAGCAGCTGCACCAGCTGCTCCGGCTCCACGCGCTCGAGCGCCTCGTCTTCGGTGATCAGGCCCTCCGCGACCATCTCGGTGGCGATCCGCACCGCGGCGAACCCGGTCCGCTTGCCGTTGCGCGTCTGGAGGAGGTAGAGCTTCTTCTCCTCGATGGTGAACTCCAGGTCCTGCATGTCGTGGAAGCGCTTCTCCAGCAGCTCCCGCACACGGAGGAGCTCCTGGTAGGCCGGCGCCATCGTCTCCTCCAGGGACCGCCCGGACCCGTCGGCGTTCAACGGCCGCGGCGTGCGGATCCCCGCGACCACGTCCTCGCCCTGGGCGTTGGGGAGGAACTCGCCGTAGAACTTCTTCTCTCCCGTGGAGGGATCGCGCGTGAAGGCCACGCCGGTGGCCGACGTCTCGCCGCGGTTGCCGAAGACCATGGCCTGCACGTTGACCGCGGTGCCCCAGTCGCCGGGAATCCGGTGCAGCTTGCGGTAGGTCTTGGCCCGCTCGTTGTCCCAGGAGCGGAACACCGCCCCGATCGCGCCCCAGAGCTGCTCGCGTGGCTCGTCGGGAAAGGGCGTTCCGGTGCGCCGCCGGATGATCTCCTCGTAGCGCGAGACCACCTCGGCCAGGTCCTCGGCGGTGAGCTCGGCGTCGGACGCGACCTTGCGCGCGGTTCGCTTTTCCGAGAGGACCTGCTCGAAATCGTGCTTGCCCAGCTCGAGCACCACATCTCCGTACATCTGGAGGAAGCGGCGCCGGCAGTCCAGGGCGAACCGGCCGCCGAAGACCTTGGACAGGCCGGGAAGAGTCCTGGAGGTGAGGCCGAGATTGAGGATCGTGTCCATCATCCCGGGCATGGAGGAACGCGCTCCCGAGCGGACCGAAACCAGGAGCGGGTTGTCCGGATCGCCCAAACGCCGCCCCGCGGCCTGCTCCAGGCGCGCCAGGGCCTCGCCGACCTCGGCGTCGAGGCCTTCCACGCGGCCGGCCCGGGTGTACTCCGCGCAGACCCCCGTCTCGATGGTGAACCCCGGAGGAACCGGGATGCCGAGCGCGGTCATCTCGGCCAGTCCGGCTCCCTTCCCGCCCAGCTTTTCCTTTCCCAAACCTGCGCCTTGCGCGGCGCCGTTGCCGAAGAAGAAGACTCGTTTGGACACGGCCGGCCTCCTATTTCTCGACGACGATCTCGGAAAAATCCGCCAGCCGTGAGAATTCTTTCTGAATCGAGCCCAGGAGCGCAAGCCGATTGCGCCGGAGGTCCTCTTCCGGGCAGTTCACCAGGACCTCGACGAAGAACCGGTCGAGCGCGGGCGCGATCGTGGACATCATCTGCATGGCCTCGCGGTAGCGGCGCGAGCCGGTGAGCTGCTCGATGGTCTGGCGGGCCTGGAGAAAGTCGGCAGCGAGCTGCCGCTCGGCGTCCTCCCGATACAGGTCCGAAGAGGGTGTTGCGGTTTCCTCGCCGGTCAAGATGTTGCGGATGCGCTTGAAGGCCAGGATGAGTGAGCGGAAATCGATCTCGCGGCGCGCGTCGGAGAGGGCGCGGACCCGGTCGGCGGCGTCGGCGAAGTCCCACATCCCCGCGCTGACGGCCGCGCCGATCTCGTCGTAGGTGTGGCCGCGGCGCTCGAGCAGATTGCGCAGGCGTTCCAGGAAGAAAGCCTCCAGCTCCTCGACGACCTTCTCGGCCGGAACCACGGCCACGCCGGCCGGGTAGAGCGCCAGGGCCTTGCGGACGACCGGCCGCCAGTCCAGTCTCCAGCGGCGCGCCGTGATGATGGAGATGGCGCCGTAGGCGGCGCGGCGCAGCCCGTAGGGGTCTTTGGATCCGGTGGGCACGAGCCCGACGGAGAAGAGCCCGACCAGGCTGTCGAACCGGTCGGCCAGCGACAGGATCGCCCCGGAGGCCTCCCGCGGCGGATCGTCGGTCGCCGACACCGGCCGGTAGTGATCGTAGACGGCTTTCCACACCGTCTCGGGATAACCCTCCAGGCGCGCGTAGATGCCGCCCACCACGCCCTGCAGGTCGGTGAACTCCTTGACCATCCGCGTGGCCAGATCGGTCTTGGAGAGGCGCGCCGCGGTGAGCACGGTGTCGACCAGGTCGGGGCGGCCCACGACGTGCGCGATCGTCTCGGCCAGGTCCTGGAGCCGACCGGTCTTCTGGCGGTAGTCTCCGAGCCGATCCTGGAAGGACAGGCGCGAGAGGTCCGCCAGCCGAACGTCCATCGGCTGCTTGCGATCCTCCTCGAAGAAGAAGCGCGCGTCGGCCAGCCGGGCGTTCAAGACCCACTCGTTGCCCTTGGCGATGAGCCCCTTGCGGTCCTCCCGGTTGTCCATGACCGCCACGAAGTGCGGAAGGAGACCTCCCTTTCCGCGGATCGGGAGGTACTTCTGGTGCGTCCGCATGGCCGTGGTCACGATCTCTTCGGGCAGCTCCAGGAACTCCGGGGCGAAGGCGCCCCGCACGGCGCCCGGCCACTCCACCAGATCGGCCAGCAGCGTGACCAGGTCCGCGTCCGACTCGACGGCGCCGCCGACGTCGCCGGCCAGGCGGCGCGCCGCCTCCAGGATGGCCGTGCGGCGGACCTCCGGGTGGGGCTCCACGAACGCGCTTCGGAGCTTGCGCAGATAATCCTCCGGTCCTTCCACCGCGAATTCGGTGTCGGAGAGCAGTCGGTGCCCCACCGTGGTGCGGCCGGCCCGCACCGACCACAGCTCCAGGGGCACCAGCTCCCCGCCGAATATCGCCAGCAGCCCCCGGATGGGCCGGACGAAGACGTGCTCGCCCTCGCCCCACCGCATGGTCTTGGGAAACGTCATCGCCCCGGCGACGCGCGCGACTACCTCGGCGAGAACCTCCGGCGCCGGCCGGCCGGGAATCGTCCGGCGCGCGGCCACCGCCTTTCCGCGGGGCGAATCGACCACGACCAGCTGGGCGACGTCCACCTTCTGCTTGGCCGCGAAGCCTTCCGCGGCGCGCGTGGGCCTGCCGTCCGCGTCGAAGGCGGCCGACGCGGGCGGTCCCACCACTTCCGACGAGCGATCCTCCTGACGCGCCGGAACCCCGCTGAGGATGAGGATGAGCCGGCGCGGAGTGGCCAGCGATTGCGAGGCCTCCGCGGCCAGCCCTTCCTCGGCCAGCGCTTCGGTGACCAGCCGCGCCAGATCGAGCCGCGCCGAAACCAGCGCCTCGGCGGGGATCTCCTCCGTGCGGATCTCCAGAAGAAAATCGCGGCGGGTCATGAGGAAATCGTGAGGCGTGAGGCGTGAGGCGAGAGGCGTGACCTGGTGAGAGTTCGAAGGATCGGCACGCGTCCCAGATCGGTTCGCCTCACGCCTTCCGCCTTCCGCCTTCCGCCCGGTTAGACCGCCGCCGGCTGTGGCTGCGGCTCCGGCGCCTGCGTCCCCTCGCTGCGCGCGACGTAGGCGCGGGCGCAGGCGCAAGCCAGGTCCCGGATGCGGCGGATCAGACCGACGCGGTCGGTCGCCGACACGGCGCCGCGGGCGTCGAGGATGTTGAACTGATGCGAGCAAGCCAGCGCGGCCTCGTAGGCCGGAAGGACCAGCCCGGCCTCCAGGGCGCGGCGCGACTCGGCTTCCTGGCGGTCGAGCGTCGCCATCGCCAGCTCGACGTCGGCCACCTCGAAGTTGTAGCGGGAGAGCTCGAACTCGTCGGCCTTGCGCACGTCTCCGTAGGAGAGCGTGTCGTTCCACATCACGTCGTAGATCGAGTTCACCTTGGACAGGAACATGGCGATCCGCTCGAGGCCATAGGTGATTTCCGCGCTGATCGGAAACAGGTCGATGCCTCCGGCCTGCTGGAAGTACGTGAACTGCGTGATCTCCATCCCGTCCATGACCACCTGCCAGCCCACGCCCCAGGCTCCCAGCGTGGGCGATTCCCAGTTGTCCTCCTCGAAGCGGATGTCGTGGTCGGCCAGGCAGATCCCCAGCCGCTCGAGGCTGGCCAGGTAAACCGCCTGGACGTCGTCGGGCGACGGCTTGAGAACGACCTGGAGCTGAAAGTGCTTGAGCAGGCGGAACGGGTTCTCGCCGTAGCGGCCGTCGGCCGGCCGGCGCGAGGGCTGCACATAGGCGCAGCGCCACGGCGCCGGTCCCAGCACCCGCAGAAAGGTGGCCGGATGCATCGTACCGGCGCCCACCGGCAGATCGTAGGGCTGTTCGATCAGGCAGCCCTGCTGCGCCCAGTAAGCGGTCAAACCGGCGATCAGACCCTGGAGAGTGAGCATGCCCTTGCGACCAGTTTATGACAACGCTCGAATCGGTTTCATCTGAACCTGCGAAATCCATTGTCCCAGACTCGGGTGCATCAGACTCTCCGCTCCTCAGTCCATCAAACTGTCCTGCAAGACTCTTTGAGACTTGAGCTCGTGGCCGAGGAAGTGGCGGCGCGCGCGCCGGGCGATCTCGCCGATGTCGGCCAAGCCGGAAGGGCGCGCCGCCGGATCGAGCGGCGAAGCGAGGATGCCGCCCAGGGTGGCCAGGGCGGCAGGGGTCACACGCAGCGCAGAGCCGGCGCGGCATTCCGCGCCGACGAAGCCGGGACGGGACTCGTCGAAGAACACCGCGTCCAGCGCGGCCAGGGCCCGTCCGCAGCCGGCGCATTCGCCCGGCGCCGGAAAGAGGCCCGAGAGCTTCAGAATCCAGACGTCGAAATACGTGGCCGCGAGCTCGGGCGGCGCGCCCGCGAAGAGGCCGTCGATCGCGTGGCGCGCCAGCCGATAGAAGGCCTCGGCGGGATCGGAGTCGGAGACGAAGGTCTGCAGGCTCTCGGCGAACGCTCCCAGCAGGAGCGCGCCGGCCAGCTCCCTGGCCAGGGGAAAGGACGGGCGGATCGGGTCGATCGACTGGATCGACACGAGCTCGCGGCCATCCTTCTCGAAGTAGAGGACCCGCGCCTCGGTCATGGGCTCGAGCATTCCGGAAAACGGGCTCCTGGGGCCGGCCGCCCCGCGGGCGACGCCGCGCTTCTTGCCCGTCTCCCGGGTCAGGAACGAGACGATGCGATCTTTCTCGCGGAGCCGATGGGTATCCAGGATGAACGCGTGGGCGTCGACATGGCGCACGGGCTCATTATGATGAGCGGGCCGAGGTGGCCACGACATTCCCGCGTGCTCCGAATAAATTATCGAAATAATTATAAGCCTCCTAATAAAATATGGAAAACGATATCAAACGCCTTAATTCTGGCGTCATCGCGCTGGGGTGGGTTTCGTTCCTCACCGACGTGGCGTCGGACATGATCTATCCCCTTCTTCCCGATTTCCTGACCCGGGTGCTCGGAGCCGGGCCCGCCGCCCTGGGCCTCATCGAAGGCGTCGCCGAGTCGACGGCATCGCTGGCCAAGGTCTTCTCCGGCCTGTGGTCCGACCGGCTGCGCAAGCGCAAGCCGCTGGTGCTTGCGGGATACGCCCTGGCGGCCGCGGTGCGTCCGCTGATCGCGTTCGCCTCGGCGTGGCAGCACGTCCTGGCCGTCCGGTTCTCCGACCGCGTGGGAAAGGGCATCCGGACCTCTCCCCGCGACGCCATGATCGCGGGAATGGTCCCGGCCAGCCGCCGCGCGCGGGCCTTCGGGCTCCAGCGCGCCATGGACAACGCGGGAGCGCTGGTGGGCCCGCTCCTGGCGGCGCTGCTGCTGCGATTCTGGATCACGTCGGAGCGGACGGTCTTTCTCCTCGCCTTCGTTCCCGGAGTCGCCGCCGTCCTCATCCTGATGCTGCGAGTGCCCGAGGGAGAGCCGCGCCCGCGCCCTGCCGCGCCGACCGCCGCCCCGGCGACTCGGGCCGCGCTTCCCCGCGTCTTCTGGCTCTCGATCGGCGTCTTCGTCCTCTTCACCTTCGCCAACTCCACCGACGCGTTTCTGCTCCTGCGGGCGCGCCAGACCGGCATCGAGCTCTGGCAGCTTCCTCTGCTCTGGGGTTTCTTCAACGGGGTCAAGGCTGCGCTGGGAGTGCCCGGCGGCGCTCTGGCCGACCGCATCGGCCGGACCTCCACGATCGCGCTGGGCTGGGCGGTCTACGCGCTGGCCTACGTCGGATTCGCCTTCGTTCGAGCGCCCCGGGCGACCTGGGCCCTGTTCGCCTTCTACGCTCTCTTCTTCGCCCTGACCGAGGGGGCGGAACGGGCCTGGATCGCGGATTGCGTGCCGGAGGAGTCCCGCGGGCGCGCGTTCGGGATTTTCCACGCCGCCGTCGGATTCGCCGCGCTGCCCTCGTCCCTCCTCTTCGGGCTCTGGTGGCGGATCCTCGGGCCTCGGGCCGCTTTCGAGATCGGCGCCGGTCTGGCGCTGGCCGCGCTCGGCCTGCTTCTGTGGATCGGACTCCACCGCAGAATCCCATGATCGAAGACGACGAGCCGGCTGCGTCAACGGGACTTCTCCGGCGAGTCGGCACCCCGTCCCCACGTCCCCACGTCCCCACGTCCGGAAATGATCATCACGATCGATCTCCCGCCACGAATGCCCTCGAAGTCGAAGCTGATACGATTTGAACCATGGGCCCTGTCTGGAGACTCGTCCGCGGGGAAAAGGACATGTGCCACCGGTGCGGCCGGGAAATCCTCGATTTCCCAGCCGTCGGGCGGGTGGTCAACTTTCAGTTCCTCGCGGAGGAGAAGTACTGCTGGGAGTGTTACCGGTACATCCAGCCGTTCGTGGACGAGGTGGCTCCCGAGTCCGCGGACCCGTTTCAGCCGGTGACCAAGCCCGCGATTCCGTGAGCGCCCCGGGATTTGGGGGGTCGGACCTCGCGCCGATCGCGGAAAAGGTGTTCGCCGGGCAACGCCTGTCGCCCGCCGACGGCGAAACCCTCTTCGCGACGCGCGACTTTCTCGGATTGGGGCGCCTGGCCAACCACGTGCGCGAAGCGCGCCACGGAAACGTCGCTTTCTACAACGTCAACCGGTACTTGAACCCGACCAACCTCTGCTGGGTCGACTGCGCCCTGTGCGCCTGGGCCAAGAAGGTCAACGAGCCGGGCGGCTACGAGATGGCCATCGACGAGGTCGTGGAGGAGGCCGGCAAGGGCTACAGCGAGGCGGTGACCGAGTTCCACATCGTCGGCGGGCTCCACCCGACGTGGCCGTTCGAGTACTACATCGGGCTCCTGCGCGCCCTGAAGGCGAAGTTCCCCGGCGTGCACCTGAAGGCGTTCACCATGGTCGAGCTCGACTGGATCGCCCGGGTGGGCGGCCGGTCGATCCCCGAGACGATCCGGGAGCTCCACGCCGCGGGCATGGACTCCTGCCCCGGCGGCGGCGCGGAGATCTTCGCGCGCCGCGTACGCGACGTCATCTGCAAGAACAAGATCTCCGGGGAGGAGTGGCTGGCGATCGCGCGCGAATGCCACCTCCAGGGGATCGGCACCAACGCCACGATCCTGTACGGCAGCGTCGAGACGGCGCAGGAGCGCGTGGACCACCTGATCCGGCTGCGGGACCTTCAGGACGAGACCGGCGGCATCACCGGATTGATCCCGCTGGCGTTCCATCCCGAGAACACGCCGCTGGCGGACCTGCCGGAGACCTCGGGTCAGGACGACCTCCGGGTCATCGCGGTGTCCCGGCTCCTGCTCGACAACGTCCCGCACATCAAGGCCTACTGGATCCAGATCGGCACCAAGCTCGCGCAGATCGCGCTCGCCTTCGGGGCCGACGATCTAGTCGGCACCGTGGTGGACGAGACGATCACCCACGCCGCCGGCGCGAAGACGGCCTCGGGGATGACCCGCCGGGAGTTCGAGCGGATGATCCGCGAGACCGGCCGCGAGCCCTTCGAGCGCGACAGCCGGTACCGGCGCGTCGAGCGCCCCGAGCCGGTCGTCGCGCCCTGAACGCGCTTCGAGCCCCTTCGCCTTCGCCTACCTCCACGACTCCGGCGGCGCGACGCCGGCGGCCGCGTCGGCCTCGCGCGTGGCGCCGTCCAGGCCGGCGGCGATCCGCGCCAGGGCGGCGTCGTCGGAGAGCGCTGCCTCGACCGGAAACGGCTCGCCGTAGGCCACGACGTTGCGGGAGAAGGGCAGGGGCAGGAGAAAGCGGTCCCAGGACCGGAGAAACCTTCCCCGGGCGCAGGAGGCCGTGATCGGCAGGACCCAGGCGCCGGTCAACCTGGCCAGCGGGACGACGCCGGGCTGGACGACCCGCGGCGGGCCCTTGGGCCCGTCGACCGTCAACGCGGCGTGCCGTCCCGATCGGACGTGCCGGACCATCTGGCGCAGCGCCTCGCCGCCGCCGCGCGTGGTCGAGCCGCGCACGACGACGTAGCCGTTCCTCTGGAGCCATCGCGCGATGAGCTCGCCATCCTTCGATTGGGAGGCCATGGTGACGATCCCCTGGCCGCGGTGGCGCTGGATCGGCACGAGCATCCGGCCGTGCCAGAGCGCGAAGAGGATCGGGACCTGGCGGGCGCGCAGGTCCTGGTAGCGCTCGCCGTGAAGGACCTGGACCCGCAGGGTCGACCGCAGCAAGGCGAGAACGGCGCCGACCAGGCCCTCAAGAAGGCGAGGGATCAAGGAGACGCCTCACGCCTCACGCCTCACGCCTCACGCCTAGCCTACGCCTTACGCCTTACGCCCAGCCTAGC
The DNA here is from genome assembly GCA_963733955.1 of uncultured Acidobacteriota bacterium. Taxonomy (GTDB): domain Bacteria; phylum Acidobacteriota; class Thermoanaerobaculia; order UBA5066; family Gp7-AA6; genus DATFTF01. The sequence continues at coordinate 3,043,527 of CAVTEW010000003.1, forward strand.
GTGCCGCGTACCGCGCGGCCACCTTCGCGTAGACGCTCGGGATCACGCCGGGCACGGTCTTGACGCCCCGGGTGAAGACGGCCAGGACGAAGTCCGCGCCGCCGGGCAACTCGATCCGGGCCACCAGATGGTGAACGTCGTAGGCGTCGCCGGACTTGGACCAGAATTTCGTTCCCGCGGGCAGCCCGTGCCCGGCCAGGCGCGCGTCCTCGAGCTCCATGTCCTCGAACGGCTTGTCCGGGGTCACGTCGCGCGACAGAAGGCCCAGCATCTCCGCGGTGCCCGCGGGCCCGGCGAGCCGGCCGCGGGCGATCTCGGCGAAGAGGCGGGCCACGGCGTCCGCGGTCATCCGGTTGCGGTTTTTTCCGCCGTCGCGGAAGGCCTGCTCGCGCCCATAGGCGTCCTCGCAGAAGGTCTTCTGATTGGCGTTGACGTCGGCGTAGCCGCGGGCCTGGAAGAAGCGGTTGACCGCGTTGCGCCTCCCCTTCCAGGCCTTCCACTGCGCGCCCGCGATCTCCGGCCCCGACGTCGTGTCCGTGATCGCGTCGATCACGAAGCCGGTCGCGTCGTTGGACGACACGGTGATCATGTCCTTGACCGCCCGGACGAGCTCGGGAGTGTCGCGGAGCTTCCCGGCTTCTTTCTGGGCCTCGTAGTAGACGAGGTAGAAGCTCTTGACGACCGAGGCCGGGTAATAGGCGACGTCCCCGCGGTAGGAACCGGCAGCCGGGGAATCCCCGGACAACTCGACGAGCGCGATGGCCAGCCCGTCTTCGGTCAGACCCTTGTCGGCGAACGCGGCGACCACGTCCCGGGCGACTCCGCCCACGAAGGCGTCGAGCTCCGCCGACCGGGTCGGGGCCGGAGCGGGCGCGGAAGCGGCGAGAGCGAGGCTGGGGATGAGTAGAAGGAGCGGCAGCGGCCTCTTCAGGGCCGTGCTCCCGGAGAATCCGGCGCGAGCGGACCCGCCGGGGCTCCGGCCTCGCCGGCGATCGGCTCCGCCTCTCCCGACGAATGGGCGAGCGCGCGCCGGCGGGCGTGGCGGATCCGCAGCACGAGCCCTCCGACCACGGCGAAGGGCGCCGACATCATCAGCAGGATCGAGTAGTAGAAGCCCTTGGGCAGCGAGGCGGTCCCGCCGGGATAGTCCGTGTCGGACTTGGCGTCCTTGCAGAGGGGACAGGCCGAGAGCACCGCGGGCAGAAGCACCGCGGCCAGGACCAGGGCCAGAACGACTCGGGAGCTCGGTCTCATTGGCCGATCCTACCGAATCGCCGCGGGAGGGTAAAGCCGGTACAGCATCACGTAGACCACGACGCCGGTCACCGAGACGTACAGCCAGATCGGAAAGGTCCAGCGCGCGATCCGGCGGTGCCGGTCGATCCGGCCCTTGAGCCCCAGAAAGAGCGTCCGCAGGACCAGCGGGAGCGTCACGACCGCCAGGAGGGTGTGGCTGATCAGAATGGCCAGGTACACCGCGCGCGCCGGCCCCTGGTGGGTGAAGCGGACCGATCCCACGCGGGCGTGGTACGTCAGGTAGCCGACGAGAAACAATGTGGAGATTGTAGCGGCCGTCAGCATGAGCCTCCGATGCCGGGAGACCTCCTTGCGCCGGATCGCCCGATACGCCAGGAGCAGAAAGAGCGCCGACGTCGCGTTCAAGACCGCGTTCAACGCCGGCAGATCCCGAAGGGTGAAGGTCATGTCCGAGACGCCGGAAGAATCAGGCCTCACGCCTCACGCCTCACGCCTCACGATCAAATCAGATAGATGATCGTGAACAGCACGATCCAGACCAGGTCCACGAAGTGCCAGTAGAGACCGATCGTCTCGACGCCCTGGTGGTCGGCCTGCGTGTACTTGCCCAGCAGGGCCTTGCCGGTCACGAAGGCCATGCAGACCACGCCGCAGAAGACGTGGAATCCGTGGAAGCCGGTGGTGGTGAAGAACACCGAGCCGAAGAGGCTGGCGTGGGGGTTGAAGCCTTGCGGGTAGGCCGCGGTGTGCTCGTGCAGGAGCTTCCAGTACTCCACGCCCTGGATCGACAGGAAGATCGCGCCGAAGAGGAGGGTCAGGGAGAGGAAGAGCTTCATCCGGGCGGGATTGCCCGTTCGGATGCCGCCCAAGGCCTGGACCATCGTCACCGAAGAGCAGATCAGGATGAACGTGTTCATCGCCGTCAGCGGCACGTTGAGCACGGTCGAGGGCTGCGGCCAGAACGGGCTGGAGAAGCGCAGCACGATGTAGGCCCCGATCAATCCGGTGAAGAACATGATCTCGGAGCAGAGGAACACCCACATCCCCATCTTGTCGTGGGGAATTCCGGTGTTGGTCTCTTCCCCCATCCGCTCGTGAATCAGAGCCGTCGCTTCCATCAGTTATCCTTTTTTTCCCATCCTCGCCTCACGCCTCACGCCTCACGTCCTCAGGGCCTCGGCAGCAGATGCTCGGCCATCCCCACGCTCACGAGGATGCAGCCCAGGATCAGCGTCGACGCGAAGAGGATGCCCAGACCCTTGCGCTCGAAGCGCAGGTGCATGAAGTAGAGCGCCACCATCGTCGCCTTGATGGCCGCGAAGCCGACCAGTCCGACGATCAGGAGCGCCTTGTGCCGATGCGGCAGCACCGACGAATAACCGACCTCGACGACGGTCAGGCCGGCCAGCCACCAGAAGATGGCCATGTAGTTGGGAACCTTGTGCGCCTCGGTCATCGCTCTTCCTTTCAACGCGCCCGGGAAATGATGAACAGGATCGATCCGAAAAACAGCAGGCCCGCGACCAGGACCAGGAACAGCAGGACCCTCCCGTTCTGCCAGACGCGCCCGAGAGATCCGCTCCTCATCGGTCGAACACCATCAGCCCGAGAAGGGCCGGCAGATACAGGATCGAGATCAGGAAGACCGTGCGCGCCGCGGAGGCGGTTCGGGTCCGCGCGAACGCGATGGCGCCGGCCAGAAAGAGCGCGCCCAGGGCCAGGGCTCCGGCCAGGAAGAGGCCCCGCGCCCCGGCCAGGGCGCCGCACAGGATGGTGACCGGGAGAAGGGCCGCGGCGTAGAGAGCCATCTGGCGGCCCGTGGCGCGGCCGTCCGCGTCGAGCACGGTGAGCATCGGGAAGCCCGCCCCGGCGTATTCCTCGCGGTACATCCAGCCGATGGCCAGGAAATGCGGCAGCTGCCAGAGGAAGAGCACGGCGAAGAGGGCCCAGGCCCCGGCGTCGAGGCGTCCGCGCGCCGCGGCCCAGCCCATCATCGGCGGGATCGCGCCGGGCACCGCCCCCACGATCGTGCAGAGCGAGGTGATCCGCTTGAGCGGCGTGTAGGCCAGGACGTAGCTCGCCAGCGCCGCGACGCCCAGGAAGTACGTGAGCCCGTTCACCGAGGCGAGCAGCGCGAACCCTACGGCCGAGACCACCAGTCCGAACGCGAGGGCGTCGGCGGGAGCCAGCCGGCCCGCGGGCAGCGGCCGCCCGCGCGTGCGCGTCATGCGCGCGTCGCTCTCGCGCTCCCAGTACTGGTTGAGCGCCGAAGCGCCCCCCGAGACCAGGGCCGTGCCGGCCAGGAGAGCCAGGAACGCGGCGGCGTCGAAGCCTCCGGCGAGGCCCACGGAATACCCGACCGCGGTCGTTACCAGCACCAGAAACGTGATGCGCGGCTTGGTGAGCTCGAAGAAATCGGCCAGCCGGGCCGGCGCCGCGGCGAGCGTCGTCGAGGCGGCCGGAGTCATTTCCCGACCGCCCGCGCGCCCGAAGCCGGCGCCAGGAAGGGCAGCACCCGGGCGTCGCCGTCGGCGGGCCGGCCCGCGTCGGACACGTCCGCGCGGACGGCGGCGCGGCGGCGCGCGGCGAGCGCGAGCACGAGGGCCGTCGCCAGCACCAGGGCGCCGACGACGACATGGAGGGTCGTGACGACGACGTCTTTGCGCGACAGGACCGTCGCCGCGCCGAGCGTGATCTGGAGGAGGACGAGCGCCGACAGGAGGGCCGCGGTCTTGCGCAGGCCCGGCCGCCCGCTCTGCCAGGCCTGCCGGGCGCAGGCCGCGGCCAGGCCGAGGACGAGCAGGGCGCCCATGCGGTGGGCGAAGTGGATGGCCACGGCGAAGGAAGTCATCGGCGGAATCAGGCGGTGCAACGCCAGAGGGAAATCGGGAATGGCCAGTCCGGCGTGGGTGTGCCGCATGACCGCTCCGGCCAGAAGCTGCAGGAACACGACCCCGGCGGTCGCCGCCGCGACGCGGCCCGCGGCGCCCGGATCCGCGGCCTCGCTTCGCCTCCAGCGGGCAGATGTGACCACCGCCAGCGTCACCGCCAGGCAGAAGAAAGTCTGGGCCAGGCAGGCGTGAGCCACCGAGACGGCCGGCGGAAGAAACAGAAGAACGGTCAATCCTCCCAAGAGCCCCTGGGCCACGACCGCGGCGAGGGCGGCGTAGCCCAGCCGCCGCACCCAGGCGCGCGGCTCGCGGCGGGCCAGCCAGAACGCCAGGACCACGGTCATGAGACCGACCACCGAGGCGATCAGGCGGTGGGAGTGCTCGAACTTGATCTGCCCCACCCACTTGGAGATCGGAAAGGTGAACATGTTCCAGCCGTAGGTCGTGGGCCAATCCGGCACCGACAGGCCCGACTCCGTCGACGTGACCAGGCCTCCGGCGAAGATGAGAAGCACCGTCGCCAGCGCCGTCGCCACGGCGAATCGGTGAAGGCCGCGGTGGAGCGCCGTCGAACCGTCGGCCGCCCGGAACCGAGAGCGATCAGGCATGGGAGATCGCCGCGACGCCGGAGGGCGGCTCGTCCTGGGGCCAGTGATCGTCGACCCGCTCCGGGGCGCTGTACTCGTAGGGTCCGCGGTAAACCGTCGGGATCTGCTCGAAGTTTTCGTGCGGCGGCGGCGAGGACGTCTGCCACTCCAGGGTGTTGGAGTGCCAGGGGTTCGGACCGGCGACCTTTCCCCGGCGCATGGAGAGGAAGAAGTTCAGGATCAGGATGACCTGCGCCGCGCCCAGCACGAACAGAGAAACGGTCATGAACTGGTTCAAGGGCTTCAAGCCGCGCAGATGGGCGTATTGCGAATAGTCGTAGATCCGGCGCTGCATCCCCCGCATCCCCAGGAAGTGCATCGGGAAGAAGACGCAGTTGAAGGTCACGAAGGTCAGGAACCAGTGGATCTTGCCCCACCGCTCGTTCATCAGCCGGCCGAACATCTTGGGGTACCAGAAGTAGAGAGCGGCGAAGGCGCCGAAGAGCGATCCGCCGAAGAGCACGTAGTGAATGTGGGCCACGATGAAGTAAGTGTCGTGGATGAAGACGTCGACCGGCGTCGAGGCCATGAAGATGCCGGAGAGCCCGCCGATGACGAACATGGAGACGAAGGAGAGGGCCATCAACATGGGCGTGGTGAAGCGGATGTTGCCGCCCCACAGCGTTCCCAGCCAGTTGAACGTCTTGATCGCGGAGGGAACGGCGATCACCATGGTCGAGATCATGAAGGTCGTGCCCAGGATGGGATTCATGCCGCTCTGGAACATATGGTGTCCCCACACCACCCAGCCCAGGCCGGCGATGCCCATGATCGAGTAGGCCATGGCCCGATAGCCGAAGATCGGCTTGCGGGAAAAGACCGGCAGGATCTCCGAGGTGATCCCCATGGCCGGCAGGATCATGATGTAAACCTCGGGATGTCCGAAGAACCAGAAGAGGTGCTGCCACAGCAGCGGCTGCCCTCCCCCCGCGTTGGTCAGGGGAGTGCCCGAGATGACCTCCCCGGACGGCAGGAAGAAGGTCGTGCCGAGCACGCGGTCGAAGAGAAGCATGATCATCGCGCCGGAGAGGACCGGCAGCGCCAGGAGCAGCAGGATCGCGGTGATGAAGAGCGCCCAGACCGTCAGGGGAAGGCGGAAGAAGTTCATCCCCGGCGCGCGCATGTTGATGATGGTGGTGATGAAGTTGACCGCGGAGAGGAGCGAGGAGATGCCCAGGACGAGCAGCGACAGCAGCCACAGCGTCTGGCCCCGGGGCTGAATCGCCGAGAGCGGGGCGTAGGACGTCCAGCCCGACTGCGCCGCGCCTCCGGTCACGAAGAACGACCAGATGATCAGGACCGCGGCGGGCACGGCGACCCAGAAGGACGCCATGTTCAGCCTCGGGAAGGCCATGTCCCGGGCCCCGATCTGCAGGGGGATCACGAAGTTCCCGAACGCGCCGATGAGCATCGGCATGATCGCGAAAAAAATCATGATCGTCGCGTGCATGGTGAAGAGCGAGTTGTAGAACTCCGGCAGCATCTGCCCGCCGGGCATGCCCTCGGGCAGGAGCTTGCCCATGAACCCGATCGGCTTGCCCGGCCAGGCCAGCTGCCAGCGCACCAGTCCGGCCAGGAAGCCGCCGATCACCAGCATGAACAGCGAGTAAAAGAGGTACTGCTTCCCGATGACCTTGTGGTCGACAGAGAATATGTACTTGCGCCAGAACGACGTCGGGGCCGGATGGACCCCGTGCGGGAGCTCGTGACCGACGGCGACGGTGGCGGTGCTCATGAGCTGGTCTTGGCCTCCTGAGTGGGTTGGGGGGCCGGCGACGAGCCGGCCGCCGGATTCGGCGCCGCCGACGGCGGCGAGGCGGGAGCCGCGACCGGCGGCGGGGCGGCCGGCGCGTTCGTGGCGGCCTGCTCGGCCATCCACTTGTCGAAATCTTCCTTCGAATCGGCGGTCAGGAACCCCTTCATCCGGTAGTGGCCGAGACCGCACAGCTCGGCGCAGGCGATCTCCCAGTGCCCGACGTGGGCCGCGTCGAACCAGACCTTCGTGGTCATGCCCGGAACCGCGTCCTGCTTGACCCGGAACTCCGGCAGAAAAAAGGAATGGATCACGTCCTTGGAATGAAGGCTCACGACGACCTTCTGTCCCACCGGGAAGTGAAGCTGGTTGAGCGTCACGACGTCGTCGGGCGTTCCCAGCTTCCCGTCGGCCCCGGGATAGCGGATGTTCCAGGCGAACTGCTCGGCGGTGACCTCGATCTGCATGGCGTCCTCGGGCATCCGCTGCTTGATCTCGGCCCACACGCGGCGGGACACCAGGGCGAGGACCACGCAGATGACCGCGGGGATGATCGTCCAGATCACTTCCAGTCGGTTATTACCGTGCGTGTAGCGGGCCCGCCGCCCTTCCTTGTGGCGGTAGCGGATCAGGAAGAAGACGAGCAGGGCCTCGACCAGGACGAAGATGACTCCGGTGATCCAGAGAATCAGCCGGAAAATCCCGTCGATCTCGCCGGAGAAGCTCGACTCGCCCGCGGGCAGCTTCATCCAGATGGGCAATGCCCCGGCCAAGCCCGGAAGCAGCGCCGCCGCAAGGGCGGCGACGGCGGTCCGGACCCGCGCGGCGTGTGGATTCTTCACCGCTTCCCCCAACGCCCGCTACCCCTTGAAGGCGAAGTCGACGGTCTTTGACTCGGCGCCGGAAACCGTCACGTTCTGGTCCTGCGGGCCGTACTTCTCCTGCCAGGCCTCGATGACGTAGTTGCCCGGCGGGAGGCCTTTGATCTCGAAGGTCCCCTGGTCGTTGGTCACGGCGAAGAACGGGTGGCTGAACACGCCGCAGTACGCGCCCATCCACTTGTGCACGTCGCACTTGAATCGCACCGGGACCTCCGGCTTGTCGAACTTCTTCTCCATGGCCATGTTCTGGAAGGGCTGGCCGATGTTGAACTCGGCGTTGATCTTGGGCAGCGCGTGGATGTTGTGAAGGGTTCCGTCGCTGTTGACGATCTTCAACGCCTGTCCGGTCTGGATGCCGAAGATGTGCGGATGGTACTGGCACCCCTTCTGGTCGAGCTCGACCGGCGTCGCCGGCGGCGGGTAGGTCCCCGAGACCCCCGACTTGACGAACACCAGGACGTCCTTGAGCGTCCCGTTGCCGTTGACCTCGACCTCCTGGGTGTAGACCGGAGCGGAGTGCGCGGACTTGCAGTACGCGTCGGCGTCCATCTTGATCTGCTCGAGCTGGGGAGCGGCGCCGGAGAAGGCCACCTTGCCGGTCAGGGTCGCCCCGCCGCCTGCCGGAACGGCCGCTGGGGCGGCCGAGGAGGCGGCCGGAGCGGAGGCGGTGCTCGCCGCCGCCTTGGGCGCGGCCTCTTCCTCGTCCTCCTCCTTGCCGCCGCAGGCGGTCAGGACGAGGAGGAAGGACGCCGTCAGGAGAATCGAGAGGAGACGTTTGGACATGAAGCTCTCCTTATGAAGAGGAAGTGTTCTTAACGGAGAATTCTCCGGCGCTCTCGAGGCTGACCGGGAACGCCTGCGGGCGCCGGATCGACTGGATCATTTGAACCCGCGGATCATATCGGGTCGATCTGCCCGGTTCAAGGTCGGAAGCTTTGAACTTTCGGGATCGAACCTGTATCGTGCCTGCCCGTGCCCGCCGCCACGCTGGACGTCGAGAATCTCGGCAAGTCCTACGGAGGTCCTCCGCTCTTCTCCGGGCTGACCTTCCGCGCGGCCGCCGGTCTGACCGCCGTGGCCGGCCGCAACGGCAGCGGCAAGACGACGCTCCTGAAGATCCTCGCCGCGCTCCTGCGCCCGGAGTGGGGATCGGTGCGCGTGCGCGACGGCGATCGCGAGCTCGCCGGGGAGCAACGCCGCCTGGCCGTGGGGTGGGCGGGCTTCGACCTGGCCTTCTACGACGACTTCACCGCGCACGAGAACCTGCGTTTCTTCCGCCGCGCCGCGGGCCGCTCGGTTCCCGGCGAGGAGGAGGAGATCGTCTCGCGGCTCCACGCCGTGGGCTTGTCGGAGGCGATGGACCGCCGCGTCGGAGCCTACTCGACCGGAATGAAGCAGCGCCTGCGCCTCGCTTTCGCCATTCTCTTCGACCCGCCCATCGTGATCCTGGACGAGCCGATGGCCGGCCTGGACACGCAGGGCCGCCGCATCGTCGAGGACCTGATCGCGGCCCGCCGTCGCACCGGCACGGTCATCCTCGCCTCCAACGACGAGCGGGACTTCGCCCAGCCGGACCAGACGGTGGTGCTGGGGCGATGAGCGACCGCGTCGAGAAACCCCCCGTCCCCGCGTCCCCCCTTCCCGTCGTCAGCAACGGACACGGGGACGCGGAGACACGGGGACGCGGGGAGGCTCGGCCGCCCGCGGCGGGCGCGCTCTCAAGAGCCTGGGCCGTCTGCGCCAAGGACGCCGCGCAGGAGCTGCGCCGGCGCATCGCGCTCGCCTCGGTGTTCTTCTTCGCCGCGACGGCCCTGACCCTGGTCTCCTTCGCCATCGGCCCCCTGGGCGTTCCGCCGGAGTCGCGCGCGGCCGTCTCCTCGGCCCTCCTCTGGATCATCCTCTTCTTCTCCGCGGCGACCGGGCTGCCCCGCGCCTACGTGCGGGAAGAGGAGACCGGGACGGCCCTGGCCCTGAGAAAGGTGACCGCCGCCCCGGTGGTCCTGGTCGGCAAGACGCTCTTCAACTTCTGCCTCTTCCTGTCCATCGCCGCGGTCACCGTTCCCGGGTTCGCCATTCTCCTCGAGTGGAACGTGTCCAATCCCGGCGCCATGGCGCTGGTCATCCTGCTGGCCGGCTTCGGCCTGTCCGTGGTCTCGACGTTCCTCTCCGCGCTGGTGGCCCGCGCCTCCCAGAAGAACGTTCTCTTCGTGGTCATCTCCTTCCCCCTGCTCGTCCCGCTGCTGCTCTCGGCCATCGCCGCCACGGTCGAGGCCTCGCGGGGAACCCTGGCGGTGACTCCCCTGCGGGTGCTCCTCGCCTATGATGGAGCCTCGTCCTGCGCGGCCTACCTGCTGGTGACCGCGGCGTGGGAAGATTGAGCGGAGATGGATCAGATGGGCTTCGATTCACCGCGTCCCCGCGTCCCCGTATCCCCGTGTCAGGAGCAGACGCGGGGAGGGGGGACGCGGAGACGCGGGGAGTGACGCGATGAAGGTCCTGAAGTGGCTCCTGCTCCCCTACATGGCCGCGTTCGTGGCCGCGGCATTCCTGTGGCCCAAGGCCGCGGAGGGATTCATCGGCGAGTCCTCCCGGATCGTTTTCTTCCACGTGCCCTGCGCCTGGACGGCGTCGCTCGCCTTCCTGGTCGCCGCCGGCTACTCCGCGGCCTACCTGGTCAAGCGCAACCGCTGGCACGACGACGTGGCCGTGGCCGCCGTGCGCATCGGCCTGCTCTTCGCGGTCCTGGCCCTCATCACCGGCTCGCTCTTCGCCAAGATCATGTGGGGGGCCTACTGGAACTGGGACCCGCGGGAATCCTCGTTCCTCCTCCTCATCTTCCTCTACGCCGCCTACCTCTTCCTGCGGGCCGCGGTGGAAGATCCCGAGCGCCGGGCGGCCATGTCCGCGGCCTACGCCCTCTTCGCCGCGGTTCTCATGCCGTTCCTGACCTTCATCGCGCCGCGCATTACCGCTTCCCTCCATCCCCAGACGGTCATCAACCCGCAGGGCAAGATCCTGATGGACACGCCCACGAAGGCGGTCTTCTTCGGAGGGCTGCTCGGGTTCTCGGCCCTCTTCGTCTGGATGCTGTCGATCGATTCGCGGGCCGCGCGCGCGGCACGGCTCTCCCGCTCACGCTCGGTCTAGGAACCGGCTGAGCACGTCGCCTCGGCCCTTCCGTCACTCGTCACTCGTCACTTCCCCAACGCGGCGCGACCAAGTTTCGCGGACTGGATCCGCGAAACGACTCGCGACGCGGGAGCCGGAGCGCAGGTCTCGCGATCAGGCGTTCGGTCGAGCCCGCATCCGGGCGAGCCAAACGCCGGTGCGCGCGGACACCCGCGCAGTTCGCGAACCGTAGCGGAGGCGACGGGTTTCCCCCGTCGTGCCCGCCCCGTTCGCGGCGCGACCAAGTTTCGCGGACTGGATCCGCGAAACGACTCGCGACGCGGGAGCCGGAGCGCAGGTCTCGCGATCAGGCGTCGGTCGAGCCCGCATCCGGGCGAGCCGAACGCCGGTGCGCGCGGACACCCGCGCAGATCGCGAACCGTAGCGGAGGCGACGGCCTAGGCCTGCGGGAGTCCCTTGTCGGATTTGACCCGCACCTGGAAGCGCAGATCGCCGAACCGAAGCTCATCCCCGTCGTCGAGCGTGTGGCGGTCGGTGACCCGCTTCCCGTTGACGAAGGTGCCGTTGGCGCTCTTCAAGTCCTCGATCAACACCTCGTCGGCGGTGACGTGGAGGACGGCGTGCCGGCGGGAGATCTGCGGGCTCTCGAGCCGGACCGCGCACTCGGCGACCCGGCCGACGTCATGATCGCCTGCGGCGAAGGAAAAGCTGTGCAGCTTCCCGTCGAGAAAGACGCGGGGCTCGCCGGTCCCCACTGCCACCAGAGGAGCCGGGACGGGCGGAGGAAGACGCACCTGGATCGTCTGCTCGCTCCGGCCCGAGATCGGCGGCGCCGACGCGGAGGGCCGCGGCGGCGGCAGGACGGCGGCGGAACGAGTCACCGGCCTCGCCGGTGACGGCGCGGCCGGAGCGGGCGCGGCCGGAGGCGCGCCGGGCACGGCGGGCACGGCGGCGGGAGCCTCGAGCCCCGGAGCCTTGGAACCGACGCCCGGCGTCTCCACCCCGGAGCGGGAAACGGCAGGAGCCGGAAGAGGCGAGGGCGGCTGGACGTTGGGTGGGGAAGGCGCCGGGGCGGCCGGAGCCGCCTCGCCGACTTTGGCCTCCGGCGCCAGCGCGGGCTCGGGTTCGGAGGGTTTCGGGGCGGGTTTCTCCGCGGGCTTCGGAATGGATCGTTCGGGGGGCTTGAGCCCGGGCTTCTCCGGAGGTTTTTCCGCGGGCTTCTGCGCGGCCCCGGCCGCAGGCTTGGCCGCGGGTTTCGCCGGCGGCTTTTGCGGCGCCGGCTCCTGCCCCGCTCGAGCCTGCCCTTCCGGCGCCGGCTTTCCCGCCGCCTTTGCGCGGGACGGTCCGGCCGCCGCGGCCTTTCCCTTCCCGTCTTCCTTGGCCTTCTCCGGCTCGGCGGCCGCCTGCGCCCCTTCGCTGCGGGCCCACTCGAAGGCCGCCAGCTCCTCGGGCGACCATTCCAGCCGCGTCTTCCAGTCTGTCGGCAGGCCGGCTCCGGTCGAATCGATCGACGGCGCCGCGTTGATCTCGTGCGTCTCGATCTCCCCCTGCTGCACCTGCACGCGAAACGTGCGCGCTTTGCCCAGGTTGATCTCGTCGCCGTCCTCCAACGTCCGCGTGGTGATGGCCTTGCCATTGACGAAGGTGCCGTTGGCCGACTGGAGATCGGTCAGGATCAGCTCGACTCCCAGCCGCTCGATGCGGGCGTGGGCCTTGGAGACCAGCTCGCTGCGGACGACGACGTTGTTGGAGGGAGCGCGCCCCATCGTGATCAGACCGCGCGGAATCTCGCGCCGCTCTCCGGCGTCCGGCCCGTCCACGGTCTGCAGCCAAACCTGCACGATGCCGCGGCGGCGGGTCCGGCGGGCGCCGACCGCCTTGCGCACGAAGACGAGCTCGGTCCGCCGGCCCAGGCCGACGATGTCCAGATGCCGCAGGCGCTCGCGGCGGACGACCGGGATGCCGTTCAAGAACGTCCCGTTGGAGGAGCCGGCGTCCTCGATGAAGTAGTCCTGGCCGTCGTAGGTGATCTTGGCGTGGCGCCGGGACACTCCCTCGATCGCCACCCGGACCGGGTTGCCGCTGTCGTAGCCGACCGACGCCTCCGTTCCCCACAGCGGGTAGTCCTTGGGCGTCCCGGTGCGGTAGAGCAGGGCGGCGGCGGCGCCGTTCAGATCGGCGGCCATGGCTCGGTCGGAGGATGGTAGGTGTGGCATTCCGCGCAGTCGGAACGGCTCTTGCCGGTCCGATGGCAGCCCTGGCACCGCGCGACGCCCGGGAGGTTCAGGTCTTCGGCCTTCACGCTCGCGGCGACCTTGTGGCACGACTCGCAGCCGGCCTGCTGCACGTGGGGCAGATGGTTGAAGCGCGCGCGCTCGAGCACGGCGACGCCGGCCCGGACCGGACGCATGAGCGCACCGTTGTAGATGTGGCACTTGGCGCAGAGGACGGTCATGGCCCGGACCGCCCCGAGGCGCAGGTCGCGGGCCGCGCCGGTCACCGGCTCGCTCGGTCCGCCCCCGGCGGCGATGTCGAAGTCGGACAGCTGCGATTTCAGATCCCGTAAGTCCGCCTGCAGCGCCGACCGATCCCTCGGGCGCGGCGCGGTCATCTCCAGCGGGCCGAGCTCGATCTGGACGCGTACCCGGGCCAGGGCCAGCTCGGCGCGGCGGCGATCGGCGGCCTTCCTCGGGTCCCTGGCCAGGTCGGCCACCCGCTTGACCAGGTCGGCCGCCTGGGCCTTGAGCGCCGGCAGCTTCATTCCGCGCGTGGGCGGCTCGCGCAGCTGGTAGCCCAGGGCGTCGATCCGCGCCAGCAGCGCGGCGCGCTTGGCCGCCAGGCCCTGCGGATCGACCTCGCGCGCGATCTTCCAGAGGTTGTAGATGATCCAGGGATCGGCGTGGAGCAGCTTCGAGACGATGAACTTGTCGCGCGGGAGCTTCTGCACGTTGGCAGCCTCGGCCTGGGCCCATGGGGCTCCGATCTCGTCGGGAGCCGTGACCACCGCGCGCGGCATCGGGTCGGTGGCGCCGACCGAGCCGTTCTTCAGGTGGCAGCGGGCGCAGTGGCGGTCGAAGGAGACCGGCTCGAAGCCGCGGCGGTTGCGGGTCGGCTCGTGGCAATACTGGCACCGGTCGAGCTGCGCCTTCTTCATCTCCTCCAGGTGGCGCTTGTGCGGAAAGTGGATGCCCTCGTCGATCGGCGGAGCGCCCTTCTTGAGCCGCAGGAACTCGGGGTGCACGGACATTCCGCGAAAGTGGCACGGCGCGCAATCCTTCTCCGACACGCGCACCATCCGGAAATCGCGCCCGTGGTGGTCGGAGTGGCACCGCAAGCACTCGACCGTGGCCGCGCGGGCCACCCGCACGGGGTCCTTGGTGCCGAACCAGACGTGGCCGGCGTTGCGCATCCGGTTGGATCCGAACGGGTCGTGGCAGTACTCGCACCGGACGTCGGAGACCGCCGGCGCGTGGCACGCCGCGCACTTCGCCTCGAACGGGGCGTGGGGGCTGGAGAGCCGGCCGGGCGACGCCACGGTCTTGCGGCCGCCCCACAGCACCGCGGTCAGGGCCGCGGCCACTCCCACGCCGATCCCGAGCGACGCCCAGAAGTACGGCCGCAAGCCTCCGGGGAAGAGGTACTGCTTGGTGCGGGAGGGCGTGCCCCAGGGAATCAGGCGCATGGGACGGCCTCGCTCGCCATCACTGGTAGGACAGGCTGGTTCCGATATGGAACAGCATCAACCCGAACAGCAGCGCCGAGGGCGGCACGTGCAGGTACACCCACAGGCGCAGGATCCGCTGGAGCGAATACTGGGCGTCGAGCTCGAGCTTCTCCGTGTACAGGGCCCGCAGGTCCTCCAGCCGGGTCTTCTCCTCGTCGGCCAGGAACGGCGCCAGCCGGACGAACGGCGCCAGGCGGTCGTCCCGGCCGGCCCGGACGTTGACCAGGTAGCTCCAGGACGGGCTGACGCCGGCGAGCCTCGGGCGAACGCTCTCGCCGTAGAAGCCTTCCAGCATCTCCGACGAGCCCTTGGCCAGCTGATCGGCTTCGTCCCGCAGGCGGGAGAGCAGCTCGGGAATCCGTTCCCACAGCGCCTCGACCTGCAGGCCGCTCGAGAGGGCGGCGGGAATCCATTTCTGCAGCCACACGCCGCCCAGGCCGGAGACCGTGGCCCAGATCGAGAGCACCAGCAGCAGCCATCCCATCGTGCCGGAGGGCCAGCGCAACCCCTCGTGGATCAGGACGAACCAGAAGCCCAGGCAGCCCCCCCAGATGTGGAACTGGATCCACCGCTGCGCGTTGCCCAGAGGAAAGCCCAGCAGCCGCCGCCGCAGCGGATACAATATTTCTATTGTGTAGATCAGGCTGGCCAGGATGCCGAAGACGAGTCCGCCGGCCCGCGCCGGATCCCACGGGCGCCGGTCGACCAGCAGGAGGAACACCGCCAGCGCCGCCAGAACCGCGGCCGCCGATCCGAACATCCAGGCCGGTTTCTTGGGCTTCCAGACGCTCATGGAAGCGGCGCCCTCACTGGGAGACGACCGGCAGCGTGGAGGTCAGCTGCGTGACGTCCTTGAACGACACGCGGATGGCCGAACCGTGCGGGCACATCTGGACGCAGGCCGGTCGCTCCCGCTCCAGGCACAGGTCGCACTTGGTCGCGAGCTGGATGTCCTTCTTCAGAACCGGATGGCTGTAGGGCACGTTGATGATGTTTCCCCAGGGGCACCGGCGCACGCAGTTGCCGCAGCCGATGCAGGTCATCGGATCGATGGACACCTCGGTGGTCCCGATCGGGCGGGTGATGGCCCCGGTCGGGCACCCGATCATGCACACCGGGTCGGTGCACTGGTAGCACGAAGCCGGCACCAGCCAGTTCTTGAACTTGAAGCCCTCGCGGATGAAGCGCGGGATGCCGCCGTGCGTGTCGGCGCAGGCCCGCACGCAATCGTCGCAGCGCGTGCACGTCGAGAGGTCGATGAGGAGCACGCTCTCGCCGTGGATCAGGCCGGTCTCCATGGCCATCTGCAGGTACTCCGAGCCGACCGGCTGCCGCACCGCCGCGCCCCGCTGCTTGAGGCGGTCGAGGGTGATCTCCCACAGGACTTCCTTGAGCTCGGGCGTGGCTTCCAGCAGCCCCTGGAAATCGGCCCGGGAGACCTTGACCAGCTCGACGCTCTCGATGGCCGAGAAGGAGAAGGGCCACGGCTCGTCCAGCAGGAGGGCGGCCTCGCCGAAGTAGTCTCCTTTGCGCAGGTACGTCAGCGCCAGGTCCGCGGCCCCCGAACGCGCGGAGACCTTGACGTAGCCGCCCCGCACCAGAAAGAACGCGTCGGCCGGAGAGCCTTCCTCCACGATCAGCTCGCCGGGCTCGAAGGAGCACAGGTCGACGCGATCCTTCAGGGCCCGCAGAAATTTCTCGTCGCACTTGGAGAAGAGATCGACGTTGGAGAGGTGCGTGGCCAGCGACCGGGCCCGGTATCTCTGGTCGACGAACTCCTTGAACTTGGGCGCGGAGCGCTGGAGCAGCCGCAGGGCCGGCGTTCGGATCATCAGGCAGACCACGTCCGACCGGGCCCGGACGGTGGCCGACACCGGGTAGCGCGAGAGCGCGGAGATCTCTCCGAAGATCTCGCCGCGCTCCAGGAGCACCCGTTCCCCGGCTTTCATGTCGGCGGGCATGTCCGAGAGGATGATCGTGCCGCTCTCCGAACGCAGCCGGCCGATGACCCGCTCGCCGGGCAGCGTCCGCGTCCGCCGTCCGCCCTTCTTCTCCGGAGGCGCGAGCTGAATCGTGGGGAGCTGGGTCAAGAGCACTTCCACCACGCCGGAGGCGACGTAGTACGCGGCGTCGGAAAACTCCCCTTCGCGCAGGATCACCTGTCCCGGCTCGTAGCGGGCGTCGAGGATGTAGGGCTGCACCTTCTTCAGAAGGGCTTCGGACAGGCCTTCGAAAATGGGATGGCGGCGGAGCTGGTCGATCTCCAGCGTGCTCTCCGGCGCGGAGAGCGCGTGTGGAAAGGCGCGCGTGATGTCCTTTTGTTCCATACGCTAATCCGGCCGGCTCATCGGATCAGTGCGGCGGCCGGCGCGGCGGCTCTTGCGGCGCGGGAAGCTTGGTCGGCGAGGGCGTCGGCGCCGGCGCGGGAAGCTTCGTCGCCGCGGCGGCGGGCCTGGGCCGAGGCTTGCGCGGGCGGGCCGCCGGCGGCCGGCGGGCAGCGGCGGCGGGCCGAGGAGGAGGCGGCGGCGCGACCGTCTCCCGGATCGGCCTTGCCTGGACGGGAGCGATGGGCGTGACCGTCGGAATCGGCGTGACCTGAATCTGGATGGTGATTCCGTCGCGGGTCGCCGGCGTCCAGGTCTTCGCCGGCGGGGCGGACGGCCGCGACTCCGGGGCGGGCGCGCGCGTGGGCGCTGGAGCGGCCGGAGACGTCGCCGGTCGAGCCGGCGCGGTCGGCGGAGGAGCCGCCGGGCGGACCGGCGCGGCCGCCGGGGCCTTGGAGGCCGCGGTGGGCTTGGGCGGCGCGAACGCAGTCGGCTTGGCCGCCGGCCGCGCGGTCGGCTTGCCGGCGGCGGGAGGTGCGGAAGGCGCGGGAGCCTGCGTCGCGGCGGGAGCCGCCTTGGGCGGCGCCGCCGACGCCTTGCCGGCCGCGCCGCGGCCGAGCGCGGTCAGCTTGCTGAAATCGTAGGTCGGGGCCCAATGCACGATCTTCTGGCTCGCCGCGCCCACTTCGAAGTCCGCGCCGGACTTGTGCCCGGCGGCGACCAGCTTGGGGTCGCGCAGAATGTGGCAGTCCAGGCACATCCTGGCCCAGACCGGATAGTTCCCGCGCGTGTCGAACATCCCCTGCGTGATGGCCTTGGCGTAGGAGCCCTTCTGCTGGTGCGGCTCGACGTAGTCGCTGCCGGCGCCGTGGCAGGTCTCGCAGGAAACCCCGGCGTTGGCGTCGCCGTTGAAGACGGTGGCATGGCACTTCACGCACGCGCCCTTCAGGTCGTAGGGATCGGCCAGGCCGATCGCCTTGGCGTACTTGGCCGCGTTCTTGTCCTCCAGCTGCGCGAGCGCCTTGGCGTGCTTGTCCTGGTCCGCCCAGGCCTTCTGCTTCTCGTGGTCGTGGCAGGACGAGCACTTGTTGGGTCCGACGTACTGCGCCGCCGCGAGGCGGCCGGCGCAGAAACCGAGCGCCAGGAGCGCGAACAGGCAGACGCGGAGGGGCTTCAAGTTGGTCGTCGTCGGATCACAGGTCGGGGTGCCGGGGAAACTTGATGAAGGGCAGGCGCACGCCGCGCACGAAGAACTGGTCGGAGCGGATCGCCTCGGGAGCCTCGAAGCCCGTCGCCCCCATGAAGGCGACGATGTCGTCCTGATCCACGCCGTCACCGGAGACGCCCAGGCCGCCGACCAGGACGCCGTTCTTGTACAGGGGAACGCTGCCGGGGAAGATCTGGATGCCGTTGGGAATCTGCGGGATCGCCGTGCACGGGCCCGACAGCGGCTTGGTGCCGTCGACGCCGCCCACTAAGGCCGGGCGCAGCAGGTCGATCTGGAGCCCGACGTTGAACGGGCTCCACTGGGTGATGGGACGCGAGAACGGCCCCTCCGCGGTTCCGTCGATGCCGTCGGGGAAGAAAGGACGCGACAGGAACCCGTTGGCGCGGTCGGAGAACGCGATCGATCCGTTCAGGCCGAGGCCGTCGGCGCCGCCGCGGGCGACGTACTCGGACAATCCCGCGGCGGTCAGCGCGGCGGCCGCCCCCGAGGACGACAAGAACGCGGCGGCCCGCGCCTTCTGACTGGACACGTCGAACCCGAAGATCGGAGCGTCCGGCGTGCGGACGATCCCGAGCACGGCTCCCGAGGCGTCGACGACGGTGACGTTGACCTGGGCGAAGCTGCCGAGCGGCTGCCGGATCGCCGCCCGCGTCTTGTAGGCCTGGGTCAACGCCTGCGCCAGGAGCTGCTCGACCTCCGCGGCGGTCAGTCCTCCCGGCGCGGCGCTGGCGCTCGCGGGGAAGAACCGCGAATCGGCGAAGGCGGGAACGCCCCGCACCGTCACCGGCACGAACCGGGACGCCAGCCCGTCGCGGGGCTCGAATCCGGACGCGTAGATGCCCGGCGGCAGCGGGGGGACCTGGCCCGGACCGGCGGGGACGTCGGCGTCGGCGAAGGGAAGACGGATGCCGTTGACGAAGATCTGGTCCCCGCGGATGCCCGCGGGCGACTCGAAGCCGCGCGTCCCGGCGAGCGCGATCAGCTCTTCGTCGGTCGGAGCCTTGACCGCCGGCGCGAAGTCCACGGTGTAGTCGCCGTCGGCTTCGACGCCGATCGCGCCCACGGGCTGGCCGTTCTTGTACAGCGGAATCCCTCCCGGATCGCCGGAGAGGCCCAGCGGCAGCGCGAGGTTTCCGTTGGCCAGATCGAGCGGCTTGACGTCCGAGCACGGCAGGTTGGAGAACTGCACGCCGAAAAGCGGGCCGGCCGAGGTGAAGTCGATCCCGGGAGGAAAGTGCTCCTGGATGATGAACGAAGCCGTTCGGGTGGTGAAGGCGTTGCCCGTCGTCTCGAACACCGCGGCGGTGCCGGCCTTGGAGAGCGCGGCCAGGATGGTCGGAAAGGGAATGCCCGCGCCGGCGACGACGACGCCCGGTCCCGGCGCGTCCCCGTTGAGAGCGAGGGTCAGCCCGTCCAGCCCATGCTGCCCGTCGTTGACGGCGTTGCCGTCAGGCCGGCCGTCGAAGTGAAGCCGGCCGGGCGCGCCCCCCATCAGGAAGATCCCGAGGACATTGGTTTCGCGATCCACGACCGCGATCACCGCCGAGCGGCCCAGCGCCGCCGCCTCGATCGTGGCGTTCTGGATCACCAGCCGGACGTCGGCGGCGGTGAGCGCGGCCGCCTGGGCCGCGGCGGAATTCGGGCGCGCCTCCACGGTCACGGTCCGTCGTGTCGCCGGAGAGGACAGGCCATCTCCCGCCAGCGCGACGGCCGTCCAGAAGACGAAGAGGACTGAGAGAGACGGTTTCCTCACTGCCCCTCCACCTGCGCTTGCGGGGACCGGACCAGAATAGAGGTGACGCTAGATTGTTCGCCGCATCCTGTCAAGCCGCGGAGGGGGAACGGTTCTTCTCTTCGCTTGACAGCGGGCGGGCCTGGCCAAAGAATCCGTCCTGGCACCTTTCGAAAAAGCCCTGGCTCCGAAAAAAAGAGAGAGACGCTCAGTGAACCACCGCGAAGTCTTGCGGGGAGCCTGCCTGTGGGCGCTCGGAGTCTGCCTGTGCGCCCCCCTTCTGAGTCAGGACCCGGCTGCGCAGAAGCCGGCGCCGCCTCCTCCTCCGCCTGCCGCGACGGCGCCCGCCGCCCCGCTGGGTTTTTCCGGCGGCGTCGAGGGCGTCCCGCCCGGCGATCTCGTCCCGGTCCCCGATCGCTGGAGAATCGGCTTCCCGGACTGGGGCCGCTACCAGCGCGGCAAGCCCCTCGATCCCTACCACCAGAACGTTCTGAAAGGGGACTACCCCCTCTTCGGCCAGGGCACGTTCCTGAGCCTCTCGGCGATCTCCGACACGATCGGCGAAGCCCGCCGCGTCCCGGTCGGCAGCGGCGTCTCCGGACAGCGGCCCGACAACGAGGAGTTCTTCGGTAAGGGCGAGCAGGGCTCGTTCATCCAGGAGGTCATCTTCACGGTGTCCCTCTTCCACGGCGACAGCGCGTTCAAGCCGCGGGACTGGGAGCTGCGGGTGACGCCGGTCGGAAATTTCAATTACCTCCACGCCAACGAGAACGGCATCGTCAACATCGACGTGCGCAAATTGAACACGCGCACCGACCGCCACATCGGCCTCCAGGAAGCGTTCGGAGAGGTCAAGCTCTTCGACGTCTCCCCGTACTACGACTTCGTCTCCCTGCGCGCGGGAATCCAGGGGTTTGTGAGCGACTTCCGCGGGTTCGTGTTCGCCGACAACAACGACGGCCTGCGCCTCTTCGGAAACTTCGCCTCCAACCGCTACCAGTGGAACCTGGCCTTCTTCGACCAGCTGGAGAAAGACACCAACTCGGGGCTCAACACGCTCCACCAGCGGCACCAGCACGTGGGCATCGCCAACTTCTACGCCCAGGATTTCATCTGGAAGGGCTACACCACCCAGATCTCCGTCCTCTACAACGACGACGACCCGACGCGCCACTTCGACGAGAACGGGTTCCTGGTGCGGCCGGCGCCCATCGGGGACGTCGCGCCGCACGCGCTGCACGTGGGGTACGCGGGCTGGACCGGAGAAGGCCACATCGGCCGCTTGAACATCTCGCACGCCTTCTATGAGGCCGTCGGGACCGACGACCACAACCCGGTCGCCGGGCGGCGCACCGACGTCAGGGCGCAGATGGCCGCGCTGGAGCTCTCCGTGGACGTGGACTGGTGGCGGCCGGTCCTGACCGGGTTCTGGTCTTCCGGCGACAAGAACCCCACCGACTCCACGGCGCGCGCCTTCTCCGCGATCTTCGACGACCCCAAGTTCGCGGGCGGGCCGTTTTCCTTCTGGAACCGGGAAGCGATTCCGCTGACCCAGACCGGCGTCAAGCTGGTGCAGGGCAACAGCCTGATTCCCGATCTGCGCTCTTCCAAGGACGAGGGACAGTCCAACTTCGTCAACCCCGGCCTCCAGCTCGCCGGACTGATGTTCGATTTCCGGCTGACCCCGAAGCTCGAGTTCATCTTGAACGGCAACTATCTGCGCTTCGATCACACCGAGCCGCTCGAGCTCCTCCTCTTCCAGCCCAACATCGACCGGGAGATCGGCTTCGACTACGGGCTGGGGTTCCGCTGGCGGCCCGACCTCAACCAGCAGATCCAGGTGGTCGTCGGCGGCGCCGGGTTCAACCCCGGCCGCGGCTTCAAGCAGATCTACTCCTCCGTCTGCGACAGCCCCTGCGGCGCGAAGTCGCGCCTGCTCTACCAGGCTTTCGCGTCGCTGGTGTTCGCGTACTGACGAGGAACGAGGCATGACCCAATCCGTTCTCCCGCGTTCCGCTTCTCCGGCCAGGCGCTCCGGCGCCTCGGGGCTTCTGCCCGCCGCGGCCGCGCTCCTGTTCGTGGGCGCCGTCGGCTGGTCCAACGGGCAAGCCGCGGCCCCGGCGCCTCAAGCGACGGCGCCGGCGGCGGCTCCGGCCATGCCGGCCTCCGGCTGCACGAGCTGCCACGTGAAGACCGACGCCGCCAACGGGCACGAGAGCAACGTCGTGCGCGCCGCCTGCGTGGACTGCCACGGCGGCAACGGCGCGGCCACGCTTCCCGCCGGCGCAGCGCCGGGCTCCAAGATCTACGAGAAGGTCAAGAAGCGGGCCCACGTGGCGCCCCGCCACTCCGGCTGGTGGCCGGGGTCGGGCAACCCGGAGCGCCCCGGCGCCCGCTGGGAACGGGAGAGCCCGGAGTTCGTCCGTTTCGTCAATCCCGGAGACCTGCGCGTGGCGCGCGAGGCCTGCGGCACCGAGAAGTGTCATCCCCGGGAGGTCGGCGCCGTCTCCACGTCCATGATGCGCCACGGCGCGATGCTGTGGGGCTCGGCGCTCTACAACAACGGGGCGTATCCCTACAAGGACGCCGCGTTCGGGGAGTTCTACACGAAGGACGGCCAGTCCGCGCTGGCGCGCACGCTTCCCGCCCCGTCCGCCGAGGACACGCGCAAGAAGGGGATCCTGCCGTGGCTCCAGCCGCTCTCCCGCTGGGAAGTCACGCAGCCGGGCAACGTCCTGCGGGTTTTCGAACGGGGCGGCCTGCCGGTTCCGGAGATCGCCAATCCGGGCTCGGCGGAGGAAACCAACGGACGCCCCGACGACAAGCTCTCCTTCCGAAGCTTCGGGACCCTCCTGCGCACCGACCCGGTCTTCCTGGGGCTTCAGAAGACGCGCCTGCTCGATCCGACCTTGAACGGCCTGGGCACCAACGACCACCCCGGCGACTACCGTTCGTCCGGCTGCACGGCCTGCCACATGATCTACGCCAACGACCGGGATCCGGCGCACTCGGGCCCGTACGCGAAGTTCGGCCACCTCGGTTTGACCGCCACCGCGGACACGACCATCCCGAGGGAGGAGCGCGGCCACCCCATCAAGCACGCCCTGACGCTGGCCATCCCTTCCTCCCAGTGCGTGGTCTGCCACGTCCATCCCGGCACCAACGTCGTCAACGCCTACTACGGGACCATGTGGTGGGACAACGAGACCGACGGGCAGCCGCTCTATCCGGCGCGCAGCCTGAACCGTTCGGCCGGCGAGATCGACCGCATCCAGCGCAGCAATCCCGAGGGCTCCGCGGCGCGCGGGCTGTGGGGAGACCCCAAGTTCCTCGAGCAGGTCGCGTCCTTAAATCCCAAGCTCGAGCACACGCAGTTCGCGGATTTCAACGGGCACGGCTGGATCTTCCGCAACGTCTACTGGCACGACGACAAGGGGACGATGCTGGACAAGGACGGCAAGGCCGTTTCGTTCACCGACCCCAAGAAGTTCGACAAGGCCGTGCACCTGGCCGACATCCACGAAGAGAAGGGCATGCACTGCGTCGATTGCCACTTCGTCGGCGACAGCCACGGCGACGGCAAGATCTACGGCGAGACGCGGGCGGCGGCCAAGGTCCGGTGCATCGACTGCCACGGCGACTACGACAAGCCGGCCACGCTGGCGCTCTCCGACGGGACCGACCTCTCCAAGTCCAACACCGCGTACGGGCCGCGTTTCCAGAAGCGCCGCGGCAAGGTCTTCCAGCAGTCCGCGCTCGATCCGAGCGTCAAGTGGGAGGTCGTGCAGACGGTCGACACGATCACGCCGGGCAACGAGCACTACAACGAGCGCTCGCGCCTGGCCAAGACCATGCAGTCCGACGGCGCGACCTGGGGAAGCGTCTCCGACATGACCAAGCTCGCCCACGGCTCCAACCGCGTGGCCTGCCAGACCTGTCACACCGCGTGGGTGACGTCCTGCTTCGGCTGCCATCTCCCGATGTCGGCCAATCGCAAGAAGCCCAACCTCCACTCCGAGGGGAAGAATTCGCGCAACTGGACCCAGTACAGCTTCCAGACGCTGCGCGACGACGTCTTCATGCTGGGACACGACTCGACCGTCCACGGAAACGACGTGACGACGATCCGCTCCTCCTGCGCGGTCCTGGTCGACTCGCAGAACGCCAACCGCGAGTGGCTCTACAGCCAGCAGCAGACCGTCTCCGCCGGGGGCCTGGCGGGCACCGCGTTCTCCCCCTTCTACTCGCACGCCATCCGCGGAGGCCTGCAGACCAAGATGTGCACGGACTGCCATCTCTCGCGCAACAACGACAACAACGCGAAGATGGCGCAGCTGCTCATGCTGGGGACGAACTTCTACAACTTCATCGGGCGCTACGCCTACGTGGCCGAGGGGCGCAGCGGGTTCGCCGCCGTGGCGGTCACCGAGCACGACGAGCCGCAGGCGGTCCTGGGCAGCTCGCTCCACGCCATGGCCTACCCCGAGGACTACAAGTCGTTCGTCGGCGGCGGCCGAAGGATCTCGCAGGCCTACCGGCACCGCGGCAAGGACATCCGTTCGCTGCAGCTGCGCGGCGAGTACCTCTACGCGGCCAGCGGATCGGACGGGCTGGTGGTTTACGACGTGGCCAACGTGGACAACAAGGGATTCTCCCAGCGCATCCAGACCGCCCCGGTTTCTCCGCTCGGCCAGCGGCTCTACGTGCGCTCCAAGGACGCCACCGCCGTGGCCAGCCCGTCGACGATGGCCCTCGATCCGACCCGCCCGGTCCTTCCGGTCAACGAGGAAGGCAAGATCCACCCGATGTACGGGTACATCTACTTCACCGACCGGAAGGAGGGCTTGATCGTCGTGCCCGCGGCGACGCTTCTGGACGGCGATCCGACCAACAATTTTCTCCAGCGCGCCCTGACCTTCAATCCCGACGGCAAGCTCACCGGCGCCGTGGGCCTGACCATCGTGGGGACCTACGCCTACGTCTCGACCGATCACGGGCTCGTGGTGGTCTCGCTGGACAAGGTGCCCAAGCGGCTCTCGATCGTCACCGAGGTCGGCGCGCCGGACTTGAACAAGCCCCACGCGGTCGCCATCCAGTTCCGCTACGCCTTCGTCTGCGACGCGGACGGCGTCAAGGTCCTCGACGTGACCGATCTGGCGCACCCGCGGCCGACCGGAACGGTGGTCCGCCTGCCCCAGGCCAACGAGATCTACCTCTCCCGGACCTACGCGTACGTCGCCGCCGGGTCCAAGGGCCTGGTGATCCTGGACATCCAGGACCCCGAGCGGCTCAAGCTCGACCAGGTCTACAACGCCGACGGGGCGCTCTCCGACGTCCGCGACGTCAAGCTGGGCATGACCAACAACAGCCTCTTCGCCTACGTCGCCGACGGGCGCAACGGCCTGAAGGTCCTGGAGCTGCTGTCGCCGCAGCAGACCCCGGGAATCTACGGTTTTTCGCCGCGTCCGACCCCGCGCCTGATCGCCTCGTACAAGACGTCCGGACCGGCGCTGGCGGTCTCCAAGGGCCTCGACCGCGACCGGGCGGTGGACGAGTCCGGCAATCAGCTCGCGGTTTTCGGACGGCGCGGCGCGCGCCCCTTCGACCAGTCGGAGCTCTACCGGATGTACCTGCGGGGCGACAAGATCTGGACCGTCACCGACCGGCCCCCTTCGGCCCCGCTGGCCCTGGGTCTCCCGCAGCCGCCCGACCAGCAGACCGCCGCGAAGCGGTAGCTCTCACTTCGCTCCCTGAGAAGGCGTCCCGACGTCGGGTCCGCCTCCCTCGTCGGCACGCTCCGGCCTGGCCGTGATCGAGAGAGGTGGGACGTCGCTGGTCGCTCAGTCGCCGTTTTCGCGCGGCGTGGGAGCCTGGATGCCTTACTCCTTCGCTCATCGCCTCCTCCGGGAGGCGGCCCCGCCGCCGGGGCTCGCAGAGGGACTTGAGCCGGAGAGGGAGCCCGGAGCCGGCGGCATTTCCCGGAGGAGGTGCTGTCCGAGGGCACTCGCCGTGAAAGTCTTTCGCGAGAGAACGACTGTGCCCGAGTGACCGCAGCGGCCCCGCCGTCGCCCGGGCTTTCCCCTTTCTGGGCCGGCGGTGCGACTGGATGCTCGCGGTCGTGATGGAGCGCATTCGCGCAGGCCGGCTGCCCGATTCGCACTGTCCACCCTGTCCACCGGCCTGACGCCGGCGGGGCTTTCCGCGAATTTTCCCGCCTGTTGATGCATTTGCATCACTGCCTGACGCCCGAGAGTTGCTTTCCTAGACGTGTCAAGGGAGACTTTGAACCATGAGCAGCCTCGCCTTCCTCGCCGCCGTCAACGTCGTGATCTGGGTGGGGCTCTTCTTCTACCTCTGGCGGCTCGATCGCCGCGTGACCGAGAAAGAGCGGGAACAATGAAAAAGGGTTATTGGATCGCGGTGATCATGGCGCTCGGGTTCGTCGGTCTGGGGCTCACGGCCTTCCAGAAGACCCTGACGCCGTACGTCAGCTTCGAGGAGGCCCGCACGTCGCACGGGGCCGTCCAGGTCATGGGAAGCCTGGACAAGCAGACCGGCCGGTACGACACCACCCGCCAGGAGCTGCTCTTCGACCTGCTCGACACCAAGGGCGGACGGATCTCGGTGGTCTACCGGGGCGTCAAGCCGGGGAACTTCCAGGACGCCATCTCGGTCGTCGCCATCGGACCCTATCGCCAGGGGCGCATCGAGGCGGAGAAGCTGCTGGTGAAGTGTCCCTCCAAGTATCAGGGAACCGAAGTCGAGAAGTCCTACGCGTCCTCCTCGCGGCCGGCGGCCGCCCGCAGCTGATGGCGGCCTCCTACTTCTGGCCCGGCGTCGTCGCGATCTGGGGCGCCCTCTTGGCCGGCCTGACGTCGCTCGTCCTGTACTTCCGGGTCGATCGCGGACGCTCCGACCTGCTCAGCCTGGCGCGCAGCAGCTACAACGCCTTCGCCACCTGCATCGTCGCGTCGATGGCCGTGCTGATGACGCTCATCCTCCAGCACCGCTTCGACGTCTCCTACGTCAACGCCTACTCCAGCCGCGATCTGCCGCTCCACTACCTGATCTCCACCGCCTGGGCCGGCCAGGAGGGATCGTTCCTGCTCTGGGTGTTCTGGGGAGCGCTCATCGGCCTGGCCGTGTACCGCTCGGCCAAGGAGCAGGAAGCTCCCGTGATGATCGTCTACCTGGCCACGTTCCTGTGCGTCGTCGCGATCCTCTGCAAGCAGAGCCCCTTCAAGCTCCTCCCGCCCCCGACCCCCGAAGACGGCGTGGGCTTGAACCCGCTTCTGCAGGACCCCTGGATGGTCATTCATCCCCCGGTGATGTTCTCCGGCTTCGCCTCGCTGTCGGTTCCGTTCGCCTTCGCCATCGGCGCGCTCTGGAAGAAGCGCTGGGACGGATGGGCGGTGCGGGCGATTCCCTGGGCCCTCTTCACGTTCCTGACCCTGGGCACCGCGATCCTCATGGGCGGCTACTGGGCCTACAAGACGCTCGGATGGGGCGGATACTGGGGCTGGGACCCCGTGGAGAACACCAGCCTGGTTCCCTGGCTGTGCACGGCGGCCCTGGTGCACGGGCTCTTCCTGCAGCGCTCCCAGAAGCGCCACCGCCGCGTCAACCTGATCCTGGCCTGCTTCGCCTTCGCCACGATTCTCTATGGCACGTTCCTGACGCGCTCGGGCATCCTGGCGGACTTCTCGGTGCACTCGTTCGTGGACCTGGGGATCACCGGCTGGCTGGTCGGGATCCTCGTCGGATTCGTGGCGCTGTCCGTGGGCATGCTGGCCTGGCGGTGGCGATCGATCCCCCGCGCGTCCCAAGACGAGCCACCGGCGCTCTCCCGGAGCGTGTTCTTCATCCTGGGAATCGCCATCTTCTGCGCGCTGTCCTTCGTGATCCTGCTCGGCACCTCCGCCCCGCTCATCACGCGGCTGACCGGCAACCCCTCGCAGGTGCAGACCCCCTTCTATACGAGGACGACGGTTCCGGGCACGCTTCTGCTGGCTCTGCTCGTGGGCCTCGTGCCATTCGTCTCCTGGAAGGGAGAGAGCCTGAAGGCGCTCCTGGCAAGTTCTCGGCGTTCGCTCATCGTCACCGTCCTGGTCCAGGGGGCGGCGTTCCTTTTCGGAGTGCGCGATTTTCTGACGTTCGCGATCCTGTTCGTGGCGGTCTTCGCCGCGGACATGAACCTGCGGGCCGTGCTGCGCAAGGCCAAGAACGCCAAGTTCGGAGGCGCCGGGGGGTACCTGGCCCATGTCGGCATCGGGATCATGCTGGCGGGGATCGTGGTGTCCGCGGTCTACGCCAAGTCGTCCCGGCTCACCCTGCCGGTCAACCAACCGGTGAAGGTCGCCGGGGCCACTCTGACCTTCTTGCGCGTGGTGCCGGGCACCGCGACGCAGAAGCAGGCCATGGAAGTGCGCGTCGAGACGGCCAAGGGAAAGACCCTCTACGCCTATCCCAAGATGTACATCAACAGCCGCACCGGCCAGATGATGGCCAATCCGGCGATCGACCACTCCGCGCTCGTGGATTTCTACATGGCGCCCCAGGCCTACGACCCCGGCCAGCCCGAGCAGGTCGGCCGCGTCGTGCGTCTGAACAAGGGCACGACCCAGTCGATCGAAGGCGTCGGATTCACCTTCCAGGATTTCAACGCCGACCGCTCGGCGATGATGCGAGGCGAGAAGAAGATCCTCGTCCTGACCGACCTCATCATCACGCCGCCCGACGGCACCAAGCACAACGTGACGATCCACTACGTGTACCACCTGGACGGCTCGCCCACGGAGGCCGAGGAGCTCGACATCCCCGGCGTGCAAGGCGGACGCATGCGCGTGGAAGCAGTCTCGCCCAACGACGGAGCCGTCGTCCTGTGGATGAAGGGGCTGTCCAAGGATCCGAAGGCGGAGTACCAGGCGGCCACGACGGAGTCGCTGTCGCTCGACGTCACGCAGAAGCCCCTGATCAATCTGGTCTGGGCCGGCTTCTACGTGATGATGGCGGGCGCGCTGCTCGCGTTCATCCGGCGATCCCGGGAAGCCCGGCAAGCCGTCCTGACCGAGGCGAGGGAGTCGATCCCGGCCCGCGAGCACGTCGCCGCGACCGGTCCGGCGATTCCGGCGCACACCCGCTCCCGGATCTGACCGTCCAGGACGTCCCGGCCGGCGACTGTCCTCTGTCGAGGAACGGCAGCGATCCTGCATTTCACTCCGGCGTGTACGAGGTGACGCCATGAAACGAATCGATCGCTTGCGTCTTCGCGGTTCTCCTTGCTGTCCCGCGTTCGCCGCGACCCGGAGCCTGTACCGAATCGAGCTGCGCGACGGCCGCGAAGTCTTCTCCAGGGATCGCCCGGTCCGTCGCGGAACCATTCTGCTGTTCTACGCCGATCCGGGAGAAGCCCTGACCGGCCTGACGGACGAAGAGGTCCTCGAAGTGACGCCGGCCGACCGCCGCGTCCTGGACCGGGCGTCGGCGCGGCAGGCCGCTCCGCGCGAGATCGCTCCCGGAGAGGTCATCGATCTCGGTCTTACCCCCGGAGAGCCCGCTCCCGCCGAGGCCGCCGCGACGACGCCGCGGCCGGCCTCGATTCCGGGAGGCGTCTACGACCCGCGGTCGCCGCTTTACCGAGGATACGGGGCGCCCGGAGGCGCGCCGGCGCCGGGCACGAGCGGGGATCTGACCCGGGCGATTTCCGAGGCTCCGCCCACGGCGAATCCGCCGATCGGAGCCGACGGCTTCCCGGCCACGACGGCGCCCTCCTTCCCCGTGGACGCCAATGGATTTCCGCTGACGACCGGAGCCGCCGCGACGACCATCGACGAGAACGGATTCGCCATGATCCCGGGTTCCTCGGCGCCGGCCATCGGCCCGGACGGACAGCCGATCCTCGGCCCGACGGGAGCGCCGGGATCCGCGCCGCCGGTGATCGGTCCCAACGGCACGCCGGTGCTGGCGCCCGCGGGAACGCCGGGCTCCTCTCCGGTGACGATTGGACCCAACGGAACGCCGGTTCTCGGGCCTCCCGGATCGCCCGGCACGGCTCCACCCGCCGTCGGTCCGAACGGCTACCCCGCGGCGCCGCCGCCTCCGGCCCCGCGCAGATAGCCTTGGCGCCGGCTCGGGTCCTCGGGAGCCGGGCCCCTCAGGGCTCGACGTGCAGCCGCAGGCCGTCGTGGGCGGCCTGCACGCCGCACTTCGGAGACTTCTCCGCCGCGAGCTCGGCCAGGGCTTGCGCGAGGGCCGGGTCCCCCATCTCGATGGGGCCCTTGCCGAAGTGTGAGAACACCGCGCGGGGGACGCCGAACTTTCCGAGCCAGCCGAGCTGCGCGCGGACGGTGGTGTGCCCCATGAGCGCTCCGTTGGCGTGGCGGCGCACCAGCGAGCCCTTGAGCGTCGAGCCGTCGCCGACGTACAGGCTCGCGCCGGTCATCGCGGCTTCCGGATCTTCGAAATTGATCACGTCCCCGGAATAGACGAGGATCCCCTCGGCCGTTTCGATCCGCGCGGCCACGCAGGGACACCGCACCGAATGGACGACCGGGCAGGCGGTCAGGCCGATGGGACCGACCGGCACGCCCCGTCCCGGCTCGAGCACGACGCGTTTGGCGATCGGCAGATCCCGGGTGATCTCGTGCGTGACGGCGGACGCGTAGACGGGTGCTCCGGTCCCTTCCTCCAGCCCCCAGGCGTGGTCGGGATGGGCATGGGAGACGAAGATCGCGTCCGGAGCGATCGCCGCGAGCATCCCCCTGCGGTTCTGGCCGAAGTCGCACAACAGGCGGAAGCCCGAGGTCTCGACCACGAACGCGGAGTGCCCCGCGTGCGCCGGGGAGCTCTCTTCGACGTACCCCTTCGTCCCGTAGAACTCGAGCCGCATCGTCCGGCGCGAGTCTACCGCCCGGAGGGCCGGCTCAGCGCTTGGCGATCTCCTCCCGCATCTGCTCCCAGGCCTGACGCGCCTCCTCCACCGAGCCCTCGTCTTCGATCGTCGTGATGTCGCCGGGCGTCTTGCCGAGGGTGACCGCCTTCAGGACCCGCCGCATGATCTTGCCGCTGCGCGTCTTGGGAAGCATCTGGACGAAGTTGAGCTCGCCGATGACCGCCACGGGGCCGAGCTCGCGCCGGATCGTGTCGAGAAGCTCGGCGCGCAGCTCTGCCGAAGGGTGATGGCCCTGCTTCAGGACCACGAAGGCGGAAATGACCTCGGCCCGAATCTCGTCGGGCCGGCCGGTGACGCCGGCCTCGGCGACCGCGGGGTGCTTCAGGCACGCGGTCTCCACCTCGATGGTTCCGATGCGGTGCCCGGCGATCTTGATGATCTCGTCGGCGCGGCCGGCGAACCAGACGTAGCCGTCCTCGTCGATGTGCGCGGAGTCGCCGGTGTCGCAGAGGCCGGGCATGCGCTCCCAGTAGTCGCGTCCGTAGCGCTCCGGCTCCCCCCACAGGGTCGGCGTCAGCCCGGGAAAGGGGCGCTTCAAAACCATGATCCCCCTCTCGCCCGGCGCGCAGGCTTGCCCGTCGGGCGTCACGACCGCGGGCTCGATGCCCGGCAGCGGGATGCCCGAGGAGCCCGGCTTGATCGGCACCATCCCCAGGCCGTAGGGATTTCCGAAGATGGGTCCGCCGGTCTCGGTCTGCCACATGTGGTCGATGACCGGAATGCGGTCGCGAAGGACCGTCTTCTGGAGCCAACTCCCAGGCCGGCGCGTTCAGGACTTCCCCGGCCGAAAGGACCCGCTCGAGGGAAGAGAGATCCCGGCCCCGGGTGTGCTGCTCTCCGTACCGCATCAGGAGGCGCACCGCCGTGGGCGACGTGAAGACGCCGGTGACGCCGAACTCCTCGACGATGCGCCACAGCGTTGTCCGGGGCAGGATGGTCGATCGAGCCCTCGTACGCGAGGGTCGTGCACCCCACGATCAGCGGGGCGTAGACGATGTAGCTGTGACCACCCATCCGATGTCCGACGTCGACCACCAGACGTCCTCGGGCTTCAGGCCGAAGCACCATTTCCCCATGCTCACGATGTGAACCTGGTAGCCGCCGTGCGTATGGACGGCGAGCTTGGGCCGGGCCGTGGTCCCGGACGTGGCCAGGATGAAGGCCGGCTCGTTGGACTCCATCGGGACGACGCCGCCGTCAAAGCCGGCGCCCCGCTCCAGGAACTCGTCCCAGGAGATATCGCGGTCCGGCGTCATCGGGCAGGGCGCCGAGCCGGAGCGCCGGAGCACCACGACGCGCTCGACCGCCGTCGCCGTCGACTGCAGAGCGGCGTCGACGATTTCCTTCAGGCGGACGTTCTTGCCTTTTCGGAACGTGGCGTCGGCGGTGAACACCAGGCGGGAGCCCGAGGCCGCGATCCGGTCCCCCAGGGCCCCGGCGCCGAAGCCGGCGAAGACGGCCACCTGGATCGCGCCGATCCGCACGGTCGCCAGCATCAGGATGATCGCCTCGGGCATCGTGGGCATGTAGATGGTCAGGCGGTCGCCCTTGCGGATTCCCATGCCCCGCAGGGCCGCGGCGGCGCGCTCGACTTCGTAGAGCAGCTGCCCGTAGGTGAAGACCCGGCGCTCGCCGCGCTCGTTCACCCCGACCAGGGCGGCGTGCCCTCCCCGGCCGCCGGCGACGTGCTGGTCGACGGCGTTCCAGCAGAGGTTGGTCCGGCCGCCGGAGAACCAGCGGAAGGTCGGCGGCGTCCATTCGAAGGCGCGTTCCCACTTCTGCATCCAGGGGATGGCCTCCGCGGCCTTCGACCAGAAGGCCTCCGGGTCAGTCCGCGCGTCCTCGTTCCAGCGTCGCGCGATGGGGTGGACCAGATCCATGACGTCACCTCCTCGAGAACGAACCTCGATCAGGGCGCGCCGAGCCGGGACTCTGCCCGATTTCAGCCTCCGAAACGTCGACGGCGCAGCGCATGGGGCTTCTCCGGGAGGGTCCGCGGCTCAGTGGTCCGCGGCTCACTATAGTCCCGCGGGGCCGATCGGCCTCCCCTCCCTCGCGCATGTTCCGACAAGGCTTGCAGAAGGCGCCGGGGAAGTCGTGATGCGCCTGCATCAGGGAGTGCTCCGTAGCGCCCGGTCCGCGCGCGCGGCGGCCGGGCACTACAATCCGGCCGATGCGCCTGGGAAGCCTGGAAATCCAGATCGTGCCGGACGCGGGATTCCGGCTGGACGGCGGCGCCATGTTCGGAGTCGTGCCCAAAGTGCTTTGGGAGAAGAAGGCCCGTCCCGACGAGCAGAACCGGGTGCCCGTCGCCTCCAACTGCCTCCTGGTCAGGGGCGGAGACTTCGTGGCCGTGGTCGACGCGGGCCTGGGCCAGAAGTGGGACGAGAAATCCAGGCAGATCTACGGGATCGAAGCCGCGAGCTCGCTCGAGCAGTCCCTCGCCGGCCACGGGATCGGTCCCGCCGACGTGGACGCGCTCATCCTTTCGCACCTCCACTGGGACCATTCCGGCGCGGCCACGCGCGACCAGTCCGGCGCCTTCGTTCCGGCGTTTCCCCGCGCGTCGGTCTACGTCCAGGAGGCCGAGCTCGCCCACGCCCGCGCCCCCCATGAACGCGACCGGGCCTCCTACCGCTCCGACAACTGGGAGCCGCTCGAGCGGTCCGGGCTGCTCGTCGCCGTCGACGGAGAGCGCGAGATCCGGCCCGGCCTTACCGTCGTGCCGGTGCGAGGCCACAACGAGGGGATGCAGGCCGTCCGCGTGGAGTCGGAGGGGAAAACGGCGTTCTTTTTCTCCGACGCGCTGCCCACTTCCGCGCACGTGCCGGTCCCCTGGACGATGGCCTATGACCTCTATCCCGTCGAGCTGATCCAGAACAAGAAACGTCTCACCGATCAGGCCGCGCGGGAGGGCTGGCTCTGCGTCTTCGTGCACGATCCGGAGGTGCCCTGGGGAACGATCGTGGACGAGATGAACGGGAAGCGGCGGGTGCACGCGGTGGCGAGGGAGGCGGAGCGGTTCCCGACTGAGGACTGAGAACTGAGAACTGAGGACGCGGACTCGAGCAGCTGACGTCTGACGAAGACATCTTGTGGCGGGTAGCCTCTTCAGTCCTCCGTCCTCCGTCCTCCGTCCTCTTGCTACAGCTCCCGCAGAGAGTTCACGATCTTCAGCCGTGCCGCGCGCCAGGCCGGAAAGAAACCTCCGAGGAGGCCCATGCTGAGCGAGAACACGATTCCAGCGGTGATGAGCGGCGGGGTCAGACGAAAGTTGAACAGCACCTCGGAGAACGTGCGGAAGTTCATCGTGCCGGTGGGCTTGGCCAGGAACGAATTGAAGACCAGGAAGGTGAACACCACGCCGAGCAGACCGCCGGCCGCGCACAGCATGAGGGCTTCGATCACGAAGGACGCCAGGATCGACCGGCGCGAGAAACCGAGCGCCCGCAGGGTCCCGATCTCGCGCGTCCGCGCCGCGACCTGGGCGTACATCGTGTTCATCGCTCCGAAGGTGGCCCCGATCGCGGTGAAGAAACCCACGAGGAACGCCAGCGCCTTGATGGGCGCGCCGGTGATCATCTGCTCGTCGTAATACTTCCGCTCCGTCTTGCCCTCCAGCTTCAGGCGCTGGTCGCCCTTGATCGCCTCGATGAAACGGCTTGCGGCGTCGGGGTCTGGCAGACGCACGAAGACCGACGAGAAAATGTTCCGCTTGGTCTGCTGCTGGAGGTCCGACGCGTCCGTCCAGATCTCCGACTCGTAGGCGCTGCCCGACGCGTCGAAGAGACCCACGATGACCCAGCGGAAGCTGCCGGTCTTCAACGTGTCGCCGACGTTCATGTTCGCGTAGCGCCTCGACAGGTTGCGCGACACGATCGCCTCGTTGGTGGCCGCGGTGAAGGCCCGGCCCTCCACGATCTTGACCTCCGGCCTGGTCTGGAGGCCCATGGGCGACATGCCGCGGACCTGCACGTTGGAGGAGGTCTTTCCATCCGCCCGCGGCACGTTGATGAGCGTGATGAGCTCGGCCGAGACGTAGGGCTTGCCCGAGGGGTCCCGCTCGGGGCCGGGCATGGACTCGATCTGCTGCGCCTGGTCCCGGGTGATGACGCTCTGCATCTCGGCCTGCGAGCCGATCCGCATCGCCAGGACGTTGCGGGTCGACGCCGTGACCGAGAGGGTCCGGGTGACGCCCTGCACCATGGCCAGGACGCAGAGAAACACCGCGACGACGAGCCCGATCACGAAGGCCGTCATCCCCGTCGAAGTCTTCCTCGCGACGAGGTTGCGCAGGTTGTACTTCAGCGGTATGGCCATGTTCTACTCCGTCGCTAGGCGTTAGGCGTTAGACGCTAGGCGTTAGACGTTAGACGTTAGACGTTAGACGTTAGACGTTAGACGTTAGACGTTAGACGAAGCTTGGGCCGCTTCTCCGCTGCGCGCGCCTCACGCCTCACGCCTCTCGCCTCACGCCCGGTCATACCACCTGCCGCAGCCCGTCCACGATCTTCAGGCGCGAGGACCGGATCGCGGGCACGAACCCCGCGAAGATTCCGATGCCGACCGAGACGGCGAAGGCCATGACCAGCGTCTCCGGCGAGACGCGGAAGTTCACCAGCCACGCGGAGATGGAGGTCTTGTTGCCGGCGGCCACGAGCGCCGGTACGAAGACGAGCTTGGCCAGCAGGACGCCGAGAATGCCGCCCAAGAGCGACATCACGACCGCCTCCGACAGGATGAAGCCCAGAATGTGTCCCTGGCCGAAACCCAGCGTGCGCATGACGGCCATCTCCGTGACGCGCTCACGCGCAGACATGGCGATGGTGTTGGCGACGATCAGGGTGACGGCGAAGAGGATGATGAGCGAGATGCCGTTGATCAGAAGCTTGACGTTTCCCATCATCTCCATGAACTGGAGCTGAAACTGCTTCTCGGTGAGCGTCTTGGTCGGCGCATCGCTGTTCTCGAACATCTTGTCGATCGCCGCGGCCACGCGCGGAATGTCCTCGCCGTTGTCGACCTTCAGGTAGTAGAGACCGGTGAACTTGTTCGCCCCGAACCAGGTCGACTGATTCAGGTACTCGTTGTGAAAAAAGATGTTCCCCTCGTCGCCCGCGGAGTAGGGCCCGATGTAGACGAGGTCGAGATTCAACGGGATATAGGTGCCCTTCAGGATGATGTGGTCGCCCTTTTTCCAGTGGAACTTCTCAGCGATCTTCTGCCCAGCGACGAACCCGTTCCGGTTCGCCTTCCACTCGGCGTTGACGCGCGGGTCGATCTTCGCGTCGTCGAAGATCTTGTCGAAATAGATCTCCGGATCGGCCGACAGCTGGCCGATCCAGTTCTCCGGCCGGTCGTCCCTGTACACGCCGCCGAACCAGATCTCGGGCGAGACCGCCACGACGCCGGGGATCTGCTCGATGCGCTGGCGCTGGGAGAGCGGCAGGAAGTTGCCCAGGCCCGTGGCGTGCTGGACCACGAGGCGATTGGCGCCCTTGCCCCCGGAAGGATCGGCCTGCATCGCCCGGAGGAGCGACGTCAGGATCACGATCAGGGTGAGCACCAGCAGGATGGAGCTCATCGTCAAACCGGTGCGCAGCTTCTTGCGGAAGACGTTCTTCCAGATGAGAGCGAGGTACTTCATAGGGCCCTCATCGTGCCGGTCTCGGTCAGCTCATCGGAATGCAGGACGCCCTTGTCGAGGTGGACCATCCGGTGCGCCCGCCCCGCGGCCTTGGGATCATGGGTGACCATCACGATCGTCTTCTTGTACTCGGTGTTCAAGCGGTTCAGGAGCGTGAGGATCTCTTCGGCGGATTTCGCGTCGAGGTCGCCGGTCGGCTCGTCGGCGACCAGGATCGTCGGATCCGAGACGATGGCCCGCGCGATCGCGACGCGCTGCTCCTGACCGCCGGAGAGCTGACGGGGATAGTGCGCCATGCGATCGGAGAGGCCGACGATCGCGAGCGCCGTTTCGACGTGTTTGCGCCGCTCCGCCTTCTTGAGCTTTGTCAAAAGCAAGGGCAGCTCGACGTTCTCGTAGGCGGTCAGGACCGGCAGCAGGTTGTAGAGCTGGAAGATGAAGCCGATGTTGTGGGAGCGCCAGCGCGCCAGCTCGGTCTGCGAGACCTGCACGATGTCGCGGCCCCCGATGACGATCCGGCCTCGGGTCGGCTGATCGATTCCGGCGATCAGGTTCAGAAGGGTCGTCTTGCCGGATCCCGAGGGGCCCATCAGGGCGACGAATTCGCCCTCCGGGACCTTCAGGTTGACGTCGTTCAGCACGGGAATCTCGAGCGAATCCCTCCGGTACGCCTTGCTGACGTGCTCGATTTCGATCAATGCGTCGTTCATGATTTCGGACCCTCTCCTTCCACGCGGACGCGCTCTCCGTCCCGAATCCCCCGGCCGCCCGACACCACGATGAGCCGCTCTCCTCCCCGGAGCCCGGAAGCGACTTCGACCTGTCCCTGCACGTCCCCCGCCGTCGTGACCGGCTGGAAGCGCGCGACCCCGTCGACGACGCGAAACACGCCGGTCTTGCCCTGGATCGTGACGATCGTCGTCTTGGGCACGAGAACACGCGGCCGCGCGGCCTTGCCCTCGGTCGCTTCGGACGTGAACGCGACGCGGGCGGAGAGGTCCGGGAGGATCCGGTCGTCGCCATCCTTGAACGCGACCTTCACCCGCACGGTCCCCTTCTGCCGGTCCGCGGACGGAACGATCTGCCGCAAGTAGCCGTGGTAGGTCTTGTCCGGGACCGCGTCCAGGGTGATCTCGGCCGGCTGCTCCTTGGAGAGGCGCGACAGGTTGGACTCGTTGACGTCCGCGCCCACGTACAGCGACGAGAATTCCACGATCGTGACGATCGCGCCGCCCGATCCTCCCCCCGAGGGCGAAGACCCGTACGGGGAAACCGCCTCTCCGACGAAGGCCCGCTTGGCCGTGATGACGCCGGCGAAGGGAGCCCGGATCTCCGTGTAATCGAGCAGCGCCCGCACGTAATCGACCTTGGCCCGCATCGACGCCTCGCTCGCCACGGCCGCGTCGAGCGTGGACCTGGTGGCCAACCCCTCGTTGGTCAGGGCTTGCTGCCGCGCCAGCTCCGCCTTGGCGTTGACCCACGACGCCTGGGCGTCGGCGAGCTGCGCGTCCAGGTCCGTGTGATCGAGCCGCGCCAGGACGTCCCCCTTCTTCACGCGCGAGCCTTCCGTGACGTTGAGCTCCGTGATCCGCGACGTGATCTTGGGAGAGAGGTCCGCCTTGCGCTCGGCCTCCACGTAGCCGGTCGCCGTCAAGAGCGTCGTGGCCTGTCCCTCGGTCACCAGCGAGGCGGTCACCGTCTCCACGGTTTTCGGGAGAAAGGCCTGTCCTCGGTCGGTGACGAAGTACGCCGCGATTCCCAGAGCCACCACGATCACCGCGGCCGCGAGCAGCCAGCGTTTCCCGCCGGGCGAGCCCTCGGGATCCCGCCGGATCCGCAGAGCGGAGAGGTCGGGCGGCGCCTCGGCCTTTTCCTGGTTCATGGAAGTCATCGATCGCAGGGTCGCCATTCTATGGCCTTTCGCCCCCTTCCCGATGTACGTGCGTGGGCCGTCTCGAGTTGCGGCCGGGGGGGCGCTCCGCGCGTCGGACGTCCCGCATCGGAAAGGAATCGGAACCGGCGAAGCGGCGTTATGATTGCCGTGATGCTTTTTGGCGTGGCGGTCCTCGCCGGTGCCCTTTCCGCGGCCCAGCCCGCGGCGGCCAAGCCCGCGGCCCCGGAAGCCACGCAGGTCTATCGCCTGGACATCGCCGGCCACGGCACGCTGTGGGCCCGGGATCACCCGATGCAATCGGGTTCGATGATCGTGTTCCACCGCTTTCCCGACGGCGTCCTGGTCTCCATCAGGCGGACCGACGTCACGCGCATCGTCGCCGCCCGCTACCAGGCCTCGGCCTCAGGCGCGATCAGGCCGGGAGGCGTGATCGATCTGGGCATCACCGGAGGAGGAGGCGCCGCCCCGGCCGCGGCCGCGGCCGCCGAGGGCGGTCCGACCGCTCCCGCCCTGCCTGGCCTGGGGGAGCGCAGCGACGGCACCGCCCTCTTCAATCCGAATCGGGCCTACCGCCCCGATTGGGATTCCAAGCAGGTCCCCGGGCTCAACCTCGGCAATCCCGCGGCCCCCAACGATTACCAGGAAGGCAAGACGCTGGCGTACCCCTCGGCCTCCTCGACACAGGTGGCTCCCGGCGACCTGCCGCGCGCCGCCGTCGAGACCGGCGATCCCAGGTCGCCCCAGTAAACACATCGCAACGGGATCGCGACGAGATCGCCGATCGAAAGGTGATCTTCGGATTCACCGTTCACGCTGCGATCACGGTGCGATCACCCGATCCCGCTGCGATTCCTAGATGTGGATCGCGTGGCCCTGGACCGCTTCCGCGGCTTCGTGGACAGCCTCGGACAGCGTGGGGTGCGCGTGGATCGTGCGGACCAGCTCTTCGGACGTCGCCTCCATCCTCAGGGCCGCGCCGGCCTCGGCGATGAGCTCCGTGGCGCGGGGACCGACGATGTGGACGCCGAGCACCTCGTCGTACTTCTTCTCCCCCACGATCTTGACGAAGCCGGTCGTGTCGTTCAAGACGCGCGCCTTGCCGATCGCCGTGAACGGGAACTTCCCGACCACCACGTTGTAGCCGCGCTCGCGCGCCCGGGCCTCGGTCAAGCCGATCGAGGCGACTTCCGGCGCGCAGTACGTGCATCCGGGCACCTGGTCGTAGTTCAAGGGACGAGCCTCCCGTCCGGCCATGTGCTCGACGGCCACCACGCCCTCCGCCGAGGCGACGTGCGCCAGCCAGGGCGTGGGCACCACGTCGCCGATCGCGAAGACGCCGGGCACGTTCGTCCGCATCGTCCCGTCCACGACGATGTAGCCCTTTTCCGTCGCCACGCCGACCGTCTCCAGGCCGATCCG
This sequence comes from uncultured Acidobacteriota bacterium, assembly GCA_963733955.1. Classification (GTDB taxonomy): domain Bacteria; phylum Acidobacteriota; class Thermoanaerobaculia; order UBA5066; family Gp7-AA6; genus DATFTF01. Next base: position 3,083,004 of record CAVTEW010000003.1, read on the forward strand.
GTCCGACAGGGGGCGCCGCCCCACGGCCAGGAGGACCTTCTCCGTCCGGAACGTCTCGGTCTTGCCTCCCGACGTCCGCGCCAGAACCTCGGCTCCCGCGTCGGTCCTGGTGATCCGCTCGACCCGCGCGTCGACGTACACGGCGATCCCCTGGCGCTTGAACGAGGCGGCGAGCTCCCGCGAAATCTCTTCGTCTTCGATTGGAACGATGCGCGGAAGGATCTCGAGGACGGTCGTCTTGGAGCCGAAGCGCGCGAACATCGAGGCGAACTCGACGCCGACCGCTCCCGAGCCGATGACCACGAGGGACTTGGGGACCTCGGGCAGCTCCAGGATGGAGTCCGACGAGAGGATCGTCTTGTGGTCGATCTCGACGCCCGGGAGGCTTCTCGGCTCCGACCCCGTCGCGACCAGAATGTTCTTGGCCCCGTAGGACGTCTCCGATCCGTCCGCCGCGGCGACGGTCACCGCGCCGACCGCGGCGATGCGGCCGAATCCGTTGGCCACGTCGACCCGGTTCTTCTTCATGAGGTAGGCGATGCCGTTCGAGCTCTGCCGCACGACCTTCTCTTTGTGCTTCATCGCTCCGGGCAGATCGAGGCGGACTTCGCGCGCGGACACGCCCACGTCGGACCCGTGGCGCGCTTCTTCCAGGAGGTCGGCGGTGTGGAGCAGGGCCTTGGTCGGAATGCATCCCCGCAGCGTGCAGACCCCGCCCAGGCGGGTGTCCTTCTCCACGATCAGCACGGACATCCCGAGCTGCGCGGCCCGGATCGCGGCCACGTAGCCGCCGGGGCCCGAGCCGATGATGGCGAGGTCGTAGGTCTTTTGCTGATTCATGTTCCGATCATCTCCCTGTCCCCCACTCCCCCCATCCCCCAGTCCGAGTCTCAGACGGGGGGACGGGGCGACGGGGCGACGGGCCGTCTTGAAAGCCGAAAGCTATCATCAGGTGTCCAGGCCTTCGCCCGGCTGCGTCGGCTCGACGCACAGGGCCTGATTGAAGCGGTTGAAGTAGGCGAAGAGACCGACCACGCAGGTGATCTCCACGATTTCTCCTTCGTCGAAATGCTCGGCAAGCCCGGCGAAGGTCGCGTCGCTCACCGCGCTGGCGTCGCGCGTGACCTGCAAACCGTAGCGCAGGGCCGCCTTCTCCGGCTCGGAGAAGGGACCGTTCTCGAAGTCCCGCAGCGCGCCGATCTGCTCGTCCGTGGCTCCCGTTCGCTTTGCCAAAGCGGTCTGCGAGTGCGTTCCATAATCGCACGCGTTGGAAAGCGAGGTCTGGAGGGCCAGGAGCTCCTTGAGCCGGAGGGGAACGCTCCCCGAGCCCATCACCGCAGCGAAATGCGTGTCCATGGTCGTGGCCAGCCAGGGCCGATGAGCCACCACGCGGTACATGTTGGGAATGCAGCCGCGCTCGGCGATCTTGCGTTCGAAGCCGTCTCGCAACGCTCCGGACGCCTGGGAGCGGCCCAGGCGAGAGATTCGCGCCATGGCTGACCTCCTGCGACAATGGTACCTGAGGGTCGTGGGTCTGCGAGGACCGCGCGGGCCCGCGCCGCGCCGGCCGCCGGGCCCGGGCGCGTAGAATCGCGCGATGCGCCGAGCACTTCTGCCCGTCCTCCTGGGGGCGGCGTGGGCGATTTCCTGCGGAGGCGAGAAGGCGCCGCAGGCCAAGGGCATCGAGCTGGGATTCTTCGGGGCGCTGACCGGCCCGGAGGCGACGTACGCGCTCTCCTCGCGCAACGGAGCCCGCCTGGCCGTCGACGAGATCAACCGGGCCGGCGGAGTCCTGGGCGATCGCCTGGACCTGGTGGTGGAGGACGATCACAACGATCCGTCCGAAGCGGCCTCGGTGGTCTCCAAGCTCATCACCCGCAACCACGTCGTCGCGCTGATCGGAGAGAACGCCTCCTCCCGCAGCCTCGCCGCCGCTCCGATCGCGCAGACCTACCAGGTCCCCATGGTCTCCCCGTCCTCGACCAACGTCGAGGTGACCAAGAAAGGCGACTACATCTTCCGCGTTTGCTTCGTCGATTCGCGCCAGGGCAAGGCCCTGGCTCTCTTCGCGCGGCGAACGCTGCACGCCGCGACGGCCGCGGTGCTGACCGACGCCAGGAGCGACTACAGCGTGGGCCTGGCGCGAGCCTTCGAGGAGGAGTTCGCGCGCGAGGGGGGCCGGACCGTCGCCGACCTCAAGTACGCCGAGGGCGACAGCGATTTCTCCGCGCAACTGACTTCGCTGCGCGAAAGCCGGCCGGACGTCCTCCTCCTGCCCGGGTATTACACCGACGCCGGGCTGATCGCCCGGCAGGCCCGGTCCCTCGGCGTCACCGCCACGCTGCTGGGCGCGGACGGCTGGGACTCCCCCAAGCTCACCGAGATCGGCGGCGCGGCGATCGAGGGAGCGTACTTCTCCAACCACTATTCCTTCGACGATCCCTCGCCGCAGGTCCAGAAATTCGTGGCCGACTACCGCAAGACCTACGGCGCGGACCCCGACTCGCTCTCCGCGCTCGCCTACGACGCGGCCCGCCTCATCGCCGACGCCATCACGCGCGCCGGCTCCACCGAGGGCAAGCGCGTGCGCGACGCGCTGGCCGCGACGAAAGGCTTCGCCGGCGTCACCGGAACGATCACCATGGATTCGGAGCGAAACCCCGACAAGCTTCCGGTGATCCTCCGGGTCGTAGGCGGCCGGTTTCGATTCGTGGGACGGGGATAGCCGGCCCGCGCCTCACTTCCCCGCGGCCCATTCGAGCAGGAACTCGTCGAAGGAAACCATGCCCGGTCCTTCCGTGGCCATGCCCGCGCGGCCGGACACCGGCCTGGGATCGGTTCCCTCGAGGAGCGGCTTGCCGTTGATCTCCGCGGTGATCTTCGAGCCGCTCGCGGTGACCGCCAGCACGTTCCAGGCGTTGGGGAGGTCGGCCTTGCCGCGGGAGAGCACCTCGGCCCGTCCGTCGCGCCAGCTGGTCAGGCGGGCGTCGCCGCTCGTGAGATCGAGAAGCAGGGCGCAAAAGGCCTTCTCGCCGGCCAGACGAAACACCAGGCCTCCCCGCCCCACGCCCTTCTCGAGCGCCAGGGAGAGCGTCCCGTCGCGCAAGACGGCGCCGCGCCGGACCGCGGCGGCGATCGACCCCTCCGGCCGATCGGTGACGATCTGGCTGGCCACGTTGGGGGTCGAGGGCGGATTCGTCCCGACGGTGACCTTCCACTGCGCCGGGCCGGGCGCGCCGAGCACGACGAAATCGAAGTATCCGGGAGCGCCCAGGACCGCGTCCGAGTCGAAGTGGTTGCGCAGCTTCCGCGGCGCCCCGGCGTCGGCGGGGCTCGCCGGGGCGGCCAGCGCGACCGCCAGAAGCACGAGCGCCGAGACAAAACTCTTGCTCCAATCGTTCATCGGCGCCGAAAAGCGGGCTCCTGCCGTTAAAATTCCCTCCGCCATGACCACCCTCACTTCCTATCAGCGCGAGCAGGACGGGTACACGTTCGTTCTGGACCGGGCCAACGTGGACCGATTGAAAGCGATGCCCGAATTCGAGGGCCGCGAAGAGCCCGCGGTCGCGGAGGATTTTCTCCGATTCCGTGTCGAAGCCTGGGCCGAGAACCTCGACGACGCCGGAGCGGCGCGGGGCCCGATCGCCGTCCGGATCGATCCGCACCAGCGCAAGGCCCACCTGGAGCGAACCACGGCGGTTCTCTTCAGCGCGGACATCTGAGCGCGGCCGGGCGAGGTCGGGCGTCCCACGGCGACCAGCCCGCGGGCCGGCCTCGGAAGAGAGAGTTCAAGGCTCTCGCGGCCAGGTGAGCCGCGGGGGCTTCGCCTGACCCCTCACGCCTCATGCCTCAGGCCGTCAGAAGCTGACGATGCCCCGGATGGTCCGGCCGACGGCGAGAAAGGCCTGGCGGGAATACGGGTCGACGACGACCCGGACGTCGGCGGGAGTCCCGACGTCGTCCACCATCGACGCGGCCAGCCGCTGCGCCTGTCCGTCGAAGAACTGCTCGCCCAGCTCGCGGTCCGATTTCCCCTTGGCGCCCGGGAGCTCCCGGAGCCGGACCAGATCGCGGGGCTCGAGCCGCAGCCGATAGCCGGCCTCTTCCCGGACGACCGGATCGCGCTCTTCCTCCAGAGACGGGCGGGATCCGCGCGGCGCCTTGCGCCGGTCGGCGGGCCCGGGAGCGGACTCCTCGGACGGCTGCATCTCGGCCTGAGCCGCCGCGGACTTCTCGAACATCGCCTCTTCGGACGCCGGCGCCACGGCCTGGGCCGCCGCCGGCTTCTCGAACATCTCTTCTTCCGACACCCACGTCTCGGCCGGCTCGACGGAGCTCGCCTGCGCCTGCGCCGCCGGCACCGCCTCCTCCGCTCCCCTCGCTTCCTCCGTGACCTCCGCGGGCCGGGGCGCGCCCTCGTCTTCGGGCCGTTGCTGGTCCGTCATCGTCCCGCCAGGATGTTCTTGGAAATCACCATTCTCTGGATCTCGCTCGTTCCCTCGTAGATCGTGGTCACGCGGGCATCGCGGTAATAGCGCTCCACCGCGTATTGGCGGGAGTAGCCGTAGCCCCCGAAAATCTGGACGGCCCGGGCGGCGATCGTGTTGGCGGCCTCGGTGGCGAAGACTTTGGCCATGGACGACTCCTTGGAGTACCGCGCTCCGGGCCGCTCCGAGAGCTTCGCCGCGCGGTAGGTGAGCATGCGGGCCGCTTCGATCTGGACCTTCATGTCCGAGATCTGGAACGCGATGATCTCGTGCTCGGCGATCTTCTTGCCGAACGTCTCGCGGGTGCGCCCGTACTCCACGCAGGCGTCGAAACAGGCGCGGCCGATGCCGATCCCCTGCGCGGCGATCCCGATACGCGAATGGTCCAGCGTGCGCATGGCGATCGAGAAGCCCTCGCCCTCCTGGCCCAGCCGCCGGGACGCCGGCAGTTTCACGTCGTCCAGGTACACCGCGGCGGTCTTGGACGCGCGCAGGCCCATCTTGTCCTCGGGCGCTCCGACCCGGAGCCCGGCGTCCTCGGAGGAGACCAGAAACGCCGTGATGCCGTGGGTTCCGGCCGACGGGTCGGTCATGGCCATGACCAGGTACCAGCGGGCTTCGCCCGCGTTGGTGATCCAGGCCTTGACCCCGTTCAAGACGTATCCTTCGCCGTCCCGGCGGGCACGGGTCTTCTGGTTGGCCGCGTCGGAGCCCGACTGCGGCTCGGTCAGCGCGTACGCGCCCAGAGATCGGCCCGAAGCGACCTCCGCCAGAATCGTCTTCTTCTGCTCCTCGGAGCCGAACTTCCAGACGGGGTAGCAGAAAACGGAGTTGTTGACCGAGACGATGACCGCGGTCGACGCGCACACCCGCGCGAGCTCCTCGATGGCCAGAACGTAGGAGAGGGCGTCCACGCCTGCGCCGCCATACTCCTCCGGCACCATCATGCCGAGAATCCCCATGTCCGCCAGCCCCCGCAGGACTTCGGCGGGAAACCGCTCGTGCTTCTCCCGCTCGGCCACGCCGGGCGCGATCTCCGCGTCGGCGAAGGCCCGCACCATTTCGCGGACCCGGCTCTGGTCGTCGCTCAGCGCGAAATTCATGGCGTGCGTGGAGCCGCCGGCCCCTGAGGACTCCCGGCCCCTCCGCGGCCCCGGCGGCGGCGGAAGCGGCGCCGGCGTTTGCGCGCCTCTCCGGCCGGGGGCGGAGCCGCTCCCGCGGTTGCCGCGGGCCGTTCGCCGCCGGGCGCCGGCCGCGGAGCCGGAGCGCCGGGCGTCCCCTGCGGACGCGCAGCCTGGCCCTGCGGGCGCGCCGCCGGGCTCTGCGGGCGAGACGCCTGGCCCTGGGGGCGGCCCGGCTGTCCCTGCGGCCGCTCGCCATGCCGGCCCGGCCGTCCGGGCTGGCCCTCCCGGCGCTGGCCTTCGCGGTGCTCCTGCGGCCGTCCGCGCCCGCGGCGGCGGCGCCGGTCGCGCCGCGGCTCGGGCGTGTCCACCCAGCCCTCTTCCAGGTGCCGGAACGTCACGATGATCTCCGGCCGCTCCGACCGCTCGCGCAGGTAGTCCCTGAGCCGTATGGCCAACGGCGAGGCCGGGGCCTCCAGCAGCGCCGGAAGGCGCTCCGCGTCGAACAGCACCATCCGGGTCCAGCCCACCGTCTTCCTGCGGCCGTCGGGAGCGTCCAGGTTCATCAGGAAAAGATCGCGCTCGTGGTCCAGGGTGTGATCGCGGTAGTCGAACTCCGGAAAGACCTCCTTACAGAAGGCCTTCAGGAACTCCAGGTGCTTCTCTCCGCGCTCCAGGGTCTGCTCCATGGAGACCACGCGGTCGCGGAACATTCGGGTCTGCGGCACTAAGTCTTCCTCCGACTGGGGACTGGGGACTGAGGACTGGGGACTCCAGCGGCTGCCGCCCAGCGGGGGCCACACATGGCGCAAGCGCCTCGAGTCCTCAGTCCGCAGTCCGCTTGATCTTCGGCCTTCAGTCTCCAGTCCCCAGTCATCCGATGGTGACTCCCATGTCCCTGAAAATCTCGCGCGCGATGATCAGGCGGTGGATCTCGCTGGTGCCCTCGTAAATCTCGGTGATGCGGGCGTCGCGGAAGTTGCGCTCGACCGGATACTCCTTGGTGTAGCCGTACCCTCCGTGGATCTGCAGCGCCTTGGTGGTGACGCGCTGGGCCATCTCGGCGGCGAAGAGCTTGGCGATCGCCGCCTCCAGGCCGTAGCGCCCCCCGGAGCGGGAGTCGTCCTTGGCCGCGGCGGCCCGGCGGGTCAAGAGGCGCGCGGCGTCGATCTCGGTCGCCATGTCGGCCAGGTAGAAGCGAATCACCTGGAAATCGGAGATCGGACGCGCAAACGCGCGGCGCTCCTTGGAGTAACGCACCGCGGCTTCGAAGGCCTCCTGCGCGATCCCGACCGCCTGCGAAGCGATGCCGATGCGCCCGCCGTCGAGCGTGCCCATGGCGATTTTGAAGCCGTCGCCCTCGCGGCCGAGCAGGTTCCCGGCGGGAACGCGCACGTCGGACAGAAAGATCTCGACCGTCCCGGAGGCGTTGACGCCGAGCTTGACCTGGTGCCGGGACCGGTCGAATCCGGGCGTGTCCGCGTCGACCAAGAAGGCCGAGATGCCGCGCGCCTTCTTCTCCGGGTCGGTCATGGCGAAGACCAGCGCGACGTCGGCGGCCTGGCCGCAGGTGATGAACACCTTCTGTCCGTTCAACCGATAGACATCCCCCTCGCGGACCGCCCGGGTCTGCTGGTTGGCGGCGTCGGACCCGGCGTTGGGCTCGGTCAGGGCGAAACATCCGAGCTTCTCGCCGCGCGCGAGCGGCGTCAGGAACCGCTTCTTCTGCTCCGCGTTGCCGAATTTCTCGATCGGGTCGCAGACGAGCGAGTTGTTGACCGAGAGGATGACGCCCAGGTTGGCGCAGACCCGCGAGATCTCCTCGATCACGACGGCGTAGGAGACCACGTCCATCCCGGCGCCTCCGAACTCGGGCGCGACGCACACCCCGGCCAGGCCCAGCTCGCCCGCCTTCGCGAAGAGATCGCGCGGGAATTCGCCGGTCTGGTCGATCACCGCGGCGCGGGGACGGACGGCCTCCTCCGCGAACTCCCGGACCGCGCCGCGCAGCATCTGCTGCTCTTCGGTCAGCTCGAAATCCATGGGAGGGGGAGTATAAACGGGGCGGGAGGCGGAAGGCGGGAGGCGGGAGGCGAAGTCCGAAGCGGGCGTTTGCGACTCGGTCATCCCTTCGCGAGGGGCTCGATGAACTCCACGATCCTCTCCGCGTACCTCGGCCATGCCATCTCCCTTGCGGCTTTCTCCAGTCCGGGGCGGTAGGCCTCCTCGCCGCGCTCGAAGATCCGGGCGACCGCGTCGGCCAGCCCGCCGGCGTCGCCGGGCGCGAACAGCTCTCCGGTCTCGCCCGAAACGACCACCTCGGCCAGCCCGCCCACCGCGGCGGCCGCGAGCGGACGCAGGGCCCCGATGCCCCGCGCGGCGATCGCGCTCGAGGAGATCTCGCGGTACGGCAGGGCCAGGACGTCGCACGCGGCCAGCCATCGGCCCATCTCCTCCTCCGAGACGTACTCGTCCTTCCAGAGGATGCGATCGCGCACCGGGCTCGCCGCCCGGCGCTCCTGGACCGGGCCCGCGTCGGGGAAGACCTCCCCCACCACGGCCACGCTGGCCCCCGTCTCCGCGACGATCCGCGGGGCCGCCTCCAGCAACAGGTCGACGCCCTTGTAGCGGCGCACCAGTCCGAGGAAGAGAACCAGGCGTCCCTCGATGCCGAGCGCGCGCCGCGCCGCCGCGCGATCGACGGCCGGAGCAAGCGCCGGCAGCGGCACCGCCAGCGCCGGGCGGCCGGGAAAGCGGCGCTCGAGCTCGCGGCGGTTCTCCTCGTTGTGGGCGATGAACCCGTCGGCCATGGCGAAGGCGCCCAGCGTCAGGAACCGGTGGACCAGGCCGCCCTCGTGGTCCTGGAGGTTGTGGCACAGGAGGATCCGGCGCGTCGCCGGCGCGATCCTCGCGAGCCGCTTCAAGACCGCCCGAACGGGAAGCCCCCAGAAGGACGTCCACCAGGGCACGATCAGGGCCTCCCCGCCGAAGCGCCGCACACGCTCCGCCGTCTCCCGCCAGGAGCGCACCGAGAGGTAGTCGAGCGACGGCGTCGCCGGAGCGGCCTCCAGCAGCGGATCGAGGGCAAAGCGGCGAGGGTCGAGCCATCGGGGATACGGCCGGGAGAAGGTCAGGTACTCGACCGCGGCCAGGCGCGACAGCTCCGCGGCCAGGTGGGCGGTCTCGTGCGCGATGCCGCCACGGTCGGGCGGCGCCGGCCCCAGGATCGCTATCCGCACCGGAACCGCCGAGTTCCGATCACAAATCACAAATCACAGATCGCAAATCACAAATCTGTCAGCCGTCCTGGCGCACGAGCCACAGCCCCTTCAGATACTCGCCCTCCGGACAGTCGAGCGAGACCGGGTGGTCGGGCCCGGCGCCCTGACGCGCCGCCAGAGCGAAGGGCCGGCCGGCCTCCAGGCTCGCGGCAAAGACGATCTTCTGAAAGAGATCCGCGTCCACCAGGCCCGAGCAGCTGCAGGTCAGGAGCCAGCCGCCCAGCGCGACGAGCTTCATGGCCAGGCGGTTCACGTCCTTGTATCCCCGGGCGGCCCGTTCGACGTCGGCCCGCTTTCGCGCGAAGGGCGGCGGATCCGAGATCACGATGTCCCATTCCTCCCCCGCTTCGGACCGCCGGCGCAGGTCCTCGAAGACGTCGGCGCGGACGAAGTCCTCGGGGGCGGCGGCCCATCCGTTGCGGGCGCGGATCCGGCGGGCCAGGGCCAGGGCCGGCTCGGACGCGTCCACGTCCACCGCGCGGCGCGCCCCTCCCCGAAGGGCCGCCGCGGAGAAGGCGCCCGAGTAGGAAAAGAGGTTCAGGACCGTCCGCCCCGAGGCGAGCGCGGTGAGGCGCGCCCGATTCTCGCGCTGGTCCAGGAAGAAGCCGGTCTTTTGCCCGGAGGCAACGTCCGCAACAAGCTCCAGATTGTTTTCCAGGAAGGGGACCGGGTCGGGAGTCCGGATCTCCCGAGTCGCCGTGGGCGCGGCGTCCCGCTTCGCGCGCGCCCCGCGGTCGAGCTGCGCGGCGCTCGACCGCACGACGAGCCGTTCCGGAGCGAACACCTCGCGGGCGGCCTCGGCCAACGCGTCCTTCCACCGCTCGGCGCCTCCGGTCAGAAGGTCCAGGACCGCGACGTCTCCGTAGCGATCGACGATCACGCCGGGGCAGCGATCTCCCTCCGAGTTGACCCAGCGGTACCCGGTCGTGCCCGGAGGCATCGTCCGTTCCCGCAAAGCCCGGGCCTCCCGGAACCGCGACCGGAAGAGCCCGCCGTCGACCTCGCGGCCGTCGAAGGTCCACAGCCGCCCGACGATCTGGGAATCCGGCGAATAAGCCCCGCGCGCCAGCAACCGGCCGCCGGAGTCGACGACCTCGGCCAGGCCGTCGGACCCGTCGCCCCGCGCGCCGGCGACCGCTCCGGAAAACAGCCACGGATGGCGGCGCAGGACGGACTGCTCCCGCCCCGGCTTCAACGTCAGGCGGATCATGACGGGGGGGGAGGCGGAAGGCGGGAGGCGGGAGGCGGAACGAAAGCCCTCAACGAAAGAGGCACGCCCCCCGTATACCAGACAAACGCACCTGATCTCCTCTTTCAAGCCCCTCCGATGAGGGGCTTATTTTTTTCGTAAGGCGTGAGGCGAGAGGCGTGAGGCGGACGGGATGGGGCAGGGCGCGAGAGGCTCTGCGCCTTACGCCTGACGCCTGACGCCTGACGCCCCGTCAGGGCTGATTCGGCGCCCAGTCGTATTCGAGGAACTCCGGCTCGGTCGAAGACGCGGCCACCCAGGCCGCCGTGGCGGGGTCGGCCACGAAGCGGGCCACGTCCTTCATGAGGGTTCCGCCGTCGCGCTCGAACTCCTTGCGGTTCCAGTTGAAGATCATCGAGAGCGCGACGCGCCCCTTGGCCTTGTCGATGCGGTTCTTGGCCGGATCGCCCACGAACCGGCGCCCCTGGGCGTCCAGCGCCTGGGAAAGGCCCTCGGCGCGGTAGGCCTTGCCGGCCAGCGGCGGGCAGGACTTGGAGGCGCAGACGATCGCGAAGTGGATGCGCGCGTCCTTGGCCTCTCGCAGCTTGTTCTCGATCCCGTCGAGCGCGAGCGTGTCCCCGCCGACCTTGTGCCGGGCGGTCTTGAAGGCGCCGTCGATGTCGATGATCTTCTTGCCGGGGTTGTCGAGGAGCGTCTCGATCGCGATGACGTTGTACGCATTGATGTAGAACGCCTTGCGCTCGTCGGCGGCCATGTCCGCGGGCCTGGCGTCGGCCAGGCTGGCGACGTATCCGGCGAGCTGCTTGCGCTCCTGCGGCGTCGTCCCGCGGTAGTCGTACCCGCCGTTTCGCGCGCGCGCCGCCAGCACCGCGTCGAAGGAAGCGGTGTCGGGCTGGGTCGCGGCCCAGGCCGAAGCGCTCAAGAGACCGAAGACGAGGGCAGCCGTCAAACGTCTTTGCACGTTGAATCCTTTCGTTTTCTCCGAATCCTAATACGGAGGTCCCTGCCCCGGCGGATCCTTTCCTTTGAACTCCGGGACGGTCCGCAAGTCGCTCCGGAGGCCGGGCCGTTCGCATCTTGACAACGCGAGTCGGTCGGCTCACTATATTTCGTGAGATAACGAAATGATGACACCGCTCGCTCGCCAGGTCCAGGTCCACAAGGCCCTGGGCCACCCGGTTCGTCTCCGCCTCCTCGCGATGCTCCGCACCGGTCCGCTCTGCGTCTGCCAGATGACCGTCGTCGTCAGGCTCGCCGCCTCGACCGTCTCCGAGCACCTTTCGGAGCTCCGCCAGGCCGGTCTCGTCGCCGAGCGCAAGGAAGGCCGATGGGTCGAGTACCGGATCTCCGACGACGCTTCACGCGATGGCATTCTCGACGTCGTCTGGCCGGCGCTGGAGGAGGACCGCGAGGCGCGGGCCGACGCGGTGCTCGTCAAGGAACTGCGGCGCGTGCGGGTTGGCGAGCTCTGCAGCGTCGATCTGGACCTGGCTCGGATCGCGCGACCGAGGCTCGCGTCCGCGGTCGCGAAGGCGGCGCGGATCCGTGCCGCCGAAGGCGGGCAGCGATGACCACGCTCGCTCCGGCCGCGACGAGCGGGTGGCGCCCGACGCCGCGAAGCGGGTGGGCGCTGACCGCGGCCGCCTCGGCCGCTGCCGTGCTGCTCTTCACGCAGCTCCAGCCTCTCGCCGCGTGGCTGTCGTACGACCTCGCCGGCTTCCCGCGCGGCAGCCATGCGGGCTCCGCGGTCGAGTTCTTTGTCTTCGAGGTCCCAAAGGTCCTGCTGCTCCTGACCGTGGTCGTCTTCGCCGTCGGGGTTCTCCGCAGCTTCTTCACACCTGACCGCGCGCGGCAGCTCCTGGCCGGACGCCGTGAGGCTTCCGGCAATGTCCTCGCCGGCCTCTTCGGCATCGCGACGCCGTTCTGTTCCTGCTCCGCGGTGCCGCTCTTCATCGGCTTCGTCACGGCCGGCGTGCCGCTCGGCGTCACCTTCTCCTTCCTCATCTCCGCGCCGATGGTCAACGAGGTCGCGCTCGTCCTGCTCTTCGGGCTCTTTGGCTGGAGGGTGGCGGCCCTGTACCTCGGGACTGGCCTCACGATCGCAATCGTCGCCGGCTGGGTCATCGGTCGTCTGAATCTCGAGCGCCACGTGGAACCGTGGGTATGGGAGATCCATTCCGGCAGCAGTGCGCCGGAGGCGCAGAAGACGTGGGCGGATCGATTGAAGGATGGCCGGGCCGCCGTCCGCGAGATCGTCGGCAAGGTCTGGCTCTACGTCGTCCTCGGGATCGCGGTCGGAGCGGGAATCCATGGCTACGTGCCGACCAACTTCCTGGCGTCGTTCATGGGGCGCGGCGCCTGGTGGGCGGTGCCCGTTGCGGTCGTGCTCGGCGTCCCGATGTACTCGAACGCCGCGGGGATCATTCCCGTGGTCCAGGCGCTGCTGGGCAAGGGCGCCGCGCTCGGGACGGTCCTCGCCTTCATGATGTCGGTCACCGCGCTGTCGCTGCCGGAAATGATCATCCTCCGGAAGGTCCTTCGCCCGGCTCTCATCGCGACGTTCATCGCGGTCGTCGCCGCCGGCATTCTTGTGGTGGGCTACCTCTTCAACGCGGTGATGTGATGGGCGCCCCCAACTTCCTGAAACAGGAGATCCGCATGTCGACACGGAAGAAGATCGAAGTCCTCGGCCCCGGCTGCGCCCGCTGCAAGGAGACGTTCCTCGTCGTCCAGCATGTCGTCGAAGAGGCCGGGCTCGACGTCGAGCTCGTCAAAGACGAGTCGGTCGAGCGCATGCTTGCCCTGGGCCTCCTGGCGACGCCCGGCGTTGTGATCGACGGGAGAGTCGTCATGTCGGGGCGCGTCCCGAAGGCGGCGGACGTCCGGCATGCTCTGGGTCTCGTGTGAGGCCGGGCGTTGAGACTTTTCGATCGAAAAGGAGGATTCCATGGCTGAAAGCGACATTCGGGAGATCGTTGGCGAGAGGTACGGACGCGCCGCCCTGCAGGTGAAGGACGGACGCGCCTCCTGCTGCGGGAGTGCGCCGCCGTCGGCTTCGGGTCTCTCCTGCGACCCGATCACCTCGAACCTCTACGCGGAGCAGGAGACGAGCGGTCTTCCGGAGACCGCCGTCCTCGCCTCGCTCGGCTGCGGCAATCCGACCGCCCTGGCGAAACTCGAGCCGGGCCAGGTGGTCTTGGACCTGGGGTCTGGGGGCGGAATCGATGTCCTGCTGTCGGCCCGGCGCGTCGGCCCGACGGGAAAGGCCTACGGCCTCGACATGACCGACGAGATGCTCGACCTGGCCCGCGAGAACCAGAGGAAGGCCGGGGTGACCAACGTCGAGTTCCTCAAGGGCACGATCGAGGAGATTCCCCTTCCCGACGCGAGCGTCGACGTCATCATCTCGAACTGCGTCATCAATCTCGCGGCCGACAAGGACCGCGTGCTGCGCGAGGCTTACCGCGTGCTGAAGCCGGGCGGGAGGCTCGCCGTCTCCGACGTCGCGACCAGGGGCGAAGTGGCCGCGCCGATCAAGAAAAGCCTCGAGCTGTGGGTTGGGTGCGTGGCCGGCGCTCTCGGCGAGGAGGAGTACGCGTCCAAGCTCGCGGCGGCCGGTTTCCGGGAGATCTCCGTCGAGCCAACGCGGATCTACCGCGTCGACGAGGCCCGGGAGTTCCTGGCGAGCGCCGGCATCGACGTCGCCGCGATCGCCGACGAGGTCGACGGGAAATTCCGGAGTGTGTTCGTCCGCGCGACCAGGCCGGCAGTGGAGCCCGCCGGACCACCGGGTCGCCGTCTGGATTAGGACTCCCGGGGACCGAGGCCGGAAAGGGTGGCCGGCCAGGCTCTTCGGAGGGGTCCGGACCTCAGGGGCGCAGGGCCGAAAGCACGCCGTATCCGATCGCACCGATCGCGCCGGCCATGGGAATAGTCAGGATCCAGGCCCAGACGATCCGGCCGGCGACCCCCCAGCGCACCGCGGAGAATCGTTGGGTCGCGCCGACCCCGATGATCGAGCCGGTGATCGTGTGCGTCGTGGAGACGGGGATGCCCCACACCGACGCCATGACCACCGTGATCGCGCCTCCGGTCTCCGCGCAAAAGCCGGAGAACGGCTTGAGCTTCGTGATGCGGCTGCCCATGGTCCGAACGATCCGCCAACCGCCGGTCAACGTGCCCAGGCCGATCGCCGCGTGCGCCGAAAGAATGATCCAGACCGGAATCTCCGTCAGCCGGGGCAAGTACATGAAGTGAAACGCCGAGCCGGGCTCGGCAAAGAGCTTCTGATTCGCCACCAGCAGGCCGGCGATGATGCCCATCGTCTTCTGCGCGTCGTTGGAGCCGTGCGAGAAGAGAAGAAGGCGGCCGACCCCAGCTGGGCGCGCCGGAACCAGCGGTCCACCGCCCCATAGGGGACTTTGCGGAAGATCCACGAAACCGTGACCATCAGCGTGAACCCCAGGACCATCCCGATGACTGGGGAGAGGACGATGAACGCCAGGGTCTTCGTCCAGGCCATGCCCGGGATGATCGCCTTCACCCCCACCCGCGCCACCGCCGCTCCCGCGTACCCGCCGATCAGAGCGTGCGAAGACGAGGAGGGGATGCCGAAGTACCAGGTGATCAGGTTCCAGCCGATGGCGCCGATCAGTCCACCCAGGATGACATTGGAATCGACGACCTCCACATGAATCAGCCCTGTCCCCATCGTCTTGGCCACGGCCGTTCCGAACGTGAAGGCCGCGACGAAGTTGAAGAACGCCGCCCAGAAAACGGCCATCAGCGGGGTCAGGACCCGCGTCGACACGACCGTGGCGATCGAGTTGGCCGAGTCGTGCATCCCGTTGATGAAATCGAAGACGAGAGCGATCGCGATGATGACGAGGACGTAAGTCATACGGGGCGGAAGGCGGAAGGCGGAAGGGGGAAGGCGCTGCCCGTAAGAGGAAGCAGTGGCACTCGGACCTGGTCCCCCGTTCGCCTCACGCCTCTCGCCTCACGCCTCACGCCCTACGAATGCTTCAAGACCACGCTCTCGAGAATGTGGGCCACCGCTTCGCAACGATCGATCGTGCTCTCCATGTTCTCGTAGACGTCCTTCCACTTGATCACCTCGATGGGACGCGTCTCATCGCGAAAGAGCAGAGCGACCGCCTCCTGGTACGCCACGTCCCCTTCGTTCTCGAGCTGCTTGATGCGGATGCAGTGCCCAATGACCCCTTTCTGCTTGGGCAGGGCGGCGACCGCTTGAACGACCGCGGCGGTCGACTCCACGATCACCTCCGAAAGGCGCCGGGACGGCGCGGTGGGCTCGGTGATGTGGAAGAGCAGGAGGCGGCGCACCCCGCTGTCGATCATGTCGATGATGTCGTCCAGCCGCACGGCGAGGCGGTGGATGTCCTCCCGATCGATCGGAGTGATGAACGTCCGGTCGATTCCGCGAAGAATCTCGTGCGAGATCTCGTCGCACTCGTGCTCGAGCCGCTTGATCTGATCGGCCACGGTGGCCACCGACGACTCGCCGCGAAAGAACCGGTCCCAGGCCCTGGCCGCCTCCTGGATTCGAAGGGCCATCTCCGAGAAGCGGTCGAAGTACTTGTCGTCGCGGGGAAGGAAGTTGAGCATCGCGATCCTCCTGGCCCGGCCGACCGGCGACGACACGGGCACCAAGGCAGGCGGATGCTACAGCAAACTTCACATGGTTCTTACATCGGTGAAGTTCCGCTCGGCCGCCGCCGAAGGATCTCCGGCGCCCGACTAGGCCGGGAGCGACGGCACGCGCACCGCGAAGGTGCTCCCCTGGCCCGGCTCTCCCTCGACCGTCACCGTACCGCCGTGCAGCTGCAGGATGTGCTTGACGATCGAGAGGCCCAGGCCGCTGCCCGGACGCGTCTTCGAGCGCGAGCGGTCGACCTGGTAGAAGCGCTGAAAGATCTTGTCGCGTTCGGAGCGGGCGATTCCCGGGCCGCGATCGGTCACCGTGAAACCGGCCAGGCCCGGCTCCCGGAAGGCCTCAAGCACCACCGGCGCTCCTTCCGGCGAGAATTTGACCGCGTTGTCCAGCAGGTTTCGCACGACCTGTCCCAAGCGGCGCCGGTCGCCGAACGCCGTCGCGCCGCCGTCCCCGACGACGACGATCTCCACGCGCCGGCGCGCGGCCTCCGAGGCCAGGTCGCGGGCCGCCTCGCTTAAAAGATCGCTCACCGCGACCATCTCCTTCTTGAGCTCCACGGCGCCGCTCTCGATCTGGGCCAGGTCCATGAGGTCGTCGATGAGCTCCTTCATGTGCGCGGACTGCCTCTGGATGAGCGCGACGAGCTCGCCCCGTTCCGACTCGTCCGGACCGGCCACCTCCAACGTCTCCGCGGCCGCGGCGATGGACGCGATGGGCGTCCGCAGCTCGTGCGAAACGTCGGCGACGAAGGTCCGGCGCATCGATTCGTTCCGTTCCACGCGCGTGACGTCCCGCAGCACGCCGACCACGGCGGCGCGCGCGCCGGCCGGGAGCGGGACGACCCGGACCTGCCACACGATCTCATCGGCCAGGCCGACCGTCTTCTCCGCGGCCTGGCCCGAGGCGAGGGCGGTCTCGAAAACTTCGTACAGCGTCCGATGCCGCAGCAGGTCGTAGAGCGCGCGCCCGGCCGGAGTGGCGATCCCGGTCATCTGGCAGAAGCGCTCGTTGGCCTCGAGCACGTGAAGCCGCGCGTCCAGGACCACCAGGCCGTCCGGGAGCTTGGCGAACACCAGGGCGGTCAGGCGGCGCTCGGCCTGCGCCAGGGCCGCCTCGTTGGCCAGCGCGTCCTTCATGCGCCGGATCGCCGCGGCCAAGAGCTCGACCTCCCGGCCGCCGTCGGGCTGGAGGTCCCGGGTCTCGCCCGCGGCGATGGCGGCCGCGGCCTCGGTCAGCCGCGCGATCGGCGCGGAGAACCGGCGGGAGGCGGCCGTCCCGATCACGAAGAGGAGGATGCACGCCGCGGCGATCGCCGCCCGCGAGGACCACAGGTATCCGCTCTCCAGATCCTCCACCCGCGCCGCCGGCACGGAGAGACGCAGGACCCGGCCGTCGGAGAGCAGGCGCGCGAAGTAGAAGCGGTTCTCGTTCTCGGTCGCGGAAAAACGCCGGGAGTCGCCGTGCCCGGTGCGGCGCGCGGCCAGCACCTCGGGCCGCGTGGCATGGTTCTCCATCTGCTCGACCAGCACCGGCGGCAGATCCGTATCGCTCTGCACTTTCCCGTCCGGCAGGATGAGGGTGATGCGGCAGACCAGCTCCCGGGCCGATCGCCGCAGGAGCTGGTCCAGGCCCTCCGCCGGAGCGCCGCGCATGTCTTGCGCCACGTGGTCGAGCTCGCGCTCGATCCGCTCGGTGACCCGGTCCTCCACCGCCCGCCGCAGCGTCGCGTCGACGAGCGCGATCAACGAGGCCGCGGTCAGCAGCGCCAGGATCGCGAAGAGGACGGTGAAGAGCGAGTGGAGCCGCATGATGAGCGTTCAGGCGTCAGGCGTCAGGCGACCGCAATCAGGACACGGCGCTCCGCGCCTCACGCCTCACGCCCCGCCTCACGACGCCGTCGTGTCGCGATACCGGTACCCCAGGCCCACGACCGTCTCGATGCGTTGGTCGCCCAGCTTGCGGCGCAAGGACCGGATGTGGACGTCCACGGTGCGCGTCTCCACGTCCGCGTCGTAGTCCCACAGGCGGGCCAGGATCGCGTCGCGCGTGACCACGCGCCCGCGGCTGCGGATCAGGAGCCAAAGAAGGTCGAACTCCTTTTTGGTCAGGTGAACGCGCTCTCCGGCCAGGCGCACCTCGAACCGCGCGCGATCGACGACCATATCGCCGTCGTGGAAGACCTCGTCGTCGGAGCTCTCGAAGGACGCCACGCGCCGCAGCTGGGCGTGCACGCGGGCCAAGAGCTCCCGCATGGAGAACGGCTTGGTGATGTAGTCGTCCGCGCCGATCTCGAACCCCAGGAGCTTGTCCCGCTCTTCCACGCGCGCGGTCAGCATGATGATGGGTATCTTGCGCGTTTCGTCGGCGCGGCGCAGCTCCCGGCACAGGGCCAGGCCGTCGATGTCCGGGAGGTTCAGGTCGAGGATGACCAGGTCGAACCGCTTCTCCTGGAGCGCGGCCAGGGCCGCGAGGCCCGAGACGTAGTGCTCGACCTGGTATTTCTTCTCCCGGCGCAGGTTCAGCCGGATGGTGTAGGCGATGTCGGCGTCGTCCTCGATCAGGGCGATGCGCTTGACCGCGCCCTCGGCTGCGGCCGACGGCTTGCGCGCCGCGGCGCCGCGCTCCTTCTTCGTTGCCTTTTCGCTCATCAGGGCCATTATCCGAACCGCCCGGTGATGTAATCCTCGGTGATCTTCTGCCCCGGGTTGGTGAAGATCTTCTCGGTCCGGTCGTGCTCCACGAGCCGGCCGAGCATGAAGAACGCGGTGTACTCCGAGACCCGCGCGGCCTGCTGCATGTTGTGGGTGACGATCGCGATGGTGTAGTCGCGCTTCAGCTCGTAGATCAGCTCTTCGATCTTCTGCGTGGCGATCGGATCCAGGGCCGACGCCGGCTCGTCCATCAGAACGACTTCCGGCTCGACCGCCAGGGCGCGGGCGATGCACAGCCGCTGTTGCTGGCCTCCCGAGAGGCCCAGGGCGGAGGTCTGCAGCCGGTCCTTCACTTCGTCCCACAGCGCGGAGCCGCGCAGCGCCTTCTCCACGCGCTCGGGAAGCTCGGAGCGCCGGCACAGCCCGTTGATCTTCAATCCGTAGGCGACGTTGTCGAAGATCGACTTGGGAAAGGGATTGGACTTCTGGAAAACCATCCCGACCCGGCGCCGGAGATTCACCACGTCCATTCCCGACATGTAAATGTCGTTGCCGTCCAGAAGCACCTCTCCCTCCACGAGCGTGTCGGGAATGATGTCGTTCATCCGGTTCAGGCACCGCAGGAAGGTCGACTTGCCGCAGCCGGACGGCCCGATGAACGCCGTCACCGACCTCTCCGGGATCTGCAGGGAGATGTCGTGAAGAGCCTGATTCTTTCCGTAGAAGAAGCGCAAGGCGCGCGTTTCCATCCGGACCTTCGTTCCGGCCGGGAAGGGCCCGTTCCCCGAGCGCGCTTCACTGGGAAGGCCCGTCGCCGCCGGGGGCAGCGAGACGGCGGGACGAGGCGCCGCCGGTTCCGTCACCGTGGAGGTGAGTTCGTTCATGTGCGGTGCATCCTTTCCAGGCGCCTCGTCACTACCCTCGCCAGAATCGAACAAGTGAAGACGACCGCTACCAGCACGAGGGCTCCGGCCCACGCCTGACGGTGCCAGTCGTCGTAGGGCGATTGCGCGTACGTGTAGATCTGCACCGTCAGCGAGGAGATCGGTTGATCCAACCGGGTCGAAAAGAACCGGTTGTTGAGGGCGGTGAAGAGCAGCGGGGCCGTCTCTCCCGCGATCCGGGCGATCGACAGCAGGATTCCGGTCATGATCCCGGGGAGGGCCGCGGGGACCATTACGCCGAAGGCGGCCCGGGCCCGCGTGGCGCCGAGAGCGAGCGATCCCTCCCGAAGGGTCGACGGAACGAGGTTCAAGAGCTCCTCGGTCGTCCGCGTGATGATGGGAATCATCATGAATCCGAGAGCCAGGCCGCCGGCCAGCGCGGAAAACCGATGCACGGGGAGCACGGCGAGCCCGTAGGCGAAGATTCCGATCACGATCGACGGAATCCCGTTCAGAACGTCCGCCGTGAAGCGCACCAGCGTGGCAAGCGTCTTGCGGCCGTACTCGGCCAGATAGACGCCGGCGATCAAGCCGACGGGAATGGCCAGGACCGAAGCGAGGCCCATGAGCATGAGAGTGCCCACGATCGCGTTGGCCATCCCGCCGCCCTTCTCCCCGACCGGCTTGGGCATCTTCGTGAAGAAGTCCCAATTGAGAGAGGAGAACCCCTGCTTGATCACGTAGAAAAAGATCAGGACCAGGGGAACCAGCGCGATCGCCACGGACAGGCCGCAGAGTCCGACCACGAGGTTGGAGAGCAGCTTCCGGCGTCGCGAGAGGTTCATGCCGCCTTCTCCGGGATCGCCAGCGGAGCCGGAGCGGGCTCCTTGGCCTTCTTTTCCCTGCTCACGCTCCAGATCAGAAGACGAGAGAGGGCGTTGATCACCAGCGTGATGATGAACAGGACCAGGCCGATCTCGATCAGGGCGCTCAGATACAGGTCGTCGGCCGCTTCCGTGAACTCGTTGGCGATTACCGCGGCCATGGAATACTGCGGGGCAAACAGAGAGAGCGCGACCCTCGGGCTGTTGCCGATCACCATCGTCACCGCTATGGTCTCACCGATCGCCCGGCCGAACCCGAGCATGATGGCCCCGACGATTCCCGTCCGTCCGTACCGAATCGCCGCCTGGATCGCCTCCCAGCGCGTCGCTCCCAACGCGTAGGCCGCTTCGCGCTGCGTGGCCGGCACGGCCTTCAAGACCTCACGGGCCACCGAGGAGGTGAACGGGATCACCATCACGGCGAGAACCAGAGCGGCCGAGAGCATGCCGACGCCCAGCGGCGGCCCGGAGAAGAGCGGGATCTTCCTCATCCAGGCGGGCGTGTGGACCTCCAGCTGCCGAACCAGCGGAACCAGGATGAAGATGCCCCACAGGCCGTAGACGATCGACGGAATGGCCGCCAGGAGCTCGGTCATGAAGGCGAGCGGCGTCCGCAGCGCGCGGGGCGACAGCTCCGAAAGGAAGACCGCGATCCCGAGCGCGACCGGCGTCGAGAGGATCATCGCCGCGATCGCCGAGTAGAGCGTTCCCCAGATGAACGGGAGCGCGCCGAAGTTTCCGGCGACGGGATCCCACGTTTGAGTGCGCCAGAAGCTCAGACCGAACTTGGCGATCGAGAGGCGCGAGTTCTGGAAGAGCTCGTAGCCGATCGCCGCGACGAGCGCGACGACGAGCAGGGCGAAGAACCCCGTCCCGAGGCGAAAGAGCCGGTCGTCGGCGCTCGTCCGGCGGGACGGGGGGCTTACCATCGTCGTGAGCCTCCGGAGAACTTAGAGCTTGATCTTTTTCAAGGCCGCCATCTCGAGCGACACGACTTCCTTGGGAAGAGGAGCATAGCCCAGGTCCGCGCAGTACTTCTGGCCGTCGGTGATGGCCCACTTGAAGAAGTCGGCCATGATCTTGGCCCGCTGCTTGTCCTTGGGGTTCTCGTAGAAGAGCATCCAGGTGAACGAAGAAATCGGATAGGCGGCCGCGCCCGGCGCGTTGGTGATGGAGACCCGAAAATCGGCAGGCATGACCTTGGCCGCCCCCGCCGCCGCGTCGGTCACCGTCTCGAGCGAAGCCCGCAGGAACTTGCCGTCGTGGTTCTGGACGTCCCCGTAGCTGATGTTGTTCTGGATGGCGTAGATGAGCTCGACGTACCCGATCGCCCCCGGCGTCTGCTTGACCAGGCCGGCGACGCCTTCGTTGCCCTTGCCGCCGATCCCGACAGGAAAGTTCACGGACGTTCCCACGCCGACCTTGCTCTTGAACTCCGGGGAGACCTTGGAGAGGTAATCGCACCAGATGTAGTTGGTGCCCGAACCGTCGGAGCGGTGCACCGCGGTGATGTCCGTGTCGGGGAGCGCGACGCCGGCATTCAACTGCTTGATCTGGGGGTCGTTCCACTTGGTGATCTTTCCGAGGTAGATCTGCGCGAGCACCGCCCCGGTGAACTTCAGGTTCGCGCTGACGCCGGGGATGTTGTAGGAGGGCACGACCCCGCCGAGCACGGTCGGGAAGTGGAGGATATGGCCGGGAGCCGCGGAGAGCTGTTCGTTGGTCATGGGCCCGTCGCTGGCGCCGAAGAAGACGGTGTCGTTGGTGAGCTGGCGGATCCCGCCGCCCGAGCCGATCGACTGGTAGTTGATCTCGACTTCCGGATGCAGCTTGTTGTACTCCGAGAACCACTTCGAATAGATCGGATACGGGAACGTCGCGCCGGCGCCATTGATCTGGACTTTCTGGGCCAGGAGAGGGCTCGTGCAGAGAACTGCGGCGAAAGCCGCCCAGGCGAGGAGTCGTAGGTTCTTCATCGTTTTCACCTCGATCGAAAGATGAAATTTGGCCGTTAAGTCCGCATGAAGTCGACGTTAATTAGAAGTTGAAAAGCGTGTGGAGCGCGTAGATCTTCGTCTTGCCCGGGTCCGGCGTGACGTTTTCGAACTTGACCTCGGAGTAGTCCACCATGAACGCGATCGTCTTACCTCCCTGGAGCGGCGGCCAGTAGGCGACGCCGACCACGGTCCGCTTCTTCTTGGGCTTAGGCGAGAGATTCTTGTTGGTGTTCAACTCGTCGTAGCGCAACAGGGCCTCGACGCCGATCGGGGTCCGCGGCGTCACCCAGGCGGAGAAGCCGTTGCGGTCGAGCTCGGTGGCGGTGGGCGTCGTCTGGTCCTTGGCGTCGATGTACTCGAAGCCCGCGTTGACGTAGCGGTGCTCGAACGTGACGTTGCCCAGGAAGCGTTCCTTCTTGGCGTCGGCGAAGTAGTGGTCGGTGTCGTAGTAGCCCGCGATCCGCAATCCCTTGACCACCGGAACGCTGGGAGCCGGGCGAAAAGATGCGCGGATCTGGACCGATTTCTCATTGTTGACGCCGCGCTGGTCGTTGGTGGCAGTGTAGCCATCGCCGTTGTACACGCCCACGTGGACGTCGCCGTAGTTGTCGGGAAAGTTGAAGTGCGTGCTCGCGCCGTAGTCGGAGGACGGATAGAACCCCTCCGCGTCGGTGAAGGTCGTTCCCTGGAACCGGTAGCGGTAGATCCCTTCGTCGTAGTCGATCCAGGGCGTCTGCTGAAGGCCCAGCCGCAGCCAGGAGCCCTTGGGGGCGAAGTCGTCGAAGTTGACCTGCCCGTAGCCGTACTTGATGCGGAAGGTCTGGCTGCCCGAAAGGGAGCTGCCCGTGCCCGTCTCGCGCGTAATGTCGGAGGTGACGCGGAAGGAGAACCAGTGGGACAGGCTCCCCAGCACGTTGACATAGGCCCGGTTGACGTCGAACGAGTTGGAGTGGATGACGGTCTTGTTGCCGTCGGTGACTGTGGGCGTGTCCTGGTAGGAGTAATTGGCGAAGAGAGTGACCCCGACGCTGATTTTGGGCGTGTCGTCCGGAGGCGAATACCCGGCCGCGGGAGTGACCTGCGCATGGGCCATCGGAGCGGCCAGCAGAGCGGCCCCCAGGCCCATAACGACGATCCTGGCGAAACGATCCTTCATGACGATTGCTCCTTCCTGTTTGGAGCGCGATTTGTAAAGGCCGGCCGTCAACGGCGAGGGAAGACCTCGTAAATTCAAGTTGAAGGCGTGAGGCGTGAGGCGTCGAAAGAAGATCGCCCGTCAACTTCTCGTCAAGACAAAAAAATCGCCCCGGTTTCCCCGGGGCAAAGCGGAGGGAGGCTCTTGCGAGCCCTGGCGAAACAATGGCGCGCCGCTCTGAAATCCGCGCGGACCGGAGGTCAAATCTTCGCGTAACGCGGCTTCAGGCCGGTCTCACTCCGGCTCGGCGCGATCCTCACGACCCCGGGCGTAGTCTCGCGGGCTCCGGGAGGTCCTCATGGTTTCCAGCGCGGAGACAGCGACGGTGGACGAAGCCGCGGCCATGCAGCCAAAGCGGCTGTACCGCCTCATCGAGCCGATCTACGACGGCCTCCATGCCGTCGATCTCGCGTCGTTCTACAGCGCAGCGCTCGAGCGAACCCGGGAACGCCTCGCCGCGGATTGCGGGATCGCGTCGGCCCTCCTGGCCCGGCGGGACGGCTTCGGCTGGACGCTCGTGTCCGGGGACGACGAGTCGCTGGCCAATCGGGTCGGCCGCCTGGAGACGGCGGAACGGGAACTCCTGGCCTCGCAGCGCGTTCTCTTTTCTTCCTCCGGCGGATTTCCGATCGCCGTCTGGGCCCTGGGACCGCGAGGAGAGTGGCTGGCCGCCCTCCGGCTGACCCGAATTCCCGACGAGGCCGCGGCCCTCGCGCTCCAGATGGCGCGGCTCGCCGTCCACCACCGCGCCATGGCTTCGGCCTGGACCAGCCTGCTCGATCGGGCGCGGGAGATTCAACGCGGCCTGCTGCCCGATCCCCTGCCCTCGCTGCCCGGCTTCGACATCGCCGCCCGGTCGGACCCCGACGAAGAAGTGGGCGGCGACGTTTTCGACGCGATCCCGCTGGGGTCGAGCGCGCTGGGATTGACGATCGCCGACGCTTCGGGCCACGGATTGCCCGCCGCGTTGGAGGCGCGCGATGTCGTGGTGGGCCTGCGGATGGGAGCGGCCGGGCCGCTCGACGCCACGGTCGAGCGCCTCAACCGGATCCTCTACGCTTCGACCTTGTCCTCGCGGTTCGTCTCCATGGTCTACGGCGAGCTCGATCTGCGCGGAGTCTTCCGGTACGTCAACGCCGGACATCCCGCCCCCCTCGTCCTCGCCGCGGGCGGCCGCGCGGAGCTCGCGCCGTCGGGCCGGGTGCTCGGCATCTCGCCGGAGTCGGTCTATCGGGTCGGGTGCGCGCACGTGCCGCCCGGCGGCGTCCTCCTGCTCTATACCGACGGCGTCACCGAGTGCCCTTCGGCGACCGGCGAAGAGTTCGGCCCCGATCGCCTGGCCGGAATCGCCTCGGTGCTCGCCGGCGCGAGCGCGGCGCATCTGTGCACAGCGATCTTCCAGGCTCTGGCCGAGCACGCCGCCGGCTTACCCCTCCCCGACGACGCGTCCCTCCTGGTCGTGCGGCGGCTGGCTCCCGCCTGAGGCGATCCGGCTCGCGGCCGGAGCTTCATGTTTTTTTCACTCAGTTTTTACACGTCGTCCGTTCCGGGCTCTGCTCCAATGTCGCCGGAGGGCGCCCAACTCCATGCAACTGACGTACGAAGACTCGCCCGAAGGGATCCGACACATTCGCCTCGCCGGTCGAATGGACGTCGAGGGCACCCGTGAAATCGATCTGAAATTCACCTCGGTGTCGGCTTCGCAGAAGCTCTTCGTCCTCGTGGATCTCTCCGGAGTCGAGTTTCTCTGCTCCCTCGGCCTGGGCACGCTCGTGCGCAGCGCCAAGGCCCAAATGTCGCGCGCGGGAATGCTGGCGCTCTTCTCTCCGCCGCCCGCGGTGGCCCGCGTGCTGCAGGCCACGCAGGTCGATCAGATTCTCCAGGTGTTCTACGATCTCGACGAGGCGCGCCGCGCCCTGGCGCCCGACGCCTTCCGGCTGGACTGACGTCCGCGCGGCCGCTCCGCGAGGTGCTCTTGGATCCGACGGTCAAGCGCGTCCTTCTCCTGCGCAACGACGACGCCGAGCTGCGGCGGATGTCGCGCTGGTTTCGCGACCTCGCGGCCGAGGCCGGACTGGAGGAGACCCGGGCCGCGGACCTCGAGCTGTGCCTGAACGAGCTCGTGGCCAACGTCATCCGGCACGCCTATCCCGAGACCGGGCCCCGCCGGATCCGGATCCTCGCGGAGGCGGGCGCCGGCGGCGTCGCGCTCACCCTGGAGGACGACGGGAGGCCGTTCGATCCGACGCAGGAGCCGGAGCCGGACCGCCCGCCGTCCCTCGACCGCGCCGGGACCGGCGGCTGGGGCCTGCCCATCGTCCGAGCCCTGGCCGCGGAAATCTCCTACGAGCGGCGCGACGGACGCAACCGGGTGACCATCATTTCCGGCGGCGCCGGGGCCGGGCGGCCGTCCGGGGATACAATATAAGTATTGTTATCCGCGCGGCTCCGGAAGGAGCGGGTCGATCCGAGCGGTTCGACGGGCCCGGCGGCGCGACGACTCCCGCCGCTCGACCCAGACTCGGCGCGCCTCGGCGGCGGAGACCACGTCTTCCAGATGGAGGACCTTCAGATCCGCCGCCTTGACCTCCGCGACCCGAAGGGCCGGCGAAAAGACGATATGGACCGGAAGGGTCGCGCTGCCGATCGCATGGAGGAACCAGTACCGCTCGACGTCCGGCTCGAGCCGCAGCGCACGTGAGAATCCGCCGACGGGAACGGATCGCTCGGGCGTGAGCAGAGCCTGGAGCGCCCAGTCCGACCCGGAAGGCGCGTAGACGGCCCGGCGGCCGCAGGCGCAGAGAACCTCGCGATGCGCGCGGCCGCGCGCCCCGCTCGGCGAAGGCAGCCGACGGCCGCAGACGCACGCCTCCGTCGAGGGTCCCGTCCAGATCCACATGGTCCGGAGGCTATCAGGGCGGAATGAAGATCGGTTGAAGCCGCTTTCCTCTGAGGCGGACCTTCGAGGAGTCCGAGCGCCGCGCGGGCCGGTGGATCTGCGCCCGACTCGCGCCTGGCGGAGATCTGACGGCGCGCTCAGGCCGATTTCGGCGGCGCATGGGAGCGTGCAGGCCCCAACATCCGAGAGGAGTGTCATGCCCCCAAAGCCCTTCGGTCCCGCGCGTGTGATCGAGGATCGCCGGCGCCTGGCCGCCCGCGTCAAAGGCGTGCGAAGGCATTTCGACCGAGGCGCTGGAAGCGCAGATCATTCTGAGGCTGGTGGCAGCGTGCGTTCACGTTCGCGACCCGCGGGTGCGTGAAGTCCTGGAGGAATTGACCGCGGAGCCGCCGCGGCCGCGACGCACCGACGCGCGCGGCCTCCACGTTCTGCGCGGCAGGGAGCGCAAGCCCCCGCCGGACTGAGCGCCCTCAGCGGGACGCCGCCGCTTCGATCACCGCGTCGGGGACGCCCGAGCGGGTCCAGTCGATGATCTCCTCCGCGGTCATCTTCCGCGAGAGCCGCTGTCCCCGGACGTAGGCGAGAACGACGTCCGGGGCCACCTTCTCACGCATCATCTCCAGGACTTTCCCCTTGAGCTCGGCGACGGTCACGGCCGCCGGCGCGGGCGAGGCCGACGGCGCGGCGGGCGGAGGCTGCGGGCTCGATTTCTTCGCGCCGCCCAGCACGAGGGTGATGCCGCCCGACGGCGGCGCCGGAGGCAGGGCCTTCAACGCCGCGGCGGCCTCCGTGTCGCAGGCGTACTCCTCGAAGGCGACCCGGAACCAGCTCTGGGACTTGCGCAGGCAATCCGGCGACGCGTCTCCCGAGGGGCAGTCTGTGTTGGGGCGCGTGACCGTGCGATGGGACAGGACCAGAAGGACGTTGCCGCCCTCCTCGGCAACCTTCCGCCGCTCGACCTTGTAGGGATCGTCGGCGGCCCGCTCGCTCTCCATCTGATCGATCGGTCCGGCGCGGCCCAGGAGCCGGCATCCCTCGGGAAGCTTGCGCGTGCCCGGAGCCGCGGCCGCCTCCGCTTGGTAGACGTCGACCGCGGGGCCCCGGGCTGCGCGCGTGCCGGCGCAGGCGCACGAAGCCACGAGAAGAACCGACGCCGCTTTTCGCATCATGCGTTGTTCCCTTCAAGCGCGCGATTCTCTCAGGTTTCCGCGGCCGATGCCTCCGCACGTTCCAAGGCGCCGCGGCCGTCGGCGTTTCGAAAAGAATTGACCGCTCGACCAAAGCCGGTTTACGCCGTCCTCGATTCCTCCTCACATCCGCGGTTTCTACTCTCGCCGGATTTTCCGACCGCACAACCCGAAGAGAAACCAGAAGGAGGAACGCATGAGGATTCCCAGGGGCTCGATCGCCGGGGCGCTCGCCGCCGCAGTCCCCATGGCCGCGGCCGCTGTTTCGACCGCCGACGAAGCGCGCGTGGAGGTCACCGCGCCCAAGGCGAACACGCGGGTCGCCGGCGCGTCGGCGCCCTCGCTGCTGATTCGCGGGCTCGGCCAGACCATCGCTGCCCAGGGGAACATGGCCCTGGAGAACGGGACGGCCCAGGTGCCCTTCTACGGCTACTACGGCGACGGTCCGATGGTGCCCGCGCCCGGCGACGTGCAGACGGCGTCGCACCAGGTCGAGGCGAGCAAGAGCGAGCCGGACAAAAATACCTATCTCGTTCTGCCGGGCCTCTCCGGGCCGAGCGCCGGCTACGACTACGGTTTGCGCTTTCTGTTCCAGGGTCACGAGCTGCTCGGCCCGACCGCGACCGCGGGCGACAGCGGCGGCTACATCACCCGCGTCAACCTGGACGCGGACGGCACGCACCGCGTGACCTTGATGGCCACGTTGGATTCGTCCGGCAAGCCGCTCCAGGCGATCGACGGCTCGACCTGGGACCCCTGGGCCCAGAAGCTGCTCTTCACCGTGGAGAACGGCATCAACGGGACGGTCTACCAGATGGGACCGGACTTCCCCACCTTCGTCGAGGACCTGGCCGGCATCTTCGGGCGGGCCGGATACGAGGGGATCCAGAACGACTCCGACGGCAACCTCTGGATCGTCGAGGACACCGGCGGCGGCGCGGGCGCGACCAGCACGCACGCCAAACAGCCCAACAGTTTCGTCTTCCGCTTCCTCCCCAAGGACCGCACGAACCTGCTGCTGGGCGGAAAGCTCCAGGCCCTGCAGGTGATGTCGCTCGCCCACACCGGCCAGCCGATCGTGTTCCACGCCGGCCAGGCCGAGCAGGACATCCAGTCCCAGGACGTCAAGGACCTCCACACCTACGGCAAGAAGTTCGCCACCAACTGGGTCACGATCCACGACAACGACGTGGACGGGTTCAACCCGTTCGACGCGAACGGTCTGGCCAAGACCAAGAGCTGCACGCCCTTCAAGCGTCCGGAGAACGGGCAATTCCGGCCGGGCTCCGGCTTCACGCAGTTTTTCTTCGCCGAAACCGGGGACACCAATTCGCTGACCGAGGCGGGCGCGGCCTACGGCGGGTTCGGCTCGATCCTCAAGCTCTTCCAGGCCAATCCGTCCGCCACCAACGGCACCCTGACCCTGCTGTACCTGGGCGATGTCACCCACACGGGCCTCGACAACGTCGGCTTCTGGGATCGGGACCACATCGTGTTCGTGGAGGACGCCGGAGACGGGCTCCACGCGCAGCGCAACGCGCTCGACTCCGCCTACCTGTTCGACGTGACCGAGGACTACGCAAGCTCCGAGGCCTTCCCGCCCATCCGGATCCTGGCGGAAGGCCGCGATCCGTCGGCCACCATCGACGCGGGTCTGGCCGGCCAGCCGGGATTCCAGAACGAAGGCGACAACGAGATCACCGGATTCCACGTGTCCGACGGCGACCCGACGACGGGAGGGATCCTGGGCGCCAAGATTCCCACGACGTTCCAGAACGGATGGCGCGTCTTCTACACCCAGCAGCACGGCGACAACCAGAGTTGGGAGATCGTCGCGACCGATCCGGAGGGCTGCTCCGCCGCGGTCGAGAAGCTCCCGGTGATCCTGGCCAGGCGCGCCTCGCAATCGCGTTAGACCTTCTCAGCGAGGCGGCGGGGCAATCGCGCCGCCTCGCTTTCCCATGGTCTTCGCGCGCCCTTCACGCCGCTCGACGGGCGTTCTTCACCTCGATCGGCTTTCATGGAGCCCTGCGGCGGCCGCGCGCCCGACCTCGCGGCCTCGGAGGCGAGAGCGATGCGTTCCTGGATCTTCCTGGTGGTGTCCGGGATCCTGGAGGTCGGGTGGATCGTCAGCCTGAAGGCGACCGACGGCTTCTCGCGCCTCCTCCCGATGATCGGCTACGCCGTGTTCGGCCTCGGCGCGGCGTTCTTTCTCTCCCTCTCCATGAAATCGATTCCCATGGGCACGGCCTACGCGAGCTGGATGGGCGTCTCCGTCGTCGGAGCGGTCCTGATCGACGTCGTCGTCTACAAGCAGCCCTGCGGACCGACGCGGGTCCTCTGCGCGCTCGCGATCGTCGCCGCCACCTGCGGGCTCAAGTGGGCGCCGTGACCGGCGGGGATTGTAACGCATTGCAGCATAAAGGCTTGTCACACTTCCGGCGCCCTCAGGGCAACTTCGAGTCGAGGTGATAACCTCTCGATCCCTTCGTTTTATGACGGAAGCTCGCCCCATCGGTTCGTCGGCCCCGGAAGACCGGCTCAGGGATCGCGCGCTCTACTTCAATCGCGAGATCTCCTGGCTGGCCTTCAACCGCCGCGTGCTCGAAGAGGCTCTCGATCCGGGCTGGCCGCTGCTCGAGCGGCTGAAGTTTCTCTGCATCTTCCACTCCAACCTGGACGAGTTCTTCATGATCCGGGTCTCCGGGCTCCACGATCAGCTCGAGGCGTCGGTCACCGAGCGCAGCGCGGACGGCCTCTCCCCCACCGAGCAGCTCAAGGCCATCGGCGAAATCGTGCGCCGCGACGGCGCCGTGGCCATGCGGACCTTGACCGAGGACGTCCTGCCCAAGCTCGCGGAACAGGGCGTTCGGGTGGTGCGCTGGGACGCGATCGAAGCGGAGCAGCGCAAGGAGCTGACCGGGTACTTCGAGAGCGTGGTCTTCCCGGTGCTGACCCCTCTGGCCTTCGATCCCGCGCATCCCTTCCCCTTTCTTTCCAACCTGTCGCTGTCGCTCGCCATCGAGCTTTCGGAGAAGGAGGACAGCCGGCCCCATTTCGCGCGCATCAAGGTTCCTCCCTCGCTTCCGCGGCTCCTCCCCGTCGGCGGGGACGCGTCGGCGGTGTTCATCCTCCTGGAGGACCTGATCGAGGCGCATCTGGCGCACCTGTTCCCGGGCATGAAGATCCGCGGGGCCTCGTCGTTTCGCGTGACCCGCGACGCCGACATGGAGATCCGGGAGGACGAGGCCGGCGATCTCCTCCGGTCCGTGGCGGAGAACGTCCGGCGCCGGCGTTTCGGCGCGGCCATCCGCCTGGAAGTGGACAACCGCTGCCCCGAGCGCGTGCGCGAGCTCCTGCGAGGTCAGCTGGAGCTCGAGGCCGACGACGTGTACGAGATCCCCGGGCCGCTGGGCGTTTCCGATCTGCTCTCCCTGCTGCGCGTGGAGCGCCCGGACTTGAAGGACGCGCCCTGCGTGGCCGCGTCGAGCCTGCTCTTCGCCGCTCCCCGCTCCGCCTTCGAGGCGATCCGCAAGGGCGACATCCTCTTCCACCATCCCTACGACTCCTTCGATCCGGTGATGCGGTTCCTCGACGACGCCGCCGACGACCCCGACGTCCTGGCCATCAAGATGACCCTCTACCGGACGGGGACGGATTCTCCGATCGTGGCCGCGCTGGCGCGGGCGGCGGAAAACGGAAAGCAGGTCGCGGTGCTCGTGGAGCTGCAGGCCCGCTTCGACGAGGAAAAGAACATCCAGTGGGCGCGGTCCCTCGAGCGGGCCGGCGTGCACGTCGCCTACGGCGTCGAGGGCTTGAAAACGCACGCCAAGATCGCCCTGGTGGTCCGCCGCGAAGGCAACTCCATGCGCCGCTACGTCCACGTGGGGACGGGCAACTACAACCGGGTGACGTCGAAGATCTACACGGACCTGGGACTCTTCAGCGTCCGGCCCGAGTTTGGACACGACGCGTCGGAGCTCTTCAACGTCCTGACCGGGTTCTCCAAGCGGACGAAGTACAAGCGCTTCATCGTGGCCCCCTTCTCCCTGCACGAGAAGGTCCTGGCCCTGATCGTGCGCGAAGAGGAGAAGGCGCGGGAGGGGCGGCCGGCCTCGATCATCGCCAAGATGAACTCCTTAGTCGACGCCAACGTGATCCGCGCCCTCTACCGGGCCTCCGGCGCGGGCGTCCCCATCACGCTCGCCGTGCGGGGCATCTGCTGCCTGCGGCCCGGCATTCCCGGCGTCTCCGACCGTATCGCGGTGTCCTCGGTCGTGGGCCGATTCCTCGAGCACAGCCGCTGCTTCTCCTTCGGGGTCGGAGAGGACGAGGAGATCTACATCTCCAGCGCCGACTGGATGCCGCGCAACTTCTTCCGGCGCGTCGAGCTGATGGTGCCGATCTTGGACGAGAAGGCCAAGGAGAAGATCCGGCAGGAAGTCCTCGAGCCCCTGGCCCGGGACAACAGCCGGGCCCGCGACTTGAACCCCGACGGCGAGTACGTGCGGCGCACGCCGCCCACGGCGGAAAGCCGGATCGACGCCCAGCAGACTCTTCTGGACCGGATGGCCCGCCGGGGCCTTCGGGCAGTTCCGGACCATCCCGAATAAAATTCGGAAAAATTAGTGATCTAACTAATTCTGTTCGGCTACGCCGCCGAAACTTCTTCGCGGCGAAGGAACTCCATCGAATCCGCCGATCAGAGTCCGGCGGCCGACCCGCATCGGCCGGCCGCGCCAGGCCGTGCGCCGTCCGAAGAGGCCGGCCCAGAAGAGCGCGGCGACGGCGACGTCGCGGACCGGGCAGAGCGCCCAGTCGAGCAGCGTGAAGGAGGCCCGGGCCCGGCGCGCCGAGACGGCCTCGATCGCGATCCGGAGCGCGTACACGGCCGCGGCCAGGGCGGCGATTCCGGGATGGCCGGCGGACGCGATCACCGCGCCGGCCAGCCAGGGGACGGGATTGGCCAGAAGCTCGGATCCGTAGGACAGGCCTCCCAGCCTCTTGCGCAGAATGGCCCACCGCCGCTGCCGCTTCCACACGTCGGCGAGCCCGCGCGCGATCTCGGTGGCCTCGATCTCGTCGCCGGACAGGACCACCTTGTAGCCGGCCCCGGCGACCGCGCGTCCCAGAAGGTAATCCTCGGCCAGATGGTCGCGCAGGATCTCCAGGCCGCCGATCGCCATCAGCGCCCTGCGCGAGACCAGGATCGACTTGCCGACCACGCAGGGCATCTCCAGGAGTCCGGACATCGCCGCGATCCCGGCGCGCAGGGTCCCGTTCAAGTGCAGCGACTCCAGGCGGGACCCGAGCGTCCGGGCTCCCCGGGCGACGAACAGGTGCGAGAGCAGACCCACGCGCGCGTCGGAGAACTCGGCGGCCGCCCGGCGCAGGAACCCGCGGTGCGCCCGGACGTTCCCGTCGGCCATGAGCACGTGGCCGAACCGCGCGTGGCGCAGCGCCGCGGCCAGCCGGTTGACCTTGGCGTTGCCCCCCGGCTCGCGGGCATCCACCACGAAGACGGTGGATCGACCGGGGTGGCGGTCGGCCACGCGGCGCGCCACGGCGAACGCGGGGTCGGTCTGGCGGGCGAAGGAGAAGATCACCTCGTATTCCGGATAGTCGAGCGCGTAGAACGATTCGAGGTTCTCTTCCAGCGCGTCATCCAGTCCGGAGAGCGGTTTGAGGATCGAGACCGGCGGCGCGAAGTCCGGCAGCCGGCGCTCCCGGCCGGCGCGGCGGGTTCTCTCCAGGACCGCCGCGGCCACGGCGTAGCCGGCCACGCAGATCACGAGCGCGAACAGGAAGGCCAGGGCCAGCGTCACGCCGTCGCCTCGGCCTCCGGCGAGGTGAGCCGCAGCATTCCGATCCCGGCGGCCCTCTTCAAGGCGCCGAGGACGCCGGCGACGGACTTTTCCGCCCGCAGCAGCGTCTTCCAGGCGTAGAGATGCTCGGGGCGATGGAAATCGCTGTTGGCGATGTGCGGAAGCCGTTCCCGCGAGACGACCGGAAAGAGGTCCCAGCGGCATCCGACTTCCCAGAGGTCGATCAGCGGCCCGACGATCTTGCGCCGGTTCCAGAGGTAGAAGGTGTTCGCGTAGAACTCGCTCATCTCGTGGGGATGGCAGGCCACCGAAACCGCCCCGCGGCCGCGGATCTCCCGCAGCAGGTCCAGCGGATCTCCGTCGGCGGAGAGGAACTCGTTCAAGCCCAGCGCCAGAATGTGGACGGACGTGTCGCGGTTGATCGTGTTGCGCGTCAGCTCCGCGCCGGGCAGGACGAGCATTCCGTAGGTCTTCCAGGCCCGCTCGGCCTCGCGCCGGATCTGCTCGGCGTAGCGCTTCCAGGACTCCGGGTTGAGCGAGTGCCGGATGGCGTGCGCGATCCGGCCCAGGCCGTTGTCGCGGTTGACGATGTGGTCGGTGATGGCGATGACGTCGTGGCCCGAGCGCCCGAAGAGGTCCACGACGCGCTCGAGCGGAAGCATCCCGTCGGAGTAAGTCGTGTGGACGTGGAAGTCACAAAGGAGCATGGCGCGTCACCGGCTTCGAGGATCGGCTACTGACAAGAACTCTTGTCGGTGTCGCGGAAAAGCCGGCGCGAGGACGGCGTAAAAAGAATCTGAAGCCCCGGGCCCGGAAGGGGCAGGGCGCTGGTCGCTGAAGATCTTCACAGCCTGCTCGTGTCCCGTCTGAGGAGTTTCGCGGCCAAGTCGCCCCGGCGTCGGGCCGTCTCCCTCGTCGGCCCGCTCCGGCCAGGCCGCTCCACGGTGATCGGGTTTGCCAGACCGTTTCTGTGCCCGAGTGACCGGAGCGGCGGCCCGGTGGCGACTCTCCCCTGCCTGGCCGCCGCGTGCCGCCAAGGGCAATGCCGGTGACTGCGGGCGGCTTCTTCACCGGGCGATGGATGGCGAGGTGCCTTCGGACGCGCAGGCAATTGCGAATCTGCCCGATCTCGCAGGGCGCGCACGCGGCGGTGAGCTCCCGCGAGGCCTTGGCGATAATAGCCCGCGTGATCCGCCTGCCCGATTACCACGTGCACACGTTTCGCTGTGGCCACGCCGGCGGCGCGTCGCGGGACTTCGTCCTGCGGGCCATCGAGCAGGGCTTGTCCGAGATGGCGTTTACCGACCACATCCCGCTCTACTTCCTTCCTCCTCCCGACCGGGACCCCCGCCTGGCCATGCGGGAGGACCAGTTCGACGAGTACCTCGCCGAGGTCGAGGCCCTGCGCCGCGAGTTCGCCGGGCGCATCCCCATCCGGCTGGGCCTGGAGGCCGACTACGCGGAGGGTCACGAGGAGACGCTGGCCGCCTGGCTTGGGCGCGCGGACTGGGACCTCGTCCTGGGATCGGTCCACTGGGTGGCCGGCGACTGGATCGACGCTCCCGGCTCGGCCGCCCGGTTCGAGCGGGAAGGGACACAGCGGCTGTACCGGGAATACTACCGGCTGCTCTCGCTGGCCGCGCGCACGCGGCTCTTCGACGTCCTGACGCACTTCGACCTCCCCAAGAAGCACGGGCACAGGCCGGAAACCTCGGTCCGCGAGGCGGAGGACGCCGCGATCGCCGCGGCGCGGGAGGGGGGATGCGCCGTGGAGATCTCCTCGGCCGGACTCCGCAAGCCGGCCGGCGAGCCGTACCCCGAGGCCGGCCTCCTCGCGCGCATCGCCGCCGCCGGCGTGCCGCTGACGTTTTCCTCCGACGCCCACGCTCCGCTCGAGGTCGGCTGGGGCTATGAGCGGACCCTGGCCCATGCGCGCGCCGCGGGAGTGCGCGCGTTCGTCACGCTGGAACGCCGCCGGAAAATCTTCCACCCGCTGCCGCCCGAGGACGCCGGACGGTAGGCGGACTCAGGGCTCCAGGTCCCGCCCGGGGCCGACGGCGTCGATTCGCGCGCGGCCGGTCCGGGCCAGCGATCTTCCCAGGGACGCGAAGAGGTCGGCGGAGGGGCGGCGCCGTCGCGCGAAGGTGGCGTAGTCGACTTCGAACAGGCCGAACCGGGGACGAAAGCCCTCCAGCCATTCGAAGTTGTCCAGGAGGGACCAGTAGAAGTAACCCTCGATGGGTAGCCCGGCGTCGCGATGGTGGGCCACGATCAGGGCGTGCTCGTGCAGGAACGTCCGGCGGTGCCGGTCGTCGCCGGTCGCGATGCCGTTCTCGGTGATCACGACCGGCAGGCCGGCGGAGGCCGCGTCGCGCAGGACGCGGTCGAAGCCTTCCGGGTGGATCTCCCATCCCATGTCGGTCAGGCCGCGGCCGCGCGGGTCGCGATAGAAGAACTCCCCCACGGGGCCGGGCAGCCCTCGAAACCGCAGGTGCACGCGGCTGTAGTAGTTGACCCCGAAGAACCCCGTGGCCCGGGGCAGCTCGGGCACGGAGAAGACCGTCTTGCCCTCTCCCGGAAAGGACCAGCGCATCCGGCCCGTGCCGATCGCCTCGACCAGGGCGCGGTTGTAGAGATGCTCGCCGGCGTCCACCAGCCTGCGGTCCAGAACGCTGTCGGGCCGATCCGGCGCGAAGTCGAGCATGTTGTGGGCGATGCCCGACCTCCCTCCGCCCGGCCGCTGCGCCAGCGCCGCGGCGGCTTGCGCGTGAGCCAGGAGGAGATGCCGGAGGGCGCGGGCCGCGGCGGCGAAGCTCTTCTGCCCCGGCGGAATGAGGCCTCCGAGGTACCCGCCCAGCAGGAAGACGATCGGCTCGTTCAGGGTGACCCAGGTCCGGACGTCGGGCAGCGCCGCGCCGACGCGCTCGGCCAGGCGGCAAAACCAGTCCACGCTCCTGGGATTCTCCCAGCCGCCGTCGCGCCAGAACCACACCGGGTGCGTGTAATGGTGCAAAGTGACGACCGGTTCGATCGAAAGCCGCCGCAGGTAGTCCGCGCGCGCGCGCTCCGCCTCCAGGGCGGCCTCGTCGAACTCGCCCGGCCGGGGCTCCAGGCGGCTCCACTCGACCGAGTAGCGGTAGGCGTTGGCGCCGATCGTCGGCAGCAGGGACAGGTCCGAGCGCCACCGGTCGGCGTGCCCGGCCGCGAGCCCGCAGCGGACGTCGGGCGAACGGAGGCGCCCCTGGCGCTCCCACGCCGTCCAGTCGTTCTCCGCCGCGCCCTCGATCTGGTAGGACGAGGTGGCGACGCCCCAGAGGAACACGCCGGGCGTGAGGCGTCAGGTGTCAGGCGTGAGGCGGACGCCGATCACGGCCCGTCCGATCGGGCCTCCGTGCTTCGCCTCACGCCTCACCCTTTACGCCTCACGTCAATTCCGTGGCGTGATGCTTCACCCACTTGGCCTCGGTCATGAAGATGGTGTCCTCGCAGATGTTGGTGGCGAGGTCGCCGACGCGCTCGAGGTTCTTGGAGATGGAGATGAGCTCGAGGCAGTAGGTAATGAGGGACGGGTACTCCACCATGTAGGTCAGGAGCTCCCGGATGATGGAAACGTTCTTCTCGTCGAGGATGTCGTCCTTCTTGATGATCTTCTTGGCCAGCTCGAGGTCCCGGTTCACGAACGCGTCCAGCGAGCCCTTCAACATGGACATGGCCACCTCGGCCATGTACGGAATGTCGATGAACGGCTTGAAGGGCTTCTGCGCGGCCAGCCGCTGGGCGCCCTCGGCGATGTTGACGGCGTGATCGCCGATGCGCTCCAGGTCGTTGTTGATCTTCAGAGCCGCGATCAGGAACCGCAGATCGACGGCCACCGGCTGCTGCAGGGCCAGCAGCTGGACGGCCTGCTCCTCGATGCCCATCTCCATCCGGTCGATCTCCTCGTCCGCGGCGATGACCGCCCCGGCTTTCTCTTCATCGACTTCCGTCAGCGCCTCGATCGCGCGCTGGATCTGACGCTCGACTTCGCCGCCCATCAGGATCAGGTTGCGCCGGAGGTCCTCCAGCAGCTCGGAAAAATGTTCTTTCAAGTCG
This sequence comes from uncultured Acidobacteriota bacterium, assembly GCA_963733955.1. Taxonomy (GTDB): domain Bacteria; phylum Acidobacteriota; class Thermoanaerobaculia; order UBA5066; family Gp7-AA6; genus DATFTF01. Next base: position 3,120,394 of record CAVTEW010000003.1, read on the forward strand.
AGTCCCCTTTTCGCTTCGTGTCAAGGCCTTCCCCTCGTGTCGTCCGCCTCACGCCTCTCGCCTCACGCCTCACGCGGCGGGTCATCCCCAAAGCGCCTCCGCCGAGATCATCTCCAGGTCCTTCTGATGGATCGCCTCCTCGCGGGCCGCGGGGATCGCTCCGAGGACCACCCGGCGATGGAACACCATTTCGAAGAGGTTCGCCTTTCGGCGCGCGGCGTCGAGCTCGGCCTCGCAGTCCCCCCGCGCGACCGCGTCGAGCTCGATCCGGCGCGCCCGCACCCGGCAGGTCAGCTCGGCCACGAGCTGGCGGTGGCTCCGATCGAGACCGTCGGCGATGCGCAGGAGCGCCGCGAGCTTCTCCACCACCGGTCGCAGATAGGGATCGAGGCGCTTCCAGTTCTCGTGGGCGTCGCGGGGCCCCTTTCCCTTGTGGTAACGGGCGATCGAGGCGATCACTTCGATCTCTTCGGCCGAGAAGCCGGTCAGGTCGGCGTGGGTGATGAGGTAGTAGGAGTGCAGCTGGTGCTTGGAGAAACCGACGTAGCAGCCCACGTCGTGCAGCAGCGCTCCGTACTGGAGCCATTCCCGCTCCGTGGCGGTCAACTGGTGAAGGGAGTGGGTCTGGTCGAAGAGCTCCAGCGCGAGGCGGGCCACGTGGGCGGCGTGCAGGACCTCGGCGTTTCCGCGCCGGAGCAGCCGATCGACGCTGCGCGCCCGCACGTCGCGGTCCGCGGAGGGGCGGCGGCCCTGGCGGGCCACGTGATCGAGCAGGATCCCTTCCCGCAGGCCCCGCTCTCCGACCACGATCGAGTCGGCCCCGGTCCGCTTCAGGATCCAGGACAGCAGCAGCCCGCCGGGCACGGAAATGTCCCGGCGCCGCGGGTCCAGGCCGGGCACCCGCAGCTTCTCTTTCAGCGTCGCCTTGCGCAGGATCTTGTTGACCTTCTTGAGCCCCGACCGGGTCAGGGTGCGATGCCCCGACGCGGTGGGCTCGCGCCCCAGGATCGCCGCCTCGTGCACGAGGGACAGGGACTGGATCGTTCCCGAGGAGCCCACGCAGGTCTTGAACCCGACCTTCTGAACGGCTTCGGCGGCCTTCTTCGCGGCCGACCGCACCACCCGTTTCATATCCTTGCGGTCTCCGGCGCTGGGGGGATCGTTGCGGGAGAACCGGTCGGCCAGACGCACCACGCCCAGGGGGAGGCTCTCGGTCAGGAGCACGCGCGAGCCGTCGGAGACGACGAACTCGGTCGATCCTCCCCCGATGTCGATCAGGAAGAGCGGATCGAGGCGCGCCGGAAACTCGCTGCGCACGCCCAGGTGGATCAGCCGCGCCTCCTCCTCGCCGGAGATGACGTCCACGGACACCCCGGTGCGCCGCTTGACCGCGTCCAGGAACTCCTGGGAGTTCTCGGCCTCCCGCACCGCGCAGGTCGCGACCGCCCGCACCAGCTCGGCGCCCTGCGCGGCGATCGACTTCTGGAACTGCTCGACCGCGCTGGCGCCGGCCTCGATGGCTTCCGGGGAGAGGCGCCCGGTCGCCAGGGTCTCGCTGCCCAGTCGGACCAGGGACTTCTCCCGGGCCACGATTTCCAGGACGCCGTCCTGGTCCACCGCCGCCACCAACAGCTTGATGGTATTGGTCCCGATGTCGATGGCGGCGAGCTTTTTCACGGCAAAGAAATTGTCCGCGGGCCCGCGGAGGACCGCGTCAACTCCTTGTGAAGATGGTATGAAGTCGTCAACCTTTCTTTCAGCCAGTCCGAACCTATAATAGCGCCCCCCATGGCCGAAAACCTCTGGCGCCGGCGCGTGCGCGCTCTTCAGAAAGCGCGCAAGGATCTTCGCGGAAACGAGGCCGAGGCCATTCACGACCTGCGCGTCGCGCTGCGGCGCATCGGCGCGACGGCCGCCGCGCTCGGGAAGAAGAAGATCGAGCGCCGGTCCAGGAAACTGGTGAGCGCCTTTTCCGAGCTGCGCCAGATGGAGGTCGACCGCGCGCTGCTCGCGCGGGTCCACGCGCTCGGCCTCCTGCCCGAGGACGCCTATTCCGGCCTGCAGGCGCGCTGGGAAGTGCGTTACGCCGCGGGCGCGCGCAAAGCGATGCGCCTGGCGGAGGGGCGCAGGATGAAAAAGCTCGCCGCGCAGATCCGGCGGCGGGCCCGGCGCGACCCCGGTGATCTCATGCTTCGCCTCGACCTGGAGCGGGCGCGCGCCGAGCGCCGGCTCGTGCCGCCGGGGGACGACGCCTCGGATCGTGATCTCCATCGCTATCGCCTGGCGGTCAAGCGGGCGCGCTACGTCGCCGAGGACCTGGCGGCCTGCGGAGTCCGGGGGCTCGACGCGGCCATCGCCCGGGAAAAAGAGCTCCAGGAAGCCCTGGGCCGCTGGAACGACGCGCGCCTCTTCCGGATCCGGCTCGTGGAGACCCGGGCGCAAGCCGAGGAGCGGGGCGCCGTTACGCTGGCCCTCGAGCTCGACCGCCTGATCGCGGCCCTCGAGGGAACCGTCGCCGCGGCCCGCGCCGCGGCGCTGGGAGCCGCTGCGCGGCTGGGCAACGTGATCCCGTTTCTGCAGAGAAGCGCGTAACACGTCGCCGGAGCCGCGCTTCGGGATCTGCGCGCTTTGCGCGTACCGGCCCGCCGCTCGGCCAAAGGGCCTCGACGGCGGGTCTGATCCCGACAGCTCCGCTCCGGCTCCCGCGGCGCGAGTCGTTTCGCGAATCCAGTTCGCGAAACTTGGTCGCGCCGCGAGGGGCACGAAGAGACCCAGGCCCTCCGTACCGTAGGGGCGGGGCTTGCCCCCGCCCGCGCTCCGGGAGGCACCCATCTGATTGATACAATATATGCATTGTTGACACTCACTCCGGGGCGCCGGCCCGACCGAGCCGCGGGAAGACGTCCGGGGCGGGAGGCCCGGCCGCGCCGCCTTTGAACCACGGCTCCGCGGCGGCGTCGAATCGCTCGATCGCGCGTCGGAACGCGATCAGATCGAGGCCGGCGAGGGTTCCGGGCAGGGGCGCGAGCTTCGTCCGGCCGGCCGCCACGAGCTGCGCGCAGCCGCTCGGGCGCTCGCCCCGGGACGCCTTCAGAAGGGCCGCGGCGATCTGGATCAGGCCCTGGAGCAGCGTCCGGATCTCCTCCACCTCCTCCAGCCAGGCTTCTTCCCAGACTTCATGGGCCTCGAAATACCGGCCCTCGTTGAACAGAACCCGGCCGCGCTCCAAGAGCGCCGGCGTGGCCTCCTTCATGCTCGTCTCCCGGAAAGGAGAAGCCGGGGATCGCTCCCCGGCTTCGATCGCCCGATTCGAGATCCTTAGAAGGTGACCTTGGCGGCCAACTGCAGGATGCGCGAGCCCGAGTCACCCAGCGGAGCCCCGAAGCTCGCCAGCGGCGTCAGGGTGTTGGTCGTCGCGTTGTAGCTGTAGAACGTGTTCGACGCGAAGTTGACGTTCTTGTTGTTGAAGATGTTGAAGGCCTCGGCGATCAGCTCGACGTCGACCGGCCCGATCGGAATGTGGCGCGTGATCCGCGGATTGACCGAGAACTGCGAAGGCAGCCGGAAGGTGTTGCGCCCGAATCCCGGAGCCCGGTCGTTGCGCGGATTGCCGTCGTTGTTCAGGTCGACATTGGTGCCCATGGTCGCGGAGTACGGCTGCCCGGTCTGGAAGAAGACGATTCCCGAGAGGGTCCAGCCCGAGGCCAGGGCCTTCATAAAGGTGTTGGAGATGCCGCCCGCGTAGTCCAGGTTCCACACTCCCGAAAAGACGATCCGGTGCCGCACGTCGTTGTCGCCCGAGGCGTAGTCGCCGTTCAAGTTCAACGGGTCCTGGGCGAACTTGCCATCGTCCGACGAGGCCGGAACGACCGCGGTCTGGTCGGGACGGTCGTCAAGGACGTGCCCGTAGGTCCAGGCCAGGCGCGCCTGCCAGTTGTTCGAATAGCGCTTGACGATCTCCAGGGTCAGGCCGTTGTAATCGGACCTGGACGTGCTTTCGAACGCGATCACGCGCGCAAAATTCGTGAAGGGGCGCGTGCTGCCGAACTTGAGGTAAGTGACCGTGCCGTCCCCGGCGACGTTGGCCGTGGCCGGGCTCTCCGTGCCGATGTTGCGGTCGATCGACCGGGTCAGGTCGTTGGCGTGGACGTGCAGAAGGTTCATCGAGACGGCCAGATCGGGAGTCACCGCGTGCTCGACCCCAAGGCTGGCCTGCTGGACCTTGGGATTCTGGTAGTTGGGATCGGTCACGAAGATCGTCGGCTTGGGCAGAGCCACGCCCGATGGCAGGGCCGGATAGATGTTCGGATACTGCGGAATCAGGTTCCCCGTGAACGTGATGGTCTGGACGTTGATGCCGTTGTTGGAGGTGGCCGTCCCGTAGATGATGGCCGGCGTTCGCCCGTAGAAGATCCCGTAGCCGCCGCGCACGACGGTGCGGTCGTTGCCTCCGGGCGTCCAGGCGAACCCCAGGCGGGGGGCGAAGTTGTTCTTGTCCTCGTGGATCGTGTCGGTGAAGTACCCCGCCGCCAGCAGCTGCGGATCCGGGTTGAGCACGCTCGGCTGCCGGACCGTCTGCAGATCGTAGCGGATGCCGGCGTCGAAGGTCAGGGTCGGAGTGATCCGCCACTCGTCCTGGGCGAACGCGGCGTAGTCGGTCAGATCCGGATTGGTCGTCGCGCCGGTCGTCCCGGGCCCGGGAAAGGCCTGCACGAACCGCGACGCGATCCCCTGATCGAAGTTCGCGATCGACGTGAAGGTGTAGGAGCCGGAGAAGTTCCCGGGAAAGAAGTTCAGGATCTTGTCGTGGTTGTAGTCGAGCCCCCCCTTGAACGTGTGGTTCCCGGCCAGAGCGGTCACCGTGTCGGCTCCCTGGTACCGCTTGATCGTGGTCTCGCGCGGGGAGAAGAAGTTCCTTCCGATGGTCAGGACGGTCTGGTTATTCTGGAGGATCGTGGCCTCGGGATCGGCGCTGTTGGCCGTGCCGGGCTCGCTATCCTTGGCGTACTGGCCGCGCAGCTCGTTGAAGAGGCTGGGGGTAAAGGAGCTGTTGACCGATCCGGTCAGCGTGTCGGTCTTGACCAGCGAATCGCCGGTGTGCTGGAGGGAGTTGCGGATGCCGCCGTTCTCGAAGCCGCCCCCGGTGAAATCCTGCCGGTTGTAGCGCAGGCTCGCGTGGCTGGACGAGCTGACCTCGGCGTCGAGCTTGACGAGGTACACGTCCTGGTTCTGAACCCGGTTCCAACTGGCCGCGAGCGGCGTGAGCGTGGCGATGCCGGCCTGGGTGTTCGCGTCGGTCGGCGTTCCCGGCGGGACGTTGAGGACGACCGTGTTGGGAATCGTGTTGCGCTGTCCGTCGTAGTTGGCGAAGAAGAAGACCTTGTCGCGCACCAGCGGGCCGCCCACGCTGGCGCCGAACTGGTCGAAGTGGTACGGAGCCTTGGCGCGCCCGTTCAGGGCGTCGATGTAGTCCTTGGCGTTGATGTTCTTGTCCCGGTAGAAGTAGAAGCCCGAGCCGTGGAAGTCGTTGGTGCCCGACTTGGTCACCACGTTGATGACGGCGCCGCCGGCCCGACCGTACTCCGCCTCGTAGGCGTTGGAGATGACCTCGAACTCTTTGACCGCGTCCTGGGAAAACTGGTACGGGGCGCGGCCCGAGCCGGTGCGGCCGAGGGCCTGCCCGAAGAACGTGTTGTTGTTGTCGGCGCCGTCGACGACGAGGCTGTTCAACGTGCCGCGCTGCCCGGCGAAGCTGATGTCGCCCAGGCGCACGTCGGTGACCACGCCGGGCGTCGTCAGCACGAAGTCCTCGAAGTTGCGGCCGTTGGTCGGCAGGTTCTGGATCATCCGCTCGTTGACGGTCGAGTCGACCTGCGTCTTGGTGGCCTCGATGAGCGGGGCCTCGCCGGAGACGGTGACGGCGGCCTGGACCGAGGCGACCTCCATCTTCACCTTGACCGTGGCCTCTCCGCCGACCGTCACGGTGACGTTGGCGACCTTGGCGGTGGCGAATCCGGACAGCTCCGCGGACACCGTGTAGGTGCCCACCGCCAGGACGGGAATCCGGAAGGTTCCCGTGGCCGTCGACGTCGTCGTCCGGAGCGCGCCGGTTTCCACCTGGATCGCGGTGATCGAAACGCCCGGAAGGCCTCCGCCCGAGGCGTCGGCGACCGTCCCGGCGATGGCGCCGGTCGGGCTCTGCGCGGCGAGCGGCGCCGCGAGGAGAGCCAGGAGAACCAGGGACACCAGGAGCATCGGGAGAACGGCGAGGGATCCGAACCGGCGAATCACGTTCGTCATGAAAGAACTCCTCTTCGCGATTTGAGTCTGGACTCTGCGAGTCGTTTCAGTCCGCGTTGAACTTGCCTTCGGGCAGAACCGGAGCGAGAAACCAGTTGCGGTCGGCCTCGAGCTTCAGGGTCTTGCGCGCCCGCGCGTCCTCCAGCAGCAGATCGCGCAGGGGCCGTGCCGCCGTGGACACACGCGGGCAGCTTCTCCAGACCGCGTAGCCGCCGCCGCCGGACGCGCGGTACGAGTTGATGGCCACGGTGAACGCCTCGTCGTCGCCCACCTCGCGCCCGCCGCGGCGCAGGAAGAGGACCCGGTGGCCCTCCGGACGCATCGGATCGATCGCGTATTCGACGCCCGCGGCGGTGTCGCAGTTGTAGCCCCACACGGCCGGGTTGCGTTTCCAGACCGGCGTTCCCGCCTGGAGGGCCAGGCCGGACACGCAGCGCGCCGCGTCCTCCAGCGCCTCGCGCACCTGCCGTCCGGTGGCGCGCACGGTCACCAGGGCGTTCTCGTACGGGTAGAACGCCCAGACCTGGCGCACCGTCAGCGGCCCGGCGCTCCAGGCCGGCAGGCCGCCCGGAAGGAGCGACGCGAAGGAGAGATCGGCCTTTCCTTCCCGGCGCTGCACGTCGTGGAGCCAGTCGAGGAGCCCCGTGTCGGCGACCCGAGCCTCGCCCGCGGAGACCGGCTCGGCCAGGGCTGCCACTGGCGCCGCGAGCGCCCGCATGGCCTGAGCGTGCTCGGACTCCGCCGCCGCGGCGATCCGCGAGTCCGGCGAGACTCCCTTCATCGGCAGGGTCTTTCCGGCGATCGCGTCGATGTGCCAGGCGCCCCGGCCGCCCTTGCTGCGCGAGAGCGTCACGTCGAAACGGGTCACCACGTTTCCGAACCGGCCGGGCTGTGAGATCCAGGCGCCGCCCAGCCTGCGCGGGTCGATGACCGTGTGCGTATGGCCGGTCAGGAGAAGGTCGATTCCCGGCACCTGCGTGGCGATCGCGTAGGCCTGGTTTTCCTCGCCCGTGCCGCGGTCGGCCCCCGTCGCAAGATCCCGTTCGAAGCCCTGATGCGTCAGCACGATCACCAGATCGCAACGCTCCTTCCCGCGCAGAATCGGCACGAAACGGCGCGCCGCCTCCACGGTGTCCTGGAAGCGCAGGCCGGCGATGTGGTCGGGAGGCTCCCAGCTGGGCACGTTGGGGGTCGTCAATCCCAGGATCCCCACCCGCACGCCGGCGACGGACCTGACCGTGTACGGCGGAAAAATCGGCCGGCCGCGCGCGTCGACGATGTTGGCAGAGAGCCACGGGAAGCGCGCCTCGGCGTGCGACTTGCGCAGGCGCTCCAGCCCGAAATCGAACTCGTGGTTGCCCACGGCCATCGCGTCATAGCCGATCCGGTTCATGGCCCGGATGATGGGGTCGGTGCCGTCTCCGATCGCGCCCGCGGCGACGAGGGCCTGCGCGGGAGTTCCCTGGATCGTGTCGCCGGAATCGAGCAGGAGCACGGCGCCGCCTTCCGATCGGGCCGCCTGGACCGCCGTCGCCACGCGGGCCAGCCCCTCTCCGTAGTCCCGGTCCGCGATCTCGTCCTGCGCCGCGACGTGGCCGTGGAGGTCGGAGGTGTGGAGGATCGTCAGCGTCACCGCGGGGAGCGGCGCGGCGACGGCGAGCAGACCCGCGAGGCCGGCGGTGATCCAGCGGAGAACGACGCGGATGGCGATGGGATCTCCTCGAAGGGCCCGAGTCAATCACGGCTGTCCGGAAGCGTCAATGCAACGGACTCTGTGCAACGCGGGGTGCAACGCCGGCTCCGATCACGGGCGGAATTAGAATCGCCAGCGCGCCACGGGCGCAGGAAGGAGTCGTGAAGACGCCAACAAGAACGAAGAGCCGGAAGACCGCGCGCCGCGGCGCGGCCCGGCGCGAGACGCTCGCCGAGAAGAAGGCGCGGGCGCGCCGAATTCTCGAGCGCCTGGCCCGCGCCTATCCCGACGCCAGGTGCGCCCTGGACTTCCGGTCGCCGCTCGAGCTCCTGGTGGCCACGATCCTGTCGGCCCAGTGCACCGACAAGCGCGTGAACCTGGTCACGCCCGAGCTCTTCCGAACGTACCGGACCGCGGCGGACTACGCGCGCGCGCCGGCGGGAGAGCTGGAGCGGGCCATCCAATCGACCGGCTTCTTCAACGCCAAGGCGCGCAGCCTGCGCCGGACCGGCGCGGCGATCGCCGCGGAGCACGCCGGGCGGGTGCCGGACACGATGGAGGCGCTGGTCCGCCTTCCCGGCGTCGGCCGCAAGACCGCCAACGTCATCCTGGGAAACGCCTTCGGCAAGGACGAAGGGTTCGTCGTGGACACCCACGTCGCGCGGCTGTCCCGCCGGATGAACCTGACCCGGCAGACCGATCCGGTCAAGATCGAGAACGACCTGAACGTCCTCGTGCCCAAGGGGAAACGGACGATGGCCGCGCACCGCCTGATCTTCCACGGGCGGCAGATCTGCGTGGCCAGATCGCCACGCTGCGGAGACTGTCCCGTCGAGGATCTCTGTCCGAAGATCGGCGTGGGATGACCGCCCTGCGCGCCTATCTCTCCGGCGCGATCGAGCATGCCGCCGACGGCGGCCGAGGCTGGAGGGACGAGGTCGCCGCCTTCCTGACCGGGCGCCTGGGCCACGACGTCTACGACCCGGCGCGCGACGAAAAGAAGGATTTGTCCGAGGAGGAACGCGCCCACTTTCGCAGCTGGAAGCACGACGATCCGGCGCGGTTTCGGGAGGTGGTCCGGAAGATCATCGCCTGGGATCTGGACCGCGTCGAGCACCGGACCGACTACGTCGTGGCCCTGTGGGACGAGGCGTCGGGCCGGGGCGGCGGAACCGCGGCCGAGATCACGCTGGCGTACCGGCTGGGAATGCCGGTGTACCTGGTCCTGGGCATGCCGCGGGAGCAAGCCTCCGGCTGGATCCTCGCGGCGGCGACCGCAGTGTTCGAGAGTTTCGAGGAATTGCAGGTCTTCCTGTTGAATCAGCACGGTGGAAAAGCCGTGCGCCTTCAGACGTAGCCGCCTCACGCCTCACGCCTCACGCCTCACGCCTCACGCCTCACGATCGAGTAACATCCACCCCCCATGGCTCTGGTCAAGACCCACCTCGGGTGGATCGAGGTGATCTGCGGAAGCATGTTCTCCGGCAAGAGCGAGGAGCTCATCCGCCGCCTGCGGCGGGCCATGATCGCCCGGCAGCGCGTCCAGATCTTCAAGCCGGTCATCGACAGCCGCTACTCCGACGCGGAGATCGTCTCCCACAGCGAGATGCGGCTGCCTTCCATCACCGTGTCCAACAGCCGCGAGCTGCTGGAGAAGGTCGACCACCGGACGGAGGTCGTGGGAATCGACGAGGCCCAGTTCTTCGACGAGGAGATCGTCGAGGCCTGCCAGCGTCTGGCCGACCAGGGAAAGCGCGTGCTGGTGGCCGGCCTCGACAAGGACTACCGCGGCGATCCCTTCGGCCCCATTCCGCGCCTCATGGCCGTGGCCGAGGACGTCACCAAGACGCTGGCGATCTGCGTGCGCTGCGGGGCGCCCGCCAACAACACGCAGCGCCTGGTGGAGAGCGACGAGCTGGTGGTCGTCGGCGCGCAGGGAATCTACGAGGCGCGGTGCCGCCGATGCTTCGAGCCGCCGGACAAGAAGGAAGCCGGATCCGCGCCGGCGAAATCGTAAATTTCCAATGGGGACGGCCCCAAAAGAAGTTTTCCGAAGGCCCGGCGGAAAACCCTGTCGAAATGCCTGTGGAAACGCTCGAAAAACGGCCCAAGCGCGCGGTTACCGTCCGGTTTGCACCGAGTCCTGTGCGAACCGATAACCTGCCCGCCATCAAACAATTAGGAAATTGCGCCGGAATTTCGCTGCCGGGTTTGCATCGACGGCGCTGCGTCAAAGACTTTTCCACACGGGCAAGCGCCTCGACCTCTTGGACTTAACGGCCCGTTAACCGCCCGGGCGATACTCGCCGAAGACCGATTTCAGTGTCGAAACGATCTCTCCCAGCGTCGCTCCGACGCGGGCCGCCTCGAGAATCGGCGGCATCAGGTTCCGGTCCTCCGCCGCGTCCCGGCGCAGCCGCGTCAGCGCCCCGCTCGAGGCCTCCGCGTCCCTTCCGGCGCGGAACGCCCGGAGCCGATCGACCTGTTCGCGTTCCACCGAGGGATCGATCGTCAGCACCGCCGGCGGCGGACCGGCCGCCTCGCGCAGCGCGTTGACGCCGACCACGATCCGCCGGCCCTCCTCGAGGTCCCGCTGCGCGGCGTAGGCGGCCTCCTCGATCTCCCGCGCGACGAACCCGTTCTCGATCGCGGCGACCGCGCCGCCCAGAGCGTCCACCCGCTCGATGAGCGCGCGCGCGCGGGCGACCATCTCGTCCGTCCAGGCTTCGATCAGGCCGGACCCTCCCAGCGGATCGACGACGTCGGCCACTCCGGTCTCGTGGGCGATGACCTGCTGCGTCCGCAGCGCCAGCCGGGCCGACTCCTCGGTGGGAAGCGCCAGGGCCTCGTCGTAGGCGTTGGTGTGGAGCGACTGCGCCCCTCCCAGGACGGCGGAGAGGGCCTGGAGCCCGACCCGCACGATGTTGACGTCGGCCTGCTGGGCGGTCAGCGTCGATCCGGCCGTCTGGGCGTGGAATCGCAGCCGCCAGGAGCGCGGGTCGCGCGCGCCGAAGCGGTCGCGCATGATCTGCGCCCACAGCGTCCGAGCCGCCCGGAACTTGGCGACCTCCTCGAAGAAGTTGGAGTGCGCGTTGAAGAAGAAGGACAGGCGGGGGCCGAAGTCGTCGATGGCCAGGCCCCGGGCCCGCGCCGCCTCGACGTAGGCGATCGCGTTGGACAGCGTGAAGGCGAGCTCCTGCACCGCGGTCGATCCGGCCTCCCGGATGTGGTACCCGGAGATCGAGATCGTGTTCCAACGGGGCACCTCGCGCCCGCAGAACTCGAAGATGTCGGTGGTCAGCTTGAGCGAGGGCCGGGGCGGAAAGATGTACGTTCCGCGGGCGACGTATTCCTTGAGCAGGTCGTTCTGGATCGTTCCCGACAGGCCGGCCCAGGAGACGCCGCGCTCCCGCGCGACGGCGAGGAGCATTCCCAGGAGGATCGCCGCCGTGGAGTTGATGGTCATGGAGATGGAGACGCGGTCGAGCGCAAGCCCGTCGGTCAGGATCCGCATGTCCTCGATCGTGGCGATGGCCACGCCCACGCGGCCGACCTCCCCGCGGGCCAGCGCGTCGTCGGAGTCGTAGCCCATCTGCGTGGGCAGGTCGAAGGCCACGGAAAGCCCGGTCTGGCCCTGGGAAAGGAGGTACCGGTACCGCGCGTTGGACTCACGGGCCGACCCGAACCCCGCGTACTGCCGCATGGTCCAGAAGCGGCGGCGGTACATCTCTTCCGTGACGCCGCGCGTGAAGGGAAACTGGCCCGGCGCGGGCTCCCCGTAGAACGGCCGGATCGGGATCCCCGAGCCGGTGGCGGCGGGAGGCTCCGGCCGGCCCTCGCCGGCGGCCGCACCGCCCTGGACCGGGGGCGCGAAGGAGCCGCCCTGGCCGCCGGTCTTCTCCTTGGTCACAGCAGCCGCTCCACGCCGGAATTCTGGCACAGACTCCGCCGCAAACGGCCGCGGTGCGCAGCAGGCTGCCGAAAAAGGGTGTGGAGCGGCGTTGCGAGCGCCGCCGAATCGGATGACGGATGCGAGCCGCGCCGCGACTCGGGCGTGTCCGGGGCGCATCCGACGCCGGCGAGGCGTCCTGAGAGACAGTCGAGCGGCAACGCGACGGAGACGGCCCCGCGCCGCCGCAACCGCTTGCGGCGGCTGGGCTTTTGCTCGCGGCGATGCCACTTTCAGCCGAAGAACGGCAAGCCGGCAAACACAATCTTCTCGTTTCGCTGCGAGTAGCAAAAGCCCTGACGCGACGCCCGCAATCATTTTTCAGCAGCCTGCTAGAATCGGATGCTCGCGTGAAGGATCACTTTCGCGGACGGCTGGAGGTCTTCGGTTTCGCGGATCTCCTCCAATGGATGGAGTTGAACCGCCGGACCGGACGGCTGACGCTCTCGCAGGGCCGCGACCGCCGGATCATCGATTGGCGGGAAGGCCAGATCGTCTACGTGTCGGGCTCACTCCCCCGCCACCGCCTCGGCGTGCATCTCCTGAGGACGGGAGCGCTCCCGGCGGCGACGCTCTACGAACTTCTGGCCCGGAACTTCACGACGTCGGCAAACCTCACGCGGGTGATCCTGGACGGAGGCTACGACACGCACGACAGCCTCTCGCTGCGGGTGGAGGAGCTGGCCCGGCGCCTTCTCTTCGAGATGTTCGAGTGGCGGGACGCCGATTTCGACTACGACCCGGACTTCCAGGTGCAGCCGATCCTGCGCATCGGTCTCTCGCTGCGCGGCCAGGCCCTGGCCTTTCATGGAGTCAAGAAGCTCGACGACACCGAGCGGCGCCGCCCTTCGCGGCGAGCCAAGGTCATCGAGGCCGATCCCTGGGACCTCCCCTTCCGCCCCGAGGAGGTCGACGAGCGCTACTGGGATCTGCTGGAGCGAATCGGCAGCCCGGTCGAGCCCGAGGAGGGCCGGCAGCTGTTCCGGACGTTCCGCGATTTCGCCGCGAGCGTGCGGGGCCTGACCGCCGCGCCCATCGTGATGCATCCGATCCACGAAGACTCCGCGGGGCTGCTGGCCGACCTGCTGAAGAAATCCCCGGTGGATCCGGCGGGGGTCGTGCCGATCGCCGCCCTCGATCCGTTCCTGACGCTGGACATCCTCATCCTGGCCAACGCCCTCTCGGTCGACCGCGACAACGCCGTGGGCACCGTTCCCGACGCGATCGAGCGGCTGGGCGCCCGCGCGGTGACCGTCCTGATCGACCGGCTCTCCTCGGTGGACTTCCCGAGGGTCGGCAACGCGGAGCCCGCGTCGCAGGTCCTGCGACGGGCCAGCGTCGCCGCGGCGGTCGCGGCGGGCCGCTACGCCGAGAGGTACGGAATCACACGCGAGCGGGGCTACACGCTCGGCCTCCTTCACACCGTCTGCTACGGGGACCTCTTCGAGATCCTACGGGCCGTGGAGTTCCCCGCGGGAGTCTTCCGGGCCGCGGCGGTCGACATCTTCCGGCCGGCGCTCGGCGTCGGGCGCGCCGAGAGCTGGGGCCTTCCGCTCGACTTCCAGGCCGTCATCGCCGACGAGGGCTCGGACCCCAGCGATGCCGCGTCGCTCGTGCGGACGGCGCGAGCCACCGTTCCCGGCTGCGCCATCGGCACGCTCTCCACCGAGTCGGTCGATCCGCTCTGGATCGACGAGATCGCCCAGGAGGTCAATCTCGTGTTCGACTACCTCGGCCTGGCGCCCCTGGAAGTTAAGAACAAATAAACCCGGGACCGGGCGGAATCGCTGGGCGGCCGCGAGCGTTGCGAGTGTCGGAGTATTGAACGATGAAACACCATCTGCTCGGCTTTACCCTGGCGCTCCTCTCCGCGGCGGCTCTGGCCCAGGACCCGTCCGCGCAGGACCGGCCCTCCACCGATGCCAACCTGCCTGCGTTTCGCGAGTCCGTCGAGGTCCGGGTCATGGATCTGGACGTCTCGGTCACCGACTCGAAGGGACGCCCCGTTCCGGATCTCAAGAAAGAGGACTTCACCGTCCGCGTGGACAACAAGCCCGTGCCCATCGACTACTTCACCCGGGTGGAGGAAGGGACGATCCACGCCCCGGACCTCTCGACCGCCTCTCCCGATCTGGTCCTGGCCGAGTACCGCAAGGGCGAGGACGCCTACGTGCCGCGGCACTTCCTGGTCTACTTCGACCTGGGTCACCTCTCCCTGAACGGCCGCAAGCGGGGCCTGGAGGCCCTGCGCGACCTGGTGACCCGGATGGGGCCCGGCGACTCGGTGCGCGTGGTCAGCTTCGACCGGCGTTCACGGACGCTCGCCGAGTGGACCACGAGCAAGGAGACGCTCCTCCTGGCCTTCGACAGCATCCAGTCCGCGGGCGTCGCGCAGTCGCGCCTCATGAACGAGCTCCAGACGCTGCGGGAGATCGACAGCAGCCGCAACCGCGGGTCGCGCGCGTTCTCCGCGCGGGGATTCGCCGAGCAGGAACGGGTCGAGGTCGCCAAGATGTTGAAGGACATGAACAACGAGCTCTCGACGCTCACGGCCCTGGGCGGAAAGAAATCCTTCCTGCTCGTCTCCGGCGGGTTCGACCTGCAGCCGGGCTCGGCCATGATGCAGTACGCGGTGGGCGGATTCAGCCTGTCGCAGTTCGACGTCCGGAGCGTCACCCCGGACCTCCAGGCCGTGGTCCAGCGGGCCAACGCCTCCGACGTGACCTTCTATACCGTCGACGCCCGCGGACTCTCCGCCGAAGGCGTGAGCGCCTCGGAGGACGATCCCCTCCTGATGCGGCCCGGCGTCGCCTTCTTCGCCCGCCAGGAGAGCCAGGCCGGCCTGGTGGAGCTCGCCCGGCAGACCGGCGGCATCGCGCTTCTGAATTCCAACGACGTGACCCGCGGCATGTCCCAGGTCTACGAGGACACCTCGACCTACTACTCGATCGGCGTGACCCTGTCGAAGGTCCCCGGCGCGGGCTACCGCGGCGTGAAGGTCGACGTCAGCCGGCCCGGGGTGACCGTCCGGGCCCGGCGCGGGTATGCGGCGCGGTCGGCCGGACAGGTGGCCGCCGATGTGGCCCAGGCGGCCCTGCGGTCCAACGTCGAATACAGGGCCATCCCGGTGACGATGCTGGTGGCCCCGGCCAAGAAAGCCAAGAAGTACTACGAGCTTCCGATCAAGCTCAATCTGCCCGCGTCGTCTCTGACCTTTCTCCAGCAGGGAGAGAACGCGCGCGCGATCGCCGACGTGTACCTGGCCGTCGTCGACGACAACGGCAACACCAGCGACGTCGGGCACGAAGAAGCCATCTTCAACATGCCCAAGGACGCGCCGGTCACCGCGCAGCTCAACTACACCGCTTCGCTGACCATGCGCAAGGGCAACGCCCGCGTCGTCGTCAACGTCCGGGACCGCGAGAGCGGCAAGATGGGCACGGCCAAGGCCGACGTCCGAATCGAGTGACGGCCCGCCGCGGGGGCGAAAAAAAGGGCCCCGCCATCGCGGGGCCCGGCACGCGAAAACCGATTGGGTTCTAGAAGCGGACCAGAGTCGTGAGGCGATAGCTTCGCGGAGGCTGGAAGGAGCCGCGTGCGGTGGCGGTTCCGAATGTGGCGCGCGCAACGCCGCACGAGCTCGTCGAGGAGGCGGTCGCGTCCCCGCACCAGGTCAGATTGTTGACGTTCGTCTGCCGCTGGACGTTGGTCACGTTGAAGACCTCGCCCTTGACGCCGAACTCGAGCGATCGCCAGATGCTGAACGTGGCCTCGAGAGAGGTGTCGATCTCATAGATCGTGGGCGTCGTCTCCGATCCACGCGGATCGTAGAAGAAGGTCTCGGTCGACGACGTGTTGGTCGTGGTTCCGGGGACCAAAACAGTCAGCGACCGTTGCTTTTGAAAGTGGATACCGCTCACAACCAGGCCGCCCAGACCCAGGGCCAGGTTGACCCGGCCGATTGGCTGGACATACGCGCCGAAGAGCTTGACGCTATGATCGATGCTCTGGGTCGGTTGACCGTCCTTGCTCGATCCATCGGCCACGACGGAACACGGAATGACCCCGCCGCTGCCGATCGACTTGTCGATTGTCGTCCGGCAGTTTGAGTTGAGGAAGTTCCCGAGGTCGCTCGCCGTGTCGCTGCCGGGGTTGGTATTGCTGGTCGTACGGCCCCACGCGTAGCTCATGTTGGCGTTCCAATGATCCGAGAATCGCTTGTCCAGGACCAACTCGAGCCCGTAGAACTTGCGGGCCGCCGGTCCGTAGTTCAGGTAAGTCGTCGTCTGACTTCCGTTGGCGTTGAAGATCGGCGTGTCTTCGATGATGTCGCTCCATTTGCGGTAGATGCCGGTCAGGGAGACGCCAATCGTATTTCCGATCTGCTGGCGGAAGCCGATCGTGCCTTCGTCGGTGTAGGTCGGCTTGATGTCGGGATTCACGATCACCGAGCTTCCGGCGATCGAGACGTGGCTGGCGAAAACGTATTTCGTGCCATCCCAGTTGAAGCTGTCATAGGTTCCGCGCTGCACATTCTGGCCGAAGGCGTCGGCAAAGCTCTGAGCGACGAACTGGTAGAAGCGGCCGTAGGTCCCCACCACGAGACTCTTGCCGTTTCCAAAGACGTCGTAGGAAGCGGAGATGCGCGGGGAGACGGTCCCATCGCTGACCGCCGTGCGGCTGGTGTCGTCGGAGGAGTCCTGATGTTCGTACCGCAAGCCGACATTGAAGAACAGATGTTTGCCGGCTTCGAACTTGTCCTGAGCGTAGACGGCGACGATGGTCCCGACGGAGGTCGAGTCCACCGGAGCGGCGTAGTCGCGCCTTGACTGCGGGACGAAATCCCGTGTCCGGAAATCGAACGACTGATCGATGAACAGCTGATTCCCCGGATACCCAAATAGAGAGGTGGAGTTCAAGTGCTGATAGTCGACTCCGCCTTTGAAGCTATGGCTGTTGCCGGCGATGTCAGTGTAGTACGTCGCAGAGCCGAGAATCCCCTGCCGGGGACGGTTGACGAATCCGTCGAAGAATGCCCCGTTGTAGTAGAACCCGTCCGCGTTGCTGAAGTGAGGGGACGCGCCTCCGAGGGGATGAACGTCGATGCCGTGCTTGGTGGCCGAGTTGCTGGGCCCGTTCCAGTTGCCCTGGATCTCGGCGGTCAGATTCGGGGACGCGACCGCGGTCAGGAAGCCCGCGTACGTCTGCGAAGTCTGGTCTTGGCCGGTGTAGGCGATGAACTCGGCCGGGTTGCCGTAGTTGACTACGAATCCCGACGTCGGCGAGCTTGATGCACGCGCGGAGACGGCGATCGAATTGGTGACTTGCGCCGTCACCTTGCCGTCCCAGAAGCGATCCGAGGTGGTCTGTTGAAAGTTCTCTCCGGAGACAGGAGTGGACTGCTGTCCCGTCGTGGCGTCGGCGCTCTCGTAGGCCCCGAAGAACCAGATGTGATCGAGCCAGACCGGGCCGCCCAAGGTTACCGCGTATCGGGGATTGACGTGGTCGAACTTGGTCCTGGCCAGAGAAGCGCCGGTCACCTGATTCTCCGTCGTGTTCTGGGAATTCCAGTTGTCGTTGGTCATGACGACCTTGCCCGACCCCGCGAAGCTGTTCGTTCCCGACTTGGTGATGACGTTGATGATGCCTCCCGACGCGCGACCGTACTCTGCGGACACGCCGGAGGTGATGACCGTGACCTCCTGGATCGCCTCGAAGTTGAGGTTGCCTCCGAACGTGCCGGTCGTGGGATCCGTGGTGTCCACGCCGTCGTAGAGCCAGAGGTTGTTGCTGGACAGCGCCCCGTGCACGCTCGGGTTCGGGTTCGCGCCCGGAGTCAGGTTGACGCCGGGCGCGTTCAAGAACAGGTTCTGAAAACTGCGGCCCACGGGCATCTTCTCGAACTCCTTGGCCCGCTGCCGGCTCTCCAGGGACGCGTTGGTCTTGTCGACGATGGGGACCTCTCCGGTGACCGTGACCTCGGCCTTCTCGGTCGAGAGCTTCATCGAGACGGCGAGGTTCGTCTTCTTCTGATTCTCGACCAGGTTCCCTTTCTGAGCCACAGTAGCGAAACCGGACAGCGTCACCGTGACGTTGTAACGGCCGGGCTGGACCTCGGAGAACCGAAACTTGCCGGACGCGTCGGTCGTCGCCGTCATCGCGGTCCCGCGCTCGACGCTGACCGCGGTCACGGTCGCGCCGGGCAACGCCGCGCCGGTCTCGTCCTTGACCTGCCCCCCGAGCTCGCCGACGACGACCACCTGGGCGAGCAGGAAACCGGCCGACAGGGTCAACGCGAGAATGAAGATGAAGCTTTTAAATCGTGAGTTTCTCCGCATGCCGCCCCTCCTTTTTTGGCTCGGGAGCGGCAAGACATGTGCCACCAAAAGGAGTCAGTCTGAATGGATTTGAACTAAAGTTAAAACTATGAAAACAAAAATAAAAAGGCGATTTTCACAGTTTCTTATTCATTCATAAGAATCATATGTATGGATGAATATACAAACGAATGGATTCACTTCGCGCCCGCGATCTGAAAGTCGGCTCGCCGCAGCACCTGTTTGCTCTCTTCTCCTGAACCGTTCCGAACGGTCAGGTAAAGCACGTAGGCGCCCGGATGCAGCGTCGCCAACGGGACCTCGACGCCTGAAAGAAACCGACCTCCGCCGATCGGCTGGAGGGCCGCGGGAAAGGCCGGCAATCCCGCCAGCGGCGCCCCATCGCGGCGCAGGCGCGGCTCGAGCATCACCGCGGCGGGATCGGACGGGTTGGCGATCTCCACGAAATACCAGAGCGACTCCGCCGTCGTGAAGACCGCGTCGGCCCGGGGCGGAATCACCGTGCCGGCGAACGTGAAGCGCGGATTCGACCCGCCGCTCGCGCGGGCCGGCCCGCGGGTGACGATCAGGGACGACACGGCGAACTCCCGGTCGAGGGCGGGGACCTGGACGGGAAGCGTGGCCGCCGCGAGCGCTTTTCCATCCTCCTCGATGAGGGCAGCCGCCAGCGAGTAGGTGCCCGGAGCGAGCGCGAGCCGCGTGAGCGCGACCATGCCCGAGGCGCGCAAAGAGAACGCGTCGGAAGGCGCCGCGGGTTCCGAGAGCGCGGCCACGTCCGCTCCGCTCGGGTCCCGCACCAGGAGGTGGAGCGTCCCGCGGCGGGAAGGCTGCTCCGTGTACGCCCAGACCAGCGTCTCCGCGGGGCCGCTCTCGTGAAACACGACCGCCGACCCGACGAACCCGCCCGAGGAGCGCGGGGGGGCCGGCGCGGCTTCGAGGATCGCCCGAACCGACGGCGCGAGGGCCTGTCGCGGGAGCGCAGGCATGGACGCGGCGATCACCGTGGTCGAGGTCCCCGGCACCAGGTCGGGATTGACGATGCTCGACCTCGCGACCTGCTCCCGGAGCCGGTCGAAGAGGCCGGGATCCTGAACGGCGTCGCGATGGCGCGACGGCTCGACGAAGATCTTGACCTGCAGCGACGGGCGGCGCAGGGCTTCGAGGATGCGGGGCGTGCGGTCGGGATCGTAGTACCACGTCGAGGTCGTCTCGTTTCCCTCGTTCAGAGCGACCGGGGTCACGCCCTGGCCGAGCCTGCGCCCGGCTCCGGGCTCCGGCGGCGGGGGCGGCGCATGGAGGTCCTGGACCCGGGCCGGGCTTCCGAGAATCAGGAAGACCAGCCCCCGCGCGGTCCGCGAGCCGGGCGTCTTGTCCATGCCGAACCGTTCGTCCGCGGTCTTGATGCGCGCGAGCACCAGCTCGCGGAACTCGTTCTTCTCCGTGCCGGGGGTCGGATCGCGCTTCAACCAGTACCGCTCGATGAACCGCTCGCGCGAATCGCGGGAATCGAGGCTCTTCCATTCCCGCCGTTCCTCGACCGTCAGAAACGACGCCTCCGCAGAGGTCGACCAGTCTTCCGGACCGGACGTCCGGAGCGCCCAGAGGGCCGCGAAAAACAAAACGGGGACGATCGCTCGTCCCCGTGGTGTCGACCGGCCGCCTCGGCGCGGCTCCGCCGGAGTCATGACGTCACGACTTCTTGGGTCTGGGCTTGGGGGTCGGCGCGGCTTTTTTGGTCGCGGCCGCCTTGGGCGCGGTCTTCTCGGGGACGGTCCCGTCCGGCTTCAGGACGACGAAATCCTCCTGGCGGTCGAGACCCTTGAAGGCCGCGGAGTCTCGCGGCGCGTTCAAGTCCCGGATGTTCACCGCGAACGTGTAGTACCCCGGCTCGAAGCTGGCCAGCGGAATCTCGCTGCCGCTGGCGTAGAAGCCCGGGGCGAGGATCTGCATCTCCGCAGGACCGGTGAACGGCGCGAACGCGGGCTTGCCGTCCCGGCTGACGCTGATGCGCTGCATGATCCGCGGCTTGACTTCCGGGGCGGCCGCGGCCGGAGCGGTGGCGCCGGGCGTCGCGGCGGGAGCCGGCGTCGGCGCGGCGGCGGCCGGCGCCTCGGGCAGCTTGGGATTGCTGACCTCGTAGAAGTACCAGAGGGAGTCCTGCTTGGAGAAGAGATGATCGGCTTTGGGCTCGACCTTGATCGGCTTGGTCACGCCGAACACGAACGGATCGGTGTCGCCGGGCCGCTTGGTCAGGGGCTTCAACTCGTTGGTCAGGATGAGGGGCGAGACGCCGAAGTCCGCAGACTTGGGCTCGAGCTTGAAGCTGACCGACGCGGACTCGAGCGCCGACGAGCCGTCGGGGGAATAGACCGCCAGGGCGGCGCGGTAGCTGCCGGCCGGAAGGACGATCGATTTCTCGAAGACCTTGTCGGCCCGAGCGCCCGTCTTCATGTCCGCCAGCGCGGCGTCTTCCCAGAAGGTCGCGGCCTCGCCGCCGCCCTCGCTGGTCACCACGCCCCCGAACCTAGAGCCCGCGGGGGGCGCCTTGTCGCCGTCGAAGTAGAAGGCGAAGGCGTAGAAAGGCTCGCCGGACAGCGAGTGGAAGGAGCCGCCCCAGAAGTCGGGCGACGACTGACCGGCCTTGAGAAGCGCATCGAGCGAAGCGCGGGTCGCGGCCGGAAGAGACGCCGCCGCGGCGGGCGCAGGTGGGGCGGGTGGAGCGGCCGGCGCGGCGGCCGGGCCGGTTCCCGAGGCCGGAACGGAAGGTTGGGCCGCCGCGGTCGCAGGAGCCGCCCCGGTCGCCGACGGATTCACGATCGAGTGGGCCGCGATCTTGGCGATGGCCTGGTCGGCCATCGCGGCGTTGCGCAGCTCATCGGCGCCCTTCTGCGGATCGACCAGAATCTGAAGCTTGAGCTCGCCGATTCCCCACGACGGGTCGAACTTGCTCTTGTCGTAGATCCACGTCTGCACGATGGGCCCGGCGCCGGTTCCGGGGCTGCTGCCGAAGGGATCGGTGCCCTGGACCGTGCCGCGCCCGAGACCGGAATCGCCGGTCGCGTTGGTGTCCACGGCCCCGCGCGACTGGGCCACCCGCGTCGGGCCGCCGAGCGTCACCAGCAGCCGTCCGCGCACCGATTCCGCTCCCCTCTGCCGCCGCATCTTGAACTGCTCGTCGGCCGCGGCGATGCGGCGCTGGACCTCCTCCTTGAACCGGTCGCCGCCGCGCTTGGCGTAGTAGGCGGCGATGAACTTCTCGGCGTCGGCGTCGCTGCCCGCCTTCGACCATTCGGCGCGCTCCTCGGGAGTCAGGAAGTACGCCTCGGGCGATTTCGCCCAGTCCTTGTATTTGGAAACTTGTGCCGTCGCGAGCGCCGCCAGAGCGAGCCCGAGAGCGGCAAAGAATGCTTTTTTCACAGTCTCCGTCCTCCAGGGACGGGATTCTATCCCTTCAAACGGAGACCGGAACCCGGGTCGAGGCTCCCGATTTCGCCGGCGACGGAGCGGGCCGGGCGGCCTAGGACTTGTCGATCTTGGCCAGCGCCAGGCTGCGCGGAGTCTTCACCAGGGCGTACCGCCGGTCGACGTCCCCGCGGCGGGAGCCGACCTCTTCGCGCAGAACCGAGAGCAGGTTGTGCACCTCGCCCTGCATCTTCTCGATCCGCTCCTTCATGTGAAGGATGACGTCCACGCCGGCCAGGTTCACGCCGAGGTCCCGGGTCAGCGTCAGGATGATCTCCAGCCGCTCCAGCGTGTCCGCGTCGTAGAGCCGGGTCTTCCCCTCCGTCCGGGCCGGCCGCAGCAGGCCCTCGCGCTCGTACATGCGCAGCGTCTGCGGATGGATGCCGAATCGCTGGGAGACCACGCCGATCCGAAAGACGCCGGGACGCCGGCCGCCGCTCATCGGGCTTTCCTCGCCTCCGCCGCGACCGCCTCCGCGCGATCGATCTTGGTGGCGACGACCTTGAGCACTCCGGCCCTCAGGGTGGCCTTGATGCGGCCGGGATCGATGGTGAGCGGGACCGGAAACTCGCGGGAGAAGCTTCCGTAGATC
The DNA here is from genome assembly GCA_963733955.1 of uncultured Acidobacteriota bacterium. Lineage (GTDB taxonomy): Bacteria > Acidobacteriota > Thermoanaerobaculia > UBA5066 > Gp7-AA6 > DATFTF01. The sequence continues at coordinate 3,142,728 of CAVTEW010000003.1, forward strand.
CGCTCCATCCGCACGAAGCTGCGCGGCTCCGAGCTCGAGTCGGTCCGCCGGTGCCCGGAGACCCGCAGCCGCCCGTCGAAGGATTCGAGCTTCACGTCTTCCAACCGCACGCCCGGAAGTTCGACCTGAAGGATGATCTCTTCCGGCGTCTCGTACACGTCCGCGGCCGGGGACCACAGCGCCGCCTCCATCCCCTCGTCGGGGAATTCGGTGCGATGGATCGTCTCCTCGAAGAGGCGGTTCATCTTCTCCTGGATGGCGAAGAGGTCCTGGAGAGAGTTCCAGTGGAAGACGCTCATATTCAGACCAGTGTAGGCGGTAAACCGCGAGCCGTAAACGGGAAACCGAGAGCCGGGGCGCTGCCGCTCCGGCTCCCGGACGCCGAAATCACTTCTTTTCCGTGTCCACGTACTCGGTGTCGATGACCTCGTCCTCCTTGCCTGCTCCGGCGGAGGGCTCCGGTCCCGGCGCCGCCCCGCCCGACGGGGCGCCCTGCGAGGCCGCCGCCTTGTACATCGCCTCGGCGAGCTTGTGGGAGGCCTGTTGCAGACGCTCCCCGGCCTGGTTCATGTTCTCCGTGCCCCCGGCTTCCAGCGCCTTCCTGGCGTCGGCCAGGACCGACTCGAAGTTGGACGTCTCGCCCGGGTCGAGCTTGGCCTTGTTCTCCTGGAAGCTCTTCTCGCTCGAGTAGATCAATCCGTCCAGGCGGTTGCGCGCCTCGATCTCCTCGCGGCGCTTGCGGTCCTCGTCGGAGTGCGACTGGGCCTCCTTGACCATCCGGTCGATCTCGTCCTTGTTGAGGCCCGATGACGCGGTGATGGTGATCTTCTGCTCCTTGCCGGTGCCCAGATCCTTGGCGAACACGTTCAGGATCCCGTTGGCGTCGATGTCGAACGTCACCTCGATCTGGGGCACGCCGCGCGGCGCCGACGGGATGCCCACCAGGTGGAAGACCCCGATCGTCTTGTTGTCCCGCGCCATCTCGCGCTCCCCCTGGAGCACGCGGATCTCCACGGATGTCTGGCTGTCCGCCGCGGTGGAGAAGACCTCGCTCTTCTTGGTGGGGATGGTCGTGTTGCGCTCGATCAGCCGGGTGGTCACGCCGCCCAGGGTCTCGATGCCCAGCGACAGCGGGGTCACGTCGAGCAGCAGGAGGTCCTTGACGTCTCCGGCCAGCACGCCGCCCTGGATCGCCGCGCCGATGGCCACGACCTCGTCCGGGTTGACGCCCTGGTGGGGCTCTTTGCCGAAGAGCTCCTTGACCAGCTGCTGGATGCGCGGCATGCGGGTCTGGCCGCCGACCAGAACGACCTCGTCGATGTCCTTGGACTCGAGCCCCGCGTCCTTCAGGGCCTGCTTGCAGGGCCCCATGGACCGCATCACGATTTCCTCGACGAGCTGCTCGAGCTTGGAGCGCGAAAGCCGCAGCTGCAGATGCTTCGGGCCGGTGGCGTCCGCGGTGATGAAGGGCAGGTTGATCTCGGTCTCCACGACGTTGGAGAGCTCGATCTTGGCCTTCTCCGCGGCCTCCTTGAGGCGCTGCATGGCCATGGGGTCCTTGGACAGGTCCACGCCCTGGTCCTTCTTGAACTCGGCCAGGATCCAGTCGATCACCCTCTGGTCGATGTTGTCGCCGCCCAGATGCGTGTCGCCGTTGGTCGACTTGACCTCGACGACGCCCTCGCCCACCTCCAGGATCGAGATGTCGAACGTGCCTCCGCCGAAGTCGTAGACCGCGATCGTCTCGTCCTTCTTCTTGTCCAGGCCGTAGGCGAGCGCGGCAGCGGTCGGCTCGTTGACCAGCCGCTCGACGGTCAGGCCGGCGATCTGCCCGGCGTCCTTGGTGGCCTGACGCTGCGAATCGTTGAAGTACGCGGGGACGGTGATGACGGCTCGGGTGACCTTCTCGCCGAGGTAGGCCTCCGCGGCCTCCTTCAGCTTGGTCAGGATCATCGCCGAGATCTCCGGCGGCGACCACTCCTTGCTCCCCGCCTGGACGCGCACGTCGCCGTTGGGCGCCTGCACGACGGCGAAGGGGACCATCTTCATCTCCTCGGTGACCTCGGGATACTTGCGCCCCATGAACCGCTTGATCGAGTAGACGGTGTTGGCCGGGTTGGTGATCGCCTGGCGCTTGGCGACCTGTCCGACCAGCCGCTCGCCGCTCTTGGAGAACGCGACGACGGACGGCGTCGTGCGGTTGCCTTCCGCGTTGGGGATGACGACCGGGTCGCCACCCTCCATGACCGCGACGCACGAGTTGGTCGTGCCGAGGTCGATTCCGATGATCTTGCTCATTTGGTTACTCCTCTAAACCTTTCATATTGCAGGGCAGATCATAGAATCTTAGTGCTATATTGTCAAGTCCAAAATAGGAATTGTTAAGCCTAATGGACTCAATTCGTTGCCGGATCCTGCCTCCCCGAGCGCTATTCGATCACCTGGACGCCGGGGCGCTTTTCCGGACCGCGCGAGCGCGCCGCCGGATGGATCTCCGCGACCGGAGCCAGGGAGCGATCGAAGGACAGATCGAGATCGATATTGCCGTCGGCGTTGCGGCCGTAGAGGCCGAACTTTCCGTCGTCGGAGCGCAGGATGTATCGGTAGGGCCGACCGTAGGGATCGTAGAGAGTCCGCTCCGGGAGAATCCCGGCGACCACCAGATCCTCCAGCGTGCGGGGATACTGGCCGGTCGAGTCGTAATAGACCCGGATCCCGCGCTCGAGGGCCACCAGGCGGCTCAGGGAGACCGACTTCCAGACGCTCGCCGCTTCGCGGCCGCGGGCGGGCTGCTCGAGGGAGATGTTCCAGGGGTTGCGCGGCACGATCCAGGCGGCGACGAACACCAGGGCGGCCACGACAGCCCAAATCAGGAGAGAGCCCGCGGACACGCGCTCGCGCTTGCGCAGGGGAAGATAGCTCGCCGTCGGCCGCGCGACCCGGCCCTCGACGATCAGATTCCGATCGATCAGGTCGGCCAGTCCCTTGTACACGTCGAAATCGGACAGGAAGGCCCTCTCCAGGATGTCCGCGACGTCGCGCCGCCCGTCGATCCATTTCCAGACCTCGGCCTCGGGCCGGGACACCGCGAGGATGCCCTCCCCCGCCTCGTCGCCTCCATGCAGCAGCCGCAGGCTCTCCACGCCCGGCGCGCGGCGAAAGACGATCTCCCGGGCGCGGACCTTCTTCTCCAACATGGGCCATTCGTCGAGCATCTGGGCCGCTTCCATCAGGATCGATTCCGTCGGCACCGGCGACATGTGGTCGGCGTCGTAGTCGATCGCGCCTTCCTGGGTGAAACGGAAACGGCCGTCGGTCCAGCGGAAGCAGGAGAAGACGATACGGAAGATCTGCAGGCGCAAGGCCTCCTTGAGATCCTCCGGCGTGACGAGGCGCTCCCGGATCAGAAGAAAACCGAGCCTCTGCTGGCTCTCCTTCTGCAGAGCCAGGACCCGCGCGAGCTGCTCTTCGTTCAGGCGCCCCCCGCGCACGAGCAGGCTCCCGATGCGGTTGTCCAGGCGACGGGCCGCCGACTCCGCGGACACGACCTGCCCGCCCAGGAACGAGATGGTGATCGTGTCCTCGGGCGATTCGACGGTCAGGATGCCGCTCTTGCGCTGCAGGCCGAGCACCTGAAAGATGTCGTTCAAGGAAAAAACGCGCAGTGTCCCTTCAAGACCCATGGGGCTCCTTCCACGCCGCGCGCTGGGCGGCGAGCCAGACGATCCCGGCCAGGCCGAGCGCGAGACCGACCGTTGCGGTCCAGACGTGCGGAGGCGGAAGCGGACGGACGCTGTAGAACCGATCGTTGACGCCCGCGACGGCCATGAGAAAGAGGAAGACGAAGAGGGTCAGGAACGCGCCGATGGGCCGGTCGGCCACGTCGCGGTGGGTCCCCGGGAGGAAGAACGTGGCCAGGCGGCAGCTCCACTCCCGCTGCCGCACACGCCAGCGGATCTCCCGCGTCTGGGCCACGTGCGCCTCGATCCCCACGGGCTCCTTGCGCATGTGCAGGTTCACGCAGTCGGAGCAGTACAACACCGGATCGCCGGGGCGCTTGCACCAGGGACAAAACGCCTTCCCGCACTTGGCGCACTCCGAGGCGAGGATCTCCCGCGAATCGAGAGCGCCGGCGAACAGGAGAGCCAGAGCCAGGATCACCCAGGGCCCCAGCGTGAAGACGGAGAACAGCAGGTCCTGGATCCGGACCGGGGGCGCGTGCCCGGGCAAGCGCCGGCTCTTGGCCTGGCCGTTCCAGTCCTCCACTTTGCGCAGAGCGCGGTCCAGGGAGTACGGGGCCGGGAGGACGCGCGCCAGGATGGGGTGTTCCGTCCATCCGCGCACCCGCGTCTCCGACAGCTCCCGGGCCTTGGCCATCGCCGCGGCCTGCCCGGGGAAATCGTAGGCTTCTCCGCGGGCGATGGAGAGGTTGTAGTAGATCTCCGGCGAGCGGGGCGACCGCTGCGCCGCCGCCTCGTAGTCGCGAATCGCCTCAGGAAAATCCCCCTCCTGGAAATGGACGTTGCCCCGGTTCAGGAACGGCCGATAGTCGCGGGGATCCGCATGGATGGCGTGCTCGTAGGCGGCGATGGCCCGTTCCGGATCGTTGGACCGCTCGGCGTACATTCCGAGCAGAAACCACACGTCGGGGTCCTCGGCGAACACCGCGGAGGCCTGGCGCAGCCCGTCCTCCGCGCTCCCGTCCTCCCTCTGCTCCTCCAGATCGACCGCGGCGACGTAGAGCGGAGAGCGCTGGATGATGTTCTCACGCGCCACCAGCGCCATCGCCGCCGGAAGCAGGCCGAGAGTCACCAGCCCGATTCCCAGGATCCAGCGCTCGACCTTCGATCCGAAGGGAAAGACCAGAGCGCTCCAGCAGAGCCCGGCCCAGAAGGGCCCCAGTCCGAACGCGAACGGCAGAACCAGGAAGGCCAGGATCAGCGGAAACGCCGCGCGGCCGCCCAGACGGCGCCCGGCGATCTCCGAGAGATTGTGGGAAATCCGCGGGTAGTGGTGCACCACCATGGCCAGGGCGAACCCGATCACCGCGGCCGCGAACCCGACCGTGGCCCAGACGGCCAGGCACGACAGCAGCGCCAGCCGCGACTCGCGCGTTTCCGACAGAGTCGCGGCGAGATCCGGAAGGGCCCGCACCGCCTCGAGGTAGGCACCCTGGCGAACGAGGAAACCGATCCGGGCGGCCTGCGCGTCGGGATTGGCGTCGTCCAGGGCCGTGGCCGCGGCGTAGGCGCGGCGCGCGCGCTCGATCCGACCGAGAGCTTCCGCCTTGCGCCCTTCATGAACCGCGGTGCGGGAAAAATCGGAGAGACGGTGAATGCCCGCGGCCCGCGCGGTCTTCTGCATGTCCGCCAGCGCGGCCGCCGCGGTCTTGGCGTCGTCCTCCAGGTGGGCGTTCAAGAACTCGAACCACCGGGAGCGGTACAGGCTGCGCGTCACCGGCGGCGGAAGCGGCGAGATTTCCTGAGCCGGCAGGCGCGCCGCCGCGGCTCCAGCCAGCCACAGCCCGGCGAACAGACCGCGAACGAGCGCGGACCTGCCAGCGGATCTCACCGCGCGACCGCCCTCGTCCACGGCTTCCTTTCGATCTCCGATTTCCGGTGTCCTGTTCGCGTCCGCCCGCGTCACTTCGTCGGGCGCCGCGAGATTTCCACGAAGGCCAGCCGCAGCTCGTAGAGCACCTTCGACAAGAAATCCGACTCTTCGAACGAGAGGTTGCTCCGGGTCTTCTGTTCCAGGACGGACAGCCAGTCGACCATCTGGCGCGCCGCGGTCAGGTCCCGGTGCGAACGGCCGGCCGCGTCCGGCAGAAGGCCGAGCGCGGCGTAGGCGTTGGTGGCGATCCAGCCCACCAGAGACCCGAATCCGGTGTGGGGCTCTTTGAGCTCACCGGGTTCTCCGGAGTCTCCAGGCCCGGCGGGCGATTCGGGCGCTTGCGCCGGTCCGGCCGGACCCGTCCCGGCCTCCTCCCGCGCCGTCGCCGGAGCCTCCCGGGCCCGGGACGCCGCCGGCTGGGCCGCAGGAGGAGGAGGAGAAGGAGGCTCTGGCCTGTCCTCGGCCTCGAAACCCGGACGCAGCTCCCCCTCGGGCGTGAACATGCGCCGGTCGACGACGCGGATCGGTTTTTCCTCCTGCTCGGCCATGGTGTGAAAGAAATCTTAACCCGGAACCTTTCGCCTGTCCCGGAAAAGGGAGACCGCGGCCCCGGAGTCCTGCGGCAATCCTGCCGCGCGGTCGACGGCGCATAGAATCCCGAACGTGACGGACCCTCTGCGAGACCTGGCGTCGCTGGTGGAGAAGCTGCGCCGGGAGTGTCCCTGGGACCGCGAGCAGACGCTGGACACCGCCAAGACGTTTCTTCTCGAAGAGTGCCACGAGGCCCTGGAGGCCCTCGACGCCGGCGAGCCCGGCCGCGTCCGGGAAGAGCTCGGGGACCTCCTCTTCCAGGTCTTCTTCGTCGCCCAGATGGCCGCCGATCGCGGCTGGTTCGGCGCCGACGACGTCGCCGCGGGGATCACCGAAAAGATGATCGCCCGCCATCCGCACGTCTTCGGAGAGGCCCAGGCACGCGACGCCGGCGAGGTCAAGCGCAACTGGGAAGAGCGCAAGCGCAAGGAGAAAGGGACGCAAGCCGACCCGCTGGGGAGCATTCCGGCCACGCTGCCCGCGGTGGCGGCGGCCTACCGCATGACCTCGCGAGCGGCGGACCTGGGCTTCGACTGGGAGCGGGACGCCGACGTCGCCGCGAAGATCGAAGAGGAGCTGGCGGAGTGGCGGACCGCGGCGGAGCTGGCCGACCGGGCCGGCGAGGAGAAAGAGATCGGAGACCTCCTGCTCTCGGTGGTGAACCTCGCCCGGCGGCGCCGGATCGACCCGGAGTCCGCGCTGCGGATGACCAACGCGCGCTTCCGGGCTCGGTTCGCCCGGGTGTCAGGGCTGGCGCACGCGTCGGGGCGGGAGATCTCGAAGATTCCCGCCGCGGAGCTCGACGGATACTGGGAGAAGGCCAAGGACGAAGAATCGGGTGATTGAATCATCGGGTCATCTTCCATCGATGACCCGATCACCAGATCGCCCGATCGCCCGATTCTTCATTTCACCAGGTCTCCCACGCGCACCAACGTGACCCCCCGCTGCTCCAGTCTCGGCAGCTCCCGCTCCAGGACCGCCAGCGTGGCTGGATGGGGATGCCCGATCGCGAGCGCGGATCCTTCCGCGCGGCCCCGCTCGATCAGGCTCGCCAGGGACTTCTCCACCGCGTCCTCGGTCGCCACGTCGTCCAGAAAAACACGGCGCGAGACCGCCGGAACGCCCGCGGCCCGCGCTTCGTCCGCGGCCACGGTCGCTTCGGTGGTGCGGCTGTCCACGAAGAAGAGGCTCCGATCGGACAGCACGCGCATGACCGCGCGCATGACGCGCGGGTCCGCCGTGGCCGCCGATCCCATGTGGTTGTTCACTCCCACCGCGCCCGGCACCGAGTCGAGGTCCGCGCGGAGGGTCTGGCCGATCTCCCGATCGCTCTGGGCCAGCAACAGGACGCCCGGTCCGGGGCGCACCGACGGAAACCCCTTCGGCTCCATCGGGAGATGCAGCAGGACCTGCTTTCCGGAAGACGCGAGCTCGCGCGCGACCCGGGCGCTCGAGGCGAGGCCGGGCAGGACCGCGACGGAGACGGGCTCGGGCCACCGCGCGATCCGGTCCACCGCGGCGAGGTCGTTGCCCAGATCGTCGATGAGAATGGCCACGCGAGGGCCGGGGCTCGCAAGGACCTCCCGACCTGCCGACCCGGTCGGTGGCGCGACAGGACGGGGGGACGGGGAGACGTGGAGACGGGGGGGACGGACGCGGGGACGCGGAGACGCGGAGACGCGGGGAGACGGCCCGGGGACGGGGACGGGAACCTGCCGGGGCGGGCGTGTTTTCAGATAGAGGGCGACGCCGAGAAGAAGGGCGAGAAGGGCAAAGAAGACCGTCGCCGGGGAAACCCGGGAGCGTCTGCGGCTCAACGCAACGCCGGCGCGGCGCGGCCCTTACGCCGCTCGCCGGCTCGGTGAAGCGCCCCGCACGACCTCCAGGCCGCGAGTCAGGATCGGATCCTTCGACTCCGCTTCGCCCGGGAACACCAGGACCCGTTCGTCGGGAGCGAGGCCCTTTCCTCCCAGGACCGCGCCCGACGGAGAGACGTAACGCCCCACCGTCATGTACAGGGTTCCGCCGGCCTCGGTCGCGACGGGCCGCTGCACGATGGCCATGCCCACGGTCGCCTCGCCCACCGTCGTGCCCTCGGCGCGATCATGCACGGCCGCGGCGAACACCTCCGCCGGGCCGCCGGTCGCGTCGTCGGTGAGAATCACCGTGCGTCCCTTCCAGGCCCGCTCCCCGGACGCTTCCAGGGGGGCCAGAACCACCTTGCGCGACACCACCTTGGCGACCGGGCCCTTGCCGGTGAAGACGGCCGCGGCCGGGCCGGCCTGCGCGATTTCCCCGCCGATCGTGCCCCGCAGATCGACGATCATGCGCGTGATCGAGCGGCGATTGGCTTCGTCGGCGGCCTGGCGCAGGGCGCCCGCGGACTCCGGGGTGAACGTCGGAATGCGGACGATGGCCACGTCCCGCTCCCAGCGCGTCGACGCCGCGGGCGGCTGAAAGCGCGAGCGCGCGACGTCGACCTTGACCCGCCGCTCGTCTCCGCCCCGGAAGAGGAGCAGCTCCACGTGGGACCCTTCCGGGCCCTCCAGGGCGGCCTTGACCTTCCAGAGAGGAGAGTTGCGCACCTGCTTGCCTTCGACGGTGTCGATCAGGTCTCCCGGCTTGATTCCCGCTTTCTCCGCGGGCGATCCGGGCAGCGGCGCGACGACGTAGGGCAGGCCCCCGCGGCGCGCCAGGACGATGCCGGGAGAAATCGCCCCCGAGCTCTCCTGCGCGCGGTAGGCGGCCCGCTCGGAGGCCGGGACATAGTAAGAAAAGGCGTCGAGGGCGTCGGACATGCCGTCGTAGGAGCCCTGAAGCAGGGTGCGCGTCTCGACCGGCTCGACGTAGTTCTGCCGGGTCAGGCTCAACACGTCCGAGAAGATCGCCAGGGCCCGCGTCGCGGGGTCGCGCTTGAGCGACGTGGGATTGCTGACCGCGCGGATGGACACCAGCGCGGCCACGGAGCCGACCAGGAACAGAAGACGGGAGCGGTTGGATTTCATCGTGGCAATGGTAACACCGCCGACCCGCGGCTTTATTCGAAGACGCGGGTGTCAGGATGAAGGAGATGGGGGATGACTCTAACGCCTCCGTCCGATGGACCAAGTCCTACGTCCTACGTCCTACGTCCTACGTCCTACGTCCCAGATCCTTCGTCCATCCTCATCTCAGCCAGGCCACCGGGTCGCTCGCCTTCTGGCGGTCGCGCACCTCGAAATAGAGGCCCGGCTCGTCGCGGCCGGGGCCGGTGCCGGCCGCCCCCAGGACGGCTCCCGCCGGCACGAAGGAGCCCGCGGAGACCGCCACGGACTGGAGCCAGGCGTAGAGGGTGAAGACGCCGTCTCCGTGATCGAGGATCACCAGGTTTCCGTACTCGGCCAGCCACTGGGCGTACGCCGCGCGCCCTCCGTAGACCGCGCGCACCGGCGTGCCCGCGGGAAGGGCGATGGCGATTCCGTTGGACACGGTCCAGGCGTCGAACTTGGGGTGGCGATGGCGGCCGAACGTCTCCACGAGCGCTCCGCGAGCGGGCCAATCGAGCACGCCCCGCCATGGCCGGATGCCCGCGGTTCCGTCGGCGGTCTCGCCGGTCGATTGCTGCGCCAGCGTGGCGAGCAGCCGCTCCAGGCGCTCGGCCTTGTCGGCCAGGATGACGACCTCGTTGCGGTGGGAGGCCGACAGGGTTTTCTCCTGGGCCAGCAGCGCCTCGCGGTGGCGGCGCAGCGTCGAGAGGTTGGCGAGCTCGCGGCGGCTGCGCTGGAAGACGCCGTCGATGTCCGACTTGAGACGGCTTTCGCGGGCCACTTCGTCGTCCAGCCGCGTCTGGGCTTGCCGGTACGAGGCCAGCAGAGCGCCGTCCCGCCGCGCGAGATCGTCCAAACGGCCGACTCCCTGGAGGAAGCCGGCGACGTCGCGCGCCTCCAGGATCACCCGGAAGTATCCGTAGCGGCCGAGCCGATGGAGCAGGCGCGCCCGGGTCAACAGGGCGCGGCCGAAGCGGTCCGACGCCGCGGCGGCCTGCCCCCGCTCCCGCTCGCTCGACTCGAGCTGGCCGGCCAGGTCGGCGCGGCGCGCCGCCTGCAGCTCGTTCTCCCGCTCGCCGATCTCGATGCGCAGGTCGAGGCGCCGGACCTCCTCCGCCAGCGTGGCCACGTTCTTCCGGCTCTCGGCGAGCTTCTTCTGGAGGACGCCGATGCGGGAGCGAATCTGGGTCAGGTCGGTCTGGCGCTGCTCGTCCGGGAGGGGCGTTTGAGGAAGCGCGGTGGAAGAAAGAAACAGGAGTGCAACCACCAAGGATTTGTGATTTGTGATTCGTGATTTGCGATTGCGGCGCGGACGGCGGCATCCGCTCGAAGGTGACTGATCCGCCCCGATCACAAATCGCAAATCGCACATCACCAAGGGGCGCTCACCAGAGGGACTTCCCCGCGGCATCCTCCGGGGCGGGCGCGCCAATGAGCGCCCGCACCGACGCCGTCGCGTCGGCGATGCCGGGGATCCGATCGGTCCGGAAGGGCCGGGACGCGAAGAAGACCCCGCGCACCAGGTCGGGATCGAGCGAGCAGTGGTCGCCGCTCCAGACGTCGCGGTTGTCCTCGAAGATCGTCGACGTGGGCACTCCCAGCGAGGACTGCCAGGAGACGCGGAACGGCGGCCGGTTGGTGACGATCAAGTCCGGAATCAGGCGGGGATCGTAGCGGCGGTAGACCTCCTCGCGCTTGAAGACCCGCGACACCGCGTGCTCGCCGGTCTTCGGGTCGGTCAGGGCCAGGAGCCTCTGGGTCAGCTCCGTTCTCAAGCGTTCGTAGTCCGCGCCGGGCTCGACGACGCCGCCGTTTTCGCGCCCCTTCAGATTCACGTACAGGTCCCCCAGGCCCATCGCGTAGGCCCGGGACTTGGACCAGTCGACCGACTCCCAGAACTGCCCGCGGGAGAAGAGGGCCTCGAGGCTCTTGCGCTGGGCGCCGCCCTTCATCACCAGGTATCCGTTCTCCACAAGCCATGTATTGTAATTGACGGAGCGCCTCCAGGTGGCGAAGCCGTGGTCGGACAGGACGATCAGGACGTCTTCCGGCGCCAGCGACCGCGCGGTCTCCCCCACGATCTCGTCCATGGTGTCGTAGGTCTTCTCCACGGCGTCGCCGTACTTGGCGGCGAGCGCGGCGTCGTAGGCGGGATGCTCCTTGTCGCGCAGCCGCCAGAAGACGTGCGCGACCCGGTCGGGAAACTCGAAGTACTGGAAGAGCAGCCGCGAGCGCTCCGCCAGCAGGGCCTTGAGCATCTTGCGGTCCTGCGCGACCGTGGACGCGACATCCTCCAGGAAGGCCTGCTCCGGCAGGGTGCCCGACTGCATGGACCAGGTGTCGATGGCCCAGCCCATCGTCTTGAAGCGGCCGAAGCGGCGGTCGAGCTCCGGGGCGAATCCCGCCGGGGAGGACAGCTCCAGGCCCGGAGGCAGGCGCTGCGGGTCGAACTGGATGGGCGAAAGGTAGAGCGCGATCTCGGGGCTGACGCGCTGGAGATAGAAGCGCGCGTAACCGTGGAGGGCGATGAGCGGATTGACCCGGAACGTCAGGGAAACCCAGTCGCTCCAGGTTCCGGGCGAGAGCTCGCGCTTCTCGCCTCCGGCCTCGATCGTCAGGCGGTCCCGCGAGGCCGGGACGGTCAGCGCCAGGGGAAGCTCGATCGCCCCTTGCCGGCCGAACGGCTTGCCCGGCGGGCCGGCGATCCGGGTGACCTGGCGTCCCACGTTGGTCTCCAGGCGCACGAGCTCGATGGAGAAATCGTTGCCCTCCCGGGGCGTGAAGAACGGATCGGAGGTGAAGTAGAACGGTTTGCCGATCCGGCCGGAGAGGTCCGGCACGCCCAGGCCGGAGAGCAGGCGCCCCTGCGCGAAGGTGTCGGGGGGAAAGGTGACCGGCATCCGCAGCACGGTGGCCGGCCGCGCGCCCGCTTCGCTCCAGAAAGTCTTGCCCTTGCGGTTGTTCTCGACCGCCGGCCGCGTCGCCGGGACCCAGGCCCGAACCGCCAGAAACGCGCCCACCGCGGCGAGAAGACCCAGGGCCTCGAAGACGGCGAATCCCAGGATCCGGCGCCGCCACAGGAAGAGCGCGGCGGGCAGCGTGAAGAGGAGGAAGGCGGCGCCGGCCAGAACCGCCGGATTGGCCCGCCCGAAGTAGAGCGGCTTCTCGGTCTCCTCGGCCACGGCGAAGGTCGGGATCCGATCGGCGGGGTCTCTCTTGAGGAAATCGAAGATCTCGTGCCCGCCCGGATCGAGGCCGGTGGAGAAGGTGGACCAGGACACCGGCGTCTGCGCGGGGACCGTGGGCGTCAGCGGCGAGTATCCCCCGCGGGCCTTCAGGGCGGCCAGGTTCGGCAGCCGGCCCGCGGCCATCATCTGCTCGACCAGATGCGCGTCGACACCGTCGAACCCCAGGATGACGAGTCGGGGAGCGTTGGTCTGATCGGCCGCGGCGGCGCCGGCCACGAACAGGGCGGCGGCCAGGGCGAAAATCCTCTTGGCGGACATCGTTCCCCGCCAGTTTACAGGGTTCGGACGTCCGAGCGCGTCCCATAGAATCGGAGCGATGTCGAACCGGACGGAGGACATTGCGTCCCTGCTGGCGCGAATCCCTGACCGGGCGGTGCGGGACCTCTTCACGCCGGAGTTCGTCCTCTGCTGCGAGGAGTTCGACCGGTTCACCACCGACATGGTGCTCTCCGTGGTCGCGCGGCTCGATCTCGAGACCGCGCTCGGGCGCGGCGCGGCGGTCGGAGAGCTCGTCTCGCAGAAGGGCTGGTCCCCGCGCGCGGAGGTCCCGCTGACCTGGTTCCTGCGCAAGCTCGCCGCGGAGCGGATGCTCGACGTCGAAGGCGCGGGCGCCGGGGCGGTCTACCGGGCCCGCGGCCCCCTCCCGCCCGGGGATCCGGACCGCTGGGAGGCCCGGGCGCGCGCGATCGATCCGCGTTCGCTCCCGCCCTTCGCGGTGGTCCGGGCCATGGTCGAGCACGTCGGAGAGTTCCTGCGCGGCGAGAAGACCGGCGAGGAGATCCTGTTCGCCCCGGCGCGCCTGCCCCTCTGGTTCGACTATTTCTCCAACGACAACCTCCTCTACCAGATCAACAACCGGCTCGGCGCGGAAGCGGTCGCCCGGGCGCTTCCGGCGACGCGGCCGGCGACGGTCGTCGAGATCGGCGGAGGCTCCGGCTCCGCGGCCGCGGCGGTGGCCGAGCGGCTGGCCCGGGATGCAGCGGCGTCGCGGATCGGGCGCTACGTCTTCACCGAGATCGTTCCGACGTTTCTGCGCCGCGCCGAGCGTTCCCTCCGGAGCCGCTTCCCCGACCTCCCCTTCGAGTTCCTGCGCCTGGACATGGACCGCGACTTCGCCGAGCAGGGCGTCGCGCCGGGAATCGCCGACGTGGTCTACGCGGTCAACACCGTTCACATCGCCAAGGATCTGGGAACGGTCCTGGCGCGCATCCGGGAGGTCTTGAAGCCCGGAGGAGCGGCGATTTTTTCCGAGTGCGTGCGGCCCTTCCTCGGCCAGCCGATCTACGTCGAGTTCGTCTTCAACTTCCTGGAGAACTTCACCGGCGTCGCGACCGACGCGGCCACGCGGCCCAACCACGGCTTCCTGACTCCCGCCAACTGGCGCGATGCGCTGCGCGCCGCGGGCTTCGAGGCTCCCGAGATCCTCCCCGACGTGGAGGAGCTGGCCCGCCACTACGACGCGTTCTTCGTGGCCGCGGTGACGGCACGGAAGCCGCATTCCTGAACGCTCCGATGGAGCAGACCAGAGGAGACGCCATGAAGAAGGAGACCGCCGGCTCGCCCAGCCTGAAGGACGATCCCCGCGAGTGGATCGCCTCCGTATTCACCCGGATCGAGGACGTCGTCTACATCTGCCTGGGGCTCCTGCTGGCGGCCTGCGCCGGGGCGCTGCTCGTTTCCGCCGGGTCGAACTTCGTCCGCAGCCTGTCCGCCGGGGGGCTGGGAGACCACATCGTCGAGATTCTCGATCAGCTTCTGCTGGTGCTCCTGGTGGTGGAGATCCTCTACACCGTGCTGGTCTCCTTCCGCGAGCACATCCTCGTCCCGGAGCCGTTTCTGATCATCGGCCTCATCGCGGCGATCCGGCGCGTGCTGCTGGTGACCGCGGAGTTTCCGCGCCTCCTCGAGAAGGGAGACGCGTCCTTCCGCAATGGAATGATCGAGCTCGGCCTGCTCGGCCTCCTGGTGCTGGCCTTCGTGACCTCGATCGTCCTGCTGCAGCGCCGGGGACACGCCGTCCAACGGACCTAGCCCGGCCCGGCTTTGTTCTTGTCCTTGTCCTTGTCGTTGTCGTTGTCGTTGTCGTTGTCCCGCACGGGCGCCGGCTTGCGGGACGGATCGTCCCAGAAGGGGTAGAAGCAGTACCACTGGGCGGGATTGGCGCCGACGTATCGCTCCAGCAGCGAGACGTACCGCCCGATGTTGGCCAGGAGCGCGGCGTCCCGGTCGGGACCGCGGACGATCTCGAGCGGCTCTTCGATGACCGCGCGGTAGCGGGATCCCGCCGTCTCCAGGATGAAGGCGGGCAGCACCGTCGCTTCCGTGGCCATCGCGACGCGCAACGGCCCCCGTGGGAAGAACGCCTCCCGGCCGAAGAACGGGACGGGGACGCCGGTGTTGTCGAAATCGCGGTCTCCCTGCATGGCCACGATTTCGTTGGCCTCCAGCGCGCGCATGACCGAGAGCGTGGGGACGAAGCTGTGATCGACGGGAATCTCCGTGACGCCGCGGCTTTCGTGGAGCCTGCGCCGCGCCCGCTCCACGCCGGGAAAGATGTCCGGCACCAGCACGACGTGGATCGGCATCCGGACCTCCGCGAGCATGAAGCTGCCGACCTCCCAGTTTCCCAGGTGCGCGGTCAAGAGCAGCACGCCCTTGCCGCGCAGCCGCCCTTCGACGATCCGGGAGAAGCCGTCCACGCCTTCGATCAGACGCGCCGCCTCGCGCGCCGGGCGCATGGCGAAGTGGAGAAAGTCGAACCAGGCCGCGAAGTGGCCCTGAAACATGCCGTCGGCGGCACGCTCTACCGCCGGCGCGGCGGCGGGCTGTCCCAGGATGATCGAGAGATTCGCATGCACCGCCTGGACGTACTTGGGCCGGGAACGGAAGTAGAGGCGTCCGAGGGTGCGGGCGATCCAGCGCGAGAGCCGCCGGGGAACGTAGCGGGCGAACGCCAGCGCGGTGGGGAACCAGAAGTAGGACGTCGCGGAGGCGAGCGCGCGCACCAGCCGATTGCGGCTGGACATCTTTTCCTGCACGGAAAGAAGTTATCAGCTCCCCGGCGCGGGCGGACCCGGGCTCGCGCGGGTTAACATCCCGCATGCGCGCGGCGGGGATCCCGGGAATTCTGGCGCTCCTCGCCTTCCTGGCCTCGCTCGGCTTCGCCCTGGCCGCCGGCCTGTCGGCGCGTAGCGCCGTCGCCGCGAAAATCGACCGGGCCGCCGAGCTCGAGCAGAACGCGGTGCGGCCCGCGGCGGCCGCGCGCCTGGCTTCGGCGCTCCTGGAGCGGCGGCTCGCGCAGGTGTCCGATCCGGGGTCCCGGGCCGTCGCGGCGGCGTTCCAGCACTCGCCCGCCGCCCAGGCCCTGGCCGACTACCGCGCGGCCGGAGGCGATCCCGCCGTCGCCGCGGAGGCCGAGAAAACGCTGCGGTCGGAGAATCCCCCCGGCCCGGACGCGGAGATCGCCTTGATGCGCGCCGTGCGGAAGCTCGCCGCGGAGGGGGCGCGCGCTCCCCGCGCGGGCCGGCCCGCGCCGCCGCCGGCGGCCTCCCGGAGCGGCCGCTGCCTCCTGGCCGCCGAGGGCGCCGCGGCGGTCGCCGTCCTCCTGGCGTACGCGGCGGGCCGTCGCGCGGCCGCCTGATCGCCGGCATGTCCGCGAAGAGACTCGGGCTCGCCGCGCTCCCCTTCGCCGTCTTCCTGCTCCTGACCGCCGTCTCCTGGCAACGCTGGATCGAGCCCTACGTCGACACCGGGCGCGAGCTCATGGTGCCCTGGCGGATGGCCCACGGGGAAGCGCTCTACCGCGACGTGCGGTTCTACTACGGGCCGCTCGGCCCGCTCCTCGCCGCGGGGGTCGAGGGCGCCGCAGGCCGTTCGCTCCCGGCCCGGATCCTTCTGGCCGCGGTGGTCGCCCTCGCTCACATCGAGGCGCTGCGCCGGCTGGCTCTCCGATTCCTGTCCGCCGGTCAGGCCGGCCTGGCCACCGGCCTGGCCGTCGCGGCCGTCTTTTTCCTGCGGCAGGGAGGCTGCTCGCTCTTTCCCTACAGCCTCGATACGTCCGTGGCCGTCGCCGCGGCAACCTGGGGCCTCGTCCTCTTTCGGTCGCAGGTCCGATGGTTCCTCGGCGTCCCCGTGCTCGCGGCCCTGCTCGCCCGGCCGGAGACCGGTCTGGCCCTCGCGGGGGTGCTCGTGCTGGCGGAGCTCCTGTCCGGGAATCCCGCGCCGCGTCGCCGCCCCGTTGCCTGGATGGTCCCTGCGCTCGCCGTGGGGGCCGCCGTTTATGTCTGGTTCTCTCTGGGGACTCCTCTGGCGACGCTGCGCCGCGAAGGCTGGCTCGCGTTCGTGTCGGTGCCCGACGAGTTTCGAAACGTCTATTCGAGCTTCTCGGGCCTGGACCAGCCGTCGCTGCGCCTGGCCGAGCTGGCCCTGGTCGGAATCGTCCTGGCCCTGGGAGCGGCCGCCCTGGTCCTGATCGCCCTGGCCGCCTCCCGGGCCGGAGACGCGCGACGCGCCCGCCTCGTTCAGATCGCCGGCGCCGTGGGACTGGCCGCGATCGGCCTGGTCTGGCTGCGTCCCCCCGAGTGGCTGGTGGCGACACGGGATCTTTTCCCGCCTCTCATTCGGCCCGTACCGGTTTTCGTCGCTCTGGCCGCGATCGCGCGGCTCCTCCTGAGGATGCGCAAAGCCGAGGACCGCGGCCCGTTTCGATCGGTACCGGATGAGGCGCTGCTGCTCGCGACGTATTTCTCCATCCGGTTGATTCTCGCGGCGGGCTATGGAGGCCCCTATGCCGGCTTCTACCTGCCGCTGGCGATCCTGGTGGCGACCGCCGGAGCCTTCGGCCTGGCCGAGCGCGCGGCCCGATTCCGAGGCTGCGAGGCCCTGCCCGGTCTCCTCGCGGCCTCCGCGGCGATTTTCCTGTCCGGGCGCGTCCTCGCCCTGGCCGACGCGTACAGGAGACCGGGCTGGTCGCGGATCTCCACTGCGGCGGGAGCGCTCGTCCTGCCCGAGCCCTACGCCACGACCACGCGATTGGCGCTCGCCGATCTGGCGCGCCGCCTGCCGCCGGGGGGCAGCGCGGTGGGCTTTCCCGAAATCGGATTCCTGCAGTACGCGTTGGGCCTGCGAAACCCCTTGCCCCAGGACCAGTTCTTCCCGGGCCACCTGGACCAGCGCGCGCTCGAAGACGCGATCCGACGGATCGAGCTCCGGCCGCCGGACGCCTTCATCTACGTCAACGTGCTCACGGTCGGCCAGCGGGCCGCCGCGTTTGGAACCGACTACCTGAGGCCGCTCGACCAGGCGGTTCGGTCCCTCTCGGTGCCGGTGGCTTCGTACGGCCCGGGAGCGAGCTTCCAATCGCGCATCGGCGATCCGCAGTTCTTCGTGACCATCCGGGTTCCCGCGGCCAGGGTTTCGCCGCCGCGATGAGAATTGACCTGGCGTTGGCCCGGCGCTGGGGCCTGTCCCGGCGGGCGGCGCGCGAGGCGGTGCGCGACGGCCGCGTCGACCTCGACGGCGCGGTCATGCACGAGCCCGGGCGCGAAGTCTCCGAGAGCGCCGACGTCTCTTACCAACCCGATCGCCCCGTGCGGCGCCGGGTCCGCTCGCGGCTCAACGTGCTCCTCGAGGAAGACGACTTCGTCGTCGTGGACAAGCCCGCGGGTCTTCTGACCGTTCCGACCGCGGAGCGCGAACGGGAGACGCTGCTGGCGCGGGTGCTCGACTATCTCCACCACCGCTACCGGCGGCGGCCAGTCGCGTTCGTGGTCCACCGCATCGACCGGGACACCTCCGGCGCCGTGGTCTTCGCGCGCAATCGGGAAACGCTCCACGCCCTCCAGGAGCTCTTTCGCCGGCACGCCATCGATCGGGAATACGTGGCGATCGTGGAGGGCGCGCTGTCGGGCCCCGGCAGGTTCGACGCCGACCTGGTGCGCGACGGCGGCGATCGCCGAAGAGGGATCGCGCGCGGCTCGGAGCGGGGGCAGCGCGCGGTCACACGGTACCGCGTGCTCGAGCGCCTGGCCGGATCGACGCTCGTGTCCGTCGAGCTGGAGACCGGACGCACGCACCAGATCCGCGTCCACTTCGCCGGCGCCGGGCACCCGGTCCTGGGAGATCCGGTCTATCGCCCGCGCGGGATGGGGCCGCCGCCGCTGGAGGCGCCGCGGCAGATGCTTCACGCCCGCCGGCTGGGATTCGTTCATCCCCGCACGGGAGCGCGCGTGCTCGCGGAGTCTCCGCTTCCGGCGGATTTTGCCGACGCGGTGGCCCGGCTCAAGGCCAAAAGAAAAGCGCCCCGGGATTCCCGGGGCGCTTGAGTTTCGGTCGCGTTCGGAGTTTCACGCCTCACGCCTCACGCCTCACGGCGCGCGAAGCCCGCTAGGCAAGCACGACCACGACCACCCGGCGATTCTTCGCCCGGCCGGTCTTGGTCTTGTTCGAGTCGACCGGCTCTTCCTGCCCGTAGGAAATGGTGGACATCCGGTTCAGGGCGATCCCCTGCTTGTTGAGGTACCGGCGCACCGCCTCCGCCCGCGACTCCCCGAGCTTGTAGTTGTAGTCCTTGGCGCCCGTCGCGTCGGTGTGGCCCTGGATCTCCAGGTAGACGTTCTTGTTCTCCGACTTGAGCCGCTCGGAGAAATCCTTGAGCTTGTCCTCCGCCTCCTTGGAGAGCAGATGACCGTTCAACGGGAACTTCACCGCGTCGTCGGACAGGACGAGGGAATACACGAACTTGC
This sequence comes from uncultured Acidobacteriota bacterium, assembly GCA_963733955.1. Classification (GTDB taxonomy): domain Bacteria; phylum Acidobacteriota; class Thermoanaerobaculia; order UBA5066; family Gp7-AA6; genus DATFTF01. The sequence continues at coordinate 3,161,952 of CAVTEW010000003.1, forward strand.
CTTCGGCCAGCTTCCCGGCCGCCTCGGCGCGCTCGAGCGCTTCCCGAGTCGTCTTGTCCAGCTCCGCGATGCGCGAGTCGTGATCCTTGACCCGGCTCTGCGTCGCCTCGACCTGAGTCTCGACCTCGTTGATCCTCTTCTCCGACGCGGCGCTGCTTTTGGAGACCTCGTCCGAGACATAGCGCTTCGACGCGCAGCCCGTCAGCCCGGAGATCCCGAGAAGTAGCGCCCCGCCCGCGATCCAGGAGATCCGCCTTCGGTCAACCATCGAACCCCTCCTTTCCAAAACGTCAACGAACCGCCGCCGGACTCGCCGCGGGCTTCATGCCCGAAGCGGGGGCCGGCGCGCTCCCCCGATATCCACGGCGAGCCCGGATCACGAACCGACCGGCCTTGGCCACGGACACCATAATGATCCGGTATTTGGGGTCCCCGCGTCCAGAGGGGGCAAACCCCAAAAGGTACTGTTTTCTCACCTCGGCATCGATTTTCTGGGCCATCGGGCGCAGATCGTCGTCCCCTCCGGCCAGAAACATCTGCCCCCCGCTCGAGGAAGCCAGGATCTTCAAATTTTCCAGCGCCAGGTCGCGCCGCTCCTCGTCTGTGAGTCGGTCAAACGCCGCATTCTTCATACCGATGGCAAAGACCGGTATGGACACTTCTTGCAGGATTCCTGCCATTTCGACCGAACTCAACCGGCTGGCGTTGTCGACGCCGTCGGTGAAGAGCAGGATGGCGCGCTTGCCGTTGCGCCCGGAGAGCATCCGCGAGGGCGTGGCCGCCACGGCGTCGAAGAGGGCGGTCCGGCCCGACGCTTCCAGCTGCCCGAGCAGCCGGAGCAGGCGCGCGGGGTCGGCGGAGAAGTCCGCGATCTGGCGCACTTCGTCTTCGGAAAAGGCGAAGAGCGCGAAATCGTCCCCCGGCCGGCGGCGCGCGATGATCGCGCGGACAGCGTCCTTGGCGTGCTCGAGCTTGTCGGCCAGGCGCATGCTGCCGGAGGTGTCGATGAGAAACGCGAACGACACCGGCGCGTTGTCGTCCCTCTCGAACGTGTCGACGTTCACGGCGACGCCCTCGACGCGGACTCGGAAATCGCCGCGGGAGAGGCCGTCCACGAACCGGCCCTTCGTGTCGAAGACCTGGACCGGCAGGAGGACGTACTCCGAGCCGGTGCTCTCGGAGAACGACGGGACCTGGGGCTCCTGCGGCTTGGCCTGCCCCAGAGCCGCCGCCGCGGCGGCCCAGGCGGCCAGCGCCGCGGCCAGCCGGGTCGTTTTCGAAGCCGGTGTCCTCATCTGAGATAGAGAAAGGGTCCCACAACCTGATAATTCCGTGCCATGAGCGATTCGAAACGCTTCGCCGTCGTCCTCGTCAGGCCGCACCTCTCGTCCAACCTGGGGTCGGTCGCGCGTGTGGGCAAGAATTTCGGGGTCCGGGACCTGCGCCTGGTCGAGCCCGCCGCTCCCGCCGACGAGGACGCCGCCCGGCTGGCCTCCGGAGCCGACGACATCCTGGCGCAGGCCCGCCGGTATCCGTCCCTGGACGCCGCGGTCGACGAGTTCGGGGTCGTGATGATGACGACGTCGCTGCGCGGACGAGGCGCGCGCCGCGCCTGCGATCTGCCGGGGCTGCCTCGATTCGTCGCCGACGTCGGGGCGTCCAACCGGATCGCCTTCGTCTTCGGGCCGGAGAGGAGCGGACTGACCGAGGCGGAGCTCGCCCGGTCTTCCGCTACGCTGACGATCCCGACCGAGGCGACGTTCCCGACCATGAACCTGTCGCACGCCGTGGCCGTGGTCCTGGCCGCGGCGCTTTATGGCCGGCGGCCGGAGGCGCCCCCGACCGACGCCGTCTGGGCGCCCGCCCGCGAGGTGGAAGGCATGATCGATCACTGGGACCGCGCGCTCGACGCGATCGGCTTCTACGACACCGGCCATCGCGCCCGGTCTCTGCGCGACTGGAGGGGACTGGTGGCCGGGCGCCCCCTGGCCGAGCGCGAGGTGGCGATGCTGCGGGGAGTGGCGAATCGGATCCTGGTCTCCCTCAGGAGAAAGAGGGGCGGAGGGGAGAATTTGTGATTTGAGATTTGTGATTTGTGATTGCGGCTCGTCGAGACTCGGACCCGGCGAAGACTCGGCCCGGGACAATCGCAAATCGGAAATCGCAATTCACAAATCGCAAATTCTTCTAGATCAGCTCAGCCTCCGCGAAGAAGAACGCGATCTCCTTGGCAGCGTTCTCCGTGGAGTCGCTGCCGTGGATCGCGTTTCTCTCGATGTCGGTCCCGTACAAGTTTCTTATTGTACCGGCCTCGGCCTTGCGCGAGTCCGTGGCGCCCATGACCTGGCGCAGCCGGGCCACCGCGTCGGCCCGCTCGAGCGCGGCCACGAGGACCGGCCCCTCGGTCATGAAGCGGACCAGGGCGTCGTAGAAGGGCCGCTCCCGGTGCACCGCGTAGAAGGCCCGGGCCTGATCCGGCGCGAGACGAAGCCTCCTGACCCCGGCGAGGCGGAAGCCCTCCTTCTCCAGGTGGGCCAGGATGGCGCCGGCCTTGCCGGCCGCCATGGCATCGGGTTTGACGATCGTGAGCGTTGTTTCCATTTTCACTTTCTCGTCACTCGTCTCTCGTCACTTTCCCAGCACTTCCTTCATCTTCTGTCCCATCTCGGCTGGCGAGCGCACCACATGCACCCCCGCGGCCCCCAGGGCCTTCATCTTGTCGGCCGCCGTCCCGCGCCCTCCCGCGATGATCGCTCCGGCGTGCCCCATCCGGCGGCCTGCGGGCGCGGTCTGACCGGCGATGAACGCCACGACCGGTTTTCGAAAGTGCCCGGCGATGAAGCAGGCCGCCTCTTCCTCGGCCATGCCTCCGATCTCACCGATCAGGATCACCGCGTCCGTGCCCGGATCCTCGCCGAAGGCGCGGAGGCAATCGATGAAGTTCGTGCCGTTGACCGGGTCGCCGCCGATCCCGATGACAGTGGACTGGCCCAGGTCCAGGCGGGTCAGCTGATCGACCGCCTCGTACGTCAGCGTGCCGGAGCGCGAGATGACGCCGATCCTGCCGGGCCTGTGGATCCGGCCCGGCATGATGCCGATCTTGCACTGGCCCGGCGTGATGATGCCCGGGCAGTTGGGCCCGATGAGCCGCACGGGCTTGCCGGCCGCCGCGACGCCGGCCAGAAACGCCTTGACCCGGATCATGTCGTTGGTGGGGATCCCCTCGGTGATGCAGGCGATGACCGCCACGCCGGCCTCGGCCGCCTCGACGACCGCGTCGGCGGCGAAGGGCGGCGGCACGAAGATCATGGAGGCGTTGGCGCCGGTCGCGGCGACCGCGTCGGCCACGGTCGAGAACACCGGGATCCCCTCGTGGGTGGCGCCGCCCTTGCCCGGCGTGACGCCGGCGACGACCTGCGTGCCGTACTCGCGCGACGCCAGCGCGTGGAACGTCCCCTCGCGGCCGGTCAAGCCCTGGACCAGGAGGCGCGTCTCGTTGCCGACCCAGATGCTCATGGGAACACCGGAGCCGGGAAGCGGGAGGCGAGAGGCGGTAGGCGGACGAGCAGCCGGGCGGCGCGCCTTACGCCTCTCGCCTTACGCCTGACGCGCGAAGCGCTCACCGCGTCGCCTCCACCGCTTTGCGCGCGCCGTCGGCCAGGCCGTCGGCGGGCGTGATCTTCAAGCCCGATTCGCGCAGGATCTTCTTGCCCAGATCGACGTTGGTGCCTTCCAGGCGCACCACGACCGGCGTCGAGAGCCCCATCTCCTTGACCGCGGCGACCACGCCGTTGGCGATGATGTCGCAGCGCATGATTCCGCCGAAGATGTTGATCAGGATCGCCTTCACGTTCTTGTCGGACAGGATGATCCGGAACGCGTTCTTGACCTGTTCCTCGTTGGCGCCGCCGCCCACGTCCAGGAAGTTGGCCGGCTCGCCGCCGGCCAGCTTGACCAGGTCCATGGTGGCCATGGCCAGGCCCGCGCCGTTGACCATGCAGCCGACGTTGCCGTCGAGCTTGATGTAGTTCAGGCCGAACTTGGAGGCTTCGACCTCCAGAGGGTCCTCTTCGTTCAGGTCGCGCATCTCGCGGATCTCGGGATGACGAAAGAGCGCGTTGTCGTCGAAGGTCATCTTGGCGTCCAGGGCCAGGACGTCTCCCGACCTGGTGATGAGCAGCGGATTGATCTCCGCCAGCGATGCGTCGGTGTCGGCGTAGGCCCGGAAAAGGGCTTGCATGAAGGCCGTCCCCTTGCGGAAGGTGTCGCCGGCGAGCGCGAGCGCGAAGGCGAGCTTGCGCGCCTGGAACGGGAACATCCCCAGGGCCGGATCGATCGCCTCGCGGACGATGGCGGAGGCGTCCCTGGCCGCCACCTCCTCGATCTCCATTCCTCCGAACCTCGAGACCATCATCGCGGGAAGCCCGCGGCTGCGGTCGAGGGTGATCCCCAGATACAGCTCGCGGTCGATGTCCAGGGCCTCCTCGACCAGGACCTTCTGGACCACCCGGCCGCCCGGTCCGGTCTGCGGCGTGACCAGCGTCATCCCCAGGATGGCCTTGGCCAGCGCCTCGGCCTCCGCGGGATCCTTGGCCAGCTTGACGCCGCCGCCCTTGCCGCGCCCGCCGGCGTGGATCTGGGCCTTGACCACCGCGCGCCCGCCCAGGCGCTTGGCGATCTCCCGGGCCTCCGCGGGACTGTCGGTGACTTCTCCGCGCGGCACGGTCACGCCGTAGCGCGCGAGGATCGACTTGGCCTGGTATTCGTGAACCTTCATGGAAGAGCGCGGATTATACCGGGCGTGCCCTCGAGGCTCCGTTCGGCTTCGAGAGACCTTTCGTGAGGGGTCAGGCGTAAGGCGTTAGGCGAAGCCTCCGCGCCTTCTGTCACGCCCTCTCCTCACGCCTCACGCCTTACGCCTTACGAGCCCAGCAGCTTCTTGAGCCCGTGCAGCGTGCAGGCCCGGTACATCTCGGCGATCGCCGTCGTCAGGGGGATCGACTTGGGGCAGGCCCGCACGCAGTTCTGCGCGTTGCCGCAGTCGTCCACGCCGCCGTCGCCCATGAGGGCCTCGATCCGCTCGGCCGCGTTCATCGCCCCGGTGGGATGGGTGTTGAAGAGGCGGGCCTGGGCGATGGCCGAGGCGCCGATGAAGTTGGACCGGTCGTTGACCTGCGGGCAGACGTCCAGGCAGTTGCCGCAGGTGATGCACTGGGAGAAGTGGTAGGCGATCTCCCGCTCCGGCTCGGGCAGGCGCGGCCCCGGGCCCAGGTCGTAGGTCCCGTCGATGGGGATCCACGCCTTGACGCGCTTCAACGCGTCGAACATCTGCTGGCGGTCGACGGCCAGGTCGCGCATCACCGGAAACTTGCCCATCGGTTCCAGGCGGATCGGCTGTTGGAGCCCGTCGATCAGCGCCGTGCAGGCCATCCGGGAGACCCCGTTGATGCGCATGGCGCAGGAGCCGCAGACCTCCTCCAGGCAGGCGCGGTCGTAGACGATGGGCGAGGTGGCCTTGCCCTGCGTGGTCCTGGGGTCCTTTTCGATCTGCATCAGGACCGAGATCACGTTCTGCCGCGGCTGGTAGGGAACCTCGAACTCTTCCCAGTAGGGGGAGGACGTGGGCGAGTCCTGGCGCTTGACGGAGAGGCGGATGGTGGAGGGCATGGCGAACCTCGTTAGGCGTAAGGCGTGAGGGGTAAGGCGAAGCACGACGTTGTTTCCGTCATGCGCCTCACGCCTAACGCCTCACGCCTCACGTCAGTATTTCCTCGCCCGCGGCTTGATCAACGAAACGTCCACCGGCCTGTAGGTGATCTTCGGACCGTCCGAAGTGTGCTCGGCGATGGTGGTCTTCAAGAAGTTGGCGTCGTCGCGCGGAAAGGCGTTCTCGTCGACGATGCCTTTGGACAGGTCCCTGACCTTGTAGTGCGCGCCGCGCGACTCGTCGCGCAGAAACGCCCCCCGGGTCATCACCCGCGCGATGACCAGCATGTTGCGCAGCTGGTTGACGAAGGACAGCTCGCGGTTGCCGTAGGTCGAGCGGTCGGTCAGGCCGACGCGGTTCCAGCGGTCGGAGAGCTCGACTAACTTCTGCTCCGTGGCGGCGAGCTTGCCGTTCTCCCGAATGACCGTGACGTTGTCGGTCATCCAGTCGCCCATCTCCTCGGCCAGGACGTGGGGGTTTTCCGGTCCGGACATCCCGGCGATCGCGGAGAACTCCCCCTCCCAGCGCTTCTTCGCGGCGGCGAACGCGGCGTCGGCGGCGGGCAGCTTGGTCCCCTTGTCCCGCCCGTAGCGCACCATGGCCGGCCCTCCGATCCGCCCGGCGTAGAGGCAGGAGACCAAGGAGTTGGCGCCCAGGCGATTGGCACCGTGGATGGAGAAATCGACCTCGCCGCCGGCGAAGAGCCCGGGGATGTTGGTGGACTGGTTCTTCATCGAAGACTCGTCCAGCATCCCGGTCTTCTCGTCCTTGGCGAAATCGACCCACAATCCGCCCATCGAGTAGTGCATGCCCGGAAAGACCTTCATGGGCACGTCGCGCGGGTCGTCCCCGACGAACTTCTCGTAGATCTCCAGGATTCCGCCGAGCTTGACGTCGAGGTCCTTCCTGGGAATGTGGGTCAGGTCGAGGTAGACCTGCCGCTTGCCGTCGACCCCATAGCCCTGCAGGCAGACCTGGAAGATCTCGCGCGTGGCGATGTCGCGCGGCACCAGGTTTCCCAGCGAGGGGTATTTCTCTTCCAGGAAGTACCACCGCTCGTTCTCGGGAATCGAGCGCGGATCGCGCTTGTCTCCCTGGGTGCGCGGCACCCACATGCGCCCCCCCTCGCCGCGCGCCGACTCGGACATCAGCCGCAGCTTGTCGGTGCCGGGGATCGCGGTGGGATGCACCTGGATGAACTCGCCGTTGGCGTACCAGGCGCCTTCCTGGTAGGCCGCCGCGGCGGCGGTGCCCGTGTTGATGACCGAATTGGTCGAGCGCCCGAAGACGATTCCGGGCCCGCCGGTCGCCAGCATCACCGCCATCGCCGGGAAGGTCTCGACCTTCATGGAGTACCAGTCCAGCGCGGCGATGCCCCGGCAGTTTCCGTCGGCGTCGCGGACCAGGCCCAGGAACTCCCAGTACTCGTACTTGTTGACCAGGCCGGCGGTCTCATGGCGGCGCACCTGCTCGTCCAGCGCGTAGAGGAGCTGCTGGCCGGTGGTGGCTCCGGCGAAGGCGGTCCGGTGGTGCTTGGTCCCGCCGAAGCGGCGGAAGTCCAGGAGGCCCTCCGGCGTCCGGTTGAACATCACGCCCATGCGGTCGAGCAGGTTGATGATGCCCGGCGCGGCGTAGCACATCGCCTTGACCGGCGCCTGATCGGCCAGGAAGTCGCCGCCGTAGATCGTGTCGTCGAAGTGGATCTCCGGCGAGTCCCCTTCCCCTTTGGTGTTGACCGCGCCGTTGATGCCTCCCTGCGCGCAGACGGAGTGGCTGCGCTTGACCGGAACGATCGAGAACAGGTCGACGGCCACGCCCATTTCCGCGACGCGCACCGCGGCCATCAGACCGGCCAGGCCGCCGCCGACGATGATGACGCGTTGGGAACTCAAGGGAGACTCGCGCTCGGAGGCGTCGTTTCGTCCGGCGTCAGGCGTAAGGCGTCAGGCGAAGCCTGAGAGCCCGGCCTCCTCACTCTTCTCGCCTCACGCCTCACGCCTCACCCCTCACGCCCGTCGTCATAGCCTGAACGCGGAGATGCTCCGCACCCCAATGTACGACAGCACCAGGAACACCACCGCCGAGACGTACATCATCCGCTGCTGCGCCCGGGGACCGATGGTCAGCCCCCACACGATCGAGAAGGACCAGATGCCGTTGGCCAGGTGCCAGGTCGCCGAGAGAATTCCGGCGATGTAGAAGGCGTAGATCCAGGGGTTGGAGACGGCGGCCTGGACCTGCCGGAAAAGATCGAGGCTCTCGTGGTCGTGGAGCTGGACTAGGCGCGTGGTCCAGTAGTGGAACAGGATGAACGCGAACACGACGATCCCGGTGACCCGCTGGATCAGGTACATCCCGTTGCGCAAATACCGGTTGGACACGACGTTGGGCTGGGCCGTTCCGGTGATGAAGAGGCCGTAGATGCCGTGAAAGAGCAGCGGGACGGCGATGATCAGGATCTCGGCCGCCACCGCGAAGGGCAGGTCCTGGAGCTTGTGGGTCATCGCGTTGTAGGCCTCCGCGCCGCGGGTGGCCTGGTAGTTTTCGTAGAGGTGGAAGGCCAGGAAGCCCCCGATGGGCACGATGCCGGACAGAGAGTGGAGGCGGCGCAGCCAGAAATGCCGGTCGACGGCGGGCGCGGACGCGACGGTCTTGCTCATACCTTCAGGATTTGGAAGAGCTCCCGCACCGCGCCGGCGGATTTCGTCAGCGCGGCCTGTTCCTCCGGGGTCAGGGCGATCTCCAGGATCTGCTCGACGCCCTTGCGGCCGAGCTTGACCGGCACGCCCAGGTACACGTCGGACATCCCGTACTCGCCCTGGAGATACGCGGCGCAGGGCAGGATCTTTTTCTTGTCGCGCAGGACCGAATCGACCATCTCGACCACCGCGGCGGAGGGCGCGTACCAGGCGGAGGTCTTCAGGAGATTGACGATCTCCGCGCCGCCGTCGCGCGTGCGCTTCACGATCTGGTCGAGCTTCTCCCTGGAAAGGAGCTCGGTGACCGGAACGCCGCCCACCGTCGAGTAGCGCGGCAACGGCACCATGGTGTCGCCGTGTCCGCCCAGGACGAACGCGTGCGTGGACTCGACCGAGACGTTCAACGCCTCGGCGAGGAACCAGCGCATCCGCGAAGAATCCAGGATGCCGGCCATCCCGAACACCCTCTCCCGGGGGAGGCCGGAAACCCGCCGGGCCACTTCGCACATCGCGTCCAGGGGATTGGACACGACGATCAGGATCGCGTCGGGCGACGCCGGGAGCACCTTGCGCACGACGTCGGCGACGATCCCGGCGTTGATGGTCACCAGGTCGTCGCGGCTCATGCCGGGCTTGCGCGGCACTCCGGCGGTGATGACGATGACCTGGGATCCGGCGGTTCCGTCGTAGCCGTTGGACCCGGAGAGGCGCGCGTCGAATCGCTCGACCGAAGCCGACTCCATGATGTCCAGGGCCTTGCCCTGCGGGACGCCCTCGATGATGTCGACCAGGGCGACGTCGGCGATCTCTTTCTCCACGATCCGCTGGGCGACGGTGGCGCCGACGTTGCCCGCGCCGACGACGGTGACTTTCTGCTGCATCTTGCCGCGATCTTATCCGAGTCGGTTGCCAGAGTCAGCGGTCGAGACGGCGCCCGCAACAGTCCCAATCTGATATGTTTGCGTCTTGACCCCGTTGTCCTGATTCCCTCTGGATCATGAGCTCGAGACCGGATTACAAGAGCCATCCGCTCTGGAACGACGCGATGGCGCTGACCCGAGAGGCCTACGCCCTCGCGGAGCGCCTGGCGCCGGGGTCCCCCGAAGCCTCGCAGCGGCTGCGACGGTCCGCGGTTTCCGTTCCCGCCCGTGTCGCCGGCGCCCTGTCGGAAGGGGGCGAGCGGCGGGCCGAGCTCGTGCTCGCCGCCCGCGGGGCCCTGGCGGAGATCGCCAGCCAGGCCCGCGCCGCGGACGTCGGCGGCGGGGAGGCGCTCGCCCGGCAGGCCGGAAGCCTCGAGCGCGCGATCCTCTTCGAGCTCGGGGCGGCGGAGGCCGTGTCGTGAGCCCCGAGGGGACTCCGCGCCGGGGGCTCGTGGCGGGACTGGCGCTCTCCGCCGTGCTGATCGCCGCGGCGCTCTGGTTTCCGCGCTGGTGGGAGAACCGTCTCTACCGGCAGGCCGAGAAGATCGGCGGCGTCGGCGCGGCGCTCCTGCCCGGGTCCCTGACCGAGGCCCGGCGAAAGGTCGATGTCGGGATGGCGGCGGACAGGGTCGAGGCCGCGATCGGCAAAGCTTCCCTCGCCGTGCACACCGACGGCGCCTCGACCCACGACCTCTGGACCTATTACTACGCCGACGGCACGATGAGGATCAACCTGACCGATGGCGTCGTCGTGCGTGCCGGCGTCGACTACAGACCGCCGAAGATACCCACCTCGGCCAGAAGGTGACAATTTGTGATTTGTGATTTGTGATTTGCGATTGCGGCTGACAAGCCTCTTCCACTCAAATCACCATTCACAAATCGCAAATCGCAAATCGCATGACTGAGCCTTCCATCCGGGTCATCCTGATGCCCAAGGACACCAACGCGCACGGGACCATCTTCGGCGGAGTCATCCTGTCCTACATCGACCAGGCGGCCGCGGTGGAGGCCAAGCGCCATGGGGCGTCCTTCATCGTGACCGTGGCGATGCGGGAAGTGGTCTTCCACGAGCCGGTGTACGTGGGGGACCTCGTCTCCTTCTACACGCGCCTGGTGCGCATCGGCCGCACGTCGATCACGGTAGCCGTCGAAGTCATGGCCGATCGCGCCGGAGGCAGCGGCGCCCGCTTCAAGGTCACCGAGGCCGAGGTGACCTTCGTCAACCTCGACGAGGCCAGGCGGCCCACGCCGATTCCCACGGGGAATGGAATCCGGAAAGCGGGGAACGAAAGCCCCTGAAAAATCGAAGGTCCCGATTTCTCGGGACCTTCTCTTCACAAGCCGGGCAAGAGCCCGGCAATGGGTTCCAGCCGGACCTATCTTACCACTCGGACTCCTCTTCGGCGTCGGCTCCCGGTTCTTCCGGAAGATTCTCTTCGGCGAGCTCGGCTTCGTCTTCGTCCTCCAGCTCCTCGGCGGCCTCACGGGCGAGCTCCTCGGCGTCGTTTTCCTCGGAGAACGTCTTGAGCCCCTTGCGGTAGTCCTCGTCCGCCTTCCAGTTGCCTTCGCCGTACATCTCGCCGGCCGGAACGACAGGAGTCGCCGCCGGCGTCGCCGCGGTCTTCTTCGCCGGGGCCGCAGCGGACGACTTCTTCGGCGCGGATGCCTTCGCGGCGGGCCCCTTCGCCGGGGAGCGCTTGCCCGCGGACGCCGCCTTGCGCGCGGGGGCCGCGCGCGTACTCTTCTTCGGGGCTCGCGAACGCGCCTTGCCCGTTTTCCGCGCGCGCGACGCCTTGGCGGGTCGGGCAGATTTCCGGGCGGACTTCTTGGCCGGTCTCCGGGACGCTTTGCGGGCCGCTTTCCTGGCTCCCTTCTTTTTCTTCTTCGCCACGCTCGGTCCTCCTTCTGCCGGAGGCCCGATCATACAATTCCGGTGCACTTCAAAAAACCATGGCCGAACCGTCACAGGGCCCCGGAACCCGCGTGGTCGTATCCACGGAGCCGGGATTTCTCCGGGTCGAAATCCGGCCGCTCGTGCGCACAGGGCCCGGCCGCCGGCGCCTGACGCTCGCCGCCGCGGCTCTCCTGGCCTCTGCCCTCTTCGGTGCCGCCCGCCTGGGACAGCTCTGGGAGATCGGCCTGAAGAAGGGCGATTTCAGCGACTTCCCCCTCCCCCTCCTGGCCGCCCTGACTGTCGCGGTCGGCTTGTTCTCGCCCCTGGCCTTCGTGGGACTGGCCGCCCTCTCCTTCTCCGAGGAAACGGTGGAGGTCCGTCCCGACGCCGTGACGATCACGACCACGACGTTCGAGCGGACCCGGGTCCGGACGATCCCCATGGACGAGGTGGAGTGCTGGCGGGAGACCTATCTTCCCCTCGCGCCCTGGTGGACCTGGGCGGTCGAACGTCTGGCGGTGCGGCGGGCGGGCAAGCTCGTGCCGCTGGCCGGCGCCGCGGGCCCTCGCGAGAAGCGGCGCATCGCCGAGATCCTGTCCCGCGCGACCGGCCGGCCCTTGGTCAACGATTTCGGACGGACCAGGTAGCTTCGGCCGGCCGCGTCCCGCGTCCCCGCGATCAAGCTGCTAAGATCACCACGGAGTCTATGGTTTCCGCCGGCACCGAGCATCACCTCACCGACGTCCTCTTCTCCGATTACGACCTGCCCGACGAGGTCCGGTGGGGACTGGCCGACGCCGGATTCGCCTTTGCCACGCCGATCCAGGCCAGGGCGCTGCCGATCGCCCTCGCGGGCGGCGACGTCGCCGGACAAGCGCAGACGGGGACGGGAAAAACCGCCGCCTACCTGATCACGATCTTCACCCGGCTCCTGCGCAATCCCCGGAAGGGGCCGGCCCGGGGACCCCGCGCCCTGATCGTCGCCCCGACGCGGGAGCTCGTGGTCCAGATCCGGCAGGACGCCGAGCAGCTCGGACGCTCGACCGGCCTGTCCACGCTCGCCGTGTTCGGAGGCATCGATTACCGCGGCCAGAGAGAGGCGGTCCAGACCGTCCCCGATCTGCTGGTCGGAACGCCCGGACGGCTGCTCGACTACGAGCAACAGCGCGCGACCATGTTCGGAGACGTCGAGATCCTGGTCATCGACGAAGCGGACCGCATGTTCGACATGGGATTCATCCGCGACCTGCGCCGGATCCTGCGCCGCTGCCCGCCGTACCAGCGCCGGCAGACGCTTCTTTTTTCCGCGACCCTGAGCCCCCGCGTGATGGAGCTCGCCTACGAGCACACCAACAACGCCCAGCGCGTGGAGGTGGAGCCGGAGCGGATCCTGGCCCACGGCATCACCGAGCTGCTGTACCACGTGTCCTCCCGGGAGAAATTCCGGCTGCTGCTCGGGCTGCTCGAGCGCGAGGGAGGACTGCGGATCCTGATCTTCGTCAACCGGCGGGACGCGGCGCTGGAAGTGGTCCGGGGCCTCGATGCCAACGGCTACCCGGCGCGGGCCCTGGCCGGAAACGTGCCCCAGGACCGCCGCATGAAGATCCTCAAGGACTTCAAGGAAGGCCGGCTCGCGGTGCTGGTGGCCACCGACGTCGCCTCCCGGGGCCTCCACATCGAGGGCGTCTCGCACGTCATCAACTACGACCTGCCCCAGGACGCCGAGGACTACGTGCACCGCATCGGAAGAACCGGACGGGCCGGGGCTCTCGGGACGGCGGTCTCGTTTGCCTGCGACGACTACGTCTTCTCGCTCGACGCGATCGAGAAGCTGGTGGGCCGGAAGATTCCCGTCGAGTGGCCCACCGAGGCGCTCCTCCACTCCGGCCGCATCGCCCAGGCGCCCCGCGCGCACACGCGGCGCGCCGGCCCGAGGCCGTCCCGTCCGGCACCCGCGCGCGCCCCCCTGTCCGAGCCGGTCGAGTCCTTCGGCCGCAGCAAGCGCAAGAGTCGGAGGAAATAGTGCGACTTTCTATGTGCGACGTTCGAGGTTGGGACGGGGAAACGTAGAACGTCGAACGTCGCACGGATCAGGCCACCGGAACCAACGCCCCCTGCTCGACCCAATGGGTCAGGAGCCGCCGGATGCGGTACGAGTCCGCGCGCACGTCCGCTTCGCACTGACGCGGCGTCGCGGACGGAGCGACCCGCGACCAGAGATCCTTGACCAGGATTCCGTCGCGCTCGTCGGGATGGGGCGTGGGCTTGACGTCGGTGGGCTTGAGCACGACGTCATCGGGGACCAGGGCGGCGGCCTGCTGGAACTCGTCGTACCGCCGCATGCCTTCCATCGTCAGGGGAAGGACTTCCTTGAGCGGCGTCTTCTCGTCGGCCGGCGCGTCGGGCAGCCGGTTGAAGAGAAAGCTCCCCGGAAGGGGTCGCTCCAGCAGCTGGAAGTACGCCTCCTCACCCGACAGGCGGCCGGTGCGGCAGGCGCCGAGCCGGCCGGCGCGCAGCGTGATCGAGCCGAAGACCTCGCCGTTGGGGTCCCGCAGCGTCAGAGACCCGGTCACGCGCGACTCGGACAGGCTCTGGAGAAGCGCGGGAAGCCCGAACAGCTCGAGGTCTCCGGACAGGCTGGCCGCGCCGCCGTCCCCCGAGGATGCCGCCGCCGCGGGCGCCGCCGCTTCGAAGCCGGCCAGCGCCTTGGCCGCCGACTTGGCCACCTCCTGCCCGGCCAGGCGCTTGACGATCTCGCGAAAGGCCTTTTGCACGTCGGGGTGCGGAGTGGTCGAAAGCGCTTCGATGCAGTAATAGAGGTTGCGGTCGTTCTGGTGGAGAACCAGGCCGAACAGCTTGAAGGGGGTGTTGGCCTTCACCGTGGCCAGGAGCTTCTGGATCGTCTCCTCGTCTCCGGTGAGATCCTGACCGGCCAGCTCGGCCAGCCGCGACATCGTGTCGCCCAGCTCCTTGCGGCCCCTGAGAGCGTGCTCGACGACGGCCCGGCGCGCCCCCGCGGTGCCGAACCGCGCCAGCGCGGCCACCACGCGGTCGAGGAGGAGCCGCATCTCGCGCGGATCGTACGGAGCGTCCCCGACCTTCACGAGCATTCCCTCCAGGTCCCCCAGGAGCGTGATCAGGGTCCGCTCGGCGCGCTCGTGCTTGAGCTGTCCGAGATTGGCGATGGCTTCCTTGACCAGAGGAGCCGGAAAGCGCAGCTCGGCATGGCGGACGGCGACGTCCACGTCTTCGTCGAGGCCTGCCAGCCCGGGCCGGGGAATGCGCCGAAGCAGGTACAGGAGGTTGCGACGGAAATACCACTCCTCGTCGCCCGCGCCCTGGCCGAAGGCGATATTGAGCCGCTCGAGCGCGGCCTGCCGCGACGGCGCGCCGTGCACCTCGAGCAGCAGCAGGAGCAGACGCCGGCGCTCGCGCTTCATCTCCGTGCGCAGATGGGCCAGCAGCCCTTCCGGCGTGAGCGCCAGGAAGAAGTTGAGCATCCTCCGGAGCAGGGCCTGCTGGTCGGGGGCCTCCGCGTACTTCCGAAGCCGCTCGACGTCGATGCCTTCGTCGGCCTTGCGGCGCACCATCTCGGCGACGACGGGATCGACCTTGCGCTCGGCGATGATGCGCTCGGCCAGCTCCAGCATGGTGATGGCCTGCGGGAGCGATCCCTCGTTGAAACGGTCGACCGCCGTCTTGACCATCTCGTTGAACCGGCGCGCCCCTTCCGCGGGGTCCTCCGTCTCGACGACGCGCCGGATCGCCTCCACCGTCGGGCTGGGAGGCGGAGGGGGCTCGCCGGCGGGACGGTCGATCTGCGGCGGCACCCAGCCCGGAAGGCTCGTGCCGAGCGACCTCAGGACGTCGCTGGTCCCGACGTCCAGGCCGATGTCCCGGAGGCGCTCGAGCACGTGGTCGAGCTCCTGCGCGTCCTTGGAGGCCCGGGCGGCCGCGGCGAGGGCCTGCGTGGCCAGCGGCCCTTTCTTGACCTCGTCGCGGGCCGAGGGGTGGCGCAGCACCTCGCGCTCCAGGCGCTCGAGCACCAGCGAGACGCGCCGCAGCCCCAGCAGATCCGGCGCCGAGACTCCGGACGCCCCGCTGCCGGTCGACCTGGCCAGCGGCCGTTCGACCCCGGTCTGCTGCCGGAACAGCACCTCCACCGGCGAAGCCAGCCCGGCCGAAGCCTCGGCCAGCCGGTCGAGGTTGGTCTTCAGGAATTCCCGGTCTCCCTCCGGGCAATAGCCGAGGACGTGGTTCTTGAGACCTTCCAGGTACTTCACGAACGGCTCGCGCGGCACCAGCCGGAACTCGCCCATGAGCTGGATCTTCTTGACCGCGTGGAAGAGGTAGTCCGAGATCGGGATCTCCGCCCCCCTGCGGTACTGCGCGGTGGTCCAGGCATGAATGTTCGACGCGACGATCTGGGGGGGGTACTTCAGAAGGAACTTGATCGAGTCGGCGACCACCAGGGGCGGCAGCGTATCGGAAAGATACTGCTGCAACTCCTCGATCGCCTCGCGGAGCTGAGGATCCTGCTCTGACTCACCCATTGGGTCTGATCAAGGTTAGGCTAACTGGCTGCGGGCGCAAGAGGGTAATGCATCGGGCCCCCTCGTTCCCAGCCGGTCCCTCGGCGGCGGCGGTCCTGCGCGCCGGGCCTGAGCTCAAAAGCTCTTCAGGAAGTCGCTGTTGGTCCGGAACTTGGAGAGCCTTCCCAGCACGAGCTCCATGGCCTGGATCTTGTCGACGGCGGCCAACGCGCGACGGAGCTTGACGATCTTGGGCAACTCCTCCGGATCGTAGAGCTTCTCCTCTTTCCGGGTACCGGACTGGGGAATGTTGATGCACGGGAAGATCCGCCGGTTGAACAGATCCCGATCCAGAACGATCTCGGTGTTTCCGGTTCCCTTGAACTCCTGGAAGATGATCTCGTCCATCCGCGAGCCGGTGTCCACCAGCGCGGTGGCGATGATCGTCAGCGACCCGCCTCCCTCCGCATTGCGCGCGGCGCCGAAGAAGCGGCGGGGTTTCTCCATGGTCCGGGCGTCCATGCCGCCGGAGAGGATCTTGCCTCCCCCCTTCTGCATGTGGTTGTAGGCGCGGGCCATCCGGGTAATCGAGTCGAGGAAGATGATGGCGTGCTTGCCGCACTCCACCAGCCGGCGGGCCCGCTCGGCGACGATCTCGGCCACCGCGATGTGATTCTCCGCGGAGAGATCGGCGGAGGAGGCGATCACCTCTCCGCGGACGCTGCGACGGAAATCCGTGATCTCCTCGGGACGCTCGTCGATCAGCAGAACGATGACGTGCACGTCCGGATCGTTGACCGAGACGGCGTGCGCCATGCGCTTCAAGAGGGTGGTCTTGCCGGCCTTGGGCGGCGCCACGATCAGGCACCGCTGACCCCGTCCGATCGGAGCGAGCAGGTCGACGACGCGGCCGCACATCTCGTCGGGCTCGGTCTCCAGCTTCAGATGATCGTTGGGGTCGATCGAGACGAGCTCCTGGAAGGCCGGCCGTTGGCGAAAAGCCGCCGGCGTCAGTCCCTCCACCGATTCCACGCGCCGCACGACCGGGCGGTTGCCCTCGGCGGCCACTCCGGCCATGGAGGCCCCCGCCTCGAGGCCCTCGCGCTGGACGAGCTCCCGGGGAACGAGCGGATCCCGCGGTGTCGGCAGGTAGTTGGCGCGCGCGGACACCAGCACGCCGGGCGCGTTCTCCCGGGGGGGCAGAAAGAGCACGCCCTCCACCGGAGCTTCCGGGCCCGTCGCGGCGAGCTCGTCGGCGCGCTCGAACCCGCCGCCTCCGTGCGCGGGCCGGCCTCCACCTCCGCCGCCGCCTCCCCCTCCACGACGCCTGCGGCGTCGTCTGCGGCGGTGCGGCCGGGGCGCACCTTCTCCCGGACCGGGGCCGGGTGCGGAGGGGCCCTCTCCGTTGCCGATGGGGTCTCGCTCCGTGGCGACGCTAGTCGAAAAACCGTTTTCCGAGGTCAAGGGGTCGTCGGACATGAACTCCCAAACGCCCGCCGCGCTGACCAGATGTCCGGGCGGGAACGAGGCATTCTAGCCGAAAAGGCCGAAAAAGGGGGAACAACCTGCCGGGCCGGACTCGGGGGACCCGCCCCTCGGGCCCGCGCCGTCGCGCCCCGGGCGGTCCGGCGGACTACTCGAAGAGCCCCAGGACACGCTGCGCGGGCGCCGGTTCAGCCGCGGCCAGCGCGAACGTGTCGCGCCCGTGAGCGAGCTGCGAGACGCCCACGAGGCTCACGGTCATGCCCGGCGCGGACCGGGAGAACTGCAGGGCGCGCTGCGCGTTCGTCTTCGCCTCCGGGAACGCCTCCTCGATCTCCTCCGGAAGGTCGGCCGTCAACCGGCCCTGGAGGAGAGACGCCGAACCGAACGCGGCCAGGCCGCTCCCCCGCGCCGCGGCGAGCGCCGCTCGGCGCGTCTGGCCGTCCGGCTGGGACGGGAAGGCGATGGCCTGCGCCATGGCCAGGTTGACCGGGAGCTGAACGGCGAAGAAATGGTGCCGGTCTCCGGCGACGTCGCGGGCCAGGGCCAGCGTCTCCACGATCGAGAGGTGCTCGGGGTGCTCGGGCGGGACGCGCAGGCCGTCCCAGGTGGCCAGTCCCCAGGCGGCGATCTTCCCCTCCTGCGCCGCCTTCTCCAGAACCTCCGCCGCCGCGGTCAGGCGCCGCGTGAACGTCGGCCGGTCGACGGAGGCGCGCTGCGCCTCGATGTTGTGCAGGTAGTAGAGATCGATCGTCGCGAGGCCGAGGTTCGCGCGGCTGCGCTCGATCTGGTCGGCCAGAAATCCCGGCGCCAGGCAGTGGCCCCCTTGCGCGATCTCCGAGCGCGGAGCGATGCCCGGCTCGACGAACGTCTCCAGGATGTAGCGGCGGGGATCGCGGGGGTCGTCGGCGTCGTGGGGAAGGTAACCGCCCTTGGTCGACACGAAGACCTCGTCCCGGGCGATCCGCCGATCCGCGACCGCCCGAGCCAGCGCCCGTCCGATGGCGCGCTCGCTCTTCTGGCCGCGGTAGTTGATGGCGGAGTCGAAGACGTTGATTCCCGAGTCGAGCGCCAGAGCCACGCACGCCTCGTAGCCGGCGTCGGTCGCCGCGTCTTCCTGGCCCAGGTACGTCCCCACTCCGATCGACGAAAGGAGGAGCGCGCCGGCCTGCCGAAAATGCCCCGCCGCCGCGGAGGAGCGCGCGGCGAAACGGCGGGTTCCGTCGGACGTGGCCTGGCCGGAGATCACTCGGGGAGGCTAACAGAAGAATCGCCGGGATCGCCGGGATCGCCGGGAAGTAAAGTTCGAGGTGCGAACGACGAAGTTCGCCCTACTTCATCCTTCGACCTTCGTACTTCACTTCTCGGCGTTCACGCGCGTTCCCGGCGATCCTGGCGATTCTCACGCGAACGACTTGTTGATGAATCCCAGGTTGGGCCAGGCCGCGCCGAGGATGGCTGCCGCGTCCGCTCCCAGCCAGTCCGACAGGATGGTCCCGTAGTAGGAGCGAAAATCGTTCTCGATCAGCAGGTTTCCATTGGCGTCGAGACTGGTCAAGCTCGGCGGCGCCCCGTAGATGCCCGGCTGGACCGCGTCCCCGACCACGAAGTGCGGCGCGGAGGTCCCGTGATCGGTCCCGTTGGAGGCGTTGTCCTGCACGCGGCGCCCGAACTCCGACCAGGTCATGAGCAGCACGTCGTGGGCCTTGCCGCGGGCGTCGAGGTCGTCGAAGAGAGCGCGGATGCCGTCGGAGACGTTCTGGAGAAGCGGGTCGTGGTCCTGGTCCTCGCCGGCGTGATTGTCGAAGCCTCCGTAGGTGATGTAGAGGATCTGGGCGCCGACGCCGGCGAGGATGATCTGGGCGATCAGCGCAAGTCCCGATCCGAGGCTCCCGCTGGGATATTGCCCGGCGGCGACGTACCCCGTTCCCACGCCTTGAAGAATGCTGGAGGAAGAGACCGCGACGCCGGAGAGCACGCTCAATCGCTCGACGGTGTTTTCGATCTCGAACTCATCCGCCCCCTCGGCCACGAAGGCGTCCACCTGGTTGTTCTTGTCGCCCGGATAGGCGCCGTCGGTCGGATAGGAGTAGCTGGCGATCGAGACGAAGGAAGGAACGCTCACGCTGTCGGCGAGCAGCGTCCGGGGCAGCGTGTTGGAGACCGCCGCGCAGACCAGGGGATTCGCATTGCTCCCGACGTGCGCGTCGAGCCAGCGCCCGAGCCACCCGCGCTCCTGGGCCAGGGCGGGATCGGCGGTGTGCCAGATGTCCCGTGAGGTGAAGTGGGAAAGGCTGGAGCTCGGATAGCCGACGCCTTCCACGACGGCGACCCGGTTGGCGTCCCACAGCGCCTTGAGCCCGGTCATCACCGGATTCAAGGCGAGCTTCCCGTCGAGCTGCAGGACGGACCCGACCGGAATGCCGATGCGCGACCGGACGGAGGAGTAGGCGTTGTCGGTGTAGGGGATGACGGTGTTGATCCCGTCGTTGCCCCCCATGAGCTCGAGGACGACGAGGGTCCGACCGGCGGAGGCCGTCCCCACCGATTCCTCGAAGTTGCGGGCCCCGGCCACCGCCCAGCGCGGCACCATGGCCGAGACGGTCACGAAACCGGCGCTCCGGACCAGAAAGTCGCGTCGGGAAAACGGCATCGGTGTCTCCTTCCTCACGCCAGGTGGAACGCCGGGCTCGTCAGCATCACGTGCACCAGGCCGCGGACCTTCTTGTCCACGCCGGCCGGCGTGTCGGTCCAGGTCCCGCGGGACCCGTCGTCGTTCGCGTTGACGTAATCGATCCACGCCGCGCGGACGTCGGCAGAGACGTCGGAGACGTTGAGCCGGTCGGCCAGGATGTCCACGACCCGGTCCGCGGTCGAGGCGTCCTGGCCCGAGAGCACGGCGGCCGGATCGAAGCGCGTGCCGGATTGGCCGCGGTTGGTCGCCAGGGCGTTGGCCAGAGAGGCCCGCGCGAAGACCGTGCCCGTGTTCATCCACGCGGCGCCCCAGGACCACCCCTTCGCGTCGGAGGGATCGAAGAGGGGTTGCCCCATTCCGGTCAGGGCGTTGACCGCGGCCGAGAAATCGGTGACCCCGTCGAGCATGCGCACCTGGGCGACCGCGTACTCGGCCGGGCTGCGGACCCAGGCGCCGCGGCTGTGCTCTTCGTAGAACTCCGGGGAGAGGAAGATCGCCCGCACGACCTCGCGGATCGAGCGCCCCGAGGAATCGTAGACGGCGTTGAGCCCGTCGACGACGTAGTCCGGCGGATTGGGATAGGCGAAGAACGTCCAGAGCTTGGCGCAGAGGAAGCGGCCCGACTTGGTTCCGCGCGCGTCGGCCCAATTCAGGATGATGCGGACGGCGTCGTACCCGTTCCAGGGCCCGGTCTGGCCGAGAATCGTTTTGGCGCCGGCGTCGTGGAAGGCCGGGTTGTCGACGAAGGTCGCGCCGTTGAAGTTGTCGGCCTTGGTGTAGTTCTGGACCGTCCATCCGGTGAGCGCGCGGGCCACCTGCGTCACGTCGGACTGCGTGTAGCCGCTGTCCACGCCGAGGGTGAAGAGCTCCATGAGCTCCCGGGCGTAGTTCTCGTTGGGGCGCTGGGCCCGGGAGAGCGCGTTGTCGAGCCAGATCAGCATCGCCGGATCCTGGGAGACGGCGACGACGAGATCGTCGAACGTCCCCATCGCGCGCTGACGGTGGGTCTTGTTCTGGTTGAGCAGGAGCGTGACGCCCTTGACCTTGGAGATCCCCGAGGTCCAGTGGAGATTCCAGAAGTAGGTCATCTTCTCTTCCAGGGGCCGCGGCGAAAAGGCCATCCGGTCCAGGAACCACTGTTGGATCCCCCGGGTCGTCGAGAGGTTGTAGGGCTTGGCCGCCAGGGCCGCCTCGTACGCCGCCGTGCTCACGCCGTCGTAGTCCACCAGGGACGAGACCGCCGCCTCGACGGAGCCTTTGCCGTAGAGCGCGTCGATCTCCGAAGGCGTGCCGCCGAATCCCGCCCGGCGCAGCAGGTGCGCGGCCGCGTCCCGGGTCCACGGAATGGAGCTCATGGGAAGGACCTCCTTCCAACCACCTGCGGTTGGACGACGATGGAGGGGGGAGGTTTACAGAAGAGAGGAAGTAGGACGAAGGACGGTGGACGAAGGAAAGACCGTCCTCCCCTAGAGGACCGGCAGAGGCACCCCGTGCGTTCGGGTCGTTCCCTCGACCGACGCGTCCCATCGCCCCGGGACCGGCGCGGAGCAGCGGGGGCACTTGCCATGGTCGAGCGTGTTGCTCCGAACCTGGAACCCCCAGCGCTCGATCACCGTGGCGCCGCAGCCGGGACACCGCGTGTTTTCCCAGGGTCCGACGCGGCCGGGCAGGTTGCCGGCGTAGACGTACCGCAGGCCCTCGGCGGCGCCGATTTCGGCCGCTTCGATGAGCTGGGACGCCGCCGTGGGACCCCGATCGTTCATCTTGTAGTCCGGATGGAACGCGGTCACGTGCCACGGGATGTCGCGCGAGACGGAGGCGATGTACCGGGCGGCCCGGCGCAGCTCCTCGGGGGAGTCGTTGAATCCCGGGATGACCAGCGTGAGCACCTCGAGCCAGATCCCCTTCTCGTGCACCATTCCGATCGTGTCCAGGACGTTCTGCAGCACGCCGCCCAGCTCCCGATAGTGCTTGTCGTCCATGGACTTCAGGTCGATCTTGTAGAAATCGATCCACGGAGCGATGTAGTCGACGACCTCGCGGGTTCCATTCCCGTTGGACACGTACGCCGTCCGCAGGCCGCGGCGCCGCGCCTCGCGAAACACGGCCACGGCCCATTCCGAGGTGATGAGGGGCTCGTTGTACGTCGAGACGACGGTCGGCGCGCCGGCGCGCAGGGCCAGGTCGGAGAGCGCGGCGGGCTCGACGTCCCGGGGCGTGCCCACGGCGTCGGGATCGCGGATCGACTGCGAGGTGAACCAGTTCTGACAGTAGCCGCAATGGAGATCGCAGCCGAGCATGCCGAAGGAGAGCGCGTCGGTCCCGGGCAGCGCGTGGAAGAACGGCTTCTTCTCGATCGGGTCGCACTGCAGCGCTCCGACGTAGCCCCAGGGGACCTTCAGGACTCCGCCCTCGTTGTATCGGACGCGGCAGACCCCCTCCCGTCCGTCCGGAATCGGGCAGCGGTGGCCGCACGCGAAGCACTGGAGCCGCCCGTCGGGCAGCCTCGCGACGAGCTCCGGCGCGGCCGCGGCGGTGCGCTGCGCCAGGATGGGCGCGATGAAAGATTCCGAGGTCCTCGCCATGGCTCGTGTCCTGGAAAGAGAACGCGGCCGGCCGGCCGGAAATGCCCCGCGAAATCGCTGCGTTATCATCCGCCGATGCCCGCCCGGCCCAGTCTTCTTCTTCGACCGCGCGCGCGCGTCGCGCCGCTGGTCCTCCTGCCGCTCGCCGGGATGCTCGCGGTCGCGGCGAATCTGGCGGCCCAGACCGTCATTACCACGGTGGCCGCGGGGTCGACCAAGACCGTCGATAACCAGAGGGCCGTGTCGGGCGTCCGAATCCAACCCATGCCCGACGGCACCGTGTGGTTCCTGGTCCCCTCCAACGACCGGATCGTGCAGCTGCAAACCGACGGTGTGACCTTCAAGCAGTGGCAGATCCGGCAGGACCAGGACCTCGGCGCCAACCCCGTCGATTTCCAGATCGACGGCAATTTCGTGTGGTTCATCGAGAACGGAGAGAGCCTGATCGATGCCGGCTACTCCGCGATCGGGCGCCTGGACATCACCAACGGCCAGCTCCACGAGTGGGTCATCCCGGGGTCCAAGCCGGCCGGATTCTGGCGGGCCCCGGACGGGAACACGATCTGGGTGCCTCAGACCAACGGCCGCCTGCAGTCGCTGGACCTCACCACGCTGCAGGTCGTCGACTACCGGTCCAGCAGCGCCGACGGCAAGACCTTCACGTTCGCCTACTCCGACGTCGTTCCGGGACCGGACGGCGCGCTCTGGATGACCGATTTCGGCAACAACCGGATCGTGCAATACGTGCCCGGCGCCGCGACCGAGACCTCGTGGACGTTCTTCGATCCGAACACGGGACGCCTGAATCCGTCCCAGATCGATTTCGACGAAAACGGGATGTTGTGGATCTCGCAGTTCTCCGGGGCCAGGGTCGACCGGTTCAACCCGGCCACCTCGGAGCTGACGAGCTTCGTTGGATTCACCAGCCCGGTCCACTTCGACATCTTCAACGGCCGGCTCTACGTCGCGGAGGCCACCGGATCCAATGGCCTGGTCACCGTGCTCGACCCCGCCCTGGCCGTTCCCAGCGTGGCGACCCTGACGCCCCAGACCCTCGACGTGAAGTCCGTGGTCAACAAGCTCGCCACCACGACCCGCGACTCCGTCATCACCCCGACCAACTACACCAGCACGGCCGCCACGTTCGCCGCGACGGATCTGGCCGTCACCAGCCCCAACGTGGGCCTCCTGACCACCACGTTCCCCGACGCCAACGCCTACGGCATCTCGGCGCAGGGCGGCGCGGTGTGGGTCGGCTCCAACGGATTCCTGGTCCGGCTGAGCCTGCAGACCATCGGGAGCGCCGCGGACCTGACCGTTCCGTTCGCCGCCGAGTTCGGCGTCTCGCCGGGCGCGCGCATCACCGCCGACCTGACGCTGTCCAATCGCGGCGCCGCGGCCATTTCGGGAGACGCCCTCTGGCTCGACTCGCCCGGCTCCTTCGCGCCCCGTCTGACGTTCTCCGTGGATCCGGGCGCGACGGTCTTCCTGCCCGACGCGTTCCAGGCCATCTCCACCAACGCGGGCCTGCGGTTCGGCCCGATCCGGCTGCGGGTGACGACGGGGACGGCGACCGATCTCGTCGCCTCCGTCCGCACGGAGCGCATCCTGGACGACGGCTCGTCCTGGGGGACGTCGTTCCCGGCCCAGGCCCAGGCCGACGTGCTCGGCGCGGGCGCGTCGCGGACCCTGTTCACCGACGCGCGGGCGGGGACGACGGCCGTTCTCGGTCTCTACGCGCCCGCCGCGGTCACGGCCTCGCTCACGCTGGTGGCTCCCGACGGAACCGTCCGCGGCACGCGGGTTGTGAGTCTGGACTCCAACGTGGCCCAGGAGTTCAACCCGCTCGCGTCGGCCTTCGGCGCTTCGCCCGAGCCCGGCGACGCCGTGCGGATCTCGGTGGTCTCCGGCTCCGTCCAGCCCTACGTCAACGTCCTGGACGCGGGAACGTCCGACCTGGCGTCGTCGCTTCCCGTCGCGGCGACGACGGAGGCTCTGATTCCGAACCTGGGGGCGGTGTCCGGGTTCGCCGGCGCCGCCTTCGTCTCCGACCTGCTCCTCTCCAATCCCGACGCGTCCCACGCGGCCAGCGTCACGATCTCGTACGCTCCCCTCGGTGGATCCGGGCCGCCGTCGCTGGCGACCCTGACCCTCGGGCCGAATGAAACACGAGACGTGATCGACGTGCTGCCGACCCTCTTCGGCGTGGCCTCCGGGCAGGGAGCGGTCGGGGTCTCCTCCAGCCTCCCGGTCGCCGTGACCGCCCGCGTCGCGGCCCGTGTCGCCGCGGGGGACTACGGCACGTTCGCCCCCGCGTTCGACGTCGCGGAAGGGATCCCCGGCGGGGGCGCCGCGGCGGCCATCGGCGTTCCGCAGACGCCCGAGCGCCACACCAGCCTTCTCCTGTACAACCACGGGGCGGCGGGCACCGTGACGGTCATCGGTTACGACGGGACGGGGACGGAGGTCGGGCGTATCGCCGTCCCGGTCGGCAACCGGCAGCCCGCCCGCGTCTCCTCGGTCCTGCTCCAGATGGGGATCACCGACCAGACGGTCGGACGCCTGCGCATCGAGACGACGCCGGGGATGCAGGTCTACGCCGAGACGGCGGAGGTCGACGCCAGCGGAGACCTGGAGATCGCCAGGCTCCAACCGGCGTCGTAATCTCTCCCGCCGGCGCGGCGGCCGGCGGCCCGAAGACTCTCCCCCGCCCCGCGCGGCCGCAACTATAATTTCGCCCAGGTGAAAACCGTCATCCGAGGCTCCGGCATGTTTCTGCCCGAAGGAGTCGTGACCAACGAGCGGATGTCACGGCTGATGGAAACCAGCGACGAGTGGATCCAACAGCGCACGGGCATCGCGCAACGCCGGTACGCGCGCAAGGGCACGTCCTCCTGCGATCTCGGAGTGGAAGCGGCGCGCCGGGCCCTGGCCGACGCGGAGTGCGCGCCGTCCGACATCGACTTCGTGGTGTTCGCCACGATGACGCCGGACCATTATTTCCCCGGCAACGGGGGCCTGCTGGCCGCCCGCCTGGGCATGGAGGCGACGCCCGCTCTGGACATCCGGATGCAGTGCGCCGGCTTCCTCTCGGGCCTTCAGGTTGCCGACGCGTTTGTCCGTTCGGGAACGTTCCAACGGATCCTGCTGGTCGGGGCGGAATGCCACGCCTCCTTCTACCCCTGGACCGAGGCCGAGTGGTCGATCCTGTTCGGCGACTCCGACGGGCCGGTCACGCCGGAGGCGTACGCCTGGGGCACCGCGCACCGCGACCGGGCGGTCATTTTCGGCGACGGCGCGGGAGCCTTCGTGCTGGAGGCCCACGGCGACGACGACGGCCGCGGCTTCCTCGGGTTCGAGATGCACACCGACGGCAACCACTGGGACAAGCTCTACGTCCCCGGCGGCGGTTCCGCGTCCTTTCCCTACTTCTCTCCCGAGATGTTCGCGCAGAACGGAACGATTCCGGTGGTGGAAGGGCGCCAGGTCTTTCGCCTGGCCACGACCGCGATGCCGCGCGTGGTCCGCGACGTCCTGGCCCGGTTCGGCCTCGGGGTGGAGGACCTCTCGCTGCTGCTCATGCACCAGGCCAATCTCCGGATCAACGAGGCGGTGCAAAAGAGCCTCGGGCTCCCGGACGAAAAAGTCTTCAACAACATTCAGGTGTACGGCAACACGACCGCGGCGACGCTTCCCCTCGTGTTCCACGAGGCCAAGAACGCCGGCCTGGTGCGGCCGGGAAACCTGATCTGCTTCACCGCGTTGGGAGCCGGACTGCACTGGGGCGCCGGGCTCGTCCGCATGTAGCGTCCGGCCTCACTCCACACCGTGCTCGAACGATCCGTGGGCGCCTCGGAACCGGTCCGGGGCGGGGCCTCGGGCCGGCCGCCCCGCTGGCTCGTGGTCCTCTGGATCGGGCTGGCGGTCGTCCTGGCGGCCGGCGCCGCCTTCGGAGCGCGTCGAGCGCGGACGACGGCGTCACGGGACTGGGAGGCGCGGCTGGCGACGCTCGCCGATCAACATGCGGCGCAGGTCCATGAGTGGCTGCGGGAGCGCCGGGGAGAAGCCCGTCTCCTGGCCCGGCTTCCCGCGATCGCGGACCTGGTTCAGCGCCCCGACGGACGAGCCGGTCCGGCCGGCTCGGATTCCGACCGAAGCCTCGGAGAGGTTCTCCAGGCCGCGATGGAAACCTACGGCTGCAGATCGATCTCCGTTTTCGGAGCAGGCGGCCGCGTGGCGATCGAGCGCGGAGAGCCCACCGTCGGCGATGCGGAACGCCTGGCCGACGTCGTGCGGCGGTCGGGACGCGAGGCGTCCTCGCTGCTCGCGTCCCGGCCGGAGCGGACCCTGTCGGTCGGTCTCGCGGTCCCGATCTTCGCTCCCTCCGACGCCGCCGCCGGCGGCCGGGACGTCGTCGGCGTGGTCCTGTTGACGCCGGACCCGTCGGCCTCACTGTTTCCGGTCTTTTCCGCCGATCCTCTGCCCACCTCGACCGACGAGGCGTACCTCGTGGCGCGGCAAGGCGACTCGGTCCGAGTCGTTTCTCCGCGGCACCGGCCGGCGCCCGCCGCGGCGCCGCCCCTGCCCCGCTCGGGCGGCCGGCGGGTTGGGCTCGAGGCTCTGGCGGCGTCCCAAGCCTCGGGGGAGTTCGTGGACGACCGCGGAGAAACCGTGCTCGCCGCCACCCGCCGCATCCCGGAGCTCGCCTGTGGCGTCGTGGTTCAGGTCGACCTCTCCGAGGCGCTGGCGCGCCCGAGAAGGGAAGGGGTCTGGATCTGGCTCTTCGCCCTGGCCCTGTATGTCTCGGCGACCGGGTTCGGCCTGGCGGCCTGGCGCCAGTCCGCGGCCGCCCAGAGTCTCGAGCTGGCCGAGCGGCAGCGCCGGCTGCGGGCGCTCCTCGATCACGTGGAAGACGGCGTCGTGGTCGAGGAGGCCGGCCGGGTCGTCCTGGCCAATCCGGCGGCCCGGCGGATGTTCGGCGCCGCGCGCGAAGAGGACCTCACGGGCCGCTCTCTGCGCGACCTGGTGTCGGCCGAGGCGGCGCAGCGGCTTCTCGCCATCACGCGCTCCTCCCGGGAAGGCGCAGCGTGCCCCCAACGCCAGGAGATCGCCGCCCGCCGCCTCGATGGCTCTCCCTTCGATCTGGAGATCATCGTGTCCGAGATCGAGGAGTCCGGGTGGCGGGCGACCCAGGCCACCCTGCGGGACGTGACCGGCCGGAGGGAGATGGAGCGGGCCCTGCGGCGGTCCGAGGAGCGTTACCGCGCTCTCTTCGAGCGCAACCGGGCCGGCCTCTACCGGTCAACGCCGGAGGGGCGGATCCTGGAGTGCAACGAAGCCTTCGCGCGCATGCTGGGATTCTCCTCGGCCCAGGAGGCCATGGCGCAGCCCGCCTCGGCCTTCTCCTCGCTCACCGATTCCTGGACCGGCCTCCTCGACCTGCTCCGGGCGCAGGGAAGTCTGAAGGACTTCGAGACGCGGGCGCTGCGCGGAGACGGCACGGAAGTCTGGGTCCTGGAAACGATCCGTCTGGCCCGCGATCCGGACGACGGCTCGGAGGTCCTGGAGGCGACCCTGATCGACATCAGCGAGCGCAAGAACGCCGAGGAGTCCGTCAGGGCATCCGAGCAGCGCTATCGCAGCATCTTCGACCGCGCGCCGCTGGGCATCCTCCAGTGCCGTCCCGACGGAACCCTCATCACCGCCAATCCCAGGCTGGCGGAAATCCTCGGCTACGACTCTCCCGAGGAGCTCCTCTCGGTCCGACTCGAACACGTCGATCCGGGCACGCGCGGCCGGACGGACAGGG
Source organism: uncultured Acidobacteriota bacterium (assembly GCA_963733955.1). GTDB lineage: Bacteria > Acidobacteriota > Thermoanaerobaculia > UBA5066 > Gp7-AA6 > DATFTF01. Next base: position 3,190,278 of record CAVTEW010000003.1, read on the forward strand.
GGATCGAAGCGCGGCGCAGGCCCGGCTCTCCGATCGAGGTCGAATGGACGAAACGGGACGGAACGCCGATCTGGGTCGAGCTCGACCGCCACGCGCTCGTGGCCGAGTCCGACGAGCCCCCGGTCGTCCAGGTGTTCGTCCGCGATTTGACCGAGCGCCGGCGGGGCGAGGAAGACCGCCGCGCGCTCGCTCGGCAGCTGGCCCAATCGCAGAAGATCGAGGCGGTCGGTCAGCTGGCCGGCGGCATCGCCCACGACTTCAACAACCTGCTGACCGCCATCGGCGGCTACACCGAGCTCCTGATCGGAAGTCTCCCGGCGGACGATCCCCGCCGCCAGCACACCGACCAGATTCGCCGGGCCGCGGAGCGGGCCACATCCCTGACACGGCAGCTGCTGGCGTTCAGCCGGCGCCAGGTCCTCGACCCGAAGATCATCGACCTGAACCAGGTTCTCGGAGGCATGGAGGAGATGCTGCGGCGGCTCATCGGCGAGCACATCGAGCTGAGGATCCACCGGGCCGCCGACCTCTGGCCGACCAAGGCCGATCCCGGCCAGCTGGAGCAGGCGATCCTGAACCTCGTCGTCAACGCCCGGGACGCCATGCCCGACGGCGGGCAGCTCACCATCGAGACGACCAACGCCGAGCTCGACCCGTCCTACGCCGACGCCCACGCGCCGGCCGTTCCCGGGCCCTACACGATGGTCGCCGTGACCGACACCGGAACGGGCATGACCGCGGACGTCCGGGCGCGTCTCTTCGAGCCCTTCTTCACGACCAAGGAGCAGGGCAAGGGGACCGGGCTCGGTCTCTCGACCACGTACGGCATCGTCAAGCAGAGCGGCGGATTCATCTGGTGCTACAGCGAGCCGGGACACGGTACGTCCTTCAAGATCTACCTTCCCCGCGCGACCGAGGCCGGCACTCCCCGAGTCGGACCGGCGGCCGCGGCGGCGGGCACGACCGCCGACACCCGCGGAGAGGAGACGATCCTCCTCGTCGAAGACGAGCCGGAAGTGCGCGCCCTGGTCCAGCGACTGCTCAAGATGCAGGGTTATACCGTCGTGTCCGCAGCCAACCCCGACGAGGCCCTGGCCATCACCCGCGACTTTCGCGACGTCATCCACCTGATGGTCACCGACGTGGTGATGCCCGGAATGAGCGGCCGCCAGCTCGCCGACCGTCTCGCCTCCACGCGGCCGCAGATGCGGGTCCTCTTCGTGTCCGGCTACACCGACGACGCCATCGTGCACCACGGGATCCTCGATCCGGGCACGGCGTTTCTCCAGAAGCCGTTCACGCCCCAGGCGCTGGCGCACAAGGTCCGGGAGGTCCTGGCGGCTCCTCCGCCCGAGCTGAAGGTTTCGTAAGACGCGGCCGCGGACTCGCACCGCCGCTTATACTCGCGCGCCCGGGAGGAAGTGGAGGTCCGCATGCACCCGATGGCCAAACAAGCCCTGCGACCGTTCCTGGCCGCCGCCGTGGCGGCCCTGATGTGCGCCCCGCTCGCCGCGCAGACGCCGGAGAGCGCGGAGCCCCCGCCCCCGCCTCGCCCTCCCGAGGGATCGGTCATCGTGAACCTTCCCTCGGCCGACGTGCCGCGGGCGGACACCCTGTCGCTGCTCTTCACGCACCGGTTCTCCCAGCCGCTCCCGGACAGCGACTTCCATTCGCTCTATTCGTTCGACTCCGGAGCGGACATCGGGATCGGGCTCTCCTACGCGCCCGTGCGCGGTCTGGACATCGGCGTGTACCGCTCGTCCAATCTCGACGTGTACGAGTTCGGAGCCAAGTATCAGATCCGCGCGGACGGGGCGTTTCACGCGGCGGTACGGGGCGGCGCGGACCTGCGCACCGAGAAGGGGCTCGACCGCACGCTGCCGGGGCAGGCCAGCTCGGGATACAGCCGGAGGGGCTTCTTCGGCCAGGCCGTCGTTTCGTACGCGATCGGGGACCGCGTGCGGCTGACCCTGGTCCCGACCTGCGTGTCGGAGACGTCCGGGCAGCCTTTCTCCACGCCCCGGCCGTCCTACGAGCGCCTCTTCTCCGTTCCGGGCGCCATCTCGATCCGGGTGCTGCGCTCGGTCAACGTGCAGGCGGAGATCTATCCCCGGCTCGGGCGCGCCGACTCGCAGGGCGTGGGATGGGTCTGCGCTCTGGAAAAGACCGTGGCCGGCCACCGCTTCGCCTTCACCGTCGGGAACGTCCGCACGACGACCGTCGACCAGTACGTCGGATCGGTGCCCTTCGGCGGCAACCCCCACGATTACTTCATCGGTTTCAATCTCGTGCGCCAGTGGAAGCTGTAGCGGCGGGCGCGCGCGCGCGGCTGCGGGTTGTAGCGAAACTCGGATAGAGTCCCGGGCGGTCGAAAGCCGGCACGTGGAGCGCGAACCGGATTCCCCCGCCCCGCCGACCCTCGACGTCGCGTCCCTCTCCCCGACGCAGCGCCTGGTTTCGCTGCGCCCATTCGCCCTGGCGGACGCCCGCTCCGGCCGGCCGCCGCGGCTGGCCACCTCGGTCCGGGTCGGCCTGCGCGGGCACGCGCTGATCGTGCGGTTCGACGGGCGCGACGACGACGTCGTGGCGACCCTGACGCGCCGCGACGCCCCGCTCTGGACCGAAGACGTCTTCGAGGTCTTTCTCTCTCCGGAGAACCGGCCCTCGACCTACTTCGAATTCGAGGTCAATCCGCTCGGCGCGCTGTTCGACGCCCGGGTCGACTCGCCCGATCTTTCGCGCTCCTCGATGCGGGTGGACCCGGCCTGGACCTGTCCGGGGTTCTCCGCCCGCGTGCGCCGCCATTCGCGGCGCTGGTCCGCGCTCCTGGAGATCCCGCTCGCCCCCCTGTGCGCGGGACCCGTGCCCCCGACCTGGCGGGCCAACTTCTACCGCGTCGACCGCGGCGCCGAGGACGAGTTCACCGCCTGGTCGCCGACCTTCGCCGATCCTCCGGACTTCCACGTGCCGGTCCGATTCGGGACGCTCCGGCTGCCTCGACCGACATATCATATATGATATTCCCGATTTAGGGCTTAGGGCTTAGGGCTTAGAGGGCTTAGGGCTTAGAGGGCTTAGGGCTTAGGGCTTAGACTGCGTCCGACGTCCGTCCAAATCCCCATCGCCGCCAACCATTCCTGCGCCCGCCGCAGGGCCTGATGCTCCTTGAACTGGAAGAAGCGCGCCTCTTCCAGGGGATATCGCAGCAGGGCGGCCCGGTAAGCCGCCACGGACGAGGCGCCGGAAAGGGCGGCGGCGAGGTCGCGGCGGCAGGCCTGGTCCTGGCAGAGCGGCAGGAACTCCTCGAGGTCGCCGATCGTGCGCTCTCCGGCGTCGCGCGGGAGGGCGACATAGCGCGGGTTGGACTCGAGATCGGCATGCCGCGCGGCGTCGCGCACCAGGACCTGCTCGACGTCCCCGCTCTCCCGATCGAAGAAATGGGTGATCTGCTGCGACCGGCTCTCGAACCCGACGATCAGCCCTTCCCAGTCGATCTCCACGTCGCCTCCGCTACGTTCCGCTCCGGCTCCCCGCGGCGCGCGACGTCCTCCCTTGGTTACTGCGGAAGCCTCGCGCGCCGCGGACTGGGTCCTTGGGAATACTAGAGCGAACGCCGAGTTTCCCCTCACGCCTCACGCCTCACGCCTCACGCCTCACGCCTCACGCCTCACGCCTCACGCCTCACGCCTCACGCCTCACGCCTCACGCGCAAAGGCATAAACCGTTATCATAGGCGGTTGGAGCGTTTGATGAAGAAAATCGCCACCTTCGACGACTGGATCGACGCGTTCCGCGCGTGGCAGAAGGACATCAACCTCAATCTGCCCAAGTACGGCGACTACGCGTTCGAGGCCAAGTACGGAGAACTCAGGTCCGGGGAGGTCGAGTTCGGGGACCTGCGCGGCCAGAAGAAATGGGAGCGTGTCGGCCAGATCCCGCAGCAGCAGATGCGCGACGCGCTCTTGAACCTCATCGTCTACCAGGGCGACACGGAGTTCGCGTCCGTCGAGCAGCAGCGCCACCTGCTCAATACCTCCCCCTCCGACTACGACACCGAGAGCGTCTGCCGCATCATGACTGAGGAGATGCGCCATGGCTGGCAGATGTGCCACCTCCTGGTCACGCACTTCGGCGAGACGGGAAAAGTGGAGGCGCGCAAGCTTCTCGAACGCCGATCCTGGCAGAACAACCGGCTCCTCGGCTCCTTCAACGTCGACGTGGACAACTGGGTCGATTTCTTCACGTACACCGAGTTCGTCGACCGGGACGGGAAGTTCCAGCTGAACATGCTCTCGACCTCCGCCTTCGCGCCGCTGGCCCGCTCCATGGGGCCCATGCTGCGCGAGGAGGGGTTCCATATGGGCACGGGCCACATGGGCCTCCAGCGCATCGCTCGGGGCGGCCGCGTCTCGGCGGCGCTCCTGCAGAAGTACGTCAACAAGTGGGTCTCCACGGCGTACGACCTCTTCGGCAAGGATTCCTCGTCCTCCGCCGAATGGTTCTACGTCTGGGGCTTGAAGGGCCGTTACGACGAGGCGCGACAAACCGCAGAGCCCGACCGTGAGCACTTGAACGAGTTCTCGCGCGAGCTGTACCGCCAGGAAGTCGTCAAGCTCCTCGACCAGGTCTCCAAGCAGTACCCGCCGGGCACGCCGCCGCTTTTCGCTCCGGACATCAAGTTCCACCGGGCGATCGGCGAGTTCGCCGGACAGAACTGGTCGGTCACCGGCGAGAAGCTCTCCTCCGAAATCCATGAGAAACATCTGGCCGACGTCCTGCCCAACGAGGAAGAGAAGAAGTTCGTCTCCGACCTGATGCGCGAGCCCGACTGGATGGCTCCGCGCGAGCAGGTCACCGCCGCCGGGGCGCTCGCCTCCTGAAAATGCAAATGGGTCGGCCACAGCCCCTGTCATCCCGAGCGAAAGCGAGGGATCTGCTCTCGCCGGCGACTTGAAACGAAGTCAGATTCCTCGGGCCGACGGCCCTCGGAATGACAGCAAGAGAATCCGCCGCGCGCTACTCGACTGGTACCGTCGCAAAAAGCGCCAGCTCCCCTGGCGCGGGACGAAGGACCCCTACCGCATCTGGGTCTCGGAGGTGATGCTCCAGCAGACGACGGTGGGAGCGGTGCGGAACCGCTACGCGGATTTCCTCGCGCGCTTTCCCACGCTCGCGGCGCTTGCCCGGGCGCGCGAAGAGACCGTTCTCGCGGCCTGGTCGGGCCTGGGGTACTACAGCCGGGCGCGCAACCTGCGCCGGGCCGCACGCCGGATCGTACGCGAGCACGCCGGAACGCTCCCCCGCGATCCGCGCGTCCTCGCCGGGCTCCCGGGCTTCGGACCTTACACCGCGGCGGCGGTCGCATCCCTGGCGTTCAACGCGCGGGTCCCGGCAGCCGAGGCCAACATCCTGCGCGTCGTCTCCCGACTCTTCCTGGTGAGCGGCCGGCTCGGCACGCGCGGGCACACGCAGGCGGTGCTCGAGCGGGTCGGGGACCTGTTGCCTGCCCGCCGCCCCGGCGACGCGCTGGCTGCCCTGATGGACCTGGGCCAGAGCCTTTGCCTTCCCCGCCGGCCCCTGTGCGGCGGCTGCCCGCTCCAGGCGCGATGCCTCGCGTCGCGGCGCGGGCTCGCCGAGGCCTACCCCGCCCGCGGTCCCCGGCCCCGGGCGGTCTCGGTCCATCTGGCCTGCGCGGTCGCCCGCGACGGCAAGCGCGCCCTCCTGGTCCGACGGCGCGAGACGCTCCTCGACGGGCTCTGGCAGTTCCCGGCCGGTGAAGGCGCCACGGCCGTCCGCGCGCGCAACGCGCTGCGCGCCGCGCTCAATCCTCTGGGCCTGAGGCTCGAGGGCGGGATCCGGGCGGCCGCAAGGCACACGGTCGTGAACCGCCGCCTCGCGATCACCATCTACGAGGCCGTTCCGATCCGCGGGCGCCGTCGGCCGTCGCTGCGCCGGCTCCGGGCGAGCCGCTGGTTTGGGCCCCGCGCGCTCCAACGCGCGGCGATTCCCACGCTCACGCGAAAGATCGCGGTGGCCGCGGGCCTCCTGGCGATTCCGAAGCACGCGAGCGGTGAAAGTGCGCCGGGCCGCCGTGCTCCTGCGGTATCCTAAACGGAGTGGTCCACCTGCTCCTGCTGGCCGCGCCGATCTGGCTGTTGGCCCAGACGCCTTACCCCGTTTCGCGGATGACCCTCAAGAACGGAACGGTCTACATGCTCAAGGAGCCGCCGCGCATCTCCGGCGGACGCATCGTCTTCACGACGACCGAGGGCAAGATGTATTCCCTCTCGGAGGCCGAGGTCGAGTCGGTCAGCGACGTGGCGCGGCCGACGCCGTCTCCGCGGGTGACCTACAATCCCCAGGACTCCCGGGATCTGGGCGCCATCGCGCGTCAGAAGCGGCGCGGGCGCGGGCTCGCGGCGCCGGCGTCTTCCGGACCGCCCGCGGCGCGTACTCCCCGGCCCGGACGCCGGGTCAAGCCGACCCGGACTCCCCGCCGGCGCCCTTCCGCGACTCCCGCTCCAGCAGCCGGTACAAAGTCGCGCGGCTGATCTGCAGCACGCGGGCGGCGCGCACGCGGTTGCCTCCGCATTGATCCAGAACTTCGCGCAGCCTCTGGGGCGTGACCTCCTCGGCGATGGGGCGGGAGCGGCTGCGCGGCGGCGCCGCGCGGGGCAGGCGCCCATCCACCGCGGCGCGCAGGGACGCGAAATCGGTCGGGAGCAGAACGCCCTCCTCCGAGAGGATGACGGCCTGCTCGATGGCATAGCGCAGCTCGCGCACGTTGCCCGGAAACGGGTACTCACTCAGGAAATCCAGGGTCTCCGGAGCAAAGACGCGCATCTTGCCGAGACGGCGAACCGACTCGGCCAGGAAGTGCCGCGCCAGCGGCTGGATGTCGTCCCTGCGGTCCCGCAGGGGCGGAACGACCAGTGTCACCACCGAGAGGCGGTAGTAGAGATCGTCCCGGAACGTCTGGTCCGCGATCGCCGCCTTGAGATCGCGGTTGGTCGCGGCGAGGATTCGAACGTCGACGTTGATCGGCTGGTTTTCGCCCACCCTGCGGACCGCGCCGTCCTCGAGCACCCGCAGGAGCTTGGATTGCGCGGGCAGGCTCATGCTGCCGATCTCGTCGAGGAAGAGGGTCCCCCCGTGGGCTTCCTCGAACAGGCCGCGCTTCAAGGTGTGCGCTCCGGAAAACGCGCCCCGGGCATGGCCGAAGAGCTCGCTCTCGAGCAGGTTGTCGGGCAGCGCCGCGCAGTTGACCGTCAGGTAGGTGCGGTCGGCGCGCGGACCGGTCGACTGGATGTGGCGGGCAATGACGTCCTTGCCCGTGCCGGTCTCTCCCAGGAGCAGGACGGTCGAGGAGGAGGCCGCGGCCTTTCGGGCACGGGCCAGAAAATCGCGCATGGCCAGGCTGTTGCCGATCGGGGGCGCCAGGCCGTGCCGCCGGCGCACCTCTCCCGACAAAGCGTCGACCGCGTGCTTCAACCGGCGGGCCTCGAGGGCCTGGCTGATCCGGTGGAGCAGCTCCTTGGGATCCACCGGCTTGGCCAGATAGTCGAACGCCCCCAGGCGCATGGACTCCACGGCGTTGCGGATGGAGGCGTGTCCGGTCACCAGGAGGACGTCGGGCGGATCTTCCTCCGCGCGACAGGCTTTCAGCACGTCGATGCCCGAGGCGCCGTCCATCTGGAAGTCGGTCACGACCACGTCGAACGCCTTGGGGCCCCGACCGCGCAGGAACTCGTCGCCGGACTCGAACAGTTCCGGCTCGTATCCCTCCGATCGGAGGATTCGATCCAGGATCGGGCGCACCTCCGGATCATCCTCGATCAGGGCGACCCGCGTGTGGGCGGAATCCATCCGCCCCTATTCTACCGCCCGGTCCCGCGTCGCCTCGGCCGGGCCGCCGCCGGGCGGCCGATGGTACCCTAGAAGAAGGAAGAGCGCGTGAGATCCCCGATGCCGGATTCGGCCGCCGAGACCTCGGCTGGAATCGTCTTCGTCGTCGACGACGACGCGCAAGTCCGAGACCTGCTCAAACGGCTGCTGACCGGGAGCGGGTATCGCGTGGAGGAGTTCGAGCTGGCCGAGGCGGTCATCGAGCGAATCCGCCGGGACCCTCCCGACCTCGTCCTGCTGGACCTCCATCTGCCGGACAAGAGCGGCCAGGACGTCCTGGAGGCCATCCGGGCCGACCCCGCCACGCGCCTCCTGCCCGTCGTCATGATCACCGGAGAAGGCGGCCGGGACGCCAAGCTCCTGGCCATGCAGGAAGGGGTCTCGGATTTCCTGACCAAGCCGTTCTCGCCCGAGCTCCTGCTTCCCCGCGTCCGGTCGCTGGTCATGATGAAGCACTTCGCCGACGAGCACGAGCACGCCGAGCGGGTCATCCTGACGCTGGCCAAGACGATCGACGCGCGCGATCCCTACACGGCGGGGCACAGCGGGCGGGTCGCCGAGTACGCCGACCGGATCGCCCAGCGCATGGGACTGGAAGCCTCCGCGCGGCTGGAGATGCGCCGGGGAGCCCTGTTCCACGACCTCGGAAAGATCGTCATCCCCGACCACATCCTGCACAAGCCCGGCGCCCTGACCCCCGATGAGCGGCACGTCGTCGAGCAGCACCCCGTGGTCGGCCACGAGCTGCTCGCGCCGATGAAGACGATGCGCAAGACGCTTCCGGTCGTCTACTCGCACCACGAGAAGCTCGACGGGTCGGGCTACCCCGAGGGCCTGTCCGGTTCCCTGATCCCCATCACGGTGCGCATCGTCACCGTCGCCGACGTGTTCGACGCCCTGACCACCGAGCGCGCCTACCGCCAGGCCCTGAAGCTCGATACGGCGCAGGAGATCCTCCACGAAGGCGCGCGCAAGGGATGGTGGGACGGCGCCGTGGTCGACGAGCTGCGCGGCTCGGTGTCCGAAATGGGCCTCATCGGAGATCGCGCGGAAGCGGGTCGATGACCTCGGGCTCCGCCGCCGGCACGCGCCTGACCGCGCGGGTGGCCGCTCGGACGGCCCACGACCTGAACAACATCGCCGCCGTTTTCTCCGGGCACATCTACCTGCTGCGCGGCGGCGCGGAGTCCCTGGAGGAAGCCTTCGAGGCGATGGAAAAGGCGCTCGAGCACATGGAGCGCCTGACCAGGAGCCTGAGCGCGCTGGGAACGCTGGGACTGGACGCGCCGGAGCCGATCGACGTCAACGCGGCGATCCGCGCGGCCGTGTCGGACTCCTCGCCGGCCGGGATGGTGCTCGAGCTCGATCCTGGTCTTCCCTCCGTCCCGTCAGCGCGCTCCGACCTGACCAGGGCGGTCACCGCCCTCGTGCGGAATGCCCGGGAAGCGAGCCTCGGTGCCGTGCCCATCCGGATTGCCACACGGCGGTGCGAAGCGGGCCAGATCGAGATCGTCGTCGAGGACAAGGGAAAGGGAGTTTCTCCGGACGTCCGGAAGCGAGATTTCGACCCGCTGTTCTCCACCAAGGGCGAGAAGGGACGGGGCATCGGGATCACTCTGGTGCGCGCCTTCGCCGCGTTTCAGGGCGGCTCGCTGAGCCTCGATGACCTCCCGGGTGGCGGGACATGCGCCCGGCTTCGACTGCCCGCAACCGCGGATCAGTTGTAGGCGACGGTCACCGGATAGCTGCCGGAGTAGGCGCCGGCGGGCTGGCCGGCCGGGATCGTCACCCGGGCGCTGACCGAGAACCTCCCCGTACCGTCGGCGGCAAGGCGTCCGGCCTGAACACCGGTGCGAAAGCCGGAGACCGCGAGGGCGCTCTCCGGGCCCGTGACCGTGACGCTCTCCGGCAGGGTGACCGCATAGGCGGCGTGGAATCCGCCTCCGACCTGGAAGACCGCCAGGTCCCGGATGTCGCTGCGCACGCTCGCGCCCACGACGCTGACCGTCTTGCGCGAGAGGTTGGAGACCGTGACCGCTCCGCTGGCGATCTCCGTCTCCGCGGGACCCAGAACCGTGGCTGAAACCATGGCGGAAGCGCTGGCGGCGTGGAGAGGAGCCGCGGCCGTGCCGAGTAGCAGGAACCCGACGATCATCGACGAGACTGCGATTCCGGCGGCTCTCTGACTGGTTCTCATAGTCCTTGCCTTCCCCCTGGGGACCAGAGGGAGCAGGAATGAGGCCAGAACGGAACATTCCTATAAGTCTTTCTGCATCAATGATTAGCGATTTAATCTTCTTGTGTCAAAAGGCGTCGGACAAGCGCCCGAGACAGTCTCTGAGACAGGCGGAGGGAACCTATTCGGCCGCGGTCAGGAGAAGGTCGATTCCATCCAGGATCGTTCCGCTCGGCTCAATCGTCACGCGCCGGGGATCGGGAGCCTGGAGCTTCAACCGAACTGCCTGCTCGGGCGAGACCCGGATCTCGTACCGGCCGGGGACGATCAGGGTCAGGTCGTAAAAGCCGTCGTATGCCGTCCGAACCTCTTTGGCCACCTTTCCGCGATCGTCGACGAGCTGCACGACGACGCCGGACGCCTCGCGGGTTTCCGGCGAACGCCGCATCCGCACGGTGCCGGTGATTTCGCCCGAGATCAGGATCGGGAAATCGACTTCGTTGACCCGCCCGGGCCGCGGCACGAAACGCACTCCCGGGCGCTCGGGGATCGCCAGCGGGTCCTCCAGCGTCGCCGCGGAAACGCCGACATCCACTTCCTGATACGGAGGCAGCCCGGTCACCAGCGCCGATCCGTCGGAGGAGGTCTTCGCCTCGGTGGACGCGCGATTGGCGAAGAAGCCGACTCCTTCCATTGGCTTTTCACCGGGGTCGCGCACGCTGTTGCCGTTGGCGTCGAGGAAGACCGCGGGTGAAACGGCTCCCAGGCCGGCCAGGCTCCGGGCCTGTGAGCGCCACTGTCCCGATCGTGGATCGCGCGCCAGGCTCACGTTGAGCAGGAGAGCGAGGGTGAATCCGCCCGGCCGCGCGTAGTCGACGTTGATCCCGACACCGAAGGGACCCTGGGTCCGCGTCGCGGTGGCCAGGTAGTGGGTCTGGTGCGCCTGAATGGCCCGGCTGATGCCCGCCTGGACGAAAAAACCCGGAAGGATTCTCTCCGCGGTCAGGGCCACGCTGGAGATATCCCGCTTCGGCTGCAGGTCGTAGATCACTTCGCCGCGCAGGCCATAGGTTCGGAGGAACTTGCTCACCAGAAAGTCGCCCAACGCGGTCGGCTCGACAGGTCGAGGGTTACCGCTGGAAAAGGTCCAGTCGATGAAATTGGACACCGCCAGACCACGATAGAACGACGACAGGCGGGCGGAGAGATGATCGACCTGCTGGCCCGACGTCAACAGATCGCGCGAAAAATCGATCGTGACGGGAATGGACGGCAGCGGGCCGCTGGGGATCGTGGCGTCCAACCGCAGGCTCGTCCGACTGCGGATCAGCCCGTACAGGGGACGGAACGTCTCGCTCTGAAAATCGTTCTGAAGCTGGCTGTGGCGCAGCGACAGGCCGATGCCGCCCAGGCGGGTCTGGACTCCCGCGGTTTCCAGCGTGCCGCCCTGGCGGTCGGCCACGACTTCGGCGTCGGCGAAGAGCAAGTCGGAGTAGCCGCGCACGCCGGCCCGCCCGTAGTCGTGTCGGACCGAGTTGATCTCGACCGAGGCCAGATCCGCGGAGATCGAGAAGCGGCGGGAGACGCCGAAATCCAGATCGAGCTGGCCTCGCCGCGTCGCGTCTTTGGGATCGTTGCCGACGAGACGGTAATAGAGCTGTCCGGCGGGGGTCAGGGACTCGGCAAGATTGACCCGGCTGGATTCCTCCCGCCTCTGTCCCTGGGGTCCGTAGAAGACCAGGCGGAAGACGTTCAGGCCGAAAACAAGCTCCACATTGTCAAACTCGTACCGGCCGTCGGGCCGGAACTGCTGGAATCCCAGCAGCGCGCCGTTGCGATAGAGCTCCACCTCCCATCCCTGCGGCAGATCTCCGCGGAACGTGTGGCGGTCCGCCTGGGTCTGGCGCTGCAGCGGGAAATTGGAAAGCAGGAGGCCGGGCCCCGAACGCGGCAGCGAGACCGCCTCGAGCCCCGGATCGAGCACGTCGCCGGCGGCATACTCGCGGGCCCGCAGCGGCCCCAGCAGGCCGGCGCCGGGATCCCGGCGGGCCAGGGACCCGCGGGCGTCGGTGACCCCATGCTGGTCGCCGAACAGATAGAAGCTGGCTTCGTGGTACAGCAGGTCGCCCGTGGCGAAGGTCGAGTACTGGAGGCTGTTGTTCGACGAGCCGTCGACCCGGGCGACGTTGGCGCGCAGCGTCTGGTCGATGAAGGGATAGTCCAGGAATCGGTAAGGATTGCTCACGAGCGGATACTGGGGACCCTGGTATCCAAGGCTGGCCAGCTCCTTGAACGCCCGGCGCTCGCGCTCCTGACGCTTCTGGACGGGAAGCGGTTCGCGGGGCCGGATCGTCAGAAGCAGGGTCGAAAATTGCGCGGTGAGATCCATGGGGAACCACTCGGAGAGGAGCTGGGTGTCGACGTAAATGTCGTCCTGGTGCACTTCGATCCTCGCCGGGTCGAATCGCAGGTCCTTGCCTTCGACCGTCACCCGCCGGCCGACCGTGTCGAGCGAGAAGCGGCGGTTCTCGGAAATGAAGAACCCATCCGCCGTGCCCGCCGTGACGTCCACCTGGATGGCAAAGTCCAGGGCGCGGCAGATCTCCCCCAGAGGGGCGAGGATCCCTCCCACCACCTGGTAAGCCGGCAACCCTTCCACCAGCATTGTCTGGCCCAGGCGCAGATCGAAGAGGAGCAGCTCGGACTCCGGGCGCTGGACGTAGGCGGGACGTTGGGCCGGAGGGGAAACGGAAGCCGGACGCTCCTGGGCTGTCCCCTCCGAGACCAGGAGCATCGAGAATCCGACGAGGGCGAAGGTCGCCTGGAGGCGATGAAGCCCGAGCCTCGATGTGTGCAACGCTAAGGCAGAGCCGTCTCCGCCTCGGCCAGTAGGCTGCCCTTCGTCTCCGCCCTGGTGTATTCGACGCGAAGACGGCCACCCGCCAGTGCCATGCCAGGCGGAGGCTGCAGGGGCACCCGCACGATCCGATCGGCAACGGAGGTGTAGACAGCCAGGCCGTTCAAGATCCCCACGACCTGATCGCTCCCCTTCCCCCGCGCCAGGATGACACGCAGATTGCCGTAGACGGACTCGTTCCCGTCCCGATGGATCTTCATCTCCAGGACCGACGGGTCGCCGGCATTCTCCGGGGCCTTGACCGCCAGGTCCGAGAGGCTCACCTTCACCGCGGTCTGGCCCTGACGGACGATCACCGGGATCGACACTCCGTAGATGGGCGTCAGTCGGATGCTGTAGCCGGTTGCTTTCTTTTCCTCCGTCTCGACCGTGTTGGCGGGAATCGCGCCCTCCGGCGGCACCGCCCGGAAAAGAAGATGCGAGCGGTACTCGCCGTCGGCGAGATGTTCGGGCTTGCGGACCTGGAGCCGGATGGTCTGCGACACGTTGGGCTCCAGGGTCACCTGGCGGGGTGAATAGCGGATGAGGTCATCGGCGAACCTGTCTCCCGGGTCAGGCTGATCGATCTCCTTGAGATCTCCGCTCTCTTCCATTCGCAGGTGCGTGAACGAGATGCGGTAAGTCGCCGACTGCTTGCCGATGTTCAGGAGAGTCAATTCGGCCGAGCGCGTCCGCCCCTCGAAGACGACTCGTGTCGGGGCGACGAGCAGGTCGCCGACCCCTGGCAGGCCCGGGGCCTCCGCAGGCGTCGGCGCGGGAGCCTGGGCGAAGAGACGGCCCGCGTTCAACAAAGCGATGGCAGCCAATGTCAGCGCGAGACGAAATCGAAGGGCCATCGGGTTTGAATTCATTATCGTCGGAAATTGCCGTGATGGCAATCGATCAGAGCTGATTCACCGTGACGGTGAACGTCCCGACGTACTGGCCGGCCGCCTGGTTCGGGTCGACGTGAAGAGTGGCGCCAACCACCAGGGTGTAGGGCGAGCTCGGACAGCCCTGGGGCGAGCTTCCCGACCGGCAGTCCGGGCTGACGTTGCTGCGGAAGCGGTCGACCGTCATGGTCTCGCCCCCTCCGATCCGCTGGATGGTGATACTCGAGGGAAGCACGACGGCGATGTGGACCGGTCCCGCGGATCCGGCCACGCTGAATTGCGCTGCGGAGAACAGGCCCGCGGAAAGAGCCACGCCTCCGCTGGCGGATCGGGAGCTCCCCCCGGAATCCGAGACGTCCACGTCGACGGTGCCGAAGGTCTGTCCCGGGCGGAACGCTCCCAGGACCAGGTCCTGGGTTTTTTGGACCGCCAGCCCCGGGACGATGGAAGCGCTCGCGCTGGCCGTGGCCTCAACCGAATCGTGCTGGGCCAGGGCCGGAGAAGCGAGCGCGAACGCTCCCGCGAACGCGGCTCCCGCCAGGAACGCGCGCGGTCTTTTCATTGGCGCGCCACCGTCACGTTGAACACTCCGGTGTAGTCGCCCTGGGCCTGGTTGGCGCCAACGTGGAGCGTCCCTCCGACGGTGAAAGGAGTGGGGGGCGGGCTTGTGTCGCTGGAGATCCTTCCGGTCGGGTTCTGGGTGAAGGTGTCCACCGTCATGGTCCCTCCGGCGCTGCCGGTCAGCACCACCGGGCTCGACGGGAGGAGGACGTTGAATCGCTTGGGGCCCCCCGCTCCGCAAAGAAGGACGGCAAAGCCCGCAGGATTGAAGCTCCCGCCCAGATCGAGCACGCCTCCCGTCACGGTGCGCGCTCCGGTGGCCGGATCGAGAACGGCGGTTCCGGGCGTGGACGAGGTCCCCAGAGTGCCGAAGTTCAGATCCGCCGTCTTGGCGATCGCGAGCGAAGGGTTGCTGCCGACACAGGTCTGGGCTCCGGCCGACGCGGAGAAACCCACGAGGACCAGAACAATCGAGAGGGTGATTGCCCTCCGTCCGATGAGGTTCATAACCTGAAACCTTAGCGGGGCCCTGCGGTCAGGGCAAGCCGCCGGCCGTGATCAGTTGTAGGCGACCGTGACCGAAAACGTGCCCGTGTAAGTGCCGGACGCCTGGTTGGCGCCGACGTGCAGTGTCGCTCCGATGTTGAGATTCTGCGCTCCTGCCGCGCTCAGGCGCCCCGTCCCGTTCGGGTTGCTGCGGAACGTGTCCACGACCATGGTGTTGGCGCCGCTGACGACATTGACCGACGCCGGAAGAGTGATCGCGTAGCGTTCGCGAGCCTGGCCGCCGACCTGAAACGATGCTGCCTGCGCCAGGAGGCCACTGCCGAGCTGGGCTCCTCCGGTCCGGGATCGCGCCCCCCCCGGAGCCATCCGGACGGTGCCGACCGCGGCTCCGGCGAGGACGTCGCCGAAATTCAGGTCGCCCGTCTTCACGATCGAGATCGCCGTCACCAGCCGCGCGGTCGCGTTGGCCGAGCTCTGGGCCGCGTTCGTCGTCCCCGTCGCGAGGAAGAGAACGAGAGCGGCCGAGAACCCGCTGGCGATCTTGAGGAACCGGCTCTTCATCGGCGTCGTTGCTCCTGAAGCATCGAGGGGCTGCCGTCAGCAGCCCCTCGGATTTCAGTTTGGCGAGCTGCTGGCGCTCAGTTGTAAGTGACCGTGACGCTGAACGTGCCCGTGTAGGTTCCCGTAGCCTGGGCGGCGCCGACGTTCAGGGTCGCGCCGACGGTGATGGGCTGGCTGCCTCCCGCGTTGAGAGCGCCCGTGCCGCTGGGGCTGCTGGTGAAACCGTTGACCGTCATGGTGTTGGCGCCGCTGGTGACGCTGGCCGAGGCCGGCAGCGTGATCGCGTAGGTCGCGCTTCCCTGACCGCCCGCGGTGAAGGCCGCCGCCGCCACGCTGGTGGCGTTGCCGAGGGTGGCGCCGCCGCCCGCGCTGCGAACGCCGGCGGGGGTGACGACGACCGTGCCCGCCGAGGCTCCGGAGACGACATCGCCGAAATTCAGGTCGGCCGTCTTGGTCAGCGAGATCGGGCTGACGATGCGCGCGGTGGCACTGGCTGTCGCGTTGGCGCTGTTGGACTGGCCGAAAGCGTAGGATCCCAGGGCCATCCCGGTGAAGACGAGGGCAAGAGTCGTGAGCTTCTTCGTCATGATTTCTTCTCCTTTTTCCTTTTCCTTTTTCCGTTCTTGGTCTCAGGCTTTGTTCGCTTCGTTTCTCGTTCGTTCGGGCAGACTGCTTTGGGGAGGTACCCGCCTGTGTCTCATTGATGTCTCACTACTTGCTTCACTGGACACAGAGAGCAACGGATGTGCCGTGTCAAAAAAAGCTTCAAAGCCAGAATCTATATAGCTTACAAATAACTGTATTTAAATAAGTTAAACTAGAATAGAGAGGCTTGACGCGGGTCAGGAACCAATCGTTAAAGTTACGTCTAACGGCATCGTAGTGACGTTTATTTGACAAAAACAGACACTGAATGCCGTCGGAGATCGGCTTCCTGGCCGATGAGACAGGCCCCGATTTGTGATGGGATCCGTCTTCAGTGGACGTGACCTTCGACGCCGCCGTGGTCCCGGTTCGGGAGGCCGGACAGGGACCGACCCTTCTTCTCCTGCACGGTTATCCCCTGGACGGGGCGATGTGGTCCTCGGTCGCTCGGAGACTCTCCGACCGTTTCCGGGTCTTGAAGCCCGACCTGCCCGGCCACGGGGAGAACGGGTCCCGGCCGGGAGGCTCGATCGATTCCTACGCCGATTTCCTCTCGGCGGTCATCGACGCCTCGGGAGGCCCGGTGGGCCTGGCGGGGTTCTCGATGGGCGGCTACGTCGCGCTAGCGCTGCTCAAGCGGCGTCCGGACCAGGTTTCCGCTCTGGCGCTGGTGGACACCCGGGCCGTCGCCGACGACGAAGCGACGCGAGCCAAGCGCGACGAATCGCTCGCGCTCCTCCGGCAAAGCGGCGTCGAGCCGATCGCCGAGGCGATGCTCCCCCGGCTTCTGGCGCCGGAGTCGCTGCAGCGGGCCGACGTTGCCGAGCGGGTACGGCGCATCCTGCGCCGGCAGAGCGCCGCCGCGGTGGAGTCGGACCTCGTGGCCATGCGCGGACGTCCGGACTCGGTGGCCTTTCTCCGGGAGATCGCCGTTCCCACGCTGGTCGTCGTCGGCGAGAAGGACGTCATCGCCCCGCCCGCCGAAGCCCAGGCCATGGCCGAGGCGATTCCCGGCGCGCGCCTGGCGGTCATCCCGGGCGCCGGGCATTTGACTTCGATGGAGAGTCCGGCGGCCGTCGCCCGGGCGCTCGGCGACTTCTTCGCCGAGGCGCTCTCAGGCTAGAGACTCCCCCGACTTCCCACTCCCCGACTTCCGACTTCGGACTTCGAACTTCGAACTTCGAACTTCGAACTTCGAACTAAAAACTCACCCGCGCACCCAAACGCGCCGAGGTCGGCGGCGTGCGAAACACCGCCTTCTTGTAGTTCGGGTTGACCGGCGTGGGCGAGGCGTTGTCCGATTCCTGGAACCCCCACCGCTCGTCCAGGAGCACCGGGCGCTGGGCGTTCAGAATGTTGAAGACGTCTACTAAGAAATTGACCGTCACCGGCCCGATCGAGAGCGGGTATCCCAAGTGCAGGTCCGCCTCGTAGTTGTCCGGCGTCCGGCCCTCCGCGCCGCGGTCGGTCAGGTAGAACTCGTAGCGGCCGTAGGCGTCGGAAAACCCGTAGCGCGTCAGCGGCGTTCCCGTCCGGTAGTAGGCCGCCAGGCCGATCGAGAGCTTCCAGGGCGTGAAGTACACGCCGGAGACCTTGAACTGATGGCGCCGGTCGTTGGAGAGCGGCCCGCGGTTGGTGATCTTGGACAGGTCGCTGCCGTTGGTGAAGAAATCGTAGTAGTCGTAGGCGGCGGAGATGTTCGGGTCGTTCAACGTCGTCTGGGTGAACGGCGAGTACTCGCCGTCGTAGTTGCCGTCGAGCTTCGAGTAGATGTACGAGGCGATGGCCTGCCAGTTGTTGGAAAAGCGCTTGGTCGCGTCGAGCTGGATCCCGCGGTAGATCCGGACCGGGCGCGGCGCCGGGAGGGTGTGGCTGTAGTCGAGCGTGTAGATCTGGGTGAAGCCGGGGAAGAACCCGCTCGCGGACTGGCCGGGGCCGCCCTTGCCCGGATTGCCGATGCAGTACGTCCCGTCGTTGATGCAGAGGAAATCCTCGATGACGTTGCCGTAGTCGCGGTAGATCCCTTTGATCCCGACGGCGAAGTCCGTGAAGATCTCCCGCTCGCCGCCCACCACGACCTCGGTCAGGTATTGCCCGTGGATGTTGGGATCGGAAGGCTCGGTGAATCCCCCCAGGATCGCCGAGGCCGTTCCCGAATCGGCTTCCGCGCCCGGATCGGGATGGTTGTCGGTGGGGCTGTAATTCACGATCCGGGGCTGCCGCTCGTAGGAGAACGAGCGGATCACCAGATCCATCGGGATCTCTTCGTAGAAGCGCCCGTAGGAGCCGAAGACGCGGGTCTTGTGGTCGTTGCCCGGGTCCCAGACCACGCCCACGCGCGGCGCCCAGTCGTGCTTCAGGTCCACCTGCTTGACGCCCGAGGCGTCGATGATCTCCTGGTGGTCCCAGCGCACGCCCAGGTTCACCGTCAGGTTCGGCAGGACCGTCCACTTGTCCTGCAGGTAAAGGGTCGTGTTCTTGTGCGCCGGCGAGGCGTTCAACTGGGAAATCGGGGCGTTGTCGACCGTGGCGGTGGGGGTCGTCCAGTAGGAGTGCTGGTAGATGGGCTTGGCCGGGTTCACCGGGTTCTGGAAGATCGTGACCAGCTGGCCTCCCGACTCCCGCTTGATGACGTCGGCGTCCTCCTTCTCGTACTCGATGCCGAGCTTGATCGAGTGTCCGCCGAAGTAGGGCGAGACGGACCCTCCGAAGAAGTCGCGCGTGAAGTTCTTCTTCTGGATCAGCCCGAATCCGCCGGTCTGGAAGAAGTCGTTGCCGGCGTCCTGGAGCTGGATGACGTCTCCGGCCTCGGTCGCCGGCCCGACGGAGTTGCGCTCCTTGTGGCGCGACGCCTGCGCCGCGGCGGTCAGGTGCGATCCGAAGATGCCCTCGTAGCGCGCGCTGTAGTCGCGCCCGCCGAAGTCCTGCCGGCCGTCGTAGGTCAGGGGATCGCCGTTCAACGTGTGGTTGGAATCGTTGATGGCGCCCGTGTCCGTCCGGGGGTCCTGAAAGAGGGTGGCCACGATGGAATGGTTGTCGGACAGCCGGAAGGTGAGCTTGCCCGATCCCAGGTTCCGGTTGCTGACCGACTCGCTGGCCACGTCGCCCAGGACGTTGTCGGTCGTGTTGTGGACGCGGTCGTAGGCCGCGAAGAACCAGACCCGGTCCTTCCAGAAATAGCCTCCCAGGTCCGCGCCGTAGTCCTCTTTCTGAAATCCGGTCACCGTTCCGCTGGTCGAGACGACCGACCGGGCCGAGGCGCGCAGCGAGTTGCGGTCGAGATAGCCGAAGGCGTCGCCGTGAAACCCGTTGGACCCCGACTTGGTGATCACGCTGATCACGCCGCCGGTCGAGCGGCCGAACTCCGCCTCGTAGCCCCCGGTCTTCACGTCGATCTCCTGGATGAACTCGTAATTGAGCTCCTTGCCCTGGAACCCGTATTCGACGCCGGTCGTGTTGACGCCGTCGATGAAGAACGAGTTCTCCGCGCCGGAGGAGCCGTACACGGTGATCGAGATCTGGTCCGTGTTGCGGGGATCGGCGTCCGACGACGTGCCCGGGATGACCTGGACGATGGCGGCGTAGTTGCGGCCCGTGGGAAGCGTCTCGATGGCCCGGGACGTCAGGTTGGTTCCCACGCCGCTCGATCCCACGTCGATGACCGGAGCCTCGCCGGTGACGAGGACCTGCTCCCTGGCCGCGGGACGCAAAACCGCGTCGAGCGTCGCTTCCTTGCCAAGTCCGACCACGACCCCGCCCATCGATTCGGTGGCGAACCCGGAAAGGGTGAAGACGACCGAATAGGTTCCCGGCGGAAGGAGCGTCAGCCGGTACCGGCCCGCGCCGTCGGTCACGGCCACCCGAGCGCCCTGCAGCGCGGGGCTCTTGGCCTCGACGGTGACTCCGGGCAGTACGCCGCCCGATTCATCGGCCGCGCGCCCGACCAGGGATCCGGTGGTCTGGGCGGTCAGGAGGGACGAGGCGAGGAGGAGGGCCGAGGCGAGCACCGGCCGCAAAAATCTCATGGTGTCTCCCGTCGAAATTTTCCGGCATGTTAGCACCGTCCGCCTCGACCCCTCCGGGACGATGTGGTAAACACCGCGGCGTGCGCATCTTCGGCCGCGAAGTCTCCGAGCCGCCGCCGCGGCGCGTGCACATCGGCTGCGGCCAGGAATCGATCGCCGGCTGGATCAACGTCGACAACCGGCCGCTTCCGGGCGTGGACCGGGTTCTGGACGTGCGCCAGGGCCTGCCGTTCGAGAACGTCGCCGCGATCTACGCCGAGCATTTTCTCGAGCACCTCTCCCTCGAGGACGGCCTGGTCTTCCTGCGCGAGTGCCGCCGCGTCCTGGCTCCGGACGGCGTGCTTCGTCTCTCCACTCCCAACCTCGACTGGGTCTATCTGACGCACTACCGGCTGGGGCCCGAGGTGGGCAAGGACACCGCCGTCGCCGATTGCCTGCAGCTGAACCGCGCGTTTCACGGCTGGGGCCACCGCTTCCTCTACAACCGCACGATGCTCGCCGCGGCGCTGGAGGCTTGCGGCTTCGCGCAGGCGCGGTTCCAGCGCTACGGAGAAAGCGATCAGGAGGCCTTGCGCGGCCTCGAGCGGCACCGGACCTGGGAGGATACGCCGGAGCTGCCGCACGTGATCATCGCCGAAGGGTCGGGAGCGATCCCGCCGCGGCCGCTCCCCGACGCCCCCCTGCGCGAGTTCCTGGAGGCGATTCACACGCAGTGAGCGAGCAGATCATCGCGGCGATCGCGGCGTGACCCTGGCCGTCTACCTGGGCGCCTCTCTCCTTCTGGCCTGGGGCGCCGCGCGGCTCCGGCCGGTCGAGCCCCGCGCGCTCGCCGTGTTCGTCCTTCTGCCCCTGCTCTTCCTGTGGCCCGGATTCTTCGGATCGAAGACCCTTCTTCCCGTCGACCAGGTCGCCCTCTTCCCGCCCTGGAGCGCTTCGTCGGGAGGAACGCTTCCGCGCAATCCCAACCTGAACGACGCGATGACCCAGTTCGCGCCCTGGGCCAAGGCGGTGCGCCTGGCCTGGAAGGAAGGCTCGCTTCCGCTGCGCGACCGCTGGAACGGATGCGGTATGACGCTGGCCGGCAACGGGCAATCGGCGGCCTTCTCGCCGTTCACGTTCCTGACGTTCGCCGTCCCGCTGGCCCACGCCTTCGATCTCCTGGCGGCGCTGCGGCTCTTCCTGGCGCTGCTGGGAACGTGGCTCTGGCTCTCGGAGCTCGGAATCTCGAAGGACGCGTCGGTCTTCGGCGCCGTCGGCTACGCCTTCTCGTTGTCCATGACCGCGTGGCTTCTCTTTCCGCATCCCGCCGTGCTGTGCCTGTGGCCGTGGTGCCTGTGGCTGATCGAGCGGGCGCTCTCCGGCGCCCCGTCGCGCCGAGACCTGGTCGCCCTCGTCGCCGTGCTGAGCCTTCTTCCCCTGGCCGGACACATCGAGACCGTCGCCTCGCTGGCCGGCTTCGGGATCGTCTGGTTCGCCGCGCGTCTGGCGGCCGGAGAACGACCGAGCCTGCGCCGCGATCTGGGAATCGGCCTGGCCGCCGCGCTCTCCCTCGGGCTGTCCGCATTCGTCCTGATCCCGCAGGCGCTGGCAATCGCCGCTTCCAACCGGTTCGTGCTGGCGCAGGCTCCGCTCCGGTCGGCCGCCTTCTCCTGGCTGCCCCACCCGGCCCTCTGGCGCAACGGTCTGTGGACGACACTCTTCCCGCGCACGCTCGGCGACGCCATCACGTCGCCCATGATCGCCGGGAGGGCCGGCTCGTTTCCGGAGATGGGCCTCGGCTATTGCGGGCTGATCTCGTTCCTCGGCGTGTTCCTGATCGCCCGTCCCGGTGGGCCGCGGGATCGTCGGGTCCTTCTCCTGGCCGTGCCGCTCCTCTTCGGGCTCGGCGTCGGGATCGGAGCATGGCCCTTCGCCGAGATCGCCGGCCACGCGCCGCTCCTGCGCTGGATGCTACCGCTGCGGTTCCTCTCCTGGGTCGCCCTCGCCGGCCCGGCGATCGCGGCGGCCGAATTCGACCGTTTGCGGAAGGATCTCTCCGGCTCGGCCTGGCCGCTGGTCGCCGTGCTGACGATCGCGGCCGGCCTGGCGGCGTTGGCCTTTGCGGCCTTTCGGCGCTTCGAGCCCTTGCACGCCGCGGCCGGCGGGCTCGCGTCGCAGCGGCGAGCCCTGACGGTCTGCCTGGGCGTCCTCGGCGCCGCCGCCATCGCCGTGGCCGGCGCCTGGAAGAGCCCCGTGGCGCGGCGGGCCCTGCCCCTGGCGCTGACGGCCATCGCGGCCGCCGAGCTCTTCGACCAGGGCCGCCGCCTCTACGCCTACGGCTCCCCCGCCGCCCTCTTCCCGGAGACGCCGGCGGTCCGGTTCCTCCGCGGCCAGACCGGCCCGTTCCGCGTGGTCGGCGACAACGCCGCGGTCTTTCCCGGCACCAACGTCTTCGCCGGAGTCGAGGACGTCCGCACGCACGACCCCGTGGAACGCCGGGACTACGTCGAGCTCCTGGACGCCACGGCCGGCTATCCGGCTTCCGACTACTTCAAGCACGTTCGGAATCTCGACGCCCCGATCCTGGACTTTCTCAACGTGCGCTTTCTGATTTCCGACCCGGCCTCTCCTTCTCCGGGACCGCGCTGGACCGCCGTGTACGGCGGCTCCGACGCCACGGTGTTCGAGAACCGCGGAGTTCTGCCCCGCGCGTTCGTGCCCGCGCGCCTGCGCCTCGTGCCGGGACGGCCGGAGGCTTCGAGCGCGGTGGACGCGTTCGGTCCGGCCTTTGCGGAAATGGCGCGGCGCTCGGACTGGGCCGAGACCGCCTGGATCGCGGCCGGAGCGTCCGCGACGACGCCCAACGGTCCCGCCGGCGTCTCGCAGTACCGCGAGGGCACGAATCGGGCGTCCTTTCGAGTCGCGGCGCGCGGCCCGTCGCGGTCCCTGGTGGTGACCAGCCTGCTCCAGGACGGCGGATGGTCCGCGCGCGACGGATCCGGGCGGCCGCTGGAAACCATCCGCGCGAACGGACCCTTCCTGGCGGTGTGGGTTCCGCCGGGGACGACCGCGGCCGATCTCTCCTACAATCCGCCCGGCATGCGCGCCGGTGTCGCTCTCTCGCTCGCGGCAGCGGCCGCCTTCGCGCTTTCTCTGGCGCTGGTCGGGAGGAGAGACACGAGATGATCCACACGCGGTGGAACGACACCGACCTCACGAACCAGATCGAGTCCAAGGTCTGGACCGCTTCGTCGACTGTGCGCCGCTATCTCCACACGCTCGCCTCAGGGGATCCCAACTGCGACTGGCCCACCTACGTCCGCTGGAAGCATCTGCCCGAGCGTCTGGACCGCATCCTCGTTCTGGGTTGCGGGTCAGGGTGGCTGGAGCGCGCGCTCGCAGGGAAGCCGGGCGTCCGATCGATCGTCGCCTGCGACTTCGCACCGGCGGCTGTCGAGCAGGCGCGCCGCACGGCCGAGAAGGAGGGGCTGGACCAGATCGCGTACCGGGTCGTCGATCTGGAGCGCGAGCCGCTGCCGGGAACGGAGTTCGACGCCGTCTTCGCCAACGACGTGCTGCACCACATAACGCATCTGGAAGATCTCTATCTACGGATCCGCGGGAGCCTTGTGCCGGATGGGAAGTTCGTCTTCAACGAATACGTCGGTCCCAACCGGTTTCAGTATTCCGACGAACGGATGGACGTGATCAACCGCTACATGCGCCTCCTCCCGGACCACCTGCGCTACGACCCGTGTCTGAAGATCGTGCTCAAGCGCAAGGAGCGCGTAGATCCCGCCTTTATGGAGCGCGAGGATCCAACCGAGGCCGTGCGGAGTGAAGACGTCTTGCCGCTGGCCCGGGCGGCCTTCCACGTGGAAGCCGAGTACCCCTACGGCGGAAGCCTCTTGAATCCGCTGCTCTACGAGATCGTCGTCAACTTCGACGAAACGGCGGCGTCGGACAGCCGCCTTCTCCAGGTCCTCTGCGACGCCGAGGACCGCCTGATCCGCGACGGCTCCCTCCAGCCGGACTTCGCCATCTTCGTCGGAAGCCGGCCGACAGACGCCCCGGACCCGGCGTCGTAAGCCCCGAACCAGGGCACAATTTACATATTGTTCCTACGGGCCGGTCCGGGTCTTCCCCGGGCGCCTGGCCCGGGCGATCGCGCCGCCGAATCCTCGAACAGCGCGTGGTACAGCGTTCGGGCGATGCTGCGCGCGGCGCGCGGAGGGTCCGCCGGCGGGTGGGCCAGCAGTTCCCAGAAGAATCGATCCCAGAGCTGCGCGAGCAACGGCAGGTCGAGATCCGCCCGCGCTCCCGGAAGGACGACCAGCCTGGAAAACAGCCCGCCGATCCTTCCCGTGGTCCAGACTCGAATCTGAAGATCCCGTTCGGCAATCGCTTCGTCCACCAGGGCGGCCTCCCGCCAGGCTCGGTAGACGCCGACGAAGGCGGCCTCCCGCCGGAAGACGTCGGCCAGAAATTCTTCCAGATCGGCCGGAAGGGTCCGGGCATCCGCCAGCGCGGGAGGCGAAGACGACTCCAGATGCCGCAGGAGCGCGTCCATGGCCGCCAGGAGCAGCTCGCGCTTGGATCGGAAGAACTGATGGACCGCGCCGGCGGCGACTCCCGCCCGTTGGGCGATGGCCCGGATGGACGCGCGCTCGTACCCGTCGGCGCCGAACCGCTCCATCGCCGCGCGCAGCACATCCTCACGGCGACGCCGGCTTCGCGCCTGCCGTGGCTCGGGCAGGGGCGGTCCGCCGAGAAAGAGATCCGGGCGGCTCATCGAGGCCAGAGGACGCCGGCCACCGCGCCGCCGCAGGAAATCAGCATCCAACCGCCGAACAACCCCGCGGCGCCGGCGGAAAGATTCGGGAAGACCGCGGAGAAAAAAGCCGAGGAGAACGCGTCGAGAATGAGGGTGGGGAGGAGGAGCGCGATCACCGCCGCCGGCGCCTCGTTGGGCCCGAGGGTCGAAACCAGGCGCCAGCGGATGAGGGCGAACATCAGGGCGAAGCTGACTGCGTAGAGGATCAGAGTCGAAGCATCGCGGTCGGGACGCAGAAAGCGTTCGGGGGCCAGCCGGAGCAGAAGCGTTCCGGCCAACCAGAGTGCGAAACCGATCGCCAGGAAGCGTTTCATGCCCGACCTCCAGAATATGAACATGGGTTCATGTTCATATTCTGACCCGGGTTTTTCCGCCTGTCAAGGTCTCCCGGCTGCCGACCACCCGCCGCGGTTCCTCGAGGCGGGGCGGCACGGACCGTGAAAGGATCGCCGTCGTGCGTTGGGAAGACGAGCGGGAAAGCAACAACGTCGAGGACGCCCGGGGCTTCTCGATCGGGAAACGCGGCGCCGGCCTGGGCTGCGGGGGCCTGGTCGTCCTGTTGCTGGTGGCCTGGATCACCGGGATCAACCCGATGCGTTTGCTCGACATGGTCGAGCAGACGCCCTCCTCTCCCTCGGCCGCGCCTCCCGGTCGGCCGGCTCCTTCCGGGGAGACCGGCTCCGCGCGCGCGCCTCAGGACCAGCTGGGAAAATTCGCGTCCGTCGTGCTGGCTTCGACCGAGGATGTCTGGACCGACGTCTTCTCGAAGTCCGGTCGGACCTACCACCGCCCGCACCTGGTCCTCTTCTCCAACGCGATCCGCTCGGCCTGCGGCCTGGCTTCGACCGCCGTCGGTCCCTTCTACTGCCCCGAGGACCAGAAGGTCTACCTCGATCTTTCCTTCTTTCGGGACCTGTCGACCCGTTTCGGCGCCGGCGGGGATTTCGCCGACGCCTATGTCATCGCGCACGAGATCGGCCACCACGTGCAGAACGAGCTCGGAACCTTCCAGCGCATGGGCGAAGGCCGTTCCCGCGGCGGCGGCTCCGGATCCGTCCGGATGGAGCTGCAGGCCGACTGTTACGCCGGGGTCTGGGGGTACCACGCCAACCGCGACCGGCGCATGATCGAGCCCGGCGATTTCGAGGAGGGCCTTCGAGCCGCATCGGCGATCGGAGACGACCGGCTCCAGCGCCAGTCGCAGGGCTACGTCTCGCCCGAGACGTTCACGCACGGCACGTCGGCGGAGCGCTCGAGCTGGCTGCGGCGAGGCCTGGAGACGGGCGATCCCGGCCGGTGCGACACGTTTGGCGCGGGTCAGCGTTAGCGCCGCCCGCCGGACCGTCCGTGACGGCTACGGCAGGGCGAAAGTGACGACCAGGAAGACCGCCATCTGGCCGCGGGTGACCGGGGTCGCGGGGCAGTAGTTGCCTCCCCCGCATCCCGCGGTGATCCCGCGCAGCGCGAGCTCGTCGATCCAGGGCGCGAACGCCGAGGAGCACGGCACGTCCGCGAACGTCGGCGTCACGCAGGCGGGCGGGGTGTACGCCGACCCGTCGTGCGTGCGCAGCAGAAACACCGCCATCTGCGCCCGCGTCACCGGATCGGTCGGGCAGTAGTTGCCGCCGCCGCAGCCCGCGGTCACGCCGCAGGCCGCCAGCTCGTTGACCCAGCGAGAGAATCCCGACGAGCAAGGCACGGTCGGCGAACGTCGGGGTCACGCAGGCCGGCGGCGTGTAGAGCGCCCCCTCCTTGGACCGGAGCAGAAAGACCGCCATCTGCGCCCGGGTCGCCGAGTCCCCCGGACAGTCGTTGCCGCCGCCGCAGCCCGCCGTGATCGAGTTGCGGACGAGCTTCTCGACGAACGGGTGGATCGGCAATCCTCCCGGCACATCCAGGAAATCCGCGAACCATCCGTTGGTGAGCGTTCCGCTGCTCGGGCCCGGGACGGTGGCGGTGACGGGATAGACGGCGCCCGGCGCGAGCGAGGGAACGTCGAAGCTGACCTGCGTCGGATCCAGGAAAACGACATTCGCGGCGGCGAGACCGCCGACCGTCACCGTCGCCCCCGACGCGAAATTCGCACCGGTGGCAACGGCTCCGGAGATCCCGCTCGCGGGTCCCGACGACGGCGAGATCGAAGTCACCGCCACGGCCCCGGAGTCGAAGCAGGGCGAGAACTCCGACGTGCCGCGAAGGCCGTTGGGATCGCTGCTGGCGTCCGTCGCCGTGGCGGTGAAAATCGTCTGACCCGCGGGAAACGGCAGCGAGGCGTTGAAGTTCGTGCTGCAGGTGGCGTCGGTCACGGCTGTCGCCAATCCCAGGAAGGTCTCCCCCTGCCCGTTTCCGGACGCGTCGCAGGAAGAGCTCGAGAAAAACTCGATCCGGTAGGTCGTATTCGCCTTGCCGGTGATCGTTCCAATGAATCCCACGGCGCTGCCCACGACGTTTGCCACGGTGAGGACCGGAAAGTTCTGACCCTCGTTTCCCGGCGAGGTGTCGGCATCGCAAGTGTCGTTGGCGAGCGGGGTGGCCGAGCCGGTCAGCGAGATGCCGAGTGAGGAATTGTGGTGAATGGAGTTGGACGTGATCTCGACAAGTGTTACACCCGGCATGACCGCGACGCCAAAGCCGTTGTTGAAGGCGATCACGCTCCCGCCCCGGAGCGTCGAGCCGCCACCGTGGAAGATCACGCCGCCGAATCCTCCGTTGGGCAGAGGCGTGACGTGGTCACGCTGCGTGCCAACGAGGACATCCTGCGCGTCGACGTTGCCGGGCGGCAGGACGTCGACACCCCCTCCGGGATTGCCCCTGAAATCAGGTTGTCGACGACCTGCGCGTTGGCGTACGACAAGCCAACGGCGCCCGGCTGGCCGAGGGCGATGGTGCCGGTGGCGTCGGTGCCGATGAAGTTTCCGAAGACGACGCCGTCGGGCGCGCCGCCGGGGCTGGTGCCCGACACGCCATAAACGCCCCCGAGAGCATCGCCCGAGATCAAGTTGCGCTCGTTGGGGGCGAAGCCGCCGCCGTAGCCGATGTCCGCCCGATGCCGGACTCCCAGGATGTGAACGCCATAGCCGCTGCCCGGCACCGCAGCCGTGCCGGCGGGGTTCGTGCCGATGAAGTTCCCGATGACCACGATGTCGTCGGCGTTGATGACGATGTTGTCGGCGCCGCGGTTGATGGCCAGGCCCCGGACAGTACGAATGGGACCGTCGAAACGGAGCTGCGAGTTCGTGTTGTCTAGCTCGATCTGAAGCACGGTGTTGAGCGCGCCCGGGAAGGGGTTCGTATTCATGCTCGAGCCCGGCTGGGTGTACCCGTCGATCAGGACGGACTGGGTGATCGCGGGCAGGGCGGTCAAGGGTTTGATCGTATGGACGCCGCCGCCGGAGATGTTGAACGCGATGACGTCCATGCCGAAGTTGTCGCCGGCCGCGCACTCGCCGCTCAAGCCTCCGGAGCCCGCGTTGGTGTTGGCCGCGATGATCGCCTCGCGCAACGTGCATTGCCCGTCGTTGGCGGCGACGTCGGCCACGCTATTGACCGTGATCGTGTTCGCGCGCGCCGGCGCGGCCGCCAAGACCAGGACAAGAAACAGAAGCGGTGCGCCCCTCGGCTCCGCCTTCTGCGCGATTCCCGGGATCGAGAGCCTCGCCCTGATCATAGCCGCCCGCCTTCGTTGGAGAGAATCTATCGCAGAGCCGGTAAATGATTCCAGAGCCTGCCGGCAAGCCGGAGACAGGAGAGCCCGGAAGGATCTTGTCGAGTTCCCGGCCGGGCTTGTCCCCGGCCGGGTCGGACCGATCTCTACGGCAGCGCGAACGTCGTGGAGAGGAAGACGGCCATCTGGCCGCGGGTGACGTCCGAACCCGGGCAGTAGTTGCCCCCGCCGCATCCGGCGGTGATCCCGCGGGCGGCGAGCTCGTCGATCCATTTCGCGAATCCCGACGAGCACGGCACGTCGGTAAACGTCGGGACAACGCACGCCGGCGGCGAGTAGCCCGAACCCTCCTTGGTGACCAGCAGAAACACCGCCATCTGGCCGCGTGTCACCGCGGAGGAGGGGCAGTAGTTGCCTCCCCCGCACCCCGCCGTCACGCCGCGCAGGGCGAGCTCGTTGACCCAGATCGCGAACCCGGACGAGCACGGCACGTCGTTGAAGGCCGGGACGACGCACGCCGGAGGCGTGTAGGCCGGGCCGTTCTTGGCGCGCAGCAGGAAGACCGCCATCTGGGCGCGCGTCACGGAGCTCGCCGGACAGTAGTTCCCGCCGCCGCAGCCCGCCGTGATCGCGTTGCGCACGAGCTTCTCCACGAAGGGATGGACCGGGCTCCCGCCCGGCACGTCCAGGAAGTCCGCGAGCCAGCCGTTCATCAGGGTTCCGCTGCTCGGTCCCGGAACGGTGACGGTGACGGGATAGACGGCGCCCGGCGCGAGGGAGGGGACGTCGAAGCTGACCTGCGTCGCATCCAGAAAAACGACGTTGGCCGCGGCGGCCCCGCCAACCGTCACCGTCGCCCCCGCCGCGAAATTCACGCCCGTGGCGACGGCTCCGGCCACCCCGACCGCGGGACCCGAAGACGGCGCGATCGAGGTCACCGCCACGCCCCCGGAGTCGAAGCACGCCGAGAACTCCGACGTGTTCCCCGCCGGGTCCGTAGCCGTCGCAGTGATGACCGTCTCGGCGCCGGACGCGGGAAGCGACACGCTGAACGCGCCGTCGCAGGACGGGCCTGTCGTGACCTGCGTAGACCCGAGATAGGTCCGACCCGGACCATTGCCCCGCGTGTTGCAGGCGGGGCTGGAGAAGAAATCCAGCTGGTACGGCGTGGACGCCGCGGAATTCAGCGTGCCGGTGATCGAGACGTTTCCCGCCGTGATCGACGCGCCGGTCAAGACCGGATAGTTCTGGAGCAGATTCGCTCCTGTGTCGATGTCGCACGCGTCGTTGGGGGTTGGAAACGTGTTCGACAGATCGATCGGAAAAGCGGAATTGGTGGACATGGCGATCGAGTTGCCGCGCATCGCCGCGCGCGCCGTCGCGCCATGCACCGCGATGCCGGTCTGAGACGCGCCGATCAGGATCCGATTGCCTTCGCCGGGCGCGGTCCCTCCGATGGTGGCCTGCGTCGGATGCGAGCCCTGGGACACTTCGATCCCGATGCTCCCGTTCAAGAGGGGTGTGACGCCGTCGGCCTCGGTTCCGATCCGATTGCCGAGGATCGTCACGGTCCCGTCGCCGAACACGATGCCGTCGACGCGGTTTCCGGAGATGAGGTTGCCCGCGCCCGCAGCGGCTCCCCCGATCGTGGCTTGCCCGTTGATGACGTTGATTCCGTAGGAATTGGGGCGGGCAAGCGTGCCGGTGGCGTCCGTGCCGATGTAATTTCCGAGCACAGTAGTCGCCGCGGGCGTTCCATTCAGGAGAAGGCCGCTTGCGGGAATCGACGACGCCGCAATGACGTTGCGAGCGGCGGCGGTCGTGCCTCCGATCAGAATGGCGCCCACCGTTGACGCGCTATCTTCGAGGATGGCGACCGCGTCGCTGCCGTTGCCGACCGCGTTGGCGCCGGTCGCGTCGAGCCCGATGAAGTTGCCCTGGACCGTCACCGAGCCGAACGTCGTCGTGCTCCCGACAACGGACACACGGATCCCGCTGATGGAATTTCCCGAGATGACGTTCCCGGCTCCGGCCGTGGTCCCGCCGATCAGGAGCGCGCCGACCGTGTCGCCTGAGCCGGCAACGGCGAGGATCCCGTAGCTCGACGTGAGCGCGACGGTTCCGGAGGCGTCCGTGCCCAGATAATTTCCCTGGATGGTGGCGCTCGGGTTGGGCGAGGAAAAAGGAACCAACGCCTGAACGTTCACGTTCTCGGCATTCCCGGAAATGACGTTGCGCTGTGAAGGATCGGTTCCGCCCACGAGCACGTTGGCGGCGCCGACGAAGACTCCGGCGGTCCCTCCCGGCCCGGCCGCGGTCCCCGCCGCGTTGGTCCCGAGAAAGTTTCCCTGGATCGTAGAATTGGGCGCGAACATGTAGATGAGCGGAGAGCTGCCGGCCCGCCGCATCGCGAGCCCTCGGACCAGGGAGCCCGACGCCGCTGGGGTGAAGTAAAGGCACTCGCCTGAAATGTTGTTCTTGTCGATCTCGATCAGAAGAATCGCGTTGTCCCCGACAGCGAGCGTGTTCGGACTGGCGCCGTTCTGAGTGTAGCCGTCGATCGTCAGGGACTCGGTGATCTTCGGAAGGGTGCTCGCGAGTGTGATCGTGTGGAGTACACTTCCCGGAATCGCGAATTGGATCGTGTCCGCTCCCGCCGTGCCGTTCGCGTCGAGGATCGCCTGGCGAAGCGTGTCCGGCCCGGCGTCGGCGACGCTCGTCACCGTGAAGATCGCAGCACGGGCCGCGGAGGCGGCCAGGAAAAGCGTCATCGCGCCGGCGAAGAGCATTGGAAGTCGTGCAAATCGTCGCCTGTCCATTCGGTGCGCCCCTCTCCTTGAAAATCGCGCCGGCCCGGTACTCTGTGCACGGAAAACGGCCCGGCCGCGCGCTTGCTGAACGAACCGCCTGCGTCCGCCGGGACCGACGGATTCTATTCAGAATGCGGTGAAATACGAAGCCGTTTCGGTCGACCCAGGATTCCCACTGCGACAAGCGAGGCCGGTCGCGCAGGTCTCTGCCCGCGGTCGGAAGCGAGGCCCGCCCCCGAGGGACTCCATGCGCATGGGAAGTCCAACCCGGCTCCGGTCACGGCAACCCGAACGTCGTGGACAGGAAGACGGCCATCTGGCCGCGGGTGACGGCCGACGCGGGGCAGTAGTTGCCCCCGCCGCATCCGGCGGTGATCCCGCGGGCGGCGAGCTCGTCGATCCATTTCGCGAATCCCGACGCGCACGGCACGTCGGTAAACGTCGGGACCACGCACGCCGGCGGAGAGTAGGCCGAGCCCTCCTTGGTGACCAGCAGGAACACAGCCATCTGGTCGCGCGTGACCGCGGAGGAGGGACAATAGTTGCCTCCTCCGCACCCCGCCGTCACCCCCCGCAGGGCGAGCTCGTTGACCCAGATCGCGAATCCCGACGAGCAGGGCACGTCGTTGAAGGCCGGGACGATGCACGCCGGCGGCGTGTAGGCCGGACCGTCCTTGGCGCGCAGCAGGAAAACCGCCATCTGGGCGCGCGTCACGGAGCTGCCCGGACAGTAGTTGCCGCCGCCGCAGCCCGCCGTGATCGCGTTGCGCACAAGCTTCTCGACGAAGGGATGAAAGGGCAGGCCGCCGGCAACGTCCAGGAAATCGGCGAACCAGCCATTGGTCAGCGTCCCGCTCGCGGGCCCGGGCTCCGTGACCGTCACGGGATAGACAACGCCCGGCGCGAGCGCCGGAACGTCCATCGTGATCTGCGTCGGGCTGTTCACCACGACGCCGCTTGCGCCCACGCCGCCGACGGTCACGGCGGCCCCGGCCGCGAAACTGGCCCCCGCTAGTACGGCGCCCGGAAATCCGCTCGCCGGCCCGGACGTCGGGGAGATCGAGCTCACGACCACGTCGCCGCCGCCAGTTATGCACGAGGAGAACTCCGAGGTGTTTCCCGCGGGATCCGTGGCGGTCGCGGAAAAGACCGCCTGACCCCCGGGGACGCTGAAGACGACGGGGCCGAAGGATCCATCGCAGGTCGGGTCCGTCGTCACGTCGGTGAATCCGATATAGGTCCGGCCCTCGCCGTGGCCGGAGGCGTTGCAGGCCACGTCCGAGAAGAACTCGACCCGAAACGTCGTGGCGGCGGCGCTGTTCAACGTACCCGAAATCGTGACGCTGCCCCCGGAGATCAGCGCTGACGTGATGACCGGATAGTTCTGCCCCCGGTTGCCCTCCAGCGTGTCGGTGTCGCAGGCGTCGTTTGCCAGCGGGTTGAACGTGAACGCGTCGAGCCCGATGCCGAGATGGGTGCTGGAATGAATCGAGTTGCCCGTGATGCGGTTCCCGAAGCTGCTCGTCCGAAAGTCCAAGCCAAAGCCGTTAAACGCGATTGTGTTTCCCAGCCCGGGGATCGTGCTCCCGACGAGGTGCCCGTTTCCGTCGACGAAAATCCCGTAGGTTACGTTCGGAAGCGGACTCATGCCGTCTTTCTGCGTTCCGATCAGGTTGCCCTGGATGACGGAAGGACCGTAGCCGTTGATTCCGGAGGCGTTCCCGGAAATGAGGTTCCCGAGAATGCTCGTATTCGTCGAGAGAGGGTCGGTCTGGACTCCGTACGGGGTCGCGCTCAGATCCTGCAGCCCGACCGTTCCCGCGGCATTCGTTCCGATGTAGTTGCCCTGGACGAGCGTCGCATCGCACGTACCGATCTCGATCGACCCCGACCGGTATCCCGACACCAGATTCCGGTCCGCGGCGGCCGGACCCCCGATGACGTTGTGATCGCCGGACTGCATTTGAATGCCGTTGGAGGGCAGAGACTCTCCCGCCGTGCCGGCCGGATTCGTCCCGAGGAAGTTGCCGGCGATCGTCACGTTGCTGGCGTTCATCTGGATCGCGTCGCCGCCCCCGTGAATGCTCAGGCCGCGAATCGTGGATCCCGAGGCCCCGGCACTCAAGTGCAACCCGCCCGACAGGTCGCCATACAGCTCGATGAGCACGACGGCGTTGATCCCGGCGTTCATCGGGTTCGTGTTGGGGCTCGTTCCCGCCTGTGAATAGCCGTCGATGAAGACGGGTTCGGTGATCGCCTGCAGGGTGACGCTCGGGCGAATCCTCTGGACCCCGGCTCCGGGAATCGCGAACTCGATCGTGTCGAGCCCCGACGCGCCGGCCCCGCATTCACCCCCGGACACGCCCGAAGCCATGTTGGTGTTTGCGGCCACGATCGCTTCCCGGAAGGTGCACATCCCGTCGTCGGCGATCGCGTCGGACGTCGTCGTGACCGTGATCGTGTTCGCTCGAGCGCCGGGCGAGCCAAACAGAAACGAGACCCCGAGGATCAGCCCGAGCTGGTAAAACGGCCGACGAAGAAAGCCGGATCGCATCGCGAACCTCCCTACCTTGCGCTGTCGGGAACCTCCGCTACTGCGGGCGACGTCTCCGGCTGATCGCGCGTGGATTTCCGGTGAATCGGATCGATTTTTGTTCCGATCTATTTCGGCGTGACGGGCTCTCGATCTATGGATGGAGTCGGAGGCGTGGGCGCCACGCTATCACGCGAGTTCCGCGAAACCGGCCCGACCACAGCGGCTTGACGGTCGGCGCAGGAAAAAAGAAAAGCCCAGGAACGAGTCCTGGGCTCCAAAATAATTCCCCGGCGGCGTCCTACTCTCCCACGCGGTCTACCGCGAAGTACCATCGGGGCTGGAGGGCTTAACTGCCGTGTTCGGAATGGGAACGGGTGTGACCCCTCCGCTAAGGCCACCGAGAAAACCTATTACAGTTTTCCAAGCATTCAAGAGAGTCGGGGTAACGGAGACCTCTTCGCGCTGGCGCCTCACGCCTCACGCCTTCCGCCTCACGTCTTTACGATTCGCGTCTTAAATATTTTATGGTCAAGCCGCACGGCCGATTAGTACTGGTCAGCTTCACGCCTTGCAGCGCTTCCACACCCAGCCTATCAACGTGGTCGTCTCCCACGGGCCTTCAGGGGGTTGCCCCCGGGAAATCTCATCTTGAGGAAGGCTTCCCGCTTATATGCTTTCAGCGGTTATCCTTTCGAACATCGCTACCCGGCCGTGCCGCTGGCGCGACAACCGGTGCACAAGAGGTTCGCCCCTCCCGGTCCTCTCGTACTAAGGAGGGATCCTCGCAAATTTCCTGCGCCCACACGAGATAGGGACCGAACTGTCTCACGACGTTCTAAACCCAGCTCACGTACCGCTTTAACCGGCGAACAGCCGGACCCTTGGGACCTGCTTCAGCCCCAGGATGCGATGAGCCGACATCGAGGTGCCAAACCTTGCCGTCGATGTGAACTCTTGGGCAAGATCAGCCTGTTATCCCCGGCGTACCTTTTATCCGTTGAGCGATGGCCCTTCCATACAGAACCACCGGATCACTAAGCCCGACTTTCGTCCCTGCTCGACTTGTAGGTCTCGCAGTCAAGCTCCCTTCTGCCTTTGCACTCTACGGCTGGTTTCCAATCAGCCTGAGGGAACCTTTGGACGCCTCCGTTACATTTTAGGAGGCGACCGCCCCAGTCAAACTACCCGCCAGGCATGGTCCTGGTCCCGGATTACGGGACTCAGTTAGAACTCCGGCGCCGTCAGGGTGGTATCTCACCGTCCGCTCCCCCGAGGCCAAAACCCCAGGTTCAAAGCGTCCCACCTATCCTGCGCAGACGAGGCCAAAATTCAATGCCTGGGTATAGTAAAGGTGCACAGGGTCTTTCCGTCTACGTGCGGGTAACCGGCATCTTCACCGGTACTACAGATTCGCCGAGCGCGTTGCGGAGACAGTGCCCAAATCGTTACGCCATTCGTGCAGGTCGGAACTTACCCGACAAGGAATTTCGCTTGATCTTGTTGCTCCTGTGCTCCGAGGAACACCTGGGGGCCGGTCATTTCTGCCGACCTCTGCATGTCGCCATGCAGTCCGGACTTTCTCTTCGAACTGACCTCGGCAGATCAGATCGTCTGGCGTTAAGTCTCTGAGGATTCCGCTGCGTACTTCCGTACGAAGCGGTCTTTCCTGCTGATTATCTGCACCCTCGCATTGTCACTGCCGCGATCGCGGCGAGTAGCGCGGGATTCTCAGACGTTCCAGCATTTGGCCAGATTTTACTAAGGCAGCGTCAT
>CAVTEW010000004.1:0-470229 GCA_963733955.1 uncultured Acidobacteriota bacterium
GCGGCGTCGAGCTCGTGACCGTCACCGACTCCGAAACGCCGGAAACCAGGGTCAGGTCGGCGCTCGTGTTCTTTCCGAGAGTCACGATGACGTTCTCGTGCGTGGCGGTCGTGAAGCCCTTCGCGGACGCGGTCAGCGTGTACCTTCCCGGGGAAAGGGCCAGAAAATGGAAGCCGCCGTTCGCGTCCGAGCTCGTCGTCACCGGCGCGCTCACTCCGGTCAGCGTCAGCGAAGCGGCGACGACGGGAGACCCCTTGTCATCCGTGACGCGTCCGTAGACGTTGCCCGAGTTCTCCTGCGCAAACAGCCCGGCCGCCATCCCGATGAGGAGCACGACGGCGCTGATGGCTCGTTTCATGGCGACCTCCCTCTCATAAGAAAGAAAGTAGAGAAGCTTGGACTGGATGCGCGAGCTGTTGGAGAGGATTATTGCGGGGCGGGCCCGGAATTCCAAGGTCTTTTCGTCGGGCGGCGAATTCATCCCGGGCGAGGAGCGCCGGTTTCCCGATGCACGAAGATCGCGGCGAGCGCCCGGCCGTATTCGTCGGTGTGGGGAACCACGAGCGTCTCGCAGGTTCCCTCCGACCCGTTCTCGCGCCGGAATCGGACCTCTCCGGTCCACTTCCCGAACCGGCGGACCGCGTCGAGCATGCGTCCGGTCAGTGCCCCGTCGGGATCTCCGGCATGGAGCAGGGCCGGTGTCTTGCCAGAAACGGTGTCCCGGGAGTAGCCGAAGAGGCGCTGCGCTCCGGGGTTCCAGTCCAGGATGCGGCCGGACAGATCGGTCACGACCACCGCATCGAACACGTGCTCGACGGTCCGGGCCTGCCGCCGCAGGATCTCCTCCATGCGGGCCCGATCGGTCACGTCGCGGAAGCTCCAGACCCGGCCGACGACGGTGTTGCCGATGCGGTGCGGCTGGGAGTACCTCTCAAAGACCCGTCCGTCCTTGAATTCGAGCCGGTCGAGGTCTCGGAATGCGGATGGCCGTAGAGGTCCCGCACTTTCTTCAGGAACCTGTCGGGGTCCTTGAGCTGGTCGAGCACGAACTTGAGCGCGGCATCGTCGACCCGCGCGGCCACCACGTCCTCGGGGAGGCGCCACATCTCCACGAACTTGCGATTGTACCGGACGATCTTGCCTTCCGTGTCGACGACTAAGATCCCGTCCGCCGTCGAATCGAGCGTCGCGTGCAACAGGGCCAGGGAACGATCGGCCTCCTCCTCGACCTGGAGGCGCTCGGTGATGTCGCGAAAATTCCAGACCCGGCCCGGCGCGGCGCCTTGCGGCGGCCAGGGCGGCGAAGAGCGCTCGAAGACGCGGCCGTCCTTGAATTCCAGGATGTCGTGGCACTCGGGGTCGGGTTCGCCGGAGCGGCTCATGGTCCGGGCCGCGAACCCGTCGGGATCCTCCAGCTGGTCGAAGACGAAGGCCAGAACCAGGGCGTCGTCGCGCGGCGCCACGGCGTCCTGGGGCAGGCGCCACATCTCCGCGAACCGCCGGTTGTAGGTGACGATCTCTCCCCGGTCGTCGACCACCAGGATCCCGTCCGCGGTCGAGTCGAGCGTGGCCTGGAGGAGGGCCACGGATTGGACGCGCTCCTGCTCGGCGCGCTTACGCTCGGTGATGTCCAGCGCGACTCCGACGACTCCGCAGACGGCGCCGGACGAATCGCGCAAGGGCTCGAGGTGGGCGGCGAAGACCCGGCCGGCGCGCTCGAACTCGTAGGCCACGGGCTCGCCCGCGAGCGCGCGCCGGTGGTAGGCGATGGGCGGATGGTCGGGGTCGCGGCTGCCGAAGTAATCGTAGAGGGTCATCCCCAGCGGGGTCACGCCGTCTTTTTGAAATGCCGCGAGGGATCCGCCCATGGAGGAGGTGATTCGCAGATCCGCGTCGGTCGACCAGAGGATCCCGGGCATTTGCCGGACGAGATCCCGCAGGCTCGCCTCCCGGTCGTGGCCCTCGCCGCCCGCGGAACCCGCGGTCTGCCGCATCACTCTCCTTCGCCCTCGGCTGGATGGGGGGATCTTAGTCCCGCCTGCGGCGCCGGATCAGGTCCTGACGAACAGGGTGCGGGGCTCGGTCATCTCTTCGATCGCGTAGCGCACGCCTTCCCGGCCAAAACCCGACGCCTTGACCCCGCCGTAGGGGAAGTTGTCGATGCGCAGCGTCGGGGCTTCGTTGACGATGACGGCTCCGACGGTCAGGCCCCGGAAGGCCGCGAGAACGCGGCCGATGAGCGGGTGAAGATGGACGCCTGAAGGCCGTAGGCGGAATCGTTGACGCGGGCGAGCGCGTCGGACACGTCGTCGAAGGCCTCCACCACGGCGACCGGCCCGAAGACTTCGCGGTCCCGGATCTTGGCCCCGCGCGGAACGTCGGCGGCCACGACCGGCCACAGACGCGAGCCCTCGCGGCGCGGAGGCAGAAGGAGGCGGGCTCCGGCCGCGCGCGCCTCCTCGACCCAGCTCTCCACGCGCCGGGCGCTCTCCTCGTCGATCATGGGGCCCATGACCGTGGATGGATCGGACGGATCGGCGGGCGTCATCTCCCGCGCCGCGCCGACGAACGCCTCGAGGAACGTCTCCGCGATCGTCCGGTCGACCAGGATGCGTTGGGCCTTGATGCACACCTGGCCGGAATAGGCGAAGGCCGCCGCCGCGAGCTTGCCCGCGGAATCGCGCGGATCCGCGTCGGCGCAGACGATCGCCGCGGCGTTGCCCCCGAGCTCCAGGATCACCTTCTTGCGGAACGCCTCCTGCTTGATCTTCCAGCCCACCGCATCCGAGCCGGTGAAGCTCACGCAGGCGATGCGGCCGTCGGTCCACAGGGGACGCGCCTCATCGGGATTCGCGTGAAGCAGCGAGAAGGCGGGCCGGGGCCATCCCGACTTCTCGACGGCGCGGGCCAGCAGGTCCGCGGTCAGCGGCGTCCGGGGCGAGGGCTTCAGGATCACCGGGTTGCCCGCGGCAATGGCGGGCGCGAGCTTGTGAAGCGCCAGGTTCAGCGGAAAGTTGAACGGGGTGAGGGCCGTGACCGGACCGACCGGGAATCGCCGCACCGCGCAGAAGGCCCCCTCGCCCCGCGGCTCGATGTCGACGGGCAGGACCTCTCCGGAGATCCGGGTCGACTCCTCCGCGGCGAGCGCGAGCGTGGTCAGGGCGCGATCGACTTCTCCCTCCGCGTAGCGGCGGGGCTTGCCCGCCTCGGCGACGATCGTCTCGACGTACAGAGCCCGGGCGCCGCGCACGCTCTCGGCGATCGATTCGAGCACCTCGGCGCGGCGGAACGCCGGCAGACGCCCCGCAGCCACGCTTGCGGCCGCGGCCAGGGCGATGGCCTTCTCCACCTGCGCCGGCCCGGCCCGGGCGACGCGGCCCAGGAGCCGCCCATCCTGCGGCGCGCGAACCTCGATCCACTGGCCGGTCCCGACCTCTTCGCCGCCCAGGCGCAGGGGTAGATCGGGAGGGGAGCTCATCGGTTCATCGGCTGAGCAAGACCGTTTCTGATCCGATCACCCGGTCTCTCGATTACTTGAGCTTTTCCTTGATCGCCCTGGAGAGAGGCGTCAGATCCTTGTTCTTCTGCGCCGCTCGCTCGTAGGCCGCGAAGAACGCCCGCGGGCCCGCCTGGAGCGCGGCCCGCAGCCCGGCCGGGCCGGCGTCCTGCGCGATCGCGTCGGCCAGAAACGCGCCGATGGGAGCGGCCACCCGGCGCGGGAAGTCCGGCCGCCGCAGCTCCGCGGCGAGCTGCATCCGCGCCTCCAGGTTCTCCTGGGCCTGCGCGAACTGGTCGGCCCGGCGGTTCAAATCGTCCAGAGCGCGCTTCATGGGCTCCTTGAGCCACGCCGAAAGCGGGAAGAAGCTCTCGTCGACGGCGAAGAGCCCGATGGGCGAGGAGGCGGCGACCATTTTCAGGAGCGGCTCGAGCTGGCCCAGTTGGGGATCGCCCGTTTCCACGCCGGGCTCGACCCGCGGTAAGCGTTCCAGGAGAGCCGGCAGGCCTCGCCGGCGATCAGCCGCGAGAGCCGCGACAGGTGCGCGTCGAGCGTCGAGCCGTCGGAATCGGAGAGGGCCCTGCCAAAGTCGATGATCATCAGCTCGGCTCCCTCCGGCGTCCGGACCACCAGGTCGTCCTCCAGGCCGGCCAGGGCGAAGGTGAGATCCACCTCCAGCCGGACCGAGACTGCGGCATCGGCTGGCAGAAGCGACGCGGCCCGCTGCTGGGAGAGTCGGACCAAATCCGCCTGCCGGGACAGGACCCCGTCCAGGACCGGCTGCCAGCGGTCCTTGTGGTCCCGCACCGACTTGAAATCGAAGACCGCCGCCTGGGTCTCGGCCTGGAAGGCCGCGGCGAAGTCGCGCTCGAAGACCTCCGAGCCGCGGGTGGAATCGCGGATCGCGTCAGCCACCGCCGGGAGGTCCTGGAGCACCTTCGCGTCGGCCGGGTCGAGATGCGGGCGCGCGAGCGACTCCAGGATCTGGCGCGCGGCCCGCGCGTCGATGGGAATCGCGATGGTGGCGGCCGCCTCGGGCGGCGAGTCGTAGGGGGCTCGCGAGCCCGCGGAGACGGCGGCCGCGGACTTCGCGGCGGTTCCCCCGCCGGCGCAGCCCAG
Source organism: uncultured Acidobacteriota bacterium (assembly GCA_963733955.1). Taxonomy (GTDB): domain Bacteria; phylum Acidobacteriota; class Thermoanaerobaculia; order UBA5066; family Gp7-AA6; genus DATFTF01. The sequence goes on from CAVTEW010000004.1 coordinate 4,616, forward strand.
GCTCACGAGAAGCAGGAGGAAACCGAGCCGTCTCACGAGAGGATCGCCTCCAGCGCGCGCCCGGTGTCGGAGAAATTTTCCAGGAGGGCGTCCGGTCCGGTCGAGGCCAGCCGTTCGACGCTGGTGGGACCGGTCGCCACGGCCACCGCCCGGACGCCGAGGCTGCGGCCGCACAGGACGTCGTGCACCGAGTCGCCGACGATCACGACCGACTTGCCGGAGAAGGAACGCGCGGTCTGCCCGACGGCCCGCTCGATGGCCACAGCCGGCAGGCAATAGCGATCGGCGCTGTCGCTTCCGAAGGCCCCAAACGCAAAGTACCGGTTGAAATCGGGCGGCGCGAGCTTCAGGCGCGCTCCCCGCTCGAGGTTGCCGGTCAGTAGGCCCAGCGTGACGCTCGGCTCCTGCGCCAGGCGCGCCAGGAGCGTCCCTACTCCCGGTTTGGGCACGACCATCTCAGGGGACAGGCGCCGGGAGAGCTCGGAGAGATAGGCCTCGAGCGCCAGCGCCAGGCGCTCCTCGAACACCGCGTGCCCGACCGCCTCGGCGACCAGCTCGCGCACGATCTGAGGATCGGTCTTGCCCGAGAAGTCGTGGCCGGCGCCGTCTCCCTCCCACTCGAACACGTTCTTGAGGGCGGCCAGGATCGACTCCCGGGCCGCGCGGCCGGCTGAGAGGAGCGTGCCGTCGATGTCGAAGAGGATGAGCTTGTGACTTTCGGCCGCAGGCATTCGCTTCGCCAACGGCGGCCGAGAGGGTTCAAGACGGGAGCCCGGATTCGGGAATGGAGAAAGAGATTTCAACGCCATCAACGTTGATCATACGAGAACTGTCCGGCGTGCCACCGGGCGATCTGAAGAAGCGCCGTCTTCCAGTAGGTCCACGCGTGCCGTCCCGGCTCGAGCACAACGGTCGTATCGACGCCATGTTCGTTCAGGAACGATCCGAACTGCAGGGCGACGCGATCCAGGCGGTAGTCGTCCTCGGTCCCCGCCCGCAGACAGGCGCGAAACGGAGACCGTCGGAACTGCGACCGGCGCAGAATTTCCCAGACGTCGTTGGCGGCGAGCGCATTGTGCTCGCGGTCGCGGCCGAACACCCGCTTGAGCGACCACCGCGCGATCCAGCTGTAGCGCTGAAGATCCCCCCAGCCGAAGGGGATGAGGGCTCCCGAAAGCGCGGAGACGGAGCCGTAGAGCTCGGGATGCTTCAGCGCCGTCTTGACCGCGCCGTAGCCGCCCATGGAAATCCCGGTGATCCCCCGGGACGCCGGCCGCGGGAGCACACGGTAGCGCGATTCGATCTCGCGCAGCAGGTCCCCGGTCAGGAACTCCTCGTAGCGGCGCTTCCCGTCGAAGGAGTCGGAAAACCACGAGGCCGGGGCCGCCGGAGCGACGACGAGGAATTCCGGAAGGCGGCCGTCGGCCATGCGGGCGTAGAGCTGCGCGACGACTCCTTCGGACTCGAGCGCCTCAGGGCCGCCCCAGATCTCGTGCAGGAAATAGAGAACCGGGTAGCGCCTGCGCGGGTCCCGGCCGTACGAGGGCGGCTCGAGGACCAGGACCTTGGCCGCGCGCGGGAGGGCCGACGTGTCCACGGCCTCGAGCCGGACTCCGGGCGCCCGCGGGGTCGCGCAGGCGAGCGTCAGGAAAGCGGCCAGGCTCGCGGACAGCCCGGCAAGGCCGCCGTGCGCTCTCCCCCGCTCCGGTGTCGCCGCGCGCTCCGCGATTAGGGCTGACGGAAGAGCGCGTCGTCGCGGTTGGGCGAGACCGAGACGTTCTCGAACCGGATGACGGCGTTCTTGCCGACGATCTCCTTGTCGACGGACAGGGACATCCCGTCGAAGGACTTCCAGTCCTTCCACAACGCCGTGGTCGGCTCTTCCTGCGCTCCGTTCAAGACGTATTGCCATGCCACCATGTGCCGCCCTTCGCGGCTGATCCAGAGCCAGTACATATCCTTGGGCGTCATTCCGACGTTCTCGAAGGAAAGCTTGAGGATGTCGCACGTTCCGCCGCCCGGGCAGGGCTTCTCCCCGTCGTAGCTCCGGTTCACGCCGGGATCGAAGATCTTCCAGGGCGCGAGCAGCCAGTAGGTGTCGTTGATGAAGCGCCCGTAGGCCGACTTCACCAACCGGTCCTCGTCTTCGGCCGTGGCCGGCCGGCCGTTCACGAACGCCTTGCCCTGCTTGGTGTTGACGTTCAAGAGCACCACGAACGGGGCGCCGGACTTGTCCGTCCCCGAGACGCGGTAGTCGCCGGTGTAGCGGTCCCAGGCATGGGAAAACCGGGCCACGGTCTTTCCTTCCCGGTCGACCACGAAATCGAACCGGAGCTGCCGCGCTTTGTCCCAGGCATGCTCCCCGCCGAGCGAGGCGATGAGCTCCTTGCCGAGCGCGTCGGCCTTGGCGTCGCGGTCGGCGGCGGAGGCCGAAATCGCCGCGGCGAACAGAACGAAACAGGCGGCCGGGATCTTGCTTCTTTTCATGCGTCCGATCATATGCCCGGGCCCGCCCCGAAAAGGCCGATCCAATTCGTTAAGCTTGTGGCCGGGAGCCAAGGACGGTCATCTCATGACGCACGCCGCCACGAATCTCGAACGGATGCCCAGGGAGCTGGAGGCCCTCTTCTCCGGAGAGGGCTTCGCGGCGCGGCACGGCGTCGCGCTCCCCTTCGTCACGGTCGATCCGGAGGGCTACCCCCGGGCGGCGCTGTTGTCGTTCGGCGAGATCCGGGCGCGCTCGCGCAAGGAGCTGGCCGTGGCGGTCCGCGCCGGCAGCCACACCGCGGCCAACCTGATCCGGCGCAAGACCGCGATGTTCTCTTACCTCGCGCGCGGAAGCGCCGTCTGGGTCCAGGTGCGCGCGGGACGCGGCCGGATGTCCACGTTCGATTCGGGCCGTCAGATCTTTCCCCTGACCGTGGTGGGCGTCAAGGTGGACGCCGCCGGCCCCGAGGAGGGCGACGCGGAGCTCTTGACCGGGCCGATCTTCACGACGGCCCATCCCGACCGCGTCTTCTCCGCTCCTCTCTTCGAGGAGCTCGGCAGAGATCCCGGGCCATGAAATTCGAGGGTCGCACCGTGCTGGTGACCGGCGCCGGGCGGGGCATCGGACGCTCGATCGCCCTGCGCTTCGCCGAGGAGGGCGCCTCGGTGGCCGCGGTCTCGCGCACCGAGCGGGAGCTGCTCGAGACGGCCCGCCAGGTGGAGAAGAGCGGGGCTCGCTGCGTGGCGATCCCCACCGACGTGCGCTCCCCCGAGGCCGCGCGGGCCTGCGTCGAGCGCGTCGAGGACCGGCTCGGGCCGGTCGACGTCCTGGTCAACAACGCCGGGGTATTTCTCTACCGTCCGTTCCTCAAGCTCGCGCCCGAGGACTGGGACTCCACCATCGCGACCAACCTGACCGGCGCCGCGAATTTCTGCCGCGCCGTGCTGCCCGGCATGGTCTCCCGCCACCGCGGCCGGATCGTCAACGTCTCGTCGGTACACGGCATGCGGGGCGACGCCAACCTCTCGGCTCACAGCGCGGCCAAATTCGGTCTCATCGGGCTGACCCAGAGCCTGGCCCGGGAGTTCCGCCAGCACAACATCGCCGTCAACGCGGTCTGCCCGGGCTCGGTCGAGAACCGGATCGACGAGACCGACGCGGCCAACCGCAAGGCGCCCCTCCTGGAAAAGCTGTGGCCCCGCGACGTCGCGCGCACCGTGCTCTTCCTCGCCTCCGACGACGCCGCCGCGATCACCGGCGTCGCCCTGGAGATTCCCGGAGGAACCCACCTGGTGTTCGAGACGGAAATGAAGTGAGGCGGCGCGGGCTTCGCCCGCGCGTGAGGCGTTAGGCGGAAGGCGGAAGGCGGAAGGCGGAAGGCGGAAGGCGGAAGGCGTCGAGAGAAAGCCCTCCCGGGAAGCCTAGTCAAGAGAATTCTCAACCCCGCTTACGTCGCCCTTAAGCTCGCGGCGCGCGAAGTCTCCTGAGCGGAAGCGAAGGAGGAGGCGCGCGCCGCGGGAGCCGTAGCGGAGTGAGCGATCAGGCGTTTGGTCGAGCCCCTTTGGGCGAGCCAAACGCCGGTGCGCCGAAGGCGCAGATCGTGAGCACCGCGGAGGCGACGTGCAGGCGCGTGCCGCGGGAGCCGCAGCGCAGCGAGCGGTCAGGCGTTTGGTCGAGCCCCTTCGGGCGAGCCAAACGCCGGTACGCCGAAAGGCGCAGATCGCGAGCGCAGCGAAGGCGACGTGACGTGAGGCCTAGTCCAGAGGCCCCTCGCCGGTTTCGACCGCGACCGCCTCGACGCCCGGGAACATCTCCTGGCGCAGCCGCAGAGCCAGCTCCGGAAGGTTGGTCGTGAGCGACGCCACGCCCAGGCGCAGGAGCCGCTGGATCTCTTCCGGCGAGTCCGCCGTCCAGGGGTGGATCGAGAGGCCGGCGGCTGCGGCCTGCGCGACCAGCTGGCCGGTGACCAGATCGGCCCGCGGGCCGATCGCGTCGACGGGCGGAAAGAGCGGCGTGCGCTGTCCCGGCTCGGGCAACGCCACCGGATGGTCCAGCAGATAGCTCGCCGCGATGTCGGCGTCCACCTCGCGCAGCTTGCGAAGGAAATCGGCCGAGAAGGAAGCGACCAGGCAGCGACCGGTCACGCCGTACTCCGCGGCCAGCCGCGAGACGCGCCGGGCCATCTGCGCGAGCTGGGTGTCCTTGCCCACCTTCACTTCCACGATGTACCGCATGGCATGGCCGTAGCGGAAGAAGACCTCCTCCAGGCGCGGGATCCTGTAGTCGCCCAGGTCGGACGGGAGCGTGAGGCGCTCGATCTCGCGGGAGGTGAAGCTGCGCACGGGGATCCGCTGCGACCCCAGGACGACCTCTTCGTCGTGGAAGACGATGGCCTCTCCGTCGCGGGTCTGCCGGAGGTCGAACTCCACGGCGTCGACGCGCAAGTTCTCGGCCCAGTCGAGGCTGTCGATCGTGTTCTCGCGCGCCCGGCGCGGCGCGCCGCGATGGCCCACGATCCAGACCGGGTGCGGTTGCTTCCAGTCGCTCATGCCAGCTCGACCGATTCTATTTCGTCCAGCAGGGCCGTCAGCGCGGCCTCCGGATCGGCAGCGGCGGTAATGGGGCGGCCCACCACGAGCAGGTCGGCTCCCGCCGTAATCGCGGCCGCCGGCGTGGCCAGTCGCTTCTGATCGTCCGCGGGCGAGCCGGACGGCCGGATTCCGGGGACCACGGTCCAGAACGCGTCGGGGCACGCGGCGCGGACCGTCACCAGCTCGGCGGCCGAGCACACCACGCCGTCCAGCCCGCACTCGCGCGCGAGCGCCGCGAGCCGGCGGACGATGCCCTCGGGATGCCCGGCCATCGGAAGGTCAGCCAGCGCCGCGGGATCGAGAGACGTCAAGAGCGTCACCGCGATTAAGAGCGGATCGGTCCGTCCGGAGAGGGACTCGCGCGCGGCGAGGAGCATCGCGCGCCCGCCGGAGGCGTGGACGTTGATCATCGAGGCGCCCGATCGGGCCGCCGCCGCGGCCGCCCGCGCCACCGTGCGGGGAATGTCATGCAGCTTCAGATCGAGGAAGACCCGGGCCTCGCGCGCGACGTCCTCCACGATCGACGGTCCATGCGCGACGAAGGCCTCGAGCCCCACCTTGAGCCATCCGACCCGCGGCCCCAGGCGGCGCGCGGCGGCCACGATCTCCGCGCGGTCGGAAAAATCGAGTGCGATGCACACGCGCTCGGACGTGGTGCCCGGCCGCGGCGGGGTCATGCGCTCATCCCTCCGCCCCGGCGTCGGCCGCGGCGGCGCCGGCGCGGTGCGCGCGGCCGATGAGCGACGCGGCGGTCACACCGCGGGTCGAGCAGTAGGCCTCGAGCTCGTCGACCAGGCGCTCCGAGATTCCCGGGGCCTTGAAGTTGGCCGTCCCGACCTGAACGGCCGCCGCGCCGGCGGCCAGGAACTCGAGGACGTCGGCGAGATCGGCGATGCCGCCGATGCCCATCAGCGGAGTATCCGGGAGGGCCCGGGCCACCTGGTACACCATGCGGACCGCCAGGGGCTTGATGGCCGGGCCGGACAGCCCGCCGGTCCCGAAGGAGAGGCGGGGCCGCGCCGTCTCCGGATCGATCGCCATGCCGACGAACGTGTTGATGAGCGAGAGCACGTCCGCGCCGGCGTCCCGGGCCGCGCGCGCGGACTCGACTAAGTCCGGCGCGTTGGGCGAGAGCTTGACGATCAGGGGCCGACGCGTCGCGGCCCGGACCCGCGCGACGAGCGACGCCGTGGCCGGCGGCGAGTTGCCGAAGAGCATTCCGCCCCGGGCGACGTTGGGGCAGGAGATGTTGAGCTCGATCGCCGCCAGCCCCTCCGCTCCTTCCAGCGCCTCGACCACCGCGACGTAGTCCTCCTCCGTGTCTCCCCAGACGTTGGCGATCACGGTCGCCCCGAGCTCCCGCAGCTTCGGCAGCTTCTCCGCCAGAAAGGCGACCGCCCCCACGTTCTGGAGGCCGATGGCGTTCAGCATCCCGCCGGGGGTCTCGCAGATGCGCGGCGGAGGGTTGCCCGCGTGCGGCGCGAGCGACAGACCCTTCGTGCAGAGGCCGCCCAGACGCGCCAGGTCCACGAAGTCGGCGAACTCCAGCCCGTAGCCGAACGTGCCGCTGGCGGTCAGGATGGGGTTCTTGAGCCGGAGCGGTCCGAGTTGGACCTTGAGCGGCCGGGACGTTCTCGTCTCGCTCATGATCCGGACGCGGGGACGCGGGGACGCGGCGACACGGGGAGCAGTGTTTCATTCCTCCCATCCCCCCGTCCCTTTTTCCCCCCGTCCTCCCCGCTCACCACCGCAGCCGCTCCGGCGCGAGAATCGGCCCGGCCGTGCAGGACACAATATATGTATTGTCAGCCGCCGGGAGCACGCAGCCCAGGCAGACCCCAAAGCCGCATCCCATGGCCGCCTCGGTCGAGAATTCCGCGGGCAGCCCGAGCGCGGCGACGATCGGGGCGAGCGCGGCGAACATCGGCATCGGGCCGCAGGCGTAGACGCGGGCGTAGGAGCGCGCGGGAGCCCGCCGGACAAACGCCTCGGTCACGAATCCCTTCTCGCCGCGCGAGCCGTCGTCGGTCGTCACGATCGTCTCGCCTCGGGCGAGCCCGTCGAACCGAGCCAGAAGAGCGACGTCGGCGGCGCCGCGACCGCCCAGGTAGAAATCCGCGGCGAGTCCGCGGGCGGCGAGGGCCTTCAAGAGCATCGGAAAGGGAGCCGCGCCGACGCCTCCGGCGATGACCGCGACGCGGCTGCCGGCGGCGAGGCCCTCGACGTCGAAGGTGTTGCCGAGCGGCCCCAGGAGCCGGACCGGTGACCGCGGCTCGAGCCGCTCCAGGGCCGCCGTTCCCACTCCGATCGTCTTGATCAGGAGCTCGACCTCTCCCTTCGGAGGATTCGCGTCGGCGACCGAGTAGGCGCGCCGCAGGTAGGGACGGAGGCGCTCGGGGACCTCCAGCATGACGAACTGGCCGGGAGAGATCGAGCCGGCGAGATCCGGCGCGGAGAAGGTCGCGGAAAAGAGGCCGGCCGAGAATTCCTGACGGCGCAGAAGAACGCCACTGTGATCGGATTTCAACGCCCGAATTCTACGTCACGCCCCGTTCCTGCTCCTCCGCCGCGCCATGCTCGCGTCGATTCCTTAAGAGCAGATCAGAGCCGGATTAGGGACGCCTCAGAGGAAAATGGACGAATCCTCAACGCAGGAATCTCCTCCTTCCCGCCCGGTTACTTCGTTCCATGAAGACACCAGAGCTTCTCCAGCGGAGAACCCGGATACGCCTCGCGCTTCTCGTCCTCGCGTGCCTGTTCGACCGCCGCGCTCTCTTCGGCGCCGACACGGTGACTTTGCCGGTGGCGGTCTCGACGGTCGGACGGGGAGGCGTTCCCTTCGTTTCCGACGTGCGCCTGTTCAACACGTCGTACACCGACGTCCTGAACGTAACGGCCATCTTCCGGTCGGGCGATCGGCAGAGCGCCCTCCAGCTCGCGCCGCGCGAAGCGAGAGCCTTCGACGACATCTGCGCCAGCCTGTTCGGCGTGACCGGCTCGCTCGCCGCCATCGATTTCCTTCACGATGGTCCGCCGGGCGCCTTGACGGTGACGTCCCAGCTGCGGTCCCCCGCGGCCGGCGGCGGACATGTCGGAACGTTCGTTCCCGGGCTGCCGCAGTCGGCCGCGCAGCCGGTGACCGTGGTCACGAGCCTGGTCAACGGGCAAGCGCGGACGAACATCGGCGTCTACAATCCCAACGGCGCCGCGGTTACGGCCACGATCCGCCTGTTCGACGGACCGGTGCTCCTGGGAACGGTGCCCGTCTCGCTCGGAGCCCACGCCGTCGACCAGATCAACGACATCTATCGCGTGCTCGGGTTCGAGACTCTCCAGGCGGTCGACGGATACGCGTCCGTCGAGAGCGCGGACGGACGCACGCCGCTCTTCTCCTACGCGGCCGAGGCCGACAACAGTTCCGGCGACTTGATCCTCGTCGTGGGCGCGGCCGATGTTCCGGCGCCCGCCGGCTTCCACCCTCCCACGCCCTCTCCCTCGGCGACCCCGACGGCGCCTGCGTTCACTCCCTCGCCGACTCCGACGGCCCCGCCGGCGGCGACGAGCGTGGATCTGGTGGCGACCGATTTCCAGTGGAGCTTCGAAAACGGCGGCAGCCGATTCGTGATGCAGGTGGGCCGGACCTACGAGCTTCGAGTCCGCAGCGGCGACCCGGTGGGCCGCGCGGCGCACGGATTCGGCGGCGTCCCCGGACTGGGCATTGGCGGACAGGTTCTGCAGCCGGGAAGCTCGCCGGGCGTGATCCGGTTTACGCCGACCGCCGCCCAGATCGGCGTGTTCGCCTTCGCCTGCAACATCCCGAGCTGCGGCAACGGCCACCCCGACATGATCGGGACGATCCAGGTCGTGCCTTGAAGACTTCCGAGACTCGGTCCGGGGCGGTGCGAGGCGGTGAAGGGCTGCGGGATCGGAATCGACGAGCCCGGCCCCTCCCGGCGCGGCTTGCGCGCGCGACGTCGCGGGGATCTCTGGTTCAGAGCAGCATTCTCTCCGGCGGGCGATTCAGGTCTTCCTCTTCACCTTCCCGGTCGCGGCGCGCCTTCAGCGCGCAGCGCTCGCATCGGATCGCGCCATTGACCTCGTCGAACGGACGCGCATACGCGCCGCACTGGATGCAGCGGCGCAGGGCCCGGTGGTTGGCGTCGTGATCGAGCGTCAGCTGTATTTCTCGTCTCAGGTCGTCTCGTCTCATGGCGTGGTCTCACTTCCTTCTGGCCGGCTGAGGGCCCGGCCCAATACGCAGACGGACTCTGTCAGAGCAGGCTTCGTACCAATGCCGTCCGGCTGGAACGAAAGGACTTAGCGACCCGGGAAGAATACGGATGTCGTCGGAAGGCTCTTCGCCGTCACTTACCGAGGACGCCAATCCGAACGGCGGCGTCGGGACGAAGGCGGCAGGGCCAGCAACATCCTACATCCGAATGTCCGACGTCCGACGTCCTCGTTCCTATGTCCTTCAGAACGCGGCGACTTTCTGCAGCGCTTTGCGAATATGGCTCGCCTGCGGAAGGATGAAATCCTCCACGCGCGGCTGATATGCCACGAAGGTATCGGTCGCGCCGACGCGCTCGACCGGCGCGTCCAGATACGCGAAGAGCTCCGTGGAGATCCGCGCCGCGATCTCCGCTCCATATCCCCACGAGATCGGATCCTCGTAGACCACCAGGGCGCGGCTGGTCTTCCTGACCGAATCGGCGATGGCCTCCCAGTCGTACGGGGAGAGGCTGCGCAGGTCCAGGATCTCGACGGTCTTCCCGGTCGCCTCGGTGAAAGCCCTGGCGGCCTGCCACGACCGATAGACTGTGGCGCCGTACGTCACGATCGTGACGTCGGAACCTTCCTGGACCCGCGAGGCCTTGCCGAAGGGGACCATGTAGTCGGGTCCCGGGTAGACCCCCTTGTTGTGCGTCTGGCGATAGAGATGCTTGTGCTCGAGAAAGATCACCGGATCGTCGCAGCGGATCGCCGTCCGAAGAAGGCCGTTGGCGTCGAGCGCGTTGGACGGAAGGACGACCCTCAGCCCGGGGATGTGGGTCATCAAGACCGCTCCCGACTGCGAGTGATAGACCGCGCCTCCTCCGATGTAGCCGCCCGCGGCCACGCGCACGACCACCGGCGAGGAGAAGGCGTTGCCGGACCGCCAGCGCATGTTGGAGAGCTCGTTGTGGATCTGCATGTAGGCCGGCCAGATGTAGTCATAGAACTGGATCTCCACGACCGGCTTCAATCCGCGCACGGCCATGCCGATGGCGCGCCCGAGAATGTTGGCCTCGGCCAGCGGCGAGTTGAAGACGCGCTCCTTCCCATAGAGGCGCTGCAAGCCCGCGGTGACCTTGAACACGCCGCCCTTGCCCTTGCACTCCGCCAGGACTTCGTCGCGGGAAGCGTCGGCGACGTCCTCGCCGAAGACGACGATCCGGGGATCGCGCTTCATCTCGTCCTTCAGGCAGGCGTTCAAGAGATCGACCATCGTGGTGGGCTGCGCGTCCGGCGCGACGACCGGCTCGGTCGCGAAGGCCGCCGAGGTCGGATCGACGTCGGGCGAATAGACGAACTCGTAGGCCGACTCGGGCTCGGGCAGCGGCGCCGCGAGCGCGCGGTCGGCGGCCTCGCCGACCTCCGCGTCGACTTGCGCCCGGAGCCTGGCCAGCCCGTCCTCGGTCAGGATCCCCTCGGCGACGAGCAGCGCGGCCATGGCCTGAACAGGGTCGCGCGCGAGATCGAGGTCGCGCTCCTGCTTGGACCGGTAGTGGGCCTCGTCGTCGGTCAACGAGTGGCTGTACGGGCGGATCACGTGGGCGTGCACCAGCGCCGGTCCCTTGCGCGTGCGGCAGTACTCCGCGGCGTAGCGCAGCGCGTCGTAGGACTGCAGGAAATCGCAGCCGTCGACCTCCGCCAGGAACAGGTTGGGGAATCCGCGCAGGAGCTTGGAGATCGAGCCCCCCGGCGTATTGACCTCCACGGGAACGGAGATCGCGTACCCGTTGTCCTCGATCAGGAAGAGGACGGGCACCTTCAGGTTGCTGGCGGACGAAATCGCCTCCCAGAACTCCCCTTCCGAGGTCTGGCCCTCCCCGCCCGAGACGAAGAAGACCTCGTCGTTCTGAAAGCCCCCCCTGGCGGCGAGCTCGGGGATCCGGCTCATCCGCACGCCCGCCTCGGCCGCGCCGACGGCGTGGAGAAACTGGGTTCCCGTGCACGAGGATTTGGACACCAGATTCAGCCGCTTGGATCCCCAGTGCGACGGCATCTGCCGGCCCGCCGAAGCCGGATCGTCCTTGGCCCCCACGGACTGCAGGAACATCTCGTACGGCGTGACGCCGATCTGGAGGCAGAAGGCCCGATCGCGGTAGTAGAGGGCGAACCAGTCGTAGCCGGGGCGGGCCACCATTCCCGCGGCGGTCGAGACCGCCTCGTGGCCCACACTGTTGATCTGGAAATAGATCTTGTTCTGGCGTTTGAGCTGGATCTCTTTGTCGTCGATACGCCTGGAAAGCAAGACGTTACGGTACGCGGCGACGAGCTGCTCCGCCTGGAGACCCTGATACTTGCCGGATTGGATTTCCGTGGCCATGGCGGGGACCGAATATACCAGCCCGTCGCTTCCGCTCGCTTCGGGACCTGGCTTCGCCACCGGCGTTCGGCTCGCCCAAAAGGGGCTCGACCGAACGCCTGGTTCCTCACTCGCTCTCGCTCCCGCGGCGCGCGCCTCCTCCTTCACTTCCGCTCAGGAGACTACGCGCGCCGCGAACCAGGGCTAACCCTCACTCCGCCCTCTCCCTCGGGGACACGTCGCTCCCGCTTGCTTCGGATCTGCGCCCCTTGGGCGCACCGGTCCCCGGCTCGGCCGGATGCGGCCTCGACCGCGGCCCTGATCCGTCGCTGCGCTCTCGCTCCCGCGGCGCGCGCCTCCTCCCTTCTGGGAGACTACGCGCGCCGCGACCGGGGCTAACCCTCACCCGGCCCTCTCCCTCGGGGAGAGGGAGAAAGACACGCCTTACGCCTTACGCCTCACGCCTTACGCCTCCCGGGCCGTAGGGGCGGCCCTTGTGGCCGCCCGCACGCAAGACGACCATGGCGCGGGCGGGGACAAGCCCCGCCCCTACGATTCGAAAGAAAAACGCGCTGTCCGAATCACCCGCGGCCCTATGGAAAACGGCCGGGGCGCTAGTGCCCGGCGAGGAGGGAGCTGAGCGAGGACCGGATTCCCCAGGCCTCCAGGGCCAGCAGCAGCAACGCCGCGGCCAGCAGGCCGAAGGCCAGGCGGTTGGACCGGCCGGTTCCTCCAAGGGCGCTCACGCCGTACCGCAAAGCAGGAGATATGCCAGGCCCTTCGCGGCGGCCGAAAGGATCGGGAGGGAACGCTTGTTGTTATCCTCGAGACGACGATGAGCGCCGAACATGCCATTGGTTCTACGGACTTGCCGGTTCCGGCCGCTCACCCCCGGCCGCCCGACCTCGCCTCGGTCGATCCGACGCTGGATCTTCCCGAGGAGATCCGGCGGCTCAAGCGACAAAAAAAAGCGGTGCTCCTGGCTCATTACTATCAAGAAGAGGACATCCAGGATCTGGCCGACTTCGTCGGGGACTCCCTGGATCTGTCGCGGACGGCCCAGCGGTCCGACGCCTCCCTGATCGCCTTCGCCGGGGTGCGGTTCATGGCCGAGACGGCCAAGATCCTGAACCCGACCCGCAAGGTCGTCCTCCCCGACTACGAGGCGGGCTGCTCGCTGGAGAGCTCCTGCCCGCCGGAAGCCTTCCGGGCCTGGCGGGCGCAGCACTTGGGCGCCGTCTCGCTCACGTACATCAACTGCTCGGCGGCGGTCAAAGCGCTCTCCGACATCATCGTGACCTCCTCCAACGCGGAGAAGATCGTGGCCACGATTCCCTCCGAGAAGGAGATCCTCTTCGCGCCCGACCGCCACCTGGGCCGGTATCTGTCCCAGAAGCTCGGCCGCCCGATGACGCTGTGGCCGGGCGCGTGCATCGTGCACGAGCAGTTCTCGGAGCGCGAGATCGTGCGGCTGAAGACGCTCCATCCCGACGCGAAGCTCGCCGCGCACCCGGAATGCCCGGAAGGGATCTTGAAGTACGCCGACCACGTCGGCTCGACCCGCTCGATCCTGAACTACGTCACGACCGCGCCGGGGAAGACATTCCTGATCGCGACGGAGGAAGGGATCATCCACCAGATGAAGAAACTCGCGCCCGACCGCGAGTTCATTCCCGTCCCTCCCGACAACGGCTGCCGCTGCAACGAGTGTCCGTTCATGAAGCTGAACACCCTGGAGAAGCTCTACCTCTGTCTGCGCGACGAGCGCCCGGAGATCGTGCTCCCCGAAGAGCTGCGCAAAGCGGCCGAGAAGCCGCTCTTGCGGATGCTCGAGCTGTCGTAGGCCACCCGAGGCAGTCCCATTCGTGGTACCATGATCGGTACCATGAGACGCGATCCTGAAATCCAGCCGGTGACGGCCCTGAAGAGCGGAGCGGCCCGCCTCTTGCGCTCGGTCCACGAAACGCGCCGGCCGGTCGTGATCACCCAGAGCGGGAAGCCCAAGGGCGTTCTGATCGACTACGAATCCTACGAGGACCTCCGGCGGGCAACGGTCCTGCTCAAGCTGATCGCTCAGGGAGAGGCGGACTGGAAAGCTGGCCGAACCTTCTCCAGCCGGGAGGTCTTCACCGCCGCTCGGGCCAGGCTCGCGGCGAGGTGACGCGGCGCTCCTTCCGAGTGGAATGGGCGGCGGCGGCCAGGCACGACCTGATCTCGATCCTGGACTACTTGTCGCAACGCGAGCCGGAGGCCGCCGCGTCGGCCCTGGAGCGCCTCGAGAAAAGGGCGGCGGCGCTCGAGGTCAGCCCTCGACGAGGCCGAGTCGTTCCCGAGCTCCTGAGGCTCCAGATCCGGGACTACCGCGAGATCATCGTGTCTCCCTACCGATTGCTCTACCGAGTGAAAGGATCCCGCGTCGGCGTGCTTGGCGTCTTCGACGCCCGCCGCAACCTCGAGGACATCCTTCTCGACCGCATCCTGGGTCTCGAAGAGTGAAGGCATCGTCGATCCGTCGCGACGAGAACCTCGAAGAGGAACCCTGACACGATTCTCTCGCACGGGTTGCGCTACTTTGGTCTCTCGGGTTTTCCGTCGCCCCGGGCGAATTCCACGGCACTAATATATTTTATAGACCTGACCCCCGACGACGGTCGATCTGGCGGCCGTTGAGTTGAAGACGCGGGCGATCGCGTGCGCCAAGAAGGGCTCAAGGCCGTTGGGATCGACGATGTTGGTCGGGCTGTTCAGGGCGTGGCTGTACCGATTCCATGAGTGAGGATTGAGGAGCTTGCCTTGGGCTCCGTCCGGGCTTAGGAACCGGCCCAGATTGAAGTCATGATTTCGCGCATGGTCGTAGTACCGATTCGCCTCGGTATCTCTTTCCATCGCCGCGAAGCGGTTTCGCTGGCTCGCCGTCGAGGTGGTGAACTCGTCGCCGAACTTGTGGGACTCCCGCGCAGGCGTTGTGCTTCAACGCACGATAGGTTTGCCGCAAGCGCTCGACTTCCAAAACATGGTGGAAAAGCGCCGTGAACCGCTGCCGCCGGTCCCTCCCAGCGGCCTGACGTACTCGCTCGAGAGCAGATGACGCGTTTACCCGGCACTGCGTTCGGTGCGCGCTGCCTTCAAGCAAGTTCTCCTTGGCCAGCCCCCTTCCCTCCACCCCCTCCGCCACGAGTCTCCCCGCTTTGTTCAGGAGCTTCTCTGGTACTACGAGCCTGTCTGACTTCCCGCGTCCGTCCATCATCGGCGTACGTCCTGAGACTTCCCGATGCGGCCCCCGGACCCTACCGGAGGCAGACGTGGGATCTCCCGGTTCCCGTGCAAGGTGTTTCCGTGCGTGCTCGGCGCCTCTGACCGCGCGGAGCCCCATCGGTTCTCACGCTAACGAACCGACGGATGTTGCCTTCCGGATAAATGGACACCGTCGGCACTCCGATCCGTTCATGCTTTCGCGGCTCAACACCCTGCCCGCACCTCCCCCTGTCAGCGCTTCGATCCCGTCCTCACGAACGACACCGCATGACTCGGGGCCAGAATGGAGTCGTTACCTCCTTCCCTGTGTGGCTCTCTCATCCACGACACCTCGCCAGTCTCCCGGCGCACCCATCTGGCAAGACCGATCCCAAATCCCCCCCACCAAATCCTCTCGAAATCCTCCCCACAAATCCTCCCCAGAGTTTGCGCGCGCGCGATGAGACCATCGACCCGAACAGCAGCAGTGAGGCACTAAGCCCTAAGCCGCTTCATCTCTCGCAGCATTTCGTCGAAACTGCTCGCGCAAACGGACCGTGTGTCACAGTCCTGAACTCGCGCTGACGAGCAGAGGCATTGAGACGAACTCCAAAGCGTCTGTCATCGTTGCTGATCTATCGCCTTCTGCTCTCGTGAGTACTTGGCGCAATCCGCGCCCTGGGCACAGGACTCAAAAGGAGCCGCTGTAGAGCCTCCTCCGAAGACGCAACTCACCCGGCCGGCTGGATCGTAGATGTAGGACGTAGTGGACGTGCCGCCTTCCACCTTCTTTCGCACGTCGCTTCTAGTTGGTCTGCCCTCGGTCGTCAGACAAGAGACTCGATAATCGTCTCTCGATTGCTCCGAAGCCCCATACTCCATCCTCCGGTAGGCTCTTGGTCGCCTCTTCTGTGCTGGAAACCATTTCCTGTTCCGTAGGCTCTTCGGCCGACTCAACGCAGGCCGAGCTGGAAGGGGATCTCCGGAGCTGGTTCCGACGCTTCACCAAGCGGCCAAATACTCCGGCCAGCAAGCTCGAGGCGATCCTGCTGGCGGCGGCGGCGCAGTTTGCCCGGGAAGCCTGCCGTTTCCGGCTGCTCCACGAGCTGAGGCCGACGAAGGGCTCTAGAGGTCTCGGCGGCGGCAGTGCTGCGTGCGCACGTGCCCGATTCTTGCTCTCACCCAATTCGCGAGGCGCGAGCAATCCAGCATCGGCCGCCCGCGAGCGCGGATCAGTCGCGAGACAGCACGTCGTGCATGGCGTTCAAGACGATCCGCTTCGGCTCGCGCGGCAGGCGCACGGTGGTGTCCAGTGGAATCGTCAGAGTTCCGGTCATGCGGACGACCCCGAAATGAACGAGCTCTCCCTTGGGGAACTCCAGGTAGAGGTGGGCGAGCGTTCGGAAATCGGCCGAGACTCCATCCTGGGTGACGCTGCCGTGGATCTTGTATTGAGCGCCGGCTTTCGTGATCTCGAACTTCGATCGGTATCGCGGAATCTCGATCCCGTCCACCCATTGCCGAAAGAACCAATCCATCTTGCCGTCGCCGGCGAGGTCGAGCGCCGGCGACATGTGGCGCTCGACGATCGTCTGGAAGTCCCGCGTCGAGGGGTTCTTATCCGACCAGGTCGCGACGAAGTCCTTCATCATTTCGATGAACTTCGCATCCGGGTTGGGCGTGCCGTACTGGCGCATGGCCATGCGGAGCATGTGGAGGATGTAAGCCCCCTTGGCATAGACGAGCGCCTGCGCCGCCTCGGGGCTCTTTCGCGTCGCGAGCCGCCAACCCATCGTGATCGGTCCCGCCGCGTCGTTGGAAAGCAGGCTTCCGCGCGGCTTCTGCTCGATCTCGGTCCGCCGGCGCTCCCAGAACGGGTTGAACTTCCTGCCCCCTTCCACGGCCTGGAGCACGAGCGAGGCCGAGAATTCCGCGAAGCCCTCCGACAGCCACGCGTCCCGATAGTTGTTCCAGCCCACGAGATGCCCCCACCATTGGTGCGCCACCTCGTGCGGGCCAACCTCGTCGACGAAGGAGGAGACTCCCTGAAGGCCGAGCTCGTGCCGAATCGTTCCATCCAGGGCCGCGACGAAGGGCAGATAGACGAGCGAGGGCCAGGACTGTCCGAAGAAGGCCTGCGTCTGCTGCGTGATCGCCAGCCGCTTCTCCGGAAGGGGGCCGAAGAACGCGGTGCCCGCGCGCGCCATGTTGATTCCATCGGCCATGGCCGAGTCGGCGAAGCCGGCCGTGTCCACCGGGATGTAGGAGAGACCTCCGCGGTTGTCCCGCAGGAGAAGATTCAGCTCCTGGATGAAATCCGGTGTGCCGGTATTGGTATAGACGGTGATCGTCAACCCGCTCTGAGAATCCGTGCGCTCGACCTTCTTGAACTTGCCGTAGTTGAAACCCGCGACGCGGATCGGCCGATCTTGACGAAATCGGAACACGCGCGTGTCTCCATCCAGGCGGTCCTCGACGCGCGTTCCCACCGACACGACTTCGTACGCTTTGGGACACCGATACGTCAGGTCGAAGGATGCCGGATTCGAGAACGTCGCCAGATTCGGATACCAGCTTTCGCGAGCACCGACGAGGAAGTTCCCGTCGCCCGCGTCCTTGAGGACGTCCGTGCCGCCATAGGTCAGTCGAAGACGAAACTCCTTGCTCGTCGCGAGCGCCGGCGGAAGGACGACCGCGGCGTCCGCGTCCTCTTTGACGGCTTCCTGGATGAAAGGGACCGGAGTCCACGCTTCGCCTTCTCCGGAAGCGAGCGACACCTCCCGGATCCGCAGCTTGTCCAGAAGATGAATCGGAAGAACTCTCACCCCCTCCTGCAAGGGCCGAAAGCGGATCGTCGTCGTCGCGTCGATCTCCGCGTTCTTGTGAATCGTCGTCTCGATCGCGTAGTGAATCGCCTTCGCCGGCGGCGGCGCGTCGGCCGCGGTCTCCGAGGCGCCCCTGGCCGGCGAGGAGTACCAGAGGCGCGGCTGCGAATCGTCCAGGACCACGAGCGCGGAGCCCTCGCCTCCGACGTCCGGGACCAGCCAGTCCAGGCCCGCCGGATCCACAGCCATGACGGCCGTGCCGATCTTCTTTCCGATGAACGCGGCGACGAACACGCCGCCCCCGGCCGGCGGAGCGCCCCCACGAAGAGCATCCGCCAGAAGGCGGATCTGAAAGTTGGTCTTCCAATCGCTTCGCTGCTTCTTGAAGAAGGCTTGAAAGATCGCCGCGGCATCGGGGATTGGCGCGGACGGCGTCCCCCGCTTCTCGATCTCCGCGGCCGTGGAATCCGAGAAGAGGAAGACGACGGAGGTCAAGGGCTCCGACAGGACCTCCAGGCCCTTCTCTCCGGTCATGAGCGCGAGATACCGGCGCTCGCGCTCGCTCGCCGGCCGAAGCTCGAACGTGGCGCGGCCCGAGAAGACGGCCCCATACGAGCGGCCTTCCACCGCGGTCAGGAACTGGAACGCTCCGGATTCGATGCGGAATCGAAAAACATCGCGCTCGAGCACCAGATCGCGCACGGCGAGCGTCTTACCGTCCGGCACCGCGCTGCGCAGCGCGCGATAGGTGGCGTCCGTCTCGACCGAACCGGCAGCAGCAGCAGCCGCCGCCGCGACGACGGAGAGAGCGACCGCTACCGCGGCAAATCGACGCCAGCCGCGAGACGTCACGGCTTCATCACCATGTCAGCCTCCGGAAGGGAAAAGTGCGTCGAGTGTACTCGCGCGAGTCCGGTTTAACCCCGATCCGGTTTCCGAGACGGCGCAAAAGGACGCCCCGCCGCCGAACGGCCACTCCCACGAGCCCAACGAGACGTTCGACCCTTCGGCCCGCCTCAGAGTCTCGGCCCGGTTCTTGCTCTCCTCCTCTCTGGCGAAAGGAGAACCTATGTCCAAATACGTCTTGCCTGACCTGCAATATGACTACGGCGCGCTGGAGCCGCACATTTCGGGAAAGATCATGGAGCTGCACCATGACAAGCACCACGCCGCCTATGTGAAAGGGGCCAACACGGCGCTGGAGAAGCTGGACGAGGCGCGGTCCAAAGACGACTTCTCGCGCGTGGCCGCGGTGGAGAAGGCGCTCGCGTTCAATCTCTCCGGCCACGTCCTCCACTCTCTCTTCTGGCAGAACCTGACGCCCAAGGCGGACGACCGGCCGGCGGGCGCGCTCGCCGAGGCGATCAAGAACGACTTCGGAAGCTTCGACAAGTTGAAGAAGCAGATGAACGAAGTGGCGGGAACGATCATGGGCTCGGGCTGGGCCGCTCTGGTCTGGGAGCCCATGGCCGGACGGCTGCTCACGACGCAGATCTATGACCATCAATCGAACCTGGCCCAGGCCGGAATTCCCCTCCTGGTCATCGACGCCTGGGAGCACGCCTTCTACCTGCAGTACCAGAATCGCAAGACCGAGTTCTTCGACGCGATCTGGAACTGCTGGAACTGGAAGGACGTGGCCGACCGCTTCGAGGCGGCCAAGGCGGTGGATCTGGAGCTCACCGGAGCCGTCAAGTAATACGTCGCTCCCGCGGCGCGCGCCTTCTCTCTTCTGGGAGACTTCGCGCGCCGCGGCCGGGGCTGAGCACCGTCTCCCGCCTCACGCCTCCCGCCTCCCGCCCGGTCAATGCATCCCCGCCGGCACCGGCGCGGCGCCGCGGCGGCGCTTGAAGAGAAGTAGCAGCGGGATGCAGCAGAGAAAGAAGATGCCGACGATGCGGAACGCGTCCATGTAGGTCAGGAGAAAGGTCTGCCGGGCCACGATGCCCTCGAGGGCGCCGTAAGCCTGGCGCTGCGCCTCCACCAGGTTCGACCCCTTGGCCATCAGCCCCCGCACGATCGCGTTCAACCGCTCGCGCACGGACGGGTCGTAGATCGAGACGTGGGCGAGCAGGCTCTGCCGGTGCGCCCAGGAGCGCTTCTCGACGTAGGTGGCCATCAGCGCGACGCCAAAGGAGCCGCCGAGCTGGCGCATCATGTTGGTCAGGCCGGCGCCCTGCGCGATGTCCTTTCCGCGCAGGTTCGACAGCGCGAGCGTGGTCAGCGGCACGAACAACAGCCCCAGGCCGACGCCGCGAAAGATGAGCGGCCAGAAAAAGTTCACGCGCCCGGAGGCCAGGGTGGACCGGGACAGCAGGTAGGTGAAGACGAAGAACGAAATGAAGCCGAGCGCGTTCATCAATTGCGCCGGCACGCGCCTCTGAAGGAGCTTGCCCACGACCGGCATCATGATCGCCGTGGCGATGCCTCCGGGAAGCAGGATCAGGCCGGTCTGCATCGCGGTGAAGCCGAGGAGATTCTGCGCGAAGACGGGGAAGATGAAGATCGACGAGTAGAGCCCGAAGCCGAGGATGAAAGTGAAGAGCGTGCCGACCGCGAGCGAGCGGTCCTTGAAGACGCGCAGGTCCACGACCGGATGGGCCGCGCTCAGCTCCCGCCAGATGAAGCCCACGATCCCCGCGGCCGCCACGACCGTCAGAACGACGATGTAGACCGCGGCGAACCAGTCGTCGCGCTCGCCGCGCTCGAGAACGATCTGCAGCGAGCCGATGCCCAGGACCAGCAGGGCGATTCCGGTCCAGTCGATCGACTGGCCCTCGCGGCGGTCTTCTTTCTTTCCCCGGATGAAGGAGAGCGACAGGATCGTGGCAACGAGGCCGATGGGCAGATTGACGTAGAAGATCCAGGGCCACGAATAGTTGTCGGTGATCCAGCCTCCCAGCGTCGGGCCGATCGTCGGGCCCATCACCACGCCTAATCCGAAGAGGCCGTTGGCGAGCCCGAGCTCCTCGGGCGGGAACGTTTCCACCAGGATCGACTGGGAGGTCGAAAAGAGGGCCCCTCCGCCGATCCCCTGGATGAAGCGGAAGACCACCAGCTCCCAGATGTTCGTCGCGTGCCCGCAAAAGAAGGACGCCACGGTGAAGAGCACGATCGAGCCGGCGAAGTAGTTGCGGCGCCCGAAGAGGCGAGAGAGAAACCCCGTCATCGGCACCACGATCACGTTGGCCACGACGTAGGACGTCACGACCCAGGCTACCTCGTCGAGCGTGGCGCTCAAGTTTCCCATCATCTGCGGCAGCGCCACGTTGACGATGGAGGTGTCGATCAATTCGATCAACGAGGCCAGGATCGCCGTGATGACGATGATCCACTTGCGAGCGCCCTGTTCCGCCATCGCCGTCGCCTCCGCTACTCGTCGCCTGCGCTGCGCGCGCGGCCAGCGCACCGGAATACCGCGTGAGGTCTGTCCGCTGTTTCCTGACGCCTCACGCCTGACGCCTCACGCCTCACGCACCTCAGTCCAGCTGAACGATCGCGTTGACGCTCATGCCCGTGCGCAGGGGATGGTTGGGATCGGGCGGATCGGTGAAGACGATCTTGACGGGAACCCGCTGCACGACCTTGGTGAAGTTGCCGGTCGCGTTGTCCGGCGGCAGCAGGGCGAACCGGGCGCCGGTGGCCGCGGAGATCGATTCGACCCGCCCGTGGAAGACGACCTTGGGATAGGCGTCGACCTCGACCTCCACGGGCTGGCCGACCCGCATCTTCTTCAACTGCGTCTCCTTGAAGTTGGCGACGACCCAGGGCCGCGCGTCTTCCACGATCGCCAGCAGGGGCTGGCCGGCCTGCACGAACTGTCCGACCTCGACGTTCTTCTTCGAGATGGTGCCGGAGGCCGGCGCGGTGATCTGGGAGTAGGAGAGCTGAAGCTCGGCGTAGGCCAGGTCGGCCCGTTTCTGCTCCGCCTCCGCGTCCGCCGCGGCGACCGACTTTTGCGCGGCCGACGACGACGCCGAGGACGACTCCGACGCGGCCCTGGCCGCGTCGTACTGCTGCTGGGAGACTTCTTCCTTCTCGCGCAGGGCGGAAAAGCGCGTCAGGTCCGTCGACGCCTTGTTGCTCTGCGTGCGCGCCGAGGAGACGTTGGCCCGAGCCACCGCGGCCTTGGCCCGGGCGTTCTCCAGGGCGCCGCGCGCCGTCTCCACTTTGGACTGGAGGTCCCGCGTGTCGATCTTCAACAGCAGCTGCCCGGCCTGGACCCTCTGGTTGTCATCCACCAGGATCTCTGTCACGTAGCCGGCCACTTTCGGGAGAACGGGGTCGATGTGCCCTTCGACTTGCGCGTCGTCGGTCTCGGCGTGGTGCTTGTAGAAAACGACTTCCTTGATGCCGAAGGCGACACCGCCCAGGACGGCCAGGATCAGGAGCAGGATGCCGACGGTTCGGCCCAGACCCTTCCCGCCCTGGGCCTTCACCCGCTCGCCGTCCGCCCCGACGATCCGCGGCGCCTCGGTCTTCTCCGGCTGCATCTCCGGCTGCTTCTCCGGCTCCACCGGCTTGAGGACCGGAGAGCTCTCGCGTGTTTCGCCGCTCATGGTGACTCCTTGGTCTCGATCAATTCCCGGATCCGCCCGGTCGCCCGGGCCAGATCGAAGCGAGCCTGGGCCTGGTCCGCCAGGGCGGCGACATGGTCGGCGCGCGCCGCGGCGAAGGACGTCTGCGCGTTGTCGACTTCGATGGTCGAGGACACGCCGTTGGCGAAGCGGTCGCGCGCGAATTCGAGCTCGTCGGAGGCCAGACGAATGTTCTCGCCAGCCAGGGCCACGCGGCTGGCCGCGTTCTGGAGACTCAACAGGGCGCGCCGCACGTCCTCCTCGACCTGCCGAGCGGTCTCCAGGCGCTCGAGCTCGAGCTCGCGGCGCCGGCTCTTCTGCTCGGCGATCTCCGCGGGAATGCGTCCGCCGGTGAAGACCGGAACCGAAACGGTCGCCCCGACGACCCGGTTCCAGTCCAGATCGCCCAGGTGGTTCCCGTTGTATCCCCCCTGGAACTGGGCCCCCAGCGAAGGCAGCTTCTCGGCGCGGCGGGCGGAGATCGCCAGATCGATCGCCCGGATCCGCTCGTCCAGCGTCTTCAACTCCGGGCGCTGCGCCAGGGCCGTGGCCAGCTCCTCCCCGGCCGTCGCCGCCGGCGGAACGGATTCCTGGAGGACGTCGGTCAGAACGACCTCGGAGTCCTGATCAGCCCCGATCGCGTGCAGCAGCGCCAGGCGGGCGGCATCGCGCCGGTTCTGCCCGACCAGGAGAGCCTGGTTCTGGCGCGAGAGCGCGACCTGCGCGCGGGTCGAGTCGAGCCGCGTGGCCACTCCGGCCTTGCGCTGGTCTTCGGCCAGGTCGCGCAGCTTCGTGAACAGATCGACGTTGGCCTCGATCGCTTCGAGGTCGGCGTGGGCCCGCTGGAGGGCAACGTACAGCGTGGCCACGGCGGCGGCGACGTCGTTCTCCGTCTTTTCCTTCTCCGCCCCGGCGACCGCGATTCCCTGGCGGGCGGCCTGGTAGCGCCGGTACGCCGCGATGTCGATCAGGCGGGCGGCCATCGAAACGTGCGCGTCGAACACATTGAACGGTCCCACCAGGGAGGGAAATCCGGGGATGGTCAGCCCGAACGTCTTCAAGTTCAGGATCTGGCTGGAGTCCTGGACTTCGCCGCTGACCTGGGGCAGGAGGGCCGACCGCGCCTGCAGCGCCTGCGCCCGCGAGGCGTCCACCGACTCGTAGGCGATCCGCGCCGCCGTGCCGTCGGAGAGCGCCCGGGCCACCGCTTCGCGCAGGGAGAGCCGCAGCGGCTCCCCGGCCGACGCGGACGCCGAGAGCGCGCAGGCGATGGCCAGGCCGAGCGCCGCGGCCTGTGCGGCCCGGTGGCGGCTGCCCGAACGCCGCGGGACGGCCGATGCGATCTCGATCATTTCGCTCACCCTACCCTGCCTCTAAACAAGATCGGTGCCGGCCGGGCCCCGATTCCCGGGCGCCCGGGCCGCGACCAGCCGCGCTGCGCGGCCGCTTCCGGAGGCCGCGATCAATGTGCGCTTATACCATAGTTAAAGTTTCCAACTACCAATATTGAATTCATGAACCTCCAGAGGTATGCTTCGCGAATGAACGCGGAGAGACGGCGGACCGAGCCCGCTCGCGAAGCCGCGGAGATCCTGTTCGACCTCCTGATGGCCCAGAAGAAGATCATGCTCGGCGTGGCCAGGGAATTCGGGCTCACCCTGCAGCAGCTCGGCGCGCTGCGCAATCTGACCTCCGAAGCGGGGATCCCCATGAGCGCGCTGGCGGAGGCCCTGTCCTGCGACGCCGCCAACGTCACCGCCGTGGTCGACAAGCTGGAAGCCCGCGGGCTCGTCCGGCGCGCCTCCTCCAAGGACCGGCGCGTCCGGCTGCTCGAAACGACCGAGCGGGGCAAGGCCTTGCGGACCAAGCTGCTCGCTCGGCTGCGCGAACCGGCGCCCTGGATCGAGGCTCTGACCGAGCCGGAGCAGCGGTCGCTGCGCGATCTGCTGCGCAAGGGAGTCGGCAGAGCCTGACGCCGCTGCGCGGCCCGGAATCGGGGCCTTTTCGGGAAGATCCGGGTCGCCAAGATATCCTTCCGCGAAGCATGGAGACCTTGTCCGGACCGGACCTCGACCTGCGCCTGCGCGCCTTTCTCTCCGAGGACGTGGGGACCGGCGACGTGACGACCGAGGCGACGGTCCCCGCCGATCGACCGGCCCGCGGGGAGGTGGTGGCGCGCTCGGCCTGCGTGGTTTCGGGTCTTCCGATCGCCCGCCGGGTGCTCGAGCTCTTAGACGCCGGGCTCTCCTGGGAAGACTGCGCCCGGGCCGGACAGCGGGTCGAGGCGGGATCCCGGCTGGCCGTCTTGTCCGGGCGGGCCCGGGCGATCCTGACCGGGGAGCGCGTGGCCTTGAATCTGCTCCAGCGCATGTGCGGCATCGCCACGGCGACCCGGCGTTTCGTGGACGCCGTCGCGGGAACGAACTGCCGCATCCTCGATACGCGCAAGACCGCTCCGGGACTGCGTCCGTTCGACCGCCAGGCCGTCCGCGACGGCAGCGGCGTCAATCACCGCTACGGCCTCTCCGACATGGTCCTCATCAAGGACAACCACCGCCGGCTGGCCGGAGACGTGGCCGAGGCGATCCGGCGCGCCCGCCGCGCCGCGCCCTCCGGAATGCTCATCGAGGCGGAAGTGGAATCCGAAGACGATCTGCGCCGGGCGCTCTCCGCCGGGGCCGACGCGATCCTGATCGACAACCAGAACCCCGAGACGGTGGCCCGATGGTGCGCGCTGGCGCGGGCCGCGCAGAAGCCTCCCACCCTGGAAGCGTCCGGAAACGTGCGCCTGGACAACGTCCGAGCCTACGCCGAGGCGGGCCCCGACGCCGTCTCCGTCGGAGCCCTCACGCACTCCGTGGCCGCGGCGGACCTCTCGCTGGAGCTGGCGGACTAGCCGCGGCGTCTCGCCACGCGCACCGAGCATGAGCGAAACGACCGACGTTCTCATCCTGGGCACGGGCGTGGCGGGCTGCGCGGCGGCGCTGTCGGCGGCCCGCGGCGGAGCGGACGTCGTTCTGGTGACGCGCGCGGCACAGGCCCGCGAGTCCAACACCTTCTACGCGCAGGGCGGCATCGTGGCGCGCCCGCCGGGGGACTCGCCCGAGCAGCTGGCCCGCGACATCGAGCGGGCCGGCGACGGGCTGTGCTTTCCCGAAGCGGTGGATCTCCTGGCCCGCGAGGGACCGGACCTGGTCCAGAAGCTCCTGGTCGAGGAGCTGGCCGTGCCCTTCGATCGGGAAGGGACGGGGTTTCATTGGACCCTCGAAGGCGCCCACGCGGTGCCCCGCGTCCTCCATGTCAAGGACGAAACGGGCGCTCCCATCGAGCGGGCCCTGATCGCGGCGTGCCGGAACGAACCCCGGATCCGCTGGCGCCTGGAAACCACCGCGGTCGACCTGCTCACACTCTCCCACGACTCGGTGAACCCGACCGACCGGTATCGCCCCCCCGCGGTCATCGGGGCCTACCTGCTCGACCGCGGCGTCGATGACGGCGTCCAGCCGCTCCTGGCGCGCGAGACGATCCTGGCGACCGGCGGCCTCGGGCAGGTCTATCTCCACACCACCAACCCGCAGGGCGCGCGCGGCGACGGCATCGCCATGGCCCGCCGCGCCGGGGCGCGCCTCTTGAACCTCGAATACATCCAGTTCCATCCCACCGCGCTGGTGCACGCGCGGGGCCGGCTCCTCCTGACCGAGGCGCTGCGGGGCGAGGGAGCCCGGATCACCGACGTGCAGGGCAACCCCTTCCTGCGCGACGTCCATCCCGACGCCGAGCTCGCTCCCCGCGACATCGTCGCGCGGGCCATCCACAAGCGCATGCTGGAGAAGGACGAGCCCCACGCGCTGCTGGACATTTCTTACAAGCCGGCGGCCTGGATCCGGGAGCGCTTTCCCGGCCTCACGCAGCGCTGCCTCGAGCTCGGCTTCGACCTGACCGCCGGCCCCGTGCCGGTGGTTCCCGCGGCCCACTACTCCTGCGGCGGAGTCGCCGTCGACGGCAACGGCCGCACGACGCTCGGACACCTGCGCGCGGTCGGCGAAGTGTCCTGCACCGGCGTCCACGGCGCCAATCGCCTGGCTTCGACGTCGCTGCTGGAAGGGCTCCTGTGGGGCTGGCGCGCCGGCGTGGCCGCGGCGGCTCAGGCGCGCCGAAAGCCGGACTTTCCCGCTCCGGGAGTGCGTCCCTGGCTGCCCGAGCACGAGCCGGTCGACCCGGCCCTGATCGCGCAGGACTGGATGGTCATTCGCCACACGATGTGGAATTACGTGGGGCTCCTTCGATCGGAGAAGCGGCTGGACCGGGCCGGCCGGATCCTGTCGGAGCTGCAGGTCGAGATCGAGGACTTCTACCGCCGGGGCACCATGTCCGACGACCTGGTCGGCCTGCGCAACGGCGTCCAGACCGCGCTGGCCATCCGCCGCGCGGCCTCGGACAACCGGGTGTCGAGAGGAAGCCACTTTCGAGAAGACTCGACGGGGACGAAAAGCTGACGCGGGGACGCGGGGACACGGGGAAAGTCATCCCTCCCCGCGTCCCTCACTCCCCGCGTCCCCGCGTCTGGCCCATGAGCTATAGTCCCGCTCCACGATGAGCGTCCTCTACCTCCACTACAACTCGTCCGAGCGCGGCGGCCGCGTCCAGAAGCTGGCCAGGAGCGGCGCCCACATCGTCGTGACCGAGCCCCGCTGGCCGGAGTTCTTCGAACTGGCCAAGAAGGAAAAGCCCTACGCCATCGCGGTCGATTTCTCCTACGCGCCGTCCCACGCGCTGGAGACGGCGGACTACCTGGCCAAGGCGCGCGAAACGCGGGAAGCCTCGATCTTCCTCCTCCACGTTCCCGAGGAGCGCCTGGAGTTCGTCAAGAAGCGGTTGCCGCACGCGGCCCGGGTGACCGAGGAGGATCTGGCCGAGATCCTGGAGGACAAGGAGCGCGAGGCCCAGGCCCGCGCCCTGGAAAAGAAGGAAGCCGCGGCCCTGGCGCGCAAAAACGCGCGGGCCAAGAAGGCCGCGGCCCAATTGGCCGCCGGAGGGGCCAAGGGCAAGCCGGCGCCTCCCGCGCGGATCAAGAAGGCCGCTCCTTCCAAGCCGGCGCCCAAGAAGGCCGCGGCCCGCAAGCCCGCCGCCAGGAAGAAGCCGCCCAAGAAGAGCGCCCGCCGGCCGAAGAAGAAGTAGCTCTCACCGCGTCGGCGCGGCGGCGGGGACTTCGATCCGATACACGCGGGCCCGGCCGACTCGCGCCACGAGCCGGTAACCCCGATCGCGGTCCAGCGCCTCCGCCGTCCACCACCGTCCCCAGGCCGGGGCCGGCCGCGCCCCAACGAAGACATAGGACGCGCGCGCCGTGCGCCGCCAGGCGTCGAACTCGTCGCGGTCGAAGAACCAGTAGTAGTGGGGCGCGAGGATCTTGCGGTGCGCCGCGGCGGGCAAAAGCGCTCCGCCGTCGCCGGGATTGTTGGCGAAGACGGCGTCCGGCGGCGTGTGCGCGGCCGCCCACGCGAGCGCCGCCACGTCGTCCGGCGTCACCGCCGCGACGTCGCTGCAGAAAGTGGCGACCCAGAAGGCGCCGCCCGCGGCTTCGTTGGCCAGCAGCCCGGCGACGGAGACGCGCCCGTCGCGGGCCTCGCCGTAGAAGGCCGTGCCGAAGCGAACCGGAAAGAGCCGCCAACCCTCGACCGCGAAGGCCGCCGCCAGGCCGGCGAGCGCGAGCGCGCGAACGGTCCGCGGCGCCCGGCCGGCCCGCGAGAAGACCTCGGCCAGCACGACGGCGAGCGGCACCACCAGCCAGAGCGCGACGCGGGTCGGAAAGAGCGCCGGCCAGCCGGGCAGCGACTGGCGCAGGGCCGCCGTGAAGAGCAAGGCCTCCACGGCGAGGATCAACAGGGCCACGGCGCCGGCGTCCCGATGGGGGCCCGCGAGCGTCAGCGCCAGCCCGCCGCCCAGGAGCAGGGCCGGAAGCGCCCCGAGGTAGGAGACCAGGAAGAACGGCCACAGCGCGGCGCGCGGGTCCGGGCCGATCCACGGCGCGAAGCGCTGCGCCAGGAGCGCGGCGCCCCGCGTCTCGGCGGCGAACCACTGCCGGGCCCAGGCGGCCGTCTCGGGCGCCGGCGCCCGGGCTCCCAGGAGCAGGAAAGGGAGCGCCAGGGCCAGCGCGGCCGCCGCCGCGATCGCGGCGTCTCGCGCTATCCGCCTCCCCTGCCCGCAGCCGCCGCGCGCGTGCATCAGGAGAAGCGGCGCTCCGATGGCCAGGAGCGCGAGCGCCGGAAGGACGTGGACCGTCGCGGCTCCGGCGGCCAGGACGCCGGCCCGCGCCGCGCGCCCCGGGCGCGCCTCCCGCCCGAAGGCGAGCAAGTCCCGCAGGGCCAGGAGCCCGATCGCCGCGGCCAGGATCGACGGCGCGCCGCCCCACTGCAGGAAGAACTGGGGGTTGCGCGGCCAGAAGAGCGCTCCGGCGGCCGCGGCAGCGGAGGCGGCAGGCGAAAAGGTCAGTGCCCGCAGGAGGGCGTAGAGAGCGAAGGACATGCCGGCCGCCGCGAGACACAATACAAATATTGTTGACCGCCAGGCCGGAGCGCCGGACCAGAGACTGTCGAGAGCGGCCACGGCGTGGAAGCCGGGCCCGATCTGCCCGAAGCGGGAGATCGGCAAGAGCGGCTCCTGCGTCGCGGGAAACCCGTCGGCCTCACGATCTCCTCGGTGATCGCGGCGTGGGCGGTCATGTCGCCGCCGGAATAGGCCAGGTGGGTCGCGGCGAAGGCCAGGCGCAGGGCGCAGACCGCGGCCACGAAGCCGGTCTGCCAGGCGAGCGTCCGCGGCCGGTCCCGCCAGGCCGCCGCGGCCGCGCTCCGGGCGCCGCGCCGCGCCAGGATCGCCCCGGCCGAGGCCACGACGGCCGCCAGGCCGGCCCCGCGCCAGGAGACCGGGACCAGCCGCAGGGCCCAGAACGCCACCGACCAGAGCGCGGCGGAGCCGGCGAAGGCCACGCCGGCGAGCTCGATCGGCTCGAACCGCTCCCACTCGCCACGGCGCACCAGGAGGAGCCCGGGCAGAAAAAAGAGCAGCAGGGCGGCGAGGACTCCCGGAAGGTTGCCGATGGGTGAAAGGTAATAGAATCTCGCCCCTCGCGCGCGGGAAAACCGAAACGTCACTCCGGGCGCGGCGGAAAGGGGATGAGCCCATGACCAACGGTTTCTCGAGACAGGACCTCAAGCAGTTTGCCGACGGCAACCGCGCCGAGTTCGAGCGCGTGCTCTCCGAGATCGTGGAGATCCCGACGGTCTCCGTCGAGCCGGACCGGAAGGGCGAAGTGCACCGGGGGGCCGAGTATGCCGCGCGCCTGATCGAGGCGTCCGGCGGCAAGGCCCATCTGTACGAGACCAAGGGTCATCCCATCGTGTACGGGCGCTTCGACCGCGGCGCGAACCTCCCCACCGTCACCATCTACAACCACCTCGACGTTCAGCCGGCCGAGGGCGACGACTGGAAGACGCCGCCGTTTACGTTCACGCGCCGCGAGGACCACTACTTCGGACGCGGGACCACCGACGACAAGGGGCCGGCCATGACCGCGCTCTTCGGCGCGCGCTACGCCTGGCAGCAGGAAGTGCCCATCAACATCCATCTCCTCTGGGAGCTGGAGGAAGAGATCGGCAGCCCCCACTTCGAGGAGACCATCCGCGCCAACGCCAAGGAGTTCGCCACCGATTCCGTCGTGGTGTCCGACACGGTCTGGGTTTCTCGCTCCCGCCCGGCGCAGCCGGCCGGCCTGCGCGGCCTCCAGGGACTGCGCTTCGACCTCCAGACCGGGCAGACCGATCAGCACTCCGGCACCGCCGGCGGCGCGGCACGCAATCCAATCTCCGAGCTGGCCCAGCTGATCTCCGAGTGCGTGGACGGAAAAACCGGGCGCGTGAAGATCCCGGGCTTCTATGCCGACGTCCTTCCTCCGTCCAAGAAAGAGCTGGAGGACCTGAAGCACTGCGGCTTCACCGTCAAGGACTTCAAGAAGGACCACCTCTTCAAGACGCTTCGCGTCGACGACGCGCTGGAGGTGATGAAGCGGATCTGGATGATGCCCACCTTCGAGGTGCACGGCATCGCCGGCGGCTACCAGGGACCCGGCGTCAAGACCATCATTCCGCCCAAGGCCACCGCGATCGTGTCCTGCCGGCTGGTTCCCAAGATGAACCCCAGGAAGATCGTCAAGCTCGTCACCGACTTCGTCAAATCCAAGAACGCCGACGTGAAGGTCAGCGCGGAACACGCGCTGCCCGCGTACCAGGGCAAGACCACCGGCCCGTACGCGGACGCCATCCGCGAAGCCATGAAGTTCGCCTTCGGCAAGGAGCCGGTCTTCGTGCGCGAAGGGGGCTCGATCGGCGCGGTCCTTTCGATGGAGAAGGTCCTGAAGACTCCGGTCTTCTTCCTCGGTCTTTCACTGCCCGAGCACGGGTACCACGCCCCCAACGAGAACTACGACTGGTCCCAGGCCGAGGGGGGAATGGCCGCCTTCGCCCGGTACTTCCAGAACATAGCCCGACTCGGCCGCTGAGAGGACTCAAGCTTCGAACTTCGAGCTCTTCAGTGCCCGCGCGGCCCGAGAAGCTGCCGGAAGAACCCTCTGCGCTCCCTGTCGTGCCGCAGGAGGAGCCTCTCGAGCTCCCCGCGCTCGAAAAAGGTGCCCTCGCAGAGCGCGCACCTTTCCACGTCCACGCCGTCGATCGCCTCGCTCCGCATGTCCGCGCCGCAACGGGGGCACTTCTTCCAGTGCAGGCGCCGCATCCTCTCGGCCTGCTCGCTCAGCAGGACCTTCTCCTGAGCCGCGCGTTTCTCCCGGGCCTCGGCGACCAATCGGGCTTCGTTCTGCCGGATCCAGCCGTACTCGCGCTCACGCCGGATCTCTTCGGTATCCCAGTGTTTCCCGTCGGATGGATGAAATCGACCCATGATTCTTTTCCCTTTCGAAGGCTCACGCGGCCCCTAAATATCGTAACACGATAGAAACGGCTGGGATTCCGGCGGTAAGCCCGATGGGACAGCGGACTGGGGGCTGCGGGCTTCACAGGGGCGGTGGTACGAAGATGTCTTCCGGTGGTACCGGCTGCTTGAGTCCTCAGTCCTCTCCTCAGTCCCCAGTCGCCAGTCGGTGGCACCTGGGCGCGGCGCGGAGGCTACCGGAGCAACTCCTCCAGCGCCGTCGCGGCGTCGGTCTTCTCGTCCCGATATTTGACGATGACCGGCGTCTGCAGCGACAGGCCCCACTCGGCGCCCCGGCCGTGGCGGATCGTGCGCGCGCCGGGAACGACCACCGCGCCCTCGGGGATCTCCAGGGGCTCGCCGGGGCGTTTGCGGTACTCCGTTTCGCGCACCAGGTCGTAGACCGGCGTGCCCCCGGTCAGGACCACGCCGGCGGCCAGCACCGCCCGCGCCCGGACGATCGCGCCCTCGTACACGCCGCAGTTGCCCCCGATCAGGACGTCGTCCTCGACGATCACCGGCAGCTCCCCCACCGGCTCGAGCACGCCGCCGATCTGCGCCGCCGCGGAGAGATGGACACGCTCCCCGATCTGCGCGCACGACCCCACCAGGGCGTGCGAGTCGATCAGGGTGCCCGTACCGATCCAGGCCCCGATGTTCACGTAGGCCGGCGGCATGATGGTGACTCCGGGCGCGATGTAGCAGCCGTCGCGCACGGCGGTCCCGCCCGGAACGATCCGCACGCCGGCGCCGAGCCCCAGGGCCTTGACCGCCATGGTGTCCTTATCGAAGAAGTGAAACGCTCCGTCGGCGGCCGCGGGCGCGAGGGCTCCCAGCCGGAACCCGAGCAGGATGCCTTTCTTGACCCAGACCTGGGTGACCCACCGGCTCCCTTCGCGGGTCGCCGCGCGGATCGATCCGTCGTTCAAGCCGGCCTTGAGCTCTGCAAAAGCGGCGCGTTGCTCGTTCGGGGTCGCGCCGCCAGGCACCGCGACGATCGCCTCGATCCGCTGGGCGAGCGACGACAGACTCAACGCGGCGCCTTCCTGGGCAGAAGCTTGTCGCCCGAGAGCATCGCCTGGATCTTCCGGCGCGTTTCGTCGCGCACCGGGGCGAGCGGCAGGCGCAGCGTCTCGCCGCACTTCTTCATCAGCGCGAGCGCGCACTTGACCGGACCGGGGCTGGCCTCCCAGAAATTCATTTCCATCAGCGGCAGCCACCGCCGCTGGAGAGCGCGGGCCTCGTCCCACTCCCCGTCCAGGGCCGCGCGGGTCAAGGCGCTCATCGGCCCGGGGATCTCGTTGGAGGCGACCGAGATGACGCCGCGGCCTCCCAGGGCGATCAGGGCGAGCGCGGTCGAGTCTTCTCCGGAATACACCACGAAGTCCTCGGGCAGAATCGTCATCAGCCGGGCGATCTTGCCGAAGTTGGGCGACGCTTCCTTCAATCCGGCGACCCGCGGGATCTCGGCCAGCCGCCGGATCGTCTCCACGTCGAGATCCGAGCCGGTCCGTCCGGGCACGTTGTAAACGACCAGCGGCAGCTCGGTGGCCTCGGCGATCGCGGCGAAGTGGCGCAAGAGCCCCTCCGGCGACGGCTTGTTGTACATCGGGGAGACCGAGAGGATGCCGCTCGCGCCGGCCGCCGCCGCGTCGCGAGCCCAGAAGACCGCCTTGGCGGTGTGATTGCCCCCGGCTCCGGCGAGGATGGGAACGCGTCCGCCCGAGGCTTTGACCACCGCGGCGGTGACGGCCTTGCGTTCCGATCCCGAGAGCGTCGCGGATTCGCCGGTCGTGCCGCAGGGAACGAGGAAATCGATCCCCTCGGCGATCTGCCACTCCACCAGCCGCTCCAGCGCGCCGAAGTCGATGCGCCCCTTGTCGTCGAACGGCGTGATCAACGCCGTGCCGCATCCGGCCCAATCCAATCGGTAACGCGCCTGCTTCGCCGCGGTCGCTGCAGCTTTCACGAAATCTCCTCCTTTTCGCCCTCCGGCGCCCTCACGGATGTCTCTGCACCTCTTCGAGCAGCTCGCCGAACTCGACGACTTCTCCCTTGCGTCCGGCGACGCGCTCGGCCGCCCAGACCGCTCCCCTGGCGAAGCCCGTCCGGCCGCGCGCCCGGTGGATGATCTCCACCTCGTCCTCCGGAGAGTCGAACACCAGGCGGTGGGTTCCCGGGACCGATCCGGCCCGCACGCTGGTGACCGGGAGGCTCAGCCCGGTCTCCATCTCGAAGATCGTCGCGATGGTTCGCGCGGTCCCGGAGGGGGCATCCCTCTTCTCGGCGTGGTGTTCCTCCACCAGGTACGCCGCGTATCCGGCCGGCGGGTAGAGTCGGGCCGCCCGGGTGACCAGGTCGAAGAGCTGGCGCACCCCGACGGAGAAGTTGGCGGCGTGCACCAGCGTCCCTCCCCCGGCCGCGAACGCTTCGGTCACCCTGGGAAGGTCCTGGGCCCAGCCGGTCGTGCCGCAGACCACCGTGGCGCCCAGGGCGGCCAGCGCCAGCAGGTCGGCGGACACGGCGGACGGGCTGGTGAACTCCAAGACCGCGTCCGCGCCGGCGACCTTGTCCGCGGTGATGCCTCGGGCTTCCGGATTCTCCCGCGACGACAGCGTCCAGACGACGTCATGGCCGCGCCGGGCGGCCATCGCTTCGATCTCCCGCCCCATCTTGCCGGTGCCGATGATGCCCAAGCGCATGGCTACCTGGTGTCATCCCGAGCGAAGCGAGGGATCTTCGCGCGGGCGATCTTACGACAAGAGAAGATTCCTCGGGCCAGGGCCCTCGGAATGACAGGCTTGCTTTGCGAGCCGTCTCTCATCCGAAGAACTCCCGGTGCAACCTCCGCACCGCGTCCTCCGCGTCCTTCTCCTCGACCACGAACGAGACGTTCCGGCGCGAGGCTCCCTGCGAGATCATGAGGATGTTGATCTTCTCGACGGCCCGGAAGATCCGCGCGGCGATTCCCGGCGTGAACTTCAGGTCCTGCCCGACCAGGCAGATCATGGCGCGGTCGCGCGCCACGTCGACGTGACCGAGCTGTTCCAGATCGCGCCGGATCGCCGCGAGCCTCGAAGGGTCGTCCAGCGTCACGGAGACGGAGATCTCCGACGTGGTCACCATGTCCACGGACGTTTCGTGGCGCGCGAAGACCTCGAAGAGCCGTTGAAGAAAGCCCGTGGCCATCAGCATCCGGCTCGTCGTGACATCGACGGTCACGATCCCCCGCTTGCAGGCGATCGAGCGGACGTGGCTCGACCCCGACGGAGCGGCCGCGTGGATCTCCGTGCCGGGCACCTCCGGCCGCCGGGAATTGCGCACCCGCACGGGGATCCCTTTTTCCATGGCCGGCTCGAGGGTGAGTGGATGCAGCACCCGCGCGCCGAAGTAGGCCAGCTCGGAGGCCTCGTCCGCGGACATGCGGTCGATGACCCGGGCCTCCGGGACGATCCGGGGGTCCGCGGTCATCATGCCGTCGACGTCGGTCCAGATCTCCACCAGCGACGCGTCCAGGACCGCGCCGAAGAGGGCCGCGCTGTAGTCGGAGCCGCCGCGGCCGAGCGTGGTGGTCTGGCCCTCGCGGTTCGCCCCGATGTAGCCGCCCAGGACCGGGATCTTCCCCGCGTCGCAGAGCGGCGTGAGCCGGGAGCGCGCGCGGGAGGCCGTCTCCGCCAGGTCCGGCTGCGCCCGCCCGAAGCGGTCGTCGGTCGCCATCACTTCGCGGGAATCGATCCGCGTCGCCGGCAGTCCGTACAAGGCCAGAGCCTCGGCCACCACGATCGAGGAGACGAGCTCTCCGTGCGCCAGGAACTGGTCGCGGCTGGCCGACGGGACCGAGCGCAGCACCGACACGGCGCGCGCCATCCGGTCGAGCTCGGTGAACGACTCGCCGATCCGCTTCCCGACGCGCTCGGCCCCCTGTCCGAAGAAACCGTCCACGGTCGCCAGCGTGTCCCGCCGCAGCCGGGCGATCCGGTCGGTGCTCTCCGCCTCCCTTGCGCCCACGGCGGCCTCCAGCGCTTCGCCCAGACGGTTGGTGGTCCTCCCCATCGCCGAAACCACGACCACCGGATGCTCGTCGCGGCTGCGGGAGACGATCGCGCAGACGCGCTCCAGCGCCGGCGCGTCCTCCACGGAGGTGCCCCCGAATTTCTGGACGATCAGTCGAGAAGCCCTCGCGCCGCGGCGTACTCGGCGTTCAGAATGGAGGCCCCCGCGGCGCCGCGCACGGTGTTGTGTCCCAGGGCGGTGAACTTCCAGTCCAGCAGCGGGCAGGACCGCAGCCCCCCGACGAGCGCGATCATCCCGCCTTCGCGATCGACGTCGCGCCGCGGCTGCGGCCGCTGGGCGCCCGGGCAATACTCGACCGGCCGCGCCGGAGCCGAGGGCAGCGCGCGAACCTCCTCGGACCCACGGAACTCCCGCCATGCGGCCAGGACGTCCGCCGACGCGGCCCGGTCCCGAAGCCCAACCGACACCGATTCGGTGTGGCCGTCTTCGACGGGAACGCGGTATGTCATCGCCGAGATCGTCATCGCCTCCGGAGCCCGGCCCAAGATCTTGACGGTCTCCCGCTCGATCTTGGACGCCTCCTCGGGAATGTCCGGGATCACGTTGCCCAGGATGTCCAGCGAGGCGACTCCGGGATACCCGGCGCCCGAGACGGCCTGGAGTGTCGTCACGAACGCCTTGTCCACGCCAAACGCGCGGTCGAGCGGCGCCAGAGCCATGGCCAGGAACATCGTGGAGCAGTTGGCGTTGGTGACCAGGGCTCCAGGCCAGCCGCGATCGCGCCGCTGCCGGTCCAGGACGCCGAGCGCGTCCGGGTTGATCTCGGGGATGAGCAGCGGAACGTCCGGCTCCATCCGAAAGGCCGACGCGTTGGAGAAGACCCACTTCCCCTGTCGCGCCGCGGCCGGTTCGAGCTCGCGCGCCGCCCCGGCGTCCAGCGCGGAGAAAACAATGCGGCAGGGCAGATCCTCCGCCGGCGGCGAGAGGACCATCGCGGCGACGCGCTCGGGCAGCGTCGAAGGAAGGCGCCAGTGCGCGGCCTCGCCGTAGCTCTTGCCCGCGGACCGCTCCGAGGCCGCGACCGCGGTCAGCTCGAACCAGGGATGGGCGGCCAGACGCTCGATGAATCGCTGGCCGACGGTGCCGGTGGCGCCCAATAAACCGACTGGAATCCTGCTTCTCATCGGCTCCCGAGCAGCATACCGCGACCGATCGGGTGACCGCGGCGACCGCGATCGGATCGCTTCCACTCACCCGATCACCCGATCATCCGATCATCCGATCATCCGATCACCCGATTCTTCTATGATTTACCCATGAGCACTCCCCCGCTGCCGGCCTGCCCGAAATGCGGGCGCCGCATCGCCGCCTGGAAGATGGAGCACTGCGTCTATTGCGGCGCGGCGTTTCCGGCCGAACTGAAGCAGGGCGTTCCCGAGCCCGAGGCTCTCAAGTGGGTCGAACGCCCGCAGATCACCCCGGAGGCGGCGCGTCAGCTGGAGATGATGAAGTTCGTTCCCATGGACGGGAAGAAACCGGCACGCTCCGCCGCGGCGGTCTTCACGCTGCTCTCGATCCCCGTCTTCGGCGTTGTGTTCTACCTGCTCTACGCCCTGGTGCGGCGATCCTTCCCGAGCTCGGCCGTGCTGGTGCTTCTGGCGGGCGCCGTGTTCATCGGCTACCTTTTGTGGGCCGCCTTCCGGCCGGCCCGCACGTGACGCGCGGCGACCGGCCGGACATCGGCTCGCAACGGCCGATCCGCGGCGGCCAGGCGTCCGATCAAGCGACCGGACGCCCCTGAATCAGACGGATGATCAGAACGACCACGGCGATCACCAGCAGGATGTGGATGAAGCCTCCGATGGTGTAGCCCGAGATGAGTCCGAGCAGCCAGAGAATCAGCAGGATGACGAAGATGGTCCAAAGCACGATGTCTCTCCTCCTTCCTTCCAGGGGACGGTCCGGCCGTCCAGCCACGGCTCCTGCAGAGCGAAGGTCGTGCCAAGGCGCGCACGGAGCCCTCCAAGGGGCCAGGGCATGAACGACGTCGTCCTCAAGAATCCCGCCGATCTGCCCGCGCGCCTGGACCTGCGCTCATCGCACAGCGTCCTTCTGATCGACCCGCCGCCGTCGCTTCAGGCGATCGTCGACGCGGAGCGTCCGCCCGAGCTCGCCGCGGAGGTCGTCGCGGCCAAGGCGATCCGCTCGATCAAGGGGCGTTTCGACGCCGTCCTGGTGTGGCGCGAGGACCGGGTCGGATCGCGAGCCCTGTTCGATGCCGTGAGCAAACGTCTCGAGCCGGAGGGCGTACTCTGGGTCGTGATCGCGATGAAGAAGGTGATCGGACCGGTCACCCCGGCCGCGCACCGCCTCGAGCTCTCGGACCTGGAAAAGGCGTTCGCCGGGCAAGGGCGCGTCCGCGACCGGGAGGCGCGGATGTCCGCGTGGCACGTGGGCTATCGGTTCGTCACGCGTGAGGCGTGAGGCGTGAGGCGGTGCTTAGCCCCGGTCGCGGCGCGCGAAGTCTCCTGAGCGGAAGCGAAGGAGGAGGCGCGCGCCGCGGGAGCCGAAGCGGAGAGAGGGATCAGGCGCTCGGTCGAGCCCCTTTGGGCGAGCCGAGCGCCGGTGCGCCGCAGGCGCAGATCCCGAACGAAGCGGAGACGACGTGCAGGCGCGCGCCGCGGGAGCGAGAGCGAGCACGGGATCAGGTCTGCGGTCGAGCCCGCATCCGGGCGAACCGCAGACCGATGCGCGCACCAGCGCGCAGATCCCGCGCGCAGCGGAGGCGACGGTTACTCCACGTACGGGTAGAACTTTCCCTCGATGCGAAAGAAGCGCCCCTCGGTCTCGACGGTGAGCTTGCACCGGGTCACCTCCAGCGTCGAGGAGAAGGAGACGCCCGGCGCGGACAGGCTGATCGGATAGCGCAGGCCGACCTTGAGCGGGCTGTCGAACTCGAACCCCACGCCCTGTGGCGTGACATTGAACACTCTCCGGGCCCTCTCCCATCGGATCTTCAGCTCGTACTGATCGGCGGACAGTCTTTTCCGGCCGCCCCCCTTTCGGGTTGGCTCAGGACGCGGAGGATCGTTGCTGTCGGGCATCGCCGGACTCGAACTCGCTCTTCAATACTCCCTGCTCGATCGCCGTCGCCGCGGGACCGGGGCGGGCGGCGCGGCCGATGGGCCGGGGCCGCCGCCCGGAAATCCTCACTTCTTCGCCAGAGATGAGGCCAGCCGGATCGCCGGACCGATTCCCTGTTTCTCGCGAACCGCGCGCACCCGCGCCTTCTGCGCCGGTTTGAGCCGACGCACGAATCCCATGTAGCGCCCTTGGAGCCGCCGCAGGGCGCGCACTCGGCCGGACAGGCGCGCGCGACGGCGGACCGGAGCGCCGCCTCCCGGCTTGACCGCGCCGCCGCCGGGCGATTGGAGGTTGGCCAGCCGCGCCCGCAGGTCCCGGATCTCCCGATCGCGGTCCCGCAAAGCCTTCGAGACTTCGGCCGTCCGAACTCGCCTCCGCGCCAGGAGCGTCTCGAGAACGTAGTGCGACTGCTCCGGCGTCAGCTTGACCATGTCTCCTCTTTCCAGCTCAAGACGGCACGGCGGTTCGCCGCCCCGCCGGGGGAGTCTACAACAGCGTCGCTCCGCCGCCGTCTCCGCGGCTACTTCCCTTTGCGCGGCGCCGGCCGCTTGAGAGGCTTGGACGGGGCCTTTCGCCGCGCGGCGGCGGCCGAGGACGCACGCGCCGTCGATTCGGTCCGGCGGGACGTTCGCTCGCGGGCGGGCAACAGGGCCTCGACCACCTCCGGCCGGATGACCTTGCCTTCGGTCATCACGTAGGCCCGGTGAACGACGTTGCGCAGCTCCCGCACGTTGCCCGGCCAGTCGTAGGACTGCAAAAGGTTGAGCGACGCGGGATCCCATCCGGACACTCCGGCGTGCTCCTGCTCCTCGATGAGCTTGCGAAAGTACTCGGCCAGGAGCGGGATGTCGTCGGGCCGCTGCGAGAGGGTGGGCAGAACCATCGGAAAGACGTTCAACCGGTAGTACAAGTCCTCGCGGAGCTTCTGCGCCGCGATCGCTTCGTGCGGATCCCGGTTGGTCGCCGAGATCAGACGCACGTCGACCTTGAGCTCCTGCGAGCCGCCCACGCGGCGCAGAGTCCGGTCCTCCAGGACGCGCAGCAGCTTGACCTGCAGCTCGGCGCCCATCTCGGTGATCTCGTCGAGAAACAGCGTTCCGCCCATGGCCTCTTCGAAGTATCCGACGCGCCGCTTTTCGGCTCCGGTGAACGATCCGCGCTCGTGGCCGAAGAGCTCGCTCTCGATCAGAGTCGGAGAGATGGCTCCGCAGTTGAAGGCGACGAACGGCTTGCCGGCGCGCCGGGACAACCGATGGATCGTCCGGGCCACGACCTCTTTGCCCGACCCGGAGGCGCCGGTGATCAGGACCGGGGCGTTCGAGCGCGCGACGCGCCGGATCACGTCGAAGACGCGCGTCATCACTTCGGACCGGCCGACCAGATCGCCCAGCCGCCCGGTCTCCTGGAGCTCCGCCCGCAGCGTCTCGACCTCGGTCTCCAGGCGGCGGCGGTCGGCCAGACGGTTGAACACGACTTCCAGCTGCGCCGGGCGCAGCGGCTTGAGAAGGTAGTCGAACGCCCCGGCCCGGAGGGCCTCGATGGCGTTGTCGATCGATCCCTGGCCGGTGATCACGATCCCCTCGCGGTCCCCGTCGATCTCGCGCGCCGCGCGCAGCACTTCGATTCCGTCGCCGTCGGGAAGGTGGATGTCGACGATCAGCACCCTGGGGTCGAACTCCTCGATGGCCCGAACGGCCTCCTTGGCCGTGCCCACGGAGCGGGGTTCTCCGCCCAGGTCCTTGACGGACTCTTCCAGGCCCTTGCGCGTGGCGAGGTCGTCTTCAACGATGAGGGTCTTCAAGCGTCTCCTCCGGAAGTTCGAGTATGGCGATGACGAGGTCGTCGGATTGTTTGAGCCGGATGCTTCCACCGGCGCCGGCCGCCTGCAACCGCGCGCGCGGCAAGCCCATTCCCCATTTGCGTCCCGCGCCGGCGGCCTGAGGAGAAAACAGCCTCTCCGGATCCGAGCCGCTCAGACGGCCCGGGTTCTCCACCACCGCGCGCACGCATCCGTTCAACCGTTCGCGCCGGACGCGCACCGCCTGCGCTCCGGAGGCCTCGACCGCGTTGGAGACCAGAGCACGCAAAGCCTCCTCGAGGGCGCGGCGGTCGGCCAACACCCGTCCTCCCGTCTGGCCTTCGGCCGCCACGGCCGCGCCGCCGTTGCGGACGGCCGCGTCCACCATGGCGTCGAAGGCGATCGACTCCGCCGCGCCCTCGGGCCCCAGCAGGCACTCGCGCCCGTGCTCGAAGAGCTCGAACGCTCGCGAGAGCTCCGCGCGGGCGATCTGCAGCGGCTCGCTCGGGTCCGCTCCGCGCTGGGTTCTTCGGTCGGCGCCTTCGAGGTGGAGGGCCACGGCCGACAAGGGTGTCGCCAGGTCGTGGAAAAACCGTCGGAGGAAATCGCGCCGCGCCTCCCCGGCAGTGAGTTCTTCGTTGTCCCGCAAGTAGGCACCCTTTGTGCTACAGCTCGATTCCAGGGTTGCATCGTATGACAGAAACGACCGGGAGCCGCCCTTCCGCGGACAGGCGTCCGGCGCTTCCCGAAACCCGATCTTCGCTGAGGAAACGGCTTCGGATCTACGCCTTCGTCGGTCTGGCCGTCGTGGGGGCCTGGCTGTACTCCGCGGTCAACGCCGTGGTGGGCCTCTACGACACGACCCTCACGATCGAGCGGGCCACGGACATGCGCGAGCGCGTGGGCGACGCGCAGGTCGGCCTGAACGAGGCCGAGGAGGGCATCGACCGCTACACGTTGAACGGACAGGGGTACGACCTCTCGCGGCACCGCGCCGGGCGCACCAGCCTGAGCGCCGGGCTGGACGCCATCCAGAGGCGCCCGATGACGCCGGCGACCCGGGGGCTCTTGGAGCGGTCCCAGGCCGCGGCCAGGATCTTCGCGGAAACCTCCGACGCGACCATCGCGACCTGGAATCCCGACCAGCCGGCGCCGGCGCGGGTGATGCGCAACGATCAAATCGCGCCCGCCGCCGAGCAGCTCCGGGAGATCCTGAGCCAGCTGCAGCAGAGCCTGGCCCGGACCGAGGCGTCCGCCGAGGAGCGCTTGAAGGACAGCCGCGACACGGCCTGGGCCGCGCTCGCCGTCCTGGCGGTCCTGATCGTGTCCGGGCTTCTCTGGCTGCTCTCGGACGTCAATCGCCGCATCCTCACTCCCTGCGCCGCGGCGGCCCAGGCCCTGGAGACGCTCGCCGCGGGACAGCAGCCGCCCCGGATGCCCGACCAGTCCGCCGACGAAGTCGGCGAGCTCGGGCGGAATTTCAATCGCGTCGCCCAGATTCATTTCGAGCAGGTCCGGGCCCTGGAGGAACGCGACATCGAAGCCTCGGTCAATGCCGTGTTGTCGGAGGCCGCCGCCGTCAACGACCTCGGAGGGTTCGCCGGCCGGGTCATGGAAAAAGTCCTGGAGGTCTCCGGCGCGTCCTCCGCCGTGCTCTACCTGCCCGAGTCGGGCGGCTCCTACGCGGCCGCGGCGGCGGTGGGAGGCGGAGGCGTGACCGACGGCCCGGTCGGTCCGGAAGAGGCCCGGCGCGCCGCGGACCAGCGCAAGCCGATCTTCCTTTCCGTCGAGCCTCAGACTCCGACCCTGAATCTCTTCGACGGCCGTGTGCTTCCCCGCGAGAGCGCGCACATCCCTCTCATCTACTTCGACAACGTCGTCGGCGTTCTGGCCCTGGGGTCCGCGCACGGGTTCCGCCGCCGCGCGCGCAACACCCTGACCGCGATCGCGCCGTCGCTGGCCGTCGCCGTCGCCAACGCCGCGGCCAACGAACGCGTGGCCGAGCAGTCGCGGCGCCTCTCCGAGCAAAACGAGCTCCTGGAGGAACAGCGCTCCCGCATCGAGCGGACGGCGCGCGAGCTCCAGCGGGCCTCGGCGCTGAAGGACCGATTTCTGGCTTCGGTCTCCCACGAGCTGCGCACGCCGATGACCGTGATCCTGGGTTTCACCGGAGCCCTTCTGCGCGGAAATCAGGGCGAGCTCAACCCGTCCCAGCGCGAGAGCCTCGAGCGCGTTCAGCGCAACGCCAAGCTGCTGCTCGGGCTCATCAACGACGTGCTGGACATTTCCAAGATCGAGTCGGGAAAGATGGACGTGGTGCGCCAGCGCGTTTCGCTCGCGCGCCTGCTCGAGCACGTCCAGACCGACTTCGGCGAGGCGGCGCGGCGCAAGGGATTGCGCCTCACGACCGAGACCGCGCCGGGTTTGCCCGACGTCGTCACCGACCCTGCAAAGGTGACGCAGATCCTGGCCAACCTCGTCGGAAACGCGCTGAAGTTCACCGAGAGCGGCGCGATCCACGTGCGTGCGGAGGCCGGTCCGGGGCCGGCCTGGACCCTGTCCGTTTCCGACACCGGCATCGGCATTCCGCCCGACGAGCAGAGCGCCGTCTTCGAGGAATTTCGCCAGGGGGAGAGCCAGGAGCACCGCGGCCACGGCGGCACCGGCCTCGGCCTGTCGATCGTGCGCAAGCTGGTCGTCCTCCTGGGCGGAACGATCTCCCTCCAGAGCGCCCCGGGCCGAGGCTCGACCTTCACGGTTCGGCTGCCCATCGAGTCTCCCGCCGACGCGCCCCGGGACGAACGAGCGGCCGGGCCGCTCGACCACGGCCGGAGGCCCCGCGTGCTCGTCGTGGACGACGACGAGAATGTCCGCAAGCTCCTGGCCTCGGAGCTGGCCCCCTGCGGCGTCGACGTCCTGGAGGCGTCCGACGGCGCGAGCGCGCTGGCCATGGCCCGGGAGCGGAAGCCGGCGGCGATCCTCCTGGACGTTCTGATGCCGAAGCTGGACGGCTGGCAGACGCTGCGCGCCTTGAAGGACCTGCCGGAGACCCGGTCGATCCCGGTCATCATCCTCTCGATCGTGGAGAACCGGGCCTTCGGGCTCTCTCTGGGGGCGTTCGACTATCTGGTCAAGCCCATCGACCGGGGCGCGCTCTTCGCGATCCTCGCGCGCGTCGGGGTGCTGGCCACCAGCGGCTACGTGCTCGTGGTGGACGACGATCCGGACATCCGCAGGCTCTTCGAGCAGGAGCTGGTGGCTGCCGGTTATCCGGTGCGCGCCGCGGAGGGAGGCGCGCGCGCGCTCGAGCTGGTGGAGCGCGAGCCTCCCGCCGCGGTCCTGCTCGATCTTATGATGCCCCCGCCCGACGGGTTCGACGTGCTGGCGCGCCTGCGCGGCGACCCCAGGCTGCGGGACATCAAGGTCGTCATCGTGACGGCCAAGGAACTGAGCCGTGAGGACGAGCGCGCCCTGCGGGAATCGGCCGACCGCGTCATCCGCAAGGGCGCGG
This sequence comes from uncultured Acidobacteriota bacterium, assembly GCA_963733955.1. Classification (GTDB taxonomy): domain Bacteria; phylum Acidobacteriota; class Thermoanaerobaculia; order UBA5066; family Gp7-AA6; genus DATFTF01. Next base: position 48,348 of record CAVTEW010000004.1, read on the forward strand.
ACTTGAGGCAGCTGGTCGACAGCGTGCTGCAGACCATCGCCGTCGGAGCGGCCTGATGGCCAGGATCCTGGTGGTGGAGGATTCTCCGGACATCCAGATCCTCGTTCGAATGCTCCTGGAAGCCGCCGGGCACCAGGTCTCGGTCGCGGGCGACGGCCGGGCCGGGGTGGAGGCCGCGCGCGCGGAGCGGCCCGACCTCGTCCTGATGGATCTCTCGCTGCCCCTGCTGTCCGGTTGGGAAGCCACTCGGGAGATCAAGTCCGACTCCGCGACCGCGGCCATTCCGGTCGTGGCCGTGACCGCCCACGCCATGCAGGGGGATCGGGAGCGCGCCCTGGCCGCGGGCTGCGACGGCTTCATCCCCAAGCCCCTCGAAGAGGAATCGTTCGCCGCGCAGGTGGCCTCCTTTCTGCGCCGCCGCAGGGAGGACGTCCCCCGCGGCGCGGAGGGCGGACCGTCCATGGAGGCGTCCACGCGAATTCCCGGCCGCGTCCTGGTCGCCGACGACCATCCGGAGGTCCTGGAGGTGATTCGAAGGGACCTGGAAGGAGAGGGGTACGAGGTGGTGACCGCGGGCTCGGCCGGGCAAGCGCGCGCGCTCTGCCGGCGAAGCTCCTTCGACCTGGCCATCGTCGACGTCATGCTGGGGGGAGAGTCGGGATACGACCTGACGTCGCAGCTCATCGCCGGCTGCGCGGAGCATCTGCCCGTGCTTCTGGTCACCGCGGGCACCATCGACCGCGAGCGCGGCTACGAGGCCGGGGCCGACGATTTCATCGGCAAGCCGATCGAGACCGCCGAGCTCAAGGCCCGGGTCCGCTCGTTGATCCGCACCGGCCAGTCTCTGCGCGATCAGGGCCGGACGGCCCGGCAGCACGCCGAGGCCTACGAGAAGCTAGCCGAAGTCGACCGCCTGAAATCCGATTTCCTGTCCACCGTCTCCCACGAGCTGCGCACGCCGCTCAATACGATCATCCTCCTGGCCCACCTGATCGAGCGGGAAGGCAAGACCCCCGCGGACGAAGAGCGGCGGCTGCACGACATCGGGGTCATCCGCGAGAGCGCGGAGACGCTCCTGCGGATGATCAACAACATCCTCGACCTGGCCAAGCTCGAGGCCGGGCAGCGCGACCTGCACCCCCAGCGCATCGACCTGGAGTCGTTTCTGCGCGAGCTGGCCGATCTGATCGAGCCGCAGATCCGCGAGAAAGACGTGTCCCTGTCCGTGGAGCGGGGACCGGATCTGCCTGCCTCCGCCGTGCTCGACCGCGAGAAACTGTCCCGCGTCCTGATCAATCTCCTGACCAACGCGGTCAAGTACACGCACCGGGGCCGGGTGGTCCTGCGCTGTCTGCGCTGGCAGGATTCCTGGGCGTTCGAGGTCGAGGACACCGGCGCCGGAATTCCCGAGCACCTGATCGCCGCCGCCTTCGAGCCGTTCCGCCAGATCCGCACCAGCCCGCACGAGACCGCCCGGGGCACCGGGCTCGGCTTGCCGATCTCCAAGCAGCTCGTCGAGCTGATGGGCGGGGACTTGCTCTTCGAGAGCCATGAGGGTTCCGGGACGCGGGTCTCCTTCACGCTGCCGGAGCTGGCCGAAGCGGACGAGCCCGACGCGCCGCCGACGCGCTGGAGCAAGGGCTCGGTCCCCGAAGGCGTGGACCCGTCGGGGCGGCCGCGGAGCGTCCTGGTCGTCGAGGACGACGACGCGTCCCGCTACGGCCTGCGGAGCCTGCTCGAGTCGGAGGGATATCGGGTCTCCGAAGCCGCGTCCCTGGCCGAGGCGGAACGGGCGCTCGCCCGCAGACGCCCCGACATCGTCGTCCTGGACATCACGCTGCCCGACGGCGACGGCGCGGAATGGCTGCGCCAGCTCCAGAAGGGCGGCCCGGTCGATTTCCCGGTCATCGCCCTGACCGGCGTGACCGCCGACGAAGACCGGCGGCGCATCGAGCAGGCCGGCGTCGGCTCGGTCCTGCAGAAACCCGTCAACGTGCCTCTGCTGTTCGAAGCGCTGCGCAACGGCCTCGCGCCGCAGCCGCGCGAGGCCTAGGGCGGGAGGCGGGTCTTCCCCCCTCTCCCCGAGGGAGAGGGCCGGGGTGAGGGTTCGCCCCGGTCGCGGCGCGCGAAGTCTCCTGAGCGGAAGCGAGGAGGAGGCGCGCGCCGCGGGAGCGAGAGCGAGTCAGGGACCAGGCGTTCGGTCGAGCCCCTTTGGGCGAGCCGAACGCCGGTGGCGAAGCCAGGTCCCGCAGCGAGCGGAAGCGACGTGTCGGAGGGAGGCGCGCGACGCGGGAGCCGGAGCGAGCACAGAGTCAGGCGCTCGGTCGAGCCCCTTTGGGCGAGCCGAGCGCCGGTGCGCCGAAGGCGCAGACTCCGCGCGCAGCGGAGGCGACGTGCAGGCCCGCGCCGCGGGAGCCGCAGCGAGCACGGGGCCAGGCGGGCGGTCGAGGCCGCATCCGGCCGGAGCCGACCGCCGGTGCGCTTAGCGAGCGCAGGCCCCGCGCGCAGCGGAGGCGACGGTTTATGCCAAAACGTCTCTGCGCGCGAAGACCACGAAGGCCACGGCCAGGGCCGCGACGGACCAGATGGCCAGGACGGTCACGGCGAAGGGAAGGGTGATGCCGGGAATGGGCGGCGGAGAGCCCGAGTAGTAGTCGGCCAGCGGCAGGTTGGTCACGAACAGATACTTCTGCGCCTCCCAGGTCGGGGCCAGGCGCGGCAGGATCGTGCCGACGATCAGGGCGGCGAACATGGTTCCCATCGAGGCCGCCGTCGAGCGCAGGAGCACCGAGGTCAGGAACGCCAGCGCCCCGACCGCGAGCGTCGTGAACCAGGCCAGCCCGAACGCGAGGACCGCGTCCTTCCACAGCGCCAGGACCCGCACCGCAGATGGGTCGAAGACGTCGCCGGCGGCGCGAAATCCGGTCAGGATCGGCGCGCCCCACCCCCGGTACCCGTAGGCCAGGCCGCCCAGGAGATAGGCGATGACCGCGGCCACGAAAACGGTCAGGCTGATGGCGATCGCCAGCGCGACGAGCTTGGAAAAAAGGATGCGGGCCCGTCCCACCGGGCGCGTCAGCAGAAGCTTGATGGTTCCCTGGGAGAACTCCGAGGAGACGATGTCCGACGCGAAGACCAGCGCGAGCAGCGGCAGCAGCAAGTAGCTCGCCGCGTTGGCGAAGCCGCGCGCGAAGAGCGGCCCCGAGATCGCGTCCGGATCCAGGTTGCGGTCCAGGTGGTATTGGAGCCGGGCGATCTCGAACTTCGTCCAGCGTGCCGACGAGGCCGGCATCCGTCCGGAGCGAAGCCAGTTCTGCATCGAGGCCACCCGCTCCTGCGTGCGGACCCGCCAGTCCTTCCCCCGCAGGACGCGCTCCCGCACTCGGGACTGGCCGAACACGATCAAGCCCAGGAGCGCGATCAGGATCAGGATGACGACGCGAAAGCGCCGCCGCTTGAAGAGCTTGATGACCTCGTTTTCGACGAGGGGGAGGGTGTGCATGTCAGAAACGGTGGGGACTCGAGGGAGATTCTCCCTGTCGAGTCTCGATTTGCGATTTGTGATTTGTGATTTGTGATCGCGTCGTTACAATTTGCATATTGTTATTCGCTCCTCTCAAATCGCAAATGACAAATCTCAAATCACAAATGTCTTCTACACCGTCTCCCCGCCGGTCACTTCCAGAAAGACCTCCTCGAGCGACGATCCGCGGCGCTCGACGCCGTAGACCGCGACGCCGGCCGCGGCCAGGGCGGCCAGGGCTTCGGGCACGCGCTCGCGCGCCATCCGCACCTCGACGGCGTCGGTTCCCTCGAGGTCCGCGCTCTCGCCCCCGGCGAAGGATCGCAGGACCGGCAGCGCCGTCTCGGCCGGGCGCGCGCGGAAGAGCATGCGCCCGCGGTCCGCCCTCTCGACCAGATCGCGCACGGCGCCCTGCGCCAGCGTTCTGCCCCGGTGGATGATGGCGACCCGGTCGCACATCTGCTCGACCTCGGCCAGCAGATGGCTGGAGACGAAGACGGCGATGCCCCGCTCCGCGGCCAGCCGCCGGACCAGCTGGCGGATCTCGCGGATGCCCGCCGGATCCAATCCGTTGGCGGGCTCGTCGAGGATCAGGAGCTCGGGAGATCCGAGGAGGGCCTGGGCGATGCCCAGGCGCTGCCGCATCCCCAGGGAGTACGTCGACACCGGCTCGTCCAGCCGCGCCTCCAGGTTCACCAGGCTCGCCAGCTCCTCGATCCGGCCGCGGGCGCCGCCGCCGAGCATGCGCGCGAACTGCTCCAGGTTCTCGCGTCCGGTCAGGTAGCGGTAGAGGTCCGGCGACTCGACGATGCAGCCGACGCGCTCCATGGCCCGGCGGAAATCCCGCTGCAGGTCGAAGCCCCGAATCCGGATGCGCCCGCTGTCGGGGCGGGCCAGGCCCACCAGCATCCGGATCGTGGTGGTCTTGCCCGCTCCGTTGGGTCCCAGGAAGCCGAACACCTCCCCGGCAAAGAGCTGGAAGGACACGTCGGCGACGGCCTCGCGGCGTCCGAACCACTTGACCAGGTTCTCCGCGACCAGGACGGGCTCGGCCATCGTCGAGACTTTCTCACAGGAGAGAACTCCGGACGTGGAACTGGGAATGTCGGAACCCGCGTCCTCTTATGATGCGCCCGTGCGCATCTCCTCCCGGTGGCTCCTGTGGCGTCTTCCCGCGGCGGGCGCGGTCGCGGCGGCGGCCCTTTTCGCGCTGGGCTTCTGGTTGGCTCTGCGCGGTTCGGTCGGAGAGCCACTGGGAGAGCCCCCGCCGCCCCCGGTCACTCCCCGGCCGATCCGGTCGGCCTCCGGGAGCCGTCTGCTGCTCGTGTTGGGCGATTCGCTGGCCCGAGGCACCGGCGACGAAAGCGGCCGGGGATTCGCCGGCGACGTCCACGACGCGCTGGCGCGCGCCGGTCCGGTCGAACTGGTCAACCTGGCCGTCAACGGCGCGGAGTCGGAGGACGTGCGCCAGCTCGTTGCGAGCGCGAACGTCCGAACGCTCGCGGCGTCGGCCGCCTGGATCCTGCTCTCCGCCGGCGGCAACGATCTCTCGCACGCCGTTCCCCGCGCCGGGTCGCCGCTCGAGGCCGTGGCGGAAGTGGGCGACGCCCGCCGCCGGTTTCTGACCAACCTGCGCGAGATCCTGACCGTCCTGCGCGAGGCCAATCCGAGCTCGCCGATCTACGTGATCGGGCTCTACGACCCCTTCGGGGACGCCGCGGCGGGAGCGCGCACCGGCGCCTCGGTCATCCTCTCCTGGCGCTCGGCGGCGGAGGAGACCGCGTTGTCCTTCCGCAACGTCACCGTCGTTCCGACCTTCGACCTCTTCTACCAAAGGCCCGACCGGCTCGCGAGCGACCACTTCCATCCCAACCGCAAGGGATATGCCGCGATCGCGGAGCGGATCGTGCAGCTCGCGCCGCCGCAATAAAAAGGCCCCGCGCGGAGCGGGGCCTTGCCGGACGAAGCGCGAAGCGCGCGCGTCAGAGGCCGTCGTGGTCCCGGTCGCGGTCCCCGCCCCGCCGCTCGAAACGCCGGTCGTCGCGGTCGAACCGGCGGTCGAGTCGCCGGTCATCCCGGTCAACCCGTCCGATCCGGTCCGAGCGCTCCGAGACGATCCAGCGCCCGCCGTAGGAGGAGCGAACCGGAATCCACCCGGCCTCGCAGGAAAAGCCGTAGCCGTAACCCGGCCGGTCCACGATCTGGTTGACGTAGGGCGCCGGAACCTCGGTGCCGACCGCGAACTCCGGCACGCCGACGCCGACGATGATCCGCCCGTGCGGCACCGGGACGTTGCCTCGGAAGAAGACCTGGCCCTTCGCCGCCGGGGCGCCGGCCAGAGCCAGCGCGGCGGAGAGTCCCGCCGCAGCCAGTGATCCGCGAATCGCGTTGCGCATAACAGCCTCCTCCGCGCTCTTTCGCAGCGCGGCAACAGGAGGAATCGCAACGCCGGTGCCATGCGTCCGGATCGTCGAACAAAGGACTTGGCGCGCCCGCTGCCGGGTGGTCCGTCCTATCGCGGAGCCGGTTTGCCCCCTGCCCGCCGCAAGCGGGTGAACCGAACATGAATGGATGAATGGATGAATGGAGAGCCCGGGAGGAACTTCTAGAAGAAGAACTGGCGCAGGCGCAGCGCGCCGCGCACGAGACCCAGCAGAAGGGACGCGGTCGAGGAGTAGCGGCCCACTCGAGCCGCCAGGGACCTCTTGCCGAACAGCTTGTACGCGGCGGTGATCCCCGCCGCGAGCCCTCCGGCGAGCCATCCCGCGATGCGCAGCTGCGTGCGCCGCGCTTCGAGGTCTTCGCGCGCCTCGGACACCAGCTCCGCCAGCGCCAGCCGCTCGGCCCGGCCGCGCGCGACGAGCTCGGCCAACCGCTCGTGGGCGGCGTTCATTCCGATCCCGCTCGGAAGCGGGCCTCGAAGTCGCCGACCGGCGTCGACCGCTCCGGCCGCGGATGCTCGCCGGCGCCGGCGTCGAGGCCGTCGTCGCCGCCGACGGAACGCTCGAGCACCTGCCAGTCCTTGCGCAGCTCCTCGCCGGTGACGGGAAAATCGAAGGGACGGACTTTCGACAGCGCCTTCCAGCCCAGCGCTGCGGCGCCGGCCGACGCGGCGACGTACAAGACGAAAGTCGCGAGGATCCCGGCCCAGACCCTGCCGAAGAGCAGGGTGAAGAGCGCCACCAGCAGAGCGGTCAGGAGAAACGTGGTCATGAACGCCAGCGCCGCGGCCAGGGCGAAGGAGCCGAGGCCGCGCGCCAAGTGCGCGGCCTTGTCCGAAGCTTCTGCGCGGAAGATCTCCGCGCGCGTGGACAGGAGGTCCCCGGTGCCCTGGAGGATCGCGCCGATCCGGTCGCGCAGGCGCGGCGCGGAGCCCTCCTCGTCGGGGCCGCGCGCGCTCTCAGACATGTCGTGGAGAGGAGGATTCCCGCGCTCCCGCGGGCAGCCGCTGGCGCGTCCGGCGGTCCAGGGGGGCGACCGTGACGCCCTCCTGCTGCAGGACCTCGCGGATGCGCCGGGCGATCGCCGGCGCGCCGGGCGTGTCGCCGTGGATGCAGATCGTGCGGGCGGCCACCGGCACGCGCGTGCCGTCCTGGGCCGCGACGAATCCATCGCGGGCGATGGAGAGGGCCTGGGCGGCGGCGGCCTCGGGGTCCGTCCAGAGAGCGTCGGGACGATTGCGCGGCACGAGGCTGCCGTCGGACTGGTACCGGCGGTCGGCGAAGGCCTCGGCGGCGACCGGCAAGCCGGCTTCCCGGCCCGCCTCGAGCAGCATGGAGCCGGCCTGCCCGACGAGCACCAGCGTCGGCCGAAACCGCCGCACCGCCTCCGCGATCGCCCGGGCCACGTCGGGAAACTCTCCCGCGGCGTGGTAGAGCGCGCCGTGCGGCTTGACGTGCGAGAGGTGCGCGCCCTGCGACCGGACGAACCCGTCCAGGGCGCCGATCTGAAAGAGGACCAGCCGCTCGACCTCCTTGGCCGGCATGTCCACGGCCACGCGGCCGAAGCGCTCGCGGTCGGCGTAGCCGGGATGGGCGCCCACGCGCACGCCGTGCGCCAGCGCGAGCTGCACCGTCTCGTCCATGGTGGCCGGGGTCCCGGCATGCAGGCCGCAGGCGACGCTGGCGGACGTCAGGAACGGGAGCACATGGGAATCGACCATGCCTTCGCCCACGTCCGCGTTCAGATCGATGATCACTGCCTCCATCCTACTCTCGGGTCGAGGGCCCTTGGGAGATCGACCGCCGCGAATCGCAGCGGCGACCCCGGGGGGGCCTGCGCCACCAGGCCGAAATCGGCCCGGAGGATCGTGGCGATCCGCGCGTAGCCGCCGGTGACCGGGCGGTCCGGGCCCAGGATGATGGGCATGCCGTCGCTGGCCACCTGGATGCCTCCCAGGGGGGTTCCCTCCGGAGCCAGATCCGGCGCCCGCGCCAGACCGATCGGAGGACCTTCCAGGCGCACGCCGCGGCGGTCGCTCGCGGGAGAAACGCGATAGGTGGATGCGAGGAACGTGGCGAGACCCTCCTGCGTGTAGTGGTCTCGCTGTGGGCCAAGCACGACCCGTACCACGGGGACGTCCGTCGCGGGTGGGCTCCGGGTCGAGACGGGGGGACGGGGAGACGGGGCGACAGGGGGAGAGCAGACGCGGGGACGCGGGGAAGAGACGGCGTGAAGAACGTCTTCTTTGAGGACGCGCGGGGAGAGGCGAGGGCGCGAGGACAGCCAGAGCCCTCCAGCGACGCAGAGGTAGGAGCGGGCGCCCTCCGCGATGCGGGCGATCGCGAGCCGATCACCGGGCCGCAGGTCCACGGCCCGGCCGGTCTCGGCCGCTCGCCCATTGACCGAGGCGACGGGGTTCGCGCCGAAAAGACAGACCGTCGCGGCCGCGAGCGCTTCGAGCTCCGCGCCGACTAAGGTCATCTCCAGTGCCGCGGCGTCCGGCGGATTCCCCAGAGCCCGATTGCCGGCGGTGAGCGCGCCCTGGTCCATCGCGCCGCCCGGAGGCACCCCCAGGCCCAGCCAATCGAAACGGGGAGCACCCTGCACCGAGGTGAAGGCGCCGGGAGCGAGAACGCGAAACAGCGCCCGGCCGGCCGTTTCCTCACGGTGAGCGTTGCGGTCGGCGGCGGGGCCGCGCGCGGCGCCCGCGCCCGAAGGCGGCGCGGGATCGAAGCGCACGGCGTCGCCGGGCCGGAAGAGCGCCGGCGCGTCCGCGTCGGGATCGAAGAGCCGGACGTCGGCGCGGGCGCGCCCGATCAACCGCCACCCTCCCGGAGTCTCGCCCGGATAGATGCCCGTGTACGGACCGCCGATGGCGACCGTTCCGCCGGCCACGCGCGTGCGCGGAGTGGCCAGGCGCGGCGCCTGGAGCTCCGCCGGAAGACCGGCCAGATACGCGAAGCCCGGCGCGAACCCGAGAAAGGCGACTCGATAGGACGCCTGCGCGTGCCGGCGGGCGAACTCGTCGGGCGAGAGGTTCGCCCGGCGCGCCAATTCGTCGAGGTCCGGGCCGGCCTCCCCGCCATAGGCGACCGGAATGACCAACGTCCGCCGGACCGGGGCGCTCGAGGAAGTCTCGACGGCTGCGATCCGCGCGGACAGCGCCGGGCGGTCTGCCGTCTCCGGATCGAGCTCGACGTACAGAGTGCACGCGCCCGGCACCGCTCCCAGAAACCCCCGCGGCCTCTCGCGCTCGAGCCGCTCCCCCGCGGCCACCGCGCGCGCGTTGGCCTCCGCCTCGGGCAGATCGGGATATTCGACCAGCAGAGCACCCTCGGCCAGGTCCTGGATCGTGATGCGAGAGTCACTCACCTCGCTTCCGCTCGATCGGGATCTGCGCTGCGGCCCTCTCCCGCGGGGAGAGGGGGAAGATCACACCACGTCTCACGCCTCACGCCTCACGCCTTCCGCCTCACGCCTTACGCCTTACGCCTTACGCCCGGGACGGTGCCACAGGAAGTACACGGGCACTCCCGTCAGCACCATCGCGTAGCCGGGCCAGGTCGTCCGCGGGTTGCCGACAAGGAGGATCGCGATGAGCGCGACGCCGGCGGCGGCGTAGAGCAGCGGCACGATCGGATAACCGGGAGCGCGGAAGGGCCGCGGCAGGTCGGGACGCCGCACGCGCAGGACGATCACGGCGAGCACCAGGAGGACGAAGAACAGGATGTCCACGGAGATGACGTACTTCAAGAGGTCGCTGTAGCTGCCCGAGAGGACCAGCACGCCGGACCAGAGAGCCTGCGCCCACAGGGCGTTGCCCGGAACCGACGCCGCGTTGACGCGCGCGAGCGGCGCGAAGAAGAGCCCGTCCCGAGCCATGGCGAAGGACACCCGCGCGCCCGAAAGGATGAGCCCGTTGACGCAGCCAAACGTCGAGACCATGATCGCCGCGGCCGCGACCGCCGCGGCGCCCGGTCCGAAGAGAGACGTGGCCACCGCGGTCGCCACCCGGTCCTCGGCGGGATGCTGGATCTGCGAAAACGGCAGGACGTTCAGGTAGGCGACGTTGGCGGCGACGTAGATGGTCGTCACGATCAGGCAGCCCACCAGCAGCGCCCAGGGAAGCGTCCGGGTCGGATCCTTGATCTCCTCGCCCGCGAACGTGACGTTGTTCCAGGCCGACTGCGAGAACAGCGGTCCGACCATCGCGGTGCCGAGGGCGGCGACGAGCGCGAGGCCGGCCAGGGACTGGCCGGAAGGGGAAAAGGCCTGGAAGAAATCCGCGCGATGGAGCGCGACGGCCCGTCCCCCTCCCAGGACGAGGCCCAGTCCGGTCAAGGCGAACAGCGCGGCGAACTTCGCGATGGTAAAGACATTTTGGGTTCGGGTTCCGGTTTTCAAGCCGGTGGCGTTGGTCGCCGTCAACAGGACGACGACGACGAGCCCCACGGCCTGGACCGCGGAGACCGAAACGCCTCCGACGGCCAGGAGCTTGCGCGATCCGCTCACCGCCGGCGACAGGACCCCCAGAAACTTCGCGAACGCCACGGCCACCGCGGCGATCGTCCCGGACTGCACGACCAGGAACATCGTCCAGCCGAACAGGAACCCGGCCATCGGGCCGTAGGCCTCGCGGAAGAAGACGTACTGACCTCCGGCGCGGGGAAGCATCGCGGCGAGCTCCGCGCAGGACACCGACGCCAGAAGCGTCAGCGTGCCCGCGATGGCCCAGGCCGCCAGGAGCCATCCCGGCGAGCCCAGGACCCGCGAGCTCTCCGCCGAGACGATGAAGATCCCCGAGCCGATCATCGATCCGACGACGAGCGCGGTCGCGTCGAACCGGCCGATGTCCCGATGGAGGTGCGGCGCGTTCACGGCGAGACCGTGGAGGACGGCGGCGGCCTTTCCCGTCGGATCTTCGACTCGATCTTCTGCAGCCAGCGCAGGGCGATCAACGTCAGGATCGTGACGCCCACAGCGAGGGGAAATTGGCGCAGCCCGGCGGCCAGGCCGATGATGGCGGCCAGCAGCATCGACGCCGCCGTGGTGAGTCCCTCGACCCGGTCTTCGTTGGCCCGGCGGATGATTGTGCCTGCGCCGAGGAAACCCACTGCGGTGATCACGGCGCTCAGGATGCGCAAGGTGTCGGCGCGGACGATCGCAGCCGTGGCCGGATCGAAGAAGCGCAAAATGATCGGCTCCTCGAGAGCCACGAGCATCGCCGACGCGGCGGAGATCAGCATGTGCGTGCGCAGGCCGGCCGGTTTGTGAGCGATCTCCCGCTCGACGCCGAGGGCCGCGCCGAGAATCATCGCGATCGCCACGCAGCCCAACGCCTGCATCTGCGCGATCCAGCTCATGGCCGCCTCCTCGAGCCCAGGCACCGGCGGCGCCGCGGCCGAAGGAGAGCCGCGCCCACGACGAGAACGCCGAGCCCGAGGCCCGCGGCCAGCCAGATCCAGCCCGTCGCGGCGGCGAACCGCGGCGGCGACTCCCCGCGGACGGATCCGCCCCCCGCCCGCCGCCGGGCGAGCTCCGCCTTCAGGCTCTCCTCGCCCCGTCGCATGGCCCAGCGGTGGTTGGCGGCGAAGACCGGTTTCAGGACGGGCGAGAGCTGCTTGACCCCGGCCTTCTCGACGCGCAGACGCCAGTCGAAGGTGATGTCGACCCAGGCCCCGGACTGTTCGAACGTCCAGACTCCGCGTCCGACGAAGTCGCCCACCGCGTCGATCGTGAAGCCGTGCGGGCGCCGCGACTCGACGACCCGGAACCGCCAGGACAGGGTGTAGGGAAGAAAGCCCTTGGTCAGGACGCGGACCGTCCGCCCCACGCCGTCCGGGTCCCCGGAATCCAGCGTCTCGACTTCCAGGTAGACCGAGGGCCACCAGCGCGCGAGATCCTCGGGATGGCCCAGGACCTCGGAGACCTCGTCGACGGTTCCGACCACCCTCCAGCGGGTCACGAAATGGTATTGGGCGGCGCCCATGCGATCCCTTGGGGGTCGGGCGGAGCTTACCGCAGCCCGGACAATTGACCCCGTTTCCCTAACGAAATCCGCTCCGCGGCGTCTAAATGGAGGGGAGGAATCCGCGCGGGAGGGGGGGCCTCGGGCCGGCGACGAACCTCCGCCGGGCTGGTGCGTAACTAGAGGACGAGCGGCGCTGTTGGACACGGTCGCCGACGTCCGGGGGGCGGTATGCGTAAGCTCGTCAAGACAGCGATTCTTCTGGTCGTTCTGGCAGCCGCCGCGGCCGGGCTCTATGCCTGGGCGCGGGGGTCCAAGGACGACAAGGACGGCATCAAGCTCGTCACCGTCGGCAGCGGGGCCATCACCGAGAAGGCGATCGCGGTCGGCCAGATCCAGCCGCGGCAGAAGTTCTCGGTCAAATCCAAGATCTCCGGGATCGTCCGCCGGTGCATGGCCGAGGTCGGCGACCACGTCAAGGCCGGCGATCCGCTCTTCGAGATCGCGCCGGATCCCACGCCGCAGGAGCTGACCGACGTGGACCGCCAGATGGACTCGTCGCAGGCGTCCTACGACCTGGCCAAGACCGAGTTCGAGCGGGCCCAGCAGCTCTCCCGGTCGGGGATCATGTCCAAGTCGGACCTGGACGCCAAACGCCAGACCTTCGAGCTCTCCAAGATCGCCCTCGCGCGCTCGGAGCAGCAGCGGGAGCTGACGCGCAACGGGCGCATCTCCGGCGCCGGCCTCCAGATGGAGTCGATCATCCGCGCGCCCTCGGCCGGGACCATCCTCACGCGCGCCGTCAACCCCGGAGAACCCGTGGTGCCGCTGACCTCCTACCAGCCGGGCACGGAGATGGCCACGATCGCCGACATGTCCGACCTGATCTTCAAGGGAACGGTCGACGAGATCGACGTGGGCAAGCTCCGCGCGGGCCTTCCCACCCGGATCAAGGTCGGCGCGCTCCCCACCGACGTCGTGACCGGCAAGGTCTCGCGCATCGCCCCGCAGGCCCAGCAGAAGGACGGCGCCACGCTCTTCGACGTGGAGATCGAGCTCGATCCGGGCAACAAAATCGTCCTGCGGGCCGGCTACTCGGCCAACGCCGACGTCATCATCCGCGAGAAGAAAGACGTCCTGACCGTCCCGGAGCGCGTGATCACCTTCGAGGACGGCGGCAAGAGAGCGTCCGTCGAGATTCCCGCGGCCGACCCCAGGGCCGAGCCCAAGAAGGTCGAGATCAAGATCGGCATTTCCGACGGGATGAACGCCGAGGTCGTTTCGGGGTTGTCCAAGGGGATGAAGGTGGTCGAGCGGCCGCCCAAGAAGATCAGCTGATGTTTGCCCGTCGAGTCGCCGACACGGGGACGCGGGGAAAGGGGGACACGGGGAGGGAATCGCTGTCCCCGCGTCGCCGCGTCCCCGCGTCCCCGCGTCCGAAACTCGAGTCCATCCGCGGCGAGTAGCCAATGCTGACGTTCAAGGACGCCCTGCGCCAGATGCTGCGGGATGTGCGCAGTCAGAAGCTGCGGACGTTCCTGACGATCTTCGGCATCATCTGGGGGACTGTCGCGGTCACTCTGCTCGGCGCCTTCGGTCAGGGTCTCCAGAAACAGATCGTCCGCAACACCGCCGGCCTGGGCGACCGCATCGCGATCGTCTGGCCGAGCCTGACGTCGATCCCCTATGAAGGACTGGGGCGGGGGCGCCGGATCCGCCTGATGGAGGAGCACATCGACGCGGTGCGCCGGGAGGCCGCCGGCGTCCAGGCCGTCTCCTCGGAGTACTCCGACACGTTGAAGCTCCACTACGGGATGAAGACGGTGGCGGTGGACACGTCCGGAGTGAACCCGGAGTTCGGAGCCATGCGCAACCTGATTCCCCAGGACGGCGGTCGATTCCTCGACGCGCTGGACCAGGACCAGCAGCGGCGCACGCTCTTCCTGGGAGACAAGATCGCCGAGGAGATCTTCGGAAAGGAGCCCGCGGTCGGAAAGACCGTTCTCTTCGGGGGCTCGCCCTTTCTGATCGTCGGCGTCCTCCAGAAGAAGACCCAGAATTCCAGCTACAACAGCCGCGACAATGGGCGGGCCTACATGCCGGGCACGACCTTCCGCGCGCTGACCGGCGCCAAGTTCGTCAACAACTTCATCTATCGCCCGGTCTCCCCCGCCCAGTCCAAGGCCGTGATCGAGAACGTCCGGGCCGTCCTGGCCCGGAGTCTGCGCTTCGACCCCCACGACAAGGAGGCTCTCTCGGTGTGGGACACCGCGGAGGAGTTCCAATTCCTGGACGTCTTCTTCCTCTCCTTCCGCCTCTTTCTCGGCATCGTGGGGTGCTTCACGCTCGTGGTCGGCGGGATCGGCGTCTCCAACATCATGAACGTGGTGGTCGAGGAGCGCACCAAGGAGATCGGCATCAAGATGGCGCTGGGAGCGCGGCAGCGCTGGGTGCTGCGGCAGCTCCTTCTGGAAACGCTGCTCCTGACCGGATTCGGCGGCGCCATCGGCTTCGGAATCTCCTGGGTCGTCTGCGCCGTGTTCCCGTCCCTGGGCGTGACCGAATCGGTGGGCGACCCGGAGATCTCCTTCTCCGTCGCCGCCCTGACCGCCCTCGTCCTGGGCGCCACCGGTCTGGCCGCCGGATACTTTCCGGCCCGCGACGCGGCCCGGCTCGACCCGGTCGTGGCGATGAAGCTGTAGCCGTGACGCGCCGCGACTGGTCCCTCACGGTGCGCCTCTTCCTCGCCTCGGCGCGGCTCCAGAAGAAGCGCGCCACGCTGACCATCGCTTCGATCGCCTGGGGCACCGTGACGATCCTGCTCCTGCTCGCGTTCGGCGAAGGACTGAAGCGCCAGTTTGCGCGCAATGAGCAGGCCATGGGCGTGAACCTGGCCATCCACTGGCCCGGCGAGACCTCCAAGGTCTGGAAAGGCTTGCCCGAGGGCCGCCCGATCCAGCCCCGCATCGACGACATCCCCCTTCTGCGCGAGCGCATCCCCGAGTGCGACGCCATCTGGGGAGAGATGCGCAACAGCCGCACGTCGCTGACGTACGGGCGCACGACCGTCAGCGGCGCGGTGACCGGAACGAGCTGGGTCTACGGAGAGGGCCGGCGCCACTATCCGGTGCGCGGCGGGCGGTTCCTCGACGTCCGCGACGAGGAGGAGCAGCGGCGGGTCATCTTCCTCGGCAACGAGCTGGCCGAGGACATCTTCAAGAAGGAAGATCCCGTCGGCAAGACGCTCCTCGTCAACAACTCGCCCTTCACCGTCATCGGAGTCATGCAGAAGAAGACCCAGACGTCGTCCTACGGAAATCCCGACCGGATGCACGCGGTCGTCCCGATCACCACGTACAAGGCGCTTTTCGGGCGGGACAAGCTCTGGGTGCTGGTCCTCCACACGCGGCGTCCCGAGGACATGGAAAACGCCCTGGCCCGGGCCAACGAGGTCATGGCCGCCAAGTACGGCTACGACCCCAGCGACACGCACGTGTGGGGAATCTGGAACACCGTCAAGGGCCAGGAGACCGAGGCCAAGGTGTTCCTGGGGATGGAAATCTTCTTCGGAATCGTCGGCGCGCTGACGCTCATCATTGGCGCCGTCGGCGTGGCCAACATCATGTACGCGGTGGTCAAGGAGCGCACGCGGGAGATCGGCGTGAAGATGGCGCTGGGCGCGCGGCGCAAGTGGATCACCGGCCCTTTCATCCTGGAAGGCCTTTCCTACACTCTGGTCGGCGGCCTGGCCGGCGCCGTGATCGCGATCGTGATCGTGACCGGCCTCGGCCTGATCCCGCCCGACACGGCCGAGGTGATCGAGTTCCTGGGCAAGCCGACGCTGTCCTGGCCCATCGGCGCCGCCACGGTCGTCATCCTCGGGACGGCCGGGCTCCTGGCCGGTTACTTCCCGGCGCGGCGCGCGGCCTCGATCGATCCGGCGTCGACGCTGAGGTATGAGTGAGAAGAGGACTGAGGACTTGGGACTGAGGACTGAGGACATAGGACTGAGGACATGAACACTGAAACTGTGGCTCCCGTCATAGAAATGACCGCCATCCGCAAGATCTACGACACCGGCAAGGTCAAGGTCGAGGCTTTGAAAGGCATCGACCTGTCCGTGTCCGCCGGCGAGTTCGTCGCCGTGGTCGGCCCGTCGGGCTCGGGCAAGTCGACCATGATGAATCTCATCGGCTGCCTGGACACGCCCACGGACGGCTCGTACCGGCTGGCCGGAGAGAACGTGGCCGGCCTCGACCGCGACCAGCTGGCCGACATCCGCAACCGGCGCGTGGGGTTCGTCTTCCAGAACTTCAACCTCCTGCCGCAGATTTCGTCCTTCGAAAACGTCGAGATGCCGCTCCTCTTCGGCGGCGTCCCGCCCCGAAAGCGGCGCGACCGTGTGACCGAGCTGCTCTCCCGCGTCGGCCTGGCCGACCGGATGGATCACAAGCCGACCGAGCTCTCCGGCGGCCAGATGCAGCGCGTGGCCATCGCGCGGGCCCTGGCCATGGAGCCGGACATCGTGCTCGCCGACGAGCCGACCGGCAACCTCGACACCTCGTCCGGAAGCGACGTGATGGGAATCTTCACCGAGCTGTGGCAGCAGGGGCGGACGCTGATCGTGATCACGCACGACATGACGCTGGCCCGCCGGGCCGGCCGCATCGTCGAGGTGCGCGACGGAAAGATCATCTCCGACGGCGAAGCAGCGGCGTAGCGACGAGAACCAAGCGCGGGCGGCCGCGAGGGCCGCCCCTACGGCGCCGATTCCAAGGTTCCTTAGGAGCGGGGCTTGTCCCCGCCCGCGCTACCTTGGGCAAATCGGGAACGGAGAATCCGCTATGATTCGGGCCGCATATTTTGATCGAGCCATGAGCGAAAGAATCGGAGTGTGGCGACGCTGTGTCCCGACCGCCGCGGCGGCGGTCTTCCTTCTCGCCGCGTCGGCCGCGGTCGCCGCGCCGTGCCGGACCTCCGACGCCGCGGCGCTTCTGGAAACGCAGAAGTATGCAGAGGCGCGTGCCCTGTTGGAGCCCTGCCTTCGGGCCGACGCGCGGGACCCGCAGGCCGCGGAGTACCTGGGCCGGGCCATCCTGGCTCAGCACGATCAGGCCGGCGCGATTGCGTGGCTGGAGCGCGCCGCGCGTCTCGATCCGGGGAAGGCCGAATATCAGGTCTGGCTCGGACGCGCCTACGCCGAACAGGCCGAGCACGCCAACTTCCTGAAGCAGGCGTCCCTGGCCGGAAAAATCCATACCGCCTTCGAGCGCGCGGTCGCGCTCGATCCGGCGTCGGTGGACGCCCGGATGTCGCTGCTCGAGTTCTTCCTGTTGGCCCCGGGAATCGTCGGCGGCAGCGTCTCGCGGGCGCGCGAGCAGGCCGCCGAAATCGCCGCGCGGGACCGCCTGCAGGGATACCGGGCTCTGGGGCGGGTCGCCGAGGCACAGAACGATTTCGCCGCGGCGTCGGCCCAATACGACCGGGCCATGGCGCAGTTTCCGCAGCGCAACGAGCCGGTGTACTGGCGCGCGAACGTGGCCGTGCGGCAGAAACAATGGAAGGCGGCCTTCGACCTGATGGAGGGGCTGCTCCGATCCAAGCCCAGGGAGATCGCGCCCTGCTACCAGATCGGCCGCGTCGCGGCGCTCTCCGGCGACGGATTGGTCCGCGGCGAGGAGTGTCTCCGGCTCTATCTTCGGCACGAGCCGGCCGGCAACGAGCCGGCGCTCTCGTGGGCCCACCTGCGGCTGGGAAACGTCCTGGCGCGTTCGGGACGCCCGCAGATGGCGCGGCAGGAATTCACGACGGCTCTGACGCTCGACCCGGGCTTTCCCGAGGCCAGGGAGGCGCTGGCCAAGCTCCCATAAGCGCCGCCGCCCCGGCTGGCGCGCTCCCGATCGAATCGGTTAATCTCCCGCGCGCGTACTGGACAAGGAATGAGCGGACGAATCGGACCGTGGCGCCGCTGCGCCTGGATCGCGGGGATCCTCGCGGGGCTCGCCCAGGCCGCCGCGGCGACGCCGTGCCGGCTGGACGAAGCCCAGGCGATGCTCTCGGCGCGCCGGACCGCGGAAGCCCGGCTCCTCTTCGAGGAGTGCGCGCGCGCCGGCACGAACGATCCCGCCACGGCCTCGGCGCTGGGCCGCTTCTATCTGTCGCAACGGGACGACAAGCACGCCGTGGCCTGGCTCGAGCGGGCCTCGGCCCTGGACCCCTCGAGCTCGGAGACCGAGCTCTGGCTCGGCCGGGCCTACGGCGCCGCGGCCCTGAACGCGAGCGTGTTGCGCCAGCCCTTTCTCGCCCGCAAGGTCGAGCACGCGTTCGAACGCGCCGTGGAGCTCGATCCCGGGAACCTCGCCGCCCGCCTTTCGCTCGTCGAGTACGCCCTGCGCGCGCCGGGGTTTCTTGGGGGCAGCTCGGCCAAGGCGATGGCGCAGGCGCAGGAGATCCGGCGCCGCGATCCGGTCAAGGGCCACCGCGCCTTCGGAATGATCGCGGAGCACGAGAAGCGGTACGCCGACGCGGCCCAGGAATACGAGGAGGCCATGCGGGAATCTCCCGGAGCTCCCGACCCCGTCCACTGGCGCGCGGACCTGGCCATCCGGCGCAAGGACTACCGGACCGCCTTCGCCCTGCTGCAGGCCCTGGCCCAGGACGGCCGCGACGGCGAAGCCCTCTACGACATCGGCGAGCTCGCGGCGCTTTCCGGCAAGGAGCTCCAGGCGGGAATCGAAAGCCTGAAACGCTACCTCGCGCGGCAGCCCGCCGCGGAGGAACCGTCTCTGGCGCAGGCGCACCTGCGCCTGGCCGCGATCTATGACCGCCAGAAGGATCGCGAGGCCGCGCGCCAGGAGTACTCGACCGCGCTCGCGCTCGACCCGATGCTGACTGAAGCCAGGCAGGCGTTGGCGAAGCGATAGCTATGAGAGTTCTGAATTCTGAACTCGGAACTCGGAACTCGGAACTCGGAACGAGCTAACAATATATCTATTGTTTCCTACCGAACCACCAGCGTATCTCCCGCCGAATACGCCGCGAACTCCGGCGCGTACATCGACTGAACCGTGGCCGGGCCGACCCGGAAGGTCCCGCCCATGTTCGCCCGTAGGCGGTACTTGAAGGTGTACTCGCCGGCCGGCAGCTGCTCGAAGAAGAAGTTCGTGCCCGAGTCGCGGGTCTCCTCGTACCAGGAGATCCCCAGGTCCCACTTGTAGCGCGACAGCACGTTCTCCGGCTCCATCCCCGCCGCCCGCGGGTCGCGCAGGTGCACGTACTCGGCGGCGTGCTTGGAACGCAGGCTGATCTGCACTTCCACCTCGTCGCCCGGGGCGACGGCGGCCCCCTCGGAGAGCGGCTTCAGGACGAAGCCGGACGCCGTCGCCGCGCGCCTGAAGTAGCGGCGGGAGACCGAGAAGAAGTCGCCGCTCTCTTTTTCGGGGAGCTTGTCGGTCGCGAAGTGCCAGGTCGCCGAAGCGAAGGCGAGTCCGGGTCCCTCCTTGGAGACAGAGATGGTCGAGGAGGTCTTCGGATCGATCTTGTCGCCGGGCACGACGACCTGGTTGTGCTTGCCGGTGTAATGGTCGGGCTCAAAGGTGAAGGTGACCCGTTCCCGCCCGACCGCCACCGACACCGCCTCCCGGGCCGAGAGGGCCCCCTCGGACTTCAGATAGTGGGCCAGCGACGCAATGACCTCCGCGGTCGCCTTGGTCGATTTCCACTGGTTCAGCTTCTTGTTGAGAAACAGCCATTGGACCAGGCCGTCGCGCCGCGGGTCCCTGGGGGCGAGCTCGGTGAGCGTCCGCAGCGCGAACGCCTGCGTCTCGATCGTGTCGTTGTACCAGAGCCACGAGCGGTCCTCGCGCGCCCAGTACGTTCCCAGGTCCGGATCGGTCCTGGCCGAGTCGAGGACGCTGTCCCAGACGAGCTTCGCGTCGGCGGCCCGGCCGGCGCGCTTCAAAACCAGGGCGAGCTGGGCCTTCAGATACGGCGAGTGCTCCTTCCAGTGCCGGAAGGAGAAATCGAGCAGCCGCTTGCGGTCCTCGGGCGTGAACGCCTTCGCGTACCAGCTCGGGTCGGGGTAGGAGGACATCGTGTAGTTCAGGAACGTCGCGGTCTCCCAGCAGCCGTTCTGCGCGATGCACCGGTCCAGGTCCTCCCGCACGTAGCCGGCCAGGTAACCCCAGGCCTTTTCCACGGCGTCGCGGGGCGCCGGCCCGCCGAACTCGAGCGAGGTCGCGAACCCGTGGAGGATGTAGAGGGTCATGTAAGGCGAGGGCGGTCCGCCCGGCCACCAGGGAAACCCTCCCGAGGCCGTCTGGGCCTTGACGAGCTTGGCCAGCGCGGCCTCCTGCTCCGCCCTGGCGATCTTCGGATCGAGGATCGCCACGAGCTCGCCGCCGGCGTCCCGGCCGCCGCGCGCGGTCTCCAGCCAGGGCGTTTCCTCGATCGCCATCTTGCGGTTGGGGTCCTGGGTGTCCCAGGTCTCCAGGCGCGTGTCCCGCCGCGACAGCTCCTGCGCCATCTTGGCCACCGCGGGGTAGTCGCGGAAGAGGGAGGAGACGATCGCCGTCGGCACGAAGCGGTTCAACGTCTGCTCGGTGCACTCGTAGGGGTAATGCACCAGGTACGGGAGCGCGTTCAAGACCGATTCGAAGAGCTGGGCGTCCACGGTGACCACGAGCTGCTCGTTGACGAGAGACGCGTCGCCCCCCGCGGCCATGTCCGGAAAGGTCATGGTGCGCGGCGCGCCGGGCTTCAGCGTCACGAAGCGGGATTGGACCAGGTGCAGGCGCCCCGGCAGGACCGGGACGGGCCGCAGCTCTCCGTCGCTCGCGCTCCCGGCCTCCGCGGTGACCTTGAAGGAGTAGGCGCCGACCCGCCGCGGCGCGGCGATCGCGAACACGACGGAGCCGCTGCCTGCCCCGCCCGCCTCGAAGGGCGCGGACGCGCCTGCCGCCGGAAGACCGAACTCCGCCGACGCGCTCGTCTGCGTGGCCGCGTCCAGGATCTCGATCGCCACGCGGCCGGACAGCTTTTTGTCCGTGGCGTTGTTGACGACCACCTTCAGCTGCGCCCGATCCCCTTCGCGCAGGAACCGCGGCACGTAGGGGCGCACCATCAGGTCCTTGACGCTGCGCGTCTCCTTGCGCAGCGACCCGGCCTTCAAGTCTCGCGTCACCGCGTGGACCCAGACGTTCCAGGAGGTCACCGAGTCGGGAACGGTGAACTCGATCGCGGCCTCTCCGCCGGGTCCGGTCAGCAAGCGCGGCTTCCAGAACGCCGTCTCGGAGAACTCGCTCCGCAAGGCGCCCGGCGCGGCGGGCTCGGACGAGGAGGCCTCCTTGTCCTTGCGCTCCTCGTTCAGGCGGCCCGCGACGGCGCTCTTGGCGACGGCCATCGGCGCCGAAGCCGGTGGGGGCGCCTCCGCGACCGTGAGCGCGTCGGCCACGCGCCCGTTGGCGCCGCCTTCCTGGAGGAACCCGCGCCTGCGCCCGGGACCGCCGACGCCATAGCCGTCGAGGAACTTCAGGCGGTCGCCGGAGAAGACCGGACCCGACCGGACGGTCGCGTAGTTTTGGTTGGAGACCCATTGCGCGACCGCCTCGCCGAGGCTCGCCCGCGTGTAGCCGGGGGAGGCGTGGTTGGGGTAGAGCGCCAGCGGGTCAGGAGGATTCTGCGGGCGGAAGGCGTCCAGGCTGCGGTCGTACATGTAGGCGAGCAGCTCCGCCGTCTTCTCCTCGACCGGTTTGCCGTCGGGGGACTTGACCGTCACCCGCCACGACTCGGTCGTTCCCGGCCGCACGCGGTCGCGGAACGTGGCGAAGGAGAGATCGAGCTTCTTGTCGTCCCACGGCACGAACACCGAAGCGGTCTGCGCGATCCACTGGTGATCCCGGAGGATCGACAGGCGCACGCCGAACCCGCCGCGGTCCTGTTCGCGAATCGGAAACTCCAGCAGCGGGCTCTCCGAGCCCTTGAGCGCGCGCCGCTCCACGAGGCGGCCGTCGCGGTAGAGCTCCAGGGTCACCGCCTGGTCGGGAAACCCCGAAAGCGCGAGCAGGCGCGCGGTCTGGCCCACGGCGACCGACGAGGACTCGACCATCAGGACCGCGGCGGCGGGCAGCCGCAGGCCCCGCCCCGCGACGACGAAGTCCCGGGACAGCTCGAACTTCGCGCCCAGCTCGTCCGCCGTCTCGTAGCGGAGGCGGTAGGCCCCGGCGGACAGGTCCGGCAGCGCGATCGACGCCTCGCCCCTGACGTCGTGCGACGCGGCGCCGTGGGCGCGCTCGGCTCCGTCGGGCCACTCCGAGAGGATCGGGTCGAGCGACTCCTGGACGTCCCAGCGCGGGCGCTGGCGGTCCCCGGGCGTCGCGAACCGTTCGCGCGCGGGATCGATCGGGAGAGGGCGGTCGGCCGGAAGCGCCGCGGAGGACGGGGGCGCCAGCGCCAGGAGCCGCCACGTCCCGGCGCCCGGGCGCGGCGCGCCGTTCAAATCGGTGCGGACGACCGTGATCGCGGCGGGCCGGCCGGCGCGGACGAACGCGGTCTCCATCCGCGCGACCGCCTCGACGCCGACGAACCCGACGCGGAAGGCGCGGGTCGCGCCGCGCGTCTCTCCCCCGTCGTCGGTGACGTCGGCGGTGGCGACGTAGCGGTAGACGATCGCGTTGGATTTCTCCTTGTCCTTGAGCCGCTCATCCGCCTTCGGCGTGAAGGCGACGCGAAAGACGCCGTCGTCCGCAAGCGGCGCGCTTCCCTGGGCCACGGTCTCGGGCTCTCCCCAATTGGGATGGATCCATCCCCAGCGCCACCACCACCGAGGAATTTCCGCCTGGCGGGTCACGCGCCAGACCACCGTCCCCTGCGCCACCGGGAGGCCAAAGTAGTAGCGCGCGTTCCCGGAGAGCGCGAGGGCGTGGTTCAAACGGACCGGCCCTTCGGGGTCCTTCCACGAGACTTCGAACGTCGGCCGCTTGTATTCCTCCACGCTGACGAAGCAGGTTCCGCCGGCCGAGCTCTGCAGGCGCCAGTTGCCCAGGGCGCGGCCGGAGGGGATGCGAAACTCCCCCGACGCCGTCCCAAACTCGTTGGTCGAGAGCGACCTCGACTCGACCGTCTGGTTGTTCGCGTCGATCAGGCTCACCGTCACCGGCGAGGACGCCAGCGTCTGGAACTTCGCGAGGTCGGCCCGCCCGCGGTACACCAGGACCTTCCAGTCGATCGTCTGGGCCGGACGGTAGATGGCGCGGTCGGTGTAGAGGAGCGACTGTGTCGTCTCCGCGGGCGCGACGCGCCGGGAGAGCGAGAGGTAGTTCGGGTCGAGCGCGGCGTCGTTGCCCTTGCGCGCGAGGAGAAAATACGAGCGCCCTTCGCTTCCCGGCGTGTACTCGAAGCGGGCCCCTCCGTCCGCGCCGGTCTGCCGCGTCTCGATCGGAGCGTGCCGGTGGTTCCAGTCGTAGCGGTAGAGGGTCACCGCCGCGGAGGCGACGGGCCGGCCCGAACGCCCCGCCAGCACGCGCGCCTCGATGAGGAACTCCTCGGACCGCGTGACGATCACCAGATCGCTCACGATCAGGTTCATGGAGACGATCCGGTTGTTCGACGCCGCGAAGTCCGGGCGCGCCGACAGGACGATGACGTAGAGGCCGGGGGTCTCCATCGGAGGCGTGACGAAGGTCCGGTGCGGCTTGAAATCGGGCGTGGGCGGCAGCGCGACGCTCCAGGAGGCGGCGGGACGCTCGCGGTCGATTGAGGCGCGGGCCTCCTGTCCCGAAGGGAGCAGGTTGTAGTCGGTCGCGGACTCGACGCGGGCGACGAGGTTGACCGGATAGGCCCGCAGATACAGGACGCCGACGTTCTTATGGGTCAGCTCGATCGATCGTCGCCGGGGACCGTCTTGCGACATCGACGCGGCCTGGAAGTCGGGCGCCTCAATCGCCGCGGCGATCGCGCGGCAATCCTCTCCGCCGGCAGATCCGGGGTACGCCTTCTCCCCCTGCCGCGCCGCGGCCAGCGCGCGGATCAGGTTGTCCGGAGCCTCCGCGGCCTGCCGGAACCGGGCGAGCGTCGCCATCCCCTCCGACCACCAGGCCACGTCGCGAAACGGAGCGAGCCGCGTCTCCAGATCCTTGCGGATCGCCGCGCGGTCCTCCTCCTGAACGAACGCGGTGTGCAGGCGGCGCATCCGCTCGAGCCGCGCCTCGAGCGCGGCCTCCTCCCGTCCGCCCGCGGCATGCCAGGCTTCGAGGTCGGCGAGGGCCGCGACGATCTTCTCCACCGGGTGGCCGGGACCCTCCAGGCGCACGTCCGCCGCGGGGCCCTCGCGGGAGAGAAGGCGCGCCAGGCCCAGGCCCTCGACCGCGCTCGACTGCGCGGGCGTCCAGCCTGAGCTGTCGGCGAGGAGGTCGACGCAGAGGTAGGTCACGACGTCGCGAAGAGTCCCGCGCACGCCCGGCGGATAGGAATTCGGGACGACGTACTCGGAGAGGCTGCCGATCGGAATCTTCGCCAGGTCGCCGCGCCGGCTCCAGGCTTCGCCGTAGGCGCGGCGGGCCTCGTTGAAGATCTGCTCGCGCGTCCAGGCCTTGAGGTCGACGCCCGGCGCGTCCACGCGCTCGCGCTGGGAGATCTCCCAGGAGTACGCGCGGGCGTACGTGATGAGGGTTTCCCCGTAGAAGAGGTCGAGCGTGACGCGGGACAGAAGGCCCGACGGCCGCGGCTCCTCCTTGAAGAAACGGACGGCCGTCTCATACCCGTGGAGCCCGATCTCGAGCTGCACCCTACGCACCAGCGCCCGGGTCCACCCGGCCTCGTCGTTGGCGGTCCGGGCCCGGGTCAGGAGGTCGTCGACCAGCTTCGCGGCCTGCGCGAATTTCTGCTCGGAGACGAGCCGGTCGACCTCCTTCCATCCGCCGGCGCTCGCGGCCGCCGCGGGCCGCTTCGCCGCGACGGGGCGAGAGACCTGGCGCGAGCCGACGGCGCCGGCCGAGGCCAGCAGCAGGAGCGAAACCAGGACCGGGTAACGGGAGAGTCTTCTCACGCCTGGCACACTCTTCACGCGCATCATTCTGTCAGCTAGGGAACCCGGCGCGCCGCCGAAGTTCCCGCCGGAGAACGCTCAGGCCTGGAAGGCGTCGAAAATCTCGAGGAAGAACCGGCCGGGAGTCTCTCGGCGCTTCCGTCGAATTCCGGATCGCATACAGTTGAGCCGCTCCTGCGGCGGAAAGGAGAGCGCCATGCCCGAAGGCCCGGAAGTCGAGACCGAGACGCTCACCGAGAAGATCCACGAGGAAATCGAGCGCGAGGGGGGCGCGTTTCTCAAGGCCATCGCCCTGACCACCGCCCTGTTCGCCGCGCTCGCCGCGATCGCGGCCCTGAAGGCCGGCGCGGCCGTCAACGAGGCCCTGGTCCTGAAGACCGAGGCGACGCGCCATCAGGCCGAGGCCTCCGACCAGTGGGCCTACTACCAGGCCAAGGGAATCAAGGCGGCGACGGCGGAGGCGGCGCGCACGTCCTGGCTCGCCATCGCCAAGGAGCCGCCGGCCGAATACGGCGAAAAGGTCAAGCGCTACACCGAGGAGCAGGCGGAGATCCAGAAGAAGGCGCGGGAGCTCGAGAAGGAGCGCGACGAGAAGTCGACCGAGGCCGACCATCTGCTGCATCACCATCACGGGTTCGCCAACGCCGTCGCCCTGTTTCAGGTCTCCATCGCGCTCGGGGCGGTCGCCGCGTTGACGCGGACCCGCTGGGTGTGGTTCGCCTCCCTCCTCCTGGGCGGCACGGCATCGGTTCTCTTCGCCATGACGTTGTTTCGTCCCTAGTCGGCAGGTCGGCCGGTCGGCGTCAGGGTCCGGGCGCGCAAGCGGTGGGCTCCGCGAGATCGTTCCGGGTGTAGGCTCGACCGCAATTCCAAAGGCGCGGTTCGCGCTGCGCCGGGAGGTTCCGATGAACGTCGTTTCCAGATCGCTGTTCCGCCTGGGGCTCGTCCTCCTCCTGCTCGCCGTCGGCGCGCCCGCGGCGCTGGCCGCGGGGAAGGCCAAGGGGCCCGCGGCCAGGGTCGACCTCAACACCGCGAGCAAGAAGGATCTGGAGGATCTTCCGGGAGTCGGGGCGGCCACGGCGAAGAAAATTATCGCCGGGCGCCCCTATTCCTCCGTCTCGGATCTCTCGCGCGCGGGCGTTTCGGAGAAGACGATCGCCAAGCTCGCCGATCGCGTCACGGTCTCGAGCGCGGGCTCCGCCCCGAAGGCCGCCGGCGCGGCGGCTGCCGCCCCGAAGTCCGGCTCCAAGACCTCGGCCGCCCCGTCCTCGTCGAAGCCGGCGGCCGCAGAGCCCGCGGGCGCGGGAGCTCCCGTCGACGTCAATTCCGCCTCTCAGAAAGAGCTGGAGGATCTTCCCGGCGTGGGTCCGGCCACGGCGAAGAAAATCATCGCGGGACGGCCCTATTCCTCCGTGGACGATCTCGCTCGAGCGGGGGTTTCCAAGAGCACGCTGGCGAAGATCTCCGGACGCGTCACCGTGGGCGCGCGCTCCGCGTCGAAATCCTCCGGACCGGCCGCGCCGGCCGGCTCGGCTGTGTCCTCCAGCGGGACCTCGCGCCCGGCGTCTCCGGCGGCTTCCTCGGGATCTTCGGGGTCTTCGGCCGGCTCCGCGGCTTCCTCCGGATCGTCCGCCGCGGCTGCTGCCCCGGCTCCGGCCGCCGCCCGGGTCGCGACTCCGAAGTCCGCGGCCGCCGCCCGGGATTCCGCCGGCGCGACCTCCGCGGGCGAGATCGGATCGCGGGAGGCGCCTCCGGCCAAGGGCATGGTCTGGGTCAACACCGCCACCAAGGTCTACCACTACGAGGGCGACCGCTGGTACGGCAAGACCAGGGAAGGCAAGTACATGACCGAGCAGGACGCGATCGCCGCGGGTTACCGCGCGTCGCGCGAGGGCCAGAAGAAAAACTGAGATCGTTCTCGTTGGACCGTTTCATATTTTCGACAGGAGGAGCGACATGAAGAAGGCAGCGGTTCTGCTCGCAAGCGTCGTCCTGGTTCTCCAGCTCTCGACCTCCCTGGCGGCGGGCGCCACGAAGACCTATCAGGTCACCGGGCCGGTCCTGGAAGTCTCCGACACGATGATCGCCGTTCAGAAGGGGAAGGACCGCTGGGAGATCGCGCGGGACGCCTCGACCAAGGTCACCGGAGATCTGAAGGTGGGCGCCAAGGTCACCATCGAGTACCGCATGACCGCGACGACGGTGGAGGTCAAGGCGGAGAAGGCAACCAAGGCCAAGAAGGCCAAGTAGCGGAGGGCGCCGGCGAAACACGGGGGTGATCGCCGGCGCTTCTTTCCTCGCCGAAAGGCGACGGGGAAAGGCAATGAGGGAAGAACATGCTCAAGGGCTTTCGGGATTTCGTCGCGCGGGGCAACGTCGTCGACCTCGCGGTCGGCGTCGTCATTGGGGTGGCCTTCTCCGGCATCATCGACTCCCTGGTCAAGGACATCATCACGCCCATCATTGGAATGCTGGGCGGCCAGCCGGACTTCTCCGCCATCAAGGTCGGATCGGTCGGGCTCGGCAACTTCCTCAACGCCGTGATCGCGTTCCTGATCAAGGCCGCGGGCATCTACTTTCTGATCGTGCTTCCCTTCGGCCGTTTCGCCGCCCGGTTGGCTCCGCCCGCGCCGGCTCAAGAGGTGCTGTTGAGGGAGATCCGGGACCTGCTGAAGGAGCAACAGAAGAAGTAAGCGCCTTCCGCCGCCTCACCGGAAATCGTGGCTGGGGATCGGCTCCAGGTTCGAGAGGGCCCAGAAGCGCTCGCCCTTGACCGAGAGCGTTCCGTCCTGCTTCTGGAGCCGGCCCTCGACGATGAGCGATCCCGATCCCACGATGACCTGCCGGTTCTCGCGGAAGAGGTCGGGTCGCACGATGGCCTGGCAGAGGCCGGTTTCATCCTCGAGCGTCAGGAACACGAAGCCTTTGGCCGTGCCGGGGCGCTGGCGCACGACGACGGTGCCAGCGGTCGTCACGCGCTTGCCGTCGGGGAGCTTCGTCAGATCCGCCGCCGAGAGGATGCCGCGCGCGTTCAAGCGCTCGCGCCAGTGCTCCATCCAGTGCGGCCCGGTCGTCATGTGCGTCGCGGCGTAATCCGCCGCGGTCTCTTCCTCGGGAGACATCTCCGGAAGGGGCGACGGATCGTCCACGGGGAGCTCCGCTAAGAGCGGCCCGGCCGGGCGGGCCACCTTGGCCACCTGCCAGAGGGCCGAACGGCGGGTCCTGCCGAAGGAGGCGAGCGCGCCGGCCTCCGCGAGAAGCGTCAGCTCGTGCGGCTTCAACGCGCACCGCCGGGCGAGATCCCCCGCGTCCGCGAACGGCGCCCGCCCTTGCTCCTCCTCGATCCGCGCGCCCGCAGCCTCCGAGAGGCCCTGGACGAAGCGCATCCCCAGCCGCACGCCGCGCGCCTCCCACCGGCACTTCCATCCCGAGCGCGCGACATCGATGGGATGGAACGGCGTGCCGTGGCGCTGCGCGTCCTTGATCAGCGTGGCCGGGTGGTAGAAGCCCATGGGCCAGCAGTTCAAGAGCGACGCGAAGAAAGCCGCCGGATGCCGGGCCTTCAGGTAGCAGCTCGCGTAGGCGATCAGCGCAAACGACGCCGCGTGCGACTCGGGGAACCCGTAGAGGGCGAAGGAGGTGATCGACTTGACGATCTGCTCCTGCGCCGCCGCGCCGATGCCGCGCGCGGTCATCCCCGCGCGCAGCCGCGCCTCGATCGCGCCCATCCGCTCCATCGACCGCTTGAAGCCCATGGCCCGCCGCAGCTCCTCGGCCTCGCCGCCCGTGAACCCGCCGGCGACCATGGCGATCCGCAGCAGCTGCTCCTGGAAGAGCGGGACTCCCAGAGTACGTTTCAAGATCGGCTCGAGACACGGGTGCGGATACTCGACCGGCGCCCGGCCCTGCCGGCGCTCGAAGAACGGCCGCACCATGCCGCCCACGATGGGTCCCGGGCGGATGATCGCGACCTGCACGACGATGTCGTAGAACTTCTTCGGCGCGTTCCGCGGGAGCGAGGCCATCTGCGCGCGGCTCTCGACCTGGAAGCAGCCGACCGTGTCCGCGTCGTTCAACATCCGGTAGACCGCCGGGTCGTCCGGCGGCAGGTGCGCGAGATCGACCTCCACCTTCTCGTGCGTGCGGATCATGGGGATCGCCTCCTCCATCGCCGCCAGCATCCCCAGGCCCAGGAGATCCACCTTCACGATCCCCATGTCCGCGCAATCGTCCTTGTCCCACTGCACGACGACGCGACCGGGCATGGAGGCCGGCTCGAGCGGCACGACCTCGTCTAACCGCCCCTTGGCCACGACCATGCCGCCGGAGTGCTGCCCCAGGTGCCGCGGGAGGTTCTGGATCTTCAAGAACAAACGCAGGAAGTGCGCCGTGCGGGCGTCGTTGGGATCGAGCCCCGCCGCGGCGACCTCTTTGGAAAGCTCCGCGATCGGCTCCTTGATCTCGCCGAAATTCCAGCTCGAGAGGTGCTTGGAAAGCCGGTCCACCTGCTCTGACGAATAGCCCAGGGCTTTGCCCGCTTCGCGCGCGGAGGAACGGTCGCGGTAGGTGATGACGTTGGCGGTCATTCCCGCGCCGTGCGGCCCGTATTTCTCGTAGACATGCTGGATGACGCGCTCGCGCTGGTCTCCGGAAGGCAGATCCAGATCGATGTCCGGCCACTCCCCGCGCTCCTCGGACAGGAAGCGCTCGAAGAGCAGATCCATCTTGACCGGGTCGACCGCGGTGATCGAGAGCGCGTAGCAGACCGCGCTGTTGGCGGCCGAGCCGCGCCCCTGGACCAGGATCCGGTTCTCCAGGCAGAAGCGCACGATGTCCCAGACGATCAGGAAGTAGCCGGGGAGATCGAGCTTCTCGATCATGGCCAGCTCCTTGGCGATCTGGGCCTGGGCCCGCGCGGTCAGCGGCCGGAAGCGCGAGCGCGCGCCGTTCCAGGTGATCTGACGCAGGAACGACTGCGGCGTCTCCCCCGGCGGGAGCGGGTAGTCGGGGAAGCGGTAGCCCAGGTCCGCGAGCGTGAAGTCGAGCCGCCGCGAGAGCTCCCAGGCGCCGGACAGGGCCTGCGGCAGATCGGCGAAGAGCCGCGACATCTCGTCGGCGGACTTGAAATGGCGCTCGCGCTGTCCGGCCAGAAGCGTGCCGGCCCGATCGAGCGTCGTGTGGTTGCGGATCGCGGTGAAAACGTCGTGGAGATCCTTGTCCTTCTCCCGCGCGTAGCGCACGCCGTTGGTCGCGGCGAGCGGCAGGCGCAGTTCACGCGCCAGGTCGGCGAAGGCCTGGTTGCGGTGCTCCTCTTCGCGAAGCTGGTGGCGCTGAAGCTCGACGTGGAGGCGTCCCGGAAAAAGATCCTTCAGGCGCTCGAGCTCGGCCCGCGCGGCGTCGAGCCCGCCCTCAGTCAGCGCCCGCGCGGCCGGCCCTTCCTCTCCTCCGGTTAAGCAGTGGAGCCCCTCGGCGTGCGCGGCGATCTGCTCCCACGTCACCGCGGTCTCGCCCTTGGCTTTTCCGAGAGCGCCCGCGGTGATCAGGCGGCAGAGGTTCTTGTAGCCGGCGCGGTTCTCGACGAGCAAGGTCAAACGGGGGCCGGGAAACGGGAAACGGGAATCGGGAATCGATCTTTTCCTGACCCTTCTTCCGATTTCCGATTTCCGATTTCCGATTTCCGAAATCGCCACCTCCGCCCCGACCAGCGCGCGCAGCCCCGCCGCCTTCGCCCCCTTGTAGAAACGCGGCGCGCCGTAGACGCCGTTGGTATCGATGAGGGCGACGGCGGGAAGGCCCAGACGCGCGGCCTCTTCGACCAGGTCCTCCGGCGGCGACGCGCCGTCCAGGAAGGAGAACGCGGACGCGGCGTGGAGCTCCGCATAGGGCATCGCGCCGGAGCGCGGCGAAGCCGGCTTCCAGGCGCGCTCCTTCAGCTTCTCCTTGCGCGCCCCAGCCGCGACGATCGCCGGGATCGACGGCGGTTTTCCGGCGACGCCCAGGTTCCGCGAAGGGGGCTCGGCGCCGGAGTTGCCCGAAGAACGCACAGGCTTAGCCACGCCCGATTATGGCGTAAAACGGGCGTAAGCAAAGTCAAGATTTTCAAAATAGTTTGTGTGGAAAACACCTCGCCAGCGGCACTTCAAGGGTGGAGGAGTTCGCTCCAGAAAGACCCGGTGGCGCATGGCGACAGGAAATGACTCGTAGAGGGGCTTAAAGCGTAAGCCACTCGTAGCGTTCGAGATCGAGGACCGATGGCGCAGAGAGGCCGTCGAGGGATTTCTGACGGCCAAGGGCTTCGAAATCGGAGGCCGTCGCGCAAGCGTCGTCCTACTCGATGCTCCTCGGCCTTGGACCGACGTACGCGAAGCGCTCTTGCGCACCCGATCTCGTTTCCCTGTCGCGGCGATCCTCGTCTTTGTTCCAGAGGTCCGCCGCGGCTTCGTCGAGCCGTGCCTGCGCGCGGGCGCGATGGGTGTCCTCCACTTCAACGCCGAGCCGCCCGAGATACTGGCAGCCATCGAGGCCGTCGCCCACGGCGACATGTGGGCGCCGCGAAACCTCATGGCGAGCGCGCTTCAACCGGAAGAGCCCTCGCAGACGGTCTCTGAATTCAACCTCAGCCGCGCCGAACGCCGCGTCCTCGAAGCACTTCGAGACGACCCGACGAACAAGGAGATCTCCGGCCTGCTCGGCGTCAGCGAGTCGACGGTTAAGTTCCACATCAGCCGCCTCCTTCGCAAGACCGGCACCGCCCATCGCCGTGATCTCGTCCGCCTGGCCCTTGGCAGCCGATCCTGATCGGCCGCCGGCAGGAAGCCTCCCGTGTCAAGGGTCGTTCTCACCTGGTCGAAAGCTCGACCAAAACTAGCCGTCCGGCTAGTTCCCGATCGCCGACTACCGAGATAGGTTGCCGACGAGCCAAACGGTAGGACTTGGGCAACACCTCTGGGGTTCCCGAAAGGAGGTCTGTCAGAAGAGAGTCGTCATCGTCTCGTCGTTCTGTCTGTGCGTCGTCCTCGGAATCCATTGGGCGAGCCGTCCTGGGCTCGCTCAGGCCACGCCTTCCCTCGATTCACCCGCCTTACGGATCATCAGCGGCACCGTCTACCACGAGCTGGCGATGGACCTTGGATTTGCCCCGCGCCCAGAGGAGGGAATTGCGAACAGCGCCCTCGCGCCGGTTGGACCCTTATTCAGCCCATTTGACGTCAACGTAACGTCAAGCTCCCAGCATGAGGTCGAGCCGGCGGTTATCACCACTACCCTTGGCGGCACGGTCTACACCGTCTCCACGTACGCGCGTCTCGACAACTACTACACTCTCTACTCAACGCGACTCAACGAAACAAACGGAACACGGACCCTACCCGGCCAGCTGCCGATCCTCTCCGACTACCATAGCTATGGCGATCCGTCACTTGACGCAAATGTCTACGGCGGCGGCGTGTCGCAGGGGCGTATCTACAACGTAGGGATAATGCATAATGGCTACGGTTCGGCCAAAACGGCGATCGGGTGCTGGCATAGCGATGACGGCGGCGCCACTTGGTCGAGCCCCACGATCGTGGCATCTGATCCGACGGCAGCTTATTTTCATGACCGGCCCACGGTCATTGTCTCGCCGGCGGCGAACTCGTTGGGTTGGATCTACGTGATCTATTCCAGGATCACGATCGGGCCGCCAACGAGCTTTCAACTCTTCGTCGCGTTGAGCACGAACGGCGGCGCCGGCTTTGGTGCCTCGCATCCCGTCGATTCAAGGCGAGACGGCGGTCAACAGATCCTCGTTGCCCCGAACACGGGGAACGTACTAGCGATCTGGATCGATTATGATGCCGAGCAGATGAAAATGGCGCAGTCCTCGGACTTCGGAACAACCTGGCAGACGCCCGAGATCGTGACAACCGCCACGCATTTCTTCATCGAGGGAACCCTCTTCGGCGGCATTCGTGCGGTGTCTGCCCCCTGGGCGCGTTTTAACCGACCCAACAACAGGGTAGCCGTAGTCTGGCACGAGAGTCGTGATGGCACCTCCAAGACAGATTGCTTCTACACATCCAAGACGACGTCGGGCTGGCAAGCGAAGGTCCGCGTGAACGACTCGCAGGTAAACGATCAGTTCATGCCGAGCCTAGAGCGTTTGACTCGACCGGCAACAACGGGCTCGTGGCTTTCTATGATCGCCGTGCTGACCCATCCCGCGACGCGTATAACCTTTACGCCGCGAACATCGACATAAACGGAAACCTGCAAAAGGCGAACTACTCGCTAACGACATTTCAGACCAGCGCCGACTACTTTCCTGGGCCGAACTTCATCGGCGACTACCATGGCACGTGGTCATGGACTTATCCGGGCGGCGAGAAGTGGGTGAGTGCCTTTTGCGGACAGCCGACTCGTGGGGCGAACTTCTATGGCGATACCTGGCTGGCCTACGGATTCTAGGAGGTTACGGTGAGACCCGGACGGATCCAAACACTCGTTCTCGTAGGAAGCATGCTCGCGTGTGACACTGTGTTGGCCAGCGACGTCTTCGCGGTGCGCGTGAGCGCGCAGTCGCCGTTGAGTCCGGAGGCATGCTTACAGGCTATCTGGCAAGATGATCTTATCTGTACTTAGCGGGAGATCTCCGGACAGTTGTAGCAGCCGGCTGAGGGCTGTGGAAACTGCGGAAAAGTGGGGTTGGGTGCTCCCGGGTTCTCCGGCGGTAGATTTGGATTTGGGAATTCAGATTTACCGAAAGGAGACGACGATGAGCACCCGAGAAAAGCTTATCAAGGCGAGGATGGGAATGCTCGCCTTGGCGGAGCAACTTTCCAGCGTGAGCCAGGCATGCAAACGAGCGGGGATCTCCCGGAGCCACTTCTACGAGATCAAGGAAGCCTTCGAGAGGTACGGCGCTGAAGGCCTGGCGCCGCAGCCGCGACGCAACCCGAGGATGCCCAATCAGACGCCGCCGGAGCTTGAGGCGAAGATCCTGGAGATGACCGAGCGGTATCCGGCGATGAGTTACCTGAGGCTCTCGTCCCAGCTCAAGCTGGTCGGCGTCGGGGTCTCGCCTGCGGCCGTACGCGCGGTCTGGCAGCGCCACGGCCTGACGCTTCGCTACCAGAGGCTGCTGTGGCTCGAGCAGAAGACGGCAGCCCGCGGCGGCGTCCTGACCGAAACCCAGATGAAGCTGCTCCAGCGTTGGCGCGGCAAGGTCACCGATCCCGAGGCCCACATCGAGTCGCCCCAGCCGGGCTTTTTGCTGGGTCAGGACACCTACTTCGTCGGCACGATCAAGGGCGTGGGCAGGATCTACCAGCAGACCGTTGTCGACACCAACTGCTCTTTGGCCTTCGCCAAGCTCTACCTCTCCAAGGTCCCCATGACGGCCGTCGATGTCTTGAACGATCGCGTCGTCCCCTTCTACGAAGAGCACGGCGTGGAGATCCAGCACCTCTTGACCGACAACGGTAGGGA
This sequence comes from uncultured Acidobacteriota bacterium, assembly GCA_963733955.1. Lineage (GTDB taxonomy): Bacteria > Acidobacteriota > Thermoanaerobaculia > UBA5066 > Gp7-AA6 > DATFTF01. Next base: position 82,788 of record CAVTEW010000004.1, read on the forward strand.
GTTCTGCGGCCGACCCCTTCATCATCCCTTCGAGCTCTTCCTGACGATCAGCCAGATCGAGCACCGCAGAACCGACATCGGCTCGCCTCAGACCAACGGCTTCACCGAACGCTTCCACCGCACCATCAAGGAAGAGTTCTACGCCGTCGCTTTCCGCAAGACCTTCTACGAGTCACTCGACCAGCTCCAGGCCGACCTCGATCGTTACCTCGACTTCTATAACCGCGAGCGCGCCCACCAGGGCTACCGGACCCAGGGCCGCACTCCCTACCAGGCCTTCCTCGACGGCGCCGCCCTCCTCAGCAGAAAGGAGGTCGATCCAGAGGCTGCCTAAACTGTGGAAAAATCTGCCGACGGAATCTCGGGAGTGTCCGCCCAACTACCGCTACATACATCTTATCTTTTACAACGCGGGGGGGCCACCGCGGTCGTGACGCTTCTAGGAGTGAGCAACGGCACGGTACCGGCAACGCCAACGTCGCTCTCGGTGCCTCCCGGTCGGACGGTCTCGGCCTTCCTTGCCACGAACTGGCGACCCGTTGAATTTCCCCCTCTTTGGGTGGTGCATTTGAACGTGCCCGATGGCGTAGTGATCCAGAGTAGGGCAGAGGCGTTCTCAACCCTCTGCCCACCTTCGGGCGCACCGCCGTCGCCGGTTCCCGACCTCGGGTCGTTTCAACTTCCAATAGCAAGAGCCCTCACACCTGCGGGGACGACTCGCATCCTGCTTGGCGCAGACCTCGGCGCCGAAGCCAGCACTTCGAATGTCGGTGTGTTTAACGCCGGCGCGTCCAGCGCGACCGCGGTGATCGAGGTCCACCAAGCCTGTGACGACTCCATACTCGATCGGCAGGCTATCGTGGTTCCACCCAACAGCTTGGTCCAGGTTGGCGGCGTCGGTGGCGAACCATCGTGCCCTGGCCCGCCAACTCCGGCGCCGTCATGGATCAAGTACGTTGCCGTCACCGTCGACCAAGACAGCTTTAGCTACGTCGTCAACAAGAGTGCCGATCTGCCGACGAAGCCGTTGGTTCCCTACGGGTCCTCCCTGTCTGATTAACACCTGACGCCCTCGGTTCGCCACACGCCTCCACCATGTGGTGTTAATAGGGTGGTGTTAGTAGGGTGTAAGGCAATCTCGACGAATTCCCTCGAATCAGGATCAAGCGATTTCCCAGTTATTTACGTCGCCGAAGGCTCGATCCAGCGCCGGACTTCCGGAGGCTCGTAGGCCGCCAGCCGCTCCGACATCAGGCGCGGATCGGATTCCACGATCAGCATCTTCCGGCTTCGATCGCGCAGGAATCCCTGCGCGGCTGAATGGTCGAGAAACGCGAGCAGCGGATCGTAGTAGCCGGCGGCGTTGAAGAGCGCGCAGGGCTTGGCGTGGACGCCCAGCTGCGCCCAGGTCCAGACCTCGAAGAGCTCCTCGAGCGTCCCGATGCCGCCCGGCAGCGCCACGAATCCGTCGGAAAGCTCCGCCATCCTGGCCTTGCGCTCGTGCATCGTGGACACGACCTCGAGGCGCGTCAGGCCGGTATGCCCCATCTCCCGAGCCAGGAGCGCCTGGGGGATGACGCCCACGACCTCCCCTCCCGCGGCGAGCGCGGCATCGGCGACGACGCCCATCAGTCCGACGCGGCCGCCGCCGGTCACGATCCGGACCCGGGACCGGGCGAGCTCCCTGGCCAGCGAACGCGCGGCGTCCGCGTACGACGGATCGCTCCCCTCGTTGGCGCCGCAGAAGAGGCAGAGGCTCCGGATCGGAGCACGGGCGCCGCTCATCGGAACGTTCGGCCTAACAATATATAGATTGTTTCCTTCACGGCTTCGCCGCGAACTCCGCCCGCGGACCGATCGACTTGCGCATGAGGATCTCGGCGTGCCCGGCGACGATGTAGTCGGACAGCGCTCCGACGACGGCGTAGCCCAGGCGCTCGTAGAGCCGCCGGGCGCCGGGGTTGAAGTCGGAGACGCAGAGAAAGACGTTGGGGGACTCCCGGAAGACCCGCTCCTCGGCGAAGCGGACGAGCGCCGTCCCGATCCCTCTCCCCCGCTTCTGGGGCGCCACGCAGACCGTCTGGATGTACCCGGGAAACGCGCCGGCCATGTTCAACACGAGGAATCCGGCGACAGCTCCGTTCTCGATCGCGACGTAGCGTTCCCGGCTCGCGTCGGAGAGATACGCCAGCGACGCCTCGTAGCTGCGCCGCAACGTCAGCCAGGGCTCGGAGTCCGCCATCATGCGGGCGCAGTCCCGGATCTGCGCCTCCGACACCAGCGGCCGGATCGGCGCGCCCGCGCCGGCCGTGTCCGCGGCGTCGGGCGGACGCTCGGCGAGGTAGAGAATCCGCGACAGCCTTCTCTCCCGCGCCAGGGTCTCGCAGGCCTCCAGGAACCGCTGCTGCCCTTCGAACGTCGCGTCCCCTTCGACGGCGCGCAGCGCCGCGGCGCGTTTCGCCCGGGCCTGCCGCCGCCCGCGCGCGATCGCCTCGACGCTCTCGGTCCGGTCTTCCTTGCGCAGGAGCCGCAGACCGGCCTCGGCCAGGAGCCGCTCGTTCTCTCCCGGCGGAAGGAACAGGTAGAAGCCGATCGCGGCGCGGGCGAAGAGCGCGTCCGCGGAGACCGCCGCGCTGACCACGATCGGATCGGTGAAGAGAATCCGTCCTCCCGGCCTGGCCACGCGGCGCCACTCTGAAAGCACCGCGCCGCGGTCGGGAAAATGGTTGATCGCGTCGACGCAGAGGACGGCGTCGAACGCCCGGTCCTCGAAGGGCAGCGTCTGGCCGGCGTCGGCGACCTCGAACCGCGCGCGCTCTCCGAGACCCTCCGCCGCGGCGCAGATGCGGGCGCGGGCGATCCCGTGCTCGTCGCGATCGATTCCCACGACATGGCACCCGGAGGTCCCGGCCAGCCGAAGGGCCGGTCCTGCCGGGCCGCACGCGACGTCGAGGAGCCGGCTCGAGGGCGCCAGCCGCAGCAGATCCGGAATCTCCGCCAGCTCCGCAGGCGTCAGCCAGGAGTTGGAGCCCAGGTCCTCGCCGAAGGCCTCGCCGCGGATCTCGCGATAGAGGGGCGTGTCGAAACGCCCGTAGGTGCTCGCGTAGAAGTCGACGAGCGGGCGCGCCGGCGCGCCCGAGCGCGAGTCGTCGCTCACGTCGCTGGCCTCCCCCTACCCCTTCTCGGGAGGCGGCTCCCAGAGCTCGATGCGGTTGCCCTCGGGATCCATGACCCAGCCGAAGCGGCCGTACTCGCTTTCGTCGATCTTCTCGTCGACCGTGACGCCCTCGGCCTTCAGGGCCGCGAGCAACTCGCGCAGATTCTCGACCCGGTAATTGATCATGAACGGCTTTTCGCTCGGCGCGAAGTAACGGGTGTCGCCCTTGAAGACCGTCCAGGCCGTGGAGCCGGGAGCGCCCGGGTCCTCGGCCTGCCGCCAGTGGAACTGCGCGCCTCCCCACGACTCGACCGGAATCCCCAGATACTGCGAGTACCAGGCGCGCAGCTTGTCGGCGTTCTCGGCCTTGAAGAAGATTCCGCCGATCCCGGTGACGCGTTTCATGCTTCCTCCCTGGCGAGCTCGTTCGCCGTGTCGACGATCGTTCGCCACGCCCGCGCGACGTGGCGCTCCTGCGTCCGAGTCTGCCCGATGCAGAGCCGCAGCGTGAATTTCCCGTCCAGGAGCGTGTGGGTCAGATAGAGATCGCCGCCGCGATTGAGCCGCTCCAGCAGCCGCCGGTTGATCTCTTCGCCGGCCCGGTGGCGGAAGCAGATCAGGTTCAAGGGAACCGGCGCGGCGAGCTCGAAGTCCGGCGACTCCCCGATCGTCCGGGCCAGCCCCTGGGCCAGCTCGACGTGCCGCCGGACGTGGTGCCGCAGCCCTTCGACGCCGTAGTGGCGCAGGACGAACCAGAGCTTCAAGGCCCGGAACCGGCGGCCGAGCGGAACCTGCCAGTCGCGGTAGTCGATGACCGCGCCGGACTCGGTGGCCTTGTTGCGCAGGTACTCGGGCAGGACCGAGAGCGCCTGGATGAGCGCCTTGCGGTCGGCCACGTAGAAGCAGTCGCAGTCGAAGTTGGTGAACATCCACTTGTGCGGGTTGAAGCAGTAGCTGTCGGCCGCCTCCAGCCCATCGTGGATCGAGCGAAACTCGGGGCAGAGCGCCGCGGTCCCCGACATGGCCGCGTCCACGTGGAGCCAGACCTTCTCCCGGCGGCAGATCTCGCCGATCGGGACGAGGGGATCGAGCGCGTTGGAGGAGGTCGTTCCGACCGTGGCGCTGACGAAGCAGGGCAGGAGCCCCGCGGCGCGGTCCCGCGCGATCTGCTCCGCCAGGGCGTCCGGCCGCATGGCGAACGCCTCGTCCACCGCCACGAGCCGCAGGTTGCGCGCTCCCAGGCCGGCGATCTTCACGGCTTTTTCGATCGACGAATGCGCCTGCGTGGACGTGTAGGCGACCAGCTTGCCGTCGCAGCCGCGGTCGTTGCTGGCGAAGCCGGTCGACCGCTCGCGCGCGGCGAGCAGGGCGCAGAGCGAGGCGCTCGAGGCGGTGTCCTGGATGACGCCGCCGCCGGCAGCGGAGGACCGGAACTTTTCCGGGAGGGCCAGCATCTGCGCCAGCCAGTCGAGCACGTGCGTCTCGAGCTCCGTGCACGCCGGGCTCGTGGCCCAGAGCATGCCCTGGACCCCGAGGCCGGCCGACAGCAGCTCCCCCAGGATCGCAGGGCCGGAGGAGTTGGACGGGAAGTACGCAAAGAAATTCGGGGACTGCCAGTGCGTGATCCCCGGCAGGATCAGCCGCTCGACGTCGGCGAGCATCTCGTCGAACGGCTCCCCATGCTCCGGCGCCTGCGACGGCAGCGACGACCGGATCTGGCCGGGCTCCGCGCGGGAGAGGACGGGGAAGTCCTCGATCCGCTCGTGGTAGTCGGCGATCCAGTCGATCACCGCGTGCCCGTGCCGGCGAAAGTCCGCCGGACTCATGTGGAAGCTCTTGTCGTCCTTCTCGTCGGCCATGGCGATCCCCCGGCGCGCTGCCGCGCTCCCTTCAGGCCCTCACGATGCGGCCGCGGCCGGCGGACACCCCTCCGGTTTGAAGACGCGCGCGGTCGAGGCCGGGAACCTCGACAGGAGGCGCGCCGGCCGCGCCGGGCGGCGCGTCAGCTCGCCGCCGCAATTGGGGCAGCGCAGCACGAGCCGCGTCCGCGCGCAGTCGCGGCAGAACGTGCACTCGAAGGAACAGATCCAGGCCTCGTCCCCCTCCGGAGCGAGGTTCCGGTTGCAGCATTCGCAGTTGGGTCTCTGTTCGAGCATGGGGATCTCCTCGTCGGTTCCCTGAGGCGAAGGATCTTAAGCCTTAAGCCAATGACCTCAGCGCTCGAATTCCCAAACGCCCGGATAGCGCAGAACGAAGCCGGCGCCGTCGACCTCGAGGTCGGCGGTGAACCGTCCCCCGGCGCTCTCGTACCGGTAGGCGCGGTCGCCCGTGCGGCGGTAGAGCTGCTCGAGCGGCTCGAGCCGGAACCCGGGAAAGCGCAGCCAGGCCGCGCGCACCGACGCCTCCGCTCCCACGGCGAGATTCAGCCGGCGGATCGGAAGAAGGTTCGTCGAAGGGCTGAAGTTCAAGTCCAGATCGACGCAGCCGTCGACCTGCGCCTGATCCGCGCCGTTCAAACGCCACCGCCCCTCCCGAGACGACGCCAGTTCGACCGCCACCGTTTCCGACCCGACCCAGCCCTCGACCCTGGCCGAGAGGGAACGCCACCGCCCGTCGCAGAGCACCTCGTAATCGAGGCGGCAGCCCTGCCCTTCCTGCGCGAAGACCGCCGTGCCCCGAAGCCGCCACATTCCGTTCTCCGGATCGAGCCGGGCGGCCTCGTGGCCGGGGCGGTCGAGCCGCCGCCAGAGAATCACGCCGCCGGTCATCACGGCTCCTCGGCGTCCGCATCCGCTTGCCCGGGCCTCTCCCCGCGCGACGGCCGGACCTTGAGCACCCGCTCACGGCGGATCGCGACTGTTCCCTCCGGCGCGCCGCGCGGCTTGGTCACGTCGCGGGCCCGCGTGCAGGAAACCGGCACCACGCCGGCCGCCTGCGCCTTGCTGTGGTAGGCCGCGATGGCCGCGGCCCGCTCGAGCGTGGCGCGGTCCGGCTCGGCGCCGGACGGCCCCTGAAGAATCACGTGGCTGCCGGGGAGGCCGCGCACGTGAAACCACCAATCGCCGGGCTGCGCGACTTCGAAGGTCAGCCGCTCGTTGTCCGAGTCGGTCCGCCCGGCCCGGACCGTCCATCCTCCGGGCAGCGCGTACTCGAAGGCGCGCACGGGCCTGGCCATCTCAGGCTCCCGCCAGGGCGCGGCGGGCAACGCGGCCCAGCAAAGCCGCCAGGACGCACGGTATCCAGACCCAGAGGAGCTCGGAACGGACGATGTCCAGGCCGCGCCGGGAGAAGAAGCGGCCGACGCCGATGGGAGAGACCAGGATCACGCGCCAGGGAAGAAAGAATCGCGTGTTGGAGAACGGGCTCAGGAACGCCACGCCCAGCCCGCCCGTCGTCATCGCGTCGAGAAGCCCGTGCGACGCGGCGCTCACGAACACGAGGAGGAAGGCCGCCGCCGGCCGCGCGCCGAGCCGCCCGGAGGCGGCCCCCGCCGCGATCGCAAGCAGCAACGCGAAGACGAGGGAGTGGGTGAAGCCGCGGTGGCCGAGGGGGTCGCCGTAGGGGATGCCGGCGAAGAAGCCGAAGGCGTCCGCGTCGGGAAGGACGCTTGCGGCGCAGGCGGCCGCGACCAGCGCGGGAGGCGCGGCGCGCGGACCCAGCGCGACGGCCATCGCCAGCGGCACCGCGGGGTGCGAGAGGACCGAGGCCATGACGCGGCGCTCCAATCTCGAAACCGGCACTTCACTGTTCGACCGTTCGGCGGTTCGACTGTCTCGACGGTTCCGGCTCGACGGCTCGACGCTTCGACGCTCCGAGGCGAGGCCAAGATAGCCCGCCTCTTCGAGCCGCTCAACTTCCGTGCCGCCGGGCGCCGGCCGATCCTCCTGCCAAGAACGTCACAGCCGCCGGTGCAGGATCAGCAGGTCGGTCAGCCCGAGGCGGCCGTGGCGAAACCCCTCGGGAACGCGCCCGATGATCTCGAAGCCGTGCTTGCGCCAGACCCGAAGGGCCGCCGCGTTGGTGGCGACGACCGCGTTGAACTGCATGGCCAGATACCCCGCCGCCCGCGCCACCGCGAGCGAGTGCTCGCACAGCGCGCCGGCGATGCCGCGGCCGCGCGCCTCGGGAGCGACCATGTATCCCGCGTTGGCGACGTGGGCCCCCAGGCCGGGCTGATTCGGCTTGACGCAGGAGCAGCCCACCACGGCGCCGTCTTCCTCGGCCACGAAACACCGCGCGGGCGGCGTGGTCCAGAGCGCGCGCGCCTCCTCCAGGGAGATCCCGGGATCGTACGTGTAGGTGTCCGCGGCGGCGACCACGGCGTGGAAGATCGGCCAGACCAGATCGAACTCGCCGGCCCCGATCTCGCGGATCTCGAGCGCCATCGCGTCGCCCGCGGGCTGCTAGCGGACCTGCGCCTGGAAGAACTTCACGATCACTTCGGCTCCCCCGGCGGGGACCACGTGGCCGCCGGGATGGACCAGCGCGATCACCGGCGTCCGGTTGGGCGACGTGTAGATCGTGCAGCCCTGCCCGCACGGCTTGCCCTGCTCGGCAGTCTGGTTCAGTCGGCGCGCCGCGGCCACGGCGGCCTCCTGGTCCGCGAAGGGCACCAGCGGGTCGTTCCTCCCCGCAATGTGCAGGAGCGGCCGGGGCACGGTCGGATGGACGGCGCTGCGGATCACCGCGGCGCAGGGCGCGAAGGCGGCGAAGACCTGCGGGCGCTGTGCCCACAGGAGATAGACGAAGAACGCGCCGTTGGAGAAGCCGGTGGCGTAGACGCGGCGGTCGTCCACCGGATATTTGCGCTCGAGCGTCTGGATCGCGGCATCGACGAACTTCAGGTCCCGGTCGCCGAGCTCTCCGGGGTCCCGCTGCCATCCCGGCCGCGTCCCCTCCGGGTCGATGTCGGTCTTGGCCGGCAGTCCCTGCATGTAGACGACGAGCGCCTCCGGCCAGAGGTCCTGAAGGCGGAAGGCCTGCGACGCGCCGCGCATGTTCCCGCCGTGGCCGTGGAAGACCAGGACCAGGGGGGCCTTGCCCGACGCGTCCGGACGCGAGGGAGGGAAGGCCAGGGCTTCCCGCCCGGCGCCCTGGACCGTCCACCGCATCGTCGCCGGCTCGGCGGCGGCGCGGCGGGCGGCGGCCCCGCCGGCGCCACAGAGCGTGAGGAGAATCAGCCACCGCCGGAACGGGCTCCCCCGGCGGGGCGGCGCCATCAACGCCTCACTTCGCGGCGCCGGAAGCGTCCGGCAGCGTGTACTGGAAGTCGTAGAAGTGCTTCCCGTCCGTGATCACGATCGTCATTGTGCCGATCAATCCCGTGAGCTCGCCGGTGCCGGAGTCCGGCACCACGACGATGCTCAAGTGCGGCTGCCCGCGGTTCATCGTTCCGGTGTGCTGGAGAACGAATGACCCGCTGCGTCTCTGGAGCTTGCCGGTGACGCGCTCGAGCGCCACGTAGCCGGCCGAGCCCTTGACCGCGGTCATCGCCGACAGCATCTCGCCCTTGCCCGCGGCTTCGAGGTCTCCGTGGTACTGCTTGTCGATCGACATCCTTCCCAGCGTGGATCCCTCCGTCTTATCCTCGGGCGCCTGGGGCACGAGCTGGACGTCGAACGATCCGTGGACATGCATGGTTCGCGTTCCCTCCTGCGGCGGCGCGGGCGCCCGGGGCTCGGCGCGCGCGGCCCGGCTCGGACCGGCGGCCAGGCCGAGGAGGAGGGCGGCCACCGCGCCGCCCCTCCGCGTGCGGTCGATCATGGCCGCGTCATATCACGGCCGCCGCGGCCCGGAACGCCACCGCGCCGGAGGGAAAGCACTCCCGGGTCACCTTCGAGATCGAGCCCGCCGGCAAAGTGGTGCGCCTGACACGCGCGCCGGCCGCGAGCCGTTCAAGGCCTTCGCGGTCGGCTCGACGTTCGCGCGGGCTCGGCCAGCCGGCGCACCGTTTCGTGGTGCGGCGTCCAGGCGAGCCACACCTCCTTGGCCCACTGAAGGGTTTGCGCGGCGTGCGCCTCGGGCCCGTCCGCGGCGGCGACGTCGAGCACCGTTCCAGACGCGCGGGCGGGAGGCGGATCGAGGCGCGGCCAGCGGGGCAGGCTCGCGATCCGCTGCAATCGGGGGGCCACGTCGGTCGGAGCGAGCCCGTCCTCCATTACCAGGAAGAGGCCGACCAGGTGGATGCCCACGGACTTGTCCGGATGCCGGCCGCCGGCGTGCTGGACGGCGTACGTGTCGACGGTCAACTGGTGAACCTTGCCAAAGAGCGCCGGGGCCTGGAACTCCCTGGCGAGGACTTGCTCGAAGAGCGACCAGCATTCGGCCGAAGCGTGAAACTTGCGATCGTAGCGGCGCTCCGAAAGAGGCCGGACCAGGCCGCATCCCGGGCACGTCGTCGTCGGCGCGTTCATCCCAGGATCCTGCGAGCCGTTTCCTGCGGCGTCTCCGACGATGTGTCCAGGAACGCCTCGGGAGGAAAAGCGGCGCCGGTGAACTTCGCCCGCAGGGACGCGACCGCCTGCGGCCCGGCGTGCCACCCGGAGCGGCCGGCGTCGCGGGCCGTCGCGATCTCCAGGCGGGGATGGAGAACGAAGAGCTCCCACGGCACGGCGAGCGCCTCAAAGAACGCCGCGTACTCGCCAAACGCCTCGGGCGGACTCTCGTGAACGGTGGCATCCAGGACGACCGCCCGCCCTGAAGCCAGGGCCGCGCGAATAGCTTCGAAGACCACCGCATGCACCCGCGCCCGTTTCGCCCGGTGCCCGGGGGTTCCCAACGCGCCGCGATCCTTGCCGTACAGCGCCTTCCAGACGTCGTCTTCGGAAATTCTCGCCCAGCCCGGCTCTCGCGAGACGATTTCGGCGATCGTCGATTTCCCGCTGCCGCAGGTCCCGGTCAAGAGAAGGACGCGACTCATGCGACGGCCCGCGGCGATCGTGGGCGACCCGTCAGACCGCCCGGGCCAGGAGATAGCAGCGGCGGCTCGGATACTCCGCGCCCGGGTAGGGCTCCCGCTCCACGGATTCCGTCACGGCCAGCGACGACGACCGCAGCGCCTCGGTCACCTGCGCGGGCTGGTGAAAGCGAAAGTCCAGCGCCACCGGCCGGCCGAAGAGATCGTCCGCGTGCACCGTTTCGTCGCCGACGTGGAACGCTGCCAGGAGCAGGCCGCCGGGCGCGAGCGCCCGCCGCATCCCGGCGAAGACGGACGGGAGCTCCCGGGGCTCCAAGTGGACGATCGCGTAGAACGCGACGATCCCGATCAGGCCGGCGTCGGGAACCGCCAGCGCCCGGAGGTCGCCCGCCTCGAACGTCAGCCCCGGACACCGCTGCCGCGCGACGCGCACCATCTCCGGCGACAGATCGATCCCGAAGGCGTCGACGCCGCGGTCGGCGAGATAGCGGGTCACGTGTCCCGGGCCGCACCCGACGTCGGCCACGCGCCCGCGGCCGCGGACCTCCTCGGCGTAGCGGTCGAGCAGATGGCGGTCCAGAGGCTTGTGGTCGAGCTCGTGAAAGAGATGCTCCGCGTACGCGCTCGCGGCCGAATCGTAGCTCTCGCGGACGTCCATCGCTCACCGGCGCTCGATCAACGCATCGAACTCGTTCAAGAGCTCGAGCAGGCGCCGGGCCTCGGGCACTTGCTGGTGGTAGTCGTACTGGCGCAGCGCCATCAGACCGACCTGACTCTGCCCGGGCAAGGTCTGCGAGGCGACGGCCTCGCGCGCGCGGGTCAGAAAAACGCACTGGAGCCAGAGCTCGAAGCTCGGCGCGTCGAGGTACGTCCGCATCCGGCCTTCGTCGAACGCCGCGAGCAGGTCGGGCGGGTTGGGATCCCACCACTGGAGCCGCCGCATCTCCGCCTCGACGGCGTCGAGCTTCGCCGTGATCGCCGCGGTTCGAGCGGTCGCGCCCCGCTCCGAGGGCTTCATGGCTCCGGGGTCAGGACGAAGGGAAGCGTCGCGCCCACCAGGCACATCGCCGCCAGAGTCATCACGACGACGAGCGGCATCCAGCTCCTGGTTACGCCGTCGAGGTCCACGCTCTTCGGATCGGACGGCAGATAGCGCACCCGGACCTTCTGGCCGACCCGGTAGGGCGAGCGGGAGGACGATTCCGAAGACGTGAACCGCGAGAGCTCGCCGTTCTCTCGCCGGAACCCGACGACCGGAGCGAACGTGGGCTGGTCCTCGTTCCATTGCCCTCGGGGCCGGCGCTCCTTGAGGCCGACGATCTCTCCATCCACGACGACTCCATCGCGGCGCCATTGGAGGCGCCGCCGCGCGAGCAGAACGGTGAGCCAGAGCATGTAGATCCCCGCCCCGCCAAACACCAGGGACACCCCGGCGCGCATTAGAAGAATCTTCACGGCCGCCTTAGTTTATCGGCCGGCGCGCGAGGATCGCAGGCCCGCCGACCGGTCAGAAGGCCAGCAGTTGAAAGGCCAGGCCCGCCGCGGCGCCGGCCAGAGACCCGACCACGACTTCGCGCGGAGTGTGGCGGTCGAGCGCCAGGCGGGACCAGGCGACGGCGGCGGCCACGGCCAGGAGAACCAGCACGGCGGCGCCGTTGGGCCAGGGAAGAACCGCGGCAAACGTGGCGAAGGCGCAATGCAGGGACACCTTGAGGAAACGGCGCGCCCCATGCGCGGCGATGACCAGCGCTCCGGCAGCCGCGACTCCGGCGGCGAGCTGGGGCCGGCGGCCCATCACCCACAGGGCCGCCGCGGCGCCCAAGAGAAGAATCGCCAGGAAGGGATTGAGCTCGCCCCGCTCCTCCGGAGCCGAGGCGTCGATGTGGGACCAGCGCCCGGATCGCACCCGCAGCCAGGAGTACACGACGACGCAGAGGGCCAGCGCCACCGCGACCGCGGTCGTCCAACGGCGCACCGCGGCCGGAGCTCCCCGGGCCGCCGTTGCCAGCGCGACGGCGATGGGGATCAGCACGGCCGGATGGCCAAGGATTGAAACGGCTCGGGCGAGGCCGATCCGCGAGACGCGCGCGCGAGGAAGACGCCTCAAGGGCCGCCCGGCGGCTGCGCCGTCACGCTCCCGCGACGGACGACGGTTCCAGCGAAGCCGCGGCGGCCGGCCGATCGAGTCTCAAGTGGTAGAAGGAACGGCCGTTGATCGTCTCCAGGCGGGCGAGCCGGAATCCCAGGCTCTCCAGGATGTGCACGGACGCGGCGTTTCCGACCTGCACGCTGGCCACGATCCGCCGCAGCCGGAGCCGGCCGAAGCCGAACTCCACGAAGGCGCGGGCCGCTTCGGTGGCCAGGCCGCGCCGCCAGTACGGCGGCGCCAGCGTGAAGCCAAGCGAGCCCTCGCCGGGAATCGGTCCGCCCGGACGCAGGTGCGGGTAGACGCCGCAGTACCCGATGTAGAGACGGTCGGGCTTGTACACCGTGGCCCAGAGACGCAGCCGGCCGCGCGCCGGCCGCAGGAACGCGTTGCGAAACTTTCGCTCCGCCGCTTCACGCGTCCGGGGCTGGCCGCCGACGAACCGGCGCACGTCCGGATCGGCCTCCAGGGCGCAGTACGCGTCCAGGTCCTCCAGCGTGTGGTCCCGGAAGAGCAGGCGCTCGGTTTCGAGAATCGTCATGGGAAACACGCGCGCGGGCAGGATCGACCCGGCGAGATCCTCACCGCGTAGAACCCATCGGCCGGCATCGAGGGTCGCCCGGGCGCCATCGCGGACAGTCTTGCACAGGCCTGGAAAATCCCCGCTTGCCTGCAGGGAACCGGACCCGCGGCGCTACCGCTTTTTCCTGGCCCTGGGGGGCGGGAGACCGGCGGCCCGCGCCGAGCCCGAAGACCTGCCCGGCGCGATCGTCTTGTCCCGCTCGTCGAGCAGGCGGCGCTTCTTGACTGCTGCGAGCATGTCCCTGGCCACGAAGTAGTCGGGCAGGGGTTTGGCGCCGATCGCCTCGACGGCTTTCAACGTGGCCTCCGCCCGCGTCACGTTGGGATCCGCGGAGAGCAGATCGCGGATCACGGCGGACAGCAGGGCCCGATCCTTCCGGCCGAAGCCGTCCCGCGCGAGCGAGCGGAACGCGCCCAGCAACTCCCGCATGGCCGCGGCGATGACCTGGCCTTCCCAATCGTTCACGTCGCCTCCGCGGAGCTTCTGGATCTGCGCGCCTTGCGCGCACCGCCGGACGGCTCGCCCAAAGGGGCTCGACCGTCCGCCTGATCCAGAAGCTCCGCTCCGGCGAACGGGGGCTTGGCGTGAAGAGAGAAAACCGTGCTCATGGGTCGATCGTGGCCGGCCGAGTCGGACATTTGGTTGCTGATCGCTCTGGAGATCACCGGGGCGGTCCGGTCTGGATCCGATCGTGTGCTACGTGCTGTCGCGGCAGCCCTCGGGGCCGCCCGTGGCCATGGACAGGCTCCGCCCTCTCCCCCGTCGGTCAGAGGAGAGGATCTCGTTGCACGAAGCTAAAGAACCTCTCGTTCCTCCGAGACGAAATAGGCGACGCGTGTCGGATCGATGAAGTGGGCCTCGTCCGCCGTCGCCGCTCTCCACTCCTCGGACCGGCGGGCCGCCAGCAATGCCGCGATGTCGTCGAACCAGAGCTCGACCATGCCGTCGAAATCCGGCGCGGCCGCGTCTCCCGGCACGGAGATCGCGCGGCTCTGGACGAACTTGCGCAGCCCGGGTATCCGCGCGCCGATCGGCCCGTGCTTGTCGAGCCAGTAGTGGAAGAACTCCTCCGGGCTCAGGCCCGGCTTCCGTCGGATGCAGTAGACGAGTTTGATCACATTCGCTCCCCACGTCGCGCCACGACCAAGGTCTGGAACCGCCTCACGCCTTCCGCCTTCCGCCTTCCGCCTTCCGCGCGGGCGAAGCCCGCGGTGAGCCGCACGTTTTCAATCATAAATTCCATCGGCGAACCAGGCTTCGCTCTTGCGATCGTGGTAGATGCGGTAGAGCGCGCCGTCGGAGAGCTCGACGTCCCAGTAGTCGCGTCGATCGGCGGAATCGGACCACCATCCCTCCTCCATGAACCAGGGACCGGCGGCGACCTTCACGGCGCCGGCGATGCGTGGGACCGCGTCGGGCGCGCGCGTCTTCAGAGAGACGGGACGGGAAAAAGAGAGTGACGGGGAGACGGGGGGACAGGGAGACGGGGAGTTTTCCACGATGACCTCGAGCTCGACGGGCGGGCGCAAGACGCGCACGACGAGGAGGCCGCGGCCGGTCTTGCCCGGGGCGGGAAAAACAGGGGCAGGCGCGGGCTCGTAGCTCGCCAGGGCGAACCGCTCGGGGCGATGGCCGTCGGCGGCGCGCGGCGAGCCGATGCGGTCGGCGCCGAGCATCGAGGCCAGGCGCGCGATCGTCGTGGCCAGGCGGTCGGGGGAAAGCGCCGGCGGACCGAAGAGCGCGAGCTGCGCGCGGCGGGGGCGGTCGGGATGCGCGGCGAAGGTGAAGCCGGTCACCGGCAAGCCGGGCGGCCGGGCCTCGAGCTCGAGGCGCACGAGGGTCAGAAGCGTCTTGACGTCGCGCGTGGGAGCGGGGAGCCGGATGGCGCGCGCGTCGCAGCCGTCGGGATCGAGCTTCAAGGTCACTTCCAGGCGCGTGCAGGCCAGGGCCTGCGACTCCAGCCGGAGCACCAACCGCTCCAGAGCGGCGTTGCCGACGAAGAGGAAGGGCTCCAGCGTGACGAGCGGCCATTCCAGATCCATCCCCTCGGAGAACGCGGGCGCCGGAAAGCGCGCCTCGAGCGGACGCGGATCGAGACCGCGGGCGGTCGCGTGGAGGGCGCGGCCAAGCTCTCCCAGGCGGCTGGCGACCTCGCCTTCGGGCAGCCGCGCCAGATCGCCGATCGTCGCGAGGCCCCAGCGCTCCAGCGTCTGCGCGATGTCCAAAGCCGGGGCCAGGCGCGCCAGCGGAAGCGGCGCCAGGAACGACGCCTCCTCTCCCGCGGGGACGACGGCCGGCGATTGCGCGAGGCTCGCGGCGACGCGGGCGGAGAGCTTGGAGGACGCGACGCCGACTCGCGCCGGCAAGCAGTTTTTTTCGGCGGCGGCGATGATTTCGCGACCGAGATTCTGCTCGGCTCGATGAGAGAGGTCGAGAGCGCGGGCGGGGACAAGCCCCGCCCCTACGGACCCCAAGCCTTCGGAGTTCTCGTCTTCTTTCGTTCGTAGGGGCGGCCCTTGCGGCCGCCCGCCGTTCGCTCCGTCAGGGAAAGGGCGCAAGCCGGGCAAGCCTTCCAAATCCAAATACACCACGCCCTCGCCGCCGTCCTCGACGCGCGGAGAATAAGACTCGGCGATCTCGAGGAGCGCCTCCTGGGCCGAGCGCTCGCTCTCGCCGTCGCGGGGACGCGCGACGAGCTTGGGCAGGATGGCCCGCGACTGGGGCAGCGTCATCCCGACCTCGATCCCGGCTTTGCGCGCCGGGCGCGTGGCGGCGACGACGCGGGCGGCGTTGCCGTTGCCCTCGCAGACGACCACGGCCTCCCCTTTCAGGCCGGGCTCGCTGCGCAGCCGCGCGGCCAGCGGAAAGAGCGGTACGCGGAGACAGGCGAGGCGGGCCGGCATCAGGAAGATTTGTGATTCGCGATTGGTGATTTGCGATTTGGGGCGCGCATCGCCGGCCGCACTCTCGGAGCGGGATACCGGCCCATCATCGGATGATCGCAGCGTGATCGCAGCGTGATCGGGTGATCGAAGGACGATTTACGATCGGTCACGATGATTCTTCCTGCCTCAGATGTTCTGATGGATCCGAGGCGACGCCCGCATCGCCGTCAACGGAACGCGCAGATTTCGGAGAGCATCGTCGTCGCCCAGCAACGACGGACCGACACGGAAGCCGACGTCGAGAGCGCCAAGCGAATCGTTCTCGGCAGCGCCCGCCTGTCCGCGCGCGACGCCCTGCATCTGGCGGTCATGGGGCGGCAGCGAATCACGCGGATCTTCAGTTTCGATTCCGGCTTCGACGGGTTTCCCGGCGTGGCGCGCATCGCGATTTGAGAAAGCCCCCGCGTCCCGAACCTCTCCCGCTGCGAGCGGGAAACACCGGAGCGTGAGCGGCGTGGATCGGTCGGAGGCCACGCGGCCGAGCTTCTCGAGCGTCAGGCGCGAGAAGAGACCGGAGAGAAGACGCGGCCCCCGCGCGCTTCCCCGCCAGACCGGACGCGCCGCGCCGGCGGCGACCACGGCGTCGGCGGCGATGCCGCTCATGCGGTAGGGGGTGAGAAGCAGAAGCGTCGACTCCTGGGCGGCAACCGCCCGGGAAAGACGGACCCAGGCGGCGTCGGGCACGAATCGGCCGCCGCGCGGCGAGAGTCCCATGTCGGCGACGACCAGGCGAAAGCCGGTCGACAGGAGCATTTCCGCCGACGCGAGCGCTTCCTGGACCTTGCGGGGGCGCGCCCAGAGCACGCGCGTCAGATCGACGCCGGCCGATTCGGCGGCTTGGGGATCGAAAGCGCCTGCCAGGTCGACCAGCGCCGCGTCCTGACCGCTTCCCGTCGCCGAGGCCAGGGCCGCGACCGCGATCGAGAAACGGCCGGTCGACCGCGCCCCCACGATCTCGACCAGCTTCGAGTCGGGAAGCCCGCCCAGAAGGGCGTCGAGCGGCGAGCGGGCCGGCAGCGCCGCCTGGGAGCGCGCGGCCGCCGCCGGGAGGTCGCGAGCGCGCAGGAGCCGGGCGCCGGAGCCGGACAGCAGGGTCCCGTTCGGCTTTTTCGAGAAGCCGCGTCCGGCGAGAAATTGCTCCAGCGCGAGCGCTTGCGCAGTCGCCATTGAGGACAAGACCTCGATCCCCGCGGCGGCGGGGAGATGCACATTAGGCGTAATAAAAGCGTAAGTCAACAATGACAAGTAGACTTGACAATTGGTCAAGCTTGCTTTACTCTTCGGCGTACAGGAGTCATCGGATGGAAGAGCGTTCCGGAAAACTCGTGTCGCTCACGGCCACCGTGCACGTCGCCGCGCTCGCCGCGACCGGACTCGGACTGCGCCTCGGGCTGGCCCGGGCGACCCTTCCCGCGACGGGAACCGAACACATCGCGTACGGCCTGGCGGCTTTCGCCGCGGCAGCCCTCTTTCTCTGGACGCTGATCCGGTTCGTCCAACTCGGCGAATGGGCCTGGTATCCCGCAGCGTCGCTGCTCCTTCTTCTTCTCTACACCGCGGGGAACTATCCGGCCCGCATGTCCGGCTGGGTCGCGCCGCTCGCCGCGATCTTCGTCGGCTCCGCGGGAGTTCTCGTGTGGCGATTTGCTCGAACCGTCCGCCGCGCCGATGAGCTGCAGAAGCGAATTCTTCACCAGGCGTTCGCCGCGGGCTTCGTCGTCGAGCTCGCCGCCGTCCTGATCGCCTCCGTCGCCAACGACGCCGGAGCGCCTCGCCTTCATGCGATCTGGTGGGGCGTCTCTCTGGTCGCGGCCTGGAGCGTGGCCCTCACGGTTTCCGCGGCTCGGTACGAATGACCGCGGCGGCGCCCATCCGGCCGTGACCAACCACCTGCGCGTCCTGCGCGCCGAACGCGGCTGGTCGCAGGCGGAGCTGGCGGAGAGGCTCAAGGTCTCGCGGCAAACGATCAACGCGATCGAGACCGGCCGCTACGATCCCTCCCTGCCGCTCGCCTTCGCCATCGCCCGGCTCTTCGGCAAGCTCATCGAGGACATCTTCGAGCCGGACGCGCGCCACCGCGGCTGACGCGTCTCACGGTCCCAGCCGGCTCACTCCTTCGATCGAGCGGAGTCGAGACTCTCCGGGCACGCTTCTTGACTTGTCCTAAGTGTGAATCCCAAATTCCCTGATTCAATCGCATCACGCCTGTTCGGCCGACTTCCGGCCAAACGTCTTTCCCTAACGACTTGGGAGATTCGCCGATGCTGTCGCATTCCGCGCTCGAGTGTCTGTTCACGTCTCAGAGACAGACGCACGTGAGGCACAAATCGTCCTGGGCGCGCGAAGTGCTCGCGGCGTTGCTGGCCGCCGCGGGACTCTTCGGAAGCCGCGCCGCGCGGGCTCAGGACGCGTCGCGGCAGGACATCGATGGATTGCTCTCGGCGCCGATCAGCGGAGCGGCCAAGTACGAACAGACCGCGCGCCGCGCGCCGGCCTCGGTCACCATCGTCACGGCCGACGACATCCGCAGCTACGGCTACCGCACGCTCTCCGAGGTCCTGCAGTGGGTCCGCGGCTTCTACGTCAGCTACGACCGCAACTACACCTACATCGGCGTGCGCGGCTTCAGCCGTCCGACCGACTACAACAACCGGATCCTGCTCCTCTTGGACGGCCACACCCTCAACGAGAACGTCTTTGGCGCGGCGCAGCTCGGTCCGGAGCTGCCGATCGACCTCGCCATGGTCGAGCGCATCGAGGTCATCCGCGGACCGAGCTCCTCGCTCTACGGGACCGGAGGGATGTTGGCGGTCGTCAACGTGGTCTTGAAACAAGGTCAACAGATCCACGGCGCGCGGGTCAAGGCGGAGGCCGGAAGCTGGAATCGCCGGGCGGGATACGTCTCGGGAGGCGGAGAGCTGCCTTCCGGGCTCAGTCTGGTCGGATCGCTGATGGCCGTCGATGCCCCGGGACAGGACCTCTTCTACCGCGAGTACGCTGCGGGACCCACTGGCGGAGTGGCCCGGGGCCTCGACTTCGAGAAGAGCTACGGCGGCCTCCTCGATGCCAGCTACGACGGCTTCCATCTGACCGGCATGCTGACGGCGCGCCAGAAGGGGATCCCAACGGGCGCCTTCGAGGCCGAGTTCGGGGCGTTCGCGGAGACGACCGATCGCCACGCCTTCGCCGAGATTCGGCGGGACACCGAGCTTTCGAGCAAGCTCGTCCTGGGAACCCGCTTCTACGGCGACTTCTACGGCTACAAGGGACAGTACCCTTACCCCGGCTCGATCGGCTACGACGGGGAAGTCGACAATTGGTGGGGATCCGAGGTACAGCTGCGCTGGGACCCGATCGCCGCCAACCGGGTTACCGTGGGGACGGAATACCGCCACGACACGCGCGCCGACTATCACTTCAAGTACGACCAGAACAACGTCGTCTTCAGTGGAAACTTCCCGTTCCACGTCTTCTCGGTCTATCTCCAGGACGAGCTCCAGATCCGCTCGAACCTGGCGCTCACGGCGGGATTCCGCTACGACGACTACTCGACCGGGCAACACCACATCAGCCCGCGAGCAGCGCTGGTCTGGGATCCCGGGCGGGCCACGACGGTCAAGGTTCGCAGCTCGGCGACGGCGTTTCTTCAGAAGCCCTTCACCCCCGACGCGCTGCTCACCAAGGTGCGCGAGGCCCTGGACGCCGGCGGCGGGCCGGGCAAGGCGCGCGGCGGGCCCTCTTCCACTCCGGCCTGATCCACCGGGCGTCGTTTCCGCGTCGAGCTCGACCGCCTCGGAACGACCCGCCGCTTGATAAAAACGAACGTTCGTGCTTTTATTGCGGCGGTGAAGAAGGGAGAAACGACGAAGGCGGCCATCCTCGGTCACGCTGCGCGGCTGGCCCGGCGCGTGGGGCTCGAGGGGCTGTCGATCGGGCGCCTGGCGCAGGATCTGCGCCTGTCCAAGAGCGGCCTCTTCGCCCATTTCCGCTCCAAGGAGTCCCTGCAGATCCAGGTACTGGACACCGCGGCGGAACAGTTCGTGGCCACGGTCGTCCGGCCGGCCCTGGCCCGTCCCCGCGGCGAGCCGCGCCTGACGCGGCTTTTCGAAGCGTGGCTCGCCTGGTCCCGGTCGGAGAAGACGCCCGGCGGTTGTCTCTTCGTGGCCGCCGCCGTCGAGCTCGACGACCGACCCGGGCCGGTCCGGCGCCACCTGGTGCGCCTGCAGCGCGAATGGCTCGCCGTCATGGCCAACGTCGCCCGCACGGCGGTCGAGGAAGGCCATTTCCGGCGGGACGTCGACGTTGAGCAGTTCGCCCATGATCTCTACGCCGTGATGCTCGGCTACCACCACGCCTCGCGGCTGCTCAAGGATCCCCGGGCGGAGTCGCGGGCCGCCGTCGCGTTCGAGCGGCTCCGCGACGCGGCGCGGACGGCGATGCGGGCGTCCTCGAGAAAACGGGCGACCGGATGAAGCCCACCGGGCAACGCCAGGCGTCCGGAGGCGCGCGGGCCTTCCTGGCCGGCGCGGGCCTGCGGGCCGCGGCTCGGGTGAGCCCGAGCCTGGCGGCGCGGGCGGCCGGCGCCCTCTTCCGCCTTCCGCCGCGCCACAAGACCACCGCCGTCGAGCGCCGGCTGCTCGCGTCGGGACGCCGCCGGTTCCTCGCGGCCGGCGCCGGGCGCGTGGCGGTCTGGTCGTGGGGCGAAGGGCCGCCGATCCTTCTCGTCCACGGCTGGGGCAGCCGGGGCGTTCGCCTCCACTCCTTCATCGAGCCGATCGTGGCCGCGGGCCGGTCGGCCGTGACCTTCGATGCTCCCGGCCACGGAGAGTCCGACGGCCGGCTCTCTTCCCTCCCGCAATTCGTGGAGGCGCTCGGCGTGGCGGCCGGAGAGATCGGGCCGGTCCGGACCGTGATCGCCCACTCGATGGGAGGCGCCGCGGCCGCGCTGGCCATTCGCAACGGCCTCGCCGTCGAGCGCGCGGTCTTTCTGGCGCCGGCCGCCAATCCCGGCGCGTACACCCGCCGGTTCGCGCAGGCTCTCGGAATCTCGTCGCAGGTGCGCGAGCTCATGGAGCGGCGGTTCGAGCGCCGGTTCGGTTACCGTTGGGAGGAGTTCGACGTTCCGAGCCAGGTCCGTTCGTTCACCACGGCGCTCCTGCTCTTCCACGATAGCGAGGACCGCGAGGTGGCCTGGACCGACGGCGAAGCGATCGCCCGCGCCTGGCCTGGAGCCCGCCTGGTCACCACGCGCGGACTCGGCCACAAGAGGATCGTCCACGATCCGGAGGTCGTGGCGCGGGCCGTCGCCTTCCTGACCGTCGGCAGCTCCCGTTCGGACGAGCCCACCGCGGCGCGCGCCGACGTCGACCGCTCACGTTCACTCTGAGCTCTGCCCCGCAAGGGACGGCCGAACCAACGAAGCTGCGTCCTGGGGCCGCCTCCCTCGTCGGCACGCTCGTCGCCGTCTTTCCGCGGCGTCGGTCTGACCCTTCCCATCTCCTCGCTCATCGCCTCGTCGCCTCCTCAGCGAGCCGGACCGGCCGCCGGGGCTTGCGGTGAGACAAATGCCAGGCTGTGAGCGGCCCGGAGGCCTTCCCCGCCGGGACCTTCGAAATCGCGTTGGTCCGCAAAGGACGGAAGAGACCGAGCGTTTCGCTCGCACTCGCGGCGATTTTGCAAGCGGCGGGCTGGACGGATCTCGCCCCTTCCCGCGCCTGACCCGCCGCGTGGTCCCAAGGGGAAGGCCGCAGGGCCGGGGCGATGGACTCCTGTGAGAACAATCTCCGGGCCGGCAGGTCAGGGAGAACAACGGCGCCCGAAGACGGCGCCGTGATCGATGCCCCAGGCATCCCGCAGGATCTCGACCCTCCGTTCTCCCGGGCGCAGCGGAGAGGCGACGGTCCCGATCCGAAAACAGAGCGCGCGCCCGGCGCGCGGCCGCGCGGCGTCGAGGCGGCGCGACCTCTGGTCTTCCGGATCGAGCCGGTCACGCACGACCGCGTCGAGAACGAAATCGACCAATGGCAAATCCTTGTCCACCATGACACGCCCTTGCTCCCGCCAGCGCAGCTGCGCGCGGCCGACCACGGTCGAATCGCTCCAATAGGACTGGAACGTTTGCCGAGATTCGGCCCACAGGAAAAAGTCCTTCGCCCCGAATAGGGCCCCCAGAGCGAGCGCACCGAGCGCGAGGATCGCCAGGCGCCGCCGCCAGGGGGGGCGGCGAGGCCGACGAGGTAGAGGGTTCCCGATCCGGCCGCCAGGGCTGCGACCGTGGTGAGGTAGGCGAATCGGAGCCCATTGGGATGGCCGGGGAAGCCCCATCGCAGCGACGCCAGCATGGCGGCACCGGCATGGCAGAAAAGAAGAGCCGACAGATCATCCCGCGGTGAGCGCCAGGCCCGGATGAGCGCGACCGCCACCGGGATTCCGACGATCCAACCGAGCCTCGACTTGGGCAGGTCGTGCCGGCGCTCCGGATCCGGGACGAGCCAGGGGGCCTGGATGCCGTCGGCGACGATCGTGAACGGAAGCGTCCAGTAGTGCGTCCGCCGGTAGTCGATCCAGAGGCTCTGATGCGACGCGCGGCCAAAATAGGAGGAGGTGCGATCGCGGTGCAGGAGAAAGAGGGGCGCGGCCGCGCCGAGGAATCCGAGTCCGAAGAACAGGGCCAGCCCGGCGCGCCGCACCAACGGAACCGGCCGGACGGTCGGCCAGAGAAGCACGCAACCGAGCGCCAGACCGGCGATCCACGCCGCCAGATAGATGTGCGCTCCCAGACCGGCGACGGCTCCGGCGGCCGCGGCGGCGCCCAGCCCGGCGCGGCGGCGGGCTCGCAGGACCAGGAGCGTCCCAAGATCGACCAGGGGAACCAGGGCCAGGCTGTTCCAGGCGTAGCGAGACAGGATCAGGGGCCAGCGCAAGCCAGCCACCACCAGGACGACGATCGTCGCGCCGCCCCGCGGAAAAAAGCGTCGCGCCAGAGCGAAAGCCGTGAGCAGCGCGAGCACGCTGGCCAGAGCCGAGGCCGATCGGATCGAGAAGAGGCTGACCCCCAGAACCCGCATCAGGAGGCGGTATCCCTCGAGATAGAGGACCCCGACGGTGTTGGGCGCGCTGTGACCTCCCGGCATGAGCCGGATCGCGTCGCGGAAGTCGCTCCACCGTCCCGACAGAGCGAGGCTCGGATCGAGCGGGAGAAGCTCGTCGAACCAGACCGACGCCGGAGCGCGGTCGAGCCAGGCGAATCGCACGAAGACGCCGAACGCCAGGGCCAGAAGCGCCACGAAGAGAAGCGCGCTCCGCTTCAGGGGTAGCGGTTCGACGGACGCGACGGAATCGTCCCTGCGGCTCCAGAGGAAGAACCCCGCCGCCGCCAGCGCTCCGGCCGCGGAGGCAACGGCGACGACGGCGAGCGAGAGGACGAGCCGGGGAATGGCCCAGGACGGCTCACCGGCGGTCAGCAGGTCGGCTCGCACCGCGCGAACCAGATCGACCAGGGCCAGGAACCAGACGATCAACCCGAGACCAAACGCCTGAAACGGACCGCCGGAAACCGAACGCGCCAGCCGGTCGAACCGCCGCATCACCGGCGCAGGAAGATCTGCACGGAGTTCTGGGGGTTGTCCGGAGGCATTTTTCGGAGATCATACCGGACAGAGAAGAACGCCTTTGACCAATCCAGGGCCCGAGCGCTCGCAGACTCCGACGGAATCCGGAGTCGAGGACGTCTCGATCGTCGTGCCGGCGCGTAACGAGGAGAAGAACCTCCTTCCCCTGCACGCGCGAATCCGCAAGGCGCTCGACGGCTTGCCACATTCCTGGCGTCTCCTCGTCGTGGACGACGGAAGCACCGACGGGACCTGGCCGCAGATCCTGTCCCTGACTCAAACCGATGCGCGCGTCGCCGGCCTTCGGCTGACCCGCAACTTCGGACACCAGAACGCGCTCCTGGCGGGCCTGACGATGGCGCGGGGACGGGCCGTCGTGACGATGGACGCCGATCTTCAACATCCCCCGGAGGTCTTGCCGCTGATGATCGGCGCCTGGGACGCCGGGGCGCAGGTCGTCGTTACGACCCGGAAGGATTCCGGTGCGACATCGATTTTCAAGAGAGCGACGTCGCGCGCCTTCTACGGGCTTCTCTCCTTGCTGACGTCGGAGACCATCCCTCCCGGTCTTTCGGATTTCCGACTGCTCGACCGCCGGGTCCTCCGGGAGATCCTCCAGATCGGGGAGAACCGGGTCTTTCTGCGGGGACTGGTTCCCTGGCTGGGATTCCGGTCGGTCTCCATCCCCTATCAGGCCGAGTCCCGCCTGCACGGGACGTCCAGTTACGGCCTGGGGCGGATGCTGTCCTTCGCGTTGACGGGGATCACCTCGATGTCGAGCGCGCCGCTGCGCGTGGCGGTCGCAGGAGGATTGATCGCCGCCCTGCTCTCGTTCTGCGAGCTGGTGTACGTCTGCTACACCGCCCTCGTCCGAAAGACCGCCGTCCCGGGATGGGCGTCCATTCTCTTCGTGAACACGTTCTTCTTCGCGATCCTCTTTCTCTATCTGGGCATTCTCGGTGAATACGTCGCGAGAATCTTCGAGAACGTGCGGTCGCGCCCCCGGTTCGTCGTTCTGGAGTCGGCCAATTGTCCGGCCGACGCCGCCGCCCCGGGAGCTCTGGAGAGGTAGCAGGCTCCGACGGGCGTCGGCCTCCGGCGCGTCAGGGTTTTCGGGACGGCCGCGTCAGGAGATCCACCGCTTTTCGCAGCGCCCGGCACACGGTCTCGTCGCCTCCCTCCCGCAACGCCTCCTCCGAGGTGAACCAGCGGGCGTCCCGCACCTCGGAGGGCGCCGGTGTCAGGTCCCTCGCCGTCGAGGTCAGGAGAAAGCGCACGTCGTGGTGCACGTGCCCCGGCTTACCGCCGCGCGGAGGCACGGGATGGACGTCCACGTCGAGGACGCGTCCCCCGATCGGAGCTTCCAACGCGGTCACGCCGGTCTCCTCGACCGCTTCGCGCCGGGCCGCGTCGAAGACCGACGCGTCCTCGGCCTCGACGTGCCCGCCCGGCTGCAGCCAGCGATCCAGGCGCCGGTGGTGCACCAGGAGAAACGCGGAGCCGTCCGGCCGCGCCACGACGGCGCTCGCGGTCACGTGGTCGGGCACCTCGCGGGTGAAGGGATCGGCGGCGCGGTCAAGCAGCGCGCCGATGCGCCGCAGCGATTCCCGCTCCCGGTCGTCGGCCGCCTCGTAGGCGGAGAGCGCGGCGGCGAGATCCCGCGCGGCGCTCACTTGAGCGCCTGGAAGAGGTTGCTGTAGTCGTCGGTCCACACCCGCACGATCTTCCCTTCTTCCTCGTCGCTGCAGTTGCCCTGGAAGGCCGGGGACTCGAAGAGATCGCCGTTGCCGGAGAGGAGCACCCAGGTCGTTCCCCAGACCCGCTCTCCGGCTCCGGCCTTGTCGACCACGCAAAGGGGAACCGCGAGCGACTTCGCGAGCGCCCGCACCACCGGCTCGAGGTCGAGCTGCCGGTTGGAGATGTGGATGGCCAGGATGCCGCCCGGCGCCAGATGCGCGAGATCGGTCCGGAACATCTCGCGCGTGAGCAGGTGCACCGGGATGGCGTCGCTCGAAAAGGCGTCCACGGCGAGCACGTCGTAGCCTTGCGGCCCGCGGGCGAGCTCGCGCTCGAGCGAGAGACGGGCGTCGCCCTCGACGATCTCGATCCGCGCCGCCGAGTCGGCCAGATAGGTGAAGAGCCGGGGCTGCCCGAGCGACAGCGCGACCACAGCCGGATTGATGTCGTAGAAGCGGATCGTGTCGCCCGGCCGTCCGTAGGAGGCGATGGTCCCGGTGCCCAGTCCGACCACGCCGACCTTCAGGGGCCCGGAGTCCCGGCGCGGATGGTGCAGCAGGGCCAGGCCGATGCCGCTCTCCTGCGTGTAGTAGGACGTCGGCTCCCGCCGCTTTTCCGCGCTCTGGTATTGGAAGCCGTGGACGATGCGTCCGTGGCGCAGATCCAGGCGCGCCTCCTCGGGGTCGTCGCCGTTGATCTTCTCGACGGTCAGCACGCCGTAGAAGTTGCGCGAAATCAAGACCGCCGACTCCTGGAACGACCGCACGTCGGAGACGAGGAGATACGCGAGGCAGCCGGCTCCGCCCAGCAGGCACGCGCCGGCGAACCAGGGCCGGCCGCGGGCGGTCAGGAGGCGCAGCCAGAGGAGCAGCAGCAAGGCCGTCAGGCCGGCGCCGAGGGAGACGAGATTCCAGCTTCCGGAGAACTCCTGGCGCAGGCCGGAGAAACCCGAGGAGAAGATCTTGGGATTGCGCGCGCCGTAGAGAAGGAGCGCCAGACCGGCCAGGACGAGAAAGGCCGGCCACGCGCGCCCCCGATGAAGCCAGGAGGCCTGGTCCCGCACGAGCGCGCCGATGGCCAGGAGGGCCGTGAGCGCGAGGGCGATGTGGAGCTCCAGGAACAGCCGGAAGATCCGGGGCGCGACCAGCGCGACGAAGATCCCGCCCGCCGCGCCGCCGGCGGAGATCGTCAGATAGAAGGAGGTCAGCCGCCGCGGCTCGGGCTTGGAGCGCGCGAGCTCCCCGTGAAGCACCATGCACGTGGCAAAGAGCGCGGCGGAGTAGGCGGCGACCTGCGTGCGGATCGAGGCCTCGAAGCCCTGATAGAGGACCAGGGCCGCCCAGCCCAGTGCCGCGGCGAGCGCGGGCCCGAAGAGCCAGCGCGCGTAGAGCCGCTCGTTCTCGAAGCAGATCACGAAGGAGAGCAGGTAGAGGCAGAGGGGCAGGATCCAGAGAAACGGGATGGAGGCCACCTCCTGGCACATCTGGTTCGTGATCGCCAGAAGCATCATCGAGCCGCCGGCCGCCAGGCCGAACCAGAAGAGGTACGGGAGCCGCCCGGGTCGGCCCGCCGACGCGGGGAGAATCGATGCCTGCGGCGCAGGCCGAGCCTCCGCCGGCGCATTCCCGGCCCGCCAGGCGCAGAAGATCGATCCCGCGGCGAACGCGGCGTACGTCCCCGCCCAGATCCAGGCCTGGGCGCGCAGCGGAAGGAACCGCTCGACCAGCGGCGGATAGGAGACCAGAGCGAGCAGCGATCCCAGGTTGGAAAGAGCGTAGAGCCGATACACCCGCGCCGAGGGATGCGTGCGGGCCGCCCAGGCCTGAAGGAGGGGGCTCGTGGACGACAGAAGCAGGTACGGAAGGCCGACGCTCACCGCGAGCAGAACCAGGATCCGCTCGACCGGGCGCTGCGGGTCGGCAGGCTTCCACCCCGCGCCGGCCAGGATCGGCGAGCCCCAGACGATGGCGAGCGCCGCCAGGAGCAGGAGCGAGAGGAGCAGGAGGGCGACGTGCAGGGCCCGCGCCGTCCGCGGCGAGAGACGGCTGACCAGGCCGTGGGCATAGAAGTAGCCGGCCAGAAGAACGAGCTGAAAGAAGAGGAGACAGGTCGACCAGACCGCCGGCGCTCCGCCGAACCAGGGCAGGATGTACTTGCCGATCAGCGGCTGGATCTGAAAGAGAAGAAACGCCTCGAGAAAGACCGTGACGGCATAGGCGAGCATGCGGCGCGGCGATTATCCGCCACCGGGTCCCGGGAGGGACGCTCGCGTCCGCGGCTCGGCCCGAAAGAGAGTGCTCAGGCCCGGACGGTCCGTTCGCGCAGCCAGGCCGCGCCGAGCGCGGCGGCTCCCGCCAGCAGGTAGATCCCGCTCGTCGCCGGGCTCGGGCGCTGGGAGAAGGCGCCCGCGAAGTCGGCGCCGGGGATCCGGTTGACCGCCGCGTACCACAGGAGGAGGAACAGCGCGGAAAAGAGCTTTCCGCCCGCGGTCAGGGAGCCGCAGCCGGCCGCCAGGAACGCGACGCAGAGAGCGCCCATGGCGAGCTCGAGGGCGCGCACGGGCGAGGCGACGAACGCGCGGGCGATCGCGGGCGCCGCCAGGGCCAGGACGAAGACGGCGAGGCTCGCGGCCTTCCACAGGATCGGCGAGGCCGGCACGCCCGGCTGCGAAAACACCAGCCCGCGGGTCCCGGCGAGGTCCTCGCGGGCGGCGGTCTCGGAGATGGCCGGGATCGCCAGGAGGAAGAACGCGGCGATCGCTGCGGGGACCGCCGGACCGGGGAGCGCGGCCGCGGCGAGCGCCGCCGCCGCGAGCGGCCAGCGGATCCATCCCGCCAGGCTCCAGATCATGCGCGCCTCGGCGGCGACCGCGCCGGCCGCGGCGGGTCGAAGGGAACCGGTCAGGGCCACGCTTTCCGGGGCGACGGATGGAGACGCTTCGGACGCCGGCGGTTCTGGCGCCGGGGCCTCCGGGGTTTCGCGCCTCTGTCCCCGCCGCCTGCGGGCCGCGCGCGCCGGATCGAAGCGGTCGAAGATCAGCGCGGCCAGCGCCAGCGGAACCAGGGCCAGGAGCAGATTCGCCGCGCGCACGGCCAGGAGCCACCCGGACACCGAAATCCCCGGCCACGCCACGCGGGGCACGGGGTGGTCGTGGACGATCAAGCCGGTCGAGATCGCGATCCCGGAAGGGATCGTCTGCCGCACGAGCCACGTCTGGGTGGCCAGGCCGGCCGGGTCGAGGACGGGAAAGCGCCCCGGAATGCCGCCGTCGCCGCCGGCGAGCGTGGTCGGCAGCGCGATCAGGACGATCAGGAAGAAGAAGAACCAGACGACCAGACCGGCGCGTCCACGCAGGCCCGGAGTCACGTCGAAGAGGACGGCCAGCGACGCCGTGACGGCGAGGGCCGGAACGGAGACCGCCAGCGGCAGGCCGAAGAAGCGGGCCGGGGCGAAGCCGCCGCTTCCAAATCGGATCAGCGCGACCAGGCCCGCTCCGAGCGCCATCGCGGCCACCAGAAGCAGGTACGCGGTGTGCGCGGCGAACTTCCCCAGCAGGTACTGCCAGCGCGAGATCGGCGTGGCCGCCAGGATGACTCCGACCCCACGCTCGCCGTCACGCCGCACGGCGCCCGCGACCAGATAGAAGCCGAACCAGGTCACCAGGATCGTGACGACGGTGGTCGCGGCGAATCCGACATAGGCGGAGGAATACACCGGCGCCACGACGATTCCTCCCGGCGTCTTCCAGGAGAGCGACGTGACGCTGCCCCGGGGGTCCGGGATCCACAGCAGGGTGCCCGCGAACGCGGCGAGCGCCGCCACGAGCGTTCCCGGAGACCGCAGGCGGGTCCGGACTTCGGCCCCGACCTGCGCGGTCACGATGCCGAGCGTGCTCACGCGGCGCGCTCTCCCGCTGGAGGGCTCTGCAGGACGAGGTAGGCGTCTTCCAGGGTCGGCTCGGCCGGCGTCGAGCCGGGCAGCGCGGCATCGTCGGCCACATACCGCACGTGCACGCCGTCGGCGCGGCGGACCAGGCCCGACACCCGAACCGACGTCTGGACCTCCAGGACGCGCTCGGAGGAGACGACCGCGGAGAAGACGCGGCCCGCGGCCCGGGAAAGCAGCTCCTCGGGCGCCGCCGCGGCCACGAGCTTGCCCTGCCGCAGCACGGCGATGCGCGAGGCCACCGCTTCGACGTCGGAGACGATGTGGGTCGAGAGGATCACCACGCGTCCCTGCGAGATCTCGGAGAGCAGGTTTCGAAACCGCACGCGCTCCTCCGGATCGAGGCCCACGGTGGGCTCGTCCACGATCAGGAGCCGCGGATCTCCCAGGAGGGCCTGGGCGATTCCGACGCGCTGGCGCATCCCGCCGGAGTAGCCGGAGAGGCGGCGGTCCGCGGCGCCGTGCAGGTTGGTCAGCTCCAGGAGCCTCCGGGTGCGCCGGTCGAGGTCGGCTCCGGAGAGCCCCTTCAAGCGGCCGAGGTACCGGAGAAACTCCCGGCCGGTCAGACGGTCATAGACCCCGAAGTCCTGCGGCAGGTATCCCAGCTGGCGGCGCACCGCGAGCGGATCGGCCACGCCGTCGCGGCCATCCCAGACGAAGGTCCCCGCCGTCGGCCGCGTCACGGTGGCCAGAATCGACATCAGAGTGGTCTTGCCCGCGCCGTTGGGTCCGAGCAGCCCGAGGACGCCCTCCCCGACGGACAGCGAAAAATCCGACAAGCCGACGGTGCCGCAGCGGTAGCGCTTGGTCAAGGCACGGATTTCCAGCACATGTTCTCCTTGGGTTGGCAGACGATACGGGAATCGGGGGGCGCAAGTTCCCGGGAGCCGTCTCCCCTCACCCCGCCCCTCTCCCCGTCTCCGGGGAGAGGGAGTCCTTGTGGCGGCGTGGGTTCGGCGCTTCGCGCCGCGCGCGCCGCGGCTTGTCTTTCGAACATTTTCTTCCCAACTGCGTATCGAGAGGGTGCAGGACGAATGGACAGCGGATTGGCGACAACGGACTCCAAGTCCCCGGGCAGCCGGCGGTTACCGGCGTTCTTGAGGTTTTTCATGAAGAAAAAGCGTTGGCTCTGGGTGACCATCGGCGCGCTGGTCGTGGGAGGCGCCTTCGTCGCCGCCCGCGGACGGGACAAGGCCGATCCGAAAGAAAAAGCCAGCCCGTTCCGATTGGGCAAGGTCCAACAGGAAGATCTCCAGGTCTCCGTCCGGGAAGTCGGCGTGGTCGACCCGGTGACCAAGGTCGACGTCAAGTCGGCGGTCTCCGGACGGGTGATCTCCCTGCGCGTGCGTGAAGGGGCGGTGGTCAAGAGCGGGGACGTTCTGGCCGAGGTCGAGCCGGACGTCAATCAGGCCCAGACCCTCTCGGACACGCAGGCCGGACTGACCCAGGCCCAGTTGAAGCTGCAGGACGCCGAGCGCGAGTTCGCCATGCAGAAGGCGCTCTTCGACCAGGGACTCCTGGGCAGCGACGCGTTCAAGCAGGCCAAGAACAACCACGAGCAGGCCGTCGAGGCGCTCAAGTCGGCGCGGATGCGCTACCAGATCGTGGAAGACCGCGGCATCCCGATCTCCGGCAACGCGAGCTCGCAAAACGCGCGGGTGACCTCGCCCATGAGCGGCGTCGTCATCAAGAAAGGCGTTGAGCTCGGCGAGACGGTTACCTCCGGGGTGTCGTCCTTCAACGCCGGCACCGTGCTCTTCACGGTGGCGGACTTGAAGTCGCTCATCATTCGGGTCAACTTGAACGAGGTCGACATCGCCAAGGTGCACGTGGGCCAACCGGTTCGAGTGACGCTGGACGCCTATCCGCAGAAGGTGTTCACCGGCCGCGTCAGCTTCGTCGCTCCCTCGGCGGAGCTGGTCGAGAAGATCAAGGTCTTCAAGATCGAGGTCACGCTGGACGCTCTGGCCGACGCGTTCAAGACCGGGATGACCGCCAACGTCGAGGTGCTCGGCGAGAAACGCAGCAAGGCCGTTTCCATCCCGCTCGAGGCGCTGCAGAAGCGGGACGGGCAGACCATCGTCTACCGGTTGAAGGGCAATCTCAAGCCCAAGCAGATCGCCGAGGCCAAGGACGGCCTCTCCGGCCGCAACAAGTTCATCTGGCTCTCCGACCACTGGAAGGACTACTTCGACGCGGTGCCGGTCAACGCCGGGATCGCCACACTCGAGCGCATCGAGATCCTCTCCGGCGTTGCCCCCGGACAGCAGGTCTGCCTCGAGGACCCGACCAAGAAGAAGGTCGAGAAGGACGACGACACGGACTAAAGCAATCGGGTGATCGCAGCGGGATCGGTGATCGCAGCGAGATCTCGGGTCACCAGTCGCCGATCACGCTGCGATCACGTTGCGATTCGCAAGAGCGAGCCATGAACATTATCGAGACCAATGAGCTGACCAAGACCTTCGGCACCAACGGCGTGGCCGTTCACGCCCTGCGGGGGATCGACCTGACCGTCGGCCGCGGAGAGTTTCTGGCGCTGATCGGGCCGTCGGGCTCCGGCAAGTCGACGCTCATGGCGATCCTGGGCTGCCTCGATTCGCCGACGTCGGGCAGCTACGCCCTGGAGGGGCACCGTGTCGAGGGCCTGTCCGGATCGGAGCTCGCCAGGATCCGCAACGAAAAGATCGGCTTCGTCTTCCAGCAGTACAACCTCCTTCCCAAGGCCTCGGTCCAGCGCAACGTCGAGCTGCCCATGCTCTACGCCGGCGTCGGCAAGAAAGAGCGGCGCGAGCGCTCGCTCGCCCTGCTCGAGAAGGTCGGGATCCCGGAGAAGGCCAAGGTCCTTCCGTCGGCCCTCTCCGGCGGGCAGCGCCAGCGCGTGGCCGTCGCCCGGGCGCTGGCCAACCACCCGTCACTGCTGCTCGCTGACGAGCCCACCGGCGCTCTGGATTCCCACACCGGGCACGAGGTCCTCGAGCTCTTCTGCGAGCTCCATCGGCAGGGCAACACCATCGTCATCGTGACCCACGATCTCTCCATCGCCGCGCTGGCGCAGCGTCAGGTCGAGATCCATGACGGGCTCATCCGTCAGGCCGAGGCGGCATGACGGAAACGCCGAGAACGCCGGGAACGCACGTGAACGCCGTGAAGGTGGAGACACCGAACAGAGCGGTTTCACATCCCGTTACGTTCCCGTTCGTTCTCGGCAATCACGTCGCGTTGTATTCCGCGCGGAGCGCGCGATGCTGACCGGCGCCTTCACCGAACGGGTCCGCAACGCCTGGGTCGAGATGCGCGAGAACCTCGGCCGCGCCACGCTGCAGTCGCTCGGCGTCATGCTCGGCGTCGCCTCCGTCCTCGGAGGGTTCTCCATCTCCGACAGCCAGAGGAAACGCGCCGACGAGCTCTACATCCGCCTGGGCGGCCTGGACAAGTTGAACGTTCAGCCCTCGGCGGTGGTCAAGGACGGGCAGCCCACAGCCCTGCAGACGGCCAACCTGGGTCTGCGCCGCGACGACGCCGACGAGGGACAGGACCTGGATACCAAGGCGGTCAGCGGGGTCAGCCAGCAGAAGTTCTTCCGCGCCCGGGTGCGCTCGGCCCACGCCGACCAGGAGCGCCCGGTGATCGGAATCGGAGGGGACTACCTGCCGATGGACGGCTACGCCATCGCGCGCGGGCGCGCGTTCACCGCGGAGGACCTCGCCTCCGCCGCGCCGGTGGCGGTGCTGGGGACGGAGGCCGTGGAGACCTTTTTTCCCGACGGCCACGCCGTCGGCAGGACCCTGCGCGTTGGGGACACGCCGGTCCAGGTCGTCGGCGTCCTGCAGGAGCGCGTCTTCCGGTTTCGCAACTCGGGCCACAACATCTTTCGCCGACGCAACCGCGTCATCGCGCTGCCGTCCACGCTGGTGGCGCGCCGGTTTCAGGGAGACCAATACCACCGCCTCGACCGGGTGACGTTTCGCATCCGCGATCTGAACGCGATGTCGATCTTCTCCAAGAGCCTCTCGTCGATGTTGAAGGCCAACCACCGCCAGCAGGACGATTTCCGGCTGGACGACGTCGCGGCGCGGGTGCGCAAGGAGCGAAGCCAGGGCGACATTTACAACATCATCTTCATGCTCTCCGGCGTGCTGTCCCTCATCGGCGGAGGCCTGGTCAACGTCAACATCCAGATGGCCACGCTGAAGGAGCGGGTGCGCGAGGTGGGCGTCAAGATGGCCATCGGCGCCTCCGGCCGGGAAGTCTTCAAGGAGTTCATGACCGAGGCGCTGCTCCTGACCTGCGTGGGCGGCGGGGTGGGCCTCCTCTTGGGCGTCGCGTTCTCCAAGATCATCACCTCGTCCCTGGGCGTTCCGCTCTTCATGCAGGGCAAGAGCTTCCTCTGGGCCTACTTCCTGGCCTCCGTCTTCGGCTTCTTCTTCGCGCTGTACCCGGCGTTCAAGGCCAGCCGGCTGTCGCCGATGGAAGCCTTGCGCTATGAATAGCGTAACGCCGGCAACGCACGAGATCGCCGGGATCGCCGGGACGTGGAGCCCGGGCATCGGACTTCGGACTTCACTTCTGACTTCCCGCGCGATCACAGCGTTCTCGGCGTTCGTCCATGAGTAGCCTCGCCGTCCCCGCCGCCCCGGCCGCCGCCGAGCGCCCCGAGCGGCGGCTCGGGCTGCGCGCACACCTCGCGCTGTACGGCGAGGTCGTCCGCGGCGGGTTCGTCGAGCTGTGGGCGCACAAGCTGCGGTCGACGCTGACGCTGACGCTCCTGATGCTGGGGGTCTTCGCGCTGGTGGTGATGACGTCGGTTCTCGACGGCGTGATGGACAAGATCTCGACGGGATTCGCCGGCATGAGCTGGGACGGGACCGTGATGCTGTCGCCCAAGAGCCCGGAGACGACCGAGGAGCAGAAGCGGTTCGCCATGAGCCCGGGCCTGCGCTACGAGGACCTGCCCCGCGTGGCCGCGCCGCACCCCCAGGTCCTCGGCTTCATCCCCCGGGCCCAGAAGACCTCGGCCGTGCGGGTGGCCGGCGGCAGCGAGCGGATGTTCGTGATGGGCGTCACGCACGACTACGCGGCGCTCATGAACCGTCCCATCGGGCTCGGGCGCGGCCTGACCGAGGACGACGAGCGCCGCCACTCGACCGTGGCCGTGGTCGGCGCGACGCTCGCGGCCAAGCTCTTCGGCGGATCCGACCCGGTCGGCCGCGACATCGTGGTGGAAGGCATCCCCTTCCGCGTGGTCGGCGTCCAGGCTCCGGGCCAGCTCTTCTCCGACGAAAACTGGTACGACGCCAACGGCATCCAGATTCCGCTGCCCACCTACATGGACCGGATCGATCCGGACCACAAGCTCGCCTCGCTCTCGGTCAAGCTGCGGGCCAAGAAAGACCTGGGCGAAGTCTCGGCGATGCTGCTCGCCCGCACCCGGCAGGCGCATCACGGCATCGAGGACGTCGAGATCACGGACCTGGAGGCCGAGGGCGCGCGCTCGTGGCAGAACTTCCTGAACCAGATGCACGGCTGGACCGTCGTGCTGATGAGCCTGGCCGGAACGGTTCTGCTCGTGGGCGGGGTCGGCGTCCTGTCGGTGATGCTGATCTCTTTTTCCGACCGCCGCTACGAGATCGGGCTGCGCAAGGCCATGGGCGCCTCCGACGGCGAGGTCTTCGTCCAGTTCCTGCTGGAGGCCTGCGTGCTCGCCGCGGTCGGCGCCTCGGTGGGAACTTTCTTCGGGTGGGCCCTCTGCACCGCGCTCGCGTCCAAGTTTCCCTACGGGCTGGTGGTCAATCCCGTCGGGCTCCTGGTGGCCTGGGGCTCCGCGCTCGCCCTCGCCCTGGTCTTCGGCATGTATCCGGCCGTTCGCGCCTCCCGCCTGTCGCCGATGGAGGCGATGAGGTAAACCGTCGCAGGAGCTGCGCTTCGGGATCTGCGCGCCGGCGCGCGCACCGGATCGCGGCTCGCCTGATGGCTCGACCGCGGTCCTGATCCCGAGAGCTCCGCTCCGGCTCCACACGAGTTCGTTCGCAGTTCGAACTTTACTTCCTGGCATTCCCGGCGATCCCGCGCGTTCCCGGCGTTGAATCAGGTCGTCGGGAGAATGACCGCCGGGTGCGCGCCGCGGCGCGCGGTGTTGACGCCCGGAGGGGCCGGGCCGATCTCCAGCCGGCAGACCTTCGGGTTCCAGAACGCCATGACGACGCCGCTCGGCAGCCGGGTGTCCAGAAGCCATTGCCACTGCGAGCGCGCCGCGTCGGGCGCGTAGAGGTCGAAGCGGTGGTCCCCGTTTTTCTCGCAGAGAAGCCTCTGCAGAACCAGGTACTCCGGGACGGTCAGGCCGCTCCAGCCCATCGCTGAGAACAGCTTGTCCAGGTCCGGCGGACTCTTTTCCCGCGTCTCCCGAGGGAAGGGCGTGGTCCGGTACATCAGGATGTAGGGCCCGGGGGGACGGTTGCGGGCCGGCGCCGTCTTCAAGTTCCAGAGGTCCGGCAGCGACGGCGCGGTGTATTGCTCGCTCTTTCCCAGCCCGAACGCCGGCGCGGCGGCCAGCTGCTTGACCAGCGCGTCGAAGTGAATCTTCTGCGCCGCCACGGGCGGAAAAACCAATGCGGCGTCGAAGCCCTCGGACAGGAGCTGGTCGAAGCGGCCCTGGTTCTCCGGGCTCAAAATCGCGGCGGCCGGGAGCTCCTTGGCCAGCGCGACGAGCTCATGACCCCGCAGAAAGGCCGCGCTCTCGGCCAGCGCGGATCGCGGATCGGTTTGAGTTTTCACGAGTTTGTCAGTTCTCCGATCCTCGGTCCGGCGGATGGTCCGTCGGGCTTCCAGCGCGCTCCGATCGTCTCCGCCAACCCCACAGGTTAGAAAAGGCGGTGCCCCGATGCAACTGCGCGGTCCTCGCGGGCCGTCGCGGCTGAGCGCGGTCACGAATCCGGCGATCGCGGCCATCACCGTGAGCACGGCGAACCCGACGCCTGCACACGAGGCCGACGCGTCGGTCGTGATCGGGTAGAAATCGCCCAGCATAGGGCGGCGGCGCGGACGGCCGACGGCCGACGGCGTTGCCAGGCCCGTTTCCAGCCGGGACAGCGACTCGAACGGCCGGCCGCAGGAGGAACAGAATCGGCCTCCCTCCGCGGTCACGGCCGAACAGGAAGGGCAGGCGATCAAAGCGAGGCCGGTGCGACGGCAGGGGTCAAGCAACCTCGGGCCGTGATCCACGCACAGCCGCCCGGGGCCAACGGCTCGAATCCCGACACAAGACGCCTCCGAAGACGTTCGTACTCAACCCTAACTTTTTTCTTTTTCGCACGTCTAAAACCATCAATGACGGAGCGGAGGCGGCTCGCCCTGGCGGGGGCGTGCCTGGCGGCGGCGGTGTCCGCGGCGTCCCCGGCGCGCGCCGACTCGGAGGCGGGCCGGCCGGAGATCCACATCGTTCGCGCCTCCGGGTCGATCACCGTCGACGCAGATCTCTCCGATCCCGGCTGGCAGGGAGCGACCCGGATCGAAACGTTCTTCGAAACGAACCCCGGCGACAACGTGCCGCCCAAGGTCAAGACGGTCGCGCTGCTGGCCTACGACGACCAGGCCCTCTATGCCGCCTTCGAGTTCTTCGATCCGGACCCCTCGCGGATCCGCGCGCCTTACGGAGACCGCGACGACGTCCCGAGCTACACCGACTACGGCGGGATCATCCTGGACACCAGAAACGACCGCCGCACCGGCCTGCTGCTGCTGGCCAACCCGCGCGGCATCCAGTACGACGCGATCACCGACGACACCACCGGAAACGAAGACAGCTCGCCGGATTTCTACTGGGACTCCGCGGCCAAGATCACCGATCGCGGATGGGTCCTGGAGATGCGGGTGCCCTTCTCGTCGCTGCGCTACCCGCGCGGAGACCCTCAGACCTGGGGCATCCTCCTCTACCGCAACTACCCCCGCGACTTCCGCTACCAGATCTTCTCGGCGGTTCTGCCCCGCGGCGGCAACTGCTTCATCTGCCGGAGCAACACCCTGATCGGACTGGAGCATCTGCCTCCGGCCGGGCATCTGGTCGTCGCGCCGTACGGCACGCTCAAGGAGGAGGCCGTGCCGCGGGGCGACCTCGGCTCCCCGCTCGTGCAGAAGCCGATTCGGGGAAACGGCGGCGTCGACGCGAAGTGGACGCCCAACGAGAACAACGCCATCGACGCGACGCTGAACCCCGACTTTTCCCAGGTCGAGTCCGACGTGGCCCAAATCGCCGTCAACCAGCGCTTCGCGCTCCTCTATCCGGAAAAGCGGCCGTTCTTCCTGGAGGACCTGGAGCTCTTCTCGACGCCGATTCAGGCCGTCTACACGCGCAGCGTCACCTCGCCCCGCTGGGGCCTGCGGGCCACCGGGAAGTTCGACTCCAACCAGTACACCGCCTTCGTGGCCGAGGATCGCGGCGGCGGCACGGCGATCCTGCCCGGTCCCAATGGATCGAGCTCCGCCGACCAGGACTTCTCCTCGTTCGTCGGAATGGGCCGCATCCGTCACGACTTCGGCCGGTCCTTCGCCAGCTTTCTCCTCACCGATCGGGAGGTCAACGGGGGCGGCTACAACCGCGTGCTCGGCCCCGACTTTCAGTGGCGGGCCGGCGATCACGACACGGTCACCGGCCAGTTCGTCCTCTCCAACACGATGACGCCCAACCGGCCCGACCTCTCCGATCAATGGACCGGCTCGAAGCTCGATTCCCACGCCGGCGACCTGTGGTACTCCCACAGCGGCAAGCACTGGGACGCGTACACGGAGTACAAGGACTACGGGGACGGATTCCGAGCCGACGACGGCTTCGTTCCCCAGGTCGGCTACCGGGAGAACTACTTCGAGAGCGGGTACACCGTGTACCCGACGAACTTCCCGATCTCGCGGCTTCGGAGTTACTTGATCGCCGACTACCAGGCCGACACCGACGGCAACCTGATCAGCCGGGACATCTCGCCCGGCTTCGGGATGGACGGCCTCTGGAACTCCTTCACCCGCGTCCGCTACGCCTTCGACCGCGTGCGGGCGGGCACAACGACCTTTCCGCGAAGCCAGCTCGTCTACCAGACGCAGTTCTCCCCGTCGCGCTGGATCTCCCAGATCGTCATTCAGGGCAACGTCGGCCAGCAGATCGACTTCGACAACGCGCGCGCCGGCACCGGCGCGGATGTCAACGTGCAGGCCACGCTGCGGCCGACCTTTCACCTGGCGCTCGGGCTGGTGGCGGAGGAAAGCTGGGTCGACGTGGACGTGCACGACGGGCGCGGCTCGCGGCGCCTCTTCACCGCCGACGTGGCCCGCGTGAAGGCGACCTATACCTTCACCGCGCGCGCTTTTTTGAGGCTCATCGGCCAGTACGTGGCCACGCGCCGGGACCCGTCCCTCTACACCTTCTCGGTGACCCGGAAGGACGGCGACTTCACCGGCTCGGCGCTCTTCGCCTACAAGCTCAACTGGCAGACCGTGATGTTCCTGGGGTACGGCGACGAGCGCACGCTCGACACCAATGAACGCTGGGCCCGAGCCAACCGGCAGTTCTTCCTGAAGCTGTCGTACGCCTTTCAGCGGTAGCCCGGCCGCCGGGGGAGATCCTTGCCGGATTCCCGATCGAGGGCGGGCGCGGGCAGGCTGTGACAGACTCGGGAGGTGACCCGACGGCGCAGGCGCGCTGAGCCGGCAACGCGCAAGCGATCCCCGACCATGCAGGCCCTCGTGTTCGAGAGAGCGCGCGCGGGAGTCCGGGAGACGCCCAACCCGATCCCTCGCAGCGGCTTCGCGCTGGTCCGGGTCCTGGCCTCGGGAATCTGCAACACGGACCTGGAGCTCAAACGCGGCTACCACGGGTTCTCCGGGATTCCCGGCCACGAGTTCGTCGGCGTCGTCGCCGGGCCGCCGGGCTCGCGGCTTCTGGGCCAGCGCGTCGTCGGGGAGATCAACCTGGCCTGCCGCCGGTGCGCCTGGTGCCGCAAAGGCCTCGGACGCCATTGCCCGCGCCGCACCGTGCTCGGCATCCTCGGCCATCCCGGGGCGCACGCGGAGCTGCTGACCCTGCCCGAAGACAATTTATATATTGTCCCCTCCGGCCTCGCCGACGACGAGGCCGTCTTCGCCGAGCCGCTGGCCGCGGCCTGCGAGATCCTGGACCAGGTCGCGGTGACCCGCCGCACCCGCGCGGCCGTGCTCGGCCCCGGCAAGCTCGGGACCCTCTGCGCCGCGGTGCTGGCGGAGGCCGGCGCGGACGTCCTGGTCCTCGGGCGCAGGGACCGGGCGCCGGCGCGCTCCTTCGACCTGGTGGTCGAGGCGACCGGCTCGCCCGCGGGCATGCCGCGGGCCATCGAGCTGGTCCGGCCGCGCGGGACCATCGTCTGGAAGTCGACCCACCACGCGCCGGCGCGCTTCGACGCCGCCCCGATCGTGGTCAACGAGGTGACGATCGTGGGCAGCCGCTGCGGTCGGTTCGCCCCCGCGCTCGATCTTCTGCGCCGCCGCCGCGTGGACGTGCGGCCGCTCCTTTCGGAAGAATTTCCGCTGGCGCGGGCCACCCGCGCCCTGGCCGCGGCGTCCCGGCCGGGGGTCCGCAAGGTGCTCCTGCGGCCCGGCGCTTGAAGCGGTATCCTTTCTCTCATTTCGGAGGAAGCGATGAAGCGAGCCATTCTGGTTGTCCCGGTCCTCTTCGCCTGCGTCGCCACGCTGCTTGCGCTGGAGGGAATGAGCGCCGGCGTCAAATGGACGATCCCGGCGTCCTGGAAGCTCCAGGCCAACCGTCCCATGCGCGTGGCGACGTACGACGTCCCGGCCGCGCCCGGCGCCGAGCCGGGCGAGTGCGGCGTCTTCTACTTCGGCAGCGGGCAGGGCGGAGGCGTGGACGAGAACATCAACCGCTGGGTCCAGCAGTTCGAGGGCGCGCCGCCGGCCAAGAAGTCGGCCAAGACCGTGGCCGGCCTGAAGGTCCACTTGGTCGAGGTCGCCGGGACGTACCTGGCCCCGTCCGGCCCGATGATGCAGTCGACCGGCAAGAAGCCGAACTCCCGGCTCCTGGGCGCGATCGTCGAGGCGCCGCACGGCCTGGTGTTCTTCAAGTGCGTCGGACCCGCGGCCACGATCAACAAGGCGCAGCCCGACTTCGATCGCCTGGTGGCTTCGCTGGCCAAGTCCACGGGAACGGCTCTGTGAGGAAGGGCGCGCGGACGCCCGCGCCGGCGCTGCTCGTCCTCGCCGTGCTCTGCCTGGCCGGGCCCGCCGTCCCGCTCCGCGCCCAGGAGGGGTTCTCGCCGTTCACCAGCGATTTTCCGCCCGAGGAGTTTGCCGGCCGGCGCGAAAAGGTCTACGACGTCCTCGGCGCCAAGGCCGTCGCCGTCGTCCAGGGCGCTCCGACGCCGGTCGGCTACACGCGGTTCCGGCAGTCCAACGACTTCTACTACCTCTGCGGCGTCGAAATCCCCAACGCCTACCTCCTCCTGGACGGCTCCGCGCGCAAGACCACCCTCTATCTCCCGCACCGCAACGAAGGCCGCGAGCGCGGCGAGGGCAGGGTCCTCTCGGCCGAGGACGCCGAGGAGGTCCGCAGGCTCTCCGGCGTGGACGCGGTCTTCGGGACGGATCTTCTGGCCGAGCAGGTGGCGCGGCTCCTCCAGCGCTTCGAAGGCCTGCATGTGTTCACGCCGCTGTTTCCGCCCGAGGGGGGCGCGGAGAGCCGGGACCTGGCCCTGCGGCGCGTCGCCGAGCTGGGGTCGGATCCCTGGGACCAGAGCCCGTCGCGGGCGGGCCGCTTCGTCGCGCTTCTGAAGGAGCGGTTTCCCAACGCGACGGTGGACGATCTCTCTCCCGCGCTCGATCGCCTGCGCGTGGTCAAGAGCGCGCGCGAGATCGCGGTGATCCGCAAGGCGACGCGCCTGGCCGATCTGGCCCTGCTGGAGGCGATGCGCTCGACTGGGCCCGGCCAGTACGAGCACGAGCTCGACGGGTTGGCCAAGTTCATCTATTACAGAAACGGCGCCCAGGGCGACGCCTACTACTCGCTGATCGCGTCGGGGCCCAACGCCTGGTGGCCGCACTACAACGCGGGCAAGCGCAAGATGGTCGACGGCGACTTCCTGCTCATGGACTACGCGCCCGACTACGACTACTACATGAGCGACGTGACCCGGATGTGGCCGGTCAACGGAAGGTACACGCGCGCGCAGCGCGACCTCTACGGGTTCTACCTGGCCTGTTACCGCGCCATCCTGAAGGCCATCCGGCCCGGCGTGATGCCGCCGGCGGCGATGCGGGAGGCGGCCGCCGAGATGGAGAAGATCCTGGCCTCGTCGAAGTTCTCCAAGGAGATCTACCGGAAGGCCGCCCGACAGTTCGTGGACGAGTACGAGAAAGGCGCCTCGCGGCCGGGCGCGGCGCTGGGCCACTGGGTCGGCATGGCCACGCACGACGACGGTCCCCACGACGCGGCGCTGGCGCCGGGCAACGTCTTCACCATCGAGCCCGCGCTGCGCGTGCCCGAGGAGAAGATCTACATCCGCCTGGAGGACGTCATCGTAATCGGAGACAAGACGGCCGAGATCGTCAGCCATGTGACGCCCGAGGACCCCGACGCGATCGAGAAAGTGATGAAGGAAGAGGGGCTCCTGAAGAAATATCCGCCGGCGGATTTCGCGAAGCCGTAGGGCGTGAGGCGTGAGGCGTGAGGCGTGAGGCGTGAGGCGTGAGGCGTGAGGCGTGAGGCGTGAGGCGTGAGGCGTGAGGCGTCGAAAGAAAGCGCCCCGGCAGACCTGAGTCAAGAGAAATTCTCGAATCCGTCCTGCCCGTCTTCAGGTTCCAGCGCTAAAACGCTCGTCAATCCGTGAGCGATTCCGGCTGGCGCGGATTCATCCTCACCGTCGCTTTCTCCGTGGCCGTGGCGGCTGCGGCGATCTGGTCGCATGAGCCGCGCGCGCCGCGCGACGACCCGGCCCCGGGCGGGTTCTCGACGGTCCGGGCCCGCGAAGTGCTCCGGCGGCTGGTCGGCGACGGCGTGCCGCATCCCGTGGGAAGCGCCGGCAACGCGGCCGTCCGGCGGCGCGTCATCGAAGAGCTCACGCGCCTGGGCTACGGGCCGACGACGCACGAGGCCTTCGTCTGCGGACTTTCGGGGGCCTGCGCCACGGTGACGAATGTCCTGGCCCGTTTGCCCGGAACCTCCGGCGCGAAAGCGGTGCTGCTCGCGGCGCATTTCGACTCCGTCCCCGCCGGCCCCGGCGCCTCCGACGACGGCATGGGCGTCGCCGTGCTGCTCGAGGCGGCCCGGATCCTGCGCGGGGAGGGCCCCCGCAGGAACCCGGTCCTTTTCCTCATCGACGACGGCGAGGAGGCCGGCCTCCTGGGAGCGCGCGCGTTCGTGCGCGACGATCCCTGGGCGCGGGACGCCGGCGCGGTCGTCAACCTCGATTCGCGCGGCACGACGGGACCGAGCCTTCTCTTCGAAACGAGCGACGACAACCGCTGGCTGATCGACATCGCCGCGGCCTCCCTGCCGCGTCCCGACACGAGCTCGCTCTTCTACACGATCTACAAGTGGCTCCCCAACGACACCGACCTGACCGTCTTGCGCGCAGCCGGACTCGCCGGCGTGAACTTCGCGCACATCGGCGACGTCGAGCGCTACCACACGCCGCTCGACAACTTCGCCAACGCGTCCGCGGCGACGCTCGGCGACCACGGCGCGCACGTCCTCGCCATGGCCAGGGCGCTGGCGCAGGCGGATCTCGAAGCGCCGCATCGGGGCAACGCGGTCTTCTTCGACGTCTTCGGGCTCGGCATCGTCCGGTGGAGGGACGAGACAACGCCTCTCCTCGCCGTGGCCGCGGCGCTCCTGGTCGCGGCGGCGATCGGATCGGCGCTGGCCCGGGGCACGCTGCGGCCGGCCGAGCTCTTCTGGGGCGTTCCGGCCGGCCTCCTGGCCCTCGTCGTTTCCGCCGCTGCCGGCGCGGGGGCGGCCGCCCTGATTCGAGCCGCCGGCCACCTCCCCACGTCGTGGATCGCGCATCCGGAGCCCGCTCTGATCGCGGTGTGGGCCTTCTCCTGCGCCGGCGCCTGGCTGGCCGCTCATCTCTTCGCGCGACGCTCCGGCTGGCGCGGCGTGTGGGCGGCGACCTGGGCGTTGTCGGCCGCGCTCAGCCTGGTCCTGGCGTGGGCCGAGCCGGCCCTGGCTTTTCTGACGCTCGTACCCTGTGCCTTGGCCGGCGCCGCCGGACTCCTCACGCTGCGGAGCCTGCGGCCGGCCGCCGCCGCGCTCGCCGCCGCGCTGCCCGCCGGCGCCGCCGCGTTCTTCTGGCTTCCGATGGCCTGGCTCCTCTACGGAGCGCTCGGAGCGCGCAGTCCCGCGATCGGCGCCGCGGTGGGGATGTGGGCCGCCGCGGCCGCCCCGGCGTTTCTGTTCCTCTCCGCCGCGGCACGCCGCCGCCTCCTTCTCGAGATCGGCGCCGCCGGACTCCTGGGAATCGCCGCCGGATCCTTTTTCGCGCCGCACGACGCCGCCGTGCCGGAGCGGATGGAGATCGTCCGGGAACAGGAGTCCGGTGCCGGGACTGCCCAATGGATGATCTTCCCGGAGTCCAACCGTCTCCCGTCCCGATTCGCCGAAGTCGGCTTCCGCGCCGCGCCGAGCGTCGAGCCATGGTCCGGCCGCCGCCGAGGTTTCGCCTCGCCCGCGCCGCCCATGGACCTCCCTTCGCCGCGCCTGATCGTCCGGGAGACGACGCGCGCGGCCCCGGGGCGCCGGGTGCGGGCCACGCTCGTCTCGGACCGATCCGCGCCGATCGTCTTTCTCGCCTTTCCCCCTTCGGCGACCGTGTCGTCGGTGACGATCGCCGATCAACCTCTCGTCTTCGATCCGCGCATCACCGCCCTGCGCGGCGGATGGCGGCTGGCGTCGTGCCTGACGACGCCGGCCGGAGGGATCGACCTGGCCTTCACCGTCGCGGGCGACGGGCCGCTCGAGGTCGTGGTGGGCGACCGTTCCTTCGGCCTGCCTCCGGGCTCGCAGCGGGTGACCGCGCTTCGCGGCGACTCCGCCGTCACGAGCCAGAACGGCGACCTGACCGACGTGCTCCGGCGGCTGAAGATCTAGAGTCCTGTCACAAAGCTTCCGTTTCGACCGGGAGACGCAGAGGCGGGGCTCGCCCCCGCCCGCGGGCGGCC
Source organism: uncultured Acidobacteriota bacterium (assembly GCA_963733955.1). Classification (GTDB taxonomy): domain Bacteria; phylum Acidobacteriota; class Thermoanaerobaculia; order UBA5066; family Gp7-AA6; genus DATFTF01. Next base: position 127,016 of record CAVTEW010000004.1, read on the forward strand.
GCGTACCGAGCGTCGTCGGCCGCGACGGCGGCCGAGGGACGCGACATGCGGCGGGTCCGCCCGCCGCATACGGCCGCCCCTAAGGCACGTAGGTGCTGGAGAGATCTTCGTGACAAGACACTAGGGTGCCCCGGCTGTTGCCTGCGACAGCAGCTCCGCGAGCGCGCGGATGGTCGCCGGCGCGCACCCTTCCGCCTTGTTGTTGACCAGGACGAAGACGTCGCGGCCACTCTCCGCGGCGCGGCGGGCCAGGCCGGCGACCTGGCCGCGCATCGCGGGATCGGCGTCCTGGATCCGGTCGAAGGGAGCCAGCGCCTCGCGCCGCTCCTCGTAGCGGGTCGCCGGCGGAAGGAGCAGACGGATCACGACGAAGGGCGCGGCGGGCGCAACGGCCTCCTCCTGCTCGGCCGGCAGCGGCATCGCCGTGGCCAGGTTGTAGACGTGGGAAGCGCCGCGGCGCGCGAGGACCCGTCCGTACTCCGGCGTCAGGAGGCGCTTCTCGCGCAGCTCGACGGCGAACCGGACGCCGCGCGGGAGCGCCTCCAGGAAACGGTCCAGCGCCTGCGCGAACTCGCCCGGCGCGATCGCCGCGCCCGCGGGCGCGGGCGGGAACTGCAGGATGAACGGCCCGGTGTGATCCGCAAAGGCGGTCGCGAACGGCTCGAGCATTTCGGCGGTCAAGCGCGCGGCGTCGAGAAAGTCCGGATTGGCCCGACGCGAAGAGCCGTCGCGCACGACAACGTCGGTCACCGCCGCGGGGGCCTTGGCCACGCAGAGGAAGCCGTCCGGGAGCTGGCGCGCGTAGTCCTCCAGATCCTTCGGAGGGATCGGGGCGTAGAAGCCCCGGTCGATCCCGACTGTGGTGAGCAGGGGATGGCGCGCGTACTCGACCAGCCCTTCCCGGGCCAAAACGGAGGGCGATGCCCGGCGGGAATAGACCAGGCCAGCCCATTCCGGAAAGCTCCAGGAGCTCGTCCCGAAGAAGATCCGCGGCGGCAGCTTCGCCGCGATCGCGGCGCACGCGGCGTGCTCGCGCTCCAGCCGCTCGGAGAGCGCCCGGTCCGCCGCTCGCGGCGGCGCGGCGAAGAGGTCGAGCTGGGCGTCGGCGTCGCTCACGCGGCGATTCTCCCACCGCGGGTAGACTGCGGTCGGCGTGGAAGTGGAAGAAACCGCGAACGCGGCGCTCGCGCCGCTCGAGCGGGAGCTGGTCGAACGATACGGGCAGGCGCAGCGCGCCGCCCTCAACCGCGGCCTGGCCCAGGCCGCGCGGTTCTGGCGCGCCGAAGACGGAACCGCCGCCGATTTCGCTGACCTCGCCCGGACCCATTTCGCCGCCGACGCCGCCGCGCGGGAGGCCCTCTTCGCGCGCATGGAGTTCGCGCTGGAATCCCTGGACGGCCACATGCTGGAAATCGCACGCGATTTCCGGCGCCAGGCCGACCTGGACCTGGGAACCGTCCATCCCTTCGACGAGATCCTGGCCGGCTACGATCCGGCCGCGCACGTCGCCGACGATTGGTTCGCCAACCGGCTCGCCTTCGCGGTCCTGCTGAACTTCCCCCTGACCACGCTGGGGCAGCGCCTGCGCGAGGGAGACGGATGGACGCGGCGCCAGTGGGCGGAGACGCGCCTGGCCGAGCGCTTCTCCAAGCGCGTCCCCGCCGGCGTCCACCTGGCCATCGGGAAGGCCGCGGCGGAGGCCGAGCAGTACATCGCCGGCTACAACGTCTGGATGCACCACGTCCTCGCGCCGGACGGGCGCCGCCTCTTCCCGCCCGGGCTGCGCCTGCTCGCGCACTGGAACCTGCGCGACCAGATCAAGGCCGACTACGCCGAGCCGGCGTCCCGCGGCCTCCCCCGCCAGCGCCTGATCGCCGCGGTCTTCGATCGGATCGTCACGCAGACGATCCCCGCGGCGGTGATCGACGATCCGAGCGTCGACTGGGAGCCCGGTGCCAACACCGTCGCGCCGGCCGCGGCCCATGACGCGGATGCGGATCTGGCCGTCCCGCCCGCGGGCTCCGCCCGCTCCGGCCACGAGCCGGACACGCGGTACGCCAAGCTCCTCGCGACCTTCCAGGCCGCGCGCCTGGCCGACCCGTTCTCGCCGACCGCCCCGACGATGATCGCCCGACGCTTCGAGGAGAACCGGCAGATCCCCGAGGACCGCGTCCGCGGGATCCTGGAAGAGGTCCTGGCCTCGCCGCTGGCGCCGCGCGCCGGGCGCCTGATCGAGAAGCGGCTGGGCCGTCCGCTCGAGCCCTTCGACATCTGGTACTCGGGATTTCGCCCCGCGGCCGGCCGCCCGGAAACCGAGCTCGACCTCCTGGTGCGGGAGCGCTACCCGACGCCCGAGGCCTACGAGCGGGACATTCCGCGGCTCCTCGGGCTCCTCGGCTTTTCCGCGGCGACGGCGCGCCGCCTGGCCGATCACATCGTGGTCGATCCGGCGCGCGGATCCGGCCACGCCATGGGGGCGGCCCGCCGCGAGGACAAGGCGCACCTGCGCACGCGCGTCGGCCCGGCCGGCATGGACTTCAAGGGCTTCTCGATCGCCGTCCACGAGATGGGGCACAACGTCGAGCAGGTCTTCTCGTTGAACGACATCGATTCGACGCTCCTGCAGGGCGTTCCCAACACCGCCTTCACCGAGGCCCTGGCCTTCGTCTTCCAGAAACGCGACCTGGAGCTCCTCGGCCTGGACCGGCCGGACCCCGCGGAGGCCTCCTGGAAGACGCTCCACGACTTCTGGAGCACGTTCGAGATCGCCGGACCGGCCCTGGTCGACATGGGCGCGTGGCACTGGATGTACGGCCACCCCGAGGCCTCGCCCGAGGATCTGCGCGAAGCGGTCCTCGCGATCGCGCGCGAAACCTGGAACCGGTTCTACGCCCCGGTCTTCCGCACGCGCGACCGGGTCCTCCCGGCGGTGTACTCGCACATGATCTCGTCCTTCCTCTATCTGCCGGACTATCCGCTGGGCCACCTGATCGCGTTCCAGATCGAACGGCAGATGGAGAAGGCCGGCGTGATCGGGCCGGAGTTCGAGCGCATGGCGCGCATCGGCAACGTCACGCCGGACCTCTGGATGCGCGAAGCGACCGGCGCCCCGGTCGGCGCCGAGGCGCTGCTGGAAGAGACCGCGCGAGCGCTCGCGGACGTGGAGCGATCGTAAGGAGCTCGTCGAGGAAATTCTCCGACCCGGCCGCAGGCGAGCCAGGTCTTGGCGTCGTTCTTGCGAAGGAGAGATCCGGATCGGCGCGCGGACGCCGCTCAACAAAACAGACCGCGGAGGATGGCATGGTCGTTCTCGAAGACTTCACGATGGCTCCGGCCGGCGCGGACATTCCGGCGGAGGGACAGGCGACTTGCTGTCCGCGATGCGGGCGGCCCGGCATCGAGCAGGGCTCCGAGGAGGGGCCGATCTTCGTTCACTCCCAGGTCTCTGAGGTTCTGGGCGACGGGATGCGGATGGAGCCGCAGGACTGCTGCGCTCTGCCGCGCTCGTAAGCGTCGCGCGAGCGCGCCCTCGAGAATGGGGGCGACGCTCGCGTTCGCGGTAAACTCGCGCCCACCTCGAAAACAACGCGAGAAAGGATACCGAACGATGAAGATGTCGCGCTTTTTGTTGCTGGCAGCCGCCGTCGCAGTGGTTCTGTCCACCCCCGCGCTCGCCGACGAGAAGAAGGACGACCAGAAGGGCGGGTCCAAGATGCAGAAAACGCCGAGCGGCCTTCAGTACGAGGACACCGTGGTGGGCACGGGAGCCACCCCCAAGACCGGGCAGATCTGCGTGATGCACTACACCGGCTGGCTGTGGGAGAACGGGGCCAAGGGACAGAAGTTCGACAGCTCGGTGGACCGCGGCAAGCCGTTCAAGTTCCAGATCGGACGCGGTATGGTCATCAAGGGCTGGGACGAGGGCGTCGCCACGATGAAGGTCGGCGGCAAGCGCTCGCTGCTCATCCCGCCCCAGCTCGGCTACGGCGCGAAGGGAGCCGGCGGCGTCATTCCGCCAAACGCGACGCTGCTCTTCGAAGTGGAGCTCTTGGGAGTCGAGTAGGACCGCTGCGCTCGATCGAGATCTGCGAGCCGTAGCACGGTCGCGGGCTGGACGCGGGCGGCCGCGCACCGAGCGTCGTCGGCCGCGCCCGCGGCCGAGGGACGCGACATGCGGCGAGTCCGCCCGCCGCATACGGCCGCCCCTACGGACCCAAACTCTCAGTTAGGTTCGTAGCCCCCCGGGCGTCGGACGGCCGAGGACACCGAAGAAAATACTTCTCGTGCTCGACTTCGACGGCCGCCATCTGCACGTCGCTTCCGCTTACTCAGGATCTGCGCTTTCAGCGCACCGGCGGTCGACTCGCCCAAAGGGGCTCGATCGCCCGCCTGATCCTGGGTGCGCTCACGCTCCCGCGGCGCGCGCCTCCTCCCCTCTGGGAGACTTCGCGCGCCGCGACCAGGGCTAACCCTCACCCCGCCCTCTCCCTCGGGGAGAGGGGGAAGAGGTTGCCTCCACGCAGGAGACTGCGCGCGCCGCTAACCGGGGCTTGACGCGGGCGGCCGCAAGGGCCGCCCCTACGGCACCAATTGCAAAGGTTCCGTAGGGGCGGGGCTTGTCCCCGCCCGCGCCTGGGTTCGCTCGTCCTTTCACAGCGCGATCAAGCTTCGCGGAGAGCATTCACACGACGCCTCACGCCTCACGCCTCGCGTCCCCCGCGATAACATCTCAAAACGTGGAACGCACCTCCGCCCCTCCGGCGCCATTCCGTACTCCCGCGCGTGTCGGGCTGTCCGAGCGCTTCGCCGCCTTCGTCGCGGAGCGGCAGCCGTTCGCCCTGGGCCCGGCCCTGTCCGCCTTCCAAGCGGTCTGCGACCGCGATCCCGGAAGAAACCCCGCGATGATCGAGGCCCTCCGCCCGGCCTTCGCGGTGGCCCTGCGCCGGGAGCTCGCGGGAGCGCCGCCGGAAGGATTGCCGGAGACGACGCCGGGAGTCTCCGTGGAGGAACGGCTCGTTTTGGCCAAGGCCGAACTCGCGCAAGCCTGCGACGGCTTTCTCCGGCGGGAGGCGATCGCGGCGTCCCTCACGGAGCAGGAGCGCGTGGAGATCCTGAAAGGAATGCTCCTGACCCGCGCCACCGACAACCGGTTGAAAGCGTTCTTCACCGGCAACGAGGTGCGGTTCCGCGGAGTCTCCTTCCAGGGCAAGGGGTTTCGCTCGCTCGGACAGGAAGCCATCTATGCCGCGCCCCTGCGTCTCAAACGCGGCGCGCGGTACCGGGGCGAGGACGGGACGTGGCGGGGCGACGTGGTCGCTCCCCTGATCCGGGACCTCGGCGCGGCGCTGGCCATGCGTCCGGAGCCAGAGGCCGTGCGGATGGTCTTGAACGCACAGATGGGGAAGGCCGGCCCTCCCATGGAGGGCAAGGACCTGCACCTGGGCGACTTCGCCTGGGGAATCCTGCCCGCGGCCGCGCCGCTGGCGATCTCCTCGCTCGCCGCCGCGGGAATGGCCATGGCCTTCGCGCAGCAGGCCTCCGGCCGCGTGGCGGTCTCGTTCATCGGCGAAGGCGGCACGTCGCTCGGCGAATGGCACGAGGCCATCAACCTCTGCGCGGCGCGCCGGCTCCCCGCGGTCTTCTGCGTCCAGAACAACCAGACCGCCCTTTCGACGCCCGTGGCGGACCAGTCCGCGGCGCGGGTCTTCGCGGAGAAGGCCGCCGGATACGGCGTGCCCGGCGTGACGCTCGATGGCACGGATCCCGACGCCATCGCCGCGGCCTTCGCCTGGGCCACCGAGCGCGCGCGCGCCGGCCTGGGGCCCGCCCTGATCGAGCTCGTCTGCATGCGCATGTGCGGCCACGCCCACCACGACGACATGCTCTACGCCGGCAAGGAGCCTCCGATCTCCTGGGACTATCCGCGCCTCTCCGAGGGCGGCTATGCCGACGCCGATCTGTACGCCTTCTGGTCGCGCCGGGATCCGATCAAGACGTATGCGGCCCGGCTGGCCGCGGAAGACGTGATCGATCTCGAGGACCTGGAGCTCTGGAAGAGCGAGGCGCAGGCCCTGGTCGACCGCGAAGCGCGCGCCGTGATCGACGCCCCCTGGCCCGATCGGGAGCGGGCCGGCGAGAACGTCTTCGCCGGCGAGCCCCGGCGCGGCCGCGTCGAGCTTTTGGAGCGCGAGCGCCGCGCGTCGGCCCCGCCCGCGCCGCCGCCGGTCGAACCCGGACCGCCCTTCGATCCGAAAGGCAAGACGTTCCTGGAGGCCGTGTCCCTGGGACTGGCCGACGCGCTCGCGGCCGATCCGCGGGTCTTCGTCTACGGCGAGGACGTCGGCGGAAAGTACGGCAACGCGTTCCTCCTGCTGCGGCCGCTGCTCTCGAAGTTCGGCGGCCGCATCGTCAACTCGCCTCTGGCCGAAGGGGCGGTGCTCGGCGTCTGTGTGGGCGCGGCGCTCGCGGGCCAGCGTCCGATCGGCGAGATGCAGTTCAACGACTTCGTGGCCACCGGCTTCAACCAGCTCGTCAACAGCGCGGCCAAGATCCGCTACCGCTGGGGCGGATCCGTCCCCATGGTCGTCCGGATGCCCTGGGGCGGCCTGCGCCACGCCGGCCCGTTCCACAGCCAGAACACCGAGCCCTGGTTCTACCGCACGCCGGGATTGAAGATCGTCGTTCCCTCGACGCCGGCCGACGCCCGCGCGCTCCTGGCCGCCGCGGTGGCCGATCCGGATCCGGTCCTCTACTACGAGCACATCGCCCTGTACCGCGACCCGCGGATCAAGCAGGTCCTGCCCGAGCAGGCGCCCGCGCCGCTCCCCCTGGGGAAGGCCGCCCTGCGGCGGGCCGGCAACAATTTATGTATTGTGTCCTACGGCGCCTACGTCCACGCGGCGCTGCGCGTGGCGGAGAAGCTCTCGCGGGATCGGATCGAGGCCGCGGTCCTCGACCTGAGGAGTCTCGTCCCTCTGGATCGGGAAGCGCTCCTCGCGCTTGCGCGACAGTGCGGACGCGTACTCATCGTCCACGAGGATTCCCGCACCGGCGGCATCGGCGAGAGCCTGGCCGCGGTGATCCAGGAAGAGGTCTTCGAATTCCTCGACGCGCCGGTGCGTATCGTCGGCGCGCTCGACACACCGGTCCCCTACTCCCCGCCGCTCGAGGAAGCCTTCCTGCCGTCCGACGACGAGATCGAACGCGCCGCGCGCCTGCTGGCCGGGTACTGAGCCGTCGCCGGAGCTGCGCCTCGTGATCTGCGCGCCTTGCGCGCACCGGTCCGCCGCTCGGCCAAAGGGCCTCGACGTCGGACCTGATCCCGAAGCTCCGCTCCGGCTCCCGCGGCGCGAGTCGTTTCGCCGATCCAGTCGGCGAAACTTGGTCGCGCCGCGAACGAGGGTAGGCACGACCGGGGAAACCCTCACCCCGCCCTCTCCCTCGGGGAGAGGGGGACAGACCGTCGCCGGAGCTGCGCCTCGTGATCTGCGCGCCTTGCGCGCACCGGTCCGCCGCTCGGCCAAAGGGCCTCGACGTCGGACCTGATCCCGAAGCTCCGCTCCGGCTCCCGCGGCGCGAGTCGTTTCGCCGATCCAGTCGGCGAAACTTGGTCGCGCCGCGAACGAGGGTAGGCACGACCGGGGAAACCCTCACCCCGCCCTCTCCCTCGGGGAGAGGGGGACAGACCGTCGCCGGAGCTGCGCCTCGTGATCTGCGCGCCTTGCGCGCACCGGTCCGCCGCTCGGCCAAAGGGCCTCGACGTCGGACCTGATCCCGAAGCTCCGCTCCGGCTCCCGCGGCGCGAGTCGTTTCGCCGATCCAGTCGGCGAAACTTGGTCGCGCCGCGAACGAGGGTAGGCACGACCGGGGAAACCCTCACCCCGCCCTCTCCCTCGGGGAGAGGGGGACAGACCGTCGCCGGAGCTGCGCCTCGTGATCTGCGCGCCTTGCGCGCACCGGTCCGCCGCTCGGCCAAAGGGCCTCGACGTCGGACCTGATCCCGAAGCTCCGCTCCGGCTCCCGCGGCGCGAGTCGCGCCGCGATGGCACCAGCGGCTGCCTCATGTGGACGACCGTCACTTCTCCGCGTTCCCGGCCGTTGGCTCTCGGTCCGCTTCCCAGACGACCCGCCCGGAGATCGCCAGCCAGTTCATACCGCTGCCGACCTTCTCGATCGTGAACGGGAGGTTCTCCGGCATCTGGAAGAGCGTGATGTCGGAATAGGACTTTTTCAGGAGCGGCATCAGGAAGTTGACCAGCCAGCCGACGACTCCCTTGCAGCGCGGCTCGATCACGACGTTGCGCAGCACGAAGCTCCTCGAGGGAGCGTCGATGACCAGGTCCGCTTTTCCCTCCGGCTCGCAGATCTGCTTGAAGAGGCTCTTGCGTCCGCTCTTCTTTTCCGCGGTGACGCCCAGATCGAGAAGGAAGCACTGGCCGCCGCAGGGGGAGAAGCGCCGCGGCTCGATGTCGAAGTCGACCTTCTTGACGACCGCCGTGACGTCCTGGCTCCAGCGCGCCTTCAGGACTTCCAGCGCCGCGCGCTCGACCGGCGGCCAGGGCACCTTGAAGCTGTAGGTCCCGTCCACCACGCCGGAGTCGGCGCCGGCGTCTTCGTAATGCAGGCGCGTCGTGAAGGGCCCCTGGAACAGGAGGGTGATGCGGCGGGTACCGATCTCCTTCATCGGGTAGTGCACCTCGAAAGGGTAATCGACGCGGTACTGGAACTCGAGGTCCAGGTCGCCGGTCGCGCGGCCGCTCACGACGCGCGTCCCCGCCGTCTTCAAGTGGATGTCCGAAGCGGAGATGATCGACCCGGCGCGGACGATCCGCCCGACCTTTCCCTGGAGATCGGCGTCGAAGAGCGCGGAGTAGTTTCCGTCCGGCTCGATCGAAAGATCCCGAAAGGCGACGTGCGACGGCGGATCGACCGTGACCTCCGGTCCGCCGGGCAGGCGGAACTCTCCCGACGAGAGGTCGACGGCGAAGGACGCGGCCGCGATACGCATGGGGTGATCGCCGGACTCGGACGTGGACATCTCGAAGCGTCCGCCCCGAAGCGCTCCGCGCGAAAAGGTGCTGCGGCTTCCGCCGAAGGCGACCGCCCCGTTCTCGATCTCGCCGTCGATGCGCCCGGTCAGCGCGATCGAGGACGCCGCGCCTGCATGTCCCGGGCGGTAGGAGCCCTTGTCCACGGCGACCCGCAGCGCGGCTCCCGAGGCGGGAGCCCGGGCGGTGTCGAAGCGCACCGCGTCTCCGAACGCGAGGGGCTTGCCGCCGCCTGCCACGAGCTCCGAATCGGAGACACGAACCTCGCGCACCAGGTCGAAGAACGAGGGGCCGGGCGTCGCGGAGGGAGCTGGCGCCACCGGTGTCGGGGGCGTGCGCGGCGGCGGTCCCGCTCCCACGGCGGCTTTTCCCTTGCCCGGCGTCGGCGTCCTCTCCGCGAAGAGGTCCCCCCGCAGGACCGAGGGGATGTCCGAGCGAAACTCGAGCTTGCGCAGGGCCGACATCGCGAGGCCGCGGAAGATCCCGACGATCGGCCGCCAGATTCCCTTGCCCCGAAACTTCGCCGCCGTGATCCCCTTGCCGTCCTCGAAGGCGATGGACTCGACGAAGACCCGGGGCCGGAGGCCCCGGCCGCGGACGAGGAGCGTCCCGCCGTCGACGCCGACGTCCAGATGCCGGACGTGGCCGCCCGCGGCGTCGATCGTCATCGAGGCCTTCGGCGATCCCTTCGTCTCCAGTTCCCAGCCCGGCGCCGCGGGGACTCGCCCTTGCGAAAGATCGATCTCGATCTGAAGCCGCCCGCTGTCGATGGCCTCGCCGATCTGATCGAGCAGGCCGTTCCCAGTGGCCGCGGGCGTGGGAGTGGGCGTTGCGGCCGGCTCCTGCGCCGGGGCCACGCGGGGCGCTGCGAGCCCGAGGGCGACCGCGACGGCCGCCACGATCACGATCCGGCGAATCATGGGGAGATTCTGCCACCGACTCTGCCCGGGGGACTCTGCGAGAATGAGCCGGCGTGGGCTCGACGGCCATCCGCCGCATCCTTCATGTCGACATGGACGCGTTCTACGCGTCGGTCGAGCAGCGCGACGACCCCGCGTTGAAGGGCCGTCCGGTGGCCGTGGGCGGGAGCCCGGAGTCCCGGGGCGTGGTCGCGGCGTCGAGCTACGAGGCGCGGACCTTCGGCGTGCGCTCGGCCCTCCCGATGGCGCGCGCGGTCCGGCTCTGCCCCGACCTCGTCATCGTGCGGCCCAACTTCGAGAAGTACGCCGCAGTCTCCCGCCAAATCTTCGCGATCTTCCGCGAGGCGACTCCGCTCGTAGAGGGCCTCTCGCTCGACGAGGCCTATCTCGACGTGACCGAGAACGCCTGGGGCATCGCGCTCGGCGTCGACGTAGCCAGGAAGATCAAGGCCCGCATCCTCGAGGAGACGCGCCTGACCGCGTCGGCCGGCGTCGCCCCCAACAAGTTCCTGGCCAAGATCGCGTCGGGATGGCGAAAGCCCGACGGCCTCACCGTCATCGCGCCCGAGCGGATGGAGCGCTTCCTGCAGGGCCTTCCGGTCGACGCGCTATGGGGCGTGGGGCCCAAGACCGCGGCCCGCCTGCGCGCGGCCGGGTTCCACCGACTGGTCGACATCCGCGGCGCCGAACTGGAAGCGCTCCGCGCCGTGGTCGGCAGCTGGGCCGAGGGGCTCCAGCGGATGTCCTTCGGCGACGACCCTCGCCCGGTCGAGCCGCATCGCGAGCGCAAATCGATCGGCTGCGAAGAGACGTACGCGCGGGACCTCCAGGACCTGCCGGCCATTCGCCGGGAGGTCGCGGAGCTGGCCAACCACAGCGCGCGGATCCTGGAGAAGAAGAAGATGACCGCGCGGACCGTGGTGCTCAAGGTCCGCTACTCGAACTTTCAGACCATCACGCGCAGCGCCACGCGCGAGCCGGCGACAAGCTCGCCCGGCGAGATCGCCGACCGCGCCGACGCGCTGCTGGACAAGACGGAGGCCGGATCGCGCCCGGTCCGCCTCCTGGGAGTCTCGCTCCACGGCCTGCGGGACGTCGGCGAGCCGGACGCCGGCGCGCCCCGCGAGGACCTTCCGTTCAACGACCCCGGAGAAGCTCCGGCGCAGGAGGAATGATGGGAACGATGGGAACGATGGGAACGATGGGAACGATCGTCTGGACACGGGTGGTGGGCGGCGGCCTCGTCGCCGGACTGGCGGGAAACCTTCTGGAGATGGGCTACGGCGTCGCGATGCGCAGCGAGTTCGAGGCCGCGGCCAAAGCGGCGGGCAAGCCCATGGAGATGCATCCGGCGGCGCTGACCGCGCATCTGCTCTGGAGCTTCGTCCTGGGGATCGCCGCGGTCTGGCTCTACGCCGCGATCCGGCCGCGCTACGGCGCCGGCCCGGCCACCGCGGTCCGGGCCGCGTTCGCGGTCTGGCTCCTCGCGCATGCCACCTTCGCCCTGGCGGCGGGCACGCTCGCCTTCCTGCCGCCGCGGCTCCTGGCGATCGGCGCGGCCTGGGAGCTCTTCGAGACGATTCTTTCCGTCCTGGTGGGGGCGGCCATCTACAAGGAGGCCGGGCAGTCCTGAGGAGAGCATGAACGCTGAGCGTCGGTGAATCCCTAAAAACTCAAGGTGGTCATATATTCACCTTTTGGTATCATATGAGCACCTATGGTGATTGGTAAGTCTTCTCCATTCGGAGGCTGGACCCGAACACGGGTTCTGCTCGCATTGCGGCTCCTGGAGGAAAGCTACCCTCGGCAGCTCGCGAGAATTCTCGAAGCGCCGCCGTCGGGAGTCCTCAAGGCCCTGAAGTCCCTCGAACTCGACGGGCTCGTCGCCGGCAGGAACGTTGGAAGGACGCGCGTCTTCCAGCTCAACCCGCGGTTCTTCGCCTATGACGATCTGCGGCGCTTTCTCTGGAGGCTGACGGAACCCGAAGAGGAGTTGCGCGACCGGATTGCAGACGTGCGGCGCCGCCCGCGCCGAACGGGCAAGCCGCTTTGACTCTCACCGAGAAGTCGAGCATCCCGGACGTCGCCGCCTGCGTTGCCGAAGCGTTGGCCGGTGCGGGAGTGCGAGCGGTTCTCTCGGGAGGAGCCTGCGCGTCGATTCACTCCAAGGGCGTCTACCAGTCCGTCGATCTCGACTTCATCCTTCAGAAATACGACTCGGCAATGCAAATCGATCAGGCCATGGCCAGTGTCGGATTCGTGCGCCGCGGAAATCAATATTTTCATCCTCGCGTCCGGTTCTACGTGGAGTTTCCTCCGGGGCCTCTTTCCATCGGCGGCGACTATCGAATCGAGCCGGTGGTGATTCGAATCGGAGGCAGGACTGTCCTCGGACTCTCCGCCACGGATTCCTGTCGGGACCGATTGGCAGGCTACTTCCACTGGAACGATCGAGCAGGACTGCGAGCGGCCATCGCGATCGTCGGCCGCTGCCAGGTTGACCTCGAGAGGATCCGCTCCTGGGCGTCGCAAGAAGGACCGGTGGCGGCGGGTCGCCACGAAACGTTCCTTGCGGAGCTCGAGCTGGCGCGTCGAAAGCGCGAGCGCCGTAAGAACCGGAACTAGGAACTGGCCCGGTCCGGAGGTCAGAGCTGCAACGCTCGGTCCAGGTGCTCGACGAGAACCTCCGCGCCTTCCAGGCCGACGGAGAGCCGGACCAGGCCCGGCGTGATGCCGCGCGCGATGCGGTCGGCCTCGGGCACCCCGGCGTGCGTCATCGAGTAGGGGTGCTGGATGTAGGAGATCGCCGAGCCGAGCGACACCGCCAGCTCCATGGGCGTGTCCTTGCGGGCGAAGTAGTTCATCAGGCGCTCGCCGGCCGGCGCGCCGCCTTCGACCTCGAAGCTGATCAGGGCGCCGCCGTTGCGCATCTGCTTGCGGGCGATGTCGGCCTGGGCCGAGTCGGCGAAACCGGGATAGAAGACGCGGGCGACGTGCGGATGCGACCGCAGGAAGCGCGCGAGGATGTGGGCGCTGGCGCACTGGGCCGCTTCCCGCACCGCCAGGCTCTGGATGGTCATGCCGTTCAACCACGAATCGAAGGGCGAGGGCGTCGGCCCCAGATCCCGGTACCACGGGAAGACGTTCTCGCGCATGGCCCGGAAGGGACCCAGGACCGCGCCGGCCATGGACGTCGAATGGCCGTTGACGAACTTGGTCAGCGAGTGCACCACGAAGTCCGCGCCGAGACGGAAGGGCTGCTGGACGTAGGGAGAGCAGAATGTGTTGTCGACCACAAGGAGCGCTCCGTGCGCGTCGGTCAGCCGGGAGATCTTCTCGATGTCGGAGAGCCGCAGCGTCGGATTGTCCGGAGACTCCAGGAAGACGACGCGGATGCGCGGATTCTCCACCAGGGCCCGCTCCACTTCCCCGACCTGGCCGGTGTCGCAGAACACGGGCCGGACGCCGAACTTGGAGAGTCCGCGCAGGAGGCTGTCGGTCGAGCCGTAGACGCTGCCGGCGAGCACGGCGTCTCCGGAAGAGAGGAGCGAGAGGAGCAGCGTCGAGATCGCGCCCATGCCGGACCCGAAGATCAGGGTCCCGATCGTCGGCTCCCGCTCGTCGGCGGCCAGGGCCTTCTCGACGACGTGATGCGCTTCCAGCTGCAGGAGGACTTTCTCCAGGTACTCCGTCGTGGGATTGCCCAGCCGGGTGTAGACGCGCGCGTACGGGCGCTCGCCGTCGGGGGACTTGCCGAGGAAACGGTCGGCCCCGTCCTGGACGCTGCGAAACGCGAAGTTCGATCGCTGCTGGATGGGCGGGAGGCCCGTGCCCACGGCGAGCGAGCGGAAGAGCGCCTCGTCCAGCTGCGGGCGCGCGTCGCGGACCCAGCGCGCCTTGCGGTCGATCCACCAGTCCCACCAGGGCCATCGCGAGGCGCCGACCGGGGCGGGAGCGAGGAGGTGGTCCGTTGCGAGAGTTGTCATACCTGATCTGTACCGCGGCGCCCGGAGGCGGCACAGATTCGTTTGCATCAGGGCGGGGGTCTAACCGGCCGGGAACCCCATGGCGGCCACGATGTCGGAGGCGGCGCGAGGCCGCGAGGATCTCCGGGCGGCCCGGCTCATGCGGCGCAGGCGGGCGCCGTCGGCCAGGAGTCCCGCGACCTTGTGGGCCAGGGCGGCGAGACCGACGGCTTTCACGCCGGCTCCGGCCTCCAGCAGGAAGTCCGCGTTGCGCTCCTCCTGCCCCGGAATCGGATCGAAGACCACCAGGGGCAGGCCCATGGCCAGGCACTCCGAGGCCGTGAGCCCTCCCGACTTTCCCACGGCCAGATCCGCCGCGGCCATAACCGAGGCCACGTCCTCGACGAAGCCGAAGACACGCAGGGTCGATCCGCCGGGAGCCCGCACGCGCGAAAGGGCGCGCCGGAGCTTCTCGTTGCGGCCGGCCACCGCGAGGACCTGGACCGGGCCGCAGCCGAGGACGGTCCTGACCGCGCCGGCGAACGCGCCCACGCCCGCGCCGCCGCTCATGACCAGGACGACCGGCTGATCGGTGGAGAGCCCGAGCCGGCGCCGGGCCGCGGCCCGGTCGTGCCGCCGCCCAAACGGCGCGGCGATGGGAATCCCGGTGACCGAAATCCTGCGCCGGGCGATCCCGCGGCCGGCCAGGATCGCGGCGACCTCCTCGGTCGCGACGAAGAATCGGTCCGCGGTCGGCTGCACCCAGAACGCGTGCGCGTCGAAGTCGGTCACCACGAGGCCGAGCGGGAAGCGGTCGCGGCCGCGCTTGCGGTACGGCGCGAAGACCTGCGCGGCCAGGAAGTGCGTGGAGAGAACGGCGTCGGGCGCAAACTCCCGCACGAAGCGCCGGAACGCGGCGAACTGCACGCGGTCGAAGAGACGCACGAATCCCGGAGGCGGAGCCGGCCGCGTGCCCCGGTCGCTCGCCCGGTAGAGGTATCCCCACAGCTCCGGCGCGCGGTGAACCATCTGGAGGTACCCCTGCGCGTACGCTTTTCGGTAGAACGGCGCCGTGAATTTCAGGATGTCCACGTGCTGGACTTCGACGCCGCTCCCGGCCGCGGCGGCTTCGACCAGGGCCTGCGCGGCGCGCGTGTGACCGGCGCCCGCCGAGACCGACAGGACCAGGAGCCGCTTCAACGCCGCGACTGCTCCAGCAGGAGGATGGCGGCGACCAGAACGCCGATGACGATCACCGCGGCGCGCGCCTTCTGCCGGCCGATCCGGCGCGCGAACCGGGCGCCCGCGTATCCTCCCGCGATCGCGCCGACGACCATGACGAGCGCGGCCGTCCAGTGGACCGCGCCGCGCGCGATGAAATAGGCCGCGGCGACGCCGTTGATGCACATCCCGAAAAAGTTCTTGATGCCGTTGGCCGCGTGGATGTCCGAGAGGCCCAGGAACCCGAGCACCGCCAGCATGAGGATTCCGATTCCCGCGCCGAAGTACCCGCCGTAAACGCTCACGCCGAACTGGAAGAGCCAGGAAATCAACAGGCGTCCCGGCGAGCGGCCCGGATGCCGCGCCGCCGTCCCGGACCACCGGGAGATCGCCCCCTGCAGGATGAAGAGGCCGGTGGCGAAGAGGATCAGGAACGGGGCCAGCCGCGCGAACGCCTTGACCGGAGTCATCAGGAGGAGCACCGCGCCGAGCGCGCCGCCCAGGAGACTGGGGACGAGCAGCGTCTGGAGCCACTCCCGGTGCTCGGCGACCTCCTTGCGGTACCCATACATGGAGGAGAGCGCGCCGGGCCAGAGCGCCACCGTCGAGGTCGCGTTGGCGGTGATGGCCGACTCTCCAAGGAAGAGCAGCGTCGGATAGGTCAGGATCGTGCCGCCGCCGGCCATGGCGTTCATGACGCCCGCGCCGAAGGACGACGCGACGAGGGCACCGATTTGCGCCGGCGTCATGCGAGCGGATTGTAGCCGGGGAAGGACGTTGGGGCCCGGGACCTGGACTCGGGACTCGGGACTTGGGACCTCGGGGCCAGAACTTAGAACTTAGAACTTAGAAACGCCCCCGCGCGCGACAGAAGAAGCTCCATGGCCTGGGCGAGGTCTCCCGCCAGGACGTCCGGCCCCGACGCGCGCAGGGCCTGCCCGTTGGGGAAGCCTCCCTCCAGGCCGATCACGAAGACTCCCGCGGCCTTGGACATGGCGACGTCCTCCGGACTGTCGCCGACGTACGCGGCAGAGGACGATTCGATGGAGAGCGCCTCCAGGGCCACGCGCAGCGGCTCGGGGTCGGGCTTTCGAGCCCGCACGTCCTCGCAGCAGACGATCCGATCGAACTGCCGGGACAGCGCGAGCGTTTCGAGCTCCCGCTCGATCCGCGGCCGGCTGCCGCTGGTGACCAGGCCGGTGATGAGGCCGGCCGCCTTCAGCCGCGCGAGCCCCGCCGCGGCTCCGGGCAGAAGGCGCGTCTCATGCCCGTTGTAGAGCTCGATCCAGCGCGCGTCGGCCTCGTGCCAGTGATCGCGCGACAGGCCGACCGCCTCGTAGGTTCGGTACCAGTCCGGCGAATAGGTCGTCGCGAAGCGGTCCCGGTCGAAGGCGATCCCGTACCCCGAGAAGAGCCGCACGTAGGAGCGGAAACTCGCCTCCGCCGAATCGACGAGCGTGCCGTCCCAGTCGAAGAACACGCCGCGGAGCGGTCGGCTCCGCCTCCCGCCTTCCGCCTTCCGCCTCACGAAGCCGCTTAGCGTTTCTCGATCGGCACGAAGTTGCGCTCGTCCGGCCCCTGGTACACCTGCCGCGGCCGCGCGATCTTCTGCTCCGGGTCGCCCAGCATCTCGCCCCACTGCGCGATCCATCCGGAGGTCCGGGGAATCGCGAAGAGGACGGTGAACGCGGCGGTCGGAATGCCGATGGCCTGGTAGATCAGGCCGGAATAGAAGTCCACGTTGGGATACAGCTTGCGCTTGACGAAGTAGTCGTCCTGGAGGGCGATCCGTTCGAGCTCCAGCGCGATGTCCAGGAGCGGATTGCGCCCGGTGACCCCGAAGACCTGGTCGGCGATGCGCTTGATGATCTTGGCCCGCGGATCGTAGTTCTTGTAGACGCGGTGGCCGAAGCCCATGAGCCGCTTCTCGCCCTTGCCTTCCTTCACTTCCTTGATGAACGCGGGAACCTGGGAGATCGAGCCGATCTCCTGGAGCATCTTCAGGACTTCCTCGTTGGCCCCGCCGTGCAGCGGCCCGTAGAGGGCCGCGGCCGCGCCGGCGACCGCGGAGTACGGATCGGTGTGCGACGAGCCGATCCCGCGCATGGCGTGGGTCCCGCAGTTCTGTTCGTGGTCGGCGTGGAGGATGAAGAGCAGATCCAGCGCCCGCACCAGCACGGGGTCGGGCCGCCAGCTCTTGGAGGGAATCTTGAACAGCATGTTCAGGAAGTTCTCGGTGTAGGAGAGGTCGTTGTCGGGGTGGACGTAGGACATCCCCTGACTGTGGCGGTAGGCGAACGCGGCGAGCGTCGGCATCTTGGCGATCAGCCGCCAGGTCTGCTTCTGCCGGGAGACCGGATCGTGGATGTTGCGGGCGTCCGGATAGAACGTCGACATGGCGCCCACCGTCGCGATCAGCATCCCCATCGGGTGGGCGTCGTGGTTGAAGCCGTCCATGAACTTCTTCAAGGACTCGTGGAGCATGGTGTGGAACGTGATGTGGTGGGTCCATTCCTCGTACTGCGCCTTGGTGGGCAGCTCGCCGTAGAGGAGCAGGTAGGCGACCTCGAGGTAGTTGGACTTTTCGGCCAGCTGGTCGATGGGGTACCCGCGGTAGCGCAGGATTCCCTTGTCGCCGTCGATGAAGGTGATGCGGCTCTTGCAGGCCGCCGTGTTCAGGAAGGCCGGATCGTAGGACATGAGCCCGAAATCGTCCGGGCCGGTCTTGATCTGCCGCAGGTCGATGGCCCGGATGGTCCCGTCGGCCACCGGGATCTCGTAGGACTTTCCGGTGCGCCGGTCGATGACCGTGAGAACGTCCTTCTTCTCCGCCAAAGCCACCCCGGTGGCGCCCTTGGTCTCGGTTTCCACGGTCGGCATGGGACCCTCCTTCACGAAAAACTGCGGGGAAGAGCGATTATACGGGCCGGCGGACGGCGTCCCTGATCTGTTTTCATCAGTTCTTCCGCCCCGCCCGGCCCCGGCCGGCCGTCAGTACCGACCGAAGAAGCGCGAGATATCGAAGTACAGGGTCTTCTCGGTTCCGTCGGAAAGAGAAACGGTCACCCGGTCGAGCCTGTGCCCGTCCTCGTTGACCAGGAGACTCTGCCCCTTGCGCTTGTACGCCCCGAAGTGCTCCCGGATCCAGGCGTACTCCCACGCGATCCCGTCGTCTTCGGAGTCGCGGGGCACGAGGATGGCGCGGGCGGGCGTGGAGCCATCCGCCGACGCGTCGGGCTTCGCCGCGGCCGGCTCCGGCCGCGCCGGGGAGCCGTAGGCCGCGCCGCCGGCCGCCGCGCCCGTGCCCGACGAACAGGCCACCGCGAGGGCCAGGACCCCCGCCGGGACGAACGACCAAGAAACGCGGACCATCGCGGGGCCGAAGAATACCGGAACCGGGATGGGTTGACGGCGGTTGATGGCATCATTGGGCTCGAGCCATGGCGACGGACAAGAGTCTCCAGGAGACCTATGCCCCCCGGAACCGCTGCTTCGGCTGCGGACCGGCCAACGAGAAGGGGCTGCGGATCCGCAGCTTCGCGCAGGGCGACGAGCTCATTTGCGACTGGCGGCCGCAGCCGCACCACCTCGCCTTCGCCGGCGCCGTCAACGGAGGCATCTGCGGAGCGCTTCTGGATTGCCACAGCAACTGGACGGCGGCGATCCATCTGATGAAGAAGAGCGCTGCAGCCGAGCCCCCCTCCACGGTCACGGCCGATTTCCATGTCAAGTTGAAGCGGGTCACTCCCATCGACGCCGTGCTGCACCTGTCGTCCCGGGTCGTGGAGTCCACGGAGACGAGCGCGGTCGTCGAGGCGGAGATCTCGGCCGGCGGCAAGGTCACCGCGACGTGCCGGGGCACCTTCGTCGCGGTTCCGGAGGGGCATCCGGCGTACCACCGGTGGGAGTAAGCCGTCGCCTCCGCTGCGTTCGCGATCTGCGCCTTCGGCGCATCGGCCCGCGGCTCGCGGACAGCGCTCGACCGCGGGCCTGATCGGTCTCTCCGCTCCGGCTCCCGCGGCGCGCGCCTCCTCCTTCGCTTCCGCTCAGGAGACTTCGCGCGGCGAACCTGGGCTAATCCTCACCGCACGTCGCTTCCACTCGATCGGGATCTGCGCTACGCGCATCGGCAATCCGCTCGGCCTGATGCGGCTCGACCGCGGCCCTGATCCGTCGCTGCGCTCTCGCTCCCGGCTGGACGCGGGCGGCCGCAAGGGCCGCCACCTACGACACCAATCGCAAACGTTTCGTAGGGGCGGGGCTTGTCCCCTCCCGCGCCCCCGCGGCTCAAGGCGGGCGAAGCGCTCTCCCCTTGGACGCTTCCCGTCCCTAGCGCTTCAGGATCTCGATAGTGCCGTTGCTGTCGGTCAGGGTCATCGGGCAGCGGCCGTCGCCGATCTTGCCGGAGAACGATTCGCCGGAGACGTCGCCGGACGTGGAGACGGGCAGATCGACGCGGATCTTTCCGAATGAGGTCCGGGCGGTGATCGCGTAGCCGGCGTTCTCGGGGACGGTCACGCGGATCGGAGAAAACGATGTCTTGACCGACACCCGCTGGCAGGTCTTTCCGGACAGGCGCACCTCGACGGTTCCATTCTGGCTGTCCACGTCCACCGCGCCGCCGATCGATTCCAGGGAAGTCGGCCCGAACGAGGTGCGGATCGAGGCGTCTCCGCCGACGTCGGTCGCGCGGACGGAGCCGTTGGCGTTCTCCACCGTCAGAGCGCCGTGGATGCGCGTTGCCTCCGCGGGCGCGAAGCTCGTCTTGACGTAACCCGCGCCTCCGATGTCGGCGATCGTCACCCGCCCGTTGCCCGAGACCACCCGCGCGCCTTTGTGAATGTTGGTCAGATGGATCTCGCCGAAGCCGCCCTTGACGTCGGCGGCGCCCCCCACGTTGGCGAGCGTGATGGCCCCGTTGGAGTCGGAGAGCGTCGCGTCCCCCCCGATACCGGCCGCGTCGATTTCGCCGAACCGCGTGGACAGGCGCGCGCCGCTCTTGACGTCGCGCACGGCGATGCGGCCGTTGGCGTTGTCGACCTCCAGGGAGCCGGCGACCCCTCGCACCTCGACCTTCCCGAAGGAGTTGGTCAGCCTGGTTTCTCCGGCCACGCCGTCCACGGCGACATCGCCGTTGGAGTTGGTCACCGTGCACCGCCGCGCGACTCTGGACACCCGAACGGCGCCGAACCGGTCGCTCACATCGAGGTCTCCGTCGACGCCGGCCACGGTGACCGCGCCGTTGACGTTGACGACGGTGGTCGGGCCGGCGCTGCCGTCGACGTCCACCGGTCCGAACGAGTTTTCCACGCGCAGCGTCCCCCGTACGGTCCGGACCTGGACCTTGCCGTTGCCGTTGGCGACGTCCGTTCCGGCCTTGAGCCCCTGCGCGTCCACGTCTCCGAAGCGGTTGCGGATCTTCAACGCCGCGTTCTCCGGCATGGCGATGTCGTAGTCGACCGAATAGGAGACGTATCCGCGGCCCGTGAAGCTCCACTTCTTCTCCGGAAACACCGTCCGCACCGAGACGCCTCCGGGTCCCGACTCCACTTCGATCTTGATGTCGTTGGAGAATTTCTCCGCGCCCTCCCGGTCGGAGGAGGACACCCGGATCTTCGCGTCGATCGCGACCTGCGCCTCCGGCCGCGTGCGCACGCGGATATCGCCGTTGCGGTGTTCGATCGACAGCGTCTGCCCCGCCTTGAGCGGCAGGGTCTTCTGAAAGCTGCGCGAGAACTCCTCGCGTCCGGACTCCGCGGGCAGGGCGGCGGCGGCGGCGGCCGCGGCCAGGACCAGGACGGTCCGCCGGAGGAGGGTTTGAAAACGCGGGTTGTGGGTGATCATGATTTTTCCTCTCGCACGACCTGCTCGAGGGTGTGCTGCTTCTCCTGGTACATGGCCAGCAGCTCCTTGCGCAGGTGCGTGTTGAAATGGTTCTGATCCAGCTGGGCGCGCAGATCGGCGATGGCGCCGTCCAAGAGCAGGAGCTTCTCCCGGTAGGAAACCAGCAGCGGCGTCGCCGGATCCTTGAGCTTGGACTCGGCCAGCCGGGAAAGCCGGTCGATCGAGGCGACGTAGCGCTCTTCGGACTTCTCGACGTCGGACAGCGCGTCCTCGGTCAGCAGCGGGCGCCGCAGGCTGCGCGACGTCAGGAGCTCCCGCTCTCCGAGATGCGGCCGGAAGACCTCGAGTCCGATCATCGCGACCAGGAACAGGGCCGCGGCCGCCGCGAGCGGCACCCACTCCCGGCGCGCGCGCCGGCGCTCGGCGGATTCCGCGGCCGCGCGGGGCTCGCCCTTGATTCCTTCGGCGATCCGGGT
Organism: uncultured Acidobacteriota bacterium; assembly: GCA_963733955.1. GTDB lineage: Bacteria > Acidobacteriota > Thermoanaerobaculia > UBA5066 > Gp7-AA6 > DATFTF01. The sequence goes on from CAVTEW010000004.1 coordinate 148,489, forward strand.
CCAGAGCTCGGGGCTTTCCCAGGTCCTCTTCAACGCCGGGGCGACCCGCGAGATCCCGTTCCAGAGATCGAGGCGCTCGCGGCAGGACGGACAGCCCGCGGCGTGGGACGCGATCGCCGCCGTCCCCGCCTCGGGGCCGAGATCCAGCCATCCCTCGAACCGGCGGCACGCGCTCACGGCCGGGCCCCCCGGCCGGACCAGAGCGCCCTCTGCAGATCCCGCCTGGCCTCGAAGACGAGCGAGCGCGACGTCCCTTCCGGCACGCCCAGGATGTCCCCCACCTCGCGGTGGGAAAACCCTTCCACCTCGAAGAGCACGAACGCGGCGCGGCGCTTGGCATCGAGCGCGGCGAGACAAGCCGCCAGATCGACGCGCAGCGGATGGTCCGCCTCCGGCGCGGCCGGCCCGAAGCCGTACGCCGGCTCGGCCAGGACGGCCGGCGACTCCGGCCTCCGCGTCTTGCGCCGCAGCCAGTCGTAGCAGGTGTTGACCAGGACGCGGTAGGCCCATGTCGACAGCCTGGCCGATCCCCGAAAGGTCGGAGCGGCGCGGTAGATCTTCAAGAACGTTTCCTGCACCGCGTCTTCCGCCTCGGAACGGCTGCCGAGCAGGTTGGCGGCCAGGCTCTTCATCCGCGCCCCGTGCGTCTCGAACAGGCGCTCGAAGGCCGACACGTCGCCGCGCCGGGCTCCTTCGCGGAGCTCGGCCTCTCCATCGGGGTCCCCGGACTGGTCAGGGGTCTCGAGCAGGAGATCCTCCCTTTCCCTGGCGCGGACGCGCATCCCATTCTGCAACGCAAAGACAAGTCGCACCTCGGTTCATCCGTTCCACCCCTTGAGACGCCGGGCCGGGGCGATTCGTTGGAGGGCCGATGGCGGGCCGGGGGGATGACCCCCGTCCGGGCGGTGTAGAGTGCCGCCGTGCGTCGCGCGGCGCTCCGGGCTGCCGGAGCACTCCTCGTCTTGTTGTCGCCCCTGCCGGCCCTGGGGCAGCGCGCGGTCTTCGTGGTGCGCCACGCCGAGAAGGCCTCGGAATCCAACGAGGCATCCGTTCCCCTGTCCCCCGCCGGTCTCGAGCGCGCCCGGCGGCTGGCGGAGATGTTGAAGGACGCCGGGATCACCGCGATCTACTCGACCGACACCGTGCGCACGCGCGCCACCGTCGAGCCCCTGGCCCGCCTGCGCGGCCTCCCGGTCCGGATCTACGCGGCCAAGGACTCCGGCGGCAAGCCCACCGCGGAGCCGCTGCTGGCGGCCCTGCGCGCTTCCAACAAGAAGGACAATAAGGATATTGTTCTCGTCGTCGGCCACGGCGACACCGTGCCGGTTCTGCTGCGGGCGCTCGGCGACCCCGAGCCCGTCGAGCTCGGCACGGCCGACTACGACAATCTCTTCCTGGTGGCGCGCGAGCCCGGCGGGAAGCCGCTGTGCCTGCGCCTGCGGTTCTAACGTCGCCTCCGCTACGCTTCGGCTCCCGCGGCGCGAGTCGTTTCGCCGATCCAGTCGGCGAAACTTGGTCGCGCCGCGAGGGGCACGAAGGCGTCATCGCAAAGGCCCGCGTAGCCAACCCTCTCAGCGCCGGCCGCGCAGCGACCGACCGCGCTGGAAGTCTCAGGCCGCCGCGGTGTGGCTGCTCGTCTCGATCTGCCCGACGACCACGGGCCACCCGTCGCGGACGCTCGCGTATCGCGGAGCCCAGCCGGACGCCTCCCGCAGCTTGCGGCTGGAGATCCGCTCCGATCGCCCGAGAAGTTGGCCGGTCGAGCCGAGGAGACGGAAGGTCCAGGCCGGCGCAAACCGGGGCCGCGGCACGCCGAGCGCGGCGGCGAGCGTGTCGAAGTACTCCCTCCGGGTCACCGGCTCGTCGTCGGAGACGTTGTAGACGCCCGGCGGCAGGTCGAGGGCAGCCAGCGCCGCCGCGGCGGCGTCGTCGTGGGAGACCGAGGAGACAAACGCCTCCGGCTTTCCGGGCAGCGGCACCCAGCCGCGCCGCACCAGACGGATCATGTCGATCAAGAACGGCGAGTCCGGCCCGTAGAAGCCGGCAAAGCGCAGAACGACGCCAGTGCCCCCCGCCGTCGTGAAACGGATCGCGGATCGCTCGGCGTCGGCGACCGTTCGGTTATAGCGGGTGGGCGCGAGCGGCGTCTCCTCGGAGATCCATTCCGTGCCGCGATCCGGATAGACCGGGGCAAACGACTCCTGGACGAACCGCGTGACGCCCGCGCCGAGCGCCGCGTCCACCAGGTTGGCCGAGCCGTCGCGCCGGATGCGGTCGTTCTCCTTCCAGGCGCCGGGCAGCAGCAGTCGCGAAGTGGACGCGGGCATGTGCGTTGCCAGGTTGACGACCGCGTCGTGGCCGGCCACCGCGGCCGCCAGCGAAACCGGATCGAAGAGATCGGCTTCCACAGCGCGGACGCCGCGGCTCTCGAGCTCCGTGTGCCGGGCCGCGGAGCGGCGCATCGCGGTGACGTCATGCCCCGCGGCGGCGAGGAGAGGAACGAGCCGGCGGCCGACGACGCCGGTCGCGCCGGTGACGAAGATCTTCATGGGATCACCTCCGAAAAGAACGTCGAAACGATTGGACTGCGCGCCGTAGGGGCGACCGATGACGCTCGGTACGCGGCCGCCCGCGGGCGGGGACTAGCCCCGCCCCTACGTTGTCCGGTGGGTAAACGTTCGTTACACAACACTAGTGCGACGGCGCGATCTCCTGCGGACGGCTCTTCGGCTTCGCCGCTGTCTGGACTCGCGAAACCGGCTCATACGCTCCGGCCGGCGTCCGCAAGGCGATGTTCAGGCGATTCCAGCCATTGATGGCTACGATGGCAAGCGTCAGATCGGCAAGCTCCTTCTCGGCGAAAAAGCGGCGGGCCTCCTCGAACACCGCGTCGGGGACGTGCCCGTCCGAGAGGCGCGTCACGGCTTCCGTCCACGCCAGTCCGGCGCGCTCGCGGTCGGTGTAGTAAGGCGATTCCTGCCAGGCGTCCAGGCCGTACAGCCGCTGCTCGTTTTCTCCCTGCGCGCGTAGGTCCTTCCAGTGCATGTCAATGCAGTAAGCGCATCCGTTGATCTGCGACGCCCGCAGGTTGACCAGGTCGCGCAGCGACTGTTCCAGTCCGCTCTGGCCCAGGTATTTCGAAAGACCCAGCATCGCGTGCATCACGCCGGGCGCGACTCTGGAGTAGTCGACTCTCTGCTCCATGGAACACCTCCCTCGTTTCCAGACCCTATGCCTCGTGCGGATCGGCGGGGAGGAGATCTCAGGAGTGCTTGCCACCGGCACTCGCCGGAGCCGGCCGCACAAACACCTATATGTCGCGGGAGGTCGAAAGGATTCCCGCCCGCGAGAGGTCGTCGCTTCTGGAGGACGGACGACCGTGACGTCCGAACCAGCCGCCTCTATCCGGGAGGCCGGCCTCCCGCCGCGCGCTTCTCGGCATCGACCTTTCGCCCGAGGCGCACGACGATCTCCACGAGGGCGTCCACATCGGCAAGCCGCGTGCGGAAGTTGACGACGCAGGCCCGCAACAGAAACACGCCGTCGACCACCGCGTTGGACACGAACGCCTCGCCGCCGGCCTGCAGGCGGTTCAGGATCTCCGCGTTGAGATCGTTCAGATAAGCGTTCTCCGCTTCGCCGCGGCCGGTTCGCCGCAGATCGCGCGGCACGTAGCGGAAGGTCGCGATGCTCAGGTTCTGCGTCGCCGCTTCCAGCTCCGCCTCGCGCTCGGCCGCCTCGAAGAGCGCGCGCGCCAGGGCGCAGTCGTCGCCGATCATCCGGGCCAGTCCCTCGCGCCCGGCCTGCCGCAGCCCCAGCCAGACCTTGAGCGCCCGGAATCCGCGGGAGTTCTGGAATCCCGCTTCGTAGAAGTTGACGCGCTCTTCGCCGTCCGCGCTCTCGAAGTGGTAGTACTCCGGCCGGTAGCTGAAGGCGTCGATCAGCCGGGCGGGCTCGCGCACCAGCACGCAACCGGCCTCCAGGGGACTGTAGAGCCACTTGTGGGGATCGACGGCCACGGAATCGGCATGCGCGATTCCGCGAAGCTCCGCGGGCGCGTCGGGCAGGCAGGCCGCCGGCGCTCCGTACGCGCCGTCGACGTGGAACCAGACGCCGTGCCGGCGGCAGATCTGCGCCATTGCCGGGAGCGGATCGATCGCTCCGACGCCGACCGTGCCCGCGGTCCCGACGGCCAAGAGCGGCAGGCAGCCCGCTTCCCGGTCGGCGGCGATGCGCCGCTCGAGATCCTGGAGGTCGATCCGGCGCCGCGCGTCCACGGCGATCCAGCGCAAGGCCGCGGTGCCCAGGCCGAAGAGGTCGGCCGCTTTCTGGATCCAGGTGTGCGTCTCCAGCGAGGCGTAGACGGTCAGCGGCGGCCGCCCGCGCAGGCCGTCCGCGCGGACGTCCCACGAGGCCCGGGCCTTGCGGGCGGCCAGGAAGGCGACGAAGTTGGCCATGTTGCCGCCGCTGACGAGGAGTCCCCCGCAGTCGGTCGGATAGCCCAGCAGCTCGGCGATCCAGGCGATCGTCTGACGCTCGATCTCCGAGGCCATCGGCGAGAGGGCCCATCCGCCGCAGTTGGGATTGACCGCCGCGGCCAGCAGATCCGCCAGCGCGCCGATCGGCGCGGCCGAAGAGGTGATGTACCCGAAGAAGCGCGGATGGCCGTTGAAGAGGGAGTGGTCGAAGAGGAGCCGGGCCGACTCGGCCAGAAGACCGTCCGCAGACAGCCCCGAGGCGGGAAGGCCCGACGCCGGCAACGCCGCGCGAATCTCGCTCGGTTTTTCCGACGGCGTCACCGGGCGCGCGGCGAGTCCAGCGAGAAAATCGGCGATCGCGTCGACGGTGGCGTGGCCGGCCTCGCGGAATTCCTCGGCGCTCATGTCGATGGGCGCGCTGCGGCGGCCGGAAGCGGTTGCGGAATGTTCACGGCTCAAGGAGATCTCCTTTTCGTCCTCTACCGAGATTATCGCCGGGCCACGGCCCGCGCCGCGCGCCCGGGGATCCCGTTTGGAGCTAGGATCCAACGGAGGACACGGAGAGGAAATCCGCACGCGATCCACGGCGGCCTCACCGACGATCTCTTTTCAGAAAAGCGGCAAACCGAAGCGGATGATGGAACAGCTGGCGGCTCTGGGGCGCGTGGCCGCGTCCCGCTTGTAGGCGCCGCCGTGGCGACTCCGGCCGATCGGGTCGAGCACGACGCGGCGAGGCGCCGTTTCGTCCTGCGCCGTCCGGAGGGAGAGGGCGAGCTGACCTACGCGGAGCGGGGCGACGGCGTTCTCGACCTGCTGCGCACCGAGGTCCCCGAGGCCCTGCGGAGCCAGGGGATCGGATCGGCGCTCGTCCGTGGCGCGCTGGCCTTCGCGCGCGCGCGGGGCGGCCGCATCGTCCCGACGTGTCCCTTCATCGCCCGGTGGCTCGAGGACCATCCCGAGGAGCGGGATCTGGTGGCCTCAGGCGCCTGAGAGGCACGGCACGGTTCGCGGGTTCGGGGCCGCGCCGACGTAATCTCCGAGACCTCCCCAAGCGTCTCTTCTCATGTCCCCGGGCGATCCAGGAATGGTTCCCGACGCTCCGGCGACAAGGAGATCCTCGATGAAAGGCCTACCCCGGTTTCTTTCTCTCGTCCTGCTGGCCCTGGCCGCCCTCGCGTCCGCGGCGCTGGCCGACGATCCGCCCGCTCCCGCCGGCGGCAAGGGAATGCACGGCCTGCGCCGGTGCCTGTCCCAGCTCGATCTGTCCGACGATCAGAAGTCGCAGATCCAATCCGCCGTCGACGCGGCTCGGCCCGGATTGCAGGCGGACCGCCAGGCCCTGCGCGCCGACCGCCAGAAGCTCCAGGCGGATCTGACCGGAGGAGCCGATGCGTGCGCGCTCGGCCAGGATGTCCTGACCCGGCACGCCGACGCGGCGAAAATGAAGGGGGACGCCCAGGCGCTGCGAACGCAGGTCCTCGCCAGGCTGACGGCGCAACAGCAGACCACCCTCCAGAGCTGCGCGCAGTCCTCGCGCGGCGCCCGGCATTGGGGCGGTCCGCCCGCCGGCCAGTAATCCACCGTCCGTCCGCCGGCCGCCCGGGTCCACCTCCTCCCGACCCGGGCGGCCTTTCTTTCTTCCAGCATCCCCGGAAAAGCAACCGCCGCGTAACCTTGCGCGCGCCTCGACGTATAGACTGTCTATATGGAAGACCCGACGCCACCCGGCCAGACCAATCTGCTGCAGGGAACGCTCGACCTGCTGATCCTGAAAGCCCTTTCGCTCGGACAGATGCACGGCCTCGGCGTCTCCCGGCGCGTCGCCCAGATCACGCGGGGGACGTTCGACGTCAAGCCCGGCTCGCTTTTTCCCGCGCTCCACCGCATGGAGCAGGCCGGCTGGCTCGCGTCCTCCTGGGGCGAGTCGGAGACCGGACGGCGGGCCAGGTTCTACGGCTTGAGCCGCGCGGGCCGGCGGCAGCTGGAGACCGAGACGGCGCAGTGGAGCCGCATCGCCCTGGCGATGGCGGCGGCCTTGAAGGCGACGGCGACCTAGCGTGCCGATCCTCGCGCGGCTGGCCAGTTTCCGGCGCGGTCTCTTCGGGCGCCGCCGCGCCGAGCGCGACCTCGACGACGAGCTCTCCGCCTACGTTCAGATGCTGGCCGACGAGAACACGCGCAAGGGAATGAGCCCGGAGCAGGCGCGGAGGCAGGCGCTGCTCGCCGCGGGCGGCCTGGAGCAGCTCAAGGAGAGCACGCGCGACGCGCGCGCGGGCATCTTCTGGGAGACGCTGGCCAAGGATCTGCGGCAGGGCGTGCGGTCGCTCCTGCGCACGCCGGGGTTCACCGCGACGGCGGTCCTCGCGCTCGCGCTCGGTATCGGCGCCTCGACAGCGATCTTTAGCGTCGTCGAGGCCGTGCTCCTGCGGCCCCTGCCCTACCGCGACCCCGGCCGCCTGGTCGTCGTGATGCATCACGGGGACAACCCCGTGGCCCCCGCCAACTTCCTCGATTGGCGCCGCCAGGCGACGGCCTACGAGCGCATGGGCGCCGCGGACTTCTGGGTCCCCAACCTGACCGACGGAGATTTTCCCGAGAGCGTCCAGGCGGTCCGGCTGACCTCCGACGTCCTCGTGTTGCTGGGAGTTCGCCCGCGCCTGGGCCGGCTGTTTCGCGCGGACGAGGAAAACCCCGGACGGGACCACACCGCCGTCCTGAGCGACGCTCTTTGGCGGCGGCGCTTCGCGTCTGATCCGGCGGTGCTCGGGCGCAGCATCCATTTGAACGGCGAGGCCTACACCGTCGTCGGCGTCATGCCGCCGGGGTTCGAGTTCCCGCCGTTCTGGGCCACGGGAACAGAGCTCTGGGCGCCCCTGGCCCTCAACGAGCGCGCCGCGAGCCGGGACGGACAGAGCCTGCGACTGTTCGCGCGTTTGAAACCCGGCGTCCCTTTGCCCGGGGCGCGCGCGGAGATGGCTTCGATCACCGCGCGCCTGGAACGGCAATATCCCGGCTCCAATCGGGACGTCACCGTGACGCCGCTCGACGAACTGGTCGTGGGCAAAGTGCGGCCGGCGCTGCTCGTCCTGCTGGCGGCCGTCGCCTGCGTCCTGCTGATCGCCTGCGCCAACGTCGCCCACATGCTGCTCGCCCGCGCGACGACCCGGCAGAAGGAGATCGCCCTGCGCGGCGCGCTCGGAGCCGGCCGGGCGCGGATCCTCCGACACCTTCTGACGGAGAGCCTGATCCTCGGCGCCGCCGGCGGCGCGGCCGGGCTCCTGCTCGCGGCCGGCGGCATTCGCGCCTTGCTCGCCCTCGGCCCCCAGCACCTGCCGCGGCTGGACACGATCGGGCTCGATCTCCAGGTCCTCGCCGTCACGCTGGGGCTGTCGCTCTCGACCGGCGTCGCGTTCGGACTCGCCCCGGCCCTCCAGGCCTCCCGGCGGGACCCCGCCCGCGCGCTGTCGGAAGGCGAGCGGGGATCGACGGAAGGAGCGGGCCGGAGCCGCCTGCGCGGCGTCCTGGTCGGCTCCGAAGTCGCGCTCGCTCTCGTGCTTTTGATCGGAGCGGGCCTGATGATCCGCAGCTTCCTTGCGCTGCAGCGCATCGATCCGGGATTCGATTCCCGCGGCGTCCTCACCATGATGGTTTCCGTGGCCGGCTCGCCCGAATCGGCGCCGGGCAAGCGCGCAGCGTTCTATCAGGAGATGACCCACCGGGTCGAGGCGCTCCCCGGCGTCGTCTCGGCCAGCGCGATCAACCACCTTCCGCTCGCCGGCGACCTCTGGGGCTGGTCGTTCACCATCGCGGGACGCCCGACTCCCGCGCCGGGCGAAAGTCCCGACGCGGCGTACCGTGTCGTGCTGCCCGGCTACTTCCGCACCATGGGCATCCCGCTCGTTCAGGGCCGGGACCTCGCCGCGACCGATCGCCTCGATGCTCCCGGCGTCGTCGTCATCAACCGGTGGATGGCCGACCGCTACTGGCCGGGACAGAATCCCCTGGGCCAGCGGATCACGTTTCAAAACGGCCAGCCCAACCCGACCTGGCTCACCGTCGTCGGCGTCGCCAAGAACACCGTGCGCGACGAGTGGATCGCCAAGCCCTGGGCCGAGACCTACCTCCCGTTTCTCCAGACCCCGACTTACCTCGAGCGGACCTCCACCAACTACGCGTACCTGACGCTGGTCGTGCGCGCGTCGGGAGATCCGGCCGGTCTGGCGCCTTCCGTTCGGAGCGCGATCCGCTCGATCGACCGCAGCGTCACGATCTCCGCGGTCCAGACCATGGACCGCGTCGTCGAGGAAGCCACGGCGCGCCCGCGTTTCTACCTGCTGCTGCTGGCGACGTTCGCCGCGATCGCGCTGGCTCTGGCGGCGGTGGGCATCTTCGGAGTCATGAGCTATGCGGTGTCGCGGCGGACCCACGAGATCGGGATCCGGCTTGCGCTCGGCGCGCAGGCGTCCGACGTGCACCGTCTGGTGATCGGGCAAGGCATGGCGACCGCTCTTTCCGGGGCCGCGGCGGGCCTCGCCGCCGCTCTCCTGCTGACCCGTCTGATGGGAAGCCTCCTCTACGGCGTCGGCACGACCGATCCGGCGACGTTCGTCCTGGTCAGCCTCGTCCTGACCGCGGTGGCGCTCCTGGCGAGCTGGGTCCCCGCGCGGCGGGCCACCCGCATCCATCCGCTCGAGGCGATCCGGCACGACTGACGCGCCTCGGGCGCTCCGGCGAGCCGTCTCACGCTGGCGGGGAGCTTGCAGCCCCCAAGGTGTTTGGAGGTGTTCATGAAGAAAATCGAGCTGTCTCTTCCGGAATTCGTCTTCATCGCGTTGACGCGCGCGGCCCTGGGGGCGGGCGCCGGGATCCTGGCGTCCCGGAAATTGCCGCGCGGCCGCAGGCCCGGAGTCGGCGTCGCCCTTCTCGTCTTTGGAGTGCTCACCACGATCCCCGCGGCGCTGCTGGTCCGGCGCAGCCTCGGCTCCTCCAAGGCTCGGATCGCGACCGCAGCCGCCTGACCCCGCCCCGGCCCGGGCACATCGAACCGGGGCGCGCCGGACGAGGCCGCGCCTATTCGGGATGAACGGCGCGAGGCGAAGGATCATGCGGCGTCGCAGCCTGTTCGTCGAGACTGCGGCGCGGGAAAGCGAACTTTCGCGCCGCGAAATCGTAGATCCACAGCGATGAAATCCGTGCTCCGACGCCTCGGTTCGCTCGCGCTGCCGGCGCTGCTGATCGTCGATGCGCTCGCCGCGCAGTCTGATCGGTCGGGGCGCAAGCCCGACCCGCTCGCCGCGGAGATCGCCCGATGGACACAGTTCCTGCGCGGACATGCGGCGACCGGCGAGGACTGGGACCAGATCAAGCGCGCGACGGAACCCGCCCTGACGAGCGCGCAGAAGGCGCTGGCCCGCGGGCACCGGTGGTTCGCTCTGCAGCGGTTGGGCGCCGCCCGCGCCTATCTCGCCGCGTCGCAGTACGCCGAGCACGCTCAGGCGCGGAAGCCGGCCGCGGGCGACCCCGCCGCGGGCGTGGAGGCGGAGTGGAAGCGTCTGGGCGGAGTCCTGGCGAAAGACCTCGCGCCGCCTCCTCCCGGCGAGCTCTCCGGCGTCGAGCCCGCCGCCGTGCGGGCCATCGCCGAGGCCGCCCTCCCCCAGGTGCGCGCCTATTACGAGTCGAGCCTCGAATACGGGCGCGCCACGATGCCCAAGTACGGTTTTCTCTATCTCGGCCTGGCCCAGGCGCAGCGCGACTTCGCGCTTTTTTGCCGAACCGTCGCCGCCCGATCCGGCCGCCGCGCGCCCGCGCTGCGCGGCCTTGGCGCCGAGCTCGACGCGCTCGAGGCCGAGCTTCTCGCCGCGTACCGTCCGCCCGCGTCCATCGACAAGCATTCCGATTTCATCGCCGCGAGCGACGCCTTGAAGGAGGCGCGCGAGCTCGACGCCGCGGGGTTGCGTTACGGGGCGCTCTCCCGGTATCTGCTGGCGGACCAGCGCCTCGGGCCGCTGCGCCCGTCGCCGCGTCCGCCCCTGGCGCCGTCGATCCTCGAAGCGCGCTTCCGGTCCTGGGAGGACCGCCTCTCCCAGGGAGACACCGATCACTCGATCGGGCGCCTCTTTCTCGAAGCGGCCGAATCCGAAGTCTCCGATCCTTCGCCGGGCGGGGGCGGCGGCTTCGCCACAGTGATCGTGGAAGACGTTCTCCCCGCTATGTCGCCGCCCTCGAGCCGGCGCGGCCGGCCGGACCCAGGCCGGCGCCCCTGGCGACGGTGACCCTGGTGCGCTGGCCCTACACCTGAAACGTCTCCGATCCGGCAAGTTTGCTGGCCCAGAGCGTGGTGGCGGATTTCGGCGGAAGGGTCCGCTTCGTCTCGGAAAACTACGGGGACTCGGAGCTGGCCCGCCGCTTCGGCGTGACGCGCTATCCGGCGATCTTCGTCGACGACGTCCTGGCGGCGACTCCCAGCGACTTCGGTTTCTACGGCCAGGGAGAGAGCGCCGGCGACGGCCGGTACACGCCGTGGAAGAGCGCGCAGGCGCACGAACGGTTCCGGTCCGACTTGAGCCGCATGATCGACCTGGTGCTGGCCGGCCGCAAGGAGGCCGCCCGCGCGGTGGCGCCGGCCCGCCAGGACCGGGCGACCGCCGCGTTGTCCGCGCTGCGTCTGACCGACCTGGACGGCAAGCCGCTGGCGCCGGGCGGCCTGGCCGGCCGCGCCGTGCTCGTGGAGATGTGGGCGACCTGGTGCCCGCCCTGCCGGGGCACGCTCGGCTGGCTCGGAAGCCTCAAGAAACGTTACGGCGATCGCCTGGCCGTCGTCGCGCTGGCGGTCCAGTCCAACGAAGCGGACGTCCGCAAGGTGGTCCGCGATCTCGATCTCCCCCTCGCCTGGGGGATCGCTTCGCCGGACACCGCGCGCGCGATCGGCGACGTCGCGGCCGTGCCGACGCTCTTCCTGTTCGATCGGGAGGGAAAACCGACGCGCACGTTCTACGGCGCGCCGCCGACGCTGCATGCCGAGGCCGAGGCCGCGATCGCCGCCCTGGTCGCCCCGCCGTCCTGATCCGCGGGTTGTCTGCCGCCTGGTGAATAATCGGGCGGTCCATGACCGCCTGGCCTCCCCCGGCCGCGCGCCGCCCCCGCGTGATCGCCGCCGCCGTTTGCGCGGCCCAGGACTTTCCCTCCCACGCCGCACTGGCCGGTCACCGACAACGCGCGGACGTACAACGACGACATCCTGGCCGACTTCGTCCGGGAGCTCCGGCACTGGCAGACCGCGACCCGCCACCCGATCGTCATCTGGACCGCCAGGTCCGTTCCGTCCGAGGATCCCGACGCGTGGTGCCACGAGGCGTTCGCGCGGTGGCGGGCCGACCGCACGAACCTGGACAACGGCGCGGCGTTGTTCGTGCTGACCGAGAGCCGCAGGCTGCGCCTGGAAGTGGGGCCGGGTCTGGCCGGCCGCTTTCCCTCCGACGCGGCGGCGCAGATCGCCGGCGCGATCGCGCAAGTCGACCGCGCCGAGGACTCCGCCCACCGCAACCCGATCGTGTGGACGATCTATGCCATGAGCGCGATGCGATCGTGGCTGGGGCCGATGGCGCCCGACCCTCCGTCGCCGCAGCAGCTCGAGCTCGACCGCCGGGCCCACCGGACAAACCTCGAGGTGCTCGCGGACGACCTCAACGACGGAGACTATGGAACGCTCGTGATTCTTCTCGTGATGGTCGGCGTGTCGATCGTCCTCCTCGTCCTCCTGGTGACCCATCCGATCCTGACGCTCCAGGCCCTGTTCCTGTCCGCCGTCGGCGGCGTCCTGGGCGGATCGAGCTCGGGCGGATCGGGCGGCGGCGACTTCGCCGGCGGGGGCGGATCGTTCGGCGGCGGAGGATCGTCGGGCCGATGGTGAGGACGCACTCCGCTCGGGCGTTTCGCAAAGCGATCGACCGCGCCGCGATTGAACGGGCGATCAGTCGGGTCCACGCCGAGACGACCGGGCAGGTCCGCGTGATGATCTCGCCGTTCTTCTGGGGAAGCGTCGAGCGCCGAGCGCGCCGCGCCTTTCGCGTTCTCGGGCTGGGTCGCACCCGGAACAGGAACGGTGTGCTCCTCTTCCTCGTTCCGCGGCGCCGGGAGTTCGCGATCCTGGGAGACGCCGGGATCCACGAGCGGGCCGGCCGGGATCTCTGGCACGACGCCCGGGCCCGCTCTCCGAGGCCTTCGGGCAGGGAAGCTACAACGAGGGAATCGTCGAAGCCGTCGAGACGATCGGCCGCGCGCTTGCCGTCCCCCATCCCGCTCCGCCCGCTCCGTCCGCTCCGCCGGCGTGAACCCATTCGGGCTTCCCGCGGGTAGAAGAGGATTGGGAGGCGCCGTGATCCGACGCGGGGGAATTCTTGGCCGCCGGCTCGCCGCCGCGTGCCTCGCTCTTGCGGCCGCGGCCTCAGCGAGCCGCTTCGCGGCCGCGCAGGCAGCCTCCGAGGGTCGCCTCTACGGCAGCATCCCGGTCTCGCTCGATCCCCAGGCCCTCCCGCCTCAGTTCCACTTCGACGCGCACCACATCGGCCAGGACTCCAACCTCCTGGCGGTCCACATGGATTGGTGGGGCATTCCCTGGGACGCGCTCGCCTCGGGCGCTCCGTTGCCGCGAGCCTGGCTGGCCGAGATCGACCGCGCCGACGCGCTCGCGCGCAGCCTGGGCCTGCCGGTCTACCTCGCGGTGACGCCGATCTCGGGGACGCGCGACCGGATCGCGCCGCGCGCGTCCGGGGACGGAGACCTCCTCGTCACCGACAACGCCTTCGGGGGGCGGTGCGAGGACATGGCCGCGCGGCCGGACGCAGCGTCTCTGCGCCGGGCCTACCACGCGCTCGTCGAGCTGCTCGTGGCCCGCTTCCAGCCGCGCTATCTGGCGCTGTCGATCGAGGTCAATCTCTACAGCCGGACCTGTCCGATCGCCTGGCCGTCGATGCGCGACTTCTTGAACGCGGAGTACGACGTGCAGAAGGCCGAGCATCCCGCCTTGCCGATCTTTCACACCTACCAGGTCGACGTCCTGTGGGCCGCCGACGAAGGGGAAGCCTGTTTCGGATTCCGCCGCGAATGCCTGGCCGCCAACGTCGCGCAGCTGGCCGACCTGCGCTGCGACCTCTGGGCGCTCTCGTCCTATCCGGTTCCGATGTTTCTCCACAATGGACGCGTGCTTCCCGACGACTACTTTTCCGCGGTGGCGGATCTGTCGGGCCGCCCTCTGGCGATCGCCGAAACGGCCTACCTCTCGCAGACCTATTCGGCGATGGCCGGCGGGACCTGCGTTGGCGGCCTCCCCTCTTCCCCCGCCGACCAGCTGTGGTGGATGGATCGGGTCCTCGCCGACGCGCAGCGGCTGCACATGCCGTTCGTGGTCTGGTGGATCGACGAGGCGCTCATGCCCTTCGCCGAGCTGCTGCCCTGCCGCTGCTCCGATTCCACAGAGTTCTGCCGCCTCCTGACCGCTCTCGGCGACGAGGGCGCGGTCGGCGTGCGGTATTTCGGCGCCATGGCCCTGCGGGACTACGACGGCGCGCCGACTCCGGCGCTCGGGCAATGGCTGTCCGCGGTCGCCGCGGCAGAGGCGCGGGGCGTCCGGCCACCCGCGGCGCGGCCGCAACCGCGCGGTGTCGCGCCGCGGTAATCGCGCTCGCCGGGAGCCGGGCTCCTACGCGCTGACCGCCGACTTGGCCCGCTCCGCGGCGCGCCGGGTCATCTCCTCGGTGGACACGTCCTCGATATGCGTCGTCACGTGCCAGATGTGGCCGAACGGATCGCTGACGCTTCCCATCCGGTCGCCGTAAAACTGGTCCTCGACGGGGCGCTGGAGCTTGCCGCCCGCGGCCGTGGCGCGTTTGACGACCTCGTCGACGTTGTCGACGTAGAGGACGAAGCTCACCGGCGATCCGCCCAGGGAGGCCGGGGCGCGGTGGCCCATCTCCGGGGACTCGTCGGCCAGCATGATGTGTCCTCCGGCGACGACCAGGTCGGCATGGCCGATCTTCCCGTCGGGACCCGGCATGCGCATGACTTCCTTCGCGCCGAACGCCTTCTTGTAGTAGTCGATCGCCTGGGCGGCGCCGCGCACGATCAGGTACGGCGTGGGAGCCTCGTAGCCTTCGAGAACCGGCTTGACCTTGGATTTCATGGCTCACTCCTTTAGAAAGGGGCCTCGAAAAAAGGGGAACAAAAATATTGCAATCCCCGTGCCTTGATCGCGGCATAAACTCATCGGAACGAAGCGATGCGGACGCCATCGGTTCTCGGCCTCGCGGAAGCCGCGTGATGATCATCGCCGGGGCGATCGTCGTTTTCGTTCTCATCGGACTGCCCTGGATCTTCCGCGCTGTGCTCGCCCACCGCACCGTGGTGCAGACCGCCAGGCCGATGATCGAACCACTGGAATCGGACGGCCCGGCTCCGCCTGAGGACGTCTCCCGGCTCTTCGCGGCAGCGCAAGAAATCTCGCCAGGCTCGGATTCGAGGTGCGGGGCCGCTGGCGTGTTCCCAATCTCACCGGCTGCGTGCAGGCCTTCCTGCTCGTTCTCCTCGACCGCTCGGAGAAGACGGCGGCCCTCGTGTCGGCGCTCTTGGCCGAGCTTGCCACGGGGACCCGCGGCGCGACCGCCGTCGAGATCGCGACGAGGTTCACCGATGGAAGCGTCGTGATCACGACCAACGCCGACCGCCTCCGGCCGTTCCCGCCGCTACCCGGCGCGACGGTCGCGCAGCTTCCCTCCGTCCGCGATGCCTCGACGCTCGACCGCGTCCACCGGATGCTGGTCCGCCGCCTCGACGAGGACCGCGGGCGCACGCCGCGCGTCCGCGACGACCCGGGCGAGGCGTCGGGATTCGTCGCTTCTCTGCTCGAGGACAAGGAAAAGCAGGCCGCCGCGGGCCGGATGCGCTTGACCTCCGACGGGACGGCCTACCGCATGACCTGGAAGGGCGCGGCGCTCCTGTCCTGGAACCGCCTCTGGCCGTTCTCGACCATGCGGCGCGCGCGCCTGCGCCGGCGGGAGCGCGGCCTTCTCCGAGAGGCCGACGCATTCGCGCGCGGCGAAACGCCGGCGGCTCGGGCTGCCGTTTCATGACGAGGCACGTGGCGCTCCTGCGCGCGATCAATCTTGCCGGCAAGCGGACCGTCGGGATGGCCGCCCTGCGCGACCTCTTCGCCGACCTCGGGCTCTCCCGGGTCCGATCGCTCCTGCAGAGCGGAAACATGGTGTTCGAGAGCGACCGGAAGACGCCCGCGCGGCTGGAGGGCATGTTCGAAGCGGCCACGCTCGGCCGCCTCGGCGTTCAGACCGAGTACTTCGTTCGAACGTCGCGCGAGTGGAAGGACGTGCTGTCCCGCAATCCGTTCCCGGCGCAGGCCCGGGAAGACCCCGGTCACCTTCTGGTCGTGGCGCTCAAGAAAGCCCCGGCCGCGGCGGCCGTGGCGGCGCTCCAATCCGCGATCCGGGGACGGGAGATCGTCCAGGCGGTCGGACGGCAGGCCTACATCGTCTATCCCGATGGCGTCGGCCGGTCCAAGCTCACCGCCGCGCTGATCGAGAGCAAGCTCGGCACCCGCGGCACGGCGCGCAACTGGAACACCGTCGTGAAGATCGCGGCGGCTCTGGCGGAAACGTAGCGCCGCGCGCGTCGGGTCCCCGTTAGAATCGCCCTTCCCGGAAGGGAGACCGACCATGACCTACATGCTCCTCGTGCTCGAAGATCCAAAGCAGCGGACCGGCCGCTCGGCCGAAGAAGGCCGTGAGGTCTACGAGCGCATGCTGCGTTTCACCGACGACCTGACCGCCCGCGGCGTGCGCAAGGCGAGCGAGTCGCTCCGGTCCCAGGCCGACGCCGTGCGCGTCCAGGTGCGCGGCGGCAAGCCCGTGGTGCGCGACGGTCCGTTCACCGAATGCAAGGAGATGGTGGGCGGGTTCTTTCTCCTCGACTGCAAGACCCACGAGGAGGCGATCGCGATCGCGCGCACGTGCCCGGCTGCGGAGTGGGCGACGCTCGAGGTGCGCGAAGTCGGCGCCTGCTACGACTAGTGTTGTGTAACGAAAATTTACGATCCAACGGACAACGTAGGGGCGGGGCTCCCCGCACGCAGACGCTAGAGAGTGATCTGCGTTTTTACGTGACACGAGCCGGCCCTCGCTGTCAATTCTCGAGACGTTGTTCCCATCCAAGGCGCCCCGACGTCGGGCCGCCTCCCTCGTCGGCACGCTCCGGCCGGGCCGCTGAAGGGAACGCTCGTCGCAGCCTTTGCGAGGCATTGGTCGCACCGCCCCCTGCTCCTCGCTCATCGCTCATCGCTCATCGCTCATCGCTCACCGCCTCCTCCGGGAGGCGGACCCGCCGCCGGGGCTTGCACGTTGACAAACGCCGCAGTGTGAGCCCCGGCCCGAAAGTCTTCCCCCGGGACCCTCGAAATCGCGTTGGTCCGCACAGGACGGGAGGGAACCGGTGACTGGCTCTGCCTCGCGGCGATTTCGTGAGCGGCGGCCTGGGAGAATCTCCCTCTTCGCCGTCCCAGGAGCCGCCGCGCGGTCCCAAGGGGAAGGCTGCAGGGCCGGGCGACGACACAGGTCGAAACAACGTGTTGAGAAATCACACCTAGGGCGCGCCCTCGGGTTTCTCCAGAACCCGGCGATCCCAATTCGCAAGCGTCGCCGCCGCCTCGTACGTCGACCGCAGGAACGCGAGCAGCGTCTCGTCCGGGCTAGCCGAGAGCCGCACGGCGTCGTAGGGCAGGAGGAATTCGCGAAGGTCCGGGCTGTAGAAAGCCTCCCTGGGACGGATGGAGGCCAGTGCGAAGCCCGCCGGCTCGGGATAGGCGTAGGAATAGTAGGCGGGAAAGGCGATCGGTCCGCCGCCCGGCCAGAATCCGCAACTGGAGACTTCCTGCGAGTACGCCTCGCGCGTGACCGCGTCGGGCAGATGCGGAATCCCGCCCGGATGCGGCGGCGCGGGCCCGCCCGAGAAGCGGGTCACCGCCAGATCGGGCGCACCCCAGAAGAAGTGCACCGGGCTGCACTTGCCGACGAACCGCGCGCGGAACAAGCGGAACACGCGATCCGACTGCGAGAGGATCCGCCAGAAGCGATAGGCGTACTCCGGATCGTACGACGCGTGCGTCTGGTCCTTCGCGAACGGAATCGGATCGTCGACCTCGTTGGGAGAAGCGAAGATTCCAACGCGGATGTCGAGACTCGCGAGCTCGTTCATCAGGCGGGCGTAGAACGCCGCGACCGACTGCGGCTGAAGAGGAAGGCCCGCCGTGCGGCCGTCGTCCGATTCGACGCGCAGCCGGTGGTCGAGGAAATCGAAATCGATCTGGAAGAGGCGGCCGCCGTAGGGCATGGGAGAGGTCGTGAGGCCCCGGGCCGTGACGTAGAGGGTGACGTTCCAGGAGTGGTTCGTCGCCGGCGTCAGAGTCAGGCGGATCTTTCCCACGATCTGCGTCCACAGATGAAGCGTGGCGCAGGTGTCCGCCCATTCGGCCAGCGCCAAGGCAGGCCACTGGCTCGAATCGCGGCGCGCCCATGGTCCGGTGGACGAGGGTCCGGTCATGCTCGCAGCTTATCCGGCCACCGGAAAACCGCGACCCTCAGGCCTTGCGTGAGCCGCGGGCCTTGCGCATCGAAGCCGTGCCCTCGCGGCTCTTCCGGTAGATCGCCAGGTACGCCATCGACTCTCGGTATCCCCGCGGAACGCGGCGCTTCAGGAGGGCGCGGAGCTTCTTGAGGACGGCGCGGCGCGGCGGCGGCAGGCCCGCCAGATATTGAGCGACGCTTCCGGTCTTCTTCTCCAAGGTGCGCTCCTTTCGGCGGGGCAAAGCCGCGGACGACCGATTTCCTCGCCTCGCCTCGACTCGCCGCGCCTTTTCCCCCGCCCGACTCGCCCGATTCAATCACTCGCCGCCGCCCTCCGACTGCGCTCGGCCAGACGCGGGTCTCCCATCCGCCGCGCGAGCGCGTCGAACGCCGTGGTCGGCCCTCGCCACAGCAGCTCGTCGACGTCGCCGAAGACCGGCGCGTCGGTCCGAAGAGTCGCCAGATCCTTGAACAGGAGGGCAAGGTCGCGGTGATCGCCCAGCGCCTCGGCCGGAAACGTCTCGATCGCGCCGTAGCGCTCGATGAGCCGGGCCGCCCCGACCCGGCCGATCCCCGCGATCCCCGGGTACCCGTCGGCGGAATCGCCGACCAGGGCGAGGAAATCGGGGATGTGGACCGGATCGACGCCGAACTTCTGCCGGACCCCGAGGGCGTCGCGGATCGCGTTGGTGCGGCGATCGACCTGCACGACCCGCTCTTCGCGGACGCACTGCGCCAGGTCCTTGTCCGGCGTCCAGATGCAGACTTTCGCGACGCTCGCGTCGCCGGATGCGATCTCGGCCGCGGACGCGAGCGCGTCGTCCGCCTCGAGGTCGGTCATCGGCCAGACCGCGACGCCCAGGGCGGCCAGGGCGTCCTCCAGGGGGCGGAACTGCGCCAGGAGCGTCCGCTCGACGCCTTCGCTCGTCTTGTATCCGGGCCACAGGTTGTTGCGAAACGATTCGATCACGTGGTCGGTCGCCACGCCCAGGCGCGTCGCGCCCGTCTCGACCATGCGCAGGACGGTGTGGAGAACGCCGACGACGGCCCCGAACGGGCGGTCCGTCTCTCCGGTCGAGCGCCGGAGGCCGTAGAAGTGCCGGAAGAGCTCGTAGGTCCCGTCGATCAAGTGGACGATCGTCCCGTCCCGGGAAGGCGGCGGGGATCCGCTCGAGAGGGACATGGATTGCGGCAGGCGAGCATACCAGCGCGCGGCGCGGCGCTCCACGCCATCTTGGCTATGATGACCAGCGCGATGGCAGACCTGCCCCCGATCGCGTTCGAGGGAGTCACCCCGGTTCTCCGCGTCCGGAACCTCGCCGCGAGCCTGGATTACTACGTTGGTGTCCTCGGCTTCGGAGTCGACTTCCAGTCCGCGGACTTCGCCTCCGTGTCGCGGGAGCGCTGCCACCTGTTCCTCTGCGTGGGGGACCAGGGAAATCCCGGAGCCTGGGTCTGGATCGGCGTCGGCGACGTCGATCGGCTGTTCGAGCAGTACAGCGCCCGGGGCGCGCGGGTCCGGCACCCGCCGACGAACTTCTCCTGGGCCCGCGAGATGCAGATCGAGGATCCCGACGGCAACGTCCTGCGGATGGGCTCGGACCCCAAGCCGGGCGAGCCGTTGGGCCCATGGCGCGACATGCGCGGCGATCTCTGGGCCATGGGTCCGGACGGGGCCTGGACGAAGGTCTCGAGCAGCTAGTTCCACGGCGACGGGCTCACGGCGGATTTCTCCGGCCCGCAAACCCTTCCCTCTCAGTGAGTTCACGCATCGCCACACGAGGTCGGGAAGCCCTGTCGATTCGCGGAGCTCTGGATCGTCGTGTTCATAGAGCGAGGCCGATCCCGGCAGCGGACCAACGGGCGGGCCGCTCGGACGAAAGGAGAACAACCGATGCGATTCCTGATGATCGTGAAGGCCAACAAGGAATCGGAAGCGGGCGTGATGCCCGAAGAAAAGCTCCTCGCCGCGATGGGGAAGTACAACGAGGAGCTGCAGAAGACCGGCGTGCTGCTCGACGCGACCGGTCTCCAGCCGAGCTCCAAGGGCGCGCGCATCCGCTATTCCGGCGGCAAGCGCACTGTGGTCGACGGCCCGTTCGCCGAGACCAAGGAGCTCATCGCCGGCTACTGGTTGATCCAGGTCAATTCCAGGCAAGAGGCCATCGCGTGGGCCAAGCGGGCTCCGAATCCCCACGGCGAAGGCCGGGACGCGGAGATCGAGGTCCGTCAGCTCTTCGAGCTGGAGGACTTCCTCCCCAGTGAAGCGCTAGAGAAAGCGAAGCAGCTCGAAAAGAAGCTGCCGTCCCGGAAGTAACCGTCCACGAACGAAAGCGAAAAGGAGAAACGACCATGCGATTCCTCGCCCTCTACAAGACCGTCGAGACCGGCGTCGCGCCCACGGAGGCGCAGATGTCCCGGATGGGCCAGTTCATCGAAGAGATCTCCAAGGCCGGCGTGCTTCTGGAAACCGGAGGCTGCCTCGCGAGCGCGGCCGGCGCCCGCGTCCGGTCCAACGGCGGCAAGCTGACGGTGACCGACGGGCCGTTCACGGAATCCAAGGAGCTCGTAGCCGGCTACGCGCTCTTGCAGACCAAGTCGAAGGACGAAGCCGTCGAGTGGACCAAGCGCTTTCTGAAGGCGGCGGGCGACGGCGAGTCGGAGATCCGCCAGCTGTTCGAAGCGGGAGAGTGCGCGGCCCGCGAAGAGTCCACGATGCAGGCGGCCGGCTGAGACCGACGAACCCAATCGACTCGAGCGTTCCGGCCCCGAAGATCTCCCCGGCGTGAACGGGCGGATCGAGGGGCCGGAACTCTTTCTGGAGCGGCGCGCCGCGCACGAGGGAACCCGCTTGGGCTTGCGCCTCCGGCCGCCCGATGGTGTGATCGTGGATCGTGGCCGACATCGATGCGCACCGCGCGATCGACGCCGTCTGGAAGATCGAGCGCCCCCGGCTGATCGCCGGCTTGACGCGGATGGTTCGCGACGTCGGCCTGGCCGAGGATCTGGCCCAGGACGCGCTCGTCGCCGCGCTGGAAAAGTGGCCGGACTCGGGCGTTCCGGACAACCCGGGTGCCTGGCTCATGGCCACGGCGAAGAACCGCGGGATCGACCGGCTGCGCCGCCGGGAGCTCCTGGAACGCAAGCACCAGGAGCTCGGGCACGAGCTGGAATGGAAGCAGGAGTCCGCCGCGGCCGATCTCGAAGCCTCCGTGGACGACGACATCGGCGACGATCTCCTGCGCCTCATGTTCACGGCCTGCCACCCCCTGCTCTCGACCGAGGGGCGGGTGGCCTTGACGCTGCGATTGCTCGGAGGCCTGACGACCGATGAGATCGCGCGGGCTTTTCTGGTCCAGGAATCGACCATCGCTCAGCGCATCGTGCGGGCCAAGCGAACCCTGGCCGACGCGCGGATCCCGTTCGAAGTTCCCCGGGGCGCCGAGCTCGCGCCCCGCCTGTCGTCCGTCCTCGAGGTGCTCTATCTCATCTTCAACGAGGGTTACTCCGCGACCGCCGGCGACGACTGGATGCGGCCGGCGCTCTGCGACGAGGCCCTGCGGCTGGGCCGGGTCCTGGCCGAGCTCGCGCCGGGCGAGCCGGAGGTCCACGGTCTGGTCGCTCTCATGGAGATCCAGGCGTCGCGCGCCGGCGCGCGCGTCGGACCTTCGGGCGAGCCGATCCTCTTGCTCGACCAGGACCGCGCGCGTTGGGACCGCCTCCTGATCCGCCGCGGCCTCGCGGCGCTCGAGCGCGCGGAGCGCCTCGGCGGAAGCCAGCGCCCCTACGCGCTGCAGGCCGCGATCGCGGCGTGCCACGCCCGGGCGGCGACCGGCAAAGAAACCGACTGGGCCAGGATCGCGTCGCTCTACGACGAGCTGGGCCGGGCCGCGCCCTCTCCGGTCGTCGAGCTCAACCGCGCGGTCGCCCACGCGATGGCCTTCGGCCCGGCCGCCGGACTGACGCTCGTCGATGCCCTCGCCTCCGAGCCGCTCCTGGCCGGCTATCACCTGCTGCCGGCCGTGCGCGCCGATTTCCTCGGCAAGCTCGGACGATTCGGCGAGGCCCGCGCGGAGCTGACCCGCGCCGCGGCGCTCACGCGCAACGCTCGGGAACGGCAGCTCCTGCTCGAGCGCGCCGACTCCTACGCCCGGCAAGCCTGACGGGCGTCAGCCGCGCTTGCCGGGACCGGACCTCCGGTCCGAGGTGCGCGCGCGCTTTGCCTTGCGCGGCCGGGCCGAGCTCTTGCGGGCGGCTTTGCGGGAGGCGGACCGCCGGACCCGCCGCGGACTCGGGCCCGCGGGCATCGGCTCGGGCCGCGGATGACGCGGCTCGTAGACGCCGAGCTTGCCGCCGCCGGGAAGGGGGACGCTGGTCACCACGCCCCAGCCCCGGTTCTGGGCCGCGGGACAGGAGACGCCGCGCCGCGCCATCTCGCCGATGAACGCCTGGGCGTCGTCGCACATCAGGTAGAGCTCGTGCGCGTCGTTCTCCTGCCCGGGGTGGACGGCCACCTCCGCGGGCGGCAAGCCGTAGATCAGCCAGCCCTGCCCCGCGTCGACGCCCGACAAGCCCAGGACCTCCTGGAGGAACCGCCGATCCGCCTCGGCATTCGTGCTGAAAAGGATGATGTGCGCGCCGGAGAGCATGTCCTTCACCTCGCGTCCCTCGCGTCGAATCTATCGCTTCTGTGCGAGGCGCCAGAACTGCCTTTCGTTCAAGAGCGTGATGCGGTGTCCCTTCTCGCGCAGCCGCTTGATCTCCAGCAGCTTGCGTCCGCCCTCCTTGCCCGCGGCCTGCAGCGGGTTGGGACGGCCGCGCACGACCACGTTGGTCCGGATCGAGGGCCCCCCGTGGACGGTCGCGCCGGCCCGCCGCGCCGCCCGCACCGCTTCGTCCCGTCGGCGGGTCAGGATGCCGGTGAAGGCGACGTGGGCGCCCTTCAACGTGCGCAGCACGCCCGACTTCAGCTCCACCGGCCGGTGGGCCAACGCCTCGATCAGCTCGCCCGCGCTCTCGTAGCGCTTGCGGCGTTCTCCAAGGCAGCGGTAGACGATCTCCTTCAGGTGATCGCTGCACGCGAGGGTTCGGATCTCGCGCGTGCGAACCCGCGCCCGCGCGTCTCCCTTCACGAGCATGGCCAGGAGCTGGCCGACCTGATAGACGTCGTCCCGGGCCTGCCACTTCGGGGCGGCGCCGGCCAGGATGTCGCTCGGCGCGGTCAGGGGATTCAACGTGCCCGCCCGGATCCCGCCGCGGTCGCTCTGATGCCGCACGATACCGAAATCGCCGAGCTTCAAACGCTGCCCGTCGCAGACGAACACGTTCATGGGCGTCAGATCGCGGTGCAGCATCTGGCCGCGGTGGAGCTTGCCGAGCACGTCGAGGATCCCGGCGATCTCCCGCCGCGCCGTTCTCTCCGGCCACCTCTTGCCGGTCCGCTCGAGGAAAGCGCGCAGGTCGCCTTCCCGCGCGTACTCGAGCGCCAGGCAGTAGAGAAGCGTGCCGTCCGGCCGGAGCAGCGGAAACGCGTCGTAGACGCGGATGGCCCGCGGATGCTGCTCCAGAAGGCTGCCGAAGTAGGCTTCCCGGATCCATCCGTCGATCCGCTCGCTCGCCTTGATGCAGACAATCGAGGGAACGAACCGGGCGCGGCCGAGCCGTCTGGCCAGATACACCTGCCCGAACCCGCCCTCACCCAGGAGCCGCTCGACGCGATAGCGCACCCGGGTCTCCGGGCTGGCGATGACCTCCTCGGTCGCGAGCAGGAATCCGGGCAGACGTCCGCCGCGCATGGTCGCGGTGGTGGCGGAGGAGAAATCCTTGCGTGTTCCGGATCGGGTCATACCGGCGCTCTCGAGACTGGCGCTAGCATATCCCCCACCTTCGCTTCGCCGAGTCCGACCGCGTCCGCGGCGCGCGAAGCTCCCGAAGTCACCGAGGGAGGACGTCGCGCGCCGCGGGGAGCCGGAGCGGAGCGAGGTAATCAGGCGATCGGTCGAGCCCGCATCCGGGCGAGCCGATCGCCGGCAGGACCTTGCGCGCGGCGAGCACGAGATCAGGCGTTTGGTCGAACCCCTTTGGGCGAGTCAAACGCCGGTGCGCCGAAGGCGCAGATCTCGCGCGCAGCGCAGGCGATTTCCGGTGATAGTGTCCCGCGCCAATGATTCCGACGACTCGCCGCGGACGGCGGACCCCCAGCCTCGCGATCGCCTGCGCGCTCGCTCTTTCCGGCGGCGCCGCGCTCGCGCAGCTGCCCGCCTCTCAGGCCGGACCGGCCTTCTCGGCGCGACCCTTCCTCTCCACCGTCGCCACGCACGCCGGCGGGGAAGGGCAGTGGCTGGTCTACTCGGACACGGGCTACGGAGAGCGCGGTCAGGATCCGATTCGCACGGACGGGCTGCAGGAGTACCTCGGGGTCCAGGGCCGCTTCGCGGGCGGCTGGACGCTCCTGGGCCGAATCGGCCTCGGAAGCAAGGAGGAAGGCGGCGTCGGAAGCCTGGAAGAGGCCGAGCTTCTCAAGGATGTCTCGAGCGGCGCGATCCAGTTGAGCGGCGGCTTGGGATTACGGCGCGAGCCGGACGGCTCCATGACCGCCCTGGGACGGCTGGTGCTCGGGCGGGCCTCCCGGACGAACGCGTTTTTCTCCAATGTCCGGTTCGAGCGATCCTTCGAAGGCGGCCGCGACGGCCTCGACCTGATTGCCTCGATCTCCTGGATGCATCGGCTGGGAGAGATCGGCAGCGCCGGCGTGGAGGTCCTGGGGCAGGACATCGAGGGTCTCTGGGAACCGGAGGAGTCCGAAGGCGGGGCGCGCATCTACGTGGGTCCGACCATCCACGTCGCGATTCCGGCGACGCGTCTCTACGCCGCCCTCGCCGTTGGTCCGGTCTTTCAGGCCAGCCGCAGCCCGCGCACGAGCTCCGCCCCGCGCGATCTGTCCGCGCGCTCGGGCTACAGCGTCCGCCTCTCCTTCGGATACCAGCCCTAGCAGTCCCAGAGAGCCCCGGCAAGAGGTCACGCGCCGGAGGGCTCCTACCCGATGAGCTCCGGATTCGGATTCGATCCGAAGGGCGACGACGGGAGACGCAGCGCGGCGGCCACGTAGGCCCACAGCCTCTCGGCAGGAGGCGCGTTCTCCGGAGGCGCGCCGTCGGGACGCTGCGGTCCGGCCGTCCCGGTCTTGACGAGCTTGCCGATGACGGTCGCCGTTCCGCCCGGCTCGTGGTCGGATTTGGGAATCGTGCGGCTGAATTCCCCGACCAAAACGGTGACCACGTTGCGCCCGGGCAAGGCCAGCGTGCGGTGCAGGAACGCCGCCAGGGCCGGCGTGATGGGTGCCATGACCGCACGAGCCGCGGCGCCGGCGTCGTCCTCGTGCGTGTCGAACTGGCGGTCGGCCCGCCCGGTGTAGGCCGGCTGCGCGAAGACCACTCCCGCCCCGCCGCGCACGAGGAGCTCGACGGCGGCGAAGGTGCTCGGCTCATCGCGCGCCGTCGTCGCATCCGCCGCGACTCCGTAGGCGCCGCGGACGTCCTCGCGGACCGCCGGGGCGACGCCGCGTCCGGCCGCAGCCAGATCGAGCACACGCTCCATCTTCACGCCGTCCTCGGGGGGCGGGTCTGCCGAGACGCCCACCGGGACGCCGAGGTCGTTGACCACCGCGCAGCGGACCGCCGCCGGCGGCAGAAGCGCCGCCAGGCGCAAGAGCTGGCTTCGCGAGCCCGTTTCCAGAACGGCGGCCCGGGCGTGCTCGTGCGGCCGGACCACGCCGTGGCGGAAATTCACCGACGCCATGTGTGCGCGGGCGGCGGCGGGCAGGGAGCCGAGCGATCCCGCGTCGACGATCAGGCCGTTGCCGAGATCCCGGACGTTGCGCGGAGTGACTCCGAAGGCGCCGCTGCCGAGGAACGAGCCCGCGCTGTTGAAGAGACCGGCCGGCCCGCCGTTCAACCAGAACACCACGACCGCGGGGCGCTCGGCCCCCGGCGGCGGCAGGCCCCGGCTCCACTTCGAGAGCGCCAGCGTGCCCGCCAGCGCGGCGCCTCCCTGCAGCGCGGCGCGCCGCGTGATCTTTGCGTTACCCATGCGTCGCCTCCTGCGGGCCTCCAGGCCCGCCGGCGAAGAGTCTGGCCGGCGCGCCACCCAAAGTCCAAGATATTGATTTTATTGCTTCGATAACTATTATTTATAGATATGGAGCTCCGGCACCTGCGCTACTTCCTGGCCGTGGCCGACGCGGCGAGCTTCACCGCCGCCGCGCGGCGGCTCCACCTGGCGCAGCCCGCGGTGTCGCTTCAGGTTCGCGACCTCGAGCGCGAGCTCGGCGTCACGTTGATCGAGCGCGGCGCCCGCACGCGGGGCCTGACCGAAGCGGGCAAGCGGTTCGCCGTCCGGGCCCGCCGCATCCTGCTCGAGGCCGAGGACGCCGCCGACGAGATGGCCGGATACGCCGGCGCGCGGCGCGGCCGGGTCCGCTTCGGATCCGCCCTGCAGTCCTTGACCGAGGGCCGCCTGGCCGGACTCCTGGCGCGCTTCCATCTCCGGCATCCGGGGCTTCGGGTCGCCTTTCGCGAGGCCCACACCGGGCCGCTCCTGGCCCTGCTGGCCGAGGGGCGCCTCGATCTCGCGCTGGTTCATCTGGGCCCGGGCGAATCCGCGGCCGGCGGCCGCGACGGCGAGACCGGCGGGCTCGAGCTCACGCGCCTCTACGACGAGCCGCTTCTCCTGGCGGTTCCTCCCGGCCACCGCCTGGAGGGGCGGGCCTCGGTCGGTTGGAAAGAGCTGGCCCGCGAGGAGCTGGTGTCCTTCGGCGTCGGGGCGACCGTTCGCCGCCTGGTCGGCCAGGCGGCCCGGGACGCCGGCGTGCAGATCCGCTCGCCCATCGTGGCGACGAATCTCGGTACCGTGCGCGCCCTGGTCTCGGCCGGGTTGGGCGTGGCCGTTCTCCCCAGGAGCGTGTTCGCCCTGCCCGGACCGCCTCTGCGGGGAGTGCGCCTGGTCGAGCCTTCCCTGCGGCGCACGGTGATCCTGGCCCGCAACACCATGCGCTACGAGAGCGCGGCCGCCAAAATCTTTTCCGAGTTCCTCCGCCAGGGTTTGAAGGCGTAGACGTCGATTCGCCCGGCGCGGTCAGCTCTTCCAGGCCGCGGCGGCCTCGTGGACGAACGCGTCGAAGGTTCGCGGCTCGCGGCCGACGATCGCGCGCGTCTCTTCCAGCTGCGCCGGCGTGGCCTTCAACCCCTTTTTCTGGAACATGGCGTACATGAGCGCGTAGTCGTAGACGGCCCAGGCAGGCAGGTAAGCCCGCATGCTCCCGGCCCAGGCGGCGAGGTCGTCGCCGCCGTAGACGATCTTCCGGCCCAGAGCCCGGGAGAAACGCTCGGCGCAGTCGGCGCCGGTCAACGGCTCCGGCCCGGCCAGGACGAAGGTCTTCCCCTCGTAGCCGCTCCCGGTCAGGGCGCGCACGGCCGCGTCGGCGATGTCGCGCGTGTCCACCCGGGAGACTCCGATGCCGCCGATCGGCTGCGGGTAGACGCCGTACTGCAGCAGAGCGTCCTTCCACCAATGGTCGTTCTGGTAGAAGTTGTTCGGGCGCAGGATCGTGTGGGGCAAGCCGCTCGCCTTCAAGGCCGCCTCGATGGCGATCTTGCTCGCGAAATGGGGCGCCTCCGGGGCCTTCTCGACGTCGTGGATCGAGAGGTGCACGACGCGGCGCGCCCCGGTGCGGCGGGCCTCGTTGACCGCAGCCAGGCCCTCCATCTGGTCGCTCGGGCCGTTGGCGGTCAGAAGAAAGAGGTGGTCGTAGTCGGCGAAGATCGTTTCGTAGGTGCCCGGATCGGTGAGATCGCCCACCACGGATTGGGCGCCTTTGGGGAGCTCGCCGGCCCGCTCCGGGCTCCGGGTCGCCACGCGCACGGTCTCGCCTTTCGCGAGGAGCCCCCGAACGACGAGGCTTCCCACCGTTCCCGTTCCGCCCAGCACGAGATGTCTCATGGCTCTCCTCTTCGCCTGTTTGCCTCCGGCTGTGGCCTGTCGCCTGCCGGCCTTCCTCGAAAGCTTTGCGTCTTATACGCTCTTGGCCCGAGCCGCGGTTCGACCGCGGCGCCTACGAGGAGGATCCGATGCCCGATTCGGTTCCAGCCGCCCCGGCCGTCTCCGACGAGTTCCGCGCCTACATCGCGAAGCTCCAAGACGCCCTGGGGAAACGCGATTTTTGGGAGGTCCTTCGCGAGACGCCGGCCTCGCTGCGCGGAGCGATCGACAGCCTCTCCCTCGAACAGATCTCGGCCCGCGAGCGGCCGGGCAAGTGGTCGATCCGGCACGTCCTTCGGCACTTCGCCGACGCCGAGCTCGTCGGGGCTTTCCGGTATCGCATGATCCTCGCCCATGACCGGCCTGAGCTGCCTGCCTACGACCAGGACCTCTGGGCCGACCGCATGCGCTACGAGGAGAGCGATCCCGAGGAATCGCTCGCGCTCTTCACCGCGGTCCGCCGGGCCAACCTCGGCCTTCTCGCGCGCGCGACTCCCGAGGAGCTGCGCCGGGCCATGCGCCACCCCGAGCGCGGCGACGAGAGCCTCGAACAGATGGCGACGCTCTATGCCGGGCACGATCTCGTGCATCGCCGGCAGATCGCGCGCATCCGAGCCGCCATCGGAGCGCCCCCGGTCGGCCCGGGGGCGTGAGGCCGATGCGGGCCACAATACCCATATTGTGACCCGCTCGCCGCGGCCGGAGCGGCTCAGGCCGGCGTCTCCGGTCCCGCCGCCGGCGGAGCGCAGCGGCCGGCCATGGCCTTCCGAAACGAGTCGCGTTGCTCCGGCGTCAGGGTCTCCCAGCGCCGTTCCCAGGCCCGGTTCCATCCGCGCGAGAATCCCCGCCCTCCCCGGAGCCCGCCGAAGAAGATCCAGGAGAGCGCCAGCAGGCCCATCCCCTGCCAGTAGGTGATCGCCGGAAGCCCGAAGATCGAAGGCATCAGCCAGTTCCAGAGCTGCAGAACGGCCTGGCCGAATCCGGCGAAGACGACCAGCACCAGCACCAGAATCATCAGAAACCGCACGAATCTTTGTACCGTTCTGGACTCGCGTTCCCTCATGGCATTTCCCCTTTCTCAAAATCATCGTAAATGTTCCGCAGACGCTCTCGAAGATGGAGCACCGCGTAGTGTTTCCGCGAAAGAAGCGTGTTGACGTTGACGCCGGTTCGCTGCGAGATCTCCCGAAAGCTCTCGCCCTCGATCTCGTGCGCCAGGAAGACGTTCCGTTGTTCCGGCGGCAGCTCCTCCAGCGCGTCGGCCAGCTCCTCCAGCAGCAGGCCGCGGGCGTAGACCGCCTCCGGCCCGGCCGCCGGCGAGGGAAGAAGGTCTTCCAGCCGTGGCGATTCGGCGTCGCCGGAAAGGCCGGGAACCTCGGTGAGGCCGGTCGGCCTCTTGCGGCGCAGCAGGTCGGTGAGGCGGTTGCGGGCGACACGAAAGAGCCACGCTCCCACCCGTTCGATCGGCTCGGCCAGGCGGTAGGCCTCGACGAGCTCGAGGAAGGCGTCCTGCAGGACGTCCTCGACATCGAGCCAGGCCGGGACCCGGGGACGCAGGAGGCGCCGCAGGCGCGGGCCTTCGCGCTCGATCGCAGCCGCAAGGGCCAGCTCGCGCCCGCCGGGATCGGTGTCGCTGGTCAAGGGTCGTGCCTCCACACCTGTGAAGACGGATGAGGCCCGCCGATATTGTGGCGCCGGAGCTCCGTTGTCAGCGGGACGGGCGGCGCTTGCCGGAGCCGGCCCCGGCGGGACGGGCTTTTCTCGACCTGGCCGGACCGGGCTTGCCCTTGGACGCCGCGGTCCCGCGCCAGGCCGAGGCCATGGCGTCGGCGACGACCTTTCTCTTGGCCTTGGCCAGGAGCACGTTGGTGGCGCCCTTCACGCCCCAGCCTCCGGGCACCGGCCGGAACCCTCCCGGGTCGATCGCCACGAAGGCTTCCTGCTCGTCGGGAGTGAGCTTGACCATTCCCCAGGCGGAGTCGGGGGCGCCGAGCGTCGCAAAGATCTTCCCTTTGACGCGGAAATCGGGGTGATTCATGTGAGCGGACTCGGTCGTGTCGGGCAGAGCCAGAGCCATTTCGCGGAAGTCGTCGGCGGTCACGGGCGCCCTCCCTGCGTTCGATTATGGCCCGCCTCGGTTCCGGAAGGCGGAAGGCGGGAGGCGAAAGGCGGAAGACGGCAGAACGAAATGTGTATACAATATCCAGTATGCAGAGCCTCTCCGCGGTCCGGGACCGGCCCAACCTCAGCGACGCGCTGGTCGAGGAGCTGCGGGAGTGGATCGTCGACGGACGCCTTCCCGAGGGCGAGCGCCTGAACGAGGTGCGCCTGGCGCAACGCCTGGGTGTCTCCCGCACGCCGCTGCGCGAGGCGCTGGGACGCCTGGCCGCGGAGGGCGCCGTGGCGAGCTCCCCCCGGATCGGCTTCTCCGTCCGCCCGCTCTCGCCGCAAGAGTTCGCGGACATCTATCCCATCCGGGCGATCCTCGACCCCGAGGCCCTCCGGCTCTCCGGCGTGCCGTCCCCGCGGCGCATCGCGCGGCTGGAGACGCTCAACCGGGAGATCCTCGCCGCCGCGCAGACCGAGAAGGTCATCGCCCTGGACGACGCCTGGCACCTGGAGCTCCTGGCCGACTGCGGCAACGGCGTCCTGATCGATCTCATCCGCCAGTTCATGCGCCGCACGCGCCGCTACGAGATCGCCTTGATGCGCGAGCGCGCCCACGTCCGGGGCGCGGCGGACGACCACAAGAAGATTCTCGCCGCGCTGTCCCGGGGCGACCTGCCCCGCGCCTGCGAGGCCCTGCGCAGGAACCTGCAGAGCGGGACCAAACCGATTCTCGCCTGGCTCGAGGCCCGCGAGAGAAAGCAAAAGGGGATGACGCGATGACGGCCACGTTTCGCGCGCGGACTCTCTGCATCGGACTCGCGGCGCTGGCCGGGACAGCCGCCTTCTTCGAGGCCGGCGACGAGCCCGCGCGGCCGGCCGCCTCCTCCCGCGTCGTCGGACTCTGGGGCGTGACGCGCTCCTTCGGCCCGGACGTGCGCGGCGAGCTCACCGTCGCGCGCGCCGGCGGCTCCTGGTGCGCGCGGATCGGCGGGCTCCAGGCGCAGGCGCCGTCGCGGGACGACGCCCTCGACCTCGAGTTTCCGGGGCATCTCGGGCGCTTCCGCGGCCGCCGGGACCCCTCCGGCTCCTCGATCCGCGGCCACTGGATCCAGCCGGCCGGAACCGCGACCGGCGCGGCCTGGGCCACTCCGGTGGACCTTGAGCGGATCGCGCGGATCGCTCCGGCGGAGGTCTGGCGCGGACGGGTCGCGCCGCTCGAGGAAACGGTCACCCTCTACATCGATCTGCGCGTCGACGCCGACGGCGTCCTGCGGGCGGTGTTCCGCAATCCCGACGGCTACTTCGGCAACGCGAAGATGGCCGTCGCGGTGGACGCAGACCGCTTGAAGTTCACCGGCCTCGACAACGGGGCGACGCTGCTCGAAGGCGACTACGACGCCCGCCACGACCGCATCCTGCTGCCGATTCCCGACGGCGCTCCGGTGGCCGAGCTCCACACCACCCTCGAGCTGACCCGCCGCTCGCGCGACGACGCCCCCGGCTACTACCCGCGCACTCCGCCCGAGCCGCACTACGCGTACCGGCCGCCGCTGCCCGACAACGACGGCTGGCGCACCGCCTCGCTCTCCGAAGTCGGTCTCGACCCCGCGCGGATCGGCGCCCTGGTCCAGAAGATCCTGGACACCGACCCGCGGCCGCAGACGGCTCCGCTGATCCAGGGCCTCCTGATCGCGCGGCACGGGAAGCTCGCGCTGGAGGAGTACTTCTACGGCTTCGACCGCGAACGGACGCACGACCTGCGCTCCGCGGGCAAGACGTTCGCCTCGGTTCTGGCCGGCATCGCCATCGACCACGGCGCGAAGTTCGGTCCGGCGACGCCGGTCTATTCGCTCTTCCCCGGCTACGGGCCCTTCGCCCACCCCGATCCTCGCAAGGACCGCATGACGGTGGAGAACCTGATGACCATGACGGCGGGCTTCGACTGCGACGAGAACGGCAACGACGCCGCCCCGGGCAACGAGGACAAGATGCAGTCCCAGACCGCGCAGCCCGACTGGTACAAGTTCATGCTCGACCAGCCGCTCGCGGCCGCGCCGGGCGACGCGTTCACCTACTGCTCCGGCGCGGTCAACCTCGTCGGCGGCGTCGTCCGCAACGCGACCGGCGCGTGGCTGCCCGAGCTCTTCGACCGGACGCTGGCCCGGCCGCTCTCGATGCGCGCGTACCACATCAACCTCATGCCCACCGGCGAGGCTTACATGGGAGGCGGCCTCCACATCCGTCCGCGGGACGAGTTGAAGCTCGGGCAGGTCTATCTGGACGGCGGCGTCTGGAACGGAAGGCGGATCGTCAGCCGCAAGTGGGTGGCGGTCAGCACCGCGCGTCATCCCATGAACGCCCGCGGCACCGACGGCTACGACTGGCACACCAACGACCTTCGGCTGGGCGGCCGCGTCGTCCGGGAATACGATGCCTCGGGAAACGGAGGCCAGCTCCTGATGATCGTCCCCGAGTTCGACCTGGTCGTTCTCTTCACCGCCGGCAACTACAACAATTATGGCGTCTGGCGGCGGTTCCGCGACGAGCTCCTGCCGCAGGACATCCTGGCGGCGGCCCTGCAACGATGAGCCGATCCGGCCCGCGCTCCCCGCGGCGCGCGACGAAGGCAAGCCGTCGCGGCGGCGGCGTCACGCTCGCGGACCTCCATGAGCTCGCCGTTTCGTTTCCCGGCGTCGAAGAGGGGCCCTGTTACGGCACGCCGGGGTTTCGGGTGCGCGGAAAGTTTCTCGGGCGGCTCTGGGAGGACGGCGACGTGCTCGCGCTGCGCACCGACCTGGACACGCAGGAAATGCTCCTGTCCGCCGATCCGGACACATACTTCCTGACCGATCACTACCGCGGCTATCCCGCGATCCTGATCCGCCTGCGTTCGGTCAAGCGGGCGGAGCTCGCCCGCCTGTTCGAGGCGGCCTGGCGCGCTCGCGCCCCCAGGCGCCTGGTGGCCGAGCTCGACCGGGCCGGCGCCGGGAAGGGCGTATCCCGACGGGGTTGAGTCGCCCGCGCGGTCGGCATAAGGTTCCCCCACCAACATCGTCCAGGGAGAACCAATGCAAACGCTCGATCGCACCCGCGGATTCGCCGTCCTGACCCTGTTGCTCGCCGGGTTGTCCGCCCCCGACCTGCCCGCCGCTCAAAGCAAGCGTGTCGCCAAGAATCCCGACTTTCCGAGCGAGACGCCCGCGACGGTCCGGCCGGTCACCGAGGGCTGGGACTACGTCCGGCGCGACGTGATGATCCCCATGCGCGACGGCGTCAAGCTGCACACGGTCATCCTGTTGCCCAAGGGCGCCAGGGGCGCGCCGATCCTGTTGACCCGCACGCCGTACGACGCGACCGCGCTGACGACCCATGCCCAGAGCGCGCACTTAGGGCCGATCCTCCAGGGCTACGACAACGCCGCCGACGTCATCGTCGAGGGCGGCTACATCCGGGCGGTCCAGGACGTGCGCGGCAAGCACGGCTCCGAGGGGGACTACGTGATGAACCGTCCCCTGCACGGGCCGCAGAATCCGACGCCCGTCGATCATGCGACCGACACCTACGACACGATCGACTGGCTGGTGAAGAACGTCCCGGAGTCAAACGGCAAGGTCGGCATCCTCGGCATCTCCTACGACGGATTCACTCCTTTGATGGCGCTGGTCCACCCGCATCCCGCGCTGAAGGTCTCCGTCCCGATGAACCCGATGGTCGACGGCTGGATGGGCGACGACTGGTTCCACAACGGCGCGTTCCGGGAGCTCGGCATGTCCTACATCTTCGACCAGGAGGCCACGCGCAAGTCCGAGGCCCACTGGTGGACCAGCCACTTCGACGACTACGACACGTTCCTCGAGGCCGGTTCGGCCGGAGAGCTCGGGAAGCGCCGCGGCCTCGAGCAGGTCGGCTTCTGGAAGAAGATCCTCGCCCATCCCGCTTACGACGCGTACTGGCGCGACCAGGCCGTGGACAAGATCCTGGCAAACGAGCCGCTCCAGGTCCCGGTCATGCTGGTCGACAGCCTGTGGGACCAGGAGGATATCTACGGCGCGATCGCCGTCTACAAGGCCATCAAGCCCAAGGACGCCGGAAACGACAAGGTCTTCCTGGTGCTCGGTCCGTGGCACCACGGCCAGGAGATCCACGACGGCTCGACGCTCGGGCCGCTCAAGTTCCACAGCGACACGGCCCGCGCGTTCCGCCAGGAGATCCTGCGGCCGTTCCTCGATCAGTACTTGAAGGACGGCGCTCCCAAGGCCAACCTGCCGCCGGTCATGGCGTTCGAGACCGGCACCGACGCCTGGCGCCGTCTGCCCGCCTGGCCGGCCGGTTGCGGCGCCGGCTGCTCGATCCATCCGACGCCGCTCTACCTCGCGCCGGGCGGGAGGCTCGGGTTCACCGCGCCCGGCGGGGCCGACGCGGGATCCGCCTTCACGGAATACGTCTCCGATCCGGCCAAGCCGGTTCCCTTCCACGCGCGCCCGATTCCGCCGACGGCGTTCGACGGCGGCAAGAGCTGGCGGGAATGGCTGGTGACCGACCAGCGCGAGGCGTCCGGTCGCCCGGACGTGGCGGCGTTCTCGACCGAGGTCTTGAAGACGCCGGTCAAGATCAGCGGCCAGCCGGTCGTGCACCTGGTCGCCTCCACCAGCGGGACCGACTCGGATTGGGTGGTCAAGGTCATCGACGTCTACCCCGACGAAGTGGCCGACCAGCCGGAGATGGGCGGCTACCAGCTCATGGTGTCGGCGGACATCTTCCGCGGCCGGTATCGCGAAAGCCTGGAGAGGCCCCAGGCCCTCGCCGCCGACAAGCCGCTCCTCTACCAGTGGACGCTACCCACGGCCAACCACGTCTTCCTGCCCGGGCACCGCATCATGGTGCAGATCCAGTCGAGCTGGTTTCCCCTCTACGACCGCAACCCGCAGACCTTCGTCCCGTCGATCTTCTGGGCCAAGCCGGAGGACTACAAGAAGGCCGTGCAGCGGGTCTACCACGCGCACTCCCCCGGCGAAGCGAGCTTCATCGAGCTGCCGCTGGTTGCGACGCCGTAGGAGAACAACCGCCGCTCCTGCCCGGCGCTAGCCGCCGCCCGGCCTGGCCCCATCCTCAGGCCCGGGCTTCGTCGAGGACGTCGGCCGTGGAGTCCTGCGACGACGCGCGGGCCAGGCCCGCGACGGCGAGCGTCGCGCAGAGCAGGGCGATCGTCGAGAAGAGAATCGGCCCACCGAAGAAAAAGAAACAGCCCAGAACCAGGAGCCCGGCGCAGCCTCCCTGCAGGGTGATCGCCATGGGCAGGGCCGCCCGCGGGCTCGAGCGGCTGATCGCTGCGAGCTGCCAGGCCACGACGGCCATGACCAGCATCAGAACGCTGATCGAGAGCGCGAAGCCGCGGTAGAAATCCCAGTGGCTGCGAACGAATCCCATGATGGGGAAATGGAAGCGCCGCATCATCTCGAACACCGCCGCTTCGGCCGGCCCGCGACGCGCTCGCGGGGCCGCGGTTCCCATCGTGTGCCCCGAGGCGAAGACCGCCAGGATGCCGCTCTCGATTCGGAGCCAGGTCCACGGTTTCATTCTTCGCTTTCCCTGGCGCTCTCGGCGCGTGCCTTGTAGAGGGCGAGCAGGTCGTTCCATCCGTTGGGCGAATCGACCGCCATGCGCATCGCCGCGCCGCCCGCCCCGTGCCGCTCGAAATGGCGATGCTCGAGGTCGACCCGCGTCGTGCCGTCGGGCTGCGGCGAGAAACGCAGCTCGACCTCGCTCGATCTGGCCAGGTCCGCCTGATACGTCCAGTCCGGATTGATCTGCCAGGCCATGACGAACCGCCGCGGCGGATCCCAGACCAGGACCCGCCCCCAGTCGCACTCCGTGCCGTCGGCCTGCTCGCTGTAGCAGCGGCCGCCGGCCTTGGGCTCGATGATGGCGGTCTTCATCGGCGACTTCCCGATGTGGTGGCTGCGCGGCCACCACGAGTCGAAGCCGAGCGTGAACACCTGAAACGCCCGCTCGGCGCCGGCCTTGACGACGACGCTCTTCTGCACCGGTGTCGGAATCTGCACAGCGGGATCCATGGCAGACGTCATCTCTTCTCCTCGGTTGAGGGCTCCTCGACCTTCGCCTTGAAGGCCTCGAGCGCCCGGTTCCAGAATTGGTCGAAGTATTCGCGAAGCGAATCGAACCCGACGGGATCGATCTGGTAGAGCCGTCGGTTCCCCGACGGCCGATCCACGACGAGGTGGGCGCGCTTCAACACGCGCAGATGCTGCGACACGGCCGGCCGGCTGATCGGAAAGTCCTGTGCGAGCTTGCCGACCGGAAGCGGACCGTCGAGCAGGCGCGCGAGGATCGCCCGGCGGGTCGGGTCTCCCAGAGCATCGAGCTGGGCTTCCCGTGAAGAGCCATGTTGGTAAGTATTCACTAACCGTAAGTATATATTTACCAATAGCGGCATCAAGCATTTTTTCGAAGGACTTCCAAAGACCTCAGAACATGCTGATTCGGATAGCTTTAGCGATGACACTCCGCGGAGGTAGGATCGTCCAAGGCCGATGGATCTTTCCTCCAACACCGTTCTGGTTACCGGCGGGGGCTCGGGAATCGGACTGGCGCTGGCCGCCCGGTTCCTCCAGGCCGGAAGCGCGGTCGTAATCGGCGGCCGCCGCGCGAGTCAGCTCAGCCGGGCGCAAGCGAGCTACCCCGGCCTGCGCACGCGCGTCTGCGACCTGGAACGCGAGTCCGAGCGCGTCGCGCTCTTCCAGTGGGCCGCCCGCGAGCTGCCGGAGCTGAACGTTCTCGTCAACAACGCCGGCATCCAGCAGCGCATCCCGCTCGACGCGAGCGAGCCCTGGGATCGGATCCACCGCGAGGTCGCGATCAACCTGGAGGCGCCCATCCATCTCACGACGCTCTTCGTCCCGCACCTGGCCCGGAGGAAGGACCCGGCGATCCTGCAGATCACCTCCGGCCTGGCCTTCGTGCCGCTGGCGTCGGTTCCGATCTACTGCGCGACCAAGGCGGCCATGCACTCGTTCACGCTCTCGCTGCGCCGCCAACTTTCCTCCACGCCGATCCGAGTGGTCGAGATCGCTCCTCCCGCGGTCGACACCGACCTGGGAGGCCCGGGCCTCCACACCTTCGGGATCTCGATCGACGAGCTCGTCAGCGCGGTGATGCCGCGCCTGCAGGCGGGCGACACCGAGATCGCCTACGGCTTCGCGGAGAAATCCAGCCGTGCCTCGCGGGACGAGATCGACCAGATCTTCGAGCGTCTGAACGCGGCCGCGCCGGTCTAGCCGCGGCTAATCGCGGTCGCGGTACTCCTCCGGCACGTCGTCTTCGGGGACTTCCCGAGTCTCGACCTCGCCTTCGTCGGCGTCCGGAGCGTTTTCCACGCCGCTGACGACGCCGGCCTCGAAGGCCTGGCCCTCCTCGAGCAGCTCCTCCACGCTCTCCGAGTCGGCGAGCTCCGCCCGGGACAGTCCCTCGGTGTCGCCGGCCTGGCCTCCCGCCTCGGGACCGAGCCCGCGCGTGTCGATCGGAGAGACGACGTCGAAGTCGGCCTGGCCTCTGCGTCGCCGCGGCGCCGGAGCGCGGCGCGCGTGCGTGGATTTCCTGACTGAACCGGCACTCTTGCGCCGCGCGGACCTGCCCGGCCTTGTCCTGGGCTTGGTCCTCGGCTTCGGCTTCGCTTTTGCCTTTCCCTTCGCCCTGGTCTTGGGTCTCGTCTTGGTCCTGGGCCTCGGCTTTGCCTTCGCCTTCGTCTTCGTCCTGGGCCGGCGAGCGGCTTTCTTCGGCCTTGCCTTCGTCTTTCGCGCCGCGGCTTTTCGGCGCGCTCTGCGCCCCGTCGTTTTCTTGGCCATGCCCGGACTCTACATCGCCGGCGGCCCGGCGGCGCAGGCCTCAGGGAAGGGCGAAGGTCACCGAGAGGAAGACGGCCATCTGCCCGCGCGACACCGCCGCCGAGGGGCAGTAATTGCCGCCACCGCAGCCGCCGGTGATGCCCTCGGCCGCCAGGCGCTCGATCCACGCCGCCGCGAACGCGCCCGCGGGCACGTCGGAGAAGACGGTCCCCGTCGCCGGCGGCGGCAGGTACGCCGCGCCGTGCTCGCCGCGCAGGAGGAAGACGGCCATCTGCGCGCGCGTGACCGGATCGGACGGGCAGTACTGTCCGGAGCCGCAGCCGGCGGTGATCCCCTCGCCGAAGAGCTCTTCGATCCAGGCCGCGGCGAAGCCGTTGGCGGGAACGTCGGTGAAGAGCGTCCCGCTGGCGGGCGGAGGCGAGTAGGCCGCGCCGTGGGCCGCGCGCAGCAGGAAGACCGACATCTGCGCGCGCGTCACGGGGTCGGAGACGCAGTAGTTGCCATTGCCACATCCGGCGGTGATCCCGT
Organism: uncultured Acidobacteriota bacterium; assembly: GCA_963733955.1. Taxonomy (GTDB): domain Bacteria; phylum Acidobacteriota; class Thermoanaerobaculia; order UBA5066; family Gp7-AA6; genus DATFTF01. The sequence goes on from CAVTEW010000004.1 coordinate 187,123, forward strand.
TCCTGGCGATCTTCTCGACGAAGCCCCAGAACGGGTGCGTTGGGGGAACGTCCAGGAAGCGCGGGCGCTCCAGGGCGCCGATGTCGTACGCGGTCAACAGCGGCCGGGCGTACCCGTTGAGATCCTGGGCCGGGGCCTGGCTCGGCGAGCCGGCGTCGATCGCCGGGCTGCCGTCACGCAGGCGGTAGTCCGCCGCGGCGACGTTGACGAACAGAGCGGCAGGCGTGGAAACGACCGAATTGCCGTCCTGGCTCGTGGCCGACTGCCACTGCGGCAGCGTGAGGACGGAGTTCCCGTCGTCCAGCGTGAAGCGCTGCATGACCACGTTGTGGTCGCTGGTGAAGCCGGGCAGGCTGTCCGCGGAGATCGAGATGCTCCCCCGGAAGGGGTGGTTGTTGTAGAGGATGTTGTTGGAGACGAAGTTGCCGGTCGAGGCGTCCTGGATGTTCACGCACCAGCGGCCGTCGGAGGCCTGGACGATCGTGTTGTTGACGACGACGTTGCCGCTGGAGGAGCCGCCGCCGTCGATCTGGTACAGGGAGAGGCCGCTGGCGTGATTCCCGAAGACGAGGTTGTTCTGGAAGCGGGAGCCCTGGACGCCGTCCGCGTTGATCCCGGACCCGCCGCCCACGCCGTTGTCCCAGATGGTGTTGCGCTCCACCAGGGCGCCGGTGATGATGCCGTCGCCTCCCTGGCTGATGTCGCCGTTCATGTGAATCCCGTTGGCGTGGTTGCCCCAGACCAGATTGCCGCGGATGACCGGGCGGTCGCCGCTGTTGGACACGTAGATGCCGTGCTCGATCTGGGAGCGGCTGGTGACGTTGTTCTCGATCAGGAGATCGTCGGAGAACCCGGAAAAGATCCCCCAGTGGCCGTTGGAGTCCGCGTTGTTGTTGCGGATGGTCACGTGGTCGTTGACGGCGGAACGGATCCCGGCGCGCGGAAGGCCGACCAGCGTGAACCCGTCGATGACGATGTCGCTCGCCTCCTCGATGTTGATCCCGTCGGGCGTGTTGGGGTTGGGCGCGTTGATGACGACGCCCGGATCGGCCAGGAACGAGATCGGGTTCGCCGAGGTGCCGGTCGTGCGCATGTCGAACCCGACGTAGGTGCCGGCCCGCACGACCACCACGTCGCCCGGTCCCACGGTGTCCGCGGCGTGCTGGAGGGTCTGCCAGGGGCTACCGGACGTTCCCGGATTGCCGTTGTTCCCGGCCGGAGAGACATAGTACGTGGCCCCTTGCGCCGCCGGACTGAAGGCGATCGCCGCCGCGAGCCCGGCGGTGAGCGTCCACAGTCCGGTGCGAAATCGTGATCGCACCGGACCTCCTTGTGGTCTGGCGCAATTGTAACGCCGATGGGAACCGGGTCAGGCCAGCGCGGCGGCTCCGGCGCGCGCGGCCAAGCCGTCCTGCTCGCTCGTGCCCCCGGAGACGCCCACGGCGCCGACGATCCTTCCATCGGCGACGACGGGGAGGCCTCCCTCCACCGCCACGGCTCCCTCGAGGGCGAGGACGCGCAGCCCGGCGCCGCCGGCGGCCACCATGTCCTGGAACGCCTTGGTCGGACGCTGGAACAGGGCCGCCGAGCGCGACTTGGCGATGGACACGGCGACGCTGCCGTTCTGGGTCCCGTCCATCTTCTCGAAGGACGCGAGGCCGCCCGGGGGGTCGGTCACCGCCACGGCCATCGTCCATCCGTTCCTGCTTCCGCGATCGCCCCCGCGACGACGCGGCGCGCGTCCTCCAGGCGGATCGGCTGCCCGTAGAGCTCCGGCATGCGGCTCCCTTCTTACTTCCTGCGCGGCCGCGCGGCCGGATCAGCCCGCCCGGCTCCCGTCGGGCACCGGACGTTCGGGCACGGCCAGGGCAGGGACCAGACCGTCCGCGTACCCGATGTCCAGGATCATCCCCTCGGACACCTCCCCGGCCATCCAGCGCGCCGGAAGATTGACCACGAACAGGGCCTGACGCCCCACGAGCTCGCTCGGATCCGCGCGCTCTCCCTTCACCCCGGACAGAATCACCCGCGCGTGATCGCCGAAGTCCACGCGCAGGCGCGCGAGCTTTCGGGAGCCGGGCACGTCCTCGGCCGCGCGAATGGTCCCGACCCGGATGTCGATACGCTCGAGCTCCGCCACGGCGATCTCCGGCTTGATCGGAGCGGGCTCGGTCACCGAATCTCCCGTCGGCAGCGCCTGCGGACGCTGCTTGCAGGCTGCCGAAAAAGGGTGCGGGATGTCGTTACGAGCGCCGCAGGGTCAGATGGAAGGAAGCGCGACGACGGCGATGCCGAAGCATCGTCGAGGAGCGATGACGACGCAGATGGCCCTGCGCCGCCGTAACCCGAAGGGTGGCTGGCGCTTTGCTTTGCGCCGACTCGAAGCACGAGACCATCGATTCGCATTTTGAGAGATGGGCGCCGGATGCAAAGTACCGGACACGACGCCCGCATTCATTTTTCAGCGGCCTGCGAACGGCGCAGAACCACGGCTCCGCCGGTCATCACCGGGCGATCGCCGGCGACCAGCGGCTTGGTCAAGTCGCCGATGGCCAGTGTCAGCTCCGACGCGCTGACCGGGCCGGAGACGCCTCCGCCGGTGCAGCCTTCCATCTTGATGGACCCCAGCAGCTGGCCGCCCTGGACGGTCCCCTCGAAGTATCCGGACACGCCGCAGGTCGAGGTCGACAGCTTGCCGGTCACTTGCGCACCGCTCTGCTCGAAGACGGCCGAAGCGGCCGAGCCGCCGCAGGCCGAGTCGTAGGCCTGAAACGAGCCGCTCCACGTTCCGGCGATCCGGACCGCGGAGGCGCCGGAGGCCGGTCCGGTCACCGGGGACGAATCGTGGCAGGCCAGCGCGATCAGGCAAGCGGCGGCCGGGACCCGGAGGAGGCGGTGCGTCCGAGTTCTTCGCGGCCTTGGCATGGCAGGCTCCTGTTCGAGCGTGAAGTACCACGGGCGCGGACTCCCGTCAAACCTTCCGCGTTCCGCGTTGGGCGGCAGGCGGCCGGCGGGGAATCCGGAAACGAACCGGAACGGAGCTACTTCGCGTTGGTCCAGCTCTGCTGGACGATCTTCCACTGCCCGTCTTCCTGCTCGAACTCGACGGTGCCCTTGTTGACTTCCTTATCGACCATTCCCGTGGCCAGGAGCGTGGCCTTGGTCTTGTCCACCTTGAGCGAGGTGAACTTCAGATTGCTCGGGAGCATCATCTTCATGAATTCCATGGCCTTCTTCGGGTCCATCTTCATTTCCTTGGTCTGCTTCTCGATGCCCGCCGCGGAGGCCTTGGTCATCGTCTTCTTGTACGCTTCGTAGTCGCCCGCCTGGATCGCTTTTTCCTGGAGCCGGTAGACCTTGACCTGCGGCGTCGATTCCAGGTTCTTGGTCTGCTCCGCACCAAGAGCAACCGATGCGGCAAGAAACGCCAAGACTGCCGCGGGAACGACAAAAAGGACACCCTTCTTCATGGAACCACTCCTTTCCCGTAGGGAAGCTCGGGACTCATCCGTGATCGACTATTCGGAACCGGTTGCGCGGACTCTACCGCAGCGCGGAAGCGCCGAGGCATCAAAAGGGGACCCTTTCTTCGACCGGCTGGCTCGATTTCGAGACCAGCTTCGCCGGCCGATTCTGTCCGGGGCGGCACAACCTATCCTAAGACAATGGGTTGCGCGTCGGCGTCGTATTGGCATCCGGGATGCTCATTGTTCCGACCGGAATCCTCAACGCAACGGCAGAAAGGAGCTCACGATGGTCGCGAAGAAGAAAGGCAGAGGGGTCAAGGCTCTCCGAGTGAAGCGTCTGACCAACGGGAAAGCGAAAACCGTCAAGGGAGGCGCGGGCTACATGAAATTGGGCGACATCAAAAGGGAATCCACGACCAGCGGTCACGAGAAGTGGATCGAGGTGCAGAGCATCGGATGGGCGGTTCCCAAGCGGTGACGGGCCGGCGGTCGGGGCGAACAAGACCTGACTCTTGCGTCGCCGCGAACGCCGCCTGAACTTGCCGGAAAACGTCAGGGCTTGCCAGGTTTGAGACCCCGCTCCTCCAGCAGAGGCTCGACCTCCGGGTCCCGGCCGCGGAACGCGCGGTAGAGCGCCGCGGAGTCCATGGTGCCGGCTCGCGAGAGCACCAGGTCGCGGAAGCGCTGTCCGTTGGCGCGGGTCATCCCCCCGTTCTCCTTGAACCAGTAGTAGGCGTCGTCGTCGATCACCTCGCTCCAGAGGTAGGCGTAGTAGCCCGCCGAATAGCCTCCGCCCCAGATGTGGGCGAAGTACGCGGTGTGGTAGCGCGGGGGCACCTGAGGCAGATCGATCTGGAAGCGCCGGAGAGCCGCCGGTTCGAAGACGCGGACGTCCTGGAGCGGCTCACCGGGGGGCAGCGTGTGCCAGGCCATGTCGAGGAGCGCGGCCGCCAGATACTCGACGGTCGCGTAGCCCTGGTTGAAGGTGCGCGATTTCTTGATCTTCTCCACGAGCTCCTGCGGCATCGGCGCGCCGGTCCGGTAATGCCGGGCGTAGTGGGCGAAGACGGAGGGCTCCAGGGCCCAGTGCTCGTTGAACTGCGAGGGGACCTCGACGAAATCGCGGGGCACGCCGGCCAGCGTTGGATACCGCGGGTGCACGAACATCCCGTGCAGCGCATGGCCGAACTCGTGGAAAATCGTGGTGACGTCGGTGAAGGACAGGAGCGCGGGCTGCCCCGGGGCCGGCTTGGTGAAGTTGGTCACGTTGACGACCACCGGCTTGGTGCCCCGCAACTCGCTGGGATCCACGAAGCTGTCCTGCCAGGCGCCGCCGCTCTTGTTGGGCCGCGCGTAGTAGTCGCCGTAGTAGAGGGCCAGCGACTTCCCGTCGGCGTCGAAGACCTCCCACACGCGCACGTCCGGCTGGTACACCGGGAGGTCCTTGCGCGGGCGGAAGGTGAGGCCGTACAGCTTGTTGGCGGCATAGAAGACGCCGTCCTGAAGCACCCGCTCGAGGTCGAAGTACGGCCGGATCTCCGACTCATCCAGATCGAACTGGGCCTTGCGCACTTTCTCGGCGTAGAACTCCCAATCGGAGGCGGAGAGCTCGAAGCCGCCGTTGGCCGAGTCGATCACCTTCTGCATGACCGCGGCCTCCCCCCGGGCTTTGGCCGTCGCCGCGGGCACGAGGTCGGTCATCAGCCGGATCGCGGTCTGGGGAGTCTTGGCCATCTGGTCGTCCAGAACGTACGAGGCGTAATCGGCAAAGCCCAGGAGCCTGGCCTTCTGCGCCCGCAGCTGGGCCAGCCGCGTGACGGTCGCGCGGGTGTCGTTGGCTCCGCCGTTGCTGCAGCGCCGCTCCGAGGCTTTCAGGAGGCGCGCGCGCATGCCGCGATCGGTCAAAGATGCCAGCCACGGCTGCTGCGTGGTGTTCTGAAGAGCCAGCACCCACTTGCCGGGAAGGTTGCGGTCCCTGGCGGCCTGGGCGGCCGCGGCGATGTCGGCGTCGGACAGGCCGGCGAGGGCGGCCTTGTCGTCGACGACCACGGCGCCGGCGTTGGTGTCGGCCAGCACCTTGTCGGCGAACTGGGTCGAGAGGGTGGCCTCCTCCCGGTTCAGGCCGCGAAGCGTCGTCTGGTCGGACTCCGAGAGCTTCGCGCCGGCCCGGATGAAGTTCAATTCGTAGCGCTCGAGCAGATACCGGGCCTGAGGATCGAGGTTCAAGGCGTCGCGCTTCTTGTCAAGGGCCTCCACCCGCGCGAAGAGCTTCGCGTTGAGGTAGATGGCGTCCTGGTGCGCCGCGAGCCTGGGCGCCAACTCGGCCCGGATCTTCTGCATCGCGTCGTTCGTATTGGACTGGGTCAAATTGGAAAACACCTTGGAGGCCCGGGTCAGAAGCTCGCCGGTGCGCTCCATGGCCTCGATCGTGTTGGCGAAGGTCGGCGGCTCCGGGTTCCCGGCGATCCGATCGATCTCCGCGAGCTGCCGCTTCATTCCCTCCTCGATCGCCGGGGCGTAGTCGGCGTCGTGGATCCGGTCGAACGGAGGCGCCTGGAACGGGAGCCTGCTCTTCTCGAAGAAGGGATTCTTCGAGTTCTTCGGCCCGGCCCCGGCAGCCGAAAGCGCCGGGGCGGCCAGAAGGCCGCAGGCGGCGCAGCACAGCAGCACAGTCCGAACGGGCCGGTCGAATCGTCGTGTCATGGGTGTTCCTCCACTTGGGCAGCGGGCCAGCGGCTGAGGATACGTCACCGCCGGACGCGGCGCCCGTGGATCGAGGGACGAACGACTCCGGGAACGGGACGATCACCCCATCGACCGGGCGCGGCCGTCACCGCGGCTCGATAATGATGTTCCCGCTGGTTGTTTCCAGGCGAATCCGGGCCCCGCCGGTCCCGCGTTGCCAGGCCAGCGCGTTTCCCCGCTCGTCGTCACCGCGGCGTCGCGCAACCTCATCGTGAAATCGCCGCCGTCCAGGCTCGCCTCGGCCTGGAAAGAGGCGTCCCGCGGGAGACGCACCCGGGCGTCGCCGCTCGACGCCTCGATCCGCGCGCGCGTCAACCGGCCGGTGCGCTGCTCGAAATCGAGATTGCCCGACATGCTCCGCGCCTCGATCTCGACGGCGGCGGCCTCCTCGATCGAGGTGTCCCCGGAGGTCGCCAGGCGCACCTGATCGGCCAGGGATTGATTCTCGGCGTGGACCGTCGCGGACACCACGATCGCGTCGCCGGATCCCGCGGAGACGCGCATGGCGCCCACCAGGTTTTCCACGCCGAATCCGGAGCGGGCGGCGTCGGGGATCTCCGCGGAAAGCGTCTTGGTGACCTCCCCCGGGCCGACGCGGCGGGCGGGACCGCGAGGCAGGCCAGAAGGAGCGTTCGGTTCGCAGGCATGGATCCCTCCTCGACGCGCGCCGCTTCGCCGTTTCGATTGCCGTCCCCGGCGCGAGATCCGGCCTGCCTGATGAGAACGCGGCCCGCGCCGGAAGGTTCTCCCGCCGACCTCTGACCCTGGGATAACCTGAGCGGCCCAAGCGGGCCCATGGACCAGAACGACCCGATCGACCCGATTCTTCAGCGTCTACGAACGCAGCTTTCGTCGCTGCCGGCGCTGCTCGAAGGCGTCCCCCCGGAGAGCTTCCAGACCCGGGTCGGGGGCCGGTGGTCCGTGGCCGAGAACGTGGCCCACCTGGCGCGCCACACCGAGCTCACCCTCGATCGGGTCGCGCGCATCCTGTCCGAATCCGAGCCGGCCTTCCTCCCCTACCGCGCGGAACAGGACCCGGAGTGGCCCGGGTGGGTTTCCAGGACTCTTCCCGATTCCCTGGCGCGTCTCCAGGCAAGCCGCGCGGAGCTCATCGCCGCGGTCGAGCGGCTGAGCCCCTCGGACCTGGCCCGCGTGGGCCGGCACGCCCGCTTGGGGCCGCTCTCGCTCGCCGCGTGGCTCGAGTTCTACCTCGTCCACGAAGGGCATCACCTCTACCTGATCTTCAAACGATCGCGCGGCCTGGAGTGACCGCCGCGTCCTCCCGCACCCGGCGCGTCTACCTGTAGCGTTCGCGAAGAATCGCGGCGTGGTGGTCGGCGTGCCCGGCCACGATGAAGGCGAGCGCGCGGACGGTGAACGGGTTGCCGCTGGCGACGCCCCTGGCGGACCAGGACCCCGCGGGAAGATTCCGAAAGAAGGCCACGGTGGAAAGCCGGAGGAAGTGAAACTCCTCGACGTGGGCGGCCCAGGCGACGTCGTCCGCGCGCGCGGCGGCGGCGCACGTCCCTTCGTCGAAGCTCGGCAGGGGGCTGCCGAAGCCGCGGGCGAACCAGAGCGCGCGGGAGACGAAGACCCGCTCGGCGTCGTTGACGTGGCTCCAGACCTGCCGGACGCTCCACTTGCCGGGCGCGTAGCGCGCCCGCGACGAGTCTTCGGTGAAGCCGCGCAGCACAGGAAGGACCGCGTCCAACTGCGTTTCCAGCGCGCAGAGCGGGTCGTCGTCGGCCACCCGCTCGATGTAGCGAAAGTAGTACGGCGCGGCTTCGTCGGAGACCGGACGTCCCAGCATCGCCGGATGCTAACAGCAGCTTGTGCGACGCCTCGCGCCGCTCGAATAGAGCCGGCGCGCGACTTGTTTCTATCTCTAGATCGGAGGATGACTTCGATGAAGCGCCGACTCGCTTTGACTTTCTCCTGCGTTCTGGCCGCCTTCCTCGCGTCCGCGCCGGCGCGGGCGCAGTTCGTGGCGCTGTCCCGCTGCCACGGGGCGTTTCCCTGCTCGATCCCCTTCGCCGTGATCTACCGCCCCGATCCGCTGCTCGCGGGCCAGTACGGCAATCTCGCGATCCAGACGGCCGTCGCCGTCCGGATGCCTCTGGCCTTTCCCCTGTCTCCCCGCCTCGACACGGCGGTCTCGACGCCGCTCAAAGCGGCGCTGGAGGACGCGCTCCGCCGGTCGTTGCAGACGGGGCGGCCCCCGATCAAGACCGGAGACGGGAAGGCGGGGACTTCGCAAGCGCCCGGCCCCGCCGCCGGCAAAGAGCCCGACACGCCGCGCTGAGGTTCGAGGACGGCCGGGCGGGTGCCACTTACGCTAGCAGGCTGCCTGCTAGGGAGTGCGCTGGCGGGAGGCCGAGAGCTGGCTCGGAGTTTCCAGGCCGCGTACGCGGCTGGGCTGGATGCGGGTGACCGACGCGCAGAACTCACACTTGACCGTGCCGTCCAGCGCGATTTCCGTTTCGTTGGTGCGGCCGCAGTTCCGGCAATGCCAGGTTCGGAGAACGTTTTGCATCTCAATCACCCTCTTTCTCTCGAAGGCCGGCGACGGGCGCGCAACGGAAGGGAGGGCTGGTCCGTCGGAGGGATCGGAGAAATTCAGTGTATCACGGCGATCCCGGGTCAAAAGTCAGTGGAAGATGCATTGGGTGAAAACCTGGCGTACCGTCGCCGCCCCCGGGCAGCGTTTGTGGGCCTGATACCCGAAGAGGCCGGCCAGGGCGAACACGACGAGAAAGGGCACCACGGTCGCCCGGAACACGCCGGGCATCCAGCCCGGATCGTGGGAGTTGCGCGCGGTCCGGACCAGCCCGGGCACGAGCGCGGCGTGGAAGGCCGCCTCGGAAAGGATGGCCGGGCCCTGGTAGACGAGGTAGGCCCCGACGCCGCAGATCCCGATCACCAGCAGCGCGAAGAGTATGAGCAGCAGGACGCCGTCGCCGTCCAGATCGAGGCTGAAGCCGGACTTCGAGCTGCTCCCGCCGCCCGAGTTTGGGGCCGGCGGTGCCGGCGCCGGCGACGCGATCGGGACGGCAGCCATCCGCGGAGTCGCCTCGTCGTCGGCGAAGGAAGCGGTCGAGCCGCCGCCCCCGAAGCGTCCTCCGCCCGAGAGCCAGCGTCCGCCGCCGCCTCCTCCTGACCCGGAAGATCCGCCGGAGCCGCCCCCAGAGCCGATGCTTCCGACGTCGAACGAGCCCGATCCGCCGGAGGAGGCGCGCCGCGACCGCGAGACGCGGCCGACGTAAGCGATCCAGATGCGCACCAGCCCGAAGAACACGATGTAAGAGAGAGCGACCGCGATCGGGTAGCGCAAACCCATGTCGAGAAGCCCCGCTCGCGTCAGGAGCCTGCTCGCCAGGAGGCCCGTCAAGAGAACCAGCGCGAGGAGGATCGTCATGTGCAGGCGGATGAAATAGCGGTGCGTCAGAGCCGCCTTGAACCGGTCGTGCAGGGAGAGCGCGGGCGAGGAGTCGGTCATTGCCGCGGCGTCGTCGCCGAGACCGGAAACTCCCGGGCCAGCCGCGCGTCGATCGCGAGGTCCGCCCGGTCGCCCGTGTTGTCGTAGGCGAACTCGAGCCGTCCGGCCAGCCGGTCGTGCCGGTCGATCAAGGGGATCCACCGCCGCCCCGAGATCTGCTGCTCAGGCCGCAGGCCGTAGTGGGCGGCCTCGCTCTTGGCCAACGCCGGGCTCACGACCCGCAGGAAGAACGACTCGTGGCCGTCGTCGATCGGCTGCAGGATGGCGCCGTCCTGAATCGTGCCCCATAGCACGCAGGAGAGGTCCTGACACGCCGCGATCGCGGAGGTCAAATCCTGGGAGGACAGGATCAGGTACGCGCTCGGCTTGCTCTTGTCTGAAGTGTCCGGGCCGCGGACGAGCCAGGCATGGGAGAAGGTCAGGGTCTTGCCTTTGACAACGAGCTTGCCCGAGACCGCGGGGCCCGCCCCCGACCCGGCTCCGGCGGCGGCCGCGACGAGCGACAGCGCCGCCGCGGCGAGCACGGGGCGGGGGCCGCGGCGGAATCGGCGTTTCCGGAGCGAATGGTCGTCGGTCATGTTCAACTGGACGCGGCAATTCTGGCACAGCCAGGCCGTCGCGCGGAAGTCACGAGAAGCGCGTGCCGGCCCAGGCGCCGCCCGGCAGGTCGGAGAGAAACCGCATTCCCTCCGTCGCCAGGATCTTGCCTTCCTCGGTCATCAGCACGCCTTCCACGCCCGGCGCTGCCTCCAGGAGGGAAAGGCCGGCTCGGGGACCGAGCAGGAAGGAGGCCGTGGCGAACTGTCCGGCGCAGAACGCGTCGGCGGCCACGACGGTGACAGAGGCCACGCCGCGCGCGGGCCATCCGGTCGTGGCGTCGAGGATGTGGTGATAACGCACGCCGTCTCGAAGGAAGCAGCGCTCGTAATCGCCGGAGGTGGCCACACCCGCGTCGGAGAGCGTGCGCACGGAAAATCGGCAGCGGGAGGGATCGCGCGGATCGGCGATGCCGATCTTCCACGGAAGCCCGTCGCCGCGGCTTCCCACCGTGCGCACGTCGCCGGCGAAGCTGACGGTTGCCGACCGAACCCCCTCCGCGCGCAGGATCTGCGCCGCGCGGTCGACGGCGTACTCCTTTCCGACGCCGCCCAGGTCGAGCTCCATTCCCTCACGGCGCAGGAAGACGGTGCCGTTGCGCAGCGAGACCGCGTCCGCCCGCACCAGGGGCAGGAGCGCGGCGACCTCTTCCTCCGTGGGGATCCGGCCGCTGCGGAAGTTCCAGGCGCGCCGCAGAACGCCCACCGTGGGATCGAAACGCCCGCCGGTGCGGCCGGCCAGATCGAGCCCGGCCCGCACCAGCAGCTCGGTCTCCCCGTCGACGGCGACTGGGGTCCGCCCGGCGTTGCGGTTGATCTCCGAGACGACGCTCGCCTCCCGGTAGCGGGAGTATTTGGCCTCGATGCGGCGGGCCTCGCGCTCCACGGCCAGGGCGATCTGCAGAGCGCGTTTGGGGCCCCGATCGTCCACGAAACGGACCGACGCCCCGCCGCCCATGACGGCGAAGTCCTTCTTGTACAGGACGGGCCCGACGGTCACGGCGTCTTCTCAGAAGAGGCGCGTGAAGCCCAGGGTGAACGTCGTCACGTTCATGTCCGCGGCCGAGACGGTGCCGATCTGGCCTACGCCGATGGGGGACGTCAGGACCGGCGTCACGCGGTCCCGCCCGATCTGTGATTGCACCGTCGCGCCGAGGTTGACGCTGATGGCGTCGTTGATCCGGCGCGAGATCGTGAGACCGCCGAGCACGCTGCTCATGGGAGAGAGGCGGTAGTCGGCCGACAGGTACGTGCGGGGCGTGTCGAGCCGGCTGGCGTAGAACGACGCTCCGTTCTGCGTGTAGAAGCGAAACCGGGGCGCGACGATCCAGTCGGAGAAGAGGTGCTGGTCGTACTCGATCTCCAGGGTGTGCGCCTGGATCGACCAGCTGTCGTTGTAGTAGCGGTACGTGACCTTGACCGCTCCCTCCCAGGGATAATGATGACCGTACTTGACGACCAGAGCGCGGCGCGAGCGGGTGTCCGGGCGATGCTCGGCAACTGTGTTCGTGGTCCCGGCCGGGCCGATGGGAACCACCTTGTAGGGATCGTCGAGATATCCGGAAAGCTGCATCCAGGAAGCCGAGACATCGATCAGGTCTCTTTCGCCCAGGATCCGCGTAAATCCCAGGGAAAAACCGTTTTCCGACTTGGGCAACTGCAGGCGGTTCGTCACCGGGGCGACGATGTCGCGCGCGAGGGAAAACCCGGCGTGGAGCGTGCCCAGACCGTGCAGGACGGTCCAGGAGTCGGAGACCTCGACGCCGCGCGCGGTGTAGTCGTTCTCCTTGGCGTAGGACAGGTCGATCGTCGGCAGGTGCGATCCAAACTTGCGGCCATAGGTGGCGGAGACGGACTTGCGGGAATCGGTGTACTGAGCCTGCGGGAAATTGCCGGCCGCGATGAGCCGGCCGGAGGCGGAGGTCGTGACGTCGGAGGTCGGGTAAGCGCCGGTCGGCGACGCTCCGGAGATGGCGTCGTAGCCGAGCGTCAGGCCGACTTTCCCGTATTTTTCGCCGAAGTCATCCTGGAGCAGGAGCACGGGGTTCACGACCTGGGTGCGTCCGCCCGACTCCTTGTAGAAAAGAAACCGCGAATCGAGCGACGCCTGGCCGCGGGCGTCCCGCGCGACCAGAGAGCCCACGCCGGCGGCGAGCCAGGGGAACTTGCGCAAGAGCCGGCGACGCCGGCTGCGGGCTCGAGGTTCGCGCCTAGTTGCAGCCACAGCCGCCTCCGGAGGCGCCGCCATCTCCCGCCGCGGCCTCCTTGCTGGCATGTATGTGCTCGTGCAGAAGTCGGGCGAGCGGGTCGCCGTCGAGATTCATGATCGGGTCGGCCAGGTATTCGCGCTGCCACGCCTTGACGCCGGCCGTGGCCCGCAGGCTCGGGGCCACCCGCACGTCGGCATCTGCTGGCAGGGCTTGACCCGACACGAGCGCGGCCGCCGCGGACTCCAGGCGCATGTGCACCTGCTTGTCGCCCCCCTCGAAGCGCGCGACGACCCGGCCGTCCCGATCGAGCAGAAAGGTCGTGGGCATGGCCACGACGCCGAAGGCTTCGCCCGCGCGCCCGGAAGGATCGCGAAGGATCGTGAAGCGGGCCGGCACGTCCTCCAGGAACGCGTCGACGGCGTCTGCGTTCTCTTCCAGGGTCAGGCCGACGACGCGCAGCCCCCGGCCGCCGTACTTGTCCTGGAGCGCGTCGAAGAAGGGAAAGCTCGTCCGGCACGGGACGCACCAGGAGGCCCAGAAGTCCAGCACGACCACGTTGCCCTTCAAGGAATCGAGCGAGAACGGGGCGCCGTCGCGCGTCGTGAGCGTCAGCGCCGGCCGCGGCCCGTTCTCCGCGGCAAAGAGGAGCGGCGCGAGAAGGAGAAAGGCCACGGCGTGGGCCAGGGCCGGGCGCACGAGCGCCCGGGCCGCGTAGCGAGCGGAGCGCCCGGATGCCGCGCGATCGGGATACACGTTCATTGTCGGAAGCCCTCCGCGGGGCCTCCTCGAGCAAATCGAGAGCCATCGGCCCGCGAGTCGAGCGCCGCCGTCAACGCCTTGCGCTGCAAGCGGATCGGCTGACATTTGCGGAAGACGCCGCTTCCGCAGGATGACCTCCGCGGGCGTCAGTGCGTATCCTGGAGAGGCCGTATCCGGGGGATTCGCCCGCCGCCGGAAGCTCGTCCTGCTCTACTTGCGCTCTTTGGAAACGCTCGCGACGCTCGCCGCGAGCGGGAGCCTGGCGGGGGCGAAGCACTGCCGGTCGTTGCAGGCCTGGTAGGACAGCTCGCCCTGGATCGAAGCGGCGCTGCCCGGACCGGCGGGCACGGCCAGGTCCGTCTCGAAGCGCACCGTTCCCTCGTAGACGCGCAGCGGCTCGTCGGCGAACGCGAATCGTTTCTCGACGTCCTTGGGGTAGCGCACCGGCGAAAGGCTTCCCGCCGACGTCTTCAAGGCGACGTCGGTGGGAATCAGGTACTTTTCCGAGGGCGTGTGGCTGTTGACGTGCCAGCCCGGCCCGATCGTCATCTCCACGACGAGCGCCGCCGTCGAGCCCGCGGCCGCCCGCTGCGGAGCGACGATGCGGGCGTGGACGTCCGGCTGGGGCGTGGCCGCCAGGGACGCGCCGGCCACGAAAAGTCCGAGCACCGTGAGGCGCGATCGTGCGCCGGTCGACGGACGCCCGCGGCGTCTCACGACGCGCCTCCCGCCAGGCGCTTGAGGCTGGACAGGAACAGCTGCGGATCCTCGACGCTCACCAGCACGGCGTATCCCGCCGTGGTGGGCACGTAGGCCACGCGCGTGTTGTCGGTCAGGTAGCACAGCGCCTTCTCCCCGTCCCGCAGGCGAAACCAGCCGGCCCGGTATCCGGGCATCGCCGTTCCCACCGTGCGAACAGCAGGCGCCAGCGCGGAGTCCATCTGCAGGTCGACCGCCCGCGCGGCGTCCAGACGCAGCACGGCTGCCGGAACGAGGCGCCCGTAGAGGTCGCCCCGCAGGCGCAGCCCCGCCGCGGAGACCTCGAACCGCGCCGTCTTCTGCCCGCGGAAAGAGAGCAGCAGAGTCGCTCCGGCGAGGAGGAGGATCACGACGAGGGGAATCGCGAACCACAGGGTCCGGGCGTGTCCGGGGACGATCGGAAAGGTCTCGGTCATGCCCACATTGTCCGGCAAATCCCGCCCCCTCGCCGAAAATTTCTTGGAGGCCGCCCGAGTAATGTCCGTCGCGAGCGCGGCGAGGCCGACGCGAGGGCGGGAGCGCAGAACAACCCCGCGGAGGCGTAGTCGAGCTACGCCGCACAAGGGATTTTTCGAGCATTCCGCTCGCAGCGAGAGAATCGCCGCGCGCAGTAGGAGATTACTCGGACGGGCTCCTAGGCGATTCCGGGCTGAGCGTCCTTCGCCGGCGGCGAAAGCCGCCCGGAGCTCTTCAGCTCCGCCAGGAGCTCCTCGAGCTTCTCGCAGGTGTCCCGCATGTACTCGTAGAGATGCTTGTGCATCAGGGCCAGGGTGACCGCCTGGCGCAGCGCGCGCGGACGCCGCAGGGCCGTCTCGATCATGAGCGACAGGGTCATCCAGGCGCGTCGCGGCGAGCCCTTCAGGATGCAGGCCCAGAGCACACGGGCGAAGAGCCGGACGTCCTCGCGGCCGGTGGTCAGGCTCTGCTGGATCCCGCGCCCCTTGGAGAGAATCAGCTGCGTCACCCGGCGCCGGTAGTTGCGGTAGCTGTAGAGGCGCGCCAGCAGGTTCTTGTAGCCCTCGTAGAGCTGCGCCCGGGACATCCCTCCGGGCACGATGTTGGTGAAGACGAACTGGTCGCCCACCGACTCGGCGATGAGCCGCCCGGCGTCCTTCAACCTCTGGTAGAGAGGCGTTTTCGGGACGGCGTTCAGCATGCCCGTCATGGAGACGGGGATGCGCGCGTCCTGGATGAACCGAAACTGCTCCTCGAAGATAGAGGGATCGTCGTTGTCGAAGCCGACGATCATCCCCGCCATCACCTCGATGCCCGCCTTCTGGATGCGATGGACCGAGTCGAGGAGGTCGCCCCGCAGGTTCTGCTCCTTATGCGTCTCGGTCAGACTCGCCGCCCGAGGCGACTCGATCCCGATGAAGATGGTCGTGAAGTTGGCCTGCCGCATCAGGGCCAGGAGCTCGTCGTCCTGGGCCACGTTCAACGACACCTCGGTCATGAACTCGATCGGATAGCCGCGGCCTTCCTGCCAGCGCGCCAGCGCGCGCAGCAGCTCCTTGGCCTGCGGCTTGTTGCCGATGAAGTTGTCGTCCACGACGAAGATGTGGGAGAGCCCCAGCCGGTCGATCTCGGCGACCTCGGCCATCACCTGGGCCACCGTCTTGGTGCGCGGCTTCCTTCCGTACATGACGATGATGTCGCAGAACTCGCAGTTGAACGGACAGCCGCGCGCGAACTGGATGGTCATCGTGCGGTAGCGGTCGATCTTGAGCAGATCAAAGCGCGGCAGCGGCGAGTCGTGCATGCTCGGCTTCTCGTCCTGCCGGTACTGCGGCTTCCACTCTCCACGAGCGTAGTCCTGCAGGAACTGCGGCCAGGTGTACTCCGCCTCGTCCACGAACACGACGTCGACCTCTCCGGCGAGCTCCTCCGGGCAGAGCGAGGCAAAGGGGCCGCCGGCCACGACGAACTTGCCGCGGCGCCGGAACTCGCGGGCGAGCTCCAGGATGTGCTGCTTGTGGATCACGTACCCGGTCAGGCCGACGATGTCGGCGTCGGTCTCGAAATCGACCGGCTCCACGTTCTCATCGCACAGCACGACCTCGTGCTCGGGCGGCGTCAACCCGGCCACGGTCGGCAGCGACAAATTGGGAAAGACGCACTTCTTCTTCAGGCTGGGAAGAATGCGATCGAAGGTCCAGAAGGATTCCGGGTTCTTCGGCGCGACGAGATAGATCTTCATGGAGACGCTCCGATCGCTGGGGGGGCCGGATACCGGTACGGCCGCCGTGACATCAAAACATATCGCCCCGGACGCGCGGGCTCAAACGAAAAGCGCCCGCGCCCCCCTATTCGTACCTCAGAGCGTCGATCGGGTCCAGAAGCGCGGCCTTGCGCGCGGGATAGAAGCCGAAGGAGATACCGATGAAGACCGAGAAGAAGACCGCAATGGCGATTGCCCGGGGCGGGACGATCATGGCCCAGCCGAGAATCCGCGAGAACGCTCCCGAGGCGATCACTCCCAGCAGCACGCCCGCGGCGCCGCTCAAGGAGCAGACCAGCAGGGCCTCGATCAGGAACTGCGTCTGGACGTTTCCGCGGGTGGCCCCCAGGGCGCGCCGCACGCCGATTTCCCGCGTGCGCTCGGTGACCGTGACGAACATGATGTTCATGATGCCGATGCCGCCGACCAGGAGCGACACCGACGCGATCGAAGCCAGCAGCAGCGTGAAGGTGTGGCTGGTCTCCTCCTGGGCCTGGAGGATCTCCTCGGGGCTTCTCAGGTTGAAGTCGTCGGGAGCGCCGGGACGCAGGTGGTGCCTTTGCCGCAGGAGCCGGATGATCTGCTCGCGCGCCGGGCGGATCGCCTCGGGGGAAATCGCCGAGCACATGATGTCGTCGAGCCAGCTGATCCCTTTGATCTTGTGCTGCGCGGTGGTGTAGGGCATGAAGATCTGATCGTCCTGATCCTGCCCGGTCGCCGTCTCTCCCTTGGGAGCGAGCACGCCGACGACGTGAAAGGGCAGCGTGCCGATGCGCACCGTCTTGCCGATCGGATCTTCGTTGCCGAAGAGCATCTCGACGACCGTTCGCCCGAGCAGGCACACGTTGGCCGAGAGCGTGACGTCCTGATGCGTGAAAGAGGCACCACGGGCGACCGGGCAGCGGCGGATCGCGAGGTACTCGGGGGAGACGCCGCGATAGACGGTCTGCCAGTTCTGATTGCCGTAGACCACCGACACCCGCGCGTCCACGTTGGGCGAGACGCGCTTGATCAGCGGAACGTTCTGCAGGATGGCCTCCGCGTCCTGGACAGTCAGGGTGTTGGTGCCCCGGGGTCCGGTGCGGACGCCGCGGAAGTTGCGGCTGCCCGCCTCGGCCCAAACGAAGTTGTCGCCCAGGCTCTGGAGCTGCTCGCGGATACGGCTGGAACCGCCCTCTCCGATCGCCACGGTGCAGATGACCGCGGCGATCCCGATGGTGATTCCGAGCATGGTCAGCCCGGTGCGCAGCTTGTTGGACGCCAGCGCGCCCAGCGCCTCGGGAAGCAGGGTCCGAAGATCGAGCATGTCGCGATCCTCCGCGGCCGTCCGCGGGGTTGGCCCGGGCTCGGCGGTAAGATCGCCGAAGGGGCATGAAAAAGGGACTTTACCATCCGGGACGCAAGGCCGCGCTGGCCGCGGCGGCCGTTCTGGGGACGATCCTGCTGATCGGACTGAGCCTGTCCGAGCGCTCCGCGAAGGTCCGTTACCTGACCGCCCCGGTCGGGCGGGGAGCGATCACCTCGGCGGTCGAAGCCACCGGGACGATCAATCCGCTCACCACCGTTCCGGTCGGTTCCTACGTCTCGGGAACGGTCAAGTACATCTTCGCCGACTTCAACACGCGGGTCCGCGCCGGCCAGGTCCTGGCGCAGATCGACCCGGACGTCTTCGAGGCGCAGGTCGCCACGGCCCGCGGCAACCTGGTCAGTGCCCAGGCCAACCTGCGCAAGCTCGAAGCCGACCGCGACTACGCCCGCGCCAGCGCGCGGCGCCAGACCGAGTTGAACGAGCAGGGCCTCCTGTCCCAGGACCAGAGGGACCTCGCCCGGTCGACGCTGGCGCAGGCCGAGGCCGCCGTCGGCAACGGGCGGGCGCAGGTCCAGGCCATGGATGGCGCGCTCCGTCAGGCCGAGGCGAACCGCCGCTACACCACCATTCTCTCCCCGATGGACGGAACGGTCGTCGCGCGCAACATCGCCGTGGGCCAGTCGGTGGCCGCCTCGCTCCAGGCCCCCAACCTCTTCACGATCGCTCAGGACTTGAAGCGCATGCAGGTCTACGCCAAGACCGACGAGTCCGACACCGGGTTCATCAAGCCCGGCGCGGAAGCGACGTTCCAGGTCGACGCGTTCCCGAGCGAGACCTTCCACGGCCGCGTCAGCGCCATCCGGTTGAACGCCACGATCGTCCAGAACGTGGTCACCTACGACACCGTGATCGATTTCGAGAACGTGGACGAGCGGCTGCTGCCAGGCGAGACGGCCTACGTGACGATCCCGACCGGCCACGTCGAGGACACGCTGACGATTCCCAACGCCGCGCTGACCTACACGCCCGAGCTCTCGCCGTCGGAGATGGAGGCCCTGCTCAAGAAGTCCGGCATTTCCGCCGAGGCCGGCTCGGGCCACCGGGGCCGCGAACAGGTCGTCTGGAGGCTCACGGAAGGCAAGGACCTCGAGCCCGTCGCGGTGCGGGTGGGAATCTCCGACTACGCGCAGACGCAGATGGCCGGCGGCTCTCTGCGCGTGAGCGATCGGCTGGTCACCGGAGCGATGACCGGCGGCGCGGCGTCCAACCGGACCGCGCCCGGCGTGCCGTCGCGGCCGCCGCGTCGTTAAAGGGATCGACGAAGATGCCGCGGAGAAGTCCGATCGCGTCTGGCCTCGTCGCCGCGGCGGCGATGGCGCTCGCCGCGCTCCTGCCCGCCGCCGCGGGACGCGCGCTGCCGGCGGCCGCCGCGTCCCCGAAGACCCGGGAAGAGTTCTTCATCCTCTCCTCGATCGACACGGCGCGCGGGCGCCTCGTCGTTAAGCGGCCGACCGAGGTCACGCTGGTGATCCGGGTGACCGATCGGACCTCCTACCGCGACGAGAAGAGCAAGGCGATCCCCCTCGCGGCGCTGCGTGCGGGGGACACCGCGTTCGTCCGGTATGTGGACGATTCCTCGGGCGAGATCTCCGCCGTCTCAGTGCGTCTGGGGCCGATGACCGTTGCCGAGCTTGCGCGCCGCTACCCCGAGACCGTCCGCTCCGGGCGCTGAGCGCTGACAGTCGTTTCGTCGGTTCGTCCGTTCGTCCGTTCGTCCGTTCGTCGAGGGCGCTTGCGCCGGCGATCCCCCGCCGCCGCCAGCAGGCCGTCGAGCGAGAAGCGGTCGTCCTCGCGGCCGCTCCGGTCAACAATATATAACTTGTATCACCTGGCGGTAGGATCTCGCCCATGAAAACGTTGGGGCGCAGGCTCATCGACCGGTATCGCGTCCGCTCGGGCGAGGCGCCGCGCCTCTCGGACCGCGATCCCGCCGACACCGGGGGACTGGACCTCCCCAAGGACGAGGCCGAAGAGCTCCTGCGGCAAGGCATGGAGAGGCTGCGCGGGCTCCAGGACCGCCTCTACGCCCAGGATCGCTGGGCTCTCCTCCTGGTCTTCCAGGCCATGGACGCGGCGGGCAAGGACGGCACCATCAAGCACGTCCTGTCCGGTGTGAACCCGCAGGGAGTCGAAGTCTTTTCCTTCAAGGTGCCCTCGGCCGAGGAGCTCGACCACAATTTCCTCTGGCGCAGCGCCCGCTGCCTTCCGGAACGGGGCCGAATCGGAATCTTCAACCGGTCGTACTACGAGGAGGTCCTCGTCGTCCGCGTCCATTCGGAGCTCCTCGCGGCGGAAAAGCTTCCCGCCGGCCTGGTGACCGGGAAGATCTGGAAGGAACGCTACGAGGACATCCGGGCCTTCGAGCGCCATCTGGCCCGCAACGGCACCTGCATCCGAAAGTTCTTTCTGCACGTCTCGCGCAAGGAGCAGAAGCGGCGGCTCCTGGCCCGTCTGGACGATCCGGACAAGAACTGGAAGTTCTCCGAGACCGACCTGGCCGAGCGCGGCCTCTGGAAGAACTACACGCGCGCCTACGAGAAGGCGATCCACGCCACGAGCACGGTCGAGGCGCCCTGGTACGTCGTTCCGGCCGATCACAAGTGGTTCACCTGGCTGGTCGTGGCGCAGGCGATCGCGCACGCGCTCGAGGACTTGGAATTGAAATACCCCAAGGTCGGCAAGGCCAAGCGGCGGGAGCTGCGGCACGTGCGCGAAGAGCTGGCCAGGTCCTAGCGTCACGTCACGAACTTTCCCTCAGCGATTGCGTGCCGTAGGGGCGGCAATTGCGGCCGCCCGCGAGCGCGGGCAAGTCCAGCTCTCTATTTTTTTGACACGAAGCGACCCTCGTTAGACAACACGCGCAACCGCTCGGACGGCCGCGTCAGCGGGGAGAGACCGGTCGAGTCCGGCGGGCGCCCGAGTCCGGCGGCTCGACGGGCGGCCGGCTCGCCGCGGCGACCAGGCGCAGGACGCCCGCGCCGAACGTGCTCGCGGTCACTTGGCCGGCGGTGTCGACGGCGACCGCGGTCACCGTCGCGTTGGGAAACGAACCCGCGCCCAGCGACTCCCAGGTCTGCCCTCCATCGGCGCTGCGAAAGACCGCGGAGGCGTTGGTCCCGATGTTGAGGGCCGCGCCGGCGTAGAGGACGTTGGGGTCGGCCGGATCCGCAGCCACCGAGGCGACCGCGAAGGATCCCGGCACGACGGCCGCCGTCCAGGTCTTCCCGGAGTCGGTCGAGCGGCACACCCCGCCGGTTCCGGCCAGAAACAGGGTCGCGCCGGACGCGCTGAACGCGGCTCCGTTGACGCCTCCGCAGCTGTTGCCGGCCGCGACCGTCGACCAGGTCTTGCCGGCGTCGGTGCTCTGGAAGTACCCGGTCACCCCCTGGCTGCCGGCGACCACCTGCGCCGGGTTGGCCGGATTCACCACCAGAAAGTCGATTTGGGACGACCCCGCGTTCAAGCTCGTCTGCGTCCACGTCGCGCCGCCGTCGGCGCTGGCGAAGACGCGCTGCGACGAGAGATTCGGATCCGCTGTGCCGACGTAGAGGCTGGTCAGGGAGGGATCGGCCGCGATCGAGGCCAGGAAGGGCTCGGAGAGGCCCGAGACCGCGCTCCAGCTCGCGGCGCCGTCGGCGCTACGGAAGAGGCCGCCGCCGAGCGTCGCGGCGAATAACGTCGCGACCGCGAAGTCGCCCGGCCCTCGCAGAATCCCAATCACCGGATCGACCGGCAGGCCAGCGCTGGCCGCCTGCCAGCTCGCGCCGCCGTCGGCGCTGCCCCAGACGCCGTCGAAGGCGGCGGCCAAGAGCCGGCCCGACGGGAAGGGGTCGGGCAGCACCTGGTAGACCAGTCCCAGGTCGAGGCCGGTGTTGCGGGCCGTCCAGGTGCGGGCCCCGTCGGCGCTCTGCGCGACGCCCGCGCCGAGCGTGCCGGCGTAGAGCGTCGAGGCCGGCCCGGAAGAAAGCCACAGCGCGTTCACGTAGGCGCTGCGCAGGCCGGCGTCGGACGCGGACCACGTCGCCGCCCCGTCGGTCGAGACGAAGAGCCCGTTTCCGTAGGACCCCGCATAGAGCGTCGAGGGATTCTTCGGGTCGACGGACAGCGCCAGAATGAACGGGTCCTGCCCTGACGACACCGGCAAGCCCTGATTGCGCGTGCTCCAGTGGCTGCCCCCGTCGGTGCTCTTCCAGATGCCCGATCCCGAAGAGTCCCCCGCGTAGAGAGTCGACGCGGAGCTCGGGTCGGCGGCCAGCGCGAAGAACGGAACCGGCGCGTTGCCGAACTCGGCCCAGGTCACGCCGTCGTCGGTGCTCTCGAGCAGGCCGAGCGTGCTCGCGGCGTAGACGGTCGCGGGATTGGCGGTGTTGTAGAGCAACGCGCTCGTCTGGAGGCCCGCGCCGAATCCGCCGAAGGTCTCCGGCTCCCAGGTCGCGCCGCCGTCGGCGCTGCGGAAGATCTCGGAAAACCGGGTTCCCGCCAGCAGGGTGGCCGGGTTGCGCGGGTCGATGGCCAGGGCCGCGACGTCAAGCGGCTCGATGCCGGTCACGGGATCGATCAGGCCGTCGTTGGCGGCGGTCCAGGTCTCGCCCCCGTCGACGCTCTTGAAGATCCCCAGGCTGGGCACGCCGTCGGGCGTCAGCGTGCCCGCGTAGAGCGTGCCCGTCGCCGTGGGATCGATGGCGATCGCCTGCACCCGCGCGGAGGGCAGGCCCAGGCCGACGGCCCTCCACGTCGCCGCGGCGTCGTCGCTCTTGAAGATGCCCCGCGCCGTTCCGGCATAGAGGGTCGCCGGATGCGCCGGATCCGCGGCGAGGCAGTAGACCTTGCCGCCCTCCGGCCCATGACCCGACCAGGCGGCGGATTGCGCCCACGCGCCGCGCGGAAAGGCCGGCAGAAGGAGCGCGCCGAGAAGGGCGAGCGCGCGCGGGCGAGCCAGTTTTTGCGAATAGAAAGACATCGGCGCCACCGGGCACATCTGTGGACGCGCCCGAAGTGCCCAACATTACGCCGCGGTCCGGGAATTCCTGGAGGGGCCTGTCTTGACGGAGGCGCCGCCCGGGGCGTAGCGTCGTCGGCGCGTGCGGCGTTTCGCCCACGCGTTGTCCCGCCGGGAGCGAGAGCCCTGGCGAAAGGAGGCCTTCATGTATCCCGGATTCATTTCCCATTGGATGCGCGAGCGCTCCGACGAGAGCCGCGTCGGATACGGCTGCGGCAGGGGCGGACGTCACGCCCACCGCGCCGCGTGGCGGTACGCCGCCGGCGGGGAAGACGCCGAGGCGCCGCTCGGATTCGGCGGCGGAGCCTTCGGAGTCCGCCGGCCCCTGCGGTTCCTGGCCTACAAGCTCGATCTCCAGGAAGCCCAGGTGGCCGAGCTCGCCCGGATCCTGGACGAGATCAAGACCGAGCGGGCCCAGGCCGCGGTCGATCAGCGGCGGGCGCTCTCCGCGTTCGCCGAGGCGATCGAGTCCGAACGCTTCGACCAGGGCAAGGCCGACGCCGGGGCGGCCGTCCGCATGCAGAGCGCGGAGCGTCTGCGCGGGGCGGTCGTGACGGCGCTGTCGCGCCTCCACGCCATACTGGAGCCCGATCAGCGCAAGCGGCTGGCGTATCTCATCCGCACCGGGACCCTGACTCTCTGATTCGCTTTCGTGAGGGCGCGGCGTTCGCTCACCCCGGGCGCCGCACCGCTCTTCTGGGTGCAGAGCAGATGCGCGCAGCATGGTTTCATCCTGCCAGGATCCCGACACGCCCATCGCCGAACACGACGAGAATCCGTGTTGCCCTGCGGCAAGACCCTTCAGGATCACGCACCTCGTCAATCGGTTTCGCGATGGAGCGCGTCGCTCACTCACCGCCGTGCCAGTCCCTCGACACGCAGATCGGCGCTCGCCGATGGGACGACCCTCTTTCTCGAGCGCGAGCCGAATCTGTGCGTATGCGGCGGCGGCGTCGCGTCCAAACGGCAGAATTTCGAAGGGCTTCAGGAACGCGTCGACGCTTCTGCGGGTTTCCGCCGGTCGGCTGCTCTTGGCCGCGCCGAAGCACAGCTCCGCGACGGTGACCGCGCTGACTCCGAAGCCATCCGGACTCGTCGCCTGCATGCGACGGACGACTTCGGACCGACGCTTGATCGCGTCGACGCTGGTGTTGATGTCGAGAAGGTTGCTTTGGCTCGGCCCGGTTTCGGCTCCGGCGTTCCGCTCAGCTAGAGATCTTGGCCCCCGGATCGCCCTCTGGCCAGCACATGTCGATCCAGAGCTTGAATGTCTGGTCGTGTCTTTCGATTGAGCCAATCAGATTCGGCCGAAACTCCTGCTCATACCGTTCCTGGAGGGTGGCCCGGTCCAGATGACGCGCCGCGGCGAGCGCCAGGACGTCGTTTCGATCGACCTCGAAATTGCGCTCGAGTTTCGTCAACGCGAGATCGTGCGCCTCGAGCACATAAAGGCGGAGATGCATTCTCAGCCCGGGCCACATTTCGATAAGACGAGACTCGTAGTCCTCCGGGTAGGCGGCCACCGTCACTAGCTGCAGGTAGACCTTGAAGCGGCGGCTAAGGATCCCTCTCCTCCCAGTCTCTGGAGCTCGGCCGTCCTTTCATGGGGCACCGCGGCCAGGATGTCAATGTCACCCGTTGTTCGCGACAGGCCGTAGTGCATCGTCATTGCGAATCCGCCGACGCAATGCAGGTCAACCCGAGAGTCGAGCCAGGCGTCGAGAGCCTTCCGTTTTCCGTTTTCCGTTTTCCGCAGGATTGCATCCGGCGGCTCAATGCGTTACGGAAAAATCTTAACTCTTTCGATTCGGATGTTCTCTTCGCTTTCCTGCCCATCGTCCAGATGATGGCAGCGATGCGTTTCGTGAAGTGGGAAAAAGTCTTCGCATCAAGAAAGCTCCCCCACGCACGTGCACCCTCGCGCTTCTATTCCCTGCAGAGGCAGCCCGGCAAAGACCGAGTCGCGATGTAGGTCAGGTTGTTGGTGTAGGAGACGAAGCCCTTCTGCCGGCCGTAGAGCCGGAGCAGGCAGCCGCCGCGCTTCTTCTCGACGAAGAACTCGTAGTCGGCGCCCGAGGACGAAGACACCAGAAAGGGCCGGGGACCCAGGCGCCCGCGCTCCAGGGCCATGCGGGTGCGCTCGGCGAGCTCGCGGGCGGCTTCGGGGGTCTCGTGCTCGGCGATCAGGATGGAGGCGAGGCCGTCCTCGAGCGACCGGCGGCAGGTCTCCTCGGAGAGATTCTCGATCTGCGCGATGCTCGCGCAGCGCGCCGCGGCAAGGAGGACGGCGGCGGCCAGAAGGATTTTTCGCAAGGGCGCCTCCATGGTCTCATGGCCGTGACCCTTTAGCCCCGCCGCCGGTTATTCTCGGCAAAGGAGCGGCGCCGCGCCACCATGACGACACAAACCTTTCGCAACATCTCCGACACCGCGATCTGGGCGGCGGTCTACCGGGCCGGCGAGACCGAGCGCGCCGACGCGCTGTTTCGCGACCCGTTCGCGCGCCGCCTGGCCGGCGAGCGGGGGCAGGCGATCGCCGCGGCGATGCGGGCGCACGACCGGCACGCCTGGGCCTGGGTCATGCGGACCGTCCTGTTCGATCGTCTTCTGCTCGAGGCGATCGCGCGGGGCGCCGATCTCGTCGTGAACCTGGCCGCGGGTCTGGATACCCGGCCGTACCGGATGGATCTGCCCGCAGATCTGCGCTGGGTCGAGGTGGATCTGCCGGGCATCCTGGACGACAAGGAGGCGATCCTCCGGGGCGAGCGGCCGGCGTGCCGCCTCGAGCGGATCCTCCTCGACCTGGCCGATGCCGCCGCCCGGCGGGAGCTCTTCCTGCGCCTCGGGCGGGAAGCGCGCCGGGCGGTCATTCTGACCGAGGGCCTGCTCATCTACCTGACCGCGGAGGAAGCCGGCGCGCTCGCGCGGGATCTCGCCGCGCCGGAAAGCTTCCGCGAGTGGATCCTGGACCTGGCCTCGCCGGGCCTTCTGCGCATGCTCCAGAAGCAGATCGGCGATCCGCTCTCGCAAGCCGGCGCGCCGCTTCGGTTCGGTCCGGCCGACGGACCGCGGTTCTTCGAGCCGTTCGGGTGGCGCGCCGCCGCGGTCGCCTCGCCTCTGCGCGAAGCGGCGCGGCACCGGCGGATTCCACTCTGGATGCGCCTGGTCGCGAGGATCCCCGATCCGACCGGTCCGATGCGCACCCGTATCTGGTCGGGCATCTGCCGGCTGGAACGGCGGGAGGAGGGACCCCTCCCGGCCTAACAATACGAATATTGTGAGGCCGGCGAATCCCGATCGCCTATTGCCCGAGGTCGCGGCGGAAGGCGCCGCTCGGCGGCCGCATCCCGGGTCGGCCGTGCGGCTGTCCCATCGGGCGGAGACGATCGGGGTGACGGAACCCGCCGTGGCGGCGCGGCGAGCCGTAACCGACCAGGACGGGATACCCGTAGGACGCGTCCGCCGGCTCGTAGCCGCCGCGGTCCGCCAGATCGTCCGGCGCGGCCGCCGCCGCCGCGCCCGGCCGGCCCTCGCCGGTGGCTCCGATGTCGACGGCCGTGAGCGCGGAGAGCGCCGTCAGAACGGCCTTGCCCGCTCCGGCCTTGCGCAGGGCCTGCACGTCCTGCGCGTCGATGACCTCCGGGAGCTCGGCCTGGTGGCTGCGCAGGTAGGCCAGGACGACCGTGTCGTGCGCGCCCGCGGCCTTCAGGCGCACAACGTCTCCGAGCACGCCCTCGGTCACCGACGGCTCTGGCGCGACGGCGGCGCCGGGAAACCCGGACCGGGAAAACGCGCCGGCGCGCCCGGACGCCGAATCGGCGGGGCTTCGCTCGATCGTGACGTCGCTCCCGCTTCCGCGGATCGTCACCTTGATGCGCGCCGCGGTGGCCTGCGCCAGGACCAGCGCGGGCGCCGCGAGCGACAGGACGAACACGAGCACAAGCACGAGCCGACCGACGCGAGCGCTTCTCAGCATGGCCACCTCGTCCGACTAGGAATACCACAACGGCTCCTCCAAGGCCCGTGTTTCAGGATCCTCCCGGGTGCCAACCTCGAGGCCATCCGCGCGGAGGACACCATGACCGAAGCCGAATGCCAGCGGCTCCTGGACGAAGAACACCTGCGCCTGCTTCGACTTGGCTACCTCATCACCGGCGCGGTCAGCGCGGTCTTCTCGCCGCTGCCGCTCCTGTACGCCGGGATCGCGGTCGCGTTCGTGCCGGCCTTTGCCGCGCAGGCGCCCGGGCCCTCCGGCTGCGCCGGCACCGCACGCTGTGCCTGATCACCGCGGGCCTGACCTGCCTGGGGGTTCTCTACGGAACGGCGCTGGGCATCATGACCCTCGCCGCCCTGTCGCGCCCGAGCGTCCTGGCGATGTTCGACGCGCCCGCGGTTCCCGGCTTGGGAGCCGTCGCCGCGGGGCCCTCGGTCTGAACCGGAAATCCCGTGACAGGGCCGCTTCGGCGTCGTGCCCGCCGCCGGAGCCTGTACCCGAGTGACCGCAGCGGCGGCCCACCGGACTCTCCTCGCGGCCGGGCCGCCGCGTGCCGACGAGGGAAACGGCGACGGCTCCGGGCGAATTTGTTGCCAAACTCTCAGGACAGCACACGAGCCGATTCCGCACGGAGGCCGTGCGGCCATGCTACAATTTATAAATTGTCGCCGTTCCAGGCCGGCCCGCCTAGCTCCGGGCGAACAAGCCGTCCTTGGCCATCCGCTTGGACACCGCCGCGGCGAGCTCGGAAATGAAGCTCTCGATTTCCGCGGGATTGAGCGTCCGGCTGACTCCGGCCCAGACCAGCTGGTCCTGCTCGAGGGAATAGACCAGCGTCTCGACCTTCACGATCTTGTCCACCGAGAGGTAGCCCGGCTCCCAGACGGCTCCCCAGCCCCAACGCCAGTAGCCTCCCCAGAAGTGATGGTAGTGCGGCCCGACCCAGACTCCTCCCGCGGGCTCGTAGGTGTACTGCGTCTGACTTCCGACGACCCGCATGACGACCGCTCCGGAAAAGCCGAGGCGCTCGACCTTCGCCTTGGAGGCCTCCCGATCCCGGACTTCCTCGTCGGACAGGATCGTGTAGGACGGCACGCCCTGGGCTCCGCGGGCGCTGATCTCGCGCGCCATCGCGTCCTCGGCCCGGCGCCGCTGGGCCGGGTCCTTGCTCAGGAAGACGGCCACGACCTTGCGCCCGGTCAACCGCAGGGGCCGGGCGTCGGGCGACCTCCAGGTGGACTGGAACGAGGTCGTCGCGCAGGCCGCGAGCGCGAGCGCGGCGGCCGCCAGGGCCAGCCGCGGAGCAGTTCGAGATTTCTGCATGACGTCACCCCTTCGTTGCGCGGCGTTTGCGCGCGCCGCGGCACAAATCAAAGCATAAGAGGTGCCACGGCGGGTGGCCGGCCGCCGGAGAGGGGACGATTCGGCGGCGGGTTGCTAAGGGCGCGCCGCCGGCCCCGGCGCGATTGGCTCGAGCTTGCGCCCCTTGAGCTCCGTGTCGACCGCGGCGACCTCCGACCCGAGCAGCGTGTCGAATTCCTTCTCGACGTCGGAGAGTTCGCGGCCGAGGACCTCGACCCGCTCGACCTGATAGCGCGGCGGCTTCCCCTCCCAGCTCATGAGGGCGCCGTACGCCGTGTCCAGATGCTCGCGGATCCGTTCCTCGCCGGTGATCGCGCCTCCCTCCTTGGTGGCGACGATCTTGCGCTTCAGGCCCGCGACCTTCTCGGCCACGGCCTGGAGCTTCCTGGCCAGGGCGTCTCCGGCCGGGAGCGCCTTGGCCCGCTCGCCCGCTCTGGCCGAGGCGGAATCGAGGCGATCGGCGAGATCGCTCATCCTGTTGAAGAGCGCGTGCGCCTGCATGACGGCGCGGAACTGCTCGGCGCGGTCGGCCGCGGTGTAGGACGCGCGGCGGTCGACGCCGATCTCGAGCTTGGTCTCGATCGACTGGCCCCCCTTTGTCAGCCGGATCGTGTAGGTTCCCGGCGGCACCCGCGGCCCCTGCGAGGCGTTGAAGGCGATCTGAGCCGCCCGGGGCACGCGCGGCGGCTTGACCGACATGGACCAGGCCACGCGGTTGATCCCGCGGCGCTTGCTCGGCGAGATCGTGTCGACGACCTTGCCCGCCGCGTCGAGGACCTCGATCTGGATCGGCCCGAAGAGATGGCGCGTGCGCTGGTAGTAGGTGACGACCGCTCCGCCGGTCGGATTCCGACCCTCAAACGAGGCGTCCCCCTCGGGCCAGCCCCCGCCGGCGGGAATGCGCTGCTGGACCGGCCGCCCGGGAAGGAAGGCCGCCTCCTGTCCGAGGACCTCGCGCATCAAGTGCCGCAGCGGCGTCAGGTCGTCGATGATCCAGATGCCCCGGCCATGCGTGGCCAGCACCAGGTCGTTCTCGCGCGTCTGGACCTGGAGGTCGCGCACGGCGACGCTCGGAAAGTCACCGCCCTCGAACCGGGCCCAGGTCGCCCCGGCGTCGGGGGAGATCCAGAGTCCGAACTCCGTGCCGAGGAAGAGGAGGGACCGGTCGACGGCGTCCTCCTTGATCACGTGCGCGTATCCCCGAACGCCCTGCTCCGGGGCGACGATCCGCTTCCAGGTCCTGCCCCAGTCGCTCGTCTTGTAGACCCACGGCGACAGGTCCCCGAAGGTGTGCCGGTCGAACGCGGCGTACGCGGTGGCCGGCTCGAAGCGGCCGGCCTCAACCCAACTCACCCACGAGCCCCTGGGAAGCCCCTTCACGTTGCCGGCCACGTTCGCCCACGACTTGCCCGCGTCGCGCGTCAACTGCACGTTCCCGTCGTCGGTCCCCACCCAGATCGCGTTGGCGTCCAGCGGCGACTCGGAAATCGAGTAGATCGTGGTGTGCTCCTCGGCCGAGGAGTTGTCGACGGTCACGCCTCCGGACTCTTCCTGCTTCTGTTTCTCCGGATCGTTGGTCGTCAGGTCCGGCGAGATGCGCTCCCACGACTCGCCCCGGTCCCGCGAGCGGAACAGAAACTGCGCGCCGATGTAGAGCGTTCCCTTCTGCGTCGGGCTCGTGGCGATCGGAGTGTTCCAGTTGTAGCGCAGCTTCTCGTTGTAGCCGCCCTTGGGCTGGATGTCCCGCCCGTTGTGCGTGCGCCGGTCCACCCGCGCGATGTATCCGCCCTGCGCCTCGGCGTACACCGCGTCGGGGTCGGTCGGATCGGGAATCGTCCAGAACCCGTCGCCGCCGTAGAGGTTCTCCCAGCGCGCGTTGCTGATGCCGCCGGGATACGCCGAATCGCCGACCCAGGAGCTGTTGTCCTGGAGCCCGCCGTAGACCTGGTAGGGATCCCGGGCGTCCACGGCCACGTGGTAGAACTGGGAGACGGGAAGGTTCTGCGCCTTCCACCAGCGGCTGCCTCCGTCCTTGGAGAGCCAGAGCCCGCCGTCATCGCCGCCCACGACGCGCTTGGTGTTCTCCGGATCGATCCAGACGTCGTGCCAGTCGCCGTGGGAGCCGCGTCCGGAGGAGGAGGAGAAGCTGCGCCCGCCGTCCTCCGACGCGGTGAGGTCGCCGCCCGGCTTGAACAGACGATCGGCGTTGGTCGGATCGACCACCAGGCGACCGAAGTAGAAGGGGCGCCAGATCATCCCCTGGCTGCGGTCCCGAGCCTCCCAGGTCTTGCCGCCGTCGGAGGAGCGGTAGAGCGCGGAGTGCTCGGACTCGACCAGGGCATAGACGATCTTGGAGTCCGAGGGAGCGACGACGACTTCCACGCGCCCCCAGGGCTTGACCGGGAGGCCTGCGGCGGTCGTGTCGGACAGTTCCGTCCAGGTCGTCCCGCCGTCGGCGGAGCGGAAGAGGCCGCTGCCCGAAGCCGCGTGCGGCCCCTCGCCGCCGGATCGGAAGGTCCAGCCCTTGCGGCGGAAATCCCACAGGCCGGCGAAGAGGACGTCGGGGTTCTTCGGATCCATGGTCAGGCCGGAGCAGCCGGTCGAGAGGTTGGATCCGGCGAGCACCTTCTTCCAGCTCTTCCCGCCGTCGGCGGTCTTGTAGACGCCGCGCTCGGCGCCGTCGCTCCAGAGCTTCCCGGGCACGCAGGCATAGACGACGTCTCCGTTGTCGGGCCGGGCCAGGATGCGCACGATGTGCTCGGAGTCGCGGAGCCCCATGTTGGTCCACGTCTCTCCGCCGTCGGTCGACTTGTAGATCCCGTCGCCGACGGAGACGGAGTTGCGCATCCAGGACTCGCCGGTGCCCACCCACACGGTGCTCGAATGCGACGGATCGATGGTGATCGCCCCGATCGATTGCACCGGGTTCTTGTCGAACACGGGCTGGAACGTGGTGCCGCCGTCCAGCGACTTCCAGACGCCGCCCGAGGCGGCGCCCACGAAGAGCGTGGTCTTGCCCCCCTTGGTGCGCCCCGCGACGGCGGCCACGCGCCCGCTCATCGTGGCCGAGCCGATGTTGCGGGCTCCCAGGCCCGAGAGCACGCCGGCGTCCAACGTCGCGGGGCGGTTCCCGCCGGCCGAGGGAGGACGCACTTGCGCCGGCGGCGCGCCCGCGGCAGGCGAAGGCTCCACGCTTCGGGAGATCGGCGTGCCCGCCGGAGGGAACCGGAAGAGCGCGTCGTCCGCGGACGCGTTGGCCTCGACGCGGTCGATGGTGATCCGCTGGCCCGGCGGCCGGCCCTTGCGGCCGATGTCGATCGAGAAGGGAATCCAGACGCCGGCGACCTGTTCGTAGCTGCCGTAGTCCGCCTCGGTGATGCGCTCCGCGCCCCGGATGTGCGCCACCGTCTCCACCCGGATCTCCAGGAAGTAGTCCGGGTCGAGGAAGACGGTCTGCGTGTCGCCGTCCTTGTAGGTCACGCGCAGCTTGTGGGCCTGCGTGCCGTCGACGTCTTCCGTTCCCAGATACTCGACCTTGCTCCCCTTCTTCTGCCAGTCGACGAGCGGCCCATCGATGTCCGCGTCCCGCGCCATGTCCCGGGCCTCGTCGGCGGAGTTCTTCTGGGCGTTGCGGACTCCCTGGAAGGGATCGAGCGACCAGGAATCCCGGCCGTCAGAGGCGTCCACGGCGGTCAGACCCTGCAGGGTGACCTCGGTCCGGATCATGCCCGGGCGTTTGACCAGCCGCCCCCACCCGGCCTCGATCTGCGCGTCGCCGAAGCCGAACACCACCTTGCCGGTCAGGCGCAGCGCGTGGACCGCCTCGAGCTTCTGCGCTCCGCCCCGGGCCTGGATGGAGCGCGCCACGATCTCGTCGGCGGTCCATCCTCGGGCCTGCGAGCCGGGCAGAAAAATAAGAGTCGCTACGGCGGTCGCGAGCAGACGCATGGAAGCCTCCCCTGCAAGAAAAAGGAAACGCCGTATGGTACGCGATTCGGACGCGGCGGTTCCGCGAGTTCGGCGGAGCGTTGCGGCGGGTCACGGGCTCGGCGCGCCCCCCGCCGGACCTCCGACCGGCCTGGCCTCCGCGCGGCTCGTCACGCTGACCGTTCCGTTGTTTTCCAGGATGGCCGTGTGGACGTCCTCGATGCAGGCGCATCCGGCTTGCCGCAGCGCCGCGTCCAGCTCGTGGCGGGTCAACTGCGCGCGCTCCAGAAGCTCGGGGTACAGCTTGCCGTTGTGGATCAGGATCACGGGGTGCCCCTCGATCGCCTCTTCGAGTTTCTTGTTGCGGAACGTCAGGGAACCGACCCCGTAGTTGAGCAGGACCAGCGTGGTGGCCGAGATCAGGCCGCCGATGAGCGAGTTGTCTCCGCCGTTCATCGAGTTCTGCACCGCGTTGGAAAGCACCAGGAGCAGCACCAGATCGAACGGGGCCAGCTGGCCGACCTGCCGCTTTCCGGTCAAGCGCAGCAGGACCAAGAGAAAGACGTACACGATCGCGCCGCGCAGAATGAACTCGAACCACGGAATGGCCAGGTGAAACATGAGCCCTCCACTCGCGCTTTCGCGCCGAGCCGATTTGTCCCAGAGCGGACATGTTCGCTCGGGACGGAACCGGCCTCGCCGCGCGCAGGACTGTTTACTTGACTTCTCCCGACGATCACGAAAGATTTACACCCAACTCACGATTTCCGGCGGCGGTTTTCACAAGGAGGAGGAGCGTATGCGGCGACACGGTCGCGTTGTTCTGGCGGCCATTCTGTTTCTCGTTCTGGTTCCGGGCCTCCGCGCCCAATCCCAGGCGACCACCGGCGTCATCGAAGGCACCGTCGTCGACGCCAGCGGGAGCGCCCTGCCCGGCGCGACCGTGCTGGTCAAGAACACCGGAACCAACTTCGAGCAAACCCTGACCACCGATCGGCAGGGCCGGTTCCGAGCCTTGCAGCTCCCGCTTGGCTCTTACCGGGTCACCATCAGCCTCCAGGGCTTCGCCACCCTCGTGCGCGACGGCCTGACCCTGGAGGTCGGGCAGACGATCACGCTGCCCTTGAAGCTCGAGATCTCCACCGTCCAGCAGGAGGTCAAGGTCACCGCCGAGGCGCCGGTGGTGGAAAAGACCCGCACCGAGGGCGCGACGCGCATCGACGAGAAGGCGGTGCAGAACCTGCCCAACAACGGGCACAACTTCCTCGACTTCACCAAGCTGACGCCCGGGGTGACGATTGTCCAGGGCCCCGACGGCGACGAGCTCTCGATCAACGGCCAGAAGGGCATCGAGAACAACATCTCCGTCGACGGCGCCGACTTCAACAATCCCTTCTTCGGCGAGCAGCGGGGCGGACAGCGGCCGGCCTTCACCTTCAACCTCGACGCGGTCCAGGAGGTCGTGGTGGTGGCCGACGGCGCCAACGCCGAGTTCGGGCGCTCGACCTCCGGCTTCGTCAACGTCGTGACCAAGTCGGGGACCAACGACACGCACGGCAGCGGGCACCTCTACTACAAGAACCAGAACCTCTCGGCCCGGCCCCAAAAGGCCGACGGCAGCAAGGACCCGAGCTTCGACTTCAACCAGGGGCAGCTCGGAGCGACCCTCGGCGGGCCGATCCAGAAGGACTCCCTCTTCTATTTCCTGGCCTTCGACGGCCAGCGGGCGCGGTCTACCAAGCAGACCGACCCCAACCGGATCGAGCCCGACGTGGTCGCCGCCTTCGCCGGCCTCGGGAGCCCCAACGAGAACGCTCCGATCGAGCGCTCCAACGACGCGCGCGTCTTCCTGGGCAAAATCGACTGGCAGCAGAGCTCCCAGAACCTGATCACCGGCCGCTACAACTACACCTGGTCGGATCAGAACAACGGGACCTTCGACGTCGACTCCTGGGGCCACAGCGCCAACGCCGACGAGCTCGACTACTCCAACGCCGGAACGGTCTCGGCGCTGTCGACCTTCTCCGGAACGCTCTCCAACGAGTTCCGCGCCCAGTGGGCGCGGGAGGAGCGTCCCCGCGCCTACACCGGACCGGAGATCACCGACGGCAACGGCGAAACACGGCCGCTGCCGGACACGGCCTTCGATTTCGTCAACGCCTACCGGTTCGGCGAGCCCTTCTTCATCCCGGTCGACTACCACGACATCCGCCTGCAGTTCGTGGACAACGTCTCCTACATCACCGGGCAGCACACCTTCAAGGCCGGCGTCGAGTACAACAAGGTGTCGTCGTTCCAGACGTTCCGCGGCTTCGAGAACGGCCGCTACATCTTCAGCTCGACACAGGGCTTCCTGAGCTACCTTCACAACCCCAATTACGTCGAGTGCTCCGACAACAGCACTTCGCAGACCGGCACCTGTCCGGCGGGAGCGACGGTCACCGGCCCGGTCCTGCTCTACCTTCAGCAGGCCGGCGTCGGCGGCCTGACCGCGGACGAGGCCGGCACCCAGACGATCACGCAGAAGGAGCCGGCCGTCTTCATCCAGGACGTCTGGCAGCCCATGCCGAACCTGACCATCCAGGCGGGACTCCGCTGGGAGGCCGAGATCGAGCCGGACTTGATCACGCCCAAGGACCAGCTTTTCTACGCGGGCTTCATCGGCAAGACGAGCAAGGGTCAGCAGTTTCCCGGAGACGGGACCATTCCTTCGGACTACAAGATGTGGCAGCCGCGGTTCGGCATCTCCTGGGATCCCAAGAACGACGGGAAGATGGTCCTGCGCGGCAGCGCCGGCATCTTCTACGGCCGCGTCCCCGGCTTGACGCTGGCCTCCTCGCGCTCGACGGACGGAACGCGGGGCCAGAGCATCTACCGCGACAGCACGTTCCGCAACTTCGGCGGACCGCTGCCTCCCGCCTATCCCAACCTGATTCCGCAGGCCCAGATCGGCAGTCCGGTCGATCCCGGCGTGTTCGTTTTCGACAAGAACTTCCGGAATCCGCGGACCACATCGGCCAGCCTCTCCGCCGAGCGCGAGGTCGTCACGGGGATCGGCGTGCTCTTGAAGTACAACTACGCCAAGGGCGAACACATCACGCGGTTCGTCGACCGCAACGCGGCGGAGCTCGGCGCGCCCTGGGCCACGGGCCTGGGCAGCGACGGCAGCAACGGCCTGGGCTCGCTGACCACCGTCGAGTCCTCCGCCCATAGCAAGTACTGGGGCTGGACGTTCGGGGTCAACAAGCGCTTCGCCGACCACTACGGCTTCCAGGTCAACTACACCTACTCCAAGGACAAGTCCGACGACGACAACGAGCGCGATCCGTTCACCTTCCGCTACGCCAAGATCCACGAAGATCCCAACGATCCCAACGCCGAGTTCAGCAGCGAGTGGGGCTACTCCGACCGCGACCAGCGCCACCGGTTGAACGCCTGGTTTCTCTGGCAGACGCCCGGCGACGTGGACGTGAACTTCCGCTACTCCTACCGCTCGGCTCAACCCCAGGACGTGACCGCGGCCGGCGTTGCGACCAACACGCCGCAGGACCGCATCAATCCCGACGGGTCGGTCACGCGGCGCAACCTCGGGCGCAAGGACAACCAGTTCTCCTCGCTCGACCTGCGCATCTCCAAGCCGTTCCAGATCTCCTTCCTCACCGTCGAGCCGAGCCTCGAGGTCTTCAACCTCTTCAACAGCAAGAACCTCCATCGGCCCGAGGTCACCAACCTGATCTTCAACTTCGACGGCACCGTGCAGAGCGGAGCCGGCGATCCGCGGCAGGTGCAGGCGGGAGTGCGGGTCCTGTTCTAGAAAGCGATCCGACTGCGCGAGGCGGCCGCGACGAAGAGTCCGGCCGCCTTTTTTCTTGGCGGCATCGCGGCATCGACCGCCCTCCGAGAAGGGACCGAACGTGACCCCAGATCGCTGGTTCCGCTCCGGCGACGTCAACGCCTTCTTCGCGTTGATGTTCGACAACGTGGCGAACCTGGTCATCCTCGCCGCGGTCCTGGTGGGCGCCTTCCATTTCCCCAAGGACATCGTCCTCTACCGCATGGTGCCCGGCACGGCGGTGGGCGTGCTGGTCGGAGATCTGATCTACGCGGCCATGGCGCGGCGGCTGGCGCGCCGCACCGGGCGCGGCGACGTGACGGCCATGCCGCTCGGCTTAAACGCGCCGAGCGTCTTCGGGATGTCCTTCGCGGTCCTGGGCCCGGCTTACCTCGCCACCGGGGACGCGGTCCTGTGCTGGAAGATGGGGATGGCGGTGACCGTCTTGGTCGGCCTCTTCAAGACCGGACTGGCTCTGGCCGGAAACGCGGTGCGGGCCGCGGTGCCGCGCGCCGCTCTCCTGGGTTCGATCGGGGGCGCGGGACTCGCGCTCATCGGACTGCTCCCCCTGGTCAAGGTCTTCGCCAACCCGATCGTCGGCTTCGTCGCGCTCGGCGTGATCCTGGTGACGCTGCTGGGACGCGTGCGGATCCCCGGCGGATTCCCCGGCGTCTTCGCCTCGGTCCTTCTGGGCGTGGCCGTCTTCTACGCGCTCAAGGCCGCGGGGATCGGCAATCCCCTCGGCGCGGCCGGCGCGGCGGCGTCCAGCGGACTCCATGCCGCGTTTCCCTGGCCGACTTTCGCGTTCCTCGGAGGGCTCTCGCTCGCCTGGGGCTACCTTCCGATCGCGCTGCCCTTCGCGGTGGCGACGGTGATCGGGGGAATCGACAACACCGAGAGCGCCGCCGCCGCCGGGGACGAGTACGACACCCGGGCCATCGTCGCGACCGAGGGGCTGGCCACGATCGCCGCCGGGCTTTGCGGGGGCGTCGTCGAGAGCACGCCCTACATCGGGCACCCCGCCTACAAGAAGATGGGCGCCGGCGCCGGCTACGCCCTGGCCACGGGACTCTTCATCGGCCTGGGCGGCGCGCTCGGATACCTTCCGCTCTTAGTCGACTGGATCCCCGCCGCCGCGGTGGCCCCGATCCTCCTCTACATCGGCATCGAGGTGATGGCCCAGGCCTTCACCGTCACGCCGGCGCGCCACGCCGCGGCCGTGGCCCTGGCCACCCTGCCGTCGCTCGCCTTCGTCCTGGCGATCGAGATGGGATCGCTGCTTCCGGCCGGCGGCGTCTCCGCGCTGTCGGGAGAGACGGCCGAGACGGTGCGGGCCCTCCAGCTCCTGGCAAGCGGCTTCATCATCACCGCGCTCCTGTGGGGCGCGGCCGCCGCGGCGTTGATCGATCGGCGGTTCGCGGCGAGCGCGCTCTCCCTTGCCGCCGCGGCCGTCCTTTGCCTCTTCGGCGTCATCCACTCCCCGGCCGCGCAGGGCACGCTCTTCCTCCCCTGGAACGCCGGCTCGCCGATTCCGTTCCACCTCGCCGCGGCTTACGCGGCGCTCGCCCTCACGGTCTGGGCGGCCCGCTGGCTCCCGACGAGCTGAACGCGTCCGGGCCGAGCGCCGCGGCGATGCGGCGGGCGAAACGGGCGGCCGCGCGCGCGATCGCGCCGGTGTCGAGCGTCCGCAGGCGGCGGTTCTCCATCAGGACCTTCCCCTCGACGACCGTCGTGCGCACCGAGGAGGCCTGGGCGGAGTACACCAGATGCGAGGCGGGATCGAAGAGCGGCAGCGCGTTGGGGCCGGAGAGATCGACCGCGATCAGGTCGGCGCGCTTGCCGGCCTCGAGCGACCCGATCCGGCCTTCCCGGTGGAGCGCCGCGGCCGAGCCCATGGTCGCCATGCGAAGGACTCCGCGCGCCGGGGCCGCGGTCGGATCGAGCGTCGCGACCTTGTGGAGCCGCGCGACGCTTCCCATCTCGCCGAAGAGGTCGAGGTCGTTGTTGCTCGCGGCCCCGTCGGTTCCCAACCCGACCGCGATGCCGGCCGCCTGCATCCGGGCGATCGGCGCGACGCCGCTCCCGAGCTTCATGTTGCTCTCCGCGCAATGCGCGACCCCGACGCCGGCCCGGGCGAGGAGGTCGATCTCCTCGTCGTCCACGGCGACCGCGTGCGCGGCGGTCCAATTGCGGTCGAGAACGCCCAGACGCGCCAGGTGACGGACCGGTGTCGTCCCGTAGCGCTCCCGCACCATGGCGAGCTCTCCCGCCGATTCGCAGAGGTGCGTCAGGATCGGAGCGCCGTGCCGCGCGGCCAGGGCCGCGGTGGCGCGGAACGTCTCCGGCCCGACCGTGTAGCAGGAATGGGGAAAGAGCGACGGCGTGACGCGCGGATGTCCGGCCCAGCGGGACAGATACGCCTCCGCGCGGGCCAGCCCCTCTGCCGCGGTCTTCGCGTCGGGCGACGGGACGTCCAGAATCCCCTGGCCTGGAAAGGCGCGCAGTCCGGACTCGTCCGCGGCGGCGGCGACCTCCTCCTCGAAGAAGTACCCGTCGGCGAAGGTCGTGGTCCCCGACGCGATCATTTCCCAGCAGGCCAGGCGGGCGCCCCAGCGCACGAACTCGGCCGTGGCGAACCGGGCCTCCAGAGGGAACATGTATTTCGTCAGCCAGGTCAGCAGCTCGACGTCGTCCTTCACGCCGCGCAGGAGCGTCATGGCGACGTGGGTGTGCGCGTTGACGAGGCCGGGCAGGACGAGCTGGCCCTCGGCGCGCAGCGTGCGCCGCGCCCGGTACCGGCGCTCGAGCTCGCGCCGCGGCCCGACCTCGACGATCCGTCCGCCCCGGATCGCCACCGCGCCGTCGGCGATCACCGTGTCGGCGGCGTCAAGGGTCAGGACCGTGCCGCCCAGGATCGCGAGGTCGACGCGTTGGCGGCCGTCCGCGCGCGGGGCGGGGCGCTTGTGCTTGCCCGGCAAGGACTCTCTCCCTATTGCCAGCGCCGCCGGTGCTCCTCCTGCTCCGGCGTCAGCGCGTCGATCGCCACATCGAGCGTCTCGAGCTTCGTGCGGGCGATCTCCTGGTCGATCTGAAGCGGCAGATCATGGACGCCGGGAGCGAGCTCTCCGCGGTGGCGGGCCAGGTGGTAGATGGCCAGCGCCTGGACGGAGAAGGAGAGGTCCATGATCTCGACCGGGTGCCCGTCGCCGCCGGCCAGGTTGACCAGACGGCCCCCGCAGAGGAGGTGCAGCCGCCGCCCGTCGGCCATGCGGTACTCGGTGATCTGGCGTCGGACCACGCTCGTCGCGCGCGCCAGCGCCTCCAGCGCCGGGACGTCGATCTCGGTGTCCAGGCCGCCGGCGTTGGCCAGGACGGCGCCGTCCTTCATGCGCTCGAAGTGCGCGCGGCCGTAGACGGCATGCGTGCCGGTGGAGGTCAGGAAGAAGTCGCCCAGGGCGGAGGCGTCCAGAAGCGGCATCACCGCGAATCCGTCCGCGACCGCCTCGAGCGCCCGCACCGGGTCGATCTCGCAGACCACGACGCGCGCCCCCAGGCCGCTCGCGCGCCGCGCCAGCCCCTTGCCGCACCACCCGTATCCCGCGATGACCACGGTGCGCCCGGCGAGGAAGAGGTTCGTCAGGGCCAGGATCGCAGTGAAGACGGACTGGCCCGTCCCGTAGCGGTTGTCGAAGAGGTGCTTGCACATGGCGTCGTTACCCGCGATGACCGGGAAGGCGAGCTTGCCCTCCCGCTCCATGTTGCGCAGCTTGGTCACGCCGGAGGTGGTCTGCTCCGAGGCGCCCCAGACCTTCCCGATGCGGGACTTCGCCGTCGTGTGCAGGATGCGCGTGAGCTCAGCGCGGTCGTCGACCAGGAGCACCGGACCGGTCTCGACCGTGCGCGTCAGATTCACCTCGAACTCTTCCGCCGTAGCGTCGGCGACTGAGAAGACGGTCACGCCTTCCGCCGCGATCGCCGCGGCGACGTCGTCCTGCACGTATCCGGGAGCCGTGCCGGCGAGCGCGACGCGCGCTCCGGCGCGGTGGAGGAGGAGCGTCAGGTACGCGGTCTTGGCCTCGAGCGGCACGCAGACGGCGACGGAGAGACCCTTGAGCGTTCCGTCGGAGAGGTATTTCGCGTAGAGCGCGTTCAAGACCGGAGCGTGCTGCTCCACCCACCGGATCTTCTGGCGCCCCTCCGGCGCGAGCCCGGGATCCTTGATGACGGAAGCGGTCATGCGTCTCTCGCCGGTTTGGCGCATCGTATCCCGCCGCCTTTTCACGGCGAAACAGATATGGGATCGAGCGCGGGCGGGGACAAGCCCCGCCCCTACGGCACGTGGGCAATGGCCACGACGGCCAGATTCGCTCTTCTCGCCTCCGAGGCCGCCGCGTCCCCGCAAGGGAGATGTCCGCCGGCGAGCCTCCCCCACCACCCGCGAGCGGCGGGGCCTCTCCGCGGGCGACGCGCCACGCCGTTTCGAAACGCCCGCCTTGATCTAAGCCCGCGGAGAGGAGCGGCGGCCCGGCACGGCCTCAACCCGAGTGGGCCGCCGCGTCCCCGCAAGGGAGATGTCCGCCGGCGAGCCTCCCCCACCACCCGCGAGCGGCGGGCTTCTCCCGCGGCGGGGCCTCTCCGCGGGCGACGCGCCACGCCGTTTCGAAACGCCCGCCTTGATCTAAGCCCGCGGAGCGGAGCGGCGGCCCGGCACGGCCTCAACCCGAGTGGGCCGCCGCGTCCCCGCAAGGGAGATGTCCGCCGGCGAGCCTCCCCCACCACCCGCGAGCGGCGGGCTTCTCCCGCGGCGGGGCCTCTCCGCGGGCGACGCGCCACGCCGTTTCGAAACGCCCGCCTTGATCTAAGCCCGCGGAGCGGAGCGGCGGCCCGGCACGGCCTCAACCCGAGTGGGCCGCCGCGTCCCCGCAAGGGAGATGTCCGCCGGCGAGCCTCTTACCAGCCGACGGGCTTTCCCCGGTTCTGCTCGTCCAGCCACTTCTGCAGCGGCGCGAAGTAGTCGCGGATCGCCGTGGCGTCCATCGCCTTCTGGCCCGTCATCGCCTCCAGGGCCTCCGGCCACGGGCGGCTTTGCCCCAGCGACAGCATGGCGTTCAACTTCGCGCCGGCCTCCTTGTTGCCGTAGATGGAGCAGCGGTTCAGGGGCCCCTGGCAGCCCGCCGCGCGCGCCAGGGCGCGGTAGAACTGGAACTGGAGAATGTCGGCCAGGAAATAGCGCATGTACGGCACGTTGGCCGCGACGTGGTACTTGGCGCCCGGATCGAAGTCCTGCTCGCCGCGAGCCACCGGCGGGGCGATCCCCTGGTATTTCTCGCGCAGCTCCCACCAGACACGGTTGTAGTTGTCCGGCGTCACCTCGCCGGAGAACACCTTCCACCTCCATTGGTCGATCACCAGGCCGA
This sequence comes from uncultured Acidobacteriota bacterium, assembly GCA_963733955.1. GTDB lineage: Bacteria > Acidobacteriota > Thermoanaerobaculia > UBA5066 > Gp7-AA6 > DATFTF01. The sequence goes on from CAVTEW010000004.1 coordinate 228,273, forward strand.
AGGGCAGGAACGCGATCTTGTCCAGCGCCTTCAGCAGGAGGAGTCCGACGTCCTTGGATTCGTCGGGGACCCGTTGGAGCAGGCCGAGCTTGACCAGGTACTCCGGCGTGATCGAAAGCGCGATGGTGTCGCCGACGGCCTCGTGGAACCCGTCGTTGGCGCTGTCGCGGAAGAGGTACGGCTGGCCGTTGTAGGCCCGCTGGTAGAAGTTGTGCCCGAGCTCGTGGTGGATGGTGGTGAAGTCCTCCTGCGTGATGTCGATGCACATCTTGATGCGCAGGTCCTCGACGTTGTCGATGTCCCAGGCCGAGGCGTGGCAGACCACGTCGCGGTCGCGCGGCTTGGTGAAGAGGGACCGCTCCCAGAACGACTTGGGCAGCGGCCCGAATCCGAGCGACGTGAAGAAGCCTTCTCCGTAGCGGACCATCTGGCGCGCGTCGGTGTTGCGCGACTTCAAGATCTGCGTCAGGTCGTAGCCCGGATCGGCGTCCCGCGGCGCCACCAGGGGATAGATGTTGGACCAGTCCTGGGCCCAGACATTGCCGAGCAGATGCGCCGGGATCGGCCCCTTCTCGGGAACGGCGTCTCCATACTTCTCGCGCAGCTTCGCGCGCACGTACGCGTGGAGGGAGAGGTAGAAGGGGCGGACCTGCTCCCACAGCCGGTCGAGCTCGCGGGCAAACGCGTCGGGCGGCATGTCGTACTTGGATCGCCACATCGCGCCGGTGTCGGCGAACCCGAGCTCGCGCGCGCCTTTGTTGGCGAGATCCACGTAGCGCACGAAGTCCTTGCGCATGGGCGCGGCGATGGCGTGCCACCCCTTCCAGACGTCCAGGAGCTCCCGGGCGTCGTGGCTGCCGGCCATCACGCGGGTGATGTCCTCGAGGTCGAGGCACTTGTCCTTGCCTTCCGGGCAATACTTCCCCTTCCCGTACATCCCCTCCATGCCGGCGGCGATCCGCGTCAGCTCCTCGCTCTCCTTGGCATCGGCGGGCGCGGCGAGCGTCAGACTCACCTTGAGGAGCCGCATCTTGCGCGCGAGCTCCGCGGGCAGCTTCACGTTGTCGAAGCGCGCGGCCTTCTTGGCCAGATCCGCGATGGCGGCGATCAGCCGCTCGTTGGCCTGGGCCGCGAGGATCTCGGTGTCGTCGGTGATGAAGTTGGATTGCACCCAGGAGGCCCGCGAGGCGTCGACCGACAGGGCGAGCATCTTGGCCTCGGCCTCCTCCAGAAACTTGCGCGCCTGCGCGGCGGTCGGCGCCGGGCCCGGACGGGAGACCTTAGCGGGCACGGCGGACAGGCACAAGGCCGGCCAGCACAGGGCGATCGCACACCGAAGAAGGGCGCGTCTCATGCGTCTCTCCTTGCCGTTTCAAGACCCCGCACTCTATCGAACCGCCAACGCCGGAACACATCCGTTCATCCGTTCATCCGGTCATCCAGTCATCCGGGCGTCCAGTCATCCGCTACGCGCGAAATCGACGAAGCCCCTCTCGAAATCGGTCGCCACGAGCTTGACCCGCAGCTTCTGCCCCACCGAGACTCCCTCGAACCCGTGCACCAGCTTGCCCTCGACGGGCGGGCGCAAGGTCCGCACCCAGGTTCCCTTCTCGGCGGCCCCGGTGACGATGGCGTCGAAACGCTCGCCGATCCGGCGCTCCAGGAGGAGGGCGGCCGCGGACTTGCGCACCTGGCGCTCCACGTGGTCGGCGTCGTCCTCCTTCTCGGTGCAGTGCGCCGCCAGCGTCTCCAGATCCCCGTCGTTGTAGGGCGGCGGCGAGCCGGCGAGCGCGGCCTTCAGGAGGCGCTGTGTCAAGAGGTCCGGGAACCGCCGGTTCGGCGCCGTCGAGTGCGTGTAGTCGCGCACGGCCAGGCCGAAGTGCCCGGCGGTCGACCCGCCCGGACGCTCGACGACGTACTCCCCCGCTCCCATGAGCTTCACGATGACGAGCGACAGGTCGGGAAACCGGACCGGATCCGCGCGGCGCCGGCGCGCCAGGAAGTCCGCCAGGGCCCTGGAGTCCGGCTCCGGGGGCAGCGCGTCGCCCTGCTCCTTGGCCACCGCGACGATCCGCTGCCAGCGCTCCGGCGAGCGGACCACGCGGCGCAGGGAGGACAGGCCCTTCTGCTCGAGGAATCGCGCGGTGACGCCGTTGGCGGCGATCATGAAGTCTTCGATCAACTGGCGGGCCCGGTTGGGGCGCTCGACCTGAAGATCGACCACCGTGTCGCCCTCGAAGATCGCCCGGGGCTGAATCGTCTCGAGCTCGAGCGCTCCCTGCTCGTGCCGCAGCGCGCGCAGCTTCTGCGCCGCGGCGTCCTGGGCCCGCAGCTGGCTGTCCATTCCGGGAACGCGCCCGGCGGCGTCGGGAAGCGGCCCGGTTCCCTCCAGCCAGGCCCCCACGCCGTTGTAGGCGAGCTTGGCCCGGTTGTGCACGGTCGCGGCGTAGACGTCCGACGAGGCCAGCCGCCCGTCCGGCGCGACGGTCATGTCCACGACCATGGCCTGCCGGTCCTCGCCCTCGGAGAGCGACGTCAGATCGGTCGAGAGCCGCTCCGGGAGCATCGGAAAGATCTCCGCGGCGGTGTAGACCGAGGTCGTGTTGTGCCCTGCGTGCGCGTCGATGGCCGAGCCCTTCTTCACCAGCGCGTCGACGTCGGCGACGGCGACCAGGATCCGGACCGATCCTCCGGCCAGATCCTCCGAGACGGAGAGCTGATCGAGGTCTCGCGAGTCGTCGTTGTCGATCGAGCACCAGAGCCGATCGCGCAGATCGCGTCGCTCGCTCCCGCCGCCGGCCGGCCCGCGGATCGCGGCCAGCTCGCGCGCGACGTCGGTTCCGAAGTCGGGCCACAGGCCCCGATCGATCATGGCCTGGCGCGCGACCTCGGCGAGGTCGCGACGGTGGTGGGCGGGCCGGCGGTCCATGGCGTGGCCCGCACTCTAACCCGCATGGCCGTAGGACCCGCAGGGCCGGAGGGCCGCTCCGCAAGTCGGGGTAACCTTGGCGGCGACTTTGAACGAACACACGTCCGACGGCGGACCCGGCCTGCGGCGCGCGCTCGGCGCCTGGGACGGCGCTTCGATCACGATCGGAGCCGTCCTCGGCACGGCGATCTTCCTGACTCCGTCCGACATCGCCCGCGCGCTTCCGCACGCCGGGCTGATCCTGTCGGTGTGGATCGCCGGCGGCCTGCTGACCCTCGCCGGCGCCCTGACTTACGCCGAGATGGGAGCGATGTTTCCCCGCGCCGGCGGGATGTACCACTTCCTCAAGGAGGCCTACGGCCCGCTGGCCGGCTTCCTGTTCGGCTGGGCGTCGTTTCTCGTGGTCATGTCCGGCGGCGTCGCCGCCCTGGGCGCGGGCTTCGGCGAGTACCTGGGAGGCTTTCTCCCGTTCTTCTCGACGAAGCACGTTCTCTTTTCCGTTCCCCTGGGCGGATGGACCTGGGCCGTCAACGGGGGCCAGCTCGCGGGACTCCTGGCCATCGGCATCCTGACGGCGGTGAATCTGCCGGGCGTCGAAGAGGGCGCCTGGGTGCAGAACCTGGTGACGATCGTCAAGGTCGGATCCCTCGCTTTTCTGGCCGTCGTGGGATTCTTCGCCCAGGCGCGCGCGCGGCCCGACTTCACCGCGGCGCTGCCGGGCGGATTTCTCGCCGCCTTCGGGGTGGCCATGATCGCGGTGCTCTGGGCCTACGACGGCTGGTACTGCTTCGCCCTGTCCGCCGGCGAGGTTCAGGATCCCGGACGCAACGTCCCGCGCGGACTGATCCTGGGCACGATCGCGCTCATCCTGATCTACGGCGTCACCAACCTCGTCTACCTGCGCGCCCTCCCGCTTCCGGTCATGGCCGGATCCGAGCGCGTCGGCGAGGCCGCGGTCCGGGCGCTCTACGGACCCGCGGCCGCGCGTCTGGCCGCCGTGGCGATCCTCATCTCGATCTTCGGGTGCCTCTCGGCCAACATCCTGACCTGCTCGCGGATCTACCAGCCCATGGCCGCCGACGGGCTCTTTTTCCGCGCGCTCGCCCGCATCCATCCCAGGACGCACGTTCCCGCCGCGAGCCTCATCGCCCAGGGCATGTGGTCGTCGGTCCTGGTGCTCTCGGGCACCTTCGAGCAGCTCTACACCTACGTCATCTTCATCGAGGTGCTTTTCTTCGTGCTGACGGGCCTGGCCCTCTACGTCCTGCGCAGGAAGCGGCCCGACGCGCCGCGCCCCTATCGCACCTGGGGCTATCCGTGGGTGCCGGCCCTGTTCGTGGCCGCGTCGTTCGTGCTGATGCTCAACACCCTGAGGGAGAAGCCGGTCCAGTCGCTGTGGGGTCTCGGTCTGTTGATCCTGGGCCTGCCGGCCTATCTGCTGTGGCGGCGCCGCGGGCCGGGCGCCGGGCCCGCAAGGGACGCGGCTGCCGTTTGACGACCGTCACGCCGCTTCTTGATTCGCAGTTCACAGCCGCGCGATGAGGCCGTGGTAGCCTCGCTCTCCGATGACGCTTGGGGAGGTCGAGGAGGTCAAGCGGCACTTCAATGTCGTCGCCGAGCAGCTTGGCGGGCAGGTTCGGCTGGTGGCGGAAGGCGTTGCCGGTCTGCACGAGAAGGTGGATCGCGAGGTCAAGGTCTTTCGCGAAGAGATGCGGACGGAGTTTGAGGAGACAAGGGCAATGATCCGTCTGTCCTATTCCGAGCTCGACCAGCGAATCCGCCGGCTCGAAGACAGTTTCGCCACACTCGAAACTCGCGTCGTCAGACTCGAAGCCCGCTGAGATTCGACCGCCAGAACTCTCCGATCAGGCGCTCCCGTTCATCGCCCGCGCGTAGAGCGAATGGAAATGGTGCACGCCGTTCTCGCGGCGCATCGAATAACGACCGCGGTCGTAGGTGCGCGACTTGAGCCCCCGCTGGACCGCTTCGCAGATGGCGATGTCCTCGCGCTGGATCTCGTCGGAGAACTGCACGGTGTCGGCCAGGAGGCGCCGGGTCGCGTCGCTCTCGGGGTCCCGGAAGTACCACTCGAAGACCGTCAGGGTCCGGTCGTGAGAGAGCGGCACGATCAGGTTGGTCGAGAAGTTGTCCGGGTACACGTTCAACATCAGGTTCGGATAGATCCAGAAGTACATGGCCTCGTCGCCCGCGTCCGCGCCGGCGCGCAGGCGATTGGACGCGCTCTGCTTGATCGGGGAGTGCTGGATCGAGTAGGCCCGCCGGATCTCTGTCTCGTAGCGCGCGTAGTCGATCTCCTTCATGAGACCGGGATGCACGATCGGGATGTGGTACCCCTCGAGGTAGTTGTCGACGTAGACCTTCCAGTTGCACTGGACGATCCAGTCCTTGCGCTCGACCAGCCGCATCGACTCCAGGCCGCGGCCGGAGAGCCGGGCCGGCAGGTCCTCGAGCGCCCCGGCGAGCGCGGGGGCCGCGGGATCGAGCTGGACGAAGAGGAGCCCCAGCCAGCTCTCGATGCGAAACTCCGGCAGCCGCTGCTCCTCTTTTACGAACCCCTCGACGCCCTCGAACTCCGGCGTGTTAGCGAGCACTCCGTCGAGCGCGTAGGTCCAACCGTGATACCCGCATCGCAGGGCGCGGCAGGAGCCTTCCCCTTCCGCGACCGGGCCGGCGCGGTGCCGGCAGACGTTGGAGAGCGCCCGCAGGCGGTCCGGGCCCCGCACGACCAGGATCGGCTCGTCGGCGACCGCGGCGGTGAAGTACCGCCCGGGCTCGGCGACCTGCGCCTCGCGGCCGACCAGCTGCCAGGTCCTGCCGAAGACGCTCCCCTTCTCCCGCTCGAGGACGGCCGGATCGTTGTACAGCCGCGACGGAATCGTCGCGGCACGGGCCAGACGCTCGTCGAACTCGAAGCCTCCGGCGCTCATCGCTCCAGAGGATAACCGGTCATGGGCGAATCAGCGCCTTCACGACCGCGAAGCGTTCCATGTCCTCCAGGGCCCGGGCCGCGTCGGAGAGCCGGTACTCGCGCGTGATGAGGCTCCGCCACCGGAACCGCGCGTTGTGCCGCGCCAGCAGCGCCAGTGCCCGGTGGAGGTGCGTGAACTCGTAGCCCCAGCAGCCCAGGATCGTGGCGTGCCGCCGGTTGATCTGGCGGTGCGGGTTGATCGATACGTCGCCGGCGTCGGTGTACTGCCCCACGACGACGTAGCGGCCGGCGTCGCGCAGCATCTCCAGCCCCTCGGGCACCGCGGCCGGATTGCCCGAGGCCTCGATGACCACGTCGGCCCCGCGCCCCGAGGTCCGCTCGCGCACCCAGCGCACGCGGTCGGCGGCCGCTGCGACGTTCTCGATGTCCAGGACGTCCGCGGCGCCCAGGGCTCGCGCGGCGTCCAGGCGCGCCGCTGGCGCTCCGACCACGAACACCTGCGCGGCCCCGGAGAGCTGGGCGAAGATCGCCGCGTTCAAGCCGACCGGGCCGCTGCCCTGGACGACCACGGTGTCGCCGAGCGCGATGCCGGCCCGCTCGACGGCGTGGAACCCGGTCGGCAGGCCGCAGCCCCCTCCCATGAAGTCCTCGGGCGCGACGCCCTCGGGCAGCGGCAAGAGCCGCACGCCGGGGAGGATCTCGATCGCCTCGGCCCAGCCTCCCAGAAGCCCGTCCAGCGCCGAGGTCGTGATCCCGTAGACCTTGCGGTGCGGGCAGCGGGTCGCCGCCCTGGCAACCAGGCAATGCCAGCAGGAGCCGCAAGTTCCGAAGACGTCGAAGAAGGTCACGAGGGCGCCGGGAAGGATCGGCCGTCCCTCGACGTCGAAGAGATCGCCTCCGGTCTCCGCCACGCGGCCGCAGTTGACGTGCCCGGGAATGATCGGGAACGGCACGCCGGCCAGACGGCCGTGGTGGAGGTGGACGTCGGTGCCGCAGACTTCGCTGGCGACCATCTCCAGGACGGCGCCGCCCGGTTTCGCCCGGGGGACGGGACAGCGTCTCTCCTCCAGGGGAACGCCCGGACCGGGCATCACGACCGCGCGAACCTCAGACCGCATCACAATCTCCTTATTGTGCCTCGCCGGCAGGCCGGGCGACCGGGCCGTGCCGCAGCGACAGGAGCCAGCCCCCTCCGAACGTCAACGCCGATCCGATCAGCGAATACCACGGCCAGGCGATCTTTCGCCCGAGCGCGAACGGGATCCAGCCCTTCGATCCCAGCCACAGCGCCATCATGAAGGCGACCGAGCCCGAGACGGCCCAGAGGAGATCGCCTTCGCGGGCGCGCCTCGCGTAGAGCGCCAGGAGAAACGAGCCCAGGAGCCCGCCCGCGGTGACGCTGGCCAGTCCGAGCGCGACCTGCACGGCCGGCTGGTTTCCGCGCAGGAGCGAGAAGCCGACCGCCAGCGCGGCGAGGAGCAGCGACCAGAAGAGCGTCAGCCACCGGCCCAGGGCGAGCCCGCGCGCCCCTTCCAGAACGGCGCCGCCGCGCGCCGGGCCCACGACGTCGTGCGCCAGCGCGGAGGCGAGCGAGTTCAACGCGGAGGACTCCGAGCACATCGCCGCGGAAAACACGCCCGCCACGAGGTAGGCAGAGGCCCAGGGCGGCAGGTGACGCACCAGGAACGTGGGAAAGACGTCGTCGGGCGAGTGAAACGCGCCGGGCCGGCCCGGATCGATCGGCCGGCCGTGGAAGAAGGCGAAGAGAAGCGTCCCGATCGCGAGGAAGAGGCTCATCTGGACGAGCACCACGAATCCGCTTCCCACCAGGGCCTTGCGCGCGTCGGAGAGCCCCCGGCACGCCAGGAGCCTCTGGACGATGAGCTGGTCCGCGCCGTGGCTGGCCATGGACAAGAACGCTCCGCCCAGGATCCCCGACCAGAGCGTGTAAGGCTGCGCAAAATCGAAGCGGAGATCGAAGAGCGGCGTGGCCTGCCCGGCCGCGGCGCGCGCGGCGAGGCCACCGGTCCATCCTCCCGGCAGCGCTCCGATCAGGAAGACCAGCGCCAGGATGGCGCCGGAGAGATAGATGAAGACCTGGATGAGGTCGATCCAGATGACCGCGCGGATGCCTCCCAGAAGCGTGTAGAGCGCGGTGGCGCCGGCCAGCAGGACGACCGCGGTCCAGATCGGAACACCCAGGATCAGCGCGATGGGAATCGCCGGCACCGCCAGACGCACCGCCGCCGCCAGAACGCGGGTGACCATGAAGAGCAGCGACGTGGCCCGGCGGGCCGAGGGGCCGAACCGCCGCTCGAGAAGGGCGTACGCCGTGGGCAGCTCGCCCTGGAAGTAGGCCGGCAGGAGGAACGCGGCGATCGCGACGCGGCCGACGATGTAGCCCAGGACCAGCTGCAGGAACGCGAAGCCGGTCCGGTAAGCGTCGCCGGGGATCGACAGGAACGTCAGGGCCGACGTTTCGGTCGCGACGATCGATCCCATGACCGCCCACCACGGCATGGAATGGCTGCCGAGGAAGTAGTCGCGCGCGTTCGTCTGGCGGCGGCCGATCCAGGCTCCCAGGACGTTGATGGCGGCCAGATAGCCGGCAATGATCAGCAGGGCGGGAAGGCCCAATCGAAAGGTTTCCATCGACGTCACTTAACGGCGGCCGGAGCCCGGTCTGCATTCTCGTCTAAACTAGAGGCGGGAGAGATCCCAAAAAGGACGTGGTCCATGTTTGAAGGTCTGTTTCAGCCGATGCATCTTCTGGTGATCCTCGGGATCGCCATTCTGGTCTTCGGTCCCAAGAAGTTGCCCGAGCTCGGCAAGGGCCTGGGCGAATCGATCCGCGGCTTCAAGGAGTCGTTGAACGGCGGCACGGTCGCGCCCCCGGCGGCCCCTCCGGCGATTCCGCCGTCGACCGACACCAAGCCGCCGGCCTCGGGAAACTAGCTCTCAGCGTTCAGATCTCAGTTGTCAGCCGGAGGGGCCGAGTAACCCTCCCGAAGCTGAGACCTGTCGGCTGACAGCTGGCAGCGCAATCGTCTTTCGACGCATAAGGCTTTTCTCAAAACAGATCCTACGCGGCGCGGCGCGCATAGGTTAGCGCCGCGGGCGGCGTCCGGTGATTTCCGCCGCGAGCGCCGTCGTTCATCCAAGGGCGGTCGCTCATCCAAAGAAGGACCCGTGTGAGAGGCCGGCTTGTCTCCATTGTTGCTTTCGCAGCGTGATTCCCTCCCTTAGCGCCTCCTAAATCTCTCTCCGCAAAGAGTTCCGGCCGATAAGCTGGATGAGCTCTGGAGGCAACCAATCGATGAGAACCCTCGCCCGAATCCTCGCGATCGTTGCACTGGCGACACCGGCCGCGCTTCTCGCCGACACCGTCACGCTGCCTGTCGCCGCGTCGGTGGTTGGGGCGGCGCCGTTTTTTTCGGACGTGCGCGTGTTCAACACGTCGTACACGGACGTGGTGGACGTGACGGCGACGTACCGGTGTCCGCCGGGTTCGGCGGGGTGCGCGCCGCAGCCGGTCAAGACGTTCAGCCTGGCGCCGCGGGAAGCCCGGGCGTTCGACAACATCTGCGTGAGCCTGTTCCACGTGCCCAATTCGCTGGGCGCGGTGGAGTTTGCTTCGAGTTCAACCGGTCTGCTCGTCACGTCGCGCCTGTACTCGCCGGCGGCGAGCCCGCCGTGGCCCTCGGGGACGGTGGGATCGGTGGGGATGTTCATCCCGGGTCTGCCGTCGAGCGCGGCGCAGGCGGTGAGCGTCTTGACCAACCTGTCCAACGCGGGATCGGCGACGGGGAGTTTCCGGACGAACATCGGGGTGTACAACCCCAACGCGGCCGGTGTGACGGCGACGATCCGGCTGTACGACTTCGACGGGAGTTTTCCGCCGGTGCTGCTGGGAGTGATGCCGCTGCCGTTGGGGCCGCAGTCGGGGACGCAGGTGACCAACATTTACAAGGCGCTGGGGTTCGAGACGCTGGTGACGACGTCAGGGTACGCCACGGTCGAGAGCGACAACCCGGCCAATCCCCTGTTCACCTACGCGGCGACAGCGGACAACACGACGCAGGATCCCGTGCTGGTGGTGGGAGCGGCCGACGTGGCGGCTCCCGCCGGATTCAACCCGCCGCTGGCCACGAAGACGCCCGGAGCGGGAGGAACGAGCCCGACGCCGACGCCCACGGTTCCCGGGCCGACTCCGACCCCGGGCTCGAGCGGCGGTCAGACGCGGGTCGTCAACATCGGCCAGGCCGGCGACGCCTTCACCGATGCGGTAAGCGGCAACAGCGTCACAACGATCCACGTCGGCGACACCGTGCAGTGGATGTGGAAGAACGGCTCGCACTCCACGACGTCGGGAACCTGCTCCAACGGCGGCTACTACGGCGGAGACTGCAGCGCGGACGGAACGTGGGACTCCGGGATCAACGCTGTCGGGTTCACGTTTTCGCAGAGGTTCACCACGGCCGGCACCTTCCACTACTTCTGCGGCGTGCACCTGGGAAGCATGACCGGCCAGGTGACGGTTCAGCCGTAAGGCGGCGGCGCGCACCGATCGGCCGGCCTGCCGGGACCGGGGCGCCTCGGCTCTTGAACCGAGCTCAGCGAATCTTCGTCCAGCAGCCTTCTCTCTTCATGAGCGTGTGCATGACCGTTCCGGGAACAGGAAGCCGGTTCGAACAACCCGGACAAGAGACTGAGAAGCGTTCGTTCCCGTCGGTTCCCGCCTGAAACGAGCCTGGCTTGGATTCCGCGCGGCAATAGAAGAGAAGCTCTTCTCCACAGGAGCAGGACACAGGGACCTCGATGTAGCTCCCGGTGTTGTCTCGCGCCATCAACCTAATTCCACGGCCAAATCGCAACCTTGCGCTAGATGCATGTGCATCAAAGCCCGGAGGCAATCAAAAAATGGTGCGCCCGGCGCGATTCGAACGCGCGACCTTCAGCTCCGGAGGATTTTCCGGCTCTCTGAATCTTCCGACCGTACCCAAAACTACCCAATCAATTCGGAGTCGGGCTCTGGAGGGGTTCGGCTCAACGAGGACCCTTTCCGGCACGCTTGACGGACACAATCACGGACAAAAGGGCTCTGCGAATTGGCTTGGAGAGCCAACGTTCCCTGAAAAAACCCTTACGGTGAGCGCGTTAGAAGCGGCTGTCCGCGAAGTGTCCGCGCCCAAGACGCAAGAATCTCGACTCAAAACCGGGCTTTCGCACCCAAGGAGGCCGCGACCCATGAGCGGGAACCAAGTACGGATTTTTCCTAGCTTCTAGCTCCGTCATTTCATAGCGGGGGTCAGCTATCCGGGGTTGGCCCTCGCCCTTTTTCCTTCTTCTCCGTGGCGATTAGGGACATGAGCGCACTCCAACGTCCTGCCCTGGACTCAAGCCTTCCATGGCCAGCCAAAGCAAAATGAGGCAGGCCGGAGAGAGCCCCGGTGCCATGCAGTGCTCGCAGACCCCCCCGGTATGCCTGACGGACTGGAGCCATATCGACGGGAATCCCAATTAGCCCGGGCCGCTGTTCCGGCGAGACCTGGCTGACTCCTCGGATTTGGTTATTCTCCGCTCGAAAACCGCAGGTCTGGAGCGTGGTCGAGATGCATTTGCATCAGCCAAGATGTGGCAGCCTCTACAGCCTGTCTCCGCGATACTGTGTCAGCGATACCCCCAGACTCACCCTCGGCCAGCGGCCAAACGTCCCTTCGAGGCCTCAGCGGAATCGACCCGCGAAGCCTCCCGCCCGACCGTCGAAACGACGTGCACGACTGGCTTTACGGGTTTGTGGCTCTCCGGTTCAGTCGGCTCGGTCAAGGTCGCCCATCGCCCTAGGGCGCTGGCCGGGGCATGGCACTTGCGTTATTCCAGCCCAAACCATGAAGCGGACGCACCGAGGCATCAAAACGACGATCGAGATACCCGAGCCGATCTGGAGGGCGACCAAGCAGCGTGCGCTCGACGACGACCTCGATATGCGGACTGTCGTAATTGCTGCACTTGAGAGTTTCCTCCTCCGAGGACTCGCAAGACGACGAGGTTCCCGGCGGGAACCTACCGGAGACCATCGTGACTAGAGGGAGAAACTCATGGCACTGATTGACTGCCCCGACTGTGGCAAGCGAGTGTCCTCTCAGGCGCCGGCTTGTCCAAACTGTGCTCGCCCCCTCACGAGCAATCCTCCTGGGCCGGTGGCCGCTGCCGGACCCAATCGATTCAGCGCTACTACGATTGAGGCCACGGGGAAGAAATGGAAGGGTATGCAAGTCGTTGCCGTAATCTTGATCTTCCTAGGAATGTTCGCTTGCATCGGTGCCGCGTCGGTCGACAAGAGTGACAACACCATGATTACCGTGAGCGTCTTAGGATTCTTCGCCGGCATGGGTTTGTTCATTGCCGCTCGAGTTGGCGCATGGTGGAACCATGGCTAATACCACCATCCGCAGCCGGCGAAAGCTTGCAAGAGACGCTAGCACGCTCCCTGCCGTAATCGGGCTCGCGGCGTTAGTCTCACCGCTCGGATGCGGCAAAACTGAGTTTAGGCCCGAGCCAATGGTGGCGCCAACAGCGCAGGTCGTCTATGTCGTGGTTACGCCGACCCGGGAACCAGACCACATGGACCCCGTGCTTGCTGCCGCCCTAACTGCAATTCCGCACCCATCGCCGTCTCCTTCACTGGTGGAGTCGCTTCCGACGTTCGCGGGAAGCGGGCACCAAGCCTCGAACCTTTTCAGCCTCGACGCCGGTTTGTACGTCTTCCTCCTCGAGCATGCCGGCGATCGTAATTTCATCGTCCACCTCTTGGATGAACAAGGCCGCTCAGTCGAGACGCTGGCGAACGAGATCGGGCGCTTCAGCGGATCAAAGGCTGTTCGGATACAACATGCAGGTAAATACCTTCTGAACATCGACGCCGATGGCGGGTGGACAGCTTCTGTGTCGCACCCGGGCCTGACATCCTCGCCAGGGGCACCAACCGATCCTCTGAGGCGTCCGACGGCTCAACAGTATTCTGCTCCGGTCGTGGCTGCGAGGCCTACGGCCGAGCAACCTTTCTGCGTAATCCAAGATTTTGTGACGAAGGAGCCGGATAGCGCCGGCGACGTATGGTTCGACGGAGATGTGGAGAACCTTGGTGCTGGTCCAGCAAAAGTCGTGATTCTAGTCAAGGCTTATTCCATCAACCAAAGACTCCTTGATTCCAAGACGACCTATCCAAATCCCCATCCAATCCCATCGGGTCAGCGGGCACACTTCCACTCCTTCGTGAAGGCGAATGGCGACGACATCCGAAAGGTAATTCCCGAGGTTCTGGCTCAATGACCGGGCCAGGTCTGGAAGGTCGTTCGGAGTCATCCGCCGAAGATGGACCGGTCGAACCGTCGGTCTACAATCCTTGCAACGCCCAAGAACCAACGGAAGCGAGGTGCCTTATGCGAAGGAAGACCCTTTCGACGCTGATTGTCCTGGCATTGACGGGCTGTGTCTCGGCAGGAGGAAAACAGGTCCGTTTCTACGAGCAGGAGCGCAGCGTCGAATCCATGCGCACGCTAGACGTGATCGAGGCGGACTGCCAGCATCTCAAGACCCGCGAGGCGGAGGAGGGTCCGGTGGCACGCGCCACCTTCCGTAACTACGCGGCGGAGATCGGTGCCAACGTCATAACTGCCAACGCCTCGGGCCACGACATCTACCTGGCGAACTTCTACGGGTGCCCGGACGAGGCGATCCGGCGGCTCAACTTGCTGCCGCTCTGCCTCAGCCGACCCGATGCGCAGGCCTGCAAGGAATTCGACAAAGCTAAAGCGTCGTGAAGCCGGTCGATTTCCGCGTATGACTGGCAACTACTTCAGCGTTGCGGTGAATGATCCTGAGACGGGTCCAGCTGGACAGCAACCGAAGCCACCCTTTGAAGTGCCGGAGTATGTCCCCGTAATCGTGCCGTTGCCAGAAATCACAGCTGAGCCATTGGAGATCCCGTCTGCACAAGGATCGTTGACGCGGAGGGTTGCCGTGGTCGGGCTGGTGATCGTCCCCTCTATTCCGACACCCAGGGCCACATTCTTCGCTGCGTAGTAGCACCCGGTCTGACTGACGATCAGGGTTTCAGAGCCGTTCCCGCCGCAGGAATTGGCGAACGTTGCCGAATACGTACCCGCGTGAGACGTGCACGGTGCGGGTGGCGGGGAGGCTTGCTTTACGAGGTTGACATCAGCTGTTATCTGTTGACCGAAGCAATCCCTCCCCGAGAACCGACCAGAGAGCGTGCCATTCTTAATCGTGACGAAGGCGCCAGGAACTTCTCCCAGCGAACCCCCATATTCATCACCGGTGTAGCCGGTCGCGCCGCTGACATCGGCCCTGAAGTCGGAGGGGTTAACGTAAGGGCAATTGATGGCGAAAAGCTCCATCCCCACCGTAGTCCCGTTGACGGAGATGAAGCCGCGGACTCCACCCCTCTCCCCTGCTCCACTGGTGTAGGACGACCCGACGTAGTTTGTACCAGAGAAGAAATACTCCCCGTTCTTGCACTCGGCGCACGGCTGAGCCTTGACCACTATGATCCATTCCTCCTCAAAAGTAGATTGGCCCTGAAGGTGCACCTGGGCTGTGCCGTCATAGACGCCTGAAGGGTCAGGTAACGGCGGCGGGGTGGGTGTAGGCGTCGGCCCGGAGCCGGAAACCTGGTGCCCTACCTGCACGACCGGGGCTCTAGGAATTATCTGAGCGTATGCGGGGAAAGCCAAGACAAGGGAAAAGGTCAGAAAGGCGGATGCCCTCCACATGGCTGCACCTCAAGGATTGCTTCAATCGTAGCACGTGGGTCAAAGCTAGCAAAAGGTGTGCTGCCTGGCAGTCCTGTCGGCTGCATTACCAGAGCCGTCATGCCCGGCTCTCGGTTAGGTACGGTACCGGTTCTTAGAAGCCCAATCAATTCAATCCGTTTGGCTTGCGTGCTATTTCGCCAAATGCGACTGTCTGCGATTTGTCTGAGTGGGCGGAATAAACCCTGTCCGAAATGCTCCGAAAACACACGGGAATTTCAAAGAACGAGAGGAAACGGCGCAGTTTGAGGCCCTTTTCTTGCGAAAGAGCGGACCCAGGGACGACAACGCGGGAGCCCGGCGATGATTAGATTTCCGGCTCTGCTTCCGATTTATTGCCATTCAGGAACCTAAACGAAGGGTTTCGTACAGCCTGATCTCGAAGAAGCAAGTCCTACGACTCCGGCGATGCGGCTGAACTACGACCCGCAGAACTGAGAGTTCCAGCGCTCCTGCTACGACGACTTTCAACGAGGCGCACCAGCGTATTTCTTCGACTTTCATCGGTCGGAAAGGGCCTTTTGCTTAGGCCGGATTTGCTCCTCTGAGACCGGCTAAAAGCACTCCCCTTCTCCTCGCTTTCCAGGCTCGATTTCGCTTCGCGCGTTACCTTTGGGAGGGGCGGGAAGATTAGACCCATGGGCCGTCATTTGTCTCATTTCAAATCGAGCCGAGAGCTTGCCGTGAAGCAGCAACAGCGAAAACGGCAAAGGCGGCGGGTTAGGGCGATCGTCGCCGCGGACGCCGACATCTTCAGGAAGCTCAGGGCGGAGGCAGACAGCCGGGGAGCCGTAGATCCCGACGACATGGTTCAGGAAGCCTTCAGTCGCATCCTTGCCGGGCCAGGCGAAATCCGTAGCGGCAGAGACCAGGGACCGGCTTATACCGGTAGGCGAGGCGGCCAAGATGGTCGGCCTCTCGAAAGACACCCTCTATCGCCGGAGGTTTCCGTTCGAGGTTCTGATCGCTAAAGGGAGGCGGCTTTACTCCATGAAGGGCATCGAGGACTACATCCGAAAGAAGAGGGTTTCATAGGCTCCGCCTCGACAGATTACGTCTATTGATTTTCGGCATATAGAAATCTATACTTCTAGATATGAGACGCTCTGACTGGGGCAAGGGGGTGAAGACGGTGAAGACCAGTATCGACATTCCGGAGGAAGTCTGGAGAGCCGCGAAGATCCGCTCTATGGACGAGAAGCGCAACTTCCAAGACGTGGTCGCGGACGCTCTCCGTGAGTACGTCAGGAAACCCAAGAAAGGAGGGAAGCAATGAGAGGAGATGGGAGGATCTTCCAGCGAGGAAGTCGCTGGTGGATTGCCTACTACGCTCCCAAGGACGGACGGAGAAAGGAAATCCGAGAGCCGGGCGGCGACACTGAGGGAGAGGCCAAGAAGCTTCTCAAGAAACGCCGTGACGAGTTGGCGATGTCCCGCCTTGGAATCCAGACCTTCAAGGGTCCGGCCCAGGAGAAGGTCACGGTGGACGAGATCTTGAAAGCCCTGGAGAAGGACTACGAAATCCGGGGTCGGAAGTCTCTCGGATCGTTGCGCTCGAACCTCAGCCACATTCGGAGCTGGTTCGGAGCGGATCGGGCAATGGCGATCAACGCCAATCGGGTTCGGGACTACATTGCCAAGCGTCAGAAGGACGAGGCCGCAGCCTCTACGATCAATCACGAGGTCAAGGCACTTAGCCGCGCTTTCGTTCTCGCCGTAGAGGCCGGAACGCTCACCGAGGTCCCCAAGCTTCCGAGACTCAGAGAGGACAACGCTCGTCAGGGCTTCTTCGAGAAACCCGAATTCGAGTCTGTCATGGCCCACCTCAAGGATGAGGATCTCCGGGACTTCTGCCGGTGGGCCTATCTCACGGGAATGCGCAAGGGAGAAATCGCTTCGCTCACCTGGGAGGCCTACGACCGCGAGACAAAAACCCTCCGGCTTCACGCTCGCAACGCCAAGAGCGGCCACGGAAGACAGATCCCGCTCGAAGGCGGGGGCCTCGTGGTCATGGAGAGACGGATTGCCGCCCGCCGATTGGACTGCCGGTTGATCTTCCACCGTGGCGGAGAGTCGATCGGTGATTTCCGCAAGTCATGGCAAGCCGCCTGTGTCGCCGCGGGGTTGGGTCAGTACCTCCGAGACGCCAAGGGCCGGATTCGCGGCTACCAGGGAAAGCTCTTCCACGATTTCCGCCGGTCGGCGGTTCGCAACATGGTTCGCGCTGGGAATCCCGAGAACGTCGCGATGAAGATCTCCGGCCACAAGACCCGAGAGATCTTCGACCGCTACGACATCACCAGCGACAAGGACATCCGGGACGCGATGCTCAAGACCGACACGTACCGCGACAGCCTGCCTTCCAATCCCACCGTAGCCACGCTCCAGAAGGTCAACTAGCCGCCATGAACCCCAACGCGGACAGAACACGGACAAAGGCCCTTGTAGGCCGGTCTTTAATGTTTTCGAAGTCCTTGGCAAAAATGGTGCGCCCGGCGCGATTCGAACGCGCGACCTTCAGCTCCGGAGGCTGACGCTCTATCCGGACTGAGCTACGGGCGCAAAGACCGAAAACAAACCTTGGGGTGAGTGGAGGGATTCGAACCCTCGACATCCAGATCCACAGTCTGGCGCTCTAACCAGCTGAGCTACACCCACCGCGGGACCGGGGAGTTTAACCGCCCGGTCCGTGCCGGTCAAACCGGCCAATTCCCGGACTGGACTAGAGTTCCGGCGGGGAACCGGAAAAGGATGCCCGCGAAATCGCCCGCCGTCTGCCGCCCGCGCCTGCGCGTCCTGCGCGGCGAAGAGATCGTCCTCGGGCCCGGCAAGGCGGACCTGCTCGCGGCCATCGGGGCAGCGGGCGAGCTGCGAGCGGCCGCGAAGAGCCTCGGCATGTCCTACATGCGGGCCTGGAAGCTCGTCCAGACCATGAACGGCGCCTTCCGCGAGCCGCTCATCGAGACCGTTCGCGGCGGGGCGCGCCGAGGATCGGCCCGCCTGACGCCGACCGGCCGGCTCGTCCTGGCCCTCTACCTCCGCATGGAGCGCCGGAGCCTCGTGGCCGCCAGCCCGGCGTTCTCCCTCCTCCGTCGCCTGCTCCGCTGACCGATCGATTTCAAGATAGAGATCGGTATGCGGACCGCGGCACGCCTGCTCTTGGTCGGAGCGCTCGTCTGCGGGCCGGCGCGCTCGAGGCCGCGGCGCGCTCCGTCATTCTTCTGCGTCTTCCCGGGCAGCCGGAGCCTTCCGTCAATCCGGAGAGCCAGATCCGGGGGAGCGTTTTGCAGCCTCTCCCGGTCGGCTACTTGGAACCCTTCACCTCTGCACGTTCCTCCCGCCGTTCCTCCGCGGTCTCGGTAATGAGCTTGTAGGCGATGTAGTACTTATAGAGGTTGGCCACGTCGGTCACGGTCTCCCGGCCGATTTTTTCGGAAGCCACGATCTCGACGTTGTTGAACCACTGGTTCGGGTCGAGCCCCCCTCTCGCCGCCTCTATAATGACGGGTTGGTGAGTCAGCGGGAGCTCGAGCGGAAGTGGATGCAGCAGTGGAATAGCTCTGCGCGGGAGCTTGCGCTGCAGAGAAGCCGGGATCTGAGCGGCCTGACGGACGCGGATGCACTCGCTATTTCGGAAAACCTCCTCTCGTTAGTGATCCCGTCCGAGATCTCGATCGCCCGTCTCTCCTCGTCGGGGCTGGTCGAACAGCAGGCCGCCTTTCACCCGCGCTCGCCCGTTTGAACCCGATCTTCGCCGCAGCCCTGGAGGTTCAGAACCTCTGCCGCGCGCGAGCCTGGCCGTTTTGCTTCATCGGCGGTCTCGCTGTCCAGCGATGGGGCGAGCCGAGACTGACTCAGGATGTGGATCTGACGATTTTGACGGGCTTTGGTCGCGAGCAGGAGTTTGTCGATCCGCTGCTGGAGCTCCTGGCCTCCCGCTTGCCGGACGCTCGAGACTTCGCTTTACGGAACCGGGTGCTCCTCGTGAAGAGCGCAGGCGGCATCCCAATCGACATCGCGCTCGGCGCCCTTCCCTTCGAGCAAAGGTTGGTCGCGCGCGCATCCTCGTGGGTCGTCGCCGAAGACGTCGACCTCCGGACTTGCGGCGCCGAGGACCTGATCGTGATGAAGGCCTTTGCCAATCGCGACAGGGACTGGGCCGACATCGAAGGCATCCTTCAGCGATGCGTCGGTCGGCTCGACGAAGGGCTCGTTTGGAAGGAGATCCTGCCGTTGCTCGAGCTCAAGGGCGAGCGTGCGGCCGAAGGCAGGCTTCAAACCCTCTTCGGGCGCTCCCAACCCTGAATCATGGCCTGGGCCTCGACGTCTGCCTGAACAGCGTTCGCAACCCCAACAGGCCTCCGTCTTGCCGGAGATGACGATGAGACCAAGGTCCTATTCCGAGGGACCAGTTTTGGGAACATCATCCGAGGAACGCAAATGAGACCGATCCGACGCGAACGCCTGGGAACTCCGCAGAAGCGGCTCCTGTGGATCGGGGCCCTGGCGCTCTTGACCGGCTGCACGCACGTCGGCCCACGCAGAATTCCGGTGGACCGCTTCGACAACAGCACCGCGGTCGCCGACTCTTGGAAGCAGCAGACGCTCTTGAACATCGTCAAGCTGCGCTACATGGATCTGCCGGTCTTCGTCGACGTCGCGTCCATCGTCAGCGGCTACTCGTTGCAGACGGGCGTGACCGTCTTACAGCTACGACAACCCGGGTCCGTCCACCGGAACGTCGAGGCACGACTGGGGCCCGACCCTTCGATCGGTTATCAATTCTGACCGAGGTCCGACTGGGATGCGGCGCCGGCCGGGCTCGAGGGGCTCGCCGAGTCGATATACTTGACTGAATATATCGACTATGGTCTTCTCCTGGCCATGCAGCCGAGACGACGGAGGGGCTTCATTCCGGAACTCCGCTCCTGGCGGCCGGGATCCTCTCGCTCGCCGCGGTGCCGGCGTGCGGGCAGGTCGCGGCCTGCGAGCGGATCGTGCCCGGGTGAAGCCGGCCACGGCGTCGGTCAAGAGCATGAATCACTTCGGCCTGCAGCTGCAGGCCTGCGACTTCTGACGGGCCGGTCGTGAGGCCTCCGCGCATTGTCTTCGCCGCTCTTCTCCTGGCGTCCGTCGCAGTGACCGCCCGCGCCCAGGAGATCCTCGTCTTCGCAGCCGCGAGCCTGACCGAGTCCCTCCAGGAGATCGGAAAGGCGTTCGCGTCTCAATCCAGGGTCACGCCGCGCTTCTCCTTCGGCGCGTCGTCGGATCTGGCGCGGCAGATCAAGGCCGGAGCTCCCGCGGACGTCTTCTTCTCCGCGGACACGGCCAGGATGGACGACCTGGAGAAAGCGGGCCTGGTGCGGCGCCAGGATCGCCGGGAGTTCCTGAGTAACGTGCTCGTCGTTGTCGTCCCGGCGTCCTCGAAAACGGCCATCTCCGGACCGAAGGATCTGGCCGGCCTGTCCCATCTCGCTCTGGCCGATCCGGCCGCCGTCCCCGCCGGCATCTACGCGAAGACCTGGCTCGAGTCCGCGGGTCTCTGGAACGAGATCGCGCCGCGGGTGGTCCCGACGCTCGACGTCCGCGCCGCGCTCGCCGCGGTGGCCAGCGAGGCCGTTCCGGCCGGGATCGTCTACCGCACCGATGCCGCCATTTCCAGGGAAGTCCGGGTCGCCATGACCGTCCGGGACGGCCCCGTGATCACTTATTCGGTGGCTCGCGTCGCGGCGTCGAAGAGCCCGAGCACGCAGGCGTTCGTGGACTTTCTCGCCGGAGAGGTCGGGCGATCGATCTTCGAGCGCCGCGGCTTTGTCGCCAAGGTATCCTCCCGCTGACGCTCTCCCGGTTGGAGCGAGAACCCGGAGGAATCATGGGATTGCGAGCGCAAACCCGTCCGAGCCGGGTTCACCCCGGCCGTTGATCTCCGCCATCCCGATCGACCGGACCGTGGAGCCGCCCGCGTGACCGCCGAGGACGTTTCGATTCTCCTCCTGACGCTTCGGGTCGCGGTGATCTCGACCGTGGTCCTTCTCCCCATCGGCGTGGGTATGGCCTGGCTCCTGGCGCGCCGCTCCTGGCCGGGCAAGGGCCTCGTGGAGACGTTTCTCTCGCTGCCGCTCGTCCTGCCGCCGACGGCGGTCGGTCTGCTGCTCCTTCAGCTCCTGCGGCGGCGCGGACTGCTCGGCCGGTTTCTCGACGGCGCCGGCGTCGAGATTCTCTTTACCTGGAAGGCCGTCGCCATCGCCACGGCGGTCATGTCCCTTCCGCTGCTCGTGCGGCCCGTCCGGGCCGCGTTCGAGGAGATCGATCCGCGGCTGCTCGGCATGGCCCGCTCCCTCGGCCGAGGCCCGTTCGCCGTCTTCCGCCGCGTGGCGCTCCCGCTGGCCTGGCGGGGGATCGCCGTGGGAACGCTCCTGGCGTTCTCGCGGGCCCTGGGCGAGTTCGGCGCCACGATCATGATCGCCGGGAACATTCCGGGCCGGACGCAGACGCTCGCCCTGGCCATCTTTCACCGCACCCAGATCGGGCAGGACTCGGCCGCGCTGCGCCTGGTCGGGGTGACCGTCGTCATCGCCTTCGCCGCGGTCTGGTCGACGGAATGGATCGAGCGGCGGCGCGCTCGGGCCCGGTCCGCATGATCGATCTCGAGATCCGGCTGCCGCTGGCCCACTTCACCCTGGAAGTCTCGGCGCGGTGCCCGGGGGCTTCCGTCGCCGTGCTCGGGCCCTCCGGAGCGGGCAAGACGTCGCTGCTCGAGGTGATCGCCGGCCTGCGCAGGAAATCCCAGGGCCGGGTGCGGCTCGACGGCGACGTGCTCCTGGACTCCGGTGCCGGCGTCGACCTGCCGCCGGAGAAAAGGCGCGTCGGCTACGTCCCGCAGGACGCGCTGCTCTTTCCACATCTGACCGTCGAGGACAACGTCCGCTTCGGCCTGTCCGGCGCCGACGCCGAGCGCACCTTCGGCGAGGCGGCCGCGATCCTGGAAATCGAGCCCCTCCTGCCTCGGTTTCCGGCGACCCTCTCGGGAGGCGAGCGCCAGCGGGTCGCGCTGGCCCGGGCGCTGGCCACAGAGCCGCGGCTCCTCCTGTTCGACGAGCCGCTCGCCGCCGTCGACGTCGAGCTCAAGGCCCGGATCCTGCCCTACCTCCTGCGCATCCGCGACGAGCGCCGGATTCCTCTGTTCTATGTCACCCACAACGCGGGAGAAGCGGAGGCGCTGGCCGGCGAAGCGCTCCTGCTGCGGCGCGGGCGGCTCGAGGCCCACGGCCCGACCCGCCAGATCGTGGCGCAGCGGCTGGCCGCGGTCGATCCGTCGGCCAGCTTCGACAACGTGTTCGACGGACGGATCGCCTCCGCGGAGCAGGACGGCGCGGTTTCGCTTCAGCTGGCCGGCGGAACCGCCATTACGGTGCCCGCCTCGGGCGCGCGGATGGGAGAGCGGGCGGTCTTCGGCGTCGCGCCGGACGAGATCCTGCTCTCCCTGCAGCCGCTCTTCCGCGTCTCCGCCCGCAACGTGCTGGTGGGCGAGATCCGCGCTGTCGAGCCTCTCGGCAGCGACGCGATGGTCCACGTCGAGGCCGGCGGCGCGGTCTGGCGGGCGCACGTCACCGAAGCCGCGGTGCTCGACCTGCACCTGGCCGCGGGGCTCCCGGTGTGGCTCGCGATCAAGACCCGGTCGTTCCGGCGACTGCGATAAGTCCGACGCTCTGGCAACGTCCGCTCTCGCCGATTTCTTCTTGACCTCCGCCGCTCGCGAGGACTAGCCTTGACCCAAGATTCAGCGATTCGTTCAAGCAAAATTCGAGGAGGTGAGAATGGTGTCGATGCCCACACCCGTTCTTCGCATGCTTCTGTTCCTTTCCCTCGTGCTCTGCGCGATCCCGCTGTTGGCTCAGCAGACCGGATCGATCAGCGGGAAAGTGACGGCCACGGACGGCTCCGCGCTTCCGGGCGTCACCGTCGAGGCACGCTCCGATGTCTTGCCCGGGCCTCGCGTGACCGTCACGAGAGCCAACGGAGAATACCGATTTCCAGCCCTGCCTCCCGGCAGCTACACCCTGAAGTTCGACTTGAGCGGCATGCAGGGCGTGACCCGAAACGCCCAGGTCCAGCTCGATCAGGACACCGTTGCCAACGCCACGCTTGGCCTTGCGGCGACCAAAGAGCAGGTCACCGTGACGGCCGAGGTGTCTCTCGTGGACAAGGAGTCCGCGACGATCGCGAACGGGTTGTCCACCCAACAGCTCCAGGCGCTCCCGATCGCACAGGATTACCGCGACCTGCAGAAGCTCATCCCGGCCGTGACGTACACGGAGGATACCGTGCGTGGGCCGAGCGCCGGAGGCAGCGGACAGGACAACGTTTATCTCTTCGACGGCGCCGACGTGAGACTGCCCCTGTTCGGAAACCTCTCCGCCGAGCCCGCGTCCCACGACATCGCCCAGGTCACGGTCGTCAACGGCGGGGCCGGGGCGGTGGATTTCAACCGATCCGGGGGCTTTCGGATCGACTCCGTCAGCAAGTCCGGCACCAGCACGTACCACGGTGAGGCCAGCTATCAGTTCCAGACCGCGGGTATGTCCGCAGGTTTGAACAGCGGGATCCAGTCCCGGTACGACCAGGATGCAAGCTGGCTCAACCTGAGCGTCGGTGGCCCGATCGTCCAGGACAAGCTGTTCTTCTACGGTTCGTACTACCGCCCGGAACACAAGAGAGATAACCGAGCCAATCTCTACGGCGACCTTCCGAGCTACGACAGCACGCGCAACGAAGGATTCGGCAAGCTGACGATCATGCCGATCCAGAACTTACTGATCAACTTGAGCTACCGCGACTCCAAGAAGGTGGACACGAGCGCCCTTTTTGGCTCGGCCGACGCGCCGACAACGGGCACCGGCAGCGAAGGCAAGTTGAGGATCGCCACCGGGGAAGCGTCTTGGGTCATCGACTCCAAGAGCTTCGCCACCGTGAAGTACTCCTACTTCGCGAACCCGACGGAGGGGCGGCCGGACAACATTTCCACCGCGGTCCCCTCGTTCACCGTCGGCACGCAACTGGACCTCGCCAATTTGGACCAGCTGGGATTGCTGACAGTGCCCCTGGGGACTATCGGCGACGCCGCGTATAAGGCGTTCGTTCAGCCCTTCATCGACAAGTACGGTTACACCCTCAACGGAATCAAACTCGGCGGCGGCAACGTGGGCTTCGGGAGCCAGTTCGATGAGGAAAACTTCTACCGTGACTCCTTCCAGGGCGGCTACAACATCACGCTCGGCACGAACGTCACCCATGAGATCCACGTGGGCTACCAGTGGTTCTCGGATCGGGAGACTCTGATCCGCAGCTCCAACGGGTGGGGCTTGCTGAGCATCCCTGGCGGCCGGCTCGCGCCGATCCCCGGGACCGGTGGAAAGGTGGCCTACTTCACCGCGACATTCCAGCAACAGACGACCGGCCAGGCGGCGCCGATCCGATCCGAAATGCAGTCGCAGAGCTTCGAGTTGAACGACGCGATTCGGTGGAAGAACCTGACGCTCAACCTCGGTGTGCTCGCCAGCAACGACAAGCTTTTTGGTCAGGGGCTGCGCAACGACTACTCGACGCTGTCCGGATACGTGTCGGCGCCCGGAAACAAGTACGAGATGTACCAGATCCCCTTCAAGAAGATGATCCAGCCACGCGTGGGCGTGACCTGGGCCTATGACGGGGCAAATACGGTCTTCACAAGCTACGCGAAGTACAACCCGTCCGCCAGCTCGCTGCCGCGAGCAGCCTCTTGGGATCGCAACTTGACGGGGACCTTCATCGACGCGTCCTTCGACCAGAACGGCGTGCTCTTCGCCGCCATCCCCCGGGGCTCCTCTTCGGGCAAGCTGTTCGTGCCGGACATGACTCCGCACACGGTCAATGAGTTCCTCGTCGGCACGGCCAGGGAGTTCACCCCCAGCTTCTCCGCCCGGCTCTACGGCCGGTATCGCAAGGGGACCCACTTCTGGGAGGACACGAACAACACCGCGCGAGTCGACTTCAACCCGCCTCCCGGCATTCCTCAGGAGCCCTACATTCCGAACCTCAACGCGCAGAGGGCTCAGATCTTGGCCACGTGCACCGGTCTGTGCACAAATGGGTCGAGCTACGTCATCGCCGATCTCGACGGTAGCTTCACGAAGTACTACGAAGGCACTCTGGAGGCGGAGTGGCGTGGCAAAAACACTTTCGTCCGCGGCACCGTCACATTGAGCCACTACTATGGCAACTTCGACCAGGACAATACGACGGGGGCCGTCAACGACATGAACACGTTCATGGGGTCGTCCAACATCGGCGACGGGGCGGGACGCCAGCTCTGGAACTTCAAGTACGGCGATCTCCGCGGGGACCGTCCCTACCTGGTCAAGATCTACGGCTCGCGCCTCCTGCCCTGGCATGGCAGCGCCGGGCTTTTCTTCGTCGCTCAATCGGGGCAGCCGTGGGAGATCCAGAGCTACGAGCCCTACAAGAACCTGACGACCAGCACGAGCGACTCCAACCGCTATGCGGAACCGGCCGGTTCGCGGCGAAACCCATCCCATTGGCAGGTGGATTTGAACTACACCCAGAACATCAACCTGACGTCGCGGTACACCGTCCAGCTCGCCCTGGATGTCTTCAATATCTTCAACAGGCAGGACGGCTACGACATCGACCCGCAGTTCCACGATGCGACCTTCGGACAAGCGAGGAATTACTACAACCCACGGCGCCTGCAGGTGGCCGCTCGCTTCCTCTTCTGACATAGCGGCAACCGAAATCGGTCCGGGCCCGGCGGTCTCGCCGGGCCCGTTTGTTTCTGAGCTGGTGAAAGCGGGAATGCGCGACTTCGGCCGGTCGATCTCGCTTACCGGGCGCCCGCGTCCTGAAACAGGCGTTCCGAGGCGATGAGCTTGCGGGTCGTCGCGTCGGCCCGTTGCCGCGCCGCCTCGATGCGCGCGGCTCGGTCGGGCTCCCGCAGAAGCACGCTGACCTGGGCCCGCTTGAAGAGCGCCATCGGATAAGCTGGATCTGAGGGGGAAACCCGGTCGAGCGACGCCTTCGCGTCGTCCAGGCGTCTGGCGTCGAGATAAAGAACGCCGAGTTCGAGATCGTGGTGGAACGCGTTGCCCTGGAGGCTTCGCGCCCCTTCGAAGGACTCGATGGCGAGCGCCGTCTGGCCGACTCCCATGGCCAGTTGGCCGAGCCGAACAAGCTCCAAAGGAGTCGGGTTCCGCATACCGTAGATCTTCTGGCGCAGCAAGATCGCCTCGGCGGCTCGTCCCTGGCGCTCCCGGACGACCGCGAGCGCCTCCAGAGCGGGCAGGCGATCGGGCGTTTCCGCGACGATCCGCTCGAGCAGAGGCACGGCCCGCTGCCACTGCTTGCCCCGCGCATAGTGCAGCGCGAGGTAGGTGCGGACATCCTGCGAGTCGGGGGCGATCTCCGCGGCCCTGTCGAAGGCCTCGAGCGCCCGCTTCTCCTGTCCCAGGGCGGAGTGCGCGGTGGCCAGCTGAAGGACCGCGTCGAGGTTCTTGGGATCTTCGGCAAGGATTCTCTCCAGGAGCGGAATGGCCCTCCCGTACTCCTCGGCGACGAAGAGGCCGGATGCCTTCTCGAGGAGGTCGAAGAGCCGGGTCCTGTCGGCAGGGCGCGGCGCGTCCTGGCGCACCGGCGGCACGGACCGGGCGCCGATGTAGCCCAAGCTCGCGAGCTTGCGCAGATCTTCGCCGGAGAGCTCCTCGGCGGCCGGCAGCCCTCCGGGCGTCGGGATCGGATAGTCGCGGAGGACCTTGACGACTGCCCGCGGCAGATCCCCCTGGACGGCAAGATCGCGGCTCTCCGCCGGATCGGCCGCGACGTCGTAGACCTCGAGCCGTCCGGCCAGGATCGCCTTACGCCGGCCGGAGACCGCCATCACCTGCGGCTGCCATCCGTACGCGAGAAAGGGTTTCATGGCCTCGGCCAGGACGATTTCCTCTTCCTCGCCCCGAAGGCTGCCTGATCTTTCGATACCGGCCCAATCCAGGACGGTTTGAAAGATTTTCCGCGTGCTCACCGGCGTATCGCTCAGGCCCGTCGGGATGCCCGGCCCGAGGAGCAGCAGCGGGACATGCACCGTCGCCTGGTAGAGAAGATTCCCGTGCTGGGACTCGCCATGATCGCCGAGCCCCTCACCGTGATCGCCGACAACCACGACGGCGAGCGGCCCCCGGGCTTGCTGCTCGAAGGCCTTCACGAGCCGCCCCAGTTGCTCGTCCATCGCCGCGATCTCGCCCAGGTACGGCTTCCCGGCATAGCGGCTGCGGAAGGGCTCGGGAGGAGTGTACGGAGCGTGCGGGTCGTAGTAGTGCACCCAGAGAAACAGGGGGCGCCGCGGCTCCTGGAAGAGATACGCGAGAACCCGTTCCGTCGTCTCCCGAGACGTGCGCTCGGCGCGGCCCGCCGGCAGCTCGTCGTCATAGACGTCGAATCCGCGGGCGAGGCCGAAACGCCGGGCCAACGTGAACGCGGAGACGAAGGCCGCGGTGCGGTAGCCGGCCTGCGCGAGCCGCTCCGCCAGGACCGGACGATCCCCAGGGAGGTACCGCGCGTTCTCATGGACGCCGTGCCCCGCCGG
Organism: uncultured Acidobacteriota bacterium; assembly: GCA_963733955.1. Lineage (GTDB taxonomy): Bacteria > Acidobacteriota > Thermoanaerobaculia > UBA5066 > Gp7-AA6 > DATFTF01. The sequence goes on from CAVTEW010000004.1 coordinate 255,617, forward strand.
ATAGAGTCCCGTCATGATCGAAGCGTGCGAGGGCAGCGTCTCGGGAACGGTCGCGTAGGCCTGGCGGAAGCGGCGGCCCCGACCCGCGAGCGCGTCAAACGCCGGTGTCGTGATCCCCGCGGCCTCCGGGCCGATCGCGTCGGCGCGCGTGGTGTCGAGCGTCACCAACAGGATCGACGGGCGGATCGTGGCGCCGCCGGCGTCCCGCGCCGCCCGCTTCGGAGCCTCCCGACAGGAGGCGATCAGGAGCAGCGCACCCGCGAGGATGAGAACGTGACTCCGGCCTGCCCCGATTGTCGCGCGGGGCTTCGCCACCGCCGAAGCGCAGCCCCATGCCCCCGGCCCGGCGGGCCGCAAACGGGCCTGTGCGGCCCGAACGGCGATCGGCCGATTCGACATGTCTGCGGACCGCCTCGCCGGCGAGGAGGCCCTAGCCCTCCTCGCGTTCGAGCCGGACGAGGTCATCGTAGGTCTCTCTGCGCCGGATGACCCGAAACGAGCCGTTCTCGACCAGGACCTCCGCCGCGCGCGGACGGAAGTTGTAGTTGGACGACATGGCGAAGCCGTAGGCTCCCGCGTCGCGGACGGCCAGAAGATCTCCTTCTTCCGGCAGCGCCAGCTCGAGATCGCGCGCGAAGAAGTCGCTCGTCTCGCAGATCGGACCGACGACGTCCGCGACGCCCGACTGTCCTCGCGGTGGACCGACCGGTTCGATCGGATGGATCGCGCCGTACAGCGGAGGGCGGATGAGATCGTTCATCCCGGCATCGGTGACGACGAACCGCTTGCCCGAGTTGCGTTTCAGGTCGAGAACGCGCGTCACCAGGGCGCCGGCGGCGCCGACGATCGCGCGCCCGGGCTCGACTAAGACCGTCACACCCAGGCCGGCGAGCGGCGGCAGCACCGCCGCGGCGTAGGCCTCGGGAGACATCCCCTCCTGATCGCCGGCGCCGATGCCGATGCCGCCTCCCATGTCGAGCGTCTCCAGCCCGAACCCGCGCGCCCGGAGACCGCGCGCCAGCTCGGCCAGCTCGCGGGCGGTCTCCGACAGCGGCTCGGTGTCGACGATCTGGCTTCCGATGTGCGCCTGCACCCCGGTGAAGACAACGCCGGGAAGAGGCCGGCAGCGCTCGTAGATTTCCACCGCCAGCGCGATGTCGATGCCGAATTTGTTGTGCTTCAAGCCGGTCGAAATGAACGGATGGGACTTCGGGTCGATGTCGGGATTGACCCGCAGGGCCACGCGGGCGCGGACGCCCTGGGCGCGCGCGGCCCCGTCGATCTTCACGATCTCCGTCTCGGATTCCGCGTTGAAGGCGAGGATCCCCGCGGCGACGCCCGCGGCGATCTCCGTCTCGGTCTTCCCGACGCCGGAGAAGACGATGCGGTCGGCCGGAAAGCCCGACTCGAGACAGGCCTTGAGCTCGCCTCCCGACACGACGTCCGCGCCGGCTCCCAGAGACGCCAGGATCTTCAAGATCGCCAGATTGGAGTTCGCCTTCGTCGCGTAGCAGACCCGGTGCGGCACGGAGGCGAGGGCGGCGTCGAACCGGCGGAACCGCTCCTCGATCGACGCGCGGCTGTAGACGTAGACGGGCGTGCCGACCTCCCGCGCGACGCGCGCGAGCGGCACGCCGTCGCAGGTCAGCTCGCCGCCGACGCGGGTAAAGCCGGGCACGCCCCGGACGATAGCAAAGGGTCGCGCCGCAGGAGCCGCCGGGCTCAACGCTTCAACGAGAACGGAACCGCCGTTGCAGTCCCGGGATCCAAACGAAGGAACGCGCCGCCAGTTCTCTGAACGAGTCGGGTCACTTCGCTTCCCGGCTCCATGACGGAAAGACGCCAGTGCAGCAATGCCGCGGTGGGCATGGAGTGACGGGCGATCCTGCGAAGCTCTCCCGAGGCGAGGTCCAGGAGGTACGTGTTCGCGCCGCCCCAGAATCCCTGCGCTGCTGGATCGATCGCCAGCGTCAGCTTTCCGGGCGCGGGCTCCGCGCCGATTCGAACGAAGCCGACCGGGCCGAGCTCGTAGACGCGATCCGGCTGTCCTTGCGCGCTGAAGAGGCGAAGCCGGCCGGCGCCACCCGACGCTTGCGCCACAGCCGTGCGGCCGTCGGAGAGAAAGACGGCGTGATGCGCGTCCGGGCCCAGGCGCCCGAGCGAGGCCAGACGCAGGCCGGACGCCGCGTCCCACAGGACGGCTTCTTCCTCCTGGTCCCAGACGAGGACGTGCTGCCGGCGGTCGTCGAGCGCGAGTGTGAAGGGCCTGTGGACGCCGTCGATCCGGGCCAGTGTGGAGAGGCGCCTGGCCGGAATGTCGAGAACGGAGACCGTGACCGTCGCGGTCCTCAGTTCTTCCCCACGCCCAGGACTCGTCATCCGGTAGATCAACAGATGGTCGGCGTCCCGGAATACAATTCTTATATTGTTGGCTTCGTCAAGGCTCTCGGCCGCCGAGAGGAGGCGGCCGGTGGCCAGGTCGTAGACCGCCACCCTGTTGTCCTGTTCGACGGCAAGCCGGGCGCCTCCCGGCGACAGCCGGAGATTCCAGAACCTTCCCGTGATCGGAGTCCGCCGCGGGCGCAGGTCCGCTGCGTCCAGCCGACAAAACCAAACCTCTCTCGAGGACTCGCCCCCGAAAAGAGCGCGCCGGGTCCACGCCGCGGCCGTTCCGTCCGCCGCCACATCGATGGCGGAATTCCGTACCAGGGCCGCCCTCACGGATCTTCCCGAAGCCAGGTCGTAGAGAAAGGTGGCCGTGATGTTCGCCCTCCCGGGAGCGTATCCTCCCAACGCGACCCAGTCGGTTTTCGCCGCCGCGCAGTCCACCCAGGCCGAGGCGAGGTCGCCGGGGCTCGGCGTCACGAGCCACCGCACGTATGCCAGACAACCCAGGACCGGAAGGAGGAGGACGCCCCACAGCATCACAAACCGCGCCCGCGCTCCCCGGGCGGAATCGGTCCGGCCCACGGCGACCTGCGCCAGCCCCGACGCGAGGAGCGCGATGGAGCCCCCGATGGCCAGACCGGTTGCGGCGCGGGTCAGGAGCGTCCACGCCGCGATCTCGATGAGTGGAACGAGGATCAGCCAGACTGCAGCGGCGTAGAGAACGAGCAGGACGAGATCGCCCAGCATCCAGCCCGACTTGCCCCGCACCGAAAGGCTGACGACGTTTCCCAGAGCGAGGCAGAACAAGGCAGCCCCCGCCACGGCGAGGAATAGGGCAGCCCACGCGCCGGCGAGGGCGCCCCAGCCGAACGAGAACCCGCCGCCGCCCCTCCACGGGGACTTGACGTCCGCCAGGCCGACCGGCAGAACGATGAGGACGGCGCTTCCCAGAACGACCGACCAGACTCCCAGGAACTTACCGCCCCAGATCGCGCCGGCCGGCAGGGGGCGGGCGAAGTAAAAGCCGAGCCGGCCCTCGGAGAGGTCGCGCCCGATCGTCGTGGCTCCCAGGATGAGCGAGAGCGCGCCGCAGAAGCAGACCGCGCAGAAGATGGCGGTGAAGAGGCGGACTTCCGGCGCGCCGTAGCGCGCCACGGCGGGCAGAAGCGGGGTCAGGAACGGAACGAGCCCCAGCGCGAGCGCCGCGGCGAAGACCATTCGCCGCTCCGCGACCTCACGCCGCGCTACCGCGATCCAACGTCTCACGACGCGCCTCCCTTCTGCTCACCCACGACCGCCAGAAAGATTTCCTCCAGCGTCATGGCCGAGGCTTCTGCGTCGACCACTCCGTCGGTGCGCTGGAAGCGGTCGAACGAAGTGTCGTCATAGTTGGCGACGACGGCATCGACGCCCCAGCCGCGCACTCGCACGCGCACCGCGTCGAACAGGTCGAGCTCGGTGCCGTAGGTCGAGCGCGTTTCGGTCATCCGATTGCCGTAGTGGATCCGGCGGAATCGGGACTTCAACCTCTCCATCTCCTCTTCCAGGACCAGGCGTCCCTCCTTCAAGATCCCGATGCGCGTGGCGATCCCTTCGATTCCGGCCAGGTCGTGGGTCGTCACGAACACGGTCGTGCCGCGGTCGGCGAGCTCGCCGACAAGCTCCTCGTAGAGGGTCTTGCGGGCCACGACGTCCAGGCCGAGCGTCGGATCGTCCAGGACGAGGAGATCCGGCTCGCTCGCGAGCGCCAGCGCCAGGAGGACGCCTCCCTTCTGTCCCTTGGACAGACGCCCGAAAGGCACGTCTCCCGGGATCCCGAATCGCGCCAGCCGCTGGCCGTACTGCTCGCGGTTCCAGCGCGAGTAGATCCGCGCGCAGAATCGTCCGAGCTCGAGCGCGGTCATCGCCGGCGGCGCGTCGGGCTCCTCGGGAACCACGCCGATCCGGTCCATGAGCGGTGCGCGCCGCTTCCAGACGTCCTGTCCGAAGAGGAGGACCCCTCCCCGGGTGGGTTTCTGCTGGCCGAGAAGACAGCGAACCAGCGACGACTTGCCGGCGCCGTTTCTGCCCAAGAGCGCGTAGACCGCGCCGCGGGCGACGGAGAGCGAGACATCGGCGCAGGCCGTCGTGGCCCCGTAGCGCACGGTGATTCCATCGGCAGAAAGGATCGGAGCCTCGCTCATGGCTTTCCTCCACGGGGTCTCTTCCCGTCGATCTCGGCAAACGCCGCGGTGAGCTCGGCGGACGCTTCTTCCACGCCGGCGCCGGCCGTTGCCGCGAGGCGGGCGTACCGCGCCGCTCCTGTGCGCAGCTGCCGGGCGCGCTCGCCCCTGCTCAGGGTTGGCGGCGCGTCGGCGACGTACGTCCCATCGCCCCGGCGGACCGCGAGGACGCCGGCGTCGCACAGGCGCTGGTAGGCCTTGGCCACCGTGGCCGGGTTGACCGAAAGGTCCCGGGCCAGGTCGCGGACGGAGGGCACGGCCTGTCCCGCCGACAACGCCCCGGTCGCCACCAGGCGGCGCAGCCCGTCCTCGATCTGGCTCCAGATCGGGACGGCGTCGGTGGGATCGATCCGGAGCGCCCGCATGACTGTATTACTGTACTATATCTATAGTACAGTTGTCCAGGCGCTTCCGCGCAGCGGCGCGGCGTCAGGTCCCCGACGGACCGGGCGGGCGGGCCGCGTTTTGGGGGCGAACCGGCCGCGAGGCGAGCCCCAGGACGCGGAACTGATCGTACTCGCGCAGCGCCCGGGCCTTCCAGGCGATCCACGCGACGATCGCCACGGTGGCCACGCCTCCGGAAACGACCGAGACGGACGCGCCGAACAGCGCCGCGACGGCTCCGGCTTCGAACTCGCCCAGCTGCGGGCCGCCCATGAAGAAGATCATGTTGACCGACGTCATCCGGCCTCTCAGGGCGTCGGGCGTGATCAACTGGCGCAGGGTCTGGCGGATGACCGTGGAGATCGCGTCGGCCAGGCCCGTCGCGGCCAGCGCGGCCAGGGTGAGCGGGAAGCTGCGCGAGAGGCCGAAGACCACGGTCGCCGCGCCGTAGGCCGCGACGGACCAGAGAAAGACCTTGCCCTGCCGCGTCGGGAGCGGCCGCAGGGACGTCCACACCGAGCCGGTGAGCGCTCCGACGGCGGGAGCGGAGACCAGGAACCCGTAGCCGGAGGCGCCCACCTTCAGGACCTGGTCGGCGAAGATCGGGAGCAGCGACTGCGCGCCGGAGAAAAAGGTGGCCAGGAAATCGAGCGCCATCGTCCAGACGATGAGCGGCGTCGTGAAGACGAAGCGCAGCCCCTCCTGGAGCGCCCGCAGGGGATGCGCAGGCGCCCCCGACGTCGCGACGACCCGTCCGGACGTGCGCATGGTCAGCAGCGCGCCGATCACTCCGAGAAAGGACACGGCGTTCAAGAGATAGATCCAGGCAAGCCCCGTCGTCGAGATGGGAATGGCCGCGGACGACGGTCCGCGCGCGACGAGGCCCGCGCCGCTTCCGGCGATGATGAGCCCCGACAGCGCCGGCCCGGAGATCATGGAGATCTGAAAGGCCGAGAAATTGAGCGACAACGCGCCGGAGAGCTCCTCGGGCGGGACCAGCCGCGGGAGCAGGGCCTGCCGCGACGGTCCATCGAACGCCACCGCGGCCGCGGAGAGGGCGTTCAAGGCGTAGATGATCCAGAGCGACTCGCGGTGGAGAAAGGTCACCGCGGCCAGCGCGAGGGCCACTACGGTCATGGCCGACTGCGTGGTCGCCATCGTCTTGCGCCGGTCCAGCCGGTCCGCGAGGAGCCCGCCCCAGAGCGAAAAGACGATGATCGGCAGGACGCGGGTCAGGCCGACGAAGCCCAGAGCGAGCGGCGATCGGGTCAGCACGTACACGTGCCAGTTGATCGCCACGACCTGCATCTGGGAACCGGTCGAGGAGAAGAGCTGTGTCGCGACCAGCCGCCGGAAGTCGCGGTGCCGCAGGGCGACGTACGGACGCAAGGCGTCCGAAGACTATCAGGGCAAGAGAGAGGCGGGTCGCCGGGAAAGCGAAGTCAGATCCCGCCGGGCGCCGCCGCCGCGACGACGGGAGACGGCGCTCCGGACTCGGCTTCGCGCGCCTCCCACGCGACCACGATCGCGGCCTACAGTAGGGCCACGCCCAGGATCAAGACGCCCGCCGCGAGCGAGGCCGCGCCGAGCCACGATAGAGCGATCCAGCCGTTGGGTTTCTGGGCCGTTGGTTTGATGACCGAGAAGGCAAAGCCCGCGGGCACGAGGATCGGCGGCGCGAAGAGGAGCGCCCGCACGAGCCCCTTGGCCGGTTCCGAGAGCGCCGTCTTGTCGACGTAGAGGATGCCCACCAGAGCCAGGATCGCGAGCACGCCGGCGTGCGCGTGCATGGCGCGAAACAGGGCCTGGCGAACCGGGTTCTCGAAGTAGCCCGGGTCCTTGCGCGAGACCATCCATAGGAGAAAGAGACCCCCGATCTCGATCGTGGGGACCAGGACGAGGATCAGACCCGCGGTCGATCGGGACGCCACGGAGACTCCGAACATGGGCGAACTCCTTTCGGCCGGCCGAATGAGCCGGTTGATCCCAGCCCTTTCCAGATCCGCGCCAGCCTGGCCGGCCGGCCGGCGTCGCCGCTACCGGTACTTGCAGCCCACGCGCAGGCCGCCGCCGGGCAGCCTGTCTTCGTGGGTCACGCGGATGCGCACCGCGCGCTTTTCCTCCCGCGGATGCCAGGAGACCAGCTCTCCCTGCGTCGGCGGAGGGACGCTGCGGCGGCCCCGCGGGGATTGAAAGGCCAGGCCGCCGAATCCCACGTTGACGACCGGGGCGACGAAGTCCGCGCCGCCGGAGGCCATGTGAAGCCGCATCCGGTCCAGGGCGAAGCGGGGATACCGACGCCGGTTGGCCCCTCCGAACACGAACTGCCGCCGGCAGTCGTACAAGCGGTCGTCGGCCACGGAGAGAAGCCGCTCGGCGGACGCCCCGTCCAGGGGAGAGGCGGCCACGCCGTAGTAGAGATCCAACGAGAGGCTGGAGCGGCCCAGCCGCACGGCCGCGGCGATCCGCCGTCGGACGCGCTCGGCGATCGAGACCGCCGCCAGGCAGTCCGCCTGCGGAAGGACCAGCACGAACTCGTCGCCGCCCCAGCGGCACGGCGTATCTCCCGGGCGCAGAGACTGCCGGATCACTTCGGCGGTGTGGATCAGGGCCCGGTCCCCGGTCCGGTGGCCGAACCGATCGTTGATCGACTTGAAGTCCTGCAGGTCCAGGATCGCGACGGACACGGGCTCTTCCGAGCGCGCGGCCCGGACCAGATGCCGCGCCAGGTTCTCGCCGAGAAAGCGCCGGTTGTAGAGGCCGGTCAGGGGATCGGTGATGGCGGAGTAACGCAGGTTCTCCAGATCCTCGCCCGAGATCACCTGCGGCTCGGCGAGCAGGCCCTCGCGGGTGTGAAAGAGATGGAGCAGGGCCGTCTGCAGCGAAACCGGCTCACCGAGGGCCTCGCGCAGACTGCGATGGATCCTGGCCGCCTCGGTCCAGGCGCGCTCGGCTTCGCGCTCGGTCAGGGGCACTCCGGACCATTGGGTGAGCAGGCGGGCGAGCGTCTGGGCCCGGGAGGCGCTCCGCCGGGAAATCGCCGCGAGCCCCTGTTCGAACCCTTCGACGTCGAAGTCGCGGCTTCGTCCCAGCCGGAGGAGGCGCAGATACCCGCGCGTCGGCTCGGCGCGTTCGCCCCGGCGGCCTTCCCGGGTCCCGGAAGTTTTTCGCGTCGCGAAAGGAGTCAAGGGGTGGTCCTCGTGCGTGGCGCGGAATCCTAGCACGGAGGATCGGCGCCGCCGGGAAAGGAGAAATCGGCCTGTAATCCTCGCTGCGCCCGGCGCGTCAGAAGGTCAAAGGAGGCGGGGAAAGAGCTGGAACTTCAAAGCGACCGAGGGACCTCCTCCCTCCGTTCGTAACCGTTACCGCCAACGGCCTCGAGCCGTAAATCACACCCTCGGGAGCGGAAGCGTCGTCCGTGAAGCTCTTCCCCGCCTCTCCTTAACTCCGCGCCACGCGGGCACGTTAGAGTGCGGTGGATGCGTGGTTCTCTCCGGCCAGGTGCCGGCGCTGTTGCTGCCGCCGCGGCCGCAATTCTGGCGATCTGGACGTCCCTGGCGGCGGCCTGCGCGTCGGCTTCCTCGCATCCGACGCCTCCCCCGCGTCCGGCCGACGATCCGATCCTCACCCGGCTGACGGAGCTCCTCAAGCTCGACGCCGCTCAACAGGAGCGCACGCGCCTCCTTCTTCAGGAGCTCTTCGATCGCAATTCCAAGATCCGGGAGAAATGGGACCGCGGCTCCCGGGTGCGTCCCGAAGAGCTCCTGGCCAGCCGCGGCCTCTTCGAACGGGACTTCGTGGCGCTGCTGACCGAGGAGCAGAGGCGCGTGTTCGCCGAAGAGCGCATGAAGGTCCAGGTCAAGGGCGGACGCTTCACGGGCCGCAGCCCCTAGAGGTCCTGACGTCGAAGTCTGGCGACAAATTCGCCCGGAGCCGTCGCCGTTTCCCTGGTCGGCACGCGGCGGCCCGGCCGCAGGAGACTTGGTGGGCCGCCGCTGCGGTCACTCGGGCACAGGTGCTGTGTGGACGACAGATCGTTCACGGTGAGTGCCCTCGGACAGCGCCTCCTCCGGGAAACGGCTTTCGGCGCAGGCGGTCGCTGCCCGACCGGCGCCGAGAGATTTCAAGTCCGGAGCCAGGGCCCCGGAGGGCCACCCGGTAAGTTAGAACCTCTCGGCCGCCGTTGGCGAAGCCAATGCCGCGGCCGAGAGCCATGAGCGAAGGAGCACGGGAGGAGGAGTCCCTGGCCTAGGTGGCGCTGCGACTGAGCGACCAGCGACGGCCCACGTTTCACTCCGGCGGCCGGGCCGGAGCGTGCCGACGAGGGAGGCGGGCACGACGCCGGAGCGGCTTCGTCGCGGAACTTAGTCAGGACACGAGCGGACGCCCCGGGAGTCCCGGCGGCGTCGCTCAGCGGCGGGTTCGAATCGCGTGGGCGGCCAGGCGATCGACCGCTCCGGGCAGAATGAGCCGAACGAACCGCCCCAGACGTCCCCGCGCCGAACCGATCCAGAGGCGCCGCCGGTTGCGCATCGCCCGGACGATCCCGCGCGCGCAGGCCTGCGCCGTCATGATCCGGCCTTCCTCCATCGGGCTCTGTCCCAGGGGCCGGCCGTCGGGCCCGATCGCCCGGCGATGGATCTCCGAGACGACGAAGTCCGGCGCCGCGATGGTCACGGAGACGCCGCTGCCGCGAAGCTCGATGCGCAGGGACTCGAAGAATCCGATGAGCGCGTGCTTGGTCGCGGCGTAGCCGGTGCGCTCGGGCACTCCGGTCAAGCCGGCCAGGGACGCGACGGCGACGATGCGGCCACGCGACTCCTTCAGGGCCGGCAGGGCGTAATACGTCGGAGCGATCGCGCCGAGCACGTTGACACGGTAGAGCCTGTCGTAGAGCGACAGGTCGCGCATCTGGTCCAAGCGCGCCCACATCGTGATTCCGGCGTTGGCGACGAGCGCGTCGATGGCGCCGAAACGCTCCAGGGTCTTTTCGACGAGCGCGCGGCAGTCCGATTCCGAAGCGACGTCGGTCGGGACAACCAGCGCCTCCGCGCCGAGGGCCTCGCATTCGCGGGCCACCTGGGCCAGCCGCTCTCTGTCGCGCGCGGCGAGCGCCAGCCGCGGCCGTTCCCGCGCGAGCTCCAGGCACAACGCCCGGCCGATCCCGGACGAGGCGCCCGTGACGAGGACGGTCCTGCCGGTGAACTCGTTCACATCGAAGCGCGCCGGCCCTCGTTATCGCGCGATCCGGAGCTCCCGGAACACGAAGGCGTAGTCGAAGGCCGCCTCGCGCAGGCGATCGTAGCGGCCCGACGAGCCCCCGTGCCCGCCGGCCATGTTGATCTTGAAGAGCAGCGTGTGCTTGTCCGTGCGCGTCGCCCGCATTTTGGCCACGTATTTGGCCGGCTCCCAATACATGACCTGGCTGTCTTCGAGGGACGTCTTGACCAGCATGGCCGGGTAGGCCTTGGCCGCGATGTTGTCGTAGGGGCTGTAGGAGCGCATGTAGTCGTACTCCGCCTTGACCTTCGGGTTGCCCCATTCCTCGAACTCGGTCACCGTCAGCGGCAGGGACTCGTCGAGCATCGTGTTGATGACGTCGACGAACGGGACCCGCAGGATGACCGCGCGGAAGAGGTCGGGCCGCATGTTGGCGACGGCGCCCATGAGAAGACCGCCCGCGCTCCCCCCTTCGATCACCAGCCGGTCCTTGGAGGTGTAGCCCTCGGCGATCAGGGTCTGTGCCGCGGCGATGAAGTCGGTGAAGGTGTTCTTCTTGGACATCATCTTCCCGCCGTCGTGCCACTTCTTGCCCATCTCGCCGCCGCCGCGGATGTGGGCGATGGCGTAGACGAACCCGCGGTCGAGGAGCGTGACGCGGTTGGAGTTGAACGCGGGAAACATCGGCGCGCCGTAGGAGCCGTAGCCCATGAGGATCGCCGGATTCTTGCCGTCGCGCGGGAGCCCCTTCCTGGAGACGACGGAGATCGGGATCCGCGTGCCGTCGGCTCCCTTGGCCCACCGCCGCTCGGCCACGTAGGCCGCGGGGTCGTACCCGCCCAGGACCGCGGTGCGCTTCAAGAGCTTGCGCTCCCGGGTGGCCAGGTCGTAGTCGTAGACCGTCGGCGGGATCGTCAGCGATTCGTAGTCGAAACGGAACTCTTTCGTCGCGAACTCCGGATTGGCCTGGGGAAAGGCGGCGTAGACCGGCTCGGGGAAGGCGATGTCATGGGACTGGCCGGTCGCCAGATCCGTGACCGCGAAGCGCGGAAGTCCATCCTGCCGCTCGACGAGCACCATGTGGCCGGCGAAGAGATCCAGGCCGGCCACCATGACGTCCTCGCGGCAGGGCACGATCTCCTTCCAGTTCTCCCTGGCGGGATCGGCCACGGGCGCGGTCACGACGCGGAAGTTGCGGCAGCTGCCGCCGCCGCCTTGCGACGGCGAGTTCGTCCGGATGTAGAAGAGATCGCCGCGGTGATCGACCTGGTACTCGTGCTCCTTCGCGCGCGGCTCAACGACTTTCCATTCGCTCTCGGGATTGCCCGAAGGCAGGAAACGCCATTCGTCGGCGGTGTGCGACGACGCGTCGAGGAGGATGTACGCGCGGCTGCGGGAACGCTCGAGATCGATGCGAAAGAGTTCGTCTTTTTCCTCGTACACCAGGACGTCCTCGGAAACCGGTTTCCCGAGCGCGTGCCGGTACAGGCGGTAGGGCCGCTTGGCCGAATCGTCGACGACGTAGAAGAGGGTCTTGTTGTCGGCGGCCCAGGCGATCGAGGAGACCTTCTCCACGGACTCGGGCAGGAGCTGCCCGCGGTCGAGGTCCTTGACGTGGAGGCGGAACTCGCGAAAGCCGGTGTTGTCGGTGGAGTAGGCCAGGAGCCTGCCGTCGTCGGAGACCTCCCGGTCCCCGATGGACATGAACTTCTCTCCCTGGGCGAGCGCGTTGACGTCCAGGAGCACCTCTTCGGCGGCGTCCGGGCTCTCCTTCTTGCGGCAGTGGATCGGGTAGGCCTTCCCCCGCTCGGTGCGCGAGTAATAGAGGTAGTGTCCCAGCCGGTAGGGAACCGAAAGGTCGGTCTCCTGGATCCGGCCCAGCATCTCCTTGTAGAGCGCCTCCTGCAGCCCCTCGGTCGGCTTCATCACCGCGTCGGTATAGGCGTTCTCCGCGTTCAGGTAGCTCACAACTTCTGGATTGTTTTTCTCCCGCAGCCAGTAGTAGTCGTCTTCGCGCCGGTCGCCGTGCAGGGTCTCGACCTTGGCGACCTTCCGCGCCGCGGGCGGCCGCGGTGGCTCCGCGTGGTCGGCCGGCGAGGGCGCCGCCAGCGCCGCACTTCCCGCCAGGGCCGCCCATCCGATCCATCCCTTCATGTCGTCCTCCCTTTTCACTTCGACGGAGCCTTGGGCGATGCGGACTTGGAGAAGTCTCCAGCCTTGACGATCGTCATCCCTGCCGGGTCGATGTGCCGCCGAAGGGCCTCGACGATCTGGGCCGGCGTGAGAGCGCCGATCTTCGCTTCCACCTCCGCGTCCCAGGCGAGCGTGCGGTTCACGAACAGGTCGAGCGCCAGCGCGTGCGCCAGCGGAGCGTCCTGCGCCCGGGTGACCTGGCGCGACTGCAGGTAGCCGGACTTGGCTTCTTTGACCTCCTGGTCGGTGAAACCGTCCTTCAGGGCCCGGGTGATTTCCTCGCGGACGGCGGTCTCCAGCCTGGCCTCGTTCTCCGGAGCGTAGATGGCGAAGGCCACGAACGCTCCGTTCTTGTCCAGAGGCGACGCCTGGATCTGGGAGCCGACGCCGTAGGACAGGCCTTCCTTCTGGCGGATCCGGGTGACCAGCCGCGAGTTCAGAAAGCCGCCGCCGAGCATGTAGTTGCCCAGCACGAGGGCCGGGTAGTCGGGATCGGTGTCCTGGAGCGGCAGGTTCTCGCCGGCGATGAAGAAGGCGTTGGCCTTGTCCGGAGCCTCCAGGGCCTGGTTGATCGGATCCACGTTCTGGTACGGGCGCGGCACCCGCTCGAAGGGTTTGGGGCTCTTCCAGTCGCCCAGGAGCTCGGCGATCAGGGAGGCCACCTCTTTCTCGTCGAAATCTCCGACCACCGCGGCCTCCCCGTGCGAGGCCCCGTAGTAGTCGGCGTAGAACGACTTGACCTCTCCGGGCGTCGCCGCGGTGTAGTCGGCCGCCGATTCCTCCGGTGTCGCGGTATAGCGCACGTCGCCCTTGGGATACGGGTTCATGTGCCTCCCGAAGGCGATCTGGCCCATGGCGTTGGGATCGCTCTTCTCCTGCTCGATCGCGGCGAGGTTCTCTTCCTTCAAGAGCTCGAGCTCGCTGCCCGGGAAGGCCGGAGACCGAAGCACCTCGCCCACCAGCTTCCACACGGCGGGCAGGTTCTCCCGGACCGTCTCGAGGGAGACGTTGACCTGCGTGGGGCCTCCGGAGACGCTCACGCGCGCCTTCAACTTGTCCAGCTCGTCCTTGATCTGCTGCCGGGTGTGCCGGGTGGTCCCGCGCAGGAGCATGTCGGCGGTCAGGTCGGCCACGGCGGACTTGCCCATGAGGCTCTGGGCATCGCCGAAGCGCAGCGTCAGCACCGCGACGACGGTCCCGCCGCGGGTCTTCTTGGGCAGGAGCGCGAGCTTCAACCCGCCGGGAAGCGCCGACCGGTGGACCCGCGCCTCGATGTTGGCGGGCGACGGATCAAACGCCTCGCCCTGGCGGACGCCGGCCTCTCCCTTGTAGTCCTTGAGCAGCGCGGCGACGTCCGGCGTCGCCGGGATCACCGCGCGGTCGGGCTTGGCCGTCGGGAGGAAGCGGCCGACGGTGCGGTTGGAGGGCTTCAAATACTCCCGGGCCACGCGCTGCACTTCGTCGAGCGTGGCTTTCTGGACGCGGTCGCGGTTCAGGAAGAAGAGCCGCCAGTCCCCCGCCCCGATCCACTCGCTCATCTGAAGCCCCACCCGGTCGGCCGAGTTCAGGGTCAGATCGATGTTCTTGAGCAGCTGCGCGCGGGCGCGCTCGAGCTCCTCCTGGGTGACCGGATGGTCGGTCAGCGCGTCGATCGTCTCCAGCATCGTCTTCTGCGCGTCGTCGAGCGAGGACTCCTGCCGGACCTCGGCGTCTAAGAGCAGAAACCCCGGATCGTGGAGAAACAGGAACTCACTCGACACCGAGCTCGCCTTCTTCGTTTCCACCAGCGCCTTGTGGAGGCGCCCGGACGGCGTGTCGGCCAGGATCTGGGCCAAGAGATCCACGACCGCGGAATCGGGGTGGGGGCCGGAGGGAACGTGGTAGGCGACCGCCAGGGCCTGGACGTCGCCGACCCGGCGCAGGGTGACCATGCGCTCTCCGTCCTGCGTCGGCTCCTGCGTGTAGGTCGTCTGAAGGACCCGCTTGGGGCGAGGTATCGGCCCGAACGTCCGCACGATGCGGGCCAGCGTCTTGGCCTCGTCGAACCGTCCGGCCACCAGCAGGTAGGCGTTGTCGGGCTGGTAGAAGGTCCGGTAAAAGGCCTGCAGCCGGCCGATGGGCACGTTCTCGATGTCCGAGCGCGCGCCGATCGTGTCGTGGCCGTAGTTGTGCCAGAGGTAGGCCGTGGACAGGACGCGCTCGTCCAGGATCCCCCCGGGATCGTTCTCGCCGAGCTCGAACTCGTTGCGCACAACGGTCATCTCGCTGTCGAGATCCTTCTTGGCGATGAAGGAATGCACCATCCGGTCGGCCTCGAGGTCCAGGGCCCACTGCAGGTTCTCGTCGCCGGCCTGAAACGTCTCGAAGTAGTTGGTCCGATCGAACCAGGTGGTGCCGTTGGGACGGGCGCCATGCGAGGTCAGCTCCTGCGGGACGTTCCTGTGATGGGTCGAGCCCTTGAACATGAGGTGCTCGAGCAGGTGCGCCATCCCGGTCTCGCCGTAGTTCTCGTTGCGCGAGCCGACCCGGTAGGTGATGTTGACGGTGACGGTCGGCTTGGTCGGGTCGGGGAAGAGCAGCACGTGCAGGCCGTTGGGCAGCGCGTACTCGGTGATCCCTTCGACCGAGGTGACCTTGCTCGCCGCGGCGGGTGTCGCGGAAGGCCGGGAAACGGAACCGGGCCGGGCGGGCCGCGTGGGACGGCTGGTCGCGGCGGCCTGGCCCGCGGCAGCGGCGCCGGACAGGGCGGCGCAGAGGACGAGCGCCGGGAAGACTCTGGCTGCGTGCATGGAACCTCCACGGGGTCGGAACCCCGCAATCGAGAAACCCAAACGGATTCTATCGGTCCCGGCGGCCGCGCTATTCCCGGTCGCGCTCGCCGCGGTAGCGGATCGCCACGGCCACGATCTTGCGCCCGTAAACGGGGAAGGAGCGCCGGTCCCACCAGGGACCCTCGTCGACGCGCCCGATGCGGCGGGTGCGGTCGAACACCGGGACCGCCGCGTCGGCTCCGAGCTTGGCGGCCTCGGCGCGGATGGCCTGCTCGATCTCTTCGACCGGGGGATTCCCCGAGGGCTCGACAAACACGTGCCCGAGGCGGTCGCTGCACGCCGCGACCGGGAGGGTCAGGAGGAGGCCCAGGAGCGCTCCTCTCATCTCCCGATCGCACGACGGAACCGTAATCCGGCAGGGGGCTGGAGACGTCCTATCTCCAGGAGCTGTCGTGAGAGACGCCGCGTTGCCCGTGCCGCCCAACCGGTCCCCCCGCGGGAAGATCGCCCGCAATCGCCGGCGCCGGCAGATGTGGGCCCTCCTGTTCCTCGCGGCGGCGGACGCGCTGCTCTGGGCCGCGCTGGGCTAGCCCGCCCGTCCGGGACCCGGCGGCCACGTTCCATCGACTTCTCACGACCGGCGGCGGCCGCAAAAGCGGTAGCATCCACGGCCGGGATTCCGGCGCTCACGATGTCCAAAGCAGCGCGCGCAGCGCACATGTCCGGTGGTTTTGTGGCCATCATCGCCTTCAAGTACTTCAAGGCGTTGATCTTCCTCTCTATTGGATTCACCGCGATCCACCTGGCCCGCCTCTCCTCGGCGCCTTCGGTCGCCCAGGTCGCGCGCTTCTTTCGAGTGGCTCCCGAAAACGAAATCGTGGCCCGTCTGGCGGCGGTCATTCGCGACATCACGCCGGGCCAGGCCATCGGTTTCGGCGTCGTGGCCTTCCTGGTGGCCGCCGTCTTCGCCGCGGAGGCGACGCTGCTCGTCTGGAAAATCTGGTGGTCGACCTATTTCACGATCGTCCTGACCGCGCTCGGAATCCCTCTTGAGATCTACGAGATCCTGGAGCGGCCGCGGGGCCCGCGGCGCTACGCGATCCTGGCCATCAACGCAGCGATCCTCATCTACCTCTGGCGGCGCCGAAAGGAATTCCAGAACATCCGGAATTCGTGAGGCGTGAGGCGTGAGGCGTGAGGCGTGAGGCGTGAGGCGTGAGGCGTGAGGCGTGAGGCGTGAGGCGTGAGGCGTGAGGCGTGAGGCGTGAGGCGTGAGGCGTGAGGCGTGAGGCGTGAGGCGTGAGGCGTGAGGCGTGAGTTGAGGCGTGAGGCGTGAGGCGTGAGGCGTGAGGCGTGAGGCGTGAGGCGTGAGGCGTGAGGCGTGAGGCGTGAGGCGTGAGGCGTGAGGCGTGAGGCGTGAGGCGTGAGGCGTGAGGCGTGAGGCGTGAGGCGTCGAAAGATGGCCCCCCCTCAAACCCAAGTCAAGAGATTTCTCGAACTCGATCTACTCATCCTTAAGCTCGCGGCGCGCGTAGTCTCCTGAGCGGAAGCGAAGGAGGAGGCGCGCGACGCGGGAGCGAGAGCGCAGCGACGGATCAGGGCCGCGGTCGAGGCCGCATCCGGCCGAGCCGCGGACCGGTGCGCCCAAAGGGCGCAGATCCGGAGCAAAGCGTGAGCGACGTGCAGGCGCGCGACGCGGGAGCGAGAGCGCAGCGACGGATCAGGGCCGCGGTCGAGGCCGCATCCGGCCGAGCCGCGGACCGGTGCGCCCAAAGGGCGCAGATCCGGAGCAAAGCGTGAGCGACGTGCAGGCGCGCGACGCGGGAGCCGGAGCGAGCACGGAGTCAGGCGCTCGGTCGAGCCCCTTTGGGCGAGCCGAGCGCCGGTGCGCCGAAGGCGCAGACTCCGCGCGCAGCGGAGGCGACGTGCGGAGGATGGGCCCGAAGCCAGGCTTCGACCTCCTCGGGGTGGTAGCCGAAGGGGCCGGTCTTGCCCTTGTAGACGATCACCCCGTCGGCGTCGAGGACATACAGGCGCTCGGGCCATCCGGCGTAGAGAGCGTTGGCCCGGTTGTCCATGGGGTCGACGGCGAGCGGAACGTCGTAGTGGAAACGGCGGACGAAATCGTTGGCGATAGCCACGCGCTGCGCCAACGTCCGTGGCTGCGGGTAGCAGACGTTCTCCTTCTCGTTGCTCGACATCTGCCACTCGTCCAGGGGGTGGGCCTCCTTGATGTAGACCGTGAGGAAGCGGGCCCGGTCCCCGTACTGACGCGCCATCCGCGCCACGCGCGCGACCGCGCGCCGGAAGGGAGGTCAGGTATAGCTGCCGAAAACGATCACCAGGGGTTTTCCGCCGACGAACTCGCGGATGCGGACGGGGCGCGTCCCGTCCAGGGCGACGAGCGCGACGTCCGGGGCGGGATCGCCCACCCGCAGGCGGCCCTCCTGACGCTGGTCGTACCGGATCATCCCCAGGAGGTTTCGCGGACCGATCGCGTAGACGACGAAGGCCGCCCCCGCGGCGAGGACCCCGACGGCGATGAGAAGAATCCGGCGACGCATCGGACCGCGAGTCTACAGGTCGCAGGCAGCTGAAAAACGATTGCGGGCGTCGCGTCAGGGCTTTTGCAATTCGCAGCGGACTGAGAAGCTTGCGTTCACCCGATCGCACCGTTGGAGGACAAGAGTCGCGTCGACGCGAGCAAAAGCCCCGCCGCCGCAGCGGTTGCGCCGCTCCACACCCTTTTTCAGCAACCTGCTGGAGTCCCCGGCCCGAGGCGACCAGAAGAGCCGTCAGGCCGATCTTCTCGAGCGGGAGCGGTCCCGTTGGCCACCTGCGAGACGAACATCGTCTCCGCCTCGTTCAACCTTTTTCGAAATCGCGGCACGGATTCTGCTCTCTCGCTCGACCGATGGGAGCCTCGCCCGACACTTCACCACCTCGCGGACGCGTTCGGCGCGGGCGCGGGCAGCCGCCCGGGGCGAAGACGCGCACGTTCCCGCGGCGCTTCTTCTCCGCCCTGGGACCCGGCGTCGTCACGGGGGCGGCCGACGACGATCCCTCCGGAATCGCGACGTACTCGATTGCCGGAGCGCAAATGGGAACCGCGCTTCTCTGGACCGCTCTGCTCACGTGGCCCCTCATGGCCGCGGTCCAGACCGCGTGCGCGCGCGTGGGGATGGTGACCGGAGAGGGGCTGGCCGCGGCGCTCCAGAAGAAGCTGCCCCGCTCGCTCCTCGCCGCGGCGGCGCTCCTGCTGCTGGCCGCCAACACGATCAACATCGCCGCGGATCTGGCCGGGATGGCCGACGCGGCCCAGATGCTCACCGGCGCCGAGCGGCACGCCTGCGTGGTGGTCTTCGGAATCGCCATCACCGTGGCGGTCATCCGGTTCCCCTACGCGCAGATCGCCGCCGTGCTGAGGTGGCTCGCCCTCGTGCTCTTCGCCTACGTCGTCGCTGCGCTGACCATCGGGCCGGACTGGCGGCAGGTCTTCCACGACACCTTCGTTCCGTCGATTCCTCGCGGCCACGCGGCCTGGTCGACGCTGGTCGCGATTCTCGGCACGACGATCTCTCCGTATCTCTTCTTCTGGCAGGCGTCCCAGCAGGTCGAGGAGGAGAAGGTCCTGGGGAGGAGGATGCGGGTGCGCCGGCTGGGCGCGACGCCGAAGGAGCTCGCCGACGGGCGGCTGGACGTCGGAACGGGGACCTTCTTCTCCAACCTGGTGATGTTCTTCATCGTCCTGACCGCCGCGTTGACCCTCCACCGCCACGGGCTGACTCACGTCCAGACGTCGCGCCAGGTGGCGCAGGCTCTGCGTCCGCTGGCCGGACGGTTCGCCGAGGTCCTGTACACGGTCGGGCTGCTCGGCGTGGGATTCCTGGCCATCCCGACCCTCTCGGGATCGGCGGCCTACGCCCTGGCCGAGACCTTCGGCTGGAGGCAGGGGCTCGATAAGAAACTCCGCGGCGCCCGCTTCTTCTACGGCGTCATCGCGCTCTCGACCGTCGGCGGCATCCTCCTCGATTTCACCCGGATCAGCCCGGTGTCCGCGCTCTACTGGTCCGCGGTGATTAACGGGCTGCTGGCTCCGTTCCTTCTCGTGGCCATCCTGATCGTCGCGTCGGACCGGCGGCTCATGAAGGGGCAGCGCAGTCCGCTCGCCGCCCGCATCGCCATCGGCGCCGCCGCCCTGCTGATGTTCGCGGCGGGCGGGGCGATGTTCCTACTCTAGGCCTTTCGGAGGCGCCGCCGGGCGCGCCGGCCGCTTCGCTCCTCACTACAATGGTCCCCGATGGCCTGGAGACGGCGGTGAGGGCGCTCGTGGTCGAGGACGATCAGCGGCTGCGGTCGCTCATCGTGCGGACCCTGTCGCGCGTGGGACTCGCCTGCGACGAGGCCTCCCGCGTCGGCGAAGCGGAGGAATCCCTCGGCGTCCACCAGTACGACCTGCTCGTGCTCGACCGGCGGCTGCCCGACGGCGACGGCCTGGCCATCTGCAAGCGCGCGCGGGCGAGCGGCTTCGCCAATTCGATCCTGATGCTGACCGCGCTGGACGATTCCGATTCGACCGTGGAAGGCCTCTCCGAGGGCGCCGACGACTATCTCGGAAAACCCTTCGACCTGGACGTCCTGGCAGCCCGCGCCCGCGCTCTCCTGCGGCGCAACGAGCGCCGCCCGGCGGCCGAGCTCGTCTGCGGCGAGCTGCGTCTCGATCCGGGACGCCGGGCCGCCTGGAAAGCGCGCGAGGCGCTCGTCCTGACCGCCCGCGAGTTCTCGATCTTGGAGACGCTCATGCGCCAGCCCGGCGCGGTGGTCTCCCGCGAGGAGATCCTGGAGCAGGCCTGGGGAGAGCGCGAGGAGCCCATGTCCAACACGATCGACGTTCTGGTCGCGCGCCTGCGCCGCAAGATCGACACGCCCAAGCGCCCTTCGCACATCGAGACCATCCGCGGCATGGGGTACCGGCTGGTATGAAGCTGCCCAACCTCCGCCGGGCGCGCACCCGCATCGCGCTCTCGGGCGCTTTTCTTTCCGCGCTCTTCCTCTTCGCGATCGCGCTCGGCACGCGGACGATGGTGCGCAGCATGACCTACTCCGACTTCGACGACGAGCTGTACACGCTCTCGGTGGCCCTGGGCTCGAGCTTCGAGCTGGAGGGTTTGGTGGAGTCCAAGCGCGACACGTTGAAGGCGGGACTGGAGGCCAACGCGTTCGAGTTCCGCCTGGCCAATCATTCCGCGATCCTCTTCGACGGCGACGTTCCCATCGCCGCCTCGGGCAATCTCCTGAAGCAGGGGACGCTGCCCGGAGGGATCCTGCCGTACCGGGACCGCCAGGAAGTTCCCTACACAGCGGTCGAGCCGTACAGCGGCCAGGGGCGCTGGTGCCGCTTCCTGGTCACGCGCCTCCAGGGAAAAGCGCGCGGCGCGACCCTGGTTCTCTTCCGCTGGATCGGGCCGTCGCTGCGCAATCTCGCGCGCCTCGACCGGGCCTTAGCCGCGTTCGTCCTGGCCGGGTTCCTGGGAACGGCGGCCATCCTGACCTTCGCGGTGGGCCGGGCCATCCGGCCGGTCGAGGCGATCACGCGCCAGACCCAGGAGATGGAAGCGACGGACCTCTCCGGGCGCGTGCCCGTCTCGGGAGGGGAAGAGTTTCAGCGGCTGGCCGCGGTGATCAACTCGCTGCTCGATCGCGTGGAGGCGGCCTTCCGGGCCCAGCGGCGCCTCGTCGCGGACGCGGCGCACGAATTGAAGACGCCCCTGGCGGTTCTGGTAGGCGAGGTCCAGGAGGCCGGACGTCCGGACTCCTCCGAGCCGGAGCGGCGGGAGTCGCTCGAGACCATCGGCCGGGTGGCCAAGGGGCTCGCGAGCGAGGTCGACAACCTCCTCCACCTCGCGCGCGGCGACGCGACGCCGCGGGCCCGGCCCGCGCCCTGCGATCTCTCGGCCATCGCCGCGGAGGCCGTCGAGGCACAGGAGCCCATGGCCTCTCGCCGCGGCGTCGACTGCCGGCTGGAACGGGACGGTCCCGCGCCGTTCTCGGGGGACAAAGCCGCGGTGGCGCGGGCGGTCTCCAACCTGGTGTCCAACGCGATCCTCTATACCGAGCCGGACACGTCCGTCGACGTGCTGGTCGGCCGTGCCGGCGGCGAGGTTTTTCTCGAGGTCCGCGACCGGGGGCCGGGCGTCGCGCCGGAACGCCGCCGCGAGATCTTCGAGCGCTTCGTGCGCCTGGGCGACGCCCGAGAGAGAAATCCCGAGGGCTCCGGCCTGGGCCTGGCCATCGTCGACCAGGTGGCCAAGTCGCACGGCGGCCGCGTCGAGGTGGGAGATCGCGACGGGGGCGGCGCGACGTTTCGGCTGACGCTACCCGCCGAGCCGGTCCCGCCTCCCGCCTAGCCCTTCGCGCGCCCGTCTGTCTTCCGAAAGAAGCTGCGATTTTTCCGGCTGCCGCGACGCCTTCGAATTAGAATCGCGGAAAAGTCCGGAAAGGAGCATTCATGCGTTCTTGGGTTGCTCGCAGTGCGGCTCTCGTGTGCTTCGTGGCGTCCGCGGTGGCGCGGGCCCAGACAGGTTCGAATGCCGACGCCTCCGCGGCAGCGGGGATCCGGCCGCAGACCTTTGGAATCGCCAGCGCCGTCAGCCGCACGATCCAGGCCTTCGACTTCGTGCCGTTCGACGCGAGCTACAACGGCGCCCTGTTCGGAGACTCCTTCGGCTCGCGCTACTGCAACGCCGGGTGTTTTCTGGAGGCCCCGTTGTACCTTCCGGCCGGCGCGACGATCACCTCCGTCGAGGTCGACGGCTGCGACACCGACGCCGCTTCCAACGTTTTCGTCAGCGTCTTCCAGATTGGCCTCAGCGAATCGTCCAAGACGACCGTCGCCACAGCGGTGACCTCGGGGACGCCCGGCTGCGCCGTTCTCGTCGCGACGCCCGGGGTCAACACGATCGACAACGCCAACAACTCCTACTGGGTGGAGATCGCCCTGGGAGGAACCGCCGGGACGACGCGCTTCCAGGCCGTGCGCGTCTTCTACAAACTGCAGGTGAGCCCGAATCCGGCCACGGCCACCTTCTCCGACGTTCCCGTGAGCCATCCCCAGCACCGCTTCGTCGAGGCGATGGTCGCCGCGGGCATCACCGCGGGATGCGGCGGCGGAAACTTCTGCCCCGACGCGAACCTGACCCGCGGCCAGATGGCCGTTTTCCTGAGTGTGGCCCTCGGGCTGCAGTGGGCGCCGTAACGGCTTGCTGAACGCTCGGCGCGCCGGCGAGCCCTACTGCCGGCGCGCGAGGCCCATCCCCGAAAGCAGAAGGCCCAGAGCCAGCAAGGCCGCCCCCGCCGCTCCGACGGTCGGAATCGGCGCGGCCAGAGCGGGCGCTCGCAGCGCCATCGACGCGCTCGAGGAGAACAGCGAGGATCCGGCGTAGGTCGCCGTGATCGTGTGGGACCCAGGCGAGAGATTGGTCAGGTCGAGCGTGGCGACCCCATTCACCAGATCCACCGGAGGCTGGGCGACGCCGTCGACGTAGAAGGTGACGGACCCCGTGGGAACGCCCGCTCCGGGGGGGACCGTCGTCACGACGGCCGTGATGGTCGTCGCCTGACCCGCGATCAGGGGCGCCGGCTGGGGCATCAGAACCAGGCTGGTACCGACCGGTTTCACGGTGATCGTCATTCGCCGCACGACGCTGCATCCCGCCGCGTCGGTCGCGGTGACGACAATCGGAAAACCTCCGATCTCGGAGGGCGTGCCGGACAGCGTTGCAGTGGCCGGGTCGAAGCGAATGCCGCCGGGCAACCGGCCGGTCAGGGAAAAAACGAACGGAGCCGCGCCACCCACAACGTTGAATGGTGCGCTCGAATAAGGACTTCCAAACGCCGCCGGCGCCGGGTCGGGAGGAAGGATCGTCGCCGTTCGGTTGAGGATGACGGACACGGCGTTGGCCAGCGCGGCCGTACAGATCAGGTCCTGTCGACCGTCGGAGTCCAGGTCCGCAACACAGACCGATTCAGGCGATCCGCCAGTTCCCACCGAGGCCGACGCCGTGAATCCTCCGGCTCCGTCTCCGGCGAGCACGGTTACGAATCCATTGCCGGAGTCCAGCGCGACGAGATCCGGCAATCCATCGCCGGTGACGTCGCCGACCACGACTGGACCCGGCAGCATGCCGACGGCATAGATCGAGGGCGAACCGAAGCCGCCGGCCCCGTCTCCCAGAAGAACGGCCACGTTGAAGAGATCTTCGGCCACGGCCAGGTCGCCGTGGCCGTCGCCATTGAAGTCCCCTGCGGCAAGTCGAACGGGCCGGCCTCCCGCCGGCGAAACGATCGGCCCGCTGACTCCGCCCGTCCCATCCCCTCGATAGACCGAGACCGTCGAGTCCAACGGATTGCCTACGGCGAAATCGATCTTGCCGTCCCCGTCGAAGTCGGCCGCGGCCAAAGGGCCCCCCGGCACACTGAACGCCCCGGCGTTCCGGAAACCACCGGTTCCGTCCCCCGCCAGGAGCACGACGCTGTACGGCGGACCGCACAGAACAGCCAGATCCAGATTGCCGTCTCCGTCAAAATCCACGGCGACGAGGGCGCGTGGAAACTGGTTGGTGGGAACGGTTCGCGGCGCGGCGAAGCCGCCCCGGCCGTCGCCCAGGAGAACCGTGATGGCGGAAGCACTCAGCGATGCCACCACCAGGTCTGGGATCCCATCCCGATTGAGATCGGCCGCGATCAGATCAATCGGATTCTGACCCACGGCGAAGGAACGAGGAGGACCGAGGCCGCCGGAACCATCTCCAAGCAGAACGGAGACGCGATCTTCCAAGTAGTTCGTCACCGCGACATCCGGCCGGCCGTCGCGGTCGAAGTCGGCCGTCGTGATCGCTCCCGGCTGGACGCCCGCGGGGTAGAGGATCTCCCCTCGAAACGATCCATGGCCGTCGGCCAGAAAGACGTTGAGCGATGCCTCTTCTGCGACGAGAAGGTCGGGCACTCCGTCGTTGTTCACGTCTCCGACGCAGAACGTGTTCTCCAGAGTCGTCACCACGGCGTGGGGCAGAGCCTGAAAAGAGCCCTTTCCGTCGCCTCGGAGGATCACGATGTCGCTGTCGAGGTCGTTGGCGACGGCAAGATCGGTGTTTCCATCCTGATCGAAGTCCCCGACCCTGACGGACCGCGGTTGCCCTCCGGGGGAGACTTGCTGCGCCAGCATGAACCCGCCGGCGCCGTCGCCGAGCAGCACGGAGAGAGCAGCCGATGCCGACTGAATGACCGCGAGATCCGCGTTGCCGTCCCCATTGAAGTCGCCCGTTGCGAGCGCCGTTACGCCCCCATTGGAAACGATCGCTGGCGCGCCAAACCCTCCGCTGCCATCGCCCAGGAGAACTTCCGCTCCACGGGTATTGGCCAACATGACGTCCGGGTATCCGTCGTGATTGAGATCGGCGATCGCGAGGGATGAAGCATAAAACCCCGCCGAAGCGCCCGGGAAATGCGGAAGAAAAGTCAACAGCCCATCTCCGAGAAGGACGGAGACGAACGAGTCTCCTCCGACTTCGCTGAGAAGGATCAGATCCTGATGGCCGTCGCCATTCAGATCCGCCGCCGCAAACTCCAGAATCTCGCCGCCAGGAGGCGGCTGCGGAACAATCGGACCGGATTGGAATCCGCCCTTTCCGTCGCCGAGAAACAGAACCGGCCCATCAATGGTCGAGATAAGGAGATCGAGGATGCCGTCTTCGTTCAGGTCCACCGTGGAAACGAAATTGGTCGACTTCCCATCGAGAATCGTGGGGGCTTGGAGGAATCCTCCCTTTCCGTCGCCGAGCAGGATTGCGACCCCGCCGAACTCCGCGCTCGCCACCGCAAGATCCAGATTTCCGTCGCCGTTGAAGTCGCCGCTCGCGAGTGAGACCGGGATCGGCGGCAGCGCCACCGATTCCCCCGTCTGGAACACCGGGATCGGACACGAGGCATTGACCTTCCCTCGCGCCGTGGCCTTCGAACGAGCGTAGCCCGATCGGCTGGACCGGGTGTCCTGAGGACCTGGCCAATGCGCACTCGCCGGCATCGCGCTCATGAGTCCAACGCAAACGTTGAGCGCAACAGCCAACACGAAGACCGTCCCGGCAAGCGAGCGTTGCGGCTTGGGCACTCTGGCAGACTCTTACCACCGGCGGCATGATCCCGCCAGATATCGACGAATCATCCTCCGACGTCTACGGAGGGGGGCCTCGTCACGGCAGCGTGAACGTGCACCCCGGGATCGAGCCTCCCACCGGGACGTTGACGAACGTGTTGGGGCACTTGGGCTGGCCGCTCGACTGGACGGACATGACCGCGGCGATCACCGTGGGCGTTCCCGATCCGCAGGACTTGGCCGAAAGCACGACGCTGTAGGAGCCCACCGGCGCGCCGGGCAGGAGCACGTGCTCGGTCCGCGGAGCGGTCGACTCGCATCCGGCCGGCGCCACGGTGCCCACGGATTGGCTGGTGGCGTTCAAGAGCCGGATGTCCACGTCGCCCGGCCCGCTCCAGGTCACGTCGGCTTCGATGAACTGGGCAACCGCGGTCGGCGTCGAAGTCGGCGCGGGCGTCGGCGTCGAGGTCGGTGTGGCCGTCGGGGTCGAGGTCGCCGTGCTGTTGTTGGAATGCCCGCTGTTCTTGGCGATCGCGATCGCGGCGCCCGCCGCCACGGCGACGCCGGCGGCGATCAATACGCCCTTGCTTCCACCGCCGCCGGCCTTGGCCGCGGTGCTTCCCGATCCCGCCGCGCCCGGCGACGACGCGGAAGCGCTCCCCGCGGCCGACCCGAGCGCCTGCGCCAGGGTCACCGTCGCCCCCCCGAAAAGAATCACGAAGGCGATGTCGCGCCGGTTGAAGCCGGGCGGCGCGGGATCCTGTCCCTCGCGCGTCAACCCGATCGTGAGGTTCGCGCCGCTTTGCGGGATCGGCAGGCCCTTGGCCTTGCACGCGTTGCCGGGCACGACCGGCGGCGCGTACTCGCCCTTCTCGGACACCAGCGCCGCGACGTCGCGGGCCCGCACCTTGTAGTCGATGGCCTTGGTCTGCGGGAGCGGGCGCGGCAGGGTGGCTTCGAGGTTGTCCGCGGGGCCCTTCATCGCGGTGTAATAGAAATCCTCCGTTCCCGCCGCCTTGAAATAGACGTACCCGCGCTCGAGCTGCGGCGCCGGCTCGACCTGCGCGTCGACCAGTGGCGCGAGCTCCGTCGTCACGCAGACCAGAGGATCGTGGCGAATGACCAGGACGGACCGAACCGGCTCCGCCGTCTGTGCCTGGGGCAGGACCGCGGCGGCGGCCTCGGGGGTCACCAGTCGCGACGCCAGCGCCGCGGCGAGAAAGGCGCTGGTCGCTTGCCGCATCGTCCGGCCGCGCGCGATCATCGCGTCACCTCACGGGCTCCGGCGTGGCCGCTCATCGACACCCCCGCTTCGAATTCCTGACCGCTCACGAGCTCGAGCCAGAGGTCCCCGGTCACGCCCCAGGCTCCCACGTCCCACCGTCCCGCCGCGCCCGCCGGCACCGAGAGACGGCGCTCGAGGCGAACCGTGCCGTCCATCGCCAGGAGACGCAGGAAGACGACCGTCTCGCGCTCTTCGCGGCTCTGGAGGGTCACCCAGACGCCGTCCCGGCCGGACAGTTGCACGCGTGCGCGGCGGCGGCCGGGCTGGCTCGCGTCGATCTGGACCGGCGAAGCCACGGCGATCCGCGACGTCCCCGCGGGAGCGACGGAAAAGACCTGCGTCGACGTGGAGCTGCCGGCCCCATTGGACGCCACCAGCGAGACCGAGTGGGTTCCCGCGGCCGCAAACGCGTGCGACGGCGATTGCGCGGTGTCCGTGCCGCCGTCGTCGAAGATCCAGAACCAGGACGTTGCCTGGGGCGAGCTCGTGTCGGTGAACGTCACATTGGCGCCCGCGCGCGGGTCGGCCGACACGGTGAAGCTCGACTGCGGCGGCGTCAGGAAGAGAGCGGTCGGGTCGCTCGACGACTCCGGCCCGGACTGCAGCGGCGCGCAGGCCTGCGCCCGAACGAAGATCTGAATCGGGTCGAGGTCCTCGCCGCGCGGCAGGAGCAGCGCCGTCGGGCCGGGGACGAAGAGCTCGGCCTCGCCGTTGACGCGCACGCTGTATTGGAGGGGCACCGTCCCGCCCGCCGGAGCCTGCCAGTCGACCGCGATGTACTCGGTGGGAGCGGGAGGCCGCGCGGGACTGACGCCGGACGCCCGCAGCCGGATGTCCGAGACGGCGCCCGGAGGATCGCAGGTGGGAGACACGACCGTGACCGTCGCGAAATTGCTGCGCTGGCTGTAGATGCAACCCAGCGCTTCGACTTCGAAGGTCAGGGTGCTGCCGGGATCGCCGGCGACGGTGACGACCGCCGAGGTGGCCTGGGTCATCGCGACCAGAACGAAGGTCTGTCCTCCATCGGTCGATTCGAAGACGCCGTAGGAGCCGGAAAAGAGCCTCGCGCCGTTCCAGCTCACCGTCACCGTGTCGCCGGGCCTGGCCGACGTCGGGTCGACCGTCACGCCGGTCACCGCGGGAGCGCTGGGACACGGCCCCGTTTCGACCGCGCTCGCGATGTTGCTCGTGGAAAAAAGGGCCGGGTTGCAGGAAGGCACGGCCAGGATCCGGAAGTCATAGGTTGCCGGCAATCCGAGGAGCCCATAGCGGAACGTCTCGAAGCCTGTGCCGGTGGCCGGGATGGTCGCGACCTGCGCGAAGCCTCCGTTGTTGGCACGGACCTCGACGGTGTAGCTGCCCTGTCCCGCCGCGATGGTCCTCGTCCAGGTCAACGTCACCTTCTGCCCCAGGCCGGCCGTGGCCGGAACGACCGTGAGCGTCGGCGCGGGAGGCGCGGCGCATCCCGAGGGCAGGATCACCAGCGTGTACGGACGCGACCCGACGCAGAGGTTCGCGTCGGTGGCCGTGACGGTGAAGGAGAACGTTCCCGATGCCGTCGGCGTCCCCGACAGCAGGCCGCCCGCGGAGAGCCCGAGGCCGGCCGGCAACGCTCCGGCGGTCAAAGTGAATCCATAGGGCGCGGTTCCGCCCGACCCGGTGAGCGTCTGGCTGTAGACGGTCCCCTGGACGCCCTGCGGCAAGGCCGCCGGCAGGACGGTGATGGGCGGACAGCCCCCCACAGTGAAGCAGGGCGAGAACTCCGACGTGTCCGTGTTGCGAATCGCCGTGGCCGTCACGACCGGCTGCCCGGCGGGAATCGGAAAGCTGACCGGGCCGAAGCTGGCGTTTCCCGCGTTGTCGGTCGTCGGCGAGGTCGAGCCCAGGAAGGTCTGACCCTCTCCGTTTCCGGACGGGTCGCAGGCGGCGCTGGAATAGAAATCGACGACGAAGTCGGTCGAGGCGACGCTGTTCAAAGTTCCCGACAGGGTGACGTTTCCGGCCGCGATCGTGGCCGAGGTGATCGTCGGATAGTTCTGGAGACCGTTGGGACCGGCGTCCCCGTCTCCCGGATCGTTGGGCGTGGGGATGCCCACCGAGGGCGACGCGCCGAGCTTGATGCCCAGGCCCGCGTTTCCGTAGATGGAGTTGCCGGTGACCCAGTTGCCCGTGCCGCCCGTCGCCGCGACGCCGTCGATCAGGACGCCCGTGCCGCCGCCAAACGCGATGACATTGCCGAGGCTCGGGCTGCCGCCGATGACGTTGCCGCTGGCGAACACGAGAATGTGAATCCCCGCCGTGCTGTGGCCTCCCAGACCCGCGGTTCCCGCCGCGTTGGTCCCGATGAGATTGTTCTGGACGACCGCGCTCTGGCCGGTCTGTTCGGAAAGGACGATCCCTTCGGTCGTGTTGCCGGAGATGAGGTTGCCGCCGATGACGTTGTTGGTCGCGTTGACGGTGATGCCGCGCGCGTTGGCGACGGCCGCGCCTCCGGCCGCGTCGGTGCCGATGTAGTTGCCCAGGACCGTGTTGCCGGAGCCTCCGGTCAGGAGAATTCCGTCGGAGACGTTGCCGGAAATCACGTTGCGCGCTCCGGCGGCCGCTCCTCCGATCGTGGTGTTGGAGCCGCCGGCCACCGTGATTCCCTGGGCCCCGTCGCCCAGCCCGGCGGCGCCGGTCGCGGCCGTCCCGATCAGGTTTCCGAGGATGAGGTTGCCGGTGGAGAGCGCGCCGATGCGGATGCCCGCTCCGCCGTTGGCGGAAATCACGTTGCGGTCGGCGGACGTGGCTCCGCCGATGACGTTGTTGTTCGCGCCCGAGAGAATGGCAATTCCGTCGCCTCCGTTGCCGGGCCCCGCGCCGGTTCCCGGCGGATCGGTTCCGATGAAGTTGCCCGAAATGGTGTTTCCGCTTCCCGAGATGGTTATTCCGCTGGCAGGGCCCCGATTGATCACGAGCCCCTCGACCGCGCACGCGGACCCGGTGATGTTGATGCCCGATCCCAGGCCGTTGGTGAGGTCGATCTGGATCGTGAGGACCGCGTTGGTTCCCAGGCCGGGTCCGTTGGTGTTCACGCTCGCTCCCGGCTCGCTGTAGCCGTCGATCGTCATGGGAACCTGGAGGGGAGGAAGAGCCGAGGCCGGCGCAATGGTGCGCAAGGGCGGGCCCGCGCCGGGGATGTTGAAGAAGATCGTGTCGTTGGTGCCGTACGCGCCCACCGCGACGACGTCGGAATTGACGTTGGCCCCGTTGTTGATGGAAGTGATCGCTTCGCGCAGCGTCACCAGGCCGTCGATCGCGACCGTGTCCCCCGTGCCGGTGACGGTGATCGTCGCTGCCCCCGCGGCAGCCGCGGCGAGCGTCAGAATCGCCGCGGCGACGAGCGCGCGACCACTGCGACGAGCGGGAGCCCGCACGGAGAGCCTCGACATCCTTCGGACCATGTCCACCGGAATCCGCCTCTGTCTCATGACCGCTCCTCGCCGGGAGCCGGGTCACCCCGAAGTGGAACGAGCGGCCCCGCTGGGCCCCGCTGCATCCGCCTCGAGCGCCGACCCACCGCCCTATTTGCCCCTAACAGTACGCGCAAAGGCGCGCGGCGGGGATCACAATCAACGGGTCAAATTCGCCAAGCCGTTGCCGGGACGGGGCTTGGCCTCAGCCGTCGCTGCCGCTCGGGAGACTACGCGCGCCGCGAAGGCTCAGCCGCCATGCGGGGGAATCGGCGTGGGTGTCGGAACCGGCCGGGGCGTGACCGGCTGCGCAACACGAATCGATGTCGCGACGTGCTTGCCGTCACGGTCGAGATAGCGCAGCGTCACCGCTTGTCCGGTCTCGAGCTTTCCGCCGAACACGCTCGTGGCGCTGGTCCACACCAGCGGAGTTTCCTTGCCCGAGGCGCCGCGCACGACGAGCGTTCTCTTGGCGTTGTCGAGGCTCACGATCGTTCCCGAGAGGGCGAACCCGTGCACCTTGGCCTTGCTCGGCGCGGCGGCTCCCAGGGCGAGCGCCGCCAGGAGCGGAAAGCCGACGATCAGGACGAGCTTCCTCATCGTAGCGAGACTAGGGGCTCGGATGTGAACGCGGGGTGAACGAGGACCGGCTCATTCTCGCATCGGTTCATCGGTTCATCGGTTCATCGACTGACTTGGGCTCCAGGTAGGCCTCTCCCTGAGTAAGAAGGCCGGCGACCAGATCGGCGTAGAGAGCGACCGCGCGCTCGACCTCGGGCAGGCTCACCCTTTCATCGGACGCGTGCGCATCGCGGATCGAGCCGGGGCCGATCAGGAGAGGCTCTCCCCAGGCCTTCAAGAGCGGCAGGTCGCAGGCAAAGGACACGATCTCTCCGGGGACTCCCCGGGGAAGACGAAAGCGGATCGGATCGGACCGATACGCCGCCTGGACGGTGGCGGCGCCTCCCGCAGCGGCCCCAATCCGCGCCAGCAGGTCCGCCACAGGCTGCCCGGTGCGAAACACGATTTCGGCGCGAGCCTGTTCGGCCAGCACGTTCGGGGCGACGCCGGCCTCGAGGACGCCGATGTTCATCGACGTCTCGCCGAAGACGGAGTCGCCGGGAACGTCGAGCGCGCGCAGGGCGCCGAGGACGTCGAGCAGCGGCGGGACGGCCGACGCGCCGGCGTCCGATCGGGAGGAATGCCCCGCCTTCCCCCGCGTCTCCACGCTCACGCGCAGGCATCCCTTCGATCCGGCCACGAACCGGTTGTCCGTCGGCTCTGCCCCCACCAGGAATTCGACGCCGTCGGGCGGGCGCCGGTTGGCGGCCAGCGCTCCGTCGGAGCCGCGCTCCTCGCCGACAAGGACCAGGAGCCCCGCTTCCTCCGAGTCCGGCGCGAGATCCTCCAGGGCGACCGTCATCGCGGCGAGACCGGCCTTGGCGTCGCAAGCGCCCCGCGCAAAGAGCGTGTCGCCCTCGCGGCGCGGATCGAAATACGGAGGCACCGTGTCGGCATGCGTGGTCAGGACGACGCGAGGCCGGCCGCGGCGGACCAGGAGATTGCGGCGGCCCGGCGAGACCTCGGTCGACTCGGTCGACCAGCCCGCGGACCGGAACCGCTCTTCCAGAAAGGCGATCACCGGCCCTTCTTCGCCGGTCACCGAAGGGATGGCGACGAGCTCGTGGAGAAGGTCGACGGCTCTGCCGCCGGCGTCGGATCGGATCACCGCCACGCCCGCATACGGAAAGATCATAGACTCGCGCGCATGAGAAAACTCACGCTCGGCCTTCTCGCCGGCGCGCTCGCGTTGGGCCTCGCCGCTCTCTCCCCGGCGGATCCGCCTCGCTACGATCTTCTGCTGCGCGGCGGGCGGGTCGTGGACGGCACCGGGGCTCCCTATTTCGTGGCCGACGTCGCCGTCAGCGGCGGGCGCATCGCCGCCGTGGGACGCCTGTCCGGATCGGCCAAGCGGACGATCGACGCGACCGGGCTCGTCGTGGCGCCGGGATTCATCGACCTCCTCGGCCAGTCGGAGTACAACGTCCTGGTCGATCCGCGCGTCGCGTCCAAGGTCACGCAGGGAATCACGTCGGAAGTGACCGGCGAGGGCGAATCGATCGCGCCGCTGACCGATGCGATCGTCGCGGCCAACGCCGACCTCTACAAGAAGTACGGCGTGCGCCCGGATTGGAAGAGCCTGGACGGCTATTTCGCCACGTTCGTTCGGCGCGGCGCGGGGATCAACCTGGGCACGTTCGTCGGATCGGGCACGGTGCGCGCGATCGTGATCGGTCGCGAGAACCGCAAGGCCACGCCCGAGGAGCTGGCTCGGATGGAGTCGCTGGTGGACCAGGCCATGCGCGAGGGCGCGCTCGGCGTCTCGTCCGCGCTCCAGTACGTCCCGAACATCTATGCCTCGACGGAGGAGTTGATCGCTCTGGCCAAAGTGGCCGCGCGCTACGGCGGCGCGTACTTCACGCACCAGCGGTCCGAGTCCGGCCGCATCGACGCCTCGCTCGACGAGGTCTTTCGCATCGCGCGGGAAGCCGGGGTGCGCACGCAGATCTGGCATCTCAAGACCGCCTACAAGCCCCAGTTCGGGCGGATGCCGGAGATCCTCGAGAAGATCGCGGCGGCCCGCGCCCAGGGCGTCGATGTGGCGGCCAACGTCTATCCCTACACCCGCGGCTCCAACGGGCTCGACGCGAATCTCCCGCCGTGGGTGCGGGAGGGGGGGCGCGAAGCGCTCTTGAAGCGCCTGGCCGATCCGGCCACGCGCGAGCGTGCCAAGGCGGACATGGCCCGCGAAGGAACCGATTGGGAAAACCAGTACCTGGGCTCCGGCGGCCCGGACAACGTGATGGTCGCCGAGGTGCTCGCGCCGTCGCTCAAGCCGGACGAAGGCAAGACGATCGCCCAGATCGCCGCCGCGGAGCACAAGGATCCGCGCGACGCCCTCATCGACATCGTGATCGCCGACCGGGCCAACGCGTCCTGCATTCTCACGATGATGGACGAGAAGGACGTCCGGACGGCGCTGGCGTCCCCTCTGGTCTCCTTCTGCACCGACTCGGGCGGGAAAGCGACCGACGGGCCCCTCTCGCACGAAACGTCGCACCCGCGCGGCTGGGGTTCGGCGGCGCGGATCCTGGGGCATTACGTGCGGGAGGAAAAGATCGAGCGGCTGGAAGAGGCGATTCGCAAGATGACGTCGTTCGCCGCCGAAGCGGCCGGGCTCGACCATCGCGGCCTGATCGAGCCGGGGTTCGCGGCCGATCTGGCGGTCTTCGATCCGGCGACCGTCCGGGACGTGGCCACCTTCCAGAAGCCCAATCAGTACAGCGAAGGGTTTCGCTACGTCGCGGTCAACGGCGTCCTCGTCGTCGACGACGGCAAGTTGACCGGCAAGACTCCGGGGCAGCCGCTGCGGGGGCCGGGGTGGAGAGAGAAGTCTTGAGTTCTGAGTTCTAAGTTCTAAGTTACGAGTTCTCGGTTCCACTTCGCACTTCGGACTTGGCGTTCCCCATCCCCTTCTCCCCCAGCACCCGCGACGGCCGTGGCGCCTTGCGCCGCACCAGGCCGAACTTCTCGACCGCGTGGGTCTCAATGTGGGCGACCATCTCGTCGATCGAGTCGGTGACCAGCAGGAGCCGCATGTCCTCGGCTCCGATCGTGCCCACGCGGACCATCCCTTCGATGAGCCGGGTGAGAGGCCGCCAGTACTCCGTCCCGATCACGACGACCGGAAAGCCTTTGATCTTTCCGGTCTGAATCAGAACCATCGCCTCGAAGAGCTCGTCCATCGTGCCGAATCCGCCGGGCATCACGACGAACGCGTAGGAGTACTTGACCAGCATGACCTTGCGCACGAAGAAGTAGCGAAACGTCACCCAACGGTCGAGGTAGGCGTTGATCTTCTGTTCCTCCGGCAGAACGATGTTGCAGCCCACCGACCGCCCGCCGGCGTCCTTGGCGCCCCGATTGGCCGCTTCCATGATTCCGGGGCCGCCGCCGGTCATGACCGTGAATCCCATCCGGGCCAGGCGCCGGCCGGCCGACCGCGCGAGCTCGTAGTAGGGATGCTCCTCTGTGAAGCGCGCGGAACCGAACACCGTCACGCACGGTCCGACGAAGTGCAGGGACCGGAACCCGCGCAGGAGCTCGGCGACGATGCGCAGAACCGTGGCGAGCTCGCGGGGCCGCGCGCGCGGTCCCTCCAGGAAGTAGTGCTCCTCGGGCTTGGGAACGGCGGGCTGGACGTGTTCGGAGCTGCGGCGTCGTTCCCGATCAGGCATGGCCAGAGATTATCGGGATTGTCACTCCCGTGTGCGGCTCAGGACTTAGGACTCGGACTTAGGGCTTCGGACTTAGGACTGCGGACCTAGGACTTCTGCCCCGCCACCGCCAGGCGCGTCTGGGCGAGCTCGAGGCGGCCCCGGATCTCTTCCATGGTCTCGCGGCCCGCGGTCTTCAACGCTTCCTCGGCCTCGCCGCGGTCGCGCTGCGCCGCGGCGACGTCGATCTCGGCGGGCGTCTCGGCCAGATCGGCCAGGACCGTGACCAGCTCGGGGCCGACCTCGGCGAAGCCGGACGCGAGGACGTAGGCCCGCTCCTTCCCGGCGTCCTTGTACGAGAGGAC
This sequence comes from uncultured Acidobacteriota bacterium, assembly GCA_963733955.1. Lineage (GTDB taxonomy): Bacteria > Acidobacteriota > Thermoanaerobaculia > UBA5066 > Gp7-AA6 > DATFTF01. Next base: position 290,324 of record CAVTEW010000004.1, read on the forward strand.
GCCGGTCTTTAAGAGCGTGACGAGCGGGGTGTGCCCGGGCAGGATTCCCAGGTAACCCATCTCCCCGGGCAGCTGGACCTCGTCGGCCTCGGCCGCGATCACCAGCCGGTCGGGCGTCACGACGGTCAGTTTCAGCTTCATCGGCGTCTACGCCGCGGACTTGGCGAGCTTTTCCGCGTTCTCCCGCGCTTCGTCCATGGTCCCGACCATGTAGAAGGCCTGCTCGGGCATGTCGTCGCACTTGCCGTCCACGATCTCCTTGAAGCCGCGCACCGTGTCGGGGACCTTGACGAAGCGGCCTTCCAGGCCGGTGAATTGCTGGGCCACGAAGAACGGCTGCGAGAGGAACCGCTGGATCTTGCGGGCCCGGGCCACGGTCTGCTTGTCTTCCTCGGACAGCTCGTCGATGCCGAGGATGGCGATGATGTCCTGCAGGTCCTTGTACTTCTGGAGCACCGCCTGGACCGCGCGGGCCACCCCGTAGTGCTCCTCGCCGACGATGCGGGGCGAGAGAATCTTCGACGTCGAGTCCAGGGGATCGACCGCGGGATAGATGCCGAGCTCGGAGATCGCGCGCGAGAGAACGGTCGTCGCGTCCAGGTGGGCGAACGCCGTCGCCGGCGCGGGGTCGGTCAGGTCGTCGGCGGGAACGTAGATGGCCTGGACCGATGTGATCGATCCCTTCTTCGTGGACGTGATGCGCTCCTGGAGCTCCCCCATCTCGGTCGCCAGGTTGGGCTGGTAGCCGACGGCCGAAGGCATCCGTCCCAGAAGGGCCGAAACCTCCGAGCCGGCCTGCGTGAAGCGGAAGATGTTGTCGATGAAGAGGAGCACGTCCTTGCCCTCGACGTCGCGGAAATACTCGGCCACGGTCAGGCCGGTCAGGCCGACGCGCAGCCGGGCGCCCGGCGGCTCGGTCATCTGGCCGTAGATCAGGGCCGCCTTCGACTTGGCGCAATCGCCCGGCGTGATGACGCCCGACTCGGACATCTCCAGGTACAGGTCGTTGCCCTCGCGGGTGCGCTCGCCCACGCCGGCGAACACCGAATAGCCGCCATGCTGCATGGCGACGTTGTTGATGAGCTCCTGGATCAGGACGGTCTTGCCCACGCCCGCGCCGCCGAAGAGGCCGACCTTGCCTCCCTTGGTGTAGGGCTCGAGCAGATCGATGACCTTGATGCCGGTCTCGAACATCTCGACGTCGGTCGACTGGTCCTCGTACCTGGGGGGCTCGCGGTGGATCGACCAGCGTTCCTTGGCCTCGACCGGGCCGAGCTCGTCGACCGGCTCGCCGATGACGTTTAAAATCCGGCCGAGCGTCGCCTCGCCGACGGGAACGGTGATCGGACCTCCGGTGTCCGTCGCGGTCATGCCTCGCACGACTCCGTCGGTGCGCTTCATCGAGATGCAGCGGACCCGGTTTTCTCCCAGGTGCTGGGCCACCTCGGCGACCAGATCGATCGGCACGCCGGTCTCTTTGCCGGGGTCCTGCACCAGGACCGCGTTGTAGATGGCCGGCAGCCGGCCCTGCGGAAACTCGACGTCCAGGACCGGCCCGATGACCTGCACGATGCGGCCAGTGTTTTTCTCAACCATGACGGTCTCCTTATCGCGAGCCGGGAACTTAGGAACTTAGGAACTTAGGAACTTTGAACTTTGAACTTTGAACTTTGAACTTTGAACTTTGAACTTCGAACTACTCCAGCGCCGCCGCTCCGGAGACGATTTCGATCAGTTCCTTCGTGATCCGCGCCTGCCGCGCGCGGTTGTAGGTCAAGGTCAGCGAGTCGATCATCTCCCCGGCGTTCTTGGAGGCCGAGTCCATCGCGGTCATGCGCGCGGCGTACTCCGCCGCGGCCGATTCGAGCAGGATGCGAAAGACCGTGAACTCCAGGTACCGGGGCAGCAGCCGGGAGAGGATCGTGGCGGGGTCGGGCTCGAAGAGCGGCTCGACGCCCTGGGCCGCCTCCGCCAGCGCCACCTGCCCGCGGGTGATCGGCAGGAGCCGCTCGACGCGGACGACCTGCGTCATGACCGAGCGGAACTCGTTGAAAACGATGTAGACGGCGTCGATCGACTCCTCGGCGAACGCCGCGGCGAACGTGTCGGCGATCCCCTTGGCCGTGGCGTAGTCGATGCGGGAGAAGATGCCCGGATAGTTCCGCGCCGACATGGGGGTCTTGCGCCGCCGCCAGAACTCCAGGGCCTTCTTGCCGATCGCCGTCAGGGTCACCGACTCCCAGGCCTTGCCGCGCAGAAGCTGGGCCACGGCGCGGTTGACGTTCGCGTTGAAGGCGCCGGCCAATCCGCGGTCGCCGGCCACGATCAGCACCGCGACCTTCTTTTCTTCGCGCTCGGCCAGCAGCGGATGCGACAGGTCCGGAACCCGGGCGGAAACCGAGGCCAGCACGTCCCGTAGAGCCCTGGCGTAGGGTCGGGCGGCGATGGCCCGGTCCTGAGCGCGCCGCAGCCTCGCCGCGGCGACCATTTTCATCGCCTTGGTGATCTGCTGCGTGTTCTTCAAGGACCGCAGCCGCCGCCGGATGTCGATGAGACTCGCCATCTAGTTTCCCCGCCCAGGCAACGTGCCGACCGCCAGACGTCTCACGGATTTTCCACTCGCGAAATGATGTTCTGCCTCACGCCTCACGCCTCACGCCTCACGCCTCACGCGCTCACGCCGCGGCGGCGTCGGCATTCTCCTTGAGGAACCTTTCCTTGAATTCCTTGATCGCCGCCGCGAGCGCCTCCTCGGTGGCTTTCTCGAGCTTGCCCGTATTGACGATGGCCGACAGGATCTCGGGGTGCTCGCTCTTGATCGCCTGATGCAGCGCCGTCTCGAAGTCGCGCACCGCCTCGACCCGCAGCGAGTCGAGGTGGCCGCGCGTTCCCGCGTAGATCGACACGACCTGGAGCGCGACGTCCACGGGCGCGAACTGCGGCTGCTTGAGCAGCTCGACTAACCGGCGCCCGCGCGCCAGCTGCGCCTGCGAGGCCTTGTCCAGGTCCGAGCCGAACTGCGCGAACGCGGCCAGATTCCGGTACTGGGCCAGATCGAGCCGCAGGGTTCCGGCCACCTGCTTCATCGCCTTGATCTGCGCGTTGCCGCCGACGCGGGAGACGGAGATTCCGACATTGACCGCCGGGCGGACGCCCGAGTAGAAGAGGTCGGTTTCCAGATAGATCTGCCCGTCAGTGATCGAGATGACGTTGGTCGGGATGTAGGCGGAGACGTCGCCGGCCTGGGTCTCGATGATGGGCAGCGAGGTCAGGGAGCCGCCGCCGTTCTTGTCGGAGAGCTTCGACGCCCGCTCGAGCAGGCGCGAGTGGAGGAAGAAGACGTCTCCGGGATAGGCCTCGCGTCCGGGCGGTCGCCGCAGCAGAAGCGAGATCTCCCGGTAGGCCGCCGCGTGCTTGGACAGGTCGTCATAGATCGTCAAGGCGTGCTGCTTGTTGTAGAGAAAGTACTCGCCCATGGCGCACCCGGCGAAGGGCGCGATGTAGAGCATGGGCGCGGGATCCGAGGCGCTGGCGTTGACGACGATCGTGTGCTCCATCGCGCCGTACTCTTCCAGCGTGCGCACCACCTGCGCGGCGGTCGATTTCTTCTGGCCGATGACGATGTAGATGCAGATGACGCCCTTGCCCTTCTGGTTGATGATCGTGTCGATGGCGACGGCGGTCTTTCCGGTCTGCCGGTCTCCGATGATGAGCTCCCGCTGGCCGCGGCCGATCGGGATCATGGCGTCGATCGCCTTCAACCCCGTCTGGACCGGCTCGCGCACCGGCTGGCGGTCGATGACTCCCGGGGCCACGCGCTCGATCGGATAGGCCTCCTTGGCGGCGATGGGCCCCTTGCCGTCCAGGGGACGGCCCAGCGGATCGACGACGCGGCCGACCAGCTCGGGCCCGACGGGGACCTGGATGATCCGTCCGGTGCGGCGGACCTCCTGTCCCTCGGCCACGTCGCGCGATTCTCCCAGGAGCACGACGCCGACGTTGTCTTCCTCGAGGTTCAGAGCCAGGCCGAACAGCTCGTGCCCGAAATCCACGAGCTCTCCGGACATGACCTTGTCCAGGCCGTAGACGCGGGCGATGCCGTCGCCGACTGACAGGACCGTGCCGACCTGGGACACGTCGATCGACTTCTGGTACCCCGCGAGCTGCTGCTTCAGGATCGCGGTGATCTCGTCGGTTTTGATTTCCATTTCAGTCTCCCGCTGCTTGGCTGTTTTGCTCCCGGAACTGCTCGATCGACCGAAGGACCGACGCGTCGAAGACCTCGCTGCCCACCCGCGCCACGAAGCCGCCCAGGATCGTCTCGTCGACGTCGAGGGTCAATCGGACGCCCCGGCCCACCGCACGCGTCAGCGCGGCGGCGATGCGGTCCCGATCGCCGTCGGCGGCCGGCGCGGCCAGCGTGACCCGCGCGGCGACGACGCCGCTCGCGCGGTCGGCTTCGTCCCGGATGGCCTGAAGGATCGACGTCACCGCGGTGAGCCGCCGATGCTGGAGGAGGACCTGGAAGAAGCGGCGGCCCAGGTCGTCCAGCCCGACCTTGCGGGCGAGCTCGTCGATCACCTTGCTCTTGGCCTCGCGGGGGACGGCCGGCGCCGCGAAGAAGGCCTTGAGCTCTCCGCCGGCGGCGATGGCCCGTCCGATCGCGTCGGCGCGCTGCAGAAATCCGTCCATGTCGTAGCCCGCCGGGACCACGCCCAGGAGCGCTTGCGCGTAGCTCCTGGCGAACGCGCTCACGGGCGATTCTCCAACCGCGCCAGGCTCTCGGCGAGGAGCCGACGCCGGTCTTCGTCGGTCACCTGCGCGAGGACGAGATCGCGGGCCGAGTCGGCGGTCAGCTCCGCGGCGGCCGCGCGCAGTTGTCTCTTGGCGTCTTCCAGGCGCCGGCCGATCTCTTCCTCGGCCTGGCTGCGCAGCGCCTCGGCCTCCCGTTCCGCCCGTTGGATCAGCTCCACCCGCGCGACTTCTCCCTCCGCGACGCCCCGGGCTCGGATTTCCTGCAGATCGATGTCCAGGCGCGCCATCCGCTCATGGACCTCGGCTTCCAGGCGCGCCGCCTCGGCCCGGCGCTCTCGGGCCTCCTGCAGCCGCCGCTCGACGTCGAGCTGGCGCTGACGGAAGAGCCTGGTCAGCGGACGCGCCACGAAATAGAGGAGGACCGCGAGGAACCCGATCAGGTTGACGAGCTGCCAGACGACCAAGGGGATCCCCAGCGGCCCGGCGTGGTGCGCTTGCTGGGCCAACCGAAAGACCGAGGCGTCGAGCCCCCTCACGCCGCGAGCTTCCGGCCGAGCAGTTTCTCGGCGAGCTCGCGGGCAAGACCGCGCGCCTTGACCGGCAACTCCCGGGACGAGCGCGCGGCCTGCGCCTCGATCTCGCGGCTGGCGGCATCGATCGCGGCGCGCGCTGCGGCCTGGGCCTCGGCGAGCTTCTTCTCCCAGTGGGCCCGGCCTTCGGCGCGCAGGGTCTCGCGCTGTTTCAAGGCTTCCTGACGCGCCCGGGCGAGCTCCCGCTCGGCCCAGGCGATCGTCCGGGAAAGCTCCTCGAGGCTCTCGGCGTGAACCTGCGCGGCGGTGCGCTCGTCCTGCTCGCGCTCCTCGAGAATCCCGGCCAGCGGCCGGAATAGAAAGCGCTTCAGGATCGCATGCGCGATCGGGAAGGCGATGAGGACGTACAGGAGCGTGACGTCGAATTTGAGCATGCCTGGTTTTCGATCCTCGGCGGACGGGCGCCGCCACTCACCGCGATGTCGACCGAGCGCAAAAGCCGGGGATCAATAGCACAGTTGGGGAAACGAGTCGAGCCGACCTCCGGAGCGGTCTGTGCGTGACGCGAAACGAACAGCGTCGTGTTGATATAAGTCGTTTATTATCAGTAGTTACGATCTCGCTGGCGTCTTCGGCAACTCCACGAGATTCGAGGACGCGGGCTCGCGCATCTGGCAGGAGCCCTGGAAGAACGCCCCCTCCTCGACCCGCAGGACCGGGGCCGCCAGATCGGCATAGACCCGCGCCCGGGACAGCAGCTCGATCCTCTCGGTCGCGTGAGCCGATCCCCGCAGCGTTCCGTTGACCGAGAGGCGGCCCACCTCGATCTCGGCCGAGACCTCGGCGCTGTCGCCCAGGATGAGCTCGCTGCCCGACCGGATTTTCCCCTCGAAGCGCCCGTCGATGCGAAACGTGTCCTCGAAGGTCAGCTCGCCGGAGAAATGGCTTCCCCGATCGATAAATCCGTTGAGCGTCGAGCCGTCCGTTTTTTTCATAGAACCCCCAGTGCCATCAGCCCTTTCCGACCAATTTCTCGTAGAGCCGGATCAACTCCTCCTCGGATCCGAAGGCGAGCTCGATCCGGCCGCCGCGGCGCCGGCGCACGATGCGCACGCGGGTGGAAAGCCGCCTCGAGAGCTTCTCCTCGGCGTCGCGGGTGAACGGGTCGCGGCGGTGTTCGCGCCGCAGGCGCGGCTCGGCCGCGAGCGCGGCGACGCGCTTTTCCGTCTGGCGGACCGAGAGGGCGCGGCGCACGACCTCCTCGGCCAGGCGTTCCTGATCGTCCGCCGAGGTCAGCGCGGCCAGCGCCCTGGCATGGCCCGCCGAGATGTCGCCCTGGACGATCTTCTCCCGGACGCTCGCCGGAAGCTTCAGCAGCCTCAGGCTGTTGGCGACCGTGGCGCGGTCCTTCCCGACCCGGCGGGCGACGTCGTCCTGCGTCAGGTGAAACTCCTCCTTGAGGCGCGCATAGGCCGAAGCGGCCTCCAGGGGATTCAGGTCTTCTCGCTGCAGGTTCTCGACTAAGGCGATCTCCAGAAGCTCCTTGTCCGAGCGCTTTTCCCGCACCACCACGGGCACCCGCGCCAGCCCGGCCTGGATGGCCGCCCGCCAGCGGCGTTCCCCCGCCACGATCTCGAACTGATCCCCCCGGGCGACGACGACGATCGGCTGAATGATTCCCTGCTCCCGGACCGAGGCGGCGAGCTCCGCCAGCGCCTGGGCCGAAAAATCACGGCGCGGCTGGAAGCGGGAGGCCACCAGGCGGTCCGTCTCGACTTCGCGCGTTGTTCCACGTGGAACATCCTCCCTCTCGCGCCCGTCGGGAAGGAGGGCAGAGAGGCCGCGGCCGAGCGCCGGCTTGCGGGTCACCGGGAGGGCCCCTGGCGCTTGAGGAACTCGCGCGCGAGCGCCAGGTAAGCCTCCGCCCCCCGCGACTTGATGTCGTAGGCGAGCACGGGCTTGCCGAAGGAGGGCGCCTCTCCGAGGCGGACGTTGCGCGGGATCACCGTCGTGAAGACCTTCTCTCCGAAATGGCTGCGGATGTCTTCCGTGACCTGCCGGGCGAGGTTAGTGCGGTCGTCGTACATCGTCAAGATGATCCCGTCCAACGCCAGAAACGGGTTGAACGCCGTGCGCACGCGCTCGACCGTCCGCAAGAGCTCGGTCAGGCCTTCCAGGGCGAAGTATTCGGTCTGGATCGGGACGAGCACGCCGTCGGCCGCGGTCAGGGCGTTGACGGTCAGGAGCGAGAGCGACGGAGGGCAGTCCACGAAGAGGAATTCGAAACGGTCGCGGATGCCTTCGAGGGCCACGCGCAGCCTCGCCTCCCGCCCCGGGCGGTCGACGAGCTCGATCTCGGCGCCGACCAGATCGCGGCCCGACGGAAGGAGCGACAGGTTCGGAAACGCCGTCGGGCGAATCGCGCCGTCCGCGGACTCGGAGAGCAGCACATCGTAGGCGTCCGGGCCGTCCTTCTCCCGAGGGAATCCCAGGCCGGAGGTCGCGTTGGCCTGGGCGTCCAGATCGACCAGGAGCACGGATCGGTCGAGCGCCGCCAAGCCGGCCGCGAGGTTGATGGCGGTGGTGGTCTTGCCGACGCCGCCCTTCTGGTTGGCGATGGCGAGGATGCGGCCCATGAGGGAGAGAGACTAAACGATCGCGGATTCGACCGGTCGGCGCTCAGGTTCGCTGCGGCCTCTTGCCGTCTTTGTTCCACGTGAAACGTTCCGGCCGAATGAGGAATCGGGCGATCGTTTTCTGGCGGCTTCCGGGGACCGGCAGGCTGCGCTCGAGCGCAAAGCGCGGACCGAGACGCCGCTCGAGGTCCGCCTCGTTGGTGGTCCAGACCAGAAGGGCGCCCGGGCGCGTCAGGAAGTCGGCGTTTCCCACGACGCGTTCGAGATCTCCGACGGCGCGGGCCGTCGCGACCGAGGCCGAGCCCGGCGGCAGATCGGCCAGCCGAGCGAGGGCCGCGACGTTGGCGATGCCGGCCTGCCGGGACGCCTCGCGCAGGAACTCCAGGCGCTTGCGCCGGGGCTCGACGAGGGTCATGACGAGGTCCGGACGGGCGATCGCCAGGGGAATGCCGGGAAAGCCGCCCCCGGACCCGATATCGACGACGCGGGCGCCCTTGGCCACCAGTGTGCCGCCCAGCACGGACTCGAGCGCGTGGTCGGCGAGCTCCTCGGACGTCAGCGGTCCGGTCAGATTGGTCTGGCGCCGGGCCTGATCGAGCAAGGCGAGGAACGCGGCCAGCCGATCGAGGGCGTCGGGGGAGAGCTCGACCTGGAAATCCGCCGCTCGCGCCGCGAGCAGCCGGGCGAAAACCTCAGGGGTAGACGCCTGACCGGCGGGCAACATGGGCGGAGATTATCGCCACGGCCGCGGGGGTCACGCCGGAAATGCGGGACGCTTCGCCGACCGTGCGCGGGCGCCGCCGGCTGCACTTCTCCACGACCTCGCGCGAAAGGCCCGAGATCGCGGCGTAGTCGAAGCCTTCGGGAATCCGCCGCGACTCCAAAGGCTTCCAGCGCTCCAGCCGCTCCTGCTCCCGGCGGATGTATCCCTCGTAGCGCACGCGGCTCTCCAGGATGCTGCGCTCTTCCCGGGTGAGGCCGGCCAGGATCTCCGGCGCGTAGCTTTCCAGGCGCGCGACGTCGAGGTCCCGGCGCTGTAACAATTTATACATTGTTGTCGGCGCGTCGATCCGGATGCCCAGGATCTCGGCGATCTCGCGCTGCGTCTGGCGGTCGGGATAGACAGTCCGGGCGCCGAGCTCCTTCTCCGCGCGGGCCAGCCGCTCTTCGCTCTCCATGGCCGACGCGTAGTCCTCCTCGGACACGAGGCCCAGCCGGCGCCCGTGCGGCACCAGGCGCGCGAGCACGGTGTCGACGCCGAGCAGGAGCCGATATTCTGCGCGGGAGGTGAAGAGCCGGTAGGGCTCTTCCAGGCCCTTCTTGGTCAGGTCGTCGATCATGACCGCGGCGTAGGCCTGCGCCCGGTCGAGCACGAACGGCTCCTCGCCGGAGACCGCGAGCGCGGCGTTGATGCCCGCCCAGATCCCCTGCGCCGCCGCTTCCTCGTAGCCGGACGTGCCATTGATCTGGCCGGCCAGGAAGAGCCGCGGGACCTCCAGCGCCTCGAGCGTCACGGCGAGCTGCTCGGGAAAGGCGAAGTCGTACTCGACGGCGTACCCGGGCCGCAGCATGCGCGCGCCCTCGAGGCCGCGGATCTCCTTGAGGATGGCGCGCTGCACGTCCTCGGGCAGCGACGTCGAGAGGCCGTTCAAATAGATCTCGTCGGCCTCCCATCCCTCGGGCTCGAGAAAGAGCGTGTGGCTTTCCTTGTCGGCGAACTTGACGACCTTGTCCTCGACCGAGGGGCAGTAGCGCGGGCCGATTCCGGCGATGGCGCCGGAGTACATGGGGCTTCGGTGGAGGTTGGCGCGGATCAGGTCGTGCACGCGGGGGTTGGTCGCCGTCAGCCAGCAAAGGGCCTGGTCGAGCGCGAGCCGACGCGTCCGGAACGAAAAGGGAACCGGCGGCTCGTCGCCCCGTTGCGGCTGGCAGGCGGCGTAGTCCACGCTGCCGCGGGCCACCCGCGGCGGCGTCCCGGTCTTGAAGCGGCCCAGGGCGAGCCCCAGGCGGGACAGGGAGGCCGAGAGACCGGCCGACGCGGGCTCGCCGACCCGCCCGCCCCGCGTCCGCACTTGCCCCGTGTGCATCAGGCCGCGCAGGAAGGTTCCGGCGGTGACGACCACCGCGTCCGCGGCGATCGCGCCTCCGTCCTCGGTGATCGCGCCGGTCACGCGCCGCCCGTCATGGGTCAGCTCGCGGGCCATTCCCTCGCGGAGAACGAGGTTTTCCGTCGCCTCGAGCTCCGCGCGCGCCAGACGCGCGTAGAGGGCCTTGTCGCACTGGGCGCGCGGTCCCCAGACCGCGGGCCCGCGGGAGCGGTTGAGGATCTTGAACTGGATCCCGGCGCGGTCGGCCAGGCCGCCCATCAGCCCGCCCAGGGCGTCGATCTCGCGCACCAGCTGGCCCTTGGCCAGGCCGCCGATGGCGGGATTGCAGGACATGCGGCCGATGGCCGGCAGGGCGGCCGTCAACAGGGCCGTCGACTTGCCCATCTTCGCGGACGCGTGCGCGGCCTCGATGCCGGCATGCCCGCCGCCGATGATGAGGACCTGGACTTTCATGGCGCGTGTCCCCGTGTCCCCGTGTCTGCGCGTCCGTTCATGGCCGCGCTCATTTTCCTATACAGAACGTCGAGAAGATCCGGCGCAGGACGTCCTCGCTCGTCGTCTCCCCGACCAGATCGGCCAGGGCGTCGAGGGCTTCCCCGACGCGTACCGCGGTGTACTCGGGGGACTCGCCGCGGTCGAGCGACGTCCGGGCCGACGCCGCGGCCTCCCGCGCGCGGTCGACCAGCTCCTTCTGGCGCAGGGATCCGAGGATCTCCGAAGCGGCGCCGGTGTCCACGTGCGCGGCGAGCGTCTCTTCGAGGATCTCCCGGAGCGCGCGGCCGGCGCCGGCGGAGATGCCGGAAATCGCGACGCCGGTCGCCGCGCCCGCGCCGGCGGGAACGCGGTCGATCTGGCTGGCCAGCACGATCACCGCGGCTCCCGCCGCGGTCAGCGACGCGATGGCGCCCGCGTCCTCGTCCCGCCAGGCCCGCGACGCGTCGTACACGTAGAAAACCGCGTCGGCCGTCTCCCCCGCCCGGCGCGCCCGGGACACGCCGATCGACTCCACCGGGTCCCCGGTCTCGCGCAGGCCGGCCGTGTCGACCAGCGTGACCGGAATGCCGCCGATGTCCACCGTCGCTTCGAGCAGATCCCGCGTGGTTCCCGGGACGTCCGTGACGATCGCGCGCTCCTCTCCGGCCAGGGCGTTGAAGAGCGTCGACTTGCCCGCATTGGGCCGCCCGAGAAACGCGACGCGGCAGCCCGCCGAAAGGAGGCGTCCGGTCTCGTACGTCGCCGCGAGCTCTCCCAGGGCCTCCTGGGCCGCCCCGAGGCGCTCGCCGGCCTGCCGCGGGACCTGCGTCCCGACGTCCTCGGCGAAATCGATCGCCGCCGTCAGCGCCGCGGCGGCCGCGAGCAGATCGTCGCGGATCGCGGCCAGGCGCGCGGAGAGCTTGCCTTCCAGCCGCCGCGCGCTGGCGCGGACCGCTGCCGGAGTCCGCGACTCGATGAGGTCGCGGATCGACTCGGCCTCGACCAGATCGATCCGGCCGGACAGAAACGCGCGCTCTGTGAACTCGCCGGGCCGCGCCGGGCGCGCGCCGGCGGCGACGAGGGCGGCCAGGAGCCTGCCAGCGACGGTCGGGCCGCCGTGGACGGACAGCTCGGCGACGTCCTCTCCGGTCGCGGAGGCCGGCCCGGCGAAGTACGTCGCCAGTCCCCGGTCGATCGGCTCCCCCGTCTCGTCGACGAACGTGGCCAGCACCGGGCGGCGCGCGGGCATCGGATCGGGCAGCCCGCGGGAAACCGCCGCCAGCACGGCGCACGCGTCCTTCCCCGAAACGCGCAGGAGGGCCAGCGCCGAGCGCCCCACCGGGGTCGCCAGCGCCGCGATCGTGTCGAGGAAGGAATCCGTCGAGGGACGCATCAAAACCGCCGTTGGCTCTTGCCCATCGGCGCGGGATCGGATTGCCGCCGACGGACTACCCGGGGCCGATCATCCGATCATCCGATCATCCGATGAACCGATTACCCGATTCCGGTCAGCTCGCCTTGGGGCGCACCGCGACGCGCTTCAAGAAGCCCTCGCCCTCGCTCTCGGTCTCCACGTCGGGGTCCTGCGCCAGCGCCAGATGCACGAGCCGACGCTCGCCGGGAGGCAGCGGCGGAAGCAGCTGCGGCCGCCGGGTGCGCTTGGCCTCTTCCGCCGATCGGCGGGCCAGCTCCTCGAGCGACTCGCGCTGGTGCGCGCGGAATCCCTCGGCGTCCAGCCGCGGATAGACCGGCCGTGCCAGGCGCTTGCCGGCGATTCGTCCGGTGAGCACCTCCAGCCCGCTCAGGCCTTCTCCCCGGTTGGCCAGGAGCGGCTCGACGTCGTCTCCGATGAGCTCGAAGAGCATCTCCGCTCCCGGCCGGCGGCGCACCTCCACGAGGAACCCGGCCGCGGACAGAAGCTCGGTCAACGTCGTCTCCACCAGGGCGAAGGCCTCGTCGTCCATGGCCCCTTCCGCCCCGCGGCCCCACCCGGGCCGCTCCTCGGCGGCGCCGGGCTCCGCCTCGGCCCCGGCGTCGCGGGCGGCAGCGGCTGGGCGCGCGGAAGCGGCCGCCTCCGCGGCGTCCACGACCGCCGGCGCTTGCCCTTGCGCCTCGGCGACCTCGATCTCCACGACGCGTCCGCCCCAGAACGAGCGCTCGTCGCGCACGATCCGGTACGGAATTTCCGCGGCCGGCCGTCCCATCGCCTCCGCGGCGGCGGCCACTGCCTCCGCTTCCGACTTTCCTTCGTACCTCATACGTCTCCTATGCGCGCGCCGCTCTTGCCCGCGCCGGCTTGCCCGGCGCCGGCTCGTTCTTGTCCCCGAGCCGGTTGATGATCATCTGCTGAACGACGGTCAACACGTTGGAAAAGAGCCAGTAGAGCACCAATCCCGAGGGCATGTCCTTGAAGAGCACGCCCCAGATCAGGGGCATGAACATGAAGATCTTCTTCTGGGCCGGGTCGGCGGTCGAGGGCGTCATGGCCTGCTGCGCGTACATCGAGACGATCATCAGGATGAGCAGCACGTAGGTGTGATCGACCGCGGAGAGATCCTTGATCCAGAGAACGAACGGGGCGTGCCGCAGCTCCACGGCGAACCGCAGGACGTTGTAGAACGCGACGAGGATCGGCAGCTGGAGCAGCAGCGGAAGGCAGCCGCTCATCGGGTTGTAGCCCTCGGCCTGGTAGAGCTTCATGAGCTCTTCGTTCATCTTGGCCCGCTGCGCCGCGTCGCTCTTGGCCTTCTTGTACTTGTCCTTGATCGCGTTCATCTTCGGCGCCAGTTTCTGCATCTTCTTCATCGACGCATAGCTGCGGTACATGAGGGGAAAGAGCAGGACCCGGATGAGCAGCGTGACCAGGAGAATGGCCAGCCCGTAGTTGCCCAGCCACGCGTCCGCGCGCCGCAGGAGCCACAGGATCGGCCGGGCCAGGATGCCGTACCAGCCGAAGTCGACGGTCTTCTCCAGGCCCAGGTTGAGACTCTCCAGGATCGAGACGTCCTTGGGCCCGAAGTACGCGCGCGCGGAGAGGTGGCCCGATCCGGTCACGCCCACGGCGACCGTCGGCGCGGGCTTGCCCGCGGGGTCCTTGACCGCCACGGGGGTGGCCTGCGCCGTGGCCGGCCCGCGGGGGATCAGGACGGCGAGGAAATAGTTGTCCTCCACGCCGGCAAAGCCGTGTTCGTCGAGCGGCCAGGTCCTCGGCTTTTCCAGTTTGCTCGCGGCCACGCGCTCGAAGCCGCCGGGCGTTCGCGCGACAGCGGTCGCCGGCATCACGTAGCGCGAAGACAGCTCCTGCGCGGTCGGATTGCGCAGCCCCGTCCCCGCGGAAAGCACGTAGGCCGGCCCGCGGACCGCGACGTCCACGTCGCAGAGGTAGCCATCTCCCAACCGAAGCTCCTTGGACACGGCCAGCCGGTCGTCGGCGTACCGCAGGCGCACGCCCCGGGGCCCCAGGCGCTCGACCGCGAAGAGCGCGCCGGCCAGGCGTTGGGTCGCCGCGGGGTCGGAAGGAAAAGCGAGCGCGAGCGGCTTCTGCGCCGGCGCCGGAAGCTGCCGAACGAGCTCCAGCGGGTGCCCTTCGTCGTCGGTGTGGTGCAGCAGGACGAAGGACTCGATCACCGCCGCGCGGTTTGAGACGCGCACGCGGATCCAGGAGTTCTCGAGCGTGATCGACTCCGGGGTCGTGCCCGAGACGGGCGGGGGCAGGGGAGCAACGCTCGCCGCGGCCGCGGCCGCGGCCGCGCCGGGCGCCGCCGGCGAGGGCAGGGGCGCGATCTCGGCGGACGCGGTCGGAACCGGCCTGGCCGGCGCGACCGGCCGCGGCGGCTTGGGGACGAGCCATTCCCACAGGATCAGGACGCCCAGAGAGAGAGCGGCCGCGAGTAATAACCTTTTTTCCATCAGATGTTTACGGGACTTGGTCCAGGCCGCCGCGGTGGAATGGATGGCATCGCAGGAGGCGCAAGAGCGCCAGGCGTCCGCCCTTCCAAAGTCCGTGCCGCTCGATCGCGACTCTGGCATAGACCGAGCACGTGGGCTCGAAACGACACGCCGGAGGCAAGAGCGGCGACACGATCTTCTTGTAGAAACCGAGCAGAGAGGTCGCGGCCTTAGCCGCCCGGCTCATCGGGAGCGGCCTCGAGCCAGGGCCCTCTCGACGAGGCTCAGGAAGTCGCCGCGCAGCTCTTCGAGCGACGCCCCGGCCGCTCCGGGCCGACCCTGGACCACCACGTCCACGCCGGCGCCCCGGAAACAAGCGCGGTTGCGTCGAAAAATCTCCCGCAGGCGCCGCCGCAGTCGGTTGCGGGTCACCGCATTTCCCGCGCGGCGCGGCACCGAAAGGCCCAGACGCGCCGGTCCGGCGCCGCCCGACCGAATCCGGACGAAGAGCTGGAGAAGTCGTCCGGACACGCGGACTCCCGAGGCGTAGCACTCTTCGAATTCCCTTCGCTTTCGAAGGCGGTCTTCGCGGGAAAACAATTCCCGGACGACCGGGCCCGAGTTCACACCGTGAGTCTTTTGCGGCCCTTGCGGCGGCGCGCCGAGATCACGGCGCGACCCGAGCGCGTCCGCATCCGCACGAGGAACCCGTGCGTGCGTTTGCGGCGGCGATTGTTGGGTTGATAGGTCCGCTTCATAGGGAGGCGGCATGCTAGGGGCCCGGCGGCTTGAAGTCAAGCTGTAAGGCCTCGTCAGGCGTGAGGCGGAAGGCGAGAGGCGAACCAGAACAGGGCTTCCAACCGCGCCTCACGCCTAACGCCTGACGCCTCTCGCCCAGGTATATACTCCCGCCCCCATCGTCGCGGAGCTTTCCACAGCTGTGGAAAAGGTTGTGGAAATTTCGGGTGTCTCTGGAAGGCGCGTGTTTCAATGGCCGACCTCTGGACCTCGATCGTCAAGAACCTCGAAGGGAAGGTGGACACCAGGGAGCTGAAGACCTGGTTCGCACCGACCCGGCAGGTGTCCCTGGAAAAGGAGGGGATTGCTCCGGTCCTGACGGTGTCCGTCCCCAATCGCGTCTTCGCCGACTGGATCGAACGGCGCCACGCCGCGTTGATCTCGCAGGAAGCCGCGGCCGCGGGGATGCCCGACCTGAAGATCTCCTTCGCGCTCGAGGCGTCCGAGCCGGCCCGGGAGTCCGCGGCGGCCGCGCCTCCCCCGCCGGCCTCCTCCGGCTTCGTGCTGAACCCGCGGTTCACCTTCGAGAGCTTCGTGGTCGGGTCCTCCAACCAGTTCGCTCACGCGGCGGCCCGCGCGGTGGGCGAGACGCCGTCGCGCTCCTACAATCCGCTCTTCCTGTACGGCGGCGTCGGCCTGGGCAAGACGCACCTGGTCCACGCCATCGCCCACGAGATCCTGCTGCGCGCGCCGGGGACGCGCGTCCTCTACCTCTCGGCGGAACGGTTCTTAAACGAGCTCATCAACGCGCTGCGCTTCGAGCGCATGCACGAGTTCAAGCGGCGCTACCGGGAGCTGGACGTCCTGCTCATGGACGACGTGCAGTTCATCGCCGGCAAGGACTCCACCCAGGAGGAGTTCTTCCATACCTTCAACGCGCTCCACGACGCGCAGAAGCAGATCGTGGTGACCTCCGACGCGCTGCCCAAGGAGATCCCCACCCTGGAGGAGCGCCTGCGTTCGCGGTTCGAGTGGGGACTGATCGCCGACATCCAGCCGCCCGACCTGGAAATGAAGGTGGCCATCATCCGCAAGAAGGCCGAGGCGGAGAAGATGGAGATCCCCAACGACGTCGCGCTCTTCATCGCCGGAACCGTCAAGTCCAACATCCGTGAGCTCGAGGGCCGCTTGAACCGCGTGCTCGCCTTCTCCTCCCTGACCGGCCGACCCGTGTCCGTCGAGCTGGCCAAGGAGACCCTGAAGGACATCGTGGGCACCGAGGAGAGCCGGGCGGTGCCCTCGGAGATCTTGAAGACGGTGGCCGCGCACTACGGCCTGCGGGTCTCGGACATGAAGGCGCGCTCCAACGCCAAGCCGATCGCGTTCCCGCGCCAGGTCGCCATGTACTTGTGCCGCCGCCTGACCGGCATGTCCTACCCGGAGATCGGGCGTCTCTTCAACGACAAACACCATTCCACGGTGATGCACTCGGTCGAGAAGATCGAGCGGCTGGCCGACGACGATCCGAATTTCCGCAAGGTCATCGACTCGTTCTTGCAGCCCTACCGCTAGGTTGATCGGCCCGTCGGCGTTTTCCGCCGCGCGCCTTTTCCGCAGCGCGAGAAATTTTCGGCGCGCGGCGCGCGGCGGGGAAAGCAGCAGATCCATGCGCGAGCAACGACCACCATTTTCGCTCGATTTTTCAAGCCTTTTCTCCACGTCGCGCACTTCTCCACAGCCCTACGAATTCCACTAAATGTGATAGACTTTTTTCTCTTTCCGGAGGTGCTCTGCTCCCATGGAATTGACGCTCCGCAGGGGGGATTTCTTGAATGAGCTCACGCTCCTGCAGGGGGTCGTGGAGCGAAAAAACACCATTCCCATCCTGTCCAACATCCTCCTGCGCGCCGCGGATGGGCACCTGGATTTCACGTCGACCGATCTTGATTTGACCCTGCTGACGCAGGCGCAGGCCCGGGTCAAACGGCCCGGCAGCGTCACGGTTCCGGCCCGCAAACTGTTCGATTTGATTCGCAACCTTCCCGACTCGGACGTCGCCCTGAAGCTGATGGACAACCACTACCTCGGGGTGACCTGCGAGCGTTCCAATTTTCGCCTGGTGGCGCAGCCGGCCGAGGATTTTCCGACGGTTCCCAAGGTCGAGGGCAAGGGCGAGGTGTCCTTTCCGCTGGCGCTGTGGAAACGGGTGACGCGCAAGGTGCTCTACGCGGTGTCCGCGGAAGAAACCCGCTTCCAGCTGATGGGTGCGCTCCTGAAGGAGAAGGGGAAGGAGTACGAGATGGTGGCCACCGATGGGCACCGTCTCGCCCTGATCGATTTCGTCAACGAGGGCGGCAAAGGAGGGCTTCCCAACGTCCTGGTGCCCAAGAAGGCCCTGACCGAAATTCTCAAGATGGACGGGGCGGAAGGGACGTTGTTGACGATCCGCCACTCCGAGAACCACCTGCTCTTCTCGACCGGAAACCGGCAGCTCATCGCCCGTCTCCTGGACGTCAACTTTCCGGACTACGAAAAGATCCTCTCCAAGGGCAACGACAAGGTTGCCCTCGTTCCGCGGACGGCGTGCCAGGCCGCGGTGCGGCGCGTGGCGCTCTTCTCCTCGGAGCGGTCGCGCGGGGTGAAGCTCTCCTTCGAAAAGAACCTCCTGACGATCGCTTCGGCCAGCCAGGAGCTGGGGGAAGGCAGCGAGACGCTCGACGTGGAGTACGACGCCGAGGCTCTCTCGATCGGGTTGAACTCGCAGTACCTGCTCGATTTTCTCGAAGAGGCGGAGACGGAAAAAGTCCGCCTCGAGCTCAAGGACGAGAACACGCAGTGCCTGTGCCGGCCCGAGGGCGGCCTGGATGGAACGTCCCGGTACGTCTACGTCGTCATGCCCATGCGCCTCTGATCAGGAGCGACTTGCGCCTTACTGAACTTTCCGCCCGCGGCTTCCGTAACCTCGCTCCGGATCCTGTCTTCTTTGGCTCCGGCATCACGCTCGTCTCCGGCGAGAACGCGCAGGGAAAGACCAACTTGCTCGAAGCGGTGGCGGCGGTCTGCGGACAACGCTCCTTTCGCCGGTCGAGTCCGGCCGAAATGGCCGCGGACGGCGAGCGCTTCGCCGTGACCGCCGCCTTCGCCAGCGGCCCGCGCCAGGAGAGCCTGGGCGTCGAGTGGGCGCGCGGGTGCGGGCGGCGGTTCACCCGCGCGGCCAAGCCGGCCTCGTTCCGGGACGTCTCCGCGCTCGCTCCGGCGGTGTTCTTCGCGCCGGAGCACCGCGACCTGATCGTCGGCTCCCCCGCTCTGCGCCGGCGCTTTCTGGACCGGCTGGCGCTCTACTGCCGTCCGGCGGCCGGAAGCGACCTGGCGCGCTACGAGCGGGCGCTCGCCTCGCGCAACGCGCTGCTGGCGCCCCTGCGCGGCGCGGGCCCCCGCGTCGAGGAGCTCGACGCCTGGACCGAGGAAGTCCTGGCGGCCGGCTGGGACGTGCGGCGGCATCGACGCGCCGCTCTCCGCGCCTGGGAAGAAGTTTTTCAGGCCCTGGCGAATCAGGCCGGCCCGGAATACGGCCGGATCCAGGCCGTTTATCAAATGGCAGAGACGACGCTCGAAGAGTCCCGCGAAGCGTTCCGGCGGCTGGCCGCCGCCGAACGCCGCCGGGGTCACACGCTCTGCGGGCCCCATCGCGACGATCTGGTCTGGAGTCGGGACGGCAGGCCGCTGGCCGGTCAGGCCTCGGCCGGAGAGATTCACCGCATCGTCGGTCTGATCAAGTTCGCGGAATGGAAAACGGTGGCGGCGACGACGGAGGAGAAACCGCTCTTGGCCATCGATGAATTCGACGCCGGGCTCTCGGCGGGATGGGTGGAGGCGCTCGTGGCGGCGCTGCCGGAGGCGGAGACGGTCCTCCTGACCAGCGCGACCGAGCCGGCGCGCTACGGCCGCTGGGTCGACCAGGTTTTGGAGATCCGGTCGGGCCGCGCGGTCCGAAGGCCGCGGGCGGTCAACCTGTAATCATGAGCAGCACGGCCTACACCACCGATTCGATCAAGCTCCTGAAGGGGCTGGAAGCGGTGCGCAAACGCCCCGGGATGTACATCGGGGACACCGACGACATCTCCGGACTGCACCACATGGTCTTCGAGCTCGTCGACAACTCGATCGACGAGGCCCAGGTCGGCTACTGCGACCGCGTCAGCGTCACCATCCACGCCGACAACTCCGTCACGGTCGAGGACAACGGGCGAGGCATCCCGGTCGGTCTCCACAAGGAGCACAAGCGGGAGACCCTCGAAATCATCATGACCGACCTTCACTCCGGCGGAAAGTTCGACGACAACTCCTACAAGGTCTCCGGCGGCCTCCACGGCGTGGGCGTCTCCGTCGTCAACGCGCTGTCCAAGCGGCTGGACGTCGAGGTGCGGCGGGAGGGCAAGGTCTGGCAGCAGACCTACGAGCAGGGACGTCCCGCCGCGCCCATCAAGGCGGTGGGCACGGCCAAGAAGACGGGAACCAAGGTCACCTTCTGGCCCGACCCGGAGATCTTCTCGGTCTTGGAGTTTCACTTCGACAGCCTGTCGCAGCGGCTGCGCGAGTTGTCGTTCTTGAACCCCGGCGTGGCCATCTCGATCCGCGACGAGCGGACGGAGAAGAAGCACGATTTCGCCTACGAAGGCGGCATCCGCTCCTTCGTCGAGCACCTGAATAAGACCAAGGAGCCGGTCCACGAGAAGGTCATCTTTTTCCAGGACGTGCGCAACGGCACCGGCGACCCCAAGCGCGACGCCGAGAAGGAACGCGTGGAGGTCGCCCTCCAGTGGAACGACGGCTACGCCGAGACGATCTTCACCTTCACCAACACCATCAACAACCGCGACGGCGGCACGCACCTGGAAGGCTTCAAGACCGCTCTGACGCGGGCCATCCAGAAGTATGCCGACGCCAACGCGTTGACCAAGGCCCTCAAGGAGACGAGCCTGTCGGGCGACGATTGCCGCGAAGGCCTGACCGCGGTTGTGTCGGTCAAGGTGCGGGACCCGAAGTTCTCCTCGCAGACCAAGGACAAGCTGGTTTCCTCGGAGGTCAAGACCTGGGTCCAGCAGGTGGTCTACGAGAAGCTCGGGTCCTACCTCGAGGAGAACCCCCGGGTCGGCCGCAGGATCGTCGAGAAGATCGTCGAATCGGCCCGGGCCCGCGAAGCCGCGCGCAAGGCCCGGGAGCTCGTGCGCCGAAAGGGCGCCCTCGACTCCGGGGCGCTTCCGGGCAAGCTCGCCGATTGCCAGGAAAAAGACCCCGCCTTCTCCGAGATCTTCATCGTCGAGGGCGACTCGGCCGGCGGCAGCGCCAAGCAGGGGCGCGACCGGCGCTTCCAGGCGATCCTTCCCCTGCGCGGCAAGATCTTAAACGTCGAGAAGGCGCGCCTGGACAAGATGCTCGCCTCCGCCGAGATCCGCACGCTCATCACCGCGCTCGGCACGGGGATCGCGCAGGACTTCGACGCCGGCAAGGTGCGCTACCACAAGGTCGTCGTGATGACCGACGCGGACGTCGACGGCTCCCACATCCGCACGCTGCTGCTGACTTTTTTCTACCGCCACATGGTGGCGATTATCGAAAAGGGCTACCTCTATATTGCGCAGCCGCCGCTCTTCAAGGTCATGGAGGGCAAGAAGGAGACGTATCTCAAGGACGAGAAGGAGATGTCGAAATTCCTGCTCGCCCGCATTGGGGACGACCGCACGCTGACCTCGGAGATGTCCGGCGCGACGGCCTCCGGCGCGAAGCTGGTGGCTCTCCTGGAGAAGATGGAGGAGTACCGCGGGCACATCGCCAAGC
Source organism: uncultured Acidobacteriota bacterium (assembly GCA_963733955.1). Classification (GTDB taxonomy): domain Bacteria; phylum Acidobacteriota; class Thermoanaerobaculia; order UBA5066; family Gp7-AA6; genus DATFTF01. The sequence goes on from CAVTEW010000004.1 coordinate 311,291, forward strand.
TGGCGACCCGCGGCGTCCCCGAGGGGCTCGTGCGCGCGCTGCTCGACCGGGGCATGACCGCGGCGCGGGATTTCGACGAGAAGAAGAAGGTCGAGGATCTTGCCAAGGCCTGCCGCGCCTTCGACACCGAGAAGCTCGAGGTCGTCGCCGACGAGGAGCACTCCGGCTGGGCGCTGGAGATGGTGCGCCGCGTCAACGGCGTGCCCCGGGCCGCGCGCATCGACGCGGATTTCATCGGCAGCTACGAGATCAAGCGGGTTCGCGAGACGGCCAAGGCGATCGCAGGGTTCCTGGACGGCCCCTACGTGGTCGCCCGAAACGGCGAGAGCGACCGGCACCAGACGCTGCCCGCCGTCGTCGACGCAATCTACGAGGCGGCCAAGAAAGGCCTTCTGATCAACCGCTACAAGGGCCTGGGCGAGATGAACCCCGAGCAGCTCTGGGACACGACGATGAACCCGGAGACGCGGCGGCTTCTCCAGGTGGCCATCGAAGACGCGGTCGAAGCCAACGAAGTTTTCTCGATCCTCATGGGAGACGCCGTCGAGCCGCGCCGGGAGTTCATCGAGAAGAACGCCCTGAACGTGAGGAATCTGGATATCTGATGCACCGTATCGGGCTCATCCCGGTCGGGCGGCCGCAAGGGCCGCCCCTACGGCGGACTTGAGGCCATGACCTCCAACCTGCTCACGCCCGAAGAGAAGTTCCCGGTCACGATCGAGGACGAGGTCCGGCGCTCGTACCTCGACTACGCGATGTCGGTCATCATCGGCCGCGCGCTGCCGGACGTGCGCGACGGCCTGAAGCCGGTCCACCGGCGCTGCCTGTACGGCATGTGGGAACAGGGCAACCTGCACAACAAGCCGTACCGCAAGTCGGCCCGCATCGTCGGAGACGTCCTGGGCAAGTACCACCCGCACGGCGAAAGCGCCGTCTACGACTCGGTCGTGCGCATGGCCCAGGAGTTTTCGCTGCGCTACCCCTTGGTCGACGGGCAGGGCAACTTCGGGTCGATCGACGGCGACAACGCGGCGGCCATGCGCTACACCGAGGTGCGGCTCACGCGGCTGGCCGCCGAGATGCTCGGCGACGACATCGACAAGGAGACGGTGGACTGGACGCCCAACTACGACGGGTCTCTGGTCGAGCCGACGGTGCTGCCGGCCAAGTTCCCCAACCTCCTGGTCAACGGTTCGGCGGGGATCGCCGTGGGCATGGCCACGAATATCCCGCCGCACAATCTCGCCGAGGTCATCGACGCCACCATCGAGATGATCCGCCACCCCGACGCGACCCTCGGTCAGCTGATGAAGAAGCTGCCGGGCCCCGACTTCCCCACCGCCGCCTTCATCCACGGATCCGAAGGCATCCGGGACGCCTACAAGACCGGCCGGGGAATCGTCCAGGTGCGGGCCAAGGCCCTGGTGGAGAAGACGGCGCGCGGCGACAAGGAGTCGATCGTCGTCACGGAGATCCCCTACCAGGTCAACAAGGCCAAGCTGATCGAGCGGATCGCCGAGCTCGTCAACGAGAAGAAGATCGAGGGGATCAGCGACCTGCGCGACGAGTCGGACCGCGACGGCATCCGGATGGTCGTCGAATTGAAGCGCGGCGAGAACGCCCAGGTCATCCTGAACAAGCTCTACTCGCTGACGCCCATGCAGTCCACGTTCGGGATCATCTTCCTGGCGATCGTGGACAACCAGCCGAGGATCCTGCCGCTCTCGGACCTCCTGCGGCACTTCATCGACCACCGCAAGTCCGTCGTCATCCGGCGCACCCAGTTCGACCTCAAGAAGGCCGAGGAGCGGGCGCACCTGCTGCGCGGTCTGGCGCTCGCGCTGGCCAACATCGACCAGGTCATCAAGATCATCCGCGCGTCCAAGGACCCCAAGGAGGCCAAAGAGCGCCTGACGGCGGACGTCTCGATGACGCGCGCGGCGCTGGAGAAATTCGTCGGGATGCCGCTGGCGGACACGCCCGGCAAGGCCAAGGAGAAGGACGTCCTGCGCCTGGACGACGTTCAGGCCCAGGCGATCCTGGACATGCGCCTGCAGCGGCTGACCGGCCTGGAGCGGGAAAAGATCGTCGCGGAGTTCAAGGATGTCCTGGCCCTGATCGCGCGCCTGAAGGAGATCCTGGGCTCGGACAAGCTGGTCCTGGAGATCATCGTCGGCGAGCTCCAGGAGATCAAGAAGCAATTCGGCGACGAGCGGCGCACCCAGATCGTGGCCGAGGCCTCCGACATCAACATCGAAGACCTGATCGTCGAGGAGGACATGGTCATCACCGTGTCACGCGGCGGTTACATCAAGCGCTCTCCCCTGTCGCTCTACCGGGCCCAGCGCCGCGGCGGCAAGGGCCGCATCGGAGCGACGACCAAGGAGGAAGACGTCGTCGAGCACCTGTTCGTGGCCTCGACGCACGCCTATGTCCTCGCCTTCACGTCCTCGGGCCGGATGCACTGGATCAAGGTCTACGACCTGCCGCAGCTCGGGCCGGCCACGCGGGGCAAGGCCATCGTGAATCTCCTGAACCTGAGCCCCAACGAGCGGATCGTGGCCATGGCAGCGACCAAGGACTTTCCCGAGGATCGGTACCTGGTGTTCGCGACCAAGAACGGGCTGGTCAAGAAGACCGCGCTGTCGGCCTACGCCAACGTCCGCTCGGGCGGGATCATCGCCATCAACCTGGAGGAAAAGGACGAGCTGCTCTCGGTGCGCATCACCGACGGCGAGCGGCAGATCTTCATCGGCACCCGGCAGGGCCAGGGGATCCGCTTCTCCGAGAAGGACGTCCGGCCGATGGGCCGCGACACGACAGGCGTCATCGGGGCCGCGCTCAAGAAGGAAAACGACGAGGTCGTCGAGATGGACATCGTCGAGGAAAACGGCCATCTCCTGACGGTCACCGAACACGGCTACGGCAAGCGCTCCGAGGTCTCCGAGTACCGCTACCAGGGCCGCGGCGGGTCGGGCGTGATCAACATCAAGGTGACCGAGAAGAACGGTCCGGTCGTGGGCATCAAGTCGGTGTCCGACGCCGACCAGCTGCTGCTGATCACGCAAAGCGGAATGTTAATCCGCATCAAGGTCAAGGACATCCGCGAGACCGGGCGGGCGGCGCAAGGGGTTCATTTGATCGACCTGGACGAGGGGGACCGCGTCGTGGCCGTGGCCAAGCTCGCCGAGCCCGACGAGACCGAGGAGGAGCCCCAGGCCGCGCTTCCCGCCGCCGCGGAGCCCGAGACCAAGGACGCGTCGTCCCCATCCAAGGCCGATAAGCCCGCGGCGCCCTTTCTCGACGAGGAGTAGGGCTCTTGCGCGCCCTCGCCGGGAAGGGCCGACGGCGTCCGCCGGAGATCCGCGCTCCGCGATAGAATGCCCGCCCTTATGCGGTTTTTTCTAGACAGCGCCAGCGCGGAGGAAGCCCGGCGCGTTCGCGACTGGGGCCTGCTCGACGGCGTCTGGCTTTCCGCCGCCGCGGCGCAGGCGGCCGAAGTCGACTACCGCCGCGCGGTCCGCGACGTCGCGGCCGTCTGCGATGGCCCGGTCTGCGTCGAGCCCGGGTCCGGAGACGCCAAGGGGATGTACAAGGACGCCCGCGAGCTGGCCAAGCTCGGCAAGGACGTCGTCGTCCGGCTTCCCGTTTCTCCCAACGGCATGCGCGTGGCCCGCCTCCTGGCCGAGGATCAGGTGGCCGTCTGCGCCTCCGGCTGCCACTCGGCCGCCCAGGCCCTGATCGCCGCCAAGGCCAACGTGGCCTACCTCGCCCCGGCCGTGGGTCCGCTGGACGAGATGGGGGCCATCGGGATGGACTTGGTCGAGCAGATCATCCGGATCTACGACAACTACGGCTTCCAGACCCAGATTCTGGTTTCCGAGGTGCGCAACCCCGTCCATGTCCTCGACGCCGCGCTCATGGGCGCGGACGTGGCGACGATCCCGCCCGAGGTCTTCGAGCAGCTCTACCGTCACCCTTTGACCGAGGAGCTCCTGGCGGCCCGCGAGAAATGAAGGTTTCCGGGGATCGGATCCTGTACCTCTCCCGCGTTCTCCTGCGCCGGGTGAAAGAGAACATGAACCTCGTTCAGAGGGCCGATGACGAGACGGTGCGCAGGGCGATCGTCCGTGTCTTGACCGACAGCTACAAAGAGCTCGACGATCTTGAAGAGAAAGTCCAGGCGTCGATGGCCAAGCGCCGTGGCCTCAACCCAAGAGACGCCGAGTTTCAGTTTTCACGAAGTCTGGAGGACGAGCTTCGCAGGCATGGCACGTAAACCTACAGCCGTATTTTTTCAAATAACTCAAAACAAGTCAGTTATAATATAAAGCAAGCTAGACATTGTTTTCCTGATTGGGGCTTGCTTCCTGGGTGATTGGCTCGATACAATTGGCACTGTTGTGAGCCAATTGGGACTCGAGAGTCTCAGCCTCGACCGCGGATCGCGAGAGCCTCTTCCCGATCAGCTCGTCACGGCCATCGAGGTCCGGATTGCCGCCGGGCTCCTGCCGGGGGGCGCTCGGCTTCCGACGACCCGGGACATGGCCTCGAATCTCGCCATCAACCGGGGCACGGTTCAGGCCGCGTACCGCAAGCTCGCAGAGCGGGGCCTGATCGTCAGCCGGGTGGGAAGCGGCACGGTGGTTCGCGAGACGCCCTCCGCCGCCGCAGTCAGGTTCGACCCCGGACGGCTGCTCTCCCGTCGGGCCCTCGAGGTCACCCCGGAGACCGGGATCGCCATCGCCTCCCCCGTCGTGGCCGACTTTTCGCGGCTGACTCCCGATGAGCGATTTTTCCCGCTCGAAGAATTCGTGAATACGCTTTCGGCCGCGCTGACGAAGCGCCGCGACCTCTGGCAGTACGCGCCTCCTCCCGGCCTTCCGGAGCTTCGACGCGAGGTGTCCCGCCGCCTGGCCGAGCACGGCATCGAGCGGTCGGCCGACGAGATCCTGGTCACCAGCGGCGCGCAGCAAGCCCTGGACCTGATCTTCCGGACCTTCACCGATCCGGGGGACGCCGTGGCCCTGGAGTCCCCCACCTACTCCGGGGCCCTGGCGCTCGCGCGGTTCGCCGGCGTCGAGATCGTGCCGTTGCCGGTCGGGCCGGACGGGGCCGACGCCTCTGCCCTTCTGGGCCGCCGGGTCAAGTTCGTCTACACGATGCCCGAGCGGCAGAACCCGACCGGCATCACGGCGAACGACGCGGCCCGGCGCGCGATCCTCGAAGGCGCGGCCGCCGCCGGCGCCCTGGTGGTCGAGGACGGTTACGAGGAGCCCGAGTCCGGGCTCGTGCCCCTGGCCGCGCGCGATCCGGAACGCACGATCTGGCTGGGGACGCTTTCCAAGGATCTCGTGCCCGGCTTCCGGATCGGCTGGGTCGCCGCGTCCGCGCTCGTGATCGATCGCCTGGCCCGGGTCAAGAAAACGGCCGACTTCCAGACGCCGCTGCCGTTTCAGGCCGCGGTGGCGGAGTTTCTGCGGGCCGGCGCCGATCGCCGGGCCCGCCGCAACCGGGCCTTAGACGTCGAGGCGCGCCGCCTCGCCGCCGCGCGCGCCTTGAAGACGCACCTGCCCGAGCTCACCTGGTGGGGCGGCAACGTCGGGGACGCGCTCTTCTGGCTGCACCTTCCGCCCGGTGTCTCCGGGCGCCGCGTGGCCGAGGCCGCGGCGGCGCGCGGCGTGGGCGTCGCGCCGGGCGCGGATTTCGATCCGAGCGGGCACGACCGCCCCAACGTGCGCCTGTCGGTTTCGCGGGTGGACAAACGCCAGGTCGAGGCGGGCATCCGGGTGCTGGCCGAGGCCGTGCAGGCGGTGGCCTCGCAGTCCGGCATCCGGGCGATGCCGGTGGTGTGAGGAGCGAAGGACGCAGGACGAAGGACGAAGGACTTAGGACGTAGGACATAGGACTCCAAGGAGACTGGAGGAACGCATGAACCAGACAGACACGTTTCGGGTCAAGGTTGGTCTGGCCGAGATGCTCAAAGGCGGCGTCATCATGGACGTCGTCAACGCCGAGCAGGCCCGAATCGCCGAGCAGGCCGGGGCCGCCGCGGTGATGGCCCTGGAGCGCGTGCCGGCGGACATCCGGCGCGACGGGGGAGTCGCGCGCATGTCGCCGGTCTCCAAGATCCGCGAGATCCAGGCCGCGGTCTCGATCCCGGTGATGGCCAAGTGCCGCATCGGGCACATCGCCGAGGCGCGCATCCTCGAGGCCCTGAAAGTCGACTTCATCGACGAGTCCGAGGTCCTGACGCCCGCCGACGAAGAGAACCACGTCTACAAACACGACTTCATGGTGCCCTTCGTTTGCGGCTGCAGGAACCTGGGAGAAGCGCTGCGCCGGATCGGAGAAGGCGCGGCCATGATCCGGACGAAAGGGGAGGCCGGGACCGGCGACGTGGTGCACGCGGTCAAGCACTTGAGAAGCGTTCAGCGGGAGATCCGCAACCTGACGCTGATGTCCAAGGACGAGCGGATGGCCGAGGCCAAGCGGCTGCAGGCGCCCTTCGAGCTCGTCGTCGCGGTGGCCGAGACGGGGAAGCTGCCGGTTCCCAATTTCGCCGCCGGCGGCATCGCCACCCCCGCGGACGCGGCCCTGTGCATGGCCCTGGGCGCCGAAGCGGTCTTCGTCGGCTCGGGAATCTTCAAGTCGGACGATCCGGAGAACCGGGCCCGAGCCATCGTGAAGGCGACCACGCACTGGCGCGACGCCGCCGCCCTGGTCGAAGCGGAAGAATCGCTCGGCTCCGGAATGAAGGGGATCGAAGCGGCCAGCCTCCCGGAGGAGCAGCAGCTCCAGACGCGGGGATGGTGAGGGAGAATCGGGTGATCGCAACGAGATCGGGTGATCGCATCGGGATCGGGCCGTGCTCCTCAATCACGTTGCGATCGCGTTGCGATCACGTTGCGATCGCGGTGCGATGAACGCCGTCATGGCCGAACAGAGCCGAGCACCTGTCGCCGTCCTGGCGCTTCAGGGCGACTTCGAGGCGCATCGGCGGCGCCTCCGCGAGCTCGGCATCCCGTCCTTCGAGGCGCGCCGCCCGGAGGAGCTCGCCGATGCCGCGGGCCTGATCCTGCCCGGCGGAGAATCGACCACCATGTGGAAGTTCTTCGAGTCCGCGCCCTGGGAGAACGCGATCCGGCGGATGGCTGAGAGCGGCCGGCCCGTCCTGGGGACCTGCGCGGGGGCCATTCTCCTCGCGCGCGACGTCACCAATCCGGTTCAGAAGGGGCTCGCCCTGCTCGATCTCTCGATCGAGCGCAACGCCTACGGGCGCCAGGCCGACTCCTTCATCGGCGAGGTCGAGGCGCCGTCGCTCGGAGCAACGCTGCCCGCGGTCTTCATCCGCGCGCCGCGGATCCGGCGGGTGGGGCCCGGCGTCGAGGTGCTGGCGACGTTTCGCGGCGAGCCGGTCCTGGTGCGGCAGGGGAGAGTGGTCGCGGCCACCTTTCATCCCGAGCTGACCGCCGACGCGCGGGTGCACCGGCTGGCCTTCGACCAGGCCGCGCGGGAGCGCCAAACCGCATGAGCATCCGCCTGGATCAACAGGACGGCGTCGCCGTCCTGGCTCTGGATCGCGCGCCCGCCAACGCCTTCCGTCCCGAGTTCGTGAAGGAGATCCGAGCCGCGCTGGCCCAGGCCTCCCAGTCCGGAGCGGTCGTCCTGACCTCCGCGCTTCCCACGATCTTCTCCGCCGGCTGGGACCTTCCCGTGCTCGTCGCCTTCGACCGCGCGGCGATGACCGACTTCGTGTCCGCGTACTGCGACCTCGTGCGGCAACTCTTCCTTCTTCCCGCCCCCGTCGTCGCGGCGCTGCCCGGGCACGCGGTGGCCGGAGGCCTCATCCTCGCGGCGGCCGCCGACGAGCGCGTGATCGCCGGAGGCCGCGCGCAGCTGGGCCTGTCGGAGGTCGCGCTGGGCGTCCCGCTGCCGCGCTGCCTCTACGAGATCTTTCGCTACGGCATCGGCCCGCGTTGGGCCGAGCGCCTCGCCGCGTCGGGCGAGAACCTGACCGCCGACGCCGCCTTCCGAATCGGCCTGGTCGACCGCATCGTGCAGCCGGAAACTCTCGCGCGGGAGGCCCTGGCGCGCGCGCGATTCCTGGCCGGCCGGTCCCGGACGGCGCACGCCGCGATCAAGGCCTACGCCAGGGCCGAAGCGCTCGTGCGGTTCGACGCGGCCCGCCGCGAGGATCCCTTCCTGGATTCCTGGTTCGCCCCGGAGGCGCAGCGCCGCATCGGGGAGCTGGTGGAGAAACTCGGGAAGAAGTGACGAGTGAAGCGTGACGGGTGACGAGCGAGAAGCTCGTCGCGGATTCGCAACAGCGTCCGCACTTGTCACTGGTCACTGGTCACTGGTCACTGGTCACTTTGTCACTCCATGCTTCCCGTCGAAGAGATCCTCGAAGCCCTCGATCTCTCCCGAGCCCAACCGGGACTGGGATTCCTCCAGGCCCTCTTCGAGCGGTTCAACGCGAAGGTTCCGTTCGAGAACGCCTCCAAGATCGTGCGGGACGCGGAGGTGTCCGATCTCGGGCAGAAGCCGCGCCGCCCCGAGATCTTCTGGACCGACCAACTGGAGAAGGGCGCGGGTGGGACCTGCTTCGCGCGGGTGGCCGCGATGGACGCGCTCTTGCGGGAGCTCGGGTTCTCCACCCGCAAGGTCCTGGGACGCGTCGAGCGCGACTTCGACCACGCGGCTCTGCGGGTCCGGCAGGGAGAAGGGGAGTGGATCTGCGACGTGGGCTTTCCTCTGCCCGCGCTCCTGCCCGCGGCTCCCGGGAGGATCGAAGCGATCCTGGCGGACCTGGAGGCGTCGGCGACGCCGCGGGGCCTGGCCGTCGAGTTTCTCGCCGGCGTCCCCGAGGGACCGCGCCTCGTCGAGCTCTTCGCGGCGGAGGTGTCCGAGGAGGAATTCGCCGATCGCTGGCGCGCCACCTTCGCTCCGGGAGCCCGATTTCTCTCGGAAGTGTGGCTGCGGCGCCTCGAGGCCACGCGCGCCATGGCGTTTGCCGCGGGCGAAATCCGCGTCGACGACCGCCACTCCCGCCTGCGGGTGCCCCTGCCGGTCCCGCGCGCGCCGCGCCTGTCCGAGCTCTTCGGAGTCGACGCGGACCTCCTCGCCCGCGCGCTGGCGCTCACCGGGGAACGCGAGGCGGCCTCGGCCAACGGCAGTCTGACCGCCTACCTGGAGACGACCGCGCCGGCCCCGGCGGCCTTCGCCGCGCTGGCCAACCCGGCCGGCTACCGCCGCTGGATTGAAGGCGCGGCGGCCGTGACCGAGCTGTCGGAGACGTCGTCGGGATGGACCGTGAGGCTCGCGCCGCCGCAGGGCGGGGCGGGAGAGGGCGCCCAGGGCGCCGTGTTCTCCGAGGAGGTCGAGGTGGACAGAGAGCGCCGGGCCCTGCGCGTCCGCCGAACCGCGGCGTCGCGGCGCTTCGACTCGGAGCTGCGCGTGGAAGAGCGCGGGGGCCGGACCTTCCTCCTGCGCGAAGCGCTCTTGGACGCGCCCCGCGAGGACCTCCTGCGCAACGACTCGCTGCGCGGGCGGTTGGCCGGAACCCTGGCCGTGGATCTGCTGGCCTGGACGCGCCTGCTCCCGGCCCAGACCTGACCGAAACCGATCCAACAATTTATATATTGTAAGGCCCCGGAAGGGGCCGGTGGAGCCGTGAGGCTCGTGTCACGCGCGCGTCGTTCGCCTTCGTGCCGTAGGGTCGGCCCTTGCGGTTGCCCGCGCCCGGAGGAGCCCGGCCCGACGCGGTCCGCCGGAGAAGGACCTCCGTGAAAACAACGCTAGAAGCGGAAGGAGCGCTCGCCCTCCAGGAGCTTCAACCGGGGCTCTCCGGCGGCGGCGAGCTGGCGGCGGATGCGCGCGAGCGACGGCGGCTTCATGTGGTACAGGTAGATCGGCACGCGCGGCGGCGCCTTGGGGAGCTCCGCCAGGACCAGGGCCGGCGTCAGGTGCAGGGACGCCCGGGCGATCTCGATCTGCTCGTCGGAGAAGGAGAGCTCCAGGAAGATCGCCTTGAGGTTGCGGGCCTTGCGCGCGGCGGCCTCCCAGAGCTGATCGGTCGGCTCGGTGTCCCCGGAAAAGACGACCGAACGCCCCGGCTTGGCCACGATGTAACCGTAGGCCGGGACCACGTGGCTGACCGCGAACGGCGTGAAGGTCACGCCGCCGGCGTGGAAGGGCTTGCCCTCCGGGATCGCCCGCAGACGGACGGTGGGGTGGGCCCGCGAGGGGAGCCTCGTGAAGTCGGGCCAGACGCGGTCGTTCAAGACGTCGCGCCGGATGGACGCCAGGACCGGCTCGGGGGCGACGATCTCGAGCGGCGTCGTCTGGCCGTAGAGGTTCTCCATCAGGAACGGGAGCGAAGCGATGTGGTCGAAATGCGCGTGGGTCAGGATGATCCGGCGCACGCGCCTCTGCGCCGAGAGCGGCAGCGCGTCGGTCAGCGAGCCGGCGTCCAACGCCGACTCGCCGTCGACCAGGAAGGTGGTCAGCCGGTAGCCCGGCGCGGACCCGCCGTAGGGTCCCAGGGCCCGGATCGCCAGCGATGATCGGGGAGGCACGTTGGAGCGGGATTGTAGTGAGTCGCCCGCCAACAGTCGAGAAGGAGGACGCAGGACGAAGGCCGTGGGATGTAGGACGTAGGACGTAGGGTCCGTTCCCTACCCCCTACGTCCTTCCACCGACCGCCTCGTCTAGAACTCGTAGCCGATGTAGAACGACGTCTTCAAGGCGGATTGGCTCTTCTTCAGGTCGGTCAGCTTGGCGAAGTCCCAGTGCAAGGGAAGGCCCAGGAACGTCAGCTCCAGTCCGTACCCGTAGGAGGCCCGCCCGTCGATGAGCTGGTGGTTGCCGGCGTCCCAGAAATGGAACTTCTGGTTCTCCAGGGCGGCGCCCCCGATGTCGAAGAACACCTTGCCCCGGATGTTGCGTAAGCCCCCGAAGGGGAAGGCCAGGAGATCGATCATCGGGAAGCGGTACTCGAAGTTGGCGTAGGCCACCGTGTTGCCGATCTGGGAGACGTAGTCGAGGCCGCGCAAGGTATCCAGGCCGCCGAAGTAGTACACGTCGGGGAAATTGCCGGTGGAGCGGGCGCCGTACAGCCGCACGGCGAAGAGGGATCGGCCGGTCACCTTGATGTACTGGCGCACGTCCACCGAAAAGTCTGCGGTCAGCGTCGTGCCGCCGGGAACGACCAGCGTCGGATCGTTGGGGTCCTGCTTGGTCTTCTGGCCCAGGTCCGGCGCCCAGGACGCGGCCAGGCGGTAGCGCCGTCCCTGCAGCGGGCCCCACTCCTGGTAGTTGACGGTGTCCCCGACGAACGAGAGGCCGACGATCGGGTAGTTGTCCGACCGCGGGTTGACGAAGAAGCTCTGCGTGCCGTCCTGGTTCTGGATCACGTAGGGGAAGTCGAGCGAGCGGGAGATGAAGCCGAGCTGCCCTTCGACCCGGTGGTAGCGGTCCAGGGGGTAGCTGCCCAGGAACTGGCCTCCGGTCTGCCGGTAGGCCCGGCGGTCGCGCACTACGCGATCGACGCCCAGGCTCTGGTCGAGGGCGAGGAAATAGACGCGCTGATCGAAGAGCTCGAGCCCCTTCTGGAACCGCTTGGAGAGGTCGTAGTACGCGAAGTCGAACGTGGTGAAAGAGGCGAGCGACTGGAGCGAGGCGATGAAGCGGCGGTCGCCCAGGTTGTCCCCGAAGATGAGGACGGTGTTGGACACGAAGGTCTGATCGGTGTTGACGCCGGCGTTGATCGACGCGTCCTCGAGCTGCAGCTTGTGCGAGGGCTTGGCGGTGACCTTCTCCTGGTCGATGGCCACCTCGATGGCCGGCTGGTAGGGGACGTAGCCTTGCGGCCCGGTGGGGGAGGCCGCGGGCGCGAGCTCGGAGAGCTTCTTGAACGGTTTCTTGGAATCGGCGATGTAGAGCGTGAAGCGGCGCTTGTAGTACGCGGCGAAGACGAGCTTCTCGGTGTTGTCCTTGCCCACGAAGACGGTGGGGGAGAAGCATCCGGCCACCACGTTGGTGTGGAGGAAGGTCTCGCCGCTCTCCAGGTCGATCGAGTAGATGTTGTAGATCCCGCCGTCGCGGTCGGAGGTGAAGAAGAGGCGCTTGCCGTCGGGCGAGAGCGCGGGGTCCTCGTCGTTCCAGTCGCCGTAGGTGATCTGCTCGCGGCTCTCCGGGCTGTCGGGATGGAAGCGGAAGATCTTGGACCGCGTGCCGCGCACCGACGAGTAGTAGATCCACTGGCCGTCGGGCGAGAAGGTCGGCCCGAAGTCGAAGGCGTCGTCGTCGGTCAGGTTGTTGATCGTGCGCGTGTCCAGGTGGTAGGCGTAGAGGTCCGAGCGCCCGTCCTTCAGGGCCCGGAACACGACGAGGTTGCCGTCGGGAGAGAACGCCGGGTTCAACTGCTGGTCCAGGCCGGGCATGAGCACGCGCTCGCGGATCCCGCCGTCCAAGGCGTTCAAGAGCAGGAGATCACGCCCGCGCTCGCGCCGCGCGAAGACGGCGATGGTGTTCCCGTCGGGGGAAATGGCCAGATCGGCTCCGCTCTGCGGCCCGGTGGTGACCCACTGGGAGACGATGTACTCGTAGCGCAGGGTGAAGCCCTTGGTCAGGTTCTTGAAGAGCTTGCGCTCGCGCGTGGACATCAGGACGACGTCGGCCTGCTCCTTGTACGTCGAGATGGCCGCCACGAAGTCGCCGGAGGGATAGGCCCGCGGCGACAGCTCGGCCGAGGGCGTGTCCACGACCTTGAAGCGTTCGCCGAAGTCGATCGGCTCGCCCTTCTCGGCCAGGATCTTCAGGTAGCGCTGGCGCAGGTAGCGGCGGAACTTGATGTCGAAGTCCTCCCCGGAGATGTTGAAGGCGCGCTTGACGATCTTGTCCATGTTGGACCCGATCTGGTTGCGGAACTCGAAGACGAAGTCTCGAACGGCGTCCTTGCCCCACTCCGCGGCGATGAAGTCGAAGACGGCATGCCCGAAGCGGTAGGCAAAGAAACCCTCGATTCCCCTCTGGGTGATTTCGGGCACCTGGTCGGAGAGCACCGCGTCGCGCAGGATCATCCGGTCCTTGTTGTCCTCGTCCTTGCCGAAGTAGGAGGCCATGCCCTCGAGGAACCACTGGGGCGCGTTGGTCGTCGCGGCGCGCAGGTAGTTGCCGCCGAAGAGGATCTCGAACTGGAAGACGTGGGTCAGCTCGTGCCCGATCAACTGCTGGAGCTTCTCGTCGGGGAGATCGACCGGCAGGACCATGCGATTGCGGGACGGAAGGGCGAAGGCTCCGACCCCCTCGGGAATGAAGTTCAGGAGCGTGTTGGTCTGCTCGAAGTCGGAGTGGGTCGCGTAGTAGATGAGGTTGATCGGCTTGGGGATCTGGAAGTTGAGCTCGCGCGACCTTTCGTCGTAGGCGCTCTCCGCGTAGGAGGCGACCTTCTCGAGGGCCCCCTTCTCGCGGCTGTAGAAGTAGATGGTGAAGTGGGTCGAGCGGTAGGTCCGCCAGTCGAACTGGTCGTAGGCGATCTTGTTTTCGCCGAAGTAATCCTGGGCCCGGCCGGCCACGGCGGGCAGCACGAGCGCGAGGGCGAGCATCAGCTTCTTCATGAGATTTCTCCGGCGGATCGGACCGCATTGGGGGAGGCCTGGACCGAGACCCGAGGGGCGCGATCGTTCATGTGAGGAAGGGCGCTCAGTCGGTGAAGATGTAGCGGTCGGCTTCCCGCTCCCGCGCGACGAAGAGATTCAGGATCTGGTTCTCCAGCGAGAAGAGGTTCTCGAAGAGTCCCTGCAGCTCGTCGGCCCGCCGTCCGCCGGTCTGGCGGAAGTCCTTGAACTCGTCCTGGAGGACCTTCTCGCCGGAGCGGCCGTCCAAGACCAGGAACACGATGTCGAAGAGGAAGCCGGTCTGCTCGACGTACACCTGGCGGTAATAGGTCTGGCCGTTGATGGGCGAGACGTACTCCTCGGTCTTGTACCCGGAGCGGTCCTCGATCTTGAACTCGAGCGACCCCGATACGATGATGTCCGCGTTGGTCGTGGCGCCCAGGGCTCTCCAGAAATCGGAGGCCCGGGCGAGCTCGGTCAGGCTCTGGGTCGGGAGCTTCAAGTCCGCGGGCGCCTCGATCACCTCGAGCTTGGTCTTCTTCCCGAGCTGCTTCTGCAGGAACCGGTGGAACTCCGCCTGCAGATCGACGTTCTGGAGCCGCTTGTCCCGGGCCTTCTCCGCTTCGGCCACGATCAGGAAGGGCGCCAGGACGATGCGCTCGTTGCCCCGCAGCGGGAGCCGCGGCCGCAGGGGAAGCTTCAGCCGCACCTGGGAGACGCCGGCCCACAGCGGGGCCGCGCCGAGCAGGAGAGCCAGCGCCGCCGCGGCGCTCCTACGAAGCACCGGCGGCCTTCCCCGTCGTCCGGGTGTAGGAGGTGTAGAACTCGGCGAAGCGCGCGTAGTTGCGGCGGATGTACGTGTCGTTGGGGCCGAGCTCCAGCGCCTTCTTGTATTCGGCCAGCGCGCGGGCGAACTCGCCGCTCGCCTCCAGGGCCACGGCCAGGTTGTTGTGGGCCCGCGCGTTCTTGGGATCCTTGGCGATGGCCTGCTCGAATCGGAAGGCGGCCTCGCGCCAAAGCCCTTTGCGCGCGACGTCGGCGCCGAACGCGATCTGCGACTTGGAGGACTCCGTGTTGGAGTACGACGCGCAAGCGGACGCGAAGAGCAGAAGCGCGGCGGTGGTGCTGGTCCAACTCTTCACAGGCCCTCCGATTGGGGATCGCTATTATAGGAAAGCTTTTGCCCGGAGAAAGATTTCTGCTTTCGCCTCCCCCGGGGACGAAAAGAATGAAAGGCTGGTTAAGGCGGTGGTAGCCGGAATCGGACGTCGGATGGCCCTGTCCTGGGCCCGTGGTCGGGAGGTCACGCCCCAGCGCCTGTGGCCGCTCCTGCGGGAGGCGGGCGGGCCGGAAGCCCTCCTGGCCGTGCCGGAAGGCGACCTCGCGCGCCGCCTGGGCTCGAGCGAACGGGCCCGCGCCGTGCTCCGATCGGCGCAGGATTCCGGGGCGGACCGCTGGGCCGCGGAGATCGAGCGCTCCGGCACGCGCGTCGTCACCGCCTTCGACGCGGAGTTCCCGCCCCTCCTCCTGGAGATCTCCGACCCGCCGTTCGCGCTCTTTACCGCCGGCAACCTGGACCGCCTGAAGCTGCCGGCCGTCGCCATCGTGGGATCCCGGGAGGCCACCCGGTACGGCCGGGACGTGGCCACGGCGCTCGCGCGCGAGCTCTCCGGCGTGGGCGTGTGCGTGGTGTCCGGATTCGCCCGGGGCGTGGACGCGGCGGCGCACGAGGCCGCCCTGGAGGGCCCGGGAGGAACGGCCGCCGTTCTGGGCTGCGGCCTCGACGTGGACTACCCGCGCGAGCACACCCGGTTGAAGCAGGCCCTGGTGGCGCGCCAGATCGTTCTCTCGGAGTTCCCGCCGGGCACCGAGCCGCACGCGGGCAACTTTCCGGTGCGCAACCGCGTTATCGCCGGCCTGGCCGCGGGCGTGGTCGTCGTCGAGGCGTCGCGGCGCTCCGGGTCGCTCATCACCGCCCGGTTGGCCAACGACTTCGGCCGCGACGTCTTCGCGGTCCCCGGCAGCATCTTCTCGCCCACGTCGCTCGGGACCCATGAGCTCCTGCGCGACGGCGCGATCCTCTGCCGCGGCGCGGAGGACGTGTTCGCCGAGCTCTTCCCGGCGATCGGAGCGGCGCGCGTTCCAATAACGCCCGCCGTGCTGCCCGCGGAGATGTCCGCCCAGGCGCGGCGTCTGCTGGGGCTTCTCCAGCGCGAGGAAGCGGTGACGGCCGAGCAGCTAGCGCAGGAGGCCGATCTCCCCGCGGCAAGCGTTCTCGCCGCGCTCTTCGAGCTGGAGGAGGCGGGCCTGGCCTCGACCGACGAGACCGGGCGCTACGGCCTGCGCCGCTAACGCAGCGAAGGACTTAGCCGGCCGGACGGGTGGCCGGGAATAGCGGACTGTTGCGGGAAGTGCAGCCGCCCCGGTTTGCGCTTTGCGCCCGGTTGTGGCAGGTTGCACCGCCTTAATCGCTATGGCCACTCCGGGAAAATCGCTCGTCATCGTCGAGTCGCCCGCCAAGGCGAAAACCCTGGAGAAATTCCTGGGGAAGAATTTCCGCGTGCTGGCGTCCTACGGACACGTGCGGGATCTTCCCAAGAAGGGCCTGGGGGTCGATCGGGCCGACAACTACGCGCCGACGTACGAGGTCTTAGCCGGCAAGGAAAAGACGCTCGCCGAGCTCAAGAAGGCCGCGCGCGGCGTTTCCGCCGTCTACCTGGCCGCCGACCCCGACCGCGAAGGCGAGGCGATTTCCTGGCACCTGCGCGAGACGCTCCAGCCGAGCGCGGGCAACGCGATCTTCAAGCGCGTCCGCTTCAACGAGATCACCAAGAAGGCCGTGCTGGCGGCGATGGAGCAGGCCGGCGAGATCGACGGCCGCTTGGTCGACGCGCAGCAGGCTCGCCGGATCATCGACCGCCTGGTGGGCTACGAGGTCTCCGACCTCCTGTGGAAGAAGATCTGGCGGGGGCTCTCCGCCGGGCGTGTGCAGACCGTCGCGCTGCGCATCATCTGCGAGCGCGAGCAGGAGATCGAGCGGTTCGTGCCGATCGAGTACTGGACGGTCGACGCGGAGCTGGAAGCCGCGGCGCCCCCGGTCTTCACCGCGCGGCTCCTGTCCTTCGACGGCCAGAAGCTCAAATTCGACGGCTCGGACCCCCGCCTGGGCTCGGAAGACGCCGCGGCGAACGTGCGCGAGGACGTCGAGCGGGCCGCCTGGCGGGTGGCCCGCGTCGAGACGGCGGAGCGGCGCAAGAACCCGCCTCCGCCCTTCATCACCTCTCAGCTCCAGCAGGCCGCCGCGCGCCGCCTCTCCTACGCCGTGCGGCGCACCATGCAGATCGCCCAGCGTCTCTACGAGGGCAAGGAGATCCCCGGGCGCGGGACCGTCGGGTTGATCACCTACATGCGGACCGATTCGACGCGCGTGTCGCAGGACGCCCTGGCCGCCGTGCGCGACTACATCGGCTCGCGCTACGGCGCCGGCTACGTTCCGGAGTCGCCCCGCTATTTCAAGAGCAAGCGCGACACCCAGGACGCCCACGAGGCGATCCGCCCGACCTACCTGGACCTGCCGCCCGAGGCGGTCGCGCCCCATGTCCAGTCCGACGAGGCCAGGCTCTACCGCCTCATCTGGGAGCGCTTCGTGGCCTCGCAGATGATGCCCTCGGTCTACGACGCGACCTCCGCGGAGATCGAGGCCGGCCGCGCCGTCTACCGCGCCTCCGGCTCGACCTTGAAGTTCCCGGGCTATCTCGCCGCGTACGGCGTCACGCTCTCCTCCTCCGGAGGGTCCGACGAAGAGGACGACGCCGAGAAAGAGGGCAAGCTCCCGCCGCTCGCGCAGGGAGAGACCTTGAAGCTCGTGGGCGTCAAGCCCGAGCGCAAGCAGACCCAGCCCCCGCCGCGCTTCAACGAGGCCTCCCTGGTGAAGTTCCTGGAAGAAAACGGCATCGGCCGGCCGTCGACCTACGCGGAGATCCTGCGCAAGATCGAGGATCGCGAGTACGTGCGCAAGAAGGACCGGCGCTTCATCCCGACCGCCCTCGGGCGCACGGTCATCGAGCTTCTGATCCCCTACTTCGACGATTTCTTCGAGACCTCCTACACCGCCCGGATGGAGGAGCGCCTGGACGACGTCGAGGAGGGGAAGATCTCCTGGAAGAAGGCGCTGGCCGAGTTCGACAAGACCTTCACGCGGGACCGCGAGCGGGCCCTGAAGGACATGGTGTCGGGCAAGGCCGGGATCCCGCTGTCGGAGGCCCGCGACCTCCTCTCCTTCCCGGTCGTCCCGCAGATCGGCGAGAAGTGCCTCCAGTGCGGCAAGAAGTTGAAGCTGCGGATGGGCAAGAACGGCCTCTTCGTCGCCTGCAGCGGCTATCCCGACTGCACCTACACCGAGAACATCCCCGATCCCGAGGAGGACGTCGTCGACGCCACGGAGCTCGAGGGCACGGCCTGCGAAGAGTGCGGCTCGCCGATGAAGCTGCGCGTCGCGCGCACCGGATCGGTGTTTCTGGGATGCACCGCGTATCCCAAGTGCCGCAACGTGGTCAACGTGGCGGTGGCCGGCGGCAAGGCCCAGGCGCGGCCCGACGAGCCCACCGGGGAGAACTGCCCGCAGTGCGGGCATCCGCTGGTGCGGCGGCACGGGCGCTACGGGGCCTACGTGGCCTGCTCCAACTACCCCGCCTGCCGCTACAAGCCGCCCAAGCCGGTCCTGGACACGGGCGTGCGCTGTCCCAAGGACGGCGGCGTCATCGCCGAGCGGCGCGGGCGCTTCCGGCCGTTCTACGGGTGCGTCAACTATCCCAACTGCGACTTCACGCTCTCCGTCCGGCCGGTGCCTCAGGCCTGCCCGCAGTGCGGCAACTCGTACCTGCTCCTGCGCGAGCGCAAGGGCGGGAGCGTCTTGGCCTGCGACCGCGCCGAATGCGGCTTCGAGAAGCCGGCGGAACCCCTGCCGCCGCTGGCCGAGGTCTACCTGGCGAGCAAGCCCGCAGACCCATCGGCCCAGCCGACGACGCCCATCAAGGGCCGGCGGTCCGCCCGCGCCGCCCGCGCGCCCGCGGCCGGACCCAAGCCGCGGCGGCGGCGCGCGGGCTGAGCGGATCGGGTAACATCTCGACATCCGTTTCCCGTTTCCCGTTTCCCGTTTCCCGTTTCCCGTTCCCGTTTTCCGTTTCCCGATTCGCCGTTTCGCCAAGAAGGCCGGACACTCGGACTCCAAGGAGAGCCTCATGCGCCAGGGACTGCGCTCCCGGATCCTTCGGGCCTTGCTGTGCCTCGCCTTCGCGGGGGCCTGTCCGGTCCTGGCGCAGAGCAAGACCCTCCACTGGCGCTCCCTGGAGGTCCGCGCCCATCTGGACGGGCAGGGCCGCCTCCAGATCGTCGAGCGCCACGACATGGTCTTCACCGGCGACTGGAACGGCGGCGAGCGGGTCTTCCGCCTCTTCCCCGGACAGCGACTGGCGCTGACCCGCGTCGCGCGCATCGACGCGGCGACGGGGGAGGCCCGCGATCTGGCCTTAGGCGACCTGTCCCAGGTCGATCAGTACGCCTGGAAGGACGAGCACACGCTGCGGTGGCGCAGCCGCCAGCCGTCGGACCCGCCCTTTGACAATACAGAGATTGTGACCGAGATCGCCTACACGCTCTCGGGAATCCTGTTCCGCGCGGGGAACGACTATGTCCTGGACAACGACTTCGCCTTCCCCGACCGATCGGGCGTGATCGAGCGTTTCACGCTCGACCTCGACCTGGATCCGGCCTGGCGCCCGCAGGGGACGCTGCCGCCGCACCAGGAGCGCAAGTCCCTGGTGCCCGGCGAAAGCTACGTCGTGAGGGAGCGCCTCCAGTACGTCGGCGCGGGGCGGCCGGAGGCGGTGCGGCGGGGCACGTCCGCCGGCGAGCGTTGGGCCGTCTTCGTCCTGCTGGCCGGCAGTTTCGTGGGTCTCTTCCTGGCCTTCTGGCGCCGCGAGGCCGCCCTGGGCCGTTTCGCGCCGCCGCCCGCCTCGGAAACGGTGGACGCCCGGTGGCTCGAGCAGAACGTCTTCACCCTGCGCCCCGAGGAGGCCGGCGCGCTGTGGGACGAGTCGATCGGCGCCCCCGAGGTGGCCGCCGTGATCGCGCGGTGGAACGGCGAGAAGAAGGTCCAGGCCCGGGCCGAGGGCAAGACCATGACCATGAAGCGCCTCGTGCCGATCGCGCACTTCGACGGCTACGAGCGGGAGCTCGCCGAGGCCCTCTTCTTCTCCGGGCGGGAGGAGACCGACACCGACGCGATCAAGGCCCACTATCGCTCGAGCGGCTTCGATCCCGCGGACAAGATCCGCTCCGGCCTGCAGAAGCAGCTGGACTCCCACGGCGAGTTCAACGACCGCTCGCCGCGGCCGGCGCGCTGGCCCACCGCGCTCCTGCTCGTGATCGGCGTCGGCGCCCTGGTCCTCTGCGGCGTCTTCAAGGTGGAGGAGCCCGGGACGCTGATCGGCCTCGCCATCACCCATCTGTTCCTCTACGTGGCCGGGCTCATCCCGGCCACGATGTTCCAGAAGCGCATCGACGGCCTGGCCGCGCGCACGCTGACCTTCCTGTGGGTGCCCCTCGTGCTGCTCGCCTTCTCTCTGCGCGGCGTCTTCGTGGCCGGCCGCTCGAGCGAGATGCTGCTCTTCGCGGTTCTGCTCCTGCGTCTGGGAATGATCAACAACATTCTCAATGTCGCCAAGACGCGTGACGGAGCCCGGAAGATCGCGCGGCGCAAGGCCCTGGCCGCGGCGCGTCGTTTCTTCCAGCGGGAGCTCGCGGGCCGGTCGCCCCGCCTCTCGGACTCCTGGTATCCCTACATCCTCGCCTTCGGCCTCGGCCCCGCGGCGGACCGCTGGGCGCACGCCTTCGGCGCGGCCGCGCAGGGGGCGATGGCGACGTCGTCCTCGCACTCCTCTTCGTCTTCCTCCTCCGGCTCGTCGGCGCCGTCGGGCGGCTGGAGCGGCGGCGGCGGCAGCTTCGGCGGAGGGGGCTCGTCGGCGTCCTGGGCCGCGGCGGCGGGAGCCATGGCCGCGGGCGTCTCCGCGCCCAGCTCGAGCGGCGGCGGCGGGGGCGGCGGGGGCGGCGGAAGCTCGGGAGGCGGCGGAGGCGGAGGCTGGTGATCCGGCGCGCCGGGCTCGCGGCGTTCGCGCTGGTTCTCGCGGCGCGCGCCGGCGCCGCGGACCGCTCCATCTCCTGGGACAAGCTCGCGGTCGAGGCGAAGATCGACGCCGACGGAAACCTCCATGTGGAGGAGCGCCAGGTCATTTCGCTCACGGGCGACTGGCCGCGGATCGTGCGCCGCTTCGCGCTCGCGCCCGGCCAGACGCTGGAGTTCGAGGAGTCGCGCCTGCTCGACGCGGCGACGCGGGAGCCCATCCCCGGCGCCTCGACGCTCCTGGAGACGCTCCCGGCCTTGCCCTTTTCTCCCAACACCTCGGCGCTGACGTTGAGCGCGCCGGCCCTGGGCGCGCCGGGCGGCCGCAAGCTCGAGTACACGATCCGCTTCGTCGTGACGCCGGGTCTCCAGCGTCAGGCCGACCATTACCTGCTCGATTTCGATTTCGCCTGGCCCGGCCGCGGGGGGCCGATCCTCGATTTCGACCTGAGCGTCGAGGAGGACGCCGCCTGGAAGCCGCTCGCGCCGCTCTACACCGGGACGATTCCGCGCCCGCTCCCGGCGGGGCAGGGCGTCCGGGTGGAGCGTCCCTACGCGCGGTCCGCCGGCGCGCCGGCGCCGCCGGAGATGCCGCGGCACGTGCCGCGCGGCCTCGGGGCAGAGATCTGGTCCGGAGCGGCGGCCGCGGCCGCGGTCCTGTGGATTCTCTTCTGGCGCCGGGAACGAGGGCTCGGGCGGTTCGATCCTGCCAGCACGGTCCTCGTTCCCGCGGCGCTCTCCGAGCGCGCCGAGAAGCTCAAGCGGGAGTGGAGCACGTTCTCGGCGCCGCCGGCCCTTCCTCCGGTGCTGCGCCGTTTCTTCCCGGTTGCGGCGGCGCGGGCGGCTGCAGATTCCGACCAGGCGGTGGGAAGCCCGATCGTGACCGGCGTCCTGATCCTGGCGGGTGTCGCGCTGCTTGTGGCCGCCGTCGTGCGCGAGGCGACCACGCTGTCGGGAGCGGTCGGCGGCTTGAAGCTCCTGGCGATTCTCTACGCCCTCGGGCTCTCCCAGGCCTACTTCTGGCGGCGTCGGTTCGTCAACGTGAAGGCGCACGCCCTTCGATTCGGCCTTCCCATCGCCGCGATGCTCGCGTTCGTGGCCACCCGGATGACCTCGCCGCCGTTCGAATTGGCCGGTGTGGCCTTGCTCGCCGCCGGAGCCACGGCCAGCATCCTGAACCTCGCCGCGACGCGGTGGAGACGGGAAGACCTCTCCCGCGCGCGCGTTCTGGCCGCGGCCCGCGATCAGGTCGCGCTCGCCGGCCGCAAGGACGATCCCCTGGTCGCGGCGCTCGGATTGGAAGAGCGGATGAAGTGGAAGGAGGCTACAGCGCAGCTGTCCCCGGCCAAGGCGGCCGCGGCGCGCGGGTCCGGGCCGCGCGAGCGGGTGCGCCTGATGATTCCGGCGCAGAGCGGCTTCGCGGTGCGCCGCCGCGGCGCGCTGCGCGGGCTGTGGCGCGATCTCTCAGACCGATCCGCGTCGGGAGACGCCGGGTCGCTCCTGTCCAAGTACGGGCCCGGCCTCGGCCCCGGCTGCATGGGGATCCCCTTTCTGGGAGTGGGAATCCTGGTCATGGTCCTCGTCTCCAAGCAGGCCGCCGCGCAGGGGAACAAGGAATGGATGCCGATCGCCTTCGGCGCCGTCTTCGCCCTGGCCGGAGTCTTCCTCATCACGACCGGCGTCTCGTCGATCCTGGGCCGGGCCGCCCAGGGAGTCGCGGCCAGTCGGAGCGCGCACTCCTGGGAGGCCGACTACCCCTGGGATCGTGAGGGCGCGCGCACGGAAGGCGCCGGCTCGGTGGGATTCTTCGCGGCGTCGATCGGCCGGATCCTCATCGTCGGCTTCATCGGCCTCTTCAACGTGTTCTGGACGGTTCCCATGCCGGTCACGACGAGGCTCTGGGTCTCCGC
The DNA here is from genome assembly GCA_963733955.1 of uncultured Acidobacteriota bacterium. Taxonomy (GTDB): domain Bacteria; phylum Acidobacteriota; class Thermoanaerobaculia; order UBA5066; family Gp7-AA6; genus DATFTF01. The sequence goes on from CAVTEW010000004.1 coordinate 334,003, forward strand.
GATCGTGCTGATCTTCGACCTGCTGGCGCTGGCCGTCGTGTACGACACGGTGCTGCGGATCTGGTTGCGTCTGACGCACGGACGTCCGCGCCTGACCTGGAAGCGCATCCCCGTGAAAGTCGGGGAGCGCTTCGAGGCGACGTTCTCGCCCGGGCACGCGATCCACATGACCGGCCCGGCCCAGGTGGAGCTGACCTGCGTGGACCAGGTTCCGGAGAACAGCGGAGGCCAGCTGACGACGGTCTGTTACGGCACCAGTGCCGCGCGGCAGACGATCGCGCCGCCGGCCGACGGGCGCCGCGTCGCGACGCTGGAGATTTCCCTGGACGTTCCCGCGGATCTGCCGGGCACCAGGCTTTCCGCGCCGCCGGCGGAAGTGCGTTTCTGGCGCCTGACCGTGATCGCGCCCGTTCTCGGCCCGGACGTTTCGGCCGCCTTCCTGGTCCCGATCTACGCCGCCGCCGACGCGGCTTCCTGATACAACTGGCGCCGATGCTGGCGTGGGCGCGGCGCGTCGTCTACCGCAACTGGCAGCGCGTCCACGGCGTGCGGCGGCTGGAGCTGGCGACGCTGCGCGGGTACCTCGACCTGGATTCGGAGTGCCGCGTTCTCGACGTCGGCAGCGGCAAGGGCGCTCTCTGCGGAGAGCTGGCGCGCCGCGGAATCTTCGCCGTGGGCGTCGATCCGTCGCTCTCGGCGCTCGCCCTCGCCCGGGGACACGTCGACGCCGCGGGGCGCTTCCTGGCCGGGACAGGCGAGGCGATTCCCGTCGCGTCGGGCGCCTTCGACCGGGCCGTGTCCGTCTGCGTCCTCGAGCACACCGTCGACGACGCGCGCGTGCTCGCCGAGGTCCATCGGGCGCTGGTCCCCGGAAGCCTCTTCGCCTTGTCGGTCGACTGCCTGAACTCTCCCCACGTGACCGAGGCCTTCCGCGCCCACCACGTCGCCGAGTACCGCTGCAACCAGCTCTACAGCGACGCGAAGATCCGGGGCCTCTTAGCCGAGGCCGGCTTCGAGACGCTCCAGACGCGCTACCTCTTCACCGGCCGGACCGCGATCGCGATCCTGCGCTGGGGCTCGCGCTTCCACTACCGCGGGCCCTTCCTCCTGCTCTTTCCGCTGATCTATCCGTTCCTGTGGCTCGACCACGCGCTCGGGCGCAACGCGGGCAGCGGGATGATCCTGGCTGTCCAGGCCCGGCGGCGATAGGGGATGTCAGTTTCTATTTTGAACGGTAGCTGCCCCGCGAAGAGAATGGTCGAAGTCTGCGCCTGCCTGAATTCAATCAAGCGTGGAGTTCGCGTAATCGCATGAGCGGACCAGATTCGGAAGGCACGGAAATGACAGCACGGCGTCTCCTAACTCTGGCCTGGATCGTGCTCGCATTCCTGAGCGCTTCGATACGATTCCTGCGCTTCAATCATTTCTCCTTCTGGCTGGATGAGATCCTCGAGCTCTACACGGTCCGGGACACGTGGAGCGGGCTCTGGCGGTCTCTTCGATGGCAGGGACTTCAGGCTCCTCTGGACTACGTCCTTCAGAAGCTCTGGTTTTCCGTCGCGGGCGGCGGACCCCTTCATCGGGCGCTTCCGGCGGTCTGGGGCGTTCTCGGCGTGCTCTGTCTCGGGCGGCTCATGGCCCGGCGAGGAAATCTCCATGTCGGGATCGTCGCCGGAGCGTTTCTTGCGCTGGCTCCCTTCCATGTCCGCTACTCTCAGGAAGTTCGGCCCTATTCGCTGGGGATGCTCTTCCTGGCCGCCGCGCTTCTCTCACTCGACTCGTATCTGGAGCAGCCACGGGGCCTCGTTCTGGCCGCCTTCTACGCGTGCTGCCTGGGGAGTCTCTACTCGCTTTATCTCTCCGCCTTCGTGCTCGCGTTGACCGCGGGAGCGCTCGTGACCGAGGACGCCTGGAGCATGGAACCGCGCAGGCGCGTTGCGGCGCGGGCGTTTTTCAAATGGAGTCCCGTTCATGCGCTCGTGATTGCGGCCGGCACTCTCCCATGGTGGGCGGTCGTGTGGACGGGAATCAGGTCGGCCCCGATGACGACCGCACCGACGCTGACCGCCGGACGTGTTTTTCGCTACCTTGGATACTTCGGATTCAATCCAAACGATGGATATCCGCTCGAACGTCAGGGCGTGTTCTTCGCCTGCCTGGTGGTGGCCGGGATCGTGTTGGCCGCCCGAACGCCCAGGCTTCGGTTTCTCCTCGTCTGGGCGATTCTGGGCATCGGTGGGATCGAGATCCTCGAACAGCGCCACCCAACATACGATTCGATTTTCCACTGGCTTCCGGCGGGGATGGCGCTGGCCCCGCTGGCGGCGCTGCCGATTGCCGCGCTGGTTCGCCGGCGGGGAACCGTCGTTCTCGGGACGGTGCTGGCGGCTGTCGTGGCCGTTCTGTACGCTCGGGGCCTGACCCGCTACTTCGAGGCGGGTCGCCCGGATTGGCGTCCCCTGGCGAGGGCTCTGGCCGCTCGGCCGCTCGCGCCATATCACTCCGCAGATCTGTCCCGCGAGCAGCTATTCGTAGAGAACGGTTGGACGCAGCTCTGCCTGGCCTATTACCTCGTCGGTCCTCGATGGTCGTGCTGCCGGACGCAGCGGGATATCCAGATTGCCAACGTGGACGGCGACCGCGCCCGCTTGGAAAAGGCCTGGCGTGACGGATCCGACGCCTGGCTAGTCCTGGCTGCCGGACCGCGTTCCCCGGCTTTGCGGGATTGGGCGGCGAGATTCCCCGGCACGAAGTTTCCTGGAGCGGAGCTCGGAGCGACGCTTCGTCATCTGCGTCGCTGACAAGTCTTTCGGCTGGAGTTGCGAAGCGCCCGAGGAATCTGGTCTGCTGTGACAGCCGGGTCACTCCACCCGGCGCCGTTCCCATCCCGCCATGGCCGCGAGCACCGGAAGCGCGTTCTTGCGGTCGAACAGGACCATCGTGCGGGTGTTGCACTCGTGGGTGCACTTGCAGAGCGCCGCGTGTTTGGTCGCGACGAACGCGCGCGCCGCCTCGCCGTCGCGGATGCGGGAAAAGTCGTAGCCGACCTCGCGCACGTTGCCGAGCGGCGTTCCGATCAACTCGCAGCCGTAGACGAACCCGTCCTCCGAAAGGATGTACTCGCGCTCGCCGGCCAGGCAGAACTGCTCGAAGCCGCCGCCCTTGGCCTGCCGCGCGATGTACTCGTAACGGAGACGGTTGACTTCCCGCCGGGCCCGGGTGCGCACGCCGCGCCAGCCCCGGCGGATCTCGTCGACGGGATAGCGGGCGTCCTGCTTGGCGGAGATCCGGGCGTAGAGGTCGACGTCGAGGTTGTCCTTGAGCGTCGGGTCGTAGGCCTCGCCGCGGATCAGGTTGATCGAGTGCTGGTGCGGCCGGTAGGTGTCGTAGACGAAGTCGCAGAAGGACTCGAACTCCTTCTGGTTGTCGCGCATGAAGACGGTGGTGACCCCGACGGTCAGGTTGGGGGTGCGTTTGGCCAGCTCGAGCAGCGTCGTCAGCGTGGAGACGGCGCGGTCGTACAGGCCGGGCACCCGGCGCACGCGGTCGTGGTAGTCGCGGTACCCGTCGATCGAGACGGTCACGCCGAAGGACAGGTTGGGATCGAAGGAGCAGATTCGCTCGGCCGCCCCGGCGATCTCCTCGGGGCCGAACCCGTTGGTCGGCACCGAGCAGGTGAAGAAGCCGGTGCGCTCGAAGTACAGCCGGACCATCTCGGGCAGATCGCGGCGCAGGAACGGCTCGCCGCCGCCGATGAGAAGGAGGCGGATGGGCGGGAGCGTCGCGGTCAGGCGGTCGACCTCCTCGAGGGTCAGCTCGTTTTTCCCCGCGTTGATCGGATAGAAGCAGTGCGCGCACCGGGCGTTGCAGATCGACGTCGTGAAATGGGTCCACTGCGCGATCGCGGGACCGGGAGCGATCCAGTCCCGGGCCAGCGCGGCGGCCTGCTTCCAGCGCGCCGTCATGCCCGGGCCCTTTCGAGCTCCGCCCGCTCGAAGACGCCGGACTCCTTGTAGCGGCGGCGGGCCTCCAGAAATCCCTCGATGCGCGCGATCTCGCCGGCCAGGAGCCAGGGCAGGAGCGCCAGGGCCCGCCCCGCGCGGCCGGCGCGCAGCATCCGCGCCAGCACGATCCAGAGGTGCGGAAACAGAAAGAGAAGCGCCGGAAAGCGCACCAGGACCCGTCCGGGCCGGTCGTGGAGGACGCGCGTTCGGTAGATCGTGCGCCCGCAGTCGACCTGCCGCCGCCAGAAGGTCGGGCCGTCGAGGCGCTCGTGACGGTGGGTCATCAGGATGGCGGGGTCGTACCAGAGCTTGCCGCGGGTGGCCTGGAGGACCGCGTCGGAGAACGACGCGTCTTCGCCGAGATTGGTCTCGACGAAGCGGATCGCACCGATCGCATCGCGCCGGTAGGCGATCCCAAGGGTCGGGATGAGGCCCTTCTCCATCGCTCGCCGGTCGTCGATCCACTCGGAGTGATTCAGAAAGAGGTCCAGATCTCCGTAGCGCCCGGGGCGGCCGTTTTGCACGCGCCCGCCCACGGCGACGATCCGCGGATCGGACTCGAACGCGGCGCGCACCCGGGCCAGCCAATCCGCCGGCGCGACCACGTCGGCGTCCAGGAAGGCGAACACGTCTCCCGAGGCGGCGTCCATCCCGGCGTTGCGGGCCCCGCCGGCGTTGCGCCGGGAGGCCGACCGCAGAACACGAGCCCCGGCCGCGGCGGCGGCCTGCGCGGTGCCGTCGGTCGAAGCGTCGTCGACGACGAGAACGTCCGCCGGCGGCTCGCTTTGCGCCAGTGCCGAGCGGACCGCGTCGCCCACGATGCGCTCCCCGTTGCGGCAGGGGATGATGACCGAAACGCGCATAAGAGAGCGATTGTATCGGTTCGGCGCTAGAGGAAGAGGATCGCCGAGATCGCCGGGAACGCCGGGAACGCCGCGAACGCCGGGAAGTGAAGTCGGATGGAACTCGGGACGGCGTTTGGGAGGAAACTAGAATTCGCCCATGCCTGCCACGCCCTGGGCCAAGTTCTCGCTGCCTTCCGACGGGGCGTTGGCCTGCGGGCACTCGCCGGAGTTCGTCAGGACCGTGCGCGAAATCTTCGGGCCGCTCGTCGAGCGGGTCGACGGCTTTCCGCCAGGCGTCCATCCCTGGCTCATGCGCGAGATCCCGCCGGAAGGCTCGCTCTCGACGCTCTTTCGCGATCTCGAGCCGCGGTTGACGCCGTCGGGCTCGCTCTGGATCGTCTTCCCCAAGAAGCCGTTCGTGAAGGAGTTCGGCTTTCCTTTCTGCTGGAGCGATGTCCAGAGGACCGGCCTGGCGGTGGGGCTGGTCGACAACAAGATCGCCGCCTTCTCGCCGCGGCTGACCTCGATCCGTTTCGTCGTGCCGCTGGCCCGCCGCGACGGGCGGGGCGCGCCGCCGGGCAACCCGCCGGGAACGTAGAATCGGCCCGATGGACGTCACGATCGTCGGCGCGGGCCTGGCCGGCTCGGAGTGCGCCTGGCAGCTGGCGCGGCGGGGGCACCGCGTGCGCCTGTGCGAGATGCGGCCGAACGTTTCGACGGCGGCGCACGCGACCGACCGCTTCGCCGAGCTGGTCTGCTCCAATTCGTTCCGTTCCGACAATCCCTTCAACGCGGTCGGCCTGTTGAAGCGCGAGATGGAAGCGCTCGACTCGCTCATCATCGCCTGCGCCCGGAAGGCCGCGCTTCCCGCCGGCGACGCCCTGGCCATGGACCGTGTCGTGTTCGCGGAGGCGGTGACCCGGGCGCTTTTGGAGCGGCCGGAGATCGAGGTCGTCCGCGGGGAAGTCACGGCGGTGCCCGAGCGGGGGCACGTCGTCCTGGCCACCGGCCCCTTGACCTCGCCCGCGCTCGACCGCGAGATCGGCAAGCTCCTGGGCACCGAGGATCTCTACTTCTACGATTCGATCGCGCCGGTCGTCACCGCGGAGTCCCTCGACTCAGGCGCGCTCTTCGCGGCGTCGCGCTACGGCAAGGGGGGAGGGGCCGACTACTTGAACGCGGCGCTGACGCGGGAAGAGTACGAGACCTTCCTCGACGCGCTTCTGGCCGGAGAGACTGTGCCGGTCAAGGATTTCGAGAAGGGGATTTATTTCGAAGGGTGCCTGCCGATCGAGGTGATGGCCGAGCGGGGGAGAGAGACGCTGCGCCACGGGCCCATGAAGCCGATGGGACTGCCCGATCCGGCCACGGGCAGGATCCCGCACGCCGTCGTCCAGCTGCGCCAGGACGACCTGGCCCGCGAGCACTACAACCTGGTGGGCTTCCAAACCAAGCTCAAGGTCTCCGAGCAGCAGCGGATCTTCCGGATGATCCCCGGGCTTTCCAACGCCGTCTTCGCGCGCTACGGGATGCTCCACCGCAACACCTACATCCACGCCCCGGCGCACCTGGATCGGTTCTGGCGCATGCGCCGCGAGCCGCGAATCTTCTTCGCCGGGCAGATCACCGGCGTCGAGGGCTACGTCGAGAGCGCGGCGACGGGCCTGGCCGTGGGCCTGACCCTCGCCCAGGTCCTCGAGGGGCGCGAGCCGGTCCCGATCCCGTACTCGAGCGCGATCGGCTCGCTCGCCCGACACTGCTCGGAGCGCGACCCCAAAGAGAAATTCGAGCCCATGAACGTGACCTTCGGGCTGATCGAGGACACGTCGCATTCGCCGATCCGCGACAAGGCGGCGCGGCGCAAGCAGATGGTCGAACGGGCGCTCGCGGCGATCACGGAGTGGAAAGGCCAGACCGCTCCGGAGACGGTCGACGCGCGATGAGGACCTCGAACCCCGGTTCGCGGCGCGCGATCGTTGGTCTGCGCCTCACGCCTCACGCCTTACGCCTCACGTCCCAATGTTGACCTACGACGACATCGCCCAGGCCCGGCGGCGCATCGAAGGCGTCGCGCGCCGCACGCCGGTCCTGCACTCGACGCAGTTCGACGCGCAGTCCGGCGCGACCGTGTTCTTCAAGGCGGAGAACTTTCAGAGGGCCGGCGCCTTCAAGTTCCGCGGCGCGTACAACAAGATCCGCGCGGCCATGGAGGAGGGCACGGTCGCCGAGGTGGTGGCCTACTCCTCGGGCAATCACGCGCAGGCCGTGGCGCTCGTCTGCAAGCTCCTCGGGGTCAGGGCCACGATCGTGATGCCCCGGGACGCTCCCGCGGCCAAGCTCGCGGCGACCCGCGGCTACGGCGCCGAGGTCGTCCTCTACGACCGCTACGGGGAGAGCCGCGACGAGATCGGGGAGCGCCTCGTGCGCGAGCGGGGAGCCCTTCTGGTCCCGCCCTTCGACGACGACAAGATCATGGCCGGCGCCGGCACCGCGACGGCCGAGCTCCTCGAGGAAGTCCCGGACTTAGACGTCCTGGTCGTCCCGGTCTCCGGCGCCGGCCTGATCGCCGGATCGGCGATCGCGGCCAAGCACCTTTCGCCCAAGATCCGCGTCTTCGGGGTTGAGCCGGAGACCGCCAACGACACCGCGCTCTCGATGGCCAAAGGCGAGCGGGTGTCGATCGACGTCCCCCGGACGATCGCCGACGGGCTGCAGGTGGCTTCTCCCGGAAAGCTCACTTTTCCGATCGTTCAGAAAACCGTCGAGGCCGTTCTGCTCGTATCCGATGACGAGATGATCGAGACCCTGGCCTGGATGCTCGAGCGCATGAAGGTCCTGGTGGAGCCGTCCGGCGTCGCCGGGGCCAGCGCGGTTCGCCACCGCAAGGCCGACTTTTCCGGCCAACGGGTCGGAGTTCTCCTCTCCGGAGGAAACGTCGACCGGGAGAAGCTCGCCGAATACCTGAAGCGCTCGCTCGCGCGGCCATGAGGTGGCGCGTCGCCGGGCCGGCGATTCTTCTCGCGGCGTTGGCCGCGCCCGCGCTCTTCGGCCACGACTTCTGGATCGAGCCCTCGAGCTTTCGTCCCCCGGTTCCCGGGCAGGTGCGCGTCGCGCTGCGCGTGGGGCAGGATTTCCGCGGCGACCCCGTGCCCCGCGACGACCGCCGGATCGTGCGCTTCGTCGCGGCGGGTCCGGGCGGCGAGACGCCGATTCCCGGCCTCCCGGGCACCGACCCGGCGGGGTTTGCGAGGATCGATCGTCCGGGGCTCTACGTCGTCGGCTACCGCAGCAGCCGGTCTTCCATCGAGCTCGAGGCGGAGAAGTTCGAGAAATACCTCGCCGACGAAGGGTTGGAAAGCGTCTCGAAGGAGCGAGCCCGCCGCGGCGACTCGGGCAAGCCGGGCAAGGAGGTCTACTCGCGCTGCGCCAAGGCGCTGGTCGTCGCCGGCGGCGGCCCGACCGCGGGCTTCGACCGGGCCCTGGGCTTCACACTCGAGCTCGTTCCGAGGCGTGTCCCCGGCCTCGGCGAGCTCCCGGTCGATCTCCTCTACGAGGGCAAACCGCTGGCCGGCGCGCTCGTCGTCGCCATGAATCAGGCCGAGCCCGCTTCGAAGCTCACCGCCCGCACCGATCGGGCTGGCCGGGTGGTCTTCAAGGTCCCGAGCCAGGGGATCTGGCTGGTCAAGGCCGTCCACATGATCCCGGCTCAGCCCGACACCGGCGCAGATTGGGAAAGCTTGTGGGCTTCGCTGACGTTCGAGATTGCTTCGCCGTGAGGCGTAAGGCGTAAGGCGTAAGGCGTGAGGCGTAAGGCGTAAGGCGTGAGGCGTGAGGCGTGAGGCGACCCTGAAGGGGAACTTAAACGTCGTGGGCTCTGGAAATAGAGTCCCCGTCCGCTGTATTAACAACCCCGTGAAAACCGCCATCCGGATCGTGTTCGTCGCGGCTCTGGTCTGCGCGGCCGCGTGCGGAAAGAAGGAGCAGGCCGCGCCCGGCAGCAAGGCCGCGCAGCGCCATCCCTTCAAGGGCGTCATCCGCTCCGTCGATCCGGCCCGCACCGAGATCACCGTCACCCACGAGGACGTTCCCGGCTACATGCCGGCGATGACCATGCCGTTCCCGGTCAAAGACGATCCGCAGGTCTTCGCCATCCTCCGCCCGGGCGACAAGATCGAGGCGACGCTCGTCGTGGCCGGCGACAAGTACTGGCTGGAAAAGATCCTCACCAAGGGGTTCGTGCCGACGCCTGGCGGCGCGCAGGAGGCCGCGTCCGGGAGCCCGTCCTCTCCGGCCGCCGCCGCCACGCCGCGGCCCAACCGCGCGGTCGGCGTGGGCGATCCGTTCCCCGATTTCACGCTGACCGACCAGACCGGAGCGCGCGTGCGTCTCTCCGACTTCCGCGGTCAGCCCGTCGCGGTCACCTTCATCTACACCCGCTGTCCCATCGCCGCGGCCTGCCCCCTGACCACGGCCAAGTTCTCCAAGGTCGACGCGGTGATGTCACAGAAGGGATACGGGGAGCTCTTGACCCTGACGCTCGATCCCGAGCACGACACGCCGCAGGTCCTCGCCGACTACGCGAAGAAGGCGGGCGCGAACCCCAAGCGCTGGAAGTTTCTGACCGGCGACCCCAAGGACGTGGCCGAAGTCGCGTCGCGGTTCGGGATCCTGTACTACCCCGATCAGGGCCAGCTCGTGCACGGCCAGGGAATCGCCGTCATCGATCCGAAGGGCAAGCTCTCCACGATCTATTACGGCAACGAATGGCTGCCCGAGCACATCGTTCGGGACATGGAGAAAGCGCGGACGGAGGGATGAGAAGGACGTGGCTGGCCGGGGCGCTCGCTTTCGGGTTGATCGCCGGTCTGGGCATCGCGGCCTACGCCGCGGAGAAGCAGGAAGGGCCCTCGGATCTCTTCAAGCAGTACTGCGCCAAGTGCCACGGCGAGGACGGCACCGGCAACACGCCCAAGGGCAAGCAGCTCAAGGCGCGCGACTTCACCGACTCCGAATTCCAGAACGCCAAGAGCGATGGGGATCTCGTCAAGACGGTCACCAAAGGAGGCGAGGACATGCCCGCCTTCGGCAAGAAGCTGTCCAAGGAAGAGATCGAGAGCCTGGTGAAGAACGACGTGAGGAGCTTTAAGAAGAAGTAGGGCGAGGGCGTTGTCGTGCGACGTTCTACGTACGACGTTCTACGTTAAGTGCGGGCGTGAATCCAACGTAGAACGTCGAACCTCGCACGTCGCACCGATTTCAATACACCGGATCTTCGAACGCGTACCCGAGGACTCCCGCGGGAAACTCCGGCCTCCGTCCGCCCTCCTGGAGGATCCGCTCGTCGGCGATCGCGCACAGCTTGAACCGGGCTCCGGGCAGCTTGGCCGCCGCCGGAGAGATCGAGAACTGGATGGCCGCCTCCCAGAGCGCGAGTCCGTCCAGGAGCTCGGCCTCCGCGCTCTTGAGCAGACCCTGAAGCCCGACGTGCTCCGCGTAGTCGTTGACGCGGAGCAGGTTGTGGACGACGCCGGAATCGTCGGCGAACGTCAGGTCGGGTCCGCGCGTGGACGAAAGCGCGTCGGAGAGCGGCGCGCGGGTCGCCAGAAGGCACGGCTCCGCGTCCGCCTTGGCGCCCACCAGCGCGCCGACGCGCTTGGAGACGACGTCGGCCGGGGCCGCAGGCTCGGGCAGGATCACACCCGCGTTCTCGGAGACGCGGATCAGGCCGACGAGGAGAGAGCGGACGATCGACCGGCCGTTGTCCTGGAAAGCCTGCCGATCGATCCAGAGGCCGGGCCGGCGCTCCTTGAATCGGGGCGTGCCCCGCAGCGCGCGAAACGGTCGCAATTCCATGGCCGGAGATTCTAGCTTCGCCGTGAGGCGTGAGGCGTGAGGCGGAAGGCGGAAGGCGGAAGGCGGAAGGCGGAAGGAGTAGTTCACCAGGATCGAACCATCGTGTCTCTGTTCGCGCCGCACGGGGCGCGGGCGGGGACAAGCCCCGCCCCTACGGAACGTTTGCGATTGATGCCGTAGGGGCGGCCCTTGCGGCCGCCCGCGTCAAGCCCCTGGTCGCGGCGCGCGAAGTCTCCCAGAGGGGAGGAGGCGCGTCTTCTCCCTCTCCCCGAGGGAGAGGGCGGGGTGAGGGTTAGGCCCCGGTCGCGGCGCGCGTAGTCTCCTGAGCGGAAGCGAAGGAGGAGGCGCGAGCCGCTGGAGCGAGAGCGAGGGAGGGATCAGGCGGGCCGTCGAGGCCGCATCCGGCCGAGCGGACCGCCGGTGCGCCAAAGGCGCAGATCCCGATCGAGCGGAAGCGACGGGTTACACTTGATCCCGATGATCTCCCTCTCGAAGGCCATCGACGGCTTCGAGTCCTACCTTGCCGACGAGCGCCGCTTTTCGCCCAGGACCGTGACAGCCTACCGGGCGGACCTGGACCGATTCGCCGCCTTCTGGGAGGACGAGTTCGCTCATCAGAGCGCCGGCGAGACGGCGCTGTCGAAGATCGACACGCTCGCCATCCGGTCGCACCTGGCGTCTTTGCACCGCGGGAAACTGGCCAACCGCTCGCTGGCGCGTCACCTTTCCACGCTGCGGACCTTCTTCCGTTGGGCCTGCCGGGATGGGCACGTGGACAAGAACCCGGTGCGAGGGCTTCCCGCTCCCCGCGTGCCGCGGAGCCTCCCGCGGGCCATGACCCTGGATGACACCGAGCACCTTCTGGACACCGGCGACGAGGGGACCTTCCCGCAGCGCGAGCGGGCCCTGTTCGAGCTCCTGTACGCCACCGGGCTTCGCGTCTCGGAGGCGGCGGGCCTGGACCTCGAGGACGTCGATTTCTCCGCGCGCCTCGTGCGCGTCACCGGAAAGGGCCGCAAGGAGCGCATCGTTCCGTTCGGCGAGATGGCCGGCGAGGCGCTCGCCGACTACTTGCCGGCGCGGCGGCAAGCGCGGGCGCTGGAGTCCGAGGCCGCGGAGGACGAGGTGGGGGAGCCGCTCTTCGTCAACGCGCGCGGCGGCCGCCTGACCACCCGATCGATGGCCAGGCTCCTGAAGCGCCGCCTGCGCGCGGCGGGCCTGCCCGCCCAGATCAGTCCGCACGCGCTGCGGCACACCTTCGCCACCCATCTGCTCCAGGCCGGCGCGGACCTGCGCGCGATCCAGGAGCTGCTCGGGCACGCCTCGCTTTCGACCACGCAGAAGTACACGCACCTGGACGCCGCGGGGCTTCGCGACGTCTACCGCAAAGCGCATCCCCGGGCGTGAAGCGAGCTTTGCCGTCAGGCGTGAGGCGTAAGGCGTGGCCCCGGTGGCGAACAACGGCCCTGCGATTTCTCGGATTCGTCGTTCTCACGGCGAGTTCCGTGGCGATGACGCCGCAGAAGGCGCCGACGCCGGCTCCGATGCCCGGAGTTCTCGCGGAGATCGATCGGATCGTGCGGACGGAGTTCTGGGACCCGAAATTGAAGGGCGTCGACTGGACCGGCGCCCTCTCCCGCGCGGCCGCGCGGATGCCGCGCGCGAAGACGGCGGCCGAACGCGACGAAATCTACGACGCGCTGCTCGCGCGCCTGGACGATTCGCACACGTTCCGCGTCGCGCCGGGCCGGCTTCCCGCTCGCGACTGGGGAACCGCGGGGCTGCGCATCGGGCAGGACGAGAACGGCTACGCGGTGAAGGGCATCCTCCCCGGCTCGCCGGCCGACCGCGCCGGCTTGCACTTGGGGGACCGCATCCTCGCGGTCGATGGAAAGAAATACGCAAGAGAGCGCGTCAATTTCCGCGACTTGTTCCTGGTCTTCGAGGGTCCGGTCGGATCGAGCGTGCGGGTGGCCTACGCCCCGCCGGGCCAGGCCGAGCGGACGGTGACGCTCGCCCGGGCGCTCGAGGAGCCCGGCGACGCCCTGGTCTGGAAGAGCGCCCGCGTCGTGCGCCGCGAAGGGAAGGCCTACGGCTATGTTCACCTGTGGGGCTTCTCGTCGCAGACGGCGCTCGCCGTCGTCGATCTCCTGCTCGACCGCGAGGAGATCGCGGCGGCCCGCCCGGAGCTGGCCGGGTGGGGCTCGATCGAAGGGCTGCTGTTCGACGTGCGCGGCAACAGCGGGGGATACGACCCCAACATCCTGGCGAGCTTCCTTCTGGGCTGCTGGACCCGCGGCGACTACTACATGGTCACGCGCGAGGGACGGCGGCTCGTTCCTCCGGAATACCGGCGCCTGCCGACCGCGCTCCTGATCGACTCGGGCACGGCGAGCCAGGGCGAGGTCCTGGCCATCCAGTTTCGCCGCCACAAGATCGGCCCGATCGTGGGCGAGCCCACCTCCGGCATGGCCTCGGGGGGAGCCTCCGCCGAGACGCTCTCCGACGGCTCGCAGCTGTGGATCTCCCGCCGCGCGCTGGAGGACGCGGACGGCCGCTCCTACGAAGGACACGGCATCGCCCCCGACGTCGCCGCGCCGGACCGGCCGGCCCCGGTGGCCGGAGGCGAGGACGGCGTTGTCGAAGCGGCCATCCGGGCACTCGCCGCCGGACCTCGCTGAAGGAGCGGACGCGGGGACACGGGGATGGGGGGACGGGGGGAATACTCGCCGGCGTCTCGCAACGGGGACGCTTGGGATAATGTCTGGCACGTGACTGAACGACTCGAATGGCGCTCCACGACCGTCCTCTGCGTGCGCCACAACGGCAGCGTGGCCATGGCCTCCGACGGCCAGGTGACGCTCGGCACGACGGTCATGAAGCAGACCGCGGCCAAGATCCGCCGCCTCAAGGGGGACGTGCTCGCCGGCTTCGCCGGATCGACGGCCGACGCTTTCGCGCTCTTCGCGCGGTTCGAATCCAGGATCGAAGAGCACCGCGGCAACCTCGAGCGCGCCGCGATCGAGCTGGCCAAGGACTGGCGCACCGACAAGATGCTGCGCCAGCTCGAGGCGCTCTTGATCGTCGCCAACAAGAACGGGATGCTCCTGATCTCCGGCACCGGGGACCTGATCTCTCCGGAGGAAGGCGTTCTGGCCGTCGGCTCGGGCGGCCCCTACGCGCTGGCCGCGGCGCGGGCGCTGCTCAAGCACCGCCCCGACCTCTCCGCGACCGACATCGCGCGCGAGTCGCTCCTGATCGCCGCCGGAATCGACATCTACACCAACGACCGGATCACGGTGGAAGAGGTCTAGGGAATTTGCGATTTGTGATGTGTGATTTGCGATTGGGGCGGAAGGCAGCAGTCGAATCGGTGACTCGCTCCCGGGTCAATCACAAATCGCAAATGGCAAATCACAAATCTAGAATATCTCCGTGGTCTTCCTGATGCCGGGCGAGCGGACCGAGGCGGAGAAGGCGCCGCCGGCGTCGCGGACTCCCCGCGAGATCGTCGGGGAGCTGGACAAGTACATCATCGGCCAGAAGCGCGCCAAGAAGGCAGTGGCCGTCGCGCTGCGCAACCGCTGGAGACGCCAGCAGCTCACCGGCGAGATGGCCCGCGAGATCCTTCCCAAGAACATCCTGATGATCGGGCCGACCGGCGTGGGCAAGACCGAGATCGCGCGCCGGCTGGCGCGCCTGGCCGACGCGCCCTTTCTCAAGGTCGAGGCCTCCAAGTTCACCGAGGTCGGCTACGTCGGGCGCGACGTCGAGTCGATCGTGCGGGACCTGACCGAGGTCGCCGTGCAGATGGTGCGCGAGGAGCGGACCATCCAGATCCGCGACCGGGCCAAGCTGCGCACCGAGCAGCGGCTGCTCGATCTGCTCCTGCCGTCGCTGCCCGACAGCGAGGCCGAGGAGACGCGCAACAAGCTGCGGGCGATGCTGCGCGACGGGAAGCTCGAGGAGCGCCTGGTCGAGGTCGAGGTCGCCGACAAGACCTTCCCCTCCTTCGAGATCGTGACCAATCAGGGCGTCGAAGAGATGGACATCAACGTCAAGGAGATGCTCCCCGGTCTCTTCGGTTCCAAGAAGAAGCGCCGCAAGGCGACGGTCGGGGAGGCCCGCGAGATCCTGCAAGCCGAGGAGGAGGGCCGGCTGATCGACCAGGGACAGGTGGCGCGCGAGGCCGTCGAGCGCGCGCAGTCGTCCGGGATCGTGTTCTTGGACGAGATCGACAAAGTCGCCGGGCGCGAGGGCGGCGGCCGGGGGCCGGACGTTTCTCGCGAGGGCGTCCAGCGCGATCTCCTGCCGATCGTCGAAGGCACCTCGGTCAACACGAAGTACGGCTTCGTCAAGACCGACCACGTCCTCTTCATCGCCGCCGGCGCCTTCCACGTCTCCAAGCCGTCGGATCTCATTCCCGAGCTCCAGGGGCGCTTCCCCATCCGCGTCGAGCTCGACTCGCTGACCGAGGAGGATTTCGTCAGGATCCTGACCGAGCCGGAGAACGCGCTCTTGAAGCAGTACCGGGCCCTCCTGGGTGCGGAGAAGGTGGACCTTCAGTTCTCCGAGGACGCCGTGCGCGAGATCGCCCGCAACGCCGAGCGCGTCAATCGCTCTCTTGAGAACATCGGGGCCCGCCGCCTCCACACCATCATGGAGCGCCTGCTCGAGGACATCTCCTTCGCCGGCCCGGAGAACGCCGGCAAGACCATCTCGATCGAGGGCGAGGACGTGCGCACGGCGCTGGCCGATCTGGTCAAAGACGAGGATCTGTCGCGGTACGTACTGTAGGACGTGAGGCGGGAGGCGGGAGGCGTGAGGCGGGAGTCGTGAAGCGCGAAACCCGACCGGCTGGCGCAAGAGCTGCCGCTTACAATATATAACTTGTCTCCCGTGACCTCGCCACGCTCCAATCACCCGATCACCCGATCGCCCGATCACCCGATCTTTTTTTCCGCCCTCCTCGCCGGACTCATCCTCTGCACCGTCGCCTGCGGAAAGAAGGGCGATCCCCAGCCTCCGCTGCCGCGCGGGCCGCGCGCCGTCCTCGATCTCGCCGTCGAGCAGGAAGGGGCCTACGCGGTGGTGACGTTCTCCTACCCGGACCGGCTGCTGTCGGGCAGGCCGCTTTCCGATCTCGCCGCGGTCGAGGTCTACCGGGTGCGCGATCCCTCGCCCAGCCTGAGCACGCGGCCGGCGGCGCAGGGGCCGGTGCCGCGCACCGACGAGGCTCCCGGCGCGGGCGCCCGCCGCGCCGCGTTGAACGCGCGGCTGGCCGAAGAGGCGTTCTACAAGGAGGCGACGAAGATCGACACGCTGCCGATTTCCGCCCTGGCCCAGCACACGCGCGGCGCGCAGATCGTCTACCGCGATCCCCTGGCCGCGCTCCTGTCGGAGAAGAAGGCGCCGGCCTCGCTGGGATACGCGGTCGTTTCGGTGCGGCGGGGCGGCGAGAGGAGCCCCCTTTCCAACCTTGCCACGCTCACGCCGGACCTTCCGCCGGGCGCGCCGACCCTTCTGGCGGTGACGCCGGAGCAGGGCCGGATCTGCCTGGAGTGGCTCGAGCCGGACGCCGATCTCCTGGGTCGGTCGCCGGTGAAGGTCGGAGGCTACTTCGTCTATCGCCGCACCCTCGAGGAGGACGAGTACGGCGAGCCGTTGAATAAGGCGCCCCTCTCCGGCACCGCGTTCGTGGACGCCTCGCCCCCCTATGGCTCGCTCGTCTATACGCTGCGCGCGACCGTTCCCGGCAAGCCCAAGGTGGAGGGCGCCCCGGCGCTGGAAGCAGGCGTCGACTACCGGGACGTCTTTCCGCCTCCGGCCCCGGCGCGGCTGGACGCGCTGCCCGAAGGCCAGCTCGTGCGCCTGGTCTGGGATCCGGTCACCGCGCCAGACCTGGCCGGCTACGCCGTGTTCCGCGCCGAGGGCGCCGGAGAGCCGCAGCGCCTCAACAAGGATCTCGTCAAAGACACCTTCCTCAACGACGAGACCGCGCAGTCGGGCCACCGCTATCGCTACACCGTCCGGGCCGTCGACGCCGCCGGCAACCAGAGCGCGCCGAGCCCCGAAGCCACCGCGGAAGTGTTTTGATTTGCGACGGGGAATGTCTTGGCCGCCCCAATCACAAATCGCAAATCGCAAATCACAAATCTAGAATGCGCCGATGAGCCTTCCCAATCATTTTGTCAAAATGGCCGGGGGCGGGAATGATTTCCTGGTCTTCGAGGCCGATGGAAGGAAGGTCTCGGCGGAGGATCGGCGGCAGATCGCGCTCCTTTGCCGGCGCGGCCTCTCGGTCGGCGCGGACGGGGCGCTCTTTCTCTCCGGCGGAGTCGAGGGGCGGATTCACCTCGATTACTTCAACGCCGACGGCGGCCTGGCGGCGTTCTGCGCCAACGGGACCCGATGCGCGGCGCGCTACGCGGTGCGGCGGCATCTCGTCGCGGGGCCAGAGCCGCTGCTCGAGACGGGATGGGGCCCGATCGCCGCCCGGGTCGAGGACGAACGCGTCACGCTGCATCTTCAGCCTCTGCCGTTGCCGGGAGATCCGATCCACATCTCCGGCCCAGGACTGCCGGCCACGGGAACGCCGATGCACGTGGGGGTCCCGCATCTTGTGGTCTTTGTGGACGGTGATCTCGAAGCGCTGGACGTGCCGCGCCTCGCGCCGCCGCTGCGCGGCCACCCGGCCCTCCCCGAAGGAGCCAACGTCAATTTCGTGCAGGTCCTGGGGCGCGATCGGATCCGGGTGCGTACCTACGAGCGCGGCGTGGAAGGTGAAACGCTCGCCTGCGGTTCGGGCGTCGTCGCCTCCGCCGTCGTCGCGGCGCGCCAGGGGTGGGTCGCGGCGCCGGTGCAATGCGGTACCCGAAGCGGCGTCGACTTCACGGTAGCCTTCTGCGAGGAGAACGGATTCCTGGTCGACGCGACCCTGACTGGCGACGCGCGGGAAATCTTTTCCGCCGAACTGACGGAGGAAGCGTGGAGGGAGTGATGGGAGGACGGGGGGTCGGGGTGAGGGGGGACGGGGGGTCGGGACGCAGGGACGCGGGAACGCGGCGACATGGGGAATCCATAACGCTTCGCCTCACGCCTCACGCCTGACGCCTTACGGCGTCGCCGAGGCGGCGCTATGAAACGAATCCCTTTCGGATCTGCCCAAGCTCCACCTCCACCCTCGAAGATCATCGCCGTCGGGCGCAACTACCGCGAGCACGCCAAGGAGCTCGGCAACGAGGCGCCGGACCAGGAGCCGCTCCTCTTCCTGAAGGCGCCGACGACGCTCGTCGTCGTCGGCGGCGACATCGTCCTGCCCCCGGAGTCCGCGCGCGTCGACTACGAGGGGGAGCTCGCACTCGTGATCGGCCGCCGGGCCAAGCGCTGGCCGCAGGAGCGCTGGATGGACGCGCTCGCCGGCGTCTGCTGCGCCAACGACGTGACCGCGCGGGACCTTCAGAAGAAAGACGGCCAGTGGGCGCGCGCGAAGTCCTTCGACACGTTCTGCCCGATCGGGCCGGAAATCGTCGCCGGCCTCGATCCGTCGGATCTGGCGATCGCCACGCGCGTCAACGGCGCGGTCAAACAGTCGGCGCGCACTTCAGACATGGTCTTTTCGCCCGCGTTTCTGGTCGGCTACGTCTCGCGGATGATGACGCTCCTGCCCGGCGACCTGATCTTGACCGGCACGCCCGCGGGAATCGGGCCGCTGGCCCCCGGCGACGTCGTCGAGGTGGAGATCGAAGGGATCGGCGTGCTCAAGAACGAGGTCGCTTCGGCCGAACGTGGGAGCTGAATCGGCGCACGCAGCCGTCCGGACATCGCGGGGACCCTGGCGGGCCGAGGGAGCGCTCGCCGCCGCTGCGCTGGGCGGTCTCGTTTGGTTTCTCTACGGCGGGATCACCCGGCTCTGGTGGTGCGGGGACGATCTCTTTCATCTGCGGTTCGTCTCCACGCACTCGTCGCTGGCCCTGGGCTTTTCGCCGCGAGTCTGGAGCTTGTTCCCGTCACGGATGTTCACGCCGCTGCAGCTCTGGTCCTACTCCGCGGATCTCGCCGTTTTTGGACGAAACCCCATCGCGTTCTACGCTCACCAGCTGGCGAGCGTCTCTCTTGCCGCTCTCGCGCTGGGAGCAATGCTGCGGACCTGGTTACGTCCGCTGGAGTCCTGGACAGCCGCCGGTCTCTTCGTTCTCGGCGTTCCGTCCTCCGACTGGGCCCTTCAACTGATGTTCCGGCACTACGTGGAGGGGCTCCTCTGCGCCTCTCTGGCGGTCTGGTTCTTCCGTCGGGCCACACGCCGCGAGCGCTGGACGACCGCGGCGGTCGTTTCCGCGTTTTTCTACCTCCTGGCGATGCTCGCCAAGGAGATCTACGTGCCGTTGATCGCGCTGCTTCTGGCGCTGCCCGAAGGCAGCGGGAGCCGGCGGCTGAGGTCCCTTGTCCCGCATGGCGCGGCCCTTCTTCTCTATCTGGTCTGGAGGTGGGCCATGCTGGGGACGCTCCTCGGCGGATACGGCTGGGCCACGCGGATCGAGGAGATGCCGCGGCTCCTCGCCGCCATCCCCGCCCGACTGGCCGTGGCGTCGTCCGGGGGAGCGGGTTGGGCGGTCCTTCCAGTTTTGTTCCTTCTCCTCGCCGGAGTTGCCGTATTGCTTCGGCGCAGGCCGTCAGCCGCTTTCCTGCTGGCCGTGAGCGCCGTTCTGATCGCGGGCCCCATCTTTCCCGTTGCGAAATCCATCAACGAACGGTTCGGCACACTTCCCTGGATCCTGCTGACCGCCGCGTTCGTCTTCGGCTGCCGCGAGCTCGCGGCCACGTCCTCCGCCGGGCGCTGGGCTTCCGGCGCGCTGATCCTCGCAACGTTCGTCGCGGCCCTCGTCGCCAACCGGCTCGATTGGCGCGTCCGCTACGCCGGGGCTCAACGCGAAAGCGCCGAGGGCCGTTTCTTCCTATTGATGGAGCCCGGCGATCTTCTACGGCATCCGCGGGTCCCTCCGGCCGCGATGAAGGAGACCCGCTGGCTGAAGGAGGAGTCCCTGCGCCTCCCGCGCGGAGCCGGCTGGTTCGCCGACGACATTTATCTCTGCGGCGGGTGGCCGAATGGCCGGATCTGGGGGTACGACGAGGGCGAGGGACGCATGCGCGACGTGACGCGCGCGGCGTCTGCGGCCGCGGCCCGGTACTGCGCGAGCCTGCGAGCCGCTCCGCTGGCGGCGCGTTTTGAATCCTCGCGCGGAAGCTTCTTCTGGATTCTGGGCCCCTACCCGCGCGGCCAGTACGCCCTCGTCTTCGACCGGGGAGTCGAGGCGGTTCCGGTCGATCGCGACGGCGGCTACCAGGCGTCGCCGGACGCCCTGACGCTCATGGTGCGCTACCGGTCGCCGCAAGGCTGGGTCACGTACTCGCCGCAGCTCACGATGGATTTCCGCGCCGCCTCGCGGTACCGCTGGGAGCGGCCGGCGTCCGTGCCATAGTCTCCCGTTCGATGAGCCGCGAGATCGCGCCCAACGCGGATCCGGAAGAGCTTCGGGAGGCGTTCGTGTCCGCGGTTCCCTTTCCGCACGTCGTCGCCGACGGGCTCTTTCCCGACGAGGTCCTGGGCGAGATCCTCGAGGTCTTTCCCAGGCCGAAGGACGCCCGCTGGCAGCGCTTCGACAATCCGCTCGAGAAGAAGCTCGGCAATCTCGGGAGCCTGCTCGACGTCGACCCGGTCGTGACGCGCTTTCTCGAGGCCATGAACGCGCCGCCCATGCTCGCGTTCCTGGAACGGGCCACCGGCATCCGCGGCCTCGTGCCCGATCCCGAGTTCGGCGGCGGAGGGCTGCACCAGATCGTGCGCGGCGGATTCCTCAAGGTCCACGCCGACTTCAACTGGCATCCGCGCTTGAGGCTCGACCGGCGGCTGAACATGCTGATCTACCTGAACCGGGGTTGGCGGGAGGAGTACGGCGGCCACCTGGAGCTCTGGGGGCGCGACCTCGCGCGCGCGGAGAAGTCGATCCTGCCGGTCTTCAACCGGACGGTGATTTTCGCGACGACGGACTTCTCCTACCACGGCCATCCCCGGCCGCTCTCCTGCCCGGACGCGATGACGCGCAAATCCCTCTCGCTCTACTACTACTCCGACGGGCGTCCGGAGGAGGAGAAGTCCCCGCCGCACGACACGCTCTTTCCGGCCGTCCCGGACGGCGAGCCGTGAAGGTCGCCTACCTCGTCCCCGAGAGCGGCATCTCCGGCGGCCAGCGCGTGATCTTCCAGCAGGCCGAGGAGCTCGCCGGGCGCGGCCTCGACGTGGCGCTGGTCTCTCCCGCGCCGTCCCCGCGCTGGTTCGCGCTGCGGCGTGCGCGCTGGGAGGAAGCGGACTTCGCCCGCTCGCCGGCGCTCGTCGATGCGGACGTCCGCGTGGCCACGTTCTGGACGACGGTCGAGCCCGCCGTGCGCGGCGCGCGCGGACCCGTCTTCCATCTCTGCCAGGGCTACGAGGCCGATTTCTCGTTCTACGCCGCGCAGAGCGACGCGATCCGCGCGGCCTACGCGCAGCCGACGCGCAAGCTCGCCATCGCGCCGCACGTCGCGCAGCGTCTGCGCGGAGCGGGGCACGAGCCCGTGGCCATGGTCGGCCAGGTCTTCGAGCCCGCCGAGTTCCCGCCCGCGCTCGATCGCCGGTTCGACGCAGCCTGCCCGACCGTGCTTCTGGTCGGCCCGTACCAGGCCGACGTCAAGGGGATCCCCGAGGCGCTCGACGCCCTCGCCGCGGCGCGCGCGGAAGGAATCGCGTTCTGTCTGCGGCGCATTTCCGCCACGCCCGTCGACGAGCGGGAGCGCGCCCTCGGGCTCGCCGCGCGGCACGACGTCGGGCTTCTTCCGGCCGAGATGTCCGCGGCCTACCGGTCGGCCGACGTCTTTCTCGGACCCAATCACGCCGAAGAGGGGTTCGGCCTTCCGGCGCTCGAGGCCCTGTCGTCGGGCCTGCCCGCGCTCCTCTCCGATACGCCCGGCCACCGCCATATCGCCCGCGACGCGGCGGCGTACTTCGAGGCCGGCAGCGCCGCGGCGATCCTGGCGGCTTTGAAGGACGTCCTGACCGATGCAGATCGTCGCCGCCGGCTCTCCGAGCTCGGCCCGGCGGAGGCCAAGCGCTTCCGGACGTCCGACGTCGCAGATTGTCTGATCCAGGAGTTCGAGCGAGGCATTCACGCCGAGAAGGCCGCGACGTAGCCGGCCGCTCCGAACCATACTCGCGAGACGCTAGCGACCCGAGAGCAGAGGGTCTGTTCCCGGGTGCGCCCACCAGTCGAGCGCGCCGCTACGCACGCCGGTCGCGGGAGAGAGGACGCCGACGCCGCCGTCGCGATGCGCCGCGCGTCCCCAGGGCGGAGGGATGACGGGGAAGAGCAGATAGCTGAATTCGCCGTAGTCGCCGGCCGAGGTCAGCACGAGATCGATCGGGCCGCGCTGGTTTGCTTCCAGGAGCCAGGCCGGGAGATCGGCGGTGAGTACGAGCCGCTGCCGGCCGGGCTGGCCGACGCTCGACCAGAACTTACGGCCGCCGGCGGCGAGCTCGATCTGGGCGTTGCTGGGGACGAGCGGCGGCGCGATGCGAAGGTGGAGCGTCGCCGGCGCCCGCGTAGGGAGCGCGCCCTTCCCGATCGGCTGCCGGATGGCGACGCCGGCGGACTCGATCTTTCCCCACTGCCAGTCGAGGATCTGGCGCTGCCAGAACGCCGCTGCCGCGAGGAGGACGAAGAGCAGGAGCGCGGCGGCCCGGCGCATCGACGAAGCTTGCGCGATTCCGACGAAGGCGACGGAGAGCGGAAGCACCAGCAGGGGAAGAAGCGGCGCGAGGTACCGCGGGTTCGATCCGAAGACGAGGTCGTGGGCGACGACGGAGACCAGTGCGAGGCCGATCGCCGCGTGCAGCGCGCCGGCCTTGGGCCCAAGCGGAAGAGCCAGGGCCGCCAGCGCGGCCAGCAGCAGGAACGGCGTGGCGATCCGCGAAACCGTGTCCAGCGTTTCGTAGGCGCGCGACCAACCGGCCTCGTAGTACTCGGTTCCGAGGTACCCGTGCAGCGCGCGCCAGACGATCTCGCGGCGCCCGTCCGAATCGAGACGCGCCAACCGCGCCCGCCACAGCGCCGCCGCGCGTTGGAGCTCCTGCCTTCCCATGTCCCCTTCGGAGGCGCGCGGCCACTCTCCCAATGCCGGCCGCCAGTAGTACTCGGCGCTCGCCTCGAGAATCGGATGCCCCGCGCCCCGCAGCGGATCGGGGCCGCTGACCGGACGGGTGAGAATCCATGCCGCGGCCGTGAGCGACGCGAAGGTCGCGGCGTAGACGAGCAGAGATCGCCAGTTCCTTTCGCGGGCCAGGCCCGCGGCGGCCAGAAGGAGGGCGATCGCTCCGAAATCCGGCCGCACGGCGAAGACGATCGCGCCTCCCGCTCCGGAAAGGGCCGCGGCCCAGCGCCGCCGGGGAGACCAGACCGCCAGGACGGCCAGAGGAAGCAGGAGAGCCGCCGTGATCGCCTCCGACATGACCGCGCTCGCCGCGTCGCGCAACCGCGTGACGGCGAAGAGGAGCAGGGCAGCCGAGGTCCCCGCCGCCGGTCCGACGCGCCGCCCGACGTACCAGCAGCTCCCGACGATCGAAGCCCAGAGCAGCAGCGACTGGACGAGAACGATCGAGCGCGCTTGCCCCAGCCAGGGGAACGCCGCCATCGCCGCGCGGAGAAAGAGGAGGTATCCGCCCTTGGGCGGATGTCCCAGGGGCTCTCCCGGCGGAGGCGGCGGAATCGGTCGGAAGATCCCGGCTCCCGTGCGCGCCCACTCCATGTCGACACGGCTGTCCGACCAGAGAACGACCGGGGCGACGAGCGCGCCCCAGAGATAGAGGGCGAGCCCGGCGGCGGCGACGACAGGCAGCGCGCGTGCCGCCGCCCTCGCGCGGAAATCGCCGGAGGCGCCGGGGGCGGCCGTCACAGCGACTTGGCCAGACTCTCCGGCAGTCCCCCGAACGCGCCGGAGGACATCAGGATCAGGACGTCGCCCGGCCGGGCGTGGCTGCGGAGGATCTCGGGAATCTCCGCGATGGCGCCCGGAGCGAAGGCGGGCTTGCCGGCGGCGGCGAAGCCGGCGACGAGCGCCTGCCGGTCGAGCGTCGTCTCCGGGGTCAGGCGCTTGGCGTGGAAGACCGGGCCGATCACCAGCGCGTCCGCGCCGGCGAAGGCGTGGGCGTAGTCGTCCTGGAACATCCTGCGGCCGGCGGTGTTGGAGCGCGGCTCGAAGAGGGCCCAGAGGCGCCGTCCGGGCCACCGCGCGCGGGCGGCGGCGAGCGTGCCGGCCACGGCGGTCGGGTGGTGGGCGAAGTCGTCCACAATAAGGATATTGTTCTTCTCGGCGGCCACTTCCAGGCGGCGCCGGACCCCCTGGAAGCGCGGCAGGGAGCGGGCGATCTCGGCCGGCGAGAGGCCGAGCCCGCGCGCCAGGGCGATTGCGCCGAGCGCGTTGGAGACGTTGTGGAGGCCGTAAAGAGGCGAGCGCAGGCGCTCGACCGGCTGGCCGCCTTCGACGAGCAAGAACTCCGTCCCCTCCGGTCCGAAGACGATGTCCTGGGCGGCGAAATCGGCGGCGGGATCGGAGAGCGAAACGCGCACGACCCGCGCGCGGGCCTCCCGGCCGACGGCGGCCGCTCGGGGGTCGTCGGCGTTGAACACGACGGTCCCGCCTTCCGGGACGAGGGCGACGACCTTGCGGAAGGCCTCGATCACGGACTCGAGATCGGGAAAGAGGTCGGCGTGGTCGTACTCGATGTTCCCGACGAACAGGTGGCGGGGCTGGTAGTGGAGGAACTTCGGACCCCGGTCGAAGAAGGCCGCGTTGTACTCATCCCCCTCCAGGACGAAGTGCGGCCCCCGGCCCAGCCGGTAGCCCCGGCCGAGGTTCTTCATCTGGCCGCCCACCAGGAAGCCCGGGTCGCGCCCGGAATCGAGCAGGAGCCAGGCCGTCAGGGCCGAGGTGGTGGTCTTGCCGTGGGTGCCAGCGATGACCACGGAAGTCTTGCCGGGCAGGAGAAAGCGCGCCACCGCCTGCGGCAGGGAGAGGACAGACAGGCCCCGGCGCGAGGCCTCGGCGGCCTCGGGGTTGTCCCGGAGCGCCGCGTTGCCGACGACGACCGCCTCACAGTCGGCCGGGACGTGGTCGGCGGAAAACCCCTGCGCGACCGGGATTTTCAGCTCCTCCAGGAGCGTCGACATGGGGGGGTAGAGATCGAGGTCGCTTCCTGTCACCGCGTGTCCGGATTCCGAGAGGAGGGCCGCCAGCGGGACCATAGCCGTCCCCCCGACGCGGACCAGGTGGATCCTCACGCGGCTCGTCCGGACCGGCGGGGGACTGCGAGACGCGCGCTTTCTCTGGAAATATCCACGGCTTTTCTGTAGTTTGTCCCCTTCGGCATAGTAACCCGGACGAACGCGAGACGGCTCCGGCTCCCCGCCGGGCCTTCCCGAACGCCAGGACAACCTTGGAATCGACACAGGAGGAGCGGGAAATGTTGGAGACGAAGAAGCTGGCTTGCTTCGGCCTTGCCGCGGCAACCCTGATCGCGCTGTCCGGCGTGGCTCTCGGCCAGGCCACCAAGGAGAAGGCGAAAGCGGCCCCGGCGCCCAAGGCCGCCGTCGCCGCGCCGAAGATCGAGATCACCCCGGAGACCAAGGAAGCCGGAACGATCCCCAAGGGTCAGGTGATCGAGACGACCTTCATGGTCAAGAACGCCGGGGGCTCGGATCTGATCATCAGCGACGCGCGGCCCGGCTGCGGATGCACCGTCGCCTCGTTCGACAAGACGGTCAAGCCGGGAGCGGAAGGCAAGATCATGACCTCGGTCGATACCAAGAATTTCTCCGGACCGATCTCCAAGTCGCTCCTGGTTCTCTCCAACGATCCGGACCGCCCGCAGATCAACCTCTTCATCAAGGCCACGGTCAAGCCCTTCGTCGACATCCTGCCGCAGCCGTACGTGCGGTTCGCCCTGGTCAAGGGTGATGCCGACGCGCGCGACGTCATCCTGGTGTCCGAGGAGAAGACCTTCAAGCCGACGGTCGCCGAGAGCGCCCAGCCCTACGTGAAGGCGGAAGTGATGCCGGCCGGGGAGAAGGACAAGATCGCCGGACATCCCGGCGAGCAGTTCAAGCTCCACATCTCGATCACCCCCGACGCGCCGGAAGGGCTCTTGAACGCCCCGATCCGCGTGGCCACCGGCGTGACCCAGCAGCCGACCATCGAGGTACCCGTCTCCGGCCTCGTGCGCGAGCGCGTCTCGGTCACGCCCAAGCTGGTCAACTTCGGCAACTTCACTCCGGGCAAGGACGCCATCACCCGCAACATCGTCGTCAACAACAACAAGCCGCAGATGGCCATCAAGGTGACCAGGGCCGAGGTCTCCGTCCCCGGCTTCGTCACCGACGTCGTGCCGACCCAGGAGGGCGTCTCCTACACCGTCGTCATCAAGGCCGGCGACAAGATCAAGAAGGGCGCGCTGGAGGGGACGGTCAAGCTCTACACGACGGACAAGGAAAAGGCCGTCATCGAGCTGCCCTTGCGCGGGGAAGTCTTGTAAAAAACGCCCCGATCCGGACTGGAGAGAACGCCTCGCGTTGCGGGGCGTTTTTTTATCGCAGCGTGATCGGGTGATCGCAGCGGGATCGCAGCGTGATCGGAAACGCAAAGGACGTCGCAACGTGATCGGGTGATCGCAGTGCGATCGGGCAAATTGAATATCTATCTGGATTGGGCTTTTCGATGGCGGGCCGTGTCGCGGGAGGCCACGAAAATCCTGACGAGCTGGTCGGCCTCGTCGTGGAGCCGTGGAAGTTGCTTCGCGTCTCCAATCCCCACTTCCTTCATCAATTCGAGCCAAAGCAAGGATTCATCTGCTTCCTCGATCACGATCCTCAGCTTGGCCAGAAATTCTGCTTTCGTCCGCGCGCGGCCGGCCGCCCGATTGTTCGCAGCGACGGAAGTCGAGGACCGCAAGAGCTGTCTCCCGAGGATTCGGGCTTCGTCCGTCGGCGGCAGGGTTCGGAGGAACAGAAGAACCTCTTTGGCGAACAATTTCGTACGGCCGCGAAGCTCCTCCGGCGTCACCCGATCATCGATTTTCAATCCCGCTGCGATCCCGTTGCGATCCCGCTGCGATCACGTTGCGATCCTCCCGATGCTCGTCAGAACGTCATCATCCCAGTGATACCGAAGCCTCTTGCGTCCCTTGGCGGCTTTTTTCTGCAGCGCATACCCGTAGAGCATCGGGAGCGCGACCGACGTCTCGACGAACGCCATCGCGTGCGTGGCCTGCTTGGAGACCTTGCCCCACGAGGTCGCTTCCGAAAGGGTCGAGCCGCCCAGGCCTCCCCAGTGCGGAGCGTCGGTCGTGATCTGGAGGGCGTACCTGTGGCCGCCGGTGTCGATCCCGAAGATGTAGGACATGACGATCGAGTCGTTGATGTAGTTCTTGGGCACGCCGCCGGAGACGTAGATCGCCGCGGTGGCCGGGCTCTGCACGACGATCTGGGTGAGCTCGTAGTTGTCGCGGATCGAGCTGATGGTGAAGGGCTCGCGCCGGGCCTTGCGGGCGCGGTGGTAATGCTCGGTCAGGCCGATGCCGATCGAGGAGTCGTTCAAGGCCGGCACGAAGAGCGGCGTCCCGTTCCGGGCGCAGGCCCCCAGGATCGATCCCTTGTCGGAGCGGGCGCGCTCGGCCAGGAGCGCCAGGAACGCGCGCGAAGACAGGCTCCGCGGCGCGAGCCCGTCGGCGAAGCGCGAGACCGCGAGATCGGTCTCCCAGTACTTCTCCTCGTCGATGAACGTGTCGTAGAGCCGGTCGATGTAGAGGTCGCGCAGCTCCTTGTCGTCGGCCTCCGGCGTGCCGTGGTAGTGCCTGCCGCCGCGCACCTGGTAGAAGTCCTGGGAGATGATCGCGCCGGTCGAGACGACGACGTCGACCATGTTGTTCTCGATGAGATCGACGAGGACCTGCCGCATCCCGGCGGCGATGAGCGAACCGGCGAGGCCGAGAAGGATGGTCGGCCGCTTGCGGTCGGTGAGCATGGCCTCGAACACGCCGGCGCACTTGCCCAGCGCGCGCGCCTGGAACGACGCGTCGCGGTAGGCGTCGAGGAGCTGCGAGACGGTGGTCCCGGGGCGGACCTTTACCGGCGTCGTCGGGCGCCCGAGGAGCGCTTTTTTCCTCTTGCGGTCGACGCCGACGGCGGCTTCGTGGGTGTACTCCCGGGCGGTCTTGGCTCCGGCTTTTCCTTTCGATCCCATCGGCGCGGCCCTCCGGAAAGAATGCGGTACGCGGCCATCGCGGCGGCGTAGCCGGAGTCGATGTTGACCGCCGTCACCCCGTTGGCGCAGGAGTTGATGGCGGAGAGCAGCGAGGCGATCCCGGAGAGCGCGGCGCCGTAGCCCCCGGAGGTCGGCACGGCGACGATGGGCCGTCCGACCAGGCCGGCCACGACGGAGAAGAGCGACGCTTCCATCCCCGCCACCACCAGGACGACGTCGGCGGCCTCGATCTCCTCGAGCCTCGAGAGAAGCCGCAGGACGCCGGCGACACCGACGTCCGGAACGATCGACGAGGAGACGCCCAGGTACTCGAGCGTGCGGCGGGCCTCCTCGGCCACCATCGTGTCCGACGTGCCCGCGGTGACGACGGCCACCGTCCCCTCCGCCTTGCCCATGGGTTTTCCGACCGAGAGGTGCAGCGTGGCCGACCGCGGATCGTAGGAGGCCCGCCCGGGCAGGGGAAGCGTCGAGAGCTCGCTCCAGGCCTCCGGCGTCAGGCGCGTGACCAGGACGTCATGGGCGCGGGAGAGCTGGCGGCAGATCTCCGCGATCTGCGCAGTCGTCTTGCCCTGCGCCAGGACCACCTCGGGAAACCCCACCCGGCGCATCCGGTCGAAGTCGAGGGTGAAGTCGGGGGAGGGCATCGCCAGCGGATTGTATCCGCTGGACGTGAGGCGTGAGGCGTGAGGCGTGAGGCGAGCAAAGACGCCTCAGACCCCTCCGGCCACGCCTGACCCCTGACGCCTTACGCCTTACGAAATGACGCTTGAAAGCCAGAGCATCGCGGATGTATCGTCCCCCCTCGTTCACGATCTTTGACCCATCCGGCAAAGGGAAGCGGGTGAAAATCCCGCGCGGCCCCCGCCACTGTCACCGGGGACGCCCCGGGCAACGAACCACTGGGCGCATCGGATCGAGCAATCGGTCGAGCGCCTGGGAAGGAGCCCGGCGGCGGAAGATCCGGAAGCCAGGAGACCTGCCGGACGGAACGCTTTCTCGGGCGGGTGGAACCGGAGAGGGTGCGCCTTCGAATTTGCGCGGGCGCGCGGACCTCGACGCCTCCCGTTCCGAGCTTTCGTCTCGTCGAACGGGAGGTTCGCATGACGACCGCTGTACTGCCGGTTCTGCTCGTTCTCCTGGGCGCCTTTTCCCGTCTCCTTCCCCATCCCCCCAATTTCGCCGCGCTCGGCGCGGTCGCGCTCTTTGCCGGCGCGCGGCTCCCGCGCCGGCTGGCCTGGGCCGTGCCGCTGTCCGCGATGGCGCTCTCGGATCTCGCGATCGATCTGGGAACCGGACGTCCGGCGTTC
Organism: uncultured Acidobacteriota bacterium; assembly: GCA_963733955.1. GTDB lineage: Bacteria > Acidobacteriota > Thermoanaerobaculia > UBA5066 > Gp7-AA6 > DATFTF01. The sequence continues at coordinate 363,355 of CAVTEW010000004.1, forward strand.
ACGCCGGTCCGATTGGCCGTCTACGGTGCCCTGGCAGTCATCGTGGCGCTGGGACGTCTGGCCGCCGCGCAGGCGCCGCCGGTCCGTCTCGCGGCTCTGTCCGTCGCGGGCTCCTGGCTCTTCTATCTCGTCACGAACTTCGCGGTCTGGATTCAGTTCGACACCTACCCGCCGACGGCAGCCGGGCTGGCGGCCTGCTACATCGCGGCGATTCCCTGGTTCTGGAACACGCTGGCGGGGGACCTCGTCGCAACGGCCGCGCTCTTCGGTTTGGACGCGCTGTCCCGCCGCCGGATCGCTCGCGGTGCCGCCGGTCCCGCCGTTCCCGCCGTCCTGGTCCTGGCGGCGATCGCCGCCCTGCCCGCGAACCTCCAGGCCCAGGCGGCCCCGGTCGCCGAGAACGTGGTCGTGACCGCGACGGCGGTCCCGGAAGACGAGGAGGAGGTCGGATCCGCCGCGACCGTGATCACACGCCGCGAGATCGAGGAGAACGGATGGAAGACCGTGGCCGACGTCCTGCGCGCGGTCGCCGGGGCGACGCCGGCCCAGTCCGGCGGGCCCGGCTCCCAGACGTCTCTCTTCCTGCGCGGCGCGGCGTCGACACAGACGCTCGTCTTAGTCGACGGCGTGCGCGTCAACTCGCCCTTCTTTCCCGGCTACGATTTCGGCCCGCTGTCGACGGAGAACGTGGAGCGCGTCGAGGTCGTGCGCGGGCCCTTCTCGGCGCTCTACGGCTCCGACGCGATCGGCGGCGTGGTCCAGATCTTCACCCGGCCCGCGGCCGGGAAGCTCTCGGGCCGGTTTTCCGCCGAGGCCGGCAACGCCTCCGGGCGCGAGGAGACCGCCTTCGTGACCGCGGGATCGGAGGCCTGGGGGATCGCCGCGAGCTTCCGCGATCAGAAGAGCCAAGGCGACCGCGCCAACGACGACTGGCGGTCGCGCTCGGGCTCCGTGCGCGTCGAGCGCCGGTTCGAGCACGACGCCACGATCGCGCTGGAAGGGTCCGTAGTCGACGGCGAGCTGGGGCTGCCGGGGCCCGTGGGCGCGGAAACGCCGTCGGACCGCTATGTCCCGCGGGAGACGCGCCTGGAGCTGCCGGCCACGTTCCACCCGGCCCCGGGCCATACCGCGACGGCGGTGCTCGGCTGGACCGCGTCGCGCCCGTCGTTCGAGACCACGGGATTCCGCTCCGACACCGACGCGCGGACGCTCCAGGGCCGCGTTTCCGACAGCTTCGCCGTGGGCGCCAACAGGATCACAGGGTTCGCCGGCTGGGAGCGCTGGACCGTGGACGACCGATCGAACTTCGGCGTCAGTCTCGACGGCTCACGCGCGACGCTCTGGCATTTCGGGGCCGAGGATTCCCTGGCGGTCGGCCCGGCGATCCTGACCGCGGGACTTCGCTACGACCGCCATTCGCAATTCGGCGACGCCTGGAGCCCGCGGGCGACCTTGAGCTGGCGCGCCGGAGAATGGAAGCTGCGCGCCTCCGCGGGAACGGGGTTTCGCGCGCCGTCGGTCGGGGAGCTCTACTACCCATTCTCGGGCAACCCGAACCTTCAACCCGAGCGATCGGTCTCCTACGACGTCGGCGTCGAGCGGCAGCTGGGGAAGGTTCACGCCGAGGTCTCCCTTTTCTGGAACGACTACCGCGACCTGATCGTCTACGACTTCGCGCTGTCGGAGAACTTCAACGTCGGGCGCGCGCGCTCGCGGGGAATCGAGGTCGGCGGCCGGGGCGACATCGGCGCGGGCGTCGCCCTCGATGCCGGGTTCACCTATCTCCAGGCCACCGACCTCGGAACCGGCCTCGCCCTCATCCGCCGGCCCCGCGACAGCGCGTTCGTCGGCCTGGTCCTGCATCCGCTGGCCGCGCTGGAGATCGCGCCCCGGGCCGTCTTCGTGGGCAGGCGGCCCGACAACGACGCTCTGACCGGCCGGAGGACCGAGGACGCGTCGTACCTCCGGTTCGACCTGGCGGCGCGCTATCCGCTGGGGACCCTGGTTCCGTACCTGCGCGTCCAGAGCCTGACCGACCGCGCGTACGCCGAGGTCAATGGATTCCCCGCGACCGGCCGGCGGTACTCTGTGGGCCTCGAGGTGAGGCTGTGAGGCTCGAGCGGGCGTTCCGCCGGGCCCGAAGGAGGACTCGTGCCGCGGATCACACGCGTCTACACCAGGACCGGCGACGACGGAACGACGTCGCTCGGCGCAGCCCGGCGGGTGCCCAAGGACTCGCCCCGCATCGAGGCGTACGGCACGGTCGACGAGGTGAACAGCCAGATCGGCGCGGCGCTCTCCGCGGGACTCGACTCCGAAATCGCCGCGGCGCTTTCGGCCATCCAGAACGAGCTCTTCCATCTGGGCTCGGACCTCTGCGTGCCCGAAGCGGACAAGGCCGCGACCCCGGTCCCGCGCATCGAGGCGCGCCACGTCGAGGCGCTGGAGGCGCTGATGGACCGATTGTCGCAGCGCCTGACGCCGCTCGAGAACTTCGTTCTGCCCGGGGGAAGCCCCGGGGCCGCGCAGCTCCACGTGGCGCGCACGGTCTGCCGCCGGGCCGAGCGGCTGGTTCTCGCGCTCTCGCGGACGGAGCCGGTCGGGGCCTACACCGTCCCCTATCTCAACCGCTTGTCGGACGCGCTCTTCGTCCTGGCCCGGGCGGAGAACGCGCGGCGCGGAGTCCCCGACGTCCTGTGGAACAGCCGGGCATGAGCGGGAGCGGCCGGCCCCGCGCGGTCGTCTCCTGGAGCTCGGGCAAGGACAGCGCCTGGGCCCTCGAGTCGGTCCGGCGGGACAACAATATGGATATTGTAGGGCTCCTGACCACGGTCACCGACGGGTACGCCCGGGTCTCCATGCACGGGGTGCGCGAGGAGATCCTGGATCGGCAGGCCGCCGCTCTGGGCCTTCCCTGCCGGAAGGTGCGGATCCCGCCCGGCTGCGCCAACGCGCAGTACGAGCGGGCCCTGGGAGAGGCCCTGGACGCGGAGCGCCGCGAGGGCGTCACGCGGATCGTGTTCGGAGACCTGTTTCTCCAGGACGTGCGCCGCTACCGCGAGGAGCGGCTGGCCGGTTCCGGGATCGAGCCGGTCTTCCCGCTGTGGGGCCGCGACACCCGGGCCCTGGCCCTGGAGATGATCGGCGCCGGGCTCGAGGCCTTCGTGGTCTGCGTCGATCCGAAGGCGGTGCCCGAGAGCCTCGCCGGGCGGCGGTTCGACCGCGGGCTCCTCGCCGACCTGCCCGCGGGCGCCGATCCCTGCGGCGAAAACGGGGAATTTCACACCTGCGTCGTTGCCGGCCCCATGTGGCGCAAGCCGATCGCGCTCTGCGCGGGGCCGGTGGCCGCTCGCGAGGGCTTCGTGTTCGCCGATTTCGTTCCCACGGACGGGCCGCCGACGGCCGGGGCCGCGTCGATGCTGTGATCGAGCGCCGCGTCGTCCCGGCTGGGAGGACCTGCGTGCGGCGCGCCGCGGCCGCGTGTACCTGGCCGAGGGCCACCGGCTCTTCAATCGCCCCGGTCCGCGGCTGGCCGAAACGCTCGAGGCGCTCGCGGAAATGCTCCATCCGGAGGTCTTCGGCGATTCCCTCGAGGGCCCGGCCTGGAGGCGCCTGGGCTCGTCCGCCGGCGGCGGGCGCGAATCTTCGAGCTGGCATGACCTGCGCAAGGGCTATCCTCAGTCGGGCCGTTTTTGATCGCGTGATTTGGAGGAGACACCATGTGCCGACGCCTCGGGACGCTCGCCTTCGCCGCCCTCGTGACTCTGGCCTCGTGCCGCAGCTCCGGGTCGGGGGCTCCGCCCGGCGGCCCCCCGGTCAATCCCAATCCCGCCGCGCCGCCTCAGCCCGTCGTCACGCCGGCGCCGCCGGCTCCGGCGCCTCCGACGCCCGCCCCGACGGCCGTTCCCGCGGCGCCGTCCTTGACCGCGGTGCCGGCCGCGCCGCCGCTGCAATCCACGGCGCAGACGCCGTCCGCGCCTCCACCCGCGGCCGCCGTGCCGGTTCAGGCGCCCGCTCCGGCGGCCGCCGATCGCCCCTACCAGGACATCGTCCACTTGAAGCAGGCCGGCTTCTCCGATGAGTTTCTGTTGAACAAGATCCGAAGCGAGAACGTCGGCTATCAGCTCACCACCGCGGACATTCTCGATCTGCGAAGCGCCGGCGTCTCCGAGTCGGTCATCGTGGCCATGATGCGCTCGGGACAGCCGGCCGGATCCACGGCGGGGACGCCGGTCGCCCGCCGGGCGGAGTTCGAAGGGCTCGCGCGGGTGGGCAAGGGGTTCCTGATCTTCGGAACGTCGACGTCCAAGAACGCCGGCAAGCTCGTGGTCGAGGGCGACAAGATCTCCTGGTTCCAGGCCGAGGATCCCAAGAAGAATTTCTCGATCTACGCGCGCAACGTCAAGGAGATCTTCAACACGTGCGTGCTGAGGCCGGGGCAGAATCTCTGCCTGGAGCTCGGCGTCATCACGTTCACCGGCGAGGAGTACCGGTTCCGCGATCCGGGCTGGAAGAACGGGGACAACCATCTCGTCACCGAAGCGACGACGTATTTCCGCGAAGCCTTTCCCAGCCTCTTCTTCACCCAGCGCGCCGTCAGCGAAATGTGACGGGGCGTGAGGCGTGAGGCGTGAGGCGTAGTCCCTAAGCGTCTTCTCCCTCTCCCCGAGAATGAGCCCTGGTTCGCGGCGCGCGTAGTCTCCTGAGCGGAAGCGAAGGAGGAGGCGCGCGCCGCGGGAGCCGAAGCGGAGAGAGGGATCAGGCGCTCGGTCGAGCCCCTTTGGGCGAGCCGAGCGCCGGTGCGCCGCAGGCGCAGATCCCGAACGAAGCGGAGGCGACGTGCCGGCGCGCCGAAGGCGCAGATCCAGAGCAAGCGGAAGCGACGGCTACGCGCCGTGCGGCACGTTGGCCGGCAGGGGGCTGTGGCGCTTGCGCCGCCAAAGCAGAAAGAGCCACGCCGTCGGCACCACGGCCAGCGAATAGGCCAGCGCGTGCCCGATCTTGCCGTCGGGCCCCAGGATCTCGGTCGCGTCGTGGATGGCTTGCGACGACGGGAACACGCGGGCCTCGGCGAGCTCGTGGACGCCGTAGAGGAGGAGCTGCAGCACGAAAATCGCCAGGAAGACCGCCAGAATGTTTAGCAAGCCCTTCAGATCCACGCCCCGTCCCAACCGCGTCCAGGCGAATCCGATCGCGATCGCGGCGGCCAGGCCCAGCCCCAGGCCCAGCGAGACGGAGGCCGAGCGCATCTGGAAGAGGGCGGTCGAGATCAGCAGGGCGGTCTCCATCCCTTCGCGCGTGATCATGAGGAGCGTAAACGCGAACACGCCCCAGAACGCGGCGCCGGTGGCGGCCAGGCTGGCCCGCGCCTCGATCCGCTCCTCGATGTCTGTCTTCAGGTGCGAGGCGACGCGCTTCATGTAGACGAGAAGGCTCGCGACGAGCGCCGCGGCGACCAGAGCCAGGATTCCCTCCCACAGGGACTGGTTGCTCGCCCGGCGGAAGAGGAGAAAGGCGCCGAGGCAGGAGAGGAGGGAGACGCCGGTGGCCGCGTAGACCGCGCGGGCCAGGCCGGCGCGGCCGGTGCGCTTCAAGTAGGAAAGGATCAGGGCCACGATCAGGAACATCTCGATCCCTTCCCGCAACGCGATGGTGAATCCCTGCCACATGCCGGCGAGGCCCTCCGTGTTCGGACTTGACAAACGCTCCCGGGGAACGGGAGAATATAGCAACTGAGACTGAGTCGCAATCGCATGAGCACCCGAGAGCGCGAGATCTTCCGCAAGTACCTGGAGCGGCGAGGCTTGAAGCTGACCTCGGAGCGGCAGGCTCTCTACGACGAGCTGTTCGCGCGGCATGAGCACTTCGAGGCCGATGAGCTCCTGGTGCGCTTGCGCGGCAAGCACAAGAAGATCTCCCGCGCCACGATCTACCGCACGCTCGATCTCCTGGTGGACTCGGGGATCGTGGGCCGCGTCCGCATCGGCGAATCCGGCTACCGCTACGAGCGGCTGCGGGCCGGGGAGCATCACGATCATCTGATCTGCACCGAGTGCGGGCGGGTCATCGAGTTCTTCGAAAACCGCATCGAGGAGCTGCAGGACGAAGTCTGCGACCGCTACGGCTTTCTGGCGGTCTCCCACAGCCACCAGATCCGGGGCATCTGCAAGCAGTGCCGTCCCCGGGGCAAGGCGCGCACGCGCGCGGCGGCCCCGTCCCGCCTCACGGCCCTTCCGAACCGCTGATCGGCGATGGACCCGCGCTCCGGTCCTCCGCGCTTCGACCAGAGACTGAGACTGAGTCTCATAATCATCGCGATGGGAGTCCCGGGTCCGGGCCGGCTGGCCGCGTCCGAGCGGGTGGAGCGGCGCCTGGTGGCCATGGGCACGGTCCTCCGCGTCCGGGTGGCCGGCGCGGACCGGCCCGCGGCGCTCGCGGCGAGCGAGGCGGCGGTCGGGGAGATCGAGCGGGTCGACCGCCTGCTCTCGACCTGGAAGGAGGGCGGTCCGCTCGGCCGCTTGAATGCGGCGGCTCCGGGGGAGGCGGTCGCGGTGGGACCGGAGGTCCGGACGCTGCTCGCCGACGCGTTCGCCTGGGCGCGCCGCACCGGCCGGGCCTTCGATCCGACGGTCCTCCCGCTGGTCAAGGCCTGGGACCTGCGGGGGCAGGGGAGGATTCCCGGGTCCGAGGAGCTGGCCCGCGCGGCGGCAGCGACCGGGCCGCAGAGATTCCGGCTCGATCCGGCCGCGGAAGCCGCGGCACGCCTCGACAAAGATGCGGGAATCGACGAGGGCGCCTGGGGCAAGGGCTACGCGCTCGACCTCGCCGCCGCGGCCGCGCGGGACGCCGGCGCCACCGAGTCCGTTCTCGATCTCGGAGGACAGGTCCTGGTGCGCGGACGCTGGACGGTCGTAATCGCGGACCCTCGCGATCGGCAACGCCCCGCGGCGACCGTGTTCGTGGAGAGCGCCTCGGTCTCGACCTCGGGAAATTCCGAGCGCGGGCGGGTCGTCGGCGGCCGCCGGATCGGCCATCTGCTCGATCCCCGCACCGGCCGGCCGGCCCGGGATTTCGGCTCGGCGACCGTGGTCGCCTCCTCGGCGCTGGTGGCCGACGTCCTTTCCACCGCCTTCTTCGTGCTCGGTCCGGACCGCGGCCTGGAACTCTCCGAGTCTCTTCGCCGGCAGGGCTTCCCCAACGAAGCCTTGTTCCTGATCGCGGGCGGCGGCCCGCTCCGAGCGGCCGCCTCTCCCCATCTTTCCTTTCACCTCGAGGAGAAACGACCATGAGCCGGTTTCCCCTTTATCGCCGCCTCCTGGCGGTCCTGGTGATCTTCTTCGCCATCGCGCCGTTGGCGGCCGCTGCGTCCGACGAGCCGGCGCTCACGCTGAAGCAGCGGATCGAGCGGCTGGAAAAGCTCCTGGCAGAGACGCGGGCCGAGCTCGCCGCGGCCAAGGCCGCTCCCGCCTCCGACGCCGCGCGCCTGTCCGAGATCGAGCGGCAGATCGAAGTCCTGTCCCGGGAGATCGAGCAGATGAAGCTCGGCGAGGCGGCCGCCGCCCCTGTCCAGGGCCAGGTCTCCCGCAACGGCGTCGGGCCGGCGGCGGCCAAGGTGTACGGCTCCAAGCCCGGCGTCTCCCTGGGAGGGTACGGCGAGGCGCTGTATCAGAACTTCGCGGCGAGGGATCAAAACGGGCAGCCGTCGGCGGCGGCCGATCAAGTGACTCTGGCGCGGGCGGTCGTGTACCTCGGTTTCAAGTTCGACGACCATTTTCTCTTGAACACCGAGATCGAATTCGAAGAGGCCGTGGTGGCCTCGGACAAGAACGGCGAAGCCGAGGTCGAGTTCGCCTATATCGACTACATGCACTCGCGGGCCTTCAACGCGCGCGCGGGCCTCGTCTTGATCCCAATGGGGCTGGTCAACCAGCTTCACGAGCCGACCACGTTTCTCGGAGCGCGGCGGCCGGACGTCGAGCAGGCTATCCTCCCGTCGACGTGGAGGGAGATCGGATTCGGTCTCTACGGACAGGCCGGCCCGGTCGCCTACTACGGGTACATGGTCAACGGCTTGAACGCCGCGGGATATTCGTCCGAGGGGATCCGCGAGGGATCTCAGGAGGGCTCGGAGGCTCTGGCCCGCAACTGGGCCTTCACCGGACGGCTGGATTACACCGGCCTCGAGGGCCTGCTCGCCGGCGCCGCGCTCTTCACCGGCGACGCCGGCCAGGGCCGCGCGACGCCGTCGGGCCGGACCGTCCGCGCCGCCACCACGGTGTGGGACCTTCACGCGGACTGGCGCTGGCGCGGCGTCTGGCTGCGAGGCCTCTATGCCGACTCCCGCGTCGGAGACGCCGGTCTCGTCAACGAGTTGAACGGCTTCGAAGGCGCCGAGTCCGTGGGCAGCCGTCAGAAGGGGTGGTACCTCCAGGGCGCTTTCGACCTGCTCTCCTTGAAACCCGGCGCCAGGTCCGCGCTCTACCCGTTCGTGAGGTACGAGGCGTACGACACCCAGGCGAGCGTTCCGTCGGGCTTCGCGCGCGACGGCGCCAACGACGTTCGCGAATGGACGCTGGGCCTCGATTTCAAGCCCATCGACCAGCTCATCGTGAAAGCGGACTGGCAGCGGCGGCACAATGCTGCGGGCACCGGCGTCAACCGGTGGAACGTGGCGCTCGGCTATATTTTTTGAGTGGAATCAAAGATGCCTGAGCGCGGTCCCGTCCGGCGCCGGCGCCGAATCGTCCTGGCCGCTCTCCTGTCGGCGCTCTGGAGCGGCCCGGCGTCGGGAAAGGTCTTCCTGACGCAGGAGGAAGCCCTGCGCCTCGCGTTCCCGCCCGGGGCGACGGTCGTGCGCAAGACCGCCTTCCTGACCGTCGGGCAGCAGGAGTCCGCCCGCAAGCTGTGCGGCGCGGACCGCGCCCCGAGCGGGTTGGTCGCTTCCTACGAAGGGACCGTGGACGGGCGGGTCGTGGGCACGGCGTATTTCGATACCCATGTCGTGCGCACCCAGCCGGAGACCATCCTGGTCCTGGTCGACCCCGCGGGCGCGATCGCCCGGATCGAGGTCCTCGCGTTCGCCGAGCCCGAGGAATACCTCCCGCGCGCGAACTGGTACGCGCAGTTTGCCGGCAAGAAGCTCGACGACGCGCTCGCCGTCAAGCGCGGGATTCGTCCGGTCTCGGGCGCGACGCTGACGGCGCGCGCGACCCTCGAGGCCGCGCGCCGCATCCTGGCCGTGCACCAGGTCCTCCACGCGCCGCCGCCGAAGGCTCCATGAAGCGCTGGGAAGCCTGGGTCAACCACGTCGGCTGGTCGCTCACCGCGGGCAGCGGAGTGCTCTACGGAATCCTGAAGTACTTTCTGGCCGGCAGCGATCCCGATTCGCGGCTGGGCCATCCGTGGCAGCCCGCCGTCCTGGCCGTCCACGTCCTGGCCGCGCCGGTGGCCGTGTTCGGATTCGGACTCCTGTTCCGCCGCCACATCCTGGCGCGGTTTTCAGCGGGCCCCGGCCCGAAGCGCCTGACCGGGACGGTCCTGACCATGCTGGCGATTCCGCTGGCCTTGTCCGGATACGCGCTGCAGACGTTGACCGGCGACGCGGCCCGGCGCTGGACGGGTTGGGGCCATGCCGCGCTGGGTCTGTTCTACGCGATCGGGTACGCCATGCACCCGGTGCCGTCACGCCTTCCAGACGATGCGGCGGAAACGGCGGCCGAGTCGCAGGACAACGTTGCGTGAAGTGTCCAGACGCATCTCCGGATCGCGAACGACCATGGGCGGGCCTCCGGCCATGGATGCAGTGTCGAACATCGCCAGCGCTCCCTCCGCGATCTTCCTTCGCGCCTCCCGCATCGAAGCGGCCAAACCGGCGGCGACGAGGACGCGCGCCACCGTGGCGTCTTCGGGCGACAGCTCCGACGCTTCGAGGACCTCGGGCAGCTCTCCCCTGGAGAAAGCCCGGCGGAAATCCTCTTCCGCCCGGATCGCCGCGTCGGCCCCGTGAAACTGCCCGGTGATCCGGCGGGCCAGGTCGGCCTTGGCGTCCCGCGGGTTCTCGCCCCCCGACTCGACCCCCCGGCGCCGCGCCGCGATCTCCGCGGTCGGCACGTCGGTCAAGAGCTCGTAGTAGCTCCACATCAGGGAATCGGGGATCGACATCAACTTTCCGTAGATCTCGCCGGGCGGCTCCTGGATCCCGATCGCGTTGCCGAGCGACTTGGACATCTTCTCGGCGCCGTCGATCCCCACCAGAAGAGGCAGCGTCATCACGACCTGGGGCTCCAGCCCCTCCTCGCGCATCAGGTCGCGGCCGAGAAGAAGGTTGAACAGCTGGTCCGTGCCTCCGAGCTCGACGTCGGCTTTCAGGAACACGGAGTCGTACCCCTGTCCCAGCGGATAGAGCAGCTCGTGCAGCGCGATCGGCTGCCGCGCGGTCCAGCGCTTCTGGAAGTCGTCGCGCTCCAGAATGCGGGCCACGGTGATGCGCGAAGCGAGCCGGACCAGCCCTTCCGCTCCCAGGGCCGAGAGCCACGTGCTGTTGAACGCCACTTCCGTTTTGGCCTCGTCCAGGATGTGAAAGGCCTGGGCGGTGTAGGTGCGGGCGTTCCCCTCCACCTGTGCGCGGGTGAGCTGGGGGCGCGTGGTCTTCTTTCCGGAGGGATCTCCGATCATCGCGGTGAAGTCGCCGATGACGAAGACGACGCGGTGCCCGGCGTCCTGGAAATGGCGCATCTTGCGCAAGACGACCGTATGACCCAAATGGATATCCGGCGCGGACGGATCGAAGCCGACCTTCACGGTCAGCGGGCCGCGTTCGATCTTGCGCGCGAGGTCCTTCTCGTCGATGAAATCGACGACGCCACGGCGGAGAAGATCGAGTTGCTCAGGACTGGAACCCACGGCGGGCCGGGATTATACGCGGACGTGGACCCCGGCCGGTCCGGCGCGCGGAGGCTTTAACGGCATCTAAAAGTCGCTCCACGCGGGCCGCGAGCGAGTACATTTGGAGCGTGAACGAGGTGACCTGCGGCCGCGGTTCGAAGCCTGTGTGCCGCGGCGGGAGCGGCTGGCTCCCCGCCGGATCGCATCTCCGCGCCCAATAGCCAATCAGGGGAGCCCTTTTCCATGAGACGCGCACGCCTCGCTCTTTGTTTTGCCGCCGTCGGCGCTTTGGCCCTGCCGGTTCGGAGCATTCGTGGGGACACGGTGACGCTGCCGGTGGCGGCATCGGTGGTTGGGGCGGCGCCGTTTTTTTCGGACGTGCGCGTGTTCAACACGTCGTACACGGACGTGGTGGACGTGACGGCGACGTACCGGTGTCCGCCGGGTTCGGCGGGGTGCGCGCCGCAGCCGGTCAAGACGTTCAGCCTGGCGCCGCGGGAAGCCCGGGCGTTCGACAACATCTGCGTGAGCCTGTTCCACGTGCCCAATTCGCTGGGCGCGGTGGAGTTTGCTTCGAGTTCAACCGGTCTGCTCGTCACGTCGCGCCTGTACTCGCCGGCGGCGAGCCCGCCGTGGCCCTCGGGGACGGTGGGATCGGTGGGGATGTTCATCCCGGGTCTGCCGTCGAGCGCGGCGCAGGCGGTGAGCGTCTTGACCAACCTGTCCAACGCGGGATCGGCGACGGGGAGTTTCCGGACGAACATCGGGGTGTACAACCCCAACGCGGCCGGTGTGACGGCGACGATCCGGCTGTACGACTTCGACGGGAGTTTTCCGCCGGTGCTGCTGGGAGTGATGCCGCTGCCGTTGGGGCCGCAGTCGGGGACGCAGGTGACCAACATTTACAAGGCGCTGGGGTTCGGGACGCTGGTGACGACGTCAGGGTACGCCACGGTCGAGAGCGACAACCCGGCCAATCCCCTGTTCACCTACGCGGCGACAGCGGACAACACGACGCAGGATCCCGTGCTGGTGGTGGGAGCGGCCGACGTGGCGGCTCCCGCCGGATTCAACCCGCCCACTCCCACCGTCACGCCGACTTCCGCGCCGCCCACCGCCACGCTCACCCCCACGCCGACGCCGACGCCGCTTCCCACGATCGTCGTGAATCTGGTGGCCACGCAATTCCAGTGGTCCTTCGACGGGGGAGGCAGCACGCTGGTCATGCACGTGGGGCAGACGTACGAGCTCCACATCCGCGACGACGATCCTCCCGGTTCCGACTCCCACGGCTTCGGCGGGATTCCGGCCCTGGGCATGAACGCGCACGTCCTGACGGCGGGAGATCCGCCCTTCGTTCTCACGTTCACGCCGAGCGCCGCCCAGGCGGGCTTCTTCGGATTCGCCTGCGACCAGTCCAGCTGCGGGATCGGGCACGACGGCATGACGGCCCTGATCCAGATCGTTCCCTGAGCCGCCGCCGTCAACGCCGGAGCCCTCCGTTCGTCTAACGAGGATGTCGCAGATGCGATTCGCCGCCGCGCTCCTCCTGGCCCTGCCGGTTCGGGAGCATTCGTGGGGACACGGTGACGCTGCCGGTGGCGGCATCGGTGGTTGGGGCGGCGCCGTTTTTTTCGGACGTGCGCGTGTTCAACACGTCGTACACGGACGTGGTGGACGTGACGGCGACGTACCGGTGTCCGCCGGGTTCGGCGGGGTGCGCGCCGCAGCCGGTCAAGACGTTCAGCCTGGCGCCGCGGGAAGCCCGGGCGTTCGACAACATCTGCGTGAGCCTGTTCCACGTGCCCAATTCGCTGGGCGCGGTGGAGTTTGCTTCGAGTTCAACCGGTCTGCTCGTCACGTCGCGCCTGTACTCGCCGGCGGCGAGCCCGCCGTGGCCCTCGGGGACGGTGGGATCGGTGGGGATGTTCATCCCGGGTCTGCCGTCGAGCGCGGCGCAGGCGGTGAGCGTCTTGACCAACCTGTCCAACGCGGGATCGGCGACGGGGAGTTTCCGGACGAACATCGGGGTGTACAACCCCAACGCGGCCGGTGTGACGGCGACGATCCGGCTGTACGACTTCGACGGGAGTTTTCCGCCGGTGCTGCTGGGAGTGATGCCGCTGCCGTTGGGGCCGCAGTCGGGGACGCAGGTGACCAACATTTACAAGGCGCTGGGGTTCGGGACGCTGGTGACGACGTCAGGGTACGCCACGGTCGAGAGCGACAACCCGGCCAATCCCCTGTTCACCTACGCGGCGACAGCGGACAACACGACGCAGGATCCCGTGCTGGTGGTGGGAGCGGCCGACGTGGCGGCTCCCGCCGGATTCAACCCGCCCACTCCCACCGTCACGCCGACTTCCGCGCCGCCCACCGCCACGCTCACCCCCACGCCGACCGCCGGCGGCATCCAGACCGTCACGATCAATGTCAAGGCTTGGGACTTCGATCCCGGAGGGCCCGTCTCGGCGCCCCTGGTGCTTCAGGCCGGGACCACCTATCGGCTGGTCTTTCATGACGTGGATTCCGCCTCGACGGCGACGGCGATGCACGGCTTCCCGGGCATTTCCGACCTGGGCCTTCCGGCCGGCAACTTCGAACGCGGGGGTCCGGATTTCGTGATCCCCTCTTTCACCCCGCAGCCGTTTCAGCGCGGCAACTGGCCGTTTCGCTGCGCGCAGGAGACGCCGCCCTGCGGCGGCGACGCCGAGTCGCACCAGGGAATGATCGCAATCCTGATCATCCAGTAAATCTGGATACAATTCGGGCATGGTCGAAGCCACGGAGGATCCCGAGAGGAAGCCGGCGGTCGAGAGCGACGACGACCGCCGCGCGGCGGCCGCGGCCGTCAACCGCAAGCGGACGCTGGAAGAGTGGGAAGAGAAGAAGCGCCGCTGGCGCAAGATGGGGGTCCCTCCGGCCATGCCGGCCCGCAAGTGACCGCCGGCGGACCGGCCCGGGCGGAGCAAGGGGAGTGATGGCGGGTTTCTCGCTGCGCAGCGCCGCGTTCGAGGACGAAGGCGTCATCCCCCGGATCCATACCTGCGACGGGAAGGATCTCTCTCCCGCGCTTTCCTGGTCGGGGCAGCCGGTTGGCACCGCCTCCCTGACTCTGGTCGTCGAGGATCCCGACGCCCCGGCCAAGACCTGGGTCCATTGGGTCCTGATCGATCTCCCGGCGACACTGTCCGGCCTGCCCGAAGGCGTGCCCGGCCGACCGAGGCTCGAGGGCGGCGGCACGCACGGAGTCAACGATTTCGGAAAGCTCGGATACGGTGGGCCCTGTCCGCCGTCGGGCACGCACCGCTACGTTTTCACGCTCTGCGCCCTGGACAAACGGCTGGACCTGCCGGCGGGCTCGACTCGCGAGGATCTGAAGACGGCGATGCGCGGGCACGTCCTCGAAGAAACGCGCCTGACCGGCCGCTACAGCCGGAGCCGGTGACCGGATCGCAGTCGAAGGCGCGCCGAGCGCTGGCGCTCCTGGAGCGGGAGGTGGTGGCTTGCCGCCGCTGCCCGCGGCTGGTGGGCTGGCGCGAGGCGGCGGCCCGCCATCCTCCGCGGCGCTTTCGCGGTGAGTCCTACTGGGCCCGCCCCCTGCCCGCGTTCGGCGACCCCGCGGCCAGACTGCTGCTGGTCGGCCTGGCCCCGGCCGCGCACGGCGGCAACCGCACCGGACGCGTCTTCACCGGCGACGAGTCGGGCCATTTCCTCTTCCGCGCGCTCTACGCCGCGGGTCTCTCCAACCGTCCCGAGTCGATCCGCGCCGGCGACGGGCTGGTGCTGTCCGGCGCCCTCATTTCCGCGGCCTGTCGTTGCGCGCCGCCGGCCAACCGCCCGACCCCCGGGAATTCGAGAATTGCCGGAGCTATCTGGTCCGCGAGATCGCGCTCCTGCCCACGGGCGCCGTCCTCCTCGCGCTCGGAGGCCTCGCGTTCGAGGCCTGCCTCAAGGCCCTGGCCGAGACCGGCGGCGCGATCCCGCGTCCGCGTCCACGGTTCGCCCACGGCGCGCGGTATGAGATCGGCGGCCGCGTCCTGATGGCCTCGTACCATCCGAGCCAGCAGAACACCTTCACAGGCAAATTGACTCAGCGGATGCTTCGACAGGTCCTGCGGCGGGCGCGGAGGGCGGCGCTGTCAGCCGCGAGTGACAAGTGACGAGTGACAAGCGACGAGTGGAGACTCGTCACTTCTTGAAAAGCCGGTCGAAGGCGCTGCGCGCGTCGTCGGGCGTCGCCGTGCCTCGGGAACCGGGTCGCGAACCGGTCAGGTCGAAGGCGCGCGCCGGCGCGTAGAAGGTGCAGGCGTTGGCCGCGCTCTTGGACGCGATGCGTTCGGGAATCGGCTGCGTGCATTCGAAGCGCGCCGCGGTGTCGAAATGCGCGCACTGGCGGCAGGCGTGGAGAGGGGCGCCGCACTTGGCGCAGCGCGTCTCGGCCTGGATCTCGTCGAGGTCGCGGTGTTTTTCGCCGCAGGCCCGGCAGGCGAAGACGACCGCCTTGTTCACGTCGATCCCCCGTCCGCGGGGAGCGCCGTCGTCGCGGGGCGGGCGCGGCGCCGAACGGCCGCGCTGCTGCTCTCCTTCGGAGTCCATGTAGCCGCGGTGGCGATACTTCCGATCGTTCACGACAGTCAGTGTACGCCCTTCGCTTCGCCCGCGGTCGCCGCCAGCAGCGCCGGGTAGGGATCGATCGCCACGCCCTCCCACCACCGGTGGTCCGGGCCCAGGCGGAAGATCGTGAAGTGCAGGTGGGGCGTTTGCGGCGGCGCGTCCCCGGTCGTTCCCACGTAGCCGATCCGCTGGCCCCGCCGCACGATCTGGCCCTCGCGCAGGCCGTCCGCGTAGCGGTCCAGGTGAGCGTAGTAGTAGCAGTAGCCGGAGGCGCGGTCGAACTCGTAGATGGTCAGCCCGCCGCGCGCGCTGGTGAAGAGCTTGGCAATCGAGCCGTCCACCGCGGCGTCGACGGGTGTCCCGCGCGGCGCGAGAATGTCGATCGCTTCGTGGCGGTGGCCGTCCCGTGCGTCGGCGAACGAGTCGTGCAGGTCCTGGCGCCCCGCTCCTTCCACCGGCATGGCGACGGCGTCGCCGGAGAGCGTGAACGCCGAAAGGGAAGGCGTCGTCAGCGCCGCGGGGCTCGCCGTCAAAGGCGGGTCGGACGCCGGCCGCGCGGAGGGAGCCGCCGTGGGGGTCGGAAAGGGAATCGTCGGCAGGCGAGGGGGAGACGTCGAAACCTTATCTGCGATGTCCCGCGTCGTCAGCGTGAGCGGGTGCCCGGCCACCAGGCCCCCGGTTCTCCACAGAAGGTAGTAGAGGAACAGGGCTCCCAGAAGGAAGCCGGCGAGAAAGACGGCGGCGGTGCGGGCGCGCATGGTCGTGTCGCTATTTTTCCAGAATTGCGGGCGTTCCGGGCCGCACGATTTGGGCGAGCTCGAGAACGTCCCAGTTGGTCAGCCGGATGCAGCCGTGGGACTGCGTTTTGCCGACAAGCGAGGGCTCGGGGCTGCCATGCATGCCGTAGTGGGGCTTGGAAAGGTCGATCCAGCAGACGCCTACCGGGTTGTTCGGTCCGGCGGGCAAGACGGCTTTGTCCGGCGCGGGCGCGTCCCAGAAGAGATCGGGGTTGTAATGGAAGACGGGATCGCGCGCCACGCCCCGGATCTTCCAGCGGCCCAGCGGCAGGGGATCGTGGCGGCTGCCGGTCGATGCCGGGTAGTGCGCGATCACGCGCCCCGCGGAATCGATCGCTTCGACGCACCCCCGCGTCTGCGAGACCACGACCTTCGCCGCGCGTCCGGGAGGCGGTACGGAGACGTCCGGGACGAGGAGGTCTTCCCCGGCCTCTTTCATCGTCGCGCGCGGGTTGAGCCGCTCGAGCAGGCCGGGGCTGGCGTGGTACTTCTCGGCGAGGGCTTCCAGCGGCGTCGTGAATCCCAGGGCCGGGAGCCTGGCCTTCTCCGGGACTTCCTCGGGAATCGGCGTGAACGGACCGGCCACGTCGTCCGCGGCGATCGGCCGGGAGACCAGGGCCGGCGCGGCGTCGCGGTTGAGCAGATCCCAGGTGCCCGAGTCGACGACTCCGCTGGCCGTCCTTCCCTGAGCGGCCTGGAAGGCCGCCACGGCTTCCCGCAGGTTCCGGCCGTAGAAGGCGTCGATCTCTCCGCAGGAGAAGTGGGCGCGGGCGAGGAGGATCTGGGCGCGCAGCACCGCGGAGCCGCGCGCTCCCGCCGCGATCGTCGGAGTCGTGCCGGCGTCGTTGACGCGGTCGGGGTCGAGGGTGTTCTCGCGGCGCGCCTTGGCCCCGTGGCGTCCGGGCCGAGTGTGTCGGGCGGGACGGGCGGCGGCGGCCGCCGCGGCCAGGGCGAGCAGGACGCAGAGTCGGGCGACGCGCATGGACATCGCCGCGGGCTTACGATCCGGCGCGCCTGGAGCCGGCAGCGACCGGCTCGGCGATCAAGACCAGCCGCTCCGGGGCGGGTCCGATGTAGGTGAAGGGATAGCAGGTGATGAGCGTCAGCCGCGGCTCCGGCGTCGGCGCCAGCACCGAGACCGCGTCGGGCTTGACGATGCGTCGTTGGACGATCCGGTAGGTCGTTTCACCGCCGGGCGTGTCGAGCTCGACCAGGTTGCCCGGGCGCAGCCAGCCCAGGCGCCGGAAATGCGAGTCGCGATGCCCGGTGATGACGCAGTTGTGAGGGGGACCGTCCGAGCCGGGCAGCGCCGTTCCCGGGACGTGGCCGGGCCCCCTGGCCAGCGTGGCCTGGTCGGATCCGCCGAAGACGATCTGGTCGATCCCGGCCGCGGGAACGCGGATGCGGGCGAGGGGCTCGCCATAGGGGTAGGCGGGAGTCGGCGAAGGGATCGGAGGCAGAGGCTGGGACGAGGGCGTCGGACCCGCGGGATTCCGCGCGCCGGACGCCGCCGCCCGATGCTCGATGCGCCGCTCAAGCTCCGCCCGCCCTTCCCGCTGCGCGAGGAACCCCTGCAGGTAGTGCCACCCCGCGGCCGCGCAAAGGACGAGTCCGGCGAGGATCAGGGTGGTGCCGGCGGCTCGGCGCACGCTCACGCTCTCCTCTATTCACGACCCGGGCCAGGAGTTTCGCGTCGCCGGGCCAGGCGTTAGAATCGATGCGATGGACGCCCGCGAGTCCGCGCTGGAGCTGTGGCAGGAGGGAACGGCGCGCCTGATCGCCGGAGAGCTGTCCGAGGCGATCTCCCTCTTCACGCGATCCCTCCAGGTCTGCCCGACCGCGGAGGCCTACACGTTCCGCGGCTGGGCCTACTCGTTTTCCGGGGATCTGGACGAGGCGATCCAGGAGTGCCGCAAGGCCATCGCGACCGATCCGTCGTTCGGGAACCCCTACAACGACATCGGCTGCTACCTGATCGAGAAGGGGGAGCTGGAGGAGGCCGCGCGCTGGTTCGAGCAGGCCAAAAAGGCTCCGCGCTACGAGCCGCGGCACTTCCCCTACCTGAACCTCGGCCGGCTCTACATGGCGCGGGGCGAGCTGGCCCGGGCCCTGGCCGAGTTCGAGGGGGCCCTGGCGCAAAACCCGGGCGACGCCACCGCGCTGCAGTACCTGGAAGCCCTGAAGTACCAGGTGAATTGACGGTCCCGGGGGAATCCTCAAGGGCCCGATCGCGTTGAGATAGAAGGCGCTCTGCGCCTCAAGGAGAACAGCAATGGATCGCTTCGGAATGGATCGCTTTTCGGTCACCCCGCAGTCGGCCTTCACGACGACCACCGCGGCCGGCGCCGAGCGGGTCACCGCGTTTCTGCGGAAGGTCTATGGGTGGATGTGCGTGGGCCTGGGGATCACCGCGGCCGTTTCCTTCGCGGTCAGCGCCTCGATCGGCCCGGCCTTTTTCGCCCAGCACCCCTTCGCCTTTTTCGGCGCGGTGATCGTCGAGCTCGGGCTGGTGTTTTATCTCTCGGCGCGGGTCAGCCGTCTGGCCCCGGCGACGGCCGCGGCGCTCTTCGTTCTGTACTCGGCGTTGAACGGCGCCACGTTGTCGCTGATTTTCCTCGCGTACAGCTTGACGTCGATCGGGACCACGTTCGTGGTCACCGCGGGCATGTTCGGCGCCCTCGCGCTTTTCGGAACGACCACCCGCCGCAGCCTGGCCGGCGTCGGCCAGTTCGTCTACATGGGCCTGATCGGGCTTCTTCTGGCGATGCTGGTCGGATTCTTCTGGCACAGCGCCGCTTTGCAGTTTGCCATCTCCGTCGTCGGCGTGATCGTCTTCACCGGGTTGACCGCCTGGGACGCCCAGCGCCTCAAGCAGATGGCCACGGCTCTGCCCGACGGCAGCACGGGCTCCTACGCCGTCGTCGGCGCGCTGTCCCTGTACCTCGACTTCATCAACCTGTTTCTCTTCCTGCTGCGCTTCATGGGCGGCAGCCGGCGCAGCTAAACCGTCGCCTTCGCTCCGCCTAGCGATCTGCGCGCCTAAATGGCGCGCACCGTACCGCGGCTCGCCCAAAGGGGCTCCCGCGGCGCGAGTCGTTTCGCGAATCCAGTTCGCGAAACTTGGTCGCGCCGCGAAAGCACGAAGACACGGAGCCCTTCGTGCCGTAGGGGCGGCCCTTGTGGCCGCCCGGGTGCCAGCCGCGGGGGGCGGAGCGCAGCGGAGGCGACGTTTCCTATTCTCTGGGGCCGGTTCCCACCAGCGGCAGGCGCCCGATCAAGGCGTCGGCCGAGGCCCGGGGAGCCTCCTTCTCCGGGGTCTTTTCCGCCTCGCCCGGATTGCGGAAGAGGTTCGCCTCGACGCCGTACTGGCGCTCGTAGAGATCGGCGTAGCGGCCGCCCCGCGCGAGCAGCTCCTCGTGCCGCCCGCGCTCGACGACCAGTCCGTCCTCGACGACCAGGATCGCGTCGGCCTTGCGGATGGTGGAGAGGCGGTGCGCGATGACGAAGGTGGTGCGCCCCTTCATGAGCTCCGCGAGCCCCTCCTGGATCAGGGCCTCGCTCTCGCTGTCGAGCGACGAGGTCGCCTCGTCCAGGATCAGGATGCGCGGATCGGCCAGGATGGCCCGCGCGATCGCCACCCGCTGGCGCTGCCCGCCGGAGAGCTTGACGCCCCGCTCGCCCACGATGGTTTCGTAGGAATCGGGGAGCGTGCGGACGAAATCGTCGCAGCGGGCGATCGCGGCGGCCTTGAGGACCTCGTCGCGGGAGGCCTCGGGCCTGGCGTAGGCGATGTTCTCGAAGACCGTGCCGTCGAAGAGGAAGTTGTCCTGCAGGACAACTCCCAGCTGCGAGCGGTAGTCGGAGAGCCGCACCCGGGAGAGGTCGTATCCGTCCACGAGGATCTCTCCAGCGGTCGGGCGGTAGAAGGCGGCGACCAGCCCGATCATCGTGCTCTTCCCGGAGCCCGAGGGCCCCACCAGGGCCGTGGAGGTCCCGGGCTGGGCCGCGAAGGAGATCCCTTTCAGGACGGGGACCGCGGGCTGGTACTCGAAGTGCACGTCGCGGAACTCCACTTTGCCGATGACGCGCGGCAGGCGCTCGCGCCCGGCGTCGGCGGCGTCTTCGGTCAGCTCGTTGCGGATCTCGCGGATGCGTTCCAATCCGGCGAAGGCCTCGGTGATCTGGCTGCCGATCGAGACGATCTGGACGATCGGCCCGACCAGGACTCCCAGGAAGAGCGTGAAGGAGACGAAATCGCCGATGGTCATGCGTCCGGCCAGGACGTCGCGCCCGCCGATCCACATGATGGTGACGCTCACGATGCCCAGGAGCAGAGTCGAGAACGCCGAGACGAGCGAGAAGCCGGTCATCGTCTTGGCCACGTTGCGGAAGAGGCGGTGGACGCCGCGGGAGAAGACCAGCGCCTCCCGGCGCTCGGCGCGGTAGGCCTTGACCACCCGTACGCCGGAGAAGGACTCGGTCAGCCTCCCGGAGACTTCGGCGTTGATCTTGGAACGCTCCCGGAAAAGCGGGCGCAGCGTCTTGAACGCGTAGAACAGGACCAGGCCGAAGAGCGAGAGGACGCCGAGCGCGATTCCGGTGAGGCGGGCGTTCTTGTAGAACAGGATGCCCAGCGCCAGAACCGCGGTCAGGAAGCCGCCGATGACCTCGACCAGGCCGGTGCCGACGAGGTTGCGGATGCCCTCGGCGTCGGTCATGACGCGTGAAAGCAGCGAACCCACCTTGGTCTGATCGAAGTACGAGACCGAGAGGCGTCCCACGTGGCGCTGCACGGCCCGCCGCATCTCCGTGATCGAGCGCTGGGCCGCTTTGCCCAGGAGCTGCGAGAGGGAAAAGGACGTCAGGGCCTGGATAAGCGTGGCCCCGCCGGCGATGGCGACTAAGAGCGGAAGAAGCTCCCGCCGCCCCTTGAGGATGACGTCGTCTAAGAGCCACTTGCTCGCTCCCGGCAGGACGAGCCCGGACACCCGGTTGACGATCAGGATGGCCAACCCCATCGCCAGGCGGCTGCGCCGGGCGTGGATCAGCTCGGCCGCGTCCTTCAGGACGACCCGGAGCGGAGGCGACTTCTTCTTCTTGCTTTCCTCCGGCGCGGCCCGGCCGGCCCGGCCCTGCCCCTGCCCGCGCGAGGAACGCGACGACACCGCTCCGCCGAGCAGGGGAGAGCGGGCCACGGCTACCCTTCGCTTTCTGCCGGCGTTTGGCTGTTCATGGACATGGTTTCCTGGCCAACAGGTTGCCTGTAGGTTTTCATTTCTTCCAAGGAACTACGCCGGGGAGGCCCCGGGAAGTTCCGTATTGACAAATATTCTTTTCAAGACAAAATAATCATACAAATGGCCGGCTCCGCGTCCCTGGATTGCATCTCCGAAGTCGAGCGGGCCGCCGTGATTCTCAACCCGGTCCGGCTGGCGATCCTGCGGCATTCCGGGCAGCCCGTTTCGGCGACCGAGCTCGGGTCCCGGCTCGGCCTGACGCGCCAAAAAGTCAATTATCACCTCCGCAAGCTCGCCCGGGGCGGCTTCGTCAAACGGGCCGGCCGCCGCCGCCGGCGCAACATGATCGAGCAGCGGTACGTGGCCGCGGCCCGCGGGTTTCTTCTGGCCCCCACACTCCTGGGCCCGATCGGGGCCGACTGGCGGGGGATCGACGACATGGCCAGCCCGGCCTACCTCGTGGCGCTCTGCGCTCAGATCCAGGCCGACCTCCTGCGGGTCGAGCGGGCGGCGGGAGACGCACCCGCCGCCGTCCTCTCCATCAAGTCCCAGTTCCGGTTCGAGACGCCGGAACGCCGCGAGGCCTTCGCCCTCGCCCTGCGCGAGGCGATCGTGGGCGTGCTCGCGCGCTTCACCGCGCCGTATGCGCGCCCCGACGGCGCTCCCGGACGAGGCCACCCGTTCCGCCTCGTCGTGGGCTGTTATCCCTTCGCGCCGGAGCGTTGACCGGCGTCGCGTCACGTCGCCGCCGTCCTGGTCGCCACGAGGATGAGCCGCGAGGAGCCCTGGCCGAAGGGCTCGCCCGAGAGCGTGCCCAGGCTCTGGCACGTTGCGAAGCCTCCGGCGGCGAGCATGTCCACGACCTCGCCGCGCGCGTAGACCCGGAACGCGGCGGCGCGGACCTCGCGGCGAGCGCCTCGGGAGACGGTGTACCGGTTGTCCATCCACCCCGCGGCGGCGTCGTAGCGATTCTCTCCGGTGAAGAAGATGTCGCCGACCTGCATGGTTCGGGGCTCCGCGGGAGGCGGGAGCACGATCTCGGCGGCCTTCACCGCGTCGATGACGAACCGGGCGCCCGGCTTCAAGGCGCGGCCGACGGCGGCGATGTAGTCGCCGTCGCCTTCGTCGCCCAGATAGCCGAAGCTCGATCCGCCGCAGAACGCGCCGTCGAAGCGCTCCTCCCAGGGGAGGTCGCGCATGTCGCTGTGACGCCATTCGATCGCCAGGCCTTCGGCGCGCGCGCTGTCCCGGGCCGCGGCCAGAAACTGGGCGGACAGATCCACGCCGGTCATGCGCAACCCGCGGCGGGCGAGCTCGAGCGCGAGCCGACCGTCTCCGCACGGGACGTCGAGCAGGCGGCCGCCCGGGGGCGGGGCGAGGAAGCGCTCCAGGAAATCGGCCTCGGCGCGCGTGGCCTCCGGAGGCATGGCGGCGCGCCAGAAGTCGACGATCAGGCCTTCAAAGAAATTCTTCCACCAGTCGTGGCGGGAGGTCATGACTGCCATCCTTTCGTGCGGCCGCGGCGAGGGATCTGCCGTCCCTGCGCTCGCGCGCCGGGTCTCAACGCGTAGGGATGTGTGAAGGACCCCTTCGGGTCAGCGGACGGCAGTCATAGTTCGCCGGGACGATATCCCGGAACGCTCCCGGCGGAGAACCTCAGGGCCGGGGTTTTCGATAGACATCCGGATCCACCATCTCCATCAGCCGTTCGGGCCGGGCCGGGCCGGAGAAGCCGACCTTCCGGTAGAGGCCGTGCGCGTCGCGGGTGACCAGCATCCATCGCCGGAGGCCCTGCAGACGCGGATGGGCCACGATCACTTCCATCAGCCACTGCGCGAGACCCCGCCCGCGGTGCGACTCGATGAGGAACACGTCGGCGAGGTAGGCGAAGGTCGCGAAGTCGGAAATGACGCGCGCGAATCCCACCTGGGCCGCGCCTTCGTAGACGCCGAAGCACAAGGCGTTGTCGATCGACCGGTCCACGACGTCGCGGGGAATCCCTTGCGCCCAGTACGACCCTTCCAGAAACGCGTGCACCAGGCGGCGGTCGATTCGCGAAACGTCCGTCGAGATCGTGAAGGAGCCGCGCGTCCATTCCACGGCAGTGCTCAGGCCTGCGCGGGCTCGGGGCGCGCGGCGCGGATCTCGGGGACGGGCACGATCCGGACGCCCGGCACCGGGTGCTCGACCGAGTCCACGATCGCGGCGGCCATCTGCGGCAGCGTCACCAGCCCGACGCGGCGCGCGGTCTCCCGCGTTGCCGGGAGCAGCTCGGCCAGCCAGTAGCCGGGCAGGATCAGATATGGCCAGCGGTGGCCCGGCCCCAGCACGTACCAGGGCCGCAGGAACGTCGTCGACGCGAAACCGAGCCCCTTGAGGAAGGCTTCCCCTTCGGCCCGGGCGTCCACGTACGCCTTCATGCCGGGCGCCGGCTGAGCGACGGAGAGATAGACGAAGTGCGAGACGCCGGCTTCCCGGGCGGCCTGTCCCGAGGCCCTGGCCGAAGCGAGATCGATTTCGTGGAACTGCCGCGCCTTGGCCGGCGAGGGGTGGGCCACGCCCACGAGCTGGAGGAACGTATCGCAGGACGCGACGCCGGCGGCGAAGGTCGCCCGGTCCAGCGCGTCGCCCAAGAACACGTCCGCCCCGGCGGGGACCTTGGCTTCGGAACCCCGGCGCGCCAGGGCGCGGACGAAGTGCCCGCGCGCGAGGAGCAGGGGGATCGCCGCGCGGCCGATGTAGCCGGTCGACCCCGCGACGAAGAGGCGATGTCTGGCGTTGCTCACGAGCGAGGTCCGAGCTTATACGCGGCTCGGCCCAGGTCCGCTCCGCGCCGCGACGCCGGATGGATCCGCCAGGGACGGTCCGCGAGCGATCAACGATAGAAACGATAGACTCCCGGCGATGCGGTTCCTGCTGCGCCTCCTCGTCAACGCCGCGGCTCTCTGGGTCGCCACCCGCGTCGTCTCCGGCGTCACCTACGCGGGAGAACCCGTGTACCTCCTGGTCGTGGCCCTCGTCTTCGGCCTGTTGAACGCGCTGGTGCGTCCGGTCCTCAAGGTCCTGACCTGTCCGCTGCTCGTCCTGACGCTCGGCCTCTTCACCTTCGTCATCAACGGCGTGATCCTCTGGATGACCTCGGCGCTGGCCGGGAAGCTCAAGATCGGGTTCCGCGTCGCGGGATTCTGGCCGGCCTTCTGGGGCGCCCTGGTGGTCTCGATCGTGAGTATCGTGCTGTCGCTTCTGGTCCCGGATCGCGAAGAACGCGCCTGAACGCGGAGGGCCCCGGTAGCCAACCCTTTCAGCGCCGGTCGCCGCAGCGACCGCCTGCGCTGAAAGCTGACGGGGGTCAGCCTGCAGGCTCCGCGCGCAGCGGAGGCGACGTGAAGTGGTGGGTGATCGAGTTGGCGTAGTAGGTGAGCGCGGGAAGCTCCGCGCTCTCCGCCGTGAAGAGCCCCTCGTCCTCGCGCACCAGACGGCGCAGGGTCAGCATGCGCAGGCCCACGTCGATCGCGTAGTCCTGGTCTCCGCGCGGCACGTAGACGTGCGCGCCGCGGGCCTCGAGCTCCTCCATCAGCGCATAGACCTGGGCCTTCAACTCGAGCTCGCTCCAGCTGCGCCCGGGCTCGCGCACGAACACGGTGGCCACCAGCGGCACCGGCACGGCCGGGATGATTCGGGCGATCGAGGCCATCAGGTCGTGCGCCAGGGCATCGACCTGGGCAAACCGTTCTTCCTTGGTCAGGCCGCGCAGGTCGAGGCCGCGCTCGCGGGCGTACCGCGCGAAGGACACCGGCGACCCGAAGTTGACGCAGGCGTACCCGAACCGATGCCAACGGTTGCCGGCCATGAGAAGGAGGTTGCGCAGGACGAAACCGATCGTGGTCGCCGCCGCGCGCAGGGCTCCCGGGCGGGCCGCCTCGGTGTCCAGACCGGCCAGCAGCGTCCGATCCTCGAAGACCCGGTCGTAGTTGATCCCCACCGGCACGAACGCGATGTCGCGATCGCCCGCGGGATCGAAGGCCCGCAGCATGTAATCGAGGATGCCCAGCCGGGGAGGGCGCAGGCGCCCGTCCTTGGAGAGGCCGCCTTCGGGGAAGACCGCCTGCGTCACGCCGGCCGCCGTGGCCATGGCCACGTAGCGCTCCAGGACCTTGCGGTAGAGCGCGTCGCGCGAGTTGCGCCGCACGAAGTACGCGCCCATGGCGCGGATCAACGTCTGGAGCGGCCAGATGCGAGCCCATTCGCCCACCGCGTAGGAGATCGCGGCCTTCTCCGCCGCGAGGTATCCCACCAGGATGTAATCCATGTTGCTGCGGTGATTGATCAGGAAGACCACGGTGGTCTTGTCCGCGATGGACGCGAGGCCGGCCTCGTCGGAGTAGCCCAGCCGGACGCGGTAGAGAAACCGCGCGAGGTTCCGCGCCAGCGCGTAGCCCAGTCGGAAATAGGCATACGCGTTGAAGGACGGGACGATCTCGCGGGCGTAGCGATCGACGCGGGCCATCACGACTTCGCGCGGCGCGCCGGTCTCCCGGGCCTCCGCGTCCGCGGCCTCCTGGACCTGCGGATCGAAGAGGAGGCGGTCGATCAGGACCTCGCGCTTGGTCAGGGTCAGCGGCGGGATGCGGATCTTCAACGTCGTATTGATCTCTTCGAGCACGCGGTGGACGCGCCGGCGCAGGACCCAGCGCGCGGAAGGGAGGAGCAGGACGTCGAGCGTGGCCCACAGCGCGAGCGCGGCGAGCAGGACGACCAGCCACAGCGGAAGCGTGACGGTCGAGGTCATGCGGCGCGCGCTAGTCCACGCGGCCGCGGGCGGCCACGATCCAGGTCTCCTCCACGCGGCCGCCGCGGACGGCGTGGACACGGTCGTGGAGGTTCGACACCACGCAGGCGTGGTTGGGGAGCACTCGGACGCGCTGGCCCACGCGGAAGGACTCGCCGGGAGCGACCGCGACGACGCCGTGCTCTTCCGAGAGGCTCGTCAGGCGCGAGGCGCCGCCCAGGACGAACCCGTGTCCCCCGTCTCTGGGGCGCAGCGGATCGGTCGACAGCGTCTTGGAGCCCGCGTCCAGGACGGCGCGGCCGGAGGCGGGAACCGAGACGACGGTCGCGAGCACGGTCAGGGCGCAGTCGGAGAGAGCGCAGGTCCCCAGGCTGACCTGCGAGGCGTCGTGGTAGACGTAGTTGCCGGGCCGGCATTCGGTGACGCCGGGCACGGTCATCGCGTGCGACGCGGTGGGCGTCGATCCCACGGAGACTTCGCCGACCGGAAGCCCTTCGCGCCGCAGCTCGTGCGCCACGCGCGCGAGGATCTCGCCCTCGCTCTTCCCGACCGCGGCGACGCCCGCGGGGGACGTCTCGCGGTAGGCCTGGCCGCCGTGCGTGAAGAGGCCGGCGAGCTCGATGCCGGGCAGCGCGGCCAGGCGGCGGGCCGTCTCCAGGGCCTCTTCCGGGGCGACGCCGACCCGGTGGAGCCCGACGTCGACTTTCAGGAGCACGTCCAGCCGCCGTCCCGCGGCGTGGAACACCGCCGCGAGCGTCGCGGCTCCCTCCACGCTGTCGGCCCCCACGCGCAGGCGGACGCGGTCGGCCAGGCGCAGAAGTCGCCGGCCCTTGTCCGCGCCGACGATGGGATAGGCCAGGAAGAGGTCGTCGAAGTCCGCGCCGGCGAAGACCTCGGCTTCGCCGGTCTTGGCGAGCGTCAGCCCGGCGGCCCCGGCGGCGAGCTGCAAGCGGCCGACCTCGGGAAGTTTGTGCGTCTTGCCGTGCGGCCGCAGCTTCACGCCGGCGGCGCGCGCCCGCTCGGCCTGCCGGGCGATGTTGGCCTCGAGCACGTCCAGGTCGATCAGGACGGCCGGCGTTTCGAGGTCTTCGATGGGAAGCATGAGTCTCTATTATGTCCGGCGGCCGGCGGGGAGGGAGTGACGAGTGACGAGTGACAAGTGACGAGAAAGAAGACCCGCGGGCCCTTCGTGTGGTGCCGTAGGGGCGGCCCTTGCGGCCGCCCGCGGGTGCCGGAGCGCAGCCGTCAGCCGCGCAGGCGGAGCGACGGTTGCTGTCGGGTCAAACAGTGCACCGTCCCCAGGCCCCACACGAGGTCGACCGCGTGGATGCCCACGACCGGCCGATCGGAGAAGAGCTCGGAGAGGATGCCGAGCGCGGCGCGGTCCTTCGGGTCATTGAACGTCGGCACGAGCACCGCCGCGTTGCCGATGTAGAAGTTCGCATAGGAGGCGGGAAGCCGGCGGCCGTCGAAGACGACGGGGGAAGGCATGGGCAGGTCCACGACCTCGATCCGCGATCCATCCTCCAGGCGCGCGCCGGAGAGGCGCTCACGGTTTTCCTGGAGCGCGGCGTAGTTGGAGTCCGAGGCGTTTTCCTCCCGGCAGAGCACCGCGGTCGTGGCGTTGACGAACCGGCACAGGTCGTCGACGTGGCCGTGCGTGTCGTCGCCGGCGATGCCGCGGCCGAGCCAGAGGACCTGGCGGACGCCCAGCACGTCGCGAAAAATCCTCTCGTAGTCGCGCCGGTTCAGATCCGGATTGCGCGCCTGCGTCTTCCGATCGAGCAGGCACTCCTCGGTCGTCAGGAGGGTCCCGCGCCCGTTGACGTCGATCGCTCCGCCCTCGAGCACGACGTCCCGCTCGTCGACCGCGACGCGAAAGACGCGGGTCCCGAAGGTCCGGGCGATGCGGTCGGTCAGGCGGGCGTCCTTCTTGAAGTCGGGGTAGCGGGCCCAGCCGTTGAAGGCGAACCGGGCGATGGACACCTCTCCGGAGCGGTCGTGGACGAGGAACGTCGGTCCGGAGTCGCGGGTCCATCCCCGGTCGGTCGGAAACCGGAAGAACTCGACGCGCGAGAGATCGGCGCCGGCGCGCTTCAGCACGCGGCGGACGCCGTCTTCGTGGGCCCGGGACTCGACCAGGACGCGGACGAGCTCGCCGGCGGCGATGACCCGCACCATCTCCGCGTAGACCCACGGGATCGGGGCGAATTTTCCGGGCCAGTCGGTCGTGTTGTGCGGCCAGCCGATCCAGGTGGCTTCGTGCGACTCCCATTCCGCGGGCAGGCGAAACCCGAGCGCGGCGGGCGCTACGGTTTTTTCGACCACGCATCCTCGTCCAGGAAGCGGCGGGTGATCCCGGAGTAGGCGTCGATGCGCCGGTCCCGCAGGAACGGCCAGTTGCGCCGCACGTCCTCGAGGCGGTCGAGGTCGATCTCCGCGACCAGGATCTCCTCGCGGTCGGGCGACCCTTGCGCGACGATCACGCCCTGGGGGTCGGCGATAAACGACGAGCCCCAGAACTCGATGCCCGCGCCGCCGCCTTCGGGCGTCTCGTGCCCGACGCGGTTGACCGCGGCGACGTAGAGCCCGTTGGCGATCGCGTGGCCGCGCTGCACCGTGATCCAGGCGTCGCGCTGGGCCGCGCCATGCTGCGCCTTCTCGTGGGGATGCCATCCGATTGCGGTGGGATAGAAGAGGACCGCGGCGCCGGCGAGCGCAGCCAGGCGCGCCCCCTCCGGATACCACTGGTCCCAGCAGATGAGCGTGGCGATGCGCCCGGCCCGCGTGTCGAAGGCGGGGAAGCCCAGGTCGCCCGGCGTGAAATAGAACTTCTCGTAGTAGGCCGGGTCGTCGGGGATGTGCATCTTGCGGTAGAGGCCGAGAAGCGTCCCGTCGGCGTCGATCACGGCCGCGCTGTTGTGGTACAGGCCGGGGGCGCGGCGCTCGAAGATCGGGGCCACAATGCTTATCTTGTTATCCCGCGCGGCCGCGGCCAGCCGCTCCGTGGTCGGCCCGGGCACCGTCTCGGCCAGGTCGAACGTCGCGGGGTCCTCGCGCTGGCAGAAGTACTGGGAGCGAAAGAGCTCGGGCAGGCAAACGACCTGCGCCCCGCGGCGGGCGGCGTCCTGGAGGAACCCGACCGCGCGGGCGAGGTTCGCCTCGGGATCCGGCCCGCAGGCCATCTGGACCAGGCCGACGCGGAAGTTTCGCTTGCCGGTCATTGCGCGCGGACTAGTGTTGTGTAACGAAGGTGACTTCGCAACAGACAATGTCGGGCGGCGGGTCCGCCCGCCGCATACGGCCGCCCTTACGGCACGGCGGGGGAATTCTGTAGCGGAAATTCCGTTTGGCACCCGGCGCCGTAGGGGCGGGGCTTGTCCCCGCCCGCCGGCGGCGCTCTCACGCGCCGCCGCTCCGGTAGAACGGGATGACCTTCCAGAGGAAGAACGCCGCCTCGTCCGCGGCGAGAAGGGCCAGGGCCGCGAGCAGGACCGCGTCCCGCGCCCGCCCGGGCTTCCACTGCCGCGCCGCCGGCAGGAGAAAAGCCAGGCCCAGGAACGGCAGGACGGCGAAGAAGTAGCGCCCGTTGGTCGCGCGCAGCGAGCCGTAGATGGCGTAGGCCTCCCAGCTGTTGACGAGGTAGGCCAGGGCGAAGAGGAGGAAGACGGCGTGCGAAGCGGCCACCAGGCGGCGGTCAAGATCCAGGCTCTTCGTGGAGAGGATTCCCGGCAGGGCCAGGAAGGGAACCGAGGCGAGGAGCGCGTACAGGAGGCGCTTGGGGAGCGCCGCGCCGTCGGCGGCGGAGAAGAGCCAGCCCACGCAGAAGAGGAAGACGAGGATCGACGCGGCCCGGCCGGCGGCGCGCCCGAAGGACGGGCCCCGGCGCCAGAGCCAGCAGGCGGTGAGCGCCGCGGCGGCGAGCGCGGCCGCGAGGTACGGGGCCAGGTACGGGCCGGAGATCTGGAACCAGCGCACCGTCCCCGCGCCGGTTCCGGTCCAGCCGATCAATCCGATGAAGTTCTTGAATGTGTGATCGACGACCGGATTGTCCCGCAGGTAGCGCGCGAGGCTCAGGAGCGAGAAGCGCTCGTGGGAAATCGGATGGAGGCGCACATTGCCAAAGACCAGGTAGTGGCGCAGGGCCCAGAGCGCCGGCAGCGAGAACGCCGCCGCGGCCACCGCGATCCCTTCGCCCGCGCGCCGCCGTCCCTTCGACGCGAGCCAGCCCCACGCCAGGACCACGAGCGGCGCTGCGACGACGAGCGCGGACAGCTTCGTGACGCTGGCGAGCGCGAGCGCCGCGCTCATCTTCATTCCGTCGGCGAACCGGCCGGCCCGCGCGAGCCGCACGGCGAAGAGCGCCGCGGCGGAGCAGAGGAGCGCCAGGAAGACGTCGTGATTGGTGCCCGAGGACATGTGCGTGAACATCGGCAGGAAGGCGACCGACCCGGCGGCGGCGAACGCGAAAACGGCGTCGCCGCTGCTCTCCCAGAAAAACGCGAAGAGCACCAGCAGCGCGGCCGCGCCCGAGAGCGCCGAGAAGAGACGCGGCGCCCGATACTGCCAGCGTGGATCGGGCGTCAGCGCCCGCGCGGCCTCGAGGAACGGCACGGCCAGCAGGTAATAGAGGGGCGGATGCTGGGCCACCCAGTTCCATCGCTCCGAGGCCGGCAGCGATCGGCCATGCGTCCAGTCGCGGACGACGTCTTCGGGCAGGACGCTTCGGCCCGGCGTCGGCAGGCCCCTCCCGTCGGCCAGATCCGCGACCAGGGCGAAGTGTCCGACCTCGTCGGGGACATCCCAGAGCGGCGTGACGAAGAGCGCCAGGGCGGCGGCCTTGACGAAGAAGAGGATCGCCAGACCGCGCATCGCGAGGCGGATCGGCCGCGGCGACGGTCCGGGGAACCCGTCCGGCCGGTCTCTCAGCGCGTTCCCCGCATACGGCCGTAGGATAGCCCCCCGGATGCCAAACCTTCCGGTGCGCCGTGCGTAACCTGTCGCAGAGACATGGGAGGATTTCGATGATTCGACTGCGCCGCTCTCTCCGGATCTCCAGCACCTTCCTCGCCCTCTGGGCCGCCCTGGCCGCCGCTCCCCTCGCCGCGCAGACCGCCGCAGCGCCTGCCGCCGCGCCGGTGCGCGCGGTGACCGACGACTACTTCGGGAGGAAGGTCGTCGATCCCTACCGCTGGATGGAGGAGCCCGGCAACACGGAGTTCGCGGCGTGGATGAAGGCCCAGAATGGCTTCACCCGCGGGGCCCTCGACCGGATCTCGGGCCGCGGCGCGCTGGAGAAGCGGATCCGCGAGCTGGACAACGCCGGCGTCTCCGTCAGCGGGACCTCCTGGGTGGGCGACCGCTACTTCTACCTGAAAGCCGAGCCCGGCTCGGACAACCGCAAGCTCATGGTGCGGGAAGGATTCTCCGGGGCCGAGCGCGTTCTGCTGGACCCGGAAAGGCGGTCGACTCAGGGAAAGCACCTGTCGATCGACTACTTCGCGCCGTCGCTCGATGGGAAGCTCGTCGCGGTAGGCGTCTCGGTGGGAGGCTCGGAGAACAGCGTGCTCCAGGTCGTTCAGACGGCGACCGGCAAGTCGCTGCCCGACCGCATCGCGCGGGCGCAGTTCGGCGCGGTGGCCTGGCGCGGCGACGGCAAGAGCTTCTACTACAACCAGCTCGCGCTGCCCGCCGCCGGGGCGCCGCCCACCGCGCGCTACTTGAAGAGCATGGTGCGCCTCCACGTCCTGGGATCGGCGGCCAAGGACCGCGCGGTGTTCGGATTCGGGGTGTCCAAGGGCGTCTCCCTGACGCCGGAAGACATTCCGTTCATCTTCTCTTCGCCGGTCTCGCCCTGGCTCGTCGGCGTCGTCGCGCACGGCGTCCAGAACGAGCGCACCCTCTATGCGGCGCGGGCGGACGCGGCGCGGGGAGGTCCGATTTCCTGGCGCAAGGTCGCGGACGTCGACGACGCCGTGACCGGTCTCGATCTGCACGGCGACACCGCGTACCTCCTGACCCACAAGGACGCGTCGCGGTTCCGGGTCGAGACCCGGGACCTGGCGCATCCGGAGAGCAAGGCGGTCGAGCTCGTGCCGGCCTCCGACGCCGTGGTCGTCAACATCGCGGTCGCCCGGGACGCTCTGTACGTGCAGGACCTGGACGGCGGTCTGGGGAAGCTCCGGCGCGTCCCTCTGGCCGGAGGCAAGGTCGAGTCGGTGTCCCTCCCCTTCGAGGGAGCGATCTCCAACCTCGCCACGGACGCCCGCCGGGACGGCGCGCTCCTGCGGATGGCCTCCTGGACGCGGCCGCCTCTCTGGTACGCCTACGATCCGAAGGCGCGAACGCTGACCGACACGCACCTGGCGCCCCCCTCGCCGGTCGACTTTTCCGGCATCGAGTCGGCTGAGGTCAAGGCGAAGAGCGCCGACGGGACCCTGGTTCCGCTCTCGATCGTATACAAGAAGGATATTGTGTTGGACGGATCCCATCCGACCTGGCTCGAGGGGTACGGGGCCTACGGCATCACGATCGATCCCAACTTCAACCCGACCGCGCTGGCCTGGCTCGAGCGCGGAGGCGTCTTCGCCGTGGCGCACGTGCGCGGCGGCGGCGAGTACGGCGAGGACTGGCACCGCTCCGGGATGCTCCTGACCAAGCACCACACGATCGACGATTTCATCGCCTGTGCCCAGTACCTGATCGACCAGAAGTACACGTCGCAGGCCCACCTGGCGGGCGAGGGAACGTCGGCGGGCGGGATCACCATCGGCGGCGCGGTGACCGAGCGCCCCGATCTCTTCGCTGCGGCCCTGATCCGCGTGGGCGATTCCGACGCGCTGCGCTCGGAGACGATGGAGTCGGGACCGGCCAATGTGCCGGAGTTCGGGACCGTCAAGACCGAGGAAGGATTCCAGGCCCTCTACACGATGGACGCCTACCAGCACGTCAAGGAGGGCACGGCGTATCCCGCGGTGCTCTTGACCACCGGCGCCAACGATCCCCGCGTCGCTCCCTGGCAGGCCGGCAAGATGGCCGCGCGCCTGCAGGCCGCGACCTCCTCGGGCAAGCCCATCCTCCTGCGCGTCGACTACGACGCCGGCCACGGCATGGGCTCGACCAAGTCCCAGCGCGACGTCGAGCTCGCCGACGAGGAGGCGTTCCTGCTCTGGCAGCTCGGTGACGCGGGGTTCCAGCCGAAGTAGCGTCAACGGGTAGCTGCGTTAGCTGCGTCGGTCTCGGCGAGAAGGTCGAAGGGTGAGACGCCTGATTCAATCGCATCTGGACCGATGAGGGATCTCGCGGGATAGAGTCCGACTAAGGTCGTAGACAGTCATGGTCGGACTCGCGGCGTCCGGAGAAGGATCCAGTGGACCCCGGTCGGGGCGCGAATGGATTGAGTGCGGGTTCCTGAACGGTACGGCCAACAGCGGACTGCGTTTAGCAGGCGGTGGCGTCAATACTACATAATTTCAGGACTGACCCTGCGCCTCCGGACGTGCCATGCACAGACGGGTTCTGGGGATCGGTAGAGGAGTTTGCGATTCTGGGGCTGACCACGGGGTGCTCGCCAGACCAGACCCAGTTCTGCCCGGCCGGGGTGGTACCCGAGAACCAGATGCTGGCATTCATGCAGCCGGCGTGGCCGACGTATTTTCCGGTGGCGCGTGGGACGGTGTACACCCTGCGGGACGAGGCCGGGCGGGTGTCAACGGAGAAGGTGAGCGCGCCGGGAGGGGACGGGACCAATCCGCCAGTCGACAACGTCTACGGGCGGGACAACGCGTTCCTGGGCAACCTGCTCGTTGCGAGCGACGTGTATTCGACGCTGTCGGGGACACTGGGGTTCAACTACTACCACGCGGATCACCTGGGGAGTCCGCGGCTGGTGACCAATTCCTCCCACGCGGCCATCGAGACCTGGAAGTACTGGCCGTACGGGGACGAGGCGGTGACGTCGCCGACGTCGCAGCGGCTGAGGTTCGCGGGGATGGAGAGAGACATCGAGGCGAGCCATTACTACGACCATGCGAGGAACGAGGATTTCAACCTGGGGAGGTTCTTGAGGCCGGATCCGGTACAGGGCGGGTATGGGCCGCAGGCGTGGAATCGGTACAGCTATGTTCTGGGGAATCCGCTCTCCCTCGTCGATCCGTGGGGCCTGGATGCCAGCTTCAGCTGCCCGAAGGACGAATACGGACAACCCGAGGAGCCCTGCTCAGATGTATGTAGCGGTAGTTGGGCGGACACTCCCGAGATTCCGTCGGCAGATTTTTCCACAGTTTAGGCAGCCTCTGGATCGACCTCCTTTCTGCTGAGGAGGGCGGCGCCGTCGAGGAAGGCCTGGTAGGGGGTGCGGCCCTGGGTCCGGTAGCCCTGGTGGGCGCGCTCGCGGTTATAGAAGTCGAGGTAACGATCGAGGTCGGCCTGGAGCTGGTCGAGTGACTCGTAGAAGGTCTTGCGGAAAGCGACGGCGTAGAACTCTTCCTTGATGGTGCGGTGGAAGCGTTCGGTGAAGCCGTTGGTCTGAGGCGAGCCGATGTCGGTTCTGCGGTGCTCGATCTGGCTGATCGTCAGGAAGAGCTCGAAGGGATGATGAAGGGGTCGGCCGCAGAACTCCCTACCGTTGTCGGTCAAGAGGTGCTGGATCTCCACGCCGTGCTCTTCGTAGAAGGGGACGACGCGATCGTTCAAGACATCGACGGCCGTCATGGGGACCTTGGAGAGGTAGAGCTTGGCGAAGGCCAAAGAGCAGTTGGTGTCGACAACGGTCTGCTGGTAGATCCTGCCCACGCCCTTGATCGTGCCGACGAAGTAGGTGTCCTGACCCAGCAAAAAGCCCGGCTGGGGCGACTCGATGTGGGCCTCGGGATCGGTGACCTTGCCGCGCCAACGCTGGAGCAGCTTCATCTGGGTTTCGGTCAGGACGCCGCCGCGGGCTGCCGTCTTCTGCTCGAGCCACAGCAGCCTCTGGTAGCGAAGCGTCAGGCCGTGGCGCTGCCAGACCGCGCGTACGGCCGCAGGCGAGACCCCGACGCCGACCAGCTTGAGCTGGGACGAGAGCCTCAGGTAACTCATCGCCGGATACCGCTCGGTCATCTCCAGGATCTTCGCCTCAAGCTCCGGCGGCGTCTGATTGGGCATCCTCGGGTTGCGTCGCGGCTGCGGCGCCAGGCCTTCAGCGCCGTACCTCTCGAAGGCTTCCTTGATCTCGTAGAAGTGGCTCCGGGAGATCCCCGCTCGTTTGCATGCCTGGCTCACGCTGGAAAGTTGCTCCGCCAAGGCGAGCATTCCCATCCTCGCCTTGATAAGCTTTTCTCGGGTGCTCATCGTCGTCTCCTTTCGGTAAATCTGAATTCCCAAATCCAAATCTACCGCCGGAGAACCCGGGAGCACCCAACCCCACTTTTCCGCAGTTTCCACAGCCCTCAGCCGGCTGCTACAACTGTCCGGAGATCTCCCGCTAAGTACAGCTCAGAGACAGAAACGACCGGCGCTACTGCCGAGGCCCCTGGGCCAATCGCGGCGATAGATCCATTCGCAGGCTTTCCGTTGTGGGCGACTCTCTCACGGCTCTGCCAATGGGCTTGGGCGGCGGTTCAGCTCTCCAGCTTAGCCTCAAGAAGTCGTCGCTCGGCCAATGTAATGATGCCACATATAACCGAAGCCGATTCTTTCAACAGCTTCCAGGTCTTAAAGGGGTTGCACTGCAACTTAACGTATCGCCAGACTACGTGGTCGGCCTGTCGTCTTACGAGAGCGGATGGCTTGACAATCACAACTACGCTCTTAAGAATCTTTGGGGGCTAACACACGCGGGAGGCGACAACATGAGCTTCCCGTCGTTCCAGGCTGGTAATGCGTACTTCGTTTCAAAGGTCGGTCCTTACATACAGAACGCGCACACGCTGTCGGCTTTCTTTCAAGGGTTACAAGCCGAAGGGTACAACAGCATAAATCCTAACTATTGGAAGACGTTGGCCAAGCGCATCAGTAATATTAATAAGTGGGAGGCCGCATGTGGCGTTCACTGAGACATCTGATAACGCTGATCAGCGTCGTAGCGTTCTTGGGTGGTGGCCCGCGGGCGGCCGGGAGCGCGGACAGCAAGGGCCGAGACGACTACAGAAATCGCGACTATGCGTACGCGGTTCACCTCCCGCCCGGGACCGAGTATACGATGGCCGGTGCACCCAACCCGAATCATGGGTTCCGGATTGATGTTGGACCGAATGCATTTGTCTGGGTGGACGCCTCGTATACGGATGCTTCGACGCTGGCCGAGGTGGCCGCCGGCGTGCGGGAGGAATGGCAGCCGAAATGTTCGGTGGAGAGCGCAGCCGAAGGGACCTTGGATGGCGCGGCAGCCACAGAGATGGTGTTCAGGTGCCGGGCCGAGCGCGCCGGTGAGACCACAAGCATTCGCATACTGGCGAGCCTGAAAACCCCCCACGGTCGCGGCCGGATAAGGTACCAGTTAGGTGTGCAGTGCCCCAAAGATGGAAACCTGGGAGACCGCTCCGAGAAAATGTTTGATGTGGTGAGGCGCGGCTTCCGCCACCTTCCGGGTGACTGAGTTAAGGAGGGATCCGAGGGGTGATCTACCGTGGCTCGAGGCACGAGGCTTGGAGCGGGGTTGGCCCTTCAGAAGTAGACTATTGGTCAGAGTCGGCGGCCGCAACTCGCTACTAACACGAGCCGTAGCTTCGCGAGACCTGCGACTACGACGGTGCGGGCAACATTTTGTCGATGGGAATCGGAGACACGTTCGCCTACGACAACCTGTCCCGTCTGAAGACGGCAAGCTACTCGTCGTTGGGGAACCAGTATTTCTGCTACGACCGTTACGGGAACCGCGTGAGCAAGAGCACGACGAGCTCGAGCTGCACGGGGGCGGCGACGTGGTCGGATAACAGAGTGCCTTTGCTAACGTACGACGCGCGAGGGAACCTGACGGTCAACGGCGCGGAGTCTATGTTTTACGACGGCCTGAACCGGCAGGTGCGTGACGTGACGGTCGGGACGTCGACGGTGGAGTGGGATTACCTCTACGACGGGGGCGGTGAGCGGATCGCGAAGATTCCGGCGAGCCTGCCTGTGCTGAGGCGGGAGATGGCCCGATACATCGTGGAGGCGCGAGGGGAGCAGCCGTCGACGTCGGCGTGCGTGGGCGGTCACTCGGCGTACTTCGCGGCCGTGCCGTGCACGGATCCGGACGCGCACTGGATCGACAAGTTCAGCGAGGACGGGATCACGGCGGGGTGCGGCGGCGGGAACTTCTGTCTCGGGAGCACGACGACGCGAGAGCAGATGGCGGCGTTCTTCATCGTGGCTCTGGGGCACCAGGCGATACCCCGGAGAGATCGTGGGGTCACGTCTATATCATATACTAACGATCGAAAGTCGCGGTGGCCGCTCTAACGTCTCTGAGCGTAGGGATCGCGCGGCGATGGGACCTCGGTGGCTCGCCGCAAGGCAACCGGCCGCCCGTGCCACCAACGCCAATTGTGCGGATCCGAGAGAGGCGCTGGCGGGTTAGACTCGCGCCGTCATGCGTCTCTGCGCCATCGTCCCGCCGCACGTCCTGGTGTCGATCGCGGAGAACGGGTCCGCGAACGAGCGGCGGGCGGCTCTGCGGACGATCGCGCTGTCGGAACGCTTCCGGCAGCGCCGCCACTTCCTGGCGTCGCTCAAGCTGGCGACGTCGGTGGGCGAGAAGCGCCGCACAGTCTTCGACGCCAAGCATTTGACCAAACTTCCCGGCACGCTCGTGCGCAGCGAAGGCGATCCCGACTCCTCCGATGTCGAGGTCAACGAGGCCTACGACGGCGCGGGCGCGACGTACGACCTCTACTTCGAGGTCTACGGCCGCAACTCGATCGACGGCGACGGCATGCGGCTGGATTCCTCGGTCCACTACGGGAAGGCCTACGACAACGCCTTCTGGAACGGTGCGCAGATGGTCTACGGCGACGGCGACGGGACGCTCTTCGAGCGCTTCACCCGCGCCGTCGACGTGATCGGCCACGAACTCACGCACGGCGTGACCGCGGCCGAGGCGAACCTGGACTACCAGGACCAGCCCGGGGCCTTGAACGAATCCTTCTCCGACGTCTTCGGGTCGCTCGTCAAGCAGTGGACGTTGAAGCAGGCCGCGGCGCAGGCCGACTGGCTGATCGGCGAGGGACTCCTCGCCCCCAAGGTCAAGGGCACCGCGCTGCGGTCGATGAAGGCGCCGGGGACCGCGTACGACGATCCGGTGCTGGGGAAGGACCCGCAGCCGGCCGCGATGGCGGGTTACGTGCAGACGACCGACGACGACGGCGGCGTGCACGTCAACTCCGGGATTCCCAACCACGCCTTCTACCTCGCCGCGGTCGCGATCGGCGGCTTCGCGTGGGAGAAGGCGGGCAAGATCTGGTACGACGCGCTGACCAACCGCCTGCGGCACGACTCGGACTTCGCCGCCTGCGCGAAGGAGACGATCGCCGGCGCGGCGCAGCTCTTCGGAGCGGGCGGCAAGGAGGAGAAGGCCGTGCGCGACGCGTGGAAGCAGGTGGAAGTGGCCTGATATATAATCAGATATCACTCTGATGTATTATCAGCTATGCTCTCTTCCCGGCTCCTTCGGTACGCTCGGCGCTCGGCCGGCCTCTCGCAGCGTGACCTGGCAATCCGCGCGGGCGTCCCTCAACCGGCCGTAGCGCGCATCGAGACAGGGCGCACGGTTCCCCGCTCCGACACGCTCGCGAAGCTCCTGCACGTGTGCGGCGTGCGCCTGGAGTTGGCGCCGGCGGCCGGCCAGGGAGTCGACAGGACGGCCATTCGGAGGCTCTTGGCGCTCTCTCCGCAGCAGAGGACGCGGCTCGCGGTCGAGGAGGCGCGCAACCTCGCCAGGGTACCTGTTCGCAGGCGGCCGCGATGACCGTCGCGCCGTTCGATCCGGTGGCGGCCTTGCGAGTCCTGCGGGAGCACGGCGTCCGTTTCACCGTCATCGGCGGCTTCGCTGGCCGCCTCTGGGGCTCGCCGTCGTTCACCAACGACCTGGACATCTGCTACGCCCGGGACCGGGAGAACCTGGTTCGCCTCGCCGCCAGCCTGAAGACCCTCAAGGCGCGGTTGCGGGGCGTCGAGCGAGATGTTCCCTTTCAGCTCGACGCGCGGACGCTGGAGGCCGGCGATCACTTCACCTTCGAAACGAAGGCCGGAAATCTCGACGCCCTCGGATTCCCGGCGGGCTCGGGCGGGTTCGAGCCCCTCTCTCGAACGTCTGAGGAGATGGAGATCGCAAGGGGCCTGCGCGTTCCCGTCGCCTCGATCGAAGACCTGATCAAGATGAAACGGGCCGCAGGCCGTCCGAAAGACCTGATCGAGGTCGAAGTCTTGTCCGCCCTACAGGAGGAATTGGATAACGAGCGGTGACCGGCGCTCCTCGCCGGAGCGCCGGCAGATCGTTGCGGTCACTTGGCCGGCGGGGCCGGCTTCGCTCCCTGCATCATCGGGCAGTCTTGCATGCCGCCCATGGGGTGATCCATCCCGGCCATCGCGTGATCACCCTTCATGCAGCAGGACATTTCCATGCCCATGCCCATGCCCATCCCAGGTCCCATACCCATTCCCGCGCCCATCGACTTCTGCATCGATTCATGGAAAGCGAGGAGCTTCTCCATGGCGGACTCGAGGGCGGCCACTTTCTTGTCGCCTTTGAGCGTCTTGGCCGACTCGACCGTCGCGCGGATTTCCTTCCAGGCGGCGTCGCGCTTTTCCGTCATGGCCTTGTGCTCGGCCATCATCTTCTGGCGCGCCTCGCCCATCTCCTTGCAGTGACGCATGCAGGCGTCGGCGTCGGACATCGGCTTGGGCGAGTCGGCGGGTTGCTGCGCGGCCACGACCGCGGACGCCAGAAGCGCCAGCAGGCCCAGGCGTGTTTTCCAGAGCATCATGATTCCTCCATACGG
Organism: uncultured Acidobacteriota bacterium; assembly: GCA_963733955.1. Taxonomy (GTDB): domain Bacteria; phylum Acidobacteriota; class Thermoanaerobaculia; order UBA5066; family Gp7-AA6; genus DATFTF01. The sequence goes on from CAVTEW010000004.1 coordinate 403,637, forward strand.
GATCGATTCCCGCAGGAGCAACGTATCCGGTCGGGGCGGCGCCTCGCCTGAGTCAAACGCATCAGGCCGCGCGGCCGCGGCGAGCGGGCCGCGACATAATCGGCGCCGGAGGGGCGATCCATGAAGTTCGAGACGATCGCGGTCCACGCGGGAGGCGCGCCTGACCCGGCCACCGGCGCGATCGCGCCTCCCATCCACCTCTCCACGACCTTCGAGCACGGGCCGGCCGGCGAGCAGCCGCACGGCTACATGTACATCCGGGAAGGCAGCCCGACGGAGACGCGGCTGGAGGAGGCGCTGGCGGCGATCGAGGGGGGGCAGGCCGCGCTGGTCTTTTCCTCCGGCCTGGCCGCGGGCGCCGCCTATCTGCAGGCCCTGCCCGCCGGGTGCCACGTTCTCTTCGCCGACGACATCTACTACGGGTTCCGCCAGATGGCGAGCGAGTTCCTGCCCCGCTGGGGGATTGCGTCGTCCGCGGTCGACATGTCCGACCTGGACAAGGTGCGGCACGAGGTGCGCGGCAACACGCGGCTCCTCTGGGCGGAGTCCCCATCCAACCCGCTGATGAAGGTCGTCGACCTCGCCGCTCTCGCGGCGATCGCGCGGGACGCCGGAGCGGAGCTCGCCGTGGACGGCACGTTCGCCACGCCGGTCCTGCAGCGTCCGTTCGCGCTCGGCGCCGCCGCGGTGATCCACGCGGCGACGAAGTACTTCGGCGGGCACAGCGACGTCCAGGGAGGCGCGCTGGTCGTGGCGCGCCGCGACGAGACCTATGCGCGGGCCGCGCACGTGCGCCACATCCTGGGCGCGGTGCTTTCGCCCTTCAACTCCTGGATGGTGCTGCGCGGCCTGCGCTCGCTGCCTTGCCGGATGGAGCGGCACTCCGCCAACGCTCTGACGGTGGCGCGCGCCCTTGAAGGCCATCTCGCCGTCGAGGCGGTCCACTATCCGGGCCTCCCCTCCCACGCCGGCCACGAGATCGCCCGGCGGCAGATGAGCGCCTTCGGCGGAATGCTCTCGTTCCGGGTGAAGGGAGGAAGGGATCGCGCGGTCGCCGTGGCCTCGAAGGTCAAGCTCTTCACCAACGCCACGTCGCTCGGAGGGACCGAGAGCCTCATCGAGCACCGCGCCTCGAGCGAGGGGCCGGCCTCCACGACGCCCCAGAATCTCCTGCGCGTCTCGGTCGGGCTCGAGCATCCCGATGATCTCGTGGAAGATCTGATGCAGGCGCTCGCCGAGGACTGAGGACTGACGACTGACGACTGCGGACTGAGGACTCACGCGGCTATTCGCAACTGTGCGGCGTCCCAGCGGCCGACGGGGAGACGGGGAGACGGGGAGACGGGGAGACGGGGGGATGGGGAGACGGGGGATGGGGGGCGATCGCGGGGCTGAGCTCTCCGCGATCCGTGCGCCGCGCATGACGTTCAAAGATCATTTTTCCGCCGCCGCCACGGATTACGCGCGGTACCGCCCGCGCTATCCGGATTCGCTCTTCGCGTTCCTGGCCTCGGTTTCTCCGCGGCGCCGGTGGGCCTGGGACTGCGGGACCGGCAACGGACAGGCGGCCACGGGCCTGGCGCGCCACTTCGAGCGCGTCGTCGCCACGGACGCGTCGCGGCAGCAGATCGAAAACGCTCTGCCCGATCCGAAGGTCGATTACCGCGTCGCGGCCGCGGAGGAGTCCGGTCTCGAGGCCGCGTCGATCGACTGCGTCACTGTCGCGCAGGCGCTCCACTGGCTCGATCTCGACCGCTTCCACGCGGAGGCGCGGCGGGTGCTCGTCCCCGGCGGCGTCCTGGCGGAGTGGTGCTACCTGCGCCTCCAGGTGAATCCGGCGATCGATCCGCTGATGCGCCGGTACCACGACGAGATCGTCGGGCCCTACTGGCCTCCCGAGCGCGCGCTGGTCGACCGCGGGTACGCCGCGCTGCCGTTTCCTTTTGAGGCCGTCCCCGCGCCGTCCTTCGCGATCGAGGAGCGCTGGTCGCTCGCGGACCTGGTCGGCTACCTGACCACCTGGTCGGCCACGCGCCGCTGCCGCGAGTCGACCGGCGCCGATCCGCTGGAAGGCTTCGTCCCCGATCTCTCTGCAGCGTGGGGAGATCCCGCGACGGTCCGGACGATCCGATGGCCCCTGGAGGTTCGCGTCGGCCGATCCTGAAGACCGGCAGGCCGCTTTTGCATATGATGGGAGCGGCACGTCGGTTCAACCCGAGAACACTTCAATGAGAATCTCGCTCGTCCGCAGCGGCGGCGTCGCGGGGATGCGGCTGGAAGCCAGCGTCGACACGGCTGTGCTCGATCCGGGCACCGCTCAGCGGTTCCACAATCTGGTCGACGCCGCCGATCTGTCCGCCCTGTCCGAGCCGACCATCCGGGTCAAGAGCGAGCCGGACCGATTCCGCTACACGCTGACCGTCGAGGATGGAGAGAGAAAACAGTCGATCACTTTCGAGGAGCGCCGCGTCCCCGAGGCCGTGCAGCCGCTCTTCGAGGCCGTGTGGGCCGGGTTGGGCGCGGGACCGGGCACGCAGACGGCGTAGGGGACGTGAGGCGGGAGGCGTGAGGCGTGAGGCGTGAGGCGGGAGACCTGAGGCCCGAAACGGTTCCCGCGCCGTAGGGGCGGCCCTTGCGGCCGCCCGCGGGAGGGGTCAAGCCCCTCCCCTACGGAACCGTGGTGGGAGACGCGGCGACGGATGCCCCGTGTCCCCCTTCTGCGTCTTCGTGCCGTAGGGGCGGCCCTTGCGGCCGCCCGCGGGAGGGGTCAGGCCCCTCCCCTACGTTCTTCCTTGCCGACGAGCCCCGCCGTGAACAGGCGGCGGTCGACCGGCGAGAGCGCGCGCTCCCGCGCCGGCGTCAAGAGCCGCCGGTGCGTCACGTCGACGAGGTAGCGCGGGATCTCCCAGAGGTCCTTCTCCGTCGTCATCCAGTCGATCCGGTCGAAGCGCGCAAGGCTGATCGGCCGCGAGTAGCGCCGCAGCGTCTTCTCCCGGCGGAGGTTGAAGTACGACTCGAAGTACGACAGCACCAGCGTCTTGAGCGTCGGGTAGACCGGCTCCCGGAAGCGAAGGCCCGAGTAGTTCGACCGCGCCACCGCGCCCCAGGCGCCCCGGTCCCGGAAGACGGCGATGACGTGGTCGTCATCGAACACCGCCTCGAGGTCGACGACGAGCGGCGGATGTCCCTGGACCCGCAGCGCCGCCGCGGCGAAAAGCGCGCCGTCCATGCATTGGACCTTCCTCTCGGCCAGAACGCGACGGGGCGAGCGGCAGCCGGCTCCCGCCGCGTCGTAGGCGAGCTCGTCCAGGAACTTCTGGATCCGCCACGGCGGAGTCAGGCGCGAGAGAACCCCGGCCTCGCGCGGTCAGGCCCCCGTGCGGGGCGCGGCCCGGCGGCGTCTTGGGACGTGTCATGAGCGGCCATAGAATGCCCGAGATCTTTCGGGAAGGGGAGAAATGAACGTCGTACGCGCGGCCGTTTTTGCGGCCTTGCTCGGGATCGTCGCCGGCCCGGCGCGCGCCGCCGGACCCAAGGTCTACATCTCCGTGGACATGGAGGGCATCGCCGGCGTCGTCACCGGCGATCAGCTCGGCCCCCAGGGCTTCGAGTACCAGCGGTTCCGCGAGTTCATGACCGCGGAGACGCTGGCGGCGATCGAAGGCGCGCGCGCGGCCGGGGCGGCCCAGTTCGTCGTCTCCGACTCGCACGGCAACGGCGAGAGCCTGCTGATCGAGAAGTTTCCCAAGGACGTCCAGATCGTGCGCTCCTGGCCGCGGCCGCTGGCCATGATGGAGGGCATCGACGGCTCCTTCGCGGCGGTCCTCTTCATCGGCTACCACGCCTCGACCGTCAACCCGTCGGGAGTCCGGGCGCACACGATGTCGTCGGCTACGCTCTCCGATCTGCGTTTGAACGGCGTGTCCATGCCCGAGGCCGGCTGGAACGCCGCGGTCGCGGGCCACTTCGGCGTCCCCGTCGCGCTTCTGACCGGCGACGACGCGATCACGCAGGAAGCGTCGAAGATGCTGGGCCCGATCGAGACAGCCACGGTGAAATGGAACTACGGATTTCACTCCGCGCGCACGCTGACTCCCGAGGCCTCCTGCGATCTGATCCGCGCCAAAGCCCGGGCGGCGGTCGAGCGGATCAAGGACTTCAAGCCCTTCCGCGTCGCCGAACCGGTCACGATCGAGGTCCGCTTCAAGAACTACCGGCCCGCCGAGGTCCTCGCGTACCTGCCGATCGTCGAGCGCATCGACGCGCACGCGATCCGCATGAAGGCCAGGGACATGGTCGAGGCGTCGAAGCTCCTCGAGTTCATTACGAACTACGAGCCGGGGCTGGCGCCCTGAAGACGTAAGGCGTGAGGCGAGAGGCGAGAGGCGAGACTCACGCCGGGAAAGACTCCGGATCTTCTACCGCGCGTCGCCAGAGGGCCTCGTCGATGTTCCGGCCGGTCAGGATGAGGACGATGGGATCGGGCTCTTCGATCCGAGGCAGAGCGGCCAGGGCCGCGGCGGCGGCGCCTTCGCAGCGGATGCCCGCGGCGGCATAGGCGCCCACGGCCCTTGCCATCTCCCTCTCGGAGACGAGCACGTACCGCGCGACGACTTCGTCGAGGACCGCGACGGCGCGGGCGATGGCCACGCGCACGGCCAGGCCGTCGGCGAAGGTGGCCATGCGGTCGCAGGCAACGGGCGCGCGCCGCTCGAACGAAAGCGCCATGACCGGCGCTTCCCTGGCCGCCGCGGCGATGAGGACCGTCTTCGGGGACCGTTCGCGCAGAACGAGACCGATCCCCGCGGCGAGCGCGCCGTTGCCCACCGGCACGACGATCGCCCCGGGAGGCTCTTCGCACTGGTCCAGGATCTCCGCGGCGATGTCGCCGTAGCCGACGTACTGGGCCGGCTCGTCGCCGTCTTCGAAGAACGCAAGGCCGCGCTCGGCGGCGAAGGCCCGGGCCGCCTCCTTGGCCTCGTCCAGGTCCCGGCCCACAAGTTGGATGAGCGCCTTCTGGCCGGCGATCAGGTCGAGCTTGGCCCGCGCGGAGCCCTGCGGGGCGAAGACCACCGCGGAGAGCCCCAGGCGCCGGGCGGCCCAGGCTGTCGCCGCGCCGTGGTTGCCCGTCGACGCGGTCACGACGCCGCTCGCCCCACGCCGGCGGTACGCCTCCAGCGCCGGCAGCGCGCCCCGCCACTTGAACGCGCCGAGCTCGTGCCGGTCCTCGCGCTTGATGAAGACGCGACGGCCCGAGGCCAGGCCGCCCGGGGCGGTCTCGAGCGGCGTCACCGGCCGAGGAAGTCGAGGACCGTCCGGACGAAGAGGTCGGGCTGGTCGACGAAGGCCATGTGGCCGCTTGCCGGCAGCACGGCGAGCTTCGACCCCGGGATCTTGTCGGCCATCGCGCGGGCCAGCGACGGATCGCATTCGTCGTGGTCGCCGACCGTGACGAGCGTCGGGACCTTCAGTTCGGCGAGCCGGTCCGTGTCTTCGACCGAGACGAGGTTGCCGTCGACGACGAACTCTCCGTGCGAGCCCCACATCTCGCGATAGAGGTCCCAGGACATGTTGCCGGCGGCGATGGGGTCGTAGTTGGGATCGGGCCGGCCCTGATACAGGTAGGGAAAATAGCCCTCGCCCCACGCGGCGGTCATGTAGTCGCCGGTGTACCGGTTCTTCTCGAAGTCCTTGCCGCGGCCGAAGAGGCCTTCCTTTTCCATGCGGTCGATCCGGCCGCGCAGCTCCGGCGCCATCTTTTCCTTCATGCGGACGAAGACCTCATTCAGAGCCTTCGTCGACGACCAGGTCGAGGAGAGGATGAGGCGGGAGAGGTTGCCCTGATATTTCAGCGCGTAGGCCTGCGCCAGCGCGCCGCCGTAGGAGTGCCCCAGGAGCGCGGGTTTGGCGAGGCCGAGCGCCCGGCGAACCGCCTCGACGTCCTCGACCATGTGCTCGATCGTGTAGAGGCGGGCGTTCTCGAGCTTCTGCGACCGGCCGGAGCCGCGCTCGTCGATGAAGATCAGCCGGTGGTGCCGCGCCAGCGGGAGGAGGTACGGCAGGAAGTAGTCGTGCGACGCGCCGGGACCGCCGTGGAGGATCAGAAGCGGCGAGCCCTGCCCGAGGGCCTTGTAATAGATCAGGACGCCTCCGGCGTCGACGAAGCCCTCCTGGACGGGAAAGACCGTCGGAGTTCCCGGGGCAGCGGCATCGCCGCGGACGGCGGACGCCGCGGACAGAACGGCCAGAACGAGCCCGGCTGCGCGCATTTTCATGCGGCGGATCGTATACCCGCCCTCCGGGTGCGCGCGCGTTCCACGCCGCCGCGCTGGTCCGGAAATCGCTAGGCTCCTGGGGTAGGCTCACGGAGGGGAGAACCTGGCCAATTCGAACCGGCGGGAGGCTTCGAGCGGCGCCTATCTCGCCACGCTGAGCCTCGCGGCGCTGGGGATCGTGTACGGCGACATCGGCACGAGCCCGCTCTACGCGCTGCGAGAGTGCTTCTCCGGGGAGCACGGCGTTCCCGCGACGCCGGGCAACGTCCTGGGCGTGCTCTCCCTGATCTTCTGGTCTCTCGTGATCGTGGTGACGCTGAAGTACCACGTCTACGTCCTGCGGCTGGGCAACCGCGGCGAGGGCGGGATCCTCGCCCTGATGGGATTGGTGCGGCGCAAGGGAAGGAAGCGCACGCGGGCGCGCATGGTGCTCGTCCTGCTCGGCGTCTTCGGCGCGGCACTCCTCTACGGCGACGGCATCATCACGCCGGCGATCTCGGTGCTGTCGGCGGTCGAGGGCCTGGAGGTCGCGACCCACGTCTTCGAGCCCTACGTCGTGCCGATCACGATCGTCATCCTCATCGGGCTCTTCCTCGTGCAGCGACGCGGGACGGCGGGGATCGGCTCGGTGTTCGGGCCGATCATGCTGGTCTGGTTCACGGTCATCGGCGCGCTGGGAGTTTCGGGAATCCTTCGCCAGCCCGCCGTTCTCGCCGCGGTCAACCCGGCGCACGCCGTCCTGTTCTTCCAGCATCACGGCGGCCGCGGGTTCCTCGTCCTGGGAGCGGTCTTTCTCGTGGCCACGGGGGGCGAGGCGCTCTACGCCGATCTCGGGCACTTCGGCGAGCGCCCGATCCAGATCGATTGGTTCGGCCTGGTCGGTCTCTCTCTGACCTGCAACTACTTCGGGCAGGGCGCGCTCCTGATGCGCGATCCGCAGGCCGTCTCCAGCCCCTTCTTTCTGCTCGGCCCTCCCTGGGCCCTCTATCCGCTGATCGTGCTCGCCACGCTGGCGACGATCATCGCCTCGCAGGCGATCATCTCGGGCGCGTTCTCGCTGACGTACCAGGCCGTGCGGCTGGAGTACCTGCCGCGCATGGAGGTCATCCACACGTCCGAGAGGGAGCGCGGGCAGATCTACATCCCGGTCGTCAACCGGCTCCTGGCGGTTCTGACGATCGCGCTGGTGATCGCGTTCCAGCGGTCGGCCAACCTCGCGGCGGCGTACGGCATGGCCGTGACGACGACCATGGTGATCACCACGGTCCTGGCCGGTGTCGTGTCCCGGGAACGCTTCGGCTGGTCGGTCGCCGCGGCCTCGGCCGTCACGGCCGGCTTTCTCTTCGTCGATCTGGCCTTCTTCGGCGCCAACCTGGCCAAGATCCGCCACGGCGGATGGTTCCCGCTTCTCGTGGCCGCGGCGGTCTTCATCGCCATGACGACGTGGCGCCAGGGACGGCGCCTGCTCAACCGGCGTCTGCGCGCTTCGCTCGTTTCCGTGGAAGACTTTATCGAGGAGGCGAAGAAGAAGAAGCCGGCAACGGTTCCCGGAACGGCCGTCTATCTCTCGATCGTTCCCGAGCTGATTCCCGGGTCGCTGCGCCACAACTTCGACCACAACCGGGTTCTTCACGAGCGGATCGTCCTCTTGACCGTTGTGACCGAGGAGACGGCGCGCGTCGACCCGTCCGAACGCGCCAAGGTCGAGCGCATCGACGATCGCTTTTGCCGCGTCCTCCTCCACTTCGGATACAAGGAGGACCCCGACGTGTCCGAGGCGCTGGCGGGCGTTGCCGAAACCGGCGTGTCCTTCGATCCTCAGACGACGTCGTTTTTCCTGGGCAAGGAATCGATCATCCCCAGGCACAACCAGCGCGGCATGGCCTTCTGGCGCGAGAAGCTCTTCGTCTTCATGAACCGCAACGCCTGGAGCGCGATGGCGGCCTTCGACCTTCCGGCCAAGCAGTCGATCGAGATCCGGGGGCAGATCGAGTTCTAGACCGTCGCCGGAGCTGCGCGCGGGATCTGCGCCCTGCGGGCGCACCGCCCGGAGTTGCGGGCGGCCACAAGGGCCGCCCCTACGGCACGAATTCCATCAGAAGGTCTATCGTCGTTACCGTAGGGGCGGGGCTTGCCCCCGCCCGCACCGAGGTCGTCTTCTACGCGGGCGGCCACAAGGGCCGCCCCTACGGCACGAATTTCCCTCAAGAAGGTCCAGCGTCCGGCGCGTGGTCCGTAGCGGTCCTTCTTTGCCGTGAAAGCCAGAGGACCAGCCCGACTCCCGACCAGGCGGCGAACGCGATCCATTCCGCGCGCGTGAAGCTGCCGGGAACGCCCGGGAGGATCTTCATGGCCACGATTGCCAGGGACACGATGGCGCCGGACCACGCGGCGATGCGCCCGGGCGCCACCGCCGCCCCCCGCCGGCGCAGGAGGAAGGCCGCGCAGGTCGCGAACCAGCCGATGCCGACGGCGAGCGAGCCGACCTCCGTGACCGGGACGAGCAGCGCGTCGCCCAGAAACGAGGCGCCCGCGGTCAGGACGGCCATGAGCGCGATCGCCGCGGTGGGCGTGGCATGGACCGAGTGGACGCGCGCGAGCGCGGGGTGCACGAGGCCCCGGCGCCCCAGGCCGAAGAGCAGGCGCGTGGCCGCGACGAAATTGCCGTTGAAGATCTTCAAGAGCGACAGAAACGCCGCGAAGACGATCGCACGCGCGATGAGCCGCGACGAGAACGCCCGCTCGAAGGCGGCCTCCGTCCCCAGGTGGCCGGCCACGAGCTCCTTCCAGGGGAACACCAGCGCCACGGCCGCGGTGATCGCGGCGTAGAAGAGAAATCCCGTCGTCAAGGCCGACACGATGGCCCGGCCGAAGTGCCGGGGATCGAATCCCTCGCGGGCTTCCTCCGATTCCTTGCCGATCGACTCGAAGCCGGTCAGGAAGTACGGGACGACCTGGAGCACGAAGAGGATCGAGAGGAGCGCCCCGGCTGTGCCCGCGCGCGCGAAGAGCGGCTGCGCGTTCTCCAGACGGCCGCGCCCGAAGCCGAGCGCGAGGAAGACGGCGACGAGCGCCAGGAGACCGAACGTCGCGACGTTCTGGAACCGCGCGCTCTGGCGGATGCCGCGGCGGTTCAGGACCGCGATAAGGACGGTCAGGACGAGGCCGGCGAAGAGCCGCGGCGCGTAGATCGTCTTGCCGGCGACGGCGTAGAGCGGGAGCGCGTTCAAGCCCGGCAGGATGCGGGCGAGGAGATTTCCGATCGCCACGGCCTCCCAGGGGCAGACGATCGCGTACGAGAGGACCATCGTCCACGCCGCCGCGAAGCCGACGAACGGCGGAAAGACGCCTTCCGCGTAGGCTGCCTCGCCGCCCGCGTCGGGGACTTCGCGCACCATGCGGCCGTAGGTGAACGCGACCGGCAGGAGGAGCGCTCCGCCGGCCAGAAACGCCAGGGCCGCGCCCGCGGGCCCGCCGCGCGCGAGCCAGTCGTCGATCAGGACGACCCAGCCCACGCCCACCATCGTGCCGAAGCCGAACGTGAAGTACTCGACTCCGGTCAGGCTCCGCTTGAGGCCGTGATCGCGGGGTTGGATGCCTCTAAGTCTACGCCTGTCACTAATTGCGCTTCCAGTTCAAGGAAGTCGCGCGGTCGCGATGCGACTTCGGGTTTTCGTCCAATACTTTGGAGAAAGCCTCCGTATGAATCTTGACCGAGCGTTCCCTGCGGGCATAGCGTGGCATTCACGCACGCGCGTCTCGCGTCGCACTGATTTGGTCTTGCCGGCCCAGCCGGCGAAATTCTCGCCAGCTGGGCCAGGGTCGGGAAACGTTGAGCCCTTCGGCGCTCGAAGTCGTTTCGCCAGGCCGCCCGGAGCGGTATCGGCCGCAAGAAGTGGGGTCAGTCCTGAAATGCTGTATTATCGTGTTGAATGGCGCGGCCACCAAGACTTGAGTTTCCGGGTGCGGTGTATCACGCGATGGCGCGTGGTAACGAGCGCAGGCCCATCTTCTTGGATGACGAGGATCGCGAGCAGTACCTGGGTCGCTTGAGCCACTACCGGGACAAGTTCGGCTTCACGCTGCTGCAAGAAGTGCAAGAAGTGGGGTCAGTCCTGAAATGCTGTATTATCGTGTTGAATGGCGCGGCCACCAAGACTTGAGTTTCCGGGTGCGGTGTATCACGCGATGGCGCGTGGTAACGAGCGCAGGCCCATCTTCTTGGATGACGAGGATCGCGAGCAGTACCTGGGTCGATTGAGCCATTACCGGGACAAGTTCGGCTTCACGCTGCTGGCGTACTGCTTGATGGACAACCACGTCCATCTGGCGATCCGGACGGGCGAGGAGCCGCTGTCGCGGATCATGGCCGGCGTGCAATCGTCATTCACGCAATGGTTCAACCGGCGCCATCGACGGCCGGGTCACTTGTTTCAGGGGCGGTACAAGGCCTTTCTGGTGCAAGAGGATCCTTACCTTCTACCCCTCGTGCGGTACATCCACGAGAATCCGGTCGAGGCTGGGGTCGTGGCCCGTCCGGGCGAGTACCGATGGTCGAGTGATCGTTACTACCGGCGAGGCGAGGGGCCGGCATGGCTGGGCCTCGATGAGATTCTGGCGATGTTCGGGCGCCGGCGGCGGGAGGCGGTGAAGGGGTATCGGGAGTTCATGGCGAGGGGCGAAGGCCTGCGCTACGAGGATGTCGAGAGCCTGGGCCAGGTGGTCAAGGGCGACGAGGAGTTCGCGCTGCAGCGGTTCGAGAGAGCGCGCGAGATCGAGCCTCGCATTCGGGGGCTGAAGGAGTCGCGAATCCTGGCCGCCGTCGGCGCGATCTTCGATCTGGGCGTCGAGGATCTGAGGGGACCCAGCCGCCGGCGGGATCTCTCGGAGGCGAGAGCGGTGGCGGGCTATCTCGGGCGCCGGCTGGGCGGGTTTTCGTGGGCTCGAACGGCGCGGTACCTCCACCGAGATGAGTCGACCCTGGTGAGGAACATTCAAAGACTGGAAGAGGTGCTCAAATCCAGCGCTCGTCTTCGGCGGCGAGTGTCGGCGGTGGTCAAACGGCTGCGTTCAGCAGGCGTTGGCCTGAATACTACAGGATTTCAGGACTGACCCCACGCTTCGAGGCTGCTAGGCTCTCGGGGACATGTCCACGCGCTCGCGGCCGGCTTCCAGGAGCCGCCCCCTTTCCCGCCGCACCAGGCCCTTCGCCGAGTCGGTGATCCGGGAGATGACGCGGATCGGGGCGGAGGTCGGCGGCATCAACCTGGCCCAGGGGCTGCCGGATTTCGAGCCGCCGCCGCCGCTCCTCGCCGCGCTGAAACGGGCGCTGGCCAAGCCGGGGCAGCACCAGTACACCTTTCCGTGGGGCGCGGGAAATTTCCGCGAGGCCATCGCCCGAAAGTGCGCGCGCTTCAACGCCTTCTCGCCCGATCCGGACAAGGAGATCACCGTCACCTGCGGCGTCTCCGAGGCGGCCTGCGCGGCCATCTTCGCCCTGACCGAGCCGGGCGACGAGGTCGTGATGTTCGAGCCGTGGTACGAGAACTACCTGCCGGCCTGCGTGCTGGCCGGCGTGACGCCCCGCTTCGTCCCGCTCTCCGAGCCGGACTACGGGCTGGACACCGTGGCGCTGGCCAGGGCCATGAACCGCCGCACGCGGCTCCTGCTCGTCAACACGCCGGCCAATCCCTCCGGCCGCGTCTTCACCCGAGCCGAGCTCATCGAGGTCGGTCGCCTCTGCGGGAAACACGGCGTCATCGCGGTGACCGACGAGATCTACGAGCACATCTGGTCCGAGGGGCACCCGCACGTTTCGCTGGCGTCGCTGCCCGGGATGGAAGACCGCACCGTCACGCTCTCGGGCCTGGGCAAGTCCTACGCGGTCACCGGATGGCGCGTGGGCTGGGCGATCGCCGCGGAGCCGCTGACGGCTCTGATCCGCAAGGTCCACGACTACCTGACCATCTGCGCCCCGGCACCGTTCCAGGAAGCCGGCACGACGGCGCTCGACCTGCCCGACTCCTTCTACGTGACGCTGCGCCGGACGTACGCGCGGCGGCGCAAGATCCTGCTCGACGCGCTTGCCGCGGCCGGTTTCGCCTTCACGCCGCCGGAAGGCGCGTACTACGTCATGGCCGACGCGGGCGGGCTCGGCTGGAAGGACGACCGCGCCTTCGTCGACTTCCTGGCGCGCCGGATCGGCGTCGTGGCCGTGCCGGGGTCGTCCTTCTACACCGGTCGGGGCGGCCGCACGCGGGCCCGCTTCAACTTCGCCAAGAAGGAAGCCACGCTCCACGAGGCCGCGCGCCGTCTGGCGGCCCGACCCTTGCACCCCTAGCCGGAGCCCACGCGCTCGTGTAACCCTTTCCCCGATCCGTTCGTCGTCACAGGTCGAGGGCTCGGCGGCGCGGGCGGTGGGGTTTCTTCTCGCGGAGGTGTCTTCTGACTCGATCCTGGGCGATCCCGGTTCTTTTCTTGCTGGCCTCGGTCCAGGCCGTCGCCCAGACGCGGAGGCCTCCGATCGTTCGCGCCCTGCCGCAACGGACGCCGGACCGCTCGGAGGCTGGCGATTGGCCCCGCTATTGCGCCGACGTCGCGATGAGCGGCCAGGCCGCCGGCGAGACGGCGATCACGACGCAGACCGCGGCGTCGCTTTCGCCCGTGTGGGTCCGGCAGCTCCCCGGATCGATCGCCTCGTCGCCGACCGTCGTCGGCGGCAGCGTCTACGTCGGAGACTGGAGCGGGCAGGAATCGAGGGTCGATGCGGAGACCGGAGCCGTCCTGGCCAGCGTCGATCTGGGCCAGACGCTGATGCCGCAGTGCAACCCGGACCCGCAGGGGATCACGTCCGCGCCGGCTTTCTTCAACGGCGAGCTCTTCCTGGCTGGCGGGGACGACGGGTTCTACGCGCTGGACGCCGACACGCTGGCGATCCGGTGGCGCCTTTCCCTCGGCGACAACTCGCCGCAGGGCGGTTACTACGCGTTCTGCTCTCCGGCCGTCGTCGCCGGCCGCGTGCTCCAGGGGATTTCCAGCAATTGCGACAACCCGTTCATCCCCGGCAAGCTCTTCGCCCTGGACCGGCGGACCGGCGCGGTGCTGGCGCGCGCGGATCTCGTCCCCGACGCGATGCCGGGAGGCGGGATCTGGTCTTCACCGTCCGTCGATCTCGAATCGGGGGAGGTCTTCGTCACCACCGCGTCGGGCGTCGCGCTGGACGACGGGTACGCCTATTCGATCGTGAGGCTGACCTTCTCCGACCTTTCCATCCTCGATTCCTGGCGGGAGAATCCCGAGGGCGTGCCCGACGCCGACTGGGGATCCTCGCCGACGCTCTTCACCGACGCGGCGGGGCGCAGGCTCGTCGGCGCGGGGGAAAAGGACGGCTCCTACTACGCGTTCGCCCGGAACGACCTCGCCGCGGGGCCGGTCTGGCGGGCGCCAGTGGCCCGGGGCGGCGAGTGCCCCCAGTGCGGCGCCGGTGTTCTCTCGACGGCGGCCTTCGACGGAAAGCGCCTCTACACCGCCGGCGGCATCCCGCCCGACTGGACGCGCGGGATCGTCGTGGGCTCGGTGGTCGCGCTCGATCCGACGACGGGCGCGATCCTCTGGCGGTTCGTGGTCCTGAGCGGGCCGGTCATCGCGCCGATCTCCATGGCCAACGGGGTCGTCTTCGCCGCCGGGGCGCACGCGGTCGTGGCGCTGGACGCGGACACCGGGGCTCAGCTGTGGGAGTTCGACGACCCGGCGATCCTGTACGGCGGGATCGCGGTGTCCCGGGGACGGATCTACTTCGGAGACATGGACGGGCGGCTCTACGCGTTCGGAGTCCCCGGCGTCTCCGCGCCCGGAGCCGTCGCGCCGCCGGCCGGGACGCGCTGACTCACAATCTCCCTATTGTTATCCGACTTCCGGCGCCTCGGGGCCCGGGCGCGCCGCCGCGGCGCGGGATGGAGGCTCCGGGCCGCAAACGCCGCGCCGAGCATGCCCGAGTCGTCCTTCAAGCTCGACAGGACCACCCGCACGTCTCCCAGCTCGCGGCTGAAGGCGTTGTCCCGAGCGGAGCGCTGGACGGCGGCGAGATAGGGCCGACCGATCGACTCGGCCACGCCGCCTCCCAGGATGAAGAGCTCCGGAGCGAGCGCGTCGAAGAGGTTGGCCACGGCGATTCCCACGTGACGCGCGGAGTGCTCGACCGCCCGGATCGCGACCTTGTCTCCGTTGGCGAAGGCCCGGGCCAGGTCGTGGCTGTGGAGCCGCTCGGCGCCTCCCCGGCAGTGCTTGGCGAGCTTGGTCTTCTTTCCCCTGGCGATCTCCTTGCGGATCATCCGGACGATCCCGGTCTTGGAGGCTTCCCACTCCAGGCTTCCATGCCCGTCCCGCTTAGCGGCCTTGCGCGCGTCGACGATCATGTGGCCGAGCTCTCCGGCGTTCTGGTTGATGCCGTGGACGACGTCGCCGTTCCAGATCACGCAGCCCCCGACGCCCGTGCCGATCCAGAATCCGACGACGTGACGGAAGCCGCGGGCGGCGCCGGCGACGAGCTCGCCGAAGACCGCCATGTGCACGTCGTTGTCCAGGACGACCGGCGCGCCGAAGGCCTTGGAGAGAATCGGTCCCGCGGGGAACTTGCGCACCGCGATGTTGGGCGTGCGCAGGACGACGCCGCGGCTGGGATCGAGCGGCCCGGGCGAGCCCATGCCGATGGCGATCAGCCGGGCGGCGTCCGCTCGGGCGGCGGCGAGCGCCTCGTTAGCGGTCGAGGTCAGTGCCTGCGCCAGGGCCCTGGCTCCGCTGGCGAACGGCGTGGCCCGTTTGGCCCGGGAGAGGACCTTGCCCGACGGCGTGACCACGCCGGCCAGGATCTTGGACCCCCCCAGATCGATGCCGAGGTAGAGATCTCTCATGGGCGTGAGGCGTCAGGCGTGAGGCGCGAGGCGAGGCTTGCGCTGTCAGCCCCGTCCCCGTGTCCCCCCATCCCCGCGTCCTTTCTTCCCCCGTCCCCCCGTCGCCCCGTCCCCCCGTCCGCCTTTCCTGCCGCGGGCAGGCTCGCCTTGGGCACCTTCACCAGCACCGTGTACTCCGGATCGACCATCTGGACGATCGGCGCCCGCGCGTTCTGCGACACGAATTCGTACGCGTCCATCTCGGCCATCCCGGTCTTCTCCTTCACCCACGTGACCATGTCCTTGAAGGCGACGCGGGCGGCGTCCTCGAGCGGCCGCGCCGCGCCGACGGACATGATCCAGTCCGCATTCTCGATGCGGGGCCACGGCGTCTCCCGGTGCTTGATGAGGTCCACGGTCAGCTCGACGTTCATCGCCCCTTCCAGAGCCGTGCCGATGATCTCGCCGTCGCCCATGGCGTAGTGCCCGTCGCCGAAGGAGACCAGGGCGCCCGGCACGCGCACGCCGAGGTAAACGGTGTTGCCGGCGCGGACCTCCGGGCAGTCCATGTTGCCGCCGAAGCTGTCCGGCACGATGGTCGATCGCGCCTCGCCCCCCGCCGGCGAAACCCCCAGACATCCCAGGAAAGGCGCCAGTGGCACCTCCCAGGAGAATTTCCCGTCCTGCGATCGGGCGCCGGCGACGCCTCGGGCCTTGTCGACCTTATAGAACCACACGACCTCCGGCGGGTCGGGGCCGAGCATCGCCGTCCGGTCCGTGCCGTTCAACGCGCCGAATCCGGGAAAGGACGAGGAGATGGCGAAGTCGCGCGCGGGCTCGAGCTTCTCGATGCGGATCGCCAGCGTGTCTCCCGGCTCCGCGCCGTCGACGTAGAAGGGGCCGGTCTGGGGGTTGTCGTGCCCCGGCGTCATCACTTTGCTCGGCAGCTGGTCGGGCCTGGTCACCGCGCCGTCGTAGCAGTCTTCCGTCCAGGTGACGATTCGCGTGCCCGGCTGGATGTGCCGCGCGGGCGGCGCGCCGCCGAAGGTGTAGACGAGCTCGCCGTGCGCGGGCCTATAGGTCAGCGTGGGTCCGGGGGCTCCGAGCGCCGCGCTCGAAGCGGCGGCGACAGCGGCCAGGACCGCGGCGGACCAGACGGCGCGTCTCTCCATGTTGGCCTCCGGAATCGGGTCCCGATTCTAAGCCCCTGGCTCTCAGCGCGCGAACCGGAGGCCGTGCGTGACGCCCTGGGGAAAGAGAAAGCGCCCGGCCAGGACCGCCAGGAGCGCCGTGGCCGCCACGGCGGCGATCTTGGTGCCGGTGGCCTGCCGGATCCAAAAGGAGCGCGGCGACACGATCTTCTTCCAGAGCAATAGCTTCTCGGCGACGAAATAGAGAATCAGGGCGAGCGCCACGCCGAGCAGGATGCCCTCCCATTCCCGGGAGAACTTGATGGCGTCTTCGATGCGGCCTCCGAAGAGGAGGCCCAGCGAGGTCCACAGGATGCAGTTGATGAGCGAGGCCGCCAGGTCGACCAGGACGAAATTCACCAGGCGCATCCGGGCCGCGCCGGCGGTGAAGAACACCACCGGCCGCAGGCCGTACAGGTAACGCGCCAGGAAGAGGAAGCGGTAGCTGTACCGGTGGAAGGAGTCCCGGACCTTCTGGACCTTGGCCGGCGGAAAAATCCTGCGGAGGAACTTGCGCTTCTCCAGGGAGCCGCCGAAGAGCCGGCCGAAGCCGTAGAGGATGGAATCGGCCATCACGATGCCGGCCAGCTCCACGCCGACCATCAGCGGGAACTGGGCGATTCCCCGGAATACCAGGAAACCGGCGATCAGGAGGACGAACTCCTCGGGCGGACTCGGGCCGAAGGCTCCGAGGAACAGGAGGAAGAAGACTCCGAAGTAGGACCGCCGCTCCAGATAGGCCGTGACGACCTGGAGCGCCGGCTCGTGCGGGAGCGCCAGGAGCGGGGCGATCAGCGCGGGCACCGGCGGATTCTATCGGCATCGCCCCGTCCGGCCGGCGCGCGCGCGGCCGGGCGCGAGTTTTCCCGCCCCTCGGCCAAGCCGTCCGCGATAAGATCTGGCCGGTTATCCTAGGCCAGGTGAAGAGTCGAAATGGAGGCGGCGTGACTGAGGCGATCGCCTTCTCGGTATCGTCCGAGCCTTTGCGTGCGGCCGAGCGGTCAGCTCGGAGTTTCGGCGCGGCCGTTTGTCCGACGCGAGAACGGTAATCTTGGAGGACCTCCCCTTGAACAACCGACAGAGCCGCATCGGCGCCTCGACTCGCTTCGGCCGGCCGGCCGCCCCCGGAGCCGCGCCACGCCCGTTTCGAAGCGCCCTGATCTGCCTGGCGATCTGGACGGCGCTGGCCGCCGCGGCGAGCGCCGCGCCGGCTCCCGACGGCGGCGCGCCGCGCATCCGGCCGCAGGGGAACACCTTTCCGCCTCCCACCTTCTTCGGGCCGAAGCCGTACCTTTCCAAAGCCGACAGCCCGTTCCTGGCCGACTACAACGCGGGCAAGCTCTACCTGGAGGACTTCGAGTGCAACGCGCTCCTGGTCCCGGGCGTGTCGCCCTCCACCGGGTCGGTCATCGGGCCCGGCGGCCTGACCGATTCGGTCGACGCCGATGACGGCGTGATCGACGGATCGGGGACCAACGGCCACTCCTTCTTCGCCCCGTCGGGGAGCAACGGGATCGACTTCATTTTCGATCCGAGGCTGCAGCCCTACCCGACCGAGGTCGGGATCGTGTGGACCGACGGCGGGGGCTCGACGACCTTCGAGGCGTTCGACCAGTTCGGCAACTCGCTCGGCCAGATCGGGCCGGTGGCCATCGCGGACGGCTCCAACCTCGGGACCACGGCGGAGGACCGCTTCTTCGGCGTGCTGTACCTGGGCGGCGTCTCCAGGATCCACATCAGCAACGACTCCGGCGGGATCGAGGTGGATCACCTCCAGTACGGGTTGTACACGATTACCGGCGCGCAGATCGACGTGAGCGTCACGGACGCTCCCGACCCGGTCGTCGGCGGCACGACCCTGACCTATACGATCTCGGCCTTCAACTCCGGACCGTCCAGCGCGTGCCTCCTGACGGTCACCGATCCGCTGCCTCCGGGAACGACGTTTTTGTCCGCGAGCGGCACGGGCTGGACCTGCTCGCAGGCCTCCGGAACGGTGACCTGCATCCGCGACAACGCGCCCGGAGACACGTCCCTCCCCTCGATCACCATCCAGGTCACCGCTCCCAACGTGACCACGACGCTGACCAACACCGTCACCGCCTCCTCCAACACGTTCGATCCGATTCTGTCCGACAACACGGCGACGGCGACGACCACGGTCAACGGCTCGTGCGCTCCGGTGACGCTTCTGCCGACCAGCCTGCCCGGCGGGACGCTCGGCGTGGCCTACAGCCAGACCTTGAGCGCGCTGCCGGCGGCCGCGTACACGTTCGCGGTGACCGCGGGAAGCCTGCCGACCGGCTTGACGCTCTCCTCGGGCGGCCTGCTCTCCGGCACGCCGACCGCCACGGGCTCCTACAACTTCACCGTCACCGCCACCGACCCGAATGCCTGCACGGGCAGCCAGGCTTATTCCGTGGGGATCTCGGCGGGCTCGTGCACGCCCCCCCTGGCGCCGGCGCTGACAGCCAAGCCGGCGGTCGCCAACATCGGAAGCCGGATCACCTTGAGCTGGACCGGCACGCTGACCGCGGGCCAGGGCAACTACCTCCTGCGCGATTCGATCAACGGAGGAGGCTTCGTCGATCTGGCCACGATCCCGTCCTCGGGCGCTTCCAAGGAGACGTTCTTCTTCACGCTGCCTCCGAACCCGGGAACCTACGACTTCCGCGTGCTGGCGGTTCCCGCATGCAATCCCAAGCTGGCGGCAGCGAGCAACATCGCCGAAGTGCTGGCCTCCGGCCCGTGCCCCAACGCTCCGCGCGTGACCGGCGTGGCGGTCACCCCGGACTCGGCCGCTGCGGGGGAGCCGTTCACGCTGACGTGGAATCCCGCGCCGGGATTCACCGGAGGCTATGACGTGCTTCTGTCGACCGACGGCGGGCAGAACTTCGGGCTGCTGGGGACTTCAGCCACGACCTCGTTCTCCGGAACGGTCGCCGGGAATCCCGGCACGACGCTGACGTTCGCGGTCGAGCCGGCCGGCTGTGTGTACAGCCAGCAGAGCAACTTCGCGACGTTGACGGTCGTGCCCGGCGGCGCGACCTGCGATCCGCCCGGGGCGGTGAGCGGGATCCTGATTCGCGCGCTGGGAGTGACGCCCGCCCGGGCCCCGTCTCCGACGGAGTTCATCGACGTGCGTTGGGACGGACCCGCCGGAGGGACGGCGCCGTCGGGATTCAGCGTGCGCTTGAACGGCGAGACCGAGGTGGTGGTGACGAGCACGAGCGCGGTGTTTCCCCCGCGGGGGGCGGATCTCGATCCGATCCAGGCGTTCGTGCGCGCGCAGGCCTGCGATCCGGCGGTGTCCGGGCCGGAGGTAGCCGGCGATCCGGTGGCCCTCTTCCTGACGCCGCCGGCGGCGAGCTTCACGGTCTCGAGCAACCCGCGCGCGGGCGAAGCGGTGCTGTTCACCGACACCAGCGCGCCGCAGGCGACGAGCTGGCTGTGGGTGTTCGACGACGGAGGGACCGAAACGACCCAGGCGCCCACGCACGTGTTCGCGGCGGCGGGTCCGCACGAGGTGTCGCTGATTGCGACCAACAGCGCGGGAAGCTCGTCGGCGACCCAGAGCATCGGCGTCGAGGCGGCCGGGACGGCCCGCGTCGCGCCGCCGGCGACGCCGCTTCGCATCGACGCGAGGGATCCGGTTCGGCGTCGGGCGCGCGTGGTCCTTCCCGGTCTGGACGCGGTGCATCTGCGGATTCGTTCGGAGTCGCAGGCGGAGACGGTGGTCTTCGCGCGGTTCCTCGACGACGCGGGGCGGCTGTTGGGCGAGCGCCGTCTGGCGGTGGGCCCGGGCCAGGAGGGCGTCTACGACCTCGGCGCCTATGGGCTGCGCGGATCGATGACGCTGGAGCTCGTCTCCGGACAGATGTACGAGGCGCAGGTCTGGAGCGCCGGGCATGCCGGGACGCGGGAGATCGTGCGATGAGAGGAGCAGGAATGCGGCGTGCGGCGGCGGTGTGGACGCTGTGGGGATTCGGACTGGGAGTGGTCAGCCCGGCCTGGGGCGCGGTCGAAGCGGCTCAAGCGAGCCCGGGGGCGGCGGGGCAGTCGGACCTGACCATCGCCCACGACGCGTTGCCGTGCGTGGTGACGGACCTGGCCCCGATGGTGGACGCGCAAGTGGCGCCCGGGCCGGAGTTCGAGCGCGGGTACGTCTACTTCAAGGCCGCGGGAACGGAGGATTTCTACTACACGTCGATGAAGGGGCCGGCGGACAACCTGCAAGGCGTGCTGCCCCGGCCGCTGCCGCAGACCAAGGCGATCGACTACAAGGTGCGCGCGCGGGACGTGAAGGAGCAGAACAAGGAGACGCGGGAGTACGCGCCGCCGGTGGTGCCCGGCAACGCCTGCAAGACCAAGGGTCTTCCCGTGGGCAAGGGCGGAGCGGGACTGACCATCGGGCTGACGCGGCAGGGACAGGACCCCGCGCCCCCGGGCTTCGATAAGCGCGACATCGCGTTCATCATCCTGTTCGGCGGAGCGACGGTGACGCTGGCGCAGGCGCTGGGCGGCGGGAGCTCGGCGGCGTCGGGGACGTCGGGTGGAGCGGCGGCGTCCGGCAAGGGAGGGATCTCCAAGGGCGTGCTGATCGGCGGGGGAGCGGTGGTGGCCGCGGGGGCGGCCCTGGCGATCTCCAACAACCGCGGCGGCGGCAGCAACTCGACGGCCACGCCGACGGCCACGGCCACGCCGACGCGTACGGCCACGCCGCCGCCCACCTCCACGCCCACGGCGGTCCCGCAATTCGTGGCCGCGGTGGCCAACTGGAGCGGGCCGGGCGACGTGGACGTGCAGATCCTGAACGCGGGGAATCAATCGGTGGGAACCGACCTGCCGGGCGGCTGCGAGTCGACCCTGTCGCGCGCCGAGTCGGTGCTGCTGCAGGGGGCGCCCCCGGGAACCTACCGGGTCATGCTCTCGGCCAAGAGCTGCGGAACCGGGACGCCCGCTTCCATCGCCACGGCCATCAGCGTCCAGTCCAACGGCGCCCCCAAATGCGCCAACGCGTTCCTCGATGTGCCGGTGGGAGGAGGGCCCGTCCAGGCCTGCACGTTCACGCTGCCGTGATTGGTGCGACGTGCTACGTTCGAGGTTCTACTGGAATTCAGGCCTCTCAACGTAGAACGTCGCACGTAGAACGTCGCACGTAAGATCCTGCCCTCCTAGCCCTCGACGACGCCTTTGACCACGCCCTCGCGCGTGAGCATGCTCTCGAACTCCGACTTGTTGACGGACATCAGGTGCGCCTCGCGCACGTCGATGGCCTTGGCCTTGATCAGCGCCATGAGGGAATCGTTCAGCGTCATCATCCCCTGGCCCTTTCCGGTCTGCATGATCGAATAGATCTGGAAGGTCTTCTTCTCGCGGATCAGGTTGGCCACCGCGCTGTTGCAGATCAGGACCTCGTAGGCGGCCACGCGGCCGCCGCCGATGCGCTTGCAGAGCGTCTGGGAAACGACGCCCTTCAACGAGCTCGCCAGCATCGACCGGATCTGCTCCTGACGGTCCGCGGGGAACTGATCGATGATGCGGTCGACCGTGGACGGGGCCGTGGTGGTGTGCAGGGTCCCGAAGACGAGGTGTCCGGTCTCGGCGGTCTCCACCGCGATGGCGATCGTCTCCAGATCGCGCATTTCCCCGACCAGGACGATGTCGGGATCTTCGCGCAGGGCCGCGCGCAGCGCGTCCTTGAACGTCTCGGTGTGCGTGTGGACCTCGCGCTGGTTGACCAGGCACTTCTTGTTCTCGTGGACGAACTCGATGGGATCCTCGATCGTGATGATGTGGTCGGTGCGGCTCTGGTTGATCTGATCGACCAGCGTGGCCAGGGTGGTCGATTTGCCCGAGCCGGTCGGGCCGGTGACCAGGACGAGCCCCTTGGTCAGCGAGCACAGGTCCAGGATGGCCTTGGGCAGGCCCAGCTGCTCGGGTGTGGAGATCTCGAAGGGGATGGCCCGAAAGACCGCTCCCGGCCCGCGGCGATCGCGGAAGAAATTGGCGCGGAAGCGGGACACCCCCGGAATGGAGTGGGCGAAGTCGGTGTCCGACCGCGAGTCGAACTCTTCGCGGTTGCGCTCGGGCGTGATCTCGTAGAGACGGGCCAGGAGGTCGTCCTCGGAGAGAACGGCCTGCCCCGGAATCGGCTGCATGACGCCGGCCAGGCGCACGTAGGGAGGCGCCCCGGTGGAGAGGTGGAGGTCGGACGCTCCCATTTCGAGCATGGTGATGAGGAGCCGCTCGATGGCGGTGTCCACGGTGACCTCGGCGTACGAGCGCTTGCCCGGAGCGGCGGCGCCCGAAGCGGACGCGGCTGGCGCGCGGGCCGCGGCCGGCGCCGCGGCCGCCGGGGGCGCAACCGCCGCGGCGGCCTCTCCCGAAGGCTTCGGCTCGACGGCGACTCTCCAGACCGAGGCGCTGGCGTCCACACGGATGGTGACCTGGACGCCGCCGAAGCCGTAGACGAACGTCGTCCCGCCGCTCCTGTTGAGCGTGACGCCGGGAGGAACGATCTCCTCGACCAGCGCCACCAGGCTCGCGTGCGGCGTGGTCTGGGCCGCATAGCGCTTTCCGGCGGGGAAGGCCAGCTGCACCTTTTCGTTGGATGTCAGCAGCGCGCCCTGGGCTCCGAACTTCGAGAGACTCTGCAACAGCGCGTCGATCTGGGGCACGGGTCACTCCTTCGAACGGTATCCGGAAATCGGTGGAGAGCGGCGGCTATGCGAGCTCGATCACCCGAAGAACGAACGCCTTGTTGATCAGGTAGAGGCGATCGGCCTCCCACAGGCGGAAGAATCGGCCCTCCTGGTTCAGATAGTCCACGACCCGCGCGGCCTGTTCGGGGGCGGTGTAGAGAAGCTCGCCCTCCACCGGCTCGCCGCCGGTCAGCTCGACGCGGACCCGCTTTTCGACGTCGAAGAGCTCGTCCCCGGCCTCCAGGCTCTCGCCGGCGGGGCCGACGGAAACGCGGATCCAGAGCAGCGACTCCTTGTGCAGAATTTCCCAGACCCCGGTGGCGAAATCGCGCGCGGGCAGAAACGGCGGCCCCTGCTCCAGGAGGTCGAGCACGTGCTGCCGCCGAAACTCGTGGGCCTGGTGCTCGGCCAGGAAAATCTCGACCGGACGCGGCGGCGCCCCGGGCAGGGCCAGGTCCACCGGCACGTTCTGCTTGCGGATGCGCAGGAGCTCCGTCTGTCGCACGTCGATTGGTCCTTTCGATCCAATATACCTCGCCGGCGAAACACGGCGAACCGGCGGTTCGCGAAGGTCCGGTCTTTGCTTGAGAATAGAGGCATGCGACGGCAAGCGGCAATTCTGTGGTTGATGGCGCTTCCCGCGGCGCTCGCGGCCCAGAGTCCCGCGCGGCCTCCGATCGCGCGCCCCGGCCGGGGACACGCTTCGCAAGCCGTGGCGGCCCGGCCGCCGCTCTCCGCGGCGCGCTACGACTGGCCCCAGTTCAATTTCGATTCGCGGCACAGCGGCAACAACACCGCGGAGACGATCCTGTCCGCGGGCAACGTGGCTCGGCTGCGGCCGCTGTTCTCCGTGGCCCTGCCGGAGGTGGCCGACGGCGCGCCGGCGATCCTCTCCGGAGTGGCGACCTCCTCGGGGACGCGCGACCTCCTCTTCGTGACGACCAAGGCCGGGCGGCTCGCGGCGCTCGACGCGCGCACGGGCGCGGCCCTGTGGTCGAGCCAGTCCGCGATCGGGCCACGGTACACGACCTCGTCGCCGGCGGTCGACCCCGACCGGCAGCACGTCTACGGCTACGGGCTCGAGGGCGCCGTGCACAAGTACGCGGTGGCCGACGGAGCGGAGGCGACCGGGGGCGGCTGGCCGCAGATCGTGACGTTGAAGCCGGACGTCGAGAAGCAGTCCTCGGCCCTGGCGACAGCGACCGTCGCGGGAGGCCGATCGTTTCTCTATGTCGCCAACGGCGGATATCCCGGCGACGCCGGCGACTACCAGGGGCACGTCACGACGATCGATCTCTCGACCGGCGTCCAGAACGTCTTCAACGCGGCCTGCAGCGACCGAAGCATCCACTTCGTCGAGCACGGCGGCCCGGACAACGACTGCGCGCACGTCCAGACCGCGGTGTGGGCGCGTCCGGGAGTGGTCTACGACGCCGCGACCAACCGTGTCTTCTTTGCCACCGGCAACGGGGATTTCGACGGGCAGCTCGGCGGCAAGGACTGGGGCGACACCGTGCTCGCGATCGCGCCCGACGGCACGGGGACGGCCGGCGGGCCCCTGGACAGCTATACGCCGACGAACTTCCAGACGCTCGACGACACGGACGCCGACCTCGGATCCGCCGCGCCGGCGCTTCTGCCCTCCGTCGCCGGCAGCCGGTTCCTGCACCTGGGGGTGCAGGCCGGCAAGGACGCGAACCTGCGGCTTCTGGCCCTGGACGATCTGAGCCAGCAGGGCGGGCCCGGGCACGTCGCCGGGGAGCTCCAGATCCTCCACGTTCCGCAGGGCGGTCAGGTCCTGGCGCAGCCGGCGGTGTGGAGAGATTCCTCTAGCCGTGTCTGGCTTTTCGTGGTGACCGCGTCGGGCATTTCCGGCCTCCAGGTCACCGCGGATGGCGCGGGAACGCCCTCCCTGACGCCGCAGTGGCTGGTGCCGCAGGGCGGTTTCTCCCCCATCGTCGCCAACGGCGTCCTCTATTACGCGGGAAACAACCGCATCCTGGCGCTCGATCCGAAGAGCGGCGACGTGCTCTGGAGCGACACGAGCATCGGCGGCATCCACTGGGAAAGCCCGGTCGTCGCCAACGGCATCCTCTACATCACCGACGAGAGCGGGATGCTGACCGCGTACGCGATCGACGGGCACGCGCCGTGACGTGTCGCGCAGCAACGCACGTTTCGTGCGACGCTCCAGGTTCGCTCCGCGAAAGCGCGAGAAAGACCGAAGCGCGGGCGGGGACAAGCCCCGCCCCTACACAGACCTTGGCATTCGTGCCGTAGGGGCGGCCCTCGCGGCCGCCCGCGTGCCAGCCGACCTGTTAGCGATGGAGCTGCGGTCTCAGGGCGAGCAGCGGCTTCTGGCGCTCGACGGCGAGAGCGCGAGTCGCCAGGTAGCTCGGGTCCTGGAGCACGTCCTTGAGAAGCGGATCGCGATCCATCGCCTCGTAGGCCAGGAAGTTTCCTTCCACCGCGCTGCGCAGTAGCCGCAGCGCGATGGCGCGGTGTCCGCAGTAGCAGAAGTAGCCTCCGATGAGGAATTTCGGCTCGGGGTCGCGCGAGGCCATGACCACGGGCTCCAGAGACGCGGCCAGGCGGTCCGACTCGGCGCCGTGCTCTCCCCGCAGACAGCGCTCGAGGTAAGGGATGAAGGAGACCTGCCCCGACGCCCAGAAGCCGCCCCGGGCCTCCTGCAGCGCACGGCTGCGGTCGCCCTGCCGCAGGTAGAGGTCGGTCGCCGTCACGTGGTACCACTGGGATCCCTCGTCGAGCCGGGCGTAGGCGAAGGCGCGGTCGTAGCGGCCGAGATAATCGAAGACCGAGGCGCACGATCTCCAGCCCGGGTTCCTGGGATCGAGGCCGAGCGCGACGTCGCACTCGTGCGCGGACTCCTCGAGGAACCCGGCGTAGCGCTCGGCATAGGAAAGCGTGAAGTGCGCGCGGGCGCTGTCCGAGTGGCTGCGCACCAGGGAGGAGGCGGCGCGCAGAGCGCCGGCGACGTCGCCCCCTTCCACTTGCAGCACCACGAGCGAACCCACCGGATCGATCCACGCCGGGTCGAGCTGCCGCGCCTTCTCGTAGGCCGTCCGCGCCCGCTCGAGCGCCGGCGACCCGCCGTCGCCGTAGCTGCCGTCGTCGTAATAGCGCTTCGCCAGGGCCTGCCACGCAGGCGCGAACGTCGCATCGAGCGCGACCGACTTTTCCAGAAGAGCGATGCCTTCCTGGTTGGGCCCGAGATCATGGGACACGGCCGCCGCCCGGAGGAAATCGTCATAGGCCTCGGGAACGCGCGGGCGGCTCGCCCCGGACGCCGCGCCGCCGGCGACGCCGAGGGCAGGCAGCAGTCCCTGCTGGAGGCGCGACGCGAGCTGGTCGCGCAGGCCGATCAGGTCCGCGGCCGCAGAGCTCCACGTGTCTCTCCAGAGGACGCGATTGCTGTCGGTGTCGATCGCTTCCAGGGTGATCTCGAGCTTGTCTCCGGCGGTCAGGAAATGACCGGCCAGGACGTCGGAGACCTTGAGCTCGCGGCCGGCGGCCTGTGGGTCGATTTCTGCTCCGGCGAACCGGCGGGTGGATGAGAACGGGCGGATGGCCAGGGACGACGCGTGGGAGAGAGCCGTGGCGATCTCGTCGGGCAGCGCGAAGCGCAGGTAGTCGACCTTGGAGTCGCCTCCCAGATTCTGGAAGGGCAGGACCGCGACGGTCTTCT
This sequence comes from uncultured Acidobacteriota bacterium, assembly GCA_963733955.1. Classification (GTDB taxonomy): domain Bacteria; phylum Acidobacteriota; class Thermoanaerobaculia; order UBA5066; family Gp7-AA6; genus DATFTF01. The sequence continues at coordinate 430,400 of CAVTEW010000004.1, forward strand.
GCGCGGCGCCGGGAGACGCAGCGCCCGAAGACGCCCGCGTGAGCCGCCAGGCCAGGACGGCGGCGGCGGCCGCGACGGCGATCCCCATGACGACGGCCGCTGTCCTGAGCCTTCGTCCGCGGACAGGCGCCGGCATCGGCGTCCGCACGGCCGGGGTTCCGGCAGAGACCGCTCCGGTGCGCCCGGACTCGGAATCCCGCTGCAGCCGTTTCAGGTCGGCCCGGATGTCGGCGGCAGTCTGGTAGCGCAGATCCCGATCCTTTTCCAGCGCATGCGTGACGATGCGCGAGAGCTCCTCGGGAAGATCCGGGCTGACCCGGCTGACGGGAGGAGGCTCACGGTTGAGAATCGCTTCGAAGACGACGGCGCTCGTGGCGCCGGAGAATGGCTGGCGGCCCGTGGCCATCTCGTAGAGCACCGCGCCGAACGAAAAGAGATCCGTTCGACTGTCGAGCGGCTCGCCGCGGGCCTGCTCCGGGGACATGTAAGCGATCGTCCCCAGCGTCGTGCCCGGACTGGTCAGGTTCTCGGGAGCGGCGGCCGTGGCCAGGCGCGAATCGCCGGAGCCGGGCGCACCCGCAGCGCCGAGTTTGGCCAACCCGAAGTCGAGCAGCTTGGCTTCTCCGCGCCGGGTCACCAGGACGTTGGCCGGCTTGATGTCCCTGTGCACGATCCCGCGGGCGTGCGCGGCGTCGAGCGCATCGGCGATCTGGACGCCGAGCGCGAGGGTTCGGGTCAGGGGAAGCGGGCCGGCGTTCAAGACGTCCTTGAGCGTCTCTCCTTCCAGCAGCTCCATGACCAGGAAGGGCTTTCCCTCGTGCTCGCCGATGTCGTAAATGGTGCAGATGTTGGGATGCTGGAGCGCGGAGGCGGCCTGCGCCTCGCGCTTCAAGCGCTCCAGCGTCGAGGCGTCGGCGGCGATGCCGTCGGGCAGGAACTTCAGCGCCACGTGGCGCAGCAGCCGCACGTCCTCGGCCTCGTAGACGACGCCCATGCCGCCGCCGCCGATCTTGCCGAGAATGCGGTAATGAGAGACAGTGGTACCGATCATGTGTGCTCGGCGGAAATTGTAGCGTCCGCCGGCGATCCGGCGGCCCGCGCTACCGGACCGGCATCCGGGTGACCCGGGGCTTCTTCCTCGTGTCGTGCGTGGGCTTCTCCAGCTCGTCGGCCAGCGCCGTCGCGCCGTAGACCTGCCGCAGCGCGGCCATGATGGCCGCGGGGTGGACGCAAACCGAGCGCGCGATTTCCTCGGTGTACACGACGTCGTTTCCGAGCGACTGGATGTTGCCGTCGAAGAGCAGCCCGACGAGCTCGCCCCGGGTGTTCACGACCGGGCTGCCCGAGTTGCCGCCGGTGGTGTCCGCGGTCGTGACGAAGTTGAAGGGGGTTTGCGGATCGACTTTTTCCTTCACCTTGAGAAACGACTCCGGCAAGTCGTAGGGCGGCTTGCCGCCGTGCTCCTGCGAGTGCTCGTACATCCCGCTCCAGACCGTCTGGTACAGGATCTTCTTGCTGTTCTCTTCGTAGCCTTTGACCGGCCCGTAGGCCAGCCGCAGCGTGAAGGTCGCGTCGGGATACTGGTCCTTGCCCCGCACGGCGAAGAGAGCCCGAGCGATGAGCGAGCCGTTGGCCTTGTTCACGCTCTCCACGTTGTCTTCGCGCCACTTCCGGATGGCGCGGACTTCGGCGTCGGTCTCCCGCGCCAGCACGATCATCGGATCGGTGGACTGGGCGACCGCGGAGGTCCCGCCCTCGACGAGCTGGCGCCGGACCGCGACGTCGGCGAGCCTGGTCCCGGTGACGAGCTCCCGCGCCCGCTCCTCGGGTGATTTGCCCTGCAGGATCTTCTTGACGAAGGGGTCGTCGCCGCCGAGCTTCTCCGCGGTGAGCTGGAACGTGTCGGCGATCGTCGTCTCCTCCAGGTTGGGATAGACGGGGGCCGGCGAGTAGAGGGCGAACTCCAGCGACTGCTTCTTGGAGTCGCGGAATTCCTCCAGGCGCTTCTCGTTGGGCTTTTCCTTTTCCGCCACGTACTCGACGATGCGCCGCGCGATCGACATCTGCGGCGAGGCGGAGAGGGCCCGGGTGATGGCGACGTCGCGCCGGTACCGCTCGCCGTAGGCCTTCTGGGCCGCGGCGATCGCGTCCCACGCGCCAGCGTACGGCTTCCACTTCGGATCGGAGGCGACCCGGGCGCGCAGCTCTTTTTCGTCCTTGACCTTCTTTGCCATCACGGTGGGATCGAGCAGCGCGGACTCGATGCCCTTGCGGGCCTTCACGCTGTTCTCCACGCCGAAGAGCATGCGGCTGGCCTCGCGGGCGTTCTCCGGGCTCTTGTCGGAGAACTCGTGGAGGAGCTTGGCCCGCCGCGTCAGGAACTCGATCGACGCGGGATTCAGGACATCGCGCTCGAGCTCGAGCTGCGCCGCCGTCTCCAGCCGCGCGGTGGCGCCGGGATTGCCGGAGACGAGCACCAGCTCGTTCTCCTTCGGGCCAGCGGAATTCCATTGGAGCCAGCTCGCCGGCTTGACCGGTTTGTCGTTCTCGTAGATGCGGAAGACGGCGAAGTCGATGTCCCAGCGCGGATAGTTGAAGTTGTCCGGGTCCCCGCCGAAGAACGCGATCTGGAACTCGGGCGCCGCGACCAGGCGCACGTCGGTGTACTTCTTGTACCGGTAGAGGTCGTACTCGCCGCCGGCGTAGAGCGTGACGGTGTCGCAGCGCAGGCCGGTCTTGTCGTGGCAGGCCTTCTCCAGGCGCGCCTGCTCGGCCTTCTGGGCCGTCAGCGCCTCGGCGTCGGACATGCCGGGCCTGACCACGGCGTTGACCCGGGACGTGACGTCCTCGATCCCTTCGAGCAAGTTCAGCTCGAGGTCCGGGCATTTGACCTCGTCCGCGGGCGTCGCGGCGCGGTATCCGGAAGCCACGTAGTCGTGCTCCGGCGTGGAGATTTTCTGGATGCAGTTGGCGCCGACGTGGTGGTTGGTCAGGACGAGCCCCGTCTCCGAGACGAAGGAGCCCGAGCCTCCGTTGTTGAAGCGCACCGAGGCCAGGCGGATGTGGTCGAGCCACTTCTTGTCCGGGGCCCAGTGGTACTTCTGCTTGAGGGCCTTGACGGGGATGTTGTTGAAGGGCCACATGCCCTCGTCCGCGCCGGCGCCGGCACAGAGGAGAGCTCCCAGGAGACCCGCGACGAAGAGACGTTTCATGGTTCCTCTCCTGTTTCCGGGCGGGCCGTCGGGGCCCGATCGTCCGAGGAGGGCAGTCTATCGCAGGCGGCCGGGCAGGGCGGGGAGGCCCGGGACCATGAAGTTACAAGTTAGATATTGTTATCCGAACGCGCGACCTCGTAGTCGAGATGGACCACGCCGTCGGGAAAGGAGCGCGTCGACGTCAGCTTCAAGCCCACGTGCCGGCGCGCCGGGGCGGCTAAGGGAATGCCCTCGCCGATCAGCACCGGGATAACGTGGATCGAAAACGCGTCGATCTGTCCGGCGTCCAGGAACGACCCGATGAGGCCGGCCCCGCCCATCATCCAGACGTCCTTGCCGGGCTCGCCGCGCAGCCGCCGGGCGAAGTCGGGGATCGATTCCGAGACGAAGGTGACGGACGTGGGCGCGTCCTCCGGCGGGTTGCGCGAAAAGACGTAGTTGCGGACGCCGGGGCCGACGCCGAGGTTGTCCCCTCCGAACTTCCGACCGATCTCGTAGGTCTTGCGGCCCCACAGGATGGTATCGATCGAGCGGAAGAAAGCGTCCAACCCGTAGTTGCCCTCGGGCTGCGGCCGGTCGAGCCAGGAAAAGTCTCCGTCGGGCCGGGCGATGTATCCGTCGGCCGAGACGGCGATGGAGACGATGATGCGCCGGCCGGAGTGCGTGGTCTTCTGTTCCGGACGACTCTTCATGCTGGCCTCGCTTCGGGCCGTGCGACGCCGCAGCGGCGCGACGGGGAACGGCCAGGAGTCTATGAGATCGAGCCTCCCGGTTGCTTGGTTTCGATCGTGGCCATTCAGCCCGCGAATAGCGCATGTTTCCGGACCGTCTCCGTTGCAGCGCTGCGATCCCTTCAACCGGCAGAGATCCTCTGCGGCGGTTTGGTCTGCCTGGCCGGATGGGCCGCGGGCGGACCCGCGGCTGTCTCGCGTGTTGCTTCGCGCTGGAGCGCTCCGCCGCGCCTCGTCACATCAGGTGTTTCATGGGCGGCGGCGGGGCCGGTGATCCGTCGGACCAGCTGCGCACCGGAATGAAGAGGACCGTCGATTCGAGAGCGCTGCCATCTTGCCCGATGACGGGTGAGCCTTCCTTGCCTGCGGCCCAGCTTTCGGCCTGGCCGTGCGGGAGGAAAAACATGACATGGGGAAGCCATGGACCCGCGCCATCGTCGCTCAGGTAGCCGTTCTTCGACAGCATGAAGGAAAAGGCGCCGGCCTCGGGAGCTTTGAAATCGTGGTTGGCGAATGCGGCCTTGGTTCTCTCGATCAACTGTTGTCTTGTGGCGCCGGACAGGACCCACTCGGTGCGCTTGAGGTTTTGGAGCAGCTCGGTGCGCGCGGCTGGCGGGTTGAAGCAGTTGGGTCCGCGTATCCTGGGATTCCAGAACTCGGGAGCGTCGAAACCGGCCGCCCAGGAGCGTTGGACGAAGCAGACGAAGCCGTTCTTGCCCTTCACGGCCGTCTCGTAGCCATGGCCACCGAGCACGAGCACTCGGGCGTCCCCGGAAATGGACGGCGGCGCGGCACTGCGTGCCAGCGCGATTTCATCGTCGCGGTTTGCGATGCGGTACTGCTCGACCGGTGCCATCTCGGGATAAGGAGTCTTGAGAGCCTGCGATTGCGCCGGACCACTCCGGCCCAATGCGGCAAGGATGGTTGAGGCGAGAAGACCGAGAGTCCTTCGTTGATTCATCCTTGTTCCGCTCCGTTTCTACCAATGAAGTGTGCAGTTTGCCGAGCAAGGCCACCTCGGCTCGAACCAGCGATCCGGCTCTTCGAGTCCCACGTCGGCTTCCTGGTCTGCCCGGCTGGATTCGAACCAGCGACCCTCAGCTTAGAAGGCTGATGCTCTATCCGGGCTGAGCTACGGGCAGCGTGAACAGAATACCGTGTGAAGCCAGCCGGCGAGGGTGGAAAGGCTAGCGACCGCGCGAAACGCTCGTCGAAATCGGCGCGGATGGGCTGTGTGGGGCTGTCGAATTCGTGGAAGCCCCGGCGCCAACGACGGCCGGAGCAGGCGCGATCCCCAGCGCCTTGCGCAGCGCTCCCACGTCGGCGGTCCGGACGTAACGGTCGAGGTTTCTCCAGAGGAAGCTGTGGTGGTAGCCGCCCCGGTTCATCTCGCGGAGGGCGTCTTCCTTGGTCCAACCCTGGACGACGACGCGATACAGGGCGACGATCGCGCCGGTCCGGTCGGCGCCCTGCCGGCAGTGGATCAAGACGGGCCGGTTGGCGGGGTCGGCCAGGATGCGCAGGGCGTCGAGCACGCGGTCGTCGCGCAGCCCGAAGGCGCTCATCGGGACGTGGAGCAGCTTGAGAGCCGTCCCTTGCGCGAACGGCGCGTCGCCGGCGCCTCCCGCGACGTCCAGGACCGTCTTGACCCCGAGGCCGGCGAGCTTGCGGAATCCGTCCGGAGTCGGCTGGGCGCTCCGGTAGAGGTCCGGCTCGATCCGGTAGAAGTTCGCCACCGTGGCTCCTTCCATGGGGGAGGCCCAGGTGGCGGGCCGCGGAGAGGGCGAAGCGGCCGATGCGGGCACCGTGCCGAAAGCCGGCAGGAGAAAGACGGCCAGGAGGAGGCCGAGCCGCCGCGGAGCTGGTTTTCGCACGATTTCGAGAACAGCTTCGACCCGCGAATCCTTCCCCGATCGGGCGACGTGGATATGTCTAACTTTCCGGCTCGAACGTCCCCTTGGCCTCCTGATAGGCACGCGCGACCGCGGGGGTGGAAAAGCTTACGTCGAAGGCGCGCTGATTGTCCGGATCGTCGCCGGCGAGCTTGCGTCGGAAGTCGGAGAGGTCCACGCGCTTGCGTGTGGCCTCGAGGTCGAGCCCGGCGTCGACGGCCGCCCGGACCTGGGTCCGAAGCGACGCCAGAAGAGCGGAGATGGTCTTCGCGTAGTCCCAATCATGGAAGACCGGCCCGTGGCCGGGAACGATCGTCGTGTCCCCGAGCGCCATCAGCTTCGACAGCGTCTCGATCCACTCCCCCGGATAGGAGCCGTAGGAATAGGGCGTCGGGTAGACCAGAAGATCTCCCGTCGCCACGACCTTCGCGTCGGGCACTTCGACGACGGCGTCGCCGGCGGTGTTGCCGCGGCCCAGAAACGAGACGCGCACCTCGCGTTTGCCCAGAAAAATCCGCAGGCTCCCGTCGAACGTGAGATCGGGCGCCAGGAGCTCGGCCTGCTTGTACTCGGAAATCCCGAACTTCAGGTCCTCGATCTCCCGGGCATAGAACGTCTTGTCGCTCTCCCGCAGCGCAGATCCGTCGGCCGCCGTGCCGGCCTGGATCTTCTGCCGCAGCATGCCGAGGAACTCGTCGCCGCGCTCGACCGCGCCGCGGACGTACTTGGGCGCGTCCTGGAGGATGGCCTGCCGCGTGAACGCGGTAGACACGATGACGACCCCGGGAAACGCCTTGCGGAACTCCCCGTCGCCGACCCAGTGGTCGGGATGCCAGTGCGTGTGGACGATGTACCGGACCGGCTGGCGCGTGCGGGCCCGCAAATCGGCGATCATGCGGCGCGCCAGCGTGGGGAAGTTGCCGGTGTCGACGACCAGGACGCCGTCGTCGCCGATCACCGCCAGGGAGTTGCCGCTCACGACGGCGGTCAGCGACTCTTCCGGAAGGAAAGCGTAAATGCCGGAGCCCACCTGGACGGTCTGGTAAGACTTCTCGACGGGCGAACACAGCGCCGCGCTCGCGACCGCGAAAAGACAGAGCAAGGGGCCCGCCGTGGAGACGCCCATGAGTTTTTTCATCCTCGACCTCCGGCCGTTCTGCGTAGACATACGCAGAGCAGCGCACCGGGTTCGCGCGATGCACCGCCGCGGAATCGTCCTTCTTTCCCGCGGCCCGGGCGGGGAGATTCGGGTGCTCGTCCGCGCGATGCCTCAGAGAGGCTCCGCGGCCCGCGAGACCCTCAAGCGGTCGGCGGCCACGGCCAGCACGATGATGGCGCCGATGATGATCTCCTCGATGTCGCTCGACCACCCCATCTGCTGGCAGCCGTTGCGCAGCAACGTCATGATGAGCGCACCGATCATCGCGCCGCCGACGGACCCCTCGCCGCCGGAAAGGCTTCCTCCTCCGATGACGACGGCGGCGATGACGTCGAGCTCGACGCCGGCGGCCACGGTGGGATCGCCTTGCCGCAGGCGAGACATCTGCATCACGCCGGCCAGGCCGAAGAAGAGGCCGGCGATCGCGTAGATCCAGATCTTCAGGCGCGCGGTGGCGATGCCGCAGGCTCGGGCCGCCGCCTCGTTGGATCCGAGCGCAAAGACGTGGCGTCCGAAGACCGTGCGGGCCAGCACCAGCGTCATGACCGAGGCGAGGCCCGCGGTGACCCAGACGCCGGGCGCGACCAGCAGCCAGGGCCGCGCGGGGAAGGTCACCGCCAACGCGTTGATCCACGTTGGAGGGATGTTGACGGTCTGCTGGTCGGCGCAGAGCTTGGCCGCGCCGCGCGCGATCCCCAGCATGCCCAGGGTGGCGATGAAGGGCACGATCCGCAGGCCGGTGATCGCCAGGCCGTTGACGAGGCCCACCAAGCCGCCGGCTGCGATGCCCAGCGCCACCGCTGCGGCGGGGGGCCATCCGTTCCGAAGCGCCACCGCGGCCGCCACGCCGGTGAGCGCGATGGAGGATCCGACCGACAGGTCGATGCCGCCGCTGACCATGACCACGGTCATGCCGATGGCGCCCAGGGCGACGATAACGGTCTGCGCGAGAACGACGCGCAGATTCGTCGCCGAGAGATAGCGTTCCGGGGAGCCGACCAGGATCGCGAAGAGAGCCACGACGCCGGCAAGGCCCAGGAGCGGGCCCAACCGGACGATCCACGCCGTCCGCCCGGCGTTCACTGGGGTCCCGAGCCTCCGACCGCCGTTTGAAGGATCGCGTCCTGCGTCCATTCCGAAGCCGGCCGCGCCGGCGAGAGTCGGCCGCGGCTCATGACGGCGATGCGATGACAGAGACCCAGGAGCTCGGGCAGGTAGGAGCTCACCATCAGAATGCTCTTCCCGGCGGCGGCCAGGCGGACGACTTCGTCGTAGATGTCGTTCTTGCTGGCGACGTCGATTCCCCGTGCGGGCTCGTCCAAGAGCAGCAGATCGGGATCCTGATGCAGCAGCCGGCCCAGGGCGACCTTCTGCTGGTTGCCCCCGGAGAGACGCCGGACCCGGCTTCCGGGTCCGGGCGCGCGCACGCGCAGCCTGCGGAGAACCTCTTCGGCCTGCCTCCGCTGTTCGGGCAGATCGATCCAGCCGTTGCGAGAGCAGGTGGAGAAGCGGCTCAAGGTGACGTTGTCCGCGATGGACAGCCCGAGGGCGAGTCCCTCCGCATCGCGGTCCTCGCTCAAGTACCCGAGGCCGCGTGCGATCTGCCGCCAGCTGCGCAGCCCCGACGCGGCCAGGTCTTCCCCGCGCCACCGGATCCTTCCGCTCGCCGGGCAAAGGCCGAAAAGCGCCCGGACCAGATCGGTGCGTCCCGAACCGATCAGGCCGGCGATACCGAAGATCTCGCCGCGGCGCAGCTCGAAGTTCGCTTCGCGCAGCCGGGGAGGGGAGGCGAGGTCGCTCACTTCGAGGACCACCTCTCCCGGCGCTTGCCGTACCGCGCCGCCGGCCAGCGTGCTTTGCAGACGCCGTCCGACCATTTCGGCGATCAGGCCGGAGTCGTCGATCGAAGCGAGCTCGCCCGAGTCCACGCTCTGTCCGTCGCGCAGGATGGTGTAGCTGTCGGCGATCTCCCGGACCTCCTCCAGAAAATGGCTGATGTAGAGAACGGCGATCCCACGGTCGCGAAGCCGCCGGATCACGCGGAAGAGGCGATCCACGTTGCTTCGCTGCAGAGTGCTGGTGGGCTCGTCCATCAGGAGCAGCCGCGCGTCGCAGGCCAGCGCGCGGCAAATCTCGACGATCTGGCGATCGGGAAGAGCCAGATCGCCCACCCTGCGCCGCGGGTCGATCTCTCCACGTCCGAACTCCCGGAGCAGCTCGCTGGCGCGGGCGAGGGCGCGGCCGCGCGCGATCCAGCCCCGGGAAGCCGGCTCGATCCCCAGAAGGATGTTCTCGGCGACCGACAGATGCGGGCACAGGCACAGCTCCTGATGGACGCAGGCGACGCCCCTCCGGCGTGCCTGCGCCGCGTCGCGCGGCGCGTAAGGGTTTCCCTCCAGCCGAATCTGGCCGCGATCGGGCGCGAAGGTCCCCGAGAGGATGTTCACCAGAGTGCTCTTGCCGGCGCCGTTCTCGCCGAGGAGAGCGCGGACTTGCCCGGCTTGGATCCTCAGGGCGACGCCGGAGAGCGCGACGGTCGCCCCGAACCGCTTCTCGATCCCGGCGAGCTCGAGCAGGACCACGGATTTACCTGAGGTAGCGGTCGAGAGGGGGGTGGAGGAGAAGCTGCGCCGGGCCGGTGTCGAGGCTGGAGGGAGTGATGAGCGCAACGCCGGTATCGATCCGTTTCTCGACGTTCCGGCCCCGCAGATGGTCGATCAGCGTCTTGACCCCGAGCTCCCCCATGCGAAACGGGTTCTGCACCACCACGCCCTGGAGCTCGCCCGCCTTCATGGCGGACACGAACACGTCGCTCGCGTCGAAGCCCAGGAAGCGGATTTTCCCCGCGCGGCCGAGGTCCTCCAGCGCGAGCAGCATTCCGGCGGTGGAAGACTCGTTGGGCGTGAAGACGCCGTCGAGATCGCCGTAGCGGTTGAGGAGGTTTTCCGCGGCGCTCCTGGCGGTCTCGCGGGTGGCGCCGGCGTACTGGTTGGAGGAGACGATCTCGATGCCGGAAAACGCCGATCGGATCTCGTCCACGAACCCCTTCTCGCGGGCCTCCGTCGAGGCGACGCCTTCCTGGTAGCGAAGAACGAGGACCCTTCCGCGGCCTGCCAGGAGCCGGCCCATCTCGTCGGCGGCCAGTTCGCCTCCGCGATGATTGTCGCTGGCCACGAAGCTCAAGGGGACCAGGGACTCCAGGGCCGAGTCGATCACCACCACGGGAATCCCGGACCGGCTCGGCCTCTTCGACCGGGCGAACCAGGGCGTTCTTGTCGAACGGGGCGAGGACGATCCCGTCGATCCGCTGGGTCAGGAAGCCCTCGACGACCTGGATTTGCTGCTCGCGGTCGTCTTCCCGCACCGGCGCCTTCCAGACGATCTCGACGCGGGTGCCGGCCGCCGCTTCGTCGCGGGCGGCCTTGACCGCTCCGGCGTGAATGCTCTTCCAGTACTCATGGGTCGACCCTTGAGGGATCACCGCGACGCGCAGGGCGCGGCCGGAGGCCGGGCGTCTCGCGCAGGCTGCGGTCAAACCGAGGGCCACAGCGGCGAGAAGCACGAAGCGGACCGCAAAATCGACGTGAACGGATCGCCGGGAACTCTCGGCGCATGGTCCTCCGGAAGACAGCGTGGAGACCTTAGACCGGCCTCCCGGCCGAATCAAGCCGCGGTCCGCCCGAGACGGCCCGGGCCGCTCCGTCTTCGTCGGACGACCGGAGCCGGCACACCGGCGACGCGTTGCGCCGGGGCCACCGAGATCCGGTTTGAAGTCATGCCTGAGGGCAGGGTACCGTCTCTTCGGTGGAGAATCGACCGAGGTGCTGAAAGTGCGGGGGATCGAGCCGGGCGGCGAACGGGAGCGGCGGTTTCGCATCGACGACGACGGGAAACCGGCGTCGGAGGCGAGCCTGAAGCTGGTGGCCTTCTACGTCCGGAGGCTCCTCTCCGAGAACGAGCTCGACGGCGGCTGCCGGGTCGCAGCGAAGGGAATGCTGAGCCTGGACCTGCCGCCGACCGACGCCATCTTCTTCTACGACGGGCTCATCTTCGCCGCGCTCGACGCCTTCAACAATCCCAACAAGAATCCGACCATCACCGGCCTCAAGCCGCCGGAAGAGTAGCGGGCCCACGCGCTCTCTCGGGCAGAGGCGGAATCGCGGTCATCGGCCGTTGCGCTTACGAGACCCCTCAACCAGACGCTGCGCCTGGACCACCGCGCGCTGGTGGGTGCCGCGGCCGATCTCGCCGCCGTCGTCGCGCGCTACAATATGAAAATTGTATCGCCTCCCGTCCCGTCCGGTGTAGCGGGCGTCGGCGGTGACCGTCGCGCCGGGCGGTGTCGCGGCGGTGTGCACGATGTCGACGTGCACGCCGACCGAGAGCTCTCCGGGCTCCAGGAGCGGCGCCAGCACGCGGGCCGCGGCGAGCTCCATCAGGGCCACCATCCGCGCCGTGGCGAACACCGGAGGGAAGAAGTCGCGGTGCCCGTCGGAAAGGGCGCTCGCGAGGTCAGACTCCCGGACCACGAAGGACGCCGCGGCGGTCGCCCCGGCCTCCGGCTCCTCCCGGATCACGCCCGGCCTTTCGTCGCGCCCGCGGGGGAGCCCTCCTCGCCGGCGGCTGCGGCGAGCACGGGAAAGGAATCGTAGAAGGCCGAGTCGACCTCGGCAAACCGCGCGACGCGGGCCTCGCCCAGCCCGCGCCGCACGCGCGCATCGCGGTGGAGCTCGCTCGCCAGGAGCGGCTGGATCGGCAGCGGTCCCCAGGACTCCAGGACGCGCAAGCGCGCGGCGAGCGCGGGGTCGCGTTCGAGCTTGACGGCGAGCGCGTTGGAGTCGATGGCCGACGCGTCGGCCCGGCCGGAGGCCACCAGCTCGAGCGAGCGCAGGTGAGACCCGGAGAGAAGCACTCGGCGGAAGAAGTTCTCCGGCCGGCCGTGGCCGAGCTCCGCCAGCCGGGCACGCAGGCTGTGCCACCCCGACAGCGACGCGGGATCGTTGTAGGCCCACGTCCCTCCGGCCAGATCGCAGAGCGAAGACGCGCGATGGGCCGTGGCGACCACCACGTCGACGAAGTACACGGGCCTCCCGGCGCCCCGCGGATCGTCGAAGACCGGGGCCGCCGCGACCAGCCTCGCCGTCCCGGCGCGGCGCAGCTGCGGGTAGGACGGGGAGCAGACGAAGGCGAAGTCCGCGCGGCCCGAGCGGAACGGATCACTCGACGGCGACGGACCGGAGACGCTGGTCTCCAGATCCAGGGCGGTCGGCAATCCGATCCGGGCTCCGACCTCCCGCGTCACCAGGTCGAAAAAAGTCTGCGGAATGCTGGGCGCGAGGTAGGTCAGGAAGCGCAGCGTCCGCACGGCAGGGCGAAATCTAGCAGGTTGCGGCGCCACGAGGCGCCCGGCCCGCCCCCGGTCCTACTGCGAGGCCGGGCTTGCGGAAGGCCGCGCGGCGTCGGCGGGCTGACCGTCCGCGCCGCCGGGAGCCTGCGGGATCGGCCCGTAAGGCAGGGACGCGGGGTCCCAGCCTCCGCCCAGGCCTTTGACCAGGTTGACCGCCGAGGTCAACCGCCGCGTCGAGAGCTCGATCGCCACGCGTTCGTTGGTCAGGGCCACGGTCTGGGCCGTGATGACTTCGAGGTAGGTCGTCACACCCGCCTCGTACCGGTTCCTGGCGATGGTCAGGGAGCGTTCCGCGGCCTCCACCGCCGCGGCCTGCTGCCGGGCCTCGATCGCCAGGATCCGGAGCGCGGCCAGGTTGTCCTCGACGTCCTGGAAGGCCGTCAGGACGTCCAGGCGGTACGCGGCGACCGAAGCGTCGTAGGCGGCCCGCGCCTGCTCCGTCGCCGCGCGGCGCTTGCCTCCGTCGAACAGCGTCTCGACCAGCGCGGCGCCGATCGACCAGAAGCGATTGGGGAGGGAGAAGAAGCTCACCAGGGTCGAGCTCCCGTAGCCGCCGCTCGCCGCGAGCAGCAGGCGCGGGAAGAACGCCGCGGTGGCCACGCCGATCTGGGCGTTGGCCGAAGCCACCCGCCGCTCCGAGGCCGCGATGTCGGGGCGCCGCTCCAGCAGCTCCGACGGCAGCCCCACGGGAACGACCGGCGGCGGCGGGACGGCCGCGGGCGGCGCGATCGCGAAGTCGGCCGGAGCCTTGCCGACCAGGATGGCGATGGCGTGCTCGAACTGCGCCCGCGAGAGCCGGAGATCGGTGGCCTGCGCGCGCGTCGTCTCCAGCTGGGTCTGGGCCTGGGCCACGTCCACGCCGGAGACCACGCCCTGGTGGAAGCGGTTCAGGGTCAGCTGCAGGGCCTTCTCGTACGCCGTGACGTTGTCTTCGAGCAGCTGCCGTTCGGCGTCGATTCCCCGCAGCTGAAAATAGTCCGACGCGAGCTCGGCATGCATGGAGAGGCGGATGGTTTCCAGGTCGGCGGCGGACGCCTGCGCCAGGGCCACGCTCGACTCGACGCTGCGGCGCACGCGGCCCCAGGCGTCGACCTCGTAGGACACGTCGGCCGGAAACTGATACTGGTTGACCGTCGCCGGCGCGCCGTTGGCGAGCGTCGCGGCGCCGCGGGAGCGGGTGACCGACGGGGACGTCGTCACGGTGGGAAAGAAGTCGGCGCGCGCTCCCCGCACCGCCGCCCGCGCGCCGCGGTACTGCGCCTCGGCCTGGGCGATCGACTGGTTGGACACGTCGACCTGTTCCTCGAGGGAGTTCAACTGGGGATCCTCGAAGATCTCCCACCATTTCCCGCGCGGCGCGGCGTCGGAAGGCTCCGCGGGCTTCCAGGGGCTGGGCTCGCCCTCCGGCGCGGTCTGCTCCTTGAACGCGGGAGGCTCCGGCGCGGTGGGCCGTTTGTAGTTCGGCCCCACGGCGCAGCCGCAGGCCAGGGTCAGAACGCCGGCGACGACGGAGATCCGGATTCCCGTTGCGCGATCGGCCATCAGGCTTGCTCTCCCGCAGGCGCGGCGGGCCGGACTCGCCCGCGGCGCAATTTCCGGGTCCACAGCCGGAAGCGGTCCAGGTAGAGGTAGACGACCGGCGTGGTGTACAGCGTCAGCATTTGGGAAAAGATCAGGCCGCCGACGATCGAGATCCCAAGAGGTCTGCGCAGCTCGGCGCCCGTGCCGATCCCGATGGCCAGAGGCAATCCTCCCAGCAGGGCCGCCATCGTCGTCATGGTGATCGGGCGAAAGCGCAAGAGGCATGCCTGGTAAATGGCGTCCTCGGGACTCTTGTTCTCCCGGCGCTCGGCTTCGATCGCAAAATCGATCATCAGGATCGCGTTCTTCTTCACGATGCCGATCAGAAGAATGATCCCGATCAGGGCAATGACCGAAAGGTCGTTGTGCGTCAGCAGCAGCGCGAGCAGCGCTCCCACGCCGGCGGAAGGAAGCGTCGAGAGGATGGTCACCGGATGGATGACGCTTTCGTACAGGACGCCGAGCACGATGTAGACCGCGAGCAGGGCGGCGGCGATCAGGATCGGCTCGTTGGCCAGCGACGCCTGGAAGGCCTGCGCCGTCCCCTGGAAACTGCCGCGGATGGATGCGGGAAGGCGGATCTCCGCCTCCGCACTCTGGATCGCGTCGACCGCCGTGCCCAGCGCCACGCCGGGCGGAAGGTTGAAGGAAATGGTGACCGAGGGGAACTGGCCCTGGTGGTTGACGGCGAGCGGTGCGGTCGAAGGCTCGTAATGCGTGAAGGCCGCGAGCGGAACCAGGTCGGTGCCCTTGGTCGGCCGCACGTAGATGTACTTCAATCCGTCCGGGCTCTGCCAGAACTTCGAGTCGACCTCCATGACGACGTGGTACTGGTTCAACTGCGTGAACATCGTGGAGACCTGCCGCTGGCCGAAAGCGTCATAGAGGGTGTCGTCGATCATCTGGGGCGTGACTCCCATGCGCGAGGCGGTGGCACGGTCGATGACCAACGAGGCCTCGAGCCCCTTGTTCTGCTGGTCGCTGTTGACGTCGGTCAGCTCCCTCAACCGGCGCAGGCGCTCGAGCACGCGAGGCGCCCATTGCAGGAGCTCATCCGAATTGTCTCCCTGCAGCGTGTACTGGTATTGCGCCGCCGAAGGCCGCCCGCCGACGCGGATGTCCTGGACCGGCTGGAGGACCAGCGTTGCTCCCGGAACGTGCGCCACCTTCCCGCGCAGGCGCGCGATGATCTGGTCGGCCGTCAGCTTGCGCTTCTCGAAGGGCTTCAAGGAGATGAACATGCGGCCGGCGTTGACCGTTCCGCCTCCCACGAACCCATTGGCGCTCTCGACGTCGGGATCCCGCATGACGATATTCACGAACTGAGCGAGCTTGGCCCGCATCGCCTGGAAGGAGGTGTCCTGGTCGGCCTGGATGGTGCCGGTGAGCCTCCCGGAATCCTGCTGCGGGAAAAAGCCCTTGGGAACTTTGGCGTACAGAAAGATCGTCGCGACCATCGTCGCCAGCGTGACGACGATCGTGAACCGCTGATGCCGCAGCACCCAACCGAGCGATCTCTCGTACCCCTTATGGATTCCGTCGAAACCGCGTTCGCTCAGGCGATAGAGGCGGCCGTGGGACTCCTTGTCGGGAGGGCGCAGAAGCTTGGCGCACATCATGGGCGTCGTCGTCAGCGAGATCACCAGAGAGACGCCGATGGCGACGGAGAGCGTGACGGCGAACTCGCGGAAGAGACGGCCGACGATGCCGCCCATCAGGAGAATCGGGGTGAACACCGCGACGAGCGACAGGGAGATCGACATGACCGTGAAGCCGATTTCCTGCGCGCCCTTCAACGCCGCCTCGAGCGGCTTCAACCCGGCTTCCAGATGCCGCGTGATGTTCTCGATCACCACGATCGCGTCGTCCACGACGAATCCCGTCGCGATGGTGAGGGCCATCAGCGACAGGTTGTCGATCGAGTAGTGGAGCAGGTACATCACACCGAACGTTCCGACGAGCGACACCGGAACAGCCACGCTGGGGATCAAGGTCGAGCGAACGCTGCGGAGGAAGACGAAAACGACCAGGATCACCAGCACGATCGAGATCATCATGGTGATCTCCACGTCCTTGACCGACGCGCGGACCGTGCGGGCGGTGTCGATGGCGACCGCCAGCTCGATGGTCGGGGGAATCGAGGCCTGCAGCTGCGGCAGGAGCGCGCGGATGCGGTCGATGGTCTCCAGGGTGTTGGCCCCGGGCTGGCGGAAGACGATGATGATCACCGCCGGCTTGCCGTTGGAGAGCCCCCCGGTTCGGATGTCCTCGACCGAGTCGGTGACCGTCGCGACGTCGGAGAGGCGAATGCCGGCTCCGTTGGCGTAATGGATGATCAGCGGCTGGTACTCCCTGGCCGTCAGCAGCTGATCCGTCGTCGACAGGGAATAGGCCCGGTGAGAATCGGACACCGCGCCCTTGGGGCGATTCGCGTTGGCGGAGGCGAGCACGGCCCGGACATCTTCGAGTCCGAGGCCGTTGTTGTAGAGCGCCGTGGGATTGACGTCGACGCGCACCGCCGGGAGCGCTCCGCCGCCGACGAAGACCTGTCCCACTCCCGGGACCTGCGACAGCTTTTGCTGAAGGATCGAGGAGCCGATGTCGTACATCCGGGCTCGCTCGACGATCTCGGACGTCAGGGAAAGAAGGATGATCGGCGCATCCGCCGGATTGACCTTCCGGTATCTGGGATTGCTCGGCAGGTTGGCCGGGAGCTGACCTCGCGCCGCGTTGATGGCCGCCTGGACGTCGCGCGCCGCGGCGTCGATGTTGCGGTCCAGGTCGAACTGAATCGTGATGTTGGTCGAGCCGATCGAGGAGGTGGAAGTCATCTCGGTGATGCCCGCGATGCGCCCGAACTGGCGCTCCAGGGGCGTGGCCACCGAGGAGGCCATGGTGTCGGGACTGGCTCCCGGAAGACCCGCCGAAACGCTGACCGTCGGGAACTCCACCTGCGGCAGGGAGGAGACGGGAAGGAACTTGTAGGCGGTCGCGCCGGCGAGCGCGATGGCCACCGTCAAGAGCGTGGTGGCGATCGGCCGGTGGATGAAGGGGGACGAGATGTTCACGCGCCCGCGCCCCCCTCCGGCGCGAGCTCGGGCGAGGTCTTTGCCCTCCGTCTCTTCGCCACGCGCCTGGCCAGCCGGTCGAAGGCCAGGTAGATCACCGGCGTCGTGTACAGAGTCAACAGCTGCGAAAAGATGAGTCCTCCCACGATGGCGATTCCCAGCGGACGCCGCAGCTCGGCGCCGATGCCCGAGCCCAGGGCGAGCGGCACGCCGGCCAGGAGCGCAGCCAGGGTCGTCATCAGGATCGGGCGCAGCCGCAGGAGCGCGGCTTGATAGATCGCCTCGGGAGGTTCCTTGTTTTCCTTGCGCTCGGCGTCCAGCGCGAAGTCGATCATCATGATGGCGTTCTTCTCGACGATCCCGATCAAGAGGATGATTCCGATCAGCGCGATGACCGAGAAATCGATCCGGCAAACGATCAGCGAAAGAAGAGCGCCCACCGCGGCCGAGGGAAGCGTCGACAGGATCGTGATGGGGTGGATGTAGCTCTCGTACAGGACGCCGAGCAGGATGTAGACGGTGATGATGGCCGCGAGCACGAGAAATATTTCGTTGGAGAGCGACGCCCGGAAGGCCTGCGCGGTCCCCTGGAAGCTGGCCTGAATACTGGCCGGCGGGCCCAGCTCGGCCTTCGCCGTTTCGATCGCGCGCACCGCCTGCCCCAGAGACGCATTCGGCGCGAGGTTGAAGGAGAGCGTGACGACCGGAAATTGTCCCTGGTGGTTGATCGAGAGCGGCGAGCTGGAGGTCTGGATCGCGGTGAAAGCGCCCAGCGGCACCGAGCCTCCGCCGGAGGAGCGCAGGTAGACGCTCTTCAAGTCGTCCGGCCCCCGCTGAAAGCGCGGCTGCGACTCCAGGACCACCCGGTATTGATTCAACTGAGTGAACATCGTCGAGATCTGGCGCTGGCCGAACGCGTCGTCGAGCGTGTCATCGAGCATTTGCGGCGTGATTCCCAGGCGTGAAGCCGTGGTTCGATCCAGCTCCAACCGCGCCTCGAGGCCGCCGTTCTGCTGATCGCTGGCGACGTCGCGCAGCTGCGGGAGGGTCTGCAGCCTGGCCAGGAAGCGCGGCACCCACGCCGCGAGCTCCCTGGCATCGGGATCCTCGAGACTGTATTGAAACTGCGTCCGGCTCACGCGGTCTTCGACCGTCAGGTCCTGGATCGGCTGGAGGAAGAGCGTCGTCCCTTCGACTTTCGCGAGCTCCGGCTGCAATCGCCGGATGATGTCCGTGGCGCTCGCCTTGCGGGCCTCGAGGGGCTTCAAGTTGATCTGGATGCGTCCGCTGTTCATCGTCGTGTTGGTCCCGTCGATGCCGATGAACGAAGAGAGGCTTTCCACTCCGGGGTCCTTCAGGAGGACGCGGGCCAGGGCCTGCTGGCGCTCGGCCATGGCGGTGAACGAAATGGTCTGCGGCGCTTCCGAGATGCCCAGGACGACGCCGGTGTCCTGAACCGGGAAGAAGCCTTTGGGCACGACGACAAAGAGAAGAGCGGTGGTGGCCAGGGTGATGACCGCCACGACGAGCGTCTCGGTCTGGTGGCGCAGCACCCAGGTGAGCGTGCGGCCGTAGAAATCGATGACCCGCTGGAAGGCGCGCTCGGAAGCCCGGTAGAAGCGGGTCTGCTCGGAGGCCTTCTTGTGGCGCAGGAGCTTGGCGCACATCATCGGCGTCAAGGTCAGGGAGACGGCGGCGGAGATCAGGATCGTCACCGAGAGCGTCACGGCGAACTCGCGGAAGAGGCGGCCGACCACATCGCCCATGAAGAGCAGCGGGATCAGCACCGCGATCAGGGACACGGTCAGCGACATGATCGTGAAGCCGATCTGCTCCGAACCCTTGAGCGCGGCTTCCAGCGGCGGCACGCCTTCCTCGATGTAGCGGGAAATGTTCTCGATCATGACGATCGCGTCGTCGACCACGAAACCGGTCGAGATCGTCAGGGCCATGAGCGTCAGGTTGTTCAGGCTGTAGCCCATCAGGTACATCACTCCGAACGTCCCCACCAGCGAGAGCGGCACCGAGACGCTGGGAATGATGGTCGCGGCGAGCGTGCGGAGAAAGAGGAAGATGACCATGACGACGAGCGCGATCACCAGGATCAGCTCGAACTCGACGTCGTGCACGGACGCGCGAATCGTCGTGGTGCGGTCGGTCAGAATCGAGACCTGCACCGCGGAAGGCAGCGAGGCGCGCAGCTGCGGGAGCAGAGCCTTGACGCGATCGACGACCGCGATGATGTTGGCGCCGGGCTGCCGCTGGATGTTCAAGATGACGGCCGGCGTTTCGTTCATCCAGGCGGCTTGCCGCACGTTCTCGGTGTCGTCGACCACCGTCGCGATATCCGAGAGGTGAACCGGCGCGCCGTTCTTGTAGGCCATGATCAGCGGCCGGTACTGATCGCTCGATAAGAGCTGGTCGTTGGCCCCGATCGAGTAGGACTGGTGCGACCCGTCGAAGGTCCCCTTGGCCTGGTTTACGTTGGACGACGCGATCGCCGCGCGCACGTCTTCCATGGTCATCCCATAAGACGAGAGAGCGGTGGGGTTGACCTGCACCCGCACGGCCGGCTTTTGCCCGCCGGAGATGGAAACCAATCCGACCCCCGGCAGCTGCGAGATCTTCTGCGCGAACCGGGTGTCGGCGAAGTCCTCGACCTTCGAAAGGGGAAGGGTCGAGGACGTGAGGGCGAGCGTGATGATCGGAGAGTCCGCGGGGTTGATCTTGCTGTAGATGGGAGGATTGGGAAGATCCCGCGGCAAGAAGGTTCCGGAGGCGTTGATCGCCGCCTGGACCTCCTGCTCCGCCACGTCGATGTTCAGGTCCAGCACGAACTGCAGCGTGATGACCGAGCTGCCATCGGAGCTGCTGGACGTCATCTGGTTCAAACCGGGAAGCTGGCCGAACTGGCGCTCCAGCGGCGCGGTGACCGCCGAGGCCATGACCACGGGGCTCGCGCCCGGATAGAACGTGACGATCTGGATCGTGGGGTAGTCAACCTGAGGCAGCGCGGAGACAGGGAGCTGCCTGAAGCCGATGGCTCCGGCGATCAGGAGGCCGGCCATCAGGAGCGACGTGGCGATGGGACGAAGGATGAAGGGGCGCGACGGGCTCATGAAGCGGCCTTGCGGGGAGCTCCTCCTCCGGGCATCGAGAGAGCCACCTTCGAGCCCGGCTGCAGCTTGTCGACGCCGTCGATGACCACCACCTCGCCCGCCGCGAGTCCCTGGCGGATCGAAGTCTCGTCCCCTTCGGTCAGCTGCACGTCCACGTTGCGCAGGTCCACGGTGCTGTCGGGCTTGACCACGTAAACGAAGGTGGACTGCGGGCTGCGCTGGATGGCCGCGGTGGGAATGAGAACGGTCTGCTTGAGCGTGTCCACGAGCAGCCGGGCGTTGACGAACTGATTGGCGAAGAGGGCCCGGCCCTCGTTGGCGAAGACCGCCTTGATCTTGACCGTGCCGGTGGTCTGGTCGATCTGGTTGTCGATGGCCAGCACGGAGCCCGTGGCCAGCTTGTTCTTGAGGTCCCGATCGTAGGCATCCACGGCCAGGTGCTTCCCCGTCTTCATCTGCCGCAGCACCGCGGGCAGCTGATCCGCGGGGATCGTGAACACGACGGTGATCGGCTGGATCTGGGTGATGACGACGAGCCCGGTGGTGTCGTTGGCGTGCACCATGTTGCCGACGTCGACCAGGCGCAGTCCCACGATGCCCGAGATGGGCGCGGTGATGCGGCTGTAGACGAGGTTCAGCTTCGCGCTCTCGACCTGCCCCTCGTCGCTCTTGACCGTGGCCTCGAGCTGGTTCACCGTGGCGGCCTGGGTGTCCAGCTGCTGGCGGGAGATCGAGTCCTGCTGGACCAGAATCCGGTAGCGTTCCAGGTCGATCCGCGCGTTCTTCAGGGCCGCCTCGTCCTTGGCCTGTGTCCCCTCGGCCTGGATGAGCTGCACCTGAAACGGGCGCGGGTCGATCTCCGTCAGAAGGTCGCCCTGGCGCACGAACTGGCCCTCCTGGAACGCGACGCGGACGATCTGGCCGTCAACCCGGCTGCGGATCGTCACGGTGTTCAGGGCCGTCACCGTTCCGAGCCCGTTCAGATAGACGCCGAGATCGCCCGACCTGGCCGACGTCGCGGTGACCGGAATCGCGCGGGGAGCGTTCTTGCCCCCGGCTTTCCCCTTTTCCGCGGCGGACTGCCCGGAGGGCCGGGCCACCAGGTAGACCGCCACCGCGACGACGGCGACCCCCGCGGCCCAGCGCCACCAGTGATGCCCCGTGCGCGGCGCGTCCGAAAGGCGCGCGTCGTCGGGAAGGGTCCTCGCTCCGACGGCGCTGCCCGGAGGCGTGTTGGCCTCGTTCGAGCTCATAGTGAGACTCCAAGATCGCCGGATCGGCATCGCCCGGCGCGAGCCCGGTCCAGCCTCATAACCTCAATCTCGCCAGCGACGTTCCCTTCGAATCCGTTCCGCCGGGCCGTTTTATCAGCCCTTCTCCTCTTACGGTGGATCTTTCGCAGAGATTACCGCCGCGCCGCGCGCAAGCCGCTCCCGGCCAAGAGTTTCCCGGTCGGAGCAAGACTCGGGCCGCGCTCGGCCGGGCGGCTTCCCCGGCCGCGTTGCGCCCGCCGGAAAGCGCAGGTCGCTCCGTGGATAATAGGAATCCCCGGGGCGTAGCGCAGCGGTAGCGTATCTGCTTTGGGAGCAGATGGTCGCCGGTTCGATCCCGGCCGCCCCGACCAGATCCTGCAAGGGTTTACGAGCGCGCGGCTCGAGCCGGCATCCGCGGATCGCGCTATTTCGTCAAACGGAAGAGCTTGGCGTTGACGGTCACCGTGCGATCGAGGCTGACGACCGCGTTCTTCTCGACCGAGCTGTACGCCTCCAGGTTGAAGCTGACTTTGTAGGTTCCGGGAGCGACGAGCGAAAAGCGGAACTGCCCATGCTTGTCCGTCGTGGTCGTGCGGCTGCCGGCGGAAGGCGTGGCCGCTTCGACTTTGACGTTCGGGAGCGGCTTGCCGTCGTCGTCCACGGCCGTTCCTCGGATCTGTCCGGACGTTTGCGCAAGTCCGGCCGCGGCGATGAAAAACAACCCCAGCGCCAGAGCCTGAGCGGTGGCACGCATCAGCATCTCCTCGTTCTGGCGATTACACCACACGCGAAGGCTTGGCGCCTGGTGCGCTGGTCGCGCGCCCTGCGCAACCCGCGTCAAACGGGATAGTCTTCGCGGCTTCGGGAAGGAATCGATCCGGAAGGAGATGTCGATGCACCGCGAATACGTCGCCTGGGACTCGCCGATCCTCGGCCGCAGGATGGAGCTCTTGTGGTTCGGCCACGCCGGCCGGCCCATGATCTGGTTTCCGACCTCGCAGGGCCGCTTCTACCAGGCCGAGGACTTCGGACTGGTCGCCGCCGTGGCCGATCACGTGGACGCCGGGCGTCTCCAGATCGGCTGCGTGGACTCCGTCGACGCGGAGAGCTTTTACGCCGAGCACCGCCATCCCTCGGAGCGGATCGCCCGCCACGACCAGTACGACCGCTACGTCGCCCAGGAAGTCGTGCCCTTCGTGCGGCACAAGGGAAACACCACCGCGAAGATCGGCACCCTCGGAGCCTCTTTCGGCGCCTACCACGCCGTCAACTTCGGATTGAGGCATCCGGACCTTTGCGACAAGGCCGTGGGCTTCTCCGGAAAGTACGACATCCATTCGTTCCTGGACGGCTACTGGGACGAGACCTGCTACTACCACTGTCCGACGGCGTACGTGCCCAACATGGACGGGGAGTGGGTCGGGAAGCTCTCCGGGATGGACATCGCGATCGTCACCGGGGAGACCGACAACATCCTGGAGGGTTCCCGCCAGATGATCGGGATCTTCCAGTCCAAGGGAATCCGCCACTGCGGAGACATCTGGCAGGCGCCGTACGGGCACGACTGGCCATGGTGGAAGGAGCAGATCCGGCAGTACATACCGTAGCCTACGCTGCGCATCGGGATCTGCGCGCGTCTGGCGCGCACCGGACCGCGGCTCGCCTGTTGGCTCGACCGCGGTCCTGATCCCGAGTGCTCCGCTCCGGCTACCGCGGCGCAAGTCGTTTCGCCGATCCAGTCGGCGAAACTTTGTCGCGCCGCGAACGGAGGAAAGCACGACGGGGGAAACCCTCACCCCCGCCCTCTCCCTCGGGGAGAGGGGGACCGTAGCCTACGCTGCGCATCGGGATCTGCGCGCGTCTGGCGCGCACCGGACCGCGGCTCGCCTGTTGGCTCGACCGCGGTCCTGATCCCGAGTGCTCCGCTCCGGCTACCGCGGCGCAAGTCGTTTCGCCGATCCAGTCGGCGAAACTTTGTCGCGCCGCGAACCAGGACGGGCACGACGGGGGAAACCCTCACCCCCGCCCTCTCCCTCGGGGAGAGGGGACCGTAGCCTACGCTGCGCATCGGGATCTGCGCGCGTCTGGCGCGCACCGGACCGCGGCTCGCCTGTTGGCTCGACCGCGGTCCTGATCCCGAGTGCTCCGCTCCGGCTACCGCGGCGCAAGTCGTTTCGCCGATCCAGTCGGCGAAACTTTGTCGCGCCGCGAACGGAGGAAAGCACGACCGGGGAAACCCTCACCCCGCCCTCTCCCTCGGGGAGAGGGGGACCGTAGCCTTCGCTGCGCATCGGGATCTGCGCGCGTCTGGCGCGCACCGGACCGCGGCTCGCCTGTTGGCTCGACCGCGGTCCTGATCCCGAGTGCTCCGCTCCGGCTACCGCGGCGCAAGTCGTTTCGCCGATCCAGTCGGCGAAACTTTGTCGCGCCGCGAACGAGGACGGGCACGACCGGGGAAACCCTCACCCCGCCCTCTCCCTCGGGGAGAGGGGGACCGTAGCCTACGCTGCGCATCGGGATCTGCGCGCGTCTGGCGCGCACCGGACCGCGGCTCGCCTGTTGGCTCGACCGCGGTCCTGATCCCGAGTGCTCCGCTCCGGCTACCGCGGCGCAAGTCGTTTCGCCGATCCAGTCGGCGAAACTTTGTCGCGCCGCGAACCAGGACGGGCACGACGGGGGAAACCCTCACCCCCGCCCTCTCCCTCGGGGAGAGGGGGACCGTAGCCTACGCTGCGCATCGGGATCTGCGCGCGTCTGGCGCGCACCGGACCGCGGCTCGCCTGTTGGCTCGACCGCGGTCCTGATCCCGAGTGCTCCGCTCCGGCTACCGCGGCGCAAGTCGTTTCGCCGATCCAGTCGGCGAAACTTTGTCGCGCCGCGAACGGAGGAAGGCACGACCGGGGGAAACCCTCACCCTGCCCTCTCCCTCGGGGAGAGGGGGACCGTAGCCTACGCACCGTCGTTCGGCTCGCCCGGATGCGGGCTCGACCGAACGCCTGACCGCGAGACCTCCGCTCCGGCTACCGCGGCGCGAGTCGTTTCGCGAATTCAGTTCGCGAAACTTTGTCGCGCCGCGAGGGCACAAACACGAAGAAACGAAGCGCGGGCGCTCGCAACCGCCGAAGGCGGCCGGCCCAATTCGAGGACAGGGAGTCATCCGAGGAGGGCAGGCGCCGCCGCCGGGCAGCCCTTTTCTCTTACACTTGCCCGGGCATCGCCGTTGCAGTTCTCTTGAGGCGCGAGGGCACCATGAAAAGACATCTCTTACGACTCCTCCTGGCAGGCTCGGTGGTGGTGCTGGCGGGCTGCGCCCACCGCGAGGCGCAGTCCTACGGCGGCGGCGGAGTTCCCCTGGGCATCGTCGACTGCTACGACAGCGGGGACATCTACGGATCCGGCTATGGTCCCTGCACCGGATTCGTCTACGGAGACTACGAGCAGTACCCGAGCTTCACGCCGCTCGCGATCCGTCAGGCGGTGACGTTGACCGGCGACCGGCATCACGCGACGCGCGTCGTGAATCGGTCGGGGTTCGATGCGCCTTCGGGCGACGTCTCGTCCTCCTCCTCCTCGTCGTCTTCGACGATGTCCGCGAGCTCCTCGCCGCCGCCCTCGGCTCCGGCGCCACGCATGGATCCGGCGCCGGTCAGCGCGCCGGCGGCTCCGGCGGTCGTCAGCCGGCCTCACTGAGGCCGGGAGGAAGCGGGTCGGGTCGGGGTTCTGGTCAGTCGAGGGAGCAGGAGCCCGGTCCGCGCGGGTCGCCGCAGGAGCCGCAGGATCCCGGGCCCTTCGCCGGCGATGGGGAAGAACCACCGTTGCCGACGGCGAAGACGGAGAGGAGCTTGCGCACGTCCCGGCTCTCGCACCGGGGGCACTCCGGCCGCCCCTGGCCGGCGACGAAACGCTCGAATCGGGCCTGGCACTTTTCGCAGCGGTATTCGAAGAGCGGCATTGAGTAAATCTTAGTCCTTAATCCTTAGTCCTTGGCCACAGGCATCCGGAGGAGCCCACCCAGGTGCGGTCCTTGTTGAAGGCGACGCCCATCATCTTGCCCTGCGAAAGACGGGCGAGCGTTGTGACCGGCAAGGGCTTTCCCTCCCGCCACACGAACATCACGCGGACTTCGACCTTGGAGCGGGATCCGTCGGTTGTCTCGATGACCGGCGCGTAGTCGACCTTTCGCATGAGAAGCGTCCGGGAGCGATGCTCCCCGGGAATCGCAGCGAGATCGGCCGCCGTGACGTCCACCTTGACGCCCGCGCCGGCGAAGGAGAAGAGCGGCTTCAGCACCCAGTTCTCCAGATCCGGCGGGTTCGTCGGAAGGTCCGACAGCAGGTGCGACTCCGGCACGGCCGGGTGCTTCAACCCGGGCAGGCAGTGCTTGGACCAGCGGAAGTACCAGTTGGGATGCCCGGCCCAGGAGAGGTCGAGCCGCGACGTGATGTCAAACGGCAGCGTCTCTCCTTTCGCCTCGAGCTCGTCGAAGATCAGGCGGTTGTAGATGCGATGGATCCGCACGGGCTTGCCTTCCGGCCGGTACCACAGCTCGCGCCCCCGCTTCTCGATCTCCCGCGGATCGACCGCGCGCACGCCCCAGAACTGCCGCGTGAACGCGAAGTCGATCGCCGTCTTCTGGCGCGGCGGATCCAGATCCAGGAGAACGACGTTCTCGGCCGGCAAGCCCGACAGGATCGCCTCGCCGACGATCCGTTTGTAGGAAGCGGTGTCCAGGCCCGAGAGGTACCAGCCGAGCCCGTCGACGCCGTCGGGACAGAGCCCGGCGAGCTCCTCATTCTGCGCGACCTGGAAGGCGAAGAGGGTCGGAAAGCCCTGGAGCTCGATGAGCTTCGGGGCCAGGCGTCCGCCTTCGCCGCGGGTCACCGCGAAGTCGGTGACGGCGAAGGTCGGGAGCGGATCGCAGCCGGGGATGTTCAAGGCCGCGGGCACGGCGGCCTCCGATCGCCAGAGCGCCTGGGACGTCGTGAGCTGGTCGAAAATCTCGAGCGACGCCGCGACCATCTCCTCGCGCAGCTCGGAAGGGAGAAAGACCGGCGACTCGGCCAGGCGGAAGGGGATCTCTTCCAGGTCGGCGCGCGCCGCCAGGCGGCGCTTGTAGGCCAGGTACTTCTCGTCGGTGTAAGCGTCGTTGTAGGCGCGGCGAAGAGACGGAATCATCGCGCCTCTCCTACCTCAACCCCTCGACGACGTACAAGTCGGACGTCACCGCGCGCAGGGTCGAGTAGGCGACCGTCGAGCCGTCGGGGGTGAGACGAATCCGTTCGATGGCGATCAGGCCGGATCGGTCCGCGGGTTGGACTTCCTTCCAGAGCGTCCTCTGTCCGGTCTCGAGATCGACGCGAAAGAGGCGTGCCGGGATCTCCGGGCCGGTCTGGACGACGAGCGACCGCCCGTCTCCGCTCCAGCTCGAGAGGCTCTCGTCGCTTCTCAGGGGCTCGCCGGGCACCGTTCGCGCGGGCGACTTGCCATCGATCGGCGCGACCATGATCTTCAGCTCGGTGGAGACATAAGCGACGGACCGGCCGTCCGGGGAGAAGGCGACTCCGGTGTTGCCGTTGACGCCGGAGACGGGCACGGGAGTCGGTCGGCCGCCCTCCAGTCCGACCACGGAGAGCAGCGGCGGCTCGTCGCTCTTCCCGTGAAAGATGGCGATCCGCGTTCCGTCGCCGAGAAACCGGACGAGCAGCGGCTGGATCCCTTCGATCGGCACCTTTCGAGGCGCCCCGGGACCGGTCGGCAGCAGGACGATTTCCGGCGACGCGCTCAACGTCAGGGTCAGAGCCCACTTTCCGTCGGGGGAGAGGTCTTGCGGCGCTCCGTCTCCCAGCCGCACCGCCGGCGATCCGTCGGTCTTTCTCAGATAGACGCCGCCGTTGGTCCCTCCTCCTTCCTGGACCTCGGTGAAGAGGATCTTTTCGCCGTCCCTCGAGAGCCCGCGCAGGGACGTCCCGTCGAGCCATCCGAGCTCTCGTTCCGGCCCTTGCCCCGAGTTCCAGACCACCCCACGCCGCGCCGTGTAGCGCTCGACCAGGAGCCGCCCATCGGGAGCGGCGTCGTGGATCTCCATGCCCTGGGCTCCAGCCCAGATCACGCGCTCGCGCCCCGATCGCGAGACGGCGCGGAGAGCGCGATCCTGCGAGGTCTTCCCGGCAAAGAAGAGGACCTCGTCGGTGCGGGGCGACCAGGCCAGATCCGTCAGATTCACCCATCCTTGGGTCATCAAACGCTTCTTCCCGGCGCGGTCCGTCGTCCAGATTCCAAACCGGCCGTCCGTCGTGCCCTCGATGTACGCGACAAGGTCGCCAGCCGGCGAAAGGGCGAGCTTGGATTCGAGGAAGAACGATTCCTCGATGGGATGGCCCAGGGGGAACTCGAGACGGTTCTTGCCGTTGGGCGCGAGAAGGATCGCCGCGAGTGTTTCGCCGTCGGGCGCCCATCGGGCGGCGGCGACGTGCTCCTGCAGCTCCCGCGGCGTTCCGCCGCCCAACGGAACGCGCGCAAGCGTTCCGGTGATGTTCCTTCCCTTCGCGAGGACGACCGCGAGATCCCCCTTGGAGGACACGGACTGCACTGTGGCGTGGTCGAGGCCGAGGGAGGTCGACTCGATGGAGTCGGTCCGCACCGTGAAGACTTCGCTCGGCCGCCCTTCCCAGGAGGCGCTGTAGACGACGGTCTGGCCGTCGGGCGCGAAGCGCGCCGTCATGACGTTGCCGCGGCGGAAGGTGAGGCGCTTGAAGAGGACGGGGCGGTCGCCTCCGCGCGATCCGAGCTTGCCGCCGGCCCAGAACGCGGCGGCGAGCCCAAGAGTGCCCACCGTCGCGAAGAAGAAGCGGCGTTTCCAGCCCGATCGCTGCGGCCCGGCGGACGGTCCGGGGATCGGCGTAGCCGTCGAAAGAGATCCCAGATCGAAAGCGAGATCGCGCGCCGACTGGAATCGCTCCTCGGGGCGCTTCTCCAGGCAATGCGTGACGATGCGCTCGAGAGCGGGCGGGATCGGCCGGCCCGAGCCGGACAGCTCCGGCGGGTCTTCCTTCAGGATCGCGTTCATCGTCTCGATCGCCGTGTCGCCGCGGAAGGCGCGGGCGCCGGCGAGCATCTCGTACAGGACCGCGCCGAAAGAGAAGATGTCGCTGCGCCCGTCGGCCGTCTGTCCCTTGAGCTGCTCGGGCGCCATGTAGCCGACGGTCCCGAGCACGGTGCCCGGCTCCGTTCCCGGAGTCGCCGTCGGCGAATGTGTATCTCCGGAGGAGGGGAGATTGAGCTGGCGCGCCAGGCCGAAGTCGAGGATCTTGACCCGGCCGTCCTGCGTCAGGAAGAGATTCTCGGGCTTCAGGTCGCGGTGGACGATTCCCTTCTCGTGGGCCGCGGCGAGGCCGAGCGCGATCTCGCGCGCGATCTCGATCGCCTTGCGCGGTGGCAGGAGCCCTTCGGAGAGCCGCTGACGCAGAGTCTCGCCTTCGAGCAGCTCCATGACCGCGTATGTCGTGCCGTCGGATTGGCCGAAGTCGTGAACGGCAAGGATGTTCGGATGCGAGAGCGCAGCGACCGCCTTGGCCTCGCGCTCGAAGCGGGCCAGCGCCGCGGGGTCCCTCGTGAGTGCGGCCGGCAGCACCTTGACGGCCACGTCGCGGTCGAGGCGCGTGTCCCGCGCCCGGTAGACCTCGCCCATCCCGCCCGCGCCGATCGACGCGAGGATCTCATAGGGGCCGAGGCGCGTGCCCTCCGCCAGACTCATTTCTGCTTGAGCCCTGCCGCCCAGTTCGAGACGAGAACGACGCGCGCCGCCTGCGGCTTGTCGGTATGGACGGCCAGGAGGAACCGCTTTCCCTCGGGAGGGCCGGAGGGATTGGCGTCAGTCGGCGGGACCTTGAAGTCCGTCTTCGGCGCGCCGAACTCCAGGCCTGACGCGCTCTCTTTAACCATGACGGACATGGCCATGCCGTCGAGGGAACCATAGGCGATGCGATCCTTCGAGACCCAGCCCCCGCCGACGGCGCCATCGACCGAGACCTGCCACTTCCCGCCGGGGCCGGGAAACGCGGACACGTAGAGCTGCGGCCGACCCGATTCGTCCGAGATATAGGAGATCCACCTTGCGTCTGGCGAGAAACTCGCTCCCTGCTCGTTGGACTTCGTGGCCAGAAAGGGGTAGGGCTTGCGGTCGCCGATAAGGGGGAGAATCCAGATGTCCTGCTGGGTTCCGCTACCCGCCTTCACCGAGCTGAACGCGAGGAACCGTCCGTCTCGAGACCAATCGGTGGGGGCCAGCTGATTCTCGGAGCGGTTGAGCATCTCCTCGGCTCCTCCGGTCGCCGGCTTGACGTAAATGCCCGATCCCTTCGCGTAAGCGATGCGGGTTCCATCGGGGGAGAAGACCGGGGAGAAGGCAGGCGGGCCGAGCGTGAAGTGCGTGCGGACACCCCGGGCGTCCACCAGCCAGATCTCGGGAAGCCCGGTGGCAGGATCGGCAATCGTGGCCGCGATGCGGGAGCCGTCGGGAGAGACCGCCAGCTCTCGATATTCCGCGGGATCTCCGAACGGTTCCCCGGCGGGCTCGCCGGTCTTCATGTCGAACCAGCGCAGGCGCGCGCCCGTTCCCGTCGTTCCCGTGGCGTACACCAGGGAGCCGTTTTCGGAAACAGAGAAGTCTCCCCGGAAGTAGCTCGTCTCGTTCTGAACGTCGTACGCCAGAGGGACCGGATCTCCCGTCAAGCGCCCGCGGCCGGGGTCGAAGGGCTGGGCCAGCAGGACGTGCTCCCGCACGGAGAGAAGGTAGCCCGAGGCAAAGGCGGTGTTGGAGTGCCCCTGGACGAGGCGCGTCCGTTCCTTCGAGCCCAGCGAGGCGAGATAAACGGCGTTGCTGGCGCTCTTGGTCCCTTCCGCGTGCGAGCCGGCCAGATAGAGGAAATGCGTTCCGTCCGGAAGGAACGTGGCCCAGCGGTGGGTCGTCTCATTGAGGGCAACGTCCAGCCTGGTCGCGGGCATAGCCGCGCCGCCGGCTGCCGGCACTCGAAAGATCTCGGTGTTCGTGCCGGGGGAAAACAGGATCACCCCGTCGCGATTCCAGGTTCCGCTCCGCCCGCTGGGTGCGTCGCAGATCGCCAGAGGGGGAGCTCCCTCGAGGTCCACCTTCAGCAGCTTGCCGTTGGCAAAGAACGCGAGAGACCGGCTGTCCGGAGACCAGAAAGGGAAGGTCGCGTCTTCGGTCCCGGGGATCGGCCGGGCGCTCAGGGAGGCCAGCGATCGGAGCCAGAGCATGGTCTTTCCCTCGGCGTCCTTGGCTCCGAAGGTGACTTCGCGGCCGTCGGGCGAGACGGTCAAGGACCCGCAACTGTCGCCGTCGGTTTCGAAGGCGACCTTCTCGGGGGGCAGGAGAAAGGAGCGCGCCGGGAAGATTTCTCTCGGGGGCCGCCCCCAAAACAGAACGACGAAGGCGAGGGCAACAGCCAAAACCGCAGCGATCGACCAGGCGAGTCTCTCGCGATTTTTTCCGCGCGCGGCGACCGGCGCCGCCATTCCCGCGCCGGAGCCGCCTTCGGCGATCCACTTGAGCTCCTTGGCGACATCACCCGCGGCCTGCCATCGGTCCTCCGGGTCTTTGGCGAGGCAGGTCTTCACCACGCGATCCATCGCCGGCGGCGTCATGGGCTGGACCACGGAAATCGGCGGCGGTTCGCTCGCCATGATCGCGGAGATCAGCGAGGCCTGGCTCGCCCCGGCAAACGCCTTGCGCCCCGTGGCCATCTCGTACAGCACGGCTCCGAGCGCGAAGATGTCCGTGCGGGCGTCGGCTTCCTTGCCCTCCAACTGTTCGGGCGCCATGTACTGGAACGTGCCGAGGATCGTCCCTTCCGCGGTCAGGTTCGAGCCCTTCGGGGTCGTCGGCATCATCGACAGGCCGGCCACTCCGGAAGGCGCCGCGGGCGCGGCGAGCTTGGCCAGGCCGAAGTCGAGGAGCTTGACTCCCGACCGCGTCAGCATGACGTTGCCTGGTTTCAGGTCCCGATGGACGATTCCCTGCCGGTGCGCGCGGTCGAGGGCCGTGGAGATCTCGATCCCATGTCGCAGCGCCTGGTCCAGCGGCAGCGGTCCGCGGGCCAAACGATCGGCCAGGGTCTCGCCTTCGAGGTATTCCATGACCAGGAACTCGACGCCGTCCTGGTTCCCCACGTCGTAGAGCGCGCAGATATGGGGGTCTGACAATCCAGAGATTGTTTTCGCCTCACGCTCGAAACGCTGGCGAACTTCGGGAGACGAGGACAGGTTCTCCGGCAGGACCTTGATCGCGACGGTCCGCTCGAGCCGCGTGTCCCGCGCGCGGTAGACCTCGCCCATTCCTCCGGCGCCCAGCGGCGCGAGGACTTCATAGGGGCCGAGACGGGTGCCCGGAGACAGGGGCATGAGGCGCCGGAATTGTACCGTGGGGACGAGCTAGATCAGGAACTTGCCGTCGGCCATGACCTGATCTTCGTCGAACCACACGTCGAAGTGGCGCCCGACGATGTCGATGTGCGTCGAGCTCCTCCACTTCGCTCCGGTGTGCTCGGAATAGGGATGTCCGAAGGCGACGTGCAGGGACGGGAACTTCTCGTCCTGGAGGATGTTGCCGATCACGTTGTGCACCGCGATGTTGGTGCCGAGGGCGAACTCGCCGACGCGGTTGGAGTTTTCGTCCGCGGACGTGTAGGCGCGGAAATCGGCGACGAGGGCGGCGTTGGAGCACGAGAGGTCCACGATCCGGCTGTCCTCGATCCGGACCGAGAGGGGCGTCTCCAGAAGATCGCCGTACCGGGCGCACAGATAGTCTCCGACGACGCCGTCGGCGACATAGACGCCGTCGACCCGCGCCGGAGCGGTCAGGACTTCGCCGCCCGGCAGGTTTCCCCATTTCTGGGTGGAGATGATCCCGGAGGTCTTGAGCCAGAGAATCTCCGGATCGAAGGTGGCCTCCAGATGGGAGCCGGCCCTGGATCGGGCCACGATCTTCCTGGCCTTCTCGGCGCGGTCGCGAACGCGGCAGGAGATGGCGTCGACCTCGTTGAAGTCCGCCCGCATCGCTTCGCACATGATGCGGTGGGAGATGGAGACCATGTGGGCGTGTCGGATCTTGCGGCGGTCCACGACGTCGGTGAGCTCGCGGCGGAAGGCGAGCTCTCCGGCCTTGGGCTGGCCCGCGTAGATCGAGACGTCGGCGCTCTCGAGCGCCAGGGCGAGCGGCGGGGGCATCGACAGCATCGGCCGCGGGCCGTAGTCCTCCATCACGAAGGCCTCGACCGACGCGCCCGCGTCACGGACCTGGTCCGCCAGGCTCGCGGCGATCTCCAGGGTCTCGCGATCAGTGGTCAGGACGATCCGCTCGCCGGCCTGGATCCTCAGGCAGGTCCGGATCGCGTTGCGGGCGCCGGGCACAAGATCTTCGGGGTACCGATCGGGAAGCAACGTCGTTTCCTCCGCCAGTCGTCGTTGGATGTTCGATCGCGGGCGTGATCTTAGCTGGTGACGCGGGGCTCCCAAAGTCCGGCGTCGTGCGAGGTCGACCGGATGGGCAGGC
The DNA here is from genome assembly GCA_963733955.1 of uncultured Acidobacteriota bacterium. Taxonomy (GTDB): domain Bacteria; phylum Acidobacteriota; class Thermoanaerobaculia; order UBA5066; family Gp7-AA6; genus DATFTF01. The sequence goes on from CAVTEW010000004.1 coordinate 463,394, forward strand.
CGTGGCTCGTCTCGTCGCAGATGAAGTCGACGACGCGCTTCAAGTCGCCGCCGCTCTCCCGAAAGACGCGCAGCTGCCGGTCCGCGCCCGTGCCGTTGTCCAGGATCCAGCGGATCGTCGCCAGCTCCGACCGGGAGCCGAGCTCGTCGACGACTTCGTCGACGAACTCCAGCATCTCGCCGACGAGATCGCGGAAGGGAACTTCGATCTCCTTGCCGAAGTCGATCAACTTTCCCTCGATGCCCCAGCGGCTGGCCCGCCACTTGTTCTCCATCAGGAGGGCGCGGCGGTACGTCCGGAAGCCCAGGTTGCCCGAGCGGAGTCGATACAGCTTGGCGCAGATCGCCTGGATCAGCGCCGCGATGGCGATCGATTCGTCCGCGCGCATCGGGATGTCGCACACCCGGAATTCGATCGTCTCGAAGAACGGATGCGGCCGGACGTCCCACCAGATCTTCTTCCCGTTGTCGATGCACTTGGTCTTGACCAGGATGTCGACGTACTGATCGAAGTCGGCCGGTGAAAAGAACGTCTCCGGAATGCCCGTGCGCGGGAACCGCTCGAAGATCTTGGTGCGGTAGCTCTTCAATCCCGTGTTGCGGCCGAGCCAGAACGGCGAGCTCGACGACAGCGCCAGCAGGTGGGGCAGGAAGTAGCGCGCCTCGTTCATGATCTGGATGGCGAGATTCCGGTCGGAGATTCCCACGTGCACGTGCAGGCCGAAGATCAGATTGGAGCGGGCCAAGAGCTGCAGCTCCTCCACGATCGCCTCGTAGCGCTCGTCGGGATAGATCGTCTGGTCTTCCCAGTTGGAGAAGGGGTGCGTTCCGGCCGAGGCGACCCGCATTCCCTGCTTGCGCGCGAGCGCGATGATCTGGGCCCGCAGCTCGGTCACGTCCCGGCGCACTTCCGCGACGTTCTTGCAGATGCCCGTGCCGGTCTCGATGACCGACTGGTGCATCTCCGGCTTGACGTGCTCCTTGAGAATCAGCTTGCCCTCGTCCAGGAGCTCCTGGACGTGGGAGCGCAGCTCCCGGGTCTCCGGATCGATGATCTGAAACTCTTCCTCCACGCCCAGGGTGAAGGAGGGAACCTGCCTCGAGGTCACGATTCCTTCCGCGGAGAAGGGGTCTTGCGGGGCTTCGGGCTCGCCGGGGTCTTGCGCCTGGCCGGCTTCTGCGAGGTCAGGAATTCCTCCCAGTGCCAGCGCTCGACCTCGCTCGCTCCCTGCTCGACCCGCTCGACCAGCCACTGCGCGGCGTGATGCAGGACCCACTCGAAATTGTCCTGGCCGACCGACGCGGGGTCGGCGTCCGGAGCGGGGTTCAAGAAGTCGATGGCGTAGGGCACGCCGTCGCGCACCGCGAACTCCAGTGTGTCGAAGTCGTAACCGAGCGCGGAGACGAGCTTGAGGCAGTCCCGCCGGATGCGTTCGTCGAGCTCCCCGCCCAGAGGCGGCCCGTCCTTGACGTAGCGGACGGCGTGGGGCTGCCGCGGGTCGTAGCGCATGACGTGGACGTGCTTGCGGCCGATCGCGTAGCAACGGACGTATTCGTCGAAGACGATCTCCTCCTGGAGCGTCATGACGTTCTGCCCGGACTCGCGGTAGGCGGCGAAGAACTCGTCGGGGTTGGCGACCCGATAGACGTGCTTCCACCCGCCTCCCGAGTAGGGCTTGAAGTAGGCGGGGAACCCGACGTGCGCGAAGATTTCCTCCCAGTTGAGCGGGAACATCAGGTTGGACATGGATTCCGCGGTCGTGTCGGGCGGATGCTGGTTGGATGGAAGGATGACGGTCCGGGGAACGGCCACGCCGAGCGCGCGCGCCAGAACGTTGTTGAAGAACTTGTCGTCGGCCGACCACCAGAACGGGTTGTTCACCACGATCGTGCCGTTGGCCGCGAACTTCTTCAAGATCGCCCGGTAGAACGGAATGTCCTGGCTGATGCGGTCCAGGATCAGATCGTAGGGCCGGGGCTCTTCCAGGCTCACGCCGCCGACCTGCACGGGGGACGCCTCGATCCCCCGGTTCCCGGCCTCCCGGTTGATGCGCTCCACCAGGGCGAGCGGAAAGGTCCGCTCCATGCCGAAGAGAATGCCGATCGTCTTCATCGCGACACTCCAGCCCTTTCGTCCGGACTCCGAAGGCGGAGGATTATGTCAAACACAGAGGCGAGTCCGCCTCCCTCGCCGGCCCGCGCCGAGGGTCGCTCGTGTTGTGTAACGAAAGGTACTGTCCACCGAATAACGTAGGGGCGGGGCTTGTCCCCGCCCGCGGGTGGCCCAAATGCTGCCGCTACGGCTCTTCGTTACGTGACGCTAGTCCCGCTCGATGTCCCCCCAATGCGGTTCCAGCGCAAGATCCTGGGCGGCCCGGAGCTTCTGGAGGCCTTCGCGGGCGAGCGCCAGGAGCTCGAGCAGGCGGTCCTGCGAGAAGGGGCGTCGTTCCGCGGTGGCCTGCACTTCCACGAAGGCGCCGGAAGCCGTGCCGACGATGTTGCAGTCGACCTCCGCCTCGGAGTCTTCCTCGTAGGCCAGGTCCAGCACGGCCTGTCCCGCGCAGACTCCGACGGACACGGCCGCGACGGTGTCGCGCATGGGCCAGCGCGCCAGCGTGCCCTCCCGGAGGAGCTTGGCGGCCGCCATGGCCAGGGCCACGCAGGCCCCGGTGATCGCGGCGCAGCGGGTCCCGCCGTCGGCCTGCAGGACGTCGCAGTCGAGCACGATGCTTCGTTCGCCCAGGCCCCGCAGGTCCACGACGCTGCGCAGGCAACGCCCGATCAATCTCTGGATCTCGTGCGTGCGCCCGCCCTGGCGCCCGGTGGCGGCCTCCCGGGCCGAGCGCGTGTGCGTGGCGCGGGGAAGCATCCCGTACTCGGCGGTGACCCAGCCCGAGCCCGTTCCCTTCAGAAACTGCGGCACGCGGTCTTCCACCGACGCCGCGCACAGGACCCGGGTGTGTCCGATGGCGATCAAGGCCGATCCTTCGGCGTGGCGCGAGACGCCGGTCTCGATCGAAACGTGCCGCATTTCGGAGGGTTGCCGCCCGTCGGGCCGGGGAGTGCTCATGGTGCCACCTCGTCTCGAAGATAAAGGAGGGGCCGGGTCAGGTCCACGTGGCCTCCGAGGGTCTCGGCCGGCTCGCCGTTGACGAGGATCCCGACGCGATTGGTGTCGGCGACGTTCTGAAGAATGGTATCCACCAGGGAGGCCACGATCGAGAGCTCTTCCTCGGATCCGAACGAGAGCCCGGAATCGACGGCCAGGTCGACCATCACGAGGCCCTGGGGCAGGAGAAAGGCGTTGCGAAGCTGGATGCGCTGCGGCAGGGAAGGCAGGAGCCCGGGGCGTTGGGGGCCGCGCTTCAACTCGGCAAAGAGCGCCTTGAGATAGGCGCCGGCGCCGGACGGCTTGGGAATGTCCCGCTCCTCGGAGTGGAGCCGGCCGTCCTCCGTCCCGGGAAAGAAGAGCGTGACGCGCACGGTCTGCGCGGGAGTCGGGGCCATCGCGCCCGTGGCGGGCGTGGCCGGCGGCGCCGGCGCCGGGCTGACGCGCAGGAAGAGCCGCGATCGCCGGTGACCGCCGTCGGGATTTCCGGAGCGGCTCACCAGGAGCAAGACTCCGACCGCCGCGGCCAGCGCGGCCAGGAGGATCGCGGCGCCTCGCCGGGTCATGGCGTCTTGGTGGGCGTGGGCGGCGGCGCCGCCGCCCCCTTGCGGCGCGCGAAGAAATTGGCGACGGCCTTGGCCACCGCGTCGGCGACCGATTGCTGGAAGCCCGCCGAACCGAGCTTCTTTTCCTCCTCCGGGTTGGAGATGAACGCGGTCTCGACGAGGACCGCGGGCATCGTGGCGCCGACCAGGACCCGGAAGGGCGCCTGCTTGATTCCCCGGTTCTCGGTTCCCGACAGCGCGTTCAACTCTTTCTGGATCGCTTCGGCCAGCTCGCTCGACTCCTTCAAGTGGGCGCTCTGGGCGAGGTCCCAGAGGATGAAGTCCAAATCCCGCCGCGCCTCCGCGCCCGGAGTGGCCGCCGGCCCGGGCTGGTTCTCCTGGCTGGCGACTTCCTGGGCGAGGCGGTCGGACGCCTCGAGCGACAGGTAGTAGGTCTCCGAGCCATGGGCGCCGGACACGCGCGAGGAGTTGGCGTGGAGCGACAGGAACAGGTCGGCCTTCTCATGGTTGGCGATGGCCGTGCGGTCGTCGAGCGAAATGACGGTGTCGGCGTCCCTCGTCAGGACGACACGGCAGGCCAGCGCGCGCGGGAGGGTCGCCGCCAGTCGCCGCCCGATCTGGAGCGTGACGTCTTTCTCGTCGAGGCCGCCGGGCCCGATGGCGCCGGTCTCCGGACCGCCGTGCCCCGGATCGACGACGATGGTCAGGCCCGGCTGCGGCGCGGCGGGCAGTGGCGCCGCGGGAGGCGCGCCGGCGGGAGCCCGTCCCACTTCCACGACGACGCGGTCCGGCGAGGTCAGCGGATAGGAGCGCGCGGCCAGGCCCTTCTCGCGAAACTCGATCGCCGCGGCGTCGCCGGAAAATCGGATGGAGGACACGAAGGGATCCTCGAACCGCTTCTCGGTGAACGCCGTCAGAGAGCTTTCGGCCGGGCCAGCGGATCTGAAAGCCCGTTTCGGTCAAGGTGGGAACGAACTGCGCGCCCGCCGACTGCTTGAACACGACCTGCGTGGTCGGGTCGACGTGCACCACGGCGATCTCCAAAGTCAGGGCCGCGGGGCCCTCGGAAAGCGTCCAAACGCGGGCGGCCGAGTCGTAGGAGCCGGTCGCGCCGATCAAGGGGAAGAGGACCTTTTCGAAGAAGTCCATCGGCGCATAGAGCTGACCCCCGATCAGACGCGCCGGGCGCGAGATGGGCAGGATCCTCTGATCGACGGGGACCTGCGACGTTCCCACGCCGACGAAGATCTGGTGCCCGTTGCCGGTCAAGGTCAGGACGTTGGTGGCCGGATCGCTGGCGACCTCGAAACCCAGCGCGCGGGCGGCGTCGGCCACGCGGAACTCGTTGGATCCGGCCAGGCCCACGGCGGTGCTGTTGCCGCGCCAGATGACGGTCGCCGTCGCGGTGTCGGCGGGCGCGGCAAGCGCCGCCGGGGCCGCCGGCCAGGCCAGGAGGCAGATCAGGGCGGCGATCGTCGGGAGAGGACGGGCCGGGCGGCGCGATGTCGTCGCGCCATTGGAAGAACCGTCGTCGATCAGCTTATTCACCGGTTTCCGGCCACGGGCCCCCGCCTCGATTTCTCGCCAACCGCAGGTCGACACCCTTCGAAGAATCCGTTTCTTGTTTTCCGAGAGGATGTTACAACGGCGGGCTTCGGAACCGGGGTCCTGTGCGCGCGAAGAATCATCGAAGAATCATCGAAGAGGATGGTGGACGCGCTCGCAATGGATTCGCACCGCAGGGGAGATGCCGTTTCAAGCCGTCCACCCCCGCCAGCTTACCAGCGGCTCGCTCTGGGGCCGCGCTACGGTCGACCGTTCGCTTGAGTGTTCAGACAGCAATGGCTCTTGTGCGAAAGGCTGCAATGTGGCTTTCGCTGAAAAATCAAAGTCGTTCGAAAACAGACCCCGTCGCACGCTCTCGAGAGCTTTCCCGTTTTCGTAAAGCCAACGCTCGACCGCCGGAATCTCCACGAACGGCTCGAGCACGATCGTTCCGTCAGCCTGGCGGCGCGCCCGGTAGCTGCTAACCCCCTCGGCGAGCTTGCCGAGCGTAATCCTCACCTTGGAATCAGACCGGAGTCGGTTGAGCGCTTTTGCGTTCGGCGCTTCGCTCATGGCCAAAGAGTATGCCGAGGTGGGAATGCTGTCAGGTGGGATCTCCCACCAGACCTGTGTGTGCGCCCGAACCCGTTTAGCCCTGGCCACTAGTTCCCATCTCCGACCCCCAATCGAAGCCCTGGGCGGCGATGTTCTCGATGAGACGGCGGGTCGACCTCGGTCGGCCGGCCAGGCGTCAACCCGGGGTCACTCCCTGAGTCCTCAGAACTACAACCAGGTGATCAGCGACGGACTTCGCGTCACGTTATGTCAGCCTGACGAGCAATCCCAGATTCCAAAAGCCTGGTCCGGCCGGGCGTCCGACGCCGCGGAACCCGCCATGAGCCCGAAGGAGATGAAGGTTAAGGTCCAAGACCTGATGAAGGCCGGTGTCGCGACCGACGGCGTTCAAGACGAGTTGATCAGGGCGGCCTTGCCGGCGAAATCGTGTGTCCGATTGACAAGTCGTACGTAATCACGTACGCTCGAAGACATGACGACGAAAACTGCGACGCAGGCACGCGCCAGCCTCTACCGCTTGCTAGACCAGGTCGCGAAGACGCACGAACCCGTCGCGATCACTGGGCGACGGCACAACGGCGTTCTGGTCGCGGAGGAAGACTGGCGAGCGATTCAGGAGACCCTCTATCTCCTGGCCGTTCCCGGCATGCGGGAATCGATTCGGAAGGGGCTGCGCACGCCTCTATCCAAGACGTCCGAGAAACCTGGTTGGTAGAGCCCCAGGGCACCTGGCGCGTCGTCTTTACGACCCAGGCGCACAAGGACGCTCGAAAGATCGCCCGCTCCGGCTTGAGAGACAAGGCGGAAGACCTGATCTCAATCCTTCGAAGGAATCCGCGGCAGACCCCTCCACCCTTCGAGAAGCTCGTCGGCGATCTCGCCGGAGCGTACTCCCGCCGAATCAACATCCAGCACAGGCTCGTCTATCAGATCCTCGACGAATCCCACACCGTAAAGGTCATTCGAATGTGGACGCATTACGAGTAAGAGCCCAGCTCCCGCAGTCGGTAGGTGACCGGCGGCGCTTAATAGCATAATGGG
>CAVTEW010000005.1:0-276073 GCA_963733955.1 uncultured Acidobacteriota bacterium
GACTGACCCCAACGAGACCACTAACACCGACTTCCCTCCTCAGTATCGAACCGGGACCTAGCGGGTTTTCTGCCGCTCTCGGCTGTGCGGCTTTTTCTTCTTGCTTCGTGAGGGATGCGGAGATGGTGGACGCTTGCGCTTCGTGGCCTTCTTCGCTTTCTTCGCGGTGTAGCGGTAATGAGGGCGCTCCAGTCGCTTGACGGCGGCGAGCATGTTGCGCGCTCGGATCAGCTCTTCTGTTTCCATCCCGAGCAGGTGAGCAGCGGCGGCGACGCGGGCCTCAGCGCGAGGCATGTCCGGATAGAGCTTCACGAGTTCCGCAACTGCCTCATTGATGAACTTGCGGCCCTTGCGGGCATCCGCCCACTTCAGGGCGCGTTTCACCACTGCGACGAGTCCGCCCAATATGGGCTTCGCCACTGCAATCGAAACGGGGTCCGCCACGTCGAAAAGATTCTATAGGCGGGGACCACGGGACGGGGGCGCGGCAAGGCGTCCATCCCATCCCCAGGGAAACGAGCCGCTGGGAGTTCCCATCGTCGCCGGGGTTATGGCCCGCCGACAGTGCAGCCGAATTTCAGACTAAATCGTCTTTTCGTCTTCTCCGAGGGCACATCCCACTCCCGGGCGACTGCCGCTTAAACCTGGGCGATCGTGACGGCGCGTCTCGCCGTGCGGGTTCTTGCCTGATGCGATTTGATCAGCCGCTGTATGGCTCTGAGGCGGAAGTCCTGGGACAACTTTCGTCGGTCGCGGCAACACTTCGGCTTTCACCCAAGGACTCCGATCCCAGACTAAGCCGCTTACCAGCCGGGGAATAAGTCTCCCAGCCTGGGGCAGGTCGCCGCCCATGCGGAGCATGGCGTGTCCCTTGCGCTTGAAGGTGGCAAGCGAAGCAAATCGATCCGAGTGCCACTTTGCGGGAGGAGGAATCCGATGGGCCGACCATCAGTCCGAGTGCTCTTGCTGCTTTGCCTCCTGCCTATACCGGCGATGTCTCAAGAGATTCAGCTGGGGGCGATGCCATCGAGCGTCAGGGAAACCACGGCATCTCCGATTCAGTGTGGCCAGAAAGTCAACGGTGCCTGGACATCGAACGACAATCTTTGGTACGGAATCGCCAACGGGTCGGCCTTCGTCGGATCTGTCCAGACCTGGGACTTGACCGGTGTAGCAGCCGGGACGGTGGTCGCCTTGGATTACGAGTCCTCGGACATTTCACCGACAACCGATCTCATTCTGGGGATCTTCTTCCCACCGGATGGGGCTGAATATGCATTCTTCCGAGACACTGGCAACTTCAGCCTCGTACTGCCGCGCGGGGCTTTACAAGATGGGGACCGGCGGCGACCCTGGCGCGCACTATTCGCTGAAGCTCTCTTGCTCAGCTGGCGGGACACCAGACTTGGTTCCCTACAAGCCGGCCGGATGGTCGGCCCCGATTGTGATCCAGCGACAAGCGGACTTTGCGGCGGGCTCGACCCTTGACTCCTCGAGCCTTCAGCCCGCCGACCAGCTCTACCTGAGTTTCGCCGTAACTAACGCTGGGACCGGAGCGACGGCAACATCTTTCTACGTTGATGTCTTCGTCGACAACGCCCCCTATCGAATTCAGTTCTTCCACAACGACTGGCCACTTCTTCCCAACTACTTCGTCAGCTGGGTAGGCAAACCGATAGGCTCCCTGACCGGCGGTACCCATACCGTCAGGATTGTTCTGGACTCGACTAGAGCGACCGCGGAGACGAACGAGGAGGATAACCAATACGTGAAGACGTTCACCGTACAGGGAGCGGCACCAACTCCTCCGCCGACGACCATACCGCGGATGCGAGTGGTTCGCCTGACGGGTGGCTCACGAGGCCGCTGAGTCTCGCCATGGCCTAACCAAGGGAGGATGTCAGGGCTGACCCCAAGAGCTGCCGAGACCCGCTGCACCCGCGGTCGTCGTCCGCCCGCTGCGCTAAAGGCTGATGTGTCCTTCGTGTCAAAGGAGACTTGACCATGAAGAGCTGGACGCTGGGACTCATGCTTCTGGGAATCGGGATTAGCGAGATCAGGTGCGCGTCGACGCCGTACCAGAAAAATCACGGCCGATCGGGCGGCTACGAAGATCTCCAGCTGGACGACCGAACCTTCACGGTCAAGTTCTACGGCAATCACTCGAGCGACGCGAGAACCAGGGCCAATCTAATGCGGCGGTGCGAGGAGCTAGCCGGGGAGCGCGGCTACCCCTACTTCTATCTGACCAGCCCCGTCGACGGGAATGACAACGAGATGACGGTTACGATCCGGCTGACGGCGGATCCGAACCTCGGCATCTATCGAAGCAATCGGGCGGCGACCTTGCCCAGCCGCGATTGCTCGCCGTCGTGGACCAACCAGGAGTGTCTGGCATACCTCCAGGCGCGCCGCCAGGACGGCGTCCGCTGAAGAGAAGATGGGCTGCACTGACTCGACGTGCTGAGGTCAGACCGCCGTACTCGGCCTGGGCGAGCTGCGTGAGGCCCCGGAGATGATCAGTAATACCAAAAGCGAGGACTGACCCCACCTCACCCCGGTCGCGCCGGACCCGGCGGGGTAGGGCGTGGCGGCCAATTGAGCTCCGCGTTCAACCACGGCACGTAATATCAAATATAGACCTGACCCCAGATCACCTTCGAGGCTAGCGAGAAGTGGATGCCGCGGGGTGTTCGAGTCCCGAGCCGCGACTTGCTCCAATTCGGGGCGATCGTTGGAGTTGTAGAAGTCCTGGACGTCGTTGAAGAAGGTGGGTCGCGTTGGTTCATTGGTCCTTATGGCTTCGCGATAGGTAACGCCGTGGCACTTCCGAAACCCATTCCGTGCTCCGGCCGCCTTGGACTCTGGAGACTCTCAGCTTCGCAGGCGGCGAGCGTCAGGCGACAGGTCAAGGCGGAGCGCAGGCATCGGGTTAGTGGCCCCGGGAAATTCCACTCTCGGAGACCCCGGGGCTCGTCGTCCGTAACACACGATTTCAGGACTGACCCCGGGTGACCTTCCGTCGCTACGGCGCGCCTTACGGCTCACGCCTCATGACCCAGGTCGTCATGCATCTCTGATCCTGCACGACGGTCGTCTTCAGCGGATCGAGAAGACGGCCTCCGAGCTCCCGCGTCCGAGCGAGGAGATACGGCTCGTCCACGAGAAACCGGTCCGAGCCGTCGGGAAGACGGAACCGCCGCCCGGACTGCCCTTCCAGGGGAACGAATCGGCTTTCCATTCCGATCGAAGACGCGAGGCGGCTGAAGAAGAGGCCGCCGGGCTTGACTAGCCGCCAGCTCCCCTCCAGCATCGCGAGGAAGTGCGCCTCGTCTGGTGCGAAGTGCAGCACGGCGCTGCTCAACACGACGTCGGCGCAGCCATCGGCAAAGCTGTTCGACTCGATCGCCTCCGCGCGAAAGTTCGACGCGGGAAGACGAGGCGCCAGCTCGCGCGCTAGCGCCCGCACCTCCTCGATGGCGGACGGAGAGGGATCGACGGCGAAGACTTCGTAGCCCTCTCGGAGAAGAAAGACGAGGTTGCCGCGTCGAAAACCGTCATCCCGGGCGTAATCCGTCCCCGGAGGATCTGATCGAACAGATAGATGTCGATCGGTCCGAAAAGGGAGGAGAGGTCGGTCACGTCGAGCTCAGGTTCGAAGTCCTGGACGTCACCGACCGCGTCGGATCGCTTCCACATTCCGCTCGCAGTCATCGTCGATCCGCTTCCGCTCGATCTGGTACCCGCCCTCGATCTTCTCTCGCTCGACCGCATCGCGTGCCCGCTTCAGAGCGTCCCTGAAAAGGATCTCGCGCCCGGCCACCCTCGCCGCGGCCATCTGCCTGGCCTCAACGATCTGTTCCTTTTGCCGGGTGGTCAAGGGATGCTCCTTTCCCCCGGCCGGATCCGCGGCGCGAAGTCGCTCCATGGCGAGCTCGAAGGAAGATTTCGGAGGCTTTCCCTTTGCCATTGGCGAATGCTATCCGACAGACTTCGGCCGACGGGCCGAGGCGGCACTCGGCCGAAGTTGCGAGCATGCACGCCTGACACCGCTTTCCCTACTTGACACCCTTCCCTCTCAGAAGGTTCAAGTACTCCTGGTGATTCCGATCGTCTCGAAAGATCGCTTTGCGCTCGTTGCCGCGGGCGATGACGTGATGGATCGCGCCGCGGCCCTGGAGCCTCAGCGGCCGGCCCACGCCGCACGTCGCATGACTCCAGATTGTCGCGAGCCCTCAGCTCGGGGAAAGCGGGTCTACGGTAGACGAATCAATCAGCTACCGCCTGGTGCCCTGACACCCATTCGACCGAAGTTGCAGGTTTGCATGCCTGACACCGCTTCCTCATTCCCCGTCCGCTTACTCCGAGTCGGGCAAGACCATAGAAGGCGAGAGCGCGTAGCGCTCGGCAGCGTTGGACTGGCGTTACCCTCGTGGCCTACGCTTCCGAGAAGACGCTTTCGGCCGCCGCAACTTGAATACGACGAACCGCGTACCCTTGGCGCTGAATTGAGTCACGACAGTTCCAGCGAACTGCCGCCGCCCGCTGACGAGGCGGGCGTTCTTCCAAAGCTGCCGCCGGAGATGCCGCCCCTTCTTGATTCCCCGGACCCTTATCTTCAAGTACCCTCCTTTGCGATTCGCCGCCGCAAGGAACTGGCATGCTGAAGGACCAGAACATCAGCTCAGAGAAAAAGCTTCGATGGGAACGCGCTGTGGGGAACGGCGAGGCGCAGGTCGCCACGAGAGCCACGGACGTGCATGCTCCCGCCCTTCGGAACGCGGACGGAAACGGCCTGCAGCCGCTCACTGTCGAGGTCGAGAACTTGCCTGACCTCTTGGCGGTCGAGTGCGCAGACAGAGGCGCCACCACAAACCAAGCATACGAACACTTCGTCTGCGAACTGAAAGTCAGCCCTAATGACGCGAATGTCGTCGGGCTGAAACGTGAAACTCCAGGGTCCAGTATCGCTAGAGCAGTATTTGAGTATGATTCTGGTGTTTGCGTTGAGAACGTAGTGGCCGTACTTCTCGTCTGCTTTGTTGAGGGCTGTGAAGTACTCGTGTTCCACGATTTGCGTGAGCGCGGCGCCGTGGTAGAGGTGTCTGTCTCGGATCTTCATAGTTGATCAGATGGAGGAGGGTGGAGCAGGTCGCCCCACCCCCGCCGAAATGCTTCTACGCTACTTCCGGTTTCGGGAGGCCGGCCCGAATCTTCGCTGTGAGAACTCGCCGGCCCGCGTTGCTGCTGAAACTACCTGCGGCACCTTCCGGGCCTGAGCGCCAAAACTCGGTGCCTTTCGCAACGCCGCCGTCCCGAGTGTCGCCCTCAAGTTCGGTCAGCGGACCCCGAAGCGCCTCCTCGTAGGAGTTTGGGCTGATTAGCGATTTCCCCGTGGAACGCAGGTACTCGAGAGCCGGGATCAGCACCCGATGCATGACCTGTACACCGGTTGACTTCTGTATTACGAATCGCTCAGGGTCTTCGAACGCCTCCGGGAGAACGGCGGAGACTCCCTTCCAAAAGGCATCGAGAATCTGGATCCTGTTCCCCCTTGAGATGGATCCGAAGAACGTATTCGCAAGGAGATCCTGCAGCGATCCGACCATCCCGCTCGAACCGATGGTGGTGGCGCCCTTCTCCTCGCCAGGAAACCGAATCCGCCCGACCCACTTTGCGGTGCGGGCCAATTCCTCTGCAATACCTTGCGCCTCGACCCTCCACGCCTGTCCACGCTCGAGAAGCGAGTCGTAAACCGCTGGGTCGTTCTCCGCCCGCTGCTTCAATAGGTCGAAGGCGAGATCCGTCCGAACCGACTTCGCGGTCGAGTTAACAATGTAGAACTCCTCCATCTCCTCGAGCTCGGTGGCGCCTAGCATACAGACGAAGGGAACTTCGAAGTCGCTCCACTGGGCGGCGTTTTCCTGAACGAGCCGGCTCAGCGCCTCGATTCGATGTTGCCCGTCCACGATGTACAGGGGCGAACCGTCCGGACAGAACGAGTACTGATCGCCGTCCTTCGTCAGGTTCCGCTCGGCGTGAAACTCTCGAAGGTTCAGGAGCAGCGCCGTGGGGAGATCAACCTGTTTCTTGCGAAGGTCGTCGACCAGCTTGTTGACACGGGCCAACGAGATCTCCCGTTGATATCCGGTCTTCTTCTGAAAATCGCGCCGCGGAATGACGTAGGCCTTGGTCAACTGACCAGCGGTCATGACGCCAACGACGTCCTGACACTTCCGGCGGAGCTGCGTCTTACGCATGTTTACAGGAATGCTCGCGGTGCGCACCGGAGCCTCCTCGGGGCTGATGACTTCCAGGGCTTGAACCATAACCACCTTCCATCTCTCTCGATTTTCGGTTACCGCAGACGGACGGGTTCGAGAGGCGACCCTCCTCGGCTGCGGGCGCTGATCAGCTACATCTGGAGCTTATCCGTGATTTGGATCCATGTCAAGGATCCAAAGTTTGGACCCTAATTACGGGCCCATGTGCGAAGTCGGGCTTGAGGACTTCGGAAACGTCAGAGCCAGCGGGGGTTCCCGTCATCCCCGGACGCCGATGAGAAGAAGGCCGCCACCGGAGCTTGCGCGTGCCACGATGGACCCAGATGAAAGCGTAGTTCGGGCGGTGGGCGCTCTACTGGCCAACTGTCCACTCGCCTCAATCTGGAATCTCCCCTCCCAGTGCCCCCTACCTTCTCTTTCCAAGCGAGGGCAGTCCCCCCCGAACAATCACGGCGTCCGGGGGTGGGACGTTCCTTTTGTGGGCTCGCTCCCGCGAAAGCCTTTGTTGTCGCTTAATCTCGGCGTTCGTCAGCTTCCCTCTTGAACCTTCCATTCGCGGCGCCATCTGAATGCCTTCTTCGGGAGCTTCTTCTGCGGTCCCGGCAGGCCCGGGATGCCTTCGTGCAAGAAGCGCCGCGAACGGAGTGTTCCGAGGAGTCTTCATCTTGCCTCGGCCGTGCCGTCACCGACTACGAATGGACCATTGCCTAGAGTGGGCACCCCCGAGGACCTGGAGCACGGGACGCGAGATGAAGGCCTCGGAGCCGTAATCGGCAATGCACTCGAAGCGCACGCGGGCGAGTGGGTCTCCATGCCAAAGCTTCCGCGGATTTGCCGGCGACAAGAACCGACCTGCAGCGATGAGCTCGAGTCTGTCCGGACCCACTCGAAGCGCGAAGAAACGTCCTCCTCTTGTCGGACCCCGAGGTCCGAGGCCACCGGTCCAACCGCACGACCAGCGACCATCCGCGTAACCAGCCTCTGCCACCCTTCTAAGCGCGTCTCGGAACCCATGACGTTCCCAATTGAACTCCTTTGGGTTCCAGATCAGCATCCAAGCGGCAGGGGGGCCTTCTCCGCGTTTTTGCCTCTCGGGCAGACGTCGGCGCCGTCGTGCGCCCCGGAAAGCCTGGACCATAGCAAGAGATTCTAAACTCCAAGTTCTCAAGGCAGCTGATGCAGACAAATCACCCCTATGCCCAAGAGAACAAGCAACCGCTCAAGGCCGATTGAAGCGTTGTCTTGACGCGATCGAGTCGCCGTGGCCACGGCGAGAGGAGAATCTGCGGTCGAGGCGAGGAAGCACGACGATGGCGATGCGGCGGCTACGTGGAGGAGCGCTGACGATGCATTCGGCGAAAAAGATCAGAGCGGCGGCCGGAGTCGTTCGTAGCCAAATCGTGGGCGTGGCTCCCGCGAAGGTGCGATCGACTTTCTCGTCATCCATCCTGATTTCGAACTGCTCTTACTCGAGCTGAAGGTCGGGCCGATCCCCTGCAGCGGTCGGCTCCGCCCTGGCGGACTCACAATGTCCGGCTTGCTAAGGTCTGAAAGGATCATCTGCCGAGGCTGACCCCACGAAGGCTACACTCAGGACGAGGCCTAAACCGCCGGTTACGAGCCCTCGTATTCCTCAACGAACTGGATGTCAGCACTGCGCGCATAGATCAACGCCGTCGAAGCTCGCCATTTCTTCGGCTTTACGTTCTGTCGAATCTGGATCCAGAGGCGGTTCTTCCCGGACCGCTTGGCGTCAAGCGGGGACGCCGTTATGGTTAGGCCATCGATCTCGGCCAAGACACGCCCTTGGACCTTGCCTAGCCTACCAATCGGACTACCCATCCGGTCCTCCAGAGTACGTCTTCTCATACCAACCTCCGAAAGGCCACTAATTCTCCCTAGCCGCGTGGGTAAGGCCGGCCGGTTATGCGGAGCCCATGGTACAATTTAAATATGGTATCGAATCTCCCTGCTACGGAGATTGCTGTCACAAGCAGACGATATCATGGTTACGTTGGCGTGCTACGACCAGTGGACTGCCCCTCTCTAGTCGCTGCTTGGACGCTATCTGACGTACGTTGTCGGCATCCTGGAGGATGTTGGCGTATCTCATCGCCGGAGACGAACCAGCCGGCTGGGCCAAGTTGCTAACTAAATTGACGTATCTGGGCGACACAGTGAATCGATGAGAAAGCAAGAACCCGAGGCCTGCCGATTTGGCCCAGGTCTCATCGGTGAGGTAAGGGCGACGCTGAGGAATGCCACCTCTTATTCCTATACATCCGGATTCACTCACCAGTTCTACCACTACCCCGCCCGTTTCGCTCCTCCGATCGCTCGAGAGGTCATCGCGTGCTTTACATCCGCGGCCGATTGGGTGCTGGATCCATTCATGGGTGGCGGCACGACAATCATAGAAGGGATGGCTCTCGGTCGACGCCTCATAGGTGTCGACGTCAACGCGCTCGCACACTTTGTGACATCGGTTCGAACGCGACCTATTTCAGTCGACGACGAGGAACAGATACGGAACTGGGCCGAGCGTGTTGCGGAACGCGTAAGCGGACCTGATGTAGGTTGGATTCAACGGACACCAGTGCGGAATCTTCCAGGAGCGGTAGAGATATTCATGTCCGGTGCAATCCGTCTTACAGCGCCGATGCAACCCAGGCAGCGTGCCTTTGCCCGCTGCGCCCTACTGCGCCTAGGCCAATGGGCGCTAGATTGCCGTCACACGGACCCGCCGCGCAGGAGGAAGCTCGCTCTTCGTCTTGCAGAGCTTATCGAGGAGATGTTTGCTGGGCTACGCCAGTTTAGAGGAGCTTGCCGGGCCTCAAACGTCTTGAGCTCCGGCATCGTACGGAACCGAGTACTCCTTTATCGTAGCGCGGTGGGCCTTGAAGAGGAACCGATCTTTGCTCAGCACGCCGTGAGGCCCAAGCTGGTTTTCACCTCTCCCCCCTACCCAGGCGTCAACGTCTTGTATCACCGCTGGCAGTACCGGGGCAGGAAAGAGACTCCGGCGCCCTATTGGATCGCCAACGTACCCGACGGCTGTGGCCAGTCATTCTATACAGGCGGGAGCCGGACGCCGACAGGCCTAGAAAACTACTTCGACATGATTGTCAGTGCCTATCGCTCGGTCGCCAGTGTTCTGTCGCCCGACGGCCACGTGGTACAACTTGTAGGGTTCGCAGACGCGTCTAGCCAACTTCCCGAGTACCGGAGATGCATGCATGCGGCGGGATTCGAGGAGTGTGAGATACGAAGCGGCCGCCTCAGCCGTCGAGTACCCAATCGGAAGTGGTACGCCGCCCTGAAGGGCTCATCGGACGCATCCACGGAGCTTCTGCTCATCCACCGTCTATCCAAGCCGCGGAGGCCTAGCTGATCGACTCCCCGGCTAGGCGCTTTTCCGCTTGCTCACTTCCTTTACCTTAGGAAGGTTCTTCGGGAGGGAGAGGCAGAGCGGCACAATCACGCGAGCCACTCCTTCTGCCATCGTCGCGATTTGCTCGCGGCAACCCGCCTCGTCTGTTTGCCATTGCGGGGTCTTCTTGATGCTGTCCAGTAGACCCATGACGGCTAAAGCGAGGCCATACTTGAAGACGAAAGCCACAGCAGGTTCCTCTGCCTCTGATCGCAGTTGTTTGGCTTCGTCAAGAAGCCTCGAGGTCTTGTTGATAATGATCTTCAGCCGTTTGGTGGCCGGGTCTCTCACTACCGTCGCAGGCTGTTTGTCGGGACCCAAGTCCTGCTCCGTGACGTCCGGCTGGCTCGGGCCCGCTTGGACTCGCGGTTCCCGCTCGCGAGGGTCGGGCCCGCCGGGTTCATGGACCTGCCTAGGCTCGACGATCATGAGGCTAATTGTCAGTATAAACGGCCCCGAACCGCGCTCATCCGTAATTGTAACTGTTGTCGTGAGTGCGGTGCCAACCGGCGTCTTGCGATCCGACCTGTATGTGAAGGTCAGACGGCCGTTAAAGAGCCGGTACGAGGGGTCAGGAGACGTGCCGGTGAACACCACGGATCCGCGTGGCGGTCTTCGACGTGTAAAGTAATTGTTCTTGACGTCCGTGGTGAAACCGACGCGCACGGCATCACCTTGTGGCAACTCAACGTGCGCGTGGGAAGCCTTATCTCGCCCCCGATGAATGAACGTCGGGAAGTCTAGCCCTCTAAACGGGAGCGGCTCGCCGGGTACCGTGTCGCCAGTCCCGTTGGTGGCTGTCCGTGCCGCAACGCGACCAGGCAGCAGCGTGCCGAAGAGACTCGCCAAGTGCGGGTCCGTTGACAGGAGCTCCTCAAGCGCCCTAATGCCGTCCTCGTCCTTGATGGCATCTTTAACTTTCTCTGCATAGCGACGCTGGTTCAACTCGTTGAGCGCTTCGTGGTCATGGAGCTCAGTTTGGAGCTTGCCGAGAAGATCCTCGAGCAGCGTTCCCTCGCGAAGCGTTTCGCGGTTGCTAAGGAACAGATGATTCTTCGTGGCCTGGCTGAGCCTCTCGGCGAAGAGAGTCACAAGGAGACTACCCGCGATGTGCTCCTTATCGACGGCCCGCGTACGGAAAAAGCGAGCATCGCGTTTGCCATGCGACTGGCCGTTGACGAGGCACCGGATACCGGTGTGTGGCGCGTCCTGATCGTCAGCGAGCTCCGCAGCCTTGAACACGCGTATCTCGCCGGGTACTGTTTCGCCGCTATTCAGCGTGACTTCAAAGCTTGCGCCGTCAGTGAAGCCATCCTCGATTTTACCCTTCCTCGCCCAGCGGGCCATGCAGTCCCAGACGGTGACCGCCATAACTTTGGCAGCATATGCCTCCCGACACTCGACAATTCGCAGCGGCAGCGCGGGGCGGAGGAGATACTCTTCAACCTTCTTGAAGAGTTCGCCGCAGACGTTCGATCTCGGGGCCTCGTAGTCATACATCTTGACAAGCGTGCCGCTGCTCACCTTTCGCTCGCGCGGTGAAGGGAGGCCTCTGGGAACACCAGCGAGCGGAAGAAGCCCAAGCGGCGCGTTCCCAGCCGTATAGACGGCCCGGCCGCCATCGTCGACGAGGTAGCGCCATGACGGATCCTGTCCGTCCTTCCCGGGAAAATAGCACATGATCGTATAGCCCCATTCGTGATCTCTATCTTTTGCAAGGTCATCGGGGACACGTGAAACGATAAGCTGGAGCTTGCGTTCGACGCTGCAGAACTGCAGGACTCCCGTCCCACCCATGTTGAACCGACCCTGCACGAACGGCACCGCTCCTTTGTAGGAGCCGCGGTCTCCCGCTGAGATAAGAGAGCAGAAGGTCGTCGGAAAGTCTGTCGGCAGCTGTCCCTCACCGGCGTCATAAAGAGACAGCGACGGCCTCGCCTTCGCACCGGTCGCGTACAGCACTAGGTGTTGGTCGGCAACGTCCCTGATCGCCTCGGGGCCCCTGCCTTCGAGATCATCAAAGAAAGTGTCAATGGCCTCTGCCATTGTCTTCGGCGCCCTGGGTCCGCGGGGATCGATTCCCTTCGTCTTGCAGAGTCGAAGGAGAACCGCATCGAGTCCGTTCGTGTATTTCTCGATGAGAGCGGCCGTCGCCGAACTCTGTTGAGCAAGAATGACGGACTCGTTGTTCCGGAGGTCCCCGACGTATCGCCAGTGCCCAGCATCACAAAGGAGGCCGCGATCCGCCAGAGCCTTAATAGCGGTTACTTCGTCGTCTGCCGCAAGAAGTTCGTGAAGAAGAGAATCGTCGCGCATGATATCTGTTTAGCTCCTTTTTGTTTCCACAGCTGGAAACCCTGAGAGGTCTGGGTCAGTCTTGCGAAAATGGCATGTTCGGAGGACGCCCCTGTTGGCTAGAGCGCGTCACGAAGTTTCCCGGCCAGCTTTTCGATCATTCGTTCCGGCGTGGTCAGGTTCCCCGCCTCGTTCTTCTCGGTCTGGAATGCGATCACAGCTCCATCCGATACTCTGAGAATTCGCAGCGAGAGCCCCACTCGCTCAGCCCGAAAGGTGAATGGCGCAACTCGATAGAAGTCGTTGACTTCGCCGTTCACAACGTAATCAAAATCCCGGCCTTTCGCATACGCACCGGCCGCATCATCAGTGAGAGTTTCAGTCGCACCTACGGGCCTTGAGACGGGAGAGACGTGATAGCCAGGTTTCGAGGCCAGAATTCGGGCGTATATCGTACCGACGGTATTCCCTGACCCCCCGCAATCCTCTTGCTCCGGAATCGCGCAGTCTCGAAATGGGATGACCGCAATCTTGACCTCCCGAGGAATGCTCCCGTTCCTGACGATCGTCGGAGCCGACGCGCAGGCGGCAACGAACATGATGGATGAGATCAGAATGGTGGAGCTGAGAAACCACGGACCCGTGACAGTGCGAAGCTCCTGGTCGCAGCCCGTACTCCCCGAGCGAACCATCGATTTAGGCCACCGCTCTTTGCCTAGAGCTTGACGATCTGAACCGGAGGCCCAAACGCCAGCCACATTGACCGCTTCATGTCAGCAGTGCCTTTCTGAGCAGGCCCACCCGTGTGCCGTAATTCGGCAGAAACTGGCTCCGTTTTCAGCAAGTTGGGCTTCTCACCCAGAGTCAGCAATCTCTGGACCACGGCGAAACTGACATCGCGGGTCGTGCAGCCTCAATGGTTTCCATCGAGCGCTGATTCATTCTCACCAGTCCACTTTCGTCACTGCGTCTACTTCTCACCGACACATGCTCGTCCGCGCAGCTCCCGGACGCGTTGCGGGGTCTGCGCGGTGGGAAGCGCTCCGAATCCGGGGAAGGATCGGGGAAGGATCGGGGTCAGTCTTGGCATCTTGCATTATTTCGGTAGATCGTTGGCAACAATCCATATATTGTAGTCTGGTTCCAAGGCTTCCAACTCGTTACCAGAGCGTTCTCCTTCGCATACCCGGATGTGTCTCAACCGCGATCCTGATCCGCCCCTGCTCCCGCTCGCGCACCGCGGGCTCCCTCTGCTCGGAAACGTCGCGGAGGCCTTCCGGAGTGCGATCGGGCCGGGTCAAATTGGGGTCAGCCTTTTATTGTTAGCTTATTGCATTCCCTCAACCCCTACCGTGTCCGGCGGAGGCCAAAATCCACACGAACTTTTTTCACCCGGCGAAAAAAGTCGGGCTGGCGGGAGGCGAGAAGACGGACGGGGGGACGGGGGGAACTGGGGACGAGGGGTTGAGCGGGAGAGGGGGCGAGGGGGGCTGGGGGGCTCTCCGTCGTCGCTCTCCCCTTCCTGGAGGCAGCGTTGGGGCGACTCGCGCGATCAGGTTGAACTGGCGTCGAGCAGGCTGTCGATCTCTTTGCTGAGTACCGGGAGTTTGGTCTCGACGATGTCCCAGACGAGCCGATCGTCGACGTCTGCATAACCATGGATCAAGATGTTGCGAAACGCGATGATCCGCCGATACTCGCTGATCCTCGAGAGAGATCGCCGTCGAGTTTCGCAAGCTGTGAGAGCGCCTCGCCGATAATCTCGAACTCGCGTTCCACCGCCGCCCGCAGCATTTGATCTTGTGCGTAGTCCTGGAACGTCTTACGTGCCGTGAAGTCGGTCAGTAGAGTGAGGGCGCGCCTGAGGTCGTAGACGTACTTCCTGACTTCAAGCCGCATAAAGCAGCGTCTTGGTCCGCTCGATGGATTCCCGGAAGTACGGATTCTTGATGGCCGAATCGACGACCAGATCGACCGGCCGTTGAAAAACCTCCTGCAGGGACTCCAACAATCCGAAGTAAGCTGTACTTAGCGGGAGATCTCCGGACAGTTGTAGCAGCCGGCTGAGGGCTGTGGAAACTGCGGAAAAGTGGGGTTGGGTGCTCCCGGGTTCTCCGGCGGTAGATTTGGATTTGGGAATTCAGATTTACCGAAAGGAGACGACGATGAGCACCCGAGAAAAGCTTATCAAGGCGAGGATGGGAATGCTCGCCTTGGCGGAGCAACTTTCCAGCGTGAGCCAGGCATGCAAACGAGCGGGGATCTCCCGGAGCCACTTCTACGAGATCAAGGAAGCCTTCGAGAGGTACGGCGCTGAAGGCCTGGCGCCGCAGCCGCGACGCAACCCGAGGATGCCCAATCAGACGCCGCCGGAGCTTGAGGCGAAGATCCTGGAGATGACCGAGCGGTATCCGGCGATGAGTTACCTGAGGCTCTCGTCCCAGCTCAAGCTGGTCGGCGTCGGGGTCTCGCCTGCGGCCGTACGCGCGGTCTGGCAGCGCCACGGCCTGACGCTTCGCTACCAGAGGCTGCTGTGGCTCGAGCAGAAGACGGCAGCCCGCGGCGGCGTCCTGACCGAAACCCAGATGAAGCTGCTCCAGCGTTGGCGCGGCAAGGTCACCGATCCCGAGGCCCACATCGAGTCGCCCCAGCCGGGCTTTTTGCTGGGTCAGGACACCTACTTCGTCGGCACGATCAAGGGCGTGGGCAGGATCTACCAGCAGACCGTTGTCGACACCAACTGCTCTTTGGCCTTCGCCAAGCTCTACCTCTCCAAGGTCCCCATGACGGCCGTCGATGTCTTGAACGATCGCGTCGTCCCCTTCTACGAAGAGCACGGCGTGGAGATCCAGCACCTCTTGACCGACAACGGTAGGGAGTTCTGCGGCCGACCCCTTCATCATCCCTTCGAGCTCTTCCTGACGATCAGCCAGATCGAGCACCGCAGAACCGACATCGGCTCGCCTCAGACCAACGGCTTCACCGAACGCTTCCACCGCACCATCAAGGAAGAGTTCTACGCCGTCGCTTTCCGCAAGACCTTCTACGAGTCACTCGACCAGCTCCAGGCCGACCTCGATCGTTACCTCGACTTCTATAACCGCGAGCGCGCCCACCAGGGCTACCGGACCCAGGGCCGCACCCCCTACCAGGCCTTCCTCGACGGCGCCGCCCTCCTCAGCAGAAAGGAGGTCGATCCAGAGGCTGCCTAAACTGTGGAAAAATCTGCCGACGGAATCTCGGGAGTGTCCGCCCAACTACCGCTACATACAAGTAAGCGTTCGCGTACGCGCCACGCGGGAGCGAATCGAACTCGACCAGAAAATCGAGATCGCTTTCCTGCGGCTGATCCTTCCCCACCGCAGCGGAGCCGAAAAGCTCCAGGCGCCGGACATGGTGGTCGCGGCACAGCTTATCGATGATGGTCTTGCTCTCTGCGATCTTGGGACTCACGGGAACCTCCTGAACGAGGATAACGCAGCCGGTGGGACGGGGGGTGGGCGAAGACGGCGCGGGGACGCGGGGACCTGGAAACGAGGGAAAAAAGACGAGGGGGTGAGTGGGAGGCGGGAAGACGGACGCGGGGACGGAGTGACTGGGCGACGGAGGCGGCGAAGAGGACGCGAGGACGAGGACGCGGGATAAGGGAGTTAGCGAGTTCCGACTGCTGTTCCTCTGATCTGCCGGTAGAGAGCATCGGGCGCCAGGTCGGCGCCGTTGGGCCAGGAGACAGCGCCAAACTCGTCCACGGAAACGCGATGAAAGAGCTCGGGATCGCTCGCCAGAGGTTCGAACATTGGACCGAAGAGACGATCAGAGACGTCCACTTCCCCCGATGTTCCGTCGTCGAATCTGACCGCCAGTCGCTGGCCGGGTCGTTGCGAGTGCGTCGGAGCCTCAGGTACCGCGTCCGGCGGAGGCCAAAATCCACACAAACTTTTTTCACCCAGCGAAGAAAGTTGAGGGTAAGGGCCGGCTGGAATGCGACGCGGGGACGAAGGGACGCGGCGACGCAGGGAAACCCAGGCAGGTCGGGTCGGGCCGAGCCGGGTCAACCAAAATGCGAGCCGGGGTCAACGCTGATTTCTTGTATTTCGTGGCTTGCCGCTTCCCGCTCGCTGATGTTCCGGTTCGTGGGCTGCCGGTTTGGAGGCGACTGGCCATGGCTGAGGCACCTGGTGGCAGCCGGTCCTTTTAGCGATCGAAGTGATTTGGCTCCAATGGATCCTCGTCCGGGTCTTGATAGATTCGAATCCGGCCCGCCTCGACGATCCAGAGGTGCCTCTCAATCGCCGGCTCAAGCCCCCCGATCAGCGTTCTCGCAGACATCTCCACGTGGTAGTAGGAGGGCCTTGCCGGAAGACGCAGCACAGCGATGCCTCGGTAGTCAGCGGCCCGGAAAAGAAGCGGGTTGCCAAATTCGAGGTCCAGCGTGACAAGGCAACGGCCTTCTTGGCGAGCGGCATCGATAACGAGACCATCTGCCGCCGATGAGAGTCCCTCGCTGGAGACGGTCGCTACGTCATGCCCCGCCGCTCGGAAGAGCTCTTCGATGCGGCGGCCAAGATTCTCATCGAGCTTGATCTTCAAGAAGCCTTGACGGGAACGTCGACGTAACGTTCGCGCGCCATCTCCGCGCCGTAAGCGATGCACGCGAGGATGTCCGCCTGATCCAGTCCGGGATAGTCGTCAAGGATCTCTTTGGCCGTCCTTCCGCTCGCGAGCTGATCGAGGACCAGCGAAACCCGGATCCTGTGCCCACGGATGCATGGCTTCCCAAAACACACATTGGGGTCGATCGTGATCCTGGACAGAAGCTCTTCTCTCGTCATCGTACTACCCGAGTTGGATTCTACGCGCATGGGCGAGCGGAAGCCGGCAGCACTGCCGAGTCAGACGTTGAGACGGGAGGATCCCGACCGGGTTTGGCGAGGCTCTTCGGACAACGGCATCGACCTCCGGAAATTGACCAGCGCGGATGAAAGCAGATCTCGAGCTTCCTTCCACAGGTGTCGCAAACGAAAGCCTGGGACGCGGAGTTTGGCCAGGCGGGCCGCCAACTTGCGCGGTGAGGAACACCCATTTTTCCGCGGCACCAGCGCCGTGTGTCCTTGCGTCGTCTCTGTCTGGCCGACCGGTCGCCACCGTCCGTGTCTCCACGATTATCGGAACGCGCGAGATTCTCCAGCTCCCAAGCAAGGTTTGGAAGGTCTCTTTTCGGATTCTCATCATCCTCGCAGATGCCGCAGGCGCCGTGAGCGCCGTTGTGCTTGCGCAGTATGCCGGGCTTGGCGGCCCATTCGTGGTAAGTCCAAAGGCGGTCATAGCCTACGTTTACCTCGAAGAGGCGGGCGCATCTCCCGACCTTCGGCGTCTGATCCAGATAGACGCGATAGGAGGATTTTCTGCGCTTTCGAACCCGCCTGGCGATGACCTTCTGCGTGCGGTGCCTGCGTTCTGCACGATCCATGCAATACCCCCGGCGTGCGAAAGCCCGCTCGAGGCGGGCAGAACGCCGTTCCGGAGGCTCAACGAAAATCGAGAATAGCTTACAACGAAACGAGAAGTGACGAGTACCTCCGGCCAGCGGGACAGTCCCAGCCGATTCGGGTCCGTCAGGCGTTGAAGGAAAATGAAAGGCATCTGGAGCGCGGGCGCCGATCAGCGTAGACGAAGTGTGGTCGGATTGGGGTCAGCCTTTTATTGTTAGCTTATTGCATTCCCTCCACCCCTACCGTGTCCGGCGGAGGCCAAAATCCACACGAACTGCTTTCACCGGCGAAAAAAGTTGAGGCAGGGGAGGCCGGCAGGAATGCAGCTCCGGGACGGGGGTGGGAGGTGAAAGGGCGACGCGGGGATAAGGGGCGTGGGGACACGGGTGATCGGGGTGATCTGGCGATCGGGTCGTCGGGCGGTCTTGAACGAGCAGGGGAATCGGGCGCTCGGGGCCATCGGTTCATCGGCCATCGCCTTATTGACTCGGGCGGATTGAGCTTGACAGCTCATATATGGCGCCATATTATGGCGGTATATGAAAAGCGGATCGATGCGCCGCACGACCGTCATGCTTCCGGAGAACTTGCATCGCCGGGCGATCCTTCGCGCCAGGCAAAGGGGTGTGTCGCTGGGGGAGCTGATCAGGGATTCTCTCGGAGCGGCGATGCCCAACCCAACCTACGACGCCGGCAGCGACCCTCTCTACGAGGACGCCGTCTTTGACGGGCCGGCTCCGGCCGACACCGCCAGGAACCACGACAAGTACCTCTACGACGACGAGAAGTGATCTTTCTCGACACCGGAGCATTCCTCGCGCGGTACATCCGGCGGGACGCGTATCACCGGCGAGCGCGGCGCCTCTGGACGCAGATCGAACGAACCCGCAGCCGATGCTTTACCAGCAGTTTCGTCCTCGACGAAACCTTCACGCTGCTCGGCCGGCGGACATCCTACGCATTCGCCGCCGACAGGGCCAGAGCCCTGCTAGCCTCGAATGCGCTGACGGTGATTCGGCCCGAGGCAGAAGACGAGCTCACGGCTCTCGATCTGTTTGCCAAGTTTGCCGACCAGAGAGTCAGTTTCACAGACTGCATTTCCTTCGCCGTGATGCGCCGCCTCCGCCTGGATCAGGCCTTTACGTTTGATCGCCACTTCGCGATGGCAGGCTTCAAGATCATCCCTTCTTAGCGGGAAAGGAACGTCGCGAAACGGTCAGACAGGAGCGCCGGGTCATCGGGCCAAGGGGACATCGGCTCATCGGACCCAGGAAGAATCGGTTCATTGATCCATCTGATCGTCGGTTCATCGGCGGAACCGTCTCCCTCACCTCTACAGTGTCAGGCAGAGGCCAAGATCCACACAGACTTTTTCCGCCCGACTCGCCCGGCGAAAAAGTTGAGGAGTGGAGGAGACCTGGAGCGGACGCGGGGAAGGTCTGGCAGGGCTAGATTGGGGTAGGAGGGCGCCCGAGCCGGGAGGCGGAGCGCCCGGAGTTAGCCCTGCTGCTCGCGGAAGTAGCCATGGAGCTCGCGGAGGGCTTTGCGGTCGACCTGCCGGAGACGGAGCGCCTTGCGGAGGAAGTCCAACGCTGCGAAGCCTTCGGGAACCATGCGCTCCTCGTCGATGATTGGAAGCGCGGCACGCACTTCCCACTCGGCCTGGCGCTCCTGGCCGACGTCGAGGAGGACGTCGGCGAGGATGAGGTGAAGGGCGGCCACGTCGCCGCGCATCCCAACCTCCTGCGCTTCCTGTCTTGCCTCGCGATAGGCGGCGGCGGCTTCGGCGAACTTTCGCTGCTCGCGCAGGATGTTGCCGGCCGACCAGCGCAGCTTGACCAATCCGACTTTGTTTTCGAGCTGCTGATAGAGGGGAAGTGCCTTGCGGGCGTAGACCATCGCCTCGTCCAGGTTTCCAAGAAGCCGGCAATACTGGGCGAGGTTGTTCGAGGCCGTCGCAACGAGGCGGATGCTTCCTTGCTTCTCGGCCTCCCGGCAAATGTCACGGAAGACCTCGACTGACTCGGCGAACTGCCCCTTCTCTCGGAGAGCGATTCCCTCCAGAAAGCGACACTTGAGCGCGTCCTCCTGCATCTCCATCGATGCAAAGCTTTCGCGCCAGAGCGGCGCCATTTCGAGGACCTCCTCGATGCGGCGCTCCTCCAACGCGAGAGCCAGACGCTGGTATCCCAGCCGGGCGACGTGGGCCAGGCCATTGGCGGAGCGCGTGAAGCTCGCCTCCGCGCGGTCGAACCACCGGCGCGCTTCTTCCCGTTTGAAAAGCACGCGGGAGGCGGTTCCGGCGGTGAGGGCAAGCTCGCCGAGGTAGTAGTCCCGCTCGTCAAACAGCCCGATCTTTCGAACCGGCCTTTGGAGAAAACCGTAGAAAAACTCCGCCTCGTCGTGAACGACGACCGGCGACGACTCGAGGCGCGAGCGCAGGATTTCGCAGACGCAGAGGAGGAGCTCAGGATCCTCGAGCTTCAGATCAGCGTATCGCGATGTGCGCTCCAGAATAGGGATGGCGAGGACTCTCTCGGCTGCGGGCCAGCCCTCTTCGGGGGGCAGCCGGTGGTCCCGCCACTGGAAAGGGATGACTTTCCCGCTCACGAAAAATCCTCGCCCGGTTTGCCGGCAGGGGATCGTCCCGAGTGGGTCTTCTCGATCTCGATGGCGACCTCGCGAGGACCCAGGGTCAAAGAGCGCCGCACGTTCTCGTCTTTAGGAGGAGCGTCCGACAGCCTCCCGGACCAGTAAACATGAGCCGCCTGGCAGGCCATCATGATCAAGTGGGGCCGGAGCTGACCTTCGGACCGCGGTGTCCCGGGTCGGCGAACGAAGGCCTGAAACCAGACGTACAGAGAACGCTCGACGTCCGCCGCTTCGTCGCTTGCGAGGCCGTATTCCCTACCCAGGGTGCGATCGATCAGGGGAAGGGCGCGACGGAAGACAAGATCCGTGTCGCCGCGGCCGTTCGTTGCGTTACTCGACACTGCGCTCCCTTTGGGGGGTGAATACTCAGAGGAGGATACGCTTCCTCTTGGATCTCGTCAAAGAAACAAACATCTCGCGGCGTAAATTGAGGACGCCGCGAGATTTAGCGAAAGCAGAAAGCTTGGGCAGCCAACAAGCGCCCGATCCCCGAGGACCCTCTGCCTAGCAGGGGATGTGTCCGTCGAGCTTAATCGTCCACGGAGCATCGCTGGGCCGCTCGACCGGGCGCGGCTCGCGGGTTTCGACGGGCTTGGGCTCGGCGACCGGGACCGTCTGCGTGGAAGTGGAAGCCATGGAAGAACTCCTTTCGCCCCTTGGGTGAATCCACCTGCTGATGTAAGCGAAACTTCGAAACTGGACGGGATTATCCCACCGGGCTCCAGCGGCGCAAGTGGTGAATCCGACTCAGGAGGTTCAGGCGCCACGAGCTTGGCCGGCCGGAGTCCTTCCGGGAATGGGAGTCGCCGCGCTCCCGGAGGCGAGCAAGACCGCAGAATCAAGTTCTCCGAATGCAGGGCCTAACGATCTTTAACTGATTCTCCCTTTCCTTTCAGCGGCTTAGGAATACAGGGGAATCGGATCATCGGCCCATCGGGTCATCGGTTCATTGCGGAGAACGAATCGCCATGGGAATCGGTCATCGGCCCGCCGGAATCGGTTCATGGGGTCCATCGACGGAACGCTCATCGGTGAATCCCTCCACCCCTACAGGGTCCGGCGGAGGCCCAAATCCACACAAACTCTTTCACTTCTTGAAAAGAATCTGGCTGGCGGGAGGCGGGGGGGGGGTGGGAGATGACGCGGGGACGGGGGGGTGAGCGGGAGAAGGGGCGAGGGGGGCCTGTGAGACAACGCGGGGACCTCGGGGACGCGGGGGGAGGGTCCGGAGAGCCCATGTCGCCATCGAAATATCTGGCTATGATATAGCCAGAATGAAATTCGAGATCCTCATGGCACCGGAGGCGGTCGAGGATCTTCGAAGGCTGCGCGCGCACGTGCGATCGGTCGTGCGGGACGCAATCGAAAGGCACCTGAGGCACGAACCTGAAAGAGAGAGTCAAAGCCGGATCAAGCGTCTCAAGGGGTTGAGCAGACCTCAGTATCGCCTCCGGGCCGGCGACATTCGCGTCTTCTATGACGTGGTCGCCTCGCGAGTCGAGGTGCTGGCGATCGTTTCCAGGGAGGGATCACAGAAATGGCTAGACGAACTGGGAAAGCCCGAATGAAGAGAGTTCCTCTCTCCGAAGTCAAGGACGACCTCTCGAAGTACCTCCGATTGGCGGGCAGCGAGGAGATCATCATCACGCGACACGGCAAGCCGGCCGGAGTCCTGATTGGATTCGACACGGAGGACGACTGGTTCGACTATCGGCTCGAAACCGACCCCCTCTTCTTGAACAGGATCGCCAAAGCGAGAGAGAGCCTGCGAGCCGGGCGCGGCATTCGACTCGAAGATCTCCCGCGCTAGGAGTCGTCCGAGCGGTCTCCTACGGCGGGGTTAAGGCCGAGACGCGCGAGTTGATTCTCGCGCCCCCTTTTCCTTGAGCGAGTTAGGGGATATGAGGAACCGGATGCCGGGGAATCGGTTTATGGGGCCATCGACGGAGCGCTCATCGGAAATCCCTCCGCACCCTACCGTGTCCGGCGGAGGGCAAAATCCACACAACCTTTTTTCACTTCCTGAAAAAAGTTCGGCGCGGGAGGCGGGAAGACGGACGGGGGGACGGGGTGACGGGGTGACGGGGGACGTGGCGACGGGGTGACTGGAGGACGGAGGGAGGAGATGAGGAGGGTTTGATCGGCGATATCCGTGCCGGTCGCCGCTGGGGCATAATCTTAGCCGCAGGTTCATCGAATGGTTCTCGGGGCCGGCTTCTGGGCTGCGTTCTGGATCGTCATCTGGAAGCTCTCTCAGACGTAGTGAACGACGCGTCGGGAAAATCCACCGCTCGCAAAGCCTCCAGGAGCTCCTTCGCCATCTTCACCGGGTCCTGGTTCCTGCTCCAGCGGGTCGGCACATCGGGAACGAGGCCCTCGCGCGCGTTTTCACCGTCCGGCCAGTACTGGACCGTGTCGGGCATGTAGAGCTGCATCTTGCTGCGCGGGAGAATCCAGGCCCGACGGCCGAGACTCCAGCCACTGCCGGTTGCAGCCGTCGGCAGTCCGACGAGCACGGAACCGGCTAAGTGCTGGAGGTTGCCGGCGAAAAGCTCCGCCGCGGAGGCGCTGTCTTCATCGATCAGGACCACAACCGGGCCGCGCCACGCGAATCGTGTCGGGCCGTAGATGCCGTCGTTGAAGACCTGGGCCTGGATCTCGAAGGGAAGCTGAGGGCCGTCGTAGCGGTCGAGAAGGTGCGAACTGTAGAGGGGCCGCGTCGTCAGCCGGGTGCAGCCGGACTGGCGCGCCTGGTCGCCCCAGAACCAGGCCGCGTCGCACGGCTTCTCGGCCTCCGCAACGAGATCGTCGAGCCGGCAGAGCGCCTTTTCGAGCTCCCCGCGCACGTCCGGCGCGGGGTTGCGGCGAAGGAGATAGCGCAGGATCTGGCCGCGACCGTACTCGAGCGATTCGACCGTCATCGCATTCCTGACGTAGGCGGCCCGTAGGGGCGGCAGATATTTCGAGGAGAAGAGCTGCGCGGCCAGGCGATGCCAGCCGCGGCCGCCCGAGTTGCCCGTCACATCGACGACGAGGATCTGGCTTCCGGCCTGATCGAGCTGGCGGATTCGGGCGGCGATCTCCCGAAGCAGGCGGTCCGCGACGCGCAGGCTGAAGCTCAGGCGGCAATCCCCTTCGCAGGTTCCAGCAAGGGTCTGCCGGAAGACGAACCATTCGCGCCGGCAGGCGCCGCGGAAGTCTTTCTCGTCGAAGGACCCGATCCGGATGAGTCCGAACCGTCGGCCTTCGAAGTCGAGCACTCCGCTCGCGAAGCTGTTGGCGCCAGCTCGCTCGCGGAAACGCGAGACCGTCTCGAGCTGGAAGGGAAAGTCCTGCTCTCCCGAGTCATTGAAGCTGAGCGCCTCGCAGGCTCTCTCCGGCGGCGTCAAGCGCGAAAGGAGCAGGTCGGGAGCGGGTTCCGGATCGAGAGGCGGCGCGTTCGCCCGGCGCAGCGACAGGTGTCCGTCGCCGAAGGCTCGGACGAAGCCGCGCAGGATCTTCTGGGCCTCTTCGTCGGAGCTCGCATGTAGCAGCGCATGGAACGTTTCGCGGTCGAGCTCGCGCAGATCGGGAATGCCTCGCTCCGCGGCCCAATCGAGGTTGGCGTAAAAACCTCCGATGCTCCTCTGGAGGTAGGAGTAGTCCGCCAGCCATGCCTTGTAGTCGTAGCGCTTCCATCGGAACTTCAGACTTGCTCCGAGCATGAGCAGAGCCAGGACCGTAGTGACAGACGTCTTCCGCCACCGGAAACGCGGCTTGTCGGGCATGCCGACAATCTCATCGAGCTGCCCGGACAGATGGCGTCCGGGATCGGACGTAGATTGGCTAAACCACTGGGGCAAAGAGCTTGGGAGTTAGTAGCTCCTGATCGCCGCGAGCACGGCGACCGCCCCCAGGACCTCCCCGACCGGGTTTGGAAGACTCAGATCGTCTACTTCCTGGGGGTCAGCCCTGAAGCGATCCGCAGGATCATTCGCAGATGCGTTCTTGAGCTTCGGTGATCCTTGTCTGCCGTGCCGCCGATCAGCCGGTCCATCGGCGAATCGGAACATTGGTCCCTCGCATCGCCGGTTCATCGCAGGAACGGGCCCAACGGCAAACCCCGATGGGGCTCGGCGACTGACCCGTCACCATCCTCTCCAGCACGCGATCGAAATGGACCCGACTCCGGACTGTTCGGAAGCGGGTGCGAACTCATTAAGATGGTGGAGGCGGCGGGAGTTGAACCCGCGTCCGAGGACGTCAGAGGAGAGGCCACTCCATGCTCAGCCTCTTCTGAATTCTCGCCCCGCCGTCTCGAGAAGAGGCAAAACGACGGAAGGGCATCCCCGAATAGTTTTCGCCGCTCCGTCCGGAGGTCCGTAGCGGCTACACCCGCATTTGGCGTCGGCGTGGGAGGCGCGGCGGGTGCGCTCCTCCCACACCGTGACTACTTAATTAAGCAGCCAGAGCGAGATTGCTGTTATTGGCAGCTATCGTTTTTCACCTTTTGACGAGGTAGGTGAAGCCTCGGCATGCGACCTTTCGCCTGCTCGTCCCCGTCGAAGCCGTTTCGCCCCCACGGGCTCTCGCTGAATCGCTCAAAGATCGGAGAGGAATGTTATCACGCGCCGGGGCCGATCTCCCCGCCGGAGGGCCGGGCGGCCCGAGCGCCTTGACTTTCCCTCCTCCGGAGCGTGGAATCGCGACCGTGCGTGCCCAGGACTTGATCGTGGTCGTGACCTCCGCGGGGACCGAGGAGCAGGCTCTGGACATCGCCCACGCGCTTATCCGCAACAAGCAGGCGGCCTGCGTGAATCTCATCCCCAATGTCCATTCCATCTACCGTTGGAAGGGACGCGTGTGCGACGACGGCGAGTACCTCTTGATGATCAAGACCTGCGCAAAGAATTTTTCGGAGATCCGGCAGACGATCCAGAAGGTCAACACGTACGAGCTGCCGGAGATTCTGGCTTACCGGGTCGACGACGCCTCGCCGGGGTTCACCGAGTGGATCCAGAAAGCCACCGTCGCCTCCAAGCGCAAGCCGGCGCGGCCGCGAGCCAAAGCCTCGAGCGACCGCCGCCGCGCCGCGCGGTGATCGCCGCGGCCTTCGCCGGGCAAGCCGCGGGCGGGGCGCAGCGCGTCGGGAGGTTCCGGTGATCTCCTTCCTCACCTTTTTCCTCGGGCTCACCAGCGGGATGCAGCGGGTCGAGGTCTCGCTGACGGGGCCGGCGGCCGCGGTGGAGGTGCGTCTGGACGGGGCGGCGGTCGCCCGCCTGGAACATCCTCCCTGGACCGCGTCGGTCGACCTCGGCTCGGATCTCGCCCCGCACGAGCTCATCGCGCGGGCGCTCGACGCCGCCGGCGGGGAGCTCTCCCGGACCCGCCAGTGGATCAACCTTCCACGGGCGCCCGCAGAGGTCGAGATTCTGCTCGAGCGGGACGCCACGGGGAAGGCGACCGCGGCGCGCCTGGCGTCGGCGAGTCTTTTGGGCGTCCGGCCGGCGGCCCTCCTGGCCACGTTCGACGACCGGCCGATCCCCGTGCGCGAGGGGAGCCGGGTCGATCTGCCGCCCTACGACGCCGGCACGACGCATCTCTTGACCGCGACGGCGGAGTTCCCCAACGGCGTGCTCGCCCGGCAGGACGCGGTCTTGGGCGGCGTGACGACCAACGCCGCGGCGGCGGAGCTGACGGGAGTGCCGGTGCGCGTCTCGGGACGGCCCCCCGCGCCCGCGGCGGCCGCCGGCTGGTTCGTCAAGAACGGGGATCCCCTGCCGGTCGTGGCCTTCGAGCACGGCGGGGCGCAGATCCTGATCGTCCGCGACCTCTCGATCGACGAAGCGCGGGCCAGGGTCGGCGCGCGGGAGACCCGCGCGCGCTCGCTCGTGGGCCGCCCCATCGCCGAGGCGATCGCCGCCGGCGCGCGGCTGGATCGCGAGGACCGCGCGCGTTTCCTGTGGCCCGTCGTTCAAGTCGCCTGGGGCGGCGACCTGCGCACGGAGCTCTTCGAGGGTTCTCATGATTTCCTCCTGCGCGGCGGCGCCATCCCCTGGCTCCTGACCCACATCGAGGACCCCCATCCCGCCTCGACGCCTCCACGCTACGCCGACGCCGTCGCGGTGGCCGGCTT
The DNA here is from genome assembly GCA_963733955.1 of uncultured Acidobacteriota bacterium. Taxonomy (GTDB): domain Bacteria; phylum Acidobacteriota; class Thermoanaerobaculia; order UBA5066; family Gp7-AA6; genus DATFTF01. The sequence goes on from CAVTEW010000005.1 coordinate 26,269, forward strand.
GCAGGCGGCGGCCAGCCGGGGTCGGCGCGCGGTCCTCCTCGTGACGGGCAGTCGGACTTCCGACGCCTCGCGCCTCACCCCGGCTGCGGCGCGACGCTATCTCGAGCGGCTCCGCGTGCCGCTCTTCGTCTGGTCCTTGACCGGTCCCTCCGGGCCGGACCCCGCGTGGGGACCCCGCGAGGACGTTTCCAACCCCGCGCTGCTGCGCCGCGCGTGCAGAGGCCTCGACGAGTCGCTCGACGCGCAGTGGATGGTCTGGCTCGAAGGAGAGCACCGCCCCCAGGACATTGCCCTCTCCGGGGAGGCTCGAGGGTCTCGAGCTCGTCCCCTGACCGGCGCTCAGGCCGCTAGGCGCTACACCGCCGCGAGCGCGCGGTCCAGATCGGCGATCAGGTCCTCGAAGTCTTCGATCCCCACCGAGATGCGCACCAGTCCCGGCGTGACGCCGAGACGTCAGGAATGAGGGACCGGGCCGCCGCGTTTTGACAACCAGCACGACGCCGCCGTTGTCGGCATCTCGACATGATCGCCTTCCTCACGTTCTTCCTCGGACTCGTGGCCGGCTCCCAGAAGGTGGAATTCTCGGTCACCGGTCCGGTGGCAGCCATCGAGGTGAGCCTGGACGGCTCGACGGTGGCTCGTTTGGAACACTCCCCCTGGGCGGCGAGCGTGGATCTGGGCCAAGATCTCTCGCCGCACGAGCTCGTTGCGCGGGCATTGGACGAGGGGGGAGAGGAGATCGGCCGAGTCCATCAATGGCTCAATCTGCCTCGCCCGCCGGCAGAAGTCGAAGTTCTCCTCGAGCGTGGGCCGGCGGGCCAGGCGACAGCGGCGAGCGTCTCGAGCGAGAGTCTCTTGGGTTCTGAACCGACGAAGCTCTCGGCGACCTTCGACGGAGTCAGCGTGGCGCCAGGTCCGGGGCGCCGTTTCATCATCCCTCCCTACGACCCGAGAGGCACACACCTGCTCGCCGTCGCAGCCGAGTTTCCCAATCGGATCGAGGCGCGCCGCGATCTTGTGCTGGGAGGCGGAGCCGAGAGCCAGGCGGCGGCGGAGCTGACCTCGGTGCCGGTGCGGATCACCGGGCCGGCTCCAACGGCGAGGGCTGTCTCGGGATGGTTCGTCAACGGCCAGGGGTCTGTCCCCGTCGTCGCAGTCGAGCATGGAGCCGCGCAGGTCCTGATCGTGAGGGATCTTTCGTCGGCGGAGGCGACCGCACGTCTTGGAGGCGGAAATCTAAGGATTCGGCCGTTGAGCAATGGGGAGCCCTATCTCGACCCGGGACCGCTCAAACGCGATCTGCGGCTAGGTCACCAGGACATTTTTCGTTTTCTATGGCCGGTCGCTCGCGTCTCCTGGGGCGAGGGTCTTAGGACGGAGCTCTTCGAAACCTCTCACGATTTCCCCGCCGGAGACGTCGGGCTGTCGTGGCTGCTAACGCACGTCGACGATCCGGCTCCCGCGGTGACGCCGCCGCGGTTCGCCGACGCAGTTGCCATCGCGGGGCTGCAGGCCGCATCGACGCGCGGTCGGCGGGCGGTCATCCTGATTTTGGGACAAGGAGACGTGGACGCCTCGCGGACCAGTCCGCCGGTGGTGCGCCGTTACCTGGAGAAGCTCCGGGTTCCGCTTTACGTCTGGTCTCTCGCCGGAAGTTCCGGCGGCCGGGACTCGTGGGGAGATCGAGAAGACATCTCGGCTCCCTCCCGGCTTCGATCGGCATTTGCCCGACTCAAGAAGGATCTCCAAGCGCAGTGGATCGTCTGGGTCGCGGGAGAGCACCGCCCGCAGGACATTGCGCTGTCCGGGCAAGCTCGAGGTCTCGAGCTCGTCCACTGAGAGGCGGCTTAAGCCGAGGACAGCGCCCGCTCCAGGTCGGCCACGAGGTCCTCGAGGTCTTCGATCCCCACGGAAATGCGCACCAGTCCCGGCGTGACGCCCAGGCGGTTGCGCTCCTCCTCCGGGATCGAGGCGTGCGTCATCGTCGCGGGATGCGAGATGAGCGTCTCGACGCCGCCCAGGCTCTCGCCGAGCGAGCAGAGCCGGACCGCGCCCAGCATGCGGGCCGCCGCGTCGTAGGAGCCGAGGTCGAAGGAGATCATGGCGCCGAAGCCCCGCATCTGCTTCTTCGCCAGCGCGTGGTGGGGGTGATCGGGCAGCCCCGGGTAGTACACCTTTCGGATCTTCTTGTGCCCGGCGAGAAAGTGCGCGACGGCGTTGCCGTTGGTTTCGTGGCGCTCCATGCGGACCACCAGCGTCTTGATGCCGCGCAGGACGAGCCAGGAATCCATGGGAGACAGGATCGCTCCGGAGCTGTTCTGGACGAAGGAGAGCCATTCGACGTGCTCGGCGTGCCTGGCGACGGCGACTCCGCCCACCGAGTCGGAATGGCCGTTTAAGAACTTGGTGGTCGAGTGGACCACCAGGTCGGCGCCGAGATCGAGCGGTCTCTGGAGGTAGGGCGAGGCGAAGGTGTTGTCGACCACCACCAGCGCCGCGTGCCCGTGGGCCAGGTCCGAAAGCCGGCCGATGTCGCAGATGTCCATGGTCGGGTTGGTGGGCGATTCCAGATGGAGCAGCCGCGTGTTCGGGCGGAAGGCCCGTTCGACCTGCCCCGGATCCGACGTGTCGACGAACGAGAATTCGACGCCGAACCGCGCCTGGATCTTCGTGTAGTAGCGGAACGTCCCGCCGTAGGTCATGTTGGAGCAGACGACGTGATCTCCCGCTTTCACGAACGTGGAGACGGCGGTGATCGCGGCCATGCCGGAGGCAAAGGCCCGAGCGCCGGCTCCGTTCTCCAGGACGGCGAGGTTCTCCTCGAGCGCGCGCCGCGTCGGGTTCTGCGTCCGCGCGTACTCGTACCCCTTGTGCTTGCCCAGGGCTTCCTGAACGTACGTCGAGGTCTGGTAGATGGGCACCGCGACGGCGCCCGTCGTGGGGTCCGGCGCGTTGCCGGCGTGGATGCAGTCGGTGCTGAAGCCCATCAGACTATTTGCGGTTTGTGATTTGTGATTTGCGATTCGAATTGATCATTTCGAGCCGCCATCGCAAATCACAAATCGCCAATCACAAATTCCCCAGGATTCCCTGCCCCGGATAGCGTTCCGCGCCGTCGGGAAAGATCGTCACGACGGTCCGGCCCGGGCCCAGGCGCTCTGCGATCCTCCGCGCCGCCGCCGCGGCGACCCCCGAGGACCCTCCGACGAGGAGGCCCTCCTCCCGGGCGAGCGCCCGGCAGGTCGCAAACGCCGTGGCGTCGTCGATCGTCACCACCTCGTCCATCAGGCAGCGGTCCAGGATCTCGGGAAAGAACGAGAGCCCGATCCCCTCGACGGCGTGCGGACCACGCTGTCCGCCGCCCAGAATCGAGCCCTGCGGCTCGGCGGCCGCGCGGTGGAGCCTCGGGATCCGCTCGGAGAGGTACCGCGCCACGCCGGTGAAAGTCCCGCTCGTGCCGACGCCGGCCACGAAGGCGTCGATCGACGAGCCGAGCTCGGCGTAGATCTCCGGGCCGGTCGTCGCGTAGTGCGCCTGGACGTTGACGGGATTGGAGAACTGGTTGGGGAGGTAGGAGCCGGCGGTGTCTCGAGCGATGAGCTGGGCGCGCTCGATCGCCCCGCGCATCAGCTCCTCGGCCGGGGTCCGGATGACCTGCGCGCCGAAGGCCTCCATGAGCCGGGCCTTGACCTGCCCGTAGCCCGCCGGCATCACGATCACGCAGCGGTAGCCGCGGACCGCGGCGAGCATCGCCAGGGCGACGCCGGTATTGCCGGACGTGGGCTCGACGATCGTTCCGCCCGGCGCCAGAAGCCCGCGGCGCTCGGCGTCTTCGATCATGGCCAGCGCGATCCGGTCCTTGACGCTTCCGCCCGGGTTGAACCACTCGAGCTTGGCGACGATCCGGGCGGCGCCGCGGGAATACCGGGGCAGCTCGACCATCGGGGTGCGGCCGATCGCGTCGGTCAGAGCCGGCGCCGAGGTCGGCGTGGTGATGGTCGTGGACGACATGGGATCCGCCGCGATGACGATAGCAAAAAAAAGCCCCGGCGAAGCCGGGGCTGTGATGTCCGTCGAAACGATTCTTCAGTAGGCCTGTTGAGCGCGGCGAGCGGAATAGCACTCGCGGCAGTAGACAGGCTTTCCGTTGGTCGGATTGAAAGGCACCTGGGTCTGCTTGCCGCACCCGTCGCAGGTCACGTCGTAGAAGGTCCGTTCGCGGCCTTCTCCCGACGCGGCTTTGCGCTTGTCGCGGCAGGGCTTGCAGCGCTTGGGCTCGTTGGTGAAGCCCTTGCGCGCGTAGAACTCCTGATCGTCGGCGGAAAACAGGAACGTGCCGCCGCAGTCGACGCAGGTCAGATTCTTGTCCGTGTATTGCTGCATCATGGAAGTTACCGATCTCCTGGGTATTACCCTTCCGGGATCTTCTGGGTCCCGTTTCAAAAAAAGTTGAAACTCGATCTGGCGTTCCGCCGCGCGGCGGACGCCGTCCGCAGATTCTCTCTAGGACCGACCCCCTTTCCGGAGCGCGTACGTATCCCCGCGAAGACGTACGGATGGGGGGAGGACAAACATAAAAGACGATCGGTTGGTGCGGGATCTTGTAAAAGCTGCGAAACGCTAGCACGCGGTTTGTGCGCCGGCAAGAGGGTATTTGGGCCGCCGTCGCGCCGACGTTCGGCCGCCTTCGCCGCTGACGACTTCGCCCTCCGAGCAAGCGGCGGGAGCTGCCCCTGCGCCGGCCACGACAAAGGACTAAGGACAAAGGACTAAGGACCGGGAGAGAAGGACAGGGCGGTCAGGACGGGGAAAACGAGGCGGATCAGCTTCGGCCGACGACTCCTTCCTGGGGTGAAGAGGCCGTGGCATAACGCTTCCTCGGAATCCTGCCGGCAAGGAAGGCGTCCCGGCCCGCTCTCACGGCGTCGCGCATCGCCCGGGCCATGCGCACGGGATCCTTCGCTCCGGCGATCCCGGTGTTCATCAGCACTCCCGCCGCCCCCAGCTCCATGGCCACGCAGGCGTCGGAAGCGGTGCCCACGCCCGCGTCGACGATGACGGGAACGTGGCTGCGCTCGAGGATGATCGCGATGTTGTTGGGATTCTGAATCCCCAGGCCCGAGCCGATCGGGGCGCCGAGCGGCATGACCGCGGCCGCCCCGGCGTCTTCGAGCTTGCGGGCCATGATCGGATCGTCCGAGGTGTAGGGAAAGACCACGAAGCCCTCGCCGACGAGGGTCCGGGTCGCCGCGAGGAGCTCCTCGTTGTCGGGCCAGAGGGTCTGCTCGTCGCCCAGGACCTCGAGCTTGACCCAGTCGGAGAGGCCGACCTCGCGCCCGAGCCGGGCCGCCCGCACGGCCTCGGCCGCGTTGTAGCACCCGGCCGTATTGGGAAGGAGGGTCATGCCCTTGGGAACGTAGTCGAGCAGAGATTCCTTGGACCGGTCGGTCAGGTTCACCCGGCGCACCGCCACCGTGACGATCTCCGCTGCCGACGCCTCGAGCGCGTCTTTCATCAGGGGAAACGTCGCGTACTTGCCGGTTCCCACGATCAGCCGGGACGTGAACGCCTTCCCGCCGAAAACGAACGCGTCCTGCTGCGCGGCAGGAGCGATCTCAGCGTCGTGAGTCGCCGTTGTCATTTCGCGAGCTTTCTTCGCTGTCTGATCTTCCCGGCGATCCCGGCGATCCCGGCGATCCCGGCGATCCTTCCCGATTCTCTCACTCTTCCAGCAGGACAACGTTGTCGAGCAGGCGCGTCTTCCCCACCCGAACGGCCGCCGTCAGCGCGTGGCCGCGCGCGACCCGTTCGACCGGCCGCATCGTAGCCGGATCGACGATCGCGACGTAGTCGACCAGGAGGCCCGCTGCTTCCAGGGCGGACCGCGTCGCGCGCTGGAGCGTCTCCGGATCGCGCTCGCCGCCGAGGGCCTGGGCCCGCGCCTGGAAGAGGGCCCGGGGCAGGGCCGCGGCCGTCTGCCGCTCCGGCGCGGACAGGTACACGTTGCGCGAGGACAGGGCCAGGCCGTCGGGCTCGCGCACGATCTCGCCGATCACCAGGCGCACGGGAAAGTCCATGTCCTCGATCATCCGCTGGACGACCGCGGTCTGCTGCAGGTCCTTGCGCCCGAAATAGGCGGCGTCCGGTTGCGCCTGCAGGAAGAGCTTGGCGACCACCGTGGCGACGCCGCGAAAATGTCCCGGCCGCACCGCGCCCTCGCCGCCCTCGGAGACGCCGGCGACGTCGACCGACGTGGAGAATCCCGCCGGATACATCCGCCTCGGCTCGGGCAGGTAGAGGATGTCTACTCCGGCCCCGGCGAGGAGGCGCGCGTCCGCCTCGGGGCTGCGGGGATACCGCTGAAAGTCCTCCCCGGGACCGAACTGGAGCGGGTTGACGAAGACCGAGACGATCAGGAGGCCGCACTCGGCCCGGGCGCGCCGCACCAGGGAGAGATGGCCCTCGTGGAGGGCTCCCATGGTGGGAACCAGGCCGATCGACGTTCCCGCGGCGCGGGCCGGGCGCACCAGCTCGCGCAGCCGTTCGGGACGAAGGACCGTCTCCACGCGCCCGGCGTCAGTAGACGCGCCGGAGGGCCGGCTCCCGTCCGCCGGAGAACGATTCTTCCTCGCTCGGAAAGGCGCCGCTCTTGACGTCCCGGGTGAACGCGCGCGCGGCCTGGGCGATCGCATCGCCCACCTCGGCGTAGCGCCGGACGAACCGCGGGCGCAGGTCTCGGGTCAGGCCGATGACGTCGTGGAAGACCAGGACCTGTCCGTCGCACCCCGCGCCGGCGCCGATGCCGATGGTGGGGACGGCGATGGCGGCGGTGATCTCCCGAGCCAGGCCCTCCGGGACGCACTCGAGCACGACGGCGAAGCAGCCCGCCTCCGCCAGCGCGCGGGCGTCGTCGACGATCTCCCGGGCCGACTGCGTCTGGCGCCCCTGCACCTTGAACCCGCCGAGCTTGTGGACCGATTGCGGCGTCAGCCCGACGTGGCCCATGACCGGGATGTCCGCGGCCAGAATCGCCGCCACGGCCGGGAGGATGCGGCGTCCGCCTTCGACCTTGACCGCGGCGCAGCCGGCCTCGGAGAGGAATCGCCCGGCGTTCTCGACGGCGCGGGGCACGTCGGTCTGGTAGGAGAGAAACGGCATGTCGCCGACGACGAAGGCTCGCTTGCAGGACGAGGAGACGGCGCGCGCGTGGCGCAGCATGGAGTCCATCGTCGCGGACAGGGTGTTGGCCTTGCCGTAGACGGTCATCTCGACGGAGTCGCCGACCAGGAGGACGTCGAGACCGGCCTCGTCGAGCAGGGCCGCGCCCGGCGCGTCGTAGGCGGTCATCATGGCGATCTTCTCGCGGCCCTTGGCCGCGACGAGGGCGGGGACGGTGACGGGGGAGGTCTCCGAGAGAGAGGCCATGGCAACGCTCCATTCCTTCCGGTCGACGTCCCCAAAAGAGGGATCGCCGCCAGTGAGGGCGCAAGGAGATTGTAGCGCAGGGGCCCTTGGGGGGACGGGGGGACGGGGGACTCCCCCTCTCCCACGAGCGCGGGGGAGAGGGAAGGGGTGAGGGGGACACCGCGGCGGCTCGAGTCCAGGTGCCCCTTGCCCCCTTTGCCCTGCCTCTCCCCCCGCTGTCGCGGGTGGAGAGGAGAGGGCGTGCCGTCGCGTTGGTCGGGGTGAAGGGGATATCGCGGCGGCTCGAGTCTGAGAGTCCCCCGCCCCCCTCACCCTGCCTCTCCCCCCGCTGTCGCGGGTGGAGAGGAGAGGGCGTGCCGTCGCGTTGGTCGGGGTGAAGGGGATATCGCGGCGGCTCGAGTCTGTGAGTCCCCCGCCTCCCTCACCCTGCCTCTCCCCCCGCTGTCGCGGGTGGAGAGGAGAGGGCGTGCCGTCGCGTTGGTAGCGATGAAGGGGGTACCGCGGCGGCTCGAGTCTGTGAGTCCCCGCCCCCCTCACCCTGCCTCTCCCCCCGCTGTCGCGGGTGGAGAGGAGTGTGGCGTGCCGACGCGCCGCTTTCTCTTGGCGGGAAACCGCTCGTGCCGGCGGCGCGCCGGGACTAGCTCTGATGGGCCGCGGGCACGTAGTACTGCACGCCCCGGCGCGCTCTCTGGATCTGCGCCACGAGGTCGTCGAAGTCGGAAGGGCGGTTGACGAAGTCGATCTCGTTGGTGTCCACGACGAGAAGGGGCGTCTCCTCGTAGTGGTAGAAGTAGTAGTTGTAGGCCTCGATCAACTGAGCCAGGTACTCCGGCGTGATCCCCTTCTCGATGGACCGCGCCCGCTTCTTGATGCGTTTCAGGCACGTCTCCAGGGAGCCCTGGAGATAGATCACCAGATCGGGCTTGGGGACCGACTCGGCCAGCAGAGAGTAGAGCCGGTCATAGATCATGAGCTCGGAATCGTCCAGGTTCAGGCAGGCGAAGATCTTGTCCTTGGGGAAGTGGTAGTCCGCGACGACCAGGTTGGTGAAGAGATCGATCTGCGCGATCTCCCGCTGCTGCTGGTAGCGGGAGAGAAGAAAGAAGAGCTGGGTCTGGAAGGCCGAGCCCTGTTTCTTCTTGTAGAACTCGCCGAGAAACGGGTTGTCCACGTCCTCCAGAACCTTGGTGCCGTGGAAGCGCCGAGCCAGCATCTCGACCATGGAGGTCTTTCCGACGCCGATGGGACCGTCGATGGCCACGTGGCGGAGCTTGACGTCCCCTTCCGACGGAATCGCCATCTGCGGGGATTCTAACGCGTGACGCGTCAGGCGGGAGGCGGAAGGCGAGAGACGAGAGGCGAGAGACGAGAGGCGAACACCTAGCGCGTCAGCACGTCGGCGATTCCGAACGCGGCGAGCGTCACCGACACGAAGCCGTTGGCCATGAAGAAGGCCGTGTTGACGCGGGAGAGGTCGCCGGGCCGGACGATGGCGTGCTGGTACGCCAGCGCCAGCGCCGTCGCGGCGATCCCGGCGGCGAAGAGAGCCCCTCCGCCGGACAGGCGCCAGACCGCGATCAGGAGGGGGAGCATCGCGGCGTGGAGCAGGGCCGAGCCGACGAGGGTCCGCCGGGCGCCCCAGCGCGCGGGAACCGAGAAAAGCCCGGCGCTGCGGTCGTGCTCCTCGTCCTGGAGGGCATAGAGAAGGTCGAAGCCCGCGGTCCACAGCAGAACCGCCAGACCGAGAAGGACGGGCACGAGGTCGAAGCGGCCGCGGACCGCGATCCAGGCGCCCACCGGCGCGATGCCCAGGCACAGGCCCAGGACGGCGTGCGACAGCCATGTGAAGCGCTTGGTGTAGGCGTAGAAGAAGAGCAGCGCAAGCGCGACCGGCGCAAGAAACAGGGTGAGGCGGTTCAGGCTCGCCGCCGCCGCGAGGAAGAGGACGACGGATCCGGCAAGGAAGACCTTCACGAACCCGACCGACAGGATTCCCGCGGGGAGGGCTCGCCCCGCGGTGCGCGGATTCGCCGCGTCCAGGCGCCGGTCGGCCAGCCGGTTGTGCGCCATCGCCGCGCTGCGCGCTCCGACCATGGCCAGCAGGATCTTGACCGTCGTCCCCGCCGGCGGAAGCCCCCGCGCCGCGAGCACCGCGGCCAGGAGCGCGAAGGGGAGGGCGAACAGGGTGTGCGAGAACTTGATCATCTCCAGAGTCGCGACGAGCGATTCGGCCGGCCCGGGGCGAGCGGGCGCCGCCGGGGGAGCCGCCGGCGAAGCGGAATCCCCGGTCACGTCTTCGATCCCTTCGACCCTCCGCCCCGGCGGGATCGTGCCGCCCGTCCGCCGGCCCAGCGAAAGTGCTCGCCCGGCACGGTCAGGCCGAGCCACCGCGCCGCGCGCACGCAGAACGCGTCGAGAAAACGGGGCGGCGACGGATCGGCGATGTAGAACGCGGGCGTCGGCGGCATGACGACGGCCCCGGCCCGGGCGGCGCGGCGCATGTTCTCGATGTGGATGAGCGAGTAGGGCGATTCGCGCAGGGCCAGCACCAGCGGACGCCGTTCCTTCAACATCACGTCGGCCGCGCGGCCGATCAAGTCGCGAGAGATGCCGTTGGCGATCGCTCCGAGCGTGCCCCCGCTGCAGGGCACCACGATCATGCCGTCGGTCGGATAGGAGCCCGAAGCGATCGAGGCCCCCACGTCGTCGTGGGCGTGGCGGACGATCTTCCGAGCGGCCGGCGTGGGCGCCTCCAGGGAGGCCGTCCAGTCCTCCGCCGTGGCGATGGCGGCGTCGATCTCCTCCCGGGCCACGTCGAGCGCGGCCGCGGAGAGGACGATGTGGAGCCGCGAGAGCTCCCGCGCCCGCACAGCGAGCTCGACGAATCGGCGCGCGAGCCAGGCTCCGGATGCCCCGGAGACGCCCACCACGATCTCCCGTCCCGGCATCGCGCGCAGTGTATCCGCTGTGAACTCTTTCTCCGGGCGTCAAGATTTCTTGACGCCTGCCGCAACCCCTTCCCTGGCAGAGGGTTAAAGGCCCTGCCGGCGTCGGGACTGTCAAGTCAGACGGCGGGGATTCGCGCGCCGCGCGAAGGCGACCGTCGAAGCAAGCCGCGCCGCGCCAATTCCTTAGCGATGGATTCGGGCCCGGGCACGGCCTTCGCCAAGAGAGCCCCAAAACGAAAGGAGGTGCCGTTGGAGAACGCCTGACCACAACGAAACCCGTGAGGACAAGACATCGCAGCAAGAAGAGAAACCGAGATTTTCCAAAGGAGGAGTCACCAACATGAATGTCCGCATTTCCCGCTTCGCCGCTTTGGCGGCGAGCCTGTTCCTCGCCGCGGCCCTCGTGCGCGCGGCGGACGCTCCCGATCCGGCGTCGGGCAAGAGGATCAACATCAACCAGGCGACGTCGGCGCAGCTCTCCAATCTGCCGCGCGTGGGCTCCAAAGTGGCCGACCGCATCGTCGAGTACCGGAAGAGCCACGGCCAGTTCGGTCAGGCCGAGGAACTGATGGAGGTGAAAGGCATCGGCGAGAGGCTGTTCAAGGAGTTGAAGCCCTATATCGCCCTGTCCGGTCCCACGACCCTGACCGCCAAGGTCTCGTCCCGCGGAACCCGCGGCGGCGCGACGAGCAAGAAGTCCTCGTCCGTGGCCGCCGCCTCCGTTTCCACGAGCAAGGGCCGCTGATGTCCGCTCTTCGGGCGTCGCGCGAGGCCCTCGCTCGGTGCTCGATGCCTGCCCGGGGTCGCCTGCGCGGCCCCGGGCTTTTCCCGGAAGCGCGGTCGTCCGGAGCCGCTCTCGCCGAGATCGTCGCCGCCGTCGGCATCGGCGCCGTTCTCTTCGCCCTGATCGTCCCCGGCGTCGCCCAGATGCTCTCCTCGGTGTCGATCCGGTCCGCGGCGTCCGAGACGACCACGGCCTTCGCGCTCGCGCGCGCCTATGCGATTCGGCGCGGGGTCAATGTGGGGCTGAAGTTCCGCAAGAACGGCGATCGCTACGAGTGGACCGTGTACCGCGACGGCAACAAGAACGGGCTGCGATCGGCCGAGATCGCCCGCGGCATCGATCCTCCGGTGGGCCTCTACGTGCCCTGGAGCCGCAACGACGTTCGGCCGGGAATCCTCACGGCCTATCCCGTCCCCGATCCGTCGCGTCCCGGCCAGGCGCTCGACCGTGTCACCGACCCGATTCGCTTCAACAGCTCGGACATCTGCTCCTTCTCGCCGGTGGGCGAGTCCACGCCCGGCACGGTCTACCTGTGGGACGGGAAGGACCGGATGGCCGCCGTGCGTGTCTTCGGCCGGACGGCCAAAGTCCGGGTTCTGTACTACAGACTTGGAGAATCCGAATGGAAACCCTAAAGCGCGGGCTCGAGCGGGTGGGGCTCGGCGATCCCTCCCGGCCCGGGCCACAGCAGCGCGCCGGCGTGTCGCGCGCCCTCGGGGACGCGGCCTGCCGCCGCGAGACAGCCGTCCAGACTCGCGTCCGCACCCACTTCGACGCCGTCCCAGACCGCGCTGCGCGTGATTCGGGATCCGGCTCGCAGGCCGGCGCGCCCGACCACGCTGTGGTGAACATCGTGGCCGGCGAGGTCGGAGAGCGCGAGAACGCGCCGCGGCCGGTCGAACGTCCCGCTCCCGGGAGGGAAGGGGCCACCGCGGCCGAGCGCTTCGAGCGACGCGCGCAGGAAATCGCCCGGGCGGCCGAGGTCGGCGAAGGGACCGGGATGCCGGAGGCAGCCGATCCGCTCGCCGCGGTCGAGCATGGGCTGCCAGAGGTGCGACACCAGGGAGGTCTCCCCCAGTGGAATGCGCCGGAGCAGACGGCCGGAGAGGATCGCGACGCCCGTGTAGAGCAGGGGCTCGGAGCCGTCCGCGCCGAAGCGCGTGACGAGGTTCCCTTCGGCCTGAAGCGGCGTGTACCTCTCTGGCTCCCGGTTCTCGACCACCAGCAGCGTGGCATCCGTCCCGAAGGCGCGGTGGGCGGCGGTCAGGGCGGCGACGTCGACATCGATCGCGGCGTCGCAGTTGACGACCAGAACGTCCTCCCGGCCCAGCCAGGGGGCGGCGTTGCGGAGGGCGCCGGCGGTGCCGAGGATTGGCTCCTCGTGGAAGAACGTCAGATCCGGCAGATCCGGGCCGCCATCCTGAAGGCGACGCTCGACCTGTTCGCCCAGATGATGGAGATTGACGCCTGCTTCGCGCACGCCCTGCTGGAAGAGGCGGGTCAGGTGGGCCCGCGCGAGGGGAACGTTCAAGAAGGGGAGAAGCGCCTTGGGGATCCGCTCGGTGACGGGGAGGAAACGCGTGCCGCGTCCGGCCGCCAGGAGGAAGGCCTTCATGGACGTAAGGCGTAAGGCGTAAGGGGTAAGGCGCAAACCGGACACCGGCTCGTGACGACTTTCGAACTCAAGCCTCGCATCTTCGCCTCACGTCTCACGCCTCACGCCTCACGATCGACAAAAACCATATCCTCCGGCAGCGCCGCGTTCTCCTTGCGTTTCATCGCGTACAGGCGCGGATAGGAGTAGGGAATCGCCGCGGCGAAATCGAGCTCCAGGGACACGACGCAGCGCCGGATCTCGATGGGATCTCCCTCGATTTCCACGAACCGGCCGATCGGGGTTTCGTCGAGCGCGATCGTGCAGCCCTCCAGACGCCACTCTTCCCGGCGCTTTTCGTACCGGAACCGTCGGGAAACCCCGATGCCTTCGAGGATGGCCGCGGCTTCCTCGGCGTCGGAGACACGCACTTCCCGTTCCTCGCGGCGCTTGACGCCGTTCTCGAATCGGGCCGGACCCTTGTAGGTGAGGATGGCGACGCCCTCGGTCCGACGCAGGCGCAGCGCGGCTCCCGCCGCGGCGAGCCGGCCGTCGGCGTCGTCGTAGAGGTCGTTGCGCTCGAAGTGCTGCGGCGAGAGCGGCGCGGCGCCGGCCGAGCGGAGCCGGTCGCGCAACGGCCCGAGATCGTCCGCGGGCAGCTTGATCTCGATCTCGTCCTTGGCGCGTGGCCGGACCGCGCCGGGGTCGCTCACGGCAGCAGGCGCCTCGCGATCTCCTGGGCGCGCTTTCCGTCGACGCGCCCCTTGTGGCGCGCCATGAGCTCCTTCATCAGCGCTCCGACGTCTTTGGCCGACGCCAGTCCCTTCTCGGCGATCACGCCGCGCACGACCGACTCGAGCTCGGCGTCGGTCAGGGCCTTGGGAAGATAGGCCTCCAGGATCGCGAGCTCCTCGGTCTCCGCGTCGACCAAGTCCTGACGGCCGCCCTGTCCGTACTGCTCGATGGCCTCCTTGCGCTGCTTGACCGCGCGGCGCACGGCGGCTTCGACCTCTTCGTCGGTCAGAGCGCGCTGCTCCCGGATCTTGTCGTTCTTCAGGTTCGCCAGGAGGAGGCGCAGAGTCGAGACCCGCCGCTTCTCTCCGGCCTTCATCGCGGTCTTGAGGTCTTCTTCGATGCGGGAGAGCATCGCGAAAGGCTATCACCGGCAACGGCGTGAGGCGTGAGGCGTGAGGCGTGAGGCGAATGGCGGCAACCGCTATAACCTTGCCTCGTGAAGCGATTCCTCATCGGCACGGCCGGGCACATCGATCACGGCAAGACCGCCCTGGTCAAAGCCCTGACCGGGATCGACGCGGACCGGCTCCCGGAAGAGAAGAAGCGCGGCATCACGATCGACCTCGGGTTCGCGCACGCGGAGTGGGAGGGTGTTCGGGTCTCGTTCATCGACGTGCCGGGGCACGAGCGATTCGTCAAGAACATGCTGGCGGGGGCGGGCGGCGTCGACGCGGTGCTTCTGGTCGTCGCCGCGGACGAGTCGGTGATGCCGCAGACGCGCGAGCACTTCGAGATCGTGCGGCTGCTCGGGGTGCGCCGCGGCGTCATCGCCGTCACCAAGCTGGACCGGGCGGGAGGAGAGCTCGCGGCAGTGACGGCGTCCGACGTCGCGGACCTCGTTGCCGGGTCGTTTCTGGAACGGGCGGCGATTCTTCCCGTGTCGGCCAGGACGGGAGAGGGCTTGGACGAGCTGCGAAGCGCCCTGGTGCGCCTGGCCTCCCAGGACGAGGACCTCGGGCGCGAGCGCGGCGGCGTGCGGCTGCCGGTCGACCGGGCGTTCACGATCGCCGGGTTCGGGCCGGTCGTGACCGGGAGCCTGGTCTCGGGCTCGATTTCGCGCGAGCAGAAGCTGGAGCTCCTCCCGTCGCGGCAAGCGGTGCGTGTCCGGCGCCTGGAGGTGCACGGATTGGAAACGCCGGAGGCGCGGGCGGGCGAGCGGGTGAGCGTCAACCTGGCGGGCGTCGAGCTGGCCGATCTCCATCGCGGCGTCGTCCTCGCCGCGCCGGGCGCCTTCGCCACGACCTCGTTTCTCACCGCGCGGCTCGAGCTCCTCCCCGAGGCGCCGCGCATCCGAAGCGGAGACCGCCTCTCCTTTCATCACTACTCCTTCGAGACCCAGGCGCGGATCCGCCTGCTCGACGGCGACGCTCTGGCCGACGGCGGACGGGGCCGCGCCCAGCTGCGGCTGACCTCTCCGGCCGCCGCGGCTCCGGGGGACCGTTTCGTCCTGCGGCGGTTGTCCCCGGTCGAGACGATCGGTGGCGGAGTGGTGCTCGATCCGCTCCTGCCCCGCATTCCCCGCCGGGCCCTGCCCGAGGCGCGGACGTGGCTCGACCGCCTGGAAGGGCCTCTGGCCGAAAAGCTGCTTCTCTGGATCGAGCAGTCGCGGGAACGGGGAGCGGGCGAGGAGGATCTGGCGGCGCGCGCCGGCGTGTCGCGCGAGGCCGTGCGCGCGGCGATGGCCGAGCCGTCGTTCGCGGCCCGAGCCCGGGCGCTGCGCCATTCTCCGGAGCGTTGGATGGCCGAGACCGGACTGGTCCGGCTGGCCGCTCGGGCCGCCGAGCTCGTCGGCGGCTATGTCGCGCACGCCGCGGGGGCGGTGGGCGTCCCTCGCGGAACGCTTCTCGCCCGGCTCCTGCCGGACGCGGACCCGCGTTGGGCCGAGGCGGTCGAAGCGGCGCTGGTCTCCCGCGGCGCCTACGTCGTGGTGGGCGAGGAGGCCCGGCTGCCCGGACGCCAGGACCTGGCCGGAAGCGACCGCCAGCTCTCCGAACGGATCGCCGAGGTCTTCCGCCGGCGGGGCCTCAATCCGCCCTCGGTCGCCGACGTCGCGGCCGAGGTGAACCACAAGTTAAAAGTTGTAGAGGGGCTGATCGGATACCTGGCCAAGAAGGGAACCCTGGCGCGCCTTCCCGGCGGATGGCTGATCGCCGGCGACGCCGTGGACGCGGTGGTGTCCCGGCTGCGCCGGTCGGGCCGCGCCACGATCGACGTCGGCGAGTTCAAGGAAATGTTCGGCCTGACCCGCCGGCTGGCCATTCCCCTTCTGGAGCACCTGGATGAGACGAAGGTGACGCGCAGGGTGGGAGACCGGAGGGAGATCCTTTAGGAGAATCGGGTGATCGGGTGATCGGGTGATCGGGTGATCTGTCCCGAAACAGGACTGCATCGGAAACATCACCCGATGACCCGATGATCAGATCCTCCGATTCTTTTACAGCGTTTTCCTCAGGTTCAGGATCTGCTTGACCTCGATCGAGTAGCCGACGGTTCCCGACATCGCCAGCTCGTTCCAGGAATCCACCGCCTGACCCCTGGCGCGCGCCGGGCGGACCGGCCAGAGCGGCAGCTCGTGCCGGAGATAGGGGATCAGGATCGGATCGGAGATCTGGATCGGGATGACTTTCTCCACGTGGCCGCCCGCGTTGACCTTGACCCAAAGGCGGCAGGAGAACGGCCCGCGGAACGAGTCCGCGTACCACGGGGTCTTCTTCGGATTGGCCGGCGAATCGACCTGCTCGACGGCCATGGCGCCGTCGGAAGGCGGCGAGACCTTCAGGCTGTCGTACCAGGCGGCGTCGGGAGCCCACTCGAACGGAGTCGGGATCGGCGTGGAGGGCGTCACCGGCGTCAACGTGAGCTGCTCGACCTTCGGGGGACGGACCTCGACGGTCAGGTCGACGCGCACGCTGGCCCAGGTCTCGGTGGCCTGGCCGGCCTTGCGCGCGGGCTCGAACACCCATCGGTCCAGCGACTTCTTGGTGTCCGGCGCGAGCGACGGGATGGGATCGCGCACGCGCCGGGACTGCGTGACCTTGCCGGCGCGACCCACGCGCATCGCGCCGAAGAAAGACGCCGCGACGACGAACTCGCTGAAGACCGGCTTGGGCGGCGCCAGTGCCGGCGCCTCGACCGACGCGCCGAAGGGATTGTCCGAAGGCAGCCGCAGCGTCGTCACCACCGGGACCTCGGTGACCTTGAGCGGCGCGATCCCCGCGGGCGCGGCGGAGGAGCTGGAGGGGCTCGCGGCCGCCGGCGCGGGGGTCGCCGCGGGGGCCTGCGCCGCCAGCGGGACCGCCGCCAGAATCCCGGCGGCGACCGGGACCAGCAACCGTGAGAGACGCGCCATGGGTTTGCGAGAGTATATCGGAGGGCGCGCTCTATTTGGCCGAGAGCCAGTCCCGCCCCGCGCCGACCTGCACCTTCAGACGCACGCGCAGGTCCGCCGCGCCCTCCATGACCTCGGCGACGAGCGCCTTGACCGCCTCCACTTCCGCGTCGGGCGCCTCGAGCACGAGCTCGTCGTGCACCTGCAGGAGGAGGCGGGCGGCGAATCGGCGGCCGGCGAGCGCGCGGTCGAGCTCGATCATGGCGAGCTTGATGACGTCGGCCGCGGAACCCTGGAAGGGCGCGTTCAAGGCCATGCGCTCGGCGTTGCCGCGGACGTTGGGGTTGGACGCCGCGATGTCGGGGATGGGCCGCACGCGGCCGAAGAGCGTGGAGACCTCCCGCGTCGCCCGCGCCTGCTCGACGATTCCGTCCAGCGTCGCGCGCACACGCGGAAATCGCGCGAAGTACGAATCGACATAGGCCTTGGCCTCGGAGGTGGACACCCCGAGGTCCTTGCCCAGCGTGAAGGCGGCCATGCCGTAGAGGAGCGCGAAGTTGATGCGCTTGGCGGCGTTGCGCATCTCCGGGCTCACCAGGTCGAGGCTGACGCCGAAGATCTTCGCCGCGGTGGCCCGATGGATGTCCTCGTCCTGCTGGAAGGCCTCGATCAGGGCCTCGTCCTGCGACAGGTGCGCCA
Organism: uncultured Acidobacteriota bacterium; assembly: GCA_963733955.1. GTDB lineage: Bacteria > Acidobacteriota > Thermoanaerobaculia > UBA5066 > Gp7-AA6 > DATFTF01. The sequence continues at coordinate 43,842 of CAVTEW010000005.1, forward strand.
GGATTCGCAGCTCGATCTGGGAGTAGTCCGCGACCACGAGCTTCATGCCGGGAGGCGCCACGAAAGCCTTGCGGATCTCGCGGCCGGCGGCCGTGCGGATGGGAATGTTCTGCAGGTTCGGATCGGACGAGGAGAGCCGCCCGGTCGCGGCGACGGTCTGGCGGAAGGACGTGTGCACCCGTCCCTCGGAGTCCGCCAGCGCGGGAAGGGCGTCGACGTAGGTGCCCTTCAACTTGGCGATCTCCCGGAACTCGAGCACGAGCCGCGGCAGCGCGTAGCCTTTCTCCGCGAGCTCTGACAGGACCTCGACGCCCGTGGACGACGTTTTCGTCTTGGCCGTCTTCTTGAGCACGGGATACTGAAGCTTCTCGAACAGGATCTGGCCGAGCTTGCCCGGAGAGTTCACGTTGAACTCTTCGCCGGCCTCGGCCCAGATCCTCTGTTCCAGGGCGCGCAGACCCCTTTCCATGCGGCCGGACATCTCCTTGAGGAACGGGACGTCCACGGCCACCCCGGCGATCTCCATCCGCGCCAGCACCGGAGTCAGGGGGCGCTCGATCTCCCGGTAGACGCGGGCGAGCTCGGGACGCCGGGACAGCTCGTCCTCGAGGGCCGGAGCGAGCGCCGCCGCGCCCGCGGCGTGCTCGGAGAGCCAGCGGTCGGCCGAATCGATGGCGAAGGACTCGGGCAGCACGCCGCAAACCACGCCGGCCTCCTTGTCGGGAAGGACGCGCTGGCCGAGGCGCTGGAAAGCCATCGGCTCGAAGTCGGAGCTGGCCACGCCGGGGAAGAGCACGTAGTGCGCCAGGCAGAGGTCGAGCACGTCCGCGCAGGCGCGCAGGCCCGCCCGGGCCAGGAACGCGTCGAGCGGCTTGGCGTCGGCGATGGCCAGCGTGCGCCCGGGGCCGTCCAGGGCGGCCCAGCGGCGGAGGATCTCCGGCGCGGATTCCTCGGCGATTTGCGCGGAGGCGCCGTCGAAGACGGCCATCAGGGCGCGGTCGCCGCGGGTCAGGAGCGCCAGGCCGGTCCGTCCGGCCGCGGCGGGCGCGAAGGCCTCCCCGGGTCCGAGCCGGCGCGTGGCGATCTCCGGGGCCGCCGCGGCCTCGCCCTGGATCTCCGCGGCCAGGGAGTGAAACTCGAGGCCGACGAAAATGTCCTTGAGCGTCTCCAGGTCCGGCTCGGCGCGCTGGAGCTTCTCGGGCTCGAAAGGGATGGGCAAGTCCGTGGGGATCTCCACCAGGCGGCGCGACAGGAGCGCGTCCTCCCGATGCGCGCGCAAGCTCTCGCCCACCTTCCCCTTGATCTCTCCGGCTTTCTCCAGGAGCGCGGAGAGGGTCCCGTACGTCGCGATCCACTTCTTGGCGGTGACCTGGCCCACGCCGGGAACTCCCGGTACGTTGTCGACGCTGTCGCCCATCAGGGCGAGCACGTCGACGACCTGCGACGGCTCGACGCCGAAGAACTCCTTGACGCCGGCGTCGTCCAGGAACGTCTCTTTGCCGGTGTGGAAGACGCGCACGCCGGGGCGAACGAGCTGGAGCATGTCCTTGTCCGCGGTCACGATCACCACGTCGAAGCCCCTCCGCGCGCCCTCGATCGCGAAGGTTCCGATGACGTCGTCCGCTTCGTACCCCGGCAGCTCCAGGATCGGGATGCAGTACGCCGCGAGGACCCGCCGGATCTCCGGAAGCTGCGTGGCCAGATCGTCCTGCATCGGAGCCCGGTTGGCCTTGTAGGCGGCGTAGGCGTCGTGGCGCTGGGTGCGCTCGGGGCCGTCCCAGGCCACCGCCAGGTACTCGGGCGTGTGCTCACGCAGCATCTTGCGCATCATGGTGATGAAGCCGTAGACCGCGTTGGTCGGCTTGCCCGCCGAGGTGGAAAGGCGCTGGATGGCGTGGTAGGCGCGGTGGATGTTGGACATCGCGTCGACCAGATAGAGCTTGGGACGGGCCTTGGCCATGGGGGTCCGATTCTATGGGGAGGCCGCGGGGCGATTCGGGCGCGTCGGAGGAGCGCCTGGCGGCCTTCCCGCCGGCGGCCATCGAGGCGGAACCGTGCTTTTTCGCGGTGATTTCGAGCGCCGTCCGCGGCGACAGCGCATGCGGTCGGAAGCCGGAGGATCCCGGAAGTCACTCAGCGGGAGAAGGTTGGAGCCGGCAGCGCCAGCCAAAAACAAAACGCGCGGCCCGTTTCCGGTGCCGCGCGATTGAATGCAAAAAGACTAACAGTTTGGCAGGGCCGTGTCAAGAAAAATCTTCACTGCAACGCTGAAAGCGCAACCCATTGAGAGGGAACGCCCTTGGATTGCCGCCGGGGGCGCTAGAACTTCTTGCGCACCGCGCCGATGACGTGGGAGCGCAGCCGCTGGCTCTGCTCGTTCAAATCGGCGGTCTCGCGGTTCATCTGTGCGATGAAGACGGCGTCTGGCACGCCGGGGAGGTTGATGCCGACGTTCAAGAGGGCGCCGACGGTCGCGGCTTCCAGAAGCAGGGCCGCGGTCCCCGCGTCGGACGCCGCGTTGGGGTTGCCTTTCTCGACGAGCTCCGGAAGCACCGCCAGGAGCCGCACGGCCACCCGGGCGGTCTGCATCGGAATGTCGGTGGCCCGCCGGTTGGCGATCACGACGGCCTCGCTCCGGAGCTGCTTCTCTTCGGGAGACTCCTTGGGAAGGCGCCGCGCGCGCACCACGTCGTCGTAGGCCTCGGCATCCTCGCGCGCGAGGCGGAGAAACTCCGAACGCGCCGCCCTGGCCCCTTCGGCGATCGGGCGCATGGCCTCGTGGGCCGCGGCGTACTTCTCCCTGGACAGCGTCAGCTCCGCGACCATCTCGGCCAGGCCCGCTCCCATGGCTCCGGCCACGGCCGCCGCGGTGCCTCCGCCCGGCGTGGGGACCTGCGAGGCGAGGTCGGCCAGGAATCGATCGAGCGACAGCGCGGTGAAATCGGTCATGGGTGCTGCACCCGGCCGCCCAGAATCACGGCGGACACGAGGTTGACTCCCCAATGATAGATGAGATGCCGGTCGTCCGGGGCGTCGAGGACGATCAGGTCGGCGCGCTTGCCCTCCTCCACGGAGCCCACCTCCGCGGCCAGCCCGAGCGACGCGGCCGCGTTCAACGTCATGGCCGTGAGCGTCTCCTCGATCGAGAGCCCGGAGTCCAGGCACGCGTGCGGCGCCACCGCGGCGAGCGATTCGGTGTGGCAGGTGCCGGGATTGGAATCCGAAGCGACCGCGACGGGAACGCCCGCGGCGATCAGGGCCCGGGCCGGCGCGGGGGGCTTGCGCATCCACCAGGCCGTTCCCGGAAGGAGCGTGGCCACGGTCCGCGAGGCGGCCAGGGCCGCGATCTCCTCCTCCCCGATGCACAGCAGGTGGTCGGCGGAGGCCGCTGCGAGCTCGGCAGCGAGCCGCGTTCCGCCCGACCGCGCGAGCTCGTCGGCGTGGATGCGCAGCCCCAGGCCGGCGTCGCGCGCGGCCTCGAGGATGACGCGTGACTCCTCGACGGTGAAGACGCCCTCGTCGCAGAACACGTCGCAGAAGCGAGCCAGGCCTTCCGAGGCGGCGCGCGGCACGATGTCGCGGGCGATCGCGTCGACCCACTGGGCGCGCCGGCCGCGGTACTCCGGCGCAATCTCGTGCGCGGCGAGCAGCGTGGGCACGAGCCGGGGCCGGCCGCGCTCGGGCAAGTCCCGCAGCAGCCGCAGCGCGCGCAGCTCGTCCTCCGCGGTGAGCCCGTACCCGGACTTCGCCTCGGCCGTCGTCGTGCCGGCCGCGAGCATGCGCGCCAGGCGCCGCGACACGGCGTCGCGCAGCTGCGAGTCCGACGCGGCGCGCGTGGCCCGAACCGTCGCGAGAATGCCCCCGCCGCTCTGGGCGATCCGGGAGTAGCTCTCGCCGGCCAGGCGCCGCCCGATCTCTTCGCCCCGGTCGCCGGCCCAGACCGGATGGGTGTGGGCGTCGACCAGGCCGGGGAGGACCGTCTTTCCGGACGCGTCCAGGGTCGTTTGCGCCGGGTTCCCGCGGTAGCGCTCGGCGCAGTCCTTCTCGGTGCCCACGAAGACCAGGCGCCCGTTCTCCGCGCGCACCGCGGCCTCGCGAAGACGCAGGATCTCGCCCTGGGCCCGGCCGCGGCGGGCGCTCGTGCCCTGCGGCGTTGCCAGACAGGCGATGTTGCGGATGTCGAGGGAGTCGGTTGGTTCCGCTTGTCTCCGCATCGTCAAATCGGCGGGCGGCCGCAAGGGCCGCCCCTACGGACGGAAATCGGCTCCGGTTCCGTAGGGGCGGGGCTTGTCCCCGCCCGCTTCAGCCCGCCGTCTCGCCCTTCTTCGCCTTCCCGGTCAGGTACGACAGCGGCCGATCCTTCTCGTCTTCCTCGCGGTCGAATTCGAGGACGGTCTGGAAGAGCTCGATCATGGCCCGCAGCTGCAGGCGGAAGTTGGCGCGCTGGATCTTCAACTCGTGGATGGCCTTCTCGATCTCGGCGGACCGCTGCAGGGCGTTGTGTGTGAGCCGTTCGCCGGAATCCTGGGCCTCCCGGACGATCATCTCGGCCTGCCTCTGCGCCGCGGAACGGATGTCCTCGGAGGCCCGCTGGGCGGCGACCAGGGTTTCTTTCAGGATCCGCTCGCGCTCGCGGTGCTCGGCGTTTTCCTCCTCCAGGTGGCGGACCCGCGTCTCCAGCTCCGAGTTGGCGCGGGCCAGCTCCTCCATCTCCTCGGCGATGAGCGCGAGGAACGACTCCACCTCCACGGGATCGATGCCCTTCCACTTGCGCGAGAACTCGTGCTTCTGGATTTCCAGGGGCGTCAGACGCGGCATGGCAGACCTCCTCGGCGCTCGCTCAGAACGCCCGGTATGGAATCTGGAAGAGCGACGGAAGAAACGCCTTGAGAAACTCGATAATCAGAATCACGAAGATGGGGGAGACGTCGATGCCGCCGGTCTTGCGCGGCGGAAGGATGCGCCGGAAGGGGCGCAGGATCGGCTCGGTGACGCGGTAGAGGATTTGCACGATCGGATTGCGCGGGTCCGGGCTGACCCAGGAGATGAGCGCGGCCACGACGACGGTGATCTCCACCAGTCCCAGAAAGAGGATGATCACCCGCAGGACGGCGACGACGAACGCGCTTCCGACCGCGCTCACGTTTGCTCTCGCGCGCCGAAGAGCTCGGTGCCGACGCGCACTTGGGTCGAACCCTCCTCGACGGCGACTTCAAAGTCGTGGCTCATTCCCATCGAGAGGATCGGCAACGGCCGGCCGAAGCGGTCGGCCAGGCGGTCGCGCAGCTCGACGAGCCGCCGGAAGTAGGGCCGGGCCCCCTCGGGATCGTCGGCCCACGGCGGGACGGTCATGAGGCCCTGGACGTCCAGGTGCGGCTGGGCCAGGGCGCCGGCGACGAGCGCCTCGACCTGTTCCGCGGGGATTCCCGACTTGGTCGCCTCTCCTCCCAGATTGACCTCGATTAAGACGGGCAGGGTCCGCCCCTCGGGGGCCAGGAGGGCCTCCAGCCGGTCGACAAGTCTTTGGCGATCTACGCTTTCCACCGCTGCGAAGTATTGTAACGCGCGCCTGGCCTTATTGGTCTGTAGGGGCCCGATCAAACGCCAGGTCAGCCCCGGCCAGCGTGGCGCGAGCGCCTCGATCTTGGCCGCGCCTTCGGCGACGCGGTTCTCGCCGAAGAGGGTCTGGCCGGCGCGGGCGGCCGCTTCGACGACGCCGGCCGCGTGCCCCTTGGTGACGGCCAGGAGGGAGACGCCGGCGGGGTCGCGTCCGCGACGTTGCGCCGCCAGGGCGATTCGTCCGGCGATCGAGCGCAGGCGCCGCCCGAGGTCGTCGGCCGAGGGGGCGCTCACGGCCCGGCGTCAGTCAGCTCCGACGCGTCGGCCCCGAGATTGGCCAGCCGGTCGGCCTGCTGGTTGCGCTCGCGGGGAATATGCGTGAGCGTGAAACGCCGGCAGCGCTTGGCCCGCAGGACCGCCTCGGCCAGGAGCGGCTTCAAGTGCTCGGCCTTGACCCGAAAGTTGCCGTTGACCTGCTCCACGAGGAGCCGGCTGTCGGACCGGATCTCGATCTCGTCGGCGCCGAGCTCCTCGGCCCGCGTCAAGGCGAGCAGCAGGGCCCGGTACTCGGCCACGTTGTTGGTCGTCGAGCCCAGGGGCTCGAAGAGCTCTTCGGCCGGGCGATTCTCCTCCGGCTCGACGTAGACGCCCGCGCCCGCCGGCCCCGGATTCTTGCGCGCCGCGCCGTCGATCGAGGCGCGGAATCTCATGAGACGGAAGGCGAGAGGCGGGAGGCGTGAGGCGGACGAGAGCTCTCTGCTTCCGCCTTCCGCCTTCCGCCTTCCGCCTTCCGATCAGGAATCGTCACGAAGCTTTCGGGTCGTAATACAAAATCCTCTTGCAGCTGTCGCAGTACACGACCTCGCGCCCGGCGCGGAGGATCTGGATCGCCGCGGGGCGAACCTTGACGTGGCAGGCCGAGCAGGAATTGCTGACGAGCGGGACGATCGCGAGCCCGCCCTTCTTCTCCAGGAGCCGCCGGAACTCCACGCGATCGCGGGCGGGAATCCGGGACTCCAGTTCCTGGATCTCGTCCCGGGCGGCGGCGAGATCCTCGTCGATCGAACGCTGGACGACGCGCCAGTCCTTCAACTTCTCCTCGTGCTCCTCGGTTTCCCGGGGGAGGCTCTCTTCGCGCCCGGCCAGATCCTTCTCCGTCGTCTCGATCTCTTCCTCGAGCGCCAGGACGTTGTCCTCGGTCGAGCGCAGGAGCTTGTCCACGCCGTCGATCTCGTTCAAGACCGCGCCGTACTCCCGGCTGGTCTGGACGTTGCGCAGCTGGGACTGGTACTTCTTCTGTTTCTCCCGGATGTCGGCCAGATCGCTCTCGGCCTTGCGCAGCTCCGCGCGGGCCTCGGTCAGTCTCTGCTTGAGGCCCTCGACCGTGGCGACCCGCTCGCGGTAGGCGCGGTCGACCTCGGTCAGCTCGGGCGGGACGGTCTCCCGCTCCTTCTCCCGGGCGGCGACGAAACGGAGACGGTCCTGGAGGCGATAGAGCTGGTCGAGCGGCCGCTCGCCGCTCAACGAATTCCTCCGGCCAAGAAAATGGGCGTCCCGGTCAGAGGACGCCCCTGAAAGTCGCTGTACTGGCTGCTACCTCGATCCGTCTTGATTTCCCTCAATGCTCCCCTCTGGTGGGTCCACTCGGATTCGAACCGAGGTCTGACCGGTTATGAGCCGGTGGCTCTGGACCGCTGAGCTATGGACCCCGGTACCGCGTTCCTCAATATAACAAAGCGGTCCGTTCCGTCCACCATCACCGAATCGTCTCGAGGAAGGGCTTCAACTTCTTGGCCCGCGAGGGGTGGCGCAGCTTGCGCAGCGCCTTGGATTCGATCTGCCGAATCCGCTCGCGGGTCACGTTGAAGGACCGCCCGACCTCTTCCAGCGTGTGCTCGGAGCCGTCGCCGACGCCGAAGCGCATCTTGAGAACCTGCTCCTCCCGCGGGGTCAGGGACTTCAGGACCCGCCGCGTCTGGTCCTGGAGGTTGGAGACCAGCACGGATTCCATGGGCGAGAGGACCTGGCGATCCTCGATGAAATCCCCCAGATGCGAATCTTCCTCTTCGCCGATGGGCGTCTCCAGCGAGATCGGCTCCTGCGCGATCTTCATGATCTTGCGGACCTTGGAGACCGGCATGTCCATGCGCTTGGCGATCTCCTCCGCGTTGGGCTCCCGGCCCAGCTCCTGAACCAGCGACCGGGACGTGCGGGTCAGCTTGTTGATGGTCTCGATCATGTGTACGGGGATGCGGATGGTGCGGGCCTGATCCGCGATCGCGCGGGTGATGGCCTGCCGGATCCACCACGTGGCGTAGGTCGAGAACTTGTAGCCCCGCCGGTGCTCGAACTTCTCGACCGCCTTCATCAGGCCGATGTTGCCCTCCTGGATGAGGTCGAGGAACTGGAGGCCGCGGTTGGTGTACTTCTTGGCGATGGAGACGACCAGGCGGAGGTTGGCCACGATCAGCTCGTGCTTGGCCTGGTCCGCCTCCTCCTCGCCCTCCCGGACCTGGCGCAGCGTCTTCTTGACGTCCTCGTGGGTCACGCCGAACTTCTGCTCGAGCTCGCGCAGCGTCTTCTTGTACTTGGCGATGCGCCGCTTGTAGAAGTCCAGCCGGGTCGGGTTCTTTTCCTTCTTGAGCGTGTTGGTGTCCTGCCGGATCGTCGACTCGGGGATGGACATCTGTCGATCGATGTCCTTGAGGATGCCGATCGCGCGGTTCAGGAGCGCGGGCGTGAAGTCAGCGGCCCGGATCAGGCGCGACATCTCGGCGATCTTCTTGTCGATCGAGTTCTCGATGCGCACCAGGGCGCGCGAGCCCTTCTTCAGGGTCCGCGCCTTGAACTTCATGCGCTTGATGTCTTTGTCCAGGGCGGCGATTTTCTTGAACGTGGCCAGGATCTGTTCGATCCGGCGGCGCGCGCGATCGTCGACGCTCTCGGTCTCTTCGACCTCGCGCTCCTCCTCGTCCTCTTCCGGCGGGCTCACCAGCTCGTTGACGACCCGCGAGTCGCGCCCGGCGTTCTCCAGGAGCTTCAGAATCTCGCCCAGGACGAGCGGATTGTTGGCCAGGGCCTGGTAGACCTTGGCTTCGCCCTGCTCGATCCGCTTGGCGATGCGGACTTCGCCCTCGCGGTCGAGGAGCTTGACCGTGCCCATCTCGCGCAGGTACATCCGCACGGGGTCGTTGGTCTTCTCGACCGCCTCCCGGGCGTCTTCCGCGCTCTCGTGCTCCAGGGCCGCGCGCTTGCGGGCCGCCCGGTCCGGATCGGTGACGATCTCGATCCCCATGTCGAAGAAACGGGTGTAGACCAGCTCGAGGTCGTCGGGGACCGCGGTCACCTCGTCGGAGAGGACCGTCTGGATCTCTTCGTACAGCAGATAGCCCTTCTCCTTGCCGGCCTTGAAGAGCAGCTGCACTTCCGGGTACTTTTCCTCAATCACCAATCTCGTTTCCTTTCCGACGCTGCCCGCGCGGGAGCGCGAGCTTCCGACGCGAAATTGCTTCCTTGCGGCGGATCAGATCGGCCAATTCCGCGCCGCCCACCGCTTCCGCCTGATCGATCTCTCTTTGAATTACGGCGCTTTCCCGTTCCAGGTGCCGTCTTTCCAGCTCCATCAGCAGGTGTTCCACCGCCTGCCGGTCGGCCGGAGGTTGTTCTTCCAGCGCGATTTCCGACACCATCGATCGTTCTGCCTCCGTAAGGTCTGCGATTTGGCGTTGAAAATCAACCACTTCTGAAGCTCCCGGCTCCGCCTGAAATGCCGCGAAAAGCCGGCGCGCGAATGGGTGCGTCAGGTGAAAATCTTTCAAAGTGCCCAGGATCAACGACTTATGTTCAGGCTGCGACAGCAGGACCTGAACAACCCGCCGCTCCCCGGCCGGCATGTCCACCTGTTGTAACGCTCCTGCATTCCCGGCCGTTCCCGCCGCGACGGGGGCCGCGGGCCGATCCCTGCGGGCGTGGGAGACCGGTCGGATGCGATCCCACAGGACATCCAGAGGGATACCCGTCGCGGCGGCGAGCCGTCGGCACTCTTCGTGCCGGACGACCGTGTCGGCAATGGGCCGCAGGATCTCCAGGATCCGACCGACGCGCTCGCCCTTTTCGGCCGATGAAATCCCCGGCGCCGATGGGCCGACCTCTTCCAGGATCCAGGTCAGATAGTCCGGCGCCTCCTCCAGGAGCAGGACCAGGCGGGCCGGGCCGTCGGCGGAGAGGACGTCGTGCGGGTCCTTGCCCTCCGGCATCCGCGCCACCCGGGTCTCGAACCCCTGGGCCAGGAGGAGTTTGACGGCTCCCTGGGTCGCCGCGCGTCCGGCCGGGTCGCCGTCGTAGCAGACCACGACCCGTGGCGCCAGGCGCTTCAATTTCTCGGCTTGCTCCGGGGTCAGCGCGGTGCCCATCGAAGCGACCGTCTCGTCGATTCCGGCGGCGACCAAGGCGAGGTGATCGAAGTACCCCTCCACCAGCACGACCCGCTCGCGCCGTCGGATCGCTTCGCGGCCGTCGGAGAGTCCGTACAGGAGCCGTTTCTTGAGGAAGACCGGCGACTCGGGGGAGTTCAAGTACTTGGGCGTCCCGTCGGGGGCCAGGGTGCGCCCGCCGAAGCCGACCGGCCGGCCGCGCTCGTCGCGCACGACGAAGATCAGGCGGTCGCGGAAGCGGTCGTAGGACCCATTCCCCTCGGTTCGGGTCTGGAGGAGGCCCGCCTCGATCAGGAGCGCCTCGCCGAAGCCCGGCGCCAGGGCCCGCCCGAGGGAGTCCCAGGAATCCGGCGCGTATCCGAGGGCCAGGCGGCGCGTGAGCTCGACCGGGACGCCGCGCTCGACTAAGTACCGCTGCGCCTTGTTTCCGGAATGGGCCAGCTCGGTCTGAAAGAAACGGTGCGCCGCGGCGAGCGCTTCGAAGAGCTTCTCGCGGCGGTCGTCGCGCGGTCCGCGGGCGCGGCGGGGGATCGCGACGCCGAAGCGTCCGGCCAGGGCCTCCACCGCCTCGGGGAAGTCGAGCCGGTCGATCTGTCGTACGAAGTGGATGACGTCGCCGCCCACCCCGCAGCCGAAGCAGTGGTAGAGGCCCTTGTCGCGGTCCACGGTGAATGACGGCGTACGCTCGCGGTGAAACGGGCAGAGACCCTTCCACGACCGCCCCGCCTTCTTGAGCTTGGTGTGCTCGCCGATGACCTCAACGATGTCCGCCGCGCTGCGCAGCTCGGCCAGGACGCCGTCGGTAATGTCGAGGTCGCTCATGAGCGGCGTAAGGCGTCAGGCGTGAGGCGTGAGGCGGGCATTTTCATTTCAGATCGACCATCGTCGCGCCATTGCCGCCTTCGCGGGGATCGGCGGCGCGCGCGGACGCGACGGAGCGGTGGCTGCGCAGATGCTCGCGGATTCCGTCGCGCAGGCGCCCCGTGCCGTGGCCGTGAATCACGCGCAGCCGCGCCCCCGCGACGAGAGCCTCGTCGATGGCCTTCTCGACTTCGTCCAGCGCTTCGTCGAGCCGCCGTCCGATGACGTTGACTTCCCGGGTCAGAAGGGCAGGGCCCTCCCGGGACTCGGGACTCGCGACTCGGGACTCGGGCCGACCTTTGCTCTCGTGTCCCGTGTCCCGTGTTCCGTGTCCCGAGCTCACAGGTTCGAGCTCTCCCCGCGGCACGCGCATGCGCTTTCCGGCCACTTCGAGCCAGGCGAAGTCCCCTTCGATGGAGGCCACGGTCCCCGTGGCGCGGCCGCGCAGGAACCGCGCCCGCCCTCCCACGGCGATCGGACCGGCGCTCGCCGCGAGCTCGCCGCGGGCCTGGTCGATTTCGGCCTCGGCCTCGACCTCCTGCGCCGCTGCGGAAGCAATCCGGGCGGCGGAGACGCCGGCGCGATGGGCGGTGTCCTTGCGGATCGCTACGATCTCCTCTTCCAGGCGCCGGGCGAGCTCCCGCCGTCCCTTCTCGAACCGCTCGAGCTCCCGCTCGATCACGCGGCGCTTGTCCTGGGAGAGCTTGTCCCGCTCGGCGGAGAGTCTCTCGGCCTCGACGCGGGCGCGGTCACGCTCCGAGGCGAGCTCGCTCTCGAGCGCGCGCAGCCTCTCCAGGGCCGCCTCGGCCTCGGCCTCCCGGACCTCCCGGCGTTTCCAGGCTTCTCCGAGGATCTCGCGCGCCCGGGCCAGCACGTCTTCGGGCATTCCTTGCTCCCGGGCGACGGAGAGGGCGCGGCTCCTTCCGGAGAGGCCCGGATGGATGCGGTAGTTGGGCCGCCCGGTCGCCTCGTCGAACTCCATGGCCGCGCAGACGGCCTCGGACCGCCCCGCGGCGAAGTTCTTGATGGCGGACAGATGGGTCGTGACGATCGCGCGCCCGCCGCGCGCGAGAAACGTCTCCAGCCACGCGACCGCCAGGGCGCTGCCTTCTTCGGGGTCCGTGGCGCTGCCGATCTCGTCGACCAGGGCCAGCGTCTCCGGGCCGGTTTCTTCCAGCATGCGCGCGAGCGTCTCCATCGAGGACGAGAACGTGGAGCGGTCCGAGAGGATCTGTTGCGCGTCGCCGATCTCGCAGCGCACCGCGCGGAAGACCGGCAGGCGCGTGCCCGGGCCGGCGGGCACGGGAATCCCCGACTGGGCCAGGAGGGCGAAGAGTCCGGCGGTCTTCAGGACGACCGTCTTGCCTCCGGCGTTGGGCCCGGAGATGACCAGGAGGCGGCGCTCGCGCGGAAGGGACAAATCGAGCGGCACGATGTCCCGCTCCGCCCGGGTCTCGCCGAGCACGCGGCGGCGCAGGGGAGCCAGCCGGGGATCCAGCAGCGGATGTCGGGCCGCGGCGAGCGTCCAGGCTCCGTCATCGGACAGCTCGGGGATGCGTCCCTGCGCGATCTCGCCGAACTCGACCTTGGCTTCCAGCGCGTCGAGCTCGGCCAGCTCCTCGACGGCGGCCTCGAGGTCGTCTCCGCGCTCGAGGACCGTCCGTCCGAATTCGGTCAGGACCTTCTCGACTTCGCGCCGCTCTTCCGCGGCCAGGAGCGCGAGCTCGTTGTTGGACTCGATGACCTCCATCGGCTCGACGAAGACGGTCTGCCCCGAGCCGGACCGGTCGTGCACGATGCCGGGCATCCGGCCCCGCGCCGAGGCGAGCACCGGCAGGCAGTAGCGGTCGTTGCGCAGGACCACGACCGCGTCGCCCAGGATCTCCCGGCGCGCGTCCATGAGCCGTTCGAGGCCGCGGGAGACTTCCCCGCGCCGCCGCCGCAGGCGCGTGCGCAGGCGGGCGAGCTCGGGGGACGCGTCGTCGCGCAGAGCGCCGTCGGCGTCGAACAGCCGCCGGCCGCGTTCGAGCAGGTCGGAAAACTGGGGCATCCGCAGCCGCCGGGATTGCAGGACTCGAGAATCCGAGCGCGTCAGGATTTTTCCGGTGGCCTCCGCGGCCCGCGCCACGGCGAGGATCGGCCGCAGCTCCTGGGGATGCGCAAGACCGCCCGCGTCGGCCAGGGCGTCCAGCGCGCCGGCGATCTCATCGACTCCCGCGAGCGGCAGCCGCCCGTGCGCGGCGCGGAAGCGGGCGAGCTCTTCGGTCTCGGCCAGCCGCTCCCGGATCGCCGCTTCGTCGAAGGCCGGAGTCAGCCGGGAGAGCGCTCTCCGGCCGGGAGGAGTGCGGGCCAGGGCGGAAAGCAAACGAAGGACGACGTCGAACTCGAGGGCCCGGAGATCGGCGTCGTCCTCCGAAAGGAATCGATACGGATCGGTTCGGTCTAAGGAGTCGTCCTGCGCTCCTCCGAAAGCTTGCGAAGCATCTTCTTGCGAGCCTGGATCATCTTGCGTTTGCGCTTGGCGCTCGGCTTTTCGTAATGCTGCCGCTTCTTCAACTCCGAGAGGATGCCGGACTTCTCGCACTTTCTCTTGAACCGCCGCATCGCGTTCTCGAAGGATTCGTCTTCCTTGACGTGAACGAGAGGCACGAACACTCACCCCCTTCACCGCTGCATCGAACGGGCACGGTATTTTAGATGCTATCCCCTGAGGTTTCAAGCCGTTATGCGTGCCTCCGGACCCGGCCTTGCGCGCCTCCCGCGGGCCCCGGCCGCGACGGTCGGTCGGCGGCGGCGATTGCGCACGGCAGGCCGATCCAACGCCCGGGCGCGGCGGGCCGGGCGCGCTAAGTCACTGAGAGGGAAGCAGGAGCGAGCGAAGGAAATCGGTCTCCCCGCTATAATGTTCCACCAATGGCCGATTCCCAAGACCGTTTGAAGCAACTCGAGGACGAGATCGAGCGCCGGCTGGTCGAGCGCTTTGCCGCGCTGCGCGACGAGTTCGATCGCCTGCGCCTCGAGTCGGACCACCGGTGGGCCGGGTTCCTCGACCGCTTCGACCAGAAGTTCTCCGGCATCGTGCCGCTCGAGCTGATGCAGGCCGAGCCGGCGCCGACCGCGCCCGCGGAGGCGCCGCCGGGCGGAGTCGCTGTCGCCGACGCGGCCCGCGCGCTCGACGACGCCGGCAACCAGGTCGACGCGCTGCACCGGTTCCTCGATCTCTGCCTGCGGCACTCTTCCCGCGCGGCGCTGCTGGTCACGCGCGGCGGATCGGCGTTCGTCTGGAAGTCGGTCGGTTTCTCCGAGCACGGAATCAGCGACGACGTGATTCGACGCGCGTCCCTCTCGACGGCTCCGGGCGGCGTCCTCGCGCGCGTGCTGGACGGACAGCCCTGCGAGCTCGCGCCGGGCAACGAGATCTCCAGCGCCCTGTCCGCGGACGACGCCGCGCGGGCGGTGCTCGTGCCCATGGTGGTCAAGGAGAAGATCTCCGGCGCGCTCTATGCTGACTGCTCTCCCGGCGAGGAGTCGCGCTTCGATTCCGAGTCGCTTTCGTTCCTGACCTTCCTGGCCGGATTGATCGTCGATCGTCTCGCCGCGCGCAAGCTCAAGCCGGCTCCGGCGCTGCGTCGGCTGGAAGCGGCCGCGCCGGCGCTCGAGGAGCGCGAGGCCGAGCCGGAGGCTCCCGCGCCCGCTCCTGCCGAAGTCCCCCCGCGCGCCGTCCCCGCGGAGCCCGAGTTCGAGCTCGCCGAAGAAACTCCCGAGCCGCCGGCGGCCCGTCCGCCCGCGGCGCGCGACGGTTACGGAACGCAGATGATGGAGTCCGTGCCGGAGCCCGCGCCGGCCGCGCCCAAGCCGCCGCCTCCTCCCCAGTTCTACGGAACTCCCGCCGAAACGGAGCCGGAGCGCCCGATCGAGGCGCCCTTCAGCCGGCCTTCGCAGGAGATTCCGATTTCCTTGCCGCCTCTCGAGCCGGAACCGGGCTTTGCCGAACATCCCGCCCCGGGCGCGACCATGCGGATCCCGTCCTCGTTGGTGGAGGAAGCGCTCGCCGCGCCGCCTCCGCCCGAGCCCGAGCCGGTGCGTCCGCCGCCGCCGCCCCCGCCGCCTGCCGCCCCGGTGGCACGGCCGTCGACCGGCGCGCGCCGTCTGGCCGGACCGCTCGCTCCCGCCGAAGGAGACGAGCGCCGCGAGGAGGCGCGCCGATTCGCCAAGCTGCTCGTTTCGGAGATCAAGCTCTACAACGAGAAAGCGGTGATGCAGGGGCGCCAGCAGGGAAACATCTACGAGCTCCTGAAGGAAGACATCGACCGCAGCCGGCAGATGTACGACGAACGCATTCCCGAAGACGTCCGCGCGGGATCCAATTTCTTCTACGAAGAGCTCGTGCGCATCCTCGCAGACGGCCGGGCCGATTCGCTGGGACTGTAGAGGAATTTGCGATATGCGATTTGTGATTGGTGATTGACGCGAAAAATCCTGCCTCCGTGCCCCAATCGCAAATCACAAATCGCAAATCACAAATTGGTCCTCGAAAGGTGCGACGTTTCCTTCTCGCTGTCTGTCTCTTGACCGCGGCGTCCGTCCTTCGGGGTGACCTTCCCTTCCCCATCTCCTCCGACTATGACGCCGAGTTCGCACACGCGGCCGATCTGGTCGAGGCCGGCCAGCGCGCGGAGGCCGAGCGGATCCTCGCCGGCATCGAGACCCGCTCGGGACAGCCGGCCTGGAAGGCGCGCATCGAGATGCTCCTCGCCGCCGACGACATGCGCCGGGAGAACTTCGAGGGCGCGGCGGTCCACCTGGCGGCCGCGCCCGCGGCGGCGATCGGGCTGGAGCCCTATCGGCGCATGCGGCTGGCCCAGGCCCTGGCCCGCCAGCACCGGAGCGAGGACGCGCTGCGCGAGTGGACACGCGCCTTCGAGACCGAGGAGCCCTTCGCCATGCGCACCGAAGCGGGCCGGAAGCTCGCCGCCCTGCTTCGGGAGCTGCACAAACCGTCCGACGCGCTGGCCGTGCTCACGCGGGCCTTCCGGACCACCCCCCGCGAGCGGGCCGCGGAGATCGGCGTCGAGCGCATCGGCCTGGCCGCGGCCCTGGGAGAGAAGGCCGCGCTCCGGGACGCCGCGCGCGATCTGATCGCGGCGGGCGTCGAGATCGAATCCCCGCCCGCGGCCAAGCGCGCCATCGCGGAGGAGCTGGCTCGAGAGACGGCCGATCAGCGCGGCGAATTCGGCCGAGCCCTCCTCTCCGCCGGCAACGTGCGCGGCGGGTTGAGCGTGCTGCGGCTCGACCCGCCCGGGCGGTGGTCGTCGCCGGACCGCTCGGCCAATCTGCTGGCCATCGCGCGGGGCCTGGAGCGCTCCGGCAAGACGCGCGAGGCCGAGCTCGCCGCGTCCCGCGTCCCCCGGGACGGCTCGCCGCCGTCCTTCGAGGCCCGGCTCCTGCGGTGCGATCTGGTTCTGGCGCGCCTGCGGAAACACAATAAAGATATTGTTGGGCAGACTCCCGAGGATCCGGGCGTGGCGGCGAGCCGCGCGGCGCTGACCGCCCTGACCGCTCCCGGGGCGCCCGCGGCGGTGCGCTCGGGAGCTCGCGAGCGGCTGGCCCGGATCGCCGGGGAGCAGGGCCGCTTCGACGACGGACTGGCGCAAGCGCGCGGCCTCGTCTCGGAAGCTCCGCAGACGAGCTCGGGATTCGAGCCCCTCTGGAAAGCGGCCTGGTCCACCTACGTGTCCGGAGACTTTGCCGCCGCCCGGCAGCGATTCCAGGCGCTGGCGTCGGTGTATTCCGCCGTTTCCGCGCGGCGCCGACTGTCCTATTGGACCGCCCGCTGCCTCCAGCACGAGAACCGCCCGGAAGAGGCCACGCGGATCTACGAGGATCTGGCCTCCGCGGATCCCGCGGACCTCTACGCCCTCTTCGCCCGGCGCCGCTGCGGCAAGTCCGCGGCGCGGCGGGCGCCGCCGATCTCCGATCCCTCCACGGCGACGGCGACCTACCGCAAGACCGACGAGCTCCTGCGGCTGCGGTTCTTTCCCGAAGCGGTCGCCGAAGCGCTCACGCTGCCGGCCTCTCCCGGCCGGGACCGCCGCCTGGCCGAAGCCGAATTCGCGCTGGGCCGTTTCCCCGCGGCGGCGGCGGCGGCCAAACGGGCGTTTCCCGAGATCGGAACGGCTCAGGAGGGAGACGTGCCCGACCCCTGGCGCCGGCTCTATTACCCCATCGAGGTCGACGGCTTTCTGGCCGACCGGGCCAGGGAGGCCGGGATCGATCCGGCCATCCTGCGGGGGTTGGTGCGCCAGGAGAGCATCTTCGAGGCGAGCGCGCGGTCGCGCGCCGGGGCGCTCGGCCTGACTCAGCTCATGCCCGCGACCGCGCGGGGTCTCTCGCGCTCGGTGCTCCGGCAGCGCTACCGGAAAGCGTTTCTCTACGACCCGAAGATCAACGCGCGCCTGGGCGCGGCGTACTTCAAGCGCCTCCTGGACCAGTTCGGCAACACCGCCTACGCGCTGGCCGCCTACAACGGAGGTCCCGGCCGCATGTCCCGCGTCCTTCGGGAGAACGCACGTCGGCCGGAGGACGAGGTCTTCGAATCTCACCCGGCCTACGAGACGCGCGACTATGTGCGGCGCGTCCTCCTCTTCTCCGAGTCGTATCGGGAGCTGTATCCGTGATGAGGGCACAGGACATAGGACACAGGACGTAGGACTCGCGACTATGGCCATCGAGTTCCGGATCGAAACCGCGCGCAAGATCGAGCGCCGCGACATCACCGACGAAGTGACCGCGGCGGCCGCCAAGCTCGGCGTCGCCGAGGGCGCGCTCCTGGTCTCGGTGCCCCACACGACCGCCGCCGTGACGGTCGGCGAGAACTGGGACGAGGACGTCACCCACGACGTCGAGCGCGCGCTGGCGAAATGGGTCCCCGACGTGAAGTTCGACCACGGCGAAGGCAACTCGCCGGCCCATTTCCTGTCCGAGGCGATCGGCGCCTCCTGCCTGGTGCCCCTGGAGAAGGGCCGGCCCCTGCTCGGGCACTGGCAGGGGATCTTCTTGATCGAGCTCGACGGCCCGCGGCGGCGCACGGTGCGGGTGGCGGCGTTGGCCGGCGCGGTCGGATAACCGGATCCAGAGGACCGGCCGGCGCCCATATGGCTCTCGTCGTCTTCCTCCGAGGCGTCAACGTCGGCGGGTATCGGAGATTTCGCCCGAGCGACGTCGCGAAGAAACTCCGCGGCTACGACGTCGTCAACGTGGGCGCGACCGGGACCTTCGTCGTTCGGAGGGCGAGATCTCGAGCGAAGTTCCGCGCCGAGCTCGTCCGGCTGCTGCCGTTCCAGACGGAGATCGTGTTCTGCGACGGCCGCGATCTGCTCCGACTGGAGGCGGAGAATCCGTTTGGAAGCGAGCCGCCGCGGCCCGACGTCGTCCGCTTCGTCAGCATCCTGTCGAGAGCGGGAGGCCCGCGGCCTTCCCTGCCGGTCTGCCTTCCTCCCGACGGACCCTGGTTCGTGCGGGTCATCGCGTCGGAGAAGCGGTTCGTCTTCGGCGTGTACCGGCGGCACATGAAAACGATCGGCTATCTCGGCCGGCTCGACAAGCTCTTCGGCGTGCCGGCGACCACGCGCGGCTGGAGCACGATTCTCGCGGTCACGCGCATTCTGAAGGGCGAGAAGGGGAGGCCGCCGCCGTCCCCGAGCGGCTAGTCGCCGGTCAGTCCCGGAAAGACCTCCCGCTCCTCGCGCGCCGTGTGAGCGTCCCAGCGGCGGGCGAGATTGCCGGCCAGCGCGCGGGCTCCGGGCAGGTCGCCCTTCTCGGAGAGGAGCCGGCGCATCATGCCGGACAGCTCCCGGATCTGCACGTGCTCGAGGCGCAGCTCTCGCGCGAGGCGCTGCGCGTCCGTCTCGCCGGACGCCGGCGCGAGCCTTCCGTTGCGCGGCTCGAAGGACAGGCTCTCTTCCTCGCTGTCGGTGTGGGCGCGCAGCGCTTCGTCGAAGCGCGCGATGGCCGCTTCGGATTCCGAAACGACGCCCGAGGCCGCCGCCGCCAGAAACGCGCCGAAGAGCCCGTCCAACCGGCGGTGCTCGGCTTCCAGCCGCGCTCTCCGGCTCACCGCGCGGCCGCCGCGGCCTTTTCGAGAGTCTTCGTCCCCATGTCTCGCCCCAGGACCGGCTCGAGCACTTCGGCGTCCGGCTCGCCGGCTTCGAACCCGTACAGCGCCGCGACCGTGCGCGCGATCGAGAGCGGCGAGGCCTTGACGCTCCAGGAGCCCGCGCGCACGCCCGGTCCGAAGGCTGCGAGCGGCACGCGCGCGTCGTCGTCGGCGGGCTGGCCGTGGGTCGTGCCGGCCTCTTTGCCGTACGACCACATCCAGCCGGGCTTCAGGATGGCCAGGACGTCTCCGGAGCGGTCGGCCCGGAACGATCGCTCGATAGCCAGGGCGTAGGGCGCGGTCGCCGGCAGGCCGTCGAGGACCTGCGTGCTCGTGAACGTCTCGAGAACCCCCGGCCGCGCGGCGACCCAGGCGCGCACGGCCTCCTTGACCTTCTCGACGGGCAGGCCGCGCCGCGCCAGGACCGGGCGGTTCAGGTAGAACCACGGCTCCTGAAAATAGACGACCGCCCCCTCGCTCGCGTTGAGAGCGGTGACGTCGAGCTCGTAGCCGAACGTCTTGGCGAGGAACCACTCCAGGGCGAAGCGGTCGCCGCCCAACTCTTTCATCGTCGGGTTGGGAACGTTGCCCCGGGAGTTGGAGAAGTCGACGCGGCCGGCGATGAGGTAGTCGCTCTCCCCGGTCGCTTTCTTGTGCTTCGCGCGCGCGACCTCGGGCAGCGGCTGGACGCCGTGGTCGGCCGTCAGGAAGACCAGCGCGCCCCCGGGGCCGGCGTTGCCGTCGAGCCAGGCGAAGAACCGCGAGAGCGTCGCGTCGAGGCGGACGATCCCGTCGGCGATCTCCTTGGAGTCGGGCCCGAACATGTGGCCGTAGTAGTCGGTCGCGGAGAGGCCGATGAAGAGGAGGTCGGGCCGCTCGCCGTCGGCGCCGAGCTTTGAGCGTTCGATCACGGAGCGCGCGAGGTCGAGCAGGAGCACGTCCCCCCAGGGCGAGGACACGATGTTCTTGGGGCCCGCCAGCGCGTGGGGGAAGGTCGCGCCGTAGCCCGCCGGCGGATTCTTGGCGTCGTAGAGCTCGGGCGGGTCGAAGGTGATCCGGGTCAGGTCCGCCTCGGGGATCTTGCCCGAGAGGTCCCAGCGCCGGTGCTCCGGCGCGGAGAAGAACGCGGGCAGGCTCGCGTTGAACTGGAGAAGCTCGGGGTGCGGCGGGTAGTAGCTCGACGTGACGAAGCGCCCGAAGCGTTCCTCGAACCACAGTGCGGCGTCGGCCTTGCGGCCGGCCATGAGCACGGCGGCACGGTCCTTCAGGGACAGGCCGATCACCCGCGCGCCGGGAAACTTCTCCTTCAGCCGGTCG
This sequence comes from uncultured Acidobacteriota bacterium, assembly GCA_963733955.1. Lineage (GTDB taxonomy): Bacteria > Acidobacteriota > Thermoanaerobaculia > UBA5066 > Gp7-AA6 > DATFTF01. The sequence continues at coordinate 64,167 of CAVTEW010000005.1, forward strand.
CCGAGCGCGGCGCCGTCCTCCTGCACCGGCGAGGCCGGGGAGATCGGGATCCGGGGAGCGCCGGGCCCTTGGCCGACCCAGGCGCTGCCGCGATCTTCCGCGCAATAGACCTCGCGCGCGGCGACCTGGTCGTACCAGTTGTTGCCGATGATTCCGGAGTGCCGCGGGTCGAGGCCGGTTCCGATGACGGCGTGACCGGGGCCGGTGGTGGTGACGGCGTGGCGCTGCCGGGCTTCTGGAAACACGGCTCCGCGCTCCAGAAAACGGTTGAAGCCGTCCTTTCCAAACCAGGGACGGAAGCGCTCGAGGTAATCGGTTCGCATCTGATCGACCGAGATCACGACCACGAGCGAGGGCCGCGGGGCGGCCGCGACGGGAAGGGCGAGGACCAGACCGAGAAGCGCAAACGCGGCGCGCCGCGGCAGGGTGGGTTTCATGCGGCGTCGATTTTTTCACGAGGGCCGGTTTCGCGGGAGAATGGCAGTGTGAAATCCATGGGAAGGTGGATCGCCGCGGGGGCTCTCGCCCTCGCCGCGGCCTGGCCCGCCGCCTGCGGCAGGAGCGGCGACCCGGTGCGCGATTGCCTGGACGGCGTGGCGCGCGCCGCCCACGACCGCGACGCCGGCGCGGTCTTCGAGCGGATCACGGCCGATTTCCAGTCCGGGGAGGGCGCCTCCCGCGCGGCGGCCCAGGATCTCGTGCGCCGCTACCTGGCGGCCTACGAGAACCTTCGATGTCACGCTCTCCAACGTCCAGATCGAGCGCTCCGACAACGCCGCCCGGGCCCGCTTTCGCGCCGACCTCTCCGGAGCGCCGCGCAAGATCGGCGGCCTGGAGGGACTCTTCCCGCGCTCTTCGACCTACGACTTCGACGTGCGCCTGGTGCCCCAGGACGGGCGGTGGAAGATCGCCTGGGCACAGTGGCGCGAGGCCTCGCCGTGAGGACGCGGGGACAGGGGGCCGCGGGGACGCGGGGACGGTTGAGCCCGCAGCCTTGACAGCCCCACCCCTGGCCGCTAAGGTAACCGGTCCGCTCTGTTCCTGAGTAGCTCAATGGCAGAGCATCCGGCTGTTAACCGGAGGGTTGTAGGTTCGAGTCCTACCTCAGGAGCCACTTCGTCCCGAGCGTGAGCTTGCCCTTTGCCGACGCGCCGTCCCCGGACCGGGCCGCTGCCGAGGCGGGAAGCCGTTCGGTGACACAATGACTTTGTACAACCTCCAGGAGGTGCAGTTTGGCCGATCACATGCAACATGTGTGGTACGTCCAGGTCCGGAAAGACGAAGAAGGCCCATCCCCATACTATCGATTCGAGGTCCGAGACTCGGAAACCGACTCGGAGCTGTCCCAATCCCGCCGCGTCACCGATGTGGACGCGGTTCGCGCTGTCCTGAAAGATTTCCGAAAAGCGGAGATCTCCGCTCGCGCGATGTTCGGGGCGGTCGAGCAAGTCGACGCCGACAAAGCGACGGACCTGCTCGTCCAGGAATCGGGGACCCGGATCGTGGCGAAGTTCCTGGCGACTCGCCACGAGTTGCTGGCGTCGCTCGCCCTGGCCAAGGCCGGCTGAGTCCATAAGCAGGGAGTCCGCGACCCGGGCGGGGATCGTCCCTCCGCTGTCGGCGGTCGGGGGTTCTCGAGGAGCGAGCCTGGGGCGCAGCCGAAGGAAGGAGGATCGATGATTGGTCTCGCCTCACTCTGGCTTCCCATTCTCCTGTCCGCGGTGTTCGTCTTCATCGCGAGCTCGCTCATCCACATGGTGGCCGGCTGGCACAAGAGCGACTATCCCAAGCTGGCCAACGAGGAGCAGGTGCGGGCGGCGCTCAAGCCGCTGGCGATCCCGCCGGGCGACTACTGCATTCCCCGTCCGGCCAGCCGCGAGGACATGCGCTCGCCCGCGTTCGCCGAGAAAATGAAGGAAGGGCCGGTGATGGTCCTCACCGTGCGGCCGAGCGGCTCGATGGGAATGGGGCGAAACCTCACGCTCTGGTTCCTGTACTGCATCGCGGTGAGCGTGTGCGCCGCCTACATCGCCGGACGCGCGCTCGGCCCCGGCGCTCCGCCGCGCGGCGTCTTCCGCTTCGCCGGCGCGACGGCCTTCCTGGCCTACGCCGCGGCGCTCTGGCAGCTCTCGATCTGGTACTGGCGCTCCTGGTCGATCACGATCAAGGCGACGTTGGACGGCCTGATCTACGCGGTGGTGACCGCGGCGACGTTCGTGTGGATGTGGCCGTAACGTCGCCTCCGCTTCGTTCGGGATCTGCGCCTGCGGCGCACCGGCGCTCGGCTCGCCCAAAGGGGCTCGACCGAGCGCCTGATCCCTCTCTCCGCTTCGGCTCCCGCGGCGCGCGCCTGCACGTCGCCTCCGCTTCGTTCGGGATCTGCGCCTGCGGCGCACCGGCGCTCGGCTCGCCCAAAGGGGCTCGACCGAGCGCCTGATCCCTCTCTCCGCTTCGGCTCCCGCGGCGCGCGCCTGCACGTCGCCTCCGCTTCGTTCGGGATCTGCGCCTGCGGCGCACCGGCGCTCGGCTCGCCCAAAGGGGCTCGACCGAGCGCCTGATCCCTCTCTCCGCTTCGGCTCCCGCGGCGCGCGCCTGCACGTCGCCTCCGCTTCGTTCGGGATCTGCGCCTGCGGCGCACCGGCGCTCGGCTCGCCCAAAGGGGCTCGACCGAGCGCCTGATCCCTCTCTCCGCTTCGGCTCCCGCGGCGCGCGCCTCCTCCTTCGCTTTCGCTCAGGAGACTTCGCGCGCCGCGACCGGGGCTAAGCACCGCCTTACGCCTCACGCCTTCCGCCTCACGCGCGGGCGAAGCCCGCGTTGACTTCGCGCGTCGCGAGCTTCAAGACGAGCAAATCGGGTTCGAGAATTCTCTTGACTTGGGTTTGAGGGGGGCCATCTTTCGACGCCTCACGCCTCACGCCTCACGCCTCACGCCTCACGCCTCACGCCTCACGCCTCACGCCTCACGCCTCACGCCTCACGCCTCACGCCTCACGCCTCACGCCTCACGCCTCACGCCTCACGCCTCACGCCTCACGCCTCACGCCTCACGCCTCACGCCTCACGCCTCACGCCTCACGCCTCACGGGCGGATCGGTTTCGTCCCTCAAACGCGCGGGCCCGTCACAGGAGCGTTGCCCGGCCCGCGTTCCTGAACTATTTCCCGACGTTGGATCTCCTCGGCGGGACGAGGAGATCTCCAACGGAGGGGAGAACCCATGTTCAGAGTGGATCGGGTCGGTCATCGGGTCCAGGCGTGCGCGGCGCTCGCGCTGCTGGCGTTTCTCGGGTCGGGAGTCCTCGCCGCGCAGACGACGGCGACGACGGGCGCGCTCTTCGGAGTCGTGTCCGACGGGGAGGGCAAGCCGCTGCCGGGCGTGACGGTGTCGGTGACGAGCCCGGCCCTGCAAGGGTCGCGGTCGGTCACCACCACGGTCGCCGGCGAATACAAGTTTCCTATTGTGCCCCCGGGCACCTACCGGCTGGAGGCCGCGCTCTCGGGGTTCGAGAAACAGGTCCGCGACGGGATCGTCGTCTCGCTCAGCAAGGCCACCAAGATCAACCTGACCCTGACGCTGTCGCGAGTGAGCGAAGAAGTGACGGTGTCCGGCGACAGCGTGGTCGCCGATCCCACCCAGACCAACACCCAGGTCAACCTCAAGGAAGACTTCCTCAAGTTCGCCTCGGTGGGGCAGAACGGGCGCTCCTATCAGACGGCCATGGAAGTGATTCCCGGCGTGGCCGATCAGGCCGGAGCGGGCGGAAATCCCTCGGTCTTCGGCGCGAACCTCGGCCAGAACTCCTACCAGGTGGACGGATTGAACACGACCGATCCGGTCACCCACACGTTCGGGTTGAACTTCGGCTTCGACGCCATCCAGGAGATCGCCGTGCAGACGGGCGGCTTCGAGGCGGAGTACGGGCGCGCGGTCGGCGGGATCCTGAACGTCATCACCAAGTCGGGCGGCAACCGCTTCTCCGGCACCGCCGACGTCCGCTACACCAGCAGCCACCTCGTCGAGCAGGGCTCCCGGGTCGCCGACTACCCGCCCGGCACGACGCGGCTGGCCAACGACAAGAGCGAGAAGGATTTTCGAATCCTGAATCCCGAGGCGAGCGTCGGCGGGCCGATCGTGCGCGATCAGATCTGGTTCTTCGGCGACGCCCTGCGCAACATGAACCGCAACCAGCCCCAGAACGTGGCCGGCTTCGAGCCGCAGGCCGACCTGCGCTACGGTTGGGACCTCTTCGGGAAGATCACCGCGACCGTGCTCCCGAACCAGACCGCCACCTTGCGCTACACCAACTCCTATCAGGACAATCGCGGCGCGCCCAACGTCGTGGCCGACCAGCGGTTCATCTCGCCGGAGGCCGGCGCCGAGCAGTACCAGAAGGCGGAGATCTACAACCTCTCCTACGACGCCGTCCTCTCGCCCAACTGGATCGCCAGCGTGCAGGGCGGCGTCAACAACTCGTACCTGATCACCCAGCCCATGAGCGGCTCCCTGACGGAGACCGGCTCGATCGACCAGGTGACCGGCGTCGTCAGCGGGAACTTCCCCAATTTCCAGAAAGGCAACCGGGACCGCACCGAGGTCCTGGGCTCGACGACGTATTACGCCGAGGCCCTGGGAAGCCACGCCTTCAAGATCGGAGCGAATCTGGAGTGGACGCGCTTTGACTCCCTGAACAACACGACCGGCACGCCGCCTGACCCGAGCTTCTGCTCGGAGCAGTTCGGGCAGCCCGCCGGCGCGGTCTGCGGAGCGACCTTCCTTCCCGCCGACGGGTCGCCGTTCTTCCTGGTGGTGCCGACCTCCCTTCCGCTGCAGACGTTCCGCGGCCGGGGCACGTCGCTGTACGCGCAGGACGAGTGGAGGCCCGTCCAGACGGTGACGGTCAAGCTCGGCGCCCGCTACGACCGGGAGCGCTACTACGACAATCTCGATGAGGGCGTGGTGACGCTCGATCGGGTCCAGCCGCGTTTCGGGGTCGCCTGGGACGTCTTCAACAACTCCTCGACGATCGTCCGGGCCCAGGGCGGCCAGTTCATGGACGAGCTGGGCCTCTCGATTCCCGGCTACCTCTCCACGGCCGGCGCGGTCAGCTCGTACTTCGGATTCAGCCCCAGCCGGCAGCAGTACGTCTTCCAGTTCTCCGCCGGCGGCCCGAGCGGCAACTCGATCGACCCCGGGCTCAAGACCCCCTACACCAATGAGATCAACGCCGGCGTGACGCAGAAGATCTTTTCGAGCACGAGCGTCGACGTCGCCTACGTCTACCGGGAAGGGCGGAACATCATCGAGGACTCCTGCGTCGACCAGGCCGATTGCCCGGGGCCGTTCCGGCTGACCAACACGCCCAACGGCGAGTCCAACGTCCTGCGCTCGGACTACCACGGCGCGATCCTCACGGTGCAGAGCCGTCTGCGCGACAAGGCCTCGATCCTGGCGTCGTACACCTACTCCAAGTCCCGCGGCTCGGTCGAGTACACGCAGAACGCCGGGGCCGACTTCGACGTCTTCCCGGTGCACTTCGTCAACCGGTACGGCTACCTCTCCGACGACGCGCGCCACCGCATCAAGATCGACGGCTTCTACCGGTTCCCCTGGGAGATCACGCTGGGCTCCCACTTCTACTGGGACAGCGGTACGCCCTACAACGTCACGACGACGGACACGGGCAACGCGGGCTACGGGATCCAGTTCCTGGAGCCGCGGGGCTCGCGCCGGCTGCCGCACTTCTCCCAGTGGGACGCGCAGATCCAGAAGGACGTGGCCCTGGGGCCGGTGCGCCTGGGAGTCATCGCCTCGGTCTTCAACCTCCTCAACACCGAGATCGCCACCGCGCGCAACGGGAGCGTGGGCTCGACGGACCTGACGAATCCGGATAATCCGCAGTTCAACGACAACATCGACTATCAGCGGCCGAGGAGTTTCGAGTTCGGCCTGCGGCTGGAGTTCTAGTGTCACGCAACGCGAGTCACTCGAGGGCCTGGCGCTTTCGCAGCCGACGACGCTCCGTACGCGGCCCCTCGTATGCAACACGACCGTGGCGCGGGCGGGGGCAAGCCCCGCCCCTACGTTGTCCCTTGGACAAGTAGACTTCCGTTACACAACACGAGCGAGGCAGCGGGCGGGTCGTCAGGCATCAGGCTGCGGAGGCGGTTCGGGCTCCGCCGCCAGGACGAAACGTAGGGGCGGGGCTGTCCCCGCCCTCGGGCGGCCGCGTACCGAGCGTCGTCGGCCGCGACGGCGGCCGAGGGATGCGACATGCGGCGGGTCCGCCCGCCGCATACGGCCGCCCCTACGGCACGCAGGCCCTCACGATTTGGCAACGCGGGCGCGCGCCTCGTCCATCGGCCCTGAAGCCCCGGGCGCTCTCCGGTGCGCCGCCGGAGCGGGGGCCGCTCGCGGCAGAGCTCAACTGAGACTACGATGGTCCTCGCAAACCCCGGAGCCGCCGGAACACGCCGTCGATTCGTCCCGAGGGGCGGGCTGTTCGTCCCAAGAGACCGGTCTTTCGTCCGGATTGCGTCTGGAGAGCGGCCGAGGGTGCCAGAGTTGAGCGTGCGCCCGCGGTCGGCGCGAAGGAGAACCACACGAAACCGGCACAGGTCCTGCGGCCGGCGCTGCTCGCGGCGCTGGCGGCAACGCTCGGGTCGGCGACGCTCCCCGCTCTGACGACCTCGACCCCGCTCTCCCAGTACGGCCGCGACGTCTGGGACAGCGATTCCGGTCTTCCTCAGAATTCCGTGGACGCGGTCCTCCAGACCCGCGACGGTTACCTGTGGCTCGGCACGCAGGAAGGCCTGGTCCGTTTCGACGGCGTCCGCTTCACCGTCTTCGATTCCCGTAACACGCCGGCCATGACCGACGACTGGTCCCTGGCCCTCCGGCAGACGCGCGATGGGACTCTCTGGGTCGGCACCGGGGAAGGTCTGCTGCGCGAGCGCAACGGGTCCTTCGAGGCCTGGACGCAGGACAGGGCGCTGACCCACGCGTTCGTGCAGCAGCTTCTGGAGAGCCGCGACGGCGCGCTGTGGGTGGCTTCGAACAAGGGCCTGACGCGCATCGACGCCCGGGGAAGCCGCTCCTTCGGGGAGCGCGACGGCTGGTGGGCCGGAGCCGTCTCGTCGGTGGCCGAGGATTCCCGAGGGCGCATCTGGGTCGGATCCCGCCGCGTCCTGGCCCGCTTCGAGGGCGGCCGCCTGCACGCGGTCACTGGCGAGGGCATTCCCACCGGCGTCACGGCGCTCTTGGCCGATCCCGCCGGCGGCGTCTGGGCGGGCACCTCCAAGGGACTCGCTCACCTGGACGACTCAGGAATTCGCACGTACGGGCCCAAGGAAGGACTGACCAACACGAACATCCAGGTCCTGTATCGGGACGCCGAAGGCGTCCTCTGGATCGGGACGACCGGCGGCCTCTTCCGGTTCTGGGGGGGAGCGTTCGAGACGCTCACCCGCGACAACGGCGGGCTTTCCAGCGAGGACGTGGGATCGATCTTCGAGGACCGCGAGGGGAGCCTGTGGGTGGGGACGCGCGACGGCGGCTTGAACCGTCTGAAGGACGAGCGCGTGGCCAATTACAGCTCGCGCCAGGGCCTGCCCGATGACCGGGTCTGGACGGTCTACGAGGACCGGGAACACAACATCTGGGCGGGAACGACCGACGGAAGCCTGAGCCGGCTCTCGCCGGGCGCGTCGAAGTTCGAAGTGGTCGCCCACTTCGGCGCGCGGGTCCTGGCCCTGGCCCAGGATCACGCCGGAGACCTCTGGGTCGGGACGCGGGGCGCGGGGCTCTCCCGGATCCACGGGAAGGAGGTCGTTCACTACTCCATGGCCGACGGATTTCCCGCGGTCGTCGTCTTCGCGCTGTGCGTCGACCGCGACGGCAGCGTGTGGATCGGATCGGGAGGGACCGGCCTGTATCACTACCACGGCGGGAAGATCACCCAGTACACCTCGTACCGCGACGGGCTGGCCGCTGACGTCGTCTTCGCGCTCTATCAGGATCGGGAGGGCACACTCTGGATCGGCACCTTCGGCGGCGGGTTGAGCCGCTTCCGCGACGGGAAGTTCACGACGCTGACCGTCCGCGATGGGCTCGCGCACAACAACGTGATGTCGATCCTCGAAGACGCCGGAGGGACGTTCTGGTTCGGCACGCGCGGAGGCCTGTCGCGCTTTCGCGACGGCAAGTTCACCACCTACCGCCAGGCCACCGGGCTCTTCCACGACGCCGTCCAGAACGTCATGTCCGACGACCACGGCTATCTGTGGGTCACCAGCAACCGCGGGATCTTCCGAGTCCGGTCCGACGAGCTCGACGCCGCGGCGCGGGGCGGTGCGACCATGCTCCATCCGGTCGGGTTCACCACCGCCAAGGGGATGCGCAGCGTCGAGTGCAACAACGGGCAGCACGGCGGGTTCCGGGGACACGACGGCCGGCTGTGGTTCGCGACGGTGAAGGGGCTGGCCATGGCCGATCCGGACCAGATCCGTCTGAATCCGGTCGCTCCCAAGGTGGTCATCGAGACGGTGCTCTCGGGGCACCAGGCTCTGGCCGGCGTCACCGGCTTGACCCTGCCGCCGGCCCGGCGCGACCTGGAGCTTCACTACACCGCGCTCTCCTTCCGCAATCCCGCGGCCATCCGTTTCCGCTACCGCCTGGACGGGTTCGACCACGGCTGGATCGAGGCCGGCGGGCGCCGCGCCGCCTACTACACCAACCTTCCCGCGGGGAGGTATCGGTTCCGCGTGCTGGCCGGCAACGAAGACGGGGTCTGGAGCGAGGAAGGCGCGTCCTCCGACCTGACGCTCGAGCGCTCGCTCGCCGAGACGGCCTGGTTCCGTTTTCTCTGCGTCGCCGCCGCCGCGGCCCTGGCGTGGAGCGCGCACCGCCTGCGCTCCCGGAGGCTGGCCGCCCGGGAATCGCTGCGGGCCGCGGTGTTCGAGGCGAAGCTCTCCGCGCTGCAAGCGCAGCTCCAGCCTCATTTCCTGTTCAACGCCCTCAACTCGCTGCTTCCCTTGGTCGGCAACGAACCGTCCCGCGCCAAGAAGATGATCGTGCGCATCGGAGACCTCCTGCGCGCCAGCCTCATGTCCGAAACGACGCAGCTGGTCAGCCTGGAGCGGGACCTGACGCTGCTCGACGAGTATCTGGACATCGAGCGCATGCGGTTCCGCGACCGGATCCAGATCGAGATCGACGCGGACGACGCGTCGCGCCGGGCCCAGGTCCCGAGCTTCCTCCTCCAGCCCCTGGTGGAGAACGCGATCAAGCACGCGGCCAACCCGCGAACGGGCCGCGTGCGAATCGGAATCACGGCGCGGGTGGATCAGGACCAGCTCACCCTGACGATCCGGGACGACGGTCCCGGCATGCCGCCGGCCGACGGCTCGCGGACCGCGGGAATCGGACTGGCCAACATCCGCCGGCGCCTGGAGATGCTCTACCCCGGACGCCACGAGTTCGAAACGTTCAATCCGGCCGACGGCGGCTGCCAGGTGCGCATCCGCGTCCCGTTCGCGACCGCGGACGCGGAAGATCTCGGACGGCGTGTGCGCCTGCTCGGCTGAGGATGCCGCGGTCTCACCGGCCGCAGCGTCGTCCGACGCGCGAGGTGATCACGCGGCTGGTCGGCGGGTCCTCGCCCAGACCGAGGGCGTGGAGCTCCTCGTGGATGAGGATGTTGGCGGCCACGGAGGGGTTGGTGCGCGCCAGGGGGGCGAAGCGCTCCAGGCACAGATGCACGGCGCCGCCGCCCGGGTGCGTCCAGGCGTAGATTCCGCTCGGCAGGCACGGCCCGGTCCAGCGCCCGTCCAGGAACCGGATGCCCTCCAGGTAGTCGGCGGCGCTCCGGCCCGTCGCCGCGAGATCGGCCAGCAGAGGACGCCCGTCGCGGTCCGCGAAATCGCCGAACACGTCCCGGCAGGCGGCCAGAAGCAGTTTGCGCCGCGCCAGCGCGAGGGCCTGCTGCAGCGACGTCCGGTAGAAGGGATGGACGTCGGGGCCCAGGACGTCGGCCCCGGCTTCTTCACCGGGCTGCGTCCCGCGCGCCGCGGGGACGGCCACGCACGCGCAGACGAGGAAGACGAGGGCCGGCGTCCGGCATCGATCTCCGTCTCTGTGCGCGCGCAATGTTCCTCCGCAGAGGACTACGTCGGCCGCTCCGGCCGGTCTCGGTTTCGTCCTTCCCCATCCGCGGCTGGTCACAAAGAGAGACGCGGAACGTCCGGGGCCTCGGCGCGAAGTCGCCGGACGCCTGCGCCTGGATTTGTTCGCAGGTCCCCCGCGGCCCCATGTCCGTCATCGATTTTCGCGAGTCCATCCCCGGCGCGTTGACCGGGCCCGGGCGCGGGCCGAGCATCGGGGCGTGAGGTCGATCTCGCGGCTCTCGCCGGCGCAGCGCGGCTCCGCCCCGGCCACGCCGGCGGCGGCGGCCGAGGGGCAAAGGCGCGAAGCCGAGGACGCGCCGCGGCTGGCCGCCGAGGCCGAGGCCCTGGGAATTCCCTGGCGCGATGTCCTCTCGCGGGAGATCCAGGCCGAGGGCACGCTCCAGCGGTTCCTGGGATCGGAGATCGAGGACCTGCCCCTGTGGCGGGCCGTGTCCATCCTCCCGCACACGCTCTTTCACAGCTGGCGCGTGCGGCGGATGGTGGACCGGCTCTGCTTCGACGCCGCTTCGGAAGGCTCCCGCGAGGCGCGGCGCGAGCTCGCGCGGCTGGTCGAAGGCTTGTCGGGGGCCGGAGCGCGGGACGCCAGCCGGCGGGCCACGCTCGCCAAGCACTACTGGTTCGCCTACCACCGCGTTCTCGAGCTGCAGGCCGTGGCCCTGGCCGCCGAGAAGTCGGCGTCCCACGGAACACCGACGCTTGCGGACCTCGTCGAGTCCACCGGTGCTTCGGGGCGGGACGCGGCGTGGGCCGTCGCGCGCCTCACCTCGCCGACCCGCTCCCACGCTCTGGACGACGCGATGGGCGAAGTTCGCCGCGAAGGTTTCGACATGCCGAGAGCCGATACCGAGCTCAAGGCGTTCCTGCTTCTCCGACGCGTGGTCCTGCGCAGTCGCACCTTCCGTTCCCGCCGCTCCCGCCGGCGAGGGATTCCGCGCGTCGCCGTTCAGGACGAAGCGGCATCGCCTGAGTAGTTCGCGGCGCGCGTAGTCACCGCGAGGGGAGCGGTGGAGGCGCGCGCCGCGGGAGCCGGAGCGGAGTTCCCGATCAGTCGTCCGGTCGAGCCCGCATCCGGGCGAGCCGGACAACGGTGCGCGCAGCAGCGCGCAGATCGGGAATCTCCGCGGAGGCGACGGTTTTAGACCACGCCCCGGCGGAACGGCTTCAGCTTCTGCTTGTACGTGCTGCTCATGGTGAGCTTCGTGCCGTCTTTCAAGACGACCTGGTAGTCCCCGTTGAACCAGGGGTGGAGCTCCTTGATCCGATCGATGTTGACGATCGTGGAGCGGTGGATGCGCAGGTAGCGCGTGGGATCGAGCTTGCTCTCGATGCCGGTCGTGGTGTCGTGGTACACGTGACTCGACGTCCCCACGTGCAGCACGACGTTGTTGCGTTTGGATTCGATCCAGTCGATGTCCTTGACCCGCACGAAGTGGCTGCGTCCGTCGGCCTTGACCAGGAACCAATCCGGATAGCGGCGCACTTCCCGCAGGAGCTCGAGAAGTTCGCCGGCGGTCTCTTCGGTCGCCTTCTTGGCCAGACGCTCCTTGCTGCGCTCGAGGGCCTGGTGCAGCCGCTCCGGGGCGACCGGCTTCAAGAGGTAGTCGATGGCGTGCACGTCGAAGGCCTTCAAGGCGTAGCGGTCGAAGGCGGTGATGAACACGACCGCCGGAGGAGGGCCGCCCTCGAGCATGCCCAGAACGCCGAAGCCGTCCAGGCCGGGCATCTGGACGTCCAACAGGAGAAGGTCGGGGCGAAGCCGATCGATGGTCTGAACCGCCTTGAACCCGTCCTCGCACTCGGCGACGAGATCGATGTCGTCGTCGGCCTGCAGATGCTCCCGAATCCATTCGCGAGCCAGCGGCTCGTCGTCGACCACGATCGTTCGAACGCTCATCGATGACCTCCCGGGTGTTTCGGTCCATCGGTTCTTACGAGCGCCGATCGGCCGAGTTTCAGAAACCAAACCGTATGAGTCTGCGTGGGGGCGCGCGGAGCCACTTTTTCGTCCCGGAGGAAGCGTGATTCGTCCTTCGCTTCGTTGCGTTGATCCCCGCATGCGCGGACGCTCCGGCGCGAAAACGAGGCGTTGGCGTCGCGTCGGAAATCCAAGATCTTGATGGCCGCAACGCATTTCTGAATCGACCGCCGAGGGGCCTTCACGGTGGTCCCGCGGTTCGAACGATCCGTCCTCCCTCACCCTCCGTTCGTCACCGCGGCGCGGCGCGTGAACGCTGGCAATGCTGTTGCTCTTCAGAGCCCGTCACCTGGAAGAACTTCGAGCAAAGGAAGCGTCAACGCGAAGGGCCATCACGGCCGCAATGAAAAAGGAGGACGCATGAATCGCTTTCCCGGGAGAACGAGGACGGGTCCAGGAGGGGCGCGGAGAGCGGCGGTCGTCGCCGTCGCCGTGCTGGCGCTCCTGGCCGTCGGCGGCGTGCTCTACGCGCAGCAGCTGACGGGGAACATTTTCGGTTTCGCCGCCGACGAGCAGGGCGGACGGCTGCCCGGCGTCACCGTGACCTTGACCGGGGCGGGCGCGCCGCAGGTCTTCACCACGGATTCCCGCGGCGAGTACCGTTTCCTGAACATCCCGCCGAGCGCCAGCTACACGCTGACGTACGACTTGCAGGGCTTCACCAAGGTGACCAAGTCTGGCGTGCAGGTCTCCGTCGGCAAGGACACGCAGACCTCGGCGACGCTGAAGCTCTCCAGCGTCGAGGCGACGGTGACCGTGCACGGTGAGTCGGCGCTGCTGGAAACCCGCAAGGTCGGGACCGGCGCGACCGTCAGCTCGGTGGAATTGAGGTCGATTCCGACGGCCCGCGACCCCTGGGTCGTGATGCAGTCGGTCCCGGGCATCCAGGTCGACCGCGTCAACGTGGGCGGCTCGGAAAGCGGACAGCAGTCCGTGTACATCGGCAAGGGCTCGCAGTCCACTCAGGGCGTCTGGAACGTGGACGGCGTGACCATCACGGACATGGGCGCGCTCGGTTCTTCACCGGCCTACTACGACTTCGATTCCTTCGAGGAGATCCAGGTCGGAACGGGCGGAACGGACCTGACCGCTTCCACCCCCGGCGTCCAGTTGAACCTGGTGACCAAGCGCGGCACCAACGACTACCACGGCAGCGCCCGCATGCTTCTGGAGAAGGGCAAGTGGCAGTCCGACAACACGCCCGACGAGCTGACAGCTCAGGGCGGCGCGGCCGCCAGCGGCAATCACATCAACGAGGTGCAGGACTACGGCGTCGAAGTCGGCGGCCCACTGTGGCGCGACCACGCCTGGCTGTGGGCCTCCTACGGCCGTAACCAGGTCGATCTCGTCACCACCGGCGGCGTCTCGGACAAGACGACGCTGGAAGGCGTCAACGGGAAGTTCAACGTCCAGTTCCTGGAGTCCACGGCAGGAACGCTCTTCTACTCGCGCGACGACAAATTGAAGTTCGGCCGCAGCGCGGGACCGACCCGCCCGGCGGAGACGGCCTGGAACCAGACCGGCCCGACGACGATCTGGAAGGGTGAGCTGTCCCAGGTCTTCTCGCCTCAATTGTTCGCCACGGCGTCCTACTCCTTCGTCGACGGCGGCTTCGCTTTGATCCCGGTCGGCGGCGTGAACGCCGACGCTTTCCGCGATGCGGGCGGCGTGTACCACAACAGCTACGCGTTCTTCCAGACCAGCCGTCCGCAGCACCAGGCCGCGGGCAGCGGCTCGTTCTTCTTCAACACCGGCTCGATCGGCCACGAGCTGAAGTTCGGATTTCAGTACCGGCACGCACCGGTGTCCTCCGCCTCCGGATTCCCCGGACCGACGGGCAGCCAGGGCTACGAGGACGTCAACCCGGTTCTCAATGACCCGTCCGTGCAGATCGCGACGCTCGCCCGCAACGCTTCGTTCTCCAACAACCTGGAGTTCTACAACGGGTTCGTCGGCGACACGATCACCGCGGGAAACCTGACGGTCAACGCCGGCGTGCGCTACGATTACCAGAAGGGCAACACCGGCGCGGCCACCGTGCTGGCCAATCCGGTCGCGCCCGACATCCTGCCCGGATTCTCCGTTTCCCCCGGCGCCACGGCCATCAAGTGGCGGAACTGGCAGCCGCGCGTGGGCGCCACCTACGCGGCCGATTCTCAGAAGAAGCTGATCCTGAAGGCGAGCTATGCGCGCTACGCCGACCAGCTCGGCATCGCGACGATCGGTACGGTCAACGCGATTCCCGCCTACTCCTATCTCCAGTACCAGTGGACCGACGCGAACCACGACAACAAGGTGCAGCGCAGCGAGATCAACTTCGGGGCCGGGATCTACAACTTCTTCAACGTCGATCCGAACAACCCGACCTCTGCGTCGATCTTCAACGCGATCGACCCGAACCTCAAGGCGCCCACGACCGACGAAATCATCGGCGGAGCCGATTACCAGGTGGCCCAGGACCTCGTCGTCGGCGCGGCGTACACCTACCGCAAGTACAAGAATGCTTTGACCAGCCCGGGGATCGGGTTGTCCGCGGCCGATTTCACGCTCGGCTCGGTCAATACGTTCCAGTTCAACCGCTTCAGCCCCGGATTCGTGGCCAACGCCGACAACTGCAGCGGCGCGTCCGCTCCCTGTCAGCCCGTCGCCATCCCGGTGTACTCGCTGACCGGCGCCACCGTTCCCAGCGGATTCCTGGTCACCAACGATTCCGGATACAACGAGACCTACAACGGCGCCGAGCTGACCTTGAACAAGCGCCTGTCCAACAAGTGGTCGGCGCGCGGCAGCTTCACCTACACCGACTGGAAGCAGCACGTCGACAATCTGGACTCCTGTACCGGATCGCTCCTGGGCATCGCGACTCCGGACAACCAGCGCATCAACGCGTACGGCGCCAGCTGCGCCAACGGGGACATCGTGGCGCCCCGGTCGACGGGAAGCGGCAACAAGGGCAACGTCTTCATCAACTCCAAGTGGCAGTTCAACGTCAGCGGGCTGTATCAGCTGCCGCTCGGCTTCGACATCGCTGCAAACTTCTTCGGCCGCCAGGGGTATCCGTTCGTGAGGTGGAACCAGGTCAATCCCGGTGACGGCCTGGGAACCCGCCTGATCATCGACGGGAAGCTCGACGCGGTGCGGTTGAAGAACGTCTACGATTTCGACCTTCGGCTCGACAAGACCATCCCGATCAACCCGCTGACTGTCACGCTCTCGGCCGAGGTCTTCAACGTCACCGACCAGGGCACCATCCTGCAGCGCAACGGACGCGAGAACACGGCCACCTATAACCAGATCATCGAGACGCAGGCTCCCCGCGTTCTGCGGCTGGGAGCGCGCATCTCCTTCTAAAGGAATCGGTCCGGTCTCGGATTCTTCGCCCCGGCGGCTTCGGCCGCCGGGGCTTTTCCTATGCGAGGGAAGGGGCCCGGTTCACGGTCGCCTCCAGGACCGTGGCGCTCCGAGACGGCTCCATCAGGAGACGCGCGCCTTGCGCAGCTCCGTTCGCGCCAGACGCGTCAGAATGGCGGTGACCGCCACGGTCGCGGCGAGGCCGACTCCGAGAACGATCCACTCGCCCGGGCTCCGCTGCCTCCCCGCGCGCAGGGTCTTGCCCGCGGCGCCCAGAGACACGTAGAGGATCGTGGCCGGGATCATCGCGAGCCAGCTCGCCAGGATGTAGGGCCCGAGCCGGACGGCGGTCAAGCCATAAAGATAGTTGGAGATGGAAAAGGGAATGAGCGGGGAGAGCCGCAGCAGGGCGACGACCTTCCAGCCGCCCCTTGCGATGGCCCGATCGACGGCCTGATACGTCGCGTTGCCGCGCGCCAGGCGCTCGACCCGGGCACGCCCGCCGTGGCGCGCGATGAGAAAGGCCAGTGTCGCGGCCGTCGTGGACGCGGCCGAGACGAGGATCGATCCCCAGAAGAGCCCGAAGACGTAGCCCGCGCCCAGAGTCAGGAGGATTCCCGGCACGAACAGGAGAACCGCCGCGATGTACACGAGTCCGTAGAGGACGCCGCCCAGGGGTCCGAGCCGCGCGATCCACGCCTGGAAGCGGTCGAGCCAGCTCGTCAGCGGCAGCCAGCGCCAGGCCGCGGCCAGGGCGACCACGGCGCACACCGCGGCGATCGTCTTCCAGAGGGACCGCGAGGGGCGGCGCGCCGTCGGTGCGTTCAGGGGAGACCTACCTGCCGCGCGCCGGGTCCAGCGTGCGAAAGACCAGATGGACGCGCCCGACCCGGATCCGATCGCCGTCGGAGAGCTCCACCGGCGCGCCGATCCGCGCGCCGTTGCAAAACGTGCCGTTGCTGCTGGCGAGGTCGGTCAGGCGGGCGCGGCCGCCCGCGAGGACGATCGACGCGTGCCGGCGCGACACCTTCGGGTCGTCGACGAGGACTTCGGACGCGTAATCCCTGCCGATCACGTTCTCGCCCTCGGCCAGGGCGATCTCCTTTTCGTCCCACAGGAGGCGATACCGAAAGCCCTCGCCCTCCGCGATCGGACGGCGGTCCTCCGTCGCCCCCGCGACGAAGGCATAGCCCGGCGGATCGGAAATCCGGCGGATCGTCTCGGCGTTCCCCTTCCACTCCAGGATGCCGCGCAGCTCGAGAACCAGCGCGGCCAGGCTTCCGTCCGGCGCCGGCGCGTCGGGCCAGAGCGCGCCGCGCAGCGTCTCCCGGGACACAGCCTCGGGACGGCGCTCGAGCAGAAGCGCGAGAAGCGCGCGCGCGGGGACCGACAGGGCCACGGGCCTGCCGCTCCTCCAGAGCTCCCCGCTCCCCGCGTCGAACGTGTGCTCCCCAAAGCGCAGGCGCACGGGCGCGGTCCTCAGCGCCCCGCGGGGGCAACGCCCAGCAGGCCCTGGCTGGCCGCGAGCAGGACGAGGCCGAGCAGCGCCAGGTAGACCCCGAAGGGGCGCAGCGTATGGGTCTTCAGGAACCGCAGCAGAAACCGGACGACGAGAAATCCCACGACGGCCGCGCAGAGAAATCCGGCGGCGAGCGCGGCCGGCGACACCGCGGGGCCGTGCTCGTGCCGCAAATCGAGGAGCGCCTTGGCCCCGGCTCCGGTGATGAGCGGCAGGCCGAGGAGGAAGGAGAACCGCGCCGATTCCCCGCGCTCGAAACCGCGGACCAGGCCGGTGGCGATGGTGAATCCGGACCGGGAGAATCCGGCCAGGAGCCCCGCGGCGGCCTGGGCCAGGCCGATCCAGAGTCCGTCCGCGGCGCCGACGTCGGCGAGGGCCTTTCGGCGCGCACGCGCCGCCGCGATGCGTTCGGAGAGAAAGAAATAGCCGCAGGCGACGAGCATCGAGCTTCCCACGAGCGCGAGGGTCCGGATCGACTCGATTCGCTTCAGGAGAAAGAGGCCGGCCAGGACTCCTGGGATCGTCCCCACGAACAGGGGCAGCAGCAGCGCCCGCGCCTCCGGGTTTCGGGCCGGCCGCCGGCCCATCCAGAGCAGGACCTCCCGGACGACCGCGAGGACTTCCGGAGCCAGCGCCGCGGCCAGGGCCAGGGCGGTGCCCAGGTGCAGGACCACGTCGAAGGAGAGCGCGATCTCGTCGTTGCGAATCCCCAGGAGCAGCTGCGCCAGGTAGAGATGCGCGGTCGAAGACACCGGAAGGAACTCCGTCAGCCCTTGCAGGACGCCGAGCACGAGGGCGTGCAGAACGGACATGCGGGCGCCGAGAATACCGCAAGCAGGCGGGGATTCCGGCCTCGCGCCCGGCCGGAGCTGCCCAAGCCTCCTTGGGAAACGGCGTCGGGAGTCGTATAGTTTTCCTCCAAAATGCGTTCGATTTCCACGCTGCTCGCCTGGTCGGGAATCCTCCTGGCCTCCTGCCTGGCCACGGCCGGCTCCGGAGAGGCGCGGCCGCTCGCGCCTGCGGGCCCGCAGGGAGACGAAGCCGTCGAGACCGATCGGCCGGCCGAGCGCGCCGCCTGGAACGCGTCGATGCGCCGGGACGCCCAGGGGCGGGTCCTGGCGCAGAACCGCTGGAAGGCCCTCAGCGAGGCCTGCGACATGCCGGTCGATCCCTCGATGCGGCCGGCGCCGCAGGCGGGACGCGCCCGCGCGCTCGGTCTCGCGACGTTCGGCGGCACGCGCTGGGAGTCCCTCGGCCCGCGGCCGATCCAGTCGATTCGTTTCACGAACCAGACCTGGGGAAGCGTCTCCGGCCGGGTCTCCACGGTGGCGATCGACCCCGCGGACGAATCGACACTGCTCCTGGGGTCGGCGACCGGGGGCATCTGGAAGACGACCGACGCCGGCGCGAATTGGCGTCCGGTCTCCGACACGACGCCCGCGCTGGCCACCAGTCACATCTCCTATGCCCCCTCCAATCCCGCGATCGTCTTCGCCGCGACCGGCGAAGTCGACAACGCCGGGGGAGAAGTCACGCCGTCGCAATCCTTCGGGACGTACCTGGGCGCGGGCCTCCTGCGCTCGGCCGACGGCGGCGAGACCTGGAGCCGCGTGGATCTCGACCTGCCCAACAACGCGGTGTTCTCGCGGGTCCTGGTCTCGCCGACGGACCCGCAGACCGTCCTGGTCGGGATCTACCTCTACCAGGACGTCGCGACCGATGGCTTCCACTCCGGCGGCATCTACCGTTCCACCGACGGCGGCGTGCACTTCACCCAGACCTTCACCAACCGGATCAGCGACATGGTCCAGGATCCCGGCGACGGGGAGCGTGTGTACCTGGGCGCGGGACGCTGCGGCGAGTGCAGCGCGGCGAGCGGCGTCTACGTCTCGACCGACTTCGGCGCGACATGGGCGCCGTCGCTGACGCCGGCCAACCCGGTGGCCGGATTCACCAGCCCGTCCGGCCGCGTCCGCCTGGGCGCGTCGCGCGCGGCGGGCGCCACGATCCTCTACGCCTCGGTGCTGGACGCCAACAACGAGCACACCGCCGCCGGCATCTACCGCTCCGGCGACGGAGGCGCGACGTGGGCCAAGGTCGCCGTGGATCCCACGATGTGCCCCAAGGCGCCCGCCAACAACCAGTGCTTCTATGACCACTGGATCACCCCGGCCGCAGGCTCATCTACGGTCGTCTATTTCGGATCGATCGCCCTGTACAAGTCGACCGACGGCGGCGCCACCTGGTCCAAGATCGACGACCCCTACAACACCCAGGGGAAGCCCGTGCCGGTCCACCCCGACCAGCACATGGGCGTGGCCTCGACGCGCTTCCCCGACACGATCTATTTCTGCGGCGACGGCGGACTGTACCGGACGGTCGACGCGGGAGCGACCTTCGACAATCTCAACGCGACGCTGACTCTGGGGCAATTCAACGGGGTCGCGCTCCATCCGGGCAATCCCAATTTCGCCATGGGCGGCACGCAGGACAACGGAAACCTCCGGTACACCGGCGATCCGCTTTGGACCGATCGGACCGCCGGCGACGGCGGATTCAACATCATCGAGCCCGACGCGCCCAACACCATCCTCTCGGCCAACTACTACGCGTTCTTGTCGTACTCCCACGACACCGGCGAGACCTACATCGACGTCACGCCGTGCGACACCCTCATGGATTGCACCACCGGAGCGAACCTGGAGCCGATGGCGTTCTATCCTCCCGCCACGATCGCGCCGGCGGCTTCGGCCAGCGTCTTCCTGGGCACCAACCGCGTGTGGAAGCACGGCCACTTCGCCGACGACCCGAGACGATGGGCTCCCCTGTCGGCGAACCCGATCCTGGCGACGGCCGGAGACGTCGTGACCGCGCTCGCCGTCGCCGGCGACGGGACGGGCCCGGTCTGGGCCGGCAGCGTGCTGGAGGGAGTTTTCTTCTCCTCCGACGGCGGGGCCAAGTTCGCCGCGCGCAGCTCCGGGCTGCCCTCCGCGTACGTCTCCTCGATCGTGCTGGCGGGCCAGGACGGGCACAGCGCCTACGTCACGTTCGCCGGGTTCCTGGGCGCCCCCTCGCGCCACGTCTTTCGGACCACCGACGCGGGGGCGACCTGGACCAACGTTTCGGGGAATCTGCCCGACGTGCCGGTCACCGCGATGGCCCTCGACCCCACCGACCCCAACGATCTTTTCGTGGGAACCGACGTCGGCGTCTTCCGTTCCGTCGACGGGGGCGCCAGCTGGACGTCTTTCAACGTGGGCCTGCCCAACGCCTCCATCTACGGGCTCGCGTTCCACCCGGCCAGCCACGATCTGTTCGCGGCGACCTACGGCCGGGGCGTCTTTCGCACCGTCACGCCCCCGCTGCCGCCGGTGGCGGACTTCGCCGTGTCGCCGTCGCAGATCTTCGCCGGGCATCCGGCCCTCTTCGTCGACGCTTCGGCGCACGCGCCGGTCTCCTGGTCGTGGGATTTCGGCGATCCGGCGTCCGGCGGCGCCGACTCCTCGGCGGCGAAGAACCCGCAGCACACCTTCGCGGTGCCCGGCGTTTACACGGTGACGCTCACGGTCACCAACGCGCTCGGCTCCAGCCGCGTGTCGCGCCCGGTCACGGTCTCCCCGGGCGGGCCGTGCGACCGCTGCTCGCGGGTCACGCCCTTCCGCTGACGGCTCCTTCCGGACGCGCCGCCCTGGAGGGCCCAGGCCCCTACGAGACCAGGCGCCTGGAGGCGTTCAATCCCAGCACGAGAAACAACAGGAAGAGGACGGCGAAGAGGAACGCGAACAGCTTGACCATGGCGAACGATGCTCCGGCCAGGCCGCTGAATCCGAGGAACGCGGCAACGATGCCCAGCAGGAGAAAGGTCAGTGCGATCTTCAGCATGTCGTCGGCCTCCGCGGCGAGCAGTGCGAGGAGCGTGCCCGGCCTGTGCGTCGCCCGAAAACGCAGAGGGTTGGCCGCGGTCGGCTGCACGCCGGCGGATTCGAGAGGGGATATGCTCCCCGGCGGACCATGAGAAAGCTGGTTTGCGCGATTCGCCTGCTCCTGGTTTTCGCGGCGGTCTCGAGCCGATCGCGGCCGCGGCCGCCCGGGACCCGAGGCCCCCGTGCTGCCGGGGGATGGGCGCGGCGATGTGCTGCTTGCTGGACGGTGCGGGGCCTGGAAGAGCTGCCCGGGGACCCAGAGCGAGAGCCCCGCTCGGCCGGCCTGACGGTCTTCTCGCCTGCCGCTCGTCGAGGTTCTGGCCGCCCCTTCCTTCGCCGGCGCTCCGTGCACCTGGGTCGCGATGGGCGAGCGACGCGCCCGGTCCGGCCGCGACCCGACCCTCCTCCGCGCGTAGCGGTCCCGCGCCGCTTCCACGGAGCGAAACATCGAGGAGGTTTCCGTGAGAGCGAATTCTCGCTGGATATCCATTCCAGCTGCCGCCTGCCTGCTGCTCCTTCGGCCCCGGCCTTCCCGGGCCCGCAGGCGAGGCGCTCGCGCCCGAGGCGCTCGATCGGGCACCCTCGTCTTTCGCTCGTTCGGCGACGATTCAGAACGGCCGGCTCCTGATCACGGGTTTCGGCGTCGGCCAGTACAGCTACAACTTCCAGACCGATCGGAACTCCTTCGAGGGACGGTGCGCTCGCGGTGGCCTTTTCCAAAGTCATCTCCGATCATCTGTCCGTCTTGGCTCAGTTGACCGCCGCCCGTGAGGATCGGTCGCCCTTCGTGGGAGCGGAGACGTCGAGCGATATCGAGACGGACATCGATAACCTTCAACTGTCCTGGGTGCCTTCGGCGCAGCGCGGCCTGGAGATCACGTTCGGAAAATTCGATTCGCCCTCTGGCGATCGAGCGGGACGATGCGCCGCTGAATTTTCAGGCCACCGGCTCCTGGACCTTTCAGTACGCGCGACCGGTCAAGTTCGCCGGGCTCCAGGTCCACGAAGCGTTCTCAGCCACAGTTGGAGGCATGGGCGATCCTCGCCAACGGCTGGGATGTCGATTCGGACAACAACAAGGCCAAGACCTTTGCTCTTTACGGACTATGGAACCCTTCACTCACCGCGCACGTGGGCCTGGGTGTCGTTCAGGGCGCGGAAAAGGACGATCGGACCGGGGATCCGCGCACGACGGCCGTCGCCACGCTTCTCTTTCAGCCGGCGGCGAAGTGGGTCTGGGGCGGCGAAGGCGTCTTCGGCACGCGAGGCGCATTCCGCTGCCGAGGGCGGCACCGCGCAGTGGTACGCGGCCATGCTCTTTACGCACACCGGTTCGGCGAGCACTGGGGGCTCACCCTGCGCGGCGACTATCTCGACGACCGCGACGGCGCGCGCACGGGGCAGGCGCAGATCCTGACCTCCCTGACCCTTTCCCCCCAGTATCTCCTGGGCGGCGGTTTCTACGGCATCTTCCACTACCTCGATCGAACGTCTCTGCGGCTGCCGCAGACGTCCGTGCGGCTCGACCTGCGCTACGACCACTCGACCGAGGAGGTCTTCCAGTCGCGGGCGGAGGACGTCGGACGGCGGGATCATTTCTCGGCCACCCTGCAGACGGTCTTTCTCTTCTGAGTGGCCAACGAGCAAAGAGGAGTGGAGATGGGCAAGCTTCCCGACGGTCCTTTCGAAGTCCGGCTCGCGGCGATTCTCTTTCTCCTGCTGCTCGGCGTGGCCGACCTCTTTGGAGCGTGGCAGGTCAAGAACTTCGCCTCCTTCACTCCCAAAGGGATCGCGGCGACGGTCCGGGGCCGCCGATCACCCGATGCCCGAGGCAGGCGCACGACGCCATGGGGGAGAGGCCGGTCGATCTTTCGACCCTGAACGAGCCGAGGCATCACGTCCCACGCGAGCTCCTGGTGCAGGACACCCACGTCCACGTCCCGGTCTATGCGTTGACGGCGGCGTTCTTGTCGGTGGTCGTTTTCGGCCTGCGTCTGTCCTCGGCAACGCGCACAGTGATCGTCCTATTGTCTTTCGGCGCACCCTTCCTCGACTTCGCGGGGCTGTGGGGCGCCCACCTGTGGGCGGGAGCCGCCCGGGTCTGGGCCGTTGCGGCGCTGGGAGGCGGTTGCCTGATGGGGCTGGTCTATCTGGCGGTGCTGGGGCTGACCCTCAAGCAGTGTTGGTTCGCGAAAAAAGGAGAAAACAATGCATAAATTGTGTCTGGCGGTCTGTGTCGGGATCTTCCTGCCTCTGGCGGCCCTGGCTCACGTCACCCCCAACGTGACTCTGGTGCGGCGAGGCGACTTCGTCAAGCAGGCGCTCCCCAGCGCGACGAAGTTCTTCGAGGAGACCCTCGGGGCTCCCGTCCTGGCGGCGGTGCAGCGCGGCTCGGGGTGGACGCCTTCGCCGGAGGAGACGAAGGTCTACGTCGGTCGGGACGACAAGGGGTCCCTGGTCGGATCCGTCGTCTTCGAATGGATTCCGTCACAGCACGGGCCGGTCGGCCTGGGAGTCGCTTTCGGCCCCGCCGGAAACATCCTGGAAGCAACCGTCACCGACGTGGGGACCGAGCCCCTGGTCTGGGTCCATCCTCTGCTCAAGGACGGCAGGCTTGCCGCGCTCTCGGGGCTGGCCTCGTCAGCCGCTCCCGATGCCGCGAGGATCGCCGCAGGCGCCTCCGGGAGCATGGTCCAGTACTACGCGGGAGTCATCGCCGGCGGCGTCGCGCGGGCGCAAGCCTTGGAGAAGGCCTTGCGCGAAGCGCGGCAGCATTAAAGGCGAAAAAAGGAGTGTCCGGTCCGGCTCGGCGTGCGAGCCTCTGAGGAATTCCCCATGTCCCTGAAACGAATGTGGATCGGTTTCGTGCTTGCCGCGGCGGCGGTGTCGGGTCTCCTGGTCGCCGCCGACCGCCTTCATCGCCACTCCCAGCCCGACGTTTCGGCCGAGCGGGTCGCCGATCAGGAGGCAGCCGCCCGGACGAGCGGGCCGCTCCCGTCTCTGTGGCCCGCGCCCGCGTTCTCTTACGTCGATCAGAACGGTCGGGCGTGGTCGGACCGCGATCTGCGCGGGCATGTCTGGGTCGCCGACTTCTTCTTCACCGGCTGCACCACGATCTGCCCCATGATGACCGCGGCGATGGCGCAGCTCCAGACGGCCATCTCCAATCGGAACGTCGAGTTCGTCTCCTTTTCCGTCGACCCGGATCACGACACTCCGGGCGTCCTCGACCAGTACGCGAAGATGTGGAAGGCCGATGCAGCGCGCTGGCATTTCCTGAGCACCGACAAAGTGAAGCTCGCGGCGACCGCGGCGGGCATGAAGACGTTCGTTCAACCGCCCACGAAGGACGCCCCGGTTCAGCACAGCGCCGTCTTTCTCCTGGTCGACGCGAAGGGGCTCGTCCGGGGCGTCTACGACAGCAGCGACTCGGCCGCGCTTGCCCGCCTGACCGTGGACGCGCTGACGCTGGCGGGGACGCCGCCTCGGGCGGCGCCCTCCCTGCAGGCCCAGTGGCCGCTGCCGAAGTCGCGAGAACCGGCCGACAGCCCGGGCGCGGTGCTCTACGCGCGCAGCGGATGTCTGGCCTGCCACGCGCAGGGTCACGTCGCGCCGTCGCTCGAGGGGCGCTTCGGCGGCTCGGCCACGCTCTCCGACGGCTCGACCGTGACCGTGGACGACGCTTACCTGCGCGAGTCGATTCTCGACCCCAATGCCAGGATCGTGGCCGGATATCCGGGCCTGATGCCGAGCTATCGGGGACAGTTGTCCGACGCGCAGGTGGATGAGCTGGTGAAATACGTCGCGTCCCTCGTCGGGCCAGACGGCGGCTCACGCGTCGCGGCCGCAGCGCGCACCGAGCTGGAGCTCGTCGATCCCGTCTGCGGGATGGAAATCGAGGCCGGGCCGGGAAATCCGCGCGCCGAGTACCGGGGCAAGACCTATTTCTTTTGCAGCGAATCGTGCCGGTCGCGGTTCCTGAAAAACCCGGAGACGTATACCAGCCGGAAGAGCGGTTCCTGAGTCGCCGCCGGCCCGCCTCGAGACGCGGCCTAGGGCAACCCTTCGATCGAGCAGCCGAAGGCCTTGGTTTGAGGTTCTTTGACCGGCCGCCCGGCCAGCACGGCGTCGAGCGCGCGGACCAGGTCGGGTGATCCGATCTTGCTCTCCAGGCGGCCGCGATAGCGGACGCGCCGCGCCTGGTCGACGACGAAGGCCTCCGGAGTGCGGACGGCGCCGAAGGCCCTGGTCAGGCCCAGGCCGGGATCCTGCAACAACGGGAAAGCATGGCCGTTGCGAGCCGCGTGCTGGCGAACGTCCTCCGCGCTATCGGAGGCATCCGGGTAGACGCCGATGAAGCCCACGCCGCGGGAGGCGTATGCGGCCGCGAGATCCCGGATCTTGCGGTTGTAGAAGTTCGAGTAGGGGCAGGACGCGGAGAGAAACAGAACGACCGTGGCTCGATGCGCCGCAAAGAAAGGCGTGAATTCCAGGGACCGACCCGCCACGGTCGTGGCCGTCAGGTCGGCGATCGGATTGCC
This sequence comes from uncultured Acidobacteriota bacterium, assembly GCA_963733955.1. Taxonomy (GTDB): domain Bacteria; phylum Acidobacteriota; class Thermoanaerobaculia; order UBA5066; family Gp7-AA6; genus DATFTF01. Next base: position 89,657 of record CAVTEW010000005.1, read on the forward strand.
GGGCTCCGCGCCGCCGGCAATCGGCGGGAAGAGGCACAGGGCGGCGACCGAGAGCGCGAGCCGCCGTCTCGCGAGAACGCTCCTCATGGTCCGTGGCCGGATCGAAAGAGCCGCGAGGGGGTGAAGCCCCAAACCAGGCCGAAGGTCAAACCCTGATTGATCTTTTCGGAGTTCGTGCCGCTCACCGTCGCGGTGTACGAGACGTACAGATCGACCGGTCCGCTCAACCCGTAGAGGAGTCCGCCGCCCAGATCCAGAAAGTTCTCCCTGGCGATCCGGTGCGGCCAGACGGAAGGCTGGGTGAGGTCGTCGGGGAGATCGAGGCCTCCGAGGGTCCGCTGCCAGATCGCGAAGGCGCGCACACCGATCGACGGCCGCAGGTAGTCTCCGATCTCGAGGTTGACCGTGCTTCGGTCGTGGCGGAGACCGACGAATTCCTCCACGAACGTGTACGTGTACCGGCCCTGGACGAAGGCTCCCTCCAGCCAGGGATCCAGCCGGCGGCCGAAATCGAAACCGATCGGATACTCGTGCAGATCGAAGCCCGCGGCCGAATGCGCGAAGGAAACATAGTCGTGGCTCGGGATCGTGAACCCAACGAAGGGAGTCAAAGCCACGGGCTCCTTGAGCACCTGATATTGCAGCTCGAAATGGTAGTCCTGGAACGTCCCGTGGTAGGTGCCGTTGTCGATGACCGAGTGAGGGTAGGCGCCCTCGTATTTTGTCCAACGGTAGGGAAGGCCAACCGACAGCGCCAGGCGGTCCGCGAGACTGTAACCCAGCTGCAGCTCGGCATTGTCGTAGCGGATGTGTCCGGCGTCGAACTGGTCGCCTGCCCTGGAGTAATGGCGCTTGACGAAGGCGCCGGCGAAGCCCAACGCGATCCAGGCCTCGCCGCGAGGCGGGACCCACGCGGGGAACAATTCTCCCGCCACCGGGAAGAGCTCCTGGCCTCCCGCGGGGGAGCACAGGGCGAGGACGCATCCGGCGCAGAGCCACAGGCCGGCTCGGAGCCGTCGCGCGGTTCCCTTCATCGTTTGACGAGCGTGAACGTCTCACTAACGGCTGCGCAACATCCGGATCCGCCCATGGAGCCCGAGAAGGAGCCGCTGATGGGAGTCCCCTGGTACGCCGTGCCGCTGATCGTCCCGGAACAGGGCGCGTCCGGAAAGATGTCGAATCTCCAAACACCGAAGGAGTCGATGTCGCCGTGGACCTGTCCGAGGCCGGTGAAGTTCGAAGAGAGGTGGCATCCCAGTTGGTCGATGACCACCTTGGTATCGGTGGGCTTTCCGCAGCCGTCGCTGAATGTCGCGGTGTAGGTTCCGCCGAGATTGATGCACCCCGAGTTGTTGGGACTCTTGTTCGATCCGCCGCCGCAGCCGGGAGCCGAGGCTTGGACGACGAGGAGCACTGTCAGCGCAAAGACCCGCAGGACGCGTGACGATGGGCGAACGGTCTGATTCACGCGTCCAGCCTTCCGATCGAACTTGGAGTTTCTGACACGACGGTCAAGCGAGTAAAGTTTGCCGGCCGGCCCGGCGGCGCCATTCTACACTCGGAGGCTTGATGGTGTATCCAACGCTGCTCCATTCTGGAATTCGACGGAGAGTGGGCCGTGCCCCGCGGCGGCCGTAAGCACCCGCGGAAAGGCTTGCTCCGGCGCCACTCGTTGTCGCTCATCGCCGGCGCGATCCTGGCCGTGTTCGTCTTGCTCTACGCCCGCTCGGATCCCAGGACGCACGCCGGGAGCGTTCTTCGGCAACGCCATCGCCGACTGGAGCGGCGTGGTCTGCATTGTCGTGGCGACGAAGTACTTCTTCGAGCAAGGGTCGGAGGAGAGCCGGCGGCCGCCGCTCATTGCGCAGCGGTCCGGTCGCGGACTTTCTCGCCGACCATTCCCTGACGCTCGTGCTGCCTTGACGGGCTTGGGCTGGCTGTGGCTCTACGCCCGCATGGATCCCGACGGCAAGTGGGGGCAGGTCGTCGGCAACATCCTCTCCGAGTGGGTTCAGATGATCGGGCTGGTTCTTCTGACCAAGGGGCTCTTCGAAGAGCATTCCAGGGAAAGCCACGGAGTCCGGTAGCATCGCGGAAACGAGGAGACCTTCATGACCGCCGTCCACCGCTCCGCTGCGCGCCGCGCGGCCGCTCTCTGCGCTCTGGGCCTCGGGCTGGCCGGAAGCGTTCTCGCGGCCGGCAATCCCCTGCGCTTCGAGATCTCGTTTGCCGCGTCGGTCCGCGGCGAGCCGGCGGACGGACGGATCTTCGTGATGATCTCGAGCAAGAAGGACCCGGAGCCGCGCCTGACCGCGCGCGGCTACCGCGCGACGCCGTTCTTCGGCGAGGACGTCGAAGGCCTGCGCCCGGGCGCCTGGGCCGCGGTCACGGCGTCCTCGGACGGGTACCCGCTGCCGCACCTGTCGGACATTCCGCCCGGCGACTACTGGGTGCAGGGATTCCTGAATGTCTACACCACTTTTTCACGCGCCGACGGCCACGTGGTGAAGATGCACATGGATCAGTGGGAGGGGCAGCACTTCCAGGTCTCGCCGGGCAATCTCTACAGCGAGCCCAGGAGGATGCGGCTCGACCCCGCCTCCGGCGGCGCGGTGCGCCTCGTGCTCGACAAGAAGATTCCACCCATCGACGTTCCCGCCGACACGGCGCTGGTGAAGCACGTGCGATTCCAGAGCGCGCTCCTCTCGAAGTTCTGGGGGCATCCGATCTGGATCGGGGCGACGATCCTGCTGCCGCGCGACTACGAGAAAGAGAGCGGCGTCTCCTACCCGGTCCTCTACGAGCAGGGGCACTTCTCGACCGACGCCCCCGGCGGGTTCGGTGAGGAGGACAAGAGTCCCGCCGACGCCACGGACGCTCAGAAGGCGCGCGCCCTCCAGCGCAAGGAGTTCGACAAGGCCTGGCTTTCCGACCGGTTTCCGCGGATGCTGTTCGTGACGTTCCAGCACCCCACTCCCTACTACGACGATTCCTACGCCATCGACACGCCCAACAACGGCCCGTACGGCCAGGCCCTGACGGCCGAGCTCATCCCGTACATCGAGGCGCATTTCCGCGCCATCGCGCAGCCGTGGGCCCGGATCCTCTCCGGCGGCTCGACGGGCGGATGGGAGTCGCTGGCCCTCCAGATCTTCCATCCCGATTTCTTCGGGGGCACCTTCTCGGCCTGCCCGGACCCGGTCGACTTTCACAATTTCCAGATTGTGAACATCTACGACTGGGACAACGCCTGGTACCGGCAGGAGGAGTGGAAGCGGGTGCCGCTGCCCGGCGAGCGCGATTCGGAGGGCGTCGTGCTCTCGACCATGGAGCAGCAGTTGAAGTATGAGCGGGCCCTCGGCAACCACGGGCGCTCGGGCGAGGACTGGGACTGCTGGCAGGCGGTGTACGGGCCGGTGGGGCAGGACGGATATTTCCAGCCGCTCTTCGATCCGAACACGGGCGCGATCGACAAGAAGGTCGCGGCCTACTGGAAGGAGCACACCGATCTGAACGTCTACCTCCAGAAGCACTGGGCCGAGCTCGGCGCCAAGCTCGCCGGCAAGATCCACATCACCGCGGGGGAGATGGACACCTTCTACCTGAACAACGCGGTGCATCGGCTGGAGGATTTCTTGAGGACGGCCAATCCCCCTGGGGCGGCTCGATCCTCTATGGCCCCGGCAAGCCTCACTGCTGGAGCGGGCCTCTGTCCCAGACGGATCGATTCAAGCAGGTCGCCCTCTACGCCGCGGCGCACGCGCCCCGAGGCGCGGATCGAGCGTGGTGGAGGGACTGAGGAAGAATCTGCGATTTGCGATTTGTGATTTGCGATCTGGGAATGACCGGATGAGTGCTTGACCGCGAGACCCGAGCCGTTGCCGCCGATCCTCACGGCGCATCTGTTCCCGCCGATCGAGGAGAAGCTGCTCGAGCTTCTGCGATCGCTCGAGCCCGGCGATTGGGAGCGGCAGACGGTCGCCCCGCGCTGGAAGGTCAAGGACGTCGCCGCGCACCTGCTCGACACGGCGCTGCGCAAGCTCTCGATGGCCCGCGACGGGAGTCGCCCCTCCGGCGGTCCGGCCTCCGGAGAGGATCTCGTCGCCTTCATCAATCGCATGAACGAAGAAGGCGTCCGCGTCTACCGCCGTCTGAGCCCGGCGGTGCTCGTCGCGCTCATGGAAATCGCCTCGGCGGATCTCTGCCGCTATGTCGCCTCGCTCGATCCGCGTGCGGAGGCGGGGATCGGCGTCAGCTGGGCCGGCGAGGAGCGGTCGGCCAACTGGTTCGACACGGCCCGCGAGCTGACCGAGCGCTGGCACCACCAGCAGCAGATCCGGCTCGCCGTGGACCGGCCCGGGATCGCGACGCCCGAGCTCTACCATCCGGTTCTCGACTGCTTCCTGCGCGCCCTCCCGCTCGCCTACCGCGCGATCGACGCCCCCGACGGCGTGTACGCGCAGTTCAATGTGTCCGGCGACTGCGGTGGGAGCTGGTTCCTCTGCCGCGAGAACGCGGCCTGGGGCCTCGCCGCGGCGCCGGTCGGCAGGAAGATCTCGGAGACGACCATTCCGCAGGAGATCGCCTGGCGCATCTTCACCAAGGGAATCGATCGCGAGTTGGCGCGGCCGAAGATCCGCGTGGACGGCGACCCGGCCATCGGCCTGCACGTACTCTCGCTCGTAGCCATCGTCGGCTAACGGCTAACGGCTAACGGCTAACGCCGTCCCCCGATTTCGTAGGGGCGGCCCTTGTGGCCGCCCGCGGGCGGGGACAAGCCCCGCCCCTACGTTTGCTCGTCGCAGAGGACGCGCCTGTCGCGCGAGACTAATGGGCGCCGGACCGGTTTCCCGCGAAACAGTCGTGCACGAGATCGCGCCCGTAGCGTTCGAGCACGCTTTGCGCAACGTCGGACTCTTCGATCGCGTGGAACGCGAACGTGACGGCGCCGTCCGGAGCCGCCGTGCCGAGGAGATAGCCGTAGACGTCGGTGCGCGCCTGGTCGGAGGGCGCCAAGCCGGTCGGCAGCGCGTAGCGGACCGCACCGGTCGTGCCGATGATCCATCCCGGGAGAACCCCGCCATGCCCCCTCCAGTAGGGCGTGTCGAACACGTTTCCCAGAAAGAAGTGCGAGTGGCTGGCGAGCACGTAGACCTTCTTTCCCGCGGCGCGGGCCGCGAGCAGCGCGGCGTACACCTTGCGCCCGCTGTCGATGCCCTGCGCCCAGTCGCTCATGCTGTGGGAGAAGGCCGTGCTGTCGGGAAGGGCCGCGTGCATTCCCACGACCACCGCGCGGACGGACGGGTCCGCCGAGGCGCGGCCGAGCACCTCCTCGAGCCAGTGAAACTGCTCGGCGTCGAACTGGTCGGGAGAGGCGTTGTCGAGCGTCACGAAGTCGATCCCCCGCTCCCGCCAGTGGTAGTAGGTCTTGATCCGGTGGTCGTGGCCGTCGTCGGAAAGCCGCTGCCGGGCGATGGCCGGTGCGTTCACCCAGTCGGCGAATTGCGCGAGGTACTCCGGTCTCCCCTTGGGCGGGACGAGCTCGTGGTTGCCGATTCCGAGGTAGACCGGGAGCGTCCCGAAGGGAGCGATCTGGCTGTCGAGGAAATCCTGCCACGCCGACTTCTGGTACTCCGCGATCGTCAAGGGACGACCCGCGGCGCGCCGCTCGCCGGCGAAGTCCTGGTCGAAATCGTAGATCGCGCGGAAGTCGCCGAGGTGCCAGTAGAAAGACGCTCCCGCCGCGCGGGCCCCCGCAGCCACCTCCGGCATCACCACGTCGCCGCAATTGCGCGAGTCGCCTCCGACGACGAAGTGCCACGCGCCGCTCGACTGCGCCGGGGAGACCGCCGCGGCGCAGAAGAACAGGAACGCTCCCCAGCCGCGGCGGCGCGGGCCGGAGGCCGCGCTCACGGCTCGACCCGCGCCGGCCCGAGGGGACGGCTGCCCGCGGCGTACTTGAGCACGCGCGCCTTCTCCAGCGTGACCAGCCCCTCGGTCACCATCTCGTCCAGGATCGGCACGAGACGCTCGACCTGCTCCGCGCTGTCGACGATCTCGATGACCACGGGCAGGTCCTCAGAGAGCCGCAACAGGTGCGACGTGTGGAGGACGCTGCGCGCGCCGAACCCGGCCACGGCCTGGAAGACCGTCGCTCCGGCGAAGCCCTCCTTGCGGAGGCGCTCGAGGATCGCGAGCGACAGCGGCTGGTGATGCCACTTGTCCGACTCGCCGATGAAGACGCGGACTAAGACCTGCTCGCCGTCGAGAACTCTCATGAATCCGCCTCCTTCGGTCTTCGTTTTCAGGCGCCGGCGAGCCAGCGCGCCAGGGTCAGCCCCGCGGCTCCGGCGGCCAGGCAGAGCAGAAGCGTCGCCGCGATGTTGGCGAGCCCCAGGGTCCAGTTGCTCTCGCGCAGGTACTGCAGGGTCTCGTAGTTGAACGCCGAGTACGTCGTGAATCCTCCCAGGACGCCGGTCACCAGCGTCAGGCGCAGGGTCGGCCCCAGGAGCTTGGTCGCCAGGGCCAGGTGCATGATCGCACCGATGGCGAAGGAGCCGATGAGGTTGACCGCGAGCGTGCCCCAGGGAAAGCCGGCTCCCAGGAGAGTCAGGGCCCAACCCGAGAGGAGGTACCGGGCGCCCGTCCCGACCGCGCCCCCCAGACAGATCCAGAAGAAGCGCCCCATCCAACCCCCCTCGCTCGCGCCGGAGCAGAAAAAAACTCCTACGACTCGGACCCGTCGTAGGAGTCATTGGCTGCCGTGGGCAGCGGTTGCGGCGGACTCCACCGCCTGAGACCAGACCCTTTTAGCAGAAGCGCGCTGCTGGCGCTATCCCGCCGCGCACGTGCCTTGCAAGGTCCTGCAGCGATGGCTGGAAACGGGAAGGCTGCGGTCCGCCGGCTCAAAGAGCGCCGGGACGTCGAGAAGGCGCTGGAGCAGAGCTCGCCGGGAGAGGGGGAGCGCGGGCCGCGCGGCGGCCGTGGCGGACGCGCGTCTGGCTCGCGGCCTGGGCGGCATCCGTCGGGCCGCATCATCAAGTTCCCCAACTCCAAGGTCCTGAACACGCCCGTCTTCAACTACTCCTGGCCACTCTTCCCCTACATCTGGAACGAGATCAAGCTCCAGATCGCCTATCAGAGCGATCTCGAGTTCGTGGCGAAGACCATGCAGGAAGTGGCCGAGGAGGAGCTGGGCCCCAAGATGCTCGAGCGCGTCCGTGTGTATCGGAACCTCCTGGCCCAGACGCCGGTCGACCGGCTGACGGTTCAGGAAAAACCGGTCGTGATCTTCCGCGTGAGCGACAGCACATGGCTCGAGGCGATCCTGCGCTATCTGGTCAACCCGCGGCGCGCCGGGAGGGTCAAGACGGAGCTGCTCCGGAAGCTGCTGGCCCGGTTGAATCGCGATCCGACACGGGTGATGTTCCCCAAGGCCGACGCACGCTACGGCCGTCGGTGCGCCATTTTTTTGCATGGCGCACGCCCAAAGGAGTCAAGGACCGGCCGCGGGCGAAGCGGCATTCCCAGAGCGCTGTACCTCTATCCGTCTAGCGCACAGAGGTTTAGGTCGTTTGGCGGCAGCTCCGGCCCGGGCGGAACGACCCTTGCTCTCTGTCACCGCCAAGAGGTCTGAATGTCACCAAAGAGCGGCTCCGCACCGATCGACCCGTCGGCCGAATTCGACGACGAAATCACCCGTCCGATTCCGCTGCAGCTCATTGCGCGTCTGGCCGCCCAGGACCCGACGGTGTCGCTCAAGATCGGCGTCGTGGAAGCCATCGAGGCGGACGCGGCGGAGGACTCGAGGGAAGAGCCGGACGGGAACTGACCGGACCTTCGTTCTGAGTCAGAATCGCCTCCCATGGGAGGCGGATACTGCCGGGTCGCTCCATCGGATCCGTGGCATGCCCCCTACCACGATCGCGAATATGGGTTCCCCGTTCGCGAGAACGCGGTCCTCTTCGAGAGACTCGCGCTGGAGATCAACCAGGCCGGGCTCTCCTGGCTGACGATCCTGAAGAAGCGCGAGGGGTTCTTCCGGGCCTTCGAGGGCTTCGATCCTGCGGTCGTGGCGCGCTACGGCGCGCGCGAGCGGCGGCGTCTGCTCGCCGACGCCGGCATCGTGCGCAACCGCCTCAAAGTCGACGCGGTCATCGCCAACGCCGGCGCCATCCTGGATCTGTCGAGCTGCCACGGCTCGTTTGCCCGATGGCTCGACGCGCATCATCCCCGCTCGCTCCCGGCCTGGTGCGAGCTCTTCGCCCGGACGTTCCGCTTCACCGGAGGCGAGATCGTGGGCGAGTTCCTGATGAGCACCGGCTACCGCAAGGGCGCCCACGCGCCGTCCTGTCCGGTCTACGCGCGGGTGGCGCGGAAGAATCCTCCCTGGATGCGCCGCCGCGGCGCCGGCGCTTCGCCGGGAAGTCTCAGGGGCGGCGAAACGGCACGGTGATGGCCGGCCCCCGGCGCGGCCCCGGAGCGGGCGGCGCCGGCGGCCCGTTTCCGGCATAGCCGAGCGCGATCACCTCGAAGTCGGTCGCGGCGAGCGCGGCGAACGCGGGATTCAAGACGTCATTGTCCCAGCGCGGGTCGTAGGTCCCGGTCACGTAGAGGTCGGTCCCGTTGTCGGCGACGAGAAGCCCGTAGGTCTTCATGGCCCGGAAGATCTTCTGGACCTCGGCGGGGAAACCGGAGATGTCCTTGCCCGCTTTGAGGCGCAGGCGGGCGCCCATGGGCAGCGCCCCGGCGGTCGAGCCCGCGTCATGGGAAGCGGGAAACACGTGCCAGTTGGTGGCCCGCACGGTCACGCGCAAGGCGTGGCCGATCTCGCCGGAGCCGAAGACTTCGTCGTACCGGACCAGGCCCGGGAGGATGGCGAGCCCCGCGGCATCGGCCGACGTCCAGCCCTCGGGCCGGCGGTCGCTGCGGTTCAAGTCGAAGAAGGCGCCCGATCCGGCCTGCCAGCGCGCGCCGTCGAAGAACACGTTGTAGAGCTCGTAGAGGAGCTTGTTGTCCCGGTCGACGATCAAGAGATGCCGGTCGGAGGAGGAGCGCAGATCTTCGCTTCCGGGCTGACCCCCTTCGATCCAGTGCGCCTGGCCGATGGCCTCGGCGGGAATCGGATAGAAGGGGAGACTCGCCCCGGTCGCGTGGTCCACGCCGTCGCTCTCGTCGGCGTACTGGAAATCGACGGGCAGCTTCGGCTGCGTCCCGTCGACGACGCAGTAAGGCATGCCGTAGATCTCCGCGCCGCCCGGCACCACATCGCCTCCGAAGTCGGGATGGAGATGCCGGACGCCTCCCTGGTCGAGAAACGCGATGTAGGCGTCGGAGGCCGGATCGGCCGGCGCCGATCGGATGTCGAGGTTCCACCAGTTGCCCGCCGGAAACAGGGGAAACGGGCCGGGCAGCGGACCGTTGGCGGCCGGACCGGCCTCCCGAATCGCCGGACCGGAGTCCCGAATCGCCGGACCGGATGCGGACAGCGCGGACGCGGCGGCGACGAGCAGGACCGCCGCGCGCAGCGGCCCACGGCCTCTTCGGGCCGGGACGCGGAGCGGCCGAAGGGTCCCGGCTGCGCCGACACGCTTCGCGGCTTTGCCGTTTGGTTGTCTCGAAGGTGAGCAGAGTCCGATTGTGAAGTTGGCGGAAAGAAAAGGCAAGCCGTTGTAGCCTTGAGCCCATGAACTGGAAAAAGGGATGGGCCGGCGCCGCGGCGCTCTGCGTTTCTCTTTCCGCGGCGGGTCAGAGCGGGCGATCGGCGGTGCCCCGGCCGGGCCGCCAGGAACGCGGAGTCACTCTTCTTCCCAACGGCTGGCGGATCGCTCCGGTGGGAAAACACATCGGCGTGGGCGATCTCCCGCTGGACGTGGTCGAGTCGCCGGACGGCCGTTTCGCGATCGTGACCAACAACGGCTATGCCAAGCCCACGTTGTCGGTCGTCGATCTCGACAAGCTCCTGGTCTCCGCGACCGTCTCGACCGACAACGCCTGGCTCGGCCTGGCCTGGCATCCCGACGGGCGGCGTCTCTACTCCTCGGGGGCGGCGGCCTTGAGTGTCCGCGAATTCCTGATCCAGGGCGGCAAGCTCAAGGCCGGCAAGACGATCGCGCTGGGCAAGCCGGACGAGGAGACGTTCATCGGCGGGCTGGCCGTGCGCGGCGACGGCGAGCGCCTGTATGCCGTCAACGTGCTGGGCCAGAAGCTTTACGCCGTCGACCTCGGCAACGACCGGGTCCTTCACGAGATCGATCTGCCGGCCGAGCCGTACACCTGCGCGATCTCCCCGGACGGCAAGACGCTCTTCGTCTCGCTGTGGGGCGGCGCGAAGGTGGAGCTCTACGATTCCGACACGCTGGTCCGGAGCGCGGAGATCTCCGTCGGCGAGCACCCCAACGCCATGGCGATCTCGCCCGACGGTGCCCGCCTCTTCGTCGCCTGCGCCAACACCAATTCGGTTTGGGTGGTGGACGTCGCGGCGCGCAAGGCGTCCGAGCAGGTCTCGATCGCGCTCTATCCGCAGGCGCCCAACGGCTCGACGCCCAACGCTCTGGGGCTCTCCCCCGACGCGCGGCGTTTGCTCGTCGCCAACGCCGACAACAACACCGTGGCCGTCGTCGACGTCTCCCGGCCCGGCGCGAGCCGCGTGGCCGGCTTTCTGCCGACCGGCTGGTATCCCACCGCGGCCCGCTTCACCAGGAACGGCCGCCGCATCCTGATCCTCTCGGGCAAGGGCCTGACTTCGCAGTCGAATCCGCGGGGACCGCAGCCGGGCATTCCCGCAGCCGAAGGCCAGTACGTCGGGACACTCCTGCGCGGCACGCTGTCCGTGCTCGGCGTTCCCGGCCCGAAAGAACTGGCCGCGGACACCCGGACGGTCTATCGTCTGACGCCCTACCGCGACGCGACGCGGCTCACGCCGGCGCGCGCGCCCGCGGATTCCGCCATCCCGGCGAAGGTCGGCGGGAAATCTCCGATCCGCCACGTCTTCTACGTGATCCGGGAGAACCGGACCTACGATCAGATCTTCGGCGACCTCCCACAGGGCAACGGCGATCCCAACCTCTGCCTCTTCGGCGCGGACGTGACGCCCAACGCGCACGCGCTGGCGAGCGACTTCGTCCTGCTGGACAACTTCTACTGCGACGCGGAGGTCTCCTACAGCGGGCACGCCTTCTCGACCGGCGCCATCTCCACCGACGCGGTCGAGAAGATCTGGCCCATGAACTACGGCGGCCGCGGCGGCCGGTACCTGTCGGAGGGGGGAGGCCCGCAGCGCAACGCCTACGGCAACCTGGACGCGCCGGAGCAGGGCTATATCTGGGACGCCTGCCACCGCGCCCACGTTTCGGTGAGGAGCTATGGTGAGTTCGCCGAGGCGCCGGTGCAAGGTTCGGAAGCCGTCGAGCCGGGCGAACGCGAAAAGCGCCCCGTGACCGGCCCCGTCGTCGCCTCGGTGCCCGGGCTGGTCGGGTACGTCGCGCCGGACTATCCGGCCTGGGACCTGTCGATCCCCGACAACCGCAGGATCGACGCCTGGCTCGAGGAGTTCCGGCGATACGAGAAGGACGGACAACTCCCCGCGCTCTCCATCATCCGCTTAGGCGGCGACCACACCAGCGGCACCAAGGCGGGGTTCCCCACGCCCCGCGCGATGATCGCGGAGAACGACCTCGCACTCGGGCGCCTGGTGGAGGCGATTTCCCACAGCCGCTACTGGAAGGAGTCGGCGATCTTCGTCCTCGAAGACGACGCCCAGAACGGTCCCGACCACGTCGACGCTCACCGCTCCGTCGCGCTGGTGGTCTCCCCCTACGCCCGGCGCCGCGCCGTCGATTCGACGCTCTACAGCACGTCGGGGATGCTGCGGACGATGGAGCTCCTCCTCGGCCTCGCGCCGATGAGCCAGTACGACGCCGCGGCGGCGCCCTTCTACGGCGCGTTTACCCGCCAGGCCGACACCGCGCCGTACAGCCACCGGGAAGCCCGAGTCCGGCTCGACGAGAAGAACGACGCCTCCACGCCCGGCGCGCAAGCGTCCGCGGCGATGAACTTCCGCGAGGCCGACCGGGCCCCGGACGTCGAGCTGAACGAGATCCTCTGGAAATCCGTCCACGGGGCCGCCGCGGTCATGCCCCCGCCCGTCCACGCCGCCTTCGTGCGTCCGGTGGAGAAGAAGGGCGACGACGACTGACACGACGCGGGCTTCGCCCGCGCGAGGCGTGAGGCGTGTCTTCTCCCTCTCCCCGAGGGAGAGGGCGGGGTGAGGGTGAGGGTTAGGGCTTCGTGCCTTCCCCGGTCGCGGCGCGCGAAGTCTCCCAGAGGGGAGGAGGCGCGCGCCGCGGGAGCGAGAGCGAGAGAGGGATCAAGCGGGCCGTCGAGGCCGCATCCGGCCGAGCGGACGGCCGGTGCGCGTAGCGCAGATCCCGATCGAGCGGGAGCGACGTGTCCCCGAGGGAGAGGGCGGGGTGAGGGTGAGGGTTAGGGCTTCGTGCCTTCCCCGGTCGCGGCGCGCGAAGTCTCCCAGAGGGGAGGAGGCGCGCGCCGCGGGAGCGAGAGCGAGAGAGGGATCAGGCGGGCCGTCGAGGCCGCATCCGGCCGAGCGGACGGCCGGTGCGCGTAGCGCAGATCCCGATCGAGCGGGAGCGACGTGTCCCCGAGGGAGAGGGCGGGGTGAGGGTTAGGGCTTCGTGCCTTCCCCGGTCGCGGCGCGCGAAGTCTCCCAGAGGGGAGGAGGCGCGCGCCGCGGGAGCGAGAGCGAGGGAGGGATCAGGCGGGCCGTCGAGGCCGCATCCGGCCGAGCGGACGGCCGGTGCGCGTAGCGCAGATCCCGATCGAGCGGGAGCGACGTGCGGTGCGCCCGAAGGGCGCAGATTCCGAAGCAAGCGAGAGCGGACGGTTACGGGTGTTTCAGGAATCGAAACCTCCGGTAGCTCTTTTCGCCGCGCGGCGTCACGTCCTCGTTCTTCAGGACGCTGATCGATCCGTCGACCTCCAGCACGGCCAGGCGCACGTCGTCCAGGTGGGCCACGCCGTGCTCGCGCAGCGCCGCCATCAACTCGTCGTTGGTGATGCATTCGTGCGCCAGGTGAGCCTGGAGCACGATGCCGCGGTTGACCAGGAGCGTCGCGTGTCCCTTCACGAGGGAAGCCAGCGCCCGCGACCTCGGAACCAAGCGCGCGACGGCGAAGTTCAACAACAAGAGGACGCCGGCGGCGATCAGCCCGCCCACCAGGCTGCTGTCGGCGCCCACCATGGCGTTCTGCACGGCGTTGGCGATCAAGAGGATCAGAACCAGGTCGAACGGCGTCATCTGGCCGACCTCGCGTTTGCCGGTCAGGCGCAGGCCGACCAGGATGAAGGCGTAGACGATCAGGCAGCGCAGGACGATCTCGGCGGCCGAGGTGCCGAGCTTCCAGAGATCGTGGGAGATCATTTCCTGGGATTGTAAGGGAGCGTCTCCGCCGGTTCGGTCAGGCCGGGGCGGACGCCGCGAAGAGCCGCCGCAGGGACTCCTCGAAGGCCGCGGCCTCGGGCGAGCCCTCGGCGGGGGTCCACGGGGCCAGCTCCGAGCCCTCCGGCTTGCGGTAGGGACCCGCCTTGGCCTCGAAGAAGACGCTCCCCGGTTCCAGGGCCACGAAGGTGTGCCAGGCGCCGGGCGGAATCTCCACGCCGCAGACGTCCGAGGCCGGCGCGATCTCCCTCTGCTCGCTCGGCACGCCGTCCTCGGCGAAGAAGACCACGCCGATGCGGCCGGCCACGGCGATCGCGGTCTCCGCCTTGGCGCGCTCCAGATGGCGGTGCGGGCGGATGTAGGTTCCCGGCTCGAGCGCGTTCAAGAGGCGGTGCACCGGATCGGTCATCTCGTGGAAGTTGCGGTTCTTGCGGAGGCGGGGCGAGCGCCGCGCCTCCTGCGCGATCTCGGCCAGAAGGGCGCGGGTGATCCAGCGGGGAGTCACGCGGGAGCGTCTAGGAGGAGACGGTAGCCTTGGGGGCCGCGGTGTCGGGCGAGAGCACGACTTTGAGACCGTTGCCGAGCTTGTAATACTCCACCGGCACGGTGAATCCGGCGGCGGGCTTGTCCGGGGCAGCGGCGGCCATCGGGGCCGCGCTCGCGAGCGCACAAACCGCGGCGAAAGCGAAACAGGAAACGTTCTTCATGACGGCTTCCAGCATCGGATCGGAGCGCGATTCTTTCACACCGGCCTGGTGGATGAAGAGCCCCCACGTGCAGACGGTGTGGGGCAGATTGACTCGGCCGCGCCAGCGCGTCGCATACCGCCGCGAGGTCCTGGAGACCCCCGACGGCGACGACCTGGTGGTCGATCACTGCGACGGCCCGGCGGGCAGCCCGATCCTGGTCGCGGTCCACGGCCTGGAGGGGAGCTCGTATTCCGTCTACGTCCAGGGTCTCGTGGCGGGAGCGCGCGCGGCCGGCATGCGGGCAGCGGCGCTGAACTTCCGCTCCTGCGCCCGCGAGCCGGGAAACTTGTCCCGCTCGCTGCCCAACCGCCGGCCGCGCCTCTACCATTCCGGCGAGACGGAGGATCTCGACTTCCTGCTCCGCACGCTGGCGGCCCGGGAGCCCGGGGCGACGCTCCTGGCCGTCGGGGCCTCCCTCGGAGGCAACGTTCTGCTCAAGTGGCTGGGCGAGCATCCCGGGCAGCGGCTCGTGCGGGCGGCCGCGGCGCTCTCGGTCCCGTTCGATCTGGCCGCCGGCGCGCGGGAGCTCGACAAGGGACTGGGCCCGTTCTACACCGAGACCTTCTTGCGAACGTTGCGCCCCAAGGCCCTGGAGGCGGCCCGCCGATTCCCCGAAGCCGCCGCCCGCATCGACGTCGAGCGGGTCCGAAGATCCCGGACGTTCTGGGAGTTCGACGACGCGGCCAACGCGCCGCTGCACGGCTTTGCCGGCGCCGACGACTACTACCGCCGGGCCAGCAGCCTGCCTCGGCTTTCCGCGATCACCACCCCGGTCCTGTGTCTCTCCGCCGTGGACGATCCCTTCCTTCCCGGAGAGTGCCTCGACAGGGTCCGGGCCGCGGCGTCGCCCGCGGTCGAGATCGTCGCGACGCGCCGGGGCGGCCACATCGGGTTCGTCTCCGGGGCCTTGCCGTGGAAATCGCGGTACTGGGCCGAGGAGCGGGCGATCGCTTTCCTGGCGGCCCATTCACTGTCGCCCAACGAGGACGGCCCGGCGGTATGAACAGGGAACGGCTCTTGCAGCTCCCGGCAGCGGGAGGTCCACTATGAGAAGAGCCATCGAGGACCACCGTCCCGAACGCTTCGTTCCCCCGGCTCCCTTCCCGGCGGCGCCGGTTCCCAACGCCATGACCGACGACGAAATCACCCTGCCGTTCCGGATCGTCTGCGAGCGGCCGTCGCGCCATTCCACGGGCGTCGGGACGCCCGAAGCCGAAAGGCGCCGCGAGCCATTTCGCCACTGAGAATTCGGTAGTTTCTTCGGGTCGTCGATCGACCCCGTTCCTGCCACCTGCAAGCTGGCAAAGAAAATTGTCCGAACATTACTCAGTGCGTTAGCCGGCATCCCTCGAGCGGGCCCACTCAGTCGGGCCCTAAGTCGCTTTCTTTCAAAGCTTAAGCATCTCTTCCCACGGTCCTTCCCGTAACCTCTCGCCTCGCCAAAATATTTTTTCCGCGATGTCTCTTTTTCGCCTGGCCAGCTGGAACCGGAACGGGTGCGCCGGAAGCCGGTTCGCCTCTAAGTCCGGTTCAGATGGCCGGAGCGCGGCAGGCCAAGGCGCCGCCGCACGCTCCTTCTCCGCGGCGCGTTAGCCCCGCGGCTTGCCGACGCGCTCTTCTTCTTCCGGCGTCTCGAAGTACTCGGGCGTCGAGTCCGCGTCCACGACCGCTCCGCGGGGAACGGTCATGCGTTCGGGAATGTGCGCGTTCTTGCCGACCGTGGTGATCCCCACGGAATCGGTCGTCCGGCCCAGCTGCCCCACGCGCGCTCCCTTGCCCACGTGGACGAATTTGTCCAGGATGGCGCGCTCGACGCGCGCGCCCGCGGCGATCGACGCGTCGGTCAGGATCACGGACTCGCGAATGACCGCGCGCGGCCCGACCACGACGCCCGGAGACAGAACGCTCCTCTCGACGCGCGCGCCTTCGCCGATGACGCACCCGTCGGTGATCATGCTGTCTTTGATCTCCGCGCCCTCGCGAATGGAAACCGGCGGGCGCTCTTCCGACCGCGTGTGGATGACCCAGGAGCGGTCGTTCAAGTCGAGGGGCGGCGGCGCCTTCAAGAGATCCATCTGGGACTGCCAGTACGCCTCGATGGTCCCGACGTCGACCCAGTAATCCTCGAACGGGTAGGCGTGCACCTTCATGTTGTTGGCGACCATCCGCGGGAGGATGTCCTTGCCGAAATCGTGGGAGGAATCCCTCCGGCGGGAGTCCTCCAGGAGAACCTGCGACAGGACCGAAAGCGGAAAGACGTAGATTCCCATCGACGCCAGCGTTCCCGGCGGCTCCTTGGGCTTCTCCACGAACTGCGTCACGCGCAGGTCCTCGTCGGTCCCCAGGATCCCCATGCGGGTGGCCTCTTCGCGGGTGACGTTCAGTGTGCCGATGGTCACGTCCGCGGCCTTGGCCACGTGGTACTCGATCAACGCGGAGTAGTTCATCTTGTAGATGTGGTCGCCGGAGAGGACCAGGACGAGGTCGGGGCCGCCGCGCTGCACGAAGGAGAGGTTCTGTCCCAGCGCGTCGGCGGTGCCCTTGTACCAGTCGGTGGCCAGGCGCCCGCGGTAGGGCTGATAGACCTGGATGCCGCCGGAGAAGGAGCGGTCCAGGTCCCACGGCCGACCCGCGCCGATGTGCTCGTTCAAGGAGTGGGGCCGGTACTGCGTCAGGATCATGACGTCGTTGATCTCGGAGTTGACGCAGTTGGAGAGGGTGAAATCGATGATCCGGTACTTGCCGGCGAACGGCACGGCCGGCTTGGCCCGCTTGTCGGTCAGGACGCCCAGGCGCGAGCCCTCGCCGCCGGCCAGGATCACCGCCCGGATCTTCACGTCAGGCTCTCATCCGCGGGAAGTCCGCGTCCGCTCGTAGAGCTCGACGTAGAGGCGCGCGGAGCGGCTCCAGGAGAAGTCCGTCTGCATTCCCCGCACCTGAAGGCGTGTCCATTGCACCGGGTCAGAGTACACCGGAAGCGTTCGCTCCAGCGCGTGGCCGAGCGCGTCGGGATGGAAATCGTCGAAAAGGATTCCTGTTCCCGTGGGCTCGTCGGCGTCGCGGATCGTGTCGACCAGGCCGCCGGTCCGCCGGGCCACCGGGACCGAGCCGTAGCGCATCGCGATCATCTGGGTCAGGCCGCAGGGCTCGTAGCGGGACGGAATCAACAGGGCGTCCGCCCCGGCGTAGATCCGCCGGGCGTAGCGGCCGTCGAAGCGCAGGCGGACGGAAGCCCGGCCGCGGTGGGCGAGCTCGAGCTGCCCGAAGTCGCTCTCGAGCGCCGGGTCGCCGGTTCCCAGGAGCACGAACTGGCCTCCGGCTTCGATCCAGCGGACGACGCCCGGCCCGGCGATCTCCAGCCCTTTCTGAGAGTCCAGGCGCGAGACCACTCCCAGGAGCGGCTGCCGCTCGTTGCGCTCGAGCCCGGCCTCCTCCTGGAGGGCCGCCTTGTTGGCCGCGCGCCGGGGCAGCGTGGCGATTCCGAACGGCTGCGCAAGGGCGGAATCGGTCTCCGGGTTCCAGACATCGGTGTCGATGCCGTTCAAGATCCCGGCCAGTCGTTCGCGGCGCGCGTACAGGACGTGCTCCAGTCCATTGCCGCCGGGGCTCGATTGGATCTCCCGCGCGTAGGTCGGGCTGACCGTGGAGAGATGGTCGGCGGCCACCAGCGCGACGCCCAGGAGCGAGTCGCGGAAGCGGTCCGGCAGGGCGAAGACGGCGTCGCTGCGCGCCAGGCCGTAGGCGGCCAGATGCGGCCCCGCGCCTTGCCCGGCGTAGGGGAGATTGTGAATCGTGAAGAGAGACGTGACCGAGGCGAAGAAGGGATTGCCTCGCCCGTGGGTGGCCAGCCAGTAGACCGCCGCGCCGGCGTGGTGATCGTGCGCGTGCACGACGTCAGGCTTCCAGTCGAGCGCTTGCGCGGCCCACAGCCCGGCCAGCGCGAAGAAGATGAACTTGGGCCCGTCCTCGTCGATCGACGAGCCGTAGATGCGCCCGTCCTTGGGAATGGGCGGGCCGGTGACCAGCCACACCGGGACGCCGTCGATGGCCGTCTCGAAGATCTCCGCGGTCTGGTCGCCCGCGGTATGGGGGACCGGGAACATCGTGCGCCACTGCGGCGCCAGGCCCGGCCAGTCGATCGATCCGTAGCCGGGGATGGCGATGCGGACCTCGTGCCCGAGCGCCTGGAGCGCCTTGGGCAGCGAGCCGACGACGTCGGCCAGTCCGCCGACCTTCACCAGCGGAGCGGCTTCCGCCGCCAGGAAGAGGATCTTCACGCCGGCGTGCTCCGCTCACCGTCGGACCAGGACCGGTCGATCGAGGGCGTCCTCAGAGCTGGCTCCGGCAGGTCAGGGTGAATTTCCGAATCTGCCCGTCGCGGAACACCGACAGCGTGTAGGTTGCGCCGCTCTGCTGGAGCATCCGGCGCAGGGCGCCCAGCCCGACGTCCCGGGCGGGCTTCCCGTCGACGGACAGGACGACGTCTCCGGTCCGCAGACCCGTCTCGGCGGCCGGCGACGCCGGGGCGACGCGGCGGATCTCGAACGTCGCCAGATCCGAGCTCTGCGCGGCGAGCGACAGCCCGCTGGCGTCGTAGCCGAAGGGCTCGGCAAAGCGCGCGTTCCTCTGGAGGACCACTCGGCCGCGGCCGTAGTCGAACGTGACGCGGAACCGCGCGAGGACGGCCGCTCCCACGAGCCCGGCGTGTCGGGAATCGGCCAGGAGGCCCTTGGTGGAGCGGGACAGACGGACCACCGGCTTGGTCAGGACGAAGGGACCCAGGACGATCGACTGCGCGCGCAGGACGGCCTCGAAACTGCCGCCGGCCGCCGCCGTCCCGTCGTCGGGCCTGGCCTTGGACGCCGACGGCGAGGCGAGGAGCCGGTGGCGGTCGACGAACGGAGAGGAGAGCACGGCCGCGCTGTCGGCCCCGGTGTCGAGCAGGAACGATCCTTCCAGCGGAGGCGCCGAACTCAGAGCGACCTTCGCCGTGGCGTAGGGAAGGCCTCCCTCGCGGGTCAGGGCGACGGTGGCGCCTTTCTCCGGCGCTCGCGGCGCGGCCGGATCGGACAGCGCGAGCGTGCGGCCGGCGAAATCGATCTCCACCACAGCGCTTTCGAAGAAGGGCGTTCCCAGGATGCCGTCGAGTCGGTGGCCCAGGAGCGTCTCCAGCCGGTCGAGATCGAGGCTCGAGACGGCGGGTTGAAGGATCCGCACGCCGGGCAGATCGACCGCGACGTCGCGCAGCCGCCGGATCGGGACCTGGTCGGGCGCGCCGCTCGCCGCCGCGTCCTCGCCGGGGAGGCCGAGCTTGTCGGCGAGCTTTCGGGAGAGGACCGAAGGAGATCCCGTGTCGAGCAGCAGCCACACCCTGGTTCCCTGCACCTGTCCCTGGACGAACGCGAGGCCCTCGCCGACGACGTCGAGCGGGATCGCCCGCGCCTCGTGGCGCGCGGCGAACTGCGCGGTGCCCGAACCGGGTTGCGCCGCAGGGCCGGCGCCGGGCGGCGGCGTCGGGGCGGCCAGGAGAGCGGCGGCGAGCGCGAGGGCGCGGGACATCATCGGATCGGATTGCTCCGGCTTCCGCCCGGGCATCGGTCTCCGGACGGGGCCGGTTCTCGGGCCAGCGTGGCTCGGTCACCGCCACCGCGCGGTGCGAGCCGGCGAGCGCGCGGTTTGCGAGGCGCCATGGCGTTCACCTCCCACACCGGGAAAAAAGAGGAGGGAGCATAACCGACCGGCCGGCGGCCCGGGAGAGCGGAGCCCTACTGAATGGAGACGACCACGCCGTTTTCGAAGATCACGGTCTTGCCCGCGGTGGAATAGATCCACTTCTCGCGGGTGCCGCCCGATTCCATCGTCTCGGTCTGGGTGTCCGAGGGAGGGCCCAGGAGCGAGCGCACCTGGTCCGGGGTCATGTTCTCGGTGATCTGCGCCGAGGAGGGAGCGGAATCCGCGGCGCTCTGCGCCGTCTCGCGCTCGGCGTCCCGGTCCGCGCTCTTCTTGGCCACCTCCCGGGCCCGCTCGATCGGCGCGCGCGAGTCGGTGGCTTCGGGCTCGTGCCGCCCCAGCAGACCCGAGCGGGTGATGACCCACCAGGCCAGCAGAAGGACGATCACGATGGCCAGGAGTCTGCCCAGGGACATGGTGCGGAGATTATAAACGCTCGGGGAAGGCCGGCCGCGCGGCGCGCCGGGGCCCCGTCGGGGCCCGGCCGAGGCGAAGTCGGCCTCGCCGGCCCGGCGCTTACAATTTAAATATTGTTGCCAGGGCTCCGCGCCGAGCCCGCCAGGCCGCGGCCGAGCCTCAGCTCCTGGCCTTGTGTGTGCGCCGGATCTCGGTGACCCACATCTGGCCATCCTTGTCGACGACGTCGAAATGGATGGAGTCGCCGGCGGTCAGCTCCTGCGCCGTCAGGTTGTTCTTCCACTTCGTCGTGTCGTCCCAGTACAGCGTATAGGTGTCCCCTTTTTCTCCCTGGACCGCCAGGGTCCGGGACGTCGCGTCAACGTTGGTGATCTTGCCCTCGTGCGGGCGGCGCTGTGCGGTCGCCGTCGCCGTGAGAAGCAGGAAGGCCAGGGCCGCCAGGGAAAGCGAGAGTTTCCTCAGACACAAACCTCCAGGGTCTGCAATCGCAAAAAGCGGGCCAGGAAACGCGCGCGGCGCGCCTGCGCTCGGGGGAACGGCCGGGGAAGGCGCCGAGCGGCGACCTGCTAGGCTAGGGCATCCCGTTGGGAGCTCCCTCTTGAAGCAACGCTCGTCCATGGAGTCGCCCGCGCTCGTGTCCGGGCGGCGCCCGCCCGCGCCGTGACGCTTCCGCCCGAGAGGCCCTCGCCGGCCTGGGACGATGCCGGGACGATCCTGGGCCTGGACAACGTGCCCCTGGATCTGCCCATCGCCGGAGTCGGGAGCCGGGTCCTCGCCGCGGCGATCGACTACGCGCTGCAGGGGGTTCTCCAGATCGCCTGGGTGCTCGCCGCGGCGCTCTTCTTCGGGTTCTTCCGGGGGCGGTGGGGATGGGGCCTGGCGCTCTTCCTGACCGGGTTCTTCGTGATCGACTGGGGATACTTCGCCGGCAGCGAAATTTTCCTCAACCAGCAGACGATCGGGAAGAAGGCGCTGCGGCTGCGCGTGGTGACCGTGGCCGGCGGAACGCCCGACGCGTCCAGCCTGGTCGTTCGCAACCTGACGCGGGTGGTGGATCTTTTCGTCGGCGTTCCGATGATGGCCTTCGATCCGCGGGCCCGGCGGCTGGGCGATCGGCTCGCGGGGACGCTGGTCGTTCACGATTCCGGAGCGCGGAAGCTGGCGCTGCACCGGATTCCCGAAGGCTGGGGCGCCGGGGACGTCGCCGCCGTCGAGTCCCTGCTCGCGCGCAGCGCGGAGATGGAAGCGTTTCGGGTCGAGCGGATGGCCCGCACGGTCCTGGAAACGCTGCAGAGCCGGCATCCCGCGTTCCTGGAGGGCGTCCCGGCGGACCTGCCTCCGGTCGAGCGGATCCGCAGGGCCTTCGACGCGCGGAAGGACTGACGGGCTGATGGATTATTCGCAGTTCCTGCGGCTGCGCGAGCCGTTCTGGGTGCGGTTCGAAGAACGCCTGGCCGCCGCGCGCCGCGCGCCGCGCCGGCTGAGCTACCAGGAGCTGGAAGAGCTGGCCCTGGCGTATCGCCAGGTTCTCCACGACCACGCGCTCGCGGCGGCGCGTTTCGCCTCCACCGCGGCGGCCGGCCGACTCGAACGGCTGGCCTTAGACGGCACGCGGTGGCTGTACGGCCCGGCCCGCGCGCGGCGCGGCGGGTTCCTGCGGTTCTGGACCCGGTCCTTTCCGCTGGCCTTTCGGAGCAACCTCGGCAACCTGTCGGTGGCGCTGGCCGGCTTCGCCGCCGCGGCGCTCTTCGGCCTCTTCCTCGCGTCGGTCCAGACCGGAGTGGCCGCGGCGCTGCTCTCGCCCCAGGCGGTGGAGGGCCTCGAGCAGAGGCACCTCTGGACCGAGTCGATCCTCCACGCGGCCCCGCCCGGGGTGACGTCCTCGGCCATCGCGACCAACAACATCAGCGTTTCGCTCCTGGGCTGGGCCGGGGGGGCGCTGGCCGGGTTGGGCTCGCTCTACATCATTCTCTTCAACGGCTTCCTGCTGGGCGCCCTGATCGGCGTGACGCTCCATTACGGCCTGGCCGGAGAGCTCCTCGAGTTCGTGTCCGCGCACGGCCCGCTGGAGATCACGCTGATGCTCGTCACCGCCGCGGCCGGACTGGGAATCGCGCGCGGGTTGATCGAAGCCGACGACCGGCCGCGCCGCGAGGCCGTCGCGCTCGCGGCCCGCCAGGCCCTGCGCGTCCTGGGCGGATGCGTCCCCTGGTTCGTCCTGCTCGCCCTGGTGGAGACGTTGCTGTCGCCCTCGCCGGACTTTCCCGCAGCGGCCAAGGCGGCGACGGGTCTCTCGCTGGAAGTGATTTTCCTCGTGGT
Source organism: uncultured Acidobacteriota bacterium (assembly GCA_963733955.1). Taxonomy (GTDB): domain Bacteria; phylum Acidobacteriota; class Thermoanaerobaculia; order UBA5066; family Gp7-AA6; genus DATFTF01. Next base: position 112,328 of record CAVTEW010000005.1, read on the forward strand.
GGCCTGGAACCCCTTCCTGGGCAAGGACAAGGAGGAGTCATGAGCATGGAACCCGGGATCTCCGAGCCCAAGCCGTTCCGCATCCTGGTCGACGAAGCGATGGCGCTCGCGCGCCGCCACGTTCGCCCGATCTATCCCTCCGTCGCGATCCCGGTGAGCCTGGTCTCGGTCGTCCTGAGCATCGCGCAGACGATCTGGATGAAGGGCTTCTTCAAAGGGGGCGGGCAGCCGGACCTCTCGATGTTCTTCTCCGGCTGCGTCGGGTTCCTGGTGGCCTTCCTGGTCGCCGTCATCATCAACACCCTGGCCAACACCGCCATGGTCGCCGCCTGTGTGGACGCCGTCGACGGCAAGGGCGTGGACATGGGGCGAAGCTGGAGGTTCGTGCTGCGGCCGCAGGTGCTCGGAACGCTGGTGATGGTCTGGATCGCCGTGGCCGTCGGGCTCATCCTGCTGATCGTGCCGGGCGTCTATCTCATGCTGGTCCTCTCGCTGACGGCCGTGGTCATGGCCTCGGAGGGGCGGTTCGGGTACGCCGCGCTCGCGCGCAGCGCGGAGCTCGTCCGCTACAACCCCCAGCGCCGGTTTCTGGCCAATCCCAAGACCAAGATCGGCGCCCTCTTCCTGATCGCGTGGCTCATCAGCATGGTGGTCGGCTTCCTGATTCATCTTCCCTTCTCGATCGTCCAGAACATCCTGCTGGCCCGGCGGGTGGCCAGCGGAATGCCGCTCGACCCGGAAGCCCTGACCAGCACGATGCTCTGGTTCCAGGTGCCCTCGGCGTTCTTGAGCTCGCTCGTGTCCATGGCCGTCGCTCTGTACACCAGCTTCGGCCTGGCTCTGCTCTACTTCGACATCCGGCGCCGGAAGGAAGGCGTCGACCTGGAAGCCGCCATCGCGCGTCTGGCCGGCAAGGGCGCGCCGCCCGCTGCCGGACCGGTGCCCGCGCAGTGACGCTCCCGATCGCAGCTCTCGGGCCGCTCCCCGCCGCGCCGCCGGCGTGGACCTGGGCCAGCGCGGATCGGGCGCTCCTCTCCCGCGTTCTGTCGGAAAGCCGCGTCGAGCGCGTGCCCGCGCGGCCCGCGATCGCCGAGTATGTCCAGGCCTGGACCGACGCGCTGTGGCGCGCCCTCGAGCGGTTCCTGGCGCGGCACCAGGGGCTTTGGGAGAGCGTGACCTGGGGCCTCAAGATCGCGGCGTGGCTCCTGGTCGCAACGGCCGTGGTGCTTCTCCTCCTGGCGATCCTGCGCGTCCTGCGCCGCCGGAGCCGCCCGGCGGCGAGCGCGTCCGCGCAGGGCGGCCGGGAGCCGGTCTCCGCGCGGGCATCGGGGGACCGCGGATTCTGGCGGCAGGAGCTCGAGCGCCGCCTGGCCTGCGGCGACGTCGACGGCGCTCTGGAAGCGCTGTGGTGGTGGTTCGCCTCCTCCATCGTGCGCGAGGTCGATCCCTCCTGGACCAGCCGAGAGCTCCTCGGCGCGGCCCGGCGTAGCGACCTGACTTTCGCCGCGGTCGAGCTCGACCGCGCGCTCTACGCGCCGCGACGCCCGCGCCCCGACGACGTCTCCGGCCTCCTGGCGCGCCTGGAACGCGCTCTGCCATGAAGCGATCGAGCTGGGTCCTGGTCCTCGCCGTTCTGGCGCTGGCCACGCTCGCCACGGTCTGGCTGGGGGCAAGCCGCGCCGCCGGCGCGAGCGTCCTCTCGCCGTCGAGCTCGGGATGGCTCGCGGCGCGGCGCTACCTCCAGCGGCGGGGCCGCGAGGCCGGCCTCTCGGACCGCCCGTTCTCCGCGGAGCCTGGCGGCGCGATCGTCACGACCTTTCCGTGGTCGGCCGGCTTCGACGCGTCCGACGCCGCGATCCGGACGCACGTCGTGCGCGGAGGAGCCCTGGTGATCGCGTACTCCGGCAATCGCGTCGGGCTCGAGGAGGCCCGGCTCCTCGGGCTCTTCGGGATCCGCACGCGCGAGGTCCGCGGCGACCTGCCGCTTTCGCCCCTGGCCTGGTACCGCTACCGCACCGAGGTCTGGCGTCTGCGGCCGGAGCCTTCGTCCGCGGGCGCGCGGGAGGTCGTCTGCCTCGCGCCCCGCCGCGTTCCCGAGGCGCCGGCCGAGGCGCGGACGCTCTTTACCGGACCGGACGGGCACGCGGCCGTCTTTCTCCTCCGGCACGGACGCGGACGCGTCCTGGTCCTGCCCGCGGACGCGCTCTCCAACGCGCGGCTCTCCGAGGCCGGCAACGCCGATCTGCTCGAGTCGGCGGCGCGGCTCTTCCCGGGGCGGATCGTCTTCGACGAGTACCACCACGGCCTGCGCTCGCCGGGGCAGGCGCCGAGCGGTTCGGGGCTTCCCTTCGACCTCTGGATCGCGCAGCTCCTGCTCGTCTACGCGCTCGCGGCGCTCGCGCTGGCGCGGCGCCTGGGGACTCCCTGGCGCGAGGAGCCCGCGCGGGCGGGAACCACCGCGTCGTTCCTGCTCGGACTGGCCGCGCGCCACCGCGCGCTCAAGCACTCGTCCGCGGCGGCGCGCCTGCTGGTGTCGCGCGTGGCCCGCCTCGATCCGGCGATCCGCGTGGCGCCGGACCTCGTCCGCTCCGCCGAGACGGCCGACGAAAAAGCGTTTCTCGGGCTGGCCGCGGCCCTCTCCCGCAGCGGCAGAAGGGAGACCGTGCCTTGAACGGACAAGACCGCATGCCTCTCGACCAGATCCTGGCGGCCGGGGGCCGGCTCGTCGAGGGATTGACGCGGACCGTCCTCGGCCAGCGGCCGGCCGCGGAGGCCCTGGTGGCCGCCTACGCCGCCGGAGGCCATGCGCTGCTCGAGGGCGTGCCCGGGATCGGAAAGACCCTGCTCGCCCGCAGCCTGGCGGCCGGCCTCGGGCTGCCCTTTACCCGGGTGCAGTTCACGCCCGACCTGATGCCCGCGGACCTGCTCGGCACCAACGTCTTCGATCAGGCCAGCGGGGCGTTCCGCCTCGTGCGCGGCCCGATCTTCACCAGCGTCCTGCTCGCCGACGAGATCAACCGGACTCCCCCCAAGACGCAATCGGCGCTGCTCGAGGCGATGCAGGAGGGGCAGGCCACCATCGACGGCGCGACCCAGACGATGGCCGCCGAGTTCTTCGTGGTGGCCACGCAGAACCCGATCGAGTTCGAGGGCACCTATCCGCTGCCCGAGGCCCAGCTCGACCGGTTCCTGGCGCGCATCGAGATGAGCGCGCCGGGCCGCGAGGCCGAGCTCGAGCTGTACCGCCGGGCCGTCTCCGGCGAGCTCGCCGCGTGGGCGCGTCCGACGCTTCCGGGCGCGCTCGTCGCTGCCTCCGAGGCGTCCGCGCTGCGCGGCGCCGCGGCGCGGGTCCACGTCGCGCCGGAGCTGCTGGAGTACCTGGCGCGTCTGACCGAGCGCGTGCGCGGCTCGGCGCGCGTCGAGCTTGCGGTCTCCCCGCGCGGCGCGCTCGCCCTTCTCGAGATGGCCCGCGCCGGCGCGCTGGTCGCGGGCCGGGACTTCGCCACGCCCGAGGACTTCAAGCGCTTCCTGGTGCCCTGCTGGGGCCACCGGCTCTTGGTCAGCGCCGAGTCGGAGCTGGAGGGCTACACGGCGCGCCGGATCCTGGAGGAGACGGCCGCCGCGGTGGAGGTGCCGCGCTGAAGCCTGCCCGCCGGCTCTTCGTCCTGCTCGCGGTGGTGTCGCTGTCGATCGTGGCCGCTCTCGTCGCGCCCTGGCTCACTCCGGTGCCGCTCGCGCTGGACGCCGCGCTCCTGGCGGGGTTCGTCGTGGACGGCCGCCGGGCGCGGCGGACCGCGCTCGCGGCGGCGCGCAGCCTGCCGCCGCTCCTGGTGCAGGGCGAGCGCGCGCCGGTGCGGGTCGAGATCGTCTCCCGGGCCCGGCGTCCGGTCGAGCTGCTGCTGCGCGAAGGACTCGATCCCGCCCTGGCGTCGGGTCCGCTGCGCCATGAGGCGTCGATCGCTTCCGAAGGCCGCACGACCTGGACCTATGAGCTCATTCCGCGGCGGCGCGGCAACCATCGCCTGGAGGCTCTCTGGGCCCGCGTTCTGGGTCCCTGGCGCCTGGCCTGGGCCGACGTCGAGCTCCTGCCCGCCGAGACGGCGCGCGTGTACCCGCAGGTGCGCTGGGGCGGACCGGTGGGCCGGCTACTGGCGCTGGCCCAGAGACGGCAGCTGGGGATGACGCCGACGCGCATCCGCGGGCTGGGGACCGAGCCCTACGCACTGCGGCGCTACGCCCCCGGGGATCCGCCATCCAAGATCCAGTGGAAGGCCACCGCCCGGCACGGACGCCTGATCGTGCGCGAAGACACCTGGGAACGGGGGACGCGGCTGATGATCCTTCTCGATTGCGCGCGGGCCATGGCCTCGGTGGAAGGGGAGCGCAGCAAGCTCGACGCGGCGCTGGCCGCCGCGCTGGCCCTGACGCGGGTCGCCGCCGCGCGCGGGGACCGGGTCACGCTGCTGACGTTCTCCAATCGCGTGGAGCGCGTCGTGCGCGTGGCCTCGGGCGCCCGCGGCGCGTCCTCCGCGTACCGGCAGCTCTATGACGCGCAAGCGCGGCTCGTCGAGCCGGCCTACGACCTGGCACTGGAGCGGGCGGCGCGGCTGGAGTCGCGGCAGGCCACGCTCGTGCTCTTCACGTCGATCCTCGACCTCGCCAGCGCCGAGCTCCTCCAGCGCGGCCTGACCGAGCTGCGCCGGCGCCACCGGATCGTCCTGGTCAACCTGGAAGACGCGCAGCTCTCCCGCCTGGCCTGGGAGGCCCCGGCCTCGGCGCTGGAGGCGTTCGCCAAGGTCTCCGCGCTGGAGATCCTCCTGGCCAACCGCGACCTGGGATTCCGCCTGCGGCGCGCGGGGATCCGGGTCGCGTCGGCGCCGGCCGACGGCCTGGCCCTGGAGGCGCTGGAGACCTACCTGGAGTTGCAGCGGGATCGGTCGGCGCGCCCGGCGGAGCCGCGGCGGTCGCGGCAAACAATGTAGAGATTGTGAGGCCGGAATCTCCCGCGCCGGTGTGGCCCCGCCTTGACGGCTTGCCGCCGGAACGCCTCAGGCGTGGGTGTGCGTGGGGAGCGCGGGCCCCCGGCTGGTCCAGATGTTCATCTCCTCCTCGTTGCGGAGGAGATCCTTGAGCGTCATGCGGCCCAGGACCGAGTCGATCGCGCCCTGGATCGTGCGCCAGACCGAGCGGATCGCGCAGTCCCCGTTGTGGGTGCACAAGGCGCCGCTGCCGGCGTGCGTGCCGCAGAAATTCGCGTCGAAGAGCCGGCCGCCCAGGACGGCCAGGGCGTGGCCGACGGCGATCTGATCGGCCGGCCGCGCCAGCGCGTAGCCCCCGGCCTGACCGCGCGTGGACTTGACGAAGCCGCCCTTGCGCAGGATGCGCATCATCTTGGCCACGTGGGGTTGGGAGATGCCCTCGGAGCGGGCGAGCTCGGGAATCGTGACGCTGCCCTCGGTGCTCTCTTTGCCGACGCGCAGCAGGCAGCGCAGCCCGTATTCTTCTTGCGATGTGAGTCTCATCGGTTGGCCCCCCGTCCGCCTTTCGCCTTCCGCCTCGCGCCTTCCGCCCGGTTCACATCATTCCCAGCTGCAGCTTGGCCGCGTCGGACATCATGCTCATGTTCCAGGGAGGGTCGAAGAGGACCTGCACGTCGGCTTCTTTCACGCCGGGCACCGCCAGGAGCTTGCCCTGGATGTCCCCGCGCAGCACGTCCCCCATTCCGCAGCCCGGCGCCGTCAGCGTGAAGCTCACCGCGACCTTGTTGCCCCCGTCGGGCAGCGGCGCGGCCTCGCACTTGTAGACCAGGCCCAGGTCCACGATGTTGACGGGGATCTCCGGGTCGTAGCAGGAGCGCAGCTGGTCCCAGCACAGCTCCTCGACGGACTTGCCGGAATCGGCGCCCGCTCCGGCCGCGGCCGCCTCCATGCCGATCGCGTCGGCGTCTTTCCCGTCGATGCGGGCCATGTACCCGTACGGCGTGATGACCGTGTAGCTGCCGCCGAGCGACTGGGTCAGGGCGAGCGTCGTGCCTTCGGGGATGCGGATCTTGGTGCCGCTGGGGATCTCCGAGGCCTCGATCTCGCGGGTGGTGGTGACTTCCTTTTCCGTGCGCATGGCCGTACCTCAGCAGACTTTGGGGGGAGCCGGCGTCGCGCGCGGCTCCTCCCTGGGCGACGCTTCCGCGCCGTCCTCGGTGGAGATGACGGCGGCGTCTCCGTGGAGAGCCGACCGCATCGTGTGCCAGGGGAGCGTCGCGCACTTGATCCGAACCGGGTACTCGCGCACTCCCGAGAAGACTTCGAGCTTGCCCAGGTCCGGTCCCGCCGCCGCGGCGCTGCTCTGGCCGGTGATCAGGTCGTGGAACTTCTCGAAGAGCGCGTCGACGTCCCGCCGGCTCTTTCCCTTCAGGGCCTCGGTCATCATCGAGGCCGAGGCGGTGGAGATCGCGCAGCCGGCCCCTTCGAAGCTCGCGTCCGCGACGACGTCGCCGTCGACCTGGAGATACACGGTCTCGCGGTCGCCGCAGAGAGGGTTGTACCCCTCGGCCTTGCGGTTGGCCGCCGGGAGCGCGCGGAAATTGCGCGGCTTCTTCCCGTGGTCGAGAATCATTTCCTGGTAAAGGTCACGCAGGTCGCGCAGGTCGCCGGTCACGCGAACATCCTCTGCACCTGCCCGATCCCCGCGGCCAGGGCCTCGATCTCTTCGGGCGTGTTGTAGAAGGCCAGCGAAGCCCGCGCCGTCGCCGGGACCTGGAAGAAGTCCATGACCGGCTGGGCGCAGTGGTGCCCGGTGCGCACCGCGATGCCCAGGCGGTCGAGCACCGTGCCGACGTCGTGCGGGTGCACGCCCTGGAGCGTGAAGGAGAGGACCGCGGCCTTGCGGCGGGCGGTCCCGATCAACCGCAGCCCCGGGATCGCCGAGAGCCGCTGCGTGGCGAGCGCGAGGAGCTGCTCCTCGTAGCGGCGCACGTTCGCGAGGCCCAGGCCGGCCACGTAATCGATGGCCGCGCCCAGGCCGATCGCGCCGGCGATGTTGGGCGTGCCGGCCTCGAACTTGTAGGGGAGCACGTTGTAGGTCGTCTTCTCGAACGTCACCGAGGCGATCATGTCGCCGCCGCCCTGGTACGGGGGCATGGCCTCCAGCCACCTGGCCTTGCCGTACAGGGCGCCGATTCCCGAGGGGCCGTAGATCTTGTGTCCGGAGATCGCGTAGAAGTCGCAGTCGAGCGCCTGGACGTCGACTTCCAGGTGCGGCGCGGCCTGCGCGCCGTCGACGACGACCGGGATCCCGCGCGCGTGCGCCAGGCGGATCATCTCGGGCAGCGGCGTCACCGTGCCGAGCGCGTTGGAAACGTGGGAGACGGCGACCAGGCGCGTCTTGTCCGAGAGCGTCCGCTCGAAGTCCTCCAGGAGAATCTCCCCGCGCAAATCGATCGGAGCCACGCGGAGCCGGGCGTCCTTCTCTTCGCAGAGCATCTGCCAGGGAACGATGTTGGAGTGGTGCTCCAGGGCCGAGATCACGACCTCGTCGCCCGGTCCGACGCGGGTCCGGCCGAAGGTGGCCGCGACGAGGTTGATGGCCTCGGTCGTGCCGCGCAGGAAGACGATCTCGCGGGTGTCGGCGGCGTGGAGCAGGTCCCGGACTTTCTCCCGCGCCTTCTCGTAGGCCTCCGTCGAGGCCACGGAAAGCCAGTGCACGCCGCGGTGGATGTTGGCGTAGTAGCGCTCGTAGAGATCGCGCTCGGCGTCGATCACCGGCCGAGGCTTCTGGGTCGTGGCGGCGTTGTCCAGGTAGACCAGGGGTTTGCCGTGGATCGTCTGGGACAGGATGGGGAAGTCGCGGCGGATGCGCGCGACGTCGAGCGTTGGGGCGGCCGGCGTCGTCCCCGCGCCACGGGCGACGGACGGTGCGGTGCTCATGGCAGGGCCTCCTCGATGGACAGGGGCGCGCCGGCCAGCCGCGTGCCCAGGAGCTCTTCGATCTCCGCGCGCACCGCGGGCAGCCGCAAGCGGCCGGCCACGTCGGCGGCGAAGGCGTAGGTCAGGATCGCGCGCGCGTCCTTCTCAGCCAGGCCCCGGGAGCGCATGTAGAAGAGGGCGTTGGCGTCGAGCTGCCCGATGGTCGAGCCGTGCCTGCACTTGACGTCGTCGGCGAAGATCTCCAGGGCCGGCGTCGAGTCGACCAGCGCCTGCGCGGAGAGCAGAAGATTCTTGTTGGTCTGCATCGCGTCGGTCTTCTGCGCGCCGGGGCGCACCACGATCGTCCCGTGGAAGACGCCGCGGGCCCGGTCGTCCAGGATTCCCTTGTAGAGCTCGCGGCTGGAGCAGTGCGGGCGGGCGTGGTCGATGAACGTGTGGTTGTCCAGGTGCTGGTCCTCTTCGCCGATGAAGATCCCGTTCAAGGTGCACTCGCCGCCTTCGCCGTCGAACACGACGTTCAGGTCGGTCCGCGCCAGCGCGGCGCCCAGGGCCACGTTGTGGGAGGTGAACCCGGCCGCCCGCGCGAGACGCGCCTGCAGTGTGTGCACGTGGTACGCCTCGGGCGACTCCCGCTGGATCTTGTAGTGCTCGAGGATCGCGCCGTCGCCGACGGAGATCTCCGTGACCGCGTTGGTCAGATACGGATCGCCGTGCCCGGCGTACCGCTCGATGACCGTGGCGTGACTCCGGGGCTCGGCGACGATCAGGTTGCGCACGTGCGCCACGATCGGATCCCCGCCGGCCTGCCCCAGGAAGAGCAGCTCGATCGGCTCGGCCGGGGAGGCTTCCCGCGGAATCACGACGAGCGCGCCGTCGTCGAGAAACGCGGTATTCCAGGCGGTGAAGGGCTGGCGCTCCCAGTCGGCGTACCGCGCGAGGTGCGGCTGGAGCTCCTCGGGGCGCGCGGCCAGGGCGTCCCGCAGGCTCGTGACGCGCGCGGCTCGGGCATCGGGGGCCGAAGAGAGATCCCGGCGGAAGCGGCCGTTGACGAAGACGAGACGCGGACCGGCCCCGGCGGGCGCCGGAAGGGCGATCGGGGCGAAGTCGCCCGACGGAGGCGCGAGACGAAACACCGTGCGCGCGATCGCAGAGACGCCGGTGTACTTCCAGGCTTCGATCTTCGGAGTCGGGAATCCGAGCTCCTGGAAACGGGCGAAGGCCCGGCCGCGGAGGTCGCGCAGCCACTGGGGCTCGCCCCGCCGCGCCTCCTGGAAGGCGGCGAACTCCTCGCGGTAGAGGCCGGTCTCCCGATCGACGACTTCGGCTTCCATGGCGGCTCTAGGCGCGGGCCCCGGACGCTGGGGTCGGAGAGGATGCCGGCTCCTTCTCCAGCCACGCGTAGCCCTTCTCCTCGAGCTCGAGCGCGAGCTCCTTGCCGCCGGAGAGCGCGATGCGCCCGTCCACCAGCACGTGGAGGAAGTCCGGGACGATGTAGTTCAGGAGCCGCTGGTAGTGCGTCACGACGATCATGGAACGGTCCGGCGCGCGCAGCGCGTTGACGCCGGAAGCCACGGTGCGCAGCGCGTCGATGTCCAGGCCCGAGTCGGTCTCGTCCAGGATGGCCAGCGCGGGCTCCAGCACGGCCATCTGGAAGATCTCGTTTCTCTTCTTCTCGCCGCCGGAAAAGCCCTCGTTGACCGGCCGCTTGGTCAGCTCCTCGTCGAGCGCCACCAGCTTGGCCTTCTCCTTGGTCAGCCGCAGGAAATCCATGGCGTCGAGCTCGGGCTCGCCGCGGTGTTTGCGGATGGCGTTCAGGGCGTTCTTCAGGAAGTAGACGTTGGACACCCCGGGGATCTCGACGGGGTACTGGAAGGCCAGGAAGACGCCTTCCCGCGCCCGCGTCTCCGGCGTCATGGCCAGGAGGTCCTTGCCCTTGTAGAGAACCGTTCCCTGGGTGACGGTGTAGCCGGGCCGGCCCGCCAGCACGTGCGCCAGCGTCGATTTGCCCGAGCCGTTGGGCCCCATGACCGCGTGCACCTCGCCCGGACCGACGGTCAGGGAAAGGCCCTTGAGGATCTCTGTGCCAGCGATACTGGCATGGAGATTTTGGATTTCGAGCATCGTTCTTCCTTCGTCAGCGATTTGCGATTTGAGATTTGTGATTTGCGATTGCGTCGATCGACGAGCCGAAATCACAAATCTCAAATCGCAAATCCCAAATCATCGGCCTTCCTGGAAATCAACCAACGGAACCTTCCAAAGAAACACCGAGTAACTTTTGCGCCTCCACGGCGAACTCCATCGGCAGCTCCTGGAAGACCTGCTTGCAGAAACCGTTGACGATCATGGAGACGGCGTCCTCGGCGGAGATGCCGCGGGACTGGAAGTAGAAGATCTGGTCCTCGCCGATCTTGGACGTCGACGCTTCGTGCTCCATCTGGGCGGTCGAGTTGTTGACCTCGATGTAGGGGAACGTGTGCGCGCCGCACTGGTCCCCGATCAGGAGCGAGTCGCACTGGGAGTAGTTGCGGGCCCGGTCGGCCTTCCCGAGGATCTTGACCATGCCGCGGTAGCTGTTCTGCCCGTGGCCGGCGGAGATGCCCTTGGAGACGATCGTCGACTTGGTGTCCTTGCCGATGTGGATCATCTTGGTGCCCGTGTCGGCCTGCTGGTAGTTGTTGGTCACGGCCACCGAGTAGAACTCGCCGACCGAGTTGTCGCCCTGCAGGATGCAGCTCGGGTACTTCCAGGTGATCGCCGACCCGGTTTCCACCTGGGTCCAGGAGATCTTCGAGTTCCTTCCCAGGCACTTTCCGCGCTTGGTCACGAAGTTGTAGATGCCGCCCTTGCCGTTCTTGTCCCCGGGGTACCAGTTCTGCACGGTCGAGTACTTGATCTGGGCGTTGTCGAGCGCGACGAGCTCGACCACCGCGGCGTGGAGCTGATTCTCGTCTCGGATCGGTGCAGTGCAACCTTCAAGATAGGAGACGTACGCGCCTTCATCCGCGATGATGAGCGTCCGCTCGAACTGGCCGGTGTTGGCGGAGTTGATGCGGAAGTAGGTCGAGAGCTCCATGGGGCAGCGCACGCCCCTGGGGATGTAGCAGAAGGAGCCGTCGGAGAAGACCGCCGAGTTCAGGGCGGCGAAGAAGTTGTCGCCGTGCGGAACGACCGAGCCCAGGTATTTCTTCACCAGCTCGGGATGGTTCTGAACCGCCTCGGAGAACGAGCAGAAGATCACGCCGACCTTGGAGAGCTGCTCGCGGAAGGTGGTGGCCACCGAGACGGAATCGAAGACGGCGTCGACGGCCACGCCGGCGAGCTTTCCGCGCTCGCGCAGGGGAATGCCCAGCTTCTCGTAGGTCTCCAGGAGCTTCGGGTCGACGTCCGCGAGCGACTTGGGCCCGTCGGTCTTGGACTTGGGCGCCGCGTAGTAGACGATCGACTGGTAGTCGATGGCCGGGTAGTGGACGTTGGACCAGGTGGGCTCCTTCATCGTCGTCCAGAAGCGGTACGCGCGCAGCCGCCACTCGAGCATCCACTCCGGCTCGTTCTTCTTGGCGGAGATGGCGCGGACGATGTCCTCGCTCAGGCCGGCCGGGATCGTTTCCGACTCGATGTCGGTAATGAAGCCGGCTTTGTACTCCTGGTTCGTGAACTCGAGGACGGAGGCGTTGGAGGGGGTCGGATTAGGCCTTTGATCGCTCATCGGACCTCAAGCATACGGAATCTATACTTGATAGTCAATATTCGTTGCATCCATAAACAACTGAAATCAATAGACTTGTAAGCAGAATGGAAACGCCGGCCCGAAGGCCGGCGTCTGGAGTTCGTGCAAAGCGCGTCGCGGACTACTTCTTGGGCGTCTTCTCCGGCTTGGGCTTGTCGTTCTTCTTTCCCCTGTCGCCGCCGCGGTCATTGCTCTTCTGGACACCGCTGTTGGTTTCGGGACTGCGCGGGTTGGCCTGGCGCTCGACCCGTTGCGGTTGGGGCGGGTTCGGGTTCCCCGTCCGGCCCTGGGGCTCGGGAGTGACGACCCGACGTTCCCGTCCACGGCCGCCGTCGTTGGATGTGCCTTCTCCGGACGTGTTGTTTCGCGGCACGGGCGTCGGGCGTTCGAGGCGTTCGCGCGTCTGCGGCTGCGCCTCACGAACGACCGGCTGATTGCCGCGCGGGGTGCTCGGCGTCGGGCGCTCGACGCGCTCATGCGTCTGCGGCGGCACTTCGCGAACGACCGGCTGGTTGCCGCGGTTGGTGCTCGGCGTCGGCCGCGCGATGCGGTCGTTGCGCGGAACGACGTTTTCCTGGCGCTGAAGGGTCCGCGCCGTCGGCTGAGGCGGAGGGCCTCCCACGCCGGAGCCGCCCGGAGTCGGACGGATCTGCCGGCTTTCGACCTGAGGCTGCCGGCCACGCCCGGTGTCGTTGGTCACCGGAGCCCGCTCAACGGGCGAGACGTTCCGGCGTTCGAGATTCTGCGGCTGTCCGGCTTTGACCGGAGGCGGCGTCGCCCGCTGGACGGTCCCGCGGTCGATCGTCTGCGGGCGGCCGGCGTTGGGGACCCCGTTGGCGCCTCGGACGTTGGACGTCACCGGCGCGTTGGACACCGGCTGCGCCGCCGTCGCGACCGCGCGTCCGCGCGCGGGTTGAGCGGTGATCGGCTCGACCTTGCGAACTTGGGCACCGGCCACGCCGGCCCGAGGCGCCAGCGTGACGCGCCCCGCCTCGGCCGAGACCGGGCGAATGTTGGTGACCGCCTGCGGGCGGCCGCGATTCTCGACGGAAATCTTCGCCGCTTGCGCCGCCGCGACCGGAGCGCCCCTGTTCTCGCGGATGACCGCGAGCTTGGCCTGGAAGGTCGGAGGCGCGGGCGGCGGCGCCACGCGCGCAACAACCGCGCGCGCCACGATTGCGGCGGGCGGCCGCGGAGGGGCGGGCAGGCCGGTGCGGACGGCGACGTGGAGGGACGCCGCCGTCGGAACCATCGGAAGCGGCCCGCGCAGCACGGGCGCGGCGCCGATCTGGCGAACGACCGCTCGGTCGCGCACGAAGGCTCCGGTCACGACGCCTCCGGAGACGAACGTCTTCTGATTCACGACGGTGACGTAAGTGCGGTTGACGTAGGTCACGTTGGTCACGTTGACGTTGACCGCGCCGCGCCGGCCCCACCAGCGGTTGAACGGGTCGCGCGGGCCCAGCGGAAACCATCCGACGAAACCGCCGCCGCCGACCGCGACGGTGCCCGACCAGCCGGGACCTCCGCCAACGAAGGCGACCAGCGCCGGCGAGTACCGGGCGATGCGCACGGTGCGGGCCAGCGGCACCCAGTACCAGCGCGACGAGCTCGTCACCCACCGGCCGTAGTGGTAGGGCGCCCAGCCCCAGGGCTCCGCGGAGACCCAGGTCCAGCCCCAGGGGTCCTGCCAGATCCAGTGGCCGTCGCGGTAGGGAACCCAGTCCGCGGCGATCGAAGCCGGGGACCACGCCCATCCGTACTGGGGAACCTGCTGCCAGCGGCCGTATTGATCCAGATCATCGACGCCTTCGACGTCGTTGCTCACGTACTTGAGGGACGCCGACCGGGTGATGCGGTCTTCCCGCTGCGAGACCCATTGGTCCCAGGCGTCCGCGGCACCCAGCGCCACGACGTCGTAGCTCGGATTGTCGGTGCCCTGGATGTCGATTTCGTCGCCGGACTGCAAAGGCACCTGACCGCCTCCCGCGGCGGCCGTGGCGCTGCCGCGGCGGACGGAAAACCTGGAGTTGCCGTCTTGATCGACGTCCAGGCGGTAGTCGCCCGGCTGCTCGATCGTGATCGCGGCGTTGGGTGTGTCGATTTCGAAGACCTCGTCCTGGGCGAGCCGCCGGATCCGGAAAGAGGCGACGCCGGAGTTGACCGAGAACTGGCGGGTGTCGTCGGTCAGATTGAGAGCCGCCAGATCCGTCTGGGCGCCCAGACGGATGGCGGCGCCGCCCTGCACCTGGAGCTCGAGGCGGCTTCGGTCTCCGGTGTAGACCCGGTCGCCGAGTGTCACGGGGACATTGCGGTCGGCGGCCTGCCAGTTGTCCGGGTCATCGCCGCGCGCGTACGAGACGCTCCCTTCGATGTAGGAGATGCGGGCGACCGTTTGCTGGACGTCTCCGTTGTCGCCGTTCTGGCTGCCTCCCTGGACATTCCCATATTCGTCGCGTCCCTGCGCCAGGGCGAGCGACACGGCCGCGAGCAGAGAGGCCGCGGCCAGGAGCGCGATCCTGAGCCGAAGCCGGAGTGGATTTGAGAGTCTCATAGCGTCCCTCCATTCATCGCCGAGCCCTGTTGTGCAACGTCCGTTCCCGCTCAGACCGCCAGGCGGCGCGGGGGGAAAAGCCTATATGAAAAGGCTTTTTCCGCTTTCTCGGAAAATTCCCCCCGGAGGGGCCATCCCCCGTTCCATGTCATTGTCCGCAAACCTCGAACCCTGTCCCCGGAAGAGTCCGCCGCCAGGCCGGCGGGACTAGACTGCCGCCGGTGCGCCAGCCGTTTCGCGTTGCCTCCGCCCCCTCCCGGCCGCTCCTGATCTTCGACGGCGATTGCGGGTTCTGCCGGAAATGGATCGCGCGCTGGAAGCGGACGACCGGCGATCGCGTCCAGTACGCCCCGTCGCAGGAGGTCTCCGGCCGGTTTCCGGAGATCCCCCCGGAGGCGTTCGCGTGGGCCGTGCAGCTGGTCACCCCGGAGGGCGAGGTCTTCGAAGGGGCCGAGGCGGTCTTCCTCGCCCTCGCGCAGGGGCCCGGGCGCGGCAAGGGCAAGACCCTGTGGTGCTACCGCCACCTCGCGGGATTCGCCGACGCCGCGGACCTGGCCTACGGCGTCGCCGCGCGGCACCGGACCGCGGCGCTGCGCGTCACAAATCTCCTGTGGGGACAGAGCGTCGAGGCGCCGACCTTCAGCGTGGCCCATTCCCTCTTCCTGCGCCTGGTCGGCGTCTGCTACTTCGCGGCCTTCGTTTCGCTCTGGACCCAGATCGACGGACTGGTCGGATCGCGCGGGATCCTTCCGATCGCGCGCCTCCTCGACGCCGCGCGGTCGCAGCTGGGTGGCGCGCGTTTCGATCTGCTTCCGACGCTCTGCTGGTGGAGCGCGAGCGACGGATTTCTGCATTTTCTCTGCGTCGGAGGCGCGGCCGCCGCGCTCGCCGTGGCCGTAGGCGTCCTGCCGGCGCCGGCGCTGGCGGTGTGCTGGGTCTTCTACCTGTCTCTCTGCGGGGCGGGACAGGACTTCCTGGAGTTTCAGTGGGACCTGCTGCTGCTGGAGACCGGCTTCCTGGCGATCTGGCTGGCTCCCATTCGGACCTGGCGCCTGCCCGCGCGGCTGGAGTCGCCGCGGGCGCCGAGGGTCCTTCTGCTCTGGCTGCTGTTCCGGCTCATGTTCTCGTCGGGATTCGTCAAGCTCGAGAGCGGCGATCCCACCTGGCACAACCTGACCGCATTGACCTACCACTACTGGACTCAGCCGCTGCCGCCGTGGACGGCCTGGTACATGGCCCACAATCCGCTCTGGCTCCTCCGGCTCTCCTGCTTCGTGATGTTCGCGGTCGAGCTGGCCGCGCCGTTTCTGATCGTCGCGCCTCGCCGGCTGCGCCTCTTCGGAGCGGCGGCCATGGCCGGGCTCCAGGCGGCGATCGCGGCGACGGGCAACTATGCGTACTTCAATCTCCTGTCGATCGCGCTTTGCGTGCTGCTCGTGGACGACACGGTCTTTGCGCGGCTCAAGCGAAGACAGCCGGCGGCGAATCCCGAGGCCGCGCCGACGGCCGGAGCCTGGCCCCGTTGGGCGCTTCTGCCCGTCGCGACGCTTCTGACGCTCCTCTCGTTCGTGCACTTCGCCGGGACGCTGCGGCTCGGCGTCCCCTGGCCCGGCCCGGTCCTGGCGGCGGCGCGGGCGGCCCTGCCTTTTCGTTCGGTCAACGGCTACGGCCTCTTCACCGTCATGACGACGTCGCGGCCGGAGATCATCCTGGAGGGGAGCGACGACGGCGCGGCCTGGAAGCCATACGAGTTCCGCTGGAAGCCCGGCGACGTGACGCGTCGGCCGCGCTTCGTCGCGCCGCACCAGCCGCGGCTGGACTGGCAGATGTGGTTCGCCGCTCTGGGCACCTACGAGGAGCAGCCCTGGTTCGTCCCCTTCTGCGCGCGCCTGCTCGAGGGTGAGCCTTCGGTGACCGCGCTCCTGGCGGCCAATCCGTTTCCCCACGCGCCGCCGCGGTACCTGCGCGCGGTCGTCTACGACTACCGCTTCACCACCGCCGGGCAGCGCCGCGCCACGGGAGCGTGGTGGAAGCGTGAGGAAAAGGGCCTCTACCTGCCGGTCCTCACGCGCGAGATGCTCGAGCGGAGCCGTACGTCCGGACGTTGAGTGTCGGCGGATAACAATATTGAGATTGTGTCGTGGCTCGCCGCGGAGTCGCCTACTCGATCCCGAGCTCCCGCGGCGGCGGGGCCACGGCGATCCGGGCGCCGGCGGCCCGCACGGTGTCTAGGACGGACATGGCGTCTCCGTAGACGACGTCGTTGTCGGCGGCGAAGAACACCGTCGGCGCGCTCCGCCCTTTGAGCGCGCCGGCGAGCGCCTCCGCCAGCGCCGCGGGCGCGACGCGGTCCCGGTTGAGGAAGACCTCGCCGCTTCGAAGCAGGGAGACGACGATCTGACCCTCGGGGGCGGCCGCCCCGGCCCGTGTTCCGGGCGTGGCGACGTCGTAGCCCCGGCGCAGGAGCGGCGTCGCGACCATGAAGAGGATCAGCAGCACGAGGACGACGTCGACCAGGGGCGTGACGTTGATCTCGCTGCGCAGAGCGGCGGCCGGCGTCTTCATTTCTCCGGCTCCTCTTCCTTTTCCGCGGCCAGGCCGACGTCGTGGAAGCCGGCCCGCGACAGCGTCCGCATGACCGCCTTGACCGCGCCGTAGGAGAGGCGCCGGTCGGCGCGCAGAACGATCTTCCGGTCGGGCTCGGAAGCATGCAGCTCCGCGACCGAGCGCTGGAGGTCCTCGCGGCGGACCCGGCGGAAAGCCGGGCCGAAGAGAATCTGCGGCGGCTCGTCGAACACGATCAGGATCGGGAACGGATTCGCGTCCTTCTCCGCCTTTTTCGGGTCCCTGGTCTTCGGGAGCTCCACTTTCGGGCCGCTTGCGTTTGTCAGGACCGGCGTCACCACCATGAAGGCGATCAGCAGGACCAGGCAGACGTCGATCAGGGGCGTGACGTTGATGTCGCTCTGCAGCTTCGACTTCTGAGGTCCGATCATGGAGCCTCCTCGGACGGACGAGGGACCGTCCCTGGAGACTTGGGAAACCGGATCGGCGGAAAAGTTCCGATACGGTTGTCTGACGAGAGTCTCAGGGACGCGGGCGGGGACAAGCCCCGCCCCTACGGCGTCCGGGAAAGCGATCTCGATCCGGCGCTAGACCCCGAAGCGCTCCGGCTCCCACCGAAGGCCGAGCTCGTCGGGCGGCGCCATGTAGCCCAGGAGCGCCGACGCCGCCACGACGGCGGGAGAGGCCAGGTAGCCCTCGCCGCCCACGCCCATGCGGTTCTGCCAGTTGCGGTTGAAGGACGTGATCGCGCGCTGGCCCTTCTTCAGGGCGTCGGGGCCCTGGCCGAAGCAGGGGCCGCACCAGGACTGCCGGATCTGGCCGCCGACGGAGCGGAAGACGTCGGCGATCGACTCGCCGGAGAGCCGCGGGTCGGCGCTCTCGATCTGGCGCTTGACACCGCCGGAGCCGGGGAAGATCGCGAGATCCTTCGCTGTCTTCTTCAAGCCTTTCTCGCGCGCGGCCCGGATCACGAGCGCCGCCGAGAGCAGATCGGCGTAGCTCCCGTTGGTGCAGGAGCCGATCATCGCCTTGTCGAACTCGATGCGCTCGCGCGCGACCTCGCCGGCGGGAAACGCGTTGCCCGGCGAGAACGGCTTGGCGATCATCGGCGTCACGCCGTCTAAAACGAGATCCTCGTCGATCTCGTAGACCGCGTCGTCGCCGGGCGCCGGGAAGGGATACGGCAGGTCCTCGATCCCCTTGTCCCGATACCAGGCCCGCGTGATCTCGTCGGGCGCGAAGATGCCGTTCAAGGCCTCCGCCTCCGCCATCATGTTGGCGATTGTGTTGCGGTAGGCGATGGGGAGCTCGCGGCGCGCGTCGACGAACTCGACGGACATGCCCTGCGACTGCTTGGCTCCCCAGCGGCGCAGGAGCTCCAGGACGATGTCCTTGCCGGAGACCCAGGGCTGGAGCTTGCCGCGGAACGTGACGCGGCGCTGCCTGGCCAGCGTGAAGTAGACGTAGCCCGTCGACCATCCGAAGCCGAGCGTCGTCGAGCCCACGCCGAAGCCCACGGCCCCGTAGGCTCCGTAGGCCCGGCTGTGCGAGTCCGCGCCGGGAATGAACTGGCCGGGAAGGACCAGCCCCTGCTCGGGAAAGTAGAAGTGGAAGATGCCGTCGCCGGGCGTGGCGTAGTAGGGCTTCTCGATTCCGTGGCGCCGCGCGAACTCGCGCCCGATGGAGGTCTGCTTCTCGTCGGCCTCGACGCCGGTGAAGACGAAGTGGTCGTTGGCGATGGCGATCTCCCGCGGAAAGATCGCGTTGCCGCCGGTGATCTGGTTGAAGGTGTGGATGGCGAAGGGCGCGGTGCCGTCGGAGGCGGGGAGGAGATCGGCGAAGACGCGCAGCGTCGCGCCCGGCGCGACCCTGGCGTCCTTGTCCACGCGGTGGGCCCAGACGATCTGCTCGGTCGTGGTCATGCGGCGCGCGAGCTCGGGATCGGGCCATCGGATCTCCGGCGCGCGCGCGGCCGATTCGCGCAACTCCCGCCGCCCGACGGCGAAGATGCCGCCGCCGCCGCGGATCTCCTCTTCCTTGGCCGAGAGGGGAATCGGCGCGTAGCTCTTCTTCTGCGTCTCGTTGACGAGCGCGCGCGTCTTCGGATCGAAGGAGAACATGTCGCCGTCCCGGGCGTCGGCGACGGCCTGCGGCGACTGCACGACGTGGAGACCGAGGTTGAAGGCGTTCCTGCGGAAGATGTCGCCCATGTTGACGCCGCAGACGACGACGAGCTCGAGCCCCGCTTCTTCGCCGACGCCCTTCAATCCCGCCGGGCTCATCTCGCGCGACGAGCCGATGGCGAAGCGGTCGCCGGCGATCAGGAACGTCTCGCCGCGATGCACGCGCTGCCGAAAATCCGGCATCAGGTAGCGGAACGCGCCGGTCTTCCAGCGCTCGTCCAGCGACTCGAGACTCTCCGACACGCAGTCGGCAGCCGGGGTGATCTGGTCCGTGTCGATCGCGTCGAGCTTCTTGCCGGGCGTCTTGGGATCCCAGAAGATCAGGGCCTGCCCGCGGATCGCCGGGGCCGGTCCGCCGTGGGCGGTGTCGGAAGGTCGAGGGCCGGGAAGGGTCTCGAGGGTCATCCCAGGCTTAAGCCGCGCTTTTTCAATGGAATGCAAACGCCACCTCTGGGCCGAGGCGACTCACGGCCCGGCCGCAGGACGATCCTAGCTCAATCGGACGGGGGCGCCCGATTCACGCCTGGGAGGACTGATGAAAAGAAACCAGTCCCGCCGGGCTTCAAAGTGGAATAATCCATATAGTTTTTTTTCAAATCGCTCGGGGTACCGGGCTTTTTTTTTCT
Source organism: uncultured Acidobacteriota bacterium (assembly GCA_963733955.1). Classification (GTDB taxonomy): domain Bacteria; phylum Acidobacteriota; class Thermoanaerobaculia; order UBA5066; family Gp7-AA6; genus DATFTF01. The sequence goes on from CAVTEW010000005.1 coordinate 131,908, forward strand.
CGGCGAAAGGAGAACTCCCATGGGTGGCAACACTTCCACGCAAACGGTCCAGGTCCCGGAACGGACGGAGACGCAGCAACGGACCCCACAGCAGGAGCCCGCTCCAAAGGTCAAGAGACTCCCGATCAAGATCCAAGGGCAGATTCCGTACTGAATTCCGGTTTGGGAGGCGGGTTAGAATTGGGTCATCCTCGAATGAACGCAAACAGTGAGCGCGATGTCCGAGTCTTGTTCGATGGCACTTCGCCAGTAATTTCACTTGCGCTCCGGTCTTTGTATGGCATTCCCGAGGACGACGTTAACCTGATCCTTGAGGAGCTATCAGCCTGGTTTGGCCGCCTTGCGCGTCGTCCCGGATGTCCCCAGCCACTCGATTTGCTGAAGCCGCAGTTGGTGGCCATGGCTTGCAAGGTCGCTCACGTCTACTGGTCTGGTAAGGCGGATTACGAGCAACCTCAGAGTGAGGTAGTCAGGCGCAGTTTGGCTTTGGGTCCGGAGGTCATCGCCTCTGAAGCCGAGACTTACGAAAAGCGACGCCCCAGGGAAGAACATTGAGCGGCGAACTAATCACTTTCCCGGTATGGCAACGTCAAATTGCTAGTGACGAAGCGAGAGGTATTGCCCTTAAGGTTCTCGAAGCACCTCCCGAAACGCGATTGTCGGACGTCGACCGGCGCCGGCTCGAGGATCCCGAGGTCCTTTTGGCTATCTGCTTGCTCCTCACCAGCAGGATCGAATCCTCTCCAGAGACTGTCCGCAACGAGGCCGACTTTTTCTATCACTTTCTGCGCGCGCCGGAACGCCGGATCGGAAGATTCGACGAAAGAGAGTACTTCTTGGGTGAACTCGCGCTGCTCGCCGGAGGAGCGTCACGATTGACCTTTCATCGTGAAGATGCGCGAAAATGGCTGGATCGAGCGGAGGCAAAGTTCGTCTTAGCTCAGAACGCCAGTGCCAACGTAGCCCGTGTCGCCTATCAGAGGCTGGCGCTACAAACGGAAGCAAGGAACTTCGACGAGGTGCTGGAACTTGCACCGGTTTGGGGAGAGACTTTTAGGAACCTCGGCCTTAACGAGGAGTCTCTCAAGTGCCTGTTTCTCGAGGGAAATGCCCTGAGAGAATTGGGAGACACGAGTTCCGCGATCAAGGTGTTCGAGGAGATTACGGAGCGTGCAGGGGAGAAGGGCAATCGCCGACTTGCCGCGCAGGCGTCCAGCACCCTGGCTCAGCTGCATCGGATGCAGGGAGACCTCACGAGAGCTCTCGACTTCGCGAAACGAGCATTGCCAATTCTCAAGGAGCTCGACAACCGAGTCGGTTTGGCAAAACTCAGGTGGTGTGTGGCGGACATTCTCCGTGAGCAGCAAAAGACGGGGGAAGCTATAGAGGCGTATCGAGCGGCACTGCTGGAGTCGGAAGAGATTGGAATCCGAGGAGACGTTGCTGCGCTTCACTTAGTTATCGCTGACCTCCTACTCGAACTTGGGAGCGATCCACAAGCCGAATGGGAGATTCGCGCCGCTCTTCCGATCATTGAAGAGGAGCGCATGGTGCCAGAAGGGATGGCCGCACTGACCCTCCTTCGCGAGTCGCTGAAGAGGCGCCAAATCAATAAACAGGCGCTCCGAGAGTTGCATGGCTACTTCCAGGAATCAGCGTCCTAGGCTGCCGGCAAGCCTCGCATTTACAGTAGCTTCTCTCTCGCGACAATAGTTATCAGGAAGAGTCACTTGGGCCGACGTCTGCGAGGTCTCCTGTGACGGCGCGGGCGGGTCATGTGCCGGCGGCAGGGCGGAGCGCGTCCCGCATCTCGGTGCCCGCCTAAGGTCCTCGAGGCCTTCCACCGCGATCATTTCCCACCACCTGTCTGGCGGGCGACGTGGAGGCATGGGCTATCCAATACGTGAGGCGATCGACCATCTGGAAGGCATTCGCGCTGACGCCCGACGCATTGGTTCGGTGAGGCTGCTCGCGCAAGTCTCAAACAACGCCGCAATGGTTTATGCGCTGCTGGGAGATATAGAAAGCGCCATGCAGAGATCGCAGGAAGCTACCCCTATTTCGAGAACTCCAGGACCTGGTGGGCATCGCAAAAGCCTACTGGGGTATCGCCAACCTTCTTCGTGTTCAGGGTAAGGCCGACGAAGCGATCGCCGCTTACAGAGCATCCCTTGCGCGGGCTGTCGAGATTGGCCTAAAAGAAGCGGCGTCGCAGAACTTCATCTGCTGTCGGCTGACCTGCTTCTCGATCGATCTAGAGAGAAAGAGGCGGAACTCGAAATCCGCGCTGCCCTGCCAATTATCCACGAGGAGAGAATGCTGCCCGAGGGTGTGGCGGCGCTGGCGATCCTGCGTGAGGTCCTAAGGCGACGCGGGCAAATCGATCGCCAAGCGTTGCGTCGCCCGAATGACTATTTCGATAAGAGGGAAGCCTGCGCACAACCGATATCTGGAAGGATCTCCTTCTCTCCTTAAGCGCTCTTCTTGTCGCGCCGGCTGGGCCAGGTGTTCTCGGTATCCAGATCGTCTTGGTCCAGGTCCTCGGTGCCGTCGTCTTCGTCGTCGAAGTCCAGGGTCATCTCCATCGTCTGGTCGTAGTCCATCGACGACGGTTCGAAGCCGACGCCGCGCTTGAAGCCGTAGGTCTGATAGCGGATGACCTCGTCGGTTTCTCGGTCGATTTCGATCTGCATGGCTCGCTCCTCCCGTGGGGAGAGAGCGCAACCTGCGTGCCGGGAGAGCTCCGGGGGCGGAACGGGTACAAGTCGCTTATTGTTAATGACTTGGACGGCCAGTGCGCTTTTCGGGCAACCTGTTCCGGTGTCTCATCCGGATGTCTCTCGGTAGGAGCTGGAGACAAGCGCGGGCGGCCGCAAGGGCCGCCCCTACGGCACGCAGAGGAAGGCGAAGACATGGGTAGATAGGTCGGCACGAAGAGGGAGGCGAAGACATCGAGAGATCGGTCGACCCTTACTCGCACCCCACCAGCGTGTCGTAGGGGAGGGGCTTGTCCCCTCCCGCGGGCGGCTCAAGGGTCCTTCGTCCGCCGGGCCACCGCAATGATCCTCGGCGCTCCGCTCCAGAAGGGCCGGCGGTCGAGGTCGCCCCACAGCTCCTCGATCTTCAGGCCGCACGACTGGAAGAGCGCGCGCAACGCGCGCGGATCCCAGGCTCGGGCGGTGAAGGAGGAATGGGCCGCTCGCGCCGGGCCGCCTCGTCCGTGTTCCGCGTAGCGATAGGTCGCTTTCCAGAGCTGTCCCGAGCCGATCGGCCGCCAGGATTCGGAGATCTCGAGCGCTCCGTCGGCGAGCCGGACCTTCCGCTTCCGTTGCTCGGGCCGCCGGTCGCGGCGGTAGAGACCTTCGAGCACGAAACGCCCTGTCGAGGAGAGGAGCTTCGCGACCCGGCAGAGGGTTCGCCGCCGTTCCGCCGCCGACAACAGGTGCGAGAACGGGTCGCTCGGCGCGACGATCAGATCGAAGCAGCACGGAAAGGCGAGCCGGCGCATGTCCGCGGCCACGAAGCGCGCCTGCGATGAGCGTGAGCGTTTTCGAGCCGCCTGGTCCAGCATGGGGAGCGAGATGTCGATTCCGACCGCCGGCGCGTCCCGGGACAGAGCGCGGGTGATTCTGCCGAAACCGGATCCGAGCTCCAGGATCCGCGCCGGCCGCCAGCGGCGGGCCAGCCCCCTCCAGAAGCCCACGTGCGCCCGCGCGATCGACTCCTTCTCGTAGAACGGCAGGATCGAGTCGTAGTAGGAGCGGACCTCGTCGAGGCTCTCTGAGGGGGGCATGCGTCCGTTATATAGAAGTCCCGTGCCACGACTGCTCTTCGTGTCCGGAACGGCACCGGACGTTCAGGCCGGAAGCGGCACGTATGTCGGGATCTCCGTCCTGCGGCGGGCGCTCGAGGTCCTGGGATGCACGGTCGATTTCGCCGCGCCGGCGGCTGGGAGCGGTCCGGTTTCGCTCGCGGGACGCTACCTCTTCAATCTCTCGGTCAGGCGGATCGCCAACCGGCTTCGGCCCGACGTGGTGGTCGGCTTCGACTGGGACGGCCTCTTCGTGGCCGGCGCGGGAATTCCCCACATCGCCTCGATCAAGGGCGTCATCGCGGAAGAGGCGCGCTTCGAGCACGGGATCCCGAGACTCCGTCTCTCCATGGAGGCCCGACTGGAGGAGCGCCACGTGCGCCGCGCCGACCGCGTCCTGGCGACGAGCCTCGATTCCGCGTCCCGCATCACCGCCCGCTACGGCGTCCCGCCGGATCGGATCGCGATCGTTGCGGAGCCGATCGATCTCCGGCGGTGGCGGGACGCCTTCCGAGACGCGGAAACTCTCCCGCGGGCGGCCGCCGGCGGGCTCGCGATCCTCTGTGTGGCGCACCTCTACCCCAGAAAGGACGTCGCGACGCTCCTCGACGCGATGGCGCGGCTGCCCGAGGACGTGCGCCTGCGCGTCGTCGGGAACGGGCCGGAGCTCTCCCGCCTGCGGCAGCGGGTCCGGACGCTCGCCCTGGACGGCCGCGTCGAGCTTCTCGGCCACGTCCCATTCGCGCGCCTGGCCGCGGAGTACAGGCGGGCCGACGTCTTCTGTCTCCCCTCCCGGCAGGAGGGCTTTGGAATCGTCTTCCTGGAGGCCATGGCCGCGGGTCTGCCGATCGTCGCGGCGCGCGCCGCCGCGGTCCCTGAGGTCGTATCCGACGGCGAGTGCGGGATCCTCATCGAGCCCGGCAACTCCGCGGAGCTCGCCAGCGTGATCGAGGGCCTGCGCCTGAGCCTGCCGGTGCGCCGCCGGCTCTCCGAGGGAGGACGGCAGCGCGTCGACCGCTACGACGCTCCGAACGTCGCCCGGCAGTTCCTGGGAGCGATCGGAGTTTCGGCTCCTAGTCCTTCTCCGCGACCCTGATCCTCTCCGCCTTGTCCAGCGCCTTCTGGAAACGCGCGTCGCCGTGGAGCGCGTCCAGGTCGTGGTCGTCGTCCATGTTGCGGCCGTCGAAGCCCGCGTCGAGCGACTGATTCAACCAGTCGAAGGCCTTGTCTCCCTCGCCTCGCAGAGCGTAGGAGCAGGCCAGGTTGTACATCGTCGTCGGCTTGCGGTATCCAAGCGCCAGCGCGCGGTCCAGGGCCCGCGTGGCCTCGTCGTACTCGCTGCTGCGGATGGCCGCGTAGCCGAGGTTGAACCAGGCGCGCCCGATCTGCGGATGCGCCTGCGCCACATCGCGATAGTGGGAGACGGCCTTGCGCCACTGGTGCTTCCCGTAGCCGAGGACGTTCCAGTCTCCTTTGGGAAGCGACAGGGAGAGGTCCTCGGCCAGGCGCTCGAGCTCGTCGTAGCGCTTCTCCGAGCGGATGTTGTCCAGGTCGTCGTCCTTGCGCACGAGATTCGCGTCGTCGAATCCGGCCAGGAGTGCCTTCTCCAGGAGTTCCAGGGCCTCCTTCGTCTTCTCGCCGCGGGCCAACGAGCACGCTTCGTTGTAGAGCGAGGCGCCGACGCGGTAGCCGGCGTTGGCCGACTTCTGGAACGCCTGCGCCGCCGCGTCGAAGCTCTCGGCGTTCAAGAGATCCTTGCCCGTGCTGTAGAACGTCTCGCCTCGGGTCGAAGGATTCTCCGAGATCCGGGCCAGGCGGCGCTCGGCGGCCGCGGCCTTGCCGTTCTTGAAGGAGTGAGCGAGCTTCTGGAACTCGGGGAGCTTCCTCAGGCTGTCGAGGTCGTCGTCCCGGTGGATATAGCCCTCGAGATCGAAGCCGGCGTCCTCGGCGCGGCGAAGCCACTCCATCGCCTCAGCGCTCTTGTTGAGGCGCGCGTAGCCGCAGGCAATGTTGTAGCTGGAGGTCGCTTCGCGGTACCCCAGGTCGATCGACTTCTGGAAGGCTTCGATGGCCTCCTCGTAGTGGCCCCGGTTGTGGAGCTTCATGGCGCGCGCGTACCACTCGCCGCCGCTGCGATCATCGCGATGGGAGACTTTCCGGAATCCGGCCAGCTCGACCTTGGGGGCGGAAGGCGCCGCGGGAACGGCTTCTGCGACTCCCTCGGAAACTCCTTCGCGCACGCCTTCGGCCACGCTCGCGGTCACGTTCTCGGCGACGGCGTCCAGGAGATTCCGGGCGACGCCCGCCACGACGCCGGCGGGGACGCCTTCGGACGGCGCACCCTCGACGCCTTCCGACCCTGCGGGGCGCGTTCCCTTGCAGGGAGCCTTGGCCTTGATCGGAGCGGCCGCGGGGTTGCTTCCCGCGGGGCCGCCCGGATAAACGGCCGGCGCCAGGCCGGGAGCCTCGGACGGCCGCCGCGGCGAAGACCGGGGCGATTGTTCCCGCAGCTCCTCCGCGACGACCGGGACGAAGCCGAGCACGGCCGAGATGGGAGCCGCTTCCATGCGCCGGAAGAACGCCGTTCGCTGCTGCGGGCATTTGGCCCAGGGCTCCACCGCGGCGACCGCCAGCGCGACGCCGAGAATCCCGGCCACGGCGAGCCCCTTCTCGAAGGCGGAGATGCGGCGGCGGGCGCGTCCGGCGTCCAGGATCGCGCGCATCCGCCCCTCGAACTGCGACGGGCGCGCCATCGGAACGGCCGGCAGGAGCCGCTGCCGGGAAGCCTGGAGGGAACGGACGATCCCCAGCAGGTGCGCCGCGTACACCGAGGGCTTGGTGCCCGACTCGAGCACGATGTCGTCGCAGGCCTTCTCGCAGTCGCGCCGGGCCTGTCCGACGACGGCCCACACCAGCGGATGGAACCAGTACAGGGCGCGGACCACCTCGGCGATCAGGAGCGCGATCCAGTCCCGGCGCTCGACATGGGCGAGCTCATGCAGGAGCACGACCCGGCGCCGCTCGGCCGGCCAGCGCTCGGCGCTCGCGGCCAGGAGCAGGATCGGGCGGCGCAGACCCGCGGTCATGGCCACGGGAACCCGCTCGCTCGCCAGAAGCGCCACCGGCCGGTCGATTCCAAGCCGCGCGCACAGGTCCTCTTTGGCCAGGGTCCAGTCGAGGTCCCAGACCCGGACGGCGTCGCGGGCGATCGCCCGCACCCGCGCCGAACCGGAGATCAAGCGCGCGAGGGCAAGCGCCGCGCCGAGGGCCCAGGCGAGAAGCGCCCAGGTCATCCAGGCGCGTGGAGCGCGCGGCTGCGGTACCGCCGGCGCCGGCGGAAAGGACAGGGGAGTCCGGCGCGAAATCGCCGAGGACGACGCCTTCGCGCGCGACGCGGCGGTTCCGGAGACGCGCGCCGGCGGCGGCAGCTCGTCAACGTCCAGGCCCATCTTCGAGCGCTCGAGCGACGAATCCGGCCGCACCGCGGCGCTGGCGGCGCCGACGGGGAATGTCGGGCGCGCGGCCGTCTCGGCCTTTTCCGGAAGCAGGCTCGGCACGACCGGAAACTGCCAGCGCGGAACGAGCAGCGCGGCGACCGGCAGAGCCAGGGCGCCGATCAGGGCGAACGTGGAAACGGAGTGGCGCAGCGCCGCGGGTGCGCGCCGGAGGAGCAAGAGCGCCACCTCGGCGGCCACGAGGAGGACGGTCACCTTGAGCGCGATGTCCAGGCCGAAACGCAGCAGGGTCAGGATGACGGGCGACATCTAGCGGCCCTCCTCTCTGGCTTCGTCGATCAACCGGGAGAGACGGTCGAGATCTTCGGAAGAGAGCTCGGAACGGGACATGTCCAGGAGCGCGGCGACGGCCTTTTCCGGCGAGCCCTCGAAGAACGTCTGCAGGAGGCTCTTCATCGCGGAGCGCCGCGCGCGGTCCGGCGAAACGGTCGGCTGGTAGACGTAGCGGTTCCCGTCGACGACGTGGCGCAGGTGCCCCTTCTGCTCGAGGATGCGCAGCATCGCCCGCACGGCGGAGTAGCTCGGCGGATCGGGAAGCTTCTCGAGGACGTCGGTCGCGGCCGCCGGGCCGCCGCGATACACGACCTCCATGATTTGCCGTTCGCGGCGGCTCAAGTGAGGGAGCTCTCGAGACATCGGCGATCCCCCCTTCAGTGCTAAAAATCTAGCATAGATGCTAAAAATTTAGCGGTTCGTTGGAGACTCAATACGGAGGGCGCCGGGGAAAGGTTTCCTGGAATCCGATTCGATAGAGAAGCCGTTTTGATCGAATTACTTAGATACGTTTCTGAAATCGGCTCTTCGTTGGGTTGGACTGGTATCGTCCAGCCATGAACGACGAGCCGGCGATCCTGTTCGAGGGGGACCACCTCTCCTTTCGGCGGTCCCGGGGTTGGGAGTACGTCGAGCACCGCAAGGCACGGGAGGCGGTCATGGTGGTCGCGGTGACGGCCGCGGGCGATCTGGTCCTGGCCGAGGAGTTCCGGCCGGCCGTCGGGGCCCGGGTGATCTCACTTCCCGCCGGCCTGGTCGGGGACCTCGGCGAAGAGGAACGCGAGGCGGCCGCGGCCCGCGAGCTGCGCGAAGAGACGGGCTACGAGGCTCCCGCGCTCTCGATGTTGGGAAAGGGCCCCGGTTCCGCGGGCGCCAGCTCGGAAATCGTCACGTTCTTTCTGGCTCGGGACGCGCGGCGGGCCGGGGACCAGTCGCCCGAGGACCGCGAGATCATCCGGGTGCACCTCGTGCCGTGGGGCCGGGTCCTGCCCTGGTCGCGGCAGCGCGAGGAGCAGGGCGATCTCGTCGATCCCAAGATCTGGGCCGGTCTCTACCTGGCGGCGGCCGCGGGCGCCGGGACCGGGCTTCCGGCCGTGGGAGGAGGCCCCGGTTCCGGTTGAACGCCGGCTGTCTCCGCCCGGCGGAACGTCTTACAATTTCCTCGAGTCCCCGATCCCAATGCGACGACCGAAGCGGGCCGCGTCCGCGGCTTTGGTCCTGCTTGCAGCCGCCTGGCTGACTGCGATGCCGGCCCGCGCCCTGGAGCCGGGCAAGGCCATCACCCAGTACGGCCACGACGTCTGGGGCGTGGAGCAGGGTCTTCCCCAGAATTCCGTCCAGGCGATGCTGCAAAGCCGGGACGGCTACCTCTGGCTGGGAACGGAAGAAGGGCTCGTGCGCTTCGACGGCGTGCGGTTCGTCGTGTTCGACCGCCGCACGACTCCGGGCTTCACCGACAACTACATTTCCGCCCTTCTCCAGGACCGGCAGGGCGTGATCTGGATCGGAACGCGCCAGGGCGGCGTCCTGCGCTACGCCGGGGGAAGGTTCCGGGCCTGGACGAAGAAGGACGGGTTGCCCAACGATTTCGTCCGCTGCCTCGCCCAGGACCGGAGCGGGCGGGTCTGGCTGGGCACCGACGGCGGACTGGCCCGCTGGACGGGAAACGGCTTCGAGAACCTGACGGCCCGGGACGGGCTCTCCTCCGAGGCCGTGCGGGCGATCGTCGAAGACCGGGACGGCGATCTGTGGATCGGGACGCGCGGCGGGGGCATCGACCGCTACCACGGGAGATCCTTCACCGCGTATCGAAAAGCCGACGGCCTGGCCGGCGACGACGTCTGGTGCGCGCTGGCGGCCCGAGATGGAACGCTGTGGATCGGAACCGCGGGCGGCGGCCTCTCCCACTTCGCCAACGGGCGGTTCACGGCGGTGGGCGCCGGCGAGGGCCTTCGCAGCGGATTCGTCGCGGCGCTGCTCGAGGATCGCGCCGGCAACCTGTGGGTGGGAACCGACGGCGGCGGGATCTCGCGCCTGGCGGCGGGGCGCTGGACGTCGTACACCGGGCGTGAAGGACTCTCCAACGACTTCGTGCAGGCGTTCCTGGAAGACCGCGAGGGAAATCTCTGGATCGGCACTCAGGGAGGCGGCCTGAACCGGCTGCAGGATCGGAGCTTCACGCTCTTCTCTTCCCGCGAGGGGCTTTCGCGCGACGCGGCGTGGTCGATCTCGGAGGATCGCGCCGGCGCCATGTGGATCGGGACGTTGGGAGGAGGGCTGAACCGGCTCGACGGGGACGGCGTGCGCGTCTTTACAACGCGCGACGGCCTGCCCGGCGACGCGGTCTGGGCGACGCTGGAGGCCCGCGACGGAAGCCTCTGGATCGGAACCCGCGGCGCCGGGCTCGCGCGGTGGAACAACGGACGCTTCACCCGGTACGGAACCGCCGAGGGGCTGCCGGCCAACATCGTCCTGTCGCTCCTGGAGGATCGCCAGGGCACGCTGTGGGTCGGCACGTCCTCGGGTCTGGCGCGGCTGGACGGCGGGCGCTTCACCGCCTTCACCACGCGCGACGGACTGCCCAACGACAGCGTTCTCTCCCTGCTGGAGTCGCGGCGCGGCGAGATCTGGATCGGGACGCGCGGCGGCCTGTCCCGCCTGGCGCAGGGGAAGTTCACGAATCGGACGACGGCCGACGGCCTCTCCAACGACACGATCTACGACATCCACGAGGACGCCGGCGGTGACCTGTGGTGCGGAACCGCCGGCGGAGGGATCGTCCGCATCGGCGCCGGCCCGGTCCGGGCCTACGGAAGCCGCGACGGGCTCTTCGACGACGTCGTGTACCGGATCCTCGAAGACGCCGCCGGACATTTCTGGATGAGCTGCAACCGCGGGGTCTTCCGCGTGAGCCGCCGGGATTTCGACCGGTACGACCGCGGGGAGATCAAGGCGATCCCGTCGACGCCGTTTTCGCGGGCCGACGGGCTGCGCAATCCTGAGTGCAACGGCGGATTCCAGCCCGCGGGGTGGCGGTCGCGCGACGGCCGGCTGTGGTTCCCCACGATCGCCGGGGCGGCGGTGGTCGATCCCACACGCCTGCGCGTCAACACGATTCCGCCGCCGGTCGTGCTGGAAGCCCTGCTCGTCGACGGCAAGGCGCGGCCGCTCCAGTCGGGCCTGCGCATTCCTCCGGGCAAGGGGAATCTCGAGCTCCACTACACCGGCCTCTCCTTCGTGGCCCCCGAGCGGGTCGCCTTCCGGTACCGCCTCGTGGGACTCGACGCGGACTGGATCGACGCCGGCAAACGCCGCATCGCCTATTACACGAATCTGCCTTCGGGCCAATACACGTTCCGGGTGACCGCCTGCAACGATTCGGGCGTCTGGGCGCCGGAGGGCGCGTCCATCGCGTTCGTGGTCGAGCCTCGTTTCTACCAGTCGGTCTGGTTTGTTCTGCTCTGCGCGGCCGCCGTGGGGCTCGCCGCTGAGGGCGCCTATGTGCTGCGAGTGCACCGGCTCAAGGCCCGACAGAAAGAGCTGGAGGATCTGGTGGCCGAGCGGACGCGGCAGCTCGCAGAGGCCAACCAGGTGCTGGAACGGCTCTCGCTGGCCGATCCGCTGACCGGGACGGCCAACCGGCGTCAGTTCGAGCGCGTTTTGGAATTCGAGCGCAAGCGCTCCGAGCGGACCGGCGCGCCGCTGGCGCTGCTCATGATCGACATCGACGAGTTCAAAGTCTTGAACGACGCGTTCGGCCACCTGGTGGGCGACGACTGCTTGAAGCGCGTGGCGCAGGAGCTGATGGCCTCGGTTCGGGGAGCCGGCGATCTCGTGGCGCGCTACGGCGGCGAGGAGTTCGCCGTAATTCTCGCGGGCAGCGACGCGGAGGGTGCGGTGGTTCTGGCCGAACGGATTCGCGCGCGCGTGGAGGCGCTGGCGCTGCCGCTCGATCCGGGGCGGCCGGGACACCGCCTCACCGTCAGCGTCGGCGTGGCCGGAGCGCGGCGCATGCGCGAGGTTTCCTCGGAAACGCTGGTCGCCGCGGCGGACCAGGCGCTGTACCGCGCCAAGCAGACCGGGAAAAACCGGGTCGAGATCGGCCGGATCGCGGAAGTCCCGGAGGGCGGTGCCCCGGCGACGTCGTGAGCCGGCGGGGCTGGCGGCTCGCGGCTACCGGCTAACGGCTCTGGACTTCGTCGATCTGGATCAGCCGGACCCTCTCTTCGCGCGAGAGGGACTGGGCCGCCGCGAACAGGTCGAGCGCCTGGGAGTACGCGCCGCGCGCCTGCGCGTACTGTCGCTGCGACAAGAGCTGCTCCGCTTCCTTCTCGATCTGCCGCCCGCGGTCGAACGCGTCGGCTGCGTGCTGCGCGGCGTCCAGGCGTTCGGCGGCGATGCGGGCGAGGCCGACCTTGAGGCGCAGGGACTCGGTCTCTTCCCGGGCCTGGAACCGCCGCCGCGCCGGGACGTTCGCCGCCCGCGCGGCCGGTTCGGCACCCCGCGGCGAGGCGTGCCGGGCGGCCGCGGGCAAGGCGATCGCGGGGGCGAGGCTGGACAGCGCGAGGGCCGGCGTGAGTCCCGCGGTTCGCGACGCCGCGGGCGGAGAAACAAAGGCCGACGCCGGAGCGCTTCCCGTCGGGGCGCTCGGCTCCGAGCGCGACGGGCGCAGGGGCAGATTGAGGAAAAGCAGCGCGGCGATCGATGCGGCGATGCCGGCGGCCCGCGACCACGCGCGGGCGAGTGACAGGGGCCGCAGCGCCCGGCGCCCGCCGAAGACGGCGAAGCGGTCGGCCCGCCGTTCGGGTCGGGAGACGCGCGCGATCGTGACGGGATCGTCGATCGCCGGCAGCGCGGCCGCCGGAGTCGGCTCCAGGCGACGGTCCGGCGTCAGCGGGTTGGTCGAGTTGCCGTCGAAAGGCGCCTGGACCTTGCGGCTTTCGGGATTCAGCAGGTCGTAAAGAAAAAGGGCGAGGTCGGCCGGCGCCGGCTCGAACGGACAGGCCGCGATGACGTCCTTGAGCGAGGCGTGCAGCTCGGCCATCGAGGAGAACCGCTCCCGCGGATCTCCCAGGGCGAACCGCAGCAGGAGGCTCACTTCCTGGGAAAAATCGTCGTCGGCGCGCCAGCGCGGCGGGGGCGATTCGGCCGAGGCGCGGCGGCCGGTCAGGAGCTCGCCCAGGAGGACGCCGATCGAGTACACGTCGGAGATCTCGCCGATCGGGCCGCCTTCGCGGACCTCGGGAGCGATGTAGGGTGCCACGTCGCGCCACATGCGCGGCCGGGACAGGGCGGGCAGGACCGCCTCGGACAGCCCGAATCCCTCGACGCGGACCTCGGCATCCGAAGAGACGCTGACGAAGCCGGGCCACAGGGCGCCGTGGACCGGCGCGTCGCCGGCCGGAGACGACAGATAGACTTTTTCGATCTCCGCGGCCGCGCGCTCCGCGACGAGGAGCGCGAATTCGATCGGCATTCCCCATCCGCCCGCGCGCGCCCGCGTCAGGACGAAGTCGAGGGTCCACCCGTTGTTGTCGGGCCACACCAGGTACGGAAGGCCGTCGGCGACCTGGAGCCGGCCCTGGCTGGGAACGTCCTCGACGCGCCCGGGACCTTGCCGGTCGACCTGCCGTTGCGCCGCGGCCAGGACGGCCTCGGGCGAGAGCTCCGGCGACTGAAGCACCCGCAGGCGCACGAAGCGGCCGTCCAGCGCGTGCAGGGCGCGGTAGACCGACCCGAGCGCATCGTCTCCCAACTGGGCGACGAGAAGATAGTCGCCGACCCGCCGCGGCCCCAGCCGCAGGACGCCGGAGGGCCGGTCGAGGCGACCGGGGACAGCTTGGACACTTCGATCCGGGTGCTCGCTCATGCTCATCCTCGCCCCGGACGATTCACGAGCGCGCGGACCTGCGCGGGCCACTCGCTCATGGATGGTTCGGGATGGAGAATTCTACCAGCCAAAACGGAGTCTCTGACAGGGGCGAACCCGGTCCGGCAGGCCGCCCGCCCCCCGATTAACGAGGCCCGGAGGGCATTGACGCCTTCCGGCCGCCCCGCGGAGCGAGCGACCTGCAGGACCGGGGATTCTCGTGGGTCGGTTACCGCCGGGGACGGGTATCCTCGCCGATGCGGTCCTTCTCTTCCAGCCGCTCCGGCTCGTCGAACTGAAGCGTGGCCGTCAGGGTCTCCTCTTCATCGAGCGGCCGGGCAAACCCGAACCCGCCCCGGAACGAGGTGCGAAACCGGTTGTCGAGCGGGTCGTCCACGGAGGCCCAGTCGGGCGTCTCACGGTCCTTGATCTGCATGCGTCCCCCCTTCCTAATCCCGTTGCGACGTGGGGTAGTGCAACCGGCGTTCCTCGCGGCGCCGAGTCTGGCGAGGTCACGCGCCGTGGCGCTCCCGGGCTTCGGCAAGCGATTGACATTCAGATGTTTATACGTGGACTCCGGTCGGGCCAGGCATCGAAAGAGGCCGTTCTGCGCCGGCGGGAGCGACCCTGTCTTGACGGGAATCGACAGTCCCGCCTGACGCCGCCTGACACTTCAGCGCCCCAGCCGGAGCTCGTCCGGCTCGCCCCGTGCGGGAGGCCTTGCGGCCTCACCAGATCTGGCAGCGCTCCCGGCGGACCATCGGATCGGAGCCCTGGCAGGCGAAGGCGCGGGCGAAATCGGGCATGTTGGAGGGGGCGCCGACGGCCCGGAATTGGTCGAGGGGATGAGGGTTGACCGAGATCATCAGCCGCTCGAACTCGGGGCGGTCATTGGCCGCCCAGACCCGGGCCCAGGACACGAAAAACCGCTGCTGCGCCGTCAGGCCGTCGATCGGCTTGGGCCGCGCCTTCCCCTGGAGACTCTTCTCGTAGGCCTTGTAGGCGATGGTCAGGCCTCCCAGATCGGCGATCGATTCACCGAGCACGAGCTTCCCGTTCTCGTGGAGGTCGCCCTGAACGGCGTACCCGTCGAATTGCTTCTCGACGCAGAGAGACCGCTGTTCGAAGTTCTTCTGATCCTGCGGCGTCCACCAGTTCTTGAGGTTGCCGTCTCCGTCGAACTTGCGGCCCTGGTCGTCGAAGCCGTGCGTCATCTCGTGTCCGATGACCGCGCCGATGCCCCCGTAGTTGACCGCGTCGTCGGCGCGCGCGTCGAAGAAGGGCGGCTGCAGGATCCCCGCCGGAAACACGATCTCGTTCTTGGGCGCGTTGTAGTAAGCGTTGACCGTGGGCGGCGTCATGCCCCACTCCGTGCGGTCGACCGGCTGTCCGATCTTGGCCAGATCGCGGCGGGTGTCGTAGAGATTCCCGTTCATCACGTTGTCGGCGTAGGAGGCGCGGGCGACGGTGTACGACGAGTAGTCACGCCACTTATCGGGATAGCCGATCTTGGGCGTGAACGCGTTCAACTTCGCCAGCGCGGCCTTCCGGGTCTCCGCGCTCATCCAGGGCAGGGTCCCCAGATCCTCACGCAGCGCGGCGACCAGGTTCTTGACCATCTGGTCGGCTCTCTGTTTGGCCTCCGGCGGAAAGTAGTCGCAAACGTAGATCTTTCCCAGGGCGAACCCGAGGTGGCGGTCAGTCGACTGCACGCACCGCTTCCAGCGGGGCTGGATTTCCTTGGTGCCTTGCAGCGTCTTGGAAAAGAAGTTGAAGTCTTCCTGCACGAAGTTGCGGGAGAGTCCCTGCGCCGCGGCGTGAACGAGGTGCCAGCGCAGGTAGGTCTTCCACTCGGAGAGCGGCATGCTCTTGAGCTCGCGGTCGAGGGCCTCGAAGAACTTCGGCTGGCCGATGTTGACGGCGGCGATCGTGGGAGCGGAGATGTTCTGAAAGTACGTCGGCCACGAGAAGTCCGGCGTGAGGGCCTTCAACTGCTCGGCGTCCATGCGGTGATAGGTCGCGTCGGGATCGCGCCGCTCCACGCGAGTCATGGAGGCTTCGGCCAGCTTCGTCTCGATCGCCAGGACGGTCTTGGCCTGCGCCGAGGCCTTGTCGGGAGCGTCGCCCAGGAGCTCGAACATCCTGGTCACGTGCTCGACGTACTGGTCGCGCAGCGTCTTGGATTTCTCGTCGGTCTTCGTGTAGTAGTCGCGGTCCGGAAGGCCCAGGCCTCCCTGGAAGGCGCCGGCGATCACCTCGCTCGAGTTCTTGCGGTCCTGCTGCGAGCCGAATCCGAAGAGCGCGCCCATCCCCCGGGTCTGCAGGCCGGCCACCACGGTCTGGAGGTCGCCCAGGCTGGCGATGCCGGCGATGCGTCCGAGGTCCGCGTCCAGCGGCTTGGCACCCGCCGCCTCGACGGCGGTCTCGTCCATGCAGCTCGCATAGAAATCTCCGAGCTTGCGTTCCTCGGAGCCGTCGGCGTGCTGCCCCGCGGCCAGCTTCTCCAGGATCGTGTGCAAGGCTTCGCGGTTGCGCTCGGCCAGCTCGTTGAAGGTTCCCCAGCTCGGGTATTCGGCGGGGATGGGATTCTTGGCCCGCCATCCGCCGTCGGCGTACTTGTAGAAGTCCTGGCAAGGCTTGCAGGTGCGGTCCATGTCGGTCGGGTCGATCCCGTGGGAGAAGACCGGCGCGGCGGCGGAACCCGCTCCGGCTCCCGAGGGGCCGGGCTGGGCGGTCGCCGCGGCGGCGGCCACCGAGGCTCCGATCAGAACCAGGAAGCCGCGGATCCAAACGGTCGTGCTGATTCGCATCGCGTTCCTCCTCGACGACAAATCGACGATCGACAATCGAAGGCTCGGGCGGCCCTGCCGGAGCGCAGGCCGTGGCGAAAGGCAGGATGATACCTCGCGGGCGCCGCGACGGAGGAGAGGGAGAAAACCTAGAGGATCAACTCGGCGCCGGTTTCGCGCTTGCGGCTCCGGCCCGAAGGCTGGGTCGAGTCGAGGCCCGTCGCGATCGGGGGGGGCTCCTCGTCCACCGCGACGTCGAGGTCCTCGATGGGCCCGTCGTCGAGCGAGGCCAGGGCCAGCTGGAACGTGGGGTGCGCTTCGTAGAACGACAGGGCTTGCTCGATGAACTCCGCGAGCGGCGTGTCGTCCGAGAAGGGGTCGAGACGCTCGGCGAGCACTTCGGCCAGCGGAAGATCGTCGAGGACCCCCTCGAGGATCTCGAATTCCCGGGCCACGGCGGCGGCCGGCGCCGGCTCGTCCAGGTCCTCGACGTCGGTCTCTTCCGAATGCTCTTCCGAATGGCCGGGAGGCTCGGGAAACTGCGGCACTTCGAACAGCGGCGACGGTGATCGGGGCGCCAGGTCCACCGTGTCCGAGCCCACCTCCGGCGCGTCCAGGGCCGCGGCGGGTGCGGCGAAGTCGGCGGGGGGCGGAGGCGGCGGAGGAGGCGCCGGGCGCTCGATCTTCTGGACGATCGTCCACATGTCGCGATCGAGCGGACGCTTATAGAAGAGTTGTTGCGCCTGCTGGAGGCGCACTTCGGTCGTGACCGAAGGGACGACGCGCCGGCGCGTGATCGCGGCGATCTCGTCGAGCGCCGCCAGGTTCGAGGGATTGGAGAACGCCACGTGCACGGTCTTGCGGTCGGCCGCGTACGGAACCGCGCCGAGCCGGATCGCGTGCGCCGAAGGCAGAAGCTTCAGCGCGTCCTGGCTCGCGGCGGACAGCGACTTCCAGTCGACCGCGGGACAGTGATGATGAATCGCCAGAGCGTCGAGCAGCGCTTTCTCCGGAAGGAGTCCCCAGCGCAGGAGAATCGCGCCCAAGCGCAGCCCGCGCGCCTGCGTGCCCTGAAGTTGCAGAGCACGGGTCAGCACTCCTTGAGAGATGCGACCTTCTTCGACGAGTAACTCGCCCAGTTTCCGTCCCACGGTCCTAGCGTCCCACCGCTATTTTGCGCCGGCTGGTCGGGCCGGCGCAAGGAAATAGGCCGTTTTCAAGGGTTTTGGGCCGTCGGATTGGCCGCTTGCGGGCGGGAGCCGTGGTCTCGACACCGGCAGCAGGGCCTTCCCGGGCCCTCATGGGCCCTCCCGGTCCCTCGGCTTGCGCCGCTCTTCCCGCGGCGGCAGGGGCGCCTTCCGAGCAGCCGACGGACCCGCGGGAGCCGGCCGGCCGGGCGCCCGGACCTCCGGCCGCGGAACGGGCCTGGCCGGTCCTGCGGCCGGATGGGGCGGCGGCTTCACGGGACGGACCGTGTGGGGAGCGGCGGCGGAGCCCGGGATCTTCGAAGGCCCGGCCGCCGAAGCCTTTGCGGGCTCGCTCGACCCGAAAGGTCCGGATCCGGATCGTTGAAGCGTCTTCTCGATGTGTCCCTTCCTAACCGGACGAGGCTTCGCCGCAAGAACGGCTCGGTGCGTAATCGCCTCGGGGGCCCTGGAATGCTGAGGCTCTACGGCGGCTCGGGGCCGGGGTTGCGCGTCGCGTCGCGCGATCTCCGGCCGCGTCCGAGCGGCGTGCGCCCCTGGGGACGCCGGAAGGCCGGGGCTTGGCGAGCCCGCCGTCGTGGCGGGGACCGCGCTCGCCGCGGTCCGTCCCCGCGGACCGGCTCGATGAGCGGCCGCGGCGTGTTGCCGAGCCGGCATGACCACTCCGATCCGTCCGCCGTGCGCGGCGCGGACGACGTTGGTCGGACGGGTTCGGATCCGCTCGACACCGACGCGCTGCAGGCGCCGGCCGGTCGCCCTCTGAATGAGCGACGGCGGCGGATCGGCGGTGGCTCGAACGATGCCGCGCGAAATGCTGAATCGCGTCGCCGTGCGCGCGCGGGACAGGAGCGCCGGGTTGCGCGCCGCGGGCAAGCGCGCGTCCGAGACGCGCACCCCGACGAACCGCCTGGTCGGGACGAAGACGTAGCGCGAGGCCGCCAGGACGATCGGCCGGCCCGAGTAGCCGGAGGCGCCGAGGACGAACGCCGCCGGAACCGGGGCCCAACCGACGCAGTCGTCCGTCCACGCCCAGGTGACCCAGGCCGGCGCCCAGACCGTGCCGGGAATCCAGACCCAGCCATACCCGTCCATCCAGACCCACGTGCCGTAGTGGAAGGGGACGTCTCCCCACGGGTCATCGGACACCCAGGTCCAACCGTATTCGCTCCAGACCCACTCGCCGTTCCAGTAGGGCTGCCAGCCCGGTTCGATGCCGGCGGGAACCCAGACGTCTCCGTAGGAACGGGTCGCGATCCAGCGCCCGTGGGGCGCCAGGGCGTCATGAAAAGCCGTGATGCTGACCGTCGCTCTCACGGCCGCGGAAGCCGGCGCCGCGAGCAGGACGAGCAGGAGAAGCGAACAGATCGAGATGAAAGCTGCTTTTCGCATGCTTGCTCCTTTCGTCTCTCCAAAGACGAGTCAGAGCAACGCCAATGCCGAGACGGGAACTTCCGCGGTGTCAGCGCGATGGAACGGCTCGACACTGTCCGCGGATGAGGACTGCCGCGCACGAGGCGCCGGAGCGGAAAGGGCCTCCGCGCTAGAGCTAGAAGCGCTGAGGCGGAGCCAGGTGCGATTCGAGACTCGACACGCGGATGACGCGCGCGCGTTCTTCGTGCGAGATCTCCTCGGCCTCGGAGTAGAGCTCCGCGGCGCGCTCGAACGCCTCGTGAGCCGCGGCGTAGAGGCGGCGGGCCAGCAGGCGCTCGCCCTCCCTCTCGTTGACCTTTCCCGCCCGGAAGGATTCGCTGGCGAGGTTCCAGGCGTCGAAGGTCTGGGCCGAGACGCGGGACAAGGCCGCGCGCAAACGCCAGGCCTGGGCGAGCTCGCTCGCGGCGTGCCGCTGCGTCGAGCGCGCGCGCCGGCCCGCACGCGGGGCGGTGTCTCCGATGGCGCCCGCGGGAGGCTCGGTGAGGGCGTCCGCGGTTTCCAGCGCCGGCGCCGGAGACGCCGTTTCCGCCCTCGGCAAATCCTGCGGCTGCGACCGCGGCGCCGCCGGGCGCGCGGCCACGGCAACGGCCGGGACCGGTCGCGGGGCTTCGCGGCGATGGACCGCCAGATCGAGCGCCGCCAGCGCGGCCAGGGAGCCGATGGCGGCGGCGATCCGCAGGGCCCACACCGCCCGCGAGGCGCCCGGCTCATCGGCGTCGCTGTCCGTCGCACCGATCAGAGGCCGCCAGACGCTCGAGCGGGGGCGCCGCGCGCGAGCTCGGTCGGGAGCGAGCAGGTCGTCGAGGAACAGAGCCAGGTCGGCGTTGGACCTCTCGTAGGGAGAATCGTCGAGGATCTGCTGAAGACTCTCGCGCAGGGCGGTCACCGAGTGGACGCGCTCGTCCGGAGGGGCGACGGCGGATCGCGCCAGTCGGGCCACGTCGGCCGAGAACGGATCGTCCGGCTCGTAGGCGGGAGGCGCTTCGAGCGAGGGAGCGCGCCCCGTCAACAGCTCCAGCAGGAGAACGCCGATCGAATAAACGTCGGAGGCTTCGGTGGAGACGCCGTCGCGCGCTTCGGGCGCGAGATAAGGTCCGATGAGCCGTTCGAGGCGTGGCTCCCGCAGGGAGGGAAGCACCGCCGGCGCGAGCCCGAACCCGCGCACCCACACTTCCGTGTTGCGGGAGACCGTCACGAACCCCGGCCAGAGAAGGCCGTGGCGGGTCGGCTCGCCGCCGACCAGAGTGCCGCGCGCGTGCTCGAGCGCCGCCGCGGCGCCGATCGCGATCTTCAACGCCCCTTCGACCGGAACGGTCGACTGAGCTCTGCGCGCGGCCGCGAGGATGGTGTCGAGCGTCCATCCGTTCGTCTCGTTCCACGCCAGGAACGGATGGCCCTCGGCGATGCCGAGCGTCTCGCGGCGCCCGGGCGGGTGGAAGGACCGCGCGCGGTGCGGCGCGTCCCGCCTTTGAATGACCGAGAGCACGGCGCCGCGGGGCACCTCCGCCGACTCCAGGACGCGCAGGCGCGCGAAGCGGCCGTCGCGAGCGTGGACGGCCCGGTACACCGTGCCCAGGGCGTCCTCGGAGAGCCGGGCCACCAGGATGTAGTCGCCCAGGCGCGGCTTGATCTCGCCCAGAGGACCCGAACCCTGCGGGCCGACGGGTCCGGCCACGAATCGTGAGTCGCGTGTCGCCATGCGGTTCAACCTCGGGCCGAGCGATTTCACCAGCGAACAACGAGGGACGCAACGATTCGCACGTGAACGGTTCGGCGGGCCGATTCTACCAGCGACGCGCGCCGGGCGAGCGGCGCCGATCGCGTCAGGCCCCGTCCCCGTCCCCGGGACGTCGGAGATAGAGACCGTTGGCCGAAACGCGCCGGCTGGTCCCGTCCGCCCGGCGCACGGTCTGGGTCGGTTCCACGACGAGGAACCCGTGGCGGGCCAGCCTTTCGTCCAGCGACGGCGCGTCGAGAAGGCAGGTCCGTCGGCCTCCCGGGAACCCCTCGTAGAGGTCGGGTTCCCCGGAAATCGGGCGAAGGCCCTGGCCGGTCAGGTCGGTCTCCGGCGTGAACGCCGAAACGAGGAAGAGGCCGCCCGGCTTGAGGACTCGCGCCGACTCGGTGACCGTCCGGTCCCATTCCTGGACCGTCTGCGCGCAGTGGAGGATGCCCAGAGCGACGATCAGGTCGAAGGAGCCGGAGGAGGCCCAGCCGAGATCGTCCATCGGCCCGACCCGAACCCGGCGCCCGGCTTCCTCGGCGCCCCGGATCGCCGCCAGGCGCGAACGGGTTCGGTCCACCATGGCGCGCGAGGAGTCGACGGCCCGGACGTCGCAACCCCGCTGCGCCAGAAACACCGTGTTTCGTCCCGCGGCGCAGCCTAAATCCAGAACCGAGACCGCGGACGGGGCCGGCCATCCGGCGGCGAGCGCGGTTAGCCGAAAGTCCGGCTCCCGCGCCGCGAACCGCTCGACCTGTTCGCTCTCTTCCCAGAAGCTCTCGCCGGAGCTCACGCGCGCCCGCGAAGGAATCGCGGCGCGTGGCCGCCGCGCGACAACCGCAGCCAGGTGGCGAACACGAAGCCGGCCGCCGTCAGCGCGGCGAGCGCGATCTTGGTGACATCGACGACCGGCTGGACCCGAACTCCTTCCGGCGAGACCACGACAACCGCGACCGAGCGCGCGAGCGTCCGGCCGCCTCCTCCGCCTCCGCCACCCTGGCCGCGCGGCGCTCCCGCGGCGCTCGACCTTGCGCCGCTCCCGCTGCCCATCCCGAACCCGGCGATGGCGATCACTTCCGCCGCGGGCACGAGGGTCAGGTCGCCGCGGCGCAGCGGCTCGCCATAAGCCTTGCGCACGTCCGCGGCGGCGAAGAGCCGGTCGAGGACGCCCGCGACGCGGTCCAGGGCCGGCGCGGCCGGATCGTTGGGGGGCGGTTGAACGCTCTCTTTCATGAGCTACCTCCTGGTCGTCCGCCGCTTTGCGCGCGGCCGGCGCGGGGCAAGCCGGATGAAAACGGCGGCCGCCAGTCCCGCGGCGAGGATCAAACATTGCAGCCGCCGCGTCGGGTCGCAGATCGGGACGAAGCGGCGGCGGCCCGCCTCGTCCTCGACGACGACCCCGATGGGCCGATTCCAGATCAGGCCGCCGCGGCGCGGCCACCGCAAGGCGAGCACCCGGGACAGGAGACGCACGCGGCCTCCCGGGATCTCGAGCGGCTCGCCCGCCTTCGTTTCGAGCGCGGCCATCCGCGCCAGACTATCGCGCGCCGGCGGGTCGGGAGCTATTCGGCTTGAGCCTCGTCGAAGTGTCCGAAGATCCGGGACCAGCCGGAAACCGGGATGGGCGCGTCGGTGATCTCCTGCCAGACCACCTGCCCGTCGCGGCACAGGAAGTGGGGCTCGATTCGTGGGAAGGCCACGCGCCGGCCCGCGGAGGTCTCACGCCAGACCATCGTGCTGACGCGCCGGGCGCCGCAGCCGGCGCAAGCGTCCTCCAGGACGAACGGGGCGGAGCCCATGGGAACGTCGGTGCGCGACCTGCGCCGGGCCCGCCAATGACTGATCTGCTCGACCCGCCCGCCCATGCCGTTTGCCGTCTCTGTGTCCATCGTCCTGGCTCCTGGAAGCAGGATCCGCGGCGGCGGGGACAAAAGACGTCCGACCGGCAGGGCGAGCGGCTACTCTTGCCGAGGCCATGGCTGACGGGACGACGCCCTCGCGGATCGAGGCGGGCTCGCCAACGCGCTTGCGGCTGGCGTTCCGCGCGCTGCGCCACCGGAATTTCCGCCTCTTCGTCTCCGGGCAGCTCGTTTCGCTGGTGGGAACCTGGATGCAGACGGTGGCCCAATCCTGGCTGGTCTATCGCCTGACCGGCTCGGCGGCGCTGCTGGGCCTGGTCGGGTTCGCGTCGCAGATCCCGGTGTTTCTTCTCGCCCCCCTGGGCGGAACCATCGCCGATCGGTCCCATCGCAAGGCGATCGTGATCGCGACGCAAACCGCTTCGATGCTGCTCGCCTTCGCGCTGGCCGCCCTGACTCTGACCGGCGCGGTCCGCGTCGGGCACGTCTTCGTGCTCGCCGCGCTTCTGGGCGTGGTCAACGCCGCGGACATTCCCGCGCGCCAGGCCTTCGTCGTCGAGATGGTCGGCCGCGACGACCTCATGAACGCGATCGCGCTCAATTCCTCGATGTTCAACGGCGCGCGCATCATCGGTCCCGCGGTGGCCGGCGTCCTGGTGGCGTCGATCGGAGAAGGATGGTGCTTCTTCGCCAACGCCGTGTCCTACGTCGCGGTGATCGCCGGCCTGCTCGCCATCCGGGTTCCCCGGGCCGCCGGGAAGCCACCCGCCCGCTCGACGCTGGAGCACATGGCCGAGGGATTCCGCTTCGTGGCCGGGGCGCGCCCGATCAAGGCGCTCCTCCTCCTGCTGGGCGTCGTCAGCCTGGTGGGAATGCCCTACGCGGTGCTGATGCCGGTCTTTGCCGACCGGATCCTCCACGCCGGCGCGAGCGGCCTGGGCATCCTCATGGGCGCCTCGGGAATCGGCGCGCTGGCCGGATCGCTCGCGCTGGCCGCTCGGCGCGGGATCCTCGGCCTGGGAACGTGGGTCGCCCTGGCCGCCGCGGGCTTCGGCGTTTCGCTCAGCCTCTTCGCCGTCTCGAAGGTCTTCTGGCTCTCCGTCCTGTGCCTGATGCCGGTGGGATTCTCGATGATGCTCGAGATGGCTTCCTCCAACACGTTGATCCAGGCGATGGTGCCCGACGCCCTGCGCGGCCGGGTCATGGCCGTGTACTCGATGATGTTCATGGGAATGGCCCCGGTGGGCTCGCTCGCCGCCGGATGGCTCGCCGAGCGCGTCGGGGCGCCGGAAACCGTGGCCCTGGGGGGCGCGCTCTCCGTCGCCGCCGCGGTCGTGTTCGGACTGAGGCTGCCGGCTCTGCGCGTCGAGGGCCGACGGCTGGTGCTGGCCAACCAGATGGTCGGAGGGGACCCGGCCCAGGAGGCGGCGGTCGGCCTCGCGTCGGTTCCCACGGAACCGTCCGACGGGTCCGGCGGTTTCCGCGGCTCCCGCGGCGCTTGATCACTGGAGAAGCCGCTTGTACTGGCGCACGTCCTTGGAGGTCTCGAAGAGCAGCTCTCCCGTCTCCGAGGAGACGACCGAGAGCCGCGGCGACGGCCCGGGCGTCTCGTCCCAGGCCTGGATGGAGAGCCCCAGCCGGCGGCTGTCGCTGGAGAATCCCGACACCGTCGCGACGACGTTGGCGAGCGCGCGGTCGCGCAGCGGCCGGCCCGACGCCAGGAAGGCGATCTCGCGCGCCGGCTCGTCTCGCTCGAGCGAGGCCATGACCGGCAGAAGCGCTGAGGGCTTGGAGACTTCGACCCACGCAACGGACTTTCCGTCGGGCGAGACGCGAAGGGAACCGGGAACCGGCAGAACCGGGACCGCCGGCCGCTGCAGAAGCGGGGTGGAGCGTTTGCCGTCGGAGGTCTGGACGAGGAGCTTCAACTTGCCGATCTCGCCGTCGATCCGGACGGTGACCTGGGTCCCCCTGACGCTCAGCCGGCATTCCTGGGGAAACGGACGCGTGCCGTCTCCCCGCATCGCCTTCAGGATGTCGCAGCGCGCCGCGAGCCGGCTTCCGTCCTTGCCGTCGGGCAGGAGCGCCGCGACGCGATCGGCCACGGCGCGCGCGCGGTCGGCGATTCTGCCGACGTCGTCCGGGCGCCCGGCGGCGAGCAGGAGGCGGCCCAGGGCCAGCGCGGACGTTCCCAGGCGATCCGCGGCGCAGCGCACCACCGACGGAGTCTGGGCCGTCTGCGCGAGCTCCATCCAACCGGCCGACTCCTGCGTGAGCGCGGCCAGCGTCTGGGCCGTCTCCGGGAACCGGCAGCGCAGGAGTCCGGAGAGGGCGCGCTCGCGGATCGCCGCCACGGCCTTGGGATCCTGCCTGGCGGTCATCTCCAGGACGCGCGCGAAGGCGCCGCCGGAATAGGCATAGACCGTCCGTCCGTCGGCGGTCCTGCCCCGTTCGGCGACGTCGAGTCCGGCGGGAAACGGTCCGCCGTCGGCGGCCAGCCCTTCGCTCGTCTCGCCCAGCAGCAGCTCGGCGCGCGGATCGCCGCCGCCCGCGGCCCGCAGCCGTTCGACGCCGCGCAGGATGAACGCGGCGGCGATCAGGCGCAGGCTCGGGTTGCGCGCGAGCGCCCGGCCCGCCGCCAGGAGGTCTCCGGCTCCGGACGGCTCCGGCGAGAAGACCGCGGTCGTCTCCGACGCCAGGAAGCCCGTGCGCATCCCGCCGGCCGCGACCAGCGGCGAGCCGGCCGGCACCTCCACGTGCAGGAAACCGTCTCCGCCTTCCAGCAGGGCGACGTGCGTGCCATAGGGGAGGCGTGCGACGATCTTCGCGCTGCCCGACGCGGTCTCGCGCAGCATGGCCGCCCGCGCGGTGACGAAGACGTCGGCGCCCCGCTTTTCGTCGTCGGGCCAGGACGCCGCCACGGCCGCCGACAGGCCGGCGAGCCAGACCAGGAGAACGAGCATGGACATCCGATGGAACCGTTTCATAGGACCTCCTCGTGTTTCTTCGACCATGGGAAAGGAACGTCAGTGCGCGGCGGGAACGCGGCCGGCCGTCACCGAGGCGGGCGCCGCCACGGCGGGCTCTCCGTTGAGGACCCGCTTGAACACTTCGCCGGTGAACGCCTCTCCGCCGATGGAGGGCGTCAGAATGACCTGGACTTTGTCGGAGAGCCGGTCGGCGAAGGTCTTGGGAACGAGCAGGGGATTGGCCGAAACGAGCTCGGCCTCGCGCTTGAGATTCTCGAACTGCGCGATCGACGTCGTGCGGATCGCGTACGCCTCCGCGTCGGCGAGGGTGCGCCGCCGCAGGGCCTCGGCGTCGGCCTGGATGCGCGCCACCTGCGCGTCGGCCTGGGCCCGCTGCACGCGGGTTTCCTTGTCCGCCGCGGCCTCGAGCTTCTTCTGGGTGATCTCTTTTTCCTTCTGCGCCAGCAGGTACTTCATGGCCTCCGATTCGGCGCGCGCGCCGATCAGCCGCTGGGACGCCGCGGCCTCGGCCTGCTTCTCGGTCCGGGCTTTTTGAGCGTCGGCCTCCAGCCGGCTCTTCTCGACCTCCTTGGCCTTGAGCTTGAGCGTCACGTCCATCCGCTCGGCGTTCTGGACCTCGTCGACCATGGCCAGCCGGCCACGCTCGTACTCCGGCGGCAGCGTCAGATCTCCGATCAGGACTTCCTTCAGGACGATCCCGCTTTCGGCCAGCCTCAGGCGCGCCGTCCGGGCGGCGATTCCGGCCAGCTCTTCGCGTTTGTCGGAGATGAGCTGCCGGGCGTCGTAGGTCGGGGAGGCCGAACGGAAGGCCGACGCCAGGACCGGAGCCACGAGTTCGAGCGCCGGATCGGACGGAAGCGCGGACCATTGCGAGAGCAGGCGCCGGCGGTCGATCGCCCAGCGCGCCTGCACGGTGAGCTGAGCGGTCACCCCGTCGCGGGTCGAGACCCCGAAGGCCGGGCCGGACAGGAGCTGATCGGACACACGGACCGCGTGCAGATCGTAGAGAGCCCGGGGCCGCCAGGCCGTGCCCGGCGGCAGGACCTGCAGGTCCCCGGTCAGCTTGTTGACGGAGATGCCGGCGAAGCCCGGCTCGATCTCGCGCATGCTCCCCCGCAGCAGGAGCGCGGCGATCCAGGCCGCGACGAGAACGGCGGCGAGGGCGGCCAGGCGCCGTCCGGAGATCCGGGGCGGCCGAAACCCGGAATCGACGACCCGTTGGAGCATCCGCCGCCACAAGGCCCGCCAGTCCGCCTTGGGATCGGGCGCTTCGGGGCTCGGACCTGGGGTGGGGGCGCTCGCGTTTTCCATGTGGGTCTCCTGTCGTTCGGCGCGCCGGATCGAGCCGGCGGGAGCCGACCGCCGCTTCTTCCGGCTCCACTCACAGGAGACCTCCGCGGCCCGCATGGGCCGTGTCGCCGGCGAGGAAAGTGGCGGGCCGATTGCGGCGAAACCGAGGCGCCGCCCGAGGGCCGCCGCCGAATGATCGGCGCGGGAACGGCAAT
Organism: uncultured Acidobacteriota bacterium; assembly: GCA_963733955.1. Taxonomy (GTDB): domain Bacteria; phylum Acidobacteriota; class Thermoanaerobaculia; order UBA5066; family Gp7-AA6; genus DATFTF01. The sequence goes on from CAVTEW010000005.1 coordinate 158,878, forward strand.
CTGACGGACAATGGGGCCCGTGCGCTCCCCGGCGCAGGTCCTGGCGGAGTGGTTCGTCCGGCAAATCTCCCGGCCGCGCGGCGAATACCGCCGCTTCGTCTTCAACAGCGAAGAGCGGCTGAAGAGCCGGATCCGGCCGGGCGACGTCGTCCTGGTCGACGGAGACCAGCGGGTCTCCCAGGTCATCAAGTACCTGACGATGTCGTCCTGGTCCCACAGCGCGATCTACATCGGGAGCCGCCTCCTGCGCGACGAAGCGCAGCGCGACGAAGTGCGCACCAAGTTCGGCAAGGAGGCGCGCTATCTGATCGCCGAGGCCCTGATCGACGAGGGGGTCGTGGTCTCGCCCCTGACCAAGTACATCGACTTCAACATCCGGGTCTGCCGACCGGTCGGCCTCTCCCACGAGCAGATCGGGACGGTGATCGACTACGTGCTGGCGCGCCGGGGACACCGGTACGACCGGCGCAACATCTTCGATCTCTTCCGCTATCTCCTTCCGTTGCGGCTGATCCCCATGCGGCTGCGGGAAGACGCGCTCCACTTCGGCAGCGGCAAGGACACCGAGACGATCTGTTCGTCTCTCCTGGCCGAGGCCTTCGCCCGGGTCGGCCTGGAGATCCTTCCGATCCACATCCGCAGGAACGCGGTCGTGCGCGGTCCGCTGCGCAAGAAGATCCTGGGCCGGCCGACCCGCCGCACCCGCAGCGGACTCCTGGGAGCCCGGCACGCGAGCCTGTGCGTCCCCGAGGACTTCGACCTCTCCCCGCACTTCGACGTCGTCAAGTTCAACTCGCGCGAGCCGATCCGCTTCGACCACGAGCGCGCCGACGACGTGGAGCCGGCCGAACCGGGCCCTCCAGGCCCGGCCCGACGCGCCTGACGGCCCGCGTCTTCCCGGCTCCGCGCCCCGAGACAGGTGTATGAAACGCGTCGTGCCGGAGACCCGTTCCGACCGCGTCCGAGCCGGTTTCGCGCTGCGCCCGCTCCTCTTCTACGTCGCCGTGCTCCTCGTCTTCGGACTGGGGATCGGCCTGACCTTGAAGCGCGGGGCGTCGCTGTGGCCCGCCGACGCGGACAGGGTCGCCGCGGCGGCGTCGTCCGGACCGGAGACCGCGGCGCCATCCCCGTCCGCGTCTCCCCGCGGCGCCGGCCGCGGCCCGCTCCAGCGGCCGCTCGCCCTGCTGCTTCTGCAGCTCGCGGTCATCGTGCTCCTGGCGCGGCTGCTCGGCGCGGCGTTCCAGCGGTGGGGTCAGCCCGCGGTGATCGGAGAGATCGTCGCGGGAATTCTGCTCGGGCCGTCGGTCTTCGGCGCGGCCGCGCCGGCAGCGTTCGCGGCGCTCTTCCACGCCTCCTCGCTGCCGACGCTCGAGCTCTTCGCCCAGATCGGCGTGGTCCTGTTTCTCTTCGTCGTGGGGCTCGAGCTGGACGTCTCGCTCCTGCGCGGCAAAGCGCACACCGCGGTCGTGGTCAGCCACGCCAGCATCCTGGTCCCGTACTTTCTGGGTGTGGTTCTCGCCCTCTTCGTGTACCGGGAGCTCGCGCCTCCCGCGGTGGCCTTCGCGCCGTTCGCCCTCTTCCTGGGCATCGCCATGAGCATCACGGCCTTTCCCGTTCTGGCTCGGATCCTGTCGGACCGCCGCATGACCGCGACGCCTCTGGGGAGCACGGCCATCACCTGCGCGGCGGTCGACGACGTCACGGCCTGGAGCATCCTGGCCGTCGTGGTCGGACTCGCCGCGTCCCGCGGCTTCTCCGCCGCGGCCTGGACGATCGGATGGACCCTGGCGTTCACCGCCGCGATGCTCGGCGTGGTGCGGCCGATCCTGGCGCGCGCGGTCCCGGCGTCGACGCCGCAGCGCGCTCCCGGCAAGACCGCCATGGCCGCGGCGCTCGTCCTGCTCCTCGGGTCGGCCCTGGCGACCGAGGCAATCGGCATCCACGCCCTCTTCGGCGCGTTTCTGGCCGGCGTGGTGATGCCGCGCGGCGCGAGCCTGCGCGCCGCGCTGACCGAGCGGCTGGAAGAGGTCAGCGGCGTCTTTCTCCTTCCGGTCTTCTTTGCGTTCACCGGCTTGCGCACGCAGATCGGGCTCTTGAACGACGCCCGGAGCTGGCTCCTCTGCCTGGTCATCGTCCTGGTGGCCACCGTCGGGAAGCTCGGCGCGGCCATGGTCGCCGCGCGGCTGACCGGCACGGGATGGATCGACGCCTTCGCGCTCGGCGCCCTGATGAACACGCGCGGGCTGATGGAGCTGATCGCTCTCAACGTCGGCCTGGACCTGAAGATCCTGTCGCCGCGGATCTTCGCGATGATGGTGCTCATGGCCCTGATCACCACCGCGGGCACAGGGTCGATGCTCTCCCTGGCCGACGGCCTGCGCCGGCGGGGGAGGGCGGCCCGGCCAGGCGGCTAGGCGGCCTAGGCGGCTAGGCCCCGAGCGCGCCGGCGGCCAGCCGAAGGTCGGCCACGAGAAATCCGTAGAGACGATCCTGGCCCGCCTGGTCGTCGGCGCGCAGGACGGCGGAGGGGTGATAGGTCGCCAGCAGCCGAGGGGCCCAGCGCGTCTCCACGAATTTCCCGCGGTCGCGCGTGATACGAAAGTCCGGCCCGATCAGGGCCCTGGACGCGGTGGCGCCGAGGCAGACCAGCACGCGCGGGCGCAGGATCGCGAGCTCGGCCTCCAGCCACGGGCGGCACGCGCCGATCTCGACCGTGCCGGGCGCCTGGTGGATCCGGCGCTTGGGCGTTCGCACGAACTTGAAGTGCTTGACGGCGTTGGTGACGTAGACGTCGGCGCGCGCGATCGCCGCGTCCGACAGCGCGCGGTCGAGCACTTCGCCGGCCGGGCCCACGAACGGAGCGCCCTGCAGGTCCTCCTGGTCTCCCGGCTGCTCGCCCACGAGAACGGCCCGCGCGGTGGAGGGACCCTTGCCGAACACGGTCTGGGTGGCGTGCCGGTAGAGATCGCAGCCGCGGCACGAAGCCGCGGCCCGGGCCAGTTCCTCGAGGTCCTCGGTGCGGGGCACGAAGGGCGCGGCGCCCGACGCCGGCGGAGCCACCAGGCCCTCGCGCAGCTGCGCGTCGAACCGGCGCAGGCGCTCCAGATCGGGGTCGTCGCGCCGCAGCATCAATCCGCGATCCCCGCGCGCCAGCCGCCACAAGACGGAATAGAGAAGCCTCCACCGATCGGGGTCCGGATGCGCGGCCACCGATCGCGCCAGCTCGAGAAAGGGCCTGGGAACGAGGATCTCGGTTTCGGGCGCGGGCGGCTCGGTCGGCGGCGCGGCGGCCTGGTCGAAGAGACCCGGCTCGGCAGCGGTCGCTTCCCGCCACAGGGTCTCCTCCGGAGCGACCTGCTCGGAGATCAGGCGGCGCGCGGCGCGCCGGAAGGCCTCCAGGGTCGGCGCGATCGTGATCTCTCGCACGCCCTGATGTTATTGCGACTTTCGGCGCAGGCGGTCGCTGCGCGACCGGCGCTGAGAGGGTTGGCTACGAGAGCTTCGGAACGGTGCTCTCGGGGTCAGGACCGCGGCCGAGCCCCTTTGGGCGAGCCGCGGTCCGGTGCGCCCGCAGGGCGCAGACCCCGAAGCGCAGCTCCGGCGACGTCAGTCGATGCGGATCGAGAGCTGCTTCTTGCAGGCCTTGGCCCAGCGGCGCAGAAACTCGATGGTGTGGTTGGTCTCCGCGCGCTCGGCCTGGGCGATGGCCTGCTGGGTGCACCGGAACTGATGGGCCAGCTCGGCCTGGGTTAGTCCAGCCTGTTCCCTCGCGTGCCGCAGGAGCTCGCCCACGGAGGCGTCTTCGGCCGAGGCCCGTCGTTTGGGGGTCTGTCGTTTGCGCATCCCACGCCTCCTCACAATACCAATATTGTAGCCCACGCGGGCGGCCCGAGTCGAGCGCGGCCCGCTGGCCGCGTACATCCCGGGTGGTACAATGAGTCGACTTCAGCCCGCCAGGACCCCCTCGAAACAAGAGAGTCCCGCTCGGAGCGGACGTCTGACAGGAGCGGAGACGCCATGCAGAACCGAAAAAAAGACTGGGTGAACATTCTGTTTCTATCCTTGACGCCGGTGATCGGCGTCCTGGGGACGGCGGCCTACGCCATCGCGTACGGCGTGCGGTGGTGGGAGCCCGCGCTCTTCCTCGCACTCTTCGGCGTGGTGAGCTTCTCGGTCACCGCCGGATACCACCGCTGCTTCTCGCACAAGAGCTACGTCTGCCATCCGGCGGTCCAGGCGTTCTACGTGTTCTTCGGCGCCATGGCCCTCCAGAACTCGGTCCTGAAGTGGTCCTCCGACCACCGCAACCACCACCGTTACGTCGACAAGGACTGGGATCCGTACAGCATCCGGCGCGGCGGTTTGTGGGCGCACGTCCTGTGGCTCTTCTACGCGGAGCCGGGCGAGCGATCCTATGAAAATGTCCCCGATCTGCAGGCCAATCGCCTGGTGCGGTGGCAGTTCCGCTGGAACAACTGGATCGGGATTCTGGGCGGCCTCGGGATTCCGACTCTGGTCGGCGCGGCGTTCGGCCGGCCCATGGGCGGCCTCCTGTGGGGCGGGTTTCTGCGGATCGTTCTCATCCACCACACGACCTTCATGGTGAACTCGGTGGCCCACCTGTGGGGGTCCCGCCCGTATACCGAGGAGAACTCCGCGCGGGACAACGGGCTCCTCGCGTTCGTCACCAACGGCGAGGGGTACCACAATTTTCACCACAAGTTCCCTTCCGACTTCCGCAACGGCGTGCGCTGGTACCAGTGGGATCCGACCAAGTGGCTCATCGCGATCCTGGGCCGCACCGGCCTGGCCGCCGGCTTCCAGAAGACGCCCGCGGCGGTGATCGAGAAGTCGCTTCTGCGCATGAAGCTGTCCAAGGCGCAAGCACAGCTCGAGCGGGTGCCTGCCGGAACCGCCGCGGCGATTCGGCCCCGGCTGGAGCAGGCCCAGCGCGCGCTCGACCGCGCCGTGGAGCTGTGGCACGAGGTCGACGCCAAGCGCCTCGAGCTCGTCGAGCGCGGCCGCACGGCTTCGGCGGATCTGGCGCGTTCCTGGCGGGCGACGCTGGCGGAGTCCCGGGCTTCCTTCGCCGCGGCGCGCCGTGAATGGCGCGAGGCCGCGCGCATGCTGGCCCACCTTCCCGAGGAAGCTTAGGACCGCGCTGTCGTCGCGGTCATCCGCCGGCGGCGCCGGCGGGCTTGGAAAGGGAAAGGCCGGACCGGACGACGAATGTCGGCTCCCGGACCTGCACCTCTCCCGGAGGCGTCCGACCGCATGTAGCGACTGCAAGACGCGTTCCGGCGTCCCGCGCGCGGCCCGCCGGCGCGCCCTAGGGAGCGCGCCTTTGCAGCGGGTGGGCCTCCGTGTTGAAGACGACGCGGTCGAAGTCGAGGGCGTCCGGCCGAAAGAGCAGGTAGAGGTACTTGAGCGTCTCGGCCAGGAAGTAGCTCGGCATCAGATCGCCCTGTTCCCTGGTCACCACGCTCTTCAAGACGGTGTACCCGTGTTCGGTGCGGCAGGACCGCACGAGGTCGTCCAGGAACGTCCGGCCCATCTCGAGGTACCGCGGATCCTTCGTGTCGTGAAAGAGGTAATAGGCCGACTCGATGATCTCCGGGCGGAGCTGGTAGCCGGGTGAGACGACGCGCATCGACCGGTAGTCGAGCTCCTCGGGCTCGAGGCCGTGAAGCGTCCACATGCGAAAGCCGGAATCCTGGAGCCGCCGGGCGCGCGTCCGGTCCCCGGCCAGGTCGAGCACTGCGGGAAGGAACGCGTGCAGCGCGCCGTACGTCGTCGCGGTGCGCCGGCCGCTGTCCATGTCCGCTTCGCCGTACCAGAGTCCGCCGGGGCCGTCGTCGGCCAGGTAGCGGTTCACCGCGGCCAGGCTGACCCGGGCCATCCGCCCGCAGTCGTGGTCTGCGAAGAGCCGTTCGCACTTGACCAGATACTCGTAGTAGGAATCGATGCCGCCGCCCACGTGGCTCACGCGCCCGGTCCACGCGCCGGTCTCCACGTTGATCTCCTCGCCGACCAGGCCGATCTTCGACCGCCGGGCGTAGAGCGCGCCGAGGGCCTTGCGGGCCTTTTCGAAGAACACGTCCTTTCCCGTCGCGCGCGCGAGCGTGCCGAGCTCGAGCACCAGCGTCCCAATCTCCGCGGGATTGGAGACCGCGCCGGTGGTCTTGCCGGTCCTCAGATTGACGAACACGTAGGGCATGCCCGTCGGCGAGTCGAAGGCCGGGAGCAGGCGCCGGCCCAGGTCCTCGGCCAGCGCCAGCAGCCGCCGGTCGCCGGTCATCTGGTAGGACGAGAGCAGTCCTCCGAGCAGCCGGATGGTGACCTCGAAGTTCTTGACCGAGACGTCCTGGTCGAAGGAGAGGTGGGCGGCGATCGCCTCGCGCGTTTTCGCGGCCTCGTCGGTCAGCCCCATCACGAGCATCGTGTCGAGCGCGTCGACGGGGGTCATCCAGAGGGACACGCCGTACCAGTCGCGCGGCGTCGCGCTCACCGGGCGCAGCTCGTCGTGCCCCCAGGCCAGCTCCTCGTAGCCGCGCCAGGCGTGGAGAAACTCGGCCCGCACCCGGCCGGCGAGCTCGGCAGAGTCGGCGGCGGACCGACGGGGCGGCGGTCCGGAGACGCCCCAGGCGGACGCGCCGGTCAGGGCAAGCAGGGCCAGGGCGACGGCGCCGCGGCGGAATCCCACCGCCGGCGTTCTCTCCGGCGATCTCTCCGGCGGGCTCACGCGACGCGCGCGCGCCGTTCCAGGCGCATGAGCGACCCGCCCTCGGGCCGCAGCGTGATCGACGGAAACGGCGTCGGATCGGGGCCGGCCATGCGCAGCCGCCAGCGGCCCAGCACCGTGGCCAGGACGAGCACGACCTCCATCATGGCGAACCGCTCGCCGATACAGACGCGCGGGCCGCCGCCGAAGGGAACGTAGGCGTACTTCGGAACGCGGTCGCCGCCGCCGTCGAGCCACCGCTCGGGAAAAAAGGACTCCGGCTTCTCGAACCAGCGGGGATCGCGGTGCAGCACCCAGGGAGAGAAATAGACCGTTGCGCGCGCCGGGATCGCGTAGTCCCCGATGACGCAGTCTGACAGCGCCTCCCGCCCGATCACGTAGGCCGGCGGATAGAGGCGCAGCGACTCCCGGACGACCGCTTCGGTCCACGGCAGCCGCGGCAGGTCGGCGAACGCGGGGAGCCGGCCGCCGGCCACCGCGTCGATCTCGCGGATCAGGCGTTCTTCCGCCCGCGGGTTCTTGGCCAGGAGGAAGAGCGTCCAGGAGAGCGCGATCGCGGTCGTCTCGTGTCCGGCGAGAAACAGCGTGATGAGCTCGTCGCGCAGCTGCCGGTCGGACATCGGGCGGCCGTCGTCGTCGCGGGCCTCCAGGAGCATGGAGAGGAGATCGCCGCGGTCGCCGGGGCTCGACCGGCGCTGGGCCAGGACGCCGGCCACCATCCGGTCGAGCAGGGCCACGCCGCGGCGGTAGCGGATGTTGCCGGGGATCGGGATCCCGTCGGGGATCCGGAACGGGCGCCGGAACCGGCGGGCGATCTCGCCGATGATCTGGTCGAAGGCGCGCCCGATGTCGTCGACGTCCCGGGTGACGTCGGCGTCGAAGAGCGTCTTGGTGACGATTTCCATCGTCAGCCGCATCATGTCCTTGTGCACGTCCCGGACTTCGCCCTCGCGCCAGCCCGAGACCATGCGCTCGGTGTAGGAGGCCATGACTCCGGCGTAGGCCGCGACGCGGTCGGGATGGAACGCGGGAGCGGCCAGCCGGCGCTGCCGGAGCCAGAAGTCGCCCTCGCTGGTCAGGAGCCCGTTGCCGAAGATGGCCGTGACGTGGCGCCAGAAGAACCTGTGCTTGACGAAGTTCGTGCGCTGCGTGAGCAGAACGGTTTCGATGTCGCGCGGGCTTTGCAGGAGGAAGGCTTCGTAGCCGGGGATGTGAAAGCGCACGAAATCCCCGTACTCGCGGACGCAGTCGGTCAGGAACCCGAGGATGTCTCCGGCGAAGTCGGGCAGGCTTCCCAGGAGAAAGCGTCCTTGTGGACCGGGAGGCCGCGCCGGGCGCGTCTCTTCGGGCAGGGCGGAACGGCTCATGTCCCGGACGATCCTATCCTGCCGTCAGCCGGCCGCGGCGCCGGCCCGGAGGAGCCACTCCTGCATCTGCGCGCTCGGGACCGCGCCGGGCTGCTGAAAGACGGGACGACCGCCGCGCAGGACGACGAAGTTGGGAATGCTCTGGACGCCGAACCGGGCGGCGAGTTCCGGATGCCGCTCCGTGTCGACCTTCAGAACGAGGGCCCGGCCGGCCATCGCGGCCGCGGTCCTGGCGACCTCCGGGGCGGCCGTCCGGCATGGCCCGCACCACGCGGCCCAGAAATCCACGAGCACGGGCACGCGGGCGCCGCGGGTGACCTCGTCGAAGAGGCCGGGGTCGGCCTCGATCGGCTGCGCCACGGGAGAGATCTGCGCCTTGCACGCGCCGCAGCGTCCGACGTCGGCCAGCCGGTCCGCCGGCGACCGGTTCTTCTTTCCGCAGGACGGGCATTCCAGGATCACGGCCTTCTCCTTTCCGGGCCGACCCGCGGCGCGCCCGGGGCGCGGCGCCGAGGTAGGATGCCCGCGGGCGCCCATCCGGATTTCTCATGCACATCGCGATCCTGACCGACGTGCACGCCAACCTCGAAGCCCTCGCGGCGTGCCTGGCGCACGCCGAGCGCCAGGGGGCCGGCCAATTCGCCTTCCTGGGGGACCACGTCGGCTACGGGGCCGACCCCGTCGCGGTCGTCGACGCCATCCGGGAGCGGGTCGCCCGGGGAGCGATCGCGGTGGCCGGCAACCACGATCTGGCCGTCGCCGGCCAGGCGCGCAACCCATGCAGGACGATGCCCGCGGGGTCGTCGAGTGGACCCGGCGCGAGCTGGGAGCAGCGCAGATCGAGTTCCTGAAGGGACTGCCGCTCACCGAGGAGAGGGACGGACGGCTCTATGCGCACGCCAACGCCTGGGCGCCGTCGGGCTGGGAGTACGTCACCGGTCCGGTCGAAGCCGCGCGGAGCATCCGCGCGACGCCGTGCCGGATCACGTTCTGCGGCCACGTCCACGAGCCCATCCTGTACCACATGACCGCGGCGGGACGCGTGCTGGCCTTCCAGCCGGTGCCCGGCACGGGAATCCCGCTTGGCCCGAGCCGCCGCTGGCTGGCCATCCCCGGCTCGGCCGGGCAGCCGCGCGACGGGAACCCCGCGGCCTGCTACGCGCTGTTGGACGACGCGCGCGACGTGCTCACCTACTTCCGCGTGCCGTACGACCACGAGACGGCGGCCCGCAAGGTGCGCGCCGCGGGCCTTCCCGAGAGCCTCGGCCTGCGCCTACGGCGCTGGCGTGGGCTGGGCGCGGAGCCCGAAGAGGCCCGTTCGGCCGCCGATCGGCTGGCCCGCGCGCCGATCCTCATGGTCGCCGTCGACGTCGCCGCCGAATCGGCGGCCCTGGCCGAGGAGCTTCGCCTGGCGGCCCGCCGGATCCTCCAGACCGAGTCCGGCGCGCGGCTGGCCTGCGTCACGGTCCTGAAAACCTCGCGGATCGGCATGGACATCCAGGTGGACGAGGAGGGTCGCAATCTGCACGTGCGCCGCCTGATCGAGCTCAAGCATTGGGCACGCCCCCTCAACATCTCGCCCGCGAAGATCACCTTCCACGTCCTCTCCGCCCCCGACCCCGGCGCCGCCATCATCGAGTTTGCCCGCGCCAACCACGTGGATCAGATCGTGATCGGCTCGCGAGGGAGCTCGACGCTGCGCCGTTTCCTCGGCAGCGTCTCCTCCCAGGTCGTGGCCCAGGCCGATTGCACCGTGACCGTCGTCAAAGCCGGGGCGGTCCACGCCGGACACGAGAGCGAGACCGGGGGTCCGCAAGCCGCTTCCTAGAGGAGTGCGGATTTCTGTCAGCCGGGCGCGTTTGGCCCTGCAAGTGGTTGGCTCTCCGCCCCCCGCTTCCGTCGCAACTCTCTGAACCCAAAAGCAGACAAAAGCTGGCAGGAAGCTTGAGAAGGAAGAGGCGGCAAGCGTTCCGTGTGCCGAAGACAGAGGGGGTTCTAGGGGTGACCGCGCGTTCCGACAGAACTTCGAGCGATGAGGAGGGGCGCCCTCCCGAGGGGTCCGAGTTCGTCCCGCCCGACCATCCGCTCTGGTCGCTCCAGCCTGGCCGCAATCGCGAGGCCGGCGCGGAGCCGACCCTCGAGCTGCTGCGCGACCAGAACCCGGCGCTGGAGTTCTTGAAGGACGAGAGCGGACGTCTGGTCTATTACAACCGCGCGTTCGAGAATAATTTCGCCTCCGACGGGCGCCCGCTCGTAGGAAAGACCGACTCGGAGTGGCTGCCCGCCGACGTGGCCGAGCGCGTGCGGATGTCGGATCAGACCGTCCTGGCCACCGGCGCGGTCCTGGAAGTGGAAGAGACGCTGCCCACGCCCACGGGTCCCCGGCACTGGCTCGTTTTGAAGTTTCCGCTGCGCAGCGACTCGGGCCGCCACCTGCTCGGCAACGTGGCCGTCGACATCAGCGAGCGCCGCCGGCGCGAGGCCACGCTCGCGCGGATGGCCGCGATCATGGAGTCCTCGCACGACGCGGTCATCGCCACCTCCGCCGACGGACGGGTCATCAGCTGGAATCCCGGCGCCACCCAGATGTACGGCTACAACGCCGCGGAGATGGAAGGCCGCTCCATCCGGGTCCTGGAGCCGCCGGGCCGGCGCGGAGAAATCCAGGGCGTGATCGATCGCATCGCCTCCGGCGAGAACGTGGTCCGCTACGAGACGGTCCGCGTCAAGAAGGACGGCGACACCATCGAAGTCGCCGTGTCGGCGTCGCCCATCCGCGACGAGCAGGGCGAGCTGACCGGCGTGGCCTCCATCGCCCGCGACATCAGCGACCGCAAGCGCGCCGAGGAGCTCATCGCCTTCCAGGCCTTTCACGATCCGCTGACCGCGCTGCCCAACCGCTCCTTCCTGATGGAGCGCCTGGGATTCTGCGTGGGCAAGTCGCGCCGCACCGGTAAGCTGCTGGCGCTCCTGTTCCTGGACCTGGACCTCTTCAAGACGGTCAACGACGGGTTCGGGCACATGGCCGGCGACGCGATCTTCCAGGAGGTCGCCCGCCGCCTTACCCTCTGCGTGCGGGAGGGAGACACCGTCGCCCGCGTCGGCGGCGACGAGTTCATCGTTCTCCTTCCCGAGATCACCAGCGCCGACGACGCGATCGCGGTGGCCCGCAAGCTGCTCGAGGCCGTGGCCCAGCCCTTCTCGGCGGGAGGCCGCCGCGTCGATCTGACCACGTCGATCGGCGTCTCCCTGTACCCCGACGACGGCCAGGATCCCGAGGCCCTGCTGCGCAGCGGGGAAAACGCGATGGCCCGGGCCAAGGAGCGGGGCCGGAACAATTTCCAGTTGAGCATCCCCGAGCTGACCGAGGAAGCGGCCCGGCGCCTGGCCCTCCAGGCCGGGTTGCGGCAGGCCATCCAGCGAAACGAGCTGGTGCTCCACTACCAGCCCGTGCTGTCGCTTTCGACCGGACGCATCATCGAGCTCGAGGCCCTGGTCCGCTGGCAGCATCCCGAAAAGGGTCTGGTCATGCCCGGCGATTTCATCGAGGTCGCCGAGAAAGCCGGAATGATGGTGCCGCTCGGCCAGTGGGTCCTGCACAACGCCGTGCGGCAGGTGCGGACCTGGCAGGACCTGGGCCTGCCCGACTTGCGCGTGGCCGTCAACCTGTCCCCCAGCCAGTTCCACGAGCGCAACCTGGTGAGCACCGTGCAGCGCGCGCTGTCCGACTCCGATCTGCGGCCCCAGGCGCTGGAAATCGAGATCACCGAGGGCGTGGCCATGGAAGATGCCGACGTGACCGTGGCGAACCTGCTGGCCCTGCGCGATCTGGACGTCGGGATCTCCATCGACGACTTCGGGACCGGCTACTCCTCGCTCTCGTACCTGAAGCGGTTTCCGGTCACGACGCTGAAGATCGACCGCTCGTTCGTCAGCGACGTAGTGAGCAATTCCGCCGACGCCGGCATCGTGCGCGCGGTCGTGGCCATGGCGCACGGCTTGAAGCTGAACGTCATCGCCGAGGGCGTGGAAACCCACGAGCAGTTCGCGTACCTGCGCACCAACGGGTGCGACGCGCTCCAGGGCTACTGGTTCTCGCGCCCCCTCCCGGTCGAAGCGGTCGACCGCCTGCTGGCCGAAGAGCTCGAGCGCTGGACGCCGAAAGCATAGTTCTCGCCTCCGCTGCGGAGGAGGCCTGCGCCTTCGGCGCACCGCCGTCCGGCTCGGCCAAAGGGCCTCGACCGGAGGCCTGGCCTCCTGCCTTCGCTCCGGCTCGCGCGGCGTGCGCCTCCACCCTCGCTTCCGCTCGGGTGACTTCGCACGCCGCGAAAGCACGACGCGAGCGCGATCCGTTCCCCCCTCGTTCCGTAGGGGCGACCCCTTGCGGCCGCCCGCCCCACGGATAACAATATATATATTGTTGCACGATGCGCGTGGGACAGCGGTTAGAATCCTCCCATGCGAAATTCCAGAGCGCTTCCGGCGATCGGTCTGTTTCTGGGCAGTCTTGCGGCCTTCGCCGCAGCGCCTCCGCCTGTGCCCAACCGCGCCTTCTTTGAATCTCACCGCGAAAAACTCCTGGCCCAGCTGCCGGCGGGCGCGATCGCCGTCTTCCATTCCGCTCCGGAAACGTCCGTGGAGACGAGCCCCGACCCCTACCGCCAGGATTCCGACTTCTGGTACCTGACCGGGCTCGACGAGCCGGACGCGATCGCGCTCTTTCTTCCCGCCGCGGCGGGCGCGCGCCGGTTCGTCCTGTTCGTGCGGCCCAGGGACTTCGGGGCCGAGCAGTGGACCGGCTGGCGCGCCGGGCCCGAAGGAGCGACCAGCGACTACGGCGCCGGGGAGGCCTATCCGATCGGCGAGTTCTGGATGCGTTTCGGCCGGATCGCCGCGGGGAGCCAGACTCTCTACGCCGAGTCGGGCGGCGACGCCGAGTTTCAGCAGCGGCTGATGCGCCAGTGGAACGCGGACAACGGCAACGCCCGATCCGTCCGCCCCATCGCCGACGCGGCTCCGGTGCTCGCGGCGATGCGGCTCCTGAAGGATCCCCTGGAGCAGAGCCTTCTGCGCGAGGCCTGCGAGATCTCCGCCGAGGCGCACAAGGCCGCCATGGCGGCGACGTCGGTGGGCGGCCGCGAATACGACCTGAAGGCGGCGATGGTCGGCGTCTGCCTGGCCCGGGGCGCCGCGCGCATGGCCTATCCGCCGATCGTGGCCTCGGGAAAGAACGCGGTCATCCTCCACTACGAGAGAGACGACAAGGCGCTGGAGGCCGGCGAGATTTTGGTCAACGACACCGGCTGCGAGTACCACATGTACGCGGCGGACGTCACGCGCACCTCGCCGGTCTCGGGCCGTTTCTCCGCCGAGCAGAAGGCGATCTACGAGATCGTGCTCGCGGCGCAGAAGGCCGGCTTCGCGGCGGTCAAGCCGGGAACGCCGTTCCAGGACGTGCACATGGCCACCGTCGGCGTCGTGGTGGACGGACTGTTGAAGCTCGGCATCCTCTCGGGCGACCGCGCCGAGGTCCTGCGCACACGCTCGTACCAGAGGTTCTACCCGCACGGCTCCAGCCACTGGATCGGCCTGAACGTGCACGACGTCGGCAGCTATGGGTATCCCGTGGCCGCGGCGCGGCTGGAGCGCTACGGGCTGGCCCAAACGAAGCTCGAGCCGGGGATGGCGCTGACGGTCGAGCCGGGCATCTACATTCCCGAGCACTCCACGGCGGACTCGAAGTGGTGGAACATCGGCGTCCGCATCGAAGACACGGTGCTCGTGACGCCCGGCGGAATGGAGTGCCTGTCCTGCGCGGCGCCGCGCGAGCTGGCCGACGTCGAGCGGGCCGTGGGTGCCGGGCGCTCGGCCAGGGCCGGCACGAAGAGCGCCCGCTGACGGGCGCGCCCGGCAAGGTTTCGCGGAGAACGGATTCATGGACGGCCCGGACCGCGCGCTCTCCCGGCGCAGCTCGATCGCCGTCGGCCTGGCCGTCGCCGCGGCCGGACTCTCCATCGTCGCCGTCTCGGTCTTCGCCCGCGCCGACGCCATGCATGCGCCGCGCTGGGTCGTGGCCTGCGCCGGCGGCGCCTTCGTCTTCTTCGGCGGATGGACGGCCGGGATCTACGCCGCGGGCTTCGATCCGAATCGGCCGCTCGAGGGCCTGCCGTCGGCCTGGGTGCAGCTGGCCGTCTTCGTTCCGGGCATGCTGATGTTCGCGGCTCCGTTCCACTGGGTGGCCTTCGGTCCCGGGCCGCGGCAGTTTTCCGGCAGCCTCTCGATTCCTTTTCTGACCGTCGTCTCCCGCGGCGGCGCTTGGACGGGCCGCGCGTTCTTCGGAGCGGGATCCCTTCTCCTCGATGTCCTGATCGTGGCGTCGGTGGTGGCGATCTTAAAACGGCGCCGGCGGCCGGAGGGGGGCGGGGGAGCCGGCGCCTCGTGAGATCCGCGGGTCAGACGAGCTCGCCCCGGGCGACCGTGACGGCTTGTCCGCCCAGAAACACCCGGTCACCGGCCACGCGGACGCGCACGGTTCCGCCGCGCGCCGAGGCCTGATACCCGGTCAACTCGGTCCGGGAGAGCCGCCCGGCCCAGTGCGGTCCCAGGCAGCAATGGGCCGATCCGGTCACCGGGTCCTCGTCGATGCCCGCCGCGGGCGCGAAGAATCGCGAAACGAAGTCGCGGGCCGTCGAGCGGCTCCCCGCCGTCACGATGATTCCGCGCACGTCGCCCGCGGCGGCGGCGAGCCGACGGAAGTCCGGAGCGAGGGCGCGCACGGCGTCCTCCCCGTCGATCTCGATCAGGTAGTCGAAGCGGTTCCTTCCCGTGAAGCGGGGCGCTTCGATCCCCAGGGCTTGCAGGACGGCCGCCGGCACGGGAGAAGGCAGCGCGGCCTCGGAGGGAAAGTCGAGCTCGATCGCGGCGCCGCTGCGAGCCGCGGAGAGCACGCCGCTCTTCGTCTCGAATCGGATCGTGCGGTCCGCCGGAGCGCGGCCCGTTTCCCACAGCACGTGAGCGCAAGCGAGCGTGGCGTGCCCGCAGAGATCGACCTCGACGACCGGCGTGAACCAGCGCAGCCGCCAGTCCGTTTCCCGGCCGGTCAGAAACGCCGTCTCGGCCAGATTCATCTCGCTCGCCACCGCCTGGAGCCAGGCGTCGTCCCGCTGCTCCCCGAGCACGCAGACCGCCGCCGGATTTCCGGCGAAGGGCCGATCGCTGAACGCGTCGACGTGAAAGAGCGGCGTGGTCATGCTCCAGGGCTTTTTAGCGCCGGCGACGCCATCCTCCAAGAGCCACACGAAGGGTCCTTTGCGGACCATGCCCCCGACGAGGTGTCACCGGATGGCGCCACCATGACATTTTTTTTCACTGTCGCCGCTCGCCTGAGTCACCTAAACAATTGAAAACAAAATTCTTATTAAATCAAAGCGGGTGGCCCCGACCTTGCGTTGGACGAACGATGCGATCAATCGATGAGCAGGAGCACAACACGAAGATGCGCAGAGATTCCGGCTCTCAGGCAGACGTGCAGCCCGACGGCGACCGGGACCGAAGCGGCGAGACCTCCTGCTTCGAGACCATTCTCGACCACGACGGCGACCTCGACCCGGTCGACGGCGATCAGACGATTGCCGCGCCCCGGCGACGCAGCACCGACCCCGGGCCGGAAGCCAACCTGATCCTGATCGCCCATCCGGCCAGCCGCTCGCTGGGAACCCGATTTCGTCTGAGGCCGCAAACGACGATCGTGATCGGCCGCAGCCGCACCGCGCAGATCAGCCTGCCCGAAGTCACCACGCTCTCGCGCGAGCACGCCCGCCTCGCCTACCGCAACGAGTCGGTGGTCCTGGAGGATCTGGAGAGCCGCAACGGGACGTTCGTCAACGAGCAGCGGATCGAAGATCCGAGGGTCTTGAAGAGCGGCGACCGCTTCCAGGTCGGCGCGGCGCACTTCAAGTTTCTTCAGGGACGGGACATCGAAAGCGCCTATCACCAGGCGATCCACGACCTGGTGATTCTGGACGGACTGACCGAGATCGCCAACCGCCGCCGCTTCGAGGAGGACGTGGCGCGGGAGTTCGGCCGCGCGCGCCGCTACGCGCGTCCGCTCTCGCTCATCCTGTTCGACATCGATCGCTTCAAGCGCGTCAACGACGAGCACGGCCATCTGTGCGGCGACCTGGTGCTGAAGAAGATCGTGGAGCTCGCGCGGCCGCTGCTGCGCCGGGAGCAGGTCTTCGCCCGCGTCGGAGGCGAAGAGTTCGCGATCCTGTGCCCGGAGGGAGACTCCGACCAGGCGCGGATCCTCGCCGAACGAGTGCGCGCGCGGCTGGCCGGCTACGAGTTCCAGCACGGCGCCAACCGGTTCACGGTCACGTGTTCCTTCGGCGTGGCCAGCGCCCAGTCCGAGCTGACCACGGTCGAAGAGCTGTACGAGGCGGCCGACCGGGCGCTCTACCGGTCCAAGGAAGGAGGGCGCGATCGCGTGACCGTCTGGCAGGCGCCCCCGGCGTCGGATGACTGAGGATTCCCGCCGCGTCGCGGCCTGGCCGCGCTCCGTGCCGACGCCGCCTCCGGGCGGCGAGCACGCCCTCGTCTCGATCCCGACGGGGACGCGGATGGGGCCGTTCGAAATCCTCGAACGGCTGGGAGCCGGAGGAATGGGCGAGGTGTACCACGCGCGCGACACGCGCCTGGGTCGCAGCGTCGCCCTGAAGGTCCTGCCCCACGAAGTGCTCTCCGACCTCGAAGGCCTGGCCCGCTTCGCCACGGAGGCGCGCTCCGCGTCGGCCTTGAACCACCCCAACATCGTGACCATCTTCGAGGTCGGGGAGGCCGACTCCTGTCCGTACCTGGCGATGGAGCTCATCGAGGGGTGGACGCTGCGGCATCTGATCGAGGCCGGTCTTCCGATCCGCCGGGCCGTGGACATCGGCGTCCAGATCGCCGACGGGCTGGCCAAGGCGCATCAGGCCGGGATCCTTCACCGCGATCTCAAGCCCGAGAACGTCATGGTCACGCGGGATGGATTCGCCAAGATCCTCGACTTCGGCCTGGCCAAGCTCCAGAACCGCGACCTGCGCGCCCCGACCGGCTCGGGCGCGCCGCAGGCGTCCCTGACGCAGGCGGGCTTCATCCTCGGAACGCCGGACTACATGTCGCCGGAGCAGGCATCCGGATATCCCCTGGACTTTCGATCCGATCAGTTCTCGGCCGGGTTGATCTTCTACGAGATGCTCACGCGCAAACAGGCCTTCCACCGGGCCACCGCGATTCAGACTCTCTCGGCGATCATCCAGGAGGAGGTCGAGCCCCTGGAGAAGCTGAATCCGCGGGTGCCCCCTCCGCTGCGCTGGCTGGTCGAGCGGTGCCTGGCCAAGGATCCGGAAGACCGGTACGCCTCGACGCGCGATCTGGCCCGCGAGTTGAAACAGATCCGCGACAACATCACGGATTTTCCCCAGGTCGGCGAACGGCGCAGCTCCCATCTGGTCCAGGTGCCGGGGGCCCCGCAGACCCCGCCGTCGGGTGTTCCGGCGGCGGCCCCGGCCCGGCCGTCCGGCGCTGCCGTCCGCGCGCGGCGCGCCGGCGAGTTCGTCCTGCTTCTCGTTCTGGGCGCCGCGCTCTTTGCGGGAGGAGCCGCGGCGGGACATTGGTTCCGCGGCAGGCAGGTCGAGGCTCCGCCTCCGGTCTGGAAGGGAAGCCTCCTGTCCGGGCCGATGACCCGGGTGATGGCGCCACGGATCTCGCCCGACGGGCAGACGCTCGCCTTCGTCACGCTGGTGAGCGGACGTTCGCAGGTGGCCGTGATGAAACCGTCTTCCGGCGATTGGACCGTGGTCACGCGCCGCGAGGAGGCCGGCTCCGTCCACAAGGTCAGCTGGTCCCGCGACGGAAACCAGCTCTTCTTCGACCGCGTGAGCGACGTGCCCAGAGGGATTTTCAGCGTGTCGCCGATGGGCGGCGAGGAGCGCCTGCTGCTCGAGGAGGCCCAGGGCCCGGAGGCGCTGCCGGACGGGAGCCTCCTGGTCGTGCGGCGCGACGCCGCGGGCAACTTTCAAGTCCACCGCCTGTGGCCGGACACCGGCAAGCTCGTGCCGGTCGGTCCCGCGGTCGTCGCCGAGTCGGCGACGTGGAGCGTGCGGGCGTTTCCGGACGGACAACGCGCGCTCTTCTGGGGAAAGCTCGCCGGAGACGCCGCGCCGGCGCGCCGCGTCTACGTGCTCGATCTCGCGTCCGGACGCGCCGCGCCGTTCGCGCCCCAGCTTCCGCTCGCGCCGCCGCTCGCGGTCAGGGTCGACGGCGCCGTCCTGGCCGTCGCGACCTTCGGCGATCTCCAGCAGGTCCTCGAAGTGTCAGGAAGCGGGGACCAGGGAACGATCCTGTTCCCGGTGACCGGCAAGTCCTGGAGCCTGGACGCCGGCCCCGACGCAAGCGTCTACGTGGGAACGCTCGACAGCCCCGCCGAGCTCCTGCGGTTCCCCGCCGGCGGCGGCGTCGCCGAGCGGATCACGACGATCGCCGGAAACCTGCTGACCAGTCCGCTCCAGCTCTTCGACGGCAGCGTCCTCATCCCCAGCCAGGTGCTCGGCCGCCGGCGGCTTCTGATCGCGCAAGCGGACGGGCGGATGCGCCCGTTCCTGGATCTGGCGGAACAGGCCACGCCGCCCGCCGCGCTGGTGGGGGACGGCCTGATCGCCTTTCTGTCCGGACGCGTGGGGCAGCCGTCGATGGTCACCGTCGCGACGGTGGCCGACGGACGCATCGTGCGCCGCATCGAGTCCACGCGCGGCGCGACGCCGCAGAGCCTCGTCGCGTCGCCCGACGGGCGGACGCTGTACTACGTCGACGCGGGGACGCTCTTCTCCGTGCCGGTCGATGGGGGCGAGGCCCGAAGGCTCATGCCGGCCAACGGCGTGGCCGTGGACGCGCACGGCCCCGCGCCCTCGCTGATCGTTCAGGTCGCCGAGCGCGACGGTGTCAAGCTCTACCGGACGCCGCTCGACGGCGGCGCGAGCCAGCTCCCTATTCTCTTCGCCGGACCGCTGCGGCTGGCCGCGACGCCGCTCTCGGGCACGGCCGTGGGGCCGGACGGACGGATCGCCGTGACGGTGTCTTCGCCGGATTCCTGGTTCCGCGGCGCGGCCCTGCTCGATCCGGCCACGGCCAGCCTCGAGCGGGTTCCCGTGCTCTTCGACGGAGACATTCCCTTTTCCGGCTGGACCCGCGAGGGAGCGCTCCTGGCGATGGGCGTCTCGCTTCGGACGAGCCTGTGGCGCTTTCAGCCGCATTCGCCGCAGCCCGGAGCCGCCCTCCTGCCCTGACCGGCGTCGTCGCCGGCGGCGGTCTCGTCTTTCGCGCCAGGCGTACAGACCGTCGACACCGGCGAGGTGGTTGTCGGCGTGGTTTCCTTTGACGTCCAGGAGGAGCCGGTAGCGCGGGCGGTCTGTCGTCGGCCCAAGCGGGGCCAGGCCGTCAGCGGTCCGGCGCGCCGGGCCAGTCCGCTCGGAAGCAAGGCCAGGCGTCGACCAGGTAGAGGCCGAACGGCAGCCACCAGATCAGGTCGTTGGGGACGCACAGGGCGAGCGTCGAGACCGGCCAGCTTCCCCGGACGAGAAGCGCGGCGAGCCCGATCGGGCCCAGGATCTTTCCGGTGAGCCCGACCGCGGCGAGCAGCCATCCGCGCTCGGGGACCCGCGCGACTTCGAGGTAGAGGATCCCATACAGGCCGACCACCATGGCCAGGCAGGCGAAGATCGCCGGGTGGTTCAAGGGCGGCAGCCCGGCGAACCGAAAGAGCCATTGCGGGTCGAGCGAAGACCAGATTCCCCACGCGATGTTGTAGAGGCCGGCCAGGACGAAAATGGCGCGGTGCAGGCGCCGGCGGGGGATCTCGAGCCGGCGGGGCGGCGCCGCGGCCGTGCCGGCGGTCACGCGCGGACCTCGGCCCGACGCCGCGCCGGCGATCCGCGATATTCTTCGGGCTCTTCCACGAGCCCATGGAGCAGGCAGACGTGCAACGTCCGCCGCCGGTCTCCGTCCTCGGGTGGGTCTGGGTGGCGCTCGGGGCCCTCGGTCAGGCGCGCAGCGCGGTCAACCTGATTCTCTGGCGAGCCCTGCGCCCGGCGTTTCCCCCGCTCGCTGCGGCGGCGGGGGATTCTTCGACGCAGAGCCGCCGCGTGGCCCTGGTCTTCGAGCACTTCAACGCCATCGTGCTGACCCAGGGCGTCCTGGCGTTGGCCGTCCTGATCGCGGGCTGGCAGTTCCCGCGCCTGCGGGAGTGGGCCCGGGTGGCCCTGCGGATCGTCAGCGTCCTGGCCCTGGTCTACGTGCTGGCCTTCGCCGCGCTGTGAACGGCGGCCTGGACCGGAGCGCTCTCGGGCTCCGAAGCGCTCTCTCTCGGTCCACTCGCGCGCGGGGCTCGAGCTCGCCGTGGGCCTGGCGCTGTGCCTGGCCATCGCCGCGGGGCTCGTCACCATGATCGCGGCCATGGGAGGACCGGCGGTCCGGACGGCCTTCCGCCAGGCCCGGCCGGGCGTCTCCGGATCTACGGACGGGCGCGCCTAACAATATAAATATTGTTAGCCCTCATGCCGCATCGGTCCCCGGCGCGGCCGCGGGGACCGTGCGGATCTCGATCTGGACGTCGGGGGTCGCGACCGCGACCGTTCCGAAAAGCGGTCAACGGCCGCGGAAGGCGGCCACCAGCTCCTCCCCCTGGCCGGGGCTGACTCCGGAGAGATCGAACTCCAGCCGCACGGTCCGGAAGAGGGTCAGGTCCGGGCGCACCGGGCGGGAGCGATCCATCATTCCCGAGATCGCCACGCGCGCGCCCGAGAGCGGGATGCTCTTTTCCCTGGCGATGACGCCGACGAGCTCCACGCCGCAGGCGGCCACGGCGGCCAGGAAGATCTCCGCCGGGGTGACCGCTTCGCCGGGGCAGCCGTTCTGCACAGGGCCGTCCACGACGAAGTGGTGATCGCGGCACGCGCAGAGCACGCGGCCGAACGTCTCGGTCGATTGCGCACGGGCTTCGTAGCGTCGGATGTTGGCGTCGTTCATGCGGCCTCCTTGAATGGCGACTGTTCCAGGCTATCGCTCTTCCGGCCGGCGGGCGACCCGCGTCCTCCAGAGGTAGAGCGGGATCCCCAGCGCAATGAAGGCGAGGCCGAGGATCGACTCGCGCGGCGTCGTCGCGAGCGTGTTGAAGACGAGGAACGCCGCCCCGGCGACGAAGAGCAGCGGGACGCCCGGATAGCCGGGAACCCGGAAGGGGCGCGGCAGGTCCGGTTCCTTGCGGCGCAGGACGACGACGCCGCCCACCGCGAGGGCGTAGAAGATCCAGCCGCCGAAGATGACGTAGGTGAAGAGCTGGGCGAAGCCGCCGATGAAGAGCACGAGAACGGCCGACCAGAGGCCCTGGAGCAGGATGGCCTCGGCCGGCGTGCGCCAGCGCGGGTGCACGCGGCCGAACCGCTCGAAGAGAAGGCCGTCGCGGGCCATCTGGTAGTAGGCGCGCGGCCCGGCCAGCACCAGGGCGTTCATGGCTCCCAGGATCGAGCAGAGGATCGCGACGGTCAGGAGCCTTCCGCCGGTCTCGCCGGCCACGCGCCGGATCGCCTCCAGGGCCACGCGGGGCGAGGCGGCGATCTCCCCCGGCGTCAGGACGTGGAGGTAGGCGAGATTCGCAGCGAGGTAGAGCGTGATCACGACGAGCGTGCCGCCGATCAGGCCGCGCGGGAAATCGCGCTGCGGCGAGCGCATCTCCCCGGCGATGAAGGTCACGTCGTGCCAGCCCTCGTAGGCCCAGAGCACCGCGACCAGGGCGGTTCCGAACGCGGCCACGGTGAAGCCTCCGGCGACGGCGCCGGTCGGGACGGCGGGGGGCCGCGGCGGCGCGGGCAGGAAGAAGACCGCTGCGACCATGGCGGCCAGTCCGCTCACCTTCAGAGCGGTCAGGACGTTCTGGGCCACGGCCCCGCGGCGGACGCCGAAGAGATTGATCGCGGTGAAGAGCGCGATGGCGGCGATGCCCAGGAGCTTCGCGGCGGCGGGGGAGAGCGCGACGAAGCCGCCGATGTAGATCGGCAGCGCCGCGGCGAGCGTCGCGATCGAGCCGGAGGTCGCGACGGTGAAGAGCATCCAGCCACACAGGAAGCCGGCCATCGGACCGAAGGCGCGGCCGATGAACGTGTACAGGCCGCCGGCCTGCGGGATTGCCGCGCCGAGCTCGGCCAGGCTCATCGCTCCCAGGAGCGTGAAAAAACCGCCCACGATCCAGACCGCCAGCATCGGACCCGTCGCGTGGACGGCACGGGCGATCTCGGCGGGCACCAGGAAGACGCCCGAGCCGATGACCGTGCCGACGACGAGGGCGGTCGCGTCGAAGAGCGTCAGGGCCCGGAGCAGGCCGTGGTCCGCGTCGGCGGGAGATCGAAGACTCATGATCGTCTGCTCCGCCAGGGCGGCCGGCTCTCGGGTCCTCGCGGCGCGTTTGGCGACGAGAATAGTTCATCGGAGGACGGGGTGTCGCGCGCGCGCGGATAGAATCGCGCGGCCCGGTCGTCGGTCGACCGAGGGAGGACAGCCATGGCGGACCTGAAGATCACGCCCCGCAAGGACGGACCCTTGCGGGTGGAAGGGGACGACATCACGCTCGTCGACGAATCGGGCAGCCGGTACGATCTGGCCGGCCGCACGACGGTGTCGCTCTGCCGGTGCGGGCAATCCCAGAACAAGCCGTTCTGCGACGGCTCCCACGTGCGGGTCGGCTTCGCCGCGGAGAGCGCGGCGTTCACGCTGCCGCCCCCCAAGCCGAAGATCTAGTCTCCTGTCCCGGTCGTTTGCTGACAAGTCGCCCGGATCCGTCGCCGTTTCCCTCGTCGGCACGCGGCGGCCTGGCCGCGAAAGGACTCTGGTGGGCCGCCGCTGCGGTCACTCGGGCACAGCGGCAGGGTGGCGGCAGATCGGCCACGGTGCGTGCCCTCGGACAGCGCCTCCTCCGGGAAACGGCGCCGGCTCCGGGCTGACAGCGTTGCATGAGTCCGACTGCAATCTCCGGCGGCGGGACCGTCTCCCGGAGGAGGCGATGAGCGAGGAGCAAGGAGGGGTCAGGCCGATGCCCGGGAAAGACTGCGACGGGCGTTCCAGCGACGGCCCACGTCTCACTCCGGCGGCCGGGCCGGAGCGTGCCGACGAGGGAGGCGAGCCCGACGGCGGAGCGCCTGTCCTAGGACTTCTCGGACAGGCCACGAGCGGCCGCGGCGCAAAACACTCGCAACCCTGGTCCGTATTGGTACGACGGCAACGGCCGTCCCCTCGACGGCCGACAGGAGGTTGCGAATGAGACGTGGAGCTCGTCCTCGATTTCTGGCTCTGATCCCCCTTCTCGGTCTGTCCGTCCCTCTGTTCGGCGCGCAAGGGCTGACCTTTCCGCCGAGCGGCGAGAATCCCCAGGGCTCGGTGACCCAGGCGATCGGCCCGGTCCGGGTCACCATCGACTACTCGAGCCCGCGCGTGGTGCGCGGCAAGAACGATCGGCGCGGCAAGATCTGGGGGGAGCTCGTCCCCTGGGGCATGGCCGATCTCGGTTTCAACGGCTGCAAGAGCTGCCCCTGGCGGGCCGGGGCCAACGAGAACACGACGTTCACCACGACGCACGAGGTCAAGGTGCAGGGCCAGAGCCTTCCCGCCGGCACGTACGGCCTGCACATGATTCCGGGCAAGGACGAATGGACCATCATCTTTTCCAAGGACGCCGCCAACTGGGGCAGCTTCTGGTACGACCCCAAGCGGGACGCGTTGCGGGTGACCACGAAGGCCGCCAAGAGCCCGTACCATGAATGGCTCAACTACGAGTTCATCGAGCGCGAGCCGGCCAAGGTCACCGCGGCGCTCGAGTGGGAGGAGCTGCAGATTCCCTTCACCATCTCAGTGGACAACGTCGATCAGCTCTGGGCCGACAACATGCGGACGGACCTGAAGGGGTTCGCGGGTTTCTTTTGGCAGAACTGGCAGCAGGCCGCGGACTTCTGCGCGCAGCACAAGGTCAACCTCGCCGAAGGGCTCCAGTGGGCGCAGCGGGCGGTCTCCGATCCGACGTGGTCTGGCGGACAGGAGAACTTCGCCACGCTCATGACGCTCGCGCGCCTGCAGGCGGCCAACGGGATGACCCAGGAATCGGCCAAGAATTTCGACAAGGCCCTGAACCATCCCACCGCGGATGCCCTGCAGATCCATCAGGCCGGACGGCAGCTCCTGACCGACGGAAAGAAGCAGGAGGCCCTGCGGGTCTTTCAGTTGAACGCCAAGCGCTATCCCAATCAGTGGCCCGTGCACGTCGGGCTGATGCGCGGGTACGCGGCGCTGGGCGAAACCAAGAAGGCGCTCGCGGAAGCGAAGCTCGCTTTGGCGCAGGCTCCCGACGCCGGCAACAAGAAGAACCTCGAGAACATGATTCAGCTGCTCGAGCAGGGCAAAGACATCAACTGACGCGGCCGGCGCTCCGGCCGAGCCGGGCTATCGGAGGGATCGGCGGGCCTCGGGCCGATTCCCTCCGGCCGCGCCCGGAGCAAGGACGCGCGCCGCGCGGCGGCATAGACTCGGCCGATGAGACCCGCGTCGCGAATCCTTCTCGCGGCCGCGGCGGCGCTGCTGGCCTCGAGCGCGCGCGCCGCCGAGCCGCCGATGCCGTCGGACTCCGGCAACGGCGACGGCGACGTCCGCGGCCGCCTCGAGCGGCTGGTCCCGCGGCGCATGCGGGAGGGGGACGTGCCCGGCCTGTCCATGGTCGTGGTGCGCGGCGGGCGCGTGGCCTGGCAGCGGGCGTTCGGAGTCCGCGACGCGGGCGCGAGCCCGGGGGTCCCCGTCGCCGACGACACGATCTTCGAAGCGGCCTCGCTGTCCAAGCCGCTTTTCGCCTACGCCGTTCTGAAGCTCGTCGACGCCGGCAAGATCGATCTCGATGCGCCGGTCAACCGCTACCTTCCGGGCGACTACGTCCAGGACGCCAGGATCTCCGCCGTCACGGTCCGTCGGGTCCTCTCGCACGCCACGGGGTTTCCCAACTGGCGTCCGCCGGGGCAGCCGCTCCCGATCCTCTTCGCGCCGGGGGAAAAGTTCAGCTACTCCGGCGAGGGGTTCGTCTATCTGCAGAAGGCGGTCGAAAGGGTGAGCGGACAGACGCTGGAAGCCCTCATGGAGAGGCTCGTCTTCGAGCCGCTGCGCATGGCCGACTCGAGCTACGTCTGGCAGGAGCGCTTCGAAGGGCGCAAGGCGACCGGCCACGACGCGGTCGGGACCCCCCGGGTCCTTCAGCGTCCGGCCGAGGCGAACGCCGCGGCGAGCCTGCACACGACGGCCCGCGATTACGCGCGGTTCTTGATCGCCGTTCTGAGCGGCGCCGGCCTGACCCCGAAGACGTACGCGGAGATGCTCCGCCCGCAGATCCACGTCGACGAAGGCTGCACCAACTGTACCGGGAAGAAGCCCGGCCGCACCTCCCTCGAGGTGGCCTGGGGCCTGGGATGGGGCCTGGAGGAGAGCGGTGACGGTGTCTCGTTCTGGCACTGGGGCGACAACGGGAGCGGGTTCCACTGCTTCGTCTTCGGGTCTCCCGCGTCCAGGAACGGTCTGGTGATCTTCACCAACGGCCTGGACGGGCAGGGCATCATCCCCGACATCGTCGCCGCGGCGACCGGCGGCGCGCATCCCTTGTTCGCCTGGCTGGACTACGAGCGGTTCGACTCGCCGGCCCGGACCTGGTTGAAGGACATCCTGGCCCGCGGCCCGGAGGCGATCGCGGGGGACGGCGAGCGGTCGGGGCAGAAGGGCCCCCCGGCCTTGACCGAGGAGCAGGTCAACCGGGTGGGCTACTGGCTGTTGGGAAAGAAACGAATCCGGGAAGCGATCGGCGTCTTCGAGGCCAACGTCGCGGCGCATCCGGACTCGTGGAACGTCCACGACAGCCTGGGCGAGGCCTACGCCGCGGACGGCCAGCGCGACCGGGCGATCGCGAGCTACGAGAAGTCGACGGCCTTGAATCCGGCCAGCGCCAGCGGGCTGGAGGCGCTGCGCCGCCTGCGCAGCGAGCCCTCGCCCCGGTAGGCGCCCGCGCCGGCGGGCGGGCGGACTGATGCAAATGCATCTGATCCGTTGACCGCCGGCGTTGGACCATTGCCGAGGAGGGGCCGTCGGCGCCGGAGCCGGGGCCCGGATGAGCGAGGTGCCGGCGGTGTTTCCAATCCTGGTTCAGCAGAAGCTGGGCGAGAACGTGACCCTCTTCGAGGTCGAGGCGCCGCGCGTGGCGCGGCGGCACCGCGCCGGCCAGTTCGTGATGGTGCGCCCGCGGCCCAATTCCGAGCGGATTCCCCTGACCATCGCCGACGTCGACAGGGAGCGGGGGACCATCACGCTGGTGGTGCAGGCGGTCGGAAAGACCACGATCGAAATGTGCGATGGACTCCGCCAGGGGGACGCTCTGGCCAACGTCGCCGGCCCCCTGGGCAACCCGACCCACATCGCCATCCCCGGAAGGGCCGAGGACTTTCGCGGCACGGTGGCCTGCGTGGCCGGCGGAATCGGCGCGGCGCCGATCCTGCCGATTGCCCGCGCGTTTCGCGACGCCGGCCATGACGTCGTGACGATCCTCGGCGCGCGGCGCCAGGACCTCCTGATCTTTCAGGACCGCCTGGCCGCCGTGTCTGCCGAGCTGCGCGTCACGACCGACGACGGCTCCTCCGGCCGCAAGGGCTTCGTGACCGACGTGCTCAAGGAGACGATCGAGAGCCGGCGAGCGGCCGGCGGCGACGTGCACCTGGCCATCGCCATCGGCCCGCCTCTGATGATGAAGTTCTGCTCCCGGGCGACCGAGCCGTACGCCGTTCCCACGCTGGTGAGCCTGAACACCATCATGATCGACGGCACGGGAATGTGCGGCGGCTGCCGCGTGACGGTCGGCGGGGTCCCGCGTTACGTCTGCGTCGACGGGCCGGAGTTCGACGGGCACGCCGTCGACTTCGACGGCATGGTGCGCCGGCAGGGGATGTACAGGACGGAAGAGGCCGAGAGCCTGGCCCGGTACCGCGAGAAAGAGCACGCCTGCCGGCTGCAGGCGCAGGCGGCGGGGATCGAGGCGGGCGTGGTCCGCGGCGGCGAGACGGCATGAGCGGCTCGGCCCGAATCGTGATCGGCCCGGAGGAGCTCGCCGCGCGCATCGAGGGCCGCGCGGCCCTGACCAACAAGCAGCGGGGCCAGCTCCCCAAGGTCTTCTGGGCCGAGCAGGATCCCGGGCAGCGCGTCGCCAACATCCGCGAGGTGCCCTTCGCCTACAGCCCGCAGCAGGCCCGAGCCGAGGCCGTGCGCTGCCTGTCCTGCAAGAACGAGCCGTGCGTGGCCGGCTGCCCCGTGGGCGTCGACGTGCCGCGCTTCCTCCGTCTCGTGGCGGAAGGGGACTTCCGCGGCGCGATCCGGACGATCAAGGAAACCAATCTCCTGCCCGCCGTCTGCGGGCGCGTGTGTCCGCAGGAGAGCCAGTGCCAGCAGAACTGCATGGTCGCCAAGGTCCACAAGGACCTGGGCTTCGCCGTTTCGATCGGCAAGATCGAGGCGTTCCTCGCGGACTGGGAGAGAAACGAAGGGGGCGTCGAGCTGCCGGCGGTGGGGGCGCCCAGCGGCGCGCGCGTGGCCGTCATCGGATCGGGTCCGTCGGGCCTGGCCTGCGCGGGGGACCTGCGCCGCTTCGGCCACGAGGTCGTCGTCTTCGAGGCGTTCCACAAGGCGGGGGGCGTTCTGGTGTACGGGATCCCGGAGTTTCGCCTTCCCAAGGACATCGTGCAGGCGGAGGTGGACAACCTGGCGCGCATGGGCGTCGCCTTCGAGTTCGACACGGTGGTCGGGCAGACGCTGTCGGTCGATGACCTCTTCGACGACGGATTCGACGCCGTCTACGTCGCGACGGGGGCCGGGCTGCCGTACTTCGTGAACGTCCCCGGCGAGGACGCCAACGGCGTCTACTCGGCCAACGAGTACCTGACCCGCGCGAACCTGATGGGCGCCTATCGGTTTCCCGAGGAGGACACCCCGGTCCTGCGGCGCGACAACGTGGCGGTCCTGGGCGGCGGCAACGTGGCCATGGACGCCGCGCGCACCGCGCTGCGCCTGGGCGCGAAGAACGTGTACCTGATGTATCGCCGGTCGCGTGAGGAGATGCCGGCCCGGCTCGAGGAGGTCCACCACGCGGAGCAGGAGGGAGTCCAGTTCCGAATGCTCTCGGCGCCGGTGGAGATCCTGGCCACGGCCGACGGCTGGGTGCGCGGGCTCAAGGTTCAGCGGTGCGAGCTCGGCGAGCCCGACGAAAAGGGCCGACGCCGCCCCGTCCCGATCCCCGACGCCTACGAGGAGATTTCCGCGGGAATCGTCATCGAGGCGATCGGCAACGGGCCCAATCCGCTGATCGGGAAGACCACATCCGGCCTGACGTCCACACGGCACGGCACGCTGGTGGTCGACCCCGCGACGATGCAGACCACGCGCAAGGGCGTCTTCGCCGGCGGCGACATCGTGGCCGGCGCGTCCACGGTCATCCTCGCCATGGGCCACGGCCGCAAGGCCGCCGCGGCGATCGACGCGTACTTGAGGGACGAGGCGGCCGCGAAGACGGCCGCGCCCTGAAGGCGGCCGGTCCGGATCTCAGAGAATCCCGGCCAGGCGCCGGACGCCCTCGCGGATGTCCGCCTCCCGCATGCGCGGATAGCCGAGGATGATCCCGGGCCGGGACGGCTGCTTCCAGAAATAACGGGCGATTCCGTAGATCCCCACACCGCGGGCGGCCGCCGCGGCCACGACCCTCTCCTCCGACACGCGCTTGCTGGGCCAGACGACGAGATGGGCTCCGGCGCCGTCGCCGGTCACCTCCACGCCGTCGCCCAGATGCTCCTTCAAGGCCTCGAGCAGCGCTCGGCGGCTGGCCGCGTTGCGACGGCGGAGGCGCCGCAGATGCCGTTCGTACATGCCGGTGCGGATGAACTCCGCCAGCGCTTCCTGCTCGAGCGTGGGCGTATGCCGGTCGCAGAGCCACTTGGCCGCGGTGAACGCCTGGAGGAGCGGTTTCGGCACGACCAGGTAACCGATCCGCAGAGCCGAGAAGATCGTCCGCGAGAAGGTCCCGACATAGAGGACCCGTCCCTCCGTGTCCAGTCCTTGCAGGGACTCGAGCGGCTTGCCGTCGTAACGAAACTCGCCGTCGTAGTCGTCTTCGACGATCACGGCGTGGTTGCGCCTGGCCCAGCGCAGAAGCGTCTGCCGCCGCGCCAGCGGGAGAATCCCGCCGCTGGGATACTGATGGGAGGGCGTCACGAAGGCCATTCGGACTCGTTCCGGCAACGTCGTTGGATCCAGGCCCTCACGGTCTACGGGGACCGCGTGCAGGCGGGCCCCGGCGGCGCGCAGGATTTCCCGGGTTCCCTGGTAGAGAGGATCCTCGATCACGATGGGGTCGCCGGGTTCGATCAACACCCGAGCGATCAGGTCCAGGGCCTGCTGCGATCCGTTGACGACCACCACCTGCGCGGAATCGCACACCACGGCGCGCGATCGTCGCAGGTGGCCGGCGATGGCTTCCCGCAGCGTTTCGGCACCCACCGCCGGGCCATAGTCGAGCTCGCGGACGCGGATCTTGCGCGCGCGCCGGTGCAACAGGCGCTGCCATTGGTCGAAGGGGAAGCAATCCACGACGCTGCGGCCGTAGGCGAAGTCGTAGCGGACGGGCGCCGCGTGCGGCGACGGGAAGACCAGGGTCGAGCCGCTCGCCCGGGCGAAGGACCCGAACCGCGACAGCTTGAACCGCGCCGACTTCGCCGCGCCGGCCCCGCGCAGGGCGCAGAGCCCTTCGGGCACGTAGGTGCCCGAGCCCACGCGGCCGGCCACGAACCCCTCGGCCAGGAGCTGCTCGTACCCGAGCACCACGACGGTGCGGGAGACGCGGAGCTGCTCGGCCAGATCGCGCGTCGAGGGAAGCCGGTCTCCCGCGCGGAACGTGCCGGCCAGGATGGCCTGCCGCAGGCCGGCGTAGACCTGACGGAACAATGGCTCGCCCAGCGGGTCAAGTGGTATCAGAAATTGCATCGAAAGTGGATCTTTTCAAAAGCCATATGCGCCCGTATGTTCGCGCAGGTTCGCGGGAACCTCAAGCGAATCCAAGGAGGAAAGGGCATGAGCACGACCAAACGCGTTCGCATCCTGTTGGCCGCCGCGGCGGCGGCCTGGCTCGCCGGTCCCACGTTCGTCTCGGCCCAGGCAGCCGCCCCGCCGGCCGCGGGCAAGGGCGCCGCCGGCGCCTTGCGGGACGGCCAGCACGATTTCGACCCGTTGGTGGGCAACTGGAAGGCCACCCTGAAGCGGCTGGTCCACCCGCTCTCGGGCTCCCACGAATGGGTGGAGTTCGAAGGGACGCAGATCACCAAGAGCATCTGGGGCGGACGAGCCACGATGGATGAGTTCAGCGTCCACAGTCCCGCCGCGCACATCGACGTCGAGGGCCTGACCGTCCGTCTCTACAACCCGGCGGCACATCAGTGGAACATCTACTGGGCCAATGCGACGAAGGGGACCTTCGACTGGCCGCCCACGGTCGGCCGCTTCCAGAACGGACGCGGCGAGTTCTACGACCAGGAATCGTTCGAGGGCAAGTCGATCATCGTCCGCTACGTGTGGTCCGACATCACGGCCAACTCGGCGCACTTCGAGCAGTCGTTTTCCGAGGACGGCGGGAAGACCTGGGAGGCGAACTGGATCTCCGACATCACGCGGATGAAGCCCTGAGCGTCTATTCGTAGCGCAGGGCGTGGACCGGATCGACCCGCGTGGCGCGCCGCGCGGGGATCCAGCAGGCCAGAACCCCGGCCGCCAGGAGCACCGCCGCCACCGCCAGATACGTCGGCGCGTCGATCGGCTCGATGCCGAAGAGAAGGCTCCCCAACGATGGTCGAAAGCTGTTTGTCCAGCGCGACCGTCTTGCCCACGATCCGCGGATCGGACGCGAAGCGATCCCGCCATAGCCGTTCGCCGAGGACCGCGACGGGCGGCGCGCCCGGAGGATCGTCGTCCGGCGTCAGGACGCGGCCCAGGAGCGGCTGGACCTGGAACAGGGCGAACACGTTGGACGTGACCGTTCCCCCGACGACCAGCTCCGGCTCGCCCTGGCCCGTCAGCGTGTAGTCGTGCATGCGGATCGCGCCGAGCTGCCGGAACGATCGGGCCCGCGCGGCGAAGTCCGAGTAGTTCAGGTACGACACGCCGGTGCGCGGGACGTTCTGGCGCGGCAGCGTCTGGAAGACGGCGACCAGACGCGACGGATCGGCGTAGGAGAGCGGACGCAGGAGGACCGCGTCGACGACGCTGAAGATCGCCGTGTTCGCCCCGATCCCCAGGGCGAGCGTCGTCAGCGCGACCGCGGTAAAGCCCGGGCTCTTGGCCAGGGTCCGAACGGCGAAACGGAGGTTTTGGGTCAGCTCGTGCATCGTCGCTGCGCCTTCGTCAAGGCGCGGTCAAGACGCGATGGCCCGAGCCCGCGCCTCAGTGCTTGTCGCCAGCGTGCGGCCGCGGGGGGGCCGGGCGAGGAGGCGGCGGGCGCGGAGGCGCCGGTCTGGGCCTCGCCGCGGGCCGCGGCGGATGAACCACCGGCGGACGCGGAGCGGGCGGCCTCACGACGGGAGGCCGCGGGGCGGGCCGATACACGGGCGGCCGGTGTCCGGGCGGCCGGTATCCCGGCGGCCGATGCGGAGGAGGCGGCCGGTGAAACCAGTAGGAGCGGCGCCCGTACCAGGGACGGCCGCGGTACCAACGGTCCCAATAGGGACCGACCGAGAACGTCACGATGGGCAGCCCGATGTAGCCGCCGCCTTCCAGGATGACGACGCGGCGGCCCTGGTAGGGGAAGTCCAGGTTGCCGGCGTAGACCCATCCGCGGTCCAGGCCGAAGGTGACGTCGCACCAGGTCCAGTCGTCGAGGCAGCCGTTGACGTCCAGACCCATGCCCGCCGGAATACGCGCGACCAGAGGATAGTCGCGGCTCGGCCCGGCGCGGACGTTGACGGTCTTGGTGGCGTACGCGGTCTGCGCGAACGCGCCTGCCGAGACGGCCAATCCGACGAGAAGCCCCAGACCCAGAACGCGCGCTCGGCTCATCTCCAACCTCCGGAGACGGGCAGAACTGTATCAGGGATTGGGTGCGGGACTCGGGACTCGGGACTCGTTCAACGTCTGCCGCCGCCTTGTCCTTTCCCGTTCGAGCCGAGCGCGGAGTCGTAGCGCAGCAGAAAGACTCCCGGCGGGGGCGCGGTGAGCAGAGCGGCCGCGGCCGTCCCGTTCACGGAGTGGTCCAGGAAGGCGAGGCTGTAGCCCACGATGCCGTCGCGCGGAGGCAGCGGGCCCAGGTTGGACCAGGCCAGGTGGCCGGCCCCGAAGAACTCGACGAAGTATTTCGGCGAGGGCGAGGCGTCGTACCCGCCGTCGGGCTTCTCGATCGAGGGCGTGATGCCCAGATCGAGCGTGCCCCCCTGATACAGGACCGGCGCGCCGAGCCCGCCGAGCGTGTCGTGCGCGAGGAAGGGTTGATCGTAGGGCGACAGCGCGAGGATCGCCCGCACGCCCGGGATCTTCCAGCTGGCCTACCCGCCGCCGAGCGCGAGCACGGTGTAGCCGCCCAGGGAGTGGCCGGCCAGCGCGAGGCGCGAGAAATCCGAGCGCGGGCCGAAGGTCGGGTCGGCCTGGATGGCGTCGATCAGGTTGCGGATGTCCTGCTGCCGTCCGAGGTAGGTCTGGTCGCTCCAGGCCTGCGGATCCGCGAACGATTCCTCGGGCGGATCGGTCCACCTGGCCTGGCCGCCGTTGCAGGTCGCGTCGGCGTGGTTGGGCGCGAAGACCAGATATCCGTCGGAGGCCAGGGCGTTCATCAGGAACTCCGACTGGGTCGAGCAGCCGTGGAAGCCGTGCGAAAAGAGGACGACCGGCTGCGGGCTCGCCGCGGGGGCGGCCTGTGACCAGACCGTGACAGTCAGGCCGCCGAGCTCGAGGGTCTGCTCGGTGGGCTGCGGGATCGGCGCGCTCGAGCGGGGCACGCCGGCGCCGTGAACCGCCGCCGTGGTGAGGGCGAGAAGCCCCGCGCCCGCGACCGCGGCGAGAACGCCCGCCGTGCGTGTCTTCATCGGAGCCTCCTTCGAACGGCAGCTGCCGCCGGCGCAGGACGGGCCGTTCAACGCAAGAGACGATCGAGGGTCACCGCCGGTTGACGCGGCCCGGGCCGCCGACCCGGGGCGATCCCGCGGCGGGCGGCGACTTCTTCGACGCGCCCGGCGGCGCCGCGGTAGGATTTCCGCGTGGCCGAACAAGAGCGGCGCTTCGCTCGCTGGACCTGCCGGGAGTGCCAGGCGGTCCGGTTCGCCCCGATCCCCGGCGAGGGCCGGTTGAAGTGCCCGATCTGCTACCGCTCCGAGCCGTTCGTGCCGAGGAGGCATGCCCGGCGGGATCCGGCCGACCGGGGAAAGCGCCCGGAGGAGATCCCGCCGCATCCCGCCTGAGCCGCGCCGGCGCGGGCCGCCGCGGCCCGAGCTGGATACAATATACATATTGTAGACCGCCGTAATAGAGTACGGCTCGGTACCGGCCCAGGATGTCCAGCACGAACCTGACGGTCTACGGAGGCTGGGTTCTCCGTTCTGTTGCAGCGCTGCTGCTCTTTGCGGTGCTGCGCGTGTTCGGCCGGCGCTACCACAAGCCGTACCTGACGCTGTGGGCCGGGTTCTGGCTGGCCTCTGGCGTCTACACCGCCTCCGCCGTCGCGGGCCACTCCCTGGCCACGCAGATGCCGCGCGCGCAGACCGCCCGGCTCCTGGTCGGGCTCGGCTCCGCCGTGGCGGGCTACGTGCAAGTCGCGCTGCTTCTGGCCGGCGCGGGCGCCTTCGCCGATCGCTGGCCCGTCTCGCTCCGCGCGCGCCGTCGGCTCCTGGCGGCCTCCGTCGCCGGCGGCCTGGCCGCGGCGCTGGTCGCCACGTTCGCCGTCCGGATGGTCGTCTGGAAGTTCTTCTGGCGCCTTTCGGTGCGGGCGGGTTTGGCCGGAATCGCGTTTCTGTACGCGGGCCTCCGGGTCTTCCGCGCGCGGGGACCCAGCCGCGCGGTCGGGCCGGCCCTTCTGGGCGTCACGCTCGCTCTCAACGGTCTCGAGCAGCTCCACTACTTCGCGATCGGCCTGGGGCAGCTCTTCGGCGTCCAGTTTCCCTACGAGCCGCAGTTGGCCGTTCTGGACGTCTTCCTGGTGACCGCGGTCGGGCTGGGAATGATGCTGTGCCTGCTGGAAGAGGAGCGCGACGCGCGGCTCCAGGCCCAGTTCGAGGCCGTGCTGGCCGAGCGAAGCCGGCTGTCCCGGGAGATCCACGACACGCTCGCTCAGGACTTCGCCGGGATCTCCCTGCAGCTCGAGTCGGCGGCGGAGACGCTGCAGGCCGATCCGTCCTCGGCGCGCCGCCACGTGGACCGCGCCCGATCGCTCGCCCACGACGGGCTGGCCGAGGCGCGGCGCTCGGTCTGGGACCTGCGGCCCGAGTCGCTCGAGGAGGGCTGCCTGGCCGACGCGTTGTCGACCGCCGCGGAGGAACGCCTGGGGCGGACGGTGAAAGTGCAGGTGGTCGGGAGCGCCCGGCGCCTCCCCGACGAGCTGGAGTCCAATCTCCTGCGGATCGGGCAGGAGGCCCTGGCCAACGCCGCCGCGCACGCCGGGGCGAAGGAGATCGAGCTCGAGCTCGCCTACGACGCCGACTCGGTGGGCCTCTCGGTGCGCGACGACGGGCGCGGATTCGATCCGCGCGCGGCCGACGGAGCCGCCCCCGGCCACTATGGCCTGCAGGGAATGCGGGAGCGGACCGAGCGGCTGGGCGGACGGCTCGACGTGTCCAGCCGCCCGGGCCGGGGCACGCGGATCCGCGTCCGGGTGCCGACGCCGTGAGGACGGTGGACCCGGAGGAGCCGCGCCCGGGCCGGCCGACCATCCGCGTTCTCGTCGCCGACGATCATCCGGTCGTGCGCGAGGGACTGGCCGCGATCCTGCTGCGGCAGCCGGACATGGCCGTCGTGGCCGAGGCCGAGAGCGGCGAGCGGGCCTGCGCCCTGTGCTCCACGCAACGCCCCGACGTGGTCCTGATGGACCTGCGGATGCCCGGCATGGGCGGTGTCGCGGCCACGCGGTGGATCGGCGAGCGCGTGCCGGCCTGCCACGTGCTCGTCCTGACCACGTTCGACGGAGACGAGGAGATCTACCAGGCCTTAAAGGCCGGGGCGCGCGGCTACCTGCTGAAGAACGCGAGCCGCGAGGAGCTTCTGGCGGCCATCCGCGGCGTGCACGCCGGCAAGCGCTGGATCCCTCCGGCGGTGGCCGACAAGCTGGCCCTGCGGGTCTCCGGCTCGCAGCTGTCGTCGCGCGAGGTCGAGGTCCTTTCGCTCGTCGCCGCGGGCAACTCCAATAAGCGCATCGCGCGCCGCCTGGGAATCACCGAAGGCACCGTCAAGGGGCACGTCAACAGCATCCTGGGCAAGCTCGCCGCGGACGACCGCACCGGGGCCGTGACGAGCGCGGTCCGTCGGGGGATCCTGCGCCTGGACGACCGGCCCGCCGAGTGATGCCTGACGCCGGACGCCCCCGGGCGGCTGAGTCAAACGCATCTAGGAGATCGGCCCGGCAAGCGGTCTGCTAGGGGCGATGGCCGCCGACTCGCATCTGCGCTCCGCCATCGACAGCGATCTCGTCTCCGGCGAAACGGTGCCGGCGATGTTTCACTGGCGGGTGGCCCAGACGCCGGATCAGACCGCCTTTCTGGTTCCGGAGGACGCCGCCTGGCGGCCCCGGACCTGGAAGGAAACCGGGGAGAGGGTCCGAGCGATCGCCTGCGGACTGCTCGCGCTCGGCCTGCGCCCGGAAGAGCGCTGCGCGATCCTGTCCTCGACGCGCATGGAATGGATCCTCGCCGATCTGGGCGTCCTCTGCGCCGGCGGCGCCACCACGACCATCTATCCGGCCAGCACGCCGGAGGAGTGCGCGTACATCCTGCGCGACTGCGAGGCCGCCTTCGTCTTCGTCGAGGACGCCGAGCTGCTGCTCAAGGTCGCCAGGCATCGCAGCGGCCTGTCCGCGCTCAAGCGCGTGATCCTCCTGAGCGGCCCGGCCGACGCCGACGGCCAGGCGCTCTCGCTGGCCGGCC
Source organism: uncultured Acidobacteriota bacterium (assembly GCA_963733955.1). Lineage (GTDB taxonomy): Bacteria > Acidobacteriota > Thermoanaerobaculia > UBA5066 > Gp7-AA6 > DATFTF01. Next base: position 195,231 of record CAVTEW010000005.1, read on the forward strand.
TCGAGGCGCTCGGCCGGGACTATGACCGGACGCATCCCCTGGCCTACGCGGACGCGCAGCGAGGGGTGGTCCCGGGTTCCCTGGCCACGCTCATCTACACCTCCGGCACGACCGGCCTGCCCAAGGGCGTCGAGCTGACGCACGACTGCTGGGTGTCCGAGGCCGCGGCGATCGAGGCGCTCGACATGCTCGGTCCCCGGGACCTGCACTACCTCTGGCTCCCCCTGGCGCACGTGTTCGGCAAGGTGCTGGAGGTCGCGCAGATTCGCATCGGGTTCACCACCGCGGTCGACGGCCGCCTGGACCGGCTCACCGAGAACCTGAAAGTCGTGCGCCCCACCGTCCTGTGCGCGGTCCCGCGCGTCTTCGAGAAGGTCTACACCCGCGTGCTCGCGCAGGCCAGGGCCGGTGCGCCCTGGAAGCGCCGCCTCTTCACCTGGGCCGTCGACGTGGGCCGCCGCGCGTCGCGCCTGCGCCAGGCCGGCCGCCGGCCCCGCGGTCGGCTCGCCGTCGCCTGGGCGATCGCCGACGCGCTGGTCTTGCGGAAGGTCCGCGGCCTCTTCGGCGGGAGGCTGCGCTTTTTCATCTCCGGAAGCGCGCCGCTGTCGTCGGATCTGGCGGAGTTCTTCCACGCCTTCGGCCTGCTCGTCCTGGAAGGCTACGGCCTGACCGAATCGAGCGCGGCGTCGTTCGTGAACCGGCCGGACGCCTACCGCTTCGGAACCGTCGGACGCGCCGTCGCGGGGATGCAGGTGCGCGTCGCCGGCGACGGCGAGATTCTCCTGCGCGGCCGCGGCGTCATGCGCCGCTACCACAATCTGCCCGGCGCGACCGCCGAGGCGCTCGACCCGAACGGCTGGCTCTCGACCGGCGATATCGGGGCGCTCGACGCGGACGGGTTCCTCAAGATCACCGACCGGAAGAAAGACCTCATCAAGACGTCGACCGGCAAGTACGTGGCTCCCCAGGCCCTCGAGCAGGGGCTGGCCCTGCGCTGCCCGTACATCGGCCAGGTTCTGGTCCACGGCAACAACAAGAGTTATTGCTCCGCGTTGATCACGTTGAACGAGGCGGAGGTCCGGGTCTGGGCCCGGGAGACCGGGCTCGCGCAGAAGTCTCTGGCCGACCTGGCCCAGGATCAGCGCCTCCACGGCCTCATCCTGTCCGCGGTCCGCGAATGGAACGCGACCCTGGCCAAACACGAGTCGATCCGTAAGTTCGCGCTGCTGCCGAAGGAATTCTCCGTGGAGACCGGTGAGCTGACGCCCAACTTCAAGTTGAAGCGCCGGCTGATCGAGCAGAAGTACGCTCCGCTCCTGGACTCGCTGTACCGGGGGCATCCGGGAGGCCTGGCCGCGGAGCGGGACGCGGATTCGCCGGGGCGCGGCTACATCAAAACCGCCTGAGAAGCGTGCGTCCACGCTTGTCGCGCACGCCTCCCTCCGCTCTCCGGCGGCTCGAGTTTCAGCACTTCTGGTAGATCTTGTTGGCGTTCCCGTCCCCCCAGTTGATCGAGGCGTTGGGCCTGCGCAGCACCGCGATGATGCCGCCCTTGACGGCCCGAGCCTCCTTTGAGGTGAGAGTCCTGGACTTCAACCCCTTGACAGCCTTGCTCGACTTGCGTCCTCTTTTGGTCACCATGACGTTCCTGCCTTTCTTCCTGACGTGGTCCCTGAGAGCAACCTCCTTGCCACGAGGGGGCGAGCGTCGAAACCCCGCTTTCCGTTCCACTTACGAAAAAACCTTCCGAGCTGGGTAGTCTCAAAACAGATCCATTGTCGTTTCATCCTGGTCAGAGTCTTCGCCGGGGCTTTCGTCGCGGGCAGGCGACCCGACCTCAGAAGCCGGGAGGCCGCTCTCGGCTCATTCCGAAGGTTCGCTCGAGCGCCATCCCGGCCCGGCCGAGCGTGCCTTCATCGAAGAGCCGGCCGACCAGCGACACGCCGTGGGGAACGCGGCGCGGCGTGGCGAACGTCGGCAGGGGGCGCTCCGGGTCGGGGGCCCAGTCGCTGCGCGCCTGGCTCACCTCCACGAATCCGGCCGGGAGAGTCAGAGACGGGTGCCCGGTGAAATTGGTGATGGTCAGGACCTCGTCGCGCAGCGCGGGCACCAGCAGCAGATCGGCTTTCTCGAAGAGGCGGGCCATCTCGCCGGCGACCTTGCGGCGCAGGCGATCGGCCTGGACATAGTCGACGGCGGAGAGGAAGCGCGACTGCCGGAACGTGTTGGGCCAGGCGTCGGGAACCTGGACCTTGAGCTGATCCAGTCCCCGCGACAGGGTGAGCTCCTCGAAGGCCGCGGCGGCCTCGGCGAAGAGGATCGTGTTGAGCGAGCCGTAGGGCCAGTCAGGCAGGTCGACCTCGACGGCGGACATGCCCAGGCGCCGCACGGCGGCGAGCGCCGCGCGGTCGACCTCGGTGGCCGGGCTCTCGTTCATCCAGCGCGGGAAGAACCCGACTTTGAGTCCCTGAACCGGCCCGCCCGCCTGGAAGTCCAGCCGCGCGGCCACGCTGGAGACGTCGCCCGCGTCCGGCCCGGAAATCGCGGCGAGCACGAGGAAGGTGTCCTCGACGCCGCGGGCCATGGGGCCCAGCTTGTCCAGCGACCAGCACAGGGTCATGGCTCCCGTGCGCGGCACCCGCCCGAAGGTCGGCCGCAGGCCGGTCACGCCGCAGCGCATCGAGGGATCCACGATCGAGCCCTCCGTCTCGCTGCCGATGGAGAAGCCGACCAGCGCCGCGGCGGTCGCCGCGCCCGGTCCCGCGCTGCTGCCGCCCGATCCCTCCTCCAGGAGCCAGGGGTTCATGGTCTGGCCGCCGAACCAGATGTCGTTCAAGGCGAGCGCGCCGAGCGAAAGCTTGGCCACAAGAACAGCGCCGGCCTGGTGGAGGCGGGCCACCACGGCGGCGTCCGCTTCGGGAACGCGATTGCGGTACGGCTCGGCGCCCCAGGTCGTCCGGATGCCCCGCGTGTCCAGGAGATCCTTCGTTCCCCACGGGATGCCATGGAGCGGGCCCCGGTACTTTCCGGCGGCGATCTCGGCGTCGGCGCGGCGCGCCTGCTCGAGCGCCTGCTCGCGCGTGACCGTGATGACGCACCGGAGCTTCGGATCGAAGCGCGCGATCCGGTCGAGATAGACGCGGGTCAGCCGCTCCGAGGTCAGGAGCTTCCTCTCGATCCAGCGCGACTGGTGGGCGATCGGCGCGAAGGCGATGTCCTGGTCGTTCTGCGGCAGCGGCGGGGCGTCGGCGCTGCGGGCGAAGCGGTCCTGGGCGGGACCGGCCGGCGCGCCGGAGATCCGGGGGTCCCACCGCGAGGCCGGGGCCAGGGCGGGCTCGAGCGCGACCTTGCGCGGCCCGGTGCGGCGTTCCATCGTGCCGGCCATCGCCTGCCGCCAGTTGCCCGCGGCCTGGGCGCGGTCCGCCGCGGTCATCTCCACGCGCACGAGCTTCTCCGCCTCGGCCAGGGTGGCTACGCTGACCTCCGGCCCCACGGCCGGGGCGGTGCCGAAGGCGGGCGGCGTTCCCGCGGCCGGCGTGGGCTGCGGCGCCGGCGGCGACGCCTGCGCGGCCGTCGCGGCGCGTCCCGCGGCGGCGGCCCCGAGCACTCCCGCGGCCGTTCGGGCAAGGAAATCCCGGCGCGATTCGGACATGTGTCTCCTCCTGCGCCGCATCCTAGCGCGAGGAGCGCGAGCCGCGGCCGGAGTCAGTCGCCGCCGCGGTTGCGGTTGCGGACGGCGCGCGCCCGTGCCTGGTATCGATTCGCCTCGCCGTCGCGGTGCTCGAGACGCAGGACGTGGACCAGCCCGTTGAGCGTGGCCGCGGTCATGGGATGGTGGGGCCCCAGCGCCTTCTCGCGAATCGCGAGGGCGTCCTTCAAGAGCGATTCGGCTTCGGCGTAGTTCTGCAGCTCGACCTTCGCCTCGGCGAGGCTGAACTCGGAGGCCCCGATCAGCGGATGCCCCGGCCCGAGCAGGCGGCGGCGGATCTCCAGCGCCTGCCGCAGGAACGTTTGCGCCGCCCGCGCCTCTCCTTGATGCCCGGCGGTCAGGCCGAGGTCGTTCAGGATGCCGGCGCGCAGAAGCTCGTTGCCCGAGGTCCCCACGATGGAGAGGGCGCGCTCGAGCTGCCGGCGCGCTTCGGCGTATCGCCCCTGCACCTCGTAGCAGAACCCCAGCTGCTGGGCGGCGAAGGCCACGGCCGGATCGTTGCCGCCGAGCGCCTTCTCTCGCGCGGCGAGTGCCCTCTGAATGAGCGTTTCCGCCTCGCCCCGCGCCTTCCCCTGGCGGGACAGAACGAATCCCAGCCAGAGCTCGCCTTCTCCGATTTCCGCCGGGGCGTCCGTCGAGCGCGTGTGGCGTCCGGTGATCGATTTCCTCAGCAGTTGCTCGGCCTCCGGAAAACGGTTCAGGCTGGCGAGCGTCGCTCCCAGCTTGCGCTGCGTCCTGGACAGACGCGGATCGGCAGTTCCGAATCGCTCGGCCTTGCCCAGGGCCGCGCGCAGGGAAGCCTCCGCGGCGCGATAGTTGCCGGCGCGCAGATCGCGCTGGCCGTTTTCGTACGCCTCGGACCAGGCCTCGCCGCCGGGGGAGGGAGGCGCCGGAGACGCCGGCTCGGTCGGGCGCGTCTTGGGACGTGGAGTCGGCTGCGCGCTCTGCGGCCGGGCGGGAACCGCGGGCTCCGGAGCGTTCGATGCGGGCGCGGCCGACGGAGCGGGGGCGGGGGCGGGGGAAGAAACGGCGGGCGCGGCGGCCGGCGCCGCGGCGGGCGGGGAAGTGGGCGCTGGCGGCGCCGCTCGCGCGACCGGCGATGCGGGCTCGGAGGAGGGCGCGCGCTCTCCGGCGCGCCGGGCGAGGAAAAACGCCGCCGCCGCCAGCGCCAGAACGGCGATCGCCACGCCGGCGAGGAGCCCGGTGCGGCGGCGTGGGCCCTGGAGGGTCGTGACGTACGGCTCGGCGGCGGCCGCCGCCGATCGGACCGTCGCTCCCGGAGCCGACGCGGCGGAGGCACTCAGAGCGGTCGCTTCGGTGGTCTTCCCGGCGGCCGGCGCGGATCCGCTTGCTCGCGTCATTTCGAGAGAAGAGTCCTGGACGTCCCTCGTCGCTGCGGCGAGCGTCCGCGCCAGGTCCTCGCAGCGCGCGTATCGCTCGGCAGGATTCTTCGCGAGCGCCCGCTCGATCGCGCGATCGATCGCCGGCGTCAGGCGCGGGTTGACGCGCGAGGCCGGCGGCGGCGGCTCCTGGAGATGCTTGCGCAGCACGACCAGGGGAGAGTCCGCGGTGAAGGGCACCACTCCGGCGAAGAGCTGGAAGGCGATGATGCCCAGCGAATACTGATCGGACCGCCCATCCAGGGTGAGCGCCATCGCCTGCTCCGGCGACATGTAGGTCGGCGTGCCCATGATCGCGCCCGTCGCCGTCAGCCCCGCGGTCGAGTCGCCCAGGCTCTTGGCCAGGCCGAAGTCGGAGAGCATCGCGCGCCCGCTCTGATCGAGCAGCACGTTGGCCGGCTTCACGTCGCGGTGCAGGATGCCTCGCGCATGCGCGTAGTCCAGGGCGGAGGCGATCCCGGAGATCCATCCGACGGCCACGGAGGCCAGGACGGGAGATCCCAGACGCTCCTTCAGGCTGCCGCCGGTGACCAGCGGCATGACCAGGTAGACGACGTCGCCGGCCTGCCCGAAGTCGTACACCGGCAGAATGTTGGGATGCTCCAGGCCGGCGATCGTGCGCGCCTCCCGGACGAACCGTTCGGCAAAGGTCGGCTCGCGGGAGACCGCTTCCAGGATGACCTTGAGAGCCACGGTCCGCTGGAGGCTCTCGTCGACGGCTTCCCAGACCTCGGCCATCCCTCCCGAGCCGACCCTTCGGCTCAGGCGATAGCGTCCCAGGAGCTGTCCCGCCGCGACGGGCATACGGTGGCCGCTATTATGTCTATGTCGCGCCCGCGCGGGCGCCCGGCCGGGAGCGGCGGTCGGTGAAGAGGTTGGATATCCTTCGCGCGTGGCGAACCCGACGGGCGTCCGGGCGCGGATCTACGCGGTCGTGGCGCGCATTCCCGGCGGCCGCGTGGCGACCTACGGCCAGGTCGCGCGGCTGGCCGACCTGCCCGGCCAGGCCCGCCAGGTGGGCTACGCGCTCGCCGCGCTGCCGGCCGCGAGCGCGATTCCCTGGCACCGCGTCGTCAACGCCCAGGGCCGCATCAGCCTTCGCCGCGACGGCGGTCCGGCAGGCGCGGTGCAGCGTCGGCGGCTCGAGCGGGAACGCGTGCGCTTCGATCGGACGGGGTCCATTCGCCTGGAGCTCTACCGGTGGCATCCGCGCGGTGTCCCCCGCCGGCCCGTTTCCGCGAGCTCCAAGAGGAGGGCGGGGATCGCCCTCGCCGATCCGAGAAGGCCGGCAAGACAAGCCGAAAGGAAGAGGCGCGCATGAAGAGGTTCGCTGGCTCTCTCGCGATCGTCGGTGCCGCGGCGCTCATCGCGTCGGGTTGCAACAAGGGCAAGCCGGAGGCGGGTCAGCCGGCCGGGCAGACCGCCGCCGCGCCGGTCGCCGCCAACGCGGCGGAACAGAAGGCCGAGAAGCCGGTCCCGTACGCCTACCCGCCGCCGGTCAAGGGACACTACAAGGAGATCAACATCGGCAGCTTCGACCTGGTCGACGGCATCGCCTATCCGTCCGCCCGGGGCGCCGGGACGGTGGTCTACGCCACGAGCAAGCCGATCGCCTCGCCGGTCCTGGCGGGGTCCCCGTGCCCGATGACCCAGGCCCGTTTCTTGACGCAGCTGCGCGACTCCCGGTGGGTCGAGGTGCCGGTGGGGGCGTCGGGCAAGTCGCGCTACTTCGCCGCGGGCACCGCTTTCGACGGGAGCAGCCGCGAAGAAGACTCCGGGGGACACTACTTCTCCGCGAAGGGGAAGCTCGACGGCGGGCGCATTTCCGGCAGCGTCCGCCACAAGCAGTACGGGAGCCTGGAATTCGATCTGCCCGTGTCGACGCCCCAGACCCCGGAGGTCAGCCAGGCGGACTACTCCAACGGAACGCGCGGGAGCGAGGGCGAGCAGACCCCGGGGGAGCAGGAGGTGACCGCGGCGTACACCGCCGTGCGGGCCGCCGCGCTTCAGAGGGACTTGCGGGGACTGCTCGCCGCACAGGGATTCGACCAGAAGCAGATCGCCGCGATCCGCGGGCTCGACGGGATCGATGCGGACCTCGCCGTCTACGCCGACCGTTTCCTGGAGCCGGGCACCGCGGGAGAGTTCACGAAGCACTCCGGCGTTTCCTACGTGAAGGGCGAAGGAACCAATTCCAAGGGAAAGAAGTTCGTGAACTTCTACTGGTTCGCCCCCTGCAAGGATCAGCTCGTCCTGGTGAGCATCTCGGAGAATCCGCAATAAAGCCGTCGCTATCGCTCGATCGGGATCTGCGCCTTCGGCGCACCGGCGTTTGGCTCGCCCAAAGGGGCTCGACCAAACGCCTGATCCCGTGCTCGCTTCGGCTCCCGCGGCGCGCGCCTCCTCCTTCGCTTCCGCTCAGGAGACTTCGCGCGCCGCGAGCCTCGAGTGTGTGAGCGGGCAGACTGGGCGCCACGGTCGCCTTTCGTGCGGGGGGCGCCCCTACCCGCCCCAGAATCCGACCACGCGGCGGATGCGGCCGTCGGGCGCGAGGTCGTAGACGTTGGTGCCCCGTCCGAGGACGTCGCCGCCGGTCTTCCTGGCCGTCCAGCGGACCAACGCGGTGCCGTGGGAGAGGAGCGCCTCGCCCTCGCGCTCCAGGCGGACGCCCGGCATGTAGGTCTGCACCGCCTCGAGCTGCGCCAGCAGGTCCTCCAGGCCGTCGGTCGCGCTGTAGGCGTCGCGGAACGAAATCTCCGGCGCGGCGCACGACTCGAGAAGGCGGCGCCGGGCGGCACCGTCGGGATCACCCCACGCGGAGAGGAACTCGTCGATCCGCTGCGCGACCGCGGTCGCTGCCTCCTCGGCCACGACCTTGGAGAAGAGGGCCAGCTGATACCGCCAACCCTGCACGAATTGGTCGCGGATCTTGGCGCTGGCGAAGGCGTGCCGCAGGAGGAGCTCTGTCCCGTCGCGCGTCTCATCCAGGGTGATCGTCACGCGCGACTCCTGCTCGGGGTCGCCGCCGCCCAAGCCGTAGCCGAAGACGATCCGGCGCGGCGGCTCGATCTCCACGACCGTGCCGCGCGCGCGCGAGCCGTCGGGATAGTGGATGGCGATCGCGCCTCCCGGGCGCGGCTCGATCGTCGAGCCCTTGCCCCACCAGCGGGCGAAGCGCTCCGAATCGGTGAAATAGGCGAAAACCGTCTCGGGCCGGGCGCAGATCGTGATGCGTCGCTCCAGGAGCTCGGAAAACTCGGTCATCGACGGTTCCTCCCTTTCGCGCGGCGCCCGCGCCGGGACGCGGCTCGCCGCTCTTCGTCGTGTTCGGCCAGGGATTTCAGATCGGTCAGCGCGCTCTGCCACATCGTGTCCAGCCACCGCGCCAGCGGTCCCAGCTCCCGCCGGCGCGCCGCGTAATAGTGAAACCGGCCGGCGTCGCGCCGCGCCACCAGGCCCACGGATTCGAGGACCCGCAGGTGCTGCGAGACGGCGCCGAAGCTCACGCCCGCCAGGGCCCGATGGATGTCCCCCGCGGACCGCTCGCCGTCCCAGACCAGCCGCAGGATCTCCCGGCGGCGCGGCGCGGCCAGGGCGTCGAAGACGGCGGGGGTCGGAGAGACGGCCACGGCAATCATTTTAGTACTAACTAAAATGACATGCAAGGCCCGGGCCGGGGTTTCATCGCCCGGCCCGGGCTGGGGAGGAACCGGGAGCCCCGATCACAAGCGCTGGATCGGGCGCACCTCGAGTCGAACGGGAAGCGGCGGAATCGACAAGATCGAGCCGAGCCAGCGCAAGCGATCCGGCGGCCCAACGGTTCGCCGATCCGATACAATTTCGGCCAAACAGATTCCAGGAGGTGAGGGACATGAGACTCTCGCGCTTTGTTTTTCCGGCAGTCGTGTTTCTCGCCGGCGCGGCCATCGCCGGCGCCGCGGATGCGAAGAAGGCTCCGTGGAAGGTCTCGGGCGAGCTCGAGGAGGCCTGCTCCTGCGATTCGGCCTGCCCGTGCTGGTTCGACTCCAAGCCCACGCGCATGCAGTGCAGCGGCGGCCAGGTCGTGTTCATCCAGAAAGGGAAGTACGGCGACGTCTCCCTGGACGGGCTGGCCATCGCGTTCATGGGCCAGAGCCCGATGAGCAAGACGATGATGGAATCGATCGGGGACTGGGACTTCGCCAACATCTACATCGACGAGAAGGCCAACCCTGCCCAGCGCAAGGCCCTCGAAGAGATCGCCCGCGCGACCGTCCCGCCCGCGGCGCCGCCGGAGCGTTCCAAGATCCAATACGTCCCGATCACCCGGAAAGTCGAGGGCGCGGAGCACGTCATCACGATCGGCTCCTACGGCAGCTTCTCCGGCCACCTGACTCCGGGCGGCCTGGGAGGCAACTCCAAGGTCGTCAACCCGCCGGGCGCCGATCCGATCCACAAGGAGTACGAGCAGGGACGCACCACCCGGCAGACGTTTACCGACGCCGACCAGAAGTGGGATTGGTCCAACACGAACTACATGTACGCGAGCTTCGAGACCGACAGCGTGGCCTACGACAAGTTCAACGCCGCCATGATGCAGATGATGGAGAAGATGAAGGCGGAGAAGAAGAAGTAGCGGCTGCGCCGCGGAAGGCGGAAGGCGGAAGGCGTCAGGCGTGAGGCGGTGAGCCGACGGCGTAGCCGGGAAAGCCGTGCACGGTCAGGCCGGCGCTGTCCGAAAGCTATCGTTCCAGCGTGACCTTTTCCCTGGCCATGAAGGCGTTGTCCGGGACTTTCCACGATTTCAGGTATGCGTTGACGTCGCGGTCGAGGCGCAGCTCTCCGGCCTCGACCCGCCGGAGGATGCCGGCGGCGGCCACGGGCTTGCTGATCGAGCCGGCCTGGAACAGGGTCGTCGTGGTGGCTGGAATCTTCGCCTCGCGGTCGGCCCACCCGCGCGCCTCAGTCCACAGGACGCGGAAATCCTGGATGACCGCGACCGATACCGCCTCCACCTTGTAGTGCCGCATGCGGTTGGCCAGCGTGTCGCCCTCGCGGCCTTGAATGAGCACGGGAGGCAGGAGACGGAGCTTCTCCAGCTCTCCGGACGGAGCGGCCGCCGGCCGCGCGGGCGGAGCGGACGCGGCCAACAGCGTGAGGCCGAGCGCGGCGACGGACCGCAACGAAGGCAACGCGTTGGCTTTCATGTGGTTTCTCCCCCGAAGAATACGGCTTGCGCGCGGCCGGGTTTGCGCGCGCAACGTTCCTGTCCGGTTCCGAACAGAGATGTCCCGGAAGCGGTCAGGGCCGCGCCGAGCGGGCCGGCCAAGTCCCTGAAAAACCTCGCGCTTGCGCGGCGCGTCTCCTGGTACGCGCGTCGCAGGCTGGCGGCGCGGGGAGGGGCTTGGCCATGACCTCTTTTCTTGCCGACATCCGGTACGGGCTCCGGGGGCTCCTGCGCAGCCGCGGGTTCGCCGCGGTCGCCGTCGCCACGCTGGCGCTGGGAATCGGGTCGACGGTGGCGATCTTCGGCGTGGTGGACGCCGTCCTGATCAAGCCGCTTCCGTACCCCGAGCCGGACCGCCTGGTGCGCGTCGGATCGTTCCATCCGGTCAAGAACGCGGACGGCGTCGGCGCCTCCTACATGGATTTCCGCGACTGGCAGACCCGCAGCCGCTCGTTCGACGGGCTCGGCGCCGGGCTCTTTTCCTCCATCGTCCTCGGAGCGAGCGAGGGCGCGACGCGCGTCGACGCGGCGTGGATCTCGGCCAGCCTCCTGCCGGCGCTGGGCATCCAGCCGATCCTGGGACGCGCGTTCCGCGCCGACGAGGACCGGGAGGGCGGCGCGACGCACGTCGCCCTACTGACGGAGAGCACCTGGAAGAACCGATTCGGAGCGGACCGCTCGGTCGTCGGGCGCAAGGTCTCGATCGAAGGCGTCCCCTACCAGGTCGTCGGCGTGGTTCCCGACGACGCGCTCTTCCTCGACGGCGCCGGGATCGTGATGCCGCTGGTCAACCAGGCGTTTCCCAGCCGGTCGGGCCGCGCGCTCGACGCCGTCGGACGCCTGAAGCCGGGCGTGACGCTGGGCGCGGCGGCGGGAGAGATGGAGGCGATCGGCAAGGTTCTCGCCCTGGAGTATCCCGAGGAGAACGCGGGCTTCTCCGTCCGGGTCCGGCCCCTGCGGGAGGCCCTGGTGGGTTATCGCCGCGCGGCGCTCTCGGTGTTCTGCGGCGCGGTCGTGCTGCTTCTCCTGATCGCGTGCGCCAACACCGCCAACCTCCTGCTCGCGCGCGGCGCGTCGCGGCGGCGGGAGCTCGCCGTACGCATCGCCCTGGGGGCGGCGCGCCGCCGCCTGGTGCGGCAGCTGGTGGCCGAGGCGTGCGCGCTCGCGCTCGTCGGCGGCGCGGCCGGCTGGGCCGTGGCCGGCCTCCTCCTGACGGCGATTCAGAAGATGGCGGCCGGATCCGTGGCGCGCATCCAGACCGCGGCGTTGGACGGCCGCGCGGTCCTCTTCGCGATCGCGGCGGCGGGAGCGACCGCCGTCCTGTTCGGGCTCGTGCCCGCGCTGCTCGCCTCGGGGCGCGCCATGACCGAAGGCCTTCGCCGGGCCGGCCGGGCCGGCGGCGAGCGGTCGCGGACTCTGGACGGCCTGATCCTCGTGCAGACGTCCCTGTGCATGGTTCTCCTGGTGACCGCGGGCCTTCTGGGAGGCAGCTACGTGCGCCTCTCCCGCACCGACGCGGGGTTTCGCCCGGAGCGCGTCCTGTCGGCCGCCGTGTCGCTGCCCCGCGGGGCCTATCGGGACCAGGCCAAGCGGACGGCGTTTCTGCTGCGGGTCGCCAACCGCATCGGCGCTCTTCCGGGCGTGCGCGCCGCGGGCCTGACCGGATGGCTTCCCGCGCGCGGCTCGATGACGATGTCCTTTTCGCCGGAAGGGCACCCCCGGCTCTCCCGGGCGCAGTCGCCCCAGGCGGAGCTGCGCGAGATCTCCGCGGGGACGTTTTCGGCGTTGGGCATTCCGATCCTGGCCGGACGGGGGATCGGCGACGGCGACCGCGCGGAGACCGCCGCCGTCGTCGTGGTGAACCGGCATCTGGCCGCGCGGATGTGGCCCGGACAACCGGCGGTGGGCCGGCACCTGACGCTCTTCCTCGACAACACGCCGCGGCTGGTCGTGGGCGTCGTCGGCGACGTGCGGCGCCTGGACCGGGGCGCGGCGGCTCCCGACCAGATGTACGTGCCCATCGCGCAGGACTCGCTCTTCGTCGGAATTTACGCGGTGGTGCGGGCGGTCGGCGAGCCGAAGGCCCTGGCGGGCGCGGTCGAAAAGGCGGTGCGGGATCTCGATCCCGGCGTCGCCGTGTCGAGCGTCCGCACGATGGATGAGGTCCTGTCCGGCAGCGTGGCCGAGCCGCGGTTCCGGACGGTCCTGGTGGGCTTCTTCGCGGCGGCGGCCCTGCTGCTGGTCGCCGTCGGGCTCTCCGGCGTGATCGCCTACGCCGTCTCGCGGCGCCGCTACGAGATCGGCGTGCGCATGGCCGTCGGGGCCACGCCGGCGGAGGTGCGGCGCCTCTTCGTGCGTCGCGGGCTGCGGCTGACCGCGCTCGGCGCGTTGGCCGGCGTGAGCGCAGCGGCCGGCGCGGAGCGTCTGCTTGCGGGGTTCCTCTACGGCGTCAAGCCGTGGGATCCGCCGACCTTCGCGGCGGCGGCGGCCCTTCTCCTGGCGGTGTCCGCCCTCGCGAGCTACCTCCCCGCCCGCCGCGCCGCATCGACCGACCCCCTGGCCGCCCTGCGCGAGGCATGAGGCGTGAGGCCGAAGGCCGAAGGCGTAGTCCGTAATTTCTTCGCCCTCCCCCCGAGGGAGAGGGTAGGGTGAGGGTTCCTCCCGTCGTGCCCTTCCCGGTCGCGGCGCGCGTAGTCTCCCGAGCGGAAGCGAGGGAGGAGGCGAGCGCCGCGGGAGCGAGAGCGCAGCGCCGGATCAGGGCCGCGGTCGAGGCCGCATCCGGCCGAGCCGCGGACCGGTGCGCCCACAGGGCGCAGATCCGGAGCAAGCGCGAGCGACGGATTACGGCGTTCGCGGCGGCCGCGCCTTCAGGCCCAGCCGGGACAGGGCCGGAAGATCCTTCTCCGCGTGCATCTTCCAGTACTCCAGGCGATCGCTCGCCAGTAGCGACGCGCGCTCGCCGTCGGAGGTTTCCCACTGGACGACGCGGTGCGGCTCGGCGGCCTCGACGTCGATCGTCCATTGCGCGCCGCCGTCGATCTCGACGCGCCGGCGCTCGACTTCGAACGTTCCCGCCGGGGCGGTGACGCGCGAGGTTCCCGCGTCCCGCGCCAGGGTCGCGCGGAGCGTTTCCACCGGCTGATGGCTCATGCGGGCCGCCCGCAGCGATCGGACCAGCGTCACGTCGCGGCGCTCGCCCGGCGCGAGAGAAGGAGCGGCGAATCCGCGCGCCCACAGGAGAAGAGCGTCTCCGGACAGCGCGCCGTCGGGCACGGCCAGGGTGCGCGCCTGGTCGGCCTCCCCGTCGAAGTAGCTGTGCGTCGTCAGACGCGCGGTCCCGGCGTCGAGCAGGATCTGGGCGTAGATCTGGCCGCACCATTCCTGCGAGGAGAAGGACACCTTGGTGACCGCGCCGGCGGGCCGCCCGTTGACCGGCGTCAGCGCCACGAACGCGCTGGTCAGGAGGTTGTAGTCGTAGATGCCGGTGGAGAAATCCTGAACGAGATTTAACTTCATCACCGGGTACTCGTCGGATTTCGGGTGCCTGCCCGGATCCGACTTGACCCGCAGGGAATTGGAGAACGTCTCGGTCACGAAGATGGCGACGGCCACGCCCTTGCGCGTCTCGCCGTAGCGCGGGTAGGTCAGGTCGTAGCCGGACAGCTCGCCCTTCCCGTCGCCCCATCGTTTCCAGAAGGCGTCTCCGAAATCGAGCGGCGCGCCGGAGACGCCGGGAGCCGTCGAGCCCGCCGCGCGCGTGGAGCCCGCGGCCCAGACGGCGAGCGCCGCGGCGGCGCCCGCGAGGATCAGCGCGGCCAAAGCGGGCCGCCGGTTTCGGTGGATCATGGGGTTCACCCTCTCGACCCGATCTTACCCGCGGGGCCGCCGGCGGGCCGGGTCTCGAAGCGATCCTCCAGGCCTTCAGGCGCGGTCCGGCGGGTCCGAAGGCCGCCGCGCTATCCTTGCGCAGGTTTTTCCGAGAACACGATGGAAACGGGAACGCGGCGGCCCCTGAAAACGCGCGAGCGCCGCTGGGCCCGCGCTCTGGCGGCCTGGATGGCCGCGAAGAGGATCCGGCCCAACGCGGTCTCGATCGCGAGCGTGATCGTGGCGGCCGCGGCGGGAGCGTCGCTGGCCCTCTCGGCCGCTCCCGGGGCCGCGGCGCGGTGGCCGTGGCTTCTGGCCGCCGCGGGCTTGCTCCAGTTGCGTCTGCTCTGCAACATGCTCGACGGCCTGATCGCGGTCGAGGGGGGCTGGCCAGTCCGGTCGGCGAGATCTACAACGATCTGCCCGACCGCCTGGCCGACTCGCTGGCGCTGGTTGGAGCGGGTCTGGCGGCGCGCGGCTTGCCCGGCGGCCTCACGCTCGGCTGGCTCGCCGCCCTCTCGGCGATGCTGACCGCCTACCTACGCGTGCTCGGCGGAGCGGTCGGCCTTCCTCAGAGCTTCGCCGGCCCGATGGCCAAGCAGCACCGGATGTTCACCCTGACGATGGCGTGCCTCGCCTCGGCCGTCGAGGGCGCCGCGGGCGCTCCGCCGCGCATCCTCTACGCCGGGCTGATCGTCATCGTGGCCGGTTCCGGGGCGACGGCGGCGCGCCGGACGGCCGCGATCGCTCGAGGCTTGCGGGCGCGGGGATGATCGCGGCGGCGGTCTCCGCGCTGGCGCGCCTGGTGGCGGGCCCGACCGTGGTCTATCGGGCCGCGCCTCCGGACGGCCGCCAGCGGGTGTACTTCGCCAACCACACCAGCCACCTCGATTTCGTGGTCCTCTGGTCGGCGCTTCCCGCTCCGGCGCGCCACCGCGCGCGTCCGGTCGCCGCGCGCGACTACTGGGAGAAGGGGCCGGTCCGCCGCTTCCTGGCCGGCCGGGTCTTCCGCGCCGTGCTGGTGGACCGGCCCGCGCCTTTGGCCGACGGGCAGGACGGCGGCGAGAACCGGATCGAGGCGGCCCGGCGGACCATCGCGTCGCTCGTCTCGGCCATGGAAGGCGGAGATTCTCTGATCGTGTTCCCGGAAGGGACCCGCGGATCCGGCGAGCAGGTCGCTCCGTTTCGCAGCGGACTCTTCCACCTGTGTCAGGCCAGGCCGGGCCTGGAGGCGATGCCGGTATACCTGGACAACATGAACCGCATCCTGCCCAAGGGCGAGTCGCTGCCGGTGCCGATGCTGTCGCGCGTGGTGTTCGGGAATCCGATCGCGCCTGCGGCGAGGGAAGGGAAGGCGGAATTCCTGGAACGGGCGCGCGGCGCGGTCCTCGCCCTGGCCGGGGCCTGACCTCACACGGCCCATGAGCGCGTTGGAAGACCGGCAGCTTCTCGCCTTGATCGGCGGCGTGCTCGCGCTGCTCGTCCTGTCCAGCGGCGCGGGCGCGGTCCTGTCCCGCACGCTGCGGTCCGACGCGGCCAGGGCCACCGTGGCGAACCTCAACGCGCGGATCCGAGCCTGGTGGGCCATGGCCGCCGTGTTCACGCTGGCGGTCGAGATCGGGCCGACCGGCTCGGTCCTGCTGTTCGCGCTCATCTCGTTGCTGGCCCTGCGGGAGTTCGTGACGCTCGCCCCGACGCGGCGGGAGGACCATCGCACGCTCTTCTGGAGCTTCTTCCTGATCACGCCCCTTCAGTACTGGCTGATCGGAGCGCGCTGGTACGGCTTCTTCTCCATCATGATTCCGGTCTACGCCTTCCTTTTCGTGGCCGTCTCCAACGTCCTGGCCGGGCGCACCGAGCGTTTCCTGGAGCGGACCGCGACCATTCACTGGGGGTTGATGGTCTGCGTCTACTGCGTCAGCTACGCCCCGGCCCTGCTGACGCTGGAGATCCCGGGGTACGGCAAGAGCAACACGAAGCTGCTGGTCTTCCTGGTGCTCGTCGTCGAGCTCTCCGACGTGTTTCAGTACGCCTTCGGAAAGCTCTGGGGGCGGCGCCCGATCGCGCCGGCCATCAGCCCGAACAAGACGTGGGAGGGATTCGTGGGCGGCGTCCTGTCCGCGTCGGCGGTCGGAACGGCGATCTGGTGGGCCACCCCGTTCACAGTGTGGGAGGCCGCGGCGATGTCCCTGGCCATCACGCTGGCCGGCTTCGCCGGGGGCCTGATCCTCTCGGCCATCAAACGCGACCGGGGAGTCAAGGACTATGGGAGCTTCATCGCGGGGCACGGCGGAATGCTCGACCGGATCGACTCGCTGTGCTTCGCCGCGCCGATCTTCTTCCACCTCACGCGCTACTTCTTCACACGCTGACGGAACAATACAAAAATTGTACCCGGAGAGCGGGCCCCGGCCAGGAATCGCTGGCTAGCCGGTGGAAAAATTGATGCGGGTGTCGCGTCTGGGCTTTCGCTTTTCGCGGGACGCAAGATCCGGGTCGTGTGAGGAATCTCGCCTCAGGCGGATCCTGGTGCACGGCAGGCCAGAGCCCCGCCGCCGCAAGCGGTTGCGGCGGCGCGGAGCCATCTGCGTTCGGGCTGCTAGGAGAGGCGCGTGCGCGCGATCGGGGAGCGGTGCGCCTTGGGGGTCCAATCCCGATCGAGGATCGAGACGCGATCCTCGCGCCGCCGTCGGCGGAACAGGATCACGATGAACCCGAGACCCAGAACGCCGAGCCCGGCGAGGATCCAGCCGCTGGCGCTCATTGCGGGCGAGGCCGGCGCGGTCTCTGCCGGGGCCGGGACAGCGGCCTGCTGGGTTTGCTGCGTGGCGTTGGCGGGAGGCTCGGCCGGCGGCGGAGGAGCCACGTTGGCGTCGACGGAAGGGGCCGGGTTTCCGGCCGTGCCGGCGGAAGCCGGCGGATTGCTCGGCGGATTCCCCGAGGCCTGAGAGGTCCCCGCGGCCGCCGCCGCGGCTTTCTCCTTGTCGCCCTCGCTCTCGCGGGGAGCGCTCGCGGCGGAGGCGCTCGGCGCGGCTTTCCGGGGTTTCGCGGCGATCCGGGAGTGGTCGGTCTTCGAAGCCTTCGCGCGCGCGGCCGTCGCCGAGGTCGACTCGACGGGAACGGACGCCGAGGGCTCCGGCGCGGATTGCGACGAGGTCGTCGCGGTGGACGGCGACGGCGACGTCGAAGTCGTCGTGGACGTCGAACTCGTCGTGGCCGGCGCCTGCGCCGCGGGCGTCACCAGCGGGACGGCCGGGTTGGTCTCAGGGACCGGAATGGTCGGCAGGGCGGCCGGCGCGGCCGCCGGCGGCGCGACCGAGGACGGGGAAGCCGGAGCGGACGGGGGGGAAGATCCGGGGGTCGGGGTTGGGCTCGGCTCTTGAGCTGCCGCAGCGCCCGTGAACGCGGCGGCGAACGCGATGACCAACCAGAATCGACACATAGAGCGCATGGTTCAACTCCTTTGATTGCGGCGGCCGCGGCCGAACCCTCTCGGCACCCGCCGCCACGTCCGATCGTAAATCGGCGCGCGTCATAGACTTGAGGAGCAGAATCCGTGCCATCACGTCGCCTCCGCTGCGCGCGGGATCTGCGCTGCGCGCACCGGCTCGCGGCTCGCCCGGAATGCGGGCTCGACCGCAAGCCTGATCCCGTGCTCGCTGCGGCTCCCGCGGCGCTCGTCTCCTCCTTCGCTTCCGCTCAGGAGACTACGCGCGCCGCGACCGGGCCAAGAACGCCACGCGAGCCCGCTTCGGGTTCGCATGTTTTTTCTCCTTTGCAGTCGTAGTGAACTGTGGGCGCTTGCGGGAATCGCGAGGCGATTTGCGCAACGTCCACAGGGGTTCGATCACGCCTCACGCGCGGGCGAAGCCCGCGTCAGCTCTTGGGCGAAGGGGAAGGCGCCGCGGCGGGCCGGGCCACGCGAACGGCCTGTCCGTCGATGAGCGAGTCCGGAGGGCTGTCGATGACGGTCGCTCCCGACGGCAGCCCGGAGGTGATCTCGATCCTGGTTCCGTAGTCGCGGCCGAGCGTCACGGGAAGCAGCGACGCGCGGCCGCCCTGGGTCAGGACGGCCACCCGGACGCCCTCCGCGCGGAACATCAGGGCGCTGACCGGCAGGAGCCAGGTCGTCCCGCCGCTGGCCAGCTTCAGGTGCGCCTCGACCGCGGCCCCGGGGAGGATCTCGCCATCGCGGTTGTCCAGGTCGATCTCCACGAGCATCGTGCGCGTGCCCGGGTCGATCGACCGCGCGTTGCGGACGATCTTGCCGGCGGCGGCGCGACCGGGTCGCTCGGTCAACGTGACGTCGACCGGCACTCCGGGAACGGCCGCGGCCGAAACGGTCTGGGGCACGTTGATGAAGACCCGCAGGATTCCGGTCGTGGCGATGTGAAAGAGCTCTCGGCTCGCTCCGCCGCTCGAACCGGCGTCGACGAGCTGGCCGATATCGGTGTTGCGCGCGGTGATGACGCCGTCGAAGGGCGCCTCGATGCGCTCGAAGGCAACGATCTGCTGCAGGCGGCGGACGTTGGCTTCCGACGAGGTGACCTGCGCCCGCCGCGCCGCCAGGGTCTCCACGGCGTTGTCCACGTCCTGCTTGGACACCGAGTCCGACTTAATCAGCTCGAGATAACGATCGGCCGTGACCTTGGCCAGCCGCTCGTTGGCGCGGGCCGTCCCCAGGTCGGCGCGCGCCTGCAGGAGCTGCTGGTCCGTCTCCGGCGATTCGATCTCCGCCAGCAGCTGCCCCTTGCGCACCCGGGCGCCGATATCCGCGTACCACTTGCGCAGGTAGCCGCTCGTGCGCGCGTAGATGGGGGAGTCGGTGAAAGCCTGGGCGCTGCCGGGCAGGACGAGCTCCTGCCGGGCGGCGCCGCGCTGCGGGACGAGCACGGAGACCACCGGCGCCGAAGAGGCTTCCGTCTCCTGCCGGAGCGTCTTGCGCCCGTGCATGCGGGTGGCAATTCCGAAGCCGGCGGCGAGGATGCCCACGCCGGCGATGGCGAAGAGCATTCCTCGTCGGCCCCGACCGAGCGGCTGAGGAGCGGTTGGGCGGCCCGGAGGATCGGAGCTCATGACGTCTTCTTTCTCGAATCGCGCGCCTGCGCCCGCGCGGCGAGCCAGCCATGGAGGACGCTGAAGAACACAGGCACGAACAAGAGCGTGGAGACCGTGGCGAAGAGCAGGCCGCCGATCACGGCGCGCCCGAGCGGAGCGTTCTGCTCGCCGCCTTCGCCGAAGCCCAGCGCCATCGGCACCATCCCGATAATCATCGCCAGCGCGGTCATGATGACCGGACGGAAGCGGGTGAACCCCGCCTCCGAGGCCGCCTGGATCGCGCTTGCCCCCTCCTGCATCCGCTCCTTGGCGAAGCTGACCACTAGGATGCTATTGGCCGTGGCGACGCCCATGCACATGATCGCCCCGGTCAGGGAGGGCACGCTGATCGTGGTGTTCGCGAGGAAGAGCATCCACACGATTCCGGCGATAGCCGCGGGCAGGGCCGAAATGATGATGAAGGGATCGAGCCAGGACTGAAAGTTCACCACGATCAGGAGGTAGACGAGGACGATCGCGAAGAGAAGGCCCAGGAGCAGGCCCTTGAACGACGTCCGCATCGTCTCGGCCTGGCCGCGCAGGATGAGCTGAGAGCCGCGCGGCAGCGCCTTGCGCGACGCCTCGACCAGGCGGGTCACCGGCTTCTCGACGCTTCCCAGGTCGGTGCGGTCGACGCCGCCGTAGATGTCGATGACCGGCTGCGCGTTGTAGTGCGAGACCGTGCCGGGCTCGCTGCCACGGGAAATCGAAGCGAGATTCCCGATGATCTGGGGAGGCCGCCCGGCGGCCCCGGTGAGCGGAATGTTCTGCAGATCCTGAAGCGAGGCGATCCGATACTGCGGCGCCTGGACCGACACGTTGTAGCTGACCCCCGTCTTGGGGTCCAGCCAGAACCCCGGCGAGGTCTGCGAGCTCCCGGAGAGGGCCACCAGCAGGTTCCCGGCGACGTCCCGCTGCGTGTAGCCGACCTGCTGCGAGCGGACGCGGTCCACCTGGACGAACAGCCTGGGAGCGTCGAAGGGCTGCTGGATGCGCAGGTCGACGATTCCCGGAACGTGTCGGATCTTTTCCATCAGGGTCTCGGCGAAGGCCCGATTGGCGGCCAGGTTGCGGCCCACGACCTGCACGTCGATGGGCGCGGGCAGGCCGAAGTTCAGGATCTGGCTGACGATGTCGACGGGCAGGAAGTAGAAGGTCACGCCGGGAAACTCCTGCGCCAGCCGGGAACGCATCAGCCGGATGACGTCCGCGGTCGGCCGATGCCCTTCTTTCATCGAGACGAGGATGTCGGCATCGGCCGGGCCGACCGGCGCGGAGTTGCTGTAGGAGAGATTGAGGCCGCTGTAGGGGACGCCGATGTTGTCGATGACCGCGGAGAGCTCCTCGGGAGGGATGATGCGCCGGATGCTCCGGTCGATCTCGTCGCAGAGCCGCGCGGTCTCCTCGATGCGCGTGCCCGTCCGGGCCCGCAGGTGCATCTTCAGTTGCCCCGCGTCGACCTGCGGGAAGAAGTCCTCGCCCAGCCAGGGGTACAGGACCACCACGGAGGCCACGCACGCGCCGAGAAAGATCAGCAGGAAGGCCCTGCGGCGCTGGAGAAAGAGGTCCAGGAGATCGCGGTAGGAGCGGCGCAGGCCCTCGAACTTCCGCTCGAAGCCCTGCTGGAAGCGCGCGAAGAGATTTTTCCTCCCCGCCAGCTCGTGCGGGCGGTGCTCGCGCAGGAGGTACTTGGCCAGGGTGGGCACGAGGGTCCGGGACAGGAAGTAAGAGGCCAGCATGGCGAAGACCACGGCCTCGGCCAGCGGCACGAAGAGGTACCGGGCCACGCCGGTCAGGAAGAACATCGGCACGAAGACGATGCAGATCGAGAGCGTGGAGACGAACGCGGGGACGGCGATCTGCGCCGCGCCGTCCAGAATGGCCTGCTCGATGGGCTTTCCCTGCTCGAGGTTGCGGTTGATGTTCTCGATCTCCACGGTCGCGTCGTCGACCAGGATGCCGACCGCCAGGGCCAGACCTCCGAGCGTCATGATGTTGATGGTCTCGCCCAGCGCGGCCAGGAGCAGGATCGACGTGAGGATCGAGAGCGGGATCGACACGGCGATGATCACCGTGCTCCTCCAGCTCCCCAGGAAGATCAGGATCATCAGCCCGGTCAGGCACGCGGCGATCAGCGCCTCGCGCTTGACCCCGTCGATCGACGCGCGCACGAAGACGGACTGATCGTTCAAGGGAGTGATGCGCAGCTCCCGCGGCAGGGTCGAGGCGATCAACGGCAGCTGGTCGCGCACGCGGGAGATGATGTCGAGCGTCGAGGCCCCGCCCGTTTTCAGGATCGTCAGCAGCGAGGCGCGCTGGCCGTTGACCCGCACGATGTTGGTCTGGGGCGGATTGCCGTCGCGGACGTGCGCGACGTCTCGGACGAACACCACCGCCCCGTTGCTCGCGCGGATCGGCAGGTCGTTCAATCCCTGCACCGTCGTGGGGCTGCTGTTCATCTCGACGCTGTACTCGAAGGAGCCGATCTTCGAGGTTCCCGAGGGAAGGATCAGGTTCTGCGTATTGATGGCGCTGACCACGTCGCTCGGCGCGAGCCCATGGGCCTGGAGCGCGTTCAAATCGAGATCGACCAGGATCGCCCGCTGCTTGCCGCCGTACGGAAAGGGGATCGCGGCGCCCTGCACCGTGGCGAGCTGCGTGCGGAGGGAGTTGTTGCCGAAATCGAAGAGCTGCTGCTCGGTCAGCCCCTGTCCGGACAGCGCCAGCTGAATCACCGGGACGCTGGAGGCGCTGTACTGGATGACCAGCGGAGGGCTCGTGCCCGGCGGGTCCGATCGCACGACCGTCTGGGCGATGGCCGTCACCTGCGAGACCGCCGCGTCGATGCGGACCTTGGGCTGGAAGAAGATCTTCACCACCGAGAGGCCGGCCAGCGTCTGCGACTCGATGTGCTCGATGTCGTTGACCGTGGTGGTCAGGGCGCGCTCGTAGCCGGAGACGATCCGGTTGGCCATCTCCGGCGCGGAGAGCCCGTTATAGAACCAGATCGTGCTGACGACCGGGATGTTGATGTTGGGGAAGATGTCGGTGGGCGTGCGCGCGATCGTCAGCGGGCCGAGGATCAGGATGACCAACGCCACGACGACGAAGGTGTAGGGGCGGCGGAGGGCGAGCCGGACGATCCACATGCGAGGTGGGGATTATTGACGAACAGCCATTCCACGAGAAATACGGCCGCCGGCGCCGCCGGCCTCGCCGGATTCGCCGGTTCTCACGATTCACCGAACCGGCGGACGCGGGCCCACTATTTCTTGGGCGCCTTCTTCGCGGCGGGCGCCGGCGCCGGGGCAGTCTTCAGGCTGGTGGGATGGAGCAGCGGAGACGCCGGAGGCGTCCAGGCCGAGCGCTTGGTCCCGCCGAGGTCGGCCACGAAGTGGTCCAGGAAGCTTGCGGTGGCCGCGGCCATCGCGTTCCAGGCGTCGCCGGTCCTGGCCGTGGCGGAGCTCGCGCGGGCCAGGGCCGGGACCGTGCCGACCTGGGCGCCCACGCTGGAGAAGTGCACGTGCGCCATGGCGTCGACGCGAATCACGAATCGCTCGGAACGATCCAGGGAGCGCAGGAGGTCAAAATCGGGGACCATGTTCTTGTCGATCTCCTCGTACAGGTGCAGAATCGCCGCGGTCGCGCGGGCGCGGTTGTATCCCCTGGCCTTCTCCAACCACCCCTTTCCGGCCTTGGCGCCGATGCCGCCGTCCAGGCTGACCAGGCCTCCGACCTCGGGGTCTCTCATGGCCAGGAGGAGGGCCGAGCGGGCGCCGAAGCTGTGGGCCACGACGCCGTATTTTCCGGCGCGGACGATCGGCTCGAACCGGGCGTTGCGAAGGGCGATGGCGAGGTCGGCGGCCTGAGCCTCCGCGAACTCGGGAATCTCCGCCTCCTTGGTCATGCGCGCTCCGATGCGGGTCGGCGACGGCACCGCCGCGACGACGTAGCCGCGGCCGGCGAGGTCCTCGGCCAGAAACGCCTGGTCGTGGACGGACTGGTTGTTGCCGGGCGCGATCAGGACGAGCGGATAGCGGCCCCGCGCCGCGGGCGCGTCCCGGAACGCCTGCATGCGGGTGCCCAGGAGCGCGTCGGCGTCTTCGGGTTTGACGCCGGCGGAAGAGAGCTCGGTCTTGTACTGGGCCACGGCCTGCTCTTCCCGGCTCTTGCGCCCGGCGGGGGCGAAGGACGTCTCCCATCCGGCGAGCTGGACATAGTCGCGGTAGGCCAGGGTCGGCGAAGCGGAGGCCGAGGCCGACGGGTACCAGAAGGCGATCTGGACCGGCCGGCCGCTGGGATACTGCTTGGTGGCCCGCGACGCGTCGAGCCGTTCGATGACCCGAAAACCGATCTCCTGCGGAGGGCGCGCCTGCGCGGAAGGGGCCGGAAGAGCCAGCGGCAGAAGGAGAACGCAGCCCAGACCGATGAGCACCCAGTCTCTTGTTCGCATGGCCACAGTTTACGCGAGGCGGGGAGAAACCTCCTCCCGGACTGTCCTGAAAATGGTCCATGCGGCGGGCCACGTTTCTTATCGTCTCCCCCGAGGGCGCCCCTCACGCCGACCCTCTCCCGGCGGGAGAGGGAGGAGAAAAGCCGCCCCGAGGTTTCATCCTTCGGGGCGAGCCCCAAGCGCATGACCGCCGATCCGTCGGCCCGCTCCGCTCTGGAGAACCGTCAGAGCGATCCGATCTTCCAGCGTCCCCCTTCGAGGACCAGCGTGAAGGTTGAGGTGACGCTGCCGTTCTCGGATTTCTCGATCAGCTCGACCTTCGCCGTGTCGCCCCGGATATCCACGCTCTCGATGCGGGCCGTCTTCGGGTCCGGCATGGCCGTCTTGAGCAGCTCCAGCGCCTCCTTGCCGTGGGGGCCGTCGAGCTCGCGCGCGGCCTCGGCGGTCATGAGTTTCTCAATGGCGCTCTTGTTTCCCGTGCGCGCCATCTTGAGAAAGGCGAGCGCGGCTTTTCCGGCGGGGGTCTGCGCGGCGGCGTCGCCGGTCGCGGTGGGCGCCGCGCGACGCCGGATCGGGGCGCGGAACGTCGCGGTGTACTGGAAGCTCTTGGAGACGAACTCGCTGGGACGGCTCATGAAGAGCCTGCCCTCCACGAGCGCGGGCCCGAAGGTCTTGGGCTCGAACTGATGCATGCCGGTCACGGAGACGAAGCCCTGCATGCTGGCGAACGCTTCGTGCAGCAGTCCCCCGGCGATCGGATTCTTCTCCGCGTTGATCGTCACTTCGATGGCATGGAGCTTTCCTTCCGCGGCAAGACGGTGCCGCGCGAATTCGTCCTCCAGCGCCTCGTCGGAGATGGGCACATCGGACAGAATGACCAGGATGTCTTCCTTGCTCGGATCGAAGAAGCCCTTGACGGCCCGGGCGTAGGCATGGGCCAGGGGAGTCGTCTGTCCGGCCACGGTGAGCTCGCCGCTGGCCGTGCCGGCGGGGTCCGCGGCGGCAGCCGCCGCGACGGCGGCGAAGAAGCAGAACGACGCAAGGGCAGAGGCGCGCCGCAACGAGTCCTTCATGGGTCCTCCTTGGTGGTTTCGGAATCGGCGAAGAATTAGAACAGATTCGGAGCCGGCGCAATGGAGGTCCCTCCGGTCGCTTCTGCCCGCGCTGGCGCCGAAGGCCCGTCTGTACGGCCACGTACCGACAATGACGGAGGCCGGGGTTACCGTTCCCATCCGTGCTTTCCCCGTCCGGTCCGCTTCTCGACGAGATCGTCGCCCGCCGTCTGGGAGAGGACGCGCCGGTTCCGCCCTACTCGACGGACCCCGCCGCGGCCGATCGGCTCATCGCCCGATTGGAGAAAAGCGGGATCCTTCTGACCGCGGAGCGAGTCGAGGAAACCTGGTACTGCGCGCTGACCGTCGAAATCGGGTGGGCTCGGGAGAAGCTGGCGACGGGAAGCGGCGAAACCCGGGAGACCGCGTTGTGCCGCGCCGTGGCCAACCTGCCCTCGACGTGCCGACCCGCGCTCGCGACCCCGGTCGCCGCTGCGGCCGCTGCCGCGACGGACCCCGACGACGCCGCCGCGGCGTCCGGAGTCTGCCTCGACTGCGGCGCGCCCCTGGCCCGCGCGCATGCGGGGTCCCGCAGGTGCCCGGTCTGCTCCTACCGCCGGGGTCGGCAGGCCCGCGTCGACTTCGAAGCGCGGCGCCGTGTTCGCAAGCGCCGGTCTCCCGCGGATCCCGCCGGCTAGGCCGTCGTCGTCGTCAGCGGGTTAGTGGGCCGCGCCGCCGGAGGGCGCCGCCGCGTCGGGCTCGAAGCGCAGCCGTCCCTCCCGAAGCGTGGTGCCCCGCAGGGTCACCGCCAGAGCCTCGGCCAGACTCTCGACCGCGCTCACCTCCAGCGTCCTGCGGACTTCCTCGGGCAGGTCCTCCAGGTCGGCCTCGTTCTCCCGCGGAATCACGATGTGGGTGATTCCGGCCCGGACCGCGCCCAGAACCTTCTCCTTGAGGCCGCCGATGGGCAGCACGCGGCCGGAGATCGTGATCTCCCCGGTCATGGCCACGTCGTTGCGCACCGGCCGCTTCGACAGCGCCGAGACGAGGGAGGAGGCCATCGCGATGCCGGCCGACGGGCCGTCCTTGGGAATCGACCCGGCCGGCACGTGGATGTGCACGTCCCGCTCGAAGTCGCTGTCCTCGATTCCCAGCCACGCGGCGTGGGAGCGCGCGAAGGTCCAGGCGGCCCGCGCCGACTCCTTCATGACGTCGCCGAGCTGTCCGGTCAGGATGAGGTCTCCCTTGCCGCGCATGAGCGTCGCTTCGACGAACATGATGTCTCCGCCGGCCGGCGTGTAATACATGCCCGTGGCGATTCCGTCCTGGTCCTCGTGCGCCATCTCCTCGGGATGGACCTTGGGCCGTCCGAGGAGCGCCGGCACGTCGCCCGCGGCCACCGACACGCCTTCGACTTCCCGCGCGGCGATGCGGCGCGCGACCTTGCGGGCGAGCTTGCCGAGCTGGAGCTCGAGCTGGCGCACCCCGGCCTCGCGGGTGTATCGGGAAATGATGTCGAGCAGCGCGTCGTCGCCGATCCGGAGCTGGCTGTCGGCCAGGCCGTTTTCCGCGATCTGGCGGGGCACCAGGTATCCCCGCGCGATCTTGAGCTTCTCCCGCTCCGTGTACCCGGTGAACTCCACCGTCTCCATCCGATCCAGCAGGGGGGCCGGAATGTTCTGGATGAAGTTGGCCGTCGCGATGAACAGCACCTCGGACAGATCGAAGGGAATTCCCAGGTAGTGGTCGGTGAACGAGTCGTTCTGGGCCGGGTCCAGGACCTCGAGCAGCGCCGAGGCCGGATCTCCCTGGAACGAGACGCCCAGCTTGTCGACTTCGTCGAGGAGGAAGACCGGGTTCTTGGTCCCGGCCTGCTTCATGCCCTGGAGGATGCGGCCGGGCATCGCGCCGATGTAGGTGCGCCGGTGCCCGCGGATGTCCGCCTCGTCCCGCGCTCCTCCGAGCGAGATGCGGACGTACTTGCGCCCCATCGCCCGGGCGATGGACTTGGCGATGGAAGTCTTGCCGACGCCCGGAGGTCCGACAAAGAGAAGGATGCGTCCCCGAGCGCGCGCCGCCTTGCGCACGTCCGTGGCCACGTCCTCCTTGCGGACTCCTCCGGCCTCGCCGGCCCTGGCGCCGGGCGTGACCTCGGCGGCGGCGTCCCGGCGCTCGGCCTCGGCCTCGCGCTGCGTCGCGGTCGCGCCGGCCCGCGCCTGGGACAGCTGCCGCACCGCCAGGAACTCCAGGATCCGGTCCTTGACGTCGGGCAGCCCGTAGTGATCCTCGTTGAGAATCCGGGCGGCCTTCTGCACGTCCAGGTCGTCGTCGCTGCGCGTGTTCCATGGCAGCTCGGCGATCGTCTCCAGGTAGGTGCGGATGACCTGCGATTCCACCGATTCGCGCCCGATGCGGGAGAGCCGGTTCCACTCGCGGTCGACCTCCTTGCGGGCGTCCTCGGGGAGATCCAGACGGTCGAGCTTGGCCTTGAGCTCCTTCAAGGAGTCGTCGTCGGCGCCCTCGCCCTCGCCGAGCTCCTTCTGGATGGCCTTCATCTGCTCGCGCAGGTAGACCTCGCGCTGCCGCTCGCCCAGCTCCTCCTTGACCTTGGACTGGATGTCCTGCTGGGCCGAGAGGACGTCGATCTGCCGCTGCACGTGCACCAGCACGCGCCGGAGGCGGTCCTCGACCGACAGCGTTTCCAGCAGGGCCTGGCGCTCGGCCGTGGAGATCTCGATGTATCCGGCCACCACGTCGGCCAGCCGTCCGGGCTCGTCGATCTCCGCGAGGATCTGCCCAATGGTCTCCTCGGGCAGCCCGAGCTTCTTTCCCAGCTCCGCGGCGCGTTCGCGGGCCTCTCGGTGCAGGGCCAGGAACGCGGGATCCTTCGGATCGAGAGGGAGCATTTCCTGGGCCGGCTGGACCGTGGCCTCCAGATAACCGTTGCGGGCGGCGACGCGGGCGGCGATCCCGCGCTGGTTGCCCTCGAGCAGGAGCCGGATTCCTCCCAGACCCTGCTGGGCCGAGCCGATCGTCGCGATGGTTCCGATGGTGAAGAGATTTTCCGGGGCCACCACGTCGATGTCCTGCCGCTGGGTGACCGCGAACACGCGGCGCGCGGGGTCCTTGAGCGCGGCCTCGATGGCCCGCAGCGTGGCGGGACGGCCCGCCGCGATCGGCGTCGACACGCCAGGCAGCAGCACGCTGCTCCGCATGGGGACCACCGGAAGAGTCAGAATTTGCGAAGACATGCGATCACCTCTGCGGGCCGGACGTTGTGACGCGCGGCGCCGACGTTTCGAACGGGATCCTCACGACGCAAAATACGAGCCGGACCGGCGGACGGGTTCGCGGTCGAGGAACCCTCCCGGTCCGTCGAACCGGGGCGCGGCGCTTCGGCCGGCCTCCGTCTGACATAACAAGGATCTATTCCCGGCCTTCCGGAGCGGATGATGCGAACGCATCAGGCGCGCCCGGGCGTCCCCGGGCCAAGCTCGGGCCATGGACATACGCTTTCCCGGAGGCCTTCGGGTCGACGCTCTGCACGAGGGATTCTGGGTCCGCACGGACCAGCCGATCGCGGCCGGCGGGGCCGGGGCGGCGCCCTCGCCGTTCGACCTCTTCCTGGCGTCGATCGGGACTTGCGCCGGGTTCTACGCCCTGCGCTTCTGCCAGCAGCGAAACCTGGAGACCGAGGGGCTGGCCCTGACGCTTTCGCTCGAGCGCGGCCCGGAAGGCAAGCACATCGCCAGGATCCGCGTCGAGATTTCCCTGCCCGAAGCCTTTCCCGAGAAATACCGCGACGCTCTCCTGCGGGCGGTCGATCAGTGCGCGGTCAAGCGCCACATCGCGCAGCCCCCGCTCTTCGAAATCGTGACTATCCGGCCGAAGGACGAGACCGAGTCGCCGGACAGCCGCCTGGACCTCGCCTGGTCCGGCTCGGAGACGTCCAACGCCGCCGAGTCCTGGCCCCTGGGCTGGCCGGGCTGACGCCCCGGTTCCTCCGAATCGATCCCGGCGCACCGCGCGGGCGAACGCCGGCGGCTACGCCGGCTCGTGGAACTTCAGGATTTTTCGGCGGATCTCCTCCGGCACGGGAACCGGCTTGAAGTCGCCCTGCTGGACGCAGACCAGGACGTACTTGCCGCTGGCCACCAGCCTCGCGGGATCGGCCTGCCGGCGGACTTCGAAATCCAGGTGGAGGGACGTGCGTCCGATCTTGCTCGAGTAGGCTTCGACGCTCAGGAGCTCGTCGAGCTTGACCGGGTCGTGAAAATCGCACTCCACGCGAACCCGCGGGAGCCAGATTCCCAGGACATCGAAGAGAAACCGGTAGCTCAGGCCCGCCGACCGGAGCATCTCCGCCTCGGCCAGCCCGAAAAAACGCAGGTAGGCCTGGTAGTTGATGATTCCCGCCGCGTCGATGTCTTCCCAGCGGACGTATTCCTCGATGCGGTAGCGGGCCACGTACTCCTCCCCCCGGGAGCCCAGAGCCCGGGTGCGCCATTATTCCGCTTGCCGGCAAGGGCATCGCGGCCCCGGACGTGGATCACGGCTGTCCGTCCAGGAGCATTGGAAGTGACGCGTTTTGTCGGTCCGGACTTCCGTGACTTGTAAAACCCTTTTGCCTTCAGAAGGTTCCAAAGATGGCCGCCTTGGCGTCCGATTTGAACTAAGTCCTTTGGCCGGCCGTGTCCGCGGCGAACGCTCCACGGAGCGATTTCCGGAGATACGGAGATGCAACAGGGGTCGCACAACACCCTGCGGTACAAGGTGACGATCGACAAGGCCTCCTTGCACGGTCAGACCGTCGAGGTGGAAGGCACGGGCTACTCGGTCGAGGGGTCGATCTACTCGGTCGGCCTCGTCGGCCCGGTCGACGAGCGCTGGGCCAACGCGTTCAACATCGTCCAGCTCGATTCGACAGGTTTCTTCCGCTACCGCCTCGATCCGGGCGTCCAGCGCGTGTTCTTTCAGGTCCGTTCGCAAGACGGCGCCGCCCGCGTGATCCTGATGCTCGAGCGGCTCGAGAGTCTGATCGAAGAGGTCAACCGCAACGCGTCTCTCTGGACCACGTCGCCTCCGGGGGCTCGACCGAGCGCCTGACACGTCGCCTCCGCTGCGCGCGGAGTCCGCGCCTTCGGCGCGCCGGTCTGCGGCTCGGCACGCGCCTCCTCCTTCGCTTCCGCTCAGGAGACTACGCGCGCCGCGAGCTTAAGGATGAGCGGATCGGGACTCGAGAACTCTCTTGACTAGGGTTTGAGGGGCGGGCCATCTTTGGACGCCTCACGCCTCACGCCTCACGCCTCACGCCTCACGCCTCACGCCTCACGCCTCACGCCTCACGCCGTCAGCGCGGCGGGAGGGAGGCGTTCCAGCTGGCCTTTGCCCCCGGCGGCAGCTTGTCCATCTGTTTCAGGAACTGCGTGATCTGCCAACGTTCGGGATCGGAGAGCGTCTTTCCGAACGACGGCATGCCGGTGAACCGGATGCCGTGGGTGATCTTCCAGTAGATCGTGCCGTCCGGGTCGTCTTCGACGCCGTGGCGGGCGAGCTGCGGGCCCTCGGGCGACAGCCCCCGGGCGATCAGGGACGGCGCGCCGTCCGGCCCGCCGTGGCAGATCTGACAGTGGGCCACGTACAGCGCGATTCCCGTCGCGAGGCTCTCGTCGCTCGGCGGAATCGGGTTGGTCAGCGCGCGGGACTCCCGGCGCATCGTCGCTCGCAGGGAGGTCTTGGCCATCCACAGCTCGACCCCGGAAGGTTTCACGTCCTGGCCGGCCGGAATCCAGCCCTGCGTCACGATGGCATAGCCGGCGGCCAGAACGATCGCGATGGCCACGACGATCCCGAGAACGAAACCCCTCATTTTCGCGCTCCTTTCCCTATCGTCCGCGTCCGGGCCGCGCGCCCGGACTCTTCTCATCGCACCGTGATGGAAACCGTCTTGCCCTCGCGCTCGAGCTCGACCTTGTCCGGAAAAATCTTCGTCACCGTGTACCCTTCGACGTAGCCGCCGGGCGGCGTGATCCGGCCGTTCAGAACCGCGACGGGGTTCGATTCCGAATAGACGATGCCGTCGAGCGTGATCTTCCCGCCGCCCGCCAGGGGCAGCTCGCCGGCGAAGGAATCCCGTTCGGCCGCGGCGCGGGGCGGACGCTGCGGCTGCGCTCCGGCCGGACCGGTCGGCCCGAGGCGCTCGGCGCCGCGCTCATCCGGCGGTCGCTGGGCGGGAGCTTCCGCGCCCGGGCGCCGGCCTTCTGCTCTTCGGACCTGCGGCGGCGGGGGAGCCTTCGAAGCGGCGTCCGCGGACGGCCGCGCGGCCACCCCGGCGGGGGGCGGGGCGACGGTGACCTCGGAGGTGATCGGCGGCAGTCCGGCCGCCGCGCTCGCGTCGCGCACGGCGGCGGACGCGGGCGAAGGCGCCGCGGCCGGGCGGCGGGATCGCACGAGGACGACGATGGCCACCGCCGCGGCGAGCGCTCCGAGCAGAGCGAAGCCCAGGATTCTCCCCAGGCGGGCGCGTGTCTGCCGCGAGCGATCGGGAAGAGGCGGAGGCGTCCACGGGACCTTGCCGTCGGAACCGGCGCCGCCGGGCGGGACCTTCTGATGCGCCGCCTGGGCCCGCTTCAGCGCGTCGTCGATCAGGCTCACTTGCCCTCCAGCTCCCGAATCGCCCTGCGGACGGCCGGACGCGTCAGGCGGTCCGTCTCGTTGACGAAGCCATAGAGCAGCGCCTTGTCGCAGACCGCGTTGATCAGCCGGGGCACGCCGCGAGAATAGCGGTGGATCGCCCCCAGGGCCCAGGGCGTGAACGCGGGGCGGCCGTCGCCGCCGGCCACGCGCAAGCGGTGGGCGATGTAGCGCTCGGTCTCCTCGCGCGAAAGGGGAGAGAGGTGGTACCGGACGGTGATGCGCTGGCGCAGCTGCTGGAGATCCTTCCGGTCGAGCTTGTCGCGCAGCTCGGGCTGGCCGATGAGGACGATCTGCAGGAGCTTGCGCTGGTCGGTCTCGAGGTTGGAGAGCAGGCGCATTTGCTCGAGCAGGTCCGGCTCGAGATCCTGGGCCTCGTCGATGAAGAGGACGACGTCCCGTCCCTCGGCGACCGCCTCGAGGAGGAGGCGGTTGAGCGCCTCGAGGTATCCGGCCCGATCGAGCTTCTTGGGCTTGGCGCCGAGCTCGACTAAGATCGCGCGCAGCATCTGCGTCCCGGTCAGGGTCGGATTGAGGATGAGCGCGGTCCGGTATCGGGAGTCGAGCGAGGTCAGGACCGCCCGGCAGACCGTGGTCTTGCCGGCGCCGACCTCGCCGGTGATCAGGATGAATCCCTTGCGCTCGCGGATTCCGAACAGGACGTGGTTGAACGCCTCCCGGTGCTTGTCGGAGAAGAAGAGAAAGCGCGGATCCGGCGTGATGTTGAACGGGGGCTCGCGGAAGCCGTAGAACTGTTCGTACACGGGTCAGGCTCGGCGACCGGGGGCGCCGCGGCTGGCGATCAAAACCCCCACAGGGCGAGCTCGTCGAGCAGCGTGGCGATGCCCGGATGCGCGGCGAGCTCCCGGTAGAGCCAGCCGTGCCGGTCGCGCACGTCCTCGAGATGTTTCCGTACGGTCTCCGCGTCCTTGGCGGCCGCAGCCTGCCTCAAACGTTCTACGGACTCGCGGGTCTCCGCGTCCAGGCGGTCCCGGACTCCGCCGGTGAACGAATCGAAGGTCTTGTCGACGCGCTTGGCGTGCTCGTCGCCGGGCTGGTCGTCCTGCGTCATGGTCGTGCTCCCGATGCCGGCGACTCCACGGGGCGGAGCTTTCCGGCGATGGCCGCGGCGATCCGCCTGGCGTGATGGCGGCTGTTCTCGATGAAGATCCTGCCGATTTCCGTGCCTCCCAGGATGGCCCCGGCCAGGTAGAGGTTGGGGACGTTGGATTCCAGGGTCTCGGGGTCGTGGGCGGGAACGCGCTCCGGTCCCTTCGTCGCGATGCCGCAGCGGTCGAACAGGGCGAAGTCCGGCTCGTAACCGATGAGGGGGAAGACCGCGTCGGCCGGCAGGGCCCGGCGCTCCGTCGGTCCCTCCACCAGGACGGCGTCGGCGGTGATCTCCAGGATCCGCGTCCGGAAGAGCGCTCGGATCGCGCCGGCGCGGATGCGGTTCTCCAGGTCCGGCTTGATCCAGTACTTCACGCGCTCGGAGACCGTCTCGGCCCGGGCCACCAGCGTGACCCGGGCGCCATGGCGGTAGAGGTCGAGCGCCGCCTCGGCGGCGGAGTTGCGGGACCCGACCACGACCACGGCGCGGTCGTGAAAGGGATAGGCGGACACGAACCGCCGGTGGACGTGCGGCAAGTCCTCGCCGGGCACGCCGAGCCGGCGCGGCGTGTGGAAGAACCCGGTCGCCAGGATCGCCGCCGGCGCCGCGATCCTGGGCGTGCCCCCCTGGTCCTCCAGATCGAGGTCCAGTCCGTGGTCGGCGCGTGGGCGAACGGCCGCCACCCGCGTGTGCGGCACGACCCGCACTCCGAATCGTTCGGCCACGCCGCGATAGTAGGCCAGGGTGTCCAGACGCGTCGGGTGCGCGTCGGGGATGGCGAAGGGAACGCCGGCGATGTCGAGGAGGTCGCGGGTGGAGTACCAGCGCATCTCTTCGGGGAAGTGGTAGATCGAGTCCAGCAGGAAGCCGGCCTCGTAGCAGACCGCGCCGACGCCGCGGTTCTGAAGCTCGATGGCGCAGGCGATTCCGGTGGGACCCGCGCCCACGATGGCGACATCTGTCACGAGGGAGATTCTAGCTGGAAGGCTCGAAGCGCCGGATCTTCACAGTCCCGATATCCGGACTCCTCCGCCGCTGGTGTGCAGGGACAGCTTCTCGCCGCCGTTTCCGAGGGTTCCGTGCAGCGAGCGCCGCGAGATCTCGCCCTGGACACGCAGAGGCAGATCGCTGCGCACGTGATTGCCCTCGGCGTCGATCAGGAGCCCCACCGAGGGATCGACGGCCACGCTGATCCCTCCGCCCGAGGACTCCAGGGATCCGCCCCTGGCGTTTCCCCTGGCGAAGGTGGCGTCGATGGAGCCCCCGGAGGTCTCCGCCTCGACGCGGCCGCCGGCGTTTCGGATCGTGATGCCTCCCCCGGAGGTGTGGACATCGGCGTCGCCGGCGACGTCTTCGAGGCGGATCGAGCCTCCCGACGTCTCGCCGCGCAGCGGCCCGCGCAGGTTCACCGCTTCGATCCCTCCTCCGGAGGTTTCCACCCGGGACCGGCCCTGGATGTCGCGCAAGTGGATCGATCCGCCCGACGTGTGCGCCTCCAGGTCCGCGGCGAGATCGGTGACCGTGATCCCTCCCCCCGAGGTCTCCAGCTTTGCCGGCGCCTTGAGTCCCTGCGCGGTGATGGCCCCGCCGGACGTGTCGATGTCGATGGACGTTTCCGCCGGGACCTCGATCTCGAACTCGACCGAATCATGGCCGAAGAAGAAGAAGTGATGGCGGTTCCGGGCCACGACGGACACCGACTGCGGGCTCTCGTCGTAGCGAAAGTTCAACAGCTCGTCGAGATCGCGCCCCCGGGACGTGACGACCATGTGGGCGTCGGACCCGGCCTTGCCGTTGATCCGCACGCGGCCCATGCCGGTTTCCAGGCGAAAACGCCCTCCCGGCCGGAGAGGAAACGTCTTTTCGATGCGCGTGGCAGCCGCTCCCGGCGTCGAGAGGGTCAGCAGAGAGAGGCAGGCAATCGTCGCGGCGTGCGTGGCCCGGGCCAGATGCATGGCGTCCTCCTCGTGTCGCGTGTCGCGTGTCGCGTGTCGCGTGTCGCGAGGCCCGCGAGGGGCGATCCGCTCGGACAGTCCTTCGCTGCGGCTCCTCGTACTTCTCAAGACGAAAAAGAACGCCGGAAGTTCCGGGGATCAGCGCCGCCGCTGCGTTTCCTCCAGGCGCCGGCTCAGGAAACGGCGCTCGGCCGGGTTCGTCGCCAGGGACAGGGCCCGGGCGTACGTCTGGGCGGCCTCCGAAAAACGGCCCAGCCGCAGCAGCAGTTGGCCCCGGGCGGACGCAAGCAGGTGGTACCCGGACAGGTCCCGGCGGCTTTCCAGCGCGTCCTGCAGACGCAGGCCTTCGGCCGGTCCGTAGGCCTGGGCCACGGCCACGGCGCGGTTCAACTCCACGATCGGCGAGGACGCGATGGCGAGCAGCACCGCGTAGAGCCCGGCGATCTGCCTCCAGCCCGTCTCTTCCGCCCGCCCGGCCTGAGCGTGGAGGGCCGAGATGGCCGCCTGCACCGCGTAAAAAACCCGCGCCGCCCTCGGCCAGCGCCGACTCGGCGAGCACGCTTCCCTCGCGGATTTGCCCGCGGTCCCAGAGCGAGCGGTCCTGCTCCTCCAGGAGGATGATCTCGCCCTGCGCGTTGACGCGCGTCGTGTCCGCTCGCCCGGATGCCCTTGGCGAAGGCCATGTAGTCCTGGAAGATCTGGCCCTGCTCGGCCTCGGAGCGCGTGTCGAACCTCCTTGTACCGGATGAGTCGAACGGGTCCGCCCGGAATCGACGTCCCGGCGCCTCGCTGGCACGAGTCTCGCGCTAACGGTCCTCTGAAGAAACAACAGCTGGCGGGAGACCCCGGGGGAGGCGGTTCGCCGGCGATCCCCAACTCTCGCAAATCGAGGGCCACAAAATGAAGGCCGCCAGTCCCGAAAGCAGCCCCAAGTTCCTTAGCCAAAGCGGGTTTCACCGCCACGTCCCGTTGCGGTTTGAACGCCCGCCCGTCCTGGGAAGGTCCGCCGACGCGGCGTCGGTCTCAGAGCGTTCGTTCGCCAGTCTCGCCGCGAACCATGTCTCAAGACAGTCGCAGACATCGGTTGAGACCCCGGGAGGGAGGCGAAAGGCCCGGCCGCCAGGGCCCCGCGAGGGCGATGCCCGCTTTGAGATCCTCCTGGTCGAGGACAACCCGGGCGACGCCCGGTTGACGCGCGAGGTGTTCGGCGAGGGCCAGACCCTCAACGAGATTCACGTCGTCAGCGACGGCGTGGAGGCCCTGCGCTTCCTCCGGAAGGAGAATCCGTTCCCGTCCGCGCCGCGCCCGGATCTGGTCCTTCTGGACTTGAACCTGCCGCGCAAGGACGGGCAGGAGCTTCTCGCCGAGATCAAGTCCGACGTCGAGCTGCGGAGCATCCCGATCATCGTCCTGACGACGTCGGCCGCGGACGAGGACATCGACCGCACCTACCTGCTCCACGCGAACGCGTTCATCACCAAGCCCGTGGATCTCGATCAGTTCATCGAGGTCGTGCGTTCCATCGAGAACTTCTGGTTGAAGACCGTGCGCCTGCCCCACCGTCGGGCCGCGCCGCGCCCCGCCCGCGCCAGGGGAACATGCTCGCCCGACTAGCCGCTGCGCAGCGCCTGCGGGAAAGTCCGAGGGACGTTCCGAGGGATCGCCCGCCGCGCGGGCTCGCCGCGCTCACGGCGTTCGTGCTCCTGATCGCGGGCGGTACGGCCGCGGCGCAGGAAGCGCGCGTCAAGGCGGCCTACCTTTTCAACTTCGCCAAGTTCATCGAGTGGCCCGAGAGCGCGACGTCGCCCGGGGGCCCCTTCGTGATCGGCGTTCTGGGAGAGGGCCCGGTTCCGCCGGCCCTCTTCGAGCTCGACGGCCGGCAAGTGCGGGGCCGGAGGGTCGCCGTGCGCTCCTTCATCGGCCGCGGCGGGGCCGGCTGCCGGATCCTGTTCGTGGATTCCGACCGGACCTCCGCGTTTGCCCAGGAATCGGAACGTTGGAGCGCACCGGGAATCCTCACCGTGGGCGAGGGGGACGAGTTCCTTCGGGCCGGCGGGATCATCGCGCTCGTCCATGTCCGCGGAACCATCCGCTACCGCATCAACCTGGGCGCGGCGCACGCATCGGGGATCAACATCAGCTCGAAGATCCTCAAGCTGGCCGACCGGATCGAGGATTTCGGGGGCGTGCAGTGAGCCTCCTGACCGGGGCCTCGTCCCTGAGGCAAACACTCGTCCGGGTCACGATGCTCTCGGTCGCCGTGGCGCTGGCGCTGTCCATGATCTGCGCGGCCGTCTACGAGCTCGTCTCCGCGCGGTCCCGCACCCGCGAGGAGATCACCGTCCTCGCCGACGTCATCGCCGCCAACTCGACCGCGCCCCTGGCCTTCCAGGATCGCAAGGCCGCGGGCGAGGCGCTGGCCACGCTGCGCGCGGATTCCCGGGTGGTGTCGGCCGTGCTCTCCGATCGGGACGGGTTCTCGCTGGCCAGGTACCGGCGCCAGCCCGGGCCGGGCTCCAAGGACGACCGCTCCCGCGCCGGCCTGCTCTATCTCTCCCGGCCGGTCCTGCTCGACGGCGCGCCCCTGGGATCCGTCGAGCTGGTCGCCGATTTGAGCGAGGTGGGCGCCCGCCTGCTCCGCTACGCCCTGCTGATGACGCTAGTCGCCGCGGGCTCCTGCGCCACGGCGTACCTGCTCTCCTCGCGGCTGCAGCGCGTGATCTCCGGACCGATCCAGGAGCTGGCCGAGACGGCCGAGGTCATCTCGAACCGAAAGGATTATTCCCTGCGCGTCCTGCGCAAGAGCCCCGACGAGGTCGGCCAGCTCATCGACCGCTTCAACGAGATGGTCTCGCAGATCGAGATCCGCGACATGGCCCTGCAGCGGGCCCGCGGCGAGCTGGAACGTCGGGTGCGCGAGCGGACCCGGGAGCTCGAGCACCAGGTCGCCGAGCGGACGCGCGCCGAGGAAGCGCTGGCCGACCAGGCCGAAGCCCTGGCGCGTTCCAACGCGGACCTCCAGCAGTTCGCGTACGTGGCGTCGCACGACCTGCAGGAGCCCCTGCGGATGGTCGCGAGCTACCTCCAGCTGATTGCCCGCCGGTACCAGGGCCGCCTCGACTCCGACGCCGACGAGTTCATCGACTTCGCCGTCGGCGGAGCGCGGCGCATGCAAGACCTGATTGCGGACCTTCTGGCCTATTCCCGCGTCGGCACGCAGGCCAAGGCCCTGCAGCGGGTGGACACCGAGCGGGCGTTCGGCAAGGCGGTGGAGAACCTCAAGGTCGCCATCGACGAGTCGGGGGCCGTGGTGACCCGCTCGGGCCTGCCGGCCGTGTGGGCCGATCCGGTTCAGATCGTGCAGCTCTTCCAGAACCTGATCGGGAACGCCATCAAGTTCCGCGGCCAGCGCCGGCCCGAAGTGCGGGTGGAAGCCGAGACGCGCGACGACGCGACGACGTTCCGGATTCGCGACAACGGGATCGGCATCGAGCCCCAGTACGCCGACCGGATTTTCGTGATCTTCCAGCGGCTCCACACCCGGGAGGAGTACGGCGGCAACGGCATCGGCCTGGCCGTCTGCAAGAAGATCGTCGAGCGCCACCGGGGAAGGATCTGGATGGAGTCCAACCCGGGTCAAGGGTCCACGTTCTCTTTCACGATCGCAACGCCACCCCAGGAGGCCGAGGCGGCGGGCCCCGCGTCCGCCGTTGCCGCAATGGCTGGAGGAAATGCCGTATGACCGACGCCGATCCGACGAGTTCCGGCAAGACGATCGAAGTCCTCATGGTCGAGGACAATCCCGGCGACGCCCGCCTCCTGCGCGAGGAGCTGGCCGAGTCGGCCGCTTCGGCGTTCGGAGTCACGCACGCGACGCGGCTGGAGGCGGGCCTGACGCTCCTGGCCGAGCGGCCGTTCGACCTGGTTCTGCTCGATCTCCAGCTACCCGACAGCGCGGGGTTCGAGACCTTCGTGCGCGCGCGGGCCGGCGCCCGGGGCGTTCCGATCGTGGTGCTCTCGGGCACGAGCGACCAGACCCTGGGGATCGCCGCGGTGCACGAGGGCGCGCAGGACTACCTGGTCAAGGGGCAGACGCCGGCGGGCCTTCTCGAGCGGACCATCCGCTACGCGATCGAGCGCTCCCAATCGAGCCTCGCGCTGCGCGAGAGCGAGGAGCGGTACCGGCAGTTCTTCAAGGACGATCTGGCCGGGGCGTTCATCATCACCGGCGAGGGCAGGATCCTGGCCTGCAATCCGGCGTTCGTCCGGATGTTCGGGTTCGAGAGCGAGGAGGCGGCGATCGGCCACCTGGTCATCCCATACTTCCCGACCGCTCAGGACGCCGCCGGCCTTCGCGAGCGCGTCCGGCGCGAGCGGGCCGTGCGCGATCACCAGTTCGTCCTGCGGCGCCGCGACGGAACCACGCTGCACGTCATCGGCAACCTGATGGGCCGCTTCCAGCCCCCGGACCGGATGATCGAGATCAAGGGCTACCTCTTCGACGACAGCGAGCGCAAGCGGCTGGAGGAAGAGCTGCGTCAGTCGCAGAAGATGGAATCGATCGGGCGCCTGGCCGGAGGGATCGCGCACGACTTCAACAATCTTCTGACGGCGATCCTGGGCTACGCCGATCTGCTGGTGGACCACTTCGAGGCCGACGACGTTCGCCGGATCGAGGTCGAGGAGATCCGGCGGGCCGGCCTGCGCGCGGCGGCGTTGACCAGCCAGCTCCTGGCATTTTCGCGCCGGCAGGTCCTGCAGCCGCGCGTGCTCGACTTGAACGCGGTCGTGGCCAACATGAAGAGCATGCTGCAGCGGCTTCTGGGCGAGAACGTGACGCTCGCGACCGACCTGGCGGCGGAACCCTGCCGGATCAAGGCCGACGGCGGCCAGATCGAACAGGTGATCGTGAACCTCGCCGTCAACGCGCGGGACGCCATGCCGTCGGGCGGGACCCTGACGCTTCGGACCCTCGTGGTCCGCGGGGCGGCGGGCCCGTCCTCCCGCCCGTCCGGTCCGGCGGCCGGGCCGAGCGCGGTCCTCACCGTCGAAGACACCGGGCACGGCATCGAGCCGGCGCTCCTGCCGCATCTCTTCGAGCCGTTCTTCACGACCAAAGGGCTCGGGAAGGGCACCGGCCTGGGCCTCTCCACGGTCTACGGCATCGTGAAACAGAGCGAGGGCGAGATCGCGGTGGACAGCGAAATCGGGCGCGGCTCGATCTTCCGGATCTCCTTTCCCGTGGCCGACGGCCCGGCCCCCGCCGCCGCCGGGGCCCCCGCGGCTCCGCACGCGGCCGGATCGGAAACCATCCTGCTGGTCGAGGACGAGTCGGCGGTCCGCGCGATCACGCGGCGTCTCCTGCAAGCAAACGGATACCGGGTCCTGGAAGCGTCGGGAGGCGGCGAAGCGCTGGAGGTCTGTCGACGCCATGCCGGCGCCATCGATCTCGTCCTGACCGATCTCATGATGCCGAGCATGGGCGGCAAGGAGCTCGCCGAGAAGATCGGAAAGATCCATCCCGGGATCCGCATCATCTTCATGTCCGGCTATACGGAAGACTCGCTGATGCGCCGCGAGCTCGGGCAATCGAGATTGGTCTTTCTGCAGAAGCCCTTCACCGCCGCGGCGCTGGCGAGCAAGGTGCGCGCCGTTCTGGATGGCCAAGCGGCCCGAGACGCCCGGCCCGGCGCCGGCGACAAGAACCCGGAGGTCGAAGGATCCGCGGTCAGCGCAACGGCGCGAGGAAATCTTCCAGGGCGCGGTTGAACGCGGCGGGCTGATCCATCATGAGCCAGTGGCTCGCGTTTGGAATCGGCCGGACGGCCAGACCGGGGACTGTCCGGTGAACCGCGAGGGGATTCTCCAGCAGGAACGACGCGAGGGAGAGCCTGGGCCCGGGGTAGCGGCAGAGCGCTCCGTCGAAGTCGAAGGCGTAGAGCGCGAGCGTCGCGCGGGTGAAGACGTCCCGGGGCGTCGCGCGGAGCGAGCGCATCACCGCGTCGTGGGTCTGCCGCCTGGAGCCTTTCAGGATTCCCTCGAACCACGCTGTTGTGAACGCGTCGTAGGTCTCGGCTCCGAGGCCCCGCTGGAGAAGATCGACCTGGTCGGCCGGTGTCTGCCGCAGGTCGCCGGCCGCGTCGGCGAAGACGAGTCCGGCCAGCCGCTCCGGATGTCTCCCGGCGTAGGCGGCGACGACGGCGCCGCCGAAGCTGTGGCCCACCAGCACGAACCGCGAGAGCTCGAGCACGTCGGCCACGGCCTCCACGTCCGCGGCGAACCCCTCCACGGAGTCGTCGCCGCCGGACGCGGCGTCGGAATCCCCCATGCCCCGCAGGTCGAAGGCCGCCGCCCGGCGGCTCTTGCGAAAGTGGTCGAGCTGCGCGGCCCATTGCGTGCGGTTGCCGCCGTTGCCGTGCACGAAGAGCAGGGGAATCGCTCCGGTTCCGCCGTCGTTCACGGCGAGGCGTCCCTCACGACCCCGGATCGTTCGAGGCTGCCCGGTTGGGAGAGAGTGCGTCGTCGCGCCGCCCCCGAGCGAGGCGACGATCCGGGCGCGCAAGGCTCCGGGAAAATCCGAGCG
Source organism: uncultured Acidobacteriota bacterium (assembly GCA_963733955.1). Classification (GTDB taxonomy): domain Bacteria; phylum Acidobacteriota; class Thermoanaerobaculia; order UBA5066; family Gp7-AA6; genus DATFTF01. The sequence continues at coordinate 236,357 of CAVTEW010000005.1, forward strand.
GCCCACTGCGGCCAGCATATCCGCCGGCCTTGGGTGATCGAAGAGCGACACAAACTGTCGTATCGAGAGCGCGTGGAAATTCCAAAGTCTGTCACCGTCCGCGATGAGGGTCCCGTAAGTCTTTAGAAAGAAGGCAGTTCTCGTGGCAGGGAATGGCGTCGGGATTGCTCAGACTAAGGGGCGAGAGCTTATGAGAATCCGACAGGTCCTTCAGGACGGCGATCCCGAGCAGGAGCTCGCAAACGGAGCGCTTTCCCTCGTGGAAGTCCTGGAGGGGGACAAGGAGTTCCTCGAAGCGCTGACGATGCGGCTGGACGAAGTCGTGGGCAAGCCCAAGGGACGGTTCGTCATCTCCTATCTGCCGGGACAGCCCGGCGCCCGGCGGCCGCCCAGAATCCGATAACGTCGCAAGCGCCGCGCCGCGAACATGCGGCAGCTCGATCCATTCCCTCCTCAGTCGAGCCAGACCTCTTCGCCTGTGTGGATGAAGTACAAGCCGGCGCGGGTCTTCTTTCCGGTGAGGTGTTCCCAGTACTCCCGGTAGCGGACGACTTGCGGGCGGTAGAAGTCGACCAGCTCGGCGCGGTTCCGGCTCACAATATCTGACTTGTAATCGACGACGATCCAGGCGTCGGCCTCCTCGAACACCAGGTCGATCGCCCCGGTCAGGATCTCCGCCGGCTCGTCCGCGCGGCGCGGCTCGGGAGCGGCCAGCGCGAATGGGACTTCCACGAGACATCGCGCCGAGGCAAGCGCGCGGCGCCACAGCGGCGAGGCGCGGACCGCCTCGACCAGAGAGACGGCCTCCTCCAACTCCTGCGCCGGACGGCCCTCGTCGGCCAGGAGATTGGCCGCGCAGGCGGAAAGATCCAGCGCCGCGTCGCGCATCGCGGCTTCCAGCAATCCGTGCAGCACGCGGCCCCAGGACATGCCTTTCCCCGTCCACTCCCAGGCCGGACGCGCCGCGTCCGCGTGCGCCACGGCGGTGACCGACGCGACGCGGTATCCGGGCGCGCTCGCCCGGGCCCTCCTCTGGCCCGCCTGCGCCCGGAAGGCGGCCAACTCCGCGGCGGGCGGCTGCCCCGGGGACGCCGGGGCGTTGCGCGCCCGGGCCGCCGGATGCGGCAGACTCGCCTTCACGTAGGGATCGATCAGGGACCACGGGCCGGTCGCCTTCCCGCTCTTGATCCGCTTGACCGAGACGATCAGCTGCTGCTCGGCCCTCGTCGCGGCGACGTAGAGCAGGCGCACCTTCTCCGCCTCTTCGAAGAGCGCCTCGGTTTCTTCCATCCGGCCCCATCCCAACGGACGCGCGATCTCCTGTTCGCCGTGCTCGCCGATGTTGCGCGCCACCCGGAAGGCGCCCATCGGCGGCGAGACGGTCCGGTCGATGAAGACGTCGCGTCCGGCCGGGGGTTCGCGGGTCGGATCGGCCAGGAACACCACCGGGGCTTCCAGCCCCTTGGCCCCATGGATGGTCAGGAGACGGACCGCGCCGGCTCGCCCGGGCTCCAGGCTCATCTGCTCGATCAGGTCCTGTCGCCGCAGGCTGTCGAGCTCGCCCACCACGCCGGCGAAGTCCAGGCCCTGCGCGGAGAACTTCCGGGCCGCGGCCAGGGCCTTGGCCAGGTTCCCCGCCCGGCTCTGGCCGAGCGGCTCCGCCGCGGCGCGGGCCGCCAGGCCCAGTCGTTGAACCAGCCGCGCGATCGCCGCGGCGGGAGGCAGGGTTCCAATCAGCTCGTCCCCCTCGCGAAAAAGCTCGAAGGCCTCGGAGAGGCCGGCCGGCGCGTTCTCCGAAAGCGCGGAGCGGAATTGGAACCGGCCCCCGGCCCGCGCGAATCGGTACAAGGCGTCGTCGTCGACGCCGAAGACCGGCCCGCGCAGCGCGGCGACGAACGCGACCGGGTCGTCGGGATCGGCCAGGGCCTGGAGAATCGGCAGGAGCGCGGCCAGGTCTTCGGAATCGCCGAAGGCCGAGCCGCCGCCCAGATCGGCGGGGATGCCCCGCGCTTCCAGGGCCCGCGCGTAGTGGGCCATGAACTTGCGCCTGCGGAAGAGGAGCAGAAAATCCTCGGGACGGCGCTCCCCGCCCGCCACCGCCGCGGCGATGAAATCGGCGATCCGCGCGGAGTCCGCGTCCACGACTGGAAGGTCGGCGCGCTCGGGAGGCGACTCGATTCGAAACGCCGCCGGACCGTCGGCCGCGTCGGTCTTCCAGGCCACCAGGGGCACGTATTCGGCCTGGAGCGGCGTCGGGCCGCCGCCGAAGAGCTCCGGCCGGGCGAACGCGCCATTGACCCACTCGCAGACCGCCGGCGTGGAGCGGAAGTTCGTGGAGAGTCGCAGAACGCGGCCGCAACGCTCGATCGACCCGCGCACCTCCCGGTAGGTCAGGATGTCGGCGCGCCGAAACCGGTAGATCGACTGTTTGGGATCTCCCACCACGAACAGCGAGCCGGCCGCGGGCCGGAGCTTGCGCCAGTCGCGTTGCTCGGGGTCGGTGCCGGTCAGATAGAAGAGGATCTCGGCCTGGATCGGGTCGGTATCCTGGAATTCGTCGACGAGGATCGGCGTGAACCGGCTCAAGAGCGCGGTCCGGACGTCCGGGTGGTCCCGCAGCAGGTCGCGCGCTTCCACGAGGAGATCCTGGAAGTTGGCCCGTCCGTTGCGCCGGCGCCACTGCCGGAACTCGGCGCGCGCTTCGAGCAGCAACGGCACGACGTCGGGGTGGACGTACTCGGCCCAGCGAACCAGCGCGGGTTTCACGACCTGCTCGCGCAGGCGCCCCATCGCCTTCTTCCAGGGTCCCGCCGCGTCGTAGACGGACTTGGGCCGCAGGACTCTCAGGATCTCCACGAAGTCGGCGGCCCGTGTCGGATCCAGGAGATCGGACAGCCGCAGCGCCCGGGAGATCGCCTCTTGAAACGCGTCCCAGCCGCCGGGGGGCGCGGAGGGCGGCAGCGTCGCGGCGGCCGTTTCCAGGAACCGGGCCACCTCGGCCCGGGCGGAGGAGAAGTCGGGCTCGGGCACGCGCACGGGATCGGCCGTCTCCACGTCGGAGTTCTCGCAGACGTCCGCGAAGCTGTCGGTCAGGTCGCTCAAGCGGACGTGCAGCTCGATCAGACGGGCCAGGCGCGGATCGCCGGAGACGAAGAGCCGTTCGGCGAAACGGTTCCAGGCCTCCTGGCGGGCCGCGCCGTTCTCCGGCTCGTCCATCTCGACGAAGCCGGGCTCGATGCCCGCCTCGACCGGCCGCTCGCGCAAAAGCCGTGCGGCAAAGGCGTGGATCGTGCCCACGAAACAGAGATCGATCGCGCGGAGGGCGTCGGCCACCCGCCCGCGCCGGCCGGAGTGGGTCTCCCGGCGGAAGGCCTCTTCCAGGGCGCCCTGGAACCGCTGCTTCAGGTGCGCCGCGGCCCGGATCGTGAACGTGACCGCGGAGAGCCGGTCGGCGGTGGTCTTCCCGGTCGCTACCAGGGCCACCATCCTGTCGACCAGGCTTCGGGTCTTGCCGGTTCCGGCCGCCGCCTCCACCAGGATCGTGGTGTCGAGGTCCTCGCGGATGGCGTCGCGCGCCCCTTGATCCGCCAGGGGGGCGGCGGCCTCAGCCTTCGTCCGCATCGCCATGGAGTCGGAAAAACGCCGAGAGCGCCGGGTCGTCGCTCGCGGAGAGCTTGCGCGCCGAGCGCCTGCGCGCCTTGCGCGCTCCGCCGCACACGGCCTCGAAGTCGCAGTACTTGCAATCGTCCTCGCCCACGGCGTGGGGAAAGTAGCCGGCCCCGACGAGGTCGAAGAGGGCGGCCAGGGTCGCGCGCGTTTCCGCGCGGTCCAGCGGGACCTCCAGCCGGCGCCCTTCGCCGCGCCGCCCGGGGAAGAAGTATCCCGATCGGGAGACGCGGCCCGGCCGGCCCGCAGCCGCCAGAAGCGCCTCGAAAGCCAGCGCGTACAAAGCGGGCTGGATCTGACGGCCGCCGCGCAGGCCGACGCCTTCGCGGATCCGCCCGGCCCCGCCGGTCTTGTAATCCCAGACGTGGAAGGTGCCGTCGGGCGCCTCGTCCACCCGATCGATCGAGCCCCGCAGCGCGAACGTCCGGCCCCTGCCCGCCTCCAGGGCGACCGGCTCGGCGCTGGCGAACTCGCAGCGCGTGCGGGAGATCTCGCGCGGCCGGCCGAAGGGGACCTCGTAGTACCGCGGCGTGACGTCGCGGCAGTGCGCTTCCTCCAGACGTAGAAACGTGCGGCAGGCGAACGCGACGTTGGTCTCGGTCTGGCCGAGGGCGAGCTCGCTGCGGGGCGGAAGCCGTTCCTTCCAGACTTCCATTTTTCCGCGGGCGATCTCCAGGAGTCGCTCCCGATGCGCCGCCTTCGGCTTCTCGCCCGCGGCGGTGATCTCCTCGAGAAACTCCTTGAAGACCTCGTGGAGCAGCGAGCCCTCGTCCATCGGCGTCAGCCAGCGCGTCCGGTCCGGTTCGGTGTCCCGCAGCGGCTCGACTCCGAGGACGTGCCGCAGAAAGTAGGAGAACGGACACCGGGCCAGTTCTTCCACGCGGGATGGGGAGAACGGCTCGCCCCCCGAGCGCGGGTCGAGCTCCGGCGCCCCCGAGGCCAGGCGCCCATCCCAGGCCGTGAAGGCCTCGCTGTCGCGGGCCTCCTCGGCGCGGTGTCCGTTCTCCAGCCAGGGATAGACCGCGCGCACCAGCGCGGCGCCGGCGCCGCCGGAGAGGCCCAGGCGCGCCAGGCGCGCCAGCCACCACTCCGTCTCGTCGAGGGCCGTGTCCGCCTCGGGCACGAAGCCCGCGGGGCGGGCCAGGAACTTCGCCAGGTCCGCGAAGTCCGCCTCGGGGCGTCCGCTGCTTTCCCGGTAAGCGTCCAGCAGGAATGGAGAGGCCGCGGGCTCTCCGGCCTGCGAGAGGTTGCGCAGGTCGTAGCTCGAGTAGCTCGCGGTGAGCTCGCCGCGCAGGCGGGCCAGGCAGGCCTGGAGCGCGCGCGAGGTCTCCAGCGGCTGCTCCCGGCCCAGAGCCAGCGCGGCCTCCGGGAACGCGTCGTTGATCCGCCGCCGCTCCTCGTCCAGGAGCACGGGGTCCTCCAGATCGCGGCCGGGGGCCCGGGCTTCGTCCAGGCCGACGAGAAAGGTCTGGCCGCGTCCGGAGAATCCGCCGGCGCGGAAGTGGGCCACGTGGATTCGGCCGGGGCGGGGCCGGTCCGAGGCGATGGCCAGGCGCGCGACCGCGTCGCGCAGCCGCTCGCAGCCGCCGGCGACGTCCAGCCGCAGCGGAACGAGCTCCTCGAACTCGGCGAAGAGCGTTTCCAGGGCGGTGCGCGCGGCGGCGTCGAGCTCGTCGGAGACACGGCCGAACTCGGAGACGAAGCGGCGCGCGCCCCCGGCCAGCGCGCTCAGGTCGCCGGCGTCGGAATCTGAGGCGGGAGCGAGCTCCAGCGCGCGTTCCACGAAGGCCCGGGCGCTGCGCGCGGCCTGGAGGCGCCGATCCCGCGCGCGGCGCCGCGTTTCGAGCTGGGCGTCGCTCTCGTCCCGGCCTTCCCGAGCCGGCGGCTGCGGCCGCTCGAGCTCGGCGATCGACCGGTCGAGACAGCGCAGGTGCCGCTGCCGGCCCCAGCCGATCTCCGCGTCGCGCAGCGCGCGCCCGGCGGCGCGCGGCCCCGCGCCCTGCGCGCCGGGCAGCGACGCGGGAAACCCGATGGCCTCGGATGCCAGGGCCCCGCGCAGGGCCTCGGCGTCGAAGCCGCCGGAAATCCAGTCCAGGAACGCCAGCGCCGCCTGGCCCGGGCGGGTGTAGGTCACCGCGATGCCCTCGGCGAACGTGCAGGGCACGTCCTGCTCGCGCGAGAGCTCCCACGCCAGCGCGGGATACACGGCGGAATCGGTGTGCAGGATCTCGACCCGATCGAACGGGACGCCGGCGGAGAGGACCCGCCGGAGGACCTCGCGGATTTCGTTCTCTTCCCCGGTCGCGCGGAAGAAGCGGGCGCCCCGGGCGGCGCGCGGCCACTCCTGCGGGAGGTCGCCTTCGACCTCGATCAGGCGCCCGGCGGCGAGGGTCTGGAGAAACCGCCGTTGCAGGGAGGAGAGCTCCGTGCCCGCGGGAAGGAGATGGACCGGAGGATCGGGACGGTTTCGGGCGCAAGCCAGGGACGCCGCGGCCCGCCGCAGGACCTCGATCCCGTCCGCGTAGCGCCCGGCGTCGAGCCCGCCGACGTAGCGGCGGAACACCTCGGCCAGCTCCCGGTGCTTGCGGCGGTCCGCGAAGGCTCGCGCGGGGAGCGAGTCGGCGGTCAGCCCGGCGCCGCGCAGCTCGTCCAGGGAGGCGTGGATGGCCCGATGCAGCCCGGGACGATCGAGGAGCGCGCCGAAATAGGACTCGGCGTCCAGCGCTTCGAGGCAGGCCTGCTCGACCAAGGCCAGGGCCTGGGCCCGCGACAGAATCCGCCGCCCATCGCGCGCGAGCTCCGGGCCGGCGACGTCGGCGGCGAGCGTGCGCACCGTGGCCACGCGCAGGTGGATCCAGGCGTGCCCCTCGCGGGCCAGACGCTCCGCCAGTGTGTGGCCGATCGCCAGCGTCGGCGCCACCAGGATTTTTTCTTCGAGAGGCCGCTCGCGGCAGATCGCCGCGAGCCGCTCGATCAGACGCGCGGAGTCCGGCTGCCTCTCGGCGGCCGGCGCCTGGGGTGCCGGATCGGGCTCGGCGTCGAAGGGAAGCGCGGGCTGGAAGGGCACGAAGAAAAAGTATCAGCTCTGGTCGGACTTGGGACTTGGGACTTCGGACTTCGGACTTCGGACTTCGGACTTCGGGCTTACTTCACCCCTTCCGGAAACGGAATCTGCGGATCGATGTCGACGGGGATGTCCCTGGCTTTCTCCAGGGACGAGGCGAGCTCGGCCGGCATCGTGTCGTACCTGCGGAACCAGGCCTCGGCGCGTTCGCGGTCGCCGGCGGCTTCCTGCTCGAGCAGCTCCTTGGCCAGCCGCGCGATCGCTTCGGGCATCCGGCCGTAATCGATCGCGTAGCGTCCGCTCGCGGAATCGTGCGTGATGGCGCCCTGCTCGGTCAGGTAGTTGAACTCCATCATCTCGGCCCGGCCGTGGGCCTCCCCGACGCCGAACCGGACGGTGCGGAAGATGCCCGCCACGTAGGAGGCGTAGTACTCCTCGCGCCGATCCGCCGGAAGGGCGCCGTGGTCGATGAGCCAGGCCAGCCCGAACATGCCGGTCGCGTCGGCCTTGGCTTCCTCGAGGCCGGAGAAGGCCGGACCGATGGCCTCGCGGATGTCCACCGGCTTTCCGGATTGCCGCGCGAACGCGGGTCCCAGGCCATGACAGATCTCGTGCATCAGCGTTCCGACCAGATAGCCCTCGGCGGACGCCTGGGCCGCCTGGTCCTGCCGCAGGACGCGCTGGGCCACCGGCAGGATGACCTGCGCGACGCGGGCGTCCATGTAGTTCTTGAAGAAGATCCGCTTGCTTCCGACTTCCTGATGGATCCGCGGGTCGTTGGGCAGGTTGTCGGCCACGGCCTGGTAGCCGTGGCGCAGGTCGCCGGACCGAAAGGGCGTGTCCATGACTTCCATGGGCGCGGCGTGGCCGTGCTTGGAGGGACGGTCCTCGGCCGGCAGCGGCAGAGCGTCCTGGATGTCCGGGACGTATTTCTGGAAAACCGCCAGCTTGGCGCTTTCCTCTTCGTTGCGCACGAGCACGGCGGCGCCATAGGAGGTCTTCACTCCCAGAAGGTCGTCCAGGTACGTCTCGTACGGCGCGAAGATGATGTCGAACTTGGGATTCTCGAGCTTCACCCAGGCGACGTCGCTTTCATAATAGTCGTCGGTGAGCAGCGCCTTGGCCCGCAGCCGCAGGAAGTTGGCGAAGGCCGGCTCGTCGGACAGGGCCGCCGCCTCCCGGAGCTTGCGCGCCGCGGGCTCGAGCCATTGCCGGAAGGCGACGCGGTAGGCAACCGCTTCGAGCTTCGCTCCCTTGCGGCGGATCAGGGTGCGCTCGTCGTAGATGGCCTTGCGTTGCCCCGGATGCGCGTGCACGTAGGCGTCGAGCTCGGGGCGCTTCAAGCCGGCGGGAAAGAGCGCGCGCCCGGGCGGCGTCGGGCCGGCGCCGAGGAAGGGCCGGTTCTCGTCCAACAGGTCGTAGCGTCCTCCGTTGATCCAGAGCAGGCGGGCGAGCTGCCGGTCTTTCTCCTGCGCCGATCGGACCAGCGTGTTGTAGAGCGCGATGTCGTCGGGATCGCTCTGCCGCCAATAGATGTTCTCCAGGTCCCGGCAGGCGTCGACGAGCTTGTCCACGAGCGAGCGCTCGCGCGGCGAGAGGCCCTCGGAGCGAAACGGCATGGGCACCGGTTTCCACTTGGCCAGTCGCTCTCCGATGTCGGGCGCGACCCGGTCGGGCGCGGCGCGGCGCCGGGATGCCGCCTTGGCCGGCGGGCGCGGCGTGAAGGCCGCCAGCGCGATGACCAGGGCCGGGAGAACCGAGACGCAGGCGCAGCGCAGAAGAAAGGACACTCGCATGGCCGCATCTTACCGTTGCCCCGCCGGAGCCGGGCTAAGATCCGACGGCCATGTTGCGCCACGTGCTGCCTCGCGTCGGCTACGCGGCCGTGGGGCTTCTGTACGTGACGGTGGGCTTCCTCGCGGCGCGCATCGCCCTTCTCGGATCGCGGGATCGCGTGGCCGGGATGCGCGGCGCGCTCCACGTCCTGCTCCGGCGCCCGGAGGGACCCTGGATCGTCGGCGGCATCGCCGCGGGGCTCATGGGCTTCGTGGTCTGGCGGACGCTCCAGGCCTTCACAGCGCCGCGCGTCAACGTCCTCACGCGCGCGGGCTGGCTGGTCGCCGCGATCGGGTACGGAGCGCTGTCCATCACCGCGGTGCGGCTGGTCATCCGGGCGCGGGGCGGGTTTCCGCTCACCCGGGTCGGACTGGACTGGCTTCTCGCGTCGGAGGGAGGCCGCGCGGCGCTGGAGATCGCCGGCGCCATCCTCGTCGTCGCCGGCGTCGTTGCCGTCGTGCAGGGCGTGACCGGACGCCTGCCGCGCTGGCTGCGCTCGGTCGGGTTCGACCGCACGACACGGACGATCGCGTCGCGCCTGGCGCGCGTCGGCCTGGCGGCCCGAGGGGTCGTCGGCATGGCCATGGGCTACTTCCTGATCCGGGCGGTCCAGGATCTCAACTCCAGGGAAGTGCGCGAGATCGGCGGGTCGCTGCGGGGGTTATCGGCGTTGCCGATCGGCCCGTTGATCATGGGTGTGGTTGCGGTCGGGCTCGCCTTCTACGGCGTGGCCATGTGGGCCGTGGCCCTCTCCCGGAGGCCTCAATAAGGCACGCCCGCCGTTACCGAAAGTTACGCCTGCCTCCGAACCCCCCTCCGGCCCGCCGCGGCGGGGCTCGTATCCCGAGTGACTTAGACGGTTGGCGGGCGGTTTGCCACTCCCTAACCTGGTCGAGTCTGCGGCGGCGGCTCCACAGGAGCCGCGACCGGAGGACCCGATGCAGTACATCGCGCCGGCCGTACCGACCTACGACGTGACGGTCAATCACGCGACACTCGCCCTCATGGACCTGGAGAGGGGCGGCGCCGGTTGCTCCGTGCAGCTCTCCGGCGTCATCGACGATCGATGGGCCAGGATCTTCGCGCGCGAGCGCCGCGAGTCCCGGGCCCTTTCCCGCTTCGACCTCGACGTTTCCACCGGGATCGTGACGTTCGTGCGCGAGGCCGGAAGCGATCCGGCCGACGTCATCGAAGCCCTGGATAATCTCGAGGCCCTGGTCGAGCGCGTCAGCCTCCACGCCTCCCGCTCCGAGCCGTAACCGGCGGCCCCCCCTCGGGCGCCTCGGCATTGCGGGTTAAGATCGCCCGCATGTTCCCGGCCGGAACGCGTCGGACCGCGGTCATCGGAGGGGTGCGGACCCCCTTTCTGAAATCCGGGACGCTCTTCGAGAAGATGACGGCGGTCGACCTGGGCGCCGTGGCGGTCAAGGAGCTGGTGGCGCGGCTGGACGTCGATCCCGCGACGATCGACGAGCTGATCTATGGGACGGTCATCCCGTCGGTCTCCCGCCCCAACATCGCGCGCGAGGTGCTCTTCGACGCGCACCTGCCCGACCACGTCCCGGCCTCCTCGGTCGTGATGGCCTGCGCCACGTCGAACCGCGCCATCACCGACGCCGCGGAGCGGATCGCGCTGGGCCTGGCCGAGACCATCGTCGCCGGCGGAGCGGAATGCCTCTCCGACGTGCCGATCCTGTTCTCGCGGGACTTCGCCCGCCGGCTGGTGCGGCTCTCCAAGGCCAAGACCGCGGGACAGAAGGCCAGGGTCTTCGCCGGGTTCCGGCCGGGGGAGCTCGCGCCCGTCGCGCCGGCCATCGCGGAGTACACGACCGGGCTGTCCATGGGGGAGTCGGCCGAAAAGATGGCCAAGGAGAATCACATCCCGCGGTCGGCGCAGGACGAGCTCGCGCTCGGATCGCATCAGAAGGCCGCGGCGGGCTGGGACACCGGGATCCTTCCCCCGGAGGTCGCGCCGGTGCCCGTGGCGCCGAGATTCGAAGAGATGGCGACGACCGACAACATCATCCGGCGCGACACGTCCCTGGCCGGGTTGGCCAAGCTCCCGCCGGTGTTCGACCGCAAGTTCGGCACCGTCACCGCGGGCAATTCCTCGCCGCTGACCGACGGCGCCTCGGCGGTTCTCCTGATGTCCGAGGAGCGCGCCCGCGCGCAGGGGCGCAAGATCCTCGCCTTCATCCGGTCCTGGGCCTACGCGGCTCTCGATCCGGGCGATCAGCTCCTCCAGGGCCCGGCCTACGCGGCGCCCAAGGCTCTCGACCGCGCCGGGCTGAATCTCTCCGACATGGGCCGGGTCGAGATGCACGAGGCCTTCGCCGCCCAGGTGCTCTCCAATCTGCAGGCCTTCGCCTCGGAGACCTTCGCCAAAGAGAAGCTCGGCCGGAGCCAGGCTCTCGGCGAAGTCGATCCGAAGATCCTGAATCTCTACGGCGGCTCGATCGCGATCGGCCATCCCTTCGCCGCGACCGGAGCGCGCCTGGTCACGACGCTCGCCAACGAGCTCGTCCGCGGCGGAACGCAGTTCGGGCTGTTGACGGTGTGCGCGGCGGGAGGGCTCGGGCACGCGATGGTGCTGGAGAATGCGGGATCGTGATTCGGCGTCTCCTAAGGACTAAGGACCAAGGACTCTGGACTTAGGACTTAGGATCCAGGACTTCGGACTTGAAGCGCCCCCGCTGGCTTTCCTCGACCGCGCTCATCTTCTACGCGCTGATCCTCGGGATCCTGTTCGGCTACCTCCTTCCCGCCGAGCGGCATCCCGCGGCCTACGAGACCTTCCGCTTCCTCTCCCGCGCGTTCATCAGCCTGATCCGGATGCTGATCGTGCCGCTGATCTTCTCGACGATCATCGTCGGCATCGGCAAGACCGGCGACGTCAAGGCCGTGGGGCGCATGGGGATCAAGGCCCTGGTCTATTTCGAGATCGCCACGACCGCCGCGCTCGCCCTGGGTCTCTCGATCGCGCACCTGGTGCGGCCGGGGCAGGGGTTGACGCTTCCGCCGTCGGGCGAGCAGCTGGCCAAGCCCAAGACGCTCGTCGAGACGCTCCTGCACCTCTTCCCCTCCAACGTCGTCGACGCCATGGCCAAGCAGGACATCCTGCAGGTCGTCATTTTCGCGACGCTCCTGGGAATCGCCGCGGCCCACATCGGGAAGAAATCCGAGCCGTTCCTCAAGTTCTTCGAATCGGTCGTCGCGGTGATGTTCCAGCTGACTGACTACGTGATGGCCCTGACTCCGCTCGGCGTCTTCGGGGCCATGGCCGGATCGGTCTCCCATCACGGCCTCTCGGTCCTGGCCTCCTACGCGCGCCTGGTGGCTTCGCTCTACGGCGCGCTGGTTCTCTTCACGCTGCTCGTCCTGGTCCCCGCGCTCCTGATCGTGCGGGCCAACCTGCGTCTCTTCTTCCGCAAGATCCGCGAGCCGTTCCTGCTCGCCTTCTCGACGGCTTCGTCCGAAGCCGCGCTCCCGCGGGCCCTGGAGAAGATGGTCGAGTTCGGCGTGCCCGAGTCGGTGGCCGGTTTCGTGATCCCGGCCGGCTACTCCTTCAACCTCGACGGCTCGACGCTCTACATTTCGCTCGCCTCGCTGACGATCGCGCAGGCCGCCCACATCGACATGCCGCTCTCGACCGAGCTCCTGATGATGCTGACGTTCCTCATGACGTCCAAGGGCGTGGCCGGCGTGCCGCGCGCGGCCCTGGTCATCATCGCGGCCGGCTGCGCGTCCTTCAACCTGCCGGGCGAGGCCGGCGTGGCCATGATCCTCGCCGTGGACGAGCTGATGGACATGGCCCGGACGTCCATCAACGTCATGGGCAACTGCGTGGCTTCGGTCGTCGTCGCGCGCTGGGAAGGCGTGCTCGGCAAGCCGCTGCCGGTCAGGGACGAGGACGCGCCGGGGAGGGAGCTCGCGAGGGAAGCGATACCGTAGGAGTTCGAAGTTACCCGTTCTTCTTCTGAAACTCCTTCATGAAGGAGACGAGCGCCTCGACGCCGGCCTTCGGGAACGCGTTGTAGATCGAGGCGCGGATGCCGCCGACGGAGCGGTGGCCCTTCAGGCCGTCCAACTTCGCCGCAGTGGCTTCGGAGACGAATTTCTTCTCGAGCTCTTCCGAGGGCAGGCGGAACGTGATGTTCATCCAGGAGCGGTACGCGGGCTGGGCGTGCGGGCGGTAGTAGCCGCCGGAGGCGTCGATCGCGTCGTAGAGGACCTTCGCCTTCTCGGCATTGCGGCGCCCGATGCCCTCGAGGCCTCCCTGGCCGACGAGCCACTTCATGGTCAGGCCCATCAGGTAGATGCCGAAGGTCGAGGGCGTGTTGTAGAGCGACTTGTTCTCGGCCTGGACCCTGTAGTCGAGCATGGTGGCGAGATTCTTGGGAACGCGCTCCAAGAGGTCGCTGCGCAGGATCACGAGCGTCACGCCGGAGGGCCCCAGGTTCTTCTGCGCGCCGGCGTAGATCAGGGCGTACCTGGAAACGTCGATCGGCCGGCTGAAGATGTCCGACGACGCGTCGCACACGAGCGGCACGGCGCCGACGGCCGGCTCGCTTCTCCATTCCACGCCCTGGATCGTCTCGTTGGAGGTGAAGTGGACGTAGGCCGCGGCGGGATCGAGCTTCAATTCCGCCTGCTCGGGCACCCGCGTGAAGTTGTCGGCCTCCGTCGAGGCGGCGACCTGGGCCGTCCCGAACTTCTGCGCTTCCTTGTAAGCCTTCTTCCCCCACGAGCCGGTCAGGATGTAGTCGGCCTTGCCGCCCGCGGGAAGGAGATTCATGGGGACCATCGCGAACTGGAGCGACGCGCCCCCCTGGAGGAAGAGGACCTGGTAATCGGCGGAGACGCTGGCGAGCTTGCGGATGTTCGCCTCGCACCCCTGGATGATGGCGTCGAACGTCTTGGACCGGTGCGAGATCTCCATCACCGACATGCCCACGCCCGGCAGCGACACCAGGTCGCGCCGGGCTTCCTCCAGGACGGGCTCGGGCAGGATCGCGGGTCCGGCGGCGAAGTTGTAGATGCGGTCGGTCATCGGGGAATCATATGTGGGAGCCGGAAAACGTGAAACGTAAATCGTGAGGCGTAGAAGGTGTCAACGGATCGCGCTTCGTTTAACGGTTTCCGTTTGCGATTTACGACCCGGATACCAGAGGCAACAGCGTCAGCTCCAGGATGTCCGGAGTCGAAGTCGTGATCGACTCCAGCACGTCCTTGGAGGGCTCCTGATTCAGGTGGATGCGGGCGACGGCGGCCTTGGCGCCGTCGAAGACGATGTTCTCGGTCTCCTGAACGTTGATCCCGGCTTCGCGCAGGCGTCCGAAGATGGCCGCGAGGACGCCGACGCGATCGTAGTGGCGCACGACCAGGAGGCAGCAGGCCGGAGAGCGCTTGACCAGGTTGACGACGTTGGGGGCGCGGCCGGACTCCTGGTACTCCCGGACGATGCGCACGGTCTCCGCCGCGATGGCTTCCTGGGCCTGGTCGGTCGAGGCGCCGATGTGGTGCGTGCCGACGACGTTGGGTAGATTGAAGATCGGCGCGGAGACGGCGCCGGAGCCGCCGGTCGGCTCCTCGGCGAAGACATCGAGGCCGGCGCGCACGCCCTTGTCCCGGATCGCCTTCTCCAGGGCGGCCTGGTCCACGACCTCGGCGCGCGACGTGTTGAGGAAGATCGATCCGGGGCGCATCGCCGCGAAGAAGGCCGCGTCGACGAGATTCTTCGTCTCCGGCTTCAGCGCGACGTGGACGCTCACGACGTCGGCGTCGCGGGCGACCGCGGCCGGCGTCTCCCGCCGGTCGATGCCGAGGTTGTAGGCCTTTTCCGGCCTCAGGCTCCGGCTCCAGGCCACCACGGGCATGCCGAAGGCGCGCGCCCGCGGGATCATTTCCTTGCCGATGCCGCCGACGCCGATGAGGCCCAGGGTCCGGCCGAAGAGGCCCCGGGCCTTGCTGTACTCCTTCTTGTTCCAGACCCCGGCCGGCAGGTCCTTCGCGTTGTCCACGATCCGGCGGTCGAGCGCGAGCATCAGCCCGAAGGCGAGCTCGGCGACGGCGACCGAGTTCTTGCCCGGGCAGTTGGCGACGTAGATCCCCCGCTCGGACGCGGCGTCGACGTCGATGGTGTTGTAGCCCGCGCCGGCCCGAACGACGAGCGAGAGCTTTCCGCGCTCGAGCATGGGCCGCGTGACCTTGGTCGAGCGCACGACCAGGACCTCGGCGCCGCTCTTCTCCAGGACCTGAGTGAGCGCGTCGTCCTTGGCGTCGGGCTCGTAGGTCAAGTCACAGAAGGCCTTCAAGCCCTCCAATCCGCTCTTTTCGAATTTGTCGGCGACGAGGACTCTCATGGCACGCGATTCTAGTGCTGCGTCAGGCGGGCGGCCGCAAGGGCCGCCCCTACGGCACGTTGGCCCGCATTCTTCGTAGGGGCGGGGCTTGTCCCCGCCCGGCTCTTGCGGTCCATGCGAAGCCGTTGGTCCTGTCGCTCAGATCTCATGGATCAACAGCCCATCCCGCAGCTTCGGCTCGAACCAGGTCGACTTGGGCGGCATGATCTCGTTGGCGTCGGAGACGGCCATGAGCTGGTCCAGGGAGACAGGGAAGAGGGAGAAGGCAATGTCGAACGCTCCGGAATCGACCAGGCGCTTCAACTCCGCCGGCCCGCGGATTCCGCCCACGAAGTCGATGCGCTTGTCGGTGCGGATGTCTCCGGTGCCGAGCAGCGGCGCGAGGACCTGACGTTGGAGCGCCTCCGCGTCGAGCGCCTCGATCGAGCCCGCGCCCGGCGCGCGGGTCAAACGGATCCCGTGCCACCGGCCGGCCAGGTAGATCGAAACCGCGCCGGCCTCGCGGGGCGAAGGCGGCGCGTCGTCGAGGACCGTTGCCGCCTGACGGAGGGCGGCGAGAAACTCGGCGGGCGAGCGGCCGGCCAGGCCCTTGACCACCCGGTTGTAGGCCAGGATCCGCAGCTGGCTGGAGGGGAAGGCCACTACAATAAAGAAATTGTATGGCGCGCGGCCCGTGGACGCTCCGGCCCGCGCCGAGAGCGCCGCGCGCGCCCGCGCCGAGCTCGCCGCGCGGTGGTGGCCGTCGGCGATGTAGAAGAGCGGCACCTCCAGGAACTCTCGGGACAGCGCGGCGGACTCCTCGCGCCCGGCCCGCCAGAGCGTGTGCTGGATGCCGTCGGCGGTGCGGAAGTCGTACGTCGGCGGCGCGGCGGTCAGCCGCGCGATTGTCCGGTCGATCACGGCCCGGTCGCGATAGGCCATCAGCACCGGCCCGGTCTGGGCCGAGAGCGCCACCATGTGGCGGGTGCGGTCATCTTCCTTCACCTTGCGCGTCCGCTCGTGCTTGCGGATGACGTCGCGGTCGTATTCGTCCAGCGAGGCCACCCCGGCCACGCCGGTCTGCTCGTGGTCCCCCATGCGGAGGCGATAGACGTACAGGCTCTCGAAATCGTCCGCGGCCAGGGGAGCCTCGGCCTTGAGCCGGGCGAAGTTCTCGACCGCCCGCGCGTACACGGCGTCGGAGTACGGATCCGTGCCGTCGGGCAGGTCGATCTCCGCCCGCGACACGTGGAGAAAGGAGAGCGGATTTCCGGCCGCCTCGGCGCGGGCCTCTTGCGTCGAGACGACGTCGTAGGGGACCGCGGCCACGCGGGCCGCGCTCTCGGGCGATGGACGAAGGGCCCGGAACGGATTGAGAGCGACCATGGGCGCGATTTTACAGAACGCCGTGAAGTGAACTGTGATCTCACGAAGTACCGCAGGTCGTGCCGACAGCGGGGGCTGGGGCAGGCGGGCGGGGACAAGCCCCGCCCCTACGGAACCTTCTTGCCTTTCGTGCCGTAGGGGCGGCCCTTGTGGCCGCCCGCGCTTCGGTTTCTTCGTGACCGCTTAAAGCGTGGCCAGAAACGCCAGGTATTCCTCGGAGCGGTCGAGCAGGCGCAGGCAGAATCCGCTCGGGATCACGCGGGCGAGGCTTGGCGGCACCCGAAAGCTGCGCACGACGACGCCCCGGATCGAAAGGTGCCGCTCGTCGGGCAACAGCACCTTGAGCCGCAGGCGCGAGCCCGGCTTGGGCAGCCGCGTGCTGCGCACAAACATGCCGATGGCGGAGATGTCGTAGGTGAAACCGGTACAGGCCGCCTTGTCCCACTCGAATTCCACGGTGAGACGCCGTTTTTTCCGAGGGAATCGTCGTTTTTCGGGCATTGGGCGCGGCCGCAAGCCGTACAGGAATTCTACAGCGGGTGGGTCCCCGCCGGGGCCTCAAAAGGACGGTTCGGAGCGTCGGAAGAGGGCGTTGGCCTCGGCGTAGGAGACGGATTCGCCGGCCAGGCGCGAATAGGTCCCGCGCTGCGCGAGCTCGAGGGCCAGCCCCCGGAGAAAGCCGAGCGAGGCCCGCATCGGCCCCGATCCGACGCTGACGCGCGCGGCCCCCAGGCGCTCGAGCTCGGCGACCGGCGGAGTGCCCGGGACGGCGAGCACGTTGACCGGGCCGGCGATCTCCCGGGCCAGGCGGCCGATCGTTTCCGCGTCGGCGACGCCCGGCACGAAGAGGCAGTCCGCCCCGGCGGCGCGGTAGGCGTTGGCGCGGCGAACGGTCTCCGCAAAACGCGTCGCGGGTTCGCCGACCGCCCTGAGGTACACGTCCGTCCTGGCGTTGATGACCAGGCCGCCGGCCGACTCCGCCGACTCCCGGGCGGCGCGGATGCGCTCGGCATGGAGCTGCGCGTCCTCCAGCGGGCGGGTCGGGTCTCCCGTGCCGTCCTCGAGGTTGACGCCGACCGCGCCCGCCGCCATCATGGCCCGGCAGCTTTCGGCCACGTCCGCGGGCGTCGGCCCGTAGCCCGATTCGATGTCCGCGCTGACGGGGATCGCGACCGCGGCCACGATGCGCGCGACGGCCGCCAGCACTTGGGAGAACGGCGCGCGCTCGCCGTCGGGGAAACCGAGCGAGAAGGCCACGCCGGCGCTGGTCGTGGCCACGGCGGGGAACCCGGCTTCTTCGAAGATGCGCGCCGACGCGGCGTCCCAGGCGTTGGGAAGAACCAGGATGCGGGGGCCCCGGTGGAGCTCGAGGAACCGGCGCGCGCGTTCGGCGCGTCTCGCCGCGGAGCCCCCGGCCGGCCGCGGAGGGATCGCGCTCACCGCGCCAGCCGCAGCGCGGCGTTGCGGGCCGGCTCGGTCGGAGCCTCCTCGATCCGGTCCGGCCGCGCGAAATCCCGCTCGCCGGCGTAGACCGGAGAGCACCAGTGCCGGTAGGCCGGAACGCGCCCGCGCACCACGTCGAAGTAGAGCTTGCGCAGGGCCGACACCGTGGGCCCCATCCGGCCCGCGCCGATCGGGCGGTGGTCCACGCGCGTCACCGCGGCGATCTGGATCCCGGTCCCGCAGAAGAAGGCCTCGTCGGCGAGGTAGATCTCGCTGCGATCGATCGAGCGCTCGACCACGGACAGCCCGAGCTCCCGGCGCAGCAAATCGCCGATCGTGCGGCGCGTGATGCCCTCCAGGATGTTGTCGGTCGTGGTCGTGGTGAAGGCGACGCCGTTCTTGACCACGAAGAAGTTCGCTGCCGATCCCTCCGAGACGTGGCCGTCCTGGTTCAGCACGACGGCTTCGTCGAACCCTGCCGCGGTGGCGTCGGCTTTGGCCAGGGCCGAGTTGACGTAAGACCCCGCGATCTTGCCGCGCGCGGGGATCGCGTTGTCGTCCACCCGCCGCCAGGAGGAGACCATGGCGTGGACGCCCTCCTCGTTGGCCACGTAGGAGCCGTAGGGGAAGGCGACGATGGAGACTTCGGGCGTCAGGCCGTGCAGCCGCACGCCGATCGTCTCGTCGGCATAGAACGCCAGCGGCCGGATGTAGCAGTCCTCGCGGTAGAGCTCGGCGCGCAGGAGCTCGACTAAGGCGCCGGCCAGGTGCTCCTCGCTGTAGGGCAGGTCCATGCGCAGGAGGCGCGACGATTCCAGAAAGCGGCGGAAGTGCTCGCGCGGCCGGAAGACGAAGAGCTCCTGCTCCTCGGCGTTCCAGTAGCCGCGCAGGCCGGCAAAGACTCCGGTCCCGTAGTTCAGGGCATGGGTCATGACGCCGACGCGGGCTTCGGCATAGGGAACGACGCGGCCGCGGAAGAAGGCATGGCGGGGCAAGGTCATGACGGAGTCCTCCTCTGTTTGCACAAGCGCGGGGAGGCGAGATTCGTTGCCAGTCCAATCGAGATAGCCAATTTGCGCCCTTCCCGAAAGTGGACTTAGAATCCCTCCGAGCGCATCCCAAATCAAGGGCCACTTTTCAGGAAATGGACCGATGGAGGGAACGACGCGTGAGCCCGGCCGAATTCGTCAACCTGCTCGGGCGCTGGACCGCCGGCGACGGGCCGGTCTACGCGCGCCTCGCCCGGGCCATCCAGCAGTGCGTGGCCCGCGGGGAGCTCGGGCCGGGCGCCCGCCTGCCGGCCGAGCGCACGCTCGCGCGGCTGCTCTCGCTGTCCCGGACCACGGTCGTGTCGGCCTACGAGTCGCTGCGGGAGGGCGGCTGGGTGGAGCGCCGCCAGGGCAGCGGCACCCGCGTCTGCGGCGGCGGCCCGCGGGCGAGCCGGCGCGACGAGTCGGCCGGATCGTTTCGAAGGCATCCGGTCTACCGCGGCCTGATCGAAGGCTCCGGCGGCACGATCGAGTTTCTCGCGGCCCATCTGCCCGCCGCCGGCCTGACGCCGGACGTCTGGACGTTCGACCGTCCCGCGCTGGAGTCGCTGCTGGCGGGCCCCGGGTATGTGCCGATGGGATTGCCCGAGCTGCGCGGCGCGATCGCGAGCCACCTCTCCAAAGGCGGATTGCCGACCGTGGCCGCGCAGGTCCTGGTCACCAGCGGAGCGCAGCAGGCGATCATGCTGGCGGCCGGGCTGCTCCTGGCGCCGGGAGACGGCGTGGTGGTCGAGAACCCGACGTATCTCGGCGCGATCGACATCCTGACCAGCCGCGGAGCGCGCCTGCTGCCGGTGCCGGTGGGCAGGGAGGGCGCCCGGCTGGACCGCCTCGCCGAGATCGCCCGCCGCGCCTCGCCGCGCCTTCTCTATCTCATGCCCACGTTTCAGAACCCGACCGGAGCGCTGATGCCCGAACGGGAGCGCCGGGCGGCGGCGCGCCTGGCGCGGGGCCTGTCCATTCCCATTCTCGAGGACAACACCCTGGCCGACCTCTCGCTCGGTCCGGCCGCGCCGCCTCCGATCGCCGCCTACGCGCCCGACGCTCCCATCCTGACCGTGGGCTCGCTCTCCAAGCTCTTCTGGGGCGGCCTGCGCGTCGGCTGGATCCGGACCTCCGAGGAGATCCTGGCGCGCATCGCGCGGTTGAAGATCATCGCCGACCTGGGCGGATCGGTGCTCTCGCAGCTGGCCGCGATCAAGCTCCTGGCCAAGGCGGATCGCGTCATCCAGGCACGCCGCGGCCAGGTCCGGGATCGGTTCGAGCGGCTGACCGGCCTGCTCGGCTCCCTCCTTCCCGATTGGCGATGGGTCCCTCCGGCGGGCGGGCTCTCGCTGTGGGTCCAGCTGCCGGGCGGGGACGCCAACGAGTTCGCCCAGGTCGCGCTGCGCCACGGCGTCTCCGTCGTGCCGGGACCGCTGACCTCCCCTGACGGCAGCTTTGCCGACCACCTGCGCCTGCCCTTCGTTCTGGGCAAGGCGGAAATGGAAGAGGGCGTCGCGCGGCTGGCCCGGGCCTGGAAGGCGTACGCCTCGTCCGGAACAGGCGCGGCCCGGAGCCTGGATGTGCTGGTCTGAAGTGGTGAAGTTCTGAGTTCTGAGTTCTAAGTTCTAAGTCCTGAGTCCATGCCGACGGATATATCATTTATGATATGTTCAATCTGGCATTCGACTTCGGACTTCGGACTTCGGACTTCGGACTCTGGACTTCGGACTTCGGACTTCGGACTCTGGACTTCGGACTTTGGACTCACTTCCCGCACGGCGCGAGCTGCCCCCGGATCGCTCCTCCCGGGTGCGCCACGCTGTGGAGCTTCAGATAGAACTCGCCCGGGTAGTTCGCCACCAGGGCGACGACGCCGGGGGGAATGTCGACGGCGTCGCCCCGGGCGGACTCTCCCTCGAATCCGGGATTGAGCTCCCAGAGCATCGGGCCGTTCACGCCGGCCTCGCCGTGGTGAATGTGCGTGGCGATCACTTTCCCGAGCCCGGGCGCCTCGATCTCGTATTGGATCGCCCTGGCCGTCAGACGCAGCACTCCCGAGCCCCGATGCTCCGGGTCGGTCGCGTCCGAGGCCGGCCCCGCTCCGGCGAGCTCCGCGCACAAAACGACGGGTCCGACGGGCCGCGGCGTATGGGCGCAGGCGCCGAGGCCCGGCAGGAGAGCGAGGACGAGGACGAGCCGTTTTCCGCGCGTTGTCTTCATGCCGTGGCCTTCCTGCGAGGCGCGATTATCCTCCGGTCTCGACTCCGGCGGCGGAGACGAACCTGCGAGCCGGGAACGGCCTGTGCAACGAACGACTACCGTGGAGGGATCCGCCATGGGCGAACGAATCGGGTTCATCGGCCTGGGAAACATGGGAGCGGCCATCGCCGCCAATCTGGTCGAGTCCGGGCACGCGGTCTCGGTCTACAACCGCACCGCTTCGAAAGCGGCGCGGCTTGTGGCGCGCGGAGCGTCGCAGGCCGGCCGGCCGCAAGACGTCCTCACGCGCGGAGGCGTCGTGTTCACCATGCTCGCCGACGACACCGCCCTCGAAGAGACGGTGGGATCCGAAGGATTCCTCGAGGCGCTCGGTCCCGGCGGCGTCCATGTCTCGATGAGCACCATCTCGCCGGCGCTCTCCCGGCGCCTGGCCGCGCGCCACGCCGAGGCGGCAAGCGCCTACGTCGCCGCGCCCGTCTTCGGCCGGCCCGAGGCGGCCGCGGCGCGCAAGCTCTGGATCTGCGCGGCCGGCCCCTCCGCCGCGCGGGAGCGGGTCCGTCCGATTCTGACCGAGCTGGGGCAGGGCCTCTTCGAGTTCGGAGAGGAGTCCGGCGCCGCCAACGTCGTCAAGGTGGCCGGAAACTTTCTGATCGCCGCGGCGATGGAATCCATGGCCGAGGCGTTCGCGCTGGCGGAGAAGAACGGCATCGACCCGGAGCGGATCGCGGACCTCTTCGGCCAGACGCTCTTCGCCTGCCCGATCTACAAGAACTACGGAGCCGCCATCGCGGCCGAGCGCTTCACGCCGGCGGGGTTCCGGCTGCCCCTCGGGTTGAAGGACGTCGACCTCGCGCTGGCCGCATCCGGGCAAGTGCATGCCCCCATGCCGGTGGCGAGCCTGCTGCGCGACCGCCTGTTGAGCGCGATCGCGCGGGGACGGCAGGACCTGGATTGGAGCGCGCTCGCCCTGGGCGCCAGGGACGACGCCGGACTGTCCTGAGATCCTGACTCAGATCCGCCGCAGGAGCTCGTGGGCGACTTCTTCCGGCGTCTGGGCCAGGGCCATGGTGAAGCGTTCGTCGGCGGGCTCGATCCCCTTGTAGCGCGCGATCTGGAAAGCCCGCGCGTACTTGCAGGCCACGAAGAGGAGCTGCGCCCGCAATTCCCCCGGCGGCGTGGTCTGCGACGCGTTGCGCCGCGCCATCCGATCGAACCAGATCCGCAGCGTTTCCTCGAACCCCTCGGCTTCCTCTTCCATGAGGCGATAGAAGGAAACCAGCGCGGCGTGGATGACCGGGAGCGTCTCCTCGAACGCCGCCAGAACCTGCTCGGAGAGGACGACCTCCTCAGGCATGGACGATCGCCCCCTCGAACAGCGAGGCCAGTTCCCGGGGACAGGCAGGGGCTGTCCCTCGGAACAGGGGAGCCGTCCGCGACGAGCAGTCCCCGCCGGAGACCTGTCCGCGTCTCGATCGAATCGTCTTCATGGAACCGGGCTTGCTAAAAATGTAAACGATTCCGGCGGATCCGTCAAAGCCCGCGATTAAGATCGGCTCTCCGTGAAAGGAAAGCGAGGAAGCGATGCGTTCGATCGGCCTCTTTCTGCTTGTGTTCTCTGCGGTTAGCTCCGCCCAGCCCGCGGAAAAGCCCGCGGAACGGATCGCCGGAATCTCCGAGCGCGTCCGGGGTCTGGAGAGGAACGACGGGTTCCTGCCGTTCTACTGGGACGCCGTCAGGGGGCGGCTCCTGCTGGAGATCCCATCGGCGATGGGAGATTTCCTGTATGGATCGGGCCTCGCCGGCGGCGCCGGCCTCGTGGACGTGTCGCTCGACCGCGGGCAGCTGGGCGCCCTCGGAATCTGCCGGTTCGAGCGCGTGGGGCCCCGCGTCCTCTTGCGGCAGCGGCAGACCGTCCATCGGGCCGGCGATCCCGATCCGGAGCGGGCGCGGGTCGTCGAGGAGTCGTTTCCTTCCGCGATCCTCGCGGCGATGCCGGTCGTGGCCGAGGAGGGCGGCCGCGCGCTGGTCGACGCGACGTCCTTCCTCACGGCCGACACGGAGATCGTCCCGGCCCTCCGGCAGGCCCGGCTGGGAGATTGGCGCCAGGACGCCGCGCGCTCAGCGCCGGCGCTCGCGCGCTCCGGAGCGTTTCCGCGCAACACCGAGATCGAGGCCGACGTCACGGTGACCTCCGACAACCCGCCCCGCTCCGTCGCCGCCGTGCTCCCGGACGGGCACACCATGTCCCTGCGCGTTCATCATTCGTTTCTCGCGCTGCCGGGGCCCGGCTTTGCCGTGCGCGGGCTCGATGTCCGGATCGGCTTCATCCCCGAGCGGCACCTGGATCACACCGCCGCCTTCAACGAGCCGCTGGAGAGGTACCGGGCCATCCGCTGGCGGCTGGCCAAGAAGGACCCGTCCGCGGCGAACTCCGAGCCGGTCGAGCCGATCGTCTACTACCTCGATCGCGGCATCCCCGAGCCGGAGCGGTCCGCGATCCGCGCCGGGGCGCTCTGGTGGAACCATGCGTTCGAGCTCGCGGGATTCCGCGGCGCCCTGGTGATCAAGGACCTGCCCCCGGGCGCGACGTTCCTCGACGCGCGCTACTCGGGCATCGAGTGGATCGACCGGGCCGAGCGCGGCTGGTCGGTGGGCGCCGCGCAGGTCGACCCGCGCACCGGCGAGATCGTGCACGCCGTGGCGCGCATCGACTCGCACCGCCGCCGCACGACCGCCGCGATGTGGGAGAACGCCCGGCCGCCCGCGGCCGGCAGCGACGCGTCTCTGCAGGCGTGCACCGCGGGGGACGCGCCGGACCTCTCCTGGCTGGCCGGAGACGCTGCCGAGGTGGACGAGAAGACGCTGGTGCTCCAGCGCCTGGCCTACCTTTCCGCGCACGAGGTCGGACACACGCTCGGCCTGATGCACAACTGGGCGGCGACGACGTTCGGATGGGGATCGGTCATGGACTACCTGGCTCCCAACATCCAGCTGCGCGGCGGACGGCTCGATTTCTCCGACGCCTATCCCACTGACATCGGGTCCTACGACCGGCTGATGATCCGGTGGGGCTACACCCCGGATCTGGATCCCGCGGCCCTCGACCGGATCGTGCGCGACGGCTACGGACGCGGCCTGGTCTATCCGTTGGACGGCGATCCGCGTTGGGCCGAGTACGACTGGGGGGCCGATCCGGTCGAGTGGCTGGCGACGACGCAGGCGGTGCGCCGTGTCATTCTCGATCGCTTCGGGATCGGGCAGCTGGCACCGGGTCAGTGGGTTTACTCGCTGCAGCGGCGCTTCGATTTCGCCTACCTCTACCACCGCTTCGCGATCCAGGCGGCCCAGCAGTTCGTCGGCGGCCAGTACCAGACCAACGCCGTCGCCGGCGACGGGCAGAAGCCCGTGGAGTGGGTCCCCGCCGACAAGCAGAAGAGGGCGCTGGCGCTCCTCCTCGCCGCGCTCGAGCCGGCGAACCTCGACGTGCCCGACCGGATTCTCGGCGCGCTCGTGCCGGCGCCGTCGGCGACGCGGCGGTCGCAGGAGCAGTTCGGCAGCGAGGCGGGAGACGCCTTCAGCCTCTTCACCGCCGCGCGGACGCTCGCGGACCTGGTGATCCAGCCGCTGCTCGATCCCCAGCGCGCGGCCCGGCTGACGCTCGCCAGCGGGCGCGATGCGCTGACCCTCGACGGGCTCCTGGCACGGCTGGTGGCCGCGACCTGGGAGTCACGCGCCGCCGCGGCTCCGCGAGCGGCCGCCCTGCAGCGGGTGGCGCAGCGCGTGGTCCTGGACGCGATGCTCGATCTCGCCGCACATCGCGACGCGGCGCCGGAAGTCCGAGCCGCCGTCGACGGGCGGCTCGTCCGGCTGCGCGCGCAGTTGAGGACGCGCCACGCGGCGGACCCCGAGGCGGAAGCGCACCTACGGCTTGCGAAAAGGGATCTTTCGGAGTTTCTGGATCACCTCGAGGCGCGGGGACCTCGACCGTCTCGATCGACGCCGCCGCCGGGAAGGCCAATCGGAGAATGAAGTGTCTAACGCAGACTATGGACGTCTGCTATTCTCACTTCCTTGGCGGCAGGAGATTCCGGTTCTCGATCTCCGGGTTGTAGTGCTTCGTGAAAGCTCCCGCGTCCGAGTCCCACACAACCTTGGCCTGTTCCTGGCTGATGGTGAAGACGTCGGTCGGCACTCCGCGGTTTACTTCGATCAGATCGATCGTGTAGATCACGTTTGCCAGGTTGTTCCCCTCGTGATCGTAGGAGGCCCACTCGATCTTGAGGGGAAGGGGGCCCACGTCGTCGATCACCTGGCTACTTCCGGAAGCGTCGGTGGCCGCGTTGTGGACCTTGGAGGGGCCGGTGTTGACCGATACGGCAGAGAAGTTCGAGAACACCACGTCAGCGCGCGAACCGTCCGAGTTGAAGCGCGTCAATCGGACTGGGATGGTCGCGCCCATTGCGGTGCCGAGGCCAACCCGGTAGGTCAGCCGATTTCCCATGTAGACCGGCCCATCCACGTCGTATTCCGGCATCTCCGACTTGGCCTGGGCGTTGACCTGAGGCGACGGCCGTGCCGTCCTCAAGCGGGCATCCCGGAACACCTTGTCCTGGATATCGACGAGGCGAACAGTACAAAAGAGACAACTGTCAGTCTCACGGTTTAGAAAGTCTACCGGCAAGAAGAAGGGATTTGGGATCGACGACCGGGTCTTGCTGTCGTCGCCCTTTCTCACCCGGAGAAAGCCGGTCTCCCGGTCGAACCACTGCTTGTGCTCACCGTCGAATGCCACGTCCACGTCCGCGGCCAGACCCATGTACTGGGGGCTCACGCAGCGAAGCCGGTAGCGCTCCCCGTCGGCCCAAAACTCAACTTCGCCTTTGCCGCGTTGCGCCGGATAGTCGTCATGGGCACCCATGCTGATCGTAGCGTGAGCGATGAGGTGCACAGAATGGATCCGGGAGTAGCGGTTGAGAAAGTCAAACGGGTTTGCCGCGACATCATCTGCTCGGGCTGCTGCGGCTGATCCAACGATGAGCCCAAGTGCGCCGAGGAGCGGGACGATCGGGAGCATTCTCCTGTTCATGATTGGCCTCCGCGGTTAGGGTCCGGTGTCGCAGGTATCGAGGAAGCTTATCCGCGGCCCGCAGGCGCAGAGCAAGAGCATGCAGGGTTTGAGACCACACTGGGTTCCGTTGGGAGGTTCGAAACCCTGGTAGGTCCTCGAACCGACGGGCGGCGGGCTCTCGGGGTCGGAAAGATTGCAATTTGGATCCGAGAAGTTACATTCCACGACGCACTTGCAAACCCCGTTCAAGGTACACTGATAGCCAGATCGAGGGGAAGCTGGGATAGCCGGCTCGTCGGCCGGAACCGGCGGTACTGAGGCAAAGGTTAGACCCGCGGTAGCAATCAGGATGAGGAACATCGCGGTCCTCCTTACCGGCGCTTCTCTAAAGGATGAAACCGTTCGAACGGCTGGAATTTAGGCTATTCCTAGGGTTTAGGCCCGTCAACCGACATTTCATGCTTCGACCGCCACTCGGTCGCAGTCATTCCGACGTACCGCCGAAACGCCCGATCGAGGGTCCGCTCCGTGCCGAATCCAGAATCGGCTGCTACTGCCGCTACAATGAGATGCGTCGTTCGGAGGAGGAGCTTCGCCCGACCGAGCCGCCGAGCCCTGAGGTAATGTGAAGGGGTCACGCTCGTGACTGCGCGGAATGTCCGTACGAACTTCGTCAACGGTACGCCAATACGTTGCGCTAGCTCAGAGACGCGCGACGACGTCTCCCGGTCGAAGCACTCTTGAACGTAGTCTTCCATCACGTCGAACCAACCCTCGGGCAGGTGCGCCCTGAGAGCCGGATAACGACTATCCGTTCTACCGCATGAGGTCCGCCTGCTTACCGTGCGGACTTACCTCCTCCACCCTTGAAGTGGCTTCCGGAAGGCAAAATCCACACAAAATATTTTCGAAGGCCAAAGATTTTTCGGAGACCCCCACATCATGCCGCCGATCCGTTGCCTTCTGAGCAGCTTGGAGGGCTTGACGGGGAACGAGACTGGCACCGATCCAGGTTCCAGAGATCGGCCTTTTCGGCTGGTATGGCTTTTCTGAGGCTGAAACCACGCCTACCAATCCACAACCATGAACCTGAATCCAAGTGGTTGGAAACGTTGGCGTGCCATGCGCTGTCGTGGCAGGAAAGCGGAGCAGAACAAAAACAGCTCTGCCCCCGGCCCGAATCCGGCCCTCTCCGCCATACGTCGCGTACGCTACGTATCGGGATCTGCCGCCCTGGCGGGGCGCACCGTACCGCGGCTCGCCTGATGGGGCTCGACCGCGGTCATGTTATGAGAACAGTGAACTCTAAGCCGCGGACGTCTCGGTGGTGACTTTGAGCCTGAGAGCTTCGAGAAACACAGCGTCTGACCGTTTCAACTCGTCACTCGTCACTCGTCACTCGTCACTTCCTCCTCACCGCCACGATCGACACGTCGTCCTCCGGAGCCCGGCGGCCGCAGAAGGTCATGAGGTGCTGGGCGAGCTCGCGGACGAGCTCGGACGGCGGCGCTCCGGCGTAGAGCCGGACCAGCGTCTCGATGCGCTCCTCGCCGAACGTGTTCTCGCGATCGTCGCAGGCTTCGTACAGGCCGTCGGAATAGAGGAGCAGCGTCTGGCCGGGAGCGAGCGATCCGGAGATCGGCTCCCACTCGAGCGACGCGCGAATCCCGAGAGGGTAGGAGCCCTGGCCGAGGCGCTCGATGATCTTCCCTTCGCGATCGATCTGGTCGGGAGGCGGGTGCCCCGCCACGGTGATCGAGAAAGTCCCATCGGGCGACAGCAGCACGTAGACGCAGGAGAAGAACGACCGGGTCCCTCCCGTCGCGCAGAGAATGCGGTTCAACGCGCGGACCATCGCCTTCGGAGAAGGGTCGACGTCCAGTTGCGTGCGGAAACCGGAGTGCGCGACCGCCATGACCAGCCCGGCCGCCATCCCGTGGCCCGACGCGTCGCCGAAGAGAACGGCGAGCCTCCCGTCCGGCAGGGTCACCAGCTCGTAGAGGTCTCCTCCGACCATGTTGGCGATCCGGTTGAACGCGCCGAGGTCGAAGGAGGGATGTTGCGGAAGTGTGCCGGTGACCAGGGTGGCCTGCAGGTCCCTGGCCAGGACGAGCTCGTCGCGGTACGCCAGCTTATCCACCAGCTCCATCGCCAGCAGGAACGCCACCACCAGGAAGGCCAGGAGGGTGTTGGCCCCGCCGACCTGGACGTCCCACTTCTTGGTGGTGAGGTGGATCTGAAAAACGTCGACGAAGGCGAAGAGGAGGGCCAGGGCGAAGAGCACCCGGCGCACCGGGGCCAGGCGGCGCGTCAGGCCGAAGACGATCGCGTTGACGGTCCGCAGCCAGCGTTTCCAGCGGCTCCGCTCGGCGTCGATCGTGTCCCGATGCTCGGAGACCAGCTGCCGGCGCACCTCCGGCCATTCCGTCTTGTAGAAGCCGGTCACGTCCTCGCGGGTGAGCGAGCGGATCGTCGTGCGGCCGAGCTCGGCCCAGTCGTGGAAGATAGCCATTCCCTGATTGCTACGATAAGGCAACGCGCCGGTTTAGCCGGTTCGGTGAAGTCGGGGCTCGGCCCGCGCGGAGCGGCGCGCCGAAAAAGGCGAAGGCCCCGGAACCTCCGGGGCCTTCCCGCCTCCCAGAGGCCCGCGCTACTGCTTCTGGACGCAGCCGCCCGCGCTGTTGGACCACTCGTACTGGTAGCCGAAGCCCGCGTCGAGGAAGGGAGCCGGGCTCCAGGCGCACTTGTCGTCGGCTTCGTTGCCGCGGCGGTCGTACCACGCGTTCCCGTCCGGATCGGTGACGGCCTCGCGGGTTTCGTGGCAGGAGAAGTGATCGAAATTCTGCGCGACGCTGAACCCGGACGCCTGGCAGCCGCCGCAGGACGGGTAAGGCATTGAGGAGTACTTGACGTTGACGCCGTTGAAATTGAAGTCGCTGTGGTAGGCGCAAAACTGCAGATGCGGTCCTCCGCACGAGGTGGAGGTTCCGATGGACGCGTAGGACGTCGATGGCAGGAAGACCTCGTAGACGGTGCTCGGATCGCCGACGCCTCCGTGCAAGGTGTTGATGTACTTGCGGACCTCGCCCTGAACGGCGCTGTCGGTGGCGTTGGTTGGGGGATTGACGCTGTCGACCCACGTTGCCGTGCTGATGCTGCCGGCGTTGATATGGCCCGAGCCGTCGCCGTACTGCGTGATGACGTTGTACTCGCCGGTCGTTCCGAAGTTGTTGAAGAAGCCGGTGATGTGCGAAGCGTTGGTCGCCCCGCTGCCCTGCCACTCCGCGCCCCAGAAGATGGCGACGACCTTGAGCGTGTGGATCACCGGGCCGCCGTGGTAGCTGATGTTCTGCGAACGCGCGAGCGGCTGCTCGTGGGCCGTGGAAAAGACGTGGTCGCGATCGGGAAACAGCTGGACATGTTGGCCGCTCACGTCCTCGCGAACACCGTCGAACGAGAGCGGCAGCCGCAGCCCGCTTCGATCTTCGTCGGCCCACTGCGCCGACACGGCAGCCGCAAAGGCGAGAAAAGCCACAAGGGCGAACAGAGTCTTCCCTGTACTCCTCATCCTTCCCTCCTTGTTTGGTTTCTCGAACCGGAAAACGGTGAGACGCCGGATCGTGCCCGAGTTTACGCCTGCGGCAAGGGACAGGAGACTTTTTTTTGGGGACGAAAATGGCCGGAGCGAGGATGACTGCTTGGGCCCGAAATCGGCGCGTCAGATCTCGATGGCCGCCGCCCGCAGGTCATCCAGCCCCTCCCGCATCCGGTCCAGGTGGGTCCGGAAGGAGAGCACGCAGATGCGGAGGGCGAAGCGGCCCCCGAGCACGGTGCCGGTCAGGTAGACCCGCTTGCGCCGATTCACGCGGTCCATCCATTCCCGGTTCAGGGAGTCCAGCCGCGCGGAATCCAGTCCGGGCCGGTTCAGGCGGAAGGCGACGATCGAGAGCTGGGGCTCCGCCACGATCTCGAGCCCCTCGATCCGGCGGAGCTCCTCGGTGGCCCACAGCGTCAGGTCGAGCTTCTCGTCCAGGTTCCTGCGGAACGGCTCGATCCCGTGCAGTTGGATCGGGAGCCACACGCGCAGGCCTCTCCAGTCCCGGGAGAGCTCGGGGGAGAGCAGGTTGAAGTCGGGCAGATCTTCCTCCTCCTGCATCGGAGGCAAGTACTCGGCGGAGAGCGCGTGGGCGCGCTTCAGGGCGGCGAGGTCGCGGACGAGGAGGCACCCGGTCCCGTAGGGAAGGAAGAGGCCCTTGTGCGGATCGAGGGAGACGGAGTCGCTTCGCTCGAGGCCGCGGAACGCCCGTCGGCCCCGCTCGGTCAGCGCGAAGAAGCCTCCGTAGGCCCCGTCGACGTGAAACCAGAGGCGCTCGTCGCGCGCGATGTCGGCGAGCGCGTCCAGGTCGTCGACCGCGCCGGTGTTGGTCGTTCCGGCATTGCCGACCACGGCGAACGGGGTCTTGCCCCGGGCGCGGTCCGCGGCGATCGCGCGGGAGAGCTCCGCCGGGCGGATGCGGAAGCGGTCGTCGCTGGCGACCTCCCGCACGTTGTCCGGAGGGAAGCCGGCGAGCATCGCCGCCTTCTGGATCGAATGGTGCGTCTGATCGGAGACGTACAGGGTTCCGTCGAGGAACTGCTCGGGCAGCAGCTCGCGGCGGGCCGTCACCAGCGCGGAGAAATTCGAGAGCGAGCCGCCGGACGTGAGAACTCCTCCGGCCGAGGGCGGATAGCCGACGATCTCGCAGAACCACTTGATGACGTTCCACTCGATCTGGGCCAGTCCGGGCGCGGCGGCGTAAACGCCGACGTAGCGGTTCGTGGCGTCGGCGACGAGGTCCGCGACCGCGGACTGCGGGAGGCCGCCGCCGGGGATGTAGGCCAGATAGCCGGGGCCCGCGGTATTGAACGACTTGGGGATGACCCGGTCGAAGAGCAGGTCCAGGATCTCGTCACGGGGACGTCCGGTGCGGGGCAACGGCCCGACGAGCGCTCGCGCCATCGCGGTCGCGCCTTCGGTGTCGGCGGAGGGCTGTGCGGGAAGCGTCGCGAGGTGTTCGAGAATGCGGGCCTTGGCAGCGTCGATCAGGCCCGCGAGGTCCTCGCCGGAGATCTCGAGAGTTCTATCTTCTTCCAAGCGCGCTATCTTATTCGCGCTTGTGGGGTAGTTGAATTGGTACAACGTCCGGCTGTTAACCGGGTCGGATCAGGCGGGGGAGACCCCCGCGCCCCCCGGGGGGTCGATTCCCTCCCCCACAGCCAGCTCACGCGTCGTGTGGTAGCTCCGAGACGTTGTACCAACGTCCGGCTGTTAACCGGGTCGGATCAGGCGGGGGAGACCCCCGCGCCCCCCGGGGGGTTCGATTCCCTCCCCCACAGCCAGTCCCCGAATCGCACGAGCCATTTCGTGCAAGCGGGTTCGTCTCGCTAAGGCGTCGGGACGCTTTGGGATTTGCCCGCGTTCGCCGCTGTTTGCTGCCACACCTGCCACACTGGCTGCCACACCCAGTGCAACCATCCGCGCCATAAATGGTGGTAAGTCGTCAGACTGTGACAAGACCAATGCAGCGATCTCCGTGGAATACCTCGACCGGAATGATGCCGCTCGTCCCGAGCAGGGCGTTCCGGGCGGAGCCCGGCGAGGGCCCCAAGGCGGGACCGAGAGCCGTTCCCCCGCCACCAGGTCGGCGACCGCCACCCGGAACTTTTTTCGCGATCATGAAAAAAACTGTAGATAAAAACCCTCTCAGGCGACACGTATGAGGTAGGGAGGCTTCCCGTGAGAAAACCGATACGCCTGGTCTGGACTGTCTTGCTGGGGATCCTGGCTTCGGCCGCGGCGGCCACGGCAAGCCCCGGAGATGGCTCAACTATCACTAGGGTTGGGGTTTCCAGGCCATTCTTCAATCCGTCGCTTGGCCAGAAGATCGGGCTCTCCTTCGTCCTGCAAAGGCCCGGGACTCTCGACGTGGTGATTCTGGACCGGGACGGTTTCCCTGTCCGCAAGGTTGTCGCCGGCAAGTTCTCCGAGGAAGGCCCGGTCAGCCTTTCCTGGGACGGCAAGGACGACTGCGGGGACGTCGTTCCGGACGAAGCCTATTCGCTCAAGATCGATCTGTCGTCCGGGGAGGGGACGTCCACCTACTTTCCCGGCAATTCCCAGGCGGCCGAGTCGTTTCCTCCCGCCACTTCGTACGACAGGCAGCGAGGCGTCCTGGTTTACGAGCTCCCGAAACCATCCCGAGTTCACATCCAGGCCGGCACCAGCGCGGTGGATCCGCGAACCAAGCAAGAGAGCGGACCGTGTCTCAAGACCATCGCCAATCGGGAGCCCCGGACGGCGGGGCGCGTCCTCGAGGCCTGGAACGGCTTCGATGAGAGCGGCTCGATCTACGTGCCGGACCTGCCTCACTTCGCCTTGTCGCTCGTCGCGACGGAGCTTCCGGAGAACTCCATGATCGCGGTCGGAAATCGGTCTTCCAGCTTTCTCGACCGGATTGGGCGGCGCACTGGGAAGTCTCTCTTCACGGTCGCCTGGAGCGAGCACATGCATCACCAAGGCCTCGAGACCCTGAAGGACGTCTCTCCGAGTCTCCAGCTCGAGCCGTTAAACGCGACGT
This sequence comes from uncultured Acidobacteriota bacterium, assembly GCA_963733955.1. GTDB lineage: Bacteria > Acidobacteriota > Thermoanaerobaculia > UBA5066 > Gp7-AA6 > DATFTF01. The sequence goes on from CAVTEW010000005.1 coordinate 269,032, forward strand.
GGTCCGCCAAGGAGCGGGCCTGGCTCATTCCGAGCGGAAAACTGAAGCTCAGAGCCAGCTTGAAGGGGCCTTCGGCGCAGGCGTTCGCCGACGAGCCTGGTGGCCTCACGGTCTTCGTGGATGAGGTTCCCCTGAGCTTCGCAGCTTCAAGATCACTGATCGTTCCGCTCGAGGTGGCGATCGGGGATCGCCGCTCTGAGCCCCACCGGGTGGCTGTGAACTGGGTCAGCGACTACGGCCCGGTCGCCGCGAACTCGCTTCGGGTCAAGGTGGTTAAGAAAGCCGCGATCGCCGCATCCGCATTCAAGTGAGGACGTCATGAGAAGGCAGCCGTTTGCGTCGCTCGTCGCTGTTGCCGGTCTCCTCGTTGTGAGCCGACTGACCGCGGACACGCTAGTCTCCGGGACCATCTCGACCTCGACGACCTGGACGCTCGCGAACAGCCCTTACGTCGTAACGGGTGACATCAAGGTGCAGGGAAGCGGATCGCCGGTCTTGACGATTCAGCCCGGGGTGACGGTGAAATTCAACCAGAACGTGAATTTCTTCGTCGGCGCCAACGCCGCGGGGGGGCTGCAGGCTGTGGGGACGTCCTCGCAGCCGATCACGTTCACGGCCAACGGCTCGACGACCGCGGGGTACTGGCGCGGGATCCAGTTGATGAGCGGCACGTTGTCCAGCGGCCAGATCGCCTATGCCACGGTCAGTTACGGAGGAGTGAGCGCCAGCTCGGGAGGGATTTCGATCACGTCATGCTCTCCGACGATTTCCAACGTGACGGCGCAGAGCAACGCCAACTCCGGGATCAGCGTGCTTTCCGGCGCGCCGACGATCTCGAATTCGACGTTGAGTGGGAATCCCTGGGGACTGGGCATCGTCGGCGGCACTCCGACTCTCAGCAATGTGACGGTCTCCGGCAGTACGGCCGGGGGAATTTACCTTGCTTCTCCGGCGGTGGCGTCGCTCCAGACCGTGACGATCACCGGGAACACGGGGTATGCGATCAGCCAGGACGCGGCGACGTCCTTGGGGACGGTCTCGAACGTCACGGCGACGTCAAACACAAACAACGCGATAGAGCTCCGAGGAACCACCGCGGGAATCAGCGCGACATGGCAGAACATCGGCCTGCCGTACATCGTGACGGGGGACATCCGAATTCAGGGAGCGGCATCTCCGACGGTGACGATCCAGCCGGGCGTGACGCTGAAGTTCAACCAGAACGTGAATTTCTTCGTCGGCGCCAACGCCGCCGGGGGCCTCCTGGCGGTGGGGACGTCTACGCAGCCAATCACATTCACGGCCAATGGCTCGACGACCGCAGGGTACTGGAAGGGAATTCAACTCTTTAGTGGCTCCCTATCCACGAGCCAGCTCGCCTACGTCACGGTGAGTTATGGCGGCGTGGCCAACAGCTGGGGCGGAATTCACGTCCTCCGGACAATCACATTGCTGGATCACCTCACCCTGACCTCCAACAAGTATGCGGGCGTGAGTCTGAATGGATGTCTCACTTCGGTCTCGAACTCGGGCTTTTCCGGCAATGACGCGGGCCTCGTCAACCAGACGCCCGCCAACGTGGTCGTTGCGCGGCTCAACTGGTGGAATGCCGCGTCAGGTCCGTCGGGCTCGGGTCCGGGCAGCGGCCAGTCCATCTCGACGGGCGCCACCTACGAGCCGTGGCTCGCATCCGCGCCTTCCGCCCCGCAATGGGTCAACGCGTTCACGCTGGGCAATCGGACCTTCAACCCGACGATCAGCATCACGGCCAATTTCACGGCGACGACGACGCAGTCAGGAAGCTGGACCTTGAAGGTCTACAACAGCTCCAGCACGCTCGTCCGGACCCTGAGCGGATCCGGAGCGTCCATCTCGACCTCCTGGGACGGGAAGAAGGATTCGGGGGTTGCGCAGCCCGACGGGACGTACACCTACAAGCTCGACAGCACGGCGGGGGGCAACGGCGCCGCCACCGTCGAGGGCTTCGCGATCCTGAACTCCTCGCAGCAGCTCGTCGTGACTGGCGTCACTGTCACGCCGGCCTATTTCAGCCCCAACGGCGACGGGATTCAGGACACGGCCGTCCTGTCCGGGACATCGAATTTCGACGGCGCGGCCTGGAGCGTCTCGGTGAAGAACTCGAGCGGCACGGTGGTCCGGACCGCCAACGGGCCGGCGGCGCCGAACATTTCGTTCACCTGGGACGGCAAGAACGGCTCCGGCGTCACGCAGCCGGACGGCGTCTATACCCTCGCGCTCGCGGTGACCGATGGTTCGGCGCAGTCGAACTTTACTCCCACGGCAACCCTCGATCTGACCCTCCCGGTCGCCTCGATCTCGGCTCCGACGAGCGGCGCGACGGTTTCCGACGTGTACCAGAGCGGGAGTTATGCGGTGAACGTCAGCGGCACCGGCACCGACCTCAACTTCGCCAGTTGGGCGGTCGACTTTGGCGTCGGCTCGTCGCCGACGACCTGGATTTCGGTTGGGACGGGCAACACGCAGGTGTCCGGCGCGCAGTTCACCACCTGGGCGACGAATTCTTTGGCCAACGGGACGTACACGCTGCGCCTGACGGTCGCGGACCTGGCGGGCAACAGGAAGGTCGTCAGCGAGCCTCTGACCGTTGGGAACTTCACCGTCACCGGCGGAAGCCAATCGTTGAACTTGAGCAGCTCGGGGACGGCGACCTTCACGTCCACCGTGCCCTTCACTCTGACCGAGACTCTCACGATCCAGAACTCGCTCGGCCAGACGGTCCGGACCCTGTTCAACGGCCAACGGCTTGCCGGCACGTTCAACGACGTTTGGGATGGGAAGAACAGCTCTGGAGCCCTTGTTCCTGATGGACCTTACTTCGCCGTCGCTGCGGCCGTGGCGGGGACGTCCTCGATGACCTGGAATCCGGGCTCGGTCGTGACGGATTCGACGCCCCAGGTCTACAGCCAGATCAATGGATGGGGCGTGGCGCCCTTTTACCCCTTCAACAACAGCCCCCTGGCTGTGACCTACACGTGTAATGGGGGCGCGCCAAGGCCGGGCCGGGCTTTTCTCCTCTTCACGCCCGACTATGGCAGCGTGGAATTCCAGGGCGATGCGAAGCCGTCGTTCTGCTCCCGGCCGGGGAACTTCTGCATGCCCAACGGAGAGTTTCAGGCGCCGGGGACCCACACTCTTTATTGGGAGGGTGCGGATCCGTCGGGCGTTCTGCGCACCGATATCACGGCGATGGTCTTGATGGTCACCGGCGAATCCGCGACGGGCAACACGATCGTGACATACGGCACGTCTCCGACCGTAACCAATCTCCTGCTGGCTCCGACCTACTTCCGCCCCGGCGCCGGCCAGCTGAAGGTCACGCTGAACGCCGCGACGTCGTTCGGCAGGACGGTCGGCGCGGCCGCGACGTTCCAGCGCCTCGGCGCTCCCGGGCCGGTTCAGACGGTCACGCTGCCGCTGCAGAGCGCCGGGCCTCTCACGCTCAACTGGGACGGGAGGTCCAGCAACGGGCTCCTGGTGGCTCCGGGAGCCTATCTGGTGACCACCACCGTGACGGACTCCTCCGGCAGCCAGACGACCCGGCAGTCGCTCATAACCGTGAACTACTGAGGCGAACATGACGAAGCGAAGCGACACCACGAATCGCTCCTGGCTCTTGACGGCAGCCGTTCTGATCGGATGTGCCCTCGTGCCTCCGATTGCCAGCGGTCAATCCAATCTGCCCGCGCCGATCCGACACCCGCGCGGGCTTTGCCATGCGGCGGCGCCCCCACCGGGCATTCCACCGCCGCCGGAGTGCCCCATGTGCAGCGGAGGCGGGCAGGGGAGCGGAAGTCCGCAAGGGTCCGGCACCACAGGGACAAGCTCTGCCCAGTCCGGGGGAAACGACCACGGCTGCACACACTGCAACAACTCGCCTGTCTTCGCCGCGAATGGGAACTACTTCACCAGCGCCTCGGACCTCACCGTCCCGTCAATCAGCGGGCCCTTGTGGGCAAGCCGGCGATACGACAGCGCCCGTCCCTTGGACGGCCTGACGGGGGTCGGCTGGACATCGAGCCTGACGATCCAGCTCTCCTACGCCGTCTACCTGGTCACCCCGCCCAGCACTTACGAGAAGCACGCTTACGTCACACTGGAGGACGGCTCGAAGGCGGACCTCCTCGAGAATGGAGACGGCGTCACGTACACGAACACGTCCGGGCGCCACGACATCCTCGAGAAGAACGGCGATGGCACCTTCGACCTGACTATCCAGGGGACGCGCCTGAAGTATCACTTCTCCAGCACCGGCGCGCCGCAGACCCTCACCGACGACTCGGGCAACGTCCGTTCGTACACCTACGATGGGTCCGGGCGGCTCCAGCGGATTGCCGACAGCGCCGGCTCGGGGCGGTACCTCGACGTCTTCTACGGCGCGGACGGCCGGATCAGCATCGTGCGGGATTCCTCGAGCCGCCAGGTCCAGTACTTCTACGACTCCAACGGCCTCATGACATCCGTCATCGATCCCGCGAACCGCACCACCACCTACTCCTACACGTTGACCACCAACGGCAACCTGTTGACCGGCATCACGGACAATTTCGGCCGGAGCGTGTCCGCGATGACCTATGACGGGAACGCCCGCCTCCTGCATTTGACCGACGTTGAAGGCGGCAAGGGGTATGTCTATCAGCCTTCGAAGACCATCTCGAACCTCGACGAGAACCCGGATTACGGCTGGTACTACATGCACAACTCGAACGCCCAGATCACGGACAAGCAGCCCCACAACACGCTCGGCGGCTATCCGCCCCTGACCCATACGGATTTCAATACCGACGGCTCCGTATCGATGGAGACCGATCCCGTCGGCGTCAAGACGTCGTACTCCTACGACTCCCTGGGCCGCGTCACGTCGGTCACGCGGGACTTCCAGGGCCCGCTGGCTCTCCAGTTCAACTATGCCTATGACCCGGCGTTTCCCGATCGCGTCGTCTCGGTCACGGCCGTGAATCCGTCAACGCAAGCCGTCAACCCGGATTTTCAATCCTGGCAGTACGATTACTACCAGACTGGCGCCCCCACTCCGGGCGCTCTCCATCATGTCTACCGGGTCAAGTCCGATGGATCTACGGAGACGCTCTCGACTTACGTGTACGACAGCCACGGCCGGGTGACCCAGGTCACGAGCGCCACGGGAGGCGTCACCGACTATACCTACGACGCCACGGGAAATCTCTACACGGTCACGGGCCCCGCCAACAACGACCCGGGAACGCGGCCGGTCACGACCTACGGCTACGATTCGGTCGGCCGCGTGACGTCCGTGACCGACCCCCTCGGGCACGCGACGACCTACCTCTACGACGCCGTCGACCGCGTGATGTCGGTGACGCTCCCAAAACCGTCGGTGGGTTCGGCCCTCACGTTCACGACGACCTACAGCTACGACAACTACGACTCCGTGACCGGGCTGACCTTCACCAACGTCACGGACCCGAACGGGACGGTCACCAAGCAGGGCTACGACCAGTGGGGGAGGCTCAACCGCAGCATCGACGGCCTCGGCCGGGCGACCGTCTACGCCTATGCCACGGGTTCCCTCGCCTCGATCACGGACGCCAACGGAAATGTGACGAGCTATGTCTACGATCTCACACGCCGGTGGCTGACCCAGACCACGTTCCCCGACGGCGCCGCCGAGACCTACGTCATGAACATGGACGGCACCCTGCAGTCGATCACCCCGCGGGCCGGGATCGGCTGGACAAACTACACCTATGACGATCTCAAGAGGGTGGCGACCCGGCATTACTACGACGGAAACAACGACACGTATACGTACGTCGGCCAGAAGCTGACCAACGTTCTCCGGCAGTTCTACGGAAGCTCGGAAAACCACGTCTACCAGTACGATTCGTCGTACCGGCTGACGAGCGACGCGCAGGGCACGCGCGGCACCATCGCCCATACCTACAACGCCGACGACACGGTCGCGACGACGGCGGTCGCGGGCGGCCCGACGACGACCTACGCCTATTACCCGGATGGGAGCGTGAACACCCTCCAGTGGACCCCGGTCGCCGGCCAGTTCAAGTACCGGTACACCCTCCCGGGCCGGTACCAGAGCCTGACGGTCCCGAGCGGCGCGACCCGCAACTTCACCTACGACGATCAGGGGAGGCTCACGCAGCTCTCAAACCTCGATCCCGTCGCCGGAAACATCGCGACGTACGCCTATGGATATGATCTAAACTACACGACGGGCCAGAACACGATGCTCGGGCAGAGGGTCTCGACGACGGCGACCGTGCCCTCCCAGGGGCTGAACAACCATCTCTTCAAGTACGAGTACGACCCGCTCTACGAGTTGAACAAGGTTACGTACCCCAACGTCGCGCCGTTGAACGGCGAGATCGACTCCTGGACCTACGACGCGATCGGCAACCGTCTGACCAACACCGTCAACGGCACGACCCAGAACTACACCTACCAGAAGATCACCGGGAACCCCAACAACTGGCAGCGGCTTCTCTCCGACGGCGTGAAGACCTACACCTACGTCTCGGCCGGCGCGGCGGCCACGCGCTCCGGCCCGGACGGCAACTACAGCTTCACCTGGTGGTCGGACTCCCACATGCACGAGATCTGGCAGAACGGCGCGGTCATCGCGAGCTACCTCTATGACATCCAGGGCCGCCGCTCCTACAAGACCGTGAGCGGAGCGACGTCGGGCTACTTCTACGACGGCCTGAACCTGGTCCAGGAGCAGGGCGCGGCGCCCGCGGACTACCTTTTCGGCCCCGGCATCGACGAACCGCTCGCCATGAGCCGGGGCGGGCAGGTCTACTACTTCGCGACCGACGCCCTGGGCTCCGTCGCCGCCGTGACCAACTCGGGCGGAGCGGTTCAGAACTCCTACCTCTACGATGCCTGGGGACAGGTCAAGAGCCAGACGGGGAGCCTGGCGAATCCATTCAGCTACACCGCGAGGGAAAACGGCGAGATCGGCCTCGACTTCTACCGAGCTCGCTACTACAGCCCGGGAATCGGCCGG